>LR990730.1:0-4802500 GCA_905142475.1 Xanthomonas hydrangeae
ATGGATGCTTGGCCCCGCTGTCTGGAACGTCTCGAAGCCGAATTCCCGCCCGAAGACGTCCACACCTGGTTGAAACCCCTGCAAGCCGAAGACCGCGGCGACAGCATCGTGCTGTACGCGCCGAATGCCTTCATCGTCGACCAGGTCCGCGAACGTTATCTGCCGCGGATCCGCGAACTGGTGGCGTACTTCGTCGGCAATGGCGAGGTGGCGCTGGCAGTCGGCTCGCGTCCCCGTGCGCCAGACCCGTTGCCGGCACCGATGGCCGCGCCCAGCGCGCCGGCCGCCGCGCCGATCGTGCCGTTTGCCGGCAACCTGGATTCGCACTACACCTTCGCCAATTTCGTGGAAGGCCGCAGCAACCAGCTGGGGCTGGCGGCCGCCATCCAGGCCGCGCAGAAACCCGGCGACCGTGCGCACAACCCGCTGCTGCTGTACGGCAGCACCGGCCTGGGCAAGACCCACCTGATGTTCGCCGCCGGCAATGCGCTACGCCAGGCCAATCCGGCCGCCAAGGTGATGTATCTGCGCTCGGAACAGTTCTTCAGCGCGATGATCCGGGCGCTGCAGGACAAGGCGATGGACCAGTTCAAGCGCCAGTTCCAGCAGATCGATGCGCTGTTGATCGACGACATCCAGTTCTTCGCCGGCAAGGACCGCACGCAGGAAGAGTTCTTCCACACCTTCAACGCGCTGTTCGATGGCCGCCAGCAGATCATCCTGACCTGCGACCGCTACCCGCGCGAAGTCGAGGGCCTTGAGCCGCGGCTGAAGTCGCGCCTGGCCTGGGGCCTGTCGGTGGCGATCGATCCACCGGATTTCGAAACCCGCGCGGCCATCGTGCTGGCCAAGGCGCGCGAGCGCGGCGCCGACATTCCGGACGACGTGGCGTTTTTGATCGCCAAGAAGATGCGCTCCAACGTGCGCGATCTGGAAGGCGCGCTCAACACGCTGGTGGCCCGCGCCAACTTCACCGGCCGCTCGATCACCGTGGAATTCGCCCAGGAGACGCTGCGCGACCTGTTGCGCGCCCAGCAGCAGGCGATCGGCATCCCCAACATCCAGAAGACCGTGGCGGACTACTACGGCCTGCAGATGAAGGATCTGCTCTCCAAGCGGCGCACCCGCTCGCTGGCGCGTCCGCGCCAGGTGGCGATGGCGCTGGCCAAGGAGCTGACCGAACACAGCCTGCCGGAGATCGGCGACGCCTTTGCCGGCCGCGACCACACCACTGTGCTGCATGCCTGCCGGCAGATCCGCACGTTGATGGAGGCCGACGGCAAGCTGCGCGAGGACTGGGAAAAGCTGATTCGCAAGCTCAGCGAGTGAGTCGTTGCGGCCCTTGACGGCCCGCTTGGAGAAAAGCGTGGAAACGTTGGGGTCAAATGCGGGAGAATCTGTGGATAACGTTGCGTCGCGGTTCGAGCGAAAAACTATCCACAGGTTTTACCGCTAGACCAGGACTACTAGTCCAACGACTTTCAGGCGCTGAAATGTCTTTGGAAACAAATAGTTATGGTGGTTATCCGCTGAAAACGGCCCTACCATCACCACCAAGATTTTGATTTATTCCATTATCTTTTAAAGCATAGGGGCACGGAACCACATGCGTTTTACACTGCAGCGCGAAGCCTTCCTCAAACCGTTGGCCCAAGTGGTCAATGTGGTCGAACGCCGTCAAACCCTGCCTGTTCTGGCCAACCTGCTGGTGCAGGTCAAGGACGGACAGGTCTCGTTGACCGGCACGGACCTGGAAGTGGAAATGATCTCGCGCACGATGGTGGAAGACGCGCAGGACGGCGAAACCACCATCCCGGCCCGCAAGTTGTTCGACATCCTGCGCGCCCTGCCCGACGGCAGCCGCGTCACCATCTCGCAGACCGGCGACAAGGTCACCGTGCAGGCAGGACGTAGCCGCTTCACGCTGGCTACGCTGCCTGCCAATGACTTCCCGTCGGTGGATGAAGTCGAGGCCACCGAGCGTGTGGTGGTGCCAGAGGCGGGGCTGAAAGAACTGATCGAACGTACCGCGTTCGCCATGGCCCAGCAGGACGTACGCTATTACCTCAACGGCCTGCTGTTCGATCTGCGCGACGGCCTGCTGCGCTGTGTGGCCACCGATGGCCACCGTCTGGCGCTGTGCGAAATGGAGCTGGAGAAGGCCGGCGGCGCCAAGCGCCAGATCATCGTGCCGCGCAAGGGCGTGACCGAATTGCTGCGCTTGCTGGAAGCGGCGGACCGCGAAGTCGAGCTGGAAGTCGGTCGCAGCCATATCCGCGTCAAGCGCGGCGATGTGACCTTCACCTCCAAGCTGATCGATGGCCGCTTTCCGGATTACGAGGCAGTGATCCCGATTGGGGCCGACCGTGAGGTCAAGGTTGACCGTGAAGCGTTGCGTGCCTCGCTGCAGCGTGCTGCGATTCTGTCGAACGAGAAGTACCGCGGCGTGCGCGTGGAAGTCTCTCCCGGTCAGCTCAAGATCAGCGCGCACAACCCGGAGCAGGAAGAAGCGCAGGAAGAGATCGAGGCCGATACCAAGGTCGACGATCTGGCAATTGGCTTCAACGTCAATTACCTGCTCGATGCTCTTTCCGCGTTGCGCGACGAGCATGTGGTGATCCAGCTGCGCGATGCGAACTCGTCTGCGTTGGTGCGCGAAGCCAGCAGCGAGAAGTCGCGTCATGTGGTGATGCCGCTGCGTCTTTGACATTGAGTTCCACGTGGAACACGAAAAGCCCGGCATTGCCGGGCTTTCTTGTTTGTGGGGCAGCAAGCCTGAAGCCGGTGCTGGATCGGACTATCGAAAACAAAGGGGTCCTGATCTGCAGTGAGTCCCGTCTCATTGCCGAGTCACAGTTGGGCGCCTGTTCGATGTCGGTGGTGCACCGCATTCTGAAGTGAGGCTGCCAATGGTGGCGGTCAGGTCGTGCTTACGGAGTTAGTGCACGGCCTGCAACAGCGCGCCGTCGGCCAATCGCGGTGAGAACAAAATGACATGCGCGCACAAGTATGAACAAATTCACTTCCGAGAGGCCAGGAACATCGGCGGCTGAGGCGAACCGGTGTCTTCCTTTCTCCGATGTCGTGGGCATTTCACGTGCGTTTTTTACTTATGCACATCTAGCTTTGCTTTTAAATCTAGAAATAACTTAAGAGCTTAGTGGTGATGGTAGGGCCAGATTTCGCCGAAAACTACCTTAAGTCTCTGTTTCAAAAGTATTTTTATGCCTCGAAACCCTGTGGTTTCAGTCCTGTTTACCGGTCTGTAACCTGTGGATAAGCAAAAGGGCGCTCAAGAGTGCCAAACTTATCCACACGTTATCCCCTGCCTGTCCTTGCCCGGCTTTCACAGGCGTTCGCACGGAATCGGCAGCGATCACGTATCCTGCGCCCCGACCGGTACGCCGGATTAGCTCAGAGCAAACCGATCGATGCACGTTGTGCGGTTGTCCATCCATCGACTTCGTCGTTTCCAGACCGTCGAGCTTCATCCCGCCATTTCCTTGAACTTGTTCACCGGCGATAATGGCGCCGGCAAGACCAGCGTGCTCGAGGCGCTGCATCTGATGGCCTATGGCCGCAGTTTCCGTGGGCGGGTGCGCGATGGGCTGATCCAGCAAGGCGCCGACGATCTGGAAGTGTTCGTGGAATGGCGCGAGCGCAGCGGCGAAACCGGCGAACGCTCGCGTCGCGCAGGTCTGCGCCATAGCGGCCAGGAATGGACCGGCCGGCTGGATGGGGAAGATGTCGCGCAGTTGGGATCGTTATGTGCCGCGCTGGCGGTGGTGACGTTCGAGCCGGGCAGCCATGTCTTGATCAGCGGCGGTGGCGAACCGCGGCGACGCTTCCTCGATTGGGGCTTGTTCCACGTGGAACCTGACTTCCTGGCACTATGGCGGCGTTATGCACGTGCGCTCAAGCAGCGCAACGCCTTACTCAAGCAGGGCGCGCAGCCGCGGATGCTCGATGCCTGGGATCACGAGCTCGCCGAATCCGGTGAAACCCTGACTTCCCGGCGGCTGCGCTACCTGGATCGCTTGCAGGAACGGCTGATTCCCGTTGCAACCGCGATCGCCCCCTCGCTAGGACTGTCTGCGCTGACGTTCGCGCCGGGGTGGAAGCGCCATGAGGTCTCGCTCGCCGATGCGTTGCTGTTGGCACGGGAACGCGACCGCCAGAATGGGTACACCTCGCAGGGACCGCACCGCGCCGACTGGACGCCTGCATTCGACGCGCTGCCGGGAAAGGATGCGCTCTCGCGTGGCCAGGCCAAGCTGACTGCCCTCGCCTGTCTGTTGGCGCAGGCGGAAGATTTCGCCCACGAACGGGGCGAATGGCCGGTGATTGCATTGGACGATCTGGGTTCTGAGCTGGATCGACACCACCAGGCGCGCGTCTTGCAGCGGCTAGCCTCTGCGCCTGCGCAGGTACTCATCACCGCGACCGAAGTGCCGCCGGGGCTTGCCGACGCAGGCGAATTGCTGCATCGGTTCCACGTGGAACACGGTCAGATCGCTGTTCAAGGCGCGTCGGAGTAGGCAACCACGGCACACGCGGGCCGACTGGTATAATTTGTGCGCTATCCCCCTTTTTCCACGGCGCGATGCGGCTCCTGCCGCCCTCGCCCGTGTTGTGGAGCTAACGGCACGCGCATGACCGAAGATCAAAACACCCCGACCACACCCAACAGCACCTACGATTCCAGCAAGATCACCGTGCTGCGTGGCCTGGAAGCCGTCCGCAAGCGCCCCGGCATGTATATCGGCGATGTCCACGACGGCACCGGCCTGCATCACATGGTGTTCGAGGTGGTCGACAACTCGGTCGATGAGGCCCTGGCCGGCCATGCCGACGACATCGTGGTCAAGATCCTGGTCGATGGCTCGGTCGCCGTGTCGGACAACGGCCGCGGCGTACCGGTCGACATCCACAAGGAAGAGGGCGTCTCTGCGGCCGAGGTCATCCTCACCGTGCTGCATGCCGGCGGCAAGTTCGACGATAACAGCTACAAGGTTTCCGGCGGCCTGCACGGCGTGGGCGTGTCGGTGGTCAATGCGCTGTCCGAGCACCTGTGGCTGGATATCTGGCGCGACGGGTTTCACTACCAGCAGGAATACGCGCTGGGCGAGCCGCAGTACCCGCTCAAGCAGCTGGAAGCCTCGACCAAGCGCGGCACCACGCTGCGTTTCAAGCCGGCCGTGGCGATCTTCAGCGATGTCGAGTTCCATTACGACATCCTGGCGCGGCGCCTGCGCGAGCTGTCGTTCCTCAATTCCGGCGTCAAGATCGCGCTGATAGACGAACGTGGCGAAGGCCGTCGCGACGATTTCCATTACGAAGGCGGCATCCGCAGCTTCGTGGAGCATCTGGCGCAGCTCAAGTCGCCGCTGCACCCCAACGTGATCTCGGTGACCGGTGAGCACAACGGCATCGTGGTGGACGTGGCCTTGCAATGGACCGACGCCTACCAGGAAACCATGTACTGCTTCACCAACAACATCCCGCAGAAGGATGGCGGCACCCATCTGGCCGGTTTCCGCGCGGCGCTGACGCGCGTGCTCAGCAACTACATTGAGCAGAACGGCATCGCCAAGCAGGCCAAGGTGGCGCTGACCGGCGACGACATGCGCGAAGGCATGATCGCGGTGCTGTCGGTGAAGGTGCCCGACCCCAGCTTCTCCTCGCAGACCAAGGAAAAGCTGGTCAGCTCGGACGTGCGCCCGGCGGTGGAAAACGCCTTCGGTGCGCGCCTGCAGGAGTTTTTGCAGGAGAATCCGAACGAAGCCAAGGCCATCACCGGCAAGATCGTCGACGCCGCGCGTGCGCGCGAAGCCGCGCGCAAGGCGCGCGATCTGACTCGCCGCAAGGGCGCGCTGGACATCGCCGGCCTGCCGGGCAAGCTGGCCGACTGCCAGGAAAAGGACCCGGCACTGTCGGAATTGTTCATCGTCGAGGGTGACTCGGCAGGTGGCTCGGCCAAGCAGGGCCGTAACCGCAAGAACCAGGCGGTGCTGCCGCTGCGCGGCAAGATCCTCAACGTCGAACGCGCGCGTTTCGACCGCATGCTGGCCTCCGACCAGGTCGGCACGCTGATCACTGCGCTCGGCACCGGCATCGGTCGCGACGAGTACAACCCGGACAAGCTGCGCTACCACCGCATCATCCTGATGACCGACGCCGACGTCGACGGCTCGCACATCCGTACCCTGCTGCTGACCTTCTTCTACCGGCAGATGCCGGAGTTGATCGAACGCGGCTACATCTACATCGGCCTGCCGCCGCTGTACAAACTCAAGCAGGGCAAGAGCGAGCTGTATCTCAAGGACGACGCGGCGCTCAACGCCTACCTGGCCAGCAACGCGGTCGAAGGTGCGGCGCTGATTCCGGCCAGCGACGAGCCGCCGATCACCGGCGAGGCGCTGGAGAAGCTGCTGATGCTGTTCACCGGTGCCAACGAAGCGATCGCGCGCAATGCGCACCGCTACGACCCGGCGCTGCTCACCGCGCTGATCGACCTGCCGCCGCTGGATGTGGACCAGCTGCAGGCCGAAGGCCAGGTGCATCCCACCCTGGATGCGCTGCAGGCGGTGCTCAACCGCGGCACGCTGGGCACGGCGCGCTACCAGCTGCGCTTCGACCCGGCCACCGACAGCACCTCTGCCACGCTGGTGGCGGTGCGCAAGCACATGGGCGAGGAATTCACCCAGGTGCTGCCGATGGGCGCGTTCGAAAGCGGCGAACTGCGTCCCTTGCGCGAGGTGGCGCTGGCGCTGGATGGTCTGGTGCGCGAAGGCGCGCAGATCGTGCGCGGCAACAAGACCCACCCGATCACCAGCTTCGCGCAGGCGCATGCCTGGTTGCTGGAAGAGGCCAAGAAGGGTCGCCAGGTGCAGCGCTTCAAGGGCCTGGGCGAAATGAACGCCGAGCAGCTGTGGGAAACCACGGTCAACCCGGATACGCGTCGCTTGCTGCAGGTACGCATCGAAGACGCGGTGGCCGCCGATCAGATCTTCAGCACCTTGATGGGCGATGTGGTCGAACCGCGCCGCGATTTCATCGAGGACAACGCGCTGAAGGTGTCCAACCTGGATATCTGAGCCTTCCGTCGTACGCGCGCGCGTCGCCTTGGCGATGCGCGCGCGGGCGCGGGCGCGGTTTTTCGCAGGACGACGATGAGCGCAGATTTTCCAACGACCCCGGCTCCGGCCTCCGCTGCCGGCAAGTCCCGGTTGTTTCCCGCACTGCTCGGCTTCTGGATCGACGTGTTGATCGCCACCGGCCTGCTGCTGACGCTCAGCGTGGCCGGCTTTGCGCTGTGGGGAGCGGTACGCGGCTTCAGCCATGTGCAGGCGGCCAAAGCGCAGGGCCTGACGCCCTCCCCTGCGCAGATCATGGCCGCGATCGGTCAACCCGGGGTACTGGTGCAGTTGCTCACTGCACTGGTCAGCACCGCAACGCCGGCCGTGCTGCTGTACTACTGGCGTCGCCGGGCCACCGCCGGCGAACAGGCCGCCTCGCGTGCCGCCACGCGGCGTGCCTCGACCTGGGGCTGGACCGGCCTGATCGCCGTCTCGGTATTCGTGCTGAGCAATCTGGTCAGCGTCGCGGCATCGGCGCTGGGCATCAAACCGGTGCCGACCAACCTGCCGCTGATGGAAGAAGCGATCAAACAATGGCCGCTGGCACTGGTGGTGTTCGCCGTGGTCATCGCCCCGGCGTACGAGGAATTGCTGTTCCGGCGCGTGCTGTTCGGCCGCCTGCTGGCCGCCGGTCGCCCGTGGCTGGGCATTGCCCTGAGCAGCGCGATCTTCGCGCTGGTGCATGAAGTGCCCGGCATCAGCGGCAACGGCCCGGCCGCCATCGCCCAGTTGTGGCTGATCTACGGCAGCATGGGTGCGGCATTCGCATGGCTGTATTGGCGCACCGGAACCCTGTGGGCACCCATCGCCGCGCACGGCATCAACAACGCCACGGCCCTGGCCGCGCTGTACTTTTTCGGGGTCGGCTGACCCGTTTGACGAAAAGTTAAGACGAGCCTGCCAAAATGCCCCCAGGGTTCCAGGGGGATTGAATGAAAGCCAGGCTGTTGATTGTTGTTGCCGTCCTTACGTTGACGGCATGTGCCACCACAACCTCGCCGACCGGCCGCCGACAGGTGGTGGGAGGCGTCACGCAAGACCAACTCGACAAGCTTGGCGCGGAGTCGTTTGCGCAGACCAAGGCCAAGGAAAAGGTCAGCACCGACGGCAAGCAGAACGCCTACGTGCAGTGCGTGGTCAATGCACTGGTGGCGCAATTGCCGCCGCAATGGCGCGAAACCCGCTGGGAAACCGCGCTGTTCGTCGACGATGAAGCCAATGCGTTCGCGCTGCCCGGCGGCAAGGTCGGCGTGAACACCGGTATCTTCACCGTCGCCAAGACCCAGGATCAGCTGGCCGCCGTGCTCGGTCATGAAATCGGGCATGTGATCTCGCGCCACCATGAAGAGCGCATCACCCGCCAGCTCGGCGCGCAGACCGGCCTGGGCATCATCGGCGCACTGGCTGGCGCGGCCTACGGCGATGGCGCGGCCAGCGCGGTGAACCAGGTTGGCGGCATGACCGCGCAGACGGTGTTCCTGCTGCCCGGCTCGCGCACCCAGGAGAGCGAGGCCGACGTGGTCGGACAACGCCTGATGGCGCAGGCCGGCTTCGACCCTGCCCAGGCGGTGACGCTGTGGCAGAACATGGCCGCCAGTGGCAACCGCCAGCCGCAATGGCTGTCCACTCACCCGGATCCGGCCAATCGCATCCGTGAACTGCAGGCCGACGTCAATCAGCTCGAACCGGTCTACAAGCAGGCGCGACAAGACGGCCGGGCGCCACGCTGTGGCTGAAACCGCCCCTCATACGTACCGAATATCGCAACACAGCATGGAAACCGTTTTCGGGAACTGAGACTTTCTGCTAAGTTTGCCGGCTCAGATTTTTCGTACAGCTTCCATTCCGCTTTTCGTACCGCCCGACGGCGGCTCGTCCGAGGTGAATCATGAAACTGCTCAAGCGCAAGCAAGCCCTGTTGTCCCTGTTCATCGCCGCATCGCTGGGTGGGGCTGTCGTCGCCGATGCGGTCGCGCAGTCGGACCGCTCGTCCGAGCGTGCCAGCCGCAAGTCCAAGAGCAGCGGCAAGGCCGAAGAGCTGTACCCGCAGTCCACCCGCGCCGCGCCGACGATCAAGCCCTCGTCCAAGCTGGGCAGCAAGTTGCAGAAGCTGATCGAAACCTTCAACAAGGGCGAGGACTACCCTGGCGTGCGCACCCAGGCCGATGAAATCCTGGCCAATTCCGCTGCCAATGAAGCCGACAAGGCGCTGGCCGCGCAGCTTGCTGCCCAGGCCGCGTACAACACCGACGACACCGCCGCTGCCAAGAAATACCTGCAGCAGGCGATCGGTCTGAATGCGCTGGACAACAACGGCCAGTTCCAGTCGATGCTGATGCTGGCGCAGTTGCAGATGCAGGACGACCAGCAGGCCGAGGGTCTGGCCACGCTGGACAAGTACCTGGACGAGAGCAAGTCGCAGCGCCCGGAAGATCTGATCCTCAAGGGTCAGGCGCTGTATCAGGCCGAGCGGTACAAGGAGGCGATTCCGGTGTTGAAGCAGGCCATCGCCGCCTCGCCCGAGCCGAAGGACACGTGGAACCAGTTGTTGATGGCTGCCTACGCCGAGGCCGGCCAGACCGGCGAGGCCGTCGCGACAGCCGAGGCGATCGCCGCCAAGACGCCGAACGACAAAAAGGCCCAGCTCAATCTGGCCAGCATGTATATGCAGGCCGACCAGATGGACAAGGCCGCAGCCGTCATGGACAAGCTGCGCGCTGCCGGGCAGTTGACCGAGGAGAAGGAGTACAAGCAGCTGTACTCGATCTACGCCAACACCGAGAACAAGGAAAAGGACGTCATCGCTGTCATCAACGAAGGTATGCAAAAAGGCATCCTCAAGCCTGATTATCAGACATACCTCGCGTTGGCGCAGTCGTATTACTACAGCGAGGACGTGCCCAAGGCAGTCGAGAATTGGCAGAAAGCCGCACCCCTTTCCAAGGACGGCGAGACCTATCTGAATCTGGCCAAGGTGCTGCATTCGGAAGGGCGTATCCCCGAAGCCAAGCAGGCTGCCCAGCAGGCGATCGCCAAAGGCGTCAAAAAACCTGAAGACGCAAAGAAGATCATCAACCTGAAGTAAAAAAGAAAATAAACCCCCGAAATCCCTGTGTTTTTAGTGGTTACAGGACTCGGGATTGGTATAAGCTTGGGAGTTCCTGCGGTGTCAAAGCCGTCCGAAAACCTGGGGATCATCACCGTGATCCGGGGCCCCCACTGAAAGAGCCATTGGCGCATGACGGAACAACTCGTTATCCACAGGCATGACTATGATGCCGGGAACCAGGGTCTGAGCTGGGCCCGCATTATCGGCATCGCGTTTGTAATTGCTTTGCACCTCACTGCACTGATGATGTTGCTGATCCCTGCAGTGGCGCCGAAGGCTCCGGCTGAGAAGGAGCGCACCACCATGGTCACCTTGGTGGATGCACCGCCTCCTCCCCGCCGCCGCCGCCGCCGCCGCCGCCGGAAGACAAGCCGCCGCCGCCGGTCAAGAATCTGTCGCCGCCGAAGCCGTCACCGGTTCCGCCGCCGCCGGAAGCTCCGGTAGTCGACGTTCCCGAACCCCGTCCCAGCGATATCGTCACGCCGCCGAGTCCACCGTCTCCGCCGCAACCGCCGAATGACATCGGCGCCAGTGTCGATATCTCGTCCAAGAACATGAACCCGCCGAAGTATCCGCCGGCTGCATTCCGTGCCGGTGTACAAGGTGAGGTCATCCTGATCGTGGATGTGGATGCAAGCGGCAACGTGACCAATGTGTCGGTCGAAAAGTCCAGCCGCAACCGCGACCTTGACCGTGCCGCGATGGACGCAGCACGCAAGTGGAAGTTCAATGCTTCCACTGTCAACGGGCAGAAAGCCGCCGGACGTGTCCGCGTCCCGGTCAACTTTGCTCTGAACTGATCCCACGGGCCGGCCACGGTCGGCCCAGGATCCTGTCTTCCTTTCGCTCCACCCTTCATCACCACACACAACAAAGGTAAGCGTCATGCTGCAGGAATTCTTTATCGCCGCCGCTGCAGGGGGCTCCAATCCGTCGGCCGCTCTTTCGCAGATGGGCTTCGAGCATCTGATCACCGAAATGACCTCTCAGCCCGGCGACTTCGCCGTGTCCTGGGTCGTTCTGATCACCCTGATCGCCATGTCCGCTGCCTCCTGGTACTGGACCGTCATCAACATTTTCCGCGCCACCCGTCTGAAGAGCGCGGCTGACCGCGTCACCACCGCGTTCTGGGATGCCCCGAATGCACAGGACGCCATCCGCGCCATGGAAGAACAGCCGGCTTCCGAGCCGTTCTCCAAGATCGCGCTGGACGCAGCCCAGGCTGCCGCTCACCACCAGCGTGCCGAAGGCACCAGCGCCGGCGGTCTGGGCGAGAGCCTGAGCCGTTCCGAGTTCGTCGATCGCGCCCTGCGTCAGGCCGTGACCCGCGAAAGCACCCGTCTGCAGTCCGGCATGACCCTGCTCGCCACCGTCGGTGCGACCGCACCGTTCGTCGGTCTGCTCGGTACCGTGTGGGGCATTTACGGCGCGCTGATCAAGATCGGTGCAACCGGTTCGGCTTCCATCGACGCCGTTGCCGGCCCGGTGGGTGAAGCGTTGATCATGACCGCGATCGGTCTGTTCGTCGCCATCCCGGCGGTGTTCGCGTTCAACTTCTTCTCCAAGGTCAACAGCTCGGTGATCGCC
The DNA here is from genome assembly GCA_905142475.1 of Xanthomonas hydrangeae. GTDB lineage: Bacteria > Pseudomonadota > Gammaproteobacteria > Xanthomonadales > Xanthomonadaceae > Xanthomonas > Xanthomonas hydrangeae. The sequence continues at coordinate 11,836 of LR990730.1, forward strand.
AAGTTCGACACCTTCGCTCACGACCTGCACGACTTCTTCGCCACTGGTTCGCGCGTTCGCTAATCCGTAGTAAAGAACGACTTCGCAACGATTTAGACGGAGCCCGTTATGGCCTTCAGTAGTGGAAACAGCGGTGGCCCGATGGCCGACATCAATGTGACGCCCCTCGTGGACGTGATGTTGGTGCTGCTGATCATCTTCATCATTACGGCACCGCTGATGTCCCATAAGGTCAAGGTGGAGCTGCCCGAGGCCAATCTGGTCCAGAAGGAAGAGCCGGAGAAACGTCCCGCGCCGATCACCCTGGCCGTCAAGGAAGACGGGTCGCTGTACTGGAACGACGAGCCGGTCTCCAAGGAAGCCTTGGAGTCGCGCCTGTCCACCGCCGCACAGCAGACACCGCAACCGCCGCTCAATCTGCGTGGCGACCGCACGACCAAGATGCGTACGATCAACGAGATCACCAAGATCGCGCAGGGTCAGGGCATGTTGGACATCGGCTTCGTCGCGACCAAAGAGAAGGGGCAGTAAGCCATGGCATTCAGTACCGGTGGAAACCGTGGCCCGATGGCCGATATCAACGTCACGCCCCTGGTGGACGTGATGTTGGTGCTGCTGATCATCTTCATCGTGACCGCGCCGATCATGACCTACCCGATCGCCGTGGATCTGCCGCAGCGGGTGCTCAACCCGCCACCGCAGACGACCGAACCGCCGCCGCCGATCGAGTTGCGGATCGACGCCAGCAACCAGGTGTTCTGGAACAACAGTCCAGTGCCGGTGGCTCAGTTGCAGCAGAAGATGGAAGAAGTGATCGCCAGCGATCCGACCAATCAGCCGGAACTGCGCATCGATGCGAACCAGGACGCGGAGTACGAGGTGATGGCCAAAGTCCTGGCTGCGGCAAAGAACTCGCAGATGAAGAAAATCGGCTTCATGCAGTAAGACATCGCAAGACCGCAACACAACAGTCATGACGCGACTGCAAACGCCACCGGAAACGGTGGCGTTTTTTTATGCGTGATCGATTCGCGCCGCGACGCTTCGGCTCGGTGGTCGAGCGTTGTTTTTGCACTGAGGCCAGTGCAGATGCGGAATATGCAGTGATGGCCAAGGTAGTGGCTGCGGCAAAGAACGCGCAGGCCGCTCGCATCAGTTTTGTGCAGTAGATAATGCAGTTACTACTGAAGTAAACGGTGCAGTAAATAGCGCAACGGGGCAGAAAAACTCTGCTCCGTTGCGAGTAATGGGATGCATAACGTGCAGCTGGCTTAAAGCAACCGAGAAAAACGACAAAACGCAGCGGCCGGCCATCAGGCGTCTGGACCGCACGCGAGAATTCGGGTGTTATCTGCGACCTCAAGACCGCCGAGCTCCGTGTTTCGGTAAGTGCCGTCGCTTCGATAGACGCGCTTAGACGATTGAATCTCTCAAACGTTAGCCGACGAATTGCGCAGTATCTTCAGATACGCGCGCACAGTCGCATCCAGACCTCGATACAAGGCTTCGCCGATCAGCGCATGGCCGATCGAGACTTCGAGCACGCCCGGGACAGCCTTGAGAAAATCGCCAAGGTTGTCCTGCGACAGATCATGCCCGGCATTGATGCCCAGCCCTGCGGCGCTGGCACGTTGCGCGGCGCCGGAAAACAGCACGAATGCAGCGTCTGGCTGCCCGCTCAGATGCGCCTGCGCATACGGGCCGGTGTACAACTCGATGCGGTCTGCACCCAGCACCGCCGCCTGCGCGATCTCGGCATTACCGGCATCCACGAACAAACTGACGCGCGCACCAATCGCCTTGAACGAGGCAATCAGCGCGGCGAGTTGTGCGGGGTCCTGTGCAAAATCGAAACCGTGATCGGAGGTCAGTTGCCCGTCGCCGTCGGGCACCAGGGTGACCTGCTCGGGACGCGTGAGCCGGCATAGCTCCAGCAGCCCCGGATAACCGTCGCGCGGCGGCGCGAACGGATTGCCTTCGATATTGAATTCGACCCGCTGCTCGCGCGCCAGCGTGCTGAGTGCCAGCACGTCGTCGGCGCGGATATGCCGCTGGTCCGGGCGCGGATGCACGGTGATGCCGTGCGCGCCGGCCGCGATGCAGGTGCGTGCGGCCTGCACGACATCCGGATCGTGCCCGCCACGCGAATTGCGCAGCACCGCGATCTTGTTGACGTTGACGCTCAGCTGGGTGGTCACAACGTCGCTCTCAGGCCTGCGGCTCGCCGTCGCGCGTGGCGGCCAGTGCGGCGGCCTTGCGGGCCTCGGCGATCTCGCGCAGGCGGCGCAGTTCTGCCGGGTCGATCATGCTGCTGGTATCGCGCTGGGTATCGCCCATGCGCGAGGCGAACCAGCCGCGCGTCCACAGCAGCAGCAGCAGCAATGCCACCAGCAGCGAGACCACCAGCAACCACACGTGCGGCGTGCTGAAAGCCAGCACCAGCGCACCCAGTGCCATAAGCAGAAACAGCCAGTGCATGACGAGCTCCCCAATCAGTGGCGGCAGTGTAGCGCCGCGCCCGGTGCGGTTCCACGTGGGCGCGGTGGGTGCGGCTCAGAGCAGGGGCGACAGCAGCCGTGCGAAGGCTTCGGGAAGGCGCGAGCGCCATAGGGGGCGGCGGCGCACGAAGCGCACTTCCTGGGCTTTTTCCAGGTCGCTGCCGATCAGCCCCGCCAGTTCTGCCGCCACCGCCTGGTCGCGGAACAGCATCGACAACTCGAAATTCAGCCGGAAGCTGCGGCTGTCGAAATTGGCGCTGCCGACGATGCTGATCTCGTCGTCGACCAGCAACGCCTTGGTGTGCAGCATGCGCGGGCCGTATTCGTAGATGCGCACGCCGGCTTCGAGCAGTTCGTCGAAATACGAGCGCGCCGCATAGGTGACCAGGCGCGAATCGCTGACGCGCGGCACCAGCAGGCGCACATCCAGCCCGCCCAATGCGGCCGAGGTCAGCGCCATGCGCGCGGCCTCGCCGGGGACGAAATATGGGGTGACCAGCCAGACGCGATGCCTGGCCTCGTGGATCGCGGCGACCATCAGCCGGTGGATGGCCTCCCAAGAGGAATCCGGCCCCGACACCAGCACCTGCGCGTCGACATCGCCTTGCGCGCGGGTCGGCACGTCCTCCGGCCACAGCTGTTGACCGTGGAAGGCCGGGCGGCCCTGCCGGGTGGCGTAGAGCCAGTCTTCCAGGAACACCAGCTGCAGGCTGCGCACCACGTGGCCCTGCAGACGCACGTGCAGATCGCGGTAGGCGTCGCTGCGCACCTGCTCGTTCTCGTCGTCGGTGACGTTGATGCCGCCAGTGAAGCCGATCCGCCCATCGATGACGATCACCTTGCGGTGGGTGCGCAGGTTCAACCACGGGCGCTTGAACGGCTTGAGCAGCTGCGAGGGATGGAACCAGGCGGTCTCCACCCCGGCCTCGCGCAGCGTGCGCAGGCTGCGCCGCGTCATCGCCGAAGAACCCACCGCATCCAGCAACAAGCGCACCTTGACGCCGGCGCGCGCGCGTTCCATCAGGGCCTCGCAGATCGCGGTGCCGCTGCGGTCCGGCTGGAAGATGTAGTACTCCAGATGGATGTGGTCGCGCGCGTGACCGATCGCCTCGATGATGGCGGCGTAGGTGGCAGCGCCGTCGACCAGCCAGTGCACTTCGGTGGCGCTGCTGGGTGCCAGGCCGGTGGTGGACTGGGCGATCTTGGCCAGCTCGGTGCAGTCTGCATCGGGTGGGCAGACGCTGTCGTAGCTTTCCATGCCCGAGCGCGAACGGCCGCGACGCAGGCGCTGGCGTTTGACCTTCTGCGGGCCGAGCCAGTAATAGATCAGCAGGCCCAGATATGGCAGCGCGGCCAGCGACAGCACCCAGCTGAGCGTGGCCACCGGCTCGCGCTTCTGCAGCACGATCCAGCTGGCGATCCACAGCAGGTACAGCACGTAGGCGGCGAGGAGAAGCGCTTCGAGGTGGGGAATGGTGGCCAGCCAGTCCCACGCGCCCTGTGCGGATGCGAGCATGCGCGGATTCTACGGCCCGCACGCCTCACTGCGATGACCAGGCAGCCAACGCGACGGCAGTGCTCCGGGATGAAAGCTTCATCGTGTCGCGTGCGCGGTCGCGGCATGTGAGACCTGCCGGCCGTACGATGGCGCGATGGCAACTGCAATCAAGGGCCGGGGTGCAACCGGCCACCTGCCCGGACGCTTCGAAACCACCACCCAGCAGGCGGTGGACGATGGCTGGTACGCGGACGACAGCGAGGAGTTCGCCGCGCCGGCATTGCGTACGCAGGTCACCGAGGAAACCGCGCGCAGCATCATCAGCCGCAATCAATCGCCGGATATCGGGTTCTCGCAATCGGTGAATCCGTATCGAGGCTGCGAGCATGGGTGCAGCTACTGCTTTGCGCGGCCCTCGCATGCGTATCTCAATCTCTCGCCCGGACTGGATTTCGAGACAAAGTTGTTCGCCAAAACCAATGCGCCGGCGCTGCTACGTCGCGAGTTGTCGCGGCCCAGCTATGTACCCAGCCCGATCGCATTGGGCATCAACACCGATGCGTATCAGCCGATCGAACGTAAGCACGCGCTGACGCGGCAATTGATCGAAGTGCTATGGGAGACGCGGCATCCGTTCACGCTGATCACCAAGAACGCGTTGGTGACGCGCGATCTGGATCTGCTTGCGCCGCTGGCACGCGAGGGGCTGGTCAACGTGTATTTCTCGGTGACCACGCTCGACCCGCATGTGTCGGCCAAGCTCGAACCGCGCGCGTCCGCGCCGCATGCACGCCTGCGCGCGATGCGTACGTTGCACGAGGCCGGCGTGCCGGTCGGGGTGATGGCCGCGCCGGTGATTCCGTGGATCAACGATCACGAACTGGAAGCGATCCTGCAGGCCGCCGCCGATGCTGGCGCCCACAGTGCCGGCTACGTATTGCTGCGGCTACCGCACGAAGTGGCGCCGCTGTTCCGCGACTGGTTGCAGACCCATCATCCACAACGCGCCGAGCATGTGATGAGCACGATCCAGCAGCTGCGCGGCGGCAAGGATTACGACAGTGCCTTCGGTACGCGCATGCGCGGACAAGGCGTGTATGCGGATCTGCTGGCGAGACGCTTCGCGCTGGCCCACCGCCGCGCCGGTTTCGATGCACGCGAGATGCCGCCGTTGGACACAGGGAAGTTTCGGCGCCCTGCTCCGCCGGCCAAGCCGGTCAAGGAGTCGCCGCAGGGGCAGTTGTTTTAGGGGCGGGAATCGGGATTGGGGAATCGGGAATCGCAACAGCGCAGCTCTTCTGCCGTTGCGATTCTCCATTCCCGATTCCCTATTCCCCGCCGTACAGCGCCTGCGCCGACTGAAACAAAATCCAGCTCGTCGCAATGAACTTGTCGCCGCCGACCGGGCGGTTGCCGCGGTGGGTGTGGGTGAACGCGGTGGGAGCGATCAGCAGGCTGCCGGTGCGTGGGCGGGCCTTGCGCTGCTGGAACAGGAATTCGGTTTCGCCTTGCTCGAACTCCTCGTTGAGGTAGAGCGTCCACAGCAGATGGCGGTGCAGCGTTTCGGCGCTGGCATCGCGTGGATACAGCTCGCAATGCCAGTACGGATAACCGCCCTGGTCGGCGGCGTACCACTGCAGATTGATCGCTGCCGGGCGCAGGCAGGTGCGCGCCAGATCGCCCAACGCCTGATCGCTCATCTGCCCGATGTCTTCGGCAACCAGGCGATGCGGGCTGCCGTCGTCGGTGGTGACCTGCAGCATCAGCGGCGAGATCAACGCTTGCGGATAGCGCCGCAGATAGCCGAGCAGGCCTTGGAACACTGCTTGTTGCAGGCGGTTTTCCACCTCCGCCCACTCGGCCATGCCGCTGATGCGCAGATCGCGGCTGTGTTTGAGTTCGGGAAACACGCCGCTGCCGACGCGCCCGGGTTGCAGCTGCTGGCTGGCGCGCATGCGTTGCACGATGGCGGCGCAATCCTGCCGCGACACCGCGTTGTCGGTGATCTGGATGAAGTCGGGTTGGTCCATGCCATGACGATAGCAACCTCGACAGCGGCCTGCACCGTCGGTGCCTCGATCGCACCCCGCCTGGATCGTTTCGCTGCGCCATATCGCAGATCAAGAGCTTGGGTTCGATGCAATGGTTCGAAGCGACTCGCCAGCCTTGCGTGTTTCGCTGATCAGCGGGATGAGTGGATGTCAAGGCCAAGCGTGGAAACGCCGCATGGCGCTGTCCCTGTCCCTGACGAATGACGAATGACGATGCTGCGCTCTGACAAGGCGCTGTATGCGGCTGCAGCGTGTGCACGACCGTAAAAGAAAAACCCCGCCGAAGCGGGGTTTTTCATCACGCGTACCGGGAAGCGTCGATCAGAACTTGTAGTTGATCGAAGCGGCCAGCACGTCGCCCTTCACCGTGTAGCTGCCAGCCAGGCGGTCGCCGGTGGCGCTGCGGGTGTCGCTGGTCGGATCGCTGGTGAACAGGTGGGTGTAGCCGAAGTTGTATTCGGCCTGCTGCGACGGACGCCAGCTCAGACCCAGCGAGACCCACTTGCGGCTCGCATCCGGCACGCGCACGTCGCGGTGCTCGGCGGTGGTCGGGGTCTGGTCGTACGCCAGGCCGCCACGCAGGGTCAGCGTCTCGCTCATGCGGTAGTCGGCACCGATCGAGGCGAAGGTGGTGTCGCGGTAGGAGAAGTCCAGCACGCTGTCGGGCTGGTTGGAGGCGAAGTCCACCGTCACCTGGTCGAACTTGCTCCAGGCGGTGCGGGTGACGTCGGCCATGATCGACCACTGCTCGTTCACGTTGTGGGTGAAGCTGGCGGTGGCGCTGGCCGGGAGCTTGACGGTGGCGCGGCCCTTGGTGTCGACGAAGGTGCCCGGAGCAGCCTGCGCCAGCACGGCGGTAGGACCGCCCGGCACGGTGAAGTCGGCATCGCCGTCGGTGATCTTGTGCTCCACTTCCGAGCGATAGCTGAAGCCGATGTGGGTGTTCTCATCGATGCTGAACAAGCCACCCAGGGTGAAGCCCACTTCGGTGCTGTTGCCCTTGATGCGCGAGTAACCATCGGCGCTGCCCGGCGCAAAGCCCGGCACGCGGCGGGCGGCCAGGATGCTGCCGAAATCCACCGCGTTGGCCAGGTCGATATCCAGGCGCTCGGCGAACACCGAGGCACCGAAGGACACGTAGGGGTTCACGTCGTAGGAGAAGGCGACATTGAAGTCGATCGCCTGCAGCTCGGTCTTGGTGCCGTGGTAGCGGCCGACCCAGTCGCGGTCGTAGTCGGTCTTGAAGCCGAACGGCACGGTCAGCGAGGTACCCAGGTGCATGTTGTCGTTCTCGCCGAACGGCACGTGGAAGTACATCGCCGGGACCGGCGCGATCATGCCGGCGTCGCCGCCATTGCCGCCGGAGACCGGGGCGCCGTTGGCGTAGGTGGCGGTGTCGGGCTGGAACTTGGCCGAGAAGCTGATGGCGCTGACGTCGGCCTGGAACAGGCGACCGTCCAGCTGGCGCATGCCGGCCGGGTTGTTGGCGATGATCGAGGCATCGTCCGGGGCGCTGCCCGAACCGGCGAAGGCACGGCCAAGACCCTTGGCGCTGTTTTCCTTCAGCTGGAAGGCGGCGCCGTGGGCCTGGCCAACGGCGAGTACGCCGGCAATACCGACGGCCAACAGGGTGGCGCGGCTGAGAGTGGAAGCGGTAGACATAAGGTGGTGCTCTCCGGATAAAGACTGCAGTGGTCGGTACAGCGCCCGCGCCCAGCGCCAAGTGGCTGCTGGAGCGCGCCGGAGACCCCCCCCCGACAGACGACGCCGTACGCAGTATACCCACCACAATTAACCGAACAATAACGAAGCACGTTTCGATCGGCTGGACAGGTTAGGGATGGGTTCAGGAGCGTGAACCCGCTAGAGTGCCACTCCGATGTTCGTCTCTCTCCCCTCCCGCAAGAAACCCACCCCGCGCTGGGCAGTGCCGTTGCTGTTCGCAACCGTGTGGCTGGCCTATCTGTGGTCGATCAGCCGGCCCGGCGAGGCACGCAATACGCTGTGGCTGGACTGGGGCGCGCTGTCCAGCGGCGTGTCCAACCTGGGCGACTGGTGGGCGACGCTGCGCGACGGCAGCGTGCTGCGGCTGTTCACCGCGCTGTTCCTGCATGCGGACTGGTCGCACCTGCTCGGCAACCTGGTGTTCCTGCTGATCTTCGGGCTGCCGGCCGAGCGCATTCTCGGGCCGTGGCGCCTGCTGTTGCTGTTCCTGGTCGGCGGCGCGGCCTCCAATCTGGCGGCGATCTTCGCGATCGGCACGCCGGACCGGGTGATCATCGGCGCCTCGGGCGCGGTGTCGGCGTTGATCGGCACCTATCTGGCGCTGTTTCCCGGCGCCAAGCTGGGCGTGGTGCTGCCGCTGGGCGTGTTTCTGGAATTCATCCGGGTGCCGGCGCCGTTGCTGATCGGGGTGTGGGCGATGCTGCAGGTGGTGTTCGCCTATATCGGCCCGGCGTTCGGCATGGTGGCGTGGTCGGCGCATATCGCCGGTTTCGTGTTCGGCATCGTCTATGGCCTCTACGTGCGCGCGGCGATCGCGCGGCGGCTGCGCAAGCGCCACGGGTTTTAACGCGGCGAGCCACGCATGGTGGATGACCCGACGGCGCTGATGCAGGCGTTGCGTTCTGGCAGTGACCGGTTGCGCTGCCTCGGCCCTGCTGGCGCGCCTATAATCGCCGGCATGGCCAAGCCTTTGTACAAAGTCACCTTCCTCAATCATGGCAAGGTGTACGAGCTTTACGCGCGTGAGGTCACCAGCAGCCATCTGTGGGGCTTCAACCAGATCGGCGAGCTGGTGTTCGACGTGCACGACGGGTTGGTGGTGGATCCCACCGAAGAACGGTTGCGCGAAGAGTTCGGCAACACCAAGACGCTGCACCTGCCGATGCAGAGCATCGTGCGGATCGAAGAGGTCGAGAAGAAAGGCCAGTCGGTGATCCGTGATGCCACCACCGGCGACAAGGTGGTCACGCCGTTCCCGCTGCCGACCAAACCGCGCTGATGCGCATTCTGGTGCCCGACGATTACCAGGGCGCGGTCCGCCAGCTGCCCTGTTTGCAGCGGTTGCAAGGGCACGATGTACAGGTGCTGGGTGCGCTGGCCACCGATCCCAACGAATGGGCCGAGCGACTGGTGGAAGCCGATGCGCTGGTGCTGATTCGCGAGCGTACCCGCGTGGACGCCACATTGCTGCGGCGCTTGCCGCGGCTCAAGTTGATCAGCCAGACCGGCCGCATCGGCGCGCACGTGGACGTGGCCGCGTGCACCGAGTTCGGAGTGGCGGTGGCCGAAGGCGTCGGCTCGCCGGTGGCGCCGGCCGAGCTGACCTGGGCCTTGATCCTGTCGGCCAGCCGGCGGCTGACCGAGTACCAGCGCGCGCTGCATCAGGGCCGCTGGCAGGCGCTGGGTGATCCCGGGTTGGGGCGCGCGTTGCACGGGCGCACGCTGGGCATCTGGAGTTACGGGCGGATCGGCCAGCGCGTGGCCGGCTTCGGGCGTGCGTTCGGCATGCAGGTGCTGGTGTGGGGCGGCGAAGCCTCTTGCGCACAGGCCGCGCGCGATGGGTTCGAGATCGCCGACAGCCGCCATGCCTTGTTCGAACGCAGCGATGTGCTGTCGCTGCATCGGCGCCTGAGCGCGCAGACACGCCATCAGGTGACCGTGGACGATCTGGCGCGCATGCGCCGCGATGCCTTGCTGGTCAACACCAGCCGCGCCGAATTGATTGCGCCAGGTGCGCTGTTGGCCGCGTTGGACGCAGGCCGTCCGGCGCAGGCGGCGGTGGATGTGTTCGAACGTGAGCCGGTGCTGGATGCGCGCGATGCGTTGCTGCAGCACCCGCGCGTGTTGGCGACGCCGCATCTGGGCTATGTGGAACGCGACAGCTACGCGCTGTACTTCGAAGCGGCATTCGACAATGTGCTGGCGTTTGCCGCAGGCACGCCGCGCAATCTGGTCAATCCCGAGGCGTTGGCGATTGCGCGATAGCGGCTGTTTGAAGTGAGTGATCGCTTGTTTTTCGGGAAGGCTTCTCGCGACCAGGGTCGCTCCTACAGAAGCATTCGCGCTGCGGCACGGCTCGTTGCATGACGTTACATCCGGTCAACGCTACGGTTGCCGGGTGATCGGGGTGTGCGCGCAGATGGCGTTGCAGTGCAAGCGCACATCGATCGCGCCGAGTGCGCAGCGGGTGTAGCTCACCCGCTGCGCCGTGTCCGGATCACTTGACCGGTTCGGCCGGTTTGGGTTTTTCCGTAGGCGCGGTCGGTTCGGCTGGCGGCGCTGGCTTGGCTTTTTCTGCCGGTTCGGTGGGCTTGTCGGTGGGCTTGGGCTTGTCACCGGTCGCCGGACGCGCTGCTGCCGGCTTGGGTTCGGCCGCTGTCTTGGCGGCCTTGGCCTTCTGCGCGGCTTGGGCCTTGGCGGCCGAGCCGGGCTGCTTGAGTTCGGCCAATGCGGCGGCGATCGGGCCATCGCCCGGCAACACGTCGCCGGCGCTATAGCCCTCTTCGCCCTCGGCATCGCCGCGCAGATGACCGGGCAAGGTGGCTTCGCTGTAGTCGGTCAGGCTGGACGGCAGGTCGGCGTCGCCCGGTTGCGGTTCCGGGGTGAGCAGCACTTCCGGCACGATGCCGCTGGCCTGGATCGACTTGCCGCTGGGCGTGTAATAGCGCGCGGTGGTCAGCTTGACCGAGTCGCCGTTGTCCAGCGGCAGCACGGTCTGCACCGAGCCCTTGCCGAAGGTGCGGCTGCCGATGATGCGCGCACGCTGGTTGTCGCGCAGCGCGCCGGCCAGCACTTCCGAGGCGCTGGCCGAGCCGGCGTCCACCAACACGATGACCGGCACGCCGCCGAGCAGATCGCCCGGGGTGGCGTCGAACTTGGCATCGCTGATGGAAATGCGCCCGCGGGTGCTGACGATGTTGCCCTTGTCGAGCAGATCGTCGGCCACCTGCACCGCGGCGGTCAGCAGGCCGCCCGGATTGCTGCGCAGATCCAGCACCAGGCCGCGCAACTTGCCGCCGGCCTGCAGTTGCTTGAGGTTCTTCTGGAAGTCGGCACCGGTGTCGGCCTGGAAGGTGCTGATGCGGATATAGCCGTAGCCCGGTTCCAGCAGCTTGCTGCGCACGCTGGCCACACGGATGGTCTCGCGCTGCAGGGTGACGTCGAACGGCTTGGGCGTCTTGTCGCGCACGATGGTCAGCACGACCTTGCTGCCGGATTCGCCGCGCAGCGGCTCCATCGCCTTGCTGGCGTCGATCGGCTTGCCGTCGATGGCCACGATCACATCGCCGGCGCGGATGCCAGCGCGCGCGGCCGGGGTGTCGTCGATCGGCGCGATTACCTTGAGCGTGTTGTCCTGCTGCTGCAGCAATTCCACGCCGATGCCGTCGTAGGCGCCGGTGGCCTGTTCGTCGAAGGCCTCGGCGTCTTCCTTGTCGAAATAGGTGCTGTGCGGGTCCAGATCCGAGAGCAGACCACGCACGGCGGCATGCATCAGCTTCTTGTCTTCGACCGGATCCACATACGCCTGCTTGACCGCGTTATAGACCGCCACGAAACGGCGGATCTCCTCCAGCGGCACCTTGGACACGGCGGCTTCATTGGCTTCCGGATCGTCCGCAGTGGCCTGGGCGGCGGCGGTGCCGGCCTTCTGTGCCCAACCGGGCGACGCGAACAAGGCCAGCGACAGGGCAACGGACAGGACAGCTACGCGCATGAAGCACTCCGGAAGAGAGAAGACGCCCCACAACGTGGCGCCGCCTGGATTATGCGCGAAGCAGCGATAAATCCGCGTTGAATTGCCGTTGCCTGCTGCACCTGCGCAGATGCACGCGCGGTGGCGTCGCTGTGCGGTGCGCATCGTGCTGGCGATGACGCGGCCAGACGCGCTGCCGGGCACAGGCGACACCGCACCGGGAGCGCTCGCCCGATGGCTGCGCAAGCAGCTTGTCCCGGTTCCCTGAGTGGTCGCCTCAATGGTCGCTTCAACGCGATGCACGTCTGGTCACCGGGACGCGGCAGCGCGGCTCACCGCACCTGCATTCAGCGCCGCTGCAACCAGCTCGACGGATCCACCGGCTGCCCATTGCGACGCAGTTCGAAGTACAACGCCGGCACGCCCTGCCCGCCCGAGCTGCCGACCTTGGCCACCGCCTCGCCGCGCTTGATCGATGCGCCGGCATCGCGCAACAGCGTGTCGTTGTGCGCGTACAGGCTCATGTAGCCGTTGCCATGGTCCACGATCAGGATCATGCCGTAGCCGGTCATCCAGTCGGAGAACACCACCGTGCCATCGGCCACGGCGCTGACGGTGCTGCCCTTGGGTGCGCCGATCAGTACGCCCTTGCTGGTATGGCCGTCCGGCAAGGTGGCGTTGAAGCGGGCCAGCAGGTTGCCCGACACCGGCCAGCTCAGCCCACCGACCTTGGGGGCCGGCGCGCTGGCGATGACCTTGGGCGGCGTCTTGCCCGGCCGGTCGGGACGATCGGTGCGATCGGTTTTGGCGCGCTTTGCCTGCGTGGCCGCTTCGGCAGCGGCGCGTTTGGCAGCCGCGCGGCGTTCGGCTTCGGCCTTGGCGGCGGCCGCGCGCAGATTGGCGAGCAGCTGCTCCAGCGACTTGGCGTCCTGGCCCAGGGCTTTTTCGCGTTCGGCGCGTTGTTTGTAGCGATCGTCCAGCTGGGCGACGGTGACCGCCTGCTGCGAGCGATCCTTCTGCAGCGAAGAGGCTTGCGCTTTTTGCTGCGCACGCGCGCTATCCAGTGCCTGGCGTCGGCTGGCGATGTCCTGTTCCACTTTCGCCAAGGCCTGCAGCTGCGTGGTCAGTGCCTGGATGCGCTGCGCGCGCGCGTTCTGTACGTAGCGATGGTCGGCCAGCCGGCGCGTGGCATCGCCGACCGTGTCTTGCGACAACAGCACCTTCAACGGCGCGTTGCGGCCGAGCTGATCGGCTGCGCGCAACAACGCTGCCAACTGCACGCGCTGGGTCTGCAGGCCGCGCTGCAACTGCGCGCGATCCTGCTGCAGTTTGCTCAGGTGCTGCTCCTGTTCGCGCATCGCCGATTCGGTCTCGCTCAATGCACGTGCGGTCTTGGCCACCTTTTCATCGGCCTGGCGCAGTTGCTGGGCGGCGGTGCCGCGCTTGCCTTCCAGTTCGCGCCGGTCGGCAGTGATGGTCTTCAATTCATCGCGTAGCTGCTGCAGTTTGCGCTCGGCCTCGCGCTGGCTTTGCGCGCTTGCACCGGCGCTGCCGAGCAGTGTGCAAGCCAGCATGGCCGCCGCCAGCCACGCGCGTGAGCGGCCGGTGGCGGGGGCAAGCGGCGGGCGCGAGCGCGGTGCGGGCGAAGGGGGCAACGAACGGTCCAGTGACTTCAGGCAGGTGCGCGATTGTAGCCAAGCATGGTGTGATCGCCGCCACGCCCCAGATAGCCGCCGCCGCGCGAGGTTCAGCATGAAGTCCCAGCATCTTCTCCTGATGGTGTCCCTGGTCTGCACGAGCGCCTGGGCCAACGAGGACATCAGCAAGGTCAACGGCCGCATCAGCGCCGAGGCTGGCCAATCCTACGGCGCCCTGGACACCGTCAACGGCTCCATCGAAATCGGTGCCGGTGCGCAGACCAAGAGCGTGGAAACGGTCAACGGCAGCATCCAGATTGGCGAGCGCGCGCGCACCGGTGGCGTGTCCACCGTCAATGGCGCGATCGGCCTGGGCCAGAAAGTGGTGGTGTCCGGCGGGCTGGAGACGGTCAACGGCAGCATTCTGGTGGAGCGCGGCAGCCAGATCAGCGGCGGCGTGGAAACCGTCAACGGCAGCATCGGTCTGGTGGAAACCGAGCTCGGCAAGGGCATCGAGACCGTCAATGGCGATATCACCGTGGGAGTGGGCTCGCATGTGCATGGCGGGATCGAGGTCACCAAGCCCAATTTCAGTCTTTCGTTCAAGCCGTCGCGCAAGCCGCGGGTGGTGATCGGCCCCAATGCGGTGGTGGATGGGCAGCTGCAGTTCGAGCGCGAGGTCAACCTGTATGTGCATCGCACCGCCAGGATCGGCGCGGTCACCGGCGCCACTGCGCGCAGTTTCGACAGCGACGTGGCGCCCAAGGACTGACGCGCTCACCACAGTCAACGCCTAGAATCGGGGGACCTTCGCCGCACGAGGAGTCCCGATGCCCCGCAAGATCCTGTTGTGCCTGGCCGCGACGCTGGCCCTGGCCGGCTGCAAACGTGAGCCCGCCGACGCACCTGCCGCGCCCAGCGCGCAGACCCCGGCCGATACCGCACCCAGCGCACCGGTCAGCCGGCACGCGTTCTCGCCGGAGATGACGACCGGCGACTTCGCCGAGTTGGTCAAGACACTGGCCTCGGACGATTTCGAAGGGCGCGGCCCGGGCACAGCGGGCGAAGAGAAGACCGTCACCTATATCCGCGACCAGATGCAGCGCATCGGGCTGCAGCCGGGCAATGGCGATAGCTGGTTCCAGGACGTGCCGATGGTGGAAACCACCGCCGATGCAGCCACCGCACCCAGCCTGCGCAGCGGCGATCAGACGCGCGCGCTGGCCTTCGGCACCGACATCGTGGTGGGCACGCGCACCGGCCAGGCCGAGGTCAAGCTGGACAATAGCGAGCTGGTGTTCGTCGGCTACGGTGTGGATGCGCCCGAGCAGCAGTGGAACGATTACGCCGGCCAGGACTGGAAGGGCAAGACGGTGGTGATGTTCGTCAACGACCCCGGCTTCCACACCGGCGATGCCAAGCTGTTCGACGGCAAGCGCATGACGTACTACGGGCGCTGGACCTACAAGTTCGAAGAAGCCGCGCGCAAGGGTGCGGCTGCCGCGTTGATCGTGCACGACACGCCCGGCGCCAGCTACGGCTGGGATGTGGTGAAGAATTCCTGGGCCGGCCCGCAATACGACCTGCCGGCCAAGGACGACACCGACCCGCGCCTGCCGGTGCAGGGCTGGATCAGCGCCGAGACCGCCAAGCAGTTGTTCGCCAACGCCGGCCTGGACCTGGCGCAGGCCTACAAGGACGCCAGCAAGCGCGGCTTCAAGCCGGTGCCGTTGAAGGCCAGCTGGTCGGTGGACCTGAAGAGCACCATCGCCGAAAAGACCTCGCGCAATGTGGTCGGCGTGCTGCCGGGCAGCAGCCACGCCGATGAGGCGGTGCTGTACATGGCGCATTGGGATCACCTGGGCAAGCATCCGGGCGAGAGCGGCGACAACATCTACAACGGCGCGGTGGACAACGCGACCGGCGTGGCCGGCATTCTGGAAATCGCCGATGCCTTCGCGCATCAGGACCCCAAGCCGGCGCGCTCGGTGGTGTTTGTGGCAGTGACGCTGGAGGAATCCGGTTTGCTCGGGTCCAAGTATTACGTGGCCAATCCGAGTTTCCCGCTGGACAAGATCGCTGCGGTGATCAACCTGGATGCGATGTCGGTGGCCGGGCGCGCGCGCGATGTCACCGTGGTGGGCATGGGCAGCTCGGAGCTGGAAGACATTCTCAAGCCGATCGCCGCGATGCAGGGCCGCACGCTGCACGCCGAGGCTACGCCACAGAGCGGCTCGTATTTCCGCTCGGATCATTTCAACTTCGCCAAGGCCGGTGTGCCGGCGCTGTACGCCGATGGCGGCGAAGACCTGCGCGAGGGCGGCACCGCTGCCGGACGTGCAGCCGCCGAAGACTATGGGCGCAATCGCTACCATGCCCCTGGCGATCAGTACGATGCGGCCACCTGGAAACTCGATGGCACCCTCGAAGATCTGCAGGCCGTGTATGGCGTGGGCAAGGAAGTCGCCGCCGGCGAGCGTTGGCCCAACTGGTATGCCGGCAATCCATTCAAGGCAGCGCGCGACCGCATGATGGTCGGCAAGCCGGTAGCGGATCCGCAGGCACCTGCTTCTGCTGCTGATGGCAAACAGGCCGATCGCAAGCAGGGAGCGCCGGCGCATTGAGTACACAGAGTGCGCGCACGGCCTCAAGCACGCATGTGTGGAGTCGTGTTGCGATCGATTGCGTGTGACAACAAGGCCGGCGCGCAGCCTGCGGTGTCAATCAACAGGGCCTCCAGTTGGAGGCCCTGTTCAGTGCTGCAGTGCTGCCCGGCCAACGTGCTCAAACACCACCACGCGATTGCGTCGGTGATGGATCAGTCGTTGTCCACGCTGACTACGTGCCCATCTTCCGGATCGATGTGCAGGTCGACTTTCTGCCCGCCACGTTGCTCGGCGTCGGCCTTCCACAGGCCGTCCTTGAACTTGAGGTCGTGCACGTTGGAATAGCCATTGGTCGATAACGCCGCGCGGATATCCGCCTCGCTCAACTTGGAGGTGGTCTGGTCGCCGTACACGCGCCCGGTCACCGGGTCGATGCGCACATCCACATCCTTGCCATCGCCGCTACGCGCATCGGCGGTCCACACTCCGTGCTCGAACTTGACGTCGTGCACCTTGGTGTAACCCTTGCTGGTGAGCATGCTGGTGACTTCGGCGGACGTCAGCGCCTTGGCCGGCTTGCCGGCAGCGGCCTGAGCAAATGCGCCATGCGATGCCAGCGCGAGTGCGCCGATCAGCGCGGTCTTCATCAATTGATGTGCCATGAGACTGCTCCTGCAGTGAAGTGAGCCCATGCTGGACGCGCCGTCATCGCCATCGGGTGAAAAAACCGACGTCGCGGTGGTACGAGTTCAGGCAGCTGAAATGTTTGCACCGGTCTTCATTCGCCTTGCACGTGATGTTTACCTTCTGCAGGACGTGGCTGCAGTCATGCGCAAGGTCGTCGATGACGCGATCGGGATGGTTGCGCTGCGATTCGCACAGGAGCCAGAACGATGCATAGCCCGGACGGGCGCATAAAATCGAGCCGCCTTGCGGCGGCTCGATCCGATCACATCAAGGTGTGACGCGTGTGATGCCCGCTGCCCACGGGGACAGGATCGACATCTGCGGCCGGTCGGTGCCGTCCTTGTTCGGCTGTAGAGTATACGCGTAGGAGCCCCACCAAGCACCTGCGGCCCACCACGTCCAGCCCAACCAGACATCGTCGTTTCTCTGCATGTACTTGAGCATGCCATACAGCGCACTATTACAGGTCTTGTTGCTGGCACTGCCGAATTCGCCGAGGAAACCGCGCTTGTGATTGGCGCGTAGCCACTCGGTGAAGCTGCGCAGACGATCGGCACCGATGCTGGAATTGACGCACACGTTGGTCGTGCCGCTGGAATCTGCGTCCAGATACTGATGCACCTCGAACGCGTAGTTGTTGAGGGGATCGTAGATGGACGCCAGCGCGGTGGCATTGGAATAGCCATCGTTTGTAAGCGAGGACCAACTGTGCGCACCGGTCCAGAGAACGCCTGGGACCAGGATCAAATTGTTCGCACCGGTGGCGCGGATCGCGTCGATCGCCGCCTGGGCGCTACCGGCCCATCCGCTGGCAGACACGCCATTGGGCTCGTTCATCAGGCCGAAGATCACGGCATTGTCGTTGCGGAACACCAGCGCAAGACGCCGCCATAAATCGGCGAACGTGGCGTTTTGCACGTCGCTGCTGCCGATCTTGTAGCCGTTGTATTTGGCGTAGTTGTGGATGTCCAACACCAGATACATGCCCGATGCCTTGGCGCGTGCCACCGCCTGTTGCACCAATGCCAGTTGCGCCGGATCCAATTCGCCGCGCGCACTCGGTTGCAGGCGCTCCCACAGGATGGGAAGACGGATGGTATTCATGCCTACACCTGCGAAATAGGTGTAATCGCTTGTTGCCGGATACATATAGTCCTTGTTGAGGATTCCCGGCTTTTTGGAAGACGCGAATTCTGCGCCTGAGAGATTGACGCCGGCGTATTTCAGTACGCGCGTTCTTGCGTGGGCGAGCGGCAACGTGCCGATCAGGAGGAACAGCAGGGCGCAACGGACAAGGTTGCGAAGCGAGTGAGAAACGGCAGACATAAAGCAACTCCTTAGACGACGGGGAAGATGCGTCGCAGCACCCTTCTGTGCCTGCGACCTGCGCGAAATGCGCTGCATCCGTCGTCTTTAATGCATCTGCCGTACCGAACTCCGGGAACATTAACCTTGAAGTAAATGTGGGGAATGATGCGCAGTCATATATCGCATAGGTCACTTTTCGAATCAGCGCGTTATAACGTGAGGCGTGGAATGCGGCAGCGCAGGCTTTTGAAGCCGGGATGCGTGCAAAGCTGTGTCGAAATACCATCGTATGGACGCGCTTGCTGTCAACGGTCCGGCGTCGGATCACTGACGTAACAATGCAGTGACACGCGCAGCGAACGCATAAGTGTTTCCCTTTTTCGTCTATGTTTTATCGCAGACATTTATTAACTAAGCGATCCGCTTTGCACGGCTTTGTGGCTGACGCGCTGGGCAGGATCATCCGGATGCATGCACGCGGGCTTGGCAGCAATCTGCTAGGGCAACCAGCGCCATAGCACCGAGGATCACGCACCAACTGAAACACCTTCGTCCCCGGCGTCAGGCAGGTGATGAGAGATTTTTCAAATTGCAATGAGGGTGTTGCACTTGGATATCGAGTCCAAGCTGTGTAACCGCATGTTGCGATGACGCACACAAAAGAGCCGCCTTGCGGCGGCTCGATCGGATCATGGCGAGATCACATCACATCAAGGGCTGAAGCGTGTCGCATGGGTCGCCTGTGGCGACAGGATCGACATCTGCGGCTTGTCGGTTCCATGCTTGTTGGGATGCACGCTGTATTCGTAACTCACGTTCCACCATGAACCGGCAGCCCACCAGGTCCAGCCCAGCCAGACATCTGCATTGGTTTCCATATACTCGAGCATGCCCTGCAGCGCTGCATTGCAACCGGCATTGTTGCCGGTGCCGAACTCGCCCAGGAAACCGCGTTTTTGATTGAGGCGCAACCACTCGGTGAAACTGCGTAGCCGATCGGCGCCGACGGTGGCACTGACGCAGACATTGCTGGTGCCGCTGGAATTGGCATCCAGGTACTGATGCACTTCGAACGCGTAGTGGTTGAGTGGGTCGTAGATGGAGGTCAGCGCGGTGGCGTTGGAATACCCATCGCTGGTGGGCGAGTACCAACTATGCGCGCCGGTCCATAACACGCCGGGGACCAGAATCAAATTGTTTGCACCGGTGGCCCGAATGCTGTCGATGCCTGCCTGTGCAGCGGCAGCCCAGCCACCTGTCGATACCCCATTGGGCTCGTTCATCAGCCCGAAAATCACCGCGTTATCGTTTTTGAACACCAGCGCAAGGCGGCGCCATAAATCGCTGAAGGTCGCAATCGGAACTTCAGCAGTGCCTATTTTATAACCGTAGTATTTGGCATAGTTATGGATATCCAGCACCAGATACATGCCCGATGCCTTGGCGCGGGCCACTGCCTGCTGCACCAATGCCAATTGAGCCGGATCCAGTTCGCCACGTGCGCTGGGTTGCAGGCGCTCCCACAAAATGGGCAGGCGGATCGTATTCATGCCAACGCCCGCGAAATAGGTGTAATCGCTGGCAGGCGCGTACATATAGTCCTTGTTGAGGACTCCCGGCTTTTTCGACGATGCAAACTCGGCACCGGAAAGATTGACTCCGGCGTAGGTGAGTGCGCGTGTCTGCGCATGAACCTGCGGCAAGACGCCAAGCAGGATGAGAAGCAGTGCACAGCGAACGACGCTGCGCAGCGAGCAGGAAACAGAAGACATAAAGCAACTCCTTGAACGACGGGGACGATGCGTCGCAGCCGGTTGCGTGCGATTTGCGCCAAGTGCGCTGCATCGGTAGGACTTAATGCATTGGCTGTGCCCGATCGCGCAGCACACTGAGCGTTAAGTAAATGTGCGAGCTCACTCCCAGTCACAATTCGCCGGGGTCACACTCCGCACCAGCACGCTGTAACGCGCGGCAGAAAAAAGCGGTCGCGCACGCTTCGGCACACGGTCAGCGCGGACGGTGTGCTGTCGAAAGAACGTCGTATGGATGCGTCTGCTGCCAACTGCATGACGCCGATTCATTGGCGCCGTGCACGGTTGCGCCCGCATGCTCAGCGCATGCGAGGCGTGGTTTGCAGACGGATGCGAGGTGCCGCTGTTAGCGGGCGATACGCTGCGCGCGGGCGCTCAGGATCGTCATCTGTGGCTTGTCGCGTCCCTGCGCATCGGGCTGCACGTTGAATGGATAGGTCCGGTTCCACCATGCACCGGCCGCCCACCAGGTCCAGCCGATCCACACATCGCTGTTGGTTTCCATGTACCCCAACATATTGTTGAGTGCGCTGTTGCAGGTCGCGTTGTTGCCAGTGCCGAATTCGCCCAGAAATCCGCGTTTGTGATTCAGGCGCAACCACTGGGTAAAACTGCGCAGACGTTCGGCACCGACGGTGCTGCTGACGCAACCGGCGCTGGTACCGCTGGAGTCGGTATCCAGGTATTGATGCACTTCGATGGCGTAGCGATTGAGCGGGTCGCGAATGGATGCCAGTGCCACGGCATTGGATTGCCCGGCAACGGTGGAATACCAACTGTGCGCGCCGCTCCACAGCGCACCGGGAACCAGAATCAGATTGTTGGCGCCGGTTTTGCGGATGGTGTCGATCGATGCTTGTGCTGCGCTGGCCCAGGATTGCGGATTGATGTCGTAAGGCTCATTCATCAGCCCGAAGATCACCGCGTTGTCGTTCTTGAAGGCGATCGCCAGACGACGCCACAAATCGGTAAAGGTGCTGATCGGCACGCGGCTGCTGCCGATCTTGTTGCCGTAGTACTTGGCGTAGTTGTGCACATCCAGAATCAGATAGACCTTGGCGGTCTTTGCATTGGCGACCGCCTGCCGGATCAGTGCCAATTGCGCCGCATCCAGTTCACCGCCAGCCTTGGGTTGCAGGCGCTCCCACAGGATGGGTAGCCGAATGGTGTTCATGTGTTTGCCGGCGAAGTAGCGGTAATCGCTGGCAGCCGGATACAGGTAGTCGACGTTGAGCACGCCGGGTTTTTGCGAGGATTTGATTTCTGCGCCAGAGAGATTGACGCCGGCATACTTCAGGCGATTGCCGCTCTGTGCATGTGCAAGCGGCATGATGACAAGCAGCAGTAATGAGAACGCGCAGCTAAGCAGCCGGCGTGTCCGGGGGGGAGAGGGCAACATGGGTGACTCCTGAAGCATTCGCGGGGGGAGATGCATTGCACTGGCGTGGACCTGCCACGTGCATGACGACAATGCAACACCTACACCCTAGGCGCATCCGTACATTCAAACTACGAATGCGAGATATCACTTAATTGGAGCTGTGAGCGACTTGGCACTTATTGCCAAACATACACGTGCTTTGATGTGGTAGGGCGGCGCCGCGCGATCGTCATCTCAGCACACAGGTCGCACTCTGCGCGGCAACCCTGTATCGCCTGCTGAGCATTCGAGATGGAGTGACGTTGCAGGTTGTCTTGCGATTACAACACTGCACATCGATGCAGTGGCGTGCCTTGCATCAACGCAGATCGCAATTGCACGTATAAAACTCACCTGGTGCGCTAACGGAACGTCGGCACTTGCGATGTAGTGCATGTGAGGTTTGTGCGCTGCGTCGTGATTGCGGCAACACTCCATCACTGCGGATCCTGCACGACGCGTGGCCCGATTGCGGGGCCACCGCGCATTTGCGCGTAGCGCTGTGATGCCAGCGCCCGCACACTCGATGCTTCGGCATAGCGCATGTCATACATGCACGACAAAAAAAACGGTGACCGCAGCATCCTGCTGCGACCACCGCATTCGAACAGACCGGCGTGTGTTACTTGGTGGCGCGGCGTGCGTACTTGCTCAGGATCGAGATCTGCGGCTTGTCGCTGCCATCCTTGCCCGGCTGCACGGTAAAGAAGTAGTCCGGCTTCCACCATGCACCGGCGGCCCACCAGGTCCAGCCCAGCCACACGTCGCTGTTCTTTTCCATGTAGGTCAGCATGCCTTCCAGCGCCTGGTCGCAGACCGGATTGTTGGCGGTGCCGAATTCGCCCAGAAAGCCTTTCTGCTTGTTCTCGCGCAGCCATGCGGTGAAGCCGCGCAATTTCTCTTCGCCAACCGTGGCGCTGGTGCACACCGGCTTGGTGCCGCTGTAGTCGCTGTCCAGATATTGATGCGCCTCGAAGGCCAGGTTGTTGCCTGGGTCCTTGAGGATCTCCAGCGCCTTGGCATTGGAACCGCCATAGTTGGAACTGCGCCAGCTGTGCGCGCCGCTGTAGGCGGTGCCCGGCACCAGGATCAGATTCTTGGCGCCGGTCTTGCGGATCGCGTTGATTGCGCCTTGCGCCGCTGCTGCCCAGTCGGTTGCGGAAATCCCGTTGGGCTCATTCATCAGCCCGAAGATCACCGAGGTGTCGTCCTTGAATTCCAGCGCCAGCCGGCGCCACAGATCCGCCACTGCGGCGGCGGGCACATCGCTGGTGCCGATGCGCTTGCCGTTGTACTTGGCGTAGTTGTGCACATCCAGGATCAGGTATTGCTTGTTGGCCTTGGCCGCAGCCACCGATTTCTTCAGTAGCGCCAACTGCGCCGGATCCAGATCGCCGCTGAGCTGTGGCTGCAGGCGTTCCCACAGGAACGGCAAGCGGATCGTATTCATGCCTTTGCCGGCGAAGTAACTGAAATCCGACGCGGCCGGATAGGTGTAGTCCTTGTACAAGGTGCCCGGCTTCTTGCGCGAGTTGAACTCGGCGCCGGAGAGATTGACACCGACATATTTCAGGCCGGCAGATTCTTTTTTCGCAGCGGCGGGCTCTTTTGCCTGCGCCAACGGCATTGCGGCGAGCAAGGTCAGTGCGAGTGCGGCACTGCGTAACGAGGGGAAATGTGCGGGAGAGCGAAACATGAAGCCTCCTTCGGCATCGACGTGAGTGGCCGCAGGGGGAGGGCACGGCCAGCAGGGATGGTGCAGGGCAGGATGGTGGTTGGTCAGCGTAGAAGCTTTGGCGTTAGTGCGCCATTCACGCCTACTGCAGCGATTTGATCGCGCAAACGCCTGCAAGACGCACCTCGCCGCTGCGGTGGCGTTCGCAACGCGACAGGCAAGACGCACTGTCACAGGAGTGCGACAGGCGCTTGTTTTAATCTAGAGCCCGCTTACTTTTGTCTCCTGTATTTGTTGCGGGGGACGCAACGCCCGGAGTCTTTATCCTAATGAGCAAAGCCCACGCTTACGCCGCCCAGACCGCCGATCAGCCGCTTGCACCGTTCGTGTTCGAACGGCGCGCACCCGGCCCCGACGATGTACAGATCGACATCGCCTATTGCGGCGTGTGTCACTCGGATCTGCATACCGCACGCAACGAGTGGCACAACACGCTGTACCCGTCGGTGCCCGGCCACGAGATCGTCGGCCGTGTGACGGCCGTTGGCGATGCGGTCACCGGCTTCAAGGTCGGCGACCTGGCCGGTGTCGGCTGCATGGTCGACAGCTGTCGCAGCTGCGCGTCCTGCCAGGAAGGCGAAGAACAGTATTGCGAGCAGGGCTTCACCGGCACCTACAACGGGCCGATGTTCGGCGGCGGCGAGAACACCTACGGCGGTTACTCGGACCACATCGTGGTCGATCAGAAATACGTGCTGCGCATCTCGCACAGCGACAACCTGGCCGCCGTGGCGCCGCTGCTGTGCGCCGGCATCACCACCTATTCGCCGCTGGCGCATTGGAAGGTCGGTCCCGGCCAGAAAGTGGGTGTGGTGGGCCTGGGTGGCCTGGGCCACATGGCAGTGAAGATCGCCAAGGCGATGGGTGCCACCGTGGTGCTGTTCACCACCTCCGACAGCAAGCGCGCCGATGCGTTGCGTCTGGGTGCCAGCGAGGTGGTGATCTCCAGGGACGAGGCGCAGATGGCCGCGCAAGCCAACACACTGGATTTCATCCTCAACACCGTGGCCGCGCCGCACAACCTGGACCCGTTCCTGGCTGCGCTCAAGCGCGACGGGGCGATGGTGCTGGTCGGCGTGCCCGAGCACTCGCACCCTTCGCCGAGCGTGTTCAATCTGATCATGAAGCGCCGCACGCTGGCCGGTTCGTTGATCGGCGGCATCCGCCAGACCCAGGAGATGCTGGATTTCTGCGCCAAGCACAACATCGTCTCGGACATCGAAACGATTCGCGCCGACCAGATCAACGAGGCCTACGAGCGCATGCTCAAGAGCGATGTGAAGTATCGCTTCGTGATCGACATGGCCACGCTGGACAAGGCGGCCTGATCCCCCAGCGCGCCCGGCAATCGATGCAGCCCTGCTACAGGGCTGCACGTCAGGCGCCTGCGTGATCGAATGCGGCGTGGACCCGGCAGTGACCGCGTCCACGCTGCTGCCGGATGACACCGGCCACCGGCTGCAAGCATCGCCGGACCGCGATGCGATCAACCAGGTCAGGCGCCCTGCGCAGCGGCCACCCTGCCGTCCTGCGCCGGATAGGGCGACACCAGCGGCGTCGCGGGGCGTGTGGTGCGCACCAGCATGGGTGCGGAGAACAGCAGGTTCAGCGCGGGCAGGCGGCCCGGCGTGCGCAGCAGGCACAGCAGGGTGGGCGCCAGCACGCCGGTGCCCAACAAGGCGAAGAACAGCAGCGACCCATCGTGGATCCAGCGCGGCAGCAGATAGGCCAGCACGATGAACGGCGGGAAGTGGGTCAGATAGAACACCACCGAGTTGCGGCCCACATAGCGGATCGCCTGCGCGGCCGGTTGCTGGTTTGCCCAGATTGCTGCAGCGATCACCAGCGGCAGCGCGATCACCACCAGCGGCAGGTAGCCGATCCAGATACCGTGCAACGCGGTGAGATTGGCGATCAGCACGATGGCGCACAGGCTCAGGCACGACAGTGGCCAGATCCAGCGCGGTGCCTGCTGCAGCAGTGCCGGCACGCGACCGGCCAGCAGCGTGCCGATGTAGAAGAACGCGAAGTAATAAAACGGGTCGGCCCCCTGGCGCAGCAATGGGCCCAGGCACACCGAGCCCAGCAGGGTCGCTGCCAGCACCAACGGGGCCGGCAGCCGACGCAGCAGTGGGATCACTGCGAGAAACACGAACAGGTAGAACAGAAACCAGGTCAGTGCCACGTTGCCCACTGCGATCCTGCCCAGGTCCAGCCAGGCGATGGGTTCGGCCTTGGCCAGCACCGAGCCTGCCTCGCGCAAGCCGAAGATCAGCAGCGACCAGATCAGATAGGGATACAACACGTGCCGCAGCTTGCAGCTGAAGTAGGTCGCGATCCCCTTGTCCAGCCCACGCGCCACGAACAAGCCCGAGAGCAGGAACATCAGCTGCATGCGCAATGGGGCCAGCGAGCGGTTGATACGTTCGATCGACAGCATCAGCGTGCTGCTTTCTCCGGCTGCGCCGCTGCGTAGCTCGGGATAGGCGTCGAAAGCGAAGCCATAGGCGTGCAGGACGATCACCATCAGTACGCTGGCACCGCGCAGCCAGTCCACCCAATCATCGCGTTTATGGTTGCCGGTAATGGTTTGGTACGTCATGAGGTTGCTCCTTCGGTGGGGCCCACGGCTTTGCCGCCGCGGTGTGCGACGACACGAATCAGGTCTGGATTCCACGGCGGTGTTGTCCACGCGTGGGAGGAGGCGGATACCGTCGTTGCCGAGGACATCCGGGTAAGCGCAGAGCGTTCCGCGTGTCAGTGAGGGTGGCTGGGCTGCGTGATGCGGGGACGGCTTATATGTGACTTAGATCACACTTGTTTGACGCGTGCAATCGTCGAGGCTGCAGATAGATGCAGGCCTGCGTGTGCGCTGATGGCAAGGTCATGCGTGGGTGCGGGCGCCTTGCACGATCGATGGCCGCTTGAGTCTGCAGTTGCCAAGATGCAGCGGAGCGCGTGCTCAGCGGTAGGCGGCGTTGCGGTGTTGCGTTGTGGTCTACGCGCGCCGCCAGCGTCAGCCTGATCGGCAGCAGGACAAATCACCGCACGCAGCAGCAAACGCTGCACGATCGCTGTGAGCGAAGTGCCGATCGCGAAAGACAGGGGGATTGGTCGTCGAGCGTTCCGGGTCGGGCGAGGCGCGACCTTGCCGGATGCGATGCCCGTTGCGTGTCGCCGTGGGATGCATTGCATCGCGGTGCGTCACGCGGGCGTAGTCGCTCACGCAGCGTGCGGGTTGCCCGCACGCGAGTCTGCACCAGCGTTGGGCGCATCGCCCACCGCTGGCAATCACTCAGGCCGCAGCCGGTTCCTTGACCTGCGCCTTGACGCCGAGCATCTGCACGATGCTGCCGGCCGCATCGCGGCCTTCGGCCACGGCGGTGACCACCAGGTCGGCACCGCGCACGCAGTCGCCACCGGCGAACAGGCGTGGGTTGCTGGTTTGGTAGGGCAGGCGGCCGTGGTCGTCGGCAGGGGCGACGATACGGCCGTTGCTGCCGGCTTCCACGCCCTGCGAGGCCAGCCAGTCCGGTACGGTCGGCGAGAAGCCGAAGGCGATGATCACCACGTCCGCTTCCAGCAGCGATTCGCTGCCTTCCACCGGTACCGCGTTGCGACGGCCGCTGGCATCGGGCTCACCGAGCCTGGTCTCCACCACGGTCACACCGATGGCTTCGTCGTCGGCGCCGGATTCGATCGACAGCGGCTGGCGGTTGAACAAAAAGCGCACGCCTTCTTCGCGCGCGTTGGCCACTTCGCGTGCCGAGCCCGGCATGCTGGCCTCGTCGCGGCGGTACGCGCAGGTGACCTTGGCCGCGCCCAGGCGGATGGCGCTGCGCACGCAGTCCATGCCGGTGTCGCCGCCGCCCAGTACCACCACGCGCTTGCCGTTGAGATCGGGCAGCGCCATCTGGTCTTCCCAGCCGGCGATCGGCCGGCCGTGCGGGTCGTTGCCGCTGACGATGCGGCTGTTCTGCACCAGGAACGGCAGCGCCGGCAGCACGTTCTTCAGATCCTGCCCGGGCAGGCCGCCATCGGTGTAGCGATAGGCGCCGGTGCCGAGGAAGACCGCGTCGAATTCGCCCAGCAACTGCTCGATGCTGACGTCGCGGCCCACTTCCACGCCAAGGCGGAACTGTACGCCCATGCCTTCGAGGATTTCGCGGCGTTTGCCGATCACCGACTTGTCCAGCTTGAAGCTGGGAATGCCGAACTGCAGCAGCCCGCCGATCTGCTCGTAGCGGTCGTAGACCACCGCTTCGATGCCGGCGCGCACCAGCCGGTCCGCACACGACAGGCCGGCCGGGCCGGCGCCGATCACCGCCACCCGCCAGCCGGTCGGCTGCACGTTGCCCAGGTCGGGGCGCCAGCCCATCTTGAAGGCGGTATCGACGATGTATTTTTCCACCGCACCGATGGTGACCGCGCCGAATTCCTCCAGCGTGCAGCTGCCTTCGCACAGGCGGTCCTGCGGACACACCCGCCCGCACACCTCCGGCAGCGGGTTGGTGGAATGGCACAGCGCGGCGGCTTCTTCAATGCGGTTTTCCTGCACCAGCTGCAGCCACTGCGGGATCGCGTTGTGCACCGGGCATTTCCAGCTGCAATACGGATTGCCGCAGTCCAGACAGCGACCGGACTGATACTGCGCGTCGGCCTTGTCGAACTTGCCGTACAGCTCGCCCCAGTCGCCGGACGTACGCAGCTCCACCGGAATGCGCGTGGGCATGGTCCGGGGCAGGTCGAGGAATTGGAAGGCTTGCTTGCGGCTCATAGAAGAAATCCGTGGCTGATTCCCTTCTCCCACCGGGAGAAGGTGCCCCGAAGGGGCGGATGAGGGTACGGAGCGTCAGCGCCCGCATCCCCAAACCCTCTCCCGTTGCAGGGAGAGGGAAGCACTCAGGCGGCGCGCCGCAGCGACTCGGTCAGCGACTCGATGCTGGCGGCCTTGGGTTTGACCAGCCAGAACTTGCCGATGTAGTCGCGGAACTCGTCCAGGATCTGCTGCGCCCAGATGCTGCCGGTCAGCTCGCGGTGGCGGCTGATCAGGGTGTGCAGATGCTGGCGATGGTTCTCGAAGCCTTCGGCAGAGACGCGGTGGATGTCGATCAGCTCGTGGTTGTAGCGGTCCACGAAGTCGCGTTCGATATCCAGCACGTAGGCCAGGCCGCCGGTGAAGCCGGCGCCGAAGTTCAGGCCCACCTTGCCCAGCACCAGCACCACGCCGTCGGTCATGTATTCGCAGCAGTGGTCGCCTGCGCCTTCCACCACCGCCAGTGCGCCGGAATTGCGCACCGCAAAGCGCTCGCCGGCGCGGCCGGCCGCGAACAGCTCGCCGCCGGTGGCGCCGTAAAGGCAGGTGTTGCCCACGATCGGCGTGCTGCGCGCCTCGAAGCGCGCACCGCGCGGCGGACGCACCACCAGCCGGCCGCCGGCCATGCCCTTGCCGACGTAGTCGTTGGCTTCGCCTTCCAGCTCCAGCTGCAGGCCACCGGCGTTGAACGCGCCGAAGCTCTGCCCGGCGGTGCCGCGGAAGCGCAGGTTCAACGGCGCATCGCTCATGCCGTGGTTGCCGTGCGCGCGCGCGATGGCGCCGGACAGGCGCGCGCCGATCGAGCGGTCGGTGTTGTGGATCAGGAAGCGATGGTCGCCGCCGGTCTTGTTGGCGATCGCATTGGCCAGCAGGCCATCCATCTGCGTGGCCAGGCTATCGGGCGATTCGTACAGACGCTGGGCCGCGCAATGGCTGCCGTCGTACTGCGCATGCGTGAGCAGGCGCGACAGATCGACCTTGACCCCGGCACGCGGCGAGACGTCCAGCTGTTCGAGCAGGTCGGTGCGGCCGACGATCTCGTCCAGCGAGCGCACGCCCAGGTAGGACAGCCACTGGCGCACTTCTTCGGCCAGCAGGCGGAAGAAATGCTCCACGCGCTCCGGCAAGCCGGTGAAGTAGTTCGCACGCAGGCGCTCGTCCTGGGTGGCCACGCCGGTGGCGCAGTTGTTGAGGTGGCAGATGCGCAGGTACTTGCAGCCCAGCACGATCATCGGCGCGGTGCCGAAGCCGAAGCTGTCGGCGCCCAGCAGCGCGGCCTTGACCACGTCCAGGCCGGTCTTCAGGCCGCCATCGGTCTGCAGGATGGTGCGCTCGCGCAGGTCGTTGGCCACCAGCGCCTGGTGCGATTCGGCCACGCCCAGTTCCCACGGCACGCCGGCGTAGCGGATCGAGCTGATCGGGCTGGCGCCGGTGCCGCCGTCGTGGCCGGACACGGTGATCAGGTCGGCGCCGGCCTTGACCACGCCGGCGGCAATGGTGCCGACGCCGGCATGCGCGACCAGCTTCACCGACACCAGCGCAGTCGGGTTGACCTGCTTGAGGTCGTAGATCAGCTGGGCCAGATCCTCGATGGAATAGATATCGTGATGCGGCGGCGGCGAGATCAGGCCGATGCCGGGCTTGGCGTAACGCAGCCGCGCAATCAGTTCGTTGACCTTGTGGCCGGGCAGCTGGCCGCCTTCGCCGGGCTTGGCGCCCTGCGCGACCTTGATCTGCAGCACTTCGGCATTGACCAGGTATTCCGGCGTGACGCCGAAGCGGCCGGAGGCCACCTGCTTGATCTTGGAGCGCTTCTCGGTGCCGTAACGGGCCGGGTCTTCGCCGCCTTCGCCGGAGTTGCTGCGCCCGCCCAGGCGGTTCATCGCAATGGCCAGTGCTTCGTGCGCCTCGGGCGACAACGCGCCCAGGCTGATCGCAGCGGTGTCGAAGCGACGCAGCACATCGGCCGCGGGGGCGACCTCGTCCAGCGGGGTCGGGGTGTCGGCGCGCTTGAGCTGGACCAGGTCGCGCAGCGTGGAGGCCGGGCGCGAATGCACCGCATCCACATATTTCTGCCAGTCGCCGGCATCGCCGGTGCGGGTGGCGCGCTGCAGCGTCATGACCACGTCGGGGTTGTACATGTGGTACTCGCCGCCGTGCACGTACTTGAGCAGGCCGCCCACTTCCGGCTTGAGCTGGTCGTTCCAGGCGCGTGCGGTGAGCTCGCGCGCCTCGGTGTCCAGCCGCGCCAGATTGACGCCGCCGATGCGGGCGGGCGTGTCGGCAAAGCACAGCTCCACCACGTCCGGGTCCAGCCCCACGATCTCGAACAACTGCGCGCCGCGATAACTGGCGATGGTGCAGATGCCCATCTTGGAGATGATCTTGGACAGGCCCTTGTAGATGCCCTTGCGATAGCGGCGGCCGATCTGCGACTGCTCGCCGCCCTTGCTCAGCTGCAGGATGCCGCGCCGGCCCAGGTCGAACAGCGTCTGGTAGGCCAGATACGGGTACACCGCAGTGGCGCCGAAGCCGAGCAGGCAGGCCATGTGGTGCGGGTCGCGCGCAGTGCCGGTTTCGATGATGAGGTTGGCGTCGCAGCGCAGCCCCACCTTGCACAGGTGGTGATGCACCGCGCCGGTGGCCAGCAGCGCATGCGCCATCGGCCGGTCCGGGACCGGGTAGCGATCGGACAGCAGCAGCATCACCGCACCGGCGCGCGCGGCGGCCTCGGCTTCCTGGCAGATGCGTTCCAGGCCGGCCCTGAGGCCTTCTTCCACGCTGTAGGACAGGTCGATCAGGCGATTGCGCTCGACGTACTGCTCCATCTTCAGCAGCTGGCGCAGCTTGCGCTGGCTGAGCACCGGCGAGTTGAGGATGACGTGGTTCACCGTTTCCGCGCCGGCATGGAAGATGTTGGTCTCCTTGCCGAGCTGGGTGGTGAGCGACATCGCGATGCCTTCGCGCAGCGGGTCGATCGGCGGGTTGGTGACCTGCGCGAAGGCCTGGCGGAAGTAGTCGTACAGCGGCCGGGTCTGGCGGCTGAGCACCGCCATCGGGGTGTCGTCGCCCATCGAGCCGGTGGCTTCCTGCTCGGTCTCGGCCAGCGGGCGCAGGATCTGCTCCACTTCCTCGGTGCTGAGCTGGAACAGCTTGTGGTAGCTGCGCAAGGTCTGCTCGTTGAAGGGTTCTTCCACCAGCGAGGGGTCAATCAGCTCGGTCTGCAGATAGGTCACGCCCTGCTGCAGCCATTGCTTGTACGGCGCGCGCGCACGGTTGATGCGGTCGATGGCGTCCGAGTCCAGCAGGTCGCCGCGCTTGAGATCGATGGCCATCATCTCGCCCGGGCCCAGCTTGCCCTTGCGGGTGATGCGCTCGGCGGGCAGTTCCCACACACCGGCCTCGGAGGCGACCAGGAAATGGCGGTCGGAGGTCAGCATCCAGCGCGCCGGGCGCAGCCCGTTGCGATCGAGCATGCAGGCCGCATAGCGGCCATCGCAGGCGACGATGCCGGCAGGGCCGTCCCACGGTTCGGTGTTCAAACCGTAGAACTCGTAGAACGCGGCCAGATCGGCGTCCTTGAACTCCAGCGATTGGGTCGCCGGCGGCACCAGGATGCGCAGCGCCTGCAGCAGGTCCATGCCACCAGCGACCAGCAGCTCGAGCATGTTGTCCAGGCTCTGCGAATCGGAGCCATGCATGGAGATCACCGGGTCGAACTCGGCGATGTCGAAGCGCGGGGTCTGCCACACCTTGCTGCGCGCCTGCGCCCAGCGGCGGTTGCCTTCGATGGTGTTGATTTCGCCGTTATGCGCGAGCAGCCGGAACGGGTGCGCCAGCGGCCAGCGCGGCAGCGTGTTGGTGGAAAAGCGCTGGTGGAACACGATCGCACTGGACGACAGATCGCTGCGCTGCAGGTCCGGATAGAACGTGCTCAGCTTGTCCGGCAGCACCATGCCCTTGTAGCTGATGCCATTGGGCGACAAAGTGGTGACGTAGAAATTGTCTACCTCGCGCAGCGCCTGCTCGGCGCGCCGGCGCGCCAGGAACAGCGCCAGGGTGAAGCCGTCTTCGCTCTGTTCTGCGCCGGCATCGACGAATAGCTGCTCGATACGCGGCAAGGTGTCGCGCGCCAGCTGCCCGCACACGCTGTCGTCGGTGGGCACCACGCGCCAACCGCGAAAGTGCACGCCGGCGGTATGCAACTGGGTTTCCAGTTCGGCACGACATCGCGCGGCATCGCTCTCGTCCAGCGGCAGGAACACCACACCGGCCGCGTAACGCGTGCCCAGGGTGATACCGGCATCGCGCGCCAGCCCGCGCAGGAACGCATCGGGTTTGCGGATCAGCAAGCCGCAGCCATCGCCGGTGAGTCCGTCGGCCGCCACGCCGCCGCGGTGGGTCATGCGCGAGAGCGCCGCAATCGCGGTGTCCACCAGCGAGCGGGAAGGTTGGTCGTCCAACTGAGCGACCATGCCAAAACCACAGGCGTCGCGTTCGTCGCGCGCGCTGTTGTAGAGACCGTAGTCGTTGAGCCCTTGGCGAGTGCGGGGGGCCATGTCTGCCTCTTTGCGATCTGGGAGAGCGGCGACGACGTTGCAGCGCTCGATCCGTGGAGCGTTTCGAAGAGGTCACCGGATGATCGACTAGACCACAGTTGATGCGGTGCCGCAATACACCGTTACAGCTGCAACGAGGGCTGCCGCAAGGCCCTGTGCCAGCTGGCTTGGCGCCCGTTCGCCAACAGGCGCCATGCGGTGCTCAGCCGCAGCGCACCGAGGCGATCAGGTTCTTGGCATCCACTTCCAGATTGAGCCGTTC
Source organism: Xanthomonas hydrangeae (assembly GCA_905142475.1). Taxonomy (GTDB): domain Bacteria; phylum Pseudomonadota; class Gammaproteobacteria; order Xanthomonadales; family Xanthomonadaceae; genus Xanthomonas; species Xanthomonas hydrangeae. Next base: position 44,422 of record LR990730.1, read on the forward strand.
GCCGTTGAACTCCATGGTGACCATCTGCCCGGGTTTGAGCACGCGTACCGACTTGGCGCCGGCGTCGCTGCGGGCCTGTTCGCTCACTGCATCGGTCAAGGCCTGGCCGACCAGCGACTGCACCTGGGTGGCATCGCAGCTGCCGATCGGCGGGGCCTCGGGAGCGGCGGCCGGTGCGGGGGCTGCGGCTTGTTCGGCCGCTTGCTGCGCCTTGGCGGTGACGGCTTCCTGCTCGTCCGGTTGCGGGGAGCCGCAGGCACTCAAGGCCGCCAGCACGACCAAGGTACAGGCCAGGCGGGCAGTAGGCAGGACAGCGCGCATCGATGACTCCAGCACAGTGGGGGAAGCCCAAGCATAAGCAGAAAACCTGCTCGCGGGCATCGCTTGCCCACATGGCGTTGTCGCAGCGTTGACGCGGCCTAGTCCTGCCCGGCTCAACAATCGGCGCCTGTCCTTCGATCCGTGCGCAATGAAAGCCAAACGTGTTCTTCGCAATGCCGCAGCCACCGCCAGCGCTGCCGGCAAGCTGGCCAGCGTGGCCGCCAGTGCCGCCAGTGCGGTGGCTGCCACCGCTGCGGCGGCGAGCGTGGCAGCGGTCGCACAGGCCAAGGCCACCGCGCGTACGGCCGGGCTCACCTATGTCAACGATCAACAGCCCGGCATCAGCCGCCGCAGGGCCGGCAAGAGCTTCAGTTATCGCAGTGCCGACGGGCAGCGCGTAGCCGATGCCGATACCTTGCAGCGCATCCGCGCACTGGCCATTCCGCCGGCGTATACCGAGGTGTGGATCTGCGCCAAGCCCAACGGCCATCTGCAGGCCACCGGCCGCGATGCGCGCAGGCGCAAGCAATACCGCTATCACGCCGAGTGGGCGCAGGTGCGTGGCGAAGGCAAGTTCGAACGGGTGATCGCCTTCGGCCAGGCCTTGCCCAAATTACGCCGCCGGCTGCGCCGCGATCTGGTATTGCCGGGATTTCCGCGCGAGAAGGTGCTGGCGATCGTGGTGGCGTTGCTGGCCGACACCCTGGTACGCGTGGGCAATGCCGAATACGCGCGCAGCAATCGTTCCTATGGCCTGACCACCTTGCGCAACCGGCATATGGAATTTCTGCGCGGCGGACGTGCGCGGCTGAAGTTCCGCGGCAAGAGCGGCCAGGATCACGAGATCGAAGTGGACGACAAGCAGCTGGTCAAGCTGATCCGGCAATGCCAGCAATTGCCGGGGCAATCGTTGTTTCAGTACCGCGACGACGATGGCCAGCTGCAGCCAGTGGATTCGGGTGAGGTCAACGACTATCTGCGCGAGGCGATGGGCGAGGATTTCACCGCCAAGGATTTCCGCACCTGGGGCGGTACGCTGGCGGCACTGCAACGTCTGGCACGCCTGCCGCTGCCCGAGCGCATGAGCGAACGCGCGCTGACCCAGGTACAGAACGATGTCATCCGCGAAGTGGCCGATGCGCTGGGCAACACGCCCTCTGTTTGTCGCAAGGCCTACATCGACCCGTGCGTGTTCGAAGGCTGGCGCGCCGGCGAATTGCAGGCCATGGCCACCGGCGTGCGTGGCGAGCGCCAATGGGAGGCGGCCACGCTGCGCTTTCTGACCGACTCGCGCAGCAAGCAACGCAAGCCGAGCAGCAAACCTCGCAAGGCGGTCGGGCCGCGCCTGCGTCGTGCAAAATCTGCGTGAGGCTACGCTGTGCATGCGCGACGTTGGATGCGATAGGTGGTCGCAGGCGGAACGTTTCGGTACGTGCGCCCGATCCTGACGGCCTCCAGATCAAGTGCGTCGAGAATCTGTGCCGGAACCGAGCACCTGACTCCGTAGGTAAACAGATACATCCGCCCGCCAGGCTTCAGCTGCAGGAAGGCGCCGCGCAGAATCGCAGCCACCTTGTGTGCCGGCATGTTCAACAAGCCAAGGCCGCAGACCACGGCATCGACGTACGCGCCATCGATGCGAGGCAGCGACTCAAGATCGCAGACATCCATCTGCAGCAAGCTTGCGCGCGGGAAGCGCTGCGTGAGCAACGCAGAAAAGGTGGCGTTGTACTCGAGCAAAACGAGGTTCTTTTCCTGCACGCCTTTGTCGATCATCGCCTGGGTAAACACACCGGTTCCAGGCCCGAGTTCGAGAACCCGACCGGTACGCGCCGACAGCTCGGAGGTGATGATGGAGGCGAGGGCGCGTCCGGAGGGAAGTATCGCTGCAACGGAGCAGGGTGCGGTGATCCATTCGCGAAAAAACGACGTCATATACGAACGTGCCATCTATCCTCACAACGTTGAAAGAGTTCGGCCAAGCTGCATCTGCGCGCACCACGGCAGGATGCGCGATGTTGCAAAAACAAGGCTAAAGCAAGAGTCTGTCCGGAACCTGTTTTGCCTACAGACCGGTGGCGATAGTTCAGGTTTTTATCAGCATTGGTGCACTGGCGATTCGAATGCTTCGCTGCAATGCGCTGTCATCAGATAAAAAACGATGCGTGATCGTCGGTGCAGGTGATGACCGCATATAACGCGCGGCGGTTGCATAAATGCCTGCATCGCACAGATGATCGACAGACAGTGGCGCCAGCCTGCGTGGCAGCCGACGCATCAGGCCATGTTTGCAATCGGTGCGCAGTGCGGCAGGTGTTGATCGGGCGAATGCGTGTCGAATGATCCTGACCAGCGATTGCCAAGACACGCGCCCAACACGGCCGTCACCGCATGCGCAGACGAGCTGCGTGCAGCGGGGTTGTCTGGCGTGCGCATCGTAAGCTTTGAGGGGCCGGACATCATGGTGTCCGAATGACCGCCAGACCGCGCCATGGGGTAAGCAACGTGGAAATCCGCGAGACATTGCGCACCGCCAGCAGCGGCGATACCGAACCGCAACCTGTCTAGCGCTCTGTGGACAACCGGTAATGATTATTCGTGTGCACGTGCGCGATGGTCTGGTGCCATTATCCAGCGTTGCGGTGTGGGCGCTGGAAAGCGGCCCGAGCGAAATAAGCCGCCACCATCGACAGCGATGTCACGGTGAGCGCAGATCTCGGCGGGATGGGTTGAGCAAGACGCTGGCGCTGACTAAGAGCGGCTAGCAAAACGTAGAGGGCAGTCGTCAGGTGTGCGTGGACGGCTCGGAGGAGCCGCAATGTAAAAGTGGTACATGCCGATTCCGAGCACCGGCCACGCGCGCCTGTCCGGTGCGCAGTAGTTTTGTTAGCCGCTCTTAGTGTTCTAGCACTGGACGCTGCACATGCAGGCAACCCTACATGTGCCCGTTCCGGTCGCGTCATATGCACGGCAATGCGGATGTGCCTAAGACAACGGCAACGCTCAGCCGCAATAAATCGCGGTGATGTTGTTGTTCGGGCCGGTCTCGACGGTGAGGTGATCGCCACCGCTGTCGCTGGCGCCCTGGGCCGGATCGGCCAGGCCGCTGGCGGTGGTGCCGCCGGTGGCGCGCTCGCCGCGACGCACGCTGACCTGCAGGCTGTCGCTGTCCACGCGCGCACGTTCGATGGTCTGCGCCGCTGCGGCCAGGCCCACCGCGCCGCGCACCTTGTCGATATGGCACTGGCCGGAGATGACCCCGTCGATGGGCTGCACCTGCACGAGATGGTTGGAGGCACAGGCCGAGAGCAGCAACACGGCAGCGAGCGGGGCGAGGGTGCGGATCATCGAGGATCTCCAGCGGAAGGATGCCGCAAGCGTGAAGAACGCGTTGTTGGCGTGGCATGAAGACTGCCGGCTGCACGCATCGCGGTGCCACGCCTGGCATGCCCTGCCGCGGTCCGGGACGCAGGGCTGAGGCGTTCTGGTTCGACGCGGCTGGTCCAGCAGCGTGTGATTACTTCTAAATTTGGACGACTCCACTACAAATCTTCCGGCTAGTCGACCAATGGGCGCGTCTCTACGCTTTGCATCACCGGGGCAGCTTGCTCCACCACCGCAAAGGGATCCGTCATGAACGCACAACTGGCCACCGTCTACGCCGACCAGCAGCCGCAGCGCGAGCCCGGCGTGCAGGCCATTACCGCGCCGCGTCCGGTGGTGTTCCGCACCCGCGGCACCACCCGCGGTCCGATCACCCGGTTGATGAGCCCGGGCGACCTGGGCCAGCTGGTCAAGCCGTTCGTGTTCCTGGACCTGTTCACCGTCAAGCCGTCGATCGGCGGCGCACCGATGGGCATGCATCCGCATTCGGGCATCGCCACGCTGACCTATCTGATGGAAGGCGAAATCGGCTACGAAGACAGCACCGGCAAGCAGGGCACCCTGCCCACCGGCGGTGTGGAATGGATGCGCGCCGGCAATGGCGTCTGGCACGACGGTGTGCCGGTGGGCCAGTCCTCGGCCAAGGGCTTTCAGCTGTGGGTTGCGCTGCCGGCCGCCGAAGAAAACGCCCCGGCGCAGAGCCTGTATCTGTCGCCCGACGATGTGCCGGTGGCCGGCCCGGTGCGGGTGCTGCTGGGCCGCTACGGTGCGCTGGAAAGCAGGATCCCGGCACCGGCCGACATGACCTACCTGAGCGTGGAGCTGCAAGATGGCGAGCGCTGGCGCTATGTGCCGCCGGCCGGACACACCGTGGCCTGGATCGCGGTGCATGGCGGCCAGCTGGAAGCGGCCGAGACCATCGGCAGTGGCCAGATGGTGGTGTTCAAGGATGCCGAGCAGGCCATCGAGGTGGTGTCGGTGGGTGCGTGCTCCTTCGTGCTGGGCTCGGCGGTCAAGCATCCGCATGAGTTGGTGATGGGCCACTACTCGGTACACACCAGCAAGGCCGCACTGGTGCAAGGCGAGGCGGAGATCCGTCGCATCGGCGAGCAGTTGCGCGCTCAGGGCCGTCTTGCCTGAGTCTGCGGCGGGCGCTACACACGCCCGCCCAGTGTTTTCGCTTTCGCTTTCGCCTGCGCCTTGTCTGTCTGCGCGATGTCGCACCGAGAAGCACTACATCACCGACAAGCGCAACGCACACGCGCAGACCGGTAGCAGGGCAACCGGCAGCGCACACCCATCAGTCTGTATTTCACCCGCCGACACGCACACGTGTGCGTGCTCGGTCGCATCTCCAACGGCGTGGCAGTGCCACGCAATCCCACACAATCAGAGGCTTCATCATGAAACTGCTCCATCTCGATTCCAGCATCCTCGGTGGTTACTCGGCCAGCCGTCAGCTGTCGGCGGCCACGGTCGCCAAGTTGCAGTCCGGCCACAGCGATGTCGCAGTGACTTACCGCGATCTGGCCGCCGAGCCGCTGGCGCATCTGTCCGGCGCGCATCTGGCGGCCCAGCAGAATCCCACCGGCAACCAGAGCCCGGAACTGGCGGCCGAACTGGCCACCAGTGCAACGGTGCTGCAGGAATTTCTGGACGCCGACACCGTGGTGATCGGTGTGGCGCTGTACAACTTCACCATCCCGACCCAGCTCAAGGCATGGATCGATCGCGTGCTGGTGGCCGGCAAGACCTTCCGCTACAACGCGCAAGGCGTGCCCGAGGGGCTGGCCGGCAACAAGCGGGTGATTCTGCTGGTGGCGCGTGGCGGCTTCTATGGCGCCGGCTCGCCGATGGCGTCGCTGGAGCATGCAGAGAGCTACATGCGCACCGCGCTGGGCTTTGTGGGCGTGCACACGCCGGAAGTGATCGTGGCCGAAGGCCTGGCCACCGGCGCAGACGCCCGCCAGGCGGGTATCGCCAGCGCCCAGCAGCAGATCGATACGCTTGCTGCCTGAGTGGCGTCGCGGCTGAGGTGTGTCCAGCGGCATGACCTGCGCTGGCGAGCATGCCACCGGTTCGCCCGGTGCCGATCATTCAAACGTGGCGAGACTGCATCGAGCGGACAGCGTGCCGCTCGATGCAATGCGTTGCCCGCGTGGCAGGGCGCCAACAGCGCTTCAAGGGATGCCGGCGCCACGCTGCGTGCGCGTGCTCAGCGCTGATGCTGCTTCGATGCGGGGTAGCAACCGCCTTCCTCCGCAGCATGACAATCACCGCACGCCGGGCATTGCGGCACTGTTTGCCAAGCCAGCCACCTCTTTGCATTCAGGCCCATTCAATCGCGTCGTTACGGCCCGGATAAACGCCGAGACCGCACGTGGCTGATGGTGTCGGCTCGGGTAGAGCGCGTATAGGCTCTGGCCCTTGCGTTGAAAATCCGGCAGCACTACGGTCAGGCGGCCTTCGTCGATATCCGGCCAGGTGAGTGCCTGCGGCAACAAGGCGATTCCGAGCCCGGCCACCGCCGCAAGCCGCAGCGCGCGGGCGGTGGTGGCGGCCATGCGGGCCTGCACCTGGACGTCTTCGGCAAGCCCGGACGGGCCGACCAATGTCCAGGTGGCATGGCCGCTGGGATGCGGGAAACTGATGCAGTCGTGCTGCGGCAATTCGTCCAGCCGCAACGGCCTGCCGCGCGCCTGCAGGTAGCTTGGGCTGGCCACCAGGACATCGTTGGTATCGGCCAGGATCTGGCGGCCGACATAGCCCAGGTCCGTCACCACACCGCCGCGAAAAGCCACATCGATGCGCTCGGCGATCAGGTCGGCCTTGCCATCGCTGAGCACGAATTCCAGGCGCACGCGCGGATGCGCGGCGAGAAATTCGCCGACCCATTCGACGCGGAAAAAATCCAGGAAATCCGCAGGCGCGGCCACGCGCACCAAACCGGCTGCTTCGTCGCCACCGGCCACCAGGCTCTGCCCGGCCGAGGTCAGCCCGTCTACCGCATCGGCGCAACGTTCGAAGAACGCTTGCCCGGCGTCGGTGAGGGTGAGCTTGCGGGTGGAGCGCTGCATCAGGCGCGTGTCCAGTTGCGCTTCCAGCTGCTGCACGCGCCGGCTCACGCTGTTGGGTGCAGTGCCCAGCCTGCGCGCGGCTTCGGCAAAGCTGCCGCTGCGCACGACCTGCACGTACAACGCGATGTCATTGAGATCGATCACCAGCGGCCTTGGCGCGTGTAAACGCGGAGTCTAAGCGTGGCGACTGCGCGTCGTCGATCATGGCGGTGTCGGGTGCTGTCTGCGGCAGCTCAGGCGCACCAGCAGTAAAGCGCGTGATGCGTTGCTGCGCGCGCTCGGTCGACTGAGCTTTTGACGCTGCGTCTGACGAAGCCAAATTGCAAAATCTTGCCTGCTCAGAAGTGGTGAAGTGGTGGAGTCGGTCAGTCGTAGAGCATTGGTGCTGCGGCTTGGCTGCAGGGCCCTTGCCCGCCCACCATCGCGGGACACGCCGCAAGTACGTCCATGTAGGCTCTTACGCGGCATCCATGCCGCGTAAGGTCCCGCGACGGTGGGCAGGCAAGGACCAGTCGGGATGGTCGGTGTGCATGTTTTCAACAAAGCAACCGACTCACTCTCTGGTGCGGTGTCCTCGCCGCTTGCGGGACCGTGTGGCGGCATGGATGCCGCCACCGAGCCTACACGGATGTACTTGCGGCGTGTCCCGCGAGCGGCGAGGGCACCGCACCCTCGACTAACTCAGCTTTTGACTGTATCCAAACGCCTCTAGAACTCAAATCCTTGGCCGCTTTTGCATCTTGTGTCTCGATGGAATTAGACATTCGGATAGATTCAGATGCAGAGCGAATGATCTGCAGCTTGGTTGCAGGGCCCTTGCCCGCCCACCATCGCAGGACACGCCGCAAGTACGTCCGTGTAGGCTCTTACGCGGCATCCATGCCGCGTAAGGTCCCGCGACGGTGGGCGGGCAAGGACCAGTGGAGATGGTCGGTGTGCATGTTTTCAAGCAGCGACCAACTTTCTGGTGCGGTGTCCTCGCCGATTGCGGGACCATGTGGCGGCATGGATGCCGCCACTGAGCCTCCAGGGACGGATTCACGGCGTGTCCCGCGAGCGGTGAGGCACCGCGCCCTCGACTAGCTCAGCTTTTGACTGTATCCAGACGTCTCTACGACTCAAATCGGTGTCCGCGCGCTTATTGCGTGCGCGTCAGCCCGTGGCGGTGCAGCAGCTGCCGCAGGCGACGCTGCACGCGCTGCAGGTCGGCTTCGGCCGCCTCATCGAGAATGTCTTTGGCCAAGGCATCGAATTGCGGCCAGAACTGGCTTGGGTCGCGTACCCGCTGCGGCCACACCGACAACATCTTGCCCAGGTCGGAGAGCTGGTGATTGGTGTGGGTGCGTGTGCGCATGCTCATGTCGCGTCTCCCGGCCAGTCCAGGGCGACAGCGTGGACCGCACCGTCGTCAATCAGAGTGAAAGCAAGCTCGGCTTGCATCACTCCATCGATCTCCAGCCGGGCTTGGACACCGGGGCGCTGGGTGACGTCGATGACGTAGGTACTGCTGCCGAAGCGATAGCGCAGCTGGTACTCCGGCCAGCTGGCCGGGATGCACGGCACGATGTGCATGCGCTCGCCGTGGCGTTGCAGGCCGAGCAGCGATTCGGTCAGCAGCCGGTACATCCAGCCGGCCGCGCCGGTGTACCAGCTCCAGCCGCCGCGGCCGGCGTGTGGCGCCACCGCATAGACATCGGCCGCCAGCACATAGGGTTCGACCTTGTAGCGCTGTACGCCCGCCGCGTCGCGGGCATGCTGGATCGGGTTGATCATGCCGGCCAGTTGCCAGGCCCGCGCGCTGTCGCCCAGATGCGCGAAGGCCATCGTCGCCCACACTGCGGCATGCGTGTACTGGCCGCCGTTCTCGCGCACGCCGGGCACATAACCACGGATATAGCCGGGGTCGTGTTCGGTGTGATCGAACGGCGGCACCAGCAGCTTGACGATGCCGGTCTCGGCATCCACCAGTTGCTGGCGCATCGCCTCCATCGCCTGTGCACTGCGCGCCGGGTCCATCGCGCCGGACAACACTGCCCAGCTTTGCGATAGCGAATCGATGCGGCATTCGTCCGAATCGCTCGAGCCCAGCGGTGTGCCGTCGTCGAACCAGGCACGCCGGTACCAGCGTCCATCCCAGGCATGCTGTTCCAGCGCGGTGCGCAAGGCGTGTGCATGCGCACGGCAGGTCGCTGCGAATGCGCCATCGTCGCGTTGCACCGCCACGTCTGCGAACCGCAGCAGTGTGTCGTAGAGGAAAAAGCCCAGCCACACGCTCTCGCCCTTGCCGTCCTTGCCGACCCGGTTCATGCCGTCGTTCCAGTCGCCGCTGCCGATCAGCGGCAGGCCGCGTTCGCCCAGGCGTGCCATGCCGCGTTGCAGGGCGAGCACGCCGTGCGCGTACAGCGACTGCACGTTGCCGGTGATGTGCGGCAGGTCGTAATACGATTCTTCCTCGGGCTTGAGTGCGCGCCCGTCGATAAAGCTGACGCGCTCGTCGAGCACGCTGGCGTCGTTGGTGACCTCAAGATAGCGGCACAGCGCCTGCGGCAACCACAGAAAATCGTCCGAGCACTGCGTGCGCACACCGCGGTCTTGCGGCGGGTGCCACCAATGCTGCACATCGCCCTGCACGAACTGATGCGCAGCGCAGCGCAGCAGGTGGGCGCGGGTAAGCGCCGGCTGCGCGTGCACCATCGCCATGCTGTCCTGCAGCTGGTCGCGGAAGCCGTACGCGCCACCGGACTGGTAATAACCGCTGCGCGCCAGGAACCGGCAGGCGATGGTCTGGTAGAGCAGCCAGCCATTGGCCAGCAGGTCCACCGCCGGGTCGGGCGTGGTCACCTGCACGGCGCCCAGAATCTGCTGCCAGTGCGCGCGCACTGCCAGCAAGGCGGTGTGCGCGGCGGCCACGCCACGGCTCTGGCGTGCCAGTGTCAGTGCGCTCTCGCGGTCAACGGCCGCGCCCAGGCGGAACACCGTTTCGAAGCTCTGTTCGGCTGCCAGCGTCACAGGGATCTGGATCGCCGCGCACGGGTCCAGGCCGGCACCCACGCGCCCGGACAAACGCTGCCGCGTGAGCGCGGCAGGTGCGGCCAGGCTGCCATTGCGCCCGAGGAACTCATTGCGGTCGGCAGTGATGCTGCGGTTGGGTGCATCGGCATCGAAGAACGCCACGCGCCCGTCGAACTCGGTGTTGTATGGATTGCGCGCGGTGAGCACGCTGCTGCCCAGGTCGACTTCGCTGACCACATGCAGTTGCGAGCGCGTGCGGATGTCGCCCAGTACCCATTCCACGTAGCCGGTGACGCTGAGCCGGCGTGGGCGGCCGGAAAGATTCTTCAACCGCAGATGGCTGAACTTGATCGGCCGCTCCACATCCACGAACACCCACAGCTCGGTGCCGATGCCGTGTTCGATATGGCTGTAGACGCTGTAGCCGAAGCCGTGGCGCACCGTGTAGCGGCCGCTGCCGCGGCATGGCAGCGCCATCGGCGACCACACCTGCCCGGTGTCTTCGTCGCGCAGGTAGAACGCCTCGCTGGAGGCATCGCCGACCGGGTCGTTATGCCAGGGCGTGAGTCGGAATTCGTGCGCGTTTTCGGCCCAGCTGTAGCCGGGGCTGCTGTCGCTGACCACGCTGCCGAACTGCGCATTGGCCATCACGTTGCACCACGGCGCCGGCGTGGCGACGCCTTCGTCCAGGGTGATGCGGTATTCGCGGCCGTCGGCGGCGAAGGCGCCCAGGCCGTTGTCGAACAGCATCGGCTCTTCTGTGGCGGCCTGCAGGGTCTTGTCCAGGTACGCGGCATGCGTGCTGGCCAATTCATCGGCGCCGTCCGGTTGCCGGATCGGCTCCAGCAACGGCGGGTGCGCACGCGCGCTGGGGTGGCGCTGCAGTTGCGCATCCAGCGTGCCGTTGGCATCGCTCAGGATCGCCCGTGCCACGGTCTGCAGCAGCACGCGGTCTTCCTGCGAGATGTGCTCGATGGCGCGCACGAAGATACCGCCGGGGCGATCGAGCACATTGGCCTCGGGGTCGGCGGCGATCAGGCCCAGGATGGCGTCCTGCAATTGCTGGCGATAGCCGGCCTGGCTTTCATTCCAGATCACCAGATCCGCGCGCAGGCCTTTCAGGCGCCAGTACGCGTGCGCCTGCACCAGCTGGCGCACCAGGTCCAGATTGTCCGGGTCGGTGATGCGCAACAGCACGATCGGCAGATCGCCGGAGATGGCGTGACTCCACAGCGCCGACTGGCCGCGATGGTTGTGCAGCAGCACCTCGGTGTCGGCGCGCAGTTGCGGGTCGACGAACAGCACGCGTGCGGCCAGCCGCTCGTAGCGCATGGCGTCTTCCAGCGAGGCGTTGATCTGCCGGCGCGTGACCTGGCTCTGGGTCAGCGCCAGATCGAACACGCGGTCGGCCAGACGGCGGTCGCGGTACTTGTCGATCAAGGCGGTGCAGGCCTCGCGTTGGGTCCCGACGCCGTAGACCATGTCCACCTGCGCCTGTTGATCGGGCGCCAGCGAGATGCGGCAGCGGATCGCCACGATCGGGTCCAGCACCGAGCCGGCCGCGCCAGACAGGCTGGCGTGCGCGTGCAAGGCCACCGGATCGCGGGTGCTGCGTCCGCGCCCGACGAAGGCGGCGCGGTCGGTCTCGTAGGAGATCGACGCCACATCGGCATCGTGCACGGCCACCAGATGCAGCATCCACGGCTGCGCTTCGTCATGCCCACGCGGGCGGCGTGTGCACAGCAATGCCTGCTTGTCGGCCAGGATTTCGGTCTGCACGAACAGGTTGCTGAACGCCGGATGCGCCTCGTCGGCCTGCGCCGGTGCCAGCACCACTTCGGCGTAGGTGGTGATTTCGATCACGCGGGTCTGCCGCGAACGGTTGCGGATGCGCAGCCGGCGCAGCTCCACATCGTCCTCGGCGGAAATGGCGATTTCCAGATGGCTGTCGTAACGCTGGTGGCTGCCCTTGAACTCGGCCTTGGCGTCGGAAAAGATCGCTTCGTAGCGCTCCACCGGCACGCAGGTCGGCTGATGCGCGGCCGACCACACCGCACCGCTGTCCACATCGCGCAGATAGCAGAAGGTGCCCCAGTGGTCGCGGGTGCCGTCTTCGCGCCAACGGGTCACCGCCATGTCGCGTGCGCGGCTGTAGCCACCGCCGGCCGAGGTCAGCATGCCGTGGTAACGCCCGTTGGAGAGCAGTTGCAACGCCGGCTGCGGCAGGTTGGGGTCGCGATGGATGCGCAACGCCATACCCGCCTCGGTGGCCACCGGGCGCTCGGCTGCTTCGACCAGGCCTTTGACGTAGACGCCGGCACGCGGTGCGCGCTCCTGCAACAGCAACAAGGTGGCCTGGAATTGCGGGTCGGCGACAAAGCGTCTTTGCATCGGCGCATCGCGCAACACGTGGTCCAGCGCCAGCAGCGCCATGCCCTGGTGATGCGACATGAACGAGCGCACCAGCGCGTGGTGTTCGCCACGCGGCACGCGCGAGGGCGTGTAGTCGATCGCTTCGTACAAGCCGAAACGCCCGTCGAATCCCAGCGCCTGCAGCTGCTGCAGATTGCGGCAGGCCGCATCCGGTTCGACCATCAGCGCCATCGCGCTGGCATACGGGGCGATCACCAGATCCTGGCCCAGGCCGCGCTTGAGCCCGAGCCCGGGCACACCGAAGGCGCGGTACTGATAATTGCGCCGCGTATCGACCGTGTTGTAGCCCGATTCGGACACGCCCCACGGCACCGCGCGCGCCGCGCCATAGCGGATCTGCGCCTGCACCGCGCCGCGCATCGAGCGGCTCAGCAGCGTCTGCGGGTAGCTCGGCATCACCAGATCCGGCATCAGGTACTCGAACATCGAGCCGCTCCACGACAGCAGCGTCGGCTCGGCGCCGGTATCGGTGAGCGTGCGCCCGAGGGCGAACCAGCTCTCCTGCGGCAGCTTGCCCTGGGCGATCGCCACGAAGATGCCCAAGCGTGCTTCGGAAGCGAGCAGATCGTAACGGCCGCTATCCAGACGATGGTCGTCGACGTTGTAGCCGATCGAGAGCAACTGCTGGGCGGGGCTGTAGAGGAAGTCGTAGTCCATCTGCGCCAGTTGCCCGGCGATATGCGCAAGCCGTTGCAGCTCCAGCACGCGCTTGGCGGCCCAGGTCTGCACGCTCGGTGCGTGGCTGCCGTTGGCGAGCTGCCGCAGCGTGGCGACTGCATCGCCGGGACGTTCTGCCGGGTGCGGATCGGTGCTGGCAAGCGCCGGTGCGCAATGGCCCAACTCGGCCAATGCCGCCTCGCAACTGCTCACCAGGCGTTGCGGCCACGGTTCCTCGTCCTCGCCACCGGCCGGCATCGAGGCCAGGATGGTGTGGCTCTGCGCCAGCAGCAGGCGCAGCGCTTCATCGGCCTGGTGCAGGGGGGGCGTGGGTTGGTTGCGGATCGCCTGCACGCTGTGCGTCATCGCGCTCAATGCGGCGGTGGCGGCGTCGCTGCGCGGCTGCGCCTGCAGGGTGAGCACGCTCAGGGTGTCGGCCAGCCCATCGAACACCGCCATCGAGACGGCCGGCGCATCCACCAGCGCCAGCAGCCCTTGCCGCAGCGTCAACAGATGCCCGACCAGGTTGCCGCTGTCGACGGTGGAGACGTAACGCGGCACCAGCGGCACCAGCGTCTCGGTGTCGTACCAGTTGTAGAAATGGCCGCGATAACGCGGCAGCGCTTCCAGCGTGGTCAGCGTATTGACCACGCGGCGCATCACGCCGGCCACCGTCAGGTAGCCCAGATCGTAGGCCGCCAGATTGGCCAGCAGGCCAAGCCCGATATTGGTCGGCGAGGTGCGGTTGGCCACCACCGTGACCGGGTATTCCTGCACGTTGTCCGGCGGCAGCCAGTGGTGTTGCGCAGTGCAATGGCTTTCGAAAAACGCCCAGGTGCGCCGCGACAATCCGCCGAGGAAATCGCGTTGTTCCTGCGACAGCTGCGCCACCGGCGCGGCGGGCTGCTCGCCCAGCCAGGCCATCAACCACGGCGCGCCCATCCATGCCAGCCCCAGCGGCAGCGCCGTCCACAACGCCAACGGCGCCCACCATGCCACTGCGGCGATTACCAGCGCCGCACTGCAGGCGGCGCCGGCCATCAGCTGTTGTTCGGCGTTGCCGCTGCGCGCGCTGCGCTCCACTTCGCTGGACGGCGCCCACTGCAGCAGGTGGCGCTGGGTCATCGACATCCGCACCAGCGTCCGCGCGATCGCCGCCAGCTGCAGCCCCGCCTCGAACGGCAGGCAGGCCAGCACCACGCCGGTGCGCACCAAGTGCTGACGCAGTCCCGTCCCGACCTGGCGCGCGTGATGACGCAAACCCAAACCCTCGGGCGGATGCGCCAGCGCATACACCGCCGAACACAGACCCGGCAGTAGCCACAACACCAGCATCCATAGCGTCCAGCGTAAGGGAGTGGGCGAGCACAGCCAGCCGATCAGCAGCAATGCAAATGCCGCCGGGGCCACCAGGCTGCGGCGCAGGTTGTCCAGCAGCTTGCCGCGCGACAACCACGACAACGGATTGCGTGCGCGCCGGCCACCGCGGTCGGGCACCCACGGCAGCAGCCATGGCAGCAACTGCCAGTCGCCACGCACCCAGCGCGCGCGGCGCTTGGCATCGGTGGCGTAGCGCTGCGGATGGCGCTCGTACAGACGCACGTCGCTGAGCAACCCGGCGCGCACATAGCAGCCTTCCAGCAGGTCATGGCTGAGCACGCGATTGTCGGGGAAGCGGCCGGCCAGCACCTGCTCGAAGGTGGCCACCGCATAGATGCCCTTGCCGATGAACGAGCCTTCGCCGAACAGATCCTGGTACACGTCCGAGACCACGCGGGTGTAAGGGTCGATACCCGGCTCGATGCCGAACATGCGCGCAAAGCGCGATTCGCCGCCCTCGCTCATGCCGGTGCCCAGGCCCGGCTGCAGGATGCCGTAACCGGCCTCGACGATCTGCCCGGCCGCATCCATGCGCGGCACATTCAACGGATGCGACATCGCCCCGACCAGTGCGCGTGCCGCATCGCGCGGCAGGTGGGTGTCGCTATCGAGCGTGATTACATAGCGCACCTGCACCAGCGCGGCCACATCGCCTTGTACTTGCAGGAATTCGTGGGCTGCCTGCAGCGGCGCATCGCCCGCGCACAACAGACGGTTGAGCGCTTCCAGCTTGCCGCGCTTGCGTTCTGCGCCCATCCAGCAGCCTTCGCCCGCGTTCCACTGGCGCGCGCGATGCAGCAGGAAGAAGCGATCGCCGTGCGCATCGGCATAGGCCGCGTTGAGCCGGTCGATGTGCTGCGCCGCATGCGCCACCAATGCCATGTCGCCAGGCAACAGCGCTTGCGCGGCATCGAGAAAATCGGTGAGCAGTGCGAAGTACAGCTGCTCGTCGCGGTTGGCCAGGTAATGCACCTCCAACGCGTCGACCAGCTCGTCGATGGCCTCGGGGCTGGCCAGCATGCTCGGCATCACCACCAGCGTGCGGCAATCGGGTGGAATGCCCAGGCTCAGGTCCATGCGCGGCAACGGATGCGGGCGCACCCACAGCGTTGCCACCCAGTTGACCAGGGCGATGCCCAACTCGCTGGCGGCCAGCAGCGCGATGCCGGCGGTGATCCACCACAGCGCCGGTGGCAATGCGCTTACGCCCTGCAGCAATACGGCGCTCCACAGCACGGCGATCACGGCGATCGGCAGCAGGTACACCGGTAGCGCAACGCGTCGCGCCCGTGGGCGCGGTGGTTTCGGTGGTTTCGATGTGCCGGGTGCGGCTGGGTCGCGCAGCGCGCTACGCAGCAGCGGCAATCCCGTATCCACCAGGTAATAGCCCACGTGGCTGGCCACCGGTGCATCGGAGCCCGGCTGCGCGGCCAGGCGCAGGACGCACTCGGCCACCGTAGGCTCGTCGCGGTCCAGGCGCTGCGCCAGATGCTCCACCACATGCCGGTAGCTATCGCGGGTGTGGAAATCCATGCGTGCGTAGACGTCGGCCGGATCCTTGCGCAGGATCTGCTCGACCACGCTCATGGCCTCGACGAAGTCGCGCCAATCCATCTGGTCCAGAAACCGCAGGCTGCCGATGCTGTTGCTGATCGCCACCTGTTCGGCCGCCTGGCGTTGGCTCTCGGCATGCACCAGGCCTTCCACACTGTGGCCCTCGCTTGCCAGCCATTGCTCCACCCAGGCGCTGGCCATCGACAACACCGGCCCGCGGCCCTGGATGCCGCGCGTCAACTCGGCCACGAACGCGCCGGTGGCCGGCGGCTGCGAGCGCGCCATATCGGCCACCACCACCACCACGTCCTTGGGTTGCGCCGCCGCCGTGGCGTTGAGCAACGCGGCCCAGTGTGCGGCCAGGCGGGTGTCGCGGCCATCGCGCATGATGTCTTCGGCAATGCGGCGCAGGTTGTCGATCAGCGCCAGCCGCAACATGATCGGAATCGCCCACAGCTCGCCGAGTTTGAGTGGCGCCACCTGTTGATAGGCTGCAATGAAACGGCTCAGCGTGATCGTATCCACGCGCCCGTCGCCATGCGCCACCACCTCCAGGCCCAGCTCGTAGACGCGCGGCAGGCCAACCGAGGTGGGCGTGCGCAGACGCGGCAATTGCCGGCTGTAACCGGGCGGAAGATGCTGACGCGCCAGGCGCATCTGTTCTTCGACCAGATAATAGTTGTCCAGCAACCACTCGCCGGCCGGATGCAGGCGCAAGCCATCGGCCGACATTTCGGTCAATCGCGCTGCGACCGTGCCGAGTGCGCGTTCGTTGAACCTGAGTTGCGACAACAGCAGTTCGCGGGTTGGCCCGGTGTAGAGCACATGCGCCTGCGCCAGGCTGTGCCCCAGCGCCTCCATCTGCTCGTCGCCAAACAAGGCGGCGCCTTCAGGCACTGCATCCCGCACCGACGGATGCTGCAGGGTTGCTGCTGGTTGGGTAATCGACTGCCACCAGAGAGAAAACGCAGAAGCCTTCCGCTGTGGCGGCATGGAGACATAACCTTTGCAGCATAAGAGCCGCTAGAGGCTACGATCATGCGCGCTTGCCCTGTGTAGCATGTGAAGGCAGCAATGCGGACGCGTTGCAGTCGTTCGCTGATCGACGCACGCCGCACGCGCGCTGCGCGCCGAGATGGGTAATGGAAGACTGCATGCCGCGTTCACCCAGGCGGTGCAAAAAGCGCTTACTGGCGGCGATGATCGCCGGTTGAAGATGCGGCCAGTGCTGCAGGTGCGATTCGTTTTTCGCGCCGGTGGTTCTGCGGCAACCGCACGCAACACGCCACAATGCCGCAGCCTGCGCGGCTGCCGATGGGAGAACGAACATGCCGCTGAACACCGTCCTTTTCACCCGCAAGGTGTGCCACGCATGATGTCGACACGCACGATCTCGATCAGCACAACAGCGCTATGGTGCCTGGTGGTGTGCCAGCTGATGCTCGACAGCGCAGCGGCGGCCCAACCGACGCACGCCACGCTGACCGTTGCGGGATTGGAGCAGCCGGCGCAGATCCGTGTGGATCGCTGGGGCGTGGCGCACATCTATGCCGGGACCGACAACGATGCGTTTTTCGTGCAGGGCTTCAACGTGGCACGCGACCGCCTGTTTCAGCTGGATCTGCTGCGTCGCAAAGGGCTTGGTCACTTGTCGGCGGCGTTCGGGCCTGCGTATGTGCAGCAGGATCGCGCCGCGCGGCTGTTTCTGTATCGCGGCAGCATGGCCGAGGAGTGGAACAGTTACGGACCCGACGCGCAGCGCGATGTGACGCGTTTCGTTGCCGGCATCAATGCCTACATCGATTGGTTGGGTGCCCATCCGCACGCGCTGCCGTATGAATTCCGCACGTTCGCGTATCGCCCGGAAAAATGGGCGCCGGACGATGTGCTGCGCATCCGCACCACCGGCTTGAGCCGTAACGTCAAAAGCGAAGTGGCGCGTGCAAGGGTCGCGTGCAAGGCCTCGCTTGCCGTCGATGCAGTGCGCCAGAAGCTGCAACCGGCCTGGACAACCACGGTGCCTGACGGACTCGATCCCTGCCTTCCGGATGACGTCTTGAAGGTCTACGAACTGGCCACGCAAAGCCCCAGGCTCAGCGCCGATACGCACGTGGCCGACGCGCAGACAACGCCGCCGCGTCCAGGCGAGGACGCCTTCGCCGAAGGCAGCAACAACTGGGTCATCGCACCGCAAAAATCGGCCACCGGCCACGCGGTGCTGGCCGACGACCCGCATCGTGCCTACAGCGTTCCCAGCCTGCGCTATTTCGTGCATCTCAACAGCCCGGGGCTGGACGTCATCGGTGCCGGCGAGCCGACTGCACCCGGTATCGCGATCGGCCACAACTAGCGCAGTGCGTTCGGGCTGACCATCTTCAACATCGATCAGGAGGACCTGTACGTCTACCGTCTGAATCCGGCCGATAACGCGTCGTATTGGTACAACGGCACGTGGGAGCCGCTGCACACCGAACACGCCTCCATCGCGGTGCGCGGTACCGCGGCGCTCACCGAGCAGCTGCAATTCACCCGCCACGGGCCGGTGATCTACCTCGATGCAGACAAGCACATCGCCTATGCGGTCCGCTCGGTGTTGAGCCAACCCGGCGCGGCACCCTACCTGGGGTCCTTGCGCTATCTCAGGGCGCACTCGTTCGAGCAATTCAAGAACGCACTCGCACATTGGGGGGCGCCCTCGGTGAACCAGGTCTACGCGGACGTCAAAGGCAATATCGGCTGGGCCACCGCCGGCATGACGCCGCGACGCACGCGCTCGGACGGCCTGCTGCCGGTGCCTGGCGACGGCCGCTACGAGTGGAACGGCTTCTGGAACGCCGATGTCCTGCCTTCTTCGAAGAACCCGGCCGCCGGCTTCATCACCACCTCCAACGAAATGAATCTGCCGGCCGGCTACCCGTATGCGCAGCGCAAGATCGGTTTCGAATGGGCCAACGACGCGCGGCACGCACGCATCACCCAGGTGCTGTCGCAGCTGCCAACGGTGACCCTGCAGGATTCGGAAAAACTGCAGAACGATCAGGTGTCGTTGCTGGCGCAGCGCCTGGTCGCACTGGTCAAGCCGCTGCACGCACAAGATGCGACCACCACTGCGGCGCTGACTTTGCTCAAACCCTGGGATGGCACGGTAAGCGCAACGTCCTCGGCCGCCGCATTGGAAGAAGTATGGTTCAGCCGCTATCTCGGCGATGCCTACAAGGCGCTGGTGCTGCGCCCCTCCGAGGCGGCCACCTTCGGCATGCCCGATGCAGCGGTGTTGATGCAGGCACTGGAACATCCCGGCGCCGCGTTCGGCGCCGCACCGGCCGCACGCCGCGATCAACTGTTGTTGGAGTCGCTACGCAGCGCGTATCTGGCGCTGGTCGAGTTGCAGGGGCCGGAGCCTGCGCAGTGGCAATGGGGCAAGCTGCACGTCAACAAGGTTTCGCATGCAATGAGCGCGGCGGTCGGCACCGATCGTGCGTTGCTCGACGTTGGCCCGTTCGCCAAGGGCGGCAGCCCCTACACGCCCAATCAATCCAGCTACGACCCCACCGATTTCCGCCAGACCATCGGCCCGTCTGCAAGACTGATCATCGACCTGGGCAACTGGGACAACTCGCGCGCCATGAACTACCCCGGCCAATCCGGCGACCCGGCCAGCCCGCATTACCGCGACCTCGCACCGATGTGGTTGCAGGGCACGTATTTTCCGTTGCTGTACACGCGTGCGGCAGTCGATGCGGCGACCGAGCAGATCGTGGATCTGGTGCCGGCCGCACCGCCAAGCACGACGCGAGGCGATCATCGCGACTGAAAACGCTCAGACCTCCATGCTTCCAACTCTGCGCAGATGCTCAGCGCGATGCCGGCCGGACCCGAACTTCCTAAACCCAGGCCGACAGGCGATCTCAATGTTGCGATCAAGTGTGCGGGGAAATCCGGTTTGACGAACTTGAGCAGATCCTGGCGGCGGCGGGCAGGGCCAAGCAGCGCGACGAAGGCGCAAGACGAGGCTGCCAGCGCCTGCAACGATTCGAGATCGAGTTCGAAGTTATGGTGCATCACCAGCACTGCATCTGGACAAAAATCAGTCAGCAACTCAGAGACAGGGATCGATGCGTGGAGAGCAACGCTGCCGCTGCGGTTCCGCCAGCTCGCTCGCGGCTCTCTGCATCTGGCTTGCCACCCCAGGTCGTTCAACATTGCCGAGAGATAGATCGCCTCGGGACCTGCACCAAGCAACAAGACGCGCGGTGGCGGCGCAATGCGGATGTTCCAGCAGGACGATGGTTGGACATTCCCTGGCAGCACCGCAGGAAGCGTTCGTTCGCTGAGGTGCCTTCCACATTCGAGGCGAATTTCGCCTGAGGCATGCACTGTCAAATCAATGGATGCACTGCCGGCGTACCAGGTGTCGAGTGTATCGTGCAGGCACGCAACCACACTCAGTGGAAATAGCGCCACCAGCTGACGGCCCCGACAACCGGTTGCGCCGCCGGAGAACAGCGCGCTGTCATCAAGGTGATCGATCTCAAGCAGATGCAACGCTCCGGTTTCAATTGCGAGGTCGCTGCTGGCAAGCAGAGCAGGTTCCAGGCAACCGCCGCTGAGCCATCCCACCTGCCGACCCGATCCGAACAGCGCAAGCGAGCCCTGTTTGGCGTAGACCGATCCTTCGGTCTCCAGCACGACAGCAAGCGCAGTCGGCACACTTTCAACAAAGCTGGCGCGCGCTGCCCCGAGTACCACCGCTTGCGCGCCAGCGCTGCGTTCGCTGCCGCTGCACGCATCCAGGCGGACAGGCGTCGCTGCAGTGGCACCGGTTCCGATCAGAATGTTCCGATCCATCAGTCAAGCCGGGCGCAAACGCCTGGCAAGCGAAAAGATCGTGCTCATCAGGCAAGCTTCTCCAGCGTGATCGGCAGGCTGCGGATGCGTTTGCCGGTTGCATGAAACACGGCATTACCGATCGCCGGGGCAACTCCGACCACGCCGATCTCTCCCACCCCCTTGCCGCCAAGTGCGCTTGCCTGCAGATCGGGAATGCCCACAGAGATCACCTGCACGTCAGGCACGTCGGCGTTGACCGGAACCGCATAGTCGGCAAAGTTCGCATTGACGGTACGGCCGTCGCGCTGGTCGATGTGTCCTTCTTCGAGAAGCGTCTGTCCAAGACCCATGATCATGCCGCCGATCCACTGGCTCTCGGCCAGTTTCGGATTGAAGATCCGCCCGCTATCGAACGCCGAAATCATGCGTTTGACGCGGATCGTGCCGAAGTCCTCGTCAACGCGGACCTCGACGAACTGCGCGCACCAGCTGTGTGCCGAGACGCCGCCTTCCAGCGCCGTTTTGAGTTGTGCAAAGCTGCGATCCGCTTCGTTTTTCATCTGCTCGGTGGCGTTGGGCGCGAACGTATGGCCTTCGACTTCCAGGCTGCTCTTTCCGACCGCATTAAGTAGGTCGGCAATCGCGATACCGCCACGGCGGCGCCGTGCGGGCCGGATGTAGCCGTCCTTGTAAACGAGTTCGGCAAGCTTGGCGCCCGCCAACGGCGAGCGCGGGTCGGTCACTGCAAGCGCCAGCAAAAGCGCCCGCGCATTTCGCGCTGCACGGTCGACGGCGCCGGCCAGATTGTTGGCTTGCTGCGACCCACCGGCGAGCGCGGAGCGGGGCAGAACGGTATCGCCCAAGCGAACCACGACGTTTGCGACAGGAACGCCCAGCGCCGTCGCGGCGGTTTGCGCAAGGATGGTATAGGTGCCGGTTCCGATATCGGTACCGGCGCTGAGTACCTCGACTTTTCCGCTGTCGTGGAACACGATCCTGGCTTCACTGGCTGTGCGGATCATCGGATAGGCCCCTGCCGCCATGCCATAGCCGATCAGTTCACGACCCTCGCGCATCGAGCGCGGTTGTGGATTGCGATTCCACCAGCCAATGGCCTCCGCGCCAGCGGCATACGCTTCGCGCAGTTGCCGTGTTGTCCACGGCAACTTGCTGCTGGGATCCATGTCTGCCCAATTGGCCAGACGCAAGGTGATCGGGTCCATGTCGAGCGCATAGGCCAGCTCGTCCATGGCGCTTTCCAGCGCGTAAGCGCTCGGATTCTCGCCGGGGCCGCGCTTCCATCCAGGCATGACGGTGTGCACCGGCACCACACTTAGCCGGGACGAGAAGTTCGGTGTGGCATACATGATCTTGGTGACGTTGTTGCACGCCTCGACATGCACCTCGTCGATCGCTGTTTCGTTCCAGCTTTCGTGAACGATCGCGCTGATTTTTCCGTCCTTCGACGCACCGATGGACAGCGTCTGCCGCGTTGCAGGGCGCCCGCCCAGGCCGGTAAAGGTCTGAGGGCGCGTCAGCGAGACCTTGATGGGTCTGCCCAACCGACGCGAGGCCGCGCACGCCAGTCCCACATGCGGATGCGCCCCGATCTTGGACCCGAACCCGCCGCCCACGTAAGGCGAAATGACCCGCACCTTCTCGATATCGACGCCGAGCCACTCTGACACCACGCGTCGCGCACCTCCCACCCACTGACTGGGTTCCCAGACAGTCATCTGACCGTCTTCCCACGAGGCGATGCAGGCGTGTGGCTCCAACGGTACGTTGTATTCGCGCGCGGTGGTGTACGTGACATCGACCTTGATCTCGGCGCTGGCCAGTGCTGCGGCTGCATCACCCCAGGTTGCTCCCATCGCATCGACAACTTGCGCCGTTGCCTTGGGATCGTTGAGGTCGACAATAGGTGCGGCGTCTTCGTAGTGGACCCTGAGCAGACCTGCCGCTTCGGTTGCCTGTTCGAAGGTGTCAGCCACCACCAGCGCGATGTGCATGCCGTTGAATCGGATCACATCGTCCTGCAGCGGCGTGAACTCTTCGGTTGCGCCCCCCCCCTTGCTGTAGACCGTGGGCTTGTTGAGCTTCAAGGGATGCTGCGGGGTGTAGACATCGACCACCCCGGGCAAGGCCAGGGCTGCCGATGTGTCGATCCGGAGAATGCGCCCGGCAGGGCGCGTGGATTGCACGGTAACGCCGTAGACCATGTTCGGCAGCGTCTGTTCGATCGCATAGCGGGCGCTACCGGTGACTTTCAACGGGCCTTCCGTGCGCGAAAGACGCGCACCCAACGGTGATTCGGCGTCGCCAGGCACATGTGCGGCGACTTCCTCGCCGGCCAGGCCAACGCCGGTAGCGGCAACCGTCGCTGCGCCCATGCCAAGTTTGATGAAGGTGCGGCGGTCAAGTTCCAGCTCGGTCTTCCGGGTCATGCGATGCCTCCTACCTGCATCAAGGCGCGTGCCACCACGCTGGGCGTCAGCGCGATCTTGAACGCGTTGTGTCCACTCGCCTTCGCCTCATAAACGGATGCTGCGGCTGCAGTGCGCAGCGTTTTCTCGTCGAACGTGGCGCCTTTGAGCAGTGCTTCGACATGGTGCAGTCGCCAGGGCTTGGTTGCGACGCCACCTACGGCGATGCGCGCCTGCCGAATGGTGGTGGTGTCGGCTTCCATTTCTATACCGACCGCTGCGCTGGCCGCAGCGAACTCGTAGGACGCGCGATCACGGACCTTGAGATAGTGCGAGCGCTTCAGCGCGGGCGAGCGCGGGATTTCAATCCCGACGATCATCTCGCCGGGGCGCACTGCGTGCTCGAGATGCGGCGTTTGCTCTGGAAGTAGAAAGAAGTCGTCCACAGGGACGCGCCGTTCGGTGGCTCCTCGAATGAGGACCACGGCATCGAAGGCCACCAATGCAACCGCAAAATCGCCTGGGTAGATGGCGATGCAGGCCTCGCTGTTGCCGAGCACTGCATGATTCCGGTTGATGCCTGCCATCGCTGCGCATCCGGAGCCTGGGCTGCGCTTGTTGCAGTTCGAATACGCGCCGGGGTCGCGGAAGTAGGTGCAGCGTGTGCGCTGCATCAGATTGCCGCCAATGGATGCCATGTTGCGCAATTGCGCCGACGCCGCGCGCCACAGGCTTTCGGAGAGAACAGGAGCGAGGTCTTTGATCTCGGGGTGATCGGCAACCCTGCTCATCTTGGCGAGCGCGCCAATACGAAGCACATCGGCCGAAATCGCGATGGTATCCAGGCCCTGGAGTCTGGTGATATCCACCAGGCGCGCAGGGCGCTCGACATTGAGCTTCATCAGATCCAGTAGCGTGGTTCCTCCGGCGAGGAACTTTGTTTCCGGTTTGCCGCCTTCGACAATCGCCGTGGCGGCATCCTCTGCGCGGAGGTAGTCGAACGTTCTCATCGCGTGCGCTCTTTCTCAAGGCGGCTGGCCGCATCGCGCACCGCAGCGACGATATTGGGATAGGCGCCACAGCGGCAGAGGTTGCCGCTCATGTATTCGCGAATCTCGCTGTCAATGCGTGCATGACCTTCGCGGATGCAGGCGACAGCCGACATGATCTGACCAGGCGTGCAGTAACCGCACTGAAAAGCATCGTGCTCGATGAATGCGGTTTGGACCGCGTGCATCACACCATCGGGTTCCTGCAAACCCTCGATGGTGGTGACCTGACGACCCACGGCCTGCGCTGCCAGGTTGAGACAGCTCAACACGCGTTCGCCATCCAGATGCACCGTGCATGCCCCGCACTGTCCATGGTCGCACCCCTTCTTCGTTCCAGGCAGGCCGGCATGCTCGCGCAGCGCATCGAGCAGTGTCGTACGGACGTCAACGCGAAGTTGATGGCGCTGGCCATTGATGTCCAGCGACAAGGGAAGGGTTGCTGACATCTCATTTCCTTTCGAATGTGGGGCTAGCTGATTGCACGCGTACATCCGGCTTGCAGCGGTGGCCGGCACTTTCATCGCCGTTGAGCCAAAAACAACTCAGCCGGATTCAAGCCGCCTGTCGAACGTTGAACCACCCTGTCGTGCTTGCGATCACGGCCCAAAGCTTGGCGGGAATGGCAAGCCGCTGAACGTCGGATGCTGCGATATCGAACGCGACTTCTCCGCGTGCATCGCCTGTCGCAAAATCGACCCAGTCCGGATTCATCACCAGGCCCTGGCCGACGGCGACCACAGAGACTCCGGCAGCAAGTGCGTCCTCGGCCTGCTCTGGTGTGCGGATCTGGCCCGCCGCGATGAGCGGCACACGCCCGGCCAGACGATTCCGTAGAATCTCAATGACCCTTGGGCCCTCGGGTGCGTCGATTGGGCGCGCTGCAAGCGCGTCCCCCAGCGACACATGGAGATAGTCAACGCGGGCATCGATCAAGCGATCGACGAGCGCCAGCGACTCCGCAATGCGCAAGCCGTCCGCATGCGGTTCGTCGACGGTGATGCGATAGCCCAGCACAAACGGCGTGCTGGCATGGCGCGCGATGGCCTCGCGTACCGCCCGGACCACAGCGAGAGGAAAGCGCATCCGTCGATCGAGGGAGCCGCCCCAGCGATCGGTGCGACGGTTGAAGTGTGGGGAGAGGAAATTCTGCAGCAGGAAGCCGTGCGCGCCATGCAGTTCGACACCGTCGAAGCCTGCATCGATGGCACGGCGGGTCGCCTCGCCGAAGGCACGCACGATGTCTTGGATTTCCTCATCGGCAAGCGCGCGCGGCATGACGGCGGGGGCCGAGGGGCCGGCGTCGCCTGCAACCGCGCTTGCGGCAACAATGTCGGAGACGAGCTCGGGGCTGGTCTTGACGCCTGCGTGGAAGAGTTGAAGGATCGCCGGGGCGCCCCCGCTTTTCGCAGCGGTTGCAAGCCGCCTCAGGCTCGGAATGAAGCTGTCGTCGTAGGCGGCGAACTCGTCGGTAAACCCTATCCCGTTCTTCTGCACATGCGTACAACCGGTGATCACCAGCCCCACACCTCTCACACGTAGCCGG
The DNA here is from genome assembly GCA_905142475.1 of Xanthomonas hydrangeae. Lineage (GTDB taxonomy): Bacteria > Pseudomonadota > Gammaproteobacteria > Xanthomonadales > Xanthomonadaceae > Xanthomonas > Xanthomonas hydrangeae. The sequence continues at coordinate 70,091 of LR990730.1, forward strand.
TAATAAGCTTCCTCGGCATCGGACACCGTACCGTCGGCATTGCCGGCCCATGTGGTCATCGGGGCCATCGCGATGCGATTGCGCAGCGTGACACCATTGCCGAGCGAGACAGGTGCGAGAAGCGCCGTTGAATTCATTCGATACGTCATGGTCTGGAACTCCTGATCAGATGCACGCAGAGGGGTGCGGACCCTCGCGCAAATTGTCGAGATACCGAGACCATGAAGACGACGGTTGGCCTTGCTCAGGCGCGTGCCTTGATCGGGTTCGGATCTCTAGCGCCGATGCGCTGAGAAGACTTGCCCGAACGACGATAGGCCGTTGACGATTAAGAGACTAGATGGCTAATTTCGAATGTGCCTAGAAGGCTGACTTCTTAGTCGGCGGTGCTGGCCTGCGAGTCCGGCTGCAGCGGTGTCAGGGGCGTCGGTAGCGAAGCGCTTCGAGTACCAGGGCAAACGCAGGCGAATGCTGGCGGCGGCTCGGGTAATACAGGTGATACGCCGGCCTTGGTGGCGACCAGGCGCCAAGCACCTGCACCAGACTGCCGTCTTCGAGGTCAGCGGCAACCTGGTCTTCCGGAAGATAGGCCAGGCCCAGGCCGTCCAGCGCTGCCTGGTGCATCATCCGCAACGAGCTGAAAGTGGCCCGGCCGTCGATGCGAACTTTCAACTCGCGTCCACTCTTGTAGAACTCCCAGGCGTAGGTACCTCCATGGGTGGGCAGGCGCAGCCTGAAGCAGCTGTGCTGCGTCAAATCGTTAGGGCTGACAGGACGCTTTCTGTTGACAAAGTAGGCGGGCGCACCGACCACCGCGAAGCGGAAATCACGGCTGATCGGCACCGAGATCATGTCCTTGTCGACCTGCTCGCCCAACCGCACGCCCGCGTCATAGCGGTCGGCCACGATGTCTTTCAACGCGTACTCGCTGATGATTTCGATGTTGATATCGGGGTACTCATGCAGCAGCGGCGCAAGTCTGGGCCAGAGAAGGGTTTCGGCAGCATGTTCGACGGTGGTGATGCGCACGGTGCCCGCCGGCTTGTCGCGCATGCTGCTGAGCGCAGCGATTTCGATTTCGATCTCGTCGAAGTGCGGCCCGATGCGGTTGAGTAGGCGCTCGCCAGCCTCGGTGACCGCAACACTGCGCGTGGTACGGGTGAGTAAGGTCAGGCCCAGGCGTGCCTCCAGCGTTCGCACCGTATAGCTCAGCGCCGACTGCGAGACTCCCAGTTGGGCGGCCGCTCTGGTGAAGCTCTGTTCGCGCGCGACTGCGATGAAGGCCAGGAAGTCGTTGACGTTATCTCGGCGCATTTATAAATCCAATTTATAGGTGCATGCGGATTGCATGGGCTAATAAATTAATTAGGCCTGCGCTATGTTGCCTCCAACAGGCGCCTTTTCGCCAGCACACCATACGGAGATAGAGCTTATGACCGACAAGAACGTTTGGTTCATCACCGGCACAAGCCGAGGACTCGGTACCGAGATTGCCAGGCAAGCGCTGGACGCCGGGCACCGCGTCGTCGCAACCGGGCGCAATGCGGATCACGTATTGAAGGCGATCGGGTCACACGACAATCTGCTGGTGATCGCACTCGACATCACCGACGCGCATGCCGCTCAGGAAGCAGCGCAAGCTGCAGTCGATCGCTTCGGCAGCATTGACGTGCTTGTGAACAATGCCGGCAACTTTTACGCCGGGTATTTTGAAGAAATCAGCGACGCGCAGTTCCGGGCACAGATGGAGACCAACTTCTTCGGCCCTTTGAATGTCACGCGCGCCGTGTTGCCGATCATGCGCAAGCAACGCAGCGGTCAGGTGATCACGGTCACCTCCACCGCCGCCTTCGTTGGCAGGGAATTCTGCGCAGCGTATGCGGCTTCCAAGTTCGCGCTGGAAGGCTGGGTCGAGTCGCTGCGTTATGACGTGAAGCCGTATGGCATCGAGGTGATGGCGGTGGAGCCAGGCTTCTTCCGGACCGAGCTGCTGGTCGAAGGCGCCTCAACGATCTGGCCCGAACTTTCGATTGACGACTACGCCGGGCGCACAGCTGAGACGATCACTGCATGGAAGGGCATGAACGGCCAACAAGGCGGCGACCCGGCAAAGCTCGCCGCCGCGCTGGTGACGCTGTCTGATTCGCACGAGCTGCCACAACGCTTCGTGGCGGGCGCCGACGCCATGCAAATCGTCGAAGCCGATCTGAAAACCGTTCAAGCGCAGATCGATACGCAACGCGACTTGTCCGCATCGCTGTCCTTCGATGCAGCTGCGTAACGTAATGTTGGAAAGCGGTTTCGCTGATAAATCCATCAATGCCATCGAACCCACAGCTACGCCCGCGCTGGTAACCAGCGCGAACAGCGCAATGGGGGCCGCCGCCGCCCGGCCAATGCGCCGTAGCTGTTGAAAGATTCCGTGGAGCGATAGAGCGCCCGGTACCGCACTCTCCGCTGCTGCCGGCAGCGTGCGCTCTCGCCTTTTGCCGAAGTAGACGCCAGCGACGACGCGAGCTGCGGACCCCTGCCATCCGACCTATTGACTACACCTGTCGCCAGGTTTACGGTAGCGACAACTGTAGTCAGGGAGAGCGGCATGCGCGGCAAGACCATCGGGGACCAGGAGCTGGCCCTGCTGCAACACATCGAAGAACAACGGCACGCCAGTGTCGGCGAAGTGGCGGCCGCGTTCGGTGAGCCGCGCGGTCTGGCGCGCTCGACCGTGCTGACCATGATGGAACGCCTGCGCGCCAAGGGCTTTTTGCGTCGCAAGCAGATGGACGGCATGTACCGCTACAGCGCCACCACCGGCCAGGACGATGTGGTGCGCTCGGCTGTGGGGCAGTTCGTGGAAAAGACCTTGCAGGGCTCGGTGTCGCCGTTCGTGGCCTGGATGTCGCAGCGTGCCGAGGTCAGCGATACCGAGTTGGCCGAACTCGAAGCCCTGGTCGCCAAGCTGCAATCGCAGCGCAAGGAGGATTGAGCCATGTCGCCCCTGATCGAATCGCTGTTATGGAAACTCGGCGCCACCAGTGTGCAGACCGCGGTGCTGACATTTGCGGTGTGGGCGCTGTGTCGCGGGGTGAAGCGCCTGCCGGTGACCACGCAAACCTGGCTGTGGTGGCTGGTCGGCGTGCAGGCCGTGGTTGGCCTGCTGTGGAGCAGCCCGGTGCAACTGCCGGTATTGCCGGCGCACACGTTTGCATCTGCGCTTGGTGGCGCCGACACGTTGGTGCCGGCCGCGACGGCCGCTGCCGCGGCATCTACAGCCGCCACCGCCAGCGCCACCGCGCACGCCATGGATGTCACGGTCTGGTCGTCGTGGGCCACGTGGTTGTTTGCGGTATGGGCGGCTGGCGTGCTGGTGATCTCGGCCGGCACGGTCCGCGCGTATTGGCGCAGCCGTGGCTTGGTGCGTGCGGCCCAGCCGTGCACCGACAAGGCGTTGGTGCAGTCGTTGCAGATGGCGGCCGAGGCGCATGGCTTGTCGCGCCCACCCGGGTTGCGGCTGTCTTCGCAGATCGATTCGCCACAGTTGATCGGCCCGTGGCGGCCGGTGTTGCTGCTCCCGGCCAGACGCCTGGTGCAGATGGCCGACGACGACCTGGACATGGCGCTGACCCACGAGTTGATCCACCTGCGCCGCCGCGACCTGTGGTGGGGATTGCTGCCGTCGCTGGCCCAGCACCTGTTCTTCTTCCATCCACTGGTGCACCTGGCCGCGCGTGAATACGCCATCGCCCGCGAAGCGGCTTGCGATGCGGCCGTGGTCGCCGGGCATCGCCATTGCCGTCACGACTATGGACGCCTGCTCCTGCAGTTCGGGGTGTCGCCACGTCCGCTCGGTGGCGTGGCAAGCGCCTCGCCGTCGTTCCTCAGCTTGAAGCGCAGGCTGGTGATGTTGCAGGACACCAGCGCCTTTCCGCAGCTGGCCGCGGCGGTGATCCTGGCGACGGTGGCCGTGGCCGGGGTGATGCCGCTGCGCCTGGTCGCAATGCCGGTGCCGGCAACCTCCAGCAGCATGCGGCCCATCGTGGTGACCGCCCCGGCAGCGCAACGCACGCCTGCTACGCAGGGCGGCGTGCCGTCGGCGGATGCCGCAGCACGCATGAGCGCACTGCCTGCACCGGCGCTCCCCGCACTGCCTGCAGCACCAGCCGCCCCGGCGTCGCACGGTGTCATCGCCGATGTGCTGGGCGCCGAGCCATTCCCTGGCGACGATGGGGATGCAACGCACACCGGCTGGGATGTCGAGCTGGAACGCATCAGCCGCGAGGCCGCCGCCACGGCCATGCGTGACGCGCAAAGCGCCGTGCACGATGCGCTGGGTGCCGACAGCAGCGACCTCGAACGTCGGCAGGAACAGATGCAGCTGGCGCAGGAGGCGCTGCAGAAAGCGCGCGAACAGCTCGCGTCATTAGGCCCGGAACTGGCGCAGGCCAAACAGGACGCGCAACAGCAGGCGCGCGAAGCCGAGCAACAGATTCGCGAGATGGCGCAGCAGCATCGCCAGGCCCAATACGCCTATGCCGCTGCGGTGCGCCAAGCGGTCGAGGTCTCCCGGCACCAGGCCGAGATGGGCAAACAGGCCGCACGTCAGGCCCGCATTGAAGCCGCGCGTGGGCAACAGGAAGCGGCGCAAGCGCAACGGGCGGCAGCGCAAGCCCAGGCAGACGCCGAACAAGCGCAAGCAGACGCAGAACAGGCGCAGAACAACTAGGAGCCATTAAAGACACGACTGCGCTCACCGTCAGGCGGGCGCGGTCGGTGCCCGGAGCCGGCATGGACCACGCGCAGGCTCCGGCTCTGGGCGAACCCTCTTCTTAGCGCGCCATCTACACCAGTTGACGCTCGCTCGCACTGTCTTGCCGGCCGCTGCAGCTACCGAACATAGAGAGCCAACCGAAGCGGGTTCGCTGCAGACCGCACGTCGCGTCGGCAACCGTCTCTAGCGGCCACGCTTCGGCAACGCGTGGCGTGCAGTCACCGATCCGCTACCGGCCGTGCACGGCCGGCAGACCTGCGGCAGCGGTAAGCACTGCCTGACGCCAAGCACCTGCCGGCGTCGTGCGATGGCATCGCGCCAGTCAGCACCTGCATCGACACGGGCCCGCCACAGCCCGGCACTTCCTGCGTGACGACGCTGCGCAGCGTCGGCAACGCCGTGGCCGCGTGATCGCTGTTTCCCACCCCGTCTGCGTGTCCTGCGCAGGCGGTACCTACCGAGCTGTGACCTTCGTGGAGATCTCTCATGATCCAGACCGCTTCCCCATTGCTGTGCCTACGCACCGCGCTCCTGCTGGCCATCGCCGCACTCGCCGGTCCCTCGCTGATCGCAACCGCGTCTGCATCTGCATCGCATCCACTTGCGTTGGCTGTTGTGCCCGCACCGCCTGTCACACCGGCGCTGCCCGCACCTGCGGTTTCTCCTGTCGCGCCAACCGCGACTGCGCCAACAGCGCCTTTGGCACCCGCCGCACCCAGTGCATCCAGTGCATCCAGTGCAGCACCAGCCCCGGTTGCACCGCGAGCCAGAGCAAACGCACCGTGCGGCAAAGCCGTCGCAACCAACCAGGACGAAGGCGATGCCTATGTGTTGGTGCACGGCGACCATCAGGTGATGCATGGCTCGCGCAGCGATCTGCAGACCGCACGTGCCTACGCCGGTAATGGCCAGCGCGTGTTGTGGTTCCGCGCCGATGGCGTGCAATACCTGGTGCGTGATCCGACGCTGATGCATCGGCTGAGCGCGGCGCATGTCCGCAGCCAGCAACTGGCCGACGCCCAGGCCACCCTGGCGGCGCGTCAGCAGGCAGTGAGCGAGCGCCAGGCCGCACTGGCCGCGCAGCTCTCTGCACAGACCGAGCCGCGCGTGCTTCAGGCCTCGACACGCAGGCCGTCGGCCGCTGCGTCCGCACCCTCGCAGCAGGGCGCGATGCCCGACGCGCTGCAGGCACTGGCGAAGGAGAAGCGTGCATTGGCCGATCAGCAGGCCGCGTTGGCGACCAAGCAGGCCGGCGCCTCCAAGCTCGCCACACGCGAAGCGCTGAAGGTGCTGCGCGAGGCGTTGGCGCGTGGTCTGGTCACACGGGTTTCCGGCTAGAGCAGCTCACAAAGCGACTGCGCTCACCGCCAGGCGGGCGCGGTCGGTGCTCGGAGTCGGCATGCACCACTCGCCTACTCCGGTTCTGAGCGCGCCGCCCGCACCCGCCTGACGACCGCTCGCTAGCTTGTGTCAGCCGCGCCTGGTCGCACCGTATCGCCATCGTGCACGGGCACGCCGGACGCGCTGGTGCCGGTCTGCTCGCCGATACTGTGCAGCAGGTGCAGACGGCGAGCAGGCGATGACGTATCGGGTGGTGGTGTTGGGGGGCTTCGGGCATTTCGGCGCGCGCATCGTGCGGGCGCTGGCGGCAACGGCGCAGCTCCAGGTGATCGCGGCCGGGCGGCATCCCGGCGATGTGGCGGCCAGGTGGCCGGATGTCGCAACTGGTCGCATTTGCGCCTGCCGATTGGATACCGAGGCAAGCGACTTCGCCGCGCAATTGGCAGCCATCGCTGCCGATGTAGTGGTGCACACCGCAGGCCCGTTTCAGGGCCAGGACTACGCCGTGGCGCGCACCTGCCTGCAAGCGGGCATGCACTACATCGACCTGGCCGACGGCCGCACCTTCGTGCGTGATTTCCCAGCTGCAATGGACGCGACGGCGCGGCAAGCGCAGCGTGTGGCGATCAGTGGCGCCAGCACCTTGCCCGCGCTCTCCAGCGCCGTGATCGATGCCTTGCTGCCGCGTTTTTCTGCTCTGCATGACATCCGCATGGTCATCGCGCCCGCGCGAGGCACACCGCTGGGTCTGGCGACGGTGCGTGCGGTGTTGTCGTACTGCGGCACGCCGTTCGACTGGCTGCACGACGGCCGCTGGCAAACGGTGGTGGGCTGGGCCAGGCCCACATGCGTGCAGTTCGCACAACTCGCACCGCGCCTTGCATCACCGTGCGATGTGCCCGACCACGATCTCTTGCCGCAGCGCTATCCGGGGGTGCAGAGCGTGCAGTTTCGCGCTGCATTGGAGGTGCCGTTCCTGCAGCGCTGTCTGGCGATCGTCGCCTGGTTGCGTCACTGCGGCGTGCCATTACCGATGGCGCGATTGGCTGACGTGTTCGCACGCGCCGCACGCTGGTTCGACCGCTTCGGCACCGACTTGGGCGGCATGCGCGTGGAGCTGCGCGGCATCGGGCACGCTGAAACCAGCAGTCGCCAGCCGCTGCGACTGCAGTGGGACCTCACCGCCCCGATGCTGCACGGCCCGGAGATTCCGTGTTTCGCTGCGATCTTGTTGGTGCGCAGGCTTGCCGAAGGAAAGGCGTTACCGGTTGGCGCGCATGCCTGCATGGGCCTGTTGACGCTGGCCGAATTCGAGCGGGAGTTTGCGGCTTGGCAGATGACGACGGAGGTGTTGGAGATGCATTAGTGAGCGCGTGCTGCGCAATACAACCCAACGCCATGAGATATCAGTTGTCCGCGCACTCAACTACGCGAAAAACAAAAAGCCCCTCTCCCCCCGGGAGAGGGGTTGGGGTGAGGGTACGGCAGCCAGCAATCTCAACTTCCTCCATTAACTACATGCACAGATCTTGCCATCACACGCAAAATTCAACGCGCTGCAAATGCATGAAAAAATGCAAAGAGTGCGCCTTGCGATACGGCAAATACCCCGGCGATTGTGAGTTGGCGAGATTGCGTACCCTCACCCCAACCCCTCTCCCGGAGGGAGAGGGGCTTTATAGCGCCGCGCGTTTATACATACTGCCAATAATTAGCTTGCACCATCGCAGCAGGTGTCGTTACACACACACCAGATAGCCGCACGCACGCAACTTCAAACCTCACACACCTCACGAAACGCGTCCATGTCCTTGAAGGTACAAAAGTGGAAACGCGGCACCGTGATCGGGCCGGCCGCCGCAAGCCGCTTCAACCAATCGCCCACCGCAAGGCGATAGGCCACCTGCTCGACAGCATCGAGCGTCTCGCACAGGTAAGCCAACGAGATGTGGAAACGGAAATTGGTGTAATCCGGGCGCTGCAAGTTGGTCAACGTCATCAATGCCTGACGCGCCGTCTCCAACCGCTGCGCGGTGGCCGCATCGGCAGGCAGCAACGGAATCAGCAGATTGTCGTGGCTGCCGGTCCTGGCCGCCGTGGGGTCGACCACAAACCGGCACGCCCCGAGCAGTGCAGCATTGCGCTGCTGCAACCGCGACAGGAAGCTGGCGTTGATGTCGGCCAATGCCACATCGCGCGCCAGATCGCTCGGCCATGGCCCGTGCGCGCGGTCGGTTTCATTGACCCCGCCCAGCAAGGTCACGTGATAGCTGCTCGGCGGCAACACGGCCAGCTTGTTGGCAAAGCGCTGCTCGGGCAATTCGCGGTAGATCTCCAGCACCCGGTCGAAACTGTCGTAGCCATCGCCCTGCTGTTCGAGATGGCCCACAAACGTATTGCCAGCAAACGGCATCGGCCGTCTGGAGCGCAGGAACTTGCGGCCCACATCCGGTGGCGGCGCTTTATCGGCGAGTACCGGCAACGCGGTGGACAGCAGCGAGGCGCCGGCAGCGGCGGCCAGCAGCCGGCGGCGGCTGAAGGTGGTATCCAGACATGGCGACATACACAGCTCCTCAAAGTTTGACATTGACGCCGACCATCACGGTGGGGGCCATCTTCCAGGCCGATTGCACATATTCCTGATCGCGGCCGATGCGGTACTGGTAGCCCTGGCCGGCCAGATTGAGCACGTCCAGGCTCAGCGACACCGCCGGCGACACATCCCAGCCCAGTTTCAGGTCGATGCGGTCCAGCGGTTGCTGGTAACGGTTGCGATAGAACTCGGACAGGCTGCTGTAATTGGGAAAGCGGTCATCCCACAGCTCGCCGGTGCGGCTCCAGGCCAGCGTGGTGCGCAGCGGCCCACGGGCGTAATTCAGGGTCAGGTTCCACAGCTGCCTGGGCTGCTGCGGCAGCACGTCCAGGGTGGTGCGGGTGCCATCGCCGAGCACCACCGGGTACTCCACGTCCAGGAACGTGACATTGGCCGACACCGACAAGCCGGCCAGCGCAGGCAGCCACGGCCCCAGCTCCTTGATGGCTCCCAGCTCGGCGCCACGCAGGCGCACCGGCCGGTCCACATTGCGTGGCTGGGTGACCAGCACCTGCTCGCCGTCGATGCTGTCCATCTGGCCGTAGCGGAAGATTTCATCCTTGATGGTCTTGTGGAACAGCGCGACCGACAGCAGGCTGCCGCCATCGTCAAAGCTCCAGTCGTGGCCAAGGTCCAGGTTCTGCGAGCGGCGCGGCTGCAGGTCCGGGTTTCCCTGGTTGAGCGTGGGCGGTGTGCTGCCCAGCGTGAGCACGCCGCCGTTCAAGGCCATCTGGTCCAGGCGCGGGCGCCCGATCGAGCGCGAGACGCCAACACGCAGGGTGCCGTTGGCGCTGGTCTGCAGCTGCCCGCTGAGCGATGGCAACCAGTTGCGGTAGGTGCGCACCGCGCTGACCGGCGTCCAGGTGGTTCCGCTCAGCTGCTGACCGGCGCTGGCAAAGCGGGTCTGTTCCAGACGGATGCCGCCGGCCAGCAGCCAGCGCTCGCCGCGCCATTGCGCCTGGGCAAAGCCGGCGCGCACCTGCTCGTCGACGCTGTAGCTGCCGCTGTTCTGCGCGGTGGTGTCCACCACCCCGCGCGCCTGGCCGGCGAGGGCATCCCAGCGCGCATCGGCCAATGCCGGGTCGATGGTCATCATCTGCCTGTTGCAGCCCAGCGCGCAGGTGGGGCTGCCCAGCACGTCGGCCAAGGTGTCAGGCAAGCCGTTCCAGGTGGTGCGCTGCACGTCGGTGCGCATGTGCGTGCGCACCTGCCGCGCGCCAACCGCCAGCCCCAGCCCGCGGCTGTCCTCGTCCATGTTGCGACGCAGCTCCAGCTGCAGGTCGCCGACCCGTTCGGCGTAGCCGGTGCGTTCCTGCTGGTGATAGAGGTTTGCGTAGCGTCCCGGGTCGTCGGCCAGGGACGGGGCCAGGGGCGTGAAGGCGGGCAGGGTGCCGCTCCAGTCGAACCCGTAGGCCAGGCGATTTTGCTGGAAGCGGTCCCAGGTCTGCGGGTTGTCCACCGTGGCGCGCGAAGTGCTCGCGCGCAGCGCGGCGCGCCACTGCGCCGGCAACTCGGCCAGCAGTTCGCCGTTGATGCCCGACAGCGCGCGCTTCCAGCGCAACTGCCCCAGTTCGACGTACTGATTCACGTTGTCGAGCGTGCCGCTCTGCGGGCCGGTGCGGCTCAGGCGCGCGCTGTTCTGCACCTGGGCGTTCTGGGTATAGCGGTCCGAGGCCTCGCGCTGGCGGAAGCTGTAACCGGACACATGGCCGCTGAGCGGGCCCTCCGGCTGCCAGTCCACGCGCGCGGTGAGGCTGCGCCGTTCGCGGGTGTTGTCGTAGTTGTACCAGCGCCGCTCGCTGGGCACGGCATCGCCGGTGCCGCCATAGGCCACCGGATCGCGCGTGCCATTGGCGGCGTACCAGTTCAAGCCGCCGCCGTTTTCCTGCTGCGGCACCGAGATCTCGCGCCGCCATTGGCTGGCCGCGCCCAAAAAGGCGAACTGCCCGTCGCGACCGAAGCGCTTGCCCCACTTCAGATCGCCCTCGCCAACCGGCGTCCTGCCGCCATAGCGGCTGCCCATCAGGTTGGCGCCGCCCTTGGCCGAAAAGGTGAGCAGGCCGTCCGGGCGGCCGAAGCCGGTGGCGGTGACCAGGTTGGTGACGCCGCCGATCGCGCCGCCGTCGTTTTCCGGCAGGAACGACTTCACCACATCGATGCGGTCGACAAAATTGGCCGGCAGCACATCCATCATCGCCTGGCGGCTGCCGATGTCGTTGCTGGCGAACGCAAAGCCGTCGATCAGCATGCTGTTGTAGTTGCCGTTGAGGCCGCGCACCGTCACGTAGCGCGGCTCGCCCTGGTACTCCACGGTGCTGACGCCGGTGACCCGGCGCAGCGCATCGCCCACATTGAAGTCCGCCAGCTGCCCGATGCTGTCGGCGGCGACCGAATCCACGATGGTGGGCGCGGCCTGCTTGGTGGCGATGGCGCGCGTGTTCTGCGACTGGAACGAGGTGCGCACCTGCACGGCATCCAGGGTCTGCGCCGAAGCATCGGCGGGCGCCTCGGCCGCCTGCGCCGGCGCGTGCATCCAGCACGCCACGGCCATGCCCAGCGCGAGCGACACTATGCGACGCTGCGGGCCGCAGGCCGGACCGGCCAGACACACAGGGCCAGAGGAAAAGGGATGAAACAGACGCATGGCACGATCCGCGATGTCGGGCGGCCCCAACGTGGTGCCGCAGGCGGATTAAATTAATCTGCTTAATTTAAGCTTATGTGACAACTACTGCCCTTTTGCTCCCTATGTCTTCGTTCTTCGCCCATGCGGCCATTCGTTCGCATTACCGCCGCCGTAGCGACGGGCAGGCCGCCGGTTCCAGCGAGCGCGCGTTGCTGGATCTGATCCGCAGTGCCGGCCAACTGGCACGTGCCGACCTGCCACGCGCCAGCGGGCTCAGCGTTCCCGGCACCAAGGGCATCATCGACCCGCTGGTCGCACAGGGCCTGCTCCAGCTCGGCCCGTCGCTGCGGCGTGGTCGCGGCCAACCCAGCGTGCAGCTGAGTCTGGTGCCCGGCTACGCGTTCAGCGTGGGGGTCTCGGTGATGGTCGATGGCATCGCGGTGGTGTTGATCGACTTCGCCGGGCAGGTGCGCGGCATGCGCCAGCTCACGGCCTTCCCGCTGACGCTGGATCTGCTCGCGGCGCGCTTGCCGGAATTGCTGGAGCAGTTGTTGCAGGCGGCCGGTGTGGACCGGCAGCAGCTGTTCGGGGTGGGCGTCAGCATGACCGGCCCGCGCATCGGCGACGGCACCCGGGTCAATCCGCCGCTTTCGCTGGCCGCCGAATGGATGCAGGTGGAGCTGGACCGGTTCATTGCCGAGCGTCTGCAGTTGCCGGTCTGGATGGACAACGACGCCCATTGCGCCGCCCTGGCCGAGGCCTTGTACGGGGTCGGCCGCCAATCGCCGGATCTGGTCTATCTGACGATCGCCGACGGCTTCGCCGCGGGCGTGATCGCCGCCGGCAGCGTGCACCGCGGCGCGCACGGCAACGTGGGCGAACTGGGGCGCATCTCGGCCATCACCGGCATGGCGCGGCCAACGCTGGAAAGCCTGCGCCAGGCGCTGGTCGCCGATGGCCATGTGCTGCCGGACCTGCACACCATGCTGCAGCACTACGATCCGGCATGGCCGCAGATCGAGGCCTGGCTGGATGCGGTACAACCCACCGTGACGCTGGCGGTGGCGGCGATCATCGCGTTGATCGACCCGCGCGTCATCGTCTTCGGCGCGCGCCTGCCGGCAGATCTTGCGCAACGGCTGATCGCCCGTATCGCCTTCGAATCCGCGCCACGGCGCGGCGTTGCATCGCCGTATCCGGTGTTGCTGGTCGGGCAGGTGCAGGCACACGCCACGGTGCTGGGCGCGGCGATGCTGCCGTTCAAGGAAACGCTGTTCTAGCGCAGGCGCCGGGCCACGTGATGCGGTGCGCCGGGGGCATCGTTTCGCATTGCGGCGGCAGACTTCGCCTCGGTTGCGAATTGTCATATGCCACGCGCTTTACTGGCCGCCCGCAGTGCTCTTGAGGTCGTCATGCGTATTGGTCCTTTGCAACCAGCCGCCTCGCACACCACCGCGCTGGCAACACCCACGCACACCAGTGCCATCACCCCGATGGAGGTGCCGCACGCGCCAGGCGGCAATCTGCCCTTGCGTGCACGGCCTCGTCGCCAGGCCCTCATGCAACCACCGCTGGTGCCGTTGAACGACAGCGCCATGACCGGCAAGCAGGCGTTGGTGGCGCTGGACAGCGAGTTTTCGGAGCAGCGGCTGGCTGAAGTGCAGGCAAGGCAGATCACGGTGCAAGCGCTGCAAAGCAAGCTGGCCACCCACCTCGCGCAGGCCGGCATCGCGCCCGAGAAGGACAGCATTGCAGCAAAGCTTGCAGCTGGAGCGCTGCAGCCGGTGTATCTGGATAGAGCCGCGTTCAAAGCCATGGCCAAGGCGCTACCCGATTGCGCCAGTGCAGCGGGAGGCCCGGTGCTGGTCGATGCGCAGCAAGGCCGCATCATCTTCGATCTGCAGCGCGCGTTTGCGCCTGGCGACACCTTCAGCGACGCAGCCCACACCGCATTGCGCAAGGCGCTGGATCTGCCCGGCCACGGGCTGACAACGCCGCACTGGCTGCAGCCCGCCGCCTCCACGCAGCCGCGCCGCAAGTTGCAGCAAGCCGCGCGCTACCACGGCCACGAGATGCCGGCGCGCGACGGCGGTGCAGCGTTCTTCAAGGCCAACGACCATCATCTGGTGGCCGGCAAGGACGCGCTGCTGCGCAAGCACCGCAAGGAGCTGGTTCACGACACGTATTTCCAGGCGCCGAGCACGCGCGCGCTGGGCAAGGACGTGATGGTGCACCGGGGCTTGTTCGACAACCACGCCGGCATTCCGGAGAACTCGCTTGCCGCCATCGATCGCGCCTACGCACAGGGGTATCGCAACCTGGAGCTGGATGTCGAAGTCAGTGCCGACGGCGTGCCGGTCTTGATGCACGACTTCAGCATTGGCCGCATGACCGACGACCCGCAGAACAAGCTGGTCTCGCAGGTGCCGTTCGCCCAGTTGCGTGACATGCCGCTGGTGATCCGCAACCCGGTCGATGGCAACTTCATCAAGACCGATCAGACCATTGCCGCCGTGGAGCAGGCGCTGGAGCACGCGTTGCAAAAGCCGGAGGCGATGTCGGTGGCGCTGGATTGCAAGGAAGACACCGGCGAGGCGGTGGCGATGCTGCTGATGCGTCGGCCGGACCTGCGCCAGGGGGCCGCGATCAAGCTGTATGCCAAGTACTACACCGGCGGCTTCGATCAATTCGTGTCCAATCTGTACAAGCATTACCAGATCAATCCGCTGCACTCCGAGGATGCGCCACGCCGTGCTGCGCTCGATCGCCTGCTGGCCAGGATCAATGTGGTGCCGGTCTTCAGCCAGGGCATGCTGGCCGACCCGCAGCTGCGCGAGTTCTTCCCGGGCAAGGACGATGGTCCCGAGGGGCTGGCCGAGACCGCAGTGCGATGGTTGGAAAGCTGGAACAAGATGCGCCCGGTCATCGTGGAGGCGGTGGCCACCGATCAGCAAAGCGCTGCGGGCAAGGCCATGGAACTGACACGCACACGCTTGCGTCAGCCGGACTCGGCTTACGCGCAGGCGGCATTTTCGTCCGGCTACCGGTATGAGGATTTCTCCCTGCCGCGCGCCAACCACGACAAGGACTATTACGTCTGGCGCAACTTCGGCGAGATGCAAAAGCTCAGCGGCGAAGCCTTTGGGATTCAGCGCACCACCGCCGGTGCCTTTCGCGATGCCGGCGAAAGCCTGTTGACCGACCAGCCCGAGGAAGAACTGCTCGCGCTGCTGGAAAACCGCACGCTGGCGCGTGGCCACACCGGCATGGAACTGGACCTGCCGCCGGAAACCCCCATCGACACCGCACGCGATGCGGCGATCGTGGAGCAGCGCACCAACGAGTTCCGCGCCGCGTCCAGGCCAGCCGACCCGGCCCATGTAGCGGCAGTGCGCGAAGGCCGCCGTCTGGATCGTGCGCCACAAGCTCCGCACGACGCCGCAAGGCAGGCGGCGGATGCACGCGCCGAATCGCTGGGGCGATTGACCGATCAGTACCGCGGTGCACCGGTGACCCACTACCTCAACGAGCAAGCCAAACAGATCGAGCCGGAGCAGTGACACTGGCGCAGTGATCCTGCGCTGGCATAGCGTGGCCCGGCGGCATGCGGGCCACGCCGTGCCAGCGCCGCGCCTGGTCCAGCGTTACGGCATCTCCAGCATCGGAATCACCTCGCGGTCCTGCGCTTCCACCGCCACCAGGCGTTGCAGCAACAGCGACAAGGTCACCACGTCCTGATGATTGTGCTCGGCCACGCGGCGCAGGTTGCGCGCGCTGCCGCCGCGCAGGTAACTCAACCAGGCGGCCGGGGCTTCGGAGCCGGGCAGGTCGTCCTCGCGCACCACGCGCAGCAGCTGCCGTTCGATGGTGGCCAGCTTGCAGTTTTCCCAGGTGCCGCGATACCGGCGGCGCGTGGGAAAGAGCAGGTCCACATGATCCAGCGCGGAGATCGGGTCGCCGCGGCGTGCCAGCCGATAGCGCGTCTTCAACAACGGTGCGTCGTAGCAGCGGCCGTTGTAGCTGGACAGCACCGTCTGCGGCGACAGCCAGCTGCGGAACAGATCCAGCATCGCGCTCTCGGCGGCCATCGTGGACATCATCAACTGACGCACGCGCAGCCCGCTGCCGTGCGTGTCGTCCATGTACCAATCGGCCACGCCGATCATGAAGGCGCGCGTGCCGGTGCCGCCGGCCAGGCCGGTGGTTTCGGTATCGAAGAACAGCAGATCCATCGGGTCTACTGCGTCCTCGCGTTTGGCGAAGGCCAGCGACAAGGCTTCGTGCGGAATCGGCTGCGGCAGAAAGTCCTCGATCAGATGCAGGCCGGGCGCGATCTCGTTGCCGGGCAGATGCCGATCGGTGGAGGCAGCACGCACGGGCACGTGCGCCGACACCGCACGTTCGCGCAGGCCGATCATCTTGCGCAGGCCGGCGATATCGGTGCGTCGCTGCGAAGGGGGGGCCGGTGCGATGGACGCTTCATGCAATGCAGGCAGACGCTTCGCAGCAGCGTCCGCGACATCTGTATCGGCATCGGCATGTGCAGTCGATTGCGATGGCGACTGCAACGGAGATACCGGCCGGTGGCGCACGTCGTGCTCCACCCAGGCAAACACGGAGGTATCGCGCGATGGCGTTGCAGCACCCGGTGCCTGCAAGGGACGGCGCGTCATTGCCGGTGTCTGTGCCTGTGCCTGGGCACGCAGGTCACTGCCAGCGTCTACATTGCCTGCCTGTGCGCTTGGCGCAGCAGCATCGCGCGGCGCAGCACGCCACCCCTGCGAGGTGGCATCGCGCGCAGGCTGACGCTGCGCGCGCGTGGGCATCACTGCCTCGTCCCTGCGCGCTGCAGGCGTCAGCCCGCCGACCTGACGGCGCAGCAAGCGCAGACGTTCTGCGCTGACACCAGGGCCGCTGCCAGCCACCGGTGTTGCCGGGTCAGGCGTCGGCTGTGCCGTTGCAGGCATTTCACTTGCGGCACGCGTGCGCGCATCGCCCACAACAACACCCACAACAACTGCTTCACCAGATGTTCGTCCGACCACTGCGGAGTGCATCTGTTGTGCAGGCGAAAGCATCATGCATTCGGTCGCGAACGCTGAGGTGTCATCGTCCACGCCTGTCCGCGCGATCGCCGGCGCATCGCAGGGCGAAGATGCACCACAACGCACCTCAGGTGCGGCCACGTCGCCAGTAGGAGCAGGGTCCACGACCGCGCGTGCCATCGCTGCATGCGGCGCAACACGCGCGCCTGCATTGGAATGCAGGCGGGGCACTCCAGCAACAGTTCCGGCATTCGCATCCACCGCAGCCGCTGCCTGCGCGCCATGCGGTGCATCGCCGTCTGCAATCGTCACCGGCGCACGCACATCCGCATGCCCGGCCTGCCGGCGCAACAGCCGCAGCCGGTCCGCACTTACACTCATGCAAGCACGTCCAGCGCCAGGTCCTCGTCTACCTGGGTGGCGTGGCGCAACGGCGCATCCGCATCGAACAACAGCGCCAGCACCGTCAACGCCAACGACTTGGGCGACTCGCCCTTGCCGTCCTCGTGCGCGGCCAGCACCGGGCCCACGCAGGCAGGGCAGCCGGCGCTGCAATCGCAACGCCGCACCAGCTCGTCGGCGCGCTGCAGCAGCTCGGCCTGGCGCAGCCACAGCGGCTCGCTCAGGCCCACGCCGCCAGGGAAGTTGTCGTACAGATATACGGTGGGCACAAAGGCCTGCTGCAACTCCACCGCGCCTTCTTCGCCTTCGTCCACGCCGCGCAGCTGGCCGCGCCCGGTCTGGTCGGCCACCGCAAACCACGCGCCGTCGCCATTGCCCACCGCTTTTTGCAGGTCGCGCGCATCGGCCATCACTGCCACGGTGGCCACCACGTGCAGCGCGTAGGCCGCACCCAGAAATCCATCCAGCGCATCCTGTTTGGAGGCGAACGCCTTGCCCAAGGTGGCCTGCGGCAGCTGCCACCACACCGCCGTGGTGTGCAATTCCTGGTCGGGCAGATTGACCGGCCCGTAGCCGATGTTTTCATGCGTGTAGTAGCGGATCTTCTTGTAACCGGAGACGCGCCGCACTACATGCACCTCGCCGTGATGCGAGTCGCCGCGCCCGGCCACGCCACCGTCGAAGCGGTCCAGCACCTTCAACTTGGTGTAGTCGATGCTGTCGGTGTAGTAGTCCACGTGGGTACGCGTGACATAGGCCTTGCGGCCTTCCCAGTCCAGCCGCTCCACCTGGTACGGCGTGCTCTGCACCATGTGGATGGCGCCTTCGTAAAGCGTGAGCGCAGCGGCCGAGTAATCCACCTCGGCAATGATCTGCTGCTTGCCGTCGGTCTTGTCCACCACCACGAAGTTGCCGTCGGCTACCGAGCGCAGGCTCACTGCATTGGCCGGGTAGCTGTCGGCGATCCATTCCCAGCGGTCGCCTTCCTGGTGGATCACTTCGCTCTCGGCCAGCGCTTCCAGGAACACCAACGGGTCGATCGGCCCGAACGGTTCGCTGGCAATGAACGGCAATTCGAATGCGGCGCAACGGATGTGGTCGAACAGGATCAGCGGCTGGTCCGGCGCGATACGCGCATGCTCGGGCGAGGCATCGGCGAAAAAATCCGGATGCCGCACCACGTATTGATCCAAGGGTTGCGAGCTGGCCACCAGCACGCCCAGCGCCGGCTGCTGGCGCCGCCCGGCGCGGCCGAAGCGCTGCCAGGTCGCCGCCACGCTGCCGGGATAGCCGTTGAGGATCACCACATCCAGCGCGCCGATATCCACGCCCAGCTCCAGCGCCGAGGTGGAGACGATGCCGTCGATGTTGCCGGCCCGCATCGCACGCTCCACTTCGCGCCGCTCGGTGGGCAGATACCCACCGCGATACGCACGGATGCGCGGCGGCTTGCGCGGGTCGTTGTCGAAGATGTCCTTGAGGTATTTGGTCAGCACTTCCACCATCAGGCGCGTCTGCGCAAACACCAGCGTCTTCAGCCCGCTCTTGATCGCGATGCGCGCAATGCGGTTGCTCTGCGAGCGTGCGGAGGCGCGCAGGCCGAGATCGGCATTGACCACCGGCGGGTTCCACAACAGCACGTGCTTGTCGCCGGTGGGCGCGCCGGATTCGGTGATCGCATGCACCTGTTCTTCGATCAGGGCCTGCGCGTGCGCATGCGGATTGCCGATGGTGGCCGAGCACAGGATGAACTGGGGGTTGGCCCCATAAAACGCGCAGATGCGCTTGAGCCGGCGCAGCACATTGGTGACATGGCTGCCGAACACGCCGCGATAAGTGTGGATCTCGTCGATCACCACGTAGCGCAAGTTTTCGAAGAACTGCGCCCACTTGGTGTGATGCGGCAGGATCGCCTGATGCAGCATGTCCGGGTTGCTCACCACGATGTCGCCATGCAGGCGGATCGCCTGGCGCGCATCGCCGGGCGTATCGCCGTCGAAGGTGAAGGCCTTCACCCCCAGCTCGCCGGCGCGGTTCAACTCCAGCAGCTCGGCCACCTGGTCCTGCGCCAGCGCCTTGGTCGGGAACAGGTACAGCGCCTTGGCGCCGGAGCTCATCGCCGCGCTCATCACCGGCAACGTGTAGCACAGCGATTTGCCCGAGGCCGTCGGCGTCACGATCGCCACATGCTCGCCGCGCTGGCTCGCCGCCCAGGCGTCGGCCTGGTGACTGTAGAGCTGCGTGATACCGCGCGCATGCAAGGCATCACGCAGCGCGCTGGGCACATCGTCGGGGATCGGCGCATAGCGGCCCTCGCGCCCGGGCAGGGTGAAGCTGCCGGTGATGCGGTCGTGGTAACGCCGTTCCAGGCGTTCGGTCAGCAGCGCGCCATCGCGGCTGGGCCGGCCATCGGTGGTGGCCAGCGCGCGTTCGGCGGTTTCGGTGCGGGGAGCGAGGGCAAACGGAGGCATATCACACAGCTCCCAAAGAGGGAGATCAAACAAAAAGGATGTCTCAGGGTATGAGACCCGGCCCCAAGCGGCGAGCCTGCCTCACTGAGCGGATTCAGCAAGCCGGGTATCCTGTTGCCCCCGCCGCGTCACCGTTGTTCTGCACGCTGTGGGCTCCCCCACCTCGAAGAACCGCCGTGCCCGTGCCCCCCAGCGCCATTGCTCCGCATTACAAGACCGCTTCCGCCCGCCGCGCCGATGTCGCGGTGCATGCTGCGGGCCTGTTTCTGGCCATCGTCGGCGGCGCCTGGATGGTCTGGCGCGCCCATGCCAACCAGACCATGCTGCTGGCCACCTGCGTGTACGCGCTGGGCCTGCTGGTGATGTTCGGCTGTTCGGCGGCCTACAACTTTGCCCCGCCGCAGCGCCAACCGATGCTGCGCAAGTTCGACCACGCCGGCATCTTCGTGATGATTGCCGGCTCCTACACCCCGTTCCTGCTGGTCGCCCTCGACGGCACCTGGCGCTGGGCAATGATCGTGGCGGTGTGGAGCGTGGCCTTGTTCGGCGTGTTCGCCAAACTGTTCCTGCCCGGCATCGCCAAGGGCTTCTGGGTGGCCATCTACCTGCTGCTGGGCTGGGCCGGCATCGTGGTGATCAAGCCGTTCGTCGCCGGCCTGGACAGCACCGTGTTGTGGCTGATCGCCGCCGGCGGCGCGTTCTACACCGTGGGCGTCACCTTCTACGTGCGCAAGTCGCTGGTCTACAACCGCGCCATCTGGCACGCCCACGTGCTGGGCGGCGCGCTCTCGCACTGGTGCGCAATCTGGTTGTGCCTGCGGCCGTTGGGTGGGGTGTAGCGCGCTGTCGATGGCGCCGACCGGTCGCGCCTCCCCGCGCGGTAGCATCGGCACGTCATGGAGCTGTAGATCGCTTTACTACGTCGGCTTCCAATCGGAGCGCGCAGGGACGAGTGCAAGGATCAGCACATCGTCGCCGTCGCGTGTGTAGATCAACAGATACTTGCCGTCCTGGCACGTGTATAACCGCGTTCCCGGCGTGGGCCCGGGGAGATAGATGGCAACACCATCCAGCGCGTCGCCTTCGGCTTCGATCCGGTCGTCCTGTTCACACGCTGCGAAATACATCTGCGGATCGGGGATCTCGATCGCGCGTGCCAATGCTGCAGCGAGCAACGCGGTGCGCGCATCCAGCGCGGTCTGCTTCCAGGCCACGCTCACGCACGCGTGCCCTTTGCACGCAGTGCTGCATCAAGCACTGCACGCTGCTGCGCCTTGAGTGTCTCCATCTGCTGCTTCGCCTGCACGCTGGAGAGCGCAGGGCGGGGGTCGGCCAGGGCGTGCTCGGTCTGAGTGCGTAGCGAGACCGCATAGCGCGCGTCCATCTCCTTGACTTTCATTGCTTCGGAGCGATCCGGCCGGCGTTTCGCAGTGCCGCCCTCGGCGTCCCACTGCGCAGCATCCACGTGAAGCACGTCCAATGGCATGCCCATCTCGCGCAATACCTTCAACGCACTTTCGAAGCTGCCAAACCGGCGCGGCGCATTGGCCTTGGTGGCCAGCACACGGGTCTGGTTATGGGTCTGCAGCTGCACGGTCCAGGCACCGGCCTCCCCGACGACCGAAGCCTGTCTGACCGCACTGGCATCGACCAAGGCGCGAGCGGTCGCCAGCTTGACCAGATTCGCCATCGTACTCTCCGGCTAACAAGTGAGTGGCTTCACTTTACCATTAATCGGTTTGCCGGCTAATGGTTATCCGTTCCGTTCTGCCGCAGCTGTGCAGTGCCCGGGCAGGGTAACCATCTGCCCCCTACGTGGGATGCCTGGCTGGCAACAACGGCACGTAGATGCACACGGACCAGCCTCGACGCAGTGCCACCGCATTCAACCCAAAACAGCAGCGCCCGCCCTCACAGCTTCTTCTTCAACACCGCCTCGAACGCCGCATCCGGCGCGATGCTGTCGGAGATCACGATCACCGAATGCAGCTGGCCCTTGGCCTGCACGCTGTACTCGAAGCCCACCGGCGTGCCGCTGCGGCTGAAGACCTCGATCTCGCTGTACTCGCCGAGCTGGCCTTCGAAACTCTCGCGTTCGAAGCCTTGCTTCTTGGCGAAGTTGCCGGCTGCCGTCCGTGCGCCTTCCCACACCGCGTCTTCGTATTTGATCGGCTGCAGCAGGCTGACCAACTGGGTTGCGCATGCGGTGCTGCTGGTCACGCCATAGCCATCCACCTCGCCCATCAACGGGATCTTGCTCACGTTGCGCTTGGGCGTGGCGGTGACGGTGCAGCCAAGCTGCTGCAGATCGGCAAGGGTGAAGTGTTCGGCCTCCGGGCGCGGCGCGCTGGTGGCTGCAGAGCCGCCGCCGTTGCAGGCAGACAGCACACACAGGAGAGTGAGCGGCAAGAAGGCGCGCAGGAAAACGTTCGACAACGGTGACGTCCTTGTACTAAGTGGAAGAATCGACGGTGAAGCAAGGTCACCACTTCAGCCCAGAGGGTGCCGTCTGGATGAGGCGTTTGCTTGAGCGTGCAAGGGTAGCGTGCTTCGGCCGCTACATCACCGCACAGGCACGCGCACGCGGATGCCTTCCCCGGAAAACCACGGCGCCACCGGCATGCGCCGCTGCAGCCACATATCGCCCATCATCCGGTCCAGCCCGCGGTCCAGCCCGGTGACCAGCCCCGCGCCCGGGGTGAAGGTCAGTTCGCCGAAATAGATTTTCCCGCGCTGGATATACCAGTCCACCCGCACGTAATCGCAGTCGCTCGCCAGCACCTTGCTCAGTTCCAGTGCCTGCTCCAGCAGCGCCGGCGCGCAGGGCGGCGTGCGCCCGTCGTCGCGGATGCGGTGGAAGGCCGTGTGCAGGTTGTCGACGAAGAAAGTCATCGCCAGCTTCGGCGTGTCGAAGCGGCCGTAGATCACCTGCAGCACGTAATGAAAATGGCCGTCCGCCTGCCGGAACATGTGGAACTTGTAATCCACCGGCACTTGCTGCGCCTCGCCGATGTACCGCTCCACCAGTATGCGCGGCGGGATATCGCGGTAATGGATCTCGCGCACCATCTCGGAGAAGTCGATCCGCAGCCATTGGCCGCAGCGCTCGATGATGCGGCGCTTCTGCACCGCATCCGGCTCGTCGCGCACCACCTCCACCATCGCCGCACCGTGGTTGGCCTTGATTACGCTCTGCCGCCAGCGCGGCAGCTGCAACAACTCCTGTGGGTCGGTGCTGTCCATCAGCAGCGGCACCAGGTGCGCCTCACCGATCCTGGCCGCCACATAGGAGCGCACCGCAAACTTGTCTGCCAGACGCGTGTACAGCGGGTAATCGCCGTGCACGCATTTGCGGTAGAGGATTTTTTCGTTGAAGCACTTCGGCGCATACAGATCCGGCAGCCGCCCGAACGTATGCAGAAAGTGGAGCCGGTCCTGGTGCCGCCAGGGCAGTGTTCTCAGCAGGCTGCGCGCGCCTTTGCGCAGCAGCCGCTTGAGACTGGGTGCCCCTGGCACTGGCGCTATCGCTGAAGCTGGAGTTGGCGCTGGAGCTGACGACGGTGTCGGTGTCGGCACGCGTGGCAACGCGGCCATGCGGCGATGACCAAACGACGACGTCAACGACGGCGGCATGACCGCCCATCCCTGTCCTGTCACACCACGCCCGCCCAATGGCTGCGGGGGCAGCCCCATCGTGTTGTCGGTCATGCCCAGATCCTTCTCGCCGGTTAATTGCGACGTTTGTCACATTTAAATGTGACCTAAAGCACGATATACGGAAAATTCAGACCAGGGACGCATTTCGTCTCAGGCGCTCCGATTTAATGCAAATCAGATCGCGTCACCCGCTCGAAAGCCTTGCGCAGCAAGCGATCTGGCCTTCGGCGGCATATGGCGGCCCGACGCGCGGGGCGCACCGTGTGGCGTGTTTTGCCCCGTCTTGCGCCAGCAGCCAGGACAGCAGGGCGGGTGCGGCCTGCAGCCCCAACCGCGCGGCAAAACGTGCAACCGGGGAGGGAGCGACACGCCGCATCCGGCCACGCGCCACCTGCGTTGTGCGGCCTCAATCGCCGTCTCTGCAGCCCGCCAAGTGCGGGCTGCGAGCAGTGCAGGCCAAAGGCGGCGGAGTCGGTCTGCTTTGCTCAACAGACGTGGCGAACACTCCCCTCACCCCCCGGGAGAGGGGTCGGGGGGTGAGGGTACGGAGGAGGCGGTGTGTGTTGACTGCCAGCGCAGGCCTGCAATCAGAGGCCTGCAATCAAAGGACGCATTCGCATCGCAGGCCAACATCAAGCACCATCGCGCTTGACCACTGCGGCCTGCAACGGATGGCACCATGCGCGTAAAAACGTTCCTGTCACTGGCGGCACTGTGCATTGCACTTGCCGCTTGCGGAAAAACAGACCAGCCAGCGCAAACCGGCAAGGCGTCAACGTCTGCGCTTGCTACACCCACAACTGCCACTGGCCAGCGCAACGCCGCAGCAATGCCGCCCGATCACGCGGCCAACAGCAAGCCGCCCTCTGTAAGCCAGGAGGCAAGACGCTATCTATGTCCGCAAGGCCCCAATGCCTGCAAGGCCAGTGGGCCATTGGTCGCCAACTCGGATGCAGAAGCGCAGTGGCTGTGGGCCCACGGCTACCCGACAGAAGACGAACTCGCCCGATTGGAAACCTTGAACCTGGACCAGCTCAAAGCGGAGTCGCAAGCAGGCAACAAGGCGGCCACCGTGATTTACGGCAAAAAGACCGCACTCACTGGCCCTTTTATAAAGGGATCGATATATTGCGGCGCGCCGCACTGGCCGGAAATCTGTATGCGTACTACGGGCTGTCGGACGTGTACGCCAGCGACTCCAACAACAAAAACCTGGTCGACAGCCTGGCCTACCTGCGCCTGGCGTACCTGGTGGGTGATGGCAAAGCTTCGCGCGCCATCGCAGCGAAAGGGCTGAGCGGCGTCGAAAACGCAGTTGCCGATGAGCGGGCCGCATCGCTCTACAAGACCTTTTCCAACTACCAGCGCCCGTCGCCGAGACCGCTCGACTGAGCATGCGGTGCGCGGGCCGAGTGCACGGCCGTGCAGGAGGCACCGCCTGCGCAGCTGCAGCAGCCCGGTGCGTCACCGGGCACAGCCCGGCCAGACCGTCAACGCAGCACGGCGGCCTGCGTGGCCGCCATGCCGAACGTCCGCCTCACCAAACCTGTACACGCTCCTGCTCGGAGCGCACCATCGCATCGCCCGCCTTGCACGAGAACGCCTTGGCGTACTGCGGCATGTTGGACGGCCCGGCGTTGACGCGCACTACGCTGGGCGGATGCGGGTCGGCGTTGAGCGCCTTCACCTGGGCTTCTTCCCGGCGCGCATTGCGATAGAGCCGGGCCCAGTTGATGAAGAAGCGTTGCTCGGGCGTGCAGCCGTCCACGGCGACATTGCGCTCGGGGTGTTGTTGCAGATCCAGCATCAGCGCGTCATAGGCGATGGTGATTCCGGTGAAGTCGGCGATGCTTTCGCCCAGCACCAGCTGCCCGTTGACGTGCAGGTCCGGCCTGCTCTTGAGCGGCACGTAGCGGCCCACCAGCTGCTTGATCTTGTCGGTGCGCGCCTCGAAGGCCGCCCGGTCCGCCGGCAGCCACCAGTTCCGGCTGGCACCGATGGCATCGAACTGGCTGCCCTCGTCATCGAAGCCGTGGCTGATCTCGTGGCCGATGAACCCGCCGATTCCGCCATAGTTGAGGCCATCGTCGGCCGTTGCCGCAAACAGCGGCGGCTGCAGGATCACCGCGGGAAAGTAGATGCTGTTTTCGCGCGGTGCGTAGAAGGCGTTCACGGTCTGCGGCGCCACATCGCCCCAGCTCTTGCGGTCCACCGGCTTGCCGACCTTGGCCATCTCGGCGCGGTGATTGAACGCCGCCGCCCGTTCGATGTTCTGCAGGTAGGTGCCGGTGTCCAGCTGCAGGCCCGACCACGCCCGCCAGGTGTCCGGATACCCGATCTTCGGCATCATGTTGGCCAGCTTGTCCAATGCCTTGGCCTTGGTCGCAGCACTCATCCAGTCGGCGCGCGCGATGCGCAGCTTCATGGCGGCGCGCACATTCTCCACCAGCGCCAGCACCTGCTGCTTGGAGGCCGGGGGAAACTTCTGGGCGACATACAGCTGGCCCATTGCCTCGGCGATCGTCTGGTTCAATGTGGTGATCACCTGTTTCCAGCGCGGCGGCTGCACCTGCCGGCCCTCCAGCGTTGTGGAGTGGAACGCGAAGTGGTTCTGCGCGAACGGCTTGCTCAGTGCCGGTGCCGCATCGTCGATGGTGCGGAAGCGCAGATAGGCTTTCCACTGCGCCACCGGCGCGCGCTGCAACTGCGCATCGAACGCCTTGAAGAACGCCAGCTGCGACAGCGCCAGGCCGCTTTCTCCGTTGACACCTTGCGCGGCCATGAAGCGGTCCCAGGCAAAGTGCGGCGTCAGCGCATTGGCCTGGATTGGGGCGACCTGCGCGGCCAGCTGGACACGGTGCTGCGCCAGACCGGCAAGGCCGAACTCGATCCTGAGCGTCTGAAGGATCAGGCAGCGAATGCGAGCGACGACGGCAAGGCCACCGCCACCGATGCGGCGCAGACCCCGCAGGCCGCCTCGGACGAACTGGCCGCGTGGTTCGACCGTGTGCGTGCGCAGGCCAAGCCGGCCATCGATGCGGCCGACCGCGATGCGTTGATCAACCTGATCGTGGCGCGCACCGGTAAGTCGCGTGCAGAAGCCGAGCAGATTGCCGACAACTACGCGCAGAGCTACCAGAAGGCTGTGGCCCAATACGAAGCGCTCAAGCGCACCGCCGAGCAGAAGGCGCGCGAGGCCGGCGATGTCGCCGCACGCGGCATCTCGCGTGCGGCCTGGAGCACCCTGGTGTTGTTGATCCTGGGCGCGGGCATCGCGTTCGCCGCCGGGCGTGCCGGCCGCCGTACCGATCCCGTTGTGATCGACCCGGTTGTTGGGGTGTGAGACCGCCTGTCGAGGTGTCAGGTTGACGGTTGGGGAACCGTCGCCTGCTGCGAGGCGTCCTTGGTCCCAAGGTACGCCGAGTTAGGAGTGACACTGAGCAAGCAATCGGGGTGACCCCTTCTCGGCGAAGGATGCCAGGACTCGCTCTCCACCGGGCCATCTAGGGATGGTCCGGTGTTTTTTTGCGTGGAGATATTGCGTATTTGCCGCTGTGTGTTCGGGGCTTGGAAACGGGTTGATTACTCGACGTTCTGTGTACGTCTTTTTGCGATTTGAGTTGACACTAGGTCTGCCGGTTTTGTGCGAGTGCTTCGGTCTGCTGCGGGCGCTTGCACGCGTACCGGCGTGGGACACGCCGCAAGTACGTCCGTGTAGGCTCTTACGCGGCATCCATGCCGCGTAAGGTCCCACGCCGGTACGCGTGCAAGCACCTTCGGATGTTGTCGGTGGCTGATGGAAAAAGCGAAGGCATTGCCGCCTGCCAATCGGCTGCCGTGAAGAGTGGAGGCGTGGTGTTGTATCCGGTGTCGGGACCATGTGGCGGCATGGATGCCGCCACTGAGCCTCCACGGACGGATTCACGGCGTGTCCCGACACTGGATGCGGCACCGCGCACAAGCCGACCCCACATGACGCCTGCCAGTTTTATGCGACTGCTTCGTTCACCGAGGGCGCTTGCATGGATGAGATGGATCCGCATGCATGCTGACAGTCCCTTCGCGATACCTGCGCAGAAGCGTGCATCGATCGCTGCGCTGTACGCGTGTTTCAGACGCGTTGCGTCACCGGCCGGCCATCACTCCACGCTGGACGCCACCAGCCGCTGCCAGAGCGCGGCGTTGGCCTCGTTGTCCGGTTCCAACGTGGCCAGCACGCTCAGCGCGTGGTCTTGATGCTCGGCGCCGTGGCGGGCAAGCATGGCCAGCGCGGCGGCCAGCCGGCCGTAACGCAGCGCCATGCCGAGCGAGGTGGCCAGCAGGGTGGTGTCGTGTTCGGGGCGCTGCTCGTCCAGCGCGGTGCTCAGCGAGGCAGGCAGCTCCCAGGCGGCGGCGATGGTCTTGGCGACCGTGGCGGTGTGGCGTTCGACCAGGGCGGCGGCCACTTCCAGGCTGTAGGGCAGCGACGGGCGTTCGGCGTAGGTGTCGCGCAACACGCGCAGGATCACCACCGCGCCCAGGCCTTGCAGCAGCCCGGCCAGTTGCGCCGACAAGGTGTCGCCGCCGCGCTCGCGCATGTAGGCGGCCGCGGCGGTGGCGGTGCGCAGGGCGTAATCCCACACTGCGGCCGGCAGGCGCGAATACAGGCCGCCATCCAGGCTCAGCACCGGCTGCATGACCGCTGCGGCGACGATCTGGCGCACACCCTCGGTACCGATATGCACCACCGCCCGTTCCAGGCTTTCCAGCGGGCCGCCTTGCGGGCGATACAGCGCGCTGTTGGCGATGCGCAACAGGTTGGCGGCCAGCGCCGGGTCCTGCGCGATGATCGCGGCGATGCCGCGGCCGGAGGCATCCGGGTCGTTGACCGCACGCATCAGCTGCGGCAACAGCTGCGGGCGGCGCGGCAATAGCTGCGGCCGCAGGTCGACGTGGTCGAGCGCGCTGGCCACCGCCGCCAGCACATCGGCCTGTGCAGGATCGACCGGCAGGCTGCCATCGGCCAGCGACGGGGTGGACATCACCGCGGCATACATGCGCCGCAGCAACGGGCGCATCGGTGGCGGCCCGGACGGCAATGGCTGCGGTGCAGGAGCGGTGTGCGCCTGCGTGTGCGCTGGCGCCTGCTCGCGCACAGGCGCCAGTTCCGGCGTGACCGCTGGCGCGGCGTGCGGAGTGGGTGCGATAGCCGTGCCGGGCGCGGCAGCTGCGCTGATCGTTTGGGCACGATGGCGCAGCAGCAGCCAGGCGATGACACCGGCGAGTACCAAGCCGGCAAGGAGTCCGGCAGCAAGCAGCAACACAATCACGGGCGTCATGGGAATTTGTCTGAGCAGTGCTGCGACTATCCGCGAAGCCGGTCGCGGCGGCAATGCGGGCGCGAGGAGCTGCCGCAGTGCAGCAGTGCGTGGCGTGTCTTCAGATTGACCGCTGCGCTGCACATCACGCTAACGCAGCGGAGACCACTATGCGTCACCAGCTGTGCAGCCCTAGAGCATCTAGGCAGCTTAAAGGGTGCAGGCATCCGCAGTTGGACCATCTTTCACGACAGACACCGCGCACTGCGCGGTGTCTTCGCTTGTGTGTGGTGATGGGCACGCGCGCTGGTTAGCGGGCACCGTCACTGCGGCACGGCCGCGCTACAGCGTGCCCTGTTTCCACAGCCGCACGATCTCGGCCGGGGCGTGCTCTTCGGGAATGCGCAACGGCTCGCTGGCACCGTCCCAGGCGATGCTGAAATAGCGTCGGTCGCCGCCACCGGCCTGCGGGCGCGGCAGTGCATGCACCAGGCATTGGTCCAGCAACGTGCGCAGGTGCAGGCGCTGCGCATCGTCCAGTTCATCCATCACCAGTTGCCGCTCGCGGCGCATGGCCGGGAACGCGGCCACGCCGCCCTCGCGTGCGAGCCGCAGGGTCACGCCCAGATCCACCGGCGGCAACTGTGGGCTCATGCCAGCACGCCCACGTCGCGCCAGGCCTGTTGCACGGCGAGTGTCTCCACACTGGTGGCGCCGTAATCGGCGTTGGCGACGCTGACAGTGCGCGCGGCAAAGGTGGCGAAGTCCGCACCCGCAGCCAGTTCGCCACCGGTGAGCGTGCGGTACCAGATGCGGCCGGTTGTCTCCCACGCCGCGCCGCCGATCGCCACCGCAGCGCGATAGAACGCGTGATTGGGAATGCCGGAGTTGTAATGCACGCCGCCATCGTCCTCTTGCGTGTTGACGTAGCCGGCCATGGTGGCCGGTTGCGGATCTTTGCCCAGTGCAGGGTCATCGTACGCGGTGCCGGGCGCCTGCATCGAGCGCAGGCCCACACCGTTGATGCCGGGCATCAACAAGCCTGCGCCGATGATCCAGTCGGCCTCGCTTGCGCTCTGGCGCAATGTGTATTGCTTGATCAGCACCCCGAACACATCCGAGACCGATTCGTTCAATGCACCCGACTGCCCCTGGTAAATCAGGTTGGCGCTGCGCTCGGTGACGCCATGCGTGAGCTCATGGCCGACCACATCGATGGCAATGGTGAAGCGATTGAAGACCTCACCGTCGCCATCGCCGAACACCATCTGCTCGCCATCCCAGAATGCGTTGTCGTAGCCGCGCTCGTAATGCACGCTGCCGATCAACGGCATGCCCGCGCCATCGATCGAGTTGCGCCCGTACACCGTCTGGAAGAAATCATGTGTGGCACCGAGATAGTCATACGCTTCGGTCACCGCCACATCGTCGGTGGCTGCAGCGCCTTCGTCGCGCACCAGGGTGCCGGGTAATGCGGTGCCGTGTTGCGCATCGTAAATACGCCGCCGCACCGCGTGCGTGGCCGGTGCGGCATCCGCAGCGAGCGCCTCTGCGCGTGCGAGCAGGCCCCGCGCACGCTGCTGCCGCAGGAACGCGGTGATGTGGCGGGACAGTTGCGCGCAGTGGCGTGCATGCTCGGGCGCCGCCTGCGCCACATGGTCCAGCAAATACGGCGGCAGAATGCCGGCACGGCGCGGGGCGACGGACGCAGACATAAGCGGTCTCCACAGTGGGATGCGCTCGCGACTATGCCCAGCCCTGGTTTAGGAAAACGTTAGGTCGGCCCGGATCAAGCGCCTGTGGCGTGTTGCGATAGGTCTGGCGTTCATTCCAGCTGCGCCAACGCCTGCTGGATCGGCGTCTGCCCGTCGATGAAGCCGACGGTCTTGCCGATGGTGGCCGGCGTTGCCAATGCCGCTGCGATCACCTGCGCCACGTTGCCGCGCGAGACGCCGCCGTCGGCATCGCCGCCCGGGTCGCGGGTGATGCGGCCGGTTGGCGCCTCCTGGGTCAGTCGTCCCGGGCCCAGCACGGTCCAGTCCAGCGTGGTATCGCGCAGATGTGCGTCGGCGGCGGCCTTGGCCTGCGCGTAGGCGAAGAAGCCATCGTCCGGCCCGATGCCATGTTCCAGCCCGGCACCGAGGTAGGACACCATCACGTAGCGGCGCACGCGCGCCTGTTCGGCGGCATGCATCGAACGGATTGCCGCATCGCGGTCCACCGCATAGGTGCGCGCCGCATCGCCACCACCGGCGCCGGCCGACCACACCACCGCATCGTGGGCGGAGAACGCTGCAGCAATCGCATCGGTATCGGCGTGTTCGATGTCGAACAGCAACGGTGTGGCGCCATCGGCAACCACATCGTCGGTGTGCTCGGGATTGCGGAACAACGCAGTCACCTGATGCCCGGCGCGCACCAATAGCGGGGCAAGCAAACGCGCGACCTTGCCATGGCCGCCAATCAACACGATACGAGACATCCACCACTCCACACACTGCGCGCCGTAAGGGCGCGGAATGCCACCATCCTCGCCAATGCGGTGCTAAGGCGGTGTTATCGCAGCGGCGATCAGCTTTTTATTCACAGCGTTTGTCTTCATTGCATCGAACCCACGTCGCCCGCCATGTGCGAGGCATCGGCAGCAGCCAATACACGAGCTCAAAACGCGCATGGCGCAATGACCGCATCGATCGCATCTGGGACACTATGCGGCCCTGTGTGTGCGAGATGCCGATGACCACCACCCCTGATTTGCGTCCACGCGTTGGATGTGGCGCCTTCATCCGCCGTGCCGATGGCCATCTGCTGTTGGTGCAACGCGGGCGTGCGCCCGAGCAGGGCCATTGGGGCCTGCCAGGTGGCAAGGTGGACTGGATGGAAACCGTCGAAAACGCCGTGGTGCGCGAAGTGCTCGAAGAAACCGGCCTGCATGTGCAGCTGCAACGCGTGCTGTGCATCGTCAGCTACTTCGAGCCGGATCTGACACCACCGGAGCATTGGGTCGCGCCGGTGTATCTGGCCGCTATCCAAGGCAGCGAACACGCCGTGCGGCGCGAGCCCGAGGCAATCCTCGCTATCGGCTGGTTCGCGCTGGACGCACTGCCATCGCCACTGACTACCTCCACGGTGCAGGCATTGCAGCATCTGCACGCGCAAGGCCTGCCGGCCTCTACAGGCTGAGCACGGCAGGTCATCGCAGCTGTCTGGCGTTATCCTCGCCGGCTGACTGCCTGGGAGGGCAACGCATGGCACACCATTGGTGGACACGAACGGTTGTCTTGCTGCTGATCGGCAGCGTAGGCACTGCATACGCTGCCGCGGCAGAGACGGCACAACCCGCTGCCGCAACCGCACAGGACGGCATCCGGCATGTGAGTGCATTCGCGCTGCCGGTCTCCGAGTATCTGAGCCCGGCGGCACGCGCGCATGTAGTTGCAGAAGTCGCGCGCGTCGATCCGCTGGCCAAGGCCGACAACGCCACGTTGCTGACCCAATTGCCGAGCATCCGCGCCGACACCGAGCGCTGGGCCGAAGGCGTGATCGCGCAGCTGCGCACACGCTACGCGGTGGAGATCACCCCCGAGACCTGGAACGGCGTGCCGGTGTTGCGGGTGGAGCCACGCACGCGCACACCCGAACAGGCAAAGCGTTTGCTGATCGAGCTGCATGGCGGCGGATTCGTGATGGGCAGCGCTGCCTCGTTCGGCCTGATGGAAGCCATCCCGATCGCGGCGATGACCGGCATGAGCGTGGTCGCGGTGGACTACCGGATGGGCCCGGAGCATCGCTTCCCTGCCGCCAGCGAAGATGTAGCGGCGGTGTATCGCGCCGCGCTCAAGACCTACGCACCGGAGCGCATCGGCATCTTCGGCTGCTCGGCCGGCGGTGTGCTCACCGGCGAGTCGCTGGCATGGTTTGCCAAGGAGCGCCTGCCGATGCCGGCGGCGGCAGGCATGTTCTGCGCCGCTGGCGATGCGCGCTATCGCGGCGATTCGCGTGTGGTGGTCGCCGCAGTGAACGATGCCTTGCTGCCGGACAAGGCCGGGGCGCTGCCGATCATGGAAGACCTGTATTACGGCGAAAACGTGGACTTCCATGACCCGCTGGTGTCGCCGGTGTTCTCCGATGCGGTGCTGCGCCAGTTTCCGCCGACCCTGTTTCTCACCGCCACGCGTGCGGCCGAGCTGAGCGCCACGGCCTATACGCATGCGCGCCTGGTGGATCTGGGGCGCGAATCGGACTTGCACGTCTGGGACGGGCTGGGCCACGGTTTCCACCTCACCGAGACACTGCCGGAAAGCCAGCAGGCGCTGCGGGTCACTGCACGCTTCTTCAGCAAGCATCTGGGCCTGCCACCACCGGCATTGGCCGCGCCGCGCTAACGCCACGCTGACATCGGCTAGGCACCGCGCTTACATCTGCTCGCCTAGGTTGAGACGGACCGGCGCTGCACTTGCAGTGCCGACATTGATCAGGAGAGTCGGATGAGTCTGCAAATTCCTCAGGGTGCGCTGGTGGTTGTGGCCGATGGTGGCGAAGCACGTTGGTTCACCAACACCGGCAACGAAGCCAAGGTGGTGCTGCGTCAGCACGCGCGCACCGATGTGCAGAACGTCGATGACGACGGCCCGGCCGGCAAGGCGCCGCAGGATCTGAGCAACGCGGATCTGGACGAAATGACCTTCGCCAAGCAGTTGTCGCATGCCTTGAACGATGGCGCGCTGAAACACGAATACACGCATCTGGTCCTGGTGGCCGACCCGACCACGCTGGGCCGCGTACGCCCCCTGCTGCACAAGGAAACACAGCAGCGCCTGGTGGGTGATCTGGCCAAGGACCTCACCAATCTGCCGCTGGAAGACATCCAGCGCGCACTGTCCTGACCGCGAGGTACATGCGCAATGGGGTTTGTTCGCGAGTACGCCACGCAGGCACCCGAGCGCAGCGAGGTGGATGCACAGGCCGGACTGCAGGTGCTGGAGTTCGGCACCGATTGGTGCGGTCACTGCATGGCCGCCCAGCCGCTGTTGCAAAAACTGCTGGGTGGTTTCGAGGCAGTGAATTACCGCAAGTTCGAAGATGGAAAAGGGCGGCCGCTTGGCCGCTCTTTCCGCGTGAAGTTATGGCCAACCCTCATCCTGCTGCGCGATGGCCAAGAAGTCGCGCGCGCGGTGCGCCCGCAGACGCGCGAGGATCTGCAGCCGTTGTTGGCAGTGCTGGGTGAGCCTGCGATTTAGAGCGGCTGACAAAACTACTGCGCTCACCGCAAGGTGGGCGCGGCAGTTGCTGTATGCGCTGAAACGCCTTGAAAACAGGGCGTTTTGGCAAAGCTGCGCCCTCGCGCCTGCAGCGATCTGCACGCTGTAGTAACATGTGCGTCTGATCAAGACCCTGGGCACTTGCCCACCCCTTGGTCGTCTGTCCCGCAGCGTCGCTGAGTGTTCGCGGCCGTCCGGGAATGCCTCCGGTGTCATCCCCTGCATGTGCGTTTGCCATGCGCGCGCGGTGTGCTGTGTCCTGTGCGTTGCCAGGGCGAGTGGGCAGCGATGGCCGCACATGGAGACCAAACATATGCACGACACGCGCGCGATTGCCTCGCACTTCGGTTGGTTCAAGCGCCGCCGCCAACTGCAACTGGACGACGTCACCGTGGTCGACCGCCCGATGCTGCGCAAGGCCGTGGGCGCAGCCGCACTGGGCAATGCGATGGAGTGGTTCGACTTCGGCGTGTACGGCTATCTGGCGGTGACGCTGGGGCAGGTGTTCTTCCCCGCGAGCAATCCCACCGCGCAGTTGATTGCGACCTTTGCCACGTTCACCGTCGCATTTCTGGTGCGGCCGATCGGCGGGCTGGTGTTCGGACCGCTCGGCGACCGCTATGGACGGCAGAAGGTGCTGGCGGCCACCATGATTTTGATGGCGCTTGGCACCTTCAGCATCGGCTTGATTCCGTCCCATGCGACCATCGGCGTGTGGGCGCCGGTGTTGCTGCTGTTGGCGCGGCTGCTGCAAGGCTTTTCCACCGGCGGCGAATACGGCGGGGCAGCGACCTTCATCGCCGAGTACGCCACCGACCGCAATCGCGGCCTGATGGGCAGCTGGCTGGAATTCGGCACGCTGGGCGGTTACATCGCCGGTGCCGCCACGGTGACCGCATTGCACATGGCCTTGAGCCAGACACAGATGCTCGAGTGGGGCTGGCGCATCCCGTTTCTGGTCGCCGGCCCGTTGGGTTTGCTGGGCCTGTACATGCGCATGAAACTGGAAGAAACCCCGGCGTTTCGCGCCTATACCGCGCAATCGGAACAACGCGAACGGCAAACCGCAGGGCAGGGCCTGCTGACGCTGCTGCGCCTGCATTGGCCGCAGTTGCTCAAGTGCGTTGGGCTGGTGCTGGTGTTCAACGTCACCGACTACATGCTGCTGACCTACATGCCCAGCTACCTCAGCGTCACCATGGGCTATGCCGAGAGCAAGGGCCTGTTGCTGATCATCCTGGTGATGCTGGTGATGATGCCGCTCAATATCGTCGGCGGGCTATTCAGCGACAAGCTGGGCCGCCGCCCGATGATCATCGGTGCCTGCATTGCCTTGTTCGTGTTGGCGATCCCGTGCCTGATGCTGGTCGGCAGCGGCCATGACGGGCTGATCTTCACCGGGCTGATGCTGCTTGGCCTGGCGCTGGTGTGCTTCACCAGTTCGATGCCCTCCACCTTGCCGGCGCTGTTCTACACACCGGTGCGCTACAGCGCGCTGTCGATCGGCTTCAACGTCTCGGTGTCGTTGTTCGGCGGCACCACGCCGTTGGTCACTGCCTGGCTGGTGGAGCGCACCGGCGACCCGCTGGTGCCGGCGTACTACCTGATGGGCGCAGCCGCGATCGGGTTGGTGACCATGCTGTTCGTGCGCGAAACCGCCGGCTTGCCGTTGCGTGGCTCACCGCCGGCCGTGGCCACCGATGCCGAAGCACGCGCGCTGTTGCAGGCCGATAGCCCGGTGACGGTGGATGCGCAGCTGCCACTGCGCACCGCGCCCTCGATGGGCGAGCCGCGCACGGCGTAAGCGGGCTCGGCAATGCGGGCAGATGCGCCGAGCCTGCATCTGCTCTCACCGCACGTTCGTTTTCAATGCGTGTTAGGCGCAAGCATGTCGGCCGAGGGCATGCCTTCGCCGGTTTCCACATAGCGTTTGAGGCTGCTGCCCAGGAAGAAGCGCCAGCCGCGCGCGCAGGCCTCCTTGCACGGCGATTCGCGATAACCGGACTGGACAAATTCCAGCTGCGTGCCCTGGCTGGTGGAATGCAGCTCGAAGCGCATCACCGTGCCTTTCCATGCATCCGAATCGAGCATGTTGGAATCGTGGCAACGCCAGCACACCAGACGATGGTCGGCCCCGTCGTCGATGCTCAGTTCCACGCGCCAGCCCTGACGGCTCCACTCCAGACGCACCCTGCCGTTGCCCAGACTCACCTCGCGCGTCCACCAACGGGCCAGCTGCCTCGGCTCGGACAGCGCAGCGGACACCACTTCCGGCGCGGCGGCAATGACGATGCTGTGGCGGATCTCACGATTCATCTGGTGGGCATTCGCAGCGTAGATCCCGATGATCGCGCATTTTGCCAACCAACTGCAGGATTGTCTTGGGACTGCACAGTTCGCTCGTCCAACGCTCACATGGCGCTGGGTACCATCGGCGCAGGCCCCTAACGACGAAGACCTGGCATGACGACGCTTCCGATACCGGTGATGGACGTTGCTGCACAACGCGATCTGGCCACCGCCCACGCGCTGTTGGAAAACCCTGGCGTAGCTGCGCAACTGGCCAATGCACTGGGCGCGCCGATCGAGAGTCTGATCACCAGGCGGCTACCGAAAATGCTGACCCGCAGCATCGATGGGGTTACCCGCCGCGCATTGCAGGTGGCAATGAAATCGGCATTGCTCAGCTTGCGCGGCCAGGCCGATACGCAGCAGCCCGCATCCACCACACGGCACACCATGGCGGTGGCCGTTGCCGGCGGTGCAGGCGGATTTTTCGGGTTGCCTGGTCTGCTCGTGGAGCTGCCGGTGACCACCACGGTGATGCTGCGCTCCATCGCCGATATCGCGCGCTCGGAAGGCGAATCGCTGCACGATCCGGAAACGGCGCTGGCCTGTCTGGAAGTGCTGGCACATGGCGGACGCAGCGTCAGCGACGATGGCGCCGAATCCGGCTATTTCGCCGTACGCGCGGCCATGGCGCAGCAACTCAGCGCCGCCGCGCATTACGTGGCCGCACATGGTTTCGCAAGCAAGGGCGCACCCGCGCTGGTGTCGTTGGTGTCGCGCGTTGCGGCCAAGTTCTCGGTCAACGTGGGCGAAAAACTCGCGGTGCAGGCCGTGCCGCTGGTGGGTGCAGTGAGTGGCGCAACGCTCAATACCGTGTTCATGCGCCACTTCCAGGCGATGGCACGCGGGCATTTCATCGTGCGCCGGTTGGAGCGGCGCTTTGGAGAAGAGGCCGTGCGGCGCGCGTATGACGCATTGCCTGCACCGCGTTGAGATTAAGACCGTATCTCACCGGCCGGCCGCGCAAAACGCATTGCTCGCAACCACGCACACCGACCATCTCCACTGGTCCTTGCCCGCCCACCGTCGCGGGACCTTACGCGGCATGGATGCCGCGTAAGAGCCTACAGGGACGTACTTGCGGCGTGTCCCGCGATGGTGGGCGGGCAAGGGCCCTGCAACCACGCCGCAGATCAGCCGCTCTACACCAGACGCATCCGCACTGTTCGATTACTTCTCAAGGCGACCGAGAGCTCGAGCTTTAGCGTTGTTTGGATGTTTCAAAGCCGCGTTGGTTGGCGTTGGTCGAGGGCGCGATGCGCTCACCGCTTGCGGGACACGCCGCAAGTACGTCCATGTAGGCTCGGTGGCGGCATCCATGCCGCCACACGGTCCCGCAAGCGGTGAGCGCATCGCACCTGCTCACTTGGCTGTGTGCTGATGGGAAATACAGCGCCGGCTGCGTCCACCTGGCGGTGGGCGTACGAATTTTGTCGGCCGCTCCAGGTCTTGCGTTGATCCGTCGGTCATTCCCGCTGATCTGCGAGGTGATCGCTTGCCAGCAGAGCGTTGGATGCACGATGCCACTGCGACACGTCACAATCACTTTCGCCTATGTCGGACCTCGTCCATGAGCAAACCTTTTTCGCCGGCTTCCGCACGCAACCGTGACCCGATCCTTGCGGTATTGCAGCGGCACTTTGCCGACCGTGGCCATGTCTTGGAGATCGGTGCAGGCACCGGGCAGCACGCAGTGCATTTTGCGGCGGCGATGCCGTGGCTGCGTTGGCAGGCGAGCGATCATCCCGATCATCTGCCGGGCATGACGCAGTGGCTGGACGAGGCTGCATTGCCAAATACGCCGCCACCGATTCCGTTGCAGGCGGTGCTGACGCCGACGCCGGGTCTGGCACCGGCACCGCCGTTACCGATCGTGCAAGCGGGAGAGGTGGCCGGTTTTGATGCGGTGTATAGCGCCAATACCTTGCACATCATGGGCTGGCCGCAAGTGCAGGCGTTGTTCGTGGGATTGCCTGCGGTGATGGCGCCGCAGGCGGTGCTGGTGGTCTACGGGCCGTTCAACCGCGATGGACACTTCACCAGCGACAGCAATCGCGCATTCGATGCGATGTTGCGCGAGCGCGATGCGGCCTCGGGGATTCGCGATGCAGAGGCAGTGGATGCGCTGGCGGCTTCGGTTGGATTGCAGTTGATCGACGATGTGGCGTTGCCGGCAA
Source organism: Xanthomonas hydrangeae (assembly GCA_905142475.1). Lineage (GTDB taxonomy): Bacteria > Pseudomonadota > Gammaproteobacteria > Xanthomonadales > Xanthomonadaceae > Xanthomonas > Xanthomonas hydrangeae. The sequence continues at coordinate 108,078 of LR990730.1, forward strand.
ATAATGTATGTCGGGTGTGGCGGCGAGCGTAAGTCGATTGCTTTTTTGAAAAGCATGCACACCGACATTCCCGACTGGTCCTTGCCCTCCCACCGTCGCGGGACCTTACGCGGCATGGATGCCGCGTAAGAGCCTACATGGACGTACTTGCGGCGTGTCCCGCGATGGTGGGAGGGCAAGGACCCTGCAGCCAAACCGCAGATCAGCCGCTCTACACCTGGTCCATCCGCTTGGTACAACCACAACAGGACACTCAAAATTTCGAGTCGTTAAAGAGCAGCATCGCACCCATGCGCTGATGCAGGTTGGCGCGGCAGCAACTCAGCGCCTGCGTCGTTCCAGCCACCACAGGGCTGTGGCCAGCGTGAGCCAGGCCAGTAGCCAGCGGGTGCCGGGTTGGGCTGCTGGCGTGGTGAGGGTCGCGTTTGTGTGGGTGGCTGTGGCGGCCATCGCAAGGGTGGCGTCGCGGGTCTGTTGGGTGTGTAAAGCGGGGGCGTCGCTGGGCGCGCGAACGTAGAGCCAGCGTTGGTCGTTGCCGGTTTGCAGGCGATGCCAGCCTGCGGTTGTGGGCCAGTAGCCGGCGCAGGCTTGGGTGCCGCTGTTGGGGTCTATCAGCAGCGGTTGGGCTGGACCGGTGGGGCCGGTGACATGCGCGTCTGCAGCGAGACCGCACAGTGTCATGCGTTGTTGCGACCAGCCTTCTTGCATCGGCGCGGGTTGGGTGCCGCCCGCGCGGGCGATGGCGCCGAACAGCTGCGCCCACAGCGCGGCATGCAGGTCGCTGCGGCCGGCCAATACCAACGCGAAGCTGTCTTCGATCAGGGCGATGCCGATGCGGCCCCGGCCTTGTGCGTGCCACCAGCCCAGCGCGCTGCCGTCGTCGGCGCGTGCTGCGATCACTGCCTCGGCATCTTGCGGTTGCAGATCGCGGCGTTGCAGCGGCGGGAGTGCGGCGTCGCCAGGCGCTGCGGCTGGATCGGTGGAGGCAGCGGTCGACGACAGCGAAAGCGGGGCGGCGATGGCGGTGCTGGTGGTGCCGCCGGTTGTCGCAAAGCCGAGCGCGTTGAGCGCTGAGCGGGTGCCGGCATCCAGTGGTCCGTCGGTGCGGACTAGCACGCCCAGGCCGCGGTCGATCGCGGCGCGCACGGTTTGGCGTTGCGCGTTGCCTAGCGTGACCAGGCGGCGTTGGTCGATGACCAGCAGGTCGAGCTTGTCCAGGCTGGCGGCGTCCAGCGCGGCGCCCTCGCCCAGTTGCATGCCGGGGCCGACCGCGATCTGGCTGCGCACGTCCAGCCCGGCATCGCTGGCCCAGCGGCGCAGATATTTCAGGTCCGGCTGCGGTGCGCCGGCCAGCAACAGCACGCGGGTGGACGGCACTGCTGCCACTAGCACCGGCACCGGCACGCGGCTGCGTTCGGCGCCCTTGGCATCGCGCAGGCGCAGCGCGAACACCACCTGCCCTGCTGCGCGCGCCAGGCCACGCAGATGCACCTGGCCGGCTGCGTCGGCTACGGCGGTGTCGACCACCTGGCCGGCCGGATCGAGCAGGTCTATTCGCGCAGCCGGGATGTCCTGGATGCGCGCGTTGATCGCGATGGCTTCGCCTGGGGCCACCGGCGGCGGCGTCGAGACAGCCACCAGGCCCTGCGGTGCCGGGCCAAGCGCCAGTCGCAGCGGTATGCCGGGGGCGTCACGGTCGCGCGCGGGCAGGCCGGTGCCATGCACGATCAACGCAGTGGTGCCGGGAGCGCGACGCAGGGCGGTGGCCAGGTCCGGCACGCGTGTCACGCCTGCCAGCGCGGGCGCTTCGGGCAAGGCGATCCAGTGCGTGGTCTCCGGGTCGATCTGAGCTGCCTTGGTCTCCGCGGTGGCGACATGCAGTTCGCTGCTGCTGCCTGCACGCGGCGGTGGCAGCAGCACCGGGTACAGCAGGCCGGCGAGCAGCGGTTGGGCGGTGAGCAACAGCCATAGCCGGGCGCGCGAACGTGGCTGCCGCGCGTGCGCGCGCAGCAGCCGCCACCAGCTCACCATCACCAGCAGCAGCAAGCCAATGCCGACCAGCCAGGGCAGCGAGAGCGTCATGGTTGCGGCTCCGCGCGCGTGCGTCCAGCTAGCCTTGGCCCCACGCGCCAGGTTGCCGCGCGCGCGTGCAGCAGGCGGAATCTGCTGCGGACCTTCAGCACGAGCGGTGGCAGCATCATGGTTGTGGCTCCTGGCGCAGTGCGTCCAGATAGCGTTGGCCGCGCGCGTCCGGAGTGGCGCGTCGGTGGACCGGCGCAGGCGGGGCGACGAGCGTGCGCCAGACCTGGGCGCGTAGCTGCGTACGACAGGCAGCGCAGTCGGGTTCGGCGCGCAGGGTTTCCACCGCGGCGGCCAGGCTCAGCGGATCCTGCAGGCGGTCCTGTCGGGTCTGCAGCCACTGCGCGTAGCGGGCCAGGGTGGCGTCGGGCACCGGCGCCTGTTCGCCCAGCGCATCCCACAGCTGCAGCGCGGACGGGTCGGGATCCGGGCGGGTGTCCAGGCCGGCGGCACGGTCGTCGCCCAGGCCGGCGCGGTCGCCGCTCAGGCGCCGGCTTGGGTCGATCGGCGGCAGCTGGGTGCCGACCCGCGCCAGGTAGATGCGCTCGGCCTGTTGTACCTGCTTGATGAAGCCCAGCGCCTTGTTGGCATAAGGCAGCGCATGCTCTGGGTGGCCCTGACGCAGCGCGCCCTCGGACTGCCACATCTGGTCCAGCGCGGCGCGCAGCAGGGTGCGCGTTTGCGGGTCGAGCAGGGTGGCGGCTTCGGCGTGGTCGTGGGTATGCCCGAATTCGGAGAGCACATCCTGCGCCTGGCCGAAGCTGCTGCGCTCGGGCCGGCCGTTGCTGTTGCCGTGGTCATGGTCGTGGTCATCCAGCGCGGCGGCGCCGGGTTCGGATGCGGCGTCGTGCTCGTGCTCGTGCGCGTCGTGCCCGTGTTCGTCCTGGGCGGGCGCGTGCGCAGCTGCCGAAGGCGTTGCCGGTGCATCCGCAGTGGGCATGTCGGCGGTGGGCAGATCGTCGGCCGGGGCGTCGCTGGTGGGCGGGGCGTCGGCAGTGGGTGGGCCCTTGGGTGCGCCTTCGCTCTCTTCGCCGAGGAACTGGCCGTAGCGCAGCCGCAACAGGCGCTGGTCCACGCCGATGGCGTCGGCGCGCTTGAGGTAGGTGGCCGCATCCAGGCGCGGCTTTTCCTTCAGCAGCGCCTCGGCGTCGATGATGATCTGGCGCTGGCTGCGGAAGTAGGCCGGCAAGGTCTGTTTGACGCTGGCCTCCAGGCCGGCGGCCATGGTCTGTTCGGGCGGCGGCCAGCGCAGGATCACGCTGGCGCTGCGGCCTTCCTGCGCGGCGGGTTGGCGGGTGTCGTGGACGATCAATTGGGCGATCAGGTCGTCGCCGGCCGCCATGCCCAGGGCCCGCGGCTGCAGCGTGGTGGAAAAGCTGCGTTGCCTGGTCGGGCCGCTGCCGGTGAGGGTGCGGCGCTGGGTGGTGAAGGTGATGTTCTCGCCGCTGCCCTGGGCCAGGGTCAGGCGCAGCTCGGCGGTGGCCGCCACCGCGTAGTCGTCGCTGGCTTCGAAGCGCAGCGTCCAGCCGGCATTGGTGGGCGTCCACAGCACCAGGCTCTGTTCGGGCGCGAGCACGCGCACCTGCGGCGGGCGATCCGGCAGCACGTCGAGCCGATGCAGCTGGCGGTCGGCAGGCGCGCCGTCGATGAGGATGCGATACAGGCTGGCGCGCTCGGCGATCCACCGGCCTTGCCACTGATCGCTGCTGCCTTGCCGGGCCAGCGCGATGAGGCGGCCGTCGGTGAGCCGCAGTGCCACGCTGCGCGGGGCGGGGCTGACCTGCAGCTGCCACTCCAGCCGGGTGCCGGTTGGCACGCGCGCATCCAGGCCAGGCAGGCGTGCGGACGGCAGGCCGGTGTAAGCGGGCGGGGTGCTGTGTAGCTGTGCCTGACGCAGCGTGGGAGCGCCGGTGCTGGCACGGGCGGCGGCGACGCGGTCGTTGCTCGACGCGGGCTGGGTGGCGCGGTGCGGCCACAGCAGCAGCGCGATGCAGGCGATCAGGCCCAGCAGGCTCCACGGCCAGGCACGCCGCCACGGCCAGGCCGGGCGTAGATCGCGCGGGGTGCTGCGCAGGCGCTGTTCCAGGCGCTGCCGTTGCAGGGCCTGCAAGGGGCCGAGCTGCGCGGTCGAGGCGAACAGCAGGTCGCTGCTGTCTTCCAGATCCGCTTCGCGGTCCAGCCGGCGGATCAGCCAGGTCTGGTCCAGCCGGCGTGCCGCCAGCGCCGCCACGCCGGCCAGTGCCAACACACCCCCAATGAGCAACGGCACGACCGCCACATGCGCGCCGGTACGCCAGGCCAGCACCGCCGGGAGGACGGCCAGCGGTAACCCGAACAGCAGCACGCCTGCGGCCTGCCGCCGTCGCGCGGCCTGCCAGGCGTGGTGCAGCGTCGGCGTGCTCATGCCGCGTTGCTCCGGCGTGGCGATGTGGCCAGCCAGCGTTCGGCCGCGAACAGCAGCAGCGCCAGGCCGATCAGCCATGGCGCCAGCGGCCACGGTGCGGTGGTCAGGCGGATGGCCGCAGGGCCACGCTGTGGTTGTTGGGTCTGTGCCAGCGCACGCTGTGGCGCGGGCGTGGATTGCAAGGCGTCGTGCAGGCGGGTGGGGAAATCGGCATCCAGCAGCGCAGGCAGGTGTTGCGGCTGTAGCGGCGCAGCCCAACGCAAGATGCGTCCGCGCCCTAACGCGATGGCGTCGATCAGCGGCGCGCCGTGCGCGTCTTGCAGCAGTGCCTGCCGCGGGCCGGCGAGTGCGCGCGGGACCGGCGTTTGCGCAGCGAGCAGCAGGTGCCCGCCCGCCGCGACCCAGGCGATGACCGCCGCAGGCGGTGCGCTGTGCGATAGCCAGACCACCACCGTGCCGGGTGCCCAGCGCGCCGGCACTGCGGCGTCGGGCGCGCTGACTGGCAACGCGCCGGGCACTGCCCAGGCAGCGTGTACGGCGCGCAGATAGCGCAGCGCCGGGTCGGCGGGGGCGTCGGCGATCGCCTGCAGCCGCAGCGGTGCGACAGTTGCGGCAGGGGCGAGCGGCGATTGGCCGGGCAGCACCTGCCATTGCACGTTGCGCGACAGCTGCAGGCGCTGGGCATCCAGCGGCCCCCAGTGGCTCGGCACGATCACGCTGAGTGCGGTGTCCGGCGGCAGGCTGGCATCGAGCTCGCGCAGCAGGCTGCTGACCGCTTGCGTGGTGCCGGCGGGCGCGGGGTGTGTGTTGGCCGCATCGGCATCGATCGGCGGGAAGCCCGGCGCCAACCACACCCACTGCGCGTTCGCTGCGTGGCTGAGCGTGCGCGCCACGGCCACATCCACGCCAGGACTCACCGCGATCCGCGGGCGCGCATCCTGATGGTCGCGCAAGGCCGGCTCGGCCAGCAGCAATGCCAATGCCGCGAGCAACAGCAAGCGCACCAGCAGCAGCGGCCATTCGTCGAAGCGCACACGATGCCGTGGGCGCGGCAACGCACGCAGCCAGCGCAGCGCAGCGAAGTCGGTGGGCCGGTGTTCGCTGCGGCGTGCCAGGTGGATCAGCAGCGGCAGCAGCAGTGCGGCCAACGCGGCCAGGCCGGCGGGGAAGAGCAGGAGCAGGTTCACGGCCGCGCCACCTCAGCGGCGTGCGCGATGAGGTGCAATGACGGTACTTCGCTGAGGCAGGTGTATTGGCTCATCGCCGCGCACCCTGCCCAAACAAGTGGCGCAATGCCGCGTCGGGCGGTGCATCCAGATAATGCAGCGCATGCGCAATGCCGGCCGCTTGCCAGCGGGCCTGCCGCGCGCGCTGTGCATCGCCGAAACGCTGCACGTATGCGGCGCGCATTGCGGCGCCATCGCCGAGCAATTCTTCGCCGGTTTCCGGGTCGCGGAAGCGGTGCCCGCCGCTGAAAGTGAAATCGCGTTCGTCGCAGGTCAGCACTTGCAGCTGGATCACTTCGCGGCGTGCGGCGGCAAGTTTTTCCAGCGCGCCGACCAATTCTTCATCGAAGCCATCGCCGATCGACAGCACCAGCGCATGTGCGGCGATGCGTTCCCACAGCGGGCGCAGCGCATCCATGCCGGGCCAACGCCCGCCGGCGCGCAGACGCTGCAAGGCCAGCCAGAGTCGGTCGCGTTGGCGTGGACCGCCGCCTGCCGGCACCGCCACCAGGCCATCGCCGTGCACGGCGAACAAACCGACCTGATCGCCCTGGCGCAGCGCCACTTCGGCAGCGCATGCGGCCAAGGTCGCCATCGCCTGCAAGCGCGTGTAGGCAGGGCGTGCCTGATCGGCCTGGCCAGCGGAGGCGGTGGCATCGAGCAACAACCACAGCGTGAGCGGGCTTTCGCGCTCGGCTTCGCGCACGAAGAAGCGGTCCGAGCGCGCGTAGAGTTTCCAGTCGATCTGGCGCAAGGAATCGCCGGGTTCGTAAGCGCGGTATTGCGAAAATTCCAGCCCCGCACCACGGTTGCGGCTGGCGTGCTGGCCGATACCGTGCGCGCCCTGCGCGTGGCGCGCGCGCAGCTGCAAACCGCGCAGGCGGCTGCGCAGCTCGGCAGGAATCAACGCCGGCAGGTCCACGCTCACGCCGCTGCGCGCCTCACGCCGGGAACGGCACGGCGCGCAGCAGCGTTGCGACCACATCGTCGGCGCTGCGTTGTTCGGCCTCGGCCGCAAACGACAGCAGCAGGCGGTGGCGCATCACTGGCGCTGCGAGCGCAATGACATCCTCGCGCGTGGCGGCAAAGCGGCCGTGCAGCAATGCGCGTGCCTTGGACGCGAGCACCAGCGATTGCCCGGCGCGCGGGCCGGCGCCCCATTTGATCCATTGGCGCACCTCCTCGCTGGCCTGCGGGCCGGGGCGGCTGGCCCGCACCAGGCGATTGATCCAGGTCAGCAGGTCCGCGCCCACATGCACGTGCCGCACCTGTTGCTGCAGCGCCAGCACGCTGTCGGCATCCATCACCCTGGGCACCTGCGCACTGCTGGTGCCGGTGGTCTGGGTGAGGATGTCGCGCTCTTCCTGCTCGCTGGGGTAATCCACCCGCACATGCAGCAGGAAGCGGTCCAGCTGCGCTTCCGGCAACGGATAGGTGCCGGCCTGTTCGATCGGGTTCTGCGTGGCCAGCACGAAGAACGGCGCCGGCAACGCATAGGTGGTGCCGGCATAACTCACCGTGCGCTCGCTCATCGCCTCCAGCAGCGCGGCCTGGGTCTTGGGCGGGGTGCGATTGAGCTCGTCGGCCAGCAGCAGGTTGGTGAAGATCGGGCCCTGCTGGAACCGGAACTGCCGATGCCCGGTGCCATGCTCCTCTTCCAGCAGCTCGGTGCCGAGGATGTCGCTGGGCATCAGGTCGGGGGTGAACTGCACGCGGCGGAACTGCAGCTCCAGCGCCTGCCCCAGCGAGCGCACCAGCAGCGTCTTGCCCAGGCCGGGCGCGCCTTCCAGCAGGCAGTGGCCGCCGGCCAGCAGGCCGATCAGCAGTTGCTCCACCACCGCGTCCTGGCCCACCACCGCCTGGGCCAGGGCCGCACGCAGCGCGCCGAGTTGGGAGAGCTGTGCGGTGAGGATGTCGTCGCTGGGGGAAGTCATGGGGGATGTCTCGTTGTCTGGCTGCTGGCGTAGGAGCGCGCCTGCGCGCGATGCGTTACCGGTCAATCTTCATCGCGCGCAAGCGCGCTCCTACAAAGGCGTGCGCGGCTTGCGTATGCGACGGCGGGCGGTTGGCGGTGGTGTCGTGCCTGGAAAAAATCTCGCGTGATTCCTGTAGGAGCGCGCTGGCGCGCGATGTGGCGTTACCGATAAAGCCTCATCGCGCGCAAGCGCGCTCCTGCGGATCGATTTCAGTTGGTCAATGCATACATCACGATGTTCACTGCGAACTTGGTGTTGTCTTCGGCCAGAAACCGCTTGTTGCGCCAGTCGTAATCCCATTCGCAGCCGTAGTCCTTGTTGCTGTACAACACGCCGAGCCGGCCATCGATGCTGATGCCCCTGAGATAATCGTGCACCAGATCGTCGCCCCAGCCATTGAGCTCGAAGCTGGTGGCCGGCGGGCCGTCGGGGAACTTGAAGAATGCGCTGTAGAGACGATGGTTTTTGGGCAGCTTCTGCAATGCGCTCTTGCCGAAGATCGTTGCCATCTGCGCCTCGAACGAGGTCGCGAACAGGCCGTCGATATCGTGATTGCAATCGTCCACGAACACGAACCCGCCATTGCGCACATAGCGTTCGAAGTTGCGCCGCTCGGCCGGATTGAACTCCACCAGCTTGTGCCCGGACAGGTAGCAGAACGGTGCCTGCAGCATGCGCGGATCGGCCAGGTCCAGCACGTGCTCCTGCGGGTCCACGCGCAGCTGGGTGTAGTCGATCAGCGAGGTGATCAGGTTGGACGGCATGCGCGCATCCACATCCCAATCGCCCGAATCGTAACGCAGTCGGGTAAACCAGAAATCGTAGTTGCCCGCTGCGCGCGCACGCAGCGGCAACGCCAACGCAGCGACGCTACCGAGGAGCAATCCAAGGAAATGACGACGTGATGTCGGGGCCATGAGGAAACAGGGAACCGGAATCGCTTGTAAACAATCAGGTTGGGAGGAGCGGCGCTTGCTCTCCCATTCCCGAATCCCGAATCCCGATTCCCGGCTCCGACTCACACCGCATCCGACAACGAGGTAAACGTAAAGTCGCGCAGCCGCATCGGCGGAATCATCATCACGTAGCTGGATTCATCGCCGGCCACGCGCACCGGCCTGCCCAGCTCGTCGATGTTGTTGAGCATGATGATCGGCGATTCGTTGAAGCGGAAATTCTTCACCGGGTACTTGATCTGCCCGTTCTCGATGTAGAAGGTGCCGTCGCGGGTCAGCCCGGTCAGCAGCACGGTCTGCGGGTCGACCATGCGGATGTACCAGGTGCGCGTGACCAGGATGCCCTTCTCGGTGCCGCGCACCAGCTCGGCGATGTTCTTCTCGCCACCGGCCATCAGCAGGTTGCCCGGCTCACCGACGGCGCGCTTGCTGTTCTTCTGCGCCCAGAACCGCGAATACTGCAGGTTGGCGATCTTGCCGTTCTCCACGATGGCCATCTTCTCGCGCGGCAGGCCTTCCTCGTCCCACGGCAGCACTGCGGCACGCGCATCCCATGGGTCGGCGGTGATGTTCACCCGCGGGTCGTAGACCTGCTCGCCCAGCTTGTTGCCGCCGCCCTTCTTGGACAGGAAGCTGCGGCCTTCGTCGGCGCGGCGTGCGTCGAAGAAATTCATCATGAACGAGATCAGCCCCGCAGCGGCGGCCGGCTCCAGAATCACCGTGTACTTGCCCGGTTCCAGCGCCTTGGCCTCGGCCGAATCGCTGGCCTTGCGCATCGCGATGCGGATGTCCTGCTCGGCCTTGAAGTCGGCGGCATCCTTCAGATTGCGCCCCACCCAGCCCGAGCCGCGGCCGTCTTCGGTGCGCACGGTGCAGGTGTAGTCGAAACGGGCGCCACGCTGGTAGCCGAAATTGCCCTTGCTGTTGGCAAATGCGGTAAAGCTCTGGCCATCCTCGAGAAAGCCGGCCGCGATCAGCCCTTTGCCCTTGCACGGCGCGATCGAATCGGCGGCCACCTGCGCGCGAAACGCCGGGTCGATGGCCGCAGTGGAGTCGCTGAATGTCGGGCTGGGCTTGTAGGTCTGCCTGTCCACCGCCGGCATGAATTCCGGGTTTTCCGGGGCCAGCCGGGCCAGATCTTCGGCGCGCCGCACCACGCGCTCCAGCGCGGCGTCGTCGAACTCGTTGATGGTGGCGATGCCCACGCGCTTGCCGAATGCGACCTGCACCTGCAGATCGGTGTTGTCGACGATGCCGCTGGTGGACACGTTGTTGAGCGCAAAACGGATATTGCCGTCGATCGCGCCGGTGAGCGTGGCGGTGCACTCATCGGCCTTGGACAGTTTGATGACCTTGTCCAGAATGGCCTTGGCCTGCGCTTCGGTAAGGATGCTCATATGGGTTTCTCCTGATCAGCCGAGCGAGCGGGCGGTGTTGATGACGTTGATGCCGTCGAAACGGGCGGTGGACGAGCCGTGCGAGACCGCCGAGGACTGGCTGGGCTGGCCCTTGCCGTCGAAGAACGAGCCACCCATGCGGTAATCGCGTTGATCGGCCACCGCGCTGCAGGCGTTCCAGAATTCCGGGGTGCGGATCTGGTAGGCCACGTCCTCGAGCATGCGGGTGATCGCGCCGTTCTTGATTTCGTAAAAGAGCTGGCCGCCGAACTGCGCGTTGTAGCGCTGCTGGTCGATGGAAAACGAGCCGTCGCCGATGATGTAGATGCCGTTTTCCACGTTCTTGATCAAATCGCTCACGCTCAGCGGCGTCTTGCCGGCCGCCAGCGAGACATTGGCCATGCGCTGGAACTGCACGCTCGACCACGAGTCGGCGTAGCAGCAGCCATCGGAGGCGGTCTTGCCGAGGATGTGCGCCTGATCGCGAATGGCCTGGTAGTCCACCAGCTTGCCGTCGCGGATCAGATCCCACTGCTTGGTCTTGACGCCTTCATCGTCGTAGCCCACCGCGCCCAGGCTGCCGGGCTGGAGCTTGTCGGCCAGGATATGCACCTTGTCGCTGCCGTACTGGAAGCCGGCCTTGAGCTTGTCGAGCGTGGCGAAGCTGGTGCCGGCGAAATTGGCTTCGTAGCCGAGCACGCGGTCCAGTTCCAGCGGGTGGCCGACCGATTCGTGGATGGTGAGCCAGGTGTGCGAGGGGTCCAGCACCAGGTCGTACTTGCCCGGTTTCACCGACGGCGCCTTGAGCTTTTCCTGCGCCTGCTTGGCCGCAGCAATCGCGTCTTCCTTCATGTCGTAGGACAGGCCGTAATTGACCACGCCGTTGGGCGAGACGAACTTGCCCGATGCCGCGCCATCGAGATATTCGTAACCCAGGCCCATCGGTGCGGAGAGTCCGTCGCGGGTGCGGAACTTGCCGCTGGCCTTGTCGATGGCAGTCACGCTCATCGGTGCCCAGATGCGGTGCACGTCCTGGTCGATGTAGGAGCCATCGGTGCTGGCGAAGTACTTCTGCTCGTTGACCACGAACAGCATCGAGTTGACGAAGTTGGCGCCGGCCGCGGTGGCGGCGGCATTGACGCCGAGCAGCAGGTCCACCTTGTCCTTGATCGGCACTTCCATCGCGTTCTTCTTGATCGGGGTCTTCCAGCGCACCTCGCCCACGCCGGGGGTGGGCGCCAGTTGCACGGGGGTGCCCTGCACCTTGGCATTGGCCTTGGCGATCGCGGCGGCCTGCGCGGCCGCCTTGGCTACGCCCTGTTCGGTGAGATCGTTGGTGGCGGCAAAGCCCCAGGCACCGGCCACGAGGACGCGGATACCCGCACCGATGGATTCGGTGTTGACCACGTTCTGCACCTTGTCCTCGCGGGTGATCACGAACTGGCGCAGATAGCGGCCGATGCGCACATCGCAATAGCTCGCGCCGGCCTGACGGGCGGCGTTGAGGCCGGCATCGGCCAGGCGCTTCTTGCGGCCCACATCCAGTTGCGTCAACAGCTGCTCGGCGGCAATGGCCTTGCCGAAGTAGGCAGGCACGATCAGCCCACCCATGGTCAGCCCGGTCAGGGCCAGGAAATCACGTCGTTGCACGGGCAACTCCCCAATAGTCCCGCGCGGCGCGCAGGTAGTCTGGTGACGCACAGATGGGTATCTGCACGGTATCGCCGATTCTTGCCGGGCAATGAACGCTGCGTCAAATGACTTTCGGCATGGGTGCAGCGGCAATCGCTGTGCTCGCATGAGTCGAGCGGCACACGCTGCCTGCATGCAAATGTGGCGAGCGGGGCTGGTTGCGTGTGCTTGCTGCGCCATCGCGTCGACACGCGATGTGATCGATGACAGGCGTGCATTATCTTATTGGCGGTCATGCAATGCGCGAAGCGCACGCCATCGTGCGCAGTACCTGCTTCATATGGCTCGGAGAGGCCAAAGATGAAGCGATCGTTTGCGGTTTGGCTGCAGGGCCCTTGCCCGCCCACCCTCGCGGGACACGCCGCAAGTACGTCCCTGTAGGCTCTTACGCGGCATCCATGCCGCGTAAGGTCCCGCGAGGGTGGGCGGGCAAGGACCAGTCCAGATGGTCGGTGTGCATGGTTGCAAGCAAGACGTGACGGGTGCTGTTTGAATAACGCCGCGTCGGATCATCTTCGCAACCCAAGACGATCAACCTGCAGGCTTTAAAAAGCTACCGAGAAACTCTCTGGTGCGGTGTCCTCGCCGATTGTGGGACCGTGTGGCGGCATGGATGCCGCCACCCAGCCTGCATGGACGTACTTGCGGTGTGTCCCGCGAGCGGCGAGGGCACCGCGCGCTCGACTGACCATGCTTTTGACCTACAGCGTTTGAATGTATCTAAACGTCACCATAACTCGATATCTTTGTTGCTATGAGCTGATTGAACAATGTAGACGCTTCAGCAGCAGAGCAATAGGGCTGCAACTTCACTGCAGGGCCCTTGCCCGCCCACCATCGCGGGACACGCCGCAAGTACGTCCATGTAGGCTCTTACGCGGCATCCATGCCGCGTAAGGTCCCGCGACGGTGGGCGGGCAAGGACCAGTGGAGATGGTCGGTGTGCATGGTTGCAAGCAAGGCATGACATGCGCTGTCTGGATGACTGCGTGTCCGATCAGCTTCGCAACGCAACGAGATCAATAGGCAGGCTTTCAACAAAGTACCCGACTCACCTTCTGGTGCGGTGTCCTCGCCGATTGTGGGACCGTGTGGCGGCATGGATGCCGCCACCGAGCTTATATGGACGTACTTGCGGCGTGTCCCGCGAGCTCGACTCACCATGCTTTTGACCTACAGCGTTTGAATGCATCTAAACAACATAAGTCGATATCTTTGTTGCTGTGAGCTGATTGAACGATGTAGACGCTTCAGCAGCAGAGCGATAGGGCTGCAACTTCGCTGCAGGGCCCTTGCCCGCCCACCATCGCGGGACACGCCGCAAGTACGTCCCTGTAGGCTCTTACGCGGCATCCATGTCGCGTAAGGTCCCGCGATGGTGGGCGGGCAAGGACCCGTCGAGATGGTCGGTGCGCATGACTTTCAGCAAGCAACTACCAACGTTTGTTAGCCACTCTCAGCCCAACGAACGCGCGGTATTGATCACGTTGATACCATCGAAGCGCGCCGTGGACGACCCGTGCGATACCGCCGACACCTGGCTGGGTTGGCCCTTGCCATCGAAGAACGAGCCGCCCAGGCGGAAGTCGCGTTGATCGCAGACTGCGCTGCAGGCATTCCAGAATTCCGGCGTGCGGATTTGATAGGCACCGTCTTCCACCAGCCGCGTGACCTGGCCGTTCTCGATCTCGTAGAACAGCTGCCCGCCGAACTGCGCGTTGTAGCGCTGCTGGTCGATCGAATACGAACCGCGCCCGTGGATATACAACCCGCGCTCCACGTTCTTGATCATCTCGGCAACGCCAAGCGGTTGTTTGCCTGCGGCCAGTGACACATTGGGCATGCGCTGGAACTGCACGCTGGACCAGGAGTCGGCATAGCTGCAGCCGTCGGAGGCGGTCTTGCCGAGCAGATGCGCCTGATCGCGCGTGCATTGGTAATCGACCAGGATGCCGTCTTTCACCAGCTCCCACTGCTTGCTCTTGACGCCCTCATCGTCGTAGCCGACCGCGCCCAGGCTGCCGGGCTGGGTGCGGTCGGCTACGAAGGTCACCGCATCGCTGCCCCAGCGGAAACCGGCATCGCGCTTGTCCAGCGTGGCGAAGCTGGTGCCGGCGTAGTTGGCCTCGTAGCCGAGCACACGATCGAGCTCGAGCGGGTGGCCCACCGACTCGTGGATGGTGAGGAACAGATTGCTCGGGTCGATCACCAGATCGTATTTGCCGGCCTTCACCGAGGGTGCGGTGAGTTTGGCGCGCGCCTGTCTGGCGGCAGCAATCGCATCTTCGCGCGCGTCGTAGCGATGGCCGTAGCCGATGAGTCCGCCAGGCAACTGGTGCTTCTGGCTGGCGTCGCCATCGAGATATTCGTAGCCCATGCCCATCGGCGACGACAGCCCGTCGCGGGTGCGGAACTTGCCGCTGGCCTTGTCCACCGCCGTGACGGTGAACGGCAACCACAGCCGGTGCACGTCCTGATCGATGTAGGAGCCGTCGCTGCTTGCGAAATACTTCTGCTCGTTGATCGCGAACATGCGCGAGGCCACGAACGTCGCACCGGCAGTGAGCGCTGCGGCGTTGACATCCATCAGCAGCGCGACCTTGTCGCCCAGCGGTACTGCCATCGCGTTCTTCTTGATCGGGGTCTTCCAGCTCACCTGCCCGGCCGGGGTTACCGGTGCCAGCTGCACCGGAGCACCGCCCAGCCGCGCATTGGCCTTGGCGATCGCCATTGCCTGCCGCGTGGCGGTGGCCACGCCATCGCTGGTGAGCGTATTGGTGGCCGCAAAGCCCCACGCACCATCGGCCAGCACGCGCACGCCCACGCCGCTGGATTCGGCGTTGACCACGTTCTCCACCTGTGCCTCGCGGGTGATCACGAACTGGCGCAAATAGCGGCCCACGCGCACATCGCAGTAGCTGGCACCGGCTGCCTTGGCGGTGGTCAACGCGGTATCGGACAGGCGCCGGTTGCGCGCCGCATCCACCGGGGTAAGCAATTGCTCGGCCGCGATCAGGCGCGTATGCGGCAGCAGCAACCCGGCTGCACCGATGCCGGACAAGGTGAGGAAGGTACGACGGTCCACGTGGCGTTCTCCACTGAAGCGCACGCTGCGCACGTGCCAAACCCCGAGGGTGGCGTAGAGGCGTGAAAGTGGTCAAGTGACGCACGGCGTTGAACCAAGTGCTTGCACCGATTGCAGGGGTGCAGCTTCGCTGATCTGCGGTCCGGCTCGCTTGAGTGCTCGGGATGACGCGCGTAGGGTGAATGCGCGCCTTAACCGGTAGAAAAATCGTGCCCTGCATGGCAAGCCGCATCACTTGCACGCACCCAGACCTTCACTTTCTGAAATCGGTAGGGCGTTCCAGCAGGTAAATCGCCTCACCCAGGTCATCCAGCTTGCTGGCAACGATGGCCTGCGCATCGTAGACACCGCGATTGTAGAAATAAGCTCCCACTTCTTCGGCAAAGAAATCGAGCAGAAACTCCGCATCGAACCGCCCGATCTGTTGTTTCAGTTCCTCGCTGAAATACAGCTGGATCTTGCGGGTGATCGCCGCCCGTTCGCCGTCGGTGAACTTGATGTCGGTCATGGGTGCTCTGGTCTGCCCAACTATGTATCCAGACGATTTACGTTACGACACGGGCAGCTCAGGCTGATCTCTGGCTGTCGAACCCGACCGCTTGCCTGGTCGGCATTGAGATTGAGGGTCAGCTGGCAACCGGCCAACCGGGAGGCCTGCCTGCCCGAATGTAGTCAAGGTAGTCGGACTCAGCAATTCCGAGATTGGTCCAGCGATCGGGATCGGCCGCCAGGAATGTACTGGCATACGTGACGGCAGAGGCTGCGTCCGGAGAAATGGCAGCAGGGGCTTCCGGTCCATCCGGCTCGAAATTTGGGAATTCATACAGATCCGAGAAGTCTTCGCTGCCAATGTCCTCGACGTCATGAATCCACACCTCGATCGAATCGTTTGCCGGCCGTAATTCGATATGGCGAATGTACGTTGGGTCGACTGGACTTCTTCCCAGGAACTGCTCGACTGGCTTGTTGCGCCGTAATGTGGCTGGAATATCAATCGGTAGAAGATGTCGCATACAGGCTCCTTGCCTTCAAGCCGCCGCTGCTCCACAGACGCGTCGAGCCGCGCCGTGATGCGGCGCGGCTCGACGTCGCTTACTTGGTTTGACGTTGCGCGCGCTTGAAATACGCCGTGCGCATCATCGGGTTGCCGTCCTTGAAGTACGCTTCGATCTCGGTCATGACCTTGCCATCGGCACTGACCGTATAGGTGCGTGTGGATGCCGGCACGCCTTGATACATCAACTGCATGACCAGCACGCCCGGCTCGGGCATTTTGACGGCGGCACGATCGACCAGGTAGGTGCCGGATGCCTTGCCCGGCGTGCCGTCCAGCAACAGCGTGGATTGCGCCTGCAGCGTCTTGTTGTCGTGTTCGATGATCTCGGCGCTGGTTGCCCACTTGTTGCCTGGAACCTGTTTGAACTCCAGGACGACACGTTTGGGTCGTACCGCTGCCGGCATCGGGAGGCTGCTGGTATCCAGGAGCCAGGTTCCGACCAGTGGCGATGGCGCGGTTGATGCGGAGAAGGCGGGTGTGGCTTGCAACATGACGACAGCCACCAGTGCAACGCATGCGGTTTTCATGAGAATTCCCTTATCGATATGTGATCCCTGCGGGCAGTCAGGCGACTGCTTGCAAGGCATTGCGCGTAGAGATCGACTTCCCGTAGACCGTCCCACTCCGGCCCGAGGGCGATACTCCCCGCTGCCCGGTGGTGAGTCAACTGACTGCACGATGTGGCTGTTGGCACAGCGTTCGCTGCTCCAATGAATCATTGGCTGGGCAATCGACCTGCGCCACACGCAAAGACACCCGCACTCGGCGGGTGTCTTGAGTAAATCGGCATTGCTGGTCGCTAAGCCAAAACCTCAGCCCTGCGCCTTATCCGCATCCAGGTGATACCGCGTCGCCTCAGCCACCTCATTCTTCGATCCCAAGAACACCGGCACGCGCTGATGCAGCTGCGTCGGTTGAAGATCCAGGATGCGCTCGCGCCCCGTGGTCGCCGCGCCGCCGGCCTGTTCCACCAGCATGCTCATCGGGTTGGCTTCGTACATCAGGCGCAGCTTGCCGGGCTTGGATGCGTCCTTCTTGTCCCAGGGGTAGATGAAGATGCCGCCGCGGGTGAGGATGCGGTGCACGTCGGCGACCATGCTGGCGATCCAGCGCATGTTGAAGTCCTTGCCGCGGCTGCCGTCCTTGCCGGCCAGCAGATCGCCCACATAGGCCTGCATGGCCGGTTCCCAGTGGCGCTGGTTGGACATGTTGATGGCGTATTCGGCGGTGTCCTCTGGCACGCGCATATTGGCTTGCGTCAGCAGGAAGCTGCCTTCCTCGCGCTCCAGGGTGAAGGCGTGGGTGCCGTGGCCGAGCGTGAGCACCAGCATGGTACTGGGGCCGTAGATGCAGTAGCCGGCGGCGACCTGCTTGGTGCCCGGCTGCAGGAAGTGTTCGTCGCCGGGCTTGTCGGTGCCCTCGGGGGCGCGCAGCACCGAGAAGATGGTGCCCACCGAGACGTTGACGTCGATGTTGGAGCTGCCATCGAGCGGGTCGAACAGCAGCAGGAAGTCGCCGCTGGGGTACTGGTCGGGCACCGGCTGGCTGTGATCCATCTCTTCGGACGCGCATGCGGCCAGGTGGCCACCCCAGGCGTTGGCTTCGAGCAGGATGTCGTTGCTCAGCACGTCGAGCTTCTTCTGCGCCTCGCCCTGCACGTTGCCGGTGCCGGCATCGCCAAGCACGCCGCCCAGGGCGCCCTTGCTCACGGCGATGGAAATGCGCTTGCAGGCGCGCGAGACGATGGTGATCAGCTGGCGCAATTCCGCATCGATACGGCCGGCGTGTTGCTCTTCGATCAGGAAGCGGGTCAGCGAGGGACGCGACATGGGGGCGGGCAGCCTGTGTAGGAAGTGGTCCGCCATTGTCGCCATTGCGCCGTTAGATTTCGATCACTTGATGCGCGTTTTGCAGCAAACCTGATCGAACGTGCGCGAATGTGTTGCCGACAACATGGGCTACCGGCAGGTACCACTGGCGGTTTGAGCGTCTCTGCGCGGCTGCAAGGGCGGCGAACAAGCACAAAAAACCGGGAGGCTCGCGCGCTCCCGGTTTGTGCGTTTCACCCAACCGCGGCGCTTACATGCGGCTGACGGTGGCCACGGCCTGTGCCACGTATTCCAGGTTGCGCTGGCTCAGTGCGGCCACGCAGATGCGGCCGGTGCCGACGGCGTAAATCGCGAACTCGTCGCGCAGGCGGTCCACCTGGGTCCTGGTCAGGCCCGAGTACGAGAACATGCCGGCCTGGCGCTGGATGAAGTCGAACTCCGGTGCGCCCAGTGTGGCGAGCTTGGCGACCAGGCCCGCGCGCAGGGCGTGGATGCGCTCGCGCATCTCGGTGAGTTCCTGCTCCCACAGATCGCGCAGCTCCGGGCTGGTCAGCACGCCGGCCACCAGCGCGGCGCCGTGCGTGGACGGGCTGGAGTAGATCGTGCGGATGATGCGCTTGACCTGCGACTGCACGGCCTTGGCTTCGGCCGCCGTGGCCGAGACCACCGACAACGCGCCCACGCGCTCGCCATACAGCGAGAACGACTTGGAGTACGAGCTGGCGACCACGTAGCTGTCGATGCCTTCGGCGGCGAGCAGGCGCACCGCGTACGCATCGGCCTCGATGCCCTTGTCGAAGCCCTGGTAGGCGATGTCGACGAACGGGAACAGGTTGCGCTCCTTCAACACGCCGGCGACCTGCTTCCATTGCTCCTTGGTCAGGTCGGCGCCGGTCGGGTTGTGGCAGCAGGCGTGCAACAGCACCACCGTGCCCGGCTCGAGTTTTGCCAGATCGGCGAGCATGCCGTCGAAGTTCAGCCCATGGCTGGCGGCATCGAAATAGGTGTAGTCCACGACCTCGAAGCCGGCCGCGCCGAACACCGCGCGATGGTTTTCCCAGCTTGGGTTGCTGATGGCGATGGTGGAAGTGGGCAGCAGCTTCTTGAGCAGGTCCGCGCCCACGCGCAAGGCGCCGCTGCCGCCGACGGTCTGCGAGGTCGCCACGCGGCCGGAGGCCACCAGCGCCGACTCGGCGCCGAACAACAGCTCCTGGGTGGCCTTGTCGTAGGCGGCCAGGCCGTCGATGGGCAGGTAGCCGCGCGGTTTGGCCTCCAGCGCGAGCTGCTGCTCGATCTTGTGCACGGCGCGCAACAGCGGGATGCGCCCGTTTTCGTCGTAATAGATGCCCACGCCCAGATTGACCTTGTTGGGGCGGCTATCGGCGTTGTAGGCCTCGGTCAGGCCCAGGATGGGGTCGCCTGGAACCTGTTCCACGTTTGCAAAGAAGGACACGGCATGACTCGCTGAAGGACGAAAGAGTGAGGGACTTCCGGGTGCTTGACCGCGGCTGGGCCAAACCACTTCATCGTAGCAGCCCATGGCGGGCGTAGCATGCTTCGTTCCGTACGCAACAATGCGCCCGCAGTACGGATGAGGGACACTACGCCCATGCCCAGACTGACCTTGTTGGCCGCCGCGTGCGGCCTGTTCGCCACGAGCGCCGCGCCGCTCGCCCTGGCCGCCGACACGGCGCCGTCGTCCACACCGATCCAGCGCTTGCCCACCGTGCAGGTGGACGCCGCGCGCGTGCACGGGGTGGACGACTTCGACCTGCCGGCCTCGTTCACCGTGGTGGCGGCCGACGACGACAACCGCCGCGGTGCGCAGGTGTCCGAGCTGCTCGACGGCATCCCCGGCCTGGTGGCGCGCGACCGCCAGAACTACGCCCAGGACACCCAGCTATCGATCCGCGGCTTCGGTGCGCGCTCCACCTTCGGCGTGCGCGGCGTGCGCCTGCTGGTGGACGGCATCCCGGCCAGCATGCCCGATGGGCAGGGCCAGCTCTCGCACTTCAACGTGCTGGGCGCCGAGCGGGTGGAGGTGCTGCGCGGGCCGTTCTCGGCGCTGTACGGCAACTCCTCCGGCGGCGTGCTGCAACTGTGGAGCGCCGACGGCGCCCCAAACGACCCCTGGCGGCTGCGTGTCACCTACGGCAGCAACGCCACCGTCAACGTGGGCGCGCAATTGCTCGGCCAGCAGGGCGCGGTGCACTACAACCTGGCCGCCAATCACTTCGAAACCGACGGCTTCCGCGCCCATAGCCGCGCCAGGCGCGAGTCGGTCAACGCCAAGCTCGGCTTCGATCTGGCCGAGGGCCGCCGGCTGGACCTGGTGCTCAACTATCTGGACGCACCGGATGCGCAGGACCCGCTGGGGCTGACCCGCGCCCAGTTCACTGCCGACCCGGCCCAGGCCACGGCGGTGGCCACCCAGTTCAATACCCGCAAATCGGTGCGCCAATCGCAGGCCGGGGCCATCTTCACCCAGCAGTTCGACAGCCAGACGCTGCGGCTGATGGCCTACGGCGGGCAGCGCAGCGTGGAGCAGTATCTGGCGATCCCGGTGGCGGTGCAGCGCAACCCGCCGCATTCGGGTGGGCTGATCGATCTGGACAGCAATTACGAAGGTGCCGATGCACGTTGGGCCTGGCAGGGCGACGCGCTGGGCCGGCCGCTGCAACTGACCGTGGGCGCCAATGTCGATCGCCAGCGTCAGCACCGCACCGGTTACGAGAACTTCGTCGGCGACACGCTGGGCGTCAAAGGCGCACTGCGCCGCAATCAGCGCGACCAGGTCGAGAACGTGGACCAGTTCGCGCAGCTGTGGTGGCAATGGAGCGATCGCTGGTCGACGTTGCTGGGCGTGCGCCACAGCGAAGTGCGCTTCGACTCGGACGACCGCTACATCGTTGGGCGCAATCCCGACGACAGCGGCCGGCGCGATTATTCGGCGACCACGCCGGTGGCCGGCATCGTGTTTCGCGCCGCCGAGGATCTGCGTTTCTACGCCTCGGTGGGACGCGGCTTCGAAACGCCCACCTTCAACGAGCTGGGCTATCGCAGCGATGGCGGTGCCGGCCTGGCGCTGGATCTGGGCGCGGCGACCAGCCGCAATTATGAGATCGGCAGCAAGTGGCGCGCGCAAAGCGGCGCAGCGGTGGAGTTCGCCTTGTTCCGCGCCGACACCGACGACGAGCTGGCAGTGGCCAGCAACACCAACGGCCGCAGCACCTATCGCAACATCGGCGCCACCCGCCGCCAGGGCGCGGAGCTGAGCTGGAATCAACCGGTGGGCGACACCCAGCAAGTGCAGCTGGCCTATACCTTCGTCGATGCCACCGTGCGCGATGGCTACCTCACCTGCGCCAGCAGCGGCTGCGCCACGCCCACCACGCTGGTGACCAGCGGCGCGCGCCTGCCGGGTGTGCCGCGTCAGCAGCTGTTCGCACGCTGGCAGTGGCAGCCGATGCAATGGCAGTTCGCCGCCGAAACGGTGGCCTCCGACGCCACCGTGGTCAACGACCTGGCTACCGAACGCGCACCGGGCTATGCGCTGGTCAATCTGGAAGCGTCCCGGCGCTGGACCACCACGCTGGGCGGGCTGCGCACCTTCGCGCGCATCGACAACGTGCTGGATCGGCAATACGTGGGTTCGGTCATCGTCAACGACGGCAACGGACGCTATTACGAGCCGGGTCCGGACCGCACCTATACGGTGGGGCTGCAGTGGGATTTCGGCGGCTGAGCTACCCGCAGGCGGTGCGCATCCAACGATACGCACATTGCTCGTAGGAGCGCCCCCGGGCGCGACGAAGCCTTCCCGATACCACGCGCGTCGCCACGCAACGGCCACAGCAGCGCAATTGCATCTCCAACACCACCCCAGGCCCCACCATGATCGTCATCGATCACGCCCCCGCAGACTGGTTTCTCCTGCGCAATGGCGACAGCGATTGGCTGGACATCAACTGCGCGATCTCGGCCACCGGCTTCTCCATCCTGCTGCGGTTGAACGCGACAGGGCAGGCCGACGTGACGGCGGATGGGCATGCCGCCTGCGCACGACTTGCCGCGCAGGTGCAATGGCAGCCGCACGCCTTTGCCGTGCGCGATGTCAGCGCCAGTCACGGTGCGCAGGTCACCGCGGCCGTTCAAACGTGGCGCGCGGCAGAGACCCGCACTGCGCGTGCATGAGCGCGCATCGCGCCGGGCAAACCGGTCGCGCTGTTGATTGAGCGTCGCTGCAATGCGCCGCACTCTGCAGCAGTGACTGTGCGCAATACGATGCACTAAGCTTGCAGGCGAATTCCCGCCACAAGGATGTTTCCGTTGGACACGCGCTACGCCCCGATCGATTTCAGCGACAAGCTCGCCCTGCTGTCGCAGCACTGGTCCCCGCGTGTCGTTGCGGAAATGAACGACTACCAGTTCAAGCTGGTCAAGCTGCAAGGCGCCTTCGTGTGGCACCGGCATGCGGACACGGACGAGGTGTTCATCGTGCTGGACGGCAACATGTCGATCGAATTTCGCGATGGCGTGGTGGCGCTGTCGGCCGGGCAGATGCATGTGGTGCCCAAGGGTGTCGAACACCGGCCGGTGGCGGAACAGGAATGCAGCGTGTTGCTGGTGGAGCCGCGCGGCGTGGTCAACACCGGCGATGCGGGTGGTGCGTACACCGCTGACAACGACGTCTGGATTTGATTGTTGTGCGGTGCGTGCGGCTGCAAAGCGGCTGATCTGGGGTTGGTTGCAGGGCCCTTGCCCGCCCACCCTCGCGGGACACGCTGCAAGTACATCCTTGTAAGCTCTGACGCGGCATCCATGCCGCGTAAGGTCCCGCGACGGTGAGCGGGCAAGGACCTGTGGAGATGGTCGGTGTGTATGGTTGCGAGTAGTGCATGCCTGTGAGTTGCATGGCACGCAACCAGCTCTGCATGACACCTATCATTGCAACCACTAGGTGGCACGACATCGCTGCAGGGCCCGCGTTTAGCCGGTTGTGAGGTGCGTGCTACGCTCGGTCCTCTCACATAATGCATGGAGCACGTGATGAAGTTCTTGGCAGCAATGTCGATTGCGGTGTTTGGCACGAGCAGCCTGTTGGCCAGTGCCGCTACGCCTGCGGAACAGGGCGATTTGCGTGTGACGCGCACCTATCCGGCAAATAGTCCGGCGGTGGCGCAGGTGCATCGCTGGTTGCTGGAGCAGCCGTCCAGGCTAAAGCCTCCGGCAAGCGCCGCCGAATTAGGCCAGGTGCGGACCAGCTACTTCACGCACGCGCCAGGAGCGGATCGGCGCACGGATCTGACCAGCACAGAGGTTGCCTTCCCTGTGCGTGGTCATAGTGGTGATGAGGTCGGCATTGATGCGTGTGGCGTCGGTATTCGCCATCAATGGAAGTACCGATGGATGTCGTCGTCGGCAAACGCCGGTTGGCGGTTGCTGGATTACCAATTCAAGCAGGTGCAAGACTGTGATGCCGCCATGGCGGATCCCGGGTTCTTCAAGCCGGCCGCACCGCGCGGCTGAGATGAGCGTGCACAGCTGCTTGCGGCGCATCGTGTCGCACGTTGCGAGTGCTGCACGCAGCAAGCCGGGCACCAGTTATCTCAGCGCACGCAATGATGCGCTGCAGCGCACTTTCCACAGCTGCGTACGAAAGGACGGCTGTGCCGCAATGACGCAGCGCAACAGCGCATGACATGACATTGCGCTATCACTTGCGCGGGTATACACGTTCGCATCGGACCATCGCAGCAGGAGACCATGATGAATGCGCTTCCCTCCACCAAGCCGTTGAATACCGACCCGACCTCGATTTTCAAACCGCGCTACGACAACTTTATCGGCGGTGCGTGGGTGGCGCCGGCGAGCGGCCAGTACTTCGACAACACCACGCCGATCAGCGGCAAGGTGTTCACCTCGATCGCGCGCTCCAACGCGCAGGACATCGAAGCGGCGCTGGATGCGGCGCATGCGGCCAAGGAGGCCTGGGGCAAGACCTCCACCACCGATCGCTCCAACGTGTTGCTCAGGATCGCCGACCGCATCGAGCAGAATCTGGAACTGCTCGCCTACGCCGAGACCTGGGACAACGGCAAACCGGTGCGCGAAACGCTCAACGCCGATGTGCCGTTGTGCGTGGATCACTTCCGCTATTTCGCTGGTGCCATTCGCGCGCAGGAAGGCGGCATTTCCGAGATCGACAGCGATACCATCGCCTATCACTTCCACGAACCGTTGGGCGTGGTCGGGCAGATCATTCCGTGGAATTTTCCGCTGCTGATGGCGTGCTGGAAACTGGCACCGGCGCTGGCCGCCGGCAACTGCGTGGTGATGAAGCCGGCCGAGCAGACACCGGCATCGATCCTGGTGTTGATGGAAGTCATCGGCGACCTGTTGCCGCCCGGCGTGCTCAACGTGGTCAATGGCTTTGGGTTGGAAGCGGGCAAGCCGCTGGCCAGCAACCCGCGCATCGCCAAGATCGCCTTCACCGGCGAAACCACCACCGGCCGGCTGATCATGCAGTACGCCAGCCAGAACCTGATCCCGGTGACGCTGGAGCTGGGTGGTAAATCGCCCAACATCTTCTTTGCCGATGTGATGGCCGAAGACGACGATTTTCTCGACAAGGCGGTGGAAGGCTTCGTGCTGTTCGCCTTCAATCAGGGCGAGGTGTGCACCTGCCCATCGCGCGCGCTGATCCAGGAATCGATCTACGACAGGTTCATGGAAAAGGCGCTGGCGCGCGTGGCCGCGATCAAGCAGGGCAACCCGCTCGATCCCAACACCATGGTCGGCGCGCAGGCTTCCGGCGAGCAACTGGAAAAGATTCTGGCCTACATCGATATCGGCAGACAGGAAGGCGCCGAAGTGTTGATCGGTGGCGAGCGCAACACGCTCGATGGCGAGTTGGCCGATGGCTTCTACGTCAAGCCGACCGTGTTCAAGGGCCACAACAAGATGCGCGTATTCCAGGAAGAGATCTTCGGCCCGGTGGTGTCGGTGACCACCTTCAAGGACGAAGCCGAAGCGCTGGCGATCGCCAACGACACGCTCTACGGCCTGGGTGCAGGTGTGTGGAGTCGCGATGCCTCACGCCTGTACCGCATGGGCCGCGCAATCCAGGCCGGGCGCGTGTGGACCAACTGCTACCACGCCTATCCGGCACATGCCGCGTTCGGCGGTTACAAGCAGTCGGGTATCGGTCGCGAGAATCACAAGATGATGCTCGACCATTACCAGCAGACCAAGAACCTGCTGGTGAGCTATTCGCCGAAGGCACTTGGGTTTTTCTGAGAGTTGTCGGTTTTGGCAACACGCATAGCGCAAGAGTGGCATCGTCGGCACACCGGCGGTGCCACTCTTGTCTTGTGGAGCAACAGCTCCATGTTGTGCTCGACAGCATCGCCATCGTTGGTCGACGCCGCCCCCTATCACCCGATCGGCGCAACGCTGACCACATCTGGCAAGGTCGAGGAACTGTATGGATATCGAGGATCTGCAAACGTTCGTGGAGATCGCCAAGGCCGGCGGCATCTCGCACGCCGCGCGGCGGCTGGCGGTTTCCAAATCGATCGTCAGCCGCCGGCTGGCCCGGCTCGAAGACGAGCTCGGCACCCAGCTGATCGCGCGGACCACGCGCGGTGCGGCGCTTACCGATGCCGGTTCGATCCTACTTGAGCATGCCGCGACCGCAGTGGCAGAAATGGAAGCCGCGCGCGACGCCATTCTTCCTGCCGGCGATCTGCGTGGGCTGTTCCGGGTCTCGGTGCCGGTTTCACTCGGCCCATCGCATCTGGCGCCCGTTTTGATAGAACTGGCACGCCAAAACCCTGCGCTGCGGATTAGCACCAGTCACTCCGATCACTTTGTCGATATCGTTGGCGAAGGCTTCGATTGCGCTGTGCGCATCGGGCAGTTGCCCGATTCCTCGCTGCAGGCGCGACGGGTGGGCCTAGTAAAGACCTGGATCGTCGCCAGCCCGGATTATGTGCGCACGCACGGGTCGCCTGAGACGTTTGAGGAACTCGCCACGCATGAGGCGCTGTTGCAAGGCACCGAAAACTGGCAGTTCGTCGACGCAGGCAAGCAACACGCGTTCCGGCCGCAAGGCCGGTACAAGGCGGACAGTGGCCATGCACTGACCTCTGCTGTACTGGCGGGGCTGGGCGTGGCCGCACTCCCCGACTTTCTGATCCGCAAGTCGTTGGCCGCCGGTCGCTTGGTGCCGGTGATGAAGCAGCACCGGCTGGTCGATATCGGTGTGTTCGTGGTGCGTCCACCGGGTGCAAATCCTACCCGTAAGGTGACAACGTTCACCGACATGCTGATCGCGCATTTCAACGCGTCCCAGGACGACTGCTGACGATAGGGAAGCACTATCGCGTGTCTGTTTGAAGGGAGTTCGCTAGGCCGTCACCGGCCTGGCGTGTTTCGGTTTTGGCGACAGACAAGTGCGGCCCGCGCGACTACCGGGCGGTCAGGTGCGTGACTATATTTCCCGGGCAGCAAGCACACCCGACGCCATATCCAATTTGATTGGTCACCTCGGTCGGCTTGCGCTCTGCCCCTTCCGGATCTAGAGACCTACATGCACAGCACTGCTTTCACCCCCGAAAATGCCGCCATGTTGCTGATCGATCACCAGCTCGGCACGATGGCATTCACACACTCGCACGACCTGAACCTGGTCAAGTCCAACACCGTAAAGCTGGCCAAGATCGCCGCAGCGCTGGAAATCCCGGTGCTGCTGACCACCAGTATGGAAGACCGTGCTCCGGGTCCTCTGATGGCCGAGCTGGAAGAAATCCTGCCCGCAGCCCATGCTGCACGCGTCAAGCGTCCGGGCATCGTCAATGCGATGCACCATCAGGGCTTCAATGACGCGGTCAAGGCACTTGGCCGCAAGAAGCTGTTCGTGGCCGGTATCACCACCGAGATCTGCGTGCTGTTCCCAGTGCTGCAGATGCTCGAAGAAGGCTACGAGGTCCAGGTATCGGCCGATGCATCGGCCTCAGGTACCAAGTACGGCGACGACCTCGCCCTGCGTCGCATGGAAAATGCAGGTGCAGTCATCACCACGGTCGACCAGATCATCGCCGAGCTGGCAGTGGACTGGACCAGCGTCAACGGCCAGAAGCTGATGCCGATCCTCAATTACTGATCTGTTGACAGAGCCATGGCCGCCTGTCATTGCGCCAAGCAGCGGCAGGCAGGGCCAACGAGGAGATGCACCATGAGGGGTCGGTCATGCCGATCATGGGGCCGGCTGTCGTCATCCTTGGGCATTACGAGGGCAAGACAAGCCCAGTGGGCTCGCCGCCAGGCATCACCTATCTAATGGTGACGTTGAGTGCCGGCCAAGCCTGGACGTATACGCCACCTGCCGGGCAGGACGTGGCCTGGCTTGCGGTCAGCCACGGGGCGGTCGCCTGCGACCAACAGGTCAGGCGCGGCCAGATGGCGATCTTCGATGGCATGGGCGCGATCGAGCTGATCGCCTCGCCAGACGGTGCGCGCTTTGTCATCGCCTCGGCGGTGCCGCATCCGCATGCGCTGGTGATGGGCAATTATTCGGTGCATACCAACCGCGCTGCATTGGACGCTGGCGAGCGACGAATTGCAGAACTCCAGGCGCGTCTGCCGGTGCATCGCGCTGCCGGCCCGGTTCCGGTATTCCAGGGCTGACCGGCATCGGCCAGTACCCATTTACTCAACAAAGAGCATTCGATGAACGAGCTTCAAGCAAGCATGGCGAATGGTTTTTCGGTTGATGCCGGCGAAGGCGAACGCGTGTGGTTCGTCGCCGACACCTTGATCTTCAAGGCCACCGCAGCAACTACCGACGGCAGTTACACGGTGGTCGAATGTCTCACTTCACCCGGCAATGGTCCGCCGCCGCACATCCATACCAACGAGGACGAATTCTGGTTCGTGCTCGATGGTACGTTCGAAATCCATATCGGCGATGCGGTGCACTCGGTGGGGCCGGGCGGCTTCGCCTTCGGGCCGCGCGGCATCATGCATCACTTCCGAAACACGGCCAGTACCCCGAGCCGCATCTTGCTGGGTTTCACCCCTGGAGGAATTGAAGATTTCTTCCGCGAGTCCGGGCAGCCTGTTACCAACGACGGCCCGCCACCTGCCGTGGATGCCGCCGAAATAGCGCGGATGAAAGCGGCTGCTGCGCGGCACGGCATCGTTTTGGCCTCTCATGATTAGCCTGCGCAGCGTCGCCGTTGCTGCAGTGACGCTGCAGCAGTGATGTATCCATCGCCATCGTGCGCAGTGATGGCGACACGGCCACTTGTTTGAGGAGACACTGCTTGACTAGCCATGTGTTGCCCATTACAGGTTTCGGCTCCATCGACCTACCGCAATGCCGCGCCCCCGGGCCTGCGGGGGGCTGGATGATCGATCCGCCCAAGCAGTGCGCCAGCACGCGCCGCACAGACGTGTTGACAGTGCGATAAGTGTGTTGTAATGTTCGTTACACACATTCACAAGCAGGCCGACATGCCCACCAGCACCCGCTTCGTCGTTGCGGTCCACATCCTGACGGCACTGGCCGTCAGCGATGGCAAACCGCTGCGCTCCGAAGATCTGGCGTACTCGGCCAATACCGGGCCGGTCGTGGTGCGCTCGTTGTTGTCGCGTCTGGCCGAGGCCGGCCTGACCCGTTCGCAGCTCGGGGCGGGCGGCGGCGCCCTGCTTGCCAGGCAGGCGAAGACGATACGGCTGCTGGACGTCTATCAGGCCGTCGAGGATACCGAGTTGTTCCCTACGCATCGAACGCCACCTTGCGAGAACTGCGCAGTCGGCGGAAACATCCTCGAAGCGCTTGGCCCGCCGCTGGCGCGGGCACGCAAGGCGCTTGAAGCGGAGCTGGCAAAAACCAGTATTGCGTCGGTCGCAGCAGAGGTGGCGCGGCTTGGAAAGTTTTCGATCCCGCTGGTTTGGTGAAGTTTTGCCAATAAATGTAATAGAGTAAGTGACACAAGTATATTAATGAGCTGTTTGTACGTTCGATGCCTCAACACCCGATCGGCCCATATGGCGCCGGCGGCCCTTTGCTTTCAACCCCAACGTCTTATCAGGAGAACATCATGAGTATCGGTATCATCGGTTCCGGCGCCCTCGGCTCCAACATTGCACGTGCGCTCGCCAAGCACGGAATTTCGGCCACCATTTCCAATAGCCGCGGCCCCGACTCGCTGGCAGCGCTGGTGCAGGAGCTGGGCCCGTCGATCAAGGCGGGTACCACGGCGGAAGCGGCGAGTGCCGATATCGTCTTCGCGGCGATCCGCTGGAGCGATATCAAGAGCGTCCTGGGCAGCCTGCCGGCATGGGACGGCCGCATCGTGGTCGACGGCACCAATCCGGTCGAATTCCTGGACCCGAATTCGGAAGATGCGAAGGATTCCAGCAATCCGCTTGCCGCCTACGGCATCAAGGCGGTCGATCTGGGTGACAAACATTCCAGCGAAGTGTTGAGCCAGTTCGTTCCGGGTGCACGCGTGGTCAAGGCATTCAACCACCTCGACGTCAACGTGCTGCCAGAGCCAGAGGTTGCCGGCGGCAAGCGTGTCCTGTTCTATTCGGGCGATGACGCAGACGCCAAGGCCGAGGTTCGCAAGATCATCGAAGCTGCCGGCTTCTTCGCGGCGGATCTGGGCTCGCTGGAGGTCGGCGGCCGGCTCGCCTCGTTGCCGTTCGGTGCCTTGTCTACGCACAATTTCATCAAGATCTAAGCCCGTAACCTCTGATGAGGCGGCGCTTCAAGCAGCGCCGCAGCGTGCCGCATCGGACAGCAGGCAGCTCCCCGCCACGACAGTTGTCCAATCGGCGCAGCCGCGTAGGTCGGGCTGCACCTTGCAGCACGGCCGCGTGGCACTCCCCGGAGAACGCATGCGCGCAGCAACGTGAGAGGCGTATCGTGCCTGACAGGGCGGCCTGATGCGGCTGCAGGAGGCCGACGATGCACCACACCACGCAATCCCCCACGCAATCGGAGATGCCGCTGCAGGTCATGGCCACCTTGGCGGCGTTGCAGCTGATCGACACCCTACGCGCACGTCACGGCGATGTGCTGTTCCATCAATCCGGCGGCTGCTGCGATGGTTCCTCGCCGATGTGCTTTCCGGTGGGCGATTTCATCGTCGGCGATCGCGACGTGCTGCTGGGCGAGATCGGCGGTGCGCCGTTCTATATCAGCGCCTCGCAGTTCGAGTACTGGAAGCACACCCAATTGATCATCGATGTGGTGCCGGGGCGCGGCGGCATGTTCTCGCTGGAAAACGGCGAGGGCGTGCGCTTTCTGGTGCGCTCGCGTCTGTTTGCCGATGACGAGTTCGCCCGCCTGCAGGAGGCAGGGCGGGCATAGGGCTGATCAGCGCGGCTGATCGCCACACCGGCGGCCAGGCGCGGGTAGCGCGGCTCGGGGACGGCAACGGACAAGGGGCTGCACGCCTGCGCTTTGTTTCAGTTAGATGTTTTCAGCGGTCTGTCGCGGCCGACGGCGCGGTGCCAGGCGTCTTGGCCGGGGTGTCGCCATCGGCCGGAATCAGCTTGTCTGGCGCATCGCCTGCGCCGCGGTCTTCGTAATGTTCGGCATCGCGCTTGCCGTGCTGTTCGCCGGGTTGGGTCGGTTGTTCGCGCAGTGGGTCGCGGGACATGATGTTCTCCTGTATCCAAGATGGGTCAGCAGTTCACCGCGCGCAGGGTGAAGAGCATGCAGTCGCGCCATGCGGATGGCTCACGCATGGCTCACGGCGCCAGCGTTACAGCTATGTGCTACCCAACAGCACCCGGAGTCACACGCCGATGGCACGACCGATCTGGACCGGAACCCTCTCGTTCGGCTTGCTCAATGTGCCGGTGTCGTTGATGTCGGGCGAGCGCAAGGTGGATCTGCATTTCCGCATGCTCGACTCGCGCGACAAGAAGCCGATCCGCTTCGAGCGCGTCAATGCCGACACCGGCGATGAGGTGCCATGGAAGGAGATCGTCAAGGCGTTCGAATACGACAAGGGCAGCTACGTGATCGTCGAGGAGCAGGACATCCGCTCCGCCTCGCCGGAAAGCCACGAGACGGTAGAGGTGGAGACCTTTGTCGACGCCGCCGACATCGACCCGCGCTATTTCGAAAAGCCCTACATCCTGGTGCCCGGCAAGAAAGCCGAAAAAGGCTATGTGTTGCTGCGCGAAACGCTACGCGACACCGGCAAGGTGGGCATCGCAAAAGTGGTCATCCGTACCCGTGAATACCTGGCCGCGGTGATGCCGCAGGGCGATGCGCTGATCCTGCTGCTGTTGCGCTATCAGCAGGAAGTGGTGGATCCGCAGGACTTCAAGCTGCCGGCCGGCGCGGTGGGCGAGTACCGCATCACGCCCAAGGAACAGGAGATGGCCAAACAGCTGATCGAGTCGATGTCCGGCACCTGGCAGCCGGAGGAGTATCACGACGAATTCCGCGGCAAGCTGGAGCAGATCCTGCGCAAGCGCATCCAGGAAAAGGGCGGCACCACCAAGGTGGACATCGAGCCGCCACAGCACGAAGACGCCACCACCAACGTGGTCGATTTCATGTCGCTGCTGCAGAAGAGCCTGCAAGCCAATACACGCACGCCGGCCAAGAAAAGCAGTGCGCCGGCAGCGGCGCCTGCCAAGAAAACCGCAACCAAGAAGGCGGCCAAGAAGGCCACCAAAAAGACTGCGAGCAAGCCGACCAAAACAGCGGCCGCGAAAGCGCCCCCGCGCCGCAAGGCCGGATAGGCCCGGCCCATGTCACTGCACGACTACAACGCCAAGCGCCGCTTCGACCAGACACCGGAACCGGCCGGCGAGACGCCTGCGCGCGCCAACACACAACCGATCTTCGTCGTGCAGCTGCACCACGCCAGCTCGCGCCATTACGACTTCCGTCTGGAAGCCGACGGCGTGCTCAAGAGTTGGGCTGTGCCGAAGGGGCCATCGTTGCGCGTTGGCGAAAAACGCCTGGCGGTGCAGGTGGAGGATCATCCGTTGTCGTACGCCAGCTTCGAAGGCGATATCCCGCAAGGCCATTACGGCGCCGGGCATGTGGATGTCTTCGACCACGGCCATTGGCATTGCGAAGGCGATGCGTTGGCGGCGCTGGAGGCGGGCAAGCTGGAATTCGAGTTGCAGGGCACGCTGCTGCGCGGTGGCTTTGCGTTGGTGCGCACGCAAATGCGTGGTGGCAAACCGCAATGGCTGCTGTTCAAGCGCACCGATGCCTACGCGGCCGATCTGGATGCCGATGCGCTGGTGGCGCAGCAGTCAGCCGGCGCATCGGGTGTGGCAACTTCGGCAACGCGTGCCAAGACAGCGTCGGTCACAACGCGCGGCAAGGCTAGCCGTGCGCAACGTGTGCCGCCAGAAGCAATCGCCGGGACATCGACAGTGACAAGCAAACGTGTGCGTTCAGGGCGTGCAGAATCCAAACAGTGGCGTACCCGCGCCCTGGCGCTGGACGGCGCGCGAGACGCGCCATGCCCAACCGAGCTGCGCGCGCAACTGACCTTGCTGCGCGAGCAGGCCCCGGAGGGCGAGCGCTGGTTGCACGAGATCAAGTGGGATGGTTATCGCCTGCTGGCCGATATGGTCGATGGAAACGTGCAGTTGCGCTCACGCAACGACCAGGCCTGGACGCAGCGCTTTCCGGATGTGGTGCGCGCGTTGCAGGCATTGCCAGTGCGCGATGCGAGGCTGGATGGCGAGCTGGTGGTGCTGGACGCGCAAGGGCGCAGCGATTTCTCGGCGCTGCAACGCGCGCTCGATGGCAGCGTCACGCAACCGCTGCGCTATATCGTGTTCGACCTGCTCGGGGTCGCCGGGGTGGATCTGCGCGGCACCCCGTTGCTGCAACGCAAGCAATTGCTGCGCGAATTGCTGGGCGATCAACCGGGCACGCTGGCATTCAGCGACCATGTGATCGGTCACGGCCCGGAAGTGTTCGCGGCCAGCGCCGGCACCGGTTGGGAAGGCATCGTCAGCAAACTCGCCGATGCGCCCTATCGTGCAGGACGCAGTGCCGATTGGGTCAAGACCAAGCACGAGGACAGCGACGAGTTCGTGGTGGTGGGTTACACCGATCCCAAGGGTGCACGCAGTGGCTTTGGTGCCTTGCTGATGGCGCAGCGCGAGGGCAAGACGCTGCGCTATGTCGGGCGTGTGGGCACCGGATTCGATGATGCCTTGCTCGGCAAGATCACCGCGCTGTTGCAGGCGCTGCACAGCGACACCGCCACGCTGGAATTGCCGACGCACATCCCGGGGCGGCCACGCGATGTGCATTGGGTCCGGCCGGTGCTGATCGCCGAGGTCGCCTTCCGCGGCTGGGCAAAGGAAGGCCTGCTGCGGCAGGCTGCGTTCAAGCGTCTGCGTGAGGACAAACCCATGAGCGAGTTGGGTGGCGACCGCGCCGCGCCGGGCAAGGCGCGTGCTGCTGGCAAAAGTGGCGGTGCGACGAAGGCCATTGCGCCTGCGCGCAAGACGGCGACAAAAAAAACAGCCAACACGACAGTCGAAGCATCCACCAGGACCGCCAGCAAACGCGTGCGTTCGACGGCATCGAAGACGACCGCCATATCGAAGACTGCAGCGTCCGGATCCAGGGCAGCCAAATCCGCAGCGTCCAGGTCCACTGCGTCCACATCCACGCCCACAGACGGCATCACCATCACTCATCCCGAGCGCGTAGTGTTTTCTGCGGTCGGTATCAGCAAGGGCGATGTGGCGGACTACTACCGCGCAGTGGCGCCGCTGGTGCTGGCGGAGATCGCACGCCGCCCGTTGTCGCTGCTGCGCTGCCCCGATGGCGCCGGTGGCGATTGCTTCTTCCAGAAGCACGAAGGTCGCCATCTGGGTGCGCATATCAAGGCGATTGCGCTAAAGCAAAAAAGCGGCACCGAGGACTACATCTACGTCGAAGATGTCGCCGGCCTGCTCGAGCTGGTGCAGATGAACACCCTCGAGCTGCATCCCTGGGGCGCGCAGGTAGACGACCCGGAACATCCGGATCGGCTGGTGTTCGACCTGGACCCTGGCGACGCTGTGTCCTGGTCCGATGTGGTCGCCGCCGCGCGCGACATCCGCGCCAAGCTGCGCAGTGCAGGGCTGGAAAGCGCGGTGCGCCTGTCCGGCGGCAAGGGCCTGCACGTGGTGGTGCCGATCGTGCCGGAGGCAGGCTGGGAGCAGGCGCGCGATTTCTGCGAGGCGTTCGCACAGGCACTGGCAACGCACACGCCGGATCGCTACGTAGCGACCATGAGCAAGGCCAAGCGCCACGGCGTGATCTTCGTCGACTGGCTACGCAATGGGCGCGGCAACACCAGCGTGTGTTCGTGGTCGCTACGCGCGCGCGAAAAAGCCACCGTTGCCGTGCCGCTGCGCTGGGAAGAACTCGGCAAGATCAGCGGCCCGGATGCGTTTCCGATGGACAAGGCATTGCAACGGGCCAAGCGTCAACGCGCAGACCCTTGGGAATCGGTGCTGGCGTTGAAGCAGTACTTGCCCACGGGCGACGATAAGAACTAAGAGCAGCCAACAAGCATAGGGCGCGGCTGGTGCTCGGAATCGGCATGCACCACTCGTACACTCCGGTTCTGAGCGCGCGGTCCGCACCCACCTGACGACCGCTCGCTACGTTTTGTTGGCCGCTCTTAGTCGGAAGCTCAGGTCAAAAGCCTGGTGGTCGAGCGCACGGTGCCCTCACCGCTCGCGGGACACGCCGCAAGTACGTCCCTGTAGGCTCGGTGGCGGCATCCATGCCGCCACACGGTCCCGCAAGCGGTGAGGACACCGCACCAGAAAGTTTGCTGGCTGCTTTGTTAAAAACCATGCGCACCGAGCAACTCGATTGGTCCTTGTCCGCCCACCGTCGCGGGACCTTACGCGGCATGGATGCCGCGTAAGAGCCTACATGGACGTACTTGCGGCGTGTCCTGCGATGGTGGGCGGGCAAGGACCCTGCAGCCAAGCCACAGATCATCCGCTCTGCTACCGAGGCATCCCGCATCCCGAATCCCGTCAAAGCGAAACCGCACTCTCCCGCGTCACCCTGCTCAACGCATCGCCACTGATCTCGGCAATCGACCGCGTGCCGGTCAAGGTCATCGCCACGCGCATCTCGCGTTCGATCAGGGTCAGCAGATTCTCCACACCAGCCTGACCACCGGCCGCCAGCGCGTAGACGAACGCACGCCCCAGCAGCACCGCATCGGCGCCCAGCGCCAGCATGCGCACCACATCCAGCCCGCTGCGGATGCCCGAATCGGCGAGGATCTTCAGCTCACCTTTCACCGCATCGGCAATCGCCGGCAACGCCCGCGCACTGGACAGCACGCCGTCGAGCTGGCGCCCGCCGTGATTGGACACCACGATGCCGTCGGCGCCGAAGCGCACTGCGTCGCGCGCATCGTCCGGGTCCAGGATGCCCTTGATCACCATCGGCCCGGTCCAGAATTCGCGGATCCATTCCAGATCCTTCCACGAAATCGACGGGTCGAAATTGGCGCCCAGCCAGCCGATGTAATCCTGCAACCCCGTCGGGCTGCCGCGGTACGCCGAGATATTGCCCAGATCGTGCGGCTTGCCGAGCAAGCCCACGTCCCAGGCCCAGCGCGGATGCGTCACCGCCTGCAGCATGCGCCGCAGCGACGCGTTGGGCCCGCTCATGCCCGAGTGCGCATCGCGGTAGCGCGCGCCCGGCGTGGGCATGTCCACGGTGAACACCAGCGTGGTCACTCCGGCCGCCTTGGCGCGCTCCAG
This sequence comes from Xanthomonas hydrangeae, assembly GCA_905142475.1. GTDB lineage: Bacteria > Pseudomonadota > Gammaproteobacteria > Xanthomonadales > Xanthomonadaceae > Xanthomonas > Xanthomonas hydrangeae. Next base: position 143,572 of record LR990730.1, read on the forward strand.
CGCATTGCGCATGAAGCCGCGGTCCTTGAGCACGTAGAGTTGGAACCACATCGGCCGCTCGATCGCCGGCGCCACCTCTTCGATCGGGCACACCGACACCGTGGACAACGTAAACGCAATCCCCCGCGCCGCCGCCGCACGCGCCGCCTGCACCTCGCCACGGCGCGCGTACATGCCGGTCAGCCCCACCGGCGCCAACGCCACCGGCATCGCCAGGGTCTCGCCGAACAGCTCGGTGTTCAGGCTCAGGTCCGACATATTGCGCAGCACCCGCTGGCGCAGCGCGATATCGGCCAGATCGGCGACATTGCGCCGCAGCGTGTGCTCGGCGTACGCGCCGCCATCGATGTAGTGAAACAGGAACGGCGGCAGGCGCGCCTGCGCGGCGGCACGGTAATCGGAAGCGGCGGAAATGATCATCGAAGACGCACGGCAGCTGCGGGGTAGCCGCTGAGTGTAAGACCATCGGTGTGGCGGGTGGACCGCGCTACAGCGTGCCTGGTGCAGCCGCACGCCGAGGCCGGGTGCCTGGCGAGATGGACCAATGCGGCAAGTTCGGCGTACTGCGCCAGCGGCGCACGCATTGCGGCTGCGGGCAAAGCGATCACAGGCGCCAGCTCAGCCTGCCGCATCACGGGAGGTAGCGCACCGGCTCACCCGGCGTCAGCAAAGTGCCCATGAAATCCCAGCGGCACCGCATACGGCAACCAGGCCTGTGCGATCGGCCCGGCGTCCACGTGGCGTGCATCCAGCACCATCAGGCCGGTGCGTGCACGGGTGGTGTCCAGCACGGTGCCGACCAGCCAACCGTCGTCTGGGCGGTCGCTGCCGGGGCGCGGCACGAACACGTGTTCTTCGGCCAGCATGTCCGGCCCGTAGCGGTGCACCTGGCGACGGTCGCGGTCCAGGTCGTAGCTGGCCACCGCGTTGAGAAACGGCGATGCGGTCGGGCCATCGATGCACGGCGCGTACAGCTGCGCGCCATGCGTGCCCGGCGTGCGCGCATCGAAGGTCGGCAGTTCCAGGTTGTCCACCGCATGCGCCTGCCAGTGCGCGCGGCCGTTGCGTAGATCCAGGTGCAGGCTGCGCAGCTGCACCGGTGAGGGCGTGGCCGCCGGGTCGCCGTGCATCGCCGCCCGCAATGGCGAGCGCGCCTCCTCCGGGTCGGTGTGGACCAGCGCGCGCACCACGATACGGTTGCGGTGCTCGTAGGCATCGGCGAAGTGATAAGCCACCGCGAAGTCGGCCTCGAACCAGCGCGGTTGGTCCAGCGCATCCTTGGGCACCACCGCAATCCGGCACGCGGCGTCGGGGGTGAAGCGCATCTGCTCGAAGAACGGGCCCTCGCCATCCAGCCGGCGGTAGGGTGCCAGCACGAAGATCAGATGCCGCTGCGTCATCGCAAAGCTGTGCAGGTAGCCTGGCGTGTCGGTCTGCAGCAGTTGCGCGCTGCGCAGCACCGCATCGGCGCCGATGTGCCAGATCAGCACCCCGGTGGCGCCGATCACGCCGATCGAGCCGAAGTTCCAGGCACTGCCGTCGCGATCGATCAGCGGATGCGCCGAGAACGGCATCGCGGCCAGGTCGTCGCGCCAGGTCACCGGGCCGAGCGTGCCCAGCGCATCCGGATCCAGCTCGATCGCCGAGCCGGCTTCCCATAGCGCGAACAGGCGCCCGTTGAGCATCGCCACCGAGGTGTTGGCGGTATTGACGTCGTCGTTGTTGCGCGCCGGCTGCTGGTCCGGCACTGCGGTGCCGGCCGCACGGTAGAGGAAGCGGCCGGCCTGCTGTTCCCGGGTGAATTTGTGGGTGCCCACCATGCGCGCGTGGTGCTGCACCTGTCGGCCATCCAGCCGCCAGCGGTGCACCATGCCGTCGCCGTCGAACCAGTGGTCGTAACGGAAGCCGGCGCGCTCGGTCCAGGCAGGGCCATTGCGGTACAAGCTGCCGGCCAGGCCCTCGGGCAGCGTGCCCTGCAGCGCCACGCGGGTAGGGCCCAGGCTCGCCTGGGTGACGCTGCGCCAGCCCAGCAGCCACGGTGCGCGCTGCAGGCCGGCATGGAACTGCGCCGCCTCCATGGCCTGCGCCGGCAGGCTGCGCAGCGACCAACTGGCCAGCGTGGCAGTGCCGGTGGCGGCCAACAGGGACTGCAGGAAGCGGCGTCGGTGCATGCGGATGTCCTCGCGTCTGGGCGGGCTGTCAGCGCATCTCGATGCTGATGCGCTTGCCGCCGGCCGGCAGCTCGAACGCCGCTTCGTCGAAGGTCGGCTTGCGCATCGCGCGCGGATTGTTGCTGAAGCCGTAGCCTTCCACCGGCATGCCGATCAGATTCGTATCGAGCTTGCCGTTGGCGTTTTCGTCGTGATTGATCATCACCGCGTAGCGGCCGGGGGCAAGGTTCTTGAACTGGATGTGCGGTGCGGTACTGGTGATCGGCACCGTTTGCGCCTGCACCGGCGGCTGTGCGCTTTCCAGCTGCGCAGCCGAGGCGATCACCGCAATGCGCAATTTGCCTTGTTGCGAGCGCAGGCCGCTGACGCCCACGTCCAGATCGGCGGCCTGGATGCCGGCGCTGCCGAGCAGGCCGGCGAGTGCGACAACGACGTAGGTGCGGGCAAGCATGCAAGTCTCCTGACACGGGTGGGGGGATGCGACGCGTTGGGGGCGATGGTACGCAGCGCCTCGACCCGGCGGCGGTGGTGGCCGTCGCAGATCGCCCCACGCGTGGCTGCCCACAGTGCGGCAACACCTCTGCGTGCACGCCACGTGGGCCGAACCGGTGTGCAAGCAGGCGAAGCACTCCTCATCGCAGGCGCCAGACCGCTGCCTTCGCAACCCTCACCACACCAGCGGCAGCAGGCGCCGGCTCTGCGCCGCATACGCCGGGTACGCAACCGGAAACGCGCGCTGCAATGCGGCTTCTTCGATACGGATACGGTGCAGGAAGACCCAGGTCACCGGCACCACGATCGCCGCCACCGACACTGCATTGCCCAGGCCCAGCGCCAGCCCGTAAAAGGCCAGCAGCGCGCCGCTGTAGGAGGGATGGCGTAGCCAGCGATACGGGCCGCTGCGCACCAGCTGATGATCGGGCTGGATGGTTACATCCACCGTGAACCAGCGTGCCAGTACCTGGATGGCCCACACGCGCAACGCCAGCCCGCTGCCGATCAACGCGCAGCCGGCCCACTGCAGCGGCGCGGCCCAGCCCTGCGGCCAATGGGCCAGGCCGCTGTAGGCCAGCACCACCGCGACGGCCACCGCTGCAGACAGCACCCGCCACAGGTGTTGCAGCGTGCCTTGATCGTGTGCGCCACCATCGCTGGCGCGGCAGCGACGGCTGAGCAGCAGTTCGTAGCCGCCTCAGATCAGATTGAGCGCAAGAAACAGAGCGGAAGCAGACATGGCGTGACTCCGTGGCGGTGGGGTGGGTTGGTGATGCCAGTGTGCGCACGCACCGCATCCACGACAGGAGCCGCAGGTCATCGCTCCCACCTGCCGGAAGTCACTTTCTGCATGCGCGCCATTGCCGAGTGGCCACGCGGCCGTCAGCATCGCCGCATGAACTCTTCCCTGCCGCATCTTCTGCATCCCCTGCGCCTGGCCGGCGCGTTCACCATTGCGGCGGTGGCGTTGTCGTTTGTGCCCGATGCGTCAGCGCACGGTGCCTGGCGCTGGGGTGTGCTGGCCGGCTTCACCGCCTTGTTTCTGCTGCACTCCCTGTTGCGGCCGCTGCCTGCGTTGCGCAACGGCGCGCTGCTGCTGCAAGCGGTCATGGCGCTGCTGCTGGTGTGGATGGAGCCGCATGCCGGCACGGCCCCGGTGCTGCTGGTGTTGCTGGTGGCGCAGGCAGGGATGGCCTGGCCGCCGTTGCGCGTGCTGCTGTTGGCGCTGGCGTTGAACGCGGGCATGTACGCGGTGTTGGTGCAGGCCGGTATCGATCGCGCGCTGTCGATCGTCAGCATCTACGCCGGCTTCCAGGCCTTTGCCGCGCTCACCGCGCATTACGCGCGCACTGCCGAGCGTGCCCGCGATGCGCTGGCCTACGTCAATGCCGATCTGCTGGCCACCCGCGCGCTGCTGGCCGACAGCGCGCGCGATGCCGAGCGCCTGCGCCTGGCGCGCGAGTTGCACGACGTGGCCGGGCACAAACTCACCGCGATGAGCATCCATCTGCGCTTGCTGCGTGTCGACCCCGTGCTGGCGCCGCGCCAGGAGCTGGCGATGCTGGAAGGCCTTGCGCGTGAGTTGCTTGGCGACATCCGCAGCGTGGTGCAGTCGTTGCGCGACGATGCCGGGCTGGATCTGCACACCGCGCTGCATGCCCTGGCCGCGCCGTTTCCCAAACCGGTGCTGCAGCTGCAGATCGACCCGGCCGTACGCGTGAGCGACCCGCAAATCGCCGAAGCCCTGCTGCGGCTGGTACAGGAAGCGCTGACCAATGCCGCGCGCCATGGCGAGGCCGACACCGTGCAGGTGTCGCTGCACACCCACGACGGCCAGTTGCAGATCGACATCCAGGACGACGGCCACTGCGCCGAGCAGATCCGCGAGGGCAACGGCATCGCCGGCATGCGCGAGCGGCTGGCGGCCTTGCATGGCCAACTGCAGCTCGGCCGCGCCGCGCACGGCGGCATGCAGTTGACCGCGAGGTTGCCGGCATGAGCGCGCGCCGTATCGCATTGGCCGACGACCAGGTGCTGGTGCGCGCCGGATTGCGCGCGCTGTTGCAGCAGCAGGGCGTGGAGGTGGTCTGCGAGGCCGATGACGGCCAGAGCCTGCTGGACGCGCTCGTCATCAACACGGTGGACGTGGTGCTCAGCGACATCCGCATGCCCGGCCTGGATGGCATCCAGGCGCTGCAGCAATTGCGCGACCGTGGCGACCCCACCCCGGTACTGCTGCTCACCACCTTCGACGACAGCGACCTGCTGCTGCGCGCGACCGAGGCCGGCGCGCAAGGGTTCCTGCTCAAGGACGCCGCCCCGGAAGACCTGCGCGAGGCGATCGAACGCGTGGCCAACGGCGAGACCCTGCTGCAGCCGGTCAGCACCGACCCGGTGCGCGCCCGCTACCAGTTCCGCGACCAGCAGCCCCCGCGCGAGACCTTCAGCGAGCGCGAGGTGGCGATCCTGCGCCTGCTCGCCGGTGGCTATTCCAACAAGGAGATCGCCCGCACCCTGTTCCTGGCCGAAGGCACGGTGAAGAACTACGTCTCCACCATCCTGGAAAAGCTCGGCACCCGCGACCGCACGCGCGCGGTGTTGAAGGCGATCACGTTGCGGGTGATTTGAGGGTTGGGAATCGGGATTGGGGATTGGGGATTAGGGAGTCGTAAGAGCGGGGTTGGAGCGGGCGCTGGGAGGGTGAGACTGGCGTCGAAGTCGAACTGCAAATCGGAAGCCTGAAGCCTGAAGCCGGAAGCCGGAAGCCCCTCTCCCTTCGGGAGAGGGGTTGGGGTGAGGGTACGGGGCGAAGCCACACATGGAATCAGATGCCACGAGGCTACGCCCGTACCCTCATCCGCCCCTGCGGGGCACCTTCTCCCGAGGGGAGAAGGAACCGCACGTGGTCAGCAGGCCGTGGTCAGCCGGGATAGCCTGCCGCCTGCCGCCTGCCGCCTGCCGCCTGCCGCCTGCCGCCTGCCGCCTGCCGCTAGCCCCAAGCCCCAAGCCCCAAGCCCCAAGCCCCAAGCCCCAAGCCCCAAGCCCCAAGCCCCAAGCCCCAAGCCCACCAAGGTTTGCTCTCGTCGACGGTGGCACTTGCCCATTCATCTCGGCCGAAGGGCGAAGCTCTACTGAGCTGCTACCACCACACGCAAGAGCCAGCTCGGCGCCCAGACACATCGCCACCTAATTACATGACGATATCTCGCTAGTGTGCATGACGTTGTTTTACAAAGGATTTCCCGAATTCGGCAGAATCAGCCAACAACCGTAAGGTTGCCGTCAGGTCGCACCAGCGGCCTGGCACGAAGGTCGTCCGGCGGCCACCAACGCCGCTCGGGGACGCGCCGCGCTCCGGTCTGCCGCGGAGTCCGTCATGCGCCTTGTCCAATACCTGTTCGTGTTGATCGTCGTGCTGTCCACCAGCGCCTGGGCGGCGCCGACCCAGGCCGAATTGCCGGGCAGCTGGACCCGGGCCGCGCTGCTGACCCACCCTGCGGCAGTCGAGCGTGACTTGCGGGTGGTGGTGGAATGCGCGTCGGTAGTGGAGGCAGCTGCGGTCCACGCCTGCGATCGGTTGACCGGGCGCTTCGATTGCAAGGGTTGCGGGCAAGCCATGGTGAGGCAGCCATGGAAGGTCAGCGAAACTGACGGCCCTGACCATGCGTACACCAGCGCCGAGATGGCCGGCGCGTGGTCAACACGCGGCCAGGTCAAGGTTGCTTTCAGCAACGAAACCGAGCGCGACAATAGGCTGCGCGCGTCGGCCGGAATCTAGTGCGCGCGTCTCTGCACGGGATACGGCACTGCTGCAGTGACGGCCAGGGCAGACGCCGCACCGTTGATGCCGCGCGGAGACAGCAGCGCGACGCCATCGTGCAGGATGGCCTCGGCCGTTACGGCGCGGCGGCTCCCGTCCGGCGGCAAACCATCGGACGGGAGTGGGCTCAACGGTCAGGGACGCCCGAATTCCTGCGGTGAGATTTGCGGATCATTCCCGACCTGGGGATCGCAGCTGAAGTGCGTGCCCGTGTGTGTGTCCTTCACCACCACGGTGAAAAAGATCAGCGTCGGATGTTTGTTGGCATTGACCACGTGCACGCTACGGCTGTCGGAGGCGATATGCGACTTGCCGATCTGACCCGTCGCATCCGAATTCAGCAGGCTGATGATCTCGAAATGCTTGGGCACCGACTCGCAGAACGCATAGCGCAGGATCACGTCCTGCTCGCCTTTGCCACAGATGAGCAGGTCCGGGGAGAAGCTGTAGAAGTAGGCGCCCCTGCCGGTATTGCCGCCGAACGCCACGTGCGCAACGGTCAGTTCGATGAGAATGGTCTTGGAGTCCGTCATGACTTTGGTGATTCCTTGAAAAGCGGGGCATAGAGGGAGACGAATCCCGGGTGGCGGTAGCCCGCGTGATACAGCCATCCGAGCTGTTGCGTAACGGCGCTGCGCTGGCCCAGGTGCACCTGCGCGCGAATCCAGGGGTCCAGCAGATTCTTGTCGCGGCTATTGGCGATGTCCTTGCCGAGCACCGCCACCGCGCGTTGCCACGCCGCGCGAGCACCGGCGCCGTTGCCGGCAGCGGCCTGCTGTTCGCCGTGCCAGACCAGCGCCTGGGCCAGGGCCGACAGGCCGAGCAGATCGTCGGGCCTGGCGCGATGCAACGCATCCAGCTGCGCAACGATCGGTGCAAGGCTGTCGGCATTCGTGTCCGAACGGGCGGTGTACACCCGCTGCAAGCGCAGCGCGATGATGGCGTCAAGCCATTGCCATTCCGGCAACGGTTGCGCCTGTTTCAGCACATCGGCCATGGTCTGGCGGGCGCGGTCGAGGTGGCGCTCGGCCAGATCGGGATGCCCGTCCAGAGCGGCCATCCAGCCGACCTGTGCGTCGGCGTGCGCCAGATCGCGGCGCCAGGCGACATTGTCCGGTTGCAACGCCACCAGTGCCTGCAGCATGCGCACGCTGTCCAGCGCATCGGTCTGCGCCTGCACCAGATGGCCGCGCGCCAGCGCCAGGTTGGAGGTGCGGATCAGCGATCCGGCCAGACGCCGCCGCCAGGCATGCGCGTCGGGCTCGTTTTCGACCAGTGCGCCCAGCATGGCGATCTGCTCGCGATAGCCCTGCTCGGCAGGTGCCAGCAAACCCTGCATTTCCTGCGTCAGACTGAGCCAGGACAAGCTGTCGACCAGTTCGTAACGCAGCGATGCGTTGTCCGGCGTGCGTGCCAGCAACTGGCGTTTGAGTGCGATCGAGCGCGCGAAGAAACCGATCGCGGCGTTGGTCTGGCCTTGGTCCTTGGCCAGCGTGCCAAGGTTGTTGAGTGCGTAGGACAGCTCCAGTTGCCAGCGCGGGTCCTGCGGCGCGGCGCGCACCAGCCATTCGCAGGTCGCCAGATACTGCGACCAATACCGGTGTGCCAGCGGCAACTGCTTGCCTTTGTAGGCAAGATCCCCCAGCCAATATGAGGTTTGCCCGGTTTCGGCCTGCGCCTCCAGCGAGGCGGGCGCACGCACACGTGCCTGCACGGCCGTGGCAGCGGCACGCGTGAATGCCGCATGCGCCTCGTCCAATTTGCCCTGATTCATCAGCACTTCGCCGGTGGTGCGCAGGGCGCGTGCGTGATTGATCAGATCGCCCGTCTGCATGCTGGCGTTGGGCAGGTCTTCCAGATAGCGCAGCGCGCGGCTGCCCACGCTGTCGAGCAGTTTGAGGTTGCCCACGGTGCGCAATTGCTCGGCCAGATCGCCCAGCATGTAGCCCACCAGTTGCTGCGCCTGGTCGCGGCGTTGTTCGGCCACTTGCTGCGCGTGCCGCGCTTGCCAGCCCAGCAGCATCGAGGCGCTTGCCAACACCACCAACAACGTCGCCGCCACCGCATACATCCCGCGCCGTTGCCGCTGCGAGCGCTCGCAGGCATGCAGGAACGCGTGATCCACCGTGCCCAACTCCTGCGGCATGCGCCGCGCCGCCTCGCGCGCCTCGCTCAACGGGCGCCCGCTGTTGAGCAGATGATCGGTGCGCCGGCCTTCGGCGGCCCAGCGCTGTGCGGCCAGTTGCAGGCGTTTGTGGGCCTGCAGCAGGCGGCGGTTTTCATGGATCCACTCGGCCGCGCGTGGCCATTGCCGCAGCAAGGCTTCGTGCGCAACCGCAAACCCCGGCTCGCCTGCGACCAGTTCGCTGACGAACAACCGCGCATGCACGAAGGCATCCACCAGCACGCGTGCGGCGCTGTTCTGAGGCAATGCCGACCACAACGCGCGCCGCGCGGTCACCGCATCGCTGTCGGGATGGATCACGCTCAACAGCGTCAGCACCTCGCCCAGCGCGGCCTGCGCGGTGGCCGGCAAGGCACGGAAGGTCTGTTCGGCATGGTGCGCCAACGCGCCTTCCAGCCCACCCAGTGCGCGGTAGGCCGCGAAGGTCAGCAGGCCAACGTCGCTGCGTTGCGCGTGCAATGCATGCAACAGGTGCTGCAGCAACGGCAAGGCATCGGGCTGGCGCGCGGTGGCGTCGCGCAGCACATCGTCCAGGCGGCTGGCGCTGTCGCGCTCTTCTTCGAAACGCAGCCCGGCCATCGCCGCGGGCACGCGGATGATCTGGCCGATCTCGCCATCGCGCGGCGGCAGCAGATCCACATGCCCGTCGCCACGTTTGAGCTCCACGATCTGCGGCAAGGCATCGATCAGGCGCGGATAAAAGTCGCTGCGGGTGAGCATCAGCACCGCAACCTGCGCACTGCCGCACAGCGATTGCAATGCGGCAGCCAAGGCGGCGCGGTCGGCATCGGTGATACCGGGGGTGGCCACCATCGCTTCGGCATGGTCGATCACCAACAGCAGATGGCGCCGGGTCTGCAGGCTGTCGCGCGCCGGGGCGCTCTGACGCATCGCCTCACTGATGGCCGCATGCAGTGGTGCAGGGTGTTGCAACCAATCGGGCAGCAGCGCCGTCTGCGCTGGCGAAAACACCGCGCGCCCGCCCGGCGCCCAGTCGCCGAGTGCGCGGGCCAGTGTGTCGAGCACATCGCCGCCGCGGCATTGCGCCAGGTTGCAGTACGCCACCGCCACCGCTTCCAGACCATCCAGGCCGCCGGGCTGCGACAGCAATGGCACCACGCCCGCCCGCAACAACGAGGTCTTGCCGCAGCCGCTGGCACCGCTCACCAGCACCAGCCCGCGTTGGCTGTGCAATTGCGCGCGCAGCGCACCCAGCACCTGCGCAATCGCATGGCTGCGACCGAAGAAGACCTCCGCATGCGCGGGATCGAACGCCTGCAGCCCCACATACGGGTTGCCGTGTCCCCACACCTGCGTGCCGATCACCGCACCGCGGTAATCCTCGGGAAAGATCACCTTCGGCAGCAGCCGGTAACCGCGCTTGCGGATGGTTTCGATGTAGCGCGGTTGGCGGCTGTCGTCGCCGAGCTTGCGGCGCAGCTGGGCGATGGTCTTGTGCACCGGGTTGTCGCCGTAAAAGCTGCCGTGCCACACCTCGATCAATAACTGCTCGGCGCTGATGACCTCGCCTGCGCGCTCGGCCAACGCGATCAGCACTTCCATCATGCGCGGTTCCAGCGTGATGGTCTGGCCGTCGTCGATCAGCGCAAGCCGTTCCGGTTCGACCAGTAATGGCCCAAGCCGAAACCGTGGGACTGAGCTCAGCTGCGTGACGCGCTCGCTTCGAAGAGACATCGCTCAGACACCGGTCGCACAGCTGGAAGGGACCTCTACGATCGCCAACAGGCGCAGCCAGGCACGGCACGGCAGGCGCAAAAAATAGCACAGGCGGCCCGGCAGGAAATCGATGGTGATCGCTGTTCGTTCGCGGCTGTGCACTGAAGATGCATGCGTTGCACCGCACCGTGTGGCGATACCGGCCTCTTCACGCGCATCCATACAGCAGCGTGTGTTGCGCATCAGGCTGTTTCGCGCGCAGCCCACCGATTAAGATGCCGCCAGCATCTTGCTGACGAGGAGTACACGTTGATCATCCATCCCAAAGTGCGCGGCTTCATCTGCACCACCACGCATCCGCTTGGCTGCGAGCGCAATGTGCTCGAGCAGATCGCCGCCACGCGCGCGCACGGCGTGCGTAGCGACGGCCCGAAGAAGGTGCTGGTGATCGGCGCGTCCAGCGGCTATGGCCTGGCTTCGCGCATCACCTCCGCCTTCGGGTTCGGCGCCGACACGCTGGGCGTGTTCTTCGAAAAACCCGGCAGCGCCAGCAAGGCCGGCACCGCCGGCTGGTACAACTCGGCCGCGTTCGACAAGCATGCCAAGGCCGCGGGCCTGTACAGCAAGTCGATCAATGGCGATGCGTTTTCCGATGCCGCGCGTGCGCAGGTGATCGAGCTGATCAAGACCGAGATGGGCGGCCAGGTCGACCTGGTGGTGTATTCGCTGGCCTCGCCGGTGCGCAAGCTGCCGGGCAGCGGCGAAGTGAAGCGCTCGGCGCTCAAGCCGATCGGCCAGACCTACACCGCCACCGCCATCGACACCAACAAGGACGCCATCATCCAGGCCTCGATCGAGCCGGCGACAGAGCAGGAGATCGAAGACACCATCACCGTGATGGGCGGACAGGATTGGGAATTGTGGATCGATGCGCTGGAAGGCGCCGGCGTGCTCGCCGATGGCGCGCGCAGCGTGGCCTTCAGCTATATCGGCACCGAGATCACCTGGCCGATCTACTGGCACGGCGCGCTGGGCAAGGCCAAGGTGGATCTGGACCACACCGCGCAGCGCTTGAATGCGCGCCTGGGCAAGCACGGCGGCACTGCCAACGTGGCGGTGCTCAAGTCGGTGGTGACCCAGGCCAGCGCGGCGATTCCGGTGATGCCGCTGTACATCTCCATGGTCTACAAGATCATGAAGGAAAAGGGCCTGCACGAAGGCACCATCGACCAGCTGGACCGCCTGTTCCGCGAGCGCCTGTATCGCGAAGACGGCCAGCCTGCCGAGGTGGACGACGAAAATCGCCTGCGCCTGGACGACTGGGAACTGCGCGACGACGTGCAGGACGCCTGCAAGGCGCTATGGCCGCAGGTCACCACCGAGAACCTGTTCGCCCTCACCGATTACGCCGGCTACAAGCACGAGTTCCTCAAGCTGTTCGGCTTCGAGCGTGACGACGTGGATTACGACGCCGAGGTGGATCCGGACGTGACCTTCGATTGCATCGAGTTGGGGTGATGCGCGGGAATCGGGAATCGGGATTGGGGAATCGGAAAAGCCGTGGGTTGCTGCATCGCTGATCTTCGGCGAACCCGAATGAATTACGGCAAAGGCAACTGGCACGCGTGCCGGTTGCCTTGCTGTGACGAATCCCCACTGCAAGCACCAGCCCACCGGCCCGCGAACGCATCAGACCTGACGCGCCGCGTTCTGTGGGCAACCAATCCGTAAAGAAGGCGGAAAGTCAGCGCTCTTGAGCTCTTACGATTCCCTATATCCGATTCCCCATTCACCGCCGTACATCAAACCGCGCATCCCCCACACAGGCCTGCACATCGGCTACCGACAGTGGATTGAAATCGCCCGGAATCGAGTGCTTCAAACACCCCGCCGCCAGGCCGAAGCGCACCGTGTCCTCCAGCGACCAGCCTGCGATCAGGCCGTGCAGCACGCCGGCCGCGAATGCGTCGCCACCGCCGATGCGGTCGATGATCGGGGTCAGTTCTTCGCTGGGCGCACGTGCCACCTCGCCGCTGCGCGGCACCAGCATCGCGCCCAGGCTGTGGTGGTCCACGTTGTGCGCCACGCGCTGCGTGCAGGCCATCAGCTGCAGTTGCGGGAACGCAGCGAAGGCCTGCTGCGCGGCCGCTTCCACGCGCGCTTCCAGCGTGTCCTGCGGGAACTCGCCACCGAGCACCACACCGATGTCGCGGTAATCGGCAAACACCACATCCGCGCAGTCGAACAGCTGGTGCAGGATGCCGCGCGCATCGCCCTGCCAGCGCTGCCATAACTTGGGCCGGTAGTTACCGTCGAACGAGACCTTGACCCCGGCCGCACGTGCGGCGCGTGCGGCCGCCAGCGTGGCCTGCGCCACATCGGCGCCCAGCGCCGGGCTGACCCCGGACAAGTGCAGCCATTGCGCGCCCTCAAGCAGGCGCGGCCAGTCGTAGGCATCGGCCGGCGCCAGTGCAAACGCCGAATCGGCGCGGTCGTAGACCACTTCGCTGGGGCGATGGATCGCACCGGTGGTCAAAAAGTACAGACCCATCCGGCCGTCCACGCGCCGCACATGCCGCGTGTCCACGTCGTGCCGCCGTAGTTCGCCCAGCACTGCCGCACCCAGCGGGTTGTCCGCCACCGTGCTGACCATGGCCACCTCGTGGCCGAAATGCGCGAGCGACACGCCAACGTTGGCCTCCGCCCCACCGCAATGCACATCCAGCCGAGGCTGCTGCAGCAGCAGCTCGTGACCAGGCGCCCCCAGGCGCAACAACAACTCTCCAAAGCACAGGATACGGGCACGACTCATGCGGAAATTACCTCGTCTGTGTGGTGCGTCACGGGGTGGGGAGACCGGGACGCGTCAGGATGACCATCGGTGTCATTCTAGCCGTCGTGTCAGACGGCCAAGCACAAGAATAATGCGACGTATAGGGGCTGGTTGCACCCCTTTTGTGCAAATCAGGGTGAGGTTTTCTGCTGCGCTGCAAGATGTTGAACGGCGATTCAGCTGGTAACGTCGTTTTGACCAGCGGTGTCATTACCGCCCACACCCCCGCTATTTCACGTTGTTCATGGACCCTTGGGAGGGGAGGACATGCAATTTCGGACCACCAACCGGAAGACACCGGTTACCTTGCTTGCACTGTCGATCGGCCTGGCGCTGAGCGGCCATGCGGCTGCACAGGACGCCGCCCAGGCACCCACCGAGCCAACGGTCGACCTCGACGCCGTCACCGTCACCGGCTATCGCGCCTCGGTGGAAAAGGCCCTGGACATCAAGCGCGGCGAAGCCGGCGTGGTCGATGCCATTGTCGCCGAGGACATCGGCAAGTTCCCCGACCTCAACCTGGCCGAATCGCTGCAGCGCATCCCCGGCGTGGTGATCACCCGCGATGCCGGCGAAGGCCGCAACATCTCGGTGCGCGGCCTGGGGCCGGACTTCACCCGCGTGCGCGTCAATGGCATGGAAGCGCTCACCACGGTGGGCGGCTCGGACCAGTCCGGCGGCTCCAACCGTGGCCGCGGCTTCGACTTCAACGTGTTCGCCTCGGACCTGTTCACCCAGCTGATCGTGCGCAAGACCGCGCAGGCAGATGTGGAAGAAGGCTCGCTGGGCGCCACCGTCGACCTGCGCACCGCGCGCCCGTTCGATTACGAAGGCCTCACCATCGCCGCCAGCGGCCAGGCCGCCTACAACGCGATGTCCGAGAAGGCCAACCCGCGCGTAGCCGGCCTGATCTCCAACACCTGGGCCGACAATACCTTCGGCGCGCTGGTGTCGGTGGCCTACACCGAGCGCGAGCTGCTGGAAGAAGGCAGCAACAGCGGTCGCTGGGCCAATGGCCCGAGCAACGGCAACTTCGCCGCCAGCCCGGCGTTCCCGCGGGCGCGCGATGCCAACGTGTTCCATCCGCGCTTCCCGCGCTACACCTTGATGGAGCACAAGCAGGAGCGCATCGGCGTCACCAGCTCGCTGCAATGGGCGCCGAGCGATTCCACCGAGTTCTCGCTGGACGGTCTGTATTCCAAGATCGACGCCAAGCGCAGCGAAAACTATATCGAGGCGATCTCCTTCAGCCGTGGCGCCGCGCAGGGCGGCAAGCCGCAGACCATCGTCAACGACGGCTTCATCGACCCGGCTACCGGTGCGATGCTGTACGGCAACTTCGACAACGTCGACGTGCGCTCGGAAAACCGTTACGACGAATGGAATACCGTCTTCAAGCAGCTGTCGCTGACCGGCGAGCATCGCTTCAGCGACGTGTTCAAGATCAGCGGCATGGTCGGCACCTCGAGCTCCAAGCACGAGAACCCGATCCAGACCACGGTGATCATGGACAAGCTCAACGTCGATGGGTATTCCTACGACTATCGCGGCAACAGCCGCAAGCCGGTGTTCAATTACGGCATCAACCCCACCGACCCCAATGGCTGGACCCTGGCCGAACTGCGCCTGCGTCCGCAACAGGTGCAAAACGACTTCGACACCGGCAGCCTGGATTTCGACTGGAGCGTGAGCCCCGGGTTCCGTCTGAAGGGTGGCGTGCTGGCCAAGAACTACACCTTCTCCACCAAGGAATTCCGCCGCGCGTCCGAAGTGGCGGTGCCCACCTTCGCCGATGGCACCCGCATCGTGCCGGCCGACCTGACCGAGCAAACCGGATTGAGCGCCATCAAGGGCTCGCCCAACACCTGGGTGGTGCCGAATCTGGATGCGGTGGCCGATGCGCTGGGCATCTATAGCGGCACCGGCACCTTCGCGCTGGCCGAGCGTGCGGTGAACACCCGCAGCGTCACCGAGCAGGATCGCGGTGCGTATCTGCAGGGCGATTTCTCCTTCGATATCGGCGCGATCCCGTTCTCCGGCAATCTGGGCGTGCGCTATGTGCGCACCAAGCAGGAGTCCACCGGCTTTGCCACTGTCGGCTCCGCACTCGTGCAGACCACCGCCGAGCGCGAATACAACAACACGCTGCCCTCGCTGAACCTGGTGGCCGAAGTCAGCCCGGATTTTCTGGTGCGCTTCGGTGCGGCCAAGGTGATGTCGCGTCCGGGTCTGGGCAGCCTGACGCCGGGTGTCACGGTCAACGTCAGCGGCGGTGCGCGCACCGTGAGTGGCGGCAATCCGAATCTGGAACCGATTCTGGCCGACACCTACGACCTGGGCTTCGAGTGGTACTTCCAGGAAGGCGCATTGCTGGGCCTTGGGCTGTTCTACAAGGACATCGAAAGCTTCGTGCAGACCGCACGCGAGGTGCGTCCGTATTCCTCCAGCGGCCTGCCGGTGAGCCTGCTCGACGGTACCGGCGCCGGCGTCAACGACGACTTCGTCTTCAGCGTGCCGCTCAATACCCCCGGTGGCGATCTCAAGGGTCTGGAAGCCAACTACACCCAGCCCTTCAGCTGGTTGCCGGGCGCCTGGAGCAATCTGGGCATCCAGCTCAACTACACCTATGTCGATTCGCAGATCCAGTATCTGACCACCAGCGGCGCGGCATCGCTGGAAACCGATCTCACCGGTCTGTCGAAGAATGCGTACAACGCCACGCTGTTCTACGAAGGCGAAAAGTTCGCCGGGCGCGTGTCGGCCACGCATCGCGACGATTATCTGACCCAGGTGCCGGCAACCGAAACCGGCTTCGACGTGCACGGCATGAAGGCCACCACGATGATCGACGCCTCGCTGCGCTACAAGTTCGACGACAAGATCGAGCTGAGCCTGGAAGGCATCAATCTGACCAACGAAGTGGCCGACGAATGGGTCGGTGCGGCCGCGCAGTTGCCGCTGCAGTACAGCGAAACCGGCCGGCAGTTCCTGCTTGGCGTGCGCTACAAGTTCTAACCGCTGTCCGCCCGCTGCGCACGCGCGCAGCGGGCCCTGATTCCAACGCTTGATCGCCTTGTATGCGGTGCACTGGTGCACGCATGCAACGCGGTGGGCGCGATGTTTGAAAGCCTCCAGCAACTCTGGCGTGCGCGGTTGCGCAGCAGGTGTGTTGGTCGCTCATTGCGACGCCATGGCCTTGGGGGGCTGAGCGCGTCATTGCAGCCTGTGCCATGGAGAGAGCCGCCTCATGCAAGCCCGTTCGTGTCGTCCTGCCCATGCGGCAGGCGCCTGCCTGTCCGCCGCGCGGTTGTCGGTGGCCATCGTCCTGGCCTTGCACGGTGCCGGCGCTGCCGCGCAAACCGTCGGCCCGCCCACCACGCCTACCGACGCGGTGGATCTGGACCGCGTGCAGGTCAAGGCCACCTACCGCGAAAGCCTGCAGCAATCGCTCGATGCCAAGCGCTACAGCGTGGAGCAGGTCGATGCGATTTACGCCGAAGACATCGGCAAGTTTCCCGATCTGAATCTTGCCGAATCGATGCAGCGCATCGCCGGCGTCTCCATCGACCGCGAAGGCGGCGAGGGCAAGCAGATCTCCGTGCGCGGCCTGGGCTCGGACTTCACCCGCGTGCGCATCAACGGGCTGGAAGCCCTGGCCACTGCCGGCAGCGGCAGCGATGGCGTCAACCGCAGCCGCGGTTTCGACTTCAACACCTTTGCCTCCGAACTCTTCAGCCGCGTCACCATCAGCAAGACCCAGTCGGCGCAGATGGATGAAGGCTCATTGGGCGCAACGGTCGATCTGCGCGGCTCGCGCCCGTTCGACTTCGACGGCTTCGAAGCGGCCGCGTCCACCCAGTACGGCTACAACGATCTCTCGCGCGAAAAGGACCCGCGCTTTTCCGGCCTGATCAGCAACATCTGGGCCGATGGGCGCGTCGGCGCACTGATGTCGGTGTCCTACAGCGAGCGTCACCTGCGCGAGGAAGGCTACAACCCGGTGCGCTGGGAGCACGGCAACTACCGCAACTCCAACCAGAGCACCGCCACCAACAACGGCACCTACGGTTTCTGTTCGCCGGTGGGCTACAACCCGCAGACCCCGCGCAACCCGCTGGCCAACGAGACTCCTGCCGGCGTCGGCTCGCAGGCCAACCAGGACCGCAACAACGGCTGGGGCAGCTACGGCATCAGCGCCACCAACTGCGGCACCGGCATCCCGCGCCCGGCCAACACGCCGGAGAACATCCAGGCCTACGAAACCGCCACCAACGCCTGGATTCCGCGCTACCCGCGCTACATCCGCACCGATCACGAGATCAAACGCCTCGGCGTCACCGGCGCGCTGCAATTCAAGGTCAGCGACGACACCTTGCTGAACTTCGACATGCTGTATTCCAAGCTGGACAAGGACCAGCGCGAAGACTCGGTCGGCGCCAACCTGCACCGCACCGCCAACTTCGGCGGCAAGACCCAGATCGCCGTGCGCGAAGCGCAGGTGGACGACCAGAACCGCCTCACTTATGGGGTGTTCGACAACGTCGACTTCCGCACCGAGTCCAGCAACATCGAAGAATCCACCGAGTTCAAGCAGTTCAGCCTGGACCTGCAGCACCGCTTCAACGACCAGGTGCGCGTGAATGCCCTGGTCGGCCACTCGACCTCGGACTACGAACGCCCCGAGTTCTCGATGGTGAGTTTCGACAACACCAATCTCGATGGCTTCGTGCTCGACCGCCGCAATGGTGGCGATTACCCGAGCATGAGTTTCCCCTTCGATGCGGGTAACCCCAACAACTGGCAGTGGCTGGGCTATGGCGCAGTGCCGGTCAACAGCAACGGCACCGCGCGCGGCACCAACATCAGCGAGGTGCGGCTCAACCCGCAGTCGGTGGGCAACACCTTCGACACCGCCAAGGTGGATCTGGAATTCAACATCAGCCCCACCTTCACCTTTCGCACCGGGCTGGCCTACAAGAACTACGACATGGACACGTCGGAGTCGCGCAACATCTCCTACGGGCGCCTGGCGCAGGCACTGCCGGCCGGTGTGGGCGTGGGCGATCTGAGCACCAACCTGGACGGCTTCGGCCGCAGCTTGAACGGCAGCTTCCCCACCACCTGGGTGATTCCGGATTTCCAGAAAGTCGCCGACCTGCTCAACATCAATTGCGACTGCGACACCGGCGTGCCCGGCGGCGACTACCGCTTGGCCGATGTCGGCCACTTCGGCTCGTCCAACAACAATTTCGCCGTCAACGAAAAGAGCCTGGGCACCTACCTGCAGCTGGACTTCAACACCGACCTGTGGGGCCGCGCGCTGCGCGGCAACCTGGGCGTGCGCTATGTGCAGACGCAGATCGCAGCCAGCGGCTATGCGCCGTGCACGGCCACCGCGGCCGGCGCCATCTCGCCCAACTGCGAATCGTTCTTCGGCGTGGCCAGCGCCACCGCCGCTGCCGGCGAGCGCCTGCTGGTGCCCACCACGGTCAACCACAACTACCGCGACATCCTGCCCTCGTTGAATCTGTCGTGGGATGTCAGCGACGAGGTGGTGCTGCGCTTCGGTGCGGCCAAGACCATGGCGCGCCCCACGCTGGCGTATCTGTCGCCCAGCGTCAGCGGCGGGCCTACGCAGTATTTCGACGACGGGCGCTTCTTCTCGATCAACCTGGGCAACCCCAAGCTCGACCCGTTCCGCTCCACCAACTACGACCTCAGCGCCGAGTGGTACTTCCGCGAAGGCTCGCTGCTGTCGGCGGCGGTGTTCTACAAGGACATCGACAGCTACGTGCAGCGCACCCGCGTGCTCAGCACCTGGGAAGCGATGGGCTACTCGCTGGACCTGCTCCCCGCAGGCTTCACGCCGGACACCATCTTCAACGTGCAGAGCTACTTCAACACGCCCGGCGGCCCGCTCAAGGGCTTCGAGCTGACCTACCAGCAGGCCTTCGACTTTTTGCCTGGCTTCTGGCGCAACTTCGGTGTGCAGCTCAACTACACCCAGGTCGATTCCAAGATCAATTACCTGTTCAGTACCGCAGGCAGCAGCAACACCAGCATCACCACCACCGCCACCGAGCGCGACCTGCTCAACCTCTCGCCGCAGTCCTACAACGCCACCGTCTATTACGACGACGGCCGCTTCAGTGCGCGCGTGTCCACCAGTTATCGCGATGGCTACATCAACAACATCCTGGCCCAGGAAGACGTCTACGACCTGGATGGCAGGCGCCTGGTCACGGCCGATGTGACCGGCAAATACAGCGTGGAAAACGTCGATTTCAACATGTCCTACAAGCTCAACGACCAGCTGTCGCTGACGTTTGAGGCCATCAACCTGCTCGACACACCCGACCGCCGCTACGTCGATTCCACGCTGGAACTGCCCGACAAGTACACCGTCACCGGGCGCCAGTACTACATCGGCGCGCGCTACAAGTTCTGACAGGAGAACAGCAATGCAACCGCATCGCAGGATCGTGTTACGCACGCTCGCCGCCACCGCCCTGCTGGCCGGGCTGTCGCTCGGCAGCACCGCCGCCATCGCCGCAGATCCGGTCTACACCGTGGCCAAGCAGGGCAGCGCCGGCTACCGCACCGTGCAGGCCGCCATCGACGCCGCCGTGCAGGGCGGCAAGCGCGCGCAGATCAACATCGGCGCCGGCACCTATCAGGAACTGATCGTGGTGCCGTCCAACGCACCGGCGCTCAGGCTCACCGGCGCCGGCCCCACCCAGACCATCATCACCTACGACAACTACGCCTCGCGCATCAATCCGGCCACCGGCACCGAATACGGCACCTCCGGCTCGTCCAGCGTCATCATCGCCGGCAACGACTTCACTGCAGAAAAACTCGCCTTCGGCAATCACGCCGGCCCGGTGGGGGCGGTGGCGGTGCGCGTGGATGGCGACCGCGCCGCGTTCCGCAATGTGCGCTTTCTCGGCTATCAAGACACGCTGTATCTGCGCAATCCCAAGCTGTCCTACTTTCTGGATTGCTATGTGGAAGGCACCGTCGATTTCATCTTCGGCGGTGGCACCGCACTGTTCGAAAACGCCCAGCTGCACTCATTGGGCGATGGTTATCTCACTGCCGCCTCCACCCCGCAGGAAAGCGCGCGCGGTTTCGTATTCCGCAATGCACGCGTCACCGCTGCCAGCGGCGTGTCGCGCGTATTCCTGGGCCGGCCATGGCGCCCGTACGCCAGCGTGAGCTTCATCAGCAGCCAGCTCGGCGCGCACGTGCCGCCGGAAGGCTGGAACAACTGGGGCAACACCGCCAACGAGGCCACCGCCCGCTACAGCGAATACCAGAGCAGCGGCGCCGGCGCCAACCCCTCGCGCCGCGTGAAGTGGTCGCGTCAGCTCAGTGCCGCACAAGCCGCCGCGCTGGATCGCAACACCATCCTCGGCACCTGGAGGCCGTTCTGATGATCAAGTTCTCTACCTTGGCGTTCACCGGCGCCTTGCTGCTGGCCCCGCTCTCGGCCATGGCCGACAAGATCGCCGACAACATGCTGCTGCTGCAGACCGCCTCCGGCGGCTGGTCCAAGCAGTACAAGGGTGTCGCCGTCGACTACACCCGCACCTTCACCGCTGCGGAAATCGCCGAGCTGCAGCAACCCGGGCGCAAGGACGACGCCACCATCGACAACAAGGCCACCACGTACGAAATCACGTACCTGTCCACCGCCTTCAAGAACGAGAAGAACGCCAAGTACATCGCCGCCGCCCGCCGCGGCGTGGACTACCTGCTCAAGGCGCAGTACGCCAACGGTGGCTGGCCGCAGTTCTACCCGGACCTGTCGTCCTACCACCACCAGATCACCTACAACGACGACGCCATGGTGCGCGTGCTCAACCTGCTGCAGGACATCGGCGAGGGCAAGGGCGATGCCGGCGCGCAACTGCGCAGCAGCCACGGCGCCAAGTCCACCCAGGCGGTGGCCAAGGGCCTGGAAGGCGTGCTCGCCACCCAGGTCAAGATCGGCGGCACGCTCACCATCTGGGGCGCGCAATACGACGAGGTCACGCTCAAGCCGGCCAAGGCGCGCGCGTACGAGCTCGCGTCGCTGGCCTCCAGCGAGTCGGTCAGCATCGTGCGCTTTCTGATGCGCCAGCCCAACCCCTCGGCCAAGATCAAGACCGCCGTGCAGGCGGCCGCTGTCTGGTTCGACACCCACCGCATGCGCGACCTGGCCACCAAGAAGATCGACGACCCCACCCAGGAAACCGGCAAGGACGTGATCCTCGTCGCGCAGCCGGGCGCCTCGCTGTGGGCACGTTTCTACGACCTGCAGAATCAACGCCCCTTGTATGCCAACTGCGACGGCAAGGCCCTGACCGATTACATGCAGGTGCCCAACGAGCGCCGCGTCGGGTATGCCTGGCATGGCACCTGGCCGGACAAGTTGTTGAAGGACGACATTCCCAAGTGGAAGGCCGCAAACGGGCTGTAGTGGACGCAGCCATCGCACCACCGCACGCGGCGCATGCTGGCGCGCGCAGCACGCAGGCACGGCATGTACGCTCGTACGTGCTGGCCCGCGTGCTCGTCGCCAATCGTGTGCTGCGTGCTGCGTGCTGCGTTGCGGTGGCACGTGCAGTGCCTGCCGGCCATGCGGTGCGGCAGTGGTTTTGAAGCAGTGGTTTTGAAAAGTGGTTTTGAACCAGACGAGGTGCGTGTGCTGAAGGTTTGGATGGGTTTGTTGTGTCTGATCGCGCTGCCGGCAAGTGCGGCCACCCCCACGGCCCCGGAGTTGCTGTTCCGGGTCTCGGCCGACCGCGACCTGCAGGCCGATGTCGCCCGCGGCGACGGCGTGCCCAACTTCCGCGACAAGATCGCCCTGGTGCCCACCGGCAAGCGCGGCAACGCCATCGAATGGGCCGACGACGGCGTGCTGTCGTGGAATGCGCCCGGCAACCTCTACACCCAGCGCGGCACGCTCGGCTTCTTCTGGCGCGCGCGCTATCCGGTGGGTGAAGCGCCGTTCGTGATCTTCCGCGTCGGCTACGCCGACCACACCAGCTGGGACATGGCCTGGCTGCGCATCGACTGGAACGGCCATGGCTTCGACGCCTTCGTCACTGACGCCAACCTCGCGCGCACCCGCGTCTCCTTCAAGCTCGACAAGAACCCGGCTGCCAGCGACTGGACCCATATCGCCTTCGCCTGGGACGAAACCCGCGGCGTGCGCCTGTACGTCGATGGCAAGGAAGCCGCACGCGTGGACTGCGGTGCGCCCTGCGCCAACGGCGGCGCGCTCGACTTCGACGCCGCGCTGGACCAGTTCGGCCTGGCCGGCCGCGTGATGTCGCCGCACCAGGTGCAGAGCCGCTACAACTTTTTGCGCGGCAGCGACTTTGACGAGATCCGCATCTACGACCGCATGCTCGATACCAATGGCGCCGCCGCACTCGCACGCCTGCAGGAGCCTGCCACCGCTGAAGCACCCACAAGCGACGCGCAACACGCCGCCTTCCTGCACCGCTACGGCTGGGACAACGGCCACGCACCGCCGCTGCTGGATGCACCCATCACCCGCATCCGCAAGGTGGAATTCGCCGACGCCCGCGACCTCAAGCAATGGATGTGGAAGGCCACCGACGGCATCGCCGAGACCACCTGGCCCGGCGTCTACACCCGCTCGCGCCTGCCCGGCCGCAACGACTACTTCCAGCTACCGGACTGGAACACCTATGTCGAAGGCGGCAAGGCGCTGGATCTCATCCTGCCGGACGAGCCGGTCAACCGCATCGAGCTGCGCGGCGCCGCCTACGGCCAGGCCAGCTACACCGCCCCCGCTGCCGGCGGTGCAAGCACCGCGCAGGCGCAACCGCTGTTCGCACGCGCACAAGGCGTGGTGCGCAGCGTGGACCAGTTCCCCGAGCGCCGTGGCGGCACGCTGCGCTTTGCCAACACCGCGCAGGAAACCCCCATCCAGGAAATCTGGGCCTACAACGTCCAGCCGGGCGAGGTGCCCAAAGGCAGCGCGCAGCTCAGCTACACCGTGCGCAGCGACATCCAGCCCGACTACGACAACCTGGCCCCCTTGCGCGATGTCATCGCCGGCCGCTACCCGCCAGGCGAGCGCCAGACCGTCATCGCGCTGCCCACCAAGGCACCGGCGCGCAAGCGCCCCAGCGACAAGGCCGCCGCAAGCAGCGCGCAGCAACCCATCGTGCACATCCTGGTGCCCTCCAGCCTGGGCAACCCGCCGCCGGACCAGGCACTGATGCGCAGCTGGTCCTACGGCTGGGAGAACATGCACGACGGCCTGGACGGCATCGCCATCACCCTGCCGGCGCTCACCCTGCCGGCCACCCACAACGGCAGCATCCCGCTCAACATCCGCATCAAGGACCCCATCTGGCCGGCACGCGACATGATCGATGTCTCGGTCGCCGTCGCCCCCGGCCAGGCGCGCACGTTGTGGCTGGACCTGCGCGACAGAATCCTCAGCAACGACAGCCTGATGCTCAGCATCGCCGCCGCCGCGCCCGGCTTCGATGCCAGCGCGCTCGACGGCACCCAACTGCAACTGGTGTTCAAGCCGCGCGCCGAGGCCATCCAAGAGCACGTGGCCGACCGCTTCAACCAGGTCAAGGACAACTGGGGCTTTCTGGTGGAAGAGCACACCACCTCCAAGCGCCAGCTGCTCTACAAGCGCCTGGATGCCGACATCACCGACCTGCTGCGCGTGGACCCGGACAACGCCCTCGGCCGCCAGTACTGGAACGACATCAGCTACGCCAACCAGGGCACGCTGCCGGTGGACATGCCCACCGTACCCAAGGGCGTGCCCGCCTGGGCGTTCTGGCAGCTGCAGGACCTCAGCGCCACCCGCCGCTACATCCGCTGGTGGATCGAGCAGCGCCAGGTGGCCTACGGCGATTTCGGCGGCGGCATCTCCGACGATTCGGACCTGGTGCAGCAATGGCCCGGCGTCGCCCTGATGGGCGTGGACCCGGACCTGCTCAACGCCTCCATGCTGGCGCTGTCCGATGCCAACTACCGCAACGGCATGTTCACCAACGGCCTGTCCACCATCGAAACCGACGAGCTGCATGCGTACGAGGAGGGCATCAACCTCAACAGCGCCCTGCTGTACCTCAACTGGGGCGACCCACGCACCGTCGAGCGCCTGATGGAAACGGTGAAAGCGTTCGATAACGTCATCCAGGTCAACCCGCAAGGCCACCTGCTGTTTGCCAGCAACTGGTTCGGCGGCCGCAAGGTCTACCGCGAGCCCAACTGGCAATGGCAAAAACCCTACTCCTTCCCCATCGTGCACCCGGCCATCCTGCTGGGCGGCTATAACGCCGACCCCAACAGCCGCCGCATCGTCACCGGGTTAGCGGATGGCTATCTCGCCCACGCCTACACCAACGCCAAGGGCAACTGGGCGCTACCCAACGAGATCAACTGGCAAACCGGCAAAACCCGCGGCGGCGAACTGTTCGAAGGCAGCGGCGGCGCCGACACCTTGCACACCTTCTGGGCCGCCTACCGCTTCACCGGAGAGCAGCGCTATCTCAAGCCAATCGACTACCGCATCGCCAACAGCGGCCCCAACGGCCTGTCCCTGCTCAACGAAAACTTTCTGGATGTCATGGGCAAGCGCAGCGACTGGAGCGGCAAGCTAATTGATGCCGCCAACAAGGACGACGGCAGCGCCCCGGACTTCCCGCACCATGTGGCCTGGGAGCAGACCGGCAACCTCGAGTATCTCGCCGCCATTTACCGCAGCGAGGCAAGAGAGAAACTGCAGAACTTCTACATGAACACCGAAGGCCACTGGTGGAGCGACCGCGTGGAATCCCCCACGGTCAACCTGCAACGCGCACGCCTTGGCGGCGTGGCCCTCAAGCGCAATCAAACCTACCCCGGCCACACCGTGAGCTGGCGCTTCGCCGATCCAGAAGCCGCTACCCAAGTGGCCATCGCCATCCCCGCACCCCAACAAGACCGCTTCACCGTCATCGCCTACAACACCTCCAGTAAACCTCAGCGCGCCAGCATGACCGGCTGGAACGTCGCCCCAGGCCAATGGCGCATCACCCAAGGCGTGAGCAAAGGCAATGACGGCAAGCTCGACAGCAACGCCAAGACGCAAGAGGTCGCTTTCGAAAAAAGCGCCTCCATCGATATCGACTTCCCCGCAGGCCGCACCACCGTTCTGCAGCTCGAACGCATCGCAGCCACCACCCCGGTCGAACTGCGCCCGGACCTGGGCATCGGCCACGGCGACGTGCGCGTGACCGCAGACGCCATCGAAGTGACGGTGCACAGCCTCGGCCATGCCGATGCACCGGCCGGGTTTGTGGTGTTGGAGGATGCGCGTGGGAAGGAGCTGGCGCGGGCGACATTCCCTGCACTCGCAGCACCACGCGATTTGCAGCCAATCACCACGCAAGTACGCCTGCCGCTAATCAACGCGGCAAATCTAAAAGCCGCGCATTTGCGTGTGGTTGCCGAAGGCAAGGTGCCGGAGATTACCGGACTCAACAATAATCTCGCTCTACCCGTGCCGGTTACGCCGAAAACCGCAGAAAACCGCCAATAACCCGAGACACCAAGCCCTTCTCCCGCGCGTGGGAGAAGGTGCCCGAAGGGCGGATGAGGGCAAACCCCATAAGGCCAGCGCTCAGTCGCGCAAGCGCATTGACGCAACCCAAAAACTCGGCGAGGATCAAAACACGCGGCATATAATGCAGCCGCAAAGCCACACATTTCTTCAGGGGGAAGAAACAAATGTTGAGCAAGGCATGGAGCATCGTGGCACTGACTGTGGCCGCACTGGGGATGCGGCATAACACCTGGCGTCAGAGGGACATAGCTGAAAAGCGGTGAGCTTCAAGCGCTCGCGGTGATTGACCACGGTAACGGAGCCGAGGAGCATCGTGTTACGCCGCGCTTAGGTGACCCAATAGTAGTTAGCCTTTTTGAGGAACTTTCATGGCGTTTGAATACTTTCCGCCCCAGCTCGGTAAAGGTGAGTACCACTGTCCTTACTGCAATGTATACGCCAAGCAGTTCTACGCACATCTGTCCACGCTCAGGGATTTTCCCTGGTCGAGCCTCGTAGATAGTCAATCTCCCTTCGACTCAGTGCTTCCCCAAAACTGGATCGTTACCAAGTGCCAGCGATGTGAGGCCGTTGCACTTTGGATAGGCTATAACCTTGTCCACCCAAAACGAACTATCGCCCCTCCCCCAAACGATGATCTCTTGCAAGAAATCAAGGATGACTACATAGAATCAGCAAGTATTCTCTCGGACTCTCCGCGAGCTGCCGCGGCGCTGTTAAGACTGGCTCTACAGAAGCTTTGCATTCAGCTCGGCGAGAAAGGAGAAAACATCAATGACGACATCAAGGCTCTAGTGGTCAAAGGCTTAAACCCTTTGGTTCAAAAGTCTCTGGACGCTCTTAGAATCACGGGAAACAATGCAGTCCATCCTGGAGAAATAAATCTAGCGGAACAGCCGGAGCGCGTGTTCAAGCTCTTCGAATTAATCAACTTCATCGCAAACAAGCTGATCACAGAGCCAAAAGAAATTGAAAGCTTCTACGGCGCATTGCCAGCTGATGCATTGAGTGCGGTGGAGCGACGTGACAAGAAGCCGCATGAAGGCTAACAGTTCATTCAAGCCGAAGCCGCTTCGCAGCTCGGTTTAATTCAAGCGTTAGTTGATTAGGGAGGTTGCATGAAGCCACCAAAGAAGGAAGATCCAGCGCGTCTGCACAAACTTCCGTCTGGAACCGTACTCGCCGTTTCCGCAGATGAGCCACCACACATGAGCCCAACAGAAATAGCTTTTTTCGCAAATTATTCAGAGTATGCTAAGACGTTGCGCGCCTGGCTGGTGGCATATGGTATTGGCGCACCCGTCCTCTTCCTCACCAACAACCAGTTGTCCGCTGCACTAAAGGTTTCTCCTCATCGTGATTGGATCGTCGATCTATTCCTTCTTGGTGTTGCGCTCCAAGTGATCCTGGCGTTTGTGAAAAAGTGGTGCGCGTGGCACCTGTATGTCGGAGAGTACGACTCAGAGTTCCAGAGTCGGCGGAGCTATAAGTTCTGGGCGTGGCTAAACGAACGGAGCTGGATTGATCTATCGATAGATGCGCTTTCACTAGTTTCATTCGCGGTCTCAACACTGCTGGCAGTTCGAGTGTTCTCCTAGCGCATCATCTAACAATTTATTCGAGCCGAAGCCGCTTCGCGGCGCGGCTTAATTCAGCTGTTAGCTGCACAACAAACTCACGGGCTAATCGATATGGCCGGCATGCTTCAGATTCTCACTTACATGCTTGCGTTCTAAGTGGTACTTAAAGGGATTGAGATTCTTCAGATTGCGCTAGCATCAAACAAAGAAAAGCGTGGCGGCATCATTGCGATCGGATCACTAACGCTTGTTGCGTGCATTCTTGCAGCTGCCGCATTCGCGTTCAT
The DNA here is from genome assembly GCA_905142475.1 of Xanthomonas hydrangeae. Classification (GTDB taxonomy): domain Bacteria; phylum Pseudomonadota; class Gammaproteobacteria; order Xanthomonadales; family Xanthomonadaceae; genus Xanthomonas; species Xanthomonas hydrangeae. The sequence goes on from LR990730.1 coordinate 171,215, forward strand.
GCAAGATGAGCAGGCAAGTTCACTCAGCCGCAGCGTGAGTCAGTTCTGACTGTGTAGCATAACGATTCATTCAAGCTGGACCCGCTTCGCGGGTCGGCATAATTCAGGCTTTATGCCCTACATGAGACTTCGTCGTGGATGACAGTACGCTAGACAAGATTGCTGAATTCATCTGCGGCAACGGGGAGCATTACCCGGTCTATCGTTCAAGTTTTTACCTGACAGCGTTCTTTGAGCGTGCTGGTGTACCTCGCTTCGTTCATGACGGATCAACTCGGCAGCGCTGGGTCCTAGACGCGCTTCGCGCCTGCACTCGAGAGGAGCTAGCGGGAGTCATCAAGCGGCTTGCTTCCCCCAAGGAATATCAGGGTGACAAGAGCAAGACTGGTATCGCTCTCAAGCTACTCAATGAAGCGCTGTACATTGAGGGCTTTGCTATAAGGCTCAACGGCGTAGAGCCATACTTCGAGCGCATAACTGTCTCTTTTGATCCAGAGGCGCCGGAGCCTGGCCTAAAGCCACTGTCACCACCCGACTTCATGGAATTGCGGCTAGAGCCAGGCATAGGCCAACTTCTCGCTGATAGGTGGGCTGAGGCTCAAAGATGCATTGATGCTAAAGCCTTCCTCGCGGCTAACATTGTCATGGGCAGCCTTTTGGAGGGCCTGTTACTGGGCGTCTGCCAGCGATTCCCTAGGGAGGCAAACACTTGCTCCGCCGCGCCGCGCGACAAACAAGGTAAAGTTCTGCTCTTTAATGAGTGGTCACTCTCCAGCATGATCGACGTTGCCCACCACCTCAGCTGGCTTGGCCTCGACGTAAAGAAGTTCTCCCATGCGTTGCGTGACTTTCGCAACCTTATTCACCCGTATGAGCAACTCATAACTCGTGCCTCACCGGACGCAGATACTTGCAGCATTTCCTGGCTTGTCGTACAAGCGGCAGTCAATGATTTGGCGCGTACGTTGCGTGAGGCATAACAATTAATTCAAGCCGAGCTTGCTTTGCTACACCAATAGCATGGCAGGAAAAGCTTGCCATGTTATTGCCTCCGCTACGCAATTCGGATTAATCCTGGTGTTATGCTCCCTCCCATGAGCCCAAGCGATTTCATAGAAGAGAAAAGCTACGAGGAAAGAAGAGACTTCATTCCCTTCGATAGCGTCGACTCCGTGGTCTTGGATCGAGACCCCTCATTTGAGGACTACTTGTTCTTTCACAACCTTCTGGACAAGTTTTGCTGGACCGCCAAACTGCACTACGGTGACCGTGAGACGGTGAAGAGGAAAAGGCACAGGCTTGATACTCTTTTCCAAGGCATGCTTCGCGCAAACGCTTTTAGCGTAGAAAAGGCTGCCAAATGTCTAAGCCAGGAGGCGACCGAAGAGCAACTTCGCTATCACCTGACAAAGGGCTGGCTCAACGAACTTGTTAGGAGTCATCCGCTGCATCCAGACTACCTGTCGATCGGAACCAATGTAGGACAGTGGAGCACGCCAGGTTCCGGAGGATTCGCCTCGTGAAATATTATCCAAAGCTACTATGCCTTCTTTGAATACCTCGCAACTATATGCGTTGGAATTGACCCCACCCTCAAAGCAAATGGTCACAAGGTCGTCTCGCGATTTTTCAATAATCACGGAATAGGTAAGGCGAAGGACAGAATCATTTTCTACCCCTTCACGCTTCTCGACACTACAAGCTCGTTCCCTACGCATCCTCCGCACTGCGAATTTCACTACGCAACCTATCCCCGCGAGGTGGGACGATCAGTCGAAGATTTAGAGCATGAAATGACTCGCGCTTACGCCTTGATTTCCAAGCAGAACAACGGCGCGCGAACCTCTTTTATTGATGTCTTCTACGAGCTTCGGCTCTGGGCAAACTACACCGGCGTGCAATCAATCATCACGCTCTCTGATGGTGGCTACCAGAAATTCCTTTCCCGCAATTTGGCGACAGCAGTGTTCTTGATGGGAGGAATGGCGGAGCTTGCTTATATCTCGCGATTCGGAACGGGTAGCTACTTGGGCGCACTTAAGCGGTTCTCTCTTGATTACGTTGACAAGCATGAATCTTTCGCTAGAAACAAATTTCTGATCCCAAGCTACATCCGACTCAGGATTCTCAAGCATCTTGGAATAGTGCGAACGAACTTGGATTTCTTGATTCCTCAGCCCATTGATCCGGTTGTTTTCCTACCCTAGCGCACATGGGGCATAACCACAGAAGAATGGGGTCAGGTTGAGTTTTCGGCGGAGAATCCACAGATGAATTGGGCCCCTGTTAATAACCTTCCTCGGACATTGAGTCATCCTCACAGCGACGGAGGCGGCCCGCGCTGCTGTTCTAGCGATTGTTCCCGCGCGCGATCTTGTTCCAGGCGTTGGTTGATGGACTCCAGTTGCGAAAAGCTTTCCTGCACCGGGCGTTGGGATGCTTCGACAGTGGGCATATGTGCACGCAACTTCGCTGGGTCATCCGTTCTGCCCTGTACCAAGAACACCGTTTGTGCAGCTGGAAGATCCTCGGTCTTTGCACTGAGCAGCACGTGGTCCACCCGAGTTAGACCATTTTGTTTGGCTAGCGTCAGCAGATTGGCTGTCATTCGTTCACTGGTGGCGTCAAACATGCGGCGAAAATAACGGGGTCAGGTTCACTTAATAAGTCAACGTGACCCCGCTCCTTCTAATTTAGGAATTAAGATGTTTTGCCAATGATTCGTTTTTTAAAAAGCACGTTGCTCGGACTAATCCTTATTCATGTGACGATGGCGCTGGTTATTATCATGACCAAGCTTTTTGGGGACCAGTGTTGGGCACCTCGCATGGGCGGCCTGATGGTGGGTTTTGCCGTCTTTGCACAGGGTTATGTATATGCAAACACAGAAAGCTTTCAGCGCCGTTTACGAAGTGGACTCACCGCAGAGCAACGTGTCATGCACGTTGTCTACGTCTGCAGTGTGCTCGGCACTTTCCTTTGGGCGCTCGGTGATTTTTTTACGAACATCTATGGCGTAACAGTTTGCGCAAAATAGGAAAGAGAGATCAGATCCACTTTAAAGTTAACTTGGCTCCGTTTTCCCCGATGAATTCAGGATGAGACCACACGACATGATCTCTAACAAAAATATAATTTCTTGGCTGGAAACTAAAAATCGCCAATATAGCGCAGAAGGAATTTCGCATGACAAACGGCCCTTCTGCGCACTCAGTGATTTTACGCGAGAGCATGACTGTTCACTACTAAGTAGTCACCCGACGTACAAAACAATTTTACAATGGTTTTACGAAAATACCTCTCCGGGCGCCCATAAGGTCGGTTCAGTTTACACTGGGATTTATTTTTACGATACGGCGTTCTGGCCTGTCCATGTCCCGGTGATATTTGGAGTCGTGAATATAGGGGCTTTTGATTGTTTACAAACAATGCCACAGCAGGTCAAAGAAATCTTAAGTGAAAATCCACAAGACATGAAGGAGTACTTTAGTCATTGGATAAATTGCATGGATTATGGATATGGAATGATGGACTTGACGTATAATAAAATTCTAAATCCTCGCGCTGTAAAATTTTTGAGTGCAGCTCATGCGGAAATTAAAGGTGCGCACGCTCAACTACTTGACGGTCGACCAAATCATAAGGCGATACTCAATCTGCGCATGGCCAGCGAAATATTTCTCAAGACGGTTTTGATTCAAGAGATTGATATATCAGATTCAAAAATGAGAGATATTGGCCACAAGCTAGAGTTTGCTGCGCAAACGTGCGCCCAAATTACTTCCGACGATGCGTTTGAAGAGATCGCTAATCGTGTTCAAATTTTTCCGCCGGTTTCAGTAAGATACGATCAGTCAGATTGGCCAGTACAAACGGTGTGGGAGGCCGCTCTAGTTGCTCAATTAACGGCGGCTGTGACGACGCGGCGCTATAGTGGCAGAAGCATGATGGTTTCGAAGAAGGTGTAGAACTACCTAATGATTAATGTTTTTCAAGACCCGGTTTGAGTAAATATGATTGAATGAAATAGATAGCGTTTCTCAACGACATGTCTTATTAGGGAGAAATGGAGTCAGGTTCATTTCTGGAGATAAGTCGGCCAGATAAGTATTAAGAGATATCTTCCGTGAGCCGCATCAGCAGGGCAGCACTCTCAGATGCTTATCAGCGCTCTGCCACCCAAAGCAGTTGACATCCCAACAAACCCGCAGCAATCTCTACCACAAGGAGCGTAGAAACTCCTAAGACAGCGGTACCCACCTCCGAAATTCCGGTGGGTTTTTTGTGCCTGCAGCTTCCTGCTGGCGCAGCCGACGCGTTGCCTGCGTCGGGAGGGCGGCTAATACAACACCCTTCGGGGAAATACGCCCGCCGTCTGTCTTCGGTTTCTAACCTCCCGACATCCCGTCGCCACCCGGCGGCGGGGCCTGTTCGTCAAGGAGGGCTTTGCCATGCGTCGACCCACGTCCCGTCCCACATCCGCACGCAAGCGCGCCACGATGCCACCGCCCACCGAGGTCGTCTGGCGCTCGCTCGACCCCTCGATCAAGCCACGGCCCTACGTCGAGCGCACCCCATCCCCCAACCCCGCACCGAAGCCCGCCCCCACGCCCCGGCCACCCGCGTGCCCCGCACCACTGCACCGTCGGCTACGGCTACTACCCCGCCAGCGACCAACGCATCCCCACGCTACGTCTACGCGGCCGCTGGCTGGAACAGCTGGGCTTCACCATCGGCAGCAAGCTCCACATCCGCATGCGCGATGGCGAGCTGGTCGTCAGCGTCGCACCTATGGACTAACCAGGTGCGCAGCGTACGCGCAGCACACGCCCGCACGCCCGCACGCCCCGCGCCGAGCGCCGAGCGCCGAGCGCAGAGCGCAACGCGCCAATCGCCACACCTTGCGCGCTCCCCGCTCACGCGCAGAGGAGGACACAGATGGAGCACCCCGCCGTCGTCTTGCATCTCACGCTGGACCAACGCGACCAGCTCGACCGCCTGCTACGCACCCTCATCGCGCATGGCGACGTGATCACCATGAGCAAACCGGAGTGCCTGGAGGCGCAGACGCTGCCCACGCTCGGGCAAGCCATCTTCGATGCCGCCTATGCCGTGCGTGAGATGCTTGAGCAGCGGGTGGAGCAAAGGTGGGGCGAGCCACAATGAAAACAGGCTTTTGTTACAGAAGTTAATTTGATGCCGGCGTTAACCAAGATTTTCATGCGCCAGTTCGACCCCTTAAAGAGGTTTTTCGAGTAATCCACAGCTAGTCCGCTCGTTGCTCTAGAATCGCTTGGCAAAGTGATAAGCCGAAATGCACAACGCAACCGCATCCACGATGGAAGCCGCCATGAACGACCAGATTGCAATTCCCGTTACGATTTCCAGCGTTTCCCACAAAGGGAAATTCTTTGTCATCGAACCTAGTTTCTGGAGTAACGGTCAGGGCCCAGGCCTGGAGATCGCCAACGAAGAGAAGCTTCTTCCCCCAGGCATGAATACGATGGATCCCCCTAACGGCGAAGTCGGCCAGTATCCAGAAAGACCACACCTGATTCATGTGCCCGAACTAGGTGGGATGCCGAGGGATTTCGAGGAGCTTGCAGGCATCTGGATCGTTTCGGAAGCTTTGAAGCGCGTGTTCGAATCTGTTGATCCTGCGGGTTTTGCTTTCGCGACCTGCGATTTTACGCTCGCTGATGGCTCGCCTGGCCCCCAATACTTCTTGTGCGACGTGGTGCGTTCGCTCGACGCACTGGACGAGCAAGCTTCGCGTGTGAAGATCAAGTACGAGCGCGATCATGACACCGGTGAAGACATCAAGTTCTACAGTGTGGCCGGTGGCGCCAGTCTCGTTTTCAAGGAAGAAGTCATAGCAGATGCGCACATCTTCCGGCAGACGCACATTGGAGCCGAACCTATCTGTGACCGTGTCTTGTTTGATGCATTGACCGCTGCGAGTCTGAGCGGCGTACGTCTGCGCGACGCCGCAGACCTATAACTCATCAATCCTTAAAACGGATCTTTGCGCGGGAGTTTCGCCAATGGCTGACACACCGGCTTTTCAAGGACACCATGTCGTCGAACAAGGGGCTTTTAAACAAAGTCGACTACTTCAGTCGCTTTCCAAAAGCGGCTTGTTCGATCTCCATGGCCCCAGCAACATGCTCAACTTGCCTGCCGATCAGGCGCTGGCTGCCAAGATGGGATTGTCGCCCCACTCAGGGGGTCCGCTCGGAGCCTACACAGACGAACTTAGAACTGCGCTTAGGGACTTGGAGGTGTCGCCGGATGGCCGTGCGACCTTGCGAGGCGACCAAGCAGCAGCGCAACGCATAGCGGCTCGAGTCAATGGTCTGACCGATACCCTCAAGGTCGGGCTGGTCAACGGCGATCTTGTGACTAACACGCCTCAAGGCATGACGCCGGAACAGGCGAACGCAAAGATTAGAACGTTCTTCGGTGATGTTGACGGCTACCAGCGCAGCCATGCTGCCCAAATCGCCGAAATGGGAAAGATGTCAGCAGCAGAAGCGCGCTGGGCGGGGGTCACGCAATCGGAGGGCAACATCAAACTTGCGCTGGATGCCGCCGATCAGCCGGGCGTCTCCACGCTGAGTGAGAGATGGGGCGGGCGGCCGTCCCTGGGCACGGCGATCGCGGAGGCAAACCAGGCAGGTCACTTGCCCCTTTCAGACCCGCTTGCGGCGCGGTTGCGCGTTGCCTTTCCCCATGAGATGCCATCGATCATTGCGCGGCCGCCAGTTGTTCCCCGGATGCCGGGTGTCCCAGGCGAGGGCGGCATTGTTGCGGGCGAAGCTGCCGCCGCAGAAGCAGCTGGATTGCGAGGACCCGGCGCACGCGTTGCCGGTGCTGCGGGCGTGGCGCTCATGGCTTACGACTTCGCCGTGACTGGCCATCGTGTGGTCCAACTGCAGACGGCGGGCAACGAGACAGCGGCCCAGTCGGCGGCCACGCACTTCGTTGGCCGCAATGCCGGTGGTATCGCTGGCGGCTTCCTGCTTGGTGCTGGTTACGGAGCCGCCACCGGCTCATGGACGGGGCCGGGAGCGTTGGCCACCGGTTTGGTTGGCGGCGTGGCCGGCGTCTATCTTGGCGAACGCTGGGCCGAGCAGCAGGACATCAAGCGGATCTACACGCAGCCAGACGGCAGCGGCAACGAGTGGACACGCAATCCGGAAGACGCGCAAGGCGCATGGACACGCACGGTGCGTGCTCCAACGCCAAACGGCGGCTATCAAGAGACGCGCTTGCTTGCCGCCGGCCGCTTGGTCGACGAGCTGAATTACCGTGCTGCCAATGACTCGTACTCGCTCGGCTTGGGGAGCCCACCGAAGCCGCAAGACCCATACCGCCTTGATGCCAGCGCCGAAACCCGGCCACCGCGCGAACCGTTCGAAACGGGGCGCGGCTACGTACGTGATGCCCAGACAGGGCGGTGGCAAGTTGAAATCCGGGAGAACATCGACGGCAAGATACCTGTGACGCGTAACGCACCGGTCAGCCCTGAGCGTGCGACCGAGTTGGATCGGCAATCGCAAACCGTGATCGCGCAGAACGCGGCCAACACACCAGAGGCGACTGCAGCGCGCTATCAGATTGCCTACAACCAGTTTGGCTGGAACGAGTTCACCTCCCGCGAACCGGTGCCACCCGTCATTGCCAATGCCCGGGCACAACCGCAGTCACTGCAGGCCTCCGACGGCAACGCTTACACCCGTGATGCCAGTGGCGAATGGAGCACGCCAGGAACGTTTTACGGAACGAACCAAGCGACGGGCAACACGCGCGAGGAATTGAACCGTACGTTGCAGAGTCAGCAGGCCGGGCTTCAAGACATGGCGTCGATGGCGGAAGTAGCACGCACCCATCCCACGCCGACACAAAGCGACTTGCGCAGCCAGGTAGCCGGTGTCTACGCCCGTGCCGGCATTACACGCACCGACGAGCAGATCGACGCGGCGACCTCGGCGGTCGCACAAGACCACGCGCGTGATACTGGCCCAAAGATGCCGTTCTTCCTGCAGCTACAGAAAGACGGCTCGATCGCCACGGTGGTTGGCCAAAATGACGACCGCATGGAGATCAGGGCGACCACGACAGCAGCAGAGATATCGCAAGCACAAACGCAGCAAGCCAGGCCTGCGGAAACTCCCCAACCCAGTGCTCCTACGCAAGCGCCTCAGACACAACAACCTGCAACGCCGTCGTCGGAAGCACCGTTACCTAGTGCGCCTTCGTCACCAACTGTGCCAGGACGGTCATCCTCGCTGGACGACGGCCAGACACAAGAGCGTGGAGCCTCTACGAGCACGATTGCAGGGCAGGGTGCTGCCCCGGCAATGCAGCTGAGCGCGCGCGCCACTGCATCGCAGGATCCGCCGATCGACGATCAGCGATCCGTAGACCGTCAGAGCGCTGTTGGTCCCAAACCGCAAGACGCCGCGTTGGTGGAGCAGATACGTTTGTCCATCGCCAAGCTCGATGAAAGTGCCAACAAGCCTTGGGACGAGCGAAGCGATCGCATGGTCGCTAGCGCTTACAAGCTGGCGGTAGAAGCGGGATTCAAACCCGGCGACAACGTGGACGTTGCGTTGAACGTGCCCACGGATAAGCTCCCAGGGGGAGTCACGATGTTCGTGATGCGTACCGGCCCTGGAGCCTCTCCGGATCCTTTCGCCAACCGTGCAAATATGCCGACACAAGAAGCAATCACCGCATCGTCGGAACAACAATACCTCGCCGCCAATCAAACACGTGATGCGCAGGAACAGACACGATTGCAAGAGCTCGCGCAAGCGCGTGATCGCGGTCCTGATGATCCGAGCAAGAGCGGTCCGAGGATGGTGTGATTAAGTCAGAGCGTACCATTTGATCTCATGTCTCCTGCCTAGCTACATACCGCTCTTGTACTCGTATCTGACGAAGTGTCCGGCGCCTATAACGCCCGTTTTGATCGGCGAGAATCCGTATCCGTTCTTGTGCTCGCCGTCAGAGATCATGAAGTACGCATGGCCTGCGGAGGAAGAATGGCCATGGCCCTTTTCATCGCGCACGGGCGTACCGGGTGCAGCGAGATAGACGGTAACCGTGTAGGGGCTGGGCTCTTTCCTGCCAGGTTGTGCCTGAGCACTGCTATGGGATTGACTGTCCATGTTTTATTTCACGTTGTAGTTGGCGACAAGAAGCTCAAAGCTGAGGTGAGCGATCTGCGGGTTGTCCTGAAGATTGGTAACCTTCAACCGGTATTTCCCGGGAGTCAGGTCCTTGGACTCGGCACTGGCAACCTCATATTCCATATAGGCCATCGACATGTCGTATTTGCCGGCCTCCACCAGGCTGTTGGAATCCGCGCCGACAGCGCTCCTGTAGGGGAAGACGTCACTCTTTGCCTTTTGGTAGCGCGTGCCTTGCCACACTGCCGGCAAATCACGATTCAGCTCGTGAAGCACCACGGGTGTCTCTTTGCCATCACTCTGCTTCCAAAGCTGGACCCTCAAGGGAAGCTTCGCTTCCTCAAGGAAGTCCACATCGCCTGGCTTCAGATCGGGGCGTTTGCGTGGCCCACCAGAACGGAATCCGATCAGAAACGTGCTGGGTCCCGGATCGCCCGTCTCCTGCAGAGGCAGTTCGAAGCGCGCTTCGACCGTCGCGCCGGAGTGGACTAGATCAATCGGCTTGACGACTGGAAAGCCGTCGCCATAAGCCGGAGGTACCTTTCCCCTCGCATCCACCAATCAACATTGGCAGTATGACCATCCATGGCTTCAGTACATTTCGCATCTCTTCCTCGTGTTGGTAAAGCATGTCGTCGATAGCGCCGACGACATCCAGAATTAGCCCGTTTATACACTGCAACATGCAGCGGGTTCTGAACTGGCTTCACATAAGCTGGGCCTTCGGCGCTTGCCCGCCAACGACGTTGCCGTTGACCAGGTGAGCACCGCTGATGCTGTTGGGATGGTGCGTGAACAAGCCATCGAAGTTCTCCACAACCTCGTTGTGATAGCCCTTCTCCGCATCGCACTCAAGTTGAATAACGCGATAAGGGACCTGCTGTGTCGCATCCTGTGAGGCCATGTGCCTACTCCTTGTTAGTCCCTGAGGTTGATCGCACGAGCCAGGTGCCAACAGCCCTGGCTTCGTCTGAAAACGTAGGTATCTACTTCGTACTCCATGCCGAAGTTCACACTGCGATCGTCACCGGCCATCGTCTGGATAGAGACCGGGTATCCAACTTTACTTTGACGCCCCGGCTTCATCTCCCCTGGAACGACTCGATCAAAGACCTTTGCATCCTTGAAGTAACGATAGGGGAAGAGCTCCAGGCGGGAGAGGCCTGCTCGCTTGGAGAGATGCGTAGCGGGTGACGCGTCAGTTTCGTTTTCGACCGTGTGAGTCGGCACCTCATACTCCAGCGGGTCGTCAGTAAAGCTGCGGCGTACGCTGTCGTCGGCAGAATCCGCATAGCGTTGAAGAAACATGCCGAAATCCTTGGAAGGACAGGAGACAACAGAAGCCTTTGCAGTGTGCTGAATCGGGGGCTCGCGCTGTGACGCGGCGGCCGGTGCAGGTGAGGTACACCCCGCCACTGCGGCGCAAAGCAATTCAACGAATGCTACATAGGCCTTTCGGTGGTTGGCGCCCATGCCCATCGTTCCTTCTGCGCTTTGGCTGTTGGCGATGTAGGTCGCCAGAACGGTGCGTCACGTGAACCCGCTCCGCACGTCTGCCTGGATTCTCGCGAGGGTATCTGACTGCAGGACGTTGTGCGAATCCCACCAAGGTGGCAGGGCATGTTCGTCAAGGAAAGGCGCTGCTATGCGTCGATCACTTCCCGTCCCACGCCAACGCCCACGTCGCACTGGACCTGATCGCACCACTGGCCGCAGACGGCGCCCACGTCGATCAGATCGCCGACGCCCGCCGCATCCTGCAGCGCCTGCACACCCACACGCTGCCCGCACTACCGCCCAGATGCCGCCAGGCCTTCATCCTCAACCGCCTCGACGGCCTCACCCACCCGCAAGTGGCCGCAGCCATGGGCATCTCGATCAAGATGGTGGAAAAGCACATCAGCCGCGCCCTGGCCGCGTGCCGTGCTGCTGTGTGATTGAAGTCGATCAACAAAGCTTGACGAAGACAATTTCTGCGGGAGATGATAACGACGATTTTTAGCTGCGGCATCTTGATGTCGTCTGCAGCATCGCCAGCTGCCAAAATTTGAAGGAATAGGACATGGAAGTTCTGAAGCCCCTGCGGCTGCGTCTTTACGCTTGCGCATTGTTGCTAAGCACTGTCTGCGGAGTCTCCGCGCAGGAGATCAAGCCGGAGTGGACGCTTTCTGCCAAGCACTCAGAAATGCCAACGACAACTATTGGCGTTTTTGACAATCAACATCGTGCAATTGAGGCCATGGCGCAGATCGCTGGTCCCAGCGATGCACAGTATGCGTATGGTTTAGCTACGCACATAAAAGAGACAAAAACAAACGAAGACCAGACAGTTACGCTCACATACTGGCTTGGGAACGATCAACCTTCCGATCCCGAATGGACCTACTCTGCACTAGGTAGCACTTACGCAACTTAGGTCGAGATGGTTGCACGTATTGAGTCCTTCTACACTGAATTTAACGAATGTGGCAAGGTTTCGCTGAAGCCAGCAACCGAATGGACGCCATATTCGGCGGAATTAGAGGGTCGTTTTGATTCAAAAAGTTTTGATGTTATATCGAACGTACTTTATTACGATGGAACGTGCCTGCCCGTAGAGCACACTGGGTTCGGTACTCGCCAGCGCAGGCTATTCTGCCCTTTGTATACGACCTGGAACGATGATTATCAAGCCTGTGTAAATCTGGAAATATTTGCTTACTTGACCGGGCCTTCTTTAGAGGATACGTGTTCGGTTGGCAATCCGTGCGATGTAAAAACCGGGGAAAAATCGCAGCCTGAACAGGATTTCGATCTTGGATGGATACGTCTCGTTCGAACGTTTCGATCCTCGCAGGTTGGACGGCGATCTAACCTTGGGGCTGGCTGGTTCAACTCAAATGAAATCAGCGTTTCTGCAAGTGGCTCTCACGCAATACTTGCTGAAGGAAACGGGCTTCAACGTAATTTCAAATCGGTCGGAAATTCTTTTATTGCTTCTGATGGTTCTGGGGATCGGCTTGAGAAAATAGCTAATGGATGGCGACTTTTTAGGTCGGATACGGTTTCGGAATTTGATGCTACAGGCGCGTTGAGCTTGGTGTCGAAGGACGACGGTACTTACCTTCGATATGCGTACGATCGGTCCTTGAGGTTGGAGTCGATCACGCACTCGACCGGCCGCAAGTTGGTTTTCCACTACGCTGATGGTTCCCGTTATGCTCAGCTTATTCGAATTGCGCTAGACGGAGTTGCGTTGGCCACCTACGCTTACTCTGACACTTTCCCGGATAGCGCGGTGCTGGAAAGCGTGACCTATGCGGACGGCCTGGTCAGGTCGTATCTGTATGAAGACGAGGATTTTTACCGCTTCCTGACCGGTGTGGTCGCGGAGGATGGAATGCGCTACAGCACATTCGCTTACAACGCTACGGGGCGTGTTGTGTCAAGCCAACATCACGATGGCGCAGACGGTGTGACGCTTGATTACACCGATGGCGCCACCGTTGTAACCGATGCATTGGGGAAGCGGACGACATATACGCTGAGCCAGCGTTCCGCAGGTCCTAGAAAAATAGATGACGTCACCGACAGCGCAGGTACCCTCAGCAGCGACTATCTGGACGCAAGTGTCGATTTTCGTCGGCGCTTGAGAGCATCTACCGATCGGGCCGGGGTTATCACGCAACACGCCTATGCCGAACTTGCGGATGCTGGCTTACCAGTCAATGTGCATACAGTCACCGAGGCGGCTGGTCTAGCCACTCAGCGAGTGACAACTACGCGCACCGCTGTCGACAGCAATCGATTGATGTCAGTTCAATCAAGTGACAAGAAAATAGGCTATGTCCGAAATGCGCGACTGCAGCCGCAGCAAGTCATCACGACCGACGTCGCGAGTGGTCAGACCAGAGTTCTCAGTATGAACTACTGCGAGGCAGCCGATGTGGCTGCCGGTAGCGACTGTCCCGTGCTTGGCCTCCTGAAGTCCATCGATGGTCCGCGCACGGATATCGATGACCGTACGACCTACAACTATTACCCCATCGATGCTGCCGGGTGCGAGACCGGCAACGGACCGTGCCCGTATCGCAAGGGCGACCTCAAGCAGACCATCAACGCCCGCGGCCAGATCCGCGAGAACCTGAGCTATGACGCGGCAGGCCGCGTTCTTTCTGCCGTTGACGAGAATGGGGTGCTGACCGATTACAGCTACTACCCGCGTGGTTGGTTGGCATCGACCACGGTGCATGGCGCTACTTCCGCGCAGAATCGCGTCACCACCTTCGAGTATTGGCCCACCGGTTTGGTCAAGCGCATCACCCAGCCTGATGGCAGCTACGCGACGTTTGTCTACGACCACGCCCAACGTCTCACCGATGTCACCGATACGCTCGGCAATACGATGCATTACGTGCTCGATAATGCTGGCAATCGTCTGGAGGAGCAGACCAAAGATGCACAAGGCGCGCTCAAGCGCAGCTTGAGCCGTATTTACAATCAATTGGGTCAACTGGAAACGCAGGCGGACGCGGCCGCAAATCCCACCGACTACGCCTACGATGCAAACGGCAACCTGCGCTTGATCACCGACGCATTTGGCCGGAGCACCCTGCAGGAGCACGATCCGCTCGGCCGGCTTGCGCGCACGTTGCAGGATGTCGATGGCATCAAAGCCGAAACCAATGTGGGTTACGACACGCAGGATCGCCCGTTGCAGGTCAAGGACCCCAAACGCCTGGACACGCGCTACACGTACAACGGCTTCGGCGATACCCTGAAGCTGACCAGCCCGGACACCGGCGTCACCAGCTATACCTACGACAGCGCCGGCAACCGCGCCACGCAGACCGATGCGCGCGGCGTCACCTCCACCTACGGCTACGACGCGCTCAACCGTGTCCTGAGCATCAGCTACCCAACCGCCGCCTTCAATGTCAGCTATACCTATGACGTCACGCAGAGCGTGTGCGCCAGCGGTGAGACCTTCACCGTCGGGCGGCTGGCCAAGCTCGAGGATGGCAGCGGTACCACCCAGTACTGCTACAACCGCTTTGGCGAGGTGGTGCGCAAGGTGCAGACGGTCAACGGCAAGACGTTGGTGGTGCGCTACGACTACACACCCGGCGGCCGCCTACGGTCGATGGTCTACCCGGATGGTACTGCTGTCGATTACGTCCGCAACGCACAAGGGCAGACGACCGAGGTTGGGGTGACCGCACCGGGCGGCAGCCGCCAGCGTGTGCTGAGCGGAGCGACCTACTATCCGTTCGGCCCATCTGCCGGCTGGACCTACGGCAATGGTCGTAAGTTGGCGCGCATGTACGATCAGGATTACCGGCCGCAGAGCATCCAGGACACTCGCAACGGAGGGCTGGAAATCGGCTTCGGCTTCGATTCCGTTGGCGACCTCACTGCCCTGACCCCGGCCGGCAACCCAACACCAGAACTTCGTCTGGATTACGACGCGCTGGGCCGGCTCACTGCGCTCAAGGATGGCACTACCGAGGCGGTGATCGACGGCTATAGCTACGATGGCACCGGCAATCGTCTGAGCGCCAAGGTCGGCGCAGCCACGCAGGCCTACACCTATCCAACCACAAACCATCGTCTGAGCGCGGTGGCAGGCGTGGCACGCACCTACGACAAGATGGGCAATACCCTCACCATCGGCGGCAAGGCACGCGAGTACCTGTACGACACCACCGGCCGCATGACCCAGGCCAAGCGCGCAGGCGCCGCGGTCATGAATTACCGCTACAACGGCCGAGGCGAGCAGGTACGTCGCTACCTGGGCACCACCAACACCTATACGCTCTACGACGAGGCCGGCCACTGGCTCGGCGACTACGACACCAACGGCGCACCCAAGCAACAAGCGATCTGGCTGGACGACCTGCCGGTGGGCCTGCTGGCCAACGGCGGTCAACTGCACTACATCGAACCCGACCACCTCGGCAGCCCGCGTGTAGTCGTGGATGCCGCCCGCGACTTTGCCGTGTGGAACTGGAGCCTGAAGGGCGAAGCCTTCGGCAACACTGCGCCCAACCAAGACCCGGATGGCGATGGCGCCGCGTTGGTGGTCGACATGCGGTTCCCTGGGCAGCGCTTTGATGCGGCGAGCGGATTCAATCAGAACTACTTCCGGGATTACGATGCGGCTACAGGTCGGTATGGGCAGAGTGATCCGATTGGACTCAGTGGTGGCCCAAGTACTTACTCATATGCTTCAGGCAACGCATTCAAATTTTATGACGATAAAGGTATGCGTGCGGTATGTAGGTGCGTGGAAGGTGGTGTCGAAATAAACATAAATTTGGAATTTAGTGGTGTTGCGGCTAATCCGCAGGTCATCAGCTCAATGCGTAGTGCGATAGAGGGCATCTGGTCTGTTCCCGGCTTTAGGGTAACCACAAGCATAGGTGGTAGACGGGCGAGCAAAATTGAGCTACTTCCAGGGACCGGGACATCATTCGTCCAAGGCAATGGCGGGAAATGGTATGTCGAAAATGATCCATGGGTTGCGGCCCATGAAGCCGGCCATCTAATGGATTTCTATTATAATTCCCGCCATGATATGTATGACATAATAGGTAAAAACCCTAGGAGAGCAAAAGCAGTTCCAGGCTGGGAGGGAAACATTATGGGGGAATATTTTGGCGTTCCTGACGACCGCGTTAGAGATATCATAAAAGATAGATTGGATTGTAAATGAATCGAGTAAAATATTTTGCTTTGACGCTCCTTATTTCTGGCTGCGCCGGCGGCATTGTCGAAAAGGGCGAGATGAGCAATAAAAAAAATTTCAATGGATTAAAGGAATCTTATAGATTAAAAGCAGGAGAGGTATTGGGGGTTGCTCCTGGTAATATTGATGCTGCTAGAGCTACTCTTGGAAACAAAGATTATGCAAAAATAAGCGTAGATTTTTTCAAAAAAATCAGCGGGTTGGACGGTTCTTATGTGGGGAACAAAAAATATTTCATTGTAAAATCAAAGAAAGACGATATGGAAGGGGTGTATTCAGCATTCTTTAGTCAAGGCAGGCTTACCCTGATATACAACCATATGGGCGAATGCGGGAAACTGGTATCAGATATAGTTGTTGTGGTAGTGGATGCAGAATTGACTGAGCTATCGAGCGGATGCTCCGGAGTACTTTAAGAATGAATTCGGACAACTAACGAGTATAAGAGTGCAATCGATCGATTTACATCGCTGAAGGACGGCACCACAAGGACGTTCACGATGCAAGGGCAATCACCTGAGTGCCAAGATCGGCGGCGCCACCCAGGCCTATACCTATCCAACCACCAACCACCAACCACCGCCTGAGCGCAGTCGCAGGCGTGGCGCGCACCTACGACAAGATGGGCAACACCCTCACCATCGGCGGCAAGGCACGCGAGTACCTGTACGACACCACCGGCCGCATGACCCAGGCCAAGCGTGCAGGCGTCGCGGTCATGAACTACCGCTACAACGGCCGAGGCGAGCAGGTACGTCGCTACCTGGGCACCACCAACACCTATACGCTCTACGACGAGGCCGGCCATTGGCTCGGCGACTACGACACCAACGGTGCACCCAAGCAACAAGCGATCTGGCTGGACGACCTGCCGGTGGGCCTGCTGGCCAACGGCGGTCAACTGCACTACATCGAACCCGACCACCTCGGCAGCCCGCGTGTAGTCGTGGATGCCGCCCGCGACTTTGCCGTGTGGAACTGGAGCCTGAAGGGCGAGGCCTTCGGCAACACCGCACCCAACCAGGATCCGGATGGAGACGGCACCACGATGGTGTTCGACATGCGGTTCCCAGGGCAGCGGTTTGATACAGCGAGCGGGTTCAATCAGAACTACTTTCGTGACTATGATGCTGCTACTGGTCGGTATGGGCAGAGTGATCCGATTGGCTTAAGGGCAGGAGTTGGTACATACGTTTATGTTGAAGGAAGCCCAGTTAGCCACCTAGATCCTTCTGGTCTTTGTGAAGATAAACCAAAGGAAGACTGTCTTGATGCTGCTCTAAGTACTTACTCTATGGAAGAGTCAGTTAATTCGATTGTGGGATTTGGCGCCGGTTCCGCAATCTTTGGTGGATCGGCGCAAGTGGTCAATAAGTCAGCAATTAAGCCGCGTGGTGGGGTGGCAGGTGGAGGTCCCAGCGGGCGTTACACGAGTTACTCCAGACGCTACTTGGGAAATGGGGTCGGGAGAACTATTGGTAGACTCGGAATAGGAACAGTAGTTAAGAGGGCAGGTATTATTGGAGCAGGGATTGGTGCAATAACAGAGCACGTTGAAGCATTGAATGCTTTTGTAAAATGTCGAGGTGCTCAGTGATCGACTGTTCTGCTAGAAATATTGGGGTTGAGTTGCTGCGGAAGCTAGATGAAAACCGACTTTCCTCAATTGAATTTGAGGAAAATTGGCCAAAAAAAACTGAGGATAATGCGGTTAAGTCGATCGGATATTGGATATGGACTTTATTTGACGACGAGCATGATTGCATCATTGAAATAAAAAAACTCGGAAGAAAAATCCATTCTGAAAAACTCAATTGAGTTTTTAAATTCAGATCGAATTTTTCATCCCAAGTTGCTTGGTAAATATGAAAATATGAAAAAAATTATTTCTGAGGGTACAGAATGGTTAGGATGCGAATTGCCTTGGCATAAGAAGTGGCCTTTTCCTGAGTAGATAATCCATTCAGAACTGTGGAGGGGCCTTGAGAAAATGAATTGGCATCGATCCAATCGGTACCTCACTGCTCTGACGCCGGCCGGCAACCCAACACCAGAACTTCTTCTGGACTACGACGCGCTGGGCCGGCTCACCGCGCTCAAGGATGGCACTACCGAGGCGGTGATCGACGGCTACAGCTACGACGGCACCGGCAATCGCCTGAGTGCCAAGATCGGTGGCGCCCCCCAGGCCTACACTTATCCGACGACCAACCACCGCCTGAGCGCAGTCGCAGGCGTGGCACGCACCTACGACAAGATGGGCAACACCCTCACCATCGGCGGCAAGGCACGCGAGTACCTGTACGACACCACCGGCCGCATGACCCAGGCCAAACGCGCGGGTGTCGCAGTCATGAACTACCGCTACAACGGTCGCGGCGAGCAGGTACGTCGCTACCTGGGCACCACCAACACCTATACGCTCTACGACCAGGCTGGCCACTGGCTCGGCGACTACGACACCAACGGTGCACCCAAGCAACAAGCGATCTGGCTGGACGACCTGCCTGACTGCTTTGCAAAACGAGGTTCAAAATGGGTGCGTGGGGCAATGATTGCTAATAATTTAAGGCTGGCAATTATTCTTATGATCTCCTTGTCTGCTTGTGCTGCTCCTGGCCAAGGTATGAAAGCCAAGAAGACGAAGGAGGTCGGTAACGCTATAGTCCGTTCAATCGAAGCTTATCGCCTTGAGAGGGTTGCTTATCCCAAGTCGATTGATGAGCTTGGCAATTGTAAGGAAATCATGGCATATGTTGATTCCGAAAATATAAAGTTATTTTTTGTCTCAAATTCGTCTTATCGTTACGAGTTGATAATCAAGTATTTTGGCCCAGGCAGTAATTTATGCGTCCATCGATCTGCAGACGCCGAAAACGTCTGGAATTGTACGGGTAGCTACTGATCAAAGGTCACCACCCAGGTTTGCCATTAACTGTGCTAATCATCAAAAATCCAAAATGGCCCTGAGGTTTCCCCGCATGTCTCCCTGCGAGATCACGCACTTGTTGCGCCACGATTTGGAAGAAGTGCGCCCATGGGGGATGCTTTAAGAACGGGTCAGGTTCACTTAAAATTCCAATCTGACCCGTTTTTCGCTACCTACGTTACATCGTCGCACGGTTCAAATGGCGGAAAGAGCTTGCCATTTGCTCCACACGCCGATCCAATGCGCCTTAGCTTTGTTGTTAGAACAAACTGGGTATTTTGATGAAAATTTTCTTGAGTTACACGTTCTACGGCCTGTTCGACTTGAGAGCTCACACTGTTTCAATTTTATGTGGAAGTGGGGTCAGGTTTAATTCTTGAGATAAGGGCTCAAGGGTATCTTCCGCAGGACGCATCGGTACGGCGGCACTCTCACATCCATGTCAGCGCTCTGCTCTTCCCAGCAGTCGATATCCCGACAAACCCGCAGCAATCTGTATCCCAAGGAGCGTAGAAACTCCTGAGATAGCAGTACCCACCTCCTAGATCCCAGTGTTTTTTTGTGCCTACAGCTTCCTGCTGACGCAACCGACGCGATGCCTGCGTCGGAAGTGCGGCTGACAACGCCCCTCGCGGAAATACGCCCACCGTCTGTCTTCGGTCTCTAACCCCCCGACATCCCGTCGCCATCCGGCGGCGGGGCCTGTTCGTCAAGGAGGGCTTTGCCATGCGTCGACCCATATTCCATCCCGCATCAGCACGCAAGCACGCCACGGTGCCGCCGCCCACCGAGATCGGCTGGCACTCGCTCGACCCAGCGATCACGCCACGGCCCTACCTCGAGCGCACCCCCATCCCCGAGCCCCGCCCTTAGGTGTTCTGAAGTTCTACCACGAGTTGCTATTTTTGTTTTTTTTTTTCAAGCAGAAGACGGCATACGAGATCTAGTACGGTCTCGTGGGCTCGGAATGTGTATAAGAGACAGGTCGGCTACAGCTACTACCCCGACAGCCACCAACGCATCCCCACGCTGCGCTTGCGCGGCCGCTGGCTGGAACAACTCGGCTTCACAGTCGGCAGCAAACTCGACATACGCATGCGCAACGGCGAACTGGTCGTTACCGTGGTAGGTAAGGATGAGCAAAGTCTGGACGCAAGTAACGCCCCATAATTGGCTATCGCGAGTGCCTATCTGGGGATTGCATCGTGTCGCGCCTCGATGGCCTTATAATGGACAAGCGCAACTCGGCTTCACCATTGGCAGCAAACTCCACAGACGCCGCACTCTGGCAGTGAAGCCGTCCTCAGTGCGAGGAAAGCTCTTCAATGCGAGCAGCCAATGCACGCCATTGCGTTGTGCATCGGCGCTCCAGGATGGCATGCGAGTGAGCGCGGAAATCCTTGTTCCCGAACGGAATGCAGTGCATCAAGGTCTCTGGATATAGCCGCTCGAGTGCCTCGCTCAGGGCACTGGAACTCCGGATCAGCGCGTCGAAATCAACATCGATCGCATCCAGTTGCGCCAAGGCGGCGCGGGCCTGCAACAGCCCGCAGAGGACGCGGTCGACTTCGGAGAGTGTGGCGCTTGCGGCCACACGGGGATAGTGCCAACCGGCCTCCAGCATCGACCACGCGACGTCAGCCAATGGTCGGTTCACCCGGAGCCGACGCAAAGGGTGGCCATTTGCCTGCGATAGCCATCGTGAGGTCACGAAGGGCTGAACCACGTCCTTGTAGGCATGATCGCGGGGGCGCACCACCGTGTCCAAGAAACAAGACCATTGCTCAAAGCGCGCCCTGTTGCTTTCCTGCGTGAAGCGGTCGCCGTCGCATTCTTGCGACAGCATGGCCCATCGCTCCACGTTGAGAATTTCGCCAGCACTGGTCCATGAAGGTCACCGCAGGTTCAGCGCGGTGCGGGCACTTTCGAATACCCATGTCGACAGGGACCGTGGCAGCGCAACCACGAAGAGCGACGGCAGGCCCCTTGTCGATATTTCACCGCCTGAGACCATATTCATTGGGGAAGGCCGAGGCAATCAGCTTTTTGCTGCGCAAGCGCTGCCAGATCGCGAACCACCTCGTTCAATGGCGATGACCAGTCGCCTCGCCGTGCTTGCCGATAGAGCCGCATCGACGGATACCAGACCGATTCACGGTGGTGTCCCTGCCAACGCCAATCGCATGGCCGGGAAAGCAAAGTCCAGACCGGGTGCCCGATGGCGCCGCAGAGGTGCGCCATGGCGGTGTCAACGGTGATGACAAGGTCTAGCTCACGCACAATCGCTGCAGTCTGCGCGAAGTTGCCGAGGACAGACCTCAAGTTCACCAGCGAGCCGTCGGACAGTGGCTGGGGAGCGCCTGGATCATATTGCATGTCGTACAGGCGGACATTGGGTATTTCTGCCAATTTGCTGAGCAGCTGTAGAGGACAGTCGCGACGCGCCGCACTAGGATGGTCGGCACGGCTAGCATGCACCAACCCAACGCGCAATGTGGCGGCCGGGGTGGAGATCAGCGCTGCGGTCGCGGCGGGCAGCACCTCATTGGCGGAAAGGTAAATGTCGCGGGGAATTGCCGGCAGTACCTTCGCAAGCACGCGAGGAAGGCTCAGTAGCGGAATCTGGAGATCGAATCCTTTTGCGGTGTCGCCTTCATTGACGAAGCGCTCCACCACGCCCAGCGACTGTAACAGTGGCTGCAATACGCGTGGCGTTTGCAGCCATATACGTCCACCCAATGCAGCGATGTACGGAAGGTAGCGACAGAATTGCAGCTGGTCGCCCAGACCCTGTTCTAGCCACACCATGAGGATGCGTCCGTGGAGTGGGCTGCCATCCCAGACGGGAGCATGCGTGCCTGGGAAGGGTGGCGTCTGTCCGCCTGCGTCGAAACGCCATTCGTAGGCTTGCCATCCTTCATCGTACTGACCGTCCTCGAGCAGTGCTTCCGCCAGTGCAACATGCACCTGATGGTGGTCATGTCCTCGCGCCAGCATGTTGCGCAACAGTGAGATCGTCTCCAGATGACTGGCCTGTTCGCGCAGGAGTCGTGCCTGGTTGAGGCGCGGTGTGATCCACTCTTCTGCAAGTGAGCTCGCCCGGCTAAATGCAGCCAGTGCCAGCTCTGGTTCCTCCGGCTCCAGCAAGCAACCAAGGCGATTGTGCGCTTGCGGCCAGTCGGGCCGTTGCAACGTCACCTGGCGTGCGGCATCGACCGCCGCCTGGAATTGTCCAGCCCGATTAAGCATTCCGGCAAGCCGGGACCATGCTTCAATTGTGTGCGGTGAGCGTGCGACAAAATCCTGAAGCGATGCTATCGCTTGCCCCTGCATGTTGCTTGCCTCGAGCAGATCTGCGAGTGCAGAAGCGTAGGGCCAATGATCGAGGTTTGCCTGCGCGAGCGGTCGAACCAGATCGGTCGCATCGGTGAAGCGGCCCGCGTTGGCCAGCGATGCAGCGATGCTGAGAACAGCCTCGGGTGCCATGGGCCCGAGGCCGTAGAGACTATTAGGGTGACGATCGGCGGTGTGAGTCTGCATGTCATCGAAATTCTTTGTATCAATCTCGCGCCACGAGATAAATCCGGGCTCCTTGGTGACTGTCCATGCTCACAACGCCGTAGCTCGCTTTATTGTTCAAGCGGAAATACGAGACTCTGGGGGCCGTTCGGTCCTGCAGGAAATGCCATCCAAAAAGTGACCAGCGCGTCGTTGTCATCCACCGATACGGGCTGTGCCTGATATGAGTGGTTTACATATCCCAAAGTGACCTTGTAAGGACCTTTGCCAACAGCGGAGGCATCCACGTTCTTGCATTCGCCTGCGTTCACCGTGCCAGTGAGTGTGCCGCTTGAACCCTCTAAGCTATACGAAATCGGACGTAATGTGAATTCAACAAATTGATTAGACGTCACTTGGCCGTCGGCAAGAGAGTTAATAATCATTTTAGCTCCAGATGTTGGTGGTAAGAAAGTTATTTAGATGCGATTGTTAAGTGAGATTGGACTCTTGTTTGTCCATCAAAAGAGATTGCTTGCACGATTTTAAGAATCGCACAGACCACTTTCCACGCCACAAGCCGGAGTCGGGCCGAGCCATGTCCTGCGGAGCTTCCTGAAACCAGCGATGTCAGGTGGCGCGGCGCAGTGTATGCAGGCTTCAACTGATCCAAGCCGACAAAACGTCTCACCGCCGAATGCTCACTGCATTGTTATGAGAGTTAGTCCACAATTTTTGAAAAATTTGCGGGCCTTCTTAGAGCGGAGGCTGATATGACGCCATCACGACGGACTTGATCTTTATCGACGGTCTCACCTACCCGCAAGCCGCGGCTGCCACGGGCATATGGATAAAGATGGTAGAAAGTACATCAGCCGCGCCATGGCCGCGCGCCGGGCTGGTGTGTAATGATGCGCCGGGGGCGTTGCCTAACGGATGAGAACATCGGGATGCATCCTCGCCTTGTTTTACACGCATGCCGGTGCGCTACGACGAGCAAACATCGACGCATTAAAAAACCCTGCCGAGGCAGGATTTGATGCATCAGTAACCGGATCCATAAGGATTGACGGCGTCAACCCTTGATGGTTCGTAGGTTGGCTGTGGTGCTGGCTGACGATAAGTGTTCTGCTCTTTATATGGATCGACAGTTCCACGTTTTCCGGTGTATGGATTTACATTCCCACGTGTCGAATAATTGTCGAGCGTTTTGCTGTTGGCCGCACTGCGATAGTGAGGTTGCACATAAGTGCCGTCAGCGCGGTGGTAACCATTGACACGGGTTTGCGCGCACACTGAAGCGGAGGCGAGTGCCACCACGATCGCCAAAACGATCTTTGCCTTTTTCATGGATGTTTCCTTGTAACGACTTGATGGTCTATGCGTGGCCGCAGAAGACGAAGGACGTGAGGGCGGTCTGGCCTGAGTGATGCGGCCAGCTTTGCCTACGGGCTTCACTGCGCTCCAGCTCGGTAGTCGGCAACCATTGCCTTGGTCACGTCCTTTGGGTAGCACAACGGGGCGTAGCCACCGCCACGGCTATATGCGCTTCTGCCGCCGCAGCTGCTGCCATTGCGTGCCGCGTTGTACGGGCAGGGGCAGTTGCCGGGATAGGCATCGATCGATTGTTGAATCAGCAGCGTCCTGATGTTGGCATCAGATAACGCTGTAGAAGGTCCTTTGGCAAGCGCGTGTGGCGCAAATGCCATTGCCAACGCAAGCAAGCAGAACTGCGGTCGCATGGTTCATCCTAATGGCGCACGTAAGGTGCGCAACAGAGCATGCAAGCCCTGTTCCCGCGTCTTATCGAGTTCGCTCTCACATGCGCTATAAATGGCTGTGCTCGCTTTCCGCCGTATTCAAACGCCTACACCGCGATCGCCTGAAGGTGGAAGCTAGCGAACTCTTCAAAAGCCAGGACCAAACATGACTTCAGATGACTTTGTTAGCGGGCTGAAGACCCAATGCGCGGATGCAGCCGTTCACGATTGCGTGGAACTTCTTAAAGCCCCGCCGGGCCGTAGGCCCGAACAATCTTTGGTTAGCTTGTCCGTCTGGTATCGCGGTCTCGCTCCTGCCGACAAAGCCAACGTTGTCGCCGCATTGCAAATGGCGGCCGATGCAACGCTGTTCGGCGTCTTGTGCGTTATCGACGGTGTTCGCGCTATTGAGGATCAATCAACCAAGTCCAAGTTCAGACTCACAGCCACATGCAACGGTTCAACGTCACTCATAGCGCCCGGACCCGAAGATCTTCATGCTCTTCTACAGACAGATTCTCTGTAAGAAAAGAAGTGCGCCGCGCATATGCAGCAGACACCGTCTAGCTCTGGCATAGTGCGCCGCAGGTGAGCTGGGCTGTACCTTACACAAGGCGATGAGGCCACAAGAAGTGGGGTCAGGTTAATCTAATGATTCGACCTGACCTCTCATCCCTTCATGGCGCATCCGTAATGCAAACGTGGTTGCCATTTTTATGCTGGACTCGATATCGTTGAATGATTGACCAAGAGCCCAGAGTGCGGGAATATCGTACAGTAGTAGTCTAATCGCTCACTGCGGATTACAAAGGAATTCATGGATGAATAAGAAGATGCGCCCTTCTCTTGGTGGCCTGATCAATGCTTATAGCAAAATCGGTCTCATATTATTGGCGGTTGCCGCATTGGTTTTTTTTGAGGGGCCTAATCAAGGCTCCTTCGCCCAGCGACGAGATCCGGCAGTTGGTTGTCATCGGCCTTGCCGTGATGGGTGTCATCCTGTGCACGCTTGGCTTTCTTACGGTCAAGCAGCCTGATGGCAGATAGGCTTTGTCTAACTCTGGCTTTGATAGATGCCCATTGAAAATCTTCTATCAACGCAGCTTGCTATGAAAGTTGGCTTATGCCACCACATTTTAGTGTGCTGAGGTCTCTAATCTGCAGGACATTGACCGGGCCAATGAAAAGCAAGAGAGCGATGGATGAGCAGGCGTTTAGCTGTCGCGCCACGGGACTGGACTAGCTACCAGCGCATCTCGGCTCGGCGGCCAGCTGGCGGTGTCTAGCCCTCACACCACACCGCGCGCGGTCGACATGCTACCCTGACCACCGCCATTCTGGCGAAGACGGAACATCAGGTGACCCAGCCGACACCATTGCAAGCGGTGTCAGGGGCTTTCTCGCTGAGCCACGCTTAACGCAGGTCGCCCAGAGACAAGCACGTCATTTCAATCACTACCAGGGACGTATTCATCATGAAGCTACGTAGCATTGCCACCACTTTCGCATTGGCTGCAGCTTTAAGCCTTGGCTTGAGCGCTCCAGCGCGGGCCCAGGCGGGAGATCCTTGCTCGGTCTTTCTTTGCATGGCCAGCATGACCGCCCCAAGCAAGCCAGGAGGTCCTGCTTGTGCAGCGCCGATCGCCGTCTTCCATTCCATTCAGATATGGAGCCCCGCCTTCAACCCTTCAGCCACGGCGGCGGCACGCCGGGCATATCTGATGACATGCCCAGGCGTGGTCCCAGTGAATCAGGCCACCTTGGAAGCTATCATCGGGCAGTGGGGCTACACGCCTTGACGTAAATTGCCCGCTGACTCAGAAATTTGCTTTTAAGTCAGCGGGAATGCCGCCACGCCCCTGTTTGCCATGCGCATCGCGCAAGGCCTTTCAATACCACTGTGCTTCGACGAGATAGGTGGTGCCTGGCTCCTTTATCTCTCAAGATGATCGTGCGAGTCCGGCGCCAACGGCGCTGGCGATGCCCGAATACAACAGATATGCGTTTGATCTCATCTCCTGGTGTTGCTTCGCGCCGTGGTCGGCGAATTCCAAGACCATGAGCAATTGACGGCAAGCAGCGCCTCGGCGACGATCATTCGAGTTAATTCGTCTGGAGCTGCAATGCCGCCTGAAGTACAAGAACTGCAAGACGCCATTGCATCGATTCCCGGCATTACCGATGCAGCGGTGGGCAAGGTGGATCTTTCTGATGTCACGGAAAGCGACTTCAGTCTTCTTCCGTATGCCGACCTGCCGCTCGGCGCGTTGAAGCGCACAAAGGGAGGCTTGGACAACGAGCTTGCCATCTCCGTCAACTTTGGTATCACGCGCGATGCGAAAGGCCTCAAGGCACTCGAGTTCATTTCCTGGTGGGTACGCGATTCGGCGCGAGCGGGCGAGCCGATGCAGATCAGGAGCGTTGCGCTTCCACCCATGAGCGATCAGTTTGGCACGTCACTTCGCTTTTGCATCGATTATTTCTACGCTGATCCTGAGCAGGATATCGGCAAACTACTGTCCAAGGTAGGGAAGTTGGCCGCTGGGCTCAACAGCGCAAAGGGCTTATATCCCCAGGTCGTTGCGTCCTGATAATGCGTTCAAGCCAAACCCGCCGCCGCAGATGTCCTCGCGCAGCTGCTGACGCAGCGGGCAAGCGGGATTGCCGAGTGTCACCGCACAGACAGGGCTGCCTGTTACTGGCCTTGGCCTGATCTCAAGCTAAGCTGAAGACGCTCGCTTTTCCGGTCCCCGTGTCGTACGCCACCAATGCCTCCTGGAAGGCATCAGCGCTGCCAACGAGGTCACCGTCACTGCTCCAGATGGCAGACCGACCCGCTCCTATGGAAGTATCGGCGGGGCCTACACAGTTCGCCATCAAGACAGTCATGGAATGCGTTTTTGCAATCGTCGGATAATGACTGTAGGCCGATGTCACGCCTCTTTCCGACTTGGCCACGCTTGCCAGATACACGCCAGCACCTGACGCTGCAGCTTGTTCTGCATGGCTTGCCTGCAGTGACTCGTAGCAAATGGCAGGCGCCAGCAGCTGATCTGCGTGTCTGAGCACAAGCTGCTCGATACCGGCGGTGAAGAACGGGAACTCGTCGGGGTGTAACTGCTGTTTGGAGTAGCTTGTGCGCTCCAGCCCCGGTTGGAAGCAGAGCAAGCTGATTTCGGTGCCTATTGCCCCCTTCGTGGGCGCGCCAACGGCGATAAGCATGCCGTACCGGTCACTTGCTACCTGAAATTGATCAAAGCGCTGATCAGCCGGCTGCACCGCCAGCGCCTGCGCCAATCCTGGTTCGTAACCGGTGAGGGAAAGCTCGGGAAAGACCAGCACATCTGCACCCCTGCTCGCCGCCAGGCGAATGACATCGAGGTGCTTACTGATGTTCTCTTCGATTTGGCCAGGCGTTGAAAGGATTTGCGCAGCTGTCAGCTTCATTGCCTGTCTCGTGTCCACGTGTTGGGGTTTGAGCGTAGCGGATTCCGAAAGGCGGGTAACCAGAGTGCGCTTGAAAGCCCGGATATGCTGCTCGAACGCCTACACTTTCGAAAGCGAGACGTCTTGCCTGGATGGCTATCTTCAGCGCCGGTCAGGAGGATAGGTTGACCGGATGGTTACCGGTCTTCTCCAGCGTGATTGGTTATAAATCAGGGTGCGCCGCACCGAAACAGGCACTCATTTGTTGAGCACCTTGGTTGTCCATATCTGGTCATAGTCAGCATTGTGTGCCTTGGTGAATCCGTTGGCATCGCTGCGTCCATCGTCGACTTTCTGGCCATCCTTGTAGATCACGTAATGGCGCCCGCCGGCAGCCTGGTCGCCGTGGTAATGCAACTGCATCCGGTACACCAACCTGCTCTCTTCCGCTGCTGGTGTTGCCTGTTGAGGCTCACCGTTGCTGGCCATTGGCTTTATCTGTAACAGCGGTGTCGCCTGCTGCGGATGGGCCACGACCCAGCGCATGAAATTGGCCTGGTCCCGGGCTGACGCTTGCCCGGACGCTGGCCAGATGTAGAGAAACGTTGCGGGCGTATTGGGTACTGTACTGACGGCCGGCATGTGCCACTCGTAGACCTGTTGCTTGCCGTCGGCTGTCGTCATCTCGAGCAGGCTGGCACTGCCTTGCGATGGATTGCCGTCGGCGCCCGATAGCTCACTGATCTGCGCCAGGCCGGAGCCCGGTACCGCGCCCGCCAGTGCCAGTAGCAGGTCGCGCTGGTTTGTCACTTCCTGTTCGTTCAACGACAGCGAGCGCAGGTAGCGCGAACGCAGACTGAAACGGTAGCGCGCTTCCTGCAGGGTGAATTCTCCCTCGACCCTGGAGGCTTCGTGCCAGTCGTGTCCGGGTGCCAGATTGACGGTGCCGTGCATGATGCAAAACCCCTGCTGGGACTGTGCCGCTGGCGGGAAGGGCGGTGCGCTGCTGGTGATCGAAGCCAGGATTTCCTTGGTGCGCCGTTCGGTGATGTCCTGCAGGCGGCTGATGGCCGTCTTCTGGAAACGAAAGGTGGTGCCATCGCGATGGGCGAAACCGGTGACCTGGACGACATTCGGGTCGAGCGGCAACGCGTCTTCCGCGTGTGCAACGATGACCCTGCCATCGTCCTGTGCCAGCGTTTCCACCGGCTTGACCAGTTGGCGCACCTTGCCATCGCTGGCCGATGCTTGTGCGGTCAGCAGGCGCTGCGCATAGCTGGCGGCGTCCTCGCAGTAGCTATCGATGTCGCCCCAGTAAAACTGCGCGGAACTTCCCAGAAAATGCAGGGGCACATCGGTCGTCACGGCAAGACGCCCGATGCAGTAACTTGTGTTGCCAGTAGTGTCCGCCGACGGCGGCAACGGCGTGTTGGTGGTGTTGGTTGTGCTGCAAGCCGCAAGCAACGCCATGGCAGCAAGCAGCGGCGCGCGCATCAAACGCGTGGCGGAATGTCTCAACGCAATTCCTTCAAAACGGCAATCGGTAATGATAGATGACGCCGCTCTGCGTGGTGCGTCATCCCCTGACAAGGTCTTCTGGCGCGTCCTGCTGCTATCACCATCCACTGGACTGCTTGCGGGATCGAGCGAGCCGAACCCTTTCTGGTCGGTGTGGGCCAGCGGGAATGGCACTGCGCCACCTCACATCGGCTCTTATGCCGCGCGGTGGTAGTGATGGCGTGCCTGCCTCCGTCGCGCCTTCCCCTGCAGGCGTGCGGCGCACCAGGATGGCTAGGCTTGCGATTACTTCTTTCGGTACACCCCGCCGAAGGAAACGTTCATTCCGCCGCATTCCAGGTTGTCGTCGACCAGCAGCATGTCGCCCAGCAATTGCAGGCGCACCTTGCACGTGTTCTCGTTGACCTCGACGCGGCTGCCTTCTGGATAGCCGCGCGCGGTGACCGAGCCGGTATGCGGACCGCCTGGCGTCTGTTCCGGGTCGGGATAGGCGCTGGGCCAGTACGCATCGCCGTTGACGGTGATGCTGCCGTCTGCGTTGGTGGTCAATTGCAGCGTGTTGTCGCCGAAGTGCCAGTGGCCGTTCCACGCCTGCGGTGTGGGCGTGGCCGCGCTTGGTTGCATCTGCAGGCTGGACTGTGCGACCCAACCAGCATTGCCGCCTCCCTTGTTGGGATAGAGCACGCAGACATACGCATTGCGGCGCTGCGCCGTCAGGACGATATCGTTCTTGACCACGTAGGCGCGTCCCTGGCATGCGGCCCCGCCCGTGTCCGGGCAGCCATCGGTGTCCTTGAGCAGGTACAGGCGCGGCGGGATGACCTTGCCGAGTGAGAACGCCACCGGCGCGCTGGTGAACAACCCATTGCGGCAGGTGGCATCGCCGGCGGCAGGCGCGGCGTGGACCAACGGCGAAACGCCCAACAGGGTAAGCATCCAGGCCTTATGCATGGCAATCACTCCAAATGTGGCGCGGTAGTGTGCGGTAAACCGGGCCGTCTTTCAGCAGGAAAGTGTCACCACACGCCATGCGTACCACAGCCGCGCTGACCCACGTCCAGGTCCACGCCCGCGCGCAAGCGCGCGCCGCCGCGTGCGGTGCGGGCATGGTGCGGCGTTGTGTCTTCGCCCCGCAGCCCATGCTTGTGTCTGATTAACTCAGTGGAAGTGTATGAGCTCTCTTCACCTGGGGAGGGCGATGCTGCTGTCTCCAATCGAGAGGGAGTGGAGCATGAAACAATCACTGTTGGTCCTGTCCATCGTCGCGGCGCTGGCGCTGGCGCTCGCTGGCTGCAAGCCGGATGCCGACAAGGAGGCCGCATCGCCTGCCGCGTCCACCGAGCCGACGCCGACCGGTGGCGCGGCGACTCCGACCACGCCGCCCGTCGGCGAAGCCAGCCCGGCGCCGGAAGGCGCGGCGCGCGCGAGTTCCGGAGACGACATCGCCCTGGGCCTGCTCGGGGCGGTGGACAACCACGAGATCGCCGCAGCGAAGCAGGCGCAGGACAAGAAGGTCACCGGCGCGGTGCTGGACTACGCGAAGATGATGGAGAAAGAGCACACCGAGAACCTGGAAAAGACCAAGGCGCTGGGAACGCTGGCCGAAACCCCGGACGTCAAGAAGCTGGAGAGCAAGGGCGAGCAGGACCTGTCCACGCTGGGGCAGAAGTCCGGCAACGACTACGCGGCGGCCTACATCGATGCAATGATCGCCGGGCACAAGGACGCGCTGCAGCTGATCGAGACGCAGATGATGACAGTGGCGTCGACCGAGCCGGTCAAGCAGCACCTGACCGAGACCAAGACGCACGTCGAGCAGCACCTGGCGAAGGCGGAAGAGATCAAGAAGACGATGTAAGCGTGGGTGTGGCAGATCGCCGGTCTGCCACGCCTGGTCTGCAAACGGCGAGTGAGCGCAACGTCGTCGTTTTCGAGCTTAGGGACCTGGAAGGGGGATCAGGGAAAAGGCGATTCCTCCCACAACTGCCAACAGCGCCAACACGTTAAGAACTATCGAATACAGACGCCTGGAAAAACCGGGGCGACGCTGAATGGCTCGAAGAATGGCGATCGGAACTAATGCATAGACAGCACAAAGGGCAATGAAGTGCCGGTTGATCTGATAGGAGGAACCCTTGCCCAGCGCATTTCCGGCTTGAAACAAGACCACTCCACCAACAAGCGATAGGAAAGAGCGGATTGCGAATGCATTATTGGTTCTTGTTTGAATGCTCATACCTTCACATCGCTACGATCTGGAATGTTGCCCCAGCTGGGGTGCTTTATCAACGTGATCTCCTCTTACGCATCCATCGAACGTGATTGCGTCAGTACCCAGTGTCATCGCAACGTTGCAATGACTGGGCGAAAGTCTCCGGGAGTTTTGCTGCAAGGAGATACACTCCATGCGCTATGTGCCCAGGTCGCCGGCGCGCTAGCCGGTGGTCCCGACGCTTCTGATGAGCTACAAGATGTACACAGCAAGCTGCTCGGTGTGCTGGTCCATTACACCGCAGTACTTAGCTAACATCAGCTGGATGTTCCGTTCTCCCGTTCTCCTGATGCCTGAAAATTCATCCAGCCAGACTCCACTTGTCGGGTAGGCTTAATTCAAGTATTAGGCGGCCTGGCGTATTGCCAGCACTCACAATGCGTCCTACTCGGTCGGGAACACGCTTTGGTGGCATATCTCTGGAGTCGCGCTTACCATCTGGATTACTCGGCATTGGTCTGCGGAGCAGATAGCCGCCACGCTTGCTCGCGACGGCTTGTGCGAGTGACGTAACACTTCTTTCGAACCGACGCCTCTCAGTGATTGCACCTCCATCCGATATCATTGCAGGCCAGTGTGCGATTGCCGCCTGGTTCATTGCAGTCGCAAGTGGGATGTTGATTTCGAATCGACATCTCCGGGGTCATAAGGGACGCTTCTTCAAGTGCCTCGGACTTGTAAGCTTGGCCATCGGGCTGCCGCTGGCCTTCGTGCTGCCCTCATCCGCATACTTGCTGAAGTCCATCGTTATGCTTGTTCTGTCGATCTGCATAAGCGTAATGGGCTTGAAGAAAGGTTCGCGTTGGCACGCATGGCTCGGTTTACTGGCAGCGTTCTTGGCGTACGTCGCAGTCGGATTTCAATATATGGTTGTTGAGATGGCGAGGTGAGTGTGGCAGTAAACGAATTGAGGCCTTAGATATCAATACAAGCTCGTTTGAATTTTCGGCAAAAAGCGTAGTGGTGGCACCCGTCGACGACGGGTTTCACCTGATTGGTTTCAGTGACTGCGAGATCAATGGCGAGACCTACCTCACGCTTCAACGTGCTTTGACTTTCGATGAGCAAGACGTGGCATTCGGTATGGATACCTACCACGTCCAGTGGTGCAGCCAAGAAAAATCATCGTACGGTGGCATCTCCCAATTCACGCTTCGGCCGGGCTCTGCGGAGATTGCGTTCAGTTCAAGCGCCGCAAGAGCACTGGGTGGCATGGAACGTCTCAGCATCTTCTTCCAGCTCACACCCTTCGAACAACATGCGTTGCGGGATGCTCTTGGGTACCTTTTTGAAGGTGACGGTTGCCTTGTCACAGCCAATGAATGAAATACTACTGGGGCTGTGGAGAACTACATGGGCATTCCAACTGACAAGCTTCTTTTATTCGGCGCCGCCCTTAGCGGACTCGCAGCTCTGGTGCACCTGGCCTGCCTGATCGTGGGCGCTCCCCTGTTCCGGCTCTTGGGAGCTGTTGAACAAACGGCGCAACTACGCTTGGCCGAGCATTGGTATCCTTGGCGGACTGGTGCATGCGGGACTGGTGCAGCAAGCGCATGATCATCTCGGCGCACTCTGGCCGGGCTTCAAAGACTGTCTAAAGATCTCTGGCACGCTCGGCGGCGAATACGACGAGATAACCTTGCCATCCTTTCTCCGGCAGAACTGATTTCAGCGTCCGGCCACATTGCCGAGCAACTCAGTGATCCCCCGGATGGCGCGCAATCAAGGTGACTATCGTTTACTAGACCGCTGGCAAGCCACTCGCGCACACCCACCTTGAAGGCGCCTTTATTTCAGGCGTCGGCCGGAAGCTGATATGTCACAACCCTTGATTCTTGCGATGGCAGCGCACGTTGCCCTCGCCGCCTTTCTCTACGTGCTTCTCACCGTTGTCCGGGCTCCTGCGGTGTGGGGCATCGGCAGACCGAAGAGCGGCGCGAATCCTTGGGCGGATTTCGAGCCGCGGATCAGCGCCAACCTGTCGAACCAGTTCGAGTGGCCGCTGTTCTTCCATGTCGCGTGCATTCTGCTGATGTATCTGGGGCATGGCCACGACGGCCTACTGTTGGCGTGGATCTTCATTGCCGGCCGGGCGCTGCATAGCGGCGTCCAGGTACTTACCCGCAATGTCCGGCTAAGAGGGGCTGTGTTCACCATCAATTTCCTGGCCGTGCTAGGACTCTGGGCGCTGGTGGTCTGGTCGGCTTGGTCACCGGCGGTCTAAGTGCTCTTCTAGGAAACCCTCAGCGATGTGCCGTCGGCGTTCTGCGATAGGCCCCACCAAAGCTGACGTTCGCACCGCCGCATCGCGTCGACCACAACGGCCGCGCTTGTTTGATTTTCGTCAATTCGACCGACACATGAAATTCGCAGTGAGGGTGCTTGACTGCATGGGTCAAGAATCGTTGCGGAGTTGCGCATGAGTGCAGTCACAGGTGGAAAGGTCGGCCAGGCGGGTAGCCAGGGGGCGATCTGGACGGGAGTTGGACTGGTGCCTCGTGAGCGAGCGCCTGTGGATCTGCTGGATGGTTCGCGCCGCGTTGCTCCCATTGTCGTCACGGCGCGTGTTTGCGCCGCGGCCTGCTGAGGAGGCGCCATGCGGATCTGTCTACTTAACGAAACAACCAATGAGCAAGCCGGGCTGGAGCAGCGTTGCGTCGCGGCGCGCGAGGCGGGCTGCGACTACGTGGTGGCGCCGCCACCGTTCGAGCGCGATGCAGAAGGCCGGCTCAGCGAAGTCGCCAGTGGCAGCGACGCCGACGCAGCGCGCCTGGGTGAGCTTGTGCAGGCGGCGCACCGCGCTGGCGTGAAGCTGCTGCTCGATGTGCGCCTGGACGAAGTAGGCGGCGCCAGCGCGGTGGTGCGCGAGAACCCGCAGTGGTTCCGCGCACGCAGCACGGCGGTGCCGGACCCGCGTCAGCCGCGCACCACGCCGGAAGTGGCCGAGGCGCGTTTTGCCTATGCGCAGGAAGGTGCGGCGCTGGTGGAGTGGTGGAGCGCGCGTTTGCTGGACTGGGCCGGGCAGGGCGTAGCCGGTTTCCGCCTGCTGCAGCCGCAACAGGTGCCGGCGCAGCGCTGGCGCGAGTTGATCGCACGCGTCCATGCGCAGGCGCCGGAAGTGGTGTTTGCAGCGTGGACGCCAGGTCTGGGCACTGAAGCCTTGCAACAGTTGGCCGGTGCCGGGTTCGATGCGGCGTTCTCCTCGCTCGCGTGGTGGGATGGGCGCAGCAGTTGGTTCTTCGATGAAGACACCGCGTTGCGCGCACTCGCCGCCCAGGTGGTTGCGGTGCTGGATGCGCCCGATGGCAAGCGCGCGGCGACGCCTGCGCAGCACTGGCAGCTGGCGCAGGCACTGGGCGGGGCGTGGTTGTTGAACGCTGCGCAGCTGGATGCGGTGCCGTCGAGCGTCCGCGCCACTGACAGCGTGTCGGCAAACAATGCCGGCCTGCGGCTGCGTCCGCTATTGCGCGAAGCCACCGGGCTCACTGCGGTTGCAGTGGAGCCGCTGGGTGGCCTGCCGACGTTGCTGTTGATCAATGGCGATGCCGCGCATGTGGTGCCGGTGCCTGCACCGGATCTGCTGCGTCTGCTCGGCGATGCCGAAGCGCTGGTGGGCGAAGACGGCAGCACCTTGTCTGGTGCGACGCTGGAAGCGCTGGAGCCGGGCGAGGTGCGCGTGTATCGCAGTGTGCCGGCGCGGCATGTGTTGGCGGTGCCGCGCATGCGCCCGCGTGCGCAGACGGCGGCCGCGTGGCCGCGTGTGTGCATCGAATCGGTGACGCCCTCGGTCGATAACGGTCGTTTCCCGGTCAAGCGCACGGTGGGTGACCGCATCTGCGTAGAGGCCGATGCGTTCTGCGATGGGCACGACCGCATTGCAGTGGCCGTGCTGTGGCGCCCGGCCGATGCAAAGACCTGGGCCAGCGCGCCGATGCGCGCCTTGGGCAACGACCGTTGGCGTGCGGAGTTTCCGCTGGAGCGCATCGGCACCTATGAGTTCCGTGTGGAAGGCTGGCGCGATGTGTTCGCCACCTTGCATGCGGATCTGGAAAAGAAGCGCGCCGCCAACACGGTGCTGCCGGTGGATGTGCAGGAAGCGGTGGCCGTGGTGCAGGCCGCGCACGCACGCAGCACCGGTGCGTTGGCCGAGCGGCTGCAGGCCGTTCTCACCCGCATCGGTGCGCAGAGCGAGCCGCTGCAGCAGCTGGCGATCGTGCTGGAGCCGGACACCGCGCAGGCGATGGCAGCGGCCGACGACAAGCCGTTCCGCTCCGAGACGCCGGTGACGTTCCGGGTGGAGTCGGAGCGCCGCGCGGCGCACTTTGCCAGTTGGTACGAACTGTTCCCGCGCTCGCAAAGTGGCGACCCGCAACGGCACGGCACCTTCGACGATGTGATCGGGCGGCTGGCGCATATCCGCGCGATGAACTTCGATGTGCTGTACATGCCGCCGATCCATCCCATCGGCGCGAAGAACCGCAAGGGCCGCAACAACACGGTCACTGCCGTCGAAGGCGAGCCGGGCAGCCCGTATGCGATCGGCGCTGCCGATGGCGGGCATACCGAAGTGCACGCCGAGCTTGGCGGGCTCGATGGCTTCCGCCGTTTGATCCAGGCCGCACGTGCGCATGGGCTGGAAGTGGCACTGGACTTCGCCATCCAGTGCGCGCCGGATCACCCATGGTTGAAGGACCACAAGGACTGGTTCACCTGGCGTGCGGATGGCTCGATTCCGTACGCGGAGAACCCGCCGAAGAAGTACCAGGACATCGTCAACGTCGATTTCTACGCCAGCGGCGCGGTGCCGGATCTGTGGAATACGCTGCGCGATGCGGTGCTGTTCTGGGTCAACGAGGGCGTCACGCTGTTCCGCGTCGACAACCCGCATACCAAGCCGTTCCCGTTCTGGGAGTGGTTGATTGCCGATGTGCGCGGCCGCCGCCCGGATGTGGTGTTCCTGTCGGAGGCCTTCACCCGGCCGAAGATGATGTATCGCCTGGCCAAGTGCGGCTTCTCGCAGTCCTACACCTACTTCACCTGGCGCAACCACAAGCACGAGCTGCAGGAATATGTGGAAGAGTTGAACCAGGGCACGCCGCGCGAATGCTTCCGCCCGCATTTCTTCGTCAACACGCCGGACATCAATCCGCAGTTCCTGCAGACCAGCGGGCGCAACGGGCATCTGATCCGCACTGCGTTGGCCACGACCCTGTCTGGGCTGTGGGGCATGTATCAGGGCTTCGAGCTATGCGAAGCCACGCCTCTGGCGCCGGGCAAGGAAGAGTATCTGGACTCGGAGAAGTTCCAGCTGCGCGCCTGGCCCGAGCGTGCGCCCGGCGATATCGTCGATGAGATCACCCGTTTCAACCAGCTGCGTCGCATGCATCCCGAGCTGCAATCGCACCTGGGTACGCGGTTCTATCAGGCGCACAACGAGCAGGTGCTGTACTTCGGCAAGTTCCTGGATGCCGGTTACCTCTCGCGTAGCCGCAGCATGGTGTTGGTGGCGATCAATCTGGACCCCAACGCCGCGCAGGATGCCGCCATCGAAATTCCACTGTGGGAGTTGGGCCTGCCCGATCACGCCAGCGTGGCGGTGGACGATCTGTGGGACGGCCATCGCTTCACATGGCAAGGCAAGCAACAACACATCCGGTTAGAGGCGACGCGGCCGTTCGCGTTATGGCGCATCCGCGCAGGAGAGGTCGCATGAATGCAGTCCCATCGTTACAAGCCGACGCAGAACAGTCTGCGGTGGTTGCAGATCAGCTTTGGTACAAAGACGCGATCATTTATCAAGTGCACGTCAAGTCGTTCTTCGACTCCAACGACGATGGCATCGGCGATTTTCCCGGCCTGATTTCCAAACTGGATTACATCGCCGAACTCGGCGTGGACACCATCTGGTTGCTGCCGTTCTACCCCAGCCCGCGCCGCGATGACGGCTACGACATTGCCGAATACATGGCAGTGCATCCGGACTACGGCACCATTGCCGACTTCGAGCAGTTGGTGGCGCAGGCGCATGCGCGCGGCATCCGCGTCGTGACTGAGCTGGTGATCAACCACACCTCCGATCAGCATTCGTGGTTCCAGCGTGCGCGCAATGCGCCGGCCGGCTCGCCGGAGCGCGACTTCTATGTGTGGTCGGACACCGACCAGGAATACGAGGGTACGCGGATCATCTTCTGCGATACCGAAAAGTCCAACTGGACCTGGGACCCGGTGGCCGGGCAGTACTTCTGGCACCGCTTCTATTCGCACCAGCCGGACCTCAACTTCGACAACCCCGCCGTGCTGGAAGCAGTGCTGGAAGTGATGCGCTTCTGGCTGGACCGCGGCGTGGACGGCCTGCGTCTGGATGCGGTGCCATACCTGATCGAGCGCTCGGGCACCTCCAACGAGAACCTCCCCGAGACCCACGCGATCCTGCGCAAGATCCGCGCCACGCTGGATGCCGAATACCCGGACCGCATGCTGCTGGCCGAGGCCAACATGTGGCCGGAAGACACCCAGCAATACTTCGGCCAGAACGCCGACGAATGCCATATGGCGTTCCACTTCCCGCTGATGCCGCGCATGTACATGGCGATCGCGCGCGAAGACCGCTTCCCGATCACCGACATCATGCGCCAGACCCCGGAGATTCCGGAGAGCTGCCAGTGGGCGATCTTCCTGCGCAACCACGATGAATTGACGCTGGAAATGGTCACCGACTCGGAGCGCGATTATCTATGGCAGACCTACGCCTCCGATCGGCGCGCGCGCATCAACCTGGGCATCCGTCGCCGCCTGGCGCCGCTGCTGGAGCGCGACCGTCGCCGCATCGAATTGATGACTTCCCTGCTGCTGACCATGCCCGGCACGCCGGTGCTGTATTACGGCGATGAGATCGGTATGGGCGACAACATCCATCTGGGCGACCGTGATGGTGTGCGTACGCCGATGCAGTGGTCGATCGACCGCAATGGTGGTTTCTCGCGTGCCGACCCGGCGCAGCTGGTGTTGCCGCCGGTGATGGACCCGCTGTACGGCTTCCAGGCGGTGAATGTGGAAGCGCAGATCCGCGACCAGCATTCGCTGCTGACCTGGACCCGCCGCGTGCTCAGCGTGCGCAAGCGCTACCAGGCCTTCGGTCGCGGCACCTTGCGCTTTTTGTATCCGGGCAATCGTCGCATGCTGGCCTACCTGCGTTGCTATCAGGACGAGACGGTGCTGTGCGTGGCCAATCTGTCGCATACGCTGCAGGCGGTGGAACTGGATCTGTCCGAGTTCGAAGGCCGCGTGCCGGTGGACATCATCGGTGGGGGCAGCTTCCCGCCGGTCGGCCGCCTGACCTATCTGCTCACTGTGCCGCCGTTCGGCTTCTACGCCTTCCAGCTGGTCAGCGAAGGGACCTTGCCGGATTGGCATGTGCCCACCCCGGTGCCGCTGCCGGATTACCGCACGCTGGTGTTGCGTAGCGATACCGACGAAGGCAACGCGCTGCTGCCGCATCTGTCCACGCTGGAAAGCGAAATCCTGCCGGCCTGGCTGTCGGCGCGGCGCTGGTTCTCGGCCAAGGATCAGGTGCTGAAACACGTGCGGATCTCGCGTCGCACGCCGTTGCCCGGCGATGAGCCGATGAGCCTGCTGGAGCTGGAAGTGGAGCTGGAAGATGGCCGCCACGAGAGCTACATGCTGCCGATCGGCATCGTGTGGGAGCGCGACCACCCCAGCACGCTGGCCGAGCAGTTGGCACTGGCGCGTGTGCGTCAGGGCCGCGAGGTGGGTTACCTCACCGACGCGTTCGCCCTCAAGCCGATGGTGCGCGGAGTGATCGATGCGCTGCGCGAGAATTCCACGCTGGAGTTCCGCGATGGCGACGATGCCTCGCAGCAGGGACAGGTGCGTTTCGAAGCGACGCCGGCGTTGGCCAGGCTGGATATTCCGCACGATCCGGAGATCCGTTGGTTGTCGGCCGAGCAGAGCAACAGCTCGCTGGTGGTTGCCGACAAGGCGGTGTTCAAGCTGCTGCGGCATGTGGCCAACGGCGCCAATCCGGAGATCGAGATCGGCCGTCGCC
Source organism: Xanthomonas hydrangeae (assembly GCA_905142475.1). GTDB lineage: Bacteria > Pseudomonadota > Gammaproteobacteria > Xanthomonadales > Xanthomonadaceae > Xanthomonas > Xanthomonas hydrangeae. The sequence goes on from LR990730.1 coordinate 210,607, forward strand.
TGACCGAAATGGGCTATGCCAACGCCGCGCCCCTGCTGGGCAGCGTCAGCCGCATCGACGCGCAGGGCACCATCACCACCATTGCGTTGTTGCAGGGCTTCATCCGCAATCAGGGCGATGCCTGGCGCTGGACGCTGGACCATCTGGCACGCAGTTTCGACGAGTACGCCACCGCGCAGACCGACGAATCGCGCGCCGAAGCCGTGGCCGGTTACGACGCGTTCGCTGCCGTGGTCGGCAAGCGTCTTGCCGAGCTGCACGAAGCCTTGTCGCGCGATACCGACGATGCGGACTTCGTCCCGCAGCGCATCGACCTGCCCGCCGCCAACGATGTGGTGGCCGGCGTTGCGCGCCAGGTCGAACAGATGTGGGAGACGGTCAACGCACGCCTGGCCAGCAGCGACGACGCGATCGAACGCGACGCACTGGAAGCGGTGCTGGCCGAACGCTCGCAGCTGGAGGCCTTGCTGGCCAGGGCACCGGGCGTGCTCGCCGAGTCGTTGTTGACCCGCGTGCACGGCGATTTCCACCTGGGCCAGATCCTGGTGGCGTTCGACGATGTGATCCTGATCGACTTCGAAGGCGAGCCGGCCAAACCGCTGTCCGAGCGCCGCGCCAAGGCAAGCCCGCTACGCGATGTGGCCGGTTTCCTGCGCTCGCTCGATTACGCCAGCGAAGTCTCGGCACGCGGCGAAGAAGGCACTGCCGCACGTGCGGGCGTGGGAGTGGATACGCATCTGGATGAATTCCTGGTGCAGTTCCGTCGCCGCTCCACGCAGGCATTTCTGGACGCGTACCATGCCGTGCTCGATGCCAGTACGCATCCGTGGATCGCACCGGCAGCGTTCAATGCGGCCACGCTGTTGTTCCTGGTGGAAAAGGCCTGCTACGAAGTGCGCTACGAAGCCGCCAACCGGCCGGGCTGGTTGATGGTGCCGGTGGAAGGCTTGCGACGCATCCTGCAACGCGCGCGCGCTGATGCAGGAGACACATGATGAGTGGAGTGATGACAGCAGTGACCAATCGATGGGACCCCGGCGCCACCCGCGCCCTGGCCGAGGCACGCCATGGCGATACATTCGCCATCCTGGGCGCGCACCCGACCGACAGCGGACGGGTGCTGCGCACCTACCAACCGGGCGCCAATTACGTCAATGCAGTGCTCGACGACGGGCAGGTCATCGCGCTGGAGGCAGGCCCGGAGCCGGGCCTGTTCGCTGGCGAGTTGCCGGCGCAAGGCGCTTATCGCCTGCGCATCGGCTGGCCCGGTGGCGAGCAGGACACCGCCGACCCGTTTGCGTTCGGCCCGCAACTCAGCGACTTCGATCTGCATCTGATCAGCGAAGGCCATCATCTGCAACTGGCCGATGCGCTCGGTGCCAATGCGATCGAGGTCGATGGCGTGCGCGGCACGCGCTTTGCCGTGTGGGCACCCAATGCCACACGCGTGGCGGTGGTGGGCGATTTCAATAGCTGGGACGCGCGCCGGCATCCGATGCGGCTGCGGCATCAATCCGGCGTGTGGGAGTTGTTCGTGCCCGATGTCGGCCCCGGTGCGCATTACAAGTACCAGTTGCGCGGCCCGCATGGAAATGAGCTGCCGGCCAAGGCCGACCCGGTGGCGCGGCGTGCCGAGCTGGCGCCGGGCACGGCCTCGATCGTGGCCGACCCTACGCCGCATCAGTGGAACGACGACGGCTGGATGGCCACACGTGCGCGCCGTCAGGCGCACGACGCACCGATGAGCATCTACGAGATCCACGCCGGCTCCTGGCTGCGCGAAGAAGGCGTGGACCTGGATTGGGACGGGCTTGCCGATCGGCTGATTCCTTATGTGGCCGATATGGGCTTCACGCACGTCGAGCTGATGCCGGTGACCGAACATCCGTTCGGCGGCTCGTGGGGTTATCAACCGCTGGGGCTGTTTGCGCCCACCGCGCGCTTCGGCTCGCCGGACGGCTTCGCCCGCTTCGTCGAGCGCTGCCATCGCGACGGGATCGGTGTGATCGTCGATTGGGTGCCGGCGCATTTCCCCACCGACGCCCATGGCCTGGCGCATTTCGACGGTACGGCGCTGTACGAGCATGCAGACCCGCGCGAAGGCTTCCACCGCGACTGGAATACCTTGATCTACAACCACGGGCGCCGCGAGGTGTCCGGGTTTTTGATTGCCAGCGCGTTGGAGTTCCTGCAGCGCTTCCACGTCGACGGCCTGCGCGTGGATGCGGTGGCCTCGATGCTGTACCGCGATTACAGCCGCAATGCCGGCGAGTGGGTGCCCAACATCCATGGTGGGCGCGAGAATTACGAAACCATCGCGTTCCTGCGCCGGCTCAACGAGGTGGTGCGCGAGCATGCGCCCGGTGCGGTGATGATCGCCGAAGAATCCACCGCGTTCCCCGGTGTGACCGCCGACGTGGCGCATGGCGGGCTGGGCTTCCACTACAAGTGGAACATGGGCTGGATGCACGACACCCTGCACTACGCCGCGCTGGATCCGATCTACCGCCGTTATCACCATGGCGAGCTGACCTTCAGCATGGTCTATGCGTATTCGGAGCGTTTCGTGCTGCCGATCTCGCACGACGAAGTGGTGCACGGCAAGGGCTCGCTGCTGGGCCGCATGCCGGGCGACGACTGGCAGCGCTTCGCCAATCTGCGTGCGTACCTGGGTTTCATGTTCACCCACCCGGGGCGCAAGTTGCTGTTCATGGGCTGCGAGTTCGGCCAGCCCACCGAATGGAATCACGACGGCGGCATCCCCTGGCACCTGCTCGACGACCCGCGCCATCGCGGCGTGCAGACGCTGGTGCGCGATCTGAATCGACTGTATGTCGAATATCCCGCGCTGCACGCCTACGACGACGACCCGTCCGGCTTTGCGTGGGTGGTGGGCGATGATGCCGCCAATAGCGTGGTTGCGTTCCTGCGCAAGGGCAAACGCGGCGACGCACCGGTGCTGGTGGTGATCAACTTCACCCCGCTGGTGCAGCACGGTTATCGCATCGGCGTGCCGCAGAGCGGTCAATGGCGCGAAGTGTTCAATAGCGACGCCGGTATCTACGGCGGCGCCAATCTGGGCAACGGCGGCGTGGTCACTGCAGAGCAGCAATCCATGCACGGCCATGCGCAGTCGCTGCCGCTGCTGTTGCCGCCGCTGGGGGTCATCGTGCTGACGCCGCACGGCTGATGCACTGCACACACCGCCGGGCAGCTGGTCCGGCGGTGTGGCACCTGTTAGATTGCGCGCCGTAGAGTGGTGAACACAACGCTGCGAACGCCTTCATTGGCGCACGGTAGTTTTGCCAGCCGCTTCTTAGGCAGCCCGGGGAGGGCTGCCGGGCACAGCCGCCGCCATGCCTTCCGTCGACCGTCTTTGCGGGAGCGTTGTGCGTGGGCGTTTTGATTGCTGTGAGTGTTGGTTCGCCTGTTGAGGCCGCTTTCTGCGCTGCGCGCAACAGTGGCCGCGCGCGCGCAGCGGTGTGCAGGGCACAGCCACTGCGTGCGACCGCGCGACCGGGCTACCGATGTCCTGCCCGGCCTGGTGCGCTGCCTGAGCCCACCTCGGCGCAGGCTTGCGCATGAGCAGCCTGATGACGTTTTTGTATCTGCTCGCCGCTGCCGCCTCGGCTTTTGCGTTTTATCTGGCAACCACGCATCAACGTCTTGTGCTGCGGCGCCGATTGTCTGCGCGCCTGTTGCGCAGCGGTGGCAGCGTGTTGTTGGTGTTGTCGCTGGCCTGCGCCATCCGTGCGCTGGGTGTGTGGGCGGGCGTCTTCGCCGCAGTGACTGCGCTGATGCTGGTGGCGGTAGCGCTGCCGTATCTGGATGTGTGGCAACAGGCGCGTGCGCAACGCAGGCAGGTGCGTCATGTGGGCTAGATGGCTGGCTGTCGCGGTGCTGGGCCTGCCGCTTGCGGTTGGCGTGGTCGGCTTGTGCGCGTTGTTGCTGCCTGGGCCGCAGCAAAGCTATACGCTGGCTTGGCTGTTGCTGATGTTTCCGGTGTGGATCGGTGCAATGGCACTGCCGTTCGCGTTTCGTAGCGCAGTACGCGCCTGGGTGGTTCTCGGCGGGCTGACCGTACTGTGCTATGTCGTGCTTGCGGGCATCAAGGTATTGGGCTGGACGGAGTTGAGCGCATGAAAGCATCGACCTTGCGCGCGTTTCTCTCCGTGCAGAGCTGGATGGGTTTGTTGGCCGGCATGGCCTTATTTATCGCCTTCTATGCCGGTGCCATCACCGTGTTTACGCATGCGTTGAGCGACTGGCAGGCCACGCCGCAGGTCACGCAAAAGGTGCCAGCCGATCCGGTCGCCGCAGCGCAGGCCTTGCTGGACGCGGTGATCGCCAAGCATCCCCAGGTAGCCGAATCGTTTCTGGTGCTGCTGCCCGGCGAACACGGGCCGATTCCACGGCTGTATTGGTATGGCGCGCAGGCCGATGCCAGTGGCGGCATGCGCCAATACCAACACGCCGCCGATGGCACGCTGCAGGAGTTGCCGCAGCGCGTGGGCTTTACCGATTTCCTCTACGACCTGCATTTCACCGCCGGACTGCCGCGCGTGTTCGGCACGTATCTGTTCGGCGTGATCAGCGTGCTGTACGGGCTGGCCCTGGTCAGCGGGGTAGTGCTGTACGCGCCGGTGTTCTTCAAGGATCTGTTCGCGCTGCGGCTGGGCCACAACCTCAAGCGCCTGTGGCAGGACGCCCACAACGTGGTCGGCATGTTGTCGCTGCCGTTCCATGTGATCTTCGCCTGGTCCGGTGCGGTGTTGTGCCTGGGCGTGCTGTTGCTGGCGCCGTTTCAGTTTCTGGTGTTCGACGGCAAGTTGATGCAGATCCTGGAGCCGGAGTTCGAGCTCGCCCCGCATGTGGCACCGGCCAAGCGTGCCGCCCCGTTACTGCCGGTCGCGGTGTTGCTGGACAAGGCGCGTGCAGCCAGCCCGGGGTTTGTGCCGGAAAGCATCGGCTTTCACGATGCCGGCGATGCCAATGCGCGTGCGGAAGTCTATGGCCACCATGATCAGCGCCAGCTCAACACGCTCGGCGGTGTGGCATTGGAAGCGGCAACCGGCAATGTCTTGCGGGTGCTCGAGCCCAAGACGATGTCGGCCGGCACCGCTGCACTGCGTGGGTTGCAGGGGCTGCATTTCGGCAATTTCGGGCATGCGCCGGTGCAGTGGCTGTACTTCCTGCTGGGGCTGGGCGGTGCGTTCCTGTTCTACAGCGGCAACCTGTTGTGGATCGAGGCACGCCGCAAGCGTCGCCTGGTCGAGCAACCGCGCCGCACGCACGCCATGGCGCGGCTCACGGTGGGTGTGTGCCTGGGCAGCGTCGCCGGCATCTCGGCGTTGTTTATCGCCGCGCGGTTTCTGCCACAGGGACAAGAGCTTTATGTCTACTACGCGGTCTTCGCGCTCATGCTGATGTGGGCCTTGCTGCGTCCCACTGCACGCGGCGCCTACGAGGTGTTGCTGGCGTGCGCCGTACTGACGGCGTTGATTCCGGTTGCCAGCTGTTTTTCCGCGCGCGGTGCGGTGCCGCCGTGGCAGGACGCAACGCTGCTCGGTATCGACCTGATTGCGCTGGCCTTGGCATGGACGTACTGGCAGCTGGCACGCGCGAGCAAACGGCGCGGAGTGCAGGGCGATCCGAACAGCGTCTGGGCGTGGGGAGATCGCGCCGCTCCGTGAGCGGTTGCTGTCCTGCGCGCTGTAGTGCATTGCAGCGCTGCCTGCACAACGCGCGCCTTGCGGACCGAAGACCTGGGCGCGGCTGAGCTCAACTCACGTGCGACGACATACATGTCACGTACGATTCCTGGCCTCTTGTCGCTGCTGACGTTCGTTTGGGTGCGTTGAAATGTCCACACCGCTGCGCATTGGCCTGATCTCCGACACGCACGGCTTGCTTCGGCCGGAGGCGGTCGCCGCCTTGCAGGGCTGCGCGGCCATCATCCACGCCGGCGATGTGGGCAAGCCGGAGATTCTCACCGCGCTGCAGGCGCTGGCGCCGTTACACGTGATCGCCGGAAACATCGACAACACGCCGTGGGCAGCCGGGCTACCCGAGACGCTGGACCTGCGGATCGCAGGCGTACGCATCCATGTGTTGCACGATCTGAAAACGCTGGCGCCGGAGGTCGCTGCGGAGGTGATCGTCAGCGGTCATTCGCACAAGCCATCGGTGCACACGCGCGACGGCGTGCTGTACGTCAATCCGGGCAGTGCCGGCCCACGTCGCTTCAGCTTGCCGATCAGTGTGGGCACGTTGTGGTTGGGCGATGGCCCGCCGCGTGCAGAACTGCAATTGCTACAGCTGCGTTGATCCAGGACAGATGCCTGCAACAAGCGGTGAGCCACGATCCAGGTGACGCGGTGCGACGACGTGCATCTGACCTCGATACGCTCGATCCAGCATGCACTGACGTTACGAGCGGAAGCTATCGGCAACGCATGAGCTCGCCGACTTTACGCGGCATATAGGCACGCACCCGGGCTATCTGTTGAACGCTTGTGCACGTTGGAAACCCATGCGCTGACTTTATCTGCACGCATGCGGGGCCATCCTTGTGTCTCAAGTCGTTGCAAGGAGTCCTCATGAATACACGTTGCCAATTCCTCTCCGCCGCCGCTGCCGGCACCGCTGCGTTGGCCGCTGCGCCGTTGTTGGCGCAGTCCTCCGCGCCCGGCAGCGTGATGCCTACGCGCGGCAACACCACCGTATCGAAGCTGCCTACCAATGCAGCGACCAAGGGTGCGCGGTATCGTCCTGCGAGCCGTCTAGGCTTTGGTGGCGTGGCGATCGGCAATGGATTCGCAGCCACCAGCGATGCGCAGAGCGAAGCGACCCTGGCGGCGGTGTGGGAGTCGGGCGTGCGCTATTTCGATACCTCGCCGTGGTACGGGTTGGGGTTGTCGGAGCGTCGCACCGGTCATCATCTGCACAATCACGCCGCAGACGAATACGTGCTGTCGACCAAGGTCGGGCGCCTGCTCACCGCAACCGACAAACCGCCCAAGACGATGTGGCAGCAGCCCTCGCCCTTCGACTATCGCTACGACTACAGCGCCTCCGGCGTGCGCCGCTCGATCGAAGACAGCCTGCAGCGCCTGGGCGTGTCGCAGATCGATATCGCCTACATCCACGATCTGTCGCCGGAGAACGAAAAAGACCTCGGTATGCCATGGGAACAGCGCTTCGCCGAAGCGGTGAAAGGCGCCATGCCCGAGCTGACCAAGATGCGCAAGGAGGGCCTGATCAAGGCCTGGGGTTTTGGCGTCAATCGTCCGGAACCGGCCTTGCGTGCGATCGAAGAAGCCGACCCCGACATCTTCCTGCTGGCCTGCCAATACTCGCTGCTCGATCACGCGCGTGCACTGCACGACACCTTCCCGAAGATCGCCAAACATGGCGCCTCGGTCGTCGTTGGCGCGCCGCTGTTGGCGGGTTATCTGGCCGGGCGCGAGCGTTATCTTTACGATGGCAGCGTGCCGGAATGGGCGCCGGCCATGCGACAGAAAGCGCTGGCGATCTGCGACCGCCACGGCGTGGATCTGCGCACCGTCTCGCTGCAGTTTGCCGCCGCACCGCAAGTGGTCTCGGCGGTGATTCCGGGCGCGCGTACGGCCGAGCAGGCGCACGCGAATGCGGCGTCGATGCGCGTGGCGATTCCGGCAGCTGTGTGGGATGAGCTCAAGCGCGAGCAAGTGATCGAAGCGGATGCGCCGGTGCCTGTTGTGAGCTGATGCAGCTAAGAGCGGCTGACAAAACCTAGCGAGCGAGCGCCTGTCAGTGAGTGCAGTGGTTTGTCGGCCGTCTCTTGGTGGATGCAGTCAGACGTCCAGATCAAACACCGAGTGGGTCGAATGCGCGGTGCCCTCACCGCTTGCAAGACACGCCGCAAGTACGTCCATGTAGGCTCGGTGGCGGCATCCATGCCGCCCCACGGTCCCGCAAGCGGCGAGGACACCGCACCAGAGAGTTGGCCGGTTGCTTTCTTAAAGCTTGTCCATCGCTCGGCTTGCATTGAGAAGATGAATCAGGCGTGCCGTTATCTAAGCAACCCACGTAAGACATTGCTTGCACCATGCACACCGATCATCTCCACTGGTCCTTGCCCGCCCACCGTCGCGGGACCTTACGCGGCATGGATGCCGCGTAAGAGCCTACACGGACGTACTTGCGGCGTGTCCCGCGATGGTGGGCGGGCAAGGGCCCTGCAGCCAAGCCGCAGATCAGCCGCTCTAGTCGATCAGATACAATGACGCTTCACGGAATCAACAGCGGCCGCAACGCAGGCACCTGCTTTGCCAACTCGTCGGCGACAATCGCCGCGAACAGATCCGCGCCGTCCGCACCAAGATGTGTGTAGTCGAACGCGAGTTTGGCCTGCCCCATCGGCTCGGCGCTGGCATTGTCCTGTGCAGCAGCGGGCACGCTGGCCGCTGCCGCGATCTTTGACGACGCCGACACCGGCGCGGGCAATGCCTGCGCCGGCGTCTTGCCAATCGTGGTGCCCGATTGCGCGGCAATCACTTGTTCCGGATCGGCAGGCCGCTGCGCCAGCCGCATCGCCAACACCGGGCCCATGCCCTGCACCAGCGCACGGCTGCGCGCATGCAGGTCGATCAACGGCACCTGTAACTCGTGTGCAACTGCGCGTGTTGTCTCCGCCCACGGCGCCAAGTCGTCGATTAATTGGCCGCGTTCGAATTGCCGCCGCGTCAATGGCGTGACCAGCACTGGAATCGCACCGGCGGCACGTGCGTCGGCGACATAACGGCGAAGATTCGCCGGGAATTCGGTCGCCAACTCGGTGGAACGTCCCGGTTTGCCGGGTTGATCGTTGTGCCCGAACTGGATCAACACATACACCTGTCGATAGCCGCCGCTGCGCAGCTCCTTCAGTGCGATCTCCCACGAGCCTTCGGCGCGATAGTTGGACGTGCTGCGGCCACCGCGCGCCAGATTGAGGCAGCTCAGGAACGAGGTCACATGCTGCGCGCAGAAGCTGGGCCCCCAGCCACCTTGCACGGCGGTGGTGGAGTCGCCGACCAGCACGATCTTGCTGGCGGCAAAGTGCTTGCCGCTAGCGGCCACGTTAGACGCTGGCACGCTTGCAGTTGATGCATCAACCGGTGAGGCATCTGCAGCGTACGCAACAGGTGCAGCGATTGCTGCCAGCAAAATCAACGGTACAAGAGACGAAAAACCCATGAATCACCAGGGAGGAAAGCGATCGGAAAACGAAAGGTGATCAGAAGAGCGCAGGCAGGCAGAAGAGCGCAAGCACGATGACCCGAGCTGCGCTCTGATGGGCGCCTATACGCACGCCACACCGTGCCGCCGCGGAGTGCAATCAGAGCATGCTCGACCTCGACCTTGACCACGAAAGTCAGTCAAAACGTACCGCGTTGAAGGAAAGGCGCTTGCTGATACAGCTTGCGCTCGCCACCGCGCGGATCGTGTTCGAGCCGGCTCGGTGTATCGAACAGCAGCGTCTCGCGCTGCTGCAATGAATACTGTCGCCAACGCGGCAGACCACGATGATTCGGGTCGCCACTGCGCGCGAATGCAATCAACGCCTCGCTCATCTGCTCGGCCATGCGCTGTGCATCGGCGCTGTCGCCGGTGCGCGAACCCGGTTGCGCAGTGGTGTCGAAGACCAGCGGAATATCCAGTGTGTGGAAGGCACCGAACTTGCCGCCATCCAGTGGCGAGCCCCAATCCAGTTGATAGACCCAGGTGGGTGCGCCCTGACGCGCGCGTGCCTCGGCTTCTTCGACCGCGCCGCGCCACGAGCGCCCTGCGGTGGTGGCCGCGAAGAACACGTCCGATGGCGAATACTGCGGATACAGCCGGCGGTATTCGGCAATCACCAGCTGCGGCAGCAGATCCACGTATTGCTGGGTTTCCAGCTTTGCCGGCAGCTCGTCCCAGTTCAGCGCGAAGTTCTTCGCATCGTTGCCGAGAAACGCGCGCGTCTCATCGCGGGTATTGCCGATCACCAGCGGAATCTTCGCCGATTGCAGCGGGGCGGTCGGCCAGAACGGGTGCACCGGCACATTGCGCGCATCCAGCACCGGGCCGAAATACAACGCGCTGTTTTCCACCCGCGAGGGGTCGCGCACCTGTGCGGCAGCCAGCAGCTGCGCCACCGGCAGCGTGCGGATGCGCGCAAGCGCGCCAGGCGCAAGTTTCAATGCATCCAGCAGCAGTTGCGCGCGCTGGGTGGCCGCGCGCGGGCCGGCCACGGTGACCTGCTGCCCGCTCATGGTCCACGCGCGATGGAACAGGCCGCGTGCGGCAGGCATCGCCATCAAGGTGGCGATCTTGGCGCCGCCACCGGACTGGCCGAACACGGTGACATTGCCAACATCGCCGCCGAATTCGGCAGCGTGCTGGCGCACCCACTGCAGTGCCTGGATCAGGTCCAGCTGCCCGGCATTGCCGGAGTCGGCAAAACGCGCATCGCCCAGCTGCGCCAGCGACAGATAGCCGAACAGGTTGAGCCGGTGATTGACGGTGACCACCACCACATCGCCGCGCTTGCACAGACGCACGCCGTCGTAGAGCGGGTCGCTGCCGGAGCCGGTGGTGTAGCCGCCGCCGTGGATATAGAACAGGATCGGCCGCTTGCCGCCATCGCGCAGGCCCGGCGTCCACACGTTGAGGAACAGGCACTCCTCGCTGGTGGGTTCGCTGGCCTTGGGTTGCGGTGCAGCGGCACCCAAAGCGCTGGCATCGCGCACGCCCTGCCAGGGCGTTTCCGGCACCGGCGCCTGAAAGCGCCGCGCTGCGGTGTCGCCGCCGTACGGGATGCCCTTGAACACGCAGATACCTTGATCGCGATAACCGCGCACTGCGCCGCCACGCACGTGTGCCAGCGGCGTACTGTCGTCGCGCGCAGGCGCTGTTGCGGCCGCGCCTGCGAAACCCGGCAGCGCAGCTGCAGCGGTGGCAAGCAAGCCGCCCCGCAACAGCGTGCGCCGCCGTGCGTCGGGCGTGGACGGCTGCTTCATCGCGCGGCGTCCTGCGCCGGTACAGAGGCGGGTGCAGGTGCAGGTGCAGGTGCATTCGCAGTCGTCGCAGTCGCAGTCGCGGGCGTTTGCACCTTGCCGACATGCGCAATCCAGGCCTGCGCCAGCTGCGGCCACGCAGCCACGGTCAGCCCGGTGCCGCTGGCGGTACCGAAGCCGTGGCCACCCTGCGGAAACACATGCAGCTCGCTGGGCACGCCGGCACGCAGCAGCGCGTCATGCATCAACAGGCTGTTGCGCACCGACACCACCGTGTCGTCCTGCGCATGCAGCAGAAAGGTCGGCGGCGTGCGTGCATCCGCATGCAGGTGCGGCGAGTACGCGCGCACCTGCGCATCGCTCGGACTGCTGCCGAGCAGGCGCTCGCGCGAGCCCGCGTGCGCGTTGGCGCTGTCCATGTCGATCACCGGGTAGATCAGCAGCTCGAAATCCGGCCGCGCGCTCAGCGCATCGGCCGCATCCAGCTTCGGGTACACCTGCGCGGCATAGCGGGTGCCCAGGCTGGCGGCGACATGGCCGCCGGCCGAGAACCCCATCACCCCGACGCGCTGCGTGTCGATGCCGTAGCGGGCGGCATTGGCGCGGATCAGCCGCAGCGCGCGCTGCGCGTCGGCCAGCGGCACATCGGCCCCGTTCGGATGGCCTTCGCCGGGCAGCCGGTAGCGCAACACGAATAAAGTAATGCCGGCCTGGTCGACGAAGCTGGGCACCAGCGCGCTGCCTTCGTTGTCCAGCACGATGCGCTGGTAGCCGCCGCCGGGGGTGACCAGCAGGGCAGTGCCGTTTGGCTGCTTGGGCCGGTAGACCACCAGGTAAGGCGTGCTGATCTGCTGGATGTAGCGATCAGGCTCGGCGGGGACGTTGCTGCGCTCGACGATGCGCTGCGGCTGCTTCAGGGCATTGTCCCCCGGTGCCATGCCCTCGGGCCAAAGCCCGATCCGGCTGGCCTGTTCGGCCGCAGTGTCGGCACTGGGCACCTCGGCCGCAACCACCGGCCCGATCAATAGTGAGGTCGCCAGCAACACCAGCGGCAGGCACCGCCGCATAGCACCTGAAAACGCAGTAAGAACACGCGTTTGGCTTGTCTGTTCCATCCACCCCTCCCAGGGTTGCTTCGCTTTGAAGGCTAACTTTGCCGCACTGCACATTGCCAATGACACCGGTTTACCATATACAGCATACCGTGCCACTGTCGATTGGCAGTGCAACAAAAACACTAGCAGGGAGACACCCTTGAGCAACGACGCCGCCATCCCGCCATCGTCCACATCCATGCTGTCGCAGATCGCCCAGCAGTTTGTGGAGGCACGCCGTGCAGGGGCATCGCTGCCCGACTTTCCCGGGCAAATCCCTGAGGATCTGGTCACTGCCTATCAGGTGCAGGACATCGCCATCAGCCAGTGGGACGACCAGGTGGTCGGCTGGAAGGTGGGTTATATCGCCGCCGAGCGCCGCGACGCCTCCGGCGACGACCGCCTGCTGGGCCCGATCTTCTCGCACAAGCTCTGGAATGCTACCGGTGGAACAACACAGTTCCCGATCTACCAGGGTGGCTTCGGCGCGGTAGAGGCCGAATACGTGCTGCGCCTGGAAGCGGACGCACCCGCCGAGCAGACTCACTTCACCCCGGAGCAGGCCGCGCAGCTGCCGGCCACGTTGTTCATCGGCGTGGAGATCGCCAGCAGCCCGCTGGCCACCATCAACAAGCTGGGCCCGCGCGTGGTGATTTCCGACTTCGGCAACAATAACGGCTTGATTTTAGGCCCGGAAGTGACCGACTGGCTGGCACGCGACGAGTCCACGCTGACTGCCGAAACGCTGATCGACGACCAGGTTGTCGGTACCGGTGGAGCCACCACGCTGCCGGGTGGATTGCGCGCCGCCTACGCGTTTGCGCTCAGTCGTTCGGCTCAGCGCGGGCGTGTGCTCAAGCGCGGTGATCTCATTGCCACGGGCAATGCCACCGGTATCCATGACATCGAAGTGGGACAGCGTGCCCTGATTCGCTTCGCCGGCATCGGCGACATTTCCTGTACGGCTGTGTTCGCTACCTGATTCGGACCCAGTGACCAGACGCTTGGGAGGGCGCCAATGATCACACGCAGACATTTCCTCGGTGCCGGGCTCGGTGCCGCCGCAGCCGGCCCCTGGCTGGGCGCCGGTGCCACCACGCCGATCCCCGGCGGGCAGTTGTTGACCGCCACCGACGTGCATATCGGCGACTACCCCACCGTGGAAGCGGTGCGCTGGTTCGGCAAGCAGCTCGAAGCACGCACCAACGGTCGGCTCAAGCTGCGCCAGTACCACTCCGGCCAGCTGGGCCGCGAGTCGGAGGCGATCGACATGGCGCGCTTCGGCGCCATCGACATCACCCGGGTGTATTCGGGCGCGTTGAACAATACCTTTCCGCTGACCCAGGCGCTGTGCCTTCCGTACGTGTTCGACTCGGTGCCGCATCTGCGTCGCGCCATCGACGGCCATGTCGGCGACAGCGTGCTGCGCAGCTTCGAGCAGCGCGATCTGGTGGGCCTGGCGATCTACGATTCGGGCGCGCGTTGCTTCTACAACACCAAGCACCCGCTGCACCGCCCGGAAGATCTCAAGGGCCTGAAATTGCGCGTGGCCTCCTCGGACATCTTCCTCAAGCTGATGCGCATGCTGGGCGCCAATCCCACCCCGATGTCGCTGGGCGAGACGTTCTCGGCGATGGAAACGCACATGATCGACGGTGCGGAAAACAACATGCGCAGCTTCCAGTCCAGCCGGCATTTCGAGGCCGCGCACTACTGGTCGCAGAGCGAGCATTCCTATGCGCCGGACATCCTGGTGATGTCGCGGCAGAGCTTCGAATCGCTGAGCCCGGCCGATCGCGCGCTGGTGGTCGATCTGGCCAAGCAGTCGGTGCCGGTGATGCGCACCTTGTGGGACGCCTCGGAAACGGTCGCGCGCAAACAGGTGATCGACTACGGCGTCAAGCTCAACCAGGTCGACATGCCGGCGTTCCGCGCCGCCTCCGCTCCGTTGCTGGCCGAGTACCGCAAGCAGCCGGAGATCGAAGCGCTGTACCGCCGCATCCGCGATTTTGCATAGAGGTAATCCAATGACCGAACCCGAGACTCCCGCCGTCCCGGTCGCGCCGTTGCAGCGCGCGCTGGACCGCGTTTCCGATACCGCCGTTGGCGTGGCCTCCATCGCGCTGCTGGGCCTGGTGGTCGTGCAGGGCTGGCAGGTGTTCACCCGCTACGTGCTCAACGACTCGCCCAGCTGGACCGAGCCGGTGACGCTGCTGCTGCTGAGCACCGCGCTGAGCCTGGGCGCTGCCGCCGGCGTGCACACCAACCGCCATTTCGGCTTCTATCTGCTGGGCGAGCACGTGCCGCCGCTGGTGCGCAGGGTGTTCGACCTGATCCGCCCGCTGATGATCATCGCCATCGGTGCGGTGCTGGCGTGGTGGAGCGCGGCGCTGCTGCTCGATGGCCTGGATATCAAGATGGCCGGCGCGCAGATGCCGCAGAGCATCAACTACCTGCCGCTGTCGATCGGCGGCGCGCTGATGGTGCTCTTTGCCTTGTACAAGCTGTGGCGTGTGCTGCGCCCGATCCACACCGGAGGAGTGCGCTGATGGGCATCGCCATGTTGTTGGGAACCTTCGTGGTGCTGCTGCTGATCGGCGTGCCGGTGGCCTATGCGCTGGGCGCGGCCGCGCTGGCCACGCTGCTGTATCTGGACCTGCCCACCGTGGTGCTGGTGCAGCAGATTTCCGCCGGCAGCGGCTCGGCCTCGTTGATCGCCATTCCGCTGTTTATCTTCGCCGGCGAGTTGATGTTGCGCGGTGGTATTTCCGAACGTTTGATCGCCTTGGCCTCGTCGCTGGTGGGGCGTGTGCGTGGTGGCCTGGGCCAGGTCAGCGTGCTGTCGTCGCTGTTCTTCGGTGGCGTGTCCGGCTCGGCGATTGCCGACGTCTCGGCGGTCGGCGGCACCATGATTCCGCAGATGATCAAGCGCGGTTACGACCGCGATTACGCGGTCAACGTCAGCATGACCGCCGCGTTGGTGGCGTTGCTGGTGCCGCCCTCGCATAACCTGATCCTGTTTTCCGCAGCGGCGGGCGGCGGTATCTCGATCGCCGATCTGTTCGCCGCCGGCATCTTTCCTGCGCTGTTGATGACGGCGGCGATGATGGTCACCGGCTATGCGGTCGCACGCCATCGCGGCTACGGCACCGAGCCGTTTCCCGGCTGGCGCGCAGTGGCGTTGCGCCTGTTCGGCGCATTGCCGGGCCTGGGTCTGGTGGCGCTGATCTTCATCGGTATTCGCGCCGGCATCTTCACCGCAGTGGAGAGCGCCGCGATTGCAGTGGTGTATGCCTTGATCGTCACCGCGTTGCTGTATCGGCAGCTGCGTTGGGCCGAGTTCTTCGCCGCGGTCACGCATGCCGCGCGCACCACCGGCGTGATCCTGTTCGTGATCGCCACGGCGGCAGTGTTCGGTTGGTTGCTTGCGTACTTGCAGGTGCCGGCGGCGGCGGTGAAATTCCTGCAGGCCATCGCCGACAGCAAGAACACCGTGCTGTTGATGATCGTGGTGATGCTGTTGCTGCTGGGCATGTTCATGGACCTGGCGCCGAAGATTTTGATCTGCACGCCGATCTTCCTGCCGGTGGTCAAGGCCTACGGCATCGACCCGATCCACTTCGGTCTGGTGATGGTGCTGGCCGGCGGTATCGGCCTGATCACCCCGCCGATCGGCTCGGTGTTGTTTATCGGCACCTCGATCGGCCAGATCACCATCGCCCAGAGCATGCGCACCATCTGGCCATTCTGGTTGGCCGCGTTATGCGTGCTGCTGATCGTGGCGTTTTTCCCCGAACTGTCGTTGTGGTTGCCGAGGGCACTGCGCGCGTAAGGGCGCCACGCCATCCACTGCGTATCCGTCGGCAGGGTGCGGTCGGGGCGAACGAATCGGCATCTACCACGTGCGATTCCACTGCTCCGGCCACCCCATCCGACAGTCGCTTGGCGACGCTGCATGAGCTGTGCTCAGCGCCGCTGCTGGCGGGAGTTTCCGCCGTCATCCCCGCGGCCGACGATCTAAGGCGTCGGCCGCCGCATCGCCCCGCAGGTTGGGGGTCAAGGAGAGAGCATGCGTGTGCGTATCACTTCACCCCGTTTGCGTTGGCTGCTGGCCGGCGGCCTGCTGCTGTGTGCCGGGCTAAGCGCGGCAGCAGACTGGAAGCGCGGCATCGAACAGCAGCGCATTGCCGACCAGGGCAACGGCACCTTCCTCAACCCGGTGCTGGCCGGCGATCACCCCGACCCGTCGGTGCTCAAGGACGGTGACGACTACTACCTCACGCTGTCCTCGTTCGACGCGTATCCGGGCCTGCCGATCTGGCATTCGCGCGATCTGGTCAACTGGCAACCGCTGGGCCATGCGATCACGCAGAACGTCGGCGCGATCTGGGCGCCGGATCTGATCAAGCACGGCAAGCGCTATTACATCTATTTCCCCGCGCGCCGCGGCGACCAGGGCGAGCGCAGCAACTTCGTGGTCTGGGCCGACGACATCAAGGGCCCGTGGAGCGCGCCGATCGACATCGGTCTTGGCAAGTACATCGACCCCGGCCATGCCGTGGGCGAAGACGGCAAGCGCTACCTGTTCCTGAGTGGCGGCGATTACGTGCAGCTGTCCGACGACGGCTTCAAGGTGGTCGGCACGCCCAAGCACGTCTACGACGGCTGGAAATACCCGGAAAGCTGGGACGTGGAAGGCTATGCGCAGGAAGGCCCCAAAATCACCCGCCACAACGGCTGGTACTACATGACCACCGCGGTCGGCGGCACCGCCGGCCCGCCGACCGGGCACATGGTGATCACCGCGCGTTCGCGCTCGATCCACGGCCCCTGGCAGAACGCGCCCAACAATCCGATCACCCGCACCAAGAGCGCCGACGAGCCGTGGTGGTCGCGTGGCCACGCCACCCTGGTGGAAGGCACCGACAAGCGCTGGTGGATGCTCTATCACGGCTACGAACACGGCTACTGGACGCTGGGCCGGCAGGCGCTGCTGGACCCGATCGAATGGACGCCGGACGGCTGGTTCGTCGCCAAGGGCGGCGACCTGGGCACGCCGCTGAAAAAGCCCAGCGGGCAGGCCTTGCCGCATGGCCTGAGGTTGTCGGACGACTTCCGCGCCAGCACGCTCGGCCCGCAATGGGCGTTCTTCAACCCGGCCGCCGACGAAGCCAAGCGTCTGCAAGTAGGCGATGGCGTGTTGCGCCTGCAGGGCAAGGGCAGCGCCCCGCGCGACGCCTCGCCGCTGACCCTGATCGCGCCCGACCAGGCCTACCAGTTCGAGGTGCAGATGACCGTGGCACCGGGCGGGCAGGGCGGGGCGCTGCTGTTCTACAGCGACAAGCTCTATGCCGGGGTGGGGAGCAACGGCGAGAACTTCGTCATGCACCGCTACGGCGAAGAACGCCCGGCCAGGCTGGCGCCCAGCGGCAAGGGCGGCGCGCTATGGCTGCGCGTCACCAACAACCGCCACATCGTCACCATCCACAGCAGCACCGACGGCACCACCTGGACCAAGTACCCGGTACAGATGGAAGTGTCCGGCTATCACCACAACGTGGCCGGCAAGTTCCTGGCACTGAAACCGGCGCTGTACGCGTCCGGCCAGGGCCAGGTGGAGTTCCGCAACTTCCGCTACCGCGCCCTGGACTGACCGTTCTGCACTGCCGGGCATGCCGTGGCGCATCACGCAACGGCGCCCCGGTCATGGCGGATTCGGGACATCGGCAAGTCTGCGAAGGCTTGCCGGCCCGCTGGCCGGTAGAATCCAATCAACTTGAATGGTTGACCGCTATGCCCGCCCGCAAGATGCCTGAAGAGGGAATGCCCGGCCTGCCGAAGGGCAAGGTAGCCACGATCAACGACATCGCCCGGATGTCCGGGGTCTCCAAGAAGACCGTCTCGCGGATCATCAACAACTCGCCGCTGGTCCGCCAGGACACCCGCGAGAAGGTCGAGGCGCTGATGCGCGAGGTCGGCTACTCGCCCGACCCGCTCGCGCGCGGGCTGGCGTTCCGGCGTTCGTTCCTGATCGGCATGGTCTACGACAACCCCACCGCGCAGTACATCGTGGACATGCAGTACGGCGCGCTGGACGCGCTGCGCGGCTCCAGTTTCGAACTGGTGGTGCACCCCTGCGACAGCCGCAGCCCCGGCTACATCGAAGGCGTGCGCCGCTTCGCCCAGGCACAGAAGCTGCACGGGGTGATCCTGGTGCCACGCGCCTCCGAAGACCAGGTGCTGGCCGACATGCTGGCCGAGATCGGCTGCCGCTACACCCGCATCGCCTCGGTCGCGCTGGATGCCACCTCGCAGACGGTGATCACCCACGACCGCGACGGCGCCGCCGAGGCCGCCGACTACCTGCTCTCGCTCGGCCACCGCGACATCGCCCTGGTCACCGGCCCCAGCGCCTACCGTTCCTCGATCGAGCGCACCTCCGGCTTTGCCGATGCGCTGACCCGGCGCGGCATCGAGTTGCCGCCCGAGCGCATCGTCGAAGCCGGGTATACCTTCGAATCCGGCGTGGCCGCGGCCGAAAAGCTGCTGCTGGGCAAGAAACGCCCCACCGCCATCTTCACCGGTAACGACGAAATGGCCGCCGGTATCTACAAGGTTGCGCTGCGGGCGGGGATCAACATCCCGCGCCAGCTGTCGGTGATCGGCTACGACGACAGCTCGCTGGCCTCGCGGCTGTGGCCGCCGCTGACCTCGGTGCGCCGCCACACCCGCGACACCGGTCGCACCGCCGCCGCCATGCTGATCCAGCCCGACAACGCCCCGCAGCTGCCCACCGCCAGCGTGCGCCCGCACCTGATCGTGCGCGACTCCTGCCAACCGCCGGAAGATTGAGCACGTAAAGCCCCTCGCCCCTTGGGAGCGCGCGCGGCCTCGTACCCTCATCCGGCGCTACGCGCCACCTTCTCCCGAGGGGAGAAGGGAGTGAGCCCCTCTCCCTCCGGGAGAGGGGTTGGGGTGAGGGTACGGCGGCAGACAGCCATCTGAGAAAGCTCGGACACGCGCTGAAGTGGGAGGGGCGCACAAGCCTCTACTCGACCAACCAGTCGCGCTCTCCAACACAGCGCGCAGCCTCGCACCCTCATCCGGCGCTACGCGCCACCTTCTCCCGCAGGGAGAAGGGCAACGCCCCTGCACCGCCAAAGTCCCTATCGTGCACTGCGCAATGACACCGGTTAACCAGAGCCGGTAGACTATGCCGGTGCAAGCCAATATCCCCCTTGCTTGCTACCGGAGATCGCGCATGTCCCTGTACTGCAAGACCCACTACGCCACCCATCCCGATGCCATCAAGGGCGCCAGCAACGACGACCTGCGCGAGCTTTATCTGCTCGATGGCTTGTTTATCGACGATGCGGTGACCCTCAAATACACCCACTACGAGCGCTTTGTGCTCGGTGGCGCGGCACCGCTTGGTAAAACGCTGGAGCTGCCCAGGCAGACCGAACCTGCTTCCGCTGCCGGCCATCCGTTCCTGGAGCGCCGTGAGCTGGGTATCCTCAACGTCGGCGCCGGTCCCGGCACCGTGACCGTGGACGGCGCCGCCTACACGCTCGGGCCAAAGGACGGCCTGTACGTGGCGATGGGCAGCACCGAGGTCACGTTCGCCTCGTCAGACGCCAGCAACCCGGCCAAGTTCTACCTGGCCTCCACGCCGGCGCACGCGCGCTTCGAGACCAAACAACTCTCGATCAAGGACGCAGTGGCACTGGAGCGCGGCGCGCTGGAAACCAGCAACGAGCGCACCATCTATCAATACATCGTGCCGGCCACCTGTCAGTCCTCGCAGCTGCTGCTGGGCCTGACCGTGCTCAAGCTGGGCAGCGTCTGGAACACCATGCCGCCGCATCTGCACGACCGCCGCAGCGAGGTGTATTTCTACTTCGACCTTGGCGCCAACGACCGCGTCTATCACTTCATGGGCGAGCCGGACGCGCAGCGCCACATCGTGATCCAGAACAACGAAGCGGTGGTGTCGCCGCCGTGGTCGATCCACATGGGTGCCGGCACCAGCAATTACGCCTTCATCTGGGCGATGGGCGGCGAAAACCTGGATTACACCGACATGCACGTGCTGGACATCTGCCAGCTCAAATGACGCTGGCGCTTGCAAGGCACTACTTAATCAGCGCAATAACTCGGTTAATGCGATTCACCAGCCAAGTGAATGCGATAGCTCCATCAATGCGTGGCCGCGCAGCGCGCGGACGCAACGCACTCATCCAACGTGGCATCACCCAGCAGGAGCGATAAGGTAATGAGCAATCCGTTCAGTCTCGAAGGCAAGGTCGCACTGGTCACCGGTGCCAACACTGGCCTGGGCCAGGGCATCGCGCTGGCACTGGCACAGGCCGGCGCCGACATCGCCGCCGCCGGCATCCAGGCGCCGACCGAGACCGAAGAACTGGTCAAGGGCCTGGGCCGCCGCTTCATCGCCATCCAGGCCAACCTGATCAGCCTCGAGCCAGTCGAGCGCATCCTCAAGGAAACCCTGGACGGCCTGGGCCGCCTGGATATCCTGGTCAATAACGCCGGCCTGATCCGCCGCACCGACGCGGTGGATTTCAGCGAGCAGGATTGGGATGACGTGATGAACGTCAATCTGAAATCGGCCTTCTTCATGGCCCAGGCCGCCGGCCGCCATTTCATCGCCCAGGGCAGCGGCAAGATCATCAACATCGCCTCGATGCTGTCGTTCCAGGGCGGCATCCGGGTGCCGTCGTACACCGCCAGCAAGTCCGGCATCGCCGGCATCACCCGCCTGCTGGCCAACGAGTGGGGCAGCAAGGGCGTGACCACCAACGCCATCGCGCCCGGCTACATGGCCACCGACAACACCGCCCAGCTGCGTGCCGACCAGGACCGCAACAAATCCATCCTGGACCGCATCCCGGCCGCGCGCTGGGGCGTACCGGCCGACCTCGGCGGCACGGCGGTGTTCCTGGCCAGCAGCGCCTCGGATTACGTCAACGGCGCCATCATCCCGGTCGACGGCGGCTGGCTGGCACGCTGAGAAAACCGCGTCGTTCCCTTCTCCCTCCGGGAGAAGGTGCCCGAAGGGCGGATGAGGGTCGGCAGGCACATACATCGACCAAACGCGCGCTGCAGGCCCCGAAACGTTTCTTCCGTTGTCGATCAGCGTCGTAATCCCTCTCGGACAAGGCACTGGAAAAGCGGAGCAGGACAGCACCCAAGCGCACACACCAGCCACATTCCACATTCCACATTCGAAACGACTTCCCCAACCAATCGGAGCATCCCATGAAAATCGCACTCATGAATGAGTTCAGTCAGGCCGGCAAGAACCCGGTGATCCTGCAGCAGCTCAACGACGTCGCCAGCGAGCAGGGCCACAGCGTGTTCAACGTCGGCATGGACGGCGACAACGACCACCGCCTGACCTACATCCACCTGGGCATCGTCGCCAGCCTGCTGTTGAACTCCAAGGCGGTCGACTTCGTCGTCGCCGGCTGCGGCACCGGCCAGGGCGCCATGATGTCGCTCAACGCACACCCGGGCGTGTTCTGCGGCTACTGCATCGAGCCGACCGACGCCTACCTGTTCGCTCAGGTCAACAACGGCAATGCGTTGTCGCTGGCATTCGCCAAGGGCTACGGCTGGGGCGCGGAAATCAACGTGCGCTACATCTTCGAAAAGGCCTTCAGCGGCGAGCGTGGCCTGGGCTACCCGGCCGAGCGTCGCGAATCGCAGGCCGCCAACGCCGGCATCCTCACCCAGCTCAAGCAGGCCACCGCCAAGTCGTACATCGACGGCCTGCGCGCCATCGACCCGGAACTGATCAAGCAGGCTGTCGGCGGCGAGCGCTTCCAGCAGTGCTTCTTCGACAACGCCCAGGACGCCGAGATCCGCGCCTTCGTCGCCAGCGTATTGGGCAAGCCGGAAGCCGCTGCAGCAGCGGCAGCTTAACCGGCCCCCGAAGCGCTAAAGCCCCTCTCCCGCCGGGAGAGGGGTCGGGGTGAGGGTACGGCGGAAGACAGCTGGCCTAAACGGAAAAGGCTTGAAAGGCTTGAGACGACAGTACGGCCGTCCAGCATTTCCGATGCCGCCGCACCCTCATCCGCCCTTCGGGCACCTTCTCCCGATGGGAGAAGGGACACCGCGCTGTCCTAAACACTCTTGCCCGGAGGCACCATGCGTCTGCTTCTCTTCGCATCGTTGCTGCTGCTCTCCGCAAACCTCGCCTGCGCCAATCCACACCACATCTTCATCGCCGGCGACTCCACCGCCGCCGAGTACGGCCCGGAGCGCGCGCCGCAAGCCGGCTGGGGCCAACTGCTGCAAGCCTGGTTCGACCCTGCGCAGTGGCAGGTCCGCAACCATGCCAAGGGCGGCCGCAGCACCCGCAGTTTCATCGCAGAAGGACGCCTGGATGCCATCGCCAACCAACTGCAACGCGGCGACATCCTGCTGATCCAGTTCGGCCACAACGACGCCAAACACGAAGACCCGACCCGCTACACCGACGCGCACAGCGACTATCAGCAGTTCCTGCGCCGCTATATCGACGTCGCGCGCGACAAGGGCGCCACGCCGATCCTGATCACACCCGTCGCTCGCCTGCTCTACGACTTCGGCGCGCTGCTCGACACCCACGGCCGCTATACGCTGGCCATGCAGCAACTCGCAGCGCAAGAGCACGTTGCCCTGATCGATCTCAATGCCAGTTCCAGCGACTGGATCCGCGCACTCGGCGAACAAGCAGCCAAACCGTACTTCCTGTTCGTGCCCGAACAAGGCAAGGCCGATGGCACCCACTTCAGCCGCGCCGGCGCCACCGCGATCGCCTGCCTGGTCGTGCATGGCTGGGTGCAACTGCAGCCCGACCTCAAGCCGCAGCTGCGCCGCGATGCCGATTGCGGCGCAGTTGCGGACACGGCAGCGCGCCACGACGCGCAGGCGCATCCCTCGCTGGTGGTGCACGAACGCGACCTCGCCCGCGACCAACCCGGCCCGCACGGCGGCGCTGGCCCGACCACCGCGTATCCCTTCTTTGCCGACGCACCGGAGCTCAAGTTCGTGCTGCGCAAACGCGTGCTGCACAAAGGCGCCGGCATCGGCCTGCACCTGCACGACAAGGACGAGATCTACTACATCGTCAGCGGCCGCGGGCTGTATGCGCTGGATGGAAAGCAATACGAAGTCAACGCAGGCGATGCGCTACTGACGCGACCGGGAAGCACCCACGCTTTGCAGCAAATCGGAGAAGAGCCATTGGTTATATTGCTGGCATACACAGTGGCACCGAAGATATAAGCCACACGTCACTGATACGTATCATCGATCTCCCGGTTGCGATGCTCACGACAAGCCTTGAAAGCAAGCCTATCGCAGCGGATCAATCACCGACTCCATCGCAACCATCTCGGTGCGGCTGGCGTTGCATCGCACAGCTTCCTGTTGCCACCGCGCAACCGCCGCGCGTACTTCTTCGATGATGGCCAATGCCTGCGCTCTGGTCAGCCGATAATAATCGTGCGTTTCCATCAATAGCGCCGTATCGGGTGTGGTGTCGTCAAGACTGATGGCCAGCACGTGCACGTCTTTGTCCTGGTTTGGATTGACGTCGAACGCAGGTGCCAAACGCCAGCCGTCGTGCTCACGCAGGAATCCATGATTGCGTAAGTGATCGTCGCGATTGCCGACCAGTATGTTGAAGGCGACGCGGCGGAATAACTGGTGCAGATCATGTTGAATCGCGTGTGTTGCGCCAACGACTTCGATGGCATGCGCAATATCGACGTAAGACGACGCTTCGCTGTGTTCCACATCCAGCAGCGTAAATGCCGAGGCATATGCACGGCGGCTATGCGCAGTGCGATCAAAGCGCTGCACCGCGAACGTGGTGCCGTGATTGGACAGTTCCAGTGGTTTGGCGGCAGGCATGCTGATGCCCGCGGCCAGTGACAGACGGTAGGTGATGTATTCCCATCGCCCCACGTCGTAGAGGTCGTCAGCGGAAGGAAATTTCGCCAGCCAGAGAGAATCATCCGACTCTTGGACACTTGCCATGGGCCTGTCGCCACCAAGCGAAGCGCCGGGCGCGATCAGGTGCTTGACCCACGTGAGATCCATGTCGCTGTCATCCATGTCATCGCGCTCAAGGCGCCGAGCAATCGCTTCCAACTCGCGCAACTGCGTCATGGGCGGTGCACTCAATGCAGGGTCGTCGAGGTATCGGCCGGTCGTGCTGTCGCGCAACCTCAGCGCGCCCATGCGGGACGCATCGTTGACGCCGATCAGATAATCCCAGGGCCGCAGTGCACGAACTTTTCGGCCTTGTTCGCGCGCCATGATCACTTCTCTGTGCTTCATCAGCAGTTTGCCCCAGCGATCGGGCGAACAATCCAAAAAAGTAGCGGTCAACTCGGACGCTCCGGCGCGTGCAATCGATGCGCCCTCATAAAGCGGCAGTTGCGGGTCGAGCGCGAACGCGCGAACAGGTGTCTCGTTGGCCAGCCAGCCGGCGACATATTCGAACTGCAGTGTCTCGCCACGGCGGCTGTATTGGCGGGTCAAATATCCAACCAGGGAGCTGCCGCCCAATGATTGATCCTCTAGCCACACCTCGACCTTGTTGATGTCATGCGCGAAGGGAGCCGAACTCATGGCTCGCTCCTGATGGAGGACGGCCCCGGGCGACGCAGCCGGCTGTCCTGCAGCTGCCTCCCCAGTAGATCGGCCTGCGCCAGAAGATCGATGTCCTTGTCCAGACCCAGCACGGTCAGTACACGGAGAACGGTCGCCAGACTGGTCGATGGATCGCCGTTTTCCAGCTTGGCCAGGGTTGGCACGCTGACGCCGACGCGGGTGGCCAGCTCGCGCTGGGTCATCTCGCGACGCAGTCGTGCGGCTCGCAAGCGTTCTCCCAGCGCCTCGATCTGGCGCTGGGCACGCGGCATGGTGGGAGGGACACGTTTAGCCATGCCAAATTAAATTACTCTTCAGTGGTATAAAAGCAACTTAATTTTGTATTTGGGCCATGTAAGTTCAGCTTCCGTCCCAAAGTCAACGTCTGGCCCGCCCACACAAGCGCAGTGCAACCGCCCGGCACTGCGACGGAGCGGTCAGACATCAGCATCACCCGTTCCAAGACACGGCAGCCATTGCACTGCCTTGCAAGCCGTGACCTTCGACACACTGGTAGGCGGCCTCGACCGGCGGCATGATCTGCCATCCCCAGCGTCCGGCGCGTATGAAAACTTCCTGGTTGCTCCTGTTCGTACTCACCACTGTGGCAACTGGCGCAGTGGCAAGCCCGGCGCCGTCGGTACCCGCGCCGGTTGCCCTGGAGCTGCAACTTGCGCCCTACGCAGACAAGGGTGAGGTGACCGCGCTGGAGGTGCGCCTGCGCATTGGTGACCTTGCCGTCCCGCGTGGCGGCATCGTGGCGCAGCTGCCGATGCAGGTGAACAACGTGGACACCTTCGCCGAGCACATTGGCTCGATCGAGGCGACCGATGCGCACGGCCAGGTGCAGCTTTCGGGACGTGCGGCCAGCACGCAGGAAAACGGCGATCAGAGTCAGTTGCGTGTCTGGACCGCACCGCGTGCGCTCAGCGGCCCACTGACCCTGCGCTACCGCGTACCGGCCAACGCAACGCGGCCGCCGCGTGGCCCGGCCCCGCCGATTTCGTTCCGCAACGACGCGCATGCGTTTTCTGCAACGTCGGCGATGTTTCTGGTGCTGCCGCCCGAGGAGCAGATCTACGCGTTGAACATCGGTTGGGATCTGAGCCACCTGCCGGCCGGCGCCAGGGGCGTGAGCTCGTTCGGGGAGGGCGACGTGCAGGTCGGGGACATCGATACCGGCAGCCTGCCCGGCTTGTTCTTCATGGCAGGAGACGTCGGGCGCTGGCCGAGCGTGCCGCGGGCGGACGGGTTTTCGGTTGCCTGGCAGGGGCAGCCGCCCTTCGATGCAAGCGCGTTGTCCGCCTGGGTGGGCGAGCTGCACGAACGGTTCGAAACCCTGTTTCCGCAGCCGGAATCCAGGCCCTATACGATTTTCCTGCGCTACAACCCGGTCAACGCCGGCGGCGGAACCGCCTTGTACCGGTCCTTCATCACAACCTACGGCACGCCGGCAGAGACCGATCTGGACGAGATCAAGGTCACCTTGTCGCATGAAATGTTCCACACCTATCAACCGCGCCTGTCGCGCAACGGTGGCGAATCCACGACCTGGTTCAGCGAAGGCTCGGCGGTCTTTTACGAGGCCCGGCTGCCGCTGCGTTTCGGTTTGTTAACCCCGCAGCAGTATCTGACTGGCCTCAACCTCACCGCGGCGCGTTACTACACCAACGCGCTGGGCGCGCTGCCCAATGCACGCATAGAGGAGGGGTTCTGGAAGGACACCCGTATCCGGACGCTCGCCTATGACCGCGGCATGTTGTATCTGGCCACGGTGGACGATGCGCTGCGCAAGCGCTCGCACGGTCAACGCTCTCTGGATGACCTGCTGCGCGCACTGTTGCTGATCACCCAGGAGCGCAATGCGACCCAGGCTGACTGGGAGTCCTTGCTGAAGGCAGAGCTGGGCGATACGGCGGTGCAGGAGTTCCACGGGTTTCTGGCGGGCACCCCGCCTTTGCCGGCATCGGACGCGTTCGGGCCGTGCTTTCGCAGAACCAGCAAACCGCTGCGGCGGTATGTGCTGGGGTTCGAGCCGGCGGTGCTGGCCGAACCCAAACGCATCGTGCGCGGCCTGATACCGGAATCTGCGGCCGCTCGTGCAGGCGTGCGCAATGGCGATGAAATCGTGCGGCCGGTGCCGCAGGACGGCATCCAGGGCAACCAGACCGAGCGCCTGCACCTGCGCCTGCGTCGCGATGGCAAGGAGTTCGACGTGGACTATCTGCCGCGCGGCGAGCAGGTGGACACCTGGCAATGGGAGCGCGTGCCCGGTGTGGACGATGCGCAGTGCCGGCTGTGAGTCCGGGCTGCGGCAAGACGCATCCGGCACCGGCAATGCAGTAGCGGCGGCTCAGGCCTTATCCACCCCATAGTGGGCCAGCCCCAACCGCGCCAGTTCGCCGGAGCGGCGGTAATAGACTTCTTCCCAGCCATCCACGCGCTGGCGGTCGGTCTCGTTCATGGCGTCGAGGATGTCTTCGATGCTGAGCAGATTCGGGTCTTCTTCCAGGCGTTCGAACACGGCGCCCAGGCCTTCGATCGCCTGACGTGTCTGCGCCGCACCCATCGCCGCCAGCGCCTGCAGCGCGTAAGTACGCGTGCTGGCGTCCCAGCGGTCGAAATAGCGCGCGTAGCCGCTTTCGACCATGTCCGCGTCCAGCCGTGCCAGTGCAACCAGCTCGCGCTCGCCGGGGGTCAGCGCATCCAGGTGGCCACGCAGCGTGGTCAGTTTGGTCTGCGCGCGCGCGCTGCGGCGGCGCCACAACAGCTCGGGCATGTTGAGCAGGCCCTCCGGGGTGGGCGGCGCGACGGCGGGCCAGTTCACCCCAAAACCGTCCTCGGTGATCTGCCACTGCGCGCGCTGCGCCGCCGCCGCCTTGAACAACAGCCGATGCGCCTTGATGGGCTCATCGATACGGATGCCATTGGCCAGGGTGAACAGCAGGCGGGTGTCGTCCAGCTCCAAGCGCCGGATGCGTAGCTGCGTCAGGTCCATTGAGCGAAGGCGGTGTGGGGAGGTTCGACCTTAGTCCGCGGGGGCAGTGCTGTCGAGTCGGTGCAGCGATCTCGCGCCACCCCGGTACCGCTCACACATCGCCCTCGCAACTCCAACCTTCGCCGGTACCGCGCTGGAGTACCCGATCTGTGACAAGTACATCGCCGGCAGGCACCTGCGCCTGCAGCGCAAGATCGGCATAGATCCGGGTGAAGTCCGGCGCGGTAGCGTCCATCAATTGCGCGAAGCTGTCGATGACGAAATAGGTCTTTTGAAAGCTGTCGATGCGGTAGCGCGCGCGCATGATGCGTTGCAGGTCGAAGCCGATCCGGTTGGGCGCCGGCGATTCCAGCGAATACAGCGATTCGCCCTTGGACGACACGATGCCTGCCCCGAAGATGCGCAACCCTTGCGGCGTTGCGATCAGGCCGAATTCCACCGTGTACCAGTACAGGCGGGTGAGATTCTGCAGCGCGTCCGGCCCGATGCCGTGCGCCTTGACTCCGCCACGGCCGTAGGCCTGCATGAAGTCGGCAAACAGCGGGTTCATCAGCAGCGGCACGTGCCCGAACAGGTCATGGAACAAATCCGGTTCGGCGATGTAATCGATCTGCTCGGGGCGGCGGATCCACCACGTCACCGGGAAGCGCTTGTTGGCCAGATGCTCGAAGAAATCCAGCTCCGGCAGCAGGCCCTGCACGCCGACCAGGGTCCAGCCGGTGGCCGCCTGCAGCACCGCATTGAGCGCATCGAAACGCGGGATATGCGTGTCGCCCATGCCCATCGCATCCTGCGCCTGCAGGAACTCGTCGCAGGCGCGCCCGACCAGCAGCGCGCGCTGGCGGCGATACAAGGTACCCCAGGTGGCGTGGTCGTCGGCGCTGTAGCCGTCCCACGGCTGCTCGACCACGGCGGTGGTGTAGACCGGCACATAGCCCTTGTCGGTGAGCTGATTCTCGACGCGTTGCGGTGCGATGTTCATGCGGCGGCAGTTCCCGATGATCAGCGCTCACCTTAGCCCGATGGCCACGCAACGGGATTGCGAATCTTGCGCGGTCAACGCCAGATGGCGCAAGATTCGTGCGTCATATTCTATTGCTGCGCAATATATGGATCAGCCCATTGCCCTGGACCGCACCGATCTACGCCTGCTTGCCCTGCTGCAGACGCAGGGGCGCAGCAGCAATGCGGAGTTGGCGGTGCAGGTCAATCTGTCGGCCTCGGCCTGCCTGCGCCGTACCCAACGGCTGGAGGCGGCCGGCATCATCGCCGGCTACGGCGCGCGCCTGGATGCCAGGGCGCTGGGACTGGGATTGCAGGCGTTCGTGCGGGTGCAGCTGGAGCAGCACGGCCAGGCAGATATCGAGCATTTCGCCGATGGCGTGCGCGGCTGGGACGAGGTGGTGGCCTGCTGGGCGCTCACCGGCGACATGGATTACCTGCTGCAGGTCCAGGTGCGCGATCTGGAGCATTTCTCGCGGTTTCTGCTCGACCGCCTGCTCAACGCCACCGGCGTGTCCGACGTCAATTCCAGCTTCGTGCTGCGCACCGTCAAGGCACCGGAAGGCTTGCCGTTGGCGCATCTGGCCTGACCCCCGCAGCGCTGCATGAGGGCGGGGCGGCACAGTGTGACTTGCCTCTCAAACGCTAACGATTTACATTTGCATAACTTCTGGCCGCGTCCGGTCATGTCGTTCCCCGTCGATCCGCCAGCCCCGCAGGGCCAGCCAGCTCGTCGCCCGAGTGGGACGCGCACGCCTGCCTGCAGCTTCCTGACGCCCAGCGTCCGCACCGATCGATGAGAACCCCTCCAATGCCCGCGATTTCCGCTCCTCTGGCCACGCTGTCCGCCGCCTTGCTATGCGCGCTGGCGATGACGCCTTGGGCTGCCCACGCCGCCGATGCTGCCGATGCAAGCAACGCCAAGACGCTCGACAAGGTCAGCGTCAACGGCACGGTCAGCCGCGCGCAGCCGGCCACCACCACGCGGCTGCCGCTGACCTTGCAGGAAACGCCGCAGTCGGTGAGCGTGATCGGGCTGCAACGGTTGGAGGACGAGTCGCTTTTCAGCATCGACGATGTGATGCGCAACGTCACCGGCGTCAACGTGTCGTTCTACGACACCCAGCGTCCGCTGTACTTCGCGCGCGGCTTCCAGATCACCGACTTCCAGGTCGATGGCTTGCCCACCTACAGCGGTTCCACCAACCAGGAATACGACACGGTCTTTTACGACCGCATCGAAGTGATCCGCGGCGCCAACGGCCTGCTCACCGGCGCGGGCATTCCCTCGGCCACGGTCAATCTGCTGCGCAAGCGGCCCGGCAAGGAGTTCGATGCCTCGTTCGCGGTGAGCGCGGGCACCTGGGATTTCCGCCGCATGCAGGCCGACGTCAACGCACCGCTGACCCAAGACGGGCGCTGGCGCAGCCGCGTGGTGGCGGCCTGGCAGGACCGCGATTACTACTACGACCGTTACCACGACAACAAGATGTCGGGCATGGCGGTGCTGGAAGGCGATCTGACCGACAGCACCACGCTCACCGTCGGTTACCAGCGCCAGGACAACAGCCCGGTCGGCTCGACCTGGGGCACGGTGCCGTTCTTCGCCGCCGATGGCTCGCTGGCCAACCTGTCGCGCTCCACCAACCTGGCGCCGGAGTGGACCCGCTGGCAGCGCGAAACCAGCACCGCGTTCGCCAACCTGGAACAACGCTTCGGCGAGGACTGGCTGTTGCGCGTCAACACCGCGCACACCAAGGGCAATGTGCAGAGCCTGCGCGTGTACGGCACCGGCTATCCGGCCGCCGATGGCAGCGGCCTGTTTCTGCGCACCGGCGCTGGCGAGACCGAAGACACCCGCGACAGCGTGGATGTGTATCTGTCCGGCGGTTTCTCGTTGTTCGGCCGCCAGCACGATGTGGTGGTCGGCGGCAGCTGGCAGGATCTGCAATCGACCTCGTATGGCGTGGCGCAGACCTATCCCGACGACTGGGCGACCTGCCCCAACGACTTCGGTCCACCCGAGCGCTGCTATTTCATTCCCAACATCCGCAACTGGGATGGCAATGCGTCCGAAGTGACCTATGCGCGCACCGGCCGGCGCAGCGAAGCGCGCACCACCCAGCGCGGCGTGTATGCCTCCACACGGTTTCGTCTGGCCGACCCGCTGTCGTTGATCGCCGGCGCGCGGCTGAGTTCCTGGGAAACGCGCACCCAGGCCTTCGATGCCAGCGGCACCTACACCGGCACCAGCGGCCGCTATGAAGTGAGCGACGAAGTCACCCCTTACGTGGGCCTGGTTTACGACATCGTGCCGGACGTCTCGCTCTACGCCAGCTACACCGAAATCTTCAATCCGCAGAACTACCGCGACAAGGACAACAACCTGCTCGCGCCGGTGGAAGGCTCCAACCTGGAAGCCGGCATCAAGGCGCAATTGCTAAACGGCCATGCGATGGCCACCGCCGCCGTGTTCGAGGCCAAGCAGGACAACTTCGCCGTGCGCGACATGACCCAGCCGGAATCCTCGCTGCCGGACGGCAATTCGGCCTACATCGGCATCAACGGCACCAAGAGCCGTGGCTGGGAAATGGATATCAACGGCGAACTCCTGCCCGGCTGGACCGTCAATGCCGGCTTTACCCACGTCAAGGTGACGCGCCCGCCCACCGATGCGATCTACGCCAACCTGCCCGAGGATTATCTGCAGCTGTCCACGCAGCTGCGCCTGCCCGGTGCCTGGGAGCGCCTGAGCATCGGCGGCGGCGTCAGCTGGCAGAGCGCGGTACGCGGCTTCAACATCGAGCGCCCCACCGGCGACGGCAGCGGCGCCACCACGCCGGTCACCGTGGTGCAGAACGCGTACGCCTTGGTGCACTTCAACGCCAACTACCGCATCAGCGATCAGTGGACTGCCACGTTGGCGGTGCGCAACGCCTTCGACAAAACCTATTGGGCCAACCTGGATTACCAGAATTACGGCGAACCGCGGTTTGTCAGCGTGTCGTTGCGTTGGCGGTATTGAGGTAGCGGCGAAGTGCGTTCCGATAACAGCGCCAGGACGGCAGCACTGTTATCGGCACGGCATCGCGGCCAGGGCCGCTCCTACGGGGGCGGCCCTGGCTGCCCAAGCTGTCGTGCCCGCGAAAACCAGCCCGCTGTCGTAGGAGCGGCCTCGGCCGCGAAGCCGTCCTGATACGCCTTCAGCGCGCCCGCGCAACCACCCCGCTGTCGTAGGAGCGCCCCCGGCTGCCCCCCCTCCGGCAGGCCTTCAGCGCATTCTCCAAACCACTGCGCAGTTGTAGGAGCGGCCCTGGCCGCGACCCCGTTTCGGTACATGCTCAGTGCATCAACACAAGGCATCAACAACGCCGTCGCCTAGCATCGGCTTTAAAAGCGCGCGTCTCGAAACAGGTGCGGCACCCGCGCATCATCAACTCCGCATGGCCTCGCATTGCATCCGCCTTACGGCGCAACGCAGGCCTCGTCCTTGCCGCGCAGTTTCTGCCAGCGCGAGCGCTCTTCCAGACAACGCCGATACGCTTCCGCTTTCGCTGCGGCAGCCTGCTCGGCGGCCGTGCGGGTGGCACTACTGCGCTGCGCCTGCAACTGGGCGATCTTGGCGCGGATCTGCGGCATCGCCGCCATCGCGGCACGCTCGCCTTCCAGGATGGCCGCGCCACGCTGGTTGAAATCGGCCGAACCGATGTCGCTGACCTTGGGGCGGATCACCACATCGGCACGCTTCAGTTCGGCCTCCCCCAGGCGCTGGCCCATGATCGAGATCGACTGATTCACGGTGCCCAGTAGATCGCCAGGATTCTTGCCGCTGGCCTTGCTGGAAATATCCACCGCCACCACGAATTCGGCGCCAAGCTGGCGCGCCGCATCCACCGGCACCGGGCTGACCACGCCGCCGTCGACGTAGTGGTACTGGCCGATGGTCACCGGCTCGAACACACCGGGAATGCTGCTGGACGCGCGCACCGCCTGGCCGGCATTGCCGCGCACGAACACGGTGCGTTCGCCGTCTTCCAACCGCGTGGCGACCGCCGCGAACGGCTTGCGCAATTTGTCGATCGGCTTGCCGCCCAGCTGCTCATTGACGTAGTCCTGCAGCTTCTGGCCCTGCACCAGGCCGCCGGAGAAGATCCGCACATCGCGGATGCTGGTCTGGTCGAGCGCAACGGCTTTTTCCTGCATCTGGAACGCATCCATGCCGCTGGCATACAACGCCCCGACCACGCTGCCGGCGCTGGTGCCCGACACCACCACCGGCGCAAAGCCGTTGGCTTCGAGCATCTTGATCACGCCGATATGCGCAAAGCCCTTGGCCGCGCCGCCACCGAGCGCCACGCCGATCTTCACCGGCTTGGGCGCGCCGGCAGACGGCGCCTGCACGAGAGGCGCCGGTGCCGCCGGACGCGGCTCGCCGCCGCAGGCGCAAAGCAGGCCGAGCAAGGACATCAAGGCGAGAAGGCGGGGGCGGCGGAGCGCGGTCATGGCGAAAACGTCGATGGGAAAGGCGAGGGAGAATACACGCGTGCCGTCACTGCGGCTGCGCTGCCCGGTCGGCGCGCGAGGTAATCGGAACGTGCGAAGACTGCAGATGAAGCAAGCCACAGCCGTCCCTTCTCCCACCGGGAGAGGGTGGCGCGCAGCGCCGGATGAGGGTACGTGCGAAGCCGCGTGTCATCCCGATCCAGGCGCCGCTTCGCTCCACACCCTCACCCCACCCATCAGAACCGGTTGTCCCCATCCAGCAACCGCCCCAGCCCGCCCAGCACCGAGCCTTCGCCGCGTTGCTGGCCACCGGCCTGCGGGGCGGCCTGCAGCATGCGGCCGGCCATGCGCGAGAACGGCAGCGATTGCAGCCAGACCTTGCCGGGGCCGGTGAGGGTGGCCAGGAACACGCCTTCGCCGCCGAAGAACATGCTCTTCAGGCCGGCGACGCGGCGCACGTCCATGTCCACGCCGGCGTGGTAGGCGACCACGCAACCGGTGTCCACGTCGATGCGTTCGCCGGGGCCGAGCTCGCGTTCCACCACGGTGCCGCCGGCATGCACGAAGACCCAGCCGTCGCCTTCGAGCTTCTGCATGATGAAGCCCTCGCCGCCGAACAGCCCGGTGAGGATCTTGCGTTGAAACGCGATGCCCAACGACACCCCGCGCGCACCGGCCAGGAAGCTGTCCTTCTGGCAAATCAGTTGCCCGCCATGCTCGGACAGGCGCAGCGCCAGCACCGTGCCCGGATAGGGCGCGGCGAACGCGACCCTGGCCTTGCCGCTGCCGGCATGGGTGAACACGGTGGTGAACATGCTCTCGCCGGTGACCACGCGTTTGCCGGCCGACAGCAGCTTGCCCATCAGCCCGCCGCCGCCGCTCTGGCCGGCGTGCAAGCCGTCGCCGAACACGGTGTCCATCTGCACCGCGGCGTCCTTGTACATCAGCGCGCCGGCCTCGGCGATGGCGCTTTCGCCCGGGTCCAGCTCGACCTCGACGAACTGCATGTCGTTGCCGACGATGCGGTAGTCGATCTCGTCGGCGCGCCCGGCCGCGCCGGTCAGCGGTGGCGGCAGGCCGCTGCCGCCCTGCAGCTCGGCCAGCTGGCGGGCCGGCGTCCAGCCATCGAGCCCGTCGCGCCAGGCCAGCGCGTCGGGCTGGCGCTGGGCATGCGCGCGGGCGCTGGCATCGTCGAGGGGGCCGATGCGATCGGCCTGTCCGTGAACATGGAAATACCACTGGGCCATCGGGACGCCTCCTGTCTGTGCGTGCAGCGAGTCTAAGCGCAGCCGCCGCTGTGGCGTCCCGTGTCCAAGGTCATGCCCTCGGGTGGCGTGGTTGGGCGCGATTGCGGCCTGCCCGGTGCGCTTCGCCGCCGCGCTGCCGGATGTCATCGGATGCCTTGCGCAAGGCACCGGCCTGCGCGCCACCGCGCGGCGGGTGGCCCTTACTCTCCCACCGCCGCCCAATAGCGCTCGCCGTCGCGCTGCACCCGCACCGGGCCGGCGAACACGTCCGACAGGCTGGCGTCGGTGAGCAGTGCATCGCGCGGACCGTCGGCCACGACGGTGCCGGCACGCAGCAGGATCACCCGCGCGATCTCCGGCACGATTTCCTCGATGTGATGGGTCACCAGGATCAGGGTGATGCCCTGCCGGGCCAGGTGACGCATGGTGTCGAGCAGGTGCTGGCGCGCCACCAGGTCCAGGCCGGTGGAGGGCTCGTCCAGCAGCAGCGCCTGCGGGCGGTTGACCAGTGCGCGTGCGATCAGCACGCGGCGGGTTTCGCCGGCCGACAACTCGGCAAATTGCCGATCCAGCAGCGGCAGTGCGCGCGCTAGTGCAAGCGCCTCTCGTGCCCGCGCGCGCATGTCGTCGCTGACTTCGCGATGCGGCGGCACCACGTAGCTGGCGAAGAAGCCGGACAGCACCGCGCTTTCCACATCCAGCCCCGGCATGTCGGCCAGGTTGACGCTCAGATCGCCGGTGACGATGCCCAGCTGCGAGCGCAAGCGATCCACCTGCCAGCGCGTCTGGCCCAGCACTTTCACCGCCGGCTGGCCGTCGGCACGCACCAGCGGATACAACTCGCGCGTGATCAGTTTGATGAAGGAGGATTTGCCGCAGCCATTGGGTCCCAGGATGGCGGTGTGTTGCCCCAGCGCAATGCGCAGGCTCAAGGCGTGCAGCACGCGCACCTGCCCGCGCATCACGCTGGCATGGTCGAGTTCGATCAACGGGACGGCATTTTCAATGGCAGAAGTCGCAGAAAAACCGGCAGCAACAGTCATACGGATGACATCAACCAGGTGGGGAAAGGAGACGTGTGAACCGCTTTAGGAATGCAGGGCGCACCCTACGCATCCGAAGGGTGAAGTTTGCCGCCATCGCCCCCATCATGTCTCCATCGACCCAACCCGATGGAGCCGCTGTGGAGATGCCGATGTTGTCCGACCCGATCATCGACCTTCTGACTTCCGGCGTGGCCGGGCTGGGCGTATGGGGCATGCTGGCGGTGCTGCTGGTGTTCACCCAGCTGACCATCTTTGCGGTGACCCTGTACCTGCATCGCAGCCAGGCCCATCGCGGTGTGGATTTTCATCCGCTCGTTGCGCACGTCTTCCGTTTCTGGACCTGGCTCACCACCTCGATGATCACCCGCGAATGGGTGGCGATCCATCGCAAGCATCACGCCAAGGTCGAGACCGAAGAAGACCCGCACAGCCCGCAGACCAAAGGCATCGGCCAGGTGTTCTGGCGCGGCGTGGAGCTGTACCGCGAAGCGCGCGCGCAGCGTGCCGATATCGAGCAGTACGGCAAAGGCGCACCCACCGACTGGATCGAGCGTCACCTGTATACCCCGCATGCCAACGCCGGCCCGATCGCGTTGCTGGTCATTAATTCAGTGCTGTTCGGTCTGCCGGGCATCGCGTTGTGGGCGATCCAGATGGCGTGGATTCCGTTCTGGGCCGCCGGCGTGGTCAATGGTCTTGGCCACTGGTGGGGCTATCGCAATTTCGAATCGGCCGACACCTCCACCAACCTCACGCCGTGGGCGCTGTGGATCGGTGGCGAAGAACTGCACAACAACCATCATGCGTTCCCGAGCTCGGCGCGGTTTTCGATGCGGCGCTGGGAGCTGGATATCGGCTGGGTCGCCATTCGCGGTTTGCAGGCTTTGGGCCTGGCCAAGGTGCTGCGCGTGGCGCCGTCGCTGGATATCCGCCCCAACATCGCCGTGCCCGATGCCGACACACTCAAGGCCTTGCTGTCGCATCGCTTCCAGGCCATGACCGACTACCAGCGCAACGTGCTCAAGCCGGCACTGCGCGAAGAAGCTGCCGCCACCGGGGCCAAGTTGCGGCAGTTGCTGCCGCGGCGCCTGCGCAAGGGCCTGGTCGACGACGGGCGCTGGCTCAAGCCCGACGCGCGCGAACAGTTGCAGCGCTGGGTGGCCGAGCGCCCGCGCATGCGCACGTTGGTCGAGTACCGCGCGCGCTTGACCGCCGTGCTGGAAGCGCGCAGCCATGATGCCTCCGAACGGCTCAAGCACCTGCAGCAGTGGTGTCACGAGGCCGAAGCCAGCG
Source organism: Xanthomonas hydrangeae (assembly GCA_905142475.1). Classification (GTDB taxonomy): domain Bacteria; phylum Pseudomonadota; class Gammaproteobacteria; order Xanthomonadales; family Xanthomonadaceae; genus Xanthomonas; species Xanthomonas hydrangeae. Next base: position 247,477 of record LR990730.1, read on the forward strand.
GCAATGCCGCCTTGCAGGCGTATGCGGCGCGGCTCAAGGGTTATGCGCTGAGTGGGTCTTAAGCGTAGTGGCACGCGTGCCGATGCGCGCGCGCGTGGATCGCATGGCTCGATCGTGCGCAGCATGCTGATGGCGTGTGGAGTATGCATTCCGGCGGTTGTCGCGCAGGCCCAGGTGCAGGACAGCCAGCAGTATCTGCAGCGCATGGATACGGATGGCGATGGACGTGTCAGCCGTGACGAATATCTGGCCTGGATGAGCTACGCCTTCGATCAGCGCGACCTGGATCACGACGGCGTGCTGCAGGGCGATGAACTGCCGGGTCGTCGCGGCAAGTCGATCACCCGCGCGGCCCATCGCGCCACGCTGATCGAGCGCTTCGCACGGCAGGATGCCAACGGCGATGGCTCTCTGAGCGCGCGTGAGTTGCTGGCGCCGCCGCGGTGATGTGCGCCGGCACGCTTGCCTTCGCGCTCGCCTGACGCCAAGCCCGGCAAGCTCGCGCACATGTTCACTCTCGATCAGGTCAGCCGCCGCTACGGTCAGGCCATTGCCCTCGATGCAGTCACGCTGACATTCGCAAGCGGCATCACCACCGCCTTGATCGGCCCCAGTGGCGCCGGCAAGTCCACCGTGCTGCGCATGCTGGTGGGGCTGGAATGGCCCGACAGCGGCACGGTCGCCTTCGACGGCACGCCGCTGCAACGCGCCAGCCTGCAGGCGCAGCGGCAACGCATCGGTTATGTGATCCAGGAAGGCGGGTTGTTTCCGCATCTGGATGCGCGCAGCAATGTGGTGTTGCTGGCGCAGACGCTGGGCTGGACGCGGCAGCGCATCGATGCGCGCCTGGAGATCTTGTGCGCGCTGTGCCAGTTGCCGCCGGACTTATTGAAGCGCTACCCGGCCGAGTTATCGGGCGGACAGCGCCAGCGCGTGGGCTTGATCCGCGCCTTGATGCCGGATCCACCGGCCTTGCTGCTGGACGAGCCGCTCGGCGCACTCGACCCCATCGTGCGCTATGACCTGCAAGCGCAGATGCGCGAACTGTTCGCCCAGCTCGGCAAGACCGTGGTGCTGGTGACGCATGACGTTGCCGAAGCTGCTTATCTGGCCGACACCCTGGTGCTGATGCGCGCCGGCCGCGTGGTGCAGCAGGGCAGTGCACGTAGTTTGCTCGAACATCCGGCCGATCCGTTCGTGCAACGTTTTCTCACTGCGCAACGCAGCATCGGCGAGGCCGCATGATCGCGCGCGTGTTGCTCGCACTATGTGTGCTGATCTGCAGCGCCGGCGCGCATGCCGCGCAGGTGACGATCGGCTCGAAGAACTTCACCGAAGCGGTTTTGCTGGGCGAGATCGCCACTGCCGCCGGACAGAGAGATGGTGTGGAGGTGCAGCATCGCGCGCAGCTCGGTGGCACCCGCATCCTGTGGCGCGCGCTGGAGACCGGGCAGATCGATGCCTATGCCGAATACACCGGCACCTTGGCGCAGGAGCTGCTGCAGTTGCCCAAGGCCAGCCAGGCCGAACTGCGCGCCGCACTGGATGCGCGTGGACTGGCGATGACCGACTCGCTCGGCTTCCAGAACACCTATGCCTTCGGCATGCGTGCCGAACGCGCGCAGGCGCTCGGTATCGCGACGATGTCGGACCTGGCCCGGCATCCAAGGCTCACCATCGGCCTGAGCAACGAATTCATGCAACGCGCCGATGGCTGGCCTGGCGTGCGCGCGGCGTACGCATTGCCGCAGACTGCGACCGGGCTGGATCACGATCTGGCCTATCGCGCGCTGCAGAGCGGGGCGATCGAAGTCACCGATCTGTACAGCACCGATGCGGAAATTCCGTATTACCAGCTGCAGGTGCTGCGGGACGATCGCCGGTACTTTCCCGAGTACCAGGCCGTGTTTCTGTATCGCAAGGACCTGGCGCAACGCGCACCGGCGATGCTGAAGACATTGCAGGGGCTAAAAGGCCGCATCGACGAGGCGACCATGCAGCGGCTCAACGCGCAGGTGAAGCTGGAGCGTCAGTCCGAGGCGGCGGTGGCGGCGCAATGGCTGGGCGTCACGCCTGCATCCGAAGCCGATTCGCGTCTTAAGCGCCTGCTGCGGCACACGCGCGAACATCTGGCCCTGGTCGGCATCTCGTTGGGCTTTGCGTTGGTGATTGCGTTGCCGCTGGGCGTGCTTGCGGCGCGGCGGCAACGGCTCGGTCAGGTGGTGCTGTCGTTGACCGGCGTGTTGCAGACGCTGCCATCGCTGGCGGTATTCGTCTTCATGATTCCGCTGTTCGGCATCGGTGCAAAACCTGCGATTGCCGCATTGTTTCTCTACAGCCTGCTGCCGATCGTGCGCAACACACATGCCGGGCTCACTTCAATCCCGCGCGAGCTGCGCCAGACCGCCCAGGCGATCGGGCTGCCGGCGTGGACGCGCCTGTGGCGCGTGGAACTGCCGCTGGCGCGTCGCACGATCGTAGCCGGCATCCAGACCGCAGCGGTGATCAATGTAGGCACCGCCACGCTGGGCGCATTGATCGGCGCTGGCGGCTATGGCCAGCCGATCCTCACCGGTATTCGCCTGGACGACATCGGCTTGATTCTGGAAGGCGCGATTCCCGCGGCGGTGCTTGCACTGCTGGTGCAGGCGGCCTTCGAGGCACTGGAGCGCTGGGTCACGCCGCGTGGGTTGCGGCTCAGCCAGCGCGGTTGAGCGGCACTGCAACCCTATGTTCGCCATGAACACGTAGGAGCGGCCTTGGCCGCGACGGGGCATTACCCCGGTAACGCCCCGTCGCGGCCAAGGCCGCTCCTACGAGGGCAGGCGTACTGCTTCATTCGCTTGGCAGCGCCGCAATCAAGCGTGAAAGCGCATCCTCGGTGACGCTCATGTGCGGCGCGATACGCAAACGCCCGTGCCGCCGTGTGCAGATCGCCCCAAATTTGCTGAACGTTGCCGCCACTGCATCCAGCTGGTCTGCTGGCGGCTGCAAGGCGGTGAGGTGCGGTGCATGCCCAGGCGTGCACCAGCCGCCCAGACCACGTGCGTGCAAGGCCGCGTCCCACTGCGCAGTGAGTGCACCAAGCGCCTGCCCAATACGCGCCGGTTGCCATGCAGCAACCTGCTGCAATGCCACCGTCGCCATCGCGATCCGCAAGGGATCGGCAACGCCGCCGGCATCGAACCGTCGTGCACCGCTGTGGTACGGCGGTGCTTTGGCGACCGGAAAGTCCCAACTGCTGCCGGCATCGCGGCCGATCCAGTGTTCCTCGATCGGCACGCCATGTGCACGCCAGTGCGGTGCCACCCACAGCCAGGCCAATCCCATCGGCCCGAGCAGCCATTTGTGGCCGACGCTGACCACAAAATCCGGGCGCCAGCGCGGCAGATCGGTCGGCAGCACGCCCAGGCTCTGGCTCAGATCCAGCACCAGCGCCGCCCCGCGTGCATGCACCGCTGCGCTGATGCGGTCCAGATCCAGCTGTCGCCCATCCAGCCAATACGCCTGCGGTAGCGTCACGATGCGCAGCGCAGGCGTCTCGGCAATCGCGCGCAGCACCGCATCGGTGAGTGCCTCCTCGGTGGCAGTGGACACCGCCACGATGTGCGCATTCACCTCGGCGCAGCGCCGTTGCCAGATCAGCAGGTTGGACGGGAACTGTCCTTGCAGCAGCAACACCGCCTCGCCGCGTTGCAGCGGCAGGTTGCGTGCGGCAGCGGCCAGCCCATGCGCGGCCGAGGGCAGCATCGCCACGCCATCGGTGTCGTGGTCGAACAAGCCAGCGGCAAGCGCACGCAAACATTCGATGTCGTGCAGCCACGCATCGAACGGCAGCTGCCAGGGTGTGGCCATCGCGTCGATGGCCTGATGTGCCACCGTTTGCACGGCGCGCAACAGCGGTCCGCGCGAGGCGGCATCCAGATACGTGATGTCGATAGGTAACGCGAATGCCGGCTGCCGATGTGCCCAATCGATGGGTGCGGGGAGCAGGCTGGACAGGGAAGACGTGGGCATCACTACAGCTTACCGCTGGCTGCCACGCTGCCGACACGGCGCGTTCACGGCCGCTCCTCAAGCATATGCCCATGTCTGCAATCTCCCCCGTGCTGGTCGACCACCAGCAACAGCAGCTGACCCTGCTGGAACGCTTCGCGCAGACCCGCGCGTTGAGCGATCGCCTCGCCGCACCGCTCAGCGCAGAAGACGCGATGGTGCAGAGCATGCCCGACGCCAGCCCCAGCAAATGGCATCTGGCGCATACCACCTGGTTCTTCGAACGCTTCGTGTTGCAGACAGATCCTGCGTACCGCGTGTTCGATCCGGCCTGGGATTTCTTGTTCAACAGCTACTACCAAAGCGTCGGCCCGATGCATGCGCGCGCGCGCCGCGGTGTGCTGTCGCGGCCCTCGTTGCAACAGGTGCGCGACTATCGCGCTGCGGTCGATGCACAGATGCAGCAGCGCTTGCGCGATGGGCAATTAGACGCCCAGGCCTGCACCATCGTGCAACTCGGGATCCAGCATGAGCAGCAGCACCAGGAGTTGCTGCTCACCGACATCAAGCATGCGCTGTGGAGCAATCCGTTGCAGCCGGCCTATCGCGATGCGCCCGCACCGCCCGCCGCCATTGCCAGCACGCTGCGCTGGCATGCGCGCGACGAGCAGATCGTGCAGATCGGTGCAGCCGCGTGGCCGCAATCCGACGCGTTTGCCTACGACAACGAATCGCCGCGTCACCGCGTCCTGGTCGGTGCGCATGCGCTGGCGCATCGCGTGGTCAGCAACGCCGAATTCCAGGAATTCATCGACGCTGGTGGTTACCGTAGCGCCGGCGCCTGGCTCAGCGATGGCTGGGCGATGGTGCAGGCGCAGGGCTGGCAGCGTCCGTTGTACTGGGATGCAGATGGACGCGAGTTCACGCTTGATGGCTGGCGTGCGCGCGATGCGCATGCACCGGTGTGTCATCTGAGTCTCTTCGAAGCCGATGCCTTCGCACGTTGGGCCGGCGCGCGTCTGCCCACCGAAACCGAGTGGGAGCAAGCCGCGTCCGGTGTGCCGGTGCAAGGCAACTTCGTCGATACCGACGCGCTGCATCCACGCGGCGCCGAAGCAGTGGATACCGGCCTGCAGCAGTTGTTCGGCGATGTCTGGGAGTGGACCGGCAGTGCGTATCTGCCGTATCCGGGTTTCGCGCCGTGGCCCGGATCGCTGGGCGAATACAACGGCAAATTCATGAATGCGCAATGGGTGCTACGTGGCGGCAGTTGTGCCACGCCAGCCAGCCATATCCGCGCCAGTTACCGCAACTTTTTTCCATCCGATGCGCGTTGGCAGTTTGCCGGCGTGCGCCTTGCCAAGGATCTGCCTTGAACGCCGCCGCCCATGCCATGCAACGCGCCCACGCCGCGCTGACCGATCTGCAACCGCAACCGGACGACATCACCGCCGATGCGCTGACCGGTTTGTCGCAGACGCCCAAGACGCTGCCGTCCAAGTATTTCTACGATGCGCACGGTTCACAGTTGTTCGAGGCGATCACCCGGCAGCCGGAGTATTACCTCACCGGCACCGAACTGGCCTTGCTGGAGGCCAGCATGCCCTCGATTGCGCAGGCGATCGGTGCTGGCGTGCATGTGGTCGAATACGGCAGCGGCAGCGGGCGCAAGACCGAGTTGCTGCTGCAGGGCCTGCGCGATGTAGTGGCCTATACCCCGCTGGAAATCTCGCGCAGCGCCTTGCTCGACAGCACCGCGCGACTGGCCCAGCAATTTCCGCAGATCCAGATGCTGCCGGTGTGCACCGACTTCACCAAACCGCTGCGGTTGCCCGATGCGCAGCGCCCGGCGCGTCGGCATCTGGTGTTCTTCCCCGGTTCCACGCTGGGCAATTTCACCGACGCCGCCGCCATCGCGTTGATGGATGCGATGCGCCAGACCATGGGCAGCGACGGCTGCGCGTTGATCGGCATCGACCTGGACAAGGATGCCGGCCTGATCGAGGCCGCTTACAACGATGCGGCCGGGGTCACGGCCGAGTTCACCTTGAACCTGCTGGCGCGGCTCAACCACGAGATCGGCAGCGACTTCGATCTGGACGGCTTCCGCCACCATGCGGTGTATGCACGCGAACGCGGCCGCATCGAGACCTTCCTGATCAGCCAGCGCGCACAGCGCGTGCAGGTGGGCGGCAAGGAATTCGCGTTTGCCGACGGCGAAGCGATGCAGGTCGAATACAGCTACAAGTACACCGACGCACGCTTTGCCGAACTCGCCGCTGCCGCCGGGTTGAAGGTCACCCACGGCTGGAACGATGCCAAGGACTGGTTCGGCCTGCGCGTGTTGCGTCCGCTCTGATCTCGCGCGCCTGGCGTGCAAGGAATCGATGACGGACAGATCGCCGCGACCATGCGCGCGCTGCTGGCGCGCCGGCTGCCGCAGCAGTCCATCTGCCCGTCCGACGTCGCCCGCGCGCTCAGCGAGGACGAGACCCACTGGCGTGCGCTGATGCCGCAGGTACGCAATGTTGCTGCCGATCTGGCCCGCAAGGACGTGGTACGGGTCACCCAGCGCGGCGACGTGGTTGACCCGGGCACGGTGCGTGGCCCGGTCCGTCTGATGCGTGGTCGGCATTTCGAATGACGGGCGCTGCCCTGCGCGTGCATGACCGCTGGCGCTCGGCAGGACGATGATGCCGAGCGGTGCGCCGACAGCGCATCGGCCCGGTAGGCGCTGACCGCTGTCGTGCCTAAACGCGATGCTGTGCCGTAGCGGCGCCGGCGCGATCTCCCAGCCCCACCACAGGAGCCTGTCGCTACTGCACAGCCGGCAAGCGTCAGCCGATCCGCGCGCAAGGTTCTAGCGCTGCAACGCGGACCTGGCCGCCCTGTCGTCTAGGCTGCCTGCACCACATGCAAGGCCTTGGGATTGCGCCACTGCGCCAGCAGCGCGGCTTGGCGTGCCTTGGCTTCCTCCAGGTGCGCGTGCTTGATATGCCCATAACCACGGATATGCTCGGGAATGCTGGCGATCTGCGCCGCCAGGCCGATGTTGTCGGCATCCAGCCGTTCCAGCAGCGTGTCCACTGTCGCCACGTAATCGGCAATCAGCTGACGCTCGCCACGCCGTTCGGCGCTGTAGCCGAACACATCGAGCTTGCCGCCGCGCAGGAATCTCAGCCGCGCCAACAGCTTGAACGCAGTGAACATCCACGGCCCGTATTCGCGCTTGATCGCATGGCCGTGCGCATCCTTCCTGGCCAACAGCGGCGGTGCCAGGTGGAAGCGCAGCGTGTAGTCGCCTTCGAACTGCTGCTGCAGCCGGCGCTGGAAGTCGCCGCGCGTGTACAGGCGCGCCACTTCGTATTCGTCCTTGTAGGCCATCAGCTTGAAGGCATAGCGCGCTACAGCTTCGGTCAAGGCAGTGCTGCCGGGCGCACGTTGGGCCTCTTGCGCACGCACGCGCTCCACCAGCGCGAGATAGCGCTGCGCGTAGGCAGCGTCTTGATAGTCGGTCAGAAACGCGATGCGCCGCGTAATCGCCTCGTCCAAGGACTGCGCCAGCTGCTCATCGTCGAGCGGATGCACCGGCGCATCGACATCGCCATGCAGCGTGCTGCCATCGGTCCGCGCCAATGCACGCGGCGCGCTCTGTCCGCCGAGATCGTGGTCTTCCCAGCTGCCGGGCGCACGCGCGGCCGGCGTGTCGCCGTGCAGGTGCACAGACGTTTCAGTAGTGGTCAGACCGGCAGCGCGGTGCACCGCCGGCAGATCCACCGCCGCCAGTCGCCCCCACGCGAACGCCTGCTGGTTCATCGCCACCGCCGCACCGTTGAGCTCGATCGCGCGCATCAGCGCCGCATGCGACAACGGCACCAGCCCGTGCTGCCAGGCATAGCCGAGCACGAACAGATTGCTGGCGATCGCATCGCCCAGCAGCGCGGTGGCCAGTTGCGTGGCATCCAGCAGTAACGGCTCCTGGCCGCCCAATGCGGTACGCACGCCGGCAATGATCTCGGCGGCGGGGAACTGCAGATCCGGCTGGGTGGTGAAGTTGCCCGGCATTGCCTCATAGGTGTTGAGTACCACCTGGGTGCGGCCATCGCGCACCTTGGACAAGGCCCAGTAATCGTTGACCACCACCATGTCGCAGCCCAGCACCAGATCCGCTTCGCCGGCAGCGATGCGCACCGCGTGGATATCGGCCGGTCGGCGTGCGATGCGGATATGCGTGGTCACCGCGCCGCCCTTCTGCGCCAGCCCGGTCTGATCCAGCACCGTGGCGCCCTTGCCTTCCAGATGCCCGGCCATGCCGAGCAACGCACCGATGGTCACCACGCCGGTGCCGCCGACGCCGGTGATCAGAATGTTCCAGGGTTGTTCCAGCGTGGTGCGTTGTGGCGGCGCGGGCAACGTGTCGAACAGCGCGGTGGCATCGCGTTGCTTGCCCCTGCGCGGCTTGCCGCCATGCACGGTGACAAAACTCGGGCAAAAGCCCGACACGCAGGAATAATCCTTGTTGCAATTGGATTGATCGATCTGCCGCTTGCGGCCGAATTCGGTTTCCTTGGGCAGCACTGACACGCAGAAACTCTTTTCGCCGCAATCGCCGCAACCTTCGCAGACCAGCGAATTGATCATGACGCGCTTGGGTGGGTCGACCAGCTTGCCGCGCTTGCGCCGGCGGCGTTTTTCGGTGGCGCAGGTCTGGTCGTAGATCAGGATCGACACGCCCCTGATGGTGCGCAACTGCTGCTGCACCGCATCCAGTTCGCCACGGTCATGAAAAGCGACATCGGCGGGAAACAGCTCTCGCCGGCGCGTCCATTTACCGATGTCGTCGCTGACTACCGCGATGGTGTGGATGCCTTCGGCGCGCAGCTGATGGGCGATGTCCGGCACGGTGAGGGTGCCGTCCACCGGCTGGCCGCCGGTCATCGCCACTGCATCGTTGTAGAGGATCTTGTAGGTGATGTTGACGCCGGTGGCCACCGACTGGCGGATTGCTAGTGAGCCGCTGTGGAAATAGGTGCCGTCGCCCAGGTTCTGGAACACGTGCGGCGTTTCGGTGAACGGCGCCTGCCCCGACCAGGTCACGCCTTCGCCGCCCATGTGGGTGAAGGTGTCGGTGGAGCGGTTCATCCAGGTCACCATGTAATGGCAACCGATGCCGCCCAGCGCACGCGAGCCTTCCGGCACGGCCGTGGAGGTGTTGTGCGGGCAGCCGGAGCAGTAATGCGGCACGCGCGGGAACAGCGCGCGCGGCAAGGCCATTTCGGCTTCCTTGGTGTCCATCCAGCGCAGCCGCTGCTCGATCGACTCGGTCATCGCGCTGGATGGAAGCGCAAAGCGCTGGATGCGCTTGCCGATCACCGCGGCGATCGTGGCCGGGGTCAGTTCGCCGGTGGAGGGCAGGATCCATTCGCCCTGCTCGTTGTACTTGCCGACGATGCTCGGCCGCGCACCGGCGCTGGCCGGCCAGTTGTAGAACAGCTCCTTCATCTGGCGCTCGATGAAGGCCTTCTTCTCTTCCACCACCAGAATGTCGTCGAGGCCCTGCGCAAACGCGCTGATGCCCACCGGCTCCAGCGGCCAGGTCATGCCGACCTTGTACACGCGGATGCCGATCTGCGCGCACGCCTGCGCATCCAGGCCCAGGTATTCCAGCGCCTGCAGCACGTCCAGATAGCTCTTGCCGGTCGTGACGATGCCCAACCGCGCGTGCGGCGAATCCAGCACCACACGGTCGATGCCGTTGGCGCGCGCGAATGCCTGCGCGGCGGCGATCGCGTAGCGGTGCAGACGCATTTCCTGATCCACCGGCGGATCCGGCCAGCGGATGCTCAAACCCCCTGGCGGCAACGTGAAGTCCTCTGGCAGCACGATCGTGCGTGCGAACGGATCCACATCCACCGACGCGGAAGACTCCACCGTCTCGGAAATGGTCTTGAAGCCGATCCAGCGCCCGGTATAGCGGCTCATCGCCCAGCCGAGCAGGCCCATGTCCAGGATGTCCTGCACCCCGGCCGGATTGAGGATCGGCATCATCGCGCTGACGAATTCCTCTTCCGAGCCGTGCGGCAGGGTCGAGCTGCGGCAGGCATGGTCGTCGGCGGCCAGCGCCAGCACGCCGCCATATGGCGAAGTTCCGGCGGCGTTGCCGTGCTTGAACACGTCGCCGCTGCGGTCCACACCCGGGCCTTTGCCGTACCACATGCCGTACACGCCCTGCACCTTGGCACCGGGGAACAGGTTGGTCTGCTGGGTGCCCCAGACCATGGTGGCGGCCAGGTCTTCGTTGAGGCCGGGGGTGAAGGTCACCCTGGCCGCATCCAGATGCTTGCGCGCGCGCCACAGCTCCAGATCGAACCCGCCCAGCGGGCTGCCGCGATAGCCGCTGATGAAGCCGGCAGTGGCAAGGCCGGCGGCGTCATCGCGCAGGCGTTGCATCAACGGCAGCCGCACCAGCGCCTGCACGCCTGACAAGTAGATGCGGCCATCGGCGCGCGTGTACTTGTGCTCCAGCGTGTAATCCGCATCCACCTGGCCGAGCTCCGGCGTGTTGGCAGAGTCGGGGGAAGAGAGTGCAGCAGTACTGGTCATGGCTTGCCCGGAAAGGGTGGCTGGAACCCAGGGCTCCAAAACGGCCTAACAATTGTAACAGCCGCTATTCACATGCCTGGCACACCGGGTGTGCATCGCAGCGACACTGAGGTTAGGATGGGACAGGGTTGGGGTTTGTCGTGTGTCGCAAGGGGAAAAACCAGTGAGAACGAAGTTCGCATGGGCCATTGCGTTGGCCCTGCTCGGGAGCGTGTGGTCGTTGGCGCAAGCGCAGAGCCTGCCCAAGCCCAAGGAGTTCTATTTCGACGAAGACCGCGGCACCACCAAAGCCGTGGTCGCCGTGCAGGGGCAGGGCGATGCGGTGGTCGACCGCCTGGCCGCGATGGTGCAGCGTGACGCACGCGCCGCCGAGCCGCGCGCGCAGCTGGCCTCGCTGGCCTATGCCGGTGGGCGCACCCAGTTAGGCGACGAGCTCTACCAGGGGGCGTTGGGCCTGGTTTCCAATGGTAGCCAGCAATATCGCGCCATCACCTGGAACTACGGCTGGGATCTGTTGCGTGCCGACAAGGCCGACAAGGCCTTGCAGATGTGGGCCAACCTGGCCAACGGCCGTCCGGCCACGCCGCAATGGCTGCCCACGACCGCGGCGCTGGCGCTGTGGCGTGCCGGGCGCAAGCAGGAAGCGGTCGAGTGGTATGCCGCCGCCGTGCGCACCTGGCCTGAACGCTGGAGCAGCACTGCCAACTACGCCAGCCTGCTGCCGGACTGGCGCGAAGCAGAACGTGCCAGCCTGGCCGAGGTCTTCGCCGCCTGGCAGGCGAACCCGCCGGCGTTTCCGTAAGTCTTGGCATCGCGCTGCAGTTAACCGCCGCAGCGCGATGCCCTGCATCAGCCGAATCTGCGACAGGCCATCGCTGGTGATAGCTGCATTTGCATAGAAGCAGCCCGTGCTCGACTGACCAGGTTTTCGACTGCATCGAAACATCGCTACGACGCGAAGTTTTGCTTGTCTTCGAGGGCTTGAACAGAGCGGATAGATCAGAACAGAGCGGATAGATCAGGTGTAGTGCGGCTGTTCTGCTGTTCTGCTGTTCTGCTGATCTGCGGCTTGGCTGCAGGGTCCTTGCCCGCCCACCCTCGCGGGACACGCTGCAAGTACGTCCTTGTAAGCTCTTACGCGGCATCCATGCCGCGTAAGGTCCCGCGACGGTGAGCGGGCAAGGACCAGTCGAGATGGTCGGTGTGCATGGTTTTCAATAAAACAGCCTGCAAACTCTCTGGCGCGGTGTCCTCACCGCTTGCGGGACCGTGTGGCGGCATGGATGCCGCCAGCGAGCCCCCAGGGTGAAGTGACCCCCAAAAGCTGGACAGTTGGGCGATCAGGCGACCAGCTTGCTCTGCTCCCGGTACTTTACCGGACTCAGGCCCTTCAATTTGAGCTTGATCCGGTCTTCGTTGTAGTACCTGATGTACTCCACCAGCCCGGCTTCCAGACTTTCGACGCTGTCAAAGCTGTTTAGATAAAAGAATTCGGACTTCAGCGTCCCGAAGAAGCTCTCCATGGCCGCATTGTCCAAGCAGTTGCCGCGTCGGGACATGCTTTGTTTCAGAGAGTGCTTTTCGAGTTGATGCCGGTAGTTCTCGTGCTGGTAGTGCCATCCCTGGTCAGAGTGGATCATCGGCCGAGCGTCGGGCGAAAGTTTTTTGATTGCCTGATCCAGCATCTGGCCCACCAGGTCGAATACCGGTCGGCGTTTCATCTGATAGGCCACGATTTCGCCGTTGTACAGATCCATGATCGGTGAAAGATAGAGCTTCATGCCCTGCACCTTGAACTCGGTGACATCGGTCACCCACTTCTGGTTGGGCATCTGAGCTTCAAACTGGCGGCTCAGTTCGTTGGCTACGATGACATTGGCTGCGCCCTTGAATGCGCGATAGCGCTTGATGCGCACCCGCGATCGCAGCCCCAGTCCGGCCATCAGGCGCTGCACCCGCTTGTGGTTGATCCTCTCACCCTGATTGGCTAGTTCCAGTGCGATGCGGCGGTAGCCATAGCGCCCTTGGTTTTCATCGTAAATCGCGCGGATGCGCTCACACAGGTCGATCTCACCTTCATCGGGACGGGCCAGGGCACGAATCTGGTAATAGAACGTGCTGCGCGATAGCTCGGCCGCCTTGAGCAAAAGCGGCAGTGCGTAGGTCTGCCTCAATCCGTGGACGGCTTGCGCTTTGCGCGCTGCGCCGCCTGCTCTTCCTGGATCAAGGCATCGAGTTTTTTTAAGTAGGCCGTCTCCGCACGCAGGTAGGCCACTTCCTTGAGCAGCTCATCGCGGCTCATGTCCTCGGCGGGCTTGGACGAGCGTTTTTTTTTCATCGGCTTCTGGGGCGGCGATAACGCTTGGGCGGCGCCGTCAGCATACAGCCGTTGCCAATGCGCTACCGCACCGGCGCTGCCTATCTGGAAGTAGGTCGTGGCCTCGCGCGCAGACATCCCCTCTTGGCGCATCTTTTCAAGAACTTCCAGCTTGAACGCAAGATCATAGGAGCGGGCCTTGCGGTGAAACCCGCGCCAACCGTGCAACTGATAGGTCGCTGCCCAACGCCTGACCGTGGAGAACTCCAGACCATGACGGCGAGCCACCGCCTTGACCGAGATGGAGGTCTTGCAGGCCTCCTTGGCGACCTGAAGTTTGAAGCGAGCGTCATATCTGTGCATGAAATCCTCGGAGTTGGACGGAGTGTCCAACTTCCGGGGGTCACTTCAGGGACGGGTTCACCGCGTGTCCCGCGAGCGGCGAGGACACCGCGCACTCGACACACTGGTTTCGGATAGGCAAACGATGGAAGTCTCGCTGCTTCGGGTTAGCGCGATGCCAAGCCAGCCCTCCGCCGATGCCTGTGCTGCGCGCTATGCGATCCTGTGCATCGCTTTCCAACGGACACGATCACGCCATGGCGGTGGATGCATTTGCGTTGATTCTGGCGATGTTGGGGCTGGGTCTGCTGTTCGCCCGCTTGCGGGTACTGCCGGACAACAGCGCCGACGTGCTCAATCGCATCGTGTTGTATATCTGCCTGCCGGCCTCGGTGCTGACCTATGTGCCGCGCCTGCATCTGGATGCTTCGCTGGGTGGAGTGATCGCCACGCCGTGGGTGTTGACCGCGATCATCGTGCCGCTGCTGTGGGGCTGCAGCCGTGTGTTTGGATTCAAACGCGAGGAATATGCCGCGCTGCTGATGTGCGTGGTGTTCACCAACTCCAGCTTCATCGGCTTTCCGATGGTGCGCGCGTTGATCGGCGATCACGCGCTGCCGTATGCGGTGGTCTACGACCAGTTCGGCACTTTCGTGCTGCTGTCCACGTTTGGGTTGTATGTGCTGGCGCGCTACAGCGGCGATACCCCGCCTACCGCGCGGATGATCCTGCTGCGGGTGCTGCGGTTTCCGCCGCTGTGGGCGCTGCTGTTCGCACTGACGTTGATGCCGGAGCAGCCGCCGACCTGGATCGGTTCGGGATTGAAGAGCCTGGCCGATGCGATGCTGCCGCTGGTGATGCTGGCGGTGGGCTTCTCCCTGCAGTTGCGGCTGCCTGCGGACGAGCTCAAACCATTGGCCGTCGGCCTGGTCTTCAAGTTGGCCGTGATGCCGCTGCTGGCGTTGCCGCTGTCCTGGGCGCTCGGCCTGCATGGGGCAATGCTGCAAACCAACGTGCTCGAATCGGCCATGCCCACCATGATCACCGCCGCCGCGCTGGCCATTTCGCATCGGCTGGCGCCGCGCCTGGCTGCAGCGATGGTCGGCTACAGCATCCTGCTGTCGCTGCTGACCTTGCCTGCCTGGGCCTGGTTGCTGGCACGTCTGGCGGCGTGATGCCAGGCGCGAACTCGCGCTGCCACTTCGGTACTGCCGCACCGCAGGTTCAACGCGCACCCGCGTTAGCCTCGCAGCCAATGCTGCACTGCGATGACAATGCGCTGCATGCAGAGCCGCCAATCGACAGCACAGCGCGCGAGGTCATGACGCAGGCGCAGGTCGCGCAGAAGCTGCTGCGCACGCGCGCAGCACAGGGATTTCCCGAGCATGGATCACGGCTGCTGGAAGATCGTCCGGCTGGCAGTCGATCGGTTTAACGTCTTTCGACTACTTCCTCACCGTGCTGCGGTGTACGCTGCCGGCTTGCTCCCGGAAGCGAGGCGTGCATGAAGACAGTCCTGGTGGCCGGCTCCAAAGGCGGCGTAGGCAAGACCACGATCGCCACCAATCTGGCCGCACATGCGGCCTTGCAGGGCCAGCGCACCGTGCTGGCAGATGCCGATCCGCAAGGCTCGTCCACGCGCTGGGCGCAGCGTCGCGCCAGCCTGGAAAGTGCGGTGTTGCCGATCGACGCCACCCGCCGTCGCAACTGGCAGGCCGCAGTGCCCGATGGCACCGATCAGCTGATCATCGATGCCCCGGCCGGGGCGATGGCCGAGGATCTGAGCGGATTTCTGGACCACGTCGATGCCATCGTGGTGCCGGTGCTGTCCTCCGCACTGGATATCGAAGCGGTGGTGGGCTTTCTCAACACGCTGGCCAAGGTGCCGCGCGTGCACCAGCGCAAATTGCCGGTGGGCCTGGTGCTCAACCGCGCCCGTCCGTGGACCCAGACCTCGCAACAGGCCGCCGAGATGATCGGTACCTGGCCGTATCCGCTGGTGACCCAGCTGCGCGACACCCAGGCCTACGTGGTCATGGCCGGGCTGGGACGCAGCCTGTTCGACTACCGCTCGGCGCAGGTGCGCGACCATCAACAGGACTGGGAGCCGCTGTTCAAGTGGCTCAAGAAGGCCTAAACCGGATAGTTTCCATGCGCGAATTGATCTTGTTGCGACACGCCCACGCCGAGCCGGCCGATACCGGCCAGGCCGATCTGGACCGCCCGCTGTCCCCGCACGGCATTGCCGAGGCGGAATCGGCCGGCCGCTGGCTGCGCGAGCAGCGCCTGGTGCCCGACCGCGTGCTGTGCTCGCCGGCCCGGCGCGCCCGCGAGACGCTGGAAGCGGTACTGGAGCTCACCGGCTATATCGAACAACGCCTGGACGAGCGCATCTACGAAGCGACGCCCGGCACCCTGGCCAGCCTGGTGGACGAACACCGCGACGCCGAGCGCTTATTGCTGGTAGGCCACAACCCCGGGCTGGAGCGGTTGGCAGCGCTGATGCACAGCGGCCAGACCGGCGACTACCGTGGCATGCCCACCGCCGCGATCGCCCTGCTGGCGCTGCCGCTGGAGGCCGCCATCGAACCGGGTATCGCCCGCCTGACCGCCTTCTGGTGGCCTTGATCCGTGTCATCGTCGCTGCGCTGGTACGCCTGGCTCGCGCTCTGGGTCGCTCTGCCCTGTATGGCGCAGCAGAAGGTGCATTCCATCGACCCGGTGCAATCGCGCTTCGGGTTCGAGATCAGAACGCGCTTCGGCATGAAGATCGAGGGGTTCTTCCCGCGTTTTCGCGGTGAACTGGTGGAATTGCCCGACAAACGCCAACAGGTGCGCTTCCGGCTGGACGCCACCCAGGTGGAAATCCCCGGCAAGGACCGCTACACCGCGTGGATGCGCGGCGAGGATTTCTTCGATGTCGCCCAATACCCGGTGGTGGAATTCGAGTCGCTTCCCTACACCGAAGCGGTCGTGAAGCAGGGGGGCGACATCACCGGCAACCTGACCATTCGCGGAATCACGCACATCGAGACCCTGCATGTGGCGCCAGCTGAATGCGCGCGGCCGGGCTATGATTGCGACGTGATCAGTCGAGGTACGGTGCTGCGTGGACGTTACGGAATGAATGCGTGGCAGATGGCCCTGGGCGACAGGGTGACGTTCGTTCTGCGTGGGCGGTTGCAGGAGGCGCGGCGCCCGTGAGTTTCCTGTTGAGGGTGCTTGTGCTGGCAACGCTGTTGCTCGGCACCGGATGCGCCGGCCTGTCGCAAATCGAACGCAACCGTGCGGCAGGCGTGGCTTCTGCCGCGCGCAGCACGCTGGTGAGCTGCACCCAGGCCAATCGCTGTGCGCTGTCCTCGCCGCTGCGCGCGCTGGGCGGCGAGGCGATCACCAGCTCCACTGCGGCTGCGCCGCGGCACTACGCCACCATCGTCGATCGCGGCGAAGAGTCGTTGGTCGCGCGGCTGAATCTGATCCGCAGCGCCACCCGCAGCATCGATCTGCAGACCTATATCTTCGACAAGGACGACAGCGCGCGCATGGTGCTGGATGCACTGATCGACGCGGCGCAGCGCGGGGTCAAGGTACGCATCCTGATCGACCAGCTCTCGGCGATCGCCGATCTGCAGATTCTCGGCGCGCTGTCCAGCACCCATGAAAATCTGCAGCTGCGCATCTATAACCCCACCTTCGGCAAGGTCAAACTCAATTACTTCGACTATGCCGGCAGCGTGGTGTGCTGTTTCCGTCGCTTCAACCAGCGCATGCACAACAAGCTGCTGGTGGTGGACGATGTGCTCGGCGTGGTCGGCGGCCGCAACTACCAGGACGACTATTTCGACTGGGACAGCGAATACAACTTCCGCGACCGTGACGTGATTCTGGCCGGCCCAGAAGTGCGTGCGATGGCGGCCAATTTCGACGCGTTCTGGCGTGCGCAGCGCAGCGTGCCGGCCGAGCGCCTGAACGATGTCGGCCGCCTGCTGCTGGAACAGGGCGCGCCGAACATGCCGCCTGCCGACATCCGCCGCCCGGAGCGGGTGGCGCGCGTCGACCGTGAGGCGCGCGATGCGCAATTCATCCGCGATGCGTTCGTGACCCCGGCCATGCCGGTGCAGCGCGTGCTGTATGTGGCCGACCTGCCGCAGAAACACCGCAAGGAACATGCCGCCAAGGCGGTGTCCACCGCGCCGGAGCTGGATGGCCTGATCGCCGGTGCGCAGCAGGAAGTGCTGCTGCAGACGCCGTATCTGGTGTTGTCCGATCAGGCACAGGCGATCTTCCGCACACTGCGCACGCGCCCGCTGCCGCCACGCATCGTGGTCTCGAGCAATAGCCTGGCGGCCACCGACAACCCGATCGTGTATGCGCTGTCGTACAAGTTCAAACGCCGCAATCTGCGCGAGCTGGGCTTCAACATCTACGAATTCAAGCCATTTCCGCTGAACGCACCGGTGGACTACGCCAATCTGGTGCCCGACCCGCTCAATCCGCAGGCCGCCGAGCCGGTCGAGGGCGACAGCAGCGTCAATCGCGTGATCAGCGGCAGCGCGGCCGGCAACGCGGTGCGTGGCAGCGGTGGCAGCAATAGCAACGGTGGCGGCGGAACACCGGGGAGTGCCATTCGCGGCAGCGGCGGTGGCGCGGGACGTGCGCCCGGCGGCAGCGAGGTCGACCGGCGTGTGCTGCGTACCGAAACGCGGCCCTCGTTCCTGGGCACACGTGCGGTCAACAAGCCGCTGCCGGTCACCCGTGCCGGCGCGCGCATGGGCCTGCATGCCAAGTCGTTGGTGGTGGACCGGCGCATCGGCGTGATCGGCACGCACAACTTCGACCCGCGCAGCGAGAACTACAACACCGAGGCGGCGGTGGTGATCGACGATGCGCGCTTTGCGCAGGCGCTGGCCGCCAGCATCGAGCGCGACATCGCTCCGGAAAATGCCTGGACCGTGGCCTCGCGCGAAAAGCCGCCGGTGCTGAGCGGACTGAACTACAGCGTGGGCAAGGTGTCCGAATCGTTGCCGGTGCTGGATTTCTGGCCCTGGCGCTATGCCACCAATTACGAATTCCAGCCTGGCCCCGGCTGCCCGTTTCCACTCAAGCGCCAGGACCCGCAGTTCCGGCAGTGCTATGTGGCGGTGGGCGACTTCCCCGAGGTCAACGTCGGCCCGAAGTGGTTGCTGGTGCGGATGCTGACCGCCTTCGGTGCCGGGCTTGTGCCGATTCTTTGATCGCATGAGCGTGCCGTTCACTGGCCGCTGTCATGGCGATATGTGTCCGGCGCAGTGACGGAACTGCGCCTGGACGCCGTGGAGCAATGATGTCTCCTGCATCGTGCAGCACCCAGTCAAGCTGCAAGAGCTGTTGCTGCAGCTTGGATCGATCAGGGCAGTCAGCGACAGTTGAACCAGTTCCTTCGGGCGCAGATGCTGTTGCAATCCCCAATCCCCAATCCCCAGCCTATGACCTTCCGCGAACCCGTCGATCTTGCTGCCCTCAACGCCTCCAGTCGCGACACCTTGATCGAACATCTGGGCATCGTGTTCACCGACGCCGGCGACGATTGGTTGCGCGCCAGCATGCCGGTGGATTCGCGCACCAAGCAGCCGTACGGCTTGCTGCACGGCGGTGCGTCGGTGGTGCTGGCCGAAACCCTTGGCAGTAGCGCCGGCAATCTGTGCGTGGATATGACCACCCAGATGTGCGTGGGGTTGGAGATCAATGCCAACCATCTGCGTGCGGCGTATCAGGACGTGGTCACTGGCACCGCGCGCGCCGTGCATATCGGGCGCAGCACGCAGGTGTGGGACATCACCATCGAAAACCCGGCCGGCAAGCGCGTGTGCGTTTCGCGGCTCACCTTGGCCGTGGTCCCGCGCAGCAATGGCTGAGCCCGCCGTGCAAGCACATGGGTGGAACAGCGCCACCCGCTGCCGGCACTGCGCGCGTGCCAAGCTGCTGTCACAATAGTCGCGCTTCCTTCCCCTGGTACCGGTCCCGTTCCTGCAATGAGCGAGTCATCCCTGGACGCCACGCGCGATGCTGGCGGCGTGCGTTGGTTCCGGTACCTGTATCGGGTACCGCTGCTGCTGGTGCACCTGAGCATCTGTCTGCCGATCACCATGCTGTGCGTGGTGGCGCCGCCGCTGGCGCGCATCCGTACCGGCCACGACGACACCCTGGACGAGTGGATGATCCGCTGGTGGCAGGGCAATCTGATGCGTATCTTCGGATTTCGTTTGCGTCACTTCGGCACTCCGCTCCCGGGCGCTGCGTTGTTCGTCGCCAATCACGTCAGCTGGATCGACATCTCGATGCTGCACAGCCAACGCGTGATGGGCTTTGTGGCCAAGCGCGAGATCGCCGGCTGGCCGCTGGTGGGCTGGCTGGCGGCCAAGGGCCAGACCATCTTCCATCAGCGCGGCAATACCGAATCGCTGGGCGGCGTGCTGCAGGAAATGCTGGCGCGGCTGCAAAGCGGCAAGCCGGTGGGCGTGTTTCCGGAAGGGCGCACCCGCGGCGGCACCGAGGTCGGCCCGTTCCATGCCCGGATCTTCCAGGCCGCGGTAGAGGCCGGCGTGCCGGTGCAACCGGTGGCGTTGCGTTACGGCGAGCGCGGCAATGCGCAGGCGGTGGTGGCGTTCGGCGAGCGCGAGAGCTTCTTCGACAACATCGTGCGCCTGCTCGGCGAGCCGGCGCGGCTGGCCGAAGTGCATTTTCTCGAGCCGATCCGCGCGCTGGATGTCGACGGACGTCGCCGCCTGGCCGACACCTCGCGTCAACGCATCATTGCGGCAATGGAGTCCTAGCCCGCGATGCGTATGCTCATCGCTCCTGCGGCCGACGCGACAGTGCCTGGCCCGATGAGCGCATGAACGTTTCCGACTATTCGCCGCCGCGCTGGTTGCGCAATCCGCATGTGCAATCGCTGCTGGGCAGCAGTGCGTTGCGCCGGATCCGCAGCCGCCAGTTGCTGGCCGCCAGCGGCGCGGTGACCAGCGAACATATTCTCGACGGCGGCGACGGCGTACGCCTGCAGGGCTGGATGAGCATCCCGCCCGGCGATGCACCGGTGCGCGCCACCGTGCTGCTGCTGCACGGCTGGGAAGGCAGCGCCGATTCCAATTACATGCGGCTCACCGCTGCGCGCCTGCTGGGCCTGGGCTATCAGGTGTTCCGGCTGAATTTCCGCGATCACGGCGGCACCCATCACCTCAACGTGGACCTGTTCCACTCCGATCGCATCGATGAAGTGGTCAACGCTGCAGGCGATCTGTGGCGGCGCTTTCCCGCACCGCAGTTATTGGTGGCCGGTTACTCGCTGGGCGGCAATTTCGCACTGCGGCTCGCCTTGCGCGCGCCGGCGGCCGGCCTGCCGGTGGCGCGGGTCGCAGCGGTGTGTCCGCTGCTGGATCCGGCCGCCACCATGCTGCAGCTGGAAAAAGGCCCGCAGTTCTACGATTGGTATTTCCGCCGGCGCTGGCGCGAATCGCTGCTGCGCAAACGCAAGCTGTTCCCCGATCAGCACGGCTACGACGATGCCACCCTGGCGCTGGACATGCGCGGCCTGATGGCCTGGTTGGCCGAGCAGCACACCGGGCACGGCTCGCTGCAGGCGTATTTCGACAGTTATTCGATTGCCGGCGAACGCCTGGCCGGCTTGCAGGTGCCGGTCCACATCCTGATGGCCGAAGACGACCCGGTGATTCCGTTCGCCGATTTCGCCGGCTGGCATCTGCCCGCGCACGCGCAGCTGGAAATCGCGCGCTGGGGCGGCCACTGCGGCTTTCTGGAAAATGCCCGTGGCGATGGTTTTGCCGAACGTTGGGTGGCCGAGCGGCTGACCGCGCAGGCCTGAAAGCGGCGACAACCGTCGCGAGCAGTCGCCAGGTGGGCGCGGATGGCGCGCTCCGAACTGCAGTGTACGAGTGGTGCCTGCCAACGGGCATCGGCCGCGCGCCTGGCGGCTGCGCAGCAGTGTTGATAGCCGCTCCGAGTCGGCGTCCCGCCGCGCATCGTTACAATAGGCGTTTGTCCTGGACACGCCGCCGCCATGCAAGACGCCATTCTTCAAGCCCTGCGCCGCAATGCGGCCGACGATGCGGTGGCGCTGGCCCGCGAGTGGGTCATCAGCGCGCCGGATAATGCCGCCACCCATCGCTGGCTCGGTCTGGCCTTGCAGCAGCAGGGCCAACCCACGCTGGCGCTGGCCAGTATCGAAACCGCGCTGACGCTGACGCCGGAAGATGCCGACCTGCATCTGTTGCGCGCCGGCTTGCTATTGGCCACGCGCGATCTGTCTGCGGCCGATGCCGCGTTGTCGCGCACCACCGCACTCGACCCGAACCAGTTCAACGCCTACGTGATGCAGGCGCATCTGGCAGTGGCGCGCGGCGATCTGGATGATGCGCAGCGGCTGAGCCGCACGGCAGCGCGGCTGGCGCCGGAGCATCCGCAGCTGCTGGCCGTCGATGGCGTGGTGGAGCTGCGCCGCGGCCAGAGCGATCGCGCGCTGTCGCTGCTGACCCGCGCCGCCGAGCAGTTGCCGGACGACCCGCGGGTGCTGTTCGCGCTGGGCTTTGCGTATCTGCAGAAAGAACACTTCGCGTTCGCCGAGCGCGCCTTCGAGCGCGTGGTCGAGCTCAATCCGCCGGGCACCGCGCTGCGCGCCTTCGTCGCCCAGCTGGCCCAGCGCCAGGGTCGCCTGGACGACGCGCTGGCCGCGATGCAGGGTGTGTTCGCCCAGCCCGGTGGCGACATCCCGGCCATGCGCCGGCTCGCGGGCGAAATGGAATTGCAGGCCGGCCGCCCCGACCAGGCCGTGGCGCATTTGCGCCTGGCGCTTGCGCACTGGCCGGCCGACCGGCGTACGCTGCACGCGCTACTGACGGCCTGGGAGCGATTGGGTGCGGTCGACGACGCGCGCGACACCCTGGACGCGGCGTTGGCCACCTCGGTCAATGCGCACGATCTATGGCTGGCGCGGCTGGCGGTGGAGCCGGTCGGCGGCCCGCAGGCGCAGGCGGTGATCGAGCGTTGGCTGCTGGGCATGCCCGAGCATCTGCCGGCACTGGAAGCGCTGATGCGCGTGCACGACATGCAAGGCCATGCCGAAGAAGCCGAAATGGTGGCGCGGCAGATCGTGGCGGTCGAGCCGGGCCGCATCAGCGGCGAGCAGCGCATCGTCGAAGCCTTGCTGGAGCGCGACCCGCCGGCAGCGATCGCCTGCGTCCAATCCCTGATCGACTCGCTGCCCGAGAACCAGCAGACCGTGCTGCGACCGTGGCTGGGCAATGTGCAGGACCGCGCCGGCCAGCCCGATGCGGCGCTGGCCACCTGGATGCAGTTCCAGCGCGAGCAGGCCCAGCACCGTCTGCCGTTGCCGCCGCAGGCCGCGAAGCAGCCAATGCAGTGGCCGGCGGTGGGTACGATTCCCGACGCGGTGACCGCGCGCCCGCTGTTCGTCTGGGGCGTGCCCGGTTCGCATGTCGAACGCCTGATCGCAGTGATGGGCGCGGCCACCCCACTGGTGCGCGACGACCGTTACGGCACCACCCCGCCGTCCGACGCGCTGCAGAGCTATCGCAGCGTCGAACAGCTGGCCTCCGGCGAACTGGCGCCGCTGGCGCTGGTGGAAGGCTGGAAGGCGCAGCTGCCGCGGCGCGGTATCGACGACGGCAACGTCATCGACTGGCTGCTGTGGTGGGACAACACCTTGCTCACTGCACTGCGCCCGCACCTGCCCGAAGGCCGGCTGGCAATCGCATTGCGCGACCCGCGCGACATGCTGCTGGACTGGTTGTCGGCCGGTGCGCCTGCGCCGTTGGCCGTGCAATCGCCGCAGCAGGCCACCGACTGGTTGCTGGCGGCGCTGGAGCAGCTCGCCGTGCTGCACGAGCGCGATCTGTATCCGCACCGGATCATCCGCCTGGACGGCATCGAGAGCGACCCGCAGGGTATTTCCACCGCGCTGGAACAGGCCTTCGGCCTGAGCTTCCCGCTGATCGAGCCGCGCGGCCCCGCACGCCTGGCATCGGGCCGCTGGCGCAACTACCGCAGCGTGCTGGGCGCGCAATTCGATCTGCTCACCTTGATTGCAGTGCGCTTCGGTTACCCGCAGGACTGAGCGGCGCCGACCTTCGGGTGAGCGCCCACCGCGGCGCTCCAGACCACTCCGTAGGAGCGGCCCCGGCCGCGACGGGGCGTTACCGCTGACGCGGCGCCCCGATGGGGCATGACCGATAAAACCCCGTCGCGGCCAGGTCCGCTCCTGCGGGGCGGCCACCGGACAGGCACCGACTGAACGTGGCGCGCGCGCAGGGCGCACGATCACGCGGCCGCAATCTTCGCCGGCGTGATGCACCGGCAGCGATCCACCCGACCGAGCGCATCAGTGGGTTCCATTGCGACGGCTTCCACTGCTGCGCAGACCCAGGCACCCTGGTCGGCAACATCCCTCACGGAGACCCTGCATGCGCCTGACCAGCAACAGCATCGACAACGGCAAGCCCATCGCGGTGGAATTTGCCGCCGGAACGCCTGACGGCTTTGCGCCCAACCGCAACCCGCATCTGGCCTGGAGCGAGGTGCCCGAGGGCACGCGCTCGTTTGCGCTGCTGTGCCTGGATCCGGACGTGCCGACCGTGCCGGAAACCGTCGGACGCGATGACGTGCAGATTCCGGTGGATCAGCCACGCACCGATTTTGTGCATTGGGCCATGGCCGACATCCCCGCCGACGTGCACGAGATCGCGGCCGGCAGCTGCAGCGACGGCTTCGTGCCCAAGGGCAAACCACGGCCGGCCGGCCCGGCCGGCGCGCGGCAGGGCCTGAATTCCTACACCGAATGGTTTGCCGGCAATGCCGACATGGCCGGCAATTATCTGGGTTACGACGGCCCGTACCCGCCGTTCAACGACCTGCGCGTGCACCGCTATTTCTTCCGCGTGTTCGCGCTTGACGTGGTGCAGCTTAGCCTGCCCGATCTCTTTACCGCGGCCGATGTGTTGGCGGCGATGCAAGGCCATGTGCTGGCCGAGGCGGCGTTGCACGGGACCTATACGTTGAATCCGTCGCTGCGCTGAAGGCGCTTGAAACGACGGCGCCGATCTGCGGGCGCCGTCGGTGCCGAGGAGAGCTGCCGGTTCACCCGTTGTCCGGCAGTTCGGTAGCGGCATTTCTCAAGCGATCACTCACTGCTGCGTGCCGTGCGCGTCCGACCTGACGACCGCTGACCATGTGTTGTGAGCTGAGTGTCAGTGGCCTGCATCTGCACGTCCCATCCGCGCGCGTTGATCGCATCGGCCATCACGCCGACGACGCCACGCAGTCAACATTCGACTGCTAACCGCTGGCTTCGATCATCTGATCGAGCACATACACCGGCGCGCCATCTGCGCCTGCGGCGGCGGGATAACGCGTCACCCGCAGCAAGGTGCGGATGCCGGTCTCGTGCTCGAAGCCTTCGATCTTGCCCTCGAAGGGCTGCCAGGTCTGGGTGACCGGCTGCCCTGTCGCATCCTGCTCGCGCAGCTGCAGGCATTGGCGCGACGGCTCGGAGGCACACGGCACGGTCTCGGCGGCTACTTCGATCAATACCGTCCGACCGTGGCCGCCATAGCGGGTGTCTGCGGTGGGGGCGCCACCGAACACCAGGCGGGTGCCATCGCTGCGGGTCAGGGTCAGCTGCGGCGCGGGCTGCGCGGTGTTCAGTGCCACTGCGAAGCGGCCGGACAGCAGCTCGCTGGCGGCGCGTTCCTGCGCCATCCGCCGTGATTCGGCACACAGGCGTTTGCTCGACACCACCCGGCCGATCTGCAACTGCGCCTCGGCCACGCTGTAGTTGGCGCCCAGGGCATTGCAGGTCTGGCTGACCTGGATGCGTTCATCGCTGAAATCCAGTTGCAGTGGCGCAATGCCCTCGACAAACAGGCTGCGCAACGCGGTGCCGTGCGCATCGCTGGCCTGCTGCAATTGCCAGTGCTGCGCGCGCAGGGCGGCCCGCAGCGGGGCATTGTCGGCGGCCGGTGCGGTTACCGCATCGGCCTGCGCGGCAGCGCTGGGGGAGGAGCCGGGTGCATCCGGCGAAGCGCCCGACCCGCAGGCCGTCACGCCGGCCGCCAGCAGGGCAGGGGCGAAGAACACGGCACGCATGGCGGCTCCCGGTGATCGATACGTCAGTGATACCGCCAGCGCGCGCCCAGGGCAATGACGGGTGTCACCGCCTGGGCGCGTGCCACGCCTGTCGCGCTCGCTTGAACATGCATGCCGCGCGGCGACAGTTGAGGCGTCATGCCGCAGCCGGCAGCCACAACAGCAAGGCTGCGCCCAGCACGATGCGGTAGACCGCAAACACCGTGAAGCGGTGCTTCTTGATGTAACCCAGCAGCCACTTCACCACCACAAAACCGGTGATGGTCGCCGCCACGAAGGCCACTGCCACATCGGCCCAGTTCTCGCTGCCGAAGCCGCCTTCCTTGTACATCTCCAGCAGCGCGTAACCGCTGGCCGCGAACATGGTCGGAATGCCCACCATGAACACGAAATCCGCCGCCGCCGAGCGCTTGCTCAGGCCCAGCAACATCGCCAGGAAGATCGCCGAAGCCGAGCGCGAGGTGCCGGGAAACACGCCTGCCACCACCTGTGCCAGGCCGACTGCGATGGCCACCTTCCAGGTCACCACGTCGCGCTCGGGCAATTTGCCGGCAAAGTGCTCGGCCACCAGCATCCATAGCCCGCCGATCAGCAGCGCCCAGGCCACCGGATGCACGGTTTCCGGCAGCTGCCAGCCGGCCTTGCGCACGATCAGCCCGACTACTGCAGTGACCAGGAAGGCCACGCCGATCTTGAGCACGTAGTCGCGATTGTCGCGTTCGCCCAGGCCGGTGGCCAGGGTCCACAGCTTCTGCCGCAGCGCCAGGCAGATCGCCAGAATCGCGCCGGCCTGGATGACGATATTGAAGAAGTCAGAGCGGCGTCCGAGCCATTGTTCGGCGATCAGCAGGTGGCCGGTGCTGGAGATCGGCAGGAATTCGGTCAAGCCTTCGAGAATGCCCAACAGCAGGGCGGAAATCAGATCGGACATCGGACTGGGGGAGGGATGGGGGGAGGCGTCAGGATAGTGCATTGCGGCATGCACCATATCGGTGCGCATTGCGATCAATTGGCACCGAGAAGGTGCAATTGAAGCGTGAGCGACCTCTAGCGATGCAAGCAAAATCAACGACTTGTGAAAGTATGACGCTTGGCACGGTCCCTGCTGTAGTACCGCCCACGAGCCACTTAACTTCCCCTGAGGTTTCTTCCGATGTCCGTGGAAAATGTTGAAAAGCTGATCAAGGACAACAAGGTCGAGTTCGTCGACCTGCGCTTCGTCGATATGCGTGGTGTACAGCAGCACATCACCTTTCCGGCCAACATCATCGAGCCGGCGTTGTTCGAAGAAGGCAAGATGTTCGATGGCAGCTCCATCGCGGGTTGGAAGGGCATCAACGAGTCGGACATGGTCCTGCTCCCGGACGCCGGCACTGCGTATCTGGATCCGTTCTTCGCCGATCCGACTGTCGTGCTGACCTGCGACATCCTCGATCCGGCCACCATGCAGAGCTATGAGCGCGACCCGCGCGGCATCGCCAAGCGTGCCGAGGCCTACCTGAAGTCCTCGGGCACCGCCGACCAGGCGTTCTTCGGCCCGGAGCCGGAATTCTTCATATTCGATTCGGTGCGCTTTGCCAACGACATGGGCCACACCTTCTTCCAGGTCGGTTCGGAAGAGGCTGCCTGGAACACCGGCGCCAAGTACGACGGCGGCAACAGCGGCTACCGTCCCGGCGTGAAGGGCGGCTACTTCCCGGTTCCGCCGACCGACACGCTGCACGACCTGCGTGCGGAAATGATCAAGACGCTGGAGCAGGTCGGCATCGAGACCGAAGTGCACCACCACGAAGTGGCCACTGCCGGCCAGTGCGAGATCGGCACCAAGTTCAGCTCGCTGGTGCAGAAGGCCGACGAACTGCTGACGATGAAGTACATCATCAAGAACGTCGCCTACCGTAACGGCAAGACCGCGACCTTCATGCCCAAGCCCATCGTGGGCGACAACGGCTCGGGC
The DNA here is from genome assembly GCA_905142475.1 of Xanthomonas hydrangeae. Classification (GTDB taxonomy): domain Bacteria; phylum Pseudomonadota; class Gammaproteobacteria; order Xanthomonadales; family Xanthomonadaceae; genus Xanthomonas; species Xanthomonas hydrangeae. The sequence continues at coordinate 274,848 of LR990730.1, forward strand.
ATGCACGTGCACCAGTCGCTGACCAAGGGCGGCGTCAACCTGTTCTCCGGCGACGGCTACGGCGGCCTGTCGCAGATGGCGCTGTGGTACATCGGCGGCATCTTCAAGCATGCGCGTGCGATCAACGCCTTCTCCAACTCCGGCACCAACAGCTACAAGCGTCTGGTCCCGGGTTATGAGGCGCCGGTGATGCTGGCCTATTCGGCCCGCAACCGCTCGGCCTCGTGCCGCATTCCGTGGGTCACCAACCCGAAGGCGCGCCGTATCGAAATGCGCTTCCCGGATCCGTTGCAGTCCGGCTACCTGACCTTCACCGCGCTGATGATGGCCGGCCTGGACGGCATCAAGAACCAGATCGACCCGGGCGCCCCGAGCGACAAGGACCTGTACGACCTGCCGCCGGAAGAAGAGAAGCTGATCCCGCAGGTCTGCTCCAGCCTGGACCAGGCCCTGGAAGCGCTGGACAAGGACCGCGAGTTCCTCAAGGCCGGCGGCGTCATGAGCGACGACTTCATCGACGGCTACATCGCGCTGAAGATGCAGGAAGTCACCAAGTTCCGTGCTGCGACCCACCCGTTGGAGTACCAGCTGTACTACGGCAACTGAGTTCCACCGCGGTGATGGCGGAGGCCCCCCCTCCCACCTCCGCCATCGCCGCCCATGTTCGATCGGTCCACGGCATCGGCCGTGGATTGAAGGGGTATTGAGAGAGCACTGGATCGCGACGCGCGGGCCTGACCTCTCCCACGAGGCGGATGCACCGGCATCCGCTGGGGTCTGCGTGCTCGCGAACGAGCGGATGCCGGGGTTGGCATCCAGGGGAATGACACCGCCGGGCGGCGCAATGCCGGCCGGTTTTTTCCACCATTCGGGGTATGCGCATGAAATTGATCACCGCCATCATCCGGCCGTTCAAGCTCGACGAGGTCCGTGAGGCCTTGTCCGCAGCGGGCGTGTCGGGCATCACCGTGACCGAGGTCAAGGGGTTCGGACGCCAGAAAGGCCACACCGAGCTGTACCGCGGCGCCGAGTACGTCGTCGACTTCCTGCCCAAGATCAAGATCGAGACGGTGGTGACCGACGACCGGCTGGACGCAGTGGTCGAGGCGATCCAGAACGCCGCCGGCACCGGCAAGATCGGCGACGGCAAGATCTTCGTGACCGCGATCGAGCAAGTCGTACGCATCCGTACCGGCGAGATCGGCGCCGATGCGCTCTGAATCCCCCACCCCAGGAGTCCTTATGAAGACAGGTCTTTTCGCCGGGTGGAAAGCCCGGTTCTACAGCGTCTGCATGCTGATGCTGTTCAGTGCGCTGGTGGTGGGCGGGATGGGCAGCGCGCATGCGCAATCCACCCCGCAGGTCACCCCGTTGCCGACCGAGCCGGTCACCACCGAACCGCTGCCGTCCGCGCAGCCGGAAGCCGCTCCGGTGGCGGCCGCCGAGGCTGCACCCGTGGTCGAGAAGGGCGATGTCGCCTGGATGCTGACTTCCACGCTGCTGGTGCTGCTGATGGTGGTGCCGGGTCTGGCGCTGTTCTACGGCGGCATGGTGCGCGCCAAGAACGTGCTGTCGGTACTGATCCAGGTCGCTGTGGTGTTTTCGCTGCTGACCATCCTGTGGGTGCTCTACGGCTATAGCCTGGCGTTCTCCGGCGAAGGTCCGTGGATCGGCAATCTGGACAAGGCACTGCTCAAGGGCGTGACCATCGAAACCCTGTCGGCCACCTTCACCAAGGGTGTCAGCCTGCCGGAATACGTGTTCGTGGCATTCCAGGCGACCTTTGCCGGCATCACCGGCGCGCTGATCGTCGGCGCCTTTGCCGAACGTGCCAAGTTCGCCGCAGTGCTGCTGTTCTCGGTGATCTGGTTCACCTTCGGCTATCTGCCGCTGGCGCACATGGTCTGGGCCACCGGTGGCTATCTGTTCGGCCTGGGCGCGCTGGATTTTGCCGGCGGCACCGTGGTCCACATCAACGCCGGTATCGCCGGCCTGGTGGGCGCCTACTTCGTCGGCAAGCGTGCCGGGTTGGGGCGTGAGGCGATCAAGCCGCACAACGTGACCCTGACCTTCGTCGGTGCGTCGCTGCTGTGGGTGGGCTGGTTCGGCTTCAACGCCGGCTCCAACCTGGAAGCCAATGCCGGTGCGGCGCTGGCCTTCCTCAACACCTTGCTGGCCACTGCCGCGGCGGTGCTGGGCTGGTCGTTGACCGAGAAGATCATCAAAGGCAAGTCGTCCGCCCTGGGTGTGGCCTCGGGCATGGTCGCCGGCTTGGTCGGCATCACCCCGGCCTGCGGCACGGTGGGTCCGTTCGGCGCGATCGTGATTGGTCTTGCCGCCGGCGTGCTGTGCGTGTGGGGCGTCACTGGCCTCAAGCGTTTGCTGGGTGCCGACGACAGCCTGGACGTGTTCGGCGTGCATGGCCTGGGCGGCATCATCGGCGCGATCCTGACCGGCGTGTTTTCGGCGGCCTCGCTGGGCGGCCAGAAGGGCGGCGACTACGACATCGTGCATCAGGTCGGTATCCAGGCATTGGGCGTGGGCATCACCCTGGTGTGGATCGGCGTGGTCTCTGTGGTGGGGTTCCTGGTGGCCAAGCTGGTGTTCGGCCTGCGCGTCACCGAAGAAGCCGAGCGTGAGGGGTTGGACATCACCTCGCACGGCGAAGCCGCATACGAGTCTTGAGCATGAACACCCGCAGCCATGCCGCTGCGGGTGGCACGACGACCCAGCCGGGACTGCCCGCCGGGTCCGTTTTTCCCCGCGGCGCTGATTGGCGCGGTGCAACTGCCGAGGTGTCTGCATGACCAGCCCCACGCCTGTCACTGTCGGCGCGGATGTGTGCTGGATCGGTGCGCGCCATCGCGCTTCGGCCCCGAATTCTTTTCTGCACGCTTCGTCTGGCGCGACATCCGCGCACGTCGATGCTGCTTGCACTAAATTGGTGCAATGGTGATTTCTTCTTCGATGCCATCGCTGGACAGCCTGGGCACCCCGGTGGCCTGGGCCGACCGCGAGGGCCGTGTGCTGGGCGTCAACCCAGCCTTCGCGCGCTGGCTCGGCGTCAGCGCACGGCGACTGGTCGATCAACCGCTGGCCGCGCTGGAAGTACAGGGCGATGCGCTCGCCCGCTTCCTGCTCAACGACGAACGCGATGTGCTGCGTCTGCATCGGCTGGCCCTGGGCCTGCCCAACGACGCACCGCGCTTTGCCGAAGGCTGGCTGTCGCGGCTGGACGACGGCGGCTGGCTGCTGGAAACCCACCCGGTCGACGAATTCCCCGCGCTGGATCCCACCCATGCACTGCCCAACGCCCTGAGCGCTGCGCTCAAGGGTCTGGCCCACGAACTGCGCAATCCGCTGGCCGGGCTCAAGGGCGCCGCACAGCTGCTGGCGCGCCGTTCGGCCGGGCGCGACGAGGACGAGCGCGAGCTGATCGAATTGATCGGCACCGAGATCGAACGCCTCAACACCTTGCTCGAACGCCTGCTCTCGCCCACACCGGCGCGCCCGCACGACCGCCTCAACATCCATGTCGTGCTCGAGCGCGTGCTGCGTCTGGCCGAAGCCGAGGGGGGCTGGTCGGTGCAGGTGCAACGCGATTACGACCCCAGCATTCCCGACATCCTTGGCGATGGCGATCGCCTGACCCAGGCGGTCTGGAATCTGGTGCGCAACGCGTTCCAGGCCGGCGCCACCCGGGTGACGTTGCGCACCCGCGTCGAACATGGCCAGCGCATCCGCGACCGCGTGCATGCGATGTCGCTGCGGCTGGAGATCATCGACGACGGCGGCGGTGTGCCCGAAGAACTGGCCGAGCACCTGTTCCTGCCGCTGGTCAGCGGGCGCGCCGAAGGCAGTGGGCTGGGCCTGGCGCTGGCCCAGCAGGTCTCGCGCGAACACCACGGCACGCTGACCTACCGCTCGCGCGCCGGCCATACCGTTTTCACCCTGCTGCTGCCCGAGCTGGCCGGCGATCACGACAAGGAGCATCTGCATGGCTGAGGCCGCCGCCGCATCCCACCATATCTGGGTGGTCGACGACGACCGTTCGGTCCGCTTCGTGCTGTCCACCGCTTTGCGCGATGCCGGCTATGCCGTGGATGGCTTCGAGAGTGCCGCCGCTGCGCTGCAGGCACTGGCCATGCGGCCCACGCCCGATTTGCTGTTCACCGATGTGCGCATGTCCGGCGAAGACGGCCTGACCCTGCTCGACAAGCTCAAGTCCAAGCACCCGCAATTGCCGGTGATCGTGATGTCGGCCTACACCGATGTGGCCAGCACTGCCGGCGCGTTTCGCGGCGGCGCGCACGAGTTCCTCTCCAAGCCGTTCGACCTGGACGACGCGGTGGCCCTGGCCGCACGCGCGCTGCCGGATGCCGATGCCGGCGTCGACGCATTGGTCGGCGTGCCGGTGGCGCAAGGCTCTGCCGCGTTGATCGGCGACACCCCGGCGATGCAGGCGTTGTTTCGCGCCATCGGCCGGCTCGCGCAGGCACCGCTGTCGGTACTGATCAACGGCGAAACCGGCACCGGCAAGGAACTGGTCGCACGCGCGCTGCACAACGAATCGCCGCGCGCGCGCAAATCCTTCGTTGCCCTCAACACTGCCGCCATTCCTGCAGAACTGCTGGAAAGCGAATTGTTCGGCCACGAAACCGGCGCCTTCACCGGTGCCACCAAACGGCACATCGGCCGCTTCGAACAAGCCGATGGCGGCACGCTATTTCTGGACGAAATCGGCGACATGCCGCTGCCGCTGCAGACCCGTTTGCTGCGCGTGCTGGCAGAGAACGAATTCTTCCGTGTCGGTGGGCGCGAACTCATCCGTGTCGACGTGCGCGTGATCGCCGCCACCCACCAGGACCTGGAGGCGCTGGTCGAACAAGGCCGCTTCCGTGCCGATTTGCTGCATCGTCTGGACGTGGTGCGCCTGCAATTACCGCCGCTGCGCGAGCGCCGCGGCGACATCGCGCAACTGGCGGAAAATTTCCTGGCCATGGCCGGGCGCAAGCTCGACATGCTGCCCAAACGGTTGTCGTCGGCCGCCTTGGAAGGCCTGCGCCATTACGACTGGCCCGGCAATGTGCGCGAACTGGAAAACGTGTGCTGGCGCCTGGCCGCCTTGGCCACCGCCGACATCATCGACGTGGTCGATGTGGAAGCCGCACTGGCGCGTGGCGGCCGTCGCCAACGCGCCGGGCGCAGCGACGGGCAATGGGACGAGATGCTCTCCAGCTGGGCCGCGCAACGTCTGAGCGAAGGCGCCCAGGGCCTGCACGCCGAAGCGCGCGAACGCCTCGACAAGACCCTGCTCGAAGCCGCCCTGCAACTCACCCAGGGCCGCCGCGCCGAGGCCGCCGCACGCTTGGGCCTAGGCCGCAACACCGTCACCCGCAAACTCGGCCCAGGCCGCAAACGCCGCTGATGTATCGCCTGGCCCCGGCTAAAGCCCGTTCCGCTGAAAGAAGGAACGGCGCGTAGGCGATACAGGCTTATCGCAATGGTGCATCAGACCGCACGCGGAGTTGAGCCCCTCTCCCGCCGGGAGAGGGGTTGAGGGTACGGGGCGTAGCCTGCACGCACCCAAACGTCACTAGCGCTTCGCCCGTACCCTCATCCGGCGCTACGCGCCACCTTCTCCCGGCGGGAGAAGGAAACAACGCGCGAGCCAGGCTTATCGCAATCGCACATCGTTGCTACCGCGCATCCGTCGACCCGCACCTCAAAACAACCCGACACTCCACACCAACCCCGTAAACTCCCGATCAGCCGGCACGCGCATTTCATGACACGTGAACATGCGCCCGCATAGGTTTCCAGCCTGATCAGGAGAACAGCTCGATGCGTTACCGGTCGTCCACGATCGTCGCCCTCACCGCTCTGGTGCTGGCCGCCTGCAGCAGCACGCCACCACCGCCGAAGACACCTCCACCGCCAGTGGCGCGTGTCGTGCCCACCCGTCCGGTGCAACAGGCCGAAGCGGCGCTGGCCTCGGCCTCGGGCAGTCTGGTCAGCGGTCGGGTGGTGCTGGTGCCTGCGTTACAGGGAATCCGCATCACCGGCACCGTCGGTGGCCTGCGCCCGGGCGGTGTTGCAGGCTTCCATGTGCACGAGCGCGGCGATTGCAGCGCCGCCGATGCCAGCAGCGCGGGTGCGCATTTCAATCCGACCGGTGCACCGCACGGGCGCACCGGTAGCAATCCCCACCACGCGGGCGACATGGACAATCTGCGCGCCGACGCCGAAGGCGTCGCGCACCTGGACATGATCGTTGCCGGCATCACCCTGGGCGATGCCGCGCCCACCGATGTGATCGGCAAGGCGCTGATCGTGCATGCCGATCCGGACGACTATCGCAGCCAGCCCAGCGGCAATGCCGGCGCACGTCTGGCCTGCGGCGTCATTCGCGTCACCCAATGGCGCACACCCCCTTCGCAGCCCTGAGTTGGGGCATCCATGGCCGCAACTGCGGCCTCTCTACAGGAGTTTTTCATGCGCATTCTTCCCACGACGTTGTTCCTGGCCACCGCGTTGGTGCTGACCGCGTGCAAGCGCGACGAACCGGCACCGGCCGATCCCGCACCCGCACCGCAGGCCGGCACGCCAGCCGAAGCGGCGCATGGTGGCGAGCATGCCGCCTCCATGGTCACCGAAGCGGCAGCCACTACCACCGCAACCGCCGAGCTCAAGCCGACCAAGGGCAATGAGGTGAAGGGCACGGTGAGCTTCAAGACCGTCGACGGCGCGCTGCGCGTCACCGGCCAGCTGAGCGGACTCAAGCCCAACAGCGAGCACGGCTTCCACATCCACGAAAAGGGCGATTGCAGCGCACCGGACGGCAGCAGTGCCGGCGGCCATTTCAACCCGGCCCAATCCGATCACGGCGCCGTCAGCGCCGACCCGCATCACGGTGGCGACATGCCCAACATCAAGGCCGATGCGCAGGGCAACGCCAGCATCGATGGCCCGGTCTCGAGCAATGTCAATCTCGGCAAGGCCGACCAGTTCGATATCGCCGGCCACGCCGTCATCGTGCATGCCGATGCGGACGACTACAAAACCCAACCCACCGGCAACGCCGGCGGCCGTCTGGCCTGCGGTGTGATCACCACCGACAACGCGCCGGCTGCGACCAAGTAAGCCAAAGAAACGGGCAGACAAACAAACGCCGCAGTGATCGATCACTGCGGCGTTATCTGTTTGGTGCACACCTGCCAAGCAGTGGTGCTGGTTTCAGCGCACGGACCAGTTCAGCACATGGATGTAAGGCGCGTAGGCGCGTGCCATGTTTGTCACCGAAAACGCCGGTTTTCCAGTGCGCGCTAACAGTTCAAAGTCCAAAGTAACCGACGCGTTGCTTACGCAGCCAACGCTTGACGCGGATCCTGCCCCGGTTCCACATGCACATACAGAACCGGCAGCCCATGCGCTTCCAGCACGGCGGCCATCTGCCGCTGGCGTGAGAGGTATTGCTCGTACACCCCGCGCAGACGCTCGCAGTTTTCGCGATCGTGCGTGTAGTAATCGCACCAGCCGGCCGGGTCGAACAGCGCGATACGCACTTCGCCGTCGATATAACGCAGCACCGGCTCGGGCGGCTGTTCCAGCCACTCCTCGGTATGCGGGGCGAGCAGGGCGGCTTCGATCAGCGGCCATAGCGGCGCCAACCCTTGATTGTCGTACTGCATCGAAATCATCGCCGCCAGATCGTTCGCGGTGAGATAGCGCGCGTGTTCGATGCGTGCGCCGAAGCTTTCCTGCGCCAGCAGGGCGGTGTCGGCCTGCGCCATGCCCTGGGCCAGCAGCAGGTCTTCCATCGCATCGGCCACGGTGGCGACGATTTCCGGATCGCCAGACAGCAGGAACGGCAGCACGCGCAGGCCTCCGCCGGTGAGTTGCGCATCGGCCTGGAACGGCAACGGAATCTCGCCCTGCGCGTCGGCACCGAACGCCAGCACGCGCGGGCCCTGATCGCGTCCTGGTGCGCGCGCCTGCAGCTCTTCCAGCCGGCGATGCAGCGGCCAGCCCGGCCGCAGCACTTCGGCCGGGTCGAAATGCGCCATCGCCACGCTCAGCTCCAGCGCGCGGATCTCCGGGATCCACTGCGCCAGGTCGCGGCCGATGCGTTCGGCCAGCATGCCGGCCTGCTCGGGCGCCAAGGCGCCGCGCTCGGGGGCGCTGCCGCCCGTCAATTCCAGCGCCATCACACCCATGGCGGTCACGCCGTGTTCGGTCTTGCTCATGATTCGCGGTTGGCCCATCACGGGGTCGAAGCTACACTGCGGCCATTATGCCTGCCGGCCCTGTGCAGGCCATGTCCCCGAGTCCTCCATGCCAGGTCAACCGATGCCAGCAGCCCGTCCCGTCGCCATCCTGGGCGGCGTTCGTATCCCGTTCTGTCGTCAGAACACCGCGTACGCGGACGTGGGCAACCTGGGCATGTCGGTGCGCACGCTGGGCGCGCTGGTCGAGCGCTTCGGGCTGCATGGGCAGCAACTGGGCGAAGTGGCGATGGGGGCGGTGATCAAGCACTCCTCGGACTGGAACCTGGCTCGCGAGGCGGCGCTGTCGTCCGGCCTGTCGCCGCTGACGCCGGGCATCACCCTGCAGCGCGCCTGCGGCACCAGCCTGGATTCGGTGATCACCATCGCCAACAAGATCGCGCTGGGGCAGATCGATTCGGGCATCGGCGGCGGTTCGGACACGACGTCCGAAGTGCCGATCGTCTACGGCAAGAAGCTGCGCGCGCGGCTGCTGGCCGCCAACCGGGCCAAAGCCACCGGCGACAAGCTCAAGGCGCTGCTGCGTGGCTTCAAGTTCGGCGAGCTCAAGCCCGAGTTCCCCGGCGTGGCCGAGCCGCGCACCGGCAAGAGCATGGGCGACCACTGCGAGGACATGGCCAAGGAATGGAACATCGCGCGCGATTCGCAGGACGCGTGGGCGGTGGCCTCGCATCACAAGCTGGCGGCAGCGTATGAGCGCGGCTTCTTCGATTCGTTGATTGCCCCGTTCCGCGGTGTCTCGCGCGACAATATTTTGCGTGCGGACACCTCGCTGGAAAAACTCGCCACGCTGCGCCCGGCCTTCGACAAGACCTCCGGCCGCGGCACGCTGACCGCGGCCAATTCCACCCCGCTCACCGATGGCGCTGCTGCGGTGCTGTTGTCCAGCGAAGCCTGGGCGCTGGCGCACGGGCACACCCCGATGGCCTATCTGCGCGATGCCCAGGTGGCGGCGGTGGATTTCGTCCACGGAGAAGGCTTGCTGATGGCACCGACCATTGCAGTGCCGCAGATGCTGGCGCGCCAGGGCCTGACCTTGCAGGACTTCGACATCTACGAGATTCACGAGGCGTTTGCCGCCCAGGTGTTGTGCACGCTGCGTGCGTGGGAAAGCGAAGACTACTGTCGCAATCGCCTTGGTCTGGATGCGCCGCTGGGCCGTATCGACCCGGACAAGATCAACCCGCTGGGTTCGTCGCTGGCGACCGGCCACCCGTTCGCCGCCACCGGCGCGCGCGTGGTGGCCACCGCGGCCAAGCAGTTGGAAGAACGTGGCGGCGGCCGTGCGTTGATTTCGATCTGTACGGCCGGCGGCATGGGCGTGGTCGCCATCGTCGAGCGCTGACGCTGCTGCGCATGTGCGATTGGGCATTCGGGATTGGGGATCCGTAAGAGCAAAGCTCTTAATTTTGCGAATCAGGACACCTACCCCGAGGCCTTGGGTCGCGATCTTCGCAGACCTTCGCAGGCCGGTGAGCGTTTGGAGTGGCACTCCCGCTCAGATCCACAAAACAAAAAAGCCCCGGACACGCCGGGGCCCTTCAGCTAATCCACACATCGCCGCAGCATCGATCAGCCGTGATCGATGACAGCGTGATCGATCACGGCACGCGATCATCCGGTGCGAGCGGATCGACCGGGGGTGTTGCATACGCCGAGACGATCGGCCCACGCAGCGATTGCTGCGGCAAACCTCCATGCACCGGTTCCCCGCGTGCAGCGCGCAGGGCATTGGCATAGCAATGCTGCGCCGACAGCAGATCGCCGGCTGCGGCAAAGCCATGCCCGAGTTCTTCCCAGGCCTCGCTACCGGCGCCATTGGCCACGGCGCGATGCAGGAATTCTTCGGCCTGCGACCACTGTTGTTGATGACGCGCCAGGCGCGCCATCGTCAACAACAGGCCCGGGCTATCCGGATACTGGGTCAGCCAACGCTGCGCACTGGCGCGGCGCGAATCGTATTTTTCCAGCGGCAGCACGCCGTACAGACGCACCAGCGATTCGTCCCATTGCGTATCCAGCGCCTGTTCCAGGCTGTGTACGGCGGCATCGTCCCAATGCAGAATCGCCGCGCGCTGTGCATAGGCGCCGACCACGGCCGGATAGGTGCGCAGCGGCTTGGGCAGCGCTTCCCAGCGTTCGGCCAGGGCATTGGCATCGCCGGCCTGCAACAGCGTCTGTTCGGCCAGCGTGGCCTCCAGCGCGTTGTAGGCATCGGGTGCCAGCACCGCCTGCTGACGCAATGCGCCGAGTTGACCGTAGGCCTCGTCGGCACGGCCGATCTGCGCCAGGGCCTGCGTGCGCAGCAGTAGCCCGCGTGCCGGCAGCGGTTGCGCGGCGGCACTATCGAGCGCATTGATCGCCTCGACCGGGCGTTGCCGCGCCAGATGCCGTTCGCCCTGCAGCAGCGCATGTGCGGTGGGGTCGCGCTCGGCCAGTTGCTGGGCCAGCGCATTGGCCGAGGCTTCATCGCCGCGCGCATCGGCCACACGGACTGCACTTGCCAGTGCGATACCGCTGACGTCGTCATCCTCGCTGGCAGTGACCAGCAGGCGCTCGGCACGCTGCCACTGGCCGTGATCGGCCGCGCGCAGGCCTTCGATCAGGCGGGCGCGGCCCTTCCTGCGGCGGTACTTGCCCCATACCCGGAACGGCAGGCTGATCAGCGTCCACACCAGCCACAGCACCAGCAGCGCGATGACCAGGATCAGCAGCGCCTGCGGCATGGCCGCGCGGTAGTCGTTGCCGCCGACGCTGACCACCACATTGCCCAGGTCGTAACTGTTTTGATGCGACAACCATTGCGCACCGAGCACGCCCAGCGCCACCGCAATTAACAGGATCAAGACGGTACGCAACACTTTCATTGGGTGGATCTCCCTTCACGCATGGCCTGCAGTTGCAGCAGGGTAGTGCCCAGTTCCGGCAGGCGCGGACGCAGTGGCGCTTGTTGCAAGGTGCGCAGGCGCGTGCGGGCCTGGCGACGTTGTGGCGAATCCGGCCACAGCCGGGTGGTCCAGGTGTCCACGCGCCGCAGCGATTGGGCGAAGCCGTCGACATCGCCGCGTTCGGCCGCAGCGCGGGCCAGGCTGACTTCGATCTGCAAGGCATCGCGCGCCGCATTGCGGTCGCCGCCGGTGAGCAGTGCATCGCCACGGCTGGGGCGAATGTCCACCAGCGGTGCAAGCACTTTCTGCCACCACGGCTGCGCGGCTTCGTTCTCTTGCGCGGTGTGTTCCGGCAAGCGCTGCAGATCGGCGGCGAGCTTGTCCAGCAGTTGACCGGCTTGCGCTTGCGGGCCAGCACCGAGGCGGTCCAGTGCGTCGCGTTCCTGCACCAGCGCCTGGCGCAGATTGAGATAGCCCGGATCGTCCACGCCGTTGAGTGCGGCATTGGCCAGCGCATAGGCACGGCGTGCGCCGTCGGCGTCGCCGGCAATACTCAGGCGTTGCTGGCCGAGCCGCAGCAGCAGTTCCACTTCATCCAGACGCAGCGCCTGCGCGCCATGTCGATTGGGATCGGCCAGTTTTTGTACGGTTTCTTCAAGCAATGCGCTGCGCTGGCTCAGCCCGAGCATTTCATCGCGTAAGACACGATTGGTCGCTGCGGCATCCTGCAGGCGCTCGTTGGCCAGGCGCTGATCGCGGCGCAAGGTTTCCAGCATCTGCTGCGTGCCATCCCAGCGTTGCTGCTGCGCCTGGGCCGCCTGCAGCTGGCCGCTTTGATAGGTCTGCCATGCGCGCCAGCCCAGAAACAGCGCCACGCCCACTGCCGCCACGGCAACCGCAAGCAGCAGCCAGGCCACGGGGAAGCGTCGCGTGGAAGCGGGCATTTCAGTCATTGGGACATCCTCGGGCGGTCACGACTGGCGCATGCGCCGCAGTCATCTGGTACAGCATGGCGTGCGGCAGCAGACACCCGCAAGCGCTGGATGGATTCGGAGTTCAGCAAGGTCGTGATGGTGTCACGATCGCTGCTGCGGCGGCGGCCAATTGCTCGGGCAGTGGACCTGCGGCGCGCACCACATGCATGAAGCCGGCGGCATGTGCGGATGCGCGCATGCGCTCGCTGGAGGCCACCACCGGATGGAGTCGCCACGCATCGACCAACGCTGCGGGCAATTGCTGTAACACCAGCGATAGCGCGTCGGCGCTGCTCAATGCCAGCACGCTGCGTGGCAGTGCACTGGCCAGGGCGTGCACGGCCGATGCGCGCAATCGCAGCGCGACGCGTTGATAGACATCGGCGCGCAGGACACGGGCGCCACGCTGCTCCAATGCCGGTGCCAGCATGCCGCGCCCGCCTGGCGCAGTGATCAGTGCGACTGTCTGCAATGGGGGCTCGAACAGTGGCAGTGCCAGCAGTCCTTCGCTATCCATGCGCGCAGGGCGCACCACGGCATCGATCCCGCAGGCCTGCAGTGCGCGCGCGGTGCCTTCTCCCACGCTCACCCATTGCGCCTGCGCTGGCCGCTGCAGCGGTGAAAGACGCTGCGCGGCGTGCACTGCTGCCGGGCTGGTGAACACCGCGATCGGTGCCTGCAGCGCTTGCTCCAGTGCGGACCGTGCCTGTGCGGTGTCGTTGGTCTGCAGCCGCCACGGCGACAGCGCGAGCAGCCGTCCGCCATGCCGGGCGGCGGCCCGCCGCAGTGGCGCGTGCTCACCGCTGGGCCGCAGCGAGATCAGGGTCCAGGCGTCGGTCGAGGAGGTGGGCCGGGTCATCTCACGATTATGCGAGAACGTTGCGGCGTCAGGGCGAGATGGCACCGCGCGGATGTCGCCGGTGGCGATCTCATCAGACCGGAATGCCGTCACGCACGGCAGCGTTTGCAGGCGAAATTGCCGGCATTCATGAATGAGACGGGCGTCTCATTTCGTAACCTCTTGTAAATCTCGTGGATCCGGCCACGATCCGCCTCGACAGCCACGCCGGAGTAGTACCGTGATCAAGTCCTACCTCATCAACATGCAGCGCAGTAGCGACCGTTTGCAGGCCATGTCGGCGCGGTTCCAGGCGCTGGGCATGCCGTTCGAGCGCATTCCCGCCTTCGACGGCGCCACGCTGACGCCCGAACAGATCGCCGATTTCGTGCGCGAACGCCCGCTGGAAGGTTCCGGGGATGGCTTCAGCACCGGCCCGCGCAAGTGGACCGCTTCCAACATCGGCTGCTTTCTGAGCCATCAGGCCGCGTGGCGCATCGCGGCGGACTCCGATGACGCCTACACCGCCATCTTCGAAGACGACATGCATCTGTCCGACGCGCTGCCGGCGCTGTTGCGCAGCACCGAGTGGCTACCGGCGGGCAACAGCATCGTGCGGCTGGAACCGTCCTACAACCGCATCAAGCTCGATAGCAAGGTCGCCGACATCGGCGGGCGTCAGCTGCGCCTGGTGCGTCCATCCACCTATCAGCACTGCTGGCCGGTGTGCGCCGGCGCGCTGATCGTCAGCCGCGATGCGGCACGCGTGTTGCTGGCCGCCGAAGCGCGCTGGCACACCATGGCCGATATTTTTCTGTTCGGCTGGAACGAATCGCCGGTCGCACAGCAGTTGTCCACCTATCAGCTCTCGCCGGCGGCCTGCATCCAGGACAAGTTCTTCCACAACGCCCCGGAGCAGATCGTATTCACCAGCACCATCGATGCGCCGCTGACGCAGGCGCAGAAGCAGCGCAGTGCGCATTGGAAGGCGAAAGCGACCGCGTTGTTGCGTGTGGCGCAGGGCTATCGCAAGGTGGTGTTCGCGCCCTGAGCGGCGCGATAGCGAAGGCCTGCAACGAGATGGCGCTGAACGTGTTTTACCATGCGGTACCGCATGTATTTCAGTGCACAAGACGCTCGCAGAACATTGCGGCATGATGCCGCCCTTCGCCGTCTTTCAGCCTTCGCCTGACTCCTTCGTGCACGCTCGCATCCGCCCTGCAGTCGCTGCAGCAGCAATTCATTGCCATGCCGCCGGTGCTGTCGATGGGCATCGCCGTCGATGGCTTGCATGACGGCGCGCTGCGCTTGCGTGCACCGCTGCAGGCCAACGTCAACGACAAGGCCAACGCGTTCGGCGGCAGTCTGGCCTCGCTGATGACGCTGGCCAGTTGGGGCTGGCTGACCCTGCAGCTGCAATTGGCCGGGCACAGCGCCGATGTCTATGTGGCCGACAGCCAGCTGCGCTATGTCGCGCCGGTGTACGAAGACCTGGTCGCCAATGCCGAGCCATCCGAGATGGGCAGTTGGGATGCGTTTTTGGCCACCTTCCGCCAACGCGGCAAGGCGCGTATCGGCATGCGTGCGCAGATTGCGCTGGGGTCGGGCGCGGCGGCGGCGACCCTGAGCGGGCGCTTCGTGGCGTTTCCAAAACGGTAGGATGCGGGTTGGACTCGGGGGGATGCGCATGCGTGCAGTGATCGGGGCAATGTTGTTGCTCGGGCTGGCGATGGTGAGCGGTATGGTGTGTGCCGGCAGCCGTGCCCAGGCGCGCGCGCTGGAGACCACCCAGGCCGCCTACACGGCCGCAGTGCGCTGGAGCGACTTCGACGCCGCGCAGGGCTTTGTCGAACCCACGTATGCCTTGGCGCATCCGCTCAGCGATCTGGAGCGCTCGCGCTACGAACAGGTGCAGATCTCCGGCTACCGCGAGGTGCGGGTGGGCGAAGATGCCGCGGGCGACCTGCGCCGCGAGGTCGAGTTGCGTGTGATCAACCGCAACACCCAGGCCGAGCGGCTGGTGCGCAGCATCGAGCTGTGGCGCTGGGATGCCGAGCGCAAACGCTGGTGGCTGGCCAGCGGCCTGCCCGATCTGTGGCAGGGCCAATAGCCCGCACCGCTGCGCCCTGGCCGTCGCGTGCGCCAGCTGTGCGACAATTCCCGCCCGCTTGAACGACCCTGACCCCGTGAATTTCGAAGAGCTGCAGGCCTTTGTCGGCCGCAACCCCATGTTGTCGCTGGCCCTGGTGGGCCTGACCATCGCCCTGATCGTCACTGAGGTCGCGCGCCTGTTCCGTGGGTATCGCGCACTCACGCCGGCCGAGCTGACCCGTTTGATCAACAGCGAGAATGCGCTGGTGATCGACCTGTCGCCCACCGCCGATTTCGAAAAAGGCCATATCGCCGGCAGCCGCAATGTGGCGCTGGCCAAGTTCGACCCGGCCGGCAAATTGCTTGCCAACGCCAAGGCCTCCCCCGTGGTGGTGGTCTGCCGTAACGGCAACGCCTCGGCAGGCGCGGCCAAGACGCTCAAGAAGGCCGGCTTCGAGAAGGTGTACTGGCTCGATGGCGGCGTGGCTGCCTGGCAGATCGCCGAGCTGCCGCTGGTCAAGGGTCGCGCCTGATCTCACCTTGTACGGCGGCAGGCAAGTCCCCATTGCTTGCGTGAGAGACTCGCGCTTTCACGCCTGCATCATTCAACGCTGCATCCACCGAACCGTTTTTTGGAGTTAGGAATGTCCGACGAAATCATCAACGGCGCCGTTGCGCCGGCCGACGCCGCTGCTGGCCCCGCTTTCACCATCGAGAAGATTTACGTCAAGGACGTTTCTTTCGAATCGCCGAACGCACCGGCAGTCTTCAACGACGCCAACCAGCCCGAGCTGCAGCTGAACCTCAATCAGAAGGTGCAGCGCCTGAACGACAACGCCTTCGAAGTGGTGCTGGCCGTGACCCTGACCTGCACCGCCGGTGGCAAGACCGCCTATGTGGCAGAAGTGCAGCAGGCCGGCGTGTTCGGCCTGGTCGGCCTGGAGCCGCAGGCGATCGACGTGCTGCTCGGCACCCAGTGCCCGAACATCCTGTTCCCGTATGTGCGCACCCTGGTCAGCGACCTGATCCAGGCCGGTGGCTTCCCGCCGTTCTACCTGCAGCCGATCAACTTCGAAGCGCTGTACGCAGAAACCCTGCGCCAGCGCTCGCAGGGCGAAGGTACCTCGCTGGCCGATTCCGAGCCGGCTGGCAACGCCTAAGCGTCGCGTGTGCCGATGAGCGATTCGACCCACAAGATCGCCGTCCTCGGCGCCGGTTCCTGGGGCACGGCCCTGGCCGCGCTGCTCGCCAGACACGGTCACCCGACCGTGCTCTGGGGGCGCGATGCGGCGATGGTGGATGCCATCGACCGCAATCACGAAAACGTGCGGTATCTGCCGGGCATTCCACTGCCCGAGTGCTTACGCGCGACCACCGACCTGCAGCTGGCCGTTGCCGATGCAAGCTGGATCCTGGTCGTGGTGCCCTCGCATGCGTTCACCGAAACGATCCAGCTGATTGCACCGTTGCGTCCGGCCGGTGCCGGCGTTGCGTGGGCGACCAAAGGATTCGAGCCCGGTTCCGGGCGGTTCCTGCACGAAGTGGCGCGCGCCATCCTCGGCCCCAGCGTGCCGCTGGCGGTGGTGACCGGGCCGTCCTTCGCCAAGGAAGTCACGCTCGGTTTGCCGACCGCCATCACCGTGCACGGCGACGATGCGGCGTTTGCGCAAGTGGTGGCCGACGCCATGCACGGCCCCACCTTCCGCGCCTATACCGGCGATGACATGGTGGGCGCCGAACTCGGTGGCGCGATGAAGAACGTGCTGGCCGTGGCCACCGGTGTGGCCGATGGCATGCAGCTGGGCCTCAATGCACGCGCCGGTCTGATCACGCGTGGCTTGAACGAGATGCTGCGCCTGGCGGCGGTGATCGGTGCGCGTCCGGAAACCTTGATGGGCCTGGCCGGATTGGGCGATCTGGTGCTGACCTGCACCGGCGATCTGTCGCGCAACCGGCGGCTGGGTCTGGCGTTGGGGCGCGGGCAGAGCTTGAACGATGCGATCCGCGAGATCGGTCAGGTGGTCGAGTCGGTGCAAACGGCCGATGAAGTCATGCGCCAGGCCGAACATCACGGCATCGAATTGCCGATCTCCAACGCCGTACGTGCCGTGTTGCATGGCGAGATCACGCCGGAAGCCGCATTGAAGGAACTGTTGGCGCGCGAGCGCAAGCCCGAGTATCCGCAGGCGTTGTTTACCTGACCGGCCTGCATCGCGTATCGCGTGGTGAAGTGAAAAACACTAAAAAGCCCGGCAATGCCGGGCTTTTTAGTGTTTGCGCACCTTGTCGTTGCGTGCATCGAGGCGAACGCTTGTCGCGTCGCAGCCACGTGAACGTGCTGCGCACTACGTTCTAGCGCAACAGCCCGCAGACACGGCAACGGTCGAACCCACCGGCGTGGCGTATTGCATCTAGCGATCGAGTGCGCTGCATCGCAATCATCCAATCGCACAAAAGAAAGAAGCCCGGTCGTGGGACCGGGCTTCCAATGCAACGCGGGAGAGAGAGTCGCGTTGCGTTAAACGTGCTGCTTACCAGCTGAAGCGCGGGCCGACCGACCATTCCTTGTTGCCGTCGCCATCCATACGGATGTCGCCGTTGATGCCCCAGTTCTGGTTCAACTTCACCTGGGCGCCAAGGCGGCCGTAGAAGGTGTCGTCCAGATCGATGCCACGCTTCTTGGAGAAATCTTCGTAGCCAGCCAGCGCGTAGACTTCGAAATGCTCGCCGAACGAGTTACGCAGGCCAGCTTCGACGCTGAAACCGTCGAAATTGATGTTCGGGGTGTCCAGGTCCAGCTTGCGATAGGCAACGCGCGCCAGCAGGTCGGTGCTGGTGGCCACTTCGTAGTTGTAGCCCACGCCCACGCCCCATTGCTGGAAGTCGGTGTTGGAGCTTTCGAACACGTTGTTGTTGTCGTCAGCGTTCTGCTTGCTGTAATCGCCAAACACGTGGATGTTCGGGGTGATGGCGTAGGAGCCCTTCACGCCCCAACCGTCAGCGTCGCGACCTTCGGTCGGCGTGCGCACATAGTCGCCTTCGACGAAGTTGTAGGAGAGGTTTTCAGCAGCGGAGGCCGCAAACGGCAGAGCTGCGAGAAGGCCGAGGGCCAGCAAAGAAGTCTTCATGATCGAGATACCTGTACTTATTGATTTGGGCCGGCGCTGAGGCGGATGCCGTTCGCTGCCGAGATGTAAATTCTCCGTTATTCGATGGAACGCGACATGAATTTTGAACTGACTGGTGCATGAATCATCGCGCCTGGTTCAGTTCCGGTTTTTGTCATCAAGCTGCAATGCGTGTAGCGCACAGGCAAAGCGTGATCGGGTGGGGGTTACTTCGCGACGATGTGATACGCGCGTGTAGAAACACCTGTTTTGCAGCGTTTTTGCCGTTTGCATCGAGGCGAGGACATTGCACTGACGCTGCGGCTGGGACCATGCAGGATTGTTGAACATCTCTGGAGCTGCATTGTGGCGAAGAAAAAGACGTTGGCGCGGTTTCTGGCCGAGACGCTGCAGAGCGCGGGTGTGGAGCGGATATGGGGTGTGACCGGCGACAGCCTCAACGGCTTGACCGATGCCTTGCGTGAGATGCAGACGATCGAATGGATGCATGTGCGCCACGAAGAAGTCGCCGCATTCGCCGCTGGCGCCGAGGCTGCAGTGACCGGCCAGCTGGCCGTGTGTGCGGGCAGCTGCGGGCCGGGCAATCTGCATTTGATCAACGGGCTGTTTGATTGCCATCGCAGCCGTCAGCCGGTGCTGGCGATCGCTGCGCATATTCCCTCGTCCGAGATCGGGCTGAGTTATTTTCAGGAGACCCACCCGCAGGAGTTGTTCCGCGAGTGCAGTCACTTCGTGGAGTTGGTGACCAACCCGGCGCAGCTGCCGGAAGTGCTGCATCGGGCGATGCGCACCGCCATCCTGCAGCAGGGTGTGGCGGTGGTGGTGATCCCCGGCGATATCGCGTTGCTGGAAATGGACAAGCACGTGTCCAGTGCCTGGCCGCAATTGCGCCAGCCGCGCGTGCTGCCAGCCGCCGAAGACGTGGCGCAGTTGGCCGAGCTGTTGCAGCAAAGCGAGGCGATCACGCTGTTGTGCGGCAGCGGCTGCGCGGGTGCACACGATGCGGTGGTGGCATTGGCCGACACCCTGGGCGCGCCGATCGTGCACGCGTTGCGCGGGAAAGAATATGTGGAGTGGGAGAACCCGTTCGATGTCGGCATGACCGGTTTGATCGGTTTTAGTTCCGGCTACCACGCGATGCTCAACTGCGACACCTTGATCATGCTGGGCACGGATTTTCCGTATCGGCAGTTCTACCCGAAGGACGCGACCATCGTGCAGGTGGATCGCGACCCGAGCGCATTGGGACGGCGCACGCCCTTGCAACTGGGGATCGCGGCGGATGTGGGCGAAACCATTGCCGCCTTGTTGCCGCACCTGCAGCGACGCGAGAAACGCGACTTCCTGGAGAAATCGCTTGCGCACTACCGCAAGGCACGCGAGGGGCTGGACGATCTGGCGGTGCCGGCAGACCCGGGCGAGCCGCTGCATCCGCAATTCGTGGCGCGGATGATCAGCCAGATTGCCGACCAGGATGCAGTGTTTACCTGCGATGTCGGCACGCCGACAGTGTGGGCCGCGCGCTATCTGCGCATGAACGGACAACGCCGTTTGCTCGGCTCGTTCAATCACGGTTCGATGGCCAATGCGATGCCACAGGCGCTGGGCGCACAGGCGGCGTTTCCAGGCCGTCAGGTGATTTCGCTGTCTGGCGATGGCGGCTTTGCGATGTTGATGGGCGATTTCATCTCGCTGGCGCAGCTGCGTCTGCCGGTGAAGATCGTGGTGTTCAACAATGCCTCGCTGGGATTTGTGGCGATGGAGATGAAGGCCGCGGGTTATCTGGATACCGGCACCGAGTTGCGCAATCCGGACTTCGCTGCGATGAGCAATGCGATGGGCATTTTGGGCATCCGTGTGGATGAGTCGTCGCAGCTGGAACGTGCATTGCGGCAGGCCTTTGCGCATTCCGGCCCGGCGTTGGTGGATGTACGCATCGCCACGCAGGAACTGGCAGTGCCGCCGGCGATCAAGTTGGAACAGGCCAAGGGGATGGGCCTGTATCTGCTCAAGGCGGTGATGAGTGGGCGCGGCGATGAAGTGATCGATCTGGTCAAGACCAATATGCGTTAACGCCATCGCCGCGTTCACCACTGCACGTCTTCATCGGACCCCTTCGCATGCCTCGCTCGTTGTTGCGCCAATTGCTGTTGATCTGGGTGGTGGTTCTGGCCGCCTGCGTGGGCGTGGCCACGATGTTGTATGTCCTGTACCGACAAACAGAAGGCGTGCGACTGGATGAGGCGCGCCAGCAATTGAGCGCGCAGTGCACGCGCATCGTGCAGCGCTATGCCGGCGCAAGCGAGGCCGCGCGCAGTGGCGACAACGGCGCCGGGCTGGCAGCGGTGGTGGTGCAGTTGGTGCTGGCCGACGCGCCCGGCGTGGAAGGCGGGGTGTGGAATCTCGACAAGGGATTTATTGCCTATGCCTATCCCACCTACGACGGTAGCGATCACAAGACCGATATCCCCGCCGCCGAGTGGACCACGATCGTCAGTACTGCACGGCAAAGTGCGGTGGGTAACAAGGCGGTGGAATTTCGTCGCGATGGCAGCCGCGAAGTGGTGTTGATCAGCGCCTGCCCGCTGGCCTCGGGCACCGCCGCATGGACCATGTCGCGAGTGCCGGCGAGCACCTCCGATGCCTGGCGGCCGTTGGTGATCGGCATGCTGCTGATCTTCGCCATGGTGGCGGTGTCGGCGATCGCGTTGGGCGTGGTGGTGCGGCGCTGGAGCCAGCGCCTGCAGCGGATCCAGCAGGCGCTCGCCGCCGATACCGAGCTCCCGCAGATACCGGTCACCGGCGCACCCGAGCTGGATCGGTTGGGCGCTGCGGTGAGCGACTACGCACAGCGTAATGCGCAAGCGCTGGCGCAGACACGGCGGTTGGCCGACGAGCTATCCCGGCACGAACGTCTGGCCGCGCTTGGCCGCCTGACGGCGACGGTGGCGCATGAGATTCGCAACCCGATCGCCACCATGCGTCTGGCGGTGGAAAACGACATCGCCAGGCGGCAGAGCACGCCGGACGATGCTGCGCATGGCGAGCTGATGCTGGGCCAGATCCGTCGCCTGGATGGGGTGGTCGAAAGTCTGCTCGGCATGGTGCAGCCGATCCGTCTGCAGTTGGAAACGGTGGTGGTGCAGGACTGGTTGGCGACCTTGCTGGATCCGGCCTTGCTACCGCCAGGCACGCCTGCGCCACAGCTGCGCGTGCCTGCTACGCCGTTGCAATGGACGCTCGACCCACAGCAGCTCGGGCGCGCCGTGCACAATCTGCTGCGCAACGCGTTGCAGCACGCCGACGCAGGCAGCACGGTGACGTTGGAGGCCAGCGCCAGCGATGATTTGTTGCAGCTACAGGTCTGCAATCGTGGCGCGGCTATCGCCGAGTCCATTGCAGCGCAGTTGTTCGAGCCGTTCGTCAGCGGTCGCAGCGATGGCAATGGCCTCGGCCTTGCCCTGGTGCGCGAGATCGCGCGCGCGCATGGCGGGCAGGTGCGTTACGTACATGCCGATGGCATGACCCATTTCATTGTGGAGCTGCCATGGCGCGCATCCTGATCATCGATGACGACGCGGCGTTTCTTGCCACCTTGCAGGCAACGCTGCGCTCGCTCGGCCATACGGTGATCGCGGTCGATAACGGCGCCGATGGATTGGTGCGCTTGAACGAGGGCGGTATCGCGTTGGCGTTCGTGGACTTCCGCATGCCCGGCATGGACGGCATTGCGGTGTTGCGCGCGCGGGCGGACGATGCCCGTGCGCGTCGGGTGCCATTGGTGATGCTCACCGCATACGCGTCCAGCGGCAACACCATCGAAGCGATGACGCTGGGTGCGTTCGATCACCTGGTCAAACCGGTGGGGCGTGCCGATATCGTCGAGGTGGTTGAGCGTGCATTGGCAAGTCGTGCGGACACCGACGCCGATACCGCGGCGACCGGGCTGCCTGAAGACGACGACGCCCTGATTGGCCACAGCCCGGCGATGCGTAACGTGCACAAACGCATCGGGCTGGCGGCAGCCTCCGATTTGCCGGTGTTGATCACCGGCGAGACCGGCACCGGCAAGGAGCTGGCTGCGCGTGCCTTGCATCGTGCCAGCGCACGCGCGAATGCGGCGTTCGTGGCGGTCAATTGCGCCGCGATTCCCTTGGAGCTGATGGAGAGCGAGTTGTTCGGCCATCGCAAGGGCGCGTTTTCCGGGGCGACCGGCGACCGTATCGGCCTGATTCGCGAGGCCGATGGTGGCACCTTGTTCCTGGACGAGATCGGCGACATGCCGCTGCCGATGCAGGCCAAGTTGTTGCGCTTTCTGCAGGAAGGTGAAGTCACGCCCCTGGGTGGCCGCGGCGCGCAGAAGGTGGATGTGCGCGTGCTGGCGGCCACGCATCGCGATCTGGCCGCGTGGGTGGCGGCTGGGCAGTTTCGCAGCGACCTGCGTTATCGCCTGAATGTGGTGCCGATCGAGCTGCCGCCGCTGCGCGAACGCGGGCAGGACATCGTGCTGCTTGCGCAGTATTTTCTGCGCACCGGCGAAGGTGCAGCGCGTGCGTTATCGCCGGACGCGCAAGCGAGGCTGCTGGCCTATCCGTGGCCCGGCAACGTGCGCGAGCTACGGAATGTCATGCAACGCAGTCAGCTACTGGTGCGCGGCCACAGCATCACCGCCGAGGATCTGGACGAGGCGCTTGGTCACAGTGCCGAGCAACCCATGACGACGGCGCCGGTGGAAGGCACCTTGCCCGAGGCAGTAGCGCGTCTGGAAAAGCAGATGATCCAGGACGCATTGGCGCACAGTGGCGGTAACCGCGCCGAAGCCGCGCGCCGGCTCGGCATTCATCGCCAGCTGCTGTATCGCAAGCTCGATGAGTATGGGTTGCAGTAGTCGCAGCGATAAAACCGAATGCGATGTTTGCGGGCCGGCTTAGTCGGTGCTTTGGCTGCGATGCAGTACGCGCACAGCAACACGCGCACATGTGGGTGATTGCATGCCGCCGTTGCCACACGTAGTGCTTGGCCACTGGCGCCACAGCAGACCTTGCGCCGGGAGAGTGCCTGCTTTCGCACAGTCATGCATAACGAGGCTGCAAAGTGTCTGCAAAGCAGACAGTGGTGTATGAAACGCAGACGTTCATTCGCACTACTGCATGTGCAAAATCCTTGAAAAACAACGCATTCGACGTTGGCACGATTGCTGCTTTGTCTTCAGGGCAAGCGGCGCTCCTGCCGCCCTGGAGACATCACATGATTCGTCAGACCGCACTCGCTTTCGCACTGGCCTGCAGCGTGGCGACCGCCGCCGCGCAGGCTCCCACACCGCCGGCAGCACCGCTGGCGCCGCGTGCGCCGGTCGGCACGCCACCGCCGGCTCCGCCGCTGCCGCCCGCACCGCCTGCGCCGTTGGCCGCCACCCCGGTGCGCATCACCGGCACGGTCGAGCGCTTCATGCTCAATCCCAATGGCGAGGTCGATGGCCTGTGGTTGCGCGATGGCACCCAGGTGGCGTTTGCGCCGCATCTGTCCGGCGAACTGCAGGCAGCCGTGCGCCGTGGCGATGCGGTCACCGTGCAGGGTTATCGTCTGGGCAGCCTGCCGGTGCTACGTGCCAGCAGCATCCGTTCCACGCGTGGTGGGCGCGAGGTGGTCGACCGCCCGCCGACGACCGCCGCGATGCCGCCCGCGCCTCCGGCACCCGCCGCATTGACGCCGTTGCAGGCTGAGGGACGCATCGAGCGGTTGGTCTACGGCCCCGGTGGCGAGACCAATGGTGCGTTGCTGAGCGATGGCACGCTGGTGCGGATGCCGCCGCATCTGGCGCTGCAGTTCGGCGATGTGTTGCGCACCGGTGCGCCGCTGAGCGTAAGCGGATTCGGTGTTGCCACGGCCACCGGCCGCGCCATCGAAGCCACGCAGTTGGGTCGCGATCGTGCCTCGCAGCGCGCCTTGTTCAGTCCTCCGCGCCCGGATGGTCCGGTGCCGCCCGCACCACCGGCGCCGCCTGTCCCGCCGGCCGCACCGCCACCGCCACCGCCGGCTCCGGCGCCGGCGCCGCGTTGATCCATCGCGCCGTCGCACACGCGACGGCGCTCACACCGTTCATCTCTATGCGCTTTTCCTGCCACGTGTCATGCGTGGCGAGGGGCGCGGCTTGCCGGCGTTGGCCGGTCCTATTTTCGTTGGAGTTCTTTCATGCATTGGGTCGATCCTGATTTCCTTCCCGAAACCCGCGGCACGCTGGCGCGCTTTCTGCTCAATCCCAAGGCCGATATCGATGGCCTGCTGCTGACCGACGGCACCGAAGTGCACACACCGCCGCATCTGTCTGCCGCCTTGCTCAAGGCGCTCAAGCCCGGCAGCACGTTGACCGTGCGTGGCCTCAAGCCGCGCGATGTGGACATGCTGGTGGCGCTGGCGATCGATCCGGAAGGCGGCAAGCGCATTCTCGATGAAGGCCCGCATGGGCCGCACGTCAAACCCAAGCCCAAACCGCCTGCCGGCAAGCCACCCAAGCCGCAACGTACCCAGCACAGCGGCACCATTGCGCGGTTGCTGCACGGCCCGCACGGGCAAGTGCATGGCGTGTTGCTCGATGACGGGGCCACGGTGCGGTTTCCACCGCATGCTGGCGCCGACTTTTCCAAGCAGCTGATCGTCGGCAAGGCGCTGGTTGCAGAAGGCGAGACCCAGGCGACGCCGCACGGCGTGCTGATCCACGCGCATGCGTTGGGCGCCAAGGCCGCGTCGCTGAAGCAGATCGAGCATCCGCATGGCCCGGGTGCACATAAGCCCAAGCCCAAGCACTAGGTGCCCGCGATGCGGCTGCCGCGTTGGCGCGATGCGATCGCAATGGGGTCGGCCATGCACGTCAGCGTGCGCAGTCGCTTTCCATCGTGTGACGGAGAACGCCGATGCGCATGAGCACACCGCGCCCACGAGGCAGCCGCGCACTGGAAGCGCTGCATTTCAGCGTGGCCGATGTGCAGGACGGGCTGGGGCCGTTTCTCAGCGTGTTTTTGCAATCCAAGGGCTGGTCGGTGGCGGCGATCGGTACGGTGATGAGCGTGGGCGGCATCGCCGGCATGCTTGCCACCACGCCGGCCGGTGCACTGGTCGATACCACCCGGCGCAAGCGCGCCGTGGTGGTGGTCGGCTGTCTGGCGATTCTGTTGGCCACTGCACTGATCTGGCTGCGGCCGAGCTCCTCCGGTGTGGTCGCCGCACAGATCGTCTCGGCATTGGCGGCAGCCGGTATCGGCCCGGCGCTGACCGGCATCACCTTGGGGCTGGCGCATGCGCATGGGTTCGATCATCAACTGGCGCGCAATCAGGTCGCCAACCATGCCGGCAACATGCTGGCCGCACTATTGGCCGGCTGGCTGGGATGGCGTTACGGGTTCGCGGCGGTGTTCGTGCTCACCGCTGCATTCGGTGTGTTGGCGATCGTGGCGGTGTGGCTGATTCCGTCGGCGGCCATCGACCATCGCGCCGCGCGTGGTCTCGGCAACACCGATGGCGCCGACGCTCTCAGTGGTTGGCGCGTCTTGCTGACCTGCCGTCCACTGGCGCTGTTGGCGGTCACGCTGGGTCTGTTCCATCTGGGCAATGCGGCGATGTTGCCGTTGTACGGCATGGCGATCGTGGCCGCGCATGCGGGCGACCCGAGTGCGCTGACGGCCACCACCATCGTGGTCGCGCAGGCCACGATGGTGGTGGTGGCGTTGTTGGCGATGCGCTGGATCCGCCTGCACGGACATTGGTGGGTGTTGCTGGTGGCATTCATGGCGTTGCCATTGCGCGCGCTGGTCGCCGCATCGTTGATCCAGGGCTGGGGCGTGTTTCCGGTGCAGATGCTCGATGGACTCGGTGCCGGCCTGCAGGCCGTGGTGGTGCCGGCGTTGGTGGCGCGTTTGCTGCAGGGCACCGGGCGCGTCAATGTCGGTCAGGGCGCTGTGATGACGGTGCAAGGTGTGGGCGCGGCGCTGAGCCCGGCATTCGGTGGCTGGCTGGCGCACGCCTTCGGCTATCGCGTCGCGTTTCTGGCGCTGGGCGCGATCGCGTTGTTGGCGGTGGCGCTGTGGGCAGGCTGCCGCGGCATGTTGCGGGCAGCGATCGATGTGCAAGCGGTGCAGTGAAGCTGTGGCATGAGCGCGGCGCCCAGGCACAACATCGCAGCAACAATCGAGTGGAGCGGATTGCGCGCAGAACCATCACCGGCGCGCGATACGCCGCTTTCCGGCAGCGATTAGCCGCCCGTCAGTTGTGCAGTCGTATCGATCATTGCGACTTACCGACCGCCGCTGAAGTCCCATTGCCGCCAGGCTTCGAACACCATGACCGCGACCGTGTTGGACAGATTGAGGCTGCGGTTGTCCGGTCGCATCGGCACACGCAGCCGGTGCTGTGGCGGGATGGATTCCAGTACATCGGCCGGCAGGCCGCGGGTTTCCGGGCCAAACAAAAAGGCATCGCCATCTGCGAACTGCGGTGTGTCGTAACGCACGCTGCTACGCGTACTCAGTGCAAACACGCGCTTGGGCGCGATTGCGGCAAGTGCAGTGGGCAGGTCGGCATGCACCTGCAGGGTTGCGTACTCGTGATAGTCCAGGCCGGCGCGTTTGAGCTGCTTGTCGCTGAGGTCGAAGCCGAGCGGCTCGATCAGGTGCAGGCGCGCGCCGGTGTTGGCGCACAAGCGGATCACATTGCCCGTATTGGGCGGAATTTCTGGTTGAAACAGGATGACATCGAGGACGGGTGCTGACATGCGCGCAAGTGTAGCTGCGCGCGTGCTTAAAGGCCGAGGGTGACGTTGACCAGTGCTTCCAGCTCGACCGGCGCCGGCTGCAGCTGCGGCACCGGCAGGTTGACGATGACCTGACCCATCAGCGCGCCAATGGCGGCAGCGGCCTGGCTCGAAGCGGTCTGTGCACTGGCAGTGGTGCTGCGGACCACCAGATCGGCGCGCTGTTCGGCCGAGGGGCGGACCTGGACGGTCGCCAGGGTGACGATGCGCGGGCCGGCCTGTTCGGCAGCGAGTGCGGCCAGTTGCTCGGCCGACGGACGCACCTGCACGGCGGGCAGGCTGCGGATGTCGCTGCTGCGCTCCAGTGTCTGCTGGGCGATCTGGTCGGCGGCCGGGCGAACCTGCACGGTGTCCAGCGTGGTCAGGCTGGCGGCCTGGGCGAAACCCGCCAGGGCGGTGCCGGCGAGCAGGGCGGCGGAGAGGGCGATGCGCAGGGTCTGGGTCTTCATGGTGACGTCTCTTGGTGTGGGTGATCAGTGGTGTGGTAGTAAGGTAGTACACCGTTTCGGTATGCGCAAGAACTTTCTCGGTGCTTTTTTATTTATTCAGCTGGAAGTCATAATCAGATGGGCACACGACACGGCTGGCTCCTTGCCGGTGAACTAGCAGCAAAGTGCGTGCCAGCATCAGTGCATTGATTTAAAAGGGATTTGTTGTTGGCGGCAGTGTCCGCGTCTGGACACCCGGACGCGTGCGGTGCCCGCGGACAGCGCAGCGGAGGGATCGCCAGGGCAATGGAAGTGACATTCGGTGCGCTGAATGAGGCGGTGGCCGGCACACGGCACGCGCTGATTGCCGGCAGACAACTGCGGCACAATCCGGCTTTACCCACAGGTGTCCAAGACTTATGCGCGTGCTCATGCTGTCTGTTCTGGTTGCCGCTACTACCGCGGCCTGCACCTGGGTGCCGATCGAACAAAGCGGCAAGGGCGTGCAGGTCCTGCCCGCAGGCCCTGTGCCAGCTGGCTGTCAGCAGCAGGGCGAGGTCGTGGTGTCGGTCAAGAGCAAGGTCGGCTTCTATAACCGCAACCCGTTGCGGGTGCAGGAAGAGCTGGAGACGCTGGCACGCAACGAGGCCCCGGGCGCCAATGCCAACACGGTCCAGGCGCAGGGCCAGCCGGCCGATGGCAGCCAGCGTTTCAACGCGCTCCGCTGCCCGCCGCGCTGAACCGTTGGGCCAGGGCGAGGCCGGTTCAATTGTAAAGATGCGGTAAAAGCGGCCAGCAGCTAGACTGACGCCCCCTCGCCTGACGCCATGGCGCTATTTCGATGCTCTTCCAGAATGTCTCCATCGCGGGACTGGCGCATATTGATGCGCCGCACACGCTGACTTCCAAGGAAATCAACGAGCGCCTGCAACCGACCTACGACCGTCTCGGGATCAAGACCGACGTGTTGGGCGACGTTGCGGGTATCCATGCACGGCGCCTGTGGGACCAGGATGTCCAGGCATCGGATGCCGCCACGCTGGCCGCACGCAAGGCACTGCTCGACGCCGGGATCGGCATCGAGAAGATCGGCCTGCTGGTCAACACCTCGGTGAGCCGCGACTACCTGGAGCCGTCCACGGCCTCCATCGTGTCCGGCAACCTGAGGGTCGGCGACCACTGCGTGACCTTCGACGTCGCCAACGCCTGCCTTGCCTTCATCAACGGCATGGACATCGCCGCCCGCATGCTGGAGCGTGGCGAGATCGACTACGCGCTGGTCGTGGACGGCGAGACCGCCAACCTGGTCTACGAAAAGACGCTGGAGCGCATGACCTCGCCGGACGTCACCGAGGAGGAGTTCCGCAACGAACTCGCCGCGCTGACCCTGGGCTGCGGTGCGGCGGCCATGGTCATGGCGCGCACCGAGCTGGTGCCCGACGCGCCGCGCTACAAGGGGGGCGTGACCCGCTCGGCCACCGAGTGGAACAAGCTGTGCCGGGGCAACCTGGACCGCATGGTCACCGACACCCGGCTGCTGCTGATCGAAGGCATCAAGCTGGCGCAGAAGACCTTCCTGGCCGCCAAGCAGGCGATGGGCTGGGCGGTGGACGAGCTGGACCAGTTCGTCATCCACCAGGTCAGCCGCCCGCACACCGCCTCGTTCGTGAAGTCGTTCGGCATCGACCCGGCCAAGGTCATGACCATCTTCGGCGAGCACGGCAATATCGGCCCGGCCTCGGTGCCGATCGTGCTCAGCAAGCTCAAGGAACTGGGCCGCCTGAAGAAGGGCGACCGGATCGCGCTGATGGGCATTGGCTCGGGGCTGAATTGCTCGATGGCGGAAGTGGTTTGGTGAGTTGCACCACGTGACGTGTTAAAAAAAATGGATTTTTAGTACACGTTCCCTCATCATGTTCGTTCTAAGAACATGATGAGGCAGGCATGGATAGCGTGTCGAAGTTCATCGCTGAGCTCCCCTACAACGATCTCCCGCTGCTTCCACCAGCGGGAGATATCGAAACGCGGAGTCTGCTCAAGGCTTGCATCAATGCGCGAACTGCATTGGCCGAACTGAAACAGGCAACAGCGTTGCTGCCAAATCCTACGGTGCTGATCAATACGATTCCGATGCTTGAGGCTCAGGCCAGTTCTGAGATCGAGAACATCGTGACGACGACGGACGAACTGTTCCGCTACGCCGAAGATCAGGACAAGGCACAAAAGCCTGCCACTAAGGAAGCATTGCGTTACCGCAGTGCGCTCTACGAAGGATTTCAGTCGCTACAGCAGCGGCCTTTGTGTACGGACACCTCTGTTGTCGTCTGCAGCCGTATCAAGGCGGTGCAAATGCAGATCCGTCGCGTACCCGGGACTGCTCTGGCCAACGACCAAACCCAGCAGGTCATCTACACGCCGCCGGTTGGTGAGACGCTGCTGCGCGATAAACTAGCCAACTGGGAACGCTTCATCCATGAAAACACCGACGTCGATCCATTGATTCGCATGGCTGTCGCGCACTATCAATTCGAAGCGATCCACCCGTTCACCGATGGCAACGGCCGCACCGGGCGGGTACTGAACTTACTGATACTCATTGAGCAGGGCCTGCTTGATCTGCCAGTGCTCTATCTGTCCCGTTACATCATCCGCCACCGCAGCGACTACTACCGCCTGCTACTGGATGTGACGCGGCATGGGCATTGGGCCGAATGGATTCACTACATGCTGGCTGCCGTTGCCGAAACCGCTGCATGGACGACGGCGAAGATCCAGGCGATTCGAGGACTGGAGGCGCAGGCCCGCGACTACATTCGTGATCACGCTCCCAAGGCATATAGCCGGGAGTTGGTGGACGTGATTTTCAACCAGCCTTACTGCCGTATCCAGAATGTCGTCGACATGGTGGGGGTCACGCGCCAGACCGCCGCACGGCATCTAAAAGAGCTTGCGGATATTGGCGTGCTGCACGACCAGCGGCAGGGCAAGGAGAAATTATTCCTACATCCGGCGTTCCTTCGCTTGCTTTCAAATGACGACAACCAGTTACCCGCATACCGCATGCCTGCGCGGAACGTGGAACCGAACACATGACTAAAAAATACGACCATCTCGATCGTCAAACCTTGATCGGCCTATTGCAGCGGCGCGATGCCGAGCGCCAGCTGGGTTTGGTATGGGAGCGCGACGAGATCGAGGCCGACCAGGCACTCAACGACGATTTTGTCGCGTTGTCATTAGATGCCGGCCTGAGCCATGGCGAGGCGCCGTGGGACAACCTGATCATCGAAGGTGACAACTACGACGCGCTGCGTGCACTGCGGATGACTCATAGAGGCGCGATCCGCTGCATTTATATCGACCCGCCTTACAACACCGGTAATAAGGACTTCGTCTACAACGATCGCTTCGTCGACAAGACTCACCGGTTCCGTCATTCGCTATGGCTGGAGTTCATGTATCGGCGCCTGCAGCTGGCTAAAGAGTTGTTGGCTGATGATGGAGTTATTTTTGTAAGTATTGATGACAATGAAGTGTTTCGACTTGGAATGTTGATGGACCGTATATTTGGAGAGAAAAATTTTATTGCCAATGTTATTTGGCAAAAAGTCTTTTCTCCAAAAGGGACAGCACAACATTTCTCTGACGATCACGAATACGTAATTATTTACGGGCGTGACAAAAATAAATGGCGACCTAACTTGCTTGCAAGAACGGCTGCTCAAGATCGCGCTTATAAAAATCCTGATGATGATCCTCGCGGCCTTTGGACTTCGGGAGATCTTTCAGCTAGAAATTACTATTCCAAGGGAATCTATTCGATTGTCGGCCCAACTGGCCGAGTCATCGCAGGCCCGCCTGCAGGAACGTATTGGCGTTTCTCCGAAGAAAGGTTTAAAGAACTGGATGCGGACAATCGTATTTGGTGGGGCAAAAGTGGCGATAATATGCCTCGACTCAAGCGGTTTCTAGCAGATGTCCAGCAAGGCACGGTTCCACAAACACTTTGGACTTACGGCGAAGTCGGTCACACGCAAGATGCAAAGAAGCAGCTACTTGATGTCCTCAATTTTAATTCTACAAATGATGTTTTCTCTACCCCTAAGCCTATCCAATTGATGGAGCGAATACTAAGCATCGCCAGCAAGCCGGGTGACACTGTCCTTGATTTCTTTGCAGGCTCGGGCACATTTGCTCAGGCAGTTGCCAAGCTAAATTCTGAAGATGGCGGGAAACGCAAGTTCATCCTAGTCAGCAGCACGGAAGCCACTGAGGATACGCCTGACAAGAACCTCTGCCGCGATGTTTGCGCCGAGCGCGTACGCCGTGTGCTGGGTGGCCACACCAATACCAAGGGTCAACCAGTTGAGGGCCTGGGCGGCGGCTTCGCCTACTTGCGTACCCGTCGTATCCCGAAGCATCGGTTGGCGCTGAAGCTGGACCACGCGGAGGTTTGGCACGCGCTCCAACTATTGCATAGCCGACCGTTGTCCCACTGGCCTGGCGGCGGTTTTGCCAGCGATGACGAACTGGCCTATCTGGCGGATTTCCAGGCCGCACATGTAGAGCAGTTACGTGAGTGGCTGCGGACCCGCACAGCGGCAGTCGCTGTCGTCTATACCTGGTCGACGGAACGGCTGAACGGATTGCTGGGAGAGACAGCGGCCGACTTGTCTCTGCTGCCCTTGCCGCACCACCTGCGCGAACGCTTCGGACGTTGATATGCCTATGCCACTGAAAGAGTTCCAAACCGTCATCTGCGACGGCATCGTCGCCCAGTTTGGTGAGGTGCGTGCGCTGTATCGACAGATCGCCGCCGCCGCACCGGACCGCATTGATGAGGCGCGTCGCAAGGACGCTGCCATCGTATTGCAGGCACCGACTGGCGCTGGCAAGACGCGCATGGCGATCGAGGTGATGCGCCGCGTGTCGGTCGAGGAACGGGTGTTGTGGTTCTGGTTCGCGCCCTTCACCGGCCTGGTCGAGCAATCGCGCAAAGTCCTGACTCATCAAGCGCCAGAGCTGGCAATGCTGGATCTGGATGCGGACCGGCAGGTGGATGCCGTGCGCGGCGGCGGCGTGTTCGTGGTCACCTGGGCGTCGTTGGCGGCACGCAAGGCCGAGAGTCGGCGCGCGCGCCAGCGCGGCGATGCCGGCATGTCGATCGATGACGTGATCGTAATGGCGCGCGAGCAAGGCTTGCGTATCGGCTGCGTGGTGGACGAGGCGCATCACGGATTTCAGCGTGACACCCAGGCACGGGCGTTCTTCTGCGACGTGCTGAAGCCCGATTACGCACTGCTGATGACCGCCACGCCACGCGATGCTGACATGAAGGCCTTCGAGCGCGCGACCGGCTATTTCGTCGGAGAGCCTGCGGACTGGGCCTCGGTTAGCCGTGCCGATGCAGTCGATGCCGGCTTGCTCAAGCGCGGTGTGCGGATGGTGCGTTTCATCGCCCGCGATGGCGATACCGCGCAATTGGTGGATTTTGAACATCTTGCGTTGCGCGAGTGCACACAGATGCATCGCACCATTCGCAAGAACTTGGCAGATGCGGATATTCCACTGACGCCATTGATGCTGGTGCAGGTGCCCGATGGCAAGGTTGCGCAGGAGGCGGCGCGGACGTATCTGGTGGAGCAGCTGGGATTCGATGCGACCGCCGTGCGTGTACATACCGCCGCAGAACCTGATCCGGATCTACTGTCGTTGGCGCAGGATCCGACGGTGGAAGTGCTGATCTTCAAGATGGCCGTAGCGCTGGGGTTCGATGCGCCACGTGCGTTCACCCTGGCGGCATTGCGCGGTGCGCGCGACCCGAGTTTCGGTGTGCAAGTGATCGGCCGCATCATGCGCCGCCATGCGCTGCTACAGTCGCAGACGGATGTGATGCCCGTTCTGGATCACGGATATGTATTTCTTGCCAATTCCGAGTCGCAAGAAGGTTTGCTGCTAGCCGGCGCCCAGATCAACACACTCACAACGCAAGCGCCCGAACTGGGGACGCAGACGGTTGTCACCATGATCGGCGATGGTGCCTCGCTGCAGGTCGTGCGCAGCGGAGAGCCTCTGAGCCTGCTGGTATCGCGCGCAGGGGTGCACGTGTTGGACGCCGAAGCCGAGAGAGATGCTGTCTCCTCGGCGGGCACTACTAGTACGGTGGCTGATACCCTGGCAGGGACCCCGTTCGCTGGGATGGCGAATGCGACCCAAGCCGCGCTGGAAATGTTTGGAGGCGAGGGGGCTTGGCCTGATCGGGCCACAAGTGTTGCTGGTGCATTTGTGTTGGCTCGGGAGAGCATGTATCGGTATCCGCGTCGTCCCGATGCTCCGGATCGCTTGCGTGGAGAGCAGCTACCGCCGGTGTCAGCTGATTTCGAGGCAGGCCTGGCTGCGCACGTCGATTTCTCACCGGAAGTGCTGGCCGATCGCCTACGTGGGAAGGTGCAGGTCCAGCGATTGGACACAGACCTGTTTGCTGGTCATCGGGTCGCAGAAGATGGAAGCGACCTTTGGGCCAATCTTTCGCCGCAAGCTGTCGCCGAAAAAGCCGAACAGATCCGATTGCGGCTCGTAGAAGCCAACGACCGCGAGCTATACCGCAGACTATTGGAGCGTTTCGTTCGCGCGATCGAAGCGTCAGGCGCGGAAGTGCCTGAAGACGAAGAGCTGCAAATGCGCCAGTTGGACCTCTTGCTGGTTAGACGCCCTCGGCTGTTGCGAGAGGCATTCAAAAGCCTGCGTCAGGGCCAAGTGCTCGATGTCGATGTGCTACTGCCGGCCGAGTTGTTCAGCGATCAACCGCTGCGCTCCGCCAATCGCGGGCTTTATGGCGTCTTTCCAGCTGGTTTGAACCAGGATGAGCTAGCCATTGCGGAGCGCCTGGATGCCAGTACCCAAGTGCGGTGGTGGCATCGCAATCAACCCAAATCAGGCATCGGTCTCTATCGCTGGGATGAGGGGGACGGCTTCTACCCTGATTTCGTGGTGTCTGTCGCAGAACGCTCCGCTCCAGGTATTGCGCTGCTGGAGGTGAAGGGCGAGCACTTGTGGGGCAAGCCCAGCGAAGTGGACAAGAGTGCGGCGATCCATCGCGAGTATGGTGCCGTTTTCATGGTCGGCCGTAAACGCGGCGAGCGTGATTTCTTCTATCTGCGCGAGCTGGGTGGACGCCTGCAACGCGCAGGCTCCTTTGATCTGGATCGGATGCGATTTACATGACCTACCCCGGCTATCCCTTCACTCCCAAGCGCCTTGAGGTGCGTCCCGGCATTGCGATGTCGTATCTGGACGAAGGTCCGCGCGATGGCGAAGTCGTCGTGATGCTGCACGGCAATCCGTCGTGGAGTTATCTGTGGCGGAACCTGGTGAGTGGCCTGTCGGATCGTTACCGCTGCATCGTGCCCGACCATATCGGCATGGGGCTGTCCGACAAGCCGGACGATGCGCCCGACGCGCAGCCGCGTTACGCGTACACGCTGCAGTCGCGCGTGGACGATCTGGACACGCTGTTGCGGCATCTGGATATCAGCGGGCCGATCACGCTGGCGGTGCACGATTGGGGCGGCATGATCGGATTCGGCTGGGCGTTGTCGCATCACGCGCAGGTCAAGCGGCTGGTGATCACCAACACCGCTGCATTCCCGTTGCCGCCGGAGAAACCGATGCCGTGGCAGATCGCGATGGGCCGGCATTGGCGGCCGGGCGAGTGGTTTATCCGTACGTTCAATGCGTTTTCGTCCGGCGCTTCGTGGTTTGGCGTATCGCGGCGGATGCCGGCCGCCGTGCGTCGCGCGTATGTGGCGCCATACAACAACTGGCGCAACCGCATCTCCACCATTCGCTTCATGCAGGACATTCCGCTGTCGCCCGCCGACCAGGCGTGGTCGCTGCTGGAACGCTCGGCGCAGGCATTGCCCTCGTTTGCCGACCGCCCGGCTTTCATCGCTTGGGGGCTGCGCGATATCTGCTTCGACAAGCATTTCCTGGCCGGCTTCCGTCAGGCATTGCCGAATGCCGAAGTCACCGCGTTCGACGATGCCAATCACTACGTGCTGGAAGACAAGCACGAAGTGCTGGTGCCGGCGATCCGTGCGTTTCTGGAGCGCAATCCACTGTAAGCGCCGCTGGTTTACTCATGCAGGCGCGCAGCAGGCGCGGTGCAAGCTGCGCGCAAAAAGCGGATGGACAAGTGGAGAGAATCGGCCACCCAGTCGTTCTGTGGGTCGCTGCGCGTGGACGCCGCACTTACTCGCTGCGATCAGCCGTTACAGCGGCGGCAGCGGATTGCGCTGTGCGTCGTCCACGTCGAGCCAGTCGGTTTCGGTGAGCGCGTGCAGGCCGTGCGCCAATCGCGACTTGTCGCACTGCGCGCTACGCTCACCAAACTCCAGCGAGGCCGGCACGGCGGCGCAGGAGGAGGGGCGGCGGTCGTGGATGCTGCAGCGGCTGTAGCGACCGATGTCCGCGTCCAGTGCGATGCAGCGCGGCTGCGATTGCGAGGTGCCGCGCATGACGCGCTCGTGCGTGCGCAATGACTCGGTCAGCTCGATCGGCACCCTGCCGCCCAATGCGGGGTCGGCTTCGCTCCAGTGGAAACTGACGCGGAAGTAGGCGCAGCAAGCGCCGCAGGTGAGGCAGGGATGTGCCATGGAATGCCGGGCCTTGCGCGGCGAAACAACGTGGAGAGCGCGGCATTCTGACCGAACCACGCCACGATACAAGTGGCAGGCTGCGCCGGCCCGTTAGCGATTCATGCGCGTGCGCGCCTAGGAGCGACGCGCGATGAAGCGAGCAGGTCGTATGCGGGGCGCTGGCGACACCGCGCTGGGTTGGCGGAGCATGGTTTTTCGCCGTTAAGACGATCACTGGAGATCAGGGTGAATCGTTCGCGCGCATTTTTTTAAATGCGCCTTCGCCGGGCGCAGGTTACATCTGCGACGTTGCGCGTGATCCAAGCGGCCGGCACCGTCGGCGCATGGGTGATAATGCGCCAATGACAACTCTTCTCTGCAATATCGCCGCCACCCTGCCGGAACTCGCGCGCGAGCGCCCCGAGCAGATCGCCATCCGCTGCCCGGGCCGTCGCGCCGCCAACGGATTTGCTGCCTACGATGTGACGTTGAGCTATGCCGAGCTGGACGCGCGCAGCGATGCGATCGCCGCCGGGCTGGCATTGCATGGCATCGGACGTGGCGCGCGCGCGGTGGTGATGGTGCGGCCGTCGCCGGAATTCTTCTTGTTGATGTTTGCGTTGTTCAAGGCCGGTGCGGTGCCGGTACTGGTGGATCCGGGCATCGACAAGCGCGCGCTCAAGCAATGCCTGGACGAAGCGCAGCCGCAGGCGTTTATCGGTATTCCGCTGGCGCAGCTGGCGCGTCGTCTGTTGCGTTGGGCGCGCTCTGCCAAGCAGATCGTCACCGTCGGTGGCCGCTACGGCTGGGGCGGGGTGACGCTGGCGCGTGT
Source organism: Xanthomonas hydrangeae (assembly GCA_905142475.1). Taxonomy (GTDB): domain Bacteria; phylum Pseudomonadota; class Gammaproteobacteria; order Xanthomonadales; family Xanthomonadaceae; genus Xanthomonas; species Xanthomonas hydrangeae. Next base: position 311,751 of record LR990730.1, read on the forward strand.
GGAGCGCGATGGCGCCAACGCCGGCAGTCAATTGGCCGCCACCGCGCCGGACGATGTGGCCGCCATTCTGTTCACCAGCGGCTCCACCGGGGTGCCGAAGGGCGTGGTGTATCGACACCGGCATTTCGTCGGGCAGATCGAGTTGCTGCGTAATGCATTCGACATGCAGCCCGGTGGTGTGGATCTGCCGACGTTCCCGCCGTTTGCCTTGTTCGATCCGGCATTGGGGCTGACCTCGGTGATTCCGGATATGGATCCGACCCGCCCGGCCACCGCCGATCCGCGCAAGTTGCACGATGCGATCAACCGCTTCGGGGTAACGCAGTTGTTCGGCTCGCCAGCATTGATGCGCGTGCTGGCGGACCATGGCCAGCCACTGCCCAACGTGCGCCTGGCCACCTCGGCCGGTGCGCCGGTACCGCCGGATGTGGTGGCCAAGATCCGTGCGCTGCTGCCGGCAGAGGCGCAATTCTGGACGCCGTACGGCGCCACCGAATGTCTGCCGGTGGCAGCGATCGAAGGCCGCACCCTGGACGCCACCCGCGCAGCCACCGAGGCAGGCGCCGGCACCTGCGTGGGCCACGTGGTAGCGCCCAATGAAGTGCGCATCATCGCCATCGACGATGCAGCCATTCCCGAGTGGAGCGGCGTGCGCGTGTTGGCGGTGGGCGAGGTCGGCGAGATCACCGTTGCCGGTCCCACCACCACCGATACCTACTTCAACCGCGACGCGGCCACGCGCATCGCCAAGATCCGTGAGCGCAGCAGTGATGGCAGCGAGCGCATCGTGCATCGCATGGGCGATGTGGGGTATTTCGATGCGGAAGGGCGCTTGTGGTTCTGCGGCCGCAAGACCCATCGCGTAGAAACTGTAACGGGCCCGCTCTACACCGAGCAGGTGGAACCGGTGTTCAACGTGCATCCGCAGGTGCGGCGCACCGCCTTGGTCGGGGTGGGCGCAGCCGGACAGCAGCAACCGGTGCTGTGCGTGGAATTGCAGCCGGATGTTTCGGCATCGGCGTTTGCGCAAGTGGAAACCGCATTGCGTGCGTTGGGCGCTGCGCACCCGCACACTGCAGGAATCGCGCGGTTTCTGCGCCATTCCGGGTTTCCGGTGGACATCCGCCACAACGCCAAGATCGGTCGCGAAAAGCTGGCGGTCTGGGCGGCGCAGCAGTCGCACTGAGCCCAACGATGCGCGCGCGTTATCGTCTGGCTGACCTGCGCATCGATGTGGCGCGTCAGCGCGTGGAGCGCGACGATGTTGCGCTCGAGGTTGGCGGGCTGAGTTTCCGCCTGCTGCACTATTTGCTGCAGCAGGGGCAGCGGGTAGTCGATTTCGACGAGTTGATCCAGAACGTGTGGGCACCGGCGCTGGTCAACGAAGAAACCGTCACCCAGCGTGTGCGCCTGTTGCGGCAGGCCTTGGGCGACGACTCGCGGCAACCGCGTTACCTGCGCTCGGTACGCGGGCAGGGTTATCAACTCTGCGTGCCGGTACAGCTCGAACAAGCATCGCCCGCAGACGCGCTGCGGCGACGTGGAGTCTGGATTGCTGCCTGCATCGTGGCGTTGGTCTGCATCGGCGCGGGCGTGATCTGGTGGCTGCAAACGCGTGATGCGCCACCAGCGCAAGCTGCATTGTTGCAGCGTGCCGATTACTACGCCGGCATCGGCCAGCGCGACGACAACGAACGCGCCATCGGCTTGTATCGTCAACGCCTGCGGGAAGCGCCGGACGATCGACAGGCGCAGCTCGGCCTCAGCCGCGCCTACAGTGCGCGCGTGTGCCAGTACGACGGGGATGCAGCGTTTGCGCTGCAGGCCTTGCGGCTGGCCGATGCTGTTGTGGTCGTGCAACCGGGCCTTGCGGCAGCGTACGCCACGCGTGGTTATGCGCTGGATTGCCAGGGTCGCAATGGCGATGCCTTGGCTGCCTACGAGCAGGCGTTGCAGCTGGATCCCGGTGCCGACGCGGTGCGCGGCTCGGCTGCGTATCTATACGAGCGCCAGGGAAAATTGGTGCAGGCGCTGTCGGCCAACCTGGCGGTGCGCGACCCGACGCGCGTGCGATTTTTGCCGATCCAGATCGCCAGCAATCTGAGTCTGCTCGGCTATGCGAGTGCAGCCGAGGCGCGCTACCGAAAGAATTTTCAGCTGTACCCGGACGATCCGTTCTCCAATCTGGCCTGGCCTACGTTCCTGTTCGAACACGGCCGCGCGGCCGAAGCGCAGACAGCGTTGAACGAGGCGCAGAGCCGCGGCACCGAGTACGCAGGGCTGTCGTTGCTACAGGCCGAGCTTGCGTGGCTGCGTGGTGACAAGGCGCTTGCGCGCGCAGCGGCGCTGCGTGCAGTGCAGCTTCGACCACAGGGCAGCTTCGCGCAGATGGTGGCGTGGACGCTGCAGGCGCAGCCGCCACCGGCAGTCGCGACGCTGCATGCGCGCGCGCAGGATTTGTTGGTCAGCGTGGAGCGTGGCGGCGACCCGTTCGATGCAGTCGATGCGGCGGTTCTGCTGCTGTGTGCGCATGCGCCGGACTCGGCAATGCGCGCCCTGCAGCATGCCGAAGCCGCCGGCTACCACAACGCCGGCTATCTACGTCAGTCGCCGCTGCTGCAGCCGCTGCGTGCTTTGCCGGAGTTTACTGCGTTGCTGACACATATCGATGCCGATCTTGCTGCCCAGCGTGGGCAACTGCGTGCTCGTCATCTGTTGCCGGCAGATGCCATGTCCGACCGGGGCTAAGACACCGCATCGATTTGTTTGGGTGCGCTTCATGCTCAAATCGCAATGCATGCGCTGTATGCCGCATAGAACAACTGCGCTCGCTGCTCATTGCGTAGTCGTGCGGTAAGCCACGTCGGAAAATTACTACACACACTGCTAGCCGGGCGCGGCCTGCTCTGTGGTTTCTATCAGCACACGACCACGTCGGCAGGTGCGATGTCCTCACCGCTTGCGGGACCGTGTGGCGGCATGGATGCCGCCACCGAGCCTCCACGGATGGATTCACGGCGTGTCCTGCAAGCGGTGAGGGCATCGCGCCCTCGACCGGCTTGGCTTGGAACATTCAAGCGCCGCTGAAGCTCAGGATCTCGTTTGCCTTGAGAGATATCGAACGGTGCGGGTGCGTCGGGTGTAGAGCGCATGATCTGCGGCTTCGTTGCAGGGTCCTTGCCCGCCCACCATCGCGGGACACGCCGCAAGTACGTCCGTGTAGGCTCTTACGCGGCATCCATGCCGCGTAAGGTCCCGCGACGGTGGGCGGGCAAGGACCAGCCGAGATGGTCGGTGTGCATGGTTGCGAGCAGCGCATGCAGCGCGGCCTTCAGATGCGTGCGGTCTGATCGGCTCCTTTCGGTCTGCAATGTCACTGCCGTTCCCGACATCACTCCACTCGGCAACGCAGTCTAGTGCGGTCAACACGCTGCCGCAATCGATACAGCGATAGAGATGGTTTGTCAGCGCGCTTGGTTACTCTCAGGCAGCGCCTTGAGCACATAGTCGGTCAGCAACCGATGTGATTGCTGGTGCATCTGCCGGGTGTTGTAGGCGCTGCGCGTGAGCACTACCACCAAGCGCTCCTCGGGCACGACGAAGACGTAGTTGCCGCCATTGCCTGACATCGCCCAGGTGTCGCGTTGCACGCCGCGCACTGGAAACAGGAAGTGCCAGAGTTGGTAGCCATAATCGGCATCGTCGCGTGCCTGCGCATGCACGCTGGTCATCGCGCGTATCCAGTTGGCGGCAATCACCTGGCGGCCTTGCCAACGTCCCTGTGCAAGCAGCAACTGGCCGAATTTGGCCAGGTCGCGGCTACGGTAACGGGTGCCGCCACCGCCCATGCCCACCCCTTCGGACGACACATTCCACTGCGCCTGATCGATTCCGAGCGGCTTTTCGAGCACCTGTGCGGAGAACGCCTGCAGCCGCTGTCCGCTGGCTTTTTCCAGCACCGCACCGAGCAGGAAGGAGCCTGCGGTGCAATACGAAAACGCGCGGCCGTGCGGGCTTTGGGCGGGCCGCTGCATCCATGGCGCGTAGCCACGGATCGGCAGATTCAGGGCGAACTGCGTCCAGTCCGCACTGACGTACATGCGCTCTTCGTTGCCGGCGGAGAAGGCGTTGTCGTCGTTGCATTCCAGTTGCGAGCTCATCGTGAGCAGGTCTTCGATGGTGATGTCGCGCTTGCGCGGATCGGGATGCTGCCATTGGCGATCGCCGAAGTAGTCGTAGACCTTGGCTTGCGCGTTGGGGATCAACTTGCGCGCGATCGCCGCACCGACCAGCAGCCCGGTGACGCTCTTGGTCAACGAGCGGGTGTCGTGCAAGGTCTGGCGATCGGCATCGCCTAGGTAGTGTTCGTAGATCAATACGCCATCGCGCACGATCAGCACGCTGGTGGTGGCCGGGGCCAGATCGGCAGCCAGTGCCTGTTCCATCTGCGTCAGCACGGGCAGGTTCCAGCCGCTGGCGGCAGCCCTGGCGACCGGCCAGCCGTCATCCAGGGCAGGCGGCGTGGTGGCCGCTGGAGGCACCGCCGGTGATGCGGCAACCGATGGACCTGGTGTGGCAATTCCTGGAGTGGCGGCTTTTGCAGAGGTGGCTCTTGGAGATGCACTAGGCGGGGCGGCATGCAGCGGGAAGATGACGAGCAGGGCGGACAACAGCAGCGACAGGCGGGTCATGGTGACTCCAGCGATCCAGGGTCCGGGCATGACGCCAGCAGTGCGAATGAACTACCTGATGTCTCGATGAAGATTTATGAAGCTCTTTGCGATCAATGGCTTGCGAAAGCCGCAGGCGCTTGCCTGTGCGCGTCGCATCGCGATAACGGTCCGGGCCGGCTATTGTGTGCGCCCTGCAGGAACAATGGATGTGGCGCAATGAAGGTGCTGGTGACCGGTGGTGGTGGCTTTCTCGGCCAGGCGTTGTGCCGCGGCCTGCGCGCGCGTGGGCATGAGGTGGTGAGTTTCCAGCGCGGCGATTACCCGATTCTGCAGACCTTGGGTGTGGGCCAGATCCGTGGCGACCTGGCCGACCCGCAAGCGGTGCGGCACGCTTTTGCCGGTATCGATGCGGTCTTCCACAATGCGGCCAAGGCCGGTGCGTGGGGCAGCTACGACAGCTATCACCAGGCCAATGTGGTCGGTACGCAGAACGTGATCGACGCGTGTCGCGCCAATGGCGTGCCGCGCCTGATCTACACCTCCACACCTAGCGTCACCCATCGCGCCACCAATCCGGTGGAAGGTCTGGGCGCCGACGAAGTGCCCTACGGCGAAGACCTGCGCGCAGCGTATGCGGCCACCAAGGCGATCGCCGAGCGCGCGGTGCTGGCGGCCAACGATGCGCAGCTGGCGACGGTGGCCTTGCGTCCGCGTCTGATCTGGGGGCCGGGCGACAATCACCTGCTGCCGCGCCTGGCAGCACGGGCGCGTGCCGGGCGACTGCGCATGGTCGGCGACGGCAGCAACCTGGTGGACAGCACCTACATCGACAACGCCGCACAAGCGCACTTCGATGCGTTCGAGCACCTTGCACACGGGGCTGCCTGCGCAGGCAAGGCGTACTTCATTTCCAATGGCGAGCCCTTGCCGATGCGCGAGTTGCTCAATCGCTTGCTGGCCGCGGTGGATGCACCGGCTGTAACGCGTTCGCTGTCGTTCAAGACCGCCTACAGAATCGGTGCGGTGTGCGAGACCCTGTGGCCACTGTTGCGTCTGCCAGGCGAAGTGCCGTTGACGCGTTTTCTGGTGGAACAATTGTGCACGCCGCATTGGTACAGCATGGAACCGGCGCGCCGCGACTTTGGTTATATACCTAGTATCAGCATCGAAGAAGGCCTACAACGGCTGCGATCCTCATCTTCCAACGACATTGCCATCACCCGGTAAAGACCGCCATATCTTCAGGATACGTCTGCGCCGATTCGGCACGACAACTTCTGGAATCCTTGCCATGCTGCATTACGCCATCATCTTCTTCGTCATCGCCATCATCGCCGCTGTGCTGGGCTTCAGTGGTATCGCCGGTGCGGCGACCAACATCGCCTGGATCCTGTTTGTGGTGTTCCTGATCCTGGCAGTGATCTCGATGTTCCGTCGCGGCAAGGTTTAACCACTTAGCTGCGATACGTCACGGCAGCGGCGCTGCCGATTGACGCGAAGATGGCCCGCTTCCGCAAGGAGGCGGGCCATCTGCGTCATGAGGGCTCTACAGTTGCGTTGTGGCTGTTTTAAAGCAGTTTTTCGAGATATTGCACGTGCTGGCCGAACGACAATTCGGTGCCATGCGCGTTGTCGAGTGCAAGCAGTGCCGGATGATCGTGCAACTGCACCTCGCGCACCTGCGATGGACTCATCAGCGCGGTTCCACCGCACTACGCAGCAGTTGATCGTCAGCGTGCCGTTGCAACGCCAGCTCGATCAACTGTGTGATCAAACGCCGATAGTCCAGCCCGCTTGCCTGCCATAGCTTGGGATACATGCTGATCCGGGTGAAACCCGGCAGCGTGTTGACCTCGTTGATCACGATGCGGTCATCTGCGCAGAGAAACACGTCCACACGTGCCATGCCGGCGCAGTCCAGCGCCTGATACGCCTGCACCGCGATCTGCTGGATGCGCTGCTGCGTCTGCGCATCGATGTCGGCCGGAATCACGATCTCGGCGCCGTGTTCGCTGATGTACTTGGTCTGGTAAGAGTAAAACGCGTCGTGCACCACCACTTCACCGCATACGCTGGCCTGCGGCGTGGCATTGCCCAGTACGGCGCATTCGATCTCCCGCCCGGTAATTGCTGCTTCCACCAGCACCTTGTGGTCGTATGCCAGTGCCAACGCGAGCGCATCTGAAAACGCATCAGCACTGCGCACCTGGCTGACGCCGACCGACGAGCCTTGATTGGCCGGTTTGACGAACAACGGCAAACCGAACTGCGCAACCAACGTATGCACGTCGGCGTGTGCGGCGGTGTGGCGGTTGAAACACACGAATGGCGCCACCTCCAGCCCGGCATCGCGCAGCACACGTTTTGCCATGTCTTTGTCCATCGCCACTGCCGAGCCGAGCACGCCGGAGCCGACGAAGGGCAGATTGGCCATGCGCAACAACCCTTGCAGCGAGCCGTCTTCGCCCAGCGTGCCGTGCACGATCGGAAACACCACATCGATCTGCGCCAGCGCCTGCTCCGGCTGGGTCGGACGCAATTGCTGCTGGTGCGCACCCGGCAGCAGCGCCACGCCGCGACCGCTGCGATGCAAGGCGATGCGCGCCGGGTCGTCGGCATTGAGCAGGAAACTGTCGGGGTCGTTGACGTGCCACTGGCCCTGCTTGTCGATGCCGATCAGCACCGGCTCGAAGCGCTGCGGATCCAGCGCATCCAGAATGTTGCGCGCCGATTGCAGCGAGACCTCGTGCTCGGCCGATTTGCCGCCGAAGATGAGACCGACCCGGATCTTGCGCATCGCCTGCTCCTGCCACCTGTTCAATGAGGTCGCCAGCATGCCCGCGGCCGGCGCGCTGAAGGAAGTCCTCCATGACCGATGCAAGCGGCCTTGCCACCAAGGCGAGCTGTCATGACCGCCGCGTCCGCCTCCGGCATGCACTCGCCAGCTCACCATCCAGCAGTTGCGACATGCGGGGACGGTAGAATGGGCCCATGCCCGGATCACTGCTCAACTCACTCAAGCCGCTCGCCGGCCAGGCCCTGCAAGCCGCGCTCAATCGCGCGCTGGCGCTGGACCCGGATACCCGCGATGCCCTGTTGCCGCTGGAAGGCCAGCGCATCGCGCTGACCCTGGACGCGCCTGCCTTGGCGCTGCAGATCCGCGTGCACGAGCGCCGGCTGCTGGTCGGCCCGGTGGACCAAACGCAGGAGCCAGACCTCGCCGTGCGCAGCACCCTGGCCGGCCTGCTCGGCCAGCTGCCGTTTCTGGCCAATGCGCGCCGTAGCGGCGCCCCGGCGGGCCGGCTCAAGGTCTCCGGCGATGCCGAACTGGCGCGCCAGCTGCAACAACTGGCAGGGCGGTTCGATCCGGATTGGCAACTGCCGTTCGTGGCGGTGTTCGGCGACATCCTGGGCGTGCAGATCGCCGGCGCGGTGCGTGCAGCGCTGCAGCAGGCGCGCCGCAGTGCAGTGGATCTGGCGCATAGCGCGGCCGAATTCGTCACCGAAGAATCGCGCGATGTGGTGCCACGCGCCGAACTCGAAGCCTTCCACGACGATGTCGACGAACTGCGCGACGACGTCGAACGTCTGGCCGCACGCGTCACCCGTCTGCGTGCTGCCGGAGGTGCGACATGAAGGCGCTGCTGCGGGCCAGCCGCATCGGCCGGGTGATCCTGCGCTATCGGCTGGACGTCTTGCTGCAAGGCACGCCGGCCGAGCGTTGGCTGCGCCTGGCCAAGCCGTTCGTGCCGCGTGCCAGCGCCGAGATCGCCGCGCAATCGCGCGGTGCGCGCCTGCGCCTGGCGCTGCAGGAACTGGGGCCGATCTTCGTCAAGTTCGGGCAGATCCTGTCGACCCGGCGCGACCTGATTCCGGCCGACGTCGCTGACGAATTGACCCTGCTGCAGGACCGGGTCAAACCGTTCGATGGCGACGTTGCGCGGCTGATCGTGGAGCGCGCGCTGGGCCTGCCGGTGAGCGTGGCATTCGCCGCATTCGACACCGTACCGCTGGCCTCGGCCTCGATCGCGCAGGTGCATGCGGCCACGTTGCCGCCGGATGCCAACGGCGTGCGCCGCGAAGTGGTGGTCAAGGTGCTGCGCCCGGACATCGAGCGGCAGATCGACGCCGATATCGCGCTGCTGCATTCGCTGGCCACCCTGGTCGAGCGCACCCACCCGCGCGCGGACAAGATCCGCCCGCGCGAAGTGGTGGCCGAGATCGAAGCCACCTTGTCGGCCGAACTCGATCTGCAACGCGAAGGCGCCAACGCCAGCGTGCTGCGCCGCTTCTGGGAAGGCTCGGACGATCTGTACGTGCCCGAGGTGATCTGGTCGCACACCGCCGAGCGTGCGCTCACGCTGGAGCGCGTGTACGGCATTCCGTCCGACGACATCGCCAGGCTCGATGCGGCCGGTATCGACCGCAAGGCGCTGGCGGCCAAGGGCGTGCGCGTGTTCTACACGCAGGTGTTCCGCGACAATTTCTTTCATGCCGATGCGCACGCCGGCAACATCTGGGTCGACTCGGACCCGGAGCGCCGGCTCAATCCGCGTTTCATCGCGCTGGATTTCGGCATCATGGGCCAGCTCTCGCAGGAAGATCAGTACTATCTGGCCGAGAACTTCATGGCGATCTTCCACAAGGATTATCGCCGCATGGCCGAGCTGCACGTGGAGGCGGGCTGGATGCCCGACAACGTGCGCATCGACGAACTGGAAGCGGCCGCGCGCTCGGTGTGCGAGCCCTACTTCACCCGGCCGTTGTCGGAGATTTCGCTGGCCGAAGTGCTGATCAAATTGTTCCGCGTCGCGCAGCGCTACGAACTGACGCTGCAGCCGCAGCTGATCCTGTTGCAGAAGACCTTGCTCAACATCGAAGGCGTGGGCCGCCAGCTCGACCCCAGGCTGGATATCTGGGCAGTGGCGCGGCCGGTGCTCGAACGCATCCTGCGCGAGCGTTACAGCCCGCGCCGCGTGCTGGGCGAGTTGCGCAAGCGGCTGCCGGAAATCATGACCCACGCGCCGGACATGCCGCGCCTGGTACACAGCTGGTTGAAGCAGCAGGTGGAAGGCCGCCATCAGCTCGATATCCGCTCGGCCGAGTTGCGCGCGCTGGATGTGAGCCTGCGCAAGTTGCAGACGCGCGTGGTCACTGCGATCACGGGCAGCGGCCTGCTGGTGGTCGCCGCCGTGCTGTATGGCCTGCATCCGAATGGCTGGTATCTGGGCACGGTGCCGGTGTGGAGCTGGGTCAGCGGCACGGCCGGTTCGGTCGCTTTGCTGGTCGCCTGGCTGCGGCGCTGACACATTGCGATAGGTGGCCCGCTGCATTCGGCTGCATTTCGGCAGTGCCTGCAGCGGGGCACCAGCGCGGCCCTCGAGTCGTGGCGCGGCAACGCAGTGGCATGCGGTGTCAGCGATGCGGATAATCCGCCGGTGAGCATATCGACCGACCCGTTGCAGATTCTCCACCAGGACGATGTCCTGGCCGTCGTCAATAAACCTGCGGGCCTGATGGTCCACGACAGCAAGCTGGCGCGCGGGGAGGACGACTTTCTGGCCGACCGCCTGCGCGAGCAGCTGGGCCGACCGATCTTTCTGGTGCACCGGCTCGATCGCGCCACCAGCGGTTGCCTGTTGCTTGCGTTCGATCGCGAGAGCGCCAGCGCGTTGGGCAAGGCCTTGATGGCCGGCGAATTGGAGAAGGACTATCTGACGGTGTGCCGCGGCTGGCCGGCCGAGGAGCGCTTCATCGTCGATCACGATCTGGACGGTGGCCCCGGCAAGCCGGTCAAGAAGCCGGCGGTGACCCATTTCCAGCGGCTGGCCACCGGCGAGCTGGAGATTCCCTCCACCGGCTTTGCCACCTCGCGGTATGCGCTGCTGCGCTGCCAGCCGCAGACCGGGCGTTTTCGGCAGATTCGAAGGCACATGAAGCACCTGTCGCATCACATGATCGGCGACACCAGTCACGGGGATGGCCGGCATAACCGGAGTTTTCGCATGCTTGGGATTCACCGCATGCTGCTGCATGCCGAGCGCTTGGGGTTTCCGCATCCGGCCGATGGGCGGCGTCTCAGCGTGGTGGCGCCGCTGGATGTGGAGTTCGCGAAAGCGTGTGCGTTGTTCGGGTGGGACGTGGCGGGGTTGCAAGGCACGACACACGTGCAGTGATGCGGCGTGGTCATGGATGTGTCAGTGCATCAACGTCGATCTGTCAGTGCACCAACGTCGAGCGGCAACGTTTGTAGGCAGCCGTACCCTCACCCCAACCCCTCTCCCGACGGGAGAGGGGCTTGACTGTTCCTTCTCCCCTCGGGAGAAGGTGCCCCGTAGGGGCGGATGAGGATGCGAGCGAAGCCTGGTGGAGTTTGGATGCACGTGCAGCTTCGCCCATTACCCTCACCCCAACCCCTCTCCCGGCGAGAGAGGTGCTAAAGCAGGCTTCTCCCATGGCGGCAAACTGTGGTGCCGCCGGCTGTGGTGCCGCCGGAATCGTGAATGCAATCGACCTAGCATCCGTCGCCGTCACCGTCACCGTCGCAGGAATCACGCCGTTCCGATTCCCCAATCCCGATTCCCGACTCCCCGCCCTTCAGGGCTTCTGCGCCGCCGCCGGCTCGTTGACGATCTTCTCCAGATCCTTCTGCAGGTCGGCAAATAGCGGCAGCATCTTCTGCTGGATCGCGCCCATCAGGTTCTGGGTCAGTGCCGGGGTCTTGTCGAGCAGGCTCTGGCCGGCCGAGCTCTCATAGAACTCGGCCATGGCCAGCACGTCCTCGCGCGAGAACGAGCGCTTGTAGATGTCCACATACATCGGGCGCAGTTCCGACCACGACAGCGCCTTGCGCACGGTCTGGCGGGTGCGCTCCTGGATGCGCTGCAGCTGCGCCTGTTGGGCGGCGTCGAGCTGGCGCTGGGCGGTGAGCTGGGCGAATTGCTGCTGCTGCATCGCTTCGATCTGCGGCAGCATCGTGTCCAGCATGGTCTGCGCGCGTGAGGCGGCCAGCAATCGGTTGACGTCGGCATCGCTGGGCGCCTGCGCGAACGCGGCGGGCGTAGTGAGTGCCAGCGCGGCCAGCACGATCAGACGGCGCGCGAAGGCGCGGACGGTGGCAACGGAACGGGGTGGTGTCATCGGAGCATCCTGCAAACTGGGGACCGGCCGCAGCATACGGGAGCCGGCGTTCGCGCGCGCGTCCACGCCGCTGCCGATACAATCGCCGGACAATGGCCAGCGACCCGATCCAGATCACCCCCAGCCTGACGATTCCGCCCAGCGAACTCGTCGAACGCTTCGTGCGCGCCAGCGGCGCCGGCGGGCAGAACGTCAACAAGGTCTCCACCGCGGTGGAGCTGCGTTTCGACGTCGCCGGATCGCCGTCGCTGCCCGAACCCTTGCGCGCGCGGCTGCTGTCGCGGCGCGACCGCCGCATGACCGCCGAGGGCGTGCTGGTGATCGACGCGCAGCGCTTCCGCACCCAGGACCGCAACCGCGAGGATGCGCGCGAGCGGCTGGTCGAAATCATCAATGCGTGCCTGTCGGTGCCCAAGCGCCGGGTCGCCACCAAACCGAGTCATGGTGCCAAGCTGCGGCGGCTGGATGCCAAGCGTGAGCGCAGCCATATCAAGCGTGGACGCTCTGCGTCCCACTGGGAGTAAGCGTGAGTCACACCGACCCGTCGTTGCCACCGGTAACACAGGCCAACATCCTGCTGCAGTCAGCCCCGCCCAGAATGCCGCGTGCGCACGGCCGCTTCGGCCGCTGGCTGGGCCGCACCGCCTTGCGCCTGACCGGATGGCGCCTGCTCGGGCGGCTGCCCGACGAACCCAAGCTGGTGATGATCGTTGCCCCGCATTCGTCCAACTGGGACGGCTTTGTCGGCTTTGCGGCCAAGTTCGCGCTGGGCTTCGATGTGCGCGTGCTGGGCAAGGCGCAGTTGTTCTGGTGGCCGCTGGGCCCGCTGCTGCGCAAGCTGGGTGCCATCCCGCTGGACCGCAGCTCGCCACAGGGCACCATCGGCCAGGCGGTGCGGCTGATCCGTAACTCCGAGCAGATGTGGTACGTGATCACCCCCGAGGGCACCCGCAAGCGCGTGGAAAACTGGAAGGCGGGCTTCTGGAAGATCGCCTCCGACTCCAAGGTGCCGATCCTGCCGGTGTATTTCGACTATCCCAGCAAGACCGTGGGCATCGGCGAGCCGTTCTGGACCGGCACCGACATGGCCGCCGATATTGCCGCCATCCGCACCTGGTACCGGCCGTGGCGCGGCAAGCATCGCGATACTTTATAGGTGAGCGTCTAGTGGCGCCCATGCGCCTTGCCAACAGGTGTCAGGTCACGTGAAATACATTGACGTTGAGTGGAAGCATCAAAACATCGATGAGCCGACACGGTTGGTGTCGGAGCTGGATCACCACTGCTGCGAGATCCGCAAACTTGAGTTCTTCCTAGATGGCAAGGTCGGTTTTGCGACCCAGTACATGAACTCCCCTGGGACCGAACTGAGCAGCACGGCAATACCTCCACTTGCGGAGGTTAACCAATCATCCGAGTTCAATGGAGTTTGCATCAGCGCTCAGATATTTGAGAGCCTGTGGGCGGCTCATGCACCTGTGAGGGCCTGACACTTACTCAAGACAACGTCGTGTCGCGAGTCGGCTAACTCTGGTATTTGGCCAATCGTGGGAGGCATCATTTCGAGCCGTGCATGCATTCGACATGGTGCATTGGCCGGCGTCGACTGAGCCCGTACTCGCCGATCAGATTTGCTTACCTGCCCGGCACGGACGGTCACCTCAATCAATTGCAGTAGAGGAAACATCATGATCGCTTCGTCAGCGCGTGCGTTGTGCCTGTTGCTAGTGTTATGTACTGGTTCCGCGCTGGCGGCCACTCCGATGCTGGTGATCCACGGCGGCGCCGGCGTGGAGAAAGCCGGCCTGTCTGCAGGCGAACAGGCGCAGGCGCGCGAGGCGATGCAACGCGCGCTGCGTGCCGGTCACGCGGTACTGCAACGCGGTGGCAGTGCGGTGGATGCAGTGGCCGCCACCATCACCGTGCTGGAGGATGCCCCGCAGTTCAACGCCGGGCGCGGTGCGGTGTTCACCCATGACGGCAAGAACGAACTGGATGCGGCGATCATGGACGGCGCCACCGGCAAGGCCGGCGCGATTGCCGGCGTGCACACGGTCAAGAACCCGATCCAGCTGGCACGCAGCGTCATGGACCGCTCAAAACACGTGATGCTGGTCGGCAACGGCGCCGAACAGTTCGCGCGCGAGCAGGGCGTCACCCTGGTCGACCCGAGCTATTTCCGCACCGACAAGCGTTGGCAGCAACTGCAGAAAGCGCTCAAGGCCGAGGCCGGCGACCGCAAGGCGCAGGCCGAACTCGATCTGGAAACCGCCAAGCACTTCGGCACTGTCGGTGCGCTGGCGCTGGATCGCGAAGGACACTTGGCCGCCGGCACTTCCACCGGCGGCATGACCAACAAGCGCTATGGCCGCGTCGGCGATGCGCCGATCATCGGCGCCGGCACCTATGCCAACAGCCAGTGCGCGGTGTCCGGTACCGGCTGGGGCGAGTTCTATATCCGCGCGGTGGCCGCCTACGACATCTGCGCCCGCATGAAATACGCCGGCCAGTCGTTGCAACAGGCGGCCGACGCAGTGATCGACCAGGAGATTCCCAAGGCCGGTGGTGACGGCGGCGCCATCGCGTTGGATGCGCAGGGCAATGCCGCGTTCCCGTTCAACACCGAGGGCATGTATCGCGGCTGGATCGGCGCCGATGGCACCCCGCACGTGGCGATCTTCAAGGACGAGACGTTGTAGCGCACATCCTCAACCGAACCCGTCCATCCAATCCAACGGCACATGCCAGCGGCCCGCAAACCCGCTAGCGTGACCGGCTGCTCTACCCGCTCAGGAATCACACGCCATGTCGCGTACCGTCGTTCTGGCCGCTGCCATCACCCTGGCACTGGCTGCTTGTTCTGGAAAAGAGCCGTCCGGTAAGGAGTCCACCACCGTGCCCGAGAAGACCGCCGCCACCCCGGCCGCCGATGCCGCGCCAAACCCGCTGCTCACCCCCAGCACGCTGCCGTTCCAGGCGCCGCCGTTCGACAAGATCAAGGACAGCGATTACTTGCCGGCCTTCGAAGAAGGCATGCGCCTGCAGTTGGCCGAGATCCGCAAGATCGCCGACAACCCCGAACCGCCCACCTTCGACAACACCATCGAAGCGATGGAGCGTGGTGGCGAAACGCTCTCGCGCGTATCGCGCATCTTCTTCGGGCTGGTGCAGGCCGATACCAGCGACGCCCGCCAGAAGATCCAGGAAGAGATCGCGCCCAAGCTGGCTGCGCACCAGGACGAAATCAATCTCGATCCCAAGCTCTTCGCACGCGTCAAAACCCTCTACGACCAGCGCGACACGCTGAGCCTGGATCCGGAGCAGAAGCGTCTGCTCGAGCGCGATTACGAAGAACTCGTGCGCGCCGGCGCGCAGCTGTCCGAAACCGACAAGGCCAGCCTGCGCAAGCTCAATATCGAAGAAACCACGCTGTCCACCCAGTTCCACACCCGTCTGGTCGCCGCCTCGGCTGCCGGCGCGGTGGTGGTGGACGACAAGGCCAGGCTCGACGGCCTGAGCGAGGGCGATATCGCCGCCGCCGCCGATGCGGCCAAGGCGCGCAAGCTCGATGGCAAGTACCTGCTCACCTTGCAGAACACCACCCAGCAGCCGGTGCTGGCCTCGCTGAAGGACCGCCAGCTGCGCGCCGAGGTGCTCAAGGCCTCGGAAACACGCGCGGAAAAGGGCGATGCCAACGACACCCGCCAGACCATCCAGCGTCTGGCGCAGCTGCGCGCACAGAAGGCCAAGCTGCTCGGCTTCGACAATTACGCCGCCTACAGCCTGGGCGACCAGATGGCCAAGACCCCGGACGCCGCGCTCAAGCTGCTGACCGACACCGTGCCGGCGGCCACCGCCAAGGCGCGCCGCGAAGTGGCCGAGATGCAGAAGGTCATCGACGCGCAGAAGGGAGACTTCAAACTCGCCGCGTCCGATTGGGATTTCTACGCCGAGCAGGTGCGCAAGGCCAAGTACGATCTGGACGAGGTGCAGATCAAGCCGTATTTCGAACTGGACAACGTGCTGCAGAACGGCGTCTTCTACGCGGCCACGCAGCTGTACGGCATCACCTTCAAGCAGCGCACCGACATCCCGACCTATCACGCGGACATGAAGGTGTATGAAGTGTTCGATGCCGACGGCACCTCGATGGCGCTGTTCTATACCGACTATTTCAAGCGCGACAGCAAGTCCGGCGGTGCCTGGATGGATGTGTTCGTCGAGCAGGACGGTCTCACCGGCGCCAAGCCGGTGGTCTACAACGTCTGCAACTTCACCAAGCCGGCGGCCGGCCAGCCGGCGCTGCTGAGCTTCGACGACGTCACCACGCTGTTCCATGAGTTTGGCCATGCGCTGCACGGCATGTTCTCCAAGGTGAAGTACCCCTCGATCGCCGGCACCAGCACCTCGCGCGATTTCGTCGAGTTCCCCTCGCAGTTCAACGAGCACTGGGCCTCCGATCCCAAGGTCTTCGCCAACTACGCCAAGCACTACCAGACCGGCGCGGCAATGCCGGCCGAGCTGGTGGAAAAGATCAAGAAGGCCAAGACCTTCAACAGCGGCTATGCGACCACCGAGTACCTGTCGGCCGCGCTGCTCGATCTGGCCTGGCACACCCAGCCGGCCGACGCGCCGCTGCAGGACGTGAGCAAGTTCGAAGCCGACGCGCTCAAGCGCTTCAAGGTCGACCTGGCCGAAGTGCCGCCGCGCTACCGCAGCAGCTATTTCGACCACATCTGGGGCGGCGGTTATTCGGCCGGCTATTACGCGTACTTCTGGTCGGAAGTGCTCGACGACGATGCGTTCGAATGGTTCAAGGACAACGGCGGCCTGACCCGCAAGAACGGCGACATCTTCCGCGCCAAGATCCTCTCGCGTGGCAATACCGTCGATCTGGCCACGTTGTATCGCGACTTCCGCGGCAAGGATCCCAGCGTCAAGGCGCTGCTGGAAAATCGCGGTTTGACCGAGTGAGACACCCGCGTGCACGACGCACGCGGATGCCGCGATGATCCAAGACGGGATGGCCTTGCGCCATCCCGTTTGCTTACGTGGTTTTTGATGCATCGCAGTAGATGCATTGCAATAGTGGGCGCCGGATCAGGCAGGCGGCGTTGCCCGATCGTCTCCGATCTGCACGATCACCTCGTGCGACTGCGATGCGGACGCCACGCCTGGACGCAGCTGTTCCACCGCCTCCGGCAGGGTCAGCGAGGGTGTGGCATGAGTCGCAGATGACGAGGCCTCGGACTGCTGGGTGAGCGCTTTGGCTTGACTCAAGAACTCTTCCACATCGCTGTTTTGCACGAGCGCATTGATGGCTCGACTCGCCTTGGTTGCCCGCCGTTGGGACAGCGCTTCGTTGGCGCCCCCCATTACGCCGCGCAATACTTGCTGCTTCAATCCGATGTCTGTCTCGCCCTCGCGGCGGTTGTTCTTGACGGTGATGGCGGTGTGCTGATTCAGCGCGCCGACTGCAGCCATGCCTCCTGACAGGGCGGAAATTGCCAACGTCTGCGGGATCGGCACGTTGCGCGTTCCGCCCTGCGCCGCGGAGCTGGCCTTGCCGATCACCGAGGACGCCGCGCTGCCCAGCACGCCTAGATGAAACATCTGGCCAATGCGTTGGGCGGTCTGTGCCGAGAACTCGCGCGAGGTGTACTTTTTGACGATATCGCCGATCAGTTGGTCCGATACCACAGACTTCTCGGCACCGAGCAGCAGCGTTGCAGCGACGCCGCCCGGATCGAGTTCGTCCAGCCTGCCTTCGCGCAAGGCTTGCAGATCCTGGCTCAGCAATTTCAGTGCCTTCGCGGGGCCGGCGCCGTGGCCCGCTTCCAGATCCAGGTCGTCGTCGCCTGTCGTCGCCTGCGTCGAGCTTGACGCGGCCAGTTCCGCTTTGAGTGCCTTTTCCATCGCCGTCAGTCCGTTGGTGACACGTTTCACCAGCGCCTGCGTAGGCGATTGAATCAGTTTGCGCAATTTGCCCTGATCGATCTCCTCCGCCGCCACTGGCTCGCCACGTGCAAGTTTCGACTTGCCGGTGTCGGTCAATACATCGGCGTACAGCAGATTGAGCTTGTTGTTGTAATCCTGTTTTGCCTGTTCGTCGAAGCCGGCAGCCACATGCTGCGCAGCGGTCATCAGCAGGGCGCCGACGGTCTGCGCGGTCGGCGACAGCGCCCGCATTGCGCCGGTCTTGCTGAGCAGGCCCAGGCTGCTCGCCAATGGCGACCGCAGGATACGCGGGACAGCCTGCCAGCGATTGCCCATCCATTGCCGCTGGTGCGCGCCCTGGGTCATGACGAAGTCGTGCTGGGCCTGATGCAGGCGCGCTTCGGCTTGCAGCAATTGCCGGGCAGCGGCGGAGAGCTCGGCAGTTGGTGCTGCTGCGGGGTTCTGGTCTGCGGCCTGCTTGAGTACGCGGAACTTGTCGCAGCACTCGCTGAATGTTTCGATATGGCTTTCCAGCGCCTGCGCAAGGTCCGGCAGCCAATGCTTGTCGTTGATCTGATCCTTGTCCGGAACGATGACGTGCCCCCCATGCTCGCGGATGGATTCGCACAGGCTGACCACCGCCGACTGCTGTGCCGCATTCATGGGCGCGGCGATCGCTGCCGTCGCAAAGCCGAAGCCGGCGCCTGCCCATGGCTGACGGGTCGCGTAGTTGATCCAGGGCGAGACGATGTACTGCATTGCATTGTTGAGGAAGCTGCCGGTGGGGTTGGGCATGCCCGACAGCAATGCGGTACGCCGCAAGTTCGAAACCTCGTTTTCGCTCAATCCCTGAGCCCTGTACCAAGCCATCGCATCCGTTTCGCGGATGCGGCCCAACAGATCCGCATGTGTTGCTGCGCGTTCCTGCGGGCCGGTGGCATCTGGCAATTTCATCGGCCTCATCTTGTTGACGAGTTCGGCGGCCAATTGCGGCTCGACCGGCCGCTGCTTGTCGGCAGCCAATTGCTCCTTGAGTCGCACCAGCGACGTCGTGACGGGGTTTGCCGACGTTGCAGGCTGCGACACCTGCAGATCAACCACGTTCACGTGGCTGGCCGTCTGGGATGCGTGCGCAGCGGCGTCTGCGGGCTCCTTGCCGCGCTTGCTCGGACGGCGCGAGAGCATGCTCAATGCGCCCTCGGGCTGGGCAGACGAATGGCTAGGCGATGCGTGCGGGGATGCTTCTTCCTCGATCTCATGGGTGCCCGCAGTTGACACTGACACGGGGCGATTGATCGGATTGGCGGATGCAGCAGGTTTCATCAGATTTCTCCTGGTGCTTGATGCAGTGGCGGCATCGATCAATGGCCGGTGCCTAGAAATGAGATCGTCTACCACCCTGGAGCTGGGTGCATTGTCCAGGGCAGCATGGTCGCCATGGCTCGAAGGAAGCACCGCCTTCAACCACGCGACGCAACCGTTATCAGAGATGAAATCCCAAAAGGCGGACCGCACTGCGCGAGGATTGAATCAAACTGCCGAGGCCCATCTTTGCCGGACAACAGAACTGACGTCGCTGCATCCGAATCCCCAATCGGGTGCGCCGCGTTCCCCTGGCAGGATTGGGGAGGCCGTCACGCGTCACGGCCTCCGTGCGTATCTGCGTGCGTGGTGCGCCATCAAAACCTGATGGCAACGCGTCGGCATGCCTCAGCCAATTACCGGGTCGCCACCAACCCCTTCCGACGCCTGCGTCGCAGCGTCCTGTCGCCACTAACGCACGCGGTTGTCGGGGGCATTCAAATCCACGCGTTCGCCCATGCACGGTGTGGCCAGGGCAACGCCGGCGGCGTCGGCCAGCGCCACGATGCGCTCCAGCGGCTCGGACCAGACATGCATGGCCAGATCGAAAGTGCCGTTGTGGATCGGCAGCAAGGTGCGCCCGCCGACATCGATAAACGCCTGCAGGCTCTGCTCCGGCTGCATGTGCACGTCCGGCCACATCTGGTCGTAGGCGCCGTTTTCGATCAGCGCCACATCGAATGGCCCCAGACGCTGGCCGATTGTCTTGAAGTGCGGGCCATAGCCACCGTCGCCACTGAAGAACACCCGCAGGTCGGCGTCCTGGATCGCCCACGAGCACCACAGCGTGCGGTCGCGGTCGAACAGGCCGCGGCCGGAAAAATGCCGCGACGGCGTGGCGGTGAGGGTGAGGCCACCCACCTCCACCGATTGCCACCAGTCCAGCTGCCGCACCTTGCCCGGGTCCAAGCCCCAGCGCACCAGCAGGTCGCCCACGCCCAGCGGCGCGACGAACACTCCGACACGGTCGGCCAGGGCGGCAATGGTGGCGCGGTCCAGGTGGTCGTAGTGGTTGTGCGACAGCAGGACGCCGGCCAGCGGTGGCAGCGCGTCCAGCGCGATCGGCGGCGCGTGGAAGCGCTTGGGCCCGGCAAACGCGAACGGCGAGGCGCGCTTGGAGAACACCGGATCGGTCAGCCACAGGCCGCCACGCAGTTTCATCAGCACTGTGGAATGACCGAGCCGGAACAGGCTGTGGTCGGGTGCGTCGCGCACCTGCGCCGCGCTCAGCGGCAGCACCGGCAGCGCCTGCGACGGCACCGTGTGCGTGGGTTTGTTGAACAGCACCTCCCACAACAGACGCAAGCCACCCAGCACACCGGGCTGGCTCAGGCGGGTGGGCAGTGCGTTGCGGAAGCGGCCGTTGCGGAACTGCGGCGAGGCAACATGCGAGGCGGTGCGTGGCAGATGACGGGACTGGGTGGGCACGACGCTATCCATCGGTGGGGGGGCGGACGAACCGGCGATGCCGGCGCTGTAATTACACTACACAGTGTAGTTTTATCTTGGGGAATGTAAACCGAGCGGTGTAACATTGCACCATGTCCAGTTCATCCGACGCGGCGCCGGCGCAGCAACGGCTCACCGACCGCAAGCGCCACGCCATTGTCGAGGCGGCCATCGCCGAGTTCCGCCAGCACGGGTTCGAGGCCACCAGCATGGACCGCGTGGCGGCCACGGCCGGCGTGTCCAAGCGCACCGTCTATAACCATTTCCCCAGCAAGGACGCGCTATTTGGCGAGATCCTGCGCGGGCTGTGGCAGCGCAGCGCCGACGCGGTAAACCTTGCCTACCGGCCCGATCAGCCCTTGCGCGCGCAGTTGATCCAGCTCCTGCAGCAAAAGCTGCGCCTGCTCGACGACCCGGCGTTTATCGACCTGTCGCGCGTGGCCATCGCCGAGGGCATCCACTCGCCGGCGCGTGCGCGCGAACTGATATCGCAGCTGGGCAGCAAGGAAGAAGGCACCACCACCTGGCTGCGCGCCGCATTGGCCGACGGCCGGCTGGCAGGCGTGGACGCGGACTTTGCCTCACAGCAGTTGCAGGCGCTGATCAAAGGCTTCGCGTTCTGGCCGCAGCTCACCATGGGCCAGCCGCCGCTGTCACCGCAGCAACAGACCCAGGTGGCCGAATCGGCGGTAGCGATGTTCCTGGGGCTGTACGGCCACCAGTGAGTGTGTGCGCCGCATCGTCAATGCGGCCAGTGACTTGCTCCCAGCCCGGTGGCGTTGGCCGTGTGCCGGCCGCGTTGCAACAAGGCCACCATCGGCGAGGTCATCACCGTGGTCACCAGGGTCATGCCGAACAGCAGGGTGAACAGATCCGGCCCGATCACGCCGCTGTCCAGGCCGATCTTGATCACCACCAGCTCCATCAGGCCACGCGCATTCATCAGCGAGCCCACGGTCAGGCTGTCGCGCCAATCGTGACCGCTCAGGCGCGCGCCCAGCATGCAGCCGACCAGCTTGCCGGTGACCGCCACGCCGACAACCAGCGCGAAGCCGGCGATGCCGGCGCCCACGAAGACGCCCGGGCTGGTGGCCTGGCCGGCGACCGCAAACAGCACCGGCATCAGCAAGGTAATCGCCAATGGCTCGATGCGCTCGGCCAGGTGTTCCAGCAAGCGGTCATCGCGCGGCACGCAGATGCCGAACAGGAACGCGCCGAAGATCGCATGCAGGCCGATCCACTCGGCTACTGCGGCGCAGGCCAGCACACCGATCAGCACCCACACCAGCGCAGTTGGCGCATAGCCTCCATCGCGCGCACGCGGCCTCAGCAGGCGCGCATAGACGGGTTTCAACAGGCCGAACACCACCGCAATCAACACCAACGCGCCGGCGGCAGTGAAGCCGACACCGCCATGGCTGTTGCCGCCGGTCAGCGTGAGCACGAGCGCCAGGAACATCCACACCGTGGCATCGTCGATCACCGCCGCGCCCAGCGCCAACCGGCCCGCAGGCGTACGGGTCAGGTTGCGGTCCTTGAGGATGCGCGCCAGCACCGGAAATGCGGTGACCGACATCGCCGCAGCGATGAACAACGCGAACGGCCAGAAACCGATGCCCGGCGGTGCGAAGCGCGCAAACAACCAGGGTGCGGCGGCCAGACCAAGCAACAACGGCAGCGCGATGCCCGACAAACCCACCAGGATCGATGCACGGACCTGCGCCTTGGTGCCTTCCGGCGCGCGCAGCTCCACGCCCACGATGAACATGAAAAGCACCACGCCGATGTTGGCCAGGCCGGACAATGGCGGCAGGCTGTTGGCGGCGAACACCACGCCATGCACGTCCGGCAACCACGCGCCGAATGCGATCGGCCCGAGCAGCAAGCCTGCGGCCATCTCGCCGATTACCGGTGGCTGCCCGAAGCGTTGCAGCAGCGCGCCGCACGCACGTGCCGCACCCATGATCACCGCCAACTGCACCAGCAACAACGTGGTCGAATTCATTACGTCAGCCTTTTCATCGGTTGAGTCGGCTCGCCCAGCGGCGCGGGACGGCTGCGCACCTGGTCAGTGGTCCCCCCGACTGACCAGCGGTTGATGACTGCGGTGATACCACAGCATCGGCCTAGTCTATGACGACAACCACCGTGCAGTCGCATCGAGCCGACATGGTGCGGCGCACTGCGCGCTGCATGCGGAAGCCGATCGTCGGTGCTGCCTTGCGTGCGCCTGCACGGCGCGATCGAGCGATGCCCTCAATGGCAGCCCGCATGCCGCACACGGCATCGCCGATGGAGCGCGCGTGGCGACCGCCCGCGTCGTGCCTGGCGCGCAAGCTAAAGGCGCGAGGCGAATGCACGCGTACACGTCAGCCAGAAGAGTCACCGCTCCGAATCGCCACTCTCGTCATACCCGCGCGGGGTAAACAGATCCGGCTGGATCAGCTCGATAAACGCGCGTGCCTGCGGCGAGAGATATTTACCCTTGCGCACCACCACGCCATAGCTGCGCGTAGGGAAGTAGTCCTTGAGCGAGCGGGTGGCGAGTTTGTCGCGGTCGGCCTCGGTGACGCAGATTGCGGTGACGATGGAAATGCCCATGCCCATCGCAACGTATTGCTTGATCACCTCCCAACCGCCCACTTCCAAGGCCACGGTGTAGGGCACGCGTGCCTGTTGGAAGACCAGATCGACCAGTCGATAGGTCACTTGCCTGCGCGGCGGCAGGATCAGCGGATACGGCGACAGATCCTGAAGCGTCACACTGGGCTTGCTTGCCAGCGGGTGATCGGGCGGGGTGATCAACAGCTGTTCGAAGCGATACACCGGCGCGTAGTTGAGGTCGGCCGGTACGTCCAGCATCGAGCCCACTGCCAGGTCCACCGCATCCTCGCGCAGCAGGTCGGTGCCGTCGGCGCTGATGGCGTTGTGCAGGGTCAGCCGCACGTCCGGATGGCGCGCGCGGAAGTTGGCCACGATGCGCGGCAGCAGATACAGGATGGTGGAACTGTTGGCGGCGATAGTGAGCTCGCCCGCATCCAGCCCGCGCACCTTCTCGCGAAAGCTCGCTTCCAGGCCGTCCAGGCTTTCCACCAGCGGCAGTGCCATGTCGTAGAGCAGCTGGCCCTCGCGGCTGGGTGTCATCCGGCGCCCGGAACGCTCGAACAAGGCCACGCCCAGGTCGCGTTCCAGCGCCTGCAATTGCAGCGTCACCGCCGGCTGGCTGACGTAAAGCGCCTCAGCCGCCCGTGAGACGGAGCCTAATCGCACTGTCTGACAGAACGCGCGCAGTGGCTTGAGCCGGTCGGATTTGTAGGAAAATCTAGGGGTTGGCGCCATTTCAACAGTCGCCGCACTTCAGTATAAGTCTGGCTTATTTACAGCATTGATAAAACTGCTTTGTCAAATAGTTGCTGGCGGCGCACGGTGCAAGTCCGGATGCACAAGGACTCCCCGACATGTCTGCCACCGCTTTTGCCCCACGCCCTATCGAACGCGCCACTCCCGGTCTGTCGCTGACCACGCAGGTGGCCGGCCAGGCAGAACTCCTGCCAGCCGCCGCGTTGGCGTTGCTTGTGTCGCTGCACCGGGCGATCGAACCCGGTCGCCAGCAGCGCTTGGCCCAGCGGCGGGTGCGGCAGGCCGACTTCGACGCCGGCCAGTTGCCGGACTTCCGCCCCGACACCCGCGCCATCCGCGCCGGCGACTGGCGCGTGGCCGCACTGCCGGCGGCGCTGCAGGATCGCCGCGTCGAGATCACCGGCCCCACCGATCCGAAAATGGTCATCAACGCGCTGAACTCCGGCGCCAAGGTGTTCATGGCCGACTTCGAGGATTCCACCGCACCAACCTGGCGCAACCTGCTGGCCGGGCAACGCACGCTGGCTGCTGCGGTACGCGGCGATCTCAGCTTCGATGCGCCCAACGGCAAGCACTACGCGCTGCGCCCGGAAGCCGAACGTGCGGTATTGATCGTGCGCCCGCGCGGCTGGCATCTGGATGAAAAGCACGTGCTCATCGATGGGCAGCCGCTGGCCGGCGGCTTGTTCGATGCCGCCCTGTTCGCCTACCACAACGGCCGCGCGCTGCTGGCCAAGGACCGCGGCCCGTATCTGTACCTGCCCAAGCTGCAGAGCATGGAAGAAGCCGCGCTGTGGGAGACCGCGCTGGCGCATATCGAAGCGATGCTCGGCCTGCCGCATGGGCAGATCAAGGTGACCGTGCTGATCGAAACGCTGCCGGCGGTGTTCGAGATGGACGAGATCCTGCACGCGCTGCGCGACCGCATCGTCGGGCTGAACTGCGGGCGCTGGGATTACATCTTTTCGTATCTGAAAACCTTTCGCGCGCATCGCGACCGCGTGCTGCCCGAGCGTGGCCAGGTCACCATGACCCAGCCGTTCTTGAAGGCGTATTCGGAGCTGTTGATCAAGACCTGCCATCGCCGTGGCGCGCATGCGATGGGCGGCATGGCCGCGCAGATTCCGATCAATCACGACGAAGCCGCCAACGAGCAGGCGATGGCGCGCGTGCGTGCCGACAAGCTGCGCGAAGTGACGGCCGGGCACGATGGCACCTGGGTGGCGCATCCGGCCTTGATCCCGGTGGCGATGAAATTGTTCGACGAGCACATGCCCACTGCGCATCAGCATCACGTCTTGCGCAACGATGTGCAGGTGACGCGCGACATGTTGATCGCCCCCTCGCCGGGCAACGTCACTCGCGCCGGTTTCGAAGGCAATGTGGAAGTGTGCGTGCGCTACCTGGCCGCCTGGCTGGACGGCAATGGCTGCGTGCCGATCCACAACCTGATGGAAGACGCCGCCACTGCAGAAATCAGCCGCGCGCAGCTGTGGCAGTGGCTGCATCATGGCCAGCATCTGGACGACGGCACTGCCATCGATCAGCAGTTATTGCAGGCCGCGTTGCGTGCGCTGCCGGCACGCCTGGGAGCGACCAATGCACTGCCTGGCGCTGCGCGCATCGACGACGCCATTGCCTTGCTGGAAACACTCAGTCGCGCCGATGAACTGGCCGACTTCCTCACCGTTCCGGCGTATCGATTGATCGATTGATCTATCCACTGCAGTGACAGGCCACAGCACGCGTGCTGTCGCTGCAACCCATCAACGCAACGCACTACGTCAACACTGCACACCGCCCGATTGCGCCCACGCGCAACGACGGCCATGCCATGTCCCGCGCACAGCACACCGCGCGATTCCTTTCTCATTGCATCCGCCGTATCCCTGTCAGGAGAACGCACCATGAGCAACACACTGCAGACCGCCGAACAGATCCAGCAGGACTGGGCCAGCAACCCACGCTGGACCGGCATCACCCGCAACTACACCGCCGCCGATGTGGTGCGCTTGCGCGGCACCGTGCATGTCGA
Source organism: Xanthomonas hydrangeae (assembly GCA_905142475.1). Taxonomy (GTDB): domain Bacteria; phylum Pseudomonadota; class Gammaproteobacteria; order Xanthomonadales; family Xanthomonadaceae; genus Xanthomonas; species Xanthomonas hydrangeae. Next base: position 337,707 of record LR990730.1, read on the forward strand.
GCATTCGCTGGCACGGCTGGGTGCGGACAAGTTGTGGGCCTCGCTGCACACCACGCCGTTCGTCAATGCGCTGGGCGCGTTGACCGGCAATCAGGCGATGCAGCAGGTCAAGGCCGGTTTGAAGGCGATTTACCTGTCCGGTTGGCAGGTCGCCGCCGATGCCAACTTGGCCGGGCAGATGTATCCGGACCAATCGCTGTATCCGGCCGATTCGGTACCTGCGGTGGTCAAGCGCATCAACAACACTTTGCTACGTGCCGATCAATTGCACCACGCCGAAGGCAACGATGACATCGACTTCCTGCAGCCTATCGTGGCCGATGCCGAAGCCGGCTTCGGCGGCGTGCTCAACGCCTTCGAGCTGATGAAGGCGATGATCGAAGCCGGCGCGGCCGGCGTGCACTTCGAAGATCAACTGGCATCGGTGAAGAAGTGCGGCCACATGGGCGGCAAGGTGCTGGTGCCCACCCGTGAGGCGATCGAAAAGTTGAATGCCGCGCGTCTGGCGGCCGATGTGTTGGGCGTACCGACGCTGTTGATCGCACGCACCGATGCCGAAGCGGCCGATCTGATCACCAGCGATGTGGATGCCAACGATCAGCCATTCACCACCGGGCAGCGTACGGTCGAAGGGTTCTTCAAGACCCGCAACGGACTGGATCAGGCGATCAGCCGCGGGCTGGCTTACGCACCGTATGCGGATCTGATCTGGTGCGAGACCGGCAAGCCGGATCTGGAATTCGCGCGCGCCTTCGCCCAAGCCATCCATGCCAGGTTCCCCGGCAAATTGCTGGCCTACAACTGCTCGCCGAGCTTCAACTGGAAGAAGCACCTGGACGACGCCACCATCGCCAGATTCCAGACCGAACTGGCGAGCTACGGCTATAAATTCCAGTTCATCACCCTGGCCGGCTTCCACGCCTTGAACTACGGCATGTTCAACCTGGCCCATGGCTACGCACGCCGCCAGATGAGCGCCTTCGTCGAGCTGCAGCAGGCCGAATTCGCAGCGGCGGACATGGGCTTTACCGCAGTCAAGCATCAGCGCGAGGTGGGCACCGGGTACTTCGACGCGGTGACGCAGGCGATTCAGCAGGGGCAGTCGTCCACCACCGCGCTGCGTGGGTCGACCGAGGAAGAGCAGTTTCATAGTGAAAAAGCGGCTTAGAGCGACTAACAAAACGTAGCGAGCGCCCACCTGGCGGCCGCGCAGTAGTCTTTGTTAGCCGCTCTTAGCCTGCAGCAAGCCGCCATGTGCAGCTCGGGAGGGAGAGGGCTCGGGAAACCGGGCCCTTTTTTTTCACCTCATACCCGTCATTCCGTCTCTTCATCCGTGAGAAATAGTGTGACCTGGTGCTGAACAAAGGGGTCCTGTAGGATTTGTCCATGGGCTAACGTTGTAGGCCGGCCTAAGGGAATCTGGATGACTTGCCACAACACTGCGGGCGCGGTCGAACCGACTGGAGGCGTTGCCAAAACGTTGTCCGACGGGCTGCATGCGCTGATGACTGCCGAAGAGCTGGCGTTTTTCGCCCGCTTCGGCCGTGCGCGCGAGTTGGCGGCGGGCCAGGCGCTGTTCGAGCGTGGTGCCGTGGGCACGCAGATGTTCATCGTTGTCAGCGGCCAGATCGATCTGGATTTTGGCGAGGACCTGATGCTCAAGCATCTGGGCCCGGGCGAATTCTTCGGCGAACTCGGCTTGTTGATCGGCGACCACGCACGCAGTGCCGGCGCCAGTGCCTCCACCGACAGCCGTTTGATCGAACTGGCCCACGACGATTTTCAGCGCCTGGTCGATCACGACCCGTCGATGGTGGCGCATTTTCTGCGCCGCTCCATCGTGCGTGTGGTCAACAACGAGCAGTTGCTGATCCGTCAGCTGCGCCGTCGCAACCACGATCTGGAAGCGGCGCTGGACAATCTCTATGTCACCTCGCACAAACTCAACCACACCGAAGAGTTTAGTCGCACCGACGAGCTCACCGGCCTGCACAACCGCCGCGGTCTGGCGCTGCATCTGCAGGAATGTCGGCGTTCCGGCGCGGTGCCCGGTGTGGGCCTGATCCTGATCGATTGCGACCGGTTCAAGCGCATCAATGACGAATTCGGTCATCTGGCCGGCGACCGTGTGCTGCAGAACGTTGCCCATGCACTGCGCTCGGTGATCGCCGATGGCGATCTGGCCTGCCGGCTGGGAGGCGACGAATTCTGCGTGCTGGTCGCGCAAGGCACGCGGGAACTGATGCACCACATCGGCGAATGCATCGTGCGCGCGGTGGAAGCACGCCTGGGCAACACCCAGAGCGAGCAAGGCTGCTCGGTCAGTCTCGGCCTGTGCATGATCGATGCGGATGCGGCATGGAACGACTGGTACACGCTGGCCGATAGCGCGTTGTACCAGGCCAAGCGGCAGGGCGGTAACGTGTTGTGCATGCACGAAGCACCTGCGCCGGGTAGTACGCTGGTATCGGGCAACACGCTCGCCTCTGGCAATCACTGAGCAATGAGCACGCGCACCCACGCACGCAAGGATGCGTCGTCGGAAGCGATCCAGGCGCCGCGTCTGCGCACCTTGCTGTTGACCGATCTATGCGATTCCACTGCACTGGTCGAACGTATCGGTGACAACGCCGCCGCCGCATTGTTCCGCGAGCATGACCGTCTGGTGGTCAAACTGCAGCAGCAATGGCGCGGCCGTCTGATCGACCGCTCGGACGGGCTGCTGCTGCTGTTCGATCGCCCCATCGATGGCCTGGGCTTCGCACTGGATTACGCACGTGGACTCAAGGCGATGGGCGATGCCCGCGCGCTGACGCTATGCGCGCGCCAGGGCCTGCACGTTGGCGAAGTGCTGACCTGGCGCAACAGCGACGAAGCGGTGAGCATCGGTGCCAAACCGCTGGAAGTGGAAGGCCTGGCCAAGCCCACCGCCGCCCGCCTGATGTCGATGGCACGGCCCGGGCAGATCCTGATCTCGGCTGTGGCCGAGTCGTTGACGCATCGTGCTGCGCGCGAATTGGGCACGCATGCTGAGCGACTGTTGTGGAAATCCCACGGTCGCTGGCGCTTCAAGGGCGTGCCTACTCCAATGGAGATTTACGAGGTCGGCGAGATCGATCTCACCCCGCTGCGCGCGCCCAGGCATTCGCCCAAGGCCTGGCGCGATATTCCATTATGGCGCCGGCCGGCAGCGCTGTTGGCGGAAACCTTGTTGGTCGTCACTGTCTGTGTGTCGGTGTGGTTTTTCACTCGCGCCGAGCCCGCGATCGCTTTCGCCGAACGCGGCTGGGTGGTGGTGGGCGACTTGCGCAATCTGACGGGCAATACGCTGCTCGACAGTTCGCTGGAGCAGGCGCTACGTATCAGCCTGGAGCAGTCGCGCTACGTCAATGTCCTGAGCGATATGAAAGTGCGCGACACAATGACCCGGATGAAACGCGATCCGGACAGCGTTGTCGTCGATCGTGCCATCGCCTCGGAAGTGGCCATGCGCGATGGCGCCAGTGCAGTCATTCTGCCGACTGTGGCCGAAATTGGGGGCAAGCTCCGCTTCAGTGTGGAGTTGGTGGATCCACGCACGCAGACCACGGTGTACTCGGAGTTTGTGCAAGGCGATGGCTTACCGTCCGCGCTGTCGTCCATAGATCAGGTCACCCGTAAGTTGAGGCAGGGACTTGGCGAAGTTGTCGCTTCGATCGACAGGCATTCGGTGCCATTGCCCGCCGTCACCACCTCAAGCCTGGATGCATTGCGTGCCTATGCCCTTGGCGTCGACGCCACGGTGAAAGGCCAGTGGAGCCAAGGCATGGAACTCTTCGAGCGCGCGGTTGGCATCGACCCGGAATTTGCCTTGGCCTATCTGGGCGCAGCACGCATCAAGGTCGCCATCTCCGACCGCGATGGCGCGCTGCCGTATCTGGATCAAGCGATCCGTTTCCGCCGGCGTTTGCCGGAGCGTGACCAGCTCTATCTGGATGCATGGGCGGCCGAGTTGCGTGCGCCCGAGAAAGCGTTGCCGCTGTGGCGAACCCTGGCATCGCTGTACCCGGATAACTTCGCTGGAACCGCCAATGCCTCCTGGCATCTATTCGTTGCCAATCGCTTTGCCGAGGCGCTTCCCTATGCGCAGGCAGCCGATGTTCCGCAGGATCCACTACGTGCGATCGCCACGGATCGGGTTGGACGCATCTTGCTGGCTCAGGGAAAAGCCGAGGCCGCATTAAAGTATTTTGTCCCTGACGACGTTGATCGCGCAGGTCCGCTAAGGCGGCGGGCCAGCGCGTTGGCATCACTGAATCGCTACGCCGAAGCACAGCAAGCGCTCGATACGATCGTGAGGAGCGGCTATGTCAACGACGATGTGGTGCCGTTGATCGACCGCACCAGTATTGCGATCGATCAGGCCGACTGGATGGCTGCGCGCGCTTCCATTGCGCAAGCTCTGACGCGTAGCAAGCAGGCCGACGATTTCCTTTATCGGCAGTTCCTGGTCATTGCGTTGACGACGGACGCCCTAGCCGATCCGTCGACCCCAACCAAGCTGAAGCCGACGTTCGATCGCTTGACATCGGCAGTCACCGACGACAGGTTGGCGATGGCGAACCAGCAGGACAATGCAGCGATGGTCTTGATCGTGGCCAGCCACGCACAACGCAGCGGCGACGATAGTCTGACCGCGCGCGCGCTTGAGGCGATCAAGCCGGCGCTGGTACATGAAACGCCGGTACTTGCCGACCTTCGCGCGATTGTCGAAGCCCAACATCTTGCGCTGACGGGCGACCGTGCGGCGGCTGTTGCGCATCTGCCAGTCGGTGACGACACGCTCGTCCAGACCCGCGTTGCGCTGTATGCGCTACTGAGCGACAGCGGACGGCACGCCGAAGCGCTGCAACAAGCGCGTTGGTTATCCCTGCGCCGAGGTCGCGCTTACATCGAGGCGAACGCGTCACAAACACTGCAGCCGCTCAATGTGGCCGATGCGCGGCTGGCACAGCTCTGGATGGCCGAGTCGTTGCATGCACTCGGCCGCACCCACGAGGCACGCGAACAGGCGCAGGCATTTGTACGTGCGTGGCCTGTGTCGCGTCTGCCCGCTTACCTGCGCACCCGGGTAGAACGGATGCTCTCCGATTCGAAGGCAAAGATCACGGTGTGATTGGCGTTCTGGGTCAGATAGCTATGCAACTCGGTACGGGCCAGCGCGATCTCTTCCTTCGAGGCGAGCTGATTGGTGGTCATGCAGAAGTATGGCTCTCCCATGCTGGGCACGCTGTCGTCGGCGTTCGCACCGGCTGCGCCAATCCGGGCAAGCGCTTGAGCCGGATTACATTGAAAGCATTCGCGGAAGTCGTCGTCGCTGGACAGCAGCTCCAGCAGCTTGTCGGCAATGGATGCATCCAGCGGAGGATGTGCGTTATCGGCTGAGTCGGTCATGGTCTTGCCTGCAGAATGAGGGTGTGTGGTGCGTGGTGTGACAGGAGAGCTGACACAATATCGACCATGCTCATGCGTCCTTGAGATGTTCCTATGCAGATCCGTCGCTGTGCCACGCTGTTCTTCGAACTCCGCAACGATGCGGTGTTCGATCTTGCTCACTTGCTTGCTGGCGGCGATGGACTGCGTCGTCGCGCACGATGGCTGGCACTGGCGCCGCATCTCGATGCAGAAGTGGACGTCGGCACAGCCGAGCGCGAGTGGCTGAGCGAGTTGAGCCCGACGCGCTGGCGATCGATCGATCAGATGCAGCCACCACCGGCCTGGCTCGATGGGTTGATCGAGCGGGGGCTTGTGATCAGCGATCAACCGGAGCATGCAGCGCATCGCCACAATGACGAGCGGGTGCAGCAGCAGCGCTGGTGGCCATTGGCTGCGTTGTGGCACCGCTTCGCGCGTTGGAAAGGCGAGGACAGCGTGGCGACGATGGAGGCGCAAGGTCTGACGACTGCAGAAGGCATGGTGGAGCGCCTTGGTGCGCCGCCGGCAGAGGTCGTTAGCCGTGGCGAGGGAGGCGCCGAAGCCCGAATAGCGTTGCCGCGCGCAACACCGGGTACGTTCGATCAACTACTGGCGCGGCGCGTGACCTGCCGCAATTTCGATACGCGGCGCCCGCTATCAAGCGAATTATTGGCCCAGATGCTCGAACGCAGCGTCATGGCGAGCGCGCGGATCGAGGTGGGGCACGATACCGCATTCTTGAAGAAGCCAGTGCCATCGGGAGGCAGCCTGCATCCCACCGAAACCTATCTGCTGGTACAGCGGGTCGAGGGCATGGCAAGTGGCCTGTATCACTACCGCCCGCTCGACCATGCGTTGCACCCCTTGCCATCGCCTGCACAGCCGCTCGCGGAATTCGCACGCAAGGCAGTGTCGGGGCAGCACTGGTTTGCCGATGCGCCGGTGCTGTTGATTCTGGCGCCGCGGTTTTTACGCAGCTTCTGGAAATATCGGAACCATGCCAAGGCTTACCGCGCAATGATTCTGGACGTGGGCCATATTGCACAGACGCTCTATTTGAGCGCGACCGATTTGGGGCTGGGAGCGTTTGTCACCTCGGCAATCAACGAGGTGGATATCGAACACGCGCTAGGCCTGGATGGCCTGCAGGATGGCCCGTTGGCCATCTGCGGCTTCGGTTGGCGTGCCGAGGAAATGAAAAATACCGAGCTGGATCCTGCTGGCGCAGTGTGGTCGATCAGTCTCGATCGAGAGGCTTCCAGAGAGATCGGGCAACAGTAGCGAGCAAGCATCGGGCCTCGACACATCTATCGTGCGTCGAGGCAATTTATGCGTGCTCCGTGCTCCAGAGCTGCACGCGTCAGCGCTCGCCTTTGCAGGCGAGCGCAGTAGCAAGTGCCATCACTGTGAAGCGATCGACCACTTCGGCCGATTTACCGCCGAATCGCCTGCGTATGCGTCTTCAACGCATCGCTCAAGCCCTGCACCTTGTCGGCGCCTTCCGGGACGGTGATGCTGGAGCCGGTCAGGTCTTCGCCGATCGGTTGCACGCGGCCGCCCAGGCATTGGCCCAGGAAGCCCTCGGTCACCGCGTTGAAGGCCTTGCTGTTTTCCGGGCGCCGGAAGCCGTGGCCTTCGTCCGGGAACAGCACATAGGTCACCGGAATGTTCTTGGCCTTCATCGCGTTGACGATCTGGTCGCTCTCGGCCTGTTTGACGCGCGGGTCGTTGGCGCCCTGGCCGATCAACAACGGCTTGCTGATCTTGTCGACATGCGTGAGCGGTGAGCGATCGGTCAGCCATTGCTTGCCAGCGGCGGTGGCCGGGTCGCCCATGCGCTTGGTCGCCTGCTTGTAGAAGCTGGCCCAGTACGGCGGGATGGTGGCGAGCAAGGTGTTGAGGTTGGCCGGGCCGACGATGTCCACGCCGCACTTGAACGCGTCCGGGGTGAAGGTCATGCCGGCCAGCGTGGCGTAGCCGCCGTAGCTGCCGCCCATGATGGCGACCTCGTTGGGGGTGGTCACGCCCTGCTTGACGGCCCACTGCACCGCGTCGAGCAGGTCGTCGTGCATCTTGCCGCCCCACTCGCCGTTGCCGGCGTTGGTGAACGCCTTGCCGAAGCCGGTGGAGCCGCGGAAATTGACCGCCAGCACCGCATAGCCGCGATTGGCCAACCATTGCTCGTACGGCCCGTAGCCGTAGCTATCGCGCGCCCACGGGCCGCCATGCACGAACAGCACCAGCGGCACCGGTTTATCGGCCTTGCCGTCGTGGTTGGCGTCGGCCTCGACGGGCAGGGTGAGATAGCTGACCAGCTTGAGGCCATCACGCGAGGTCAGTTCCTGTGGCCACATCGGTACCAGCGGTTTGCCATCCAGCGCGGGCCGGGCGGAGAACAACTTGGTCAGCTTGCCGCCATCGGCGCGGTCGTAGCGGTAGTAGGTGAGCGGTGTTTCCGCTGCCGAATACGCCACGATCCAGGTGCGGTCATCGAGCGTGCGCGATGCGACGCTGGCATCGCCTGCGCCGAGTGATTTGAGTTTCTGCAGATCGGCGGCGATGCCGGTATCCAAGGCCTTCCACTCTTCGCGCAGGTAATCGGTGGACACCGCCTGCACCACGCCGGTCCTTGGGTCGTTCAAGGTGGTGCCGACATCGGCGCGCGGGTTTTCGAACAGCAGCGTGCGTGCATTGCTGGCGGTGTCGATCGCATACAGCGCCGAGGTGTCGCGGTTGCGCGAATCCTGCATGTACAGCGTCTTGCCGTCGTCGGTAAGCCCCTCGGGCGCGGTGTTGGTGACATCCTCGAACGGGATACGGTCCACGCTCTTCCATGCCTTGCCGTCGGGCACCAGCAGTTCTCTGCCGGCATCGTCGGTGGCGCGGGTGGCGTAGCGCAGTCGGTAGTCGCCGTCGAGCAGATAGCTTTCCAGACTGTCGGTGTTCTTCTGCACCAGGGTGCGCTTGCCAGAGGCCAGGTCGACCCGGTACAGATCGTGCCACTTGGCGTCGCGGTCGTTCATGCCGACCATGATCGATTCGGGATGCTGTGCGCTGACGCGGTACATCTCGGCCGCGGTCTTCTTGAACGGTGTGAGGTCCTTGCTGCTGCCATCGGTCAGATTGACCGAGAACAGATGGAAGTCTTCATCGCCGCCGTCATCGCGCAGATACAGCAGCGTATTGGGTCGATACGTCCAGAAATAATTGCGGATGCCGCGGGCGGTGTCCTTGGTGATCGCACGCGCCTGATCCGGCGCATCCACCGGCGCGACCCAGACATTGAGCACACCCTCCAGCGGTGCCACCCAGCTCAGATACTTGCCGTCCGGGCTGATGGTCACGTTGGCGCGCTCGGGATTGCCGAACAGCGCATCGCGGGTGATCAGTTCCGGGGGGCTGCCGGCGCTGTCGCGGTTGCTGCAGGCGGTGCGGCCTGATCGGTCGTGGACGCGGTTTTGTCGCTGCAGGCAGCCAGCGCCAGCACGATGCTGGAAACAAGAAGCAGGCGTTGCATGAAAGCCTCCGGTGAGAATCGCGGCCGGGCCGGCCGCTTTCCGCAACGCTAGGCGCAATGCCCGCGCACACGAGCGTGCCGTTGGTCACCCTCTGGTGCGGCGCTACGCAGACGCGGACACGAATTCCACTAACGCGACACCATCGGCGACCAGATCGCCTTCTGCGACCAGATACGCCTGCACGGTGCCATCGCCGGGCGCGTGCAGGGTGTGCTCCATCTTCATCGCTTCGAGCACCACCAGGGCTTGCCCGCGCGTGACCGGCTGGCCGACCGCAGCGACCAGCGATACGATGCGGCCCGGCATCGGTGCGGTCAGGCCGCCGGTTTCATGCGCGGGTTGATCGGCTTCGACCAATGCGTCGTGGTGGCGGAAGACCGCACGGTCTTCAGCGCCGATCAGGGTCAGCGTGCTGCCGTCGCGCAGCACCTGTGCGCGCCATTGCCGTCCATCCATCTCCACGCGTAGCGCGGTGCCCTGCGTTTGGTAGCGCAGCGCGTGCGTGCTGCCCAGGTCAGTAACCTGCCAAGCATCGGCCAACCGACGCACGCCTAGCTGGCGCCGCTCGCCTGCGGCCTCCAGCGTGATGGCCTGCGCTGCATGCGCGCCGATACGCCATCCATCGGTGTTTCCCCACGGCGAGAACGGGTCGGCCGGATCGGGCGTGGCGTTCGGCACCGCCTCGGCCATCAACACGGCAGCCAGGCACCACCACGGACTGTCTGGCGCATGCGCTTGCGGAAACAGGGCCGCATGCTCGCGTTCGATCAATGCGGTATCCAGATCGGCCGAGGCAAACGCCTTGGTGCCGATCAGGCGCGAGAGGAATGCACTATTGGTGGTGACACCGACCGCATGGCACTGCGCAAGCGCCTGACGCATGCGTGCAAGCGCGGCGGGGCGATCGATATCCCACACGATCAGCTTGGCGATCATCGGGTCGTAATACGGGCTGATGGTGTCGCCTTGCTCCACGCCCGCGTCGATGCGCACATGCGCACTGGGCGCAGGCAGCTGCAGCTGCCGCAGCGTGCCGGTCGAGGGCAGAAAGCCGCGTTCGGCATCCTCGGCATACAGGCGCGCTTCCAGCGCATGTCCGTGGATGCGCAGTTCGTGCTGACGCTGCGGCAGCGGCTCGCCGGCAGCCACACGCAGCTGCCACTCGACCAGATCGGTACCGGTGATCAACTCGGTCACCGGGTGCTCGACCTGCAGCCGGGTGTTCATTTCCATGACGTAAAAATCGCCATCCGGGCCTGCAATGAACTCCACCGTGCCTGCACCGACATAGCCCACGGCGCGTGCGGCGTTCACGGCGGCCTTGCCCATCGCTGCGCGGCGTTGTTCGCTCATGCCGGGGGCGGGCGCTTCTTCCAGCACCTTTTGATGGCGGCGCTGCACCGAGCAGTCGCGTTCGAACAGATACACCACCTCGCCCTGCGTATCGCCGAACACCTGGATCTCGATATGGCGCGGCCGCTCGACATATTTTTCCACCAGCACCTGCGCATTGCCGAACGCCGAGTGCGCCTCGCGCTGGCAGCTGGCCAAGGCTTCTTCGAAGGCCGCGCTGGCATCCACGCGGCGCATGCCCTTGCCACCGCCGCCAGCGCTGGCCTTGATCAAGACGGGATAGCCGATCGCATCGGCCTGCGCACGCAGGAAGGACGGCGCCTGTTCGTCGCCGTGGTAGCCCGGCGTCAACGGCACGCCGGCGCGTTGCATCAGCGCCTTGGCCGCACTCTTGTCGCCCATCGCGCGAATCGCGGCTGCGGGTGGGCCGATAAACACGATGCCCGCCTGCGCGCAGGCATCGGCAAACGCTGCGTTTTCCGAAAGAAAGCCATAACCCGGATGGATCGCCTGCACGCCGCTTGCGCGTGCGGCGTCGAGAATGACCTCGCCACGCAGGTAGCTTTGCTGCGCCGGTGCCGCACCGATATGGATCGCTTCATCGGCCAGACGCACATGTCGCGCATCGCGATCGGCCTCCGAGTACACCGCCACCGTTGCGATGCCGAGCTTGCGACAGGTGGCGATGACTCGGCACGCGATCTCGCCGCGATTGGCGATCAGGATCTTGTCGAAGTACGGCCGTGTTGCTGCGGTGGATTCGTGCTGGGTCATGACGAAGGTCTCTGCACCCCGCCATGGCGGCGGGGACTGCGATAAAAAAACGGTTGCGTGCATTGCAAGATAAAGACGGCGACTGCTGCTGGCACAGGTGGTCTCCACCGTGATCCGCTACTTGAAAACACGTGCGCGCTCATGCAGCGCCCCAGACAACCTGCGACAAGCTGCTCGCACATGTGTGTGCAGCGCCAACCACTGAAGAGCCGCACATGCAGGCGCGCATCACCGCCTCACATCCGGAACACGCCGAAGCGTGTCGTTTCGATCGGCGCATTCAACGCAGCCGACAATCCCAGCCCAAGCACACGACGCGTATCGGCCGGGTCGATGATGCCGTCGTCCCACAGCCGCGCACTGGCGTAGTACGGATGCCCCTGCTGCTCGAACTGCGCCCGGATCGGCGCCTTGAACGCTTCTTCTTCCTCGCCCGACCAGGCCCCACCCTTGGCTTCGATCCCGTCGCGGCGCACCGTGGCCAGCACGCTGGCGGCCTGCTCGCCGCCCATCACACCGATGCGCGCATTCGGCCACATCCACAGGAAGTTCGGCGAATACGCACGACCGCACATGCCGTAGTTGCCGGCACCGAACGAGCCGCCGATCACCACGGTGAACTTGGGCACCTTGGCGCAGGCCACCGCCATCACCAGCTTGGCACCGTCCTTGGCAATGCCGCCGTGCTCGTATTTGCGCCCGACCATAAAGCCGGTGATGTTCTGCAAAAACACCAGCGGAATGCCGCGCTGCGTGCACAGCTCGATGAAGTGCGCTCCCTTGAGCGCGGACTCGGAAAACAGGATGCCGTTGTTGGCGATGATGCCGACCGGGTAGCCGTGCAGATGCGCAAAGCCGGTGACCAGGGTGCTGCCGTAGCGTGGCTTGAATTCGTCCAGCTGCGAGTCGTCGACGATGCGGGCGATCACTTCGCGCACATCGTAGGGTTTGCGCGTATCGGCAGGGATCACGCCGTAGAGTTCATCGGCGGCATGCCGCGGCGGCAGCGGTGCGCGCAATGCCAACGTTGCCGCCGGCTTGCGCCAATTGAGTTGCGCGATGATGGCGCGCACGCGGGCCAGGGCCTGCAGATCGTTGTCGGCAAAGTGATCGGCCACGCCGGAGATGCGCGTATGCACATCCGCACCGCCGAGATCTTCGGCACTGACTTCTTCGCCGGTGGCGGCTTTCACCAGCGGTGGGCCGCCGAGAAAGATCGTGCCCTGCTCGCGCACGATCACCGTCTCATCGCTCATCGCCGGCACGTAGGCACCCCCGGCGGTGCACGACCCCATCACGCAGGCGATCTGCGGGATGCCGTTGGCCGACAGATTGGCCTGGTTGTAGAAGATGCGCCCGAAGTGATCGCGGTCGGGAAACACTTCATCCTGCAGCGGCAGAAACGCACCACCGGAATCGACCAGATAGATGCACGGCAGGCGGTTCTGCTGCGCGATCTCCTGCGCACGCAGATGCTTTTTCACCGTCATCGGGTAATAGGTGCCTCCCTTGACGGTGGCATCGTTGGCCACGATCACGCATTCCACCCCGGACACGCGCCCGATCCCGGCCACCACGCCAGCGCAGGGCACCTGATCGTCGTACATGCCGTGCGCCGCCAGCGGCGCAATTTCCAGCAAGGCGCTGCCCGGATCCAGCAAGGCGTCGATGCGCTCGCGCACCAGCAATTTACCGCGGGCGGTGTGCTTGGCGCGCGCGGCCTCGCTGCCGCCCAATGCAGTCTGCGCCAGCGTGCTGCGCAGATCCTCGATCACTGCGCGCAGTGCGGCAGCGTTGTGTTGGAAGCTCTCGCCGCTGATCTGCAGCTGGCTGATGATCACGCTCATGATGGCTCCGTCAGGCGGTGCGTTCGAACAACTCGCGGCCGATCAACATGCGTCGGATCTCCGAAGTGCCCGCACCGATTTCGTACAGCTTGGCATCGCGCCACAAGCGCCCGGTGGGGTAGTCGTTGATATAGCCGTTACCACCCAGCACCTGGATCGCCTGGCCAGTGAGCCAGGTCGCTTTTTCGGCCGCGTAGAGAATCGCGCCGGCCGCGTCCTGGCGTGTGGTCTGCCCGGCATCGCAGGCGCGCGCCACCGCATACACGTACGCACGGCAGGCGTTGAGCCCGACGTACATGTCGGCCAGCTTGGCCTGTATCAACTGGAAGGTGCCGATCGGCTCGCCGAACTGCTTGCGCTCGTGCACGTAGGGCAGCACCACGTCCATCGCGGCGGCCATCAATCCCAGCGGGCCGCCGGCCAACACCACACGTTCGAAATCCAATCCGGACATCAGCACGCGCACACCACCGTTGAGCGTGCCCAGCACGTTCTCGGCCGGCACTTCGCAATCGGTGAACACCAATTCGCAGGTATTGGAGCCGCGCATGCCGAGCTTGTCGAGCTTCTGCGCAGTGGAAAAGCCGGGCATGCCCTTTTCGACGATGAAGGCGGTGATGCCGCGTGCGCCGGCGGCCGGATCGGTCTTGGCGTACACCACCAGCACATCGGCGTCCGGGCCGTTGGTGATCCACATCTTGTTGCCGTTGAGCACAAAGCGGTCGCCGCGCGCGTCGGCACGCAGCTTCATCGACACTACGTCCGAGCCGGCGCCGGCCTCGCTCATCGCCAGCGCGCCGACATGCTCGCCGGTGCACAGCTTGGGCAGGTAGCGCTGCTTCTGCTCGGGCGTGGCGTTCTTGCGCAGCTGGTTGAGGCACAGGTTGGAATGCGCGCCGTAGGACAGCCCGATCGCGCCGCCGGCCCGCGAAATTTCTTCCATCGCCACTACATGCGCCAGATAGCCCATGCCGCTGCCGCCGTAGTCTTCTTCCACGGTCAACCCGAGCAGGCCCTGCTCGCCGAACAGGCGCCACAGCTGCGCGGGGAAAACATTGTCCTGATCGGCAGCGGCCGCGAGCGGGGCAATATGGTGGCTGGCAAAGGCCGCCACGCTTTCGCGCAGCAGATCGATTTCTTCGCCAAGCGCGAAGTTCAAGGACGGCACGTGCATGGAGCGACTCCGCAAGGATCGGGGTGTGCCGTGTGGGAGCGGGCAGGCCGCACGGCGTTTGTGCGCAGCCTAGCGGTCCGCAGTGAAAAAGTGAACTAAAATTCAACTATTGAACCCAGAATCACACCATGGCTTATCGACGCTCCGCCCTGATGGAAGAACGCCTTGCCGGCAACCGCGAGCGCATCCTGCACGCAGCCCGCGCCTTGATCGCCGAAGGCGGCTACCGCAATGCGCCGGTGACCGCCGTCGCCGCCTCAGCGGGCGTCTCGACCGGGCAGATTTACCGACATTTCCCTTCCAAGGCCGAGCTTTTCGTGGAAGTTCTCAATGAGGCCGTGCAGCGCGAGATGACCATTCTGCGCACCATCGCCACCACCCAGGCCAGTGCCGCCGAGCGTCTGCGTAACGCCATCGCCACGTTTGTACGGCGCGCGCTGGCCGGTCCCGCGTTGGCCTACGCGTTCATCGCCGAGCCGGTGGAAAGCGAAGTGGATGCCGAGCGCATCCGTGGCCGGCGCCTGTTTGGCGAGGTGTTCCGCCAGCTGCTTGCCGAAGGCGTGGCCGCCGGTGAGTTCCCGCAGCAATCGCTGGACGCAGCGGCGGCCTGCATTGTCGGCGCCTTCACCGAGGCCTTGGTGGGCCCGGTTGCCCCCAGCCGCAGCGACCCGCAACAGGGGGAGCAGCTGGTCGAGGCGATCTGCGGCTTCTGCTTGCGCGCGGTGGGTGCGCGGCAGGTGTCGAGCTGACAATGCACTGACCGAGGTGTCTGCTGTGCCGTATTAATCCGCTTGAGTGTGCATATACTGTGCACACTTACCGGAGTCGCCCATGGTCGCCGTCCTCAATCCCCTGGCCCTGACCGAACGCCTGCGTGTGCCAGACCGCACCATCCTGTCGCCATCGGCGATGGCCGGCCTGCTGGATCTGTCGCAACAGGAACTGGCCGAACTGGCCGGCGTGCATCGCAACAGCCTGCGCGTGCACCCGGAAAGCCCGCGCGTGCAGGACCTGCTGCGCAACCTGTCGCGCTTGCTGGTGGCGATGGCGCAAGTCCAACCGGACGAACGCCAGGTGGTGTTCCACCTCAAGAACACGCCGATCCCCGCGTTCGAATTCGCCACCTTGCTGGAGGTGGTCAAACAGGGCCGCACCGACGATGCATTGACCTACCTGCGCACCGTTGAAGCCGGGGCTGCCGGTTGAAGCTGAGCGCCCCGGCGCACTGCACGTTGTATCGCGCCTTCACTCCGCGCTGGGCCGCCGAACCGCTGAGCGGCGCCGGTGCCGCGCGCTCGGGCGGGCGCTTCAATCGCTTCGGTCAACCAGCCTTGTATCTCTCGCAGCAACTGGAAACCGCTGCCGCCGAATACGCGCAGGCCTCGCCGTTTCTACCGCCATTGACGCTGGTCAGTTACGCCGTCGATCTGCCCGCGTTGGCCGATCTGCGCCTGCTCGATGCAAGCTGGGATCCGCTCTGGGCCGATTGGACCGAGGACTGGCGCAAAGCCCTGGTCAACAAGATCGAACCGGTGAGCTGGGTACTCGGCGACATGCTGCGCGAGGCGCAGATTCCCGGCGTGATCTTTCCCAGCATGGCGTTGCCGAAGGGCATCAACGTGGTGCTGTTCCTGGACATGCTGCAGCCTGAGCAGGTGCTGCACGTACTCGACGATGGCCGCCTGCCGCGCGACGGGCGGAGTTGGGGCGATCCGCCGATCGTGGTGTAACAGCGCGCGCGCGATGCATGACGCCACGATCGAATTTTCAACCAACCAACAGCTGCACCACACCGGCCAGCACCGGCGCGGCCACAGCTGTCGGCAGAATCAAGCCACGCCGATACGGCAGCAACCACAGCGACAGCAACGCCGCAGCACCGGTCAAGGTGCCAATCCACAACACCGAACCGATACCCCAGCCCTGCGCGTGCACCGCCAGGCCAAAGGTGAGCAGCAACAGCAGCCAACCCAGCGCCCGCAATTGCCGCGAGCGCGCAGCGCCCAGCATGCGGCCACGCACTTCCTGCTGATGCTTGTCCATCGCCAGGCATAACGCAGCGAATCCCGAAAAATTCAGTGCCAGCAAGAGCAATACACTCATGCGCTTTCCTGCATAGGCACGCTGTTTTGCGCAGACGCAGACGCAGACGCAGACGCAGACGCAGTGGCGCGCGCGCGTCGCGCAGATGCCGATTGCGGTGCCTTCCAATGCTGCAACCGCCAACCTGCGATCCCCAGACACACGCCAAGGAACAGGCATACCAGATCGACACCGGCCAGCGCCCATTGCCCGGCCGGCAACGTCACGCCCAGATGCACATCGGTGGTGATCGCATTGAGCAGCGGCACCAGCGCAAACAACGCCGCGCCCAGATACAGCTGCCAACTCCACATCGCGCGCCGTGGCCAGGCGAAGGCGGCCAGCAATGCGGTGGCCCATGCAGCGAAAAACAGATTGGCCTCCATCGCCGCGCGTGCGTCCAGCGTCACCGGTAGCAATCGGTTGGCCCAGAAGAAACTGGCAAAGGCGATCGGCAAGCCGGCGACCGTGCCGATGTTGAGCGCATCCACCAGACGCAGCCCGAAGCCGATGCGCCCGGCCTTGAGATGTTTGGGGCGTTCTTTCACCGCCCACATCACCACACCGCTGGCCACCATCAAACAACCGAGCAAACCAGAGCCAAAGAACAGTGCGCGCATCCATGGCCCGGCGAAGTGGGCGATATGCAGGCCCACCATCGTGCCGCGCGTCTGGCTGGCACCGCCCGGCGCGCCGCTACGCTGCAGGCGCTGGCCGCTGATCGCATCGAACAGAATGGACGGCGCATCGGTCGAGAGACTGCCGGCTACCTGAGTCACGCCGACTGCGGCATGCGCATCGTTGGGAAGCGACACCGCCACGTTGCCGATCTCGCCACCGCGCCAGTCGCTGCGCGCACGCGCCACGAACTGTTCCAGCGGCAGCATGCGCGCCGGTGTGCCCGATGCCTTCCGCGTATCGGCAACCCGGTTGGCGGCTTCTTCGTAGAAACGCATTTCGTTGTCGGGGTATTGCGCCTTGATGCCCCACGGCAGGTACATGAACATCAAGGTCACGATGCCGGTGTAGGTGATCATCGCGTGGTACGGCAACGCGGTCACCGCGCTGACGTTGTGGAAATCCAGCCACGAGCGCAGGCCCTTGCCCGGGCGAAAGGTAAAGAAATCCTTGAAGATCTTCTTGTGCGTGATCACCCCGCTGATGATCGCCACCAGCATGAACATCGCGCAGAAACCCACGATATAGCGCGACCACAGTACCGGCAGATAATGCAGATCGAAATGCAGCCGATAGAGGAAGTCGCCGCCCAGGGTGTCGCGTGCGGCGATCTCCTTGCCGGTGGCCGGGTCGATGATGGCATTGCCATACATCTCGCGGCGACTGGCGGGTTTGCCATCGGCTGGCGCAGGATTTTGCCAGTACATGCTCACCACCGGATTGCGCGTGTCCGGCAAGGTGATGTTCCAGCTCTGCGCATCGGCTGCATGCGCTTGCAGATACTGTTCGGCGCTGCGCAGTGCAGTCGCGTTGCTCACCGTGGTGGTGGGCAGTTCCGGGCGCATCCAGCGGCTGATTTCGTCGCGGTAATAACTCGCCGTGCCGCCCATGAAGATCAGCAGCAACACCCAGCCGACCAGCAGGCCGGTCCAGGTGTGCAGCCACGCCATCGACTGGCGGAATCCCTGCTTCATGCCACGCTCCGTTGCAGCCATGCGGCCAGCGCGAACATCAGCGCCGCCGGCACCGCGATGCCTGCCCACGCCCGCCATACGCTGGCGGTGGCAAAGGCCCACAGCGGGGCACACGCGCACACCACGATGCCGACCAGCATGCTGGTCAGCACCGCTTCGCTGGGCGGCATCGGCAGTACCAGCGCCAGCAACAGATTGGTGGCACTGGCGAGCGCGTAACCGCCAAAGATCGCGGCCAGCGTGCGCGCAAGCACGCCCAGCCAGGGGCGCCTGAACCAGGGAAGCGACAGGGGCGGTGCGGTAGACATCAGCTGTGCTGCATGTGCGGCCGACTTACTCGGCCAGGAAGGTCAACGTGCTGATGTGGTGGATCATCGCCACCTGCTTGCCGGCGACCTCGCGCTTCACCGGCTCCTTGTTGGTGGCGACCAGGATGTGGCGGCCGGCGCGCAGCTTGGGCAAGGTCACCTGACCCTTGGCATCGGAGGTCAGTGTCTTCTGCCACTTCTGCGGGTCGATCACCGTCACCTCGACCTTGGGCAGCGGCTTGTTGCGATAGAGCACGGTCAGCGTGTTGCTGTTGGCGGCAGTGGGCACCAGTTCGAAATCGAGCTTGGCCGCAGACGTGGCGCGGCCGGCGCGGGCGTAATAGCTCACCGTCTCGAAACCGCCGGCTTCGCCCTTCCACGGTTCGAACACGCTGTCGTCGCTGAGCCAGGCATCGCCGGTGCCGGACAGCGGCGCGGTGAGGAACTCGCTGCCGCGCTGCAATGCGCCGGCCTTGCCGGCCGTGCCGAACACGGTCGGCTTGACCACGCGCTTGATCTCGTCTTCGCCGTGGTCGAGGGTGTCCTGCGCCGGCTCGCCGAAGTAGATGCGCACCGGTCCGCTGCCGTCGCGCTCGATCCAGATTTCATGGGCCTGGGCAGACAGACTGATGCTGGCCAAGGCCAGGCAGGACAGCAGAAAGGACTTCATCGCGGCGACTCCTCATAAGCGGGACCGGGCGAGGCGAGAACCGCGTCACCGTGGGTTGATGGGAATGATACGCAATTCCACGAAACGAGACCAACGCGCCATCCGGGACCTGCGGGTTCGACCAGCGCCTGCTCATCACGCGGGAAGCGGGTTCTGCCGCAGAAGGGTAGTGCCAAGCGGCCACGTCATGCGGCATCGCGGCAATTTGCCGGCGGCACGCCAGGTGCCTGCGCACAAGACGTACCGCCCGCCAAGCTGCAGGACCCATCGCGGCGATAACTGTCATGCACAGTGGCCAGACTGGCGCGAACTGTGCTCTATACTCCGGCGCTAGCAGAGGTCTTCGACCAACAGCCAGGGGTGAGCGCGTGCGGAATTACGACCTCGAGTTCCTGAAAAAATTCTCGATGGTGATCGGACTACTGGTAGTGATCACCCTGGGCCTGATCGCCCTGGCAGCCTATTTGCAACGTGCCATTCCCGACGAAGTCTCGCCCACTGCGGCCAAACGCGTGCAGCAACGCATCGCACCGGCCGGTGCGGTGTATGCCGGCACCACCGGCGCGTCCGCACAAGCGGCGGCTCAGGCAGCAGCACTGGCCAAGGCCTCCTCGCAGTCCGCCTATGGCGGCAGCACCGACGGCAAGACCATCTTCGACAATCTGTGTACCGCCTGCCATACCACCGGCGTAGGCAAGGCGCCGACGCTGGATCATTCGCATTGGGACGCGCGCATCGCCCAGGGCAAGGACACCTTGTACAAGCACGCGATCGAGGGCTACACCGGCCCGGACGGCGGCATCATGCCGGCCAAGGGCGGCAACCCGGCGCTGACCGAAGAACAGGTACGTGCCACGGTCGATTGGATGCTGGGCAATCTGAAGTAGGCGCCTGAAACAAGCGCCTCCACGCACCATCTGGTCGCAGTTCGCAGCGGTTTGTTAGCCTGTTGCAACGCTCAGCCGCTCATGCGCCGCCTTCCGGGCGGCGCTTGCATTTTGGTCTACGTCTTTCTGGAGTGTGTCGATGTCGCGTTGCTCGCTTGTTGTGCTCGGTGTGATCGGTCTGCTGGCTCCGCTGCTGGGCAGTGCCGCCGATGGCGCGCCGCAACGCCTGTCGATTGCCGATGTGCAGGGCGAAGACACGCGTAGCCCCTACGACGGCCGCGTGGTGGAGGTCGAAGGTATCGTCACTGCCGATACCCGCATCGGCCTTGCCGGCCTGTTCGTGCAGCAGCCCGGGTTTGAGCCGCGGCGCTCGCACGGCCTGTTCGTCACCGGCGCCGGCGATGCCGAGGTGGCAGCGGGTGATCGCGTGCGCGTCATCGGCACGGTGCGCGAAGTGTCGGCAGGCGGCGAGGCGAGCCTGACCACGGTGGATGCCAGCAATATCGAGCGGCTCGCCAGTGACCAGCCGGTACCGGTGCGTATGCTCAGCGGGCCGCCGGCGAACTGGGAAGCGCTCGAAGGCGAGCATGTGCGCATCGCTGCGTTGACGCTCAACGGCAGCGATCGCCTGGAGACTTACGGCGAGCTGGTCGCCGCCTTCGGTGGGCGCGTGTGGCAGCCGAGCGAAGTGGCCGCGACCGGCACTCCGGCTTTCACGCAGCTGGAGGCGGAGAACGCACGCCGCCGGGTGCTGCTGGACGATGCACGCAATGGCCGCAGTCCCAAAACGGTGGCCTATCTGCCTGCAGATGCGGTGTTGCGCACCGGCAGCCTGCTCAAGTCGGTGGATGGTATCGTCGACCAGCGCTACGACGGCAACTACCGCATCCAGGTGCTGAATCCGCTGACGCTGCCGGCGATGCCGACTGCAGTTACGCCGCAGGTCGGCGGCGATCTGCGTATCGCCTCGTTCAATCTGGAGAACTTCTTCAACGGCAATGGCCGCGGCGGCGGGTTTCCGACCAAGCGCGGTGCGCGCACGCATGAGCAGTTCCAGGCGCAGCTGGCCAAGCTGGTGTCCACCATCGTGCCGTTGCGTGCCGACGTGGCCGCGTTGATGGAGCTGGAAAACGACGGCAACGGCGCCGATGCCGCAGTTGCGCAACTGGTGGCTGCGCTCAACGCTGCCGGCACCGACAAGGACTGGCAGTTCGTGGACACCGGCAGCGGCCCGGGCGATGACGCGATCCGGGTTGGCATCGTCTATCGCAGCACCCAGGTCACCCCGGTCGGCAAGCCGGCCACGTTGACCGGCGGGCCGTTCGACAGCCACAGCCGTGTGCCGTTGGCGCAGGCGTTTCGCAGCACCCGCGGCGCGACCTTCGTGGTGGTTGCCAACCACTTCAAGTCCAAGGGGTGCGGCACCGCCAGCGGCGCCGATGCCGACCAGCGCGACGGCCAGGCTTGCTGGAACGCCACCCGCACCGAGTCGGCCAAGCGCCTGCACCAGTGGCTGCAGACCGACCCCACCGGCGCGCAGACCAAACTTGCCGTGCTGCTGGGCGACTTCAACGCCTACGCCATGGAGAGCCCGATGCGCAGCCTGCGGGCCAGCGGCTGGCAGGATGCGTTCGCGGTGGCCGGAGTGAAACAGCCTTACAGCTACGTCTACGATGGCATGAGCGGGCGGCTGGATCACGCGCTGCTCAGCCCGGCGATGGCCAAGCAACTGCGCGGCGCGGTGGAATGGCATATCAACGCCGATGTCATGGACGATGCCGGCTACGCCAAGCGCAACCTGGCCGGTCCGTGGCGCAGTTCCGACCACGACCCGGTGCTGCTGGGCTTTTCGCTGTAGCGCAAGCTGGCGTTCGAATCCCGCTGCAGGCGCGTGCGCGATACGTGCTGTCTGCAACGTGTTTTCGCGCGCTGCTGTGCTGCCATTGAAAAAAGGCAGGCCGCGAGCACCTAGTTCGCGCAATGCCCCGCGCGGCGACGTAGCCGCAGATTGACCAGGTGCGTGCTGGCCAGCAGCAGGCTGCCGGTCACCGTGATCGGGGTCTCCAGCGTGCCGCCGGCCACCCCGCTTGCGCCGAGTACCAGGCCGGCCAGTCCGAATGCCGCCAATGCCCACACCGGCGCGGGCAGTGCGTGTCGGCGATGGCTGCTCCACAGTGCGTAGCCGCTGAGCGGCACGGCGGCGGTGGCGAACACCACATGCACCCATTCGGCCCGGCTCCAGGCGCCTAGCAGCGGGAGTGCGGCGGCCAGCAGCGGCAGGGCCAGACAGTGCAGCAGACACAGGCTGGACAGCGCGATGGCCGAGCGATCCAGCACAGAAGCGGTAACGCGCATGGAGCGTGCCCTGTCGAGTAAATGTTATATAGTAACACTTCACTCCAGCCAGGCTCTCAGGATGTCCCTGTCCCCCAAGCGCGATTCACGTCTTCCCGTCACCGTGCTGTCCGGCTTCCTTGGTGCCGGCAAGACCACCTTGCTCAACCGCATCCTGCATAACCGCGACGGCCTGCGCGTGGCGGTGATCGTCAACGACATGAGCGAGGTCAACATCGACGCGCAGCTGGTACGCGACGGCGGCGCGGCCCTGCGACGCACCGAAGAAACGCTGGTGGAATTCAGCAATGGCTGCATCTGCTGCACGCTGCGCGACGATCTGCTGCAGGAAGTGCGGCGGTTGGCCGAGCAGAAGCGCTACGACTATCTGCTGATCGAATCGACCGGCATTGCCGAACCGATGCCGGTGGCGGCCACCTTCGCGGTGCGCGATGCCGACGGCTTCAGCCTGGCCGACATCGCCCGGCTCGACACCATGGTGACGGTGGTGGACGGCAGCCGCTTCCTGCAGGATTTCGGCTCGGCCGCCACCCTGGCCGAACTCGGTCAGCAAGCCGGCCCGGACGACACCCGCGGGCTGGTGCAGTTGCTGGGCGAGCAAGTGGAGTTCGCCGACGTGCTGGTGATCAGCAAGTGCGACCGGATCGATGCATCGCAGCTGCAACGTCTGCGCGCGGTATTGCGTGCGCTCAATCGAGAGGCGGCGATTGTGGATGCCACGCATGGCGAGGTGCCGCTGCGCAGCTTGCTCGATACCGGGCGCTTCGATTTCACCCGTGCGCAGCTGGCGCCAGGCTGGATGCAGGAACTGCGCGGCCAGCACACGCCGGAGACCGAGGAATACGGCATCAGCAGTTTCGTGTACCGCGCGCGCCGGCCGTTCCATCCGCAGCGCTTCGCGCGGATGGTGCACAGCGGTCTGCCGCAGGTGATTCGCAGCAAGGGCTTTTTCTGGCTGGCCAGTCGCATGGATTGGGTTGGCGAGTTGTCCAGCGTAGGCGGTGCCACGCAAACCAACGCCGCCGGCTTCTGGTTCGCCGCGCGCCATCGTGTGGATGCGCACGCGATCGGCGAGCCGCTGCAGACCAGTATCACCCCGCTGCCGTACACCGACATTGGCTGGCAGCGTCAGCAGACCCAGTGCTGGACCGCGCCGCTGCCGCAATTGCACGAAGTAGGCGATGCCAGCGAATACGCCGCGATGCAGCGGCTATGGCATCCGCTATGGGGCGACCGCCGCCAGGAGCTGGCGGTGATCGGCGTGGACATGGATGCGCCGGGCACGCGCGCTGCGCTGGACGCGTGCCTGCTCAGCGATCACGAACTACGCCAGGGCCCGGCGCAATGGCAACTACTGGATGATCCGTTTCCGCATTGGGAGCGGTGAAGCGATTTGGTCCTACTGCCAAAGTCAGCCCGCCGGCAGCCCGTGTGTCATCGGCTACACGCTGCGCAAAACCTTTCGTGGCGTGCAGGATGCAAAACCACATGGGCGCCGACTGCTGTCGGCATCTGCGCTGACCGCGTGGCTGCAGGGGCGTGCCGAGTTTCGACTCTCACAAATAACCATTGTCGATTGCCTCTTGATGATCGTTACGTTCTATGTCGTAGGACCGCTTACGCTCTTGCGCTGTGGTTGGCATCAATGACATCTGTCGCGGCGCTCCAATTTTATGCAGATGGTTGTCTGTTTGCTCGGTGATATTCTTCAGAGAAACCAGATTCTTGTAGCCCTGCATCATGCGTCGAAGACGCACTATCCCGGGGGAGGGCATGGCGCCTTCTTCAAGGGACTCCAGGTACCGCTCGGCGAGCGCATAATTCTTCTTCAACATATCTCCATCGATGTTCTTATTGATGAACTCCCATAACTTGGCGCTGTTGAAGTTCACCGCGACTGCGTTGTCCTTGACCCATGACTTGGCGCTGTTGAAGTTCAACGCGACTGCGTTGTCCTTGGCTGTGGAGGGAAGCGCGATGGGTTTCGGTGCAGGAATGTCTTCAACTGGTGCGAGCACGGCCAATAATGTTTCGAGCTGAGGAACCCGGCCTTGCGATAGTGCGGGTGCGACCGGTACGAGCTGTGGTGTTGGCACGGTATGCTGCGGATGCTGCCTCTTATCACGGCGCATTTGCTGGGGGAGGGGGGCTTGCAATTGCGTTGCCGAACGTGAATCAGACGCCGCGTGCTGCGAGCGCTGCCCATCAGAACGGCGCACATTGTTGGAAGATGCCAGTTGCACTTTCCCGGCTTCCTTCAGGGCAAGCATGTTCTGGTAACCCTGCATCATGCGCTTCAGTTGGCGCATCTTGGCAGGCGGTGCGCCGCTTTCCTCCAGACTGTCCAGGCGCCGCGCTGCGCGCGTGTAAGATTTTTTCAGCACCTCTTCGTCAACAAACTGGAGTTGTTTCTCAAGCGATTTCAACTCGCGCTGATTATGTTCCCTGGCAAACTGCGGTATCGCGCGGGTCGTGGCGTGTGGTGCAGAGATGTCTTGCATCGGTGCGAGTGCGGCCAACAGTGTATTGAGCTCGCTGTCGCGGACTTCATTGCGCTTGGTGAGCAGCGCATAACGCTGCTCTATCACCTGCTCTTCTGCTGACGTTGCATCGCGATCCTCAACAAACAGCTGTTTGCTGATCTCGTTGTAGCGTTTGTTGATCTCCGCAAAATCCTGAGTCAAGCGGCGTAGCGAGGGTTGCCGTTCCATGCGCGCGCGCGGAGAGGCCACTGTCGACGACGCTGGCTCTACTGCAGGCGGCACAGATCGCGCGCTCCCCGCGTTGTGTCGCGGTTTCGGCTGCTGCGGGGTTTCGCGATGCCTTGCGTTGGAAATGTACGCTTGCAATCCGTGTTCGGTGCGAGGTTGCTGCTGTGCCTGCTGCACATGCCCGGGTCCGGGCATGACCGGCGATGTCGCCAGTGGCGGAGAAACTATCGGGATAGGTGCCTGCTTGATCGGAGCTGGCCGCGGTATGGAAGCAGTCCGCTGTGGTTCCGGCCCCTTTGCGCGCGCTGGCCCGGTGGCCTGTGGAGCAGGCTGCTGCCGGCGTGCATCGACAACGAGCTGCGCGTCATGCCCTTGCGGTGGGCGATCCTGCGTGGCCACCTGTGTCACGTAAGGCCCGGGCGCAGCTGAGGTGCGCGTTGGCCGTAGCGCTGAGGAGCTCATGTGCATTGACGGCAGCTGCTTGCGCAAGGACTCGAATGATTTGCTCGCGGACGCAAGAAAGGCTTGGGTAGATGTTTTCGCCGCGCCCTGCGCTTTGCTGCGCTTGTGCGCTTGAGACAGCGGATGTTGCGTGGTCGTCTCAATGTGCTTTGTGGTCGTGGTCGAGGCGGGGCTGAGCGGTTCTGGAGCGACCCGATGGCGGCTGCTCGAAAACGGATTCAGGCGCATGACGAACTCCTGTGGGTCGTATGCGCACACAGTAGCGACCGCCTCCGATGGCGTGATGCAGGCTGCGAACCGGCGTCGCGCAAGCCGAAATGTCACTCTTCAATCGATGTGCACACCGCAGGCGATCGCCGCACTTGCAGGTGCCGTCCTCCGCTCGGCGTCGAGGTATCCAAAAACGTGGTCATGCATGTCCGTCGCCTTGCTTCCGCTGTTGGCGGACTTCCTTCAGGTTATGTATCGGAGCCGACAGTCGTAGCCGCCAGGGTGCGGTAGCATTGCATGAGCCGTTGCAGTTTCAGGATCCGTTCGCATGGCGCAGCGCTTTCCTGCAAGCCATCCAGCTGCATTTCGGCATGCCTGAAGACCTCGGCCAGGCAGGTTGCGCGAGCCATCGCGTTCAATGCCAGCGATCGCACGTGAGCGCGCTGCATCGCATCGTTGTGCGTATTGGTCCGCTGGTCGGCTGTCGTGGTCGGGGCATCCACTTGCTCCAGCGGTGCAAGTGCTTGCAGCAGAAACTCCAATTGACTGTCGCGTACCTGATTGCGCCGCGCCAATAGACGATTGCGTTGATCAAGCACGCGTTGTTCCTGCGGCATTGCCTGGCGCTCCTCAAGAAACAAGCGCGTGGTGATGGCGTGGTATTGCGTGTTGAGTTGTATCAGACGGCGGTTCATGCCTTGCAACAGAGACCGCATTCCAGCGCGCGGTAATCGCGCAGCGCCTGGCGGTGATGCGTGGGACGCAACACCTGCCAAGCACGGCGATGATGGAAGCCAGGCCTGCGCTGCCTGTTGCTGCGTCCGTTGAAGCGCGCAGGCTGGTGCTTGCTCCTGTCGTGCGGCAGGTGAATGCCGCAAATTTACACCGCCAGCCGCCGCAGGCAGCCTGCGCGGTTGGGCAAACAGCCGCGACGTGCCTGAGCCGTAGGCACCGGTTGCATCTGCGGCAGCGCTCGTTGCCTGCCGTTCTTTCAACCAGGGATTCAGCCGCATGATCCACTCCAACCGGACGACAAGCCCTGTGTGTGGTCGCTACGGTATCGAGCTTGTTTTACCGAACCCGGTACGCTGCGAACAAACGGCCCACTAACCGAACGGCTGATGTTTTCAAGCGGTGTACATGCCCCATGCAATGGCGGCGATCGCCGGGACCGCCAGCAGCAGGCCCACGCGTACGCGTGTACCGATACGCTCCTTGAACCCGAGCGCGCCCACCAGCAAGCCAAGGACGACCACGCCGATGTTCATGCTCGCAAAGACCGTAGCGGGGCTGTGCGGCAATGCTTGATGGGCGCGCACATAGCAAAAGATGTTGCCGAAATTGAGCATGCCCAGCAGCAGGCCGGCCACGACGTTGCGGCCGTCCATCCGCACGCCGCGTGTCCGGCGCAGACCCTGCAGCAGCGACATCAGGACGAAGGCGATGGCGAAGCACAGTGTGAGCGAGGTCAGCGACGACGTACCGGCCTGCGCGATGGTCTTGAGCAACAGATCGATCAGTGCAAAGCCCATCCACACACCCAGTAGCCACAGCCACGCAGCCAAAGGTGCTGGCGCAGCGCGGTCGCGCGGATCTGCGCGTTGCACGATGCATACGATGGCCAGCAGGCCCATGCCCAGTCCAGTCAGCTTCCATCCGTTGAACGGTTCGCCGAACAGGGTGAAAGCCGCCGCCAACGACAGCAGCAACGACAAACGTTGTGCCATCTCGGTACGCACGATGCCGGCAGTGGTCACGGCGCGCGCCAGCACCATGAAGATCGACGGCAACGCAACCGAAAGCGCCAGCAATGCTGGCCACGGTGTGGACGGCGCACGCAGCGTGTCCAACGCAGGATCCAGCAACAGCCACGCCAGGACGGCAGCGGTGGCGTAGTTCCAGGTGATGGTCTGGGAAGCATCCAGGCGATAGCGCGGCACCAACTTGAGAAGCACCGACACCAGGACACTGCAAACAACGGCAAACAGCAGGAAATACATGGGCAACGCAACGAAGTGTGCAGGCAGGGCGATGAACGCGGCCGGCGGGGCGGCTATTATGAGGGCATGTCCAATCTCCCATTCCCCACCGAATCGGCTGCGTTGACGTTGGAGGGGCCGGTCGGCCCGCTCGATATCGCGGTCGATCTGCCCGAGCCGGACGTCGCTGTGCAACCGGTCACCGCCATCGTCTGCCATCCGCTCTCCACCGAGGGGGGCAGCATGCACAACAAGGTCGTCACCATGGCCGCGCGCGCGTTGCGCGAGCTGGGCATCACCGTGGTGCGCTTCAATTTCCGCAGTGTCGGCACCTCGGCCGGCAGCTTCGATCATGGCAACGGCGAGCAGGACGATCTGCGTGCGGTTGCCGCGTGGGTGCGCAGCCTACGCCCGGGCGACACGCTGTGGCTGGCCGGTTTCAGCTTCGGCGCCTACGTGTCGTTGCGCGCTGCCGGCTCGCTCGAACCGCAGGTGTTGATCTCGATCGCGCCGCCGGCCGGGCGCTGGGATTTCAGCGACATGCAGCCGCCTGCGCACTGGTTGGTGATTCAGGGCGATGCCGATGAAATCGTCGACCCGCAGGCGGTCTACGACTGGCTGGACACGTTGGAGCAGCAACCCGAGCTGGTGCGCATGCCCGACACCAGCCACTTCTTCCACCGCAAATTGATCGACCTGCGCGGTGCGATCCAGCATGGTGTCCGGCGCTGGTTGCCGGCCGCAGTCTGACCGCGGCATGGCCCACGCACAGGCGTATCGCTCTGCGACGCGCCGTTAAGCGGGCTTGGCAGCAGCCGGCCCGCGGAGAACACGATGACTGAGATGACCCCGTCGCAGCGCTACGCCGCCGGCGTACAACGCGGCGACTGGCGCGCCGACCCCGCCCAACAGGCGGCCTTGGCAGAGCTGGACCGTATCCACGAGGCCTTAGTGGACAGCGCGCAGGATGGCTGGCTGGACCGGCTGTCGGCCTTCTGGAAAAAGCCCGAGCCGGTGCGCGGCCTGTACTTCTGGGGTGGCGTGGGGCGCGGCAAGACCTTCCTGGTTGACCTTTTTTACGACGGGCTGCCGATCAAGCAGAAATACCGCACGCATTTCCACAGGTTCATGCGCGGCGTGCACGAGCAATTGCGCGAGCATGCCGGGCAGAGCGACCCGTTGGCCAAGATCGTCCAGCAGTGGCGCGAGAATCTGCGCGTGCTGGTGCTGGACGAATTCTTCGTCACCGACATCGGCGATGCGATGTTGCTGGCGCGCTTGCTGGAACGTTTGTTCGCCGAAGGTGTGACCCTGGTGACCACCTCCAATACCGCACCAGAAAACCTCTACGCCAATGGCTTGCAGCGCGACAGCTTCATGCCGGCGATCGGCTTGCTGCAGAAGTTCTGCGTCGAGCTGTATGCCGAAGGCACCGAGGATTACCGCATGCGCGCATTGACGCGTTCGCCGGTGTATCGCGCGCCGCTGGATGCGCAATCCGACGACTGGCTCAGCCAACGCTGGAGCGAATTGAGCGGAAATGCCGAGGCACGTGGCGGCAATATCGAAATAGAAGCGCGCAAGATTGCGGTGCGCGCACGCGGCAAGAGCATCGCCTGGTTCGACTTTGCTGCGCTGTGCGAAGGCCCGCGCGGCCCGGGCGACTACATCGAGATCGCGCGCGAATTCACCACGGTGCTGCTGGGTGGCATTCCGCATTTCGACCGCATGAACGAGGACGCCGCGCGCCGTTTCGTCAATCTGATCGACGAGCTGTACGACCGCCATGTCAATCTGGTCTGCACCGCGCAGGACGCCCCGCCGGCGTTGTACAGCGGCCAGCGCCTGGCCGGCGCCTTCGAGCGCACCGCCTCGCGTTTGATCGAGATGCAGAGCGCCGATTATCTGGCCACCGCGCATCGGGCATAACATGCACACGCGCCCTGGCCCCGGATTCCACAGGATCGTTGTCAGCGATTCGGACTGCGGTCTGGGCCAGTTCGGCGGCGGTGCGTGGCTGGACGACGCAGCGCTATGGCCAACGGACCCATCGACTGATCAGCCGATGCTGCCCATCGTCATGCTCACCGCGTCGTTTTTGCCGACTCCGTATCTGCCCGACGACATGGCGCTGACGGTCTTTGCATCGATCGAGCGGTCTGGCGATGGCGACAACCTAGCATCGCTGCGCAGGCTCGCCGTCAATCAGCAAAGCGAATTCGACAAGATTGCGTTGGGGCATGGCAAGGTGCTGCTGCATCGACGTGCGGAGCAGGAGGTGTGCCTTGGTGACAGTGCGTGGTTGCTCGGGCGCCATTTCGTTGGTCTGCAGCCCTTCGATGATGACGACATGGATAGAGAGCTGGGAGACGACGACAACGGCGCAGGGGTGAGCAAACAACTCGGCCGGCCGTGCTGGTTGCAGGACCCAATCCATACGAGTCAACGCTATTACCTGCTTGCCCAGTTCGTCGAGTCGGAACTGCGCCGGATAGATCCCGGCTATGACGGCATCTTCGGTGATGGCACCGGCTATCTGTTTGCAGACCAGCGCGCCAAGAAACTGGGCGAGGGCGATGCGGCGGGGCATTTCTTTATCCAGTTCACCTGAGTCGCTGCGCAGTGCGGTTGCATGTGTGCGTGTTGCAGCTAGTTCCCTTGGCGAGTTAGCCTCGTTCATAAATATCGCTTGCAATTAAATAGTGCACTATGTAAATTGCAGCCATGGACACCGCCACAGCCACCACCGCCCGGACCAACGCGCTGCTGCAGCTCGACAACCAGCTGTGCTTTGCGCTGTATTCGGCCAACCTGGCGATGCACAAGCTCTACCGCGGGCTGCTGAGGGCGCTGGACCTGACCTATCCGCAGTACCTGGTGATGCTGGTGCTGTGGGAGACCGACGGGCGCGGCGTGTCGGAGATCGGCGAGCGCCTGTACCTGGACTCGGCCACGCTGACGCCGCTGCTCAAGCGCCTGCAGGCCGCTGGCCTGGTCACCCGCACGCGTGCCGTCAGCGACGAGCGTCAGGTGATCATCGGGCTGACCGACGCCGGCCGCGCCTTGCGCAGCAAGGCGGGCGCGGTGCCGGAGCAGGTGTTCTGCGCGTCGGCGTGTTCGTTGGACGAACTGCGTCAACTCAAGCAGGAGCTGGAAAAGCTACGCTCCAGCCTCGGAGCGGCGTGAGTCGACCCACCCGTGCTTACGTTCTCAATTTACATGTCGCACACGATTCAATCGTCAACGATTCAACTACATCCTGCGCCGAGAGCGCTCACTCTGGAGAACCACCATGGCCTCACCTGAAAAGATCCTCTATACCGCCCACGCCACCGCAACCGGCGGCCGTGAAGGCCGTGCCGTGTCCTCGGACAAGGCGCTGGACGCCAAGCTGTCCACCCCGCGTGAGCTGGGCGGCGCGGGCGGCGACGGCACCAACCCGGAGCAGCTGTTCGCTGCCGGTTATGCGGCCTGCTTCATCGGCGCGATGAAGGCCGTTGCAGGTCAGGACAAGCTCAAGCTGCCGGGCGAAGTGAGCATCGACAGCAGCGTCGGCATCGGCCAGATTCCGGGCGGCTTCGGCATTGCGGTGGAATTGCGCATCGCGGTGCCGGGCATGGACAAGGCCGAACTGCAGGCGCTGGTCGACAAGGCCCACCAGGTCTGCCCGTACTCCAACGCCACGCGTGGCAACATCGACGTCACCCTGACCCTGGCCTGATCCACGCCAGTGCTGCCGCGCATATCGCGTAGCAGTGTCAGAAGCGGCCCGGCGCATGCGCCGGGCCGCGTTCGTTTGGACGTGCTGGCGATGCCCGCAGCCGCGCGGCACACTACGGCGATGACAGTGCTTGTTTCGCCGGTGCCGACCGGACTCTTCTGCGCATGAGCGCGCCGCGTCCCACCTTGTTGCTGCTGCCGGGCCTGCTCAACGATGCGCAGCTGTGGCACGCGCAGCGCGTGGCATTGGCCGAGGTTGCCGAGTGTGTGGTCGGCGACATCACCCAGGGCGAGAGCATGCGCGCGCTGGCGACGCAGGTGCTGGCGCAGATGCCGCCGCGTTTCGCATTGGCCGGTTTCTCGTTGGGCGGCTATGTGGCGCAGGAAATCCTGCGCATCGCGCCCGAGCGTGTGGAGCGCCTGGCCTTGCTGGATACCTCCGCCCGCGCCGATTCGCCCGAGCGTGTCGCGCAACGGCGCGCGCAGGAAGCGAGCGTGCGTGGCGGAAAGACGTTTCTTGGATTCGGCGAACGGCTGATGCGACATTACGTGCATCCATCGCGCTGGCAGGACGCGGCCTTGCTGGAACGCGTGCGCGGCATGACCCAGCGCCTGGGCGTGGAGGTCTTCGTGCGCCAGAACCGGCTGGAGCGGGAAGATGGTCGCGCGTTGCTGGGCGCCTTCACTGGTCCTGTGCTGGTGCTGTGCGGCCAGGACGATGCGATCACCCCGCCTACGTTGCACGAGGAAATGGCTGCGCTCGCCGTGCAGGCGCAGTTGGTGCAAGTGCCTGCGTGTGGCCATCTGTCGCCATTGGAGCAGCCGCAGGCGGTATCGGATGCGCTGCGGGAATGGCTGCTGGCCTGATACGCGCCCTCAGTGCGCAGCCGTCACCACAACGCTGTTGGAAGCCGGCGCATCGTCTTGCTCGTTTTGCTGATGCGTCTTGAGCTCCAGCATCTGCAAGCGCTTGCCTTGAAAGCGATAGTCCAGTGCCTGTTGCACCGCGTACAACGCTTCTACCTGTGTGCATAAGCTGTGTGCCTGCGCCTCCAGCGCTTCGCTGCGTGCCTGCATCTGTTGTTCCATCCGCGCGTCCAATTGCTCTCCGCGTCGCTCCAGCTGCGCGGTGCGTCCGGTCATCACCGTCCACATCACGTTGCGGGTCAGGCCGCCGGCCAACTCTTCTGCGGCCTGTTCGACATTGGCTTCGAAGTGTTCGTCGAACAGCTCCTGCTCCCAGCGCCCGCGCCCCAGGGTGGTATCGACCTGCGCAAGTGCGGTGACGCGCAGCCGCTCCACCTTGCGCTCCTGGCGCGTGCTGCCGGTGAGCATCTGCACCACGCCGGCCAGCGCATCGAAGGTGATGTCGACCACCGAGCGGGCGATGTCGGTCACTGCCGGCATCAGCGTGCGGGCGCCGTGCTCGATGTCGCGCAGGCGTTGCGCGTCTGCAGCGCTGACCGGTTGCGGTTGACGGTCCACGTTGAGCTCGCCACCGTGGAAAAAGATCTCGCGCGGCACGCCCTGTTTGCGGCGTAGCCAGATGCCGCCGCTATCGGCCAGCACGTCGTAGGACGTACGGACCTCGCACTGCTGCGAAGACACCTGCGGCTTGGCGGTTTCGGCCTGCGCGCTACAGGCCGCCAGCAGTAACAGCGACGCGAGAAAGGCGGTGGGGCGCATGGCGGCGGCCTGGGAATCGGAGGACCCCAGCATCACGCGTGGCGATGCGCACCGCCATGGGCAGGAAGTCAGGGTGCCGCACCTCTTATCCGAACAAACGGCAACCGCAAAAGCGTGAAGCGGGTCGAGCGCCTGCACGCTGACATCTTTTTAGCGGCTGGCTCACTTGACTCTCACGGCGTATGGTGGG
The DNA here is from genome assembly GCA_905142475.1 of Xanthomonas hydrangeae. Classification (GTDB taxonomy): domain Bacteria; phylum Pseudomonadota; class Gammaproteobacteria; order Xanthomonadales; family Xanthomonadaceae; genus Xanthomonas; species Xanthomonas hydrangeae. Next base: position 370,739 of record LR990730.1, read on the forward strand.
AATTATGTTGCACAGCAGCATCGGAGCTCCGCAATGCTCGACTCACGCATCGAAAAGGTTGATCTGGCGCTGACCGAGATCGCCCAGAATCCATCGGAAAAGGTGGCGCTGTGGCAATGGGCCTGCCGCGAGATGTTGCACGAGACCCTGATCGGCATGCACCAGCTCTCGCATCTGGCCGGCATCGCCCGGCAGGTGGCCAACGACTGGCGCGAACCGGTGGATGTGATCGCTCCGGCAAAGCCCTATCTGGCTGCCTCGGCGTTGGCCGATCGGCGTCTGCCGCAGGTGCTGGACGGCCTGGGCAGCACCGACGACGACAACGACCGCGCCAACTTGTGGCGGCTGCGCTATGCCAGCCTGATCGCCGCCACCCTGCAAGGCATGCAGGCATTGGCCGAAAAACACCGCATCGATCGCCAGGCAATGGCGATGGGGCAGTTGAACTAGGCGTTTATTGCGGCACTGCGTGGCCGAGTGGTTGCGCAGGTGTTCGAGCCGCCGCTTCAGTGCCGAACGGCCGCCTCTTCCATATGCCGCCACGCATGCCGCACGATCCAGCGCGCCTCATCCCAGGGCACCGACAGCATCGGTTGATAGTGGTAAAAGCCGTCCTGCAACACGCGATAGAGCTGCGCCTCGGTAGCGCGCGGGTAAGCCAGATAAATGTCGTAGCCGAGCTTCAGCAGCCGGGCATAGTCGGCGAAATCGTAGCCGCCCAGATGGCCTTCGGCGTGGACATCGCGCCAATAGGCGATCTCAGCGTCGAGGTTGACGACGCGGCGGGTCAAAACGGATGCGGTGTGCATGGGTAGGACTCCGTTGTCGAGACTTACCCCCCTGTGGCTGGCACCGTAGCAGCGCCTCTCACGTGCAACCAGCACGCGACGACGAGCGGTCGTCGCGGCGGTTATGCCCGCTATCGGGCGATGCCGATACGTGGCAAACCGAGAACTCAATCCCAGTCGGGTGCAATCGCCTTCGGATTGGCCAGGCGCTGACCGCGGTCGAGTGCGGCAATCTCGCTCATGTCCTGCTCGCTCAGCTGCAACGACTGCGCCTTGAGATTGCTTGCAAGGTTTTCGCGCTTGGTCGAGGACGGAATCACCGAATACCCCTGCTGCAGTGCCCAGGCCAAGGTCACCTGTGCCGCAGTGGCGTCGTGGCGCGCGGCAATCGCCTGGATCACCGGATCCTTCAACACCTCGCCGACCGCCAGCGTCATGTACGAGGTGACATGGATGCCTTGCTCGCGCAGGAACGCGATCAGCGCGCGGTTCTGCAGGTAGGGATGCACTTCGATCTGGTTGGTGGCGATGGCATCGGCGCCCAGAATCTCGATAGCCTGTTTGATCAGTGCGATGGTGAAGTTGGATACACCGATTGCGCGGGTCAGGCCCTGCTGCCTGGCCTGCGCCAGCGCTTCCAGATATTCGCGCATAGGCACCTGATCTTTCGGCGAGGGCCAGTGAATCAGGGTGAGATCGACATGCTCGGTGCCGAGCTTGCGCAGGCTTTCCTGCAGGCTCGGCAGCAAGGCATCGCGGCCGAACTTGTCGACCCAGATCTTGGTGGTCAGATACAGCTGATCGCGCGGCACGTTGGAGGCGGCAATGGCCTGGCCGACCTGCTCTTCGTTGTCGTAGATCTGTGCGGTATCGACGGCGCGGTAGCCCAACTCCAGCGCGTTGCGCACCGAGTCGATGACGATCTGGTCCTTGAGACGAAAGGTGCCCAGGCCGAATGCGGGGACTGTCATGGTGTTCCTTTTGGTAGCGGGATTTGGGAATGGGGATTTGTAAGAAGCGAAGTGTTTGGGGCGCTGTGAGTTGAGCTAGTCGAGCGCGACGACGGCCTTGCCGAAGTTTTCGCCACGCAGCAGGCTGATCAGGCCTTGCGGTGCGCTGTCCAGGCCGTGCAGCATGTGTTCGCGATACTGAATCTGGTCTTCGCGCAGCCACTGGCCCATTTCGCGCAGGAAGGCGGGCATCAGGCGAATGAAATCGTGCTGGATGAAGCCGCGCACGGTCAGTCGTTTGCGCAGCACCTGACCCATGAACTCCGGCAGACGGTCCGGCCCCGGCAGCGCCTGGCCACGGCTGTTGTAGGTGGCGATCACGCCGCACACCGGGATGCGTGCGAACGCATTCAACTGCGGCAACACCGCGTCGAACACCTTGCCGCCGACGTTTTCGAAATAGATGTCGATGCCGTCCGGCGTGGCGGTGCGCAACTGCTCGGCAAAGTCGTCGGCGCGGTGGTCCAGTGCCACATCCACGCGCAGCGTCTCGCGCAGGTAACGCACCTTTTCTTCGCCGCCGGCAATGGCCACCACGCGCAAGCCTTGCAGGCGTGCCAGCTGCGCCACGGTGGCGCCGACCGGGCCGCTGGCGGCCGCAACCACCAATGTCTCGCCCGCCTGCGGCCTGCCGATTTCATGCAGGCCGGCGTAGGCGGTGAAGCCGGGCATGCCGTACACGCCGAGCGCGGTGCTCAGCGGCAAGGCATCGTCCTTGGGCAGCTTGCGTAATGGCGCGTCAGGGGTGAACAGGCTATGCGTCTGCCAGCCGCCGGGAAGCACCAGCAGATCGCCGGGTTGATAGTCGGGATGATGCGATTCGAGCACTTCGCCCACGGTGCCGCCTTCCATCACCGCGTCGATCTCCACCGGTGCGGCGTAGGACGGGCCTTCGTTCATGCGTCCACGCATGTACGGATCCAGCGAGAGAAAGCGATTGCGCACCAGAATCTGTTCGTGCCCGGTGGGCGGCAAGGCGAGCTCTTCCAGGCGGAAGTTGTCGGCGCTTGGCTCGCCGTGCGGGCGTGAGGCCAGCACGATGCGGCGGTTGGTGATCGATGTCATGCGGAATTCCTCGCGGAAAGGACCACGCGTGCGCGGCCGAGGGAGCACAGCCGCATAGCGGCTGCGCGAGGGAGTGCGTGCGATGGGTTACATGCGCTGCAGAGGCGAGGCGTCAAGCGGCTTCGGAAGGATCCGGCGCGCTTGCGCTATCCAGCTGCGCAATCTGATCGGCGCTCAGCGACACGCGCGCTGCCGCCAGTACGTCGTGCAGCTGGGTCACGCTGGTGGCACTGACGATCGGCGCGCTCAGGCCCGGTCGCGCGATCAACCAGGCCAATGCGATCTGCGCGGGCGTGGCGGTGTGGGTGGCGGCCAGATCGTCCAGCGCCTGCAGGATGCGCAAGCCACGCGGATTGACGTACTGCTTGACCACCGACGCACCGCGCGCGCTGCTCTTGCTGGCATCGTCTGCACTGCGGTACTTGCCGGTGAGAAAGCCGCTGGCCAGCGAGTAATAACTGATCACACCGATCTCGCGCTCGCGTACCAGCGGTTCCAGCTCGGCTTCGTAACCGACGCGGTCGTAGAGGTTGTATTCCGGCTGCAGGCTTTCGTAGCGTGGCAACGTGTATTGCTCGGAAATATCCAGTGCATCGCGCAGGCGTGCGGCGCTGTAGTTGGAGGCGCCAATCGCGCGCACCTTGCCTTGTTCGATCAAGCGGCCGAATGCGGCCAGCGTGGCTTCCAGCGGAACCGATTCGTCGTCTGCGTGGGCCTGATATAGGTCGATCACATCGGTCTGCAGACGCGTGAGCGAATCCTCCACGGCTGCGACGATGTTTTCCGGCGACAAGCCCGGATGCTCGCTCCACTTGCCCACCTTGGTGGCGATCAACACTTTGTCGCGCTTGCCACTGCGTGCGAGCCAGCGCCCGATGATGGTTTCCGATTCGCCGCCATGGTTGCCAGGCACCCAGCCGGAGTAGGCATCGGCGGTATCGATCAGATTGAAACCGGCATCGACGAAGGCATCGAGCAGCGCAAACGAGGTCGCTTCATCGGCGCTCCAGCCGAACACATTGCCACCGAAGACGATCGGTTGAATCTGCAGGCCGGAGCGGCCCAGCGCGCGGGAGTGAGTCATGGTGAAAGCTCCTGATTCGAAACTGCCGAACAGGATAGTCATGCACACCGGCGTTGCGTGTGACACCAACGTGGATTCAGCGTTCCGCCCAGCTGCTGCAATGCCTCACAGAATTTGAACATGTCGTGCGTCGCGTGCAGTGCAGCATGCGAAGTCCTGCACATGGCAGGCTCCAAATCGCATGCTAGGCTCGCGCTACTTTTTCCCGTAAAGGGCGCTGTGATGATCCGCAACAAGCTGGTGTGTGCATGTGTGGTGGGGATGGCAGTGGCGATGAGCGCGCCGCTGGCAATGGCAATCAAACCGGCCGATAGCGCAACCCTGCCGGCGCCCGATGCGGCGCTGCAAAAAGCCATCGACGGCAACTGGCGCGACCGTGTGTATGTGCAGCGCGATGTCTATCGCCATCCGGGTCAGACGCTGGCGTTCTTCGGCATCAAGCCGACCCAGACCGTTATCGAAATCACACCGGGGGGCGGCTGGTACTCGGAGATTCTGGCGCCGTATCTGCGCGAGAAGGGCAAGTACGTGGCAGCAGTGGTCGACCCGGCGGCGGTCCCGGAAGGCCGTGGCCGCGACTCCGCACAGCGCGGGCGCGACGAGCTGGAAAAGAAGTTCCAGGCCAAGCCACAGGTGTATGGCAAGCCCTCGTTCGTGTCGTATGTGCCGAAGACGCCCTCGTTCGGCGTGGACAATTCGGCCGACCTGGTGCTGACCTTCCGCAACGTGCACAACTGGCGCATGGCCGGTAATGCCGAGGCGATGTTCAGCGGCTTCTACAAGGTGCTCAAGCCCGGTGGCGTGCTCGGCGTGGTGGAGCATCGTGCCAAGGCCGATGTGCCGGCGGACGACAAGAGCGGTTATGTGGGCCAGGCGCAGTTGATTGCGATGGCCGAAGCGGCCGGTTTCAAGCTGGCGGGCAAGAGTGAGGTCAACGCCAACCCGCGCGACACCAAGGACTATGCCGGTGGCGTGTGGACGCTGCCGCCGAGCAACAGCCACGACAAGGCCGACGAAGCCAAGTACAAGGCGATCGGCGAGAGCGACCGCATGACCTTGAAGTTCGTCAAGCAGTGAGGCAGTGCCTGCATGCCGGCGCGCAGTGCGCGTTTGGCATGCAGCCGTTTGCATACCGCCAACCAACGCATGACGCCACGCACGCGCATTGCGTCCTGCCGGCGTTGTGCCTCGCTCTGACGCAACGGGACTGGCATGTTGGTGTTGTTGAACAAACCCTATGGCGTGCTGTCGCAATTCAGCGACCGCTCGCAGCCGCCCAAACGCACGCTGGCCGAATTCGGCTTGCCGGCCGACGTGTATGCGGCCGGCCGTCTGGATCACGACAGCGAAGGCTTGCTGCTCCTGACCGACGATGGCGCATTGGCGCACCGCTTGACCGACCCGCGCCACAAACAACCCAAGACCTACTGGGTGCAGGTGGAAGGTACGCCTGCGCCTTCGCAGTTGCAGGCCTTGCGCGATGGCGTGGTGCTCAACGACGGCCCGACCCGCCCGGCCAAGGTGCGCAGCATCGATCCGTCACCGCAGGTGTGGCCGCGCGATCCGCCGGTACGCGTGCGCAAGACCGTGCCCGACGCATGGCTGGAACTGCAGATCACCGAAGGCCGTAACCGTCAGGTGCGGCGCATGACCGCATCGGTAGGCCTTCCCACCTTGCGTCTGATCCGTGTGGCGATCGGTGACTGGAGGTTGGATGCGCTCGCACCTGGGCAGTGGCGCGCGGATGAAACCCATCACGCGCGGCCGAGCAGAACGCGGCGCTAAATCGTCGCGGATGCGGTTGAATCCAGATCCACAACCGACAACGCCACGGCGCAGGGCCGTGGCGTTGTCTGATTTACCTGGCGAGATGGCTTATTCGATGCCGTCGCTCGGGGTCACTGCACCGCGACGCTGGTAAGCCGCGCGACGTGCGCTGGCATTGCCGGCGTTTTCGCGATCGAAACGATGCACGTTGCCGCCGAGCACCTGCTGATCACGCTGGCGCTTGCGGTACACCGCATAGCCGATCAGGCCGAGGCCGGCGACGGCCGCTGCCACGGTGATGGCGGGATTGCGCTTGACCGCCTTGCTGACGACCTTGCCGCCGGTACGCACCGCACCCAGCGCGGCGCCGGTCTTGAGCCATTCGCTGGCACCCGGGCTGAAATGACGCAGGCTGCTGCCCGCGTTGCGTGCCTTGTCGCCCGCGTCGGACGCGGCGTGACGCAGATGGTCGCCGGCAGTGCCAGCCAGTTCCAGGGCACGCTCCAGGGCGCGTTCGGTGATCACAGTCAGCTTGCTCATTGGAGGCGTTTCCTTTCTGAGTACGTGGTCCGCAGTGTGTGGGCTGGTGCGTATAGACCGTGTTAGCGGTGGTGGAGCTTGTTTGGCTTGCGGTTAAGTAATGATGCGTTGCGCTTTGTGGGTGGGAGTGGGAGGTAGCGGTAAAAAACAGATCTGATGAGCATGCGCGGCTTTTCCCTTCTCCCGCCGGGAGAAGGTGCCCGAAGGGCGGATGAGGGTACGGGCGAAGCCACGTGCGCTTGAACGACGCGAGTGCTTCGCCCCGTACCCTCACCCCAACCCCTCTCCCGGAGGGAGAGGGGCTTTACGTGCCACGTGGTTTTGCCCTGTGCGTTGCTGTTGCGGTCCATGGATCCTCTGGCCACGGGTGTCTGGGATACCGCCCCTTCATCTCCTTCCTGACCTCCGGATACGTCGTCACCCAGAAGCTCTTCAGATCCTGTGTGACCTGCAACGGTCGCCCACCTGGTGAGAGCAGGTGCAAGGTCAATGGGATGCGGCCATCGGCGATGCGCGGGGTTTCGGCCAGGCCGAACAGTTCCTGCAGCTTGACCGCCAGCACCGGCGGCAACGGTTGCCCGGCGTGATCGACGGCGTAGCTGATCTGCCGCTCCATGCCCGAGGGCACGCTGATCCGGGTGGGCGCGTGGCGGTCGATCAACTGGCGGCGGTCCCACGGCAAGGCGGCCTTGAGCGCTTCGCCCAGGCTGCTTTCGTCGAGTGCGTCGAGCCGGGTCTTGCCGACGAACGCCGGGCGCAGCCAGGTCTCCAGCGTGGCCATCAGGGCTGCATCGGAGAGATCGGGCAACGCGAGCTCCGGCATCCAGGCGCACAGCGACTGCACGCGTGCGCGCCATTGGCGCAGGCCGTCGGTCCAGGGCAGGGCATCCAGGCCCAGCTGACGCACTGCCTCGGTCAGGGCGCCGGCGGCCTGTGCCGGATCGACGCGGCCGGCCGGGCGGCTGTCGAGCACGATGCGGTCGAAGCTGGATTGCCGCCGCGCGACCAGGGCGCGTTTGTCCGCATCCCACTGCACCAGATCCTGCTGCACGAAGCGCTCGGGCACGCTGCGGCGCAGATAGCCTTCGTCCACCGGCGCGGCGCGCAGCAGCAGCGCGTCCTTGGCCTCGTAACGCAGTTCGCTGGCGACCAGCCAGGGTTCGCCGCGCAGGTCGCTGTGGTCGAACAGGCGCGCGCTGCGGCCGTTGGCGAGCAGGTAACGCAGCGGGTCGGCAGGGTGGCGCGCGGCGATACGGTCGGGGAAGGCGTGCGAGAGCAGATCGCCGAGCGCATGCGCCTCCACGCTGGCGGGCGGTGCGCTGTCGCAACGCAGCCGGCGTCGCCATTGTTTGGCGGCGCTGTCGATCGCGGCCAGGCCGCCGCGGTTGGCATCGTGTGTGCTGCGACCTTGGCGGAATGCGGCCAGCGCGCGCCAGCGCGCGGCCAGCCCATCGCCGCCCTGACGCAGCGGGTCGCGCGCTTCCAGCAAGGCGGCCAGGTCGCAGGCCAACGCTACGCGCGCGGCATCGCCGGCCTGCGCCAGCATCGCGGCCAGGCGTGGATGGGTGCCCAGCGCGAGCATGCGCCGGCCCAGCGCGGTGATGCCGCCGCTGCCGGTGAGCGCGCCCAGCCGCTGCAGCAACTCGTGCGCGGCGGCCAGCGCGCCGGCCGGCGGTGCATCGACGAAACGCAATGCGGCACTGCCCCAGGCGGCCAATTCCAGTGCCAGGCCGGCCAGTTCCACCTGCGTGATCTCGGCGCGCCGCTGCGGTTCCAGCCGTTGCGATTGCGGCCACAGCCGGTACGCCCAACCGCTGGCCACACGCCCGGCGCGGCCAGCACGCTGGTCGGCCGAGGCTTGCGCAATGGTGGCGATGTCCAGCCGCGAGAAACCGCTGTTGGGATCGTAATGCGGCTCGCGCGCCAGCCCGCTGTCGATGACCACGCGCACGCCAGGCAGGGTCACCGAGGACTCGGCCACATTGGTCGCCAGCACCACGCGGCGGCGCCCGGACGGGTCGGGTTGCAGTACCTGGCTTTGCGCCTCGACCGGCAATTCGCCATGCAGCGGCAGCACCTGCACCGCCGGGTCCAGCACGTCCTGCAGCGCGCTGTGCACGCGTGCGATCTCGCGCTGGCCTGGCAGGAACACCAGCACGTCGCCCGGATGGGTGGCCAAGGCATGTTCCACCGCGCGCCGGGTCTGCGGTTCCAGCGCTTCGTCGCGGCGCGCGGGAAAGTGCGCGATCTCCACCGGGAAACTGCGCCCGGCGCTGCTCAGGCGCGGCGCGTCGAGAAAGCCGGCCAGGCGCTCGCCATCCAGCGTGGCCGACATCGCCACGATGCGCAGGTCTTCGCGCACCTGCGCCTGCACATCCAGCGCCAGCGCCAGACCGAGGTCGCCGGCCAGATGGCGTTCGTGGAATTCATCGAACAGCAGTGCGCCGATGTGTTCCAGCATCGGGTCGTCCTGGATCAGCCGGGTCAGGATGCCCTCGGTGACGACCTCGATGCGGGTACGTGCGGAGGTCTTGTTCTCGAAGCGGATGCGGTAGCCCACGGTCTCGCCGACCGGCTCGCCCAGCTGGCGCGCCATGAACATCGCCGCGCTGCGTGCGGCCACGCGGCGCGGCTCCAGCATCACGATCTTGCGGCCGGCCAGCCATGGCGCGTCCAGCAAGGCCAGCGGCACCTGGGTGGTCTTGCCGGCGCCGGGCGGGGCTTCCAGCACCAGCCGCGGATGTGCCGCCAGGCTGTCGCGGATTTGCGGCAATAACGGGGAGATCGGAAACGCGGGGTCGGTCATGCGCGGGAAGGATACGGGGCGGCCCGAATCTGCGCGATGGTCGGGTTGATGGGTGAAGGCTGTCAGGCAATGCCGAGTGGCGAAGTGCCTGCCAACGCATACCTGACTGCTTTGAAGGCCAAGCTTGCTTCAGACCTGGGCAGGGGCGTCGACGGCATCGCGTTCCAGACCAATATCCTGGCGTTGAACGCAGCGGTGGAAGCCGCACGTGCCGGCGAACAGGGCCGCGGCTTTGCGGTAGTGGCTTCGGAAGTGCGCGCGCTGGCGCAGCGTTCGGCCGGCGTGGCCAAGGAGGTCAAGCAATTGATCGATGCCTCGGTGGCCAGCGTGGAGCGCGGCAGCGCACGCGTGGATCAGGCCGGGCAGACGGTGCAGCAGATCGTGCAATCGGTGCAGCAGGTGACCACGTTGATCGCGGAAATTTCTGCGGCGTCGCGCGAACAGTCGTCCGGCATCGAGCAGGTCGCCCGCACCGTGAATGACATGGACGAAACCACCCAGCGCAATGCCGCGCTGGTGGAAGAAGCTTCTGCGGCAGCACGTGCGATGGAAGAGCAGGCGGTGGAACTGAGCGAGGCGTTGTCGGTGTTCCGCCTGGATGCGCGTCGGCCGCGCCTGGCGGCTGCGGCGTGACACAGGACGTACGAGTAGAGATGCCCGGCACACGCCAAGATGCAGTCAACAGCTAGGTCAACAGCCTAGCTGGCCGAGGGCGCGATGCCCTCACCGCTTGCGGGACACGCCGCAAGTACGTCCATGTAGGCTCGGTGGCGGCATCCATGCCGCCACACGGTCCCGCAATCGGCGAGGACACCGCACCAGACAGTTGGTCGGCGCTCGTTCGAAAAGCTGTCTGCATTGCGGCGTGCATCAGACATTGAGCCGACGCTTCATGGTCGAACAAGGCGCATCCAGCACTGCTCTTCCATGCAAACCAACCAACTCGACTGGTCCTTGCCCGCCCACCGTCGCGGGACCTTACGCGGCATGGATGCCGCGTAAGAGCCTCCATGGACGGATTCACGGCGTGTCCTGCGATGGTGGGCGGGCAAGGGCCCTGCAGCCAAGTCGCAGCGTCGAGGGCGCAGTGCCCTCACCGCTCGCGGGACACGCCGTAAACCCGTCCCTGGGGACCGTGTGGCGGCATCCATGCCGCCACACGGTCCCGCAATTGGTGAGGACACCGCACCAGAAAGTTAGTCGGCTGCTTTATTGAAAACCTGCACACCGACCATCTCCACTGGTCCTTGCCTGCCCACCGTCGCGTAAGAGCCTACAGGGACGTACTTGCGGCGTGTCCCGCGATGGTGGGCGGGCAAGGGCCCTGCAGCCAGGCCGCAGATCAGCCGCTGTGCAACTGATCTATCCGCGCTATCCAACCAGGTGCGATGACAGCGGGATAAGAGCCAGGAGACGAGGTCGGCTGTTCCGCACTCAGACGTTTTTGAAGGATTTCCGACATTGCGCCTGTACGACATCATGAATGGCCTGCCGGGCGTCGCCCAGCAGGCCACGCCCAAGTTGCACTTGCCACGCGTTGCTCGTGACACACAACAGGCCAGTCACCCAGACATCAACCCGCTTCGCGCATCCGGGCGGTCAGGCCTTTGAGGAAGGCGCGCAGCAACTGGTCCAGGCAGGGGCGGAAATTCTTGTGGCCGGGCTGGCGGAACAGCGCAGACAACTCCGGCTTGGACAACGGGAAGCCGGCGCTGGCGAAAATGGCGTGCATGTCCACGTCCTTCAGCTCGAACGCCACCCGCAGTTTCTTCAACACCAGGTTGTTGCCGACCTTGGTTTCCAGCGGGCGCACCGGCTGACTCTCGTCGCGGCCGCGGAAGCGCAGCACCAGGCCATCGAGAAAGCGCGCCATCATCGCGTCGGGGCAGGGTTCGAAGCCGGGCTCGTCTTCCTTCTTCAGCCAGGCCTGCAACTGCGCCTTGTCGAGCGCGAACTCCGGGTCGGCCAGGTGGGTGATTTCCACCACCTTGTCGTCGCTGAGGTCGAGCATGTAACGGATGCTGCGCAGTACATCGTTGTGGATCATGACAATTCCGGGGCCCCGGCCTGTCGCCGGAAAGGCGTCATTCTACGGGGCCGATGCGGAACGCGGCATATGCCCGATCCGACCCATTGCGGACCTGAAGTCGCTCAGCTGCCGCGATAGGTGGAATACCCGTACGGCGAGAGCAGTAACGGCACGTGGTAGTGACCCTCGGCGGCGACGCCGAAGGCGATCGGTACCTGCTCCAGAAACGGCGGGTCGGTCAGCTCCACGCCGGCTGCACGCCAATAGCCGGCCACCTCGAATTCCAGCCGATAACGGCCGGATTGCAGCGTAAGCCCGCCGAGCTCGGGGCAGCGTCCATCGACGTTGGTGACACCCTCGAAGCGCAGCGTCTCGCCGGCGAACAGGCGCAAGGCGATGCCGGCGGCGGGGCGGCCCGTGGCCGTATCCAGTACATGGGTGGACAGCGTGCTCATGCCACCGCCTGGGTCGGTTGCGGCCATTGGCCGACGAATTCGGGCTGGTCGTAGGCCAGGTAGCTGTCGACGATGGCCTGGCGGTCGTCCAGGAACAGCTGATCGGCCACCGCTCGTGCCAGCCGCGGCAGCGCGACCTTGAGCCCGGACAATGCCGCCGCCGAGGGGCCGTGGTTGATCAGCGCCGAATAGTTGAAGGCGAACAGCCCGTGCAGCAGCGCAGCATCCTCGGGCGTGCGTGGGAGCAATTCGAAGCCCGGCCCCAGGTAGGGGTGCGCATCCAGTACCGCATTGGCCTGGCCCGGTGGCGGCTGGTAGCGGTCGGCCCAGCAGGCGATGCGCCCGGACAGCGCGGCCAGTTCCGGGCGCAGCTGCGGGTCGGTGACCAGGCCGGTGGCCACGGCCAGAAAATCGAAGCGATGTTCGCCCTGCGGCGTGCGCACCACCACCTCACCATCGCGCTCGGCGACTCCCAGCCACGGCGCGCCCAGATGCAGCGCAAAGCCGGCATGTGCGCAGGCGCGTTGAAAGGTGTCGTTGGTCGGCGGCTGGTTGTGCGCGAAGAAGCTGGCCATCATGCGGTACTTGTCCGCATCCGGCAGTGTCAAAAAGCGCGGAATGATGCCGGCCTGCTCCATGTGGCGGAACGGATTGATGCGCGGCAATGCGCTGCGGCGCACGAACACGTCGGCAGTGGCGACGCCTTGATCCAGCGCGAAACAGGCGTTGTCGAATGCAGAGGCACCGCCGCCCAGGATGCCCACGCGCTTGCCGGCCAGTGCGGCGAAATCGATATGGCCGGAGGTATGCGCGTAGCGCTGCGCGGGCAGCGCGCGGCTGATCCACTCCGGCACCATCCATTGCCCGCCGCCCTGGATGCCGGTGGCCAGGATCAGCTTGCGTGTCAGCAGCGGCGCGCCCATCGCCAGATGCAGGCGGTGGATGCCCGGCGCCACGTCCGGTTCCACCCGTGCCAGTTGCGTGGCGTTGCGCACCGGCAGGCGCAGCACGGCGCGGTACCAACGCAGATAGTCCATCCAGCTGCCGCGCGGAATCTTGTCCAGCGCGTCCCAGCCGGCGGTGCCGTGCTGGGCCTCCCACCAGGCGCGGAAGGTCAGCGATGGCACGCCCAGGTCGATCGAGGTGATCTGCTTGGGCGTGCGCAAGGTCTGCATGCGTGCGTAGGTCACCCACGGGCCCTCCTGCCCGGCGGCGTTCTCGTCGATGACCAGCACGTTGTGCACGCGCTCGCGTTGCAGCGCGAACGCCGCGCCCAGGCCGCTCTGGCCGGCGCCGACAATCACCACGTCATAGACATGCCCGGCCGGATGCACGCGCGGCTGCGTCCATGCGTCGCCGCCGTGGGCCAGCCGTTGCAGATCGTGGTGGAGCTCGCGTTCGAGTTGGGCCAGGCTCATGGCAGTGCCTCCAGGCGCAGGTGAACGATCTTGCCGATCTCGGCGAGGGCGGTGGAAATCTCTTCGCTGCGTGATGCGTCCAGTCGCCGTTCCAGCGCGGCAAGAATGCCGGCCTTGTCGTGCAGCCGCACGCAGATCACGAATGGAAATCCGAAACGATGGCGATACGCCTGATTGAGCGTATGGAAACGCTTGAACTCGGCTTCGCTGAGCCGATCCAGCCCGGCCGAGGCCTGTTCGGCGGCCGAGGCGGCGGTGAGTGTGCGGTCAATGGACGCCTTGCCGGCCAGCTCCGGGTGCGCGCGGATCAAGGCGACCTGATCTACCTGCGATGCCTCCAGCACCACCTGCATCAGCCCGCGATGTACATCGTCGAACGGGCGCCGTTGTGCGGCGCGTTCCACCACCCACGGCGAGTGCTCGAACAACTCGCGGTAGCGCGCCACGAAGGCGGCATTGTCCAGCGCGTTGGCATCGACCACGCTCATGCGTGCGTGCCTTGCAGGGAGACATGCGCGGCCACCACTTTCCAGCCATCGGCAAAGCGCACCCAGCTCTGGCTCTGGCGGCCACGCGCGCTGCTGCCGTCGCGGATGAATTCCGCATGCGTGGTGGCGAAATCGTGGCCAAAGCCGTGCACTTGCACATGCGCGAGCCGGCGCTGCGGCGAACCGCCGCGGCCAATGCGAAACGCGCGGATCGCCTCGATGCCGTACAGCACTTCGCCCACGCCATAGCGCACCGTGCTTGGCGCGGCGTGAAACAGCGTGTCCATCGCGGCGATGTCGTCGCCCATCAAGGCATCCTCGTAGGCATGGAAGGCGGCAGTCACTTGCGCGATCACCTCGGGCAGATCGATATCGGAGGCGTGGATGCTCATGCCGGGTTTGCCTGCAGCCAGTGGCGTGCGATGTCGATGCGGCGCGCCACCCACGCATCGCCGCTGGCCAGCACGTGATCGACAAAGCGCGCCAGTGCGGCCGCGCGCGCCGGTTTGCCGACGATGCGTCCGTGCAGGCCGACTGAGAGCATGCGCCCGCCTTCGCTGCGCAGTTGCTCGAAGCCATCGCGCAGATAGCGGAAGAACGGCTCGCCATCGGCAAAGCCGTTGTAGGCGACGAACTTCATGTCGTTGGCGTCCAGCGTGTACGGCACGATCAACTGCGCACGGCCATGTCGACGGTCGTAATACGGCACATCGTCTGCGTAGCTGTCGGCGTCATAGGCAAAGCCGCCTTCTTCGGCCACCAGCCGCGCGGTATTGGGGCTGGTGCGACCCTGATACCAGCCCAGCGGGCGGCTGCCGGTGACGCGGGTATGCAAGGCGATGGCCTCGGCGATATGCGCCCGTTCGGTGGCCTCATCCACGTGCTGATAATCGATCCAGCGCAGGCCGTGGCTGGCGATTTCCCAGTCCGCCGCCTGCATCGCGGCCACCGCTTCAGGATTGGAGGCCAATGCCTGCGCCACGCCGAACACGGTCACCGGCACGTTGCGCGCGGTGAACAGCCGATGCAGCCGCCAGAAGCCGGCGCGGCTGCCGTACTCGTACAGGCTTTCCATCGCCATGGCGCGCGCGCCGGGTTGCGATTGCGTGCCGACCATTTCCGACAGAAACGCTTCCGAGCCGGCATCGCCGTTGAGCACGCAGTTTTCCGCGCCCTCTTCGTAGTTGATGACGAACTGCACCGCGATGCGTGCGCCACCGGGCCACTGCGCCGCAGGCGGGGTGGCGCCATAGCCGATCAGGTTGCGTGCTGTGCTCATGCATGCGGCTCCGCATGCCAGGCCGCCAGTGCGGCTTCCACCGCCAGCCCTGGCGTGCACGCGTAACCTTCGGCGCGCAACACGGCTTCCAGCGCGGCCAAGGTAATCAAAACCTTGTGCTTCATCGCGTTGTAGCCCATCGCGCCGATGCGCCAGATCCTGCCCTGCAACGGCCCGAACGCGGTGCCGATCTCGATCTCGAAATCCTCGCGCATGCGCCGCCGCACCGCATCGCTGTCGATGCCCTCTGGAATCACCACGCCGGTGACATTGCTCATGCGGTACGCATCGTCACCGAACACCTCCAGCCCCAATGCGCGGATGCCGGCGCTCACCGCACGCCCGGCCGCAGCATGGCGGGCGAAGCGTGCATCCAATCCTTCCTGCAGGGCCACACGCGCGCATTCGCGTGCGCCGTAGAGCATGGTGGTGGCTTCGGTGTGGTGGTTGAGGCGTTTGTCGGACCAGTAATCCATGATCATGGCCAGGTCGAAATAATTCGAAGCGATGCGCGGCCCACTGCCGTTGGCGATGTCGGCGCGCACGATGCCGCGTTCGACATGGCGGCGCGCGAAGATCGCCTCGGCCGCCGCGCTGGACACGGTGATCGGTGCCGAGCCGGATGGCCCGCCCAGGCATTTCTGCAGGCCGCCGGTCACCACGTCCACGTCCCAGCGGGCGCTGGCGATCTCCATCCCGCCGATGGTGGCGGTGGCATCCACGTAACTCAGCGCACCGGCCGCCCGGCACAGCGCGCCCAGGCCATCCAGTGGCTGGGCCATGGTGGTGGAGGTGTCGCCGTGCACGGTGGCGACCAGCTTGGGTGCCACGCGTTCGATCGCTTCGGCAATCGCGCTCAGCGGCACCACTTCGCCCCAGGGCGCATCCACCGTGTGCACCTCGGCGCCGAGCCGGCCCAGGATTTCGGTGAGCAGCAAGCCGAAGCGCCCGAAGTTGATGACCAGCACGCGGTCGCCCGGGGTGACCAGCGAGACCAAGGCAGCTTCGATACCGGCGCGCGCAGTGCCATCGACCAGAAACGTCCAGCGATTCTCGGTGCCGAACAGCGGCCGGTACAGCGCCATCACCTCGTTCATGTAGGTGGTCATTTCCGGGTCGAACTGGCCGAGCAGATCGGCCGCCATCGCGCGCAGCACGCGCGGATGCGCATTGACCGGGCCCGGACCCATCAACAGCCGCTGCGGGGGATCGAGTTCGCCGAAGGTGTGCAGGTGACGCAGATCAGGTGACAAGGGGATCTCCCAGGTGTTCGATGAAGTGGCGCATGACCGCCAGGGCAACCTCGGCATCTGCCGGTGCGATGTGTTCGTCCGGATGATGGCTGATGCCGCCGGCGCAGCGCACGAACAGCATCGCGGTAGGGCACAGTGCGGCCATCACCATCGCATCGTGGCCGGCACCGGAGACCAGTTGGCGCGGCGCGATGCCTTGCGCGGCGACTGCGTATTGCAGGCGCGCGATCAACGCCGGTGCGCAGGGGCTGGCGGCGAGGGTCTGCAACGGGTCGATGGCGATGCCGATGCCGCGTTCCTTGCTGATCTGTGCGAGTGCGTGTTCGATCTGTAGCACGGCCGCATCGCGGCTGGCATCGTCGCCTGCGCGCACGTCCAGCGTGCAGTCCACCCGGCCCGGCACCACGTTGGTGGCGCCGGGCGCGACCTGCAGTTTGCCGACGGTGGCGACCAGATCGTCGCTGCCGGCGCGGGCGATGCGCTCGATCGCCAGGAGTGCGTCGGCCGCTGCGCTCAACGCGTCGCGGCGCAAGCCCATCGTGGTGGTGCCGGCATGGCCGGCGCGGCCGTCGAAGCGCAGGGCGAAGCGTCGTTGCGCGGCGATGGCGGTGACGATGCCGACCGGCAGGCCTTCGGCTTCCAGCACCGGGCCTTGTTCGATATGGGTTTCCAGATAGGCCAGCACGCTACCCGGGGCGCGTGCGGCGTGGCCGATCGCTGCGATATCCAGGCCCCAGTTGGTCAGTGCCGCGGCCACCTCGACGCCGTCGGCATCGACCACGGCCAGTGTGGCCGGATCGAGTGTGCCTGCCACTGCGCGGCTGCAGAACATCGATGCCGGGAAACGCGAACCTTCTTCGTCGCCGAAGGCGATGACTTCGATCGCAAACGGTAGGCGCCGACCCTGTGCATGCAGCGCGGCCACGCATTCGATGCCGAGCAGGATGCCGAGCGGGCCGTCGTAGCGGCCGGCATCGCGCACGCTGTCCAGATGGCTGCCGATCAGCAGTGCCGGTGCATCTGCATGTGCGCCGTCGTAGCGGCCGATCAGATTGGCCGCTGCGTCCAGTCGCACCTGCATGCCGGCCTGGCGCATCCATTCGCTCACCTGCGCGGTGGCCGCGCGATGCGCCGGGCTGAGCCAGGCGCGGAACAGGCCGCCGGGAGTGTCGCTGTACGGTGCGACGCCCAGTGCATCGCAGCGCGCCACCGCGCGTGCGCCGGAGCAATGGTCGGTTGCTGCGGTGATTGGAGCGCTCAGCATGCGGCGCGGTGCAAGCGTGTTGCCCCAGAGGTGCTGCGTGGCCTGGGATGCGACAGGTGCTGATGCATAAAGCCTCCGCAGGCGGTGGGGAAGTGGGCGAGGCGACGTTGAGCGATTTATTGCTCTGCGCAGCCGTGGCGATCGGGCGTGCGCGGCGGGCGGCAGCCGTCGAATCGACTATACGAACCGCCCCCGTCACCCCAAAGCGGTTTTTTTAGGGTCACGCGTTGCAAAAAATGCGACGGGTGGTGGCGGCCGCGTTTTGTTTCTTCCATCGGGAGAAGGTGCCCGAAGGGGCGGATGAGGGTACGGCAGCGTCGAGAATGCTGGGCGGCCGTACCCTCACCCCAACCCCTCTCCCGCAGGAGAGGGGCTTTGGTATCACCTCTCCTGACAGAAGAAGGTGCCGAAGGGGGATGAGGGTGCGCCGCAGAGAGCTGTCAGTCCTTGCAATGACAAACGCGTCGCCACGCGCCTTCAGACGTGACGCATCGCTTGCTTCGCTACGTACCGTCACCCCAATCCCCAATCCCCAATCCCCAATCCCCAATCCGCGCCCGGCCCGGCCCTCGCTTGCGGCGCGGGCGCACCAACGCACGCGCGCCATTGCTGCGCAAGCCGCGTGCATTGGTGCCCCGAAGGAAAAGAGGCAGAAGCGCCGCCGCCTCGCATCCGAACGGCTGCTACAGTCGCCTACATTCCATGAATCGGATTCACCAATGGCTCGCGACAGTTTCAAGGACTTGCTGGCGCTGATCGCCATCGTTCGCGAGGGCAGCTTCACGCGTGCTGCAGCCAAGTTGGGTGTCTCGCAATCGGCGCTGAGTCACACCATTCGTGGGCTGGAAGCCAGCCTCGGGCTGCGCTTACTGACCCGCACCACGCGCAGCGTGGCGCCGACCGAAGCCGGCGAGCGCCTGATCCAGACGGTGGCGCCGCGCTTTGCAGAAATCGAAGAGGCGCTGTCTGCGCTCAGCGAAATGCGCGACACGCCGGCAGGCACTGTGCGCATCACCGCCACCGACTACGCCGCGCGCGCGATCCTGTGGCCCAAGTTGTCCAGGCTGCTGCGTCAATACCCGGACATCAAGGTCGAGATCGTGGTCGACAACGGTCTGACCGACATCGTGGCCGACCGTTACGACCTGGGCGTGCGCCTGGGCGATCAGGTGGAAAAAGACATGATCGCCGCGCGCATCGCGCCGGACATGCGCATGGCGATCGTCGCGGCACCGTCCTATCTTGCGCGTCGGCCCATCCCCAGGACGCCACAGGATCTCACCGCGCACAGCTGCATCAATCTGCGCATGAAAACCGCCGGCGGCATCTACGCCTGGGAACTGGAAAAAGACGGCCGCGAAGTCATCGTGCGCGTGGATGGCCAACTGACTTTCAACGGCACCTACGAAGCGTTGGACGCGGCGGTGGATGGCTTCGGCATTGCGTTCGTGCAGGAAGATCTGGCGCGCCCGCATATCAAGGCCGGGCGCCTGCGCTGGGTGATGAAGGATTGGTCGCCGACCTGGCCGGGCTTGCACGCGTTCTATCCCAGTCGCCGGCATTCGTCGCCGGCGTTCAACCTGGTGGTCGATGCGTTGCGCTACAAAGGCTGATGGATGCCCGCCTCGTGGATAGGCGTTCGACGCAAACGTGCCGTTGATGAGCGGGCTTCATAAGCCCGTGCGGATCAGCCATCTTTATCGCCACCCGCTGCCTGCGTAAGCTGCAGCACATCCAGACACACGCACGCCCGAGTCGCAGCATCCGTTGCTGCATTGCGCCCGTCGTGCGTCGCTGCAGTGGCATGTCGATGCGTCGCATCGCTGTCTGCAGCGCATCCCTCTCGAACGCCAGGTTCGCTCTCGAGCGGCGCGACATCGCGCGCTTGCGGCGTGGCGTTCTTACCGCATCCACTCTTCGCGCAAGGCCCCCACATGCCAGCCAGTTCGCTCGCCACAGACACACCATCCCGCGCCGCACCCGCAGCAACACGTCAGACCTGGAGCGCAGTGGGCTCGATGTCGCTGTGCGTTGCGTTGTTGATCGCCTCCGAATTCATGCCGGTGAGCCTGCTCACGCCGATCGCTGCGGATCTGCACGCAAGCGCTGGCATGGCCGGGCAGGCGATTTCGATCTCCGGCCTGTTCGCCGTGGTCGCCAGCTTGCTGATCGCACCGCTGTCGTCGCGCTTCAACCGGCGCCATGTGCTGCTCACGCTGACCACGGTGATGTTGGTGTCGCTGTTGTTGATCGCCAACGCGCACAGCTTCGGCATGTTGATGGTCGCGCGTGCGCTGCTCGGCATCACCATCGGGGGTTTCTGGGCGCTGTCCACCGCCACGGTGATGCGCATCGTGCCCGAGCATGCGGTGCCCAAGGCCTTGGGCATCATATTTATTGGTAATGCGGTCGCTGCTGCATTTGCCGCGCCGTTGGGCAGCTATCTGGGTGCGACCATCGGCTGGCGCGGTGTGTTCTGGGGCATGCTGCCGCTGGTTGCGCTCACCATCGTCTGGCAGTGGCGCAGCCTGCCGTCGATGCCAGCGCAAGGCGCCACTTCGCTGAGCGGTATCGTCACCTTGTTGAAGCGTCGTTATGTTGCGCGCGCCATGCTGGCGGTGATGCTCGGGTTTGCCGGTGCGTTCTCTGCGTTCACCTATTTCCGCCCGTTTCTGGAAACCATTGCGCAGGTCGACGTCTCGCAACTGTCGTTGTTGCTGCTTGGCCTGGGTCTGGCCGGGTTCGTCGGGACCTATGCCGCCACCGCGTTGGTGCCCAAGCGCTTGTTCACCCTGCTCACGGTACTGCCGGTCGCGCTGGGCGTGGCGACCATGTGCATGCTGCTCGCCGGCCATATGGTGTGGGCTGTGGCAATTGCGATGATCGCCTGGGGCACGATCAATGCGGCGATGCCGGTGGCGTGGTCCACCTGGCTGAGCCGCTGCATCAAGGATGCGCCGGAAAGCGGTGGTGGCCTGATGGTGGCCGCGATCCAGCTCTCCATCATGCTGGGTGGTGCTGCAGGCGGCGTGCTGCTGGATCATGTGTCGATCGGCGCCACCTTCGTCGGTGCCAGCGTGTTGCTGCTGGCAGCGTCACTGGTTGCAGGGCGTGGCGATCGTTTGCAGCCGTGAGTGCTGGCGATTGCACGATGCAGCGCGCAGTGCAGCGGGTCAGCGCGCGCCTCGCAACGACGCCAGGCTCGGCAGCGGGGTTTCCTGAAACGCATCGCGCACGAAGTCCACAAACGCGCGCGTCTTGCCCGGCAACAGTGTTTGTCCGCCGTAATACAGCGCTATCGGCCCCAGGTCGCAGTGCCAGTCCGGCAGCAGCCACTGCAGCGCGCCAGTATTCAGATGTGGGAGCGCATGCGGCACTGCGACCAGGCCCACGCCCATGCCGGCAACCGTTGCGCGGCACTGCGCATCCGGGTCGTTGACGAACATTGCCGGGGGTTGCTCGACCGCGCATTCGTCTCCCTGCGCGTTGCGCAGGATGCGCGTGCGCACGCGGCTGATGTGGGTGGAGCGCATCAGCACGCCCGGCACCTGTGCGAGCTCGCTTGGATGGCGTGGCACTTGCCTGTCGCGCAGAAATGCCGGCGATGCCACCGCGATCAATTCGATACGACACAGTTCGCGCGCCACCACGCTGGGCGGCGGCGTGTAACCACCGCCGATCGCAACATCGAATCCGCCGGCGATGAAATCCAGTGGCCGGGTCTCGAACACCCAGTCCGGGATGACCGCCGGATAGCGCCGCAGGAACGCGGGCATCAGCGGCAGCAGATAATCCATGCCGAAACTGGGTGGCGCGGTCAGCTTGAGAATGCCGGCCGGTTGGCCGGCGTTGTCCCTGGCCTGCACGATGGCGTCCTGCAGGTTGCCCAGGCTGCCCTGCACCGACTCCAGAAACCGCTCGCCCACCGCGCTCAAGGCCAGCCCGCGCGTGGTGCGCTGGAACAGGCGCGCGCCCAGGTTGCGTTCGAGCTGGGCGACGTTGCGGCTGACCGCCGCAGGGGTGAGCTGTAACTTGCGTGCCGCCGCCGAGAAGCTGCCCTCTTCGGCACTGCGCACGAACGCTTCCAGATTGGCCAGGGTTTCCAGCGTCGGCTTCAAGTGATGCTCGAAGCTGATTCTAGCCCGTCCCCGCTAACCGGGCCGGTGGCCGACGCCTAGAGTGCAGGTCCTCCAACCACACAGGCTTCTGACCATGAAGATCTCCATCATCGGCGCCGGCGCCATCGGCTCGGCCATCGCACGCAAGCTGGCCAAGGCCGGCATCGACGCCACCATCGCCAACCAGCGCGGGCCGGCATCGCTGCAGGCATTGGTTGCAGAGCTGGGTCCGCACATCACCGCAGTCAGCGCTGCCGAAGCCGCGCAGGCCGACCTGGTGTTCGTGGCGGTCAACTGGGGCGGTGTGCAGGAGTTGCTGTCCAGCGTGGGGCCGTGGAACAACCGCATCCTGATCGACGCCAACAACGCGGTGCAGGTGCCCTCCTATCAGCCGGTGGACCTGGGCGGCCTGGCCTCCAGCGAAGCAGTGGCGCAGTGGGCGCCGGGCGCACGGGTGGTGAAGGCCTTCAATCACCTGATCGCGGCGGTACTGGATTCGGACCCGAACGTGGACGGCGGCAAGCGCGTGCTGTTCCTGTCCGGCGAGGATGCCGACGCCAAGCAGACCGTCAGCGACCTCGCCACCACGCTGGGCTTTGCGCCGATCGACCTCGGTGGCGTGCAGCAGGGTCGGCTGACCCAGTTCCCCGGCGGCCCGCTGGCCATCATCAATCTGGCCAGGCTCGATTGATGGGCCCATCCGGTGGATGACCCTGCCTGGCGAGTGCGCTGGGTGAGGTCAGTGCGGGCAGCTGGGCATGTGGTGTCCTTGCAGTGCCGATAGGCTCATTGCGCGGCGCCGATGCGCCGTCGCAGTTGCCGGGCATCCGGGCAGCGCGGGATGTACGCAGGTATCGAACGTCGTCGGCACACACGATCAATGCTGTGCGCTGTTTTCGATGGACCGGTGTCCGCTCAAGTCGCCGGTTCAGGCGCTGCCAGTGAAATCCAGGTCTTGCCGCAGTGCGTCCACGCAATAGTCGACGAACGTACGCACCTTGGCAGAGCCCCGACGGCCTTCCACGTAGACGACGTGCACCGGTTCCGGCGTGATCTCGAAATCCTCGAGGATGCAGGCAAGCCTGCCGCTCTGAAGATGTTCGCGGATCTGGTAGAACGGCACCTGCGTCAGTCCCCAGCCCTGTACGGCGGCGACGATGGCGGCATTGAACGAGGTCACATGGAGGCGGGATGCCACCTCGACCAGATGCTCGCGTCCACCGACGCGGAACGGCCATTTGTGCGAGCGTTCGGCCGATGAGGTCGAGATGGTGGCGTGCTGCGGCAGATCGTCCGGCCGCTGCGCAGTGCCGTGTGCTGCCAGATAGCCGGGCGAGGCGCAGACCATGCGACGCACGCTGCCGACCGGGATCGCGGTCAGCGATGAGTCCGGCAGTGCGCCAATGCGCACGGCGACATCGATGCCTTCATCCAGCAGCGGCACCACACGGTCGACCAGGATGGCGCGCGCGGTCATCGAGGGATATTCGCTGAGAAAGCGCGTCACTACCGGCGTGACATGCAGCGCGCCGAACATCTGCGGCGCCGTCACCGTCAGCAAGCCGCTGGGAAGTGCATGCAACCCGGCCGCTCTGTTTTCGATGTCGTCCAAATCGGCAAGCAGGCGTCGGCAGTCGATGGCGTACTGCTGCCCGGCTTCGGTAAGCCGCATATTGCGTGTGGTGCGCACGACCAGCAGCACGCCCAGGCGGCTTTCCAGTTGCGCGATGCTGCGGGTGACCGTCGCGGTGGAAATGCCAAGACGCCGCGCAACGCCGGCAAAGCTTGCCTGCTCCGCCAGCGCGGCAAACAGTGTCATTAGCCAGAACGGCAATGCCTATCTGGAAGGTTTCAGCGACCAATGGGGGCCTTGGCAGACGTATTGGCGTGAGCCAACCGCAGCCAATCGCCAGGCTTGCCACGGGTCGCTGTCGCCGCAAACCATCCGCGACTGGCAATACGGCACCGGCGCCGATCCGAGCAGGCTGTCGCCCGATGGCTACACGCTGGACATCGCGTACATGGCGCGTGCGGGTGCCGAAGAGATCCAGCTCGATCTGATCCTGGACTACCGCAGCAATGTGGCCGCCTATCCGGGATTCCACGCGTATTTCCGCAAGCATCAGCCACCGTTGCTGGCGGTGTGGGGCAGGCACGATCCAGCCTTCATTCCGCCGGGCGCGCAGGCGTATCGCAAGGATCTGCCGAAGGCCGAAGTGCATCTGCTGGATGCTGGCCACTTCGCGCTGGAAACGCATGCGCCGGAGATTGCGCAATACATCGGCGACTTCCTGTCGCGCACGCTCAGGGCATCGGCGTAACTGCGTCGTTTGCACGCGTCCTGCGGACGCAGCGACAGGGCTGCGTTCGCGCGCATATGAGCCGTTGTGTCGGCGTGCTAGGTTGCTGTGATCATTCCCCGGAGAAATACCGAGATGCTCACCGCGTACCGATGGAGCGGGTTACTGGTGCTTGCCAGCCTTTTGCCGGTGTCTGCGGTTGCCGGCACGCCCGATGGCGGTTACCGGCAGCCACCGGAGCCATTGTTGAGCGTGTTGCGCGCGCCGCTCAATCCATCGCCGCGGCTGGACCCCACCGGCAAGACCTTGTTGCTGGTGCAGCGCACCCAGTACCCGCCGATCGCGCGCGTGGCCGAGCCGTATCTGAAGCTGGCCGGCGTGCGTGTGGAGCCGCGCACGCATAGCCGCCACGACATGTCCAACGGCTACGGCATTCGTTCCTGCCTGCAGGGCTTCAGCCTGGTGGATGTTGCAAGCGGCAAGCAGACCGCCGTGAGCCTGCCGGCCGGTGCCTGTCCGGCAGCGCCGGTGTGGTCGCCGGACGGGCGCCGCTTCGCCTTCAACAACACTGCGGCCGACCGCGTCGAGCTGTGGGTGGGCGAGGTGGCCACCGGCAACGTGCGCAGGATCGACGGTGTGCAACTCAACCCGGTGCTGGGCGGCGAGATCCAGTGGCTGGGCGGCAGCGACACCCTGCTGCTGAAGACGGTGCCGCAAGACCTGGGCGTCGCCCCGCGCAAGGCTGCGGTGCCGCCGGGCCCGGAGGTCAAGGAAACCATCCAGGGCAAGGGCGAAAGCAGCACCTATGAAGCGCGCGATACGCTCGCCAGCCCCGAAGACGAGGCCTTGTTTACCTACTACGCCACCTCCCAGCTGCTCACGGTGGATGTGGCCAACGGCAGCCAGCGCAAGCTCGGTACGCCTGCGGTCTACAGCAACGTGGATGGCGCGCCCGATGGCCGCCACGTGCTGGTGGAACGGCTGAAGCAGCCGTATTCCTACGTCACCACCTATGCGCGGTTTGCCCATGATGTGGCGGTGCTGGATCTGGCCAATGGCGGCGAGCGCGTGCTGGCCGATCTGCCGGTTGCCGACCGGGTGCCGGTGCAAGGTGTGTCGATCGGCCCGCGTGCGTATTCCTGGCGCGCCAACCAACCAGCCACGCTGGTCTGGGCCGAGGCGCTGGATGGCGGCGACTGGAAAACCAATGTGCCCGCCCGCGACAAGTTGATGACGCTGGCTGCGCCGTTCACCGCCAAACCGCGTGAAGTCACCCGCGTGCAGCAGCGTTATTCCGGCCTGTCGTGGTTTGCCGAAGGCGGGCAAGCGCTGCTGGACGAATACGACGAAAACCGCCATTGGCGGCGTACCACCTTGCTGGATGCCGACCGCCCCGGCACTACCGGACGGGTGTTGTTCGACCTGTCCACCGACGATTTGTACGCCGATCCCGGTCTGCCGGAGACGCGCGTGCTGGCCAACGGCCAGGCCGTGCTGCGCGAAGAGCGGGGGGCGTTGTTCCTGAGCGGGCAGGGCGCCTCGCCGGCGGGCGACCGGCCGTTTCTGGATCGCTATACGCTGGCCAGTGGCAAGACCCAGCGGCTGTTCCGCAGCGATGCCAGTGTGGACGAGCTGTTCTTCGGTTTTGCCGGCGACGATGTGTCGCGCCTGTTGACCTGGCACCAGTCGCTGACCGACCCGCCCAACGTGTATCTGCGCACGCTGGGCCAGCCGCTGCCGACGGCGGCCACGGGCGAGGCGGTCCTTGCCTCGACCGCCACGCCGGTCACCCACTTTCCGGATCCGACTCCGCTGGTGCGGCAGATCAAGAAGCGGCTGGTGACCTACAAGCGCAAGGACGGCGTGGAGCTGTCGTTCACCCTGTACACGCCGCCCGGCTATAAGGAAGGCACGCGCGTGCCGGCGATCCTGTATGCCTACCCGCTCGACTATGCCGACCCTTCCAAGGCAGGCCAGGTCAGCGGCGCCAGCGAGCGCGACTTCACCCGCCTCAGCTACTACCAGGTGCTGTTGTTGGCCGGTTACGCGATCATCGACGATGCCGCCTTCCCCATTGTGGGAGACCCCAAGACCGCGTACGACACCTACCTGCAGCAGCTGGTGGACGACGCCACCGCTGCGGTGGACAAGGCAGTGGAGCTGGGCGTGGTCGATCGCCAGCGCATCGGCGTCACCGGGCATAGCCACGGCGCGCTGATGACCGCCAACCTGTTGGCACAGACCGACCTGTTCCGCGCCGGTGCGGCTACCAGCGGCAGCTACAACAAGACGCTGACGCCGTTCGGTTTCCAGAACGAGCGCCGTTCGTTCTGGGCCGCGCCGGAAGTCTACGCACAGGCGTCTGCGTTCTTCCACGCCGACAAGATCAACGAGCCGTTGTTGATCGTGCACGGCATGGACGACGCCAACCCCGGGACCGAAACCACCCAGGCACCGCGGTTGTTCCAGGCGATTCGCGGCAACGGCGGCACCGCGCGGCTGGTGTTGCTGCCGTTCGAACCGCATTGGTACACCGCACGCGAATCCACCGAAGACGTGGTCGCCGAGATGCTGGAGTGGTTCGACCGCTACGTGAAAAACGCGCCGCCGCGCGACGCGGCTAGCAAGCCAAAGCAGGCGGCTGGAAAGCCAAAGCAGTAAGTGGCGTGCCAATGCAGCGTGTTACTCGCAGCTGGCATTGGCATCCGCGCGGGGCTGGAGCGTTCTTTGCAGGCAGATGCTGCCTGACAAAGGGCGCTCCGGCCCCGCTTGGTGAATGGCTGCATTGGCGGCCACAGCGCTGTGCACGCATCACGCAAACATGCCACGCACCACATCGGCATTGCTCTGCCCATCGGGATTGCCGACCGTGCTGTCGGAGGCAAGGTTCCAGTAACTCAGGTGCGCCAGTGCGTTGACCAGCGTGTAGGACAGATGCAGCTGGGTGACCGTGCCATAGAGCGGAAAATCGTCCACGCTTTGCAGATCCAGGTCGGCCTGCGTTTCATCCGGCAATTGCTTCCACCATGCACGCACCAGATCGTTGTACACCCACAGCACCTCGACCGACTGCTGCGCAGGCACATTGAACCAGTCATTCGCCAGCACGCTCAGGGTCTGCCGGACCAGTAGCGAACCACCGGATTTCTTGGCCGCCAACAGCCCCTGTTTCAGTGCATCGAATGCGGCGGTGTCGAACACCTGGTTGTGCCGGAACATGCCGTTGGCGTCCTCGCACAATTGCTCATTGGCGTATGCCGGATAGCTGCGCGTTTTCTCGCAGAACGGCTGCAGCCCGAACAGCGGCGGCAGGTCGTCGGCAACAACGGTTTCGCCCGACTCCGGGTCGATATTCACCCCTTGATCGGAATTGACGAACACCAGCAGACGCGCAATGCCACGTGCCAGCAGCGGCATGATGCCCAGGTTCTCCAGGTTGCCGCCGTCGGCGAAGCGGTAACTTAGCGTCGGTTGGCTCTCACGACCATCGACCGGCCAGTACGGATAACGCGGCACCAGGCCATTGATCTCGGGAAACTTCTCTTCGAAATCTTGCGCCGGCGCCATGCTGCTGCAACCGGCGATATCGTTGAGGCTGAAGGCACGCAGCGGCACGCGGGTGGTGACTTCGTCGGCACCGTTGTCGGCGATGTAATCGCTGCCCATCGCGAACGACTCGATCAGGCCTCCACCCATCGCACCGAGTTGCTCAGGCTGGTTGAAAACGCCACGCACGCCAAGCAACCAGTTGGCTTCGAACGGCACCAGATCCGAGGTCACGCTGTCGTTGATGAAGACAGACGTATTGAAGATCGGCAACGGCCGCCCGTCGCGGATGGTGTAGAAGTTGTCGCTGCTCAACTGCGGATTGCGCAGCAGCGGGCCTTCCGCCAGATACTGCGTGGTGCCGGTGAAATAACGCGGATCGACGCCTGTGGCATCCGGATTCCACAAACCGAAATCCTTCAGTACCAGCTTGCCGATCACCGCTTGCCACATATCCGCAGGCGCGTAGCGTTTGCTCAGCCGGTACTCGGCCAGTTCGGCGACGATCGGCAACGTGCCGAGTCGGTACGGTACCTGGCCGAGATTGTTGCTGCCCATCTTCCCCAACTCGTCCAAGGTGAGTTGCGATGGATCCAGCACCACCGGCCCCAGGAAATCGTCATCGCTGATCGACGTCGGCAGATAGGTGAACAACACATTGGCCCATGTCCCGCCGGACACCGAAGAGATCGCGGCCACCTTGTCCAGAAGCCCCAGGGAACGCAGCCCGCGCAGTTGACCCAGCGCACACGACAGCGCACGACTGCCGCCGCCTGAGAGGCAGATACCGACCGCGGTCGACGAGGTCTCGCTTGGGGCTGCGCCCAGTGGATCGATTGCCACATTGAATGTCGCCATGGTGTTCTCCCTGTCTGGCACGCAACCGTTTCGAAGGTGCAGCCAGAAGCCTAGCGCTTGCGGATCCAATCGCCACGCGACGTTGCGCACAGATCGGGTCGCGCAGCCGTGGGCGCTCTTGGCGATATCTCCAACAGTCCAATGTGAGATGACGGGCACCTCACACCAAAGCGGAGCTTGCCGGGCTTAATCCGCCGACAGCGATCCCAGGGTAAAGCCGGAGACGGCATTCACCTTGCCGCGCCAGAGCACACCACGGTTGCTGGGCAGGGGCTGGCCGCCGGGCGAGAAGCAACGCGACTCGATCAGGTGCAGGAATTGCGGAGGCGTGCTGCTCTGCTGAGCGTCCTCTTCCGTGTCGTAGATGCTGGCATGGCTGGCAAACGCGCGACGGATATCTTCTTTTTCTTCGGCGCTGCCGGGATAGGCCGTAGAAAATTCCTGCGCGAATGCCTCGAAGTACTGCTTGCCGCTGACCAGCTGGCCAGAAACGATGATGCCTTCGACAAACAGCGTAATGCCGAACTGCACGTTCGAACTATTGACGGTGGCGACCAGCTTCTGCAGATACCAATCCAGGCTCTGGCCGTCGAACGCCAGCTTGACGTCTTCCAGGTTCGGTTGATTGTCGTCTTGATCTGTCATGTGGCTCTCCTTGGTGAAAGGTCTAACGCGTATGTGAAATAAGCGCAGCGACGTGCCTACGCATCGCCCCGCATGCCCAAGAAAGCAAATGCGTCCTGTCCAGTGATCGGCGCGGTTGGGTCCGCTATCGTCGCCTTGGAGAGCATGCCCCAGAGTCTATGACATGTTTGCCTTGTTGGCCTGCCCTGGTTGGAGTCTTGATCCTCGGCGCTAGCTTGTGCTGTTGCACAAGCTCTTTGCTCGCGCGGGTGCTCGATTGGGGCTGTCAGTCAACGTTCGTTCCGAGGCATCGGGGAGTAGCGGCGCAGCTTGGCGATGTCCTTGGCAGTCCGCCACGGCCCGGTATAGGCCTCAAGGGATGAAATTTTCTGATGAAATTTCGCGACTAGATATGGTTTTTCTGACACTTGTTACCCTTGATCTCTCGCCACTCACGCCCGTCTCTTCATTAGAGGGGCACCGATAAAATCAAACCGCGTCGAAGAGAAGGCCAATCGTAGTGGCTGTGATAGGCGATGGTCGCCCAAAGAAAGCGCTCGCGAGCACTACAAGCGTTCATTGAGCTACCCGCTAACTCATCCGGTCGACGAGGCAAACAGTGTTCGAGAGATCATCAGCGCATTGGAAAGCGTCATCAAGGTCATCGCTCCTAAGGTAGCTACTCTTGGTGCTGGAGTAAAAGAGCTTCGAAAGAGAGGTGATTTCAACCGCTGGAGTTTGGACATCATAGAAAAGCTATATGCCTATTCGAATGACTCTCCTTTCGTTCGTCATGGACACATCGATGGAGTAGCTCCTACGAGAGCCGAGGCTGAAATGATTGTACAGACTGCCTTATCAATGATTTGCTACCTCATTGAGGTGGGCGGCGAGGGTGCCGAGCGACCTTAAATTGAAGTTTTTTCCTTTCAGAGGTGAAAGTCGTATATCAGGCTGATCTCAACTCAATGAGGGTATGGTCGGATAAGCATGTGCAGATCTATGTGGAAAACGGCTTGGTCGTGGCATACCTCATCGTGTCGGTCCGCTTGGATTAGGATCATTCACCCCGCGCGCGAGTTCCTGTTGTTGCGTGAGCTGCCTTTCCTGTGCAATCGCCTGGTTAGCTGCCAGCAACTTCTGGTCTGATTGCTCAAGCGGAATGTTGATCGCCTGGTCAATTTGTACATGCACGCGTTTGCTCGCCGGGTCGTCTAGCCGCCCTTCCACCGCAAACAGGTTGCCGGTCTTGCTCATCATCACGTGATCTACGCGGGTCAACGCGTTGCTGGCCATGGAGCGATCTGCCGCTTCTGGGTAACTCTCGCGGTTGTCTTTACATGCGGCCAGTAAGCATCGGCTGGCCCGCTCACTCATTTCGTCATAAGGCTTGCCAATACTTTCGTCGATCTTACGCATGCCATCGCGGATCTGCTCAAGCATGGCGTGGTCGGGATGATCTGGGTCGTCTGGACCGCGCTGGGCTGGAGTCGAATTGGATGTGGGCGCGACTGGTACATATTTATGGTCATGTGCCGGATTTACGCTTCCATCCTGGGTGTGATCGAAGTGATGAAGGACTGGTGGTGTTGTGCTGCTGTCGTAGTAAGGAAAGGGAGCCTTGTTCTTGCCGAAGTCCAAACCCTCAGCTTCAATGACCGGCTCTTTCATTCCGACAGAGGCCATATTGATGGTTGCTGCAGGCATCACACCCTGTATTGGCCTTGCATACTTCCTTTCGTACTCAACTATATGCTCTACCCCTGAAGTCGCGTAATAGTTTGGATAGTCTGATGTACCTCTATCCCCGATTCCAATTGGGTTTCGACCTGGAATAGGGTGTGTCGGATCTGGTCTATTGAAGTAATGTTGTCCCATTGCCGCAACATTTGTCGGCGACATTTGTAGCTGACCATCCGGGTCGAATTTTAGTCCTGGCCGTGGCTGAATAGTTGCGCCGGCACCCTGTGGCTTGACGATAAAATCTTCAATCCTGCGGTTTCCTAGAGCATTCATTTCTGGCAAGCCTGCAGCTGGATTGCCTTGCTTTTGTCTACTCAGTAACGCGTTCCAACCTGCAATTTCTGCTTTCGCTTCGTCGTCTCTGCTTGCTTGAATGGAAGTGGCGAAGACGCGCGTGTAATCGTGAACAGGATTTATACTTTTAGCGATGGAAATGGCATCGTTGTGGAACGCCGCGTTCGCTAGCCTTCTTTCGGGGGCATTGAAACCGTGTTGAATCTCGTGTCCGAGGACAAACGTCATGTCATTGGGGTCGTACCCGTTAGGGTTTGCCGCAGACCTTCCCTGTAATCTGGCAGCAGGCATGTTCATGGAGTGAATGCTAGCGCTGTAGGTGCCACCAGCCGTGAATCCTGGAGGTATAAAGTCGAAGTGTTCTAAATGCTTATGCGGCGGATCACCCTTGTCGGTCGTCATTACCGCTCGTCTGATCTCATCTGCAAGCACTGGCGAGCCATTGATGGTCGATTGGAGGTTGTTGACCATATCTTGCGTCGCTGGATGAGTCGCCCTCGATGCATCCAGATATGTCTTCTGGGAAAATTCGATCGACATATGCTGCAGCCTGAGAGTTGCTTGCAGATCCGGATTGTGTCTAGCGGCAGAGGATTGAAAATCAGCTGCCGGTAGAGTGACGGTCCCGGACTGAATATCGTAACTCCCAGCAAGATTTTGTTGTCCTGTAGAACCTTGCAGTGCAAATGCTTTCAAGTGCCCATTCTGGGCATCTTGATTGAGAAGCCCAAGCTGTTGTGAGTCAGCAACTACGGCCGAGCGAAGTTGCGCAACTTGCTCTGGCGTAACACCTGATTGACTTGCGAACTGCTTCAAAGCCGCTTCAAGTTGAGCATTTGGACTAGCCATGTCGGTAGGTGCTCCTACTCATTCACGGTGGAAATCGACGTTACGCAGGCGCGATATTTCTTGCCATCAAGCGCTGTTACTTCAGGCCTGGAAGCAATAGAGACCGTCATGCCGTCTTTGTGATAGCGCCAATCAATGAGCTGGCCAAGTTCGCCGTAGTTAGGCGCATCGCCAAAGCCCATTGCCTTCATGGCGTTGTGGTAATCCTCGAAACTGAGCTGACAAATATCCGTCATAGCTGCATATCTATCTGACTTGTGCACGAAGTCCAGTGACACGCCAGGGCTACGCATAGCGGCTGACGGCAGGTACTGAATTTCGTATGACCAATCGCCTCTTAATAGTTGGCTGTAGGCAAAGGATTCGACTCGCTGCCCTGGAATCGCGTTGAAGTGTTCAAGGCGAACGCCGATCACTTCATTCACACGCTCAGGGCTGAGATCGCTGGAGGATTTCAGAGCACCGATCAGTTTCAAGAACCGCTTGCCGATCTCGTCGGCGCTGAGTTCAGAGGTGCTAGCCGATGTACTGTCAGTCGAGGTCATGGTGCCATGCTCCTTCGCGGGTGGCTGTATTGCATCGGCCGAGGTGTGCGCGCAAGCACAGAGTGTCGTTCCGCATAGCGCGAGTATCGAAAGCAGGACGGTTCTTGAAAATCTCATTGACTCGTTCCGTGCAAATGATCAGGGGAAGTTAGTTTGCCTAACATGAATCGTCAGTTAAGTTCTTCGCTGAAATTATCAGTGACAGCATTGACGGATCTAGGCCCCTTCCATCACCACCCAGCCACCGCACCATCCGAGCGCGGATCGCTCGCCCCGCTGATCACGCCATCGGCCTCGCGGACCAATGCGCCCGCGTGTCCCATGACCGATGTGTATGCGGGCAACAGCTCCACCGCATGCCCGGCATCGCGCAGTGCTTGCACGACCGCTGGATCGAAGCGGTCTTCGAGCTTCAGCGAGGTGCTGTCTTCGCCCCAGGTGCGGCCGAGCAACCAGCGTGGTGCGCTGATGGCCTGTTGCAGCGGTACGCCGAAGCGGGCGTAGCGGGAAAAGAGGGCGGCCTGTGTCTGTGGTTGGCCTTCGCCGCCCATGGTGCCGTAGGCCATGACGCGGCCGTCGTCGAAAGTAGCCAGTGCGGGGTTGAGGGTGTGGAAGGGTTTGCGCCCCGGGGCGAGGGCGTTCCAGCCGTCGGCGGCGAGGCGGAAACTGCAGCCGCGGTTTTGCCAGGTGATGCCGGTGCGTGGCAGCACCAGACCGGAGCCGAATTCGAAATACGTTGACTGGATGCAGCTGACCGCGCGGCCGTGCGCATCGATGGCGCCGAACCAGACCGTGTCGCCGGCTTGCGAGGGCTGCGGCCAGGGCAGTGCGCTGCGCATGTCGATGCGTGCGGCCAGCGCGTCGAGTGCGGCGTTGTCGTCGAGCAGGGCCTGTGCGTCGAGCGTCATCCAGGCGGGGTCGCCGATGTGTGCGTCGCGGATCAGGAAGGCCTGTTTGGTGGCTTCGATCAGGCCGTGCAGGTGTGCGTAGCTGTCGGGCTGTTCGGCATGCAGGCGATCGAACAAGGCGAGGATCAGCAGTGAGGCGAGGCCTTGCGTGGGCGGTGCGTGGTTGTAGAGGCGCGCGCCGTGGATGGCGACCGAGAGCGGTACGCTGGCGTCGGCATGATGGCTTGCGAGGTCGTGTGCGTTGAGCGGGCTGCCGAGTGCTTGCAGGTCGGCGGCGATGTCGTCGGCCACTGCGCCGCGATAGAAACTCTCCAACCCATTCGCGGCCAGCCGTTGCAAGGTGCGTGCGAGGTGCGCTTGTTGCAGCAGCGCGCCTTCGTGCAGGGGGACGCCGTGTGGTTCGAAGATGCTGGCGTAGGCGCCGGGTTGCACGCGCAGTTCGGCGCTCTTGCTGGCGGCGATGTGTGCGCCGCCTGACGTGACAGGTACGCCGGCGCTGGCGTGGTGGATGGCGTCCTGCAACAAGCGTTGCAGCGATAGCGTGCCGCCTGCGTGTTGCAGGGCAAGAGCCCAGCCGGAGACGGTGCCGGCCACGGTATTGGCCGCGCCGGGGCCGCGCCACGGAATGCTGCTGTGGGCGCGATAGAAGTCCAAGGTTGCCGCCTGTGCAGCGCGGCCGCAGGCATCGATGGCGTGTACGCGGCCGCCGGGTTCGTGGATCAGCCAGAAGCCGTCGCCACCGATGCCGGTCATGTGCGGGTACACCACGGCCAGGCAGGCGGCGGTGGCGACGGCGGCTTCGATGGCGTTGCCGCCGTCGCGCAGGACATCGCGCCCGGCTTGTGCGGCCAGATGATGCGGGGCCACGACCATGCCGCGACGCGCGCGCAAGGTGTGCAGCATCAGCGTGTCTCCGCCGGTGGGCTGAAGGCGAGCAGGCCGTCGCGTTCGAGTTGCGCGGCCAGTGCGAACAGGCGGTCTTCGCGGCCGGGCGCGGCGATCAGTTGTACGCCCAGCGGCAGGCGGCCGGGGCGTGGCAACGGGGCGGCCAATACCGGGCAGACGGCAAGCCCGAGCGGTTGGGTGAAGATGCCTAAGTTGGCGCGCGCAGACACCGGCAGGCCGTCGATCTGGATGGCGTCCTGGTCGATGCGTGGTGCCACGCACGGTGTGGTTGGCGCAATCAACACATCCACCTCGTCCCACAGGCGTTGCATGGCGGCGCCAAACCACTGCGCAAAGCGGTGTGCATCGGCCACCGCGCTGGCGGGCAACTGCAGGCCGGCGAGCAGGCGGTCGCGGGTGGCCGGGTCGAACTGCTCGGCATGCGTGCTCAAACCGGCGCGATGACGATGGCCGCCTTCGGCAGCGGTGAGCACGAAGGCGGCGGCGCGGGCGCGCTCTGCT
The DNA here is from genome assembly GCA_905142475.1 of Xanthomonas hydrangeae. GTDB lineage: Bacteria > Pseudomonadota > Gammaproteobacteria > Xanthomonadales > Xanthomonadaceae > Xanthomonas > Xanthomonas hydrangeae. The sequence goes on from LR990730.1 coordinate 405,177, forward strand.
TCGGGTAATTCGATCATGGTGGTGCTGTTGCAGGCGGGGAGCAATGCGCTGAGGCCGGCATCCAGATCGGGGTCGAGATTGCGTTGGAACCAGCCACCCAGGCGTGCGATGCGCAAGCTGCCGACATTGCAGGAGGCAACGGAGTGACCAAGCATCACTTCGTAGACGCGGCGTAGATCGGCGATGGAGGTGGCGAACGGGCCGACCACATCCAGCGCATCGACGAAGCCGAACACACCGTCCAGCGGCAACGCGCCATGCGTGGGGCGCAGGCCGTACACGCCGCAGAGCGCTGCCGGCACGCGGATGGACCCGTTGGTGTCCGAACCCAGCGCGAATGGCACCAGCCCGGCGGCCACCGCAGCAGCCGAGCCGCCCGACGAGCCACCGGCCAGATGGCGATGATCGTGCGGATTGGCGGTGGTGCCGTAATGCGCGTTGACGGTGGCAAACCCGTAGGCGAATTCGTCCATGTTGGCGGTGCCTACCAGCACCGCGCCCGCATCGCTCAGACGTTGCACTACGGCGGCGTCGCGCGCGGCCGGGGCGCATTGCGCGCGGACGACGGCACCAGCGGTGGTGACCTGACCAGCGACATCGAACAGATCCTTGACCACGAACGGCACGCCGGCCAACGCACCGCCGTCGCTGCCACCGGCCAGCGCGGCCTGCACGCGCGCGGCATCGGCGGCGGCGCGTGCGGGCAGCAGGCGGGTGATCGCGCGCAGGCGGTCGTTGGCCTGATGGATATGCGTGAGCGTCTGGGTGGCATGGCGTGCGGCCAGCGTGGGCTGGCTGCGGGTGGTACTGACGATGGAGGCGATCTGCCCGCGCGCAGTGGTGCTGTCCTGTCGCGTAGTGCGTGGGGCGGTGAAGCTGGCGAGCAGCTGCGCGTGGCCGCGCAGGACCTCGGTATTGCGATCGATGCCGGCCTGCCACTGCGCTGGGACTTGCATGGGGTCACCTTGGGTTGCTGGAAGTTGCGGGTGTGGGTGTTGTCCAGGCCCCTCTCCCGCCGGGAGAGGGGTCGGGGTGAGGATGCCCCGCTGGTTGGAGATGTATCAGGTACGCGTTTACCTTGCTTGCCACCTACTCAACTGGCGCAGCATTTTTCTCAGTTGCCGCACCCTCATCCGCCCTTCGGGCAACTTCTCCCGACGGGAGAAGGGGTAACGGCAACCCGACTGCCGGCGGCTGCGGCGCAGTGAGGTGATCGATCAGCAACTGCTCGAACGCTTCCACATCCACCGCATGCACCACCGTCTGGGCCTGTTCGCCCAGTTCAGGCTGATAGCCCGGTGCCCACGACAGGATGTCGCCATACCCTGCATCGAAGGCGGTGTTGGTATCGACGTAGAGCGTCTCGGTGTGCGTTGCCAACTCGGAGCGCAACCACACCGCAGTGGCCAGCTCATCCCACATCGGAAAGCCGGTTTCGCGACGGCGCAATGCGTGGCCGATGCTGGTATCGGCAGCGCTCATGCGCGCCAGCAACGCTGGCGTGAGTTCGGTGGCAGTGGATGGATCCACCGGCACCATGGTGATCTTGCGCCAGGGCGCGCGCATGACGATGCTGGCCGCTTCCGGATCCCAGCGGATGTTGAATTCGCGGCGTGGCGAGTTGACGAATTCGCGCGCGAATTGCTGCGCGCTGATGCTGTTGCGTTGCTGCCGCGGGTTGAGGCTGCCGCCCATGTAGACCAGCTCGCGCGCCAGCGTGGCGAAGGCCGGATCCAGCGCTTGCGCAAGCGCCAGATTGGTCAGCGGGCCTGTGGCAATGATGCTCACCTCGCCTGGATACAGGCGCACCATGCGCAGCATGAACAATGCAGCCGGTTCGTCGGATGCGCGCACCACGCTGGGATTGCCCAACGCCAGATCGGGCACCACGTCGTGGGCGTGATAACGCGGCGCGCTCTGCACGGTGTCGCCATCCACCCAGTGTTTGGTCCATGCACCTTTCCAGACCAGCTTGCCGTAGAGCGCTTCCCAACGCTCGGTGGCCAGTTCGCTGTTGAGCAGCGGATGCACCGGGCCGGGCAGCACCGGGATCTGCGGCTGGCCGGCCAATTCCAGCAGGCGGCAGGTATGCGCCAGCACTTCGTCGCGCCAGATGTTGCCGCTGACCGCGCTGATGCCCAGCACCTCGACCTCGGGTGACTGCAACAGCAGCAGCTGCGCAGGGGTGAAGCCGTCGATATCGTCTTCGAGAATGACGCGGCGTTTGGATGGGGCGGCGTGCGAGTGGGTCATTGCGCTTTGGTCATAAGGGTGGAATGCATCGCGGCGAAGATGGAATGGAGACTGCGTTTAATTGACGTTGCGTTTGTAGGAGCGTGCTTGCGCGCGATGAGGCGTTATCGGTGATGCCTCTTCGCGCGCAAGCGCGCTCCTACGGGTTATGCGTTAGCCGGTTGTTGTCTGCACTTTGCGTTGCTGCAACAGCATGCGCTCGTACTGCGCCAGATCGGTTTCAAGCTGCCATTGCAGCCGTGCCTTCTCGCTGCTCTGGCGAAATGCTTGGCACGCAGCGTCATCGGTTTCGCGCTGCAATGCAGTGGCGCAGGCCTGCGCAGCTGTACCTTCTGCGCTCCACAAGCTGGTGCCCGGCAGGAAACTGTAGGTCAGCCCGTTGCGGGCCAGCTGCTTGAGCGTGGGGTAATCGATGCCTTGCTCCTGCATCGCGCGTTGATACTCGTGGGTCATGTCCGCGCGCGAGACGCCGGCATCGTCGGTGGACAGCACTACCGGCACACCGGCGCGCAGATACATTGCCAGCGGATGCGCGCCACCTTTGACGCCCAGAATCACATCGTTGCTGGTGAGGTTGATCTCCACCGCGATCTGGTCGCGGCGCATACGCTGCAGCAATCCATCCACGTCGTCTTCGTAAGGCAGATCCACACCGTGACCGATGCGGCGTGCACCTACGTCCACTGCCTGGCGGATGTGCGAGCGCAGTTGCGCGGGTGGCACCAGGCCCAACGCCAGCTCGCCGGCATGCAGGGACAGCGGCACGTTGGAATAGCGCGTTGCGAAGAACCGGAACATCGCCATATGCCGCGCGTAGTCGGCCAGCGCCACCGGGCTGTCTTCGGGCGCAACGATGTTCAACGCCACCGCGCGGCTACCGCCTGCAGCGATCAAGGCGTGGGCCAGCGCCATCTGCCCGAATACCATCGGCTGCGGCAATACGCGCAACACGTAAGGCACGTAGCGATACGTGACCTGGCAGCCAGGGCGCGCATCGGGTAGGTCGCAATGCAACACGCGGCGCACCTGGGCGTCGGTGTCGGCAAGCGCCCCTTGTGCGGCCAGTACCAGCGGCGGCAAGGCGTCTTGCAACGCGCGCAGATTGGCGTCGTCGTCCTCGCCCTTCCATGGCAACGCCTGCATCTGTTGCGCCGCCTGATCCATCTGCGGCGGGTTGGCGATGATTTCCACGTAAGGCACGCGGTCGCGCGCGGCCTGTTCCAGCACTGCGGCCACGGTGTCGGCAACGCGCGCGCGCACCACCGCGTCGAACTTGCCGAAGGTGCTGAAGAACTGATCGTGTCCGGTGGGCTGCGATGGGCTGGGCAGGAACTTGCGCATCGACAGGGCATCCACCACCCGGCCATACAGCGCGGCATTGCGCGTGGCCAGGTCGCGTGCGGGCTCCTGGCCCTTGGCGCACGGCGGCGCGCGCAGGCTAAGGTCGTCCAGTTGCACGCAGGCGCCATCTGCGCTGGCCCACTGCAGATAGTCCTCGGCATACACCGAGCCGGACAGATGGTTATGCAGGTCGCCGCCCTTGGGCATGGCTTGCAGCCACGCGCGCAATTGCGCAGGTTGCGCGGCCGCGTCGTGAAACAGCTGCGCCACCTGCTGCTCGCGTTGTTGCGCAGGCGCCTGCGCCGGGCGTGCGAGCGTCATGCCCGGTAACAAGTTGCACAAGCTGAGGATCAGACAGCGATAACGATGTGGCATGTGGTGAGCTCTGGGAATGAGACAGCACGTCGTGGCGCTGCCGGTTGCGGTGCAGCTTGCCGCGCGACGCGGTGGGTGACCAGGGGCAGGAGATGAAATAGCTGGTGCGACTCGCTCACTCCAAGGCATAGCGCAGCACGAACAGGCCGGTAATCGCCCAGGTTGCCGGATGCACGGCGCGCCAGCGGCCGCTGCCCAGCTTGAGTGCCGCATAGGTGATGAAGCCGAAGGCCAGGCCGGTGGCGATGGAATAGGTGAGCGGCATGGCCAGCATGCAGATCGCGGCCGGTAGCGCGTCGCCGACATCGTCCCACTGGATCTGCGTGCACTCGCGCAGCATCACCGATGCCAGGTAGATCAGCGCCGGTGCGGTGGCATACGCCGGCACCATCGCCGCCAATGGCGAGAACAGCAGCGCCAGCAGAAACAGCGCTGCCACCACCAGCGCGGTGAGCCCGGTACGCCCACCCATCTGTACACCGGCAGCGCTTTCCACGTAGGCGGTGGTGCTGGAAGTGCCAAGCAGCGAGCCGGCCAGGATGGCGGTGCTGTCGGCGAGCAGGGCGCGGTCGAACTGGCGACGGTGCGCCTGTGTGTGCAACAGGCCGGCGCGCTGGGCCACGCCCATCAAGGTGCCGGTGGCATCGAACATTTCCACCAGCACGAACACCAGCACCACGTGCAGGACGGCGGTCAGTGCGCCGCTGCCGCCATGGCCTTGCAAGGCGCCGGCAATATCCAGCTGCAGCAGCGTGGGCGCCAGGCTCGGCGGCAGCGACAGCACGCCCTGATAGTGCACCAGACCCAGCGCCAGCGCAGCGACGGTGACCGCCAGGATGCCCAGCAACATCGCCCCGCGCACGCGGCGCACGTCCAGTACGCCGATCAGCAGCAGCCCAGCCAACGCAAGCAATGGCTCGGGCCGATGCAAGTCGCCCAGGGTCACCAGCGTCTGCGGATGCGCCACCACCAGCCCGGCTTTTTGCAAGCCGATCAACGCCAGGAACAGGCCGATGCCCGCTGCAATCGCACTGCGCAAGGTGGGTGGGATGCCATCCACCAGCCAGCGTCGCGCGCCGGTGACGCTGAGCAGCAGGAACACGCAGCCGGACACGAACACCAGCCCCAGCGTCTGCTGCCAGCTGTAACCCAGCGTGCCCACCACAGAGAAAGCGAAAAACGCATTCAAGCCCATGCCCGGTGCCATGCCGATGGGATAGTTGGCCAGCACGCCCATCAGCAGCGAGCCAAGCGCGGCGGCCAGACAGGTCGCCACGAACACCGCGCCGTGGTCCATGCCGGTGGTGGCCAGGATGTCGGGGTTGACGAAGACGATGTAGGCCATCGTCAGGAAGGTGGTGGCACCGGCCAGGATCTCGGTACGCACGCTGCTGCCATTGGCGGACAGCGCAAATCCGGGCCAGCGCATCAGCGTGCGCCCGGGCACGGGCGGGCGAAGGCGATCACACAAACAACCATCGGCAGGCATCTCATCGGCACACAGGGGCACGCGCGATTGCGGTGGACGCGCGCGGGCCAACTATCTTGCACTGTGCGACGGCGGTTGCCACGGACCCTTTGCACGGATTGCGCTGCAAGTGCAATGCGTGTTGCGCGGTGTGATGGCATAACCGCAGGCTTTGTCTGTATCTGCGCCGGCGGCGCCTTGTGCACCCATCGATCAAACCGTGAAAGAAGATGCGGGGCTCACGTCCGTCCACAGGTGTGCTGCGAGGTTGGCCGCCGCTTCGCGCTGCAGCGTGACCGGCGTCAGCCACCTGCGCGCCCGCTGTCGTCGTGTCTGCGCAGGCGCACGACATACGGAGCGCTCAAAGATCCAGCACCAGGCGTGGCGAACGGCTGCGCGAGCAACACAGCGTGATCTGGGTATTGGCGGCGTGCGCGCTGTCGCTGAGCACGCTGTCGCGGTGATCCGGCGTCCCGCCCAGCACGCCGGTCAGGCAGGCGCCGCACATGCCTTGCTCGCACGACAGCGGCACCTCGATGCCGGCATCGAGCAAGGCGCTGGCGATGCTGCAATCGGCCGGCACCTGCACCACGCGGCCGCTGGCGGCCAGCTCCACTTCGAAGGCGCTATCGGCATCGTGGGCCAGGCTGCTTTCGGCAGCGGCGAAGTGTTCGCGGTGCAGTTGCTCCGGCGCCCAGCCGTGCGCTTTGGCAAGCAGCGTGAAGTGGTCCATGAACGCGGCCGGCCCGCACAGATACAGCTGGTCGCGTGCACGCGCCTGGCCGAGTTCCTCGGGCACATGCACGCGCGGGCTTTCGCCGCCATCGCTCAGATGCACGTGGACCTGCCCATGGGTGAAGCCTTGTTGCAGCCGCTGCACGAAGGCTACATCGGCATGCCGTCGCGCGTAGTAATGCAGCACGAAGGGCTCGCCACGCGCTTCCAGCGCTTCGGCCATCGACAGCAGCGGGGTGATGCCGATGCCGGCGGCCAGCAGCACGTGGCGTTCGCCCGGATGCAAGGGAAACAGATTGCGCGGTGTGGAGATACGCAGGCGGTCGCCGGTACTCAGCTGCTCGCACAGATGCCGCGAGCCGCCACGTGAAGCATCGGCCAACTTCACGCACAGCAGATAGTGATCACGCACATGCGGCGCACTGGCGATCGAATACTGGCGGATCAAGCCATCGGGCAGATGCAGATCCACATGCGCACCGGCTTCGAATGCCGGCAATTCCGCCCCCACCGGCTCCAACCGGATCGCGCGTTGGCGATGGCCCTGGTCGAAGACGTCGGCGACGCGGACCTCGTGCAGTTGCATGGCGTGCTCCTCGGCCGTCAGCGCAGAAAGAAGTCGCTATAGCCCTGACTGCGCAGGCCACGGCGATAGGCAATCGAACTGCGGTCTGCGGGAATATGCACTTCCAGCAGCGGATCCAGTGGCAGGTATTCGGGGCGCTGCGCCTCCACCATGGCGCGGTCTTCCTCGAACACGCGCAGGTTGAAGGCGTGCACGTCTTCCACCGGCAGATGGGTGTCGAAATTGCGCGCGATCGGCACCAGCAGGCGCGTCTTGTGCTTGGACACCGGGCTGGCCGCGTTCATGATCACCAGCCGCTTGCCCGGCACCGGAAAATGGATGGTGAGCGTGGCGGTGAACGGCAGATGCACCTCGAAATGGCGCAGCCACTGGAAATCCGGCGCCACCTCCGGCAACGGCATGTCCACCGAATAATTGGCCACCGAGCTCAGATAATCGGCATTGAAGCCGGTGGGCGTTTCGGTGGTGGTGTAGGCCGGTACCTCGCGCTTGTCCGGCTGGGCGAAGGTCGCGGTGTGCACGAAGGCGAAATGCGCCACGTCGATGAAACCTTCCAGCTGGCGTGCGGCGCTGCCGCCGATGTCGAAGGCCGGGCAGACGATCTGCTGAAAGCCGTCCTCGTCCCAGCCGGGCATCGGCGGGATCTGCACCTCGGCCTCGCCGACGCCGGCCGGTTTGGACAGGCACACCCAGATCAAGCCGTAGCGCTCGGCCACCGCATAGGTGTGCAGGCGCATCTTGGCCGGGATGTTCTGATTTGGACTGGCGGGAATATGGTTGCAGCGCCCACCGCTTCCGAAGCGCAGCCCGTGGTAGGCGCACACCACGCCGCCGCCATCGGCGGTGCCCATGCTCAGCGGCACGCCGCGGTGCGGGCAGACATCGCGCGCGGCCACCAGCTCGCTGCCCAGCCGGTACAGCACCAGTGGCTCGTCCAGCAGGGTGGCCTTGAACGGCGCCTCGCTTACCTCGCTGCTCAGCGCCACCGCGTGCCAATGCTGGGCCAGGCGTTGCCAGTCAGCGGCTTCGAAGGTGCAGTGCAGCGGCAGGGCGGGGACGGCGACATCCATGGGGCGGTCTCTGGCGTGAGGCGGGAGCGGTGCCGGATTGACTCTAGGAAGCCGGGGGTGTGTTATCAAACATCGATTTTCAGCCAAGCCATTGCAAAAAATGCAACGCCAACCGAGCCCCGCCGCATGCTGACCTTCTCCCGCTTCACCCGTTACTTCATCGAAGTGGCCCGCTGCGGCAGCATCCGCAAGGCCTCCGACGTGCTGCATGTGTCGGCCTCGGCGATCGACCGGCAGATCCTCAAGGCCGAGGAAGAACTGGGCGCGCAGCTGTTCGAGCGCCTGCCCGGCCGGCTGCGGCTCACTGCCGCCGGCGAGCTGCTGCTGGTGGACGTGCGCGGCTGGGAGAAGGCCTACGCCCGCACGCTGGAGCGCTTCGACGAGCTCAAGGGGCTGCGCCGCGGGCATGTGGAGATCGCCATGATCGACGCGCTCAGCGAGGGCGTGGTACCGGCGGCGGTGGCGGCGCTGGTGCAGGAGTACCCCGGCATCACCTTCAACCTGTCCACCGCGCGCAACCAGCGGGTGATGGAGATGGTGACCTCGGCCGATGTGGACATCGGCCTGCTGCTGGACCCGGTGAGCAGCGTGGACCTGGAGGTGCGCGCATTCGCCGACATCCCGCTGGGGATTGCGATGCCGGTGGGCCACCCGCTGAGCACCCGCACCGAGCTGCAGCTGAGCGAGACGCTGGAGCATCGGCTGCTGCTGCCGGCCGCTCCGCTGATCGTCGGCGAGCACGCCAAGGTGCTGTACCAGCGCCAGCACATCGACGTGAAGCGGCTGACTCATTGCAACGACGTGCGCACCTTGCGCGGACTGGTGCGCGCCGGTGCCGGCGTGGGGCTGATGTCCTGGTTGGACGCTGCGCCGGACGTGGCCGATGGGCGACTGGCCTTCGTGCCGTTCCGCCAGCACCTGACCAAGCCGATGACGCTGGCGCTGTGCGTGGCCCCGCAACGGCAACTCTCGCGCTCGGCGCAGCTGGCGATCCAGGCGCTGGCGGCGAAGATCGATGCGATGGCGGTGCCGGTGGTGGGGTAGCCGCTCTTCCAGCGCCGGCAATCCCCACTGGTTACACTTGCCCGGCTCTCCCCACACGACACCGCAGCATGCAGTTGATCGATATCGGCGCCAACCTCACCCACGACTCCTTCGACCGCGACCGCGATGCGGTTCTGCAACGCGCACGCGAGGCCGGTGTTACGCAACTGGTGATCACCGGCGCCAGCCGTGAGCACTCACCACTGGCGTTGCAACTGGCGCAACAACACCCGGGATTCCTCTACGCCACCGCCGGCGTGCACCCGCACCACGCGGTGGAATTCACCGCCGAATGCGAGGCCGAAATGCGCACGCTGCAGGCGCACCCGCAAGTGGTGGCGGTAGGCGAATGCGGGCTGGATTACTTCCGCGATTTCGCTCCGCGCCCGGCGCAGCACAGGGCCTTCGAACGGCAACTGCAATTGGCCGCCGACAACGGCAAACCGTTGTTCCTGCATCAGCGCGATGCGCACGACGACTTCCTCTCGATCATGCGCAGCTTCGATGGTCGCCTGGGCCCGGCGGTGGTGCATTGTTTCACCGGCACGCGCGAAGAGCTGTTCGCGTATCTGGACCGCGATTACTACATCGGCATCACCGGCTGGCTGTGCGACGAGCGTCGCGGTGCGCATCTGCGCGAGCTGGTGCGTTCGATTCCGGCCAACCGGTTGATGATCGAAACCGACGCGCCTTACCTGCTGCCGCGCACACTCAAGCCGATGCCCAAGGACCGCCGCAACGAGCCGATGTTTCTGTCGCATATCGTGGAAGAACTCGCACGCGATCGTGGTGAGGACGTGGCGCTGACCGCGGCCAATAGCACGGCGGCAGCAAGCGCATTTTTCCGCTTGCCCGCGCCTGCAGTCGTGGTGTGAAGCGAGCGGCGTGGGCGATCACGCCGCCAGCAATTCCCACCCTTGCGCGTCGCGTAGCCGCAACCCCGATTGCGGTGCATCCACGCTGATCCGCAAACCATCGGCCCAGGGTAGCTGCCGCTGTTGCGGAAACCAGCGCCGCGCCTGGTCGACCACGATCAACAGGCCCTGATCGTCACCCAGCGCCACAAAGCCTTCCAGTGCAGGTGCAAACGGGTGCATGCCGAAGTGATTGGCGATGCTGCTGGTGACCGCCTCGACGTTGTTGCTGGGAAGCCCGATCTCGCTCAGGCACAGCAATTCCTCCCCATGAAAATCGCCTTGCCCGGTGGCTGTCTGTTGCAGCGCGTTGCGCGCGATCAGTTCCAGCACCGCCCCGTCGGGGCCGGCGAAATACACCGACTGCGACTGCCAGACGCCCCCCAGTTCAAACTGCCGACGGCCCTGCGGATCGGCCAGCAGCGTTGCGCGCGCGCCGATCCACTGCGCAGCTGCCTCGAAGCGGGACGGTGCCACGTTGAAGGCAAGATGCACACTGCCCACCGGCTGCTGTGCCTGCACGCATTCCAGCGTGCTCCAGCCGATGGAAATGGCGTTGCCGTGCTGCGGAAGCTGCAGCACATCGCGATAGAACCGCAGGCTGAGATCGAGGTCGAGGCAGGGCAGCAACAGATGGCGAAGATGCATGGCGGGCGCACGTGGCAGAAGGTGCACGTATTGAACGACCTCAATCGCGGTTGAGGTCAAGACGTGTTCAAGCCTGGATGCGGGCAGGAGCGCACTTGTGCGCGACGGGGCGTTACCGGGAAAGCCCCATCGCGCACAAGTGCGCTCCTACAACAGCCGCGGTGCGTTCGTTGGCTCAACTCAACCTCGCTTAAAGCACTTCTGCCAGCGCCCATAGATGCCGCACCAATGGCGCGGTTTCCAACGCACCGGGCGAGACCGCCAACGCAAGCCTTGCCAGCGGCATTTGTCCTTCGATGTCCAGATAGCGCACGCCGGGCAATTGCAGTTGCGCAGTGGAGGCGGGCACCACCGAGACGCCCAGTTCGGCGGCGACCAGATTGACGATGGATGACATCTGCGGCGCGTCCTGGGTGATGCGCAAGGTCACGCCGGATGCGCGGCAGGCGGCGAGAATCTCGTCGTACAGACTCGAACCGAAGCTGCGCGGAAACAGGATGAACGGCTCGCCGGCCAGTGCCGCCAACGGCGCGCTGCTGCGTGCAGCCAGGCGATGCGCGGCGGGTACTGCGATCTTCATCGGCTCATCGGCAAAACGCAGCAGCTGCAGATCGGGCGGTGTGCTCAAGCCGTAACGCACAAACGCCGCGTCCAGGCGGCCATCTGCCAGTGCCACCAATAATCCGGCGGTGTTGGTTTCTTCCAGCAGCAACTCGACCTGCGGCCATTGCCGGCGAAAGTCGCGGATCAAATGCGGCACCAGCGGGTTGAACGCAGCCGAGGCGGTAAAGCCCAGGCGCAGCCGGCCGGATTCGCCACGCGCTACCCGGCGCGCCGTTTCGGCAGCGCGCTCCACATCGGCGAGCACGCGGCGCACCTCGACCAGGAATGCCTCGCCGGCCGGGGTCAGCTCGGCGCCGCTGTGGGTGCGCCGGAACAGCGGCGTGCCCAGATCGCGCTCCAGCGCCTGGATCTGCTGGCTCAGCGGTGGCTGGCCGATACCGACCCGCGCTGCTGCCCGAGTGAAGTTGCCTTCTTCGGCGACAGCCAGGAAGTAGCGGAAGTGGCGAAGCTCCATGCTATCTGTTCTGCATATGGCAACTGCCAGCATCATATATTGGACAGGGGGTGGTGGCAGGCGAATACTCGCCGTCCCACGTCTCAACATCGCCCCCGTGTCTTGTTCTGATCGCCCCTCCGGCACGTCCCCGGATACTGCCGCAAGCCTCGCAACCCAGCCGCCTGCCATCGACGCGCCCGCCAGCGGCCGCATCCGGTTGGCATTGTTTCTGGCCGGCTTTGCCACCTTCTCGCTGCTGTACAGCGTGCAGCCGGTGCTGCCCGAATTTGCGCGCGCCTTCGGCGTGGACGCGGCCACCGCCTCGCTGCCGTTGTCGCTGGCCACCGGTGCGCTGGCGCTGGCGATCTTCTGCGCCGGCGCAGTGTCGGAAAACCTCGGCCGGCGCGGGCTGATGTTCGTGTCGATCGCACTGGCCGCAGTGCTCAACCTGGTCGCCGCGTTCCTTCCGCATTGGGGTGCGTTGGTGTTGGTGCGTACCCTGTCGGGCATCGCGCTGGGCGGGGTGCCGGCGGTGGCGATGGTCTACCTGGGCGAAGAGCTGCCGGCCAACAAGATGGGTGCGGCCACCGGGTTGTATGTGGCCGGCAACGCCTTCGGCGGCATGAGCGGGCGCATCGTGATGAGCGTGCTGACCGATCATTACGACTGGCGCACCGCACTGGCGATGTTGAGCGTGTTCGACCTGCTGTGCGCGCTGGCGTTCTTCTGGCTGCTGCCACCCTCGCGCAACTTCGTGCGCCGGCACGGCATCAACCTGCGCTTCCATCTGCGTGCCTGGGCCGGGCATCTGCGCGATCGCAATCTGCCGTTCCTGTTTGCGTTGCCGTTTTTGTTGATGGGCGTGTTCGTCTGCCTCTACAACTACGCCGGCTTTCGGTTGGGCGGGCCGGAGTTCGGCTTGAGCCAGAGCCAGATCGGCATGATCTTCAGCGCCTATGTGTTCGGCATCGTCAGTTCGTCGGTGGCCGGTGCGGCGTCGGATCGTTTCGGTCGCGGCCCGGTGGTCACCACCGGCATCGTGTTGTGCATGCTCGGCGTGGCGTTGACCCTGGCGCATGTCCTTGCGCTGGTGGTGGCCGGCATCGTGTTGTTGACGATCGGCTTTTTCATCGCGCATTCGGCCGCCAGCGCCTGGGTGAGCCGGCTCGGCGGTGCGCATCGCAGTCACGCGGCGTCGCTGTATCTGTTGGCGTATTACGCCGGCTCCAGCGTGATCGGCGCGCTCGGCGGCTGGTTCTGGCAACACGGTGGCTGGGGCGCGTTGGTGGGCATGTGCCTGATGTTGCTGGCACTCGCCTTTGCGGCGGCCTACGTGCTGCGCCAACGCGCCGACGACGCGCGGCCTTACGGCCGGTTTGCCCCGCACCCTGCGCGGGGCGAGTGATGCAGATCGACCAACGCATCTAAGCGCGACTGACAACACGACTGCACGGGGTTTGTCAGCCGCTCTGAGGCGCCCGCTTGCTGCGTTTGATCTGCGCTGCAGGCGATCGCGTTGTGGCTGCATCCGCCGCACCCTGCGCCAGGGTTTCCAGCAAACGCGCACGTCGCCGTTCCAGATCGGCCAGCTGGCGCTCGATCAGCTGCAGGCGTGCCCGATGCGCCTGCGCGGTTTCCGGGCACATCTGCGCGCCTTCCACCAGCCGCATGCAATCGGGGAAGCCGAGAATGTCGTCCAGGCTGAAGCCGGTGGCGATCAACCGCTGGATCTGCCGCACCTGTGCAACGCAGGCGGCGGGAAACACCCGGTAGCCATTGGCGCTGCGCGAGGACGTCAGCAGGCCATGCGCGTCGTAGTGACGAATCGAGCGCACGCTGGCGCCGGTCTGCAGCGCCAGTGCGCCAATGCTCAGCGATGGTTCGGACGATCTCGTCATGCGCCAAGCATACGTTGCACGCAACGCTTGACCCTCACACTGGTGTGAGGCTCCAGGATCGCGGCTCCCATTGTCCGGAGCTCACTGCGATGTCTGTTCGCTTCCTCCCTGTCATCGGCACGCTGCCGATGCGCTACGCGCTGGCTTGCCTGCTGCTGGTTTCTTCAACAGTGGCTGCGGCGGGCCCCGCGGTCACACCTGCTGCCCGCAGCTACACCGTGACCGCGCCCGATGGCGTCACCCTGGCCGTGCAGGAACATGGCGCCACCGATGGTCCGGCGATCGTGTTCGTGCACGGCCTGCTCGGTAGCCGCATCAATTGGGATGCGCAGCTGGCCGATCCGCGCCTGCAAGGCTATCGCCTGATCACCTACGACCTGCGTGGGCATGGCTTGTCCGGCAAGCCGACTGCAGCGTCGGCCTATCGGGATGGCATGCGCTGGGCTGACGATCTTGCTGCCGTGTTGAAAGCCGCAAACGCGCGTGACGCGGTGCTGGTGGGCTGGTCGCTGGGCGGTGCGGTGATCACCAACTACCTCACGCGCCACGGCGATGCGGGGCTTGCGGGTGTGGTGTATGTCGATGGCGTGATCGAACTGCGTGCGGAACAGTTGGGCGCGCATCCGGCGATCTATCGCGATCTGGTCTCCGATGACTTGCGCACGCATCTGCAGGCGGTGCAGGACTTTCTGCGGCTGTGCTTTGCCACTCACCCGCCTGCACCGGTGTTCGACACATTGCTGGCCAATGCATCGCTGGCCTCATGGGACATGCAGCGAGCCGTGCAAGGCATGTCGATCGATGTCGCCGGCCTGCAGCGCACGCGCCTGCCGGTGCTGCTGATGTATGGTGCACGCGATGCGCTGGTGACCACCGAGCCGGCGCTGGCGCGTGCGCGGCAATTGCAGCCGCGTGCGCAGACGCGCGTTTATCCCGATGCCGGGCATGCGCCATTTGTGGAAGACAGCGTGCACTTCAATCAGGATCTGCTGCGCTTTGTCGCACAGGCCGACGCGGCCCACTGACGCCGCGTGACGGCATGCCCGATCTGGATTGCCCGCTGCGCTGCCGACAGGCGCGCAGCGGCCATTGGCCGGCGTGCGCGTCGGCCGATGGCCGCGCACCCATCTCGCCAACGGCGGTTACAAGGTTGGCGAGGTGCCGGCAGGCGCGGATCCGGTCGCCGGGTCGTACTGCGGATGGCTCGGGTCCATGCTGCGCGGCAGCGTGGATGTGCCCGGCTGCAGCGCGCTTTCGTGCCAGGCGCGCACCAGCAGATCGCGCAGCATCGCCGCGCCATCGCCGGCAGTGAGATAGACCATCGCGCGGCCGTCGCTGCGGGCGGCATCGTCGAAGGCGCCGGCTTTTTCCAGGCGATACACCTGCTCGACACGGCCGGTACCGGTGTCGAGAAAGCCCAGGATCTGCTCGAACACATCGCCCTGCTGATGCGCCAGGGCCGGCATGCGGCTCAGCAAATCGTGCGGGGTCAGCGCGATCTTGTCGACGTAGTCGCTCTCGAACTTGCCGTGCACCTTGGGGTCGGTGCTATAGCCGTTCGGGTTTGGCCCTTGCCAGCCATCGTGATGGATGCTGTCGTGTTGCGGCTGCGCGCCATCGCCGATGTAGTGCGCAAACCAGCTGACGAAGAACGCGCAGGTGCGTTCGAGTTCGCGCGTGTCCTGGCCCTTGGCGCGCAGCGTGCGGATCTGACGCATGGTGGCGACGATGCGCTCGTAACCCTCGGTAGCCGCGTACGGCAGGGTGCCGGCCCAGCGCACGTTCATGCGCTGCGCCAGTTGCGGGTCGCGCTTGGCGATGCGGCGCTGTTCGTCGTAGAGCGCCAGCACGAAGGCGTAACGCGAACGCGGCGGGTGTTGCATGAAGGAAAACTGCTCGCGGAACCAGCCGTGGTTGGGGTCTTCTTCGATCTTGAGAAACGGCTCGCTTTCGCTGCGCCAGCCATCCGGCAGGGTGGCACCGTCGGCAATCACCTGCGCGTACTGTTTGAGAAAGGCCGGGCCATCGTCGGGCAGGGCCTGCACCGCGGCGCGATTGATGGCGGCATGCGCGCGGTGGCCCCAGGCGGCGGCATTGCCGGAACAGGTGGCTGCTGCAAACAGCAGCGCACAGGCAAGACGGGAAGGTGTCATGGCAGTCCTTGTGGCCTGCAGCGCGTATGCCACGTTGCAGGCGATGCATCGGGAACGTAAGGCGCTGACATCGAGCGATACAGCACTCAACGTCAGCGCACTCAGAAGTGGTAAGTCACCACCAGCCGCGAGTTGCGCTCGTAGATCGGCCGGCCGTAGATCGGCTCGCGCGTGCCCTGGCCGGAGATGGTGTCGGTGCGCGGGTTGCCTTCGGTCAGTGCGAAGGTGTTGGTGAGATTGTCCACCGACAGCTGCACATCCCAGGGCCCGTTGCGCACCAGGATGTTGGCCGCCAGGGTGTCGTAGGCGGCCAGCTCGGTGGTGTTCTCCAGGTCGGCGTAGCGCTTGCCGACATAGGCGTAGCGCAACGAGGTTTCCCAATCGAACTTGCCGGTGGTGAAGAACAGCGTTGGCCCCGCATTGCCGTACACCTTTGGCTGCCGGTTGGGCATGTTGCCGTCCACATCGACCACGGCCACCGCGCCATTGGCCACCACTTCGGTCAGATCGGACACCTTGGTGTCGTTGTAGGTCAGATTCGCATCGAAACGCAGCCACTGCGCCGGTGTCCATACCGCCGCCAGTTCGATGCCCGGGTTGGTGACGCTGCCGCGGTAGTCCTTGGACTCGGCTGCGCCGGTCTGCGGGTTCACCGCGCTGGTGCCGATGTTGTAAGGGTCGTACTTGGTGTAGAAGGCGGTGGCGAACACGTCCAGGGTGTCGAAATTGAGCTTGGTGCCGAGCTCGAACTGGTCGGCGGTGGGGATGTTGACGTTGCCTTCGTTGGCGCCCTCGCTGGGCGCGCGGTGCGCACGCGAGGCGCGGCCGTAGATGCCGACCACGGGGGTGATGTCGTAGTTGAAACCCGCCGTCCAGTTGGTCACGCCCACGTCCAGCGCGGTGTGCGCGCGGGCACCGGTGAACAGGCGTGCGGCATCGTCGGCCAGGGTGTCGGTCATGCCCAGGTTGCCGGTACTGCGCAGCATGCTCCAGGCGCGATAGCGGTAGCGCTCGTGACGCACGCCGCCTTCCAGACGCAGCTTGTCGGTCACCTGCCAGGTGTCGGCGAGATAGGGCGCCAGCATGCTGGTGTAGGCCTTGCCCTGGGTGCGGTCGGCGCCGTAGATCACCACGCCGTCCTTGGTCACGCCGCCGACCACGTTGCCGGCCGCATCGTAGCCGAGCAGGTCGATCGTGCGCGGGTTCTGCCGCATCTCGAACAGGTAACTCTGGTAGCGCGAGTTGTAGGAGCGGGCGTAATAGGCGCCGTAGATGCCCAACGTGATGTCATGGGTGTCGCCGCCCCAATCGAAGCTGCGGTGCAGGCGCAGATCATCGGCAAACGAATCGGCACGCACGTTCATGGCGCGGTACTGGCCCTGGATCACCAGGCCATCTGTCGTGGCTGGATCGAAGCGGCTGCCATTGTCGGTATAGACGTAGCCCAGCGACGCCAGGCCGGGAAACGCGGCGCTGGCGGCAGCGCGGCGGCTGCTGGCATAGGCGGTGGCATCCTGCGGCGCATTGCTGGAATACAGCGCATCGAAGGTCATGTCCAGGCGATTGACGATGACCTTGTTGGACAGGCTCCAGCCATTGTCGAAGGCCAGATCCAGATTGGTGCCCAGATGATTGAACTTCATGTGGCGGCCATCGGAGAGATCGCGCACCTCGCGCTGCGGCGCGCCGTTGGCATCGCTGGAAATAAGTGTGGCGCGTTTGAGTTGCGCGGTGCTCAAGGTGCCGGTGAAGCGGTCGATCAGCGGGTCCAGCGAGCGCGTGGTGTCGCGCGGGTCGTACAGCGGGATCGGCATGTAGAACGCGTTCTTGTCGTCCAGATGCTTGGCGGTGAAGGTCAGCTTGCCGTGGTCCAGCGTGTGCGTGAGGTTCATGCGGAACTGCCCGCCCTCGTCGGCCGGAAAGCCCACATCGCGGTAGCCGTCGTTACGCCGCACGAAGCCGCCGGCAGCCAGATACCAATCCTGCGCCAGCTTGCCCGACCAATAACCATCGAGCCGATACAGCCCGGTGTCGCCGACGGTGGTGCGCACTGCGCCTTCAGGCGTGTCGCCGCCCTGGCGGGTGACGAAATTGACGATGGCCGCAGCATTGGAGGCGAAGATCGGCGAGGGACCGCCGCGCACGGTTTCCACCGATTCGACCATCAAATCCGGGCGCACCAGGCCTTCGGTCTTGTAGAAGTAGCCGTTGTTGTCCGGGTAGGGGCTGATGCCGTCTTCCTGGATGACCGCAAACGCGCCTTCGTCAGGAATGCCGCGGATGCGGTAGACGTTCTGCACTTCACCGCCGGTGGACTCGGCATAGATGCCGGGCATCGAGCCGATCAGGCTGGCCAGATTGAGCGGGGCCAGTTTGTCGATCTGTTCGGCGGTCAGCGCGGTGATCGCATACGAGGCGTCGAATTGATTCTGGGCCTGGCCGGCGCCGGTGACGATCATCCGGTCCAGCGAGAAGATGCCGTCCTCGCTCTTGCGCGTGGCAGGCGTGGAGGGCGCGCCGGTTTCCTGCGCGAATGCGGGTGTGGCAAGACTCAGTGCAAGAACGACGGCGAGCGGACGACGCGACACGGCACGACGCACTCCGGAGCGTGTCCGGATGTGGGTGTAGGGCATGGCAAGGAGTGTGGCAGCGGGGGAGTTGTCCACTGTCGCGGCGACATGTTTCCGCAGCGTTGCGTGTGCACCGGATCACGCTAGGTGCGCAATCCGGCGTAACGATCTGTGACGGATAACCCGTTTAAAGCGGTTCCAACCGTTTGTGGCAGGCTGCGGGCCACGCGTTAGCCAGGGCGCATCACCACGCCAATCGTCCACCCTCGGTGTAGTACCCGCCGGTGCCCAGCTCGGACATCGCGACATGCGCCACCGTGGCGGCCGCTTGCTCCACGCTGCCGGGACCGGTGTGGCCGTTGAGATCGGTGGCGGTGTAACCGGGATTGACGGCGTTGACCGCAAAGCCTTCGCTGCGCAATTCCTTCGCCAGCAACACGGTGAAGGCATTGAGCGCGGTCTTGGACGAGCAATAGCCCAACACGTTGACCGCGTGATAGCGATAACCGGGGTCGCCGTGCAGTGACAGCGAGCCCAGATCGCTGGAGACATTGACGATGCGCTTGAGCGTGCCGGCGCGCAGCAGCGGCAACAGTGCCTGGGTGATGGCGACCTGGCCGAACAGATTGACCTCGTAGGTGGCGCGCAGGTTGTCCAGCGTCGCGGTGGCGGGCGTGCCATCGTCGACGATCACCGCAGCATTGTTGACCAGCACATCGAGTGTTGCGCCGTCTGCCTGCAACTGCGCCACCGCTGCGGCAATGCTGCCGGGGTCGGTGATATCCAGCGGCAGCACGTGCACGTTGTCGGCCTGGCTGAGGCCGTCGCGTGCAGCCTGGCCGCGTGCGGGATCGCGGCTGCCCAGGTAGACGGTCCAGCCGGCGTTGGCCAGATGGTCCACCAGCGCAAGGCCGATGCCCTTGTTGGCGCCGGTGATCAGCGCGACGGGTGCGGAGGTGGACATGGGGCGGTTCCTTGGAATCACGAAGAAGGCCCCCAGACTATGTGCCATCCATCCGTGTGTACATTCGCATTCGTGAGCACCTCCCTGCCCCTGCCAGCACCGCGTAAAGCCCCGCAGCAAGCGCGTTCGCGCGCCACCGTGGAGGTCATTCGCCAGGCCAGCATTCAGGTGTTGGTGGCCGACGGACTGCGGGGCTGCACCACCACGCGGGTGGCCGAGCGGGCCGGCGTGTCGGTCGGCAGCGTGTACCAGTACTACCCGAACCGTCAGGCGATGTTGATCGCGCTGCTGCAGTGGCATCTGCAGACGGTGAGCGATGCGGTGGAGCTGGCCTGCGCGCAACAGCACGGGTGCGCGCTTGCGCAGCAGTGCGAGGTCTTGGTGCGCGCCTTCGTGCAGGCCAAGCTGCAGCATGTGGATGTCTCGCGCGCGCTGTACGCCATTGCCGAGCTGCATGGTGGCGCCGTCCTGTGGTCGCAGGCCCACAAGCGCTCACAGCGGGCGTTCGCCGCCGCGCTCGCCACCGCCTCCGATGTGCGCTTCGACGATTGCCAGGCGGTGGCCGAGATCGGCATGGCGGCCATCGCCGGGCCGTTGAAGAGCCTGCTCGAGGATGGCGCGCCGGCTGCGCGGATTGCGCCGCTGCAGACGCAACTGGTGGTGTTGCTGCGCAGCTACCTCATGGCCACCGGAGTTGCACGATGACGGCGGCACCGGTTCAGGACGGTAACGTGCTGCAGGACTTCATCGAGCGCCATCGGCGCCTGTTCGTGCTCACGGGCGCCGGTTGCAGCACCGATTCGGGCATTCCCGATTACCGCGATCTGCAAGGCGGCTGGAAGCGTCCGCAACCGGTGACCTTCCAGGCCTTCATGGGTGAGCTGTCCACGCGGCAGCGTTATTGGGCGCGCAGTCTGGTCGGCTGGCCGCGTTTCGGGTTGGCGCAACCCAACGCCACCCATCACGCACTGGCCGCGCTGGAAGCGCGTGGCCAGCTGGAACTGCTGCTGACGCAAAATGTGGATCGCCTGCATCAGGCCGCCGGCAGCCAGGCGGTGATCGATCTGCACGGCCGGCTCGATGTGGTGCGCTGCATGGGCTGCGAGCGGCGCATGCCACGTACCGACTTCCAGCTGCTGCTGGAACAGGCCAACCCGGGTTGGGCCGACCTGGACGCGGCGCAGGCGCCCGATGGCGATGCGGACCTGGACGATGTGGCCTTCGACCGTTTTGCGGTGCCGCCGTGTCCGGTCTGTGGCGGCGTGCTGAAGCCGGATGTGGTGTTCTTTGGCGAGAACGTGCCGCGCGAGCGCGTGGAGCGCGCGTTTGCGCATCTGCAGGCGGCCGATGCGGTGCTGGTGGTGGGCTCGTCGCTGATGGTGTATTCGGGCTTTCGTTTCGTGCAGAGCGCCGCGCGCAACGGCCTGCCGATCGCTGCGCTCAACTTCGGGCGCACCCGTGCAGACGAACTGCTCAGCCTGAAGGTCGAACAGTCGTGCGCGCAGGCCTTGGCATTCCTGTCTGCACCGTTCGATCCGCTGCTTGCACGCAGCGTCAATGACGCCAGTGCGCGCTCGGCATGACGCAGTGATCCATCGCAGCGGTTGTGCCCACGCGCGCGGCGCAGTGCAATGGGCATCCCCGTGTCATCTGTGGATGTCCTCTTGAGCCAGCTGTTCTCTCCCATTCGCTTCGGTCCGCTTGCGCTTGCCAACCGGATCGTCATCGCCCCGATGTGCCAGTACTCCGCGCAGGACGGCCGCGCCAGCGACTGGCACCGCATCCATCTGGGGACCTTGTCGCAATCCGGTGCCGGCCTGCTGATTCTGGAAGCGGCCGCGGTGCAGCCGCAGGGGCGCATCTCCTATGCGGACCTTGGCCTGTACGACGATGCCACCGAGCAGGCGCTGGATGAGGTACTGCAATCGGTGCGGCGCTGGTCGCCGATGCCGATCGGCATTCAACTGGCACACGCCGGACGCAAGGCCTCCACCGATCTGCCGTGGAACGGCGGCGAGGCGATCGCGCCGGATCACGCGCATGGCTGGCAGACCGTGTCCGCATCGGCGCTGGCGTTTCGCGAGGGCCAGCCGTTGCCGCAGGCGCTGGACGAGGCCGGCATCAATGCGGTGGTGGAAGCATTTGTCGCCTCGGCACAGCGCGCCGAGCGTCTGGGCCTGGAGTTGATCGAGCTGCATGCCGCGCATGGCTATCTGATGCATCAGTTCCTGTCGCCGCTGAGCAATCAGCGCAGCGATGCGTATGGCGGTTCGTTGGACAACCGCATGCGGCTGACCTTGCGCATCTTCGATGCGGTGCGTGCGGCGGTGTCGGACAAGATCGCCATCGGCGTGCGGATTTCTGCCACCGATTGGGTGGAGGGCGGTTGGGATCTTGCGCAGAGCATTGCCTTGTCCAAGGCGCTGGATGCACGCGGTGCGCATTACATCCATGTCTCCAGCGGCGGGCTGGATCCGCGCCAGCAGATTCCGGTGCAGGCGGGCTATCAGATTCCGTTTGCGCAGCAGATCAAGGCGCAGGTCGACACGCCGGTGATCGGCGTGGGCCTGATCACCGAGCCGGCGCAGGCCGAGGCGATTGTGCAAGACGGCCAGGCCGATGCCATCGCATTGGCGCGCGGCATTCTGTACGACCCGCGCTGGCCGTGGCATGCGGCCGCTGCACTCGGTGCCTCGGTCACGCCGGCGCCGCAATACCTGCGCTGCGAGCCGCGTGAGGCGGGCGGCGTGTTCGCCAGCTGATTTACGCTGGCAGTGGTAAACGAGCAGAGCGGGCCGGTGTTTGGATCGCCGCTCTTGACGCAAGATCATATAAGGAAAACAGATGCCGATAGGATTTCTGGGCTTGGGCACAATGGGCCTGCCGATGGCACACAACCTGCTGCGCGGCGGGTTCGAGCTGAGTGTGTGGAACCGCTCGCCCGAGCGCGCGCAATCGTTGCGCGAGGCCGGTGCAACGGTGGTGGACGCACCGCGCGACGCCGCACACGGCCCGCTGTTGTTCTCGATGCTGGCCGACGACAGCGCGGTGCGTGAAACCCTGCTGGAACGCGGTGTGCTGGACGCGCTGCCGGCCGGCAGCGTGCACGTCAACATGGCCACCATCTCGGTGGCGTTGGCGCACGAGTTGACCGCCCTGCATGCCGAACGCGGCGTGGCCTACGTGGCCGCACCGGTACTCGGCCGCGTGGATGTGGCCGAAGCCGGCAAGCTCAACATTCTGGCCGCTGGCGACGAGGCAGCATTGGCGCGCGTGCAGCCGATGTTCGATGTGCTCGGCCAGCGCACCTGGGAGATCGGGCGCACCCCCGAGCAGGCCAATGCGGTCAAGCTGGCGGCGAACTTCTGCCTGGCCAGTGCGATCGGCGCCATGGCCGAGGCCAGCGCGCTGGCACGCGGCCATGGCGTGGAGGCCACCCAGTTCCTGGGCATGCTCACCAGCACCTTGTTCGCCGCACCCGCGTATCAGGGCTACGGCCGCTTGATCATGCAGCGCGAGTATTTGCCGGCCGGCTTCACCGCCACGCTGGGCCGCAAGGATGTGGATCTGGCGATCCAGGCCGGCGCCGACAAGCAGGTACCGATGCCGCTGGGCGAGTTGCTGCGCGCCGGCCTGGACGAGGCGATCGCACATGGCGACGGCAACGCCGATTGGGCGGTACTGGCAGAGGTCTCGGCACGGCGGGCAGGGCAGGTGGCCTGATCGCAGCACCGGGGCGCAAGTGGGTTGCGCGCATCGCGCTTCGCTTGAAGGCGATGCGCGATGCATCTTGCTCACCCCAACATGCAGCAGACCTTCTAAAATGCCGGCTCGTAACAGCCGCCGCTCCAGGGAGGATGCGATGCGACACCTGCAGATCACGTTCGGTTCGACCGAGCGCACACCGCGCGCACTTGCCTGCGCTGGTGATACACGATGACCGCCGAACCCCTCGTCGATCAGGGCCCGGTGGGCCCGGAGCATCCCGAGCACCCGGACCATTATCTGTTCGCGCAGATCCGCGAAGCGGTGGCGGTGCTCGATGCCGAGTTGAACAAACCCACCGACGAGGCCAGCGTGCGCATGGCCGCGCGTCTGTTGCCGCTGGCCAAACAGCACGGCTTCGATCAGGTGGACTACGTGGTGCTCAGCCGGCATGTCGGCGAAGTGGGCGAGAACGTGTTCCTGGTGCGTGGCGAGCTCGCCGACCCCGCGCATCTGCGCGCGCACATCACCACGCACGAAGCGATGGAAACCTCGGTGGAGGCATCGATGGCGCAACTGGACGAGATCAATCGGCGGCTGATGCTGCGCCTGCCGCCGCGCTGAGTCGGAGGGAAAAGTTACGGGCGCAAGCACCGCGCCCGCAGCTGCGCGCATTGGCTATCATTGTGTAGATGCGCTCCGACTACATCCTTACCCTGTCCTGTCCCGACCGTACCGGCATCGTCTATCGCGTGACCGGGCTGTTGTTCGATCTGGCCTGCAACATTCTCGACGCACAGCAGTTCGGCGACGACGAAAGCGGCCGCTTCTTTCTGCGCGTGCACTTCAACAAGCCGCAGGCCACCGAGATCGCCGGTCTGGAGCGGCGCTTCGCGCTGCTGGCCGACGAATTCCAGATGCAGTGGCAATTGCACGACGCGCGCCGTCGCGCGCGCTTGCTGGTGCTGGTGAGCAAGCAGGGGCATTGCCTCAACGATCTGCTGTTCCGCATGCATAGCCGGCAACTGCCGGTGGACATCGCCGCAGTGGTCTCCAACCACGCCGACTTCGCGCCGCTGGCCGCGTCTTACGGCATCGCCTTCCACCATCTGCCGGTAACGGCAGACACGCGCGCCGCGCAGGAAGCGCAATTGCTCGCACTGGTCGACGCCTTGCAGATCGATCTGGTGGTGTTGGCGCGCTACATGCAGATTCTTTCGCCGGAACTATGCCGCGCATTGGCTGGGCGCGCGATCAATATCCATCACAGCTTTTTGCCCAGCTTCAAGGGCGCGCAGCCGTATCACCAGGCGCACGCGCGCGGGGTCAAGATCATCGGCGCCACCGCGCATTACGTCACCGAAGACCTGGATGAAGGCCCGATCATCGAACAGGACGTCGCCCGCGTGGACCACGCGATGACGCCGCGCGATCTGGTGCGGCTGGGCAGCGATACCGAATCGCTGGTGCTGGCGCGTGCGGTGCGCCGTCATGTCGAACATCGCGTGGTGCTCAATGGCCATCGCACGGTGGTGTTTCGCTAGCGGTTGACGCATCTCATCCCATCGGCCAGGGACGGTTGCAGCAAGCGTGGTGGAGCAGTGGTCATGCCACGTCCCAACCAGCGAGCGCCGGCCTGGCGGCCCCGTCGCCGTTTCTGTTCGCCGCTCCTATTGGAATTGTTTGCATGCCGCTTGCACCTGCCTCCAGCGCTCGCGCGCAACAACACGCCACGCGCGCGGCGTTCTTCATTCCCGGCTTTGCTGCGGCCATCTGGGCGGTGCTGGTGCCGTTCGCCAAGGCCAGGACCGGCGTGGACGATGGTGCGCTCGGGTTGATCCTGTTGTGCCTGGGCGCAGGCTCGTTTCTGGCGATGCCGCTGGCCGGCGCCCTCTCGGCGCGCTTCGGCTTTCGCACGGTGATGGCGGTGACGGCTGCATTGATCTGCATCAGCCTGCCGTTTCTGGCCGTTGTCGCCAACCCGTGGCTGCTGGGCGCGGTGCTGTTCGTGTTCGGCGCCGGCGTGGGCGCGATGGATTGCGCGATGAACATGCAGGCGGTGGTGGTCGAACGCGATGCCAAGCGCGCGATGATGTCCGGATTCCATGCGTTTTTCAGCATCGGCGGCTTTGTCGGTGCCGGTACGATGACGCTGCTGTTGTCGGCGCGCATTGGTCCGCTGAGCGCTGCGATCGCCGGTGTGATTGCCATGCTGCTTGTCGGTGCACTGTCCGTTCGGCATTGGCGTGCCGAGCGCATCTCCCAGCAAGGGCCGTTGCTCGCGCTGCCCAAGGGTATCGTGCTGTTTATCGGCATTCTGGCGTTTGTGGTGTTTCTGGCCGAGGGCACCATTCTGGACTGGAGCTCGGTGTTCCTGGCCGATGTGCACCAGGTCGACCCGAGCACCGCCGGGCTGGGCTATGTGGCGTTTGCGTTGACCATGACGGTGACCCGTCTGCTGGGCGATGCGGTGGTGGAGCGGTTGGGGCGCATCCGCTCGATCGTGCTTGGCGCGCTGCTGGCCAGCGCGGGTTTCTTCGTGCTCACGCTGGTAAGCCCATGGCAGGCCTCGTTGGCCGGGTACGTGTTGGTGGGTTTGGGTTGCGCCAATATCGTGCCGGCCCTGTTCTCGCTGGCCGGCAACCAGACGCGCATGCCGGAGAGCATCGCCATCACCGCAGTCACGACATTGGGTTACGCCGGCATTCTGGCCGGGCCGGCATTGATCGGGTTCGCCGCCCACGGCATCGGCCTGGTCGGTGCCTTGCTCGGCGTTGCGGTGTTGATGGTGGGCGTGGCGATTTCCACGCGGTGGTTGAAGGTGTGAGTGGTGGGTGTCACCCGCGTGTCGTTGGTGGGTTATCGGTAAAGCGTCGCGCGCGGGCGCGCTGCTACCAAGAGCGGGGCAGGGATTACGCCTCGGTGGGTAAATACTCGAAGCGGTAGCCCACGCCGTACACCGAGCGCACCCATTCTTCGCCGCCCACATCGGCCAGTTTGCGGCGCAGATTCTTGATGTGGCTGTCCACGGTGCGGTCGGTGACGATGCGGTGATCCACATACACGCGGTCCATCAGCTGTTCGCGCGAATACACGCGGCCCGGCGACGCGGAGAGCGTACGTAGCAGGCGGAATTCGACCTGGGTCAGATCCAGGTCGCGTCCGGCCACGCTGGCCCGGCAGGCGGCGTCATCGATGACCAGGCCGTGCGTCGGCTCGCTGTTGGGATCATGCCGGTGCCGGCGCAGCACCGCGCGTACGCGCGCGATCACCTCGCGCGGGCTGAAGGGTTTGCAGATGTAATCGTCGGCGCCGATCTCCAACCCGAGCAGGCGGTCGATCTCTTCGGCACGCGCAGTCACCATGATCACCGGTACCGCGCTGAGGCTGCGCAGTTCGCGGCAGATCTCCAGACCATCGCGATTTGGCAGCATCAGATCCAGCAACAGCAGATCCGGCGCCTGCGCGCGAAACGCTGCGATCGCCTGCGCGCCATCGGCCACCCAATGATGCGAATAGCCGGCCGCGTGCAGATACTCGCCCAGCACCGCGGCCAGTCGCGGTTCGTCTTCGACGATGAGCACATGTGCGGTCGTTGCGGTCTGGCTGTCCATTACGCCTCCAATGCCGGCAGCCGCAGCGTCACGCGCAGGCCGCCCAACGGCGACGCGGTCGCGTGGATCTCGCCCTCGTGCGCGCCGACGATATTGCGGCAGATCGCCAGGCCCAGCCCGCTGCCACCGCTGGCGCGATTGCGCGAGCCTTCCACGCGATAGAAGCGCTCGAACAGGCGATCCAGCTTGTCTGCCGGCACGCCGGGCGCGCTGTCTTCCACCACGATTTCCACTGCATGTCCGCGTCGTGCGCAGTGCACAACGAGTTGGCCGCCGGCATCGGTATAGCGCAACGAATTCTCCAGCAGATTGGAAAGCAACTGCTGCAGGCGGCGCTCATCGCCGTTGACATGCAGCGGCGCATCGATGCCGTCGGCGCGCAGCGTGAGTCCCGCTGCAGCGATGCGCGTCTGCATGCCGGCCAGTGTGGACTGCAGCACCACACTCAGATCGATCGGCGCGCGCCGATACGCCAACGCGCCCACATCGGTCAGCGACAGGTCGTACAGATCTTCGATCAGCTTGCCGAGTTGGCCGACCTCCTGATGCAGCGAGGTCAGTGACTCCCGCGTCATCGGCCGGATGCCGTCCTGCAGCGCTTCCAGTTCGGCGCGCAGTACCGCCAGTGGCGTGCGCAGTTCGTGAGAGACATCGGCCATGAAATCGCGGCGTGCGCGCTCGTTGTTGTCCAGTGCCTGTGCCAGCTGGTTGAAGTCGCGTGCGAGCTGGTCGAGTTCATCGCGCATGCCCGCGTGCAATCGCGTGCCGTAGTCGCCGGCGGCCAGGCGATGGGTTGCCACTGTCAAACCACGCAGGCGGCGCAGCAAGGTGCGCGACAACAGCCAGCCAAACAGCGCAGCGACACCCATCGATGCCGCGCCCACTGTCCACCACAGCCGTTGCTGCGCCTGGTAGAAGCGTGCGTCGTTGGCGGTCAGCACCCTCTCGAACGGCAGCATGCCCATCCAGCCCACCGTCTGCCCGCGCACCACAACCGGGCGCAGCGTGTCGGTGCGGCTGACATCGGGGTTGCCGATGATCACGCGGTAATCGCGATCCAGCAGCGCGAAGCGAAACACCGCGCCGGTCTGGTCGGAGATCGGCGGTGCGCGCGGTGGCAGATTTTGCGCCAGCTCCGGGCGCATCAGCACGAACCAGGCATCGGGATTGTCGCGGATGAAGTTCCAGTCGCCATGCTTGGCGTAATCGGCCTGCACGCGCGGCAACACTTCCATCATCCGCTCGATGCCTTGCTCGCTGAGATAGTCGAGAAACTGTTTTCTGAGCAATAGCTGCCCGGCCAGGCCATTGATCAGCAGCACTGCGATGCACGCGCTCAGGATGGCGAGAAAGAGTTTGGCGGTGATTCCGAGTTTCATCGACGTTGGGAAAACCTTGTTGCGAATGAGGTCACGCACGTGCGCTTGCTGGCATGACTGCCTGCATTGACTGAATGTTGCAGCGGCGTCGACTGCAGCTGCCAGCTGCGCGGCCTGTCTTGCACACCCGTATTGGGACTTCATTAAACCCCGAAAGCAAGCGCCTGCTGTCTGTCAAAGCAAATCTTCAAATTTGCTCCATATTCGCAGCGTAGCGTGCGCATCCTCCGATCATTGCCGAGTGCGCCGCATGCGTTCCGTCGCTTCTTCCCGTTCTGCCGTGGTACCGCGCCAATGGCTGCTGGCCGCCATGATCACCGTCGCGCTGGCGGCCTGTTCGCCTGCGCAAGCGCCGCAGCAGCGGCAAGTGGAAGTGGGCGTACAACGCGTGGACGTGCAGCGCCTGGCGATGGACCAGACGCTGCCCGGCCGCACGGTGGCGTATCAAAGCGCGCAGGTACGCCCGCAGGTGGGCGGCATCCTGCGCAAGCGTCTGTTTACCGAAGGCGAGCAGGTGCAGGCCGGGCAGGTGCTGTACCAGATCGAGCCGGCCGCGTTCGAGGCCGCGTATGCCTCCGCGCAGGGCGAGCTGGCGCAGGCGCAAGCGGCAGTGCTCTCGGCCAAGCCCAAGGCGCAGCGGTATCAGACGCTGGTCAAGCTCGATGCAGTGAGCCAGCAGGATGGCGATGATGCGATTGCCACGTTGCGTCAGAACGAGGCCGCGGTGACTGCCGCAAAGGCCGCCTTGCAGACCGCAAAACTCAATCTGGATTTCACCCGCATCACCGCGCCGATCAGCGGCCGTATCGGTACCTCGAGCTTTACCCCGGGCGCACTGGTCACTGCCGACCAGACCGATGTGCTGACCACCATCAACCAGCTCGACCCGATCTATGTGGATGTCAGCCAATCCAGCGCGCAGCTGCTGCAGTTGCGGCGCAAGCTCGATGCCGGCCAGGTCAAGGCAGTGGACGGCAAGGCCGAGGTCAAGTTGCTGCTTGAAGACGGCAGCGCTTACGCACGTACCGGCACCCTGGAAGTGGTGGACACCGCAGTGGATGCCACCACCGGCACGGTGAAGTTGCGTGCGGTGATTCCAAATCCGGACCATCTGCTGCTGCCCGGCATGTACGTCAAGGCGGTGCTGTCGATGGCCGTCAACGAGCAGGCGATCCTGGTGCCGCAGCAGGCCGTCACCCGCAACAGCAAGGGCGAGGCGGTGGCGATGGTGGTCGGTGCCGACGGCAAGGTGGCGCAGCGCGTGCTCAAGACCGGCGATGCTGTGGGCGGCCGCTGGGTGGTCAGCGAAGGCCTGTCTGCAGGCGAGAGCGTGATCGTGCAGGGCCTGCAGAAGATCCAGGTCGGCATGCCGGTGAAGACGCGCGAGGTGACCGCTGCTGCGGCCACACCAGCTGCAGCGGCGCCGGTTGCACCTACACCGGTTGCACCCACAGCAGTGACGCCGAGTGCACCTGCTGCGGCTAAGCCTACGACCGCGCCAGCACCCGCAGCGCCGGCCAGCGCAACGCCCAAGGCCGACTGAGGAACTCTTATGGCTCGTTTCTTTATCGACCGCCCCATCTTCGCGTGGGTCATCGCCATCGTCATCACGCTGGCCGGCGCGATCTCGATCTTCTCGCTGCCGCTGGAGCAATACCCGGACATCGCACCGCCCTCGGTGACGGTCAGCGCCACCTACACCGGCGCCTCCGCAGAGACCGTGCAGAACTCGGTCACGCAGATCCTCGAGCAGCAGATGACCGGCCTGGACAATCTGCTCTACATGTCCTCCAGCAGCAGCTCGGCCGGCACCGCGCAACTCACGCTCACCTTCGACTCCGGCACCGACCCGGACACCGCGCAGGTGCAGGTGCAGAACAAGGTATCGCAAGGCGAGGCGTTGCTGCCCGACGAGGTCAAGACCAACGGCATCACCGTGACCAAGTCGGCCAGCGGCAGCATGTTCATGGTGCTGGCCTTCACTTCCGAAGACGGCAGCATGGACAGCACCGACATCGGCGACTACATGGTGTCCTCGCTGCAGGACCCGATCAGCCGCCTCAACGGCATCGGCAGTGTCAACGTGTTCGGCGCCGAATACGCGATGCGCGTATGGCTGGATCCGGAAAAACTGCACACCTATGCGTTGATGCCCTCCGATGTCAGCACCGCGATCGCCGCGCAGAACGCCGATGTGTCCTCCGGCGCCTTGGGCGCATTGCCGGCACTGCAAGGCCAGCAATTGAATGCCACGGTGACCTCGCGCAGCAAGCTGCGCACGCCGGCGCAGTTCGAGAACATCGTGCTCAAGTCCGACGCCGGCGGCGCCACCGTGTACCTGCGCGATGTCGCGCGGGTGGAACTCGGCTCGGAATCCTACGGCTCCAGTTCCAAGTTCAACGGCAAGGCCGCTTCGGGCATGGGCCTGCAGCTGGCGACCGGCGCCAATGCGCTGGACGCCGCCAAACTGGTGGAAGCCAAGCTCGACGCGCTCAAGCCGTACTTCCCGGCCGGGCTGAAATACGAGGTGGCCTACGGCACCACGCCGTTCGTGCGCATCTCCATCGAGGAAGTGGTCAAGACCCTGATCGAAGCGATCGTGCTGGTGGTCGTGGTGATGTACCTGTTCCTGCAGAACTGGCGTGCCACGCTGGTGCCGGTGATCGCGGTGCCGGTGGTGTTGATGGGCACCTTCGGGGTGTTGTCGCTGCTGGGTTTTTCGATCAACACGCTGACCATGTTCGCGATGGTGCTGGCGATCGGCCTGCTGGTCGACGATGCCATCGTGGTGGTGGAAAACGTCGAGCGGCTGATGGCCGAGCAAGGCATGTCGCCGCGCGAAGCCACGCATACCTCAATGGGCCAGATCACCGGCGCCCTGGTCGGCATCGCACTGGTGCTCACTGCGGTGTTCCTGCCGATGGCCTTCTTCGGCGGCGCCACCGGCGAGATCTATCGGCAATTTTCGGTGACCATTGCCGCGGCGATGATCCTGTCGCTGGTGGTCGCACTGACCTTGAGCCCTGCGCTATGCGCCACCTTGCTCAAGCCCATCGACAAGGGTGGCCATGTCTCGCGCAAGGGTGTGCTGGGCAGGTTCTTCACCTGGTTCAACACGCGCTTCGATCGCGGCACCGACAGCTACGGGCGCGGTGTGGAGCGCATCGTCAGCCATCGCAAGCTCGGCTCGCTGATCTATGTGGTGCTGCTGGTGGTGCTGGGCCTGCTGTTCTGGCGCCTGCCCAGCGCGTTCCTGCCAGAGGAAGACCAGGGCATGCTGATGGTGATGTTCAGCGCACCGGCCGGTGCCACGCAGCAACGCACCCAGCAGTCGATCGACCAGGCCACCCAGTTCATCCTCAAGCAACCGGAAGTGCAGGGCATCATGACCATCTCCGGCTTCAGTCTGGCCGGCAGCAGCCAGAACTCGGGCATGGGCTTTATCCGCCTGAAGGACTGGGCCGACCGCGACAGCTCGGCGCAGGAAGTGGCGCAACGCATCACCGGCGCGATGATGATGACGCTGCCGGATGCGCAGGTGTTTGCGTTGACGCCACCGGCCATCAACGGGCTGGGCACCAGTTCCGGTTTCACCCTGCAGTTGCAGGATGCCGCCGGCAACGGCCACGAGGCGCTGGTGGAAGCACGCAAGCAGTTGCTGCAGCTGGCCAACGGCAATCAGAGCCTGAGTGCAGTGCGCTTCAACGGCCTGGACGATGCGCCCACCTACCGCGTGCAGATCGACGATGCCAAGGCCGGCGCGTTGGGCGTGGCCGCGGCCGACATCAACACCACCTTGTCCACGGTGATGGGCGGGCGCTACGTCAACGACTTCCTCAACAATAACCGGGTCAAGCGTGTTTATGTGCAAGGCGAGGCGTCCGCACGCATGCTGCCCGCCGATATCGAGCGCTGGTACGTGCGCAACAGCGATGCCGCGATGGTGCCGTTTTCGGCATTCGCCAGCAGTGCGTGGGCCTACGCGCCGCAGGTGCTGACCCGCTTCAACGGCAGCGAATCGATGGAAATCACCGGCAGCGCTGCGCCGGGCATCAGCTCGGGCGATGCGATGACGGCGGTCGCCGGCGAAGTGGACGGCATGGGCAAGGGCGTGGGCTACGCCTGGTCGGGCATGTCGTATCAGGAACAGGCCGCCGGCACCCAGACCTGGATGTTGTATGCGGTGTCGCTGGTGTTCGTGTTCCTGTGCCTGGCCGCGTTGTACGAGAGCTGGTCGATCCCGATCTCGGTGATGCTGGCGGTGCCGGTAGGCATCGTCGGCGCGCTGCTGGCGACCTGGATGCGCGATCTGTCCAACGACATCTACTTCCAGGTCGGCCTGCTGGCAACGATGGGCCTGGCCGCCAAGAACGGCATCCTGATCGTGGAATTTGCAAAAGAACTGGAAGAAAAGGGCCAGCCCTTGATCGAGGCCACCCTGCATGCCGCACGCATGCGTCTGCGCCCGATCCTGATGACCTC
The DNA here is from genome assembly GCA_905142475.1 of Xanthomonas hydrangeae. Lineage (GTDB taxonomy): Bacteria > Pseudomonadota > Gammaproteobacteria > Xanthomonadales > Xanthomonadaceae > Xanthomonas > Xanthomonas hydrangeae. Next base: position 437,436 of record LR990730.1, read on the forward strand.
GCTGGCCTTCATGCTCGGCGTGCTCCCGATGGTGATCAGCAGCGGCGCCGGCTCCGGCGGACGCCATTCGCTGGGCACCGGCGTGCTCGGCGGCACGCTGGCCTCCACCGTGCTGGGCATCTTCTTCGTGCCGTTGTTCTACGTGATGGTGCGCAGCCTGTTTCCCGGCAAGGCTGTCGCGCACTCCCCCGCCGTTTCCACCTCCGAGGTGACTCCATGATGCGCACGACATCCCTCAGCCTGGCGGTGGCCTGTGCCATCGCATTGAGTGGCTGCGTCAGCATGGCGCCGCGGTATGCACGCCCGGATGCGCCGGTGCCCAGCGTTGTCGGCGACACCGGCAGCGCGGATAGCGCTACGTCCAATGCAGCTGCGCTGGATTGGCGGCAAGTGCTGGTCGACCCACGCCTGCAGCAAGTGGTCGCACTGGCGCTGGACAACAATCGCGATCTGCGCGTGGCGGTGCTCAATATCGAACAGGCGCGTGCGCAGTACCGCATTCAACGTGCGGACCTGTTCCCGGCGGTGGATGTCACCGTCTCGCATAGTGCGCAACGTGCTGCGGCAGCGACCAGTTTCACCGGTGCGCCGCAGATCATCCGCAGCGCCACCGGGCAAGTGGGCATCACCAGTTGGGAGCTGGATCTGTTCGGGCGCATCCGCAGCCTCAAGAACGAGGCGCTGGAAACCTATCTGGCCAGCGAGCAGACCCAGCGCAGCACGCGTCTGAGCCTGGTGGCCGAAGTGGCCAGCGGCTGGCTCACCGTGGCTGCCGATCAGCAGCGGCTGGCGCTTGCGCAGCAAACGCTGGAGAGCCAGCGCAAGACGCTACGCCTGACCGAGTTGCAACACGACAACGGCATCGTCTCCGGGTTGGATCTGGCGCAGATCCAGACCAGTGTGGAAAGTGCGCGTGCCGATGTGGCCAGTTTCACCACCCAGCTGGCGCAGTCGCGCAATGCCTTGAATCTGGTCGCCGGCACACAGGTGCCAGCGGCGTTGCTGCCGGCTGCCGATGCGATCGATACCGGCGTGGCATTGGCACCGCTACCGGCCCGGCTGGAATCGCGGGTGCTGCTGCAGCGTCCGGACGTGTTGTCGGCCGAGCACACGCTCAAGGCCGCCAATGCCGACATCGGCGCCGCGCGCGCCGCGTTCTTCCCCACCATCTCGCTCACCGGCAACGTCGGGCGCGGCAGCGATGCCTTGTCCAGCCTGTTCGAGGGCGACCACACCTGGTCGTTCTCGCCCAGCGTCAGCGTGCCGATCTTCCGTGCCGGCGCCTTGAAGGCCGAACTGGACGTGGCCAAGCTGCAGAAAGACATCACCATCGCGCAGTACGAACTGGCGATCCAGACTGCCTTCAGCGAAGTGGCCGATGCACTAGCCGAACGCACACAGCTGGACGAGCGCATGGACGCGCAGCGCGCCCTGGTCGACGCCGCGCAACGCGGCTTCACCCTGTCGGACGCGCGCTACCGCAATGGCGTGGACAGCTATCTGGTCGCGCTGGACGCGCAACGCACGCTCTATAGCGCGCAACAGACCCTGATCAGCCTGCGTCTGACCGAGGCGAGCAATCGGGTGAGCCTGTACAAGGTGCTCGGCGGCGGCGCCGATGCGCAGTCGCAACCGTTGGCGCAACAGTAGCCCTGCATGGAGGCGCGAGCGTCGGTGAGTCGAGTGCGCGGTGCCCTCACCGCTTGCGGGACACGCCGCAAGTACGTCCATGTAGGCTCGGTGGCGGCATCCATGCCGCCACACGGTCCCGCAAGCGGCGAGGACACCGCACCAGAAAGTTAGTCGGCTGCTTTGTTGAAACCATGCACACCGACCATCTTCATTGGTCCTTGCCCGCTCACCGTCGCGGGACCTTACGCGGCATGGATGCCGCGTAAGAGCCTACACGGACGTACTTGCGGCGTGTCCCGCGATGGTGGGCGGGCAAGGGCCCTGCAGCAAACCCGCAGATCATCCGCTCTAAAAGCCCAAGCACCCACGCCGTTCAATCACCTCTCAAGCCAACCAAGATCCGTGAACGTAGGAGTCGTGTTGGCCGCGCTTAGGCGAGCAAGAACTAACTGCATGCAACATGCAAAGAGCGGCTATCAAAACTACTGCGCACCCACCTGACGACTACTCGCTACGTTTTGTTAACCGCTCTAAGTGTTCCCACGCGTACTGCGATGGCCGACGCGAACGCCGGCCATCGCATTGCACGTCGCTAAAAACGCATCACTTCGCAGCGTTGGCGTTCATCACCGCGTTGCGGCTGGCATCCAGATACTGCGCCGGATCGCGCATGCCGGTGGTGTGGCATTGCCCGGTGGTGTGGCCGCGATTGACGCCGCCCGGCAGCTGCGCATTGACCTGCTCCACGGTGCCGTCTTCGGGGTCGTTCAACACCAGATCCGAGGCCGCATTGCAGTAATCGTTGGTGTACCAGTTGGTCTTGGCGAACGAGGTCGTGTAGTAGTTGACCTTGGCCCGCGCATCGGCCGGAATGCCGGCCAGCCACGCCTTCGCACCGTCGTAGGTCATGTCGGTATTGGTGCCGCAACCCACCCCGAACCACGAACCCACCGCCGCCAGAATGCCCGACAGGTTGGTGCCTTGATACGGCGTGCCCACCGACTGCATCACCCGCCCGCCGCTGGCGTTATCCAGCCCGCTCCAGTAGTAGGTATACAGATGCAACGCAGCCATGCCGCCCTGGCTGTGCGCCACCGTGGCGAACGAAGACCACTGGCTGGCGAACTGCGCCAACCGCTGTGCGAACTGGTCGTTGCTGCGATTCTGTTTGGCGTCGATAAACGACGAGGCATTGGTGAATTGCGCCTGCGGCCACACGCCGTTGGAGCAATAGCCGTGCACCAGTACCAGTTGCGAGCCGGCCGCCTGCGGCTGCGCCATTGCACTGGCACTGACCAATGCAGCGGGGCGCGGCCCCATACGCATGCTTTCGTCGATCGCACCGGCAGACCGCGCGATGCTGGCACGCCGTAACGCGGGCAGCTGCAACGGCAGCATGTCGGCCTGCACCAAAGGGATGTAATGGTCCGGGTCCTCGATACGCAGCCCGCGCACGCTAAATGGCGCACGCGCACCGGCACGCGCAATCCAGCGTTCGTCCAGGCTCAGCGGCAGCTGGCCTTGTTGCGGCGTCAGCATGCCGCCGATCCATGCTACCGGCACCTCCTTGCCTTTGGCATCGGTGCCCCACACCTGGCCGAACACACGGTAGTGCGACGGCGCCTTGCCGCGCGCGACGATGGGCAACGCAATGCTTAGCCGCGTGCCATCGGCAGCACGTGCGCTCAGTGCATTGCCGAGCAAACGCAACGAGGTATCCAGCACCGGCAGCACATGCTCGCTGGTGCGCACGAACGGCTGCCCGGCCTGGTCGTGACCACGCACGATCACCTGTGCGACCCAGGTGCCTTCGGCAGTCGGTTGGAACGTACCGCCATACACGCCATCGCCAGCTGCACCATCGTCGTGTTGCCCGTCATCGGCCATCGGCAGCGTGCGGATGCCGCCTTGCGGATCGATCACACGCAGGCTCGCTGTCTCGATCTGCCCAGCCTGCGCGGCAAGCAAGGTCGCGCCGCGCGCATCGTTGCCGCTGAGCAGCGCATTGAGCGTCAACGATTGACCCACCTGCTGGCGACGATTGCGCGCATACGAAGCCAACTGCGTGCGTGCATCGCCTTCCATCAAGACATAGCCGCGTTGCGCCACCGGCGATGCCGATTGCAGGGTCAGCGACCATGCACCGTTCTGTGCCGATTCCACTGCGTAACGCATGCCGCTGGTGCCACTCTCTGCGCTGCCCAGCAATGTGCGTTGTGCCTGCAGTTGCGGTGCAACGGTAGCGGCACGCGCGCCGGCAATGCGTGGTGCGGTCACTGCCGCATCCCACGGCTGGTCGCCGGCCAACACCATGAAACGCAGGTGGCCGTTTTCCACCGGCAAGGTGCCTTGCCAACGCGCGGAGTTACCCGCAGGTGCCAACTCCACCGGCAGCAAGGCGCTTTTGGAAAGAATCGCCGACTCGGCCGGATCGGGTGCGCGCATCTGTGCGAACTCCTCCGGCGGGCCAGCCAGTTGTTTGGGCTGCAGCTCCGCCGCCGCAAGCGGCAGGGACACGAGCGACAGGCTGCAAAGTAATGACAATAACGACGGCTTCGGCATGGCGACATCTCTCCTTGAACGTTGCGAAGCAATGCCGCTGCGCATGGCAACGACATCGGATGCAGCGCCCCCTCGCCGCGATTCACCGATGGTTATACCGCGCGCTTGTGACAGGTCTGCTGTGCGCTGCAGCACCTCACGCGCAGCCAACAAATCCACAGAAATGAATAGTACGGACTGTGATCCAGGTCGTGGACATGTCGACTCCGCGCACCGCACTGCCAGATCACACGCATGGTCGGTGGTCGATGTCGAGCGCCGTACTCGGCGGGCATTCGTCCACCCAGACGATCGTGCGAAAGCTACTGTGACCTGCGCGATGCCGAGGTCGACAAGATGTGGGCCGCGCTGCGGGAGCGATACTGCTCTACCCACGCGACAGACTGCGCGATGCCGCCGAAGGGAAAGAAGTGCAGGCTCACGTCTCCATGCGCGTCGGTGAGGCCGGTGGCGAGGCGATCCACAAAACGATCCGGCCCCGCGCTACCGAACAGCTTGCCGATCGAGATGCCGTACTTGGACAGCATCGCTGCGCATGCGCCCACACCGCAACGTGCGGCATAGCGCGCGAGCACCGCGACGCCGGCAGGACCGGGAACGCCCACACGCACGGGATGTGCAATGCCACGCGCGCGCAGCGCTTCCAGCCACGTCAGCACGATGTCGGCATCGAACGCGAATTGGGTGACGATCAGCGGCGCCATGCCGCGCTCGGCGATGCTGCGACACTTGCGTTCCAGCACATCCCATTGATCGGTTGCAGGCATGCTCGGATGGCCTTCCGGATGTCCCGCCACGCCGATGGTGGTGATGCCCGCGCGCTCGAACACACCTGTATCGATCAACGATACGCTGTCCGAAAACGGCCCGATCGCAGAAGGCGCATCACCCGCGATCACCAGGCAGCGCTCAACGCCGGCTTCATCGACTGCGCGCCTGACGAAGGCATGTAGCGCATCGAGCGAGGCGATGCGGCGCGCCGAAAGGTGCGGCATGGGCGCGAACCCGAGGGTGCGCACCCGCTGTGCTGCGGCCAGTCGCGCGTCGTCGTTCTGGCTGGGCAGGTAGGGGATGGCAATGGTTGAGCCACGCAGGATCTGCGGCGCCGCTGCGGCCAGTGCGGGCATGTCGGTTGCGCCGACTTCCAGCGAATAGGCGTCGGTGAGGGTGCTGGCGAAGCTGGGCGGATCCGGATACATCAAAGGGGGTGCCGTCCTCTGGTGGCGATTGGGTGGCTCCCGCATGTCAGCGCTGATCGAGCGGGAAGGCGGCCCGTGCAACACGCGCGCCTGGCGATGGTATCCATCAGTGGGCTCCCGGCGGAGTGGCGCTGCCATTGCCAGGCGCGCGCGCCAGTTCGATGAAGGCCCGCAGGTAGTCGATGGCGATATCCGCCTCGCGTGCGCCCAGGAAGATCTGCTTGGGGATGCCGCGCGCACCCAGCCGCACCGGCACCACATCCATCCTGGAAGCATATTCCTCCACCAGCCAGCGGGGCATGGCGGCCACGCCGCGGCCACTGGCCACCATCTGCATCATGATGTCGGTGGTTTCGATGGCCTTGTGGCGCCTGGGCGTGACACCGGCCGGCAGCAGGAACTGGCTGTAGATGTCCAGGCGCTCGAGGTCCACCGGATAGCTGATGAGCACTTCCCGCGTCAGCTGCTGGGGCTTGACGTAGGCAGCCGACGCCAGCGCATGGCCGCTGGCCACGACCAGCACCTGCTCGTAGTCGAACACCGGCTCAAACCGCAGCCCGGGCTTGTACAGCGGGTCGGGCGTGACCAGCAGATCGATCTCGTAGCCGAACAGCGCGCCGATGCCGCCGAACTGGAACTTCTGCTTGACGTCCACATCCACATCCGGCCAGGTGGCCAGATAAGGCGCCACCAACTTGAGCAGCCACTGGTAGCAGGGATGGCATTCCATACCGATGCGCAACGCGCCGCGTTCGCCCTGCGCGAACTGCCCCAGGCGCTCTTCGGCCAGGTCCAGTTGCGGCAGCACCCGGTTGGCCACCGCCAGCAGATACTGGCCGGCCTGGGTCAGCCGCAGGCTACGCCCCTCGCGCAGCCAGACGTCGGTACCCAGCTGCTGCTCCAGCTTTTTCATGCTGTGGCTCAGCGCCGACTGGGTCAGGTTCAACACGCCGGCTGCGGCCGTCAGCGAGCCTTGCTGCTCGACCTGCTGGACGATGGTGAGGTGGATGCGCTCAAGCATTCAGATGATCCGAATTCATGGATTGTTGAAATAACACCATTTTACTTCATTGAATGCGAGCCCTAGCATCGGGGTTCGTCGTTCTAGGTCCACCTGCATGACTGTCAACGTGCCACACCCCCTCCGCGTCGTCGCGGTCTCCGGCGGGATGCAACGCCCGTCCAAGGCCGTCGCCCTGGCCGAGCATCTGCTGGCCCTGATCGCCGAGGCCGTGCCGTGCGAGCAACATCTGGTCGAACTCGGGGCGTTGGCACCGCAGTTCGCCGGGGCAGTCTGGCGCTCGCAGCTGCCCGCAACGGTGGAGCAGGAGCTGATCGCCGTGGAGCAGGCCGACGTGCTGGTGGTGACAACGCCGGTCTATCGCGGGTCCTTCACCGGGCTGTTCAAGCACTTCTTCGACTTCATCCATCAGGACGCCTTGATCGACACGCCGGTCCTGTTGGCTGCAACCGGCGGCAGCGACCGCCATGCATTGGTGATCGACCACCAGCTGCGGCCGCTCTTCAGTTTCTTCCAGGCACGTACGTTGCCGCTGGGCATCTACGCCACCGACCGGGATTTTCTGGACTACCGCGTGCACAACGAGGCCCTGGCCGAGCGGGCCAGGCTGGCGGTGCAGCGGGCATTGCCGCTGATCGCATTGACGCGGCAGCCAAGTTCCATCGCCGCAGAAAAAGTGGCTGCGGCCTGAGGGTCATCCGGCCCACGCTTGCCTGGCGGGCCACCACGCCCTCTTCGGCCACCGGATCCGTTGGCAATGGCCCGCTGATCCAGAAGTCCCGGCTTCCATCCAGCAGGCATCAACAGCTTCGCTGAAAAGTGCGCTCGTATTTAATCTCGAAACAAGGCGTCAGCTTGCAATGACTCAGAAATTGACCTTCAGCATCAAGAGCCTTTGGTTCGATGAGGACTACCGTCCCGCGGCCAATACGCGCAACACGACCAACTTTGCCAACCTGGCCAGGGGGCAGCGTCGTCAGGAAAATCTGCGTAACACGCTGGCGATGATCAACAACCGTTTCAACGACCTGGCGCATTGGGATAATCCCACGCTTGACCGCTACGCGGTCGAACTCGAAATCATCTCTGTCGAGATGAAGATCGGTGGGAGCGAAACAGGCGATGGATGTCAAACGGGCGATGCATTTCCGTTGATCGAGATATTGAAACCCAGCATCCTCGATAAAACGACCGGTGCGCGCATCGACGGCATTGCGGGGAATAATTTTTCCTCCTATGTGCGCGACTACGATTTCAGCGTGCTGCTGCCAGCGCATAATCAGGACACGTCCAACTTCAGCCTGCCGGCGGAGTTCGGCAGCCTGCATGGCAAGCTGTTCAAGCACTTCGTGAAATCGGACGCCTACAAGGCGCGGTTCACCAAGTCGCCGGTCATCTGCATCAGCGTCTCCAGCAGCAAGGTCTATCACCGCACCGGAAACCGGCACCCTATCCTGGGGATCGAATACCGGCAGGACGAAGGTTCATTGACGGATCGGTATTTCGAGAAGATGGGCCTGCAGGTGCGCTATTTCATGCCGCCGAACAGTGTCGCCCCGTTGGCGTTTTACTTTCTCGGCGACCTGCTGAACGACTACACCAATCTCGAGCTGATCGGCACCATCAGCACCATGGAGACGTTCCAGAAGATTTACCGGCCGGAGATCTACAACGCCAATTCCGCAGCAGGTGCCATCTACCAGCCGAGCCTGAAGCATCAGGATTACTCGTCTACCCAGATCGTCTACGACCGCGAAGAGCGCAGTCAGCTCGCGGTGACGCAGGGCAAATTCACGCAGGAGCACTTCATCAAGCCCTACGGGAACATTCTCGAGCAGTGGGCCTCCAGCCACGCTGTCTAATCAACACGAACGCAAGACATCACTCATCATGAATAAGCTGCTCCCCACCTCAACCGCCGGTAGCCTGCCCAAGCCGTCCTGGCTCGCGCAGCCCGAAAAACTCTGGTCTCCCTGGAAGCTGCAGGACGAGGAACTGATCGAAGGCAAGCAGGACGCATTGCGCTTGTCGCTGCAGGAACAGCAGCACGCAGGCATCGATATCGTGAGCGACGGCGAGCAGACCCGCCAGCATTTCGTCACCACCTTCATCGAACACCTCAGCGGTGTGGATTTCGAAAAGCGCGAGACGGTCAGGATCCGCGATCGCTATGACGCCAGCGTCCCCACCGTTGTTGGCGCGGTGAGCCGCCCGAAGTCCGTCTTCGTCGACGATGCCAAGTTCTTGCGCCAGCAAACCCGGCAGCCGATCAAATGGGCATTGCCCGGTCCCATGACGATGATCGATACCCTCTTTGATGCGCACTACAAAAGCCGCGAAAAGCTGGCGTGGGAGTTTGCGAAGATCCTCAATCAGGAAGCCAGGGAGCTCGAAGCGGCCGGCGTGGACATCATCCAGTTCGACGAGCCGGCCTTCAATGTCTTCTTCGACGAGGTCAACGACTGGGGCGTTGCCACCCTTGAACGCGCGATCGAAGGGCTCACCTGCGAGACCGCCGTCCATATCTGCTATGGCTACGGCATCAAGGCCAATACCGACTGGAAGCAGACGCTTGGGTCGGAGTGGCGTCAGTACGAGGAGTCGTTCCCCAAGCTGCAGACATCCAATATCGACATCATCTCGCTGGAGTGCCACAACTCGCATGTGCCGATCGATCTGATCGAACTCGTTCGCGGCAAGAAGGTGATGGTCGGCGCCATCGACGTGGCAAGCAATACGATCGAAACACCGCAGGAGGTGGCCGACACGCTGCGCAAGGCGCTTCGGTTTGTCGATGCCGACAAGCTCTACCCGTCCACCAACTGCGGGATGGCGCCGCTCGCCCGCCACGTTGCACGAGGCAAACTCACTGCCCTCAGTGCGGGCGCAGACATTATTCGTGCAGAACTGTCGGCACGCTAGCGCGCTGATGCTTGCGCTAGATCAGCGGCCGAAGGAGGGGAGCGGCGTTCCATATGGCCCTCAGCCCGGTGACGCCGCTGCCGCTGCGGTACGTTTGAGCATGCGCCAATAGCAGGCGGTGAGCAGCGGCACCAGCAACGAGGTGACGATCACCGCGCTGGCCACCAACGCGGTGGCGGCCGGTGCGGCCGCTGCGAACTGCGGCGCCATCGCTGCGATCAATGCCGGTGTAGCCACCGCCGCACCCGCAGTACTGGAGGCAGCCAAGCCTGCGGTGCCATTGCCGCCGCCGATCAGGCGATCGGCCAGGATCAGCGGCACACCGGTGATCGCCACCACCGCCATGCCCAGCAGCACGCCATGCACACCGGTGGTGGCGATCGTGGTCAGGTCCAGCGTGTTGCCGAGTGCGAAGCCGAAGAACGGCACCAGCGTGTGCGTGGCTTGCGCAAAGAACTGCCTTAGCTCCGCGTCGAGATTCCCAAGCGCAAGTCCTGCCAGCAACGGCAGCACGGCACCGAGGAACAGACGCGGCTCGAACGAGGCGGCACCGCTGGCGCCCAGGATCAGCATGGTCACCAAGGGGCCGGATTCCAGCGACATCAGCACCACCGCACCGGCTTCTTCGCGGCTGCCGTATTGCTGCATCAACGAGGCATACAAGCCGCCGTTGGTCATGTCCATGGCCGCCACCAACGCCAGCACCGACAATCCTGCCATCGGGCCGCTGGGCAGGCCGCCGGGCGGCAGCACCGATTGACCCAGCACCGCCACCAGCCATGCCACGCCGATCTTGGTCAGCACCAGCGTGCCGGACTTGCGCAGTACCTGACCGGTGGCACGTAACTGGATGGTCGCGCCCATGCAAAAAAACCACACCGCCAGAATCGGGATGGTGCCGCTGATCAAGCCGTTGCTGAAGCTTCCCAAGGTGGTGCCGGCAGTTGGCCACAGCGTGTGGCAGAGCGCACCCAGTAACAGGGGGACCAGCATCATGCCGCCAGGCAATCGCTCGAGTGTGGCTTTGATGCGCATACAACCCCTCGGGGACGAGCGGCCATGCGCGCATGCAGGGTCTACACATGCGGCAATCGGCCATGACCGCAGCATGCGGCGTCACCCGGCGGGGTACCTGCGCGCGCCGCGAACCGATGCGGCCGCGTGCGAACGGGTTGCATGCCGGCTTGCCGACACACGCACGCTGGGCGATGGCCCGGCGTGTGTGTGTCGATCAATCAGGCATCGATGACTCAGTAATTGACCTGCAACTGCAAGCGCAGCAGATCGCCTTCCACCACCGGATACGGCGCCGTGGTGACGTCGGTGCGCTTCATCTTCGAATACGCGAACACCAGCTCCAGCGCATCCATCGGTTGCCACTCGACACCGGCTTCCACTTCGTCCAGACGCATGCGCGGCGCATTGGTGTCGAACTTGGAGCCGCCGCGGTAGGTCTGCCATTTCAGGTACGGCAGCAGGGTGCCGTAATTGAAGTCGTGCTTGAACATCGCCTGCACATAACCGCCGCTCAGCGAACGGGTACGGATACGCCGCTGCGCGACATCCAGCTCCGGGCCGCGGCCCACCGTCCACTCGGCCTGCAGGCCGAACGGCTGCGGGTAGTAAATGATGTGGGCGGCCACGCGTTGGTCGGTGTAGCCGTTCGGGTCGGTGATGGCCGGGGTGAAGCTGCGGCCACCGATGTTGACCGCCGCCGCCGTCGGCACGAAGCGGCCGCTGTAGGCGTCGGCACCCACTTCCAGATACTGGCCGTTGGCGAACTTGAACGGGTAGGTGGCGTGCACCACCGCATGCATGCCGTCGTTACGCTCGGCGCGGTTGGCGCCCTGGCCGTTGTACACGCCGGCACCGATCACGCCGTAATCGCCCGAGCCCTTCAGGCCCGACTTGACCAGGTCCTGGAAGCGGCCCTTGGCCACGGTGGGGCTGTAATAGAACACTGCACCGATATCGCGTTCGTCGCGCAGGCCGGAGTTGAGCGCGTCGGCGCGGTCCAGGGTGAGACGGTTCTGGCTGGACTGCAGGTTCTCCCAACCGTACGGCATCTTCGACTGGCCCACACGCACGCGGTATTCGCGCTTCTTGTCGAAGTAGATGTCGGCATACGCATCGCGCAGCTGCGCGAAGTTGGAGGTGGTCGACCCGGTTGGCGTGCTCGCAAAGTCCGGCTGGAAGTACAGCGATACGTGCTCGTTGAGATCGCCGCTCAGCACCAGGCGCGCACGCCGGATGCCCAGGCTCTGGTCGTTACCGATAAAGCGGTCGCCGGGCGCACGCAGGTCCTGCGCGTCCCCGCCGATGCCCTGGTTGTAGCGGATCTGGGTGTAGCCGCGCAGGCTCAGCTTGTCGTACCACTTCTTGCCGGCCTCGCCGGGCTTGGCCGGCGCTGCTGCCGGCACGGGTGCAGGTGCGGTCTGGGCGACGGCGGTGTCGGCGGCCACCGGCGCGGCGGGCGGTGGCGGCAATGCCGGCGCGGCCGGCAGTGCAGACGCCGGCAGCTTGCCGTTCTCGTCCACCTGCACGAACTTGCCCAGCTTGTCGCGCCCCGGTGCCGGCTCGGCGAAGATCTGCTTGGTCTTGCGGTCGACGTACAGCTCCAGCTCGGCAGCCAGCGTACTGCCGCTGGCGGTCGCGCCGAGGGCGCACAGAACGGTGGCGAGATTGCGTTTTTTCATGGGTCCGGCTCGTGCAAGGGAAACGGGTCGGCGGCAGCGTCAGGCCTGTGGCGGCCCCCCAACCGGGGCGGCGAACATGGCGTCTGAGCGCCTGCCGGGCGCCCAGGTCGTCCTGACGTAGCGGCAATGGCAGCAGTTATATTTAGATTTGATGTCAGTTTGGTGACATCGGAAGCAACTGGTCAGCGCCGCGCATGTGTCAGCTGCGTTTCCGGCGGATGTCAGTTATGCGACGTGCGGGAGGCGAACCCATCAGCGCGCAATGTGAGGTGCGGGGCGTTTTTGCAACGCTGTCGTTGCCGCCGCGCGTCCTCAAGTCTGCAGTGCTACTGGCAAGCAGCGACGCCATGAGGCCGATAGTGATGCATGGCGGAAGGCGCGCGCGCGTACGGCAACCGCGCCGCTGTCATCGTCTTCCTGAGCAGCGGTGGGCGAGGGGACGAATGGATCAAAACGCGGCGAAGGCGGGTCGGAGCCCGCCGTCGTCTGATCAAACACCCTGGCGTATCGCCGAGCAGGTGCTGGTCAACGCATGTCGACCAGCACCGTGCCGACGCCCGACTCAGGCTGCCGGTGCCGCCTTCAATGCCGCAGCCACCGCATCGTGCAGCGAGGTGGTCGGGCGGCCGATCAACCCGCGCAAGGTGTGGCTGTCGTCGAACAGGCTGCCGCCGCGCGAAGACGCCGAGCACTGCGCCAGCACCTGGGCGAACGGAGCCGGCAAGCCGATCTGCACCAGCGCCGCCGCATAGTCGGCTTCGGGCAGGTCGTGATAGGCCACCGGCTTGCCGGACTGCTGCGCCAGCTCGGCGGCATACTCGGCCATGGTGAAGGCGGTATCGCCGGCCAGCTCGTAGACCTTGCCGGCCTGCGGTGTGTCGGCGGCCAGCACCGCTGCGGCGGCGGCGGCATAGTCGGCGCGCGTGGCCGCACTGATCCTGCCCTCGCCGGCGCTGCCGATCACCGCGCCATGTGCCACCTCGGCCGCGATCGAGCCGGTGTAGTTCTCGGTGTACCAGCCATTGCGCAGCAGCGCATGCGGCACGCCGCTCTCGCGCAACAGCGCTTCGGTGGCGACATGCTCGGGTGCCAGCGACAGCGTGCTGGTATCGGCGTGCAGCACGCTGGTGTAGGCCAGCAATTCCACCCCGGCACGCTTGGCCGCCTCGATCACGTTGCGGTGCTGCGGCACGCGTTCGCCCACCGCATTGGACGACACCAACAGCACGCGGCCCACTCCGGCGAAGGCCTCATCCAGGCTCTGCGGGTCTGCATAGTCGGCGCGACGCACGCTGATGTCGCGTTTTGCGAACTTTGCGAGTGACGCAGTATCGCGGGCCGTTGCTACGATGCGTGCCGCTGGCACACGCTCCAGCAAGGCTTCGACGACCAACGCGCCCAACTGCCCGCTGGCGCCGGTGACGAGGATCAGGGGGGACGTGTGTGCCATGGTGAACTCCAGTTGGTATTGATAAGAGGTGTGGTCTACTATCTAGACTCTAGGTCCGCGCACTCATTATCAGGGCCGTTCGATCCTCCACAAGGAGGCAGTTTTCTTCCCCCTGGTTACCGTGAGATACCCCCGTGAACGCGATTGCTCTGTTTCCACCGCCGCCGTCCCTGCAAGGCATGCCCTTCGACGCCACCAAGTGCCCGGTGCGCGATGTGCTCGATCAGATCGGCGACAAATGGACCATGTTGATCCTGCTGACGTTGATCCCCGGCCCGTCCCGCTTCAGCGCCATCCAGCGCGCCGTGCCGGACATCTCCAAGCGGATGCTGACCCAGACCCTGCGCAACCTCGAGCGCAACGGCATGATCACCCGCAAGGTCTACGCCACCAAGCCGCCCAGCGTGGAATATGCCTTGTCCAAGCTTGGCGTGGCGCTGCTCGGCCCGATCTCGCAGCTGCTCAACTGGGCAGGCGAAAACCATGCCGCCATCCGCTCCGCACGCGAACGGTTCGATCGTGCCCAGCAGCCGACGGTTGCGCTGGATGCCGACGAAGCGATGGCGTAAGCGCTGTCAACCCAAGGTTGGGCCGAGTTGCAAACAACTTGGTAGCACGCCTTGAGATGCCTAGCACAACCATTTGCAGTTGTTGTGCTAGGTACTCTACCGCTCTTGTTGGATTAAGCAGCAGGCAACGGCGCTGACTTCGCCAGCGCCGTGCATCCCTCGAAGCTGCGGAGCGAGGTCTCCCAATGACCCCCCAACCAATGATCGCAACCCCGGCTATCCCGTGGATTACGGCTCAGGGTGCGGGTTGGTGCGAAGTATCAGACACAGCCAGGTCCTGATACGGAATACGTTCGGCCAAAGGAGTTTCGCCATATCCAAGTTTACGGGCCAGCGCGGGAAGGGCCTCGAAGCTTGCATTCATGCCTTTGACAATCGCGGTTCCTACATGACGAAGGAACTCGCTCCTGGGAGCCAAAATCTGATGCAACTCTTCTGCGGTAATCTCCCGTTCTTCGCTTTCCATGTGCTCGCTTGCTCGCGTCAGAATGAGTTGCACAACGCGCGCGTGCTTGGCATTGTCCGATTCGAATAGCCCAGGAACATGCACGCGACCGCCAAGCGCCAGCGCGTTCAGAGCGATGGCTTCGATCGGATTGAAGACGGCGCTCCGGAAGATACGTAGCATCTTTTCCGAGAGCAATCCTGTGGCTTTGTCGCTGGCGATCAGCGGGATCATCCCGACAATGGATGCTAGCCCCATAGACTTGACAGCTGTGCTTTCGCCGGGAGCAATATCGAGCGCATGGCGCGTCATCTGCTCAATCGCCTCCTCCGGGCTCATGTTCTCGCCGGGATGCGCCATCACGCCATCCTTAATGCTCTGGAACAATCCAGCACGCATCAACTCTTCGCTTTCCTTGACTTCGGGTGGAATGCCCGAAGCAGCGCCAAAAATGGCAGCTTCGGTTGTCGTCGTATTGGCCGCAAGATCACCTAATCCTGATTTAAAGCCTGCGTACTGCAAGACGTTATTGGGGAATGACACAACTGAAGAGATGGCACCGGCTTTCATCGCCTTGGGGAGCAAGTCGCGCATGGACCAGTCCTCACCTTTCATACCCTTGATGATTGCAAGCACACACATGGTGTCCATGGTCTCGATTATAAAAGGGGGCACTGAATCGATCCCGGCCAATTGCAGAGCATACTGACTGGGCGAGAAATTTTTGCCGAAGATGGCTTTTTTCAATAGTTCAGAAGCGCCGAGTTCCCATGCTGAGCCGAGTATGCTGCTGACGCCGATGCTACCAGCCAGGCCGCCGAGCTGGAATTCTTTCTTGGTCGCTACATGTAGCAATTCCTGTGCACCCAGACGAACCTGGAGGTCCTCGTCCCCTTTGAGTTTCTGGTTGATGAACGTCGACAGGACATCGTCATTGGACATGACATTGGGGGCGCACGAGGCGAGGAACGCTTTCGCGCTTACGTGGCTTCCGTCTGCCATCTCGATCAACGCGTTTGAACCAAATGCTGCAGAGCCCTGCTGAATCGCCTTAAGCAACAACGGGATATGAATGTCAGCATTGATTTGCTCAGCTGTCCGCTCTGACGAGTCGGCGGTGGGCATCAGTTGCGCCGTTTCCACCGTGAATGCGTCCTTAAACTCCTCAAGCGCTTTCTCCGGGTCTCGACGCGACGCCATCTCTAGTCGGACCCCCTCAATGCTCGCGGTCTGTGACGGGAATGGCTGGTCAGCCTGCGCGAAAGATAACAACGCGTGCACGACCGGGTTGTCAGAAACAAGTCGGCCCGACTCCCTGCGCACCGAGCCGACATGCCCGGGTTTTTGAAAAGCCGCTAACGAGGTCAGTAGTGGGGTTTCCAATTCCCTGTTATCAGTGTGGCCGGAGCCTTGCCCGGCAGCCTCGGGGCTAGCTGGCCGGAGGCTTACACCGCGCCGCTGCGGGGGCCTGGTGGTTGGTAGCCTGCTGTCGTCGGACTGACGGTAGACGCTATGGCTAAGCTGCGCGTCAGGTGCCAAACCCGAATTGTTATCCGTGCCAGATTCAGGTTGGCGTATGTGATCGAGTGACGACAAGGAATGGGATCGTGCAAGCACTGCCTTCATACTGTTCACCTTATGGAAAATTAATCAGGTTTGGGTAACGCAAATACAGCTTGTGGCGAGACTTTCCCAGCCCAGATGGAGAAAGCCATTCCGTAACACCAAATGTTTGGCACGGATCTTCTTATTTTTAATGGAAGAGCAGCGTTGATGCGCTATTTCATGATTAAAAACTGAGGCGGGATCTTGACCAATGAGCGCTATGCTTGGCTGCGGGTCAGAATTTAGTTGACCGTCCAACCCCTTCCGGTCAACAAATGCGGTAAATCGTCTAGCCTATATGGATGTCTCCAACATAATAAATGTGACATCGATCTAATGTCGGCATATTCTGACTGGTCAGCGGAGCTGGATGGCGTGACTACGCGGCGCAGGTGCAGCGCCTCGGGAAGAGTAACCTCGGACGCAGGGCGCGGAGCATCTGGAATGCTTTTTGCTTAGGGGCAAGCAGGATATGGCGTTTTATTCGAAGTTTGATCTATAGGTGTGGCGCCACCGACGGTCTAGATAAGCGCTTATTATGAGGCGGCTAAACCGCAATTTAACGGACAGGTGCGAAATGAATTAGCAGTTTACGAAATTACTTGCGCATCCGTGCGCCGCCGCCTTATCGCATCTCCAGCCTTCTTCAAAGCCACCATGAAGATTCGCAAGTAGTAAGCAAGCAGGTGCGGTGTCAGCCTCCCGTAAAATTGATCCGGCAATCGTGAGAGGTCTCCGGGCACACTAGCCACCCAGGAGACCAACGATGCGCAAGAGCAAGTTCACCGAGAGCCGGATTGTCGCCACACTGAAGCAGGTCGACTGTGGCAGTCAGGTCAAAGATGTGCGTCGAGAGCTGAGATTTTCCGACGCGACGTACTACAAGCCTACCCGCGAAGCGGTTTAGACTTGAATGAATTGTCAGGCGCCGATTGGTGGGGTTTCGTTGCCCGCTGCCAGTGCAGGACTACCAATTTGCATGTTGCTCGTTGCATCAGCCTCGGAGACGTAAACCTCAATGTCACCGAGTCCTCCCGAGCCCGAATAGTCGCTTGAAACATGAAGGTGCTGGTCTGGGTCATCGCGGAGTCGTACGAGAAGACCAATCATTCGATCAATCTCCGCGGCAGATAGCCCGAGATTAACTCCATACCAACCGTTCTTCCAGTTTTCTATCTCGCCGCGCATCAATCCTGTTCCGGTCCCTAACTCGTGAATTAAGCCCACTTGTGAAGCTGGGTCGGCTTGAGCGAATTGTCAGGCGGTTGGGTTACTGGTGCTGACTTCCGCCGGGCTGACCAATGAGAGACTCAATGCCATCTTCTCGGATAGTCCGCAACCCCTCGTCTAGAGCAGCCTGATCTGTCGCGAACAGATCATCCCAGACGGTTGAGTTGTTGAACGAGTCAACAGCTTCAAGCGTCCAGTCGCTATCTGGCCCACGATAGATCTCTAAGCGAACCGTCTGCCCTTTTCCAGTGACCGACTGGCAAAGTGATGACATGACAAGCTGGTATTCCTCTTCCATCATTACCTCGGTTTGCAATGTTGTTGTTTAGGCGAGGCCACTAGTCACTGCTCCCGGCGTCGCCAGCGTCTCCACCATCACAGCCAACGAACCCAATGTCTTGGCCGTCCGATGCGCCACCATCGGATAATGGGTAGAGGGGGGCGATTGTACCGGACGACGTGGAGGCAAGTGCCTGAGAAGACGCAAATGCCGCACAAACGATGGCGCCAATGACGGGAACAAGCCAGATGAGGGTAAGTTGCAGTACGCGTTGTGATGGCGAGAGCACCGAAACGCGAAGTACTGCAACCGATGCAACGATATTGCCAAGAGCAAGCGCCGCACCCAATAGAAGCATCAACTCCATCGAAACCTCCAAGCCGCCTGGCTATCATTGGGCCGCCTGAGCGCGGTGTAACACGATCCTCGCCGAGGCGTTGACGGCCGTCAATCGCTGCAAGCCTGTGAATCGCAAGGCCTTCGCAGCAGTGCGGCTGCCCATGGCCATGGGCCATGCCGCATCTTTGCAGGGACACCGCGTTACGTTCGACGACGTGCGGCGTAACGAGGCAAGCCGCTGAGATTTCAAGATGCCGTCATGCGACAGCAAGTGAGCCATCAGTAGGTCCCAACCAACCTAACCGCCATCTTCGCCGTGCAGATAGGACCTGCCCGGCCTTTGCTCCATTCGCTGCTCGAGCATCTCGCGCACGGCATGAGCGGCATCGAAGATGGCTTGTCCCAACGTTGGCAGGGTCTGCGCCTCCAGGCACTCCGGTTTGCTCATGGCGATCACGTCGCCGTGGGCGATGAGGATGCGTAGCAGGCGATCGAGCTGGTCGCGTTGGTCCAGCGTGAGATGCAAGACGACGGCGGGGTGGTCCATCTGTGTCCTCCTCTGCGCGGGGAGCGGTGAGCGCGCACGGTGTACGCCATGTGCGTTGCACTCGATGCGGGCGCGCACGTGCATGCTGCGCGTGCGGGGCACACCGGCTCAGTCGGCGGGTGCCAGGCTGACTATCAGCTCGCCTTTGCGTAGTCGGATGTGGAGTTTGCTGCCGATGGTGAAGCCCAGTTGTTCCAGCCAGCGGCCGCGCAGGCGCAGCGTGGGGATGCGTTGGTCGCTGGCGGGGTAGTAGCCGTAGCCGACGGTGCAGTGGTGCGGGGCACGCGGGTGGCCGGGGCGTGGGGGGCGGGGTTCGGTGCGGGGTTGGGGATGGGGTGCGCTCGACGTAGGGCCGCGGCTTGATCGAGGGGTCGAGCGAGTGCCAGCCGATCTCGGTGGGTGGCAGCTCCGTGGCGCGCTTGCGTGCGGATGTGGGACGGGACGTGGGTCGACGCATGGCAAAGCCCTCCTTGACGAACAGGCCCCGCCGCCGGGTGGCGACGGGATGTCGGGAGGTTAGAAACCGCGAACAGTCGGCGGGCGTATTTCCCCGAAGGGTGTTGTATTAGCCGCCCTCCCGACGCAGGCATCGCGTCGGTTGCCCCTGCAAGAATCTGCAGGCACAAAAAACCCACCGGTTTGACGGAGGTGGGTACCGCTGTTCGAGGAGTTTCTACGCTCCTTGACGAAAGACTGCTACGCGCTGCGTGACATGTCAACTGGCTGATGCTGGCAATCTGGAAAGCGTTGATGGAAGATCTCTTGCGTCAACGTTTGAAGCAGCAGGGTCAGGGTTGGATTGAACTTAGAGAGGTTGCTACTCCAAGCGCCCCACTCTCTCGCAAATAGCTTTCCGTCCCTCGCTATCCATCACCATCGCACCACTCAGGTTCGGGCTCGGTACTGCAGGACACCAACGGTGCGAATGACAATTGGCCAGCATCGCGATGTCGCGTGAGTAGGATTCCAATGATAAAAATTAGCTTCCGAAACCTACTCCCTTTGCTGCTGCTTTCACTAGCGCTGCCAAGTGCATGCGCTCGCGCGCCTGGTGAAGCAGGACGGGATGCAGCCACGCAATCTGCTGCCACAGCGACGCCAACCTCTCCAGAGAAAGGCAAGAGCACTGGTAGCCGTGCCGATTCCGTCTCTGCCAACACCACTCCGCAAGAGCTGGAGCGCCGGCTGCTGCGCTTCATCGATGGTCTGAGAGTGCCAGCGGATCTGGACTACCAGCGCATGGAATCTGCACTTGGCATCAAGCTTGGGCCACCGTCTGATCCAGCATACCCGTGGCGTGAAGTTAAGGAAGTCACTCTGGCCGAGGGCTATGCGCTCTACGCGACACATCGGCCAACGAAAGATGGCTTCTCGCGGATCGAGGTTGCAGTGTCCCTACCTGATCACAGCGATCCCACGCGTGTGCCTACGTCGACCTGCATCTGGCAAGCCGAAGCACTGTCCAAAGCGCTTGAAAGGATGGGATACACGCGCGGCGGCCAACGGCCGTTCCAGGGTGGATGGCTGCGCCAACATTGGCGTGCAATCAATCGCGGGAGCCAGATTCTCTCGGTCTCATTGCTCCTCTATCGAACCAATCAACAAAGCGGCCAACAAGAGTGCGTTTATAGCGTCAAGATTGATGGAGGCAAGCCATGAACCGGATTGACACACGTATCGAGCCTCTACTTGCCCAGATGGCAAATGACCCTGCACTTCCTGCCGGTGCCGAGGCGAGCATCCGGCAAACAATCGCCGAGTCCCCCTATCTGTCGAACCTGCTAGGTGATGCCATTGAGAAAGGTCGAATTGGCGCGATTGCTGTCTCGCATGGACAGAACAACGGGGGTCACTTTCAGGACGGTAAAGACGGCAAAGCGGGCACACTCAATATCAGTGAAGCAGCGTTCAAAGACTTCGCAGGATCACAGCGCCTCGACTATCTGACCGAGGTCATGGGCCACGAAACGATGCACGGCGTATTGGCCCAGCATCGTGCCGACGCTCTTGCCGAGTTCGGCAAGAGCATGGGCAACCGGATGCAGGACGCCTATGACAATCGGGAGCATCAGGTCGACCTGACTGGCCCTACGCGTGTTTACCTGGATTCCACGCGCGCAGACGAAGCGCTGTCGGAAATCTCAGGGATGCGTGCCCTGCATGATCGAATCAAACATCTGAACCCTCAGATGCCCGACGGCATGGTTGAGCGGGAATTGCTCGACCGGTCCAGCAACAGGTGTGTCGTGCGACAACCGAACGGCGCTCCGCAATTCGCGGACGGGCTGACTTACGATGCACTCACCAAGCAGCCCTTTTCCCGCAACGATGCGCTGACCAAATCAGTTGAGCACTGTTTTTATGACAGCAGTGGCACGCTGGGCCCACATGGCGACTCCGACTACCGGAACTACTATGGCGTCAATCCGATCAGTCACATCGCACAGAACTACGCGCATTTGGCGCATGATCGGCAGCCTCCGGAAATCCGCATCGATCTCAAGTCATTGGGCCTGGACCCAAGACAGCTAGAGCGAAACGGGCTGGACCTCGGGTCTGCAAACACCTTCAACGTCGTTGATCTTGGCAAGGATGGCTATGGTTTGGTCCAGCTCAAGGACACTGGCGCACGCAGCGTTAGCTCTCCCAATCTTGCGACACCGACTGAGCCAAGCCGCACATTGACCCCTGCAGAAGCGGGGCACCCGGACCATGCTATGCATCAGCAGATCCGAAGCAAGGTTGAGCAGCTAGACGCAGCCAATGGCCGCACGTTTGACGCCACCAGTGAACGAATGACAGCCAGTCTGCTGACGCTAGCCAAAGACAATGGGCTAACCCGGGTGGACCACGTGCTGCTCAGCGCAAAGACCGAGGATCTTCCAGCTGCACAAATGGTGTTCTTGGTACAGGGCAGACCGGATGACCCAGCGAAGTTGCGTGCACATATGCCCACCGTCGAAGCAGCCCAACGCCCGGTGCAGGAAAGCTTCTCGCAACTGGAATCCGTCAACCAACGTCTGGAACAAGATCGCGCGCGGGAACAGTCGCTAGAACAGCAGCGCTCGCAGGAGCAACAGCAGCGCGGGCCCACTCCGTCGCTTTGAGGCGTAGGCCCAACGTGGAGTTGAGGCGCCTGCGCGGCTTTCCGCGCAGGCGCCTCGAACGGAGGGTTAGAACTCAGCGTCTCAATTGGATGGTCGGA
Source organism: Xanthomonas hydrangeae (assembly GCA_905142475.1). Lineage (GTDB taxonomy): Bacteria > Pseudomonadota > Gammaproteobacteria > Xanthomonadales > Xanthomonadaceae > Xanthomonas > Xanthomonas hydrangeae. The sequence goes on from LR990730.1 coordinate 459,138, forward strand.
TGTATCCATCTGCACATAGCTTCTCGCGGATGAAGTTGTAATAGACGTCGGGGCTTTCAGGAGCGACACCGGCCATTTCCTCGACACGCTCATTTCGAAACCAGAAGGAGCCATCCGCGATGTAGCACTGTAGGCGGATTCTTGAATACCCATTGCTTCGCTCTGGTTTTTTTACGCAGTTAAGACGGGGCGCTACCGGAATGAAGTAGTAAGCAACGACAAGGGGGATGTTCCTACTCGTCTCAAGTAATACCTTAAATGCCTCTCGGGAATGGAAGTGCGTATCTACTATCTCGATAGCAACCAGCGGGCATCTGTCAGTTAGTTGTATTTCGTCCTTCGATCTTCCAAATATATCGAAGCGAACGAATTTCCCATATACGAGTCCAAACTGAACTTCCGTGCCCCATTGATACTCGTATTTTAGCTTCAGCAGGCTTTCAAAGCCCTTATCTTTATTCCAGGGTCGCTCGTAGTACCCCATGTCATGCTTTTCGTACTTGGATAAGAAAGCTCGAACCATTCTCTTTTGTTCTTCATGAGCTTCACTTTCTTTTACCGCAGGCTCTAGGTCAGTACGAATTCGACGCAGTTCAAAGAAGTGCGGCGTTTTAGGATGGTTACGTATGCCTAATTCGAAGATACCATCCCGTTCATCTCTAAGGTCACGCTCTCGAAGTCCTGCGCGCCTCTCGTCCCTAGCAAGTTCTCGAAAGGAAACCTCTTCCCAATGCTTTTGATCGTTGAGATACCACGCTGTTTCGTACTTTGGCAATGTGGCCTCCTGAGGTCTAACGCCTGAATTAAGCCGCGCCGCGAAGTGGCTTCGGCTTGAACGAATTGTTAGGCCGTTGCCCCGCGGAGCGTCGGTACACGGGTGTAATGCCTGCAGAATTGATGGCCCGATAAACGATTGAGCCGTGGTAGCGGTGATACATCTCCAATTGAACCTTTACTGAGCCGACGCACTGCTGGAGTTGCTTCTCAAGGCGCGTGTGATGATCGAACCAGAATGCAACGATGCCGTACTTGCACGTTGCTTCAGGCACAATATCAATTGCAACATCAAGATCGCTGTCTGGCCTAGCCTTGCCAGTTGCGTAGCTACCAAAAATCCAAGCGCGATGGATCTCGGGGTTCACTGCGGCCCAAGATGAAATAACGTTCGAGTGATCGGATAGTGTCTGCAACGGCCTAATGCCTGAATTAAGCCGACCCGCGAAGCGGGTTCGGCTTGAATGAATTGTTAGATGCCAGCTCAGACGATTGCATCGCCGCGCTGCGCGTAAAAGGTGGTCTCGCTCGGACCCAGCCCCATGAGATTACGAGTGGCCTCAACATTGCCGCCAGTAGCGTTGGCGAAGCAAACGCGCAAGCGAAACAGACACTGTTGCACGCCGAATTTTGTTAACACATCCTCATAGTCCTCTCTGGAAATGGAGAATCCGACACTGCGCTTGCCGTTCGGAGGAAGATGGAACAGACCTTCGACGTTGAATTTGTAGTAAGTGCCTTCGGACTGCCCACCATAGTCAATGAAGATGTTGCGGATCTCTACAGGCTTAATTCCGACGTTCACCAAGTCTGCAGAGTAATGAAAAGCCTCTGGGCCGCTACCGCCTTGGATGCTTTCATTCTCCAACTGCAGGCGAGCCGCGTAGTCATAGGTTTGATTGCTTCGAGCGCGCCAATAGCTCGCTATCGCGATCCCGGTTGAAATCACGGATAGGGACAATGAGACAAGTGCGATAGCAAGCGTTGAAGTCACGACGAAACCTCACTGGCATCTAACGCATGAATTAAGCCGACCCGCGAAGCGGGTTCGGCTTGAATGAATTGTTATGCCCCATCTTTGGATTGTAGGCGGGTAATGTGGTCGAAAGCAGCAAGCTTGGCCTCGACTTGGGACTTGTAGTTGCGACGAGCGTGTAACACCGTTGAGTTATCCAATGCTGCCAAGGTGCAGGCCCAGCCATCACCGCGCGGGTAAACGGTAATGCGGAATCCATCCGAAGTGATATGTGGATTGCCTTTTGCCGACACTTTCCAAGCACGTGCGGTCCAACGCTTGCGCTTTGCTGCGCGGTTTTTCATAGAGGCCTCACGGGCTCGTGAGGCTGCTACATCGCCCTCCATGTGACCGGCGCATACACACCCAACCTCAAGAACTTCCGGGTAATCTGGGTGCTCCATGTGATGGACGTAGCGAATAGTCTGAGACTCGCACATCTGGCACTCGATGAGCGGTTCTCCAAGATCCTCAATATCTACGCATGTCCAGCCGCGATGCGGCACTCCGGCTACAGACCACTTGCCGCGCCTGTGTGCGACTAGCTCTTCTTCTGTGAGTGGCTGAGATGTCGCCATGGGGCATAACGCCTGAGTTAAGCCGACCCGCGAAGCGGGTTCGGCTTGAATGAATTGTTAGGCCTCATGCCGAGAACGAGGCAAGCTTGGCAGGGGCGATTGCGTAAGTGAACATGATCTCGTCAACAGGGTCACCGTGGCCCCGTGCTTGAAGCTTCTCGACTCGCGTCGCTAGATAGTAACCCGCGGTATTCTGCCAGATCACGATCTCACCAAGATGGGGAGTGCGCACACGAGACGAGGTGTCGTAGCTGGACGCATCTACTATCTCGGCGATCTCCTGAACGCCTATGGCCAGTGCCAGCGATCGAATGCTCGGAGGATCAGTGTATGCATGAATAGCGTCATTACTAGCGCCTGACCAAGCGGTTTCAAAGGCCATGTCACCAGCACCTACAATATAGCGCCCATTATTGTTTGAGTAGTCAAACGTCACGGTTCCAGATGGCGCTGGAGAAACATAGCGTTCGGGTCCAAACGATATGAGCGGCGCAGTGTCTACGACAACGGTATCGAACGGATTCGGGCCGAGCGAAGGTCGTGGCCTAATCTTCTGCCCATGGATGTCTCGAAGCAGCTCTGCATATCTGACTTCATATACAATATCATCTCGAAAATCGACGTATACCCTGGAGCCAAGAAAAATAGGTGTCGGGATCGCGGAGCCATTGTTGCGTATGACCGGAACGATGCGATCACCAGAAATGCTTTGCATGAGCTGCGCCGTAAGAATCATTTTTTCGTAGCCTACTCCGCCAATGCCAGCGTTGGCTTTCTCAACGTATAGCTCGCTGCAAACAGCCAGTACTCGTTGTGCGCCCGTGAGACCAGCCTCCATGAAGCGCGGGAGGTCGCTGCCCAGTGTCAGGTCCCACTGGTCGAGTACCACATCAACGCCATTGGCTACGAGTCGGGTTGCAAGTGCGAGCACCCAATACTTATGAGCCTGACTGTCGTGCGAGTAGGAAACAAAGACCCTCGGAGGAAGTGCTGACATTCGGAGTCCTGTAATGAGGCCTAACGCTTGAATTAAGCCGAGTTGCGAAGCAACTTCGGCTTGAATGAGTTGTTAGGCAGTGAGTGGCCGCAAAGGTCGGATGGTGCAACCATGCTCCCCAGCACTGCCGCCTTGACCGAGTGTGCCACAGCTTGCGGGATGGAGCTTGCCCAGCGATGCAGAGGCGCGTGATGCCACCGAAGCCAACTGCAACGAGCGCAGCGCGGGAACGACGTGCCAAGGCGAAGCACCGAACTTACCGCAACCAGCAACGGTGATGACTGCTGTCCGGAGCCAACCGCATGCACGCCTGCGAACTCACCGAAACGGCAACCACCAACGCATTTGCTCCACCACGGCCTAACGCTTGAGTTAAGCCGAACCGCGAAGCGGGTTCAGCTTGAATGAATTGTTAGACAACAGGTTAGGGAACGCGCCCGTTGAGGTCGTCGAGAATGTTGCGGATATCATCAAGCTTGTCATCAAGATCATCGAGGCTTGCAAATCCACTGCCGGACATATTGCTGATGTGTTCAAGTAGCTTTTCCGCCAGATCAGGATCCGTTTGAAGCAGCCGAACATTTTTGGCTAATGAAATCGGTGAGTCTGCCTTGTGGCCGGACATGAATTCGTTGATATAGCCGTCCAGATCGCTCTTTGCACTCTCAATACTGTCCGGGTTGGTCAAATCAACAAAGATGGTGCGGAGTCCAGAAATGTCGAAGGGTATCTTTTGTCCAGCGATAGCCACTTGAATGAACGGCTTTGCTGTTGCATGCCGAAGTGCGAGTTCGTAATAGACGTTTGGATTGTTCTCAGTGAGGTCCGCGATAACAAGATCAGCCTCAAGGATCAGATTGATGATCTGGCTCGTGATGAGGCCAGACTTGAGTATCTTGTCTGCCCGAACGATCTCGTAGCCAAATTTTGCTAAAGCCGGCTCATGCACATACTTGAGCATTTGATCGGAGCGACGGCGAGTTTCTGACCCAGCTTCGCCGATCGGACAAACTACAAAGCATGTTTTGGGCACCATGTAACTTGATCCTGTTGTCCAACGCCTGAATTAAGCCGACCCGCGAAGCGGGTTCGGCTTGAATGAATGTTAGCGCCCACCCTTGCTACTTTTTTCGACTCGGTCGCTGCGTCAACGCTGAACCAGCTGAAGTTTTTGATGACTTGCTTGTTGATGAGTCTCTAAGCGTTTTTGATGCGGCAGACGCTGCAGATGAGGAAGTGACTTTGTTGCTACGAGACTGAGACAGAGCAGAGCCAGCTGCTGATTTTGAAGACTTGCTGCCACTACCGTCACTTAGGACTTTAGATGCGGCTGATGCTGCGCGACGGGACGTCTTTTCACTTGCCATTAGGTGGCTCCTGCAGTTGGCGGATCAAGGCAACGGGCGATGGATCTTTAAGAACGACAACAGCCAGAATGACAAGAACCACTGAGAAAATAAGGGTGCTTACGAGCCCAGCGGCAACGTTCGCGCCAAATTGTGGCCAAAATCTGTTGTGTGACCGAATCTCTCGGATAAGAATGCTTTGTTGTATCTCCTGACGGTAGTCCTCCTCTAGCGTCGAAGCAACCTCCTGTGCGTAAAGTTGTAAGGCGCTTTCAGCTGCACCGCTTGCTCTCAATAGTACGCCGCTCGGCTGCTGCAGGTACCAGTCGTGGACTAACTGATCTGAGGGTAGTGCGCCATTTTGAATTTCGTAGTGTCGCATCCATTCGATGCGCTGCTCTTCGATTGTTGCAAAAGCTAGTAGGCCCAGCAGCCAGCTCTTGTCGGACTGTTCAACCAACTACCTGTATGTGTCTTCCGGCCCGTTCAGGTTAATCATGCGGTCTCCACGTGGGTGCTAACGCCTGAATTAAGCCGGCCCGCAGCAGGGCGGCGACTGGGTACAAATATAGCCGAAGGCGTGCACTTAGGCACCGCCCTGATGTGGGCTCGGTTTGAATGATTTGTTAGGTCTTTGGCCCGGCTGTATGAGCAATGACCCGCTTGCAAAGGACAACCCATTCATTTGAGTAACTCGCATAATTAGTAAGTATTTCAAGGAAATTGCGAGAGTTAGTTTCTGAGAAACTATGAAGGTGGGCCACAAAATCGGGATCGTAGTGGTGACCTACCTTATTCCGGAATTCTGCGAATGCGTCGACCCCATTGAGCGGGTATAGCTTTTTAATGGTTTTCAATTCTGCTTTAACGGCCGATGTGTCAGCTCCGTTCGAACCAGCTATAGTGACCACATTCGGGCCACCAGTGCTATAAAACCAGTCTCTAGCTTCGTAGAGCATTGAGACTATGTCGCCCATCCAAAGCAAGCGAACCAAACCATCTGTTGTGGAGTTCTCGAACGTCACGACATAGCGGAGAATGTCGCATTGGAGAATGGCGGCCGCGGCCCACGTTTGCCGTTGGATCTCCGGGTAGTGTGCGTAGTCAGGAGAGACTGCCGCCTGAAATGCGCGCTCAGCGTTGAATGAGGCTTTAGCCAATGCTTCAAGGTAGCGAGGCGCTTGTTCCAAAGGTCTAATGCCCGAGATAAGCCGACTGGCGAAACCAGTTCGGCTTGATTGAGTTGTTAAGCCTCATTACGGCACCTCTGACAGACGAATATAACCGAATCGCATGCGGTGCGGGTTGCCCTGTGCCTGCAGGCGCCCGGCAGAAACCAGGGCCTGAACACGTTGTGCGTAAAAGACGTCGGGAACGTCTAGGTACAAGTCTTGGTACGCATCCATAGCCACGCCCATCACTATCGACATTTTGCGCCACCTCGTATGGCTGGAGGCAAGAATCGCCCGGTCGATAGCCCCGAGGTCATCAGCAGTCAGAACTGCGACTGCCCGCAGCTCATCGATATCGAGAGGCGGATCATCTTGGTTGTCTGTTCGATCCATGACGATGGTTCTCATTAGGCCTAACGCCCGAGATAAGCCGACTAGCGAAGCCAGTTCGGCTTGGTTGAATTGTTAGGCGGTCGCACCAGCTATCTCAACTGATTCTTTCCAGTACCGCAAGAAGAAGTCGTTGACCCCCCTGGTAAAAACCTCATGTGAGTGAAGTCCAATAGAGGATTCAATCATCTTGCTTTTGCCGAAATCGGCACTGGAAATCCATGCGGTATTTGGTGAGATTAAAGCTAATTTCGCGTTTGTCTTTGGATGGAGTGCTATGCGAATTTGTGGAAACGTCGCCTTAATTTTAAGCGCGTTCACCTCCGCATCAGTGCTTGCAATGATGTAGATATCAGAAGGTCGCTTGCTGAGAATCCCTGAAATATAGTCAGCATCTGGTAGCGCTGCCGTCATGATGTATACGGGTCCAGCAATTTTACCCAGCTGGGAAAGTTTTGTGGACCAAGTGCTTGCGTCGATAGAAAATTTCGCATCAGTGCAAGAAAATGAAAATCCGCCATGATCATCGGTGAACGACATATTTCCTCCAAGGCCGCCTAGCTACTATTGGACCGCCAAAAGGCGGTGTTGCGGCGAGTATCTTCGATTGCAAGAGTTTTGTAAAAGGAGGAACTCCTAGCCGCAATCACGGGGGCGTACGATGGCAAGCCGACGCGACCATACGGATATTTTTAGCGCTATCCAGCAAGGACGCAGGCGGATGAGACACCCAGAAAAACGACGGCGTAACAGCGCGCCCTTCGATCAGGCGCCTGGATCAGGCGCGCGACTGCTTGCGCGTGCGGCATTACAGCGAGCGCACCGAGCAGGCGTACGTAAGTTGGATCCGGCGTTTCATTCCAGCCAACGGCAAGCGGCATCCGGGGCAGATGGAGCAGGCGGAGGTCGATGCCTTCCTGACCCGGCGACCGAAGGGCAGGTGTCTGCGGGGACGCAGGACCAGGCATTGGCAGCGCTGTTATTTCTTTATCGCGAGGTTCTGCGCATCGAGCTGCCGTCGATGGAAAATCTAGTGCGTGTCAAGCGGCCGAGGCGCATTCCTGCGGTGCTCTCGCGCGAAGAGGCATGCATGCCTCGCCACATTCGCTGGCTCTAGCCGTCCAGCATCGCCTTGTCCCGCACCGCACCCTTATCCGCGCTGGTCGCCAGCAACGCGTACGCCTTCAACGCCGTGGTGACCTTGCGCGGGCGCACTTCCACGGGCTTCCAGCCCTTGGCATCTTGCTCTGCGCGACGAAGAGCAAGTTCCTCGTCCGAGATCAGCAGGTTGATCGAACGATTGGGAATATCGATCAGGATCTTGTCGCCATCGCGCACCAGGCCGATCGCGCCGCCTGCGGCGGCTTCCGGCGAGGCGTGGCCGATCGACAGGCCCGAGGTGCCGCCGGAGAAGCGGCCGTCGGTGAGCAGGGCGCATTGCTTGCCCAGGCCCTTGGATTTGAGATAGCTGGTGGGGTAGAGCATTTCCTGCATGCCGGGGCCGCCCTTGGGGCCTTCGTAGCGAATCACCACGATATCGCCTGCCTTCACTTCATCGGCGAGGATGCCCTTGACCGCCGAATCCTGGCTTTCGTAGACGCGGGCATTGCCCTCGAACACGTGGATGGATTCGTCCACGCCTGCGGTCTTCACCACGCAGCCGTCGCGGGCGATATTGCCGTACAGCACGGCCAGGCCGCCTTCCTGCGAGAACGCATGTGCGACATCGCGGATGCAGCCTTCGCTGCGATCGGTGTCCAGGCTGTCCCAACGCGTGGCCTGGCTGAAGGCAATCTGGGTGGGGATGCCGGCCGGGCCGGCCTTGTAGAACGTGTGCACGGTTTCGGTGTCGGTCTGGGTGACATCCCACTGCGCGATGGCATCGGCCAGCGTGCGTGCGTGCACCGTGGCCGCATTGGTGTGCAGCAGCCCGCCACGCGCCAGCTCGCCGAGGATGGCCATGATGCCGCCGGCGCGATGCACGTCTTCGATGTGGTACTTCGGCGTGTTCGGGGCGACCTTGCACAGCTGCGGCACGCGCTTGGACAGGCGGTCGATGTCGCGCATGCCGAACGGCACCTCGCCTTCCTGCGCCGCTGCAAGCAGATGCAGGATGGTGTTGGTCGAGCCACCCATCGCGATGTCCAGGGTCATCGCGTTTTCGAAGGCTTCGAAGGTGGCGATGCCGCGTGGCAGGGCGGTGGGGTCTTCGCCGCCATACCAGCGATGGCACAGCTCCACCGCCACGCGTCCGGCACGCAGGAACAATTGCTCGCGGTCGGCGTGCGTGGCCACCACGGTGCCGTTGCCCGGCAGCGACAGGCCCAGCGCTTCGGTCAGGCAGTTCATCGAGTTGGCGGTGAACATGCCCGAGCACGAACCGCAGGTGGGGCAGGCGCTACGCTCGAACTCGGCCACCTTTTCATCGGAGGCGCTGTCGTCGGCGGCGATCACCATTGCGTCGATCAGGTCGAGCTTGTGCTCGGACAACTTGGTCTTGCCGGCTTCCATCGGGCCGCCGGAGACGAACACGGTGGGGATATTGAGCCGCAGCGCGGCCATCAACATGCCGGGCGTGATCTTGTCGCAATTGGAAATGCACACCAGCGCGTCGGCGCAATGCGCATTGACCATGTACTCGACCGAGTCGGCGATGATCTCGCGGCTGGGCAGCGAATACAGCATGCCGTCGTGGCCCATGGCGATGCCGTCGTCCACCGCGATGGTGTCGAACTCCTTGGCCACGCCACCGACGCGTTCGATCTCGCGTGCGACCAGCTGACCGAGATCCTTCAGGTGCACATGCCCGGGCACGAACTGGGTGAACGAGTTGGCGATGGCGATGATGGGCTTGTGGAAGTCGCCATCGCGCATGCCGGTGGCGCGCCACAGTGCGCGGGCGCCGGCCATGTTGCGGCCGTGGGTGGAGGTCTTGGAGCGGTACTCGGGCATGGCGAATTCGACGGCTGATTGGCGAGCGGTGGCTGGCAATTAGAGCGCGTCGCAACTGTTGCTGCTGCAACCGTCGCGGCGCGTTCCGGTGATCTGGCACGTTAGCACGCAGCTGTTCGGCGCGGCCGTCATTGCAGCGTGCACGCTGCCGGGCGATCAGGCTGCAGTGGGCTGGTTTCAACGCAAGTGGAGTGCACGGGCAGCGCGCCCGGCTGGCGGCGTTCCGGATAGGGGGCTCGGCAAATGTGGTTTTTTGCCGGCGCCGCACTTGCGCCGCGCCGCTACACTGTGCCGATGTCTTCCACGCTTTCCTGCCGCCCGGGCTGCGCTGCCTGCTGCATCGCGCCCTCGATCAGTTCGCCGATTCCCGGCATGCCCAATGGCAAGCCGGCCGGGGTGGCGTGCGTGCAGCTGGATGCGCAGCTGGGCTGCCGCTTGTTCGGCTCGCCGCAGCGCCCGGCGGTATGCGGCAGCCTGCGGCCATCGCTGGAGATGTGCGGCGCTTCGCGTGAGCAGGCGTTGACGATGCTGACGACCTTGGAGCGTGCGACGCAGCCTTGAACCGGTACGTCAACGCCAGGCGCGAGCCCGCCCCGCAGACCCACAATCAATCGCCAGCCGGCACACCCAGATACTGATCCTTGAGCCGCACATAATGTTGCGCCGAGTAATGCAGGCCTTCGATTTCCTTGTCGCTGAGCGTGCGTGCCAGGCGCGCGGGATTGCCCAGCCACAGTTCGCCTTCGCCAACCACCTTGCCCGGGCCGACCACCGCACCGGCACCGACGAATCCGTAGCGTTTGACGGTGGCGCCGTCGAGCACGCAGGCGCCCATGCCGATCAGGCACAGGTCTTCGATGGTGCAGGCATGCAGGATGGTGCCGTGGCCAACGGTGACGTCTTCGCCAATCACGGTGGGATAGCCGGCCTTGTTGAACGGGCTATGGTGACTGACGTGGATGATGGTGCCGTCCTGCACGTTGGTGCGGGCGCCGATCTGCACATGATTGACGTCGCCGCGAATCACCGTGCCCGGCCACACCGAGACGTCATCGCCCAGACTCACCTTGCCGATGATGGTGCAGGCCGGGTCGATATAGACGCGTGCGCCGAGCTGTGGGGTGTGGTCCAGGAACGAACGAATCGGGGTCACGACAGTCTCCGGCAAATCAGCGTGCCGCCCAATGCATGCACTGCTTGCATGATAACTGGCCGTCTGCAGGTGTGCAGAACAGGCTGCGCGTGGTGGGTGTACCGCGTGGTTGCGATCATGCACGACACGGTGGCTGCGCATCGAGGTCATCAAGGCTGCAAAGAAGAGTGGTTACGCCTTCCTTGCCGTAGTGCATGCGATGCACTCGACGCAGGCGTTTGATTGCAGTCACCAGCAACGAACGCGTGAGCCTCGAAACGAAGCGGCATGCCGGCCTGTCCGATAAGCGCACACCAGTGCAGGCAGTCGTCTTGAACGCTGCCTGCGATCGGCCTAGCGTGGCCACGCACCGTTGCAGCGGTGTTGGTTTGCCACTGCATCGCAACGCGACATGTCGTCGAAATTGCTGATTCGTGTAACCGCGTCGGCCGCATCCATGGGCTCGATCTGCGCCGCAACTGTGCGGCGCCCTCGGACGACCTGCATGCAGGTCGGCGTACTGCAGCAAGACCCATCTCCATCACAGGATTCACGCATGCCACATAGCGCAGCAACACCCGCAAGCTTCGTGCTGCAGCGGATGACGCCCTTCCAGTGGAGGGCGGTGGCGGTGTGCGTGCTGCTCACCATGCTCGACGGCTTCGATGTGATGGCAATGGCGTTCACCGCGCCGCATGTGTCGGCGCAGTGGCAGTTGTCGGGCAAGTTGCTCGGCGTGTTGTTCAGTGCCGGCCTGGTCGGCATGGCGGTGGGGTCGTTGCTGCTGGCGCCGTTGGCCGACCGCATCGGGCGTCGGGCGATGATTCTGGTGTGCCTGGCGATATTGACCGTCGGCATGGGCGCCTCGGCCTTGGCCAGCAGCGCGTGGCAGCTCGGTGCGCTGCGTGCGTTCACCGGTATCGGGATCGGCGGCATGCTGGCCTGCGTTGCAGTGATCGCCGCCGAATACTCCACCGCACACTGGCGCAGCACTGCATTGGCGCTGCAGGCCACCGGTTATCCGATCGGCGCGACCCTGGGCGGTGTGATCGCGGCGTTGTTGCTGCAGCAATGGTCGTGGCACGCGGTGTTCCTGCTTGGTGCGGCCGGGTCGCTGCTGTGCGTGCCATTGGTGCTGGCATGGCTGCCCGAATCACTGGAATTTTTGATTGCCCGTCGTCCGCCCGGCGCGTCTGCACGCTTCAACGCGGTGCTGGCCCGCATGGGCATGCCGCCGCGTGCCGACTTGCCATTGCCGCCGCCACAGGTTGCCGATGATGCGCAGGGCTACGCGGCCCTGTTCGTGCCTGGCTTGCGGCGGCCGTCGCTGCTGATCGCGCTGGCGTTCTTCCTGCTGATGTTCGCGTTCTACTTCGCGCTCAGCTGGACGCCGAAGCTGCTGGTGGTGGCCGGGCTGTCGGCGCAGCAGGGCGTGACCGGCGGGGTGCTGTTGAATCTGGGCGGCATCGCTGGCGGCGGGATGTTCAGCTGGCTGGCGGCGCGTGCGCGGTTGTCGCGGCTGACGGCCGGGGCGCTGCTGTTGTCGGCGCTGGCCATGCTTGCGTTCGGGCTCTATAGCACGGTGTTGAGCTGGGCGTTCGTGATCGCGCTATCGACCGGTGCGGCCATGTTTGCCGCCATTGCCGGCCTGTATGCGGTAGCGCCAGTGGTCTTCACTGCGGCGGTGCGCTCCACCGGCATGGGCTGGGCGATCGGCGTGGGCCGTTTCGGGGCGATTGCCTCGCCGCTGTGCGTGGGCGTGCTGGTGGATGCAGGGTGGTCGCCGGCCACGCTCTACCTGGCCTGCAGCCTGCCTCTGCTGCTGGCTGCGGCGGCCGTGCTGAGCATGCGTCTGCCCCCTCGCTGAACCGCTCACGCTGCGTCAGCCCTGTGCCGCTAGCGGAGTCGACCGCGCCAAAGAAATCCACTGCACTGCCGATAACCCGTCAGACCCCCCATACCTGTGGCGGGCTCTTCCGCGGATTTCAAGCAGACCAGCGCCGGCATGCTCAGAACCATCGACTCAGATCAACTCCGCCCCGGCATGTATGTCTACAAGCTGCTGGGCGCGTGGGTGCACCACCCGTTCTGGAAGACCTCGTTTCTGGTCGACTCCGACGATGTGGACAAGATCCATGGCAGCCGCATCGAGCAGTTGGTGATCGATACCGCGCGTGGATTGGATCTGGAAGCGCCGGCCGCAGCGCACGCAGCATCGGATGCAGCGCCCGAACCGGAGCTGCCTGAGCCATCGGAGCCGCCCAAGCCTGCATGCACCTCCCGCACCGCGCGCACCAACAGCGTCACCGCACAGGTCGGCATCGAGTCCGAAGTGGTGCGTGCCCGCAAGATCTTCGAAGACGGCCGCGACATGGTCGAGGCAATGTTCCGCGACGTGCGGCTTGGCCGTACCGTCGACACCGAGGCGGCGATGCCGCTGGTGCAGGCCATCAACGATTCGGTGCTGCGGCATCCGCAGGCCCTGATCAGCGTGGCGCGGCTCAAGACTGCCGACGACTACACCTACCTGCATTCGATGGCCGTGGCCGGCCTGATGAGCGGGCTGGCGCGTCAGCTGGGGTTGCCCGAGGCCCAGGTGGTGGAGGCGGCGATGGGCGGCCTGCTGCACGACATGGGCAAGGCGGTGACGCCGCTGGACATTCTCAACAAGCCCGGCAAGCTCACCGACGAAGAGATGGACATCATGCGCCAGCATCCGATGGATGGTCATCGCCTGCTGGTGGCTGGCGGTGTGCAGAACGCGGTGGTGTTGGAGATCGCGCTGCATCATCACGAAAAGATGGACGGCACCGGTTATCCGAATCAGCTGGCGGGCGAGACGATTTCGTTGATGTCGCGGATGGGTGCGGTGTGCGATGTGTACGACGCCATCAGCTCGGATCGCCCGTATAAACGGGCCTGGGATCCGGCCGAATCGCTCAAGCGCATGGCATCGTGGCAGGGCCATTTCGACCCCGCGGTATTCCAGGCATTCGTGCGGCGGCTGGGTATTTATCCGGTCGGTTCGCTGGTGCGGCTGGAGTCGCAGAAACTGGCGGTGGTGATCGAGCAGACGGCCGATGCGCTGCTCAAGCCCAAGGTGCGCGTGTTCTATTCGGCCAAGCTGCGCAGCCATGTGCTGGTGCAGGACATCGATCTGTCGCGGCCGGACTGCCAGGACCGCATCGCGCAAATGGAGAGCCCCACCGATTGGGGCTTTCGCGATCTCGAGAAACTCTGGCTGCCGTGAGCGGCTGCACCGCGTGAACACGCTGGCGAGCGCGACCATGCTGCGCTGCAGCTTGGCAATGTAGTTATGATCCATAACTATTCCGGAACGCAATCAATGCCGACCCGGATCTCATGTCCACGCCGTGCCTGGATCACCGCCGTTCCCTACGTGCTGCAGCTGGCGCACCCGGCTGCTGGCCGGCTGCGCGGGTCTGCAGGCAGCAACGGGCAGCATCGGCAACGCACACGCCCGCATCGGTACCCCCGGCCACGTCTACAATGCAGCTCACGCCGCGGATCGGCGTTGCGGGCGGGGAGTGTTGCGCGCACCGGTCCGCCCGCTGCCATCGTTGCGAGAACCGTCATGTCCGTCACTGCCAACGCCGCACTGCTGCCCGATGCCGTCACCACGGTGGACCAGGCGCGCCTGTTGCGGTTGCTGGGCTATCGCATCACCCGCACCGAACTGCTGGTGCGGCGGATGTTTCAGGACTGCGTGGCGGCGTTCGATCTCAAGCCGGTGGATTTTTCGCTGCTGATGCTGGTGGACGGCAACCCGGGGATCAACCAGCGCCAGATCGGCGATGTGCTGCACGTGTCGCCGCCCAATCTGGCGATCGTGGTGGCGCGGCTGGTCAAGCGCCGCCTGCTGCGGCAGGTGCGTGGACGCCAGGACCGGCGCATGCAGCATCTGTCGCTGACCGCTGCCGGCGCGGCCTTGCTGACCGCTGCCGAAGCCGAGGTGCTGCGCATGGAACAGCAACTCAGCGCGGTGCTTGGCAGCAGCGAAGCGCCGTTGCTGCGCGCACTCGACCGGCTGGATCGTCTCGACACGCAGTGATCCGCCGCTGCCGAGCCTGCGCTCGGCAGTACCGTCCCACCAACTTGACCATCGCACGTGCCGTGAGCGGCGCGGCGATCGCGCCTGCCTGACCGTTGCCACGTCCTATCTGCCGCTGTTTCCTCCCAACGCTGGAGATGTTCGCAGTGAGTTATCTATCGGTTGTGCGCCACGTGGGTTGGCGTGGGTTACTGCAGTGCAGTGTCCTGCTCGGGGTGATGTCGCTGCTGGCAGCCGGGCCTGCGTTTGCGCAGGGCGTGCCGCAGAGTGCAACGCTGACCAATGGCATCAACACCGGCGGCACCAGCTTCTTCGACGGGTTCACGCGCACCACGCCGGGTTGGGCGGTGATCACCTACCTGCGTCAGAGTTCGCTGGATGCGATCAAGGACGCGCGCGGCAACGATGTGCCGGTGTTCGACAATCCGCGCATCGATTCCACGCTGTTGCTGACCCAGATCGCCTATGTCACGCCTACAAGCTCTTTGGCGGCGCACTGGGCATCAATACGCTGGTTCCGCTGATCAACCTGGATGCCTCGTTCGGCCGCAACAGCGTCGCCACACTGCGCGATAACGGCGCCGGCGTGGGCGATCTGACGTTCGGGCCGTATCTGCAGATGCTGCCGGTGATACGCGATGGCAGGCCGGTGTTTTCGCAGCGTTTCGAGATCGATGCCATCGCACCGATCGGCAAGTTCGATCGCGACCGCGACCTCAATCAAAGTGCAGGCTATTGGTCGGTGGTGCCGAACTACGCATTGACCTGGCTGCCGACGCCGAGCTGGGAAATCAGTGCGCGCCTGAATTACATCTACAACTTTCGCAGCGAGCGTCGTCCGAATCTGCCGCCCGGCTTCGAATTCCGCAATGGGCAGGCCGGCGATGCGGGCTGGATCAACTTCGCCACCTCCTGGGAAGTGGCACCGGATATCCATCTGGGCGTGAATGCGTATTACCTCACCCAGTTCCGCGATAACCGCACCAATGGGCAGCGCGTTGCAGACACGCGTCAAAGCGTGTTCTACGCCGGACCAGGCGGCTCATGGCGGCTGGATGCCAGCAACATCGTGTTCGCCAATCTCTATCTGCCGGTGGAAGTGAAGAACGCCGCCTCAGGCAACAACGTCAACCTGCAGTATGTCCATGTGTTCTAGTGCCGGCGTGGCCGGCCTCTTCGGAGAGTGGCAATGAATTTGCAGAACAAGACGATCGTGGTCACCGGTGTGGCCTCGGGTATCGGTGCAGAGGTCGCGCGGCTGGCGCGGTTTCATGGCGCCACCGTGATCGGCATCGACCGCACACCGGTGCAGATGACGCTGCACGGGTTTCATCAGGCCGACCTCGGCGACCCGGCCTCCATCGATGCGTTGGTGAAGGCCTTGCCAGAACGTATCGGCGCGCTGGCCAACGTGGCCGGCGTCCCCGGCACCGCACCGCTCGAGCTGGTGGCACGCGTCAACTATCTGGGACTGCGTCATCTCAGCCAGGCCTTGCTGCCGCGTATCGTGCCGGGCGGCAGCATCATCAACGTGGCCTCGATTCTGGGCGCCGAATGGCCACAGCGGCTGGACCTGCACAAGCAACTGGCCGCCACCGACAGCTTTGCTGCCGGCAGCGCGTGGTTGGCGGAACATCCGGTGGCACACGACACTTGCTACCAATATTTCAAGGAAGCGCTGATCGTGTGGACGCTGCTGCAATCGCGGCCGTGGTTTGCCGAGCGTGGCGTGCGCGTCAACAACGTCTCGCCAGGGCCGGTTTTCACGCCGATTCTGGGCGACTTTGCCGCCATGCTCGGCGAAGAGCGGGTCAAGGAAGATGCCAAGCGCATGACCCGCCCCGCGTATGCCGATGAAGTGGCCGAGGCCATCGTATTTCTTGCGTCCGATGCTGCGCGCTGGATCAACGGCATCACGCTGCCGGTTGATGGCGGGCTGGCGTCGACCACTCTGTAACACCACCCCACAGCAGGAGGCTAGACCATGAATGCTCTCCCCAATACCGCGATCTCCGCGCACACCGCCCCGGCGTGGCACGGCTGTATTTTCAATGGCGACTGGGTGCCCGGCAACGGCGGCACCGTGCAGATCATCGAACCGGCCACCGGCACGCTGCTGCACGAAGTCGGCAAGGCCGACTTGGCCGATGTCGCCGCCGCCGTGGCGCTGGCCAAGAAAGCGCAGCGTGCCTGGGTGGCCACTGCGCCGCGTGAGCGCGCTGCGGTGTTTCACCGTGCCGCGCAGCTGATGGAAGCGCGCAGTGCCGAAGCGGCGCTGCTGATCGCGCGCGAAACCGGCGGCATCCTGCCCAAGGCCCAGCGCGAAGTGAACGAGTCGGTGGTGATCTACCAGCAGTCTGCGGCGCTGCCGCTGCAGGCGGTCGGCCAGGTGCTGCCGACAGGCGCCGGTCAGCTCAGTCTGGCGCGGCATCTGCCGCTGGGGGTGATCGCAGTGATCTCCCCGTTCAATTTCCCGCTGATCCTGTCGCTGCGCTCGGTCGCCCCGGCGTTGGCGATGGGCAATGCAGTGGTGCTCAAGCCCGACCCGCGCACGCCGTATACCGGTGGCGTGGTCATCGCGCAGGTGCTGGAAGAAGCGGGCCTGCCGAAGGGACTGCTGCATGTACTGCATGGCGATGCCGCCATCGGGCAGGCGCTGGTCGAATCGCCGGATATCCCGATGATTGCCTTTACCGGCTCCACCGCGGCCGGGCGGCGCATCGGCGAGATCGCCGGCCGGCATTTGAAGAAAGTGTCGCTGGAGTTGGGCGGCAACAACGCAGTGATCGTGCTCGACGACGCCGATCTGGACAAGGCCGCCTCTGCAGTGGCATTCGGCGCCTATATGCATCAGGGACAGATCTGCATGGCCACCGGCCGCGTGCTGGTCCAGCGCGGGATCGCCGATGCATTCACGCAGCGGCTGGCCGAAAAAGCCAGGCATCTGCCGGTCGGCGATCCGGTCAGCGGCACCGTGGCACTGGGCCCGATCATCGACCAGCGCCAGCTGCAGCGGGTGATCGATATCGTGGACGACAGCGTCGCCGCCGGCGCGGTGGTGGAGGCCGGCGCCAGCAACCAAGGCCTGTTCTATGCACCGACGGTGCTGTCCAACGTGCGTCCGGGCATGCGTGCATTCGACGAAGAAATCTTCGGCCCGGTGATCAACATCACCGTGTTCGATACCGACGACGAAGCCGCAGAACTTGCCAACCATGGCGAGTACGGTCTGGCTGCGGGCATCCTGTCGGCGTCGGTGTCGCGCGCGATGCGCCTGGGCGACAAGCTGCACACCGGCCTGTTGCATATCAACGATCAGACCGTGGCGGATGAAGTCATCAATCCCTTCGGCGGGACCGGCGCGTCGGGCAACGGCACCAGTGTCGGCGGGCCGGCCGATTGGGAGCAGTACACCCACTGGCAGTGGCTGACGATCAAGAACGAAGTGCCGCAATACCCGTACTGACTGGTGTGGTGCAGCCGAATTGGAGTGCCTGACAAAACCGCTGGAATGCTGCATCGATGGCGATAAAGTGTTGGTCACAACCGCCCTTGTTGTTTGGATGTAGCACTGGCGTGGTTTTTAGATTCGGCAAAAAGCCGAGTCGGTCGAGCGCGCGGTGCCCTCACCGCTCGCGGGACACGCCGCAAGTACGTCCCTGTAGGCTCGGTGGCGGCATCCATGCCGCCACACGGTCCCGCAAGCGGTGAGGACACCGCACCAGAAAGTCTGCTGGTTGCTTTGTTGAAAGCCATGAACACCGGCCATCGCGACGGGTCCTTGCCCGCTCACCGTCGCGGGACCTTACGCGGCATGGATGCCGCGTAAGAGCCTCCATGGACGGATTCACGGCGTGTCCCGCGAGGGTGGGCGGGCAAGGGCCCTGCAGCACAACCACAGATCAGCCGCTCTGCAACTGAGCGATCCGCGCTGTCAAATCACTTCAGGACATACGGCAATGAGTAGTAGCCGGCCCGGCCCAACCAGCGGAGAGAGTCGTCATTGTGCTGGTTACGCCTAATCGCCGGCACGAAAGCGCGTCGGCGAGCAGCCGGTGTGGCGGGCGAAGTAGCGGCTGAAGTACGCAGCATCGAAAAATCCAAGGCTGGCGGCGATCTGTTGCACGCTCAGGCTGGTGTAGCGCAGGCTGCGGCGTGCTTCCAGCATGATTCGGCGCTGCAGCAGGTGTAGCGCCGAGGCGCCGGCCAGCCGCTGGCACAACGCGTTGAGATGGCCTGGGGTCAGCCCCAATTGATCAGCGTAGCGCGAGATCGGCCAATGCGCGCGAAAGTGCTGGTCGATCAAGGCCTGGTAGCCGCGTAGATGGCGCAATGCCGGATCGGCCTGCGGGCTCACCGCAGCCGCATCCTGTGCGCGCTCCAGTGCGGTGCGCGCGGTCCAGATCAACAGCTGCGCCGCAGCCGCCTGCAACGCGGCCTCGTGACCGATGCGCTGGCGCGCGTGATCGTTCGCAATGGTGGCGAATAACACGTTAAGCAACCCACGTGCTTGATTGACCTGCAACACCAATGGCACCGCCAACGCGTGCTGCAGCAGGGGCGCGGCGCTCAACGCACTGCGTACCAACGGCATGCACAAGGTGATGATGTGCCCGCGCACCTGTGGATCGAATCCGAAGCCGTGTACGCATAAGGGCGGTAGCCATACCACGGTTGCGCCACGCACGCGCTGGTTGCGGCCGTCCAGCTGCAGCGTTGCCGGCCCGCGCTGCACGTATAGCAGTTGCGCCAGGTCTTCGTGCCGGTGCGGCACGATATGCCAATCATGCAGCCGGCTACGTGCGGCGATCGACTCCCAGTGCAGTAACTCCGGCGCGTCGGCGTCATGCTCGCCGTACAAGCCGAAGGCGGGAACCGGTGTCGCTGCAGCACTATCGGGTACGCGTGTCGGCATCGTCGAAAAGTCCAAGTACTGCGGGCAATCATCCCTTCAAAGCGCGCGCTTGGCTACCGACACTGGCCTGCATCAGCCCGCCGAGGCAGGAGCATTGCATGCGAACCCAGGTTGCGATCATCGGTGCAGGTCCCTCCGGCCTGTTGCTTGGCGAGCTGTTGCTGCGTGCCGGTATCGATACCGTCATCATCGAGCGGCAGACACCGCAGCATGTGCTCGGGCGCATTCGTGCCGGCGTGCTGGAGCAGGGCAGTGTGGAGCTGTTGCAGCGGGCAGGCGTTGGCGAACGCGTGCAGCGCGAGGGCTTGCTGCATCACGGCTTCGAACTGTCGCTGGATGGCCAGCGCGCACGTATCGATCTGCTGCGCGGCTGCGGACGTGGCGTCACCGTCTACGGCCAGACCGAGGTCACCGCCGATCTGATGCAGGCACGTGCGCGCAGCGCTGCGCCTACGTACTACAACGCGCAGGACGTCACCCTGTGCGAGTTACAAGGCAACGCGCCTGCCGTGGAATTCACCCATGATGGTCGACGTCAGCGCCTGGCCTGCGACTATATCGTCGGCTGCGATGGCTTCCATGGCATCAGTCGTGCCAGCATTCCAACGGAGCGTCTGCGCCTGTTTGAGCGCGTGTATCCGTTCGGATGGCTGGGCGTGCTTGCCGACACCCCGCCAGTGCACGATGAACTGATCTACGCACGCCACCGGCGCGGGTTTGCGTTGTGTTCGATGCGCTCGCCCACACGCACGCGCTATTACGTGCAGGTGCCAGCAGATGCGCATGTGGAGGCATGGAGCGATCACGCGTTCTGGGATGAGCTACGTGCGCGGCTGCCCGGCGAGTTGGCGACGCGTCTGATCACCGGCCCATCGATCGAAAAGAGCATCGCGCCCTTGCGCAGTTTTGTCGCCGAACCGATGCAGTACGGCCGCCTTTTTCTGGCCGGCGACGCGGCGCATATCGTGCCGCCAACTGGAGCAAAAGGGTTGAACCTGGCGCTGGCCGATGTCGGCTTGCTCGCACAGTTGTTCGAACGCTGGAACACCTCCGGCGATGCCGGCGTGCTGCAACAGTATTCGGCACTGGCGCTGCAGCGGGTCTGGAAAGCCGAGCGGTTCTCCTGGTGGATGACGACCTTGCTGCATACCTTCGACGACGAGGATGCGTTCACCGCGCGAATACGGTCTGCCGAGCTGGATTACCTGTTGGGCAGCGAGGCCGGTCGCGCCACGCTGGCGGAAAACTATGCCGGCCTGCCGTTAGTCCTCCTGCCCGACTGAGACAGCGTAACTATAAGGATCAGCGCTCGGAAGCTAATTACGGACTTCCCCTCACCTGTGCCTAATAGGGCCATTGATGCAAATCACCCAAATTATTGCATCATCTCCCCTGCTGGTATCGGCAGTCTTAAAGTAATATTTAAATTGAATATCTGTATATTTAATTATTTACGTTGTTGTGCACTGCCAGGGTTACCTGAGTGTCCGCGCCTACTCGCTGGGTTCGTGCTGTACCCTACAGTCATGGGAAGGGTTGCAGGGCTTGTCTGTAGCAGGGCATGTCGCCAGACTCCGAGTTCAAGGAAAGGGCAAACAACTACTCTGACTCCTGCGAAAATCTTTTAAATTCCAACGGGATAAGGGCGATGTCACTGTCTTTCGGCGACGCAGAGTACAACTGAAAGCGCACGCTACGCTATCTGATCGCGGAAAAGCCCTCGAAACTGAAGCAGATCAAGAGTAAGCGCGAATTGAAGTGAGCCAAACGCTGGGAGCACAGCAACGCCAGCCTGCGCGCGAAGGTGGAACGCCCCTTTCGAGTGGTCAAACGCCAGTTTGGCTAAGTCAAGCCGCGCTATCGCGAGCTGGCGAAGAACACTACGCAGGTGCTGACGCTACTTGCGTTCTCGAACCTGCGGCTGAAGCAAAGCTGCTGATGCTTGTCTTTGGGGGGGGGGGCGACACATCGGAGACGGCGAAAAACCGAGAGCCCGAACGCGGTTGGCATGGCCGATGGGTCCTGCCTCCTTCCAAGACGGCGTTGATCAGACCTTCCTTAAAATTTTTCGATTGACCCTCTTGCAGTAGCGTCCGCTCTTCGAATATAAATGCTAAACGCACGGGGGGTGTTGGCATAGATGTCGGATCTATTTCGCAAGGAAGTGGTGGAAGCTAAGCGTACTGGCTGGTTGGGAACCATATCTATCGTTCAGCCAACAAAGATTTGGATACTAGCGATCAGTTCGGGTGCAATTGCACTCGCAGTCGTGCTCTTGCTGGCCTTCGGTTCTTACACGCGCCGCTCGCATGTGGCGGGGCAGCTTGTTCCCGTAAATGGAATGGCTGTAGTGGCTGCGCCTGCGAGTGGTTTCATGTCACGAATCAACGTTGCAGAAGGTGATCGTGTACAGGTCGGCCAAGTAATGGCGGTGTTGACGGTCCCTCGCGCTACAACCACAGATGGAGATACGCTCGCCGCGCTTGGGGTACGTCTTGGACAAAGGGCGGCAGGCCTAGAGGCCGCACAAGTTGCACGGAAGCGGAAGTTCGAGGCGCAGCGCAATGGACTAACTAGACAACTGACTAATGCGCGAAGCGAGCTTGGTCAAATAGAAATCGAAATCCTTACACGCAAGGAGCAAATCCGGATTGCGCAGGAAACGCTCGATCGTTTGCTTCTGCTCGAAGATGAGCGATATGTCAGCATTTTACAGATCAAGCAGCAGGAGTCAGCTGCGCTTGCGCAGAAAGGCGAGATGCAGGCCTTGCAGCGACAGGCAATTTCGACGCGTAGGCTGATCGATCAAATAGCACAGATGCTCAATGAGCTTCCGAGCGAGGATCAAGAAGCCTATGCCAGTTTTCAGCAGAATGTCGCTTCGCTTGAGCAAGAGCGTGTTGAAAATGTCGCCCGTAGTAAAATTGCGATCATTGCACCTGCGTCGGGGATAGTTGCGGCCCAGCAAGTCAAGGCAGGTCAGGCAGTGCAGAACGGACAACCTCTAGTTAGTGTGTTGCCGGGCGATGGAAAACTGGAAGCTGAACTATTGATCCCGAGCAGAGCGATCGGCTTTATTTCGCCGATGGACAAAGTATTACTTCGCTATCAGACATATCCATATCAGAAATTTGGTCATCATGAGGGATTTGTCTCCCGTATCAGTCGGAGCACTCTGGAATCAAATCCAGCGGTTGCATCAGGCGAGCCTATGTACAGGATCACAGTTGCCCTGAAGACACAGACAGTTGACGCATATGGAAAAGCTGAGCAACTTAAGCCAGGAATGCTTGTGGATGCAGACATTCTTGGCGAATCTAGATCGTTTTTTGAGTGGGTACTTGAGCCTATCTACTCAATTAAAGGAACTGTGTTCGGTCGATGATTTGAGCATTGACTGAACATTGTGAGCCGCTGGCATAGTCCAGCTTTATGCACACGCATTGTGTGTGCCTACATTAGGGGGAAAGTTATGCGTGAACTTACTATTGAAGAGACTTTCGAAGTTGATGGTGAGGGTGGTGCCACCACCGCGTTCCTGACCGGCGCAGGTGCTGGTGGTTTCGCCGGTGGCTTCGTTGGCGGTCTGCCTGGAGCTGCTGCGGGCGCCCTCATCGGCGGCGGCATCGCGGTCGCTCTCTATCTCATTTGATTTCATGAAATCTACAAAAATTTAAAGGCTACGTACATGCGTGAACTAAATTCTTTAGAAATCAACGATGTCGATGGTGCAGGCGAAGGTGCTTCGAACGGATTTTCTGCCGGCGTAGTTGCGGGAGCCTCAATCGGCTTCTTGGTCGGTGGTCCAGTCGGTGCGTTTGCTGGTGCTGTCAGCGGTGGTATCCATGGCGCGATCATCGGGCACTATCTGAATCTGAATTGATCAGATGACTAGAGGGCGGCATATGCCGCCCTCTTAAAAATATTGTAAATAAACATTTAGTTTCAACGTTTTGCTGCGACTGGGCGATTATCTTAGAAAACCATATCCGAGGTAACAAAAATTGAAGATCCATGGAATTGGCAATGCAACATTTGCAGCTTGCGCCAGCGGCCTAGCGATATTCGTTGCCACGGCCGACAAAAAGTTCCTGCCTATAGCTTGCTTTGCGGCACTTGTGATCACTGCGGCTCGACTGAAGGATGCATGGAATAAGAAAACCGGAAGGACTCAAGAGGGTGTGAAGTAGTTATTATGAGTTTATTTAATTTCGGATGATGGCACGTCTTCCGTTTGCGCGCACTTAGGTAAATTTTTTAAGTCCTGTTTTCTCAAGTAGTTTAGAATTTTTTTTCGTGCACAATCAAGAATTAAGATAATATGAAGCCTATATTGCAATCCGAGGCGACAGAATGTGGTTTGGCGTCGCTCGCCATGGTCGCCAATTTTCATGGAAGTAATATTGGGCTTACCGAAATTCGGCGACGCTTTCCTTTGTCTCTAAAGGGGGCAAAGCTAAGCCAGTTGATTCACATCGCACAGCAGCTCGGCTTATCATCGCGACCGCTCCGACTTGATCTGGAGCATTTGGACGACCTAAAGTTGCCCTGCATACTGCATTGGGATTTGAATCACTATGTGGTGCTGACAAAAGTCGCTCGTTCAAATGTAGTCATCCTGGATCCTGCGATTGGCCGTCGCGTCCTGACACGAGCTGAGGCTTCAGACCACTTTACGGGTGTCGCGCTGGAGCTCAACCCGTTAGCAGAATTCAAGAAGGAGGTAAGTGGGCCATCGATCACTGTAAGTCAGCTGACTGGACGCATTGATGGACTGCGGCGCTCTCTGGGTCTCATCCTGCTGTTATCAATTGCACTTCAGGTATTTGTAGTACTCGCTCCATTCTTTACGCAATGGGTGGTTGATCAAGCTTTGATATCTGCGGATCGTGATTTGCTTACGGTTCTTGGAATCAGTTTTGGTCTTGCCATGCTTCTACAGGTAGCAATAGGTCTGCTTCGAGGCTGGGCCGTCATCTATCTGTCATCGCGGTTGGGGCTCAGGTGGATGGGGAATGTCATCTCTCATCTGCTGCGTCTGCCCTTGGACTTTTTCGAGAAGAGACATTTGGGGGACATTACGTCACGTGTTTCCTCTGTACAATCGATCCAAAAGACGATGACCACCAGCTTCGTCGAAGCACTCATTGATGGCCTAATGGCACTGGTCACATTTGGAGTCATGCTTCTCTATAGTTGGAAGCTTGCGCTAGTGACGTTGTTAGCAGTCACTATTTATGTGATTATCCGAAGTGCTGCATACGGCCCTATGAGAGACGGCACTGAACGTCATCTTGTTTCAGGCGCCAAGCAGCAGTCTCATCTTCTTGAATCCATCCGGGGCATGCAGAGCTTGAAGATCGCCGGCCAAGAACCTTCAAGGCAGGCGACTTACGAAAATCTGATGGTCGATACGATCAACGAGGAAGTAAGGCTAGCAAAGCTCACACTAGGCTTTACCAGTTCAAGTCAGTTGGTTTTTGGTATTGAGCGCATCGCCGTAATTTGGATTGGTGCGATGTTAGCTATGAATAATGTATTCTCAGTGGGTATGCTTGTTGCGTATCTTGCCTACAAGGATCAGTTTGCGGCGAGGACTGCGGCGCTTATCGATAAGGCTGTAGATTTTCGCATGTTGAAGCTTCATGGAGAAAGGCTTGCCGACATCGTGCTAGCCGAGCCTGACGAATCATTAGGGATGCCGGAACTAGATGCTCCGCTGAATTACAGCATCGAGGCATCTAACGTGTCTTTTCGTTACGCAGATGGAGAGCCATGGGTCATCCGCAATTGCTCATTCCAAATTGATCACGGCGAATCTGTTGCCATCATCGGTACATCTGGATGTGGAAAGTCGACAATGATAAAACTCATGCTTGGTTTGCTAAAGCCGACAGAGGGTACAATTAGTTTCGGGGGCGTAGATATACATAAATGCGGTCCGCGCAATGTGCGATCAATCGTAGGTGCTGTGATGCAAGATGATCAGTTGTTTGCCGGAAGTATTGCTGAGAACATTAGCTGCTTTGACAATTCGTTTGATCAGGCGCGTATCGAGAATTCGGCCTCTATGGCCGCCATCCACCAGGATATTGCATGCATGCCAATGGGCTATCATGGTCTGATCGGAGATATGGGGAGTTCGCTGTCTGGCGGGCAAAAGCAGCGCATCATTCTCGCTCGTGCGCTTTATCGAAAACCAAAGATTCTTTTCCTGGATGAAGCGACCAGCCATCTTGATGTTATGAAAGAGAAATTGGTTAATGATGCTATCCAGAAAATGAGTCTCACCAGGGTTATCGTTGCCCATCGCCCAGAGACCATAAATAGTGCTGAGAGGATTCTGGTTATGGAGCAGGGACGCATCGTTAAAGACATAAGGCAGCAGAACGTCGCTCCATCCATAAAAGATGATCTAGGTGAATTTGTAATGAATTGAGGTGCCGTGTCATTTGCCAATATGGTCGATTTCTGAAAGGTCGGTGACCTCCTGTGTGGAAAAGGGTTTATAGGATCCATTTTCACTTGATAAATTCTCCAGACCAGTAATAACACTGCGAAGGTGATTTCCATATTACCTGCATTCCTAGATGTAACCAGGTGCGCCGGTGGGAGACTAGCGTGTCTGACGGTTTGTTCTGTAGGGTGACGGTGACGCGTCGAATCACTGTTTGCCAAGGCGCGTCATCCACCAATCAACGGTGCACCGCGCTGGCACCCCCCAGCCAGCGCAGCGCTCTTCTCCACGTAAGGAGTACTCCATGAATAAGCTGTTCTCCCGTGCCTTGTTACTGGTCATGCTGGTGGCGCCCGTGGCTGCGTTTGCGCAGACCGCCGTCACCGCCAATCCCAACCACCAGAAGATGCTGGTCGGTTCCACCTGGTTTGAAACCGCCAACAAGCGATTGGTCTACGATTTCTGGCGCACCGTGTTCGAAGCCGGCCAGGTGCAATACGCGCCGATGTACATGGACAAGAACTACATCCAGCACAACCCGAACGTGGCCAACGGGCGCGATGCCTTCATCGCGTTCCTGACCGCATTCGTGCCGCCAACGCCGGTGCAGCCGCGCGTGCAGCTGCCGCTGGTCGCCATCACTGCAGATCGCGATCTGGTCACGCTGGTGTCGGTGCGCACGCTGCCGGATCCGCGCGATCCGAGCAAGACCTACACCACCACCTGGTTCGACATGTTCCGCATCGAAAAAGGCCTGATCAAGGAACATTGGGATCCGGACACCATTGCCGGCCGCGCCAATACCGGCGGCCAGTAAGTGCTGCAGCATTGCAGGGCTGCAGCGTGCAGCCCTGCAATGCGTGGTCCATGAGAGTAGCTAGCCAAACGTTGCGCCCACCAGATGGTGGGGCGCCGTCGTTTCGATTGCAGTGTTTAGCTGATGCGGAAGCCCATCGTGGCCTCCACCGCCTGCTGCCAGCCGGCATACAGCTGTTCGCGCTTGTCGTCGGCCATGTTCGGCTCGAACCGGCGATCCACTGCCCACTGCTTGGCGATCTCTTCGCGGCTGCTCCAGAAGCCGGTCGCCAGCCCTGCCAGATAGGCCGCGCCGAGTGCGGTGGTTTCTGAAACTTCCGGACGCAGCACCGGTACGTTGAGAATGTCGCTCTGGAACTGCGCCATGAAGTCGTTGGCGATCGCGCCGCCGTCGGCACGCAGCTCTTTCAGCTCGATGCCCGAATCGGCCTGCATTGCCGTGAGCACGTCGCGGGTCTGATACGCCATCGATTCCACCGCCGCACGCACGAAGTGTTCCTTGGTGGTGCCGCGGGTCAGCCCGAACACCGCACCACGGATATCGCTGCGCCAGTACGGTGCGCCCAGGCCAACGAAGGCCGGCACCAGATACACACCGTCGTTGTCGCCGGCACGCTCGGCGTAGGCCTGCGAGTCGCTTGCCTTGCCCAGCATGCGCAGGCCGTCGCGCAGCCATTGCACCACCGAGCCGGCGACGAAGATCGAGCCTTCCAGCGCGTATTCGACCTTGCCGTCGATGCCCCAGGCAATGGTGGTCAGCAACCCGGCCTTGGAGGCGACCGCCTTGTCGCCGGTGTTCATCAATGCAAAGCAACCGGTGCCGTAAGTATTCTTTGCCATGCCCGGTTCGAAGCAGGCCTGGCCGAACAAGGCGGCCTGCTGGTCGCCGGCAATCCCGGCGATGGGCACTTGCTCACCGTAGAAATACTGGGTCTGGGTCATGCCGTAGATTTCGCTGGACGAGCGCACTTCCGGCAGCATTGCTGCCGGCACGTCGAGCATTTCCAGCAGCTCGTCGTCCCACTGCAGCGTGTGGATGTTGTACATCAGCGTGCGCGAGGCATTGGTGTAGTCGGTCACGTGCACCTTGCCGCCCGTGAGATTCCAGATCAGCCAACTGTCGATGGTGCCGAAGGCCAGTTCGCCGTTGCGCGCGCGTTCGCGTGCGCCTTCGACATGATCGAGAATCCATTTGACCTTGGTGCCGGAAAAATACGCATCGATCAGCAGGCCGGTCTTGTCGCGCACCATCTGCTCGTGCCCGGCTTCCTTGAGCTGCGTGCAGATGTCCTTGGTCTGCCGCGATTGCCAGACAATGGCGTTGTAGATCGGCTGGCCGGTCGCCTTGTCCCACACCACCGCGGTTTCGCGCTGGTTGGTGATGCCGATACCGGCGATCGAACGCGCATCGATCTGCGCATTGTTGAGCAGCTCGGTAATCGTGGTGTAGACGCTGGTCATGATCTCGCGCGGGTTGTGTTCCACCCAGCCCGGCTGCGGAAAGATCTGGCCGAACTCGCGCTGCGCCACGCCGGCTACCTTGCCCTGGCGATCGAACAGCATCGCGCGTGAACTGGTGGTGCCTTGATCGATCGCAAGGACGTAGTGTTTTTCCATCGGAGATTCCTCGAACAGTGCCGGCGCTGGCGCGCGGCGAGAAAGTGGTCTATGCAGCGCTGCGACAAGCGCGATGCGATTACTTCGAATCGCGCGGCGATCCAGTGCCTTGCAAATGCCGCACACGTGCCGGCAGGAACGGCAGGATCAGCCACTGATAGGCAAGCGCACCGATGGGACCCCCGATCAGCGGGCCGACGATCGGGATCCACCAGTAATTGTCCTTGGCCGGCAACGCAGCCTCGCCCCAGCCGGCGAAATAAGCGAACAGGCGCGGGCCGAAGTCGCGCGCCGGATTCATCGCCCAGGCTTCCAGATAGCCCATCGAGGCGCCCAGCGTTGCCACCAGCAGACCGATCATCAGCGCGCCGGAGTTGGCGGTCGGCGCCGCCTCGTTGAACTGTTCGGTGATGGCGAAGATGCCGAAGATCAAGAATGCGGTGATGATGATCTGGTCCACCAGCGCATGCATCGGCGTGACCGCCAGACCCGGTGCGGTGAAGAACACCCCGGCGGCGCCACCGGCTTCGCGGGTGAGCTGTTGCACCTGGTTGTAGTGATCGATCACCGGCCCGTACAGTTGATAGACGATGGCCGCCCCCAGAAACGCACCGATCACTTGCGCGCCCCAGTACGGCAGCACTTTTTTCCAGGAGAAATCGCGGAACAACGCCAGCGCCAGCGTCACCGCCGGATTGGCGTGCGTGCCGGACACCGAGCCGGTGACGTAGATCGCCAGCGTCACCGCCAGGCCCCAGGCGATGCACACGCCCCAATAGGCATTCTGGTAGGGGCTGGGGTCGTAAAGGATGTACATCGCCGCGACCGAATCGCCGAGCGCGATGATGATGAACATCGCCACTGCTTCGGAGATCAACTCACCCACGAATTGGCGGCTCATGTGCGCGTGCCGGCAGTGGTGTCAACGGCGCAAGCTTGATAATGCGACGCGCACATTGGCGCGCAGGGGTGTTCGTTGGTGCTCATCTGGGGTGCCCTCCACGTGACTCAGGATGATGTTGGCGATGCGCCAGGATACGTTGCCGGACGACCCGTCCTCGCCGGCAACGCTGTTGGATCAGGCGGGTACGACGTCCGCCTGCTGGATCGATTGCGTCTGCAGATAGTCTTCCAGGCGCTGGCGCCCGGCCGCATCGATGCGCAGACCGAGTTTGCTGCGTCGCCACAGGATATCGTCGGCGGTCATCGCCCATTCGTGGGCGCGCAGATAATCCACCTCGGCTTGATACAGGTCGGCACCGAAGTGGGCGCCCAAGGCGGCCACGTTCTGTGCGTCGCCGAGCAGCTGCTGCGCGCAGGTGCCGTAGTTGCGCACCAGCCGTTGTGCGGTGGTTGCCGGCAGCCACGGGCGCGCAGTACGCACGCGCTCGAGCAGGCTGGCGATATCGCGTTGTTCACCACCGGGCAGCGCATCGCCGCGCGCGGTCCATGCCGGCTTGCGTGCACCCAATGCATGCGTCAGGCGGTCGACCGCTTCTTCGGCGAGCTTGCGGTAGGTGGTCAGCTTGCCGCCGAAGACGTTGAGTAGCGGTGCGCCGTCGGTGAGCACTTCCAGTTGGTAATCACGGGTGACTTCGGCAGCGTTGTCTTCGGCATCGTCGAGCAAAGGACGCACGCCGCTGTAGTGCCACACCACATCATCCGGGCTGATCTGCTGCTGGAAATACAGATTCACCGCTTCGCACAGATACTGCACCTCGGCCACATCGATCTTCGGCGCGGCGGGGTCGGCTTCGTAATCCACGTCGGTGGTGCCGATCAAGGTGAAGTCGTGCTCGTACGGAATGGCGAACACGATGCGTCGGTCCGGTTGCTGGAAGATGTACGCATGGTCGTGGTCGAACAGTTTGGGCACCACGATGTGGCTGCCCTTGACCAGACGCAGCGCATGGGTGTGCGGCACTGCAGCCACCTTGTCCAGGAACGACACTGCCCACGGGCCGGCGGCATTGGCCAGCGCGCGCGCCTGCACGGTGCGGCGACGGCCGTCGCGGTCTTCCAGTTCGGCGTACCAAAAGCCCGCATCGCGCCAGGCACCGACGCAGCGTGTGCGCGTGTGGATCTTTGCACCGCGCTTGGCGGCGTCCATCGCATTGAGCACCACCAGCCGCGCGTCCTGCACCCAGGCATCGGAGTACACAAAGCCGGTGCGCAGCGATTCCTGCAACGGCTGGCCGACCGGGTGGGTGCGCAGCGACAGCCGGCGCGAGCGCGGCAGGCTGCGCTTGCTGCCACCCAGATGGTCGTAGAGAAACAAGCCGGCGCGGATCATCCACGCCGGGCGCAGATGCGGTTGATGCGGCAGCAGGAAGCGCAGCGGCCAGATGATGTGCGGGGCCAGCCGCAGCAGCACCTCGCGCTCGGCCAGCGCCTTGCCGACCAGCGCAAACTCGTATTGCTCCAGGTAGCGCAGGCCGCCGTGAATGAGCTTGGTGCTGGCGCTGCTGGTATGCGCAGCCAGATCGTCCTGCTCGCACAGGCACACCGACAGGCCGCGCCCGGCCGCATCGCGGGCGATGCCGACCCCGTTGATCCCGCCGCCTATCACCAGAAGATCGTATATCTCGCCCATCGGTGTCTCCGTCCGGGCGCGCCACAAGAGCGAACCCAAGTTGTCATGTTCGAACATATTCGAACATCAAACCTTGTCGGGACGTGAAGGACCGGCGGGCCGGCGTTCAGCGGCTTTTTTAACAGAAATGGCCTGTCGGAAACGCGACTCTGATCAGCCGTGCGAATCAATAGTGGCGATCAAAGCGGCATTTGCCTATGGGAAACACACAAAAACGAACACTCGCCTAGCCGGCGTCGCCGGGCTCGGCCAGATGCACACGGGTACCGGCTTCGGCCAGCACTGCCGCCAGTTCCTGCGGCGGCGGCCGGTCGGTGAACCAGTCGTGCACCTGGGCGATCGCACCCAGCCGCACCATGGCATTGCGGCCGAACTTGCTGTGGTCGGCAGCCAGCAGCACCTGCCGCGAGTGCTCGATGATGGCCTGGGCCACACGCACTTCCTGGTAATCGAAATCCAGCAGGGTGCCGTCCAGGTCGATGCCGGAAATGCCGATCACCCCGAAGTCCACCTTGAACTGGCGGATCAGCTCCACCGTCGCCTCGCCGGTCACGCCCTGGTCGCGCCCGCGCACCACGCCACCGGCCACGATCACCTCGAAGCTGGGGTTGGCGCTGAGCATCACCGCCACGTTGAGGTTGTTGGTGATCACACGCAGGCCGCGATGCTGCAGCAACGCACGCGCGACCTCTTCGTTGGTGGTACCGAGGTTGATGAACAGCGAGGCATCGTCGGGGATGAAGCGGGCGACCTGGGTGGCGATGTGCTGCTTTTCGCGCGCCTGCAGCGCCTTGCGCGCGGTGTACGCCAGGTTTTCCACGCTCGAGGGCATGCTGACGCCACCGTGGTAACGGCGCAGCACGCCAGCATCGCAGAGCAATGTCAGGTCGCGGCGAATGGTCTGCGGGGTGACATCGAACCGCGTCGCCAGCCCTTCCACGTCAGCAAAGCCCTGCTGCCGCACCAATGCCACCAATTGTTCCTGGCGCGGGTTGAGTGCCGGCGCCGGGATCGTCCTGTAGTGAGTCGACTCCATGCGCAGATGATCGCGCATGTGCGTGAGGATGCAAACACGGCGGCGTGTACGCCGTGGTGGGTGGAGCGGCTCGCTGCAGTCCCTGGCCGGGATCAGCTCGCTGACCCACCTGCACTGCGCCGGTCCGGCGGTGAACGCAGTGCTTGGCTCGCCGATCAGCCCAGCGTGCCGCGATAACCGGTATCGATACTGATGCTGCCGCCCACCGCGCGCGAGACGCAGGCACACAGCTTGCGGTTCTCGCGGCGTTGCTCGTCGCTGAAGAACACATCGCGGTGATCGATGTCGGCCGAGCTGTCCAGCACCTCCACCGCGCACAGCCCGCATTCGCCGCGACGGCATTCGGCGATCAATTCGACCCCGGCGTCGGCCAAGGCATCCAGCATCGATTCGTTTTCCGCCACCGGCACTTCCAGGCCGAGCCCGGGCAGCTTGACCACGAATGCCTGCGCCGGCACCCGCCCGCTATTGCCGAAAGTTTCGAAATGCAACCGCGCGCGCGAACGACCGGCCGCGTGCCAGTGCTGGCGCACCGCTTCGAGCATGCCCAGCGGCCCGCACACATAGACCTCGGCATTGGGCGACAAACGCGCCAGTTCGGCGACCAGGTCCGGCGGCCCGGCAGTGTCGTCGCAATGCAGCTGCAGGCGCTCGCCGAGCAAGTTTTCCAACGCGTCCGCATACGCCATCGCAGCCCGCGAGCGGCCGACGTACAGCAGGCGAAACGCACGGTGCCGACGCGCCAGCCGCTGCGCCATGCCAACGATCGGCGTGATGCCGATGCCGCCGGCGATCAACAGGATTTCCTCGCCGCTTTCGTCCAGCGCGAAGTTGTTGCTGGGCGACGACATCTCCACCACATCGCCCGGCTGCAAGGTCCACATATGCCGCGAGCCGCCGCGGCTGTCGGGCATCTGCCGTACCGCGATCTGGTAATAGCCATCGGAGCGCGGTTCGCCCACCAGCGAGTACGAACGCACATCGGCACGGCCATGCAATTGCACGCGAAAATCCAGATGACTGCCCACCTCGAACGGGCGCGCCGCAGTGCCGGGATCGAGCACGATCTCGCGCACGCCCTCGCAGGCATCGGCAATGCTGACGACATGGGCGCGGTGCCACTGGGTGTCTTTACGCATGGGGAACTCCGGGCAGAAGGGTGTGCTGGCTGTTGCCAGCGTTGGACGGATGGGCGCGGCCGATCAGTGCGCCACCGCGCACCTGGGTGATCGCCGCAGGGGTTTGCAACACGTGGCGCAGATTGCGATGCGCAAGCCGTGCGTGTTCGCGCATCAGTGCTTCGGCACGCGCGCCCTGGCGGTATTCGATGGCAGCGATGACTTCGCGATGCTGGTCTTGCGCCAGCGTCAGAATCAGTTGTGCTTCGGCGCTGGTGGTCTGCGCCATGACCAGGCTGTTGGGCGAGGCGAACGGTAACTGCAGCACACGGGTGAGTTCGCGGCCCAGCACATCGCTGCCGGCCATGGCCACCAGCAACGCATGGAACTGCGCGTTGGCCTGCACGTAAGCGGTGAAGTCGATGGCGTGCAGCGGCGAGCCGACGATGCTGTCGAGCGTGTCCAGCAACTGGCGAGCCTGAGCCAGCGACGCGGCGGATGCCCCGCGTTCGGCGGCCATGCGCGCGGCCAGGCCTTCGAGTGTGCCGCGCAGTTCGATCGCATCGTGCACATCGCGTTCGCTGAAGGCCTGCACCGCGTAGCCGCCGCCCGGCAGTGCGCTGGCCAGGCCTTCTTCGCACAGCCGCTGTAACGCGGCGCGCACCGGTGTGCGCGACATGCCCAGCCGCTGCACCACCGCCAGCTCGGATAGCCGCGCGCCGGCCGGCAGGGTGCAGTCGAGGATCAGTTCGCGTAGCGACAGCAGCGCGCGCGTGGTCTGCGCGGCACTGCTGCGAAACGGGGTGGTCGGTGACATGCGAACCTCCGTCGCGGTGCTTTAGCCCACCATGCGCAGCGACAATTCCTGCGCGCGCTGTTCCTGTGCGATCAGCCGGTCGATCACGCGGCGCGCCCACATGCCGCCGGCATCGACGTTGAGGTTGTAGAAGGTGTGATCCGGATGCGCATCGATGGCGCGCTGTTGCGCTTCCAGCACCGCCTCGTCTTCGCCGAACACGCCGGTGACGCCTGCACGGGTCAGCGTGGTCAAGGACTGATCGTGCAGCGCGTAGTTGCGCATGAACGCCCAGAAGTAGTGGCAGGTGGTGTCGGTTTCGGGCGTGATGGTATTGAGCACGTAGCCGTTGACGCCCTGGCTGCGGTCGCCCTCCGGCGCACCGGTGCCGGCGATGGCCACACCGACATCGATGGCGATGGTGCCGGGCGCTTCGAAACGGATGATCTGCCAGCGATCGACCTTGCCGTGGTAATCCAGATGGCGCGCGATCTGGCTGGCCCAGAACGGTGGCGCGTCGATGTTGCGCATCCAGCGCGACACCACCACCGAGCGGTCGCCGTGCATCACCTCGAACGGCGCTTCGGCGATCTCGTCCTGGCCGATGCTGGAGCCATGCACGAAGGTCTCGTGGGTCAGGTCCATCAGGTTGTCCAGCACCAGCCGGTAGTCGCACTTGGCATAGATGGTGCGGCCGTCGCCGGCCCAGGCCGGGTCGTGCGCCCAATGCAGATCGGGAATCAGGCGGGTGTCGGCCTGGGCCGGATCGCCCGGCCAGATCCACACATAGCGATGCTTCTCGGCCACCGGAAAACTGCGCACGCAGGCGGACGGATTGATGGTTTCCTGCGAAGGCATGTGCACGCAGCGGCCCTGGGTGTTGTAGACCAGCCCGTGATAACCGCAGACCACATCGTCGCCGCGCAGCTTGCCCATCGACAGTGGCACCAGGCGATGCCAGCACGCGTCTTCGAGTGCGATCACGGCCCCGGCGGTGCTGCGATACAGCACCACATCCAGGTTGCAGACCTTGCGCGGGGCCAGCGCGTGCTTGATCTCGTGGTCCCAGGCGACGGCGTACCACGCGTTGAGGGGAAACAGCTGCTTGGACTGGGACATGACCGTGACTCCTGGGGTTTGTATACAACCTGGGGTGCGGATCGGCAGTGGTACGCCGGCTGGCAACCAGTTGACGCGCTTGCCAGCGCTGGCGTCTGCTTGCAAGCGAAGTTATGTATACACCGGAGACAATGTTGGAGCGCCAGTCGCCAAGCGAAATTGTGCGATTATCGAATATACACACCGATAATCGGATTGACCGGGCCTTGCCGCTGCGCCTAACGTGACCGCACGCTCGCTGTGCAGGACCCTTGCAATGGCCCAAATCGTCTCCCTCTCAGAAGCGGTGTCCCAGCTGATCGCCGATGGCGATTGCATGGCGATGGAAGGCTTCACCCATCTGATCCCGCACGCCGCCGGCCATGAGGTGATCCGCCAGCGCAAGCGCGACCTGCGACTGGTGCGCATGACGCCGGATCTGATCTACGACCAGCTGATCGGCGCCGGGTGCGCGGCGGCATTGCGATTTTCCTGGGGCGGCAATCCCGGCGTCGGCTCGCTGCACCGGCTGCGCGATGCGGTCGAACATGCCTGGCCGCAGCCGCTGCAGATCCGCGAACACAGCCATGCCGACATGGCCAATGCCTACGTGGCCGGTGCCTCGGGCCTCCCGTTCGCGGTGCTGCGCGGCTATGTCGGCTCGGACTTGCCGCGCGTCAACGACAGCATCAAGTTCCTGCAATGCCCGTACACCGGCGAAACGCTGGCCACCACGCCGGCGGTGAATCCCGATGTCACCGTGATCCATGCGCAACAGGCCGATCGCCGCGGCAATGTGCTGCTATGGGGCATTCTGGGCGTGCAGAAAGAGGCCGCATTGGCGGCGCGCAAGGTGATCGTGACGGTGGAAGAAATTGTCGACACGCTGGATGCGCCGCCCAACGCCTGCATCCTGCCGCGCTGGGTGGTGGATGCGGTCTGCCACGTGCCCGGCGGCGCGGCGCCCTCGTATGCGCATGGCTACTACGCCCGCGACAATCGTTTCTACCTGGCCTGGGATGCGATCGCACGCGACCGCACGCGCTTCCAGGCATGGATCCAGGCGCATCTTCTCGACACCGAGGATTTCGCTGCCTTCCAACGCGTGTACGCGCACTCGCAGCTGCAGGTGGCCGCATGAGCGACTACAGCACCAATGAAATGATGACCGTGGCGGCGGCGCGGCGTCTGCCTGATAACGCGGTGTGCTTCGTCGGCATCGGCCTGCCATCCACTGCCGCCAACCAGGCGCGGCTGACACATGCGCCGGACGTCACCCTGATCTACGAATCCGGTCCGATCGGCGCGCGCCCGGACGTGCTGCCGTTGTCGATCGGCGACGGCGAACTGGCCGACACCGCCGACACCGTGGTCTCCACGCCGGAGATCTTCCGCTACTGGCTGCAGGGCGGTCGCGTCGATGTGGGCTTTCTGGGCGCGGCGCAGATCGATCGCCATGCCAACCTCAACACCACGGTGATCGGCCCCTACGACGCGCCGAAAACGCGGCTGCCTGGCGCCGGCGGCGCACCGGAGATCGCGGCCAGCGCCAAACAGGTGTTCATCATCATTCGCCAATCCACACGCAGCTTCGTGCCCACGCTGGACTTCATCACCACGGTCGGGCATCTGGACGGTGGCGATGCGCGCCAGCGTGCCGGTCTTCCTGGCGCCGGCCCGACCGTGGTGGTTACCGATCTATGCGTGATGGAGCCCGACCCCGTGACCCGCGAACTCACCGTCACCGCCTTGCACCCCGGCAGCACCCGCGAACAGGTGAGTGCGGCCACCGGCTGGCCGATCCGCTTCGCCGCCGATCTGGCGCAGACCACGCCACCGAGCGCTGCGGAATTGCAGGCGCTGCGCGCGCTGCAGGCACGCACGGATGCAGCGCATGGCAAGCAGGCTGCGGGAGCCGAGGCATGAGCGAGGTCTATCTGATCGATGGCATCCGCACGCCGATCGGCCGCTACGGCGGCGCCCTTGCCAGCGTGCGTGCCGACGACCTGGGCGCGGTCCCGATCGCCGCATTGATGGCGCGCAATCCGCAACTGGAACCGGCGCTGATCGACGACGTGTATCTGGGCTGCGCAAACCAGGCCGGCGAAGACAATCGCAATGTCGCGCGCATGAGTCTGTTGCTGGCGGGGTTGCCGTCTTCGGTGCCGGGCAGCACGCTCAATCGTCTGTGCGGTTCCGGGCTGGATGCGATCGGCACGGTGGCGCGCGGCATTCGCGCCGACGAACTGGGTCTGGCGATTGCCGGCGGGGTCGAATCGATGTCACGCGCGCCGTGGGTGATGGGCAAGGCCGAGAGCGCCTTCGCCCGGACCCAGCAACTGGAAGACACCACCATGGGCTGGCGCTTCGTCAATCCACGCCTGCAGGGCGCCTATGGCGTGGAGCTGATGGGCGAAACCGCAGAGAACGTGGCGCAGCGCCATGCCATTGCGCGCCAAGACCAGGATGCCTTTGCATTGCGCAGTCAGCAACGCGTTGCCGCTGCACAGGCGGCCGGGTTCTTCGATGGAGAAATCACGCCGGTGACCGTGGCCCCACGCAAAGGTGGCGAGGCAACCGCTGTCGATCGCGACGAGTCCCCGCGCCCGAATACCACGGCCGAGATGCTGGCCAAGCTCAAGCCGGTCTTCCGCCAGCCCGGCACGGTGACTGCCGGCAATGCATCCGGTCTCAACGACGGCGCTGCTGCCTTGTTGCTGGCCTCCGCGCAGGCGGTGCAGACGCATGGGCTGACCCCGCGCGCACGCGTGCTCGGCTTCGCCTCGGCGGGTGTGGAGCCGGCCTTCATGGGGATCGGCCCAGTGCCGGCCACGCAGCGCTTGCTGGCGCGGTTGGGCCTGACCATCGAGCAGTTCGATGTGATCGAACTCAACGAAGCCTTCGCCGCGCAGGCACTGGCCTGCACGCGCGCGTTCGGGCTGGCCGACGATGCGCCGCACGTCAACGCCAACGGCGGCGCCATCGCACTCGGCCACCCATTGGGGATGAGCGGCGCGCGGCTGGCGTTGACCTTGCTGCGGCAACTGGAAGCCAGCAACGGACGGCTTGGCCTGGCCAGCATGTGTATCGGCGTGGGGCAGGGCGTGGCGCTGGCGATCGAGCGCGTGTGATGCGCCCGTTGCAACCACCGCTGCCGTTACCGCACACCCATGGCGTTCTCGACGCTTGCAGCGTCGACGCTAGCATTCTCGACCGCGCCGCAGCCCAACCGATGGAGATCCCGCATGCGCGACCCCAGCTCTGACACGCCAATCGATCCGCTGCTCGGCTATCGCCGCATCCGGATCGGCACGCAGCCGGCGTATCTGCATCTTCCCTATGCATCCACTGCCTTGCGCGGCCCCACGCGCGCGCCGATCGACATCCCGGTCACGCTGTCGGAAGTCACCGGGCCGCGACTGGATCGGCTGACCCTGGGCGAGCATGCCGCCGATCTCACTGCCGG
This sequence comes from Xanthomonas hydrangeae, assembly GCA_905142475.1. Classification (GTDB taxonomy): domain Bacteria; phylum Pseudomonadota; class Gammaproteobacteria; order Xanthomonadales; family Xanthomonadaceae; genus Xanthomonas; species Xanthomonas hydrangeae. The sequence continues at coordinate 497,478 of LR990730.1, forward strand.
CTTTGCCGGCGAGCCATTGGGCGAGCGCATCATCGTCTCCGGCCGCGTGCTCGACGAAAACGGCAAGCCGGTGCGCAACAGCGTGGTGGAAGTGTGGCAATGCAACGCGGCCGGCCGCTATCAACATGCGGGCGATCGGCACGATGCGCCGCTGGATCCCAACTTTCGCGGTACCGGCCAGGTGCTCACCGACGGCCACGGCCGCTATGCGTTCAAGACCATCAAGCCTGGTGCGTATCCGTGGCGCAATCACTACAACGCCTGGCGGCCGGCGCATATCCATTTTTCGCTGCATGGCGATGGCATCGGACAGCGGCTGATCACGCAGATGTACTTCCCCGGCGATCCGTTGCTGGCGTACGACCCGATCTACAACTGCGTGGACGATCCGCTGGCGCGCGAACGCATGGTGTCCAGTTTCGACTGGGAAAACGCGGTGAGCGAATACGCGCTGGCCTACCGCTTCGACATCGTGTTGCGCGGTCGCAAGCAAACGGTCTGGGAGTGAATCGATGAGCCTGCACACCACCCCGTCGCAAACCGTTGGCCCGTATTACCGGCTCGGGCTGGAGCCGCTGTATCGCGACCAGCTCGCATCTGCGCAGGCCACAGGCACGCACGTGCAGATCAGCGGTTGTGTCTTCGATGGCGCCGGCACTCCGGTGGCCGACGCGGTGCTGGAACTGTGGCAAGCCGATGCGGCCGGCATCTACGCGCATGCCGCCGACACCCGCTTTGAAACGGATGACCACAGCTTCGATGGCTGGGGCCGCGTGCCGACCGACGCGCAGGGGCGATTTTCCTTCAGCACCATCAAGCCAGGCCAGGTCGCCGGGCCCGACGGCAAGCTGCAGGCCGCGCATCTGACCGTGCTGGTGTTCATGCGCGGGCTGCTGCGCGGGGTGTCGACACGGCTGTACTTCGCCGACGATCCGCAACTGCGCAGCGATCCGATTCTTGCCCTGGTGCCGGCCGAGCGTCGCGCCACGCTGCTGGCGCAATCGCGCGGTAGTGGCAACTACGTGTGGGACATCCACATGCAGGGCGATGCGGAAACGGTGTTCTTCCATTATTGATCGCAGCATCATTGCGCGTTTGCCCATGCTGCGATGCGCGCGCGTGCGCACCGCGCATGCCAGTTGGCACTCCTGCGCATCGGTGCCATGCTGCCCGCACGCCAAGAGAGGCCCTGCATGACTGCGACGTCTTCCCTGTTGGGATCCTTGTTTGGCGAGCCTGCGTGCGACGCCTTGTTCGATGACGCGGCGCGTGTGCAGGCGATGCTTGAGTTCGAATCCGCGCTTGCCCGCGCGCAGGCGCAATGCGGTGTGATCCCGGCCGAGGCCGCGCAGGCCATTGCCGTTGCCTGCGACGTGCAGCACTACGATCTGGCTGCGTTGGCGCAGGCCACCGCACTCGCCGGCAATCCCGCCATTCCATTGGTCAAGGCGCTGACTGCATGCGTGGCCGAACACGATGCGCAAGCCGCGCGCTGGGTGCACTGGGGTGCCACCAGTCAGGACGTCATCGATACCGGCACGGTGCTGCAGCTGCGCGCTGCGCTCGACCTGCTGCTACCGCGTCTGCAACACCTGTGCGCCGACCTGGCCGCACTGGCCGAACGCGAGCGCAACACCGGCCTGCCCGGTCGCACCTTGTTGCAGCAGGCGGTGCCGGTCACCTTCGGGCTCAAGGTCGCCGGCTGGCTGGATGCGCTGCAGCGCGCGCACCACCGCCTGCAGGGGTTGCAGCAAGATTCCCTGGTGCTGCAATTCGGTGGCGCCGCCGGCACGTTGGCGTCGCTGCAGGAGCGCGGCCTCGAGGTCGCCGAAGCGCTGGCAAAGACGCTGTTGCTGCCGTTGCCCGCCTTGCCGTGGCACACCGCGCGCGACCGCCTCGTCGAGGTCGGCTGCGCCTTCGGCCTGTTGGCCGGCACCTTGGGCAAGATCGGCGGCGATGTGGTGCTGCTGATGCAATCGGAGGTCGGCGAAGTGTTCGAGCCTGCCGCTGCCGGCAAGGGCGGCTCCTCGGCGATGCCGCACAAACGCAATCCGGTCTCCAGCGTCGCGGCGATTGCCGCCGCCACGCGTGTGCCCGGCCTGGTGGCGACCTTGTTCAGTGCGATGGCGCAGCCGCATGAGCGCGCCGCCGGGCAATGGCACGCCGAATGGGAGACCTTGCCGCAGATCGTGTGCCTCACTGCCGGAAGTCTTGCGCAGATGCAGCTGTGCCTGGCCGATCTGGACCTGGACCGCGAGCGCATGCGCGCGCATCTGGATAGCCATGGCGGCGTGCTGTATGCCGAAGCGGCGGTGTTCGCGCTCGCAGCGCATCTTGGCAAGGCGCAGGCGCATACGGTGGTGGAGCAGGCAGTGGCACGCGCGCACGCGCAGCAACGGCATCTGCGCGAGGTCCTCGCCGACGATGCACTGGTCAGTGCGGTGCTCACGCATGCGCAACTGCAGGCGCTGTTCGATGTGGACAGCTGGCGCGGCATGTCCTCGGTCTGGATCGACCGCGTGCTGGCCGCTTCTTCTTCTTGTTAGCTGACGGTACTTCGATGACCCATCTGCAGTTGCCCACGCATCGCCTGCACTATCGGCTGGATGGCACCGAAGGCCGCCCCTGGCTGACCTTCTGCAACTCGCTGGGCACCGACCTGCAGATGTGGGACATGCAGATCGCGGCCTTTGCGCCGCACTACCGCATCCTGCGCTACGACCGCCGCGGCCATGGCGATTCGGACACGCCGCCCGGCCCCTACAGCGTCGCCGACCTGGGCCAGGACGTGCTGGCGCTGTGGGATGCGTTGCAGATCGATCAGAGCGACTTCTGCGGCGTGTCGATCGGCGGCCTCACCGGGCAGTGGCTGGGCCTGCACGCACCGCAACGGCTGCGGCGGCTGGTGGTCTGCGCCACGGCGCAAAAGATCGGCAGCAGCGAGAGCTGGAACGCGCGCATCGCACAGGTGCGCAGCGAAGGTCTGGCCGTGCTGGTCGATGCCACCTTGCAGCGCTGGTTCACGCCGCCGTTTGCCATCAGCCATGCGCAACGGCTGGAGATGATCGTGGCCGCGTTCGTGGCGACCTCGCCGGACGGCTATATCGCCTGCTGCCAGGCCGTGGCAGATGCCGACTTTCGTGGCGCGCTCGACACGCTGGCGCCGCCATTGCTCGCAGTCGCTGGCGATGACGACCCGGTCTGCCCGCCCACCGATCTGCGCGAGATCGCCTCTGCCGCTCCGCACGGCCATTACGCGCAGGTGCCCGGCCGGCATATCTGCAATCTGGAATCGCCGGCCGCGTTCAATGACACCGTATTGCGCTTTCTCCAGGCCGACTAAAGCAGCTGCCAACACGCCTGCGCTGCACGGCCGCTCCAACCATTCCCTAAGCAAGAGAGATCCGATGCACGAAGACGAGCGTTACCAGGCCGGCCTGCACGAGCGCCGGCGCGTTCTTGGCGATGCGCATGTCGACCGCTCGCTGGCCGCACGCACCGAGTTCACAGAAGAGTTTCAGGCACTGATCACCCGCTACGCCTGGGGCAGCATCTGGACCCGCGACGGCCTGCCCGCGCATACCCGCTCGCTGCTGACGCTGGCGATGATGGTGGCGCTGGGCCACGACGAGGAATTCAAGCTGCACGTGCGCGCCGCGCGCAACAACGGCGTCACGCCCGATCAGATCAAGGAGGTGTTGTTGCAGGCGGCGGTCTATTGCGGCGTGCCGGCGGCCAATCACGCATTCGCGCTGGCCAAACCGATTCTCGAAGAACAGGCCGCCGAAGGCTGAGCCGCTAGCATCGCGTCAGATGCTCTGACGAGCGACAAAGCGACCGAGTGAAGCCGAACCGGAAGACGCTGCGCATGCCGGCAGCGCAACCACCTGTGCCGTGCTCGAGGCGCGAGCAGCAAGAGCGGCCAAAAAACGATTACGCAGCCGCCATGCGGGCAGGGTCGGTGCCCGGAATCGGCATGTACTACTCGTACACCGCCAAGCAAGATGGCCGCTATCGGACATCACGTCCCACGGAGATGACTCATGACGTTGCGCTTCGTCTGCCTGCTGATGCTGCTGCTCGCCACCTGTGCGCTGCAGGCACAGCCGCATCCCGGACCGGGCACGCAGTTGTCGCAGGTTGGCGCCGACGATGGCCAGACGCTGGCGGTGTGGTCGCGCGTACCGGCACAGCCGCGTGGCACGATTCTGTTGGTGCATGGGCGTACCTGGAGTGCGCTGCCCAATTTCGACCTGCAGGTTCCCGGCGAAGCGCGCGATTCGCGCTCTGTGCTCGCGGCCTTGGCGCAGGCCGGGTATGCCGCCTACGCGGTGGACCTGCGCGGCTATGGCGGCAGTGCGCGCGATGGCAGTGGCTGGAACACGCCCACGCGCGCGGTGGCCGATGTCCGCGAGGTGCTGGCCTGGATCGCCCGCAAGCACGCGCACTTGCCGCCGCCGGCGCTGCTCGGTTATTCCAACGGCGCGCGGGTGGCGCTGCTGATCGGCCAGCAACACCCGCAGGCGCTGTCTGCGCTGGTGCTGTACGGTTTTCCGGACGATGTCGATGCGGCTCCCGATGCCACACCACCGTCCGCGCAGCCATTGCGCGCACGCACCACGGTCGAAGCAGCCGGCGAGGATTTCATCACCGCCAATGCCGCGCCCTCCGGCGTGCGTGCGGCCTACGCTGCGCAGGCGGTGTCGGCCGACCCGGTGCGCACCGACTGGCGCGCGATGGAACAATTCGCCTTCCAGCCCGAGCAGGTGGCAACGCTGCCGGTGCTGCTGCTGCGGGGCGTCGACGATCCCATCGCGACCCAGCCGGACAACGCCCACCTGTACGCACGCCTGCGCAGCGAAGATCGCAGCTGGGTCACGCTGCCGCACGCCGACCATGTGGCGCATGTCGAAGACACGCATGCCGCCTGGGTGGATGCAGTGGTCGGCTTTCTGCGCCGGCCGCGTTGAGCGTGTTCGACAAGCCCTAACTCAACAACGCCCCCAACCGCTGCGCCGCCTGCTTCAGCGGTTCCAGCAGCTGCGTCTGCATCGTCTGCAGGCTCACGCGCCCGGCCTGGGCGCCGATGTTGAGCGCGGCGATCACCTCGCCACGCAGGTTACGCACCGGTACCGCGATCGAGCGCAGGCCGATTTCCAGTTCCTGGTCGGTCAGGCACATGCCTTCGCGGCGCGTACGTGCCAGCAGCTCCAGCAGTGCAGAGGCCTGGGTCACGGTGCGGTCGGTGCGCGGGCGCAGCGTGGTGCGTTCCAGATACGCCTGCAAGGTGTCGCCGGGCAGTGCGGCCAGCAGCACCCGGCCCATCGAGGTGCAGTAGGCCGGCAGACGCGTGCCCGGGCGCAGCCCGATCGACATGATGCGCACCGTCTCGGCGCGCGCCACGTACAGCAGGTCGTCGCCGTCCAGCACGCCCAGCGAGCAGGATTCGTGCAGCTGGTCACGCAAGCCATCCAGCACCGGCTGCGCTGCCGCGGTCATCGATGAAGAGGCCGCATACGCACCGCCAATCCCCAGCACGCGCGGCAGCAGCACATAGCCGCGGCCCTGCTCGCCGACATAGCCCAGCTTGGCCAGCGTATGCAGCACCCGCCGCACCGCTGCGCGCGAGATGCCGGTCTCCAGGCTGATCTGCGACATCGTCACCTCGCGCGCGTGCTGGGCGAACACGCTGAGTACCACCAGCCCGCGTCCCAGCGAGGTCATGAAGTCCGGGTCGCCCTGGGCGGCGGCGATCTGCTGCATCAACTCGTGCGGCAGGCCGCGTTCGCTCCCGACTGCGGGCACGGCGGTGGGGCGTTTGCGTCGGCTGGCGGCGGGCTCGGGCATTGGGTCGCAGATTGGACAGGTTTGCGCATGGTAAGCGCTCACGCCGATGCATGCCCCCGGTCGCAGCTTGTGCCTGGACATGTAATCGCTTCACCCTGCTTGCCGCATAATCGCCGCTGGTTTGTTCCGGATCGGTCCTCTTAGTCCATGAAAACCCCCAAGGGCCTGCAACCGCTGATCGACGACGGCATCATCGACGAAGTGTTGCGACCACTGAAGAGCGGCAAGGAAGCATCCGTCTATGTGGTCAGCACAGGCGCCGACATCCTGTGCGCGAAGGTCTACAAGGACATGGCGCAGCGCAGCTTCCAGGCGCGCGTGCAATACCAGGAAGGCCGCAAGGTGCGCGGCAGCCGCCAGGCGCGCGCGATGGGCAAGGCCACCAAGTTCGGCCGCCGCGAAGCCGAGACCGCGTGGAAGAACACCGAAGCCGAGGTGCTCTACCAGCTGATGGATGCCAGCGTGCATGTGCCCAAGCCGCGCGGCTATTTCCACGGCGTGCTGCTGATGGACCTGGTCACCGACGAGGCCGGCCACAGCGCACCGCGGCTGGGCGAAGTGGAGCTGGAACCGGAGCAGGCGCGCGTGTTCCACACCAGCCTGATCGGCGATGTGGTCAAGATGCTGTCGCTGGGCCTGGTGCACGGCGATCTGTCCGAATACAACGTGCTGGTCTCGCCCGAGGGCCCGGTGTTGATCGACTTCCCGCAGGTGGTCAGCGCCGCCGGCAACAATGCCGCGCGCGACATGCTGCTGCGCGACGTGCACAACCTGCGCGATTGCCTCGGCCGCTTCGCGCCGGAGTTGCTGGAAACCTACTACGGCGAAGAGATGTGGGCGCTGTTCGAAAAGGGCGAGCTGCGCCCGGACAGCGTGCTGACCGGACGCTTCAAGTTCGACACCCACCGCGCCGACGTACGCGCCATCCGTGCCTCGATCGAAGACGCACGCCAGGAAAATCTCATTCGTCAGCAAGGCCGCGAGGCAGCTGCGGAAGACGAAGATTAGCCAGCGGCTGTCGCGCCCTACGCGGCGCGACACTGGCAACGGCGCACATGGCGCGCTGCCAGCGTGCACTGTTCATGGGCAACGTATCGGTGCGCGCTGAGCGCATCGATGCCAGCGCGTGCAGACGCGATGCGGCGCAGCAAAAAAACCAACTGACGCTGACTGCGTAACTGTTGCACAAGCCCGCCGGGTACCGCCCCTGCCGCCACATGCAAGGCCAGCCAAGGGTTTTGCAGCGCTGCGGCGTGCATCAGGCAATGCCATTGAAATTATTTATGCAATTTAATGGTGATTGATCATAAGTATCTGGCAGGCTCGCTCCTCGTCTCCTGGAGGGTCTGTCATGTCGTTTGATCCTGATGTCGTGCGCCTGTTTGCCCAGCTTCAACAATCCGGTCAACCGGCCATGGACACCCTGCCGATCGAAGGTGCGCGCGCGATGATGCGTGCACTCGGCGCGCAGCTCGGCTTCCCGCGCGTGGAGATGGCGCAGGTGCGCGATCTGCGTGCCGACACCGCTGCCGGCCCGGTGCCGTTGCGGGTGTATCGCCCATCCGATCTTGCCCCAGGCCCCGCCCCGACCTGCCTGTTCGTGCACGGCGGCGGCGGTGTGGTGGGCGATCTGGACTCCCATGACGACGTCTGCCGGCAACTGGCCGCGCGTGCCGGCTGTCAGCTGCTGGCGGTCGACTATCGTCTGGCGCCGGAACACCCCGCACCGGCCGGCGTGGAAGACGTGATTGCCACCCTGCAGTGGCTGGTGGCCCAGCCCGATGCGGTTGGTGCCGATGTGCAGCGCCTGGCCATAGCCGGCGACAGCATCGGCGGCGCCATGGCCGCAGTTGCAGCGCTGGCCGCGCGCGACACCGGGATCGCGCTGCGCTGCCAGGTGTTGGTGTATCCGCTCACCGATGCACGCGAGGACACGGGCGTGTACCCGTCGCGATCGCACAATGCCAGCCTGCCGCCGCTCACCGCAGATGCGGTGCGCTTTTTCAATCGACATCTGTTGCCCGACCCTGCCATTGCACAGGACTGGCGCGTCTCGCCGATGCTGGTGCCGGATGTGGCCGGCGTTGCGCCCGCACTGATCGTGGTGGGCGATCGCGACATGCTTTGCGACGAAGGACGCGCCTATGCCGAGCGTCTGCGTGGCGCCGGGGTGGAAGTCACCTTGCACAGCTTTCCCGGCATGATCCACGGTTTCATCAACATGGGCGGCGTACTGCGCGCCGCCGATGAGACGTTGGCGCTGGCGGCACTGGTGCTGCGCCAGCGTTTGCTGCCCGCCATCGGGCGGTGGGCGAGCGACTAGAAATTGAAGCGGAAGGTGGTCATCAGCACGTGGTTTTCGCGGTCCACTGCAGGTGTGTTGACGAACTGATTCAGATACCCGACATCGACATTGGAGATGGCGTTGAACTTCCAGTTAATGCCAACGAATACGCGGTTTTGATCGAGACCGCGTCGCGCCCCCCACTCGGTCTGATCGAGATTGACGAACAGTTCGTTGAACGCCACCCACGACAATTGCGGCGACAACGCACTGGGGCGCACGGCCCGGATCATCTGGCGCACCCGGTAACCTTCATCCCTGAAGCCTTCGCGGTGGCGTTGCTCCAGACGCGTGCGGCTGGTAATGGTGATATTGGCGATCGGATCGAACTGATATTGAAACTGTCCCCACCAGCGATTTTCGCGGTTGGAGGATTGCCCGGCCGGGTGGCTGATAATGGTGTCGTAGCCCATCCAGACACTGGCTTTGGGATTGAGCCGGTAAAACACGGCGGGGCGCAGGATCAGTTGGTCGAATTGCTCGCCTTCCTCGCGCCAGCGCGGATGGATATCCATGCTCCAGTACAGATTTTCGACCGGCAACTTGCCCTGGGCATACACACTTAACCAGTAACGGCCATCTTCTTCGGTAGTGGCCATCGCCGGCGCGATGTTCGCCAGCATCAGCACTGAAAGCAGACAGGCACTGCGCACAGTTGCCTTCAACATCGCACTCGATCTGTTCATGGATGAGAAAGTCGTCATAGTTGATCGAGCATAGCAACTTCCCCTGTGCCGCTAGAGTCCGCCGGACGAGCGGCAAGCCTGCGCGTACCGGTGGCTTCGCACGTGGCGACATGGCATCGCATGCTGACATCTGTTGGCAACGTTTCGCGCATTTGTCCACCGAGGGTGCTTGCACGCGTACCGGCGTGGGACACGCCGCAAGTACGTCCCTGTAGGCGCTTATGCGGCGTCCCTGCCGCATAAGGTCCCACGCCGGCACGCGCGCAGGCATCACCGACTGTTGTCGGTGGTTGTGGGACCAGCGACGGCTGGTTGATTGATCTAGCTGTACGCGAGCGCTTCGCTGGCGACCGAGTGGCAGCGCGATGGATGACCGACGTCATCGTGGAATCCGTCGGACGACGTGCTTGCCGGGCGGCGACGTAATCGATTAACTGACCACAAGCCCCTTACGCCACCTGGCTACGCCGCGCGCGTTCCAGATGCACCAGCAGCAGCGAGATCGCCGCCGGCGTCATGCCGGCAATACGCTGGGCCTGGCCGATACTTTGCGGGCGCACGCGTTCGAGTTTTTGTTGCACTTCGATCGACAGGCCACGCACGCCGGCATAATCGAACCCTTCTGGAATCGGCGTGGTTTCGTGGCGTTGCTGACGCGCGATGTCGTCGCGTTGGCGGTCCAGATAGCCGGCGTATTTGACGCTGATCTCGACCTGCTCGGCCACCTGCGCATCCTCCACGCCCGGCCCCAGCGTCGGCACGCGCATCAGCGCGGCGTAATTGAGTTCGGGGCGCTTGATCAGATCCAGTACGTTGGTCTCGCGGCTCACCGCCACGCCCAGGGTCTGGGCTACTTCGCGGCCCAGCGCATTGCCCGGGGTCGCCCATAGCGCGGACAAGCGCGCGCTTTCGCGTTGCACCGCTTCCTGCTTGGCGGAAAACCGCGCCCAGCGCGCATCGTCGACCAGGCCCATCGCACGGCCCACACCGGTCAGGCGCGCATCGGCATTGTCTTCGCGCAGCTGCAGCCGGTATTCGGCGCGGCTGGTGAACATGCGATACGGCTCGGTGGTGCCGTGGGTGATCAGATCGTCCACCAGCACGCCCAGGTACGCCTCATCGCGACGCGGCGACCACGCCGGTAATCCCTGCACATGGCGCGCGGCATTGAGCCCGGCCAGCAGGCCCTGTGCGGCGGCCTCTTCATAACCGGTGGTGCCGTTGATCTGCCCGGCGAAGAACAGCCCGCCCACCGCCTTGGTTTCCAGCGAGGCCTTGAGCCCGCGCGGGTCGAAGAAGTCGTACTCGATCGCATAGCCGGGGCGGGTGATATGCGCCTGCGCAAACCCATGGATCGAGCGCACCAGCGCCAGCTGCACATCGAACGGCAGCGAAGTGGAGATGCCGTTGGGATAGATCTCGGTGACCTCCAGGCCTTCGGGCTCGACGAAGATCTGGTGGCTGGTCTTCTCGGCGAAGCGCACCACCTTGTCTTCGATCGAGGGGCAGTAACGCGGGCCGATGCCTTCGATCTGCCCCGAATACAGCGGCGAGCGATGCAACGCGCTGCGGATGATGGCGTGGGTCTGTTCGGTGGTGTGAGTGATCCAGCAGCTGACCTGGCGCGGGTGATCGCTGCGCTGGCCCATGAACGACATCACCGGCAACGGATCGTCGCCCGGCTGTTCCTGCATGACGCCGTAGTCGAGCGTGCGCCCGTCGATGCGCGGCGGGGTGCCGGTCTTGAGCCGGTCGATCGAAAACGGCCGCTCGCGCAGGCGCGCGGCCAGCGTGGTGGCCGGCGGGTCGCCCATGCGCCCGGCCGCGTACTGGGTTTCGCCGACATGGATCTTGCCGGCCAGGAAGGTACCGGCCGTGAGCACCACTGCGGGCGCTTCGAAGCGCAGCCCGGTCTGGGTGATCACCCCGCGCACGCTGTCGGCTTCGGTGGCGCCGTTGTGGATGAGCAGATCGTCTACCGCCGCCTGGAACACCGTCAGGTTGGGCTGTGCCTCGACGATGCAGCGGATCGCGTTACGGTAGAGGGTGCGGTCGGCCTGGCAGCGGGTGGCGCGCACCGCCGGCCCCTTGGAGGCATTGAGCGTGCGCCACTGGATGCCGGCCAGATCCGCCGCGCGTGCCATCGCCCCGCCCAGCGCATCGATCTCCTTGACCAGGTGGCCCTTGCCGATCCCGCCGATGGCCGGGTTGCAGCTCATCGCGCCCACCGTCTCGATGTTGTGGGTCAGCAGCAAGGTGCGGGCACCGGCGCGCGCGGCAGCCAGCGCGGCCTCGGTGCCGGCATGGCCGCCGCCGATCACGATGACGTCGTAGCGATAAAAGGAGTCGGACATGGCGTGGACTGGGAAGCGGAAGGAAGACAAGCGGCCGCGGAATTATCGGCGGAAGGGCGCTTGAGGTCACTCAATCGATAAAAATGTGATGTGAATCACATTTTCGAACAATGGCACTCAAGTTGGCATGTTCCGTGCGGATATCCCTACTGCACCCGTCGTGGCATTGCGACATGGGCGCAAGGCTGGAATTGGAACAGGGGCCAGCCGCGCGTGCGATGGGGTAGCGTAAGGGTCGGTAGTCGGGGGACTGCCGACCCTTATTTTTTTCTGCGGTTGGCGCCGCTGCCGATGCGCTCTGCCAAGCTGATGCGGTCAGGCGCTGCCAGGTCAAGCAAGGACAAACGCATAAAGCCCCGGCATGCCGGGGCTTTATGCGTTGAAGGCGCCGATATCCGACAGGGCCGGAACAGGGGGGATCCAGATTTCCCTGTCGGACATCGACATAAGGCAGTCAGTGCGGCGAGTCAGGTCAAAAAATGACGTGGCGGGTCACATAGAGCACCTAGCTTGCAACCAAGTGCCGGCTGAACGCAAGCCCCCAATCTATCCATTTGTGGGCCGCGTCGCAGTCAGCAATTCAGGGGATCTGCTCACGGGTATTGCGGGGTGCGGTCTGCTGCTGAATCTGCCGGATCACCCGTGGCGGCGCACCGATGCGTGCCGGCGGCCGCGACGGCGGAGCGCCGGTTGCCGGTGGACGATTGGGCTGCTGCGGACGTGGGCCATTGGGGCGGGGACCGTTCGGGCGCGGGCCATTGTGGTACGAGCCGTTCGGGCGCGGCGGTCGGTATTGTGGGCGCCGATCGTTCTGCCGGTAGTAGTAGCCACCACCGCCGCGATAGACCGGATACACCGGGTAGTCGTACAACCCGATCGAACCGGCGCCATAGGGGTTGCCGTACGGATTGCCGTAGAAATACGGCGAGTAACCAGGCGGGTAGCGATACTGCACGGCCGGAGCGCCACGGTAATAGCCGCCCGACCCACCGCCGGTGTAGTCGTAAGTCGCGCAGCCGCTCAGAGCCAGTAGCCCGGCGACGAAGATCAGACGGAATTTCATGGATGGTGCCCTCCTGCAACCATGGTGCCACTTTCGAACCGATGCATTGAATCGGTCCTTAACTGTGTCGCTATGTGGCGCTTTTTCATCGATCCAGCATGCGCGGGAATTGTGCGCGCAACCGTGAAGAGTGGGGGATACGTTAATCTTGCGGGCATGATCGAGACGGTTTCTCTTGCCCATTCCGACGTCCTGCAAGCCGCTGCGCGCATCGCGCCGCAGTGCGCGCCGACACCGTTGCTGACTTCGCACAGCCTGGATGCGCTCTGCGGCGCGCAGCTGTTCTTCAAGGCCGAACACCTGCAGCGCAGCGGTGCGTTCAAGTTCCGTGGCGCCTGCAATGCGGTGTGGTCGTTGCCCGAGGAGCTGGCCGCGCGTGGCGTGGTCACGCATTCGTCCGGCAACCACGGCGCCGCCTTGGCGCTGGCCGCGCGTACCCGTGGCATCGGTTGCCATGTAGTGGTGCCGGAGGGTGCGGTGGCCGCCAAGTTGGCCAATATCTCCCGTCACGGCGCCACGTTATGGCGCTGCGCACCGACCATCGCCGCGCGCGAGCAGCTGTGCGCGGAAGTGCAGGCCAGCAGCGGCGCGACGCTGGTCCATCCCTATACCGACCCGGCCGTGATTGCCGGACAGGGCACCGCCACGCTGGAGCTGTTGCACCAGAGCGGCGGGCTGGACGTGCTGGTGGCGCCGGTCGGCGGCGGCGGGCTGGCTGCCGGTGCGGCCTTGGCGCTGCAGGCCGCGCCGGGTTGCGCACTGGTGCTGGCCGAGCCCAGCGGCGCGGCCGACACCGCGCGCTCGCTGGCGGCAGGCGAGCGCCTGGTCGATTTTGTCCCCGACACCATTTGCGACGGCTTGCGCGGCACCCTGGGCGCGCCCAATTTCGCGCTGTTGCAGGCGGCCGGCGCGCAGGTGATCACTGTGGACGATGCCGCGGTGGTGCAGGCGATGCGGCTGATCTGGCAGGTGCTCAAACAAGTCGTGGAGCCGTCCTCGGCGATTGCGCTGGCGGCGGTGCTGGCCGAGCCGGCGCGCTTTGCCGGGCGCCGGGTCGGGCTGATCCTGTCCGGCGGCAATATCGATCTGGACGCGCTGCCATGGGCTGCGGCGTGAGCAGGCGCTCGCGCGGGCTCGGCCTGTGGGGCTGGGGCTGGCGGTTATGCATGCTGGCGGCGATCTGGCTGGTGGGCGTGGCGGGCTGGATCGTGTGGATCGGCGACCGCGACCAGGCCGCGCCGGCCGATGTGATCATCGTGCTGGGCGCGGCCGCCTACGACGCGCGGCCTTCGCCGGTGTTCGAAGAACGCATCCGGCATGCGCTGGATCTGTACGCGCAGGGGTATGCGCCGCGGCTGCTGTTCACCGGCGGCTTCGGCAATGGCGCACGCTTTGCCGAGTCGCAGGTCGCGCGGCGCTATGCGCTGCGTCACGGCATTCCGCCGGAAGCGATCGTGATCGAAACCGAATCACGCACCACCCGGCAGAACCTGCAGCAGGCGCGCGCGCTGATGGAGCGCCACGGCATGCATCGGGCCATCATCGTCAGCGACCCGCTGCACATGGCGCGCGCGCTGCGGCTGAGCCAGGAGCTGGGCGTGGATGCGCTGGCCTCCTCCACCCCCAGCACGCGCTTTCGCAGCTTCCACACCAGCTGGCGCTTTCTGCTGCAGGAGGTCTATTACTTCCACCGCGACCTGGTGGTGCAGGGCGCCTGATGCCGGGTCTGCAGCGTGCGATGACGTTGCAGTGCAAGACGCGCTCTATGATGCGGCTTTCCCAGCGGCAGGTTCGAGCATGAGCGAGAGCAATCGGCAACGCGCCACCGGCCTGGTCCAGGCCTACTACGAAGCATTCAACCGCGGCGAGTGGGACGCCATGTTGGCGTTCCTGGCCGACGATGTGGCGCATGACCTCAATCAGGGGCCGCGCGAGATCGGCCGGGCGGAATTCGCTGCCTTCCTGCAACGCATGAACGACAGTTACCGCGAGCAGTTGCGCGACATCGTGATCACCGCCAGTGACGACGGCACCCGGGTTGGCGCCGAGTACGTGGTGCACGGGGTCTACCACACCACCGACGAGGGCCTGCCGGAGGCCAACGGGCAGACCTACGTATTGCCGGGTGGTGCGTTCTTCGATGTGCGCGACGGCAAGATCACCCGCGTCACCAACTACTACAACCTGCAGGAATGGATCGCGCAGGTCTCGCGCTGATTGCATGGCCGGCACGGGCTAGACCTGCGTAGGAGCGCACCTGGGCGCGATGAGGCGCTACCGGGAATGCTTGGTCGCGCCCGGGTGCGCTCCTACGTGGTTGGTGCGGTATTGCGGCCGGACCTATCCCTATGTAGGAGCGCGCTTGCGCGCGATAAGGCTTTCTCGGTAACGCTTCATCGCGCGCAAGCGCGCTCCTGCGCGGGTGGTCCGGGATTACAGCAACACGATGCCGACCACTACCAGCACGAAGATGCCCCACTTGAGGATCTGGTACAGCGGGTTGTTGCGTTCCTTCAAGGCCTTGGCCTTCAGGCGGCCGGCGTAGAAATAGCGGAACACGCGGTTGATGCCGCCGGTCTTGTCGCCTTCCTGATTGGGCGAGGCGCCGGCCGAGAGCAGGCTGCGGCCGACGAAGCGGTTCACCGCCGCCGCCCAGCGCCAGCGCATCGGGCGCTCGATATCGCAGAACAGGATGATGCGGTCCTGATCGGTGTCGTTGCGCGCGTAGTGGATGTAGGTTTCGTCGAACATCGTCCATTCACCATCGCGCCAGCTGTGACGCTGGCCGTCGACGTCGATGAAGCAGCGGTCGTCGTTGGGCGTGGCCAGGCCCAGATGCAGACGCATGGACCCGGCGAACGGATCGCGGTGCGGGCGCAGTTCGCTGCCCGGCGGCAACTCGGCGAACATCGCCGCCTTCACCGTGGGGATGGACTTCAGCAACGCGGTGGTCAGCGGGCACAGTTCGGACGCCGACGGGTGCGCGGTGCCGTACCACTTCAGATAGAAGCGCTTCCAGCCGCGGCGAAAAAACGAGTTGAAGCCGATGTCGGTGTAGCCGTCGGCCGCGCGGATCTTCTGCATCTGCTGCAGGGCCACCGCTTCGTCGCGGATCAGCGACCAGTTGGCGCGCAACGGGGCCAGTTCCGGAAATTCCTTGCCGGGATCGATGAATGGGGTGGTCGGCACCCGCGAACACAGATACATCAGCGTGTTGATCGGTGCCATGAAGGTGGAATGGTCCAGCAACTGCCGGCTGAGCCGGTGCCGCACGCGACCGCGGTAATGGATGTACAGCGCCGATGCGATGAACAGCGCGATGATGAGCCACTTCAACATGGAGAAGGCCAATTAGGGAGCGGGGGCCGCAAACGCAAGAGCGGGATCAAAACGATGGTGCAGTGGCCGGGCGGGCGCTGCCGGTGCTCGGAACCTGCATGTACTTGCACGCACACACCGGTTCCTCCGCGCCGTCTGCACGCACCGACGACTGCTTGCCACGTTTTGTCAGCCACTCTGCTGGTTGAGGCGTTGAACAAGGTGAGCCGTCACAGGAACATGCGGCCGTTAACGACTGAATTCTACCGGGTGTCGCCGCCGAGCCTGACAGGTCGGCATTGGCATCGGCCCAAGATTGTGTGTCTCACCGGCCGCAGGTGCATTGCGGCCAGCGATCTGTACCGCTGCTCAGTCGATGCGGCGGCGGATCGGGATCGAGGCCAACGGTACGCTGGCAATGTCGTGCCCTTGTTCGCGAATGGGCGCGCCCGGTGCCGGCGCCCAGGCGTGCGCGTAGATCACTTCCCAGGAACTGGGCAAGGTGCCGTCGGGCCGCCGTAACGGCTCGTACGCGGCGCTGGCGGCGGCGAAGCGACCGCGTCCGGTCAGGGTGGCGCGGCGATCGCTGAGCGCGTTGGTGGCGCCCATCGCCCGCAGTTCGCGCATCAAGGCGGGCAGGTCGGTGTAGGTCAGCGTAAACAGGTCGCGGTCCAGCACCGGGTCGCGGAAGCCGGACATCAGCAGGGCATCGCCGAACTGCGCGATCGGCGGAAACCGGCTGACGTGCGGGGCCGGGTCGGCCTGGGCGAAGGCTTCGCGCAGTTCGATCAGCGTCTCCGGGCCGAAGGTGGAGCACAGCAACAGCCCGCCCGGTCGCAGCGCGCGGCGGAAGCCGGCGAACACCGCCGGCAGGTCTTCCACCCATTGCAGGCACAGATTGCTGAAGATCACATCCACGCTGCCGTCGGCCATAGGCAAGGCGCGCGCATCGGCGCAGACCTGTGCGAACGGTTTCCACCAGCCCGCGGCCTTGCGCGCCTGGCGCAGCATCGGCATGGCCTGATCGAGGGCGATCACCTGGGCCTTGGGCCAGCGTTTCTTGATCGCGCCGCTGGCATGGCCGGGGCCGGCGCCGACATCCAGCACCACCTTGGGCAGCTGGTCGTCAAAGTAGTCGAGCGATTCGAGCAGGCGCGTTTCCGCTTCGCGCTGCAGCGCGGCGGCGGCGGCATAGCTGCTGGCGGCACGCGCAAAGGCGCGCCGGACGTGGCGGGGGTCGAAAGTACTGTTCATTGCGTCGCTATTGTCGCCGCTGCGCGCGGCGGAGGGAATCGATGTGTTGTGCGAGAGGGCATTCGGGCTGGGCGCTGCGCAGGTGGTCAGACGGCGTTGGCCGGGGCTGGAGGCTCGAGCGATGTGCACTGTGTCTTGCCAAGCAGACATCAGACAGCGGTAGGATCGCCGCGTTGACTGCAAGGCGCGGTGCCTTGACGCACGGAATCGGTATCTCGCTGCCTCGCTGCACGCCCGCCGCTGTGAGCATTTGATCCGTGCCCGCCTGCCGTTCGCTGCGTTCGCGCGACGTGGACCGAAGATGCGCTGCAGGGTGTGGGGTATGCAAGCCGCCATGCGATGTGTCACAGCTCGCCTGAGGCGATGCGATTTGGCTAGAACGTGCCGGGATAGCTGCCGCCGTCGATCAGCAGGTTCTGCCCGGTGATGTAGCCGGCCTGTGCGCTGCACAGGAATGCGCAGGCAGTGCCGAATTCGTCCGGCTCGCCGAAGCGCCCGGCCGGAATGCCCGCACGCTTGCGTTCGGCGACGTCCTCGGCGGTGCCGCCTTGCTGTTGCGCGATCGCGGCGAAGTTGCCGCGCAGCCGGTCGGTGGCGAACTGGCCGGGCAGCAGATTGTTGATGGTGACGTTGTCGGCGACCGTGCTGCGCGCCAGCCCGGCGACGAAGCCGGTCAGGCCGGCACGCGCGCCGTTGGACAGGCCGAGGATGTCGATCGGCGCCTTCACCGCGCTGGAGGTGATGTTGACGATGCGGCCGAAGCGCCGTGCGCGCATCGCATCGAGGCTGGCGCGGATCAGTTCGATCGGCGCCAGCATGTTGGCATCCAGTGCGCGCAGCCAATCGTCGCGTTCCCACTGCCGGAAATCGCCGGGCGGCGGGCCGCCGGCGTTGTTGATCAGGATGTCGACCTGCGGGCAGGCGGCAAGCGCATCGGTGCGTCCTTGCGGGGTGGCGATATCGGCCACCACGCTGCGCACCTCGCCGGCACCCGGCAGCGCGCGCAGCGCATGGGCGGACCGCTCCAATGCATCGCGGCCGCGCGCGACGATCACCACGTTGACGCCTTCGCTGGCCAACGCGCGTGCGCAGCCCAATCCGAGACCCTTACTGGCGGCGCATACCAACGCCCAGCGTCCGGCGATTCCCAAGTCCATGCGCTGCTCCTCGATCAGTGAGTTGGCATGATCGGCGATCCGCTCACGGTACGGACGCAACGAAGCGTTGCAGCGCCTCGGCGACCTGATCGGCGTGGCCGAGAAATGGCGCGTGTCCGCCGCCGGCGATGGTGAGTGCCTGCGCGTGCGGGGCCAGCGCCGCGGCTGCGTGCATGCCGGCTGCCGGAACCAGGCGATCGCGTTGGCCGGCAATCCACAGGCTGGGGCGGGCCAAGTGCGGCAGCGCGCGGCGCAGGTCGGTGCGTTCCAGCAGGCTCAGGCCTTGTTGCAGGGCGTCGGCGGCCGGTTCGCCGCGCGCAACCAGCGTCTCGCGCAGGCTGCGCAGCTCGGCGCGGGCATGCGCCGAGCCCAGCGTGTCCAGCGCCAGAAAGCGCTCCAGGGTGCCGCGATAATCGCGCGACAAGTCCTGGCCGAATTGCACGAACACCTCGCGTTCGACCGCCTCCGGCCAATCGTTGCCACGCACGAACCGCGGCGTGGCAGCGATCATCGCCAGCCCGCGTACCTGCGGTTGGGTGGCGGCGGCATGCAGCGCGAACAAGCTGCCCAACGACCAGCCGATCCACACTGCCGGCGGTGTGGCCGCAGCGATCGCGGCGACCACGTACGGCAGCGCCAGCGGCGTGCTGTCGTCGCGGCTGAAACCGTGCCCGGGCAGATCCACCAGATGCAGTTGATGGTGCGGCGCCAGCCGCTCCACCAGCGGTGCAAACACGCCGCCGTGCAGCGCCCAGCCGTGCAGAAGAACCAGCGCAGGCCCGTGGCCGATGACTTCGATATGCATGCGTGCATTGTCGCCGATCGGCACGGATCGGCGTACACAGATCCGCGCGGAAGCGGCGGTGAGTCTTGAGTCGGTGCGTGCCGCTTGCGCGTGGCGCGTTGACCCTGGGATTCGAGCCAGTTCCGTTGCGTGCTCGCATGACCATGACCGCGCCAGCGCCACTGATCCAGCAAGTGTCAGCTGGGCGTGGACTGCGCGCTCGGCACTGCAGTGGCCGGGTGGTCCATGTCACCCCGCGTACCGGCTGCGCTGCCCGGCGGTTGCGTAGTCGTTTCGATCGCCGCCCTCAGGCGGAGGCGCGCAGCGGTTGCCGGCTCACCACATCGCGCGCCTGTACCAGGGCTTCGATCAACGCCTGCACCTGTTGCGGCGTGTGCAATGCAGATAAGGTGATGCGCAAGCGCGCCTTGCCTTCGGGCACGGTGGGCGGGCGGATCGCGCCGATCAGAAAGCCGGCCTGTTCCAGCGCAGCAGACATCGCCATCACCGTGGCTTCTTCGCCGCACAGCAAGGGCTGGATGGGGGTGTCCGAGGCCATCAGTTCGAAGCCATACCGGCGTGCGCCATCGCGAAAACTGCCGATCAATTCGGTCAGCCGCGCACGCCGCCAATCGTCGCGCCGCGCCAGGCGCACGGCCGCCAGGGTCGCGGCGACCTGTGCCGGCGGCAATGCGGTGGTGTAGATGTAAGGGCGCGCGGTTTCGGCCAGATGGCGCACCAGCGCTTCGTCGCCAACGACGACCGCGCCATAGCCACCGAGCGCCTTGCCCAGGGTCACCAACTGCAGCGGCACTTCGGCCACGCCGAGCCCCGCATCGGCAACGCAACCGCGCCCTTGCGGGCCGAGCACGCCCACGCCATGCGCATCGTCGACGTAGAACAGCGCTTCCTGCATGCGCGCGACCAGACTCAATGCACGCAGCGGCGCAACGTCGCCATCCATGCTGAAAACGCCGTCGCTGGCCAGCATCGCCGCGCCCTCGGGTGCGCCCTTGAGCTGACGCATCGCACCTTCCACATCCAGATGCGGATACCGCCGCAGCCGGCAGCCGGCCAGGCGGGTGGCATCGAGCAGGCTGGCGTGATTGAGCCGGTCCTGCACGCAGACATCGTCCTCTTCGCTGAGCAAGGCCTGCTGTACCGCCAGATTGCCGATGAAGCCGCTGCCGAACAACAGCGCCGAGGGATAGCCGAGCCAGTCGGCGATCTCGCGTTCGAGCGTTTCGTGCGCGGTGTGGTGGCCGCAGATCAGATGCGAGGCGGTGGCGCCGGCACCATCGCGCGCGGCGGCGTCCTGCAACGCGGCGACCACTTCGAACTGCTGCGACAGGCCCAGATAATCGTTGGAGCAGAAACCGGTCAGCCAGCGGCCATCGATTTCCAGCCGCACACCATCGCGGCGGCCCACCTGGCGGCGCACCCGCACCCGCTCCTGGGCCACACGCAACTTGCGCAGCGACGAAATCCGTTCGTGCAGATCGGGGCGAGCCATGGAGTCGTTCAACGGCGGGAAGGGCCGCTAGCGTAGCGTGCCCGGCGCAACGCGCCCAGCCGGTACCGACGATCGGTGCCGGCTGGGTGGAGCTGCGGTTACGCGGCGTGTTCGCAGGCCGCGTCGCGGGTGATGTCCGCATGCACGGTGCCGGGGTGGTCGTGGTCGGCGGCGTCGACGGTGATCTGCATCGGGCGCAGGCCCAGGCGCTGGAACAGGGCCTGGTCGCGTTCGGTATCCGGGTTGCCGGTGGTCAGCAGTTTTTCGCCGTAGAAGATCGAATTGGCACCGGCCAGGAAACACAGCGCCTGCAGTTCGTCGCTCATCGCTTCGCGGCCTGCAGACAGGCGCACCATCGACTTGGGCATGGCGATGCGGGCGACCGCGATCATGCGCACGAACTCGAACGGGTCCAGTTGCTGGGTACCATGCAGCGGCGTGCCGGCGACCTGCACCAGCTGGTTGATCGGTACCGAATCCGGATGCGACGGCAGCGTGGCCAGCGCCAGCAGCAGGCCGATGCGGTGCTCGCGGGTTTCGCCCATGCCCACGATGCCGCCGCAGCAGGTCTTCAGGCCCACATCCCGCACGTGCTCCAGCGTGTTCAGGCGGTCCTGGTATTGGCGGGTGTGGATGATGGAATCGTAGTAATCCGGCGCGGTGTCCAGATTGTGGTTGTAGTAGTCCAGCCCGGCCTCCTTGAGCGCGCGCGCCTGGCCGGCGTCGAGCATGCCGAGCGTGGCGCAGGTTTCCAGGCCCATCGCCTTGACCTCGCGGATCATCGCCGCGACCTTGGGGATGTCGCGCTCCTTGGGCGAGCGCCAGGCTGCGCCCATGCAGAAGCGCGAGGCGCCGGCGGCCTTGGCCTCGCGCGCCTTGGCGACGACCTCTTCGGTCTCCATCAGCTTCTGCGCGGTCACGCCGGTGTCGTAGCGCTGCGCCTGCGGGCAGTACGCGCAGTCTTCCGGGCAGCCGCCGGTCTTGACCGACAGCAGCGTGGAGACCTGCACTTCCGCCGGATCGAAGTGTTCGCGATGCACGCTGGCGGCGCGGTGCAGCAGTTCCGGAAACGGCAGATCGAACAGCGCCTGCAGCTCGTTGCGATCCCAGTCATGGCGTACGACAACAGACATCGGGGTTTCCTGACAGTCAGCGGCTTGGAAGGCAGGCAGTCTGGTGAGCATGCAAGAGGCTGTCAACTTCGATGGGGTGCGCTCGGTTTACAGGTGGCCGCAACGGGTGTTGCGGCTGCTGCTGCCGAGCGTGTGCCTGGTCTGTGCAGAGGCCGGCACTGCCGATTGCGATCTGTGCCCGGCATGCCGCGCCGCCCTGCCCGATCACGGCCACGCCTGCCTGTGTTGCGCGACGCAGTTATATGTTTCCGATGGAGCGCTGCGATGCGGACACTGCCTGCAGCACCCGCCGCCGCTGCAGCGCGTGCATGCGTGCTTCACCTATCGCTGGCCGGTGGATGGCTTGCTGCGGCGTTTCAAGTTTCATCAGGATCTACCGGCCGGGCGCTTGCTCAGCGAGTTGATGGCCAAACGCTGTGCAGACTTGCCGCGCCCACAGGCGCTGCTGCCGGTGAGCCTGCATCGGCAGCGTCTGCGCCAGCGCGGTTACGACCAGGCGTTGGAGCTGGCCAAACCGATTGGCCGCGCGCTGCGGTTGCCCTGCCTGCCGTTATTGCGCCGCGTGCGGGCGACCGCACCGCAATCGGAGCTGGATGCGGACGAACGCCAACGCAATGTGCGCGATGCGTTCGTGGCGCGTGGCGTGTTGCCAGCGCATGTGGCGTTGGTGGACGACGTGATGACGACAGGTGCCACGCTGCACGCGGCCGCGCAGGCGTTGCGCCGCGCAGGCGTGCAACGGGTGGATGCGTGGGTATGTGCGCGTGTGCCGTGAGGCTTGATGGCTTGGCGTTGTGGCCTGCATCGTGAGGCTTCGCCCGTACCCATTGTCCCCTGGATGCAAGTTTGACGGCGACGGGTCATCAAGTTGCGAGCCCTACCTAGGCCATGACAACGACGTGCCGAGGCGACAGCGGGGCCGGGGATTGGCGGAGAGCGGCACAGGGATGTGTCGCGGCGGCGAGTCAGACAGGATGTCTGACCGAGCCGAGTAGCCGATTCCCGGCCCCGCTGTCGCCCCCCACCGAAGCCGGCACCTGGCAGTGGTGCCAAGCCGTACTCTCAGCCGAATCTCCGCTCCACGCCCCAGCCCGCATTTGCGACGCGGGCGCTCCACCGCACGCGCGCCAGTGGCGCGCGTGCGGTGGCTTCCCGCCCCGCAAGGAGCGGGGCCTATCCCCGACGCGATTGCCCATCTTCGCGTTAGTGCGATGCCAGCGCCGCGGCGATGCCGACGAAGATCGCCAGGCCTACCCAGTTGTTGTGCAGGAAGGCGCGGAAGCAGGGGCCGCGTTCGCGATGGCGGGCGATGCGGAATTCGTAGGCCACCAGCAGCGCCGCGATGCCCAGCCCGGCCCAGTAGGCGATGGTGAGACCGGCACGCAGGCCCACCAGTACCAGGGCTACGCACATCAATACATACAGCACGCCTTGTGCAACCAGATCGAACTTGCCGAACAGGATGGCGGTGGACTTGCTGCCCATGCGGATGTCGTCCTCGCGGTCGACCATGGCGTACCAGGTGTCGTAGGCGGTGGCCCACAGGATATTGGCTGCGTACAGCAGCCAGGCCAGCCATGGCACGCTGCCCTGCACCGCCGCGAAGGCCATTGGGATGCCCCAGCCGAAGGCCATGCCCAGATAGACCTGAGGCAGGTGGGTGTGGCGCTTGAGATAGGGGTAGCTGGCGGCCAAAAACACGCCCGGCACGCTCAGCGCCACGGTCAACCAGTTGAGGGTGAGCACCAGCGCGAACGCCACCAGCATCAGCACCACGAAGACCCATAGCGCCTCTTGCCCGGACACCGCACCGGTGGCCAGTGGACGCGACTTGGTGCGCTCCACGTGCGGGTCCAGCCAGCGGTCGGCGTAGTCGTTGATCACACAGCCGGCCGAGCGGGTCAGCCAGACCCCGGCGGTGAATACGCACAACGTCCACAGCGGCGGCATGCCGTCGGCGGCCAGCCACAATGCCCACCACGTGGGCCACAGCAATAACAGGCTGCCGATCGGGCGATCGCCGCGGATCAACTTCCAGTACTGCCCCAACCGCTGCTGCCAGGTTAGCGCGGGTGCCACGGGCACGTGTTCGAAACCATGCTTGCTCATGTCGCAAAGGGTAGCAGCGCGGCTTGGATGCGGTCATGCGCCGGTTGGTGGTCGCGCTATGCGAGCCGATGCTTGCTGCAGTGACCTCGTTGTCAGCGCGTGCCGTAGCGGCAGTTGCTCATGGGGCAGCCGTGACCACAGCAGGCGGCAGACCTCAAGGACCGCCCAAGTCGGGCAACGCCGAGGTTGGGGCAACACCGGGATGCTCCAGTCGCTCGGCAGCCTGCGCGGCGGGGTTTCCCGCGGGCGGCGGCTGTTCTGGCATAATGCGCGGCCAGGCGCTCGTAGCTCAGCCGGATAGAGTAGTGGCTTCCGAAGCCATTGGTCGGGGGTTCGAATCCCTCCGGGCGCACCAGATGGTCCCTCCAGGGACATCCAAGAAAGTCCAAAACCCCTGAGAAATCAGGGGTTTTTTGTTGTATGCAGGTCCTGCAAGGTCCACCCTGATCCATTGAAATCCAGGCCGATCGGGGGCATAGATGGGGGCACCAGCCCCCCAGCACGGATATGGATGCCCCCATGCCCCTAAGTGACGCAGCAGTACGTAGTGCAAAGCCGGCCACCAAGCCTGTGAGACTGTTCAACGGCGGCGGCTTATACGTCGAGATCTCGCCGAAGGGTGCCAAGCTCTGGCGATGGAAGTATCGATTCGGCGGTAGGGAGAAGCGCTTAGCGCTGGGGGTCTACCCAGAGGTCAGCCTGGCGGAGGCGCGAACACAGCATTTGGAGGCACGGAAAATCCTTCGATCAGGCATCGACCCAGCTGAGAAGAGAAAGGTCGACAGGCTGGTTCGCGTTGATCGGTCTCAGCTCAGCTTTGCAGCTGTCGCTGCAGAGCTCCTGAACCTGCATGGCAAAAAGAACTCCGCCCTGACGATGAAGCGCAATGGCAGGATCGTCGAAAAGGACCTCAACCCCTATCTAGGGCATAGGCCTATCGCTGAGATATCTGCGCCGGAGCTTCTTGCTGTCCTGCGCAAGATAGAAATACGTGGCGCCATTGAGACAGCTCATCGCGCTCGGGGTATTGCCAGCATGGTGTTTCGATACGCCATCACCGTAGGCAAGGCTGAGCGTGACCCGGCTGCCGATCTTTTTGGCGCGCTAGAGACCCCAAAGGTGCAGAATTTCGCCAGCCTGACGGAGCCTGCTGCGGTGGCGCCCCTGCTGAGGGCCTTGTGGGGGTAAGAAGGAAGTCCTGTTGTACGCGCTGCCCTAAAGCTTGCGCCCCTGGTCTTCGCGCGGCCAGGCGAGCTGCGGACAGCCAAGTGGGCAGATATCGATCTTGAAGCTGGTGAGTGGCGTTACGTCGCCACTAAGACAGGTGTTCCCCACCTTGTGCCGCTTGCCTCCCAAGCAGTTGAGGTCCTTCGTGAGCTTCAGCCAGTCACCAGAAGCAGTGAGTTCGTATTCCCTAGTCTTCATGGGAAGGGAAGGCCGATGAGCGATAGCACCATCAATGCTGCCTTGAGGCGTATGGGATTCGACTCCAGGACGATGACGGTCCACGGGTTTCGTGCGATGGCTCGTACGATCCTGGATGAGGTGCTTGGCTTCCGCCCCGATTACATCGAACACCAGCTTGCGCATGCCGTGCGTGATCCCAATGGACGTGCGTACAACCGCACGGCTCATCTCACCGAGCGCCGAAAGATGATGCAGGCGTGGGCTGACTATCTAGACAGTCTACGGACACAGGGGCAGACAAGCTGAGATAAGGCTGCATCAGCCGTTTCTGTCAGGAAGTGCGTATCAGATCTGCTTGCTCTTACCGGGCCGCCTCGCCACCGTAACCGACGCCACATCGAGATGGCATACTGGAAGCCCAAGGACGAATGTGCAGGCAAGACCTATGAAGGTGATCAATCTCCTGTTGCTAATATCGCTGGCTGCCCTAGTTGTAGCTTGTGGGAAAGAGGAGCCTAAATTGGCTCAAACCTTAGATGCTGGAGTTGTGATTCAGGAGGTAAAGGTCGGAGCTGCAGATGCCGGAAGCGTCGAGCCGAAACAAGCGCTCATGCAAAACAAACCGATCAGGGTTGAAATTAGAGCGGTGCCTTCAAATTCTCCGAAGGTGGCCAAGGTCGATGTGAAGCTAATCGAACTTAAGACTGGACTGGTTGCAGGAACGGCGAACAGTCAACTTTCAGGTAATGGTGAGAGTGCGGCAGTGGAGTTAAAGAGCTCCAATGAGTGGCATCCTGGGCGCTACCTGGTTGAAATCAGAATTGACGGAAAACTTTCTGCTTCGAGAGACATCGATGTATTTGGAGCTTCGATGTAAGCAGTGGAAGTCTCTAGTTCGCCTGCGAATCCGCCGTCGTGAACGTGCCTAGGAACGCGATCAGTTGCTGTTGCTCTGTGACAGTCAAATTGATGGCCATTCCGCGACTCAGGCTCCGGTAGTAGATTTCACGCTCGACTGCTTCCCGTAGCGTGGCAATGCTCCCGTCGTGCATATAGGGAGCTGTCAGGGCGACATTGCGAAGCGTCGGCGTTCGAAAGGCTCCCAGGTCCAGGGGGCGTCGAGTCACCGCAAATCGCCCAAGCTCGGCAACATCGGCGTCTGAGAGCACTACGTCGCCGATCGGCTGGCCTTGTTTTTTTGCGTCGTCAAGGCGCTTCAGCATTCCTGCAACATCGCCCGCGACCTGTTCAAAGCCAACGCCAGTGTGATGGTAAAGCTGGTCTGTCAGAGCTGCAGGCGTACCGGCGAGTGTATGGCAGCCAGCACATGCGGCCTTGCCGCGGAACAAGGCAAGGCCAGCGGCTTCTTCCTCATTGAGAAGCGAGGGTGTAATGACGCTGAGATCGTATCGTGTGGCGGACATTGGGAGCGAGCGTAGGTATGCCGCGATCGCAGTGCCAAGACGCTTATCGTTCAATGACGCGACGCCGAAGCTTTCCTGCACAAGTGACTTGTAGCGGTCCTTTGTATTGATCTGGTGTAAAAGAGAAGAAAGGCCTGAATTTCCCATCTCTTTAGGATTCGTCAACGGCTGCAAAACCGCAACATCGAGCTTCCTTTCGCGCCCATCCCAAAATAACTCAGAGTAGAGTCGTACCTCGGGTAGTCCGGGGGCATTCCGGGTGCCGCTTCTACCGTGAACACCAATAGAGACTGGGTGTCCATCGGTGAAAGATTTTGCAGCGACGTGACAGGTCGCGCAGCTTACCTGTCCATCTACGCTCAGCGTGCTATCGAAAAAAAGAACTTTCCCAAGCTCCGCCTGCTTCGACGCTCGCATGCTCGGAGCAGCCTCAGGAGTGCATCCGAACAGAAGCAATGTCGTCGCTAAGATGCCCCCTAGCGTGAGGCGGCGGTGCTGGTGGCGCATGATCCACACGACGAGTCCTCCTTGACTTCAGGCCCCATCTTACCTGAGCAATTTGGTGCTGCGTCCAGTCCATGGCACCTCTCTCGTATCGCAAGGTGCGCGAAAAATGTCACTGCTTGACACAAATATCCGCATCTGTCTTTACTATGCGCGTTGGAGATTTGCCAAGGGAAGGCATGGTGGCGCACTCAATGTCCGCGCCCGAGTGCTGTTGGAAGCATCAGCACATCAACTGATTAGGACGGACATGGAAGTTCCGCAACGTGGGGTTCGACTGCGCCTTGGACGGTATCTCGGTTTCCTGAGTCAGCCGCTGTCCTTATGTTCTCAGAATGTCGCGAGAATATTGCCCCCGGGCTTTCGAGCCATAATTTTCTTCACGCTGCTGCTCTGTACCTGCGCGGCGTTGGCAACCTCCTTTGTCTACGACAGCAATGGTCGCCTGGTTGCCGTAACCAATGATGCGGGCGCGGCCGCGCGTTACCAATACGACAAACTAGGCAATATCAACAAGATCGAGCGGTTTCAGCAGGGCGATCTTGCCATTTTTGATTTTTCGCCACGTCATGGCGGCCCTGGTGACCTAGTTCGCATCAGCGGACAGGGATTCAGTGCGACTGCCAGCCAGAATGCGGTCACTTTCAATGGCGTTGCCAGCAGTGTCTCAGCTGCATCGACCTCGTCCCTCACTGTGGCTGTGCCGAACGGAGCAACAACCGGGCCACTCTCAGTCACTGTAGGGACCAAGAGCGCTGGCACTACCGATAACTTCACTGTCGATGCGCAAGGGCGTTCACCGCAGATCAGTTCAATCACGCCGCGGATTGCATCGACCGGCACTGCCATTACGGTCGTCGGTAAATCCCTACAGCCCATCGTTGGGCAGACAAGCGCAAGGCTAGGGTTGCGTCCGGTTGTATTGAGTCAAGTTAGCAACACTCAGTTCGTCTTCCCTGTGCCAATCTCTGCCGGCAGCGGAAAGGTCTATGTCACGACTCCTTATGGAACGGCAACGAGTGCGGAGGATCTTGTCGTTGTCCCATCGGATATCGATGCAGCCGAGGTAACGCGGGCGATTCGTCTGGCCGTCGATGGCGGTGCTCAAAACATCTCCACCACGACGATTGGGCAGCGGACCGCCGTCTTGTTCGATTCCCGTGGCGATGACTACCTTAGCGCACAGTTTTCTTCAATTGGCGCCGGAACTGTTGACTATGCCTTATACGGGATGGACAACAAACGGCTCGCGTGGGGTACTGCTTCGGCCAGCGCCCCTAGCTTTCACATGCCCAAGCTCAAGGTTGCGGGAACGCATCTGCTGGTGCTGACTGCCAAGTCGGCACCGCTTAGCTTGAATTTGCAGATCGAGCGCGCTGTAACACTGGCGCTTGATGGCGCGTTGCAAAATGTCGCAACGACAATAGCCGGCCAGAGCAAGCGACTGCTGCTGGATGCCCAGTCGAATGTGCCGCTTGGGCTTGGGCTTGCTGAGAACGCAAATCCTGTGGCGTGGGATACGGCGACCGTAAACGTCTATGGACCAGACGGTGGTCAAGTTGCTTTCCAGCAGTGCGCTCAGAGGAACAACGGCTGCAGCTTGAATGTGTCCGGGTTGCAAACGGGTCGGCACACTGTCCTAGTCACACCCGCCGCTACAGGTACCCGTCTGCTCGGATTCCAGACTGCGCTATCGACAGACAAGCAGGCGGCTCTGTCGCGTGACAGCGCATATGCTTTGGCGTTGAGCAGGCCGGGTCAAAACGGGCGGCTGCTCTTCTCAGGCGCTGCGGGTGAAACCTTGGGCCTGCTTGTATCCGGACAGGCGACAACTCCCGTTGGAAGAACGGCCTACTACCGTATCTACGGCCCAGACGGTGCGCTATGGAAGTCGGTGGCTGCTATCACGGGCGTGGCAATGAACTTGTCCCTGCCTGCCGCTGGTAAGTACGAGATCTTTGTTGATGCTGAGTTTGGTGAAACGCTACAGGCGCAAGTAAAGCTCTCCACAGGCGCTACGGGCATTGTGCTGGACGGCGCGAGTCAGAACTTCCTTACGACTTCGCCTGGGGAAGGAGTCTATTTCACCATCACTGCCAATGCCGGAAAGAGTCTTGGGCTAGGCATCAGTGGGCTGGTGATCACTAACGGCACTGCCGCTGCGATCAACGTCTACAAGCCCGACGGCAGCCTGCTTGCAAACACCGTTTGCTATGCAGTCAATGATGGTTGCGACGTGAACCTCCCGAATCTCGGGGCGGGTGTGCACGGTGTTGAAATTCTGCCGATGGCAGGCGAGCAGACCATGCGCTTTAACGCTACGGTCTCATCAGATCTTTCGATAGTGATGGGACGCAATGTGGCAATTCCGCTTGCGATCTCGAAGCGCGGCCAGAACGCGCGGCTGGGGTTCACTGCGACTGCCGGAGAAGTAATTGCGCTGAAGATCACGGGTCAAACAGCGACGCCGGCGGGCAGGGGTGTCTACTACCGAGCGTATCAACCCAACGGCGCTGGTATTGCATCGGGATATGCCTCCAACGAAAAGACGCTGCTGATTGACGCGCCGGTGGCGGGTAACTACCAGGTGCTCGTTGATCCAGAATACGGTGCCACTGCTTCTGCTTCACTGATGTTGCAAGCAGGTGTCCTCGGAGACATGGAGCCAGATGGCAACATTGGCCAGTATCAGACAGTGGCTGGTGCAAGCGTCTCATTCACTATTCCTGCCTCCGCAGGTAAGCACCTGGGCTTTGGCCTGAGTCACTTGGAGGTCAACGCAGGAACGCATGTCCGTATCAATGCATATGCTCCCAGCGGCGCGAGTCTTGGCAACGACACCTATTGCTACGTTGCTGACGGCGGTTGCGATATTGATTTGTACAATCCTGTTGCTGGTAGCTACAGCATCGTAGTAAGGCCGGCGACCACATCTCAAACAATGAAGTTTCGGGCAACCCAGTCTTCTATCGCTAATTTCGAGCTGGCAAGAAATAACCCGCTTGCCATGAGCCTTGATCGTCGTGGTCAAGACGCGCTGCTGACATTCACCGGTTCAAAGGGTGAGACCGTTGCTCTACAGGTGACCGGTCAGTCTACTGTGCCTGCAGGTAAGTCCGTTAGATATGAAGTGTACAAGCCGACCGATCGTAGAAGGAGCTACCAGATCGCGCTGATTACGCCGCAGACAGGAGGTGCGGTGAATTTGTCTCTCCCTGAAACGGGTACCTATTGGGTGCTTGCAGATCCAGACCATGGCGCCGCAGCTTCAGCACAAATAACCTTATCCACTGGTAGCACCACTGGAATGGTCACGGATGGCACGGCAGCTGAATTTTTTGGAAATCAGCCAGGACAAACTGCCCACTACCGAATCGAGGCAGCAGCGGGACAGCAGCTAGGATTAGCCATAAGCGATTTGGCAGTAAGTAGCGGTAATGACGTCAGGATTTATGCTTACTCGCCAAGTGGTTCCCTAATTAACGGCGATACATATTGCAACGTGTCACAAGGCGGCTGTGACATCGATATATACAATGCGGTAGCAGGCAGCTACAGCGTGTTGGTCGTACCAAACGGTACGGAACAAAGAATGCAATTCAAAGCAACTGTGTCGTCCACCGCTCAGGCCGTATTGTCAGCGGACGTGCCCTCAATGCTGAGCCTGGGACGGCGTGGCCAAGATGGGCTGCTGACGTTTAATGGGACAAAAGGCGAGACCGTTGCGCTACAAGTTGCGGGTCAATCGTCCATCCCGGCAAGAAAATCTGTCCGGTACGAGGTTTACAAACCAAGCGACCGCAGAAGGAGCTACCAGATTGAACTGATTACTCCAGAGACAGGCGGCGCGGTTAACCTATCGCTTCCCGAGAGTGGTACCTATTGGGTGCTGGTGGATCCCGACTACGGTGCTTCTGTGAACGCACAGGTGACGCTGTCGACCGGATCAAGTCTCGGATTGACCCAGGATGCTGCCCCGACAGTCGTCGAGACGGCACTTCCTGGCCAGACAGCCTTCTTCCGCTTCAACGCGACGGCTGGGCAACATCTGGGATTCGCGACAAGCGATTTGGTGTTGAGTAGCGGTAGTGAAGTAAGAATTCACGCCTATTCGCCTAGTGGTTCTCTGATTAATGGAGATACCTATTGCAGCGCAACCCAAGGCGGCTGCGATATTGACATATACAATCCGGTGTCTGGGACATACAGCGTTCTCATTTCACCAACCGGCTTGGAGCAGGCCATGCAATTCAAGGCAACCCTGTCTTCGAACGCTTCAGCAACCCTCGCGCTTGATTCGCCGCTGCCTCTCCAGTTAACACGTCGCGGTCAAGATGCATTAATGACATTCTCTGGAAATAAAGGTGAGACTGTTGCATTGATGGTCGCTGCACAGTCCACTCTGCCGGAAGCGAATAACGTCAAATACGAGGTCTATAAGCCAAGTGACCGTAGGCGTGGGTATCAATTCGATGTGTTAACGCCCCAGACCGGGTATTCGACCAATCTCTCGCTTCCGGAGTCCGGGACCTATTGGGTTCTGGTAGATGCAGATTATGGCGCTTCAGTGGCTGCACAGGTCACTCTCTCAAGCGGAACCAAAAGTGGAGTGATTCAAGACGGTAATGTTGCTCAGTTCAGTTCAGCGCTACCGGCGCAGCCCGCCCACTTCCGATTCGAGACGACGGCCGGGCAACACCTCGGGTTTGCGGTGAGTGATCTGTCTGTCAGCATCGGAACTGAAGTCAGGATTCATGCATATGCGCCCAACGGGGCCTTAATGAATGCGGATACCTATTGCAAGGTCTCTCAAGGCGGCTGTGACATCGACATTTACAACGCCGTTGGCGGAACTTACAGCATATTAGTCAACCCACTTAATCAAGGGCAGATGATGCAGTTCAAAGCGACGCTGTCGTCCAGCGTCTCTGCTGTTCTAGCTCGCGGCACCCCGCTGGGGCTAACTCTATCTCGTCGTGGTCAAGATGGTTTGCTTACCTTCTCTGGAACGCAAGGAGAGAAGCTGGTGTTGCAGATCGCAGGGCAGACCACGATGCCAGCCGGAAGGTCAGTGAGCTATCGCATTTACAAGCCAAGTGACCGTAGGAGTGGTTACCAAATAGCTTCGGTCGTTCCAGTAACCGGCGGAAGCGTGACTCTTACACTTCCGGAATCTGGCACCTACTGGATTTATGCGAACCCAGGGCTGGGCAGTACGGCAACTGCCAATGTCACGCTCAATAGCGCCCCGTAGGACCGGATAGAGAAAAAGGCGAAGGACAATGCGGAAAGGAATATCCATGATCACGTCCTGGTTTGGCGGTAGCGGCAAGTCCTTTGTATTTGGGCTACTTCTTGGGTTGGTGTCCGTCGGAAGTTCGGTCGGGCACCTGGAGGCAGCATCTATCCCGACGGCTCAGCCAAGTGTTCCGCGTTCCAATGGCAGCGTGCCTGCGCTTGCAGGACGGGAACAGCGCTTGTCGTTGGCCAATGGCCAGCAGCTAAAGCTCGCTTCAGACGGCTCTTCCCTTTCCGTGGGTGATGTGAACGGTTCAGGTATGAGGCGTGCTTATCGTTTACCGGAGCATCGCGTCAATCCGAGTGTTGTTCTGCTTCCAAGCGGGCGGGTGTTGATCTGGGGAGGAGCGGACCTTCAGGGGCACCTTTTGCGTGATGGCTTGTGGTTCAACCCTCGCACCCAGACGTTTGAGCCGGCGCATGACTTGACGCTTTCGCCACGTGCGGGTCATAGCGCCACGGTTCTCAGTGACGGACGAGTGCTCTTCGCCGGAGGCAAGACGA
This sequence comes from Xanthomonas hydrangeae, assembly GCA_905142475.1. Lineage (GTDB taxonomy): Bacteria > Pseudomonadota > Gammaproteobacteria > Xanthomonadales > Xanthomonadaceae > Xanthomonas > Xanthomonas hydrangeae. The sequence continues at coordinate 530,177 of LR990730.1, forward strand.
ACGATAGCAAGCTGGGTGCCGAGCTATGGGATGAGGTCAGCAACCGTGCTCTCTCCTTGAGTGAAGAGACGTTCATCGACCGGATGCAGCACTCGGCCTCGTTGCAGGCCGATGGGCGTGTACGTTTCCTAGGGGGGCGTGACAGCAATGGCCGTGTTGCAGTCGGCGAGTTGGTGTTTGGCGCTACCGAAGGGCGCTTCACGCACGAGGCCCGCGCAGGTATAGACCGACAGCCTGCCGGTCTGGCTGGCTCTATGCCAGTGCAGGGGGACCAGGAGGTTTCGCCAGAGCAACGCCTGTCCGTGCGGTTCACTCAGCCCGTCCGGATGGCAGATCTGACGACGGAGAAGGTCACTCTGGTTGGTCCAGGTGGTGCGGTTCCGATTACGGTTGCGCCCGTAGAAAACGGGCGCTTGGTCTTCATTGACCCAGAGCGTTCGCTGTTTCCGGGCTCGCACTACACCTTGATGATCGATGGTGTTCGTACCGCGTCGGGCCAACTGCAGCCGTTGGTCGCGATTGACTTTGGCACAGCGACACTGGATGCATCAGGGCAAAAGACTCCCGTCCTGCCTGCGGAGGTGGATCAGGATGACGCAACCCGTGCAGTGACGGGTGTTAATGGTGGCAAGGATGGTTGCAGGCAGGACCAGTCCCGCTATCAACCATGCAGGGCCCACGGTCTCGTTGAAGACGGAGTCTGGTACCCAGGGCGGGACAATACCGATAGCCGCTGGCGTATCTACGGTGAGAGCCTTGCAGTTGAAAAGAGTGAGTACGCCGCGCGCAGTGCGGCCCGGCATAAGCTCACCGCCATCCGTGGGCGCGTGGTACGTGTTGACCAGGCGCCTGTTGCAAATGTCGAAGTAAGCGTTGGCAGCACAACAGCGCGCACCAACGCGCACGGCTGGTTTGCATTATTCGACGTGCCATCTGGCCACCAGGAGCTCTACGTCGACGGCAGTACCGCTAATCACTCAGGTGAAGAGTACGGCCAGTTCGTGGTCGGTGTGGAAGTCAAGCAGGGTCAGTTGAACGAGCTGCCCTACCTGATGCATCTGCCAAAGATTAGCGCCCGGGACAAAATCCGGATCCCCTCACCACTCCAACAGGACATGGTGGTTGGTCATCCGGACATCCCGGGGCTTGAGCTGCACATTCCCAAAGGCACGGTGATTCACGACCGCAAGGGGCGTTTGGTCAACGAGCTGGCGATCGTCCCGACGCCGGTCAATCGCGCGCCATTCCCGGTGATGGAAAACCACCCGATGGCGTTCACCGTGGAGCCCGGGGCTGCGCAGGTCCGGGGATTGGTGCCTGCCGCCAATAACGGCATCCGGGTTTATTACCCGAACTACGATGGCTACAAGGCAGGCACCGAAGCCAACTTCTGGATCTATGACCCGACCGAAGGTTGGCGCGTCTACGGTCGGGGCAATGTGTCCGAAGATGGCCGGCACTTCGTGCCCGAACGTGGTGTGGCGCTGCACCAGAGCATGGGCGGGATGTTCAGTGTTCCTGGGAACGACCCGCCCAGCGAATGGGGTCTTGCGCCGGACAACTCGGGTGAATGCGGCTGCAGTGGCGATGCCGCCATTGCAGGCGACCCGATCGATCTCAAGACGGGCGAGTTCACCCACGCCGAAACCGACGTCTTCATCAGCGATATCGTTCCGATCACGATCTCGCGCAACTACCGGCCGCATGACCTCAAGCGCCGCGAGTTCGGTATCGGCATGTCATGGAATTGGAGCTACACGCTCAATCGCCCCGATACCACCAACTACGACGTCATGGACCTCGTCCTCCCGAACGGGTCGTCTGTTCGCTTTGACCGAATCTCGGGAAGTGGCAATCAGGGTGAATGGCGACAAGCCGGATCCAATACCCGATTTGCGGGCGCACTGCTTAAGACTGTCTTCGATTCCGATCCGACCCAACCTTGGGGACGTGCGTTCTTGCTCACGCTGCGCGATGGCTCGCGCATGCAGTTCTCCAGCTGGAACGATATTCGCGTCCGCTGGATCGAGGACCGCTACGGCAATCGCACATCGCTGGCTTACACAGCAGGTCTGGTATCCAACATCATCTCGCCGAGTGGGCGCTCGGCGGCGATCGAGTACGACACTAGCAACCGGATCAAGACCGTACGCGACCATACCGGTAGGCAGTGGTCGTACGCCTATGACGCCAATGGCCAGCTCTCCAAAGCGACGTACCCGGACGCGACATTCAAGCAATACAACTTCCAGGCCCGTCTGCAGGGCAGCACACTTGCTCAGCACCGGATTGAGTCGATCGTCAACCAGCGTGGCTATCGCCTGCTGTTGAACGAATTTGAAGTCGTCAACGGTGTTTCCACTGGTCGGGTGATCAGGCAGACGCAGGCGGACGGCGGCAAGATCAGTATCGACTACGCCCACGTGGTCGACGGCGTCAGCGGCACGCTGGTCACCGAACCGGATGGAAGCAAGCGGCGCATCGTCTTCGATGCCGCCACTCCTTACCCTGCGTCAGAGACATCTGCCTATGGCACTGCCAGGGCGCAGACCGTCACCTACCAACGCAATAGCTATGGTCAGTTAACGGCTAGCGTCGATCCGTTGGGGCGTCGGATCGAATATGTCTACAACGCCGACGGTCAGACGACGCAGGTCACATCGCTACCCGGCACACCGAAGGCACGCGTAGTTCGCATGACCTACAACGCCGACGGTGATCTCGCCACGATCACCGATCCGTTGAATCGGGTGACCCGCCTGACCTACGCCAATCGTTGTGTGGCGTCGGTAACCGATCCGCTGAATCGCGTCGCGACCTTCCAGTGCAACGCGGCTGGACAGCTTGTCAAATCGACCGATCCGCTGCAGCGCAGCCAGCAATTGCACTACGAGGGCTACGACCTGGTCGGCGTAACCGACCCGCTTGGACGGACGATGCGCTTCCGCCATGACTCGCTTGGCCGTCTGATCGCAACTGAAGATCCCAGTGGCAATGTCACTCGTCGCGAGTACGACGCGATGGGCCGGGTGAAAAGGGTCATTGATGCCCAGGGCAGTGCGATTGATTATGGCTTCGATGCCAACGGCAATGTCGATGCTGTCTTGCTTCCGAATGGCAACGGAATCACCTACACCTACGACCAACGCGACAGGCTACTGACCCGTACCGATGCGACAGGTCTGGTCGAGTCATGGACCTACGATCTCGCTGATCGGGTCAAGACCCACACCGATCGCATGAAGAGGGTGGTCAGCTTCGTTTACGACGAATTAGGGCGTGCAACGACAACGACCTATCAAGACGGCAACACCATCACCGCAACCTACGATGCGGGAAATCGCCTGCGCACGTTGGTCGATACTGCAGCCGCAGGCGCGTTGAGTTGGGACTACGACGATTACGACGCAGTCATTGCTGCATCTACCCCGCAAGGCAATGTCACCTACGTCTACGACTTGGTAGGCCGCCGCAAGGAGATGCTGGCTGCGGCCCAGCCGAAGGTCGAATACACCTACGACGACGCTGATCTCCTGCGACGGATCGCCCAAGGCACGGAAACCGTGCTGTTTGACTACGACGATGTCGATCGTCTGAGTCTGGCGACGCTACCCAACGGGGTCGCGGTTGGTCACACCTATGACAATGCCGACCAGCTCACCGGACTTGCCTGGCAAAAAGCAGGCCAAGCCTCCATTGGCAGTCTCGGCTATGGGTACAACTCGCTTGGCCAAATTGTCGCCCAAACCGGCAGTTTCAGCAGTCAGGCGCTGCCGGCAGCCAGCACAGGTACAAACGGCTTCGATGATGCCAACCGTCAGCTGAGCTACAACAGCCAAGCCCTGACCTACGACGACAACGGCAACCTGCTTTCGGATGGAGCGCGCACGTATGTCTGGAACGTTCGCGATCAGCTCGTCCAAATTAAGCAAGGAACCACTTCGGTTGCCAGCTTTGGTTACGACGCACTAGGCCGCCGTTATAGCAAGACAGAAAGCGGAGCAACCACAAGCTATTTGTACGACGGCCAGAACGCCGTGCAAGAGAAGGTCGGGACCACGGTCAATCCGATCCTGACGGGTTTGGGCATTGACCAGCGCTTCGCGCGCAACGACGCCAATGGGCGGATGTACTACCTGACCGACAACTTGGGTAGTACGCGTGCGCTGACTAATGCTGCGGGTGCTGTCGTCCGCCGCTACGACTACACACCGTATGGCCAGGCTCAGGCCACTGGCGGTAGCTCAGACAACCCCTACCAGTACACCGGCCGCGAACTCGACAAAAGCGGACTGCAGTACTACAGAGCGCGCTACTACAACCCAGAAATGGGGCGCTTCATCAGCGAGGACTCCTACGGATTCGCGGCCGGTGATGCGAACTTTTATGCCTACGCGCTGGGCAATCCGGTTAGCTTTAATGACCCCTCGGGACATTTAGCATGGTTCGCGTTTCCAGTTATTTGGGCTGGTATTGAACTCGCCGTATCGCTTTACGATGCGTACGACACTGGCAAGACGTTGATGGACCCGTGCGCAAGTACTGCCACTAAAACCCTTTCTGCGAGTATGTTTGCGGTGGGGCTGTTCTTGCCTGGGGGTGGGTATGGAACCGCTGCAAAGAAGGCGGTTCCTCAGGTTTTACGTAACCAAGCGGCAGGAAACGCAGCACGGGATGCAATTGCTGCCGCTAGACCGGGCAGCCTAATCGAACAGAACTTCCGAACGACTGGTGGGCTACGACGTGTGGACGTGCTTGACGGATCTACCGCTATCGAATCTAAAGTTGGTAGAACTAGTCTTTCGGGTCCTGTACGCCAAGAGCTCGCTCGTGATCTAAAATTGCTTCGCTCAGGTCAGGTCGCAGAGGTTCAGTGGCACTTCGCTCCGAGTCAAGCGACAGGGCTTAGCGGCCCGACTGGCCCACTTCGGGACAAACTCGATAAATATGGAATTACAATTGTAGAATGAACGAAAATCTAAGTTTTGAAAAAATTACTGGTTTTTTTGATGAAGCAATGAATAGAATTATCATTGATTTCAACTTTCGTCGAGCCGCTCCTGGGAATTGGAGTCGCCGCCAGGGAGATGAAATCAATGTAATAAATATTCAAAAGCATAGTTCGGACAGTCTTTTTTGTGTGAATCTTGGAATTCACTACGCTTTTTTGCCAAAAGTAGGGACTGGAAAGGATGTTGATGGTGATTATTTGGAAATTCCTGATTGTGAAATAAAGCTTCGTTTGACTGATCAAGCTGTAGATAAGGACCAGTGGTGGCCAATTGCCACCTCAAGCATTGATCAAGTTGTTGATCTTGTCAGCCGCCGAGCATTGCCGATTTTTGATTCATATAGGATCGATGGTCCCGTTGCTGCGATGAGTGGCGAGGATATTGAAAATTGTCATTTAGGCCTATTGGCCTCAATGACTAAAGTTAGAGCATGTCTTCTCCTTGCACGTCTACAGGAGAAGCTCGGTAATCGTGATAAATGTATCGAGGCCGCTACTGTTGGACTCAGGGTTGCTGGGATGGCGGTCGGCCCAAAGAAAGCTCTCAAAGGAATTTTAGCGCGCGTCTAGAATTTCCTGAAAGTTGAGGCGCGAAAATAGCTGGTTATCAAGGCCTTGTCCCATGAAGTTGTTGGGATCACTCTTCCTAATTTTACCGTTCGTCCTATCCTCATGCGGTTCGGCACACAAGGTGAAGTTTGGAAATTCGGAACATCAAAAAATGTGCCAACTAGGTATTCACAAAGCTATCTAGATAGCATAGGTACTGGTGGCGTTAGGATAGACCCGGAATTTAGCGGGACCCTGGGCGAAGCCCTTATGTTAGAGCGCATGAAGATAGACAATGCTGTGCACCAAAGTGGTAGCCTCCCACCTGGAAACAAAATTAGAAGATGATTCCATGCAGCTACGATTGACAAGTGATGCAAACTGGGAGACTCGGACCGGTCGGGTCATGGAAGTGCTAGTCAATAGAGCAGATTTTTTCTCTGAAAAATTTTACGGCTCTGGATTATCTAAGTTAGTGATAGTTTTAATGTGTAGATTGCCGGAACTGGACTTTAGGAAGAGAGTGAGGTTTTCAAAGAAAAATCTCGAGTTGTATTCAGATGTAATGCTGAATTACGAGGTAATGGTTCAGTCTTCCATGAGAGATCGGATGTTGTATGTAGCTGATCAGATAAATATTCAAATTTCAGATGTGGTTCGTAACAAAAAAATATATGAATTTGAAGGAGTCATATTCTTGAATGACCTTAAAGAGTGGCTTGATAAAACCGTCGTTGAGTACGATGGGCATACAAGCGGCGCTTGGCAGTATTAGGAGGCTGGAAAAGTCACCCAAAACGCTTGGCGCTATCGGCTCGAGTTACGGAGTCATCAATGCAACTGGCGTTCGGTGACGCGGAGATCCTGGGGGCGAGCATGCCGGTCCTAAGCGTATCTCGCAGAGCCAGGACCTGATGCGCTTTTTCCACGGCATTCATCCTACTGATGGTCGGCTGGCTTTCGTTGGGGTGTGCCGGATCCCCGTGGCCGCCGAGCGCCCTGCGCAGATCTACACGATGACCAGTGCAGGCAGTGACTATTGCCAGCTAACGCGGGGACCCCGAGCGGCTGATGGATGCGAATACAGTCCGGATGGCCAGTGGATCTACTTCAGCTCGGAATGCTTCGATGGTCATATGCAGATTGGGCGCATGCGCTGCGATGGAACTGAGTTGACCCAGCTAACATTTGACCAGCGTTCGAATTGGTTCTCACACGTTGCGCCCGATGGGCGACGCATTGTCTATCTTGCCTACGCCCCTGGGACGAAGGGCCACCCGAGCGACGTATGGGTCGACATTCGGCTGGTGGAGGATCACGATTGGCAATCGGCCAAGACGGTCGCACGCGTTTTCGGAGGGCAGGGGACGATTAACGTCAACAGTTGGTCCCCTGACAGCAAGCAGTTTGCTTACGTCACGTATGCAGCTGATCAGTAGACCAGGCAAACAGCGAATTGCCGCGGCAGGCGAGTCGGACTGCCAATGAGGCGAGAGTAAAGGCTGGCTAAGGTGTCGCATCAGCCCCCGGAGCTCAAGTTGAAATCAAGCTTTGTAATAGGTGCACTACATAAGCTGACCGAATTAATTTGATGCATAGCGGTGTGCCACTGTATGCACAATCAGGCTTATTGCGCCCGTGTCTTAGGTCATGTGAATAAGCCGCTGTGTGGCTGACATCAATGAATAAGGCCTGGCTCAGAAGTTTCCGACATCCGGAAGGGTCGGATGCTTATGGTTTAAAAAACGTCCGGTGTGCAGTCTGATGGTGCCGGACGCGGGACCTATGGTCGCTTACCCTGCGGGACGCCTGAGCAGCGTCGAACTGGCACAAACGGTTGTCTCGTCTTCTTTTTCGTGTTCGTTAAGTAGGAAAAAAGCATCATTTGAAGCACGATTGATCTGCTTCGCAATGGAGAGAAATTAATGTCGAGTATCCCCACCCTTCCTACCGTTCCCGTCCTTGCACCACCCCAGGCGGATCCGTATTACGGATTCGGTGGCCAGGAATTTGAGATTGGCCTCAATTCACCCATATTCGATGAGTCGTCTCCCCCTCCTGTCATCGTTCACGCACATTTTGCCAACGGAAATCGAGTATTTTCCACCAGCGGCTCCGATGCGCTTTACCAGATGTGCTTAGCTATGAGCGCTCGCTCTAGCACCTTTGTGAATACTCAGGTTTTCAGGTATGCCGCGTACTGCGGATGGTTGTCTCAGAATTATGAATTCCACATGCCGGGTGCAACGGCGGAAACCATTGCTGGGAATGTGTCGCTCATGGAGCCAGTTCAAGCCTGGGTCCAAGATGGCATGAGATACCCGCCTGACACGCGCTTGATACGCCCAGGGTTCCGTAGACACTCAAGACCCTCGTTGCGCGTAGCGCCGTTCAAACTCTACAGGGGACAGGTCGCCAGTTGAACCGTGGCGGCGGTTGGGGTTGTAGAACATCTCGATGTAGTCGAATACCTCGGCGCGAGCGGCGTCCTTGGTGGGATAGATCCGCCGCCTGATCCGCTCGCGTTTGAGCAGGCCGAAGAAGCTCTCCACGGGTGCGTTGTCGTGGCAGTTGCCACGCCGACTCATGCTGCACACCAAGCCATGGGACGCCAGGAAACTGCGCCAGTCATCGCTGGTGTAGACAGACCCTTGGTCCGAGTGAACCAAGCAACCAGCGTTGGGTTTGCGCCGCCACACCGCAGACAACAGGGCCTGCACGACCAACTCGGTATCGGCCCGATCGCGCATCGCCCAGCCGACGACCTGCCGGGAAAACAGATCGATCACAACAGCCAGGTACATCCAGCCTGCATGCGTGCGGATGAAGGTGAAATCGCTCGCCCAGGCCGTGTCCGGCTCCGTCACGTCGAACTGTCGGTCAAGCAGGTTGGCCGCCGCCTTGCACTGCATTCCTCCATGGAAGCGCGGTTTGCGACCATAGCCCACCTGAGCACGCAGTCCCTCGGTGCGCATCAGCCGATGCACCCGATGGCGACTGCAACGCTCACCCAGATCGCGCAGATCCTTAGTGATCTTGCGATGCCCATAGACACTGCCGCTGGCCAACCAGTGGTGCTTGATCAATCCCAGCAGGCGTTGGTCTTCCTTGGCGCGCTCACTGTCGGGCGAGCGTAACCAGGCGTAATAACCCGCCCGGTTGACCCGCAATACCCGGCACATCGCACACACCCTGAATTCCCCGCAGTGGGCTTGCATGAAGGCGTACTTTGCCTTTACCCCTTGGCAAAGTACGCGGCGGCCTTTTTTAGGATGTCGCGCTCCTCGGTCACTCGACGCAACTCTGCCTTCAGCCGCCGAACCTCGGCGCTCTGGTCCACCTCGGCGCGCTGCACCACGCCAGGCTTGCCGAACGTGCGCAGCCAGGCGTACAGGCTGTGCGTGGTGACACCCAGGCGCTCGGCCACTTCTGCCACCTTGAACCCACGATCAGTCACTTGCCGGATCGCCTCGATCTTGAACTCATCCGTATACCGCTTGCTGCTCATAGACACCTCCGAATCGACCATTTTCCATGGCCTTGAGATGTCTAGGAAACCCTGGGCGTATCAGCTACCGCTTTTACATCACGCCATTTCTACCAATGCAGGGCCTGTATCAATGGCTGGCCGGAAGTGGCGAAGATGTAACATTGCCACTGCGAGCACTGAACCTATACATGGAGGTAACCGATTTCGAGCCCATCGTCGCTGTACTTCAAGACCCTAACGTCGGTCCTGGTACATATCAAATTAATGGCCCATTTGGTCACAACGTTTTCGATCATAGTCCGAACATCTGGGCGGCAGGTCTAATTGGCCGTGTGACAGGCAACGTTGTTGGAACCTTGACTATTTCTGACGGCTCATTCACGTTCGATGGAAGCTTTACCCTGGATCCTGACATCTACGATGCTAATCCTGATAAGCGACCGTTCCCTCAGGAAGGGCTTACGACCTTTCTACAGGGTCTTGATGCTGCCATTGGTGCGACAAATTATCGGATCCTCTTCGAAGGTGGGCAAACAGTTCATTATCAAGGTCTTCGTCCGTGAAGGTGTGGGGATCACTCTTCCTAACTCTACCGTTCGCCCTATCCTCATGCGGTTCGGCACAAGAATGTTCATCTGCCAGTTTTGATTCCCATAAGAAGGCTGTCATTGCCTATGTCGAGCGCTCAAGCTATCCGAGGTTGAAAGGTGCGACAGAAGCTGATATCGAATTCGAAGAGGAATCCTGGAAGTATGGGAAAGCGAGTCGTTTTTGGACCCTCGACTTTAAAGCTAGGGGAGAGCGATATATTGCCATGATCGACTGTAGTGGAAGTGTGGAACTTTCAAAGCCTGATTAATTCCTTAAGTGCTCAATTGACCGGCCGCTCAAGTGGTCGGTCAATCTATCTTTGCTGCACCGACTGCTGTCTGCATGCTGCGTGACCAGTTGGAGGCCAACGCCGCAGCTGTGGCCAACGACGTCATGCAGGTCAAGACCTATCTTGCCAGCCATGGCATCACCGATGTGCGTGTGGCAATCGATGGGCGTCTGTTACAGGTCAGCGCCGGCATGACGGCTCTTCAGAAAGCCTCTGCAATGACATTGCGTTCGGTCGATGTCGACGGACATGCGGTGTACTTCAGTCAGGATCCGGTCCGGATTCCTGTCGCGTTGCGCGGAAGCGTGCTGGGCGTGATGGGCCTTGATAAGCGGCATGGTGCAAAAGTGCCGGATCACTCGCCACTTCGTTCCGACGTAGACGCCACAGAGCCCCCGCTGCTTGCCAGTGCTGTTGCTGCGAGTGGTATCGCCAGCACCGAGGTGGTGCGACACAGTGTGGAAGAACTCACTAGCGTATATGGGGCCGATGCACTTGCGCCTGCCAGCGGCGTGGTTGGCGCGATCATTGCGAGCGGCAATCTCGAAAACACGTTGACTAGATTGCAGCGGTTCCAGACGCTGCATGGACTGCATACCCCCGTGACGATCGTGACCGTGGGTGATCCAGCGGCGCCGGGCTATCGTTCGAGTGCGGCGAGCAAAGATATGGAGACCGAGTGGGACATGGATACGCAATTGCTGGTCGGTAGCGCGGGTGGTTTGCAACGCCTGATCATCTACAACATCCCGGACCTTTCGTGGAAGAGCATGATCGATGGCATCGCACGTGCGACCGATGACAATCAGGCGCGTGTCATCAGCATGTCGATTTATGCGTCGGAAACCGGGGTCAGCGATGCGATCTTCCAGGCAGTGGATGCCACCTTGTCCAAGGCCGCGTTGCAGGGCCAGAATTTCCTGTTCTGCAGTGGCGACGATGGGATCTATCAACCGTTGAGCGCGCGCGCGGCATTGCCTTATTACGATAGCCTGCTCGGGCGTCAGGACCAGCGTCAGGTCGCACTTCCTGCCTCCCATCGCTATGCGATAGCGGTCGGTGCCACCGAGCTTCAGACCAGGGCGGGCAGCCCGGCGACCTATGCAGCCGAGCGTGTCTGGAATGCTGGAGTGGGCCGAAGGATCAGCCAGGGTGGCTTGAGCAAGCTCAGCGATGCTCCGCGATGGCAGAAGGACACGATCCCGCGGCAGGTGAGTTCCGGCCGTCGTGGGGTGCCGGACGTCAGCTTCAATGGGTCTTACCTGAGTAGTGCGCAGATCCTCGCCACCGATGCGCAAGGCAATGAGGCGCGCTGGTACGTCTGGGGGACCAGCGCCGCCGCCCCGACCTTTGCCGGCTATGTTGCGCGGCTGCTGCAGGCGCATCCGAAGCTGGGCTTCATCGGGCCGCAAATCTACCGCTACGCACGCCAGCGTAGCGAGGCGCAACGCAGCCACGATGTGCTGACAGGAACAAACGGCTTGTACGACGATGGCTACACGGCGGCAAGCGGATGGGACTTCGCCTCGGGCTGGGGCAGTCTGGATATCGGCGACTTCGATCGTTTCCTCCGAAGCCAGGCCGAAAATCGACATGGACGGGAGCAGAATGCTCCAGGCTAATGGCCTTCGCCACTCATCTATCGCCACACCAGCTACGGCTTCGCGCAGGAAGCAGATGATCTGTTCTTCGGAAAAGCGCTTCTTAAAGTCCAATCTCCTTAGGGTAGGGATTGGACTCGAAACCAGGGCGCTACTCAAAATTGGGTGGACGTCGATTCGGTCACGTAATCAATTACAAGGTTGAGCTACGCGCGATTGTTCATTCGATCGAATATTGCCTCCCCCAACTCGCGCGTCCTTGCGGAGATGCCGACCAGAACCTCGTCCTTACACTCTTCAAGCTGCGCGAATGCCTCTTTGACGAAATCTTCTGCACTGACCATCATGTTGTTGGATACACCTCCGCTGCGCTTGTTGCCACCCAAACCCGTATCAACGATAGGGGGAGCGATCTCGATCACACGGACGTTCGTGTTCCTCAACTGATGCCGCAGACTGAGAGTGAACGAGTGGATTGCAGCCTTTGTGGCACAGTAAACCGGGACATCGGCCATTGGCGAAAAGGCCAGGCCAGAGCTGACATTGAAGATATACGCGTTGGTCTGACGCTGCAGTAAAGGCAGCAGACGGCTTATCAGATGGATTGGAGCAGTGAAGTTGATAGCCACTTCTTGGTCGAGGGTGTCCATCGCGGGATCGCTCGTAAAGTCGCGATGCACCTGCACGCCCGCATTGTTGACGATGGCGTTGAGGGCGGGGTGCTCATCCTGAAGCCACTGTGTCAATGCGTCGCGGCTATTTGGATCTGCCACATCGCAGACGCGCGTGATCAAGCCGGGGACTTCAGCCTTCGCTTGCGCAAGAGAGCTTGCGTTGCGGCCGCAGATGATGACCTGGTTGCCGTCGGCGGAAAAGCGCCTTGCCAAGGCAAGACCGATCCCTGTCGCGCCGCCGGTGATGAGGATGGTGTTATGTGTGAGCTTCATCGTTTTAAATCCTTCGCTTAAAGAAAAGTGGAAGGTATGTCGACGATGAACTAGGCATCAGCGGCCACACCTTCGCTACCGGCATGCCGGGGCTGGAGGTGTCGCGGATACCCTGAGGCGGGAGGAGTTGCCATTCACTTGAACAGCGACCGGGCTACCATCCGGTCAGCACTCTTTCGACAGCCGCTTTCTACCATGGCTTTTATTTCGCTACAACCGCTCATCGCTCACGGCGTTTAATGAAATTCATGATGAAGGTACTTATTGCATGAGGTGACGGCTCCGGGCCAGGGGAGCCTCCTTGGGTCACAGCTGCAGTTTGCATAGTAACGAACACGCATATCTACAGGACGGGCGATTTGGTGCTTCGCACGTAGATTCAACAGCCCGCATGACCGTTGTTGTGTCCATCAGAACGTTTGATTGCAGGATTCCACAATGAGGCCGATCTGCGTCGAAGAACATGTGCTCGACTGTGCCATTGGCAGTGCGGCATAGGCGCTGGCACTGGTGGAAACCCGCATGTGCCTGACTGGGAAATTTGCGTGGCTGACGGGGGCGGCACTGATCACAGCCGGCCGTGTGTCATCGTGGCCAAGGCGTTTGCAATCAAGGCATTGGACACGGGGTCCGCTCGCCTGGCGGATGGATGCTGCGGGAATGGGCATGCAGTACCGCACTTTCGATTCATTCGTTGATGGGGCGGAGCGCATCTTGATACATCAGAAAAAGCGCTGATTTTTCACGGAAATGCAGAGCGTCTGTTCGGCTCTTGAGCGTGGACGCGTCGACACCAAAAGCTGCTAAGGCGTGTCTTTAGAAAAATGTTCGCATAGAAACTCAACGAATGCGGTCACCTTGGGGCTGACAAGGCGGCGTGATGCATGCAACACCCAACCTTCGAGCAGCGGTGCCTGCACGACGCCCCATTCGGCGACCATCCCGCTGGCGATGTCTGCTGCCACAGCGGACCGCGGCACCACTGCTGCGCCAGCACCCGCTAGCACCGCGTTTCTGATCAGCAGCGGCGTCGAGTACCAAAGCACCGGCTTGGGGAGGTAGGTGCACATGTGCCCTTCTTTATCGACGACCTTCCACGAAGGAATGACCTTGCGACCGATGCGTGTAATGACCTGGAGTTCTGCACCGCAGGAATCTGCTTCGTCGGCTTGAGGACGACTCAAGCCGGGTGGTGCAACGAGCACCAACTGGTCTTTCAGAAAGCGCCGGCCAACCAACTTGTCGTCTGTCGGAGGATTGAAGCGAATCACGATGTCGTATCCGTCTTCCACCAGATCGACAAGGCGGTCTTCAGCAGTCACCTCCAGTTGCACATCTGGATGCGCGCGAAGGAAGGCCGCGCCGATGCGCCCCATGGCAATGTGTGAAAACAGCAGCGGCGCACTGATGCGTAGCACGCCGCGTGGCCGACCGATGCCTGATTTCAGCTCTTCAACCACCTGGGCGATTTCGCCGAACGGGTCGGACGTTCTCGCGTGTAGAACTTCGCCTTCCGGCGTGAGCCGTAGCTTGTGGCCGCCCCGCTCAACGAGGCGTATGCCGAGGCTTTCTTCAAGCGAACGTACTCGACGAGACAAAGTGGCCTTGGGTTGCCCACTGGCACGGCTCGCGCTTCCGAAGCCCCCGTGGATCACGACAAGGTTGAAGTCTGCGAGGGCTGCGATATCCAAGGGACGTTCCATTTGCAAGACATCATGTCCAGGTATTCGGGACTATGCGCTGGGTTTGGGTGGGCGAACAATGGCGGCGTCCACAGGATCCCAGGGTTCGCAGGTGCGCTCAGCCTGTGGTGCCTTTCGGGTTGTCACTTCATTCACCAACGTCTCCAAGGAATGCTCGCATGAAAGCAGTACGTTTCCACGCCTATGGTGGCTCGGAGGTCCTCAAGATCGAAGAGATCGATGAGCCCGTGCCGGGCTCAGGTCAAGTTCGGATCCGGGTCAGGGCGGCAGCAGTCAATCCGATCGACTGGAAACTCCGTGCCGGATACATGCATGCAATGATGCCGCTTGCGTTTCCCGCAGGAAGCGGTTGCGAGGCTTCAGGCATTGTCGATGCCGTTGGTGAAGGCGTCCCGGCCGATCTGCTGGGCAGCAACGTGTTTGGCAAGGGCAACGATACGATGGCCGAATACGCCATCCTGGATGAGTGGGCTGCCAAGCCTGACGCACTGACATTCGAAGAAACTGCTGGTCTCTCTGTCGCTGCCGAAACGGCTGCACGCATCATCGATCAGGTGGGAGTCAAGCCCGGGGAGACGCTATTGATCAGCGGTGCCGCTGGCGGCGTGGGTTCTGCCGCACTTCAACTCGCGCGTGTTGCTGGTATCCGCACAATCGGCACGGCAAGCGAGCCAAAGCATGACTATCTACGTTCGTTGGGAGCGATCCCGACCACCTACGGCCCGGGTCTTTCGCGCCGTGTTGCCGAACTCGCACCCGAAGGGGTACAGGCCCCGCTCGATGTGGTCGACTCTGGAATGATTCCGGAGTTGGTGGCGATCACCGGTAGCCCGTCGAACGTGGTGTCGATCGCCGATCTCACTGCACCGCAATACGGGGTGACGACCTCCTTTGAGCCGATGGATAAGGAAAGCGCGACGAAAGTGCTGGAGCAGGTTGCGGCCCTCTGTATCGCGGGATCCTTTACGTTGCCGGTAGCGCAAACATTCCAACTGCAGGACCTTGCAGCGGCGCATGACCTGAGTGCCCAGGGGCATGTCACCGGACGGCTCGTTGTGACTTTTGACTGAGCTTGAGTGACGATGATAGATCTCTACTATTGGCCCACCCCCAACGGCCACAAGGTCACCTTGCTTTTGGAAGAGGCTGGTCTGGACTACACGCTCAAGCCGGTCAACATCGGCAGGGGCGACCAGTTCACACCTGAGTTCCTGCGGATTTCGCCCAACAACAAGATGCCGGTCATTGTCGATCATGCTCCGGCCGATGGTGGTGCACCGCTGAGCGTTTTCGAGTCCGGCGCGATCCTTCTGTATCTTGCCGAGAAGACCGGTCGGTTCCTGCCTGCTGACGCACGCGGCCGTCTTGTTGCTCTGGAGTAGTTGTTCTGGCAGGTGGGTGGCCTCGGTCCGATGAGCGGCCAGATGGCTCACTTCAGCGTCTATGCGCAGGAGACCATTCCCTATGCCATCGATCGCTACACTGCCGAGGTGCGTCGGCTGCATCGCGTACTCGACCAGCGCCTGGCCGAGCATGCCTTCGTCGCTGGCGCCGAGTATGGCATCGCCGACATGGCCTGCTATCCGTGGTTCGAGGTCTACGGCGACCTGAAGCCCGATTACGATGCGTTCCCGCATCTGCAGCGCTGGCAGTGCGCCATTGCCGCACGCCCGGCAGTGCAGCGTGCTTATGCGCTCAAAGACCAGGTCAATCCGAATGCCGGGCAACCCCTCAGTGATGAGGAACGCCAACACATGTTCGGCAGACGCTGAGAGCGGCTCCGGCGGACTCCGGGTACGGAGCCGAGGCCTTGCGAAGGCTGCCTCTGACCTGCGCCTGGTGCCCAGACGCGATGAAGTGATTGCTGAAAAATTCTCATAAGCGCATCCCGGTCTGACCAGCGTCGGTACTCCTGGGTTTTGGTACAACAGCTGGCCATGTGCGCGTGTGCGCACCGCCAGCCCTGTTGGCAACCGAGCCAACAGCCGTGCCAACAGCCGTGCCAACAGCCGTGCAGGGAGCTTCAGCACACGATCGCACTGCCCGATACGCAGCCTTCACGTGCTGCGCTGGAGATATGCTCAATGAAGTTCGACACGCCGGCAGGCGTCACTGCCATCGACCAACTCAAGGTCATCGGCAAGCCCGTGGACCGTATCGAAGGCCCGCTCAAGGTGACGGGCACCGCGCCTTACGCCTACGAGTGGCACGACAATGTGCAGGATCTGGCGTACGGCTACATCGTCGGCGCCGCGATCGCCAAGGGGCGTATTGCGCACATCGACACGACCGACGCTGCGAAAGCTGCCGGCGTGCTGCATGTGCTCACCTACAAGAACGCCCAGGCACTGGGAACCGGCGAGTTCTACGTGCAGCGCTTCCTGGCCGCGCCTGAGGTCGAGCATTATCACCAGCCCGTTGCGGTGGTTGTGGCCGACACCTTCGAGCAAGCGCGTGCGGCGGCTGCGCTGGTGCGCGTGGAGTATGTGCGTGAGGCCGGCCGCTATGACCTGGCGCAGCAGCTGGACAGTGCGCCGATCGCACAGCAGGCGCCATTTGGCGGTCCGCCGCAAACATCGGTGGGCGACTTCGCTGCGGCCTTCGCGGCCGCGCCGGTCAAGGTCGATGCCAGCTACACCACGCCGGACCAGGCGCACGCGATGATGGAACCGCATGCCAGCATCGCCCGTTGGCAGGGCGATCAACTCACCTGCCGCACTTCGATCCAGCAAATGAACTGGGGCCGGCGTGACCTGGGCAAGATCCTAGGCATTCCCAAGCAGAACATTCACCTGATTTCCCCATATATCGGCGGCGGCTTCGGTGGCAAGGGCACGGTCCAGTCGGATCTGGTCATGGCCGCACTGGCCGCCAAAGCGGTCGGTAGGCCCGTCAAGATAACGCTGCAACGTCCGCTGATGTTCAACAGCACCATCCATCGGCCGGCGACGATCCAGCGGATCCGGCTGGGTGCCACACGCGATGGGCACCTCACCGCCATCGGCCACGAAAGCGGGTCCGGCAATCTGCGTGGCGGGCGTACCGAACCCACGACGCTTTCGACCCGCGTGCTGTATGCAGGTGCGAACAGGATGACCCAGGTGCGTCTTGCCGTGCTCGATCTTGCCGAAGGCAATGCGATGCGCGCGCCCGGCGAGGCGCCCGGCATGATGGCGCTGGAAATCGTCATGGACGAGCTGGCAGAACAGCTCGCTTTGGATCCGGTTGCGCTGCGCATCCTCAATGACACCCAGTTGGATCCTGAGAATCCGGGCAAACCGTTTTCCACGCGCGCGTTCGTCGAGTGCCTGCAGGTCGGTGCCGAACGTTTCGGTTGGAGCCAACGGCTGGCGCGGCCGGCAAGCGTGCGCGACGGGCAGTGGCTGATCGGCATGGGCATGGCCGCTGCGGTGCGCGGCGCGCCGATTTCCAAGGCGGGTGCACGTGCGCGGCTGGATCGCACCGGCACGGTGACCATCGAAACCGACATGACCGACATCGGCACGGGCAGCTACACCATCGTGGCGCAGACCGCTGCGGAGATGCTGGGCGTGCCACTGCACCAGGTCGTCGTCCGCCTGGGCGATTCCAGCTTTCCGGAGACGCCAGGGTCGGGCGGTCAGCAGGGCGCGGCCTCGGTCACTGCGGGCGTGTATGCAGCGTGCGTCGCGTTGCGTCAGGCGATCGCACAGCGGCTTGGCATGCCGGTGGACGCTGCGCAGTTTGCCGATGGCATGGTCACGGCCGGCACGCGCCGCGTGCCCTTGCGCCAGGCGGCAGCGCAGCAGGACATCGTGGTCGAGGATGCGATGGAGTTTGCTGGCTTGAAGGAGCGCTATGCCCAGCAGACCTTCGGCGCGCATTTTGCGCAAGTGGCCGTCAACCGCTACACCGGCGAGATCCGCGTGCGGCGCTTGCTGGCGGTCTGTGCGGCCGGCCGCATTCTCAACCCGAAGACTGCCAGAAGCCAGATCATCGGCGGCATGGTGATGGGCATCGGCGCTGCGCTGATGGAAGAGATGGCAGTCGATCGCCGTCTGGGCTTCTTCGTCAATCACGATCTGGCCGGCTATGAAGTCCCTGTGCATGCAGACATTCCACATCTGGAGGTGCATTTCATCGACGAGGTCGATCCCACCATGTCGCCGCTCAAGGCCAAAGGCGTCGGCGAATTGGGGCTGACCGGGGTGGCACCGGCGATTGCAAACGCTGTCTATAACGCCACCGGCATCCGCGTGCGCGAGTATCCAATCACATTGGACAAGCTGTTGGCGCAGCTTCCGCTTCCATCGGAATGAGCTAGTGATGACCAGGCACGCTGCGTTGGCCCATCAACCAGTGGCGGATGACAGCTGCCGCCGTCGCGTCCGCTCAGGTAGGCACTTGCCAGCTAGGCTGGGTCTCCAGGTTTTATATCCATCAGCGCTGGGCCTCTTGAAGGGACCTTGACTTCGCTGTCCCGACCGCGGGAACAGGCCTCCTTCTCGTCGCTGACTCCTTGTTGCGGCCCTGCGCTGCGCGCCGCGTGCGTGTTGCTCGCTTCGTCCGGTGTACGGTAGGGCCAACGCTTGGCCTATCAGTTCCGACGAGGCGCACGACAGGCTCCAGCAGGCAGGGTGCGTGAGCGCGACCCTGCCAGGTGGTGATCAGACCCATTGCCTGCTCGGCAAGCGTCAGATCAGCACGTCAAATCAAAGCATGTCCGGCGGCGGTGCGGTCGCCTTGGCGTGCTGCTTGCCGCGCGCATGTTCGATGGCGGTGCGCAGCTTGCGTGCGGCGCCGGTGACGGCGGACGCGGTGGTTTCGGCGCTATTGGTCGCCGCGATCGGCGGCAGGCCGGCGACATGCGCTTCGATGCTGCAGGTGCGATCCGCCGCGCCGCCGCGTTGACCGTTCTCATCGCGCAAATGCACTTCGACGCGGGTGATGTCGTTGGCGAAATGCGCCAGCTGGGCGGAGCAGGTCTTCTCGACATGCTGCACGACAGAGGGGTCATGCGGCACGTGCTTGTCGGTCTGGATCTGAATCTGCATAGAGTGTCTCCTTCGCGGTCATCCGCTGCGTTTGCCGTAGCGGTGACTCGATTCTGCGACAGCGCACCGTTGCCGCGAGGTGACAAGCTGCACCGCGTTCATGCGCAGGTCGGGATGACCGGAGGCGCATCCACTGCGACGGGCGGCGCTGTCACTGCGATCGCGAAAGAATCTCCAATCGTGCAGTAACGCTCGCTCCTGGCGAGCTCTGCCAGGCTGAACCCTCGCGGCAGCTTCGATCTGACTGGCTGGAAGCAGTGGATTAAGATGCGGGCACCGCGCTGGTATGCGCCTGTCCGATGTCTGCCCGTGTCCGAATTCCGAGTTGCCCTGGGTGCCCGTCGCGGCGTGTTGCAGCGTGTGCTGTTGCTGGTCGCGTTGTGGATGATGTGCGTGGGCGCCGCCGTGGCGCAGGACGACGACAAGCTGCTGCAGAACGCACAGGTTCAGCTCGACAGCATGCAGAAGGTGCTGACCCAGGCCGATGCGGGCATGGAGAAGGCCGATACCGGGCAGCTCGGCAAGCTCACCGACAACGTTACCGGTGCGCAGCGGCAGGCGCAGGATCTGGTGCGTACGCTGGAGCCACCGCTCAAGGAGCTCAACGGGCGACTGGAGGGACTCGGTGTCGAGGCGCAGAACGAACTGGCCGACCTGGCAAAACAGCGCAGGGCGCTGACCAAGGAGCGTGATCAGCTCAATGCCGCGTTCATCCGGGCCACGCTGATGGTCTCCAACGCCAAGGACCTGGCCGATCGGCTCGAACGCGAGCGAGTACAACGCTTCAGCGTGAAGCTCTCCACCCGGGTCGCCTCGCCGCTGTCGCCGACTTTGTGGAACCAGATTGCACAGCAATGGCCCGACGATCGTGCCCGCTTGCAGGCGCTCTCCGACAAGACGGTGCAGATGGCGCAAACGGGCACCGCAGCCAACGGCGTGGGGGGGCTGATCACCGCCGCCGTGATCGCGTTGCTGCTGGCGATCCCGCTGCGGATCTTCCTGCGCCACCTGGGGCGCCGTTACGCAGCCTCGCGTGCACCCGGCGGGCGCCTGCGACGCTCCGGGCTGGCACTGTGGTTCCTGCTGGTCGGCACGCTGAGCCTGGGCATTGCGGCGTTCGTGCTGGTTGAAGGAATCCGCGCGCTCGGCGAGTTGCCGGACGATCTGGACCAACTGCTGACCGGGTTTGTCGCCGTCAGTCTGGTGGCTGCCTTCGTCGGTTCGCTCAGTGCAAGCCTGTTGATGAAGCAACAGCCGAGCTGGCGCTTGTTCCCGCTGGACGATGCCACCGTCGATCGCTTGCGCGTGCATTGCCTGGCCACCGCTGCGGTGATCTGGCTCAGTGGCATGGCCACAAAGATCAGTGAAGCCGCAGGCAGCAGCCCTGCGCTGACGACCGCCACCGATGCGGTCACTGCGTTGTTGTATGCGGGGTTGATCCTGTCGGCGCTGGCCGGCCTGAGCCTGTCGTTGCGTGCGCAGGCGGCAACTGCGGGAGTAGTCGATCCCGATAGCGATGCGCCAACGCCGGTGGTGTCGCGGGGCGGCGGCTTCATCGTGCTGATTCGGCTGCTGGGCCATCTGGCGGTGATCTTCGCCTTGATATCGGCCTTGTTCGGCTACCTCAATCTGGCGTTGTTCGTGGAGCGGCAGATCATCTGGATCACCCTGATCTGCAGCCTGCTCGGTTTGCTGGTGGTGTTTGCCGACGATCTGATGAGCTGGATGTTCAATCCCGACGGCCGTTTCAGCCGCGCGCTGTCGCATGCGCTGAGCATCGGGAGCGGACGCCTGGTCCAGCTGGGGCTGCTGATGTCCGCAGCAACGCGGGTACTGCTGGTGCTGCTGGGCATCGCAGTGCTGCTGACGCCGTATGGCGCCAATATCAGCGTGGTCACCGACTGGGCGGACAACATCGCGCACGGCATCCCCATCGGCAAGGAACTGGTGATCACCCCCGGCGACGTGTTCAGGGCGCTGTGCGTGTTCCTGCTCGGCATGGGGCTGGTGCACGTGGTGCAGCAGTGGTTGCTCAACACCTATCTGCCCAAGACCGATTTGGATGCCGGTGCGCGCAATTCGATCAGCACGGTGGCGCGCTATCTGGGCTGGTTGATCGTGGTGATCTGGGGTCTGACCGCACTGGGCCTGGATCTGAAGCGGCTTGCGCTGGTGTTGAGTGCGTTGTCGGTGGGTATCGGTTTCGGTCTGCAGGCGATCACGCAGAACTTCGTGTCGGGGTTGATCCTGCTGGCCGAGCGGCCGGTGAAGATCGGCGATTGGGTGCGTATCGGCGATCAGGAAGGCGATGTGCGCAAGATCAGCGTGCGTGCCACCGAAATTCAAGTTGGCGACCGCTCCACCCTGATCGTGCCCAACTCGGAATTGATCACCAAAAGCGTGCGCAACATGACGCTGTCCAACCCGATGGGCCGGGTGCAGCTGCAGTTCTCGGTGCCGCTGGAAGCCGATGTTAGCAAGGTGCGCGACATGCTGCTGGAGCTGTTCGCCGAACACACCAAGGTGCTGGCCGAGCCGGCGCCGGCAGTGTTCATCGATTCGCTGGCCGGCGGGCACGTCAACTTCAATTCGTTCGCTTATGTGCGCAGCCCGCGCGACTCGTACGGGGTGCGCAGCGAGCTGTTCTTCGCGTTGTTGCAGCGGATGGAAACGGTGGGGATTGCGCTGCAATCGCCGCAGGAAATTCGTTTCAGTCGTGCAGGCGCGGCGGTGGCGCGCGATGCAGCCGATGGCACGCCTGCATCGGAAGACTGAGCTGGTCAGTGCACGCAGTGCGCGGGCGTGGGCTCCATAGCCATGCCGTAGATCGGCCGCTCTACAATTGATCTATTCGCACTGTCCAACTGCTCCAAAATAACCGGGATGTCGAGGTTTTGCGTTGGTTGGATACAGTCAAACGATCAAGTCAAAAGCCTGGTTAGTTGAGTCGAGTCGAGGGTGCGGTGCCCTCACCGCTCGCGGGACACGCCGTGAATCCATCCCTGGAGGCTCGGTGGCGGCATCCATGCCGCCACACGGTCCCGCAATCGGTGAGGACACCGCACCAGAAAGTTGGTCGGCTGCTTTGTTGAAAGCTGTCTGTTGATAGACTTGCGTTGCGAAGCTGATCGAATGCGCCTCGGTTATCCGAATAACGCACGTAATGCACTGCTTGCAACTATGCGCACCGACCATCTCCACTGGTCCTTGCCCGCCCACCGTCGCGGGACCTTACGCGGCATGGATGCCGCGTAAGAGCTTACATGGACGTACTTGCAGCGTGTCCCGCGATGGTGGGCGGGCAAGGGCCCTGCAGCCAAGCCGAAGATCATCCGCTCTGAGGGACGTACTTGCGGCGTGTCCCGCGATGGTGGGCGGGCAAGGGCCCTGCAGCCAAGCTGAAGATCATCCGCTCTGAGGGACGTACTTGCGGCGTGTCCCGCGATGGTGAGCGGGCAAGGGCCCAGCAGCCAGGCCGAAGATCATCCGTTCTGAGGGACGTAGTTGCGGCGTGTCCCGCGATGGTGGGCGGGCAAGGGCCCCGCAGCCAAGCCGAAGATCGTCCGCTCTGAGGGACGTACTTGCGGCGTGTCCCGCGATGGTGGGCGGGCAAGGGCCCCGCAGCCAGGCCAAAGATCATCCGCTCCATAGCTGATCTATCAGCACCGTCCAATCATGTTGTCCAATCGTTTCAAGACGACCGAGATCTCACGGCTTGAAGTGACCGAAAAAAAACGTGGCGCGCAATTGGCCAAACCAGTGTGGACGATACGCTCAGAACCGGCATGTACGCGTGGTACATGCCGCACCAAGCAACCAGCGCCGAACAGCCGCATCGAGCAACAGCGGCGCACGCTTGATGGCCGTACAGCGCCGCAACTCAGGAGCGGTCTGCGACAGGCGTTTCCTTGACCAGTGCCAGATCGTCCACACTGACGTCTTCGGTGTAATCCAGCCAGGCACGGATTTCCAGGTCCTCCACCGCATGTTCCAGGCCTACCGGCATGCGGATGCGTCCCGCCGCATCGGGGACCACCCATTGCTGGGCCAGCACCACCTTGCGCTCGGACGATACCGCTTCCACCCAGAACGCACGCGTGGGCCGGCGTTTAGCGTACAGCTCCAGCATGTAGCGGCCGGCCTCGGTCTTGCGCGCAGTCTGGGTGAGCATGATCGGCTGACGCACGCGTGGGCGCGGGCCTTGCTGGCCGGCATCCAATGGCGCATCGACGGCGATGCCACGGGTCAGGTCGGGGTCGCGATACAGCTTCATGCTCTGCTGGCGATCGACCACCAGCGCGCACCAGTCGCCGTCGGCCGAGCCGTCTTCGAATGCCGTGCAGCGGTCCACATATGCCAGCGTGCCTTCGGTATGGGCGCGATCGAACTGGCGCGAAGTGTTTTCCAGATACACCGTTTTCAGATTGGTGTCCTCGTCGTACTCCAGCAGCACCGGTGGGCGCACCTGTTGCACGCCCACCACCACGTCGCCGTTGCCGTTGATGCGCAGCATGCGTGTGCTGCGCCCGGTCCATAGCGTGCGTGCGTAGGCCAGATAACGCGGGTAGTCCTTGCCGCTGTCGCGACTGGCCGCGACGCTGGCGCTGGGGGCCGCATCACTGGCCAGCAGTGAACGACCGAAGCCCAGCGTGCGCATGCCCGGTTCCAGCAACTGCAGCAGCGTCGCCCCCGAATCCAGCGTGCTGCCGGCGCGCGTGACCACTTGCTGCGGGGCGATGTCCTTGCCCAGGAACAGCAGCAGGTTTTCGCGCTTCTGCTTGGCGAGCACGTCGCTGAGATCGTTGGGCATCGCCAGGTGATCGGAGGCGATCACGATGATGGTGTTCTTGCCGTAGCGGCTGTTGCGAATGCGCGCGACCAGCTCGCCGATCAGCCGATCGCTGCACTTGATCGCATGCAACAAACCGATGTCGCCCAGCGCGCTGTCGTAGTGCTGGCCCTTGCATGCCAGTGGCAAGTGGCCGGCAGGATGGTGGGTGTCCATGGTCAGCGTGGTGAGCATGAACGGCTGGCCGGCGCGCGACAGCGTCTGGAAGCTGTCCCAGGCATCGTCCAGCAGCACATCGTCGTGCACGCCCCAGGCGGAAAAATGTTTTGGTGCCACGCCCTTGTCGCGGAAGTAGCCGACGTCGTGCACCACATCGAAGCCATGGCTGGACAAAAAACTGCCCTTGCCGGCAAAGCTGGCATCGGCACCACCGACGTAATGATTGCGGTAGCCCTGATCCTTGAGATAGTCGCCCAGACAGCGCGCCTCCGGCAGGAACAGGCCCATGCGGTCCATGCTGTTTTCATCGCCCGGCGCGGTGGTCAGCGGCACGCCGCACATCGAGGCGACCATGCCGGCAATGGTCCAGCCGCTGCCTTCGGTGGAAGCGAGGTTGCGCACGTCCACGGCTTCGGTGGCCAGCGCGCGCAGGTTCGGCATCAGCCCGGGGAAGACGTCTTCGTCGAAGTAGGTGCGTTCCAGACTTTCGCCGTAGATCCACACGATGTTCTTGCGCTTCTGCAAGGGCTGCTGCGGCACCAGGTATTCCGGTACCACCGTGGCGTAATCCACCGGGCGCAACTGGTAGTACAGGCGCTTGCCGTCGCGATACAACGGGCTGACCGCGATGCTGACCAGCAACATCACCACGAAGGCGCCAAACACCGCGCCGCCACCGCGCGGGCGACGGAAACGCTGCACCTTGAGCAGCACCAGCGGGCTGAGCGACAGCAGCACCATGCCGATGAACACGGCGATATAGCCGGAAAAATCGCTGACGCCGGCGCCATCCATGTCGGCGCGCAGGTGGTACAGCGTTGCCGCATTGATGCCATCGCCACTGAGCCGGTCGACCAGACCCCAGGCGCTAAGCAGCAGCAACAGCAACGACAGCAGGCCAGCCTTCAACCACGCCACGCGCGGCGAGGCGACCAACAACCAAAGCAACAGCAACAACGAGAACAACAACATCCAATGCATGCGGCAGCGTCCGTGGGGGGAATGATGCGAGCGCGTACCGGACGCCTTGCTCGCCTGTCCTGTGCGCCACCTGCAATGTGACACCCGGATGACGGACTATGCCGCGCTGAAGCTGACTGAAATGTTTGTTGCGTCAAGCCATGGCCGCAGCGCGGGATTGCACGCGCTGACGATCGCCTGATCGCGGTGGCGCTCGCTAGAGATCCGCAGTATCTGCATTACGCAGTTGGCGCTTCTCGCATATCAGCGACGTCGCAATGACCCCGCACCGCCGGTTCTCCTTTGACAGCTCGACGTGGCTGTCTTGGTACGCGACGCCGCGTGAAGCCATGTCGCGCCCGGGTGCGCTCCTACGCGGAGGTGTGGCCTGTATGCAGTGCTATCGGTGCCCGCGTTCCTCGCGTGCACGCACGCGGCGGTCGAAGAACAACGCGCTAAGCACGATACCCAGACCCAGGAAGACGCCGAGCAGGAACAGCACCATCGCAATCGCCGGATATCCCCACAGTTTCAGCCCGGTTTCGATGCGCATCATCTGCGCCGAGGCCATGATCAGCGCCGCCGTCACGATGCCGGCCGCCACCCGGTTGGCGATCTTCTGCAGGCTTTCCATCAGATGCGATTCTTC
This sequence comes from Xanthomonas hydrangeae, assembly GCA_905142475.1. Classification (GTDB taxonomy): domain Bacteria; phylum Pseudomonadota; class Gammaproteobacteria; order Xanthomonadales; family Xanthomonadaceae; genus Xanthomonas; species Xanthomonas hydrangeae. Next base: position 556,008 of record LR990730.1, read on the forward strand.
CAGCCCGGTGACGCGCATCTGCAGGCGGTTTTCCGCAGCCAGCGAGAGAATCTCGGACATGCGCCGCGGCCCTTCGCGCACCAGATGCTGAAGCTCCATCGCCTCGCTGGCCAGGTTGGCGGCGGACAGGGATTTTTTCAGGCGCGCACGCATCACGTGCTGCAGATGGCGCTCGACGATGCGGCGCGTATCCAGGTTGGGCGACAATGCGCGGCACACGCCTTCCAGATTCAATAGCGTCTTGCCGAGCAGGCTCAACTCCGGCGGCGTGCGCAGGCCGTTGGCGGTGGCGATGCGCACCAGATCCAGCACCACGCGGCCTTCGGAGGTGGTGTCGTGGGCGGCGTAGCGCGCGATCATCTGCCCGGTCTCGCGCTGGTAGCGGTCTTCGTCGTAATCCTCCAGCCGCGTGCTGAGCGCGATGGTCTCTTCGGCGACTTCTTCGCCACGTCCATCGACGGCGGCGAACAGCAGCTTGAGCAATCGTTCGCGCAGGCGCGGCGGTACATGCGCGACCATGCCCAGGTCGAAGATCGCCAGGCGCCCGTCCTGCAGCACGCGCAGGTTGCCCGGATGCGGGTCGGCATGGATCTCGCCATGCACGAACATCTGGTCCAGATAGCCCTTGACCAGCTCCGCCGCCAGGTTGTCCATCGGCTGCTCGGTGCGGCGCAGGCCGGAGATCTTGTCCACGCGCACGCCTTCGGCCAGCTGCATGGTGAGCACCTTGCGGCTGCTCAGGTCCCAGATCGGTTGCGGGATCCACAGCATCGGAAACGGCTTGAGGTGCTTGCCGAAGCGCACCAGCGTTTCGGCTTCGTCCTCGTAATTGAGTTCGGCGCGCAGGGTCTTGCCGAATTCGCCCAGCCAGTCGGCAAAGCGCACGCGCCGGCCGATACCGGTCAGCCGGTCGGCGGCGGTGGCAAAGCTCTTGAGCACGTCCAGGTCCGAGCGCACCTGTGCGGCGACTTCGGGCTTTTGCACCTTGATCGCCACCGGGGTGCCGTCGCGCAAGGCGGCGCGGTGCACCTGCGCCAGCGAGGCGCAGCCCAGCGGCACCGGATCGAAAAACGAGAACGCCTTGTTGACCGACACGCCAAGTTCCTCTTCGATGATCTGGCGGATGCGCTCCACCGGCACCGAATTGGTGTTTTCCTGCATGCGCTCCAGCGCGGTGGCGAATTCCGGCGGCACGATATCCGGGCGCGTGGACAGCATCTGGCCGAGTTTGACGAAGGTGGGGCCCAATGCCTCCAGGTCGGAGACGAATTGGTCCGGGGTGCCTTCGGCAGGCACTTCGTACTCGTTGATCGCCGCCGGATCCAGGTTCATGCCGGCGAACACGCCCGAGCCGCGATAGCGCAGCAACAGGCGCAGGATCTGGGTACGCCGGCTCATGCCGCCCACCACGGCGTTATCGGCCGGAATCGCGGCCTGGGCCGGCGTGCGGGAAGGATCGTTCGGACTCAAGGCCATCTCCGGCACTCGTGCAATCGCTGAGTGTGGCCAGCCCTGGGTGGTGACGTGGTGAATCCGACGCAAGCCATCACCCCATGCGGGCGCTGGATCGGCGAGAATCCAGCGCCACCCACGAAGGACCCCCGCATGGCCGGTGCCAGCCTGTTCACCCTGCTCGACGACATCGCCACGCTGCTGGACGACGTTTCCATCCTGACCAAGGTCGCGGCCAAGAAGACCGCCGGCGTGCTCGGCGACGATCTGGCGCTCAACGCGCAGCAGGTGACCGGCGTGACCGCCGACCGCGAATTGCCGGTGGTGTGGGCGGTGGCCAAGGGCTCGCTGGTCAACAAGGTGATCCTGGTGCCGGCAGCCCTGGCGATCAGCGCGCTGGAGGCCTGGCTGCGCGGGCGCGGCTACAACATTCCGCTGGTGATGCCGTTGATGATGATCGGCGGCGCCTACCTGTGTTTCGAAGGCGTGGAGAAGCTGGCGCACAAATTCCTGCACAGCGAAGACGAAGAAGCGCAGCGGCATGCCGAACGTACCCGCGCGCTGGCCGACGAGAGCGTGGACGTGGTGGCGCTGGAGAAGGACAAGGTCAAGGGCGCGATCCGCACCGACTTCATCCTGTCGGCCGAGATCATCGTGCTGTCGCTGGGCGTGGTGGCGGGCGTGTCGTTCGGGCAGCAGGTGGCGGTGCTGGTGGCGATCGCCCTGGCGATGACCATCGGCGTGTACGGCCTGGTGGCGGCCATCGTGAAGCTGGACGACCTGGGTCTGTATCTGACCACGAAGGGCGCAGCGTTGGCTGCGCTGGGTCGCGGCATTCTGGTGGCCGCACCCTGGCTGATGAAATTTCTCTCGGTGGCCGGCACGCTGGCGATGTTCCTGGTCGGCGGCGGCATCCTGGTGCACAACATCCCGGCGCTGCACCACGTTGTGCAGGACCTGACCAAGTCGGCCGGCGGTTTTGGCTGGCTGGTCGATGCGTTGGGCAACATGCTGGTCGGCGTGATCGCTGGCGCGATCGTGCTGGGCGCGGTGATGCTGTTCCAGAAGCTGCGCGGGAAGAAGCCGGCGCATTGAAGGCCGAGACGTGCCACCTTGAATTGCACGTCTTTGGCAAGCGTGCATTTCAAGGGTTAAGAACGTGTGTTAATCCTTGACAAACGTCACAATCTGCTTGGATGATCGCAAAATCAAGGACGCCTCAAGAGGCATGCAATGAGCATCTGCCGTGCAGGGATTGCGCTGGTCGTAGGACTATTCTTTTGTGGCTTGGCAAGCGCTCAATCCAATGTCAAAGCGCCTTGGGAAGAGTACGACAAACTAATTCACAACCGACAGGCATTGACGGCGTTGGGGCCAACGCTATTTGGTGATCAGGTTGACCTTTACAGCGGTACGTTGAGTTTTTCGAATGTCGATGTGGATGTGCCAGGCAACTCGCTGGCTATCAGCATAGGTCGCAGCCTGACGGTTACCAACCGGCAGGGGTACATTCTCACAGATCTCTCCTTCGCCGATTGGGACCTCGAGGTACCGCGCCTGTCCGGCGTGTTTGCTAGTACAACCGGTTGGGCAAGTGCGTGTACTCACAACGGTAACGGCCAGCCTCCTACCGCTTCATCGGCAAAAGGGGCGGTGTTCCAGGCGAGTGAGTATTGGCATGGCAATCAACTCATCATCCCTGGCCGCGGGCGCCAAGACATGCTTGTCGCCAACAACGCCAATTTGCCCAAGCCGACGAGCGGAGGTCCTTACACCTGGGTCACTCCCGATTTCACCTATTTTTCCTGCATTCCCAAGCAGAAGAATGCATCTGGCGAAGGGTTTTTGGCGATCAGTCCGGACGGTGTGAGGTACTGGTTCGACTGGCAGGCCCAGTACATGGAGCCTACGCTCCAGCGTCCCACGAGCGGTGGTACCAGCGATCTGGGTCGGCGCCAGGCCGTTCTCTACGCGACCCGTGTCGAAGACCGTTTCGGGAATTGGGTTACTTACAGCTACAGCAATGCCGCAAATGCACCCGCACGACTCAATGCCATTTCCAGTAGCGATGGTCGATCCGTTGCGCTGACCTACAATCAGCGTGGACATATCTCTCGCGTCACCAGCGGGACGCAGACATGGATTTACAGCTACACCTATCCTTCAGCCCAAGTTGGCTATCTGACTGCAATCGATCTGCCCGATGGCAGTCGCTGGTCGTTTGACCTGGCTGCATTGGGAGCGGCGGCAATCGTCTACGAGCAAGCGGTGTCTCCAGAGGACACTGTCCGTACGTGCGGTTACCCTGGTTTCATCGTCAGTCCTCCAGATGCAAGGGGGGCGATCACTCATCCCTCCGGCGCAGTAGGCGAGTTCACGGTCTCTGTGATCGGTCGGGGGCGTTCGAATGTTCCGCGTGTCTGCAACAACTACACCAGCCCGAACAATAATCCCAACGACGACGTTGCGCGCTACGCGATGACCTATGACAGTTTCGCGCTTACCCGAAAGCGCCTGTCCGGCCCTGGTATCGATCCGGCGGAATGGAATTATGCCTATGGCGGTGTCGCCTCGTTTGCCCCAGGCACTGGTCCCACCTGTACCAGCGGCGATTGTGCGGCGGTGGTGTGCAAGTCCGAGAGCTGTTCCGGCACCCAGGTGACCGAAGTCACTGAGCCCGAGGGCATCTGGGTTCGCTACACCTTCGGCAATAGCTACCGCTACAACGAAGGAAAACTTCTCAAGGTGGAGCGCGGCTCGGGTCCCGCTGCCGTCCAGCAGGTCGAAACCACCAATTACCTCTGGCCGTTCGACGGCCAGCCATTCGCCGCCAAAATCGGCAGCACACAGCAGGACCGCGGCGACGGCTTTTCGTCCGAGTACCTGCGACCCGAAAGTGCAACGAGCGTTTCCCTGGATGGCGTCGTCTTCAATCGCAGGGTGGAGGCGTTCGATGCGATGGCTCGCCCGCTGACAACGACCAAATGGAGCAGCCTGGGGTTCAGTCGCCAGGACACGGTGACCTATCATGACCAGCCGGCGCTTTGGGTGATGGGGCAAGCGCTGCGTCAGCTCACCACCACCACCGGAAGAGTCGTCAGCAATACGGACTATGATGCCGCCACCGCGCTCCCGCTGCGACACTATGCCTTCGGCAAGCTGCAGCAAACGTTCTCCTATCATGTCAACGGCATGGTGGCGAGCGTGACAGACGGTGCAGGCAACACCACGTCGATCCCATCGTGGAAACGCGGTATTCCCGAATCCATTCGCTACGCGGACGGTGCTGCCGAGTCGGCAGTGGTTGATGACATGGGCTGGATAAACGCCACGACCGATGAAAATGGCTATTCGGCTTCGTATAGTTACGACGCGATGGGACGGTTGGCACGTCTAGGCTATCCCACGGGCGATAGCATCGCGTGGAATCCGGCCGTCTCCGATTTTCGCATCGTTGCCGGCGCAGAGGTTGGCCTTCCTGCCGGACACTGGCGTGTCATCACGACCCAGGGAAACAAGCGGGTCACCAGTCATCTCGATGCGCTTTGGCGTCCGGTACTGGAAGAAACAGTCGACCAGGCCGATCCGGGCGGGACGGCGGTGCACGTCATCAAGCGTTACGACCGGGCAGGGCGCCTGGCGTTCCAGTCCTATCCGCAACGCGGCATCTCTGCGTACACCCAGTCCTTCCCAGGAACGCGAACCCAGTACGACGCATTGGGGCGGGCGATCCGTGTGGAGTACGACGCCGAGGGCGGTGTGCTGGCAAGTACCACCGCGTACCTGGCGGGGTTTCAGCGCAGAACCACCAATCCCCGCGGCAACGCGACGACCGAGCGCTTCCAGGTCTTCGATCAGCCCAGCTACGCAGCGCCTGTAGGGATCGACGAACCGGAAGGCGTTTCGACCACGATCAGCCGCGACGTCTTCGGTAAGCCGTTGGAGTTGGTGCGCTCTGGGCCTGGCCGTTAGTCGGGCTGCAATCGAATGAATCAGGATGCCGTTAGGCCTGGATGGGCGTAGCGGCACGCGTTGGCCAAACCTTGAAGGCGAGCCGAATGTTGCGTTTTCTCCTTATCGTATGCGGCTGGATGCTGCTGTCCTCGGCCGTGTATGCGCAAAAAGCAAATCCCTACGTCTGGGTGCAACTGAATGCTCCAGCATCAGGCATGACGCTGACGGCGCCCGCAAATATTGTGGTCACTGCCTCTGCCGGTACCATCGACGACGGCGTCAGCGTCTCCAGCATCACGCTGTACCAGAACGGCGCCGTCATTGCGCGCGTCAACAACCAGGAGAGTATTTCCTTTGCCGTCAATGGAGTGCAGGCGGGTACGCATCAGTGCGCGCGTCAACAACCAGGAGAGTATTTCCTTTGCCGTCAATGGAGTGCAGGCGGGTACGCATCAGTTCTCCGCACGCGCCACCAGCAATCTTGGGGGAACCGCAACAACGCCAACGACTGCAGTCACGGTCGTGACTGCGGGAGAGAAACCACCGAGCATCGCCTTGAATGCCGCGACCGGCGCACCGTTTTTCGCCCCGGCCACAGTCGGTCTTTCCGCCAACGCCTCCGATAGCGATGGCAACGTCACCCAGGTCGACTACTTCGCCAATGGCGCTGCGATCGGAAGCAGTGGTGCTGCGCCTTATGCGATTGCATGGACAGGGGCGCCGGCGGGAAACCACAGCATCACCGCGCGTGCGACCGACAACAACGGCAAGCAGACCACCTCCGCGCCATTGACGGTCAACGTCGAGCAATCTGTCGTCACCGGCAATATCGATGGGGTGGGGGCAGGTCAAGGCAATACCTACACCATCATGGGCTGGGCGTGCTCGACCGGACGCAACGCCTCGATCGATGTGCATGCCTACCTCGGCGGTCCGGCGGGCAGCGGTACTTTCTTTGCAGCTGTGTCTGCTAACCAAGCGAGTGAAGCCGGAGTCGCCAGCGCATGCCGCGCACAAGGTGGCGCGTACCGTTTTTCGATTCCGCTGGATGCGGCAGCACGCCAGCGCTACGCGAACCAATTGATCTACATCCACGGAATTTCGCCGGTCGGTGCGGCAAGCAATCTGGTCGCCAACTCCGGCACGTTCCGCGTTCCGCCGCCGGTGTCGATCGCGCGTCGCTACGTGTATGACGAATACCAGCGGCTGTGCAAGACTATCGAGCCCGAGACAGGCGCCACGGTGGTCGACTACGACGCTGCCGGCAACATCTGCTGGACTGCCAGCGGGCTGTCGCTGCCGGATACGCAGGCCTGCAACCGCGAAGAGGCCTTGGCTTCCGGGCGCGTGGTGCTGCGCACCTACGATGCGCGCAACCGCTTGTCCTGGCTGTCCTTCCCCGACAAGAACGGCGATCAGCGCTGGACCTACACGCCAGACGGCCTGCCCGCCAGGATCGAGACCACCACCACCGACGGTGGCGGCAAGACGGTGGTCAATACTTACCAGTACAACCGTCGCAGGCTGTTGACCGGCGAAGCGACGGCGGGCTGGGCGGACTGGAGCGTGGGCTACAGCTACGACGCCAACGGGGCCTTGGCCAGCCAGGTGTACCCAAGTGGGTTATCGGTGGATTACGCCCCGAATGCACTCGGGCAGCCGACCAGAGCCGGCAGCTATGCCAGCGGAATTGGCTATCACCCCAATGGGGCGATAGCGCGGTTCACCTACGGCAACGGGGTCGTCCACAGCATGGCCATGAACACGCGGCAGCTGCCGGCGATGGTGGCGGACTCGGGCGCGCAGCAGTCTCAGTACCAATACGATCCCAACGGCAACGTCAGCGCCATCCTGGACCAGACCCGTGGCGATGGGTATAGCCGCACCATGGAGTACGACGCACGCGTACTTCGAAATTCAATTGAAAATATTCAGAGGAGCGAATCCCCGGAGACACAAAATCAGCCTGAGCCAGGAACTGCAGAGAGCGACGAGGGATGTATTTACTGTGTTGATGGTATAAATACAGAGTCAGGGAAGGATTACGTTGGTTCTTCTGACGATCTTGACAGGCGTGCTGCAACAGCTAAAGATGGACGCGATAGAAACAATGCCGAGAGGGTCGATAGGTACAAAAAAGGAGATCGAACCGACAGACAAAACAAGGAGCAGAAAGCCATGAACGAACGTGGCGGCAAGGAAAATTTGGACAATAAGCGCAACGAAGTGGCACCTGAAAAATGGAAAGATCGAAACATAATACCGCCGAATAAGTAGGGTTATATATAAATGAATGAGCGTCCGATTCCAGAAGCGGCGATGTTAGATGAGAACTCGGTTGAGATGATGAGAGTGTGGATCGCTAATAAGAAACTCCATACTTCATTGAAGATAGGAATGTATCGCGAAACAAATAAAGTTATGGAAGAGAAGGCTTGGGGGCGTATCTTGGCCGATGCTGCGCGTCATATAGCTGATGCTTTAGAAGAAATGTACTCTTCTAACAGAGATGAATCTTTAGAAGCTATTCGAAAAGCCTTTAATAGCCAACTCGATGAGCCATCCACCCTCGTAAAAGGAGGCTTTGTTCAACGACATTAGCAAGTGTCCAAGAAACTCATTAAGTAGATGGAACTGAGCACTTGGATCGTAAAGGGTGTTAGGGGCGTGCATAGCATGGTCATGAACACGCGGCAGCTGCCGGCGATGGTGTCGGACTCGGGCGCGCAGCAGCATCAGTACCAGTACGATCCCAACGGCAATGTCAGCGCCATCCTGGACCAGACCCGTGGCGATGGGTATAGCCGCACCATGGAGTACGACGCACGCGACCGGTTGCGGGTGGCGGCATCGGCCAGTTTCGGCGGCACCGGCGCGCACCGCTATACCTACGACGCCCAGGACAATCTGCGCACGCACATCACCGGGGATACCAGCTACGAGTACTACTACGACGGCGCCAACCGCCTGACCAACCTGATGAACGTTGCCACCGGCGCCAGCGTGGTGGGGCTGAGCTACGACGTGCAGGGCAACCTGTCCACAAGAATGGTCAGGCCTACACGTTCTCGCAGGGCAACCGGCTGCGTTCGGTGGTGAACAAGGAGTGGTACGCCTACGACGGCTACGGCCGACGGGTGATCGCCTGCGGCAGCGCATCCTGCAACTATCAGCTGTACAGCCAGCTGGGCCAGCTGCTCTACACGCAAGACGCCCGAAACGGCATCAACACCGATTACATCTATCTGGCCGGCAGCGTCGTGGCCCTGCGCGCGCGCCCGGCCGCGGGCGGCGCCGAGACCGTGACCTACCAGCACACCGATGCGCTGGGCAGCCCGGTGGCAACGACCAACGCGGCAGGCCAGGTCGTCGAGCGCACCCAGTACGAACCCTACGGCGCGGCGATCGGCAAGACGGTCGATGGCGTGGGTTACACCGGCCATGCGATGGATGGCCGGACCGGGCTGATTTATATGCAGCAGCGGTATTATGATCCGGTGGTCGGGAGGTTTCTCAGCTCTGATCCGGTCCCAGTTAACCTATCATCAGGTAAAAATTTCAATCGATATGCGTATGTAGAAAACAACCCAATAAAAAGCATCGATCCTGATGGTAGGTATCTATGCAACGCTGGGAAAGAAGCTTGTTCAGCTGTATCCAAGGCTATGGAAAAGCTCTCTAGATCTGGAAATAAGCAGATCGGATCTAATGTTAGATATGGGCGATCTGATTCTATCTCCAAGTTCTACGGGAAAGAGGGGGTCGATAACGGCGTGGTAGTGCAGAATGGAGCGCTGGGGAGTGCGGGTAATGCGTTAACTGCGAATGGAAAAACGACCATTTCGGTTAATTTTTCTGGGCTCAAGTCTGCTTCAAAGAACTTTATAGGATTTTCTTATCAAGACTTGGTTGATTCGACAATAATTCATGAGGGTTCCCATGGATATGATCAACGGATGCGAGAAAACAATGGATTTAAAGCAATGACTCGCAGTCGTCATGAATTCCTTCAGGGGGAGCGCCGTGCATACAGGGCATAAGCTGCATTTTATAATTCTTTAAGTGCTAATTCCCCTTGGGGCCTGTGGACGATAAATGGCGGGACCAATAATTCTGAAATTGAAAATCAGGTATTGCAATCAGTAAATACAACCTGTGCGTCGGGGAGATGTGTGCCGTGAATTTTAATAATATCAAAGTAAATTTTATTGTAGCCATCATTCTGATTTCTGGCTGCGATAATCTAGGGCGAAGTAGTAAGGTGGCCGATGTGAAAAAAAATCCAGATCGCAGTATGGGAAGGCAGATTTTTTTTGATTCTTGTATTAAAAATGATAGGCATGGTACTTCACTCTATGATTGTGCTGATCCGGCAGAGTTGCTTTCCGTCGAAATTTCAGAAAAAGTCCAAAAATCAAAAAAAGGAAAATATTTAATCGAGTCAGGATACAGGCAGTGGACTCCGGAAAACAATGTCGAGATAAGGGTTAAGGTTTCCGGGGGGGTGGTTGATCGTCGAAGCCAAGGTGGAGGTATTGTTTTTATAATAAATAATATCGAAAGTTTTGATGTGGCAAGAGGAAGTGGTATTTGAGTAATAGGGCGGCCTTCGCAAACTTGTGAGGAATGGCAAGTCTGGACGACTCTGCATTGCCAGCGGCCCGTCGCTACCGGACGCGCACAGTTGCAACCGGGAAGACGCATTGGCCCCCGGGCGCGTGGTGCTACGCAACTACGATGTGCGAAATCGATTGTCCTGACTGTCCTTCCCCGACAAGAACGGCGATCAGCGCTGGACCTACACGCCCGACGGCCTGCCTGCCAGGATCGAGACCACCACTCCTTTGGCGTCACCGGCGCGCATCGCTATATCTACGACGCCCAGGACAATCTGCGCACGCACGCCACCGGGGATACCAGCTACGAGTACTACTACGACGGCGCCAACCGCCTGATCAACCTGATGAACGTTGCCACCGGCGCCAGCGTGGTGGGGCTGAGCTACGACGTGCAGGGCAACCTGTCCAACAAGAACGGTCAGGCCTACACGTTCTCGCAGGGCAACCGGCTGCGTTCGGTGGTGAACAAGGAGTGGTACGCCTACGACGGCTACGGCAGGCGCGTGATCGCCTGCGGCAGCGCGGCCTGCAACTATCAGCTGTACAGCCAGCTGGGCCAGCTGCTCTACACGCAAGACGCCAGGAAAGGCATCAACACCGATTACATCTATCTGGCCGGCAGCGTCGTGGCCCTGCGCGCGCGCCCGGCCGCGGGGGGCGCCGAGAGCGTGACCTACCAGCACACCGATGCGCTGGGTAGCCCGGTGGCAACGACCAACGCGGCGGGCCAAGTCATCGAGCGCACCCAGTACGAGCCCTACGGCGCGGCGATCGGCAAGACGGTCGATGGTGTGGGTTACACCGGCCATGCCATGGATGGGGGGACCGAGCTGATTTATATGCAGCAGCGGTATTATGATCCGGTGATCGGGCGGTTTTTGAGCTCGGACTCCGTGACGGCCTATAGCAACCCGGTGGGCGCCTTTAATCGCTATTGGTATGCGAACAACAATCCTTACAAGTTCCTTGACCCGGACGGAAATGAAGGGAAAGTGGCTTGGCTTGTAAAATTAACGGCGAACAGCACACGGAAGCTAGCTCGAATTACACAAGAGCAGGCTATTCGTGCTAGGCGTGCTGAGCAGAATGTCATCGCGGATAGGCGTCAGGTGGCGAGTCAGATCGAGACGGCATCACGTGGCGGGAGAGATGGGCAACTTAAGCATGCTGCGCACGAATTGGAGGATGGAAGTAAGGGCTTGCCTCACTATCAAACGGAAGGGAAGCGAGGGCACACTTTTTGGGGGGAAATTAGCGTTGGCGCACTTGCTTTAGCTGGGACGTTAGATCGGGTTGCTGAAGCAGCAGAGTACGTTCCGGATGCTGCGCCAAGACCTGCTGAACAATCGGATGTTGCACGTTGGAACAACACTATGGGTACTATAAGTGAAGCGACGGGCCTTACTATGCCAGGCGTGGAAATGGGCAAAGATGGTGGTTTTCAAGGCTATTTTCGCGTGGAAGGCCGGATCGATTCGAAGCGTCTATCTGAACAGTTTGACGAGAAAAAATAGGCGGCAGAGTTCATGAAGGCATATCAAGTTATGGTTGAAGGTGTGTTTGTTGTTTTTCCAGAGCTAGGGATTCGCCCTGGGGGATTTCAGACTACTTTTTTTGTATTAGCAATAAATGCTGCAAATGCCACGAAGAAAGCAGGAGAGTTGCTGGGTGAACGAATGAAGGCCCATTCTGTAGTCGGTATTGATTCTGGGATTTATACGGCTTATTATTGGGTTAACGATATTTGGGAAGTAACACTTCAAGCATTTTCGACAAACGAGGGGCGTGATTCGGGATTCACTTTTTTATTATTGGTCGATTTGAAATGTTTTTTTTGGCATGTCGTGGAGTGTTTTTTAGGAAGTATAGAAAATGGCTTCTAGTTCAGCCTCGGTGATGATAGTCATGATGATTATATTATTAATATCAGGGATATTTTTCATTCATGAAAAATTCCGCAAATGGCCAGCCGTTCTTTTCATTGATCAAACGAATCAATTGCTTTCCTACTGTAGCACCGTATCTAACATATGCATGACAAAAAACTGCTGCGTCTTGGAAAGCGCGGAAACTCACTCTAATTGTTGATGCTGCCCGGGAGCTGGGCCGCTTTTTACCCGGTATGCCGACGAGCTCTTCAAGCAACATGCCCAAGGTCGCCGAGAGTGGCGGCAGCTCAGTACCAACATGATCCCAACGGCAATGTCAGCGCCATCCTGGACCAGACCCGTGGCGATGGGTATAGCCGCACCATGGAGTACGACGCACGCGACCGGTTGCGGGTGGCGGCATCGGCCAGTTTCGGCGGCACCGGCGCGCATCGCTATACCTACGACGCGCAGGACAATCTGCGCACGCACGTCACCGGGGATACCAGCTACGAGTACTACTACGACGGCGCCAACCGCCTGACCAACCTGATGAACTAGCGAGATGGAGATCGCTCTATCTGACCGGATCATTGGGGAAGACTTCGAACAGACCTTAAGAAGATTTTCAGGGGCAACTCATCACTGCCGTTAATCGGCACTGATCACCCGATTCTTGCCGGCGGCCTTGGCGTCGTACATGGCGCGATCGGCGCGGCGGACCAGCTCGTCCTGGGTTTCGTCGGTGCGTCGCAGCGCGACGCCGGCACTGAAACTGATGAAGATCCGCACGTCCTCGTGCAGCAACGAGCGTTGCGCCAGCGCGCGCTGCAGGCGGATCACCGCTGCGCTGGCTTCGAAGATGGTGGAGTCCGGCAACAGCAGCACGAATTCCTCGCCGCCGAAGCGGGCGATGGCATCGGTCGTGCGCAACACCGCCTTGGCCACGTCCACGGTGTGGCGCAGCGCGGCGTCGCCGCCGGCATGGCCGTAGGTCTCGTTGAGGCGGCGGAAGTCGTCCAGGTCCAGCATCGCCACGCATAGCGGCTGCCCGCTGCGCTGGGTGCGAGCGGCTTCGCGCTGGAACAGTTCTTCGAAACCGCGCCGGTTGAGCGCGCCGGTGAGCTGGTCTTCGCGCACCAGGCCGGCCACGTCCTTGAGTTCCTGTTCGAGCGAGGCGATGCGCTGTTCGGAATCTTCGACCTGGCGGCGGGCCGCCAGCAGTTCGTCGCGTGCAGCCAGTGCCTGCGCCTGCACCCCGGCGGTGTCCTGCAGCAGGTCCTGCAACAGGCGATTGAGGTCGGGAATGCCGCGTGCGTCGCCGATCGCCTGCGAATAAGCGGCAACGCGATCGTGGTATTCGCCGGTGCTGGTGGCCATGCCGTCGAGCCGGTCGACGAAGGACACCATCATTTCGCGCATGGCGGTCTTGGAGTCGGCGATGCCTTGCTTGAGCAGGCCTTGCTTGTAGATGACCTCGCGCAGGGTGCCGCGTGCCTGTTCGATCGAGCCGACGTCCAGCGGGCCGGAAATCAGTTGCCGCACCACCGAGATCTGGCCCTGCAGCCAGCTGCGGTCGTCGAGCAGTTCACCCACGTTCTCCAGCAACAGGTCGAACAGGCCGAGCAACAGGTTCTGTTGCTCGCTGGCATCCTCGGCGCGCAGGCCGATCTGGTGGCTCAGCTCGCGCAGCCGCTGTTCCAGCGTGATCAGCTCATGCCCCGGGCGCCAATGGCGCAGCGCCGAGGCCAGCGTCTGCGCCTCTTCGGCCAGCTCCGGGCTGCGTTGCAGCAGCGTGGCCAGGGCGTTGCCCAATGCATGCCGCAACAGATCGCGCAGCTGCTCGGCCTCGGTGCGGCCCTCGGCCAGCGAATCGCCGGTGTCGACGGTGCGGATGTACTTGTCGATCAACTGGCGCAGGCCGCGGCCGTAGCCAGGCCAGTCGCCGGCCGCGTAGGCCGCGCTCAGGCGCACGCCCATGTCGCCGAGTTCGCCGTGCAGGCTGGCGATGCCTTCGGCAAACGACAGCAACAAGGCCTCCGGATGTGACGCATGCGAGAACAGGCGTATCAGCAAGGCAGTGGCGGCGGCAGGATCGTGCGCGCCGGATTTGGTCTTGGCCGGCACCAATTGATGCGCCGCCAGGCCTTGCCCACCGCGCTCGCCGTTCAGCACTGCCGGCAAGGCCGCAGCCGGGTGCGCGCTGTCCGCCCCGCCCCAGGGCAACAGGCGGCGCAGCCCGCCACGCGGGCGGCTTGGAAGTTCAGGCTGGTCTGCCATGCGCCAGGGTCTCAAAGTCGTAGTGCTATCGCTCGTTATCGGCGCGCAGGCGGGTGGCTTAAGCGGGCCAGACAGGAGTCCGTATGACCAGCATGCGCGCATCGGACAGGCAGGGGGCGCACCAGTGCTGCGCGTGTGCGCATGAACAAGTCATACAAGTGACGGCGGGCGCCGCCGAAGGATCCCGCCTGCGCTGCATTGCAGTGTTGGTGCATCGATGGAGGCACGTCATCGCCCTGCAATGTGCGGCTTATGCCTGCGTGCATGCGCAACCATGCGCAACGGAATGTCGGTTGTCGCAGAAAAGTCAGCACGTATTCACGCATTTTTTATTTGGTCGGGGTGTAGATTCATCTCCAAGGACAACGTGGAGTACGCGCGTCATCCCCGCTCCTCATTCGCAGCAGGTCGCCTGGCCGTAGTGGCAGACGATGGTTTCCGCTTCGCTGTTTTTCCGTCTCCACCCACTTTACGACGGACGTTTAGATGGTTGCCATGATGCCGCTGCACGCTACTACCGCACGCTTAGAGCGAAGCACGATGATCCCTACTCTGAAGAAGAGCGGGCGACCGCGCGATGCACGCGGGCGTTTCATCCGGCACCACGAGCGCCTGCCGGTCTCGTTGGCCGACACGCGTGGTGCGCTGTTCGTGGTGTCGGAGATGGCGGACTTCATCAAGGCCGGCGGTCTGGGCGATGTGGCCGCGGCACTGCCACGCGCGCTGCGCCACCGTTACGACGTGCGGGTGTTGATCCCCGGCTACCGCGCGGTGCTGGCGCGCGCCGGCAAGGTGGAGATCGTCGGCCGGGTGTTGGCGCATGCTGCGCTGCCGGCCTGCGACATCGGCCGCATCGTGCAGTCCGATGGCCTGCCGATCTACATCCTGTTGTCCAAGGAACTGTTCGAACGCGACGGCTCACCGTATGTGAGCACCAGTGGTTCGGAGTTCGAAGACAACGCGATCCGCTTCGCTACCTTGTCGCATGCCGCCGCGCAGATTGCCGCAGGCCATGCCGGATTGGGCTGGAAGCCGCGCCTGCTGCATTTGAACGACTGGCCGTGCGCGTTGGCGGCGGCCTATGTGCGTTGGTCCGGCGGCACCACGCCCTGCCTGCTGACCATCCATAACCTGGCCTATCAGGGTCTGGTGCCGTATTCGATGGCGGCCGCGCTGGGTATCCCCGCCGAGCGGGTGGCCGAGCTGGAGTTCTACGGGCAGATGTCGTTCCTGCGCGGCGGCATCGTGCATGCCGACCACGTCAACACCGTCAGCGTCAGCTATGCCCAGCAGATCACCGGCCCGGCACAGGGCTGCGGGCTGGATCGCCTGCTGGCCGGGCGCGCGGCCAAGGGCGCGCTCACCGGTATCGTCAACGGCATCGACGCCAGCTGGGATCCGCGTACCGACGCACATCTGGACGCGCATTTCAGCGTCAATCATTGGCAGGGCCGTCAGGCCAACGCCGCGCAGGTGCGCAAGGCGTTCGGGCTGCGCGAAAGCACCGGCCCGTTGTTTGCGGTGGTCTCG
This sequence comes from Xanthomonas hydrangeae, assembly GCA_905142475.1. Lineage (GTDB taxonomy): Bacteria > Pseudomonadota > Gammaproteobacteria > Xanthomonadales > Xanthomonadaceae > Xanthomonas > Xanthomonas hydrangeae. Next base: position 571,711 of record LR990730.1, read on the forward strand.
CGGCTGGTGCACCAGAAAGGCCTGGACCTGATCTGCGAGGTCGCCCCGCAGATCGTGGCGGCCGGCGGCCAGATCGCAGTGATCGGCGGCGGTGAGCCGGAGATCGAGCAACAGGTTGCGGAGCTGACCCGGCGTTATCCCGGCCAGGTCGGTGCCTTCATCGGTTTCGAAGAGGGCCTGGCGCGGCGCATGTTCGCCGGTGCCGACTTCCTGCTGATGCCCTCGCGCTTCGAGCCCTGCGGGCTGAGCCAGATGTACGCGCAGCGCTTTGGCTGCCTGCCGATCGCGCACGCCACCGGCGGCCTGATCGACACGGTGGATGACGGTGTCACCGGCTTCCTGTTCCAGCAGGCCAGTGTGGAGGCCTTGCGCCGCTGCCTGGAGCGCGCCTTCCGCACCTTCCGCCTGCCCAGCCTGCTGTCAGCGATGCGCCGTGCGGCGATGCTGCGCCCCAGCGGTTGGGATGTGGCCGGCAAGAAGTACCTCTCCCTCTACGAACGCACCGCCGCCACTGCGCCCGCGCTTGCGACGGTGTCATGAGCGAACGGTTGGGCGTGCAGGGGCAGCAGACGGAAGCAGCGGCGGTGAGCATGGAAGAGGCGTCCGAAGTCATGCGGTGCGTGCAGGCGCTGGCCGATGGATTGCCCGCCGATGCCTTCGCGGTACTTGGCCCGCAGACACAGGCCGACGGCCGCCGCCTGGTGCGCGTGCTGGCGCCCGGCGCCGAGGCGATGGGGTTGATCGATCCGCGCGGCAAGTTGTTGGCACGCATGCAGCCCGGCGCGATCGAGGGTGTGTTCGAAGGCGTGTTGGCGGTGGAGGGCCCTTATCGGTTGCGCATCGTCTGGCCGGATGTGGTGCAGGAGATCGAAGACCCGTACGCCTTTGCCGCCACGCTGGATGAGTCGGTACTGCTGCAGATTGCCGCAGGCGATGGCCTGGCGCTACGCAGCGCCCTGGGCGCGCAGCATCTGCATTGCAACGACGTGCCGGGCGTGCGTTTTGCCGTGTGGGCGCCGCACGCCCAACGCGTGGCAGTGGTCGGCGACTTCAATGGCTGGGACCTGCGGCGGCATCCGATGCGCCAGCGGATCGGCGGCTTCTGGGAGCTGTTCCTGCCGCGCGTGGAAGCCGGTACCCGCTACAAGTACGCCATCACTGCCGCCGACGGCCGCGTGCTGCTCAAGGCCGACCCGGTGGCGCGTCAAAGCGAATTGCCGCCTGCCACGGCCTCGGTGGTACCGGGCGCCGCGGCGTTCGCGTGGACCGATGCTGCCTGGATCGCTTCGCGCGATGCGAGTGCGGCGCCGGCGCCACTGTCGATCTACGAAGTGCACGCCGCCTCCTGGCGCCGCGATGGGCATGACCAGCCGCTGGATTGGCCGGCACTTGCCGCACAACTGATTCCGTATGTGCAGCAGCTCGGCTTCACCCATATCGAGCTGCTGCCGATCACCGAGCATCCGTTCGGTGGCTCGTGGGGCTATCAACCGCTTGGCCTGTACGCGCCGACCGCGCGGCATGGCAGCCCGGACGGGTTTGCCCAATTCGTCGACGCCTGCCATCGCGCCGGTATCGGCGTGATCCTGGACTGGGTCAGCGCGCACTTCCCCGATGATGCGCACGGCCTGGCGCAGTTCGATGGCGCGGCCCTGTACGAACATGCCGACCCGCGCGAAGGCATGCATCGCGACTGGAATACGCTGATCTACAACTACGGCCGGCCGGAAGTGACCGCCTACTTGCTGGGCAGCGCGCTGGAGTGGATCGACCACTATCACCTCGACGGTCTGCGCGTGGATGCGGTGGCCTCGATGCTGTACCGCGACTATGGCCGCGCCGAAGGCGAGTGGGTGCCCAACGCGCATGGCGGGCGCGAGAATCTGGAGGCCGTCGCTTTCCTGCGCCAGCTCAACAGCGAGATCGCCGCGCGCTTTCCCGGGGTGCTGACGATCGCCGAAGAGTCCACCGCATGGCCGGGCGTGACTGCGCCGATCGGTGAGGGCGGCCTGGGCTTTACGCACAAATGGAACATGGGCTGGATGCACGACACGCTGAGCTACATGCAGCGCGATCCGGCCGAGCGCGCGCAGCACCACAGCCAGCTGACCTTCGGCCTGGTCTACGCGTTCTCCGAACGCTTCGTGCTGCCGCTCTCGCATGACGAAGTGGTGCATGGCACCGGTGGTCTGCTTGGGCAAATGCCGGGCGACGACTGGCGGCGCTTTGCCAATCTGCGCGCCTATCTGGCGCTGATGTGGGCGCATCCGGGCGACAAACTGCTGTTCATGGGTGCCGAATTCGGCCAGTGGCGCGACTGGAATCACGACCAATCGCTGGACTGGCATCTGCTCGATGGCGCCCCGCATCGCGGCGTGCAGCAATTGGTGGGCGATCTCAACGCGGCCTTGCGTCGCGTGCCGGCGTTGTATCGCGGCACCCATCGCGCCGACGGCTTCGACTGGAGCGTGGCCGACGATGCGCGCAACAGCGTGCTGGCCTTCATCCGCCACGATCCCGATGGCGGCCCACCGCTGCTGGCGGTGAGCAACCTCACCCCGCAACCGCTTCACGACTATCGCGTCGGCGTGCCGCGTGCCGGCGGCTGGCGCGAAATCCTCAACACCGACAGTGCCCATTACGGCGGCAGCAATCCCGGCAACAGCGGTCGCCTTGCGACCGAGCCGGTGGGCATGCACGGGCATGCACAACGCCTGCGCCTGACCCTACCGCCGCTGGCCACGATCTATCTGCAAGCGGAGAAATAACGATGAACGAGCGCAACGACACCCTGCCGGCATGGGGCGCATGGCCAGCGGGTGAGGGACAGGTGCGCTTTGCGCTCTGGGCACCGGATGCCAAGGGCGTGGATGTGGTCTTCGACGACGGCGTGCGTCGCGCGCTGCAAGCCGGGCAGGATGGGTTTTTCACTGCGCTGATCGACTGCGCCGCCGATGCGCGGTATCGCTACAGCATCGATGACGGCGAGCCGGTGCCGGACCCGGCCTCGCGCTGGCAGCCCGAGGGCGTACACGGCCCCAGCGCCGTGCAGCGCAGCGATGGCTATGCCTGGCAGAACATCCAGTGGCAGGGACGGCCGTGGGACGAAGCGGTGATCTACGAACTGCACGTCGGCACATGCGGCGGCTATGCCGGTGTGCAGGCGCAATTGCCGCAGCTGGCGGCAATGGGCATCACCGCGATCGAGCTGATGCCGTTGAGTGCGTTTCCGGGTGCGCACAACTGGGGCTACGACGGCGTGCTGCCGTACGCGCCGGTGGAAGCCTATGGCACGCCTGACGAATTGAAGGCGCTAATCGATGCCGCGCACGGGCATGGCCTGATGGTGTTGCTGGATGTGGTCTACAACCACTTCGGCCCGGACGGCAATTATCTGCACAGCTACGCCGCCCCGTTCTTCAATGAAGACAAGCCCACCCCGTGGGGCGCGGCGATCGATTTCCGCAAGCCGCAGGTGCAGCGTTACTTTCTCGACAACGCGCTGATGTGGCTGCACGAATACGGCTTCGACGGCCTGCGTCTGGATGCGGTGCACGCGATCACCCCGAACGCCTTCCTGGACACCTTGCGCGAGACCGTGCAGGCCAGTCTGCCGGCCGGTCGCCACGTGCATCTGGTGCTGGAGAACGAATTCAACCAGGCCTCGCAGCTGCAACGCGGCTACACCGCGCAGTGGGACGACGACTTCCACAACGCCTTGCATGTGTTGCTGACCGGTGAGCAGGAAGGCTATTACGCTGCATTCGCCGATCAACCGACCCAGCATCTGGCGCGCGTGCTGGGCGAAGGCTTCGCCTATCAGGGCCAGCCGGATCCGCGTGGACATGTGCGCGGCGAGCCCAGCGGCGGCCTGCCGCCGCACAAGTTTGTGATCTTTGCGCAGAACCACGACCAGATCGGTAACCGTGCGCGGGGCGAGCGGTTGACCGTACTGGTGTCGCAACAACGCCTGCGCGCCGCACTGGCGTTGACCGCGCTGACGCCGATGATTCCGCTGTTCTTCATGGGCGAGCCGTGGGGCGCCACGCAGCCGTTCCTGTTCTTCACCGATTTCGGCCCGCCGCTGGACGATGCGGTGCGCGAAGGCCGTCGTCGCGAGTTCGCGCACTTTGCCGCGTTCGCCGACGAAGCGCAGCGCGCCACCATTCCCGACCCGAACAGCCACGCCACCTTCGCCGCTTCGCGCTCGCCGATCGAAGATGCCGCGCAGGGCGAAGGCGTGCAGTGGACAACCTGGTTCACCGCGCTGCTGGGCGTGCGCCGCCAGTGGCTGGTACCGGGGCTTGCACAGGCGCGCGCCGTGGGCGCCGAGGTGCTGGCCGACGGTGCAGTGACCGCCAGCTGGGAATTGCCCGACGGGCTGTGGCATATCGCCTTCAACGTCGGCGCCGCGGCGGTGCCGATGCCGTTGCGGCGCGGACGCGTGGCGCATGTCGAGAATGTCGCCGCCGATGCGCAGCAATTGCCGGTCGATGGCTTCATCGCCTGGCACGAGGCGCGCGCATGAGTACGCGCGATCTGAGCCGGGCGGATCTGCACACGCTGGCCGGTGCGGCCGGTGTGATGGTGGACTGGGTGGATGCCAGCGACCAGCCACGGCAGGTGTCCGAGCAATCGCTGCATGCGGTGCTCACCGCGCTGGAACTGCCTGCGGCCACCGCCACGCAACGCGAAGACAGCCTGCGCCGCTGCAAGGCGCAGGCCACCGAGCCGGCGCCGCTGCTGACCGTGCAGGTGACCGAGCTGTTGCCGGTGTCGGTTGCCGCCAATGCGCGCGGCCGTTGGGTGGACGACAGCGGCGCCAGCGAAGAGGCGCGTGCGGATGCACAGGGACAGGTGCGCGCACCGCAACGTTTCGGTTACTGGACGCTGCAGATCGGCACATTGACGCAGCAGGTCGCAGTGGCGCCGCAACGCTGCTTCAGCGTGGCCGATGCCTGCGGCCTGCCGGCACCGCGTGCCTGGGGCATGGCGTTGCAGGTGTATTCGGCGCGCAGCATCGACGATGCCGGCATCGGCGACGCGGCCGGCACGGTGGAATGGGTACGGCATGCCGCACTGGCCGGCGCCGATGCATTGGCCCTGAGTCCGGTGCATGCCTCGCGCCCGGTCACCACTGGCTACAGCCCGTATTCGCCCAGCGACCGGCGTTTTCTGGATCCCTTGCATGCCGCACCTGTGCGTGTGCTTGGCGAACTCGCATTGAATGCGATCGGCGAAGTGCCCGGCCTGCGCGAACGCTTCGATACCTTGCACAACACTGCATTGATCGACTGGCCGGCGTCTGCGCAGGCCAAGTGGCAATTGCTGCGCCATCTGTACACGCGCGTCGCAGCAGATCACGCCGACCTGGTCGCGTTCCGTAGCGAGGGCGGCGATGCGCTGGAGGGCTTTGCACGCTTTGCCGCGCAGGATTTCGGTGATGGCGATCCGCAGCTGCATGTGTTCACGCAATGGCTGGCGGCGCGCAGTTGGTCGGATGCGCAGCGCGAGGCGCACGAGCGTGGCATGAAGATCGGCTTGATCGCCGATCTGGCCGTGGGCTTCGACCCCAATGGCGCCGAAGCTGCAGCTGCCGCAGACACCGTGTTGCGTGGCCTGGTGCTGGGCGCACCGCCGGATGCCTTCAATGCCGATGGTCAGCATTGGGGCATCGGCGCGTATTCGCCCACTGCGTTGCGGCGCAGCGGCTACGCGCCGTATATCGCATTGCTGCGTGCGGTGCTGCGCGACCGCGGCGGCATCCGTATCGACCATATCCTGGGGCTGTTGCGGCTGTGGGTGGTGCCCGAAGGCGCCAGCTCCAACGAAGGCGCGTATCTGGCCTATCCGCTGCACGATCTGCTCAATCTGCTCGCGCTGGAATCGTGGCGGCATCGCGCCATCGTGATCGGCGAAGACCTCGGCGTGGTGCCGCCGGGCATCCGCGAAGAACTGTCGCGGCGCGGAGTGATGGGCATCGATGTGCTGATGTTCACCCGCGACGACAACGGCGCCTTTGTGTCGCCGGCGCTGTGGCGGCCGGATGCGGTGGCCACCACCACCACGCACGATCTGCCCACCTTGACCGGCTGGCGCGAAGGCCGCGATATCGATTGGCGACGCAAGCTGGAACTGATCACGCCCGCGCAGGCGAGCGACGATGCCGTCGCGCGCAGCAAGGATCTTGCACGTCTGGATGCGGCGGTCGAACACGCTGGCCTGAGCGCCGCGGACGACCCGCTGCTGGGCGCGCTGCGCTTCACCGCCACCAGCGTGTCGCCACTGGCCCTGTTGCCGGTGGAAGACGCACTGGCGCTGCAAGAACAACCCAATCTGCCGGGCACCGTCGAGGTCCATCCCAACTGGCGTCGACGCCTGCCCGATCCCTTGCCGCATGCGCGCCTGAGTACGGCGCTGCAGGGCTTTGCCGAGGCGCGTCGCGTCGCGGCCGTTTCGGAACCGCATCCATGATCGAGCTTCGCGCCACCGCCCGCCTGCAGCTGCATGTCGGCTTCACCCTGCACGATGCGCTCGCGCAGGTGCCGTATTACGCCGGCCTCGGCATCAGCCATCTGTACCTGTCGCCGATCGGCACTGCGGTACCCGGCTCCACGCACGGTTACGACAATATCGACCCGACCGTGGTCAATCCCGAACTCGGCGGCGAAGCCGCGTTGATCGCCTTGTCGCAAGCCGCGCGCGAACACGGCATGGGCTTGATCGCCGATATCGTGCCCAACCACATGGCCACACACGCGGACAATGCGTGGTGGTGGGATGTGCTGCGTAACGGCCGCAGCGCCAAACATGCCGACTGGTTCGACATCGATTGGCGCGCCCCTGGCCGCGACGGTAAGTTGTGGCTGGCGGTACTGGATCGCCCGTATGCCACCGCACTGGCCGAAGGGCTGATCACGCTGGTGGTCGAGGACGACGGCAGCGCGGCACTGGCGCATTACGACCAGCGTTACCCGATCCGTCCGCAGACGCTGGAGGTGCCGGGAAAGGCCGCGCGTGCGCAGTGGTTGCGCGACTACAACGACGGCGCCAAACGCGGCGATGGCCGCCTGCACAAGCTGATCGAACGCCAGCCATATCGTTTGAACTGGTGGCGCGTTGGCAACGACATGCTCAACTACCGCCGCTTCTTCGATATCACCTCGTTGATGGCATTGCGCGTGGAGCTGCCGGCAGTGTTCGACGCGGTGCATGCGCTGCCGCTGCGGCTGGTGGCCGAGGGCCATCTGGATGGCTTGCGAATCGATCACGTGGACGGCCTTACCGACCCCACCGGTTATGTGCGCAAGCTGCGTAGCCGGCTGGATGCAGCCGGTCGTCAGCGCGGGCTCAAGCCCGGCACGCTGGCGCTGTATCTGGAAAAGATTCTGGCACCCGGCGAAGCCTTGCCGGCCGACTGGCCCTGCGATGGCACCACCGGTTACGACTTCATGGACCAGGTCGGCGGCGTGCTGCACGACGCGGCTGGTTTCAAGCCGCTGGCGCGTGCCTGGCAGAAGGTGAGCGGGCGCAGTGGTGATTTCGCCCAGGAAGAGCGCAGCGCACGCGACGAGATCCTGCGCGGCCCGCTGCAGACCGAATTCAATCGCGCCGTGGGTGCACTGTCGGCGTTGGCACGGCTGGATCCGCCAACGCGCGAGTTCAGCCCGCAGATGCTGGCGCGCGGCCTGTGCGTGTTGCTGCGCTGGTTTCCGGTGTACCGCACCTATGCCGGTGCCAAGGGCGTGACCGGCAGCGAAGCCGAGCGTTTACGTGCCACCGCGGCGCGTGCGCGCGAGGGCATGCCGGAATCGATCGTTGCGGCCATCGATGCGATCGAGCGCTGGCTGCTCGACGATGCCGGCGCCGATCGCGCGCAGATCGCCTTGCGGCGCATCCTGCGTCGTCGCGTGGAGCAGTTGTCCGCACCGCTCAATGCCAAGTCGGTGGAAGACACCGCGTTCTATCGGCACGGCGTGCTGCTGTCGCGCAACGAGGTCGGCAGCCATCCGACCCACTTCGCCAATGAAGCGGCCGAGTTCCATGCGCAGAATCTCGAGCGCGCCAAGCATTTCCCGCGCGCGTTGCTGGCCACCGCCACGCACGACCACAAGCGCGGCGAAGACCTGCGCATGCGGCTGGCAGTGCTGTCCGAGCAACCGCGCTGGTGGATCGAGCAGAGCACGCAGTTCGATGCCTTGACCGAGACACTGGAATCGCCGGCATTGGCCGGCGGCGACCAGCAGATGCTGTGGCAGACCCTGGTGGCCGCCTGGCCGATCGGCCTGGGCGCCGACCAGACCGAGCCGCTGGCCGACTATGCCGAGCGCATCGCGCAATGGCTGCTCAAGGCCGTGCGCGAAGCCAAGCTGCACACCAGCTGGACCGACGGCTCGCCTGCCTACGAACAGGCCGTGCAGGCCACCGTGGAGCAGGTGTTGTGCAGTCGCGCCGGCCTGCCGCTGCGGCGTGCGCTGCTGCGTGCCAGCAACCACATCGCCGCCGCCGGTGCGCGCAATGCGCTGGTGCAAACCACGTTGCGCCTGACCGTACCGGGCGTACCCGATCTGTATCAGGGCACCGAAGGCTGGGATCTGTCGCTGGTGGATCCGGACAACCGCCGCCCGGTCGACTACGCGCAGCGCCAGCAATGGCTGGCCCAGGCGCGCGACTGGAACACGCTGCTGCGCAGCTGGCGCGATGGCGCGGTCAAGGCGCGTCTCACCGCGCTGCTGTTGCAGCTGCGTACCGAACATCCGGCGTTGTTTGCGCAGGGCGACTATCAGCCGCTCAACGTGGCGGTCAGTGGCGATGCGCAGGTGCTGGCGTTCCGTCGTCAGTACCGCGGCCAGTCGCTGGTGGTGGCGGTCACGCGACTGGGTGCCGGTGACCAGACCGAGGGCGATCTGCCGTTGCTGGTGCCGCCGGCACGTTGGGGTCAGGCGGCGTTGGCATTGCCGCAAGGCACATACCGTAATGTGCTCGATGGCAGCACGTTGCAGCCGCAGCAAGGCCGCATGGCGCTATCCACGCTGTTTGCACGCGCGCCGGTGGCAGTGTTGACGACCCCCTAAGAGAACGTACGCAATGAACGACACGCAACGGCAGGCGCGACTTCGCCAGTTGGCACAGGAGATCTGGGAGGCCGAAGGCCGCCCGGACGGGCATGCGGCCCGTCATTGGGCCATGGCCGAGCGCTTGGTGGACGCCGAAGAACGCGCCGCCGAACAGGCCAACCCGCCGCTCACTGCACGTCAGTAACGGTGCCTCTGTCATCTTGCATGGTGCACCCTGCTGGCCGCGCCCTGCAGGGTTGAACGTGCGCACGCACGCATTCGTATTCGCTCACTGGTTTTGAGTTCACCGCTTTCAGGAGTTACCGATGGCCACCCGCAAGTTCACGCAACGCTCGCGCATCCGCGAAGGCCGTCCCAATCCGCTCGGCGCCACCTGGGACGGGTTGGGCGTCAACTTCGCGTTGTACTCGCGCAACGCCACCCGCGTGGAACTGTGTCTGTTCGACGAGCGTGGCCGCGAGCAGGAGCGCCTGGCACTGCCCGAATACACCGATGAGGTCTGGCACGGCTATCTGCCCGACGCGCGCCCCGGCCAGTTGTACGGCTACCGTGTGCACGGGCCTTACGCGCCAGATGCCGGTCATCGCTTCAACCACAACAAATTGCTGCTGGACCCGTATGCCAAGCAGATCGTCGGCGAGCTCAAATGGGCGCCGCATCTGTTCGGCTACACCATCGGCCATCGCGACAAGGATTTGAGTTTCGACCGTCGCGACAGCGCCGCGTTCATGCCCAAATCCGCAGTGATCGACCCGGCCTTCACCTGGGGCCAGGATCGCCCGCCGCAGACGCCGTGGAACCGCACGGTGATCTACGAAGCGCATGTGCGCGGGCTGAGCATGCTGCACCCGGCAGTGCCGCCGGAAGACCGTGGCACGTTCTCGGCATTGAAGACCGACGAGTTGATCGACCACATCAGCTCACTCGGCGTCACCGCGGTGGAACTGCTCCCCGTGCATGCCTTCGTCGACGATCAATATCTGCTGGAAAAAGGCCTGCGCAATTACTGGGGCTACAACACGCTGGGTTTCTTTGCACCGCAGGCGCGTTACATGTCCACGCGCACCGTGGCCGAGTTCAAGCAGATGGTGGCGCGCCTGCATCACGCCGGGCTGGAAGTGCTGCTGGACGTGGTCTACAACCACACCGCCGAAGGCAACGAGCTGGGGCCAACGCTCTCGTTCAAGGGCATCGACAACGCCAGCTACTACCGTCTGGCCGACGATCGCCGCTTCTACATCAACGACACCGGTACCGGGAACACCTTCGATCTGACCAATGTCGGCGCATTGCGCATGGTGATGGATTCGCTGCGTTATTGGGTGCAGGAAATGCATGTCGATGGTTTCCGCTTCGACCTGGCCACCATCCTCGGGCGCGAGCGCTACGGCTTCGATCCATCCGGCAGCTTTCTCGATGCGGTGCGCCAGGATCCGGTGCTGAGCCAGACCAAGCTGATCGCCGAGCCCTGGGATATCGGTCCAGGCGGTTACCAGGTGGGCAATTTCCCGCCGGGTTGGGTGGAGTGGAACGACAAGTTCCGCGACAACGTGCGTGCGTTCTGGCGTGGCGACGGTGGGCAACTGGCCGAATTGGCCACACGCCTCACCGGCTCGGCCGATCTGTTCAACCACAGCGGTCGCCGCCCCACCGCATCGGTCAATTTCGTCACCGCGCACGATGGCTTCACCCTGCGCGATCTGGTCAGCTACGAAGGCAAGCACAACTTTGCCAACGGCGAAGAGGGCAGGGACGGGAGCGACCACAATATCTCTGCCAATTACGGCGTCGAAGGCGACACCAACGACCCGGCGATCAAGCAGCTGCGGCGTCAGCAGATGCGCAATCTGCTCGCCACCTTGTTGCTCTCGCAAGGCACGCCCATGTTGCTGGCCGGCGATGAATTCGGCCACAGCCAGAACGGCAACAACAACGCGTATTGCCAGGACAACGAACTGACCTGGATCGACTGGACTGCCGCCAGCAAGGCCGCCGCCGCCGATCAGGCCGCGTTCGTGCGCCGGCTGATCCGTATCCGCCAGCGTTATCCGCTGCTGCATCGCGCACGCTTCTTCGATGGCAAGTTCGATGAAGCGCTGGGCCTGCGCGATCTCACCTGGCTGGCACCCAATGGCAACGAGATGGACGAAGCCGGTTGGCACGACCCGGAAGCCCGCGCGCTGATGTTGCGCCTGGATGGCCGTTCGCCGACCACCGGCCTGCGCGAGATCGCCGCCAACGTGAGCTTGCTGATGCTGATCAATGCCGCCTCCACCAGCGTGGCGTTCACGCTGCCGGCGATGCACGACGAACATTGGCGCGTGCTGGTCGACACCGCACGCCACGGTGGGCGCGTGGTGGCCGGTGGCAGTGAATGGAAGGCGCCAGCGCATTCGTTGACCTTGCTGGCGGTGGAGCGCGACCGCATCGCCAGCAGTGCGCGCATCGTCTCCGAGGGCGCACGCTGATGGCAGGAGCGCACTGATGGACGTGTTGTTGGCAGGGGCGACCGGTCTGGTCGGCAAACACGTCTTGCAGCAGTTACTCACTGACACGCGCTGCACGGGGGTGGTTGCGATCACGCGCCGGCCGTTGACGCAGATCCATCCCAAACTGCGCAACCAGGTGATCGACTTCGATCGCCTGGACAGCTGGACCGCTCCGCGCATGGAGGCGGCCATCTGCGCCTTGGGCAGCACCATGAAACAGGCCGGCTCGCGCGAAGCGTTCTATCGCATCGATCACGGTTACCCGATGGCGCTGGCACGCGCCGCCTGTGCACAGGGCACCTCGGTGTTCGTATTGAATTCGGCGGCCGGTGCCAATGCGCACTCGCGGATTTTTTACAACCGCGTCAAGGGCGAACTGGAACGCGATCTGCGCGCCGTCGGCTTCCCCTCGCTGACCTTCGTACGCCCGGGGCTGATCGGCGGCGAGCGCGAAGAGCGGCGTACCGGCGAACATATCGGCAGTCTCGTGCTGGGCGCGCTCGGCCCGTTGCTGCCACGCCGCTATCGCATCAACCCGGCCGAACGGATCGCTGCGGCAATGGTGAGCGCAGCGCTGGCACCGGCGCGTGGGGAGCACAGCGTCGAGGCGGCGGAGCTGGTGGGCTAATGCCATCTGGTCGCCTCGTCGAGGGGCCGTCGGATAGAGAGCTGATTTTCTGCTGTTTCGTAGGAGCGCGCTGGCGCGCGATGAGGCGTTACCGATAAAGCTTCGTCGCGCGCCAGCACGCTCCTACAGATCCGCGTGTAGCGGATCGGCATCGTCGCAAGCACAAATATTCTGCTCACGTCCCCAACGACTGCCCACCATCTACCGCCAGCACTTGCCCGGTGATCCAGCGCGCTTGCGGCGATGCCAGAAACAACGCGGCATCGGCAATGTGTTGCACCTGCCCGAATCCGCCGAATGGGATGCTGTCGCGGATGCGTGCATACAGTTCCGGTTCTTCATCGCGACGCCGCGCCCATAGCCCGTCGGGAAATTCGATCGAGCCGGGCGCGATCGCGTTGACGCGGATGCGCTCGCGCGCCAGTTCGGCGGCCAGCGTGGTGGTGTAGTAATTGAGCGCCGCCTTGGCGGTGGAATAGGCGATCGCGCGCGGCGTGGGGCGCTGCGCGTTGATCGAGCTGATGTTGAGGATCACCGCCGCAGCGCTGTTGCGTAAGTGCGGCAGCGCGGCGCGATTGCAGCGCACCGCGGCCATCAGATCCACGTCCAGGCCGGCTTGCCAGCTTGCGTCGTCGTTGCCATGTCCATAGCCGGAGGCGTTGTTGATCACCACGTCCAGGCCATTCAATGCCTGCGCTGCAGCATCCACATAGGCCTCGATTTGCACAGCATCCGACAGGTCGCAGGCGAAGGTGTGTATCGATGCGCCATGCGGCGCCAACGCATGTGCGGCGTGTGCGAGGCCGTCGGCATTGCGTGCGCACAGCGAGACGTGCGCGCCGTTGCGCACGAACGCGTCGGCAATGGCCAGACCGATGCCACGGCTACCGCCGGCGATCAGCACGCGTTGATCGCGCGGCGAGACTTGCGTGGGTGCTGCGGGAATGGACATTGCGGGCACTCGATCGGAAACCGGCATTATCGAGCAGCGTGGTCATGACGCAGTGTTCGGCGCCATTGCAGTGTTGGACGTACCATCGCAGGTGTACCCAAAATCCAAGAGCGGCTAACAAAATTACTGCGCTCACCGCCAGGCGCGCGCGGCCGTTGCTCGGAATCGGCATGTGCCACTCATGCACTCCGGTCCTGAGCGCGCTGTCTGCATGCCCCCGGCAACTGCTCGCTACATTTTGCTAGCTACTCTCAATTGCGGTGCGCAGCGCTGCGCTGCGAGCCACGTGGGGAGCCATGCACCAGCATCTACCTGCGGTCGCGTGCGCTGTCATCTACATGCAATGCGACGCGCGCGTGGCCTGCGGCGCAAGCCTCATCACCAACCATGATCAGCTCATGCGTTTTCGCTTGCTCGCCGCTAACCATTTGTTTACACGTTCGCGCCGCGCTGCGGGCACAACGTGCGGGTCATTCAGTGGGAGTTGCACATGGAAACCCATATCACCGTCATCGGTGCCGGCTTTTGCGGTACCGCGCTGGTCCGCGCGCTGGCGCAGACGGCCGATGCCCAGGTCCGCATCACCCTGGTCGGCGTGGCCGAGACCTTCGGCAGCGGCATTGCGTATGGTGCGGCGCGGCCGGAACATTTGCTCAACGTGCGTGCCAAAGACCTGGGGATCGATGCACAAGCGCCCGGTGCATTCGCAGATACCCTGCATCTTGGCGACAGCGGGCGATTGGAATTCCTGCCGCGCCTTGCCTATGGCGATTATCTGCGCAGCGAGCTGGATACCGCAGTCAGTGGCGCGCAGGCCTCGATCATGCGGCTGTCGCAGGAAGCCGTGGCAGTGGAGCGCGTGCGCAAGGGGTTTCGCGTGTTTCTGGCCAATGGCGATGCCTTCCATAGCGACCGCGTGGTGTTGGCGGTCGGTGCACTGCAGCCGCAGGCGCTTGCCGGCATCGGCCCGCGCTTGAGCGTGCATCCGCGCTACATCGGGTGGCCGTGGCAGGGCGATGCCCTGGCGCAGTTGTCGCCCGACGATGACGTGCTGATCGTTGGCACCGGGCTGACCATGGTGGATGTGGCATTGACCCTGCATGCGCGCGGGCATCGTGGCCGGCTGGTGGCGATTTCGCGGCGTGGCTTGGCACCACAGGCGCATCTGCGCCAGCCTGGCGCGGCGCTGGAATTGCCGCCGCATCTGCAGCGCGCGCTCAAGGACGCCGACCTGCGTGGCCTGCTGCGCGGCGTGCGTCAGCTGAGTGCGGTGGTCGACGATTGGCGGCGCGTGGTGGATGCCTTGCGCCCGCACCTGCAACCGCTGTGGCAGCGGCTGGAGTTACCTGAGCGTGCGCGCTTTCTGCGCCATTTGCGGCCGTATTGGGAAGTGGCGCGGCATCGCGTTGCGCCGGGCGCGGCAGAACAACTGGCGCAGCTGCAGGCCTCGGGCCAATTGCAGGTGACCGCAGCACGCTTGCTGCGTGCGCGTTGGGTGCCCGATGGCGTGGAGGCGGTGATCCGCCCGCGTGGTGCTGCCGATGCGCAGACCGGCCACTACGACGCGGTGATTCGCGCCACCGGCCTGGACACCGACATCGACCGTACCAGCGATCCGCTGATCGCCGGCATGCGTGAAGCCGGTCTGCTGCGTGCCGATCCGCTTGGGTTGGGTGTGGATACCGATGCGCAATTGCGGGTGCGCGATGGCGCCGGGCAAATCGTGCCGGGGCTGTATTGCGTTGGTCCGCTGTTGCGTGGGCGCTATTGGGAAATCACCGCCGTGCCGGAGTTGCGCGTTGCCACGCGCGCATTGGCCGAGCGTCTGTTGTTGGGCGCGATGCCGGCGTTACAGCCGGAGCCGGAACATGTACCGCGCGAGGCGAATGCGCGTTTGTAGCTGGCCGTACCCTCACCCCCACCCCTCTCCCGATGGGAGAGGGGCTTGTCGCTCCTTCCAGCGGGGTCTTGATATGCGCGCGCAGGTATAGGCCTCATCTCGCCATCTCGCGCGGACTTCGCCAAACAGCGCAATCATGCAGCGTGATGCGTAGCGCACTGCACCGGTGCAGACAGGAGTAGGTCATGTTGATCGGCCTGGGCTGATTACAGTCCGGGTCGCTTCATCCTCTCGTCCGCCTGGAGTCTGCCATGCCCCGTCTTGCTGCCACTGCCTTGCTCGCCACGCTGTGCACTTGCGCGCTACCCGCGTGGGCCAGCGAATCGCTCAATACCCGTGCTGAAGTGCTCGCGGCCCTGGAGGCCGGCTATGACGTCAGCCTGACGACCGACCTCGCTCGCTGCACGCCCGAAGAAGGCACCCCGGTCACCCAGACCCGTGGCGGCCGCCATATCGATGCCTATCGCATCACCGAGGACGGCACCGCCGCATTCTCCGGCTCGCATTTCACCGTGGCCAACGACGGCAAGCCGATCCAGCAGTTCATGCGTTATCAGCTGCGCCCGGATGGCAGCGTGCGTTTCACCACCTACATGTACGACCTGCCGGGTCTGCAACAACGTGGGCCGGTGCTGGCCTATCAATGCACGATCAACCAGGGCATCCGCTTCCACGCCGATTGAGTGCGTTTGCCCCTCATTACCGAGAAAGCACATGTCCTCACGTCTGTATTTTTCACTTGCTATCGCAGTGCTGTCAGCCAGCGCGGTTCCCGCATTCGCCACGCAATCGTTGAACACGCAAGCGAGCCTGATCGATGCGTTGGAGACCGGCCGCAATGTGGCGGTGTCGGTCGATCTGTCGCGCTGCACGGCCGAAGCGGGCACTGCATCCAGTCGCAGCCGCGGCGGTGTGCGCATCGGCGCCTACCGTCTTACCGCGGACGGCACCTTGGCGTTTTCAGACACCCAGTTCATCGCTGCCAGCAGCGATGGCAGGCCGTTCCAGCAGTTCCAGCGCTACCAGGTGCTTGCCGACAACAGTGTGCGGCTGACCACCTACATGTACGACCTACCGAGCCTGCAGCAACGTGGGGCACTGCTGGCGTATCAATGCACGATCAATCAGGGCATTCGCTTCCACGCGCACTGAACGCGCCGATGCGTTGCGCGATGCCACTTGAGCGAGTGGCATCGTGTCGATGGCGCTACAGCATCAACATACAACCTGATGGCGACTACTGCACCGCAACCGCATCGGTGGCGCCGGATTGCCAGCCACCGCCCAGCGCCTTGAAGGTGGCCACTGCACTGCGTGCCGCATCGGTGCGCGCCTGCACCTGCGCATCGGAGGCACGCAGCAAGCTGTCGTCGGCATTCAAGACTTCGATCAGGCTGACCACGCCTTTCTCATAGGCCAGCGCCGATGCACCACGCGCCTTGCCGAGTGCATCCACACCTTGCGATAACACCGCTGCCTGCTGCTCGCGTTTGACCAGTGCGGTCAACGCATTCTCCACGTCTTCCGTGGCGCGCAACACGGCCAGGCGATACGCGGCCAGCTGCTCGGCTTCCTGTCCCTTGGCCTGTGCGATCTGCGCGTTGATGCGGCCGAAATCGAACAGCCGCCAGCGCAAACCCAGCACGCCGGCAGATTGGCTGGCATCGCCGGTGAACAGGTTGGCGCCGGAGATGGCGGTGGCGCTGCCGAGTAATCCGCTAAGCGAAAATTTCGGGTAGTACTCGGCCATCGCCACGCCGATGCGCGCGTTCGACGCTGCTAGCCGGCGCTCGGCAACGATCAGGTCCGGGCGGCGCCGCAGCAGGTCGCCGGGCGTGCCCGTTTCGGCAATGCGCGGTGCAAGTGGAATGGGTTTGCTTGTGGCCAGCTCTGCACGATGCGTCCCTGGCGCAACGCCCAACATCACGTCCAGTGCATTCATCGCCGCGACCAGGCCGCTTTCGATACCGGGCACCGATGCCTGCGCCTGTGCAAGCGCGCCTTGTGCCTGGTGCAGCTGCAGCTCGGGGGCGAGTCCTTTGCCATGCAGCAGCGTCACCATGGACAGCAGGCCCTGCTGGGTGGCGACCTGGCGCTGCGCCACCTCCAGCCGTGCCTGCAGGCCGCGGATGCTGATGTAGATGTCGGCGGTCTGCGCGGCCACCGCCAGACGGGTGGCCGCTGCACCGGCTTCGCTGGCCTGGTAGTCGGCGAGTGCGGCCTGGCGCCCGCGGCGCAGGCCGCCGAACAGATCCAGCTCCCAGCTCGCGCCCAGGTTGGCTTCGTAGGTGCTGGCATAGCGGTCGAAGTTGGGCGTGCTGTCGAGCACCTGGCCGAGCGGCGTTTCCAGCGACTGATAGGCGCGGGTCGCGTTGCCGCTGATGTTGCCTGAAGGCAGCAGTGCGGCCGTGGCAGGGGTCAGCCCGGCGCGGGCTTGACTGACACGTGCGCTGGCCTGGGCCAGGTCCAGGTTCTGCGCCAGCGCCTGGGTGACGTAGCGGCTCAGGTCCGGGTCGTCGAAACCGGTCCACCAGGTCGATAGATCGGCCTGTGTGGCGGCCTGGCGCTGCTCGGCCGCTGCCTGGCCGAGATAGCGATCGGGCAGGGGCGCCGAGGGGCGGGCGTACTCGGGGCCAACCGCGCAGCCTGCGGCAAGACTGGCGGCGATGAGCGCGGCAAGGGTGCGAAGTGACGACATGACGGTACCGACGAAGGCAATGGCGGGATGTGACTATAATACGAAATAGTCACTTTTGTGCGGATTGTGTTTGAGCGCTAAGCTGTCGGCATGAGCAAAGCATCCAGCTATCCCGTTTCAGGCCGTGGTCCGGCCGATCACGATGTGCGCGACCAGATCGTGGCAGCGGCAACCGAGCACTTCAGCCGCTACGGCTACGAGAAGACGGCCGTGTCCGATCTGGCCAAGGCGATCGGGTTCTCCAAGGCCTACATCTACAAGTTCTTCCCGTCCAAGCAGGCGATCGGCGAGATGATCTGCAGCAATTGCCTGCGCGTGATCGAGGACGAAGTCCGCGCGGCACTGGCAGAGACCGAGTCGCCGCCGGAGAAATTGCGCAGGATGTTCAAGGTGATCATCGAAGCCAGCCTTCGGTTGTTCTTCCAGGACCGCAAGCTTTACGAGATCGCCGCGTCGGCGGCCACGGAGCGCTGGCAGTCGGTGCTGACCTATGAAGAGCGCATCCAGAAACTGCTGCAGGAGATCCTGCTGCAAGGGCGGCAGAGCGGCGATTTCGAGCGCAAGACGCCGCTGGACGAGTCGACCCAGGCCTTGTACGTGTTGATCCGGCCGTACACCAATCCACTGCTGATGCAGCACAGCCTGGACGTCATCGACGATGTTCCGGGGCTGCTGTCGAGTCTGGTGCTGCGGAGTTTGTCGCCCTAGAGGTGGTTGTGACTATTGACTGTTTTAGTCACAAGTCTCAGGATGCGAGTCTTCATCAGATCGCTTCGGGATTCCCATGCTTCGGCGCCGCCTCGTTACCTACACCGTTCTGTGTGTCCTGCCGCTGGCACTGATTGCCTGCGGCGGCAAGGCGCAGCCCGACCCACGCACCGCAGCCCCGCTGGTCCGGGTGGCCACGGTAGGCGACGCCAGCAGCGCGGCGCGCAGTTTCTCCGGCACCGTGGCGGCCCGGGTGCAGAGCGATCTGGGCTTCCGGGTTTCGGGGAAGGTGTCCGAGCGCCTGGTCGATGCCGGGCAGAGCGTCAAACGTGGGCAGCCGCTTTTGCGGATCGACCCGGTGGACCTGCAGCTGGCCGCGCGCGCCCAGCAGGATGCAGTTGCCGCGGCGCGGGCACGCGCGCAGCAGACTGCCGACGATGAGGCGCGCTACCGCGATTTGCGCGGCACCGGCGCCATCTCCGCCTCGGCCTATGACCAGATCAAGGCGGCCGCCGATGCGGCCAAGGCGCAGCTGAGCGCCGCCCAGGCCCAGGCCGATGTCGCGCGCAATGCCAATCGCTATACCGACCTGCTGGCCGATGCCGACGGCGTGGTGATGGAAACGCTGGTGGAGCCGGGCCAGGTGGTCGCGGCCGGGCAGCCGGTGGTACGGCTGGCCCATGCCGGGCGCCGCGAGGCCATCATCCAGTTGCCGGAAACCCTGCGCCCGCAGGTCGGTTCCGTTGCCCAGGCGACGTTGTTCGGCAATGCCGCCGTCAGCGTGCCGGCTACCTTGCGCCAGCTGTCCGAGAGCGCCGACCGGCTGACCCGCACCTTCGAAGCGCGTTATGTGCTCGACGGCGCGCTGGCAGACGCGCCGCTGGGGACCACCGTCAGCATCCGGGTTCCCGCCAGCGCTGCCTCGGATGCCACGGCCAGCACGCAGACCGGCCTGCAGGTACCGCTGGCCGCGCTGTTCGATGCGGGCAAGGGGACGGGGGTGTGGGTGATTGCCGGCAATCCGGCCAAGGTGAGCTGGCGGCCGGTGACGGTGCTGGGCCTGGACGACGACCATGCCAACGTTGCCGGCAAGCTGGCGCGTGGCGAGCGCATCGTGGCGCTGGGCGCGCACCTGTTGCGCGAAGGTGAGCAGGTGCGGATTGCCAACACGAGTGCGCCTGCCAATGGCGCGACCAGTGCTACCAGGACCGCGAGCGCGGCAGGAGCGCAGCCGTGAGCGAGGGCCGCTTCAATCTCTCCGCGCTGGCGGTGCGCGAGCGCTCCATCACGCTGTTTCTGATCTTTCTGATTTCGCTGGCCGGCCTGGTCGCGTTCCTCAAGCTTGGCCGCGCGGAGGACCCGGCTTTTACCGTCAAGGTGATGACCATCATCACTGCCTGGCCGGGCGCAACGCCGCAGGAAATGCAGGACCAGGTCGCCGAAAAACTCGAAAAGCGCCTGCAGGAACTGCGCTGGTACGACCGCAGCGAAACCTATACGCGCCCCGGCCTTGCGTTCACCACCTTGACCTTGCTGGACAGCACGCCGCCCGGCCAGGTGCAGGAGCAGTTCTACCAGGCGCGCAAGAAAGTGGGCGACGAAGTCGGCAACCTGCCGGCCGGCGTGATCGGGCCGATGGTCAACGACGAATATGCCGACGTCACCTTTGCGCTGTTCGCCCTCAAGGCCAAGGGCGAGCCGCAACGCTTGCTTGCGCGCGATGCGGAAAGCCTGCGCCAGCGCATGCTGCATGTGCCGGGCGTCAAGAAGGTCAACATCATCGGCGAACAGCCCGAGCGCATCTTCGTGGAGTTCTCGCACGAGCGCCTGGCCACGCTGGGCGTTAGTCCGCAGGAGGTGTTTGCCGCGCTCAATGCACAGAACGCCTTGAATGCGGCAGGTTCGGTGGAAACGCGCGGGCCCCAGGTGTTCATCCGCCTGGATGGTGCGCTCGACAGCCTGCAGAAGATTCGCGACACCCCGCTGGTGGTGCAGGGCCGCACCTTGAAGCTGTCCGATATCGCCAGCGTCAAACGTGGTTATGAAGATCCCTCCACCTTCATGATCCGCAGCGGCGGCGAGCCGGCATTGCTGCTGGGCATCATCATGCGCGACGGCTGGAACGGGCTGGAGTTGGGCAAGTCGCTGGACAGCGAAGTGGGCGCGATCAATGCCGAGCTGCCGCTGGGCATGACGCTGAGCAAGGTCACCGACCAGGCGGTCAACATCGACGCGTCGGTGGGCGAGTTCATGACCAAGTTCTTCGTCGCATTGCTGGTGGTGATGCTGGTGTGCTTCGTCAGCATGGGCTGGCGCGTGGGTATCGTGGTGGCGGCGGCAGTGCCGTTGACGCTGGCGGCGGTGTTCGTGGTGATGCTGGCCACCGGCAAGAACTTCGACCGCATCACGCTGGGGTCGTTGATCCTGGCGCTGGGATTGCTGGTGGACGACGCCATCATCGCCATCGAGATGATGGTGGTGAAGATGGAGGAAGGCTACAGCCGCGTCGCCGCATCGGCCTATGCGTGGAGCCACACCGCCGCGCCGATGTTGTCCGGTACGCTGGTGACGGCGGTCGGCTTCATGCCGAACGGGTTTGCCGCCTCCACCGCCGGCGAATACACCAGCAACATGTTCTGGATCGTGGGCATCGCGCTGATCGTCTCGTGGGTGGTGGCGGTGGTGTTTACGCCCTATCTGGGCGTCAAACTGCTGCCCGACCTGAAGAAGGTCGAAGGCGGCCACGCCGCGATGTACGACACGCCGCGCTACAACCGCTTTCGCACTGCGCTGGAGCGTGTCATCGCGCGCAAGTGGCTGGTGGCCGGTTCGGTGATCGGGTTGTTTGTCCTGGCCATCCTTGGCATGGGCATCGTCAAGAAGCAGTTCTTCCCGATCTCCGATCGCCCCGAAGTGCTGGTCGAAGTACAACTGCCGTACGGCACTTCGATCACCCAGACCAGCGCCGCCACCGCCAAGCTGGAGGCCTGGCTTGCCAAGCAGGACGAAGCGAAGATTGTCACCGCGTATATCGGGCAGGGCGCGCCGCGCTTCTTCCTGGCAATGGGCCCGGAGTTGCCGGATCCCTCCTTCGCCAAGATCGTGGTGCGCACCGACAACCCGCACGAACGCGATGCATTGAAGCTGCGCATGCGCAAGGCCGTCTCCGAAGGCCTGGCACCGGAGGCGCGCGTGCGTGTGACGCAACTGACCTTCGGCCCTTACTCGCAATTTCCGGTGGCGTACCGTGTCAGTGGTGCCGACCCGCAGGTGTTGCGCAGTATCGCCGCGCAGGTCAAGCAGGTCCTGCAGGACAGCCCGATGCTGCGCACCGTCAACACCGACTGGGGCACGCGCACCCCCACGCTGCATTTCACCCTGGACCAGGACCGCCTGCAGGCGGTGGGGTTGACCTCGACCGCGATGGCCCAGCAACTGCAGTTCCTGCTCAGTGGTGTGCCGATCACGCTGGTGCGCGAAGATATTCGCAGCGTGCAGGTGGTGGCGCGTTCGGCCGGCGACACGCGCTTCGATCCGGCACGCATCGCCGATTTCACCCTGGCCGGTGCCAATGGCCAACGCGTGCCTTTGTCGCAGGTGGGCAGCGTGGAAGTGCGGATGGAAGAGCCGATCCTGCGCCGCCGCGATCGTGTGCCGACGATCACGGTGGGCGGCGATGTCGACGACCAGCTGCAGCCGCCGGATGTCTCGGCCGCGATCACCAGGCAGTTGCAGCCGATCATCGACAAACTGCCCAGCGGATATCAGATCAAGCAGGCCGGTTCCATCGAGGAATCCGGCAAGGCGACTGCCGCGATGCTGCCGTTGTTCCCGATCATGCTGGCGGTCACCTTGATCATCATCATCCTGCAGGTGCGCTCGATCTCGGCGATGGTGATGGTGTTCCTGACCAGCCCGCTGGGCCTGATCGGCGTGGTGCCGACCTTGATCCTGTTCCAGCAACCCTTCGGCATCAATGCGCTGGTGGGCCTGATCGCGTTGTCGGGCATCCTGATGCGTAACACACTGATCCTGATCGGGCAGATCCACCACAACGAGGCCGAAGGCCTGGACCCGTTCCATGCCCTGGTGGAAGCCACCGTGCAGCGCGCCCGGCCGGTGATCCTGACCGCGCTGGCGGCGATCCTGGCGTTCATCCCGCTCACGCACTCGGTGTTCTGGGGCACGCTGGCGTACACGCTGATCGGCGGTACCCTGGCCGGCACCATCCTGACGCTGGTGTTCCTGCCGGCGATGTATTCGATCTGGTTCAAGATCCGCCCCGATTCCGGCAGCAGCACGCCGGCGGTGGCACAGCACGCGTAAGGCGCCTGGGCGGCGGCAGTGATGCCGCCGCCCAGGCGTGTCGTGTTTGCCGAGTACGACCGCGAACGTGGGGTGGCCAGCCGTGCGGTCACCGGCTACATCGACAACGCGCCGGAACCGCAGGACGTGGCCACCACCGCATCCACGTGCGGCGACTGGTCAATGCTCATGCTGCATGTTGCATGCCGATTCCGAGCACCGACTGCGCCCGCGTGGCGGTGCGCTCAGTGGTTTTGTCTGCGGCTCCAAAGCGTCGTGTGCCCCATGCACCTGGGGTCCGGCTGCAGGGAGTGGTCGAGCACCCGTTACACCTGGTCGGTCGGCACCACATACACTTCGGCAATGTTGACGTTCGCCGGTGCCTGCGCTGCGAACAGGATGGTGTCGGCAATATCCATCGGATCCAGCATGCGAACCGTGCCGGCATAACCGGCCATCATTGCCTGATATTCCGCGCTGGTGGTCTGTGCCGGAAGCTCGGTTGCGACGATGCCCGGTTGAATGCTGGTGACGCGGATGTTGTGCTTCTTGCCGACTTCCATGCGCAGGCCTTCGGTGAACGCGGTCACGGCAAACTTGCTTGCCGAGTACACCGCAAATCCCTGGCCGAAGACCTTGCGCCCGGCGATCGATGAAGTATTGAAGACGTGGCCGGAATGCTGCTTGATCATCTGCGGCAGCACTGCGGCGGCCACGTTGAGCACGCCTTTCACGTTGACATCGATCATCTGTTCCCATTCGTCGGTATGGAAGTCATCGATGCTGGACAGCGGCATGATGCCGGCATTGTTGACCAGCACATCGATTGCGCCATAAGCGGCGATCAGGGCTGCGACGCCGGCAGCGACCGAGTCCTTGTTGGCGACATCCATTTGCAGCACGACGGCCTGGCCGCCGGCCTGTTCGATGTCCGATTTCAATGCCTGCAGCCGGTCGATGCGACGTGCGGCAATGCCCACCTTCATTCCTGCCGCTGCGAGTTTCTTTGCCGTTGCGCTACCGATGCCGCTGGAGGCGCCGGTAATCAGGGCCACTTTGCCGTGGAGCTCATTCGTTGACATTGACATTCTCTCGTTGGTTGTCGATGCGGGATTGGACGCGGCGATGCCACGCCCACTTGGTCTTCAGTACCGACGAGATGATATCTATTCTATACTTAGTTTCAATTACGCACTTTGAGGTAACTAGATATGGCCGAGGAAACCGCTGCGCCCTGCGACCTTTATCGCATCTCCGATATCCGCACCGTGCTGGAGCCGATCGCCAACAAGTGGTCGATCATGATCATGACGGTGCTGTGCAACGGGCCGACACGCTTCAATCAGATCAAGCGGCAACTGGACGGGGTGACGCACAAATCGCTGACCGAAGCGCTGCGGCGGCTGGAGCGGATCGGCTTGATCAGCAGGGAAGTGATTTCCTCGTCTCCGGTGGCCGTGCAATACCGGCGCACGCCGTTGGGCGACACGCTGGAAGCGCCGTTGATGGCGCTGCTGCACTGGTGCCAGGACCACGCCGATGAAGTGATTGCGGCCGAGCAGGCGTTCGGCGCGGGCACGCAAGCGGTGGCGCCAGCAGCGGCAACGGTGGGGTGAGGTGCTGTGGATGATGCACGTGTGCGCCATGCCGGGTTGAGGTGGCAGAGGCTTGCACGTGGCGCTGCCTGGCATCGGTGTGCTCCCCGGCACGAATGCGGCCACGTAATCGAGCGCAGGCTCACGCAGGTGCCTGTTCGGTCCCACGCCAATGGCCGGCGATTCACCCAGATTGGTCGCGTGGCCTCACAATAGGCGGCCAGTTCCGGAACGATGTCGCCATGCGCAAGACCTATCAGCTCAACCTCGAAGGCAAGAACCGCGATCGTCTGCTGGAGTCCAGCAAGCACGATATCCGCAAGTACATCCGCCGCGAGCGCCGCAAGGACTTGCCGGAAGGTGCGGATTACTGGGACTTCGACATGCGCTTCGGGGTGGACGAGGCCAGCGCCGCGCCGCTGCCGCCGGCCGAGTTGATCCGCTCGATCAATGCGCTCACCAGCGAAGGTGGCGAACAGTTCTTCGTGGAAATCCTGCGCAAGCCGGGCAAGCGCACTCCGCGCGCCGATGGCGATAGCGCGATGGGCGGCGAGCTGGATTTCGAGCAGGACTGAGTCTTCGCCGCATAGACGTAGCAGTGGATTGCTGCTGCGTTGGCAATGTTTTGCTTGGGCGTCATTAGCAACATGCTGGGCGTCACCGCGTGTTGCCTCAGCAGATCTAAAGACAGATGGCGTGCCTGGTCTGCACGAGGCACGTGTTCGGCAGCAGCTGTCGGCTCATTGCGAAGCCGCAATGCGCCAAGGAGTGCGCAAGACCGGCATTGACGCGTGCTGGACGCTGTCCGGCCTGCGCATGTGCTGCGTGTCTAAGCGCGGTTCCCGCGCCTTGTCCGCGTGACGACGGCGCGTTACACGTAACTCCCCGCTCTCAGTCCGGTTTGCCTGCGTGTGCTGCCGCTGCGCGCAGCTTGTCCTTTTTGCTTGGCCGTTTGCCCTTGATGCCGCCGTTGTCGTCCGGTGCGCGCGTGTCGGTGTTCGGCGTTTCCGTCGCAGGCGCATCTGTCGCCAGGGTCGGTTCAAAGCCGGCAACCACGCTGGTCGGCACACGCAGCCCCTGGCGTTTTTCGATCAGGCGCCATTGCGGCTGGCTCTCCGCAGTGACGAAGCTGATCGCCACCCCGCTGGCGCCTGCGCGTGCGGTGCGGCCGATGCGATGGGTGTAATCCACGGTGGAACGCGGCAGGTCGTAATTGACCACGGCCGGCAGTGCATCGATATCGATGCCGCGCCCGGCCAGGTCGGTGGCCACCAGCACCTGCACCTCGCGCTGTTTGAAGGCCTGCAAGGTACGCTCGCGACGGCCCTGGCTCAACTCGCCGTGCAGCGGCTGCGCATTGATGCCGGTCTTGATCAGCTTTTCGGCGACCTTCTCGGCGGTGTGCCGGCTGGCGACGAACACCAGCACATGCGACCAGCCATGCTCTTGCAGCAGATGGCGCAGCAACTGTGTACGTTGAACGGCATCGACGGCAATCGCGCGTTGCTCGATTGCAGGCGCAGCCTGCGGCGTGGCGGCAATGGTGATGCGCAGCGGGTCGCGCAGGCGGCGCTTGGCCAGCGAGGCGATCCCGGGCGGAAACGTGGCCGAAAACAGCACGCTTTGCCGTTGCACCGGCAGCAAGGCCAGGATGCGATCGAGTTCGGCGCCGAAGCCCAGCTCGAGCAGGCGGTCGGCTTCGTCCAGCACCAGCGTGGCGACCTCGCCCAGGCGTAGCGCGTTGTGATCGACCAGATCCAGCAGCCGGCCGGGTGTGGCCACCACGATGTCGGCACCGCCGCGCAGCGCCAACAGCTGCGGGTTGATCGAACTGCCTCCGATGGCGACCACCGTCTTCAGGCGACGCGGCAGATGCGCGGCCAGCTGACGCAGTGTGTCGTCCACCTGCACAGCCAGTTCGCGCGTGGGTACCAGCACCACGGCACCGAGCACGCGTGGCGCAGTCTCCGGCGCCAGCATGCATTGCTGCAGCAGGGGCAATGCATAGGCCAGGGTCTTGCCGGACCCGGTCTGCGCCATCGCAATCAGATCGCGTCCGGCCAGCATCGGCGGGATGGCTTGCTGCTGGATCGAGGTGGGCGTGCGATGACCGGCCTTGCTCAGCGCGGTATCTAAGAACGGCTGCAGCTGCGGCGACAGCGAGAGATGGGCAAATGACATGCGGTCATTATCCGCGTATTGCTGGTGACGCGCTGTGTTGCTGCGGTGGACCGTGCATCCTTGTATCATGCCCTCGACTCCGTTGAGGTTCACCGCAAGCGTTGCCGAGGCTCAACTACCAACAGACTGGACCCAGTACGGACCACTGCATCCCCCGGCTTCTCTTGGTAGTTTTACCCTTTACTCGCGATGGGAAATGTTGGATCCGGTCTTTCTGCACATCGCTTCTGCGATCGGGAGAGGCTTTCGGTGCGAAAAGGAGGGCGTTCCTGCGCAGGAGTAATTGGCTATGATTTTCTGGTCCATCCAGAGTCACTGATGGTTCGCAATTGAACACATGAATTCACGTGTGCCCAGTATCGCACCTAGCCTGCAGATATATTGAGGACATGCTGATGATTGAGTATGTTGCGAGTGTCAAACGGCATGGCACAACATAAGCTCACAAGTGCATGAGGGCAGCTCGGGCAGTCAAGTGCCTGCGCTTCCGATGAATCGCTTTAAGCGGTGGATGATCCAGTTCTTTAATTACTGAGGTGTATCTGATGAAGCCAAATTCGATTGGCAGTACGCATTCCGTCCACTCAGCCGATTTCAGTGATGAGGCATCAGGGCCGAACAGCTGGCACCCTGAAGTGCCTGAAATGACGTATCAAGATCGCGTAAATCCGTGGTTTCAAGCTCTGCCGCTCTCGCCGCCGAGGGCCCATAACCGGGAGCCATCCAAAAAGCCGGAACGCCGGCTTGCGTTCTCACTCAGCACCAATGAAGCGGCCAGTAGCAGCAAGCCGTCGAAGTCTTCTGTCAATAAAGAAATGAAGATCGAGGATAGAGCCCGTAGGAGCGCGCAGCGTCAGTTTGAAATGCATCAGGGAGCGCCGATTCCTGATGAAACCAGGAAGGCCTTTAAGGAAGGCCATTATTCCTCCGATAATTTAAGCAATAAGGAGAGAAAAAAGGAGGGTTCACTTGTCTTGCAATTTTACGATGATTTTGCACGCGACGCCCGATCTGGAGAATATGTCCACAAAAAGTTCAAGCCGGATAAAAATGTCCTTGCAGGGCGTATATATGAACCAGAGAGGCCGGAGAAGGACAAAGACGAAGACCCTGGACACAAGTTCTGGAGGGCATGAAAGCAAGGCGCGATTTGTTCTCTCATGCCAAGAATTCCACGAAAGCGGGATTTCTTGGCTGGATTACTGGCTACGGGCGCCTGCTTTGAGGCGATTTTCGAGGGGCGCCCTCAATTTGACTGCCGGGTTTATTTGACGCTGTTTCTTTGCCCCCCTATAAATCCGCTGAGTACGTTCTGCATGTCGATGAGCGATGAGGTAGAGCCGTCTCATGCAGTCCAA
The DNA here is from genome assembly GCA_905142475.1 of Xanthomonas hydrangeae. GTDB lineage: Bacteria > Pseudomonadota > Gammaproteobacteria > Xanthomonadales > Xanthomonadaceae > Xanthomonas > Xanthomonas hydrangeae. Next base: position 599,602 of record LR990730.1, read on the forward strand.
CTGCCCATCGGTGAGCGATATGGATGCATTACTCTCTTATGGTGGACGTAGTGCATACCCATTGTCTGGAAATGACGTAGAAACGCTGCATACCTTGCAGTTCGCTGCACTGCCTTTACATCAGACAGCGCGGTGGCGCCCCCTAGCGCCATCGCCAGAGTGATTAGTTGGCCAGCGCCAGATCGTCCAGCAGTGCACGCAGGAAACGTGCAGCTTCGCCGCCGGTAGCGGCGCGGTGGTCGAAGGTCAGCGACAGCGGCATCACCTTGTGGGTTTCCACCCCGCCCATCACCGGAGTGAGCTGGTAACGTGCACGGCCGGCCGCGACGATGGCCACGCAGGGCGGTACCACCACCGGGGTGGCATAGCGGCCGGCGAACATGCCGAAGTTGGACAGCGAGATGGTGTAGCCACTGAGCTCGGAGGCGGCGATGCTGCGGCTTTCCACTTGCTGGCGCAGCCGGTTGACGCTCTCGCGGATGCCATGCGCGTCCAGCATGTCGGCATTGCGCAGCGCGGGCACGAACAGGCCTTCTTCGGTATCCACCGCGATGCCGATATCCACCTGGGTGTGCAGGGTGCGGCTGAGTGCCTCGCCGTCGAACCATGCATTGAGCGCGGGCACGGCCTGGCACGCGCGCACGATGCCGCGCACCAGCCGCACGGTGACGTCGTTGCCCGGTTGCCAGGCGTGGATGTCGGCATCGTCGTTGAGCGTGGTCGGCACCACCTTGCTGTGCGCATCGGCCATCACGCGCGCCATGTTGCGGCGCACGCCCTTGAGCTGCTCCGGCTGGCCTTTGGCGACCACGCTGGGTGATTGCGTGCGCATGGGTTTGCCGCTGGCAGACAGCGCTGAACGTTGTTGCGCATCGCTTGCTGCAGTGTTTGCGGTCTGCGTGTTGGCAGCGGCATGGTGCGAGACCGCATTCGCGGTGTTGCTGTTGATCGAAGTCACCGACGCACTCGCACGCGTCGCAGACACCGGCGCACTGCCGGCAGCGGCGGCCTGCTTCACATCGGCCATGGTCACCGTGCCATCCGGACCGGTGGCGCGTACCTGCGCCAGATCCACGCGCAGCTTGCGGGCGAGTGCACGCACCGCCGGCATGGCACGCACGCCGCCGACTGCAATGGCCTGCTCGCTCTGCACGGCGTTGGAACTTTGCATCGCGCCGACCACGGTGCCGGCGTCATCGCGGTCGCTCCCGCCGTTGCCATTGGAATCGGCATCGGCATCGGCGATCTCGCCGCCGTTATCGGAAGCGACCACGCGCGCCGTATTGCCGGCGGCGCTGTCGCCGGTGCTGGGCGTGTGCGTCGGCGCAGGGCCGTGCGAGTGACCGGTGTCCTGGCCATCGGCGCGCTGCGGCTGCGAGGCATCCAGCGCGAACTGCGCCAGCATCGCGCCGGTCACGATCACATCGCCAGCGGCACCGGCGAGCTTGGTCACGGTGCCGGAGAACGGCGAGGGCACCTCGACCACCGCCTTGGCGGTCTCCATCGAGACCAGCGGGTCGTCCAGGCGCACGCTGTCGCCTTCCTTGACGAACCATTCCACGATGGTGGCGTCGGGCAGGCCTTCGCCCAGATCGGGCAGGTGGAAATTCTTGGCTTGGCTCATGGCAGATTCTCTTGCGCCGCAGGCAGCGGCGGCGTGGTGTCGTCGAGGAGTTCGAGGTCGGCGGCCGGCAGCCAGCCCTGCGTGCCATCGGCACGCTCGGACCACCACCAACCGCCATGTTCGTGATGCAGCAACACGTCCTCGCCCTGCATGGCATCGAGTTCGCGTGCGTCGTAGTCGCGCAGGGCTTCGGCCTGGCCGTCGCCCACGGGGCGCAGCCAGGCCACCGGCGCCCAGCCGGCATGGCCTTGCCCGGTGTTGACCCAGGCAAAGGCCGGCCATTCTTCATCGCGCACGCCGATCGCCACCTGCTGGCCGGCGTGGAAGCGGATCGGGTTGGCGACTCTGGCGTGGTGGTCGCAGAGCAGACGGGCGCGCATGTCAGCCGGCGGCCACCGCGCGACGGGCGGCGCTGACAATGCGCTCCACGCTCGGCAGATACTTCATCTCCAGCCGGAACAGCGGAATATGCGTGTCGTAACCGGTGACGCGTTCGACCGGCGCGAGCAGGTCGTACATCGATTTTTCGGCCAGCTGCGCAGCGATCTCCGCACCGAAGCCGGCAGTGCGCGGTGCCTCTTGCACGATCACGCAGCGGCCGGTTTTCGCGACCGATTCGGCAATGGTGTCGAAGTCCAGCGGGCGCAGCGTGGCGACGTCGATGACTTCGGCGCTGATGCCTTCGCCGGCGAGTTTGTCGGCCGCTTCCAGCGCTTCCTTGACCTGCGCGCCCCAGGTGACCATGGTGACGTCGGTGCCGTCGCGCAGCACGAAGCACACGTCCAGCGGCAGCGCTTCGCCGTCGTTGGCGACCACTTCCTTGTACTGGCGGTAGATGCGCTTGGGCTCCATGTAGATCACCGGATCCGGGTCGCGGATCGCGGCCAGCAACAGGCCGTAGGCGCGCTGCGGCGAGGACGGCAACACCACGCGCAAACCGGGCACGTTGGTGAAGATGGCTTCGTTGGCTTCGCTGTGGTGTTCCGGCGCGCGGATGCCGCCACCCCACGGCACGCGCAGCACCATCGGGCAATGCAGGCGCCCGCGGGTGCGGTTGCGCAGGCGTGCGGCGTGGCAGATCAGGTGATCGACCATGGGATACACGAAGCCGTCGAACTGCGCTTCGGCCACCGGCTTCATGCCTTGCGCGGCCAGGCCGACGCTCAGGCCGGCGATGGTGGTTTCATCCAGCGGCGTGTCCAGCACCCGCTCGCTGCCGAAGCGCTGCTGCAGGCCGGCAGTGGCGCGGAATACGCCACCGTTGACGCCGACATCCTCGCCCAGCACCAGCACCGCAGGGTCGTGTTCCAGCTCCCAGGCCAGCGCCTGGGTGATGGCTTCGATCAGGGTGATGGGCGAACTCATGGCAGTCTCTCCGCGCGTGGCTGCGGCGTTGTAAGGCGCACTGGCCTGCTGGGTGGCGGCGATGTGCGAATGGGTGTGCTCATCCATGACGGGCCTCCAGCGCCATCACTTCGGCACGTTGGGCGAGCAACTCGGCCGGCGGGTCGCCGTAGAGATAATCGAACATCGCTTCGACCGGCTGCACCGGGGTGTTGAGATAGGCGTTGACCTCTTCGTCCACGCGCGCGCCGCACTCGGTTTTCCAGGCGGCTTCCTGCGCTTCGTCCCACAGGCCTTGCGCGGTGAGATAGCGGCGCAGGCGCAGCAGCGGTTCGCGTGCCCAGCCCTGCTTGACCTCTTCTTCGCCGCGATAACGCCGCGCATCGTCGGCGGTGGTGTGATCGGACAGGCGATAGGTCAGGAATTCGATCACCGTGCCGCCGTCGCCGGCCAGTGCACGCACACGTGCCTGACGCATCGCTTCGAGCACGGCAACCAGATCGTTGCCATCCACCTGCAGGCAATGCAGGCCGCCGGCCAGGCCCTTTTGCGCCAGCGTCTGGGCACCGGTCTGCGCCGAGCGCGGCACCGAGATCGCCCAGCCGTTGTTGATCACGCACAGGATCAGCGGCAGTTTGTAGGCGCCGGCTGAATTGAGCGCTGCGTAGAAGTCGGTTTTGGAACTGCCGCCATCCCCGCAGCAGGCAACAGCGACCTGTTGCTTTCCCTGCAGCTTGAACGACAACGCGGAGCCGGCCGCATGCAGGCACTGGGTGGAAATCGGCACGCAGATCGGGAAGTCGATCGCCGCATCGGCATCGCGCGGATAATCGCTGCCGCGCTCGTCGCCGCCCCAGTACAGCAGCACGTCGCGCGGGCGTACGCCGCGTTCGAACATGGTGCCGTACTCGCGGTAGCTGGGCGCGAACACATCGCCGCGGCGCATCGACGCACCGATGCCCACATGCGTGGCTTCGTGCCCCAGCGAGGCGGCGTAGGTGCCCAGCTTGCCGGTGCGCTGCAAGGCGACCGATTTGCTGTCGAAGGTACGCACGAACAACATGCGCTTGAACAGCGCGAGCAACTGTTGCGGATTGGCGGCATCGGCCGGCAGGTCGTCGCGGACCCATTGGCCATCCGCGTCCATGTATTGCAGATAGTCGATCTCGAACTGCGCGGCTACGCTCATTGCGGCGACACCTTCACCAAGAAGTTTCAAATGATATGAGTTGCGATGTTAAGGACCACGCAGCAAAAGGCTGTCCTGCACCGCAGCACACAATGATGCTGGGTTGCACAAAAAAAAGGGCGCGGACCAGGCCGCGCCCTTTGTCGCAGTTCAAACTGCGACGTGTTGCACTGCGATCAGCGGCGCCCGGCGCCTCCACTGATCGGCGTGACAATCAGCGCAGCATTGTCGGCCGGGTTGGCATCGGGCGAGATCGAACTTGCACTTGCCTGCACCCGTACCGCGCCTTCAGCCGGGATCGGCTTGGCCGCCACGGTCAGCTGGAACGCGGCCTGCGCGCCCGGCTGCAGTGCCGCAGCGGTGCTGCAGACGAAGATCGCGCTGCGCAACGACTGCAGTTGCTTGGCACACCGCCAGCCGCTGGGCGGCACCAGCAGCGACAACGCCGACACCGTATTGCCCTCGATGCGCACGTTGACGCCGGTGGCCGGTGCGTTGCCGCGGTTGTCCAGCACTACCCGGTAAGTGGCGTTGAAGGCGGTGGTTGGCAGCGTGGCGGGGCCTTCCAGACGCACTGCCAGATCGCTGCGCAGGCGTGGCTGCACTGCCACTGCTGCGGTGTCGGTGTTGTTGTCCGGCTGCGGGTCGGGCGTCTGCGAGGCGACCGAAGCGGCCAGGGTCAGCGTGCGTCCCGCCAGTTCCGCGCCAGCTTCAACCTGCACCGCGAAGCGCTGTGCATTGCCGGATGCCAGCGAGGCGATGGTGCAGGTGACCACTGTCTGGGTGCCGGTTTCCGGCGGTTGGCAGCTCCAACCCGGTGCGGCGGTGACGCGTGGGCTCACCGCGGCATCGAAGGCCAGTGCCACCGCTGCAAACGCTGCGCTGTCGGGCCCACGGTTCTCCACATCCACGCTGAAGTCGATGCGCTCGCCTTCGGTGACTTGCGCGCGTGCGGCGTTCACCATCACGCTCAGGTCGGCGCGCAACGCTGGCGTCATGCGCAACAGCACGATGGTGGGATCGTGATCTGAAAGACGCGTAGGCGTGTTGGCATCGTTGCGCGCGGTGCCGGGGAAGTCCGCATTGATGCGCGCGTGGCCCACCGACAGCGAGGCGATGTTGGGTGCACGCATCAGCGCTTCGTTGGCGATGATGTGATCCAGCGACTGCACGTTGCCGTCGAAGGCGTACGAGTAGCTCTGGTCGGGCGTGTTGAACCAGGTCAGATCGGTGTAGTCCGGGTTGACCAGATCCACCCCATCGCCGTTCACCACGGTCTGCGCATCCGGCGCCGGTCGGCCGGTGACGGTGCCCATCGCATCCACATAGCCGTCGTTGAACTCGAAGGCGTTGAAGTCGCCCATCACCAGCACCTGTTCGGCCGGGTCGAGCTGCTGACGCGTCTGCAGCAGACGCGCCAGATACTCGGCTTGGGCCTGGCGCTTGGCGCGGATGCGGGTGCCGACGGCATCGTCGGTCTCGGTGCCGTTGAGCGAGCGTTGATGCACCACGATGGCGGTCAGCGGCAGCACGCGGCCATCGGTCTGGTGCACCTTGGCGGTGAGCACCAGCGGCGGGCGATCGTTGAGCAGGCTCACACCGCCACTCGGCTCGGTCCAGGTGGTGGTCTTGCCTTCCTGGGCAATGGAAACCACTTCCACGCGCGGCACGCCGGCCGACACCGCGCCGGTCTTGACCAGGAAGCCGACATCGATACCGCCGACGTCATTGCCTTCCTGCAGATAGGCCACGTATTGCGGATCCGGCTGGCCGGCTGCCACCGCATCGGTGTTGATGCGTGCAGCCAGGGTCTGCAGCACGCTGAGGTTTTCCACTTCCACCGTGCCCACGATGTCGGGCGCGTGCAGGTAGTTGCGGATCGCCAGCGAGGCCTTGTTGAGGCGGGCCTGGAACGCGGCCGGGGTGAGCACCGGTTCGCCGATCGCCGGGTCGTTCTGGTCGTCGAAGAAGCGCTCCATGTTGTAGGTCGCCACGGCCACGTCGTCGGCCCGCGGCAGCGGTGCCGGGCGCGGTTGGTCGGCACCGTTGCAGTTCACCTGCGGGGTGCGTTCCGGGTACAGCGTGTAGCGACGGAAGCTGTAGTCCAGCGGGCCGGTGACATCCAGCACGACGCAGCCGGACGCCAGATCCAGCCGCTCGGCACCCACGCCGGCACTGCCGACGGCGATCACTTCCGGGTTGGTGTTCCAGCGCGGCACCCCGGCGGGCGAGCCGGCCGGCAGCGGGTCGGGCAGTTGCACGCCCGGCTCGCGAAAGGCACGCGGCACCCCGGTGACCACGGCATGGAAGACGCCATTGCTGGTGGCTGTGGCGTTGGTCTCGTTGACGCTGCCGCCGGTGGGGGCATTGACGGTGAGGCTGGCGGCGGTGACGCGCATGCCCTCGAGCGCTTCGAGCTGGTCGTAGGCGCCGTTCGGGTTGGGGAAGTTCGCGCTCAACGCCACCGGCATCGGCAACGGGTTGCCGGTGGAATCCAGCAACACGGTCAAGCTGCCACCGATCTCGGTCAATGGCGGCTGGGTCGGGTCGGCGGTGGGTACGTATTCGATCACCGTGCCTTGCACGCGTACGCGGTTGCCGATGGCTGCCGTGTCCGGTGGGGCGCTTCCGGTGTAGACGTAGACGCCTTCGGACGTGGCCGGGTCGCCATCGGTTTCGGCATCCGCTGCCTGCAGGAAGAAGCCGGCGCTGCGGCGAGCAGTCACGATGCCCGAGGTGGCGACCACCTGGCCTTCCAGCGGCGAACGCGCACCCTTGCCCTGGATGGCGTGGATCGGCAGCAGGCTGAAGTCGTCGTTGAGGATGGTGCCGGTGGCGCTCAGCGTGGCCGGCAATGCGCCGGTGAGGCCGCTGATCTGCAGCGCAAAGGTCTCGTCGGGTTCTGGCGTGGCGTCGCCCAGCACCTCTACGGCGATGGTGGCGCTGCGTTCGCCAGCGGCGATTTGAATGCTCGTGGCCGGCAGGGCGACATAGTCGCTGCCAGCCACTGCGGTCCCATTGGTGGTGGCAGCGGTGAAGCGCACCCCGCCCGTGCCGGCCGGCTGGCTCAGGCTCAGCGTGAACACGAAACTGCGGCTGCCACTATTGCCTTCGGCCTGGCTGACATCGGCCAGCGTGGCGATCGGCTGGCCGCCGCCGTTGCACAGGCGTGCGGGGCTGGTGGCGTTGCGCGGAGACGGCGCGCCGGTGGCGAAATCGGCCGCGTTGTTGTCGGTATCGGTGCAGCCTTCGCTGCCGCGCAGCACCGCCAGCGTATTGCTGGGGGCCGGTGTGGGTGCATTGCCTTCGGCGCAGCTGGCATTGCTGCCGTAGCCGACCAGGTCGGCATTGCCGATGGGGCAGGCACCGCTCAACGCGGCAGCCGTGCTGCTCAGTGCCACCTTGCCGGCGGTGCCGCTCATGGCGGTGGTGCCGGTGGCATCGGGCGTGGGCAACGCAACGCTGCCGCCGCTGCCATCGGCCTGCTTGACCAGGTAATAGCCACCGGCCGGCACGTTGCCCGCCAATGGCGTGACCTGCCAGCTGCTGCCGGCGGCCGAGGCGTACTGCACCGACCAGCCGTCCAGGCTGACCGTGCTGCTGCCGGTGTTGTGCAGCTCGATGAAATCGCTGCGGAAGGTGGCACCACTGTTGCCGCCACCGCCGTAGACCTGGCTGATGACGACCTGGGCATTGGCGTGGCCGGCAACCGCCAGCGCACAGAGAAGTAAGGCTGCACGACGCTGCAACACATGCATGAGATGAGAGTCCCCTGGTCCTTGAGACGTGAAACGCTCCCCTGGTCCGGCCACGTCCCTGGCCGGCAGCGCCGTTCGATTCTGCATGAATTTGCAGGCTTAGGTTGACCATATGGTTACACCGGCGCAGTGGCTGCGACTGCGCGGCCGGCGGCCCCATCCAATCCCGACTCTCGATTCCCCAATCCCGATTCCCGCTGCGGCTGCCAACCCGTCGCCAGCGCGCTACCCTGGCCGACCCCATCGTCAGCGCTACGCCATGCCCGTCGACAACAACCTGCGTGACCTGGAACCCGGCATCCACACCGATCTGGAGGGGCGGCTGACCTATGGCGGTTATCTGCGGCTGGACCAGTTGCTCTCCGCGCAGCAGCCCTTGTCCGAGCCGGCGCACCACGACGAGATGCTGTTCATCATCCAGCACCAGACCTCCGAGCTGTGGCTGAAGCTGTTGGCGCACGAGCTGCGCGCAGCGATGGTGCATCTGCAAAACGATCAGGTCTGGCAGTGCCGCAAGGTGCTGGCGCGCAGCAAACAGGTGCTACGCCAGCTCACCGAGCAATGGTCGGTGCTGGAAACGCTCACCCCGAGCGAGTACATGGGGTTTCGCGATGTGCTGGGCCCCTCGTCCGGCTTCCAGTCGCTGCAGTACCGCTATATCGAGTTCCTGCTCGGCAACAAGAACCCGCAGATGCTGCAGGTGTTCGCTTACGACCCGCAGGGCCAGGCGCGGCTGCGCGAGGTACTGGAAGCGCCCAGCCTCTACGAGGAATTCCTGCGCTATCTGGCGCGTTTCGGGCACGCGATTCCGCAGCAGTACCAGGCGCGCGACTGGACCGCCGCGCATGTGGCCGACGATGCATTGCGTCCAGTATTTGAGCGCATCTACGAAAACACCGACCGCTACTGGCGCGAGTATTCGCTGTGCGAGGACCTGGTGGATGTGGAAACCCAGTTCCAGCTCTGGCGCTTCCGCCACATGCGCACGGTGATGCGGGTGATCGGCTTCAAGCGCGGCACCGGTGGGTCGAGCGGTGTGGGGTTTTTGCAGCAGGCGCTGGCGCTGACGTTTTTCCCGGAGCTGTTCGACGTGCGCACGTCGGTGGGCGTGGAAAACCGCGCGCCGAGTGGTGGTGAGGCTGCGAAGGGTTGAGGAGAACAGGCGGAAGCTGGCAGAGCGGACGTTGGTCCGCTGGAGCAGCGTCCGGTCGCACGCAAGGCGAGGGGGATGCGGTGCGGGTACGAGCGTCATCCTGTGCCATCTCCACCACCAAGCCCCCACTCCAACCCGCTGGCATCACGCTCCCGAGTCCGGCGAATTTGACGTGAACATGACGTCTAAGTGATCCTCGCGCGTCGCCCAGGGCTCGCCCTGGGGCACCCAGCCATCACTGAATACGCAAGGGACACCTCATGAGCGTTGACGCTACTGCGCCGACTTCCGCTACCACTCCGCCGCAGCCGCCTGCGCCTCCCGAGTTCCCGACACTGCTCGGCCACCCCCGGCCGCTGTGGATGCTGTTCATGACCGAATTCTGGGAACGCTTTGCGTTCTACGGCATTCGTTGGGCGCTGGTGCTGTACATCGTGGCGCAGTTCTTCGGTGGCGATGCCACCGGCCAGGCACCAGCAGGACGCACCTACGGGGCCTATCTCGCGCTGGTGTACGCGGCGGCGATCTTCGGCGGCTACGTGGCCGACCGCGTGCTCGGCTACCAACGCTCGATCCTGGTCGGTGCGGCGGTGATGGCCACCGGCCTGTTCCTGATCGCCATTCCCGACCACACCATGTTCGAGATCGGCCTGGCCACCGTGGTGGTGGGCAACGGGCTGTTCAAACCGAACATCTCCACCATGGTCGGCAAGCTGTATTCGGTGGCCGACCCGCGCCGCGACAGCGGTTTCACCATCTTCTACATGGGCATCAACCTCGGTGCGATGATCTCGCCGGTGCTGACCCAGTTGCTGGCCGAAAAGGTGTTCGGCACCCAGGCCATGCCGTCCTACAAGATGGTGTTCATGGCCTCCGGCGTGGGCATGCTGATCAGCCTGGTGTGGTTCTGGATCGGCCGCGCACAGCTCAAGGGCATCGGCGCACCGGCGCCGAACGCGCAGGGCATCGGCCGCGTGTTGATGGTGTTGGTCGGCTGCGTGCTTGCAGTTCCGGTGGTGTACTTCCTGCTCGCGGTCGGCGCGGACGTGTTGCAGATCGTGCTGACCGTGTTGTTCGTCGGCCTGTCGGTGATGCTGTTGGTGGAAGGCATTCGCGAAGGCAAGGTGCAGCGCGACAAGGTGATCGCGATGCTGATCATCTTCGCCTTCAACGTGTTGTTCTGGATGTTCTTCGAACAGGCCGGCAGCTCGTTCACCTTCCTGGCCGACAACATCGTCGACCGCGGCTTTGGCGACTGGACCTTCCCGACCGCCTGGTTCCAGTCGGTGAACTCCATTGCCATCATCACGCTGGCGCCGATCATTGCCTGGATCTGGGTCAAGTCCGGCCGCTTCAATCCCTCGATTCCGCGCAAGTTCGGCCTTGGCCTGCTGTTCAACGGCCTGGCGTTCCTGCTGCTGATGTTTGCACTGTCGAGCCTGGTCAACGATGCTGGCAAGGTGCCGTTCTGGACCTTGTTCATGGTGTACGTGATCCAGTCGGTGGGCGAGTTGTGCCTGTCGCCGATCGGCCTGTCGATGGTGACCAAGCTGGCGCCGGTGCGCCTGGTCGGTTTCGGCATGGGTGGCTGGTTTTTGTCTACCGGCATCGGCAACAACCTGTCGGGCATTTTTGCCGGGCATGTCAGCGGAAGCGAAGGGATGAGCGTGTCCTCGGCCCTGAGCGGGTATACCTTCGGGTTTTGGGCGCTGCTGGGCGCCGGCGCGGTGTTGTTCCTGATCGCGCCGTTGATCAACAAACTGATGCATGGTGTGAAGTGAGGAGAACCGCAATGCCGATGAAATCCACTGTCTGTGGCCCGCTGCTGGCGGGCATGTTGCTCACAAGCTTGCTGAGTGCCTGTGGGAAGCCCAGCGAGCAGCAGGAGGCGCCACGGCCGCTGGACACCTCGATGCAGAAGCCGCCCAGCGCCGATCCCAGCCAGCCGGTGTCTTCCGGCAATACGCCCACCGCTGCAGATATCGCCGCCGCCGCTGCGCTCAACGCGCAATACGACCCCTCACGCGATCCGGCCGCGGATCTGGAGACCGCCAAGGTCGAGGCCAAGCGCGGTGGCAAGCGCATCGTGCTCAACGTCGGCAACGCGGCCTGCGAGCCGTGCAAGGCGCTGGACGAGCTGATGGGTGGCGATGCCGAGCTACGCAGCTTCCGCGATGCGCACTTTGTGGTGGTCAAGGTCAACCGCGATGCGGCCAACGAGAACGCGGCCTTCCTGTCGCAGTTCGCCCAACTCAACGACTACCCGTCGCTGCTGGTGCTGGACAACGACGGCAAGCCGCTGACCCTGCAGTCCGGCCCGGAGCTGCGCAAGGGCGAGGGGTACGATCGCAAGAAGCTGTTCGACTTCCTCAAGCAGTGGGCGCCGCCGCAGGCGTGATGCTCGCTGCAGCGTCATGCAAAATCCTGCGCTGCGGGTAGCGTTGTTCACTCAGGCCTCTGATCGAGTCTTGGCGACTCGGCGCAGTGTCCCAGCGCAATGAAAACGGCGCTTCCCCGCGAAGGAAAGCGCCGTTTTGTTGACCGAACCGCACGAACGCGCTGCATGGATTGTGAGTGGTCTGCGCCGAATCGCCGATCACCCGCATCGCCTCTCAATCGTGCGAGAGCCTCACTCCTTACCGGCCATCTTCGGCAGCCCATCCTTGGCCAGCCGGTCGATCAGCTTTTCCAGGATCTGCTGCTCCTCGGCACTGAACACCGACATCAGCCGCTGCTCCATCTCGTTGACCAGCGGGGCGACGGTCTCGTACACCTGGCGCCCGGCCGGCGACAGTGCCAGCATCGAGCGGCGGCGGTCGTCGCCATGGGTTTCGCGGCGGATGAAGCCGCGCTCCAGCAGGCGCGCCACGGCGCGGCTCACTGCAACTTTATCCATCGCGGTGCGGTCGGAGACTTCACTGGCCGAGGAACCCGGATACAGCGCCAGGATGGTGATCACCCGCCACTCGGGAATGGCCATCCCGTAACGATCGCCGTAGACCTTGGCGATGTTGCTGCTGATGCGGTTGGACAGCACGCTGAGGCGATACGGCAGGAACTGCTCGAGGTTGAGCAGCACAGGATGGTGCGGCGGAGTGGGGGCGTCGAGATCGCTCATGTTGCACTGTGTCTTGATTTTGGTTTCATTTGCAACTACAAACCGTGGGTGGCCTGCACATTCTCGCGGGTCTTCTGCCACCCCGCATAGCCCTGCGGACGGCCTAGCGTGGAGAAACGACGATGAGCGCACAACCGAGCAGTACCGCAACCCGCCCGAACCTGGGCATGCAGGTCACCACCTTCGACAACCCGATGGGGATCGACGGGTTCGAATTCGTCGAATTCGCCGCCCCCGCCGGCCAGGCGGAACAGCTGCACGACTACTTCCGCAAGATGGGCTTCAGCCCGGTGCTGCGCCACCGCAGCCGCGCCATTACCGTCTATCGCCAGGGCGGGGTCAACTTCCTGCTCAACGAAGACCCCGATTCATTTGCCGCCGATTTCGCCGCTGCGCACGGCCCGAGCGCCTGCGGCTTTGCGATCCGCTTCCGCACCCCGGCGCAGACGGTGCTCCAGACCGTGCTGAGCAACGGCGGCGAAGCGGTGCAGGACAAGGCCGAAACGCGCGCAGTGCCGGCGCCGGTGGTCAAGGGCATCGGCGACTGCATGCTGTATCTGGTGGACCGCTATGGCGACGCGGGCAGCATCTACGACGCCGACTACGAGCCGATCGAAGGCGCCGACCAACACCCGGCCGGCTTCGGGCTGACCTTCATCGACCACCTGACCCACAACCTGTACTTCGGCAACATGCAGCGCTGGTCGGATTACTACGAGCGCCTGTTCAACTTCCGCGAGATCCGCTACTTCGACATCAAGGGCGCCAAGACCGGCCTGGTGTCAAAGGCGATGACCGCCCCGGACGGCATCGTGCGCATTCCGCTCAACGAGTCCTCCGACCCCAAGAGCCAGATCAACGAGTATCTGGACGCCTATCAGGGCGAAGGCATCCAGCACATCGCCTGCTTTACCGACGACATCTACACCAGCGTGGAAAAGATGCGCGAGGCGGGCGTGAGTTTTCTCGACACGCCGGACACCTATTTCGACGTGGTGGACCTGCGCATCCCCGAGCACGGCGAAGACGTCGCACGCCTGCGCCGCAACAAGATCCTGATCGATGCCGATGTGGACACCAAGCAGCGCAAGCTGCTGCAGATCTTCACTACCAACTGCATCGGCCCGATCTTCTTCGAGATCATCCAGCGCAAGGGCAATGAGGGCTTTGGCGAGGGTAATTTCCAGGCGTTGTTCGAGAGCATCGAGCGCGATCAGATGAAGCGTGGGGTGCTATAAGTCTGGGATTGGTGATTCGCAATTCGGGATTTGTGGTTGGTGCTATTAACTGCGTCGGTGCGGGTTTGCAGTGGCATTCGTTGTGATGCCTAACGCCGCAGCTTGTTAAATCAGGCGGAGCTTTGGTATGGATCAGGCGAATTACACAGACAAGTCGCATGTAGCAGCCAATCGCGCGCGCGCCAAGCAACGCATGTGTCTGACAACACAGAGTGATGAAAACGTACGTTGCTGAAGCCCCTCTCCCCACGGGAGAGGGGTTGGGGTGAGGGTACGGTGGAACGATGAAAATCAAACCACCATTACCCACTGTTACGCGCACCCACGCACGTGCATTACGCAGTGAGATGACAGACGCAGAGCGCGCACTTTGGCGCTGTTTACGCAGCAATCAACTACAAGGTTTCAAGTTCAGACGTCAGCATCCGATTCCGCCGTACATCGCAGATTTTTGTTGTATCGATGTGGCGTTGGTTGTTGAGCTGGATGGATCGCAGCACCAAGCATCCAGCGATCAGGCAAGGACGCGGTGGCTGCAATCGAAGGGATGGACAGTGCTGCGCTTCTGGAACAACGATGTATTGCTTTCGCTGGATGCGGTGGTTGAGACGATCTGCAAGATGGTCGCTACACCGTACCCTCACCCCAACCCCTCTCCCGAGGGGAGAGGGGCTTAATTCCAGCCCCTGTGGGGGCACAGTCCGGGCGCACCCATGCACAACGACCAGCGTTACATGACCGGTTTCGGCAATGAATTCGCCAGCGAGGCAGTAGCCGATACCTTGCCGGTGGGGCAGAACTCGCCGCAGCGTGTGGCGCACGGGTTGTATGCCGAGCAGTTGTCAGGCACGGCGTTCACCGCGCCGCGCGGCGAGAACCGGCGCAGCTGGCTGTATCGCATCCGTCCGGCGGCGGTGCATGGTGCGTTCTCGTTGATCGAGCAATCCACCTTCCACAATGACTTCGGTCGCGGTCCGGTGCCGCCGGATCAACTACGTTGGAGTCCATTGCCGTTGCCCTCCACGCCAACCGATTTTGTAGATGGTCTCTACACCATGGCCGGCAACGGCGGGCCGGAGGCGATATCCGGTGTCGCCGTGCATCTGTATGCGGCCAATGCCTCCATGCGCGATCGCTTCTTCTACGACGCCGATGGCGAATTGCTGCTGGTGCCGCAACTCGGCCGCCTGCGTATCCACACCGAGCTGGGCGTGCTGGAGCTGGAGCCGCAACAGATCGGGGTGATACCGCGCGGTGTGCGGTTTCGTGTCGAGCTGCCCGATGGCGAAGCGCGCGGCTATGTCTGCGAAAACTTCGGCGCATTGCTGCGCCTGCCCGACCTGGGGCCGATCGGCTCGAACGGGCTGGCCAATGCGCGCGATTTCGAAACCCCGCATGCGGTCTTCGAACAACGCGAGGGCGCTTTCGAACTGGTGGCAAAGTTCCAAGGCCATCTATGGCGTGCCGACATCGGCCACTCCCCGCTGGATGTCGTCGCTTGGCACGGCAACTACGCGCCGTATCGCTACGATCTGCGCCGCTTCAACACCATCGGCTCGATCAGTTTCGATCACCCGGACCCGAGCATCTTTACCGTGCTGACCTCGCCCAGCGACACGCAGGGCACCGCGAACATGGATTTTGCGATCTTCCCGCCGCGCTGGCTGGTGGCGCAACACACCTTCCGCCCGCCGTGGTTCCATCGCAATGTGGCCAGCGAGTTCATGGGCCTTGTGCACGGCGTCTACGACGCCAAGGCCGACGGCTTCGCGCCGGGTGGGGCATCGCTGCACAACTGCATGAGCGGGCACGGCCCGGACGCGGCAACCTTCGACAAGGCCTCGCACGCCGATCTCACCCGCCCGGATGTGATCACCGAGACCATGGCTTTCATGTTCGAGACGCGTGCGGTGTTGCGTCCTACCGGGCAAGCGCTGCAGGCAGCGCATCGGCAGGGCGATTATCAGCAGTGCTGGTCGGGCTTGCGTGCGGCGTTTCAGCTGCCGACCTCGGAATGATGCGATGTCAGAGCGGCTGATAAGACGCCGCGAGCGCTCGGCAGGCGGGTGCGGGCAGCGCGCACGACGCTTGTCGTCCCGGTCGCGCCGTCGCAGCACGCGCTGGACGGCGTTCCGATACGGCCAGTGGCCTGGCATCGTTCGTCTTGCTGGGCAAAACGATGCGCACGAAGGGAGATGCCGCACCGAGCAATGACCGTGCCGCGTGGCGGTGAGCAGCAGTCGTGATGTCGATCGCTTCAGGCCCGCAGCTAGACCAGGGTGATATCAGGGCGCGCCGCTCGCGCTACCCATCGCTACTGGATACCGCTGCTGGATCACGCCGCCTGCAACGTATCCGGCAGCAACTCGCCGATGCGTGCACGCACGCGTTCGGCATAGGTTGCCGAGGTGATCTGCGGCAGTTCGCGTAGCGCCTCGGCGATGGCGGCACCGATGGCGTCTTCCGCGCGCGCGGCCTGCAGCTGACGATGCAACGCGGCAGCGGCGGGATTGCGTTGCAGTTGCAGGATGTCGAGTAGATACAGCCGTGCATTGGTGGCCGCGCGACGCCGCTGACGCTGCAGGTCTTCTTCGATCTGCTGCGCATCCGTCGGTTGCACCGGCGCAGCGGACGTCGGCTCTGTCGCAGCGGACGTGCCGGACGCACTATCCGCGCCACCCGCACCTGCATCGGCTTCACCCAGCTGCAGATATCCCATCGCACACAAGGTCTGCACCAGCGTGGCGGCATCGCCGCCCAGCAACTGGGCCAGCGTCGCCAGGTCACGCTGGCCATCGGCCAGGATCAGGGTGCGCCGCTGCAACAACGTGAGGGGGCTGCGGTGCGACTGCAGCGCGGTGACAGCGAGTTCGGTCTTGCGTGGGGTCATGGCGGCAGTCCTGCGAAGCCGTCAGCGTGACCGCTGCGAATGAAGCGCCGATGACATCGGTACGACGCGATGGTCACACCGGCAATGGCCATCGCGTTCTGCACATCGCCGCGATGCGTGCTGTGTAGGCTGTCGCGGACCCGTAAGGAATGCACGCATGACATCCAGACTGCTTGGTTTGATGGGCGCACTGTTGCTACTGGCCGGCTGCAACCGCGCCGACGACGCTTCTGCGAAGGCTGAGCCAGCCAGTGCGGAGCAGGTGCCCGTCACCGCAGTCACCAACGATCAGCCACCTGGCGAGGTGCCGCCCGCCACCGCACCCGCTGGCGCGTTCCCGCCGCAACTGCGCCAGGACCCGGTCGCACTCGCACGTCTGGATGGCTATGGCGATCTGCGTCTGGGCATGGATGCGGCGCAGGCACGTGCTGCCTGGGGTGGCGACTTGCGCGGCGAGGCGGCCACCGATGGCGGCTGTTATCTGCTGCGGCCGCAGTGGGCCGACGACGCGCGCCGTTTCGGTTTCATGTTCGAGGGCGACCACTTCGTGCGCTACCAGACCAGCGAGCCCAAAGAGCTCGCGCCCGGTGGCGGCAAGGTCGGCATGACGGTGGCGCAGCTGCGCGCGCTGTATCCCGATGGCCTGACCGAGCAGCCGCATAAATACATCCCCGGCGCGTTCAGCTTGCGCTTTGCCGATGCGGCGGCACAGTCGGCGCTGGTGTTCGAAACCGATGCCCAGGGCAGGGTGGCCAACTGGCGGGTAGGGCAGCTGCCGCAGGTGGATTATGTCGAAGGCTGTGGCTGAAGCGCGTGCCGGATCGCGTTCAAACGCCTGGTGCCGCTCAGTCGATCCCCGCCTTTCGAGGCCTAAGTTCAACGCCTAGTGCTGCTCCGACTCTGGCCCCAGATGCTGTTTCTCGGTTTCTTCGTTCTCGCCGACATCGCCCTGCACCTGCGGTAGTCCTTCTTCGTGCATCTCGCCCTTGTTCGGCACTTCCGGGCGATTTTCCATCATCAGCGACAGCGCTGCCTTGGCCATCATGTGCGCGCTGATCGGCGCGGTGATGAACAGGAAAACGGTGATCAGCAACTCGCGCGGTTGCGGGTCCACGCCTAAAAACAGGTGATAGCCCACCGATGCCAGCAGTACGCAGCCCACCCCCAAGGTGCTGGCCTTGGTCGGCGCGTGCAGGCGCTTGAAAAAGTCCGACAGCTTCACCAGCCCGAGCGCGCCGATCAGGATGAAGAACGTGCCGACCAGCAACAACGCGCTCAGCAGATATTCGGTCAGGGCGATCATTCGACGATGTCCCGGCGCAACACATATTTACTGAGCACCACGGTGCTGCCGAAGCCCAGCATTGCAATCACCAGCGCGGCTTCGAAGTAGATCGGCGAATCCAGGTACATGCCCAGCAGCATCAGCTCGGCGATGGCGGTGATGGAGAGCGTGTCCAACGCAAGAATGCGATCGGGCACGGAAGGCCCGCGCAGCAATCGCCATAGCGCCATCAGCATAGCCAGACCCACCGCGTGCATGCAGATGACGATGGTCGATTCGATGAACATGTGGCCGGTCATGGAAAGATCTCCATCAGGGGCTTCTCGTAGCGGGTCTTGATCTCGGCGATCAACGCATCCGGATCGTCCAGATGCAGCACGTGCACCAGCAGATACTTGCGGTCGTCCGAGAGCGCCGCCGACACCGTGCCGGGGGTGAGCGTGATCATGCTGGTCAGCGCGGCGATGCCATGGATGTTGGCGATATCCAGCGGCACCCAGATGAAACCGGGATGGATGCGCGACTCCGGGCCGAGCACCTGGCCGGCCACCTTGATGTTGGAGCGCACGATGTCGCCTGCGGCCACCAGCAGCATGCGTGGCACCGAACGCAACGAACCGATCTGCGCAAACTCGCGGTCCAGTCGAGCCGCGAAGATCGGCACCACCCAGCCCAGCAACAAGCCGAGCACCCACTGCTGCGGCCCGAAGCTGTCGCTGAGCAGCAACCAGAACACGAACACCATCACGCTCAATGGTGCTGACGGAAACATCCGCCGCCGCAGCGGTGCGCGCGCGCTCATGGCTGCCTCCGTTGCGGTGTGGTGGCACGCACCTGTTCCACATACGCACCGGGGTCGCGCAGCTGCGTGCCGGCCGCATCGGTGTAACGCATCAACGGACCGGCGCCCACCGTCATCGCCACCAGGCCACTGAGCAGCAACACGGTGGCGGCGGTTTCCACCGGGCGCATGCGGCCACGCCGTTGCGGTTGCAGCTCCGGCGCATCTTCCACAGCTTCGGGTACGCGCCAGAACAGGCGCACGCCGGCACGCGTCAGGCCGATCACCACCAACAGGCTGCTGCCGAGGATCGCGGCCCACACCGGCGCGACCAGACCATCGGGCACATGCTGCAGCAACGCCGCCTTGGCCAGGAATCCGGATAACGGCGGCAAGCCGGCCACCGCCACTGCGGCGATCATGAACATCGTGCCGGGCATCCCACGCCGTGGCAGTGGCGCGACCACTTCCTTGCGATCGCTGGCACTGCCACGCCGCCGGCGGATCAGATCCGACACCATGAACAAGGCGGCGGCCACGAAGCTGCTATGCGGCAGGTAATACAGCCCCGCGCCCAAGGCGCCGGCATCGTCCAGCGAGAACGCGATGAACAAGGTCGCCGCCGAAAACACCACCAGATACGACACCATCACCCGCAGCCGCGATGCCGCCATCACCCCGATGGCGGCCATCACCAGCGTGGCGATACCCAGCCACAGCAGCGCGTGCCGACCGAAGCCCTGCAGTGCGCCGGCACCGGCGCCAAACCACAGCGACGACACCCGCAGCGTGGCATACAGCCCGACCTTGGTCATGATCGCGAACAACGCCGCCACCGCGGCCGGCGCACGCGAGTAGGTTTCCGGCAGCCACAGATACAACGGCAGCAACGCGGCCTTGCTGCAGAACACCAGCAGCAACAATCCCAATGCGGCCTTGGCCAGCGGCACATCCTGCGCCGGCAGCTCGGCGATACGTTGCGACAGCTCGGCCATGTTGAGCGTGCCGAACACCCCGAATAACAGGCCCAGCGCGACCAGGAACAAGGTCGACGCACACACGTTGAACACCACGTAATGCAGGCCCACGCGCATCTGCAAGCCGCGCCCGCCGCTGAGCAACAGGCCGTAGGAGGCGATCAGCATCACTTCGAAGAACACGAACAGGTTGAAGATGTCGCCGGTCAGGAACGCACCGTTCAAGCCCATCAACTGGAACTGGAACAAGGCATGGAAATGCGGCGCGCGGCGGTCCCAGCCGGCACACGCATGCAGCAGGCAGGCCGAGCCCAGCATCAAGGTGGTCAACAGCATCCACGCCGACAGGCGATCGCCCATCAGCACGATGCCGATGCGTGCCGGCCAGTCGCCCAGCAGATACACCAGCACCTCGCCTTCGGCGGCGCGCGCAAACAGTGCGATCACGGACGCAGCCAGCAACACCATGCTCACCCACGCCACCGTGCGCTGCACGCGCGGCCCGTAGCGACGATGCTCGACAAACAGCGACGCAGACGCACCCAGCATCGGAATCAGGATCGGCAGGATCAGCAGATGATTCATCGCCGCGCCTCGCGCGTGTCCACACCGGTGGTGGCATCTTCGTGCGCATCCACATGATCGCTGCCGTTGTCGCTGCGGCTGCGGATCGCCAGTACCAGGCTCACCGCGGTCATCGCGAAGGCAATCACGATCGCAGTCAACACCAGCGCCTGCGGCAACGGATCGGTGTAGTGCATCAGATCGGCGGGCACGTCGTCGCGCAGCACCGGCGCCTGGCCGCTACGCACGCGCCCACCGGCGAAGATCAGCAGGTTGGTCGCATACGACAGGAAGGTCATTCCCAGGATCACATCGAAGCTGCGCGCGCGCAGCAGCAGGTAGATCGCCAATGCAGTGAGAACGCCGATCGCGCTTGCCAGTGCCAATTCCATCAATGCTGCTCCGCGGTGCGTGTCGAACGTTGGGTGGGGTCGATCTCGCCGCGCTGCGAACTGCGCGTGCGCGAAGGTTTGATCGTGCCCATCATCGACAGCATCAACATCGCCGCGCCGAACACCACCAGATACACGCCGATATCGAAACCCAGCGCGCTGGCCAGTTCCAGCTCACCCAATAGCGGCAACGGAATCTCCACATGCCCGCTGCTCAAGAACGGCATGCCGAACAGCAGCGAGCCCGCACCGCTGACCAGTGCGAACAACAGCCCGATGCCGATCAGGCGGATGTAATCGAAACCGAAGCGCGATTCCACCGAGGCGGTGCCCTGAATCACGTACTGCATCAGTAGCGGCACCGCCAGTACCAGGCCGGCGATGAAGCCGCCACCGGGCGCGTTATGGCTGCGCAGGAACAGAAACAGCGACACCGTCAGCGTCAGCGGGAACATGATCTGCGCCAGATCGGCCGGCACCGGCAACTTGATCGGCGGCCCCGGCATGCTGCGCTCCGGCGCCATGCGCGAGCGCCGCAGCAGGGCATGCACCACCAGCCCGGCAATGGCGAACACGGTGATCTCGCCAAAGGTGTCGAACCCGCGGAAATCCACCAGGATCACGTTGACCACGTTGTGGCCGTACGCTTCCGGCAGCGCACGCTGCAGCATTTCGCCGGCCAAGGTGTGGCTGGGCTGTGTCATCAAGGTGTAGGCCAGGGCGGCCAAGCCGGCGCCACCGACGATGGCAATGGCGGCATCGCGGATCTTGCGCAAGCGCGCAGGCTCGGGCAACGAGCGCTCGGGCAGATAATTCATCGCCAGCAGCATCAGCACCAGCGTCACCATCTCCACCAGCAACTGCGTCAAGGCAAGATCCGGTGCCGACAGGAACACGAAGGTCAGGCTGACCGCCAGGCCGGTGCCGCCCAGCACCAGCACCGCCAGCAGGCGCTGCTTGTACAGGAACAGGCTGCCCAGTGCGCAGGCGATCATCAGCAGCCATACCGTCCAGCCCAGCAGCGGCATCGGCGTGGGGGCAGGCCAGGCCGGCAGCGTGCCGCCCTGCAGGAACGGGACCAGCGCCACCACCACCGCACTCAACACCAGCAACATCAGCATGCGTTGCAGATTGCCGTTGGTGACCGCATCGGTCATGCGCGCGGTGGCGGCATACAGTGCGCGCAGATTCCAGTTGAACAGCGCTTTGCCCGGCGAGCGGTTCTGGATCGCATACAGGTCCAGCGTGCGGCGCAGCGCCATGTACAACAGCGTGCCACCCACCATGCCGGCGATGCTCATCGCCAATGGCCAGTTCCAGCCATGCCACAGGGCCAGGCTGTAGTCGGGCAACCTGTCGCCCAGGATCGCGCTTGCACCGGCGCGCAGCACCGGCGCGATCGTCCATGCCGGCACGATGCCCACCGCCACGCAGATCAACACCAGCACCTCCACCGGAATCTTCATCCAGCGCGGCGGCTCGTGCGGGGTGGTGTCCAGATCGCGTGGGCCCTGGCCGAAGAAGGTGTCGTGCACGAAGCGCAGGCTGTAGGCCACGCCGAGCAGGCCGGCCAGCAGCGCAGCGATGCTGGCCAGCACGCGCATCGCCTGCGGCGCTTCGGTTTCCAGTGCGACGGCGAAAAACATTTCCTTCGACAGGAAGCCGTTGAGCAGCGGAACGCCGGCCATCGCCAACGAGGCGATGATCGCCAGCGCGCTGGTGAATGGCATCAGGCGGCGCAAATTGCCCAGCTTGCGCATGTCGCGCGTGCCGGTCTCGTGGTCGATGATGCCGGCGGCCATGAACAACGAGGCCTTGAACACCGCATGGTTGAGGATATGGAACACGCCGGCCACCACCGCCATCGGCGTGGACAGACCGAACAGCATCGTGATCAAGCCCAGATGCGAAATGGTCGAATACGCCAGCACGCCTTTGAGATCGTGCTGAAAGATCGCATGCCAGGCGCCCAGCAATAGCGTGATCGCACCGATGCTGGTGACCGTGTAGAAAAACAGGTCGGTGCCGGCCAGTGCCGGGTGCAGACGCGCCAGCAGGAACACCCCGGCCTTCACCATCGTGGCCGAGTGCAGATACGCCGAGACCGGCGTCGGCGCGGCCATCGCATGCGGCAGCCAGAAGTGGAACGGAAACTGCGCACTCTTGGTGAAGATGCCCAGCAGCACCAGGCCCAACGCATACGGATACAGCGGGCTGGCGCGAATGAGATCGCCGGCCGCCAGCACCGCATCCAGCTGAAAACTGCCGACGATGCGGCCGATCATCAAGATGCCGCCCAGCAACGCCAGGCCGCCACCGGCGGTCAGCACGAACGCCATGCGCGCACCCTCACGTGCGTCCTTGCGGTGCGACCAGAAGCCGATCAACAGGAACGAGCTGATGCTGGTGAGTTCCCAGAACACCATCAGCAGCAGCAGATTGCCCGACAACACCATGCCGAGCATCGCGCCCATGAACAGCATGAGATAGGCGAAAAAGCGCGAGGCGCTGTCGCGTGCGCTCAGGTAGTAATGCGCATACATCACCACCAGCGCACCGATGCCCAGCACCAGTAATGCGAACATCCATGCCAGGCCATCGAGCCGCAGCGAGAACAGCAAACCGATTTGCGGCAACCACGCATGTTTGCTGCGGATCACTTCACCGCGCAGTACCGCCGGTGTCAGCATCGCCAGGATCAGCAGCCCGCCCAACGGCGCGGCCGCAGCCAACCACGCAGTGATCGAACGGGAGGTGCGCCAGAACAGCGCGGTGGCGGCCGCCATCACGAAGGGCAGCGCGAGCAGGATTTCCAACGAAAAAGGCATGCAGGGAACACAAGATTCGCGAGCAGGCCAGAGAGTTTAACAAAACGTTGACTGACGTCCGCGTCAACGTCGCCGCCGCACGCATGCGGAAATCGCCGCTGGATCGGCGTCGCATCGCTGCGTTGCACTCGCTATGCTGGGCTCACCCAGACTGCATCCGAGCCCTGTGACTGCCGCCAATCCCGCTCCGTCCACTGCTGTCTCTGCGCCACGCGCCCTGGTGTTCGGCGGCAGCGGGCAGATTGGCGAACGCCTGCTGACGCGGTTATTGAGCCGTGGCTGGCAGGTCACGGCGTGGTCGCGGCAGCCGCGTGCGGCGCGTACCGGGTTGATCTGGCGGCAAGGCGATCTGGCTGTGCCGGCAGCGGCAGGCGAAGCGTTCGAGGTGATCTTCAGTTGCGGCCCGCTGGATCATTTCGCACGTTGGTATGCCGAAAATCCGGTGGTCGCCCCGCGCATTGTGGCGTTCGGTTCCACCAGCCTGGAGGTCAAGGAACATTCGATCGACGCGGCTGAGCGCGATGTGGCCCAGCGCCTGGCAAACGCCGAACAGGCGCTGTTTTCTGCAGCGCAGGCGCGCGGCGCAACCGCAACGGTGCTGCGCCCGACGTTGGTCTACGGCGCCGGGCGCGACCGCACGCTCACCCAGATCGCCAGCTTGGCGCAGCGCACCGGCGCGTTCGTGTTGCCGGCCAACGCCACCGGTTTACGTCAGCCGGTGCATGTGGACGATCTGGCCAGCGCCGCGCTGGCGGTAGTCGCCCAGCCGGCCACGCAGCAGCGCAGTTATGCGGTGGGCGGTGGCGAAGTGTTGGCCTACATGCAGATGGTGGAGCGCGTGCTGGCTGCGTTGCCACGACCGGCGCGGTTGTATCAGATGCCGCCGACGCTGTTCGGGTTGGCGCTGAGCGCTGCGCAACGGCTGGGCCGCCTGCGTGGCATGAATGCAGCGGCGTTGCAGCGCATGCGCGATGACCTGGTGTTCGATCTGGAACCGGCGCGCCGCGATTTCGGTTACGCGCCGCGTGCGTTTCGTCCGTTGCCGGAAGAACTCGGCGTTCGCGAGTGAGGTTGGTGCGTCGAGCTAGTAGCGCCAACCCAGCTGGCGATACACCTTGGCCAACACCCAGATCGGCCCGATCAGCAGATAGGTCAGATCGGTCAGAAAGCTCGGCTTGCGGCCTTCGATCTTGTGGCCCACGAACTGTGCGATCCAGGCCAGCACGAACACCGCCACGCCCAACGTGAACACGCCGCCCAGGCCAAGCTTGCTCTCGATCAAGCGGCACAGACAGCCGAAGAAGAAGAAGATGCCCAGCATGCCCAACCCCAGCGGGCGCGACAGCCGGTTGTAGTACGACCACACCGCGAACATCGACAGCGCCGCCCACACGCCGCTACTGAACCAGGTGCCGCCCACCGGGATGCACCACAGCAAGGCCACCACCGACCACAGGATCGCCGGCACTGCCAGCACATGGATCTGCTGGTTGGTGGCGTTTTGATGATCGTCGGAATAGCTGGCGAAATAGCGGTCGATCGGTCGCGCGGTCGTGGTGCGTTCGGTCATGTTCCCTCCCAGGAATGACCCAAGCATACGCGCGCGGATGGCGCTGTGGCAGCCGGGCACCTTGCCACGCGCCGGTCGCGTGGCAAGGGCCGGCATGCATCAGTTGACCGACACCGCGCTCCACGCTGCGGCAACCGCGCGGTATTGCGTGGAGGTGCTGCCATACAGATCGGTGGCCGCGCTCAACGTGGCCCTGCGTGCGGCCGCATAGTTGGTCGATGAGGTCATGTAGACCGTCAACGCGCGGTACCAGATGCGGCTGGCTGCGGCACGGCCGATCGACGTCAACGCGGTATTGCCGTTGCACACCAGCCCGGCCGGCGTCACGTTCCAGCTGGTGCCCGCACCAAAGCCGCTCGGCACCACCGCCCCTTCGGCCAGCAGATAGTAGAAATGGTTGGCCACCCCCGAGCTGTAGTGCACGTTGAGCGAGCCCAGGCTGCTGCTGTAGCAATCCGGCGAATCGCCATCCAGGCTCGGCTTGAACATGTAGCGCAACGCCAGCGTGCCGCTGCTGTTGCCGGGGACGATCTTTTCGCCGATCAGATAATTGCCCGGCTGCGCGCTGTTGTTGGCGGAGTACTCCACCATCGCGCCCATGATGTCGGAAGTGGCTTCGTTCAAACCACCGGACTCGCCCGAGTACACCAACCGTGCGGTACGGCTGGTCACGCCATGGGTCATCTCGTGCCCGGCCACATCCACCGAGACCAGCGGCGTGAAGGTGCTGCCGTCGCCATCGCCGAAGGTCATGCAGAAGCAGCTGTCCTGCCAGAATGCGTTGTTGTACCGGCTACCGTAATGCACCCGGCTGCGCGCACCCGCGCCATCGTTGGCGATGCCGCTGCGCGCATGGGCGGTGCGGAAGTAGTCCCAGGTCAAGGCCACGCCGTAATGCGCATCCACCGCTGCCGTCACCGTATCGCTGTTGGCGCCGCTGCCCCAGGCGTTGTCGGCATCGGTGACCAGCGTGCCGTTGCCGGAGGTGCTGTTGCGCATGTTGTAAGTGGCACCGCTACCGCGGCTCAGATCGGTCAGCTCGTAACCGCTGCTGCAACGCGTTGTCGATAATCCAACGTTGCCTGCATACAGCGAACGCCCGGTGCCGGTCGCGCTGGTGCCGCCACTGCACACGGTGTGCACCGTATCCCAGGAGTCGAGAATGCGTTGATTGACCGCATCGACGATGTAATGCATCTCGGTGGGCGTCTGGTCGGGCTTGATGCCGCTGTAGATCACTTCGTAGACCAGTCGCGGTGCACCCTGGCGGGCATACAGCGCCAGACTTGCGCGCGGTGCGGCATCTTGTTCCACATCGAACTGCGCACCGGCCGCGCGCATGGCCGTGTCGGCATCGATGCCCGGTACGATGGCCGGGCGCACGTTGGTGTCCATGGTCTGGCTCAACTGACGCATTACCCCGCGCCGCGAATGCACCACCACATCGCCGCCGATGACCGGCAAGCCCTGATAGGTGCGATCGAAGCGCACATGCTCGGTGCCATCGGCATCGACAATGCTGTCGCGCGCGACAAACGTATCGGCGGCTGCACGATTGGCCAACGCCGCAGCGTTGTTGCCCAACAACGATTGCGCGCGCGCTACCGCGGCATCGGCGGAAAGATCCGCAGCACTGGCGACAGCAGACAACGATAGCGCGCAGCAGATCGCTGCGCCCAACACATGGAATTGCATGACGACTCTCTCCCAGGAAACGTGCAATGCAAAGATCGGCGGCGACGAGCATCAGCCGATCGCGAATGGCAGCAGGGTGCCGGCAGCCAACCTTGCACAGTCTGTGAGAGCGCAGTAGTAAAAATTACAGTTGTGTCGCGTTCTGTGCGCCGCGCCACTTTGCGTTGTGGAGCGCATCGCAGACAGATGCAAGATGCGCTGCATGATCGGCGCTCATCGCGCTGCGGACGTATATCGCAGCGCTGTTCTACAAGATCGCTGTTTCTACAAGAATGTGTCGGCGCCCAGTGACACGCGGTGCGCCAGGGAGCATGCAGTGGTGTTCGATTGCGGCATCGCTTTCAGTCGTGAGCGACGATGGCGATGTAGAGCGCGCGTACAAAAAAGCCGGCCAGAAAACTGGCCGGCTTTTTTGATGCATTGCTGCACCCTCAGCGGCCGCCGATGGCGACCTTGTGCTGCTCGTCCTGCGTCTGTTGCTGCTGCGTCTGGCCAGCCAGCAACTGCGCACTGGTCTGCTCCAGCGTGGGAGCGGGCTGATTCAGATCCACTGCCGCACGGAAGCCTGGCGTGGTTCCCATGACGAACGCCTTACCGTTTTGTACCGTGACGTCCTGCAGCTTGTCGGCAGAATCGATGCCGTTCTGCTTGGCCTGCAAGGTGACGTGGGCCGCCGTTTCGTTGGAGATCATGCTTGGCAGCCTGCTGCGGATCGCGGTGTGCAGCGCATGGTCCGGATGCGAGGCATCGTTCAACGATGGGCCCTTCGGCGCGGCCTGCTGCGTCTGGCCTGCCTGCGTCTGGGCCTGCGCCGGCAACGCGGACAAGGCGGCCTGCGTATTGCGGCCCACCACGCCGTCGGGCTGCAGCCCATGCTGCTTCTGGAATGCGATCACCGCCTCACGCGTGTTGTCGCCGAAGCGGCCATCCTCGGCAAGCCGGTTCCCCTGCGCATCGCGCACGCCGAGTCGGTTGAGATCCTGCTGCATCTTGCCGACATCGGGATTGTGATCGCCCTGACGCAGCGTGCCGTTGCCAGCGTGTGTCGATGCTTGAGCCTGACGAGCGCCTGATTCCTGATGATGGCCTTGATTCCAGAACGTCTCCGGACTGGTCAGCTTGCCGTTGGCATCGCGCAGTTGGTAATGCACGTGCTGTGCGTACTGGTTGGCACCGTTCGGGCCGCGTCCCCCCATCGTACCGATGGCATCGCCCGCAGACAGCGCCTGGCCTTCTTTGACCTTGAGCCCTTCCAGATGCAGGATCTCGTGCGAATTGCCCTGCGCATCGCGAATCTTGACGGTGCCGTAGTTGCCACCGGCGAACGTGACGGTTCCCGCGACCGGAGAATGCACGGTCGGATGCTGCAGATTGCGACCAGCCTGGCCACCCTCGTAATTGAAGTCCGTACCGCCGTGCGGACCACGGCTGCCGCGGTGCTCGCCGTAATGGCCAGTGATATGCGGATCGGTACTGCCCTGGCCCGGCAGCATGCGTTCCATCGTCTGCTGGAAGTTACTGCGAGCGGCATGGCTGGGTTCGGCTGGGTGCGCCGCTGGCGCCGAGCGATCCACTGCGTTTCCCCGTGTCTGGGCGAGGCGCTGATCTACGAACTGGGTGTAATTGTCCAGGTGAGGGGCGATTTCGCGCCGGGATAGAGCAAGGCCACCATAATCTTTGCTGGGACCATCGTGGTGATACTTGTAAATGTAATCCTCGTCCTGGCCGCGGCTACGCGCGAGATCGCGGTTATCGATGAAATGTTGCACCAATGCCTGCGACTGCGTCTGCACATCGAAGCGGTTGGACGTGGTGACCCCGTAATGTGCACCGGTGCGATCAATAAATTGACCCAGACCCGAAGCAGACGTGGTCCCCGCAGCTGCGTCAGGATTGAAGCCCGATTCGACCCGGGCGATGGCTAGAACATAAGCGGTCTCACGCGATGAAAGCCCGGCATCCTGCGAGGCATCGATGAGGCTATCGATCACCCGCGATTGGGTCTGTGGACTGGCATCGCCCCAGCGACGCGATTCGCCGTGCAGTCGGCCATCTGCGCTGTCAATGGGCTCGCGATAATGGCTCCACGGTTTGATCCGGTCGCTGCTATACGCAGCGCCGCGTGGCTGAAGCATCTCGGTATAGATCGTGTTGTCGGTCATATCGTGCGTTCCTTTCTATGAGACAGATTCTTCCTTGTAACGGGTGCTGCTCCATGTACTGCGTACTACCTTCGCCATGCACCGGCATTAGCAGTGCATGAGCATCCTTTGCTCAGGGCTGGAAAGGCACCAGTTCCGGGTGCTTTAGTCCCAACTCTTCGAGCTTGTGTTCGTATTCGTCGTTATTCGGGCTCTGCTGGCCGTCCTGCTCGCGAAGCGGTGGTGCCGCGTGATTCAGCAACTGACCCTTTGCGTCATAGAGGAAGAACCATTCGCAGAACTCGCAACCATAGGGAAGCTCGCCATACTGGATGACGAAGTAATTGGTTCCCTTTCCGTCTTCGGCGCAGCCCAGCCCGACCGCCGTGTAGTCCACCATCTCTGCAGGCGGTGCCAATTCCTGGCGCTCGCCATTGCGCTCTATTTCCATGCGCGTTTTGGGGGAATCACCGCTTTTGGACGGTAGCGCGGTCAGGTGCAGACGCGCGCCAGAGCATTCCTTGATCATGTCATTCTGTCCCTGTTTAGCCGCTTCCATCGAAGCGGGGGAATGGGCGTTGGAAGTTGGTGCGACCGGTGCGCTGGCAGTGTTATCTGCGACGCCCTGCTTATCACTGCATGCGGCAAGCAAGAGTGTCAAACCGAGGGCGGGCAGGGTGGAGATAAAGCGTCGCATCAGTTCGCTTCCTTGGAGATAAGAGTGACAGGGCCAGTGATCTACACCTGCAGGAAAACGCTTCCGGTGGCCCATTGCTTCATAACGACTGGTCGTCCACCTTCACCAGCGTCCAGCAGGGCTGCTGGGCGAAGTGGTAGACCTGCTGGTCGCCGGTGTCCGGTGTGCGGACCAGCACCTGGCGGCCTTCAGCCTCCTCGGAGATCGTGATTTCGCGGCCGCCGTTGCGGGCCGCCTCCAGGTTGGGGATCACCGGCCACTCGACCTTGGCCAGCGGAACCGTGCGCGTCACCGGCGCAGGCTCGGGCTGCGCGTCCGGATCGAGCTGGATCATCGTCAGCGGATCGGCTGTAGCCTTTTCCTGTACTGCGATGTCCGCGCTGAAGCGTTTCAGAAAGGCGGAGAAGTCGGCATCGGGACAGCTTGTCGCCGGGGCGGGCGTCGTCGGCGCGGCGGCGGGCGTTGAGGCTGCAGGTGCGGCAGGCGTCGCAACGGTAGCTGGACCCGCCTGTTGAGTGCAGGCAGCAAGCGCCAGGCACAGTGCCAGGGCATGCAGGGAAATTCGGAAAAGGGCCAACGGATCCTCCTGATCGTATCGGGGGCAGCTAGAGCGCGGGCGCGATTCTATCCGTGTGCTGCTTGCAGATATGTGAAGGCTTGCGGCTTCACCGTTTGCACGAGCTGGCGGGCACCAGGCAGATCAACCGGCCTGGCTATCTGCTCGCCTGACCGTCGTCCCGAAGCCCTTGAAGAAGTGCGATTGGTCATTTCGCTGTTCGTCCTGTTGCCCTCGGACGCAAGCGTGTTTCAAAACGGCCGTCGATACTAATTACGCGACGGCAATTAGAATCGTGAGTTTGCCGAGTTTGACTGCCAGCAACTAAATTCCGTTTGAAAACACATCGAGTGCATTTGCACTCACCCACCCCTGTGCGCAATCGCCGACATACTGGCCTGGTGCGGCTGCATGGCAGGCATCACCGGCGGCAGGCGCCAAGCGTTTGATCGGCCTGTCGCCATACTCCTCGCACAACGCATTGTTCTTGCATTTTGCGACACTGCTTGCAGGGATTGCGACGACATAATAGTAAAGAGGATTCTGCCCTGCGCGGCCGATGCCTTGTACGCAAACGAGTTGGCCCTGCGCCAGATTGGCGTTGGCGGCCGCATTGCTGCCGGTGGTCAAAACGCGTGCGCCAAGTAAGTCGCTTGGCGCTCAGATCATCGCTGCAATGGTGCAACTTCAAAGCCCCGCAACCGGGGCTTCAAACGTCAATCAACCGAAATACCCGCCAACCGCTGCAATGCTTCGGCATATTTCGCACGCGTGCGTTCGATCACCCCTGCCGGCAGGCTGGGGCCGGGCGCGGTCTTGCCCCAGTCCAGGGTTTCCAGATAATCGCGCACGAACTGCTTGTCGTAGCTGGGCGGGCTGGTGCCGAGTTCGTACTGGTCGGCCGGCCAGTAGCGCGAGGAGTCCGGGGTCAGCATCTCGTCCATGATGTACAGGCGGCCATCGGCGTCGGTGCCGAATTCGAACTTGGTGTCGGCCAGCAGAATGCCGCGTTCGGCGGCAAAATCGGCGGCGAAGCGGTAAATGCGCAGCGTGGCATCGCGCACGCGCTCGGCAAGCTCTGCGCCCACCGTCTTGACCATCGCATCGAAGTCGATGTTTTCGTCGTGGTCGCCCACTGCGGCCTTGGTCGACGGGGTAAAGATCGGCTCGGGCAGTTTCTCGGCCTGGCGCAGGCCGTCGGGGAGTTCGATGCCGCTGATCTTGCCGGTGCGCTGGTAATCCTTCCAGCCGCTGCCGATCAGGTAGCCGCGTGCGATCGCTTCCACCGGCACCGGCTTGAGCTTGCGCGTGACCACTGCGCGCCTGGCATACAGCGCCGGGTCCACACCCTCGGGCAGTACCTGCTCCACGCGGATGTCGACCAGATGGTTGGGCATCAGATGATCGGTCTTGTGGAACCAGAAGTTGGAGACCTGGCACAGCATCTCGCCCTTGCCGGGGATCGGGTCGGGCAGCACCACGTCGAACGCGGACAGGCGGTCGGTGGCCACCATCAGCAGATAGTCGCCCGGCGGCGCGTCGGCGGGCAGGCGCTCACGGGGAATGTCGAAGACATCGCGGACCTTGCCACGGTGACGCAACGGCAGGCCGGGCAGATCGGATTGCAACAGCGTGGTCGACACAGGCACTCCTAAGGACGTCGCAATGACGCTGTCCTCGGGACCCGGCGGGCCCGCGGGTGGGCAGCGGGCCGCGTAGTGTACGGCGCTTCGGTGCGCGCCGCTGGATTTATTGGAGGCAACCGCGCGGCCGCGTGCAGGCCGTGTCAGCCAGGCCGGGCGGGCGTTCGGGTAAGATCGCCAACCCGCCTCCCCGCCCCCGATCGCCCATGTCCTGGTACGGAAAACTGCTCGGTGCACTGGCCGGCGCCTTGCTGTTTCGCGGGGCACCGGTGGTGGGGCTGATGATCGGCCTGGCGATCGGCCACGCGGTGGACGCCGGTTGGTTCAAACGCCGCGCCGAAAACCCGTACGAAGCGCTGGGGCTGGAGCCGGACGCCACCACTGCCGAGATCGACCTGGCCTATCGCCGGCTGATGTCGCGCTACCACCCCGACAAGGTGGCCAATGCCGGCCCGGAGGCCCGCAGTCAGGCCGAAAAGAAGGCCAGCCAGATCAACGCCGCCTACGATCGCATCCAGCGGCTGCGCAAACGCTGATCGAACGCTGCGCATCTGGTCTCGCTGCGAGGCGATGCAGCGGCCTGCTCAGGAATCGAAGCAAAATCCGCATAACAAAAACGCCTGACCATTGAGGCCAGGCGTCGTGGTCACTCACACACCCAAGACTCAGAAGCGATAGGTCGCCGTCAACCGCACCGCATTGGCCGAGAAATCGGTGTCGGTGCGGCGCAGATCGGTACCTGCCGGATTGACGCGCAGGAACGGGTTGGTCGCCGGTGCGGTGCCCGGCCCGACGCGCACGCGGGTGTCTTCGTCCTCCAGGCGGGTGAACAGGTATTCCACGCCCACCGAGACGTTGTCGCTCAAGCGGCGCTGCAGGCCAACACCGGCCTGATAGCCGTCGGCGCTGTCGCCACCGCTGCTGGTGAAGCTATTGGCGGTGTTGCTGCTGGAGAAGCTGTGGTCGAACTCGCCGCGTGCCACGCCGGCGGTGAAGTAGGCCAGAAAATCGCCCTGCTCGCCGAAGGCATACCCGATACGGCCACGCAGGGCGGCGGTGCGGTTGAGCTGGCGGGTGAAGGTGTAGAACGCCGGGGTGGTGCTGAAGGCGCTGACGCTGTCGCGCAGGTCGTTGCGGGTGTACTCGGCCACCACGCCGTAGACCCAGTTGCCGGCCTGCCAGTCATAACCGAGACGCGCGCCATATTCGGCACCGCCCTTGTCCTTGCTGCAGCCACTGGCCGGGGTGCGGCCGGCGGCGGCGCCACCGCAGAAGCCGGGCGAGAACGCATCGGCGCCGGTGGCGGTGCTGACCTGGTCGCCGTCGCGGCCATCCAGATTGGTGTCGAAGCCGAAGCGGCCGCCGGAGACGCCACTGACGTCGGCGCCGCCGACATTGGCGCCAATGGAGAAGCCGGACCAGTCGGCCGGGCCGGTTTGTGCCCAGGCGGACGGGGCGAGGGCCAACAGGACGATGGCAGCAGAAGCGAGCGGGGTGGTTTTCATGCGTTCTCCTTAATCGGGCGCAGCGCGCCAGTCCTGTGTGTACGCACGATGGCGGCGCACGGATGCAGGAGGCTTTCATCCTGACGCTTTCATCCTGCGATCCCGGTTGCGAGAATGTGCGCTCCGTTACCTTCCGAGCTGCCCATGCAACCGACGGCGATCGCCCCGTCCATCCTGTCCGCCGATTTCGCCCGTCTTGGCGAAGAGGTGAACAACGTCCTGAAGGCCGGCGCCGACTGGGTGCACTTCGATGTGATGGACAACCACTATGTGCCCAACCTCACCATCGGCCCGATGGTGTGCCAGGCGCTGCGCAAACACGGCATCACCGCGCCGATCGACGTGCATCTGATGGTCGAGCCGGTGGACCGCATCGTGCCGGACTTCGCCGATGCCGGCGCCACCACCATCAGCTTTCATCCCGAAGCCAGCCGCCACGTGCACCGCACGATCCAGCTGATCAAGTCGCACGGCTGCCAGGCCGGGCTGGTGCTCAATCCGGCCACGCCGGTGGACATTCTGGACTGGGTGCTGCCGGAGCTGGATCTGGTGCTGGTGATGTCGGTCAACCCCGGCTTCGGCGGGCAGGCCTTCATTCCCTCGGCGCTGGACAAGCTGCGCGCGATCCGCAGCAAGATCGATGCGCTCGGCAAGCCGATCCGGCTGGAGATCGATGGCGGGGTCAAGGCCGACAACATCGGCGCGATCGCCGCCGCCGGTGCCGATACCTTCGTGGCCGGCTCGGCGATCTTCAATGCGCCCGACTATGCGCAGGTGATCGCGCAGATGCGTGCGGCGGTGGATGCGGTGCGATGAGCCAGGCCCCGCTGCAGATCCGCAGCGCCACGCCCGATGACGCCGCGCTGCTGCACGAACTGGTCACCGCACTGGCGGTGTACGAGCGCGAGCCCGATGCGGTCAAGGCCAGCCCGGAGGAGCTGCGCGCCAGCCTGTTCGGCGACGGCGCCACCACGCATGCGCTGATCTGCGAGCAGGACGGGCAGGCGCTGGGATTTGCGGTGTATTTCTTCAATTACTCGACCTGGCTTGGCCGCAATGGCCTGTATCTGGAAGACCTGTTCGTGCGTCCGCAAGCGCGCGGGCAGGGCGCTGGCCTGGCGCTGCTGCGGCATCTGGCCCGGTTGGCCGTGCAGCGTGGCTGCGGGCGGTTCGAGTGGTCGGTGCTGGACTGGAACGCGCCGGCCATCGCGTTCTACCAGGCCGTCGGTGCGCGCCCGATGGAGGGCTGGACGGTGTACCGTCTCGACGGCGATCGCCTGGTGGCATTTGCCGCCGGCGCTTGAGCCAGGCGCGGCTTGCAACAGCGGCGCAAAAAGAAGGCCGCTCCCACTGGAGCGGCCTTCAAGAAAATTGGAGGCTGATCCTGCCTCCGCCCGTCTTCCCTGTTATGGCCTCTTATCCTCCGGGGCATCGATGACATGCCAATGACAGCCCGGTGGCACTGCGTATTCACGATGCACGCAGTGGGCCGCTGCTAGCCTGCGTTCACTACCCTCACAGCATTGGCAGCGCGCATGACCCCGTCCCACTGGCGTCTGATCCTCAACGGCAAGTCCACCGACAATCTGGACCTGCGTGAGGCGGTGGGAGCGCTACGCAAGCGTGGCATCCAGCTCGATGTGCGGGTCACCTGGGAAGAAGGCGACGCCGAGCGTTATGTCGGCGAAGCCGTCGCCGATGGCGTGCACACCGTGGTCGCTGCCGGCGGCGACGGGACCTTGAGCGAAGTGGCCGCCGCACTCGCCCATCACGACGCCGACGCCGCCACGCTGCCCTCGCTGGGGCTGGTGCCATTGGGCACCGCCAACGACTTCGCCACCGCCGCCAATATCCCGCTGGAACCGCTCGACGCGCTGAATCTGATCGCCGAGCACGCCGCGGAGCCGATCGATCTCTTGCGCATCGACGCCGAGCATGGCCCGCATTGGTGCGCCAACGTCGCCAGTGGCGGTTTCGGTACCCAGGTCACCGTGGAAACCGACGAAGGCTTGAAGAAGATGCTCGGCGGGCTGGCCTACCTGATCACCGGCATGTCGCGGCTAGGCCGCATCGACCCGATCAGCGCCCGCTTCAGCGGCCCGGAGTTCAGCTGGGAAGGCGAATTCATCGCACTCGGTCTGGGCAACGGACGCCAGGCCGGCGGCGGCCAGGCGCTGTGTCCGGAAGCCTTGATCGACGACGGCCTGCTCGACGTCACCATCGTGCCCGCGCTCAACGGCGAAGTCGCCGCCACCCTCGGCACCCTGGTCACCGGCGGCAAACAGGCCGCGCTGGAACGCGTTGCCGTGCGCGCCCGGCTGCCCTGGCTGGAGATGGTCTCGCACCAACCACTGACCTTGAATCTGGACGGCGAACCGGAAACCTCGCAGCATTTCCGCATCGAATGCGTGCCGGCGCGGTTGCGCATGCATTTGCCGGTGGAGTGCCCGCTGCGCAGCGCTTGAAGCTGGGAATAGGGAATCGAGAATCGGGAATCGGGAATCGGGAATCGGGATTCAAGCGAAGCAACTGCGGTTCAAGCGAAGCAACCGCCAACGCACCGCTGTAAGCCCCTCTCCCTCCGGGAGAGGGGTTGGGGTGAGGGTCCCTGTGCCGACACACATGCCGCTACCAGGCATCTCGCCCTGACATTGGCTAACAGCAAGTCGTCGCAGACAGCCCACAGCCAAATACACCTATCAACGACAAACACGCGCCATCCGGCCCGGATGTCACTCAGCTTGAAAAGCCACACCCAACAACACACGACCCAACCCACCTTCGCAATTCGCACAGCTTTCGCCTTGGCACCTGCTGCCCTAAACCAGCAGTTGCGCTACAGTAGCGACGTGTCCCGCCTGACGACTTCACGCTCCTTCTCTTCCGCTCGCCGCTGGTGGCGATGGTGGCCCGTTGCCGTCGTCCGCCCCGCCACAGAGTCCCGGAAGGAAAGTCGTCTTGATCACTGCAGAGCAGTTCCAGCGCCAGGCCGCTGAAGGTCACACCCGTATTCCCGTTGTCCGGCAAGTGCTGTCCGACCTGGACACGCCGCTGTCGGTCTATCTGAAGCTCGCCGACGGCGCCTACACCTATTTGTTCGAATCGGTCGAAGGCGGTGAGCGCTTCGGGCGCTATTCCATCATCGGCCTGCCGGCGCGGCGCGTGTACAGCTTCCGCGGGCACACGCTGGAAATCAGCGAGCACGGCGAGGTGCTGGAAACCCGCCAGGTTGCCGACCCACTGGCCGAAGTCGATGCACTGCGCGCCGAGCATTCGGTGCCGCAGCTCGACGGCCTGCCCGGCTTCACCGGCGGCCTGGTCGGCTGGTTCGGCTTCGAGTGCATCCAGTACATCGAACCGCACCTGGGTGGCGGCGACAAGCCCGACGAACTCGGTACGCCCGACATCCTGCTGATGCTCTCCGAAGAGCTGGCGGTGTTCGACAATCTCAAGGGCCGCCTCTACCTGATCGTGCATGCCGACCCGCGCCAGCCGCAGGCCTATGTGCGCGCCAACCGGCGCCTGGACGAGCTGGCGCATCGCCTGCGTCAGGGCGGTGCGGGGTATCCGCAGGCGCAGATTTCCGATGCCATCGACGAGTCGGATTTCCGTTCCTTGTTTACCCGCGAGGAGTATCACGCGGTGGTGCGCAAGGCCCAGGAATACGTGCGCGCCGGCGATATTTTCCAGGTGGTGCCGTCGCAGCGCCTGCGCGTGCCGTTCCGCGCGCGCCCGGTGGATGTGTATCGCGCCTTGCGCGCGCTCAATCCATCGCCGTACATGTATTTTCTCGATGTCGGCGGCACGCAGGTGGTCGGTTCTTCGCCGGAAATCCTGGCGCGCCTGCGCGATGGCGTGGTCACCGTGCGGCCGATCGCCGGTACCCGCCCGCGTGGTGCCACGCCCGAGCTGGACAAGGCGCTGGAAGCCGAGCTGCTGGCCGACCCGAAAGAGCGCGCCGAACACGTGATGCTGATCGATCTGGGCCGTAACGATGTCGGCCGCGTGGCCGAGCCGGGCTCGGTCAAGGTCGGCGAGCAGTTCGTGATCGAACGCTACAGCCACGTCATGCACATCGTCAGCGAAGTCACCGGCACGCTCAAGGCCGGCCTGAACTACAGCGATGTGCTGCGTGCCACCTTTCCGGCCGGCACCGTCAGCGGCGCGCCGAAAATCCGCGCGCTGGAAATCATCCGCGAGCTGGAGCCGGTCAAGCGCAACGTGTATTCCGGCGCAGTCGGCTATATCGGCTGGCATGGCGATGCCGACACCGCCATCGCGATCCGTACTGCGGTGATCCAGGACGGCTATCTGTATGTGCAGGCCGGCGGCGGCGTGGTCTACGACTCGGATCCCGACCTGGAATGGCAGGAAACCATGAACAAGGGCCGCGCGCTGTTTCGCGCGGTCGCGCAGGCGGCCAAGGGGCTGTGATGGACGGGCAGGGCAGCGCTGCGCGCGTCAGCTTCCGCAACGACTACAGCGAGGGCGCGCATCCGCGTCTGCTGCAGGCGTTGGTGCAGGCCAGCGCCGAGCAGAACGCCGGTTATGGCACCGATCGGCACACCGCGCGCGCCGTGACGTTGATTCGCAAGGCGATCGCACAGCCGCACGCCGACGTGCATCTGCTGGTCGGTGGCACGCAGACCAACCTGACGGCGATCGCGGCGTTTCTGCGCCCGCATCAGGCGGTGATCGCGGTGGAGGCCGGGCACATCGCCACGCACGAAACCGGCGCCATCGAAGCCACCGGCCACAAGGTGCTGACCGTGCCCGCGTTGCACGACAAGCTGACGCCGGCGCTGATCCAGCCGGTGCTGGACGCGCACGGCAACGAGCACATGGTGCAACCGCGCCTGGTCTACGTCTCCAACAGCACCGAGAGCGGCACCATCTACACCCGAGCCGAACTCGAGGCGCTGTCGCGTTGTTGCCGCGCCAACGACTTGTTGCTGTATCTGGATGGGGCACGCCTGGGCGCAGCACTGACCGCCGACGGTAACGACCTGGATCTGCCGGCGATTGCCGGGCTGACCGATGCCTTCTACATCGGCGGCACCAAGAACGGCGCCTTGCTCGGCGAAGCGCTGGTGATCCTCAATCCGGCCCTGCAGACCGATTTCCGTTATCTGATCAAACAACGCGGCGCGCTGCTGGCCAAGGGCATGGTGCTCGGCACGCAATTCGCCACCTTGTTCGAAGATGGCCTGTTCTTCGAGCTGGCCGCGCATGCCAACGCGATGGCGCAGCGTTTGCGCGCCGGCTTGCTGGCCGCCGGCGCGCAGTTCAGCAGCGACTCGCCGACCAATCAGCAGTTCATCGCCGTCAGCGCGCAACATGCCGCGCAACTGGCGCTGCGCTATGACTTCGAGCGCTGGGAAGTCCGCGCCGATGGCAGCCTAGTCATTCGCTTCGTGACCTCATGGGCCACCACGCCGGCGGCGGTCGATCGGCTGTCTGCGGATGTGGCGGCGCTTTTGCAGGACCCCGCGCTGTAGGATCATCACTCGCCATCAAGGAAGACGACAATGAACAGATTCGCCGCTTGGATGCTCGCCACCGCCCTCATGCTACCTGCCGTGGGCGCAGCGCAGATCAATACGCTGCCCTCGCAGCCGCACTTGCTGGTGAAGGGGCAGGCCTATCGGACCGTGGACCCGGATCGTTTCATCATCGATCTCAAGGTGAGCAATACCAATCTGCAGCCCGACCTGGCGCGCAAGTTCGTCGAGGAGCGCGCCCGTGTGGTGCTGGATGGGTTGCAGCGCAACCGCGTGCTCAAGGACTCGCTGTATGCCTCTGCCTTGTCGATTGCGCCGCAATCGCGTTACGAGGCAGGCAAATCCGTCTTCGAAGGAACCCGCGTGGAGCGCAAGATCCGCGGCACCTTTACGTCCTTGAAGGATGTGCGTGCCTTTCTCGGCGGCTTGGACGCCAATGAGAATGTCCAGGTACTTTCGATGCAGACCGCCTACGCCGATGCCGCTGCCTTGCGTGCAGACCTCAAGCGCGAAGCCGCCGCGCAGTCGCGCGACTCAGCCCAGGGACTCGCCGCTGCTTACGGCGTGCGGCTCGGCGGGATCTACAGCATCTCCGATGTCGCCCCCAATTTTGCCTATGGTGTCGAGGCAGGCACCTGGTCGGCCCCCGCAGCGCCAAAGCCGGGCTCGGTGGTGTCTCCACCTTCGCCACCAGCCCCACCGCCGCCGCCTGCGCCAAGCGTCGGCGTCCAGGGCGTCGGCGAAAGCCTGCTGACCGGCACGATCACCTACACCGAAAACATCTATGCGGTGTTCCTGATCGCGCAATGAGTTCCTTGCCATCCTACCGAGGATGGATAGCCAGCATGGTGGCGCAGGGTCATCCAGGGAGTTCCCTAAAATCTCTGGAGAAGTGACGAATCAAATTTGCTTCGAAAAGCCCGAACTGAAGCATCACTCATGCTAGTGAGAGAAGTCTTCGCCACAGCACGCAGGGTGCTACTGGATGCGCCATTTTTTCAATAACGCAAGTGCACGCAGCCCGATGAAGCTGTTCGCGTTGGCCTGCGCCTGTTCGGACTCCCGCTTGGCTTCTGCTTCCCCGATGACACCCTCCTGCGCTTCGTCAAAGTGAGCCATGGCCCAGGTGGTGGCGGCTTCTTGCGCAGCCTTTCCCTCCACATCATGCATGGAAATGTAGGCCCGCAGCGGCGGCCACATCTGCGGACGTCCAGTGAGTTCGTTCATGCTATGGAGCAGCCTGTTCCTCGACAGACCTAGATCAGGATTTCGTATCGCCTCCTGCAGCATGCTCAGTGCCGCCTCCCGGTTTCGCGTGTGCATGATCTTGTGCTTCAGCATTTCCGAAAAAGCGGTTTTGACATCACCCCGCACGGGTGGCCCGCCACCGCCTACCTGGGTCAGGCCATCCATGTTCAGGGTCTTGACGGTGTGCTCGCTCAAAAACTCGCCGAAGCTGCTTCGGAATTCGGGAGACGTGATGGCCTCGGTCACGACTTGGTCCAGCAGGCGTATGTCGGCCGGCGTGATGGACCTGTGGAAGATCATGGCGTTTTGTGCCAGACCCCGCATCCACTTATCAAAACGCTCTCCCAAGTCGGCATCGATGCTCCGCAACACGCGCGTGAACTCGGGCCCGCGGTTCCGCGATGGCCCGGCCTGCTCCACCGCAGGCATCGCCGGTGGTCGCGTTCTGCCAGCTGGCGGTTGCGCCGCATGCTGCGCCGGCTGCGGGTTGCGGATCTGGGCCAATTGGCGACGCAAATGATCCGACACCTTGATTTCGCAGTTGGCGGGAAGTCGCGCAAGCGACGGCGGAAGGGTTTGCAGAGCCGTGCCGCGCAGGTCCAGGAGTTGCAGCTGGGCGAGCTCCCCTACGCTGTCGGGCAGATGCCGGAGTGCGGAGCAGTCTTTCAGCGACAGTTTCGTCAGGCTGCCCATTTGACCCATGTCCTCCGGCAATTGCGCCAGCCGGCGGTTGGAGGACAGGTCGAGTTCTTCCAACCGCTGCAGCCGGGTGAGGTCGCCTGGCAGTTGTTCCAGCTTGGCGTTCGATACCACTTCCAGTGACGTGAGCCCGTGCATGT
Organism: Xanthomonas hydrangeae; assembly: GCA_905142475.1. GTDB lineage: Bacteria > Pseudomonadota > Gammaproteobacteria > Xanthomonadales > Xanthomonadaceae > Xanthomonas > Xanthomonas hydrangeae. Next base: position 640,138 of record LR990730.1, read on the forward strand.
CGCCGATGTTTTCAGGCAACGCCCGGAAATGCGACGAGTGCGACACGCTCAATTGGGTCAACTGGCTCAACTGGATGATGCTGGCCGGCAATCGCTCATAGCGTCCGCCACCCAGCCTGAGGCTGCACAGGCTTTGCATGCGCCCCAAGTCACTGGGCAACTCCTCCAACGGTATCGTCGTCAACTGAAGAATCTCCAGGTTGGGCAAGCTCGTCAAGGACGTTGGCAGCCTTTTCAGACCTGGGGTGGCGGCCACCTGCAGGTGGCGAAGCTGGCGGAGCTGCCCCAGGCTGTCTGGCAGCGACTGAAGCCCGGTGTTGATCAGCAACAGTTCCTGCAGCGCTTCAAGTCTGCCGATCGCATCCGGTAGCGTCTTAGCAGGAAGGCCGTAGTCGAGTGCAAGCTTGGTGCTTTGGCGGGCGGCTGCACGGCGGATTGCGTCTGCCACGCCTTGCAGAACCTCCCGCGACGTATCCCCCTCGCCGTCATGCAGGTTGTAGCCGGTAGGGACCCGCTCTGCCATCGGCAGGCTGAGTGCGAGCCAATCGTCGATGTCGTTCGCTACGCTGCGCGGTGATGCTGAAGACGCGGCAGCTAGCGCAACTGGTTGCATCGGTGAACGCAGAGGTGAGCGTAGAAAACGCCCCGGACTTCTGGGCGGCAATGCGTCGGTCGCCGACGTGTTTTCGCGACGTCGCGGCCGCGCATGCAGCGGGCTGAGTAAGCCATCCACCGCGCCGGACGGTTCACGTGGCGTTGTCTCTTCGGCAGGTGTGCGCTCGGTGGTGTCAGTTCGCGGACGAGAGCGCAGTAAGCGGTTCACATTGTACATGGCATGTACCCAAAGGACTCAGCGGGACTGCACAGTCCCGTTGAACTTCAGGCTACTTTGCCGGAATGACCACCGCTGCGCGGGAGCGAAGACGTTGCGTCCCTACCGAATCTGCCCGACAGCAAAGCTGCAGGTCCTGCACTCCCCGCGGCCTACGTGTCCGATCAGGAGGTGTCCGAGATGATCGGCTTGTAGCGCGACAAACATCGCGGCATCTCGCTATCGAACAAGTGTCACTCGTAAGCCGGGGGGGGGGAGGTTGAGCTGATTCATTAACCTGCCCGCTTCGCTCACACCAACTGCCTCTGCTTCTTGCGTCGCGATGTAGTCGCCGGACGCCTTGTCGGCAGGGATTCATCAATCACTCTGTGCCGCCAAAAATTCTCGACGGAATAACAAGTTGCAAGTCGCACCAACGATGGTTCGGTGTGCGGCAAGCGATTGGACAACTGCAAGTCTGAGCTGATCAGGTCGCGTCATGATCGCCGCATCGGCTCGCGCTCATAACTCGCTCTAGTTTCTAAAAAGAACGATGGCTACTCATAAGTCCCTGCATTCCAAGGCTGCGGCGGTGAGGACCTGGCTGGTGAGCACTTTTTTGCGTTTTTTTCGCCAAAATAGTTCATCGGTGCATGCGTCCTTTACCGGCGGTGGCAACATCTGTGCTCGCCGCATGAGACATGCCTGTGTGCTCGTATGAGCATGTACTCATATGCAGCTGCTCTGTCACTGCTCTGTCATTGCGAGGCCGCACATGTCGCTCAACACGCTTTCGACCGGAAGTGCCGCCGGTCTGTTTCTCCCTCTCACGGATGATACGTCGTCTCCGGAGGCGACCGGATCCGATTCGGCCATGAACGACTCCGATCTGTTGCTGGCGATGGACAACCTGTTCCTGCAGCAGATTTACCAGCTGATTGCCGCCATCTACGGCAACACGCCAAACGATGGATCAGGCACTGGCATTGCTGGGTTATCCACGCCTTCGGCTGACGACATGCAAGCCAGCCAGCCGATCGAGAAACGCACCTCCTGGCCGACGCTCCCAACCCCGTTCGATGCCAAGGACATCAAGGGATCCAAGCTGCCGCCTGCGGTGGATGGTTCGTCGGTGACCTGGGACGGCGGCACGCTCACCGCATCGGAGCTTCAGATCGTTTCGACACTCAATCAGCACAAGGACAAGATGCCGCTTGAGTTCGCAAAACTCGACGACAGGATCAACGACCCGTCCACGCCTCCCGATTTGAAGAGCGCGCTGCAAGGCCTGCAGAAAGACCCGCGTCTGTTCTTTGCCATTGGCTCGCAGGGTGATGGCAAATGCGGCGGCAAGATCAAGGCCGACGACTTGTGGGATTTTGCAGACCACCATCAACAGGTGACCGATCTGGGCGGGAAAAATGCCGAGTTCAATCCCAGGAACATCAAGGGAGCGACACCGCCGCCTGCCGCAGAAGGCTCGTCGGTGACCTGGGACGGCGGCACACTCACGCAGTCCCAGCTTGAGATCGTCTCCACGCTCAATCAGCATCGCGACATGACGCCGATCGAGTTCGCCAAGCTCGATGAAAAGATCAACGACCCAGCCACGCCGCCCGACCTGAAGAAAGCGCTGCAAGGTCTGCAGCAGGATCCTGGCCTGTTCTTCGCGATGGCATCGCAGGGGCACGGCAAGCACCACCATGACGACCAGGGCAAGTGCAATGGCACGCTCATTGCCGCCAACCTCTATGATTTTGCGGACCGTCACCCGCAGGTGACGGCGCTGGGTGGGAAGAACGCGACCTACAATCCCGAAAAAATGAAGGGGCGCGACCTGCCGCCGCCGGTGGACGGCTCGTCGGTCACGTGGGATGGCGGGACGCTCACCCAGAACGAATTGGAAATCGTCACCACGCTCGATCGCCACAAGGACAAGCTGCCGCTCGCGTGGGCCGATCTGGATGCGAAGATCAACGATCCAGCGACACCGCCGGATCTGAAGAAGGCATTGACGGAACTGCAAAAGGACCCGCGGCTGTTCTTTGCTATCGGCTCGCAGGGCGATGGCAAATGCGGCGGCAAGATCAAGGCCGGCGATCTCGGCAAGTTCTCGGCCGGCCACGCGCAGGTAGCGGAGTACGCCACCAAGCAAGCCAAGGGCTACACGCAAAACTATGTGGCGTCGGACAGCCCGGACAAGACCGAGCCGAAGGTCATGACCGAAAGTGACGCGATGCGCGAGTTCTATCGCTACTCGGACTATCTGCCGAAGGATCTGAATCAGGACGCGTTCAAGCACCTGGTCGAAGGCGACGACAAGACCCAAAAGCGCCCGCCGCAGGTCATCGCTGCCGCACAGTATTTCCGTGAGCATCCCGATCAGTGGAAGGCGCTGGCGGGAGACTCGGGTTCGATGAGCACTCCGGATTTCCTGCAGAAATCCGCATCTGAGATGCACCTGACCGCGCCCGAACTGAAAACGCTGGACACCATCAACAGCCACCAAGACGCGTTTTTCGGCGACGGCAAGGAGGTGACCCGCGACAAGCTCGATACGATCGTCAAAGACGACAAGGCCGACCCCGCAGTGCGCGACGCCGCCAAACAGCTGTTGGGCGATCCGCTGTTGTTCGGCTTGTTGAACAATTCGATCACCGGCTACAAGAAGCCCCACAGCTTCTTCGGCGGTGGCCATGTCATCGATTCGGGCAAGATCAGCAACAAGGATTTCCAGCAGTTCTACGATCACATGACGGCGGCCAACAAGAGCGTGGATAAATCGCCTGCGCATGCGGCCACATCACCCGACCAGAAGAAGGCTGTCTCGGACATGTTGATGGGCAAAGCCGATCAACCCGAGATCAAGAAGGCGAAAAAGGACACAGGCACCGCCGGCAAGGCATTGCATGAGTTCCTCAAGTGGGACAGCAAGATCATGGACTGGGCGTCCGTAGGATTGAGTGCGTTGAACGGCATTCCCATCATTGGCGAGTTTGCCGATGCAGCAGCGGTGGCACTGGAGAGCGAAGCGCAGGCGGCACAGGTCCTCGACACCGCACTGCAAGGTGGCGACATGTCGCTCGCGTGGAAACTCGCCGGCATCAACATGGCGGGGGCGGTCGTTGGCGCAGTCGGCGGACCTACGGCTAGGCTCGCAGCCAAGGGGGCCGCCAAAGGGGTCGCCGAGGGCGCCGCCAAGGCGGCAAGCGAGGGAGCAGGCAAGGGGGAGAGCAAGGGGGCGAGCAAGGGGGCGAGCAAGGGGGCAGGCGAGGGTGCAGCCAAGGGGGCGACCGAGGGTGCAACCAAGGGCGCAGGCGAAGGCGCGGCCAAGGGAGGAGGCAAGGGGGCAGCCGAGCGGCAACAGCCAACTGATGCGGTTAAAGGTTATTTAGTAGGTAGCAGCATCAGCAAATCGACTGAGATGCTCAAAGTGCCCGTGTTGGCAGGTTTGCATTACGAAGAGATGCGATTGGACAAGGAGAAGAAGAAAGGCGAGATCCGCCAGAATCTGGAAGACGCGGGCGGGGTGCCGCTGGGCAAACAGAGCATTCCCAAGCCCATTGCAGACAACTTCGAGGCGGATACGAAGGAAAATCTCAGGAGTTTGAAGGGTGGGCGGCGCAGGTAATGCTCGCCTTCGTTCGGCGTTTGCTGTGAGAGCAGTGCACGGCGATCACCATGATCGCCTGATGCATTGGCGTGCCGATTAACTGATTTCAGGCGTACGCTCTCGCGGCTCTATAGACGGTGGCTGCAATAAATTTTGCCGCACATACCTGTTCGCCGCTGCGAGTGAGCGTATCCGTATAAGCGAGATTGCCAGCCCAGCTGGACGCTGCATTGGGTCGTCTTGCACCTCTCAAGCGCCGAACGAGCGCAGCCTTGTCGATCGACAGCGCGCAGCGCAAGGGTACCCACGGCCGCCTTACAAAAGTTGGCGCCACCATCTGCACCTTGCCTGCTGCTGTTTACGACCGGCAAGCATTACTGCACCGGCCCCCGGACTGGGGATGTTCGCGAGAGCTCTGGAAGTGGCGAGCGTGGCAATGACGCCGCATCGAAACGTAGAGGCCAGCTCACGGGCGACTGTCCGTCATCGCCTGACCGAAGCGCATTATCCTGGCCTGCCTGGGAAAGGTGAACGGCCGGATCAATGCAGGGCTGAGCGCTTGGGCTGTAGCCCTGCAGCCCTGCAGCCATGCAGAAGAGTGTTGTAGAGGGTTTTTCCGGTTGCCTGCGGATAGCTACGGGCTACCGGGGATCACTGACGGGACCACGTTTGAACACTCGACACATTATTGCTATTGAAATAATTCAATAACTCGTCTCTCGTTCGCACTTCTGTTACATGGCTGACCAGGCGATCCCAGATGACCAGTTTTTCACCTTGGCGCATCGCAGCAACCAGGTGCACGATGCCTGAATGACGCTCCATGCCGATCGCAATTTTTTTAGTCTGGAAGATGATGCAGTGAACTGGCAAGGTCTTCCGGCGATCCGCGCTGGTGTCTGACACTGGCATTTTCCAATTTGGTGATCGCCCAGGTAAATTGGTCGGGTGTCATGCCATGCTGGCTAATGTGTTGAATATTGTCTGCTGTCAGGCCCAGCCCGTTGACCACATGCGCCTCAGGAAGCCCGGTCAGTGCCGCAATCGTATGAAGACCGCAATCGTTGCTGGTGCCTGCGTGGAATGGCGGCATGCCAAGTGGGCGCATCTGCTGAGTCTGTGCGGTCGACTAAGCGGGCTTGGGGGCGGTGCGATATCTTTTCGGAGCGGAACGTCCCTGGAGTTGTGCAAGCGGCCCATCGCTTTTTGTGGTCGGCCTGCTTTGCCTTTCGGCGCTCGGTGAATTCACTACGTGGTTATTGTAGGACTGTGCTGTCTGGGGTGCGGAAGAAACCTTCATGAATACCACTCGCTTGTATTGATGAAATAGGGTGAAACGCAACGCGCGATAGCGAATCCACGTCTGATGTTTCGGGTGGCCGCTATGGGCGGCAACAATGCAGCACGCTGACCATTTTTGCGACCTGCATCGCGAAGTCGGGCATATCGATGCGAATCGAATGTCCGTGGTGCAAGCGCATTAATCCCGCGTCCGCGTTGTGCAACTGATTTTGTAGTGCTCCGCACTATGGCGCACATGATCCAGGTCTCGGTTGCACACTTTTCAGCAGGACATCTTCGCGCGCGGCAAGAGTCTTTCGCAGGGGGTTGCCCGGTTATGCGTCCCCTATCGGAAACTTTCTCCTACCGGAATGGTGTATCGGTACTCATCGCATATTTTCTCGAGGATTTCGGAAAATGTCGGAATTGGGAAATCTCCACATAACGAACGACACATTTTTCACCACCCTGGGGGTCCGTCTTGGGTTGCCTGAGGAGCTTGCGCAACGACTTGGCGGAGGCGAAACCATCCTTGGGCCTGCGGGCATGCTGTGCCGTGTCCACACGCAGCTGCAGCAGGGCGAAGTGATGGCGTTTCCGGAAGTGATCCTGCCACTGGCCGCACGCGAGCTCGGCGGCGATGAGGTGGTGACGCTGCTGGCGCTGCAGGAACAATTGCTGACGCAATACGGCTGGCGGCTCACGCTCTCGGACCTTGGCCTGCTCTGTGTCTGCCCGCTGTTGCTCGAACGCACGCCCGATGCCGTGGCCACTGCGCTGGAGCGCGGGCAGGTGGTCGCCCGTGTGGTGCTGGACGCGCTGGTGACGCAGGCCGGCAGCACGGCCGAGGTGGCCTCATGAAGCTCTCCAGCAATATCGGGACCTCTCCCGGCAGCCGCGCAACGTCTCCTGCACCCGCACGCCCGACGCATGCCGAGGAGACCGTCACCCTGCCACAGACGCGATTGCCAACCGGGCCGCTCGCCGGCTTACCCTCTTCGGGCCCGGTATTGCGCGGTCGCCGCGAACCGGTTGCACGTCGCGTGACCACCGACGCAAATCATGCCGAGTCCTCACTTGGCGCATCACATCGCTCGGAGTCCTCGCAGTCCTTTCAGTCGTCGCATTCTTCGGAGTCGACGGATGCAGCGTTTTACACTCCGCACGCAAGCCCCACGTCCTCGGTTGTCGATGCGCCGCATGCGCCTGCCGTTGCAACGACCTATGCGCAGCGCAGCGCAGCGGCGGCTGCTGAGTTGAAGGCGCAGCTACGGACTCGCCTGGGTAATCTGCACTTTGCAGAGCCCTCGCAAGAGCAAGAGGCACTGCAGGCCGCGTATCTGGAATGGGCGGACGCGCGTGTGGACGAACGCATCGCCGCGTTCGGGCCGGATGCCGGATACCAGATTGTCGGCGATATGAAGACGGCAGGCGCAAAGGCGGCATGGCCGATCGCCTACGAGTGCCTCAGGGCCTTCATCATCGGCTCGATGCGGACCCCGGTCGGTCTCGCGGCGGGCGCAGCCTACGACGGCGCGCGTGCGCCCGGATCGGAGACGCTGAGTGGCACGACGCTGTCCGGCGCGGTGGCGGGCCTGATGTCCTATACCAGCGATACGTTGCTGATCCCGGCGATGGATCGGCGTGCGCGCGTTGCCAATCTGCCGCGGTTCCAGGCCATCGACCCCAAGATCCTGGTGCCCGATCCGCCGCCGGCCCTGCTGGAAATCACTGCCGAAGGCAAACGCTTCACGCGGCACGGCGAGGGCAACAGCGCAACGCTTCCCGAGCTCAAGGCGCAGACCTACGACCTCCGCCAGGGAATCACCCAGTGGCAATCGACCCTGGACGACAAATCCCTGGACACCTTGTTGCTGAAGCCGACGATCAACGCGGGATTCAACGCGGCGCGGCGAACCTCTGACGACCCGGGTACGCGCACGCCTGCCTGCCGGCCAACTGGGCTTGAGCGCGCTCGCCATTGGCGGGGCAGGGGTGGTGCAGAAGGCGATGCTCGAAACCGGCAAGGCGGTTGCGCGTACCGGCCAGATGCGCGTGCCCGACCTGCTTGGCGGACAGCAGCGGCTGAATCTGTTTGCGCTGGCATTGCCGGACAAGACGCGTCGGCCTGCGCAATGGTCCGACGCTGTGCGTTTCCCCAACTACCTGCTGGAAACCGGGATGGAAGGTCTCGCGTTGGCCAGGCAGGCCTTGAGCACCACCAACGCGATCACCACTGCGCTACGCGATATGCTGGGCCGCCACATGCTCAGCAACGTGCTGGCCAATTTCGCTTCGCTCGGGGCCGGCCGCCTGATCGCTGCGCCCTTGCGCGGCGGCAACGCAAACGGCAGCGTTGCAGGCGAAGCCGCCAATTCCACCGCCACGGTCGTGCAACAGGCAGTGCAGACCCTGTTCAACGATACGGTCTGGAATGCGCTCAAGGCCAAGAACGGCGCCAACACCACCCAGGCGACGCGCCTGGATCAGGAGCGCGCCGCTAGCGCCGCCGGCCACCAACGCACCATCGCACGCACACTTCAGGCGCTGGCCGAACCGATCGACGCGGCGGTCGCGCTGTTTTCGGCGCCGACATCGGCAGAGATTGCGCGCGCCCTGGATGAGGGGCAGCCGCTTGCGCCGGCATCTGGGCCGCTGGCGGGGAGATTGCGTGAAGCCCTGGAGGAATTGCGCACGGAGATCGGCACGCAGTCCGTGTCGATTGCGACCATCGACACGGTGCTCGACCGCCTGCGCGCCGGGCAGGCGTCGATGTTCAGCGGCGTGCCACGCAACGACCTGACCAAGACACTCAAGACCGAGCTACAGAGGCTCAGGCAGGCATTGCACGAACGCGAGGAGCTTCGCCAGTGGGAAAATGGCGGGCCGTGAGCGATCGATCCTGCAGCTGATCCATTGCGTCGCGCATGCCGCAACGACAGACGCAACCGCCGTTGCGTCTGTCGTTTGTTGGCGGTCCCGGGGCCAGCCCGGTGCGCGGCTTACGTGCGCGCAGTGGGTGCGGAACGGGGCGATACGGCGCGCGGCACCGCTTCGTACGCTGGCCATTGACCGACCGTGCGCATGGCCTCGGCGATGCGGTTGCGCTGGCGCTTGACGATGAAGTCCACACCACGTTCTTCGGTCAGTTTTGCCTTCTCGCGGACCAGCAGCAACGTCGGCTCCCACACGGCGGGATACTGCAGCAACGCGTCGAAGGCGGTGCGCTCGGCGAGTGCACCTGTGTCGTCACCAGCGTCCTGCGCCACCAGTGCAACTGCGCGGTGCACGTCCAGCAGCGGCGCAGCTTCGCTGCGCAACGCCTCGTCGGCGAACAGCGCAGCCAGCGCGTTGCCATCGGCAAAGCGCCCGGCCTGCTGCATGAAATGCTCCAGTTGCAACTCTGCCAGCACCGGCTGCAAGGTCTGGTCGACATCGTTGCCCAGCTTGACCATGCCGTAGTCGGCCCAGCGCTCCCACTGGGTGCGGACCAGGCGCTCGAACGCTGCGAACTGCGCGAAGTCGGTTGCGCGGTCGCTGCGGACCGGATCGATTTCACCACCGAACTGGAACAGCGTGCAGAACGCGGTGGCCACGTCCGCGCTCACCTCGGCGACATAGCCGGCATCGATCGCCGAGAGCGTGGTGCTGGCCGCAGGCGTCACCGATGCGCCTGCGTGTCGATGCTGGGCAAGCGCCAGTTGTACGCCGGCCGTCAGGCGTGCGGCCGCTTCCACCCGGCGTGCAGCGGTTGCGTCGCAGTAGTGCGTGGTCATGTAGCCGGCCACGGTCGTCGATGTCCAGCCGAGGTCCTGGCGCGATTTGACGCCGAGCCCCAGCGCACCGCCCGCACGGCGGCCATGCGCATCGCCTGCACGCAGGCCGGCGCTGACGCTGGCGCTGCATTCAGTGCCCTGGCTGACGCGTGCGGCCTGGTCGATCAGCCCGACGCTGGCGTCCGGATGCTCGGCCAGCAACGCATGCATCCAGTCCGCGCCGGGGGGCTCTGCTGAGGGATCGGGCGTTGCGCGGCGTACCAGATGCTCCAGCATGCGCAAAAATGCCTGCAGCAGCTCCGGCTCGCGGCCCTTGCCCAGCCGGGGGATACGGATCTGCAGGCCGTCTTCCACGCCGGTCTCGCGCCGATAGCGCCAGTCCACGGCGGCCGACACGCCGGCTGCCGCGTAGTCGCTGTCCACATCGATGCCATAGCCGACAGTCAGGCCCGCACCAAGCTGGCGCTGCGTCGCGGATTGGCGGCTGATCTGCAGGTACAGGCCGGTACGTCCCATGTAGAACTCCAGCGAGGCATCGCGATTGCACTGGATGCTGGCGATCAGTCGCGTGCCCAGGCCGAACGCAGACCCCGCAATCGCAGCTGCCGCCGAAAGCGGTGCGAGATTGACGCCCCAGGTCTGTTGGCAGGTCATCCGCCAGCGGTCGCGCCATTCCAGGTGCGAGAGCATGTCGCGCAGCAGGTCCAGCAATGCCTCGGGGTGGGTCAGGGCGCCGGCACCGGTCTGCTTGATCAACTGCAAGGTCTTGTCGACGGCGGTGTCGAAATGCGCCAGGCAATCGTGTGCATGTGCGAGCCACAACGTGGCCTGTGGCGAGGGATCGCCTGCTTGCAGCTCCGCCGCTTGCTCTGCGTGCTCCGCCCGCACCGTAGACAGGCAGGTACGCAACAGATCGAACGCGGCTGGCGCGGTGCAGCGACCGCTGCGCGCCTGCTCCCAGGCACGCCGCAGTCCTTCCGGTGGCGCTGCCTGCACCGCTGCACCGCCCGGGGTTCGGGATGCCTGCGCCTGATGGTGGTTGTGCAGCGCTGCGGCCCGTTCGGCGATACGTGCAAGGGTGGCGGCATCCAAGACCACGCAGCTGCGGTCCACGTCCTCATCGACCCATTGCAGCAGCTCGGCCGCCGCCTGCCAGTGCAACTCGGCCTGCGATGGAACACTGCCCTGCGGTCGGGCCGCATGCAATGCGCCCAGGTAGCCGACCAAGGCGGCCGCGGCGTGCTCCAGGGCCAGGTTGGCGCGTCGACGCGGTGTCGGCAGTGCGGTGGCCGATGCGACCTCCAGCCCCTCCGACAAGGCATGCAGTGGATTGGGAGCGCTCGCGTGTGCACCCGCAGGATGCGGCGAGGTGGCAGTGCGCACCGCCTCGCCGAACGCCTGCAGGTGGGCGTTTGCGCGCGCATACGCCGAATCGGGAGCACGCGACTCGTAGCCGTTGCGCAGCGCATGGTAGGCCGCACGTTCGTCGCTGCTGCAGGTGCGCAACGCATGTGCCGGGTCGGCCGCGTGCAGGGCGACACCGGCGGCGCGGCGCGCACCGCTCAGCCAGCACCGCGTGGCGGTAGCGTCCACAGGTGCGGCGCGCAGCAGCGCGTCGGCCCGCAACGCAATGCGCGCGATGTCCTGGTGGCCGGGGTCGGCGGCACGCTCGTGGCGTGCCTGGATCAGCTGGCCCAGTACCTGACGGCCGCGTGGCACACGTCCCAGGGTCTCCAGCCAATGCGTTGTCGCCGCCTCGATCGCTGCGCGGGGAATGGCGGCGTGCTCGCCGATCGTCGTGCCCGGCGGGTCCCCGGGCCGTTCCGGGTCGGCGGGGATCAGCGCACTCCAGGTGCTGTCGTGGACACGGTCGAAGGTGGCCAGCAGCAGCGCCGCGGCGTCAGCGCGGTTGTCGCCGAGCACACCGGCCACTGCCGAGCGCAGCGCGCCGAGCGCGATGGCCACGATCCCCGCAGCAGGCACGGCCTGGTCTGCGAAGCGCGTGGTGGACAGCCCGCTCGCCCAGGTCGACAGGCGGTTGCGCAATGCGGTGGCAGCAGCGGCATCGGTTGCGCTGGAGGCGGTCTGCGCGATCTGCGCGGCAATCAGTGCGTCCGACGCGGCCCGCAGCGCCTGGCTGGCGCGCAGATCGTCGGCCGCTGCGCGGTCAACCTCCTCCTTGAGCGATTGCGTGAGATCGGCCAGCGCCGGCAGCAGTGCACGCAACGCGTCGGCGCGCGTAGCGGTCTCGAACAGGTCGCCCGCCACGATGTGTGCAGACTGCAGCGCTTGCGCCAATGTGCTGTCGAGACTGGCGGCGCGCACTTCCAGGCGCTGCAGCAAGGCCTGTTGTTTCTCCCGCAGGGCGGACAGATGGTGCGCGTGCTGGTGCTGCTTGCGGATACGCTCCAGCTCGGCTTCGTGCTTGAGCAGGTCACGCAAGCGCGCTCGACGCTCGTTTGCAGCAGGCGCAGGCATGGCCGTGAGCTGGTCCAGTTGCAGCTGCAGCTGTTGCTCGGTGCGCGCCAGGCGCTCGCTGCAACTGGCGATGTGCTTGCGGAGCAACGCATTCCAGGTGGCCAGCACCTGCTGGCGTTTGCGGGTGTCGTTGGCACGGTCGGCCAGGCGCGGTGCGCGTCTGGCATGCAAGCTTGTGTCCCGCTCCAGGCGATCGATGTGCAGCAGCACCAGGCGCTCCAGCGCTGCGGCCTTGCGCACGGCGATCCGGGCGTCGCTTAGCCGCTGCGAGGCGGAGAATGTCGCTGTCTGCAAAGGAGCGAGTGTGTGCCAGTCGCCCGGTTCCGACCGAGCGGGCGGTGCAGGCTGCGCAGACGTGCCCTGGTAGCGCAGCAGGCGCGTATGGTCTGGTGTGGGTGGCCGGGCGATGCCCACCGCCGTGCCGGCGAGCCGGGCGAGCTTCTGCAACGACTTCCGCACGCCGCGCAGCCTGCCTGTCTTGCGTGGGGCAGGCGTGTCACGTCCGGTGTCGGCTGCAGCCGCGGTGTAGCGATGCACCCGTGCGGCCACATCCAGTTCTGCGGCGCGTGCTTCGGCCTCGGCCGCTGGCCCATCCAGTTGATGCAGTCGGTGATGGGCCTGCTTGTGCGGCGACGGCGTGCCCGCATGCGCCGCGCCATGGCTGTTGCCAGGCAGCCCGAATGTCAGGGTGGAAGGGCGGATACGGGTCACGCTCGACACCTCGCAGGTAGACCTCGACACCACCGGGCGCCGATACCCGGCAGATGCGTCAATGCAGTGCATCTGCCGGGCGCGATCGACGCACAGCGACGGTGCAGGGTGCGATCAGCCGCTGTAGGCCTTATGGCCGATGCGTGTCGCGCCGATGGCCTGGGACGCGTTGGGGGCAATCACCTCGTTGGGCGCATCGGTCTTCAGGTTTGCCAGCTTCACCGTCGCGCCGGGCGCGTCGGTGCGGAACACCGCTTCCTTGACCTGATTGAACTCGCAGTTTTCGACCTGAAGGCTCGTGTCGATATCGGCATCCCCACCATTGGTGCGGAAGACCTTGCCGGCACCCTCGACGGTGTCACCCGACATCACCACGTCGGCAGCACCGTTGTCCTGCACGACCTTGTCTGCGGCATTCTTGAACGTGCAATTGATGATCTCGACCTTCGGCCGGCCGCTGACCTCAGCGCTACACCCTGCAATTCGCGCATCATGCTCGCGGTTGCCCTGGCCATCGATGGTGACCGCATCCTCGCTGACGTCTTCGTTGACGCAGTTGACCATCTTGCCGCTACCCATGAAATGCACGCCGTCGCCGCCGCCCGTCATCTTGACGTTGCAGAGGCTGCCGCCGTCCTCGACGATGAACAGCGCTAGCTGGTGCTCGTCCTGATCGCCTTTGCCCAGGCAAGGGCCGCCGACGTATAGCTGGTTCTTGCCGTCGAACACCTCGCCCTTGTGCACCACGATGGTCTTGTTCTGTATGCCGGGGGGGGCGGTGACGACCTTGCCGGGAGGCAGGGGCGCTTGTGTGCCGGTCGGGCCTGGCGTGCCGTGAGCACCGTCGGTGGGCGTGGGTGTGGGCGTCGCCGAGTGACCCGGGTTGGTGGGAGATGCGCCGTTGCCGGTTCCCGTTCCTGTGCCGGATGTGTTGCTGCCGTTGCCACCGTTGTTGTTGTTGCCATTGCCATTGCCATTGCCATTGCCGGCACCGCTGCCGTGTTGCCCGCCGGGGTTGGTGGAACACGGCGGGTTCGATGGCGGCATAGAGGGTGTCGGATTGGGGTTGGTCGGTGGCTGGCCGTCACTGGTTGGCTGATCCTGTGACTGCAGCATGTCGCTGAGCATGCGTTGCATGCAGTACGCCAGCATGCTCATGATCACTGCAGTCAAGACCTGCTGTTGCGAAATGGAGAATGAGGACGGCTGTAAGCTCGCGGTGGTATGTGAGGGGATGGCGAGATTCATTGGCGAGTGTCCTTGCAAGATAATGAATGGCGGACGAAATCCTGCGGTAGGAAATAACCGCGCGACAGCGTAGCGATGCGATACAGCGCAACGGATGCGCAAGGCTCCGGCAGCGTGCTGTGGCGTCGTACATGTCTGGCTAAAACGATCAGCATGCAGGCAAAGCCGAGCACCTCACGCGCGTAGCCATAGATAGTTTCCCGTTGCGATTCCTTCGAACATTTCGTCGTGTGCAATGAAAATATTGTTGTTCCAGTAACGGCCATGCTCGGCGTAGTGGGCGAGCAGATCGCAGATCCACGCGCCATCGACGTCATCGTCCAGCGGGACGCGCACGATCAGAACGATCACGCCGGCATCGTTCAATCCGAGTTGCGCCTGATCCTGCGCGTACACCGACAGGTTGGCTTCCAGCAACAGCCGGAACACCGTCAGGGTCCGTCCCGCAGGAGCAAGGCCGTAGGAGATGCGTAAGTAGAGCGCTTCTTCCTCCGGCGCTTGCTGTGCTTCATCGTCGGCCTGGGCTGCGGGCATGTGCAGATAGACTTCAAACCCGTCCACCCACAGCACGCGTTTGCTGAGCACCGTCTGCACATCCGGCAGGTCCAGTGCTTCGCACATCTGTAGAACGATCGCTTCGAATCGGGTAATGCTCATCTGTCGTACGACATGCGCAGGGCCATACACCGGCCCTGCGTCATGTCAGGGCCCATTACTGGCCAACGAGCTGCTTCGCGTTGTCGCCTGCCTTGCCGATGAATTTGTTGAGCGCGACGTTGAAGTCAAGTTCGTTCTTCTTCGCGGTCAGGTAGTCGTTCATACGCTCCTGTGCTGCGGCTGATTTGCCAATGCCACCCATCAGACTATCCATCTGATTGTCCGAGGTCTGAGTGGCAGTGTGATTGTCAAATCTGCTTGAAAGGTCTGATCCAAGCAGATCCCCGCCCTGGCCCAATCGCGGCCCTATCGATTGTAAAAGTGACATACAAAATACTCCTTAGCTGAAGAGACGTAACGTGGAGCGCTTGTCGGCGCGTTTTGCTTGGCCAACGTGGCCAAGGAACTCGATGATCAGGGCATGCTGGCGATGTGCGCGACGATGTTGCGTGCGGCGTTGATGCCATCGTGCAAGACGGAAAAGTCGTTGCGCGCCGTCTGATCGCTCGCTGCGGACCAGTGCGTACGGATGTGCTGCGCTGTCGCATGCAAGGCTGCCTCGATGTTGCGCAGGCGCTCGCCGGAGACATCCAGCGACTTGGTCTGCAAGATCTTGTTCATATCCTGGGTAACCGTATCGGTCATGGCATCGAACATGGTGCGGTTCTCATGGCGCCGCTTGCTGCGGCAGGGAAGTCAGGTGTTTGGTGCCGTCCGGGGTCTCGACATAATGCAACCCGTCGGCGAGCAGCGCGGCGTCGTAATTGGCGGGCGGTTTCACGGACGGGTCCTGTTGGGTGATGTCCACGTGCAGCTTGCGGATCTCCGGGCCAAGATCGCTGCGCAGATCGGCGATCCGCCGGATTGCACGCTCTGCGTTGTCGCTGCTGCCGGCGATGGAAAACACGCCTTGACCATCGTAGCGAACGTTCAGATCACGGTCGGCCAAGGTGTCGCGCAGGGTTGCCAGCACCTCATCCACCACCACCACATCGACCGTGACCGCATGTTGATACCGGTGCAGTTGTACGCGCAGGCGTGCCGCATCTGCGCTGCTCGCCACCAAACCCTCGACGCGCACGCGCGTACCGACCTGCTCCACGCGCGCTTCGCGCAAGCCCAGGCGCGTCAGCACGGACCGGACCTGGTTGAGCTGGTTGTCCTGGCTGCGCGCGGGAGCGGCATCGGAGAGAAATGCCGGTAGCAGGGAGGGCAGCAGCGCCGCCGCGGCCAGCGCTAGCATGGCGCCCACCACCGCACGCAGTGCGTTGCGCCTGGACCTGCGTGGCAAAGGGGCTGCCGGCGTCGCGGCGGGCGACAGTAGCTGCTCCAGCAGCGCAACATCGTCCGGCCAATCGGCTGCAGCGTCGCCGATGCAGAGCACCAACGGACCAAAGCGCACCGGATGCAGCGCAACAAACGCTGTCGTCGGCAACGCTTCGCTGCGATAACGGACTTGACCATCTGCATCCACCTCGATGATGAGCGAACAATCAGGCCAATCTTCGATCCGGATTTCGGCTTGGGGATCGGCGCCTAACGTATAGCTGCCTGGCTGCAAATCTAATCGTGCGCCGGCATGGATTCCCGTCAGCACGCGAAGTTGCATGGTCATGCGCGAATCTCCTGAGCGGTCCGTTCCTGGTGCTCAATCAGCAGCGTGTTCAGACGTGTGATGGCACTGGAACGATCAAGGCGTTTACGTGGTTTTTCCGCGTTGAGCAGCACCAACGGAAGCAGTAGATGGAAATTGCGCAGCGCTGGCGATGGCTCCGGTTGCGCCGGCACCAGCTCCACCAGAAGCTTCCGTAACGCCTGCAGGTTTTCCGCAGAGGTGCTCGCGGTGCCGGAGCGCAGATGCTCGCGCATCAACCTCCAGACCATGGCCGTCAATTGCGCTGCGGCAGGATGGGCAATGCCGATCGCGCGCAATTCGACAAGCGCAACGGCAAGCGCGCGTCGCCTGGCCATCGGGTCGGCCGCGCGTGTCGTCGCGTAGCGGTCGAGAACGCCGT
Source organism: Xanthomonas hydrangeae (assembly GCA_905142475.1). Lineage (GTDB taxonomy): Bacteria > Pseudomonadota > Gammaproteobacteria > Xanthomonadales > Xanthomonadaceae > Xanthomonas > Xanthomonas hydrangeae. The sequence goes on from LR990730.1 coordinate 656,728, forward strand.
CGACACTCGCACGCACACTGTTGTCCAGGTGCACTGGCGAAGCGCTTTGCCATCTCCCCGCCTGCGGATCGTCGGCCTGCGCATTGCCGCCCTCGCCGTGCTGATCATCCTGGCGTTGTCCCTGGCCCTCTGGCTGAGCAACTGCGATGCTGACCCGGCCGCGCAGCGCCGAGACGCGTGCCGCTTCGGCTTCTTCCAGTTCGGTGGCGTCGAGTTCGTCGTCCATGCCATCCAGCGAGCGCATGCCGCGTCGCCGCTTGCGCGGCGGGGCGGGGCGCAGACGGGGTGCATGATGTGCCGTGTCCGCCAGCGGCTGCACGCCAGCATGCGGGGCATCGGCGTGGTGGTGCGATGCGCCGGGCGCACTCGGCAGCGACGGCGGCACAGCGCCTGGCGAAATGCGCCGGATCATGGAAACGCCGCCTGCATCAGCGCCTGACCGAACTGCATGATCGCCGAGGCGCCCCAGGGCGCTGTGACTGCAATGGCAGCCACCACCACCACCAGCTTGAGCGCGAACGAAATCGAGGCATCCTGCAGCGACATCACTGCCTGGATGAAGGCGATCAGCAGCCCGGCCACTGCGGCCACGCCGACCACCGGCAACGACACCTTGAGGCACAGCAACAAGGCTTCGGAAGTGAATCGCACCAGATCGTCATGGTCCATGGCGTCACCGATAACTCAGGACCAGGCCGTGGATCAGCATGGACCAGCCATCCAGCGCCACGAACAACAGCAATTTGAACGGGATGGCCACGTTGGTTGGCGTCACCTGCGAAAGACCCATTGCCATCAACGCATTGGCCACCACCAGATCAATCACGATGAAGACCAGATACAGCAGGAATCCGATGCGGAACGCCTCGGTCAGCTCGCTCAGCGTGAACGCCGGTGCCAGCACAAGAAGGTCGTCCGGCTTGAGTGTGTCGGCCTTGTCCTTGGGCCAGATCTGCTGCGCCGAGCGCATGAAAAAGGCCTTCTCGCGCTCGCGCGTGTGCTTGAGCAGGAACTGCCGAAACGGTTCGCGGCAGGCATCGAGCAATACCACCACACGGCTGTTGTCGGCACCGGGACTGTAATTCTGCGCGGCCTTGAACGCCTCCATGCCCACCGGCGCCATCACAAAGCACGACACCAGCAACGCGACGCCGTTGAGCACCATGTTCGGCGGCACCTGCTGCACACCGATGGCATTGCGCAGCAAGCCGAGCACGACCACGATCTTGGTGTAGGAGGTGACCACCATCGCTGCGAAAGGCAGCAAGCCCAGCATGATGACCACCAGCAGCAGCGAGCCGACATCAGGCATCTGCATGTGGAGTCTCCGACATGCTGAGGATCTGCACGCCGAGATGTTCGCCCACCGCCAGCAGCCTGCCGATGCCGATGGTCTGGCCATAGACGACCAGACGGATGTCGGCCTGATCCACCGGCACCGACAGCTCGAGGATCTGGCCGGGCTGCAGGCCCGACAGCACCGACAGCGATAACGCAAGTTGGTCCACTTCCAGATGGACAGGCAGTTCCAGTGCCGCCACATCGGTGGTGGACGGCGAGGGATCGGACTCGGGCGTATCGTGCTGCATGGTGGGTGCGGTCTCCAGAATCATCTGTTGCGGGTTCAGGCGTACCGGAGCGCGCAACAGCGCACCTCCGGGGATGCCCCAGAGCAACTCGCCGCTGCGCACCGGAGCCGGGCCAAGCGCGTGCAGCAGCACATCGCCAGGGCGCAGCGATTGCAGCAGCGCCGCCGCTGCCGTGCGCTGGCCGATGCGCAGGCGCGTGCTCAGCTGCAGTGCGCCCAGCCAGGCCGGCAGTGGCGATGGTGTCGCCAGCGCAGCGGTCGCGGTGTGCAGCGCGGCAAGCAGCAGTGGGCTGGCGGTCTCCGCGACCGCGTCGATGTCGCCCAGCGTGATGCCGAGATCGAGGCAATTGGCCGCATCCGCGCAGCGCTCGAAGGCGACGACCTCGGCAGTACCCAGGCCGAGCGGTGCGAAGGCGTGCAGCGCATCGCTCAGCAGCACACCGGCGATCGCGGTGCGCAGGGCGTCATCGGCTTCGTTCAACAGCAGCGCCAGGCCATCGCGTGCAGCGATCCGCAACTCCAGGCTGCCGCTATCGAACTGCAGCTGCAGGCGCGCCGCCTCCGCTGCACGGATGCCGCGGCGTTGCGCGGTGAAGCCGCAGCGCTGCGCGGTGCGCGGGTCGCACAGCACTCTGCCGAGCTGCGCGCGTGCAGCAGGCACGTGGGTCAGCGCTTGCGACAAGTTGCGTGCCGGTGGCGTCGGGCTCGGCTCGATTGACAAAGCGGGGTCCCTCGATGTGGCTGTTCTGCATGTGCGGCGCTAGATGACCTCGACGCTGATCTGAAGCGTGTCGCTTAGCGCAGCCTTCAATGCGGTATCCAGACGCTTTCTTCCATTGCAAAGTACCTCGCGCGTCTCCGGCGAGCCGCTGTCGAAGCGAAGCGATAGCTGGTCTGGCGAAAGGCGCAGGAACAGCGTGGTCTTCGGCAGGATGTCGTGGTTGATCTCCAGCCATGCCTCCCAGATCCCTGCGCCGCGTACCGGCGTGGCGTTGCAAAACTCGGCCACCCGCAGCGCGATGTGGTGGATGGCCATCTGCGCGCGTTGGGTGCGGATCCACTCGGCGGCGATCTGCCGACCCAAGGCGTCGCTGTCGTCGCCTCGGGCGATCTGTCCACGATTGCCGTCATCCAGGCAGGGGGGCGCGCTTGGCAGCGGCGCAGCGTCGTAACCGTCGCTGGCAGCAGCTTCCGCGTCGGGTAGCGGCGGAGCGTCGTCGCCATCCTCCGGCACCACCATGTCCGGCAATCCGGGCAGCACGCTGCTCAGGCGTCGGCGCAGTTGCATGAAGCTGACACGCTGCGTCGCACGCACCGGTGGGGGCGCTGCGTGCGGCTGCAGCGGTGCGCCGGCAATCGGCAGGATGCGCACGTGGCGGACCGGTGGCTTGCGCATCAGGCCACCACTCTGCCGATCGGCTGCAGCTGCACCTCTGCGCCCAGTTCCTGGAACGAATACACCTCCAGCCAGTTCAGGCGTGCCTCGATCATGCGGCGCACATAACGCCGCACGTCCATCGAGGCGACCACCGCCAGTGGATGCCGCGCCTGATCTTCGACGATGCGTTCCACCTGCTCGACGAGCTGATTGGCCTGCTCCGGTGGCAGGGCCAGAAAATTGCCGGCCGGTGTGGCGCGAATCGACTGCCGGATCAGCTGTTCCACCGCGTGGTCGAGCATCACCGCAGGCAGCTGCCCGGTGCCTGCGGTCGCGGTGTGCGCAAGATAGCGGCCGAGATCGCAGCGCACATACTCAGTGAGCATCAGCAGATCCTTTTCCTTCGGTCCCCACACCACCAGGCTCTCCAGGATGCTCTTGATGTTGCGCACCGGGATGCGCTCCTCCAGCAGCCGCCGCAACACATCGGCGATGCGCTGGGCGGGCATGGCCTTGTTGACCTCTGCGACCAGCCCGGGATAGTCCGCGCCCACCTGTTCCAGCATCCACTGCGTCTCCTGGATGCCGACGAACAGATGCGCGCGTGCATGCAGCGGCGCGATGGCCTGCTGGGCCAGCGCTTTCGGCATGTCCGCCGTATCGCTCAACACGCTGCGGGTTTCCGGCACATCGTGGATCAACACTTCGTATTGCATGTCCTGCAGTGATTCGCTCTGCCAGATCGCGATCCCCGGAAACGGCAGGCCCAATAGCTCCACCAATTGCCGGCGCTCGCTTTCGATCGCCTGATCCAGCAGCGCCGGGTCGAGCCGCGCAGCCAGTTGTGGCGACAGCCGCATCGACAGGGGCGAGGCGAAATCCGGCGCGCTTTTGCGGATATGCGGCGCATCGCCCTTGGCGCCCTTGCGGCTGGTCGATGGCAGCGTGGGCTGATCGCTGCCGCTGACATCGCGCTGCTTGCGCCAGATCGTATAGCCGCCTGCGCCCACTGCCGCCGCCAGCAACAGGAACAGCAGTGCGGGAAATCCCGGAACGAACGCAAAGCAGGCCAGCAGGACGCTGGCTGCCAGCAAGGCGCGGGCATTGCTGGTGAGCTGGCGGCCGATGTCGAGTCCGAGCGAGCTGATCTTGGCCTCGTTCTCGTTGGCCACGCGGGTGATCATGACGCCGGCCGCCACCGAGATCAGCAGCGAGGCGATCTGCGACACCATCGCATCGCCGACCGACAGGATCGCAAAGCGGTTGGCCGCTTCGCCTGCGCTCATGCCGTGGTAGGTCACGCCCACCACGATGCCGGCCAGGATGTTCACCATGGTGATCACCAGGCCGGCGATGGCGTCGCCCTTGACGAATTTCATGGCGCCATCCATGCCGCCGTGCAGTTGACTCTCGATGGCCAGCCGCGCGCGTTTGCGGCGTGCTTCGTCTGCGGTCAGGTTGCCGCCGCGCAGGTCGGCATCGATGCTCATCTGCTTGCCGGGCATCGCATCCAGCGTGAAGCGCGCACCGACTTCCGCCACGCGCTCGGAGCCCTTGGCGATCACGATGAACTGCACCGTGGTGATGATCAGGAACACCACCAGGCCCACCACCAGGTTGCCGCCGACCACCAGCTCGCCAAAGCTCTCGATGATGTGGCCGGCCTCGGCATGCAGCAGGATCGATTTTGTCGACGCGATGTTCAACGACAGCCGCAGCAGCGTGGTGAACAGCAGCAACGAGGGAAACGACGACAGCGAGATCGAGTCGGGCACATACATCGTGACCATCAGCAACACCACGCTCAAGGTGATGTTGATGCCCAGCAGCGTATCGATGAGCGGGGTGGGCAGCGGCAGGATCATCAGGCCGATGACCGCCACCACCAAGGCGGCGATCGCCACCTCACCGGTGTATGAGAAATACCGTGTCAGGCGCATGCCATCTCCTAGCAGGGCAGCGGACCGCTGCCGTCATCGTTGTCGCGGCCCAGCGCATCGACCCAGCGCAGCACCACCGCCACCGTTTCGAACAGCGATTCGGGAACCGCCTCGCCCAGTTCGACCTCATGCAGCGCACGCGCCAATGGCGGGTTCGCCACGATCGGAATGCCCTGATTGTGCGCATAGGCACGCAGTTCCAGTGCACCGTCGTCCACGCCCTTGGCAACCACTTGCGGCAGACCGAAGCCGTCCGGTTCGTAGGCCAGCGCGACGGCGTAATGGGTCGGGTTGACCACCATCACCTTGGCCTTGGCGACGCGCTCGCGCGGGTCGCCGAAGACCAGCTCCTTGGCGAATTCCTTGCGCTTTCCCTTCAATTCCGGATCGCCTTCGCTGTCCTTGTGCTCGCGCTTCTGCTCGTCCTTGCTCATGCGTTTGTCGCGAATGAACAGCCAGCGCTGCACGCTCCAGTCCGCCGCGCCGACCAGCACGAATACCAGCGCCGCCAGGGCGCACAGGATGCCCAGCGCACGCCAGCCGATCTGGGCGATGTCAGCCGTTGGCTGGTAGGCGAGCCCGATGATCGTCGGCATCAGTGCGCGCAGGCCGTACCACAGCACCACGCCGATCACCGCGGCCTTGATGCCCAGCTTCAGCAGGTTGATGAGACTTCGCAGCGAAAAGAGTTTCTTGACGCCGTTCACGGGATTGAGCGAATCGAACTTGGGCGTGACCGGTTTGAGCGAGGCATTGAGCCCGGTCTGTAGAAAAGTGCCGATCAATCCCGCGGCCAGGCAGGCCGCCACGAAGGGCAGCGTCAGCAACACGCCCTGGATGCCGACGCGACCGAGCGCACGGTGCAAGGCGGTGGCATCACGCGTATTGGCGGTAAAATCGAAACCGATCGACATCAAGGTCTGCAGGTGTTCGACAAAATAGCTGCCTGCCAGTTTCAGCACCAACAGCGCGGCCAGCAGCACCGCGGCGGCAGTGACATCCGGGCTGATCGGGACTTCCCCATCCCTGCGCGCATCCTGCAGTTTCTTTTCGGTCGGCTTCTCGGTCTTCTCATCCGACATGGCGATCTCCGGCCGCTGTTGCTGCACGCCGATTCTGGGCGAGCCGTCGCCGGACGATCCGTTTCCAAGGCGAACGTATGCATGGGTGTACGAAGCACGATCTGTTTGTTCGCGATGGTATTCCGATGTTCGCTTCTGAAAGGTCTTCGTTGGCGACGACGCGTACGTTACGCACGCATGCTGTCCACAGCCATTGAACGACGAGGTGCGGTATGGAAAAGATTGAATGTCCCGGTTCGGTCGTGAGCGGGCTGATCGAACTGATCACGGTCGGGCTGACCCACGAAAAACTCGAAGAGGCCGCAGCGGTGCTGGCCGCCGTGCGGGTACTGCGGCCGGAGTTGAAGGCGCTGGATACCTTCGATGCCTGGATTGCGATCAAGCGCGGCAGTTATCTGGAGGGCGCGCGCCTGCTGCGTGAGTTGGAGGCCGATGCCGATTCCAAGCCGTTGTGCAAGGCCTTGTACGCGTGTTGCCTGTTTGCGGTGGGCGACCCGTCGTGGCATGGCATTGCAGACGGTCTGATCGAAGAGGATGCCGATGCCGACGCCGTTGGCCTGGTCAAGGCGCTGTCAGGACGCTACATCCCGGCACCCGCGCCGCTGGAAGCGGCGGCCGAATCCGCCGCGCCGATGGAAGTTCCCAACGCCCAGTATCTGCGCGCCTGATCCGGACCCACACCCAGCCTGCGGAACATGTCATGACGCTCATTCCTCCTGTCCCAGCGATCACGGCCAGTACCGGCCTGTCCACGCCAGCGGTGTCGCCGACGGCGGCGCCGAACCAGGCGCTCGTCAACCGCTTCCAGGCGCTGATGCAGTCCTCCAGCCCGTTGCCGCCAGCCATGCAGCGTGTCGGCGAGCCGAGCATGATGAGCCGCATGGTCGACGTGCAGAACGATGGCGTGCGCAGCATTACCGAGCATATCGATGCCTTCAGCATGCAGGCGCCGACCATGGGCCTGCAGGAAATGGCCTCGCAACAAATGAAGTTGATGCACGAGCTGACGATGGTCGGCTTCAACCTCAATGTCAGCGTTGGCGTGGCGCAGTCGGGCAAGAACGCCGTGCAGACGCTGTTCAAGAACCAATAGCATGCGAAAGCTCAGATATCTGGTGGTGTTGCTGCTCGCACTGCTGCTGTCTGGCTGCGACCAGCAGCTCTATTCCGGGCTGACCGAGAACGACGCCAACGACATGCTGGCCGTGCTGCTGACGGCCGGTGTGGATGCGGAAAAGCTCACGCCCGATGACGGCAAGACCTGGGCGGTCAACGCGCCGCACGATCAGGTGGCGTACGCGTTGAACGTGCTGCGCACGCATGGCATGCCGCGTGAGCGGCACGCCAATCTCGGCGAGATGTTCAAAAAAGACGGCCTGATCTCCACACCCACCGAAGAACGCGTGCGCTTCATCTACGGCGTGTCGCAGCAACTGTCGCAGACCTTGTCGAATATCGATGGCGTGATCGCGGCCGATGTGCAGATCGTGCTTCCCAACAACGACCCGCTGTCCACCTCGGTCAAACCCTCCAGCGCTGCGGTGTTCATCAAGTTTCGCGTCGGCAGCGATCTGACCAGCCTGGTACCCAGCATCAAGACCCTGGTGATGCACAGCGTGGAAGGACTGACCTACGAAAACGTCAGCGTCACGCTGGTGCCGGGCGGGGCGGAGAGCGATGCGCAGCTCTCTGTATCGGCGCCTGCGCGCGCATGGCCGTGGCCGTGGCTGGCCGGATGCGCGCTGGCGCTGTGCGTGGCGATTGCTGCGGCAGCGCTGTATTGGTGGCCGAGCGCCGATGCACGCCGCTGGGGCGGCTGGCAGCGCCTGCGCGCGTTGTCCAGAAAACATGCTGGGTGAGGCCGGCAGATGGACAAGGCACGCATCGACAACGCGGCACGGTGGCTTCAGCGATGGACGGCGGCCGTGCGCGAGCTGGCGCAATCGCTGGAGGCAGAGCGTGTGGCGCACTGGCTGGGTCCGGTCGCTGCGTTGGGCTGGGAACGGGCACCGGTGCAGCGCCGTGTGCGCGTGATCCAGGCCTGGTCGGGATGCGCGCGCATGCAGGTTTCGGCGCTGGATCCGCTGGCCAATCGGCTGGTCGTGCTCGCGCCGGATCTGCTCGCCAAGGTGTTGATGAGCCGCGCCGTGTTTTCGCGCGCACTGGCGCTGCGCCGCTGTATCGAACGCGAGCGCCTGACCTGGTTCGAGCAGCGTGTCGGGCCGGTTGTGCTTGAGCATGTGCGCCATCGCGCAGTCACCGGCATGACAGTGCCGCTGTTGCCGCGCGATGCCGAGCACGCGGCATGGATCGGCGATGGCTGGCGTCGCATGCAGGCCGATGGTGCCTGGCCAGACCCCTGTATCGCCAAGGTGCTGGCGCTGTCCTTGCCGTTGGGTGCTGCCAAGGTGACGCCCATCGCGGCAGATGGCGCGAGCGCTGCGTTTCTGCAGGCGCTGCCTACCTTGTTGCCGGAGCTGCCATGCGTCTTTGGCTGAGGTCCACACCGGAGGCAGTCGGCCTGGACTGCGAGGTCATCCCACGCGAGGCCTTGGCCTGTGTGCTGGAACTGGACGCAGCGACTGCACAGGTGCACGCGCGATGCGCGCAGACGCTGGCGGACGCCCAGACGCGTGTGCAGGCGCTGATCGACGACGCCCAACAACAGGCCGAGACGATCCTCCAGGATGCCCAGGACAAGGCCGAGCGCAGTGCACGCCTGGGCTATGCAGCCGGGCTGCGCCGTCAGCTCGACGCGTGGAACGAGCGCGGCGTGCGGCATGCCTTCGCGGCCGAGGACGCCGCGCAGCGCGCCCGCGCGCGTCTGGCCAAGATCGTCGCGCACGCTTGCGAACAGGTCCTCTACGGGCATGATCCCGCTGCGCTGTACGCGCGCGCCGCACAGGCGTTGGACGGCGCCCTGGACGAGGCGAAAGCGCTGCGGGTCAGCGTGCATCCCGATGCGCTGGACGACGCACGGCGCGCCTTCGATGCGGCCGCCGCGGCCGCAGGCTGGGCCATGCCGGTGGAACTGTGCGGCGATGCGACGCTAGCCTTGGGTGCCTGCGTGTGCGAATGGGATACCGGCGTGTTCGAGACCGATCTGCGCGATCAGCTGCGCAGCCTGCAGCGGGTCATCCGCCGCGTGCTGGCCGCACCACAGGCGGTGCCGGATGTCTACTGAGATGCCGGTGCTGGAGGCCACGCTCGAGCGCGAACTGGCTGCGCTGGCCTTCGGTCGTCGCTACGGCAAGGTGGTCGAGGTGATCGGCACCATGCTCAAGGTCGCCGGGGTGCAGGTCAGCCTGGGCGAGGTATGCGAGTTGCGCCAGCGCGACGGCACGCTGTTGCAACGTGCCGAGGTGGTGGGCTTCAGCCGCCATCTCGCCTTGCTGGCGCCGTTTGGCGAGCTGGTGGGCTTGTCGCGCGAGACGCGCGTGATCGGATCGGGGCACCCACTGGCGGTGCCGGTCGGGTCGGCGTTGCTGGGGCGCGTACTCGATGGCCTGGGTGAGCCGGCGGACGGCCGGGGGCCGGTCGCCGGCGACGGCTGGGTGCAGATCCAGGCACAGGCGCCGGATCCGATGCGCCGGCGCCTGATCGAACAGCCGCTACCGACCGGTGTGCGTATCGTCGATGGCCTGATGACGCTGGGCGAAGGCCAGCGCATGGGCATTTTCGCCGCAGCCGGCGTGGGCAAGAGCACCTTGATGGGGATGTTCGCGCGCGGCACGCAGTGCGACGTCAACGTGATCGTGCTGATCGGAGAACGCGGGCGCGAAGTGCGTGAATTCATCGAGATGATTCTTGGCCCAGACGGTCTGGCGCGCAGCGTGGTGGTGTGCGCGACTTCCGATCGCTCCTCCATCGAGCGCGCCAAGGCCGCCTATGTCGGCACCGCCATCGCCGAATACTTTCGCGATCAGGGCATGCGCGTTCTGCTGATGATGGACTCGCTGACACGCTTTGCCCGCGCGCAACGCGAGATCGGCCTGGCCGCCGGCGAGCCCCCCACGCGGCGCGGCTTCCCGCCGTCGGTGTTTGCCGAGTTGCCACGCCTGCTCGAACGTGCCGGCATGGGCGAGACGGGCTCGATCACCGCGTTTTACACCGTGCTGGCAGAGGACGACACCGGCAGCGATCCGATCGCCGAAGAGGTGCGCGGCATCCTGGATGGCCATCTGATTCTGTCGCGTGAGATCGCCGCCAAGAACCAGTATCCGGCCATCGATGTGCTGGGAAGCCTGAGCCGGGTGATGAGCCAGATCGTGTCTGCCGAGCAACGCCAGTACGCCGGCCAGCTGCGGCGCCTGCTGGCCAAGTACAACGAGGTGGAGACCTTGCTGCAGGTCGGCGAGTACCGCCAGGGCAGCGATGCGGTCGCCGACGAGGCGATCGCCAGGATCGATGCGATTCGCGATTTCCTCAGCCAGTCCACCGATCAGCTCAGCGACTATGACGCCACCCTGGAGCAGCTTGCCGGCGTGATCGACGATGCGTGAGCGTGCCGGCACCTGGGCGACGTTGCAGCAGTTGAAGACGCGCCGTTACCAGCGGATGCAGGAGCGCCTGAGCGACTGCAGGCGGGCGCTGGAGCAGTGCGACCGCGAGCGCGCCAGTTGCAGTCAGCAGGCCAACGCCTGCACCACGCGCCTGGAGGCGTTCGATACCACGCTGGCCGACAAGGCCGGCGCGGGTGAGCCGATCGGCATCGAGGCGATCCTGCAGCACCAGCGCTTCCGCACCGTGCTGGAAGAGCGCTGCCGCGCCGCAGAGCAGGCGCTGGTCGCAGCGACGCAGGCGTTGCAGAGCGCACGCGATGAGGCCGCAACAGTGCAGCAGACAGTGAGCAAGCTGCAGGCGCAGGCGGATGTGTACGCGGAAAACGCCGCCCGCGCGCAGCGTGCCTGGCAAGCCCAACGCGAAGCGGCCGAAGAGGAAGACGCGATCGACGCCTTGCTCGGGCTGCGGCTGCATCGTGCCGCGCGCGGAGTGGAGCAATGAACGACACCGCCACCGCACTGCTGGCGCTGTCATCCCAGGGCGTGTCGCTGCTGACCCTGCTGGCGCTATGCGGGGTGCGCGTGTTCGTGATGTTTTTCGTGCTGCCGGCAACGGCGCAGGACAGCCTTCCCGGAATGGCGCGCAACGGTGTGGTGTATGTGCTCAGTTCGTTCATCGCCTACGGACAGCCGGCCGATGCGCTGGCCAGAATCGAAGCGACCGGCCTGGTCGGGCTGGTGTTCAAGGAAGCCTTCCTCGGCCTGCTGATCGGGTTTGCCGCATCCACGGTGTTCTGGGTTGCCGAGAGTGTGGGCCTGCTCATCGACGATGTGTCCGGCTACAACAACGTGCAGATGACCAACCCGCTGAGCGGTGAGCAGAGCACGCCGGTCTCCACGGTGTTGATGCAGTTGGCGATCGTGTCCTTCTACGCGCTGGGCGGCATGCTGATGCTGCTGGGTGCGCTGTTCGAATCGTTTCGCTGGTGGCCGCTGAGCCAGCTCACGCCGGACATGGGCGCGGTCGCCGAGTCCTTCGTCATCCAGCAGACCGACGGCATGATGGCCGCAATCGTCAAGCTGGCCGCACCGTTGATGCTGGTGCTGGTGCTGGTGGATCTGGCCATCGGCTTTGTGGCGCGCGCCGCCGACAAGCTGGAACCTTCGAATCTGAGTCAACCGATCCGTGGGGTACTGGCGCTGCTGCTGCTGGCATTGCTGACCAGCGTGTTCATTGCGCAATCCGGTGGCGCTCTCGGCTTCCTCCATTTCCAGCAGCAGTTGCACGATGCCGCGAACGCCGGCGGCAAGGGGGGCGCAGCGAATTGATCATTGTTGAGACATCGCCTGCCGTGCGCTGCCTACACTGAACCGCACGTGCCCTCGATGTGCTGCTCGACGCTGCAGTACGCAGCACGGCGCCGCATCCGGCACGCAATTCCCGGCCGACGCCTGCCCGCCAGGCGCAGCCCTATCGACTTCTTTCACTTGCCTCGCAGAGGGAACGCCATGGCATACGCCTGTCCTCCAGTTCACCGCCATCGACGTGCGCCATTGGCCGCCGCGTTGCTATTGAGCCTGCTGCCGCTGCTGCCGCCGCATGCCGATGCTGCGCAGGTGCCGTGGCATTCGCGCAGCTTCAAATACGTCGCCGACCACAAGGATCTCAAGGAAGTGCTGCGCGACCTGTCCGCCAGCCAATCCATCACCACCTGGATTTCACCGGAAGTGACCGGCACGCTCAGTGGCAAGTTCGAGGCCAGCCCGCAGAAATTCCTCGACGATCTGTCTGCGACATTCGGCTTCGTCTGGTATTACGACGGCGCCGTGCTCAGGATCTGGGGCGCCAACGAAACCAAGAATGCAACCTTGAATCTGGGCGCCGCGTCCACCAGTGCGCTGCGCGATGCGCTTGCGCGCATGCGGCTGGACGATCCGCGCTTTCCGGTCCGTTACGACGAGGCGGCGCACGTGGCCGTGGTGTCCGGCCCGCCGGGTTATGTGGATACCGTCACCGCGATCGCCAAGCAGGTCGAGCAGGGCGCACGCCAACGCGATGCCACCGAAGTGCAGGTATTTCAGCTGCATTATGCGCAGGCGGCCGATCACAGCACCCGTATCGGTGGGCAGGACGTCCAGGTACCGGGCATGGCCAGCCTGTTGCGCAGCATGTACGGCGTGCGTGGCGCGCCCACGGCGGCGCTGCCCGGGCCGGGCGCGAATTTCGGGCGGGTGCAACCGATCGGCGGTGGCTCGTCCAACACCTTCGGCAACAGTGGCCAGGGTCAGAATGGCGGTGGCGGCAACACCGGTATTCTCGGATTGCCTGCGTCGTGGTTCGGCGGTGCGTCGCCGTCCGATCGCGTGCCGGTCAGCCCACCGTTGCCGGGCAGTGGCGCCAATGCGCCGGCCAGCGTGTGGCCGGAGATGAGCCAGGCCCGGCGCGATGCGCCGCTGGCGGTGGACGCCGGCAGCGGCGGCGAGCAGGCTTCCGACGCGCCGGTGATCGAAGCCGACCCGCGCACCAATGCCATTCTCATCCGCGACCGCCCCGAGCGCATGGCCGCCTATGGCACCTTGATCCAGCAGCTCGACAACCGCCCCAAGCTGCTGCAGATCGATGCCACCATCATCGAGATCCGCGACGGTGCCATGCAGGATCTCGGCGTGGACTGGCGCTTCCACAGCCGGCGTGTGGATGTGCAGACCGGCGACGGGCGTGGTGCCCAGCTTGGCTACGATGGCAGCTTGAGCGGTGCCGCAGCAGCGGGTGCAACGGCGCCGTTGGGCGGGACCTTGACCGCTGTCCTTGGCGACGCAGGGCGTTACCTGATGACGCGCGTCTCGGCGCTCGAGCAGACCGACAAGGCCAAGATCGTGTCCACCCCGCAGGTGGCGACGCTGGACAACGTGGAAGCGGTGATGGATCACAAGCAACAGGCATTCGTGCGTGTCAGCGGTTACGCAGCCGCAGACCTCTACAACCTGTCCGCAGGTGTGTCGCTACGCGTATTGCCGAGTGTGGTGCCGGGCTCGCCAAACGGACAGATGCGCCTGGATGTGCGTATCGAAGACGGGCAGTTGGGCGCCAATACCGTCGATGGCATTCCCGTCATCACCTCCAGCGAGATCACCACGCAGGCGTTCGTCAACGAGGGCCAGAGCCTGCTGATCGCCGGGTATGCCCAGGATACCGATCAGACCGATCTGAACAAGGTCCCCGGGCTGTCCAAGATTCCACTGGTCGGCAACCTGTTCAAGCATCGCCAAAAGAGCGGCTCGCGGCTGCAGCGGTTGTTCTTGCTGACCCCGCATATCGTCTCGCCCTGAGCAACGCTTCGGGGTGTAGCCGACGCTGTGACAACGTGCAGGCTGCCGCGTGGCGCGGCAGCCTGCACGCATTGCCAATCAGGCTTGGCCGGTGATGCTCGACGGGTTGGCGTTGAAACCGCCACCCGCGCTGTTTCCGCCCAGGCTGCTGTTGACCGAACCGCCACCGCCCATGCCGGCGCCGCCCTGGTTCTGCATCAGCTGCATCACGATCTGCATCAGCATCTGCGTCAACGGACTCAGGCCTTCCTGTTGACCGTTCTGCGGTTGTTCGTCGCCACACTCCTGATTGGCATCGCTGCCCTGGCTCTGTTGCAGCATCATCATGATGAACATGGCGAGCAACTGATCCAGCTGCTGCTCCGAGCCAGCCGAAGGCGATTGCTGACTGGAGTTCTCGTGTTGCTGGGGCCCGATGCCCATCGTCTGCAGGTTGCTGAAATTGGAAAAGTTGTTTCCGATAGAGTCCATGGTGATTCCCGTCTCATGTGGTTGAACTGGATACATCGCGGATTGCCGGAAAGCTGCAACGGCAAGATCGCAACGGGGACGCTGCGCTGCCCCGAGCGCAAAGTAGAAGAGGCAACGGCGGTGCATCTGCCAGGACGCGAAGGTGCGCTTTTGCTTGCGAACGTGACTGCGGAAAACGCAGGGAAGCCCTGGAAAACGGCTGTTTTGCAACGATGCGTGTTGTGATTTCGTTTACGTCATAGACGCTTCGTCCAGCGTGTGCGTGCGGATGCACAGCACCGTTATGGTGTCGCGATCGAGCGGAGCGTCGGACCAACCGGGGGTGTGCGTCCACTCCGCTACGTTGCTGGAATGAACGACGATCAGGTGACAGACATGAAAGAGACCGATACGCCGACCACGTGTGCGTCTGTGCACGGCACGGATGTCTGGCGTCAACTGTGTTGTGCCACGCTTTCGAGAAACATGCGCGTAGGCGCGCGATGGAGGTGCGCGCTCAAGCCCAGGCATGCTGCCGCCCCTCGGCGACGCGTGTTGATTGCGGCGGCGTTGCTGTGCGCCGCGCCGCTCGCACGCGCAGACTGTTTTGAAGAAGCCGCCGGCTATCAACATGTCAATCCATGGGTGCTGCGTGCCATTGCATGGCAGGAATCACGTGGCCGTGCCGACGCGATCCATCGCAACAACAACGGCACGATCGATTATGGAAAGATGCAGATCAATTCGATCCATCTGCGGCGTCTTTCCAGTTACGGCATCTCCAGGGACGCGTTGATGCAGCCGTGCGTCAGCGTGTATGTCGCCGCCTGGCGGCTGCGCGAGATGACCAATAAATATGGAAATACCTGGGCCGCCGTGGGCGCCTATCATTCCGAAACGCCCGCCGAGCGCGATAAATATGCGCATGCCATCCACGCGATTCTGACCAAGCGCGGCGTGGTTGCCGAGTAACGCTGCTGTGATCGCGGAAGCGCGTGTGGTGTAGCACATGGCATCAAGCCAGCCGCGCCCGCCTGGTGGCGGGCGCGGTGGTTTTGATCGCTGTGCTTACTCAACCTGCGAGCGAGGCGCTTCGGCTGCGCGAACGGCCGCCTCGGCTTGCCAGGTGGCGCCGATGGTCTTGTATTGCATGCCGGCGACCACGCCGGACACCGTATTGGAGAGCAATCCGCTGCGTGTGGGCGACAACCCGAGCCACGCGCCAATCATGTTGATGGCGGTACCAAGCGCGATATTGGAATTGATGGCGGCCGTGCGTGCGACCGAATGATCCATGACCCGCTCATAATCCTCGCGCTTGCCCTTCCACTCGGGTTCCCAGATCTGCTGCGTCCCGGCTTCGTCGGCTTCGTGCTGGGTGACGTTGATCCAGTCCAGCGTCTCCAGGCCGACATTCAAGGCGGTGTTTACCGCCGATTGACGCAAGATGACGCTGGTCGCCTCGCCTTGGGTGAAAGGCGAGTGCAGGCCGGCCCAGCGCTGCCGGGCCGCTGCAAAGTCCGGCGATGCCAGCTCGTTGGATGCCAGATTGGTCAGGACGTTGGCCATGCCGTAAAACCTGCCGGCGCTGGTGATATGCGGATCGCTGATGCCGCCATTGGAGCGGTTGGGGTCGCGCATGCCCACCATCTTGAATGTTGCCTGGATGGTGTCGCGCGCTGCGGCATAGGCGGCGATCTTCAGATCGCTGGCCAGCAGCCTGGCCGCCATCTCCGGTTGGCCCGCTGATTTGCCGGCCGCACCCACGGCGATGTTGCTCACGATGCCGCCCAGCGCGAGCCGGGTGACCAGATCCGAGTAATGTTGCTGCTCGGTTTTCTTGTGATTGCGTTCGTCGTCGGACAATGCATCCCACTGTTCGAGACTGAGATTGTGGAAGCCTCGCGCAGCCGCGTCCGGATTGCGGTTCTCGCGGTTGCTTCGCAGCGTATGCAGCGCCATCTGCAGCGTGCCGTAGACTGCCTGCATGGCGACGACCGCTTCGGGCGGAAGCTGGCGAAGAACGGCAAACAACTCTTCGCCCAGCAACTCGCGCGCGAAGGTGGTCGGTCCCACCGAGCTGGCCTGGTGCACCAGATGCCCCAGCGCAGCGCCCAGGTATTGCTTGTCGACACTGATCGGCAGGACGCCGCGCGCTGCAGCCGCCACTGCGGCGGCGGTCGGTCCGAGGACGGTGCGTACGCCACGCGCTGCGCCGGTTCCGATCGATGCAGCCAGCGCGCCCAGACGCTCGGCGGTTGTGCTTGTGCTTGCGCTGGCTGCTGCCGCAGGTGCGGTGGTCGTTGCAGATGTGTGCACCGGCGGGGCAGGTTGTTCGTGAAAGATTGGAGGCGTATCGGATGGTTCCAGGAAATTTCTGGTGCTGTGGAAGCGCTCGCTGCTGCTCTCTTCGTCGTGCAGGATCGACGCGTCCGCGGCATGCAGCAGCGGGCTCTCACCGGTGTGCTGGTTTCTGTCGGCAGGGCTGCCAGATCCTGTGTTGCGTTCCGGGTTGTCGCGTCGTCGGGACGGTCTGGGAGCCAGGCGCGACAGTGCAGGGTCCGCCGCAGGTGTCGGCGTCTGGTTGCGCTGCTGTAGTGGCGGCATTTCGATCACAAACTCTGCATTCGTCGATCGCGCTGGCTGGGAAGCACGGGCTGAAGGGATCTTCGTCACGGCATGTCCTCGCTGTGGTGGGAAAGGCGGCGTGCTGCCGCCCGGGCTTGCAGGGCTGCTGACGTGCGGCGTTGACGGCCGGCACATCGTTCGACGGACGTATGGCGTTGCCAGCCTCCATCGCAGCGCCGGGGTCGCTGGTGGCCGGGCGACGTGTCGATCGACGCGGCAACGCGCTCCACGTGCGACACGCAGACACGGTCTGGCGCACGTGCCGTCATCAACGGTCCGGGCAAATACAGTGCGAATTACTCAGCGTGCAATCGAAGTGCTCAGGCGTGCCCTGGCATTCATGGCCACCTGGTGTGGCATGTGTCATCGTCGTCAGTGACTCGAAAATGCCATCAAGCCGGAGACGCGCGACGCTTCAGTTGCGAAATGATCATTCCCCAACGGAATATGTCAGTCGTTGTGCGGATGAAATGTGCCTGCTGTTGGGTGTGTCTTCGCCTAACCGAAGACAGCGTCGTGCGCGCAGCGGCGACCACACTTGAGACGCGGCCTGGTTCGGGCAAGCAGCCCAGCCAGCTCAGGCAGCGATTTGGGGATGAGGTTGTGAAGCTGGTCGGTGGAGGTCCAATCGATGCACATTACATAACGCCCGGCCATTCGGCCGGGCGTTTTCCTTTCAGCTCAGCCAGCTGCTGCACCCGCTGGTGTTCTTGCTGTCGCAACTGGCCTGCATTTTCTGCTGCAGCCGCGCCAGCACCGCGCTGCCTTCCCGATGATGCTGCGTGCTCCAGGTCTTGAGCGAAGTACCAAGCGCCTTGAGGTTTTGAAGGTTACGCCGACCGTATCGATCCGGCTGGCCTGCCAACTCGCCGATCACCTGTGCAGTGGCAGATTCGATGGCAGCGGTGTCCTGGGGGCTGAGCCGGATCACCCCATTGGCATACCGCAGCGCCGACTCCACGCGCATTACGGGGCCTTGGGAACCTTCGTAGGACTTTTTCAACCACGTCAGCGCTGTCTTGGGATCGTTGCGTTCTTCGGCCAGATCGGCGAGGAACTGCATGTAGTGATAGGGCGTCTTGCTACGTGTCAGTTCGCCCAGCAGCAGTTGTTCTGCACCGGCGGTATCGCCTGTATCGTCCACTAGCCCCGCGGCTCCGGTGATGACGGACTGTCGTTCTTCATCGGTCTTGGCCGTCTGCACCGCCCATTGCACGCGCTGGCGAACGGTGTCGAGCACCGCTGCCGGCAGCGGCGGTTGTGGCGTCTGTGGCTTGCTGTCCGGGGTCTGGCCCTGTGCCAGGCGAGCGAGTTCGATCTGCGTGGAGGCGGTGATCACCCGGTCCACGATCGGCAGGGTGGCGTCGGCATAAACCTTGTCCAGCGCCTGATTCAGCGCCAAGGACAGCGCCGCGCGCTCGCCTGGGTCGCTGGTGGATGCCATCACCAGGCGTGGGGCAAAACGACTCAGCTCGGTGCGGTTTGCGCGCACCTCCGACGGATCGGCCAAAACGGCCTTGAGCAATGCCAGGTGCGCCGGGCTGGCAACCGGTGGCGTTGTTGCAATGGACAGCGCCAGCAGCGCGAACCTGCGCTGCAGCGCAGGCTGCGGTGCCGAGGCGGCCAAATGCGCAAGCACATCGCTTGCACTGCGCGTTTTCGACGGCTCGCGCGCCATGCCCCACCACTCGTAGCCGGCCAGCAAGGTCCAGTCGTCTGCGCGCAATTCCTTCGGGGTCTTCAACGCCCGGTCGAGCAACTGCTCCAAGGTCATGGTCTGTGTGGCCGCCACCTGCAAGGCGTCGGCCAGGCGGGCATTGTCGCTGTAGCCGGCCAGGCGTGTGATCAGGCTGCGATCCGGGCGCAGCACGATGATGGTTGGATATGCCTTGACGTTGAATTGATCGCCCCACTTCTGGGCATCTGCAAGGTCCCCATTTAAATGCACCGCCACAAATTTGCGCGTCAATTCAATAAAGGCGGGATCCTTGAACAAGGTGGCCTGAAGCTGGTTGCACGGTGGGCACCAGACGGCGCCCCAATACAGCATGAGCGGCTTGCCGCTTGCCGCTTGCCTTGGCCTCGGCGAAGGCGCCATCAACGTCGCCCTCGCGCCAGGCAATGCCGGCGCTGGCGGCAGGGGTGGCCGCCGGTTTGGTCTGTGCAGGCGGCGCTGGTGTGTCCGGCTTGCCGCAGCCGGTCAGGGTTGCCAGCACGGCCAACAGCGCGATCGAGGACGACGCAGGGCGTTGGAACGACAGCTGCATGGGAATCACCGGACAAGAGCAGAGGAGGATCGAATGACCGAACGCGCGGCGTTGCGCCAACGGCGGATGACGTCACGCTCTTTGTAGCCTTGCCGCCAACCTGGCAGCATCGTTGGATGCGAAATGGTGTTGGCGCCAGCGCAGCGGCACGAATCAACGTCTCGATGTCGCCGATGAGCGGCAGCGCAAGATCGGACGGCTTCAACGCATTCCCTGGCCAAGACAGGCGTTGTGCCTGGTGGGTAAGGCTTCTCTATGGAACGGCCCACGCAATCTTTCGCTGATGCCGTGACAGCGACGCGCTGCATGGAAGGTGATGGTTTACCTGAACGGCAGAGCAGCCGCATCGCCCTTACCCAATTCTGGCCTCAAGAAATGCGGATCACTGCCGTTAGCGCCAGTTCCTAACCAAACGGCAGAGGTCGCCATGTTTTTCTCCGACGGTCACAAGGTCGAGGCGTTGACCAAGGCGATTGAAGCCACGTTGCAGGGGGGCACCGCGCAGTGGCCGGGCAACGGTCCCGCCCTGCTTCTCAAGAAGATGGCAGAGCGCTTGTGTGCCGCCCAACAGGAGCGTGACCTGGCGAAAATCCAGGCGGCTGATGCGGCGGCTGCACTGCGTCAACTGGAAGGACGCTTTGAACTGGTTGCCAACAGCACCACAGACGGCCTTTGGGATATCGGCGTCATCGATGGAGACCCCACGCATCCTGACAGCCCGGTGTGGTGGTCGCCCCAGATGCGTGCTCTGTTGGGCTTCTCCTCCGAGCAGGAGTTTCCGAATGTGCTGGACAGCTGGGTTGCCTGCCTGCACCCGGATGACAAGCAGCCAACGCTAGACGCCTTCGCGGCGCATCTTGCGGACAGCAGTGGCCGGACCCCTTATGACGTCGAGAACCGCCTGCGTCTGAAGTCGGGCCAATACCGCTGGTTCCGTGCATTCGGCACCACCGAGCGCGACGCGCAAGGCTTGCCGCTTCGGGTGGCGGGTGCGCTCACCGACATCACCGAGCGCCGTGACCGAGAGCAGTTTCTCGACATCACACTGACGCGCTTTGAGCTCGGCTCGCAGATGCTGAGCGATGGCTTGTGGGACATGAGCGTCATCGCGGGTGACCCGATCAATCCCAGCAACGAGTTCTGGTGGTCACAGCAGTTCCGTCACTTGCTGGGCTTTGAGTCCGAGCAAGAATTTCCCAATGTATTGGACAGCTGGGCGTCGCGGCTTCATCCGGAAGACAAGACGCGGTCGTTGAACGCCTTCGCGGCCCATTTGAACGACCGCAGTGGCCGCACCAACTTCGATATCGAGTACCGCCTGCAGCTCAAGAACGGCCAGTATCGATGGTTCCGGGCACGCGGCCTGACCAAACGTGCGGCAGACGGCACCCCCCTGCGCGCGGTGGGCGCGTTGATGGATGTGGAGGCCGGACGTCAGCTGGGCGAAGTGGCAAACACACTCAGCAACGCAGCAGGAGACATCGTGCGCAGCAACGATGACCTGTCGCGGCGCACCGAGCAGCAGGCAGCCGCGCTCGAGGAGACCGCAAGCTCCATGGAAGAGATGACCAGCATCGTGCGCAAGAATGCTGACGGAGCGCGCCAGGCCAATGCGCTTGCCAGTAGCGCTGCAGAGACGGCACTGCGTGGTGGGCAATTGGTCAATGGTGTCGTCAGCACGATGTCAGCGATCCAGACGTCGTCGCGGAAGATTGGGGAAATCATCACTGTCATCGACGGCATCGCGTTCCAGACCAATATCCTCGCCTTGAATGCAGCCGTGGAAGCGGCGCGTGCGGGAGAGCAGGGGCGCGGGTTTGCGGTGGTGGCCTCCGAAGTGCGCAGCCTCGCTCAGCGCTGCACCACGGCTGCAAAGGAGATTCGCGATCTGATCGCCGATTCCGGTGCGAAGGTGGGGCAGGGGGCGGAGCAGGTCAACGTGGCGGGCAAAGCCATGGAGGAGCTGCTGGCGTCGGTGAAACAAGTCAACGACATCATGGGTGAGATCGCGGCCGCCAGCCACGAGCAAAGTGCCGGGATCGAGCAGATCAATCAAACCATTGCCCAGATGGACGCAGCGACGCAACAGAATTCAGTGCTGGTTGACACCATGGCATCGTCCGCCCGTGCACTCGAAGATCAAGCAACCGCATTGGTGGAGAGTGTCGAGAGAAGCTCACGCAGCATCAATGGAAAACCAGCGCTCGCATTGGTGGCCTGACACCTTGTGTCGCCCCAGCGCCGCCCTGCGACGTGGTGGTTTCACGAAGCAGGGAGGTGCATTGGGAGGCGGGCGTCAGACGGCGGGGCTTGAGTGACGATCTGGTCTGCATCGGCGTATCAAGGCCGGCTGCCTGCCGCGCTGGGCGCGTGGCGGGAACTCACCTATGAGCGGGGAAGCGAATCGCCCGGGAACGCAGCAGCGGGCCCGTGCGAAGATATGCTTTGGTGTTGCTCGCTTCCCAGTCGCTTGGGTACCACACAGGTTCGAGGGTGTCAGGGCGGGTATCAATGGACGGTTTCGGGGTATATCCCGTTTAAAAACAATCAGATAGGCCTGACATGTTGCTCATGCTCGATAACTACGACAGCTTCACCTACAACCTCGTGCAGTACCTGCAGGCCCTGGGCGCGGAGGTCACGGTGGTGCGCAACGATGCGATGAGCGTCGATCAGATCGCCGCGCTCAAGCCGGAGCGCATCGTGATCTCGCCCGGTCCGCGCACGCCCAACGAGGCCGGTGTCTCGCTGCAGCTGATCGAGCAGCTGGGCCAGACCACGCCGATCCTGGGCGTCTGTCTGGGCCACCAGAGCATCGGTCAGGTCTATGGCGGCGATGTGATCCGCGCCGGCAACATCATGCATGGCAAGACCTCGCCGATCCGCCACCAGGGCAAGGGCGTGTTCGCCGGCCTGCCGGACAGCTACGAGGCCACGCGCTACCACTCGCTGGTGGTGGACAAGACCACCTTGCCCGAAGCGCTGGAAGTCACCGCCTGGACCGAGAATCCGGATGGCTCGGTGGAAGAGATCATGGGCCTGCGCCATCGCCAGTTTCCGGTCGAAGGCGTGCAGTTCCATCCCGAATCGATCCTGACCCAGCACGGTCATACCTTGCTGAAAAACTTCCTGGAGCGCTGACCGAAATGCGCACTGCGCACGTTGCCGGCGCCTGTACAGCAGTTGTCGATGCAGTCTTCAGCGACGTCGATGCACCAGCGGCCCATGCGTGCGATGCCCGCAATCATCTGTCCTGCATGGCAGAGATGGTTCGCCGTTTCGTTTCTTCAACGCCTGCATCCGGATCACGATGAGCACCACTGGCGACAACGTCCACTTCTACGAACCAAGCCATGGCCACGGGCTGCCGCACGATCCGTTCAACGCCATCGTCGGCCCACGGCCGATCGGCTGGATCGGGTCGCGCAGCGCCGAGGGCATCGCCAATCTGGCGCCTTACAGCTTCTTCAACGCCTTCAACTACGTGCCGCCGATCGTCGGCTTTGCCAGCATCGGTCGCAAGGACAGCCTGCGCAACATCGAAGCCACCGGCGAATTCACCTGGAACCTGGCCACGCGTCCGTTGGCCGAGGCCATGAATGCCAGCGCGGCGATGGTGCCCTCGGAGGTGGACGAGTTCGCACTGGCCGGCTTGCAGATGGCGGCTTCGCGCCTGATTGATGCGCCGCGTGTGGCGGCAAGCCCGGTGAGTTTCGAATGTCGGCTCAGCCAGTTGCTGCCGCTGCAGAGCGCAAGCGGGCAGGCCATCGAAACCTGGCTGGTACTGGGTGAAGTGGTGGGTGTGCATCTGGCGCACGCGGCGCTGCAGGACGGCATCTACGATCCCGCTGCCGTGCAGACGATCCTGCGCGCCGGCGGTGCCGCCGATTATTTCGAAGTGCAGGCCCAGGCGCGTTTCCGCATGCGGCGTCCCGGCCAATGAGCGTCGCCTGCAACGTCGCTGCATGGCATTGCACCGACGCTGGCATGTCTCTCCACGCCTGATCGATCCACAGTCCTCTCGTACTTCTCCCACGCTTTCCACAGTCCTCTCGCCCATGCCCATCACGCCGCAAGAAGCCCTGCAACGCACCATCGAACACCGCGAGATCTTTCACGACGAAATGGTCGAGTTGATGCGGCAGATCATGCGCGGCGAGGTCTCCGACATGATGGTTGCCGCCATCCTCACCGGGCTGCGGGTCAAGAAGGAGACCATCGGCGAAATCGCCGGTGCAGCCACGGTGATGCGCGAGTTCTCGCGCCGCGTGGAAGTGAGCGACCGCCAGCACATGGTGGATATCGTCGGCACCGGCGGCGATGGCTCGCACACCTTCAACATCTCCACCTGCGCGATGTTCGTGGCTGCCGCCGGTGGTGCCAAGGTCGCCAAGCACGGCAACCGCAGCGTCTCGTCCAAGTCCGGCAGTGCCGACGCGCTGGAGGCGTTGGGCGCAGTGATCGAACTGCAGCCCGAACAGGTCGCCGCCTCGCTGGCGCAGACCGGCATCGGCTTCATGTACGCACCGGTGCATCACCCGGCCATGAAGATGGTGGCTCCGGTACGTCGCGAAATGGGCGTGCGCACCATCTTCAATATCCTCGGCCCGCTCACCAACCCGGCGGGTTCGCCGAACATCCTGATGGGCGTGTTCCATCCGGATCTGGTCGGCATCCAGGCGCGCGTGCTGCAGGAGCTCGGCGCCGAGCGCGCGCTGGTGGTGTGGGGCCGCGATGGCATGGACGAACTCTCGCTCGGTGCCGGCACCTTGGTCGGCGAGCTGCGCGATGGCCAGGTGCGCGAATACGAAGTGCATCCGGAGGATTTCGGCATCGCCATGTCGGCCAGCCGCAACCTCAAGGTGGCCGATGCCGCGCAATCGCGCACGATGCTGCTGCAGGTGCTGGACAACGTGCCCGGCCCGGCGCTGGACATCGTGGCGCTCAACGCCGGCGCGGCCCTGTATGTGGCCGGCGTGACCGACAGCATCGCCGCCGGCGTGGTGCGCGCGCGTGCGGTGCTGGCCGATGGCTCGGCGCGCGCCAAACTGGATGCCTATGTCGCCTTCACCCGTCAGGCTGCTGCGCAGTCCTGATCCATGCATTGTCCGCACCCTCCACATTTGCGATGTCACCACGCCGGTGTGGCCTGCCCCGAGAAAGCGGCAACCGCTGGCCGGCATCGTCACGGTGCCGCTGGCATGCTGTGCACTGGCGTGCGGCCAGCTCAGTTGCGGCCGTGTTGACCGATAATGCACGCCCGCCAGGACCCGATACGATGAGCGATATCCTCAACACCATCCTTGCCCGCAAGGCCGAAGAAATCGCCGAGCGCAGTGCACGCGTGCCGCTGGCCGAGCTGGTCGCGCGCTGCGCCGACCTGCCGCTCACACGCGGCTTTGCTGCCGCCATGCAGGCCAGCATCGCCGCCGGCGACCCGGCCGTGATCGCCGAAGTGAAGAAGGCCAGCCCGTCCAAAGGCGTGATCCGGCCAGACTTTCATCCGGCCGACATCGCCGTCAGTTACGAGTTCGGTGGGGCCAGTTGCCTGTCGGTACTCACCGACGTGGATTTCTTCCAGGGCGCCGATGCGTATCTTCAGCAAGCGCGCGAGGCCTGCACGCTGCCGGTGCTGCGCAAGGATTTCACTGTCGACCCCTATCAGGTCTACGAAGCGCGCGTGCTCGGTGCCGACTGCATCCTGCTGATCGTTTCGGCGCTGGAAGACGCGCAGCTGGCCGATCTGTCCGGCCTGGCCATGCAACTCGGTCTGGATGTATTGGTGGAAGTGCACGACATCGACGAGCTCGAGCGCGCCGTGCAGGTACCGGTGCCGCTGGTGGGCATCAACAACCGCAACCTGCGCACCTTCGAGGTCTCGTTGCAGACCACGCTGGACATGCGCGCCGCCGTGCCGCGCGATCGCATTCTGGTCACCGAAAGCGGCATCGTCACTCCGGCCGACGTGCAGTTGATGCGCAGCCACGATGTGAACGCGTTTCTGGTCGGCGAGACCTTCATGCGCGCGCCCGAACCCGGCGAGTCGCTGCGTCAGCTATTCTTTGCGCATGACTGAGTCGTATCCCGCACCGCGCGACGACGCCCCGCTGGTGGTCTTCGATTTCGACCACACGCTGTACGACGGCGATTCCGGCAGCCATCTGTTTGCCTGGCTGATCAAACGCAACCCGTTGCGTCTGCTGGTGGCCTTGTTGGCTTCGCCAATTCTCGGCCCGATGGTGGCGATGCTGCCGACCCGCAGGCGCGGTGTCTCCGGCTATGTGTGGATCGCCACCTTCGGCCTGCATCGCACGCGCGAATTCAATCGCTTCATCGATGCGTACGTGCTCAAGCATGAAGCGCAGATCCGGCAGCGCTTGCTGCCGCATGCGTTGAAGGTGTTTACCGACCATCGCGCCGCAGGCGATCGGGTCGTGGTCGCCACCGGCGCACCGCCGGAACTGGCACGTGCGATTCTCGGCTTCGTCGCGCATCAGGACGTGCCGGTGATCGGCAGCCTGGTCGGCCCACGCCTGGGTGCGGTCACTGCGCGGCGCCACTGCCACAACGAAGAAAAGATGCGCATGCTGCGCGAGCGCGGCTATGCCGACATCGCCATCGCCTATTCGGACAGCACCGCCGATCTGCCGTTGTTGAAGGCCGCGCGCGCACCGGTGGTGGTCAACCCCAAAGCCAATCGCGAGGCACTGTTCCGTCAGGTGCTGCCTGCAGGCACACCGATCCTCAACTGGGGCTGTCGCGACCGCGGCGGCAAGGCGCTGTAGCGCCTGTTGTCAGAGACATATGCGCCTCAGGCAGGGCATGCGGTCGGTGCGTAGTCAGGTGTGCAGTCCAGACAGGAAAAGTGCTTCGCCCAGTGAGCGCAATCCCGGCAGACACATTGGCGGACTGATGCTCAAGTACTGATCAGTAAGCGATGGGCCTTGAGCTCGCTGAAGGAGCGGGGTGCAATGCACGCAGTCGGCTACAGGGGAATGGTGGGCAATGCGCAGCACACGCCCGGCAATCGATAGCGGAAAGCGCCTGACTGCATCAGTCCGCATGCCTTGCGACACGCGGCTCAAACTGCGGTCGGTGCGATGTTGCACCAACCGCGACCACAACCGCTAAGCGCGCGCTTAGCGCGTGCCGTACAGCACGACGGTCTTGCCGCGCGCATGCAACAGACCATCGGCTTGCAGTTTCTTGAGCACGCGGCCGGCCATTTCGCGCGAGCAACCGACAAGGCGTGCCAACTCCTGCCGCGAAACGCGCAGCTGGGTGCCCTGCGGATGGCTCATCGCTTCAGGTTCCTTGGACAGATCGTGCAGCGTACGCACGATGCGATCGGTCACGTCCAGGAATGCCAGGCGACTGGCTTTCCTTGTGGTATCGAGCAATCGCTTTGAGAGCTGAACGCCAATCGCGTACAGGATGCGTGGCGCATCCGGTGACAGACTGGTCTGGAACAGTTGCTGCAACCGCTCGTAGCTGATTTCGGCCAGTTCGCATTGGGTGCGGGTGCGCAAGATCACCTCGCGCGTATCGGATTCGATGAACAACCCCATCTCGCCGACGAACTCGCCACTGCCGAAGTAGCCCAGCACCAACTCACGATCGTCATCTTCCTCGGCGATGATGCTGACCGAACCGCTGACAACGTAGTAGAGGGTGCCGGCCGGGTCTCCTGGCCGGAACACATCGGTCCGGGTCGGATAGCGCCTGCGGTGGCTGTGCGCCAGAAAACGCTCAATCGTGCCAGCGTCCAGTGCCAGATAAGGGGTGGCGTTACGTACCGTCGTGGTGACAACCGTCGTGTTTCCTGGGCTCATGGTAGTTCCGCGTGTAATTCCTGAAGCTTAACGGCATGAGTCATGCAAGGTAAACCATTCTTAACGTCGGCATTTCGTTGCTGGGATCTTTGGCTCATAATTGACTCCTTTCCCGCCTTCCATAAGGACAGACCGACGTGGTCAAGCCGTTGCCTCGCCTGAGGCTACAGGGGTTCAACAACCTCACCAAGGCGTTGAGCTTCAACATCTACGACGTCTGTTACGCGCGTACCGAAGAGGAGCGTCAGCGCTACATCGAGTATATCGATGAGCAGTACGACGCGGACCGTCTGACGCAGATCCTGACCGACGTGGCCGAGATCATTGGCGCCAACATCCTTAATATCGCACGTCAGGACTACGATCCGCAGGGTGCGTCGGTGACGATCCTCATCTCGGAAGAGCCCGTCATCGACAAGAAGCAGGCCGGCAAGGAGTTGATCCCTGAAGCCGTGGTTGCTCATATGGACAAGAGTCATATCACTGTCCATACATATCCCGAGACGCATCCGCAGGAAGGCATCGCGACATTCCGCGCCGATATCGACGTCGCCACGTGCGGCGTGATCTCGCCGTTGAAGGCGCTGAACTACCTGATCGAGAGTCTGGAATCGGACATCGTGATCATGGACTACCGTGTCCGTGGCTTCACCCGCGATGTGAAGGGCAAGAAGCACTACATTGACCACAAGATCAACTCGATCCAGCACTTCATGGCCAAGAACGTGAAGTCGCGTTACGAGATGTTCGACGTCAATGTCTATCAGGAAAATATCTTCCACACGAAGATGCACCTGAAGGACTTCGATCTCGATCAGTACCTGTTCGAAGAGCGCGCCAAGAACCTCTCGTTCAAGGAGCGCATGAAGATCGAAACGCTGTTGAAGCGCGAAATCGAAGAGCTGTTCCATGGGCGTAACCTGAGCGAATAAGCGCAGGATTCGACCCGTTGCGTGCTTGTTTGCAAGCGCGCGCAAGATGCAAGGCGGGACGGCCCGCCACGCGATGACCTCGCGTTCCACAGCCGACGGCGGCCCAGTGTGCAAACACTGGGTCGCTTTTTTTTGTGCGTTTTCCAAGTGAGGAGTGATGCGATGCCCTGGATCTATCTGTTGTTGGCCGGCCTGTTCGAAATCGGCTTTGCCATGGGCCTGAAGTACAGCGACGGTTTTACGCGCCTGTGGCCGACCGTGCTGACGGTCGGCCTGGCAGCCATCAGCCTGTGGTTGTTGACGCAGGCACTGAAGACCATCCCGGTGGGAACCGGTTACGCGATCTGGACCGGCATTGGCGCAGTGGGCGTCACCATCGCTGGCATCGCGTTGTTCGGCGATAGCGCGTCGTGGCCGCGACTGGCGTGCATCGGCCTGATCGTTGCCGGTGTGATTGGCTTGAAGCTCGCCTAAAACGAACCGCCTAAAAGCGGTAGGCGATGGTCTTCATGAGCTTGGAGGCCAGGGCCATGGCGCCGGGAATCGGCGGCGGCAGGATGCGGGCGCCGGCCTGTTCGGCCTGATCGGCGTGGCGTGCCTCGTCGATCTTCATCACGCGCAGGATGGCGCGACTGCGCTGGTCGATCTCGGGCAGGGTCTCCAGGTGCTCGTCCAGATGGGCTTCGACCTGGCGCTCGGTCTCGACCACGAAGCCCAGGCTCCAGTCGTCGCCGCGCAATCCGGCCAGTGCGCCGAGGGCGTAGCTGCCGGCGTACCAGAGCGGGTTGAACAGGCTGGGGCGGCTGTCCAGTTCGTACAGACGGTCGGCGCACCAGGCCAGGTGGTCGGTTTCTTCCTGCGCCGCTTCCAGCAAGTGTTGCTGGGTGTGGGCATCGCGGGCGACCGCCGCCTGGCCGAAGTACAGGCCTTGCGCGCAGACCTCGCCGACATGGTTGATGCGCATCAGCCCGGCGGCATGCCGGCGTTGGTCTGGTTCCAGCGCGATGTCGGGCGTGTCGGCGGCTGGGTTGGGTCGCTCGGCAGGCGGGTTGCCGAACACCGTGTCCAGCGCGCGCTGGGCTTCGACCAGGAGCCGGTCGAGCGGGCTATGCAGTCGGAATGAAGAGGTCTGGGTCATCCGGCGATTCTGGCCCCCGGCTGGCGTGCTGCCAACCGCCCGGCGCCGGCCGGTGGGGCGACTTGCGCCGCCACGGGGCATCCCGTACAATCCCGCCTCTTCTGTTTCGCCTTCACAACGCGTGGCAAAGTTCCAGCGGTCATCGCCGCTGCAATCCGCCCGACTACTCAAGAGCTTCCTCATGACTACGTTCACCGCCAAGTCCGAGACCGTCCAGCGCGACTGGTATCTCGTTGACGCCGCCGGCAAGACGCTTGGCCGTCTCTGCACCGAACTGGCTAGCCGCCTGCGCGGTAAGCACAAGCCGATCTATACCCCTCACGTCGATACTGGCGATTACCTCGTGGTGATCAATGCCGAAAAGATCGTGGTCACGGGCAACAAGCTGAAAGACAAGAAGTATCACCGCTTCACCGGCTACATCGGTAACTTGAAGACCGAGAGCCTGGAGCAGGCGCTGCAGCGCCACCCGGAGCGCGTGATCGAAATCGCCGTCAAGGGCATGCTGCCGAAGGGTCCCCTGGGCCGCACCATGTACCGCAAGCTCAAGGTCTATTCGGGTGCCGAGCATCCGCACGCCGCTCAGCAGCCGCAAGTTCTGGATATCTAATCATGGCTATCACGCAAAACTACGGCACCGGTCGCCGCAAGTCCTCCACCGCTCGCGTGTTTCTGCGCAAGGGTACCGGCAACATTTCGGTCAACGGCCTGCCGTTGGACAAGTTCTTCGGTCGCGAAACTGCGCGCATGATCGTGCGTCAGCCGCTTGAGCTGACCAAGAACACCGAAAGCTTCGACATCCTGGTCACCGCTTCGGGCGGCGGCACCACCGGCCAGGCCGGTGCGATTCGTCTGGGCATCGCCCGTGCGCTGGTCGAATACGACGAAACCCTGAAGTCCGAGCTGCGCAAGGCTGGCTTCATGACCCGTGACGCCCGCGAAGTCGAGCGTAAGAAGGTCGGTTTGCACAAGGCCCGTCGCGCTACCCAGTTCTCCAAGCGCTGATCCATCGCGTTTGCGGCGTCCCGGCTCGCCGGGGCGCCTGCTTCAAAAGCCCGGTTATGCCGGGCTTTTGTCGTTTCTGGGATGTGGAACTGCGCTTGGCTCAAAACCATCAGGCAACAAAAAAGGCCCGATCTTTCGATCGGACCTTTCGTGTTTGGCTGCCCCGGATGGATTCGAACCACCGATGCCTGAGTCAGAGTCAGGTGCCTTACCGCTTGGCGACGGGGCAATAAAACGTGTTGGGCCAAGATTATCGCATGCCAGTGTGCGCATGAATACCTTGGTGGCTATGGGTGGACTCGAACCACCGACCCCAGCATTATGAGTGCTGTGCTCTAACCGGCTGAGCTACATAGCCTAGGGAGCCGGCAATTCTCACTACGTGCCCGTGTGTTGTCAAGCATTTCGTTTTCAGCTTGTGAGCTGGCCGTCGCCGTGGCAGAGTCGGTGACAGTAGATTTTCAGGAGTCCGCATCGTGATCGATCCGGACGGCTTCCGGCCAAACGTTGGCATCGTGCTGATGCGGCAAGACGGTCAGGTGTTCTGGGCACGACGTGTGCGCAGGGACGGCTGGCAGTTTCCGCAAGGTGGCATGAATACCGATGAGACACCCGTCGAAGCCATGTACCGCGAGTTGCGCGAAGAAACCGGGTTGTTGCCCGAGCATGTGTCCGTGCTCGGCGCCACCCCTGGATGGCTACGCTATCGCCTGCCCAGCCGGGCGGTGCGCCGCAACGAGCGCCAGGTATGCATCGGCCAGAAGCAGGTCTGGTTCCTGCTGCAATTCACTGGCGAAGAATCCCACCTCAAGCTCGACCAGACCGATACCCCGGAGTTCGACCACTGGCGCTGGGTGGATTTCTGGTATCCGGTCGAGCATGTGGTGATGTTCAAACGCGGCGTCTACGCGCGTGCGCTGCGCCATCTGGCGCCACTGGCGCAGAACCTGGCGGGGCCGGCCGCTGTCGGTGTGATGCCCGAGCGTGCGCTGGAGGCGTGGTTGCCAGGCAGTAGTGCAGCGGGGCACGACAGCCCACGCAAGCGTCCGCGTAAGCGCAGCGGGGCTCGCACGGTGCGGATTAATAATGATTAACGTTTGGAATTGACACCTATTCTCGTTTGCGGTGCAATCAGTGCCGGTCCTCTCCGGATCGCCAGCACCCGACCGATACCGTGTACGTCTGCATCTGCAATGGGGTCACCGACCACCAGATCCGCGAAGCGGCCCAGAGTGGCTGCGCCAGCCTGGCCGAGCTGACCATGCGCACCGGCTGTGGTTCCAACTGCGGTTCGTGCCTGGAGATGGCCAGCGACCTGCTGAGCCAGGCGCACGCGACCCGCGCGCTGCCGTTGCCCATGCTGGGGCTGGCGAGCGCAGCCTGAGGCGTGCAAAGCCGCGTGCTTTGACCACCGGTAGCTCCGACCAGCGTCTCTCGAACATCTCTCCAGGATTGCGCCGTCTACGATTTTCTTCGAGATCGAGCGCCGGGTCGGCCTAGCCAAGGGCGGTACGGCGCTTCACACAGCGGTCGCCCCACGCGTCCCGCAACTGATCACGATTCGCGTTCCTTCATGCGTCGCGCCAACGCGTTAGAGTGCGGCCGGCTCACTGTCTCGGAGACATCGCATGAAGGGCGATACCAAAGTCATCGAGTACCTCAACAAGGTGCTCTACAACGAACTCACTGCGATCAACCAGTACTTCTTGCACGCCAAGATGCTGAAGAACTGGGGCCTGAAAGAACTGGCCGAGCATGAGTACAAGGAATCCATCGACGAGATGAAGCATGCGGACAAGCTGTCCGACCGCATCCTGTTTCTCGAGGGGCTTCCCAATTTCCAGGCGCTGGGCAAGCTGCGCATCGGTGAGAACCCGACCGAGATGTTCCGTTGCGATCTGGCGCTTGAGCGCGAAGCGGTGGCTGTGCTGCGCGAGGCGGTGGCGTATGCGGAGACCGTCAACGACTACGTGAGCCGTCAGCTGCTGGTGGACATTCTGGAGTCGGAAGAAGAGCACATCGACTGGCTGGAGACGCAGCTGGATCTGGTGGCGCGGATTGGCGAGCCGAATTATTTGCTGACCAAGCTGGACGATTGAGGTCTGCTGAGGCGGCTGTCGGGTTGTTCTTGGGCGGCGCGTTTTGTTGGCTAGCTGGTATGACTCGGCCTAGGCTCCTGATCGTTCAGCTGGCTGCGTGGGTCTTTGCTTGCAGG
Source organism: Xanthomonas hydrangeae (assembly GCA_905142475.1). Lineage (GTDB taxonomy): Bacteria > Pseudomonadota > Gammaproteobacteria > Xanthomonadales > Xanthomonadaceae > Xanthomonas > Xanthomonas hydrangeae. Next base: position 689,015 of record LR990730.1, read on the forward strand.
CGTGCGACCTGGCCTAGCAGTGCCAGGCGGGCGCGGGCGTATTCGGCGATGACCAGCGCCACCATGACCGAGGGGCGTTCGACGGTGCCGGTGCGTGCGGCCAGTTCGATGCGGCGTGCTGCATTGGAGACCGCCTGGGCGCCGACGTTGGCGCTGGACGACTTGAGCGTGTGGGCCAGATCGCGCAGCTGCATGCTGTCGCGATTGGCTGCTGCGGTTTCCAGTTGTTCGATGATGCCCGGCGCGTCTTCCAGGAACAGCTGCAGGATGGTGATGGTGTCTGCGCCCGCCACCTCATACAGCTCGTCGATGACGCTGTTGTCCAGGATCGGCAGCGCACGCGCCTGAGCGGCGTTGCTGGCGCTTTCGGTATCCACATTGGCTGCCCCGCCACTGGTCGGACCGGGCAGCGCAGGCTGGCGTGGCAGCCAGCGCTGCAGGCAGGCATCCAATTGTTCGCGCGCGACCGGCTTGGACAGATAGTCATCCATGCCGGCGGCCAGGCAGCGTTCGCGATCGCCTGCCATGGCGTTGGCAGTCATCGCCACGATCGGGATCGGGCGGCCGCCACTTTCGGTTTCCATCGCGCGCCAGCGCCGGGTGGCGGCATAGCCGTCCAGTACCGGCATCTGGCAATCCATGAAGACCATGTCGTAGCGGGTGGATTCCATGCTGCCTAGCGCGGCTTCGCCATCGGTGGCGGTGTCGGCGTCGAAGCCGAGCACCGCCAGCAGCTTCTGCGCGACCAGCAGGTTCACCGGGTTGTCTTCCACCAGCAGGATGCGCACCTCGCGTGCGTTGGCCAGCGGCGGCGCCAACGGCTCGGGGATCATCGCCGAGGCCAGCGTGAGCGATTGGGCCGGCTTCGGATCGGGCGGCAGCACCAGCGAGCGCAGCGTCTCGTCCGGACTCTGGCGCGGCACCAGGGTGGCGTGGTCCTGCAGGTCGGACGGCACCGGTTCGTCGCCGTAGAGCCAGATCAGGCGCGAGCCGCCCAGGTCTGCGGGCTGGGCCAATGCGCGATGCACGGCGCGGGCGCTGTAGCGCAGCGTGTCGTGGTCGGCGATGACGCAGCGGAAGCCTTCGGTGTCGCTGTGGCGGCGCACGCGCTCCAGCGCTTCCTGGGTGGTTTCCATCAGCACATTCGACACGCCCCAGCCGTCGAGCAGGCGCTTGAGGCGCTGCGACAGGCGCGTGTCGGAACTGATCACCATGACGCGTGCGGCGTCGGCGCCGGTGTTCTGTTGCAGGTCGCCGATGACCTTGAGCAGCGGGATCTCGAACCAGAAGGTGGCGCCGCGCCCGGGCTCGGATTCCACCCCGATGCGGCCGCCCATCAGGTCGATGATGCGCTTGCAGATCGCCAGCCCCAGCCCGGTGCCGCCGTACAGGCGGGTGGTGGAGGCGTCGGCCTGGGCGAAGGAGCGGAACAGACGCGCCTGCTGGTCCTGCGCAATGCCGATCCCGGTGTCGCGGATCTGGAAGCGCAGCAGATGCTGAGCGCGGGTTTCGCCAAGACGACGCAGCTGGATATCCACGCTGCCACGTTCGGTGAACTTGATTGCGTTGCCGATCAGGTTGCCCAGCACCTGGCGCAGGCGGATCGGGTCACCGCGCACCAGCAGGCGCACCGATGGCTCGATCTCCAGACCGATGCGCAACTGGCGGCCTTCGGCGGTGCGCTGCAACAGCTGCACGACGCCGTCGAGCAGTTCGCGCAGGTTGAAGGTGGTGATCTCCAGTTCGAGCTTGTCGGCTTCGAGTTTGGAGTAGTCGAGGATGTCGTCGACGATGCGCAGCAGCTGCAGCGAACTGCCGGTGGCGGTCTGCAGCATGTCGCGCTGGTCCAGGCTGAGCTGGCCGCTGGAGATCAGTTCCAGCATCGGAATGATGCCGTTGAGCGGGGTGCGGATCTCATGGCTCATGGTGGCCAGGAATTCGCCCTTGGCCAGCGTGGCGGCCTCGGCGGCCTGCTTGGCGCGCAGCAGTTCCTGTTCGAGTTCGCCCTGGCGTTGCAGCTCCTGCTGCAGGCGCTCGCGGGCGACCTCGGCTTCTTCGAGGCGTTGCGCCAAGGCGTGCTGGGCGTGTGCACTGCGATACGCGGCTGTGGCAGCGCACACGCCCAGTACCACCGCGAGCGCTGCAGACGTTGCCGTCAACGCCAGCCATGGACCATCGATGGCAGACCACTGCAGGCCTGCCCCCAGCGCTGCGGCAAGGGCGGCCAGCGTGGCCAGGCTGCTCCAGGCGCGAAGGCCTCCTGCCCGCGCTGTCACTTCACAGCACCGCGTTCGTGAAGTCGAAGTCCAGTTCCTTGCCGACCGTCTGCACCAGGTTGCCCTGGATGAAGTCCACGCCGCTCATCCACATCGCTGCGGCCGCCTGCGGATCTTCGATGCGCTGGCCGATGATCAGCAAACCGCGCTGATGGGCGATATCGATCACGCTGCGCAGTTGATCGCGCACTGTGGCATTGCCGTGGGCGTCGGCAAAGCGGTTGGCCATGCGCACGAAACTCAGCGGCAATTGGCTCAGCAGTGCGTTGGCTTCGTCGCCGGGCTCGAACTGGCTGAGGCAGAACTGCACGCCGGCCGGCATCAGCTTGGCGCAGAACTGCTGCACGGTGACCGCGTGGATCAAGGCATCGTCCAGGCGCAGATCCACGATCAGCGATTGCCCGGCCACGCCGCGTTCGACCAGCGCCGTGAGCAGCCAGTCGGCGAAGGCATCGCGTGCCAGTGTGCGCGGGGATTGCGAGACGAACAGGCGCAGCGGCGGATGGGCATGCTGGTACAGATGCAGCAGGCCGAGCGCGTGATCCATGACCTGCTGGTCCAGATCGGCGATGCGTCCGGCCGCTTCGGCGGCGGGAATCACCTGGCCAGCCGACAGCAGCGTGCCATCGGCCTGGCGCAGCCGCAGCAGCACCTGGTACTGCGCGGTGTCGCCGCCGGCCACCGCCACGATCGGCTGATAGGCCAGTTCGAGCTGGCCTTCGACCAGGCGCAGTTGCTCCTGTTGCTCGGCCTGGCTGGGGGCCAGATAGACCTGCACGCCCTCGCTGCGCAGGCGTGCCTGCAAGGCGGTGCGTTCGACCGCTTCCAGCGCGCTGCCGGTGTCGTCGAAGCCTAGTCCCAGCGGTGCGACGCCAATGGCGCAGCGCACGTGCACGGATTCTTCTTCGCGCACCGAGAAGGCATTGGCGGACAGCCGCTGGCGGATCTCCAGCGCGTGCTGTTCCAGACTGTTTTCCGGCATGTCAACGCCCAGCAGCAAAAAGCTGTTGTCGTTCAAGCGCGCCAGCGGATACGGGTGCGCAGCACCGGCCAGGCGATGGCCGGCCTGGGTCATCAGGCGCTCGTAGGCGGCATAACCGTAGCGCTCACGCAGGCCGAGCGCACTGGCGATTTCGATAAAGAACAAGCCGCCGGACTGCTTGCGCTCCAGCGCCTCGGCGAGCAGTCCCATCACATGGTTGCGCGTCGGCAAGCCGGTTTCCGGATTGCTGCGCACGCTGACCTGTTCGCCGGTCTGTTGCAGCGCCTGTTGGCGCGCGCGGCGAATGCGGTTGGACACTGCGGCGATCAAGTGGCGCGGGCGGATCGGCTTGGTCAGGAAATCGTCGGCGCCGCTGTCGAGCACTTCGAACTGGCGCTCCGGATCCGGGTCGCCGGTCAGGAACACGATCGGCAGCAACTGCTGGCCGGGTTGTTGGCGGATCAAGGTGGTCAAGCGGATGCCGTCCAGCTCTGGCATGTGCAGATCCATCAGGATCAGATCCGGGTGGTAGTCCTGGATCGCCTGCGGCACGCTGGCAGCGGTCATTTCCACCTGCGCATGCATGCCGGCACCGTGCAACACGCTTTGTGCGAACAAGGCTTGCGAGCGGTCGTCTTCGACGATCAGCACGCGATATGGCGCATCTGCCGCCACGCTGCCGTCGCCTTCGCGGGTTGCCGCCTGCGTTGCGGATGGCGGTGCTGGCGGCGTGGCGCGCGCAGCGCTGATCGAGGTCACCGTTTGCGCCTGAACTCCCGGCGCGGCCACGCCCGCAGGTGCGGGAATGATTGCCGCACTCACCGGCACAGCGCTGTCGGAAGCAGCCGTCTCGTCGACCCAACGGCGCCAATGGTCGGCCGGCGGCGTCTCTGCGCGCAGCAGACGATTGCGCGTGGCGGTGTCGTCACGGGTGGAAGGAACCGGATTTCGGGCGGCCATCGATACTCCCTGCAGTCGCGATGATTATGCGATGAACTTCACGATAGCGGGGACCTGCGTGCAGCCGGCGTGGTGGCCAGGCGCGTGGGTGCGACCAGCCGACGCATGCCCCGCCACAGCAGGCGCCATACCCACCACACCACCAGCGCGGCCAGCACGCTGGAGCCCACCGCAACACTCAGTGCCAGCCACGGATGCGCCAGTGCCAGCGCCAGTGCGGTGGTGGCGACGGCGTCTTCGGTGAGCGATGCGATCCAGTTGCTGGCCGGCTCCGGCGAGGTGTTGAGCAAGGCGCGGGTGCCGGCCTTGAGCGTGTGGCTGGTCAGCGCCACGCCGGCGCCGGCCGCCAGTGCGCCCGTGCCCAGATCGCCATCGGGCGACAGCGTGGCGGCGGCCAGAAACGCACCGGCCGGCACGCGGGCCAGCGTCTGCAGCAGGTCCCAGCCCGAATCCACGCCGGGGATCTTGTCGGCGAAGAATTCGGCCACGGCCAGTGCGCCCGAGGTGCCGAGCACCCACCAGGACTGTGCCGGGTGCAGGGCGGGCGGCAGTTCGATCCAGCCGAGCAGGCCGGCCAGGCCGACGCCGAACACGGTGAGATAGACACGGATGCCGGCCAGCCAGGCCAGCAGGATGCCGATCACGAACAGGTGGGCTTCGTTCATGGCGTCGTCAATCTCTGCAAACAATTGCAGAACTATCGCAGAACTTTGGGATAACCGCCGGTCCAGCGCCAGCGCGACGGTCGGTGGCGCTCTGGCACACTACGCCGCCCATGACTGCGCCGGCCTGTCCGGACCCGATGCCCATGCGACCAGCCGCACGCGTTCAGATCGTCCAACGTGACTCGGGTGGTAGCCGTTCCAGCGGCCGCTGGCTGTGGTTGGTGATTGCCCTGGTGTGGCTGGCATCGCTGGGCGGGGTGTGGTGGATGGCCAGCCGCACCGCCGCGCCGCGTCTGGCCGAAGCCGAGGCGGCGCTGCAGCAGGCGCAGCGTAGCCAGGCCCAGCAACGACGGCTGATCGAGCAACTACAGCAGCGCCAGGTCAATCTGGCGATGTCCGATAAGATCAGCCGCGCCGCCAATACCGAGGTGCAGGCCTCGCTGGCCGAGCGCGATGAGCAGATCGCCGCGCTGCGCGCCGATGTGGCCTTCTACGAGCGGCTGGTTGGCTCCACCGCGCAGCGCAAGGGGCTCAACGCGCATTCGGTGCAGTTCACCGCCGAGGCCGGCGGCACCTGGAATTACAGCGTGGTGCTGACCCAGAACCTCAACCGCGGCGCAATCAGTCAGGGGCAGCTGCGCTTTGCGGTGGAAGGCGTGCGCGCCGGCAAGCTGGTGACGGTGAGCTGGAACGAGCTGCACCAGAAACCCGAGGCCGCCGGGCAGCCGTATTCGTTCCGCTATTTCCAGCAATTGGACGGCAGCGTGATCCTGCCGAAGGATTTCACTCCGCAACGTGTCAAAATCTCCCTGAGCGGCGATGGGGCGCCGGTCAATCAGACATTCGACTGGAAAGTCGCCGGCAATGGCGCGGGGGAGTAGCTCATGTTCGGAAACAAGTCCAACCGTGGTGCGCAGACCGTGGTCGACACCTTGATCGGGCCGCAAGTGATCATTCGCGGCGACCTGATGTTCAGCGGCGGGCTGTATGTGGAAGGCCGCATCCTGGGCAAGGTCATTGCCGAAGACGGCGCCAGCGCCACCTTGACGGTGGCCGAGCAGGGCAGCATCGAGGGTGAAGTGCGCGCGCCGGTGGTGATCATCAACGGCCAGCTGACCGGCGATGTGCATGCCGCCGAGCGGGTCGAACTGGCCGCCAACGCGCGCGTGGAGGGCAATGTGCATTACCAAGTGGTGGAAATGAGCGCCGGTGCGCAGCTCACCGGACGGTTGATCCACGCCGCCAGTGCAGGCGCAACCGCTGCGTTGCCGGCGCCGGACGCCAGCCGCGCCGGGCCGGTCAACGCCCTGCAAGCCGAAACCGCCGAGGCCTGAGTGGCTCGTGCGCGGCTGAAGCGCGGCACGGGGTTTGGCAGCCACCGCTTGAAGTGGGGCCGCCTGGCCCCCATGCTGACGCCATGAGCACGCTCGTTTCGCTTCCCACCGCCGCCCCGGCACCGGACTACCAGTCCATCGACCGGCCACTGAACTTTTCCGTGGCCGCCGCCGCCAAGGTGCGCGAGCTGATCCAGGAAGAAGGCAATGCCGAGCTGGCATTGCGTGTGTATATCCAGGGGGGCGGCTGTTCCGGCTTCCAGTATGGCTTCGAGTTCGATGAGAACCGTGCCGAAGACGACCTGTCCGTGGCCACCGATGGCGTGACGCTGTTGGTCGACCCGCTGAGCCTGCAATACCTGATGGGTGCCGAAGTGGACTACACCGAAAGCCTGACCGGTGCGCAGTTCGTGATCCGCAATCCCAATGCCAAGACCACCTGCGGGTGTGGTAGCAGCTTCAGCGTTTAAACCAGGCGCGTTTGCTCCAGCTTGCGCGTGGTGCTGATGCGGTGGTCGGTTTTTTTAAGCGCCGAATGATGTGATCTACGCACTGCGCGGATGATCGCCTAAGGTGTCGGTGGCGCGCGATGCGCCAGCAGAGCGCATGTCTAACGCGTCGCAAACATTTCCGTGCTGCGGGTTTCGCCGGGCGCGCGCAAGCTTCGTGCGCGCGAGGTGGCGCGCGCGTGGCGGCGGCCATACTGCCCGCATGCTCAATGCCGGTGCTACGACATGCTCGCCTTATCCCTGCGTCCTGTATCGACCTGACGCGCGCTGGCGGCACTCGCCATTGCGCCGCGTGAGGGTGCCGCACACAGCACCCATCCCACGCCATGGCGTCGCGACCACATTGCCAGCTCCCGCGCGTTGATCGGACAGCTAGATGCCGATCCTGCGTGCGGTGAATCGCTGTTGCCCGTTCCGTTCCTTCAGCAGAGAACATCTCAGCATGTTGCAACTCACATCCCGATCGGCGTTCGGCCTGTTGACCATGCTCGGCGTCGCCGGCGCGGTGCTTGTGCCCAGCGCCCAGGCATCGCCTGCACGCGGCACCTTGCTCAACAGCAATTTTCTGACCAGCTACACCCGGGATGCGATTGCCGTATCGCTTGCCTCAGAGCCAGCGGCCGAACAGCCCAAATGCAACGTGCGCGTGGCCGAGTTCACCTATGCAACGATCGGCGTCAATGGCGAACCGGCCACCGCATCGGGCGTGGTGCTGATTCCGGGTGGCGAGCGCTGCAGCGGGCCCTATCCGCTGCTGGGCTGGGGCCGGTCGACCGCGACCATTCGCAATGAGGAGCAGGCCAAGGACATCCGTGACGCCAGGGGTGACGACCCCGCTGGTGACGCGTCTGGCCAGCCAAGGCTATGTCGTGGTCAGCAGCGATTATCTGGGACTTGGCAAATCCAGCTACGGCTTCCATCCCTACCTGCATAGCGCGTCCGAGGCGAGTGCGACGGTCGATGCACTACGCGCGGCGCGCAGCGTTCTGCAGCGGTTGAACACACCGCTGTCCGGCAAGGTCATGCTGTCGGGGTATTCGCAAGGCGGCCATGCCGCACTGGCCACCCAACGGGAGATCGAGGCGCATCTGTCCAAGGAATTTCAGTTGGTTGCCAGCGCGCCGATTTCCGGACCTTACGCGCTGGAGCAGACCTTTATGGACAGCTGGAGCGGAAGCAATGCGGTAGGCGAAAGCAGCTTCGGCATCATTTTGGGCGGCTACGCCATCGTCGCGATGCAGCACACCTATCGCAATATCTATCTGGCCGCGGGGCAGGTGTTTCAGGATCCGTGGGCGGCCAGGGTCGAGGCGCTGTTCCCCGGCAAGCTGGGCCTGACCGATCTGGTCCTTGGCGATACGCTGCCTGGGATCGATCAGCTCAAGGCGTATTTCCAGACCGGGTTCTACCGTGATGTTGCCAGCAACCCCAACAACCCGTTCCGCAAGGATCTGGCGCGCAACGATCTGCTGGACTGGAAACCGCAGACGCCAACGCTGCTGTGCGGTTCGTCCAACGACGCGACCATTCCGCTCAAGAACGCGGTGACCGCGATCGCCGGCTTCAAGCGTCGTGGCAGCACGCAGGTAGCGCTGGTCGACATCGGCAGTGGCGACTCCAACGACAACTCGGCATTCGTCCATCTGACGACCAATGAACCGTGCATCGTCGCGGTGCGGCATCAGTTGCGGGACAAGCAGCGCTGACGCGACGGTCATCGGCTCGATTCGATCTGCCGGATGCGGATGATCTGCAGGTCAGGGATCTGTCGCAAGCCTGCCCAGCGATGCCGTCGCGCCGATGCGAGCGGCGAGGCGGAGGATGACGGCGGAGTCGGACATCGTTGCCTGAGTGCCGTGACAACTGCGCGCGCTGCCTCGCGATCCGGGCAGCGCGCGCCTTGCTGTCACCACGCGGCAATCAACCGGCGGGCGCTGCTGGCATCCACGTCTGAACACGCGCCGGTAGCGAGGCCGTCAGAGCGTGTGCGACGGTTGCAGGCGATGCCGATTATCGGCAGGCTTGCGCCGATGTCCGAGTCTCTCTTTTCAACCTCCGAATGTGCCTTCACCCACGCGCCGCTCGATCGTTGCGATCTGTTGCGTGACGATCCCGATGCATTGGCGCGTCTGTGGCCGCAGGGCCGCGTCTTGTTGCTCGATGCCAAGGGCGCTGCGCTCGCCGACGCGCAGGGTCAACCCTTGCTGATGGAGGGCGCGGCGCTCGGCGAAGGGCCGGAGGCGGCGATTTTTCTGGGCCTGCGCGATGACGTCGGCTGGTTTTGCTTGCCGGCCGATCAGAGCGGCGTGCAGGCGCCGCAAAGCATCGATCTGCGGCAGGCCGCCGCCGATTGGCCGGCCGACATCGCCACTGCCTACGCCTATGCGCGCGCGATGTTGCATTGGCAGTCGCGCACGCGGTTTTGCGGCGTGTGTGGCGGGGCGATCGCCTTCCGGCGTGCCGGTTTCATCGCGCACTGCACGCAGTGTCGGACCGAGCATTACCCGCGCGTGGATCCGGCCATCATCGTGGCGGTCAGCGATGGCGAGCGCGTGTTGTTGGGGCGGCAGGCAAGTTGGGCGCCGGGGCGGTATTCGGTGATTGCCGGCTTCGTCGAACCCGGCGAATCGCTGGAGCAGACGGTGGCGCGCGAGGTGTTCGAGGAAACCCGCGTGCTTGTGCAGGACTGCCGCTATCTGGGCGCGCAACCATGGCCTTTTCCGGGTGCGTTGATGCTGGGCTTTACTGCGCGTGCTGCAGCCACCGAGGTGCCGCAGGTGACCGGCGAGCTGGAAGACGCGCGTTGGGTCACGCATGCCGAGGTCACCGCTGCATTGGCGGGCGAGGGCAGCATCGGCTTGCCACCACGTATTTCCATCGCGCGCGCGCTGATCGAGCACTGGCACCGCACGCATGGTTGAGCCCGGCCGAGCAGTGCAACGCGGGCAGATCAGGTGCGCTGGCATCGGCTCGGCTAGACTCGGCTGAGGAGGCCCACCCATGTTCACCACCCTGGTTGCTGTCGTCGTCGCACTCGCACTGGGGCACCTGGTGCCTGCTCACGTGGTGCGGCTGCGACGTTTTGAATGGTTCGCCCACTGGTTGCGCCGGCTGGACAGTCATGCGGCCGGGCGCGGTGCGTGGCAGGGGCGCTATGGCGTGCTGCTGGCGCTGTTGCCGGCCTTGCTGGTTGTCCTGCTGCTGCAATGGCTGCTGGACGATGTGTGGCGCGGGTTTTTGGCCTTGCTGTTCGGTGTGGCGGTGCTGGCCTGGACCTGGGGGCCGCGCGACCTGGATCGCGATGTGGAAGCGGTGATCGATGCCGACGAGCCCGGCGCGCGGCGCGATGCGATTGCGCAGTTGCAGGCAGCCGGCGGCAGCGTGCACGAAGATGCGCCGTCGCTGGTGGAAGCGGTGGTGGTCAACGGCCTGCGGCGCTGGTTCGCGGTGTTGTGGTGGTTTTTGCTGCTGGGGCCTTTCGGAGCTGTGCTGTACCGGCTCACGGCATTGGCGGTGGAAAGCCCGCTGTCGGTGCTGCTGCCGCCCCGCAATCTGGCCGGCGCGCGCTGGCTGCTGGCCGCGCTGGAATGGCCGGTGGCGCAGTTGATCACCGTCTCGATGGCGCTGGTGGGCAATTTCGACACGGTGTTCCGCGCCTGGCGGCAAGCGCACGGCAATCGCTGGTCGTTGGAGCCGCATTTTCTCGGTGCGGTAGCGCGTGCCAGCGTCAGTGCCGAGCTGCGCGAAGAAGCGCACGACTACACCGATTCGGGGCTGGTGCCGGTGTGGCGCCGCCTGCCGGAAGTGCGCGATGCGATGAGCCTGGTCTGGCGCGTGCTGCTGCTGTGGATGGTGGTGCTGGCGTTGCTGGTGATTGCCGGATGGGTGCGGTAACACCAAGCCCGCTTGGAGGCAGTTAATCACCCGTGCAATCGGTGATAGAAAGCTCAAGAGCATCGCCATTGACGTCCACGAAGAGCCGGCTTCCATCTTCGAACTGGATGGCGACTTCGCCAGGTCGGTGACGTCTAACAGACTTGACAATCTTTCCGACTAGTAGCTCGGTGGCACGCTCGGATTCTTGCTCTAAGTTCACAGAGTTGATCCTTACGGTCTAAGCCGGCGCCAGAAGCGTAAACGGGTACCAAGGCAAATTCCTGGCAACCCAATACGTCGGCAACGCCCACAACCAAAATTTCGGTTCGGACATCACGGTCACGACCGGTGCGAACCAGCGCGCGCGCCAGCCGGCTTTCCAGGCGATCAGGCCGGGCAGGGTGAACAGGCCGAGGACGGCGGCGGGGTTCATGGCGAAGGCGCCGGGGAGATCGAAGTGCACCAGCGCGTACAGCGCGCGGGTCATGCCGCAACCGGGGCAATAGCAGCCGGTCACGGCACGGAACACGCAGGGCGGGAACGGGCTGTTGCTCGCGTTCGGATCGAAGCGATACAACAAGCTCACGCCAAAGGCGGCCACGCTGGTGGCCGCCCCGAGTCCAAGCCAATGGCGTGAACGCAACTCCATTACTGCATGTGCTGCAACTGCTGCATGTAGTCCATGTAGCCCTGCATACCGCCGGTGGCGACCATGCCGATGTTGATCAGCAGACCGATGACGGCCAGCACGCTGGTCACGATGCACCAGGTCTTGGCGGTGTTGGAGGCGCGCCGTGCGCCGTCGATGTCGCCCTGGTTGAGCAGGCCGTTGACCTTGCTGGAGAACACGATCGCCACGATGCCGCTGATCAGGGCCGGGCAGCACAGACAGAAGCCGAGCACGGTGGAGACGATCGCCCAGATCAAATGATTCGGTACCGGGCCGGGCGCGGCGCTGGACGAGGGGTGGATCGGCGGTGGGATGGCACTCATGGTGAAGCTCCTTGGGTGGTAAACGACAGCGAACTGATGGGTGAGTGGGGAGGGTTATCGGGCTCGTGCCGCAACACTGGCGACGATCGAAGGTGTGCGCACACATAACGATGCGATGGCCGGCCGCTGGAATGAGCGGCAGCTGCCAATGACGGCAGACGCCTCAGGCGCGATGATGTTGAGCACGACGACTTCCCCCGTACGACCTGTCGCGTTCGCTAGGCGAGCGCGGCGGCAAAACGTGTGATGGCGCACAGGCTACTCGCGGCGCGCGACGGACGCAAAGCCTGCACCCGCCGGGCTCAGGGATGATCCTGACGCAGTGCCCGCACGTGCTGTTCGAGTAGCGCGGCCGTTGCCGTGCGACCGGGCACCGCCGCACCTGCGGCCACTTCGATCTGCGCGCGCATCCGGCGCGGCACACGCATGCGGCCAAGGCGGGTGTCGCGGCGGCTCCACATGCTCGACCACATGCCACGCAGCGCCATCGGAATCACCGGCACCTGGCGGCGCTCGAGGATCTTTTTCACGCCCGATTTGAACGGCGCAATCTCGCCATCCTTGGTCAACGCGCCTTCGGGGAAGATGCACACCAGCTCGCCGTCGGCCAGCGCGGCATCGATGCGGTCGAAGGCCTGCTGCATCAGCGCGGGGTCTTCGCGCGCACCCGCGATCGGAATCGCCTTGGCGGTGCGGAAGATCCAGCGCATCACCGGGATACGGAAGATCTTGTAGTACATGACAAAGCGTACCGGGCGCGGAATCACCGCCGACAGGATCAGCGCGTCCATGTAGCTGACGTGGTTGCAGACCAGCAGCGCGGCGCCTTCATCGGGCACGTGCGTGTCGATGTCGCGCGCGCGCAGCAGATACAGCACGCTCACCAGCACCCAGCTGAGAAAGCGCATCAGGAACTCGGGCACCAGGGTGAAGATCCACAGCGCCACCAGCGTATTGGCCAGCGCCAACGCCAGGAACACCTGCGGAATGCTCAGGCCCGGCAGCGGAATGCGCACCCCGAACAGCACCAGCTGCGGCAACTGCAGCGCGATGCCGATGATGGCCGCGGTGACGATGAACAACGAGTTCTGGATGTTGAGCCCGGCGATCACGCGCGAGAGTTCGGCCTTGGGCGTGCGGCTCTGGATCAGCGCGAACAACGGCACCACGAACAAACCGGTGAACAGGCCGATGCCGACCAGATCCACGATCAGGCGCACGCTGCCGGGCTGCTGCACGAACTGGCCGATCGACAGATCGGTGGTAGGCGCGACGCCGGGACGCGCGAAATAAAGATCCAGCAAAAACGCGCTGATGCCGAACGCACCCAGCGGCACCAACCCGATTTCCACGGTGCGCCCGGACAGCCGCTCGCACAGCAGCGAACCCACACCGGTGCCGATCGAAAACAGCGCCAGCGCGAACACGTACAGATCCTGCTGCCCACCGAGATTGACCTGCGCGTAAGTGGGCAGCTGCGCGGTCAGTACGGTGCCGACGAACCAGAACCACGACACCCCGAGCACCGCGTTGCGCACTGCTGGCGTGCGCCGGGTCAGGCGCATGATGGCGCGCGATTCGGGAATGGGGTTCCAGTTGATGGTCAGCTCGGGCGCGCCGGCATCGACCTTGGGCACCAGCCGCGCGACCAGGTTGCCGGTGACGGCAATGGCAATGACTGCGGTGGCCGCAGCGACCGGGCCGTGGCTGCCGGCGATCTGGAAGATCAGCCCGCCGAAGATCATGCCGCACAGGATCGAGATCGAGGTGCCCATCTCGACCAGGCCGTTGCCGCCGGTAAGTTCCTCGGGCTTGAGCACCGAGGGCAGGATCGAATACTTCACCGGCCCGAACAGCGTGGACTGCAGGCCGGTACAGAACAGCGCGATCAGCAGGATCGGCATGTTCTCGGTGAGAAAGCCCACCGCCGCCAGCGACATGATCGCGATCTCCATCGTGGTGGTGATCACGATGAGCTTCTGCTTCTCCAGCTTCTCGGCGATCTGCCCGGCCAATGCGGAGAACAGGAAGTACGGCAGGATGAACAGTGCCGGCGCCAGATTGGTGTAGAGCGTGCGCTGCGCCGCATCGATGCCCAGGTAGAACAACAGGCCGATGATGGCCTGCCGATAGACATTGTCGTTGAACGCGCCCAACGCCTGTACGGCGAAGAACGGCAAGAAGCGGCGCTGCCTGAGCAGGGCGAACTGACTGTGACCGGACATGCAGTTTCCTTTGCGAACGCGCGCAGCCTAGCAGGCTTCCACGGTGGGCTGGTGCATGCCGCTGCGCTCAGCGCGGCGCGCGTGCCGATGGCGCACGTCGCGCGGCCTGGGCGCGCAGCAGCGACATGAAGGCACGCGCGGCCGGGGTGGGATCGGGCCGCCACACCGCATAGGTCAAAAAGCCGAAGCGCTCCTTCAGCGCGACCGTCACCACCCCGCGCATGGCCGTGGCCATGGTCTGCGGCACGATGCCCACGCCCAGGTCGGCGGCGACCAGTTCGCGCACCAGATCGGCATGGGTGACCTCGTATTGCTGGCGCTGCCGCAGGCCGGCCTGCGCGAAGGCCGCATCGACGATGCCGCGCACGCCGGCGCCGGCGATCAGCCCGGCCATCGGTTCGTCGTCCAGCTCGGCCAGCGCCACCCGCTTGCGCGTGGCGAAGCGATGGGTGGACGCCACGATCAAGGACAGGGCTTCCTCATGCAGCAGCAGGCGCTGTTGCGGCACCGCGACCTGCGGGCCGACGCCGACCAGGGCCACATCCAGCCGGCCTTCGCTCAGGTCGTGCAGCAGGGCCTCGCTCATCGCAGTGCGCAGGTGCACGTCCACCCGCGCATGCGCGCTGCGAAACGCGCGCAGCAGCGTCGGCAGCTGCACGGTGGTGAGCGAGGAGATCTGCCCCAGCGTGAGCCGGCCGCGTACGGTGCCCAGGGCCTGGGCCATTTCCTCGTGCAGGCGCTCGGCCGCGCGCAAGGTTTCGCGGGCGTTATGAAGAAATACCTCGCCGGCCGCGGTAGGCCGCACCTGGCGGGTGCCGCGTTCGAACAGGCGCGCGCCGAGGGTTTCCTCGATCTTGGCGACCTGGTGGCTGAGCGCCGATTGCACGGTGTTGCAACGGCGTGCGGCGGCGGTAAAGCCGCCTTCCTCGGCCACGGCCACGGCAAATTCCAGTTGGCGCAGGGTCAGCATGCGATCTCCAAACGCGATGGACACGGTGAAAACAATACATTGGAAAGATGCCGCGTCGCTGCCCACACTGCGCCCATTCCTTCAGCAGGCATCTGCCATGACCGTCGAACCGATTGCCCACCCGCCATTGCCGCGCCGGCTGGTGCTGCTGATGGCCGCCGCCACCGGGCTGGCGGTGGCGAGCAATTACTACGCGCAGCCGTTGCTGGAGACGCTGGCGCAGGCATTCGGGATCCAGGTGCGTAGTGCCGGGGCGGTGGTGACTGCCGCGCAGCTGGCCTATGCGGCGGGGCTGCTGTTGCTGGTGCCGCTGGGCGACCGGCTGGAGCGGCGCGTGCTGATCGTCGGGCTGTTCGTGCTCAGCGCGCTCGGCCTGCTGGTGAGCGCGGCCTCGCACAGCTTCGGCATGTTGCTGGCGGGCACCATCGTGACCGGTGCCAGCTCGGTGGCGGCGCAGATTCTGGTGCCGTTTGCGGCCACGCTGGCCGCGCCCAAGGAGCGCGGGCGGGTGATCGGCACGGTGATGAGCGGGTTGCTGCTGGGCATCTTGCTGGCGCGCACGGCCGCCGGGGTGCTGGCCGGTGTTGGCGGCTGGCATACGGTGTACTGGATCGCATCAGGTTCATTGCTGGTCACGGCCTGGCTGCTGTGGCGCGGCTTGCCGCGGCATCCGGGCAATGCGCAGCTGTCGTATCCGCAGTTGGTGGGATCGGTGCTGACCCTGTTGCGCGACGATGCGGTGCTGCGTTCGCGTGCGGTGCTGGGCGGGCTGATCTTTGCCGGCTTCAGCATGTTCTGGACCACGCTGGCGTTCTTGTTGTCCGGGCCAAGTTATGGCTATGGCACGGCGGTGATCGGGCTGTTCGGCCTGATCGGTGCCGCGGGCGCGCTTGCGGCCAATCGCTCGGGTCATTGGTCCGATCACGGGCATGGCGATCGGGTCAGCTGGGGCGGGTTGGTGATGTTGCTGCTGTCGTGGGGATTGCTGGCGTTTGCACCGCAATCGATCGCGCTGCTGATCGTCGGCGTGCTGCTACTGGATATCGCGGTGCAAGGCGTGCATATCGCCAACCAGAGCGTGATCTATCAGCGCAATCCGAATGCGCGCAATCGCATCACCTCGGCCTACATCACCTGCTACTTCATCGGCGGCGCGGTGGGTTCGACATTGGGCACGGCGGCGTACGCGCAGGCCGGCTGGAACGGCGTGGTGATCGGTGGCGCGGTGCTGGCTGTGGCGGCGTTGGGGTGGGTGGGGCTGAGCGTGGCGCGCAAGCAGTGGAAGTAAGTGCGGCCGATAGAGCGACGACGCGGCCATCGGATGGAGGTGGCCTGTGCTTGCATCGCATTGCATTGCCCGGCATCGGCTGTCCACATGGATGCTGCATTAGTTCCAGGCCTGCGCGCCTACCGTCAAGGGCGCGTTAGGCCTTGTTGATCGCCAACCGGGTGGTGCTGTCTGCCGGTGCGGTGGTAACCGCCATCGCCGCAGCACGCAGCTTGGGCAACAAGCGCAGGGTCAACGCCAACTGGTCGCGCACCAGGCGCTGCTTGGGCGGCAGTTGCACGGCATGTTGTTCCAGCGCCTCGGCGGTGGCCACTTCTTCGCTTTCGTCGTGCACCGGCAGCGGCTGGCGTTCGCGCAAGGCGGTGGCGATTTCGCCCAGCGCGCGCTGCAGGTAGTCGCCGGCCTGTGCGATGCTGGTGTCGTGTTCGCCATCGAGCGCGGCGCGGTGCGCGCCAAGCGCGGACAGATAGCCGAGCAAGGTGTTGGACAGCGCCAGGAAGCGGAAGCCCGCGTCCAGATTGCGCCGATAGCGGCCCGGCTCGCGCAGCATGTTGGACAAGGCCACCGACAACGCGGCATCGGCGTTGTGCATGTCGCGGCGCGCGATGCGGTAGGGCAGGTCGTCGCGCATGCCGCTGGCGTATTGCTCCAGCACCTGGGTGAGATAGCGCGCGCAGCTGGCCAGCACCGTGGCCATCACCTGGTTGAGGCGGCGGCCCTGCCAGTCCGGCAGGATCAGGAACGAGGCGGCCGCGGCAATCGCGCAACCGATCAGCGTGTCGATCAGGCGCGGCCAGATCAGCACGAAACCATCGCCAAGCAGGTTGAAGCAGAACAGCGCCATCACCGTGATGCCGGCGGTGGCCAGCATGTAGCGATCGGTGCGGGTGATGAAGAAGATCAGCGCGGCGGCCAGCGCCAGCAGCAGTTGCACTTCGGTGCCGGGAAACAGCTGCATCAGCGCCCAGGTGGCGACCAGGCCGATCAAGGTGCCGGCGATGCGTTGCACCAGCCGCAGGCGGGTGGCGCCGTAGTTGGGCCGGCACACGAAGGCGGTGGTGAGCAGGATCCAGTAGCCGTTGTCGGCATGGATGGATCGCATGATGGCGTAGCCGACCACCAGCGCGATGGCCATACGCAGGCCATGGCGAAACAGCACCGAGCCGGGCGTGAGTTGCTGGCCCAGGCGTGCGGCCATTTCGCGCAAGGTATGCGGCGATGAATCGCGCAGACGGGTATCGAGGTTGTCGCTGGTGGAATCGGATTGCGCCGCCTCCGACAGCTTGCGTTCGATGCTCTGCAGGTTGGTCACCAGCAATTCCAGCGCACCGAGCAGGCGCGCCAGTGCCGGGTCGGCACGCGCGTGTAGGTAGTCCAGCGATTGCCGCAGGTCTTCGGTGGCCAGACGGCTGTTGTCGCCATAATCGAACGGCTGGCGCAGCCGAATCGCCTCGCCCAATGCGGCGCAGGCCTTGCCCTGCAGCGCGAGCAGGCGCTGGCAGCGATACAGCACATCGCTGTGGAAGAACGCATCGGTCAGCGCTTCGTAGGGATAGTGCGAGGAACTGGCGCGTTCGTGGAATTCCTGCGCCATGTAGTACAGCCGGAAATACAGGCCCGATTGCACGCCCGGCCGCCCCGACCGGCCGAAGCGGCTCATGATCGCGGTCTTGGCGGCGTTGAGCGCACCGACCACTTTGGCGTTTTGTTCTGCCAGCGCCAGCCGGCGCGCATGCAGGTCGCTTTGCCGCACCGGTTCGAACAGATCGGCCTTGAGCCTGAGATAGCGGCCCAGCTCGAAAAACAGCCGCGACAGCCGCTCGCGTACCGGGCGGTTGGCGAACAGCAGGGTCCACAGGATCGATAGCACGCCGTACCAGGTGGCGCCGATCAGCAGCAGCGCCGCACCGTGCCAGGCGACCAGCGGATCGTGGCTGCCATGCTGGTCCATGCCGATCATGGCGTAGATCGACAAGGCCACGGTGGCCTGCGCGATCGAGGCATAGCGCTCGCCCAGTGCGCCGAGCAGGGTCAGCGAAAACGTCGCCACCGCCATGCCGATCACGAATGTCAGCGGATACGGAAACAGCAGCACCACCGACGCCGCAGCGGCGGCGAAACACAGCAGCGAGAGCAGCACCGATTTGATGCGGCCCAGCCAGTTGTCGTCGGTCTCGGCAATGGCGCTGGCGATCGCGCCCAGGAACAGCGCCGGCACCGCGGTGAGCTGCTGCCAGTACCAGCACACGCCCATCGCCACTGCGAGTGCGATGAACACGCGCAGGCCATAGCTGGCCTTTTCATGGGCCCACAAGCGGCTCAGGCGGGTTTCGAAGGAAGAAGTGGCCACAGTCTCTGCAAGGCAAGGTGCCCGGGCATTATTGCCGCAGGCACGCGCCATCGGTGTGGAGGGCGGCTAATTCTTTGTCAGTAGGGCAGCGTTTGTGCGGATTGGAGCCGATTGCGCGACGACGGTGCCTGCACCGCAGCCCAGCCGCACGTGCCTGCGCGCAGCCGCGTGAGCTGCGCGTCCGGCCAACTGCACGGGCATGTTCGCGCTTGACGACCTTGCAACGTGTGGTTGCGAGTGCTCAGCCCTGTGCGTCGCGCTCGCGGGCGATCGCACGCCAGCCGATATCGCTGCGATGAAAGGCGTTGGTCCAGTGGATCGGCTGCAGGCCGGCGTAGGCATTGCGCTGCGCTTCCAGCACGCTGTCGCCCAGTGCGGCAACGCACAGCACACGGCCACCGGCGCTGATCACTTCACCGTCGGCATTCAACGTGGTGCCGGCATGAAAGACCTTGGCGTTGGCCGGCACTGCGTCCAGGCCGCTGATGACCTCGCCGGTGACCGGGGTTTCCGGATAGGGCTTGGCCGCGATCACCACGCCCAGCGAGGGGCGCGGATCCCACTGTGCTTGCGCGCTGTCGAGCTTGCCGTCGACGGCCGCCTCGAGCAGATCGACCAGATCCGATTGCAGGCGCAGCATCACCGGCTGGGTTTCCGGGTCGCCGAAGCGCACGTTGAACTCGATCACCTTGGGCGCGCCGTGCGCGTCGATCATCAGCCCGGCATAGAGAAATCCGGTGAACGGCACGCCGTCGGCGATCATGCCCTGCACGGTCGGCTCGACCACCTCGCGCATGACGCGTGCATGTACCTCGGGCGTCACCACCGGGGCCGGCGAGTACGCACCCATGCCGCCGGTATTGGGGCCGGTGTCGCCATCGCCGACGCGCTTGTGGTCCTGGCTGGTGGCCATCGGCAAGGCATGTTTGCCATCGACCATCGAGATGAAGCTAGCCTCTTCGCCGTCGAGGAATTCCTCGATCACCACGCGCGCGCCGGCATCGCCGAAGGCGTTGCCCGAGAGCATGTCGCGCACCGCGTCTTCGGCCTCGCCCAGCGTCATCGCCACGATCACGCCCTTGCCGGCGGCCAGGCCATCGGCCTTGACCACGATCGGCGCGCCTTTCTCGCGAACATAGGCCAGCGCTGCATCCACCTCGGTGTGCACGGCGTAATACGCGGTGGGAATGCCATGACGCGCGAGAAAATCTTTCGCGAAGGCCTTGCTGCCTTCCAGCTGCGCGGCGTTGGCGGTAGGCCCGAAGATGCGCAGTCCGGCGGCGTGGAAACGGTCGACCACGCCCAGCACCAGCGGCACTTCCGGGCCGACCACCGTGAGCGCGACGTCTTCGCGCTGCGCCAGTGCGAGCAAGCCATTCAGGTCGTCGACCTTGATCGCGACATTGCGGCACTTGGCCTCGGTGGCGGTGCCGGCATTGCCGGGTGCCACCAGCACCTCGCTCACTTGCGCAGACTGCGCGATCTTCCAGGCCAGCGCATGTTCACGGCCGCCGGAGCCAATGACGAGGATTTTCATGTAAGTGCCGAGATTGGGAAATGGGGAATAGGGAATGGGGAATAGAAAAGTCTTTGCTTCTGCAGGCCGTACGATGTGGAATGGCATCAAGGGAGCCGCTCTTGCGATTCCCTATTCCCCAATCCCCATTCCCGGCACGTCAGTGCCTGAAATGCCGCACGCCGGTGAACACCATCGCGATGCCGTGTTCGTCGGCGGCGGCGATCACTTCGCCATCGCGCATCGAGCCGCCGGGCTGGATCACCGCCTTGATGCCGGCCGCGGCAGCGGCATCGATGCCGTCGCGGAACGGGAAGAACGCATCGGAGGCCATCACCGAGCCGGCCACCGTGAGCTTGGCTTCCTCGGCCTTGAGCGCGGCGATCTTAGCGCTCACCACGCGGCTCATCTGCCCGGCGCCGACACCAATCGTGCGGCTGTCCTTGGCGTAGACAATGGCGTTGGATTTGACGTACTTGGCCACGCGCCAGGCGAACAGCAGATCGCCCAGTTCCGCATCGCTGGGCGCGCGCTGGGTGACCACGCTCAGTTCGCCCAGCGACATGCCGCGGTTGTCGGACGACTGCATCAGCAGGCCCGAGCCGATGCGCTTGGTGTCGTAGTTGTTGAGGCCGTTGCCGTGCGGGATCTTGAGCACGCGCACGTTGGCTTTCTTGGTCGCGTACTCGAGCGCGCCGGGCGCGTAGTCCGGCGCGATCAGCACCTCGACGAACTGACGGTCCAGGATGGCTTTCGCCGTCGCTGCATCCAGGGTCTTGTTGAAGGCCAGGATGCCGCCGAAGGCGCTGGTCGGGTCGGTCGCATAGGCCAGCTCATAGGCATCGCCGCAGGCCGCGCCCACCGCCACGCCGCAGGGGTTGGCGTGCTTGACGATCACGCAGGCCGGTGCATCGAACTGGCGCACGCATTCCCATGCCGCATCCGCGTCGGCCAGGTTGTTGTAGCTCAGCTCCTTGCCCTGCAACTGCTGGAAGGTGGCCAAGGTGCCCGGCACCGGATACAGGTCGCGGTAGAACGCGCCGGACTGGTGCGGGTTTTCGCCGTAGCGCAGGTCCATCACCTTGATGAAATTGGAATTGATCTGCGCCGGGAACGGGCTGCGCGTGGGCACGCTTTCGGCGCTGTCGGCCACTGCCGAGAGATAGTTGCTGATCGCCGCGTCGTACTGCGCCACGCGGTTGAACGCAGCCACCGACAACGCAAAGCGCTTGGCCGCCGACAATTGACCGTCGTTGGCATCGAGTTCGGCCAGCAACTCGGCGTACTGCGCCGGGTCGGTGGCCACCGCCACGCGGGCGAAGTTCTTCGCTGCCGAGCGCAGCATCGCCGGGCCGCCGATATCGATGTTTTCCACTGCATCGGCCAGCGTGCAATCGGCCTTGGCGGTCACCGACTCGAACGGATACAGGTTCAGCACCAGCAGGTCGATCGGCACGATGCCGTGTTCGGCCATCACCGCTTCATCGATGCCGGCGCGGCCGAGCAGGCCGCCGTGCACCAGCGGGTGCAGGGTCTTGACGCGGCCGTCCATCATCTCCGGGAACCCGGTCAGCTCGGCGACGTCGGTGACCGGCAAACCCGCCTCGCGGATCGCCTTGGCGGTGCCGCCGGTGGACAGCAGCTCGACGTGACGCGCTGCCAGCGCGCGGGCCAGATCGACCAGGCCGGTCTTGTCGGAAACGGAGAGCAGGGCCCGGCGCACGGGCAGGAAATCAGAGGCCATCGGTGGGGGATGTCATTGCGGGGCAGCCGATATTGTAGGCCGCGACAGCGTGCGATGGGCTCAACACCTTCGCGATGGCCTTGATCTGTGTGCTGGCGCGGAGCTTCCGGGCGCTGCTACGGAAGTAGGATTGGTGGGCGCTAGAGCGCAACGGCACAGGGCGATAGCAGGTGACGACCACGTGCCTCTCGGTCGAGTTGTTCGGTCGCCAGACACGATCACGCATGCGTCGGCGAAGCGATCGCTCCACCCAAGGCTATCTGGCACTCGGCGAGATACCGGCAATCGAACGGCCGCCTGCGGTGTTGTCGGGTGCTGGCTTGCAGCTGATGTCAGTCATGGCAGCGCGCTGACGGATTGCCGAAATGCGGCAGCCGCCGCGCATGCTCGACCCGGCAGAGAAGAGGAGCGCGCTGATGCAGGAGATAAAGTCCGCGTCACAAACGCCAAATGACGGAGCGCACATCCGAAAAGCGAAATTCGACCATCGGGTTTAAATTGATTTGGTGAGCCAATTCACCAATAAATCAGGAGTCAATCACGAAAATATTTCGCTGTAAAAAATCGACGGACTGCCAGTCCGTTAGAAAGCGAGTGATTCGCCAAATCACATAATCAAGACCAGTTGGCATATTTAGAAAAAAAGTCGGAAATCTCGGTGCAACGCGCGTTTCGCGCTTCGGTATCGGAAACATGTTTTCTGTTGCGGCGACATCTGCCCCGTGCTCCTGAATCACGATCTGGACTCGCTGATCTGTTGAGTTCCCTAACGTTCAAAGGCAACGACGCTGTCGGCGAGGCGTCCACCGATACTTGCTGCAAGGGCTGCCGCGCAGGAGCCAGCCTTGCCCTCCCCCCTAGCTGCGTCTTGCCGTCACGGCGATCCATGACCCTGCGATTCAAGCAAGGCACCCCAGCGCACTTCGCGCCCTAGGGCGTTCCCGAACGACCACCATTGCCGTTCCGACGCAGTCCTTGCCAGCGGGAGGATGCGTTTCGCCCGCATGGGCGACGCTCCCATCCTTCTATAGGCGATGGCATGAACCTGGCTTGCGCGGCTGTTTTAGAAAATTCAGATGAGATTATCTTATGAATCGTGAAAAAGTTTTGGCATTGCGCACATGCACGAACAACATGTCCGATCATTGCGGATTGATCTGGCCGAAAAGCGGTCCGGTCGAATGCAGGCACTGGCAGCCTACCGTCAAACAGGAAAATGGCTTGACCGGCTTGTTGTGGGGGCAGGGAACCAATGCTCATCTGAACATGCATGCCGATGCGCACTGGGTGGTGTGCATGGTGGAGACCGCCGATATCATCTGGCTGGGCGAAGAGGGAATGATCAAGTTTCCCAGGGCCGACGTGGTCTACGCCGGCAACCGTGCGGGCGCCATGCAATGCATTGCTGCGGGTATTGCGCAGCACGCCCCGCCCCAGCCGGAGCTGCCTGTAGTCGTTGCCGCGGATTTCATTCCCAAGGCAGCGCAGGCGCAGTTCACTGCGCCGGCCGTTGAAAGCGGCGCGCCTTCCACCGCGGCACATCCAGCAGCCGAAAGCGGCACGCATTCCACCGCGCCACGTCCAGCAGCGGCTAGCGGCATCGACCCACAGGCCGCACAGCCTTCGAATGCGATCTTGCGCACCCGCGAAATCGCCACCTATGGCAGCACGCTCACCGGCGCCGATCAGAGTCAGCTGATCGCAGGCTATGGAAGTACCGAGACTGCGGGTAACGGCAGCGAGTTGATCGCCGGCTATGGCAGCACCGGCGTGGCCGGATCCGACAGCACCATCGTGGCCGGCTATGGCAGTTCCCAGACCGCAGGCGGGGGCAGCACGCTCACTGCCGGCTATGGCAGCACCCAGACCGCGCGCCAGGGCAGCGATCTCACCGCAGGTTACGGCAGTACCGAAACCGCCGGTGCAGACAGCTCGCTGATCGCAGGCTATGGCAGCACGCAAACCTCCGGCGGCGACAGCTCGTTGACTGCCGGTTACGGCAGCACCCAAACCGCGCAGAGCGGCAGCGACCTCACCGCAGGCTACGGCAGCACCAGCACGGCGGGCACCGATAGCTCGCTGATCGCCGGTTACGGCAGCACCCAGACCTCGGGCGGAGAAAGCTCGCTCACTGCCGGCTATGGCAGCACGCAAACAGCGCAGGATGGCAGTGATCTCACCGCCGGCTACGGCAGCACGGGCACCGCAGGTGCCGATAGCTCATTGATCGCCGGTTATGGCAGTACGCAGACATCGGGCAACGACAGCTCGCTGACGGCCGGCTACGGCAGCACCCAGACCGCCCGCACCGGCAGCGACCTCACTGCGGGTTACGGCAGCACCTCCACCGCTGGCGCGGACAGCACGCTGATCGCCGGCTATGGCAGCACCCAGACCTCCGGCGGGGACAGTTCGCTCACCGCCGGCTACGGCAGTACGCAAACCGCGCGCAAAGGCAGCGATCTGACCGCCGGCTATGGCAGCACCGCAACCGCCGGTGCAGATAGCACCTTGATTGCCGGTTATGGCAGCACCCAGACCTCCGGCGGCGAAAGTTCGCTCACCGCCGGCTACGGCAGCACGCAGACCGCGCGCAAAGGCAGCGATCTGACCGCCGGCTATGGCAGCACCTCCACGGCCGGCGCCGACAGCACCTTGGTTGCAGGCTACGGCAGCACGCAAACCGCTGGTGGCGAAAGTTCGCTCACCGCCGGCTATGGCAGCACGCAAACCGCACGCAAGGGCAGCGACCTCACCACCGGCTACGGCAGCACCTCCACGGCCGGCGCCGACAGCACCTTGATCGCCGGTTATGGCAGCACGCAGACCTCCGGCGGCGAAAGCTCGCTGACTGCCGGTTATGGAAGCACCCAGACGGCGCGCAGCGGTAGCGACCTGACCACCGGCTACGGCAGTACCTCCACGGCCGGCGCCGACAGTACCTTGATTGCCGGTTACGGCAGCACCCAGACATCGGGCGGCGACAGCTCGCTGACCGCCGGCTACGGCAGCACCCAGACGGCGCGCAGCGGTAGCGACCTGACCACCGGCTACGGCAGCACCTCCACGGCCGGCGCCGACAGCACCTTGATTGCAGGGTACGGAAGTACCCAGACCTCCGGCGGGGAGAGTTCGCTCACTGCAGGCTATGGCAGCACGCAGACCGCGCGCAAAGGCAGCGACCTCACCACCGGCTACGGCAGCACCTCCACGGCCGGCGCCGACAGCACCTTGATTGCAGGGTACGGAAGTACCCAGACCTCCGGCGGGGAGAGTTCGCTCACTGCAGGCTATGGCAGCACGCAGACCGCGCGCAAAGGCAGCGACCTCACCACCGGCTATGGCAGCACGTCGACCGCCGGTGCCGACAGCACGCTGATCGCCGGCTACGGCAGCACCCAGACCTCCGGGGGCGACAGCTCGCTCACTGCCGGCTACGGCAGCACGCAAACCGCACGTAAGGGCAGTGACCTCACCGCCGGTTACGGCAGCACCTCAACCGCGGGTTCTGACAGTTCGCTGATCGCCGGCTATGGCAGCACCCAGACGGCCGGCTTCAAGAGCATCCTGACCACCGGCTACGGCAGCACCCAGACCGCGCAGGAAGGCAGCCTGCTCACTGCCGGCTATGGCAGTTCGTCCACTGCCGGCTCCGACAGTTCGCTGATCGCCGGCTACGGCAGCACCCAGACGGCGGGCTTCAAAAGCATCCTCACCGCCGGCTACGGCAGCACCCAGACCGCGCAGGAGCGCAGCACGCTCACCACCGGTTACGGCAGTACATCGACCGCCGGCCACGACAGTTCGCTGATTGCCGGCTATGGCAGTACCCAGACTGCCGGTTACAAGAGCATTCTCACCACCGGCTATGGCAGCACCCAGACCGCGCAGGAAAGCAGTTCGCTGATCGCAGGCTACGGCAGTTCCTCCATGGCCGGCCCGGACAGCTCGCTGATCGCGGGTTATGGCAGTACCCAGACTGCCGGTTACGACAGCTTCCTGACGGCCGGTTACGGCAGTACCCAGACCGCGCAGAGCAGCAGCTGGCTGATCACCGGCTACGGGAGTACCTCCACCGCCAGCTTCCAGAGTTCGTTGATTGCCGGCTATGGCAGCACGCAGACGGCCGGCTACGAAAGTACCTTGACCGCCGGTTATGGCAGCACCCAGACGGCGCAGGAAATCAGTTGGCTCACCACCGGCTACGGCAGCACGCAAACGGCCGGCCATGGCAGCATCCTGACCGCCGGTTACGGCAGCAATTCCACCGCTGGCTATGAAAGCACCCTGATCGCGGGGTATGGCAGCACCCAGACCGCCGGTTACGAAAGCACCCTGACCGCCGGTTACGGCAGCACGCTGACCGCGCTGGAAAACAGCTCGCTCACCGCCGGCTACGGCAGTACCGAAATCGCCGGGTTTTCCAGCACGCTGATCGCCGGCTACGGCAGCAGCCAGACCGCCGGTGGCGACAGCACGCTGACCGCCGGCTACGGCAGCACCCTGATGGCCCTGGACAACAGCACGCTGACGGCAGGCTACGGCAGCACCGAGACCGCAGGACAGGACAGCTCGCTGATCGCCGGTTATGGCAGCAGCTTGACCAGTGGCGTGCGCAGCTATCTGACCGCTGGCTATGGCAGCAACCAGATCGCAAGCTATGGAAGCTCGTTGATCGCAGGACACGAAAGTACCCAGATTGCCGGTCATCGCAGCATGTTGATCGCTGGCAAGCTGAGTTCGCAGACGGCCGGTTCGCGCAGCACGCTGATCGCCGGCAGGGGCAGCATCCAGACCGCAGGCGACCGCAGCAAGCTGATCGCCGGCGCCGACAGCACCCAGATCGCCGGCGATCGCAGCAAGTTGCTGGCCGGCAGCAACAGCTTCCTCACCGCCGGGGACCGCAGCAAACTCACCGCAGGCGACGATTGCACGCTGATGGCCGGCGACCGCAGCAAGTTGACCGCCGGAAAGAACAGCATCCTGACCGCGGGCGCCAACAGCCGATTGATCGGTAGCCTGGGCTCCACCCTCACCGGTGGCGAAGACTCGGTGCTGATCTTCCGATGCTGGGACGGCAAGCGCTATACCAACATCATTGCCAAGACCGGCGAGGAGGGCGTCGAGGCCGACACCGCCTATCAGATCGACGACGACAAGAACGTGGTCGAAAAATTCGACGATCCTTTCGACACGATCGACACCATCGTGCTCGAGCATGGCGGCGGGGCGGCGTCCGCAGCGGATCACGCGCCTGACGCGCATGCACCCCACTGAGCAAGCAACGCACGCAAGCGATCGGCGGCGTTGATCAACGGCTGCGGCCAACTGCCCGATGAGCGGCAGTTGGCCTGATCTGCTCAAACACGCATTGCAGTAACCCAGATGACTGCCGCACGCCCGCCTGGCGTCGCCAGTCCCTGAAGCGGGTCACGAAGAGTGAAACGCACATGTCAGCGCTGGATCCGCATCGGCAGAGCGAGGCATTCAGAAGCCGCTCCATGCATCAGCGCCCAGAGCGGCTTGGCCCTCGCCAACAGAGCAAGTGGAGCGCACTAACGGCCAGCCAAGCAGCACGCTCTTACGATTCCCTAAACCCTAATCCCTAATCCCGGCGTCAGGTCAGCCCGTACTCTTTCAGCTTCTTGCGCAACGTCGCCCGATGAATGCCCAGCATCGCCGCAGCGCGGCTCTGGTTGCCTTCGCAGTGGTTGAGCACTTCCACGAACAACGGGATCTCCATCTCGCGCAGCACGATTTCATACACATCATCGGCGTCGCTGCCGTCCAGGTCGCGCAGATAACGGCGGACGGACTGGGCCACGTGTTCGCGCAGCGGCGACTTCGGGGCGCCACGACTGGTGTCAGGACGAGCGGGGGCTGCGTTCAAAGGAGGTTTCCCAGTGTCACGAAGCCGGGATGCGTGGCCGGCGAGGGGGAGTGAGTCTAGCGCGTGACCTCATCGCTCGCCACGCCCGTGTGGCCATCGGCGGCCGGTCGCGTCCGTTCAATGGAAATCGAAACTGAAGGCGGCGGTGCTGGCGGCCGGTTCGCGCACGCGGAAGGCCACCTGCACCGCCTGGCCTGGCGCGAGCGTGTCCTGCGTGCCCGGGCGTTGGCCCAGATACTCCTGCGGCGCCAGCACGCGCGTGCCGATCACCCGGCCGTCTGCATCCGACAGCGACAACTGCAGCCACGGCCAGGCCTGCGCCCAGCGCGCGTCGTTACGGAAACTGGCCTGGATCTGCAGCACGTCGGGATTGGCCGGCAGCGGCCGCACGTCGCGGTTGAGCAGCGTCAGCGCGGCCGGTTCGCGCCAGGCCGGTAGCGTGCACCGCAGCACCTCGCAGGCCGCGCCGACCAGCGGCCGCCAGCGCGCGTCCGCGGCCAGGTGCGCGCGGTCGGCGATGACGATCTGCAGCGCTAACAAACCGACCAAGCCGATCAACAGCGCCCATTGCCGCCCGCTGGCGCGCAGACGCGGCCGGGCGATGCTGCGGCGTGCGAAGGCAGGCGCGGGTTGTGCTGTGGCTGGGAGTGGCTGGAAGTGTGCGGCGGCGACGTTGCCAGCTTGGTCCGCATCGCTGAGGGTTGCTTTGGTGGCTGGTTGCGGAGCGGTCTCGGATGTCGGGGTGGCGGCGGTGTCGGGTGCGGAATCGCGATCAACATCGAACTTGAGATTTTGCGCTGCATCTGCATCTGCATCGAGATCGGTCTCCCGGCCTGCGTCCGCGATGCTGCCGACAACCGCGCCAGTCGGATGCGTGCCGGTGTAGCGGGAGGCCGGATCGCGATTGTCATCAGCGCCGAGCGTTGTGTCTTCCTCGGTATCGCCGGGCACGTCGCGCGTGCTGGAGGTGCTCCACCCCAGTGGATCCGGATTGGCGTCGCCTGCTGCCGTTTGGCGGTCATCGCTGCGTGGGGTGGTGGTGTCCGCGCGTGCCGTGTCGATGCGCGGCGCTGTCACCAGCGGCGCCACCGGCGGCGGAACGACCGCTGCCGGCGGCGCAGCGGCCGGCTCTGCCAATGGCGCGGGTGGCAACTGGCTCGTCGGTAATGGCAGCGGCTGCTCGGGCGGCTCGGCAGGTGGCACGGCCGGCGTGGGAATCAGCGATGGGGCAGCCGGCGTCGCACGCAGGAACGTGGCCAGGGGGCGGCGCGGTGGCGGAGTCTCGGACATCGGCAGACGTGCAGCGGGAAGACCCCTATTCAACCACGCGCACGCCAATGGGCGAACCCGGGTGCTTCAGCAGGTGTGCCTTGCATGAAGCGCGCGCAGCAGTGGCGTTGACTGCATTTTCGCAACACCTCTGGCTGCGGCGGACACGCGCCAAGGCGCGGCAGCCAACAGACCAGGCGGGCTCAGAGCGAGCTCCCAATGCGAATCTCGAATCGCAGCGTCAACACTCAGCGGTCCTTGTCGGCGTGGCTTGCCTGGTCAAACGCAGACAAGCAAGCTCTTCCCGATTCCCGATTCCCGATTCCCGATTCCCGATTCCCGATTCCCGATTCCCGATTCCCGATTCCCGATTCCCGATTCCCGATTCCCGATTCCCGCATCACCGCCGCCGACGCGTCTTGGCCTCGGCCAGCAATAGATCGAGCAAGCCACTACGCTGACGCGGTGCCAGCGTATCGAAGCGCGACAGCAGCACGCGTTGCTGGTCGTCCAGGCGACGGTATTGGGCGGGTTCTTCGGCGATCGCCGAGACCGGCGGGCCGAATGTCCGCTCGCCGCGCCCGGTGGCCAGGTATTCGAACGCCATGCCGCTGCGCTTGGCCAGGCCGATCAGATTCTCTACCGAAGGCGCGGTGCCTTCGGCCATTTCCCATTGAGCGACGGCGCTGCGGGTGACCCCCAGTTCGCCGGCCAGGGCTTCCTGGGTCAGCTTGGTGAAGCTGCGGGCTTCGCGTACTCGCTCGTACAGCTTGCTCACACGGCACCGATGAATGGCAGACAGGGCCGGGAGATATAGCTCTAGCAGCGCCGGGAGATAGTTCGTATAACTTTCATATCGCCATATGTTTGCGATACTGTCCATGTGTCGATGACGACGACATCACAGCGAACTCAAGGAAGGTGTTCATGGTCGAGCCAGCCGCTCCCCAATCCGATCCAGCGCGACGGTATTCAGCACCGTCGACACCACCTGAGGTGGCACCCTGGCCTGCGCATTCGCCATTGGATCCAGCTGTTGCGCACTTTCGCGGCGCGCCGTGTTACCGGATCTGGCAGCGCGGTGCGGACTGGGTGGCAGTACGCGAAGGCGTGCACTGGTCGGCCGGACTGGCGCCGCGCGGGTGGGCGCTGCGTCATCGGCAATGGCGGTTGCTGGCGCTGGGCCTGTTGATCGTGGGCCTGGCTGGCGGCCTGGCCCTGATCGGTGCCCAGGCGTGGGTAGCGTCCATTGCCTGGGCGGTGGTGTTGCTGGCCGATGCATTGCTCCGCGTGCGCGTGGCCAGACACGCCGGGCGCTGGCGCAACGAAGCGCTGCAGCGCGATGGTTGGCAGACGGTGACCCGGTTGCGCGCGATCAGCGTTGCCGACGCGCTGACCACCGCGCAGATCCGCGCCGGCCGGCCCCCGCGGTAAACCTGCGTCAGGCGCGGCGTATGCCGTCGATGCGCATCCAGTCTTCGTCGCGTTCGCAGCGCAGTTGCTCGAACCAGGGCGCGTAACGTTGCAGCAGCTCGTCTTCCTGGCCGTGCAGGATGCCCGACAGTGCAATCCGTCCGCCGGGTGCCACACGTGCGGCCAGGGTCTCGGCCAGGGTATCCAGCGCCGAGGCCAGGATATTGGCCACCACCACCGGGTAGGTCTGCACCGGCTCGTCCTGTGGCAGATACACCGCCAGCTGCGCCTCCACGGCGTTGCGCGCGGCATTGTCGGCGCTGGCCAGTACCGCCTGCGGGTCGTAGTCCACACCCACCGCGCTGGCGGCACCCAGCTTCAGCGCGGCGACGGCGAGAATGCCCGAGCCGCAGCCGAAATCGAGCACGCTGCGGCCCTGCAGTTCGCCGCTGCCGGCCAGGCTGTCCAGCCAGCGCAGACACAGCGCGGTGGTCTGGTGCGTGCCCGAGCCGAAGGCCAGGCCCGGATCCAGCCGCACTACCGCAGCGTCGGGCGCTTGTGCGGCCTCGGGCAGGTCGTGATTCCACGGCACGATGAAGGTGCGCGCGCCGAACTGCATCGGCTTGAACTGATCCATCCAGGCGCGTTCCCAATCGGTGTCTTCGACCGTGCGGAATCCGACCTGGCTCCAGTCCAGCCCGGGATCGAACGCTTCCAGTGCAGCGAGCAGCACCAGCGCATCGCTGTCGCCGTCGAACAGAGCGTTCAGCACAATCGTGTTCCACATCGGCGTTTCGCCAACGCCGGGTTCGAGAATGGCGCGCTCGTTGCTGGTATCGGCATTGGCGTCGAGCAGCGTCACCGCCAGCGCGCCGATATCGTCCAGCGCATTCTGGTAACGGGGCTGGGTGGCATCGGAGCAGGGCAGGGTCAGTTCAAGAAACGGCATCGTGGCAGTTGGGCAATTCGAAAGCGTGCATCGTAGACCATTCGTGCAGGCGGGCTCTTGCGCGAAGCTGCGCAGGGGGGCTGGGCAATGGGTACGCAACGACGATGCGGAGGTTGAAGATCGACGTCGAGACGTGGCACCGGCATCGACGAGGCAGCGCAGCGAGCGCCGGTGGTGCGGTGCTCGGCGTTTCAGTGCATTCGGCGGCGCGTGTCCCGCTGCAGGGCGTGCCGCACGCTTGCGTATCGGCAACCAAATCGCCGCAGCGCGTCACTCACTTCGAACTCGCGCGCAGACCATCACTCGATGCATTGCCCTTTCCGCAGTTTGCGCAGGCAGCGCCCGCTTGCGCACCGCGGCGTGCGAAAGGCGGGTGCTAGACTCCGCGCCGTCGCTGCGGGGCTTTCCCGCGCCAGGGTCGCTGCTGTTCATGCCGCTTGCTCGTGCCCGCCATCTTTGGTTGTTGCTCGCTCCTGCCGCGCTGGCAGCGGCAGCGTGGTGGCATGTGCGTGCGCAACCGACCGAGTCGCCCGCTGCAGCGATAGCGGCCCCGGCGAGCAGCACGCAGGCAAGCTTGTTCGCGCCAGCGCTACACGCGCCTGCCGAACGCAGCACCGTCTTGCAGTCGCCCTATCGCGATACCGTGGATGCGCAAACGGATCTGTATCGCTACGCGCAGCAATTGCAGCAGCAGGTGCGTGCCGGCGATGCGCAGGCCGGTTGGCGCTTGAGCCGGGTCTACGACTACTGCGCGCCGTACGCAGCCAGCCCGGCCGGCTACGCTGCCGACAGCGAATGGATCGCCGCGCAACACACGCCCGGCGTGGTGGCGATGCACGCGGCACGCGAGCGCGTGGCGCAGCGTTGCGCAGGCTTTGCGCCCAGCGATGGCGTGAGCCCGCAGTTGGTTGCGCAGCAACGTCAGGCCGCCGCGCGCGCCGGGAATCTTGCTGCCGAGGCGGCATTGCTTGCGCTGGGCGAGCCGTTGCAGACATCGCCGACCTACAAGCGCGCGCTGGTACAGCGCGTGCTGGCCTCGCGCGACCCGGAAGCCTATCTGGCGCTTGCCCCGGCCATGGGTGCACGTGCCAATGGCGACGACAGTCTGCAGGGCTATGTGGCCGGCGATCAGTTCGCCGAACTGGCCTGGCAGGTCGCTGCATGCCGGCTGGGCCTGGATTGCAGCGCCGAAAGCACTCTGGTTACCAGTTATTGCGCCAACGCGGGCATCTGCTCGCGCGATAGCGCACAGGATTTTGTGTCATTCGTATTCGACGCCGCGGTGCCGCGGCAGGGAGCAGACAGGGTGGATGAGATGGTCGATACACTGGTGTCCGAGCCGGGAGCGCAGTCATGAATTACCGTCGGTTGGCGCATGGCGCCAAGTTCTGGTTCTGGGTCGCGTTGTTCGTGGCGTATTCGGCAGCGGCCGTTGGCATCGTGATGATCGATACCGCCGATCACCGTTACCAGCCGCTGTCGGTCAAGTCGACCACGGTCACTGCCGACGAACAGCAGCGACGGCACGGCGCCAGCCAGGTGGCAGCGGTGTATCGCGCCAACAGCGCGATGCCGTTTTCGGCATTGCCGGCCGGGGCGACCTTCCAGGTGGTGTGGCCGGATGGGTCCACCGAAACCATGACCGTGGTCGACCCGTCCTCGTCCAGCGGCATCGTGCCGGTGCCGGGTAGCCAGCAACCGGCTGCGCCGCGGCGTGAGTGATGCGCGGTGTCTGTGCGTCAACAGCGTGAAATACGAAAAAGCCCGGTTTCCCGGGCTTTTTCGTTATCTGCCTGCCGCAATCAAACCAGCGCGATCGACTTGTTCTTGCGCTCGGCCAGGCGCTTTTCCAGATAGTGGATGTTCTGCCCACCGGCCTGGAAGCCCTTGTCGCGCATGATGCGCTGCTGCAGCGGGATGTTGGTCTTGATGCCGTCCACCACCATCTCGCTCAGCGCCACGCGCATGCGCGCGATCGCGGTCTCGCGATCGGGGCCATGCACGATCAGCTTGCCGATCATCGAGTCGTAATTGGGCGGCACCTTGTAGCCGGCGTAGATGTGCGTATCCACACGCACACCCGGGCCACCGGGCGGATGGAACGCAGTGATCAGGCCCGGGTTGGGCATGAAGGTTTCCGGGTCCTCGGCATTGAT
Source organism: Xanthomonas hydrangeae (assembly GCA_905142475.1). Taxonomy (GTDB): domain Bacteria; phylum Pseudomonadota; class Gammaproteobacteria; order Xanthomonadales; family Xanthomonadaceae; genus Xanthomonas; species Xanthomonas hydrangeae. Next base: position 722,380 of record LR990730.1, read on the forward strand.
GCGGCATTCGATCGCATGCCCGCGCAGCACGATGTCGCTCTGCTTGATGGTGAGCTTCTGCCCGGCGGCAATGCGCAATTGCTCGCAGACCAGATCGATGCCGGTGATGCGCTCGGTGACCGGATGCTCCACCTGGATGCGGGTGTTCATTTCGATAAAGTAAAAACGCCCGTCTTCGAACAGGAATTCGAAGGTGCCGGCGCCGCGATAGCCGATGCGGATGCAGGCATCCACGCAGACCTTGCCGATCTCGTTGCGCAGTTCTTCGGTGATGCCCGGTGCCGGCGCTTCTTCCACCACTTTCTGGTGGCGGCGCTGCATCGAGCAATCGCGCTCGCCCAGATGGATCGCACCGCCCTGGCCATCGGCAAGCACCTGGATTTCCACGTGACGCGGATTTTCCAGGAACTTCTCCATGTAGACCTGATCGTTGCTGAAAGCGGCCTTGGCTTCGGACTTGGTGGTTTCGATGGCGGCCTTCAACGCGGCCTCCGAATGCACCACGCGCATGCCGCGCCCGCCGCCGCCGCCGGCGGCCTTGATGATCACCGGGTAGCCGATTTCACGCGCCACCTTGGTGTTGGCCACGATGTCATCGCCCAGCGGGCCGCCCGAACCGGGCACGCACGGCACACCGGCGGCCTTCATCGCGCGGATCGCTTCCACCTTGTCGCCCATCAGGCGGATGGTGTCGGCCCTGGGGCCGATGAAGATGAAGCCGGATTCTTCCACGCGCTCGGCAAAGTCGGCGTTCTCCGACAGGAAGCCGTAGCCGGGATGGATGGCCTGCGCATCGGTCACCTCGGCCGCGGCGATCAACGCCGGGATGTTGAGGTAACTGTCGCTGGAGGCGGCCGGGCCGATACACACCGACTCGTCGGCCATGGCCACGTGCTTGAGGTTGCGGTCGACCGTGGAATGCACCGCGACCGTGCGGATGCCGAGCGTGTGGCACGCGCGCAGGATGCGCAGCGCGATTTCACCTCGGTTGGCGATGACGATTTTATCGAGCATGGGAATAGGGAGTCGAGAATGGGGAATGGGTAGAAGCGGGCATCATGGTGCGGCTCCACGTTTGCGTAAGGCATTCATCAATGCGGTTAGCTTGGCGAAGACCTGGTCGACCTGCTGGCCGAGGATGTCTTCGTCTTCGGTGTTGCTATAACCCAGTCGTACGGCGATCTGGACCTGTGTATCCAGTTCGGAGAGCGAGCCGCGCGCAATTGAGAGAAACCGCGCGTAATCGGGAGTAGAACGTCGCGCCGCACCTTCGGCAATATTCGACGGAACGCTGACGGCCGCACGGCGCAATTGCGCCGTCGGGCCGTAGCGTTCCTGCTCGGGAAAGACCTCGGTGAACCGATAGATCATTTCCACAGGCGCCATGGAATCGCGCCACGCCTCCAGGCGTTCATGAGGCCGCTTTGCCGATTCCCGATTCTCCACTCCCGATTCCCGTCAATCAGCCGATCACAAACAACGGCTGATCGAATTCCACTGGCTGGCCGGTCTCGCCGAGGATGGCCACGATGGTGCCGGAGATGTCGGCTTCGATCGGGTTGAACATCTTCATCGCCTCGATGATCGCCAGCGTTTCGCCGGCCTTGACCTGCTGGCCGACGGTGACGAAGGCCGGCTTGTCCGGGGCCGGCGAGATGTAGAACGTGCCGACCATCGGCGCGCGCAGCACGTGGCCTTCCGGCAAGGCGGGGCCCTGCTTGGCACCGCCGGTGGAGGCTTCGGTGGGCGACTGCATCGGCATGGCGGCTGCGGCCGGGGCCTGCGCGAGCGGGGCGGGTGCGTACTGCTGCACCGGCGCGCTGACCACGGTCGTGCCCTTGGGCACGCGCGCCAGACGCACGCTTTCTTCGCCTTCCTTGATCTCGATTTCGGCGAGATTGGATTCTTCGAGCAGGTCGATCAGTTTCTTGATTTTGCGGAGATCCATACGGGCCTCATGAGGTGAATCGGTGGGGAGTGCCGGCGGTTGCCGGCGGAATGGGGTCAGAACGTCGGCCTGGACGCGGGCGCCGGCGTCGGCAATGCGGGTGTCATGCGTCGCGCTCCAGCCGCGCGATCACCGCTTCCAGTGCCAGCCGGTAACTGTCGGCGCCGAAGCCGCTGATGACGCCGTCGGCCTTGTCGCTGAGATAGCTGTGGTGGCGGAATGGCTCGCGCGCATGCGGATTGGACAGATGGATTTCCACGAACGGCAAGCCCACGCCCAGCAGCGCATCGCGCAGCGCCACCGAGGTGTGGGTGAAGGCGGCCGGGTTGATCAGGATGTAGGCGGTGCCGTCTTCGCGCGCGGCGTGGATGCGCTCCACCAGCACGTGCTCGGCGTTGGACTGCAGGCAGGCCAACGTGTGCCCGGCCGCCTGCGCGCGGTCCACCAGGGCCGCATCGATCTGCGCCAGTGTGGTGCGCCCGTAGACCTCCGGCTCGCGGGTGCCGAGCAGGTTGAGGTTGGGACCGTGCAACAGCAGCAGGTGGGCCATGACATCCGGGAGAGCGGAAAGGTCGGAAGTCTGCGCGATGTGGCCGATGCTGTCCAGATAGGCGAAGTTAGGCTTGTTTTAAACGGATGATTGAAATTTCCGGGTCATCTGCCCTGGAGCGAGCACGCGGAGCCTTGTGCGGCTCAGCATAGTTGGTGGGAATTCCCACCCTCTATGACGCGCGCTCACCATAATTAGTGGTGACAGGGCCCTCTAGTGGCCGCTCCTCGACATTGCTAGGTGGAGGAGTTAGCCCCCTGGGCTTAGCGCGTCAACGACGGTCTGCGTGTCCTTGCGATCGACCTTCACCAGCATCACGTAGCGCGTGCTGCGCTCGACCAACGTCGCGATCTGGCTGTTCCCGCTGCCGCAGAGCAGGCTGCCTTCCCAGTGTCCGGGAACGGCCCGGTCCTCGACCGACGCCAGACGCTCGCGGATCGACATGGTGTCGCTGATGCGGCCGTGGTCCGCCGTGTTCTGGGTGTGGTGGCGCGACCGGCGGATCGCGCGTGTCCGCCGCAAATGCGCCAGCAGCTCCTTTTTCAGGGCGCCGCGCGACTGGATGAAGAGCGTGCGATAGATCGTCTGGTGTGAGACCTGGCAGCTCGGATCGTCCGGGTAAGTCCGCTTGAGCCAGCCAGCGATCTGTTCGGGCGACCACTGCTGCTGCAGCTTGTCCGCCACCCGTCTCGCCAGCGTGGGATGCAGCGCCAGCTGACGAGCCTTAGGGCGGTGTGCCCGGTCCCAGGCCGCTCGGTCGGCATGGCTCGCCCGGTAGTGGTCGATGCCTCCGTTGCGCCCGATCTCCCGGCTGATCATGGACGGAGCGCGGCCCAGCATCGATGCGATCGAGCGGATCGTATGCCCGGCAACCAGCGCCCGCGATACGTCTTCGCGCTCAACCAGGCTAAGCGCCTGCGGGGATGGTCGACGGACCGCCGGCCGGATCCCGCCAGTCTCGGCGAGAACCCCTCGCACGGACGAGTGATGCCGATCGAACAGTCTCGCAATCTGGTGCAACGACTCGCCCTGCCGCCATCGGTCCCACATCAGGGCCTGGTGGCTGTCGGTGTACTGAATCCTTGTCCTTCGCTTCATCCGCAACACTCCTGCTGCTTGGGCAGCTGTCTGTGTTTCATCGAACATATGAAACCGCCACCCCAAGCGGACACCACGGGCGACGACTCAGCGCCATTTCGTCGGCGATCCGGGTGATTCATCGGCGGCTTCTGTGGATTGGTCGCAAACGGATTGGCACGCCCCCGCGCGGATGGCAACTTGCAGCGGCGATCACGTCGACCTGGAGCCCCGCATGACCCCCGTTGCCCTGTATTCGCCCGATCCGGCCCGCGGCTGGCTGCCCTGGGCCTGGCTGACGCCGATCCTGATGATCCTGTTCAACACGGTACCGGTGATCGCGCTGGACGGGTGGATGCAGTCGCAGCATTGGTCGACGCCGCGCGGCGATCCGATCGGCCTCGCTGGCTTGTATGCGCTGCTGTGGATCGGCTTCGCGCCGACGCTGGCGGCCGTGCTCGCCTGGGTACGCTTCGTCGAAGGGCGCTCGCTGGCGAGTATCGGGCTGACCGGTCCGGCGGCGCTGAAAACCTTCCTGCGCGGACTGGCCGTTGGATTCGGCACGATCGCGCTGGTCGCAGTCGCGATCTGGATGGCTGGCGGCATGCAGGCGGCGGGCTTGGGGCAGGCCTGGCGGTCGCCCGTCAGTCTGCTGCACATCGGTCTGCTGCTATTGAGTTTCATGTTCCAGGCGAGCGTGGAGGAAGTCATCTTCCGCGGCTGGATGCTGTCGGTGGTGGCGCGCAAGACCAATGTCGCGGTGGCAGTGCTGATGGTGTCGCTCGTTTTCTGCTTCCTGCATTTCAGTCCGCACCAGCCGCCCCGGGTCATGCTCGGCACGTTCCTGTTCTCGCTGTTCGCCTGCGCCTGGGCGCTGCGGACCGGCAATATCTGGGGCGTGATGGGTTGGCACGCGGGGTGGAACTGGTTGCTCGCGACCGGCTTCGAACTGCCCGTCACCGGCATCGATGCGCACTTGCCGGCGCTGCTGGTGGCGCTGCGCCCGCAAGGCCTCGACACCCTGACCGGTGGCGCGCAAGGGCCGGAAGGCAGTTACCTGTGCAGCGTCTTCTTCGTCGCCGCGATCGCATGGATCCAGTGGCGAAAGACGCGCGGAGCTCAGAACTTCTCGCCGACCAGCAGGTAACGCCACTGCCTGGGCCCTTGCCGATCGGATGCTGGTTCGCGCCGTGCCGGCGACGACCAAGCAATGGAGCGTCTGCTAGCGCTCGGTGGGCCGATCGACGCTCCGCTACGGGGCTTCCCGGTATCGACCGACCCGCGGCCGGGCCCTCACTAATCGAGAAGGCCTTGCGTCTGCGGCGGACGCGCCAGATCGCTCCACTCATCGCGCGCGGCGCTCCCGAGTTTTCGGCGGCGCGCAGGGCGTACGTGCAAGCTCATCCGGAAGCAGCGGGTGCTCGCTTTGCAATTTGCTACTGGTGCGGATTCCGCTCCAGATAGTTAGCGAACTAGAGGCAGCTTAGGTTCGGGATGCGAGTGCCACTACTCTCCACCCATGACGCAACGTCAGCCGAGGTGGCGAACAGACCCTTTCGACCCGGAATGCTGAAGAGCGCTATTGGTAACGCATCCCTTCTGCGTGCCTTCATCAGCGCATCTTTGCGCTTAAACCTGAGCACGCGCGCGACTTCTTCTGAGGTAAGAAGAGCGCCGTAGCGTGTGAGAAGGTCTTGTCGCAGCGCCGAAATAGCGGCCATGGGAGGCGTAGAGCTTGGGTCAGGTAGGCCTACGGTGAGGCGCGCGCTTTGTGTTCGCAAGTGGCTGATATTAAAGAGAAAAAATAATTAAGTGTTTCGGCAAATTGGGGCGATTGAAGGTGGTTGGTTCTAATCCACGATCCGGTTTGATTGATTCGATTGGGATGCACACAGGCGCTCTGACTTAGGCGCCCGACGCCTTCAAGACCGTTAGTGGTGCTCCTAGGTAAGGACTGGCCACCATCTATGGTGGCCGGTCTCCCACTAACTATGCTGAGCCGCACAAGCCTTGTGTGGTGGCAGTTTCGCGGTAGGCACTTGAACGTTGCCCGTCGACTGGTGCCGTGCGGCCGTTTGCTCAATTGTCGTCGGCTTGTTTAGTTTGCCGCGCACCGTGTTGGCTGGCAGCAGCGGGCAGGGAGATCAGCGGCGTTGCGTGCGCGGAGCGTCGCTGCTCAGCGCCATCGCTCACCCGCGCGACCCAACTCCGCCGGTCAACGCGCGGATGCTGCCGGCGTCGGCCTGGTGGACCGGATTGCATACCAGCAGGATCAGATCGGTGCGGCCCTCCACTGCGAAGGAGGAATATTCCATCTCGATCTCGCCAAGGACGGGGTGGCGGATGTGCTTGATGCCATCGCTGGGGTCGTTGACCTCGCCGGCTTCCCACAAGCGGGCGAAATCTTCGCTGCGGCTGCGCAACTCTTCCACCAGCGGGGCGATGGCGGCGTTGGCCCCTGCGCGCGCTGCATCGGCGCGGAACACGGTGACCAGCGATCTGGCCACGCCTTCCCAATCCAGATTCATCACCCGCGATGCAGGGCTCAGGAACATCAGCCGCAACACATTGCGTTCGCCGGGCGGCAACGTTGCATAGTCGGTGAGCACCGCTGCGGCCGCCGCGTTCCACGCGACCACCTCCCAGCTCACCGTGCGGATGAAGGCCGGGCTGGTTTCCATCGCATCGAGCACGCGTTGCAGCCGCGGGGTGACGCCGGCGGGCGGGTGATAGCGCACGTCGGGCAGGCGCCCCAGCCCGAGCAGGAACAGGTGCTCGCGTTCGGCATCGGTGAGCAGCAAGGCCTTGGCGATGCGGTTCAACACGTCTGCCGAGGGCGCGCCGCCGCGGCCCTGTTCCAGCCAGCTGTACCAGGTGGCGCTGATGTTGGCGCGCTGCGCCACTTCTTCCCGGCGCAGGCCGGGCGTGCGCCGCCGGCCGCCGGGATAGCCCAGCGCGGCAGGGTCCAGGCGTTCGCGCCGCTCGCGCAGGTAACTACTGAGAGTGGCGTCGGCCATGGTCCGATCCTGTTATTGGTTATACCGGGATAATCTCACGACTGTAAGGGTATCTCTGGCGTCGATAGCATTGCGATTCCTTCTGAATCGGTAGAGATTGACATGCAAGTGTTCGTCACAGGTGCCACCGGTTGGGTGGGCACAGCGGTGGTCGATGAGTTGCTGCAGTACGGGCATCGCGTGCTCGGTCTGGCGCGGTCGCCCGAAAAAGCGCAGACGTTGAAGGCGAAAGGCGCCGATGTGTTGCACGCAACGCTGGACGATCTGGACAGCCTGCGCACGGCCGCGCGCGCTGCCGATGGCGTGATCCATCTGGCCTTCAATCACGATTTTTCCCGCTATACCGAAAATGCCGCGCAGGATCGCCTGGTGATCGACACGCTGGGCGATGCGTTGCAAGGCAGCGACAAGCCGCTGCTGGTGACCTCCACCTTGTCGGCGTTGCGTGCGTTCGGTCGGGTCGCCAGCGAAGCCGATCTGCCTGCATCGGATCCGTCCTACCCGCGCCGTTCGGAAGAGGCCACGCGTCGGCTCGGCGAGCGCGGCGTGCGTGCGGCCACCGTCCGCTTGCCGTCCTCGGTTCACGGCGTTGGCGAAATCCATGGCTTTGTGCCGATGCTGATCGACCTGGCGCGCGAGACGGGCGTATCGGCCTACATCGGAGAAGGCGCCAATCGCTGGCCGGCGGTGCATGTTGCCGACGCGGCCCGGCTGTATCGGCTGGCGCTGGAAGGTGCGACGCGTCAGGCCGCCTACCATGCCGTTGCCGACAGCGGGGTGCGATTCCGCGAGATCGCCGAAGCGATCGGGCACAAGCTGGGCTTGCCGGTGGAGTCGCGCGATGCCGCGCATTTCGGTTGGTTCGCGGGCTTCGCCAGCGAAGATGTGCCCGCCTCCAGCGAGGCAACGCGGCAGCAGTTGGGGTGGCAGCCGAGCGGTCTGGGATTACTGGCCGATATCGCGCAACCGGCGTATTACGCGGGCCGCTGAGTCGGCACCGCGCTGTGCGGCCGAAGATTGCGCGCGGCCGCGCAGCGATCAGAGCTCACAAAATTGAGCGTGTCCGGATGCGTGGGCATCGAGCGCGCCTGCGTGCCAGACGTGCGTTGGTCTGTGCGCTTGCGCAGCCTCTTATCGACTTGCGCACATCACCTCATGCGGCAGCGCGCACCGGCACTCCACACCAAACGCAGCGCTTACACAGTGCGTGGCGCCGCGCTCACCGCGCTGCGCGCAGCAACGCATCCTCGGTGATCGCATTGGTCAGCACGGTCGGCAATACCGCCGGTGGTGTGCCGGGCCCGTAGACCACGTACAACGGCACACCGACCGCCTGGTGCTGGTCGAGAAAGGCGCTGATCTTGGGGTCGACATTGGTCCAGTCGCCTTTCATGTAGACCGCATCGACCCGGCGCAGCGCATCGCGGAACTCGGCGCTGCTCAGCACGTTCTTTTCGTTGGCCTTGCAGGTCACGCACCAGTCGGCAGTCATGTTGACGAACACCACGCGGTTGTCGGCGCGCAGGCGGTCGAGCAACTGCGGCGAGAACGTCACCACGCCTTCGGCGGCGGTGGCGGCCGGCAGGCTGAGGCGGGTGACCGCAATCACCGGCACGATGGCCAGCACCAGCATCACCGCAGCCAGGCCCATGCCGAGGCGATGGCTCTTCCAGCGGCTGCGCTCGAAGCAGAACAGGCCCAGCGCAAGCAGGGTGGCGCCGACCAGCATCAGTGCCAGCGCATCCACGCCGCGCTGCTTGCCCAACACCCACAACAACCAGATCGCGGTGAGATACATCGGGAACGCCAACACCTGCTTGAGCGTTTCCATCCACGCACCGGGCGTGGGCAGGCGCCGCGCCAGCGAGGGAATGAAGCCGATCAGCAGGAACGGCAGCGCCAGCCCCAGGCCCAGCGCCAGGAACACCAGCATCGCCAGCAGCGCCGGTGCGGTGAACGCGTACGCCAGGGCGGTGCCCATGAACGGGGCGATGCAGGGGCTTGCCACCACGCAGGCCAGCACGCCGGTGAAGAAATCACCGAGTGGGCCGTTGCGCGATGCCAGCGACTGGCCGATACCGCCCAGATTGCTGCCCAGCGTGAACACGCCCGACAGGCTCAGGCCCACCGCAAACATCAGATACGCCAGTGCGGCGACGAACCACGGCTGCTGCAGCTGGAAGCCCCAGCCGGCCGCTTGCCCGGCCGCACGCAGGCCGATCACCAGCCCGCCGATGGCGGCGAACGACACCAGCACGCCCAGCGAATACCAGATGGCATGGCTGCGCGCATGGCTACGGCTCTCGCCGCTGTGGGCCAGGCCCAGCACCTTCAGCGACAGGATCGGCAGCACGCACGGCATCAGGTTCAAGATCAACCCGCCGAGCAGGGCCAGCACCAGCATGGCCAGCAGGCCTTTTTCGGTATGTGGCGGCTGGGTGCGCTGCGGGTTGTCGGCCGAGGCATCGGCAGCCGGGGCTGCGCTGGTGTCGGGCCTTGCGGCAGGCGCCGGTTCGCTGGGCGTCTGCCCGGCGGCCAGCGGCGAAATCATCAGCGGCGCGGTCTGCGCCTGGTTCTGCGGCGACACCGTGCCGGGCGGCAACTCCAGCGCGACGCGGCGGGTCATCGGCGGGTAGCAGATGCCGTCGGTCTGGCAGCCCTGAAAGGTCGCTACCAGGGTCACCTTTGCCGGATCTGCGTGGTCGCGCAGCAGCGGCAGGGTGACTTCGGCCTGGTCGAAATACACCACCACATCGCCGAAATGCTCGTCGCGGTGCGCCTTGCCCTGCGGCCAGCGCGGCAGCCCGGTCCGCACGCCACCGGCGCCTTCCAGTGCCAGCGAGGTGCGGTCGCGGTAGATGTAATAGCCGGGCGCCGGGGTGAAGCGCAGCAACAGGCTGTTGCCGTCGCCGACGATGGCTTCGAAGGTGAAGGCCTGCTCGGCCGGCAGCGGCAGTGCGTCTACGCCGGCTGCCTGGCCGGGGCTGCCGAACAGGCGCGGGGCGGCGGCCGGGGCGCGCGGCACCAGCGACCCCAGGTTTTCGCGCTGTGCGGCAGGCGCAGCGGCGGCGGGCGAGGCCGATGCCGCCGAAGCCTCGGGCAGGCTCACGCGCAGTTCGCGACGCTGCGGCGGGTAGCACACGCCGGCATCGGCGCAGCCCTGGTACTGCACCTGCAACACGGCGGTTTGCAGCGCAGGCTCGGCCTTGCCGGCCAGCTTGGCCTGCAGCTGCTTGCGGTAGGTCTGCACCTGGCCGAAGAACTCGTCGTGCTTGCTCTGCCCTTCCGGCAGCGCCAGTTCGCCGGCGGCAAAGCCTTGCCCGGTTTTGACGCTGATGCGGTGGCGATACAGGTAATAGCCCGGCGCGATCTTCCAGCTCAGGGCGATGCTGTCGCGGCTATCGGCCGTGGCGCTCAGCGTGAATGCCTGATCCACCGGCAGCAGGTCGGCCTCGGTGACGGCGGCCTGCGCGGGCAATGGCGCCAGCAGCGCCAGCGGTGCTGCGAACAACGGTACGGCCAGCAATGCGCAGCGGGCGATCCAGCGGGACAGAGACTTCATGGACGTCAGGATTCCTTGCGGGTTTCGGCCCGGACCCAATCGAGATATGCCGGCAGCCCGGCGCTGGCTTGGACCGCGACCGCCTCCGGCAGTTCATACGGATGCAGTGCCTGCAGCCGCGCAATGGCGTCAGGCAGGCGGTCTTCCCAGGTCTTGATCAACAGCTGCACTTCCTGACTGCGCTCGATCGCCCCATTCCAGCGGTACAGCGACTGCACGCCGGGCACCTGGTGACGCAGGCGGCCAGGCGCTCGTTGAGCAGCGCGTGCGCAATGCTATCGGCGCTGTCGGCATCCGGGCAGGTACTGAACAACACATGGAGGGAAGAGGCGCTCACGTAGCTGCGCAGTGTAATCCTCCGCTTACGCGGGATCGACCGCACGTTCCGGAACGCTGCGGTGACTTCGCGCAATACAGCTTTCGGCAATCGATGCGGGCAGCGTCTTGGCAGTCGGGCGCTGATGACCGGCAAGGTGCGGTGCGATGACCGGCTGCGCAGGAGCGCTACCGCTGCGGTGGTCCGGGGCGCGAATGGAACGTCGGCCAGGAAATGTCACTGGGCCGACATTCGAGCCGCATCCGAAGCCGATTGGCCGGTAAACCACATGCACCGGCCCGACGCACTGGGCACCGGGCCAGGATGGATCAATATGCATCGGCCCGACGCCTCAAGCGCCGGGCCGGGCTGGATCAATTGGCCAGCTGGCAGCTGGCCGGCTTGGCCGAGGTGAACAGGCTCGCCGTCGCCCATTCGGGGTGATCCACGAACGGATTGCGGTTGCCCTGGAAGCTGAAGACCACCTGGTTGCGCGCACGTTCGGCATCGTCCGGCGGGTCGGCCTGGTGCCAGGCCAGCAGCGTGGACAACAGCCCCATGTAGGCCGGCGAGGCCGAGGTCTGCACGATCTTGCTGCGGTCGTCGGTGAGCTCCAGGTCCGGCTCGGACTGCCCGGTGGCCGCATCAAGGCCGCCCTCGTAGCGGATCGCCATGTACATCACCGCGCGCGCCATGTCGCCCTTGCGCTTGCCCCACACTTCGAAGGTGCCGCTGTTGCCGTCGGGCGTGCGCACCCAGTTGGAGTTGCCCGGATAGCGCCCGCTGCCGCCGCCACTGCCGTCGTTGACCTCGGTGACCCGCTCGCCGCAGCTGCTGGTGCAGGCCGCGTAGGGTTTGTTGCCGCGGTCGGCGTTGAAGCCGGTGTCGGTCAGATACAGCATGTGGGTGTCGGTGTAGGGCGCATACGGCAGCCCCTTGTCGCCGCTGGCGCTGCCGAAGCCCAGCGAGTTGGGCCAGGTGTGCTCGCGGTTGTAGGTCAGCCCGCTGCCGGTGCCGGCGCGGTCGCTGCCCTTGGCATAGCTGCGGTTGCGGTAGGCGTCCAGGACCCGGCCGCTGTTGTTGGGATCCTCGTCGGCCATTTCCAGAATGGTCCAGGTGCTGGTGCCCGAGCCGCTGTACGGATAGACCGTGTGGCCCTTGATCACGGTGTGCAGCGAGCAGCGCAGCTGGCTGGCATTGGCGGTGTTGACCCGCGCGTAGTAGCCGGTGCCGCCGCCGCTGGCCGTGGCCACGGTGAAGGCGATGGCCTGGTTGGCGGCCGGGCTCAGCCCGCTGGCGTCGCGGATGGCGCTGGCGGTGATCGACAGGGTGCAGCGCTCGCCACCCACCAGGGCGGTGTTGGTGGACAGGCTGAAGCGGGTACCGCTGGTCGGGTAGCTCAGCGCCACCGTGCCGGAGCTGGCGCAGCTCAGCGCGAAGGCGCCGCTGCTCAGCGTCACCGCCTCGCTGAAGCCCACCGCCAGATCGCCCGCTGCCGGGAAGTTGGTGGCGCCCTGGGTTGGAGTGGTGCTGGTGATCGATGGTGCAGCGCCGGTTTCGCCGCCACCGCCGCTGCCGGTGAAGCTCTGGCCGCGATTGCACGCGCCAAAGGTCTGCGCCGACGAGCCGGCCCAGCTGAAGTTGGCCGCGCTGCTGCCGGTGCCGGTGAGTTGCAGCGAACTGCCGACCGCGCTGCTGTTGCTCTCGCTGACCGGCAGGTTCTGGCTGGTGACGCCGCCGGCGGGGCCACCGCTGCCGGTGATGGCGCCTTCGTAGCTGAGGAACTGCACCAGCTGCCCGTTGGGGTCGACCAGCGCCACACCGTCGTTGGGCCCGTTCTGCACGCCATTGCTGGCGTAGCTGACCGTGGCCACGCGCACCTGGCTGCCGCAGCTGACCAGGCTGCCGGCCGGCACCGCGGTGTTGGCATAGACCGTCGCCGCACTCGGTGCGCTGCCGTTGTACAGATAGATGCGGTAGCCGCTCAGCGATTCGCCGGCGGTGGCCACCACTTCCACGGCTTCGCCGCTGTCGCCGGAGGCACCCGCGTCGTCGTAATGCAGTTCGTTGATGAACACCGCGGCGTGGGCGGTGGGGATGGCCAGTGCGAACGCACAGGCCAGGGGAAGAATGCAGCTCAGGGACACAGCACGGGACGGCAACCTCATCGACAGCTCCTTGTGATCGGGGAATGCGTTGCCGACTGTAAGGGGTTCAGCCGACATACGTGTAAAAATAGCTCACAAGATCGGATTTCATCCATTACATCAGTGAGTTAGCGGATATTTTGGCGCAACAAAACTACACGACTAATGCCAGTTCAGTCTCATACGGTTCCGGGACCGCCTCCACATCAATCAGGTAATCCCCGAAGCGTTTTACATGGCTGGTCACGTACGGGCTGAGAAAAGCCACATCCTTCCGCGTGATCTTCCACCCCTGCCGCATCAGAGACTTCATGATCCGGGTCTGTTCGACCACGTTGTAGAAGATGACTGCATTGGAAACTAGGTCGTTGTACTTGACGGCTTTCTCCTGCTCGACGGGGTCGTTGTCGGCAATCACCCCTTCCCCGCCGAAGAAGAAATACTTTGCGAAGCCGTTATAGGCCTCCACCTTGTTGGTCGAGGCGGTGATCTGTTCGCGCAACTCGCGGTTGGAGATGTACTGCAGCAGGAACAAGGTGCGCACGGCTGAACCGAGCGCCTTGAAGGTCTGGTACAGCCGGTTCTTGCGGCTGTAGTTGCCCAGCTTGCGCATCAGCGTCGAGGCCGCGATCTTGCCGGTCTTGATCGAGAGCACGACCTGCATCAGGTCCTTCCAGTGCGTCTCGATCAGATCCCAGTCGACAGTGTCCCGGAACAGCGCGGGCCACGGTACGTCTGAGCACGCTGGAACAGCTCCTGGCGCAGCTGCGGCCACCGCGCCCCGTTGGCGAACAAGTAACGTCTGGGAAGGACGAAACCTCCCCAGACGCAAATAGTCAGTTGCTTTGAGGAAAGCTAATGCCGGGCGAAGCGCCACCAAAGACGGAGCAACTACCGCGCGTCAGGTTGTTCTGCTCGAACGTCTGGCCGGCATTGCCCAGGCAAGTCGGGGCATTTGTCGTACCATCGTTTACCGCTACGTTTACCGCTACGTTTACCGTGACGTGCGAGCCGCGATTGAACGACACCGTCTGAGTTCTGGCGCCGTTGCCAAAGATGTTGAATTCGGTCAGGCGCCAGATCTTATTGATATCCACCGTAGAGGCGCGCTGACTCACGCTGTAGGCCCTTCCGTTCACCGAAAACGACACGGTATCCACGCCCCCCGAGGTCGCAGAACCGGTCAGCTTGACACCAGCGATGCCCGAAACTGGCACCAGAGGCACTCGCACCGATTCGCTGTTAATCACGCAAGCGTTGCCTTCGTAAGCATCCCAGCCGGATGGGCAACCCGCCGCATCGTATTCCGAGGTACTGTCCGCATATACCCAGCTTTCAATGAAGATGACCGGGTCAAAGCCATTACTTGAGTCTTCGTCGGCGTCGCTGGAGTAGACGTACTGTTGCCAGGTCTTGCACGAAGAAAAACCGAACTGCGCGCAAGCGGCGGGGTTGCTGTCGTTGTCGGTATTGATTTGCAGCGAGTATTGGACTACCCCAGTGGTCACGCCGCTTACGCTCGGGAACGAACCGACGGCTGAGTGGGTGAGCCTGCCCGTGCGTGCAGCGTAGTCATCGCCATTGCCGGTGATGAGCACACGGTTGTCGGTGGTGGTACGAGCGTTGCCGCTGGCAACGTGTCGTGGCTTCATGACCAACTTCGGCGGTGCGCCACAGCGTACCGCCTGCCACCCCATGTCCGGAAATGTCGAGCTAAAGCAGCCCTCCATAGCCGGAGCCTCGTGCTTGAGCGTAGTTTCCCATGCAGACATAGCCTCGGCACGGCCAGTATTGTTTATTGCAGCGACCTGCGCCGCTGCACCCGTGCTAACGATGCTTCCAACGATGCAGGCGCCAAGCATGTACTTCGATTTAAATTTTCTCATGGTCTTTCTTCTGGTTTGATAGTTAAATTACCGTAAAATTTTAGTAAATTTGCGGCGCACCAAATCGGAAGTAATCGCCGCGTTAGAGAAGTGCTACTTCTGCGGGCAACGCATTACTTCGTCCTCGATCACAATTCATAAAATGGCGCGAGACCAGCGCTAAACCGCCAGACGTGGAGGTCGCGGTCCAGCATGCGCGCGGGCCAGCTCGGTCAGGCGTCGCGCGGCGCTGGCGATGGGCGCATCGAACCAGACGGCATGCGGAGTGCCGGAAGCCGGGGCGGTTCACCGGCCTACACCCCCCCAAAAAAGTGAGCTAACTCGCTGTCAGTAAAGGCCTTTTACACGAATCCCTGCCGACCCCTAATCCTGCCGGGCACGATGGCGCTAACCGCCGGCCAGGCGGCTAGCGCCATCGTCCGGATCAACGCGCCTCGAATGCCCCCAGGTCCGGCGCACGTCCGTTAAAGGCCTCACCGGTATCGGCGCCGGCGTCGATCAAGGCGCTGCCCGGTGCCAGGGTGGCGAAGGTGATGATGGGTAGGTCGCCGTTGGCCTGGCGCGGACGCATGAGCTGTCGCTCGTCCAGGCTGACGAAATCGCCTGCACTGATGACAAAGGGAAGATTGAACGAATTGCGGCCGATATCGTTCTCACTTGCAGACCCCAGGTTGATCATTTCGATGCGCGTTCCGAATCCCAGGTTATTGGCCAGATGGTGGTCGTATCCAGGCACGTCGGTGAGGTTGTCGCTTAAGGTGGATTGCATGTCGTAGTTGGCGCGGCCGTTCTTGATCGATGTATTGCTGATCCACTCCTGCCCACCGATGTGGTGATTGGCGTAGAGGCCGTTGGATCGATTGCCCACTGCCAGATTGAACCGCACGATATGGCGCGGCACCGGCTTGGGATAATCGCTTCCGTTGCGGCCGTAGCCGCCTGCCTTGAAGCCTGCGCCATTGCCCAGCGGGGTGAATGCGCTGTCGTACCCGTTGTAGAACGACCAGTTGCGTTGCAGGGTGACTGCGGCAGCAGCATTGATCAGGTCGAACCCATCGTCGCTGTTGAACCATGCGCGGCTGCCTTCGATAAGGTTTCCGGTGCTTTCGGCAAGCGTCGGGTGCACGCCGAAACCGTCGATGTTTCCATCGGAGAAGGCATTTAGTCCGCGGTTGTTATAGGCATCGACGTTGTGAACCCGGTTGTCGTTGCCGGAAACCAGGTACCAGCCGATCGCCTGGCCGTCATGGATCGCCAGATTCTCGAACAGGTTGCCGTTGCCGCGGTCAACGCGGAATGCCTCGGACTGGGTCAGGCGGTCTGCAATGGTGATCCGCACACCCACCACCTCGAATCCGCGAAAGACGCAGTTGTTGCTGGCCACCCGGAATGCGGCCACGCGCAGGCCGGTGGGCGTCACCGCAGAGAAGTCGAACACCGGCCGCTCGTTGGCGACGTTGACATAGGCGATGCCGGGCTTGGTGATCTCGTTGACCACGGCGTAGGGCTGCCGCACCACGCTGATGTTGGCGCTGGTCAGGCGATAGGTGCCGCCGCGCAGGTAAACGGTATCGCCACCGGACGCGGCGGCCTGCGCAGCCATCACGCTGGCAAAGGGGGCGGCGCGGGTGCCGGGATTGCCGTCGTTGCCGGTGGGTGCGACGTACCAGTCGGCGGCCACGGCCGTGCACGGCGGCACGCAGGCGGCAATGGCGATCGCCACGATGGTGCAAAGAGAGAGGTTCATCGGATGTCCCTGGTGTACTGCATGAAAGTGGCTGCTTGCCGCCCTTGACCCGTCGTGGCGCAAGCCGCGACTCGCGCAGCCTGCGGGAACCGGTTTGCGCTCGCCAGTGGTCGTGCTCGGTTCTGCTACGGCGGTTGACGTTTCGATGTGCCGCAACGCAGAAGTGTCCAAGCGGGACATAGGTATCTGGATCAATGCGCGCACTGCGGCGCGACGTTCCACGGCCGCCCTGTGTCCGGCATCGCATCGCCGCGCGCCATGCGATAGAGAACCGCCGTGGACCGTCGTACCTTCCTCACCCTGTCGGGTATCGGTGCTGCCGGCTTGCTGTTGCCGAAAACTCGCCTGATCGCCGCCAAACAGTTGGTCACGCCCAACGATGTCGAGGGTCGGCAGGGATTCGTGTAAAAGCCCTTTGCTGACAGATGGTTAGCTCACTTTTGGCTGTTTTTTACACGAATCCCTGCCGACCCTCTGGTGGTGGCGCTCATGCGCCGGCACCCACGGTGCGGGTGGTCTTGCGGGTGCGCGGCAGACCGGGCAATTTCAGCTGCGCCCGATCGCTGGGCAGGATCTTGGCGGCGGTGGCCACCGCCGCCACACCGGCCGGCTTCTTGGCTGGCTTGGCAGGGTTGCCCTCGCGCTGGATCTTGGCCAACGCCTTCAACGCGGCCGGGCGGCCGCGTCGGTAGACCTTGGGCGCGCGCACGTAGTTAGCCGGCAACACCTCGAACACCGTCACGCCCAGCGCCAGCAGCTGGGCGGCGGCGGTGTCTAGGCTGGCAAACACGCGCGGGGTGCCGCGCTGTCCGGTCAGTTACTTTTCGGTTTGGCCCACGCGCACCATCACCGCGTAGCCGCCGACCTGGCCGACGAGCTGGACGGCACGCAGCACGCCGGCACTCGCCAACTCGGCGAGGGTGGTGATGGAAATGGCCGATGCGCTCATGCTTTCGGTGCCGGGCGATCGCCCTGGCCGGTCAGCAGGGTGTAGCGGTCTTTCCAGTGCTGGGCCTTGGCGTAGCATTGTTCGGCCTTGGCTCGGTGGCCGGCCTCGGCGGCCTGGTTGCCGTCCGCCAGCCAGCGGCTGGCCAGCGCGTCCGCATCGGCGATGCGCTCGGCGAGGGGTTTGGCGGGTGATGTCATGATCGAACATCAAACAGTGATGTTTGATGTTCGATCATTCAAGGTCGCGCTGCAAGCACTATTGCGGCGAGGCCGCCAGCGCACATAACTGCCAATTCCACGCAGTAGCGCCGCTACTGCATTCCCCTACCGTCGTGTTACGAAATTCCTACACCGTTTTGGTCGGCGCCTTGGGGCACATTGCCGGAAAGCGTTGCGGCGCAAGGCTTTCACGGCGGCGGCTTGTTCTCTTTTTGTGGACAAGCTCACTAGCTACTTGTTGCCTAAGAGATACAAGTACGGATATAGTCCGTCAACTCGATGGCGACAGCCATTTCCCATCCACTTTCGCTCTAGCGAAGATGATGCAGACACCTTGAAAATCCTCCTTGCCCTGGTCGCGTCGCGCCCAAGGCTCCAGTCGCCCCTGGAGAGGTACCCACTATGAATACAGACAATCCCTACACACTGTTCTCCGCCGATCCGGCCGAGTACCACAAGAAAAATCTCAAGGAAAAGCTGGGGATCACCCTGATCCAGCT
This sequence comes from Xanthomonas hydrangeae, assembly GCA_905142475.1. GTDB lineage: Bacteria > Pseudomonadota > Gammaproteobacteria > Xanthomonadales > Xanthomonadaceae > Xanthomonas > Xanthomonas hydrangeae. Next base: position 740,297 of record LR990730.1, read on the forward strand.
GATCCGCGCCAAAGGCTGGAATCAAGTCACCGCCTCCGATCATCTCAAGGTGACACAGCCACGCGTCAGCGATCTGATGCGCTGCAAGCTCGAACGCTTCTCGGTGGATGCCCTGCTGGAAATGATGTTCAGGGCCGGCTACTCATTCGACTACCTGTTCGACTTCCCGGACGACGACAAGGCGCAACCGCGCCTGGAAATGAAATTAAAAAAGGCGATGCTGTAACATCGCCTTTTTTAACCTGCTTCCCCGCTCTTACCTACCGCGCATCAGCCGCTTGAACCGCTCCGCAGTCGTCTTCACCAGCTGCTTGTCCTGACCTTGCGCCGTCTTGGACGTTGCATGTAACACCACCACATCGCCATTCTTGGCGATTGCATACATACAGCGATATGCGGGGCGGCCATTGATCTTCAGCTCGATCACACCCTCGCCTGCTGAATGTAGCTTTTCCTGACGTAATACTAGGGGTATCCCAGTAGCACCATCCTTAAGCTTGCCAAGAACCGATCCCGGATGGCCTCCGGGAGTTCGTTCATGTCTCGCTGCACCGCCTTATCGTCCAGGTCGAGGATCTTGACCTGTGGCGACGATTTACTGCTGCTGTCGTTCTCGTGCATGCGCCTGATTCCTAGTGATGATCCTGAGTTTGTCGGCTCTCATATCGGCTTTCCTGTAAGTAGGTGATTGGTGGTCAGGCGAAAGGCCTGCCACGGCCCATTATATGGGTACTTGTATGCCCGTTAATCTCCGATTGAGACGAACTCTGTCAAAAGGCGCTAGTAGCGTGTGTGTGTTGCTATGCAGCGTGCGCATGCCATTGGCGGGGTGCCCAGCGTGCAGCGACCGCACGCACGCAGGCGCGGTTTGACGGGGAACAACGCAGGAGTGGAGCGACGGTCCTCCTGTTGCACGTGTACCAAAACGATTTGCTGATTGGCCACCTGGCGCCAGACCGTGCCAGTTGACCGAACGCCGGCAAAAAAAGCCCCGCATCGAGGCGGGGCGTTGGGAACAGGCCGGCAGCGGAACTTGCCCTGCGCGCTCTGTGTTAGGTCTGCCGCCGATGCGACGCGTCAAGGTGACGATCGCGCCAGCGCGGCACGTGCGATCACGCGACCAGTTAATGGGCCAAGCACTACAAACAGAACCGCGAATTCCACGCAGTGGCGCGCCTGCCAGGCGATAGGGCTTTTGCGTAGCCGAGCGGTAGAGCATTTGCTTGTCAGGGCGGTATGCAATTGCTATTGCATCGCCCGGGCGCATCCGTTAGGCTAGCCTCACCACTCCTCCTTTGTCGCCCCATTCAGTTGGGTAACGGCTTAGGAAGAAAAAACCGCCGCAAGGCGGTTTTTTCATGTCCGCAGGAAGCTCCTCGTGACAACCGCCAAAGCGACTGCTGTCTACATCGATGGCTACAACCTGTACTACGGCCGCATCCGTGGGACCGCATTCAAGTGGCTCGACGTCGTTGCACTGTTTGATCGCCTCCTGCACGACCAAGATCCGGCCACCGATCTGCTGCAAGTTCGGTATTTCACAGCGCCGGCGCTGGGCAGGTTTGCGACCCACAAGCAGGCCTCGGAAACGCAAGCGACGTATCTGCGCGCGTTAGCACACACCTACCCGCAACGATTCACCACGACATTAGGCAAACACAGCTGGGACAAAGCAGGAACCCTTCTGCCGGAGTTTGTCAGCGGCCAGCCGTATGATCGAGCGCGTCGGGTTCGGGTCTGGAAGCTCGAAGAGAAACAGACCGATGTGAACCTGGCGCTGGCCATGTATCGCGATGCGGCGTCGGCGCGCTATCAGCAGCTGGTTGTGTGCTCCAACGATAGCGATATCGAGCCAGTCCTTGCGGCTATCCGCGAGGACTTCCCGACCATCGTTCTAGGCGTCGTCACGCCACGTAGGCCGCCGGTCGATGGTGAATCGGACAGAAGAGTAAGCGTCTCGCTGTCGAGCCGCGCTGACTGGACACGCCAATACATTTTGGATGGTGAGCTGGCCGCAGCTCAGCTTCCCGAGCGCGTTCGCAGGCCTGGCAAGTCAATCGATAAACCAAGGCACTGGTGAGTCCTACTCGAGGGTCGGCAGGGATTCGTGTAAAAAACAGCCAAGTGAGCTAAATCGCTGTTGGTAGTGGAGTTTCATTACCCAGAAATATCCGCTAACTCACTGATGCAATGGGTAAAATCCCAGCTTGTGAGTCATTTTAAAACGTATGTCGGCTGAACCCCATGACGGCCCGGCAATCCCCCGTGTCAATGGTTAGCCGTCACAGTTATGACTTCGTTGCACCAACGAAAGAAGGATAGTTTAACGCAGTTACTTCATGTCAGGCAGCAACCAGATGCTTTATGAACTGAGTTGAATTGTCATTTAGAATGACGGCCCCGAGCAGCGCTTCTGAATTTCGGTTGGCGCATGTCTCATTGAATTCTACGGGTATTCCTTCATTTTCAAAAAGACATCCCAGCGTCTCTGCAGTGCTCACTGAGAAATCACCGACTCGATCTCCGCCATACATTGCGACGCGCATAGTCAGGCCCTTGGCCTTGACATCATGTATGTAATCACGAATGGATGCTATAACATTTTCCGGCATGAGTTCTTGGTGATTAAGAGGCAGGAGATGAAATACTCGAACCTGCGCGCCGGGCATGCGTTCGCCTGTGTAATGATCGATTCTTTCCGCAGCGCATGCGACCGCAATGCAGGCAGTCATATTATCGGTGACCACTGGCATGTTTACTTGGCTTGTTCCAGCGCTGTAAAGGTGACGTGTTCCTTGATGGTTAGGAGTCAGATCGTTGAATCCTGCTACCTTGACCGTGGTGGAACTATCTATCTCAAAGCTATAATTCGGGTCCGCATCGAGATCAGAAACACGAACCCATGGAAACAAGGATCCGCTACGATCTTTTATTGAATTGCCAGGGTGTCCTCTTTCCGATTGATAGTCAGCTATAGAAGTTTGTTTTAGCGTATATTGTCCAGCTCGCCTCGCCAGTCGATGATGAGAAAATTTCGGCGGACGCCCGTTTAAACCATCGAATGTTCCTGCATTTGAAGCTGTTGGTTGATGAGAGGAAGAAGCCGTAACATTCGGGGAAGATGGGGGTGATCCTGGATCTCCGCCGTATTGGCTGCCAGTAGGTTTTGTAATACATAGGCCCATGTTTCCCTCGCGAATTTAGTTGGGGCGGCTGTTAGGAGAGTGTGTAAAGCGCGGAGCGGCAGCATGATGCTCAGGTGAGCCTGCCACGCACGTCTTTGAGCTGCATAGTCCCATGGTTGATCTCCTGCAACGACTGCGGACGCAAGTTTGGCGAAGAGCTCTCTGAAAGTCGTTGATTCACCGAAGCCATGTTTGGGAGCGCGAAGGGGTTGGCGCTGGCACCCTGCTCACATTTCCATAAAAGCGGGTGGGGGGTTACCGTTCAAGTACGTGAAAAAGTTATGTACTGACAGCAAGTTAGCTCACTTTTGGGTAGCTTTTTACACGAATCCCTGCCGACCGTCTTCCGGCTTACAACCCTGTTAGAGAATTTTTAAAGGAGACGAACAGTTGCCTGCGGGAAAGACGCGAGTCTCCGGATGTCCCTTCTGACACCTCCACGGGAGAGAAGATGCGCTGCAACTTGGCCGGCTCGATCTTGGACAGGAAATAAGGGCCCCACACCGTCAATTCGTGGTTTTCCGCCAGATTGATCCTGCTCGCCGGCTGGTCTGTAATGGTGACGAATTGCGCGAAGCGATCGCCGCCGGCGCTGCCGGCACGCTCGCCAGTGGCTGCCCTGTCTTGATTCCAGTGCGGGTGATGCATGAAAAAGGGCATGGACTGGATCGGATCCAGCGTGCGAGTGAACTGGCGCAGCGTGAATTGCAATGCGCTGCGCTCCGATGTCAGGCTGTCCCTGTAGCGCCTCACGATGCCCGCTTGCCCCAGCCGTGGCGGGTTGAAGGCATACACGCTGACCTTGCCACTGGCCCCGGCCGCACGCAGAAAGTGCGCGATATCGAAGCCGGCGACCATGGCCCCTGACGCGCCCAAGCTATGTCCCGTCAATGACATCAATAATGCCTTGCCGCTGTCCCGCGCCAGGTTCGAGTAGCGTATCAGCACGTCCTTCATGATGGCTCCTTCGGCGCGCGGCAGCTGAGCTTCGGAGTGCCACCATTCCTGCCAGCCTGCGCCCACCTTGCCCAACGTGGGAAGGCGTTCGTCCAATATGTTGACGTGCGGCTGGGCGATCTGGCTTCTCATGTCGCACAGCAGATCGTTGGTCGCATCCAAGCGAGTGCCGGAGAAGCCCAGCACCACCATGATCGCGTCGTCCGTCGCACCCTCCCACAATTTCAACCGCGGCGTGGACATCGGCGCATCAAGATGGAGCCCGCCGATGTCGGCCACCGTCGCCAGATCGGCCGTGTAGGATTCGCCCGCGCATGCGCGCATGCATTCGAGGACAACACGGCAGTGCATCTCCCATTGCTCATCCTGCCTGGACGACTGTGCCGATACACCATCCACCTGTGCAATCGCACTTGCGAGATCGGAGGTTTGGGCATCTATCTGCAGCAGAGGCACGTGACATGATCGCTCTGCCTTTGCCACGATCGACTGCAGCGTCTTGCGTATGCGTTTGACCGGCGCAGCATTGAGGCCGGCGAACGCCCCCGCGCTGTCGCGCACCCGACAGGGGGAAGCGGTAACGGACATAGGCGCACCGACGTCGGCGACGACCGTCTTCGCGTGCGGAAGACTTAGCAAAGACATTGACGCAGTTCGCATCTCGTCAGATTCCAAATGAGTCCTCAGGGATTAGACCTCGCAAAGGCGATCAATTGAAACGTCTGCGGCGGATCTGCTCGCGTTCCTCTGCGGTCAGATCATCAATGTGGATGTAGTGGACGCCTAGACCGCGCGGTGCGCTCAGAAGCTGCGATTCGCTCTCGTCCTGGCTATGGTCGGGCGAAGAGATCAGCCCAACGATCGTTCCATGCGGGGCCACCCGCCATAGGGCCACGCGCTGGAAGACGCGTGGCTCATCGGCCTCGGCAGCTTGTGAATAGGTGACGTACCAACCATCGGCAGGCAGGTAGCGATAAGAGCCGTAGTCGTTCATAGCGTCTCTGGGCGATGCGGGATGACGCTCTGATTGTCGATATGCGCCGGTAAGCGGGATGCGGGAGTTTCTGATTTGGCGCTGCAGCTACGCACCGGGTCATCTGGGCTTCGCTGCTGCGGGAAGGGTTTCGCGCACTACGCGCAGTGCACCGGATGGGCTGCGAGAGCTAACAGCTATCTGTGGCGGGGCGTTGGGACGGCCAAGCCGCACCTGAGCGGTCGGCGCTGGCACCCTGCTCGCAATGCCATTGCTAGCGTGCTACACCCAGTTCACAGGGAACGTCTGCAGCACATCAACCCGTAAGGCTGATTCGACGTCGCCATGAATACCACTGGTTGGCAGGGATTCGTGCAAAAAACAGCCAAAAGTGGGATAACTTGCTGTTAGTAAAGAATTTTTTCGCAGATTCCTGCCGGCCCTCAATCCCGGCAGCGTGTACTGCCGAATAGTCCTTGCGTGCTCTGCTGTAAAGCAGGCGGCATCCGTCTATTACCCACGCTGCGACCACTGGCCTCGCACAGTCGCCGCAAGACAGTTGCAGCGTGCCGAACCTCGAAAGGGACGAGGTAGTGGATGAGCGATGGAAGCGCCGTTTTATCTGGCAACTTCATGTTTTCACAAAAGAAATTGGATTCTGCGAGTCATTTTTACACGTATGTCGGCTGAACCCCTGTAAGACGTGCGCATGACAATCGGTGGAACCTGGTTCCATTTTTAGTGCGGCTGACCCGGCGACTACTTTTGCTGCCCAGTGCGCCAGTGGCGCCAGGCGCAGCAGCCATTGCGCAGTCCGGTTGAACCCGCTCTGCCCGCAGCGACCGGGCGAACCGCTCGCCAGCTCTGGTCAGCTGCCCTGACGCCTTCGGACTGGACTGCCCGGCGAAAAAATTTTTGCCCCAGCCCTTGAAAGCTGCCCACACAGCACAATCTCTGGCCCGCACCCGCTCTGTCGGGTTTTTTCCGCGCGCTGTGCTGGCAGTCGTCATATGCGAGTGCTAACATCGCCGATAATTTCCAGACCAATCAATCACTTAAGAGGGTCTTTCTCTATGAGCATCAAGCCGCTTCACGACCGCGTTGTAGTCAAGCCGATCGAAGCCGACGAAGTTTCCGCCGGCGGCATCGTGATCCCGGACTCCGCCAAGGAAAAGTCCACCAAGGGTGAAGTCGTCGCTATCGGCGCCGGCAAGCCCCTGGACAACGGCAGCCTGCGCGCGCCGGTGGTCAAGGTCGGCGACAAGGTCATCTACGGCCAGTACGCCGGCAGCAGCTACAAGTCCGAAGGCGTCGAGTACAAGGTGCTGCGCGAAGACGACATCCTGGCGGTCATCGGCTGATCAGGCGCCATGCGCCGGGAATCGGGAGTGGGGAATCGGGAATAGGCAAAGCGGCTAGCGCCCTTCGCCATCCCACCCAGGCCCGATTCACGCTGTTGATCTACCGATTCCCCATTCCCTATTCCCCATTTCCGGAGTTACATACAAATGGCTGCTAAAGACATTCGTTTCGGTGAAGACGCACGTACCCGCATGGTCCGTGGCGTCAACGTTCTCGCCAATGCCGTCAAGGCAACCCTGGGCCCGAAGGGCCGCAACGTCGTGCTCGAAAAGAGCTTCGGCGCGCCGACCATCACCAAGGACGGCGTCTCCGTCGCCAAGGAAATCGAACTGGCTGACAAGTTCGAGAACATGGGCGCGCAGATGGTCAAGGAAGTCGCTTCCAAGACCAACGACAACGCCGGCGACGGCACCACCACCGCCACCGTGCTGGCACAGGCCCTGATCCGCGAAGGCGCCAAGGCCGTGGCTGCCGGCATGAACCCGATGGACCTCAAGCGCGGTATCGACCAGGCCGTCAAGGCCGCCGTCATCGAGCTGAAGAACATCTCCAAGCCCACCACCGACGACAAGGCGATCGCCCAGGTCGGCACCATCTCGGCCAACTCGGACGAGTCGATCGGCAACATCATTGCCGAAGCGATGCAGAAGGTCGGCAAGGAAGGCGTGATCACCGTTGAAGAAGGCTCGGGCCTGGAAAACGAGCTGGACGTGGTCGAGGGCATGCAGTTCGATCGCGGCTACCTGTCCCCGTACTTCATCAACAACCAGCAGAGCCAGTCGGCCGACCTGGACGACCCGTTCGTCCTGCTGCACGACAAGAAGATCTCCAACGTGCGCGACCTGCTGCCAGTGCTGGAAGGCGTGGCCAAGGCCGGCAAGCCGCTGCTGATCGTGGCTGAAGAAGTCGAAGGCGAAGCGCTGGCGACCCTGGTGGTCAACACCATCCGTGGCATCGTCAAGGTCGTGGCCGTCAAGGCACCGGGCTTCGGCGACCGTCGCAAGGCGATGCTGGAAGACATGGCCGTGCTGACCGGCGGCACCGTGATCTCCGAGGAAGTGGGTCTGGCGCTTGAGAAGGCGACCATCAAGGACCTGGGCCGTGCCAAGAAGGTGCAGGTCTCCAAGGAGAACACCACCATCATCGACGGCGCCGGCGATTCGGCCACGATCGAAGCCCGCGTTGGCCAGATCAAGACCCAGATCGAGGACACCTCGTCCGATTACGACCGCGAGAAGCTGCAGGAGCGCGTGGCCAAGCTGGCCGGCGGCGTTGCAGTGATCAAGGTCGGCGCTTCGACCGAAATCGAAATGAAGGAAAAGAAGGCCCGCGTCGAAGACGCCCTGCACGCCACCCGTGCAGCCGTCGAAGAAGGCGTGGTCCCGGGCGGCGGTGTGGCCCTGGTGCGTGCGCTGGTGGCCGTCGGTAACCTGACCGGTGCCAACGAAGACCAGACCCACGGCATCCAGATCGCCCTGCGCGCCATGGAAGCCCCGCTGCGCGAAATCGTGGCCAATGCCGGCGAAGAGCCGTCCGTGATCCTGAACAAGGTCAAGGAAGGCACCGGCAACTACGGTTACAACGCGGCCAACGGCGAGTTCGGCGACATGGTCGAGTTCGGCATCCTGGACCCGACCAAGGTCACCCGTTCGGCGCTGCAGAACGCAGCCTCGATCGCCGGCCTGATGATCACCACCGAAGCCATGGTGGCCGATGCCCCGAAGAAGGACGAGCCGGCAATGCCCGGCGGCGGTGGCGGCATGGGCGGCATGGGCGGTATGGATTTCTGATCCAGGCCACTTGGCTGTTACAGCAAAAAATGACCCCGCCGAAAGGCGGGGTTTTTTTGTGGGCGGTACGTTGGGGAGCGAGGCCGCGCAGGGCACGGCGACCCGAACGAATCGCTGCCGGTATGAGCGCAATGCGGTCGATGCCGAGATCGCAGTGGTGTCCCAATTGCAGTCAACGGCATGCGCTTGCGGATGGCCGGATATGCATTGCCGAACCACTCTGCCGCGCTATGTACTTCTGCATGCATGTCGATGATTTCTGTGTGTGAGGCGTGCCAGGCGGTGTCTATCGCGCTGTGGAAGTGCGTCGTCTCTATAGCGCTTGGCACATGGGCACCATCCCGCGTCTGTTGATCCTTGTGCTGCGTCTTGTACTGCCGCGGATGCCCCGGCATGCTCGGCTGGATGCGGCATTGTGTCGTAGGCGATGCCGCTCTCTGCGCTGCGTGTGGTTGCACCCGCGTCGCAGTCCAGCCATCCCCAGGAGAACGCCGATGCGCCGTTTGACCGCACAGGATTTCCACCCCGATCTGCTCGCGCTGTACGACGGCTACGTGCACGGCAAACTCAGTCGGCGCGATTTTCTCGATCGTGCCGCCGCGTTCGCGGTGGCCGGGTTGAGTGCGGCGGCGATCCTGGAATCGCTGAGCCCCGACTACGCGCTCGCCACGCAAGTGGAGTTCACCGACCCGGACATCGTGGCCGAGTACATCACCTATCCCTCGCCCAATGGCCATGGCCAGGTGCGCGGTTATCTGGTGCGGCCGGCCAAGGTCACCGGCGCGGTGGCGGGCGTGGTGGTGGCGCACGAAAACCGCGGTTTGAATCCGTATATCGAAGACGTAGCGCGGCGCGTGGCCAAAGCCGGCTTTGTCGCGCTGGCACCGGATGGCCTGAGTTCGGTGGGCGGGTATCCCGGCAACGACGAAAAGGGCCGCGCGCTGCAGGCGCAGGTCGACCCGACCAAGCTGATGAACGACTTCTTCGCCGCAGTGGAATTTTTGATGAGCCGCGAACGCAGCACCGGCAAGGTCGGCATCACCGGCTTCTGCTATGGCGGCGGCGTGGCCAATGCGGCAGCGGTGGCGTATCCCGAGCTGGCGGCGGCGGTGCCGTTCTATGGCCGTCAGCCTACCGAGGCCGAGGTCGCCCGCATCCGTGCGCCGCTGCTGCTGCATTACGCCGCGGAAGACGAACGCGTCAATGCCGGCTGGCCGGCGTACGAGGCCGCGCTCAAGGCGCAGCACAAGGTCTATCAGGCCTACGTGTATCCGGACACCAACCACGGCTTCCACAACGACTCGACGCCGCGTTACGACAAGGCAGCGGCGACGCTGGCGTGGGATCGCACCATCGAGTGGTTCCGGCGGTATCTGGTGTGAGTGGGCCGGTGCGGTAGTCGGGGTAATCGCGCGTGGCAAAGCCCTCGCGTTGGCTGTTGCATCACACAAGAGACCCCGCTGAAAGGCGGAGCCTCCTGTGTGCGCCCCCCTGTTGCGCAGGTGGGTGCTAGCAGCCCATTGCCGTTGCTTGCAATGTCAGGGCGAACGCGCTGTAGGTGCTGTTGCGCTATCGCTGCGTGGGTGCGGTTGCGCAATCGCTTCCGGTTCCGGGGAGGCGGTCTGCACCGCGACTCCGGCGGCCTCGTCCATCTCGGCGACTTCGGAGATTTCGGTGATCGTCACGCTGCTGCCGGGCCTGGTCTGCGCAGCAGCGCCCGCGTCCTCGATCACTTGCAGCGCGATATCTCCGACCATCTCCTGGTACTGCTGCGCATGTTCCGGCTGCAGACTTGCCACATAATTCGCCGTGTCTTGTACGGTCTGGATCAGCTCTCCGGGCGAGGACGGCATGCGGGTTGCGAGCGGGGTGCCATCGGGCCCCTCGAACACCCGCATGACCTGACGCCCGCCCCAGTTCATCGCCAGTTCCGCGCCACGCGCCATTGGGCCAGGCATCGTCATCGACATCAGCGACATGATCGCGCCAGCGTAGTAGGGCGATGCCGGCGATGCTTCTATCAAGCTCTTGTCTGCGAACGTCTTGGACAGCTTCTCCACACCCAGCGCCAGCGCCATGACCATGCTGCCGGAGCACATGGCCTTGAAGCGCTCCATCGTGTCCTGGCGGGTCGCGTGCTTGTTCAACGCCGACTGCATCATCACGGTCGTCACCACGGCCGTGTCGGCCAGCAGGTCCACCGTGCCGATCCGATCCGGCTGGATCAGGTAGACGGTCAGCCCGGTCACGCCGGCACCCAGCAATGCCAATGCCAACTTGGAAGAGAAATCCTGGTTGCTCAGTTGGCGCGGGATGGTGGCTGGCTGGTCCTGGTCGACTTGCAGCGCAGTGCTCAGGCGCTTGCTGCATTGATCGAGCGTCTCCAGCAGATGCGTGCATTGAGCATTGAGCGTGCGGGTGAGTTCGTGCCCTGTGCTGGGTTCGGTGAAGTCTCGGCGCGCTTGTTGAAAAGCGTCGCGGCCATGCTCCAGAGCGGCGCAGATCTCGTTGAGTTGGGTGCGCAGTTGCTGGCTGATCTGTCCGGGCGTCAGGCGCGCGCGCAACCGCTGAGCCTGCGCCTGAAGGCCGGCACGGTCCGCGATACTCGCGCCCAGGTGGGAGACACCGTGCTGCATTCGATTGCCAATTTTGTTGATGCTGTTCCAGAGGAAAGGCATCAGCACCATCGCTGTGCAGGCCGTCGATGCCGCTGCGGAAAATCCCAGGTTGTTTTCCACTGCCTCTGCCTGATGCCGCATGGCCGGGTTGCCGAATTTCTTTGGCAGCTCGGTGGTGAGAAACATGCCGTTGAGCAGGATGGCGTAGAAATGCATTTCGTTGGCTTCGCGCCCCAGCTGCCCGCCCATCAGCGGGAACGGAAGCCCGTCGGCGGTGGGGCGCAGCGCCGATGCCGATAGACTCATCACGCCCTTGGTTGCTGCGGCAATGGAATAGGCGAAGGTCTTGGCCTGGTTGGCGAGCAGCGGACTGGGCACCACCAGGGGCCAGAGATTGACCAGATTGGCCAGCGACTTCAGCGCCCGCCCGGGCGCAGGTGTTCCGTGTTCCAGCGGTTGCAGCGCGTCTTCCACGGCTTTGATGTCGCCGAGCAATTGCTGACGGAAGCGTGCTTCCAGACCGGTTGCCGTTTCGATGGCGCCGCGCAGCTGCGTGATCTGCTGGCGGCACGCGGCTAGGCTGTGGGGCGCGACCTGTTCCGGATCGGTGTGGCGCACCATCTGCAGAAATGCCGGATCGTCCGCATGGATCTGCAGCATGGTGCGCAGATCTGTCAGCGACCAGAAATCGACCGCAGCCTTGGACACTGCAGCGGATGCATGCTGGACGCCGCCTGCTAGCGCGGAGCGCGCGCGCGCGCTAAGCGTTTTGGCAGTGGATGGAGCAGTCGTGCGTGCCGAGTGAGACGCCTGCGGTGCGGGCGAAGATGGCTCCACGGGCAAAGTCGGCGTGGAACTGGCAGACGACGTGCCTGACCGGCCGACCGGGGCAAGTGCCGCTAGCGCCGGGTTGACCGGGGAGTGTGTCGGCGATGCGGCAGGTTGCAGTTCCACGGTACCTTCATCGCGCTCGCGTGCGTTCTGCAACTCGTCCGGCGAGGACGGGCCTGCCGACTGCGCTTTCCTGATCTGCATCGGATATCTCCGTTCGATGGGGGGCACCAAATCGCGGTGTTCGGTGTTCTTTCATGATCCGCGCGCGAGCACCCGACTCAACCGGATGTGCGAAGTAGCGCACTGCCACCGGAAGTGCCCGACCAAGCGGTGACACGGTAGGAAGCGACGCTCCAAGGCATCGATTCCGTTGCTGCCAGTTGCGCATGGATGGGCACGCCGTGATCCGATCAGACGTCTGCAGCACGGCATCGAATAGGCTGTTTCGAGGCGGCTATCACATATTCATGTCAGGGTGTTGACACCGATGTCATAGCAGCCCTAGCGTCGCTGGGCAGGCGCTTGCGCCGAACGGTCGGGGGGCCATCGGACAGGGGGCGGCGATGCGGTGCATCGCTCGCAGGCGTCGTTGCAGTGGAACGCCACGCCGGTCGTGTCCGGCTTCTCCCGGGGATCTTATGAACTGCCGCAGTCATCGCCTTGCCTTGTCGATTTCCTTGTCGCTCGCCCTGTCCACCGCCGCGCAGTCGGCCACTGCCCAGCAAACCGAACCGGATCAACCACGCGCCACCTCCACGCTGGATGCGGTCAGCGTCACCGGCTCGCGCATCAAGCGCGCGCAGGTCGAAGGCGCGCAGCCGGTGGTCACCATCTCCGCACAACAGATCCAGCAGGAGGGTTTTGCCACCGTCTACGACGTGCTCAACAGCATGAACCAGCAGGGCTCGGTGGAAGCCGATACGCAATGGGGCTCGCACACACCCAACGCCTCGCCGATCAATCTGCGCGACCTGGGACCGGGCCGCACCTTGCTGCTGGTCAACGGGCACCGCGTGGCCGATTACCCGCTCCCGTACGGCGGCGAAAGCAACTTTTCCAACTACAGCAACATCCCCTCCGCGGCGGTGGAGCGCATCGAGATTTTGACCGGCGGCGCATCGGCGATCTACGGCTCGGACGCGGTGGCCGGCGTGGTCAATGTGATCCTCAAGCGCGACTACCAGGGCGACCAGGTGCGGCTGCGTGGCGGCACGGCCACCGAAGGTGGGCGCGACAGTTTCGACGTGTCGTGGGCGGGCGGGCGCACCGGCGAAAACTGGAGCCTGACCTACGCGCTGCAGGCCACCCGGCGCGATCCGCTGAGCGGGCGCGATCGCCCGCAGATGGACGATTCCGACGACATGTCCTATTCCAACTGGACTGGCCAGAACCGCCTGTACGGCTTCAACCCGTTCACCGGTTTGAGCCTGGTCGATGCCAACACCAGCGAGCGCCTGGCGCCGCCTGCAGGCACCTGCGCGCGCTTCGGCGGCGAGTTCATCGATGCGCAGCGGCTGAGCTACGACCAGAACACCGGCGCGCTCACCAACGCCGGCGATTATTGTGGCGTGGCGCGCGACTACGGCGACTGGGGTCTGGTCACTGGCAGCGAAGATTATTCGGCGTATCTCTATGGCACCTGGAAGTTCGGCGAGGCCACCGAGGCGTGGGCCACGCTGTCGGCCAACCGCAGTATCGGGCGCTGGACCTACGATCCGCCGTACGCGTATCTGGGCCCGTTCCAGGACGCGAACACCGGCCGCTCGCTGTATGCGATCCGCCAGCTTACCCGTCGCGAAGCCGGCGGCTGGGATCGGCTCGCCAACTACAACAAGGAACAGTCCTGGGACCTGAGCGCCGGCCTGCGCGGTGTATGGGCCGATCGCTTCGATTGGGAGCTGAGCGTCGGTCGCTCGCGCTACACCGTCGACGAATACATTCGCACCGTGGATACCGCGCGCGCGACCGATTATTTTCTCGGCAGCCCCACCGGCACCGCCGCCGATGGTTCATCGATTTATGCGATCAACGAAGCGCGTTTGTATGCGCCACTGTCGTCGAGCGAGTACGACGACCTGGTCGCCAAGTCGCATAACTCCGCCTATTCGTGGGTGAATCAAGCCAGTTTCAGCTTGAGCGGCGACGTGGTGCAGGGCTGGGCCGGGCCGATCCGCTTCGCCACCGTGGCCGAAGTCGCCAAGCAGGGCTACCAGCTGTCGCCGGACCCGTGCGCCAACGAGTGCTACCCGGTCGATGTGGTCGATAGTGGCGGTGGTGAGCGCATGCGCAGCTCGGCCGGGCTGGAATTCCAGATTCCGTTGCTCTCCACATTGAGTGCGAATGTGGCCGGCCGCTACGATCGCTATGGCAACTACCGGTCTTCGGCGGCGATTCCAACCGATGTCGGCACGCAAAGCGATACCACCTGGAGCGCGGGCCTGGAATGGCGCCCGGTCGAGAGCCTGTTGTTGCGCAGCACGCTGGCCACCAGCTTCCGCGCGCCGGACATGCATTACGTGCTCGGCGAACCCAGCTCCACCAACCAGACCGTGATCGATCAATACCGCTGTATTTCCTCGGGCGCGTCTCTCACCGGCGGCTGCAATGACGAGAACAGCAACATCTTCTACACCGTGGATATAAACCGCCGCGGCACCCCGGATCTACGCTCGGAAACCGGCCGCTCGTTCACCGGCGGGGTGGTGTGGGACATCGCGCAAGGTCTGTCATTGAGCGTGGATTACTACCGCATCCAGCTGGAGGAAATGATCAAGGATCTGGACCGCGACGAGATTCTCTCGGCCGAAGCCGGCTGCCGCACCGGCACCACCATCAGCGGCGGCGCCTGGAACAACCCTGGCGGCGCCGGTTATTGCGACACCATCAGCTCGCGCGTGCTGCGCAATGCCGATGGCACCATCGCCAGCATCGAGCGCGGCCCGATCAACCTGGCGCAGATGGAAACCTCCGGCATCGACGCCTCGCTGAAATACCGCCTGGCCACTTCCGGTTGGGGCAACTTTCAGTTGTCGCTGGACTACAACACGCTGATCGCCTATCGCGAACAGATCTACCGCACCGACAGCGACGAAAACCGCCGCGACGAACGCGTGCGCAGCCGTGTGCGCGGCAGCGTGCATTGGGACAACGGCGGCGCATGGGACTGGACGGTGTACTTCCGCCGGCTCGGCTCGATGCGTGCGGTCAACTGGGGCACCTGCGCGCGCTTCGACGACGGCTATCAGCCCAGCGCCGCCGATGAGTGCCTGGTCACCGATACCGCCAACGTGCATCTGGGCGAAACCAGCAAGCGCTACTTCGGCCGCGTGGGCCCTGCGATCTACTGGAACCTGAGCACCGGCTACAAGATCACCGACCACGCCAAGGTCAACGTCTACGTCAACAACGTGTTCAACGAAGTGGGCTATGAAAACAAGGAGCGCTTCTACGGCTACGGGTTCTACAACACCACCTTGTTCAACCCGATCGGCCGCGAAGTGGCGGCGGAGTATGTGTTTACGTTTTGATTGAATGTGGCTGCCGCACCACACGCCACGGCACAGCGCCGTGGCGTGTGGTGCAGTGCAGGCTGTTTTTGTGACGAAAGCTGGTTGGACTGGAAAGCGTTATTGGCTGGCGCCTTGATTTTGTGCGTGGGAGCGGCCCGCAGACCACTCTTCGAAATTGCGGCATTGGCGGAACGGAAAGCTCGGCCTCCGGCGAAACACATGCTCATCTGCAAGTGTCATTCATTGCGTCAGGGCGCGAAATAAGGCCTGCTCGCTCTATTAAAAAGCTGCGAGAGAAAAGCCTGTGTGCTCTTCAAATAATCACAAGTGATCAGGTAAGGACGAGGTGCTCGGGACCTTAGCGGATGAGTGATAAATGCAGAGTCCGAACAATGGCTGCGCTGCCGTTTCAGTCGCTCAAAGTCATGGCAACGACGTACCGAGGCGGTAGCGTGGCTGGAGATTGGCGGAGAGCGGCACAGGGATGTACCGCCGCGGCGAGTAGGCGTCGGCATCAGGCAAGACGTGACGCCGTTCGACGCAGGCTGGCCAACGCGCGCGTGGCGATGCCGCGCATCTGTTCGCTCAGCTTGTCGTTGTCCATGGCTTGCTGCCAGAACTGCTCGGCCATCCCGGCAGCGCGCCGCCATTGCGCGAACTGATCAACGCTAGGCGGTGGAATCTCGATATCCCGCTGTACGACTTCGCCACTGGATGCGGGCCGCAGTGCCATCGGCAGCATGTCGTACACCGGGGCAAGTTGCAGGGGCAGGGTGTCGGCAAGCACCAATGCCGCATTGCCCAGGTGCATGTCGGTGTTGCCGATAAGCGTGCCGAACCAACTGATCACTTCCAGGCGCTCGGCGTCTTGCGGGCTTAGCCAGCCATCGCGCTTGAGCAGTGGAGCAAGGGTCCGCCAGCTGCTGGTGTTCGCGTCGCCGTAAAAGGCAGCGAACAGCGACATCAGTGAGACGAACCCGCGCCGGCCCAATGCAGCAGTCCGATCGAAGCGTGTCGATTCGAGGAAGACGCGCCCGCCCGCCTGCAGCACCTGCGTTGCCGCAGCAGGGATGCCGCCGGCAATCAGAATCTGGCTGGCCAACCACTCCATGTGTAAAAGATCCGCCCAACGCCGGCCTGTTGGCTGATCGGTCTGGTCGGAGAACTTGACGATCACGGGGCGATACGCGCCATCTTCTCCCAGCACGGCAGTGAACTTCGGCTGCTCGCCAGCGGCAGACGAGCCAACGGCCTCGCCGCGCAATGCAGCTTCGGCGCGGCTGAGATATTCATCGGGGCGCGTCTGCACGGCGATGCACTCAGGCTGTTCGATCGCCTCCAAAGCCAGAGCCAGCGCTCGCTCGCCGATCAGCAGGTCGCCAAGCTGGTCGTGACCATCCGACAGCATGGCCACCAGGTTGTCCCTGGGCGACCACAGCGCCAGGTTGTCCGGTAGGCGCAACGGCCCGGCGACACGGTGCGCCAGATTGCGCCCGAGAAATCCCTGGGGCCGTTGGTCGTCGATAAACCACGGCAGCGACGCGAACACGCCGGTGTCCAACGGCGGATGCAATAGAACGGGGTTGTCCTGCAAAAGGTCGACAAAGAAATGGTCGTTATGCAGCACCAACAGGTGGCCCAGTGGTACAACGCGGGCATCGTGATCAATTCGATAGAGCGGCCACATACGCTCGCCCCGCAACTCACCGGTGGCCGCGTAGCCGGTAGTGCGCGCCTTGCCATAACGCTGCACTGCAGGACCGGCACTTGCGACCAGGCGAGATAGGGTAGGTCGGCTCACGCCCAGGCGCGCCGCCAGATCGGCCCCACGCATGGGGCCGTTGATGCGTAGCGCGCTGATCAGCCGTTCGACTGCGTCGGGAGAGGGCATGGGGCGCAGATTCTGAAACGATATGTGAAACGATAGTAAGCCACTAGTGACTACCTAATCAATTGATATAAAAGAAATTTTAGTTCTGCAATAAGCATCATTGATGTCGGTAGGTGAAACAATACCCCGGTGTGCCCGGCTCTTCATGGTCACCACCGAGGATGGGTACACACGCAATGGGCCGGACATCAATCCGCACCGATATCGTGCCGGCACGTCGCAGCATCCATCGCGGTCGGGCTCAGCAAGACGGTTACCAAGCCGTGTGTCTGAGTTGCATCCAGCGTGCGTACGTGACAACCGTGGGACGTGGCAGCACTGCCGCACGGCGCATGCGGCACTGGGCGTGGCGCGCGATGCGCTCAACGTCAGTGCGACGCGGTGGTCGTCGAGACACATACGGCTTGCAGGCGCATCGCGACCGCCGCTGCAACGTTCCGTTGCCGATGAAACAGTGGCAGCGTCGAAACGCGCGTGTTATCAATGCACCCAATGAACGCACCCCGCAGCCAGTTTTACTTTTGGTACTACGGTTTTCCGATGCCGCTGGCGGAGGACGGATTGCGCTCACCCTGAAGAAATCTTCAGCAGCATTCCCGAAAAGCCGCCAGCGCACACTGGCGGCTTTTTTGTTGCCGCCTCGCCTGGCATCCCTGATGCAACACCGCCCACCGAGACACTGTTATGCCGCCTGTGACCGATGACCTGCGTATCCGCAAGATCGAAGCCCTCGCCCCGCCCTCCCAACTGCTGTCGCTGCTGCCTTGCGACGACCGCGCTTCCGAGACCGTGACCAATTCGCGCGCCGCCCTGCACGAGATTCTGCATGGCCGCGACGACCGTCTGGCGGTGGTGATCGGGCCCTGCTCGATCCATGACCCGGTTGCGGCGATGGACTACGCGCACCGCCTGCGCCCGCTGCGCGAGCAGTTCGGCGACGCGCTGGAGATCGTGATGCGGGTGTACTTCGAAAAGCCGCGTACCACCATCGGCTGGAAGGGTCTGATCAACGATCCGGACCTGGATGGCAGCTTCCAGATCAACAAGGGTCTGCGGGTGGCGCGCGGCCTGCTGCGCGACATCAACAACCTCGGTCTGCCGGCGGGCGTGGAATTTCTCGACATCATCTCGCCGCAGTACATCGCCGACCTGGTGGCCTGGGGCGCGATCGGCGCGCGCACCACCGAAAGCCAGGTGCATCGCGAAATGGCCTCGGGCTTGTCGTGCCCGGTGGGCTTCAAGAACGGTACCGGTGGCGACGTCAAGATTGCGGTGGACGCGGTGGGAGCGGCTTCGCATCCGCACCATTTCCTGGCCGTGACCAAGGATGGCCACACCGCGGTGGCAGCGACGGCCGGCAATCCGGATTGCCATGTGATCCTGCGCGGCGGCAAGCAGCCCAACTTCGACGCGGCCAATGTGGAAGCGGCCAGCCAGGTGCTCACTAACGCCGGCTTGCCAGCGCGTCTGATGATCGACGCCAGCCATGCCAACAGCGGCAAGAATCCCGAGAACCAGCCCAAGGTCATCGACGACATCGCCAGGCAGCTGGAAGGCGGCGAGACGCGCATCGTCGGCGTCATGGTGGAGAGCCACCTGGTCGGCGGCCGCCAGGAGCTGGTGCCCGGTTGCGCACTGACCTACGGCCAGAGCATCACCGACGGCTGCCTGGATTGGGACGCTTCGGTGCAGGTGCTGGAGCGTCTGGCGACGGCGGTGCGTGCACGTCGTGCGAGGCGGGTTGCCGAAGCTGCGTGATTGGTCAGAGCCCCTCTCCTGCCGGGAGAGGGGTTGGGGTGAGGGTACGGCGGAAGACAGCCATTTTAGATTGCATGCTTACAAACGACGCGGCGCACTCGCAAGGGCAACAGATTCAAAGCCCAGACCACTCGAGTGCAACTCATCAAAGCCCAGCATCCTCAACGCCCGGCATATTCAAAGCGCATCAAATCTAAAGCGCAGCACATTCGACATCTGGCGTATTCAGAACGCAGCACATCCAAAAAAGCGCGTACCCGTCGCCACAAGCGGCCCACAACACGTAGCGAACAGCCTCGCAATGAGCGCCTCAAGCAGCCTGACGTAGTGTTGATGGCAACTCTAGAACAAGAACGTCGGGCCGGTGCAGGGAGCCGGCCCGACGGATTGGACACCACCCAGTGATGACCCGTCGCGCCCAGCGGCAGGAGGGGGAGAGAGCCGTCCTGCCGCCGAATGCGAGCGGGCAGGAACGTTATCCGCTATGTCCGTGACGATGCGATGTCGCCGCATGTCGGCGGCAGCAATGAAGTTCGAGTTGCGTTAACGGCGACCATTTCGCATGACGCGCTGCACTGAGTGTTCGAGCGCGCATTACCTGCATGGACACACTAGGCACGCTCGTCATCGCATATGCGCATAGCGGCCGGTGCAAGTGTGCAGTCGCGCGATAAGGCGCTGCCATCGGACGTGTTGAGCATGGCGCTGTTGCCAAACCGCTATTGCGCCCGAACACGCGTGCCTGCGGGCGGCGCGATCGGTGTCCCGCTGCGCCCCGACGTGCATCCGCCAAATGCTGCGCACTCTGCCCGGCACGACGATCAGGTGCACAGAGCGCGGCATGATCGGGCAGCTACAACGCGCGCGATCACCCCAGCATGTCGCCTGTCTCCAACCAGCGTTGATGCCACGACAGCGCTTCGGTCAGCAGATGCGGGGTGTGCTTGCCGTAGCTGTCGCGATTGGCACGCGCTACATAATCTTCCAGTGCATCGCGATAACGCGGGTGCACGCAGTGATCGAGCACCTGGCGCGCGCGTTGTTTCGGCGTGAGCCCGCGCAGATCGGCCAGACCTTGTTCGGTGACGATCACAGAGACGTCGTGTTCGGTGTGATCGACATGGCTGACCATCGGCACAATTGACGAGATGCTGCCGGCCTTGGCGATGCTGGGGCTCAAAAAAATGGACAGGAATCCATTGCGCGCAAAATCGCCGGAGCCACCGATGCCGTTCATGATGCGGCTGCCCATCACATGGGTGGAATTGACGTTGCCGTACAGGTCGGCTTCGATCATGCCGTTCATGCCGATGCAGCCAAGCCGGCGCACCAGTTCCGGATGGTTGGAGATCTCCTGCGTGCGCATGACGATGCGTTGCCGATAGAAATCGATATTGCGCTTGAACTCCTCGTTGCCTTCCGGGCTGAGCGCAAAGCCGGTGCACGAGGCATAGCGCAGCACGCCGTCGCGTAGCAGCGCGAGCATGCCGTCCTGAATCACTTCGGTGAACGCCTCCAGATCGCGGAAGCCGCTGCGTGCAAGCCCCGCCAGCACCGCATTGGGGATATTGCCCACGCCCGATTGCAACGGCAGCAGACTGGCCGGCAGCCGGCCCTTGCTCACTTCATGGCGCAGGAACGCGATCAGATGTTCGGCGATGCGTTCGCTGCTTGCATCGGCAGCGGCGAACGGGCTGTTGCGGTCCGGGCCATGTGTGCGCACCACCGCCACGATCTTGTCCGGATCGCAGCGCAGGCTGGGCTCGCCGATGCGGTCGTCGCCATGCAGCAGCGGGATCGGTTTGCGATGCGGCGGCAGCGCGGTGCCGTAATAGACGTCATGCATGCCGTCCAGGCCGGCCGGCTGCCAATCGTTGACCTCGATGATCACTTTCTTGGCCAGGTCCAGCCAGGTCTTGTTGTTGCCGATCGAGGTCGACGGCACCAGGCTGCCATCGCCGCGGATCGCCGAGACTTCCACCACCGCAGTATCGATCTGCCCGTAGAAACCGAACCAGACATGCTGGGCCACGTGGCTGAGATGGATGTCGATGTAGTCCAGCGTGCCGGCATTGATGCGTTGGCGTGCATCCGGGTCGGACTGGAACGGCATGCGCATGGCGATGCCCTCGGCCTTGGCCAGCGCGCCATCGAGTTCCGGTGCGGTGGAGGCGCCGGTCATCAACTTGATCTGGAACGGTTGGCCCTGCAGATGCGCCGCTTCGATGCGCTGTGCCAGCGCCATCGGCACCGCCTTGGGGTAGCCGGAGCCGGTGAAGCCGCTCATCGCCAAGGTCTCGCCGGGCTGGATCAAGGCGGCAGCAGCCTCGGCAGAAACCAGGCGTTCGCGCAGCGGCGCGTGCAGGATGCGTTCGTCGGACATGGGCAGCACAGCGTTAAACGAGGGAAGCGCAATTATCGCCGCTGCACACCTCGATCGGGGCGCGACCTTGGTGGAATGAGCGAGCGCGACACTGGTCGTACGCATGTTCACGCCTCGCCGCCAGCGCAACCGCGATAGTGACGGCAGACTCATCACTGCCTGCGCCCATGCCCACACTTCGCGATCGCTTCCAGCGCTGGCCCCGGCCATGGCGCATTGCAGTGGTCGTGCTGGTGGCGCTGTATGCGCTGTATCTGCTGGCCGGCAACATTTTTCTCAACACGCCGCTGTTCGATGCCGTCACCAACCGGCAGCCGCATAAATTCACCATGCAGACCGGCCCGGCACTCACGCTGTTTCCTGGCCAGATGATGGCCTGGAACGTACGCATGCGCGGGCAGGCCAACCGCACCGTGTACGTGCTGCATGCCGATCGCGCCCATGCGCGCATTGCGCTGCTGCCGCTGTTCCGGCGCGAGGTGCGCCTGCCGTGGCTGCATGCCACCGGCTTGAGCGCGGAAGTCGAAACCTCCGACACACCCATTCCGCCACCGCCACGCGGCGATCAGGGCTGGACGCTGCGCTTCGATGCGATCACCAGCAACAGCATCCGCAGCGCGCGTCTGGGCAAGTTGCTGATTGCCGGGCAAGGCCAGGCCACTGTCGGCTTTCTCAAGCAGCTCAAAGGCGGGCCGTCGGAGCTGTTTGCCTCCGAGGCGAGCTTTACCGATGCGGTGGTCAGCTATGACGGGGTGCAGGTGTTCAATGGCGCGCAGCTGGAGGCGCAATTCCAGTTTCCACGTCATTACCGCGATGAGGCACCGGGCCTGCGCAAGCTCGGCATCACCCACGCGCGCCTGCAGCTGAAGGCCAGCACGGTGGCGTTGAAGATCGACACCGGCGCGCCGCACGTGGACATCCGCAGCGGGCCCTCGGCGGCGCGGGTGGAGGCCGACATCACGCTGGATCGCGGCGCATTGCAGCCGGGCAGCCATGCGGTCTGGCGGCTGCCGTTGCTGGCGGGCGTTGGCGCGACCGACCGCGGCATGCTGGCGTTGCAACTGGATGTGGCGCGCGATATCCGCGTGCAGGCGCGGCTGCCGCGCGATGAAACCACCGGCAGCGAGCTGCAGGCCGACCTGCGCCTCGCCGGCCGCGGCATTCCTTTCCAGAATCCGGCGCAGGTGTTGCCGCGATTGTCCGGGCAGGTACGTGGGCGTTGGAAGTTCGAATCCCTGAACTGGATTGCCGAGTTGTTCGTGCGCAAGCCGTGGTTCCAGCTGGAAGGCGGTGGCCTGGTCGAAGCCGATCTGCGTCTGGCGCAAGGCCGGCTCGCCAGTGGCAGCAGCCTGGAGATTCCGCGTGTGGAAGCCGTGGCGCAGGTGTTCGATACACGCCTGGCCGGTGTCGCCACCGCACACGGGCGTATCGACGATGCCGCCACGCCGCAGGCGCATCTGGAGGTGAGCATTCCCACGTTCAAGGCCGCGCCGCGCGATGCGCCCAAGCAGATCCTGCTGGACGGCCGCGCTCTGCAGCTGGCCATGCATGGCGACGCCGAACTGGCGCGCCTGCGCGACACGCTCAAGGCGCAGCTGCGTTTCAGCGATGCGCGCGTGCCCGATCTCACCGTCTATAACCGCTATCTGCCGGGCAACAACGTGCGCCTGCTTGGCGGCAGCGGCAGCCTGACCGGCGATGTGGCGCTCAACGCCTCCGGCGAGGTCGGCAGCGGTCACGCGAATCTGCGCGGTCAGGGGGCACACCTTGCATTGGCCGGCGTGCAGATGCGCGGCGATGCCGAGTTGCGGGCGCAGCTGCAGCGCGCCGATTTCAAGAACAAGTTCTTCGACCTCAGCGGCACGCGCGTGCGCTTGCGCAATATGCGCGTAGGCGACGACAGCACGGATGCCAACTGGTGGGGGGAAATGCAGGTCGGCGCCGGCACCATCCAGGCCAGTGCGCCGTTCCAGGTGGATGCCGATGCGGCGATTCGCATGCGCGATGTTGCGCCGCTGCTATCGGTGTTTGCGCAGCGCGCCGATTACCCGCGCTGGGTATTGGGCTTGCTGGATTCGGGCGAGCTCGATGCCACCGGCCGGGTGCGTTGGCGCAAGCAGCAGGTGCTGATCGACGACCTGCATGCGGAGAACGCACGCCTGTCGCTGCGTGCGCGCTTGGCCTTGAACGAGGAGCAGCGGCGCGGCGATCTGTATCTGCGCTGGGGCGTGCTGGGCGCCGGGATCGAACTCGATGGCAAGCAACGCCAGTGGCATCTGGCCGGCGCACGCGAGTGGTACGACGCGCAGCCGGGGCTGTTGCCGGCGGTGTCGCAGGCGAAGTAAGCGGTGCGTTGTCTCAGGCCTTGCGTCATGCGGCCAGCTTCGCCGTCGTCGCAGAGGCAGTGCGCGTACTGCCACGCGTGTAGCACATCGAATGCGCACGGGCAGCCTGCCGGTGCCCAGCCGCAATCGGCCGCTGCGCGCCGCACTCACGGCCTGCTTGGCACACTGCGCCACGCCGCGTGCGCGGCCTTCAGGAGCCTGCCGTCATGACGATGCCTGTTCGCGCCCGCTGGCGTGGGTTGCCCCGCGCGGTGCGTTGGCCTGTGCTGGCGCTGGTTGCGCTGTATGCAAGCTATTTGCTGCTCGGCAATCTGTTGCTCAACACACCGCTTGGGCCGGCAGCGCTCAACCGCAAGCCGGACAAATTCAGCATGCACTGGGGCCCTGCAGTGACCTGGTGGCCGGGGCGTCTGGTGCTGTGGAATGTGGACCTGCAAGGCCGCTCCACGCGTAACAGCTGGAACGTCAGCGCGCAGCGCATGAGCGGGCAGGTGCGGTTGTTGCCGTTGTTGCATCGGCAGTTGCTGGTGCCGGAGTTGCATGCATCCGGCGTGCGCGGTGGGATGCAGGCCGCTACGCCGACGACCGGTGCTGCAGCGACGCAAGCGCTGGCGACAGCGCCGAGCACGCAGGTTGCCGCTGCCCCGGTGACTGGCGCAGTCGGCACGCCAACGCCAGCGCAAGACAAGACATCCACATCAACGACCAACGCAAAGGTCTCAGCCGGCACGCAGCCGCCCACGCAGATGACTGGCGCGCGCACCAGCACGCCGCAATCCGCCCAGGTCGCCCATGTCGCCGAACCCCCCGCCAGCACCCTGCCGACTACTCCGGCCTGGACCCTGCAGTTCGACCGCATCGTCGCCGATCAAGTGCAGGCCTTGACGCTGCGCCAGCTGCACATCGAAGGCGATGGCCAACTGCAGCTAGGCGTGTTCAAGCAATTGCGCGGCGGTCCGATGGAACTCTTTCCCTCGCGCGCGACCTTCGACAATGCGCGGATGCGCTGGGATAACGGCGAAGTGCTGCGCAACGGCCAGCTGCGCATCGAAGCCAGCATCGCACGTCATGCGCCCGAGCAAGCGCGTGGGCTTGCGCTGCTGCAACTCACCGACGCGCTGGTGGCGGTGCATGGCGACACTGCCGCACTGGATGTCACACGCAATGCGCAGGGCCGCCACACGGTCGCCACGCGCGCCGGCAAAGGCCGCGCAGATGGCGAGTTGCGCTGGACGCATGGCGCGCTGCAGCCCGGCAGCCAGTTGCAATGGCGCGCGCCGTTGCACGACAGCACGCGCGCGCCGGCTGCCTTGCTTGGCGAACTGACAGCGCAACTGCAGGTCGATCAGGACATGCGCTTGCAAGTGCGCATGCCCGAGCCGGCCGATGCCGGGCTGACGCTGGATGCGGATCTGCGCGTGCAAGGCCGGCAATTGCCGCTGCAATCCATGCGCAGCGTGTTGCCGCGTACCTCCGGGCATGCGCGGGTGCATTGGCAACTGGCTTCTCTGAGCTGGATTCCGGCGCTGTTTCCGGATGTGGACTGGCTGACGCTGGAGGGCGACGGCCTGGTGGATGCCGATCTGCGGATCGAGCGCGGCCAGCTCGGCGCCGGCAGTCGTCTGCAGGTGCCGCATGTGCGTGCGCATGTCGGCGTGATGGGGCATGCGATCGATGGGCAAGCCAGTGCCGATCTGCGTGTGGACGCCGATGCAAACGGACAGTTGCTGCCTGCCCTTGTATTGCAGATGCAGCAGTTCTCGATTGCGCACAGCGCTGCGCCCACGCGCCCGTTCGTGCAGGGCCGCGATCTGCGTCTGGATCTGCAAACGCGTGCCGATGCACGCAATCTGGCGACGTTGCGCGATGCCACACGCGCGCATCTTGTGTTCGCCAATGCGCGTGTGCCGGATCTGCGCGCCTACAACCGCTATCTGCCACAGCAACAACTGCGTTTCGATGGCGGCAACGGTGTGCTCAGTGGCGATCTGCAGATCGAACCCGGTGGGCGTATCGGCAAGGGCGGGCTGCGCATCGGTGCGCGTGCGGCGCGGCTGCAGTTTGCCGGCCTCGCACTGCGTGGCGATGTGGATGCGGATCTGCGTCTGCAGCGCGGCGATCTGCGTGCAGAAAATTTCCGCCTCGATGCCAGCACCATCCAATTGCGCAATATCGGATTCACCGGCCCGGATGGACAACGTCGCGATGGCTGGTGGGCGCGCATCGTGCTGGAAGACACGCACATGCAATGGCGCAAGCCGATTGGTGTGGATGGGCGCGTGCGCATCCAGGTACGCGATCTGGCATTCCTGCTGTCGCTGTACGCGCGCGATCGCTCGATTCCGAACTGGATGCTGCGGCTGGTGGATGCGGGGCAGGCGCAAGTGACCGGTCGCGTGAATTGGCAGGACGAGACCGTCATCGTCGATCGGTTGCAGGCACGCAACGAACGCTTTCAGGTGGATGCACGGCTGCGTTTGCAGGGCACCCAACGCAGTGGCAGCCTGCTTGCCCGCTGGGGGATGTTGAGCGCGGCAGTTGGTCTGCGCGGTGACACCCCGGAATGGCATCTGCTGCGCGCACCGCAGTGGTATCAGGCCCAGCCCGATCTGCTGCGCTGAGGTCTTCGCGCGGCAAGACGATGTGAAGGAAAAGCGCCAGTTCTGTACTGCCAAGTATTGTTTTGCAGTGCAGCGTGCAAGTGGCGTTCGGGGCGCGCACTATGATCCTGCATCCCGACGTGGGGGAGGGAGCAAAGCCCGCTGGCAGTTCGCTGCAAGCGGGCTTTTTTATTGCCTGAGGTTTGGCGCGTCAAGTCACCGCCACCTGCGCTCGGCGGGAAAAACGCCTGAAGTAAGCCGGCTGGCCCAGGCCAGCCGTGCCTCGCAATGGGCAGCATCGACCCGCAACCGGAAGCTAGCGAGACAGGCCGGCCCGGAGCGCGCGGCTGCACGCGCCGCTGGCATCCGATAGAATGAGATCAATTCTCATTTATCGCCGGACGCCTCGCGGTCCGGGCTCAGCCGTTCAGGAGGTCATCGTGTCGGTCACGCAAGGCGCGCTTCATCAACAGGTGGAGCGCCTGTACACCGACCACCATGGCTGGCTGCAGGGCTGGCTGCGGCGCAGGCTGGGCGATGCGTTCGTGGCCGCCGACCTGGCGCAGGACACCTTCATCAGCGTGATCAATGCCGGTGCGGCCGCCGAGATCCGCGAGCCACGGCCCGTTCCTGGCCACCATCGCGCGCCGGTTGATGGCGCACCGGCAGCGCCGCAAGCTGCTGGAATCCAGTTACCTGGAAATGCTGGCGGCGCTGCCGGAAGAAGTGGCGCCGTCGCCGGAGCTGCAACTGCTGGCGCTGGAAGCGGTGCAGCAGCTGGACCAGGCGCTGGACGGCCTGCCGCCCAAGGTGAGAGAGGCCTTCTTGCTGGCCCATCTGCAGGAGCTGAGCTACGCGCAGATCGCGCAGCGGCTGGGGGTGTCCAGCAGCTCGGTCAAGCAATACCTCACGCGTGCCAACCGGCATTGCCTGTTCGCGCTTTCGGCGTGACTCGCGCAGATGGGTGATGCCGCGTCCCGCAGCACGCAGTCCCCTGGCGCCCAGCGGCCACTGCTGGCCGGCGGGCAGCCAATCAGTGCGCAGGTCGCCGATAAGGCAGCCGAGTGGCTGACGCTGCTGATGTCCGGCAGCGCCAGCCAGGCGCAGCTGCAGCAATGGCAGCAGTGGCGCGATGCGCATCCGGATCATGCGCGCGCGTGGGCGCATATCGAATCGGTGACCGGGCGGTTGAAGACGCTGACGCCGCAGGCGGCGTATCGCAGTCTGTCGCCGTATGCCGGCAACAACGGCCAGACATCGCCGGGGCGGCGCAAGGCATTGAATCTGTTGCTGTGGGGCGGGGTGGCCGGTGCCACCGGCCTGCTGGTCTCGCGCACCGAATCCTGGCAGCGCGTCACCGCCGATTACGCCACCGCCACCGGTGAGCGTCGCCAATTGCAGCTGCAAGACGGCAGCCGCATCACGCTCAACACGCGCAGCGCCATCGACGTGCGTTTCGATGCGCACCAACGGCTGCTGCAGTTGCTGGCTGGCGAAATCCTGGTGACGACCGCGCACGCGCTGGGCGCCGGCTACGATGCGCGGCCGTTCGTGGTGCGCACTGCGCAGGGCGATATCCGTGCGCTGGGCACGCGCTTTTGCGTGCGTCAGGACGAGGGCGACACGCAGGTGAGCGTGCTGGAAAGCGCGGTGGAGGTGCGCCCGCTTGCGGTCGCGCAGGCTGTCGGGCGCGTGCATGCGGGAGAGCAATGTCGCTTCACCGCCGAGGCGCTAGGCGCCATCGCTCCAGTCGATGCGCAGGCGGCAGCCTGGGTGCGCGGCCAGTTGATCGCCGACGAATTGCGGCTGGATGACTTCATCGCCGAACTGGGCCGGTATCGTCCCGGGCTGCTGCGCTGCGACCCGCAGGTGGGCGCGCTGCGCGTCTCCGGCGTCTTTCCGCTGGACGACACCGAGCGCATCCTGGCGATGCTGCCCAGCGTGCTGCCGGTGCGGGTGAGCCGGCGCAGCCGGTATTGGGTGACGGTGCAGGCGGCCGGGCAGGGCTGAGGCGCTGCCAAGCGGCACGTCGACGAAAAAAGTTTGCTGCCGGTCTGCCCGATCGCCGCAGTTGCGGCACCTCCACAATGACGGTGTCAGTGCGACACCAACATCTTGTGGAAACAGCATGTCGATCACTGCCCGCCGCGGCCAACGTTTTTCTTCTTCGTTTCAGCGCATCGCCTCGGTGCAGGCAATACAGCGGCCCATCAGCACTGCGATCGCGCTCGCGCTGTGCAGTCTGGCGTTGTGCGCCGGCGTGCCCGATGCACTGGCCCAGAACACGCTGGCCACGCAGGAAGCGCGGCAGAGCTATCGCATCCCCGCCGGTCCGTTGGCACCGGCGCTGCGCAACCTGGCCGGTTCGGCCAATCTGTTGCTGAGCTTCACCGCCGCGCAGACCGACGGCAAGACCACCGCCGGGCTGGATGGCAGCTACACCGCACCGGCTGCGTTGGCGGCGTTGTTGGCCGGGAGCGGCTTGCAGGCGGTGCCGTTGGAGACCGGCGGCTATGTATTGCGCGCCGCGCCACGGGTGAGTGCGAGCAGGAGCGAGGTGGATGCGTGGTTGCTGCCGACCGTCAAGGTGACCGCGCAGGCCAACCGCAGTGCGGCCACCAGCGGCACCGGCAGCTATACCGCGCGTGCGGTGAGCATCGGCCGCGGCGAGCAATCGCTCAAGGACATCCCGCAGTCGATCAGCGTGGTCACCCGCCAGTTGATGGACGAGCAGAACATCACCTCGGTCTACGACGCGCTGGCCAGCACCACCGGCATCACCATCGTGCAGAGCCCGCAGGGCGGCAAGTACATCTATTCGCGCGGGTTCGACATCACCACGGTGCAGTACGACGGCGTGCCGCTCAATCGCGGCATGTACGGCCGGGCCAGCAATTACAGCGCCAACATGGGCATCTACGATCGTGCCGAAGTGCTGCGCGGTGCGGCCGGCCTGCTGCAGGGCGCGGGCAATCCCGGTGGCGCGGTGAACCTGGTGCGCAAGCGCCCGCTGGATGTGCCGGGCGTGAGCGTGATGGTGCAGGCGGGCACGTGGGATCGCTACGGCGCACTGATCGATGGCAGCGCCAACCTCACCGCCGATGGCGCGTTGCGCGCGCGCGGAGTGATCGACTATCAGGACCAGGGCTCGTTCGTGGATGGCGTCACGCGCCGCACGCCCACCTACTACGGCACGCTCGATTACGCGTTCTCGCCGCAGACCCAGCTCAGCCTGGGCGTGAGCTACGAACAGGTCGAAGGCCGGCCGTTCTTCGGCGGCTTGCCCAGCTTCACCGATGGCCGCGATATCGGCCTGCCGCGCGAGACCAATCTGGGCGCGCAGTGGAACCGGCAGTCCTCGTCCAATCGCGGGCTGTATCTGGATCTGGATCATCGCTTCAATGACGATTGGGTGTTCAAGCTCAGTGCGGTGCAGGTGCGCGAGCTGCACGATCTGAAATACGCCAGCTCCAGCCGCGCGATCAATCCGGTCAACGGCATCGGCGCCTTGTTGGCGGCACGCACCATCTCCGATACGGATGCGTTCGGCTTCGATGCCAATGTGATCGGGCATTTCAACGCGCTGGGCCGCCGGCATGAGCTGGTACTGGGCAGCAATTTCGCCGAGAACACGGTCGACACCGTCTACGGCACCAAGAACAACTTCCAGACCTTCAACGTGTTCGATCTGCAGCGCAATGTGCGGGCGATCAGCGACGAAGAAATCTTCGCCAATGCACGGGAGGCTCGGCACGGCACCTCGCGCGAATTCGGCCTGTACGGCGCGTTGCGCTGGCAGCTTAGCGACCCGCTCAGAGCCATCGTCGGCACCCGTGTGAGCTGGCACGACACCCAGTGGAATACCACCACCACCGGGCTGTCGCCGTCGCAATCGATCGAGCACACCCGCGAGACCGGGCAGGTCACGCCATATGCCGGCCTGGTGTATGCGTTGAGCACGAACTGGTCGGCCTATGCCAGTTATGCGGACATCTTTCAGCCGCAGAACGCGCAGACCGAAGCCGGCGACATGCTCAAGCCGATGACCGGTGCCAACTACGAGCTGGGCATCAAGGGCGAGTGGCTGGATGGGCGCATCAACACCGCCTTTGCGCTGTTCCAGATCGAGCAGAAGAACCGTGCGCAGGCCGACTTGACCACCAGCCCGACCTGCCGCAACAACGACTTCTGCTACATCGACAGCGGCAAGGTGCGCAGCCGCGGCTTCGACGCCGAAGTGAGCGGTGAAGTGCTGCGCGACTGGAACGTGTTTGCCGGTTACACCTTCAACCGTACGACGTATCTGCAGGATGTCACCAGCCAGGGACAGGCCTTCAACAGCTATACGCCCAAGCATTTGCTGCGTGTGTGGACGACGTATCGGTTACCGGGCGTGCTGCAGGATGTAACTGTTGGGGGCGGTGTCAGTGCACAGAGCGCGGCGTATCGGCAGATCGGCACCGCAATCGCGCCGATCGAAGGACGTGCGGTGTGGAATGCATTGGCGCGCTATCAGGTCAACCGGCAGTGGTCGCTGGCGTTCAACCTCAACAACGTGTTCGACAAGCAGTACTACAACACGCTGTCCAGCTTCGTTAACGGCCGCTATTACGGCGAACCACGCAATGTGATGGTGACCCTGCGCGGCGCGCTGTAATGCAGGCATCGGCAGCGAGATGGTGCATGGCGATGGCCGCATGAAGGAGGGGTTTCGCCAAAGCATGGCGTGGCTGCACACCTGGTGCGGCCTCACCTGCGGCTGGTTGCTGTGCGCGATTTTCTTGACCGGCACGCTCAGCGTGTTTCGCGACCCGATCACCCGCTGGATGCAGGCCGCACCTGCCTTGCCAAGTGCGAGCACGCATGCGGCGTTGCCGGAACAAGCGCTGGTGCCGCGTGCATTGGCACAGCTGCGTCAGCTAGCGCCGCAGGCACGCCTGTGGCGGATCACCTTGCCTGCGCATCCAGGTGAGGCGCTGACGCTGTTCTGGCGTACGCCGGATGGCCAGGGCCAGGCTTCAGTGGATCCCGGTAGCGGCGAAGTCTTGCCGTCGCCGTGGGGCCGGCAGACCGAAGGCGGACGGCATTTCATGAGCTTCCACTACACCTTGCACGGCGGCATTCCCGGCTATTGGCTGGTGGGCTGGGTGTCGATGTGCGGGCTGATCGCGCTGGTGTCCGGGGTGATCGTGCACAAGCGGATCTTCCTGGATTTTTTCACCTTCCGTCCGGGCAAGGGCCAGCGCTCGTGGCTGGACGCGCACAACGCCACCGCGGTGCTGACGCTGCCGTTTCTGCTGATGATCGTCTACACCGGGCTGGCGTATTTCTACACCAGCTACATGCCCGCGCCCTTGCAGGCGGTATATGGCAGCGATGAGGACGCGTACACGCGGTATGCCGATGATCTGTCGCCGGCGTTGGCTGTTGCAGCTGCAGACGACACTGCGCCGAACAGCGTGCGTGCCTATCTGCCGGAGTTGGTGCAGCGCGCTGCGATACTCAACGGCGCGCCTGCGCAAACGCTGGTGATCGAGCGCCCCGATCAACCCGGCAGCAAGCTGCGCGTGATTGCGCCCGTGGCCGACACCGGCAGCTCGCGGCGTCTGCTCAATCCAGCCAATAGCGTGGTGTTCGATGCGAACAGCGGCGCGGTGCTGGAGCAGCATGCAGACGCCTCACGTACCGACGTGCGCGCGCAGGATGTGGAAGAGGTCATCAAGACCTTGCACGTGGCCGGTTTCGGCGGCTGGACCAGCAAGTGGCTGTATTTCATCTGCGGCCTGGCCGGCACCTTGATGATGGGAACCGGCACGCTGCTGTTTTCGATCAAGCGGCGTCGGCGCAGCGAGCAGGAGTTCGGTGCGGCCACTGCCGGCATCTATCGCGTGGTGGAAGCACTCAATGTCGCCGCGCTTGCGGGAACCGCATTGGCAAGCATTGCGTATTTCTATGCCAACCGCTTGGTACCTGCTGCGAATGCCGAGCGCGTGCAGATCGAAATCCATGCATTCCTGTGGGTGTGGATGGCCACGCTGCTGCATGCGCTGCTGCGCCCGCCTGCACGGGCATGGGTGGAGCAATTGGCGGCCACCGCGCTGCTGTGTGTTGGGTTGCCGCTGCTCAATGCGCTGACGACCGGGCAACACGTTGGCGTGTATCTGGCTGCCGGCGATCTGCAGCGCGCCGGGGTCGAGCTGGTCTCGCTCTTCTTTGCTGTGGCATTTGCGTACGCGGCATATCGCGCGCATCGCAGTGCCATGCGGCCAGCGCCGGTGCGTGCCAAACGGGGCGCCACTGCCGCGATGGACGCGTTGTGAATCGTGCTTCCAGCACTGCATCGGTGACGCGTGATCGCTGGTCGGTCGCCGGTCGCGTGCTGGCTGCCAGTGTCGGTGGCTATGCACTCACCTCCCTCGGCTGCAGCGTGCTGGCGCAGCTGCTGATCCGGTTCGCCGGCGTCTTTCCTGCGGTGGCGGTACTGGGCACGACGTTACTCAGCTTCGTCATCTACACCGTCGTGGTGTTATGGATGTTTCGCGCGCGCAATGCGTTGCGCATGTGGTTGTGGCTGGGCATGTGCCTGGGAGTGCTGGCTGGCGCGAACTGGCTACTGCGGAGCATGCCATGGGTGGGCTGATGACTGCGCTGCTGGGCACGGCGCTGTGCCATGCCGGGATGCTGGCGTTGGCCGTGGCGATGCATCGCCACTACGAGCAGCTGACCGGTCTCCGCACCGCACCAATCACGCAGCGATGGTTGCTGCGCTCGACCGCTACCTATCTGTTGTTTGCTGCGCTTGTGCTGTGCGTACTCGATTGGGGCGGCACGGTGGGAACGACGTTGTGGTTGGGGTTTCTCAGCGTGGGCGCGCTGTGGGCGGCGCTGGGCCTTGCGTACGCGCCGCGCTGGAGTGCATGGCTGGCGTTGCTGCTGGGCTGCGTGGCGTGTGTAGTGATTGGCTGGCGCGTGCAGTAGGTAGTGCGGCGTTGCACACCGACCATCTCGACTGGTCCTTGCCCGCCCACCGTCGCGGGACCTTACGCGGCATGGATGCCGCGTAAGAGCCTACACGGACGTACTTGCGGCGTGTCCCGCGACGGTGGGCGGGCAAGGGCCCTGCACGGAAGCCTCAGAGCACATGTGTCGTAGCTGTGTTGGCCGCTCTAAACACAGCCGGATCAATCGCCGACACGTGCCGCCATTGCGCAGGGATGCCAGAATCCATGCATGTCGCCGCCCATCGTCTCCGTGTCTCCTGCGCTCACCGCTCTGATCGAGCGGGCCGTAGTGCGCGTCCGTCATGCTCTGCCTGCCGACCAGTCCTGGCCCGGCGATGACGTCGACCAGCGGCTCGAAAAAGTCGCGCTCGCCAGCGAGTTTGCACTCGATACGCTGGCGCGCCAGCCGGCGTTGCTGCAGCACCTGGCGCAGCCCGATCCGCCACCGTTGCCACTGCCGCTGCTCGATCCCGCACAGCCCCAGGCCTGGCCGGCGCAGTTGCGGCGCTACCGCAGCGCGGAATCCACCCGCCTGGTCTGGCGCGATGTACTCGACCTGGACAGCGTGGACGACACCCTGGCCGGCGCAACCCGGCTGGCCGAAACCTGCCTGCAATGCGGGCTGCAGGCATTGGAGCAGCAGTTCTGCGATCGCCACGGCCAGGTGATTGCCGAAGACGGCAGCGTGCAGCGGCTGGTGGTGTTCGGGCTGGGCAAGCTTGGTGGCGGCGAACTGAATTTTTCTTCGGATGTGGATCTGGTCTATGCATATCCGCAGGGCGGCCAATCCGATGGCGCGCGCCCGCTGGCCGCCGAGGAATATTTCGCACGCCTGGGCCAGCAGCTGGCCAAGCTGCTCGACGAAACCACCGCCGAGGGGTTCAGCCATCGCGTGGATCTGCGTCTGCGGCCGTTCGGCACGGCCGGGCGGGTGGCGCTGTCGTTCAACGGCATGGACCACTATTTCCAGCGCGAAGGCCGCGATTGGGAGCGCTATGCCTGGCTCAAGGCGCGCGCAGTCGCCGGCGATATCGAGGCGGGCGAAGCCTGGCTGGAAACCCTGCGCCCGTTCGTCTACCGGCGCTATCTGGACTTCACCGCACTGGATGGCTTGCGTGACATGAAGGCGGCGATCATCGCCGAAGTCGCGCGGCACGATCGTCTGGACGACATCAAGCGCGGGCCGGGCGGCATTCGCGAGATCGAGTTCCTGGCGCAATCGCTGCAACTGATTCGTGGCGGACGCGAGCCGGCATTGCGCGAGCGCCGCCTGCTGCCCGCATTGCAGGCGCTGGTGGACGCAGGCCAGATCGATGCGGACAACGGGCACGCATTGACCGAGGCGTATCGCTTTTTGCGCCGGCTCGAAAATCGTCTGCAGATGTTGCGCGATGCACAGACGCATGCCTTGCCGCAGGCTCCTCTGGATCGCGAACGCATCGCGTTGGGCCTGGGTCATGCGGATTGGTCTGCCTTGTTGCAAGCACTCGCCCCGCAACGCACACGTGTTGCCGCTGAGTTCGCAGAGTTGTTGGCGCCGCGCGTCCACGCGACTGCACCCGATGCGCTTGCCGATTATTGGCGCACATTGCCGGAAGCCGATGCCGCGCCGTTGGCCGGCATCGGCTTGCACGACCCAGGTGGTGCGCATCAGGTGCTGGCCGAGTTTGCGCAGTCGTCCGGCGTGCGTGCGCTCTCCGACAGCGCACGCGCACGGCTCGATCGGGTGATGCCGGCGCTGCTGCATGCGGCCACCCGCGCCAGCCAGCCCGATGCCGCCGTGCGCCGCATGCTCGGCCTGTTGCAGGCCACGTTGCGTCGCACCAGCTATCTGGCGCTGCTGGACGAACAACCCAGCGCGCTTGCCCGCCTGGTCGATGTGCTCTCGCGCAGCGCCTTGCTGGCCGAGCGCCTGGCTGCGCATCCGTTGTTGCTGGACGAATTGCTCGACACCCGCATCAGCGGTCCGTTGCCCGACCGCGCCGCATTGCATGCCGCGTGCATCGACACCTTGCAGATCGACGACACCGAAGCGGCCCTGCGCGAACTCAATGAGCGCCGGCTTGCGTTGAGTTTTCGCATCGCACTGGCCACGCTCGATGGCCGCCAACAGGCCGTGGAAAGCACCCAGCAACTGGCCTGGCTGGCCGAGGCCGTGGTGCAGACGGTATTGCAGCTGGCGCGTAACGAACTGATTGCTGCACACGGGCAGGTACCCGGCGGCGCGTTCGCCATCATCGGCTACGGCAGTCTGGGTGGCCTGGAGCTGGGCTTCGGCTCGGATCTGGATCTGGTGTTTCTCTACGACCATCCACGTGAGGTGGAAGCCTCCGATGGCAAGCGGCCGTTGGAAGCCGGACGCTGGTTTGCGCGGCTTGCGCAGAAGGTGATGACACTGCTGGGTGCCGAAACCGGCGCCGGCCGTCTCTACGATATCGATGTGCGGCTGCGCCCGGACGGCGGCAAGGGCGCGTTGGTGTCCTCGCTGGCCAGTTACCGCGAGTACCAGCGCGATCGCGCCTGGACCTGGGAACATCAGGCGCTGGTGCGTGCGCGTGCGGTGGCCGGCGATGCGGCGCTCTGCGCGGCATTCGTGCAGGTGCGTCGCGAGACGCTGACACGCGTACGTGACTCGGCATTGCTGCATGAGGACGTGCGCAAGATGCGCACACGCATGCGCAGCGAACTGGATCGCAGCGATGCCGGCCGACTGGACCTCAAGCAGGGCGCCGGTGGCCTGGTCGATCTGGAGTTCGTCTTGCAGGCCGGCGTCCTCGGCCAGGCCGCAGAGCATCCCGCGGTGTTGCTGGCCTGCGCCACGCCCGCATTGATTGACGCGCTGGTGCAGGTGCAGTGGCTACCGGCCGAGAGCGCAGCACCGCTGCACCAGGCGCACGCCACGCTGGTGGAGGCGGGCCTGAGTTGCACGCTGGATCGCCGGCCACGGCTGGTGGCTCCCACGGCTTCGATTCGGGATGCTTGCCAAATCGTTGCAGCGATCGCCGATGCGCAGCAGCTGCGATTTCCGCCAGGAAAAGGTGGCTGAAACATCGGCGGAGCTGGCCGTCTGTTTGCAGTGCGGCACGCCCGGCAGTCCTGGGCGCGCCACGCATCGGCCCTCGCGCAGGTCTAGTCGTTACTGATCATGGACCTTCCTGCGTAGAAGGCCTGTGCCGCGTCCTTGCAGACATTTTCGTAGAAAACATCGGCGTCCTCGGTGGTGTAGCCGGCCCCAGCGAAGCATCCGCGTGCGATTTCATGCAATGAATGCCTGATGCTGCTCGCATCGTCGTACACGGCATTCAGGCATGCCACCGCGACCCCTACGTCCTGTTTGGAAAGGCGGGGCTCACCGCTCATCAAGCGTGCGTGGTTGATGCATGCAATGGCATTTGCGCTGGTGAACGAATCGCCCAACCCGGAGCAGTCTTCGAAACCGTTGCCTTGTGCATTGAGCTTGAAGTGCACGATCGGCAGGCCTTCCATGTTCTTCTGTTTCGCCATCTCCATGAAATCTGCAAGCGCTTCGGGTCGATCCCGCAGACGCCTGGACTGGAGCTTCGTTTCCAGCTGTTGGAATAGCGGCCCGGCGACACTGGTGTTTCTCTTCAACACGCTGATGGATGGGTCTTCGAACATCAGGGTCGCATCGATTCTGTCTGTTTGCTCCTGCGATAGCAGCCCGTTGGCAATCAGGGTTTTCATGATGACCTTTTCGGGATGGCCCCAATGCTCGTCACTGGCATATACCTGACGAAAATTCAGGATCGCCTGGCCGGCGGCGTGTTGTGCCTGCTTGCCAAGCGTGTCGTTGCTCTCCAGTGCACGTTCAAGCAATTCCATGCACTGTTTGAGCGACAACGCCTGGTCGCTTTGGGAAGCCTGCTTGAAGTGCTGCATGCCGCGATTGATGAAGGGTTGGGTGATCGATCGCGAGGTATATCCGCTTGCGCCGGTCTGAGCATTGGGCACGCCGGTCAGAGAGTATTTGTTCTTGGCTTCGTAGAGCGGGCTTTTACTCAGGTCCGGATTGGCCGGGACGTGGGTAGGCGCGTACTTGGCGATGCACTCGTCCTTGACGCGCTCGCCCTTGAGGCAGGCAACGTTGGTGAGCAGCGATTGCCGTGCTTGCTGGCTGTCGAACAGGTGTCTGAGATGAACCTTGGTCGCCGCACGATAGTCGCTCATGGTGGCGAACTGGTTGGACCCGCACGTTCTGATCGGTACGAAGGCAGCGCTGTGCGATGCGCGTTCCTCCTCGGTAGCGCGCTGGTAGCGCGCGTGATAACGCTCCGCTTTCTCGCACGCCTTGTCCAGCCGATCATTGCTGGTAAATCCGGCCTTGCCGTCGCGGAGCGAGGTCGTTGAAAGGAAGAAATTGTCTGTCAAATACCCGGCACCGGCGACGCCAAGAGCGTATTTGGCAGCTCGTGTCGCCCACTGTCCACCACGGCCGCTGCCATTATTGGGTGCGCCGTCCTGCGGATCGGGTGGACGCTGGCGCTGCTGTCTTTGCTTGTTTTCCCGAGGTGGCAAGGCACCCAGTACACCGGTCGTCACTGCTGCGCCGTGAGTGGCCGACGCCGATGCAGATGGGGCGGTGGATGATCCGGAACCGGTACCCGAGGTCAGTAGCCGCTGGAAGGTGGCCAACGGCAGTGTGCTCTTTGTGCGCATGGGGTGTCTTCTCCAGTATAGGACGGGAATCAGCGATACCG
This sequence comes from Xanthomonas hydrangeae, assembly GCA_905142475.1. Lineage (GTDB taxonomy): Bacteria > Pseudomonadota > Gammaproteobacteria > Xanthomonadales > Xanthomonadaceae > Xanthomonas > Xanthomonas hydrangeae. Next base: position 778,221 of record LR990730.1, read on the forward strand.
GTTGAGTCGGCTCCGGATGGGCTATGACCGAACGTCATGGACAGGGCGTTCGGGGTGGAGGGGCGCAGCACAAGATTTGCGAGTGGTGTCCGGTGCGTTTCATCTATCTTCGGACCAGCGTCCTTGACTGAAGATGCGGGCCGCCAGATCAGTTCGGTGTACGCAATCTCCCATCCGCCACGTTCTAACGACAATGCCCTGTCGCGATGGAGTCACCTGGATGTGCCTGTGCTCGGGCGGTGCTGGCCGATCGCTGGGTGCCGATGCCCACGATGCTGCCTGCAACGGCGCCGGCGCATCGACCGTATTCCACCTGTACACCGAGCGTATTTGTTCTCATTCGGATCACGAAGCGACTATGTCGCAGATCTGCGCGCGTCTCCACGTCGACTGCGAAGACGTGATGTCATAAGCGAGCAGGCGCGTTGTGGTTCGGTTGTAGGCATGTGCGATCAATGCACCGCAGTTCGACACAGCGCATACCCGGCGGCGTGTCGCTCCTGTTGTGCTGCAGTCACCGGCTCGCGGGCGGAGCACTCCGCCACAGCAGTGCGCGGAACGGGCCGAGCAGAAACACGCCCATGCCCAGCTTCACTGCCAGATCGCCGGCCGCCCAGCTGATCCACGGCAGGCCGACGCCGGCAAAGGCGATGCTCCAGAAAATCGCCGTATCCAGCGTGGCGCTGCAGGTGGTGGCCACGATCGGCGCGCGCCACCAATTGCCATTGCGCAGACGATCGAACACGCTGATATCCAGCAACTGCGCAGCGATAAACGCGCTACATGACGCGATTGCGATCCGCGGCGTCGCCAGCCAGATCGACAACACTACTGCGAGCGCAAAGCCGCACCAGGCCACCTTGCGCGCTGCGCGTGGGCCGAAGCGGCGATTGATCAGGTTGCTCACCAGAAATGCCAGCGGATACGAAAACGCGCCCCAGGTCAGCCAATCGTTGATCGGGTACTGCACCAGAATATTGGACAGCAGCACCACCGCGCCCATGGCCAGCACCGCCCACGTCAAGGCACGTGCGGTGAGCGGAGCGAACAGCGTGGGTGAGGTGGTGGACATGGCGGTGCGGCAGTGAGCGATCAGCGCGAATTATCCGCGCGTTGGCGCATGCGGGCCAGTGCGCTGCGCGGGGCCGCCAGTGCCTGCACCAGTACCACGGCGCGGCTGTTCGGCAGACAGTGGCCGATATACGCGCGCGCACCGCGCGTGACACCGTGTCCGGAGACGTGAGGCGTCAGCGACGCTCCATCGCAGCCGAGAGCTTTTGTAGGCAGCGTTCTAGCATCACCAGGTCTTGCTGCTGTTTTGCGCAGCGGCGTCGGCAGTGGGCACGAATGCCAACGCCTGGCCCTGTGGCGACTGCACGGTCCAGCCTGCGCCGGCCGGGCTCGGTTGAAAGGTCACCGTGTCGCCAACGTGGAAGCCGGCAGTCGGGTCGTCCTGCCGTGCCGGCCAGCGCAGCAGGGCGGTGTTGTCGGCTTGCGCTGGATCTTGCAACTGCACTTCGCAGCCGCCATCGGTGGTTTTTTCTACCGACTTCACCCGCATCGGCGGCAATGGCCCGGCGGAGGCTTTGTTCGATGCATCGCCGAGCGCTTCCGAGCCCCTGCCCACACTGTGGCCGACAGCGATCGACACGAACACCGGTGCAGACACCACCAGGATCGCCGACATCATCGAGGCATCGCCGCGCGTGATCGTGGTCAAGCCTGCGTGGGCCTGCATTGGTTGGCCAAAGACGACGGCCAACAGCAGGCCAAGGCCGGCAGATTGAAGAGGGATGTTCATGGAGACGCTCCGTGCGTGCTGACGCTGTGTGGAATGGAATGATCCTGCTGCAGCACCTGGCGTTGCTGCAGGAAATCGAACACCGACTCGACCGTGATCACCGAATAATTGCCGGAGATGCGCTCGCTGGCAGGATGGTCGGTGACGGCGGCATTGGCGACGAAGAAGCGTGCGCCGATGCGCTTGCTCAGATCGAGATGCAGACGCGTGGGCTGGTAGCCGTTACGCTTGAGCCAGGCTTGCGCGCTGCGCCGATCCTGCACCGGCGCCGGTGTTGCAGAAGGTGCATCGGTCGCCGCCAGCGCCGCTGCCAGCACTTCGAGCACCCATTGATTGGAGTTCTGATACTCGGTGGAAAACGGATAGGCAATCATGCTGTAGCGCGCTTCGTGCAGCGCGTGCGCCAGCGGGGCCGGATCCTGCAACAGCGTGTGTAGCTGCTGCTGCAATGCAGGCGCCAGCACGCCGATGCGCAGATCCGCGTTGAGTGCGCTTTCGCCGATGAAGTTGCTCAGGCCTTCGCGATACAGCTCGGAGCTGTCCGACTTGCAGTGATTGAGCAGGTGCTTTACCCGCCAGGTGCCGTCGTCCTCGCGCAGCGCGAAGGCCAGGTGGCTGTGTTTCAACCCGTAGCGGCTCAGATCCTGGCCGCCACGTGCCAGCAGCAGCACTTGCGCGCCTTCCACTGCATCCAGCGCTTGCTGGGTGGACCTGGCCATGTCGAACATCGCCGCCAGCGTGGCCGGTGTCGGGTAATGCGGCGTGCACACCGGCGCGGCAACGGCGGGCAGTGCGGCACTCAGGCACAGGAGCAACAGCGTTGTTGCAGGCCAGGTGCGTTGTTTGTCTTCCATTTGCATGCGGGTGCATCGTCCTTGTGTCTGCCTAGTGTCACTCACGGCCGCGCCATCATACGTGCAGGCGCTCACGTACCAGGGTGGCAATGCGCTGGGTTTCGCGCAATGGTTCAAGGTGCGGCTGCGCTGCGAACACAGCGCTTGCCTCGCATAGACGGCCGTGCGCTTGCAGTGCCCGAACATATGTCTCAACCCGCCCTTGTGCCTGATCGGCAAATGCTGCGGCCACCGGTACGCGCGTGGCGCACGCTTCGGACAGCAGGTTGACCGAGTCGGCGCTGGCCACAATCGCATCGGCCCAGCCCAGCAGGCCGGCGTATGGATTTGGCCCATCGCGCGTGTCGCACCACAGCAGGCCTGGCAGATCTGCGCACAGCGTGCGCAGCGTCGCCATTGCCTCCGGCGGAGTGCGTCGCGACGTGGTCGCCAGCAGGCTGCCGCCGACCGCGTGCAGTTGCTCGTGTAACTGCGCGCACAGCGCCGCCAAGGCCGCGGTCGTCCACGGCACGTGTGCGGTGGGGCCGCCGATCAGCAGCGCCACGCGCGGGCCGGGCAGGGTGCCGAGCGTGGTGAACGCGGCGCGGCCGGCGGCCAGCCAGGTATCGTCCACCGGGTGCAGGCTGCCGAGCAATGTGATCACGTTGGCGCCACGCAGCGTGTCGTGCTCGGGCACGATCAGCAGATCCCAATGGCGTGGGTCCAGGCGCGGGTCCAGGATTTGCACCGCCCGGCTACCGCGCGCACGCAGCAGGCGCGTGGCCAGCGCGGCCTGGCGTCCGCAGCCGATGGCCAGCGTGGGAGGCTGCTTCAATTGCTGGGCGAATGCGTTGCCAAACGCGGCTGGGGCGCCCGGCAACAGGCGCGGCGCGGCCCAGCGCCAGGGCGCGCGGGCCTGCAGATGCAGCGCGGTGATCGGCGCTGGCTGCAGTGCACGCGCCAGCGCCTCGGCCTGGCGTGCATTGCCGGCGCGGCCATCGCTGACCGCCCAGGTCAGCGCCATCGTTTCGAATCCGACATAGATTTGTTTCAGATTGAGCGTGTGTTGCAGCAATCGCGTCACTCTACACTGCGGGTCTTCACGCTGGCGCCAGTGCCACACTCTACGGTCGCCCATTCCTTATGCCTTCCGGAGTCTCCATGTCCGACCTGCTTGACGCTGCCGCGCTGGACCAGCTGTTTCGCACAGCCCGCACGCAAAACGCCTTTCTCGACAAGCCCGTCAGCGAAGACCAGCTGCGCCAGCTCTACGATCTGGCGAAGTGGGGCCCGACCGCCGCCAACGGCTCGCCGGCGCGCTTCGTGTTCGTGACCAGCCCGGAAGGCAAGCAGAAGCTCAAGCCGGCGCTGTCCGACGCCAATGCCGCCAAGACGCTGGGCGCGCCGGTCACGGTGATCGTCGGTTATGACGAGCAATTCCACGAAAAGCTGCCCTACCTGTTCCCGCATGCCGATGCCAAGAGCTGGTTCGAAGGTTCGCGCGATATGCGCGTCTCCGGTGCGTTCCGTAACAGCTCGCTGCAGGGCGCCTATCTGATCCTGGCCGCACGTGCGCTGGGCCTGGATGCCGGCCCGATGTCCGGCTTCGACAACGCCAAGGTGGATGCGGCGTTCTTTGCCGGCACCCCGATCAAATCCAACTTTCTGGTCAATCTCGGCTACGGTGACCCGGCCGCGCTGTTCCCGCGGCTGCCACGCCTGAGTTTCGACGAAGCCGCACGCATCGAGTAACGGCGCCGATACACCGGCTGCGCGCACCGTCAGGCGGGCGCAGCCGGCGCTCCGGCAACAGGGTGCCACGTACACTCCGGCTGCGGAGCGCGCCACCCGCACCACCTGACGACCGCGCGCTGTGTGCAATTGCGCTCTGGCGCACGGTTCCGCTTTCCTGCAGTCCTCGTCCGTCTGCGTCTGTTCCATCCGCGTTGATCCAATGCGGCCCCTCATCTCAAGGAGTTTCAATGAAGACCACCCACAAACTGCTGCTGCCGCTCGCCCTGACCCTGGCCATCGCCGCCTGCTCCAAGCCGGCCGACAACGCCGCCGCGCCGGCCGCTGAAACCCCGGCCGCCACCGCACCGGCCGATGCCGCTGCTACCCCGGCACCCGCTGCCGCCGAGACGGCCGCCTCGACCGCGCCGGCCGTGACGGTGGCCTCGGGCACCTACACCCTGGACCCGAGCCACACCGACGTGCTGGCGCAGTGGAGCCACTTCGGCTTCTCCAACCCCACCGCGCATTTCGGCAATGTCGACGGCACCCTGGTGTACGACGCGGCCGACGTGACCAAGTCCACCGTGCAGGTCACCCTGCCGCTGTCCGGCTTGAACAGCTTCACCGCCAAGTTCGACGAACACCTCAAGAGCGGTGACTTCTTCGACGCGGCCAGGTTCCCGACCGCCACCTTCAAGAGCACCAAGGTCGAAGCGGCCGGCCCCAACAAGCTGACCGTCACCGGCGATCTGACCATCAAGGATCAGACCAAGCCGGTCGTGCTGGACGTCACCCTCAACGGTGCCGGCGAGCATCCGATGAAGAAGGTGCCGGCGGCCGGTTTCGACGCCACCACCACCATCAAGCGCACCGACTTCGGCGTGGGCCAGTACGCCCCGAACGTCAGCGACGAAGTGAAGATCCGCATCACCACCGAAGCGCTGCAGGCCAAGGCCGGTGACGCTGCTGCCGCGAAGTAATTCGCTGCGCAGGTGATGCATCGGTGCGCGTGATCGCACTGATGCATTGAATGCAGAAGCCCGCCGATTGGCGGGCTTTTGTTTGGGCGCGTGTAGTTGCGTACAGGTAACGGTCAACTCCAAAACGTACGCGCGTGACGCAAGCGGCGAGAGGTCTATGCGCCGGTCGACGATTCACTCGGCAAGCGCTTGCGTCAGCGCCTTGCCCGCCAGCTGTGCAGTGGATAACAGACGCTCCAGGCTGTACCCGTGGCGGGCGCTGGCCGAGAGCCCGGCCATGGTTGTGGCGACGAAATCCGTCAGCCGGTCCGCTTCCTGCGGGTATTGCGCGGCGATGCGGTGGCGGATCACCGCTTGTGCAGCCACATGAAACCCGCTGGCCGCCTCGCGCGCGTCCGGGTCGTTGCAGCGTGTGCCTTCGATCACCAGACAGCCCGGCGCAGCGGCGTCGGCCGCGTAGTTGCGAGCGGCCTGCTCCAGCACCTGCGCAAGCGACTCAGCCAATGGCCGCTCGGCACCCAGGATCTGCTGCAGCGGGATCGCGCCGGTGTCGGCGTATCGATCCAGCACGCGTGCGTACAGGCCGGCCTTGCTGCCAAAGGCCGCATAGAAGCTGGGCGGGTTGATCCCCAGCGCCTTGGTCAGGTCGGCAACGCTGACCGCGTCGTAGCCGCGCGCGTGGAAGAGCTGTTGTGCATCGACGACTGCCGCCTCCGGGTCGAACCCGCGCGGCCGACCACGGGCGCGGGAAGTATTTGTAGTCATCGTTACAAAATCCTTGACAGCGACCAGGATTGATTATGTATTATCCACTACATTATTGAGAAGGGATGAGCCATGTCAGCGTTCAAGAACGCGTCGGTGTTGGTGCTCGGCGGTAGCCGGGGAATTGGTGCGGCCATCGTGCGGCGCTTTGCGGCAGATGGCGCGCAGGTCGCGTTTACCTACGCCGGCTCGCCCGACGCGGCGCAGCGCCTGGCCAGCGAAACCGGCAGCACGGCGTTTTTGACCGACAGTGCCGATCGCGATGCAGTGATCGCCCGGGTCCGCGAGAGCGGTCCACTGGACGTGCTGGTGGTGAATTCCGGTATCGCCATCTTTGGCGATGCGCTGGAGCAGGACCCGGACGCGATCGATCGCCTGTTCCGCATCAATGTGCACGCGCCGTATCACGCCGCGGTCGAGGCGGCACGGCAGATGCCGCAGGGCGGGCGGATCATCGTGATCGGTTCGGTCAACGGCGATCGCATGCCGCTGCCCGGCATGGCCTCCTATGCGCTGAGCAAATCCGCATTGCAGGGGAGGGCACGCGGGCTGGCGCGCGACTTCGGCCCGCGTGGCATCACCATCAACATCGTGCAGCCGGGCCCCATCGATACCGACGCCAATCCGGAGAGCGGGCCGATGAAGGACCTGATGCACAGCTTCATGACCATCAAACGTCACGGCCGTGCTGACGAAGTGGCCGGCATGGTGGCCTGGCTGGCAGGGCCGGAAGCCAGTTTCGTCACCGGCGCGATGCATACGATCGATGGTGGTTTCGGGGCCTGACTTGATCGTTCTGGAAGGGGCGTGAGAGGACAATGGATGCCGCGACTTGAGCCGTACTGTTCGAGTGGGAATTTCCCATTTCGATACCGATTACGTCTGTCTGACGGCGCGTATCCGCCGTTGGTCGTGCCTGGCGAGATGACGTGTTTCCAAAGCCATTGAAGGCCTGCGTCTAGTGCGATCGCTGAACTCGGCAGGCCGGGGCTCATTCCGCAGCCGGATTCGCTTTCCAATACCCCTTGGCGCGCACCGAGTCCTTGTCCACGCCATGGTGTTCTTCGAGAAACTTGCGCATCGCACGGGCGCGCATGGATTCGGTACCGATCCAGTAGAACGTGTCGCCGTCGTGCGGCTCGTAATCGCGCAGGCTGTCTTCCAGCAAGGTGCTGCTGGCCGCATCGAAGCCGTTGCGTTCCAGCCAGTACACGTCCACGTCGGCGGCGCTGAGCAACTCCTGGCGTTCTGCGGCATCGGCGATTTCGATAAAGACCTCGGCATGCATGTCGGCAGGCATGGCTTCCAGCCAGCGGCCGATCGCCGGCAGTGCGGTTTCGTCGCCGATCAGCACGTAGTGATCGTAGTCGTCGGCTACCAGAAACGAGCCGCGCGGGCCGCCGATCTTCAGCGTGTCGCCGGGCTGTGCGTGCGCTGCCCAGCTGGTGGCCACGCCGTCGCCGTGCAGCACGAAATCGATGCTCAGCTCGCCGCTTTGCGGGTCGAATGCGCGCGGCGTGTAATCACGACCGGGCGAGGGCAGGGTGCCTTCGTCATAGCGCGGGCCTTCCGGCGTCATCGTCGGCAGCACGAAGGCGCCATCGGCATTGGGAAAGAACAGCTTGACGTGATCGTCCGGTGCGTCGCTTTGAAAGCCGGCCAGTTCGTTGCCGCCAAACACGATGCGGCGCATCTGCGGGGTGATCGATTCGCAGCGCAGCACCTGCACGGAGCGCAGGCGCGGGTCGCGGCGGATTTGGGTGTTGGTGTGGGTTGCCATGGGGGAATTGTTCCTGGATTGCCGGGGGTATGCGCGATGGGAAGAAGTGGGGGAGTAACTGGTAAAACTGATGGCGCAACAAACAATCAAATAAACCAGCTCGGAGCAGCTGCTGTTAGCTATCCCTTCTCCCATCGGGAGAAAGTGCCCGTAGGAGCGGATGAGGGGACGGGCGAAGCCTCGCGCAGTTGCAATGACACGTGGCACACGCACTCAGCCGTCGTCGCGCTCCATGCCGTCAGCGGCGGCGTTGAGTAGCGCAGCGATGCGTGCGGTTTCTGCTTCGGTCCACTGCCCGTGCCGCGCAAACAGGCCGTGTTTGATGCGATGAATTGCCTCGCGGATCGGTGCCGGTGTCTGTGCCTTGATCAACTCGCGTGCGCGGCGATGTGTGCGTGCCAGCGCCGCGTCGAGTGCGTCGCGCTGCTGTGCCACGTGCGTGCGGCCGGCCTCGGTGACCTGATAGCGCTTGCGGCCGTCATCCTGAGCGGTCTGCACCCAGCCGCCGGTTTCAAGCTGGGCCAGTGCCGGGTAGATCGCGCCGGCACTCGGGGTGTACAGCCCTTTGAACAATGCGGCGATCTGCCGCATCAGCTCGTACCCATGCCGCGGCTGTTGCTCGATCAATGCCAGCAACAACAAACGCAGATCGCCATGCCCCAACGGCCGCGAGCGTCCGCCTGTGCCGCGCTCGGGTGTTGGGTCGGAGGCCGGATCGGCGTCTGCGGAGACATCAGGTGGAGGACGCATGTTCATTCGATATATCGAATCCTGGCGAAACGATATATCGAATTTGTGCTGCTCGCAAGCCGGCGCACGCGAGATTGCAGGGGACGTGCACCCTCGTCGCAATGGGTCTAGCCCGGCGAGCCCGGCACCACGCCGGCGATCACAATGGCCACGCTGGCCGACCAATGCCAGTCGCCCAACGCCGACCGACACGATCCAGCGGCCAAATCCATGCTGCACCGCGACTAGACAAGGGCGAATCCAATAATTACGATGTAATTACTCCGACATTACGGGCCTGGCCCGATGAGGCAGCCGCATGAGTCGACAGTGGGACGCCCAGGCCGGGAGCCGGCGCCAGCGCTTGCAGCGCGCCGCCCCGCTTGCGCCGCAAGGGCGTGTGGTGGCGGCCAGCGATGTGGTGGCGCTGCTGGAAGCGGTGATCGAGCCGGGCGACCGCGTCTGTCTGGAAGGCAACAACCAGAAGCAGGCGGATTTTCTGGCGCGCTGTCTTACCGAAGTGGACCCCGCGCGCGTGCACGACCTGCACATGGTGCAATCGGTGTTGTCGCTGCCCGCGCATCTGGACGTGTTCGAGCGCGGCATCGCCAAGCGGCTGGATTTCTCGTTCTCCGGGCCGCAGGCCGCGCGCCTGGCCGGGCTGGTCGGCGAAGGCCGCATCGAGATCGGCGCCATCCACACCTATCTGGAACTGTTTGGCCGCTACTTCATCGACCTGACCCCGCGCATCGCGCTGGTCACCGCGCAGGCCGCCGACCGCCACGGCAATCTCTACACCGGCCCGAATACCGAAGACACCCCGGTGATCGTGGAAGCCACTGCATTCAAGAGCGGCATCGTGATTGCGCAGGTCAACGAGATCGTCGACACGCTGCCGCGCGTGGATATTCCCGCCGATTGGGTGGACTTCGTCACGCAGGCGCCCAAGCCCAACCATATCGAACCGCTGTTCACCCGCGATCCGGCACAGATCTCCGAGATCCAGGTGTTGATGGCGATGATGGCGATCAAGGGCATCTACGCCGAATACGGTGTCAACCGGCTCAACCATGGCATCGGCTTCGATACCGCCGCGATCGAATTGCTGTTGCCCACCTACGCCGAATCGCTGGGGCTGAAGGGCAAGATCTGCCGGCATTGGGCGCTCAATCCGCATCCGGCGCTGATTCCGGCAATCGAATCGGGCTTCGTCGAATCGGTGCATTCGTTCGGCTCGGAACTGGGCATGGAGCAGTACATCGCCGCGCGCCCGGATATCTTCTTTACCGGTGCCGACGGCAGCATGCGCTCCAACCGCGCGCTGTCGCAGACCGCCGGGTTGTACGCCTGCGACATGTTCATCGGCTCCACCCTGCAGATCGATCTGCAGGGCAATAGCTCCACCGCCACGCGCGATCGCATCGCCGGGTTCGGCGGCGCGCCCAATATGGGCTCGGATGCGCGCGGCCGCCGCCATGCCAGCGATGCCTGGCTCAAAGCCGGGCGCGAAGCCGCACGACCGGGCGAGATGCCGCGCGGACGCAAGCTGGTGGTGCAGATGTTGGAAACCTTCCGCGAGCACATGGCGCCGGCCTTCGTCGACAGGCTCGATGCCTGGGAACTGGCCGAGCGCGCCAACATGCCGCTGCCGCCGGTGATGATCTACGGCGACGACGTCAGCCACGTGCTGACCGAAGAAGGCATCGCCAACCTGCTGTTGTGCCGCACGCCGGAAGAGCGCGAGCAGGCGATTCGCGGCGTGTCCGGTTACACCGCCGTCGGTCTGGGCCGCGACAAGCGCGCGGTCGAAAACCTGCGCGATCGCGGCGTCATCAAGCGGCCGGACGACCTGGGGATTCGCCCACGCGATGCCACGCGCGACCTGCTCGCCGCGCGCACGGTCAAGGATCTGGTGCGCTGGTCCGGTGGGTTGTACGACCCGCCGAAACGTTTTCGCAATTGGTAGGGGCACGGCATGGAAACCCTGCGGTATCGCTTCGATGGCCAGCACGGCGCACGCGCCGGGCTGGAACATGCGCTGGTCGGCGTGGTCGCCTCCGGCAACCTGGAAGTGCTGGTCGAGCGCGTGCCGCTCGATGGTGCGATGGAGATCGAGATCCTCACCGCCGCGCGCGGATTCGGCGCGATCTGGCAGGCCGTGCTGGACGATTTTGCCGCGCGCCACCCGTTGCGCGATGTGCGCATCAGCATCAACGATGTCGGCGCCACGCCGGCGGTGGTGAGCCTGCGCCTGGAGCAGGCGATGGATGTCTTGCAGGGAGCCGGCGCATGAGCCGCCGCCATCCAGCACGCCCCTGCCACCTCGTAGGAGCGCACCCGGGCGCGACGGGCCTTCCCGGTAACGCCGGTCGCGCCCAGGTGCGCTCCTACGCAAGCCATCCGGAGCCACGTATGAGCAGCAGCATCCCCATGGCCGAGCGCGACGACGGGCCGGCACACCCCAGTGCCCTCGTAGGAGCGCACCCGGGCGCGACGAGCCTTCCCGGTAACGCCCCGGTCGCGCCCGGGGGCGCTCCTACGCAAGCTATCGGGAGGCACGCATGAGCACCGTCCCCATGGCCGAGCGCAGCTACTACGAAGCCGATGCGCGCGAGCGTATCGACGGCGTGCTGGATGCCGGCAGCTTTCGCGAATTCGTCGGCCCACGTCGCCGCCTGATCAGCCCGCATCTGGCCCAGCTCGACACCCCCGGCGCCTTCGATGACGGTATCGTCGTCGGCGAGGGCACGCTGCGTGGGCGCAACGTGCTTATCGCCGCGCAGCAAGGCGCCTTCATGGGTGGCGGCGTGGGCGAAGTGCACGGCGCCAAGCTCACCGGCCTGCTCGAGCGCGCCGCAAAAAACCAGCCGTACGCGGTGTTGCTGTTGCTCGACACCGGCGGCGTACGCCTGCACGAAGCCAATGCGGGCCTGATCGCGATTTCCGAAATCATGCGCGCCACGCTGAGCGCACGCGCCGCCAGCGTGCCGGTGCTGGCCTTGATCGGCAGCGGCAATGGCGCCTTCGGCGGCATGGGCATCGTGGCGCGCTGCTGCAGCGCGGTGATCATGTCCGAAGAAGGCCGCCTGTCGTTGTCCGGCCCGGACGTGATCGAGACCGTGCGCGGCGTGGAAGAGTTCGACGCGCGCGATCGCGCGCTGGTGTGGCGCGTCACCGGCGGCAAGCATCGCTATCTGCTCGGCGAAGCGCAGACCTTGGTGGCCGACCGTATTGCCGCATTCGCCGATGCGGCTGCCCATGCGCTGGACACACTTGCCGAACCGGAAGGCGAGGCCGCATTGCAGGCACTGGAACTTGCGCAGCAGCAGCTGTCCAAACGCATCGAGGCTTACGGCGATTGCCGCGACGGTCTGGAGATCTGGCAGCGCCAAGGCATCGTCGATGCGCAGCGTTTGCCGTTGCTGGACACCGAGGCCTTCCTCGCTGCCACTGCCGACCGGAGCATTCCATGGAACTGAGCCAACTGCTGGATCAGCTGTTTCCGCTCGGTCACGCCATCGCACGCAACGACGATGTGCTCACCGGCAGCGCGATGACCGCTGCGGGCGAGGTCACCGTGATCGGCACCGCCAACAAGCTGGAAGTCGGCGTGGACCACGCACTGGCTTTGGCCGCCACCGTGTTGGCGAGCACGCGCGCGCATCCGCAGCGGCCGATCGTGATGCTGGCCGATACCGCCGGGCAACGGCTCGCACGCCGCGATGAATTGCTCGGCATCAACGGCTATTTCGCGCATCTGGCACGCGCGCTGGATCTCGCGCGCAGACGCGGCGCGCGCCTGGTCACGCTGGTGTATGGCGAATCGGTCAGCGGCGGCTTCCTCTCGTTCGGCTTGATGGCCGACCATATCCACGCCTTGCCCGATGCACAGATCCGCGTGATGGATCTGCGTGCCATGGCACGTGTGACCAAGCAATCGGTGGACACCTTGCAGGCGCTGAGCAAGAGCTCGCCGGTATTCGCGCCGGGTGTGGAAAACTACGTGCGCATGGGCGCGGTGGAGTCGTTGTGGAAGGGCGATCTGGCGCAGGCGTTGCTCGATGCATTGGCCACGCCCAGCGACGGCGACCAACGTCGTGCACTCGGCGCGCAGCGTGGCGGCCGTACGTTGGCAAGCGATGTCGCCGCTGCCGTGGCAGCAGGCGAGGCCTGAGCATGCCCGGCCGGCACGCACTGGTGTGGTTGCATCCCGAGGCGCGCTGGCAGGCGTTGACGCCGGGTGCGCATCCGCGCCTGCAGCAGTGGTTCGCCGCCGGCCTGCCGGCGGTGGTGGCGCGTGGCGACGGCAGCGAAGCACCCGGCGCACTGCGGCTCGGCGTACCGTTGCCGCCGAGCGAAGGCAAGCAGCGTCTGGCGCTGACAGCCAATGTGGCCGATATCGCACGCAGCACCGCACCGCTGCTGTTGGACGCAGTGATCGCACACGCGCCCAGCGACATGCAACCGGCATTGCAGGCCTTGCTGGCGCAGACCCAGGTCAATGCAGTGCAGCCACGCGTGTTCGGCAGCGTTGCATGGCAGGCACTCACCGGGCTTGCGTATGTGCATGCGCACTCGGATCTGGACCTGTTGTGGTCCATCGACTCGCCAGAACAGGCGCATGCGGTGGTGGCCTTGCTGCAACGCTGGGAACAACGCCATGGCCTGCGTGCCGATGGCGAATTACTGCTGGCCGACGACGGCACCGCCGTGAACTGGCGCGAATATGCCGGCAGCGCGCAGCAGGTGCTGGTGAAATCCAATCATGGCTGCCGGATGGCGTCGCGCACCGCGTTGTTTCCGGTATGGAGCGCGGCATGAGTGTGCGGGCGAAACGTGTTGCCGAATCGGCCGTGGCGCACTCCGCGCCGCATGACGCACGCGCGCATGGCGGTGTTCGAAAGAGTGCATTGCTACAAGACACATCGCGTCTCACCAGCGGCATGGCAAGTCCACTGGCGCACCGCCTTGGCCGCCTTGCAGTGCTTGCCTTGCACGCAGAACTGGCCTGCGCGCCAAAGCCTGGCCTGGTCACCCCGTTCGATACCGGCAGCCACACCGATATGGACGCGGCCACCTTTGTGCGCAGCCTGTTCGCGTTGCGCGGCTACTTTGTCGCGATTGCGCAAGCCGGCATCGACAACGCGCCGTTCGCACGCCTTCGCCAACTCGGCATCGATGCCGAAGCGGCGATGTTGCGCGCCACCGGCGGCATCAACACCCATCGCGGCGCGATTTTCAGCCTCGGCTTGTTGACTGCACAGGCGGCGCGCTTGCGTGTCGCGCACGGACGCCGCCCCACTGGTGAAGCGGTCTGCAACGCGGTGCAGGCGTGGCGCGATCCATTGCAGGCTGCGCCGCTGAATCCGCACAGCAATGGTCAGCGTATGCGTGTGCAGTATCAGGTCAGCGGTGTGCGCGAGCAGGCCGCAGCCGGCTACCCGCTGTTACGTGAAGTCGCGCTGCCGTGCCTGCGCGCTGCGTTGCACAGCGGCGCCACGCGGGAAGCGGCATTGGCGCAGACGCTGATGCAGTTGGTCAGCGCAGTGGACGATCTGAATCTGCTGCATCGTGGTGGGCAGGAAGGACTGGCCTATGCAAAAGCGCAAGCACGTGCCTTCCTCACCGACGGCGGCATCGCGCAACCGCAGTGGCGCGATTGTTTGAACGCCATCGGTAAGCAATTCGTTGCCCGTCGTCTGAGCCCGGGCGGCAGCGCCGATCTGCTGGCCTGCGCCTGGTTTTTGCATCTGCAGGAAAGCGCATGACGCTCGCCGTGCTATGCCCGGGTCAAGGCGGCCAACACGCGGAAATGTTTGCGCGTGTCGCCGATGTACCCGCTGCGGCCAGCGTACTCGCTGCCGCGACCAGGCTGCTTGGCGCATCTGCGCAAACGCTTGCCGCAGACCCGAACCGTTATGCCAATGCCATCGCACAACCACTGGTGTGTGCCGGCACGCTGGCGCAATGGCAGGTGCTGCGTACTCAACTGCCCACGCCGTCGCTGGTACTCGGCTACAGCGTCGGCGAGCTCGCCGCGCATGCGGTGGCCGGTAGCATGGACATCGATACCTGCCTGCAGCTGGCCGCCACCCGCGCCCGCCTGATGGACGCGGCCAGCCCGGACAATGCCGGGTTGATGGCGGTGGTCGGCCTGCCACTGCGCGCACTCGAAACGCTATCCCAGACCCATGGCGCGGCACTGGCCATCATCAACGGCGACGACCACGCCGTGCTCGGTGGTCCGCACGCTGCGCTGCAGGCGCTTGGCGACGCTGCGCAGGCGCAAGGCGCGCGCGTCACGCTGTTGCCGGTGAGCGTGCCGGCGCATACGCCGTGGTTGCGCGCGGCCGCCGACGCATTCGCCATCGCAGTGAAAACCGCAGGAATCACCGCGCCAAAGCTGCGCGTGCTGGCCGGTATCGATGCACGTGCAGTCACCACGCAGGCATTGGTGATCGACACCCTGGCCGCACAGATTGCGCAGACCGTGCGCTGGTACGAGGTGCTGGTGCAGGCCGCAGAGCGCGGCGCACGCGTGTTTCTCGAACTGGGGCCAGGCAGCGCATTGGCGCGCATGGCGCGGGAGGGATTGCCGGACTGCGAGGCGCGGTCGGTGGACGAATTCAACAGCACCCAAGGTGTTGTCGAGTGGGTCAACGCCGCGTGCGAGCGCGCGGCATGAGGTAACGCCAAGACAGGCCAGCAATGCATAGCGAACAGGCAACCGCCTGGCCGCTGCGCATCGGTGTTGTTGGCCGCTCCTGGTGTCTGACAGGGCGTGACCCTTGGGTGGCGGGTGGCCATCCGTGCTGTACGCGTATCAGGTGTCTGGGAGGGCGCATGACCCCGCAAATTGCAACGATTCTTGGCTTGGTACTCATGTTCATCGTCGCCACCGCATTGCCCATCAACATGGGTGCGGTGGCCTTCGCGCTGGCCTTCATCATCGGCGGCGTGTGGGTGGGACTGGACGGCAAGGAGGTACTGGCCGGCTTTCCGGGCGACCTGTTCCTGACGTTGGTCGGCATCACCTATCTGTTCGCCATCGCGCAGAAGAACGGCACCATCGATCTATTGGTGCATTGGGCGGTGCGCGCGGTGCGCGGGCGCATCGTGGCGATTCCCTGGGTGATGTTCGTCATTACCGGGTTGCTGACTGCATTCGGTGCGTTGGGTCCTGCGGCAGTGGCCATCATCGGCCCGGTGGCATTGCGCTTTGCCAAGCAGTACCGCATCAACCCGTTGATGATGGGCCTGCTGGTGATCCATGGCGCACAGGGCGGCGGGTTTTCGCCGATCAGCGTGTATGGCGGCATCACCAACAAGGTGGTCGAAAAGGCCGGGCTGGACGTCACCGAGATGGCGGTGTTCCTCACCAGCCTGGGTTTCAACCTGATGATGGCGATCATCTGCTTCTGTGCGTTCGGCGGGCTCAAGCTGATGCGTCGGCAAGAGATCTCGCTGGCCGATGCGCAATACGTGCCAGTGGCCGATGACCAGGCCTCCAAACGCCCATTTGCGATCGAAGGGCATGGCTCCTTGGTTGCCGCTGGCGGCGGTACCTTGTCGACCAATCCGCTGGCGCTGGAGGCTGTCGCCATCACCCGCGATCGCTTGATCACGTTGGTGGGCTTGCTGGGTCTGGGTGTCGCGGCGCTGATCTACAACCTCAATGTCGGGCTGGTGTCGATCACCGTCGCTGTGGTCCTGGCATTGATCTCGCCCAGCGCGCAGAAAGGCGCAGTGGATGGCATCAGCTGGTCCACGGTGTTGTTGATCAGCGGCGTGGTCACCTACGTGGCGGTGCTGGAAAAGGCCGGCGCGGTGGACTACATCGGTACCGGTGTTTCGCATATCGGCATGCCGTTGCTGGGTGCGCTGCTGGTCTGTTATGTCGGCGGCGTCGTGTCCGCGTTCGCATCGTCCGCAGCGGTGCTGGGCGCCACCATTCCGCTGGCGGTGCCGTTCCTGATGCAGGGCCAGTTGGGTGCGGCCGGGGTGATCTGCGCGCTCGCCGTGTCCTCCACCATCGTCGATGTCAGCCCGTTCTCCACCAACGGCGCGCTGGTGGTGGCTTCGGCGGCGAAAGAGGAACGCGACGCGCTGTTCCGCCGCTTCCTGGTCTACAGCGGGCTGGTGGTGTTGTTGGGGCCACTGACCGCGTGGCTGCTGTTCGTGGTGCCGGGCTGGCTGTGAGCCGGCGCGCGCACAGCGGCGGAGTGGGGCGCCCCCGTAGAATGGGCGCCCCCGCCCTGACGCCAACGACCTGCCCGCCATGACCCTCGCCCCTGATTCGCGCACCGCCAAAAAGCGCGTACCGCTGTACGAGGAAGTGGCCGAGCGCCTGCGCCAGAAGATCTACGACTACGCGCTGCCGCCGGGCGAGTGGATCGACGAGCCGGCGCTGGCCGAAGAACTCGGCATCAGCCGCACTCCGCTGCGCGAGAGCCTCAAGCTGCTCGCCGCCGAGGGCCTGGTGCAACTGGATGCCGGCCGCGGCAGCCGGGTCACGCGGTTGACGCTGGAAGATCTCAACCAGCTGTTCCCGGTGATGGCCATGCTCGAAGGCCGCTGCGCCCACGATGCGGTCAAGCGCATCGATGCGGCTGGCGTGCAACGCCTGGAAGAGCTGCACGCGGCGATGGAAGCCGCCGCTGCGGCCGGCGACCTGGCCGAGTACTACCGCAACAATTATCTGATTCATGAAACCGTGCAGCAGTACGCCGGCAATCCGTGGTTGATCCGCGTCACCCACGATCTGCATCGCATCCTCAAGATGCATCGCGGCCGCCAGCTGTTGACGCCGGGACGCATGGCGCAGTCGCTGGCCGAGCATCGTGCATTGATGGAGTGCGTACGGCGTCGCGATGCCGAGGGCGCAGAGCGCACGATGCATGGGCATCTGTTGAGCCAGGGGCAGGCCTTGGCGGCGTATGTGGCAGCGGGCGGCATGTTGAACGTGCCGGCACCCTTGCCGCGGGTCGGCGGGGTGTAGAGCCGCCGTGGCGAACCGCTGAAAGCAGCTGGCTTGACCCCAGTAGCACCTGACGCTCGTACCCTTCTCCCACCGGGAGAAGGTGCCCGAAGGGCGGATGAGGGTACGTCCGCACGTAGCGGTGGGAAGCTCTTGCTCTTGCGAGTCCCAAATCCCGAATCCCAAATCCCAGCCATCGAAAAACCGGACTACTACACACCCAACCCAAGCAAATCGTCCACACGTTCAATCACCTGCGTCCCAGCCAACCCGGCAAACACCTCCGGGTGCGCATAGCCCCACGCCACCGCAGCAAACGGCAATCCCAGCACTTGCGCCGCTTCCCAGTCGGCAACCTGGTCGCCCACATACACTGCTTGCCTCGCGCCATACCCGGTGGCGCGCAGTACACGACGCAAGGCGCGTTGCTTGCCCAGCAGATGCGCACCACCGTCGATCACGGCGAACTTCGCGCTCAAGTCCTCACCCAAGGCGCGTTGCACATTCTCCACCGAGTTCGACGACACCACCGCCAGGCGCGTGCCGCTGGCATGCAGCGTCGCCAGCACCTGGGCAATGCCGTCGAACAAGGCCATCGGCGGGGCGGCGCGCATCAGGCGGATAAAGTCGGCTGCCACCAGCGGGACGCGCCACGTGCTCAGCCCTGAGGCCTTGAGCAGCTCACGCGTGGTCAGCCGGCGCGCGGCGTCCACTTCATGCGCGTGCGCTGCGCGGAAGCCATGCCGCGCGGCCAGTGCGCGCTGTGTGCTCAGGAAGAAGCCGAAAGAATCGGCCAGGGTGCCGTCGAAATCGAAAATGATCAGTGCAGGCATTGCGACGCAGCGAATGGGGCCTCACAGCCTAACCAAGCGCGAACGCACGCCGCACGCACAGATGTCCCCAGCTGTGCGCGCAGGCGATGCGCCTTACGCTTCGGCGAAGTGCGGCACGATCGGCGTGTCGCCGTCGGCGTGCTGCTCGATGACCTTGCGCTGCATCGCGGCCAGGTAGGCGTCCAGTTCTTCGGTGGAGGCGAACACATCGCTCAGCGGCACCGCCTTGACCATGTCGAAGACCTTGCGGATCTGCGGCTGCGGGTTGGTCACCAGCACCTTGCCCTGGCGGGTGGCCAGCGCCTTGCGCGCCTTGAAGATGCAGCGGATGCCGGCGCTGGAAATGTATTCCAGTGCGGACAGGTCCAGCACCAGGGTGGTGATCAGGGTGCCCAGCAGCGGCGACAGCGCCGTGTCCAGGTCCTGGTAAGTGTGGGAGTCCAGGCGCCCGGTCAGGATGACGCGTTGACGGGTGTCTTGCGGCGGGTCGATCTGGATGGCGAGCGTGGTCATGGCAGTGCCTCGGGGACAGGGGCGTACGGATGCAACAAGGTGATACGCACGACGTTATATGCACCATCGCGGCGGTAGTCGATGTGATCGGCGAACTGATGCACCAGAAACAACCCCAATCCTCCGATCGGGCGGTCCTCGAGCGCGGCATCCAGCTCCAGCTCGGGCAGCGCGGTGGGGTCGAAGGCGCTGCCGGGGTCGCTCAGCTCCAGCACCAGCGCCTGCGGGTCCAGCTGCAGCTGCAGGCGCAGCGGCTGTTCGGCGCACTGGCCGTGGGTGAGCGCATTGCAGCCGAGCTCTTCCACGATCAGCCGCACCTGGCCAATGCGTGCGGCGTGCAGGCCTTCACGCATCAGCGAGTCTTCCAGCGCGTCGTTGGCGCCGGCCAGCTGGGCCAGCGACGGCGCGATGGCCAGATCGAGCTTCATTGGGCCGTTGCCTCCCCGGGAATCCCCCGGCCAGCGTCTGCGACCCGGCCAGCATGCTCCTGGCGCAGGCGGATCGCCAGCAGCGTGATGTCGTCGTACGGGTCGGCCTGGCCGGTGAAGCGGGCGATGTTGGCGATCACCGCCTTGCACTGCGCCGCCGCACTGCGGCGCGGGTGCAGCGCCGCCAGCAGGCGTTCCAGCCCATAGCTGGCGCCGCGTTCGTCCATCGCCTCGGTCACGCCATCGGTATAGCCCAACAAGGTCTGGCCGGCGCTCATGCGGCCCTGCAGTACCGGGTAGGACACTTGCGGCTCGATACCCAGCGGCGCGCCGGTTTCCAGCGGCAACGGGCGCACGCGGCCATCGATATCGATCAGTAGCGGCGGCTCGTGCCCGGCGCTGGCCAGCCAGTAATCGCCGCTCACCACATTGATCAGCCCGCACAGCACGGTGGCGAACATGCAGGTGTCGTTGTTTTCGGCAAGCCGCGTGGAGGCGGCGATCAGAATGCCGTCCGGGCGCGTGTGCCGGCGCGCGGCGATTTCCAGCACGCTCACCGCGCGCGCCATGAACAAGGCGGCCGGCACGCCCTTGTCGGAGACATCGCCCACCACAAACCACAACAGCCCCGGTTCGGTCTCGACGAAGTGATAGAAATCGCCGCCTACCGCCTTGGCCGGTTCCAGCCACGCGCAGGTTTCCAGATGCGAACTGGCGCGATCGAAGGTGCGCCCCGAAGGTAGCATCGCTTGTTGAATCTCGCGCGCAATCTGCAGCTCGCTGTGCATGCGCTCGCGCGCTGCGGTCATCTCGCCGATCTGCGCGATGTGGTCGCGGATCGCACCGCGTGCGCTATCGAACGCACGCGCCATCACACCCACCTCGTCGTTGCGTTCGATGTGCTGCAGCGGGTATTCGAATTCGCCGCGGCGGAAGTGGTCGGCGGTATCGGTCAATTCTTCGATCGGCCGCGTCAACTTGCGGGTGATCCGCCCCATCAACCACCACCACGCCGCCGCGCCCATCAATGCCGCCAACGCCACCCACGCCGCCAGCCAGTTCAGGCCGGCCAGCACATAGCCTTCCGATGCGGACAGCACGAAGGTCCAGCCGCTACGCCCCACCGCCGCGCTATGGGTCAAAAAGCGTTCGCCATCGGGAGCGGTGTGCGAGAACGAGATCGGCTGGCCTGCCGCCACTGCGCGCTGCAGCGGCGCCAGATCCGGGCGTGCACGCGCCACGTAGGTATCGAGCGTGTCATGCAGATTGAGCGCAGGATCGGGGCTGAATACCAGCATCCCTTCCGGCGACAGCAGCATCGGCCGGATGCTGATGTCGCGCGGCAACTGATCGATGATCTCGCGCAGATGTTGCAGCGGCAGATCCACGCTCACCATGCCCACCGGCGCCGCATCCAACGCATCGCCCGGCCGGCGCAACGGCAGGTTGTAACTGGTGTACAGCTCGCTGCCGCCATTGGTGTTGAGGTACGGCTCGGACCACCATGCACGGCCCTCGCGCTGGGTGCGCAGATACCACGGCATCGTGCGGTAGTCGTAGCCCAGTTCGTTGACGGATTTTTCCAGCGTGCGCGTGCCACTGCGGTGCACGTACCAGACAAACCCGGTATCGCGGGCTTTTTGCGTGCGCGGCTCGATGATCAAACGCGCCGCGCCAATATCCGGGTCGCCACTGAGCGTGGCCAGCAACAACGCACGCAGATTGAAGGGCTGCAGCCCCACCGCACTGCTGCTGGCCGCCAACGTGCGGCCGCTTACCTGCACCGAATCCAGCATCGCCGCCAGACTGCGCGCGGTCTGTTCGGTCAGGCCATCCACCTCGATCCGCGCTGCCTCCACCAACTCGGCGCGTGCGCCCAGATAAAACACCGTGCCCAGCACGCTCAGCAACACCACCAGCACCGCCGTGGCCGCCAGCAGCACACGCATGCGCAGACTATGCCGCCAGTGCACCCGCGTGGCGGCGAGCGGCGTGTGTATGGGCGATGCAGGGCTGCTGGCAATGACGCGCGCTCCATGGCGACGGATGCGCTCGATGATGGCAGTTTTGCGGTCTTCCACAAATGGCTTGCAGCGAGCTCGTCCTCAGCTGCGGTAAATTGACCTGGCAGGCGGCGGAGGACTAGATTGGTTCCCCTTAACGCCATGGAGGCCGGCCTTGCGCCTGATTCTGACACCGAGCCTGCTGGCCCTTGTGCTTTCGGCCTGTAACGCCCCGGAGACCAGCATGACCCAGACCCTATCCCCCGCAACCGAGGCCACCGCAGAAGCCGACGTGGAGGCAGGCGGCCGCGGCCTTGCCAAATTGAATCCCAGCCCGCGCAAGGCCTTCGAGGTCACGCTGACGCTGGACAAGGCGCCCGGTGCCTTCGGCCTGGTGCAAGGTGCGGCGCAATACGACGTCAGCAACGAAGCCGAATGCGGCAAGATCCAGCCTGACACCGGCACCGCCGGGCGCATCACCAGCCAGGAAGACTTCGCACTCAAGAAGATCTCCGATACCGAGTATCGCGGCACCGTCTATCTGGACCTGATGCAGGACGAAGACTATTACGGTCGCGGCGTCTGCCATTGGGAATTCAGTGGTGCCAGCGTGTTGTTGAAGGCCACCGGTGCAGAAGCAGACACCCGCTTCCTGTCGTTCATCGAAGGCAAGACGGTGACTGCGCAGCAGCCGCAGACCAAGTACTACTGGGCTGAGCGCTATCCGCGTTCGGAGATGAGCGATTTCCCGGACATGGGAAAGCTCGAACTTGATGACTTCAAGCCAGAAATCCGCGACAAGCTCTTCACCATCACGTTGGCTGCCAAGGAAGTTGCGCCATGAGCATTCCTTCACCGCAATATGCCGGTTTGTCCGAGGACGCCTACAAGGATCGCGCGGTAGGCCGGCGCGCGCCGGGGCAGGAAGAGATTGTCACCATCGAGGGCCAGCGTTATGCCGTTCTTGAGCACGTCAACAACAAGTCCAACGGCTATCAAGGCACGATCTATCGCCGCGAAGGCAGCGGCGATATCGTGGTTGCGCATCGAGGCACCGAAGGTGCAGTCAATGATGTTCTCACCGACGCAAAGATGGTCACCTCGCGGACCAATCCGCAAGCTGCCGATGCATTGGCGCTGACCAAGGATGCATTGGGTTATGCCAAGGAAATCGGTAAGGAAGAGGGCCGCGCGCCCGAAGTCACCGTCACCGGCCACTCCCTCGGCGGTGCGCTGGCACAGGTCTCCGCGCACCATTACGACCTCAAGGGCGAAACCTTCAACGCGTACGGCGCGGCCAGCCTGAGCTACCGCATTCCGGAAGGCGGCAACAGCGTGATCAACCACGTCATGGCGTCCGATCCGGTCAGCGCAGCCTCGCCGCATTTCGGGCAGGTGCGCATCTACGCCAAGCCGGATGAAATCACCACGTTGAATGGCGCTGGTTACAGCAACAGCAAGGCCAACTTCCTGATCCCCGACTACCCGCTGGTGGCGGCCGGCAACTCGCTGGGCGCGCACAAGCTGGGCAACTTCCTGGGCGAGCATTCGGCGCTCACCGATCCCAACGCGCGCCCGCTGGCCGAAAAGAACGCGCGGATGATCGACGAATACCGCAACGATGTGGATGGGCTGCGTACCGGCACCACCATCCTGACGCGGAGTGCACGCGGCCTCGGCCAGGACGCCGTTGACGCCATCCGTGGCCCGCTCGCACCGGGCGAGCCTGCCAAGCGCGACGCGCGCGAGCACGGCAACGACCACACCTCGCTGCGCATCGATCAGCCCGGGCATGTGGGCAACGCCTTGTTCCAGGATGCGCAGCGTGGCGTGCATGCGCAGGACGCGCGTGCCGGGCGCACGCCCGATCAGCACAGCGCCCAGTTGTCCGGCTCGCTCGCATCGGAAATGCATGCCATCGGCGGCAAGCGCATCGACGAGGTGGTGATGAGCCCGGATGCGGCACGCACCTTCGCCGTGCAGGGCCGCGCCGACGACCCGGCGCACCTGCGCGTCAGCGTCGAAACGATGACCGCCATCAATACCCCGCTGGAACAGAGCAGCCAGCGCGTTGCAGAAAATGCCGCACGCCAGTCGGTGGCATTGGAACAGCAGCAGTCGCAGACCCAGCAACAGCAGCAGGGCGCCCGCGCGATGAGTTGAGTGCGGTCATGCGTTTGCGGCCCGGTGGTGTTCATTCGCCCAACCGGCCTCCGTAACGCAGTGCCGCTTCAACCTGCCACTGCTTCCATCGCACGTTGCACCAAAAACGCCGGCTTGCCCGGCGTTTTTTGTTGGATCGCTACGATCCTCCGGCGAGCGCTTGTTGAGTGCGCCGAACAAGCAGGGCATCCGGAGTTGCGCTTCCGGCAGCGTGCCCAATTGCCGGCAGGCCTGCGCGTTGCCGCGTCTGATCAGGCTCAGGGTCATTGCGGTCGCAGACGGTCGGCCATGCGTGTCGTTGCGGCGGCAGGTCGCCAGCATCAGATGCCTCGCGCAGTACCGCGTCGTTTTTCTGTTGCACCCGCACAACATCGCGCTGGCGAAAATAGTGCCAGTTCGCTGGCGCAAGGTTTTTTCCGCCGCGAACTATGCCGCAATCGCCCAGCACCTATAGCGAGCGCAACCGCGTTGCAGTGCCGTGTTTGAATCCCCACCGTTTCGCAACGTGCGTGGCTGTCGCGGTATTGCCCGCTTCGCTGCACAGCACGCAGTGAGATTCAGGGGGATCAGGCAAGGCGCCGCGTGGCGCGACATCCATCGATCAAGGGAGAGGGTTTCATGAGCATGTTTCGTAAGGGTTATAGCCGCTTGCTGTTGGTGCTGCTGCTGGGCTTCGTCAGCGCCGGCGCAGGCGCGCAAGGCATCGCCAAGGGCGCCGATGTCAGCTGGCTCAACCAGCAGACCGCGGCCAACCCGCCGCAGGTGTTTCGCGATGCGGCCGGCAACACCACCGACTTCATCAAGCTGTTCAAGGACGTGGGCGGCAATGCCATTCGCCTGCGCGTGTGGGTCAACCCGTCCGGTGGCTGGAACGACGGCCGCGACACCCTGGACAAGGCCAAGCGCGCCGCTGCACAGGGCATGCGCATCATGATCGACTTCCACTACAGCGACAGCTGGGCCGACCCCGGCAAGCAGACCAAGCCGGCCGCCTGGGCGGGCCACTCCGTCGCCCAGCTCAATACCGATGTCTACAGCCACACCCAGGGCATCCTCAAGTACCTCAAGGACAACGGCATCACCGTCAGCTGGGTGCAGGTGGGCAACGAGATCAACAGCGGCATGCTGTGGAACGAGGGCAAGACGCCCAACTTCGCCAACCTGGGCCAGTTCATCAATAGCGGCTACAACGCCACCAAGGCGGTGTACCCCAACGCCAAGGTCATCGTGCATCTGGCCAACGGCTACGACAACGCCAACTTCCGCTGGTTCTTCGACAACCTGCGCTCGGCCGGCGGCAAGTGGGACGTCATCGGCATGTCGCATTACCCGCCGGTGGGCAGCTGGCAGGATTACAACAACCGCCTGGACACCAACATGCGCGACATGATCTCGCGCTACGGCAGCGACGTGGTGGTAGCCGAGGTCGGCATGGATTGGCAGCAGGCCGCCACCACCCGCGCCATGCTCACCAACCTGCTCAGCCGCAGCAACGCCATCGGCGCGCGCGTGCTCGGCGTGCTCTATTGGGAGCCCAACGCCTACCCCGGCTGGCAGGGCTACACCATGGGCGCGGTCAACAACAACGGCCAGCTGACCGAAGCGCTGCAGGCGTTTTGACCTGCCTCGTTTGCTTACCCACTCGCCGCCTCATCCGCCGCCTCGCATACCAACGGCGCCGGTGATAAAGCCCCTCTCCCCTCGGGAGAGGGGTTGGGGTGAGGGTACGGAGCGAAGCCCTCGTGCACCCAACCTCCACCAGGCTTCGCCCGTACCCTCATCCGCGCCCCTGCGGGGCACCTTCTCCCGATGGGAGAAGGGGGCATGCGGCGGCTCCGCCGCGTGGCGGCCCTCATCCTTTGGTCGTACACCGGCAGCGCCCGCTGCGCCGGATCCTCGCTCCAGTCGGCACCGAGACCCCACCCACCGCACAACACCGTCCCATTCCATACGCACCCGTAGCGAGGAATGGCAACAGGTGCGTGCGGTACACTTGGGGGTTCACGAATTCACGATGTCGACACACCCGCGGGGTGTGTCCCCCCCGGGAGCGCTAATGAACTGGTTGAACGAAGTGCTGCACAACGATCCGAACCCGCTCGAGACGCAGGAGTGGCTCGAATCGATCAAGGCCGTCATCGACGTCGAAGGCCCTGAGCGCGCCCATCAGCTGCTGGAAGGCATGGTCGAACAGACCCGCCGCGCCGGCGCTTACCTGCCGTTCTCGCCCACCACCGAGTACGTCAACACCATCGCACCGGCCAACGAGGCCAAGAACCCCGGCGACTCCGCGCTGGAGTGGAAGATCCGCTCGATCATCCGCTGGAACGCCATGGCCACCGTCGTGCGGGCCAACCGCAAGCCGGGCGACCTGGGCGGCCACATCGCCTCGTTCGCCTCCAGCGCCACGCTCTACGACGTGGGCTTCAACCACTTCTGGCGTGCGCCCTCGGACACCCACCCGGGCGACCTGCTGTTCGTCCAGGGCCACAGCGCCCCGGGCATCTACGCCCGCGCCTTCCTGGAAGGCCGCATCAGCCAGGACCAGCTGGACAACTTCCGCATGGAAGTGGACGGCCAGGGCATCTCCTCCTACCCGCACCCGTGGCTGATGCCCGAGTTCTGGCAGACCCCCACCGTGTCGATGGGCCTGGGCCCGCTGGCCGCCATCTACCAGGCGCAGTTCATGCGCTACCTGGAAAACCGTGGCCTGATCGAGAAGTCCGACCGCAAGGTGTGGTGCTTCATCGGCGACGGCGAGTCTGATGAGCCAGAAACCCTCGGCGCCATCGCCCTGGCCGGCCGCGAAGGCCTGGACAACCTCATCTTCGTGGTCAACTGCAACCTGCAGCGCCTGGACGGCCCGGTGCGCGGAAACGGCAAGATCATCCAGGAACTGGAAGGCGTGTTCCGTGGCGGCGGCTGGAACGTCATCAAGCTGCTCTGGGGCGGCTATTGGGACGCCCTGCTGGCCAAGGACACCAATGGTGTGCTGACCAAGCTGATGATGGAAACCGTCGACGGCGAATACCAGAACTGCAAGGCCTTCGGCGGCGCCTACACCCGCGAGAATTTCTTCGGCAAGTACCCGGAGACCGCGGCCATGGTGGCCGGCCTGTCCGACGATGACATCTGGCGCCTGAACCGTGGCGGCCACGACCCGCACAAGGTGTACGCCGCCTACCACCAGGCCGTGAACACCACCGGCATGCCCACCGTGATCCTGGCCAAGACGGTCAAGGGCTACGGCATGGGTTCGGCCGGTGAGGCGCTCAACCCCACCCACCAGACCAAGAAGCTGGACGACGCGGCGGTCAAGCACTTCCGCGACCGCTTCAACATTCCGGTGACCGACGCCCAGCTGGAAGACGGCCAGGTGCCGTTCTACCACCCCGGCGAAGATTCCCCGGAAGTGCAGTACCTCAAGGAACGCCGCAACGTGCTCGGAGGCTTCCTGCCGCAGCGCCGTCCCAAGGCCAGCAAGTCGTTCGTCGCGCCCACGCTCGACAAGTTCGAGCGCCTGCTCAAGGACAGCGGCGAGCGCAGCTATTCCACCACCATGTCGTTCGTGCAGAGCCTCAACATCGCCCTGCGCGACAAGGAGCTGGGCCCGCGCATCGTGCCGATCGTGGCCGATGAGGCGCGCACCTTCGGGATGGAAGGCATGTTCCGCCAGATCGGCATCTATGCCCCGTTCGGCCAGAAGTACAAGCCGGTCGATGCCGACCAGCTGATGTACTACCGCGAAGACCAGACCGGCCAGGTGCTGCAGCAGGGCATCAGCGAGCCGGGCGCCATCGCCTCGTGGATGGCCGCCGGCACCAGCTACTCGGTGTCGGATGTGCCGATGCTGCCGTTCTACATCTACTACTCCATGTTCGGCTTCCAGCGCGTGGGCGACATCGCCTGGCAGGCAGCGGACATGCGTACGCGTGGCTTCCTGCTCGGCGGCACCGCCGGCCGCACCACGCTCAATGGCGAAGGCCTGCAGCACGAAGACGGCTTCAGCCAGGTCATCGCCGGCTCCATCCCGAATGTGCGTAGCTTTGATCCGACCTTCGGCTTCGAAGTCACCGTCATCATGCAGCACGGCATGAAGGCGATGATGGAAGACCAGATCGACGAGTACTACTACATCACCCTGATGAACGAGAACTACGCCCACCCCGGCATGCCGGACGGCGCAGCCGAGGGCATCATCAAGGGCATGTACCTGCTCACCGACGCCGGCAAGCCCAAGAAGGGCGAGCTGCGCGTGCAGCTGCTGGGCAGCGGCACCATCCTGCGCGAGGCCATTGCAGCGGCCGAGCTGCTGGACAAGGACTTCGGCGTCACCGCCGACATCTGGTCCTGCCCCAGCTTCAACGAAGTGCGCCGCGACGGCTTCGCCGCCGAGCGCTGGAACCGCCTGCACCCGGAGGCCGAACAGCGCAAGCCCTACGTCACCCAGCTGCTGGAAGGCCGCCAGGGCCCGGCCATCGCCGCAACCGACTACGTGCGCGCCTTCGCCGACCAGATCCGCGCCTTCGTCCCGATGACCTACACCGTGCTCGGCACGGATGGGTTCGGTCGCTCGGACACGCGTGCGAACCTGCGTCGGTTCTTCGAGGTTGATCGCTACTACATCGCGCATGCGGCGATTGCCGCGCTCGCCAAGGATGGCAAGATGACGGGCAAGGATGTGGCCCGGGCGATCAAGCAGTACAAGATTGATCCGGAGAAGGCGAATCCTGTTGGGGTTTAACTAGTAAATAGGCGCAGCCAATAGGGCGACCCAAGGGTCGCCCTATTCCTTTGCGAAGAAATTTTATATGCTGAGACAGCTGGCAACCTCGCCTGCAGCTGCCCTATCTCAGCGAAACGAAGAGACGTAGGATGGCTCGAAACACGTGTCAAATGGTCGCCTCCTCAGAGTGCGTATCCGCCCCATCAGGGCAGCCCAAAAGCTTTCCTAAGAGCCTGGGTGATGTCGTCAGCATTTTCTGTGGTGCTGGCGGCCTCGACTTGGGCTTCGAGCAATGCGGGTTCAACGTTCCGACTGCCTACGATATTCGTGCATCCAGCATCGATTCATACAATGCGAATAGACACGGTGCACTCGGCGGACATGTCGCAGACGTGCGAAGCCTGACTGTCGGACAAATTCAGAATGACGCTGCAATAGCGAATTTCGCACCAATTGGACTGATTGGCGGCCCGCCGTGCCAGAGCTTTAGTGGTGCGAATACAGTCGATAAATTTGATGATCCTCGTCACTCCTTGCCCGAGCAATATGCGCGATTGGTACATGAGCTAAACCTAGCCTCGCCGCTGCATTTCTTCGCATTCGAGAATGTCGTTGGCCTTGTCGGGCCAAAGCACGCCCACGTATTTGAAAAACTAAAAAAGGACTTGGAGGAGGAGTTCAACCTGAGCGAAGTAATTCTTGATGCTCATGATTTTGGACTTCCGCAACATAGAAGGCGGGTTATTGTTGTAGGGTTCAATAAGTCCATCTATGGAGAGCTCCGCTGGATTCCGCCTGAGCCTACTGCTGTCAGGGCGACGGTGAGAGATGCGATTGGTGATCTTCCGGAGCCTGTGCACTTTGAACGAAGCATGTCTCAGGATGCGATTCCTTTCCATCCCAATCACTGGTGCATGAAACCAAAATCGGAAAAATTTAAGAACGGTCAGATGAGCGTGGGTAGCAAGAATAGGCGGTGCTTCAAAGTTCTAAGTTGGCATGAGCCTAGTCCGACCGTCGCCTATGGCAACAGAGAAGTCCACGTGCATCCTGGGCAGCACCGGAGATTAAGCGTGCTTGAAGCAATGAAGCTTCAGGGGTTTCCTGAGCATTTCATTTTGAAAGGGACATTATCGTCTCAAATCACCCAGGTCAGTGAAGCTGTGCCTCCTCCGCTTGCTTTTGTCATTGCAGAATCGATCAAGGAGCAACTTAAGCTGTCTTGAAGTAATTCTAGTCCTGTGCGCTTCGTAAATCCGTATGCATAGAGGGATTTATGATTTGGCTGTGCAAGAGGTTTGCTGGCTTCTGGTAAACTCCAGACGTCTACGATTAGTCTGCCAATGGAGTGGGTTATGGCGAACGATGTGAATGACCAGGATGTAGAAGTAGGTTTTATTGAAGATCAGATTGCGCTTGCAACCTATTTGTCTGATCCAAGTGCTGTTGGTAAGCCTGTTCGCACTTACCTCCAGGCAAGTGATCGAGTAATTGCGAGGGTTACAGACGGTATATATAGGGAGCCAGCATCGGCACTACGAGAGTTGATATCTAACGCTTGGGATGCGGATGCAACCCAAGTAACGATTCTCACCGATGCGCCGCGGTTTGGAAGGGTCTATGTTCGAGACGACGGTAATGGCATGTCGTTCGATACGCTCTCTCATCTTGTAAAAAATATTGGTGGTAGCGCTAAGAGAAGCGCCAAGGGCGAGGAGCTCGGGGTTACAGGCGACGACGTGGACAAGTCGCCTGGAGGCCGGCAACTGATTGGAAAGATTGGTATTGGTCTCTTTTCCATTAGTCAGCTTGCCCGGCGATTCAGAATTGTCACAAAGGTGAAAGGTCAGAGCTATCGATTGATTGCAGAGATATCGCTCAGGACCTATACAGAGGATGGGACGGAGCTAGATCACGCGTCTGCCGAGAGTGATGACGAATACATCAGCGGCATCGTCGAAATTGTCAGTCAGTCGGTGGAGGACATAGATTCTCACGGGACGGACCTAATCCTTGAGGATGTGAAGCCTCGCGTTCGAGATCTGCTGAGAGATTCTGATCGGTGGCAGCAAGTATTCGAGCGTGAACGTGCTGAAGAGTCCGGCGATAGAGAGACTGCAAAAGCAATTCGGGTTCAGCAACCGTTGTTCCACTCCGGTTGGATTGGAGCATCGTCTCCGGGGCGGGCATCAACAGTGGAGGTTGCCCCCAATTTGCCGTGGACTGAAGATACGGATCCCAGCGAGAGAATGGCCGCGCTGATGGATGCTGTTGAGAAACAGGGAGGCAAAAAAGACCGGCCTGATCTCGCAGCGACGCTTGACTCGTATTTGAATATGCTTTGGACGCTAGGGTTGTCCGCGCCAGTTAGGTATGTTGACCAGCATCCATTCGACTTAGAGGCGTCTGAAAAATTCGATCTCTATTGGATATCAAATGAAGCGAAGGGACAGGCAACGCAGATAAAGATGCACGATGGTGAGACAGTCAGGCAAGCTGTCAAGACACGTGGCCCTGGGAATAAGACGTTAGTGGACGGGCTTGCACAGGCTGGCGGCGGCTTCCGAGTATTTATTGATTCGGTGGAGATTAAGCATCCTGTTCGATTCAACTATATTCCCGCCGGCGAAAAAAATCTTACCAAGTCTCTGCTCTTCGTGGGTAGCTATAACCCCGATCTAAGCAAAATATCGGCAGATCGGCGAGGTGGTGGACTGTCACTTGAGGGCTACGCTTTCTGGACTGGAAGAATCGTCCCGAAAGAGAATAATGGTGTGCTGATTCGAATACGCGGAGCAAGTGGTGCCACCTTTGATCCAACCTTCTTCAGCTACCAGGTTTCCGAGCTGACTCGCCTTCGCCAGATCACGTCCGAGATTTTCATTCAGCGGGGTCTAGATGCGGCGCTTAACATCGATCGAGAGTCTTTCAATTTCTCTCATCCGCACGTTCAGCTCGTGGCGGGCTGGGTCCAACGTTCTGTTCGGCAGCTGACCAATAAGCATAAAGATTTAGCTTCAAAGCTGAGGAAAGAACGAATTGGTACAAAGGCAGCGGCCGAAATTGGCGCGCTTGATCAATTCGTCAGGACGGTATGGAGCGAAAAGCAGTCGGATGATCTGCCGCCTGAGGTGACATTTGCCGATGATATCGGAGTGAAAAGCGCGAGAGGAATGGGTAATGTCGCGTTGCATAGAACGACATTGACCTCTGTAAAAGCACTTCAGCAAATGCCAGGAGAGCAGGGGGCTAGCAAAGTGGCTGCGCTCGTCCAGGTGCTACTAGCTTACGACGTTCTGCAGGGGCTCGAGTACTCGGAACAGGAGGAGCTGATAGCGGCCATATTGCACGTATTCTATGGAGTGGAATCGAAATGACTCAAGTTGACCCAAACGGACACGGGGTGGATCGCTTGGACGAGTCTGACCTGGAGAACGTGTACGGAGAGGCCGCGGAACGCGGAGGAGTTGAAGCGCTCGTAGCTTCAAGGAAACGCGCCGATTTCAAGCCCTGGCATCATCCTGTAAAGCAGTTTGTCCGAGAGAGGCAATGGCTGGCGCAAGTTGAGCGGCTAGGAAAGGCTGTCGGGAGCGATCTCGGTTATCTATCTCTTCCTGGGGAAGATATGTTTGATGTCCGGCTTATAGGTGAGTCACTGAAGCGAACGGGCGGAAAAGTTCGGCTGCTGGGTTTTAATTCGCGGAGGCCTGAAGCGGGAGATGTTGGGAATCAGCTAAATTCAGAGTCAGTTCTACGCCAAGATAAAATAATAACGGATGACTCTCGAATGTTGCCAGATAGATTGCAGGACATCGCGGAGAAGCGATCCCATGTTCAGGGAATCATGGCGACTTATGGAAAGTTTGATGTCGTCAATATCGACCTTTGTGATCATCTTGGGGCAGAGACCGTCGGCCCAAGTATCTTTGAGGTGATCGAAAAAATCGTTTTGCATCAGCGCGGATTTACTACCCCGTGGTTGTTTATGCTTACCACGAGAGTGCATCCGGATTTTCTTGGGGGAGCGGAAGATAAATTTCTGCATCCATTGCGTAAAAATATTGAACTTGGGCCGGAGTTTTCAGATAAACTGGCCGAGCTAATTGGCGTTGATGTCTGCGTTGCAGAAAATGTCGATCGATATTTTAAGATTAATGGTGATCCCCTATTAAAGATATTCGCGGTTGGGTTAGGTAAGTACCTTCTTCATCTGCTTCACAATCAAGTTCAAGATCCTGCTTCGGTCGAGCTGTCCAGTTGTTGCGGCTACAGGGTTGAGGCCGAGCATCTAGATATGCTTTCAGTTGTGTTTAGAGTCACGCCAAAGGAAAAGGTCATCATTCCAGCAGCCCAAGTTGCCGATATAGCGATTCCGGCGATTGAAATGGCCAGCGCGATACAGATCGTCCGTAAAGCGGGAGCTACGGTAGACGTAGACCTTGTGCTGCAGGATCGTGATACTCTTGTCGAATATGTGGAAAAAACAGAATCGCTTTTGGCTGCGGGAAACTACGATGTCTCGAGGTACCGTGATTGGCTCGCAACGCTTGGATTTCGCGCGCGCGTTGTGTAGCTAATTATTTTAAATTTGAACTGACATCTGAGATCTGGATCAAATTCAGCGGAGGAAGGTCGATGTGCCACTGCCAACCGCACATCGATCGGTTCCACTTTAAGGAAATTTTACTCACTCAATTTTCCAGGGATGCTGGAATAACGGGGTCACGTTGAATTTCGATCGCTAGCGCTCAGTTTGCGTAGCTGATGGGCACGAAGCTGGTGGCGGCTCAGGTTGTTGTCTGATAACGGAGTCAGGTTCACTTATCAGTCGACGGTGTTCGGCTTGCGTGGCCGATGAGCGGGCCTGACTCCTGCAAAGCGGCATGTCTTGGCGTCGACTATCGCGCGGAAGGCATCGTGGCCAAGGGCGCGCTGCTCCTATAGATGAAGGCGGATGCTGGTGAGCAGTTCGTCCGACAGGGCTTCATCGAGCAGGGCATGGTCGGCGTTGGATCGCTCAATCGGGCCGTTGCTAAGCGCAAGCCTGCAGAGATGTGGCGTCGGTGCGGAGTGTCCCTAGAGGGCTTCTAAAACTGGATCGTCGTTGCCTCTTCCCGACCTGGTCATTTGTTGGAAAAGCCAAGCTGAAGTATGTGGTGCGAGAAGACCGCCAACAAAGATCGAGGACCAATTGTTGAGGCTCTCATAGCTATCGTCGAGTGTAGCAAGCTCGCGCTCAAGTATTTGGATTAGGGAGCCGTGGGAGTGTGGTGTGATTTTGAGGTCGCGGATGATGGTGCTTGGCTTACGCATCAGTTTGGCCCAGTCACGACGTAACGCCTTCTTCAAGCCTGTCCGAAGCACTACCTTATCGATGTGGAACTGGACGGACCCAAACTCTGGATGAGCGAGAGGAAGTTTGTTGAATATCCTAAGGGATGGAGCCTTCTCGTGGTCGTTGAAGACGCACCCGATTAGGCGCTGTGAGAGGATGGCGTCGAAGTAGGGGTGAAGTATTCTGGACCCATCAGAAGACTTGAAAGTGCTCTTCCGCTTCGAATTGCATAAGCATGCGGGGACGAGATTGCGGGAGTACAGGCTAAACTCCGGAAAGTACTCCTTTGGCATAAGATGATCGAGAGTGCCGCAAGACGGCGATCCACACATTGGACAAGTGAGTGCTTCTGCATATTCCCGAAGAACGGGGATGTAATCGTGGGACTTTGGCGGGTGATCATAGTGAGCGATAAGTCGCTTCGCTAGTGTTGCATGAAGCCCGATTGGCTCAATTGCTGCGGGGCCTCCCAGGAAGTACTGGAGGTACCGTTGGTAAGCAATCGTGATCTCGGCAATCTTGCTCTTCAGTTCCGGGTAGCTGCCTGCCTTCCTATTCCTAGCCAAGGCTCTGAGCTGCATTCCATCCTGAACTAGTTGATAGCTAAATGGTCTCAAAGCTTTTCACCTTTTTCTTCGAACTCGTCGCGGATCGCCCCCAGCAACTCAATAGATAGCTCATCCTTGTACGCCTCATAGATTTTCTTCCAACTAGAACCTTGGGAGAGGATTCGAGCCTTGAGCTGAATGGCAAGTTTTGACTCGTCCTCCTCGCCAAAGACAAAACGAGAAATAGCACCGACATCTGCGCCAAATGTTCTTAACCGAGGCTTCGTAATCTCGGTAAGGCCATTCGTTCGATTGATCACGATGACCTGCTCTCTAAAGACCTCTCTAACAAAATACGCAGAGTGGGTGGCGATGATTGCTGAAGATCCTGTTAATCGGAGAGTCCGCTCTAGTAACGCACAGAATGAACTAATCAGGTTGGGATGAAGGTGGGTCTCAGGCTCGTCAAGAAGTATTAACGAGCCATTCTCGACGCATTCGCAGAGTTGGGCGGAAAACGTTATGAATGAAACTTCGCCACTGCTTAGCGGTAATGACTTCCCATTGATCACCCTGACGGGCGCAGCCGCACGATCAATTCTAGACAATCTCTTTAGATTGTGCATCGTCGTGCCTGCACGAAGTTCACTGAGAGGTATGGGGTCGCCGGAGTGGACACGAACGCCAAGCTGTTCATGCTCGGTTAGGGCCTGTAGAGAGGACTTAAAAAGGTTAAGTCTTGTTTCTCCTGCTATATTCTTATCCGAGCTGGCCAATCTAATAATAACTTCACTAGGTCGGCGATCGCGTGGCTGATGGCTTGATCTGTTTAAAGAGTATTTTCGATACCAAGTGTTGTAATTGCCGTTCTCCTTGGGAAAAGATGATGCAGCTTCGCCAGATGGTGAAAATGCAATGAGCCGACTAACCTGTGGACGTGCCCCCGCTTCATCAAGCAATGCTTTTCCTGAAGTTAGTAGGCTTCGGGCAATATTATGAAGCGCTTGAGATTTTCCGACACCATTCTTGCCTATTACAATTGATATCCGTCGCGGAAGTACATCGCTATGGTCAAATCGTAGTTTTATGGAGTGTGAGTTTAATGAGTTCGCGATTTTGAATGTTAGATGCCAGGAGGTTGCAGGCTTGGTTACAAGTTCATGATTTAATCCCCTGATAACATGGCCGGCATTATATAGGGCAAAGTGGGACTCTGAGTCCCTCATGAAAGATATGTTGAATGCGTCCTCCTTCATGGCCTCGCGTAACCAAGAGGAATTTGGCTTGAAATGATACCAACACGCGAGATCACGTGCAGCTAGTAGCGCCTTTTTTACGAACTTAGGTCCAAAGTGACCTACCAACTCTCGGTAGTACTCCATTCCAGGCAGCATTGCGAAGTACTTGAAGTTTTCCGCTGGCAGTAACTCTGAAGACGACTCGACAAGCTGAATGAGACGGGTTCTACCATTTTTTTGAGCTGCGTCTTTGCCATAGAAGCCCACAAGTGCGGGCAGGCTGAGAAGATTTGTACCATTCCAGACGTGAAAATCGGCGCGTATCTGCAGCCCATAGTCATCCCAGTCATTACTTGATGGAGAAATATGCACGAACGGGCGACCCTTTTGCCCGCGTTTTGGCCGAGTGCGGGAAAAATATACGGGTAAGCTCGGATTTGAAGTGGGCGAAGGGCTGTTCATGAAGTGAAGATGGTTTTGTATGCGTGTTTAAGAATTATTTGCGCTGACTTTCGGATAAGCCTTGCTTTTAGGTTAAATACGTTGGGGTTACACAAATCAGGTCACTTCGCGTGGGTTACAGAAAGAGGGAATGGGGGTAATTAGCAGGAATGTCGGCCTGATCGTCCATGTTGCGCCTGAGTCGGGACAGAGCGGTCGCCCTGTCGCTGACTCACTTTTGAGTGCGGCTCATATGACTCCCATATCTCCGACAGGTCCATCAGTGCCTGGCTGCAGTGCGGGTGACTCAGGGCGGTGCGAATGACATGAGCAGGTAACAGTTGCCCATAGAGATGGCGGACGGTGACCTCAAGCCAGAGATCGTCATCTGCGCGCTTGGGGTCCCAGTGCTCAAGGAATTCCCGTCGATGTTGGCTTCGCCTGCCATGAAGATCGAAGAGACCGCGCGTTGCATAAATCATGAGCGCGAACAACACGATTGGGATGAGTAGGCCAGGGCCACCGGCAGCGATCATATCTTTGAACATTCACGCGTCCTCAGTAAGCGTGAAAATCACGATGATCTGCAGACGAGCGGAAGCCAGATCGGAAGATGTCATGCATTTCAAATGCCGAGTCCATGATCAGTTCGTGACCGGAAGCGCCGCGATCCTGGAGACACCAGGCAGTCGCTGTGTATAGAGCTTGGCCATGTCATCAGGGTTTACCACATGTGCAAAGTGCTCAAGGCTGATGGTCAAGAAATCACCATGGCGGCCATCGCGCTTGATTCCCACTTCAACGGCCTTGAGCGCGCTGATCCAATACCAGGAGACGTTGTCGTTGTCCTCGCCTCTGTAGGCGTACCAGAGCGCGATCCGGAACATGCGCTCGAACGCGACCGCTTTCAGTAGCTCTTTCTGCAGGCCTAGCGTGAAGCAGGGTGAGCCGTCCCACTCCTTCAAGTCGAAGTTCTTGGCGTCTACTGCAATCAGTCCGATGGAGTCGAGCAGGACCATGAAATCCGGTCGTTTGATCTCGCCCGTGAAGAGTGGGGCGAAGCTTTCCCTCGCCTGGCAGACCGCAACGTAGGACAAGCCAGAGTCGCCAAGCCACTTGCAGAGATCCGTTTCCCCGATATCGCCTTTTTCCTTGATCGCATCCTTGGTGCCTACGATGGACTCCGAGATTCTTCGCAAGATTGACATGTCGTTCCTTCAAGTGGCGCGGAGCGCGGTGTACAGAAAGCAGCAAATCATTTCATCGGTCGCTCTGTACAACTACTTGAGAGCAGATCTTCTGTTTTGCGATATAGGTCACTGGCTGGGTGATCGATGCCAAGCGTTTGAGGCGTGCTTGTGCTGCGTGCGCGAAATCGACCAAAGGTCTTAAAGTGACTATTGACATGCCACGCCCTGCACTCGCAATCTATGCGCAAGGAGCGTCGAAACTCCTCACACAGCGGTACCCACCTCCGTCAAACCGGTGGGTTTTTTGTGCCTGCATTCTGCAGGGACAAGCCGACGCAATGCCTGCGTCGGGAGGGCGGCTAATACAACACCCGCAAGGGGAATACGCCCGCCGGCTGTGTGCGGTTTCGAACCTCCCGACATCCCGTCGCCGTTGGCGGCGGTTCTTGGGTTGTTCCAGGAGGGCGTTGCCATGTCTACCGCATCATCCACGCCGGCATCGGTGCCGGGTTATCTGTTGCCAGCCTCCGCTCACGGCCTGCTGTGGGATGTGGGCGAGGTGCTGCGCCGGCTGGCCGCACGCGCGGCTATTGAGCAGGCCGGCGACGATCCCGCGCAGCAGTTGCTCATCCAACCCGGTGTGTTGTCGCAGGCCTTGCATAGCCTGGCCACGCGCATCGACGTGGCGCTGCAGCAGTGCGTTGCTGCACCCAACACCACCGCCCGCCATCCGGAGGCGCCATGACACGTCGCCGCCCACCCAACGCGTCCGCCACCGCACGGCCCACCCGTCAACGTGCGCGCCCCGCGCCAACCAAGCGGGTACAGTGGGTCATCGTCGAGCCCGAGCGCATCCAGTTGCCGCCGATGCTTCCGCCCGCGCCGGACACCACGCCGCAAGGCCCCGGCCGTTTGCATGCACCCCGCCGCGCCCGCCGCCCGCGCCAATGCACCGTCAGCTACACCCTTTACCCCGGCGCCTATGACCACGCCGGCGACCAACACGTGCCCCACGTCCGCCTCAGCGGCCTATGGCTGGAGCAACTGGGCTTCGCTATCGGCAGTAAGCTGCGTATCACTGCAAGCGAAGGGCAGTTGTTGATGGAGGTGTTGGCGCCGGTGGAGGTGCCTGCCGTATCGCGCAGGGCGCGACGGTAGCTAGAACGAAGTCGCAGGCACGGTATCGTGGTTCAACACGCCAACCGTCCCGACCAAGGAAGCTTCATGATGACGGCGCGAAGGAAGATGAAAACTCGGGCCTTACATGACCACGGGGTGGGCCAGATATGCGGATGTTGATTGCTTTCCTTTCAGTAGCACTTCCCGTGCTTAGCTGTAGCGCGGTGCCTGCTACGAAGACGCGTCAGCCTGTTGCATATCCCACAGGACTCCATGGGGTATGGGACCTGGGCCCACAATCCTGCAAGCTGCCTGTAAATCCTGATTCGGATTCGCCCATACACATCGAGACCGCCCGATTGCTTGGGTACGAGCACCAGGAGACGCCGGTCTCAGTCAGGCTGGTTTCTACCAATCCGCATGCTTGGGCTATTTCCGCAACCACAGATGTCGCGCCAGAGACAAGAGCTGATAATTTGTACGTCTTGAAGGGCGAGCATCTGGTCATTTCCGACGGCGAATTAGTCAGACAGTATCGTAGGTGTAAATGATCTGGCTAGGTCGGCGGGAGCAGGCAGGTCATGATGTCGGATGGGAATGAAAGCTCAGATCTTCTAGTGCTCTAGTCGCCCCAAGGCCTTACGTAGCTGTCGGTGCTAACGGTCGATTGCTGTAGGGTTTTCTTGGTACGCAAGGAATTCTCGTGAAAATAAAGTCTGTTGGCTGCGTGACGCTCGCGCTCTTCTTCATCACAGGATGTGCGGCGGTATCCGCTGGCGCGGACATCAGTGCTCCATCCGGCGACGCGCTTTGTGAGCAGTCACGTGGATGGGGGAGTGCAGGTGCGACCCGAGCCTTACAAGTCAATCTACAGGTCTCCGAAGACGATAACGGGCGGTCCTATCGCTTTGATCTGGGTGGGCACGGTGGGTTGCAGCGCTTGGATGCGAGTTGTGGATGGGGCTCGTATGCGGAATGTAGCTTTGAGGCGGCCCAGTCGGATGGGGCAAGCTATCGCTTCTCGGAGATGTCCACATTCGGCCTCTGGGAGACGCAGCAAGGGCTGTATCTTGTCTACCGTATCGTCGCGCCGAAGGACAAGGCCGCAGAGGGAAAGCGGAGAGTCGTGAAGGTGGGTAATCCGCCAGCAGAGATCTGCAATCAAATCGGGGATTACTCTAATTTAATGTAGTTTTGGATAAGGAGATCGGTGATGCCTATCAACTATCGCGTGCTCACCCAAGAGCAATACAACGCGCGTACTGGCGATCTGGTGAAGCTCACAGAAAGCTTGCACGCGCGCTCCCAGGATGTCGGTGATGGTCGGGCCACGATTGGCTATGGCTGGGCTTTGCGATCGGCACCAAGCGGCATATCACCGCCAGCGAGGGGCAGCTGTTGATGTAGGTGGTGGCACCGGTGGAGGTGTCTCCGGCATCGGGCAGATCGCGTAGGTAACTGGGCGCAACACGGCAGGCGTACATTGGCCCGGGCGCCGGATGTCACTTGCGTCGCACTCAGGCCAGCGCGGAACGAGCGCTCGCTGACTGCTCCTGTGATCGTAAAATGTTGAGCATGACACGGAGTATGGGCGGCGTTACCCTTGGCCACCAACTGCTGCAGCTTGCACGGGAGAGATACAGTGTTCATCGCGAAGCACAGAATACGCACTCTGCTCATGTCACTCATCGTAGGGCTTAGCGCAGGTTGCAACATGCAGTCATCGACCGCTACCGCGAATACGCACCTTGCGAAGGAGCAAGCAGATATGCGAACCGCAATACCATTAGTGCGAAGCCTTGCCCAATTTGATAATGGGGAGGTGGAACTCGAATTTGACGTGCCTGCGCAATCGGACGATGCAACCCCTCCGGTCTTCATAGGAATTCTACTGACTGGAAATGATCCAGGCGCGGTAGCTGACATCGCCGATCAGCTGAGGCGCGCCGATGTCGCGGCAGTAGTGCGCTTGGAACGTGTTCAACCCGCCGGGTCAGCGATAGTGCTATTGGAACGCGGTCAGCGTGTCGGAAGGGGCGAGGAAACATCTGTTGCTCTTGCCGCAGATGGGTTGTCTCCCCGCCTATTCTCAATGGATGCGGACTTTGCCACCATGGAGGAGGCTGGTCTGGCCTCTTTGGAGGTGCCGTCTGAGGAGCTTGCCTTTGCTTACAGTACCTCACTTCAGGCAGGACGCTACCGACTCAAATTACACATTACTCGTAATGCTGAGGAGCTAGCTAAGACAAATGCGCAACTTCTGATTGCTTACATCAACAAAGGAAAGTAAGGAGAGGTGGCATGGAGCATCATGGAAAACACTATACGGTTACCATCTATGTGGCTGCCGCTGGGACGCCGCTCCTATATGATAAAGAACCCTCTGTTGCGGGCCATGTTTATTATGCGATCGATGATGGCACAAGTTCTAATAGCTATGGATTCGCCCCGGCAAGGCATGGCGAATCCGTTGGGCCGGGGAAGGTTACTGACAATGATGTTAAGAACTACAGGGATCCTTACTATTCAAGAACGATAGAGATCGATAAGGAGCAATACGAAAAGCTTAAGGAATTTGG
Organism: Xanthomonas hydrangeae; assembly: GCA_905142475.1. Classification (GTDB taxonomy): domain Bacteria; phylum Pseudomonadota; class Gammaproteobacteria; order Xanthomonadales; family Xanthomonadaceae; genus Xanthomonas; species Xanthomonas hydrangeae. The sequence continues at coordinate 818,936 of LR990730.1, forward strand.
CAAGGATCCGGCTAAGCACGGATTCAGTATGGAGTATCACGGTGCTAAGAATAGCTGCATCGATTTCACCTGGGATGCGCTCAATAAGGCTGGGCTGCACCGTAAGACAAAAGACGGGCTCGATAGGAATTTTGAGGGAAATCTCAGCCCCGTAGACAATGTAGATGACATCAAGAGCATTCCTGCTCCCATGCCTAAGAGCGAGTTGAATAAGGAGCACAGCAACCCGAAGCCTGAGCAGCAATGGTGGCAGAAGGTGATTGGTGAAGCGCAGCCACCCGGTGAGCAGGTATCTCCGCTACAGGAAGCAACACAACTCGCGAGAGTGCTGCCAACAGATCCGCTGCATCACCAAGCAGAACAGGCCGTTCGCCGCCTCGAGCAAGGCCTCGGCCGCGAGTACGACGACAACAGCGCCCGGCTGGCAGCAAGTAGCGCGTATTTAGCCAAAGAGAACGGGCTGTCGCGAATCGATCATGTCGTGCTGAGCGAGAGCTATAAGTCCGTACGACAAGGCGAGAACGTGTTCGTTGTGGAAGGGGCGTTGAACGATCCCGTACACAAGATGGCGCACATGAAGACCAACGACGCCATCGCACAGCCGGTAGAGCAGTCTCTGGCGCAATTGCAGTCCTTGGGTGAAACGCAGCGGCAGCAACAGTCCCAGCAGCAAGAGCAGCAACGCGATCAGTCGATCACTCCGCCGCCTCGGATGGTATGAGAGCGCTGCAGTCTTTCGACGTCACTGGAACGTCTGGAGACCGGAAAGATTTAGAGCCTGCTGACACCCTATCGCCATTGGCTGTGGCGATGGGCTCGCCAAGCGATGCATCACGGCAGGCGAGGGCTTCTACTTCGCCAGCGGCTGCAACGCCAGCCAGGCATGGAACTGTGACGGCTTGATTCGATAGCGGGCGATGTTGCCTTCGTGTAACTGGTTCAACTCGTTTACAGTCAGTGCTAACACGTCTGCAAACTCTTGCGGATCGGTCAGAGCCGCAATCCGATGTTGGATGCCGGCGAGGTCGTTGCGCCGGATGCCGTTCTGGATGATTTCTGCAACGAGTACACGTAGTAACTCGCGATGCTTCAGCCGTAGCGGTTCCGGCGCGGGCAGTGACTCGCGCACGATGGTGTAACGCTGGCACGAGCGTTCGTATGCCCATGCAAAGACATCGCGCAACAGGTCGATGCGATTGAGCTCGTAGATGCCAAGCGTTCCTTCCACATAAAGCTCCTCGGGTGCATCGACGAATGACAGTGGTGCCAGGTTCTGTCGAACGAGTGGAATGTTTGCAGCCAGACGTGAGGTGCGCTTGTTGACGTCATCGAATGGCTGCAGATAAGGTAGTTGCACCATGGCAAAGAACGCCTGCTCAAAAGGGTCGACGATTGCAGTCGCTTTGGCGAGCAACGTGTCGAAGTGCTCGGAGATCAGCTGAGGAATTGCAAGTGGAAGATAGACCGATCCGGAAATGGCCACTTCGTTTTTCCGCAGGCGTCCACCGGCGTCAGGATCCGGCAACAGGTTGTCCGATAAAAGTGCATGCAGGTTCTGTAGCGTGTAACGGTTGAAGCCGATCTCCTGCGCCTGCTCCACCAGCATCTCGATGGCAGCCTTATGGTTGAGGATCATCTGCGCTTCCAGGTGATCCTTGCCCGCCGCGGCCAATCCGAACTGGATCAGATTCTGGGTATCAAGGCGACTATAGGTATTGCCTTCCAAGCGGCTCGATGCCCACGAGAGATCGATCAGCAGTCGGTCTAGCACTTGCCGCGCATATGTGCCGGCAGGCCGGCCTTCCACAGGTGAGCGGCCGAGCTGGTGCAGGTGCGCACGCAGCGAGGAAGTGAGATAGGCAGTTTGATTGGGTTGATAATTGTCGAGAAATTGTCGCTGGTAGCCGACCGGTGTTCGGCGGGGCAAAGCGCGTCGGATGAGATTGCGAACCTGCGCCGCCTCCGCGGTAATTGCAATCTCGGTATCGGCTTGCGCTGTTGGCAATTGCTCCAGCCCACGTTGGGCAATGGTTCGGTACTTTCGCGCGCGCGCGTTCCCTTCGACTATCAGGCGGCCCTTGTTCGCAAGGTCGGCTATCTGGCGCTGTAAAGTGCGGCGCGCCACTTGTGGGAACACCGCCTGCAGCGCTTCGATGCCCACGCCGCCGGACTCGGCAGCGATGGCATTGAGCAAGGCGGCTGGGTCGATGGAAGGCTGGCGAGCCATTGTTCTTCCGTAGCAGCCATTTAGTGGCGCGATTTAAGCGCATTCTGGCGCAATACGCCAATTTGTGGCGCGATTCCGGGTTATTTGGCGCGATACCGGCCTCAAATGGCGCGATTCCGCATGTGAGACCGCCTGCCATCGCGCCATTGAAGAGCGTTGTGGCGTACATCTGCCGAAGGTCCCGCGCCCGGCACATCCGCGGCCATTCTTCTGGCCCATACCTACATGTTTCAGGGTGCGGGTTTGCCCCGCCGCTGGTACTCCAGAATCATCTGCGCCAGATCGTCTTCTTCGGCATAGAAGTAGGCCACCGGCACCTCGAGGGCGTTTGCCAGCCGCTGGATGGTCTGCAGGTCGGGCTGGTGGACGCCGGTCTCGTAGCGGTTGACGCGGGTGCTGGCGACGAAGTCGTCCAGGCCGGCCTTGATGCCCAGGTTGCGTTGCGACAGGCCGTAGACCTGGCGCGCCTCGCGTAGCCGGCGGCTGTACACGGGGAGCTGTCGTTTCTCAACCAAGGGTGTGCGCGTCCCGGACTTCGATGCACGGAAGCTTCCGAAAGCGGGCTTGACTTCGATACTACGGTAAACGTAGTCTTGGCGTGACGGCTACGTTAAACGTAGCTGTGGCAATGCATGCAGTGGCGCTGACGTAGAGCGTCGGGAGCACAGCAGGCGGTAGGGAAAGTGCAACAACTTGCGCAGTGATGACGTGTCGGGCCCGGGTGGGCACCGAGGTGCTCTGCGTGCGCGATGATTGATCGTATGGCAAACGGTTAGCAATACTAAGCATTGCCCGCTGGCGCAGCGGTGCTTTGTTTCGGCAGTCAGGTGCAGGACCGATCTTGCTCAGCTGGCTGCGCGCTCCGGGGTCGACCGGGGTGCGCTGTTGGCGGGGCCAACCCAGGCAAGCCAAAGGACGCTCCATGAAGACACGCACGTTACGCGACGCCATTTCCCTCGCCCTGTTCGCTATGAGCGGGGCGGCAGGTGCGGCGACGGCACAGGCCGCGGCACCGCAGGCAGCGGCAACAGATCAGGCAGCGGCGGCCGGCATTCCGGCGCCCGCAGCGGCGAGCACCAGCGACCCGGCGGCGGCCACCTCTCCCGAACCGGCGCCTGCGGCGATTTCACCGACGCCAGCAGCCGCCACCGAGTTGGAGACCATCGAAGTCACTGGCACACGCATCAAGGGCGGTGCGGTGCCCTCGCCGGTGATGGCGATCGATGCGGCGCGCATCCGCGAAGAGGATTTCGGCGATCTGGGCGAGGTGATCCGCAGCGTGCCGCAGAACTTCTCCGGTGGGCAGAATCCGGGGGTGCTGAGCGGCAACCTGGCCGGGGCCGGCAATGCGAACCAGAACATGACCGGCGGCGCGAGCCTCAACCTGCGCGGCCTGGGCGCCGATGCCACGCTCACCCTGCTCAACGGGCGCCGGCTGGCCTATGGCGGGTTCACCCAGGCGGTGGACATCAGTGCGATTCCGGTGGAGGCGGTGGAGCGGGTGGAGATCGTGGCCGATGGTGCGTCGGCGATCTACGGCTCGGACGCGGTGGGTGGCGTTGGCAATGTGATCCTCAAGCGCGACTACGACGGGGTCACCGTCGGCACGCGTTTCGGGCGGGCCACGCAAGGCGGGCTCACCTCTCGGCAATACAGCGTCACTGCCGGCACCACCTGGCGCAGTGGTGGGCTGATCGCCACGTATCAGGACGTCTCGGCAGACCCGATCTACAGCCAGCAGCGCAGCTACACCACGCAACTCACCGACCCATCCACGCTGTATCCCGGCAGCGATCTGCGCAGCGGCCTGCTCAGCGCGTACCAGGCGCTGGGCGATAACGCGGAGCTGCGCCTGGACGCGTTACGCAGCGAGCGTGACCAGCTGCATTTCTACGCGGTCAGTGGCCGCAACAGCCGGGTCACGCCGACCACCACCAGCCTGCTGCTGTCGCCGAGCCTTGCGGTGTGGTTGCCCAACGACTGGACGCTGACATTGGGCGCCACCGACGGCAACAGCAAGCACGATCAATACCGCCAGGAAACGGCGCTGGCCAGCGGTGCGGTAAGCGTGACCGACCTGTGTTACTGCAACGACAGCCGCAGCTACGAGCTGGGCGCCGAAGGGCCGCTGTTCGCGCTGCCGGCGGGCGATGCGCGCCTGGCCGCCGGGGTGGGGTATCGCAGCAACCGCTTCCGTAACGTCAACTACGTCAGTGGGGTGGAGACGATCGACGGCAGCGAAAGCGCGCGCTTTGCCTATGCGGAGGTGAACCTGCCAGTGGTGGGCCCGGCGCAAGGCGTGCCCGGTGTGCAGCGACTGACGCTGACCGCGGCGGTGCGCGGGGAGGACTACAGCAGCTTCGGCGGGGTGACCACGCCCAAGTTCGGTGTGCTGTATGCGCCTGGCAGCGATGTGACGCTCAAGGCCTCTTGGGGCAAGTCGTTCAAGGCGCCCACGCTGTTCGAGCGCAACTACGCGCAGGAGGCATGGCTGTTCCAGCCGGGCGCGTTCGGCGGGGTGGGCTTTCCCGCCGGGGCCACGGTGCTGGTGGCCGATGGCGGCAACCAGGATCTGCAGCCGGAGCGCGCCATCACCCGTTCGGTCTCGCTGGCCTGGCACCCCGAGGCGCTGGATGGCCTGGAGGCGGAGCTGACCTGGTTCGGGGTGGACTACAGCAACCGCGTGCTGCAGCCGATCGCCAATGCCAGCCAGGCGTTGCGCAATGCGATCTACGCGCCGTTCGTGGACCGCACGCCGACGCCGCAGGCGCAGGCCGATGTGATCGCGCTCGCCAGCCGGTTCTCCAACTTTGCCGGCGTCGCCTACGACCCGAGCCGGGTGGCGGCAATCATCTACACGCAGTACGCCAACGTGGCGCAGCAGGACATCGAGGGTCTGGACCTGAGCGGCAGCTACCGGGTGGCGTTGGCGCGCGGCACGTTGACCTTGCGCGGGGCGGCGAGCTGGCTGGACAGCACGCAGCAGACCTTGCCCACGCAAGCGGCGTTCGATCTGGCCGGCACGCTGTTCAACCCGCCCACGCTGAGCAGCCGCGTGGGTGCGGTGTGGAAGCAGGGCGGGCTCACTGCCTCGTTGTTCGGCAACTACCGCGGCGGGGTGCGCAACCGCGCCGATGGGGTGGAGTCGGCATCGTTCACCACATTCGATATGGCGTTGCGCTACGCCACCGGCGCGCGCCGCGATGCGTGGGCCGGGCTGGAATTCGGGGTGTCGGTGGACAACGCCTTCGACCGCGATCCGCCGTTGTATCGGGTGACCTCGCCGCTGTACGTGGCGCCGTACGACTCCACCAACTATTCGGCGATTGGTCGCTTCGTGAGCGTGTCGGTGTCCAAGCACTGGTGATGCATCGGCTGCCAGCGGCAGCCGATGTGCAGGCGATGGGCCTTGAGCGTTGCTGAGAGGAGTGCATGCGTGACGAATCACAAACGGTGGCAGCTGCTGCTTGCAGGCGTGCTGATGGCGGCGGGTACGTGCGTTGGCCACGCGCAGACGGTATCGCCGCAGCGATTGCTGGAGGTAGTGGATATCGGTAGCCCCACGCTGTCGCCGGATGGCCGCAGCGTGGCCTTTCGCACCGAGCAGGCATCGGTGCAGCGCAATACCTACGACAGCGCCTGGTATGTGCAGGGCCTGCAGGATGCTGCGCCCAGACGCGTTGCCGATGGCGGCGTGCCGCTGCGCGATTCGGCAGGTGGCGCGTTGCCTGCAAAGGTGCTGTGGTCGCCGGATGGCCGCTGGCTGTACTACCGCGCGTTACGCGATGGGGTGGTCGCGGTGTGGCGTGCGGCGGCGGACGGCTCCGGCGCGTACGCGGTGACGCACGATGCGGCGGACGTGCGCGAGTTTGCGTTGGACGCGCAGGGGCGGGTGCTGCGTTACCGCGTCGGTGCCACGCGCGCGCAGGTGATGGCGGCCGAACAGGACGAGTATGCGCAGGGCATCCGCATCGACGAGACGGTGCCGCTCGGGCAGGGCCTGTTCCGCTCGGGCAACGTGGAAGGACGCCTGGCCACGCAGCGCTTCGGTGGGGTGTGGTTCGATCGCACCGGGTTATCTGCCGATGTGCCGGAGCACTGGGTGGCGATGGACCTGGCGACGGCAAGCACACGGCCGCTTGCCGCTGCGCAGGTGCCCGCGGAGGAACCGCCCGTCAGTGCGCTGCGCGGTATCGAAGGTGACGTGTGGCAATCCGTGCGTGCACCGCAGGGCGACGCGGTGGCGGTGCTGTCGCGTGTGGGTGATGGCAACGGCCAGCTCTACCGGCCGCAGGTGGCGCTGTCGGTGTTGCCCGGTGCACATGCGCGCAAGGCCGTGCGCTGCATGGCGGCGGCCTGCGTGGGCAAGGCGATCACTGCAGTGCAGTGGCGCCCGGGCAGCGCGGAGGTGCTGTTCACCACCACCGATCCTGCGCTGGGCCTGGCGCAATCCATCCAGCGCTGGAATCCGGCCACCGGGCAGGTGCATGCGGTGGTGCAGGGGCGTGGTCTGATCAATGGCGGACGCGATTCCTCCACACACTGCGGTGCATCGGCCGCTGCGCTGGTGTGCGTGACAGCCGAAGCGGATCGCCCGCCGCGTCTGGAGCGCATCGGCCTGGACGATGGCGCGCGGCAGGCGCTGTTCGATCCCAATGCGGAGCTTGCGGCAGACATGGCGCGTGCCACGCCCGCACGGCTGTTGCAGTGGAGCGATGCACGTGGGCGGCGATACAGCGGCCAGTTCTTTGCGGTACGCGGTGACGGTGTGGGCAAGCTGCCGTTGTTCGTCACCTATTACAGCTGCCCGGGCTTCGTGCGCGGTGGCGTGGGCGACGAGTGGCCGCTGGCCGCGTTGGCGCAGCTGGGCATCGCAGCGCTGTGCATCAACCAGTTGCCCGGCTACACCATGGATGCGGTGGAACGGCACGGCGAGGGGCTGGCGGCAGTGGAAAGCGCGGTGGCGTTGTTGTCAGCGCAGGCCGGCATCGATCCTAAGCGCGTGGGCATGGGCGGGCTGAGCTTCGGCGGTGCGGTGACCCTGTGGACGGCCACCGAATCGAGCCTGCTGGCCGCCGCCTCGGTCGCCAACCCGGTGGTGTCGCCGACGTACTACCTGTTCGGCAGCATGAAGGGCGAGCCCTTCCTCAAGGGACTACGCGAGATGTGGGGCCTGGGCGCACCGGAGCAGACGCCCGAGCGGTGGAAGGCGCTGTCGCCGGCGTTCAAGCTGGAGCGGATTCGCGCGCCCATCCTGTTCCAGCATTCCGAGCAGGAGTATCTGTACGCACTGGATTACGTTATTCCGCTGCTGCGTGCGCAACGTGCCGAGCTGTATGTGTTTCCGAACGAGCCGCACCAGAAGTTTCAGCCGCAGCACAAGTTGGCGGTGTATGCGCGCAATGTAGATTGGTTCCGCTTCTGGCTGCAGGACTACCAGGACGCTGCGCCGGAAAAGGCCGCGCAGTACGCGCGCTGGCGTGCAATCAAGGCGGCACTGCCGGCACGTGGCGATTAGCGTGCGTGATGCCGCTTGCGCATGGCATACGTTGCCACGCACGCGGCATGCTTCCACGCAGCGCAGGCAACATCAGCCTTGATGACGGACCCAGTTCTCGACCGCACACAGGTCGAAGATGCGCATGACGCCGTGGTCGCCGTCGGCCAGTGTGTGGTCGAAATGGTGACGCAGCGCATCGGCATCCAGCAGCCCCTGGCTTTCGAGTCGACCATGCAGCAGATAATCGCGGATCTGCTGCCTGCCCTGACGATAGACCGCGCCGGAGTAGTTCATGAAGGTGCCCTTGCTGCGACGATGCAGGATCTGCGCAGGCAGCACATCGGCAAACGCATCGCGTGCGACGGCGCGATTGCGGCCGCCAGCGATCCACATCCAGCTCGGCACTGTCAGGCACGCTTCCACCACCGGTTGCGACAGCAGCGGCATGCGCAGGTGCCGTGACGCGCTGCGCGCCAGTCCATCGCGGAACACCTGGGTGCCGGCCAGATCGAAGATACGTTCGCGGTCACCGGGCAGGCTGCCGGGCGGGGCATCGAACCAGGGGTGCGATTGCAACCGAACCTCAGCCTGCGTGCTCGGCAGAAACGATCGCTCCGGCTTGCGCGGCGGGCCGGCCTTGGCGAGGAGTTTCTTCATCGTCAACCTGCCTGCTTTCCAGAGCGTGCATTGATGCAGTTCGGCGAGATCGTGGATTGCACGCATGCCGGCGCGTAGGCCGCGCGCTCGGAAGGCGTCTGCAGCTGGTGCTGCGGTTCTGGTGTAGCAGAACACGGTGTCGCCACCACCGCCGGAAAAGAAACTGCTGACGGCGAGCTGCTCGGCGATGGTCTCCTTCAATGCGTTGGAGGCATGCTGCAAAAACCAGGTGCTGGGGGCGACGGCATGTGCCGGCGGTGCGAAATCGACCGGTGCAGCGTCGAACCCGAGTGTCCGCACGATCAGCTCGGTGCCCAACAGCTCGCTCATCTGCCGGGCATAGTGCCGTTCGTCGGCACCGGGTACCGGCGTGACCAGATTGCAACACGCCACGCGCGCTGCGGTGTCTTTCAGGCATGCGGCGAGGATGGAAGAGTCCAGGCCGCCAGAGAGCTCCAGCAGCACGGACGCATCGGTCCGCGCCCAACAGGTGACGCTGGAGGCAACCGCCTGACACACCTGTGCCTGTGCGTCGAGTGGGTCATGCCGGCGCTGCGATGCTGCGGCGAAATCCCAGGGGTTCCAGACCTGTTCGACACTGTTGCGGTTGGACTGCAGACGCAGCTGGCTGCCCGGCAGCAATTCGCGCATGCCGACAAGCCCGGTGCGCTCGGTCTTGAGGTGCGGGTAGTGCAGATGATGGGCGATGGCGTCCCAATCGATCTCACGCGTGTACACACCCGCATGCGTGGCGATCGAGATGTCTGAAGTGATGAAGCCATGCTGTAGCGCGTAGACGCATGCCACGCCGCCGGAAGGCTCGCGCATGACGGTGATGGCGCTCGGATCCGCGTGCGGTGCATGCAACAGCAGGTACTCGCCCCAGTGCGTGTCGATCAGGTGCCGCGTCCGCTGTGCTGCGGACAACGCATGCAACGATGCGCCGTCCACCAAGGGGGTGTTGTCGCGCCGCGAAAAGACATGGCCGATCAGCGCGCCATCACCAGGCAGGTCGAGCACGGGCGTGTCGTCTGATGCATACAGATCGATGCATTCAGTGCGTAGCCGTGGCAGTAACCCGATCTGTCGCAGCGCCTCATCGACACCGGCGCGGTCGCCATCGTGGTGTGTCTGCAGATGATTGAGCAAGGCGATGTAGCGGTACATCACACCACCCGGATGGGCGTATGCGCGTGGACGTTGCCGACCGTGTGGTTCAGGACCAGATCGCCCGCCTGTACCCAGCAATGCGCCGAAAACGGATCGAGTGCGACGCCGAAGACAACCTGGGCATCGAACTGGCGCCTACGCAGGAATCTGGCCAACGCGACCGAATCGAGCAGGCAGCGCATCTCGACCGGCACCCACACGCGTGCGTGCCTGAAGACCGATGCCGCGTCAGTGAGCCGTTGCTCGAGCGGGGCGACCGAGCTTTGCTGCGCCCGCTTGCGCTGCGCTCCAGCGGAGAGGCTGCCAAGTACCCTGCTAAGCGGGCTGCGCTTCAATACCAGGCGTGTGGACAGCACAAGTGCCAGCACCTCGAGCTTGTCAGACAGGTGTGGTCGTTGCGCTGGTATGGACATTTCCATCGCGCTACGTGCAACAGGCATGACGGAAGGCTGCGGGCCGGCGGTGGCCTGCGACCGTTCCACCAGCAGTCCCCGTTCGACAAGGTCGTCGATCTCCGGCTCCGACACCGGGTCTTGCGCCAGGTAGGCGAGCAGGGAGTGTTCTTGTGCACTGGGCAGACGGAAGTAGCGGTCGTTGCCGACATCCAGGAACACCAGGCGCTCGCCAATGCGGCAGAACGATAGGTCGTCGCGCAACGTGTAGCGGTGCATGGCGTTGTCCTGGAGAGAGAAGGGGCGCACCGTTCGCGTGCGCCCCATGGCCTGGGAAGTGCTCATCGGCATTTGCCGAGTGGCGACTGCCGCGCGTTGGCAGTGCCTAGTCCTGGCTGATGCCTAGCGTGGTGATGCCACCCATTTCTTCGCCTGCCAATGGCCCGCCCTGTGTGTCCAGGCTTGCGATCCCAAGCACGATGAGATCCTGGCCAAACGTCGTGGTATGCGCGTCGTTGTTGCTGGTATCCATGGTCTCTACTCCTGGTGGGAGAGGCGTGCACATAGGCACGCCTCGGGTTCACTCTTCGGAAATGCCAGGCACATTGAAGCCGCCGATCTCTTCGCCAGCGAGCGGGCCGCCTTTGGTGTCGGTGCTGGCAACGCCAAGCACCGTGATCTCGTTGGATGCATCGCTGTAGGTGGTGTCATTGCTGTTCATCGCTGTCTCCTGGTTGCGTCATGGGGCTCCATGACGCAGACACGTTAGGAAACGGGCGTATTGATTTTCAAATGATTAAGTCGTGACACCGTCATAATTAAATTCACCGTGTGACCGCCATCGAAGATCACCGTGCAAGCTTGGCGATGACGTCGCATCGCGCCATTCATGCCACATCAGACGCACGCTGCCGGCGGTGCGCCAGCACAGCATGTGGATCTTACAAGGCCTGGTGCTGGCGACAGTCCCTGGCCGGGCTGTCAAACCTGACGGCTGCGCTCATGCATGACCGCCACGATGCGCGGCACGGCCTGGATGCGGCGCGCGTGATAGGCGTGTAGCGCTATGCGTAGCGCGGCAAGGTCGCGCTGCTGCCAGCGCAGCGTGAGCTCTGCCAGTTCTTCTTCGAGAGAGCCGAGCAGGCCATGTTTGGCACGTCGCACCGGTGCCAACCTGTCGTTGGTCTGCCTGACGGCATGATGCAGCGACCAATACGCAGTGGCATGGGCGATGGCGTCGAAGAGCTTCCAGGTCTGCTTGACCACGTCCGCAGGTGCGGTGTTGGGCTCCAACTCGCCAGGGGCATGCGGCGTCGATGCAAAGCCGATATCGCAGGCCATCAGCAACAGGCGATCCATCCAGTCGTAAAGATCCCGCAGCGCGACCTCGGTGAGCAGCGGCACCTGCAAGCCATAGCGTGCGTGATCGATGACCAGGCCTTCGCCGACCAGGCGATACAACGCAAAGCGTACCGGCGTGGGGCTGATCTTTAACTCGGTGGCCAGCTTTGCCGGGTCGATGCGCTGGCCGGGCGGATACCGCCCGGATTGCAGTGCGCGCCTGACCTGCGCATAGGCAACTGCACGTTTGGAGTGAACTTCACTCATGACGAACTCCTTGTCTGGCCGCGACTCCTCCCCTGGCTGGATCGTACATGCAATGGCAGCAGCAGGAAGTTGCTGCAGTGGTCCTTTCAGTCCCAGGCTTGTCGCATCGTGCCGCGCACGAGGCAGGCTTCGCGCTAATACCCTGTCCCGACAGTAATAGTTTTAATAACGCACAAACTGAGACCCAAAACCCGAGGGCCGCCTGGTATGCCAGGGCGGCCCTCGGGTTTGTACGTTATCTGTGCTTGCCATCACGACGCACAACCGCCGTACCCAACGCTGTGCCTTGTTTAACGCTGTACCTTGTTTAGCGAAACGACTCGCGCAGCCGCTTGCCTGCGTATTCTTGCGCTGCCTTCGCCTTGGCAATCACTGCCGCGCAGCCGAAGAACTCATGCGTCACGCCGGTGTAAACCTCGCGTTCGACCGGCACATTGGCGTCCTTGAGCGCATCTTCCAGCTTGGCGCCGTCGCTGCGCAGCGGGTCGATGGTGGCGTTGATGATGGTCACCGGTGCCAGGCCGTGCAGGTTTGCGTTCACCAGGTCCAGGCGCGTGTCTTGCTTGTCGGCGTCGCTGCGAATCAGGTGCCCTACGAACCATTCGATCATGGCCTTGTTCAAGGGCTTGGCAATGGCGTTTTCGATATAGGACTCGGTATGCAGGCTGCCGGTCTGCCCGACCGGGTAGACCGCAAGGATATGCGTCGGTGCCTGCAGTCCCTTGTCGCGTGCGGCCACAGCGGTGGCGATCGCCAGGTTGCCGCCAGCGCTTTCGCCTGCGAGCGCCACGCGCTGCGGATTACCGCCGATGCTTGCCGCGTTTGCCAGCACCCATTCGTAGGCGGCGAGTGCGTCGTCCCAGGCGGCGGGGAACGTGTGTTCGGGTGCCTGGCGATAATCGACCGAGACCACAATGGCGCCGGTCTCCTTGGCGAGCCCGCGCGCGCCACCGTCGTAGACCTCGGCATTGGCGATCACCCAACCGCCGCCATGAAAGTAGACGATGACCGGCAGTGCAGCGCCACCCTGAGGGGTGTAGACAAACGCGGGAAGATTGCCTGTTGGCGTTTCCAGGGTGTGGGAGGTGCGCGTGACGCCGGGCACCAGCACCTCGGGGTCGGCGGTCTTGCCCTGGTCCTGCAGGAGCTTCTTGACCGCATCGGCGATCGTTGGCTGTTGCCGCGCTTCGGCAGGCGTCAGTTTCTCGATGGCCTTGGGTTCGAGCGCATCGTGGGCCTGGGCCAGGTCGTGCATGTCGTCGTCGGCACGGATGGCGCCGATGACGTTGGAAAGGGTGTCGATGATCGGGTTGGGCTTGCCGTGCTCTGTCATGTGTGCGTCTCGGTTGGTTGACCCTGACGCTAGCGGTGGCACAGTCAATGGGGTGAAAAGGGAGCTCGGCCGTTATGCACATGGCCGCAACATCTGCGGCGGGCGCCGCTTGCAATCGCTGTTGCGTAATTGCAGCGGCGCGTGCTTTGCGCCGCTGGCGGCATCGCTCTAAGCCCCAGGCTGCAGACAGCGCTCACCAATCGGTGGGCGCATAGTCCTTGAGGAACTGCCCCCACACATGCTCGCCGGTGTTGGCGCCGTGGATGATGGGGTCGACGATGCGGGCGGCGCCGTCGACGATGTCCAGCGGCGGGTGGAAGCGTTCCTGCTGGACCTTGAGCGCGGCGATGTCGGCCGGATCCTCGTCGGTGACCCAGCCGGTGTCGACACTGTTCATGTGGATGCCGTCGTTCTGGTAATCGGCCGCCGAGGTGCGCGTCATCATGTTCAACGCGGCCTTGGCCATGTTGGTATGCGGGTGACGGGTGGTCTTGAAGTTGCGGTAGAACTGGCCTTCCATCGCCGAGACGTTGACGATGTGTTTGTCGCGCTCGGGTGTGCGCAGCATCAGCGGCTTGAGTCGCGCGTTGATGATGAAGGGCGCGATGGCGTTGACCAGTTGCGTTTCCAGCAGCTCGACCGATGGCACTTCGGCCATCAGCAGGCGCCAGGAGTTGCGCCCGCGCAGGTCCACCTGCTGCAGGTCCTGGTCCAGCCGTCCTTCCGGAAACAGGTGCTGCTGGCCAACCAATTCGTCGTCCAGCAACGCCACCTGCGACAGCTCGGCGGCGCGGGTGAGGCCGTCGGCGCCGTCCAGGCCGCGGCCATGCACTGCCGGCAGCGCCATCGCCGAGGCATCGCTCAGCGGTTCGGGCGTGCGCAGGCCCTCGTAATGGCCGACCAGGTTGCGCACGGTGTCCGGCAACTCATGCAACGCGGCGGTTTCGCCGGCCATCATGTGCGCGTAGAACTGCGGTGGGCGGCGCACGGTCTGGCAGGCGTTGTTGATGATGAAGTCCAGCCTGTCGCGGGTGGCCAGCAGCTGGCTGCAGAACGCTTCCACGCTGGGGGTGTGGCGCAGATCCAGGCCGAATACCTGCAGGCGATTTCCCCATTCGCTGAAGTCCGGTTCCTGCGCATAGCGCGCGGCCGAATCGCGCGGAAACCGCGTGGTGACGATCAGTTCCGCGCCGGCGCGCAGCAGCTTCAAGCCGGCCTGATAGCCGATCTTGACCCGTCCGCCGGTCAGCAGCGCCACGCGTCCGCGCAGGTCGGCGGTTTCGGTGCGCTTGAAGTAGTTTAGCTCGGCGCAGGCCGGGCACATCTGGTCGTAGAAATGATGCAGCTGGGTGAACTTCTGCTTGCAGACGTAGCAGTGGCGCAACTCCGGCGAATGCGTGGGCTCCGGTGCGGCAGTGGCGTTTTCGCCGTTGTGCGCATCGTGCAGGCCGGCGGCATGCGGCGGGAAGAAGTTCGGCGTGCTGAACACCGGTTTGCGCCGCAGCGCGCGAATGCCGCGCTGCTCGAGCAGCGCTTCGGCCTTGCGCACCTTTTCCTGGTGCCGCTCGCGCTCGCGCTGCTTGAGCAGCTGCCGCCGCGCCTTCGGCTCGGGGTGATAGACCCTGGCCACCACCTGGTGCAGGCGCACGCGGTCGGCCTCGGGCAGCGCGTCGAGCACGCTGCGATCGGCCTCGATGGCCTCCAGCAGGTCCAGCGCCGCGCGCAGGCGGTCGGTCAGGGGCAGGTCGTCGGCGGGCGGGGGTGGGGCGTTGGTGTTCAAGATGGATCCGGGAGTGAGCGGCAGCAGGCCGTGACGAGTGCGGCGGGCAGCCGACAGGAGAGCGCAATGGACGGTGAGCCTTTGTACAGCGGACGAGGACGGCACACCGCTGGCCGGTGGTGCTGGCCTCCGCTATTTTCGCCGATTGTGATGGGTTGGCGCCAATGGAGCGGGCGGAGGGGAGGGCGGCCAAGGGACGTTTTGATCGGGACTTGGGTGCGCTGTCGTGTCGCAGCTGGATCGGCCGCTCGCGGCAGGTGGCGAGGGAACCGTCGCAGTCATGGCAGGCAGTTGGCGTTCTGCCAGTGGTTGAAGCCCCGAGCGAGGGCTGCCCCGGTGCCAATGCGCGGGAGTTTAGGTAACCTTCGCAACATACCGGAACGGCAGTGACGCCCGACCGCTCAAGGGGGAAATCGATGAAGACGTTCGTGCTGGCCGCTGCGCTGGCCAGCTTGCTCTGTGCCTGTACCGTTGTCTCGCCCGATCCTGGCCAGAAGGCCGTGTTGGTGGATAAACCGATGTTCTTCGGCAAGGGTGGCGTTCGCCTGGACGATGTGCGTGAACCAGGTCGGACGTATGCGTGGTTGACCACGTCGGTCACCTATGTGGATGTGACGCCACAGACGGTGCAGGTGGCTTTTGACGATTTTTCGTCCAGCGACAATATCCTGTTGGACTTCTCCACCCAGATTCAATATCGCATCACCGCGCCGGCGTTGTTGTTGTCTAGGTTCGGGCAGGGGTGGTTCAAGAACAATGTCGCCAGCCAATATGCGTCCATCGTGCGCGACCAGGTCAAGCGCTACGACATGACCAGGATGATGAGCGATCCCGATACCGCCAGACAGATCGACGATTCGGTGACCCAGAACGTGCGTGCGCTGGTCAAGGAGCAGCAGTTGCCGATCGAGATCCAGAACATCACCTTGGGCCGCGCACGTCCCAACCCGGATGTCCTGCAGCAGATGAACCTGACCGCTGCGCAGCAGCAGCGGGTCAAGACGCTGGTCGAGGCCACCACGGCCGAGCGGCAGCGTGAACAGGAGCAGGTGGCCAAGGCCGATGCCGACAATGCGTACCGCAATCGCATGGGTCTGACGCCTGAGCAGTACCTGGCCAGCCAGATCGCCGAGCTCAACGCCGATGCCTGCAAGAAGGCGCAGGCCTGCTATATGGTGCCTTCCGGCACGTCGGTGATTGCCAAATAGCGCGCGTTGCCGGCCGCATGCGGTGCAGGGGCCGCGATTGCCTTGCAGTCGTTGATCTCCGGTCTTGCAGCGCAGATGGCTGGTCGCGGTTGCTCATGCCAGCAGGCCCACTCACGCACTCTCCAAATCGGCTGGGCTAGGGTTGCGGCCTACTGGTGTAGCGGGAGAACGCGGCATGGGCCTGTTGGTCGACGGCAAGTGGCAGGACAGTTGGTACGACACCGACAAGAGCCGCGGGCGTTTCGAGCGCTCGCAATCGCAGTTCCGCAATTGGGTGACGCGCGATGGCAGCCCCGGCCCGCACGGGGAAGGCGGCTTTCAGGCTGCTCCCGGGCGCTATCACCTGTACGTGTCGCTGGCCTGCCCGTGGGCACATCGCACGCTGATCTTCCGGCGCCTGAAAGGGCTGGAGGCGATGATCGACGTGTCGGTGGTGAACTGGTTGATGCGCGACCAGGGCTGGACGTTCGACCCTGCCCCGGGCGTGATAGCTGACCCGATTCACCACGCCAAGCGCCTGTACGAGGTGTATCTCGCCGCCGATCCGCGTTACACCGGGCGCGTGACGGTGCCGGTGCTGTGGGATCGCGAGCGCAATACCGTTGTCAGCAACGAGTCGGCCGACATCATCCGCATGTTCAACAGCGCCTTCGACGCGGTCGGTGCTGCGGCCGGCGATTTCTATCCGGCACCGCTGCGCGAGCAGATCGACGAGATCAATGCGCGCGTATACGACACCGTCAACAACGGCGTGTACAAGGCGGGTTTTGCGACAACGCAGGCGGCGTACGAAGAGGCGGTGCTGCCGTTGTTCGAAAGCCTGGATTGGCTCGATGCACGTCTGGGCCGGCAGCGTTATCTGTGCGGCGATCAGCTCACCGAAGCGGACTGGCGCCTGTTCACCACGCTGGTGCGATTCGACGCGGTGTACGTGGGCCACTTCAAATGCAACCTGCGGCGCATTGCCGACTATCCACAGCTGTCCGGCTACCTGCGTGAGTTGTACCAGATGCCGGGGATCGCAGAGACGGTGAATTTTCAGCACATCAAGCACCATTATTATCAGAGCCACGACATGATCAACCCCACCGGCATCGTGCCGCTGGGGCCGCTGCTGGATCTGCAGGTGCCGCATGGGCGTGGTGGCTGATGCAATTGTCCGCCGTTTACGGCAGTGCTCAGGCGCGCTGCCGCAGGGCTTGCACTAAGCTGGGCGCCTTCGATACGAACAGGAGCGGTAAGTGCTGAATCATGTGATGGTGGGATCGAACGATATTGCGCGATCCAGGCAGTTCTACGACGCGGTGCTCGGCGGCGTCCTCGGTGCCACCGAGCCATTGGTCAACCCGGCCGGCTCCGGTCATGTGCGCCTGTTCTACCGCCACGCCGGCAGTACCTTCGCCGTCAGCGAGCCGATCAACGATGCGCCTGCCACCAGTGGCAATGGTGCCACTGTCGGGTTTACCTGCAGCTCGCCCGGGCAAGTACAGGCCTTTCACGATGCCGCCGTGGCGGCAGGCGGCGTGTCCATCGAGCAGCCACCGGGTGTGCGTGACAGCCGCATGGGGCCGGTCTGGCTGGCCTACGTGCGCGACCCGGATGGCAACAAGCTCTGTGCGATCTATCGGCCTGCGTAAGCTGTGATCACTGCGCTGTTGCGATACGCCGCAGCGCGACCAGGCGCCGTCTTGTTGCTGCGCGTGGCGTCAGTGGAGTGGGAGTTGCCGCGGCGCGGGCGACGCGGCTGCGTTAGCTGATGGGCCCAGACACCGGATTGTCGCGCTAGTGCTTTGCCGCGTCGCGCATGATCAGCGTCGCCGCGCCCACCGTGATCGCATCCTCGACCACGCCGGTGCTGGTCTGGCCGTAGCGCTCAATCGCACGCATGCGGACGTTGAACGTGAGATAGGCGGCCGCCACTGCGGTGGTCGCGCCAAGCAGTGCCGCCACGCCGCGCTGATGGCGCGGAGCCAGCGCGGTGCCGACGATGACGCCGGTCGCGATGCGCGCAATCATGCCTGGCAGCACGATGCGGTCGGGCGCGGTCTTCATCTTGTCGCCTGCCAGCTCGCCACCGGCCAACGCCAGCATGCCGGCCGATGCGAGCGGATTGGCCAGCAACGCCGGTGCGCCGTTGTCGGCAGGCAGCTTGCCGGTACGCGCAGCGTTGGCCACCGCGGCCAGTGGGGTCATCGAGCGCATGCCGGCGACGGCGCTCATCAGGATGGAATGAATCAAGGCCATGTACACCTCTGCATGTGCTCACCCATCGCAGGCGGAATGCGCTGCGTGCGGCACGCTGTATGGATGTGCACACACTAGGACGGCGCATGTATGGGCGTTGGCAAGAGCTTGTGCATGCGGTGCATTGGCGGGCGCTGGATACGCCTGCGCGATGCGCCGCCGGGGAGCCATCGGCTTGCACCGCGCGGCCACGCGCGGCATTGCACTCACGGGGCCTTCTTGATGCCAAACAGGAACGTCAGCCCATGGGGAATGCTGCGCTCAGCTGATCTTCGTCGTTGAGCACCTCCCGCTGCAGCGGCGGATACTGTCTTGCGTGCAGCGCCTGCACCAGGTTCCTGGCGAAAAACAGGCGCCTGCTTTCGTCGGCTTTACCGCGTATCAATTCAAACGGCCGAGATACGCCAGCACGGGAGCGGCCGCCATATCGTTCGGGTTGGTGCCGGGCAAGCCTTGCGGCACGTCCATGCCCTTGCTGCGGTAGAAGTCGGTCCAGTACTGCGAGATCTTGCCGGTCTGCAGGTTCTTGAAGTTCATCGGCTGCAGTGCGAAGACGTGCTGTGCGCGAAAGGCGCGTTCGATGAAGTCCGAGCAGTAGTAGCTGTTGTCGTCCTGCACGTAGGTCTGGTTGTAAGGCTTCCCCAGCATGCGCCGTGCCTGCGCGATGGCGCCGGGGATCGCATTGCGCTGTGCTGCGGCCAGCCGGTACACATGGATCTGCCGATGCTTGGCGTTGGCGTCTTCGACGAATGCCTGCAAGGGCTGCTGCCGCGAGCCTTGTTCGTCTGCGTGCAGCAGCACCTGTTGCGTGCCGTCATGGGCGAGCAGCGCCACATGATCGAAGCTGGGGGCATCCTGCCTGGCGGTGGCGTCGTCGATGGCCCCACTCAGACCCGTGCGGGCGGCGGTGACGAACAGCAGGTCGCCGTCCTGGAGCTGGACTGCGATGGACGTTGCGGGCAGCAGCGCCAAGGCAACTACGGCGAGCAAAAGGAGGATGCGCATGGGAGGCTGGCAGGTGGTGCAGGGCCACCATTATCGCCAGGAACGACGGCGGGCGGCTGGTGCGCGATGCGCTCTGTAGAATGCGGTGGCCAGCGGACGTCGCC
This sequence comes from Xanthomonas hydrangeae, assembly GCA_905142475.1. Classification (GTDB taxonomy): domain Bacteria; phylum Pseudomonadota; class Gammaproteobacteria; order Xanthomonadales; family Xanthomonadaceae; genus Xanthomonas; species Xanthomonas hydrangeae. The sequence continues at coordinate 838,164 of LR990730.1, forward strand.
GCCGCCATCGCGTCGCGGCAATCCCTGTCCGTCTGGAGTGTTGCATGCGTGCTTCTTCTGCGTTGTCGCCAATTGGCCGGCTGTTTGCCGCCGCCGCCTTTTTCGAAGGGCTGACCTGGGCCGGACTGTTGCTCGGCATGTTGCTCAAGTACGGCACCCATACCACCGAGCTGGTGGTGTGGCTGTTCGGGCGCCTGCATGGCGCGGCCTTCCTGTTCTATGTGGCGGTCAGCGTGCTTGCCGCGTTGCGGCTACGCTGGCCGTGGTGGGCGTGGGCGCTGAGCCTGCTGGCCGCGCTGCCGCCGCTGGTCACGGTGCCGCTGGAACTATGGTTCCGGCGCATCGGTTTGCTTGGCCAGCGGCCGCCGTCCGTAGGTTGAGGTGGTGCATGCGCATCGGCCGCAGCAGGGTCGAGCGCATCACGCCAGCCAATCGCAGGCATGCCCCATCGCCGATTGCGATGATGGGGGCATGGACGCGGCAGCGCTCGTTTGCCACCATGCGCCTCTCAAGGACAGATCGTAGGGCGATATGCGTGACTGGATGATGGGCGTGCTGAGTGTGCTGGCGTGGGGAGTGGCGAGCCCGGGATACGCGCAGAGCGCGCCGGAAACCGTGGATCTGGCGCCGTATCTCAAGAGCGACCAGTTCGAGCGGATCAAGATCTCGCCGTCCGGTGCGTACTTCGCACTGACCATGCCGCTGGAAGATCGCACCGTGTTGGGCATCGTGCGGCGGCAGGACAAGGTGGCCACGGCCAAGGTCACCGGCGGCGTCAACAGCGTGGTGGACGATTTCTGGTGGGCCAGCGATGAGCGCATCGTGGTGTCGATGGCGCAGCGGCTGGGCTCGCGCGACGAGCCGGTGGCGATCGGCCAGCTGCATGCCATTGACGCCAACGGCAAGAACGGCCGCCTGCTGGCCAGTCCGTACGGCACCAATCCGGACATCAACGGCGCGCAGTTGAAGATGGAACTGGACCCGGCCACCCACATGCTGGATACCTTGCCAGGCGACGCGCGCAACATCCTGGTGTCGGCGGTTCCGTTCGTGGGCGATCCCAACGTCCGCATCGACAAGCTGGACATCCAGACCGGCCGGCGCACGACCGTGGCTACCTCGCCGGTACGCCGGGCGGGGTTTGTGACCGACCAGCAGGGGCATATTCGCTTTGCCAACGGTCTGGACATCAGCAACGTCAGCAAGCTGTATTACCGCGACAGCGACGATGCGCCGTGGCGGCTGATCAACGATGCCGCCACCAGCAAACAGCGCCAGTTTCCGCTGGGGTTTTCCGCCGATGGCAACCGCGCCTACCTGCAGGTGGAGCAGGCCGCCGGCACCGATGTGCTGGTGGCGTGGGACCCGGCAACCAGCAAGACGACACCGCTCCTGCACGACGATACCGTGGACCCGTACCACATCCTGCGCGATCTGGATGGCACCACGCCGATCGGTGCGTCGTACATGAGCGATCGCGTGCGCAATCGTTTCTTCGACGAAACAACGCCCACCGCCAGGCTGTACCGCAGCCTGGAAAAAGCCTTCGACGGCAACGCGGTTTACATCACCTCGGCCACCAGCGACCGCCGCCTGGTGCTGGTGTACGTGTGGAGCGATCGCAACAACGGTGACTATTACCTGTTCGACACGGTCAGCAAGAAGGCCGACCGGGTGTTCAGTCGCCGCGAATGGTTTGCGCCCGATGGCGTGCCGGCGACCAGGCAGGTGAGCTTCAAGGCGCGCGATGGCCTGTTGCTGCATGGCTATCTCACCCAGCCATTGCATGTGCAAGCCGGCACGCCGCGACCGTTGATCGTGATGCCGCATGGTGGTCCGTTCGGGATCTTCGACAAGTGGGAATTCGATGACGACACCCAGCTGCTGGCGGCAGCCGGTTACGCGGTGCTGCGCGTCAACTACCGTGGCTCGGCCAACCATGGCTACGCGTTCACCCAGGCCGGTGCCAAAGAGTGGGGCGGACGCATGCAGGACGATGTCACCGATGCCACCCGCTGGGCCATCGGCGAAGGCATTGCCGACGCATCGCGCATCTGCATCTATGGCGCCAGCTACGGCGGGTATGCGGCGCTGATGGGCGTGGCCAAGGAGCCGGCGCTGTATCGCTGCGCGGCCGGCTATGTGGGTGTCTACGATCTGGACATGATGGCGCGCGATACCGGGCGCTCCGCGCGCTGGGCCAGGAACTGGACGGTCGATTGGCTGGGCGCACGCGACACCCTGGCCGCGCGCTCGCCGGTGACGCTGGCACGGCAGATCAAGGTGCCGGTGTTTCTGGCGGCCGGCGGCAAGGACGAGCGCGCGCCGATCGAACATACCAAGGCCATGGAGCGCGCCTTGAAGGGGGTCGGCGTACCGGTGGAGTCGCTGTACTTCTCCAACGAGGGCCACGGCTTCTACACCGAGGCGCATCGACGCGAGTACTACACGCGCTTGCTGGCGTTCTTGAGCAAGCAGCTGGGTGGCGGGACCGCGAAGTAAGGGGGGTAGGTTTCATCGGGTGTTGCCTGATGGAACGCGTGATCGAGCGTGCCTGCAGTGATGATGCATGCAGCTTGATGCGTCAACTGCGGTGTGCGCGCCTGCATCTTTTGCGATGCGATGTTGCGGCGTTTGCGTGCGCGGGTAAGGCGTCGCGGCCGGGTCCGCTCCTACGGTTCTTGGAGGTCTGGTGTTGCCCAGGACCGATGCTGTACGACGGCGCAGGCTGCCTGCGCCGCCGCTTTCTCTGCACTCCCGGTTCAACTGCGCGATAGCGCGGCACCGTCGATGGCCGACGATGCCGCTTGCAGCGTCGCTTACTTCTCCGGCATCGGCTTCATTTGATACTGCGCCGGTGGGGTGGCGCCGAGCAGGTGCTGCACGAAATAGTCCCAGCGGCGGCGGGCGACGTAGGGAGTGAGCTCGCCGTAGCCATGTTTGGCGTTGGGCAGCATCAGCATGTCGAAATCCTTGTTGGCCTTGATCAGCGCATCGGCGACCAGCAGGGTCAGGTATGGCGGCACGTTGTCGTCCAGCGTGCCGTGAACCAGCATCAGCCGGCCCTTGAGCTTGCTGGCGTGGGTGGCGTTGGCCTGGTCGTCGTAGTTGGACGTGCCATCCTTGTTGACGATGTGTTCGCCGTGATACTTCTCGGCCCAGTCGTCTTCGTAGCCGCGGTTGTCGTGATTGCCGCTTTCCGACCACGCCACCTTGAACAGCTCCGGGTAGCGCAGCATCGCGGCGGTGGACGCGTTGCCGCCACCCGAATGCCCCCAGATGCCGACACGGCTGGTGTCGAACCACGGGTAGCGCTGGCCGAGTTCCTTCACTGCGGCCACCTGGTCGGGCAAGGTGTTGTCGCCCATGTTGGCGTACCAGGTGTCGTGGAAGGTCTTGCTACGCCACGGCGTGCCCATGCCGTCGATGGCGATCACGATGAAGCCCAGTTCGGCCAGCGATTGATTGTCGCCGTGGCCGGCAAGGAAACTGCGGCCACGTACCGATCCGGTCTGCGGGCCGGGGTAGATGTAGTCGATCACCGGGTACTTACGCGCGGGATCGAAGTTTGTCGGCTTGAACATCAGGCCATACAGCGTGGTCTTGCCGTCGCGCGCCTTGACCGTGATCGGTTCCGGCGGCACCCAGCCGGCGGCCTTGAGGCGGCTGATGTCGGCGGTGGCGATGGTGCTGAGCATGCGCCCGTCGGCGGCATCGCGCAGCACGCTCACCGGCGGCGTGACCGAGGTGGAATAGGTGTCGACGAAGCGCTTGCCATCGGGCGACAGCGCGATGCTGTGGTCGGCGACCTCGGGCGTGAGCAGCACCGGCTCGCCGCCGTCCAGGCTCACCTTCCACAGCTGCTGGTAATACGGGTCCACGCCCGGCGTGCGGCCCACGCCGACAAACCACGCGGTGCGGGTCACCGGGTCCACGCGCAGCAGTTCGGTGACGTTGCCTTCGCCGCTGGTGATGGCGCGCCTGGGTTTGCCGGTGGCCAGGTCGTACAGGTACAGCTGGCCCCAGTCGCTGCGTTCGGAGAACCACACCGCCTCGTTGCTGCCGGGCAGGTAGGCCCAGTTGGCGGCGACCTGGCCACTTTCGTAATAGGTCTTGGCGGTTTCGTCGAAGGCGGTGCGCACGGCGCCGGTTCCGGCATCGGCGATGCGCAGCCAGACCTGCTTGTGGAAGCGCGAGGTCGAGGCGAACGCCAGGGTCTTGCTGTCCGGCGCCCATTTCACATCGTCCCACAGGCCCGGCGAGCAGCTCACGTCGTCGCACAGCGTGGAGCGGTGCTGGTCGGCGGGCATCTTCAGCCGCACCACGCTGGCGCTGGGCACGTCGATGATGACGCGCTCGATCATGGTCACGTCCTTGTCGCCGGCCATCGGGTATTTCCAGGACTGCAGTTCCGGATGCCCGAGCTTGGTGCTGACCAGGTACATGTCGCCGGTCTTGCGCTGGTCCTGCTGGAAGGTGGCGATCTTGCGCGAGTCCGGCGACCACGCAACGATGGCGTTGTCGCTGTGCTGCCAGCCGGCGTTGTCGGTGGCGTAGCCGAAGTTTTCCACGCCGTCGCGGGTCAGCTGGGTCTCCTTGCCGGTAGCCAGCTCGCGCACCCACAGGTTCCAGTTGCGGATGAACGCTTCGCTGCGCTTGTCCGGCGACAGCACGCCCGGCTCTGCCTTGTCCTTCGCATAGAGCTTGCTGCAGCGCGCACGTGCATCGCACAGCACCGCGGTGTCGCGCAGGCTGAAGCGGTAGCGGCCATCGGCGCTGAGGCTGACCTTGGGCGCAAGCGTGGCGGCCTTGAGCGGTTTGTCGCCGGTCTTGAGCAGGGTGTTGAGCGAGGCGGCCAGCGCTGCGGGCTTGAACAGCGGCGCGCTCTTGCCGGTTGCGATGTCCAGCTGCAGCAGGCGGTCGCCCTTGGCGTCGTGGTCGACGTACACCACATGCGTGGCATCCAGCCAGGTGACGCGCGTGGCGGCATGATCGACCAGGGGCTGTGCGGCGTAGTAGATCAGGCGTTCGGCACGCGCGTAGTCGGTCTCGGTCACGCTGGGCGCCTGCGCGTTGGCGGCGACAGGCAGCAGGGCGAACGACAGGACGGTGAGCAGGTGGCGCAACGGCAACGGTGTGGGCATGTGGACCTCATCAAAGGGGCGCGCGCCGACAACGGCGGTGCAACCTCGCATGCTACGTGTGCGGGCAGGGCATGCGACCCTGCCAAACGTCGTGCCTTGCCGCGGAACGAAGGTGTCAGGCGTGGTGCGCTGGATGCCGCGCGCCCTGCGGCAGGTGCGGCTACCTGCCCATGCACCGCTTCCAGCGCTCGTTCACCCGCTGCGCAAACCAGGCGGTGGTGAGCGTGCGGGTGATCTTCGGGCTTTCCAGGGTGATACCCGGCAATATGGCGCGCGGCAACGGTTTGCCGGCGCTGCGCTCGGCCAGCGCGAACACCTGGCGATACAGATCGGTGTCCTCAAAGTCGGCCGTATCGCCGGCTTCCAATGCCCGGCGGAGTTGGCGGTCGCTCATCGCCAGCTGGCTACCCAGAGCGCGCGCGGCGCGTTCGGTGCCGCCGGGTGCCTCCAGGCTGGCGCCGGGCGTGAGCAGGTCGCCGTCCAGTGCGAGCGCGATGCCGCTGGCCTTGCTCAGCGCGGCCTGGAAGGCGGCATTGCGGCTGGCGTACCAACCGGCGTTGAAGTCGGCGAAGCGATACAGCAGTGCGTCGTAACTGGCCGGATACCCGAGCAGATGTCTGGTACCGAACCACAGCCCGCCGCGACGGCTGAAGACTTCATGGCGAATCGAGTCGCCCGGTGGATACGGATAGCGCTCGGCGTGCTGCTCGGCAAACGCGATGCTCACCTGCATCGGCCCGGCGGTGTGCACCGGATTGAGCCCGTCGAACAGGCGCGCGCCCAACGGCACGCTGCCGGTGAAGTCCTCGAAGATCTTGCTCAGCTCCTGCTCGGTGCGCGCGCTGGCAATACGTGTGGCATAGCTGCGGCCATCGGGGGAGTCGATGCGCAGGGCGGCGTCGACCATGAAGCCGGGAATGTGGTGCGCACTGGCGCGGCGGTCGATCTCCGCGCGTGAAATCTTGCCCAGGTTGGGAACGACAGGATTGGCCTGATAGGTCGACTCCTGCTCGGTCACCGCCAGCACCGCGCAGATGTGCTCGGGGCTGGTGTCCAGCCCCTGCGAGGACAGTGCCACGTACACATCGTTGGCCCAGCCGGCGCGATCGCTGAGGGTGGCCGGCAGGCGCCGCGCGATATCGGCCTTGACCGCATCCGGGGAGCGCTGCGGCGCACGCGGGGCCTGGGTGGCGCAGGCCGACAGCAAGGCGACGGCGAGCAGCGTGAGCAGGCGGGGCAGGCAGGATGTCACGGCGTCTCCAGATCTGGTGCGGCGGCTGCCGTGCGGCAGTTTACGTCGCCGCCGGGGGGCGCCTTCAAACGCACACGCCATCAGCATGCCGGCAGGTGACCGGGCCAACCCTGCCCATTCAAGCCAGGTGCGATCGGGCCGATAACGCACTCGATCAGGAACCTCGCAATCACGGTGCCTGGCCTGCCTGCCGGTCATCATTGCAGGCGTCCTTTGCATCGATGTCGCGTTCGACCGGACGCGGACCTCGCCGAATTGCGCCAGCGTCCAACCAGGGGAGTGCCGAAATGCCGCAGCAAACAGCCAGCCCGGTTCGGGCCAGTGGTGTCGCCGTGGTCACGACCCCGCTGCGTTGTGCTTGGTCACCGCCATGAGTGGTCGATGAGCCCCCTTGCGACACGCTGGCGATACGTCTTCGCCGGGATCGTCTTGTTGCTGGGCAGCGCGGTGGTGTGGGCGCAGCCGCAGCCGTGGAAGACGATCGAATCTGCGGCCCTCGACGACCCCCAGGCCGCGTTGCAGACCGCACAGGCCTCGCTGCTGCGGGCGCGCAGCGATGGCGACGTGGACGCGGAGTTCTGGGCCTTGCTGGCACAGGCACGCGTGCTGATTTCGCTGGAAGACAACGATCATCGCCAGGTGGTGCTCACCCAGGCACGGGTGGTACTGGAGAAACTGCACGGCAACGCCGCGCAGGCGCAGCTGTGGCTGGATACCGTGCAGGCACTGAGCGACGTGCGCGAAAACCCCAATCGCGGCATGGTGACGCGCCTGGAAGACCTGCGTCAGCGCGCACGTGCACTGGGTCGCAACGATCTGCTGTGCGAAGTGGAAGCGGTCGACATGTGGAGCATGCTGGCTTCCAGCAGCAGCGATGAGGCGTGGAAGGCGGCGCAGGCCAGTTACCAATGTGCAGTGCGCGAACACACCTTGAGCCTGGAGCTGGATGCCTTGACCCAGCTGGGGTCGCTGGCCAGCCGTGTCGGCGGGCGCATGGCTGAAGACAGCGAAGCCGAAGATTATCTGCAGCGTGCCCTGGCGCGTTTGCACGGCCAGCCGGCACGCTTCCAGCGCAGCCTGATCGAGTACGAGTACGGCACCTCGCTGGCCGCGCAACAACCCGAAGCCGCACTGCTGCATTTCAAGCGCGCGTTGGCGCTCAGTCGCGAGCTCGGCGATCAGGCCGGCGTGGCTGCGGCGTTGACCAGCGCCAGCGAGTCCCTGATCGAAACCGGCGATGCAAACGCGGCATTGGCGATGGCGCGCGAGGCGCTGCCGCTGATGCAGAAACAAGGCAATGTTGGCCGTATCGCCGCGTGTCATGCGGTGTTGCTGCAGGCATTGACGGTGTTGAAGGCAGACAGCCTGGGGGCCGAGATCGTCGCGGCCAGGGCGGCGGACGACCCGAACCTGACCTTGAGCCGGCGTGCGCAACTGCTCGATGCCATTGCCCAGGCGCTGGCAGCGGAAGGCCGCCATGCCGAGGCATATCAAGAACTGCAACGCGCCAACACGTTGCGCGCGCAAAGCCTGGACCGCCAACGCGACACCGTGATGCTGCGCTTGCAGGCGCGCTACGAAGATGCCCGCCGTGGCGCCGAAACCGCCGAGCTACGCCGCCGCAGCGAGACCGCGCAACTGGCCTTGCAGGCGCGCGAAGCCGGCCAACGCACGCTATGGATCGCCCTATGTGCGGCCTGCCTGCTGTTGCTGGGCGCCTTGGTGGTGCTGGCCTTCGGTGCGCGCCATCGCCGTCAGCTGTCCCGGCTGGCGATGCGCGACGAACTCACCGGCCTGCCCAATCGCCGCGCCATTCGTTCCGAGGCGCAACAGCAGATCGAGCAAGCGTTGCGCTCGCAGATCCCATGCATGCTGGCCTTGATCGATCTGGATCACTTCAAGCTGATCAACGATGTGCACGGCCACGCCACCGGCGATGCGGTGCTCAAGGCGCTCGCCAGCGCCTGGAAGCTGGCCTTGCGCACGCAGGATCGCCTGGGCCGCCTGGGCGGCGAAGAATTCCTGCTGGTATTGCCGGGCTGCAACGCGGAAGAAATTCCTGCGGTGTTTGCGCGCCTGCGCAGCGCCGTGGCCGCCATCCAGATTCCCGGCCTGCCGGCAGACCAGCCGGTGCGGTTCTGCATGGGCGCGGTCAGTGTCACCGCCGCCACCGGCCTGGACGTGCTGCTGAGCCAGGCCGATCTTGCGTTGTATGCAGCCAAGACTGCAGGGCGCGATCAATGGGCGGTGTGCTGAGCGTGCGTGCGTCGATCGCGCGTTTACGGATCGCACTTTTTAAATCGCTGGAGTCTGCAGTCGCGCTGCAGCATCGAGCGACGATGCCACTCTTAACCGCATGACGTTTTTCATCGCAGTGTGTTGCGCACCTGCGTGTGAGGTGACCAGTGGAGTCAAGCGAAGCGAGTAGGCTCGATCGCGCCTTGCGGACCACGTGTCGCGGTCCGCAAGGCGCCACCGACGATACCGTGGTGCTTACTGACTGACTTCCTGCATCGGCACCTTGTGCTCCTTGGAATATGCGCGCTGCGCGGTATTCAGGGCTTGGATATCGACATTGAGCTGGGCCGACACGGTTTCCAGGTCCTTGGCCAACGGTGCCAGCTCGGTATTGGTGTAGCCGTTGGGCAGTGCGGCAACGCGCTCCAGCGCGGCCATCATCGCATCGGCGCTCTTGAGGTAGGCCGACAACTTGCCGTCCAGGTCCTTGGCGTTGTCCGGCACGCCCGAGGCCACGGCGGCATTGGCCTGCGCATTGGCGGCAAGCGCCTTGCGTTGGCTGCCCAGCGCGGTCTTGTAGCTGTCCAGCGGCTTGTGCGCGATCGCATCGTTCACCAGGCTCTGCCCGCGATCGCCGGACACCCACGGGTCGATGATGGTCACCGCGCCGTTCCAGACCGAGATATTGTGCAACAGGTACTCGCTGGAGGAGAGCTTGGAAGCGCCGGTGGTGCCGCCGCCGCAGGCAGCAAGCAGCAGACTGAGGGAGACAAGCAGGAGTGTGGTGAACGTCTTCAAAGCGAAAGATCCTTGAGGGAAGACTGTTGCCGCCGTTACATGGCGTCACAGCAAAAAATCCAAGGAAGCGTCCAGACAATCCGCGTGGCAGTGCTGCCGGCCATCTTCCTTGAGACGAATGCAGCGTGGAGCGTTCCATGTCACTCGATCGAGTGCGCTGCGCGGCGATTATAGCGGCTGCGATCAGGCCGCACGTGCATAGCGTCGTGTTGCAGTTGAAGGCCGCGTCCTGTCTGCGCGATCACGCCGACAGGCGCCGATGCAAAGCGCCAGCGGTAAACTGCGTCGCACGATTGCAGAGAGGCCTGCTTGAAAAAACGTCCCAAATCACCGCCACCACCGACGCCGGTGCCTGCCAATTCCCGCATCGTCGACTGGCTTGTCCGCCTGGTGGTCCTTGTGATCGCGGTGGCCTGTTGCGGGCGACTCTGGTTGTTGTTGCAGGCGGTGATCAGCGGGCGCTATGTCAGCGTCGTTCGTGGTCGGCCGGCCAGGACGTTTTATGCCGACACCGACCCGCAGCGCTACTGGATCTCGATCGGCTGGGACGGCCTGTTGACCACTGCCCTGTTGGCGATGGTGGGCGTGTTTGCGTATCTCGCATGGAAGGATTACCGGCGCGATCGTGCCGAGGCCATGCGTCGCGGCAGACGCTGATGGCAGGCCACGCCCACCGACCATCTCGACGGGTCCTTGCCCGCCCACCGTCGCGGGACCTTACGCGGCATGGATGCGCGTAAGGGCCTACAGGGATGTACTTGCGGCGTGTCCCGCGATGGTGAGCGGGCAAGGGCCCTGCAGCCAGGCCGCAGATCAGCGGCTACGCACACCTGGCAGTGCTGTGCGCGAGTCTTGAACAGACTTCACGGTGTCCCACGCTTGCGCGAAGGTTTGGCTGCGTTGCGCTTCGGCCAGGTGTCGTAGCTGTAGACGAACTCTTTCTGGTCGGCACCGCGTGTCGGGTCGCAATGCCAGGAGCTGGCGACGATGCCGGCTTCCAGCACATCGTCGACCTCGCGCACGGACTGCGATTCGGAGGCGCAGATCGCCCCGTAGAGTTTGATGTCCCAGTCCGGGCTTGCCGTTTGATGGGCATGCTGCACCAGTACGATGTCGCTACCTTGGAAGTGGTGTACCTGTGCGCTGCGGTCGCGCGCGATGCTGAAATAGCACGGCGCACCGATGCCCAGCGGAAACACTTCGTCGTCGCGCAGCACGGCGCATTTGCCATCTTGCTCGCCCAAGCGAATCGTGCGCCCGGCCAGTGTGGCGGTGGTGACGGGGTTGGAGAGCGTGACTTCAGACATGGGCTGCGCGGGCGGTGTCTGTGCCTGCGATTGCGTCTGTGCACCTGCTGGCGCGCACAGCATCAACACGAGTGGGGCCAACCATAAGGCAGTGAGATGGACGCGCATGCAACATCCTTGTCGAGGGCGGTGCAGTATCGCAGATTCATCCGCTATCGCTGTCTGCGTGGCCCACGCGTTGAGGTGTCCCAATGATGGCGGGGGCGGTCGTACCTGATCGCGCAGACGATACTCAGCGCCGCGCAGGCAACGTCGCCAACACACCATCCAGGGCGAGTTGCGTGCTGAAACCAGCTTTGCTCAGACGCTTGCTCACTTCATTGGGAACATCGCGCCCGCTGGTGAATTTGTTGGGCGCGCCGGTGTAATGGAACATGCGTCCGCCGCGACGCAGCACGCGCGCTAGCTGGTCGTAGAACACCTGCGAATACAGCTCGCCGGCGATGCCGAAGCGCGGCGGGTCGTGCAGGATGGCGTCGACCGAACCGTCGGCCAGTGTGGTGACGTGCTGCGAGATATCGGCGTGTGTCAGCTGCAGACGTCCACCGCTGGCATCGTCGTCCGGATCCGGCGACCACGGATTGAGGGTGCGCAGCCACAGCACGTCGGCGTTCTTTTCGAACGAGTGCAGTTGCGCCACGTTGGCCTCCAGGCAGCAGGCGGCGAAATAGCCCAGGCCACCGCAGGTATCCAGCACGACCTTGCCGCGCGGATCCACCAGCGCCACCTTGCGGCGCGCATCGTCGAACGGCGACAGTTGTGCCGACGGCAACATCTTGATGCCGTCGATCTCGAAGGTGGGCGCGCCCCATTCGGTCGGCACCAGCTTGATCAACGCACCGTTGAAACGCGAAATCGGCGCAAAGTCGTCGCCGTCCCAGAAATACAGCGTGCGCTCCTTGAGCTTGCCGGGATACGGGTAGCCTCTGCCGCGCCACTGCCAGGTCTGCGCATCCAGCTGCGCAGTGCCGGTGCTGCGGCCCAGGTCCAGCGACCCGGTCCATTGAGTCAGACCATTTCCGCGCGCGGCAAGCAGGGCTTGGGCGTCAGAGAGGATGAGTAGTGGGCCGGAGTAATGGGGCACGGGTGACAGGGTCTGGATTCGGACGCGTAGCGCGCGCCGGTGTTAAGGAAGGAATCGGCATCGTAACCGACCCATAGCGTGCCGGCATCCTGTTGCCTGCAAGTAACCCAGGAGTGCGCAAGACCGGCCGCGCGCAACGATTCCTCCAACGCACGGTGCACCGCATACTGTGCACTGCCCGTACCGACATCGCGTCGGATCGGCGCCAACCGTGGAGTGTCGGCAATGCTGAAGGGTGTGTTGTTGGGGTTCGCCTGCTATGCGGCCTATTCGATCAGCGATGCGTTCGTGAAGCTGCTCGAAGGTACGTTGCCGGTCTACGAAGTGCTGTTTCTCGGCGCGTTGCTGATGCTGGGGGCGGTGCCCTTTTTGAAGAAGCCCGACGACCGCCTGCGCGAACTGGTGATGGCCAGGCAGCCCAGTCTGTGGCTGCTGCGCGCGCTTACCGGCGCGATCGGCAATCTGACCTCGGTGATTGCCTTCACCACCTTGCCGATGGCCGAGGCCTTTGCGCTGATCTTCTTGATGCCGATTTTCGTGACCGTGCTGTCGGTGGTGTTCCTCAAGGAAGAAGTGCATTGGCGGCGTTGGTCGGCGGTGATCGTGGGCTTTATCGGCGTGTTGATCGTGTTGCGCCCCGGCTTTCGGCATCTCACCCACGGGCATGTGGCGGCGATCGTCTGTGGCCTGGTGGGTGCGATCTCGGTGATCACCTTGCGCATGGCCGGCCATAGCGAGAAGCGTTTGACGCTCTATGGCGCCGGCGTGATCGGCCCGTTGGTGATGGGCGGGATCATGATGTTGCCGACCTTCGTCTGGCCCACGCTGTACCAGTGGTACCTGTTGGCAGGCTACGGCTTGCTTGCGGGTCTGGCGGCGATCTGCCTGATGTACGCCACGCGCATGGCACCGGTGAGCGTGGTGGCGCCCACGCAATACAGCCAGATGTTGTGGGCGATCGCGTTCGGCTATCTGCTGTTTCACGACCACCTGGATTGGCCGATGGCGGTGGGCATCGCGTTGATTCTGGGCGCTGGTTTGTTCACGCTGGTACGCGAAGAACAGGTGTCGCGTTGGTGGCGACGGACCAAGATTGTTTGAAGGCGGCGCGGTGCGCCGCGGGAATGGGGAGTCGGGAATGGGGAATCGGAAGAGCGCTGTTTCGACATGTCGCGATGCGCGTGATGCTGTTGCGATTCCCTATTCCCTATTCCCTATTCCCTATTCCCTATTCCCTATCCCCAGCTGAGCGTTACGGTGACTTGGTGGATTCTGGGCGCGGTGTACGCCAGGTTTCGACGATGCGCGCATACTCGCCGCTGGCCTTGCTCATGTGCAGCCATTGGTCGATATAGGCCTTCCATGCGTGGTCGTCGCGCGGCAGCAGAAAGGCTTTTTCGCCGTATTGCAGCGGTTGCTCCGGCGCGATGGCGCATAGCGCGGGCAGGCGTGCCTGCTGGTACAGCGCCTCGGAGGCATCGGTGATCATCACGTCGGCACGCCGGTCCACCAGCTCCTGAAAGATGGTGGTGTTGTCGGCGAACAGGCGCAGGGTCGCATGTGGCAATTCGCGCCGCGCGAAGGCTTCGTTGGTGCCGCCGGGCGGCTTGATCACGCGCACCTCGGGTCGATTGAGTTGCGCGATGCTGCGGTAACGCGTCTGGTCGGCGCAGCGCACCAGCGGGATCTTGCCGTCCACGTCCAGCACCGTGCTGAAGCCGGCCTGGCGTTGCCGCTGCAAGGTCACCGAGATGCCGCCGACTGCAATGTCGCAACGATCGGCGAGTAGATCGGGCATCAATTGCGGCCAGCTGGTGCGTACGAATTGCACGCGTGCACCCAGGCTGGCGCCAAGCGATTGTGCCAGCGCGATGTCGCTGCCTTCGAAGTGCCCGTCTGCGCGCAGCAACGAATAAGGACGATAGTCGCCGGTGGTGCACACGCGCAGCACGCCGGATTGCAGCACTGCATCCAGACGTGAGGCAGGCTTGGCAGCATGCGCGCTGCCGCAGGTCAGCAGGAATGCGAGCAGAGCGCGATAACGCATGGTTTGGCCTCGAAGATGAGTCGTCATGATAACCATGGACTTACACCGCTGGTTTCGGCGCGTTTTCAGCCAACGCACGTCAACAGCGTGTCAGCGCGGCGATGCTCGGGCTCACGGTGCACTAGCGTTGCGCGGCCTAGCGTTGACGCACTACTGAACGCAACGGAGTCGTCCATGCATCTCAATCCACGTACTGCTCGCCCGATGACCACGTTCACCACAGGCGTGGTGGCGCATGGCACGCCCGATCCGGATACCAACGAAGAAGAAAGTCCGTTGGAAGAGCAGACGCCGCAGCAAGGCGGTTTGCGCGAGGAGGTGGGCGATCTGGAAGAGGATGACGATCAGGCACTGCCGGGGCGTGTGGGTGGTGGGCTTGCTGGGGGCTAGTAAGTGTTGGTTGCTGGGCCGCGTTTTGCGAATTGATCAACACCTCAGGGGAATTGCACGTTGCCCCGGTTCGAAATACACCGGCTTGTTGCCGTCTTCTGGCAGGGCGGGAATGGTATCGAGGATGGCCTGGCCGCGGATGTCGGTGATGCGGATGGAGAGCGGTTGGTTGCCCAGTTGTTCACCGAGGAAGTGGTTGTAGTCCATCTTCTGCAAGCTCTTCCAGGTGCTGCCTTGCTTCACTTCGAACTTGACCACCGGGTAGGCGTGGTTACGCACCTGGATCGCCGCCCACCAGCGCGAGCTGCCTTCCTTGATGCGGTATTGCACGTTGCCGGTGATGGGTGCGCGCACGATCTTCCAGCTGATCGGGATGCGTCCTTGCACCATGTCGCCGATTGCGGCAAAGGCATTCGGTGATAAGTCCAGGCCGCCGGATGCGCCGTCCGGATACAGGTCGGTGACATAGACGACGGTCTTGCCCTTGGGGCCGGTCACTTCCAGATAGGCGACGGCAAGTGCGGCCTTGACCCCACCGAAGTTCATCTGGGTCGGGTTGAGTGCGGTGATGAACGCGTTGCTGGGGATTGGATCCAGCAGGACTGCGCCGCCGGAGTAGCCGGAGCCGGTGTAGGTCGCTGTGCCGCTGAAGGTGCTGTTCCAGGTGGTCGCCTTGCTCGCGTTGGCGGTGTTCGCGCTTTTTGCGGATGCGCTGGAAGATGTAGCTGTCGCCAAGCCCCATGCTTGATGCAGGATCTGCAGCTTGTCGCTGCGTGGGCTGCCATCGCTGGCGAGCAGGCCGCCATTGTTGGCATTGCCTACTTCCCAGCTGCCCAGAAAGGCACTGCGCATGCCGGTGCTTGCCAGATAGTCGCTCAATGCCTGTTGCCATGCGGGATCGCGCGGGTCGCCATCGCCCAGGCCGCCGCCAATGCTGACCGGCAGCACCGCATGGTCGGCGGCAAACGTGCCGAAGTCGCGTTGCCAGCTCGCTGGCAGACCACGTGGAAAGCTGGCCGCTGCGAAGGCATCTGCCGCATCGCGATCCGGCCCCGCCAGTTTGGGCATCAACACCAGTTGCTTGGCCGGGATGCGCAATGGCACGCAGGCAAGCGGCTGCAGATTGCTGCCGGGCGCCTTGCGCGCGGAGTCGCTGCAGAGCGCGTTGTTGCCCACGCCTTCCACGCCCACCACCCAGCGTGGTGCCTGTTTGAGGACGGTGGTCGCCGCGCGCGAGGCGATGCGATTCCAGTCTGCGTCTGCGCTGTTTCCTGCCCAGTTGGCATTGCGGTAACCGCTGCTGCCCAAGTCGATGCCGATCACGCCGCTGGTGGTGCCGTAGCGGGTAGCGAGGGTGCTCAAGCCGTCTGTCCAGGCTGCTGCTTCGCGCCCAGCTGCGGTGCGGAGTCATCGCACCCGCCATCGGCAAATGCGAGCAGGACCTGCATGCCGCGTTGGGTGCTGGCACGCACGACCGCGTCGAGCGCCTGCAACGAATTCAGGCCGCGCAATGCAGGCTCGCCTGCGACATCGGCCGCAGCGACGGGCTTGGCTTGCAGCGTCGCCGTGCAGACCGGCACGCGCAGCGCATTGATATCGGCTGCCTGCATCTGATCCAGCGTCTGTTGCAGCGTGCTGTTGCGCAGACCCGCCGCAACCAGCGCAGCGCGGTCGAAGCCTGGCCAGGTCACGCCGCGCAGTTGCAGCGCCTGACCGCGCGCATCGGTCAGTTGCCCGTGCGCATCGACCTGCACGGCCAATGCAGAGACCGGGGCCAGCAACGTCATGGCCAGCAATAGATGGGAGCGTGAGTACATGGGAGTGTCCTGAGGGTTGGGCCCGCGCAGGAGACCAGCAATCGCACTGCGCGGTCCGTGCGCGCAGTCAAGGAAGCGGGCAGGAGCGCGTGCAGCACGTCGGGCAAACCGTCGTGCTGCGACGCGGGTCGATGTTTGCGCAAGACGCGGCACCGGTGGCCTGGCTGCTACCGATCGCGATGACGTTGCGTGCAGTGCGTACGTATCAGCAGGCTTGGAGCGGCTGACAAAACGTATCGAACGCTTGCCTGTCAGTGAGTGCAGTGGTGTTGTCGGTCGCATCTTGGTGGATGCAGTCAGACGTGTTTGCAGGCGGCATGGCAGTGGCGACCAGAGCAGCGCTACGGGCTGGAACACTTCGCGCAGCCACCGTTCGAAACAGCAAGCCTGCTTGCCGGATTTCCCGTCGGCGCTTGCCGGCCTGCTGTCACCCACGCAATCATTAGTTGGCGAAGATGTTTGCGTCTTCAGGCACCTGGGCGCTGGTGCTGAGGTGTGGGATCTCGTATTTTGACGGCTTCTTCACTCGCAGGTGCCGTGCCCATGTCTGACCCGTCCGCGCCCGATCATCTGCAACGCAGTCTCTCCAATCGTCACTTGCAGCTGATCGCCATCGGTGGCGCGATCGGCACCGGGCTATTCATGGGCTCGGGCAAGACCATCAGTCTGGCCGGGCCGTCGATCCTGTTCGTCTATCTGATCATCGGCGCGATGCTGTTCTTCGTGATGCGTGCGATGGGCGAGCTGCTGCTGTCCAACCTGGAGTACAAGTCGTTCATCGACTTCTCCACCGATCTGCTCGGGCCCTGGGCCGGTTTCTTCTGCGGGTGGACCTACTGGTTCTGCTGGATCATTACCGCCATCGCCGATGTCATCGCGATTGCAGCCTACGCGCAGTTCTGGTTTCCGGGATTGGCGCCGTGGATTCCGGCCATCGCGTGTGTGCTGTTGCTGCTGAGCTTGAACCTGGTGACGGTGAAGTTGTTCGGCGAGATGGAATTCTGGTTTGCGCTGATCAAGATCGTCGCCATCGCTGCGTTGATCATCACCGGCGCCGGGCTGGTGGCCTGGGGCTTCCGTTCGCCGTCGGGCAATGTGGCCTCGCTGTCGAACCTGTGGAACGACGGCGGCATGTTCCCGATGGGCATTGGCGGGTTCTTTGCCGGGTTCCAGATCGCGGTGTTCGCCTTCGTCGGTATCGAGCTGGTGGGCACCACCGCTGCGGAAACCGCAGACCCGCGCCGCAACCTGCCCAAGGCGATCAACTCGATCCCGGTGCGCATTTTGATTTTCTACGTGCTGGCGCTGATCGCGATCATGGCGGTGACGCCGTGGCGGCAGGTGGTGGCCGACAAGAGCCCGTTCGTGGAGTTGTTCGTGCTGGCCGGCGTGCCTGCGGCGGCGAGCCTGATCAACTTCGTGGTGCTGACCTCGGCTACCTCTTCGGCCAATAGTGGCATCTTCTCCACCAGCCGCATGCTCTACGGCCTGGCCGAAGAGCGACATGCGCCCAAGGGCTTCGCCAAGCTTTCGCGTGCAGCGGTGCCGGCGCGCGGGCTGCTGTTCTCCTGCGTGTGCCTGTTGCTGGGTGCGATGCTGGTGTATCTGATTCCCAACCTGGTCACCGCGTTTACGTTGGTCACCACGTTGTCGGCGGTGCTTTTCATGTTCGTGTGGTCGCTGATCCTGTGCGCCTATATCGCGTATCGGCGCAAGCGCCCTGAGCAGCACGCGGCCTCGGCATTCAAGATGCCTGGTGGGGTGTTGATGTGCTACGTGTGTCTGGCGTTCTTCGCCTTCGTCATCGTGCTGCTGACCTTGCAGGCCGATACGCGGCAGGCGCTGCTGGCCAGCCCGGTGTGGTTCCTGCTGCTGGCGATCGGCTATGCGGTGAAGCGGAAGCAGACGCGTACAGGCTGAGCGTACGCTTCACCGACCGAAGACATCACCAAGGCCCCGCACTGCGGGGCTTTGGCGTCTGTGGCTGCACGGCGCCGCGATAAAGGCCACTGGCAGCTAAGCGCGTTTTGCGCGCGACGTTGACGCCGATCGGATGGAACGGGATGCTCGCCGCCATCCATCGCCACGGCCCGCCGCATGATCACGACACACCCGATTGCCGGAACGCAGCACACGCAAGGTGCCTGGGTCGACCTGTGCCAACCCAGCGCACAGGAGCTGGCGCAGGCTGCAGACAAGGTGGGGTTTGCGCTGCCGGATCGCGCGGCGATCGGCGAGATCGAATTCAGCAGCCGGGTGCGGCGCCAGGGCGAGGTGCTGTTTCTCAATGTGCCGCGCTTTCAGGACGACGATGGCCCGACCGCGCCGCTGGGCTTTGCGGTGTCGCCGACCATGCTGGTCACCTTGCGCGAGCAGCGCTTGGGCTCGCTGGAGGCGGTGGCCGCGCGGCTTGAACACGCGCCTTGCCACAGCGCCGACGATTTGTTGCTGCGCATGTTCGACCAGCTGGTGGGCCGCCTGGCAGACCGGCTGGAATCGCTGGAAGCCGAGGTCACCGACACCACCCGGCAGGTGTTCGACGAGCCGCACAAGACCAAGGATCTGGAGCGCATGCTGCATCAGGTGGGCGGCATGGGCCGGCGCCTGGGCGGGCTGCACAATGCCGGGCAGGGACTACTGCGCCTGGTCACCTACCTGGATGACCAAGCGCCGGACTGGTTTGGCGAGGATGCGGCCAAACGCATCGGATTGCTGCACAAGGATCTGACCACCTTGAGCGAGTTCCAGCAGCATATGGACGACCGCATCGAGTTCCTGCTCGACAGCGTGCTGGGCATGATCAACATGGACCAGAACAACGTGATGAAGGTGATGGCAGTAGCGTCGGTGGTCGGCATCCCGCCCACGGTGCTGGTCGGCATCTGGGGCATGAACTTCGCCTACATGCCCGAACTCAAATGGCACGACGCCTATTACTGGGCGTTGGGCGTGATCGTGCTGAGCATGGTGGTGCCGCTGGTGTGGTTCCGTCGACGCGGTTGGGTGTGAAGCAATTTTCGTGCGACCGAAGTTATGAACAAATATAGACTTCAGTAGCAGTCGCGCCTTTTACGGCTTGCCTGCAGTTGTGTTGCGACTCAGAGTTGACTTTGCCGCAGAAAGAAACCGTGCGCATTGGAGCACTATTTTGACAGAGCAAGCCAGGGATGTACTTCGCTTTTGGCGAGACGTAGAGATCTTCAACATTCCCACCGTACCCAAGAGAGAGAGCACTCCGACGCGGAAGGTGGCGAGATATCGGAAAGACGATGCGCTACCTTGGGAACGAGGGCATAGAGCCTCGTTGATCCCGACCGATAAAGAAGACTGGGTACATGCCATCTTTCTCGGCGTGGCCTCGTGCCGGGACTGGGCCCAAGTCGTTCTACAGGCCACTTGCCCATCTCAACTGCTGAGTGAGAGCGACCTGCAGCAACTAGTCGGCGAAGGATGGTTAGTTGCTTTTCTTGTCAATGGAGAGGGAGTCGTCGCGAGCGACTCTTATGTTCCCGCCAGTTTTGCCCTGGGTGTCCAGCGCTTGCTCGATGGGAAGACCCTTGACGGTCTTAACAACGACATCAAAGAACAGGCGGAAGCATTCAAGGAGCGGCGCGCGCCTACGACCATCTCCGCCAACAGTACGGATGCGAAGACGGAAGAAGCCGACGAGAACCCGCCCCAACAATCAAACCAGAGTAAAGCACCTCCACCGTTTCCGGTTGAGTGGAGGGAACTTGAGGCCGAGCTGCAACAGGCGCTTGCCCGCTTTGGTAAAGGAATACCCCAATTATCCTTTTCAGCCGTCATCAAATCGACGTTGCGAAAGCGACGTAAAGACGACGAAGCCGAAAAGGGCGATAGCATCGACTTCCTCAACTCGTTCTACCTCAACGATTTGGATCAGCTGATAGCGGAAGCGGATGGCGGTCGTGCATTGGGACGAACATTGGAGCGCTATCTCGGGCTGGCATCTGTGGACCAGTCTCGGCAGGATATTCTGCGGCGGCCCGATGCGATGGCTGCATGCTTGTCACCAACCAAGCTCCCTCTTGGCCGCTGGCCCGCGAAAAAAAAGCATCATCTGATGCTTGCCCAGCAGGCCGCCGTCAACGAAATCACCTCCCAGCTTTGCGATGGCGCCGGCCTGGTGGCCGTCAACGGACCGCCTGGCACCGGTAAGACCACCCTGCTATGTGATGTGATTGCTGATGTAGTCGTGCGCCGCGCCCAGGGATTGGCCAAACTGCGATCTCCGTGGGAGGCTTATGGCGACAAGACAACCATCGGCGGCTTGAACGTCTTTCCGTTCAAGCCAGAGATCGTAGCTGGCACCGGGATCGTGGTTGCGAGTAACAACAACGCAGCTGTCGAGAACATCACACGTGAGCTGCCTGCGCTTAGCAAGATCGCAACAGAAGAACATGCAAGCGCCACCTATTTTCAGGAAGTGGCTGCCCAGGTATTTGCTGCATCGCAGATCAAGGTTCCTGCGTGGGGCTTGGTTGCTGCGGCCTTGGGCAACAGCGAAAACCGCCGGAAATTTGCGAACGCTTTCTTTCGCGACGGCACTTCAAAAGCATACGTGCCGGGTAATCCCTGCGACATCAAAACCCTCCTTGAGGCGCAAGGGGATGATGCCCTAGAGCGCTGGCGGCTCGCAAAGCAGGAGTTCCTCGAGTTGTCCGAAAGGGTCGAAACCAAGCGCAGCTCATTCGAGAAAGCTTGGGAGGCAATGAAAGAGCTTGCACGCCTGTATCAATCCGTAGCACAGACCCGAGTGCGGGTCGATGCGCTGCAAGCCGAGTTGAATGCTCTTCCCGAGCAGTGGTCGCATCGTCTGAAGGATGCCGAGAAGCAGTTGGCGAGCAGTGAGAACGATCTGGCGATGGGCGAACTTGCCGAGCAACAGGCGAAATTAGTGGTACAGATTGTGTCAGACCGCTTGCACGCAGCCGAAGCGACTGAGGTCCCGCGCATCTGGGACCGTTGGCTCAACGCGGTTGGCCTCGTTACCGAGCGCATGCGTGTTTGGGATGAAGAGACACTTAAACTGCGAAAAGATCGCGCCGACGCGAGCGAGGCTTGGCGCAAGGCACTTGAATGTCTGGGCCCACGCAGACAATCCGTGCAAGCCCAGAAGACAACTCTCGCCGACATCGCTTTGCTCCGCGAGATGGAAAGTTCCAAGCTGGCCGAGAAGATTGAGTCTCTCCAAAAGGAGATCAAGCGAGCCCATCTTCGCTGCCAAAAACTCGAACAGTGCGTAGCGGACTTAAAACAGACCGGAGCAGCGCTACCTGATGCCGATTTCTTCAACTTGCCAACGGTGGACCGTCATTTGGCTAGCGTTTGGGTGACGCCAGAGTTCGATCTATTGCGTGCCCAGTTATTCCTTGCGGCCCTTCATCTGCACGAGAGCACCCTGCTCGCATGTAAAGGCAAGGCAATCGCCAATCTGCGCGCCGTCAAAGGGATGCTGACAAGGGATACACCTGAACCTATCGCCGAATCGCAACGCCACATGCTGTGGGACATGCTGTTTTTCGTCGTACCGGTAGTGTCCAGCGCGCTTGCCTCTTTCGACCGGCTATTCATAGGGCTGGGGCGCGAAGCATTGGGCTGGCTACTGATCGATGAAGCCGGTCAAGCCACGCCCCAGTCCGTGGCCGGCGCGCTGTGGCGTAGCCGCCGCGCTGTAGTGATCGGTGATCCAAAGCAGGTCCAGCCGGTGATGACGGTTCCTGCCGCTGTCGTCGCGGAGTTGAGAAACAAGCACGGAGTCGACATCTGCTGGTCACCGGCTCAGGAGTCTGCGCAAACCATTGCGGATCATGGCATGACGCTTGGTGCCTGGATCGGTGATCCCAGTACACCAGAAACAGCGATCTGGACGGGCTTACCCCTTCGCGCCCATCGCCGGTGTATCGACCCGATGTTCAGCATAGCCAACGCAATCGCCTATGACCTCCAAATGGTGCAGGCCAATACTGATCCAGAACCCATCCGATGTTCGCTTGGGGAAAGTACTTGGTTCGATGTGCAGGGGCACTCGAATGACGGGCAAATCGTCCATGATGAATTGATCTGTCTGACCCAGCTTCTACAACGACTGAAATCCAACTGGCCTGTCGTTGGCGCTGATGAGAAGCCGGCGGGACTATTTGTCATCTCGCCTTTCCGTAAGGTGGCAGAAGCCGGATGGGAAACCTTTCGCAAGGTGGGCATCAACAAAAAAGAGTGGCCGGTTGACTGCGGTACAGTCCATCGGTTTCAAGGCAAGGAGGCGGAGATTGTGGTGATCCTGCTCGGCTCTGCCCCGGGGAAATCGGGTGGCGGTAGCCGCAATTGGGCGTCTGCGAAACCCAATCTTCTAAATGTGGCGCTTACTCGTGCCAAGCAACGGGTTTACATCATCGGTAACTCGACAGATTGGTCCTGCCTCCCTGGCTTCGATAGCCTGCATGCTGAGATGAAGAGCCGCAATCGCGTACTCGATGGATCTTTCCTGTAGCTGTCAGCGCGTCGCAGAAACACGTTTGACGCCTTGCTGATGGCGGCATGGCGGTTTAGCGGTATTGACATAAGCAAATACTCTGAGCAGGTGCGAGCTAAATGCGTTGCTAGAATTTCTGGCCAGGAAAGATGACATCGAACAAGCGATCCATGATCCTCGCTGCACGATCTGTTCGCGTGCAAGATGTGGCGTGTCCAGTGGCCTGCAGATGCGACTCGCTCTCTTTCGCTCCATTTGAACCCACGTAATGCCAGTGCTCCGACTCTTCGCAGCTGCACGTCCACTCCGGATCTTGCGACGCCATGAGCACGGCAAGAGCGATGGCCAGACAAGCCAGAATCAGGCTTGGGATCAGGATCGGCCACGCATTTTTTTCATCTGATCTGACAGGTTATGGATACTGACGTGTGCCCAGCCACGCAACACGCAGCTGGGCAACGGGCATCAGCCCTTGGCCTGGAAGCTGGCTTCCTCGTACGGCTGCACCACCACCCAGCCTTCGCCGGCGAAACGCATCTGCAGGCTTTCGCCCGAGCCGCGGCCGAACAGCGTGCCGATCGACACGTCGGTCACCAGCTCCGGGGTCAGCGTGCCCGACCAGGCGACGGTGGCGTTGGGGTCGGTGAACACCGGGCCGCTGGCAGCGGTGACCGGCAGGGTCAGCGGCTCGTAGTGCGAGGTGATCGCCACGATGCCGTGGCCGCTCAGGCGCACGTTGAACAGGCCGCCGGACAGCATGCCGGCCACTTTGCGCATCATGGTGATCTTGTGCTCGACGCCGGATTCGAACGCCAGCACATCGTTGCCGTTGACGAAGATCGCCTCGCCATTCAAGCGCAGCAAGGTCACCAGCTTGCCGAGGTCGGCCAGATACACCCGGCCCTGGCCTTCGGCCTTCATCAGCTGCATGCCTTCGCCGCTGACGGCCTTTTTCAGCAGGTTGCCCAGACCCTGCTCCAGCAGTCCTTCGCGGGTGAACTTGACGTTGCCGGTGCGCGCGACCATGGCGCCGGCCTTGGACCACACCATGCCGTTGAGGCGCACTTCCAGCAGGTGCGGGTTTTCCAGTTCGAACGGATCGGGGCTGACGTCCTTTTCCTTGGAATGGGCGAGAAATTCGTTGAGCGTGCGTACGGCCATGGGTCCATCCCGGAGCGTGAAAGAGTGCGCATGATACGCGGCAGGCCGGTGTCTTCGAAGCGTGCGGATGTGCGAGCCGCCTTGCGTCTGCAGGGATGGCGCGCCGATCGGCACGAAGGCGCGTCGCAAATAAAACAACCGCTCGGCCTGCGCAATGCTTCTGAGATCAGCGTCGGATTCACGACACTGCTTGCCGGGCTAGATTGCTCCTACAGATAACGTCTTTACGTTGTTCAAGGAGTTGGCCGATGCGCGTCGTTCGTGGCAATCGAGTGGAAGGGGGCTGGTCTGGAATGTCGCTGCGCCATGGCGCGATCGCATCGCTGCTTGCCATCGTCGCCAGTGTGATTGGCGTGCACGGCGCACCCGCGCAAGCGGCAGTGGGGCCGGGCGTGGTGACCGGCGACACCATCGTGCACGATCCTTCGATGCTCAAGCTCGGCGATGGGCGTTACTACATCTATGCCACCACCGGCGTGGTTACCAGTACCGACCGGACGAAATTCAGCAATGCGGGCGCGATCTTCAGCACCACACCGAGTTGGGTGCGCAGCTACAACGCAGACAATCAGGTGTGGGCGCCGGATGTGTCCTTCCACGGCGGCAAGTACCTGATGTATTACACCGCGTCCAAATTCGCCACCAACACCTCGGCGATTGGCTTTGCCAGCAGCAGCACCGGCAAGCCTGGATCATGGAAGGAT
Source organism: Xanthomonas hydrangeae (assembly GCA_905142475.1). GTDB lineage: Bacteria > Pseudomonadota > Gammaproteobacteria > Xanthomonadales > Xanthomonadaceae > Xanthomonas > Xanthomonas hydrangeae. The sequence continues at coordinate 862,599 of LR990730.1, forward strand.
CAAGGCATTGTCTACACGTCAAAGAGCAGCGACGACTACAACGCCATCGACGGCAATCTGGTGGTGGATGGTGGCGGCAAATGGTGGTTGGCGTTCGGTTCGTTCTGGTCGGGGATCAAGCTGATCCAACTCGATCCCGGCACCGGCAAGCAGCTGTCCAGCAATACGGCCCGTTACAGCCTGGCGAGCCGGCCGTATCCGGGTGCGGTGGAGGCGCCTTTCATCCAGCAGGCCAATGGCTGGTACTACCTGTTCGTGTCGTTCGATGCGTGCTGCAAGGGCGCCAGCAGCACCTACAAGATCGCGGTGGGGCGTGCGCGCTCGGTGACCGGGCCGTATCTGGATCGCGCCGGTGTGGACATGCGCAACGGTGGAGGTACGGTGATCCAGTCCGGGTTGGGCAGCATGCATGGGCCGGGCGGGCAATCGGTGTTTCACGATGGCGATGGCGACATTCTGGTCTACCACTATTACGACGATCGTGGCGATGCGCGCCTGGGCATCAATCGGCTGAGTTACGACGGCAGTGCGTGGCCGGTGGTGCAGTAGCGGCGATCAGTGGAGCACGCTGCTGCGGCCTGCAATGACGCAACGATCAAGCGATGCTTGTCGCAGTGATCTGCCAGCGTTGCCGACTGTCAGAACTGCGATGCAGCCGGCGGCTGCCGAGCAGTGCCCGGCAGCACTGGCGCACGCTCAGCGCGTCGTTGCTTCGGGCTTGCGCGCGCGTTTGGCCGGCGCAGCCTTGGTCGCTTTGTCCGGGTATAGGTTCAACAGCATCAAGGTGACGCCGTTGGTCCAGCCGAAACCGTCCTGCAGTGCGTATTCGCCACCGCCGCCGCCGGCTGCATCGGCTTCCAGACCGTATTTTTCGACCAGCTTGTGTTCGCGCGCGAACAGCGCCTGTATCTGGGTGAGAAAGCGCTCGCCGATGGTGCGTGCCAGCGCGTCTTCGCCGTAACGGCGCAGGCCGTCCACCGCCACCCATTGCAGCGGCGCCCAGCCATTGGGCTCGTCCCATTGCTGGCCGGTCTTCACTGCGGTGGTGGCCAGGCCGCCGGGACGCAGCAGACGCGCACGCACGCTGCTGGCGGTGCGCTTGGCGTGGTCGTCCGACGACAGACCGGCAAACAGCGGATACAGCGCAGCGGCGGTGATCTGGTCGCTCAGCTTGCGTGTCTGCCAGTCGTAGTCGGCGTAATAGCCGGCCGCGTTCCACAGGTGCGCATCGATGGCCTGCTTGCGTTGCAGTGCCAGCGCCGCGTAGTCCTGCGTGCACTCGGCACCGGGCTGCGCGCAGGCCTGGGCCAGCGTGCGCTCCAGGTGGTAGAGCAGGCTGTTCAGATCGATCGGGATGATGGCGGTGGTACGGATGGTGCGCAGGTTCTGGCCATCGGCCAGCCAGCGGCTGGTGTAGTCCCAGCCGCTCTCTGCACCGGCGCGCAGGTCGCGGTAGACCTCGGCCGCCGGGCGGTCGCTTGCTTCGGCGGCGGTGCGGGTATCGTGCAGCCAGGCTTCCGGGCGCGGGGTGTCGCGCTCGTCCCAATAGCGGTTGAGCAGGCTGCCGTCGGCCAGGCGCACCACGTGGCGCGCGGCCTGGCCGGGCTGCAGGTCATCGCTGCCCTGCATCCAGTAGGCGTATTCCTTCTGCAGCTGCGGCAGGTAGCGCTGGTACACCGCTTCGCCTTCCACGCCGGCCTGCAGTTCCACCATGTAGGAGAAGAACGGCGGCTGCGAGCGGCTCAGGTAGTAGCTGCGATTGCCGTTGGGGATGTGCCCGTAGGTGTCGATCAGGTAGGCGAAGTTGTCCAGCATCTGGCGGCTGAGCGTGGTCTGCCCGCTCTTCACCAGGCCGAGCATGGTGAAGTAGGAATCCCAGTAATACACCTCGCGGAAGCGCCCGCCCGGCACCACGTACGGATGCGGCAGCGCCAGCAGGCTGCTGTATGGCGGCACGTGGTTCTGGCTGCGCACCAGCTTGGGCCACAGGTCGTCGATATGTTCGCGCAGCGCGGTGTCCTGGCGGATCGCGTCGGTCTGCACCGGCGGCGATTCTTCGAAATTGGCATCCACGAACTTGCGCAGGTCGAAACCGGGGTGCTCGTGCTGCGCCAGATAGTCGGCGTTGATCAGTGCCGGGTCGCGCAGCGGCAGAAAGTCGACGAAATGCTTCTGGTCGTCGAACAGCTCGCCGCGCTGCACCGCCTGGAACAGTTCCGGGTAGGCCAGGTCGGGCGTGGGCGGCGTGGCCGCCGGGGCGTTGACGACCGGAGTGTCCATCGGCGCGGCGGTCAGTGTGCACGGCGCCACGAACATGCTCAGCGACAGGCCAAGCAGCGACGTGCAGCACGGGGGCGCGGCAGAACTCATGGCATCTCCAGAACGGGCAGTGGCGTAAGGCATGGTAAACGACCGAAGTGGCGGGCGGGACCGGACGATGGTGTCGGCAGGCCGACAGGCTTCGCACGGAGACGACAGGATTCAGCAAGGTGATCGGCGCGGTGTCGCAGGTTGTTGCGCCAATTCAGGCCTATCGGCGCGGATTGAGGCAGCTTGAGCAGGTGCGGTTTGGCGTAGTCGGCCTGTTCACTGCAAGATGCGCACCAGCCGTGGCGGTCTTAGCTGCGATTGCGAGTACCAACCGCGCCCGCCTGGCAGCCGCGCCGTAGGTTTGTTGGCCGCTGTAAAGCGCTGCATGCGGGGGTGGATGGCGATCCTTGGCGACCGACCGCTCATCCAGTTGATGGGGCGTGTTGTTGGGCGCGCCGCCGCACGCAGACGGGACGTGCTCTCACACGCTCCATCAACACGGGCTAGCGCTTGCGGTCGGTTCCCAGCAAGCGCTGCAGCTGCAGCGCGTTGGGTACTGCCAGCCCGGCGGCAGTGTTGTCGAAGATCACCCAGCGTTCGGTCTGCGGATGCATACCGTCGTGTGGGGTATGACGCACCGCGTCGGCCAATGCCTGCAGCGCGCTGTCGTCGTAACTGCTGTAGTAGATGCGCGGTGCGCCATGCCAGCGCCAGTAGTACGGCCCGGCGGTTGGGCCTGGTGCGGCGGCTTGCGGCACCGGCGCCGGGTCGGCGGCGCAGCGTGCGATGCGGTGGCGCGTCAGCAGCGCTTGTGCCTGCGGCAGAAACCAGCTGGGGTGGCGCGGCTCGCACACCACGCCGCCGTCCCAGCGCCGCCGCAGCATCGCGAAGAACCTGGCCGCCACCCGCGCATCGAAGGTGGCGCTGGGCGGCAGTTGCAGCAGCAGGCAGCCCAGCCGCGTGCCCAGCGCGCCGGCCTGGGCCAGAAACGCATCCAGCAACGGACCGGCCGCATGCAGGCGCGCATCGTGGCTGATGCTGCGCGGCAGCTTGACCGAAAAACGGAAATCCTCCGGCACGCTGTCGGCCCAACGCGCGTAGGTGCCGGCACGGTGCGGGCGATGGAACGAGGAGTTGATTTCCACCGCATCGAAACGCGTGGCGTAGCGCTGCAACACGCTGGCGCCGTCGCCAAACGCCGCGCGGTCGGCGGCCGGAATCGACCAGCCTGCACAGCCACAGCGCACACGCGGCACGGCGATGGACGAACGAGACGACATGACGGGTGAGCGATGCGATCGGGCAGCACTCTATGCATGCGCGCGCGTCAGCATTGCGTGTGCAGTGCGATCACGGCCGACTCACCCGCGACTTCGATACTGGGCGCATGCCAGAAGGCCCGTCCCTTGTCATCCTGCGCGAACAAACCGAGGCCTTTGTCGGTCGCAAGATCCTGCGTGTTTCCGGCAACAGCAAGCAGGACATCGCGCGCCTGGATCAACAGAAAGTGCTGGCATTACGTAGCTGGGGCAAGCACTTTTTGATCGAGTGCGCGCAGTTCAGCGTACGCATCCATTTTTTGTTGTTCGGCAGTTATCGCATCGACGAAGACAAGCCCAATGCGGTGCCGCGTTTGCGTCTGGAATTTTCCAAGGGCCAGCGGCTGAACTTCTACGCCTGCTCGGTGCAGTTGATCGAGCGCCCCTTGGACGAGGTGTACGACTGGACGGCGGATGTCATGCATCCCCTTTGGGATGGCGCACAGGCACGGCGCAAGTTGCGCGCCGCGCCATCCATGCTCGCCGCCGATGCATTGCTGGATCAGAGCATCTTTGCCGGGGTCGGCAACATCATCAAGAACGAGGTGCTGCACCGCATCCGCGTGCATCCGGAGAGCGCAGTGGGCGCGTTGCCGGCGCGCAAGCTTGGCGAACTGGTCACCCAGGCGCGCGCGTACAGTTTCGATTTCTACACCTGGAAAAAGGCCTTCGTGCTGAAAAAGAATTACCAGGTGCATACCAAAACCAGCTGCCCGCGCGATGGCGCGCCGCTGCAGTATCGCAAGCACCTGGGCAAGGCCGGGCGGCGTGCGTTCTTCTGCGAAGTCTGCCAGCGGCTTTACCGGGGCGAGGAGGCCGTGTGACCCAGCGCTCAACGTGAATGGTGGCTGGCTCTTTCTGCCCAGACAACGAATTTCAAACGCGCGCAGGCGCTGCGCCCGCTAGATTTGCGCGCCCTGCACCGGGTTCACGGTGTGGCGTGCGCATCTCTCATCTCATCGGTCTCCCGCATTGTGACTACCCGCAGGAAGGAAACGCTTGTCCCGCATGTCGCCGCAGTCGCATGCACGGGCGCCATGCTGTTCTTTCTTGCCTGTCTGTTGCTGTATATGCCGCCGCCGCGCGAAACCCTGCGACACGACGACAGTTTGCAGGTGTATTTCGTGCCGCGCCCGCAATTGACGCTGCCGGCACCGGTGGAGCCGCCGCAACCACGCGAGCGCACACCGCGCGCTGCGCCTGCCGCCGCATCGACATCGGCCGCCCGCAGCGCGCCGCCACCCACACGGACCCCACCGCCGCAGCGCCAGGTGGCCGCCGCCAATGCGCCGGCCAACGAATCGATGGCGGCCCAGCTCTATACCCGCGAAGGCCGTCTGCGCATGCCGCAAACGGCGCAGATAGATCCGATGGCGCAAAATGGTGCCGCCGTGCCGCCGGGCATGAGCGATGAGCGCGCGCAGGCCAAGGCGCGCAATGTCATGGAACGGGTCAACCCGGTGCAATACCAGGACACGCGCTTTGCCAAGGACTGGAAAAGCGACGGCACGCTGGGCGATGTGGCGATGCAGGAAATGAATCGCGGCATGAAAAAATTCAACGACATGCTCGACGGGCCGCAGACGCAGGTGGCCAAGGCGCGACCACCGCCGGATGTGCGCTTCAACCCCGCGTTGGCCGGCAATCGGGCAGAGATGGGCAGCGAAGCGACCGGCGATGCCTACAAGGCCGCGCCGATCGCGCACGAGACGCCGCCCGATCTCAAGGGCGAAGCCAGCCGCCGCATCCGCGAGGCGCTGGCGGCGCTGGAACAACGCAGTGCGCGTTGCGACGCGTCAAAACGCAAGACGCTGTTGTCGCCGGTGCGCACGCATCTGGGCGATCTTGAGCGCGCCGAGCACGCCTTGAACAACGGCGCCGACCCGGTGATGGCCGCGCAAATGTTGCCGCGCCAGGCCGACAGCGCCTACGATCTGGCCCGCCGCGCGCTGTGGTATGCCGATCGTCAGTTGAAGCAGTGTGCGACTGGGTGAGTGGGTTGGTTAGTGTGCAGCTGACCAAGAGCAGTTAACAGAACCTCTCTGACGCTGTGTCAGTAGCGGCAGCGTGTCGGCCACACTCGCACCGTTGATGCGTGAGGATGAGGAGGTCGGGTGTGCGGTGCCCTCACCGCTCGCGGGACACGTCGTGAATCCGTCCGTGGAGGCTCGGTGGCGGCATCGATGCCGCCACACGGTCCCGCAATCGGCGAGGACACCGCACCAGGACGTTGGTCGGTTGCCGGATATAAACCTGCCTGTTGCTCGGCTTGCGATGAGAAGATTTTCGTTCGGAGGCGACGTTATCCGACTAACGCACATCATGCATTGCTTGCACCAGGCACACCGACCATCTCGACGGGTCCTTGCCCGTCCACCGTCGCGGGACCTTACGCGGCATGGATGCCGCGTAAGAGCCTTATCTGTTCGGATTCTGGCAGTTTGGGCGTCGAGAGCCGGCGTGGGCCACCGTGAGAGCCTGGATCGTTACCGATCGTCGTGTAGCTGGGTGCCCACGCCGGTTTCTCCCCTGTATCGCCCGAACGGTTGCCAGAGTGGCCACTCGTAGACGTAAGGCTGGGCAGGCAGGGGAGCTCTCGACCCTTCAAGCCTAACGGAGTTTGCCCATGAATGGCATCGGGATTGATGTGTGCAAGGCCCGGTTGGATGTGGCCGTCTACCGCGGCCCGTGCGCGCAGTTTCACAACACCCCCGCAGGCCATCGCAAGCTAGTGTCCTGGCTGGCACAGCGCGAGGTTGGCCAGATTGTCCTGGAGGCCTCTGGCGGCTATGAACAGCGGGTACTGGATGCGTTGTTCGACGCCGGCCACCGGATCGTGCGGGCCAATGCGCACCGCTGCCATGCGTTCGCCGCCGCCATCGGCCTGCCGGCAAAGACAGATCGTCTAGACGCGATCAATCTGGCTTGCATGGCCCACACGCTGGAGCTACGTCCCTACCACCCCACGGAGCCTTGGCGGCGACGGCTGCGCGAGTTTGTGCGTGCGCGACAGCAACTCGTGGAGCTGACAACAAGCGCGCACAACCAGTTGGAGCAGGTAACGGACACGCGCTTGCGCCGCGTGCTGCAGGCCAATATCGCGCAGATGAAAAAGACCTGTGTGCGATTGGAACAGCAGATTGCCGAGCAGGTCGGCCAGCAACCGCAGTTGGAAGCAATGCGCTCGTTCAAGGGCGTCGGGGCGACCCTGCAAGCGGTGATCGCCAGCTACCTGCCGGAGCTGGGCACCCTCGATGGGAAGACAATTGCCAAGCTGGTCGGCGTGGCTCCCATCGCCCATGACAGCGGACAGATGCGCGGCCTGCGCCGGATCCGCGGCGGGCGGATCGAAGTGCGCAACGTGCTGTACATGGCGTGCCTGTCTGCGATCCAGCACGAGCCGCGGATCCGGGAGTTTTATCGATCGCTGCGGGCACGCGGAAAGCCCGGCAAGGTCGCCATCGTGGCGGCGATGCGCAAGATGCTCGTCATCCTCAACGCGCGAGCACGAGACGCTCACGCCGCAGACGTCCAAACCGTCCCGACCTGAGTGACCATGCTCTCGATGGATCCGCCGGCTGCTGACCAGCGGCCGGCGTTCCCGTGCCAGGCTTCCACAACGGTCTGAACCCCCTCCAACAACACAGTTGCTACACGGACGTACTTGCGGCGTGTCCCGCGATGGTGGGCGGGCAAGGGCCTTGCAGCCAAGCCGCAGATCATCCGCTCTAAAGCTGGAAGCATCCACACTGTTCAATCCCCTTCCAGCCGCTCTAAATCGGCGAGTGAGGGATTGGAGGCAGCCAGGGTTTGCAGGAGCTTGCACACCAGGCGCTGCACGATCGCTTGGCAACCGCACCCTCATCCGGCGCTGTGCGCCCCCTTCTCCCGATGGGAGAAGGGGACAAGCCGCTCTTGCCCCTATGCCTCCATGCGCCCAACCGGCCAGCCAAGCCGCCCAGCCGCGTATGGCCGTCAGGAGTCGAATCACGGCGACGCCCGCCTCACAACAGCCCAATCCGAGCTCTACATAACGCCAATCCCAGCGCTACATAAGGCCGATCCGAGCGCTACCTCTGCATACGGCCAGCCCCAGCGCTAAAGCAGGCTATGAGTCTGTCCACGCCATACTCTTACTGAGCCATACTCTTGTCTGAGTCCGTCCTACGCCAGACTCTGCCGATAGCGGTCTTTTTCGATACTCAGCGCCACTTCCGCACGCAGGAATACCTGGCCGATCGGTTCATCGCCACGGGTTGCCTGCGCTTCGCCGATCAGGACGGTAAGACCGAGCGCGTGTTGTTGTTGGGCGATCTGGCGCAAACCCAGCAATTTCTGTTCTGCATCGGGGCCGCGCAGCACGGCGATGAACTCGGCGCTGTCGGTGACCCGGTCCACGCTGTCGCCGCTGCCGCTCTGCACATGCGCGGCCAGCGCCTGATCGAGTTGTTGCAAGGCGCGGCCCAGTAGTCGCTCGCTTTGCTGTTCGAGCAGTGCGGCCAGTTCCTGCACTTCCAGGATGACCAGGTGATAGCCGGTGTCGACGCTGGCCTGGCTGGCAACCGGCGCCACCGGCTGCAAAATCGCCTCGCGCTCGAGCTGCAATTCGCGCTTGCGCTCGTCCAGCAGGCGCATGGTGACGCGCGCCAATGCCTGCAGCCCGGTGCGTTGAATCTCGGTGAGCGTGCGCGGCTCGGTGTCGAGCACGCAAACCGTGCCCAGCGCCACGCCGTCGGAGGTGACCAGCGGCATGCCGGCGTAGAAACGCGCGCCGGTCTCGCCGGCGACCACCGAGATATCGGCGAAGCGGATGTCCTGGGTGAGGTCGTGCACTTCCATCAGGTGCTCGGGGCTACGGATGGCGTGATCGCACACTGCCTGGCTGCGATCGGTCTGCTGCATGCCCAGACCCAGTTGGGCCTTGAACCACTGGCGGTCGCGGTCGACCAGCGACATCAGTGCGATCGGCGTGCCGCACAACGAAGCCGCCACCTGCACGACGTCTTGATAAGTGTCCTCGGGCAGGCTGTCGACGATGCGGTAGCCATCCAGAACCTGTTGGCGAGAGGCTTCGTCAGCCATGGGCATTTCTTTCATCGTATAGGCCGGACAAGCGCGAATAAAGGGGAGCTGCCACGATACCGCCGTGGCCGATAACGCGGCGTGGATATCGGCCAGGTGCGTTGGCGTGACCTGACACCGAGCATGGGAAGACGCAGCAACGCAGTTGCTGCGCGCGGCCCGCGGCTGCGCGATGGGCAGGTGCATCTGTTCAACAATCTGCACCAGAGCGACAGCTCCGATATGGATGATCCGCGCAACCACTACGCGCACGGCGAGCCACCAGCGGGCACGGATGCGGCAAGGTTGCCTGTCGCCGCCGAACGCCGAAGCTTGTATGGCGGCGCAGGTGTCGCCTGAAGCTGCGGGCCGCGTCCTTGCAGTTCCTGATCGGCCTGCACGCAGTCACGTGCAGGCGTCCTGTCCGTGCGTCTGGAGACCTCCCAACGCCACACAACCCGACCGCGCCGCTTGGCAGCAGCGTAGCCGGTGGGTCAACCGCCCTCAGCGCTTGACAGGCTTGCCGTCCACGTCCAGCACCTGCACCTCGCCCAGCTTGAGCGCACGCACCGGGGCTTCGATCTTCTTCAGATCGCCCACGATCACCCAGGTCATCGCCTTGGGCGCGATGATTTCCTTGATGGCTTTCTGCGCGGCCGGCTGGTCGATCGCTTCCAGGCGCGGCTTGAGCGTCTGCACGTAATCGTCCGGGCGCTCGAACTGCACGATGCCTTCGATCGCACCCAGCACCGCGCCGGTGGTTTCGAAGCTGCCGGGCAGGGCGCGGATGCGCTGGTTCTTGATCTTCTCGATCTCCTCGCCGGTCAGCGGCTTGTCGCCGATGATCGCGGTGGCTTCCTTGAGAATCTCGTTGGCCGATTCGGCGGTCTTGTCGGTCTGCACCGGTGCCGAGAACAGATACGGCCGCTGGCCCTGCGCGTCCATCATGCGGGTGCCGGCACCGTAGGCCCAGCGCTTGTTCTCGCGCAGGTTCATGTTCAACCGCGAGGTGAAGGTGCCGCCGAAGGCGCCGTTGGCCACGCCGATGGCCAGGTTGTCCGGCGCCTTGGTGGACGGTGCGAGCAGGCCGGCCAGGATCACCGACTGCGGCGCATCCGGGCGATTGATCAGATACACGCGCGGCTTGGGCTGCGCAGCGACGTTGGCTAGGTTCTTCTTCGGCAACGGCGCGGCGGGCGCCTTCCAGTCGCCGAAGGCGGCATCGAGCTGCGGGATGATCTGCGCCAGCGTGGTGTCGCCGGCGACCAGGATGCGCAGGTTGTCCGGACGCAGCCACTGGCGGTGGAAGGCCTGCAGGTCCTGGGCGTTGAGGCTCTTGATCGCCGCCTCGGTGCCGCTGCCGGTGAGCGGGATGCCGTAGGGGTGGTTCTGGCCGAACAACAACGGCGGCAGTGCCCGCAGCGCCAGGCTGTTGGGCTGGGTCTTTTCCTGTGCGATGCCGGCCAGCCACTGGCTGCGGATGCGCTCGATGTCGGCGGCCTTGAAGGCCGGGTTGCGCACGATGTCGGAGAACAATTGCAGCGACGGCTGCAGCTGGTCGTTGAGCGCATCCAGCGAGGCGCTGCAGCTGTCCAGGTCGCAGCCGACCGCGGTGATCGCGCCCAGGCGCTGGCGACGCTGCGCCACTTCCACCGAATCCAGCGCGGCGGTGCTCTCGTTCATCAGCGCGGCGCTGAAGCTGGCGGTGCCCAGCTTGTGGCCCTGGTCGGCCGCATAGCCGGCATCGAACAGCAGCTCCACCTGGGTCACCGGGATGGTGTGACGCTCGGCCAGGATCACCTCGATGCCATTCTTCAACTTGCCGCGCTGCAACTGCGGGAAGCTCAGATCGGGGAACTGATTGGTCTCCGGTACGCCCTTGCTGCGGTCCAGCGTGGAGGCGGTGATCTTGTACTTGCCGGCGGCCGGCAGCTTGGGTGCCGGTTTACCGGGTTCTTCGCCACGTGCGACCACCGCCTTGTCTTCGGCGGCGGGGTCGAAATCCTTGCCGGCCGGCAACACGGTGAGCAGATAGTCGCCCTTGCCGAACCAGCTGGCAGCGGCCTGCTTGACGCTGTCGACGCTGGCAGCCTGGCCGCGCTGCAGATCCTGCTTGTAGGCGCCCGGGTCGCCGCGATAGACCTGGCCCTCGGCCAGGATCACCGCCTTGCCGCCGAAGCCGCCGACCTTTTCCAGCCCGCGCACGAAGCCGGCGCGGTAGGCCACCTGCGCGCGCTGCAGTTCGTCGGCGGTGGGGCCCTGGGCGATGAATTTCTTGAGTTCCTCGTCGATGATCGCTTCGACCTTGGCCGGGTCCACACCGTCCTTCACATCGGCCTGGATCTGCACCTGGCTGGACAGCGCGAACGGCTGGATCGCCGCCGACACGTCATCGACCAGATTGTCCTGGTAGACCAGGCGCTGATACAGCCGCGAGGTCTTGCCGCCGCCGAGCACGGTGGTGGCCAGGTCCAGCTGGATCGCCGCATCGCTGCCCAGTTGCGGCGCGACCCAGGTGCGGTAGATGCGCGGCTGCGAGACATGGTCGTGCTGCACGCCACGCTTCTGCGCCGCCAGCGGGGTCACCCAGGGCTGCTGGCGCGCCACCGGCTTGCCGGACGGGATATCGCCGAAATACTGCAGCGCCTTGGCGCGCGCCTGCGCCACGGTGATGTCGCCAGCCAGCACCAGGGTGGTGTTGGCGGCGCCATAGTTGTCGTTGAACCACTGTTTGACGTCGGCCAGCGAGGCCGCGTCCAGGTCTTCCATCGAGCCGATGGCGTCGTGCTGATACGGATGATTGGCCGGGAACAGGTTGGACAGGATGTTCTGGTCCACGCGGCCGTATGGGCGGTTCTCGCCCTGGCGTTTTTCGTTCTGCACCACGCCACGCTGGGTATCGAGTTCTTCCTGGCCGATCGCCCCGAGCAGGTGGCCCATGCGGTCCGATTCCATCCACAGTGCGGTATCCAGCGCGGTGGTCGGCACGGTTTCGAAATAGTTGGTGCGGTCGAACCAGGTGGTGCCGTTCATGTCGGTGGCGCCGACCTTCTCGAACGGGGCGAAATAGCTGCCCTTGTTGTTCTCCGAGCCGGAGAACATCAGATGCTCGAACAGGTGCGCAAAGCCGGTTTTCCCGGCCGGCTCGTCGCCGGAACCGATGTGGTACCAGATGCTCACCGCCACCACCGGTGCCTTGTGGTCTTCGTGCACCACCACGGTCAGGCCGTTGGGCAGGGTGAAGCGGGTGTAGCCGATCTCGGGAATGGCACTGCTGGCCGCAGCCTTGGACAGGCTGGCCGGGGCAGCTTCGACGACGGGAGCAATGGTGCCGGCGGCGACGCCGAGCACACCGGCGATCAACAGGGACAGCGGACGCAGCATGTGACACTCCAGAACGGGACAATCGGCCGAGGGTAGTGGCTGGTTGGCGGCGCCGCAAATGCTGTTTGGCAGTGTCGCTGCGGCTGCCGTGCCCCAAGACAGGCCGCAGATCTGAAATGCGGTGTAAGCGAACCCGGCCGCGCTTGACTCAAGTTGATCCTCGCCTCGCCGTTACTTGGGGCGACCTACCTTGACCAGACGCTACCCGCCGATCACGCCATGACCGTCCTGTTGCCGCCCGTGCCGATGCCCGCCAACGACGCCTTGCGCGTGGAGGCCGTGCGTCGGTTGGGGGTGCTGGACACCGAGCCCGAGGCCGAATTCGACGACATCGCCTGGTTGGCCGCGCACGTCAGCGGCGCGCCGATGGCGCTGGTGTCGCTGCTGGATGCCGACCGTCAGTGGTTCAAGGCACGCTGCGGCACCGATCTGGAAGGCACTCCGCGCAGTGTGTCGTTCTGTTCTTACGCGGTGATGGGCACCGAGCTGCTGGAGGTGCCCGATGCCGAGGCCGATCCACGCTTCGCACTGAATCCGCTGGTCACCGCTGCGCCGGGCATTCGCTCCTATGTGGGCGTGCCGCTGATCGGCCGCGAGGGCTATGCATACGGCACCTTGTGCACGCTCAGCACCAAATCGCGGGTCCTCGACGAAAACCAGAAACAGGCGCTGATCCGGCTGGCACGCCAGGCCGCCAATCAACTCGAGGCGCGCCGCGACCGTCTGGCCGCGCAGGCGCAGCGGCAGACCCTGAGCCGTTTGCTGGAAGCCATGCCTGATGGCGTGGTTGCCTGCGATAGCGAGGGCCTGTTGCGCGAGTTCAATCATGCTGCGCGGCAATGGCATGGCACCGATCCGCGCCTGTTGCCGCCGGTGCAATGGGCACAGCATTTCGATCTCTACGCTGCCGACGGCAGTACCTTGCTGCCTACCGAAGCCATCCCCCTGGTGCGTGCCTGGCGCGGCGAGCACGTGCGCAATGCCGAGATGGTGATCCGTGCCACCGGCCAGGCCGCGCGCAGCGTACTGTGCAATGCCGACCCGGTGGTCAGCGATCAGGGCGCCGCGTTGGGTGCGGTGTGCGTGATGCACGACATCACCCAGTTGCGCGATGCCTCGGCTGCGCTGGCGGGCGAGCGTGCGCGCTTGCAGTCGTTGGTGGACGCTTCGCAGGACGTGGCGATCATCGCCTTCGACCCGAACGGGCGCATCGAATTGTTCAATCCCGGCGCCGAGCGCCTGCTGGGCTACGCAGCGGACGAAGTGCTGGGCCGCTGCCCTGCGCAGTTCCATCTGCCGGCCGAGCTCGAACGGCACATGGCCACGCTTGCGTTGTCGCCGCCGTCGTACATCAAGCTGGCCGCCGCTGCCGCAGGCGATGTACTCGAAGAAGAAATCTGGACTCTGGTGCGCAAGGATGGCGGGCTGCGGAGGGTGCGTTTGTGCTTCAACGTCATCCACGACGCCCAGCAAGGACTGGCCGGCTACCTGGCGATGGCCATCGACGTCACCGCCGAGCTGCAGGCACAGGCGGCCGCGCAGCTGGCGGCCGAGCACTTCAGGGGCGCGTTCGAAACCGCCCCGCAGGGCATGGCGATCGTCTCGCTGGACGGCGCCTGGCGCGACGTCAATCCATCGCTGTGCAGCATCCTGGGCTATCCGCGCGAGCAGTTGCTGCGCACCACCTTCCAGACCATCACCCATCCCGACGACCTGGAGATGGATCTGTGCTTTGTGCAGGAATTGATCGACGGCAAACGCGACAGTTACAGCATGGCCAAGCGCTACATCAGCCAGCAGGGCGCGGTGATCTGGGCGCAGTTGTCGGTGTCGCTGGTGCGCGACAGCAGCGGTGCACCGGTGCATTTCGTCTCGCAGATTCAGGACGTCACCGAACGCCATGTCGCCGCCGAACGCCTGGCCGAAAGCGAGGCGCGTCTGCGCGCGATCAGCGATGCCACACCGACGCTGGTCAGTCAGTTCGATGCCGAGCAGCGTTGCCTGTTCGCCAATGAGGCGCATCGCCACTGGCTCGGCGTGGAGCCGTCCAGCCTGGTCGGCCGCCATCTCACCCAGGTGCTGGGCGATGACCTCAGTACCCCGGCGCGCGCTGCGCTGGCGCAGGTAATCGGCGGGCAACGCGCCAGCTTCGAACACGTGTTACGTGGCGGCGCGACACCGCGCGATGTGGAAATCACCTTGGTGCCCGCGACGCAGAGCGCATCGACGCAGGCGCAAGGGTTCTTCCTGATGGCGCACGACGTCACCGCGCACAAGTCATTGCATCGGCTGATGCACGAACGCGCCACCCGCGATGCCTTGACCGGCCTGCCGAATCGCCACGCCTGGTCCGAAGCGCTGCAGATCGCGGTGACCCAGGCGCAGCAACAACAGCGCGCGGTCGCCGTGATGTTCCTGGACCTGGACGGCTTCAAACGCATCAACGACGTGCACGGTCACCGCGCCGGCGACGCGGTACTGGTGGCCTTCGGTCGCTGCCTGCAGCAAGCGGCCGGCAGCCGTTATCTGGTGGCCCGCCTGGCCGGGGACGAATTCGTGGTGTTGCTGGACGACCTGCAAGACCCGCAGACCGAATGCGAGGCAGTGGCAGAACGGATTCGCACCGCTGCCGCAGCGGGCGCCGTGTTCGGTGAACAACACTTGCCGATCCACTCCAGCATCGGCGTCGCTTGGCAACATGGACAACACGCCGACGCCGCCAGCCTGATGCACGCGGCAGACGAAGCGATGTACGCCACAAAACGCGCCCGCTGCGGCAACGACACATCTACTGCCGGGCGCGATGCCGCGCGGTAGTTAAGCGCGCGCCGCTCCCTTCTCCCGCCGGGAGAAGGTGCCCGCAAGGCGGATGAGGGCACGGCCTACCCATAAAACCGCGTCAATCAGGAGCACTCCCTTCTCCCACCGGGAGAAGGTGCCCAAAGGGCGGATGAGGGTACGGTTTACCCACAAAGCTGCGTCAATCAGAAGCGCGCATTGCACTTATTGATTTTGTCAGTGGCGATGCAATCGCATCGATCAATATTCACTCCCTTCGATGAATCTCACCACCTCGGTCGTCTTGAGAGGTGATAAAGGGTGTGGATACGTCGATTGCAGAGCGGGCGATCTGTGGCCTGGCTGCAGGGCCCTTGCCCGCCCACCATCGCGGGACACGCCGCAAGTACGTCCATGTAGGCTCTTACGCGGCATCCATGCCGCGTAAGGTCCCGCGATGGTGGGCGGGCAAGGACCAGTCGAGATAGTCGGTGTGTATGTTTTTCAAGCAACCAGCAAACTGTCTGGTGTGGTGTCCTCACCGATTGCGGGACCGTGTGGCGGCATGGATGCCGCCCGAGCCCCCAGGGTGAAGTGACCCCCGGAAGTTGGACACTCCGTCCAACTCCGAGGATTTCATGCACAGATATGACGCTCGCTTCAAACTTCAGGTCGCCAAGGAGGCCTGCAAGACCTCCATCTCGGTCAAGGCGGTGGCTCGCCGTCATGGTCTGGAGTTCTCCACGGTCAGGCGTTGGGCAGCGACCTATCAGTTGCACGGTTGGCGCGGGTTTCACCGCAAGGCCCGCTCCTATGATCTTGCGTTCAAGCTGGAAGTTCTTGAAAAGATGCGCCAAGAGGGGATGTCTGCGCGCGAGGCCACGACCTACTTCCAGATAGGCAGCGCCGGTGCGGTAGCGCATTGGCAACGGCTGTATGCTGACGGCGCCGCCCAAGCGTTATCGCCGCCCCAGAAGCCGATGAAAAAAAAACGCTCGTCCAAGCCCGCCGAGGACATGAGCCGCGATGAGCTGCTCAAGGAAGTGGCCTACCTGCGTGCGGAGACGGCCTACTTAAAAAAACTCGATGCCTTGATCCAGGAAGAGCAGGCGGCGCAGCGCGCAAAGCGCAAGCCGTCCACGGATTGAGGCAGACCTACGCACTGCCGCTTTTGCTCAAGGCGGCCGAGCTATCGCGCAGCACGTTCTATTACCAGATTCGTGCCCTGGCCCGTCCCGATGAAGGTGAGATCGACCTGTGTGAGCGCATCCGCGCGATTTACGATGAAAACCAAGGGCGCTATGGCTACCGCCGCATCGCACTGGAACTAGCCAATCAGGGTGAGAGGATCAACCACAAGCGGGTGCAGCGCCTGATGGCCGGACTGGGGCTGCGATCGCGGGTGCGCATCAAGCGCTATCGCGCATTCAAGGGCGCAGCCAATGTCATCGTAGCCAACGAACTGAGCCGCCAGTTTGAAGCTCAGATGCCCAACCAGAAGTGGGTGACCGATGTCACCGAGTTCAAGGTGCAGGGCATGAAGCTCTATCTTTCACCGATCATGGATCTGTACAACGGCGAAATCGTGGCCTATCAGATGAAACGCCGACCGGTATTCGACCTGGTGGGCCAGATGCTGGATCAGGCAATCAAAAAACTTTCGCCCGACGCTCGGCCGATGATCCACTCTGACCAGGGATGGCACTACCAGCACGAGAACTACCGGCATCAACTCGAAAAGCACTCTCTGAAACAAAGCATGTCCCGACGCGGCAACTGCTTGGACAATGCGGCCATGGAGAGCTTCTTCGGGACGCTGAAGTCCGAATTCTTTTATCTAAACAGCTTTGACAGCGTCGAAAGTCTGGAAGCCGGGCTGGTGGAGTACATCAGGTACTACAACGAAGACCGGATCAAGCTCAAATTGAAGGGCCTGAGTCCGGTAAAGTACCGGGAGCAGAGCAAGCTGGTCGCCTGATCGCCCAACTGTCCAGCTTTTGGGGGTCACTTCAGGGATGGGTTCACGGCGTGTCCCGCGAGCGGCGAGGGCACCACGCCCTCGACTCACCTAGCTTCGATTGTTGATCCGTCGCTTGGCTGCAAGGACCAGTCGATTTGGTCGGTGTGCATGGTTTTCAACAAAGCAACCGGCAACTGTCTGGTGCGGTGTCCTCACCGACCCAGGCATGCGCATTAGTGGCGCGCATGCCGTGCCTTCTCGCCCCGCAGGGCGAGGGGCTATGCATCCATCAATCAAGCCGCCTGCACGACCGAACGCCGTTGCATTGCAGCTTGCTCCGGCACCAACCGGAACACCGCCACCGCGCGCGTCAGATCCGCGGCCTGATCTTCCATGCTGCGTGCGGCCGCCGTGGCTTCTTCCACCAGCGCGGCGTTCTGCTGGGTCATCTCGTCCAACTGCATCACCGTGGTGCTGACCTGCTCGATGCCCGCACTTTGCTCGGTACTGGCGGCGGTGATCTCGGCCATGATGTCGGTCACGCGCTTCACCGAGCTGACCACCTCGGTCATGGTGCTGCCGGCTTGTTGCACCAGGGTCGAGCCTTGCGCGACTTTTTCCACCGAGTCGGAAATCAGCTGTTTGATCTCCTTGGCGGCACCGGCCGAGCGCTGCGCCAGGGCGCGCACTTCGGTGGCCACCACCGCAAAGCCGCGGCCTTGTTCGCCGGCGCGTGCCGCTTCCACCGCTGCGTTCAAGGCCAGGATATTGGTCTGGAACGCGATGCCGTCGATGACGCCGATGATGTCGGAAATACGCGCAGACGATTGCGTGATTGCCTGCATGGTGCTGACCACTTCCTGCACCACGCGGCCGCCACTTTCGGCGACATCGCCGGTGCCCTTGACCAACTGGTTGGCCTGGCGCGCGTTGTCGGCATTCTGGCGCACGGTGGAGGTGAGTTCTTCCATCGATGCGGCGGTTTCTTCCAGATTCGCCGCCTGATGCTCGGTACGCGTGGACAGGTCGGCATTGCCGCTGGCGATTTCGCCGGCCGCCGTGTTGATCATCTCGGCCGAGTGCTGGATGCCCTGCACGATGCTGGTCAGCTGGATCGCGGTGCGGTTGGCCGCATTGGCCAGCCGGCCGAACGCGCCTTCGTAATGCGACTCCACCCGCTGCGATAGATCGCCATCGGCAATGGCGGCCATGATGCGGCCCACATCGTCCAGACCGGCATCGGCCTGCTGCATCAGTCGGTTCAACGCCTGCACCATTTCCGCAAACGCGAACTGGTAGCGCGATTGCTCGCCACGTGCAGAGAAATCGCCGCGCGCCGCGGCATCGGCCAGGCGCGCGATATCGCTGTTGATCGCCGACAGATTGCCCTTCACCGTATCCAGCGCTTCATGCAATGCCGCGCGCTGGCCGGGCAGGCGGCGCATGTCGCGGCGCAGATCGCCACGGCCGTAGTCGCTCATCACATCCATCGCTTCGTTGATGGCATCCAGATGTTCGAACACCACCGTGTTCACGCCATGCGCCAGCGTGCCGTAATCGCCGGGGAAATCTTCCGGGATGCGGTGTGCGATGTTCTCGCCCTGCTGCAGGCGGATCATGGTCTGCATCTCGCCGTTGAAGCGCTGCAGCTGGTTCTGCATCTGCTGCATGCTGTGCATCAGCTGGCCGGTTTCATCGCGCGATTCGACCCGGATATCGTTGTCGAAACGGCCGGAGGCGATCGCCTCTGCGGTGCGCGAGGCGGCACGCAGCGGCGCGGCCATGGCCGAGGCGATCAACCAGCACAGGCCGATCACCATCGCCACCAACGCGCCGCCGATCAACGTCAAGGTGCGCGTGAAGCCCCAGGCCTGCACCTGGATGTCTTCGGCGTACACACCCATCACCAACACCCAGTTCCAGGCCGGAAAGGTCTTGGCATAGCTGATCTTGGGCAACTGTTCTTTTTTACCCGGCTTGGGTGCGTTGTAATAGCTGAAGCCGTCGCCACGCTCGATCGCGGTCTTGATGTCGCGATACACGTACTGCCCGGCATCGCTCTTGTAATCGCTCATGTCGGTGCCGACGGCGCGCTTGGGATGCATCAGGATGCGCATCTGCGGATCGACGATGAAGAAGTAATCCACGCCATCGTTGGTGCGCATGTCGGCAAGCGTTGTACTTGCCGCTGCCTTGGCCTGTTCGACCGTCAACTCGCCAGCTTTGACCTTGTCGGCATAGTGCTGCATCACGGTGAGGCCCATCTCGACCTCGGTCTTGACGCTGAGCTTGCGCGCCTCCACCAGATCCAGATATTGCAGGCGCGCTGCAGCCACCGCGAGCAGGATCACACCCACGGTCAGTAGCGCGCAGAGCAGGACGAACTTGCGGGTGAGCGGGAGATTGGCAACGTGACGACGCAATAGCGACACAACAGGCATGGCAACGACATCCAAAACGCGCGCAGGGCGCTATGGCATGGATATCGGCTGATTCGCATCCGGGTTGAATGCTGATTGCGGCAGCGTCTGCTTGAGCGGGCAGGTCATGCAGCAATGCGATAGCTGCCGATACAACGTAAGAGCGCCCTCGGGCGCGATGAAGCGTTATCGATAACGCTTCATCGCGCCCGAGGGCGCTCCTACAAGAACATGCAGATGGCGAGCATCGATCCGTCGATCGATGCATGACGCCGCATGCTTACATTGCAAACTGCTCGCATCGGGTAGCGCAACGGCGGACACGCGCTGCGTGCCCGCCTCACCGCACTCAGCTGGCCGCGCAGAAACCGAATTCAGCGGTTGCACCCGCTGCCAGGGTGCGATTGAAGTCCACCCCGCTGGCCTTGAGCGTACTGCCGCTCTGCGACCAGGTGACATTCCAGGCATTGTTGACGGTGCCGCTGACCGGCAGCGAGATCGACCAGGTGCCGCTCCCGGTGCCGGTGTTGGTGACCTGCACGCGATTGCAGGAACCGCCGCTCCAGCTGCTGTCCACGATGACCTTGGTGCTGAAGCTGCCAGTGGGAGTCGGTGTCGGAGTTGGCGTGGGAGTCGGTGTGGGGGTAGGCGTCGGCGTCGGCGTGGTGCTGCTCACCGTGCCCCACAGCGTGCGCAACAGGGTCATCTTGTCTTCGCGCACGCTGATCCAGTCGTCGCGCAGGATGCCGCCGGTGTCGCCGCTGTTGGGATTCCACGACCAGTAGAAACCTTCGTTGATGCCCTTGCTGCGCAGGTACTTCACCAGTGCGTCCTGCCACACCTTGTCGCGCGCATCGCCTTCGCCGTACTTGCCGCCGAACTCGCCCAGCAGCAGCGCATGCGTGCCGGCGAACTGGCCGAAGTGACGCTCCCAGATCGCGGGCATGTTGTTGGGGAAGTTGCTGTCGTTGAAGTACGACTGCACGAACACGTCCGGCCCGTACACATGCGGTGCCAGCAGCAGCCGATTGGCCGGGATGTTCAACGGCGTGCAGGCCAGCGGCTGCAGATTGCCGCCCCAGAAGATGCCGCCATTGGTCGAGCACACCGGATTGTCGGTGATGCCTTCCACCGCAATGATCCACTTGGGCGCCACCGCCAGCACCGCAGCCGAACCACGCTCGGCGGCCTTGTTCCAGTCGGTGGCCGCGTTGCCGGTGCCCCAGGTGGCGGCGCCGTGCGGTTCGTTCTTCAGATCCACACCGATCACGCTGGGCACGTTCTTGTAGCGGTTGGCGACAAAGCGCAAGTCGTCCAGCCATTGCGCTTCGGAATAGGAACTGGTGTACCAGAGCTCGGAAATGGCGCCGCAATCGGGTGTGTGGTGATCCAGCAGCACGTAGATGCCGCGGGCGTTGAATTCGTTGATCACCTTGTCGAGGATCTGCAGCGAGGTCAGGCCCTGCAGATCGGGATTACGGCCATAGTCGATGCTGCTGGGCATGGTGGTGGCACGCAGCGTGGCCGGGCAGAACGGCAGGCGCACGGCGTTGAAGCCCAGGCCCTGTATCTGGATGATCATGTCCTTCCAGTTGCGCGCCCACAACCCATGGATGACATGGTTGCCGGTCTCGAAACCGAACACGTTGACGCCCTTGAGCTGGACCACCTTGCCGTTGTCGTCGACCACCTTGTTGTTGCTGATGGAATAGCTGAAGGCCGGTGCGGCGGCCAGCGCCAACGCCGTAGCCAGTGCGAGCGTGCTTGCAGTCCTGAAAATGGACATGGTGATCTCCCTGGAAGACCGACCAGACACCCGGGTGCGGTGAGGGGGGCATCTTGGTCTTCGGCTGCGTCGTTTGGCGTGACCCCAGCCACAGAAAAGCGCATTGCCGCACCGATCACGCGCAGGCTGCGGGCGGGGTCGCTTTCCCGCACACTATTGCCGCTGCGCAGTGTCCGCAGGCTGTCCCTTCTGTCCCCGGAGTGTCTTCCAATGTCCTTCTTGCGTGCCGAACTGGCGCAATGGCGCGTCTCACCCGCGCGCGAACTGATGGCCGGTGCGGTCGCAACGTTTGCGTTGATTCCCGAGGTGATCGCGTTCGCCTTTGTGGCCGGCGTGGATCCGCAGGTGGGGCTGTTTGCATCCTTCGTGATCGGCATTGTCATTGCGTTTTGCGGTGGACGCCCGGCGATGATTTCTGCTGCGGCCGGCTCGGTGGCGCTGGTGGCCGCACCGCTGGTGGCCACGCACGGGTTGCCGTATCTGCTGGCGGCCGGGCTGCTCGCCGGTGCGGTGCAGATCCTGTTCGGCTTGCTGCGGCTGGGCGTGCTGATGCGCTTTGTCAGCAGCTCGGTACGCACCGGTTTCGTCAATGCGTTGGCGGTGCTGATCTTCGCCGCGCAGCTGCCGCATCTGTACGGCGCCAACCTGACCACCTGGGCGATGTTGGGCGTGGGCCTGGCGATCATCTACGGCCTGCCGCGGCTGCGCCTGCCGGGTGTCTCGGCGATTCCCTCGCCATTGCTGTGCATCCTGCTGCTGACCGTTGCAAGCACGGCCTTGCATCTGCCGCTGAAGACCGTGGCGGATCTGGGCAAGCTGCCGAACGCGCTGCCGTTCCTGCAATGGCCGTCGGTGCCGTTGACGCTGGAAACCTTGCGCATCGTCGCCTTGCCGGCCTTGGCCATCGCGATGGTGGGCCTGCTCGAATCGTTGATGACTGCGCGTGTGGTCGACGAACTCACCGACACCCCGAGCGACAAGAACCGCGAATGCACCGGGCTGGGCATCGCCAATGCGGCGGCCAGCCTGTTCGGCGGCATTGCCGGCTGCGGCATGATCGGGCAGACCGTGGGCAACGTGAAATACGGCGGCCGTGGGCGATTGTCGACGTTGTTTGCCGGTGTGTTTCTGCTGATCCTGATGGTGGCGCTCAAGCCGTGGGTGTCGCAGGTGCCGGTGGTGGCATTGGTGGCGATCATGGTGATGGTCTCGGCCGAGACCTTCGACTGGCGCTCGCTGCGCACCGTGGTGACCCATCCGCGCACCTCCAGCGTGGTGATGCTGGCCACCGTGGCGGTGACCTTGCTCACCCACAACCTCGCCGCGGGTGTCGCAGTGGGTGTGGTGTTGAGCGGGGTGTTCTTCACCTTCAAGGTGGCCGGGCTGCTGCAGATCGCCCATGGCGACGTCGATGGCGTGCGCACCTATACCGTGCGCGGGCAGGTGTTCTTCGCCTCGGCCGACGTGTTCATCGATGCCTTCGACGCGCGGCAGGTGCCGGGCCGCACGGTGCTGATCGACGTCAGCCGCGCGCATTTCTGGGATATCACCGCAGTGGCGGCGCTGGACAAGGTGGTCCAGCGGCTGCGTCACCATGGCCTGGAGGTGCAGGTCACAGGCTTGAACGCCAGCAGCCGGCGGCTGATGCAGGCGCACGCGCTGGGCGAAGACGCGCTGGAATCTTCGCTGCCCTGAGCACGGCAGGGCGGGTGGGCGCATTCGGCCTGGCCGCACATAGCCGGCACGCACCCGGCTCCCGGGCTGGCTGGCCGCACGCTGAGCGTGGCCGGCCAGCGACCTCAAGTTCGCCTGAATAGCGCCGATGAACCGACATCAAAGATTGCCGGTGATCGTCGTGATGCCAGTGCGTTCCAGCCCGAGATGTCTGCCTGCGTGCCGCCAGCAGTGCTGCGGGCGGGCGTCCGTGCACGGGATGGCGCGGCGATGACCAACGAACCGCTGCTGGAACGGATGGTGGACCTGACCGCCATTCGCGATGCCGATCTGCTCGATCTGAGCCTGCTGCGCACCGTGCGCGAAGTGTGTGCAGCTGAAGAACTCTC
The DNA here is from genome assembly GCA_905142475.1 of Xanthomonas hydrangeae. GTDB lineage: Bacteria > Pseudomonadota > Gammaproteobacteria > Xanthomonadales > Xanthomonadaceae > Xanthomonas > Xanthomonas hydrangeae. Next base: position 885,680 of record LR990730.1, read on the forward strand.
ACTGCTGCGCATCGCTCCGGACGGCCGCACCATGGCCGAAACACGGCTGCGTGAGGACGGCCGGCTGTCGTCGACGGTGGCCGAGATCCGCGACGCGCAGCTGCGTGCGCAGCTTGCCGACGCACGCGGGGCGGGCGATGTGGTGCAGCTGGAGGAAGACGGCCGTGCGCTGCTGGTCTACCCGATGATGGAAGCGCGCGGCATCCGCACGTGCCTGCGCGTGGGCGGTTCGCGCGTTCCCGGCACCGCCGAGCAGGCGATGCTGCAGGGCTTTGCCCGCTTCTTCCAGAATTACCGCAGCCTGCTCGACGATGCCCAGCGCGACGCGTTGACCGGGCTGCGTAACCGCAAGACCTTCGACGATGTGATCCTGCGGCTGTTCGCAGGCGGTGCGGCGGATGCGTCGGCAGGGGAAAGCGTGTGGCTGGGGATCGTGGACATCGATCACTTCAAGCGCGTCAACGACAGCTTCGGCCATCTGTATGGTGACGAGGTGTTGCTGCTGGTTGCCCAGCTGATGCAGCGCGCGTTCCGTCAGGACGACCTGCTGTTCCGCTTCGGCGGCGAGGAGTTCGTGATCGTGCTGCGCGGGGTGGACCGCGATACGGCGGTGAGCCTGTTCGAGCGCTTCCGGCTGGCGGTGGCCGAGTACGCTTTCCCGCAGGTGGGCAAGGTCACGCTCAGCACCGGCATCGTCGAATTGACCCATGGCCGCTTGATCAGCCAGATGATGGACGAGGCCGACAAGGCGCTGTACTGGGCCAAGCAGCACGGCCGCAACCGCGCCGAGGTCTACGCCGAGTTGGTCGCCAGCGGGCAGGTGCAGCACGTGACCCAACAGGTGGGCAGCGTCGATCTGTTCTGAGTCACGTTGCCGCTGGATGGCAACGCAGTGCCGCGCTCGGTGATGTAGCCACATTGCCAATGCACACACCCGGTCAAACGCCGCAGTGGCTACACTCCAGGGCTGTCTGGACAACACCTGGGTGCTGCAGTGAAGCGAGCTGTGATGAAGCAAGTTGTGACGAAGCGAGCCGTGATCGAGCGACTTGCGATGGGAATGCTGGCCATGGCGGTCTCGACTGCAGTCATGGCAGCGACGCCCACCTTCGATGGCGCGCGCATCTCGCGCGACGTCAAGGAACTGGCCTCCGACGCCTACGAAGGCCGCGGCCCGGCTACCGCCGGCGAAGAAAAGACCATCGCCTACCTGAGCAAGCAGTTCGCTGCCGCCGGCCTGGAGCCGGGCGGCGATCTCGCCAACGGCAAGCGCGCGTGGACCCAGGCGGTGCCGCTGCGGCGCGTCGATATCGTCGGCACACCCACCATCACTTTGCAGAATGCCGGCAAGCCGCAAACCCTGACCCAGGGCAAGCAGATCGCCATCCGCGCTGCGCTGGATGGTTCCTCCACCGTCGACATCGCCAACGCACCGCTGGTGTTCGTCGGCTACGGCGTCAAGGCGCCGGAGCGCGACTGGGACGACTTCAAGGGCGTGGATCTGAAGGGCAAGATCGCGGTGGTGCTGATCAACGACCCGGATTTCGAAACCGGCAAGGGCGCCTTCGACGGTGCCGGCATGACCTACTACGGCCGCTGGACCTACAAGTACGAAGAAGGCGCGCGTCAGGGCGCACTCGGCGTGCTGGTGGTGCACGAAACCGCGCCGGCCTCTTACGGCTGGGACACGGTGGCCAGCTCCAACACCAACAGCATGTTCGATGTAGTGCGCGACAACCCGCGCGCCGCGCACCCCACCCTGGAAGGCTGGATCCAGCGCGATCTGGCCAGCGAGTTGTTCAAGCATGCCGGGCTGGATTTCGACACCTTGAAGAAGCAGGCGCAAACGCGCGGCTTCAAGCCGGTCGAGCTCAAGGGCCAGGGCCTGAGCGCCAGCTACCAGGTCAAGTCCGACGTAATCACCTCGCACAACGTGGTGGCGCGCCTGCAAGGCAGCAAACGCCCCGACCAGACGCTGATCTACAGCGCGCATTGGGACCATATCGGCGTGGGCAAGCCGGACGCGCGTGGCGACACCATCTTCAACGGTGCGCTGGATAACGCCAGCGGCACCGCGGCGTTGCTGGAACTGGCACGCGGTTTTGCCAGCGGGCCCAAGCCGGAGCGCTCGGTGGTATTCCTGGCGGTGACTGCCGAAGAAAAGGGCTTGCTGGGCTCGGAGTTCTACGCCTCCAAGCCGCTGTACCCGCTGGACACCACGGTGGCGGTGATCAACATGGACGGTATGAATCCGTTCGTGCCGGCGCGCGATTTCGGCATTTACGGCACCGCAAAACTCGAGCTGCTCGACCAGCTCAAGACCGTCGCCGGGCAGTGGAAGCTGCGCTACACGCCCGATCCCAAGCCGCAGGCGGGGTATTTCTTCCGCTCCGACCATTTCTCCTTCGCCAAGCGCGGCGTGCCGGCGTTGTCGTACGCCTCCGGGCAGGATTGGGAAGTGGGCGGCGTGGCCGCAGGCAAGGCCGCCTCCGACGACTACACCGCCAAGCGCTATCACCAACAGGGCGACGAGTGGAAGCCGGACTGGACCTTCGCCGGTGCGGCGCGTGATCTGGGCGTGCTGTACGCGCTGGGCCAGCAGCTGGCCGATTCGCGCCAGTGGCCGAACTGGAGCAGCGACTCGGAGTTCCGCGCCACCCGCGACGCCAGCGAGGCGGCACGCAAGTAAGAGGGGGGCGACGGACAGCTTTCATCCCGTTGCCGACCAACGTAGAGCGATGGGGCCGCGGCTTTGCTGCAAGGCCCTTGCCCGCCCACCATCGCGGGACACGCTGCAAGTACGTCCTTGTAAGCTCTTACGCGGCATCCATGCCGCGTAAGGTCCCGCGACGGTGGGCGGACAAGGACCAGTCGAGATGGTCGGTGTGCGTGCTTTTGAACAAAGCCAACCTATAACTGTCCCGCGAGCGGTGAGGGCACCGCGCGCTCGACTAACCAAGCTTTTTGACTAGATCTAAAGGGCGCTACGACTCGACGTTTCGATTGTCTTCTCTTGTCTTGGAGTGGTCGGACAGTGCGGATAGATCACTTGCAGAGCGGCTGATCTGCGGCTTTGCTGCAGGGCCCTTGCCCGCCCCCCATCGCGGGACACGCCGCAAGTACGTCCTTGTAGGCTCTTACGCGGCATCCATGCCGCGTAAGGTCCCGCGATGGGGGGCGGGCAAGGACCAGTCGAGAGTGTCGGTGTGCATGCTTTTGAACAAAGCAACCTATAACTGTCTGGTGCGGTGTCCTCACCGATTGCGGGACCGTGTGGCGGCATGGATGCCGCCACCGAGCCCCCAGGGTGAAGTGACCCCCAAAAGCTGGACAGTTGGGCGATCAGGCGACCAGCTTGCTCTGCTCCCGGTACTTTACCGGACTCAGGCCCTTCAATTTGAGCTTGATCCGGTCTTCGTTGTAGTACCTGATGTACTCCACCAGCCCGGCTTCCAGACTTTCGACGCTGTCAAAGCTGTTTAGATAAAAGAATTCGGACTTCAGCGTCCCGAAGAAGCTCTCCATGGCCGCATTGTCCAAGCAGTTGCCGCGTCGGGACATGCTTTGTTTCAGAGAGTGCTTTTCGAGTTGATGCCGGTAGTTCTCGTGCTGGTAGTGCCATCCCTGGTCAGAGTGGATCATCGGCCGAGCGTCGGGCGAAAGTTTTTTGATTGCCTGATCCAGCATCTGGCCCACCAGGTCGAATACCGGTCGGCGTTTCATCTGATAGGCCACGATTTCGCCGTTGTACAGATCCATGATCGGTGAAAGATAGAGCTTCATGCCCTGCACCTTGAACTCGGTGACATCGGTCACCCACTTCTGGTTGGGCATCTGAGCTTCAAACTGGCGGCTCAGTTCGTTGGCTACGATGACATTGGCTGCGCCCTTGAATGCGCGATAGCGCTTGATGCGCACCCGCGATCGCAGCCCCAGTCCGGCCATCAGGCGCTGCACCCGCTTGTGGTTGATCCTCTCACCCTGATTGGCTAGTTCCAGTGCGATGCGGCGGTAGCCATAGCGCCCTTGGTTTTCATCGTAAATCGCGCGGATGCGCTCACACAGGTCGATCTCACCTTCATCGGGACGGGCCAGGGCACGAATCTGGTAATAGAACGTGCTGCGCGATAGCTCGGCCGCCTTGAGCAAAAGCGGCAGTGCGTAGGTCTGCCTCAATCCGTGGACGGCTTGCGCTTTGCGCGCTGCGCCGCCTGCTCTTCCTGGATCAAGGCATCGAGTTTTTTTAAGTAGGCCGTCTCCGCACGCAGGTAGGCCACTTCCTTGAGCAGCTCATCGCGGCTCATGTCCTCGGCGGGCTTGGACGAGCGTTTTTTTTTCATCGGCTTCTGGGGCGGCGATAACGCTTGGGCGGCGCCGTCAGCATACAGCCGTTGCCAATGCGCTACCGCACCGGCGCTGCCTATCTGGAAGTAGGTCGTGGCCTCGCGCGCAGACATCCCCTCTTGGCGCATCTTTTCAAGAACTTCCAGCTTGAACGCAAGATCATAGGAGCGGGCCTTGCGGTGAAACCCGCGCCAACCGTGCAACTGATAGGTCGCTGCCCAACGCCTGACCGTGGAGAACTCCAGACCATGACGGCGAGCCACCGCCTTGACCGAGATGGAGGTCTTGCAGGCCTCCTTGGCGACCTGAAGTTTGAAGCGAGCGTCATATCTGTGCATGAAATCCTCGGAGTTGGACGGAGTGTCCAACTTCCGGGGGTCACTTCAGGGATGGGTTCACGGCGTGTCCCGCGAGCGGTGAGGGCACCGCGCGCTCGACTAACCAAGCTTTTGATCGCATCTGAACGACGCAACGACTCGCAATCCAGTTGTCTTGAAGTGATGAGTTTGCGCAGAACGCACCTTTCGTGGCCTGCATTGAAATTGGTGCAGGACCCACATCGCTGATTCCGATACACCATGACGCGCACGCTGCCTTCAGTTCCAGTCAGCGTCATCGCCGCGATCGCCAGCGTCAGCACACTGGCGATGCAACCGATTGCACTTCCTGGCACATCACTTGCAGTTGTCTTACACGACAGCGTGGTTCGCCGCCCGTGACAGCGCGCGCGTCAGGCTGCAATCTGTTGGGGTTGTGTTCGGTCGCTGCGGCGTAGTCTGCCGCGCTGTCCTCGTCGGGTGGGGCGAAGACGACAGAAAGCGGCCTTCGCTTCCTTAACGATCGATTCTTTAGGATGAGCCGCGACGTGAAGTTGCAGCCAGGAGAGCTTGTGCATCGGAGTGGTCTTAGAGCTGCCAAACCTGCGACGTGGTCGCACACCGTCGGGCTCGCCCACGACACGGTGCGTGTGGCAACGGCATTTTACATGGCGGGGATGGATCTCCCGTTTCAGCTCGCGCTGTCGCCTTCGCGCGGCGGGCAGCCTTGATGGACGGCATTGTGACTTCTTCTCCCGCACCTACCGAATTTCCCTCCATCTCCGCCCTCGACGCCGGCCAGCCCACGCTGCCGCCCGAAGCGCCGCTGGCGATGCCCGAACAAGACCTGCGCAAAGGCAGCCTGCAGGTGCCGCATCAGCGTACTGCGCCGGTGGGTATCGGCGTGCGGCGTTTCTATCTGATCGGCGGCACCTTCGCCACTACTGCCGTGGCGGTGTGGGTGATGCTCAGCGTGCTGTGGCCCGGCGGCATCAGCGTGCTGGAAGGCTGCCTGCTCGGGCTGTTCATACTGTTGTTCGCCTGGATCGCGATGTCCTTCGCCAGCGCGGTGGCCGGCTTTGTCACCGTGGTGGCGCGCGCCGGACGCAAGCTCGGCATCGACCCGGATGCGCCGCTGCCGACATTGCACACGCGCACTGCGTTGCTGATGCCCACCTACAACGAAGACCCACGCCGGCTGCTGGCCGGCCTGCAGGCGATCTACGAATCGGTGGCCGAGACCGGCCAGCTGGAACATTTCGACTTCTTCGTGCTCAGCGACACCACCCGCGAACACATCGGCGCTGCCGAAGAACTGGTCTACAACGAGCTGTGCGATCGCGTCGACGGGCATGGGCGCATCTTCTACCGCCGCCGCGCCGACAACGCCGCGCGCAAGGCCGGTAACGTGGCCGACTGGGTGCGGCGTTTCGGCGGCAGCTACCCGCAGATGCTGATCCTGGACGCCGACAGCGTGATGACCGGCGACACCATCGTGCGGCTGGTCGCCGGCATGGAAAACAACCCGGATGTGGGGCTGATCCAGACCCTGCCGGCGGTGGTCAACGGGCAGACCCTTTTCGCCCGCATGCAGCAGTTCGGTGGGCGCGTGTACGGGCCCATCATTGCCTTCGGCGTGGCCTGGTGGCATGGCGCCGAGAGCAATTACTGGGGCCACAACGCCATCATCCGCACCCAGGCCTTTGCCGATCACGCCGGCCTGCCGGCGCTGCGCGGGCGCAAGCCGTTCGGCGGGCATGTGCTCAGCCACGATTTTGTCGAGGCGGCGCTGATGCGGCGCGGCGGCTGGGCCATGCACATGGTGCCGTACCTGCAGGGCAGCTACGAGGAAGGCCCGCCCACGCTGACCGACCTGCTGATCCGCGACCGTCGCTGGTGCCAGGGCAATCTGCAGCACGCCAAGGTCGTCGGCGCCAAGGGGCTGCACTGGATCAGCCGCATGCACATGCTGATCGGCATCGGGCATTACTTCACCGCGCCGATGTGGGGCATGTTGATGCTGATCGGCATCGGCATTCCGCTGGCCGGGGCCGGCATCGACCTGGCCCAGGGCCTGCCGTTCTCGCCGGCGCGCTATTGGCACGGCAGCAGCGAAGGCAACGCGATCTGGATCTTCGCCTGCACCATGTTCGTGCTGCTTGCGCCCAAGCTGCTGGGCTATATCGCACTGCTGCTCAACCCGCGCGAACTGCGTGCCTGCGGCGGTGCGTTTCGCGCCATGCTGAGCATCCTGCTGGAAACCGTGTTGGCGGCCCTGATGGCGCCGGTGGTGATGTATCTGCAGTCGCGCGGCGTGTTCGAAGTGCTGGCAGGCAAGGATTCGGGGTGGGACGCACAGGTGCGCGACGACGGCAAGCTGGCGTGGCCGGCGCTGCTGCGCAGCTACGGCGGGCTGACCATCTTCGGCCTGTTCATGGGCTCGATGGCCTACGTGGTCTCGCCGTCGCTGGCGGCCTGGATGGCGCCGGTGATCATCGGTATGGCCTTGTCCATACCGGTGGTGGCACTGACCTCGTTGCGCCGCACCGGCCTGGGTCTGCGGCGTGCCGGCATCTTCTGCATTCCCGAAGAACTCGACCCGCCCAAGGTGCTGGTGCGTGCGGCCGAACTGCGCCGCGCCGCTGCGCTGGAGCCCTCCCTGATCTGAGCGCGGCACGCTGCGCGCGGCCTGCCGCGCCTGCGGGTCGTGCCTGGCAGGCCGCGCCAGCCACGCCCGGACCGATCGCCACGCGAGGCTTGCCCGCTGCGTGATCGGGCCGGCCGATGTCGCAAGGCATAATGCCCAGCCCGCAAGCGGAGCTGGACGATGTTGGAAGTGATCGAACGCGAGACCGGACCGAACCCGCAGTGGACCGTGCTGTGGCTGCACGGCCTGGGTGCCGATGGCAGCGACTTCGCCCCGATGGTGCCGGAACTGGTGCGCCCGCACTGGCCGGCGCTGCGCTTCGTGTTCCCGCATGCGCCAATCCGCCCGATCACCATCAACAACGGCGTGCGCATGCGCGGTTGGTACGACATCGTCGGCATGGATTTCGCACATCGTGCCGACAAGGCCGGCATCGCCGAATCGGTGGCCCAGATCGAGGCGTTGATCGCCCATGAGCAGACCCGCGGCATCGCCCCCGAGCGCATCCTGCTGGCCGGCTTCTCGCAAGGTGGCGCAGTGACCCTGGCGGTCGGTCTGCAGCGCAGCGTTGCGCTGGCCGGGCTGATCGCCCTGTCGACCTATCTGCCCGACCCCACAGCCGCCGCCAGCCAGGTGCAGCCGGCTGCCAGTCGCCAACCGGTGTTCATGGCGCATGGCAGCGCCGACCCGGTGGTGCCGTTCGGTGCCGGCGAGCAGAGCGCACAGACCTTGCGCACGCTTGGTTTTGAACTGGAGTGGCACACCTACCCGATGGGCCATCAGGTCTGCCTGGAAGAGATCGAGGCGCTGCGCAACTGGATGCAGGCGCGCTTCACCGCCGTCTGATCCATGGCCCCGCGCGCGCCACAGATCGCCTGGATGCCGGACCTGTGCCGGCTGCCACGATTGGGCGCGATGCTGGGGCTGGCCGAGCTGGTGGTGCTGGTGGTGACGCTGGTGCCCGATGCCGGTGCGGCGCGCAGCATCACGCTGTCGCGTTTCGTGTCGGCCAGCGGTCTGGCGTTGTGGTTGGCGCTGGCTGTCACCGTGCTGCTATGCGTCTTGCGGCCCAGCCTGTCGCGGCTGCCGCCCAAGCTGGGCGGCTTGACTGCGTTATCGATCGCCGCCGTCGTGGCGATGCTCGGCGCCGGCATTGTGCACGGCCTGTATGCGGTACTCGGGCAGGCGCCATTGGGGCCGCTGGTGGGCTTCTGGCGGTTCACCCTCGGTAGTGCGGCCACGGTGGTGCTGATCACCGCGCTGGCGCTGCGCTACTTCTATGTCAGCGACCGCTGGGAAGCGCAGGTGCAGGCCAATGCGCGCGCGCAGGCCGATGCCTTGCAGGCGCGCATCCGCCCGCATTTCCTGTTCAACAGCATGAATCTGATCGCCAGCCTGTTGCGGCGCGACCCGGTGGTGGCCGAGCAGGCGGTGCTGGATCTGTCGGATCTGTTCCGCGCCGCGCTCGGTGCCGGCGAAGGCCTGTCCACCTTGCGCGCCGAATGCGAACTGGCCGAGCGCTATCTGGCGATCGAATCGCTGCGCCTGGGCGAACGCCTGCAGGTGCGCTGGCATCGCCAGGAACCCTTGCCGTGGGAATTGCCGATGCCGCGCCTGGTGCTGCAGCCGCTGGTGGAAAACGCGGTATTGCACGGAATTTCGCGCCTGCCCGAGGGCGGCACGCTGTACCTGTCGTTGCGCCAGCGCGGCAACCAGTTGCAGATCCGCATCGTCAATCCGGCTCCGCAGCCGGGCACCCAGTTGCCGCTGCTTGCCGGCGCCGGGCACGCCCAGGCCAGCATCTCGCACCGGCTGGCGTTTCAGTTCGGGGCCGGAGCACGGATGGCGGCCAGCTGGACTGAGGGCTACTATGCCTGTGAGATCACATTGCCGCTGCCGTGAGGGGAAAGTCACGGCAGCGAGGGGGAGTCCATGACGGCCACGCAAGTGCGGGTGCTGATCGCCGATGACGAGCCGCTGGCGCGCGAGCGCCTGCGCATGCTGCTGGGCGAACATCCGCACGTCGAGGTGATCGGCGAGGCCGAAAACGGCCAGCAGGTGCTGCAGCAATGCCAGCACCTGCATCCGGATCTGGTGCTGCTGGACATCGCCATGCCCGGCGTCGACGGCCTGGAAACCGCGCGCCTGCTGCGCCAAGGCCAGCAACCGCCGGCGGTGGTGTTCTGCACCGCCTACGACCAGCACGCGCTGTCGGCCTTCGACGCCGCCGCACTGGATTATCTGATGAAGCCGGTGCGCCCGGAACGTCTGGCCGCCGCGCTGGACAAGGTGGCGACCTTTCTGGCCGGGCGCGCGCCCAGCGCCACCCCGCCACCGCTACGCACGCATTTGTGCGCACGCCTGCGCGGCAGTCTGCGGCTGATCGCCATCGGCGACATCCGCTATCTGCAGGCCGAAGAAAAGTACGTCATCGTCCACCACACCCGTGGCGAGGACCTGATCGAAGAGTCGCTCAAATCGCTGGAAGACGAATTCGCCGACCGCCTGGTGCGCATCCACCGCAATTGCCTGGTCGCGCGCGCCGAGCTGGTGGAACTGCGCCGCAGCGGCGATGGCCAGGTGCACGCAGTGCTGCGCAATGTGCCGCAACCCCTGGAAGTGAGCCGCCGCTGCGTGGCCAGCCTGCGCGAGCAATTGCGTTAGGGCGCGCCATGCCGCGTGTGATGAAATCCGTTGGCCGTCAGCGACGCGGGTGCCGCGTGGTGCCCGCTTGCGCTCCAGGTAGGCGTTACGCGCCCGGTCCGGGATAATGGCGGGATGACCACGCTCCGCATCGCCACCCGCAAGAGCCCGCTCGCCCTTTGGCAGAGCGAACACGTCGCCACCGCGCTGCGTCGGCACCATCCCGGGCTGGAGGTCGTGCTGGTGCCGATGAGTACCCGCGGCGACGAAGTGCTGGACCGCTCGCTGGCCGCGATCGGCGGCAAGGGCCTGTTCCTCAAGGAACTGGAGCTGGCGATGCTGCGCGGTGAGGCCGATTGCGCGGTGCATTCGCTCAAGGACGTGCCAATGGAACTGGACGCGCCGTTCGTGCTGCCGGCGATCATGGAGCGCGGCGATGCGGCCGATGCGCTGGTGTCCAACCTTTACGCCACCGTGCAGGCGCTGCCGCTGGGCGCGCGCGTGGGCACCTCGTCGCTGCGTCGCCAGGCGCAGCTGCGCGCCGCGCGCCCGGATCTGGAACTGATCGACCTGCGCGGCAACGTCAACACCCGCCTGGCCAAACTCGATAACGGCGGTTACGACGCCATCGTGCTGGCCTGCGCCGGTTTGCAGCGGCTCGGGTTCGATGCGCGCATCACCGCACGGCTGGACGTGCCGGAGTGGTTGCCGGCACCTGCCCAGGGCGCAGTGGCGGTGGAATGCCGCGGCGACGATGCGCACATCCACGGCCTGCTGGCGGTGCTGGATGCCGGCCGCACCCGCGCCTGCGTTGAGGCCGAGCGTGCCATGAATCGCGCGCTGCACGGCAGCTGTCATGTGCCGGTGGCCGCGTTCGCGCGCTGGGAAGGCGACGGGTTATTTCTGCAGGGCATGGTCGGCAGCGCCAGCGACGGACGCCTGATCCACGCGCAGGCGCACGGCAGCGCCGAGGACACCGAAGCACTCGGCCGCCTGGTCGCGCAAGGCCTGTTCGACAAGGGCGCCGCGCAGTTGTTGGCGGAGCTGTAACGCAACGCTGCCTCGACCTGTAACGCGGCCCGCAGCAACGCGGCGGCAAGTGCAAGTCCAGACCTTGCCGCCAAACAAGCAATGCCCGCCCTCACGCAGCGCCCGCCCTTCGTAGGAGCGGCCCTGGCCGCGAGAGGCGTTACCGATAAAGCCTCAGGCATTACCGAGAAAGCCCTCGCGGCCAAGGCCGCTCCTACCTTCGCGGTGGCTTACTTGAACGTGTAGACCAGGTTGACCGTGGTCAGCGTGTCGGTCTTCTTGTCGCCTTCGCTGACCTCGCTGTTGTGGCGCATCTGCCACGCGGCCTTGAGCGCAAAGTGCGAGTTCATGCTGACCTGCACGCCGAAATCGTTCTGCGCGTAAGTGTTGTACTCGCCAGATTCCACCAGCAGCGTGTTGATCAGGTCGGTGTTGTCGGTGACGGTGTATTTGAGATCGAACAGGCCGCGCCCGATCAGGCCGGTCTCGTTGCGATCTTCGTCGCTGTTGTGCGCGCGGCGGATACCCGGGCCCACCTGTGCATCCAGATAAAAACGGTCGGCGTTGATCAGCCGCGTGCCGTAACCGATACCGAAGGTGGCCAGGCGATCGTAGGTGGCGAAGTCGTCGTGTTCGTAACGGCCGGTGGCGGTGAGCTGGCGGTGTTCGCCCAACTGCAATGCACTGCCCACGCTGCCGGTGTAGCGCTCGGCGGTGGTCTGGCGCTCGCGTTCGGTGCTGCCGTCGTCGTTGGTGTTGGTGTACTCGGAGCTGGAACGCAACGCGGTGGCGTCCAGGCTGTGGATCCAGTCGCCGTCGGTATAGCGCAAGCGGACCCGGCCATTGAGGCTGTCGGTGGTGCTGTTGCCATGGGCGGCGGCATAGCCGAGCTCGCCACTGCTCCCGCTCCACGGCGACGGCATCACAGCGGCGGCGGGGTCCACCGGCGCCGGTGCGACTGCCTGGGCCCAGACGGTAGGCGTGATCAACAACAGCGGCAGCAGGGCAGACAACGGGGCACGGCGGGGCATGGGCGGCTCGCTTTGGAAGGCAGGGGCGAAAGAGGGTGGAAGCGATTTCATGATAACGGACTGGGCGGCTGCGTCATGACTAGGTGAACGCCGCGCTTCATTGGCGGTTCGGTCGGTTGTCGCCGATGGCGCCCGATTGGCCTGATCTGGCCAGGCCGGCGCACCCCGAGCAGGCGCACGGCGATCGAGCGTGCCACTATCGCGAGTGTCACTTGCAGGAGCGATGCAACACCGCAGCAAGGCCGGCCCTGCGCGGGTCTGCGCATGCGGTCGGCCCGCCATTGTCGCTTCTGCCCATCCGCGCTCACCCTGCCGCGCAAAGACTCGGACATAATCCACGCATGGACCGCTACGAACGCATCAACTCCCTGCATCGCTTGCTCAAGTCGGCGCGCTACCCGGTCACGGTGGCGCGGCTGCAGGATGAGCTGAGCTGTTCCCGCGCAACCGTGTATCGCGATCTTGCCTTTCTGCGCGATGCACTGATGGCGCCGGTGGAAGGCGATGGCGAATCCGGCTTCCGCTATCTGTCCGGCGAAAGCGACCGCTTCGAGTTGCCCGGGCTGTGGTTGAGTTCGGAAGAATTGCACGCCCTGCTGGCCTCGCAGCAATTGCTCGCACGCACCGGCGGCGGGGTGCTGTCGTCGATGCTGGCGCCGTTGCAGCAACGCATCGAAGGGTTGCTGGCTGCCCAGGCCGGTGTCTCGCAATGGCCGGTGGATCGGGTACGGGTGATTCCGCACCGCGGGCGCAAGCTGGACGAGGCGAGCTTCCGCACCGTGGCCTCTGGCGTGCTGGAGCGCAAGCAGCTGAGCTTCGACTACCGCGCACGCTCCACCGACGAATCGACCAAGCGCATCGTCTCCCCGCAGCGCATCACCCATTACCGCGACAATTGGTATCTGGACGCCTGGGATCACGGCCGCGACGGCGTACGCAGTTTTGCAGTGGACCGCATCAATCACGCGCGCCTGCTCGAAACCGTGCCGCGCGATGTGCCCGACAGCGAGCTGGACGAGCAGTTGGCGGCCAGCTACGGGATTTTTTCGGGTGCGCCAAAAGGCTGGGCGACGATCGCCTTCAGCGCCAAGGCCGCGCGCTGGGTCGCCGACGAGCACTGGCATTCCAAGCAGCAGGGGCGCTTTCTGCCCGACGGCCGTTACGAGCTCAAAGTGCCGTACAGCAACTCACGCGAACTGCTGATGGACGTGCTGCACTACGGCTCGGATGCGGAAATCGTCGAGCCGGTGTCATTGCGCGAACAGGCCAAGGCGCTGCTGTCGCTGGCGCTGAGCAACTACGACTGAGCGTGGCGCGCAGGACGTAACGCGCACTCGTCAAGCGGTAGCGGACGGCGTGCAGAAACCACCGCCCTACGCGTGAACTCAGCGCTTGTTCGGCACTTCGAAGCCCAGACGGTCCACCTGCTCGCGCAATTGCGGTACGCGTTTGAGCTTGTCGGTGTAGATCGAATAATCGTCGCGCATCTTGTCGACCAGCTTGCGGTACTGGTTGCGGCTCATGTCCGGCTTGCGCGCGAAGATCCAGGCCAGGTCGCGGCCGGGGTAGGAGATCAGCATCCAGGAACCGTCCGGTGCGATTTCCAGGATGCGTTGCTTGGCCGGGATGACCTTGTAGAACCACACCCGCCAGTCGCGGTTGCCGCTCTCTGCGTCTACCGAGGCGCGTGCGCTGACTTCTTTTTCCGGCTCGCCGAAACCGTCGCGATACAGATAGCGCACCGCCACCTTGCCGTCTTCCACCAGGGTGTACTCGTCGCGGCTGGTGACATGTCCGCGTTCCACCGGGTTGGGCATGCGCGCAATCACGTACCAGGTGCCCATGATCTTGGACAGATCGACCGCTGGTTCGTTGGTCGGTGTGTCCTTTGCATGCGCCACGGGCAGGCCGAGGACGAGCAGGAAAGCGAGGGCGATCGAAACGGTCAGGCGCATCGCAACATCACGAAAGGGGCGGTTGGGTCAGCACACTACCTCATGCAGGGGGCAAGTTCGCGTCAACGGTCGTGTCTGGCGTCGGTGGCTGCGTTTTGCTCGCCTGAGCGGTAGGCGCAGGTGCCTGGATTGGTGGCGGCGATCGCAGCCGTCTCCGCCGCGCTGCGCCCAGGTCGCAGTCGGTGAGATGGACGCAGGCAATCCTGCCGGCCTGTTGTGATCCTTACCTGCCACGGAGTGCCGCCATGTCGCATCGTCCTATCGCTCGTTCCGAACGTCCCGACCCGCGCGTGCTGCGCCCGGTCCGGCAGATTGCCCTGGCCGGGCTGGCCCTGGTGCTGGTGTGGCCGGCCGCGCGCGGCCACAGCGAGTGGATCGGCTGGCTGCCGCTCTGGCTGGTCGGCATGCCGATGCTGGCCTGGTGGAGCCTGCACCGGTTCGCGTTGCCGACCCTGTCGCGGCCCGGTCGACGTGCTGCGCCACGTCGGCGCGGGCCACAGGCACAGCGTCGGCGTACCGCTTCACGAACCGCGCCACAGGCGCGCGCGGCCTGACCTTCGGCAGGGTCGGGCGGGCGGAGGGCTGTGCTACGGTCCGGCCGTCCGCTCGTTCTCCCGGAAACTTCATGTCCAAATTCGCCTTGATCTGCCTGGTTGCCGGCCTGATCACCGCTGGCGCCGTCTCTGCAGAGGAAACCGCCGTGTCCAACGATCCCTACGCCTGGCTGGAGGACGTCACCGGCGCCAAACCGCTGGACTGGGTCAAAGCCCAGAACGCCAAAACCGAAGCGCGCCTGGCCGCCACGCCGGACTTCAAGCTGATGGAAACCAGCATCCGCGAAGTGCTGGATTCGGATGCCAAGATTCCGGGCGTGCAGAAGATTGGCGAGTACTACTACAACTTCTGGAAGGACAAGCAGCACGAGCGCGGCCTGTGGCGGCGCACCACGCTGGACGAGTACCGCAAGCCGGCGCCCAAGTGGGAAACCGTGCTGGATCTGGATGCGCTCAACAAGGCCGAAGGCGAGAACTGGGTCTGGCATGGCGCCGACTGCCTCCGCCCGGATTACCGACGCTGCCTGATCGCGCTGTCGCGCGGCGGTGCCGATGCCGATGTCACGCGCGAGTTCGATCTGGCCGGCAAGCAGTGGGTCAAGGACGGCTTCTTCCGTCCGGAGGCCAAGGGCGGGCTGGGCTGGGTCGACAAGGACACCGTCTACGTCTACACCGATTTCGGCCCCGGCGCGCTGACCAGCTCCGGCTACCCGCGCATCGCCAAGCAGTGGAAGCGCGGCACGCCGCTGAGCGCGGCCACGGTGGTGTACGAAGGCAAGCCCACCGATATGTACATCGCCGCGATGCACGACGACACGCCCGGATTCGAGCGCGATTTTGTCAGCCGCACGCTGGCCTTCTACAACGAAGAGCTGTATTTCAAGGGTGCCGACGGCAAGCTGGTCAAGGTGGATGCGCCCAACTCGGCCAGCAAGGCGGTCAAGCGGCAATGGTTGACGCTGGAACTGCGCGATCCGTGGACGGTGGGCGGCAAGACCTACAAGGCCGGCTCGTTGCTGGCGACGCGGTTTGACGACTTCATGGCGGGCAAGCGCAACTTCGATGTGCTGTTCGAGCCTACCGATACCACCTCGCTGGCCGGCATCGCCTGGACCAGGTCGGACCTGGTGTTGAACGTGCTGGAAGACGTCAAGAATCGCCTGAGCGTGGTCACCCCCTCGCAGGATGGCTGGAAGAAGAGCGCCTTCGTCGGTGCGCCGGCGTTCGGCACGGTCGATGTCAGCGCGGTGGACAGCGACGACAGCGACGCGCTGTGGTTGACCGTCACCGATTATCTGACTCCCACCACCTTGTCGTGGGTGGAGGTGGGCAGCGCGCCGCAACCGCTCAAGACCATGCCGGCGTTCTTCGATGCCGGCAAGGACAGCATCGAACAGCACTTTGCCACCAGCAAGGACGGCACCCGCGTGCCGTATTTCCTGGTGCGTCCCAAGGACCTGAAACTCGACGGCAGTGCACCGACGCTGCTGTACGGCTACGGCGGTTTCGAAATCTCGATGACGCCGAACTATTCCGGCGGATTGGGCCGCGCCTGGCTGGAAAAGGGCGGCGTCTACGTGGTGGCCAACATCCGCGGCGGTGGCGAATACGGCCCGCGCTGGCACCAGGCCGCGCTCAAGCAGAACCGCCACAAGGCCTACGAAGACATGGCCGCGGTGGCCAAGGACCTGGTGACGCGCAAGATCACCTCGACCAGGCATCTGGGCGTGCAGGGCGGCAGCAACGGCGGCCTGATGACCGGCAACATGCTCACCCAGTATCCGGAGCTGTTCGGTGCGGTGCTGGTGCAGGTGCCGTTGCTGGACATGAAGCGCTACAGCCATCTGCTGGCCGGCGCCTCGTGGATGGCCGAATACGGCAACCCGGACACCGACGACTGGAAATTCATCCAGACCTTCTCGCCGTATCACCTGTTCGATCCGAAGAAGACCTATCCGCCGGTGATCTTCCTCACCTCCACCCGCGATGACCGGGTGCATCCGGGCCACGCACGCAAGATGGCCGCCAAGATGATCGAGGCCGGCAAGGACGTGACCTACTACGAAAACATCGAGGGCGGCCACGGCGGTGCGGCCAACAATGCGCAGGCGGCGCATATGGCGGCGCTGGCCTACAGCTTCCTGTGGGAGCGCTTGGTCGATTGAGGCGCCGGCCGGAAGTGGTTCTGTAAGTCGAGTTGCTTTCGGTGTGTGTTGCTCTGAAGAAAGCCCTGGGTCGATTGGCTCAGGGCTTTTTTATGCTTCCTTCTCCCTGCGGGAGAAGCTGCCCGAAGGGCGGATGAGGGTACGGTTTGCACGCGATAGTTGATGCTTGCTCAATGAAGCAACTGCGGAAGTAGAGTCTCGAACAGAAGCTCGAGACAAATCCAAAGCCAAGGCCAAGGCCAAGGCTTCCGCGCCTTGCGGCGCGGGTTACTTTTGTTTCGGCAAAAGTAACCAAAACCATGTCGCCTGACGCGATCCGGTGCGATACAGCCGCACCGGTGCCCTGCGCTCCTCGCCACGCGCGGCACGGCGCCCAAACGCGCTACGCTCAGACAGGGCGCCTCTTCGGCCACGCGTGTCTGCGGTGCTCGGCTCGCTCTAGGGCGAGCGGAGGCACAAGCCAGTAGCCAGAGCAGAAGCGCAAAGAAAAAGAAAAAGCGCAGAGGCAGGAAAAAACGGCAGCGACGGCTGTTTATATCGACCGCAATGAGTGTGCTTCTGCCGCTCTAAACGCAGTTGCGTAGATGAACCGTGCTAACCGCGTATCGCGAAATCAAAGATGCTGCAAACCACGCGCAATCCGCTCTACCGCCTGCTCAAGGCGCGGCAGGCTCTGGGTATACGCAATACGGACGTGTTGATTGGCGCGATGAAAGCCGAAGTCGATGCCGGGGGTGAAGGCGACATGTTCGGTTTCCAGGAAATGCGCGCAGAAGGTCTGGGCATCGTCGGAGAATGCGCTGATATCGGCGTACAGATAAAACGCGCCTTGCGGCTCGACGTCGATCTTGAAGCCCAATGCGCGCAAGGCAGGCAGTAAATAATCGCGACGTTGCTGGAACTCGGCACGGCGGGCTTCGAAGATGGCGATGCTGTCTGGCGTAAAACAGGCCAAGGCGGCGTGCTGGGCGATGGTGGAGGCGCTGATGTAGAGATTCTGCGCGAGCTTCTCCAGCTCGGGCACCGCCCTGGGTGGGGCGATCAGCCAGCCCAGGCGCCAGCCGGTCATGCCGAAATACTTGGAGAAACTGTTCAACACGTAGGCGTCGTCGTCTACTTCCAGCACGCTGTGCGCATCCAGGCCATAGGTCAGGCCGTGATAGATCTCATCCACTACAAAGTGGCCGCCACGCGCATGCAATGCCTGCGACAACGCCGCCAGTTGCGCGCGCGACAGCACACTGCCGGTGGGGTTCGCCGGC
Source organism: Xanthomonas hydrangeae (assembly GCA_905142475.1). Lineage (GTDB taxonomy): Bacteria > Pseudomonadota > Gammaproteobacteria > Xanthomonadales > Xanthomonadaceae > Xanthomonas > Xanthomonas hydrangeae. The sequence continues at coordinate 903,627 of LR990730.1, forward strand.
GAGGCGACCAGGGCGCCGACGCTATCGGCATTCCAGCAGGCGTCCACCAGGCCGGGCGTCAGTTGGTAATCGGTGTCCGCGCCGACCGGCACCAGTTGTGCGGCGCCTTCGACCAGGCGCAGAAAGTGACGGTTGCACGGATAGCCGGGGTCGGCGAGCAGCCAGTGTTTGTTCGGGTCGACCAACAGACTGCTGGCAAGCAGCAAGGCGCCGGAACCGCCGGGCGTGACCAGGATGCGTTCCGGATCGATGTCGCAGCCATAGCGCTGCGCATAAAACCCAGCGATGGCTGCGCGTAGTGCAGGAAGGCCGCGTGCGGCGGTGTAGCGGGTGTGCCCGGCGGCCAATGCGGCCTGTCCGGCGGCAACGATCGGTGCGGCGGTGGTGAAATCCGGTTCGCCGATTTCCAGGTGGATCACATCGTGGCCGGCCTGTTCGAGCGCGTTGGCGCGCGCCAGCAGCGACATCACATGGAACGGCGCGATGTCCTGACTGCGACGGCTATAACCGGAGGAGTGCGGAGGGGTGGTATCCATCGGCAGGATGGTAGACCAGTCATTGCACAGGTTTTGTTACCGCGCGGCAAAGATCACCGCGCGTTCGGGTGTGTGCGTCACCATGGATAACCATCGGGACCAGGTGCGTGCCCGCCGAATGCGAACGTAGTCCTTGCGCGCAGACACGCAAGGCCATCGGGTTCTAGCGGTCGCTGCCCGGCCTGCCGCAGGCCACACACGATCATCCTGATCCCGGACGTCGCAACTTCGCTATCGCGCGCGGCACCAGACTCCTGGCACATGACGCTGCGCGCCGGTCTCTTCTACACTCGGGCGCTGGGATGGCATTGCGTTCATCCAACGGACCCCAATCTGATGAAGTCTGTCCTGACTCTTTTGATCGCCAGCCTGATGACCACCTCTGTTCCTTCCGCCTTCGCAGCTCTCCCGTCGCCGCCGGACGTGGCCAAGCACCCGCATGTGGTCAAGGCCCCGTTCGGAGCCATCCGCAACGACGATTACTACTGGTTGCGCGACGACAAGCGCGAAGACAAGGCGATGCTGGCCTACCTCAACGCCGAGAACGCCTACACCGACAAGGTGATGGCGCCGCTGAAGCCGCTGGAAGACACGCTGTATACCGAGATCGTCGGGCGCATCAAGCAGGACGACGCCAGCGTGCCGTATCGCGCACGTGGCTACTGGTATTACACCCGTTTCGAAGCCGGCAAGGATTACCCGATCCAGGCGCGCCGCAAGGGCAGCATGGAGGCGCCGGAAGAGATTCTGCTCGACGTCAACCAGATGGCCGCAGGCAAGGGCTATTTCAGTGTCGGCGATGCGGAAGTCAGTCAGGACAATCGCATCCTGGCCTGGGCCGACGATGCGGTGGGCCGTCGCCAGTACACGATCCGTTTCAAGAATCTGGACACCGGCGAGATCTACCCGGACACCGTGGAAGGTGTCGCCGCGAACGTGGTCTGGGCCGACGACAACAAGACCCTGTTCTATATCGAAAACGATCCGGAAACGCTGCTCACCGTGCGGGTGAAGAAGCACGTGCTGGGCACGCCGTCCAAGAGCGACGTGCTGGTCTATGAAGAGAAGGATGACAGCTTCTACATGGGCATCGGCCGCACCCGCGACGACAAGTACATCGTGATCGGCGTGGAGAGCACAGTGTCGTCCGAATCGCGCTACGCACCGGCCGACAAGCCCGAGCGCTTCACCGTACTGGCCAGGCGCGAGCGCGATGTCGAATATCACCCCGAGCATTTCGACGGCCGCTGGGTGATCCGCACCAATGCCGATGGCGCCAAGAACTTCAAGCTGGTGACTGCGCCTACCGATGCGACCACGCGCAAGCAGTGGACCGATTGGGTGGCGCACGACGACAACGTCTACATCGAAAACTTCGAGCTGTTCGATGGCTTTACGGCGATCGAAGAGCGCTCCGGTGGTCTGGAACGCGTACGCCTGCTCAAGCGCGATGGCAGCCATGAGTACGTCAAGGCAGATGAACCTGCTTACTCGATGGGCCTGGCGATCAATTCCGAGCCTGACACGGCCTGGTTGCGTTACAGCTACACCTCGCTGACCACACCGGCAACGACGTACGAGCTCAATACGCAGACCGGCGAGCGCAAGTTGCTCAAGCAGCAGCCGGTGATCGGCTACGACCCCAGCAAGTACGTCACCGAGCGCGTGTGGGTGACCGCGCGCGACGGCGTCAAGGTGCCGGTGTCGCTGGTCTACAAGCAGGGTTTCAACAAGGACGGCACTGCCGCGCTGTTCCAGTACGCCTATGGCAGCTACGGCGCGTCGATGGACCCGGCGTTCAATCTGCCGGCAATCAGCCTGGTGGACCGTGGCGTGGTGTATGCCATCGCGCACATCCGCGGCGGGCAGGAAATGGGCCGGCAGTGGTACGACGACGGCAAGTTGCTGCACAAGAAGAACACCTTCACCGACTTCGTCGATGTCACGCGTGGGTTGGTTGCGCAGGGCTATGCAGCCAAGGATCGCGTCGCCGCATCCGGTGGCAGCGCCGGTGGCCTGCTGATGGGCGCGGTGGCCAATATGGCCCCGCAGGACTACCGCGTGATGGTCGCGCAGGTGCCGTTTGTCGACGTGGTCACCACCATGCTCGATGCCAGCATCCCGCTCACTACCAACGAATACGACGAGTGGGGAAACCCGGAAAACAAGGCCTATTACGACTACATGCTGTCGTACTCGCCGTACGACAACGTGCGGAAACAGGCCTACCCGGCAATGTTCGTCGGTACCGGTCTGTGGGATTCGCAGGTGCAGTATTGGGAACCGGCCAAATGGGTCGCCAAACTGCGCGACGACAACATCGGCACCCAGCCGATCGTGTTCCGCACCAACATGGAAGCCGGCCACGGCGGCAAATCGGGCCGCTTCCGTCGCTACCGCGAGGCGGCCGAATCGTATGCGTTCGTGCTGGATCAGCTTGGGGTCAAGTAGGTTGAGGGGCGGGAATTGGGGAGTCGGGATTTGGGATTCGTAAGAGCGAGAATCTCCCGCTGCTGCGTGTAGACGTACCCTCATCCGCCCTTCGGGCCCCTTCTCCCGGTGGGAGAAGGGGGATGCGCTGACCACCTCAACGCCCACTGGTCGTATCATTTACCCATGATGCGACCGACTCGATTCCGCTGGGCCTGGTGGTTGCTGGCCTACGCCAGCCTGGCCACCGGCATCGTCGGTATCTTCGTGCCCGGGTTGCCGACCACCGTCTTCATTCTTATTTCCGCCTGGGCCGCCTCGCATGGCTCCGAGCGTCTGCACAACTGGCTGCTCTCGCATCCGCGCTTCGGCCCGGCCATTGTGGAATGGCAGACCTATCGCGCAGTCAGTCGCAAGGCCAAATGGATGGCCACGCTCACCATGACCGTCTGCGCCGGCATCATGCTGTGGTGCGTGCCGGTGTTCTGGGTCAAATGCCTGTCGATCGGCAGCATGGCGGTGGTGGCGATCTGGCTGTGGCTGCGCCCCGAGCCGCCACCGCGTACCTTGCCCACCGCGCCCTGAGCGCACGGCAGTCAGGGTGTTCTGGCTATACTTCGGTGCATGAGTATTCTGTCCCGACCATCCGTTCGCCTCGCACTGGTTGGTGCGACCTTTGTCCTGCTTGCCGCCTGCGGCAACAAGGGCCCGCTGGTGATGCCGCAGAAGCCGGTGCCGGTGGAAGCCCAGCCCGTGCCGCAGCCGCCGGATGCGCCGCAACCGCTGGACGAGTCGACGCCGGCGCCTGCGCCGGTGAACACCGACACCCAGCCCGCGTCCACCACCGACCAGCCCGCTAGCCGCGGCAATGAACGCTGACGGTCGCAGCGAGCGTCTGCGTTTCACCAAAATGCATGGCGCCGGCAACGATTTCGTGGTGCTGGACCTGCGCGACGGCACGCCACCGCCGGATGCCGCGCTGGCCGCCCGCCTGGCCGACCGCCACTTCGGCGTGGGCTGCGACCAGATCCTGACCATCGAAACGCCACGCAGCAGCGAGGCGGTCGCCGCCTACGGCATCTGGAACTCGGACGGCTCGGCCGCGCGCCAATGCGGCAACGGCGCGCGCTGTGTCGCCGCCTGGTTGGTGCGCGATGGCACGGCGCAGGGCGATGATTTCGTCATCGACAGCCCGTTCACCGCGCACCGCGTGCAGCGTCTGCACGCCGGCACCTATGCGGTGGCGATGGGCGTGCCGCACTTCGAGCCCACGCAGATCCCCTTGGCCGGCTTTGCACATGCGCGTGAGGAATACGCGCTGCCGGTGCATGGCGAGACCGTGCGCTTTGGCGCGGTGTCGATGGGCAACCCGCACGCCGTGATCGAGGTGGGGCGTGTGGATGCGGCGCCGGTGGAGCGCGTTGGGGCGTTGTTGCAGCAGAATGCCGCCTTCCCCGATTCGGTAAACGTTGGTTTCGTCCAAGTCGTCGAGCCCACGCATGTGCGCCTGCGCGTGTTCGAGCGCGGCGTCGGCGAAACCCTGGCCTGCGGCAGTGGCGCGTGCGCAGCGGCCGTGGTGCTGATGCAGCGCGGCCGTGTGGAACGCGATGTGCGGGTGTCCTTGCCTGGTGGCGAGCTGCGCATCCGCTGGGCCGGCGATCAGCAGGAAGTGGTGATGTCCGGCCCGGCCGTTTTCGTGTTCGATGGAGAGTGGAACTGATGAGCGAGAGCGTGGATAAATTCAGCGCGCACGAAGTGGCCACGTGGTTGCGACGCCACCCGACCTTCCTCAAACAGTTCCCGGATCTTGCGGTGAGTTTGCTGGTACCACGCGACGACGGCCCGACCGCCTCGCTGGCCACCTATCAGCTGGAGGTGCTGCGCGACAAGAATCGTGAGCTGTCGCGGCGATTGCACGAACTTGGCCACAATGCGCAGGACAACGAACGCCTGGCGGTGCGCACGCATCAACTGACCCTGGCGCTGATGCGTCAGACCAGCGCGGCCGATACGCTCAAGGCGATGGCGGCCTCGCTGGCAGAAGATTTCAATGGCGAACTGGTGCGACTGGTGTTGCTGGCGCCGGTCGCCGGCCTGGACGCCGACTGGTTGCAGGTCATCGCCGCCGATGACGCGCGCTTGGCGCCGTTCCGCGATTGTCTGAGCGACGGCGAGCCGATCTGCGGCCGCCTGCAGACCGAAAAACATGCGCTGCTGTATGCCGAGCAAGCCGCCGAGGTGCAATCGACCGCGCTGCTGCCGCTGCCCGGCATCGGCCTGATCGCGGTCGGCAGCAGCGATGCCAATCGCTTCTATCCCGGCATGGGAACGCTATTTCTGCGCATGATGGGCGAATCGTTGAGCGTCGCACTGCAACGCTTCGACGCATGATGCGCACCGCAGGGCGCGCCGATGCGAGCGACCTGCAGTGGATGGTTGCTCCGATGGCGCGGCAGCGAGGAATTTAAAGATGTCTTCGGTCGAAGACTTCCTGTCGTATCTGCAGGTCGAACGGCAGGTGTCTGCGCACACGTTGGATGCCTATCGGCGCGATCTGGCTGCGTTGGTGAGCTGGGCGGCCGAGCAAAAGAGTGAAGATGGCGCGCCGTTGGATGCTGCGCTGCTGGACAGCGCACAACTCACCAGCGCGCAGTTGCGCCAGTTCGTCGCTGCCGAGCATCGACGCGGTCTGTCGCCCAAGAGCCTGCAGCGCAGGCTCTCGGCATGCCGCAGCTATTACGCCTGGCTGCTCAAGCATGGCCGCATTGCAGCCAGCCCGGCAGCAGCGATGCGTGCGCCCAAGGCACCGCGCAAATTGCCGCAGGTATTGGATGCCGATGAAGCGGTGCGCCTGGTCGAAGTCCCGACCGATGCGCCGCTGGGCTTGCGCGACCGTGCCTTGCTGGAGTTGTTTTACTCATCGGGGCTGCGCCTGAGTGAGCTATGCGCGCTGCGCTGGCGCGATCTGGATCTGGAGAGCGGCCTGGTGATGGTGCTGGGCAAGGGCGAAAAGCAGCGCTTGGTGCCGGTAGGTTCGCATGCGATCACCGCACTGCGCGCGTGGCTGCGCGATAGCGGCGGGCGTGCCGAAACGCATGTGTTCCCCGGCCGTGCGGGCGGTGCGATTTCGCAACGCGCGGTACAGATCCGCATCAAGCAACTGGCGGTACGCCAGGGCATGTTCAAGGACGTGCATCCGCATATGCTGCGGCACAGTTTTGCCAGCCACATTCTCGAATCGTCCGGCGATCTGCGCGGCGTGCAGGAGTTGCTCGGCCACTCGGATATCGCCACCACGCAGATCTACACGCATCTGGATTTCCAGCATCTGGCCAAGGTCTACGACGCCGCGCATCCGCGTGCCAAGCGCAAGAAAGCTGCGGAGTGAGCGGCCGAGCGTGCCGAACAAGGGCGGGCATGTCGTTGCAAGGCTGCTGGCGGCCTCGTTACAGCCGGGAGAGCGACTCAGACAGGTGATGCGTGTGCATCAGTGCGCTCGGCATGTAATCTGCAGGACTGGCCGAGAGCGCATGCACGTGTGTCGTGTCCGAAGACGGCGAGCATGTCCGGCAGACGCGCGTCACCCTGCGCTTCCATTCCCTGGAAGATCGCCATGGCCGCGTTTCGTCTGACCGGACTCGATCCGGCCCTGTTCTCCCATTTGCACGTCCTCGACGATGCTGCGCTGGCAAGCCACCAGGCGGTGCGCGTGGTCGCCGATGCCGATCGTGGCTTTCCATGCCGCGTCAGCCTGCAGGATGCGGCTGCAGGCGAACTGCTGCTGTTGTTGCCCTACCTGCATCAGCCCGCCGACGCGCCCTATCGCGCCAGCGGGCCGATCTTTGTGCGCGTTGCGGCGATGCCCGCGCAGTTGGAAATCGATGCGGTGCCGCTGGCGATCCGTTCACGGCTGATATCGCTGCGTGGCTACGATCATCGCGACCATCTGGTCACCGCCGAGGTATGCGAAGGGGAAGCGGTCGCAGCATGGTTGCGGCAATGTCTGGATGACCGGCAGATCGCCTACGTGCATCTGCACCACGCACGCCAGGGCTGTTACGCGTGCCGCGCGGATCGTGTGGCGTGAATGACGCGGGCCCGATGTAGCGCGCAAGCATGCGTGCAGTGGCGGTACCGTTGATTCATTGCACGCGTTGCCAGGCGCTCCAGGCACAGGCTGTGGCGCGCCTTGGCATGCGTCGGTATGCGCGATGCGGCGCATCGACGCAGCGCGCTTGAACCCGGCAGGGGCGTCCCCACCTCATTGGAAACCCCCGGAGGACCCATGGACCCCAGCCAGAATCCCAACATCGTTCACGCCACCACCATCATTTCGGTCCGGCGTGGTGGGCATGTCGCCGTTGCCGGCGATGGCCAGGTCACGCTTGGCCATACCGTCATGAAGGGCAATGCGCGCAAGGTGCGCAGGCTTGGCCGCGAGGGTCAGGTGCTGGCCGGTTTTGCCGGCGCTGCCGCCGATGCGTTCACCTTGTTCGAGTTGTTCGAAGCCAAGCTCGACAAGCATGGCCAGCTGACCCGCGCAGCGGTGGAATTGGCCAAGGATTGGCGCACCGAGCGCCGCCTGGGCAAGCTCGAAGCCCTGCTTGCGGTCGCCGATAAAGAGACCTCGCTGATCATCAGCGGCACCGGCGATGTGATCGAACCGGAAGACGGCATCATCGCCATCGGCTCGGGTGGTTCGTACGCCTTGTCGGCCGCCCGCGCGCTGTTGGCGCACACCGAACTGGATGCCAAGACCATCGCGACCGAAGCGATCCACATCGCTGGCGATATCTGTATCTATACCAATCGCAATGTGGTGGTCGAGGAGCTGTGAATCGGGACTGGGGAATCGGGAATCGCAACAGCGGCTTCCTCTCCACTTCAACGACCCAGACTTTTGAATCCTGCTCTTGCGATTCCCCTTTCCCTATTCTCGATTCTCCCAATGCCAAATCCTGATACCTCAACCATGACTCCGCGCGAAATCGTGCAGGAGCTCGACCGTCATATCGTTGGTCAGCACGACGCCAAGCGCGCGGTCGCCATTGCGCTGCGCAACCGCTGGCGCCGGATGCAGTTGCCGGAAGAACTGCGCAACGAAGTGATGCCCAAGAACATCCTGATGATCGGCCCCACCGGCGTCGGCAAGACCGAGATCGCGCGACGTCTGGCCACATTGGCCAATGCGCCGTTCGTCAAGGTGGAAGCCACCCGCTTTACCGAGGTGGGCTACGTCGGCAAGGACGTGGAGCAGATCATTCGCGACCTGGCCGACACCTCGGTCAAGCTGTATCGCGAGCAGGCCAAGGTGCGTGTGCGCAATCAGGCCGAAGAGCGCGCCGAAGACCGCATCCTGGATGCGCTGCTGCCGCGCCGTGCCGCAGGGATTGGTTTCGACCCGGAGGCCGCGCGTAACGAGCCGTCGTCGCAAGACAACGACACCCGCATCAAGTTTCGCCGCATGCTGCGCAATGGCGAGCTGGACGAGCGCGAGATCGAACTGGAAGTTGCGGTCAACGCCAGCATGGACATCATGACCCCGCCGGGCATGGAAGAAATGGGCCAGCAGCTGCGGCAGATGTTTTCCAACCTGGGCAGCGGCAAGTCGCAGAAGCGCAAACTCACCATCAAGGCCGCGCGCCCGCTGCTGATCGAAGAAGAGGCCGGCAAGTTGGTCAACGAAGACGACGTGCGTGCGGCGGCGATCGAAGCCTGCGAGCAGCACGGCATCGTGTTCATCGATGAAATCGACAAGGTCGCCAAGCGTGGCGAAGCCGGTTCGACCGGTGGCGATGTCAGTCGCGAAGGTGTGCAGCGCGATCTGCTGCCGCTAGTGGAAGGCTCCAACGTGTCGACCAAGTACGGCACGGTCAAGACCGACCATATTTTGTTCATTGCGTCCGGTGCGTTCCATCTGGCCAAGCCCAGCGATCTGATTCCCGAATTGCAGGGCCGTTTCCCGATCCGGGTGGAGTTGACCGCACTGACCAAGGCCGATTTCGTGCGCATCCTCACCGAGCCCAAGGCGGCATTGATCAAGCAGTACGAAGCCTTGTTGCAAACCGAGGGCGTGAACCTGACCTTCGGTGCCGATGCGGTTGACCGGCTGGCCGAGATCGCCGCGCAGGTCAACGAGCGCCAGGAGAATATCGGTGCGCGTCGTCTGCACACGGTGCTGGAGCGCTTGCTGGACACGCTCAGCTACGAAGCCCCGGATCGCGATGGACAGAGCGTCAGCGTGGACGCGGCGTATGTCGATGCGCAGTTGGGTGAGCTGGTGCAGGATCCGGATCTGAGCCGCTACATCCTCTAGGGATGCAGGGTTTTGCAACGCAAAGGCCCGCCGATTCGGCGGGCCTTTGCGTTGCGTGCATCGCGCATCGAAATCAGCAGCGCATGACATGCCTGGTTGCAGCGCGCATGCACAAGGCGGCGCGGCGACTGCGTGCCATCGTTAGCGGGAAGCGCCATGGCGCAGATTGGCGCTGTAGCGATGCAGTAACTCCATGTGCACCTGCGCGTAGGCGGTGTCGGTCAGGCTGGTGGCCAGTGGCGAGGCGACTGCAGCCCGCGCCGCTTCCGCGCGCGCCTGGTCCAGATCTTCGCTGCGTGCGGCCAGATCGGCGAGCACGAACACCTTGTCCGGCTGCACTTCCACGTAGCCACCGCAGACATAGATCTGCAACGGCTCGCCGCTGACCGGGTGGATATGCAGCATGCCTTCGGCCAGGATGGTCAGCAGCGGCGTGTGCCGTGCCATCACGCCGAAGCGGCCCTCGCTTCCGGGAAGGCTCACCTCGCGCACTTCGCCGCTCCACAACGCACCGCTCAGGCTGACGATGTCCAGCTGCAGGGAATGCGCAGTGGACGTGCTGGACACCTGTTCGTTGGCCGCTGCCATCAATGATCCATCGGGTAAAACGCGAGCTTAGCGCCCGGCGCGTCAAAAGACCCTGATTGATATCGACTCGGATGAGCGTGCCAGACATTGCTTGCCGATGGCACGCGCAACGCGGCGTGCGCTGCGCTTACGCGTGCGGGCAGGCCCTGTCCAGTCTGCTCAGCTGGCATCAGTCCTCGCCGATGTCTTCGTTCCACACGTCGGGGTTGGCGGAAATATAGCCGCCCAGCAGGTCGATGCATTCCTGGCTTTGCAGGTCGATGACGTTGACGCCGTGCTCGCGCAGCCAGGACACACCGCCCTGGAAGGTGACCGACTCGCCAACCACCACCGTGCCGATATTGAACTGGCGTACCAGCCCGCTGCAGTACCAGCACGGCGCCAGCGTGGTGACCATGATGGTGTCCTTGTAGCGGCGCTGGCGGCCGGCCTTGCGGAAGGCATCGGTCTCGCCGTGCACGGACGGGTCGTTTTCCTGCACGCGACGGTTGTGACCGCAACCGAGCAGACGGCCGTCGTTGTGATACAGCGCAGCGCCGATCGGGATGCCGCCTTCGGCCAGGCCTTGGCGGGCTTCGGCGATGGCGGTATGGAGCAGGGCGCGGTAGTCGGGGGTGGTGATCATGCAAGCTCCTGGGTGGCGGCGTCGGCGCGACGCCGCATGTCGATGTGGGGAATGCCGTCTTCCAGATACACGGCGGAAGATGGCGTAAAACCGTGTGCGGCGTAGAACGCTTGCAGGTGCGATTGCGCACCCAGTTGCACGGCGCTGGCCGGCCAGTGTTGCTGCACCACGCGCAAGCCTTCGCGTAGCAGCGCATGCGCAAGGCCGTGACCACGCTGTGCGGCGGCAATGACCACCCGGCCGATACTGGGTTCGGGATAACTCACGCCGGGCGGCAATACGCGCAGATACGCGGCCAACGCAGCGTCGTCAGTGCTGCCGAGCAGATGCAACACGCCCGGCAACATATCCTTGCCGTCCAGCTCCGGATACGCGCACTGCTGCTCCACCACAAACACATCCGAGCGCAGCCGCAGCAGCGCATACAGCTGCGTGGTGCTCAGTTGCTCGAAGCGCAGGCATTGCCAGCGCAGCGAGAGCGAGTGGGAGGACGAAGAAGACATCACCGCATGATAGCGGCTGCGTCGGCTTAGAGTGGCTAACAAAACTACTTCATGCCAGCCTACTGCAGGCCGGCTGATCTGCTGCACGGCTGCACGGCTGCAGGGCCCTTGCCCGCCCACCCTCGCGGGACACGCCGCAAGTACGTCCGTGTAGCAACTGTGTTGTTGGAGGGGGTTCTGACCGTTGTGGAAGCCTGGCACGGGAACGCCGGCCGCTGGTCAGCAGCCGGCGGATCCATCGAGATCATGGTCACTCAGGTCGGGACGGTTTGGACGTCTGCGGCGTGAGCGTCTCGTGCTCGCGCGTTGAGGATGACGAGCATCTTGCGCATCGCCGCCACGATGGCGACCTTGCCGGGCTTTCCGCGTGCCCGCAGCGATCGATAAAACTCCCGGATCCGCGGCTCGTGCTGGATCGCAGACAGGCACGCCATGTACAGCACGTTGCGCACCTCGATCCGCCCGCCGCGGATCCGGCGCAGGCCGCGCATCTGTCCGCTGTCATGGGCGATGGGAGCCACGCCGACCAGCTTGGCAATTGTCTTCCCATCGAGGGTGCCCAGCTCCGGCAGGTAGCTGGCGATCACCGCTTGCAGGGTCGCCCCGACGCCCTTGAACGAGCGCATTGCTTCCAACTGCGGTTGCTGGCCGACCTGCTCGGCAATCTGCTGTTCCAATCGCACACAGGTCTTTTTCATCTGCGCGATATTGGCCTGCAGCACGCGGCGCAAGCGCGTGTCCGTTACCTGCTCCAACTGGTTGTGCGCGCTTGTTGTCAGCTCCACGAGTTGCTGTCGCGCACGCACAAACTCGCGCAGCCGTCGCCGCCAAGGCTCCGTGGGGTGGTAGGGACGTAGCTCCAGCGTGTGGGCCATGCAAGCCAGATTGATCGCGTCTAGACGATCTGTCTTTGCCGGCAGGCCGATGGCGGCGGCGAACGCATGGCAGCGGTGCGCATTGGCCCGCACGATCCGGTGGCCGGCGTCGAACAACGCATCCAGTACCCGCTGTTCATAGCCGCCAGAGGCCTCCAGGACAATCTGGCCAACCTCGCGCTGTGCCAGCCAGGACACTAGCTTGCGATGGCCTGCGGGGGTGTTGTGAAACTGCGCGCACGGGCCGCGGTAGACGGCCACATCCAACCGGGCCTTGCACACATCAATCCCGATGCCATTCATGGGCAAACTCCGTTAGGCTTGAAGGGTCGAGAACTCCCCTGCCTGCCCAGCCTTACGTCTACGAGTGGCCACTCTGGCAACCGTTCGGGCGATACAGGGGAGAAACCGGCGTGGGCACCCAGCTACACGACGATCGGTAACGATCCAGGCTCTCACGGTGGCCCACGCCGGCTCTCGACGCCCAAACTGCCAGAATCCGAACAGATAAGGCTCTTACGCGGCATCCATGCCGCGTAAGGTCCCGCGACGGTGGGCGGGCAAGGACCAGTGGAGATGATCGGTGTTCATGGCTTTCAACAAAGCAACCGACTAACTCTCGGTGCGGTGTCCTCGCCGATTGCGGGACCGTGTGGCGGCATGGATGCCGCCACCGAGCCCCCAGGGACGGGTTCACGGCGTGTCCCGCGAGCGGTGAGGGCACCGCGCTCTCGACCCACGCAGCGTTTGATCTGGACGTCTGACTGCATCCACCAAGATACGGCCGACAAAACCACTGCACTCACCGACAAGCGACTCGCTAGGTTTTGTTAGCCGCTCTTAGTCGACTGCGCTGGCGGTGTCGATTGCCACCACCACCGACATGCCCGCGCGCAGGCGCGCTGCCAGCGGCTGGCCGGGATCGATACTGATGCGCAGCGGAATGCGCTGGGCGATCTTGACGAAGTTGCCGGTGGCGTTATCGGCCGGCAACACGCTGAACTCCGAACCGGCGGCCGGGGAAATTTCCTGCACGCGCCCGTGCAGACGTGCATTGTTGAGCGCATCCACCGTAAAGCTGGTGCGCTGGCCGATGCGGATCTTCGCCATCTGGGTTTCCTTGAAATTGGCCACGATCCACAGCGTGTCCGGCACCAGCGACATCAGCTGCGTGCCATTGGTGACGTAGGCGCCCTGGCGCACGCCGAGCTGACCGAGCTGGCCATCGCGCGGGGCGACGATGCGCGTGTTGTCCAGATTGATCTGCGCCAGTTGCACGGCCGCTTGCGCGTTGGCAACCGCCGCTTCCAGTGCGGCGCGATTGACGGTGACGCTGCGTGCATTTTCTTCGGCGGCCTGCACCGCAGCGCGTGCCTGCGCCACGCCGGCATCGGCCTGTGCGCGTGCGGCGAAGGCGGTGTCGCGATCCTGTTCGGAGACCAATTGCTGGCTGGCCAGTTGCTGCGTGCGTGCGTAAGCCGAGCGGGTGCGATCGCGCTGCGCCTGATTGCTGCTCAGTGCCGCGCGTTGTTCGGCGATGGTGGCATCGGCGCTATGCCGCTGCTGGTCCCAGTTGGACAGGTTGGCTTGCGCGGTCTGCACCTGCGCCCTGGCCTGTTCGAGTTGCTGGGCATAGATGCGGTCGTCGATCTTTGCCAGCAACTGGCCGTGTTTGACGTGCGCAAAGTCCTGCACCGGCACCTGCGTGACATAGCCGCTGACCTGTGGCGCGATAACAGTGATCTGCCCGTGCACCATCGCGTTCTCGGTGCGCTCTACGGCACTGACGAACGGCGGCAGGCGCCATGCATACAGCACCAGCAACACGCCGATGAGCGCAAGCCCGCCGAAGCCGAGTGCGCCACCGATACGGCGACGTCTGCGACGTTGCTGATCGGCCAGAGACGTGGAATCTGCAGATGTATTCATGGGCGCGCAGTGGAAGCAGGAGAGAGGGGCGATGAGGGTGGGCGCAGATAGCGCCGCCACACCAGCACGGACAGGATCCATAGCCCGGTGGCGATGGCGATGCAGCCGATCAACAGGAACACGTCGTTATAGGCGAGCACATTGGCTTCGCGCGTGGCCACGCCGCCCAATGCACGCACGCCTTGGGCCTGGCGCAGCGCCGGGTCGCCGATGCTGCGGCCGTACAGGCTTGCATAGGCCTGCACGCGCGCGGCCACTTGCGGGTCGCTCAACACCAGATGCTCGACCAACTGGCTGGAATGGTATTTCTCCCGCACCACCTGCACCGTGCCGAGCAGTGCGCTGCCGAGCAGGCCGCCCATGTTCTGCGCCATGCCGAACAGCACCACGAAGCTGATCAGATTGCCGGGTTGCGCAATCACCCGGCCCAGCCCCGCGACCATTGCCGGGCCGATGAAGAAGGTGCTGCCGAAGGCCAGCAGGAACTGGCTGACGTACATCTGCTCGGGGCGGGTCAGGCTGGTGGCATCGGCATCCATGAAACAACCGAGACAGATCGCGGCCACCGCAATGATCAGATGCTCGGCCACCCGCGCCGGATTGATCAGCCACGCACTGGCGGCCACGCCGGCCACCGCGCCCAGCAGCATCAGCGCGAACAGGGTCTGCAACTGCGTGTTGGCCAGCCCCAGGGTCTGGAAAAAGCCGATCGCGCCGGTGCTTTGTTCGGACAGCACCAGCCGGATCAGCAGGATCGCCAGGCCCAGCCGCAGCATGTCGCCGCTGGCCAGCCAGCGCGTATTGATCATCGGGTTGCGGCGGTTGTGCTCGATCCACGCCGCCGTGCACAGCAGTACGATGGAGGCGGCCAGCACCACGCCCAGCCACGGCGTACTGGTCCACCACAACAGCCGCCCCAGCGAGAGCACCGCCGCCAGACCGGCCGAACCGGCCGCGAACAGGCTGAAGGTGAGGAAATCCAGCGGCTCGAACACGCGATAGCGATCGCTCGGCGGCAGCTTGAGCGCCAGCACGCAGGCCAGCGCGAACACCGCCAGGCCGAATTCGAACAGATACAGGCCCTGCCACTCGCCAAATTCCAGCAAATCGGTGGAGAACACCCGCGCCAACGGCAATGCCAGTTGCGTGACACCCAGCCCGGTCACCACCGCCTTGAGCCGGTGCCTGGCCGGAAACGCCTGGATCACGTAGTACAGCCCCAGCGAACTGAGCGCTGCGCCCACCAGCCCGTGCGCAGCACGCACGGTAATGGCCGAGCTCAGGCTGTGCACGAACAGATGCGCGAAGGCGATGG
The DNA here is from genome assembly GCA_905142475.1 of Xanthomonas hydrangeae. Lineage (GTDB taxonomy): Bacteria > Pseudomonadota > Gammaproteobacteria > Xanthomonadales > Xanthomonadaceae > Xanthomonas > Xanthomonas hydrangeae. The sequence goes on from LR990730.1 coordinate 918,744, forward strand.
CCGCATACAGCGCCAGGAAGATTTCGGTGAACCGCCGCAGTCCGAACTGCTGGCGAAACTTCACCAGCAGCAGGTTGGCCGACATGTTGGTCATCACATAGGCGGCAGGCAGCCAGGCCATTTCGGTGGCGTAGGCGCCCAGCGTGCCTTGCAGATAGGTCAGGTTGGCGGTGACCAGCGCGTTGCTCAGCCCACCGGTCAGCGCCACCACCACGCCGACCAGCCCGTACTGGATGCGCCGCCGGGTGGGGTGCAGGGGTGTGGAGGCCGACCCCGGCAGGGTGGGCTTCTCATGGGGCTGCCAGTCGCGCTGGACGTACTTGTCGCGCACCGAATGCTCGCTGGGCCAGTCGCTGAAGAAGACGGCGATTGTGGTCCGGTTGCGGTCATGGCGGCGTCAGCAGTGCGATAATCCGCCCATGAGCGAATCTCCCTATACCTCCGGCACCACCCATTTCGGCTTTCGCGATGTCGCTGCCAAGGACAAGCAGAAGCTGGTCGGCGAAGTCTTCACCTCGGTCGCGCGCAACTACGACCTGATGAACGATCTGATGAGTCTGGGCGTGCACCGCGCATGGAAACGCTACTTCGTGGCGACCGCGCAGGTGAAGCCGGGCGACCGCGTGCTGGACCTGGCCGGCGGCACCGGCGACATCGCCGTGCTGCTCAAGGAGCGTGTGGGCAACGAAGGCGCGGTGGTGCTGGGCGACATCAACGCCGGCATGCTGTCGGTGGGCCGCGACCGGCTGACCAACCGCGGCCTGGTGGCCGGCTTCGACTACGTGCAATGCAATGCCGAGGCGCTGCCGTTCCCGGATCAGAGCTTCGATCTGGTGACCATCTCCTTTGGCTTGCGCAACGTCACCGATAAAGACGCCGCGCTGCGCGAGATGTACCGTGTGTTGAAGGTGGGCGGGCAGGCGCGCGTGCTGGAATTTTCCGAAGTCACCGCCGAGTGGTTCAAGCCGATCTACGACTTCCACTCGTTCAAGATTTTGCCCAAGCTGGGCCAGCTGTTCGCACGCGATGCCGATAGCTACCAGTACCTGGCCGAGAGCATCCGCAAGCATCCGCCGCAGGAATCGCTCAAGGGCATGATGGGCGAGGCCGGATTCGCGCGTTGCCACTACAAGAATCTGACCGGCGGCATCGTGGCGATCCACTCCGGCTACAAGATCTGAGCGTGATCCGACGCGGCGCTGGCTGAGCGTCTGGTCCGGCGTCGTTCATCGCGCGCCGGATATCGCGCAAGGACGTTGCGCTTGTGTTCGCTTGCCGCGCCATCACGACTTGCGCGCCTGCGTTTGCCGACAAACTTTTGAGACTCCCGTCGCGTTGGCTCCACGAATGGTCGGCGACACTAGGCCACCTTTCGCTGGAGACGTGGATGCGCTTGTACGCAGGGCTGTCGCGCGTGTTTCCTCGCTCCTTCAGCGCCAAGCTGCTGGCGGTGACCTTTGTCGGCATCCATCTGCCGCTGCTGTTGCTGATCGTCTGGCTGGCATCGCAAAGCGAGTTGGGTGGGCGCCCGCTGTGGTCGGTGGTGATCGTGGCATTGCTGGCCACGCTGGCGGGCACCGCGCTGACGCTGTCTGCACTGTATCGCCTGCTCGCGCCACTGCGCATCGCCGCCGACGCGCTGGATGCGTACTACGCCGATCAACGCCTGCCCACGCTGCCCGAACATGGCGACGACGAGTTGGGGCGTTTGCTGCGCGGGATCAATCGCAGCCTGCGCGGTATCGATGCCGGCATGCGCGATCTCAAGAAGCACGCCTTGTTCGATTCGCTGACCGAGGCGTTGAACCGGCGCGGCTGCGAGCAGGCGATGCTGGATTCGGTCACCGCCGCGCAGCGCGAAGGCTGGCCGTTCGTGTTGTTCGTGCTGGACATGGACAACCTCAAGACGATCAACGACCGTTTCGGCCATCTGGCCGGTGACCGCGTGTTGGTGCGGCTGGTGGAATCGGCGTACGGCTGGCTCGGTGCGCAGGACTGGATCGGGCGTTGGGGCGGCGATGAATTTTTGATCGGCGTACATGCCGGCGAAGACGAAGCCACGCTCAAACTCAATCAATGGCTGTCGATGCTCGAACGCGACGATGCCGACGAAGCGCCGCTGCATGTCAGCGCCGGCAGTGCGGTATGCGAGCAGGGCCTGGATGCCACCGAGCTGTATCGACGCGCCGATGCGGCGATGTACCGCGCCAAGTTCTCCGGCGGCCGGCGCCTGGTGCGCGACGGGCACGATACCCCGCGCAGTCATCCGGTGACCTGAGCCGCCAGCGGTGGCACGGGCAGGCAGCGGCCCAGAGCGCTAAAATGCCCGATTCCCCCTTGCTGCGGTGCCGTCGATGCGCTTCCCGTTCCTGTCGCTGTCCCTGGCCGTGTCCATCGCGCTGGCCGGCTGTTCCAATGAGTCCACGCCGCCGGCCGCTACCAACGCGGCACCGGCCGCCACCGCCAAGGCCCCCGTGAAAGCAGACGCCCGCAACCACGACGAAAGCTCCTACGCCCAGCCGCAGCTGGTGGTCATCAAGGATCTGGCGCTGGACCTGAAGCTGGATTTCGACGCCAAGCAGATCGGCGGCACCGCCACCTACACGCTCCAGTGGAAGGACAAGGCCGCCAAGCAGCTGGTGCTGGACACGCGCGAGCTGAGCATCGCGCAGGTGCAGGCCGACGACGGCAAGGGCGCGCTGGCGCCGCTGCAGTTCGCGCTGGCGCCGGCCGACAAGACCTTCGGCAGCAAGCTCACCATCGAGACGCCGACTCAGCCGTCCAGGATAGTGATCACCTATCACACCGCACCCACCGCCTCGGGCCTGCAGTGGCTGGAGCCGTCGATGACCGAAGGCAAGCAGCTGCCTTTCATGTTCAGCCAGTCGCAGGCGATCCACGCGCGCAGCTGGGTGCCGTTGCAGGACACCCCGAGCGTGCGCTTCACCTATAGCGCGCATGTGACCTCGCGCCCGGACGTGATGGTGCTGATGAGCGCCGACAACGACCCCAAGGCCGCGCGCGATGGCGATTACAGCTTCAAGATGCCCGAGCCGATTCCCTCGTATCTGCTGGCGATTGCCGCAGGCGATGTGGTGTTCAAGCCGATTTCCGCACGCTCGGGCGTGTGGGCCGAGCCGGCCATGGCCGACAAGGCCGCCAAGGAATTCGAAGACACCGAAAAGATGATCGGTGCCGCCGAAAAACTCTATGGTCCGTATCGCTGGGGCCGTTACGACATGCTGGTGCTGCCGCCGTCGTTCCCGTTCGGCGGCATGGAGAATCCGCGCCTGACCTTCGCCACGCCCACCGTGATCGTCGGCGACAAGTCGCTGGTCTCGCTGGTCGCGCACGAACTGGCGCATAGCTGGTCGGGCAACCTGGTGACCAATGCCAGCTGGAAGGACATCTGGCTCAACGAAGGGTTCACCACCTACGTGCAGGCGCGCATCACCGAGGCGTTGTACGGCGCGGAGATGGCCGAGATGGAGCGCGAGATCGACCAGGGCGATCTGCTGGCCGAAGTGAAGGACATGGCGCCGGCCGACCAGGCATTGGCATTGCCGCCGTTGGCCGAGCGCGACCCCGACGAAGCCTTGAGCCAGGTGGCCTACGTCAAGGGCGCGTGGTTCCTGCAGTTCCTGGAGCAGCGCTTCGGCCGCGCGGTGTTCGACCCGTTCCTGCGTGGCTGGTTCGACGATCATGCGTTCCAGAGCGCCACCACCGACCAGTTCGTCGATTACCTCAACAAGAACCTGCTGGACAAGCATCCCAATACCGTGAGCGCGGCCGAAGTGGATGCGTGGTTGAAGCAGCCGGGCATCCCGGCCTTCGCAACCAAAGCCCGCTCGCGCAGCTTCTCGATCGTGGACACCGCACGCATCGCCTGGAGCGGCAGCGGCACGCTACCCAACAAGCAGGTCACCGGCGAGTGGGGCACGCAGGAGTGGGTGCATTTCCTCAGCGGCATGGGCGCCACCTTGAAGCCGGAACAGCTCAAGCAACTGGATGATGCCTACCACTTCACCGGCACCCCGAACGGCGAAATCGCCATGCGTTGGTACCCGCTGGCGATCCGCAGCGGCTACACCGATGCGCGCGCCGCTGCAGGCGAGTTCATCGAACGCGTCGGCCGCCGCAAGCTGGTGCTGCCGATCTACGCCGAACTGTTGAAGACTCCGGACGGCATCGCCTTCGCCGAACAGGCCTTCGAGAAAGCCAAGCCCAGCTATCACCCGATCACCACCGCCTCGGTGGCCGAGATGATTGCCACGGCCAAGGCGGCACCGCCCAAGCAGCCGTAATGGCAGGGGAGGGCGTTGCAGACGCCCTTCCGCCGCTTCCATCGCTGCATCGTGCAGCGCTGCAATCGCCGCTGTAGGAGCGCACTCGTGCGCGATGGGCTCCACCGGGAATGCCCCATCGCGCACGAGTGCGCTCCTACGAAGGAGTCGGTGGTGCAGATCACAGCGGCAGCATCACGCAGGCCTGCCTGTTGATCAACGCGTGTGATGCGGCCTGTTATCGTTACCGCTGTTTTCACGCCTTCCGGAGTCGACGATGAAGTATCTGCTGAGCGCGGCCCTGTGCGTCGCTGCATTGAGTGGCTGTACGGACCGCGAGGCACAACGCCAGGCGCAGGAGACCGCGCAGGCACAAGCCAAGGAACAGCAAGCCGATGCGCTCGCCAAGCAATACGACGAGGCAGTGAAGGCTGAAAACTGGGACATGGCACGCGCGCATGGCGCCGCGTTGCTGGAAGGCTACGCCGGCACCGCGGCGGCCACGCGCATCGAGCCCGGCTACGCCGACATCAAGGCCAAAGGCGAGCAGGCGCGCGAACTGCGCCGCATGCAGGCGTTATGGCAGTACTCGCAGGTCCCGGCCAAGGGCGGCACGCAGCGCTCGGCGATGATCGATGCCAAGGACCGCGTGGACGTGGACGGGAGCGGCCCGAAGCCGGTGAGCCTGGTGTTCCGCGATCACCCGCAGTGGAAGCGCCACAGCTATCTGGTGCTCAAGGCCGGCGACTTCAACTGCTACAGCGGCTGCAAGGTGCAGGTCTCGGCCGACGGCGGCGCAGCGCGCCCGATGGCCGCGCATCGCCCCGACACCGACGAAGCGATCGCAATGTTCATCGACGACGACAAGGCGCTGTGGAAATTGGTGCGCAATGCCAGGCGCGTCAGCATCGCGTTTCCGGTGAAAGCCGGCGGCACGCGCACCGCCGAGTTCGAAGTGGGCGGGCTGGATAACACGCAGATGCCCGGCTGGAAGTAGACGCCACTGCCGACCGCGCGGCACATAGACGCGCGGTCGGTGCACTGCATCGGCGTGTGCCGTGCGTCTATCCTGATGATTGCGCAAGCTGTGCTTTCGCCTGACGATCGTCTGCCGTGTTGCGTTCACCACTCTCATGTCTTCGCACGTATGCACGTATGGACTGCATGACCATCACACAGACATCTCCCGCGTTGTTCGACTACCGCCACTGGGTGTTCGACATGGATGGCACGCTGACCGAAGCCGTGCATGATTTCGCATTGATTCGACGCGCGCTGGACATCCCGCCCGAGGCCGACATCCTGCATCACCTGGCATCGCTACCTGCCGACCAGGCTGCTGCCAAACACGCCTGGCTACTCGAACACGAGCGTGAGCTCGCACGGACCGCACGCGCCGCGCCCGGTGCAGTGGAACTGGTGCGTGCATTGCAGGCGGCCGGATGCCAACTCGGCATGCTCACCCGCAACGCACGCGAACTGGCGCAGGTGACGTTGCAGGCGATCGGCCTGCACGATGCATTTGCCTGGGACACCATCGTCGGCCGTGACGAGGCCGCGCCCAAACCCGCGCCCGATGGCCTGCAGTATTTTCGAACGACGCTGGTCGGTCGACGGTGCGGCATTGGTGATGGTCGGCGACCACCACAACGACCTGGCCTGCGGTCGTGCCGTCGGCGCCTGCACGGTGCTGGTCAACACGCCGGGTGACCCCTGGCCCGGCTTTGCCGACTGGCGTCTGGAGGATTGCACGCAGTTGCTTGCGCGGTGGAGAGGCTAGCGCGCTGTCTGGCAAGTAGGCGGAAAGCGCGGATTCCGACGCCGGATGCGGCGCCGCGCGCAGACCAACCAACACACGCAACGTCTGTCCGGCTTGTCCGAATGCTTCGGCTCATGGAGGGCGCTTGCACGCGTACCGGCGTGGGACACGCCGCAAGTACGTCCGTGTAGGCTCTTACGCGGCATCCATGCCGCGTAAGGTCCCACGCCGGTACGCGCGCAAGCACCACCGATTTCGGTCGATCTCTGAAAGAAAAACGGGGCCTGATGTACAGACAGTGTGTTGGAACAAGGCGTGCCAGCAAAAGCTGCGGACGCGACCTGATGCAGCCAGCAGAGAGCAAAACCCCGCAGTCATTGCCATGGCACTTGCTGACTGGCAAAACCGAACCATCTGCACCACCGATGTAACAGCACGCCCGGTGCAAACTGTGCCAAAACCGTGACAGTGCGCCTCGCTCAAGCGACTGCCATCACAGCAAAGCCCCGCTGCCCCGACATGGTGCATCGCACCAGCACACTGGCATGGCGTTTGCTCTCTTCTCCCTCGACGTTTCCGACGTCTGCGACGCAACTGGCTGCAACAGTGCCTGCGCTGCGGATGTTTCAACCGACTGGTTGTTCAATCGAAGGGGTAGACGCATATGCATCAATCTTCCTGTCGCAGCATTCGCAGCGGTGCGCTGCTCATGCTTGCGCTGAGCGCCGCGCTGTCCGGCTGTAAAAAGGACGCCGCCACTGAAACTGCAGCGCCCGCACCGGCAGCCGCCCCCGCCGCTGCGCCGCCGGCCGCCGCCGTGGTCGACACCGATGGCGAATTCACCACCAATGCCAGCAACCCGGACAACTGGGGCGGCATCGGGCGCGACTTCGCGCTCACCCGGCATAGCCCGCTGGCCGAAATCAATCGCGACAACGTCAAGAATCTCAAGATGTCGTGGGAGATGAAGACCGATGCCACGCGCGGCCACGAAGGCCAGCCGCTGGTGATCGGCAGCATCATGTACGTGGTCAGTGCCTACCCGAACAACGTGTTCGCCATCGACCTGGCGGCGCAGGACGACGGTGGCAAGGTGCTGTGGAAATACACCCCGCAACAGGACGAACGCTCGGTGGCGGTGGCGTGCTGCGATACGGTCAACCGCGGCGCCTCGTATGCCGATGGCAAGCTGGTGTTCGGCAGCCTGAGCGGCGATGTGATCGCACTCGATGCCAAGACCGGCAAGGAAGTGTGGAAGCAGAAACTCGGGCATCCGGACAAGGGCGAGACCATCACCATGGCGCCGATCATTGCCGACGGCAAGGTGATCGCCGGCATCAGCGGCAACGAGTTCGGCGTGCTCGGGCGTGTGGCGGCCTACGGCCTGGCCGATGGCAAGCAGGTGTGGTCCTGCGATGCGGCCGGTACCGACAAATCGATCTGCCTGGGTGCCGATTTCAACAAGGCCAATCCGCAGCATGGTCAGCTCGGCGATCTGGGCGTCAAGACCTTTCCCAACGACGAATGGAAGCGTGGCGGTGGTGCGGCGTGGGGCTGGTACAGCTACGACCCGAAGTTGAAGCTGCTCTATTACGGCACCGGTAATCCCGGTCTGTGGAGCCCGTCGTATCGCTGCGGCAAGACCTCGCAGGAGGAATGCAACAACGGCGAGCATGACAACAAATGGTCGATGACCCTGTTCGCCCGCAAGATCGATACCGGCGAAGCGGTGTGGGGCTATCAGAAGACCCCGTTCGACCAGTGGGATTACGACGGCATCAACGAGCCGATCCTGGTCGATCTGACCATCGACGGCAAGCAGGTTCCGTCGGTGGTGCAGTTCGATCGCAATGGCTTTGCCTACGTGCTCGATCGTCGCGACGGCACCTTGCTGCGCGCGCACAAGTTCGTGCCGGCCAACTGGGCCGAACGCATCGACATGAAGACCGGCCGGCCGGTGAAGGTGGCCGCGCATTCGCCGCTGGAGCGCGGCAAGAAAGTGCAGGCCTTCCCCTCGGCCATGGGCGGCAAGGACCAGCAGCCGTGCTCGGTGGATCCGGCCAATTCGGCAGTGTTCTTCTGCGGCACCAACAACTGGCACATGGAGCTGGAACCGCAGGAACGCGGCAACACCATGATGGGCCTGCCGTACGTGTTCGCCAACGTGATGATGAAGCCCAACGAGCCGGGTGCGCTGGGCATCGTCAAGGCGTTCGATGTGGTGGAAGGCAAGTCCAAGTGGGAGATCAAGGAGAAGTTCCCGGTGTGGAGCGGCACCCTGGTCACCGATGGCGGGCTGGTGTTCTACGGCACATTGGATGGCTGGTTCCGTGCGGTGGACAAGGACACCGGCAAGAAGCTATGGGAGATGAAACTGCCCTCCGGCATCATCGGCAACCCGATCGCCTACAAGGCCAATGGGCACCAGTACGTGGCGGTGTTCTCCGGCATCGGCGGCTGGATCGGTCTGCCGGTGGCCGCAGGTCTGGATCCGTCCGATCCGTATGGCGCGCTGGGCGCAGCCGGTCTGGCATTCGGAGCCGGTTTCGACAAGATCCCGCTCGGCGGCATGGTGCACACCTTCCGTATCGACGGCGCCGGCAAGACCGTGACCGCCAGTGCCACCGCCACTGCGGCCGCAGGCGGCGGCGCCAACGCCGCAGCGAAGACCGCACGATGAGATCCAGGCAAGGCGTTGCAAGCGCGTACCGGCAGCTGGCTGCCGGTATGCGTGGCATGAGCCGGCGGCTGCGTCAGCTGCTGGTGCTTTGCAGCCTCGGACTCGTCGCCGCAGGCTGCACACGCGAGCCGTCCTCACCGGCGGCTCGCGCTTCTTCCTCGGAGGCGGCGTCCACTGCGGCGTCACCACCTGCATCGACAGCGGCCTCCACGCCACTGCCTGTGCCGGACCCGCATGTGCTGCGGGTATGCGCCGACCCGGGCAACATGCCGTTGTCCAACAAGGCCGGCGAAGGTTTCCAGAACAAGATCGCGCAGGTCGTGGCCGATGCCATGGGCCGGCGCCTGGAATACGAGTGGCGCACCTACTACCAACGCGGGCTGGCACGCAGCACGATCAATGCCGGCCGCTGCGATGTGCTGATGGATCTCAACAGCGATTTCGAGCAAGGCCTGACCACGCGCCCGCTGTATCGCTCGGCCTACGTGCTGGTGACGCGCAAGGGCTTGAACCTTGTACCGACATCGCTGGACGACCCGGGGCTGAAAAAGCTGCGGCTCGGCGTGTTCCAAAGCTCGCCCGCACGCCAGGCCTTGTATGAGCACGGCATCACCGGCGAGGTGCAGTACCTGTTCTACGACTCGGCCACCGCGCCGGAAGAACATCCCGGCAAGCTGGTCGAACGCGTCGCCGCCAACGAACTGGATGCGGCCGAATCCTGGGGCCCGGTGGCCGGTTATTACGCGCAACGCAGCGGGCTGGGCGTGGTGCCGCTCAACACCATCGACGATTCGGTCTTGGAATACTCGATGGCGTGGGCGGTGTCGCGCAAGAACGCGGACCTGCGCGATGCGTTGAACGCGGCCATGCAACAGAGTGCGGCAAAGATCGCGCAGATCCTGCGCAGTTACCACGTGCCGCTGGTGCGGTGTAGCGACTGCGTGGTGGCCGGCGATCTGGCATCGCACGGGCCGTATGCGACGCCGACGCGAGCGTCGAAAGCGCCGAGCCCGGCCGCGTCGTCGCAGGAACTGGCGCAGCTGCAACTGCGCATTGCCGACGGTGCCGACCCGAACCAGGAACTGGCGCATGCGCTGGATGCCGGCGATGGCGTGCGTGCGGCATGGCTGTTGCGGCATGGCGCCGATGCCAATCGTCCCAACCTGCTCGGCGAGCCGCCGCTGCATCAGGCGATCCGCAATCAGGAACCGGATCTGGTCAGCCTGTTGCTCGATGCCGGTGCACGCCTGGATGCACGCGATAGCGGCGGCTGGACCGCCTTGATGAAGGCGGCCTGGGCCAACGATGCCGACAGTGTGGCCAAGTTGCTGGGCAAGCGTGCACCGGTGGACACCGTCTCCGGCGATGGCTGGAGCGCGCTGGAGTTGGCGGTGTCCTACGCCGATGTCGGCGTGGTGCAGGCATTGCTGGCAGCGGGTGCGAATGTGCGGCGTGCCAATCCCACCGGGTTCACGCCGGTGATGTTTGCGGTAGCGCGCGACGACCCGGCGATTCTCGACGCGGTGCTGGCACGTGGGGCCGACGTCGGCCACGCAAACCAGGCTGGCGTCACTGCGTTGATGTTGGCTGCAGCGGCCGGGCGCGAATCAGTGGCCAAGCGCTTGTTGGCGGCCGGTGCCGATCCTTCCGCACGTAATCGCGATGGCAAGACCGCCGCCGCATTGGCGAAGGCGCGCGGCGACACCGCGCTGGCCACGCTGCTCACGCAGGCCAGGCCTCCGTCTCGGCAATGACTGTGTCACCTGCCGCGTGCACGGGGTGCGCGGTGTTCCCTCCGATCAGAAAGGTTCGTCCATGCGCAAGTCCACTGTGGGTTGTTTCGATCGTTCCATGCGCGCACCGCTGTGCGCGTTGATGCTCAGCGTGGTGCTGGCCGCGTGCGGCAAGCAGGCGCCGCCGCCCGCTCCCGCATCTGAGGCGGCCGCTCCGCCGGCTGCCAATGCGCCTGTGCCGGCCACCGGCACCGCCGCGCCTGCGCCTGCAGTGCCGACCGCCGGGGTGCCCAACCTGGCAGCCGGGCCTGCGCCGGATCCGGCCACACCACCAGCGCCGCCGGCTGCGGTCGTGCCGATTCCGAAGGGACCCGAGGTCAAGGTCACGCCCGAGCTGATTGCCGAAGGCAAGAAGATCTATTTCTCGGCCGGTTGCAACGCCTGTCACGGCGGCACCGGTGGTGGTGGCATGTGCCCGCCGTTGACCAACGACATCTGGGTGTATGGCAGCGACGACGACACCTTGCGCGCGCTGATCAGCGAAGGCACGGCAGCGATGATCACCCACGGCAAGACCCGCGTCGGACATGAAAAAGTGGTTGGGCAGATGCCGCCGTTCGCGCCGGTGCTCAAGCCGGGCGACACCGAAAAACTGCTCGCCTTCATCCATTCGATCAACAAGACCGCGGGCAAGGCGCAATGAGGTCAGCGCTGATCAGGGGGCAGCGCGTCTATGTCGCAATGGTGCTGGGCGCGCTGCTCACAGTGGCGGGCTGCGAGCGCGACGCTGACGCGCCTGCGTCGCGCGCTGCACCGGCGGCGAACACGGCTGCTGCGAGTCCTGCAGATCCCGCAGCCCCTGCAGCAACACCGGCGCCATCAACGCCCCCGGTGTTTGCGTATGTGCCCAATCAACGTAGCGGGACGGTGTCGGTAATCGACACGTACACCGATACGGTGGTGCGCACGCTCAGCGCGCAAGGGCAACTGGGCAAGCGTCTGCAGCAGCTGTTGCCGGGCCCGCACGGGCATCTGTATCTGATCGATGCCGAGCATCATCGTTTGATCGAGCTCGATACCGAAAAAGATTCTGTGCTGCGCAGCGTACAGATCGGCGAGAACGCCGAAGGCATCGCGTTGTCGCCGGATGGCAAACAGTTCGCGGTGTGTGTGGAAGGACAGAACCAGGTGATGTTGATCGATGCCGCGCAGTTCAAGCTGCAGCAGGTGATCGCCACGCGTGGGCAGGCGCCGGAGCATTGCGCCTACACGCCGGACGGGCAGTGGTTGCTCACCAGCAACGAGGGCTCCAACGACATGGACATGATCGAACTGGCCACCCGTCAATCGCGCGGTGTGGTCGCCACCAGCGGCCATCCGCGGGGCATGGCGTTCGCACCGGACGGGCACAGCGTGTACATCGCGCAGGAAACCGCCAACGTGGTGGACGTGATCGACCTGAAAACGCGGCAACGCCGCGCCAGTCTGCCGGCCGGTGCGCGCACCGCAGGGGTGGCGTTGTCGGCCGATGGCACCCGCCTGTACGCGTCCAACGGCGGTGCCGGCACGGTCAGCGTGATCGATACCAAGACCGCGCGGAGTCTTGCTGAAATTGCGGTCGGGCTGCGGCCGTGGAATCCGGCGCTGACACCGGCCGGCGACAAGCTGTATGTCGCCAACGGGCGCTCGAACACGGTGAGCGTGATCGACACCGCGACATTGCAGCAGATCAAACAGATCCCCGTCGGCGAATTGCCGTGGGGCGTGGTGATCGCGCGCTGAGCGGCGGTCATGCCGACGCGTGCCAGGGAGTCCGGATGAAGACACGCGCTGCGGTGGCATGGGGTCCGCACCAGCCGCTGACCGTCGAAGAGGTGGACCTGCAGCCGCCGCGGCCCGGCGAGGTGCTGGTGCGCCTGGTCGCCACCGGTATCTGCCATGGCGATGCGCATGCATTGGCGCACGGGCACGCGAGCAGCTTTCCGGTGATCCTGGGGCAGGAGGGCGCCGGCATCGTCGAAGCCGTGGGCATCGGCGTCACCAGCGTGCGTGTCGGCGATCACGTGATCCCGCTGTACATGCCCGAATGCGGCGTGTGCAAGTTCTGTCGCTCCGGGCGCACCAACCTGTGCCAGGCGATTCGCAGCAGCCAGGAGCGCGGGCTGATGCCCGATGGCAGCAGCCGGTTTTCATTGAACGGGCGGCCGATCCTGCATCACATGGGCACCAGCACGTTTTCCGAATACACGGTGTTGCCCGAGATCGCGGTGGCGCGTATCCATCAGGATGCACCGCTGGATCAGGTCTGCCTGCTCGGCTGCACGGTCACCACCGGTGTCGGCGCGGTGCTCAACAGCGCGCACGTGCGGCCCGGCGATTGCGTGGCAGTGTTCGGGCTGGGCGGCATCGGCTTGTCGGTGGTGCAGGGCGCGGTGCTGGCGCAGGCCGGGCGCATCATCGCAGTGGATATCGATCGGGCCAAGTTCGCGCTGGCGCGTGCCCTGGGCGCCACCGATTGCCTGGATCCGCGCGACTACGGCGCACCGATCCAGCAGGTGATCGTGGACCTCACCGACGGCGGCGTCGACCACAGTTTCGAATGCGTGGGCGATGTCGGTGCAATGCGCGCGGCACTGGAGTGCTGCCACAAGGGCTGGGGCGAGAGCGTCATTCTCGGCGTGGCCGACGACACGCAGGAAATCAGCACGCGGCCCTTTCAGCTGGTGACCGGGCGGGTGTGGCGCGGCAGCGCGTTCGGCGGGGTGAAGGGGCGCAGCGAGCTGCCTGGCTACGTCGAGCGCTATCTGCAAGGCGACATCCGGCTGGCGCCGTTGATCACGCGCACCCTGGCGTTGGACGACATCAATCAGGCGCTGGCGGATCTGCGCGCAGCGCGCGGCATCAAATCGATCGTGCTTTATTGAGGGAGACGACATGAGGTCGACGCATCACTTACTGGGGTATCGCAGCACACCGCCGCTTCGCGCCGCACGCCATGGCCGCGATGCATTGCAACGACATCGGCTTGCCTGCGCCTGCGCAGCGCTGCTGTGCGCTGGTACGATCGGCACTGCAATGGCCGAAGACGCGCCGCAGGTGACCTGGCTGGACCGCATCGAGGTCACCGCCACACCGATTCCCGGCACCACCATCGACGCGGCGCAGTTGCCGTACATGGTGCAATCGGCCACCAATGGCGAGCTGTCGCGCGGGCGCAGCAACAACCTCAGCGATCTGCTGCAGCGGCGCTTTGTCGGTGTGGACGGCAACGATGTGCAAGGCAGTCCGTTCCAGAACGATCTCACCTTCCACGGCTTTCGCGCCTCCGCCTTGCCGGGCGCCTCGCAAGGGGTATCGGTGTATCTGGATGGCGTGCGTTTCAACGAACCGTTCGCCGATATCGTCAGCTGGGACATGCTGCCCGAGTCGGCAATCAATGCAGTGACCTTGATGCCCGGCTCCAATCCCTTGTTCGGGCCGAACACGCTCGGTGGCGCGGTGGTGCTGTCTACCGCCTCGGGTTTGACCGCGCCTGGATTGCAGGGCGAGGTAAGCATCGGCAGCGGCGCGCGCAAGCGGCTGGACGCCAGTTACGGCCTCGCCAGTCAGGACGGGTGGCATGGCTTTGTCGCAGTCACCGGCTTCGACGAAAACGGCTGGCGCGATGCCTCCGAAGTACGTCTTGCCACGCTGTTCGGCAAGGTAGGCAAGCAAGGCGAGCAGACCGATTGGAGCCTGTCGGTGCTGCACGGGCGCAGCCGTTTGATCGGCAATGGCCTGCTACCGGATACCCGCTACACCGACGATGGCCCCCAGCCCGGCTTGTATCGCGCCGACCGCCGCTCGGTGTACACCTCGCCCGATCTCACGCGCAATCGCAATACGTTGTTCACCGCGCAACTGGACCATCGTTTCGATGCGGACACCGCACTGCATGCACTGGCCTACTCGCGCGTGGGCCGCCGCGACACCGTCAATGGCGATATCGGCGAAGACTACGAAGAATTCGTCGAAGAATGCGCCTCCGGTTACGACGCAGACGGCAACACGCTGGATGCCGATTGCGATGTGGCACGCGCCGATGCCGATGCATTGCCCACCGGCGCGCTCAACACCACTCAGATGCGCCAGGAAGCGCAAGGGCTTGCGCTCAACCTGAGCAAGCAATGGGGTGCGCATGCGCTCAGCACCGGGGTCACTTTCGATCGCGGCCATGTGCGTTACCAGCAATTCGCCCGCGATGGTTGGGTGCAGCCAGACCGCTCGGTCGCTGCCGATCCGGATGCCGAGCGCGCGTTCTTTTCCGGCGTGCGCGGCAGCACCAAAACGCTGGGCGTGTTCGTCGCCGACACCTGGGCCTTGGACGATGCAACCCATCTCACCGCCGCAGTACGCTGGAACCGTGTGGTGGTGGACAACATTCTTTCCACCGCCGAAGACGGCGACCGCCCGCGCGAGCGCTTCGTCTATGCCAAGGCCAATCCGTCCCTGGGTTTGACCCACCGGCTCGATTCGGGGCTGACGGTATACGGCTCGGTCGCGCAAAACAGCCGCGCCCCAACGGCAATCGAACTGGGCTGCGCCGATCCCACCCAGCCGTGCCGCTTGCCGACCGGCTTGCAGGCCGATCCACGTCTGGAGCAGATCATCTCGCGCACGTATGAACTCGGCGCGCGCTGGACGCCATCGGCCAACACCAATGCCACGCTGTCGGTGTATCGCGCCGACAATCGCGACGATATCTTGTTCCTGCGCGCGCCGGATACGCAGTTGGGTTACTTCGACAATGTCGGCCGCACCCGGTATCAAGGCGCGGATCTGTCGCTACGCCTGCGCAGCGGCGATTGGCAGTGGTCGGCCGGCTACAGCTTTCTGGATGCGACCTATCGCAGTGATGGCGAATTGCTCTCCGGCGAGCGTGTAATCACCTTGCGTCCCGGCCTTCGCATCGCCGCATTGCCGCGCCACAACCTCAAGCTCGGGGTGGAGTGGCAGCGCGATGCGCTGACCTTGGGCGCCGGTGTGCGTGCGGTCTCCGGGCGCGTGGCCAGCGGCAACGAGGATGGCCAGGTCGACAACGCCGAAGACGGCGAGCCCGCGCCCGAGCGCATCGACATCGGCACCGCCGGCTATGCGCTGGTAGATCTGCAGGCCCGCTGGAAACTCGGCGAACGGCTGTCGCTCTTTGCCCGCGTCGACAACGTCTTCAACCGCCGCTACGCGACGTATGCGGCAGTGGCCGAAGACGTGTTCCCCGATGGCGAACTGGCGCGCCCGCAGGATGCACCAGTGGAAACCGGCCCGGCCCGTTTTCTCGCGCCGGGTGTACCACGGCAGTATCTGATCGGCGTGCGCTGGGCGTTATGAGTGGGGCTGGGATTGGGGATTGGGGATTCGTGATTAGTGATTCGTAAGCCGTAAGCCGTAAGCCGTAAGCCCCTCTCGTCATCTGGATGATCACAAGCCGCGCTGGTCGGGGGCGCGGTGTCCTCACCGCTCGCGGGACACGCCGTGAATCCATCCCTGGAGGCTCAGTGGCGGCATCCATGCCGCCACATGGTCCCGCAATCGGCGAGGCCACCGCACCAGAGAGTGAGTCGGTGGTCGTGTGAAAAGCTGCTCGTTGCTCGGGTTGCATCGGGACGATGATCAGAAGCGACGCTACCCGAAACAACTCGCGTCATGCTCTGCTCGCAACCCTGCACACCGACCATCTCGACTGGCCCTTGCCCGCCCACCGTCGCGGGACCTTACGCGGCACGGATGCCGCGTAAGAGCTTACAGGGACGTACTTGCAGCGTGTCCCGCGATGGTGGGCGGGCAAGGGCCCTGCAGCCAAGCGCCCTGCAGCCAAGCAACAGATCAACCGCTCCGCAATGACGTCATGTACGTGGTGCATGCCGCACCGAGCAAACTCGCCACCGCCTGATGGCCAAGAAGTAGTTCTGTTGATCGCTGTAAGGATCAGCACCAAGACCCTGCTTTGGCTTTTACGAATCCCCAAATCCCAATCCCAAATCACCGCCACCGCTCAGCCCGTATCCAACCCATGCTTGCGCAGCTTGCGATACAACGTATTGCGGCTGATACCCAAGGCATCGGCGGTGCGGCTGACATTCCAGCGATGGCGTTCGAGTTGCTGCTGCAGCACCAGGCGCTCGGCCTGATCGAGTGCGACGCGGCCGGGCATGTCGTCGGCCGCCACCGCGCGGCCATCGACCAGACACGGCGCGCTGCCGGCATCGACGATTTCCTGCGGCAGATTCGGTAGCCGGATCACCCCATCGCTGCACAGCACCGCCGCCGTGCGCAGCACATTGCGCAACTGGCGCAGATTGCCGGGCCAGGCGTAGCTCAGCAGTTTGTGCATTGCTTCTTCGCTGATGCGCACGCTGTGCTCGCTGTTTTCTTCGCGCAGCAAGGTGCGGATCAGTTCGGCCTTGTCGCTGCGCTCGCGTAGCGGCGGCAGATGCAGCACCACGCCATTGAGCCGGTAATACAGATCCTCGCGGAACTCGCCGGCTGCCACCCGCTGCGCCAGATCGCGGTGGCTGGCGCTGATCACGTGCAGTTCCAACGGCACCGCGCGCTCGCTGCCTAACGGCGTGACGCATTGTTCTTCCAGCACGCGCAGCAGGCGGCTTTGCAACGGCAACGGCATGTCGCCGATTTCATCCAGAAACAGCGTGCCGCCACTGGCCTGCAGCAATTTGCCGTGGCGGCCTTCGCGCGCAGCATCGGTGAATGCGCCGCGTGCATAACCGAACAATTCGCTTTCGATGAGCGCTTCTGGAATCGCCGCGCAATTGATCGCCACAAACGCACCATTCGCCCATGGCGAGCCCCGATGCACCGCCTTGGCAAACTCTTCCTTGCCGGTCCCGGTGTCGCCACGCAGCAAAATCGACACGCGGTGCGCTGCCAGTTTCAACGCATTGGCCAGGTTGTGGCGCATGCGCGGATCCGAGCCCACATGCTCGCCGGGTTGCAGCTCGGTATCCGGTGCCAGCTGTGCCGGCCCGCCTACCGCCGGCAGCGCCGGACGTGCACGCGGCGGGCGCACCAGCGCGTAGAAACGCCGCCCGTGGCAGGCGCAGCGGATCGACCACAAGGTGCCGGCATCGCTGCCCGCACGATGCTCAAGGGTGTCGAAGTCCAGCTGCATCACCTGCGAAATATTGCGGCCCACCAGCTGGCTACGATCGATCTTGCCGAGCTGCTCCAGTACCGCCTCGTTGACTGCCAATACACGGCCGTCCGTATCGATCGCGATCAGCGCCTCATGCAGCAACCCGGCAAACTCGGGCCGGCTATGGAAGCGCAGGATGAAAGCGTGACCGAACTGATTGAGAAAATGCGAGCGCGAGATCTGCGCCGCCGACATGCTCACCAAGGCCACGGTGTGGCGCTGGATCTGCTTGCCGTCCTGCGCATCGGGCGTGGAGGCATCCAGCACCGCCAGCAGACCGCCGTGCGGGTCCAGGATCGGCGCGCCGCAGCACGACAACGGCAGATGGCGGGTCAGATAATGTTCGCCACGGTGCACGCTCACCGCCGTGCGCTCCACCGCGCAGGTACCCAGCCCGTTGGTACCCTGATGACATTCGGCCCAACTGGCGCCGCAGAACAGGCCGGCCTGGCGAAATTCGCGCAGCAGGGTCGGGTCGTGCACGCTGTGCAGCACGGTCGCTTCGGCATCGGCGAAGATCACCGCATAACCGCTGCCGGCGATCTGTTCGTAGAGGTTTTCCATTTCCACCTTGGCGATGCGCAGCACCTCGCCCAGACGCTGCTGGCGCTCGCGCACGTGCAAGGCGTCGTGCACCAGCGCTTCGGGTGGTGCCTCGGGCAACAGCGAATGCTCGTCCAGGCAGCGTCGCCACGAGCGCGACAGTGGCGCAGCCAACGGGGCGATGTCGCGCAGCCGGCGGATCTGCCGGAGCACATCCGGTTCGATCTCAGGCAGGGCGATGGACGTAGCGGCGACAACGCTTGGCTCGGACATGGGCCAGCGTTCCTCAGTGATCGCGAAGCGTCAGTAGAGGCACAGATCGGGCTGATGCTCAAACTGCATTGCAGCAACTGCATTGCAGCAACTGCATTGCAGCAAATTGCGTTGTTGCAAATGCATTGCTGATGCGGATGCCACGGCCAGCGATGGCAGGTGCCTGATCTGGGAGTTGTCCGCTCAATACCGAGCGAGGTTAACGAGCCCCTCTCCTGCGGGAGAGGGGTTGGGTGAGGTTGGGGTGAGGGTACGGGGCGAAGCCTTGTGCTGCTCAAACTGCGCGAGGCTTCGCTCGTACCCTCATCCGCCCCTGCGGGGCACCTTCTCCCGATGGGAGAAGGGTGGAGCGGGCTCTACGCTGCTTATCTGAGCAGCCTCAGAGCGCGTAACCAAACTGCTGCTTGAACTGGTCGTTGAACTCGGTGAAATCGAAGCGCTGATTTTGCGTGCCCGGATGTTCCACCTTCAGCGCGCCCATCAGATTTCCCATCCGCCCGATCGTCAGCCAGTCGTAGCCGCCCTGGATGCCGTAGATCAGCCCGGCGCGGAAGGCGTCGCCGCAGCCGGTCGGGTCGACCACGCGGCGCTCGTGTGCCGGCGGGATGTCGTAGGTCTTTTCCGGCGTATGCACCAACGCGCCCTTCGGGCCTTGCGTGGTGATATAGGCCTGCACGCGCGAGACGATGTCCTTCTCGTCCCAGCCGGTGCGTTCCTGCAGCAGGTTGGACTCGTAGTCGTTGACCACCACGTACTGGGCCTGCTCGATGAACTGGCGCAGTTCCGGGCCGTTGAACAACGGCATCGCCTGGCCGGGATCGAAGATGAAGGGGATGCCGGCAGCAGCGAACTCTTCCGCATTCTGGATCATGCCCTCGCGCCCGTCCGGGCCGACCAGGCCCAGGGTCACGCCCGGCACATCCTTCACGTGGTTTTCGTAGCTGCGCATCATCGCGCCCGGATGAAACGCGGTGATCTGGTTGTTGTCGTGGTCGGTGGTGATGAAGGCCTGCGGGGTGAACAGGTCGTCGATGATCTTCACCCGCGACAGGTCGATGCCCAGTGCCTCGAAGTGTTCGCGATATGGGCCGAAATCCTGGCCGACGGTGCCCATCGGGATCGGCGCGCCACCGAGCAGATGCAGGTTGTAGGCGATGTTGCCGGCGCAACCGCCGAACTCGCGGCGCATGCGCGGGACCAGGAACGACACATTCAGGATGTGCACCTTGTCCGGCAGGATGTGGTTCTTGAACTGGTCCGGAAACACCATGATGGTGTCGTAGGCGAGGGAACCACAGATCAGTGCGGACATCGAGTCGGGCCTTTGCGTTGGGAAATACCCGCCAGTTGCCGGCATGGCGGCGGGACGGCGCGAGCGCCGCGGCGCAAAGGGTAACGGCTGCGATCGATCAGGGCCACAACCGCATGCCATGCCCGGCGTGACCGGCACATGAAAACGACGCCGAAACGGCCGATTTTTCCTTGCCCGCACCGGGGGGGATTGCTAGGCTAGTGGACTTCGTTTTCTGCCCGCTTATCGACCAGTTGGTTCTGCATCGGCGACAGGGCAAGCGACTCTTTCAGGAACGGCTCCCTCGATGTTCAAGAAACTCCGCGGCATGTTCTCCAACGACCTGTCCATCGACCTGGGCACGGCCAATACGCTGATCTACGTGCGCGGGCAGGGCATTGTGCTGAATGAACCTTCGGTGGTGGCGGTGCGTCAGGACCGCGCCATCGGCGGCACGCGCTCGGTGGCTGCCGTCGGCGCCGAGGCCAAGCAGATGCTCGGTCGCACCCCGGGCCACATCACCACGATCCGCCCGATGAAGGACGGCGTCATCGCCGACTTCACCTACACCGAGGCAATGCTGAAGCACTTCATCAAGAAGGTGCACAAGTCGCGCTTCCTGCGCCCGAGCCCGCGCGTGCTGGTGTGCGTGCCGGCCGGTTCCACCCAGGTCGAGCGCCGCGCCATCAAGGAATCGGCGGAAGAAGCCGGTGCACGCGATGTCTACCTGATCGAAGAACCCATGGCCGCGGCGATCGGTGCCGGCATGCCGGTGACCGAGGCGCGCGGTTCGATGGTCATCGACATCGGCGGCGGCACCACCGAGGTGGCGGTGATCTCGCTCAACGGCATCGTCTACTCGCAGTCGGTGCGTGTGGGCGGCGACCGCTTCGACGAGTCGATCACCAACTACGTGCGCCGCAACCACGGCATGCTGATCGGTGAAGCCACCGCCGAGCGCATCAAGCTGCAGATTGGCTGCGCCTACCCGCAGGACGAGGTGCAGGAGATGGAAATCTCCGGCCGCAATCTTGCCGAAGGCGTGCCGAAGATGATCAAGATCAACTCCAACGAAGTGCTCGAAGCCTTGCACGAGCCGCTGTCGGGCATCATCTCGGCGGTCAAGCTGGCGCTGGAGCAGACCCCGCCGGAACTGTGTGCCGACGTGGCCGAGCGCGGCATCGTGCTCACCGGGGGCGGCGCACTGCTGCGCGACCTGGACCGCCTGATCTCCGAAGAAACCGGCCTGCACGTGCAGGTCGCCGACGACCCGCTCACCTGCGTGGCCCGCGGCGGCGGTCGCGCGCTGGAGCTGGTGGACATGCATGGCAACGAGTTCTTCGCGCCGGAGTGATGGATCCGGGATTGGGGAGTCGGCATTCGGGATTCGCAACAGCGGTTCCTGCCTACGGCCCGATAGGACTGCGCGGCAGTTCCGCTAGTTCACGTTTTCGCCGCATCCGTACCGGGGGCAGCCAACCGCTCCACGAATCCCCAATCCCGACTCCCAAATCCCGGCCCTGACAGTGCCCTCCTACGCCGGTCCTCCCGTCGCCTCACGTCCGGGCGAAGTCACCTCCACGCTGCGGCTGCTGGTCTATCTGGTGCTGGCGATCGTGCTGATCGCGCTCGATAGCCGGGGGGGCTGGCTGAGCCAGGTGCGCCTGCAGGCCAACCTGCTGATCCAGCCGATCTGGGCCGTGGCCGGGTTGCCGGGGCGGATCGGCTCGCAGGTGCGCGACAACGCCGCCACCCACGCGCAGCTGGTGGAAGAAACCCGCGACCTGCGCAACCAGCTGCTGGTGGCCAATGCGCGCCTGACCCGGCTGCAGACCGCCGCGCTGGACAATGCGCAGCTGCGCGAACTGCTCAATGTGGCCGAGCGCCGCGGCCTGGACGTGCAGCTGGCGCCGATCCTGGATATCGACCTGGACCCGACCCGGCAGCGCCTGCTGCTGGATGCCGGCAGCCGCGATGGCGTGCTGATGGGCCAGGCGGTGATCGATGCCGGCGGGCTGATGGGCCAGGTGATCGAGGTGACCCCGCTGCATTCGACCGTGCTGCTGCTGACCGACCCCGACCATGCGGTACCGGTCAGCGTGGCGCGCAACGGCGTGCGCCTGATCGTCTACGGCCGCGGCGACCGGCTGGAACTGCGCGACATCCCGCTCAGTGCCGGCGTGCAGGTGGGCGACGAGATCGTTACCTCCGGCCTCGGCGGCCGCTTCCCGGCCGGCTTCCCGGTCGGCAAGGTGTCCGAACTGCATACGGACGACACCCACGCCTTCCTGGTCGGCGAACTGACCCCGGCCGCCAAGCTCGATCGCGGCCGCGATGTGTTGTTGCTGCGTGCAGGCAAGCCGCTACGCGTGGTGCCTGGGGCCGGGATTAGGGATTCGGGAGACGGGATTCGCAACAGCAACGGCAACGGTGTCGAGGCAGCTACCGCCAGCGCGCCAGCGAGTGCGCCGGTAACCGCAACACCACGCACACCGGCGGGCGGAGTGTCCAATCCGGCGATCGATCCGGCACGCCCGACGGCCGACGCGGCATCGGGCACCAGCACCGCGCTGCGTGCACGGTCCGCGGCGACACCTGCCGCGCCCGGCGTGCAGCCGTCCAGTGCGCCAGCGTCCGGCCGCCCGGCCAGCATGCCCGCCCGCCGTCCCGCATCGACCGCATCCAACGGCCCCAATCCCGATTCCCGTCCCGCTCCGCCGCAGGGCGCAGCTTCCAACCAATCCCCAATCCCCAATCCCCAATCCCGTCCGTCTCCAACGGAGACGGACCAATGACCCGCATGCGCAACACCTGGATACTGCCGGCGAGCATCGTCATCGCGCTGGTGCTGGGCCTGCTGCCGCTGCCGGTGGTGGTGCAGCCGCTGCGTCCGTACTGGCTGGCGCTGGTGCTGGCGTACTGGGTGATCGAGGAGCCTGACCGGGTCGGGCTGGGCATTGCCTTCGTGGCCGGCGTGCTGGCCGACCTGCTGTATGGCGGGCTGCTCGGCGAACAAGCGCTGCGGCTGGTGATCATGACCTTCATCCTGCAGCGCTTCCGCGCGCGGATGCGCTTCTTCCCGGTCTCGCAGCAGGCGCTGGCGATCGGCGGGCTGCTGCTCAACGACCGCATCGTCTCCTCGGCCGTGCATCTGGCGGTGGGCGAGCCGACCCTGCCGTGGAGCTACTGGTGGGCGCCGCTGCTGGGCATGGCGCTGTGGCCGCCGCTGTTCGTGTTGCTGGATGCGGTGCGGCTGGGCAAGCGGAGCAAGAAGTAAGCCATGCACGGGCGTCGTCACCCCAAGAACCCGCATGCGGAGGCCGAGCAGTTCCGCCGGCGTGCGGTGCTGGGCTTTGTGATGGTGGTGGTGTGCCTGGTCGGCCTGGGCGGCTGGTATTTCAAGCTGCAGGTGCTCGACCACGAGGTCTACGCCACCCGCTCGGAAGCCAACCGCATCAAGCCCAAACCGGTGGTGCCCGGGCGCGGCATGATCTACGACCGCACCGGCCGGCTGCTGGCCGAGAACGTGCCGGCCTTCCGCCTGGATGTGACCCCGGACAAGGTCACCGACATGGCTGCCATGCTCGCCGCGCTGGGCAAGGTGATCCCGATCGCGCCGGAAGAACTGGAGCGCTTCAATCGTGAGCGCAAGGCGCGCCGCAGCTTCCTGCCGGTGACGCTCAAGCTGCGCATGAGCGATGAGGAAATGGCGCGCTTTGCAGTGGAGCGCTGGCGTTTTCCCGGCGTGGAGCTGGAGCCGTATCTGACCCGGCGCTATCCGTTCGGGCCGTTGTTCGCGCACATCATCGGCTACGTCGGCCGCATCGACGAAAAAGACCTGGCGGTACTGGGCGAGGGCAATGCTGCGCTCACCCACATGGGCAAATCCGGGCTGGAGCGCTATTACGAGCAGGATCTGCGCGGGCAGGTCGGTTACGAGCAGGTCGAAACCAATGTGCAGGGACGGGCGATCCGCACCGTCGGCCGGGTCGCGCCGCAGTCGGGCGCGGACCTGCGGCTGTCGGTGGATGCCGACCTGCAGCGCGCGATGGTGGCCGCATTCGGCGAGCACGAAGGCGCGGCGATCGCGATGGACCCGCGCACCGGCGAGATCCTGGGCATGGTCAGCCTGCCCAGCTACGACCCCAACCTGTTCGTCAACGGCATCTCGCATACCGACTTCCGCATGCTCAACGACAACCCGTCGCGGCCGCAGTTCAACCGGCTGGTGCTGGGCGGGGTGGCGCCGGGCTCCACGCTCAAGCCGCTGATCGCGCTGGCCGGGCTCGATAGCGGCCTGCGCCGGCCGGAAGACCGTGTGCTCTCCACCGGCATGTTCTACCTGCCCGGCGTCAGCCGCGGCTGGGGCGACTCGCACCGCGGCGGTCACGGCTGGACCGATCTGCGCAAGTCGATCGCCCAGTCGGTCAATACCTACTACTACCGCCTGGCGGTGGATATGGGCATCGAGCGCTTCGACCAGTACATGGGCGGGTACGGGTTCGGTGCGCCCACCCGGGTGGACCTGCTGGGCGAAATCGGCGGCATCCTGCCGTCGCCGGCCTACAAGTACAAAACCCGCAAGGAGCGCTGGTACCCCGGCGACACCGTCAATATCGCCATCGGTCAGGGCGACTGGAAGGTGACCCCGTTGCAGCTGGTGCGCGGCATTTCGGGGATCGCCAGCGGCCTGCTGCAGCGCCCGCATCTGGTGCTGGAACAGCGCACCGGCTTCGATCATCCGTGGCAGCCGATGATCCAGCCGCCGGGCAAGCCGATCAGCCCGAATCCTGCGCATGTGCAGGTGGTGCGCGAGGGCATGATGGACACCATGCGCCCGGGCGGCACCGGGTATGCCATCACCCCCGGCGCGCCGTACCTGATGGCCGGCAAGACCGGCACCGCGCAGGTGGTCAGTCGCAGGGGCGTGGCGGCGGTGGACCCGCGCAGCCTGCCGATGCATTTGCGTCACCGCGGCCTGTTCGTCGGTTTCGCACCGGCCGACAACCCGGTCATCGCGGTGGCGGTGGCGGTGGAGGGCGGCGGCTTCGGTACCAGCTCGGCGGCGCCGATCGCACGCAAGATCTTCGACGCCTGGCTGCTGGGCAAGCTGCCCGCCGGCCTGGAGCCGCTGGACAGTGAGCTCGGCATGACCGCCGTGGGCGTCAACCAGTTCGAGGCCGGCGCCACCGATGCGCGCCAGGCCGGCGATGCGGCCGCGGCCACGCTGGCCGAGCTGCCGGTGGTGATCGGCCAGGCCGCGGTGGCATTGGACCCCAATACGCCGGCGCAGCCGGTGGTGCCGGATGTGCCCGATGCGGTCCAGGAGACCGACCATTGAGTGACATCCTGCGCTGGCTGGTGGACATGGTCGCGCGCTTCACGCGCAGCCTGGACTGGGTGCTGTGCCTGGCGCTGGGGGCGCTGATGGTGATCGGGCTGTCGGTGCTCAAGAGCGCCGGCGGCGCCGCCAACGGCGATCATCTGGTGATGGCGCAGGGCGTGCGCTTTGTCATCGGCCTGGCCGCGATGTGGGGCATTTCGCGCATGTCGGTGCTGCGCCTGCGCGCCTGGACGCCGTGGGTCTACGGCTTGTCGATGCTGCCGCTGCTGGCGGTGTTCGCGCTGGGCACCGGCAAGTACGGCCGCCAGTGGCTGGATCTGAAACTGTTCTACCTGCAGCCTGCCGAGTTGTTGAAGATCAGCCTGCCGATGATGGCGGCCTGGTATCTGCATCGCATGCCGCTGCCGCCGCGCATCTCCACCGTGCTGGTCACCTGCATGATCATCGGCGTGCCCACTGCGCTGATCATGCTGCAGCCGGACTTCGGCACCGGCGTGCTGATCGCCGCCAGCGGCGTGTTCGTGCTGCTGTTGGCTGGGCTGCCGTGGTGGTGGGTGGCGGTGGGCGTGGGCGGCGTCTCGGCGGCCGCGCCGGTGGCCTGGTTCTGGCTGCTGCGGCCATACCAGAAGGACCGCATCATGATGTTCCTCAACCCGGAAAACGATGCGCTGGGCGCGGGCTGGAACATCATCCAGTCCAAGATCGCGATCGGCTCGGGCGGTTTCGACGGCAAGGGCTGGGGACTGGGTTCGCAATCGCATCTGAACTTCATTCCCGAACAGACCACCGACTTTGCGTTTTCGGTGCTCAGCGAAGAATTCGGCTGGATCGGCGTGGCCACCGTGCTGACCTTGTATCTGATCGTGATCGGCCGCTGCCTGTGGATCGCCTCGCAAGCGCGCGACACCTATTCGCGGCTGATGGCCGGTGCCACCGGGCTGGCGTTCTTCGTCTACGTGCTGGTCAACGGCGGCATGATTTCCGGCCTGCTGCCGGTGGTTGGCGTGCCGATGCCGCTGATGAGTTACGGCGGCACCTCGGCGGTGTCATTGCTGGCCGGATTGGGCCTGGTGATGGCGGTCAAGGCGCATCGTCCTGTGCATGGGTACTGAGCCGGTATGTCGTGCGGCTAACGGCGGCTGCAAAACTACTGCGCTCACCACAGATGGGTGCGGCTGGCTTTTGTAGAGCGGGTGATCTGCGGCTTTGCTGCAGGGCCCTTGCCCGCCCACCGCCGCGGGACACGCTGCAAGTACGTCCCTGTAAGCTCTTCTGCGGCATCCATGCCGCATAAGGTCCCGCGGCGGTGGGCGGGCAAGGGCCAGTCGAGATGGTCGGTGCATGGTGCGAGCAGTGCATGTTGCGCGGCTGTTCGATGATTTGCGGTCTGAGGAGCTCCTTTCTATCCGAGCGAGTCACTGCTATCCCGACATCGCTGCACGCATCAACGAAGGTGCATGTGGCCAACACGTTGCCGTCGTCGCTACAGCGTTCGAGTGATTTTGTTGGTCGCTTTAAGCACGGCGCGCCGCATGCGCCACACGCATGCGACACGCACATGTCACCCAGCTGACGCTTCGCAAATCGCGCACCGTTCTGCGCGCTGCGTTGCAATGCCGACACACCGTCGCGGCGCCGCTTCGTTCGCGCGGTTCCGGGTTCGCTTGCCTTGCGCATGTACTGTGATTGCTCCGTAGAGTCCGTCACGCCGCTGAGTTTGCCGCGGCCGGGTCGCGTTGCTTCAGCAGGCACGCCCCATTCCTCTCTCAGGTGATCTTCTTCATGAAATTGCTAACCGCCGCCATCGGCGGTGTCTGTCTTATGCTCGCCGCACAAGCCGGCGCCATCAACCTTGCAACCGGCGATACGCGCGCGGTCTCCGAGCCGGCGATTCCTGCCACCTGCCAGCCGGTGAGTGCCAGCTACACGCCGAGTGGGCGCCTGTTCGACGCTGCATCGGAAAGTGCGCCGCCGGATACCAAGACCATCCAGGCCGCACTGACCGCCTGTACCGGCAAAAACGGCAGCGTGCTGCTCAAGGCCGGCACCGGCACTGCGTTTCTCAGCGGGCCGCTGTCGATTCCCACCGGCGTCACCTTGGTCATCGATCAGGGCGTCACCCTGTACGGCTCGCGCAATCCGGCCGACTACGGTAGCGGCTGCGGCACTGCCGGTGCCAAGAGCGGTG
The DNA here is from genome assembly GCA_905142475.1 of Xanthomonas hydrangeae. GTDB lineage: Bacteria > Pseudomonadota > Gammaproteobacteria > Xanthomonadales > Xanthomonadaceae > Xanthomonas > Xanthomonas hydrangeae. The sequence goes on from LR990730.1 coordinate 946,027, forward strand.
GGTGTCTGCCGTTGATCAGCGTCAAGGGCCTCAAGTCGGGCGTGATGGGTGTGCGTACCGGCGGGCGCCAGGGCACCATCGACGGCCGCGGCGATCTGCCCATGCTCGGCAAGAACACCACCTGGTGGGAATTCGGCGAAAACGCCAAGAACGCAGGCCAGGTGCAGAACAGTCCGGACCTGATCAAGGTGCAGAACTCCAACACCTTCACGCTCTACAACGTCAACCTGATCAATGCGGCGTACTTCCATTTCTTCGCGCATATCGTCGATGGCCTGACCATCTGGGGCGTGCGGGTGAAGTCGCCGGCCACCAGCCCCAACACCGATGGTCTGGACCTGGACAGCGTGGTCAACGCCAGCCTGGTCGATAACGATGTGATGGGCGGCGACGACTGCGTGGCGATCAAGACCATTGCCTCCAAGTCCGGCAACATCAGTGTGCGCGACAACCGCTGTTACGGCACCCACGGCATCTCGATCGGCAGCGAAGTGATGTCCGGGGTCAACAATGTGCTGATCGAAAACAACGCCATCACCTCCACCGACGATGCCGGCAACCGCAGTACCGACAACAACGGGCTGCGCATCAAGACCAGCATCGTCAAGGGCGGCCCGGTCAGCCTGATCACCTATCGCAACATCTGCCTGTTCGGGGTGACCAGCCCGCTGGTGATCAACCCGTTCTATTCGACCGGTGGTAGCGGGACCAAACCCAGTTTCAAGGAGATCGTGGTCAACGGCTTGCGTACCACGGGCGATGTCGGCCTCAAGGGCAAGGGCTGGATCCTGAAGGGCTTCGATGCGCAGACGCCGCTGGATCTGGTGCTGGCCAATCTTGCGACAGGCAACACTGCCGTCACCGCCAGCAACGCGCAGATCGGGCTGGTCAACAGCGACCTGACGGCCGAAAAGTTGGGCGCCGGCGTCACGACCGCCCCCGTGCAACTGAGTGGCGCGATCCCGACCTGCTCGACGGCACCGCGTTTCCCGGCGCTGTGATCGATCGGGCGTGGCCGGCGTTTCGGCTGCGCCTCATTTTTTTCGAATGCCGTTTGCGAAAAACGATGCAGCGCCGCGAGGTGCTGCATCGTGGGGACTGAGGGAATTTCCGATTCCATCGCAGCGGACACATCCGGGCCTGCATGGAGGTTTTTTCGTGCTGCGCCCTGCAGCTGGGTGTCCTGCAAGCTTGTGCCAATGCTGCGGCATGTCTTGACTTCGGCTAAAGCTCTTTCGTTTCATGGTCTTATTGCCAGAAGTTCATCTGGTCTCTGTTACTCTCGGCCGATGATTCGACGCACCCTGACCTGCCTGCTCACCCTCGGCCTTGTCGCCTGCGCGACCCAGCCCAGCCCTCCGACCCCGCCGCCGGCTGCCAGCGCGCCCCCGGCCAGGCCGCCGAGCGCGCCGGTCGCGCCCGTCAGCGCCGCCGCCGAAGCGCCTGCATTGCCGCCGGTGGACCTGACCCCGGTGCCGTTCGAGATCGCCCGTGCCAATTTCGTGCGCGACACCGCCGCCAGGTACGGCCTCGACGCCGCGCAGATCGACGCGGTGCTGGCGCAGGCGCAATTCAAGGACGCCATCGTCACCGCCATGTCGCGCCCGGCCGAGCGGGTCAAGCCGTGGAACGAATACCGCCCGATGTTCATCACCCAGGCGCGCATCGATGGCGGCCGCAAGTTCCTGGCCGAGCACCGCGCCGAACTGGGCAAGGTCGAGGCGGCCACCGGTGTGCCGGCGCAGGTGATCGTGGCCATCATCGGGGTGGAAACCAGCTATGGCAGCAACGCCGGCAAGTACCGCGTGCTGGATGCGCTGTACACGCTGGCATTCCGTTATCCGCGCAGCGGCGATCCGGCCAAACTCGAACGCGAAGTGCGTCGCGAGCTATTCTTCCGAGATGAACTCGGCCAGCTGTTCGCGCTCGGCAAGGAAGAGCAGCTCGATGTCACCACGCTGATCGGCAGCTATGCCGGCGCGATGGGCATGGGCCAGTTCATGCCGTCCAGCTACCGCCAGTTTGCCGTGGATGGCGATGCCGACGGCAAGCGCAATCTGTTCACCGACCACAACGACGTGTTCGCCTCGGTCGCCAACTACTTCGTCAAGAAGGGCGGCTGGGTGCGCGGTGGCCAGGTCGCGGTACCGGCCACGCTGGCCGCCGGCCACGAAGAATTCAATCCCACCGACTGGTCGCCGGTGCATACGCTGGCCGATCTGTCGGCGCGTGGTTACCACACGAATGCGCCCGTAGTGGCCGGCAGCACGGCGACCCCGATCACCCTGGACGATGCCAACGGCAAACAGTACTGGCTGGGCTTCCAGAATTTCTACGCGATCACCCGGTACAACATTTCCAAGATGTACGCGATGGCCGTGTTCCAGCTGTCCGAGGCCATCGCCGGCAAGGAGTTACCCCCGGCATGAACAGCATGACAGGCCCCAAGTGGCTGATCCCGATGGCGCTGATGCTCGGCCTGGCGGCCTGTAGCAGTGCACCGAAGAAGAGTTCGGGCAGCGCAGGCAGCGGCGCGATCAAGGGCGTCAAGGTCGAAGGCAAGGGGCCGGCGTATGTCGCCACCGGATGCCCGTCGAGCTCGCCGTATGCGGCAGCGAAGGAAGATCCGTCCACGCGTGGCGATTACACCGCCGGCGGCCTGTACAAGCCCGGCGTCAAGGACACCACCCCGGACCACGTGCCCAACGTTGCCTGCATTCCCGAGCCGCTGGTCAGCAACGAGCCGCGCTCGGCGGTGGGCAATCGCTCGCCGTATGAAGTGCTGGGCAAGCGCTACGTGGTGATGGACAACCCCGGCGACTATGTCGAACGCGGGACCGCCTCGTATTACGGCAGCAAATTCCACGGCCGGCTGACCTCCAACAAGGAGGTCTACGACATGTACGCCTTCACCGCCGCCCACAAGACCCTGCCGCTGCCCAGCTTTGCGCTGGTGACCAATACCGACACCGGCGACTCGGTGGTGGTGCGCGTCAACGACCGCGGTCCGTTCCACGACGGCCGCGTGATCGATCTGAGCTACGCCGCTGCGGTCAAGCTGGGCATCACCGGCAAGGGCACCGGCAATGTCGAAGTGCGCGGCCTGACCGAAGCCGACAACGGCAATCTGCTGGCCAAGCGCCGCAATGGCGTGGCACCTGTCGCTACCGGCGTTGCCGCAGCGCGGCCAGCCTCGGGCGGCAGCCAGATCGATGGTCTGGTGCAGCGTCTGCCCAACGGCACGGTTGCTCCGCGCGCGGTGGCTGCAAGTTCGGCTGCCGTGCCGGTGGCGACATCGATCGCCGCCGCGCCGGTCACTGCGGCAGGTGAGCGTTGGCGCTATCACGTGGCCGATTCGCGCCAGCCCGGCAATCCGGACAATTTCGATGCGTGGATGAAGTCGCAGGGCGTGCGTGTTGCGACCGGCAAGCCGGCAGCGGTTGCGCCGCGGCCGGCATCGGCCACGACATCGACGCCTGCGCCTGCCGCACCGGTTGCGGTCGCGGTGGTCAAGCCTGCAGGCAGCGCGCCGCTACGTGCGACCAAGCCCGAACCGGTGCCTGCCAAGGCACCCAGCGTTGCCGAGAGCACACTCGGCGACATCCTGTTGCAGGTCGCCAGCTTCGCCAGTCGCGAAAACGCCAATCGCGCGCTGTCGCAATTGGCCTCGGCCGGCATCGCCGGTGCCAGCGTCAGCGACATCGTCAGTGGCGGGCGTACCCTGTGGCGCCTGCGCGTCAATGCACGCGACCACGCCAATGCCTCGGAAATCGCCCAGCGCATTGCCGGGCTGGGTTTCGGGCGCCCGCAAATCGTCGCCAATTAGGCGTTGCGGCTCAAGCGCAGCGATCAATGCAGCCGCCCAGTCGTCGACTGGCGCGGCCGGCAGGGCTGGCGCACGGCATCGGCTGGTCCACTCGCTCACTCTGGATGCAGCGTCGTCTGCCTCGCTCGATCCCGACGCACGCGCTGCTGCAGCCATTCTCGGCCCCCACGGTCACGACAACGCTGAACTCTGCAAGCGTGCATGCCCTGCGGCGCGTCGCCTTGATCGCCATCGCACCTTACAATTTCGCATTACCCAGCCTTCGGGCCCGTCAGGAGTCGTTCTTCAATGAAATTCCGCTTCGCCGCCGCTGTCGTGGCCACGTTCGCCTTCGGCCTGGTCTGCGCCCAGACACCTGCGCCGCAGCCGACGCCTGCCGTTGCCGCCGTCCCGGTTCCGCCCGCACCCGCGCCGGCCGTGTCCAAGTCCTGGATCCTGATGGATTACGCCACCGGGCAGGTGCTGGCCGGTGAAAACATCCACCAGCAGCTGGCGCCGGCCAGCATCACCAAGGTGATGACCTCCTATGTGGTCGCTGCCGAAATCGAGAACGGCAAGGTCAAGCGCGACGACCAGGTCATGATGAGCGAGCGCGCCTGGCGCGAGGGTGGCGCCGGCACCGACGGCAGCTACAGCGGCTTCCCGGTCAACCAGACCGCGCGTCTGGAAGACATGGAAAAGGGCATGGCGATCCAGTCCGGCAACGATGCCGCAATCGCCCTGGCCGAGCATGTCGCCGGCAGCGAAGAAGCCTTTGCCTCGCTGATGAACAGCTACGCCGCCAAGATCGGCATGAAGGATTCGTACTTCGTCAACGCGCACGGTCTGAGCGCCGAAGGCCATCATTCCACCGCCTACGATCTGGCCATGCTGGGCCGCGCGATGGTGCGCGATTACCCGGAGACCTACGCCTACAACAAGATCAAGGAATTCCAGGTCGGCACCATCAAGCAGAACAATCGCAATCTGCTGTTGTGGCGCGACCCGGCGGTGGACGGCATCAAGACCGGCCACACCTCCGAAGCCGGCTATTGCCTGCTGAGCTCGGCCAAGCGCGGCGATCAGCGCCTGGTGGCGGTGGTGATGGGCGATTCGTCCGAGCGCCAGCGTGCCGATGACAGCCTGGCACTGCTCAACTGGGGCTTCCGCTTCTTCGAGACCCACAGCCTGTACGCGCCCGGCAAGGTCGTGACCAAGCAGAAGGTGTGGAAGGGTGAGCAGGACGAAGTGCAGCTGGGCGTGGCCCAACCGCTGCTGGTCAGCCTGCAACGCGGTCGCTACAACGATCTCAAGCCCAGCATGGAAGTGGCCAAGAACCTGCAGGCCCCGATCAAGAAGGGACAGCAGATCGGCACCGTCAAGGTCAGCCTGGACGGCAAGATCATCGCTCAGGCCCCGCTGGTCGCCATCAACGCCGTCGAAGAAGGTGGCTTCTTCAAGCGCCTCTGGGATGCGTTCTGGATGTGGTGGGAATCTGAATAAAAAAATGCCGGCGAAAGCCGGCTTTTTTTTGGAATCGAGAATCGAGAATGGGGAATCGGTAAATGCAGGAGCACAGCGTTTGCTCTTGCGATTCCCGATTCCCCAATCCCGATTCCCAGCCCTCAAAGCATCCGGCTGATCGTGAAACTGCCATACACCGGCGTCTCGCGCTGGGTATCGAATTCGCGGGTGCGGTGATAGCGGGCGATGGCGAATTTCCAGCGGCCGTACATCACCGCCAGGCCGTAACCGACGTCGCCGACGAACGCGCGCTTGTCCACGCTGTGGCTGCTGCGGAAGGTATTGCCGTCCAGGGTGATGTCGCGCAGCACCCAGCGCGCATCGGTGGTCACGAACAGATGGCCGGACCAGCCGCTGGCACGTCCGAGCCGGCTGGGGGCGGTGTTCTCGCCGGCCGGCCGGGTCGGTGTGCTGCCGAAATCGTCCGGCAGCTTCCAGCCAAAGCGCGCTTCGCCGCCGGCATTCAAGTGCGTGGCCATGTTGCCGACTGCGCCGCCCCAGTGCGAAATGAAATCCCAACCGAAGCCGCCTGCATTGACCGCCGCATCGCCCGGCCAGCGGCGCATGCGCTCGTGCACCAGATTGATCAGCGGCTCGTTGTGCAGCTGGTTGTCCCAGCCCTGGAATTTCTCATCGCCCAGCGCATCGTGGATCGCATCCTGCGCCTCCTGTGCAAACGCCCACGGGCCGACCACGCCGATCTGCAACTGGGTCGTGCGCAGGTGCGCATCGTTGCGCGCGTTGTAGCCGAAGCTCGCCAGCAGGATGCCCGCATACGGGCGATCGTCGGGAATCACATCGCGCCGGGTGGAATCGGTCGGCGTGAAAATTCCCTGGCCAATCGAGAACACCATGTTCTGCTGGTCGAACTCGCCCGGGTGCAGACGTTCCAGATAACCGTTGACCCAGCGCGCGGTGCGCGGCAGGCAGGGGTCGTCGGTGTAGTCGACCAGGTTGGGCGACACCAGCGTCAGTACCGCGCCATTGGAATAGCCCTGGTCCTGATCCTCCCCGCCGAACAAATCGTTGTCGACCCGGAAATTCACCGCCGGCGGGGTCCGTCCCAGCCTGCTGGAGTCGCATTGATCAGCCGCCAGGGCCGGCATCGAAAGCCCGGTGAGAGAAAGCAGCAGGGCAGCAGGCAACGCGCGCGGTCGAAGCATGGAGGGCCTGGAAAGGTAGGAAAGGACGGTGTTCGGCAAAGGTGCCTGTGGCCGCTGCTGCGCCGCGTGAATGTGTGCCGGGAGCTGGAGCACTCTCTGCCTGTGCTGTCCGGTAGAGAACTATCACCAGCAAGTAGATGTGTTTGGTCCGGGACTGTAATGGCAGTGTTTTGCTAAAAGGTTGGGGCCGCTCACGCGGCTGTTGGCAGCAACAAGCTCATCAGTTCCACAGCTGAAGGCTTGGGTTTGCCCGCCAGCGGCCCGATAATGGGCGGATGGAAATCAGCTCCGACAACCCCGATCACGGCTTCCAGTTTCCCGGCACCTTCGAGCTCACCGCGATGGGCGCGGCCGAACGCGGGCTGGAAACAGAACTTCCGCGTCTGCTTGCCGCCACCGGCGTGGAGTTGCTGGAAGAAAGCATCAGCTGGAAGCACTCGTCCACCGGCAAGTATGTGTCCATCAGGATCGGCTTTCGCGCCGATGACCGGGCGCAGTTCGATGCCGCCCATCAGGCGCTGCGCGAACACCCGGAAGTGAAGTGGACGCTGTAGCGGCCGAGCCTGTGCTGGCAGCGGTTCCGATCCTGCCGGCGCAACTGCGCGATCTCGGCCGCCAGGCGTACGCGCCGGTGTGGCGTGCGATGCAGCGTTTCACCGATGCGCGCAATGAGCACACTGCCGACGAGGTGTGGGTGGTCGAGCATGCGCCGGTGTTTACGCTCGGCCAGGCCGGCAAGCCCGAGCATGTCTTGGCAGCTGGCGACATCCCGGTGTTGCAGGTCGATCGTGGTGGCCAGGTCACCTATCACGGCCCCGGCCAGTTGGTGGTGTATCCGCTGCTGGATCTGCGCCGGCTCAAGATCGGCGTGCGCGATTACGTGTGCAAGATCGAGCAGGCGCTGATCGACACCCTGGACGAGTGGAATATCGTCGCCGAGCGCCGCGATGGCGCGCCCGGCGTGTATGTGGGCGGGGCCAAGATCGCCGCGCTCGGGATCCGGGTGCGGCGCGGCTGCACCTTCCACGGCCTGTCGTTCAACGTGGCGATGGATCTGGAGCCGTTCCATCGCATCAACCCGTGTGGCTACCAGGGCCTGCAAGTGACCTCGGTGCTAGACTTGGGCGGCCCCTCCGGGATGGACGCCGTCAAGGCGGTGCTGCTCGATCAGCTGGCGCGCCAGTTCGGTCTCGTATTGCAGCCTGTTTCCGCATTGCCCGACCTTTCGCTTCCGGCCTGAGCGCCCGTTATTGCCATGACCCAGCCTATCGCCCGTTCCATCCCCTTGCAGGTCGTCTCCGGCGACACCGCCGCGCCTGCGCCGCTGCAGACCGGCGTCAAGCAGATCGGTGGCGACAAGATCAATCGCTCGCCGGTGCAGTTCGTCGATGCGCCGGTGTTGCGCAAGCCGTCGTGGATCCGCGTGCGGATTCCGTCCGGCAATGCAGTGCAGAATCTCAAGGCCAAGCTGCGCGAAAACCGCCTGGTCACGGTCTGCGAGGAAGCCAGCTGCCCGAACATCCACGAGTGCTTCAGCCACGGCACCGCGACCTTCATGATCCTGGGCGAGGTCTGCACGCGACGCTGCTCGTTCTGCGATGTGGCGCACGGCCGGCCCAAGCCGCCGGATGCCAGCGAGCCGGCCAGCCTGGCGACCACTGTGGCCGATATGGGCCTGAAGTACGTGGTGGTGACCAGCGTGGATCGCGATGATCTGCGCGACGGCGGTGCCCAGCATTTCGTGGACTGCATTGCGGCCATCCGGGCCAGTTCGCCCAAGACCCGCATCGAGATCCTGACCCCGGATTTCCGCGGCAAGGGCCGCATGGACCGCGCGCTGGAGATCCTGGCGCTGAGCCCGCCTGACGTGTTCAACCACAACATCGAAACCGTGCCGGACCTGTATCCGAACGTGCGTCCGGGTGCCGATTACCAGTGGTCGCTGACCTTGCTGCAGCGCTTCAAGGCGCAGCATCCGTCCATCGCCACCAAGTCCGGCATCATGCTCGGCCTGGGCGAAACGATGGAACAGGTGCAGGCCACCTTGCGCGACCTGCGCGCGCACGATGTGGACATGATCACCATCGGCCAGTACCTGCAGCCGACGCCGCACCACCATCCGGTAATGCGCTACTGGACGCCGGAGGAATACAAGGCGCTGGAGGAGTACGGCAATGCACTGGGCTTCAGCCACGTCGCCTCCGGGCCGATGGTGCGCTCGTCGTATCACGCCGATCGGCAGGCAGCCGGCGCTGGCGTTGCGGCCTGAGGTCAGCACTGGCAGTCGAGCAAGCCACACGGCCCTGCGCTCAGCGCGGGGCCGTGTCGTATCCGGCCCATGCGCAGTCGGCTGCAGGGTACGGTCGCGTTCACAATCCGCTACAGGCCCGGCGCTAGGCTGATTCGGCAGCGGATGACAACGCCAGCAACTTTCGGCACTGTCATGCTGTCTGATCCGTTCACCGCCTTCCTTTCATCGGCCCCGTGCCGAGAGCCATTCGATGACCTACAACGTTTCTACGTCCATGAAGGCCGGCCTGCTGGCGCTGGTGTTGACCACTCCGATGGCATTGCTCGCACGCGCCGATACGGCGTTGCCGGCGGCAGCCACGCCCGACCAGGCCACCGCGACCAAGCTGGTCTACGGTCTGCTCTCCGACAGCCGCTATGCCTACCGTCCGCGCACGCTGGACGAGACGATGTCCAAGGACGTCTTCAAGCGCTATCTGGAAACGTTGGACGGCAGCAAGCAGTTCTTCACTCAGGCCGACATCGATAGCTTTGCGCCGTTGCAGACGGGCGTTGGCGATGCGCTGCGTGGCGGCAATCTGGAGCCGGCGTTCCAGGTATTTTCGGTCTACAAGAAGCGCGTCGATCAGCGCGTCAAGTACGCGCGCGATTTGCTCAAGCAGGACTTCGATTTCTCCGGCACCGACAAATTCGAATACGACCGCAAGGACGTGCCATGGGCGGCAGACGACAAGCAGCTGGACGTGCTGTGGCGGCAGTCGGTGATGAACGATTGGCTGCGCCTCAAGCTGGCCGGCAAGAAGCCTGACGACATTCGCAAGACGCTGGACAAGCGTTATGTCTCGCTGGCCGATTCGGTCAAGCAGTTGAAGGGCGAGGACGTGTTCCAGTTCTTCGTCAACGCCTACACCAATGCGGTCGATCCGCACACCGATTACTTCACCCCGCGCACCGCTGAGACCTTCAATCAGCAGATGTCGTTGTCGCTGGAAGGCATTGGCGCGCAGTTGCAGAAGCAGGACGACATGGTGGTGATCCGCGAGGTGATCCCGGGTGGTCCGGCGGCAGTGGATGGCACGCTCAAGCCGGGCGATCGTATCGTTGGCGTGGGCCAGGCCAAGAATGGCGCGATCGAAGATGTGATCGGCTGGCGCATCGACGATGTGGTCGCCAAGATCCGCGGCAGCAAGGACACCCAGGTGCGCCTGGAGTACATTCCGGCCGAGTCCGGCATCGACGGCAAGCATCGCACCGTAACGCTGACCCGGCAGAAGGTGCGTCTGGCCGAGCAGGCCGCCAAGGGCGAAACCATTACCCTGCCGGCCAAGGGCAGCGAGCCGGAGCGGCGTATCGGCATCATCAAGTTGCCGGGCTTCTATCAGGATTTCGAAGGCCGTCGTCGCAACGCGGCCGACTATGCCTCGGCAACGCGCGATGTGGCCAAGCTGCTGGCCGGCTTCAAGGCCGACAAGGTCGATGGCGTGGTGCTGGACCTGCGCAACAACGGCGGCGGTTCGCTGGACGAAGCCATCGAACTCACCGGCCTGTTCATCCAGCAAGGTCCGGTGGTGCAGGTGCGCGAATCCGGCGGCCGCGTCACCGTCAATGGCGACAGCGATCCCAAGGTGGCATGGGACGGCCCGCTAGGCGTGTTGATCAATCGCGGTTCGGCATCGGCATCGGAGATCTTTGCCGGCGCCATCCAGGACTACGGCCGCGGTCTGGTGATCGGCGAGACCAGCTTCGGCAAGGGCACGGTGCAGAACATCGTTGATCTTGATCGTTGGCCGGCTGCCGAAGGTCAGCGCTATGGTCAGGTCAAGCTGACGATTGCGCAGTTCTTCCGCGTCAGTGGTTCCAGCACCCAGCACAAGGGTGTGGTGCCGGACATCGCATTCCCGGCCAGCGTGGATGCCACCGAGTTCGGTGAGAGCACCTACGACAACGCGCTGCCGTGGACACGCATCGCCGCCGCGCCGCATACCCAGTACGGCAACTTTGCGCCGCTGCTGCCCAAGTTGCAGGGCCTGCATACCGCGCGTATCGCCACCGACAAGGAATTCCAGTGGTGGGAAGAAGACGTCAAGCAGTTCCGCGATGAAAAGGCCAAGAAATTCATCTCGTTGAACGAAGCCGAGCGCGTTGCCGAGCGTCAGAAGCAGGATCAGCAGCGCAAGGATCGTCAGCAGGTGCGCAAGCAGCTGGGCCTGCCGCTGGACCCGCTTGCCGAAGACAGCGACGACGGCCTGACCGGCAACGAGCGCGACATCGTCAAGGACACCGCACGCGAAAAGGCCGCAGAAAAGCGTCCGGATCCGCTGTTGCACGAATCGGCCGCGATCATCGCCGATGCGCTGGGTCTGCTGTCGCAGGACCAGCCGTTATCGGCGCAGGTGTTGCCGCAGTCGACTGCGCCGGGACGTTGGGCTGATTGATCTTGGTGGGTTGTTTGTAGTGCAAGAAAAGCCACCGCATGCGGTGGCTTTTTTTATGCCGACTAAGAGCGGCTCTGAGAGCGGATGACCTGTGGTTTTGCTGCAGGGCCCTTGCCCGCCCACCATCGCGGGACACGCCGCAAGTACGTCCGTGTAGGCTCTTACGCGGCATCCATGCCGCGTAAGGTCCCGCGACGGTGGGCGGGCAAGGACCAGTGGAGTTGGTCGGTGTGCCTGGTTGCGAGCGGTGCCTGCGCGGGCGTCCGATGGCGGGCAACCTGATCGGCTCCTTTCGATCCGAGCAAATCTCCGCCATTGCCAACATCCCCTTCAGTACCAACATCCCTTTCAGTACATTGATGGTGACTGGTGACTGGTGACTGGTGACTGGTGGATGCGCTTGCGTGCGATGAGGCTTTAATGGTCACGCGCAATGGCGCGCAGGGACGCTCGCTCAGGTCGGCAGGGCAGGGCTGTGGCGATATCACTGCGGCCAGGCAAGTTCGGCCAGCACCGGATAGTGGTCTGACGGCAACATGCCGCCGGGGCGCTGATCCAATGTGGAAAAGCGCGTCGGTGTGAGGCCGCGGAACAGGATCCAGTCGATGCGCCGGGTCGGGTGAGTGGTGAAGTCCTGGAAGGTTTTTTCCGGGCCCTGTCGCTTGGTCGTAAGTGAGCGTGCATCGCCCAGTGCAGCGGTGAGCGTGCGGTAGGTGCCGTTGTCGGGATCGCTGTTGAAGTCGCCGGTCACTACCACCGGAATGTTGGCGGGCAGTGTCGCGATACGCGACAGGATTACGCGTGCGCTGTGTTCGCGCGCTGCTTCGTCCTGGTCGCGGTGAGCGAAGTGGGTGTTGAACAGATAGAAGCGGCGCTTGTCGCTGCGGCGTTCGAACAGCGCCCAGGTGGCCATGCGCGGCAGGTCGGTGTTCCAGCTGCTGCTGCCGGGAATTTCAGGCGTTTCGGACAGCCAGAAGTCGCCCGATTCCACCACTGTCAGGACACGGCTGTCGTAGAACACCCCCATATGTTCGTCGCTGCCATCTGCGCGGCGGCCTTTACCGAACCAACGGTAATCGGGTAATTGTGCTGCCAGATACTGCGCCTGTTCTTTCACCAACTCTTGCGTGCCGAAGACGTCGGGGTGCGCTTGTTCAATCAACGCGACCATCGCCGTGCGGCGTACCTCCCAACGTTTGTCGCCGTCGGTATCCACCGGCACACGCACGTTGAACGACATCACGCGCAGTGGTGCGGGGGCAGGCGCGGCCAATGCGGGTACTGCGATGCACAGCACTGCGATTGCAGCGAGCAAGCAACGTGACACAAGGCGAATGGATTGGCGTGGCATACAGGCGAATTCCTGATAAGGACAGACCGCCAAGTCTAGTCAGCTGGCATGACCGATAGGTCACTGTGCATCGATGCAGCGCAGGCTTGACGCCGCCGCACATCGGCGTAGCATTTGCAGCAAGCCAACGGATAGACCGCTGGCTGACCACTCAACCGTGAGGGATTCTCATGGCAACGCAGTATGACTATCTCGTGTTTATCGGGCGTTTCGAGCCCTTTCATAACGGCCACGCCGCCGTCGCCCGCCACGCGCTGGGCAAGGCGAACAAGCTCATTGTGTTGATCGGCTCTGCCGACACGCCCCGCACCATTCGCAATCCGTGGACCGTTGCCGAACGCGCGGTGATGATCGAGTCCGCGTTGCCGGGCGAGAGCGACCGGTTGATAGTGCGGCCATTGCGCGACCATCTCTATAACGAAAGCCTGTGGATCGCCGACGTACAGCGCCAGGTGGCGGAAGCCGTGCAGGCCGATGGCGGTGCGCTCGATGCACGCATCGGTTTGATCGGCATGGACAAGGATGCCAGTAGCTATTACTTGCGTGAGTTTCCGCAGTGGCCGCTGGAAGATGTGCAGCACACGGCCACGCTGTCGGCCACCGAGTTGCGCCGCTATCTGTTCGAAGCCGGCGAGATCGGTTTCCATGGCGGTTTGTTGATGTTGCGCGGCAATGTGCCGGCGCCGGTGTACGACATGCTGGAGGCGTTCCGGCGCAATTCCCCGAGCTATGCGCAGTTGGTGGCCGAGTACCGCTTCATCGAGCAATACCGCGCCGCGTGGAAGGATGCGCCGTATGCGCCGACCTTCGTCACCACCGATGCGGTGGTCGTGCATTCGGGGCATGTGTTGCTGGTGCGTCGTCGCGCCGAGCCGGGTAAGGGGTTGTGGGCGCTGCCGGGTGGTTTCATCGGCCAGGACGAAGGCCTGCTGGATGGCTGCCTGCGCGAGCTGCGCGAGGAAACCCGGCTCAAGGTGCCGGTGCCGGTGCTCAAGGGGTCATTGCGCGGGCGCCAGGTGTTCGATCACCCCGAGCGCAGCCTGCGCGGACGCACCATCACCCATGCGTTCCATTTCGAATTTCCGGCCGGCGAGTTGCCCGCCGTGCGCGGCGGCGACGATGCCGACAAGGCGCGCTGGATTCCGATCGCCGAAGTGATGGCGATGGGGCCGCGCTTGTACGAAGACCATCTGCATATTCTTGAATTTTTCCTGGGTCGTGGCTGAGAGCGACACCACCTGCTGCGTGCTGCTGCTGACTATCAAGCAGCCGCTCATCACAGGTGTTGGCTTGAACCATGACCTCCCGCCGGCGGATAGACCGCTGGTTCACTCGACGCGAAGGAGCTTCCGTCATGCATTACCTCGATAACCTGCTGCTCAATACCGACAGCTACAAGGCCAGCCACTGGCTGCAATACCCGCCCGGCACCGATGCCGCGTTTTTCTATGTGGAATCGCGCGGTGGCGTGTACGACCAGACCGTGTTCTTCGGCCTGCAGTCGATCCTGAAAGAAGCCATCAACCGGCCGGTGACGCACGCCGATATCGACGATGCGAAGGAACTATTGGCCGCGCATGGCGAGCCGTTCAACGAAGCCGGCTGGCGCGATATCGTCGACCGCCTTGGCGGCCAGTTGCCGATCCGCATCCGCGCGGTGCCGGAAGGTGCGGTGGTGCCCACGCACAACGTGTTGATGACCATCGAATCCACCGACGCCAAGGCGTTCTGGGTGCCGTCGTATCTGGAAACGCTGCTATTGCGCGTGTGGTACCCGGTGACCGTGGCCACGGTGAGCTGGCAGGTGAAGCAGATCGTGCGCGATTACCTGCAGCGCACCAGCGACGACCCGGAAGGGCAGTTGCCCTTCAAGCTGCATGACTTTGGCGCGCGTGGCGTATCCAGTCTTGGCTCGGCCGCCCTCGGTGGCGCGGCGCATCTGGTGAACTTTCTCGGCACCGATACCTTGTCGGCGTTGTTGCTGGCACGCGCGCATTACCACACGCCGGTGGCGGGGTTTTCGATTCCTGCCGCCGAGCACAGCACCATCACCAGCTGGGGCCGCGAACGCGAGGTGGATGCGTACCGGAACATGCTCACGCAATTCGCACGGCCCGGTTCCATCGTGGCGGTGGTGTCCGACAGCTACGACATCTACCGTGCCATTCGCGAGCATTGGGGCACCACCTTGCGCGAAGAGATCATCGCCTCCGGCGCGACGCTGGTGATCCGCCCCGATTCCGGCGACCCGGTGGACGTGGTCGAACAGTGCCTGGTGCTGCTGGACGACGCCTTCGGCCATCAGCTCAACGGCAAGGGCTACAAGGTGCTCAATCATGTGCGGGTGATCCAGGGCGATGGCATCAATCCGCAATCGCTGCACGCCATTCTCGAACGCATCACTGCTGCCGGGTATGCCGCCGACAACGTCGCCTTCGGCATGGGCGGTGCGTTGCTGCAGAAGGTGGACCGCGATACGCAGAAGTTCGCGCTGAAATGCTCGGCGGTGCGTGTGGACGGGCAATGGATCGATGTCTACAAGGATCCGATCACCGACAAGGGCAAGCAGAGCAAGCGGGGGCGATTGACGCTATTGCGCGATCGCGACGATGGCAGCTATCGCAGCGCCTTGCTCGACGAAGTGGCCGCCAGCGCGGACAGCGAAGATGCGCTGGTGACGGTGTGGGAAAACGGCGTCATGCAGCAGGAATGGACGTTGGAGCAGGTGCGCGCGCGTGCCGATGCCGCGCGTCGCTGACATTCGGCGCGCAGGCAGCGGCATGGACGCTTCCATCGACGAGGCTTCGTTGCTGTCTGCATCGCCACTGTTGGCCGGGTTGCGCGCTGCGGCGCCCAGCCTGCGGCGGCGCGTGCCGCAGCAGAGCGAGACAAGCCGATGGCATGCGCTGCGCATCGGCGAGCGCGCGTATCGGGTGGCGTTGCCCATCACTTTTACGCCGTATGCGTCGGTGCGGCCGTGTTCGGCGCGCTGCGGTTTCTGTTCGGAAAACCTGCGCCAGCACGGCGGCGGCCTGGCCGCAGCGATGTTGCGTCCGGGGCCGGACTACTTCGCACAGTTGAGCGCTGCGTTGCAGCTGCTGCACGAGGTGCCGTTGTCGTATTCCTTGTCCGGGTTGGAGATGACCGACGATCCGGATTGGTTGCAGGCTTTGCTGCACACCTTGTCAACAACGCCCAACGGCCCGCGTGTGGAGCAGCGCGTGCTGTACAGCAATGGCGCCGGGTTTGCGCGTGCGCAGGGTGCGCAGTTGATCGATGCCTTGGTGGACTTCGGCCTGTCGTGGATCGAGCTGTCGCGTCACCACCCGCTGCAGGCGGGCAACGACGCGATCATGCGCTTTCGCCCCGACGAGCCGATTGCCGATACGGCCACTTTCGAGCATACGGCACGAGGCATTGCGGCGCGCGTGCCGGTGCGACTGGTCTGCATCGTGCAACGCGGTGGTGTGGACAGTGCCGACGCCGTGGCGCAGTACATCGCGTGGGCGCACAGCTGCGGCGCTACGCAGGTGATCTTTCGCGAGTTGTCGCGTCTGGACGATGCGTATCGCAGCAACGGCACCTGGCGTTATATCGCGCAGCACCGCATTGGTATGGAAACCTTGTTGGCGCAGTGCATGCAGCAGCCGTGGTGGTCGCGTTGGCAAGCGGACGGCATGACCGAGGGCTATTACTTCTGGAATCTGCGCATGCGCAGTGAGGATGGCCTGGAAGTGGTGTTCGAAAGCGCCGACTACGCGGCCATGCACGCGCGGCATGCGAGCGGCGACCTCTACAAGCTGGTGTTCTTCGCCAACGGCCGTTTGTGCGCAGGTTGGGATCCGGATGCCAATGTGCTGTGGGAGCCGGCCGATGGATGAACTCGATCAGCACAGCTGGTGGACGCCAACACCGGACGACCCGGCGTGGGCACTACCCGACGACCTGCGCGCAGCCGATCCGCTTGGCGGGCGCGACTGTGGCTGGGTCAATCAGATGCGGCCATTCGTGCGGCATTTCAGTGTGCCGGGGGAGCAGGTGTTCGATCCGTTCTGCGGTTTCGGCAGCACGCTGCTGGCTGCGGCGATGGAAGGGCGCAACGCGCATGGCATGGAGATCGACCCTGCACGTGCGCAACTGGCGCGCACGCGCCTGCTACGGCATGCCGTACAGGCGCCGGTCGTGGTCGGCACGTTGGTCGACACCGCGCCTGCTGCGGCGATCGATCTGTGTCTGACCAACGTGCCGTATTTCGGTTGCCACTGGCGCGGCCAAGCAGTGCCTGGGCAGCTGTATGCCAATGCCGAATACGCCGGCTATCTGTCGGGCATGCGTGCGGTGTTGCATGCGCTTCGCAAGCGATTACTGCCGGATGCCTTTGGCGTGGCGATGGTGGAAAACGTCGTTGTCGGTGGGCGGGTGATCCCGCAGGCGTGGGATCTGGGGCGGATCCTTGCCAGCCTGTTCACGCTGCGCGAAGAACGGGTGCTGTGCTACCAGCGGCCGGGCGCAGCGCTGACGCATGCCGGCACGCAGAGCAATCGCAGCCACGAGTACGCATTGATTTTTCAGCATTGCCGTCCGCGGCTGGACCTGCAGCAGGCGGCGCAGTTGCTGCAGGCGGTGCGGGCGCAAGGTCTGCCGGTGGTGGTGCACGGGAGCTACGCGCGTTGGTTGGAGTCGCCGGACTTGGTGCCCCAGGGTCCGGCCGATCTTGACCTGATTCTGCAAGCCGAGCAGCCACTATGGGACCGCCTGACTGCGTGGTTACACGAGCAGGGATTCGTGTTGAGCCTGTGGGGCGAGCCATGCCGGGCGCCGGTGGCGCTGGCCGCGGTGCGCGCGCACCACTATCTGCGCGCCGAATGCATCGGTGCAGATGGCAGCCGCCTGCAGCTGGACCTGCAATTGCCGGCGGATGAACCGCCGTTGCCCTGATCCGGCAACGCCACGCCACGCGCACATGGGTTGCGGCTATGCTCTTGGCCGGTTTTGGATGCCGGAGTTGTCTATGTCTTGTTCTTCCCTGATCGCGCGCGGCGCGCTGCTTGGCGCGTTGGCAACCCTGGCTGGCTGCGGTGGCAGCAAGGGCGACACGATGCTGATGCGCGAGTCGTTCAATTCCGACGATACCTATTCGCGCAGTGTGGCAGCCACCTCGATGCAAGCCTGCGAGGCCGCGCGGCGCGTGTTGTTGAGCCAGGGCTACGCAGTCACGCGCGCCGATGCCGCAGGCGTGGAAGGCAGCAAGAACTTCCAGCTCAAGGAGGCCGACCAGAGCGAGCAGCTCAATCTGCGCATTTCCTGCGCCACGCAGGAGGGCAGCAAGGCGCAGGTGTTCGTCAGCGCGCTGCAGGATCGTTATGCACTGAAGAAGAGCTCGACCTCGGCCAGCGTCGGTGTCGGCGTGCTGGGCTCGTTGTCGCTGCCGGTGGGCAGCACGGGCGATTCGCTGGTGCGTGTGTCCACCACCACGGTGCAGGACGCGGCCTTCTACAAGCGCTTTTTCGAGCGCTTGAACTCGTATCTGCCCAATGTGACCCAGGCCGCGCCTGCCGCGGCGAGCGCGGCCCCCGCACCGGTTGCACCGCCGCATCCGGCAGCGGCCACACCAGCGACGGCGGCACCTGTGCCGACCGCAGCGGCTGCAACGCCGGCGACGGTAGTGCCGGCCACTGCCGCAACGTCTGCTTCCCCGACCGTCGAACAGCCGCCGGTTGCGCCGCTACCGGTCGAGGCCCAGGATCCGCCCCCCGCACCTGCGCCCACGCCGACGAACGTGCCGAAGACCGAGCCAGCCACTCAACCGTGACGGCGCGGTTCACGCTTCGCTGCGGAACCTGAATAGGTGGTTGTGCCTTTCACGTTGCGTTCTCTACCGAGCCGCGAGAGTGCAGCCACGGCTCGCCGAGTGGGCGAGAACGACGGAGACCACGATGAAGATGCGCAATTCCCTGCTGGGTATTTCCCTGATCGGCCTGATGGCGACGAGCACCTTCGCGCAGGCCCAGACCCATTCGCGCCAGCACCGTTATACGGAAGCAGACGAAGGCCGCAGGTTCAACGACGGCACCCGCGTTCGCTGCAAGAACGTTGAAGTGCAGAAGAATTCGACTGACCCCAATCGCGTCGGCGGCACTGTTGCCGGAGCAGTGGTTGGTGGCTTGCTGGGCAATCAGGTGGGCGGCGGTAATGGCAAGAAGTTGGCAACCGTGGCCGGTGCAGTCGCCGGCGGTGCTGCGGGCCGCACCATCCAGGGCAATCGTCAGCAAGCCAACGGCAATCGTCAGGTCGAGCGCGTCTGCGAACGTCGTTGAATCTGCTGAATTGAATTTACGAGCCCCGGTCATGCCGGGGCTTTCTACGTTTGAGGGTGCAGCGCCGTGCTGTCGATCCACACCATATCGCAGCGATGAGTTTTTTTCGCACTTGCCGCAACGGGATGTTTGCTCTGGCCTTGTTGGCCGCGCAATTGCTGCAGGTCGCCGTTGCCGCGCCAAGTGAGGCAGCCAACGCTGCAGGGGTGGACTGCGTCGAAGCGTTGCTGCGTCGCCTGGGCTGGGACATCCGCAGCGCTGCGGTCAGTGCGCCGGTGATCCAACGCGGAGAACCGTGTACGCGCGGCTCGCTCGCGCAGGCACGCGCCGCCGGCGATCTGCAGCTGACGCTTCCGACCAGTTGGAACGCGCAACAGCGTGGCGCATCGCTCAAGGCCTTGCTGGACGATTCCGCCACACAGTGCGCCTATGCGTTCGAGGTCGGCGCGGCCACGCGGCGTGCAACGACGCAGCTGCAAGACAATCCGCACTATCGGTTTTCGGCCGTGCAACTGGGCTGGATCGGCTTCGGCTGGCGTGGCGCCGCTGCGCAGGGCTGGAGTGGATTCAAGAGTTTCGGGCGCGGCTATCAGCCGCGTGGCAGCAATGCGCAGGCGCTGGATGCGTTCTACAGCGGCCAGGTGCGTTCCGAATGCGGGGTGGGGCGCCAGGTGGCGCAGCTGGCCACGCAGCGCGAGCTGTACGGCGATGCCGGATTCGATCAGGTGTTCACGCCTGGCGAGTTGTCGATCGGTACCTTTTTGACCTTGCACGACACCGACAGCATCTTGTTGGGTGCGCATGCCGGCGAGTTCTTTGCCGACGGCAAGGCAGTCAAGACCGCGCAGCTGGGGCGCCAGGCATTTGTCGGTGCGCCGGGCTTTATCGCGCATGTGTTCGACAAATCGTATCTGGACGACATCCATAACCAGGCCGAAAACTTCGTGGTGGTGGATGTCAGCGATGCGGCTGCGCAGGCGTTGGCGCAGCACGGCGGCTTTGCGCATTACGACGCACTCAATCGACAGATCTGGGAATTGGCCAAAGATGTGCGCGGGCCGGGCAAGCGGCGCTTCGAGCGGCTGCTGTACGAGCACGATGCAAAACTGCGCGCCACGCTCGATGCGCAGCAACGGGTGCAGCTGCAAAGGCTACAAGCGTTACTGGACGATCCGTTTTATCAGGGCTTTCTGGTCTATGTGCATCCCAAGGGCGTCAAGCCGATCGGCTATCACGTCGCGCGACTGCTCGACCGCAATCCGCGCACGCCGTATGCCATCGACCTGACCCTGCACAATTTGCGCAGCACCTTGTACTGGCGCTGGATCGATTGGCAGCTGCAACAGTGCAGCGCCGGCACCGCTGCGGAACGATCCATTGAGAATTCCGCCACGCCAGCGTACGCCCGGCGTGGCACCCTGCACTGATCAGATCATGAGGAGCGATTATGGAACTGGGTATGGTGGGTTTGGGCCGCATGGGCGCCAACATGGCCGAGCGTCTGGTACACGGCGGGCATCGCGTGCACGGCTACGACCCGGGCGAGGGCGCGCGTAGCAGTGCGCAGGCCAAGGGCATTGTCACTGCCGATGCGCTGGCAGCGTTGGTATCGGCGCTGCCGAGCCCGCGGGTGCTGTGGTTGATGGTGCCGGCGGGCAAGATCGTCGATGACACCCTGGCGCAGCTGCTGCCGTTGTTGCAGGCCGGCGACATCGTCATCGATGGCGGCAATTCGTATTACAAGGATTCGCAACGCCGCGCCGCGCTGTTGCAGGCCAGCGGTGTTTCGTTCGTCGATTGCGGCACCAGCGGTGGCGTCTGGGGTCTGCAGGAAGGCTACAGCCTGATGGTGGGCGGCGACGAGGCGGCAGTGACCACGCTGCATCCGGTGCTGGCCACGTTGGCGCCGGCAGCGGACAAGGGCTGGGGCCGCGTTGGCCCGAGCGGTGCCGGCCACTTCACCAAGATGGTCCATAACGGGATCGAGTACGGAATGATGCAGGCCTATGCCGAAGGCTTTGCGCTGATGCAGCACAAGACCGATTTCGCGCTGGATCTGCACCAGGTTGCCGAGATCT
Source organism: Xanthomonas hydrangeae (assembly GCA_905142475.1). Taxonomy (GTDB): domain Bacteria; phylum Pseudomonadota; class Gammaproteobacteria; order Xanthomonadales; family Xanthomonadaceae; genus Xanthomonas; species Xanthomonas hydrangeae. The sequence goes on from LR990730.1 coordinate 966,950, forward strand.
GGCGCGATGGCAGCGTGGTGCGTTCGTGGTTGCTCGATCTCACCGCCGATGCGCTGGCGCACAACCCGAGTATGGCCGGCATCGCACCGTTCGTAGCCGATTCGGGCGAAGGCCGCTGGACGGTGGCCGAGGCAATCGATCTGGAAGTGTCTGCGCCGATCATCACGCTGTCGCTGATGGAGCGGTTGCGCTCGCGCGACAAGGATTCGTTCACCGACAAGTTGCTGGCGGCGATGCGCAACCAGTTCGGTGGGCATGCGGTGATGACCACCACCGCGACTCCGCCGACGATCGGCAGCAAGGACGCATAACGCGTCAGCGAGTGAAGCAGTTCATGCGCGCCTGCCTTGCGGGCGCGCAGTCGTTTCAGCGGTCGCCAGACCTGGCGCCAGTGCCATCCAGCCACTGCACCTGACCCGACGCAGCACTGCGTTGCGCCAGCTCCAGCAGCTCCATCAACTGCACGGCGTCTGCACCACTGACCGGTGCCGGGCCGGTACCGGCCAATGCATCGCGAAATGCGGCGTAGCAGTTGCGATAGTCGCCGGGCAGGGTGTCGGGTTGATGGGTGTGCACGCGGCCTTCTTCATCGACGCGGGTGACGGTGCCGGGCAGCGGGTCGACACCCCAACCGGCGGTGCCCGGGCGGCGTCCGGCGCGTAGCTGGTCTTCCTGGGTATCCAGCCCGTGCTTGAGGTAGCTGCCACGGGTGCCGTGCACGGCAAAGCGCAGGCGACTGTCGGCCACCAGCGAGCCGGCATGCAGGATCACGCGCAGCCGTGGATACCGCAGGGTGACGTGGAAATAGTCGTCGCTGCGCGCCTGGTTGCGTTGACGCTGCAGGTCCGCGCCGATCGCCTGCGGCGTGCCGAACAGCTGCAGCGCCTGATCGAGCAGATGCGGCCCCAGGTCGTACCACAGCCCGGCGCCGGGGATATCGCTCTCGCGCCAACGGTCGCGTACCTGCGGGCGGTAGCGGTCGAAGTGCGAATGGAATTCCACCACCTCGCCCAGCTGCCCTTCGTCGATCAGCCGGCGCACGGTGAGAAAGTCTGCGTCCCAGCGGCGGTTCTGAAACACGCTGACGATGCGCCCGGCCGCTGCGGCAGCGTCCACCACCTCGCGCGCCTGTGCGGCATCCAGTGCGAAGGGTTTGTCGACCAGCACGTGCTTGCCGGCGGCCAGTGCTTTCAAGGCGAACGGCGCATGGGTCTGGTTGGGCGTGGCAAGCACCACCGCATCAAGTGCGGGGTCGGCCAACGCGGTTTCCAGATCGGCAAGCACGGCCACGTCGGGGAAGTCGGCCTGCGCTTGTTGCGGCTTGGACGACACCACGCTATGCAACTGCAAACCCGGCGTGCTGGCAATCAGCGGGGCATGAAAGGTGCGGCCGACATAGCCATAGCCGACGACGGCCAGATTGAACGGTTTAGGCATTGAAAACGGTTCATCGCAACGACTGAGGAAGCGTCCATGGTATTGCACACACCCGTGTGCGCCAGGTTCACAACCTCTGCATCCGGCAGTCACACCTGCACGACGAACGCCACTGCAGACTGCGGCCACATTCACTGGAAGGGGTATCGGATGAAGAACATGACGCATGCACGCAAGTTGCTGGCTCTGTCGCTGTCGCTCGGCCTGACGCTGGGGGCCTCGCAGGCATTCGCGGCGCCGCAGGAACATGTCGATCACAAGGACCACGCTGCCAGCATGGACGAGTCCAAGAAGCCGGTGACCGACACCTGGATCACCACCAAGGTGAAGGCCGATCTGCTGGCCACCGACAACGTCTCAGGTACCGACGTCAAGGTCGAGACCAAGAACGGCATCGTGACCTTGACCGGTTCGGTCGCGACCAAGGCCGAGCACGACAAGGCCGTGGCTGTGGCCAAGGGCATCGAAGGCGTCAAGAGCGTCAAGTCGGTGGGTCTGAAGGTTGTTGCTGCGAAGAAGTAATCGCAGCCACAAATGCCGGGCCGCCGCGACGAGGCGGTTGGCCTGAGCACGAAGGCGCACTCTACGGAGTGCGCCTTTTTTGTTGATGTGTCGCAGGCCGGCCGACAGGTGGCGCCCGCTCTCACCATTTTCACGTTTGCTGCACTTATGATATGCCCATTCAGCTATGTCACGGATCGGCGTGACAAATCTGAATCATTAATCTCACCTTGGGTCTGGTCGGGGATAATACCGGCGCGCCTTCGGGTCCTTGCAGCGAGCGGATACAGATCGAGTAATGCAGACAACGGTCCAAGCAGACAGATGGGATCGCTGGCGCCTGCCTTTGCTGGCAGTTGCCGTGTTCCTGATTGTGGTGGTGCCCTCGTTGCTGTTGCAGCAGATGGCGCACAACGCCAATCAGGCCGCGGTGTGGGTCTCGCATAGCCAGGACGTGCAGGAGACCGCGCAGCGTCTGGAAGCGGCGATGCGCGACACCGAATCGGCGGCGTTGATGCGCTCGCATGGTGTGGTGCGCCCTGCCTTGCTGGAGCGCATGCGGCGTGGCCGGCGCGAATCGCTGACGGCGGTGCATCAGCTCATCGTGCTGACCAAGGACAACCCTGCTCAGCAAGTGCGGATGGGGCGCATCCAGAGCACGATCGAGCGCCGCTTGCTGCTGGCCGAGCGTATCGCCGTGGCGACCGATCCCACGCTGATCCGTGCGCTGATCGACGACATGACCTTGAACAACCCGATCCGGCTGTTGATCGACGAGTTGCAAAGCGCCGAAAGCAAGTTGCTGGAACTGCGCAGTACGCGCGCCACCAAAGAACGTACGCATTACGCGGTACTGAGCTGGGCGACGCTGGCCGTGCAGTTGCTGCTGTTGGGCACGGTGATCTGGTTGCTGCAGCGGCAGATCCGCCGCCGCCTGGCGGCCGAGCAGGAATATCTGCGTGCCAATGGCCGCGCCAGTTCGGTGCTGCAGACTGTGCGCGAGCCGATCGTGCTGCTGGATGACAAACAGCGCATCATGCTGCACAACCCGGCCTTCGCCGAGTTGTATGGCCTGGAAGAGCGCGGTAACGAATCGATGTCGCTGGAGGACGTGGGCGATGGCGTGTGGCGCGATGCGCAGATTCATCAGCGACTTGCCGACGTGCTGCTGCGCGACCGCGAGTTGTGGGATTACGAACATGAGCAGTGCGGCGCCGATGGCGTGCTGCGCACCATGTTGATCAACGCGCGACGCATGCCGCTGCCCGATACCAACGATGACGATGTGGTGCTGATGACGGTGAGCGACATCAGCCTGCAGAAAGCCTCGCAGCAGCGCATCCAGGAACTCAACCGGCAGATGGAAGGCAAGGTCGATCAGGTGTCCGAGGTCAACCGCGAGCTCGAAGCCTTCAGCTATTCGGTCTCGCACGATCTGCGCGCACCGTTGCGGCATGTGGCCGGTTTTTCGGACAAGCTGGCGCGTCACCTGGGCGATGCGGCGGACGAAAAATCGCGTCACTACATGGAAGTGATCAGCAGCTCGGCGCGGCGCATGGCGTCGCTGATCGACGATCTGCTGGTGTATTCGCGCCTGGGCCGCAGTGCGCTGCGCCTGCAGGCGGTGGACATGCAGTCGCTGGTGTCGGAGACGCGCGCGATCCTGGATTCCAGCGTGCAAAGCGAGAACACCGGCCACCGTGTGGAATGGCATATCGCCCCGCTGCCGGTGCTGGTGGCCGACGAAAACATGATGCGCCAGCTGTGGATGAACTTGCTGGGCAATGCGGTCAAGTACAGCGCCAAGCGCGAAGTGGCCAAGATCGAGGTCAGCTACCGGCCGCTGCCGGACGGCGGCCATCAATTCAGTGTGCGCGACAACGGTGCCGGCTTCGATATGGAGTACAGCGCAAAGTTGTTCGGTGTGTTCCAGCGTCTGCACAAGGCCAGCGAATACGCCGGTACCGGCATTGGCCTGGCCAGCGTCAGGCGCGTGTTGACGCGCCACGGCGGCCGGGTCTGGGCCGAGGGTGTCGTCGACGAAGGCGCCACGTTCCATTTTGTGCTTCCCCCTGCGCATGAAGCGCCCAACCAAGAGTTCAATGCATGAGTGCCATCCGTACCATTCTTCTGGCAGAAGACAGCCCGGCCGATGCAGAAATGGCGGTCGACGCCCTGCGCGAAGCCCGCCTGGCCAACCCCATCGTGCACGTCGAAGACGGTGTGGAAACCATGGACTACCTGCTGCGTCGTGGCGCGTTCGCCGATCGCGAGGAAGGCTTGCCGGCGGTGTTGCTGCTGGACATCAAGATGCCGCGGCTGGATGGCCTGGAAGTGCTCAAGCAGGTGCGCGGTGACGAGACGCTCAAGCGCTTGCCGATCGTGATCCTGTCGTCCTCGCGCGAAGAGAGCGACCTGGCCCGCAGCTGGGACCTGGGCGTGAATGCCTATGTGGTCAAGCCGGTGGATGTCGATCAGTTCTTCAATGCGGTCAAGACGCTCGGCACGTTCTGGGCGGTCATCAATCAGGCACCGGAGCTGGACTGAACCATGCTGCAAGAGGGTGGCAAACTGGAGCAGCTGAAGATCCTTCTGGTGGAAGATTCACCGGAAGATGCCGAGCTGTTGTCCGATCAGCTGCTGGATGCCGGCATCGACGCGGCGTTCGAGCGCGTGGACAGCGAACGCTCGCTGCGCAGCGCGCTGGATGAATTCCAGCCGGACATCGTGCTGTCGGATCTGAGCATGCCCGGGTTTTCCGGCCACCAGGCATTGCGTCTGGTGCGCCAGAACGGCGCCACGCCCTTCATCTTCGTCTCCGGCACCATGGGCGAGGAGACTGCGGTCAAGGCGCTGCAGGACGGCGCCAACGACTACATCATCAAGCACAACCCGACCCGCTTGCCGAGTGCGGTGATCCGCGCGATCCGCGAAGCGCGTGCCGACCTGGAACGTCAGCGCGTGGAGAGCGAACTGATGCGCGCGCAGCGGCTGGAAAGCCTGGCGATGCTGGCGGCCGGGTTGAGTCACGACTTGCGCAATATCCTGCAGCCGTTGTTGATCGTGCCCGACCTGCTGGCCGGGCGCACCGACGACCCGCAGCTGCGTCAGTTGGCCAAGGTGGTGGCCGAGTGCGGCCGGCGCGGGCATGAGATGGCCGAGTCGATGCTCTCGTTCGTGCGCGGCTCCAACAAGCCGCGCGAGCAGGTGTCCGTTGCCAGTCTGTTCCAGGGCGTGCAGATGCTGCTCAGAAGCAGCCTGCCCGATGGCGTGCGCCTGCAGATGGAGACGATTGCCCTGGATCTGACCATCGAGGCCAATTACACCGAACTGCAGCAATGCCTGCTCAACCTGGGCTTGAACGCGATCCAGGCGATGCCGGGTGGCGGCACATTGATTCTGTCGGCCGATCGCCATGACGATGCGCGCGTGCGCATGAGCGTGGCCGACACCGGCGTGGGCATGAGCGATGAAACCCGCGCGCGATTGTTCAGCCCCTTCTTCACCACCAAGGCCGATGGCACCGGGCTGGGGCTGATTTCGTGCAAGCGCATCATCGAAAGCTACGGCGGCAGCATCCTGGTCGACAGCCGGTTGGGCGAGGGCACGCGTTTCGACATGCTGGTGCCGATGCGCTCGAATGCGGTGGCGGTTGCCGATACCGAGCCGCCGCTGCCGTTGGGCCATGGGCAACGCATCCTGCTGGTGGACGGCGAAGCCACGCGCCTGTCGCTGCTGGGCAATGCACTGTCCAGCCAGGGCTATCAGCCGCAGCTGGCCACCGATGGCGCAGCCGCGCTGCAACTGGTGCAGCCACAGGCCATGCCCGACCTGGTGATCATCGACAGCGACATCATTCTGCTCTCGGCCGTGAGCGTGCTGTTGAGCATGCAGGAGCTGGGCTATCAGGGCCCGGCGATCGTGCTGGAAGATGTCGGCGCGCCGCTGCAGCGGATGCACTTTCCGGCGGATATCCCGGTGCATGTGCTGCGCAAGCCGCTGGAAATGCGCCGGGTGTTCCGTGCCGTGTCGCACGCGCTCGAAATGGCCTGATCCAGGGGTTTTCGCGCGTTGCAGGCGTGCTTGTTCAAGTGCAATGCGATTGCAACAGTTGACGCCCACGCCGGCCGCATGCGCGAATAACGCATGACCACCGTGCTTCTCAGCCTCGGCAGCAATGTCCAGCCGACCCACTACCTGCGCTTGGCCGTCGACGCCTTGCGCGCGCGCTTTGGCCAGCTCGACGTGTCGCCTGCGTACCGCACGCCGGCGGTGGGCTTCGATGGGCCGGACTTCGTCAACAACGCGGTGGTGCTGGACACCGATCTGGATCTGCGCGCGCTCGATCATTGGCTGCATGCGCTGGAAGACGCGCACGGCCGCGACCGCAGCGGCCCGCGTTTCAGCGACCGCACGCTGGATGTGGATGTGGTGTTCTTCGGTGATTGCATCATCGAAGGGCCCGGGCATCTGCGTATTCCGCGGCCGGAGCTCAAGCATGCGTTCGTGTTGAAGCCGCTGGCCGATATCGCGCCCGGCTTTGTCGACCCGTTGAGCGGGCAGACGCTGGCGGCGCTATGGCAGGCGCATCCGCAACACGGCACTGCGTTTACGACGGTGGAGCTGGAGGCGGCCCCCGTCGCGGCGGATGTGGCGCAGCAGCGCAGCGTTGCAGTACCGGCAAGGCGTGGCTGACAAGGCTTGCGGATGGTCGTAGGCAGGCGTGGAAGGAGCCGCCCGGAACCGTCATGGCCGAGTCTGCAGGCAGCGCGTCATCCGCAGCGCACATGGAGCGAGTGTGCGCTGCAGCGCACCTGGCCGCCTGGACAGTTGCTCAACTGAGCTGGCGGCCCCCGTCCACATGCAAGGTATGGCCAGTGACGAAGCTGGCTTCATCGAGCAACCAGCGCACTGCCTCGGCGATCTCTTCGGGCGTGCCGATGCGTGCCAGCGGCGTGCGCGCCAGCAGGGCCTGCTTGGCGTCGGAAGCCTTGCCTTCTTCCGGCCACAGAATCGCGCCGGGGGCGACCGCATTGACGCGCACCTGCGGCGCCAGTTCCAGTGCGAGCGAGCGCGTCAGCATTTCCAGCGCGCTCTTGGACGCGCCGTACAGCGGGTGATTGCGCATCGGCTGCTGGGCATGCAGATCGGTGAGGTTGACGATGGCACCGCGGTGCTGGCGCAGTTGTGCGGCCGCAGCCTGGGCGATGAAGAACGGGGCGCGCGCGTTGACTGCAAACAACTCGTCCCATTGCGCTGCGGTCGCTTCGCCCAGTGCGGTGGGATAGAACGCCGAGGCGTTGTTGACCACGCCATCCAGGCGGCCGAATGCGGCGATGCAGTCGGCGACCAGTTGCGCCGGTGCCTCCGGCAAGCGCAGATCGGCGTGCAAGGCCAGCGCGCTGCCTGCGCGTTGCGCGCACAATGCGGCCACGCGCGCGCTGAGCGCGTCACCGGAGCGGTGCGCATGCAAGGCCACGCGGTAGCCGGCCGCATGCAGGGTGGTGGCGATCTGCGCGCCGATACGGCGGCCTGCGCCGGTGATCAAGACCACCTTGGAACTGTCTGTCATGGCGTACTCGCTCGGCGTTGCAAAGGGCTCGGCTATCCTGTGCATTGTCCCCGCAACCGGTGCCCGCATGCACGCCGATCTTCCCACTCCCGATTCGGACGCCTTGGCGCATAGCGACCGCCTGGCTGCGCATGTGCGCGCCGAAATCGCCGCTGCCGGCGGTGCGATCCCGTTCTCGCGTTTCATGGAGCTGGCGCTGTATGCGCCGGGTCTTGGCTATTACAGCGCCGGCTCCAGCAAATTTGGCGAGGCCGGCGATTTCGTCACCGCGCCCGAGCTTGGGCCGTTGTTCGCAGCGACCGTGTCCGGTGCGTTGGCGCCGGTGCTGCAGCAGCTGGGCCCAAGTGCCCGCGTGCTCGAAGTAGGCGGTGGCAGCGGCGCATTTGCCGAAGTCACGCTCAAGCGCCTGCTCGAGCTGGATGCGCTGCCCGAGCGTTACGCGATTCTGGAGCCCAGTGCAGACTTGCGCGAACGTCAGCGCGAGCGGTTGGGGCGCACGCTGATACCGCCGGTGTTCGATCTGGTCGAGTGGCTGGATGCACCGTTTCCGGACGATTGGGACGGCGTGCTGTTCGCCAACGAAGTGATCGATGCATTGCCCACGCCGCGCTTCGCGCTGCGCGATGGCGAGGTGTATGAGGAAACCGTGGTGCTGGATGCGCAGCAGCAGTTCGCACGTGGCGAGCAGCCGGCCGATGCGTTGCTGGGTGCAGCGGTGCGTCATCTGGAGCGCTATCTGCAGCAACCGTTCGCCGATGGCTATCGTTCGGAGTTGTTGCCGCAGTTGCCGTACTGGATTCAGGCGGTGGCCGGTGGTCTGAAGCGCGGGGCGATGTTGTTTGTCGACTACGGTTACCCGCGTGGCGAGTTCTATCGTGCACAACGCGAAGACGGCACCTTGCGTGCGTTCTATCGCCATCGCATGCATGAGGATCTGTATCGCTGGCCGGGTCTGCAGGATCTGACCGCGTCGGTAGACTTCACGGCGTTGGCCGAGGCCGGTACCGGTGCCGGTTTCGAATTGGCCGGTTACTGCACGCAATCGAGCTTTCTGCTCGGCAACGGATTGGATGCGCTATTGGCGCAGGCCGATACGCGCACTGACGAAGTAGGGCGCATGCGCTTGCGCGAGCAGATCAAACGACTGACCTTGCCCAGCGAAATGGGCGAACGATTCCAAGTGATGGGTTTTGCGCGCGATGTCGATTTTGCGCCTGCATTTCTGGCGGGCGATCTCACATGGCGGCTGTAACGTCTGCGCTGCGCCCGTTTCATCGGCCGTGGTTGTGGGTGGGTCTGTGGGTCGCGGCAATTTTCGTGGTGATTGCGGTGTGCCTGGGGCCGCCGCCGGAGTTTCCGGAGCTACCCTCTAACAGCGATAAGGCCGAGCACTTTTTGACGTTCGCGTTGTTGTGTTGGGGTGCGGTGCAATTGTTCGCCACACGTCGGGCGTTGTTGTTTGCGGCTTTCGGGTTGGTGTTGCTGGGGATCGGTATCGAGATCGCGCAAGGTGCGTTGACGACCAATCGCAGTGCTGATCCCTACGATGCGCTGGCCGATACCTTGGGCATCCTTGCCGGGTCGTGTCTTGCATGGACGCGGCTACGGTTGGTGATGTTGCGGGTGGATCAGCGGATGTTTGGGTCGCGCTGATTTTTCTGTGTTTTGCGGTTTTGGAATGACTGGCAAAACGTAGTGCTCAGGGCTGCGGCCTGGCTGCTGGGCCCTTGCCCACCCACCATCGCGGGACACGCCGCAAGTACGTCCATGTAGGCTCTTACGCGGCATCCATGCCGCGTGAGGTCCCGCGACGGTGGGCGGGCAAGGACCAATCGAGGTGGTCGGTGTGCATGGTTGCAAGCAAGGCATGGTGTGTTGCTTGGATAACGCCGCGGCCGATCAGCTTCGCAACGTGAAGCGCAACGCGATCAACAGGCAGGCTTTCATCAAACTACCTACCAACTGTCTGGTGCGGTGTCCTCGCCGCTTGCGGGACCGTGTGGCGGCATGGATGCCGCCACCGAGCCTACAGGGACGTACTTGCGGCGTGTCCCGCGAGCGGCGAGGGCACCGCGCGCTCGACTCACCAAGCTTTTGATCGCATCTAAACGACGCTACGACCCGAAATCTCGGTTGTCTTGAAACGCATGGAGAGTGCGGATAGATCAGTTACAGAGCGGTTGATCTGTGACTTCGCTGCATGGCCCTTGCCCGCCCACCGTCGCGGGACACGCCGCAAGTACGTCCATGTAGGCTCTTACGCGGCATCCATGCCGCGTAAGGTCCCGCGACGGTGGGCGGGCAAGGACCAATCGAGGTGGTCGGTGTGCATGGTTGCAAGCAAGGCATGGTGTGTTGCTTGGATAACGCCGCGGCCGATCAGCTTCGCAACGTGAAGCGCAACGCGATCAACAGGCAGGCTTTCATCAAACTACCTACCAACTGTCTGGTGCGGTGTCCTCGCCGCTTGCGGGACCGTGTGGCGGCATGGATGCCGCCACCGAGCCTACAGGGACGTACTTGCGGCGTGTCCCGCGAGCGGCGAGGGCACCGCGCGCTCGACTGACTAGGGCAAACGCACCGCGCGTTCGCGCAACCACTTGGTTGCGACCCACTTTTCGCCGGCTAATACCGGTGCGCCGGCATGCAGGCTGCGCGTCATCGGATGCGGGCGGTCGTAGCTGAAAAATACTGCGTTGCCTTTGACGGCGGCCACGTCCAGATGTGCATCGGGAAAGCGCGTGGCACCGCCGCGTTCGGGCGTGTTGAGATACATCACCAGCGATGCGAGGCGTTGACCGCCGGCCTGCAACAACACCGGCGTGCCGGTGGCGGTTGGGTCGAAATAATCGTAGTGCGGCTGATATTCCGCGCCGGTGGCGTAGCGCAGCACCTGCAACCCTTCGCCGTGGTCTACCGGCCAATCGAGCAGGCGTGCGATGCGCGCTTCGATGCGCTGGCAGAGCGCATCCTGGCCCAGTTGCAGGCACATGCTGTGACTGGTGCGCGCGGCGTGCACGATCTGCGCGCCATTGTCGTTGTCCACCGTGCGCGAGCGTGCCAGGCGTGGTTGTGCCAGTGCGATCAAGGCATCGCATTCGGCATCAGACAGAAAACCACCCAGCACCACCACGCGCGGCAGCAGCAGGCTGACCAGTACCCGCACCTGGCGGTCGCCCAGATCCAGCAGCGAGGCATCGTTGTCCTGCAACACCGCAGGCACGCGCACCGGTACCGGCAGGCTGTGTGTCACCGCATGTTGCTGGATGTGCTCACGCAGCAATGCTTCGACCGCGTCGATGGCGTCCTGCTCGTTCCAGCCCTGATCCAGTAGCGGTTGTAGCGCTTGCTCGGGCGGTTGGCCGGCCAGTGCCTGCGCAATGATCCAATCGCCCAGGGCGGCGGGAATAGTAGTCGATGTCATCGCCCTACAGTGCATGCCAACGTGTGTCAGCTTTATGTCAAATGTGTCGCGGTAAGACAAATGCAACACATAGCCCCTATAAAAGTGACGGGGATCTTGAACGTGCTCGCCACTGCAGTGCGCGGAACGCCACCAATTCTTGACGACTCCTCTTCATACCGGACCTTTTGACCTGGAGATCAGCCGCATGGCCGTTCGCAACAGCAGCAAGACATTACTGATGACGTTTGGTACCGCACTGGCGCTGTCCGCCTGCGGTGGTGGTGCCGACCGCGTCGCTTCGCCTGGCGAGGGCGCGTTTCCGCCCGCACCGACACCCGCTCCTGCACCGACCCCGGCGCCGACGCCGGCACCGACGCCTGCACCCGCGCCGACCGGCCCGGCTGCGGATTGCCCGACCGGTTTTTCCAACGTCGGCACCATCGCCAACAACACGCTGCGCGCCTGCCAGTTGCCGGACACCATCACCGGCAATCTGGTTGTACCGGCACGTGCAGGCACTGCGTATTCGATCAGTGGTCGCGTCAACGTGGGTACCGACCGCGGCGGCAATGCCATCGCGCCGGCCGCCGGCAGCGCGCAGGGCATTTTGACGATCGAGCCGGGCACGACCTTGTACGGCTCGTCGGGGAGTGACTACATCGTGGTCAATCGCGGCTCGCAGATCTTTGCCGAAGGCAGCGCGACCGCACCGATCGTGTTCACCGCGCGTCAGGCGCTGGACGGCACCGTCACCGCCAATACCATCGGCCTGTGGGGCGGCATTGTGGTGTTGGGCCGCGCGGCCATCAACAACTGCCCGGGCACCACCGTGTCAGGTACGCCGGAATGTCAGGCGCAGGTCGAAGGCACCAACGCGTTTTATGGCGGCAACAGCGTCACCGACAATAGCGGTTCCATGCGCTATCTGCGCGTGATGTATTCGGGCTTCGAAATTTCGCCCAACAACGAGTTGCAAGGCATCACCCTGGCCGGTGTCGGCAGCGGTACGCGCCTGGACTACGTGCAGATCCACAACAGCTCCGACGACGGCATCGAATGGTTCGGTGGCACCGTCAACGGCAGCCACATCGTGATCACCGGTGCCGACGACGATTCGCTGGATACCGATGCCGGTTGGAACGGCGCCTTGCAGTTCGGCATCGTGGTGCAGCGCGCCGGTGGCGGCGACCGCATGAACGAGTGGAGCAGCCTGCGTCGCCAGCCGTATTCGCGCCCGAAGGTGGCCAACTTCACCTACGTGGGCAATGCGCGCGCCGGTGCGGCGATCATGCTCAACCAGGGCACGCAGGCCGCGTTCTACAACTCGGTGTTTACACGTCCGGCTGGTGGCACCGGCGATGGCCTGGTGTGCTTCAACCTGGCCGACGCCGACACCCTGGGCACGTTCAACTCGGTGTTCTTCGCCTGCCCGACCGCCTTCGGTAGCGATGCGCGTGCGGCCACCCAGTTTGCGGCCGGTACCAACAACGTCGCCAACGGTGTGTCCACCTTGCAGAACACCTTCGTCAATGGCGCCAACGAAACCGCCGTGCCGGCATTCCAGGGCTTGAATGGGGTGAGCAGCTTCTTCCAGCAGGTGAACTACATCGGTGGCGTGCGTGATGCCAACGACACCTGGTGGCAGGGCTGGACCTGCGGTCTGACCGCCGATCGTCCCTGCTGAGGCACAGTGTCACGCGGCGACCCGATGGTCGCCGCGTGATGCGTCCAGCTTCATCTTTCAGTTGCCAGGGCTCCCACGATGCGAACCTCCGCTGTCGCCCGTCTTTCGCGGACGGGCCTGTCTCTTTCCATTTCCACCTTGCTGTTTTCCGGCGCTGCGCTGGCGCAATCGACCACGACCGATGCCGGCTCCACCAATGGCACCAGCAGCACCGCCACCAGCGCGCCCAAGCAACTCGACCAGGTCGTGGTGCGTGGCGAGTATATTCCCGAGCCGATGCTGCAGACCTCCGAGGTGGCGTCCTTCATCACCCGTGAGGACATGGAGCGCACCGGCGACAGCAGCGCAGCGGTGGCGCTGACGCGTGTCACCGGCCTGAGCCTGTCGCGCGGCAAATATGTGTATGTGCGCGGCCTGGGCGAGCGCTATTCGTCGGCCTTGTTCAACGGCTCGCCGCTGCCCAGCCCCGAGCCGATGCAGCGTGTGGTGCCGCTGGATCTGTTTCCCAGCGACGTGCTGGAAAGCGTGACCGTGCAGAAAACCTATTCGGCCGATTATCCGGGCGAATTCGGCGGCGGCGTGATCGATCTGCAATCGATGACGGTGCCGGACAAGCCGTTTCTGTCGCTGACCGTGGGCGGCGGCGTCAACAGCGTCAGCACCGGCGAAAAAGGCCTGACCTATTACGGCTCCGGCGATGACGAATGGGGCTATGACGATGGCACGCGCAAGCAGCCTGCCGCGTTGCGCGAGGCGATCCAGAGCGGCCGGCGCGTGGATCTGGGCAGTTTCTCGCGCGAGGACATCCGCAGCATCGGCCGCAGCTTGAACAACGCCAACCTGTATGTGCTGCAGGAAAAGGACAGCATCGCCCCGGACCTCAATGTCGGCGGCAGCGCCGGCTACAGCATGGACGTGGGCGAAGCCAAGCTGGGCATCATTGCAGTGGCCAGTTACGACAACGAATGGCGCACGCGCACCGGCAAGCAGCAGGACGGCATCTTTGTCGGCGACACGGTCGAGTTCAATTCCAACTACGACTTCGCCACCACCCGCAACAACGTGCGCACCAACGGCATGCTGGGCCTGGGCTGGGAATACGGCCGCCACACCATCGGCTGGACCACCCTGTATGTGCATGACGCCTTGAAGGTGGCGCGCAGCCGCGCCGGCCGCGATGAGTTGGCCGGTTTCGATGTGCGCGACGACAACACCGAGTGGTACGAGCGTCAGCTGATCAACAACCAGCTGCGCGGCACGCATGCCTTCGGGCAATACGATGACTTGAAGATCGAATGGCGCGCCGCAGTGGCCAACGCCAGCCGCGATGTGCCGTACGAAACCGGTATTCGCTACGAATTGCTGGACGGCTACTGGGCGCACGATGCCTCGCGCGTGCAGAACTACACCCGTTTCAGCAAGGTCGACGACAGGGTCGCCAGTGGTGGCGTGGATGTGACCTGGCGCTTGCCGATCGAGCACGACCTCACCATCAAGGGGGGGCTGGCCTATCTGGACAACGATCGCACTGCGTGGAGCCGCGAATTCCGCTTCCTGGCGCTGGACGGCCCGCTGCCGTTCTACAACCAGTTCCAGCGTGTGGATTACCTGATCTCCGATTTCAACCTCAGCAACGATCTGCTGCGCCTGCGCGAAACCACCGGCAGCTTCGGTGCGGCCGCGTACGATGCGACCTTGAAGGTCAAGGCGGCGTATCTGCAGGCCGAGGGCGAAATCGTGCCGACCCTGCGCGCCACCGTCGGTGTGCGTTACGAAGACGCCACGCAGGCGGTGCATCCGTACGACATCTTCAGCGGCACGCGCCAGGACAGCGTGGCACCGTTGGAAAACAGCTACGCGCTGCCATCGGCCACGGTGACCTGGAATTTTGCCGAAAACCAGCAGCTGCGCTTCGGTGCCTCCAAGACCATCGCACGGCCGCAGTTCCGTGAAATGGCGCCGCAGCAGTATCTGGATCCGGATATCGACCGCCAGTTCTTCGGCAACCCGTTCCTGGTCGATAGCGAGCTGGTCAATCTGGATGCGCGCTACGAGTGGTTCTTCGAGCCGGGCCAGTACGTCACCGTTGGCGCGTTCTACAAGAGCATCGACAAGCCGATCGAAGCCATCGTCAACGATGCGCCCGGTGGCGGCATCGTGCAGAGCTTCATCAATGCGCCCAAAGCCACGCTGTACGGCGTCGAGCTGGAAGCCAAGAAGTATCTGGACCTGCCGATCGCTGGCGATTGGTGGGGCGACAACCGGGTGTTCGTGTCCGGCAACTACACGCGCACCAAGTCGGAAGTGAGTGCCAGCGATGGCGACACCGTGCAGCCGTTCGGCTTCACTGCGCCGGTGCAGGCGACCTTGTTCGTCCGCGATGGCTCGGCCTTGCAGGGGCAGTCCGACGACATCGCCAACCTGCAGATCGGTGTGGAAAGCGAAAGCACCCACAGCCAGGCCACGTTGATCGCCAACTATGTCGGCGAGCGGGTGTCGGCGCGTGGCCGCCCGGGGCAGCCGGATTACATCGACAAGCCGGGCACCTCGCTGGATCTGGTGATCAAGAAGGGCCTGGTATGGTCGGGCAATACGCTGTCGTTGAACTTTGCGGCACGCAATCTGCTCAAGACCAAGTATCAGGAATACCAGAGCCTGGGCAGCAACCGGGTGGACCTGTACGAGTACCAGCCCGGCGTGACGTATGACCTGAGTGTGACAGCGCGCTTCTGATCCAACGCGTGCTGCGGTCAATGCAAACGCCCGCTGTGCATCGCATGGCGGGCGTTTTGCGTTTGATGGTGTGTCGCCGTGTGTCGGCATGTGTCATCGGTTTCTTCGAACTGACACATTGCTGCCGCATTCTGTCATCCGACCGCAATCCTGAGACGGATGTCCGCTTTGCAGCGCGTTTTGCCCTCCTCGAAACCCGTGATGACGCTGCGTGGTGTACGCACCGCGTTGGCCTGCGTGCTGCTTGCGGTGTTGTCGCTGCAGTGCGCGCGCTTGCTGTGGGTGTTGATCACACCGATCGGACCGCTGGGCACTGGCCAGGTCGCCACGGTAGCTAATGCGGATGTGCCCGCACTGCGCCGCGATGTGTTCTATCGCAGCGTGCCCGAGAGCAACAGCGACGGCATCGTGTTGCATGGGGTACGCGCAGGCGATAGGCAAGCGGCCGCGTTTTTGAGCAATGGCGATGGCAAGCAAGGCGCGTATCGCGTTGGCGATGCCGTGGTGCCTGGCGTGGTGGTGCACGCGATCGCGAGCGATCACGTGTTGCTGCGTGCAAGCAACGGCGTGCGGCGTCTGGCGTTGGTCGAATCCATGGCGTCGTCGTCGTCGAGCGCATCGCCTGCAACGAGCGCGACAGCGGCGACAAGCGCGGCACCTGCGGTGATGTCGAATGTCGGCACAGTGGCTGGCGCGGCTGCAGCCACGGCCGTCGACCCGCAACAACTGCTGACCACCGCCGGCTTGCGTGCAAGTACGGATGGCAGCGGCTTTACCGTGATGCCGCGCGGCGATGGCGCACTGCTGCGCCAGGCCGGCCTGGCACCGGGCGATGTACTGACCCAAATCAATGGCCGCACGCTCGATGCCGAACACCTGCGCGAGCTGCAGGACGAACTGCGCGATGGCCAGGCGGCCACGCTGACCTACCGCCGCGACGGCCAGACCCACACCATGACCTTGAAGCGCCCGCAATGACTGCTGTTCGCCCCATATGGCTGCTTTCAGCCACGTTGTTGCTTGCACTGCCGGCAGTGCCGATGGTGTCGCTGCATGCCGCCGATGCGCCGGCCGTGCGTTTACAAGATGTGGACCTGCGTGCCTTCATCCAGGATGTGTCGCGTGCCACCGGCATCACCTTCATCGTGGACACGCGCGTGCAGGGCACGGTCAATGTGGCGCGTGCGCAGGCGATGTCGGAAGAAGACCTGCTCGGCATGCTGCTGGCGGTGTTGCGTGCCAATGGCTTGATTGCGGTCTCCAGCGGTCCTTCGACCTATCGCATCATTCCCGACGACACCGCAGCGCAACAGCCCGGCAGCGCAGCCAACGGCAACCTGGGATTTGCCACGCAGGTGTTCACCCTGCAACGCGTGGATGCGCGCAGCGCCGCAGAGATTCTCAAGCCCCTGATCGGGCGCGGCGGGGTGATCATGGCGATGCCGCAAGGCAATAGCCTGCTGATTGCCGACTACGCCGACAATCTGCGCCGCGTGCGCGGCCTGGTCGCGCAGATCGACACCGACCGCGCGGCGATCGATACGGTGAGCTTGCGCAATAGCTCTGCGCAGGAACTGGCGCGCACGCTGACCTCGCTGTTCGGGCAGGCCGGCGAGCGCAGCAATGTGCTGGCGGTGTTGCCGGTGGACAGCAGCAATTCGCTGATCGTACGCGGCGATCCGGCGCTGGTGCAGCGCGTGGTGCGCACCGCGGTGGATCTGGATGGGCGCGCCGAGCGGCGTGGCGATGTCAGCGTGGTGCGTCTGCAACACGCCAGTGCCGAACAACTGCTGCCCGTGTTGCAGCAGCTGGTCGGGCAGACGCCAGGCAATGACGGGCAGCCTGGGCAGGATGCGCGCCCGACTGCCGTGGATGTGGCTGCCGCTGCCGGTGGTGCGCAGACGCAGGTGATTGCACCAGCTGCCGGCAAGCGCCCGGTGATCGTGCGCTACCCCGGCTCCAATGCCTTGATCATCAACGCCGACCCGGAAACCCAGCGCGCCTTGATGGATGTGATCCGTCAGCTGGACGTGCATCGCGAGCAGGTGCTGGTCGAAGCGATCGTGGTGGAGATCTCCGACACCGCTGCCAAGCGCCTGGGCGTGCAGCTGCTGCTGGCCGGCCGCAATGGCACGGTGCCGTTGATCGCCACGCAATACAGCGGTGCAGCGCCGGGCATCGTGCCGCTGGCCGCTGCCGCTGCCGGCACGCGCAGCAACAACGGCGAAGACGACTCGGTGCTGGAGCAGGCGCGCAATGTGGCCGCGCAATCGTTGCTGGGGTTGAGCGGTGGCTTGATCGGCCTGGCCGGGCAAAGCAACGATGCGGTGTTCGGCATGATCATCGATGCGGTCAAGAGCGACACCGGCTCCAACCTGCTGTCCACACCGTCGATCATGACGCTGGACAACGAGCAGGCGCGCATCCTGGTGGGCCAGGAAGTGCCGATCACCACCGGCGAAGTGCTGGGCACCGCCAACGTCAATCCGTTCCGCACCATCCAGCGGCAGGATGTGGGCGTGCAGCTGGAAGTGCGCCCGCAGATCAATACCGCCGGCGGCATCACCCTGGCGATCAAGCAGGAAGTCTCGGCGATCGCCGGGCCGGTCAGCGCGCAGTCCTCGGAGCTGGTGTTCAACAAGCGCCAGATCGAAACCCGCGTGGTGGTGGAAAACGGCGCCATCGTCGCGCTCGGCGGCCTGCTCGACCAGAACGACCGGCAGACCGTGGAGAAGGTGCCGCTGCTGGGCGACGTGCCCGGGCTGGGCGCGCTGTTCCGGCATAAATCGCGCAATCGCGACAAGACCAACCTGATGGTGTTCATCCGCCCGACCATCATCCGCGATGCGGCCGATGCGCAGCGCATGACCGCACCGCGCTACACCTATCTACGCGACCGCCAGTTGGCCGATGGCGACCCGGAAGCCGCGCTCGATGCGTTGGTGCGCGACTACCTGCGCGCACAGCCTCCCCAGCTGCCGGCTGCGCCCTCGTCGGCCGTGCCTGCACCGGCAGCAACGCCTGCGCCCGGCGCGCGTCCCGTGCAGCGCTGATGCCATGAACACTGCGCGCGCCAGCATTTCCTATGCGTTCGCCAAGCGCCACGGCGTGGTGCTGCTCGGCAGCGACAGCGCCGCGCAGATCGGCCTGCGCGAAGGCGGCGATGTGCAGGCCCTGATCGAGCTGCGGCGTGCGCTGGGCCTGCCATTGCAGGTACGCACGCTGGCACCGTCGGTCTTCGATCGGCACGTGTCGGAGATCTACGCCGATGCCGGCATGGAGCAGGGCGTACAGGTGGAGGCGCTGGACCTGCACGGCAGCCTGGATTCGTTGATCGACGACATCCCCACTGCCGATCTGCTCGACAGCCAGGACGATGCGCCGATCATCCGTTTGATCAACGGCATCATCGCCGAGGCCGCGCGCCTGGGCGCCTCGGACGTGCATCTGGAATCCTATGAATCGCGCCTGCGCGTGCGGCTGCGCGTGGATGGGGTGATGCGGGAAGCGGCCACCTTGCCCGGGCGCATCGCGCCGCTGCTTGTGTCGCGCGTCAAGGTGATGGCGCGGCTGGATATCGCCGAAAAACGCATCCCGCAAGATGGTCGCGTGTCGCTGGTGATGGGTGCCAAGGCACTTGACGTACGCGTCTCCACGCTGCCCACGCGCAGCAGCGAGCGCGTGGTGCTGCGTATCCTGGACAAGGAGCAGGGCACGCTGTCGTTGGCGCAGTTGGGCATGCCGCCGGCAGTGATGCAGACCGTGCAGCGCGCCTTGCAGGTGCCCAACGGCATCGTGCTGGTCACTGGGCCGACCGGTTCGGGCAAGACCACCACGCTGTATGCGGCGTTGAGCCTGCTCAACGATGGCTCGCGCAATATCCTCACGGTGGAAGACCCGGTGGAATACGCCATCGACGGTGTCGGTCAGACCCAGGTCAACGCGCGCGTGGGCATGACGTTTGCGGCCGGCTTGCGCGCGATCCTGCGACAGGACCCGGATGTGGTGATGATCGGCGAGATCCGCGATACCGAAACCGCGCAGATTGCCGTGCAGGCCAGTTTGACCGGCCACCTGGTGCTGTCCACCGTGCACACCAACGATGCGGTGGGCGCGGTCACGCGCCTGCGCGACATGGGCATCGAACCGTTCCTGCTCGCATCGAGCCTGCGATTGATTCTGGCGCAGCGGTTGGTGCGACGCCTGTGCACGCAGTGCCGCGTACCGCGCCCGCTGGATGCCGGCACGCGCCAGATGTTGGATGCCACGGACGCGGCAACGATCTACCGCGCGGTGGGCTGCACGGCCTGCCACCACAGCGGTTATGCCGGGCGCGTGGGCATTTACGAAGCCATCGCGGTGGACGATGCGATGCGGCGCCTGATCGGCGACAACGCCGACGAAGACGCGTTGGCGGCGGTGGCCTTTGCACGCGTACCGCGCCTGGGCGATGCCGCGCGCGCGGCGGTGCTGCAAGGTCTCACCACGCTGGAAGAAGCGCTGCGTGTCACCCGCCAGCAGGACGATGCGCATGCCACGGTTTGATTACACCGTGCTCGATCTGCATGGGCACAGCCGCCAGGGCGTGATCACTGCCGACAACGCGCACAGTGCGCGTGCGCAACTGGAACAGCGGCAATGGGTACCGGTGCGCGTGGAGGCGGCGGTAGCGACCAGCAGCGTGCGCCCGGCGCGTTTCAGCGGCAAGGATCTGGTGTTGTTCACCCGCCAGCTCGCCACACTGGTGGAGACCGCGCCGCTGGAAGAAGCGCTGCGCACCATCGGCACCCAGTCCGAACGCCGCGGCGTGCGCCGGGTCACCAGCCAGACGCACGGGCTGGTGGTCGAAGGCTTTCGTCTGTCCGATGCGATGACGCGCCAGGGCAACGCGTTTCCGCCACTGTATCGCGCGATGGTGGCCGCGGGCGAAAGCGCCGGTGCGTTGCCGCAGGTGCTGGAGCGTCTGGCGGACTTGCTGGAACGGCAGGCGCAGGTGCGCAGCAAGTTGCAGTCTGCACTGGTCTACCCGGCGGCGTTGGCCTTGACCGCCGGTGCGGTGGTGATCGTGCTGATGACCTTCGTGGTGCCCAAGGTGGTGGACCAGTTCGATTCGATGGGGCGTGCGTTGCCGTTGCTGACGCGCATGGTGATTGGCGTCTCCAACTTTCTGTTGCATGCGGGCATTCCGTTGCTGGTGGCGTTGGTCATTGCGGTGATCGCGGCGCTGCGGTTGCTCAAGCGCCCGGAGCTGCGCCTGGCGGCCGATCGCGCGGTGCTGCGTGCGCCCTTGCTCGGCAGGTTGATCCGCGATCTGCACGCCGCACGCATGGCGCGCACCCTGGCCATCATGGTCAACAGCGGGCTGCCGTTGATGGAAGGCTTGATGATCGCCGCGCGCACCGTCGACAACCGCGCGTTGCGGCTGGCCACAGACAACATGGTCACCGCGATCCGTGAGGGCGGCAGCCTGGCCGCGGCGATGAAGCGGGCCGGCGTCTTTCCACCGACGCTGTTGTACATGGCCTCCAGCGGCGAAAACAGCGGGCGCCTGGCGCCGATGCTGGAACGCGCCGCCGATTATCTGGAGCGCGAATTCGCCTCGTTCACCACCGCGGCGATGAGCCTGCTGGAGCCGGCCATCATCGTGCTGCTCGGCGGCGTGGTGGCGGTGATCGTGCTGTCGATCCTGCTGCCCATCCTGCAATTCAACACCCTCGCGCTCGGTTGAGCGCGGCCGCTTATCCTTGGAGATCCTCATGCAGTCCATCCATCCGCGCGCACGCATCGGTTCGCTCACATCGCGCGGGCGCATGCGCGGCTTCACCCTGGTCGAGTTGATGGTGGTGATCGTCATCATCGGCCTGCTGGCCACGGTGGTGATGATCAACGTGATGCCCAGCCAGGACCGTGCCATGGTGGAAAAGGCGCGCGCCGATGTGGCGGTGCTGGAACAGGCACTGGAAACCTATCGGCTGGACAACCTCAGCTACCCAAGTACCGAACAAGGTTTGCAGGCGCTTCTCACTGCACCGAGCGGATTGAGCCGGCCCGAGCGGTACCGACAGGGCGGATATATCCGCCGCCTGCCGGAAGACCCGTGGGGGCATGCGTATCAGTATCGTCGCCCCGGCCGCAGTGGTGGCTTCGATGTGTACTCGTTCGGCGCCGATGGCGTGGAAGGCGGCGACGCCGACAATGCCGATATCGGCAACTGGCGCTGAGTTGCAACGGTGCTCGCGCAGACGGCCACCGCAAGACCATCACCCGTGCGCATGTCGCCTGCGCGCACGCGTGGCTTCACCTTGCTCGAACTGCTCGCGGTGTTGGTGATCACCGCACTCGCCAGCACCTTGGTGGTGATGACCTTGCCCGATACGCGGCGCGATCTGCACGACCAGGCCGATGCGTTGGCCAGCGCGCTGCTGCACGCACGCGACGAGGCGATCCTGAGCCTGCGCATGGTCGAGGTGACCGTCGATGCGGGTGGATATGCATTCCGACGTCAGGCGCAGCAGCGTTGGGTGCCGCTGGATGAAAAACCTTTCGTTGCCATGCGTTGGCCGGATGGCGTGCAGACCGCATTGCCGGTTGGCGGCACGCAAGTGAGCGTGCGTTTCGATCCTACCGGCGCGGCGACGCCGCAACGTATCGCGCTGGCTGACGGTCAACAGCAGGTGCAGGTCTTGGTGGATGCAGCCGGCGTGGTGCGGGTCGATGCGCCACACCGCTAATCGCCATGACAGCGCTGGATTTTCGCTGCTCGAACTGATGGTCGCGCTGGCGATCTTCGGTATGGCCGTGGTTGGCTTGCTGAATTTGTCCGGCGAAAGTACGCGCACTGCGGTGGTGCTGGAAGAACGTGCGTTTGCTGCGGTAGTTGCAGAGAATCAGGCAGTCGAAGCGATGCTTGCGCCCACGGCCGCAGCGCTGGCGCCGGCGAATGGGCAAGAGGCACTGGGCGGACGCACATGGGACTGGCAGCGAACGTCGATGCCGGCCGGCGGCGCAGGCGTTGTGCGGATCCAGGTGCAGGTGCGGGCTGCAGCCCAGGCGCAGGAAATCGCCAGCCTCAGCGTCTTGCGGAGCGCCGAATGATCCGCGCACGTCGTGCCGCAGTGTGTACCCATGGCAGTGCCGGCTTCACCTTGATCGAGCTGCTGGTCGCACTGGCGGTATTCGCATTGGTGGCAGTCGCGGCAGTGGTGGTGATGCGGCAGAGCATCGATCAGCGCGATGCGGTGCGTGCACGCCTGCAGCAGATTCGCGAGTTTCAACTTGCGCACGGTCTGCTGCGCAGCGATCTGCAACAGGCGGCAGTGCGGCGCACGCGCAATAGCGAGGGTGGCGCTGCACGCACCGCGTTCATTGCAAGCCCGCCGGGTGTGTCTGGGCCGTTGTTTGGCTTTGTGCGGCGCGGTTGGAGCAACCCGGATCAGGCGCCGCGCGCGTCATTGCAATACGTCGAATACCGCCTGGTCGATGGACGCCTGGAGCGCAGTGCACGCCCAGCACTCGACGGCGCTGTCGCCGGCACGCCGCAGGTGGTGTTGCACGGTGTGCGCTCTGCAGTCGTGGGCTTTCATTACCGCGCGCAATGGAGCGATGGCTGGAGCGGTGGGCTCGACGCACTGCCGGATGCGATTTCGCTGGAGCTGGATCTGGAGCAATGGGGCCGCGTGCGCCAGTTGTTCCTGCTGCCGGAGGGGCGCGGATGACGGCCTTGAACGCACGCACGCAGCAACGCGGCGTCGCACTGCTGACGGTGTTGTTGCTGGTCGCGGTGATGACGCTGCTGATGGTCGCGGTGCTGGACGATCTGCGCTTCGGTCTGCGTCGTAGCGGCAATGGCGAGGCGATGACGCAGGCGCAATGGTACGCGCTGGGTACCGAAACCATTGCGCGGCAACGTCTGCAGGCATTGGCCAGGCGCGACCCGATGCGCACCACGCTGGAGGGCGGCTGGAACGATCAACCGATCACCTTCCCGCTGGACGACGGCGCGGTGAGCGTGCGTCTGCGCGACCGCGGCGGCTGCTTCAATCTCAACAGTGTGGTCGCCGGCGCTCCCGAGCAATGGCAACGCAACGACGACGGTACACGCCAATACATCGCGTTGCTGCAGGTGCTCGGCATCGCGCCGCAACAGGCGCAGGCCTTGAGCGATGCGCTGGTGGACTGGATCGACAGCGACAGCCAACCCGGTGCGCAGGGCGCCGAAGACGATCGTTACCTGCAACTGGCAGTGCCGTTGCGCACCGGGGCGACCTTGTTGGCCGGCGTCAGCGAACTGCGCGCCATCGCCGGCTATACGCCGCAGGTGATCGCGCAACTGCGGCCGTATGTGTGTGCATTGCCGGAGGGGCGCTTGTCGCCGATCAATATCAATACGCTCAGCCTGGAAGAGGCACCGGTGTTGGTGGCGCTGACCGAAGGCGGGTTGGGATTGCCAGCTGCGCGACGCGTCATTGCCGCGCGGCCGGCCGGAGGATGGCGCGACGCCAAGACGTTCCTGAGCCAGCCTGCGCTGATACAGGCCGAGCCTTCCAACGCCGTATTGGAACAATTCGCACTACGCACCAGCTATTTCTCCCTCTACAGCCAGGTCGACCATGCCGGCGCGCAGGTCATGCTGGATGCCTTGTTGCAGCAAGATCCTGCGGGGCGTGTGCGGCTGGTGGCACGCCAATGGAGTTCCGACGAATGAGTACCACCTTGCTGTTGCTGACCGCCGATGCCACTGCGCAAGCCATTGCCGTGCGTGTGGATGCGCACGGCCAGGTGCTGTCGCAACGCGCGGCCAGCGCGCCGTTTGAAGCGTCTGCACGCTGCGTGCTGGTGGTGCCGGGCGTGGACGTGCAGTTGCGCTGGCTGACATTGCCTGGCCGCAGCACCGCGCAATCGGTTGCCGCCGCACGCCTGCAACTGGCCGAGCATCTGGCCGTGGAGACGCAGACCTTGCATGTGGTCATCGCCGAGACTGCCGAAGCCGATGGCACGCGCCTGGTGGCTGCGGTGGAGAGCGCGGTGATGCAGCAGTGGTTGGCGCGCGCAGCGCAGCTAGGCGTCACCCCCGATGCCGTGGTACCCGATTGCCTGCTGCTGGAGCCCGGCGCCGACGCTGCGGCGGCAGTGATGGACTGGGATGGCCGCTGGCTGATCCGCGCCGCAGGCCTGGCCTGCAGCCTGGAGCCCGAGGTTGCACGCATGCTGCTGGGCGAGCGCGCACCGGTACAGCCGGCAACGTCCGATCCTGCACTGACGATCGCCTGCTTTGCCCGATGCGCCACACGTGCGCCGATCAATCTGCTGCAGCAGGCATTCGCCGCAAGGCCGGCCACTGCGCAGATGGCCACGCCGCGTCGTCTTGCGGCGTTGGCCGCGCTGGTGTTGCTGTCGCCACTGTTGCTGATGCTGGCGCAGACGCTGCGCTACGAGATCGGTGCGCGCATGCTGCAATCGCGCGCCGCCGCGCAATTGGGCGTGCACGACGCAGCGGCGGTGCCGGCAGCGCTGCAGGCACGTCGGCATGCGGGTGCAGCGGTCGATACCCTGGCGGTGCAGCTCGGCACCTTGTTCTCCGCAGTCGATGCCATTCCCGCTGCCGAACTGGATCAGCTCGACTATCAATCCGCACAGCCATTGCGGGCCACATTGCTGCATACCGATGCCGCCAGCGTGCAGCAGCTATCCGCGCGGCTGGCCGAGGCAGGGTGGAAGTTGCAAGCTGGCACCAGTCAGAGCGAGGACGATCGCCTGCGCACGCCATTCGTGCTGGAGCCCCTGCGATGAGTGCACGTCTGCAACGCGGGATGCAGTGGTGGCAAACGCGTGCACCGCGCGAGCGGGTGATGCTGGGCGTGATGTGCGCCGCAGTGGCCGCGTTCGTCGTTTGGTATGCGCTTTACCTGCCACTGCGGCACTGGCGTGTACAGGCGCAGGCGCGTTACGCAGATGCGGCGCAGCTGGTACTGGATGCATCCGCGCAGAGGTCGGCAACCAAGCGTCCCATCGCAGCGGGCACAGCTGGGCTGGCCGAGATCATCGCAAGCAGTGCACGCGATGCCGGTATCGGCATCACCTCGCAGCAGCGCAGCGCTGCGGGCGGCGTGGAAGTCAAGATCGATGCGGTGAGCGCTACCACCTTGTTCGCCTGGCTGGAGCGGCTGCGGCAAGCACATGGCCTGGTACCGACGCTGCTGAGCATCGTGCGCGACCAGGGCCAACTGCGGGTACGCTGCGGGTTTGCGGAGCCCGCACCGTGACGCGCACGCGTTGGATTCTGGTATTTGCACTGATGTTGTTGGTGGCAATGCTGGCATGGCTGCCACTGCGCCTGGTGCTGCCACGCGAAGGACTGCCGTTCTCGGTCCTGGACGTTGAAGGGCCGGTATGGGCCGGTACGTTGCGGCAGGTGCAATGGCAAGGCATCGCGTTCGGCGATGTCACGGTGCGGCCGCGCGTCTGGCCATTGTTGCGTGGCGAGCGTCAGGTGCACTTGCAGACCACGCAGCTGCAACTGCTGCTGGTGGATGGCACGCAACACGGTATCGGCGATGCGCAAGGGCAGCTGCTGGTACGTCAGCCAGCGGGCATGGTGTTGATCGATCTGGCGTTGGAGCTGCAGCAGGTGGATCTGCTGTTCGATGCCACCGGCTGCGTGCAGGCAGGTGGGCGGGTCGGCCTGCAACTGCTGGCGAGTGGCGCGGGCGAGCTGCCAGGTCTGCCGCCGTTGCGCTTGTCCGGGCAGCCGAGATGCGTGGACGACACCGCAGTGCTGGCGCTGCTGCCCGACGCCGCGCTGCCTGCCGGCGTGCAGGCCGATGCACAGCTGCAACTGTGGCGCGATGGACGCTGGCAGCTGCAGTCACGCGTCGATCCGGGTCAGGACGCGGTGTTGGGTGTGGGCCTGCAATTGCTGGGCTTCGCCGCCACCCCGGAGCGCACCTTGTTGCGCATCGACCAGGGTCAACTGCGCTGAGCGCAGCTTTGCCTGCTACGCGCCAGGCACTCTTTCTTCTGCACCATTAGCGTGCATGTGTGGCGGCCGGTGTCTTCGTCCAGGCCGATGTGGCGCCACACCCGATCCGTCCGCTGACAACGTTGTCGTCGTCTCGCAGCCTGCAGTCATCGCGGCGGTCGACCGGCTGTAGTGATGACGCGCACGTATCGCGTTCGGTCACGCAGGAGCCCGGAATGATGGACTGTGATGCAGATTCCACCCATTCCGCTGCGCCGTACACAGTACGGAGCCGGCAAAAGTGGTCTGGTGTCTGTGAATTGGTTACTGACTGGTCCTATGACAACGATACCCGGGCTGCACCCGGATGATCCGGCGCGCACCACTAAAACCCGTTAAAAGATGGGTTGAAGCCCGAATCCGGCAGCGCCATCGAACACTTTCGACAGTGACTGTTGACAGAATCTTTTAAAGACCATAAGAATCAAATTCACTGAATTGGTATTTGCCAGTCAGGGCCGTTGATCAGCAATGGCACGCGATGTCCGTCCTGGGAGGGGGCGGCATCGGCACCCACGGGGGGCCGTACGGGGTGTTTCTCAAACAACAGATCGCAGGCGGTTCCGGATGTCCGGGACTGGGGGCCTGTGCGCGTGCGGGTGGGTTGCCCAACGCCGGGATCTGTCATCGCTGATCGATCGGAATGCCAGTCGCGTCGTCGTCCAGCCATTCCACCTCAGGATCTCCCATGTCACCTGTCTCGCGTGCCTCGTTGCGTTGTTGTTCGCCTTCCTCGCTGTCCATCGCCATCGCGCTGTCGTTGCTTGCCTGCGGCGCCAGCGCGCAGGCGCAGGAGTCGTCGCCTGCGGACGCTGCGCAGATTTCCCAGCTCGATACGGTCAAGGTCACCAGCTCGTACCAGAAGAGCCTGATCACCGCGATGGACAACAAGCGCGACGACGTGCGTATGACCGACGGCATTTCCGCGCAGGACATCGGCAAGTTCCCCGCCGAGAACATCGCCGAGGCGATTCAACGCATTCCCGGCGTGCAGATCTCCACCATCAACGGGCGCGGCTCCACCATCAGCGTGCGCGGTCTGGGCCCGCAGTATTCGGCCACCACCATCAACGGTCAGGTGATCAAGAGCGCCGATTTCACCGATGGTTTCCGCTACGACATCATCCAGCCGGAAGTGGCCGCCGGGATCGAGGTGATCAAGTCGCCATCGGCCGACATGGATGCCGGCGGATTGTCCGGCACAGTCAACATCAACACCACCAGACCGCTGGACTACAAGCAGACCAAGCTGCTGTTTTCGGCCAAGGCGCAATATGCCGAATTCGCCGGCGGTGCGCCCACGCCCAAGGGCGTGCTGACCTATATCGACCAGTTCAAATTCGGTGGCGGCGATCTGGGCGTGTTCCTCAGCGCCGGGTATCAGAAGCTCAAGGATCGCGCCGATTATCTGTGGATCGACCGTTGGTATACGCAGCAAACCGACGCCGGCACCCTGTACATTCCACGCCGCCCGCGCTATCGCTCGATCGAGCGCGAAACCACCCGCAAGATGTTCAACGGCGGGCTGCAGTGGAAGCCCAGCGACAGTGTGGAAATGAACCTCACTGCGCTGTATTCGCAGGACAAGACCGCCAACGACATGAACCAGTTGGTGTACTCGTTCGAGCGCAGCCCGCTGACGGTGCTGCAGACCAACGGCTTGACCGCCACGCGGGTGGCGGCATTGGACTACTGGCTGGAAAACAACCGCCAGATCGAACAGCACGATCTGTCCACGCGGCTGCTGACCTACGACTTCAAGTGGAAGGGCGATGCCTGGACCTTGAATGGCGCGGCCAATTACACCGAAGGCAAGACCGACGAAAACGAGCGCGCGGCGATCCTGGGCCGCAAGCCGACCTCGACGCTGCTGGATACCTCGAACCCGGATGCGATTTCACTGATCACCGATGCCGACGCCACCGATGCCAGCGCCTGGGACAAGGCCAATCTGGTGCGTAGCGAGTATCCCAACGGCGGCATCCAGTCGCTCAGCAACAAGGAATGGTCGTTGCAACTGGATGCCGAGCGTTATCTGGACCTGGGCGCGTTGAAGGCAGTGCGCTTTGGTGCCAAATACCGCCGCGAAACCTTCGACCGTGAGGTGCGCAGGCGCGATTTTCTGTATCTGCTCAGAACCGGTGCCGTGTCGGGCTTCGACATGTTCCCGGAACTGTCGGCCGCCAACAGCACGGTGAGCAACTTCCTCGACGGACAACTCGCCTCGCAGGACAGCTGGGTCACCCCGGACATCGCGGCCTACGCGCGCTCGCTGGCGGCTGCCGGCATCACCGTGCCGGTGCTGTTCGCCCCGCAAAGCAGCTACAGCATCGAGAACGACATTTCATCGGCCTATGCGATGGCGCGCATCGATACCGACATCGGCAGCATGCGCCTGCGTGGCAACGTGGGCATGCGTTATGAAAACACCAAACGCACCACCGACACCTACCTCACCCAGGCGCAGGCCGCCAGCGACGACGCCAAATGAAAACACCAAACGCACCACCGACACCTACCTCACCCAGGCGCAGGCCGCCAGCGACGACGCCAACGTGGTGATCGGCACCGCGCGTGCGCCGTACGACTATTCCAATTGGTTGCCCAGTCTGAATCTGGTGCTGGACATGCGCGAAGACCTGCTGCTGCGCTTTGCCGCCGCCAAGGTGCTGGTACGGCCGATCCTGGACAGCAACACCGCCATCGCTTCAACGATCTCCACCGGAACCAATACCGGCGGCACCACCACGTTCATCGTCACCCAGGGCCAGACTGATCTGAAGGCATTGACCGCCGACCAGGCCGACCTGAGCCTGGAGTGGTATTACGGCAGCGGTGGCGCGCTCACCGTGGCCGGGTTCTGGAAGAACATCAAGAACGGCACCTTCAACAGCATCGTCTGCCCCGGCGCGTTCAACGGCACCGCGCTGTCCAGCAATGCGGCCGGCGACTGCGTGGACGGCGGCGGCAACATCTACGAGATCACCGCCACCACCAACGATCCGAGCAAGGTCAAGATTCGCGGTTACGAGCTGGGCTGGACGCAGTCGCTGGATGCCTGGCTGCCGATCGACGGCTTCGGCGTGACCTCCAACTTCACTCGCGTGATTCCGCAGCGCGATACGGCATTCCAGATCCGCAATCTGTCCGAGCAGACCTGGAACGCCACCGCTTACTGGGAAAGCCAGCATTATTCGGCGCGCGTCTCGCTCAACCATCGCAGCGAATACGAGCAGGACAGCAGCGACAGCTTCTTCGCGCGCGAAGGCCACACCATGAAGGCGCGCACGCAGCTGGATGCTGTGCTCGGCTATCAGGTCAACGACAAGCTCAGCTTCCAGCTGGGCGGCCTGAATCTCACCAACCGTACCGAAGAGGCCTACAAGGACATCACCAGCCGTTGGCAGATGACTGGCGTCACCGGTCGCAGCTACTACCTGTCGATGCAGTGGGACATGCTTTGATGGCGGGGGAGGGAGCGCAGCGCCAGTGTGCACGGCTGCGTGCTGCAGCACGCATCGAATGCAATGCTGCAGCTGTTGTGGAAGCGCACTTCAAAGATGCTGCGGGTGTTGCTGCTGCGCGTCGGCCGCGGGGCATGTACGCAACGCTGTCGGTCGGGCGCTGCCATGCGCAGGCGTGACTTCCTCGCCGGCAGCGTCTGCGCCTCGTCGTTGCTCGGGGTTCCGACGCTGACTCCCGGTATGGCGAGCGCTGCAACCAAGCGCGCTGGCAGTACCGGCAAGCCGCGTCCCACTCCACCGCCATCGATTAAAGATGGCAGTGGCCAATGGCTGGATCTGGACGAAGGCTGGCGCTTCCACGCCGGCGATCTCCCGTTCCCGCGCCTGCTTGCGCAGGACGAGACCTACGACAACGCCAAGGCCGGGCGGGCCTGGGGCGCGGCTGCGCCGGACTTCGACGATACCGGCTGGCGCCAGCTGCAACTGCCGCACGATTTTGTGGTGGAGCAGCCGGTGCGTGCCGACGCCAATATCGCGCAGGGCTATCGCCCGCGCGGTATCGCCTGGTACCGGCGCACGTTGCGGCTGGAAGAGTCCGCGCGCGGCCAGGCGGTGGAGCTGCGTCTGGACGGCATCGCCAGCCATGCCACCGTATGGGTCAACGGCATGCTGATGGCGCGCAGCTGGAGTGGCTACAACGGGTTGGTGATCGACATGACCCCCGTTGCACGCTACGGCAACGCCTTGAACAGCATCGCCATCCGCGTCGATGCCGAAGCGATGGACGGTTGGTGGTACGAGGGCGGCGGCATTTACCGGCACACCTGGCTGGTGTTGCGTACGCCGTTGCATGTTGCTGGCGATGGCCTGGCAGCGGTGCCGCGCGAAGGCCCGGGCGATGTCTGGCAGGTGCCGGTGGAGCTGGAGCTGGTCAACAGTGGCGAGCAGCCTGCCGAGGCCTGGGTAGATGTCGAACTACGCGATGCACGTGATGTTGTGGTGGCACATGGCGAGACGCAACTACGCGTCGCTGCATTCGGCACTGCGCAGGCAAAAGCGAGCGTCTCGGTCGCGCAGCCGCAGCGCTGGAGCGTGGACGCACCGGTGCTGTATCGGGTGCTTGCGAATGTGCGCGGGGAAGACGGTCGTAGCGACAGCATCGAGTGCGAGATCGGTTTTCGCAGCCTGCGCTTCGATGCCGACCACGGCTTTTTTCTCAATGGCCGGCCGCTCAAGATCAAGGGCGTGTGCCTGCATCAGGACCATGCCGGGGTCGGTGTGGCGCTGCCCGATGCCTTGCATGCGTTTCGCCTGCGTCGGTTGAAATCGATGGGCTGCAATGCCATCCGCCTGCATCACGCGGTGGCGCCGGAATTGCTGCAGGCCTGTGACCGGCTCGGCATGCTGGTGATGGCCGAGAACCGCCTGTTCAACCCCGCACCCGAGTACGTGGCGCTGTTGCAAACGATGGTGCGGCGCCAACGCAACCATCCCAGCGTGTTTGCGTGGTCGCTGCTCAACGAAGAGCCGCTGCAGGGCACCGCGACCGGTTACGCGATCATGTCGCGCGCAGCCAGCGTGGTGCGTGCGTTGGACGACACTCGCCCGATCACTGCCGGCATGAACGATGGCATGTTCGCCACGCGCGGCGCGGCCGACGTGGTGGACGTGCTGGGCTTCAACTATCGCCAGTACAACTACGACCGCGTGCATGCCGCGCGCCCGCGCACGCCGATGCTGTCCAGTGAAGACACCAGCGCGTTTCAGACCCGCGGTGCGTGGTTCACCGATCTGGACGCACACGTGGTGGCCGAAGACGACAGCCTGGCCGCCGACTG
This sequence comes from Xanthomonas hydrangeae, assembly GCA_905142475.1. Lineage (GTDB taxonomy): Bacteria > Pseudomonadota > Gammaproteobacteria > Xanthomonadales > Xanthomonadaceae > Xanthomonas > Xanthomonas hydrangeae. The sequence continues at coordinate 998,602 of LR990730.1, forward strand.
GGGCAATACCCATCGCCGCGCCTGGCAGCTGATTGCCGAGCGCCCGTTCGTTGCCGGCAGCTTCGTGTGGACCGGCTTCGATTATCGCGGTGAGCCCACACCGTTCGAATGGCCGTCGGTGGGCTCGTTCTTCGGCATCATGGACCAGTGCGGATTTCCCAAGGGAGCGTATTGGTTGCGGCGCGCGTTGTGGATCGACGATGCGCCGGTGCTGCATCTGTTGCCGCACTGGAACTGGCCGGGCCGCGAAGGTCAGGCGATCAAGGTGATGGCGTTCTGCAATGCCGCGCAGGTGGAGCTGTGGCTCAACGGCCGCCCGCTGGGAAAACAGGCGGTGGACCGCGCGCAGATGAATCAATGGCAGGTGCAGTACGCGCCAGGCGTCCTCGAAGCGGTGGCCTGGCGTGATGGTCGCGAGGTGGCGCGTACGCGCGTGGAAACCACCGGCGCAGCGGTCGCGCTGCGATTGACGCCCGACCGCATCCAGCTACGCGGCGATGGCCGCGATGCGCAGCCGGTGACGTTGGAAGCGGTGGACGCGCAAGGCCGCCACGTGCCCGATTGCAAGGCAACGCTGATGCTGCAGATCAGCGGCGGACGGCTGCTGGGCGTAGGCAATGGCGACCCCAATGCGCACGCACCCGATCAGGCCACGCAAGTGGGCTTGTTCAACGGGCTGGCGCAGGCCATCGTGCAGGCAGGCCGCGGTGGCGGCGTACTGCGCCTGCAGGCGCGTGCATCAGGACTGCAAGATGCAGTGACCGAGATCGCCTGCACGGCGGTGCCGCTACCAGCGGCTGTGGCAGTGACCGCACCAGTGATGGTGGTCGAAAGCTGGCGCCACACTGCCGCCTTCGCGCAGCCGCCGGCACCGGATCTGTCGCGCCGTCCCAACGACAACAACAGCTGGAGCAATACGCTACCCGGTACGTTGGAAACCGCACCCGAGCGCGCCGGCTACGTGTTGTACCGCACCCAGTTCACGCCGTGGCAAGGTGTGCAGACTCACGGCGGCGTGCTCGATCTGGGCCGGCTCAGCGGGCCCGCCCAGGTGTTTCTGGATGGCCGCGCGGTGGCGCAAGCGGCAGCAGGCATGCCGATCAACTTGGTGCTTGCGCCGGCGACCGGTGCGCGCACGCTGGCGGTGATCCTGCAGGTCGCCGCCGATCAGCCGTTTGGTTTCCACGACGTCGTCACCGTGCATTATCGGAACTCGCCATGATCGCTTCATCGTTTTCACCCTCGTCGCATGCGCGCCTGTTCGCTGGTGCAGTGCTGAGCGCGTTGCTCGCCATTCCAGTCAGCGTGCTGGCCGCACCGCCCGCACAAGCGGTGGTGCAACGTCTGATCGGGGCGCGCGCGGCGCAGTTCGAGATGTCCGTGGCACCGCGCGGCGATGGCGCGGACTGGTATCGCATCGATGCCGGTGGCGACACGGTGCGCATTGCCGGCTCCTCGCAAGTGGCCTTGGCACGCGGCGCCTACGCGTATCTCGGCCAGGCCGGTGCGGCGTCGATGAGTTGGGAAGGCGACCGCGTGGCACTGCCGGCGCGATGGCCTGCCTACAGCAGCGGCCAGGTACGCACGCCGTTTGCCCATCGCGCCTATCTCAACACCTGCACCTACGGCTACACCACGCCGTTCTGGGACTGGCCGCGCTGGCAGCGCGAGATCGACTGGATGGCGTTGCACGGCATCGACATGCCGCTGGCAATGGAGGGGCAGGAAGCGATCTGGCAAGCGCTGTGGCGCGAGTTCGATGTGGGCGATGCTGCGTTGGCGGAGTATTTCTCCGGCCCGGCGTTCACCCCGTGGCAGCGCATGGCCAATATCGAGGGTTATCGCGCGCCGTTGCCGCAACAGTGGATCGACAGCAAGCGCGTGCTGCAGACGCAGATCCTCACGCGCATGCGCGAGCTCGGCATGCAGCCGGTGCTCCCGGCGTTTGCCGGCTACGTGCCCAAGGCGTTCGCGCAGGCGCATCCGAACGCGCGCATCTATCGCATGCGCGCCTGGGAGGGGTTTCACGAAACCTATTGGCTGGATCCGCGCGATCCGTTGTTCGCCAAAGTCGCGCGCTGATTCCTTGAGCTGTACACGCAAACCTACGGCGCAGGCGAGTTCTATCTGGCCGATGCCTTCAACGAAATGCTGCCGCCGGTGGCCGACGACGGCAGCGACGTGGCCGCGGCAAAGTACGGCGACAGCATCGCCAACTCCGACGCCGCACGCGCAAAGGCGGTGCCGCCAGCGCAACGCGATGCACGCCTGGTCGAATACGGTCAGGCGTTGTATCGCTCCATCGCACAAGTGAATCCGCAGGCCACCTGGGTGATGCAGGGCTGGCTGTTCGGTGCCGACCGTGAGTTCTGGCAACCGCAGGCGATCGCCGCGTTTCTGGGCAAGGTGCCGGACGCGCGGTTGATGGTGCTGGACATCGGCAACGACCGTTATCCCGGCACCTGGAAGGCCTCGCAGGCCTTCGACAACAAACAATGGATCTACGGCTACGTGCACAACTACGGCGCCAGCAATCCGCTATACGGCGACTTTGCGTTTTATCGACAGGATCTGCAGGCCTTGCTGGCCGATCCGGACAAACGCAATCTGCGCGGCTTCGGCGTGTTTCCCGAAGGCTTGCACAGCAACTCGGTAGTCTACGAGTATCTCTACGCGCTGGCCTGGGAAGGCCCGCAGCAGTCCTGGTCGCAGTGGCTCACGCAGTACACGCGCGCCCGCTACGGTCGTAGCGATGCGGCATTGCTGCAGGCATGGTCGGATCTGGAAGCGGGCATCTATCAGACCCGCTACTGGTCGCCGCGCTGGTGGAACAAGCGGGCCGGCGCGTATCTGCTGTTCAAGCGGCCGACTGCCGACATCGTGGGCTTCGACGATCGCCCCGGTGATCCGCAACGCCTGCGCCGCGCCATCGACGCGCTATTGCAGCAAGCCGACCGTTACGCAGACGCACCGCTGTACCGCCACGACCTGATCGAAGACGCGCGGCATTACCTCAGCCTGCACGCCGACCGCCAACTGCAGGCGGTGGCGCAGGCCTACGCCGCCGGCGACTTCGCACGCGGCGATGCGCTGTTGGCGCGCACGACGCGATTGGTGCAGGGACTCGATGCACTGGTCGGCGGCCAACACGAAACCCTCGCCGACTGGACCGGCCAGGCGGCCGCTGCCGCGGGCGACGATGCCGCGTTGCGTCGCGTGTATGTCGGCAACGCACGTGCGCAGGTCAGCGTCTGGGGCGGCGACGGCAATCTGGCCGATTACGCGTCCAAGGCGTGGCAAGGCATGTATGCGGACTTCTATCTGCAACGCTGGACGCGCTTTCTGAGCGCCTACCGGGCTGCGCGCAAGGCGGGCACGCCGTTCGACGAAGCAGCCTTCAACAAACAGCTTGCAGCCTGGGAACGCCAATGGGCCGAGCAGGGCACGGTGCCGAAGCGCCAGCCACCACGCGATCCACTGACCTGGCTGCGCACGTTGCTGGCGCAGGTGGATGCGCAAGACGGTGTGCAGAGCGCTCTGCAAAGCGACATGCAAGGCGAGGTGCAAGGCGAGGTGCAAGGAATTGCGCACGGCACCATGCACGGAACTGTCCAAGGCGCCGCCCAATGAGCGGATCCGTCTTGCGCTTCTTCGGCATGCATGACCGCTGCAGCGGCGATGCAATCACGCACGCCATCGGCATCAAACGCACACCTCGCACCCACCTGCAGTGCCTGGGCAAGGAACTGCAATGAGCGAACAAGGACCCGCTGCTGCAGCGATCACTGCGTCGCCAACGCTAACGCCAAAGCGCGAACGCTTTCTATCGCTGGACGTCTTCCGTGGCCTGACCATCTTCCTGATGATCCTGGTCAACACTGCCGGGCCGGGTGCACAGGCGTATGCGCAGCTGACCCATGCGGCCTGGTTCGGCTTCACGCTCGCCGATCTGGTGTTTCCCTCGTTCCTGTTCGCAGTCGGCAGCGCGATGAGCTTCGCGCTGGCGACAGACACGCCGCATCGGCCGTTTCTCGGCCGGGTGGGCAAGCGCGCCGCGCTGATTTTTCTATGCGGTGTGCTGATGTACTGGTTTCCGTTCTTCCATCTGCAGCCCGGTGGGGGATGGGCATTCACCGCGATCGATCAACTCCGCTTGACCGGCGTGCTGCAACGCATCGGCTTGTGCTATCTGCTTGCCGCGTTGCTGGTGCGCTATCTGCCGCCACGCGGCATCGCGCCGGCCTGCGTGACGCTGCTGCTGGGCTACTGGGCGGTGTTGTATGTCTTCGGCCAGCCCGGCGCGGAGTTGAGCAAGACCGGCAACGCCGGCACCCGGCTGGATCTGTGGCTGTACGGACGCGATCACCTGTATCGCAAAGACAACGGCTTCGACCCGGAAGGCCTGCTCGGCACGCTGCCGGCCACGGTCAACGTGCTGGCCGGCTATCTGACCGGGCGCTTGCTGCAGCGGCGCGGCAAGACCGCTGCGGCCACGCGCACGCTGCTGCTGGCCGGCGCCGGCCTGGTGCTGCTCGCGCTGCTGTGGAACCCGGCCTGGCCGCTGTCGAAAAAGCTCTGGAGCGGGTCGTTCGTCGCCTGCACCGTGGGCCTGGATCTACTGGCCCTGGGCCTGCTCGTCTACCTGCTGGAGCTGCGCGGATGGATCAGCGGCAGCGGTTTTTTCACCGTGCTGGGGCGCAACCCGCTGGCGATCTATCTGTTCTCCGAACTGTTCGTGGTGGTGCTGCGCCTGCTCCCGGCCGGCAGCTCCGGCCTGGACCTGTACGCCTGGGCCGGTATCCGCGTCTTCCAGACCATCGCGCCGGGGCCGCTCGGCTCGCTGCTATGCGCACTGAGTTACACGCTGCTGTGCTGGGGCATGGGCTGGTGGATGGATCGGCGGCGCTGGTATCTGCGGTTGTGACGCCACGGCGAGCCAAGTGATTGCATTGCTGCCGATGCTTGCAGGTTGTCGCCGCCAGATCCTGCCAGCCCCGGCCGCCGCGTGACGCGCGGAACCTTGCGATTGGCAGGGCAGTGCGAGCTGTCGCCGGGATCGGCAACGCGCAGATGCGCTACGGCTAAATTGGTACTATATTGGACCTAACGAATCCAAGTCGGTCCGGAGGACAAGCAATGGCCAAACCCAAGGCGGCACCCCGGAACGACACCGATCCCCGGGTGGACGATCTGGCGTTGGACGCGTCCGCGCCGACCCCGTTGTACCTGCAACTGGCAGGCAAGCTCACCGACGCCATCCGCGGCGGTGAGTGGAAGGCCGGCGAGGCGCTGCCGGCCGAGCGCCAGCTGTGTGAGCGGCTGCAGATTTCGCGGGTGACCCTGCGCCAGGCAGTGGACGTGCTGGTCGAACAAGGCCTGGTCTCGCGCCGTCAGGGCGCCGGCACCTTCGTCACCGCGCAGATCCAGCATCAGCTCAGCGGCCTGACCAGTTTCAGCGAGACGCTGCGCATCAAGGGCTACGAGCCGGGCACGCGCTGGCTGGAGCGGCGGCTGCGCCCGGCGCATGGCGAAGAAATCCTGCGGCTCGGTCTGTCGCCGGATGCGGCCGTGGCCTCGCTGACGCGCCTGCGCAGCGCCGACGACCGCGTCATGGCCTACGAGCACGCGGTGCTGCCGCAACGCATCGTCGCCGACCCGCAGCAGATCGGCGATTCGCTCTATAGCTATCTGGATGCGCAAGGCACGCCGGTGGTGCGCGCGTTGCAGTATTTCCGCGCGATCAATCTGCCCGCGCGGCTGGCCGAACACCTGCGCATGAAGACCGGCGAGGCGATCCTGCATGTGGTGCGCGTGGGCTACGCCCGCGACGGCAGCGCAATCGAATTGACCGACACCTATTGCCACAACGACTTCTACGATTTCGTCGCCGAACTACGCCGCTGATTCCACCCGGCGTCCCCCAACGACAACCTCAGAGCCAGCCGATCCATGACTACTGCCAGGCCCGCAAATCCCGTTGTCTCGATCGCCATCGTCGGCGTGCTGTTTTTCATCATCGGCTTTTTCACCTGGATCAACGGGCCGCTGATCACCTTCGTGCGCCTGGCGTTCGACCTCAACGAGGTCAATGCCTTCCTGGTGCTGATGGTGTTCTACCTGTCGTACTTCTTCCTGGCGCTGCCGGCGTCGTGGATCCTCAAGCGCACCGGCATGAAGAAAGGCCTGGCGCTGAGTCTGGTGGTGATGGCGGTGGGGGCGGCGGCGTTCGGCCAGTTCGCCACCCAGCGCTGGTATCCGGGCGCATTGGGCGGCCTGTTCGTGATCGGTAGCGGCCTGGCGCTGCTGCAGACCGCGATCAACCCGTACATCAGCATCCTCGGCCCGATCGAGAGCGCGGCCCGGCGTATCGCGTTGATGGGGATCTGCAACAAGATCGCCGGCATCCTGGCGCCGATCCTGATCGGCTCGCTGGTGCTGCACGGCATCGGCGATCTGTCCGAGCAGGTGGCCAGTGCCAATGCCGCGACCAAGGAAACCTTGCTCACTGCGTTTGCCGCCAAGATTCACGCACCGTACCTGGTGATGTCCGGCGTACTGTTGCTGTTGGCCATCGGCGTATTGTTCTCGCCGTTGCCCGAACTCAAGGCCTCCGAGGCCAATGCAACGCCCGGCGCTGCCGGCGTGCAGAAATCCAGCATCTTCCAGTTTCCGCATCTGTGGCTGGGCGTGTTGTGCCTGTTCGTGTACGTGGGCGTGGAAGTGATGGCCGGCGATGCGATCGGCACCTACGGTCACGGCTTCAATCTGCCGTTGGACAGCACCAAACTGTTCACCTCCTACACGCTGGGAGCGATGCTGGTGGGCTATATCGCTGGCCTGGTGCTGATTCCGCGCGTGATCTCGCAGGCACGCTACCTGAGCGTGTCGGCGGTGCTGGGTGTGCTGTTCTCGCTCGGTGCCTTGCTCACGCATGGCTATGTGTCGGTTGGCTTCGTTGCCGCGCTGGGCTTTGCCAACGCGATGATGTGGCCGGCGATCTTCCCGCTGGCCATTCGCGGGCTCGGCCGCTTTACCGAAATCGGTTCGGCATTGCTGGTCATGGGCATTGCCGGTGGCGCGATCATTCCGCAGCTGTTCGCCATTCTCAAACAGCACTACGACTTCCAGGTCGTGTTCGCTGCGCTGATGGTGCCGTGCTATCTGTACATCCTGTTCTATTCGCTGCGCGGTCATCGCGTGGGCCTGCCGGCCCAGGCCAAGTGAGCGACGCGGCATGATGCGTTCCGACGAACAAGGTACCTCCATGCGCAGGCCCACCATCAAAGATGTCGCCGAGCGCGCCAAGGTCTCGTTGAAGACCGTGTCGCGCGTGATCAACAACGAGCCATCGGTGATGCAGGCCACGCGCGCGCGCGTGCTGCGCGCCATCGCCGATCTCGACTATGAGCCCGATCCGTCCGCACGCAATCTGCGCAGCGGTACGCCGTTCGTGATCGGTCTGGTGTACGACAACCCCAACCCGTATCACATCATCGCCATTCAAAATGGCGTGCTCGCCGCGTGCCGCGAAACCGGCTTCGGTCTGCAGATCCATCCCTGCGATTCCACCTCGCCGTTGCTGGCCGAAGAATTGGCCGAATGGGTACAGCGCTCGCGGCTGGCCGGCGTGGTGCTGACCGCACCGATGTCCGAACGCCCCGAGCTGATGGCCGGCCTGGCCGCGCGCGGCATCAAGAGCGTGCGCATCATCGCCGCCACCGACGATCCGGGCGATGGTCCCTGCGTGTATATCGACGACCGCGCTGCCGCCTACGAGATCACCGAGCATCTGGTGCAGCTCGGCCATCAGCGCATCGGCTTTTTGTGGGGCGGCCCGCAGCACCGCTCCAGTGGCGAGCGCTATGCCGGCTACGAAGCCGCGTTGAAGGACTACGGCATCACCCTGGACAAGCACCTGGTGATTCCCGGCGATTACACCTTCGACGACGGCTTCCGTGGCGCGCGCCGCCTGCTGTCGCTGCGCGAGCCGCCGACCGCCATCTTCGGCAGCAACGACGAAATCGCCGCCGGCGTGCTGGCTGCGGCCAAGTCCACCGGCATGAACGTGCCGTACCAATTGTCGATCGCCGGCTTCGAGGACAGCCCGTTCTCGCGCCAGTCCTGGCCGGCGCTGACCACCGCCAAGCAGGCCACCGACGACATCGCACGGCATGCCGCACGCCTGTTGATCAGCCAGTTGCGCAGCGATGCCTACGACGACCAGCCCGCGCAACTGCAGAACCGCGGCTTCGTGCCGCAGCTGGTGGTGCGCGGTTCCACCGCACCGGCGCAGACGCCGGCCGCCAAATCCTTTCCCCCCGAATCCGCCTGAGCCTGATGAGCCTTCCCACCGAAACCGAGACCTTGATGTTCCGCGAGGCGGCGCAGACCGCCGACGTGGTCGCCGCACAGTTCGCCCGCAACGCCGACACCATCGCCGCACTTGCGCAGTCGCTGCGCGACACCCCGCCGCCGTTCGTGGTGACCTGCGCGCGCGGCAGTTCCGATCATGCAGCGACCTACGCCAAGTACCTGTTCGAAACCCAGCTTGGCATCGTGACTGCTTCCGCTTCGCCATCCGTGGGCTCGGTTTACGCAGCGCCGCTGCAATTGCGCGGCGCGCTGTACATCGTGATTTCGCAATCGGGCAAGAGCCCGGACCTGCTGCGCAATGCCGAAGCCGCAAAAGCCGCCGGCGCGCGCGTGGTCGCCCTGGTCAACGTGGAAGATTCGCCGCTGGCGCAGTTGGCCGAGGTGGTGATTCCGCTGGGCGCAGGCCCGGAAAAAAGCGTGGCCGCCACCAAGAGCTATCTGGCTTCGCTCGCCGCAGTGCTGCACCTGGGTGCGGTGTGGAAGAACGACCCCGCATTGCTGGCCGCGCTGGATGCATTGCCGCAGCAGCTGCGCAACGCCTGGCAGGCGGACTGGTCCGCACTCACTGCCGGCCTGGTGCCCGCACACAACCTGTTCGTGCTCGGTCGCGGCCTGGGCCTGGGCGCGGCGCAGGAAGCAGCCTTGAAGTTCAAGGAGACCTGCGGCCTGCACGCCGAAGCGTATAGCTCGGCCGAGGTCAAACACGGCCCGATGGCGCTGGTGGGGCCGGGCTTCCCGGTGCTGGTGTTCGCACAGCCGGACGAAACCGGCGCCGGCACACGTGCGCTCGCCGCCGAATTCCGCGCGCGTGGCGCGCAGGTGTGGCTGGCCGCGCCCGATGGCGACCTGCCGCTTGCCGATGCCGCACATCCGGCCAGCGCACCGCTGCTGACCGTGCAGAGCTTCTATCGCGCGATCAATGCGCTCGCACTCCAGCGTGGCCACAATCCCGACTTGCCGCCGCATTTGAACAAGGTTACGGAAACGGTTTGAACATGGATGCTTCCCCGATTCAAGCGTTGTGCAATGCACGCGTGCTCACCGACGACGGCTTGCAGGATGGACTGGTCGTATTGCTGGCGGGCACGCAGATCCAGGCGGTGGTGGCGGCCGACGATGCGCGTGTTGCGCAGGCGCACACACGCGTGGATCTGGGCGGCGCCACCTTGTTGCCGGGCTTTATCGACATTCAGGTCAATGGCGGCGGCGGCGTGCTGTTCAACAACGCGCGCGACCCGCAGGCACTGGCCACGATCGCTGCGGCGCATCGCCGCTTCGGCACCACCGGCATGTTGCCCACGCTGATCAGCGACACTGCCGAGGTGATGGCCGAGGCGATCGAAGCCACGCGTCAGGCCATCGCGCAAGGCGTGCCCGGCGTGCTCGGCATCCATCTGGAAGGCCCGTACCTGAGCCCGGCGCGCAAGGGCACGCACGACGCGCACAAGTTCCGCCTGCCGGACGCGCACGAGATTGCGGTCGACACCTCGCTGGACAACGGCGTCACCCTGATCACGCTCGCACCCGAGCGCGTGCCGCTGGACGACATCCGCGCCTTCGTCGCCGGTGGCGCGATCGTGTTCGCCGGCCACACCGCGGCGACATACGAGCAGGCGCACGCCGGCATCGCCGCCGGCGTCAGTGGCTTCACCCATCTGTACAACGCAATGTCGCAACTGACCGGGCGCGAGCCCAGCGCCGTAGGCGCTGCGTTGGAAGACCCCAACGTGTGGTGCGGCGTCATCGTCGACGGCGTGCACGTGCACCCTGCCAGCCTGCGCGTAGCGTTGGCGGCCAAGTCGCGCGGCAAGGTGCTGCTGGTCACCGACGCCATGCCGATGGTCGGAGCCGACAGCCCCAGCTTCGATCTGTATGGCGAAACCATCACCGCCGTGGACGGCGTGGTGCGCAACGCCGACGGCGCACTGGCCGGCTCCGCGCTGGACATGGCCACCGCCGTGCGCAACAGTGTGCAATGGCTGGGCGTTGACCTGGCCGAAGCCGCACGCATGGCATCGACCTATCCTGCGCAATGCATCGGCCTGGGCGACCGGCTGGGGCGCATCGCACCGGGCTACCAGGCCGACCTGGTGCTGGTGGATGCCGATGTGCAGGTGCTCGGCACCTGGGTGGCCGGGCAGGGCGCGTAAGCATATCGGCCGGGCCGCAGACGCCCGCGTCAAGCGGGCTTGATGACTGCGCGACGCCGCATGTGTTGTTCAACCACCGCGGTTGTTGCGCGCGATCTGCGGCTGCAGTGCCCCTCGTCGCCACGTCCGGCGGGTTGGATGTCGCAGCTCGCGTACGGCATGCAGCGCATTCAGATGACTGCTAGAGTTGCGTCCGACCTCAGCTTGCGACGGGTGAAGGATGAACTACGCATGGACGCGATGGTGGCTGCTGCTGAGCCTGTTGTGCAGCGTGCATGCGGTGGCGGCGATTCCACATTGGTACGCGGCTGCCGGTGGCGCTGATTACCAACTGACTGCCGTGCAAGGCGACGTGCAGTCCGGTGAAGGGGCGCAATTGCGTCTGACCGCAGTTGCCGCGCGCACTGCGCCGTTCGGGGCTGCCTCCGCAGCGTTGGACGCGGTTTCCTTGCGCGGCCAGTCGTTGCTGTTGTCCGGTGTATTGGCAACCTCCAACGCATCGCAGGGCGCTACGTTGTGGATGCGCGCCGACGATGCGCATGGCAAACGCCTGGCGTTCGAAAGCTCACAAACCGACCCGGTCGTCGGTACGACGCGTGCAAGCCGCTCCATTGCGCTACAGGTACCGATGGGTGCGCAGAAGGTGTTGATCGGTGTTGTGCTGCGAGGCGATGGAGCGCTGGACGTAAGCCAGCTGCGTTTGATTGCAGAGCCGCTGGCCGATGCGGCATCGGCCAGCGCGATCCTGGATGTCGCCATCCCCGCGATCCGGGAGAACGCCTTGCACAGCGCCCGCATCGATTGGACCACGCGTGAGCCGCAGCTGCGTGTGCAGGCCGCGGACATGCGCGAAGTGGACGCCTATGTCGCCATCGATGCATTGGTCGCCCAGCTCGATGACGGCCATAGTTTCCTGATGCGTCCTTCCAGGCGACATGCCGTGGAAGCCGTTGCACAGCGCGAGCGGCCCACCATGCAGGCGCGTCTGCTGCCATCCGGCATCGCCTATCTCGAGGTCCCCGGCCTGATGACGTCCTCCAAGGAAGTCAGCAATGCTTACGAGACATCGCTTACAACGGCGCTGGATCAAGTCGCCGCACAGGCCAGCTGTGGCTGGATCGTCGATGTACGCAATAACACCGGCGGCACGATGTGGCCAATGATCAACGGGCTGCATCCGCTACTGGGTGATGCAGTGCTCGGCAGCTTTGTCGATGCGGCAGGCAAGCAATCGCCCTGGCGGGCACGATCTTCGGCACGCGCGACTGCCTCGCTGCAAATAGATCGCCCGGTCGCGATCTTGATCGGCCCCAGGACCGCAAGTGCGGGCGAGATGGTCGCGATCTCCTTTCGCGGCCGTGCAAATACGCGTAGCTTCGGTCAGCCAAGCGCCGGCCAGACCACCGGCAATCGCTCTGTGGACCTGCCTGGCGGCGCTGTCCTTGCGATTGCCAGTAGCCACACGCAGGATCGCAACGGGCGTCGCACCGACGGCCGGCTGCAGCCGGATGTCCTGCTTGGCTCGCAGGTGGATATGATCGATGCTGCTGCACAGTGGCTGCGGACGCAGGCCTGCATCCGTTCTAGGTGATCGCCTGTTCGAGGGGCTGACGTATCCGCCAGACATGTGACGAGCGACCAGTGTCGGTGCGCTTTTAGCCGTATGGACCCGACGTGGTTGCAATGGCTTGCTTCGCCGCCGAGTGCCGCGATCGCAAGGCGATCAGCAGTGCGCGAACACTGCCTGCGGAACATTAAACGCTTGCACGCACCACATCGATGTCTGCAAACACGCTGCATTGCGGCATTCGGCCGCGCGGCCTATGGCGGCCGTCCTCTAACGGCAGTGGTCTATTCATCGAGGCGAAGGAATGCGGTCACGATTGCGTTGTCATTCCAATATCTGCACTCAGGGCGCGGTTTCAGGCATGAAAGTGGCTATTTGCGTCGTTGAGTTGACAGCTCCGCGTGGGGAAGGCACCTTCGCTGATAACGTTGTCAGCGATCAGGAGCGTGCTCCGACTTCATGAAAGACGTTGCCGGCCGGTCATGCATCGGCCTGGCGCCTTGCCCCGCACGCCGCCACCGGCCTGCGGGAAGACGCTGCTCGCCGTCCGGTGTACAGGGGGACGGATCGCGGGTGTGGCGCGCGCTCTGCGCGTTCTCAAGCAACCGGACGGTTGCGACCCGACGCATCAGCCAAGAGGTCCACGCAATGCTGCAAGCCCGTGTGTGTGAGTTATCCCGTGATTCCGCCAACGCTGCCGAGCGTGCGCCATGTCGCTCGCGACTGAGCGTTGCCGTCCGTCGCCTGCTGCTGGGTGGCGCTGCCCTTGCCGGTGCCGGCATGCTTCCCGCGTTTGCGCAGGAGGCGGAACCCGCCCAGCAACAGCCGCCCGCGCAGACCAACCCATCGGTGTCCACGCTGGACGAGGTCAAGGTGGTCGGCTATCAGGCCAGCCTCGGCAAGGCACTCAACGTCAAGCGCAATGCCGATGCGATCGTCGATGCGATCAGCGCCGAAGACATCGGCAAATTCCCCGATACCAACGTCGCCGAGTCGCTGTCGCGCCTTTCCGGCATCACCGTGGACCGGCAGTTCGGCGAAGGCGAGAAGGTCAGCATCCTCGGCACCGATCCGGCGCTCAACCGTGTGCTGCTCAACGGCCAGACCATTGCCTCCACCAGCTGGGGCGGCGACCCCAACGACCCGGACAGCCGCTCGTTCAACTACAGCACGCTGGCGCCGGAAGTGGTCGGCCTGATGGAGGTCTACAAAACACCGGAGGCGCGCATCGACGAGGGTTCGATCGGCGGCACCGTGATCGTGCACACGCGCAAGCCGCTGGAGCTCGAGCGCAATGCGCTGACCGGTACGGTGAGCTACGGTTACAACGACCGGTCCGACGAAGGCAAGCCGAACGCGTCAGCGCTGTACAGCTGGAAGAACCAGGATGAAACGTTCGGTGTCCTCACCTCGGTGATGCATTCGCAGCGCGTGCTGCGTCGCGATGGCGTGGAGATCTTCGGCTACGACGATGTCGCCGGCGCTGCGTTTCCGCCGGCCGTGGTCGGCAATAACACCGGCGTGTTTCCGACCTCGATCAACACCGCCTTGTTTCAGCAGACGCGCAAACGCGATGGTGTCAGCGCTGCATTGCAGTGGAAGCCGGATGCCGATTTCGAGCTCAACCTGACCGGCCTGTACGTCAAGGAAAGTTTCGACAACTACAACCAGAGCCGCTACGGGTACTGGGGCTCCAACCCTGGCGATGCGCAGGCGCTGGGCTTCGAGAACGGCGTGGCGACCTCGGGCACCTTCGGCGATCAGTCCACCACATTCCTGGATGGCTACCTGCGCAACAGCGATGTCAGCACCGGCAGCATCCATCTGCGCGCGGACTGGCATGGCGACGGCTGGAATGCATCCAGCCACGTGGGGTATACCAGTTCGCAAGGCGGCGCCGAGCGCATCTACGGCATCCAGTTCCGTAATCTCGCCGGTTACAGCTACGACATCGACGGGCGCCGCACCGCGATGGACTACAGCACCGACCCCACCAACGCGGCGGCGATGCAACTCAACAATGCCTCGGCCAGCCACAGCCCGCAGTACGACAAGGAGCGCTACCTGCAGCTGGATTTCGACCATGCGGTGGAGTGGGGGCCGTTCACGCAGATCCTGACCGGCATCAAGCTCACCAATCACGCCACCGGGCAGTCGTCCTACAGCCGTACCTGGACACCGAACGACGGCAGCACGCTCGCAGATTTTTCGCCAGGCACCACGCCGTCCGGCTACCTGGACGGCCTGTCCACCAGCGCCGACATGCAACGCTGGTCCACCATCGGCCGCGGTGCGATCGGTCGCTACATCGGTGGCCTGGAAGGCGATGCCGGCCTGCCGATCAGCTACGCCGGCAACTACAGCATCGAGGAGCAGAACCGCGCCTGGTTCCTGCAGGGCAATTTTTCCGGCGAGCGCTATCGCGGCAACATCGGCGTGCGGTACGTGCACACGCGTGATTCCACCGATGGTTTCAGCTACGCGCCCGGTGGCGGCTACACACCGGTCAACTTCCTCAACAGCTACGGCAAGTGGCTGCCGTCGTTCAACATCGCCTACGACCTGCGCGATGACCTGATGCTGCGCCTGGCTGCCTCCAAGGTGATCGCGCGGCCGCGCTACACCAACATGACCCCGTACGTGGCCACCGACGACACCACGCTTACCGCGTCCACGGGCAATCCCGGCCTGAGCCCGTATGAGTCCACCAACCTGGGCGCATCGCTGGAGTGGTATTTCTCCGACAGCAGCCTGCTCAGCGGCGAGTTCTTCTCGCGCGATATCTCCAACTACATCCTCACCACGGTGGAAGACCGGGTGTTCTTCAACAACGCCACCGGCGGCTCAAGCACCTACCAGACCTCCGTGCCGACCAACGCCGGCGATGCCAAGGTGCAGGGCGTGGCGCTCAACCTGCAGCACAACTTCGGCAACGGGTTCGGCGTGGTGGCCAACTACACCTACTCCGATTCGAAAACCGATGGCGATTACAGCCTGCCGTACAACTCGCGCAACGCCTACAACATCAGCCCGTACTACGAGCAGGGCAAATGGAGCGCACGGGTGAACCTGGGCTGGCGCTCGGAATATTTCACCCAGATCGGTCGCCTCAACGGGCAGCAGATGACCGATGCGTTCACCCAGGTCGATGCATCGTTCGGCTACCAGGCCACCGAGCGGCTGCGCGTGGCGCTGGAAGCCACCAATCTGCTGGACGAAACCTACTTCAGCTACATCGGCAACAAGAACCAGCCGTACTATATCTACAAGAACGGCCGCTCCTTCATGCTGAGTCTGAACTTCAAGCTGTGACGCATGGCCGGGCGGCTGCTGTTCTGCAGCCGCCTGGTTGAATGGCGAACACCCTACGTGTGCCCCGCATCCCTGACGTCGACCGGGTTGGGTGGTCGCCAGCCCGGAGCGGTGCAGTCACGTCCTGCCTGGCGCTCTCGCATTTTTGTTGCGTTGCTACGACGGTATGCGCGATGCCCTGGCTATGCGCTGGTCTTGCGCGCCGCCGCAATCGCCGCAATCCGTGCCTTCGCCAACGCCTCGCCGATTTGCGGGCCTTGCAGGCCTTCTGCGGCCAGGTCGCGCGCATTGATGGCCAGCGCAGCAGCATGCAGGCGTTTGAGTTGGTCGCCCTGTGGATACGCGGCCTCTTCGCTGCCCAGCCGGCCACGCTTGTCGGCTTCGCACACCAGCGCGAGTTGTGCGACACGCTCGGGGCGGCGGAAGGCATCGCAGCGCACCAGCAGCTCGTGCACGGTGCGGTCGCGCAGCTCGGCCAGGCGGTGCACGTTCAAATGCTCGCGGCAGGCGGTGATGGCGAGCTGGCGATAATCCTGCGGCACCTTGAGGCGCTCGCACACTGCCTGCAGCGGGGCGACACCGCGCTGTTCGTGCATGATGTGGCGCGGCCATTCCTCCTGCGGTGTGAGCGCCTTGCCCAGGTCGTGGGTCAGTGCGGCAAAACCCACCAGCGCATCGCCGGGCGCCAGTCGCGCGGCCATGTCGCTGACCATCTCCTGGTGAATGCCGGTATCCACCTCCGGATGAAACTCGGCACGTTGTGGCACGCCATACAGCGCATCGATCTCGGGCAGGATGACGCGCAGCGCATCGGTGTCGTGCAGCGTGCGCAGGAAGGCCGACGGCTGCGCACTCTCCAGCACGCGGCGTAATTCCTGCCACACGCGTTCGGGCACCAGGCTGTCCAGCTCGCCGCTGGAGGCCATCTCGCGCATCAATGCGGCAGTTTCGGGCGCAAGAGTGAAACCGAGCGGCGCCAGCCGCGCCATGAAGCGGGCAGCGCGCAACACACGCACGGGATCTTCGACAAAGGCCGGCCCCACGTGCCGCAGCACGCGCGCTTGCAGATCGCGCGCGCCGCCATACGGGTCGAACAACTCGCCGGTGTCTTCGTCGCGTGCAATCGCGTTGATGGTGAAATCGCGGCGCAGCAGGTCTTCTTCCAGCGTTACCGACGGATCGGCATCCACCACAAAGCCGCGATAGCCGCGCCCGGATTTGCGCTCGGTACGCGCCAACGCATATTCCTCGCCGCTACGCGGATGCAGGAACACCGGGAAATCTTTCCCCACCGGTTTGAAACCCAGGCGTTCCATCTGCGCCTGATCGGCACCGACCACGACCCAGTCGCGGTCGCCAGCGAGCTGGCCAAGCAGGGCATCGCGGACTGCGCCGCCAACGAGATAGATCTTCATCGCGACATGATGCCCGATGCGGTGCTTGCGTCGTAGAGCGACTGATCTACGGCTTTGCGGATAGATCCGCTGTAGAGCGGGGTGATGTGTGGCTTTACTGCAGGGCCCTTGCCCGCCCACCATCGCAGGACACGCCGCAAGTACGTCCTTGTAGGCTCTTACGCGGCATCCATGCCGCGTAAGGTCCCGCGACGGTGAGCGGGCAAGGACCAGTCGAGATGATCGGTGTGCATGTGCAAGCAGTGCAGGACGTGCATTGCTGGGATCACGGTGTGTCCGACCAGCCTCTCATCGCAACCTGAGCAGCAGGCAGGCTTTCAGCAAGCAAGCTACAAATCTCTCATCTGCCCAAGGCAGGTCGGGCAACACGCTTTCAAGAAGCAGCCGACCAACTTTCTGGTGCGGTGTCCTTGCCGCTTGCGGGACGGATTCACGGCGTGTCCCGCAAGCGGTAAGGGCACCGCGCACTCGCCGACCCGAGCTTTCGATTGCACCTAAACAACGTAACGACGGGAAAGCTTGATTGGCCTCAGAGCCTCAGAGCCTCAGAGCTTGAGAGTATGAAGCCTCAAAGCCCGAAGCTTAGGAGCGTACCGAAAGGCGAGTATTAGAATGGCATCGTCTACCCTGCGCCCCAGGCCAAGACACACCTTGCAACCGCGCAAGCACGATCACCTCATCCAGCCGCCATGCTGGGCGGCTGACTGCGAACTCAGTCCTGCGCCGCGTTGGTGGTCGCCTGGCCTGGCGTGCACACCGGCTTCAGGCGCTTGTCCACCAGTTTGCCCATCAGGCGATCACTCAGCGGCAGCATGTCGCCGTTGAGTTGCCAGTCGTAGATCACGCTGAAAGCCAGCACGCGTGCGACGTACTCGCGGGTTTCCTTGTAGCTGATGGTCTCGATCCAGAAATCCGGCTCGAAGTTGGGGCGTTGCGATTGCCAGCGGCCGGTCGGCCCGGGGCCGGCGTTGTAGGCGGCGATGGTGAGGTAGGGCCGGCCGTAGGTATTGAGCAACTGGCGCAGATAGGCGGTGCCGATGGCGATGTTGGTGTCCGGCTCGTACAGGCTGGTGGCGCCCGCGTAGCCGGGCAGGGCGATGCCCTTTGCCACCGCCGCGCCGGTGCCCGGCAAGACCTGCATCAGGCCCATCGCGTTGGCAGGCGAACGCGCGCGTGGATTGAAGATGCTCTCGGCACGGATCTCTGCTGCCACCCAGGCCGGGTCGATCGCGTTCTTGGCCGCTTCGCGGCGAATGCTGTCGTCGTGATGCAGCGGAAAGCGCAACGCGTACAGGCGTTGTTCGTCCGGCTGCTTGCCGAGCGCGAACACTGCGCGATCGAACCAGCCGTTTTCGCTGGCTACCTGCACCGCCAGCCGGCGCTGGGTGTCGTCGAAGCGGCTCGCGGCATCGTTCCACTCAGCCACGGCCCAACCGGGGCGGTCGATCTGGAACAAGGCGATGGCGCGGATCAACGCCGGATCGCGTGCAACGACGGCCTTTGTTTGCGGATTGTCCTTGGGCTCCCACGGACACAGCCGATAGGGCTGCTGCAGGCGGTCGGCGGCCAGGAAGCCGTGGAAGGTCGGCGATTGCGCGGCTGCGCGATACAGCGGCTGTGCGGCTGCGGCCGCGCCGGTCTTCTCGGCCAGGCGCGCTTCGAAGTACTGCCAGCGCGAATCGCTGCGCTGGGTCGCCGGCATCTTGCGGATCGCCGCCAGGGCCGCCGGCCAGTCGCCACGCGACATCGCTTCGCGCGCGCGCCATTCGTGCAGGCGCTCGTCGTATGAGACATCGGGGACCGCATTGAGGCGCCGTGCCGAATCCGGCAGGTAGGACGCCACCGTCCACAGCGCGATCTGGTACAGCACCTGGCCGCGCTGCGCCTCGCTGAAGCCGAGTGCGCTAGCCAGCTGTGGCAACTGCTGCTCGGCCGCGTCCGGATCGCTCTTGGCCAGTTTGGCCAGGCCGTCGACGGCGATGCGTCGGCTGCGCTCGGTCTTTGGCCAACCGAGTGCACGCGGGTGCACCTTGTCCAGAAACGCGGCGTAATCGTTAGCCAATGCCAGATCGGCCGCTGGCAAGCCGCGCGCGGCCGTGCGCATCACCGCAGGCTGCTGTGCATCGGCCGCCGCCTCCACGCGCTCCCAGCGCAGCGCCGGGGTGAGTTCGCCCCGCGCTTCCAGCCCGGCAACCACCGGATCGCAGGCATCGGGCAGGCCCTTGCCGGTGCGCCACAGGGTCAACGCGTCGCGGCTCCACTGTGCATCCAGCTTGCCGGTCGCCTGGCGCGCGGTCAGCTGCGCGCAGCGCAGGCCCAGGTTGTCGGTGGGCTTCCAGTTGGCCAGCAACGTGTTCCAGTCCTGGCGGCGTGCCACCGCCGGCAACCAGGTGCCGCGGAAGCTCTCGGCCACCGGCTGGCCTGCATAACGCTGCAGGAATCCCTGCGCCTGTGCCGTGGAGACGTTGTCGATGTTGCGCTTGAGCGTGGCAAATTCCAGCCAGCCATAGAGCGGGTGGCGGTTCAACGCGGCCAGCTGACCGGCATCGGACTGGCCGCGCTCTGCAGCCGCGATGGCATCGCGCATGGCGGTCAATTGCGGGTCCAGGCTCTGGGCATGCAGCGCAGTACTGCCAAGGCACAGCAAGCCGACGAAAACAGTGGCAAGACGGGGGGGATAGGTCATTGCGCGATGATACCGAAGCACGCCTGCGCGCCTGAGTGAATGCGCAGCAGACCGGTGCCAACTGGCGCTGACGGCAGCGATGGGCGTGCGATGCCGGTGCGTACCGCGCGTGTGCACCGTGGCCTGCCGCTGCGGAGCACTGCGGACCACTTCCCACTGCGTCACGGCTGGCTTGCGGGGCGTTAAGGTTTCGTTTAAAAGTGGGAGCGGACCGCAGGGCACGGGGGCGTGCGGACACTCAAGAATCCTTCTGGAGAGAGAAAGGATGAAGCGTCTGATTGGCCCCCGTCGGTCATGCCTGGCCGTGCCGTTGTCCTTGTGTCTGGTTCCCACACTCGCCTGGGCGCAACAGCCCGAGGCCGCCCCGAGCACGCGCACGCTCGACAGCGTACAGGTCACCGGCACGCGCATCCGGACGGCAGAGTTGCAGGGCCAGGTGCCGATCCAGACGCTCAACCGCGCCGACATCGAACGCACCGGCCTGACCTCCATCGGCGAGGTACTGCAGGAACTCACCGCCTCGGGGTCGGCGCTCAACGCCAAGTTCAACTCGTCGGGCAACTTCGGCTTTCCGCCCGATGGCGGTGGTGTGGGCGCCGGCTCGGCGCAGGTGGATCTGCGCCATCTCGGTTCCAAGCGCGTGCTGGTCCTGGTCGATGGCATCCGCTGGGTCAACGAATCCTCGGCCTCGGGCGTGGGCTCGTCGACCGATCTCAACACCATTCCGTTGGCGATCGTGGAGCGCATCGAGGTGCTCGAGGATGGCGCCTCGTCGCTATACGGCTCGGACGCGATTGCCGGCGTGGTCAACATCATCACCCGGCGCAGCTTCGACGGTGCGCAGGTCACGCTCAACTACGGGCAATACGGCAAGGGCGACGGCGCCAACCAGGGCATGGACCTGGCCTGGGGTACCAGCGGCGAGGACTTCAGCCTGTTTCTGGGGGCCAGCTACGTCAAGCAGGATCCGATCTACGCGCGCGATCGTGCGCAGGCCCGCTTCCCGATTCCGGGTACAGGGCTGACCTTCGCCAGTTCGGCAACGCCGGACGGCCGCTTCCAGTTCGTCGACCCCAACACCGGCGTGCGCCAGAACCTCACGCCCAACGCCGGCGTCGGTGCGCCGCAATACGATGGCAGTGCCGGCTGTACGCGTAGCGACGACTACCACTGTTTCGGCACCGCTGACCGCTACAACTTCGCCGAACAGAATCTGTTGCTGACGCCGTCCGAGCGCAAGGGCGTGTTCGCGCAATTTCGGTATTACTTCAACGACGACGTGCAGTGGTACGTCAAGGCGCTGGGCAACCGGCGCGAGTCGACCAACCAGGCCGCGCCCGAGCCGATCTTTCTCGGCCCCGATGCCGGCACCGGCAATCCGCTGGCCGACAACATCGTGATTTCCGCGCTCAATCCGTTCAATCCATTCGGCTTCGCGTTGAACTCGGCCACCAACCTGATCCAGATTGGCCGCCGCCCGGTGGAAGGCGGCGCGCGCCGGTTCGAGCAGAAGGTCGACACGCAGTATTTCGGCACCGGCCTGGTAGGCACCTTCGAAGGCGCGGCGCGGACCTGGTACTGGGACGTCAACGGCATGTACAGCAAGAACAAGGCCGAACAGACCAACTACGGCAGCTACAACCTCTACAACATCAATCTGGGCCTGGGCGATCCGGCCGCGTGTGCGGCGGTGGCCGGCTGCGTGCCGCTGGATATCTTCGGCGGCGCCGGCAGCATCACGCCGGAGATGTTGCGTTGGATCCAGCCGGTGGTGCGCGACCGCAGCCAGAACGAGTTGAGCCTGTTCACCGCCAACCTCAGCAGCGAGTTGTTCCAGCTGCCCGGCGGCGCGGTGTCGTTCGCCACCGGCTACGAGTACCGCAAGTACGAAGGGTCGTACCAACCCGATCCGCTCACCGTGGCGGGGCGCTACAACGGTGTACCGTCATTGCCGACCTCGGGCAGCTACGACGTCAACGAGGCCTATCTCGAACTCAATATCCCGATCTTCGCCAACTCGTCGCTGGGCGACAAACTCGACCTGAACATCGCCGGCCGCTATTCGGATTACTCCACCTTCGGTGGTGAGTTCACGCCAAAGTATGGCTTGCGTTGGCAGGTCACCGATGAGTTGGTGTTGCGTACCAGTTACGCGGAAGGCTTCCGCGCGCCGACCATCGGCGAGTTGTTCGGTTCGGCGGCGCGTGCCGACCTGCAGTTGTCCGATCCATGCTCGATCGGGTTGGGCGGCACCGCGCCGCGCGGTAGCGCCGCCAACTGCGCATCGCTCGGCGTGCCGGCCGGCTACCAGCAGGCCAACCAGCAGATCTCGGTCACCACCGGCGGCAACGAGCAACTGGATCCGGAGCGCTCGCGCAGCTTCAGCGCCGGCTTCGTGTTCAGCCCGGGCTTCGCCAGCAATGCCAGTTGGTCCGATCGCCTCGATCTGGAGATGACGTTCTATCGGCACCATGTCGATGGCGCGATCCAGGCGATCAATGCGCAAACGCAGCTGGACCTGTGCGTGGATACCCTGGACGCGCTGTATTGCAACGGCATCGGGCGCGCGTCCACCGGCGGCATCAATGCGTTCAACAATCGCTTGACCAACCTGGGCTCGATCAAGACCGACGGTTGGGATGTGGATCTGTTCTGGACGCTGCCGGAGAGCGCGTTCGGCCGTTTCAAGTTGTCTTGGCAGAACACCTTCGTGGGCCGCTACGAGGCACTCGGTGCGGCAGGGCAACGGCAGCCGCAAGGTCCAGGCATCGAGGTGGTGGATAGCGCGATTCCGGAGTGGACCAGCAATGCGGTGCTGGATTGGTCGCTGGGCAATTGGACCGCATCATGGACGGCGCGCCACATTTCCAAACTCACCGAGCAATGCGGCGATGCGGTGGAATTTGCGGTGTGTTCCGATCCTGCCGTGGGCACCAATCGGCTGGATGCGATCACTTATCACGATGCGCAGGTGGGTTATCGCGTCGATTGGCTCAAGGGTCTGCAACTCACGGCCGGTTTGAACAACGTGTTCGACAAGGATCCGCCGCTGTGCCTGTCGTGCTCCCTCAACGGCTATGACGCATCCACTTACGACATTCCCGGTGGGCGCTTCTGGTATGCGCGTGTGGATTTGAAGTTTTAGTCCATCAGGTCGGGTTGTTCGTAAAGCGGAGAGCTGTTGATCCGGGGCTTTGCTGCAGGGCCCTTGCCCGCCCACCATCGCAGGACACGCCGCAAGTACGTCCATGTAGGCTCTTACGCGGCATCCATGCCGCGTAAGGTCCTGCGATGGCGGGCGGGCAAGGACCAGTCGAGATGGTCGGTGCGCGTGGCTCTTTTCCAAGCAACGAGCAAACTCTCTGGTGCGGTGTCCTCACCGATTGAGGGACCGTGTGGCGGCATGGATGCCGCCCCCGAGCCTACATGGACGTACTTGCGGCGTGTCCCGCGAGCGGTGAGGGCACCGCGCACTCGACGACCCAAGCTTTCGACTTGGGCTTTTGATACACCCAAACTGCGCGACGAGTCGAAATTTCCGTCGTTTCGAAATGATCGGACAGTGTGGGTAGATCACGTGTAGAGCGGCTGATCTGGGGCTTGGCTGCAGGGCCCTTGCCCGCCCACCATCGCAGGACACGCCGCAAGTACGTCCGTGTAGGCTCTTACGCGGCATCCATGCCGCGTAAGGTCCGGCGACGGTGGGTGGGCAAGGACCAGTCGAGATGGTCGGTGCGCGTGGCTCTTTTCCAAGCAACGAGCAAACTCTCTGGTGCGGTGTCCTCACCGATTGCGGGACCGTGTGGCGGCATGGATGCCGCCACCGAGCCTACATGGACGTACTTGCGGCGTGTCCCGCGAGCGGTGAGGGCACCGCGCACTCGACGACCCAAGCTTTCGACTTGGGCTTTTGATACACCCAAACTGCGCGACGAGTCGAAATTTCCGTCGTTTCGAAATGATCGGACAGTGTGGGTAGATCACGTGTAGAGCGACTGATCTGCGGCTTGGCTGCAGGGCCCTTGCCCACCCACCGTCGCAGGACACGCCGCAAGTACGTCCATGTAGGCTCTTACGCGGCATCCATGCCGCGTAAGGTCCCGCGACGGTGGGCGGGCAAGGACCAATCAAGTTGATAGGTGTGCATAGCTTTCAGCAAAGCAACCTGTAAATTCCCTGGTGAGGACACCGCGCCCTCGACTACCCAGGTTTACGGCCGCAGCAGTTACCAGTTCACCTTGCGAGCAGGTTAAATCGCGGCCTTTACTAAATACAGATCACCCACGCACAGGCGCATCGCCTGCCACGTAGTAGTCCGCCGTACTGCGTGGCAATGGGCTGCGACCACGCATGCGGTCGGCGATCTTCTCGGCGATCATGATGGTGGTGGCGTTGAGGTTGCCGGTGATGATGCGCGGCATGATCGAGGCATCGATCACGCGCAGGCCTTCCATGCCGTGCACGCGGCCCTGTCCATCGACCACCGACATGTCGTCGGTGCCCATCGCGCAGGAGCAGGAGGGGTGGTAGGCCGTCTCTGCGCGCGAACGCACGAAGGCGTCGAGTTCGGCATCGGTCTTGCAGTCCGCACTCGGACTGATCTCACGGCCGCGGTAAGCATCGAGTGCCGGTTGGGCGATGATCTCGCGGGTGATGCGGATCGCATCGCGAAATTCCTGCCAATCCTGATCGGTGGATTGGTAGTTGAACAGGATCGACGGATGCTGGCGCGGGTCGCGCGACCTGGCATGCACGCGTCCACGGCTGGGCGTGCGCATCGAGCCCACATGCGCCTGAAAACCGTGTTCTTTCACTGCATTACTGCCGTTGTAATTGATCGCGACGGGGAGGAAGTGGTACTGGATGTTGGGCCAGTCGAATTCCTCGCGCGTGCGAATGAAGCCGCCGGCCTCGAACTGATTGCTGGCACCGGTGCCGGTGCCGGCGAACAACCACTCCGCGCCGATCGCCGGCTGATTCCACCACTGCAATGCCGGATACAACGACACCGGCTTGGTGCAGGCGTACTGGATGTAGACCTCGAGGTGATCCTGCAGGTTCTGGCCAACGCCGGGCAGGTCGTGCACCAGTTGCACGTCGAGCGCACGCAGCAAATCAGGTGCGCCGACGCCGGAGCGTTGCAGCAGCTGCGGCGAGGCGATTGCGCCTGCGCACACCAGCACTTCGCGGCGTGCACGCGCGTCGATGCCTTCGCTGCTGTTGCCGACCAGATAGTGCACGCCAACGGCGCGCTTGCCGGCAAACAGGATGCGATCGGTGGTGGCATGGGTGACGATGTGCAGGCCATCGCGCGGACGCGCCATGTCCAGATAGCCGCGCGCGGTGCTTGCGCGACGGCCCTGTGGTGTCACCGTGCGGTCCATTGGCCCGAAGCCTTCCTGCTGATAGCCATTGAGATCGTCGGTGCGCGGGTAACCGGCCTGCACGCCGGCGTCGACCATGGCCTGGAACAGCACGTTGTTGTCGTTCTTCGGCGTGGCCACGCTGACCGGGCCTTCGCCGCCGTGATAATCGTTGGCGCCGATGTCGCGCGTCTCGGCCTTGCGGAAGTACGGCAATACATCGCGGTAACTCCAGTCTTCCAGACCCGGCCGCCTGGCCCAATGGTCGAAATCCAGCGCATTGCCGCGGATGTAGCACATGCCGTTGATCAACGACGAGCCTCCCAGCCCCTTGCCGCGCCCGCATTCCATGCGCCGGTTGTCCATATGCGGCTCCGGCTCGGTCTCGTAGGCCCAGTTGTAGCGACGGCCCTGCAAGGGGAAGGCAAGCGCCGCCGGCATCTGGGTGCGGAAGTCCAGCCGGTAATCCGGCCCGCCCGCTTCCAGCAGCAACACGCTGACGCCCGGATCCTCGGTCAGGCGCGCGGCCAGCACGTTACCTGCCGAGCCGGCGCCGATGATGATGTAGTCGTATTCGCGTTGCATGAGGTTCTCCTTGTTGCGGTGCCGGTTGAAGCGGCTTTCAAAACGATTGCGCAGTGGGCCGGCGGTCTTTGTTCGAAACGGCAGCCTTCGATCCGACAGCACGATTCGCAGGCAGCGGCTCACGCGTGTTGCCGGTGCCGCTGGGCGACTGCCTGTCAGGGGCGTCAGCCAGTCAGAACACCGACGCGTAGCGTTCCAGCTCGACCTGGATGGATTTGGTGCGGGTATAGGCCTGCAGCGTGGCCAGCCCGTTCTCGCGGCCCACACCGGATTGCTTGTAGCCGCCCACCGGCATCGGTGCCGGCGATTCGCCCCAGGTGTTGATCCAGCAGATGCCCGCTTGCAGGCGATGGATCAGACGATGCGCGCGTGCAAGATCCGGCGTCACCACGCCTGCGGCCAGGCCGTACGTGGTGGCATTGGCGCGTGCGATCGCTTCGTCTTCGTCGTCGTAGGTGAGCAGGCTCAGCACCGGCCCGAAGATTTCTTCGCGCACGATGGTCATCACGTCGGTGCAATCGCTGAAGATGGTTGGTGCGACATAGCAGCCCTGTGCCAGTGCGCCATCGCGCAGACGCTGCCCACCGCACAGCAGGCGTGCGCCCTCGGCCTTGCCCTGCTCGATGTAGTCCAGCACCCGCTGCATGTGCGCGGCGCTGACCATCGGGCCGAAGGTGGTGCGCTCGTCCAGCGGGTCGCCGATGTGGATGCGTTGCACGCGTGCCAGCAGCCGCGCCTCGAAGGCATTGCGCAGCGCGCGCGGCACGAACACGCGCGTGCCGTTGGTGCACACCTGCCCGGAGCTGTAGAAGTTGGCCATCATCGCGATGTCGGCGGCCAGATCCAGGTCCGCGTCGGCGCAGACGATCAACGGCGACTTGCCGCCCAGTTCCATGGTCACGTCTTTCAACGATGAACTCGATGCGCTGGCCATCACCTTGCGTCCGGTCGCGGTGCCGCCGGTGAAGCTGATCTTTTCGATCTGCGGATGTTCGGTGAGCGCAGTGCCCACGCTGGCGCCGTCGCCGGGCAGCACGTTGAACACGCCATCGGGCAGGCCGGCTTCGGTGAAGAGTTCGGCCAGCTTGAGTGCGGTGAGCGGCGTGACTTCGCTGGGCTTGAAGATCATTGCGTTGCCGGCCGCCAGGGCGGGCGCGGCCTTCCACAGCGCGATCTGGATCGGGTAATTCCACGCGCCGATCGCGCCGACCACGCCCAGCGGCTCGTGCCGCGTGTAGAAGAAGCTGCCTTCGCGCAACGGCATCTGTGCGCCTTGCAGCGCCTGCGCCACCCCGGCGTAGTACTCCAGCACATCCGCACCGGTGACGATATCCACGCTGCGGGTTTCGCTCAGCGGCTTGCCGGTGTTGAGCGTTTCCAGTTCGGCCAGTGCGTCGTTGCGCTCGCGCAGCAACTCCACCGCGCGCAGCAGGATGCGCGAGCGTTGCACCGTGGTCAGCGCGGCCCACTGCTGTTGGCCGGCCTTGGCGCTATCTACCGCCGCGTCCAGATCGTCGGCGCCCGCGTTGTGCACATTGGCCAGCACTTCGCCGGTGGCAGGGTTGATGACCTCGAAGGTGTGGCCGCCGCGGGCGGGAACATAACGGCCGCCGATATACAGAAACTGGTCGGGAAAACGTGGCATGACAAACCTCCTGTGGGGCGCACGCGGCAGCGGCGGCACCTCAGCGCGTGAGATGCAGGAACTGCAGGTGGCGCTCGTATTGATCGATGATGTCGTTGATGATCTGTTCGCGGCTGTAACCGACCAGGTCGTAATCCTGGCTGCCTTCGTACAGATACACCTCGGCGCGGTAATAGCGCTGATTGCGCAGGCGCTGGGCGGCGAACGAGGGCGTGAGGTAACCACGCATCACCACCTGGTAGCGGAAGCCTTGCTGCTCGCCGTGATCGACGCTGATTTCCATATCGTCGTCGTCGAGCCGGCTGCTGACCTGCCAGCCTTCTTCCTGCAATTGTGTGGTGACGGCTTCGATCGCCGGGCGCACCTGGTCGTGCATGAAGCGATACACCTCATCGCGCGCCGGGAAGTGCATCGCCTGGCCCAGGCGCTGACGCCAGCCGCGGTGATGCCGCGATTGCCCGATCAGCGGGCTGGGGCTGTAGAGCTGCGCGCGTTTGCGTTGCGATTCTTCGCTGAGCGCGCGCGACAGGCCCCAGGCCATCAGCAGCAACACCGCAGAGAACGGCAGCGAGGCCAGCACCACGGCCGATTTCAGGGCGTCCATGCTGCCGGCCAGCAGCAAGCCTGCAGTGACCACGGCGGTGAGCACGCCCCAGAACACGCGCAGCCAGCGCGGGCCATCGTCGTGCGGCTCGCCGCCGTGCGAGGACAGCGTGGACAACACCACCGTGCCGGAGTCGGCGGAGGTCACGAAGAACACGAAGCTGATCGCCACCGTCACCGTGATCACCGTGCGGCTCCACGGGTAGCCCTGCAGCAGCGAGTACAACACCGTCTCCGGCGCATCGGTGGCCTGCTGCGCCAATGCGCCCTGGCCGTGATGCAGCAACTGGTCCAGCGCGCTGTTGCCGAAGATCGACAGCCACGCCAGGGTGAAGCCGAGCGGGATCAGCAACACCCCGAGCACGAACTCGCGAATGGTGCGGCCGCGCGAAATGCGCGCGATGAACAGGCCCACGAACGGCGCCCAGCCGATCCACCACGCCCAATAGAACACCGTCCAGTTGCCCAGCCAGTCGCTGCGGCCGCCATAGGCATACACGTCGAAACTCTTGTTGACCACACTGCCCAGGTAGTCGCCCAGGTTCTGGATCAGCGCGTTGAGCAGATATTGCGTAGGGCCGGCGAACAGCATGAACAACAGCAGCGCGATCGCCAGCAGCATGTTGATGTCCGACATCCAGCGCACGCCTTTTTCCACGCCGGACACCGCCACCAGAATCGCCGCGCCCATCATCGCCACGATCAACGCCACCTGCACCCAGTGCGTATGCGGCACATCGAACAAGGTGCTCAGCCCGGCATTGAGATGCAGCACGCCAAAGCCCATGTCCGCACCGATACCGAACACGGTGGCCACGATGCCCAGCGCATCCACGGTGTAGCCGATCGGCCCGTTGATGCGCTTGCCGATCAGCGGATACAGCGCCGAGCGCAAGGCCAACGGCAAGTTGTGCCGAAACGCGAAGTAGGCCAGTGCCATCGCCGCCAGCGCGAACACGCCCCAACCATGCAGTCCCCAATGCAGGAACAACAACTGCATCGCCTGACGTGCGGCCGCTTCGCCGCTGCCGGTGCCGCCTTGTGGCGGTTGCAGATAATGGGTGAGCGGTTCGGAGACGCAGAAGAAGAACAAGGTGATGCTGATGCCGGCGGCGAACAGCATGCCGGCCCAGGAGAGATAGCTGAATTCCGGTTCGTCGTGGTCGGCGCCGAGCTTGATGTTGCCGTAGCTGGACAAGGCCACGCCGAGCACGAACACCAGGTACACCGTCATCGCCAGCAGGTAGTACCAGCCGACATTGCGCGAGGCCCAGGTCTGCGCATCCAGCAGCACGCGCCCTGCGTCCAACGGAAACAACGACACCAGCAACGCAAACGTACAGACCACCGTTGCCGCCAACACGAACACCGGACGCAAGGTGCGCACCGGTGCCAGTTGCGGCTCTACCGCACTCATACCAGCGCACTCATAAGAGGCGTGTCACGGACTGTGCTCCCAACGAAAAACCGCCTGCGTTATCGCACAGGCGGTGTCGAGGGGGTGTCATCGGTCGAGTTCGCCTA
This sequence comes from Xanthomonas hydrangeae, assembly GCA_905142475.1. Lineage (GTDB taxonomy): Bacteria > Pseudomonadota > Gammaproteobacteria > Xanthomonadales > Xanthomonadaceae > Xanthomonas > Xanthomonas hydrangeae. The sequence goes on from LR990730.1 coordinate 1,027,825, forward strand.
TGCGAACCCGTAGCCACTTTTCGCGGTATTCAACGCAGCAACTGCGTCGGCACGCGGATATCCATGCCAACCGCCAGATGATCTGAAAACGCGGCAGGAATCGCTTCGATGCGTTCGATCGTCAGACTGTCGCTGACCAGAATGTGGTCGATCGCGCGGTCCGGACGCCAGCTCGGAAAGGTGTGCACTTCGCAGCTTGGCGGTTGCAGGCGCGTATGCCGATACAGCGCCTGCATCTCCGGCCGGTCGGCCATGCAGTTGAAATCGCCCATCAACATCGCGTTGGGATGCTCGGACAACAATTCGGCGATGAAGGCCAGTTGCGCCATGCGCGAATTGGCGCCCAGCGACAGATGTGCCACTGCCACCGCCAGGCCGTCGCGACCTTCTCCGAATTTGGCCAGCAGGACGCCGCGCCCGCCGATCCGGCCGGGCAGGGCATGGTCCTGCACTTCCAGCGGTTGCAGCTTGCTGAGCAGGCCATTCGCGCTGGACGCCACCCCGCCCATGCGGCGGTTGGGCTGATGGCTCCAGTAATCGAAGCCGGCGCGCTCGGCCAGGTAGTGGGTCTGGTTGGTGAAGCCCGAGCGCAGGCTGCCGGGGTCGGCCTCCTGCAGGCCGACGATGTCGCGCTCGCCGGCCAGCTTGGCGATGCTGTCCAGACTGGTGCGCTTGCTGCCCAGCGGCAACGCATGCGACCAGCTGCGCGTGACGTAATCGCTGTAGCGGCGGGTGCTGGAGCCGGCCTGGATGTTGGCGGTCAGCACCCGCAGGGTGCGCGAATCCGAAGCGTTCACTGGATGACGATCGCTTGGATCATTTGGCCAGCGTGGCGCGTTCGCGCGCAATCAGGTGATCGGCGATGCGCAGCATGTCCGGGAAGCTCTGGCCCTTGACCAGGTACTTGCCGTTGACGATCAGCGACGGGGTGCCGGTGAGCTTGCTGCGGGTGGCGAACTGCTTGGCACGGTTGGTCTTGGCCGACACGCCGAAGCTGCTCATGGTGTCGATGAAGGTCTTGGAGTCCACGCCGTACTTGGCGTAGAACGCGGCGATGTCCTGCACCGAATCCTTGCCGCGCTCGCCCTTGAGGGTCTGCTCGGTGTGGATGGCCTTGTACAGCGCTTCGTGGGTCTTCTCCTGCACGCCCAGGGTTTCGGCGGCGTAGAACGCACGGCCGTAGTCGTCCCACGGGCCGCCGAACATCGCCGGCACGTAGACGAAATGCACGTCCGACGGCAGGCCGGCCTTCCACGGCCCGATCAGCGGCTGGAAGGCGTTGCAGGCGGGGCAGACATAGCCGAAGACCTCGGCCACTTCGATCTTGCCGGCGGCCTGCTGGTAGGGCTGGCCGCCTTCGATATCCAGATAGTCGGTGCCGGCGACCGGCTCGGGGCCGTTGGGTGCGCGCGGTGCGGCGCTGGGAGCGGCGGCCGGCGCGGTGCTGGCGCTCTCGCCAACGGCCGGCGGTGCGGCGGGGTCGGCGGCCGGGGTGGCAGCGGCCGGCGCAGGTGCCGTTTCGGCAGCCGGCGTGGTGGCGGCAGGTGCGGTATCGGACGAGCCGTCCTGGGCCTTGCAGGCGACCAGGATCGGCAGCAGCGCCATCAGCGTCAGGGCGAAGCGGGTCTTCATCGGATTGGATCTCCAGCGTGGGGCGAGAAAGGGCCGGACGGCCGCGGGGCGCATGATGCCACGGGCGGCCGTCGGTGGCGGTTACGCGGTTCAGCGCTTGGCAGGCGCAGCGTGCTCGCGGGCGATCAGGTAGTCGGCCACGCGCAGCATGTCCGGGTAATTGCGCGCGCCGATCAGATAGCGCCCGTTGACGACGATGGCCGGGGTGCCGGGGAGCTTGCTGCGCTTGACGAAGTCGCGCGCGGCATCGAGCCTGGCGTCCACCGCCTGGCTCTTGTAGGTCTCGATGAAGCGCTGCGGCGGCACGCCGTAGCCGGCGTAGAACGCGGCCAGTTCTTCCGGGGCGACGTTCTGGGTCGGCACGGTCTGCTTCTCGTGGATGGCCTCGAACATGGCCCGATGGCTGCGCTTGGCCACGCCCAGGAGGTCGGCGGCAAAGTAGGCGCGCGCGAATGCATCCCAGAACCCGCCGAAGGCCGCCGGCACCGGGGTAAAGCGCACATAGGACGGCTGCTTGGCCACCCAGGCCTCCAGGGTGGGCTCGAAGTGCGCGCAGTGCGGGCAGGTGTAGCCGAACACTTCGGTCACTTCGACCTTGCCGGCCAGCGGCGCGTACGGCTGCCCGCCGTCGATCACGATGTAGTCATCGCCTTCCACCGGCGGGGCGTTCTTGTCGGCAGCGCAGGCCGCCAGCGGCAGCAGGATCAACAACAGCAGGGACAGACGGGAAAACAGCTTCATGCAGGCTCCGTGGGGATAGGGGGAGGACGGGAAACGACAACGCCGGTCGTGGGACCGGCGTCGTGAAGCGGTGTGGCAGCCGCGGCATTCACCTCATGAACGTGCGGGCGTCCCGGCAGCGGGCGCTTGCGCGGCGGCCGCATCGTCGGCGCGGTCGTGCAGGCCCTGCAGATAGCTGGCCAGCGCCTGGATCTCCTGCTCGGTCAGCGGGTGCGCCACCTGCGCCATGATATTGAACAGCGCCGGGTTGCGCTCCTGGGTGGTGCCGGCCTGGTATTCCTTCAGGCGCCGCGCCACGTATTCGGCATGCTGGCCGCCAAGGCGCGGATACGCCGGACCCGGATTGCCGCTGCCGGACGGACCATGGCAGGCCATGCAGGCCGGTACGCCGCGCGCGATGTCGCCGCCGCGGTAGAGCTTCTCGCCGACCTCGTAGAACTTCAGGCCCTGGTACGGCCCCTCGTTGACCACCGCGTCGTCGGCCACGCCGGCGGCGGATTTTTGCGTGGCGAAGTAGGCGCCCAGGTCGCGCATGTCCTGCGCGGTGAGGTCCTTGACGAACGGCACCATCACCGCCGACATGCCGCTATTGCGCTCGCCGCTGGCGATCAGGGCGACCTGGTGCGCCACGTAGCGCTCGGTCTGGCCGGCGATGCGCGGGTACATCGCCACCGACGGATTGCCGTCCGGGCCATGGCAGGCCGCGCAGGCGGCGGCCTTGGTCTGGCCGGCCTTGGCATCGCCCCAGGTGGTCTTGGACAGGTCCACCTCCAGCGGCGCAACGCGCACGGGTGGCGGATCGGGGATCGGCGTCACCGCCGATTGCGCAAACGCCACGGCGGCAATGACCGGCACGGCGAGGGCGGCGAGGACAAACACACGAGCATGGCGCATCAGCTAAAGCTCCGTATGGACCCGGCCCGCGCGCGTTGGGTGCTGGCTGTGGCAGGCGTACTTCGATTATCGACACGCCTTTGCGCCAGGGTCAACGAACAGTGCAGCAAAACCGCCAGACCCCGAACGTGCGATCCTAGGGGGATGTCGCTCCTTATCGAACAAGCCCGCTACCACCTGTCCGCCCATAACGCCCGGCAATTGCCGGACGACGGCGGCTACGAGGTGGCCTTCGCCGGCCGCTCAAACGCCGGAAAATCCAGCGCACTCAATGCGCTGACCCGCCAGAACGCGCTGGCGCGCGTGTCCAAGACCCCCGGTCGTACCCAGCAGCTGGTGTTCTTCCAGATCCAGCCCGAGCGCTATCTGGTGGATCTGCCCGGTTACGGCTACGCCAAGGTGCCGCAGGATCTGCAGGCGCACTGGCAGGCCTTCATCGACCGCTATTTCCGCACCCGCGAGGCCTTGCGCGGGCTGGTGGTGGTGATGGACATCCGCCACCCGCTCAAGGATTACGACCTGCAGATGCTCGGCTATGCCGCCGAACGCGGCCTGCCCGCGCACGGCTTGCTGACCAAGGCCGACAAGCTCGGCCGTGGCCAGCAGATGCAGACCCTGCAGAAGGTGAAGAAGGAAGTGACCTCGCGCTTCGGCGACAGCGTGACCGTGCAGACCTACTCCGGCGAGTCGCGCCAGGGCGTGGACGAACTGCGCGGCATCGTCGGCGGCTGGCTGGGCCTGGATGGGGCGCTGCCCGCCGCGGAGTGAGCCGGGGCGGGCCTGGTGCATGACGCCTGGCCTTCAGACCATCAGGACGGCGAGCCAGGGCTCGCCGTTTTCATTGCGGCATCGCGCCGAATTCGGTCGGCACCCAGGCGAACGCCTTGCCCTCGCGGCGCACATGGCCCAGGCCCGGGAACGGCAGATGCGCACCGGCCACCCACCAGCGGCCGTCGGCGGCCTGCGCCAGCATGCTGCGGCGTGAGGCAATGGCCTTGCTGCGGTTGCTGTCGGCCTCGAACGATGCATCCGGCTGGGCAAACTGCACGGCGTGGTAGTGCAACACATCGCCCCACACCAGCAGCGTGTTGCCGGCGCCACCGTCAAAGCGATACGACACGTGGCCGGGCGTGTGGCCCTGGCTGTCCAGGGCGGTGATGCCGGCCGGCAATGCGGTCTTGCCCGGCTGGAAACGGCGCAGCCGACCCTGGGCCTGATAGGGCGCGGCCGCCGCGCGCGCCAGCGGAAAGGCGAACTGCAGCATCGGCGCGGCACCGGCCTCCGAAGCGGGATCCAGCCAGTACGCGGCATCGGCGTCGGACAGCCACACCGTGGCGTTGGGAAAGGCCGGGGTGCCCTGCGCATCGAGCAGGCCGCACAGGTGGTCCGGATGCGCGTGGGTGAGCAGCACATCGTCGACCTGGGCCGGGTCGTAGCCGGCGGCGCGCAGGTTGGTCAGCACCTGGCCCAGGCCGGGCCCCAGGCACTGCGCGGTGCCGGTATCGACCAGGCTGAGGTGGCTGCCGTCCTGGATCAGATAGGCGTTGACTGCCGTCTGCAGCCCCTTGTCGTCTTCGGGCACGTAGCCCTGCGCGAGCAGGCGGTCGCGCGCTGCCGGTTCCACATTGGACAGCTGTTGACGGGTCAACGCTACGCTGCCGTCGAACAACGCAGTGACGCGCAGCGTGCCGATGCGCTGCAGGTAAAAGCCGGGAACCTGCGCGTGGGTGGACGCGGGCGCAGCGGCGTGCGCCAGCGTGGCGCTTGCGGCGAGCAATAGCGGCGCCAGCGAACGCAGGGCGGAAACAGACATGAGCAACTCCAGGGCAGGCGGCAACCGCCGCGATGTCGCCATGCTGGCGGCAGCGACTTGCGCGATTCGCTCATTGCGCTGCGCGAAGCGCTCGCTGCAGCGATCTAGCGGCTGTTGCCGATGCTGGCCGGATCCAGCCCGTAACGCTGCTGGAAGCGCTGACTGAAGCTGCGGGTGGAGCGATAGCCTGCACGCGCGGCCACGGTCTTGAGCGGCCAGCGTGTGGTGTAGAGCAGGGCCATCGCATGCGCGAGCCGCGCGTCGGTGATCAGCTCGCGCAGCGAGCAGTGTTCTGCGGCCAGATGCCGGCGCAAGGTGGCACCACTGATGCCCAGGCTGTCTTCGACATCGCGTGAGCGCCAAGCCCGCTGTGGCTGCGCGGTGATCAACGTGCGCACCTGCGAGGCGAGACTTGGTGCGGGCGGCAACAGCAGGCCGCCGTGACCACGGCGGCACAAGCTGATCACCAGCGAGGCCAGCGCCAGGCGGGCTTCGGTATACAGGCCGTGTTGCAGCGCATCGCGCCATTGCCGCAGCGTCGGGCCGAAATCGATCGCCGGCAGCCGCGCGATGTCGTCGCCGGCCTCGGGCAGCGGCTCGTTCCACAATGCGCGCGCAGCAGCAAGCGCCTCTTCGCAGAGGGGCACCACCGCGCTCAGGTAGAGCCCGGTTAATGGGTCGGGCGTGTTGATCACATCGATCCGGCAACGGCGCGTCACCAGGAACAGGTCGCCCGGCACGAACTCCAGCGATTGGGTCGCGGTCCGTACGTGTTTGCGGCCCTGCAGCAGAATCGCAAATTGCGCCTGGGTCAGGTCCACCGAGCGCGCGCCGTGTGCGCGCCGCGCGCTCACGCAGGCAAAGCCTTCGGCGCGCTCGCAGTGCATCAGGCTGGCCATCTGCGCAAGCAGGGCGTCGGTGGGTGTGGGCGCAACGGTCATGGCCGGGCGATGCTACAGGATCGTGTGCGCATGTCTTTGCTGGAACAGCGCCGCGGTTGCCGCGCTATTGCACGCATGGATGCCGGCCTCGCATGGCCATCTGGCATCTGCAGGGCTGCGGCGCTGCCCGACCTTGACCAGCCCCGGCCATGCCTGCGCTTGTCGCGGTGTGCGTGAAGTCCCGGCAGGTGTTGCCGGCGCGACGGTGGGCGTTCGCCTGCATCTGCATGCAGTAAGCATGGATGGAAATCTAAGACCTGGCCGATGGCGGCAATTCTTCCATGTTGGGCGGTTATAGTGCGGGCCTTGCGGTGGCTGGGGAGGATCCCCACATCGTTCCCCTCAATTTTTCTGCGAGCCTGCCCTTGTCGAGTCCCAGCCACGTTGCCGAAACGCCGATCACCGAACGTGCGGAGCTGGTCCAGGTACTTGCCTCCGGCGAGAAGCCCAGCGCGGACTGGCGGATCGGCACCGAGCACGAAAAGTTCGGCTTCCAGCTCGACGACCTGCGCGCCCCCACCTTTGAAGGCGCGCGCGGCATCCAGGCGCTGCTGACCGGGTTGACCCGCTTTGGCTGGGAGCCGGTGCAGGAAAACGGCCACACCATCGCGCTGCTGCGCGATGGCGCCTCGGTGACGCTGGAGCCGGCCGGCCAGCTGGAACTGTCCGGCGCGGCGGTGGAAACCCTGCATCACACCTGCGTGGAGACCGGCACCCATCTGGACGAAGTGGCCCAGGTGGCCGGCGAGTTGCAGCTGGGCTTCCTGGGCATGGGTTTCCAACCCAAGTGGCGCCGCGACCAGATGCCGTGGATGCCCAAGGGCCGCTACCAGATCATGAAGAACTACATGCCCAAGGTCGGCTCGCTCGGCCTGGACATGATGACGCGCACCTGCACGGTGCAGGTCAACCTGGATTACGCCACCGAAGCGGACATGGTGAAGAAGTTCCGCGTGTCGCTGGCGCTGCAGCCGATCGCCACCGCGTTGTTCGCCGATTCGCCGTTCACCGAAGGCAAGCCGAACGGCTACCTGAGCTACCGCTCGCACATCTGGACCGATACCGACGCCGATCGCACCGGCATGCTGGATTTCGTGTTCGAAGACGGCTTCGGCTACGAGCGCTACGTCGATTACCTGCTCGATGTGCCGATGTATTTTTCCTATCGCGACGGTGTCTATGTCGACGCCAGCGGGCAGAGCTTTCGCGATTTCATGCAAGGCAAGCTGCCGGCATTGCCGGGTGCGTTGCCGACGCTGCGCGATTGGTCGGACCACATGACCACCGCGTTTCCGGAAGTGCGTTTGAAGAAGTATCTGGAAATGCGCGGGGCCGATGCCGGCCCGTGGGATCGGCTGTGCGCGCTGTCGGCGTTCTGGGTGGGGCTGCTATACGACGACACCGCGCTGGATGCGGCCTGGGATCTGGTCAAGGATTTCAGCACCGGCGAGCGCCACGCGCTGCGCGACGGCGTGCCCAAACATGCACTCGGCCTGCCGTTCCGTAACGGCACGGTGCGCGATTTGGCAGTGGAAGCGGTCAAGATCGCGCGCGAAGGCCTGCGTCGGCGCGCGCGCTTGAATGCCGACGGTCAGGACGAAACCGGCTTTGTGGATGTGATCGCCGAGATCGCCGAGAGCGGTGTCACCGCCGCCGAGCGCAAGCTGGCGCTGTATCACGGCGCATGGAACGGCGATATCGATCGGGTGTTTCGCGAGTTTGCGTACTGAGCGCTTGCGGATTGCCGCAGTCGTAGCGCATCGCTAGGCTACCGCACGGTCATTGCTTGCAGGAATGGACTCGGGCGCGAGACGGCATTGTCGACCTCACGTACGAAAGAGCGTACGCCTAGCGCCGCTCCGGCATGCACGGCAGGCGCACCGTCACCCGCAGACCGCCGCCCGCACGGTTGTCCAGGCGCAGATCGCCGCCATGCGCCAGCACGATGCTGTGCGCCACCGACAAGCCCAGCCCGATGCCGCCGGTATCGCGGTTGCGCGAAGACTCGCCACGTACGAACGGCAGCAGCAACTGTTCGCGCTGGGTCGGGTCGATGCCGGGGCCGTCGTCGTCGATCCACAGCACGCCGTCCTCGCCATCGCGCTGCAGCTGCAGGCGCGCGCGTTTGCCGTACTTCAGTGCGTTTTCCAGCAGGTTCATCACCGCGCGGCGCAAGGCCAGCGGGTCGCCATCCAGGGTGATCTCCGGCCCAGGCAGCAGCTCGGCCTCGGCGCCGATGTCGGTGGCATTGTCGACCACGCTTTCCACCAGCAGGCGCAGATCCAGCGGCGCGCGCTTGCCGCGGTGGCGATCGTTCTGGATGAAATCCAGCGCGGCGGAAATCATCGCTTTCATCTCGTCGATATCCGCCAGTGCCTTGTCGCGTAGCGGAGGCTGCAGGCCGTCCAGACGGAACGACAGGCGCGCCAGCGGCGTGCGCAGGTCGTGCGCGATCGCCGCCACCATGTGGGTGCGCTCGTTGATCAGGCGGTTCAGGCGTGCCTGCATCGCATTGAACGAGTCGGCTGCGCGCACGATCTCCGGCGGGCCGCTGCGTTGCAAGGCGGCGGCATCCGGGTTGCGGCCCAGCCGGTCGGCGGCCTCGGCAAAGCGCTTGATCGGCGCCGACAGCGCACGCGAGAACCACCACGCCAGCGGCACGTTGGCCAGCAGGCCGGCCAGGAACAGCAACACCACGTGGGTCTTGAACTCGGCCGACAGCCGCCGTGGCGGCGATTCCACCGTGCGCCAGCGGCCATCGGGCTGCTGCAGCGCGGCGGTGAAGCCATCCAGCAAGGGCACCCCCGGGGTCAGTCGCTCGCTTTCCCAGGCACCGGGGGCATCGTCCGGGCGCAGCCCGTTGCCGAACGGCGAGGCGCCAGGGTGGCGATCGCGGGGCCAACCCCCCGGCTCTGGCGGCGATCGCTGCAAGGCAGCGCGGCGATTGCCGTCAGGGCTGCCATCGCCGTCGTTGGCCTTGGACGCCTGCGGTTGGCCCGGCAGCGACATGTCGACGCGCGGGCCCGGGCGATCATCGGCGCTGCGGTAGAAGCGCACGTGCTGCTCGGGCACATCCAGCCAATGCGCCAGCAGCATTTCGGCAAACGCATCGCGCACCTGGCCTGCTGGCGGCAGCGGGGACTGCGCGGACTCGCGCACCGTCAAGGTCTGGGTGCCGGCCGGCATGCGCGTGGACAGCAACGCCACCACCTCCGGCGGATGCACCGGCGGCTCGTAGACCGGGGTGCGCATCACCAGCAGGGCGATGCCGACCGCCTGGGCGGTGAGCAGGGCCACCGCCAGCAACACGAAGGTACGCGCAAAGATCGACAGCCCGCGACGTGCCGGGTTGCTCACAGACGCGAGACGCCCGGCAGCAGCATGTAGCCTTCGTTACGCACCGTGCGAATCAACTCGGTATGCACGCGCTCGTTGATCTTGCGCCGCAGCCGGCTGATCTGGCTGTCTATGGCGCGGTCGTAGACGTCGGTGTCGCGGCCACGGGCGTAGTCCAGCAACTGGTCGCGGCTCAGCACCCGCTGCGGATGCTCGACGAAGGTGCGCAGCAGCGCGAACTCGCCATCGGAGAGGTTGATGAAGATGCCGGTGGGGTCGCGCAGGTCGCGGCGCACCACATCCAGCCGCCAGCCGGCGAACTCGTAGACATTGCCGCGGTGGTCGGCCTGCTCGTTGCTGGCCTGGCTGCGGCGCAGCAGGGCGCGCACCCGGGCCAGCAATTCGCGTGGATTGCAGGGTTTGGCCAGGTAATCGTCGGCGCCCACTTCCAGGCCGATGATGCGGTCGGTGTCGTTGCCCAACGCGCTGAGCATGATGACCGCGGGTGAACCGCGCTCGCTGGCCAGGGCCCGGGCCGCGCTCAGCCCGTCTTCTCCGGGCATCATCACGTCGAGTACGATGAGGTCCGGGCGGCGCTGCGCGATGCTCTTGCGCATCTCCGCCACGTTTTCGGCAACGTCCACCTGGTAGCCGTGGGCGCTCAGGAACTCTCCGATCAGCTTGCGCAGGTCCGGGTCGTCGTCAACCACAAGAACGCAGGGTTGTTGCAGGTCCATGGAGGTCATCGTCGGTGGCGCGGAGGTTTGGCCGCGCAGGGTGGTGGCTACCGGATACATGGTGCTCGCAGTTGCAAGGCTGGAGCACGCATCATAATGATTGAATTTGTCATCCATTGGCACACGTGTGACGCGACATGACAGAACCGGACATCGCCAAGGAAGCCATCACATCGACACTGTGCCGCTGCAACGGCGAGTACGCGCATGACAAGGCGTTTCCGATGATGCGGGTGATCAGCCGCGACAACGGCGTGGGCCTGACCCGCGACATGGTGCTGATGGCGCAGACGCTGCGGGCCGGCGGCATCCCGGTACAGGAAGTGGGCTTCACCAGTCAGCGGCTGCACGACACCGCGCGCGAAACCCGCCTGTGGGCCAGTCGCGCGCTGTTCGGGCGAGTGCCGGTGCAGATCTTTTCCGAGCGCGTGTATGCACGCTGCCTGCCGCTGGGCCAGACCAACCTGCTGGTGCCCAATCCGGAGTGGCTGTTGCCCAAATGGCTGCCACGGCTGCCGCAGTTCGACGCGGTGCTGTGCAAGACCCATCACGCGGAGCGGATTTTTCGCAGTCTGGGCTGCGCCACGCGGTTTATCGGCTTCACCAGCCCGGACCGCTACGACGCACAGGTCGCGCGTCGGCGTGCATTCTTCCATCTGGCCGGGCGCAGCACCGCCAAGGGCACCCGCGTGCTGCTGGAGACCTGGAAGCAGCATCCGGAGTGGCCGCTGCTGACCGTGGTGCAGAGCCCGCGCACCGCCGGCAAACCGGTGGTTGCTGCGAACATCGATCACCGGGTCCGCTATATCGATGATGCCGTCCTACGCCGGCTGCAGAACGCGCATCTGTTCCATATCTGCCCGTCAGAAGCCGAAGGTTTCGGTCATTACCTGATGGAAGCGTTGAGCGTGGGCGCAGTGACATTGGCGACCGACGGCGAGCCGATGAACGAATTGGTCAGGCCCGAGCACGGCGTGCTGATTCCGGTGGCCGACGTGCGCCAGCGGCGTCTGGCCTCGTATTACTACGTCGATGCGGCGGGAATCGCGCACGCGGTGGAAACCGCATTGGCGTTGCCACAGGCGCAGCTGGATCAGTTATCGGCCAATGCGCGTGCCTTCTATCAGGCCAACGATGCCGCCTTCGCTGCGCGCTTTCGCGCTGCGGTGATGGCATCGCTGCCTGAAAATGCCGCTGACGCCGCCGTCAGCGTGGCACCGGCCGTCGTCGAGAACTGACGCATCAGCGCTTGCGCTTTTGTGCGGCAGGGATGCGGCACGATCAGCGCATGCCGTCGCACGCCTGCGCTTGGCGGATGGCGACACGCGCGCGACACATGCGCGGCACACGCACATGCAAGGCTTTGCTGGACGAAAGCGCGGGCGTTGCCCGCCCTGCCACGTGCATGCACGACGCACACGTGTGCATCCATCAAGGGAGATCGACGATGGTCCAAACACGCCCCAGCTTTGCCGTCACCGTTGCGCTGCTTGCCGCGCTGAGCCTGGCCGGCTGCGCCAGCCTCTGCGGCGCTCCAGGTGGCGCGCCGCCGCCTGAGCGCGGCCATCATGGCCCACCGCCGCCGCGCGATCCCGAATTCGATGCAGCGCTGCAGGCCTGCGCTACGGCGCAAGACATCGCGTTGCCGGTGCCGGATGCGCCACCGCCTGGACCGCTGCCGTCATCGTTGCTGCAATGCCTGGAAGCGGAGGGATTCGAGCCGCCGCCGCGTCACGGCTGAGACCGATGCGCGCAGGTGCCTTGCCGCTAGCGGACGTTGCCGTAGAGCAAAACTGCAGGCGTTTCGCCGGATAACGCTGCAAACCAGTGACCACCACCTTGCGGTCGCGTCGGCTGCGCATCCAAAGACGCGGGCTTGCGCGTGCCCGGCACGGCAGATGTCGAGCACGCTACTACAGCCTCTTCGCTCGCGATTACGCATTGTGTCGCTTCACTTTGGCGAGAGATCGGATAATGCGCGCAGGGAGAAACCAGTCACGATGAAACATGCGCCTGGCGAGCAGGTCGACAACGTGGAAAGTGTCGAAAGCGCTGCAAGCATGCTGGAAGAGCTGGCCGGCATGCGAAAATTGCACGCGCTACAGGTCAGCCTTGCAGCGCAGAGCGACATGCGTGTAGCGCTGCAGGACATCACCGCGCTTGCCTGCACGTTCGCGCGCACCGAGTGCGGTTGCGTGCAACTGGTCGACGAGCACAGCAACGACATGGAGCTGCGTGTCTATCGCGGCCATGACGAGCGCAGCCCGTTCGTGCAGCAGTTCTTGAAGGACGGTTTTCAGGCGACCTGCGATACCGTGCGCCGCGAGCGCCGGCAGCTGGTGATCGAAGACATCGAATCGTTCACCCCACTCAAGGGCACGCCGGATTACGAGGCCGCGCTGTGCAGTGGAATTCATGCTGCGCAGTTCACTCCGCTGTTCAATCGTGCCGGCGTGTTGCTCGGTTTGCTCAGTACGCAATTCACCCTGCCGTATCGGCCGGCAGAGCATGAACTCAGGTTGATCGAGCTGCTTGCATGGACCGCCGCCGACTATGTCGAACGCAATCGTGCTCAGGCGGCATTGCGGACCAGCGAGTCGCGGCTGGCCGCGTTGTCGCTGGCAAGTTCCGAAGTGCATTACCGGATGAGCCCGGATTGGGGCGAGATGCGCACATTGACCGGGAAAGGCTTTCTGGCCGACACGGTCGATCCCCATCGCGCCTGGCTGATGGATTACATTCCCGATGACGATCGGGCAATGGTGCGGCAAAAGATCGATGCCGGCATCCATGCAAAGACACCGATCATTTTCGAGCATCGGGTACGACGTGCGGACGGCAGCCTGGCCTGGATCGCCACCAAGGGCGTGCCGGCACTGGATGCGGAGGGAAACATCACCGAATGGTTCGGCACCGCCGCCGACATCACCGCACGCAAACAGGCCGAACAACGCCTGCGCGATAGCGAGGCGCGGCTGGCGCTGGTGCTCGATCAGATTCCGATCGGCGTCGGTCTGTTCGATACGCAAGGCCGTTTCACGTACAATAACCCGCAGCTGAGCGATCGGTTGACCGATCGCATCCCCTCGCGCGATGGCGTGCATGCAGACGAGTGGCAGGGTGTCGACCAGCAAGGCAACCCGGTGCCACCGCAGCAGTTTCCCGGTGCGCGCGCGTTACGCGGCGAAGACACCACAGCGCCGATCGATTTCCGCCACCTCGATGGAACCGCCGAATGTTGGTTACGTGTCACTGCGGTCGCATTGCGCGATGGCAGCAGGGTGACCGGTGGATGACCGTGGTGCAGGACGTGACCGGACAACGCCGGGTGCAGGCGGAACTGGGCATGCTGGCCGAGCGTAACCGCGACATTCTGGAAAGCATTTCCGATGCGTTCTATGGCGTCGATGCGCAGTGGCGCTTTACCTATATCAATCGCAAGGCCGAGGCGCTGTGGGGACGCTCGCGTGCGCAATTGCTGGGCAAGGCGATCTGGGACGAGTTCGCCGCATTGATCGGCTCTGCAACGCACACCGCGCATTTGCAGGCCGCACAAACGCGGCAGATGGTTCGCCTGGATGTCGCCTCGCCGGTGCTGGGGCATTGGGTCGACATCAGTCTGTATCCCACCAGCGATGGCGGCATGTCGGTGTATTTTCGCGATATCTCCGACAAGAAACGTGCGCAGGAGCTGCTGCGTGCCAGTGAAGAGCGCTTCCGCACCGCATTGACGATCGAAACCGTGGGCGCGACATATTTCGATATGGATGGCCGCCTGACCGATGCCAACGATGCGTTCTTGAAGATGAGCGGCTACAGCCGTGCAGATGTTGAAGCCGGTACGCTCAACTGGCAGAACCTGACCCCGGCGACCGCGCGTGAGTTGACCGCGCACGCCTTTCAAGAGTTGAAGGCCAAGGGCAGCACCACGCCCTATGAGCGCGAATATCTGCGCAAGGACGGTTCGCATCGCTGGGCGTTGTTCGCCGCCAAGCGGCTGCCGGATGGAACCGGTTTCGAATTCGTGCTCGACATCACCGACCGCAAGCTGGCCGAAGCGGCGTTGCGCGAGGTGCAGGATCGCAATGCGTTCCTGTTGAAGCTGTCCGATGCGCTGCGGCCGCTGAGCGACCCGGCCGCCATCCAGGGCAACGCCGCGTGCGTGCTGGGCGAGCACTTGCATGCCGGCCGCGCGTACTACGTTGAAGTGGATCGCAAAACGCAGCAGTACGTGGTGGAACGCGATTGGCATCAACCCGGCGAAACCAGTCATGCGCGGCGCTTCGCGCTGAGCGATTGGCCGATGCCCTGGCTGACCGACGCGCAGACATGGGTGGTGCGCGACATTGCCATCGATGCGGCATTGCCCGATGACCAGCGCGCGGCCTATCTGGGCAATGCCATCGGTGCGCTGATCGTGGTGCCGCTGATCAAGAGCGGCCAGCTGGTTGCCAGTTTCGTGGTCAATCAGCGCACTGCGCGCGATTGGACGGCCGCCGAGATCCGGCTGGCCGAAGAAACCGCAGAGCGCACCTGGGCAGCACTGGAGCGCGCACGCGCGCAGGGCGCGCTGATCGAAAGCGAAGAGCGTTACCGCGTGATTCTTGAAAACGCGCTGGATTACGCGATCTTTACCACCGACACCAGCGGCTACATCCAGACCTGGCCTCCTGGTGCCGAAGCGGTGTTCGGCTGGACCGCCGAAGAAGCGGTGGGTCAACACATCGCCATGACCTTCGTTGCAGAAGATCGCCTGGCCGGGGTGCCGCAGCGCGAGATCGAACAGGCGCACCACACCGGCTTTGCCCCCAATGTCCGCTGGCATCAATGCAAGGACGGCCGCCGCGTCTTCATCGAAGGGGCGACCCGGCCGCTGCGCGATGGCGGTGTCGAGCCGCTGGGGTATCTCAAGATCGGCCAGGACGTCACCCGCCGCAGGGAGTGGGAAGATCGCCAGCAGGTGTTGCTGGCCGAACTGCAGCACCGCACGCGCAACCTGATGGGCGTGGTACGTGTGGTCTTCAATCGCACCCAGCGCAGCAGCAGGACCATCGCCGAGCTGGCGCTGATCTACAACGACCGTCTGGACGCGCTGGCGCGCGTGCAGGGATTGCTCTCGCGCTTGAACGACGGCGATCGCATCCTGTTCGATGCGTTGATCCATGTCGAACTCTCGGCAATGGGTGCGATCGACGCGCAAGGCCAGGGTGAGCAGGTGGTGCTGGATGGCCCCAGCGGCGTGCGTCTGCGCTCCAGCACCGTGCAGACGTTTGCGCTGGCGCTGCATGAGCTGGCGACCAATGCGAACAAGTACGGCGCGCTCGCCCAACCCGGCGGCCAGCTGCAGGTGCGTTGGCGCCTGCTGCGCACCGGTAACGGCACGCGGCTGCGGATCGAATGGAGCGAAACCGGCGTGACCATGCCAACGCCCGGCGAAGCGCCACAAGGCTCAGGGTACGGTCGCGAGCTGATCGAGCGCGCGCTGCCGTATCAACTGCAGGCCGAAACCACCTATGAGCTGGGCCCGGATGGGGTGCGCTGCACCATCGAGCTGCCGGTATCGGAAAGCATGCGTCTGGAGGGGGATGAGGGATGACGCTGGATGCTGCACATGCACACATCAGCCACCGTCATGCTGCACTGCGGCCACTTCGCTGATTTGCGGTCGCGGATTTCCTGCGCAGGGCAGAACTTCGATCTGTGCGTGTCTGTGCACAGGCCGCGCCACAGCCCCTGCTGGCGGCATTCTCGCGCGCATCTGCGTTGATCGAACATCACGTTGCCAACTGGCATCTCGACACAACGCCCCGACGCCCATGGCTTTTTTCGTCCGAATCCATATACTGCCCCCCAGTATTTGGACCGGAGCCGCCATGCCGCATTCGCCGCAAGAGAAAAAGCGGGCGCTAGCACGCGTGCGTCGCTTGCGCGGGCAGTGCGATGCACTTGAGCGGGCGCTGCAGGCAGGCGCAGACTGCGCGCCTGTCTTGCAGCAGATCGCCGCGATCCGGGGGGCCGTGAATGGGCTGATGTCGCAGGTGCTTGAAGCGCATATCCGGGAAGATTTCGGGCATGCCGCAACGTCCGATGCGCAACGCGCCGAGCGGGTGCAGGAATTGCTCGGCCTGGTCCGGTCCTACCTCAAATGAACTCCCACCGGGTCGGCGCATGCCGCACCCGTCCTTGAATCTCATCGTCAGGAGCGTTATCCAATGAAATCCCGTGCAGCAGTTGCATTCGGACCCGGCAAGCCGCTGGAAATCGTCGAAATCGACGTCGCACCGCCGAAGGCCGGCGAAGTGCTGGTCCGCATCACCCACACCGGCGTCTGCCACACCGATGCGTTCACGCTGTCTGGCGACGACCCGGAAGGCATCTTCCCGTCCGTGCTGGGCCACGAAGGCGGCGGCATTGTCGAGCAAGTGGGCGAGGGCGTCACCAGCGTCAAGGTCGGCGATCACGTGATCCCGCTGTACACCGCCGAATGCCGCAAGTGCAAATTCTGCCTGTCCGGCAAGACCAACTTGTGCCAGGCAGTGCGTGCCACGCAGGGAAAGGGTTTGATGCCCGACGGCACCACGCGCTTCTCCTACAACGGCGAGCCGATCTATCACTACATGGGCTGCAGCACCTTCAGCGAGTACACGGTGGTTCCGGAGATTTCCTTGGCCGTGGTCAACCCGGAAGCGCCGCTGGAAAAGGTCTGCCTGCTCGGTTGCGGCGTCACCACCGGCATTGGTGCCGTGCACAACACCGCCAAGGTCAAGCCGGGCGAAAGCGTGGCGGTGTTCGGCCTGGGCGGCATCGGTCTGGCGGTGATCCAGGGCGCGGTGCAGGCCAAGGCCGGGCGCATCCTGGCCATCGACACCAACCCGGGCAAGTTCGATCTGGCACGCAGCATGGGCGCCACCGATTGCATCAACCCCAAGGACTACGACAAGCCGATCCAGGAGGTCATCGTCGAGTTGACCGATGGCGGCGTGGACTTCAGTTTCGAGTGCATCGGCAACGTCAACGTGATGCGGTCGGCGCTGGAGTGTTGCCATAAGGGCTGGGGCGAGAGCGTCATCATCGGCGTTGCTGGCGCAGGCCAGGAAATCAGTACCCGTCCGTTCCAGCTGGTGACCGGCCGCGTGTGGCGCGGCTCGGCCTTCGGCGGTGTCAAGGGACGGACCCAGTTGCCGGGCATGGTGGAGCAATCGATGAAGGGCGAGATCGATCTGGACCCGTTCATCACCCACACCATGCCGCTGGAAGAGATCAACGAAGCCTTCCACCTGATGCACGAAGGCAAGTCGATCCGCACCGTGATTCACTTCTGACCGTACGGCCAGGATCGGCGCGCGGCCGCTTCCGCGCACGTGGTACCCGATACTCCGGGAGGGGCATGATGACCAGCGTCTCGATTCATCCTTCGGTAGACAGTGGTGTTGCGCGTGGAGGTGCAGAAAGCTTTCAGGGAGGAACCCTTGAATGTCATTGCGCCAGCGACAAGGTGACCGTGGACGTGGGTGCGCAGACCGCGCATAACCACGCCTGCGGTTGCAGTAAATGCTGGAAGCCGGAAGGCGCGACCTTTTCGGTGATTGCAGTGGTGCCGCGCGACAAGGTCACGGTCACCGCGCATGCGGAGAAGCTCAAGATCGTCGACGAAAGCGCGGCGATCCAGCGCCACGCATGTACCGGTTGCGGCGTGCATATGTTTGGCCGCATCGAAAACAAGGACCATGCGTTTTATGGTCTGGACTTCATCCATACCGAGTTGTCGCAGCAGTCGGGCTGGTCGCCGCCGGGCTTTGCGGCGTTCGTGTCCTCCATCATCGAAACCGGCACGCCGCCGGATGACATGGACGGCGTACGCGCGCGCCTCAACGAGCTCGGCTTGACCCCGTACGACTGCCTGTCGCCGGGATTGATGGATGCATTGGCGGCCAATGTGGCACGCCATAAGGGCCTGCTGCACTGATCGCCCAACCCCGCGGCCGGCATCCATGTCGGCCGTAGGTTTTTATCGAAGGAATCTCATGGAACGTATCGAACACCGTGCCTGCTTCGGCGGTTGGCAAGACGTCTACCGGCACCAGTCGCAGAGCTTGAACTGCAGCGTGCAGGTGGGCGTGTATCTGCCACCGCAGGCCGCCGATGGCCCGCTGCCGGTGCTGTACTGGCTCAGCGGGCTGACCTGCACCGAGCAGAACTTCATCAGCAAGGCCGGCGCGCAACGTTATGCCGCCGAGCATGGCGTGATCCTGGTCGCGCCGGATACCAGCCCGCGTGGCGACGAGGTGGCCGACGCGGACGGCTACGACATCGGCAAGGGCGCTGGTTTCTACGTCGATGCCACACAGCAGCCGTGGGCCGCGCACTACCTCATGTACGACTATGTGGTGAACGAATTGCCGGCGTTGATCGAAGCGACATTCGCCACCACCGGTGCGCGCGCGATCAGCGGCCACTCGATGGGCGGCCATGGCGCCTTGACCATCGCATTGAAGAATCCGGGACGCTATCGCAGCGTGTCGGCATTTTCGCCGATCGTCGCGCCCAGCCAGGTGCCCTGGGGCGAAAAAGCGTTTGGCCAGTATCTGGGGCCGGACCGCGCGACGTGGAAAGCCTATGACGCCACTGCGTTGATCGCACAGACGCAGGAGCGCTTGCCGCTATTGATCGATCAGGGCGATGCGGATGAATTTCTCGAAAACCAGTTGAAAACCGCGTTATTCGAGGAAGCTGCACAGACCGCTGGTTATCCGGTCACGGTGCGGCTGCAGCCTGGTTACGACCATAGCTATTACTTCATCTCGAGTTTTATCGGCGAGCATATTGCGCATCATGCTGCGGCGTTGCGTGGTTGATTGCTTCGTTGCGTGAGGAGTGGCTGGTTGAGTGAGTAGTGGAGTGCGTGCCAAGGAATGGCGAGAGATACGCGCCTGGCGCCTGGCATTGCTGTACTGCGTGCGCTGGTGCCATGAGTAAAGCGGCAACCTGATGTCCCTTCTCCCCTCGGGAGAAGGTGCCCCGCAGGGGCGGATGAGGGTACGGGCGAAGCCTCGTGCAGTTGGAACAACATGAGGGCTTCGCCCCGTACCCTCACCCCAACCCCTCTCCCGTGGGGAGAGGGGCTCGCCATTGCATATCTGAAAGTTCGCGTCGAGTAGATGCCGGCGACATCGTTGTTGTTGTTCAACAGCAACAGCAACAGCAACAGCTGACGCCAAAGCAACAGCTGACGCCAAAGCAACAGCTGACGCCAACGCCAATTCAAAAGTTGATGCCAACAACGAAGCTAACGCGCCACCTGCGCCGCAAGCTTGCCCAATCGTCGCATTGCACGTTCCAGCGTGTCGCTCCACGGCTGGCCGCAGGTCAGGCGTAGATGATCTGCGTAGTCGCCGCGGCTGGAGTACAGATGGCCCGGCGAGGTGCCGATGCCTTCGGCCAATGCGGCTTCGAACAAGGCTTGTCCACTTTCACCGTTCGGCAATTGCAGCCACAGCGAGAGTCCACCGGCCGGGTCGCCCACCCGCGTGCCTTCGGGCCAATGCCGCACGATCGCATCGCGCAGGCGTTGGCCGTTGTCGGCCAGGGTACGGCGTAGCTTGCGCAGATGCCGTTCCAGATCGTGCTGCGCCAGATAATCGGCCAGCGCCAGTTGCGGCAGGCTGGCGCTACCGACGGTGGAAAAGTACTTGGCGCGCACCAAGGCGTCGGTCCAGTCGCCGCCCAGCAACCAACCCACGCGCAGGCCGGGCGACAGTATCTTGGAGAACGAGCCGCAGGTGATCACGTTGGCATGCGTGTCGAAGTGGCGTAGCGGGCGTGGGCGCTGGCCCGACCAATCCAGTTCGCCGTAGATATCGTCTTCGATCACCACGGTGCCGTGGCGTGCGCAGCTGTCGAGCAGTGCGCGCTTGGCACTGTCGGGGGTAAGGCTGCCGTTTGGATTGTTGAAGTTGGGTACCAGCACTGCGGCGCGTACCGGCGTGCGTTGCAGCAGCGCGTCCAGGCGCGCGACATCGATGCCATGGCCGGCGCGGTTGGGGACTTCCAGCACCTTGAGTCGTAACGCGGCCACCGCCTGCAGGATGCCGTGGTAGGTGGGTGTTTCCACCAGCACCACATCGCCTGGTGCGGTGAGGGTGCGCAGTGCCAGGCTGATCGCTTCCATCGCGCCGGCGGTGATCACCACTTCTTCTGCGGCTACCGTGGTTGCGCAGTGTACGTAACGTTGTGCGATCTGCCGGCGCAGCACGGCGTGGCCTTGTGGCGGTGCGTAGTCCAGTGCGGCGGTGCATTGGCGCCGCAACTGACGCGAGAGTGCTGCCGCCAACTGTGCAGCCGGCAACAACGCCGGCGCGGGAGTGGCGGTGTGCAGCGGCAGCAGGTCGGTACGCGCCAGGGTGTCGAGCACGCGCTGCAAGGCAGGGTTGTCGACCATGCCGGGTTTGCGCCGACGCGTTGCAGGTGTAGCGACAGGCAATGCAGAGGCGGTGGTGCGCACGAAGTAGCCGGAGCGCGGCCGCGCCTGCACGCGCCCTTCGCGTTCCAGCTGCAGGCAGGCCTGCACTGCCGTTGCCGTGCTGATGCCGTGATTGGCGGCCAGTTGCCGGATCGAGGGCAGGCGCTCGCCGGCACCCAGGGTGCCGCCTTCGATCTGCTGCCGCAGCTGGGTGGCCAGCGATTCGTACAGGAGCATGTGCGGGCGCCCTTTATCTGTATTGGTCAATTTGCAGCCTATCTGAATCTGTCATGGTCGTGTGCTGCGCTGCAGACTGGCTGTGCCCGGTGAGTGCGCCAGGTGTGTGTTCTCTTCTGTGAGGTTGGCCGTGCTGCTTCCTGTGTTTATCGTCGATGCGTTCACTACGGTGCGTTTCAAGGGCAATCCTGCGGCTGTCGTGCCGTTGCAGGACTGGTTGCCGGAGTCGCTGATGCAGGCGATTGCCAGCGAACACAATCTGTCGGAGACCGCATTTTTCGTGCGCGACGGGAGCGGGGTATTCGACATCCGCTGGTTTTCTCCGATCAGGGAGGTCGGCTTCTGCGGGCATGCGACCTTGGCCAGCGCGTTGGTGATTGCCACGCATCAAGGCGCTGCGTTCCCGTTGCGATTGCGCGCGCCGGCGGTTGGTGAGATCGAGGTCGCCAGGGTGGCCGAGAGCACCTTCGAGCTGCGCTTCCCCAACCAGATGCCGTCGCTGGTGGCGGTAGTGCCGCAAGCCTTGTTGGAGTCATTGTCGATCGCGCCACAGGCTGTCTATGCAAACGCGCATGCCTACATCGCCGTCTACGCCGATGAAGGACAGGTGCGTGAGGTGAGACCCGATCTGGCGCGGATGCTGGCGTTGGCGCCGCGCGATGTGGCGGTCACCGCGCCTGGCGTCGGGCATGACTTCGTCTCGCGCTATTTCTGGCCGGCCAATGGCGGTAGCGAGGATCCGGTGACCGGGTCGATCCATGCCGCGTTGGCGCCGCTGTGGGCACAAACGCTTGGCAAGACGCAGCTGCGCGCGCTGCAGGCATCGGCACGCGGCGGTGAACTCGATTGCCGGGTGGAGCCGCAGCATGTGTACGTGCGCGGCAGCGCTGTGCAGTATCTGCAGGGGAGGATTGCGCTATGAGCGTGTCCTTGTCTGCTCAAGCGACCTCGGCGGGCGCAGCGCGACGTGCAATCTGGCAATTGCTGGTGGCCGAAGTGTTGATCGGGTCGGTGGGCGTATTCGTGCACGAAAGCGGGCAGGATCCGGTGACTGCGGTGTTCTACCGCTGCCTGTTCGGTGCGCTGTTTCTGACGGTGTGCGGTTTGATCGGTGGGCAGCTGCGCGGCCTGTGGCGCGAGCGTGCGCTGTTGCGCGATGCGGTCATCAGCGGTGTGTTGCTGGTGCTGAACTGGGTGGCGTTGTTCGCCGGCATGGCGCGCTCGTCGATCGGTGTGGCCACGATGGTCTACCACGTGTTTCCGTTCGTGATGTTGATCCTTGCCGCATTGCTGCAGGGCGAGCGCACGCGGCGTGTCGATCTGGGCTGGACGTTGCTGGCATTCGTCGGTGTGGCCTGTTCGGCCGATCCGGCGCGGCTGTGGCAGGCGGCCGATCGCGGTTATCTGATCGGGATCGCGCTCACCTTGCTGGCGGCATTGTTGTGCGGGGCCTCGTTGCTGATGTCGCGCCGCATCAGCCGCGAGCGGCCGCTGGCGGTGGTGACCGTGCAGTGCTGGGTCGGCACCTTGTTGCTGGCAGGGTTCTCCAGTGGCGCCGCGCTGCATCCGGGCCTGCACTGGCTGTGGCTGGTGGGCTTGGGCGTGATCCACAGCGGCATCGTGTATGTGCTGTTCTATTCGTCCTATCGCCATCTGCATGTGGCCACGATTGCGGTGCTGGCGTTCGTCTATCCGCTGGTCACGCTAGTGCTGGACTATCTGCTCTATGGCCACGCGCTGGTGCCGGTGCAATGGCTGGGCCTGGCGTTGATCGTGATCGGGACGCTGGCGGTGAATCTGAAGTGGCGTTGGCCGCGGCGGGTGGCGGACAACGTGCTGACCTGAGTGGAGTTGCCGCCGCGCCCTACGCGCGGCGACAGCGGACTTCAACGCACGTCGCGCAGTTCCCAGTGATGTCCGGCCAGCGCCTGCATGCGCTGTTTGAGCAGGTCGCCGGGGATGCTGGTGGTGGCGACCAGATCGATCCGCAGGTCGCCCTGCTTGCCGGTGACCGTGGCCGAGGGATCGGTCACGCCGAGGCTGGGATCCACAGCGTCCGGGTCGGCCTGCAGCTGGCGCCAGCGATCGAACCAGGCCGGGTCGCGCAGCGCTGCCTGCAGCTGTTCGGCAAAGGCCTCGGCGCCATGGGCGCTGAAGCTCACGCTTGCATCGCCGCCGCGGGCGAGCTTGGGGTCGGGCAGGCTGATCGAATAGCTGACGGGCATGTGCGAAGACTCTGGTGGATGACGTTCGCACGTTAGTGCAGCGGCGGTGAGTATTCCGTCGACAGGTGTGCAGGCATGTAGCTCTCTGCGATCCACTTCGACTTGGAACCAAGCTTTTGACCTGTATCTGAAAGACGCTACAACTCGAAATATGGTTTGCGTTGGAGTGGTTGGATGGTGCGGATAGATCAGGTGTAAAGCGACTGATCTGCTGCTTGGTCGCAGGGCCCTTGCCCGCCCACCATCGCGGGACACGCCGCAAGTACGTCCGTGTAGGCTCTTACGCGGCATCCATGCCGCGTAAGGTCCCGCGACGGTGGGCGGACAAGGACCAGTCGAGATGGTCGGTGTGCGTGGCTTTCAACAAAGCAACCAGCGAACTCTCTGGTGCGGTGGGCGCACCGTGCACTCGACCAGCTAGGCTTTTGATCTAAAAGTCCGGCTGTATTTGAAAGATGCTACAACTCGAAATATGGTTTGTGTTGGAGTGGTTGGATGGTGCGGATAGATCAGGTGTAAAGCGACTGATCTGCTGCTTGGTCGCAGGGCCCTTGCCCGCCCACCATCGCGGGACACGCCGCAAGTACGTCCGTGTAGGCTCTCACGCGGCATCCATGCCGCGTAAGGTCCCGCGACGGTGGGCGGACAAGGACCAGTCGAGATGGTCGGTGTGCAGGGTTTTCAGCAAAGCAACCTGTAAATTCCCTGGTGCGGTGTCCTCGCCGATTGCGGGACCGTGTGGCGGCATGGATGCCGCCACCGAACCTACATGGACGTACTTGCGGCGTGTCCCGCGAGCGGTGAGGGCACCGTGCCCTCGAATGACTCAGCTTTTGAATACATCTAAACGATTCGACATCATCTCTGTAGCCGTAAGCTGATTGCACGATGTAGACGAATGAGTTGCAGAGCGATGGCGCTGCCGCTTGGCTGCAAAGCCATCGACCGAGCCTGCTTCAGGCAGAAAACGTATGCGGCCCGGCCGCAAATGCCACTGCCAGTGCGCCCTTGCCCACGTTGACCATGCCGGTCAGGCTCATCACGCTTTCGAACAATTCCACACCGTGGCTCTGGCATGCGGCCTGCAAGGCGGCGTAGCCGGGCAGGGCGTGCAACTCGGTCAGCTCGCCGCCGTAGCCTACGCATACGGTGGGCGTCATCAAGCCCTCGCGGAGCTTGCGCACGGTGAAGCCGAACAGCTTCTCTGCGGATGGCTCGAAGCCCTTCAACTTGGCCACCGGTTCGGTGACGCCGCGATACGCGCGCAGCACCGGCTTGATATCCAGCGCACTGCCCCAGCGCGGCGCTGATCAAGCCCACGCTGCGATCGCCCTTGGTGCGGGCACGCGCACGCAGGTAATACAGATCGCGCGGAATCATGTAGCCGTAAGTGTGTTCGGCCAGTTGCTCGAGCCGGGCGCGAATCGCCGCAACGCCCTGGCCCTGCTCGCGCAGACGCACCGCCTCCACCGCGGTGATGCCCTGGCCTGCGAACAGGTTGAGCGTATCGATCACGCGCAGTGCGAACGGCGAGGTATGGCCGGCCGCCTGGCGGATCGGCTTGTAGTCGTTGAGGATCGCGAAGCTGGCCTGCATGGCGTTATCGAAGATCTGGCTGCGCAGCTTGGAGATGGTCAGGCAGAACACGTGGTCGTAGTCGATGACCAGCCGCTGCAGGAACAGATCGCGGATCTGGTTGACCGAGAACGGTGTGGTCTCCGCCTCGTGACCGCGCTCGGCCACATGCGCGTGCAGGAAGCTCAGCGTGGCCTCTTCATCGCGGTGATCGGCCAGCACTGCTTCGCCGATGCGTACGCTGATCGGCAGCACGATGACGTTGTTGCGTTGGATAAAGTCCTGCGGCAGATCGCACGCACTGTCCACCACGATTCCGATGCGCATCGTCGCCCCCTTCGGCTGTTGCGTCGTCTGTAGTGCGAACGCTATCGCAAAACGGCCGTGGCGCGTAGGACTATCGCCTGGCGCGTCGCTGTCGTGGTGCAAGGTGACGCGTTCATCGGCGTGATGCAGCGTCGGCCAGTGACGACAGGCAGCAGCCACAGATGCATCGCTCGGGGCATGCACAAGCGATCGCTTGCGTAGCGCAATCGCTGCCTGCGCGTGATGCGGCTCTGCACCATTCCTGGTCGTGGCGTTGTGTGCCTCCTGACCGATACATCCTGCTGGCAGCCGATAATGATCACAAACTGAGGACCCGCGCACGCTTGGCGTGCCAGATAGCACCCGCTATGGTGCATGGCGAGCGAGGGCTGCCGGAATTGCTATAGCTCCGCTCACAACGGCGCTGCTAGGGTCCGACGCCACCGCTGCAAAGCGGCTTTCGACAACGCCGTACTGGCGTTGCCGCGCGGAACCCACACGGAGAGTCAACATGCACACAGCCAATCCAGCACCCTCACTCACACCGGTGCGCAGGCGCCGACCACGCGGCGGCGCGCATCGCGCTGGTGGAAAGCAGCATTGGCGATCGGTCTGGTGGCGCTCGCGCCGGCGGCACTGGCCGGGCCCTACAAGATCTTCGGCAACCACTATGCGTGGGTGAACAATTTCAACGATCCCAACAACATCATCCAGGGCACCTTCGGCACCGGCAGCACGCCGGAGTTGACCGTGACCTTCAACTTCGCCGACTACAACCTCTACGGCTATCCGGAGATCGTGCGCGGCTGGCATTACGACTGGAATCCGACCAGCGACACCTTGTTCCCGAAGCAGATTTCCTCGCTGAGCAAGATCCCGCTCAAGTTCACCTACAGCGCGGGCGGCACCAATCTGGCCGGCGATTTTGCCTATGACATCTTCTTCCGTTGGGATACCGCCAAGGGCAACCCGCAGCTGGAAGTGATGATCTGGGGCGACCACAACTCCTGGCCGATCGGCACGCTGACTGCGAGCAAGGTGATCACTGCCGGTGGACGTACCTTCGACCTGTGGGAAGGCTTCAACTCCGGTGCCGGCTACTACGTCTACACCTTCATCCCGACCGGCACTGCCGGCCAGCCCACGCTCAAGACCAGCGGCAGCCTCAACGTGGATGCCAAGCCGTTCCTCACCTGGCTGCAGACCAACCGGTCCAAGGATGGGCGCTACAACAACAGCATGTATCTGCATGCGGTTGAAGCGGGTTTTGAAGTGGTGCGCGGCAATGGCTGGGCCAAGGTCAGCGCCACGCTCGACGCACAGTAATCTGCAATAACGTGGTCTTGTGCGCGACGCATGCATGCGTCGCGCATCGGATGGGGCCACGGTGATCGGTCTGCAGGGATGGCCACGTCCTCGCCCCGTCAGCGCGAGGGTATCCGTTGCCAGTGGCGCAACTGTGTCGATGGCGCCGGATGCGTAATGGTCGTTCGTTCACCGCTCGGCGCGTTGCGCTGCACGCTGGTGGACGAACGTTTATCCATCCATCATCGGAGTCCACCCCATGCAGTTGCACGACAGTTTCCGTTCGCTGACGTCTGTTGGTTCCAACCGGTTGCCGCGCGCTGTGGCGTTGGCCTTGGTGCTGGTCGCATCCAGCGCCGGCGCCGCTACCGGCGAGACCAAGGTCTACGGCACGCAGTACGCCTACAACAATAATTTCAACGACAAGAACAACAACATCAAGGCGACCTTCGGCTCGGGCAGCACGCCGAGCATGACCGTGACCTACAACCTGCCCAGCGGAACGTTGTATGGGTATCCGGCCATTTGCCGCGGTTGGCACTACACGATGAACCCGGCCACCGACAGCTACTTTCCGCATCAGGTGTCCAAGATCGGCAGCCTGAGCGGCGCAGTGGCGTTCACCACCAGCGGCAGTGGGCAGACCGGTGACTTTGCCTACGATCTGTTCTTCCGCAAGGACGCCAGCAAGGGCGACCCGCAGCTGGAAGTGATGATCTGGGGCGCCAACAATTCCTATCCGCTGGGGACGCTGACCACCGCCAATGCCATCACCTCCGGCGGCGTCACCTATGACCTGTGGGAAGGCAATAACTCCGCTGCTGGCTATTACGTGTACACCTTCATCCCGCACGGCACCGCGGGCAACAGCAATGCGTTGCCGGCAAAGGGCAATCTCAATGCGGACGTCAAGGCGTTCTTGACCAAGCTGCAGGAGTTGCGTGGCGGCGATGGCCGTTACAGCAACGCGCTGTATCTGCAGGTGGTGGAGGGCGGCTTCGAAGTTACCGGCGGGATGGGTTCGGTGTCGCTGAGTGGGGCGATCACCGCCAAATAAGCGCGGCGATCAACAGCCCGCGCGTAACCAGCGGCTGGAAGCGGCATGCTCCCCGCGGACTCCGGCGCAGGGATGGTATGGGACGATTGCAACCAGCGGTCAGGTGCATTCGACGCGCTGCTCAGTGGTTGGTGTCATCGTTCTTGAGCTGTGCCATCCACCGCACGTGTCTGCGTGCGGTGGATGCCGGGCAGGTACTCTTACATCGCCACCAGCTGGATGCTGTCGAACACGAATGCCGGGCTGAGGAAGCCATCGTCCGGCGATCCGGAGGCAACGCCGATTTCGATGCGGTTGCTGCCGGCCTGCAGCGCCGAGGCAGGAATGTCCACCTCGTATAGCGTGTTATTACCGCGCGTGGTGCCACGGGTGATGCCGCGCGTCTTGGGTTGGTTGGGTGTGGCCTGTATCGGTCCATTCCAGCGCGCATTGACGCTGATCTGCGGACGCGCGCTGACCTGGCTCAGTGATACGAAGATGCGCAGGCGATAGCCACGCACTGCATTGGCCGCCAGGGTGAAGTCGATGCGGTTCGGCGTGTTGATGCTGCGCCACTGCACCGCCGGAAAGCTGCTCACACTGCTGGAGCCAACGGTGTAGGTGACCGGTGCCCAGCTCATGCGTTTGTCGGAGGGATGCGCGCGCGGCAACAGATCCGCATACCGGAAACCGGCGGGCGTGCCATCGGCAATGCCGATCTGCCACTTCGGCGTGCCCGCCAATGCCACTGCCTGTAGCGCGGCTTGCGCCGTCGCATTGGCAAACACTTCGACATCGCGTTGGGCCACTTCCAGTTCGTTCTGGTAGAGCGTCAGGCGATAGCGTCCCGGGCGCACGCCGGCAAGCTGGTAGTCGCCGCTGCCATTGGCCGTGGCCCAGTACTGCGCCTGGTCGCTGCGCAGGCCGACCACGGCGGGCTGGCCGGACAACACGCCGCTGACACGGCCGCTCACCGCACCGCGCCCGGCATCGGCGAGATAACCGCTCAGGCCCAGGCTGGCATCGACAAAGCTGGTGTCCAGTTGCGCGCTGGAGGGCGCACCGCCATCGGTGAACAGCAGCCCGTACACGCCGTGGAAACCGCCGCGAAACGCCTCGGTCTGGGTGTGGTCGGAATACATGTAGTTGTAGAGCTCATGCGTCACGCGGGTTTTTTGCGTGGCGATGTCCTTGAAAAACGGTCCGCCCGAACTGCGCTCGCGATTGCCCATCAGCATGAACGCCGCAACCCCCGAACCGCTGACCCCATGCACCTTGTCGTCGATCATGCGGCGTGCCGAGTAGAACTTGGAACTGGTGCGTCCATCCGGCAGCAAGAACACATCCTCGCTCTCGACCGGCGTGCCGACGTTGGAATCGGGTTCCTGCTGTGCATTCGGCAGTTTGGCGACATTCAAGCGGGTGACGAAGCGCAGCTCTTCGCCGCCGACCTTCGACAGTGTCGGTGCATAGGTTGCCATGTAGATCGCGTTGCGGCCTGTGCGTGCAATGTAGTACTGGGTCAGGTCGCCGGCCTTGGCCGAGACCACGATCGCCCCACCCACCGTGCGCGCCTCCACGCTGGCGCTACCCAGCCCCGAGGCCAGCTGCGTGCCCTTGGACTCGGTGGTCTGCAACTCGTTGTCGCGATAACGCATTGACACGATGTCGCCATTGCTGGCGTTGACCGAAAACACCAGTTGGGCGCCGGTATCCACGATGAAGCGATCACCGCTGCGGGTGACGCCGAAGGCAGCCATGGCAGGTGCGCTGACGCTTGCGTAGAACAACAGTGCGCATGCCAGGATGCGCAGGGTAGGGCGGGGCATATCGATCTCCGAGTGGGGCGCGCTGTGACGCCGACGCGCGATGCTAGACGAGCTGGACAGTGACAACGATGACCACGCGTGCAGAGCGTGCGCCCTGTTCGAAGTGGCGTGCCGAAACGCAGTGGAGATCACGCTCTCTGTCTGCAACCTGTAGGCACGAAGCGACCGATGGACGGTGTTGCCTGCATTTCACTGCGGTGACATGCGTCAGTACAGCGCGTCGCGCGCCGACTGGATCGCCAGTACCCACTGTTCGCGTTTGCCGATCACGAAGCGATGCTCGCCACCATCGTCCAGTTGAACCACCAGCGAGGTCGGCGCAACCGGCAGCAAGCCGAACAAGCGTGTCCAGCGCAGTTGCATCGCTTCGATCTGCACCAGATGCACGGTCAACGATTGGGTCTGGATATTGAAGGCATGCGGCTGAAAGTGCAGCGCATCGGCAGTGAGGATCAAGCGCCCGCCCACCGCTTCCAAGCCACGTTGCAGATTGGCGGGTGCCTGGCGCAGCACGACGCGGTCGATCGAGCGCAATCCGCTGCCCTGGAACAGCGAGGTCACCGCGGTACCCCTGCCGTGCAGGCCGTCCGCGTCTGCCGGTGCAAGGCCGCGACTGTTTCGATCAGTGCCGATGGTGAAGCGCAAGACATACGGTAGACCCGGGGGAGTGCATCACTGCTGCGGATGTCGCCCGGAAGCGGCGGCGACACGGCATGACAGCACATCGCCAATGTATGCCACGCCACCGCCAACCAGATACATCGCCAGATCGTGCAAGGTGGCGGTGTTGCCGAGCGCGATAGATGCGGCGCTGCCGGGACGCAGGCCGAGCCGGTCGGCCAGATGGATCGCCTGCAAGCCTTCGATCACGCACCCGATCGCCACCGCCAGCAGCGCCGCCCAACGCGGTGAGAGCGCAAGCACACCGCGCAAGCCGCAGTAGACCAGGATCACTGCCACTACATCGCCCAAGCTGCCGCGCACCCACGGCCCACCGAGCCGACCGGCGCCGATCGCCACTTCGATCAGCAGCACGGCGAGTGCGAGCAGCAGGTACAGCATGCGTGCGCGTGGGGACATCGGCATCAGGGTGTGCCTGCCAGATGACAGCCGTGTGTGCTCTCGGCATGGGTGGCGCCGCGCGGCGCAATCCCCCTTCCTGAGTGGGCAGCGGTGCAGCACATCACAAACACGCTCACTACGAACATGCGCGTGGCAAGCACGTCCGTTACAGGCACGCTCACTTCAGATACGCACGCGGCAACGGTCCTGCCTCTTGCATGTAACGGTCGCGCAGGTCGGTCTGGCGCGAGCGCATCGGCATGTCGCGGCCGCCCAGCCACACCTGTTCGGCGTAGTGGGCGACATCCAGCGGATCGCCTTCCCACAGCACCAGATCGGCCTGCTTGCCGACCGCGATGCTGCCGATGCGATCGGCCACACCGAAGATCTCCGCCGGCACGCGGGTCAGCCCGGCCAGGCCGGATTCCCACGGCAATCCATTGGCCACCGCATTGCCGGCCAACTGGCGCAGCTTGCGTGCGTTGTGCGAGGCATCGCCGCTCTGGGTGAAGCTGACTTCCACACCCGCCGCGCGCAGACGTGCGGCGTTTTCCAGGGTCGCGCCGATTTGATCGAAAGTGGATGGCAGATCCGCCAATGCGTCCACCAGCACCGGCACCTTGGCCTGCGCCAATTGCGGTGCGAGCTTCCAGGCTTCGGCACCGCCGGCGATGGCGATGCGGACCTTTTCGCGCTGCGCCCAGCGCAGCAATTGACGGATATCGGCGGCACGTTCCACCTGCACCACGATGCGACCTTGCCCGCCCAGATACTTGGCCAGCACGTTGCGGCCGACCGGGGTCAGCAGCGCATGCGGCGAGTCGGCTGGCACGCGTCCACGCGCTTCGGCAACCAACTGGTCGAGCAACATCCACTGCGCCGCACGCGAGCTGCCGGTGAGATCGGATGCGGCTGCACCGATGCGGAGAAACAGGGCGTGCGGGCCGATCGGGTCGGGGCTGCCATCCAGCCGCACGATGCCGCCTTGTCCGGCGATAAACGCGCCGCTGGTGGTCGCGCCCAACGCAGTGAAACCGATGCCTTCCACGCGCGCCACCGGCACCAGCACCGAGTCGGGGTTGTAGGCCAGGGTGACGTCGAATTCCGGGCGCATCGGCTGATCGCTCAGCTTGACGCCGCTGTCCACGGTGCTGTCTTCGCCGGACACTTCTTCGATGCCGATCTCGGTGATGCCGCCGAACAACGCCGGGGTCAGCGGGCGACCCTTGGCCTCGACCACGCGTCCATCGGTGGGTACTGCCAGGTGATTGCCGATGGCGCGGATCACCCCGCCCTGCACCAGCACATCGGTATCGCGCAGCGTGCCTTGTGCGGTGGCGGTGTGGACGGTGGCGCCGCGGATCAACACCTGCTGGCCGAATGCGGGCAACGCAAGCGCGGCCATGATCACTGCAGAGATCGCGCGCAGACGCGGGCGAACGAAGGTCGCGCGGCTCATCGTGCCACCTCCTGGCCGAGCATGAAGTCCGACACCGGCTGCAGTGCGCGGTTATGCCGGTCGTAGACCTGCGCGCCGTCGATGTAGACCTGTTCGGCCAGCGCGTAGGAACTGAAAGGATTGCCGTTCCACACCACCACATCGCCCATCTTGCCCGGCTCCAATGCGCCGGTCTGTTTCTCAATGCCGAGCGCCTTGGCGGCGTTGCTGGTGAGCCAGCGGATCGCGCGCTCGGGCGCAATCTCCGTGCCGCTGCGGCGCGCATTGGCGATCACCTTGGCCGCTTCCTGATTCAAGCGCTGGATGCCTTCTTCCGAATCCGAATGCACGATGGCGCAGCTGTTGGCCGGGCGGTCGACCATCGCGATGTTTTCCTGGATGCCGTCGAAGGCTTCCATCTTGAAGCCCCACCAATCGGCCCAGAGCGCGCCGCAGACGTTTTCCTGCGCCAGGCGGTCGGCCAGTTTGTAGGCCTCCACGCCGTGGTGGAAGGCGGCGATGTGGAAGCCGAACTCCTTGGACAGATCGAGCATGGTCGCCATCTCATCGGCGCGGTAGCAGTGGATATGCACACGGATGTCGCCGTTGATGGCGCCGGCCAGCGTGTCGAGCTTGAGATCGCGCTTGCCGCCGGCATCGCCGCTGCTGTCGTTGTCGCCGCCGCTGCTCCACCAGTGACGCTTCTTGGTGGTCTTTTTGGGCGCGTTCTTCTGCAGGTACTCGGCCGCATCGATGAACGCGGCGCGGTAGCCGGCCACATTGCCCATGCGAGTCGCCGGGCCGCCCTTTTCCCCGTAGACGCGCTTGGGGTTTTCACCGCAGGCCATCTTCAGGCCCCACGGCGCGCCGGGAAACTTCATGCCCTGGTAGGTGGTGGAGGCCACGTTCTTGAGCGTGACGCCACGGCCGCCGATCAGGTTGGCCGAGCCCGGCAGGATCTGCAGCGAGGTGATGCCACCGGCCAGCGCGGTGCCGAAGCCCGGGTCCTGCGGCCAGATCGAATGCTCGGCCCAGACATTGGGCGTGACCGGTGCGGTCATCTCGTTGCCATCGCTGTGCGCGCTGACGCCTGGACTGGGATACACGCCCAGATGCGAGTGCACGTCGATGATGCCGGGCGTGACCCACTTGCCGGTGCCGTCGATGCGACGTGCATCGGCCGGCGCCTCCAGCCCGCGCCCGACCGCGGCCACCTTGCCGTCGCGCAGCAGCACGTCGGCATCGTCCAGGCGCTGCCCGGTGCCGGTGAGGACGGTGGCGTGCTGGATCAGCACCGGCCCGGAGGCGAGCGCGTGATAGGTGCTGGGATACGGGTCTTGCACGAAGCGCGATGCCGCAGACGCAGGCCCGCACAGCACAGCCGCGCCGAGCGCGGCGAACAGGATGGAACGCATGGATTTCCCCGGTGCAACGAAAACGTCAGCGGCAAACCTAGCGGCCGGCGAGGTGCTTGCCAAGTGCTGCGCTCTCGATGGCGGCGGGCTCATCACATGCGCGCGTGCATGCTGTGCCGTATTCGTCAGGGGAAACGTCGATGATTGCCAAATCAGAGCGCAACAAACAGGCCGATGTGGTGTTGGCTTTCTGGGAGCTGGCCGGCTCGGCCCGCTGGTTCACGCACAACGATGCCTTCGATGCCAACTTCCGCCAGCATTTCAGCGAGCAGCACTTTGCGGCCGCTCGCGGCGAGTATGCGCACTGGATGGAAAGTGCCGAAGATGCATTGGCCTTGCTGATCCTGCTCGACCAGTTCCCGCGTAACGCCTTCCGCGGTAGCGCGCATTCCTACGCCACCGACGGCCTGGCGCTGCAGCATGCCAAGCAGGCGCTCGCCAGCGGTTTCGATCGACAGGTCTCCGCGCAGTTGCGGCTATTCTTCTATTTGCCGTTCGGGCATGCGGAAGATCTGCAGGAGCAGGCGCGCGCGGTCCAGCTGATCACTGCGTTGGACGATGCCGAAACCACGCACTGGGCAGTGCAACACCAGCAGATCATCCAGCGCTTCGGGCGCTTCCCGCATCGGAATGCGGTGCTGGGGCGGGAGAGCACTGCGGAAGAACAGCAGTTTCTCGATGACGGTGGATTTGCCGGTTGAGGCGCGGCGGCGGGTTTCTCGGCGCTGTTTAAGTTACAGCGTCCCTAGGGCTGTTACTTCACTGCAGGGCCCTTGCCCGCCCACCATTGCGGGACATGTCGCAAGTACGTCCCTGCGCGCTCTTTTGAACGGCTAAAAGTGGCTTACTCTGAGGCTTGGCTGCAGGGTCCTTGCCCGCCCACCATCGCGGGACACGCCGCAAGTACGTCCGTGTAGGCTCTTACGCGGCATCCATGCCGCGTAAGAGCCCGCGACGGTGAGCGGGCAAGGACCAGTCGAGATGGTCGGTGTGCATGGCTTTCAACAAAGCGAGCAGCAATCTTTCTGGTGCGGTGCCCTCGCCGATTGCGGGACCGTGTGGCGGCATAGATGCGGCCACCTAGCCTCCAGGGACGGATTCACGGCGTGTCCCGCGAGCGGCGAGGGCACCGCGCCCTCGACCCTCGATGGAACACCACAGCTCTAAACCGAGACAGCAACGATACGCGCAGGCAAATCAACAGCTACGTCAAAACTGCTGCGCAATTGTCGTGGTACTCAGTACTTCGCCACGCCGTTGTCCACCTGGTCCGACCACGCATCGATGCCGCCGGTGACGTTGTAGACGTTGCCAAAGCCCAGGCTGCGGAAGTGCTCGGCCGCCTGCAGGCTGCGGCCGCCGCGGTGGCACAGGAACGCCAGCGGGGTGTCCTTGGGCAACTGCTCGATGGCGGCACGCTCGTGCGCGTCCAGCGTGCGGAACGGGGCGGCAACCGAAGCCAGCGCACGCTCGTCGGCCGGGCGCACGTCCACCAGGGTCAGCGTGCCGGCCTTGAGGCGGTCGTCGGCATCGCGCACCGACAGCTCCTGCACCGGCTTGGGCGCGTTGGGGTTGTCGATGGCCAGGCCGCGGCCGCGGATGTCGTCCACCCAGTCGATGGTGATGCCGTCGGCGCGGCGTGCGCTGGCCAGGTCGAACTGCACGCGCAGGCCGTTGGATTCGGCCGCGATGGCGTTCGGGTTGGTCGGCGCCAGCTGGAAGTTCGGCTGGAAGTCGGCGTCGATGGACAGCGTCAGCGAGGCGTCCGGCGCATCGGCCAGCGCGCCCTTGAGCATCTCGACCGCCGCCGGGGTGACGGTGATCTTGGGCGGAGTCCGGTCTGGCGCCTGCAGGCCGAGCATGCTGCTCAACTCGCCGCTGTCGGCCATCTGCAGGATGATGTCGCTGCCGCCGACCAACTCGCCATCCACGTACAACTGCGGAATGGTCGGCCAGTCGCCATAGGCCTTGATGCCTTCGCGGATGTCCTGGTCGGCCAGCACGTTGACATGGGCATAGTCGATGCCCAGGCCGTCCAGCACGCCGACCGCCTTGGCCGAGAAACCGCACTGCGGCATGCCGGGCTGGCCTTTCATGAAGAGCACCACGCGGCTGGATTGCAGCAGCGTATCGATACGGGAACGCAGGGCGGGATCGAGGGACATGGCAGCACTTCGGTCAGATCGTGGAGGCGGACCATTCTACGCCGCGTGGCATCATGCGGTATGACCACGCTGCAAACGCTGTATCGCATTCCCTCACATCCTTACCGCTGGGTTGGCCTGCTGGTCCTCTCGCAGGCCGCGGTGGCGCTGTTGTGGTGGCACCTGGGCTGGATCTGGGGCGTGCCGGCGCTGTTGCTGTCGCACGCGCTGTTCGTGGTGCCGGTATTCCTGCCGCGCGCGCGCCTGTATGCGCCGGTACTGGCACGCCTGCCCGGACACGCGCCGCAGGTGTGGCTGACCATCGACGATGGCCCCTCCGACGACACCCCGGCGATGCTGGAATTGCTGGACGCCTACGATGCCAAGGCCACGTTCTTCGTGGTCGGCGCACGCGCCGAGCAGCGGCCGGACCTGGTGCGCGAGATCGTGCGTCGCGGGCATGGCATCGGCAACCACAGCCACACCCATCCGCAGGCCTGGTTCTGGGCGCTGGGGCCGCGCCGCATGGCGCAGGAAATCGGCCAGGCGCAGCGCGTGCTGGCCACCATCACCGGGCAGGCGCCACGGCTGTACCGCTCGGTGGTGGGCATGACCAACCCGTTCGTCGCCTCGCCGCTGCGTGCGCACGGCCTGACCCGTGTGGCCTGGAGCGCACGCGGCTTCGATGGTGTGCATTGCGAGCCGGACGCCACCGTCGCCCGCATCGTGCGCGACCTGCGCCCCGGCGCGATCGTGCTGCTGCACGAAGGCGCCGCGCACGGCCACAACCTGACCATCCTGCGGGGCGTGCTGGAGGCCATGCGGGAGCGTGGCTTGGTGGGGCGGCGTCCGGACTGAAGGTTCCCGGCAGGGCGGCTGCGCTCACCGCGAGGCGCGCCCGGTGCTTAGTCCTTCGATGCCGGCACGTCGTGCTGATTGCGCCGTGCATGCCCGCCTGAGGCCGCTCGCTGCGCTGCGTCAGCTGTGCCGGGATGCAGCTGACACAGCGCCCGATGTGACGCGCGCGCAGTCTCATGTGCCTGTCGCGGCGTCGCCGCCGGGTCTGTCGGCTTGCGACCACCCGCTGCAACAAACGGACGCCAATCGCAGCCGTCAGCGGCAGACCTTGTGCCCTGATCTATTGACAGCCCTTTCACCTGGATCGAACATGCGCGCCCAGCCAGCAAACGGTGCGTGCCTTTCGATGGCGTGCATGACGCCAGCCTCAGCGGCCGTCCCGGACGGCAATGTTTCGCTCATGAGGCTGACACCATGGCTTACCGCTTTGCTCCTGCGCGCGCTGTTGTGCGTGCGGATGTCTGTTTGTTGAACGCTCGCCTGTGGTATTCCTTGCTGGCGCTGGCGCTGGCCTGCGCATGGCCGTTGTCTGCGATGGCGCAGTCGGGCACGCGCGATCCGGTCGACCTGGACCGCATGCAGATCCACGCGCATCGCGGCGCTGCCACCGAGGGCACCGACGCCTACACCGCCGATGTCGCGCGCAGTTCGACCAAGCTGCAGCTCTCGCTGCGCGAAACGCCGCAATCGGTGGTGGTGGTGACCCGCCAGCAGATCGTCGACCGCGATCTGCAATCGCTGCAGGACGTTACCGACACCGTGGCCGGCTTCAACTCGCCGACCTGGGATACCGAGCGTACCTATATCAACGCGCGCGGCTTCGAAGTGGACTACTACCGCATCGACGGCATCCCCACCGACTACAGCGGCGATGTGCAGCAGAACATGGCGATTTACGACCGTGTGGAAATCATCCGCGGTGCCAACGGACTGACCTCCGGTGCGGGCAGCCCGGCCGCGTCGATCGATCTGGTGCGCAAGCATGCCGACAGCGACGTGTTCACCGGCCGCGTGGATCTGTCGGCAGGGCGCTGGGACCGCTATCGCGGCACCGTGGACCTGCAATCGCCATTGAACACGGCAGGCAACGTGCGCGGACGGGTGGTGACCAGTTACGAAGACAAGCAGTCGTTCCGCGATTACTACAGCAAGCAATCGTCGCTGTTCTACGGCATTGTCGATGCCGATTTCAGCGATGCCACAAGTGGTTACATCGGCGTCAACAAGCAGCGCAACGACGGTCGCGGCACCACCTGGGGCGGCGTGTCGGCATACTTCAGCGATGGCAGCCGCACGGATTTTGCGCGCTCGGATTCGTTCACTCCGCGCTGGGCGCGCG
This sequence comes from Xanthomonas hydrangeae, assembly GCA_905142475.1. Lineage (GTDB taxonomy): Bacteria > Pseudomonadota > Gammaproteobacteria > Xanthomonadales > Xanthomonadaceae > Xanthomonas > Xanthomonas hydrangeae. The sequence goes on from LR990730.1 coordinate 1,065,147, forward strand.
GCGTGGCCGACACCACCAATGCCTTCGCCGGCCTGACCCATCGCTTCGACAACGGTGCGCAGCTGCATGTGGAGTATTCGCATCAGCGTTTCGAGGCCGATTGGAAATCGGTGCTGTTCGGCTATCTCGACTACCCGGACCGGGACACCGGCCTGGGCCTTGCCAGCAACTTTGGTGGACGCTATCCCACACTGAGTGCGCAGGACAGTCTGGATGCCTACGCCACGGTGCCGCTGATGCTGTGGGGCCGCGAGCACGAACTGGTGGCCGGCGCCACCTGGATGAATCGCAACCTGCGCAGCTGGTCCAACGGGCCGCTGCCGCAGCAGCAATTGACTGCCGAAAGCGTTTACGCCTGGACTGGCCGCATGGCGCAGCCGGAGTGGACGCCGCTGAGCAAGGGCGAGGAGCGCGAGGTGCGCCAGGTCGCCGCCTACGCTGCCGGCCGTTTCAGCCTGACCGATGCGCTCAAGGCCATCGTCGGCGCACGCATCACCGACTGGAAGAACACCGACCAACTGGTGCCGGCCAACTCGTACGAACGCCGCGGCCGCACCACGCCGTACGCGGGCCTGATCTTCGATGTGGACGATCATCATTCGCTCTACGCCAGCTACACCGGCATCTTCAAACCGCAGAGCAATCGCGACCGCAGCGGGCGGTATATCGAACCGCTGGAAGGCAACAGCTACGAGGTCGGCGCAAAGGGCGAATACCTCGGCGGCCAGCTCAATGCGGCGTTGGCGCTGTTCCGTATCGAGCAGGACAACCTCGCGGTCAACGACCCCGGCCGGTTGGTGCCCGGTACCACCGATCAGGCGTATCTTGCGGCGAAGGGCACGGTCAGCCAGGGCGTGGAATTCCAGCTCGATGGCCAGCTTTCGGAGCAATGGCGCATTGCGTTCGGCTTTGCCCAGTTCGATGCCAACGACGCCAGCGGCGTCGATGTGAATCCAACCAGCCCGCGTCGCGAAGCCACGCTGTTCACCAGCTGGCAAACCGGGCCGTGGCGCGTGGGTGGTGGTCTAAGTTGGCAGTCGGCCATTCACGAATTGATGTCCGGGCCACAGGGCGCCACGCAGCGGTTGACCCAGGGCAGCGTGCTGCTGGCCAACGCGATGGCGCGCTACGACATCAATCAGGCCTGGTCGGCGCAGCTCAACGTACGCAATCTGTTCGACCGCAAGTACTACGCCAACATCGTCTATCAGAGCCAGTTGATCTACGGCGACCCGCGCGATGTGGAGCTGACCGTGTCCTGGAAGTTCTGATTTTGCTCAAGGCGCCAGCCGCTGGCGGCATCCATGCCGCCAAAGATCCCGCGAGCGGTGAGGGCACCGCGCGCTCGACTAACTAGCTTGTGACTGCATCTCATGACGCTACGACTCGAAATCTCGGTTGTCTTGAACGCATGGAGAGTGCGGATAGATCAGTTACAAAGCGGTTGATCTGTGACTTCGCCGCAGGGCCCTTGCCCGCCCACCATCACGGGACACGCCGCAAGTACGTCCGTGTAGGCTCTTATGCGGCATCCATGCCGCATAAGGTCCCGCGACGGTGGGCGGGCAAGGACCCGTCGAGATGGTTGGTGTGCATGGTGCAAGCAATGCATCAGGTGCGTTGTTCGGATAACGCTGCGGCCGATCAGCTTCGCAACGCAAAACGCAACGCGTTCAACAGGCTGGCTTTCATCAAACGACCGACCGACTTTCTGGTGCGGTGTCCTCGCCGATTGCGGGACCGTGTGGCGGCATGGATGCCGCCACCGAGCCTACATGGATGTACTTGCGGCGTGTCCCGCGAGCGGCGAGGGCACCGCGCACTCGACCAACGCCGCTTGGGGTCATCCACATCGCGCTAAGAACGGACTACGCGGCCGCCAGATCGCTGCGGCCGTGCTCGGTGCGGCATGTACCACGCCTACACTCCGTTTCCTCCGCGCCGTCCGCACCCACCTGACGACCGCTCGCTACGTTCTGTCAGCCGTTCTAAATCGAGCCAAGCACTTCGTGCATCGCCTCAGCGCGGTTCGGCGACGATCAACCAGTTGTTGAACGGCGTATTGCCATACAACGGCGCAAACGTCGCGCGCAGACCGGCGGCATCCAACTGCGCCTGCAGGCTTTCGCGGGTGGGATAGCTGCGCGGCATGCGCTGCATCCAGCCGCTCAGATGTGCCAGCACGTCGGTGACGCGGCTGGTGCGGCCACGGCTGCTGGCATCGCCCAAGGCACTGCGGATCACCAGCTTCGCGCCCGGCGTCAGCATCTGCGCCACGCTACGCAGCAGGTTGGCCTGCATGTCTTCCTGCAGATACTGCAGTACGTCCAGGATGGTCACACTGCCGCGATGTTGCGGCCATGCCACGCTCAGATCGACCACGGCGAACTGGGTACTGCCCAGTGCCGAGCGCTGCGCGATGTGTTGCGCGCGGCGGATCTTGGACGCATCCACATCCACCCCGTGATACGCCAACGCCTGACCATCGGCACGCAACGCATGCGCGAGCAGGCCGAGCCCACAGCCCAGATCCAGCACTGGCGCAGTGGTGCTGCGCAATTCGGCCAGCACGCCCGGATATAACGGATCGGTGCGTAGCTTGGCTTGCGTGTAGTAGTAATCGTAGCGATTGCCCAGCGGATGCGGCGGCAGAAACGCGCGCGCGATTGCCAGCGCCTGGGCGCGGCTCATGGGTTGGGTGGCGGTGGTCTGCAATGTCGTTCCTTGGCAGTGAGGCGTGTTGCGCGGCTAGCTTAGAGCATCGCGCGCCGCAGGCAGTGCCAATGCGGTCCAGCGCGCATACATCGCGCCAGAGGGATGCAGGCCATCGTCCACCAGCATGTCCGCCGCGTCACCGCCATCGCGGCTGGTGGCGGTGATGTCGACAAAGCGCACGGCACGTTTGGCGCAGAGATCGGAGGCGACGCCGTTGAAGGCATCGATCTGCGCGGCAATCAGCGCCGCATCGGCGCCCTGCGCGTGCGCGAACGGCGTCAGCCCCCAATCGGGAATCGACAGCACAAACACACGCGCTGCGAGGGCGCCCGCGAAACCGATCGCATGCTGCAACAACGCATCGAACTGGCTGCGGTACTCGTCCAGCGAGCGCCCGCGGTATTGATTGTTGACGCCGATCAGCAGGCTCACCAGCTCGAACGGCCCCTGCGGTGCGGCCGTATCGATACCGGCCTGCAGCTCGTCGGTGGTCCAGCCGGAGGTGGCGATGATCTGCGGCGGCGCCACGTTCCATCCGTAGGCACGCAAACCCTCGACCAATTGCACCGGCCAGCGCTGCGCAGCCGCAACGCCTTCGCCGATGGTGTAGGAATCGCCGAGCGCCAGATAGCGCAACGGCGTACCAGGCGCCGTCATCAGGCCACGCTGCGCGACTTGAGCGGCACGACCTTGGTGACTGCTTCGGCGCGCCGTGCCAGGGCACGGTCGATACGCGCGAACACATCGCGCATCACCGTCGCCTCCGGCATCAGGGTCACGCGGAAGTGGTGACGATAGGGCACGTTGAAGCTGGAACCCGGCACCACCAACACGCCTTCCTCGTTCATCAGCTCGAGCGCGAATTCGTGGTCATCGAAATTACGCGCGGCGGGACCTACCACCGCCGGGAACGCGTACAGCGCACCGGCCGGCGCCACCAGCGACAAATGCTCGCTGGCCGCACAGGCCTCGATCACCGCACGGCGGGTTTCGTACAAACGCCCACCCGGCGCGCACAGCGCCGAGATGGTGTCCGGGCCGTTCACTGCCGCATCGATGGCGTACTGGCCCGGCACGTTGGCGCACAGGCGCAGGGCGCCGAGCAGGTCCATCGCGTTACGCAGATCGTTGATGCGCGATTGCTCGCCCGACAGCAGCGCCCAACCCACGCGCCAGCCGCAGGCGCGGTGCACCTTGCTCAGCCCGCCGAAGGTGATGCACGGATGCGCGCCTGCCAGCGGCGCGACCGGCACGAATGCGGCATCGTCGTAGAGCACCTGGTCGTAGATCTCATCGACCATCAGCAACAGGTTGTGCTTGGTGGCAATCGCCACGATGCGCTCCAGCAACTCGCGCGAATAACTGGCACCGCTGGGATTGTTCGGATTGATCAGCACGATGGCGCGGGTGCGCGAGGACACCAGCGTCTCGATTTCCACCGGGTCCGGCTGGAAGCCGTTCTCCGGCGCGCAGCGGTAATACACCGGGCGGCCATCGTTGAGGATGGTGGCGGCCGACCACAGCGGATAGTCAGGCGAGGGCACCAGCACTTCGTCGCCGGGATTGAGCAGCGCACGCAGCGACAGATCGATCAGCTCGCTGACGCCGTTACCGATGAAGATGCGGTCCGGATGCGCATCCGGATGCTGGCGCCGCGCATATGCGGTGGCGATCGCCTCGCGCGCTTCAGGCAGGCCCTGCTGATGGGTGTATGGATCGGTGCGGCCCATGTCGTCGGCGATGGCGCGCTGCAGATGCTCCGGCGCACGGAACCCGAACGCGCCTGGATTACCGATATTGAGCTTGATCAGCTTGCGGCCCTGCGCCTCCAGCTCCCGCGCTCGCCGCGCCAGCTCGCCCCGGATCTCGTAGCGGACTTCGGACAGACGCTCGCGAATGACGAGCGGCTTTTGCTGGGCTGTGGACATACGGCAGGCCGGTTGTAGGCGTGAGGCTTGGCATGGTAGCGGAAATAGGACAGGCGGGCATGCTTGCATCGGCAACGATGTCAAGGGGCGCTTCAGCCCGGGCGCAGGGCCGATTGCACAAGCCGCGGCGGCCAGCCAGCTAGAATCGCCCCATGAGCAACGCACCCCCCGATTACCCCACTCTCCAATCCATCGGCTGGCCCTGGCCTGGCCCTCCCGAGGACCCGTCCTGGCAGGCGCTCTTTGCCGCGCATCCGCAGGCGATGCCGGCGCGGGTGGTGGAGCAGCATCGCACCGGCTATGTGGTGGCCGATACGCCGGAGGCCAGTCTCAAGGCGGAGTCGTTGCCGGAGTGGCAGCGGCCGCGGTTTCCCAGCCATGAGCGGGCGGCGGTGGGCGATTGGGTGCTGATGGAGGGCAAGCGCATCGTGGCGCTGCTGCCGCGGCGCACCTCGATCAAGCGCGGGGCGGCCGGCGAGCATTACCACCAGCAGGTGATCGCGGCCAATATCGATACGGTGTTCATCGTGTGCGGGCTGGATGCGGACTTCAATCCGCGCCGCATCGAGCGCTATCTGCTGCTGGTCGGCGGCGGCGGTGCCGAGCCGGTGGTGGTGCTGACCAAGGCCGATCAGACCGAATATGCCGAGGATGCATTGGCGGTACTGGAGGAGCTGGAGGCGCAGAACATCGCGTTGCGTGCGGTCAATGCCAAGGATCCCGAGAGCGTGGCTGCGCTGCGGCCGTGGCTGGGCGATGGCCGTACTGCGGTGCTGGTCGGCTCGTCCGGCGCGGGCAAGTCGACGCTGACCAATACCTTGCTCGGCGCGCAGAAGATGAAGACCAATGCGGTGCGCGAGAACGATTCGCGTGGCCGGCATACCACCACCCATCGCGCCTTGATTCCATTGCCGTCCGGTGCCTGCCTGATCGATACGCCCGGCATGCGCGAGCTCAAGCCCACCGGCGAGGAAGATTTGGCCGAGGGCGGCTTCTCGGATGTGGAGGCCCTGGCGGCGCAATGCCGCTTCAACGATTGCGCGCATATCGCCGAGCCCGGCTGCGCGGTGCGTGCGGCGATCGAGGCCGATACGCTGGATCCGGAGCGGGTGGCCAACTACATGAAGCTGCGCGTGGAAGTGGCCGCCGCTGCCGAAAAACTCGCCACGCGCCTGGCGCAGAACAACCGGGGCAAGGGATCGGGCCGGCGGCCTGCCAGCGTCGATCGCACCGGGCGCCGCTGAAATGCCGCTGCGCAAGGCGCCGCCGGACATCGTCCATCACGCGGCGCTGGATGTGCGCCTGGTCAAGGCGGTGCGCGGCGTGCGTCTGTTGGCCCTGGCCAGCTGGCCGCGTTCGCTGCAGGAGCCGTTTTTGCAGAGCGTGGCGCGTGGTCAGCCGGAGCTGCCGCAGGTGGAGTATCCGGCGCTGGATTTCGGCGATACCCGACGCGAATTGGCGGCGATTGCGAAGGCCGCCGATCCGCATCATCCGCTGGGCGCGTATCTGATCGACTCGGCGCACAGCTGGAGTCTGGCGGCCGGCCTGCTGGAGTCGCTGGGCACCACCGCAGTCAGCGATTACTCGGCGCAGTTGTTCGGCGTGCCCGACGACCCGATGCCGGGCAACGGCCCGACCACGCGCGAAGCCGCACGCCACTTCATCCAGATTGCGCAGGAACTGGACCGCGAACTGCTGGCGCCCGAAGAACAGGTGCCGGTGTCGGCGACGGCCTTGCGCATGCAGCTGCAGAACGATCTGGATGCGTTCTTCGAAGGCCGCGTCATCACGGTCACGCTGGACCCGGATCTGCTCGCCAAGGCGGCTGCAGGCGCGCACCGCATCCGCCTGCGCAGCGGTGCCACCTTCAGCGATTACGACCGCGCGCAGTTGTTCCATCACGAAGCGCTGGTGCATTCCCTTACCGCGCTCAATGGCCGCGCGCAGGTGCATCTGCCCAGCCTGGGTATCTCTTCGCCGCGCACCACGGCCACCCAGGAAGGGCTGGCCACGTTCGCCGAGCAGATCACCGGCAGCATCGATATCGAACGCATGAAGCGCATCAGCCTGCGCATCGAGGCGATTGCGATGGCGCGCTCTGGCGCGGACTTCATCGACGTGTTCCGCTATTTCACCAGCAGCGGGCAGAGCGCAACCGAAAGTTTTTCCTCTGCGCAACGCGTGTTCCGCGGGGTGCCCACCGCAGGCGGCGGTGCCTTCACCAAGGACACGGTGTATCTGCGTGGTCTGGTCGCGGTGCACACGTTCTTCCGGCATTCCCTGCAGCGCGACCAGCTGCAGCTGTGCCGTTATCTGTTCGCCGGCAAGATGGCGCTGGGCGACGTGGCGCGCTTTGCGCCCTTGTTCGACAGCGGCGTGCTGGTTGCACCGCGCTGGTTGCCGCCGTGGGTGAGCCGGGTCAGCGGGCTGGCCGGCATGCTGGCGTTTTCGTTGTTCGCCAATCGCATCCGCATGGATCAGCTGCAGCCGCCGGCGATGAATGTCTGAGCGTCGTTACGAGAGGGTGCGAACACTTGCCGGGTAGGTGCGAACACGTACCGCAATTTTAGAGCAGCTGAAACAACCACTGCATTCACCGTCAGGCGGTCGCGGCCAATGCTTGGAATCGGCATAGCCACTCGTACACCCCGGGTTCTCCGTGCCGCCCGCACCACCTGAGGCCTAATCGCTATGCGTTGTTAGCCGCTCTTGGTAGTCGCGCGTCCCTTGCGGATGCAGCGGGCCTTGCGATTGTGTGGCTCGCCGGAAGTGGCGCTGAACCGTATGCATCGTGCCGACACGTTCTACACGATGTTGCAACGGGCTGATCCACACACTGCTCACCTCGCCCGAGATGGGCAACGACACGAGGCAATGCGATGAAAATCCTGATGGTGCTCACTTCCCACGAGCAACTCGGCGATACCGGCAAGAAAACCGGCTTCTGGCTGGAAGAATTCGCCGCGCCGTACTACGTGTTCAAGGACGCTGGTGCCGACATCACCCTGGTCTCGCCCAAGGGCGGCCAGCCGCCGCTGGATCCCAAGAGCGACGAGCCCGACGCACAGACCGACGCCACCAAGCGCTTCAAGCAGGATGCCGACGCGCAGCAGGCATTGGCCAGCACGCATCGTCTGGCGGACGTCAAGGCCGAGGACTTCGATGCGGTGTTCTATCCGGGCGGCCACGGACCGTTGTGGGATCTGGCCGAAGACGCGCAGTCGATCGCCTTGATCGAAGCCTTCGCCGCTGCCGAGAAACCGCATGCCCTGGTCTGCCACGCGCCGGGCGTACTGCGTCGGGTCAAGGGCAGCGATGGCAAACCGCTGGTCAATGGCCGCCGCGTCACTGGCTTTACCAATGGCGAAGAAGAGGGCGTTGGCCTGACCAAGATCGTGCCGTTCCTGGTCGAAGACGTGCTGACCGAACTCGGTGGCCGTTACGAGAAGGGTGCCGACTGGGGCGTGCATGTGGTGACCGATGGCACGCTGGTGACAGGGCAGAATCCTGCCTCTTCCGAAAAGGCCGCCGAGACGTTGCTTGAGCTGTTGAAGCGCTGATTTTGCGGTCGTCGTGTGGTCGTGCATCGACCGCCGGAGGAAGCCGCGCCTTTTGACTTGGAGCGGCTGACAACACGTGGCGATTAGGCGTCAGGTGGGTGCGGACGGGGCGAAGGAACTGGCATGTACGAGTTGTACATGTCGATGCCGAGCACCAGCCGCGCCCGACTGACGGTGAGAGCAGCAGTTTTGTAGCTGCTCTTGGTCGTGCGCTTTCAGAATGCCGCAGCATCCGACAGCTCGACGCAATCAAGTGCTCGCAACGCAACCAAGCGCACCGACCATCTCCGCTGGCGCTTGTCCGCCCACCGTCGCGGGACCTTACGCGGCATGGATGCCGCGTAAGAGCCTACATGGACGTACTTGCGGCGTGTCCCGCGATGGTGGGCGGGCAAGGGCCCTGCAGCCAAGCCGCAGATCGCCCGCTCTGGCAGATCATCCGCTTTGAAGTGCGCTTCAGAACCGCCCCATACCGTTCAGGCACTACGCTCCAACCAGCGCACCGCATAAGCCGGCAGCACCAGCCGCATGTCATCGCTCAGCGATTCGACCGTTGCGTCGCTGTCATCAGCCAGCAGTGTCCATCGGCCATCCCCGATCGCAGCAAGCTCCACCGTCAGCGGCTGATCGCCGAAGTTGTGGACGGCCAAGAAACCATCGCCACGCGTCAACGCAAACAGTCGCGGATCGCCCAGCGCCACACTGCCCAATGCCTGATCGGCTGCCAAAGCAGAAAGCGCAGCACGTTGCCGGATCAATGCACGCAACCGGCGATACACCTTGCCGCTCAAACTATCCGCAGTCTCACGTTGAGCAGCAACCTGCCAATCCATCGCCGGACGATGCAACCAGCGGCCTTCGTGCTGACGGTGCGGGTCACCGCGATAACTGATGTCGTTGGGCAAGGCGAGTTCGTCGCCCATATAGATCAACGGCACGCCCGGCATTGCAAGCGCGATCGCATAGAGCAGCACCAACCGATCCACCGCAGTGTCCAACGCCACCGCATCGCCTGCCTCCTGTGCCGCCTGGATCCCCGAAAGCGCAGCGGCCATGCCATTGGTACCGTGCACGCCGTCGCCACTGCTCTGGAAGCTCTCGCCGCGCGCGTAGCTGCCCGGCACATCGTTGGCATAGAAGCGCGCGACATCGCGCAACGCAAACGGTGGCTGCTCGGCATTGCCGGCCGCCTCATGCTGCAGCACATTCCAGCCGATATCGTCGTGGCAGCGCACATAGCTCAGCCACGCGCAGTTGTGCGGCAACGGCGGGCTATGCGCGATGACGGTATGCAGAATGTCGCCGCGTTGCAGCGCCAAGGCCGACCAGCCGGCTGCCATCAGCGTGCTGTGATACGCGAGATGGCACTCGTGTCCCTGGTCCGCACCTGTGCCGAAGTAGGGCGGCAGCTGCGTCATCGGCACGATGGCTTCGGCCTTCATCACCACCGAGGGCGCCACGATATCGGTGACCGCGCGTAGCGCCACCAGCAAGGTGTGCGCCTCGGGCTGATTCATGCAATCGGTGCTGGTGCGCTTCCACAAATATGCCGTGGAATCCAGCCGAAATGCCTCCACGCCCAGATTGGCCAGCTGCAGCATCGCCAGCGCCATCTCGTCGAACACCGCCGGGTTGCTCCAGTTCAAATCCCATTGATAGGGATAGAAGGTGGTCCACATCCACTGCGCAGTGTCGTCCACCCAGGTGAAGTTGCCAGGGGCGGTGTGCGGGAAGACCTGCCCCAGCGTGGTTTCGTACTGATCGGGTAGCGCGCGGTCTGCAAAGTGATGGTAGTAATCGAGATAGCGTGCGTCGCCCGCACGCGCGGCCTGTGCCCAGGCGTGATCGTCGGCGGTATGGTTGAGTACGAAATCCGCGCACAGGCTGATGCCGGCCTCGCGCAGGCGCGTAGTGAGTGCGATGAGGTCGTCGTTGTCGCCCAGGCTCGGTTCGACCTGTCCGTAATCGCTGACCGCAAAGCCGCCATCGTTATCGCCGGCGCGCGCGCGCAGGAACGGCAGCAAGTGCAGATAGCGTACGCCCAGTTCCTGCAGATACGGCACACGCTCGGCCACGCCTTGCAGCGTGCCGGCGAAGCGGTCCACGTAGGCGCTGTATCCCAGCATGTGTTGCTCGCCAAACCAGCCGGGCTGACGCATTGTGTCCAGTTGTTGCAGTGGCTGCGGGCGCTGTTGCGCAGTGTTGCCGAGCGCGCTCAACCACTGCGTCAACCACGACGCATAGTCCGGGCGTTGCCCATACAGCGCTTGCAGCGCGTCGAGCAGACGCGGCGCATGCTGATCGAAGCGCGGCAACAGCGCATTCGCACGCTGCGCATCCAACGGCGCAGCAAAGGCTGCGCGCACTACAGTGAAATCGATGGGGGAGGTACTCATTGGCAAGCGCCGGGGAGAATCCGGCGAGGGGTCCTTAGAAGTCGTAGCGCAAGCTGATGCTGGTGGTGCGGCCGGCGATCGAACGCGCGCGGATGATGCCATTGGCGGGGATGGTGGCTTCCTCGGCTTCGGTCAGGCCGAACGTGTTGAACAGGTTGTTGACGTTGAGCGCGACGGTGAGCGCATCGGTCACGCGGTAATCGCCGAACAGGTTCACCTGCGTATAGCCGGGCATCTTCAGCTGGTTGGAATCCTGGGTGTAGGCATCGGTGGTACCGATCAGGTTGACGCCGAACTGATAGCCGTCGCCGCGATAGCTGGGCGTGAGCTGCCAGACGACATCGGCCTGACGACGCGGCACATTGCCGGTGTTTTCCGGCGTGATCTGGTCCTTGGAAATCTCTGCATCGGTCCAGGTCAGGCCGCCGTTGACGGTGAAGCCTTCGTAGCGGTAGCTGGCTTCCAGCTCCACGCCGTGCGCCTCGTAGCTACGGTTGAAGAAGCGCTGGCTGGTGACTTCGAAGTTCTGTTCCTGGGTACGTGCGGAGAATGCGGTGGCGAACAGGCTCAGGCCGTCGCGGCGCCACTTCAGGCCGGCTTCGGCCTGGCGGACCACGTTGACGCCTTCGTCGGAAGAGACCGAGCCGTCGTCGCGAACCACACCGAACAACAGGCGGTCGGCATTGGCGCGTGCGCCGCGGCTGATGCGGGCGAAGGCGCCCAGGTCGTCGTTGATCAGGTAATTGCTGCCCAGCGAATACGACAGGTAATTCCAGTCGTAATCCACCGGGCGTGCGTTGGCGGTGTCGACCGTGGCCACACGCTGTTCCACCGGCTGGATCACGCCGTCGCCGTTGACGTCCAGGTTCTGCGCGATCGCGGTGCCGGCATAGTTGCCGCGTGCATCGCCCATGTCGTAGCGCAGGCTGCCGTCGATGCTGAACTTGCCGCTGTCGAAGGTGAGCGCGACGTACGGCGCGTTGACGTCGTAGCGCACGTCGTAGCTGCGGGTGATGCAGCAATCGCCCCAGAACGGGGTGCCGTACGCGTAAAGGCCGTTCTGCGAGCGCGACACGCCGCCGGCATCGACCACGTTGAGCAGGCGCGAATCGCGGCCCAGGGTCTGCACGTAGGAGTTCCAGGTCCAGTCCATGTCGATGGTCTGGCGCGAGCTGTAATAGCCCATGCGCAGGGTGAGCGTGCGGCCATCGCCGTCGAACGCGCGCGAAACGCTGAGGTCGTTGGTGACGTTGCCCAGGTCGTTGATCGCCACGTTGAACAGATGCGTGCGGATTGCGTTGCCTGTGTAGGCCTGGCCGGCGTCGGGGCCGTTGGCCTGCACCAGTTGCGCGCCAGCGCCGCCGATGGAAGAGGCGAGCGAGGCGGCATCGGTGACTTCGGCCGGGAACGGGCTGACGAAGCGGCCGCTGTTGTCGGCGATGCGGAATTTCTCGCTCAGGTTCCAGCCGTTGCCCAGGTCGAACCAGGCTTCGGCGCCGATGGTGCGCGAGATCGGGTGCATGCCGTCGCCCAGGTCGGTGCGGCGCGGCTGGTTGTTGCCATCCAGGCCCACATCGCTGCGAAAATTGCGGCTGTACAAGGTGTCGTTGCCGGGGTCGAAGCCGGCGAAGCCGCCCAGGTCCGGCGAGCCGTCTCGGCCGCGCACGGAGGTGGGCACCGGCAGATAGCCGGCGGCGCGGTCGTTGAGGTATTTGCCGTACACACGTACGTAGCCGTTCTCGAACAGGCGGGTGAGGTTGGCCTTGAGCTGGCCACCCTTTTCGGTGGTGTAACCGGCGTCGCGCACGCCATCGCCCTGGCGGAAGAAGCCGCCGATATTGAACTGCCAATGCTCGGCAAACGGTGCGCCGTAGTTGAAGTCCACGCGCGTGCTGTCGTAATCCACGCCGCGGCTCACGCCGACGCTGCCGCCTGCGGTGTCGCCGGTCTTGCTGATGAAGTTGATGATGCCGCCGGGCGCATTGCTGGTGAACGTCGATGCCGAGCCACCGCGAATAGCTTCGATGCGATCGAGGGTGAAGTCCGAACGCAGAAAGATGTCCGAGTTGCCGAAGGCGATATCGCCGAACTCCATCACAGGCAAGCCGTCTTCCTGCAATTGCAGGAACTTGGCGCCGCCCGAAGCGACGGGGAGGCCGCGCACGGCGATATTGGCGTTGCCTTCGCCACCACTGGATTCGGAGCGGATGCCGGGGATGTTGCGGAAGATCTCGGCAGTGCTGCGCGGCGCCGATTGTTCGATCGCCTCGGCGCCGACGGTGCTGACCGACACGCTGGACTTGAGCTTGGTGGTGGCCGTGGAGGTGCCGGTAACGAACACCGAATCCAGATTGACCGCGGCGCTGTCGGCGGCCGGCGGGGTGGTGGTTGCGCTGGTGGCGTCCTGCGCCAGCGCGGCGGGCACGCAGAGGCAGGAGGCGACCGCGCAGGCCAGGGCATGCAGGCGAAGGGTGTGCAAAGTGGACATCGCGGTTCTCTCTCTCACGGATGGTGGTGTGCCGATAGCTGCATCGTCCCCTCCCAGGGAGTGGCCGTGTGGCCTGCAGTGCGAGCGCAGTAATACGCTGCAATACAATCGATTGCAATCCTGCATTGCAGCAATCCAATGCATGCCGAAAAGACACAATCTTCAAAGCGGAAGCGTGTTGCATCGCAGCGTTACAATCGATTGCATAAGCGTCAGCGTACAGTGCGCTGCGGCCACCGATCGCCGCACCCAAGCTCAGGATCTTGTATGTCGTCGAACGCTCCACCGCTTTCCTTCCTGCGCATCCTGGCGCTCAACGCCGGCTTTTTTGGCGTGCAATACAGCTTCGGGTTGCAGCAGAGCAATATGAGCCCGATCTACAACTATCTGGGTGCCGACCACGCCAGCCTGCCTTACCTGTGGCTGGCCGGGCCGATCACCGGGCTGGTGCTGCAGCCGTTCGTGGGCGCGTGGAGCGACCGCTCGGTGACCCGCTGGGGCCGGCGCATGCCATACATGGTGCTGGGCGCGCTGGTATGCAGCCTGTGCCTGCTGGCGATGCCGTTCAGTACTGCGTTGTGGGTGGCGGTATGCCTGCTGTGGATCCTGGATGCGGCCAACAACGTGGCGATGGAGCCGTACCGTGCCCTGGTCAGCGATGTGCTGGCGCCGCCGCAGCGGCCGCTTGGCTATCTCACGCAAAGTGCATTCACCGGTCTTGCGCAGACGCTGGCCTATCTCACCCCACCGTTGCTGGTGTGGCTGGGCATGAATCAGGACGCCGCCAATGCGCACCATATTCCCTACGTCACCATCGCTGCGTTCGTGATTGGCGCGGGGTTTTCTGCCGCCTCGATCCTGCTCACCGCGCGCAGCGTGCGCGAGCCGGCGATTGCGCCGGCAGAGATTGCCCGTATGCGCCAGACCGGCGCGGGCCTGGGCGCGACGGTGCGCGAAATCGTCAGTGCCTTGCGCGCGATGCCACCGACCATGCGTCAGCTCGCACCGGTGATGCTGTTCCAGTGGTACGGGATTTTTTGTTACTGGCAATACATCGTGCTGTCGCTGTCGACCACGTTGTTCGGCACCACCGAGGCCAACTCGCATGGCTTCCGCGAGGCAGGACTGGTCAACGGGCAGATCGGTGGCTTCTACAATTTCATCGCGTTTCTGGCGGCGTTTGCGATGGTGCCGGTGGTGCGCCGCTTCGGCCCGAAATACACGCATGCGGCCTGTCTGGTCGCGGCCGGGATCGGCATGTGGGTGTTGCCGGGCATCCAGGACCGCTGGCTGATGCTGTTGCCGATGATCGGCATTGGCTTGGCCTGGGCAAGCATGATGGGCAACCCGTATCTGATGCTGGCCGACAGCATTCCGCCCGAGCGCACCGGCGTGTACATGGGCCTGTTCAACCTGTTCATCGTGCTGCCGATGCTGATCCAGATCGTCACCTTGCCGCTGTATTACGAGCGTTTGCTGCACGGCGATCCGCGCAACGTGATCCGGCTTGCCGGTGCGCTGATGCTGGCTGCAGCGGTCGCGATGCTATGCGTGCGCGTCCGCAAGCCCAAGGCGGTGGCGGCTTAGAGCGGCTGACAAAACGACTTCACGCCGGTCTACTGCAGGCCGGCTGATCTGCTGCCTGGCTGCCTGGCTGCCTGGCTGCGGGGCCCGTGCCCGCCCACCATCGCGGGACACGCCGCAAGTACGTCCGTGTAGCAACTGTGTTGTTGGAGGGGGTTCAGACCGTTGTGGAAGCCTGGCACGGGAACGCCGGCCGCTGGTCAGCAGCCGGCGGATCCATCGAGAGCATGGTCACTCAGGTCGGGACGGTTTGGACGTCTGCGGCGTGAGCGTCTCGTGCTCGCGCGTTGAGGATGACGAGCATCTTGCGCATCGCCGCCACGATGGCGACCTTGCCGGGCTTTCCGCGTGCCCGCAGCGATCGATAAAACTCCCGGATCCGCGGCTCGTGCTGGATCGCAGACAGGCACGCCATGTACAGCACGTTGCGCACCTCGATCCGCCCGCCGCGGATCCGGCGCAGGCCGCGCATCTGTCCGCTGTCATGGGCGATGGGAGCCACGCCGACCAGCTTGGCAATTGTCTTCCCATCGAGGGTGCCCAGCTCCGGCAGGTAGCTGGCGATCACCGCTTGCAGGGTCGCCCCGACGCCCTTGAACGAGCGCATTGCTTCCAACTGCGGTTGCTGGCCGACCTGCTCGGCAATCTGCTGTTCCAATCGCACACAGGTCTTTTTCATCTGCGCGATATTGGCCTGCAGCACGCGGCGCAAGCGCGTGTCCGTTACCTGCTCCAACTGGTTGTGCGCGCTTGTTGTCAGCTCCACGAGTTGCTGTCGCGCACGCACAAACTCGCGCAGCCGTCGCCGCCAAGGCTCCGTGGGGTGGTAGGGACGTAGCTCCAGCGTGTGGGCCATGCAAGCCAGATTGATCGCGTCTAGACGATCTGTCTTTGCCGGCAGGCCGATGGCGGCGGCGAACGCATGGCAGCGGTGCGCATTGGCCCGCACGATCCGGTGGCCGGCGTCGAACAACGCATCCAGTACCCGCTGTTCATAGCCGCCAGAGGCCTCCAGGACAATCTGGCCAACCTCGCGCTGTGCCAGCCAGGACACTAGCTTGCGATGGCCTGCGGGGGTGTTGTGAAACTGCGCGCACGGGCCGCGGTAGACGGCCACATCCAACCGGGCCTTGCACACATCAATCCCGATGCCATTCATGGGCAAACTCCGTTAGGCTTGAAGGGTCGAGAGCTCCCCTGCCTGCCCAGCCTTACGTCTACGAGTGGCCACTCTGGCAACCGTTCGGGCGATACAGGGGAGAAACCGGCGTGGGCACCCAGCTACACGACGATCGGTAACGATCCAGGCTCTCACGGTGGCCCACGCCGGCTCTCGACGCCCAAACTGCCAGAATCCGAACAGATAAGGCTCTTACGCGGCATCCATGCCGCGTAAGGTCCCGCGACGGTGGGCGGGCAAGGACCAGTGGAGTTGATCGGTGTGCGTAGCTTTCAATAAAACAGCCAGCAAACTTTCTGGTGCGGTGTCCTCACCGCTTGCGGGACGGTGTGGCGGCATGGATGCCGCCACCGAGCCCCCATGGACGGGTTCACGGCGTGTCCCGTGAGCGGTGAGGGCACCGCGCCCTCGACCGACTCAGCGTTCGACCTGGACTTTTGACTGCATCCACCAAGATGCGGCCGACAAAACCACTGCACTCACTGACAGGCGACCGCTCGCTAGGTTTTCTTGGCCGCTCTTAGTCGCCACGCCTGCATTGCTGCATACCGGGCGCCGTCAAGTGCGCTCGCGGAGGCGAGGAAGTACGGCTGCGCGCAGCACCTCCGCTTTTGCGATTCCCCAATCCCGATTTCCCGCTTCACGCCGACTCGCGCACCACCAATTTCACCGCCATCTCCACTGATTCCACCGACTCGCCAGCGATCAGCGCCAGCAGCCGGTCCACCAGCAAGCGTGCGGCCAGCCCGAGATCCTGCCGCACCGTGGTCAACGGCGGCTGGCTATAGGCGGCCAGCGGGATGTCGTCGAAGCCCACCAGCGAAATGTCCTGCGGCACACGATGGCCGGCTTCGACCAGGGCGCGAATCGCACCGACTGCGATCACATCGGAGGCCGCGAACAGCCCGTCCGGTGGGTCGGTCTTCTTGAGCATCGCGCGGGTCAGGCGGTAGGCGTCCTCGCTGAGGAAGTGGCTGCGCGCATGCAGGCGCGTGTCGAACTCCAGCCTATGCTGCTCAAGTGCGTGCCGATACCCGGCAAAGCGCGGTGCGACCTCGGGCAGTTGGTCGTCTCCCAGAAAAGCGATGCGGCGACGGCCGCTGGCGATCAGATGCTCGGTGGCAAGCGCGCCGCCCTGAAAGTTGTCGCTGCCCACGCTGATGTACGACTGCCCTTCGATCCTGCTGCCCCACACCGCCATCGGCAGACCGTCGCGCGCGGCGGCATCGAGCGCATCGTGTTCGGAGCTTTGCCCGAGCACGATCACGCCATCGGAGCGGCTGCCGCGTGCGAGTTGTTCGACCCATCCATCCTGATGCCGATCCAGCTTGGACAGCAGCATGCTGTAGCCGCGTCCGGTGAGTTCTTCGGCCAGCAATGCCAGCATGGTCATCATGAAGGGATCGGATAACGGCTGATCGAGTGCATGCATCATCGGCACTGCCACGCTCACGGTGTTGGAGCGTTTGGCGCGCAGGCTGCGTGCGATCGGATCGACCTGATAGCCGGCATCGGCGGCAATCTGCTTGATGTAGGCGCGTGTGCGCTCGGCCACCACCGGGCTGCCGGCGAGTGCGCGCGACACGGTGGATTCGGACACGCCCGCCATGCGGGCGATATCGGCCATCTGCGGGCGGGCGCCCGGCGTTGCGCGTTCTGAAGGTTTGGCCATGACAACGCGCTGCGGAAAACCAGAGTGTAATCAGTTCGCGCAGCAGGCGGGTTACTCATCGCGGTGGCGGTTGCTTGCGGGCGATGACCCACTGCAAGTACGCACACCGGTGCAAGTGCACACCTTGCAGCGTGTGCTTGCCACTCGCCAGGCATGACGCTTCACAGTGGCCGACAAAACGTAGCGTGCACCGGCCGCGCACGCCTGGCGGTGAGCGCAGTAGTTTTGATGGCCGCTCTAGCCCATGTAGAGGCCGCCGTTGACGGCATAGTCCGCACCGGTCACGTACGCGGCCTCATCGGAAGCCAGCCACGCGCACAAACCTGCGACCTCTGCAGGTTTGCCGAGCCTGCGCACCGGCACCGAGGTGGCCAGGCGGTCGAGTACGTCGGATGGAAAGCTGCTGATCGAGGCGCTGGCGATATAGCCCGGCGAAATGGTGTTGACGGTGACGCCACGCGATGCAACCTCTTGCGCCAACGCGCGACTGAAGCCATGCATTGCCGCTTTGGCGGTGGCGAAATTGATCTGCCCGATCTGCCCCTTGTGCGCGCTGACCGAGCCGATGTTGACGATGCGTCCCCAACCGCGCGACGTCATGCCATCGACCACCTGCTTGGTGATGTTGAACAACGAGTGCAGATTGCTGGCGATCACCGCGTTCCAGTCGTCGCGCGTCATCTGCCGGAACAGGGTGTCTCGACTGCCACCGGCGTTGTTGACCAGCACATCGATCTCGCCGACCTCGGCCTTGACCTTGGCGAACGCGGCCACGGTGGAATCCCAATCGGCGGCATTGCCCTCGGAGGCAACGAACTCGAAGCCTTGTTCGCGCTGCTCACGCAACCAGGAGGTCTTGCGCGGCGAATTGGGACCGCACCCGGCGACCACGGTATGCCCGCTGCGCGCCAGCTTCTGGCAGATCGCGGTACCCACACTGCCCATGCCGCTGGTGACGTATGCGATGCGAAGTGTCATTGGTGTAACTCCTTCGGAGTTTGGGAATGGGGAATCGGGAGTGGGGAATCGGTAGAGCAGGAGCCGCGCTTGTGGTGTCTGTTGTCCATGTGGAAGTCAGGAATCGACACGACAGCACAGCGCCGCCCTTACGATTCCCCACTCCCGATTCCCCATTCCCGGCGGGCGTCAGCGCGCCAACGGAAACAAGCCAAACAGCAAGCCGCCCGCCAACATCAGCATCGAAATCAACACCGCCCACTTCAGCGTGAAGCGTTGATGGTCGGCAAAGTCGACCTTGGCCAGGCCGACCAGCAGATAGGTCGAGGGCACCAGGGGGCTGAGCAGATGCACCGGTTGACCGGCGAGCGAGGCGCGGGCCATTTCCACCGGGGTGATGCCGTAGTGGCCGGCCGCTTCGGACAGGATCGGCAGCACGCCGAAGTAGAACGCGTCGTTGGACATGAAGAACGTAAACGGCATGCTGACGATCGCGGTGATCACCGCCAGATACGGGCCCCAGCTGTCGGGGATCACCGCCAGAAAGCTGCGCGACATCGCTTCGACCATGCCGGTGTTGGACAGGATGCCGGTGAAGATGCCGGCGGCAAAAATCAGCGACACCACCGACAGCACATTGCCGGCGTGATTGACCAGGCGGCGGCGCTGCTCGGCCAGGTTGGGGTAGTTGATCATCAGCGCCAGCGCAAAGCCGATCATGAACAGCACCGGCATCGGCAGCACGCCGACCACCAGTGCGGCCATCAGCGCCAGGGTCAGGATCAGGTTCACCCACAGCAGCTTGGGCCGCTTCATGTCCTCGGTGTCTTCCACGCGCGGCAACGCGTCGTTTTCCTCGGGCAGGCTGGTGTCCAGCCAGTTGCCGTCGGCCGGCAGACGCACCACTCCCAGGCGGCGACGTTCGCGCATGCCCAGCAACCAGGCCAGCGCGATGATGCCGGCGATCGCCATCGCCATCGCCGGCACCAGCGGCACGAACACATCGGCCGGATCCACATGCAGGGCGGTAGCGGCGCGTGCCGTGGGGCCGCCCCACGGAGTCAGATTCATCACACCGCTGGCCAGGATGGTCACGCAGGTGAGGTTGAGCGCGTTCATGCCCAGGCGCTGATACAGCGGCAGCATCGCCGACACGGTGATCATGTAGGTGGTGGAGCCGTCGCCATCGAGCGAGATCAGCATCGCCAGGATCGCCGTGCCCATCACGATCTTCAATGGATCGCCCTTGACCAGGCGCAGGATGCGGCCGACCAGCGGATCGAACAGGCCCGCGTCGATCATCACCCCGAAATAGAGGATGGCGAACATCAGCATTACGCCGGTGGGCGCGATCTTCTTGATGCCGTCGAGCATCATCTCGTTGATGCCGGTGCCGAAGCCGCCCAGCAACGCGAACACGATCGGCACCGTGATCAGAGCCACCAACGGCGACAGCCGCTTGCTCATGATCAGGTACATGAAGGTGATCACCATTCCGAAACCGAGCGCGGTCAGCATGCGGGAAAATCCTTTGAGACGTGCAACAGGGAGAGGGTGGAGCGTGCGCATGCAGCGCGGAAGCGATGACGCGAATGCAGTTGCCTGAAATCTGGCTCGGTCACGAACGACACATCAGAAGTCGTACTGAAAACGGCCGGTGACCGCCAGCGTGTGATCGACCACTGCATCGACCATGCGGTCGCGGTTGCGGCTGTCGATCACGTTGAGCATCACGCGCAGGTTCGGCTTGAAATACCAATTGCCGCCCAGCGTCCACGACTGCGTGCTGGCGTCAATGAAGTTGGGCTGGCCATCCATGTGCTGGTCGCCGCGCATGTAGTCGTAGCGCAAGGCCAGCTCGAACGCGCCGGAGGGACGATTGGGCGTCTTGATGCGGCTGAAACGCCCGGTCTTGCGGTCGTAGCCGCGCGACTCGCCGGTGACGAACCAGCTGACCAAGCCGTAGCTGGCCAACACCTTGGCATGCTGCCCGCCGTCGTCGAGCAGGCCGCCGCTGAATTCGCTCTGCCACGACCATGGGCCCAGCACTTCGGCGTATTCCAGCGACCATTTGTCGAAATCGGTATCGCGGCCATCGGCAAAGCGCGCCAGGGTGATGCGGCTGTTGTTGGCCAGATCGTTCTCCGGACGTGGGCGGATCAGCAACGGCGCCGCACCGCCGCTGCCCGGATGCGAATAGCGCTCGTGCGCCAGCGACACGCCCAGGTGGCGTAGCCGCGCCTCGCCCATCTCCGGTGCGAAGGTCAGGCGGGTGCCGAGCGCGCCGCCCTTGGTGGAGGAGTTGTCGATGCTTTCCAGGCTGTAGAGCGCCGTGGACCAGGTGGCATCGGGGCGATTGGCCTGCCAGGAAATGGCCTTGCGATAGATCGGCGCCAGCGTGGTGGAGGCATAGCCACGTTCCAGGAACGGGCCATAGTTGGAACCGGTGCGATCGTCCAGCGAGAAGTACTGCTTGAACTGGCCCACGGTCAGCGTGCCGGCAGAAAACTTCCTGGCGATGTACACATCGCGCGCCAGGATGCCGCGGCTACCGGATTCGTATTGCAGGCCGGCAAATTCCGCCTCGGCCTTGTAGTTGAAGCCATAGAACTTGCCTGCCACATCCAGCCACACGCGACGGAACTGGGTGTCGTTGCGCTCGGGCGTGCCGCGTTCATCGTTGTCGAACACGGTGAAATCCCAGTGCACGCGCCCGCCCACCTCGGCAGTGACCGGGCCGGCGTCGTCGGCCGCGTGCGCCGCCGGTGCTAGGCAGATCGCAGCGCAGGCGGTGATGGCGCGCAGACGCAAGGTGTCGTTGCTCACAGACCCTCCCAGGTACATGTGTGAATCACGTTCAGCGATGCACCACGAGGACCGCCGTGGCGCGTTGGCTGCAGCCTAGTCCCGCGAAGCTGTCATGGACCTGTCGTTGGGGCGGGAATGGGGAATCGGGAATGGGGAATCGCAAGAGCGGGATTGCGGCGGCGGGATTGCCGAGGCGGAAGAGCTTTTGGCCGCTAGGCCTGTTACCTTCCGGCCGCGACCCATCGCCGTTCCGATTCCCCATTCCCCATTCCCCATTCCCCATTCATGCGCCTGCTGCTAGTCGAAGACAATGCCGACCTCGCCGATGCCATCGTGCGGCGCATGCGCCGTAGCGGGCATGCGGTGGACTGGCAGGCCGACGGGTTGGCGGCGGCCAGCGTGCTGCGCTATCAGAGCTTCGATCTGGTGGTGCTGGATATCGGCCTGCCCAAGCTGGACGGATTGCGCGTGCTGGCCGGGATGCGCGAGCGTGGCGATACCACGCCGGTCTTGATGCTCACCGCGCGCGATGGCATCGAAGACCGCGTGCAGGCGCTGGATGTGGGCGCGGACGATTACCTGGGCAAGCCGTTCGATTTCCGCGAATTCGAGGCGCGTTGCCGTGTCTTGCTGCGGCGCAATCGCGGGCAGGCCAGCGAGGTGGTGCAGGTCGGCGGGTTCGTATTCGACAACGCTGCGCATACGGTGGTGCTCGATGGCGCGCCGATCGAACTGCCCAATCGCGAATACCGCCTGCTGGAAATCCTGATCGGGCGGTTGGGCCATGTGGTGGGCAAGGACGAGATCGGCAACGGGCTGTTCGGCTTCGACGACGATGCCGGACCCAATGCGATCGAGCTGTACGTCGGCCGCCTGCGTCGCAAGCTGGCCAGCGCGCCGCTGCGCATCGTCACCGTGCGCGGCGCCGGCTACAAACTCGAAGAAGCCGACCCCCATGCGCCGGTGGAGCCGGGCAGCGATGGCTGAGCCGCTGACGGTGGCGCCTTCGATCCGGCGCACCTTGCTGCTGTATCTGGGCAGCCTGTCGCTGCTGGGCGCGGTGGTGCTGTTCTTTGCCGCGCGCGATTATGGCGAGCGTGCGGCCAACCGCTCCTACGATCACCTGCTGGTGTCCTCGGCGCTGTCCATCATCGATAGCGTGGCGCTGGTCGGCGGCGATTGGCAGGTGGATCTGCCGTATGCCTCGCTGGATCTGCTGGGCATGGCGCCGGAAGATCGCGTGTTTTATCGCGTGTTCGATGCGCAAGGCCGCACCATCACCGGCGAAGACAGGTTGCCGCTGCCGGCGCGCGCGCCCGGCGACGAGCGCCCGGTCCTGTTCGATGCGCAGTACAGCGGCGAGCCGGTGCGCTTTGCGGTGGTGATGCATCGCGTTGCCTCGGCCTCCGAGCAGGGCGAAGTGCGCGTGCAGGTGGGCCAGACCCGGCGTGCACGCGATGCGGTGGCACGCGACGTGGTGCTCAATGCCCTGGTCGCGATCGGCGTGTTGTCGCTGCTGGCGTTGGGGCTGGTGTGGTTGGGCGTGTACCGTGCCTTGCGTCCGTTGCAGCGCATCGAGCGCGACCTGTCGCGTCGCGAGCCATCGGATCTCAAGCCGCTCAACGTGCCGGCGCCGCAGGAAATGCAGTTGATGGTGACCGCGCTCAATCGTTTCATGGCGCGGCTGTCGTCCAGCAACGAGACCTTGCGCGCGTTCATGGCCGAAGCCGCGCACCAGATGCGCACGCCCCTGGCCGCGTTGCGCGCGCAGGCGCAGCTGGCCATGGACGACGACGATCCGCGCGACATGCAACGCAGCCTGGCCGCGATCGAGCGCAACGCCAGCCACATGAGCCGCCTGCTCAATCAATTGCTCAGCGATGCCAGCGTGATCCATCGCTCGAATCTGCAGCGCTTTGCCACGGTGGATCTGGCCGAGGTCTTGCACCAGGCCTTGCACGAAGCGCTACCGCGTAGCGACAGTGCGCCGCGCGTGCACCTGGCGATCGACCCGCAACCGGCGCTGTTGCATGGCGATGCCTTGCTGTTGCGCGAGGCGCTCAAGAACCTGATCGACAACGCCTGCAAGTACGGTGGCGGCGCGCCATTGCAGGTGGCGCTTACCAGCGATGGCAGCCACCACGTCATCACCATCGCCGATCACGGCCCCGGCATTCCTGCAGCCGAAGCCGAGCGCGTGTTCGAACGTTTCGCGCGCGGGCCGGATGCGCCGGCCGGCGGTGCGGGGCTGGGGCTGGCGATCGTCAAACGCGTGGTCGAGGCGCATGGCGGGCGCATCGATCTGGCCAACCGCGTCGGCGGCGGGCTGATCGCCTCGTTGCATTTTCCTGGAGGGACACGCTGATGCGCGTGCTGTTGCTGATGGTGGTATTGCTGGCACATGGCATCGCCTGCGCCGCGCCCGGCGATGTACGGCGGTTTCCCGCGCAGGGCCCGATGCAGGCGCAATTGCGCGTGCAGGGCTCCACCGATCTGGAAGTGTTCGGCGCGGTCATCCAGGATTACCAGCGCCTGCATCCGGGCACCGAGGTGATCTACGAAGACGTGATCGCCTGGGACATCTATGCGCGCTATCTGCATCCAGGCAAGGCCACACCCGCCGCCGACATGCTGATCAGCGCCAGCATGGATCTGCAGACCAAGCTGGTGAACGACGGTCACGCGCTCGCGCACCGCTCCGCACAGACCGAAGCGTTGCCGGCGTGGGCGCAGTGGCGGCACGAAGTGTTCGGCATCAGCTACGAGCCGGTGGCCATCGTCTACAACACGCGCAAGCTGGCGGCCGCGCGTGTGCCGCGCACACGCCGGCAACTGCTGGCCTTGTTGCGCGCGCCCGATGCGCCGCTGCGCGGCCGGGTCGGCACCTACGATGTCGAGCGCAGCGGCGTGGGCTATCTGTTCGCCACCCAGGACGGGCAGGTCGGCAGCATCGCCGGCGCGCTGCTGGCCGCGTTGGGCGCGAACCAGGTCAGGCTGGACGAACGCACCGGCACCTTGCTCGACCGCGTCAGCCGTGGCGAGCTGCTGCTGGCCTACAACGTGCTGGGCTCATACGCGCAGACGCGCATCGATGCCGGCGCCCCGCTGGGCATCGTGCAGCCGCAGGACTACACGCTGGTGGCGCTGCGCACCGCAGTGATCCCCAAGACCGCGCCGCATGCGCCAGAGGCGCGCAGATTCCTCGACTATCTGCTTTCGCCACGCGGCCAGCAGGTGCTCTCGCGCGAGGCGCGATTGATGCCGATCCTGCCGGCCGCCGGTGGGCGTGGTGGCTCGGCGCAACCGCCGTTCCGCCCGATCCCGCTGGGCCCGGGCCTGCTGGTGTATCTGGACAAGCTCAAGCGCCGGCAGTTCCTGGACGCCTGGCGCGCCAGCACGCAGCCGCCGCGCTAGCGCGCGGCATCGGTCGCAACCATGTGCCAGACTTGGCGCATGGCCGATCTCACCATCCTCGTCGCCGACGACCACCCGCTGTTCCGTGCCGCCGTGATCCACGTGCTGCAGCAGACCTTGCCGCAGGCCGATGTGGTGGAGGCCTCCAGCGCCGCCACGCTGAGCGCCATGCTGCGCTCGCATCCGCAAGCCGAGCTGGTGCTGCTGGACCTGGCGATGCCGGGCGCGCGCGGCTTCTCGGCGCTGTTGCATGTGCGTGGCGAGCACCCGGACATCCCGGTGGTGGTGATCTCCTCCAACGATCACCCACGCGTGATCCGGCGCGCGCAGCAGTTCGGCGCGGCCGGCTTCATTCCCAAATCCACCCCGGCCGAATCGATCGGTACCGCGGTGGCCAGCGTGCTGGAGGGCGGTACCTGGTTCCCGCCGATGACCGCCGAGCGCTCCGAGGCCGACGCGCAACTGGCCTCCAAACTCGCCCAGCTCACCCCGCAACAGTTTCGCGTGCTGCTGAGCCTGGCCGACGGCCTGCTCAACAAGCAGATCGCGCACGAGCTGGGTCTGGCCGAAAACACCGTCAAGGTGCACGTCACCGCGATCCTGAAGAAGCTGGATTGCTACAGCCGCACGCAAGCGGCGGTACTGGTCAAGGCGCTGGAGCCGGAAGGCGAGGGCTGAGTGCTCCTGGTGATCGTGTGCTGCATCGTGTGTTGCGATGACCATGGCGCGCTGGGACGCAGCGCCGTGCAGAACGGCGATGCGAACGCGGGATGACGCGACGGGTAGATCGGTCGTGCCGTTGTCGGTGAAAGATCATTCCACGTGAGGAAGTTCATCGCTGCCGAGGAATCTGCCATGGCGATGCATCCATCAACTGCGTAACTGCACCTTGTGGGCGCCGTAGATGAGTTGCTGTGCCATCGGTCGGCCGATGAAACGCTGTGGAAAGATCGGCGGCAACGCGCTGATCTGATCCAGTCGCGCCAGTTGTTCGTCGCTCAAGACGATCTCCAGCGCACCGAAATTGTCTTCGGCCTGTTGCAGCGTGCGTGCGCCCATCACCGGCGAGACCACGGCTGGATGGCGCAAGGTCCAGGCCAGCGCCACCTGCGAACGCGAGGCGCCCAGTTCGTCGGCGATGGTGCCGACCACATCGGCGATCTCCAGCGAGCGTGCGTTGAGATGCCCGGTCGAGGCGATCACGCCCTTGCGGCTGGTCGAAACCTCGGCCGCGTTGTCGTCGGAGAGCGCGGTGCGGCTGTATTTGCCGGTCAGGATGCCGCCGCCCAGTGGCGACCATGGCAGCACGCCCAGGCCCAGTGCGCGTGCCATTGGCAGTAACTCGTGTTCGACGCTGCGTTCGACCAGGCTGTATTCGATCTGCAGCGCCACCAGGGGCGACCAGCCGCGCAGATCGGCCAGTGTCTGCAATTGCGCCACGCGCCAGGCCGGGGTGTTGCAGATGCCGAGGTAGAGCACCTTGCCCGATTGGACCAGATGGTCCAGACCGCGCATCACTTCCTCCGGCGAGGTGGTGAAATCCCAGGCATGCAGATACAGCAAATCGATGCGATCGGTGTCCAACTGTCGCAGGCTGGTCTCGACCGAGCGGATCAGATTGAGGCGATGATTGCCGCCGGCATTGATGTTGTCCGCATCGCGCGACATGGTGAACTTGGTCGCCAACACGATGCGTTCGCGGCAGTCCTTGATCAGCGTGCCCAGAATGCGCTCGGAGCCGCCATTGGTGTAATTGACCGAGGTGTCGATGAAGTTGCCGCCACGGTCCACATAGGCATCGAAGATGCGCCTGGATTCATCCGCGTCTGCCCCCCAGCCCCATTGTTCGCCGAAGGTCATGGTGCCCAGCGACAGCGGCGAAACACGCAGCCCGGAGCGGCCGAGTAAGCGATAGCGGTCCAGCGAAAATGTTCGACTCATGCGTTGGTTCTCCCGGTAATGGCGTCGTGCGTCATGCGATGCACTGTGCCGCGGGCCGGTGAGTCAGCGTGAGCCTGGTTATCCGGCATCCTTGCCTGATTGTCCGAATCGTCCACGCAGCACCATCGTGCAAGACAAGGCCTTGCATGCGATGTGCATGGCGCATTGCTACGTTGATTGCAATGCGCCGACTAACACGCGCGCAGCGCTCGCACGGCCCGCACTGGGCGGGAGTATCACAGACAGGCAGGGGTGCGCCCTGCTGGGCGGCGAGTGAGCGACCAAGACGCCAGGATCTGCGACTTCGCTGCAGGGCCCTTGCCCGCCCACCATCGCGGGACACGCTGCAAGTACGTCCCTGTAAGCTCTTACGCGGCATCCATGCCGCGTAAGGTCCCGCGACGGTGGGCGGGCAATGACCTGTCGAGATGGTCGGTGTGCAAGGTACAGGCAATGCACGACGTGCGTTGTTCGGATACGACGCGTCCGATCATGTTCCCAACACAGGCCGAGCAACGGAAAAGCTTTTAAGAAAAGCAGCCGAGCAACTCTCTGGTGCGGTGCCCTCGCCGATTGCGGGACCGTGTGGCGGCATGGATGCCGGCACCGAGCCCCCAGGGACGGGTTCACGGCGTGTCCCGCGGGCGGCGAGGGCACCGCGCACTCGACTCACCAAGCTTTTGATCGCATCTAAACGACGCTACGACTCGATATCCAGGCGCAGCATCACGCTTACGCAGGCATATCGTGCGCAAGCTGCCGACAGTCACGCGACGCCATCAGAAATCCAGCGAATAACCCAGCGTAAACGTACGGCCGCGCCCGGCGAAGTAGCGCAGCGGTTCGACCAGGGCCGATTGCGAGTAGTAGGTGATGTACTGCTTGTCGAACAGATTGGACACACCCATGCGCACTGCACCGCGCGGCAACGCGTAGTTGAACGTCGCATCCACCAGCGTGTAGCCGCTGAAGCGCTTGTCGGCCTCGTCGAAGGATTGGTTGAAGGCATGCTGGGCCTGCACGAACGAGGAGAACTTCGGTGTCCACTGCGCCGACCACGAGGCAATCACCCGATTGGGCGCCACGTTGAGCCCATCCAGGCGGGCGTCCAGTTGCCCATCGTTGTCGCTGTCGTAGCGGCCACGCGTGTACGCGTACGACAGGCGCAGGCGATGCGCCGCATCCAGGCGATAGCCCAGGCTGGCGTCCACGCCCTGCACGCGGGTCTTTTCGCGGCTCATCATGAAGGCGCCATTGATCGGAACCACGCGCGTGCCCAGATCCGAGTTGGACTGGAAGTAGCTCAGGTCCGCATCGAAGGCGCCGCGCGTGAGGCGGGTGCCGGCTTCCACGCTCTTGGTCAGGATCGGCTCCAGCGTGCTCAGGCTGGCCACGCGCGTGCCTGGCGTGTTGATCGCGCGCAGCACGCGGCCCACGTCCGGCATGCCGAAACCTTCGGAATAGCTGGTGAAAAAGCTCATACCCTCGACCGGCGTATAGACCAGGCCGGCGTTGTAGAGGGTCTGGTTGAAGTCGAGCGTGCCGCCTTCGACAGCGACCCGGTTGTAGCGCCACAGCGTCTGGTAGCTGTCGATCTTCAACTCGGCTTCTTCGCGGCGCACGCCGGCGTGCAGGGTCAGCTCGGGCAGCAGTTTGTATTCGCCCTGCACGAACAGCGACAGGTTGCGGTAGTCCGACTCGGGCACATAGGTGCGCCCGGTGCCGTAGAGATCCTGCTTGCCGGTGTCGGCCAGCAGGTCGACGCCGCCGGTGAGCTTGAGCCGGCCGTCGAGCAGGTCGTCCTTGGTCAGGCTGATCTTGCTGCCCCACTTGGAGGCGACCGAACGCGATTGGTCGTACAAACTGCCGACCGGAGCGATACGTGGATCCTGGAACGTGGACGAATTGTCGGCACCGAACAGCCCTTCGAATTCCTGGTTGAACACCATCGCGCTCAGCTGCATGCCGGCCAGATCGTCGTGGGTGTACGACAGGCTGGAGGTCAGCACATCGTTCCAGGGCGCAGTGCCTTGCGGCGTGCCGCGCACCGAGGTGGTGGGCAGGCCTTGCGCACGGTTGCCGGCGATGCCGATGTAGTCGTTGTCGTTCTTGATGCGGTAGCGGTTGACGCTGACGCTCAGGCGCTGCGCGTCGGTGAGCGCGTAGCCGAGCTTGGCCAGTACGTCGTAACTCTTGGACGTCATCAGGTCGCCCTGGGTGTTGTCGGCACCGATCGGCCGGCCTTGTCCGTCCACATACAGGCCTTGGTCGCTGTAGCTGGCCGAGAACAGGTAATCGAGCTTGTCCGTGCGGCCGTCCACGCGGTAACGGGTCTCGACGCTTGCGGTTTCCGCACGCGTTTCCGAGGTGGGCGCGGTGGCCTGCACGTCGACGTGCTGGTTCAGTTCACCATCCTGCGGACGCCGGGTGATGATGTTGATGGTGCCGCCGGTGGCGCCCAGGCCGTTGATCGCGTTGGCACCCTGGATCACTTCGATGCGCTCGACCATCGCATAGTCGATGGTGTGCGCTTCGCGCCCGGTGGGGCGGATCGGGTTGGACTGCGGCACGCCGTCGATCAGGATCAACGGCGTGCGCCCACGCAGGGTTTCGCCGCTGCCGTTCATCTTGCCGCGGCTGGGCGTGTACGAGGGAATCAGGTTGGCGAGCACGTCGGAGGAGTTGCTGGAGATCGTCAGCTGCTGCTGGATCTGTGCCTTGTCGATGATCAGCACCGTCTGCGGCGACTCGGCCACGGTCATGTTGGAGCGCGAGGCGGCGACCACCACCGTATCCAGCGTATCGGTGACATCCGATTGCGCGGACGCGGTGGCAGAGGCGAGCAGGCAGAGCGTGGCAACGAGCGGCATGCCGGCCGATCCATGGGCGGGAAGCTTCATCGAGTGAGGAACTCCAGGGCGCGGACGGCGCACGAGAGATGCACCGCGACGCAAAGTGAAAGTCAAATGGGAATCGTTCTCGATATTCTAGCAGGTGCCGTCGTCCTGGTGACCGGCACGCTGCCGGCCGGATGCGCGCGTACAGGCGTCGCGCCGACTTCCGTGCGATCGCCGAGCGGCGATCTTGCGGATCTGCGCGCTGCGCTGGCATCGCACGATCGCGCAGCGCGCGCTGGAGTGGGCGACGGGGCTGTCGCTCGTCCATCCCACTGACACAAGGCGGTTCCGACAATGCGCTTGCCGTGCGGATCAGATTGAAACGACGATCGCCGCCGGAACGGCTGTTGTGCGCACCACAACCGATGTCAGGGCCTGGGCCGGTAGACCACGATGCCCTGCGTGCGGGCGACGTACTCCATGAACGGCGAGTCCACCACTTTTTCGTTCTCCGGGCGCGATGAGGCATTGCGCAACACCGGGCCCCGGTCGGTCATGACGAAGATGCCGACATGGCTGACATCCAGCCCAGGCGCCGGCGAGTACCTGCCCACATAGTCGCCGGTGCGCAGTTGCCGGACCACCGTGCTGTCCACATCGGCGGCGGGGATATAGGTGATGGTCCGCTGCACCAGCGGTAATCCGGGCAGATAGTTGCTGCCGTCGGCTTTGAGATTGAGCGTCTTGTCCACGCGCGCGGCGCTGGCGCTGAGCGTTGCGGTGATGTCGTCGGCAAGCGGGTAGGGGCGTGCGACCCAGTCCGAAAAGAAATGCTTGCGCGAGGTGAAGCCGATGACGCCATCGACGTAGCGGGTGAGGATCACGCGATCGACGAAGTCCTGCTGCGAATGGGCGTGGCGCGCCGCTTCGACATAGTCCAGATAGGTGAAGCAATCCAGACCCCTGAAGTCGATGATCAGCCGCTCCGGCGTGGTGGCCGAGCCCTGCAGCATGTTGGCCTGATACGGCGTGCCGAGAAATTCCGCCGAGAGCAGTTTGATCAGATGTCCCGGGCTCAGGCCGCGATGCGTGGATGCCAGATGCAGCACGCGGTCCAGGGTCTGCAGCGTGTATGGGTCCATGTCCGCGCGCACCGGGCCGGAGGGCTGCATTGTCGCCGATGGCGTGGCCGCCTGCACGGGCAGATCCGCCGCGCAGCCTGCGGCAAGCAACGCGGCCAACATCACAGAGGCAGGCCTGAACATGTGGGCTCCAATGTCCTGGGGAGAAAAATCGGCAGGTGAGGTATGCACGATGGAGACGTGAGCAGCAACACACGCGCAAGCACTGTAGCGCCATCGCGAAGGCACGCTTGAAATGGCACGCACTTCGGTACGCTGAAACGATCCGGCGAACCTTCGCCCAGACCGCGCAGGGCCACGAAATCGCTGCACAAGATGCGTGCAGTGGCACGATAGCGTTTGGCCTTTCAGCAGTAGGCGACTACGCCCGAACCGCAGGCCTCACCTGCTTGTCGATGCGTCCGATTGCGCAGCTCACCCGCGTCGCAACAGCATCTGCGTCATCAGCGCGCGCAGTGCCGGCGGCCGCACCGGCTTGGACAGAAAGCCCCAACCCAGATCCAGTGCGTGTTCGCGCAGTGCCGGATCCGGTTCTGCGGTGACCAGGATCACGCGCGGTTCGCGTTGCCAGCGTTGCACCAACTGCGGCAGCAAGATGGGGCCGTAGTGCTCGCCCATGCGCACGTCCAGCAACAGCAGTTCCGGCACATCGTCGGCGTTGGCGGCGGCCAGTGCATCGTCGGGGCCACCGGCAAAATCCACCCGGCATTCCCAGCGTTCGAGCAAGACGCGCGTGGCTTCGCACACGCGTGGCTCATCGTCCACGCACCAGACGCGGCAGCCGTGCAGGATCGGGTCGTTGGCGTTTTCTGCAGTGGTGGTGGGCGGCGGCAATTGCTTGGCGATGGCGGCACGCTCGCCCAGCGGCAGCGTGACCGAAAATACGCTGCCGCTCCCCAGCGTGGAATGCAGACCGATGCGGTGACCGAGCAGGCGGCCGATGCGTTCGACGATGGCAAGCCCCAGACCGGCGCCGCGATCGTTGGCCACGCCATCGTCCAGGCGGCGGAATTCTTCGAAGATTTCATGCTGCAGTGTTTCGGGAATGCCGGGCCCTTGATCGTGCACTTCGATGCGCAGCCAGCCGCCGCGGCGACGGCAGCCGATCAGCACCCGCCCACGCGGGGTATAGCGGATGGCATTGGAGAGAAAGTTCTGCAGGATGCGCCGCAGCAGGTTTTCATCGCTCAACACCACCGCCGAGGTGGGCACCCAATCCAGCACAAGGCCGCGGTCTTCGGCCAGGATCCCGAACTCGCGTGCCAGCGTTTCCAGCAGCGGGGCGATGGCAAAATCGCGCACCTGGGTTTTCAGGCTGCCCGCTTCCAGCCGCGAGATATCCAGCAGGCTGTTGAGGATGGCGTCCTGCGCGGCCAGCGCGCCTTCGATGTTGTCGACCACACGTGCGCTGCCGGTCTCGCGCACCTGCCCGCGCAACACCGAGACGAACATGCGCGCGGCGTTGAGCGGCTGCAGCAGGTCGTGCACCGCCGAGGCGACGAAGCGGGTCTTGTAGCGGTTGGCGCTCTCGGCCTCGCGCTTGGCGGCGGCCAGGTCGCGGGTGCGTTCGGCCACGCGGTGTTCCAGCGCGTCGGCCAACGAGCGCAGTTCGCGCGCGGCGTTCTTGTAGCTGGTGATGTCGGCGTAACTGGTGACGAAGCCGCCATCGGGCAGCGGGTTGCCGCGGATTTCCAGCACCGTGCCGTCTTCCTTCTCGCTCTCGCGCATATGCGGTTTGCCGCTGCGTAAGTGGTTCAAACGGCGCTCGATGGCCGCTTCGATCGGCCCCGGACCAAGCAGGCCGCGGCGTGCGTTGAAGCGGAACAGGTCTTCGATCGGGCGGCCGATCTTGAGCAACTCCGGCGGGAAGCGGAACAGCTCGACATAGCGCGAATTCCACGCCACCAGATTGAGCGCATCGTCGATCACCACCACGCCTTGCGGCAGGTGTTCCAGGCTGCGGCTCAAGCCGGCATTGGCCTGCTGCGCGGCGGTGACCACGCCATCCTGGGCGGTGCGAAGTTCTTCGGCGTGTTGTTGCAGCAGTGTTTCCAGTTCGTCCCGGCTGCGCTGACGCAAGGCCGCCAGCCGCCGTCGTTGCTGCACGAACAGCCACAGCAAGGCCAGTGCCAGCCATGCACCGGCGGCGGCAATCGCAGCGGCGCGGCCGGCGGCTGCGCTGGCGCGGGTGTCGTGCAGCAGATGCAGGCGCCAGCCGCTTTCGGGCACTTCCAGAGTCTGCCAAAGCACCGGGCCGGCGAGCGCTGGCTCGCGGACCTCGGCCAATACGCCGCCGTTGCCGGTCTGCTCGATCAGCCGGCGCTGCAACGGTAGCAATCCCTGGTCGGCGTACTGGCGGGTGCTCTGCAATTCGCTGCGATCGCGCAGGCTGAGCGGTGCCAGCATGCGGTAGCGCCACTCGGGGCGGCTGGCCAGAAACACCACGTCGTGCGCATCGGAGGCCAGCACGATGTCCGGGGTCTGCAGCCATTCGCGTTCCAGTGCGGCCAGCGCGATCTTGATCACCACCACGCCCTGCACCTGGCCGGCAGAGTCGACGATGGCCTGCGACAGGAAATACCCCGGCTCGCTGGTGGTCATGCCGATGCCGTAAAAGCTGCCGCTGCCGGTGGCCAGTGCCTGCTGGTAATAAGGGCGGAACGCGTAGTCCACGCCCACATTGCTGCGCGGCGCGCGCCAGTTGCTGGCCGCCAACGCGATACCACTGCGGTCGATCACCGTCAGCGTGGACGATTGGGTGACGTTGTTGGCGCGTTCGAGTTTGGCGTTGAGCTGTTCCACCTGCGCGGCCGACAACGGCCCGGACACCGCAGCGCGCAGCTCCGGGTCCAGCGCCAGAATCTGCGGCAAGGTGCGATAGCGATCGATACGCTGCTGCAAGGCTTGTGCATACAGCCGCAGCTGACGCCGCACGGTGGCGCTTTCGTCGCGCAAGGGGTTCTGCTCGACAAAATGCCCGGCCGCGAACATGGCCACCAACATGCCGCCCAATACGATGGACAGCGTGAACAGCAGGCGGCGGCGTTGCGAGGCGTACATGCGGCAAGTATGGCGGTGCGCTGGTACATCGTGCAGCTGTCGCCGCGGATATCCGCACCGACGACCGCCCCGCATGACCACCAAACGAGCCCCCGACAAACGACTGCGGCCGCATCCTCGGAAGGATGCGGCCGCATAGGCACACACGCTGGTGTGCGTTACAGCATCACCGCGTTGAAGCGGCCAACCAAGACAACGCGCGGCCAACCAGGCCCGCGTTGCATCTGCTCAACAGCGCTTAAAACTGCACCTGCGCACGCAGTTCCATCACGTGCGGGGTCTCATGCACGCCATTGCGCGAGGAATCCACCCAGCTGTAGTTGGCCTGCATCTTGAAGTGGCTGGTGAGGTACCAGTTGGCACCGATGGTGGTGTCGTGCTGGCGGCCGCCGTGGACGTTGTTGTCTTCCAGATTCAGACGGCTGTAGCGGGCAGTCAGCTCGACCGCGCCGTAGTCGTGCGCCGGCTTGATGTTGCCCGGGACGCCGCCGGCATAGCTGCGCGACTCGCCGGTCAGCGACCAGGTGCCGTAGAGGTACTGGCCCTGCGCGATGAAGTGCGGCAGGTTGTTGTTACGCGCCACTTCGGCACGCAGCGCTTCGCTCTGCAGCGAGAACGGCCCATGGATCCAGACCGCTTCCACGCCGGTGCGGATCACGTGGTCCACATCGAGGATGGTGCCGGTGTCGATCAGACGCACGTCGGTCAGGCCGGCTTCCGGGCGGGCGCGCAGGCGCACGCGCGGGCTGAACGAGACGCCGCGGCCGTCGCTGAAGCCGCGCGGGTTTTCCACCGAGCCGGCGATGCCCAGGTGCAGCACGTCGCCTTCGGCCTTGAACGGGGTCCATGCCGCATGCACGGCCTGGGTGGTGCCCGGGTTGTCGCCCTGCAGATCCTGGCCGCCGTACGCGCCGGCCTGCAGCAGGTACTGCTGACGCTCCAGGGTCCACTCCACACCGGTCCGGCGGCCCTGGAACACCGCCTGCACCGGCAGGCCCAGCTCCATGAAGCTGCCCGCACGCGAGCTCTGCACCGCTTCCAGACCCACCGGCACCTTCATGTAGCCCAGCCGCACGCGGCCGTAATCCTGGCCCAGCAGCGCCTTGGTCTCGAAGCGGAAGAACACGTCCAGCCACAGCTTGGCTTCGAAGTCGAAATACACCATGGCGTCGTAGGCGCCCTTCTTCTTGAGGGTGGCGCCGAACTCCTTGCGGCGGAAGTCGGTGCGGTCTTCCAGACGGTCGTCGCCGGAGAAGTTGTTGTCGTCGTAGGCGTAGTTGCCGGTCAGACCCAGCTCGGTGCCATCACCGAAGGTGTACTTGGTCGGCCAGTTTTCGATCGAGGTGGCCGCATTGGCGGCAGCGGGCGCGGCGGCGATGGCCAACGCAAGAACGAGCGGATTGAGGCGCATAGGAATGATCTTCGGCAATGAGAAGGGGCCGGGCGTCCTGCCATGGCGGTCGCAATGAACAGCTTCAGCAAGCGCGCAGGTTCCGGGCATCGAACGCACAGGGAATCGTTGTCTGTGTTAAACGAAATTAACGGCCGGCGGTGGCGCCGCTGAAGTGTAAGACGGCGTTCAGCCCGCGGACAGTGCGTAGTACCAATGGGCTATCGGCCCTGGCTGTGACGTGCGGCCAGAATGCGTGCACCGGGTGCCTGCTCAGGCGCCCTCTTTGTTCCCTCGGAGTGGTGTCATGCACATCAGCAAGCCTGCCGGCCCGTTGCCGGCGTCCGTCCCCTTCTACCGCCAGCTGTACTTCCAGGTGGTGGTGGCGATCGTCCTGGGTGCCTTGCTCGGCCATTTCGAGCCGGCCTTCGCCGAAAGCCTCAAGCCGTTGGGCGACGCCTTCATCAAGCTGGTGAAGATGATCATTGCCCCGGTGATCTTCCTGACCATCGTCACCGGCATCGCCGGCATGACCCACCTCAAGACGGTGGGACGGGTCTTCGCCAAGTCGATGGCCTACTTTTTGTTCTTCTCCACGCTGGCGTTGATCGTGGGCATGATCGTGGCACACGTGGTGCAGCCCGGTGCCGGCATGAACATCAACCCGGCCGAGCTGGATCAGAGCGCGGTCAACACCTACGTGCAGAAATCGCACGAGCTGAGCCTGGTCGGCTTTTTGATGGACATCATCCCGGCCACGCTGGTCAGCGCGTTCGTCGATGGCAACATCCTGCAGGTGCTGTTCGTGGCGGTGCTGTTCGGCATTGCGCTGGCCCTGGTCGGCGAACGTGGCCGCCCGGTGCTGAGCTTCCTGGAAGCGCTGACCGCGCCGGTGTTTCGCCTGGTGCACATGCTGATGAAGGCCGCGCCGATCGGTGCGTTCGGTGCGATCGCCTTCACCATCGGCAAGTACGGGGTGGAATCGCTGGTCAATCTGGCCTGGCTGGTGGGCTCGTTCTATGTGACCTCGCTGTTCTTCGTGCTGGTGATCCTGGGCATTGTTTGTCGCCTGTGCGGCTTTTCGGTGCTCAAGCTGATCCGTTATCTCAAGGCCGAACTGCTGCTGGTGCTGGGCACCTCCTCGTCGGAGTCGGCGCTGCCCTCGCTGATGGAGAAGATGGAAAAGGCCGGCTGCGAGAAGTCGGTGGTGGGCCTAGTGGTGCCGACCGGCTATTCGTTCAATCTGGATGGCACCAACATCTACATGACCCTGGCCGCCTTGTTCATCGCCCAGGCCACCAACGTGGACCTGAGCCTGGGCCAGCAGATCACCCTGCTGGCGGTGGCGATGCTCAGCTCCAAGGGCGCGGCCGGCGTGACCGGTGCCGGCTTCATCACCCTGGCGGCCACGCTGTCGGTGGTGCCGGACGTGCCGGTGGCCGGCATGGCGCTGATCCTGGGCGTGGACCGCTTCATGAGCGAGTGCCGCTCGCTGACCAACTTCATCGGCAATGCGGTCGCCACGGTGGTGGTGTCGCGCTGGGAAAATGCGCTGGATCGCGACCAGTTGAAGCTGGTGCTGGATGGCGGCTCGCCACCGTTGCAGGCGCCGGTGGCCTCGACCGACGTCGTCGCCCCGATCAGCGCGCGCTGATGCTTCCTGCGGCCCTGTCTTCCGTCGGCACTGCCGGCGGGATGCAGGGCCGTTTTCGCTTTAAGCCAGACCCTGGCCGCAGTGCGCGACGCGCTGCAGCATGCGATTTCCCTGCCGCGCTGACAGCTGCGCGACAGGCCCTTGTTCAGGCAGGAGGGTAGAATTCAGCCCTCCTGCGCCTTCGAGACCCACACAGCCGATGTCCAACGACGACTTCAAACAGGCCGCCCTCGACTACCACCGCCAGCAGCCGGCCGGCAAGATCAAGGTCACCGCGACCAAGCCGATGCTGACCCAGCGCGATCTGTCGCTGGCGTATTCGCCGGGCGTGGCCTTCGCCTGCGAGGCGATCGTCGAAGAACCCACCCAGGCCAGCGAGCTCACCGCGCGCGGCAATCTGGTGGCGGTGATCACCAACGGCACCGCGGTGCTGGGCCTGGGCAACATCGGCCCGCTGGCGTCCAAGCCGGTGATGGAAGGCAAGGGCGTGCTGTTCCAGAAGTTCGCCGGCATCGACGTGTTCGACATCGAGATCAACGAGAACGACCCGGACAAGCTGGTGGACATCATCGCCAGCCTGGAGCCGACCTTCGGCGGCATCAACCTGGAAGACATCAAGGCGCCGGAGTGCTTCATCGTCGAGCGCAAGCTGCGCGAGCGCATGAACATCCCGGTGTTCCATGACGACCAGCACGGCACCGCGATCATCGTCGGCGCCGCCGTGCTCAACGCGCTGGTGGTCACCGGCAAGAAGATCGAAGAGGTCAAGCTGGCCACCACCGGCATGGGCGCGGCGGGTATTTCCTGCGTCAACATGCTGGTCTCGCTGGGCCTGAAGCCGGAGAACATCCTGGCGCTGGACCGCGACGGCGTGATCCACACCGGCCGCACCGATCTGGACCCGGACAAGCAGCGCTACGCACGCGACACCGACAAGCGCACGCTGGCCGAGATCGTCGAGGGCGCGGACATCTTCCTGGGCCTGTCGGCGGCCGGCATCCTCAAGCCGGAAATGGTCGCCACGATGGCGCGCCAGCCGGTGATCTTCGCGCTGGCCAATCCCAACCCGGAAATCACCCCGGAAGCGGCCAAGGCGGTGCGCCCGGATTGCATCATCGGTACCGGCCGGTCGGACTATCCGAACCAGATCAACAACGTGCTGTGTTTCCCGTACCTGTTCCGCGGCGCGCTGGACGTGGGTGCCACCGGCATCAACGAGGAAATGAAGATCGCCTGCGTCAAGGCGATTGCGGCGATGGCGCGGCGCGAGGCCTCCGACCTGGGCGCGGCCTACGGCGGCGAGACCCCGAGCTTCGGCCCGGAATACCTGATTCCGCGTCCGCTGGACCCGCGCCTGCTGGTGGAGCTGTCGTCCGCCGTTGCGCAGGCGGCGATGGATTCGGGCGTGGCCACGCGCCCGATCGACGACATGGAGGCCTACCGCGACAGGCTCGGCCAGTTCGTCTATCGCACCAGCCTGATGATGAAGCCGGTCTACGACCGCGCGCGCGCCGACAAGCAGCGCGTGGTGTATGCCGAGGGCGAGGAGGAAGTGGTGCTGCGCGCGGTGCAGAACGTGGTCGACGAAGGCCTGGCGTTCCCGATCCTGATCGGCCGCCCGGACGTCATCGAGGCGCGCATCGAGCGCATGGGCCTGCGCCTGACCGCCGGGGTGGATTTCGAGATCACCAATATCCTCGACGATCCCCGCTTCAACGAATACTGGCAGTATTACCACGCACTGACCGAACGTCGTGGCGTGACCGTCACCGCCGCCAAGGAGTTGATGCGCTCGCGTCCGACCCTGATTGCCGCAGTGATGGTGGCGCGCGGCGAGGCCGATGCGATGCTGTCCGGCGTGGTCGGCCGCTTCCACAAGAAGCTGGGCTACGCGCGCAGCGTGATCCCGCTGGAACCGCGCGTGAGCTCCACCTCGGCGATGACCGGGGTGATCAACCAGTTGGGCGTGTTCTTCTTCCTGGATACGCATGTGCAGGAAGACCCGACGGTCGAACAAGTGGTGGAGGCCACATTGCAGGCCGCGTATCGCCTCAAGCTGTTCGGCATCGAGCCCAACATCGCGCTGCTGTCGCATTCCAACTTCGGCAGCCACGATTCGCGCGATGCCTTGAAGATGCGTGCGGTGCGCGAAGCACTGCTCAAGCGCAAGCCCGAGCTCAACATCGACGGCGAAATGCAGGGCGACACCGCCTGGGACGAAGCGCTGCGCAAGCAGATCATGCCCAACAGCACGCTCAAGGGCCGCGCCAACCTGTTCGTGCTGCCGAACCTGGAAGCGGCCAACATCGCCTACAACCTGGTGCGCGTGTTCACCGACGGCGTGGCGATCGGGCCGATCCTGATGGGCATTTCCAAGCCGGTGCACATCCTCACCACCAGCGCCACCTCGCGCCGTGTGATGAACATGACGGCGATCGCGGCGGTGGATGCGCAGATCCGCAAGCAGCGCGATGCCGAAAAAGCGATAGCCGATAAGGGGAATGGTTGAGAGATCGGTTGCTGATAAAGCAACGATAGGAAAGGCAGCGGCCGAGGCCATGAAAAGCGACGGCTGAGCAAGCAATGCTCGAAAGCCCCTCTCCCCCCGGGAGAGGGGTTGGGGTGAGGGTACGGTTCCTCCGGTTAGTGCCAAGCACGCGGCTGTCAGTCGCTGGCTTCTGTGAGGGCGCCAGCGCGTCCGGGAATCGGCTCTTCGGCTCGGTCAGACATCCTGTCTGACTCGCCGCGCGGCACATCCGTGTCTCCGCCAATCCCCGGCCACGCTGCCGCCTTGGCGCGTCGTCGACATGACTTAGTCAAGGCAAGCGAATTCTCCGTCTTGTTTTCCGTGGCCTGCGCGATTCTCGATGACAGCAGCAGAGCCTGTGCTCCACAACTGCGCGAGCGCAACCTGCGCCTGTCTGAGTGCGGCAAATCGTCATGCCATGACAACGCGACGATGGATCGCGGACAGCGCCAGCCTTAACGCACCGCAGGCTTCACACCCAGCAACTCGAGCTCCGCCAGCTGCACTTTCGCAGGCGCGCTGAAGCGCAGTCGATATTCCACATACGCTCCAGGCCGAGCGATCCGAAACGGCCGCGTCTGCAACGGCCAATCGAACGTTTCATCACGACGCTGATCAATCATCGTCCACGCACCACCAGCCGCACGGGCTTCCAACGTCCACCCACCTGCAGAAATCGCCGTATTGCCGCTGGTCAGTGTGTAGAGCGTCGGCGTGCCGGGCGTAATGCCGCTGAACGTCAGCGTCGATGTCGATGCAACTGCAGCGACCGTTCCCGCATCGTCGTCATGCAACGCAGCGACATCGCCATCATCGTCCAGCGTGATGCGCGCAGTGTTTCCGAGCAGATCCTGCAGCGGGGCAGGGCGCTCCCCAGGCGCAGTCAATGACGGCGGCACATCGTCATGCCCGGTGCCCCAGCGCGAAGGCGTCGGCCCCATCACGAAGTCCAGTGTCGCGCCATTGGCGGTGTCCGCATGTGGCAACCAGGTCTTGCGCCAGGGCTTTCCGTTGACCTTGAGCGATTGCACGTACACGTTCTGCGGCGAATTTTGCGACGCATTGACCGTCAGCGTCCCGCCATCGGGCAACCGCACGCTGGCATGCTTGAACAGCGGTGAGCCGATCACGTATTCCGGCGCGCCCATGCGCAACGGATACAGGCCCAGTGCCGCGAACAGATACCACGCCGACATTTCGCCGTTGTCCTCATCGCCGGGATAGCCCTGGCCGATCTCGCTGCCCAGGTACAGGCGCGCCAGGATCTCGCGGGTGATGCGCTGCGTCTTCCACGGCTGCCCGGCGTACAGATACATCCACGGGATATGGTGCGCGGTCTGGTTGCTATGCGCATACATGCCCATGCGCACGTCGCGCGCTTCGGTCATCTCGTGAATGGTGGTGCCGTAGGAGCCGGCGAACCGGGCCTCGGCGGTCTCGGGGGTGGCAAAGAACGTATCCAGTTTCGCTGCCAGACCCGCACGTCCTCCATACAGCGCCGCCAGGCCTTCGCCATCGTGCGGTGCGGTGAACGCAAACGTCCAGCCGCTGGACTCGGTGTAATCGTGGCCCCACACGCGCGGGTCGTACCGTGCCGCGTCCACGCGCCAGTGGCCGTCCGGTGTGCGGCCCTGGAAGAACCCGGTCGCCGGATCGAACAACGCCGAATAGCCCGCCGCACGCTGACGGAAATACTGCGCCTCGGTCGTATAACGCTCGCGCGCCGTGGCCGTTTCCGCCTGCCCGGCCAGCGCCTCGGCCATGTTGGCGATACCGAAATCGTTGAGCGCGCCTTCCATCGACCACGACATGCCTTCGTGCGTGTCGGTATCGGCATAACCGCGAAAGGTCGAACGCGCCATGCCCTTGCGGCCGACGTGCCTGTCGGGTGCCACCACGGTCGCGTTCTTGCGTGCGGCAACGTATGCCTCGGCCGGGTCGAAGCCCTGCACGCCCTTGCGCCAGGCATCGGCAAAGGCCACGTCGGAACTGGTGCCGACCATCAGATCGGCATACCCCGGTGACGACCAGCGCGCCACCCAGCCGCCTGAGCGCGACTGCTCCAGAAAGCCTTGCACCAGCGCACCGGCAGCGTCGGGCGCGAACAAGGCGTACGCCGGCCACGCGGTGCGAAAGGTGTCCCACAAGCCGTTGTTGACATAGACCCGGCCATCGCGGATTGGCGCAAAACTGCGCACCGCGCTGCCGTCGATGTTGTCGTCCGACCAGCTGCTCTGGCTGGCGTAACGCCAGTCTGGCGCGCTGTTGCTACCGGCGTTTTCATGGCCGGAGTTGGGATACAGATGCAGCCGGTACAGATTGGAATACAGCGTGGTCTTCTGGTCGGTCGTGGCGTCGGGCACCTCGAAGCGTCCCAGCAATGCATCCCATGCATCCTGCGCACGCGCGGCGATCTGCTCCAAGGTCGCCTGCGGCGCGATCTCCAGCGCAAGGTTGCGCCTGGCCTGATCGAGCGAGATCAGCGAAGTGGCGATGCGCATCTGCACCTGCCGCGTGCTGCCCGCATCGAACTTGATCCAACCGGTGGGCCGGCCGGTGTCGCTCGGTCCGCTGGTTTTCCATGGCGTATCGAAGCTGGCATAGACATACATCCGCGTCGCGCCGGTCGACAGGCCGCTACGCACATCGGTGTAGCCGGAGAGCGTCTGTGTCGCAGCATCCAGGTGCAATCCACCGCGCGCGTCCACATTGTCGAACAGCAGATTGGCATCGCCCAGCGCCGGGAAGCGAAAGCGGAACAGCGCTGCATGATCGGTCGGTGCGATCTCGGCCTGGATTCCGTTGTCCAACTGCACCGCGTAGCGATACGGTCGCGCGATTTCGGTGTCATGCGAGAAGGCCAGGGCGCGCTTGCTGCGATCGGCCTCCGGCGCGCCCTTACTCAGCGACGGCATCACCTGAAAGGTCTGGCGGTCGCCCATCCACGGGCTGGGCTGATGGCTGAGCGACAGCGCCTGCAGGCGCGGGCGGTTGTCCGCAGCGTTGTGCTCGTTCCAGCGATACAGCCAGGTCAGCGTTCCCGCATCGGTCACCGGCGTCCAGAAGTTGAAGCCATGCGGCACTGCGGTTGCAGGAAAATTATTGCCACGCGAGAACGTGCCGTTTGACTGTGTGCCGCGCGTGGTCAGCACCCAGTCCGAAGGACGCGTTGCAGGAGTGAGCGGCACATCGGCAATGGCGATATCGTCGATCCGACCGGCACTGGTCGCACCTGCAGGCGGCGCAACCTCCAATTCGATCGCCACCACGCGGCGCCCACGGAAAGCGGCCACGTCCCCCAGCCGTACCGCCTTGCGCGTCCATTGCTGCGGATACAGCGTCTTCGAATCGCCCTGCGCACGTGCACCAAGTGCGACGCCATGTTGATCCCGCGCAGCCCTGGCAGACACGCGCGTGCCGTCGTCCAGCAACAGATCCAACGACACATAGGTCGAGGCCACGTGATCGCTGCCCACACTTTCCGGCAACACCAGCCACGACAGCGTCGTATCGGCACCGATCAGAGCATCGTTGGTAAACAAGGTGCATCGCCCACCTGCACCACGGCTGTCATACCGCAACGCATGCGCACCGCTGTAGCCGGCGTTCGGCCTGGCTGCATACGGTGCAGCGGGGCCCGTCTCGATCGCAATCTGCACATCGCCCGCCGCAGCGCCGACCGGCAAGGGCTCACCCTCTTCGAACGAACTCGAAAAGCCGGTCGCCGCACTGACAGACAGTGGCGCAGCGCAGGCCAGGACAACGGCAATCGAGAACAACGAGCCACGCGGACGCAGCAGAACGACAGGCGAGGTCACGTGGTGATGTCTCCTTAGCTAGCGACGTAGCAGGGCATGTACGGTTGACGGATGTGCGCGGTCTTTGCAGATCACCCAATCCGATCCCGATGCGCAATTGCCCAGCGATGATAAGCGCGATGTTCCGGCGTGGTGGCGTGGCGCTGCCGTGCCGGCGGCGCGGCAGGTCGTTGCCGGACCAGCCACAGCGCCATCCGCCGCCGTCCGGCCTCCCGCCGAGACCATCGCAACCCCAACCCACGCAGCGCGGTCAATGGGCCGATCACCACGCAGGCTGCTAGAATCCGCGCTCTGCCTTGCCTTTACGATCGTGCCGCCATGAGCCAGACCGCCACCGCGCCCGCCAATGCCGAATCGCGTTACACCGTGCACCGCGGCGATCTGCCGCTGAGCTGCCCGACGCCGCAGATGGCGCTGTGGAACTCGCATCCGCGCGTGTATCTGCCGATCGAAGACGAGCCCAACTGCGAAGCCAAGTGCCCGTATTGCGGCGCGTTGTTCGTGCTCGCCGACTGATCCTGGCCGGATGCACCGCCTGACCGTGGTGCAACTGCTGCCGGCGCTGCAGTCCGGCGGCGTCGAGCGCTCCACCCTGGAAATCGCCGCTGCGCTGGTGCGTGCCGGCCACCGCGCCGTGGTGGTCTCGGCCGGCGGTCGCCTGGTCCAGCCGCTGCTGGAGGCGGGCGGCGAACATCTCACTCTGGAGATCGGGCGCAAGTCGCTGCTGACCTTGCGCCATGTGGTCGGCCTGCGCCGGCTCTTTGCCGAACTCGGTGCCGACATCGTGCACGCGCGCTCGCGCCTGCCGGCCTGGCTGGGCTGGTACGCGCTGCGCGGCATGCCCCAGGCCACGCGGCCGCGCTTTGTCACCACCGTGCACGGGCTCAATTCGCCTAGCCGCTATAGCGCGGTGATGACATACGGCGAGCGGGTGATCTGTGTCTCGCAGACGGTGCGCGATTACGTGTGTACGCACTATCCGCAGACCGATACTGCACGCTTGCGCACCATCGCGCGCGGGGTTGATATCGCGCAGTTTCCGCGTCGCCCGCACCCTGATCACCGTGCGCGCAAGTGGGCACGGACGCTGTTGCCCGGTTTGCCGGCCGATGCGCCCTTGCTGCTGCTGCCCGGGCGCGGTACGCGCCTGAAAGGACATGCCGACGGCCTGCAACTGCTGGCCGACGTGCGCGCTGCCGGCGTGCCGGCCTGGTTGTGGCTGCCGGGCGCGCGTGAGCCGGGCCGCGAAGCCTATGTGCGCGAGCTGGAAGCCGAGGCTGGCAGATTGGGCGTGGCCGAGGCGGTCGCCTTCACCGAGCCCACCGCACGCATCGCCGAGGCCTATGCGGCCAGCGATCTGGTGCTGCAGCTCTCGCGCAAGCCCGAGGCGTTCGGCCGCACCGTGGTGGAGGCCTTGTCGGTGGGCCGGCCGGTGTTGGGCTGGGCACACGGTGGTGTCGGCGAGTTGCTGGCCGAACTGCAGCCTGCCGGCGCAGTGCCGACGTTCGATGCCCAGGCGCTAAGCACTCAGGCACTCGGCATGCTGCAGCAGGCGCCGACACCGCCAGCTGTGCTCCCCTATACGTTGCAGGCCATGCAGTCGGCCACCTTGAAGGTCTATGACGAACTCCGCCGCTGAGGCCATCCCACCCGCGCCCACGTTGACGCCCGATGCCGGTCGCTGGGCACCGCTGTGGGTGATTCTGTTCGTGGCGCTATGGCCCACGCCCGGGCTGGCCGAAACGGTGCTGTCGCTGGGCGCTCTATTCGCT
Source organism: Xanthomonas hydrangeae (assembly GCA_905142475.1). Classification (GTDB taxonomy): domain Bacteria; phylum Pseudomonadota; class Gammaproteobacteria; order Xanthomonadales; family Xanthomonadaceae; genus Xanthomonas; species Xanthomonas hydrangeae. The sequence continues at coordinate 1,109,990 of LR990730.1, forward strand.
GCGTATCGCCTGTTGCATGCGCGTTTCCGTGGTGGCACGCGCTTGCTCAGCGGCGCGGCGTGGGCGCTGACCAGTGTGTTGTTCTTCGCGTACTGGTTGCCGCAGATGTTGTCGGCATTTGATGCGGTGGACGTGGGGCGCGCGCTGCGTAAATCGGCCACCGATCTGCGCTATCTGCCTTTCATGTGGTTGTGCGCGATCGCGGTGGCCAATGCGCAGCGCCGCCGGCGCACCTTCATCGGCCTTGCGGTGATCGGCGGGGTGTGGACGCTGGACGCACTGCTGCAGGCCGCATTCGGCAGCAGCCCGTTGTTCTTCGGCCTGGATCAGATCAAGCAATGGATCAGCGGGCATGGCCTGTGCACGGCGGAAGAACTGGCCCTGGTCGACCGCCTCAGCGGCGCGCTCGGCCCGTGCAATCTCAAGTTCGGGCAGACCCTGGCCAGTCTGTCGCCGTTCCTGCTGCTCGCGCTTGGGCGACGCAATGCCTGGGCCTGGGCGGGCGCCGCAGCGGCGGTCGGTGTGGTGCTGGTATTGGCCGGTTCGCGCGCCTCGTGGATCACCTACGGTGTGATCGTGTTGCTGTCCGGCTGGCAGTTGCTGGGCGGCCGTCGGCTGCTGGCGGTCGCGGTGGTTGGCGCGCTGTTGGCCGTCGGGGTGGTGGCGATGGCGCCGCAGGCGCGCGAGCGGGTCCAGCGTACCGCGTTGGCCTTCAGCAATGGCGAACAGGGCGTCGACCAGGCCTTGTCCGGGCGTGCGCAGATCTGGGGTGCGGCACTGTGCATGATCCGCGCGCATCCGCTCAACGGCGTGGGCGCGCGCGGCTTCCGTCAGGCGTATCCGGGCTGCAACCCGGCGCCTGGGCAAATGCCGGCATGGGGCGACGGGCCGGCCTTCCATGCGCACCAGATCGTGCTGGAAATTCTTGCCGAAACCGGTGTGATCGGGTTGCTGCTATGGCTGGCGGGTGCGGCGCAGGCCTGGCGCGCGTGGCGCTATTCCAGCGTTGCGGCACGTGAGCAGGCACGTCCGGCGATGATCGCGTTGGTGGCAACGGTCTTTCCGCTCAACACGCATCTGGCGTTCTATTCCAGCTTCTGGGGTGGCCTGAGCCTGATGCTGGCCGGCTTGTATGCCGGTGCCTTGCTCAACGACGACGCAGATCAGCCGCCGTCGCGATAGGCGTGGCGCTCAAGACGATTGCGCCTAGCGGGAGATCGACACGGCAGGCGGGAATTACGCGTCCACTGCGGTTGCGTGCGCGACGTGCGCACTCATCCCGGCGATCGCTCACGACGCACGCCTGGCTGGTTCCGTAAACCAAGGCAGTCATCTGCGAATGCATGCGTGACGCAGCTGCGCTGCATCTACCTCACCGGTAGAAATCGCTGCGCCCGCCCGGCTGGCGTTTGAAGCGCCGATGGATCCACAGGTACTGATCCGGCGCCTCGCGCACCATGTCCTCGATCGCCGCATTGACCTGCGCGGTATCAGCGATCACATCGTCGGAGGGGATGTCTGCCAGCGGCGGTGCGATCTTGAGGATGTAGCGGCCACCCTCGCGCCGATGGAAGTACGGCACCACCGCGCAGCCGGTCAGCCGCGCCAGCTGATGCGTGGCGGTAATGGTGGAGGCCGGATGCCCGAAGAACGGCACGAACACGGTGTCCTTGCCGCGCATGTCCTGATCCGGCGCATACCACAGAAAACCGCCGCGCTTGAGATGCTTGATGGTGGCGCGCAGATCCTCGTTGGCGAACATGTGCGTGGCATAGCGTAGCCGCCCGCGTTTGACCGCCCATTCGAACACCGGGTTGCGGTGCTTGCGGTACATGCCGGCCAACGGCACGTGGTCGCACAGCAGCCGCCCGCACATTTCCAGCGTCATGAAGTGACCGGACACCAGCAACACGCCGCGCTTCTGCTCCTGCAGACGTTGCAGATGCTCCAGCCCTTCGACCTGCACGCCCGGACGAATGACATCGATACTGCCCCACCAGGCGCGCGCGAATTCGAACAGGCCCACGCCCAGCGCATCGAAACTATCGCGCAACAGCCGCGCTCGCCAGGCATCGTCCTGTTCGGGAAAACACAGCTTGAGATTGACCTCGGCCGCACGCCGACGTGTCCCGGCCAGGCGCAGCGTGAGCCAGCCGACCCCGCGGCCCAATGCGCGTTGCAGCATCCAGGGCAGTCGCCCGGCCAGTACCATCAATGCAAGGCCCAGATACATCGGCCAGTGCTTGGGGGTGCGCAGGGAAGGGCGGACGGCGACGTTGGCGGGCTCGGACATGGCCTAATTCTAAGTGATTGCGTGCGCCTGGCAGCGTGCACATGCGCACGTGTGGGCGCTCCCGTATCCTGCACGCATGCGGAAAGACCCGATCGAATGGCTGTTGCGCGGGCTGTACTCGGCGCTGTTGTACCTGTTGCTGCCGGTGACGGTGTACCACCTGGTGTGGCGCGGGTTTCGCGTGCGCGAATACTTCAATCGCTGGAACGAGCGCTATGCCTCCTACACGCATGCCTGCGGTCGCCCGCGCGTGTGGGTGCATGCGGTGTCGGTGGGCGAGGTCAATGCCGCCGCGCCGCTGGTCAATGCCTTGCGTGCGCAGCGCCCGGATATCCGTTGGGTCATCACCACCATCACCCCCACTGGCTCCGAGCGGGTGCGCGCGGTATGGGGCGATGCGGTGGACCATGTCTATCTGCCCTACGACGTGCCTGGCAGCGTGGGTCGGTTCCTGGAGCATTTCCGCCCGCGGTTGGCGTTGATTCTGGAAACCGAGCTGTGGCCGAACATGTTGTTCGGTTGCCGCGACCGCAACATTCCGGTGTACATCCTCAACGCGCGGCTGTCGGCGCGTTCGCTGCGGGGCTATCGCGTGCTGGCACCCTTGATCAGCCGCGCGCTGCGCACCGTCACCTGCGTGGTGGCGCAATCGCACGACGATGCCGAGCGTTTCCTCACGCTGGGCGCGCGCGCCGATCAGGTGATCGCGCTGGGCAATCTCAAATTCGATATCGCCGCGCCCGCACAGTTGCAGGCCCTGGTTGCGCAGTTTCATACGCACGTGGCGGTAACGCGACCGGTGTGGATTGCCGCCAGTACGCACGAAGGCGAGGAGGCAGCCGTGGCCGACATCCACGCGCGCCTGCTACTGCAATTTCCTGATCTGTTGATGTTGTGGGCGCCGCGGCATCCCGAGCGCTTTCCCAAGGTCGAGGCGCTGGCGCGCGAACGTGGTTGGTCCGTGTCCACGCGCAAGACCCAGCAGTGGCCGCAGGCGCACGACAAGGTATTCGTCATCGATACCTTGGGCGAGCTGATGAGTTTCTACGCCTGCGCGCAGGTTGCCTTCGTCGGCGGCAGTCTGCAGCCGATCGGCGGGCACAACCTGCTCGAACCGGCAGCGGTCGGCACGCCGGCAGTCACCGGCCCGCATCTGCATAATTTCTCGGAGATCTCGCGGCGCATGCGTGAGGCCGATGCGGTGACCATCTGCGACGATGCCGACGGCGTGTATCACGATCTTGCGCGTCTGCTCGGCGACCCGGCCCAGCGCGAGGCGATGGCGGCCGCAGGCCTGGCGCTGGTCGCCAACGGCAAGGGCGCAGTGGCGCGCACGCTGGTGCAGATTGCGCCGGACCTGCCGCCGGTGGTGAGTGATGGCATGGCCTCCTAAAGTATTGGCGGACACATATTTGCATTCCCGCGTTTAATTGTGGCGTGGGTCGCTGGTGCGCACTATGCCGGGGGAAGGGGGGGCAGTCGGTTAATGTAATCTCTTGTCTTTCCGCTTCAAATATTTAAAGCGCATAGGTTGGGGGGGCTAAGCGCTTGGCTAAGTGTGGCAGGTGCCGGAAGTGGTGCTATCTAGGCGCGTAAATCACCAGGTAGCACAAAGATTCGGAAAAAGAAGTGGTAACTGTGAAGCCGGTCGGACTAAGCGAATCGGCGAGCTTCACAGTTACTAGGTGGCTCGACTACGGCTAATTATGTCTGGGGGAATGTGTGGCTGAGATGCGAGCTTTTAGCTGGAAGCACATACGGTATAGATATTTACAACAACTGGGCCATTGGTGTAACCGTAAGTGCGCCAGCCATTCCCTGATGGATAGCTGCCAACGACAGCAAAACGACCGAGGTTCATGTTTTCCTGTAAGTTGCTATTCTCGGCTCGCCTTCCCCAAAATCGCACTGAGTTAGGGTCTCCTGTATTCCATCCTCCAGATACTGGGGTGAATCCAGCTGGGCACTGGGGAGTTGCATCAACAGTTCCTTGAATATCGCGCGCGTAGCCCTCGGTAACAGTCTGGTAAGTTACCGCTTGGGCCATAGGGAAGATTAAGACGGTAGTGGCGGCTACTAAAATGGAGGAAATAATTTTTTTCATGTCAGCTCCATAGTTAAAGATGCCGTGTTTGATTCAGTAATTCTTGCGAATCTACATCCGGCTCCACGATGTTCGGGCTCAATGCAGCGCTGAGCTGTAATGTGATGTCTGGTTGTTTGGTAGGGATTCCCCTACTTTTTATGTGGGAGTTAGCGCCATGTGCTGTTGATTACGGTGTACTTGGCGCAAAAAAAGGTGGGCTTAAGCCCACCTTCTGCTTTTGCTTTGTTTAGTGCCTTACTGCAGCGAGCCACTACCCTGCAGCTTGGACTCGGCGTCCTGCGACAGCAGGCGGTTCACATCCTGCAGATCGGTGATGTCGAGCTTGCCGATGGCCTGGCCCAGCAGCAGACGGTTCTGCAGGAAGTTGTAGCGTGACTGCGCATAGTTCAGCTGAGCCTGGAACAAGGTGCGCTGGTTCTGCACTACGTCCAGCACGGTGCGCGTACCGACTTCCAGACCCACCTGCGACGCGTCGTATGCGGCCTGTGCGGAGACCACGGCCAGACGACGTGCTTCCACTTCGCTGATGCCGGCGACCACGGTCTGATACGCATTGCGCGTGTTGCGATCGAGTGCGCGCTTCTGCTGCTCGTAGGTATCTTGCTGGATATCGCGCTGCGAGAGTGCTTGACGTACTGCGGACTGTGTTGCGCCGCCGGCAAAGATTGGAATTGACACGCTGATGCCGATCGAATCGGTATCGATGTCGCGGCCTTGGGTCGTAAACACACCGCTTTCCGCAGCCCCTGTGCCCCAGCTATTGCTGCGTCCCACGCTGCCGGTCAGATTGACGGTGGGCAAATGGCCGGCACGTGCTGCGGTGATGCTGGCCTCGGCCGCGCTGACCTGCAATTGCTGCGCTTTCAACGCCGGGTTATCTGCGATGGCAGTCGCCACCAACTGGTCGACGTCACTGTAGGCGGCAGGCACCTCGGGGCGAAACTCTTCCGGCAGTGCACGTAGACCAACTACCGGCTGGCCGGTCAACTCGGTAAGTGCTTGGTAGTAGTCCTTCAGCGTGTTGCGGGCGTTGATCGTATCTGCACGCGCCTGGTCGTACTGAGCACGCGCTTCATGCACGTCGGTGATCGGGGCCAGGCCCACTTCCAGGCGTTTGTCGGCGTAGTCGAACTGCTTCTTGGCTGCGGCTTCGTTGGTCTCTGCAGCCGCCAGCGACTCGATGCCCACCAGGACCTGAAAATACGCCGCTGAGGTGCGGGTGATCAGGTCATTATTGGCAGATGCCAGTGTGAAGTCGGCTGCCCTTGCAACTTCGCGCTGAGCGCGCAGGTTGGAGAACTGCGCCCAATTGAAGATCGTCTGGGAGCCTTGGATTTGGCTGGAGCGCGACGAGGTGGTTATGCGGCCATCTTGGCCTTCGATTTCGCGGTGGGATTTACTGTAGTCGTAAGCACCGTTGAGCTGCGGCAACAGCGCCGCACGCGCCTGCACCTGGCCTTCCCGGTTGACCAGGCGAGTGGACTCGGCCACGGCCAGCTGCGGATCGCCGTTGCGGGCCATTTCGTAGACCTGCAGCAGATCGGTGGCATGTGCTGCCATCGGAGACAGGGCGGCGGCCAGGGCCAGAACGAGGGATCGGCGGATCATCGGGGAAGCTTCCTTGGGAATCAGAATTGGAATCGGGGCGTCGGTGCGGCGCCCTGAAGATAGGCGAGGTCGGTTTCGAATAACGATTCGATGCGCGGAGCGTTGACGTCGCCACGCACCAGGACTGCTTCCATCACCGGTTCGTGACCACGCACAACAAACAGCCGGCCATTCGGGCGCAACCACTGCAGCCACTGGGTCGGTAGGGTGTCGACTGCGCCGGTGATGCAGATGGCATCGAAACGACGCTCGCTCTGCCAGCCGAATGCGTCGGCGGTTTCAATGCGTACGTTGCTGCCCAGTCCGGTGCTGTCCAGATTGGCGCGTGCGGCGGTGGCCAGTGCCGGATCGATCTCCAGGCTCACCACTTCGCGGGCCAGTGCGGCCAGGCAGGCGGTGGAAAAGCCGCTGCCGGTGCCGATTTCCAGCACGTCTTCGCCCGGCTGCAGATCCAGCGCCTGCAGCATGCGGCCTTCGACCACCGGCTTCATCATCTTGTGGCCGGCCGACAGCGGAATTTCCACGTCGACGTAGGCCAGGGTCTTGTAAGCCTCCGGCACGAAGGCCTCGCGCGGCAGGCGCGCCAGCACGTCGAGCACGCGCAGGTCCAGCACATCCCACGGCCGGATCTGCTGTTCGACCATTTTTTCGCGGGCTTGGGAGAAATCGATCGTCATGGTGCGGCTATCCAACGCAGTGGGGCAGGCATTTTACCGGTGCGCGAGGCAACTGGCGCATCTAGCATCGCCGCGCGCGGCCAAAGCACGCAGTGCCGGAAGTCATCGCCACCAACCTCGCGGTGCAATCAGCGCGGCGCATACGCCCTCAAAAAGAAATCCACACTGGCCTGAATGTGCTCATCCACCTGTGCGCGGGTGGGTTGACCATGCAGGCCGCACATCATCAGCGCATACAGCTCGCCTTTCAGCAGGCAGAAAAACTGTGAAGCAGCGCGCTCCAGCTCGGGGATTTCCAATTGGCCATCGGCGACCCGCGCCGACAGGAAATCCGCCAGCGCCTGTTGGGTCCGCTTGGGGCCGGCATCCCAGAACATTTCGCGCACATGCACGTCGCCGGTACCGGGCGCCATCATCATGCGGTGGGTGGCGATCGCCGAGTCGGCGCTGACCATCGTAAAGAAGGCGTTGGCGATTTCGACCAGCTGGTCGCGCAAGTTGCCTTTGGGGGCGTGGTCGAACAGATCGTCCGGCATCATGTGTTGGCATTGTGCGCGGATCGCTTCGGAAAACAGGCTTTCTTTGTCGCCAAAGTGGCTGTAAACGGTCAGTTTGGAGACGCCGGCAGCTGCGGCGATGCCGTCCATGCTGACCCCTGCAAAGCCCTGCTCCATGAACATGGTGCGGGCGGCGCCCAGGATGGCGGCGCGTTTCCCAAGATCCTTGGGACGCCCAGGACCGTTGCTCTTGGTCTTGGACTTGAGGGGGGGCGAACTGGACATATCGCCAATACTAGACCATCGGGTTCTATATTTATACTCGATGCCTATGGAATGCATTGAAGCGCTCATAAACTGTGGCATCTGCCCCGCCACCGTTGCTGAGCGTCGCGCACCGGCTTGCTTATCGCAGTTAATTGTTTCATCTGAATGCCTCCCGGTGTCATCGCCCGCCTGGCCGCTGTAGGGGATCCCCCTAGGGCGCTGAAAAAACCCCGGTGATAGATTGACTGACGGTACGTCGGCGTATGTCGGCGACCTTCAGACGGGACGGACGAGGGACGAAAGCGTGGACAGGGTCGGGGCGCAAACGCATACAGGCTGCGTCCGCAGCAGGTACGTGCTGCGGATCGGGCCGTTGTGGCCGTCGCTGTGGCGATGCGCGTTGCTGTGCTGCGTGCTGCTCGGCGCCTGGCCCGCCTTCGCCCAGCCGCTCAAACACACCGCGTATCACACCGTCACCCGCTGGAGCATGGACGACGGCCTACCGCACAACCTGGTGCATGCGGTGGCGCAGGGCGAAGACGGCCTGATCTGGCTCGGCACCTGGGAAGGCGTGGCGCGCTTCAACGGCCGCGATTTCACGGTCTACGACCGTCAGAACACCCCGGGCGTCGAGCTGGGCGGTGTGTTCGTGGTGGTACGCGACAGCACCGGCGGGATGTTGTTCGGCACCGCATTCGATGGGGTCTACCACTATCAGGACGGCCACTGGCAGCAGCTGGGCGATGCCTCCGCGCGGCATCTGGCGGTCAGCGCATTGTTGCGGCGTGCCGATGGCGCGTTGTGGGTGGGCACCCCGCAGACGCTGTACCGGATCGAGGCCGATGGGCGGGTGGTCGATGTGGGCCGCCAGGCCGGGCTGCCGCGTGCACGCGTCACCGCGCTCTCGGCAGACGACGACGGCGATCTGTGGGTGGGTACCGAGGTCGGGCTGTATCGCCTGCCGCAGGATGGCAGCCAGGCAACCGCCTGGGGCAAGGCGCATGGCATGCGCGATGCGCCGGTGCGACGGCTGGCCAGCGACCGCGAAGGTGGGTTGCTGGTGGCTGGCGACGACGGGGTGTGGTGGTGGAGCCGCGGCGGCGGCCTGCAGCGCTTCCGTCAGGGCCAGCGCGTGGATTCGTTGTTGCTGGATCGACGCGGGCATCTATGGATGAGTCTGTCGACCGGGCTGCTGGTGGTGCATAGCGGCGCGGACGATCCGGACGAGCAGATCGCCATTTCCGGTGTGGCCAGCCCGGCCTTGCTGGAAGACGCCGAAGGCCTGATCTGGGTCGGCAGCACACACGGCTTGTTCCGGGTTGCCGAAGGCGCCGCGCATGGTGTCACCCACGAGGATGGCCTCACCTCCGATTACGTGCGCAGCGTGCTGCAGACGCCTAATGGCACGGTGTGGGTGGGCAGCGCGGTGGGCCTGGACCGCTGGCGCGGCGAGCAGATCAGCCGGGTGTCGTTGTCGCCCAGCGAGGGCGGGCGCGTGCTGGAACAGTCGGTGCTGGCGCTGGCCGACGCCGGCGACGGCGGCGTGTGGGCGGGCACCTATAGCCAGGGCGTGGTGCGTCTGGATGCCCAAGGCCGCGTGCTGGTGCGCATCGGTGCAGCCGAGGGCTTGCCGTCGATGTCGGTGCGCGCGGTGCTGCCCGATGGCGAGGATCTGTGGATCGGCACCACCGCCGGGCTGGTGCGTTGGCGCAACGGCAAGGCGCGTCACTACACCGCCGCCGACGGCGTGCCGGACGGTTCGGTGCAGGTGCTGTACCGCGATGCGCAGGGGATCGTGTGGAGCGGCACCGATCGCGGCATGACCGCGCTGTCGCCGGACGGCAGCACCCGCGCATGGCTGGGCGAGCAGGATTTCCCCGGGCAGAACGCCTTCGACTTCCTGCGCGATGCCAATGGCGATCTGTGGATCGCCAGCGATCGCGGCCTGTTGCGCTTGCGCGGAGAGACATTCCGCGTCTACGACCATCGGGTCGGGCTGCCGCGCGACAAGGTGTTTCGGGTGATCGACGACGGCCGCGGCTATTTCTGGTTGTCGAGCAACCATGGCGTGTTCCGCATCGCGCGCAGCGATTTCGACCAGCTCGATGCGGGCACGCGCGAGCAATTGAGTGTGGAAGTGGTGGATCGCAGCGACGGCATGCCTGGCAATCAGGGCAACGGCAGCAGCGCGCCGGCTGGCTGGATGACGCAGTCCGGGCAACTGTTGTTTCCTACCGCAGCCGGTCTGGGGGTGATCGATCCGGCGCGTGTGGGCACCTTGCAGGGCCATCGCTTGCCGATCGTGTTCGAGCGCTTGCTGGTCGATGGCATGGTGCAGCCGTTGAACGACCCGCATCGATTCGGCGCAGACACCCGGCGTATCGCCATTGGCTATGCCGGGTTGAATTTTCGTGGGCCGGACAAGGTGCGTTATCGCTACCGGCTGGAAGGCTTCGATCCGGAGTGGGTGGATGCCGACAGCGGCATCGAGGCGATCTACACCAATCTGCCGCCGGGCCGCTTTCGTTTCCGTGTGCAGGCGATGTCGCTGCCGGTGGACTGGCGGCAGACCGCGTTGCTGGGCGAATCCAGCCTGGTCATCGAACTGGCGCCGCCATGGTGGCGGCGTGGCGAAGTGATCGCGCTGGGCATCCTTGGCCTGGGCAGTGTGATCTACATGTTTTACTTATGGCGCACGGCCAGTTACCGCCGACGCCAGCGTCAGCTCAACACGGTGATCGACCGGCGCACACGCGAGTTGAGCGACAAGAACCTCGCGCTGCAGCAGGCCAGCCAGGAGCGCGAAGCATTGATGCGCCAGCTGGAGTATCGCGCCAGCCACGACGTGCTCACCGCGCTACCCAACCGGCGCGAGGCCGAGCGCGTGCTGCAGCAATGGTTCGACGAAGCGCGCGCCGGTGGTGCGGCATTGGCGTTGGCGCTGATGGATATCGATCACTTCAAACGCATCAACGATGCTTACGGCCATGAGGTCGGCGATGCGGTGTTGTCTGCGATTGGCGAGGCATTGAGCGAACACGATCAGGCGCAGTGCTTTGCCGCCCGGCATGGTGGCGAAGAGTTCCTGCTGGCGGCCATCGGCCTGGACGCGGCGCAGGCGCGCGCGCTGTTCGAGCGCATGCGCCAACGGCTTGCAACGATCGATGTCGACGCCCAGGGCACCACCGTGCGTTGCACCGCCAGCATGGGCATGGCGATGAGCGATGAAGCGCCCAGCCGGCGCGAATTGCTGGCATTGGCCGATCGCCGTCTGTATCAGGCCAAGCGGCAGGGGCGGGATCGCTTGGTGGGGCGGTGATGTTTACAGCTGCCCCTGATCCGCCTGCGCATGCAACAACGCAACAAATGCCTGCGCCGCACGCGACAAGGTGCGCCCGCCATGCGTTACGCAACCCAGCTCACGCGACAGCGCCACATCGGCCAGCGGCAGCGCCACGATCTGATGATCGCTCATGCGCTCCGGCAACACGCTCCAGGCCAGGCCCACCGACACCAGCATCTTGATCGTCTCCAGATAGTTGGTGGTCATGCGCAGGCTCGGCACCAGCCCGCGCTCGGCGAACAGGCCGGCGACGATGCGATGGGTGAAGGTGCCCGGGTCCGGCAGCACCGCCGGGTGCGCCACCACATCCTCCAGCGTCACTGCGCGCAGTGATGCCAACGGATGATCCGGCGCCACCACGAACTGCAGGCGGTCATGCCAGATCGGCCGCGCGCTTAGCGGCGCACGCGTGTCCGGCGCCAGCGTGGTCACCGCCAGTTCCACCTCTCCGCGCAGCACGGCTGCATAGGCCAGTTCCGAATCCAGGAACTGGATGTCCAGCGCCGCCTGCGGATGTTCTGCAGCAAAACGGCGCAGCAGGGCGGGCAAACGGTGCAGGCCGACGTGGTGGCTGGTGGCCAGGCTCAGGCGCCCGCCGACCGCCGCGCCAAGGTGTTCCAGCACGCGGCGGGTGTCCTGCAGCTCGGCCAGGATGCGTTGCGCGCGTGGCAGCAGGGCCTGGCCGGCTTCGGTCAGCACCACCTGGCGGCCGAGGCGATCGAACAGGCGTGCAGACAATTGCCCTTCCAGCAGGGCGATGCGCTTGCTCACCGCCGGTTGGGTGAGGTGCAGCGCCTCGCCGGCGGCAGAGAAGCTACCGCTCTCGGCAATTGCCACGAATGCGCTGAGGCTGCCCAGGTCCATTACTATTCCTGAAATTCATTTGTTGAATAAACAATATGAATTTGCGTTATCCAAGGCAAGCTCCTAGCATCGAACTCAGCCAGGTGGGCGCACCCACCATCCGCCAATCGGGTTGCTGCGATGACTGCCAAGACGCTGTACGACAAGTTGTGGGAACTGCATGAGGTCACGCGCCGTGACGATGGTTCGTCGTTGATCTATATCGACCGCCACATCCTGCACGAAGTGACCTCGCCGCAAGCCTTCGAAGGCCTGCGCCTGGCCGGGCGCAAGCCTTGGCGCATCGACGCCAATATCGCCACGCCCGACCACAACGTGCCGACCACGCGTGCCGAGCGTCAGGGCGGGCTGGAGTCGATCACCGATGCAGTCTCGCGCCTGCAGGTGCAGACCCTGGACGAGAACTGCGACGACTTCGGCATCCTCGAGTTCAAGATGAACGATGCGCGCCAGGGCATCGTGCATGTGGTCGGCCCGGAGCAGGGCGCCACCTTGCCGGGCATGACCGTGGTCTGCGGCGATTCGCATACCTCCACGCACGGCGCGTTCGGCGCGCTGGCGCATGGCATCGGCACCTCGGAGGTCGAGCATGTGCTTGCCACGCAATGCCTGATCGCCAAGAAGATGAAGAACATGCAGGTGCGGGTGGAGGGCACGCTGCCGTTCGGCGTGACCGCCAAGGACATCGTGCTGGCGGTGATCGGCAAGATCGGCACCGCTGGCGGCAACGGCCATGCGCTGGAATTTGCCGGCAGCGCGATCCGCGATTTGTCGATCGAAGGCCGCATGACCATCTGCAACATGTCCATCGAAGCCGGCGCGCGCGTCGGCATGGTGGCGGTGGACGACAAGACGATTGCCTACGTCAAAGGTCGCCCATTCGCGCCCAAGGGCGCCGACTGGGACGCGGCGGTCGCGTTGTGGAGCACGCTGGTGTCCGATGCCGATGCGCACTTCGACACAGTGGTGGAACTGCGCGCCGAAGACATCAAGCCGCAGGTCAGCTGGGGCACTTCGCCGGAGATGGTGCTGGCGGTGGATCAGCATGTGCCGGATCCGGCCGCCGAACAGGATCCGACCAAGCGCGACTCGATCGAGCGCGCGCTGAAATACATGGGTTTGCGCGCCAATCAGCCGATCACCGAGATCCATCTGGATCGCGTGTTCATCGGCTCGTGCACCAACTCGCGCATCGAAGACCTGCGTGCCGCCGCTGCGGTTGCCAAGGGCCGCAAGGTCGCTTCCACCATCAAGCAAGCATTGGTGGTGCCGGGCTCGGGTTTGGTCAAGGCGCAAGCAGAAGCCGAAGGCCTGGACAAGGTGTTTCTGGACGCCGGCTTCGAATGGCGCGAGCCGGGTTGTTCGATGTGTCTGGCGATGAACCCGGACAAGCTGGGCAGCGGCGAGCATTGCGCGTCCACTTCCAACCGCAATTTCGAAGGCCGCCAGGGCGCCGGTGGTCGCACCCATCTGGTCAGCCCGGCGATGGCAGCGGCAGCGGCGGTGAGCGGTCATTTTGTCGATGTGCGTGAACTCGGGGATTCGGGAGTGGGGATTCGGGATTCGTAAAAAACCGCTCCGCCATCCCCAGCCTTTTCGAATCCCCAATCCCCAATCCCCAATCCCAAATCCCGGCCTCTCAATGACCCCTTTCACTCAACACACCGGACTGGTCGCGCCGCTGGATCGCGCCAACGTCGATACCGACCAGATCATTCCCAAGCAATTCCTCAAGTCGATCAAGCGCACCGGCTTCGGTCCGAACCTGTTCGACGAGTGGCGCTATCTGGATATCGGCGAGCCTGGTCGCGACAACAGCCAGCGCCCGCTCAATCCGGAGTTCGTGCTCAACTTCCCGCGCTATCAGGGTGCCAGCGTGTTGCTGGCGCGCGAGAACTTCGGCTGCGGTTCCTCGCGCGAGCACGCGCCGTGGGCGCTGGACGAATACGGCTTCCGCACCGTGATCGCGCCCAGCTTTGCCGACATCTTCTTCAACAACAGCTTCAAGAACGGCCTGCTGCCGATCGTGCTGGCCGAAGCGGAAGTGGATGCGCTGTTCCAACAATGCCTGGCGACCGAGGGCTACCAACTCACCGTGGATCTGGACGCGCAGCGCGTGCGCCGGCCCGATGGCGTGGAATACAGCTTCGAGATCGATGCGTTCCGTAAGCACTGCCTGCTCAACGGGCTGGACGACATCGGCCTGACCTTGCAGGACGCCGATGCGATCGGTCGCTTCGAACAAGGCCATCGCGCGCGCCAACCGTGGTTGTTCGGCGCACTGCAGTGAATTCGGCAGCATCTATCAACGATTAGATGCGTGCTGCGTTGCATTGATTCAAACGGCGCTACGGCGCCAACTCACGAGGATTGCATGAGCAAGCAGATTTTGATTCTTCCTGGCGACGGCATTGGCCCGGAGATCATGGCCGAAGCGGTCAAGGTGCTGACGCGGATCGACGCGCAACATGGCCTGGGTTTCACCCTGGTGTACGACGAACTGGGTGGCGCGGCCTACGACAAGTACGGCAGCCCGCTGGCCGACGAAACGCTGGAGCGCGCGCGCGCTGCCGATGCGGTGCTGTTAGGCGCGGTCGGCGGGCCGCAATGGGACACCATCGATCCGTCGCTGCGTCCGGAACGTGGGTTGCTCAAGATCCGCTCGCAGCTGGGCTTGTTCGCCAACCTGCGTCCTGCGCTGTTGTATCCGCAGCTGGCCGATGCCTCTACGCTCAAGCCGGAGGTCGTTGCGGGGCTGGATCTACTGATCCTGCGCGAGCTCACCGGCGGCATTTACTTCGGTCAACCGCGTGGTACGCGCACGCTGGAAAATGGTGAGCGTCAGGCTTACGACACCTTGCCGTACAGCGAAAGCGAAATCCGTCGCATCGCCAAGGCCGGCTTCGAGATGGCGCGTTTGCGCGGCAAGACGCTGTGTTCGGTGGACAAAGCCAATGTGTTGGCATCGAGCCAGCTATGGCGTGCGGTGGTGGAGGAAGTCGCGAAGGATTATCCAGACATTGCGCTATCGCACATGTACGTGGACAACGCGGCGATGCAGCTGGTGCGCGCACCCAAGCAGTTCGACGTGATCGTGACCGACAACATGTTCGGCGACATCCTGTCCGATCAAGCATCGATGCTCACAGGCTCGATCGGCATGCTGCCCTCGGCCTCGCTGGATGCCAACAACAAAGGCATGTACGAGCCGTGTCATGGCTCGGCGCCGGACATCGCCGGCAAGGGCATTGCCAATCCGCTGGCGACCATCCTGTCGGTGGCGATGATGTTGCGCTACACCTTCGCGCAGGCCGCCGCTGCCGATGCGATCGAACACGCTGTCGGCAAGGTGCTCGACCAAGGCCTGCGCACTGCCGACATCTGGTCGGAAGGCACGACCAAGGTCGGCACGGTCGCGATGGGTGATGCGGTGGTTGCTGCGCTGTAGAGCTTTGGTTGGATGTATCGTTTTGTCGAAGTACTGGCGGTCATCGTCCTGTTTGGGCGATGGCCGCTTTCGTTTTTTGGGCTTATCGATGGCGCGGTGCCGCATCCAGTGGCAGGACACGCCGTGAATCCGTCCGTGGAGGCTCAGTGGCGGCATCCATGCCGCCACATGGTCCCGCCCCTGGACGCGACACCGCGCTCCCACTCTTTGCGGTTGCTGATGGGCAAGCAATACCTTTTCTAGGCGTAATGCCTGCGGATTCCGCAGTCGATAGTCGATGCAGTTTTCGTCTACCGCTTTGCCATGATTCCGCCAGCGAAGGGCGCGCTCCAAAGCATGATCAATCAACCAAGTAATGCTTTTCCCTCAGTTACCGACTCAAACCGGAGGTGCTTGCGCGCGTACCGGCGTGGGACCTTACGCGGCATGGATGCCGCGTAAGAGCCTACACGGACGTACTTGCGGCGTGTCCCACGCCGGTACGCGTGCAAGCGCCCTCGGTGATCGAGGCGTTTGCGCGAAACCGGCAGACGTCGTGCGTGGGATTGGTCGATGCGGCGCCGCGCTCCCACTCTTCGCGGCTGCTGATCGGCAAGCGATGCATTCTTGGAAAACGTTCAAATCACCAACCACCAAAAACCAAGACGGCCAGCAGATCACTCCGCCGGCCGTCAGATTTACATCGTTTAGCAGATGACAGCGCTACGCCACCGCAGCCGTCTTACCGGCAACCACGCCACGCTGGCGCTGACGCAACAGGCGGTTGGCCACATCCAACCACGCCAGCGCGCTGGCTTCGATGATGTCCTTGCTGGTGCCGGTGCCTTCGTATTCCACGCCGTCGTGGCGCACGCTCAGACTGGCTTCGCCGCGTGCGTCCGCTCCGATGCCCACGCTGTGGACCTGGTAGCTGTCCAGTTCCAGCTTCACACCGGTGGCCGAGGCCAGCGCACCGAATAGCGCATCCACCGGACCATTGCCTTGCGCAGTTTCGGCGACGCGATTGCCTTCCGGATCGGACAACTCCACCAGCGCGTTCGCGCGGCTGCCGACATCGCTGATGGTCATGGAGGCCAGGCGGTAGCCTTCCTGCACGGTGGCATCCTGCATCAATGTTTGCAGATCGGCGTCGGTGACCACGCGCTGCTTCTCGCACAATGCCTTGAACTGCTCGAAGACCAACTTGACCTCGTCTTCTTCCAGCAAATAGCCCAAGGCGCGCAGACGCTGCTCCACTGCTGCACGGCCGCTGTGACGGCCCAGCACCATCTGCGAGGACTCCCAGCCCACGTCTTCCGGACGCATGATTTCGTAAGTGCCGCGATGGCGCAGCATGCCGTGCTGGTGGATGCCCGACTCGTGCGCGAACGCGTTGCCGCCCACCACCGCCTTGTTGCGCTGCACCGGCATGCCGACCAGGCGCTGCAGCAACTGCGAAGTGGACACGATGCGCGGCGTGTTGATCTCGGTATCGATGTTGTAGAACGCACCGCGCACCTTCAGTGCCATGGTGATTTCTTCCAGCGCGCAGTTGCCCGCACGCTCGCCGATGCCGTTGATGGTGCATTCGACCTGCCGTGCGCCGCCTTCGATCGCCGCCAGCGAATTTGCCACCGCCAGACCCAGATCGTTGTGGCAGTGCGCGCTGAAGATGACGGTGTCGGCCCCTTCCACGCTGGCGATCAGGCGCGAGAACATGCCGCGGATTTCTTCCGGCGTGGTGAAGCCCACCGTGTCCGGCAGATTGATCGTGGTGGCGCCGGC
Organism: Xanthomonas hydrangeae; assembly: GCA_905142475.1. Taxonomy (GTDB): domain Bacteria; phylum Pseudomonadota; class Gammaproteobacteria; order Xanthomonadales; family Xanthomonadaceae; genus Xanthomonas; species Xanthomonas hydrangeae. The sequence goes on from LR990730.1 coordinate 1,126,858, forward strand.
GGCGATCGCCACGCGGGTTACCTCGGCCAGGAAATCCTCTTCGGTACGGGTGGCGTCTTCGGCGGAGAACTCGACATCGTCGACGTAGCCACGCGCCAGCGTCACATGCTTGTGCACCGACTCCAGCACCTGTTCGCGGCTCATGCGCAGCTTGTGCTCGCGGTGCAATGGGCTGGTGGACAGGAACACATGCAGGCGAGGGTTGGCGGCTGCTTCCAGTGCACGTGCGGAGGTTTCGATATCGGCCTGCAGGCAGCGCGACAGCACCGCCAGCGTGGGGCGGCGCAATTCGCGGCCGATCATCGCGACGGCTTCGCGGTCGGACTGCGAGCTGGCCGGGAAGCCGGTTTCGATGATGTCCACGCCGAGCTCGTCCAGCGCGCGCGCCATCACCAGCTTTTGCTGGGGCGTCATGCTGCAGCCGGGGGATTGCTCGCCGTCGCGCAGGGTGGTGTCGAAAATTCGGATACGCGGGGTCTGGTTGGATACGGTCGTGTTCACCAGGAAGACTCCTCTACGGCGATGGCGGTGACAGGCGTTGGAGCGACTGCGGATGGGCGGGAAGGAACGGGTGTTTCGGGAAGTGCCTTGGCGCTGCGTTCGTTGCGCAGTCGCTCGGTATTGCGACGGCGCGGCTTGCGTGGCGGACGCGGCCGCACCTCGGACAAGAGGGTGGCCAGCACAGTTGCGTCGATATTACCGCCAGAGACCACCGCACATTTGCGTTTGCCTGAAACGCGGCGACCGGCGGCCAAGGCGAGTGCCCCGGCGCCCTCGGCGATGACGTGTTCTTCCAGCGCCAGGCGCACCAGGGTTTCGCGTAATTCTGCCTCGCGCACGATCACCACATCGTCGAGCAGACTCGCGCATAAACGGCGGGTCAGGAAGCCGGGAATCTTGACCTTCACGCCGTCGGCCAGCGTGGGCACCGGGGTGATTTCGCGGAAGTCGCCGCGCACGGCGCGCGCCATCGAATCCACGCCTTCCACCTGCGCACCGACGATGCGCACGCCTTGCGATTTCAGTGCCAGCGCCACCCCGGAGGCCAGCCCGCCGCCACCGATCGGCACGATCACCACATCCGGCGCGTGCGCGGCCAGTTCGATGCCGACCGTGCCTTGCCCGGCGATCACGTCCGGGTCGTCGAAGGCGGACAGAAAGCGGTAGCCGTTCTGGTCGGCCAGCTCGCGCGCAAACGCGAACGCCTCGTCGTAGCTGTTGCCATGCTGGCGCACGGTGGCGCCCCAGTGCGCGACCCCGGCAATCTTGGTCTGCGGCGCGCCGTACGGCATCACCGTGATGGCCTGCACGCCCAGCCGATACGCCGACCACGCCACGCCTTGCGCATGGTTACCGGCCGAGGCGCAGATCACCGGACGCTCGTCGCCGCGTTCCAGCCCGGCCAGCAACGCGTTCAGTGCGCCACGCACCTTGTAGGAGCCGGTGCGCTGCAGGTTTTCCAGCTTCAGCCACACACCGAAACGCTCTGCGTAATGCAGCGGCGTAGGCGACAGGTATTTGCGCAGACGCGCCTGCGCAGCCAGCACGTCGGCCACGCTGATGGCCACGTCGCTTACGTCTGGCTCCTGCGAAGAGGGGCGGCCGGAATCAGGCATTGCGGCACGCGCGCGGCCAATCCGGAAGAAGACACCTCCGGACAGCGATCTGATGGTCACGCGAGGTCTGCGTGCTCGAGGTCTGAATGGTCATGCCGCAGTCTCGACCGATTCCAGCGCGGTGATCACCACCGACTCGCAGTCGTACACCTTTTCCAGCTGCAGGCGCAGCGTTTCCGGTGGGCGCGTGCTGTCCACGTCCAGTTGCAGATGCCAGCGGCCGGCATCGTCGGGCGCGGCGGCGCCCTGGATGGCGCACGGGCGGAAGCCGCGTCGCTCGGTCATGCCGAGCACGCGCACCAGCGCGCCTTCGGCCGGCTTCAGCACCAGATCAAGCCGGTAACGCATGTGGCGTCTCCTTGACCGCATGTGCGGGATTGCTGTCCAGCATGGTGCTGTTGGCATTGTTGGGCGGCACCAGCGGCCACACGTTGGCACGCGCATCGATGCTCACATGCAACAGGCCGGGGCCGGGCTGTGCCAGCAGTTCGGCCAGTGCGCCATCCACATCGCCGCGCGCGATGATGCGCTTGGCCGGGATGCCGAACACCTGCGCCAGCGCCGCAAAATCCGGGTTGTCGGACAGGTCGATCTCGCTGTAGCGCTCGGCAAAGAACAATTCCTGCCACTGCCGCACCATGCCCAGCGAACTGTTGTCCAACAGCACGATCTTCACCGGCAGCTTGCAGCGCGCAATGGTCACCAGCTCCTGCACGTTCATCATGAAGCTGCCGTCGCCGGAGACCAGCACCACGGTGCGGTCCGGGCAGGCGAACTGCGCGCCCATCGCCGCCGGCAGGCCGAAGCCCATGGTGCCGAGCGCGCCGCTGGTGAGGTGATTGCGCGGGTCGTTGAAGCGGCAATGCTGCGCCACCCACATCTGATGTTGACCCACATCGCAGGCGATGATGGTGTCGGCCGGGGCCACTTCGCTCAGGCGCTTGAGCAACGCCGGTGCGTAGATATCGGTGCCGGGCGCGTCGTAGCGCGCACCGAATTTTTCGCGGTTGGCAAAGCAACGCGAGCGCCAGGCCTGGCAGTTGCCGCGTGCCGCACTCAAGGCTTTCAGACTCAGTGCCACATCGCCGGGCACGGCGATGTCGGCAGTGCGCAGCTTGGAAATTTCATAGGCGTCGGCATCCAGGTGGATGACGCGCGCGAACGGGGCGAACTCGCTCAACTTGCCGGTGGCACGGTCGTCGAAACGCGCGCCCACCACGACCAGCAGATCGCATTCCTGGATCGCCATATTGGCCGCGCGGGTGCCGTGCATGCCCAGCATGCCCAGGTAATCCGGATGTGCATGCGGCAACGCGCCCAGGCCGCGCAAGGTCAGTGCGGTCGGGATGCCGGTGGCTTCCACAAACCGCCGGAACGCGTCCACCGCGCCTGCCAATGCAATCCCGCCACCGCCGTAGACCACCGGGCGTTCGGCACTGGCGATGGCGGCCAGCGCTTCGGCCAGTTTCGCGTCTTCCGGGGCCGGAGGCGGCAGCACCGCTGCCGGCACGTGATCGGGCAGATGCGCCGCATCGGCGATCTGCACGTCCTTGGGCAGGTCGATCAGGACCGGCCCGGGGCGTCCCTCGCGCGCGATGCGAAACGCCTCGCGCACGATCTGCGGAAGTTCCTCCACCCGCCGCACCAGAAAGCTGTGCTTGACGATCGGCATGGTCATGCCGAACACGTCCAGTTCCTGGAACGCATCGGTGCCCAGCAGGGGCGTGGCGACCTGGCCGGTCAGGCACACCATCGGCACCGAATCGAGCATCGCATCGGCGATGCCGGTGACCAGATTGGACGCGCCCGGGCCGGAGGTGGCCACGCACACGCCGACCCGGCCGCTGGCACGGGCGTACCCGTTGGCGGCCAGGGCGGCGCCCTGTTCGTGACGGACCAGGATGTGCTTGAGCCTGGAATCCACCAGGGCGTCGTAGAACGGCATGATGGTGCCGCCCGGATAACCGAACAGCGTTTCCACGCCCTCGGCTTCCAGGGCCTGCGTCAGCCAGCGCGCGCCGTTGCGGGGCGTGCTGTGTGCGGAGGTGTTCATGCGTTGCGGACCTTCGGTGTTAAACGGTGGGGGATGCGGCGGCGTTATGCCGCTTGTTGATTCGCAGGGGCGGCAGCGGCTTGTTGTTCGCCGTTGAGCCACACCATCTTGGCGCGCAGCTTCTTGCCCACTTCCTCGATCGGGTGCTCCAGATCGGCCTGCTTGAACTTGGTGTAGTTCGGCAGGCCGGCTTCGTATTCGGCCACCCAGTTCTTGGTGAAGGTGCCGTTCTGGATGTCGGTCAGCACGTCCTTCATGCGCGCCTTGGTGCTGGCGTCGATCACGCGCGGGCCGCTGACATAGTCGCCGTATTGCGCGGTTTCGGACACGAATTCCAGCATGCGGGTGATGCCGCCTTCGTAAAACAGGTCCACGATCAACTTCAGTTCGTGCAGCACTTCGTAATACGCGATCTCCGGCTGGTAGCCGGCTTCCACCAGCACTTCGAAACCGGCCTGCACCAGCGACGAGGCGCCGCCGCACAGCACGGCCTGCTCGCCGAACAGATCGGTCTCGGTCTCTTCCTTGAAGGTGGTCTTGATGATGTTGGCGCGCGCGCCGCCCAGGCCGCCGGCATAGGTCAGCGCGAACTGCTCGGCCTTGCCGCTGGTGTCCTGGTAGACCGCATAGATGCACGGCACACCGCGGCCGATTTCATATTCGCGACGCACCAGCGCGCCCGGGCCCTTGGGCGCGACCAGCACCACATCCAGATCGGCGCGCGGGGTGATCATGTCGAAATGCACGTTCAGTCCATGCGCGAACAGCAGGCAGGCGCCTTGCTTCATGTTCGGGGCGATGACCTCTTCGTAGAGCTTCTTCTGCACCATGTCCGGGGTCAGGATCGCGACCAGATCGGCGCTCTTCACCGCCTCGGCCGGCGCCACGACGGTGAAGCCGTCGGCCTGGGCCTTGGATTCGGTCGGGCCACCGGCACGCAGGCCGACAGTGACGTCGAAGCCGGAATCGCGCAGGTTCAGCGCATGCGCGCGGCCCTGGCTGCCGTAGCCGATGATCGCGATTTTCGGTTGGATGTCGTTGCTCATGGAAAAGTCCTTGCGGGGTTGGCAGTGGGAAAAAATCAGCCGGCAGTGCAAACACTGACCGGCCGAGCAAAGCGGGGATGGACGATGGCACCGGCCATGCAGACACCTGCACCGGCGCAATGGTTGGCGCAGGTGGTGCAAATGACGGCGATGTCGGTGATGTCGTTCATGTCATTCGAAACTTTTGGTGGTCCCTGAAACGCGAAACCCCGCGCCGTTGCCGGTGCGGGGTCTGATCGAAGCCTTGTGTGTCTGTTGCCTACACGAAGTCTCGTCCCGCAGCGGTTGGCGAGGCAATAAGTACGAGCACGAGAAGCGACGCTGCCGTCGCGCCGACCGGCGCGGACAAAGGGGCGTTCGAGGTGGTGTGGCGGTGCGGCATGGAACTGAGATAACCATCGACGCAGGTGGGGTGTCAACCCTTGCGCGTGAAACGGCCGCGTCTATTTGCAAGGGGCTGCGCGAAACCGCATGGCAGCAGCATGGTTACCGCTGAAACCGGATCGATGCGGGGCAGTGAGGATCGATGCAGGTCACTAACTGCGCGGCATTCGCGCTGCCGCGCGATGGTGATCGACGGTGATCGAACGAGGCGGCATGCGCCGCTGGTATGGTTGGCGACTCATTCTGCTGTGTCATGGAGGCCGCCTGTCATGCGTCGCGTACCTGTCCTGTTGGTGTCTGCTCTGGTGCTGCTCGCGCCGCCTCTCATCGCCGCGGACCGCATCACCGGGCAGCCGTTTGCGACCCGTTCGGAAGTCATCGCCCCGCATGCGATGGCGGCCACCTCGCAACCGCTGGCCACCCAGATCGCGCTGGATGTGATGAAGGACGGCGGCTCGGCGGTGGATGCGGCGATCGCCGCCAACGCCGCGCTGGGCCTGATGGAGCCGACCGGCAACGGGGTGGGCGGGGATCTGTTCGCCATCGTCTGGGACCCCAAGACCAGCAAGCTGTATGGCTACAACGGCTCGGGTCGCTCGCCCAAGTCGCTGACCCTGGCCGAGTTGCAGCGCCGCGGGTTGAAGGACATTCCGCCGACCGGCCCGCTGCCGGTGTCGGTACCGGGCGCGGTGGATGGCTGGTTTGCGCTGCACGATCGCTTCGGTCGCAAGCCGATGGCACAGAACCTGGCCCCCGCCATTCGCTATGCCCGCGAAGGCCACCCGGTGGCCGAGACCATCGCCTATTACTGGGACCGCTCGGTGCCGCGGCTGTCGCAGTACCCCGGTTTCAAGGAGCAGTTCACCATCGACGGCCATGCCCCGCGCAAGGGCGAGCTGTGGAAGAACCCGAACCTGGCCAACACGCTGCAGCAGATCGCCGATGGCGGCCGCGATGCGTTCTACAAGGGCGACATCGCGCGCACCATCGGAAGCTATTTCAAGGCCAATGGCGGCTATCTGAGCTACGAGGATCTGGCCAGCCATCAGGGCGAGTGGGTGGAGCCGGTGTCCACCAACTATCGCGGCGTTGATGTGTGGGAGCTGCCGCCCAACAGCCAGGGCATCGCGGCGTTGCAGATGCTCAACATCCTGGAAGGCTACGATTTTTCCAAGATTCCGTTCGGCTCGGCCGAGCATGTGCATCTATTCACCGAAGCCAAGAAGCTGGCCTTCGCCGACCGCGCGCGTTTCTATGCCGACCCGGCCTTCCAGCCGGCGCCGCTGGCCAGGCTGGTCTCCAAGGACTACGCCGCCCAGCGCCGCGCGCTGATTTCCATGGACAAGGCGCTCAAGGAAGTGCAGCCGGGCACGCCCAAACAGCTGGAGGAGGGCGACACCATCTACATGACCGTGGCCGATGCCGACGGCATGATGGTGTCGTTGATCCAGTCCAACTACCGCGGCATGGGCAGCGGTATGGCCCCGCCGGGGCTGGGCTTCATCCTGCAGGACCGCGGCGAGATGTTCGTGCTGAAGAAGGACCACCCGAACGGCTATGCGCCGGGCAAGCGGCCGTTCCAGACCATCATTCCCGCCTTCGTGACCAAGGACGGCAAGCCGTGGCTGAGCTTCGGGGTGATGGGCGGGGCGATGCAGCCGCAGGGGCACGTGCAGATCGTGATGAACCTAGTGGACTTCCATATGAATCTGCAGGAAGCCGGCGATGCGCCGCGCATCCAGCATGAAGGCTCCACCGAGCCGACCGGCCAGGCCACCGCGATGAGCGATGGCGGCGAGGTCAATCTGGAAACCGGTTTTTCCTACGACACCATCCGCGCGTTGATGCGCAAAGGCCACCGGGTGATCTTTGCCGACGGCCCGTATGGCGGCTATCAGGCGATTGCACGCGATCCGGCCAACGGGGTGTATTACGGCGCCTCGGAAAGCCGCAAGGACGGGCAGGCGGCCGGTTACTGAGCAAGCGTTCTGCGGGTGCGTCGCGCCGCTCAATTCCAGCTGCAGTGCGCCGCTAACGATGGTGATGGATTAGGAATTCCCATGAGCTCGATGCAACAGCCCGATCTGCCGTCGCACACCCGCGCGGCCGTGCTTCCCGATGCACCGGTCGCCTTGCTGCGGCTATCGGCCGAGGCGTGTCTGGTGGCCTGCAACCGCGCCGGCCTGGATGTTCTGGGCAAGACCGCCAGCGAGCTGCAAGGCGCGCCGGCATCAACGCTGTGGGGATTGAGCGCAGCCGATCTGGTCGGCGAAGACGGCGTGTGGGCCGCTCCGGGCGACGACCCGGCCCGGCGCGTGCGCTATGTGCGCGACCGCGAGCATGGTGGCTGGATGCTGTCGCTGCCGCATGTGGAAACCGCGATCTTGCTGCGCGAAGCCACCCGCCTGGCCGAAGACAGCCGGCCGGTGCCGATTTCGCCGCTGCTGCAGCCGTTGGTGGCGCGCCTGCAGGCCGAGCACGAAGACCGCACCGTACTGGAACGTACCGCACAGGCGCTGGCCGGTTGCGAGCTGGAACTGTTGTTGCCGCCCGGGTTGGCTGAGTCCGAGATGGGCCGCCGGCTTCAGGCCGGTTTCGGCAATCTGGCCGAAGCGATCCGCCAGGCGGTTGCGCTGTCGGTGCAGATTGCCGCCGAAGTGCCGCCGTTGGTCGCCGAAAACGACGAGATGGTGCGCCAGTCGCAGGCGCAGACCGAAGCACTGGACGGCGCGCGTACGGCGGTGGAGCGGCTGTCGTCGAGCCTGCAGGACGTCAACGCCGATCTGGCACAGGTCATCGCGCTGGCCGCCAGCGCCGATGAAAGCGCACGTCAGGGCGTGGCCGCCGCACATGCGCTGGGCCAGGCCATGCATGAAGTGGAACGCCGCGCCGCGCGTGCCGGCGAGGTCATCGAAGTCATCGACTCGGTGGCATTCCAGACCAATATCCTGTCGATCAACGCCAGCATCGAAGCGGCACATGCCGGCGATGCCGGGCGCGGCTTTGCGGTGGTCGCCACCGAGATCCGCCGCCTGGCCGAACGCGCAGCCGCTGCAGCGCGCGATGTGCGCGCGATCCTGGCCGAAACCAGCGCCGCAGTGGGCGAGGGCGCGGCCTCCGCACGCGGCACCGAAGCGGTGCTCGATGGCATCACCCGCGTGCTCGGCCAGGCCAGCAGCGCGATGACTACGGTGGCCGGGCGCATCCAGGCGCAGGACAGCGAGATTCGCGGGATCGAAAGCGCCGTGGATGGGGTTGTCGCGTTGGGTCGCAGCAACTTGCAGCACGCCGCGCATGTGGCCGAACGCAGCGAAGCGCTGGAGCGCGGTACCGAAACCCTGCGCGATTGCGTGGGCCTGTTCCGCTTGCCGGCCGACCCGCTGAAGGTGCCCCGGCACGCACGCGTCAAGGAACTCGCCGTGGCAACGGCTGGCTGCATCGGCACCGCATTGGCGCAGGCCATCGCACGCGGCCAAATCGACGAAGCCTCGCTGTTCGCACGCACCTATACGCCGATTGCCGGGGTGGAGCCGCCCAAGTTCAGTACCGATTTCGACGCGCTGTGCGACGAGGTATTGCCGGCCTTGCAGGAGCCGCTGCTGGATGCGCATCCGTGGATCGTGTTCGCCATCTGCGCCAATCCCGACGGTTACGTGCCCACGCACAATCTGCGCTTCACCCAGCCGCTGACCGGCGATCCCAAGCGCGATCTGGTCGGCAACCGCACCAAGCGCAAATTCACCGACCGCGTCGGCCGCAGTGTGGGTGCGCATACCGACCCTTACCGTTTGCAGGTCTATCGCCGCGACACCGGCCAGATCATGTTCGACCTGTCGGCACCGATTTTCGTCGGCCGCAAGCACTGGGGCGGTCTGCGGGTGGGCTATACGCTGGAATAGCTCGCCTCGCTACTGGGGCGCGGCCGAAACAGCGGAAGCCGCTGCCGCGCCACCCAATTGCTCGCCGAGAAAGCGTTCGAGAGTGCGATAGAACGTCACCTGGTTGGCGTCCTTGTAGAAACCGTGTCCTTCCTTGGGAACAGCCATCCATTGCGGCGCGTTGCCGCTGCGGGTCAGCGCCGCGCGCAAGCTCTTGGCCTGGGCGAATGGTGCGCGCTCGTCTTCTTCGCCGTGCACCAGCAGCACCGGCACCTTGATGCGATCGGCGAGCATCACCGGCGAGTGCGCGGCCAGCTCGGCAACGTCGCGGCCGATGGCGCGTTCCAGATAATGCATGCCGTAGTCGCTGCGATTGATGTCGCCCTTGCTGTACATCATCTGCAGATCGTAGATGCCGGCAACACCGACAGCGCAGCGGAACAACGCCGGTGCCTTGACCTGCACCATCATTGCCGCATACGCACCGAAGCTGGCGCCATAGCTGCAGATGCGCGACTGATCGGCGAGCCCCTGGGCAACCGCCCAGCGCACGCCGTCGATCAGGTCGTCCTGGATACGTTCGCCCCACTGGCGATAACCAGCACGCTCGAACCGATTGCCGCGGCCAAGGCCGCCGCGGTAATTGACCTGCAGCACCAGATATCCGCGGCTGGCCAGGAACTGGGCGTCGGTATCGAAGGCCCAGCCATCTCCCTCGGCATGCGGGCCGCCGTGCGGCAGCAGGATCATCGGCAATGGCACACCCTTGGCGGCAGTGCCGGGCACGGTGAGTACGCCGTCCAGGGTCAGGCCGTCGCTGGCCTGAAACGTCACCATGCGGCGCTCGCTCATCTGCGCCGGCTGCAATGCGTTGCGTGCCCTGATGACGAGTTTGAGCGTGTTGCTCGGTCGGTCGAACACGTACCACGCTCCTGCATCGCGATCGCTGTAGGCCTTGAGCAGCAGGCCATTGCCGTCCTCGGTGAAGTTGATGAAATCCACGTACTGACCGGACAAGGTCTGGCTCAGGCTACGGTGCAGTTGCGCTTCGGCAATGTCCTGCTCGACATACCGCAGCGTTGGACGCCCCGGTCCCAGCCGTGCGGCAAACGGCGTTTGCGGCGCCGAGCTCCATTGCAGGTCGTCTACGTCATAGAACGGGTCCGAGGCGAGCACGCTGCGTTGCTGGCCATCGGGGTCGCTGGCGACCAGAGCCGTAGGGCCACCAGCCTCGTTGTACCAGCCATAGACGCGCCCCGGCTGTCGCGCAAAGGCGATCGGGCGCCAGCTCGCCTGCACCTGGGGCATCGGCGACCAGCCGTTGCCCGCACGCCGGAACAACAGCGAGTTGTCGTTGTCGTCGGTGCCATATGCGTACTGCGGCACGCCATCGTGGTCGAGGACGAACCTCAGATCGGGCACGTCGATGTCGGCCATCAAGCGATGCGTGGTCGTGGTCGCGTCGACGTCGTATAGCATCGAGTGGCGCGAATCCAGCGACAGACGCCGCATATAGAAATGGCCGTTGCGACGACTGGGCAGGCCCTCGATGTAGCCGAACCCGCGCTCCAGCCCCGCGTTGCGGGTGCTCTGCAGATAGCCGTAGACATAGCGCTGATTGCTGCCGTCCAGGTCGGTGGCGATGATCTCGCCCATCGGCATGGGCTCTTCCAGCGAGCCGAGCTTGCGCCCCTTGCCGATCACCAGGCGACGCTCACTGACCCAGGCGATGCGCACCGGCAGTTCGTAGCGCGGCAGGCGCAGCATCGTGGTGGATTGCATGTCGGCGATGCGGTAAACCACCAACGCGTAATTGCCGTCCCCTAGATCCGCACTGACCGCCAGATGCTTGCCATCGGGCGACATGGAGGGCGAGGAGATCGGGCCCGACTCGACGAAAGCTTCCACTGGCGGCGGGGACGCAGCCAGTGCGCCACCGCTCAGCACTCCCAGCAGCATCGCCGCTGCCCAGGCACACCATTGCATCCGTTGCATTTGCGTCGTCCGTTTTATTTCACTGAACGATAACGAAACGGCACTGGCGGTGACAAGTGGGCGACGAAAAAAAAGCCGCCGAAGATCGGCGGCAGGGAGAGAGAGCAGGTTTCTTGTTTTAGTGACTGCAGGCTAGCGGTGCGATGTGCCGTGGAAATGTCCTCGCATGCCGCCATCGCGGTGCTGCGTGCCAAGCGACCCGCCACGTGTCAGCGCTGGCATAAACACAACGACGCCCGAAGGCGGCCGTTGTGACGACACACATGTCCAGACAGTGGATCAGCGCGTCAACGGCGGCGGATCAGAAGCGCTGGGTGTATTGCAGGTAGCTGTAGCGCCCCGGAATGGCATAGGCCGAATCGAACGAGTTGGCAGAGGCGCTGAGCGCTACCGGCGGGTCGCGGTCGAAGACGTTGTTCAAGCCCACACGTACGGTGGCATTCCACGGCAATTGATAAGACACCTGCATGTCGTTGAAGGCAGTGGCCGCGACGTGGCGATAGTTGCCGTTGTCATCCAGTTCCGAGTCGTCGTCCTGCATGCCCGAGTAGTAACGCACGGCCCAGTTGGCGGCCAGATTGCCGTAGCTCCAGTCCAGGGTGAGCGTGCCGCGCGTGCGCCAGTTCGGGTTATCGGTGTGGTAGATGCCGTTGTAGCTCTCCCAGGCCGAATTGTCGTCCTGCTTCTGCTCGTTGACGGCCACGTAGGTCGAATCCAGCGTAAGCATGAACTGGCCGATCGCAGTTTCCGGCAGCTTGTAGCGCGCGGTGAAGTCGTAGCCTTGCATGCGTTGCTCGCCGACGTTCACCGGCTGGATCACCAGGCCGGTGATGGCGCCGGTGGCATCGCGCGTGACCAGATCGCAGAACGCCGACACATTGAACTCATAGCACTGCGACAGGATCTGGTTGGCGCTGAATTTAGTGATCGCGTCGGTGATCTTGATCTTCCACCAATCCAGCGACAGATCCAGGCCTTGCACCGCGGCAGGGCTGTAGACGAAACCGAATGTGGTGTTCTTGGATTTTTCCGGCTGCAGGTTGGCGTTACTGGTGTAGGTGAACGGATAGATGGTCTGGCCGGAGTTGCCGTTGGCGCTGTTGTATTCGGCGACGTAGTTCGCCGGTACACCACCGCTTGCACATGCCGGAGCAATCGCGCTGGTGTAGGACGTGCTGTTGGTCGAGCAGGGATCCGAATACGTATCGAAGCTGTCCGATGCGCCCAGATACAGATTTTCGATCGATGGCGCGCGGAAACCGGTGGCGTAGTTGCCGCGTATCAACAGGTCGGCGACCGGTTTCCACTTGAAACCGAACTTGCTGTTGGTGGTGCTGCCGAAGGTGTTGTAGTCGGAGTAACGCACCGCTGCGCTCAACTCCAGCAATTGCGCACCGGCCATGTCTTTCAATAGCGGAATCGCCACTTCGGTGTAATAGTCGTTGGGCGTGTACGAGCCGGAAGTCGGGGTGAACGCATTGCCCGAGGTATAGCCGGCTGAGATCAACGCATCCGGCGAGGAGAAGCCGCTTTCTTCGCGATGTTCGACGCCGGCCGCAAAGCTCATCCAACCGGCGGGAAGTTCGAACAAGTCGCCGGTGATGTTGGCGGTCACGCTGCTGTTCTTGTACTGATAGGTGTTGTGCGCGGTGAACAGGATGTAGTCCAGCATTTCCTGGGTCACGCCACCGGCCGGCGACAGGGGATTGAACGGCACGCAGCCGGCGATCACCGCGCCACCGCTGTCCAGGCACGACACCGTGCCGTTGACGATGCCGGATGCACCAAGTGCATTGCCGAGGTTGAGCAGATTGACATCGCCATACTGCGTTTCAGTTTGATCGGTTTGATTGTGCGCAAAGCCCACGTCCCAACTGAACTGCCTGTCCGCGAATTGGAAGTCGCCTTCCAGCCCGGTGTAGACGTGCGAGGTCTTGACGTCCTGCTGATAGGTGCGCGCGAATTCGGTCAACCGGTGTGACCAGCCCACATCGCGCCCGTCGCCGCCGTAGGCGCTGTTGTACGGGTTGTAGTAGCTGTCGCCACTCATCAGGATGCCGGTGTTGACCGAGGCCAGCGGAAAGCCGGCCAACCGCTGCGAGGATTGGCGGCGGTTGTAGAGCCCGTCGAACTTGAAACGCACGTTGTCGGTGAGTGCGTAGTTGCCTTGCACATAGAGCGCATCGCGCTTCTGCGGCGTGACCAGATAATTGTCCTTGGCGTAGTTGTAGCCGTACTCGGAGGTGTTGAAGGCGGTGTATTGATCCAGTCCGTAGCGTGGGTAGTTGCTGTCGCCGCTGGCGGTCGCGCTGCCGGGCAGCACCGTCCACGCACCGCTGTTGCCATCTGCACGTAGACGGCCGCTGGCCGAGTAGCTGCTGTAGGCCGACGAACCGGCGCCGTACACCGGCTCTGCGGATATTTCGCGATCGCCTGCCATCACCGCATCTTCGGTGACGCTGGACAGACCGATCACCAGATTGCCGCGCTCGCTGGTGGCGCCCACGGTGGCATCGAAGGAAGTGCGCTGCCCATCGCCCTGGCCGTACTGGCCAACGTAGGCATTGACTTCGGCACCATCGAAATCGCTGCGCGTGATGATGTTGACCACACCGGCAATCGCATCGGAGCCATAGATCGACGAGGCGCCGTCCTTGAGCACTTCTACGCGCTCCACGATCGCCGAGGGAATGGTGTTCAGATCCACCGAGCCGGACAGGCCCGATACCCAGCGCCGCCCGTTGACCAGCACCAAGGTGCGCGATGCGCCGAGATTGCGCAGGCTCACCGTTGCCGAGCCATCGCCGCCGTTATTGACGGTGGAGTTCATCGTCGCGCCGTTGGAGGGAATGCGCTTGAGCACATCGGCCACCGAGGTCAGGCCCTGTTTTTCGATGTCCTGTCGCGTGAGCACCAGCACCGGTTGCGAATTTTCCACATCGACCGAGCGGATGCGCGAGCCGGTGACTTCGATCTTGTCCAGGTTGGTCGGACTCTTATCGGTCTGTTCCTGGGCCACAGCACTATTGGTGACGCACAGGCCAATGGCGATTGCGAGCGAACCCCGACGCAGGGTCGGGTGGAGCATGGGCATATTCATGTGTACGGCGGTTCCCGGTAAAGGAGGAGACGAGGCGATCCCGTTGAATGACACCGCCGCGGCATGCGATTTCATCTGCATGACACGAAGGCTTAGCGGGAATTTAACGAGCGGGTGTCGCCACCGTTTTTCGCGAATCGGCGCCTTGTTGCGGCGCAACGCGCGCAATGCGTGGGCGCGCCATGCCGTGCCGGCGCATCGATGCGCGTGTGCCGCGTTGACCTGCGATGACGTGCGCGGACACATGCCACGAGCGGGTGCGATGTGGTTTAATCGCCGCCGAAGTGGGGGTACCGCAGCGCGCTGTGGTTGAGATAGTCCCTTCGAACCTGATCCGGTTGATACCGGCGTAGGGAAGCTTCGTTAGATGCGATGGTCCGTGCCTGCACGGGCGCTTCGCCATTGAGCGCCGCCGCTTCGTCCGCACTGCGAATCCTTCGCAGAGCCAGCGCCATTGGTGCTGGTTTTCCAGCACACAGGACGAACGCCATGAATGCCGCGCCCACCGTTTTGCAGCAACAAGCCCAGTCGCTGTCCGAGGCTGTGACCCAGCCGATTCCCGGGTCCCGCAAGATCTTCGTGCAGGGCTCGCGCGCCGACCTGCAGGTACCGATGCGCGAGATCGCATTGACCCGCACACCGACCTTGTTCGGTGGCGAAGACAACGCGCCGCTCAGTGTCTACGACACCTCCGGTCCGTATACCGACCCGCACGCCGCGATCGATCTTGCCGCCGGCCTGGCGCCGCTACGCGCGCGCTGGATCGCCGAACGCGGCGATACCGTGGCGCTGAATGACCTGAGTTCCAGCTTCGGGCGCGGCCGTGAGCACGATGCGCGCCTGGATGCAGTGCGCTTTCCTGCGCGGCACTTGCCGCGGGTGGCGCGCGAAGGTGCCAATGTCACCCAGATGCACTACGCACGGCGCGGCATCATCACCCCGGAGATGGAGTTCGTGGCCATTCGCGAGAACCAGCGTCTGGAGGCGGTGACTGACGCGATGCTGCGCAAGCAGCATCCAGGCGAAGCCTTCGGTGCGGCGATCCAGCAGCGCATCACGCCGGAATTCGTGCGCGACGAAATCGCCCGTGGTCGCGCGATCCTGCCCAACAACATCAATCACCCGGAAAGCGAGCCGATGATCATCGGTCGCAATTTCCTGACCAAGATCAACGCCAACATCGGCAATAGCGCGGTGTCTTCGGGCATTGCCGAAGAAGTGGAGAAACTGGTGTGGTCGATCCGCTGGGGCGGCGACACGGTGATGGACCTGTCCACCGGCAAGCACATCCATGAAACGCGCGAGTGGATCATCCGCAACTCGCCGGTGCCGATCGGCACGGTGCCGATCTATCAGGCGCTGGAAAAGGTCGACGGGCGCGCCGAAGAACTCACCTGGGAGATCTTTCGCGACACCTTGATCGAGCAGGCCGAACAAGGCGTGGATTACTTCACCATCCACGCCGGTGTGCTGTTGCGCTACGTGCCGCTCACGGCCAAGCGTGTCACCGGTATCGTCTCGCGCGGTGGGTCGATCCTGGCCAAGTGGTGCCTGGCCCATCACAAGGAAAACTTTCTTTACACCCACTTCGAAGACATCTGCCAGATCATGAAGGCGTATGACGTGGCGTTTTCGCTGGGCGATGGCTTGCGCCCGGGCTGCATTGCCGATGCCAACGATGCGGCGCAGTTCGGCGAGCTGGAAACGCTGGGCGAGCTGACCAAACTGGCGTGGAAGCACGACGTGCAGACCATGATCGAAGGGCCTGGGCATGTGCCGATGCAGCTGATCAAGGAGAACATGGACAAGCAGTTGCGCGAATGCGGCGAAGCGCCGTTCTACACCCTGGGGCCGTTGACCACCGACATCGCGCCCGGCTACGACCACATCACCAGCGCGATCGGCGCGGCGATGATCGGCTGGTTCGGCACCGCGATGCTCTGCTATGTCACGCCCAAGGAGCATCTGGGCCTGCCCAACCGCCAGGACGTGCGCGACGGCATCATGGCCTACAAGATCGCCGCGCATGCGGCCGACCTGGCCAAGGGGCATCCGGGTGCGCAGGTGCGCGACAACGCGTTGAGCAAGGCGCGGTTCGAGTTCCGTTGGGACGATCAGTTCCACCTCGGGCTGGATCCGGAAAAGGCCAAGGAGTTCCATGACGAGACCTTGCCCAAGGACGCGCACAAGCTGGCGCATTTCTGTTCGATGTGCGGCCCGCACTTCTGTTCGATGAAGATCACCCAGGACGTGCGCGATTACGCGGCCGAGCATGGCATGGGCGAAGCGCATGCCTTGTCTGCTGGAATGGAAGAGAAGTCGGCGCAGTTTCTCGCGCAAGGCGCGCAGGTGTATCGCGCGTCGTGACACTGTGTGCAATGACTGTCGGCCGCGCGATCCAAAGGCTGCTTAAGAAAAATTCAGCTTCGCATTAGACAGAACGCGTCACGGTGCGCAAGTGCCGTTGCGCGGACTGCCTGCAAGCGGTTACAGCACATCAGCATCTCAGGGCATTTACCTGAATCGCAGATAAAAAAATCGCGCCAAAGGCGCGAAGGGGAACGTCGTAATCATTTGAATTCGTCGGCGAGAGAGAGAGCCTGACGTCGCCACCTGTCGTAGGAAGCAACGAGGCATAGCGTAAAATTTGCACCAATTGGATGCATGACACAGTTGGTCGTGGTCCTTTGCTGAATTTGGCGTTTCGCGCAATGTGCGTGATGCGTTCTTTGTCGTCCTTGCATGCCGATGCGTTCTGTTGCCGATGAGTGTTTCTCCCGCTAATGCAATGTCATCGGGTTGGCTGCGTGTCGGTCAGTGCGTGGTCGATATCGCCTCGCGCGAAGTGCACGTTCCTGGTGCGAAGAGGGCGCCACGGCTGGCGCCGAAATCCTTGGCGGTGTTGCTGACCCTGGCCCGCCAGCCGGGGCAGGTGGTGACGCGCGAGCAGTTGCTCGCCGAGGTCTGGCCCAGCACCTTGCCGAGCAACGATGTGGTGACCCAGGCAGTCACCCAATTGCGCAAGGCACTCGCCAGCCACGGAGGCCAGCGCTCCGAGCATATCGAGACCATCGCCAAGACCGGCTATCGCCTGATGGCGCCGGTGGTGTGGGAAGCGCCGGCCGATGTTTCAAGGCATGCGGTTGCAGGCGCGCCTCCTGCAATGCCGTCGAGCGGTCTACAGACCGATGTCGATGCGTCTCCTGCGGTCAATGACATGGCCTCGTCGCAGCAACCTGAGGCTATCAGCGAGCGCTACGCAGCATCGTCGGCCGTCGCGCCAGATGCATCGCGCAAACGCCGCCGGATAGCATTGGTGATCGCCGCGGTGGCCGTGCTGGTGCTGCTTGGACTGGTTGCGCACACGCTGTGGCTGCGAGCGCCAGTGGAGGGCGCCGCGGCGTCGTCTGCAGTGCTGGGCAGCCCAAAACGCCCGTACCAGATCATCACCGCAGGTGGCGGTTTCGATCTCACACCAAGCTTGTCGCCGGATGGGGCGATGGTGGCCTATGCGTCGCTGACCAGTGATCGCGCCGGCACTTCGATCCTGGTCAAGACCACCGATAACGCCTATCCGCGGGTGCTGGACACGCCGGCGGCGGGCATCTCCGATCGACTGCCGGCCTGGTCGCCGGATGGTCGCGAAATCGCCTTCTCGCGGCAGGCGCCGGATGGCAGCTGTCGCATCATGATCGCCGCCGCAAACGGCCCGGCTGCCGCGCGTGAAGTGGTGCGTTGCGATGGTGCGGACATGCTGAGTTTCAGCTGGTCGCCAGACGGCAGCGGCTTGTTGTTCGGCAGCATGACCGGCGCGCAGGGTGCACCGCGCATTCGCCGCCTGGATCTGGAAACCGGGCAGTGGCAGCCACTGGTCTACAGCGCGCAGCCGCAGGATTTCGATTACGCACCGCGCTATTCGCCGGACGGGCACTGGATCGTGTTCCTGCGTAATCCACAACTGGGCGATCTGTGGCGCATCCCCGCAACCGGTGGCACCGCCGAGCGCCTCACTCACGACAACGCCGATATCCGCGGCTGGAGCTGGTTGCCGGATGGCAGCGGATTGATCTTCGGGCGCCGTGTGGACAGCGAGGCGCGCTTGTATCGACTCGACCTGCGCGACCGCAGCCTGTACGACCTGGGTGTGGACGACGCCCAGGCGCCGGACGTGGCACAGAACCATCTGGTGTTCGTGCAACGCAAACCGCAGTTCGGCGTCTACCAGGTCATTCGCGACCCCATGAATGGCGGTTACATCCGACGCCGTTTGTTTCCCTCCAGCGGGCGCGACGACCAGCCGATGATCGCGCCGGATGGACGCCAGCTGATCTTCGCCTCCAATCGTTCCGGTGCGTATGGGCTTTGGTGGGGCGATGTCGGCAAGCCGGGTTCGGTGCGCCTGATCGAAGGGCTGCGGCCGGATTCGCGCCAGGCCGCCGATTGGTCGGCCGATTCGCAACGCGTGCTGGTCAGCGGCAGCGATGCGGACGGGCATGCGGCCCTGTTCGAGGTCACCCCGAGCAGCGGCAAGGTGGTGCGTCTGCCGGTGCCGCAACCGCGGCCGTTGCAGGCAATCCACCTTCCCGATCCCAATCAATTGCTGGTGCTCGCTGCGGCAGAAGACGGGCACACCTTCGCCACCCTGTACGACAGACGCAGCAGTCCGTGGCGTGCGATCGCATCGCTGCAGGACGTCTCGCAGTTGCGCCTGGACCGCATCACCGGGCAGGTGCTGCTGACGCGTCTGACCGGTGGCGGCTTATGGCAGATCGCGCCCACCTTGGCAGCCCAGACCTTGCAGTCGATCGATCCCCGGCAGCCATCGCGCTGGCGTTATCGCAGTTGGGCAGCAGGAGCGCACGGCCAGCTGCATTACCTGTCGTCCAACGACAGCTGTGCCACGCATGACAGCGACTTGCGCAGCGGGCACGGGCAGTGTCTGGATGTGAGCAAGTTCACCACCATCAACGGCTTCAGCGTGGACCAGCGCAGTGGCGCACTGTACGTGACGCTGGCAGAAGAAGACGGCAGCGCGATTGCCTTCATGCCGTTGCCGCAACGTGCGGCAGTGACCACCGGTTTCATCTCCAACGCGTTGTTGTTACTCAGGAAATTGGCTTCGTAAGTTTTTCGGAAAGGCTTCGTGTCAATTTCGGCACACCTTCGTCATAACTTCCTGACTCGCGCCAGATTCGGCAAAACACTACGCCCTCTTTCGTACAGGGGGCTGCCAGCATGCAACAGGTCATCACCGCAGATCGCGGGCTCGCACTTTCACTGGATGGTGCGAGCGAGTCCACATCGACGACCTGTCTGGCGGTCTCGCGTCTGGGCAGCATCCGCACCATGGCCACCACCTTTACGTTGTGGGTGCAGTTGCGTGGCCGCGCATGGGTGGAATCCAAGGAAGGGCGCTTCCGTCTGCGTGCCGGCGACTGGATCGCCTTCGACAAGGACTCCCATCCCACGGTACAAGCGGACCGCAACGCACTCTGTGTCGGTGTCAGTCTGGATAGTGAAAGCCTGCAATCGTTGTCCGAGTTGACCGATGCGACCTTGTATCCAGGTCGCAGCCAGCTCTCGCGTAGCGATCTGCGCATTGCATTGCGTCTATGGCGCAATGCGGCTGCACAAAACGGCAATGTGCCGGCGCGTCCGTTGCTGCTGCACCTGGTGGCGATGCAGCGCGATTTCATCGAACAGGAGCAGCGCTGCCCGGGTCGCTCGCGTAGCCGTCGCCGTCAGGTGTTTGGCCGCATGCAGCGCGCACGCATGTATCTGGAGGGCAACAGCGACCGCGTGGTGCGCATTGCCGAGCTGGCGCAGCTGACCAACTTCTCCAGTTGGTACGTCTCCAAGACGTTTCAGAGCCTGTACGAAGAGAGTCCCCAGGCCTTGTCGGCACGCCTGCGCCTGGAGCGTGCATCCGATTTGTTGCGCGATACCTCGATGATGATCGGCGAGGTTGCGGCGGCAAGTGGCTTCGACAATTGCTGCAGCTTTGCGCGTGCGTTTCGTGCGCGCTTCGGTGTCTCCGCATCGCGTTATCGCGACCAAACGACAAACCCGCCAGATTCGGCAAAGCCACGGAACGTGACGCGCAAAGCGACGATGTTCACGCAATCGTAATTTGCACGGGGGCGCTTAACGCGCCACTAACGAACCCTGGAGAGATTGATGAACCTTCGCACCTCCGCAGTGCGGCTGGGCCTGTTGCCCGCCGGTATTGCGATCGCGTTGACGCCGGCTTTTGCCGCCAATGCACAAGAGCAGTCCGCCCCGTCGACCACGACGCTGGACCGCATTGAAATCACCGGCTCGCGCATCCGCTCGGTCGACGTCGAAACCGCACAGCCGGTCTTCACCGTCTCCCAGCAGGACATTCAGAAGTCCGGCCTGGTGAGCGTTGGCGACATCCTCCAGAACCTGTCGATTGCCGGTACGCAGACTTACAGCAAGGCTGCTGTGCTGACCTCCGATCCGGAACAGGGCGGCCAGTACGTCAATCTGTACAACCTGGGCGAAAACCGTACCCTGGTGTTGGTGAACGGCAAGCGTTGGACCAGCAGCCTCTCCGGCCTGACCGACATGTCCACCATCCCGAGCTCGCTGATCGAGCGCATCGAAGTCCTGAAGGACGGCGCCTCGGCGATCTACGGCTCCGACGCTGTGGCCGGTGTGGTCAACATCATCCTGCGTCAGAACTACGACGGTGCGGAAGCCTCGGCGTACTTCGGCCAGAACGGCCGTGGCGACGGTTCCAAGGAGCAGTATTCCTTCACCGCCGGCACCACCACCGACCGCTCCTCGCTGGTGTTTGGCGTCAACTACACCAACGAAGATCCGGTGTGGGCCAAGGATCGCGCGCTGACCCGTTACACGGCCGGCCCGAACCACATTGAAGACAGCCTGAGTGCGACTGGCCCGTGGGGCCGTTTCACCTCCGGCGGTGAAAGCTACATCCTCAACCACACCGGTTCGTTCGACGGCCGTGGCGTGGGTGCGGATTCGCGCAATATCGCCAACTACCACAACGACATCACCACCGACGATTACTACAACTCCGTCGACCAGATGATGTTGCAGCAGTCGAGCAAGAACAAGTCGGTCTTTACGACAGGCAGCTACAACATCACCGACAACATCACCTTCAAGTCGACGGCGATGTACTCGGAGCGCACATCTAACCGCCAGACCGCTGGCTATCCGCTCAACGCCCGTTCGCAGCCCCAGTTCCCGGTTGCGATCAGTGGCAGCAGCTACTACAACCCGATCGGTCAGGACATCACCAGCTGGTTCCGCCGTACGATTGAACTGCCGCGCACCACCGAAAGCAATGTCAAGTCCACGCATTTCGATGCAGCGCTGGAAGGCGTGTTCGATGTCGGCAGCCACGGCTGGAACTGGGACGTGGGCTTCAACTACAACAAGTACGATGTGACGCAGGTTTCGCGCGGCAACATCAACCTGCTGGCGCTGCAGAAGGCATTGGGTCCTTCGTTCCTCAATGCACAGGGTCAGGTGCAGTGCGGTACCGTAGCGGCTCCGATCGCGCTGGGTACCAGCAATGCGCTGGGCCAGTGCACCCCGTTCAATATCCTGGGTGGCCCGTCGGCCTCCACGCCGAACGCGCTGCAGTACATCAATGCATTGGGCCAGGCCACGCAGCAGAGCCTGAGCAAGCAGTGGACCGCCAACGTCACCGGTGGCCTGTTCGATCTGCCGGCCGGTGAACTGGGCTTCGCCGCAGGCGTCGAACACCGCGAAATCAGCGGCTACGACTACCCGGACCAGCTGTCCAGTGCCGGTTACACCACCGACCTGGCGGCACAGGCCACCGAGGGTCGTTACCAGACCAACGAAGCCTACCTGGAGCTGTTGATTCCGGTGCTGAAGGATCTGCCGGGCGCCAAGGAACTGTCGTTCGACGTGGCCGCGCGTTACAGCAACTATAGCCGCTTCGGCGACACCACCAACAGCAAGTTCAGCTTCACCTGGAAGCCGATCGACGACCTGCTGGTGCGCGGTACCTACGGCACCGGTTTCCGTGCGCCGACGCTTGACGATACCTTCGGCGGTGGTTCCCAGAGCTTCGATTACTTCACGGACCCTTGCGACGCAACGTTCGGTTCGCTTGGTAATGCCGGTGTGGCGGCGCGTTGCGCAAGTGAAGGTTTGGCAGGCAACTTCCGTCAAACTGACACTGCGAACAACCCAGTAACCCAGCGCGACGTGCAGGGTAATGCTCCGTTCAATGCAGGCGTTGGTAATGCTGAGCTTGAGCCGGAATACAGCATCACCCGTACCGTGGGCATGGTGTACAGCCCGCATTGGGTGCAGGGCCTGGACTTCTCGCTGGACTGGTACCGCATTTCGATCTCCAACATCATCACGTCGCTGACGGCCAATGATGTGTTGAACAACTGCTACCTCAACAGCCTGGCCAGCTACTGCGCCGACTACGGTCGCGACGCGGTCACCGGGCAGGTCACCACGCTGAGCCGCGGCAACGTCAACCTGGGCCGTCTGGAAACCGAAGGCTACAACTTCGGTGTGCGTTATCGCATGCCGGAAACCGCCTACGGCAAGTTCGCTGTCAACCTGGACACCAACTACCTGGCGACCTACAAGTCGCAGGCAGAAGCCGGTGCCGAGTGGGCCAACGATGCTGGCTACTGGAACTTCCCGCGCGTGCGTGCCACCTTGGGTCTGGACTGGTCGCTGGGTGCGTTGTCGGCCAACTGGAACCTGCGTTACTACGGCGGTTTCCGTGATTACTGCTGGGATGCAGCCGCAGGCATCGAGTGCAACAACCCGAACTACCAGACCCCGAATCCGGGCTGGGGCGGCGGCACCGGTTCCAACAAGAAGGGCTCGATCTCCTATCAGGACGTCTCGGTCACCTGGCAGGCTCCGTGGGATGGCAGCGTGACCGTGGGTGCCCGCAACATCTGGGACAAGAAGCCACCGGTGACCTACTCGATCACCAACAGCAGCACTGCGGCCATCGATCCGATGCTGGATTACGACCGCTTCCTGTTCGTGCAGTACAACCAGCGCTTCTGATCATCGAAGCGTCGTAAGGTGACAAAAAAGACGGGCCGAAAGGCCCGTCTTTTTTGTCTATCGTTTGTCGATCGCCTTGTCCTGACTGCAGGTAGCGTTAGGACTGCGATGCAGGCAACTACGTCAGTCATGGAGTGCGTATGGATGTGTTTCGATGCGCGAGTAATGCACGGCGAGCGACAGCCATATTCACTGTGTCTTGTAGCCAGTTATTCAAGAAGTGGCCTGGGAGAAGCAGCTGTAAACAGCCAAAGAAAAAGGCGCGACCATGTCGCGCCCTTCTTGTTATATCGGCTTGCTAGATCAGCAGTAACGCCTTGGTTTAAGCCTCGGCAAGCTCCAACAACGTCTCGGCCTGCTCGCGCCATTTCGGCAGGCGCGTGATCACGCCCACCTTGGACAGATACTCTTCGTCCACGGCTTCGCCGCTGGCCAGTGCCGTGGCGACATGCACCGCGCCGGTCACCCAGAAGCTGCGCAGGCTGGAGCGCTGCGGGTGGCGATGGAAGGCCACCGCTTCGATGATCGGCATCGGTAGGCCCCACAGACCGAGCAGGTACGCGCCCGCTTCCGTGTGGCCCAGGCGCTCGTCGCCGCCTTCGGCCGGCGGTTCGCGCTCGTCGCGCACGCCGGGCAGCAACAGGCCGATATCGGCCAGCAGTGCGGCGGTGGAGCCGAGTTCTGCACTGGTCGGTGGCAACACTTTTGCAGCCAGACGCGAAGAGAGCAGGGCGCGGCGTTGCATCGCATTGCGCTCGGCCGGGGTCAGGGTCTGCACCGAAAATACTTCGCTGGCCAGCACCAGATCGCGCAGCGTCGCCACGCCCAGACGGGTCACCGCCGTGCGCAGATCGGTGATGCTGCGGCCACCGGAGAAAAATGCCGAATTGCACAACTGCAGCACCTTTGCGGCAATCGCCGGGTCGCCGGCGATCAGCTTGGCGATGTCCGCCGCGTCGGCGCCTTCGTCTTCTTCCAGCGCGTGCATCAGGCTCAGATACAGATGCGGCGGCGACGGCAGTTTCTCGATCCGCCCGATCGCGGCGCGCAAGCGCGGATTGGTGAGCAGATCGCGCAGCTCTTCCAGGCTGGTGACCGCCTCGAGCAGGACCTCCGGCGCCAGCGGCATCGGCAGGAAGCGATGTGCCACCCCGATGATGCGGGCCGGCGGGGTGCGTTGACCATCCTGCGCATCGATCAACGCGATACGAATGGTGTCCGGGCGCAACGTACGGATTTGCCCCAGCAACGTGGCGGCAGTGAGGTCCGGCAGCACCGGTGCAACGATGACGGCATCGAACGGCGATAACGCAGCAGCTTCGATCGCCGAATTTCCGTCGGCCACTTGCTGCGCCTGCCACTGATCGCCCAGATCAGAGACATAGTCGCTCAGGTCGGACGGAAGGCTGGCTTCGTCCCCAACAAACAGAATACGCAAGACACTTCCCCAAGAGTCACCGGCGACAGACACCGGCCATACGCTGTCGGCAATGTACCCAATCTGCCGACGGCGGTCACCGGGATCACGCGAAAAGCGTGATCCCGATCGCCCTGCATCTGCAGGGCCGCATCACGCTCGATCGATCAGGCTGCGTCGGAATTGTAGCGTTCCACCGACTCCACCAGGATGCGCTTGGCCTCGGCCGCACCGCCCCAGCCATCCAGCTTGACCCACTTGCCCTTCTCCAAGTCCTTGTAATGCTCGAAGAAGTGGCCGATGCGCTCCATCCAGTGGCTGGACACCTGGTTGATGTCCTCGATGTGCGCATAGCCGGAGAAGATCTTCTCGATCGGCACGGCCAGGATCTTCTCGTCGCTACCGGCTTCGTCGCTCATGCGCAGCACGCCCACCGGACGGCAACGCACCACCGAGCCAGGCACCAGCGGCAGCGGCAGCACCACCAGCACATCGGCCGGGTCGCCATCGCCACACAAGGTGTTGGGCACGTAGCCGTAGTTGCAGGGGTAACGCATCGGGGTCGACAGGATGCGGTCGACGAAGATCGCGCCGCTGGCCTTGTCCACTTCGTACTTGACCGGCTCGGAATCCTTGGGGATCTCGATGACGACGTTGATTTCGTCCGGCAGATTCTTGCCGGCGGTGACCAGTTCCAGTCCCATGCGCGTAGCTCCGAGGCTTCAGCAGTGTGTGGAGCGCGATTCTACGCGTTCGGCTGTTGCGGTGCAGCGACACTGAATGGGCAATGCGCCGACCCCGGCACGCGGCATAGTCCGCATTCATCATGAGCAGCTCCCCGATCGTTGCGGCCAAAGGCGCGGCGCACGCTGCAGGCTCATCCACTGCAAGGGAATTGCCATGTCCAAGCTCGCACGTTTGCTCGTTGTCCTGCTGCTGTCCGTGTTGGCCCAGGTTGCCGCCGCGGCAACACCGCCGCCGACCTTCGTCGACGCGGTGGACTGGCCCGCCAATGGCGAAGGCTGGGAGGCGTTCGTCGATCTGGAGCAGCGGCTGGAACGCGATTTCGACAATATTTGCGGCGACACCTTTTGCGGTGGCGAATTCAGCGATTACCAGCCGCTACGCTTTCGCTGCTCGGTGCATCGGGTGACCGGCGTGGTGCGCAGCTGCATCTGGACCTTCGGCGCCAGTGAGGTCAGCGTCGATCCCCGCAGCGGGTACCTGCGCTCCGATAGCCGGGTCTGGCGTTGCACGGCGCCGTTGAAGGCCGGGACCGGTCTGGACGAGATGTATCGCACCTTGGCGGTGACCAACCCGCTGTTCGAGCCGCTGCCGAATGGCGCGCCGCCGATCTATGACGGCCTGATCGGCTGCCTCTGAGTATGTGACAGGTGGAGCTGCGCATCTCGCGCAGCTCCACCTGTCGCCGGCCCGGCCGCATGCCAATGGCAGCGGAGCGCGCTACGATGACCGCATCAGCCTCGCTCTACTCCGTCATCCGTCATCCGTCATCCGTCGTCACCGGCCAAGACGCCGTCGGCCTGCGTGCTTGACGCCGGGTTGCACACGTTCAGAAGGCATGGAACACATCAAAGCAGCGGCACCAGCAGCAAGGCCACGATGTTGATGATCTTGATCAACGGATTGATTGCCGGCCCTGCGGTGTCCTTGTACGGGTCTCCCACTGTGTCGCCGGTGATCGCGGCCTTGTGGGCTTCGCTGCCCTTGCCGCCAAAGTGGCCGTCTTCGATGTACTTCTTGGCGTTGTCCCAGGCACCGCCGCCGGTGGTCATCGAGATCGCCAGGAACAGGCCGGTGACGATCGTGCCGATCAACAGCCCGCCCAGCGCACGTGGCCCGAGCAGCAGGCCGATCACGATCGGCACCACGACCGGCAGCAGCGAAGGCACGATCATTTCGCGGATCGCCGAGCGGGTCAGCATGTCGACTGCGCGGTCGTATTGCGGTTTGGCAGTGCCGGCCATGATTCCCGGGATCTCGCGGAACTGGCGGCGTACTTCCTCGACCACTGCGCCTGCCGCACGCCCCACCGCTTCCATCGCCATCGCCGCGAACAGGTAGGGGATCAACCCGCCGATCAACAAGCCGATGATCACCGTGTGGTCGGACAGATCGAAGGCGAAGACTTCGCCAGGATTGGCCGCCTGCAGGTTGTGGGTGTAGTCGGCAAACAGCACCAAGGCGGCCAGCGCTGCCGAGCCGATCGCATAGCCCTTGGTCACCGCTTTGGTGGTGTTGCCCACCGCATCCAGCGGATCGGTGATGTTGCGCACTTCCGGTGGCAGTTCGGCCATTTCGGCGATGCCGCCAGCGTTGTCTGTGATCGGCCCATACGCATCCAGCGCGACGATCATGCCGGCCATCGACAACATCGCCGTCGCTGCGGTCGCAATGCCGTACAAACCGCCGAAGTAAAACGCACCCCAGATCGCCGCACACACCGCAATCACCGGCAGCGCAGTGGATTTCATCGAAATGCCAAGCCCGGCGATGATGTTGGTGCCATGGCCGGTGGTGCTCGCCGCTGCCACGTGCTGCACAGGCTTGTATTGGGTGCCGGTGTAGTACTCGGTGATCCAGACGATCAGGCCGGTGAGCACCAGGCCGATCAATGCGCATACATACAACGACGTCGCGCCATGGGTGTTGTCGCGCATCAGCGTCTGGGTGATTGGCCAGTAGGCGAGTGCGGCGAGCACGCCTGAGACGATCACGCCTTTGTAGAGCGCGCCCATGATCGAGCCACCGGCTTTGACCTTGACGAAGCCCGCGCCCACGATCGAGGCGATGATCGACACGCCACCGAGTACCAGTGGATACAGCACCGCATGCGGCCCGGTGTCGGCCAGCGTCAGACTGCCCAGCAACATCGTGGCGATCACGGTGACGGCATAGGTTTCGAACAGATCCGCCGCCATGCCTGCGCAGTCGCCGACGTTGTCGCCAACGTTGTCTGCGATGACCGCCGGATTGCGCGGGTCATCCTCGGGAATGCCGGCTTCGACCTTGCCGACCAGATCCGCACCCACGTCTGCACCTTTGGTGAAGATGCCGCCACCCAGGCGCGCGAAGATCGAGATCAGCGAAGACCCGAACGCCAGACCCACCAGTGCGTGGAGGTTTTGCTCCAGCGGCAGGCCCATCGCCTGCAGCACCGCGTAATAACCGGCCACGCCGAGCAATCCCAAACCCACCACCAGCATGCCGGTGATGGCGCCGCCGCGGAAGGCCACATCCATGGCTTTGCCGATGCCATGCCGCGCGGCCTCGGCGGTGCGCACATTGGCGCGTACCGACACGCTCATGCCGATATAGCCGGCCAGCCCCGACAGCACCGCGCCGATCGCAAAGCCCACCGCGGTGTACCAGCTCAGAAACAGGCCGACCAACACGAACAGCACGCCGCCGGCGATCGAGATGGTGAGGTACTGTCGATTGAGATAAGCGCGCGCCCCTTCCTGGATCGCGGCGGCGATCTCCTGCATGCGTGCGTTACCACTCGGCTGCGCGATCACCCAGCGTGCCGACACAATGCCATAGACGATTGCCAGGACCGCACAACCCAGTGCAAGCAGTAATCCGTAATGTTCCAGCATGACCCCTCCCAAGAGAATGGATGTCGTCCGGTCGGGACGAACCAAGGGCGATGCACGCAGCGAGTGGACTGGCGAATACGAACTCGACGGCCACAATGACCGTAACGCGCGTCGCGATGTTCATGTGGCCGGATCGCGGCCGAGTATGCGCCGCACCTCGTGAGGCTGCCACCACCACGGCTTTGGCACGTTGTTCAGTCGCGGCGTGACAGCCTGCGGCCCAACGTGATCGACCCGATCCAGGAGTGTGTATGTCGAACTATGCCGCGTCGAAGTCTGCCGTGACGATTGCAGCCTTGTTGCTCACCAGCTACGCGCTTGCCGCTGAGCCAACGCCGGAGTTGCAACAGCGTGCAGCGGGCACCGCGCAAGCGGTCGGTGCCGTGCACACCTTGCGCCAGATTCCCGAAGCCTGCGCTCGCCTAGAAGGCGTGTTCACCGGCAACGCTGCGCAGCCATACACCTTCTCGGTCGTGCGTAGCAGCCCGACCTGCCAGCCACGCGCGCGCTTCGTGGATTTCGCCAAGGCCACGCCCAGCGTCGCATCGGGTTGGATCTTCAACGATGTGATCCGCGTCCCCAGCGCCGCCTGCCCGGCGCAGCAGGCCGTGGTGCGCATCTGGCGCAAGCCGGTGGAGGCAAAGCCGCAACTCGATGGACAGGGCCAGTCGCGCATCTATCTGGAAGACGCCAAGCAACAGGCCGCCGCCGGAAAGGTGCCGCAGGTGCCGATGTTTGCCGCGCAGATGACCGTGGAGGGCAAGGCGTGCCAGTAAACGCGCCATTCGGTTTCATTTCGAGATATTAAAAACAACGCACCCCGGCATTGCCGGGGTGCGTTGTTTTGTCTTTTAGTCGGCTTCGAAAGCCGACGATGTAGCGCTGAAGTGATTGCACAATCAAGCGAGTTCTTGCTGCCAGGTTGTATTGGCGGAATCAGCCAATCCACCGATGCCTTTTGTTCTCGGCTTTCTGCAACAGGATGCTGAGAAGGCTAGGGCGGGTTGCGCATGCGGTCCTCTCGATGGAAGCGATGGATTCTTCCGCCTGGCAACACCTGAAACTCAGCCCTCCCAAGCCGGCAGTTTCTTCGACACTGCCACATTCTTCAACGTCACATACTTCGGCAGGCCATCGCTGCCGTAAGCCAATGGCGCCTGGCCCTTGATCAGCGGGGCGAAATAGCGGCGGGCACGCTCGGTGATGCCGAAGCCGTCCTTGCGCAGGAAGCTGGGTGGCATCTTCTTTTCGTGATTGGCCACCTTGTGCAGCGGGGCGGGCACGATCTTCCAGCGGTACGGTGCGTCGCTGACGCGTTCGATCACCGGGATCACCGCGTTCATGCCCTTGAGCGCGTATTGCACCGCGGCCTTGCCGACGGCCTGCGCTTGTTCCCAGTCGGTCTTGGAGGCGAGGTGGCGTGCAGAGCGTTGCAGGTAATCGGGCAGCGTCCAGTGCACCTTGTAGCCGAGTTCCTGCTTGACCTGCGCGGCGAGGAACGAGGCCACGCCACCGAGTTGTGCGTGGCCGAACGAGTCGGCCGCGCCGCCGGCATCGGCGACGAAGCTGCCGTGTGCGTCCTGGATGCCTTCGCTGGCGACGACCACGCACCAGCCGACTTTTTCCACTACCTGCTTGACCTTGGCCAGGAACACGGCCTGGTCGTAGGCGCGCTCGGGTAGCAGGATGATCTGCGGTGCATCGTCGGGACCTTGGCCGGCCAGGCCTGCCGCGGCGGCGAGCCAGCCGGCGTGGCGGCCCATCGCTTCGTAGATGAAGACCTTGGTGGAGGTGTCGGCCATGGCGGCGACATCCAGCGCGGCCTCGCGCACCGAAACCGCGGTGTATTTGGCCGCCGAGCCGAATCCTGGGCAGGTATCGGTTACCGCCAGATCGTTGTCGATGGTCTTTGGCACGCCGATGCAGTGCAGCGGGTAGCCGTAAGCCTTGGCCAGCTGCGAGACCTTCCACGCGGTATCGGCCGAGTCGTTGCCGCCGTTGTAGAGGAACCAGCGTACGTCGTGCGCACGCAGCACATCGAGCAGGCGCTCGTACTTGGCGCTGTCTTCTTCCAGCGACTTGAGCTTGTAGCGGCACGAGCCGAATGCGCCGCCGGGGGTCTGCGCCAGCGCGGCGATCGCGGCGGCGGATTCTTTCGAGGTGTCGATCAGCTCCTCGCGCAATGCGCCCAGGATGCCGTTGCGTGCGGCCAGCACCTTGATCTTGCGCGCGCGCGCCTCGGTGATCACACCGGCGGCGGTGGCGTTGATGACGGCGGTGACGCCGCCGGATTGGGCATACAGCAAGTTGCCAGTGGTCATAGGGGACAGGCTCCTCAATGGGGGCATGGCGCAGGGGACAGTGCCGGGACATTCCCCGGATGCGGTAAGCTGCACGACCATACGGTCAGCGCTGGCGAAGACCTGAGTCTAACGCCGCCAACCGCAACGTGTTTTTATTCGAAAGTGGAGTCCACTGATGCGATTGGTTCTGTTGGGACCGCCCGGTTCGGGCAAGGGCACCCAGGCGACACGGCTTAAAGACACCTTTGAGATCCCGCATATTTCCACCGGTGATCTGCTGCGCGCCGAAGTGGCCGCTGGCTCGCCGCTGGGCCTGAAGGCCAAGGAAGTGATGGCACGCGGCGATCTGGTGTCCGACGAAATCCTGCTCGGCATGCTGGAGGCGCGGCTCGGCCAGGCCGATGTCGCCAAGGGGTTCATCCTCGACGGCTATCCGCGCAATGTGGCGCAGGCCAATGCGCTGGACGAATTGCTCGGCAAGATCGGTCAGCCGTTGGATGCGGTGGTGCAGTTGGACGTCCCCAGCGAGTTGCTGGTCGAGCGCATCGCCGGTCGTGCCAAGGCCGAGGGCCGCGAAGACGACAACCCCGAGTCGGTACGCAAGCGCCTGCAGGTCTATACCGATTCCACCGCACCGGTGATCGGCTTCTACGAGCAGCGCGGCAAGCTGGCGCGCGTCGATGGCGTGGGTTCGCTGGACGAAGTGCTCGAGCGCATCAGCAAGGCGCTGGGCCGCTGAGTCGGCTGGGGCCGGGCGCGATGCCTGGCCCACGCACCTGGTTCACAAGGCCGCGCGCCGTCAGGCTGCGCGGCCTTTTCGCATGTGCGATGCCGCAAAAAGAAAAACCCCGGTCGTACAGGACGGCCGGGGCGGAATAACGCCAGCGATGGGCTTGCTCAGAGCCCCGACAGCATGAGCCCCCTGGGGATTTTGGCCACTTGGGGAGTAGGACCAAAAAAGGGTGCTGCGACTGGCGTTCAGCATGGTGATATATGTGATGGAGTTCGCATATCGGGAAATTCCCGACAGTACGGTAGGAGTTTCCTGACAGCGCCGTTGGCGATGGATCGGAATGTCCCGTAACTCCGGCGATCGGCGACAATGTGCGGCATGACCAAACTCCACATCCTCGGCATCGCCGGGACCTTCATGGGCGGTGTCGCCGCCCTTGCGCGCGAGCTGGGCTGGCCGGTAGAGGGCAGCGACCAGGCCATCTATCCGCCGATGTCCACGCAGCTGGAAACGCTCGGCATCGCGCTGGCGCAGGGCTATGCGCCGTCCAATATGTCGGCCGATACCACTGATGTGGTCATCGGCAATGCCTTGTCGCGCGGCAACCCGGCCGTGGAAGCGGTGCTGGACGCGGGGCGTCGCTACACCTCCGGTGCGCAGTGGCTGGCCGAGCAGGTGCTGCCGGGTCGCGACACGCTGGCCGTTGCCGGTACCCATGGCAAGACCACGACCACCACCATTTTGAGCTTTTTGCTTGAGGCGGCCGGGCGTGCGCCGGGCTTTTTGATCGGCGGGGTGGCCGAAGACTTCGGCGTGTCGGCGCGGTTGGGGCAGGGGCGCGAATTCGTGGTGGAAGCCGACGAGTACGACACTGCGTTCTTCGACAAGCGCAGCAAGTTCGTGCACTACCGGCCGCTGGTGGCGATCCTCAATAACCTGGAATACGACCATGCGGATATTTTTCCCGACGTGGCGGCGATCCAGCGCCAGTTTCATCATCTGGTACGCACGGTGCCGGCGCGCGGGCGGCTGATCGTCAACGGCGAAGATGCGCGCCTGGCCGAGGTGCTGGCGATGGGCTGCTGGACGCCGGTGGAGCGCTTCGGTTTCGATGCGGCGCTGGAGTGGAGCGCACGCTTGATCGCCGCCGATGGCAGCGTGTTTGCAGTGTTGCATCGCGGTGTGGAGATCGGCCAGGTGCACTGGCCGCTGGTCGGGCGGCATAACGTGCTCAACGGGTTGGCGGCGCTGGCCGCCGTGCATGCAGTGGGTGTGGATCCGGCAACGGTGATGCCGGCGCTGGCACGCTTTCAAAGCGTCAAACGGCGACTGGAAGTGCTGGGGCAGGCGCGCGACATCACCGTGTACGAC
This sequence comes from Xanthomonas hydrangeae, assembly GCA_905142475.1. GTDB lineage: Bacteria > Pseudomonadota > Gammaproteobacteria > Xanthomonadales > Xanthomonadaceae > Xanthomonas > Xanthomonas hydrangeae. The sequence continues at coordinate 1,159,440 of LR990730.1, forward strand.
GATTTTGCGCATCACCCCACCGCGATTGCGACCACGCTGCAGGGCTTGCGTGCGAAGGTCGGGGCGGCGCGCGTGCTGGTGGCGATGGAGCCGCGCAGCAATTCGATGCGGCTGGGCGCGCATGCGCAGGCGTTGGCGCCGTCGTTACAAGATGCCGATGCGGTGGTGTTCCTGCATCGGCCCGCATTGGCCTGGGATGCGGCACCGATCGTTGCGCAGGTGCGCGGTGATGCACATGTGGCGCACGACGTGGATGCATTGCTGCACACGCTGGGGGAGATTGCGCAGCCCGGCGACCATGTGGTGTTCATGTCCAATGGCGGCTTCGACGGCGCGCCGCGTCGCTTTCTGGCGCAGCTGTCCTGATGAACGAAATGACCACCACTGCCGACAGCAGCGCATTACCGCTGTTTCCGCTGCACAACGTGCTGTTGCCGGGCGCTGCGATGGGCTTGCGCGTGTTCGAGCGCCGCTATCTGGATCTGGTGCGCGAGTGCGGTCGCACCGGCACCAGTTTCGGGGTGTGCCTGATTCTGGATGGCGCAGAAGTCGGCGTACCGGCGACACCGGCGGCGTTCGGCACCGAAGTGCGTATCGAGGATTTCGACGTTGGTGCCGACGGTGTGCTGGTACTGCGTTTGCGTGGGACGCGGCGCTTCCATGTGCAGCGTTCGCGCATCCGCGATAACGGACTTGTCGTGGGCGAGGTGAGTTGGTGCGAGCCCGACAGCGATGACGAGCTGCGCCCCCAACACAGCCTGTTGGCCACCGTGTTCGAGCGCATGCTCGAACAGGTGGGTGGCGAATTCGCATCGGCCGGACCTGGCCTGCTGGATCAAGCGGCCTGGGTGGGTTGGCGGCTGGCCGAGCTGCTGCCGCTGACCGAACAACAACGCCTGTCGTTGTTGCAGCAGGACGACCCGCATCGGCGCCTGGATCAGTTGCTGGCGTGGATGCCGTAACGCGGTGATGCTGTGGCGTGGGTGACCCATCACCGCGCTTGCACCGCTGCAGCGGCACACTCGCCACGCTTGAGTGCGCTGACGATGGCATCCATGCACTGGATGCGCGCAACGGCGTCACTCGTTATCGATCCATGGAGTGTGCCTTGATCATCGATGTCAAACCGCGTGTATCCGATGTGTTCGACCAGGTCTGGCGGACCCTGGCGGTGTTGTTCGTCTGGGACGTGTTGATCACGATCATCTACTACGTGCTGCCGTTCCGCGCGCCGGCGTTGCCGCTGACCATCTTCGGTTCGGCGTTGGCGTTGTTTTTGGGTTTTCGTGCCAATTCGACCTACCAACGCTGGTGGGAAGGGCGCGTGCTGTGGGGCCAGATGATCAATGCATCGCGCAACCTGGTACGTCTGAGCATCAGCGTGTTGTCTGCGCCGGAAGCCGCAGCGCTGGGGCGCACGATCGCGTTGCGCCAGGTCGCCTACGTGCATGCGCTGCGCTGTCAGCTACGTCGTTTGCCAGTGGATGCGGTGCTGGAATCGCGGCTGGATGCCGATGAGGTGGCCTCGGTGATCATGCGCACCAATGTCGCCAATGGCCTGCTCGATAACACAGGGCGCAGCGTCGAGCAGGCGCGTCGCGATGGCTGGATCGACAGCATCCAGCAGGCCAGTGTCGAGCGCATTCTGGTGGACATCGCCAACGCACAAGGCGGTATGGAACGGCTGAAAAATACGCCGCTGCCGTATCAATATCGCTTCTATCCGAACCTGTTTACGCGGCTGTTCTGCGTGTTGCTGCCGATCGGCCTGGTGGAGACACTGCAATACGCCACGCCGGTGGGTTCGACCGTTGCGGGTTTGATGTTTTTGGCAGTGCTCAAGATCGGCGACGAGTTGGTCGATCCCTTCGCCAACACCATCCACGATCTGCCGCTGGACAGCATGTGCCGCACGGTGGAAATCGATGCGTTACAGGCGATTGGCGAGCAGGCGCCGGAGCCGATGCAGCCGGTGGATGGTGTGTTGTGGTGAGTGCATCGCACCTTTGACCAATGCGGTTTGTGCACATCCACGGCGCTGAAGCGCAAGCTCTCAGGTAATCGAACGGTGCGGGTGCGTCGGTTGCGGAGCGGCGGGATCTGCGGCTTGGCTGCAGGGCCCTTGCCCGCCCACCGTCGCGGGACACGCCGCAAGTACGTCCGTGTAGGCTCTTACGCGGCATCCATGCCGCGTAAGGTCCCGCGACGGTGGGCGGGCAAGGACCAGTGGAGATGGTCGGTGTGCAGGGTTTTAAGCAAAGCAGACTGCGAGTCGATTGCAGAGCGGCTGATCTGCGGTTTGGCTGCAGGGCCCTTGCCCGCCCACCCTCGCGGGACACGCCGCAAGTACGTCCGTGTAGGCTCTTACGCGGCATCCTTGCCGCGTAAGGTCCCGCGACGGTAGGCGGGCAAGGACCAGTCGCGATGGTCGGTGTGCATGGTTTTGAACAAAGCAACCGATTAACTCTCTGGTGCGGTGTCCTTGCCGATTGCGGGACCGTGTGGCGGCATGGATGCCGCCACCGAGCCTGCATGGACGTACTTGCGGCGTGTCCCGCGAGCGGTGAGGGCACCGCGCACTCGACCAATCAGGCTGTTGACCTAAACATTCGACTGCGTCCAAGTGACGCGAACGTGTTGCCGCCATCGATACAGCGTTCAAGACGTTTTATTAGCAGCTCTTATCTACAGGACTGCGCGTCTGCCGGCCGCTCGCCGCCGCTGATCAATCGATCGATCAACGACGCTGTTGTGACGGATCCGATGCAGCCGGGTCGGACGCAGTGGTTTCCGTCTGCGGTGCGGCATTGTCTTTGTCCTCTCGCCGCACCGCATTTCCGGAAGTGCTGTCGATCAAGATCACTGGTACCTGCGAGCGCCGACGCTGTTCGACGCGATGCGGCAATGGGCCGAGTGCTTCACGCAATGCGCTCAGCGCCGGGTCCACGCCACGCAGCGGATACCACAGCCCGATCAGGCTGAAATGGCGGCTGTAGCGCAGCGTCTGGGTGCTGCCCACCCACAGCGGTTGTGCACCTGGCTGCAGGCGTGCCGCCGCCGGCCACAGGCGCAGCACATGCACATGGCCGGGCGCGGCATGACGCACCATCAGCAGCGCTTCGACCTGCGTATCCAGCGTGGCCGGCAGGATCGGCACCTCGTCCGGGCGGCCGCTGACATCGAGCAGATGCAGCGCTTGCTCCCAACCGGCCTGCGGTTGCACCCGCCAGCCGCGTGCTTCCAGCTGACGCTGCAGGGGTGCGAGCGGGCCGGCCAGTTGCACGTCCAGCGGCCAGCGCTGGTCGTCGTCGAATTCGTTGCGGCGCGCCGGTAGCAGGCGCCACTGGCCGTCCCACCAGTCGCTGGCGGGCAACTCCATCAGCAACGGCGGCGGCGGTTCGAACTTGGCCAGTTTGGTTTCCAGATTGCGCGGCGCGAAGATGATCGCGCAGGTCAGGAACACGCCATAGAACATCCACGACACCGGCTTGACCCAGAACGCGCGCGTGGCGCGGCGTCGGTAAGCGATGCCCAGCACCAGCAGCCAGAAGATGCCGAACAACATGCCGCCGACCACGTCGCTCAGCCAGTGCGCGCCCAGGTACAACCGTGCAAATCCAATGAGCGAGACGATTGCGCCGCTGACCAGATACGGCCACACCCGCCGCCGGCCGGGCAGCTCGCGCGCGATCAGCAATGCGAAGAAGCCGAAGCCAATCGTGGCCATGGTGACGGCCACCGACGGGAACCCGAATCCGCTGCTGGCCGCAGGTGGGCGCACCACCTGCACGGTGGCGCCCAGCAACTGGGTCAACGCCAGGCCAAAGGCCAGCGCGATCACCCAATGCGCCACCGCCATCCAGCGTCGGCGCCAGGCCAGGTAGCCCATCGCTGCGGCGATCGCCGGCAACAGCACCTGCCAGTCGCCCAGCGAAGCCAGCGCCACCATCGGGTAGTCGGCCAGCGGGTTGCGCAGCGCCAGCATCAGATCGTGCACGGCCAGGTCCACGCGCAGCGGCTCGCCATGTGCCAGCACCACCATCAACAGCACGAACCAGCCCCAGCCCAACAGCAGCAGCATCAACGCCATCATCGCCAGCGGCACCGATTCGCGGCGGCGCGGGTCGAACACGCTCACCGACCAGTTGCCCAGTACCGGATGCCGATGCGACCACTCCAGCAGCCGCGCCAGCAGCGCATCCAGATGGCCAGCCGACCAGCGATACGAGTACAACACCACCGCCCAGGCCAGCCCGATCACCGCCATCAAGAGCGTGACCACCACGAACAAGCGCCCGGCCACTGCTGCCACCGCGTCGTAGGCGGTGCCCAGCACCCAGCCGGGCACCAGAAACAGCAGCGCCCACGAGCCGCAGGCCAGGCCGCTGGCAAACAGATAGCGCTTGAACGGCATGTGCGACATGCCAGCGATGGCCGGCACGAACGGCCGCACCGCGCCCACGTAGCGCGCGATCAGGATGCTCTTGAAGGCATTGCGCCGGAACAGCAGCTCGCCGCGTTCCAGCAATTGCGGGTAGCGGCGAAACGGCCAATAGGTGTGCAGCTGGTGGCCCCAGCGATGGCCAACCCAGAAGCTCAGCGCATCGCCGACAAAGGCGCCCAACGTGGCGCAGGCCACCGCATACGGCCCGTTGATCTGGCCGAGCCCGATCAACACGCCGATGGCGAACAGCAACGGCAGCGCCGGCACGATGGCGCCCAGCACGATCACCGCATCGCAAAATGCGATGGCAAAGATCACCACGCCAGCCAAGGTGGGGTGGTGTCCGATCCACTCCAGCGTGGCGTCGATCCATGAGTTCATTGCCGAATTATAGGTGGGCGTGGCGACGAGGGGACTTGCGCCGTCATCACATCGGCCTGCCTGCTTCACCTCAGGTTGCGAGCGGGCAACGTTGCACGCTTGTGTGACACGCAGGCAACGCGCGCTGTGTGGCGAGGCGGACGGCCCGCCTACAATGTAGGGATGAGTGACGATCCCGCCGGCCATCTGCCACTGAAGTCCGATACCTTCGGGCGCATCCTGTTGATCCGCGAAGGCGATCGCGTGTTCGTGCGGCGTGATCTGAGCGTGGCGCCGTGGTTGTTGCGCGGCGTGGCCTGGTGGCTGGCGCGACGCGAAGCCCTGGCCTTGCGTCAGCTGGATGGCTTGCCGCGGACGCCACGGCTGCTGCGCTGGGATGGACGCCGGCTGGATCGCAGCTATCTGGCCGGCGATGCGATGTACCAGCGCCCGCCGCGCGGCGATCTTGCCTACTTCCGCACCGCACGCAAGTTGCTGCAGCAGCTGCACCGCTGCGGGGTGGCGCACAACGACCTGGCCAAGGAAGCCAACTGGCTGGTGCAGGACGACGGCAGCCCGGCGGTGATCGATTTCCAGCTCGCGGTGCGCGGCAATCCGCGTGCGCGCTGGATGCGTCTGCTTGCACGCGAGGATCTACGCCACCTGCTCAAGCACAAGCGCATGTATTGCCCGGCCGCCATCACCCCGGTGGAACGCCGCGTGCTCAAGCGCACCTCCTGGGTCCGCGAGCTGTGGTTCGCCACCGGCAAACCGGTCTATCGCTTCGTGACCCGCCGCGTGTTGCATTGGGAAGACAACGAGGGGCAGGGGCCGAAGCCCTGAAGTATCGGGAATCGGGAGTAGGGAGTAGGGAATCGGTAGGGCGCACCGCGGCAGCTGATCGTGCGTCGGCTGCTGGACGTACAAGGCGCTAAGCTTTTGCGATTCCCCATTCTCGACTCCCGATTCCCATGACCTTAAACGGCAAAACCCTGTTCATCACCGGTGCCTCGCGCGGGATTGGCCTGGCGATTGCGTTGCGGGCGGCGCGCGATGGCGCCAACGTGGCGATTGCGGCCAAATCGGCGGTGGTCAATCCCAAGTTGCCGGGCACCATCCATAGCGCAGCCGCAGCGGTGACTGCGGCCGGTGGGCAGGCGCTGGCGTTCAAGTGCGATATTCGCGAAGAAGAGCAGGTGCGTGCGGCGGTGGCCGCGACTGTCGAGGCGTTCGGCGGTATCGACATCCTGGTCAATAACGCCAGCGCGATCTGGTTGCGCGGCACGCTGGACACGCCGATGAAGCGCTTCGATCTGATGCAGCAGGTCAATGCGCGCGGCAGTTTTCTGTGTGCACAAGCGTGCCTGCCGCATCTGTTGCAGGCGCCCAATCCGCACATCCTCACCCTGGCGCCGCCACCATCGTTGAACCCGGCGTGGTGGGGCGCACATACCGGCTACACCCTGGCCAAGATGGGCATGAGCCTGGTGACCCTGGGGCTGGCAGCCGAGTTCGGCCCGCAAGGCGTGGCGGTCAACGCGCTATGGCCACGCACCGTGATCGCCACCGATGCGATCAACCTGATCGATGGCGTGGATGCGGCCGCGTGTCGCCGGCCGGAGATCATGGCCGACGCCGCGCATGCAGTGCTCACGCGCGAGGCGGCCGGATTTCATGGCCAGTTCCTGATCGACGACGAGGTGCTGGCCCAGGCCGGCATCACCGACCTGAGCGGCTATGCGGTCGATCCGTCGCGTGCGTTGTTGCCGGATCTGTTTCTCGACTGAGTGCGGCGAACATCGCAGTGCGCTTGGCTGGATACCGAGGGCGGCCGGCAATCGGCGTGCGGGGGACCGCGATTCTGAGGATCGATGTGGCAGACCAGCGGTCGCGCTTTCGAGATGCAGCTGTCTTACGCCCGTCCTGAAGTGAGCACAAGAAGTTCACAGTAGGGTTTGTTATCGTGCTCGGCTGAAAACGTTTCCAACAGGGATGTGCCGCGCGTGTCTCCGAAGTTCCGTGTGCTTGTCCTGGTGGCTTGCGTGTCCGTGCTGGCGACCGCCTGTGGCGGCAAGTCGCAGCAGCCTGCAACCGGTGCCGATACCAAGACGACTGAAAAGCAGCTGGATTCCTTGCAAGGCGTCAACGCCAAGCTCGGCGCCTACATCGACTGCTTCAACCGCGTCAACGCGAAAGTGCACGCCGGCGCCAGGTACTACACCGGCTGGATGCAGGACCCGTTCGCCGGCCCGACCGGTCGCGAATCCGGCATGACCGGTCCGTACGATCTCGACCACGACGACATGAAGCAGTGCGATGCGCCGGTCAGTGCGGCCGCTGCGGCGAAACCATCGCTGTCTGCATTGGACAAGGCAGCACGCGACTATCGCGCGGCATTGAAGGCGCTGCAGCCGATCAGTCACACGGTGGCCGAGTACTACACGCGGCAGGACTACGAAGACGACCAGTTCGCCAAGGGCAAACAGCTGCATCCGGAGTTGATGGATGCGCTGGCGACCTACGCCGATGCCAGTACCACCTTCAGCGCCGAACTGGACCTGCAAAACGACGCGGCGCAACGCGAAAAACTCAAGATCCTGGAGCGGGGCGAGGGCCGCACGCGCGAGTACTACCGGCTGGCGATGATGCTCGACGCCAAGAAGATCGCCGATGCGCTGGAAGAGGATCAGGTCGACGTGCCACGTGTCACCGCGCTGCTGGACGGCTTCAACCGTCTCTCCGATGAGGCGCATGCCAAGGTGGCCGATCAGGAGCCAGGCAGGCTGGCCTGGAACAGTTTCGAAACCGCTGCAGAAACCTTCCGCAGACAAGCCAAGGCGCGGATGAAACGCGCGGTCGAAAAAACGCCCTATAGCAAGCTGGAACAGGGCTGGCTGAATAGCCCCACGCTGGCGCCCGAAGGCTCGTCGCGCAAGTTGCTCAACACTTACAACGCACTGGTGTCCGAAAGCAATCGTGAGTAAGCACTGCTGTCCTTAGCCATCGTTCGTGTGCCGGGCGATCGGCTGCGCCAGATGTCATTCGGCCGCATGCTGCGGCGCCACCTTCTTCAACCCATCAATGGAACGCAAGATGACCCATCAACTTCGTTATGCGCCGCTCACTGCGGCGATGGCTTTCGCTGCGCTGCTTGCCGGCTGCCAGAAAAACGCACCCGCCGCCGCGGTGGAAGGCGCCGACAAGATCAATGCCTACATCACCTGCTTCAACGGCGTCGAGCAGCCGATCCATGAGAGCTATCAGCAATACATCGGCTGGATGCAGGACCCCGAGGCTGGTCCGACCGGCAAGGAAAGCGGTATCCATGCACCGGGCACGGTGCTCTCGCATCACGTGGACGAATGTGGCGCGCCGATGACTGCGGCATTGGCGCAAGCGCCGGCCAACCCCGAGCTCGACCCGGTGGCCAAGACCTATCAAGACCGTTTCACCACGCTCAACGAACGTATCGGGGAAGCGGTGCGCTACTACGACCGCGAGGATTATCTGCGCGACGACGGCAAGGGCATGAAGGCGCTGCACGCGCCGCTGATGCAGGCCTATCACGCATTCTTCGAAGCCGGCGAAGCCATGAATACCGCGCTCGAGCACAATGAAGATACACGTCGGCAGGCGCAGATCGATGCGATCGAAAAGGAAGAAGGCCGCAGTGCTTCCTGGTATCACCTGAAGATCATCGGTGAAGGCAAGCAGCTGGTGCAGGTCCTCGATAACGACACGCCGGACCTTGCCGCAGCGCAGTCCCAGCTCGCGCGCTACCAAGGCATTCTGGAAGAGGCGCAGAAGGCCAAGATCGGCCAGGGCGATGCGATGTGGGGCCACATGGAACGCTCCGCCGACAAGCTGGCGCGCGAGTCGGGGCGACTGGTCGAGCGTATCCGCACCAAGACACCATTGAACAAGAGCGAGCAGATGCTGCTGGAAAGCGGCTCGATGCCACCGGGTGGCACACGCCAGGCAGTGCTGGCCAGCTACAACGATCTGATCGACATGAGCAACCGCATGTCGCATTGATGCTGTGCACGCGTCTCTGTCGCATTGTGGAAGCGCATCGAACAGGTGATTGTGCAAGTTCCGAAGGCACCGCTATTTCGAGTGGTAGCTGAATCCAGATGGAGTCAAAAGCTCACTGATCGAAGGCGCGGTGCCCTCACCGCTCGCGGGACACGCCGTGAATCCGTCCGTGGAGGCTCGGTGGCGGCATCCATGCCGCCACACGGTCCCGCAATCGGTGAGGACACCGCACCAGAAAGATGGTCGGTGACTGGATGAAAACCAGCCTGTTGATCGCGTTGTGCTGGAAAGGTGGCAGGATGCGCCGTTATCAGAAAACGTACGCCATGCATTGCTCGGACCACACACACCGACCATCTCGACGGGTCCTTGCCCGCTCACCGTCGCGGGACCTTACGCGGCATGGATGCCGCTACACGGACGTACTTGCGGCGTGTCCCGCGCCGGTGAGCGGGCAAGGGCCCTGCAACCAAGCCGCAGATCAGCCGCTCCACACCTGATCCACCCGCACTGCCCAACCACTCCAAACCACTCCAAGACAATTTAGCCGTTGGAGAGTTCCGGCAGTGGCTCTGCACATTGCCGGCAATAACGCGCATCCGGCGCATGGCCTTCCAGCCCGCAACGCGGGCAATTGCGGACATCGCGCTTGCCGGCGTGGCCGCCTTCGCGCAGCGTGCTGGCCAGTTCGGCGGTGTAGATGCCGGTGGGCACGGCGATGATGCTGTAGCCGATCAGGATCAGGGCCGAAGTAACGAAGCGGCCCAGCGTGGTCTGCGGCACCAGGTCGCCGAAGCCCACCGTGGCCATGGTCACGATGGCCCAGTACATGCTGGTCGGGATGCTGGTGAACCCGTGTTGCGGGCCTTCGATGACATACATGGTGGCACCGGCGATCACGGTGATGGTGAGCACGCTGAACAGGAACACCAGCACCTTGCGCCGGCTGCGCCACAGCGCGTCCACCAGCTGCCCGCTTTCCTCGATATAGCGGGTGAGCTTGAGGATGCGAAACAGGCGCAGGATGCGCAGCACGCGCACCACCAGCAGCGTCTGCGCACCGGGGACGAAGAACGACAGATAGCTGGGCAGGATCGACAGCAGATCGATCACGCCCCAGATGCTGAGTGCGTAATGCAGCGGGCGCCGCACCACCGCCAGACGCAACGCGTACTCGACGGTGAACAGCACCGTGAACGCCCATTCCAGCGGCACCAGCCAGTGCGCCGAATGCGAATGGATGCGCGGCACGCTGTCGATCATGATCACCACCACGCTGGTGAGGATCGCCACCACCAGCATCAGATCGAAATTACGCGACGGGCGGGTGTCGTGCCGGTAGATGATGTCGAACCATTGCCGGCGCCAGCCGTGGTCGGTGGCGGGGGTGAGCTGGGGATCGGAGAAAGGGCGCATCCGCGCATTGTGCCGCAGGCCGGCGAATGCGCGAGAATGCGCGTTCTCCCTCCGCTTCCGCGACCCACCATCATGAGCACCGCTGCCGATTCGCCCCTGTCCCTCGCGCATTACTACCTGCCGGTCTACCGCCCGCGCCAGGTGGTGCTGGAGCGTGGGCAGGGCAGTCGCGTGTGGGACGACCAGGGCCGCGAGTATGTGGATCTGTCCGCCGGCATCGCGGTCAGCGGACTGGGCCACAACGATGCGGATCTGATGGCCGCGCTCACCGAACAGGCCGGCAAGCTGTGGCACACCAGCAACGTGTTCTTCAGCGCACCGCCGCTGAAGCTGGCCGAGGAACTGGTCACCGCTTCGCGTTTCGCGCAGAAGGTTTTTCTCTGCAACTCGGGCACCGAGGCCAACGAGGCGGCGATCAAGCTGGTGCGCAAGTGGGCCAGCAATCTGGGCCGCCCGGCCGACAAGCGCGTCATCGTGACCTTCCGCGGCAGTTTCCATGGGCGCACCCTGGCCTCGGTCACTGCGACCGCACAGCCCAAGTATCAGGAAGGCTACGAGCCGCTGCCCGGCGGCTTTCGCTATGTGGATTTCAACGATGTGGCGGCACTGGAAACGGCCATGGCGGCCGGCGATGTCGCTGCGGTGATGCTGGAGCCGATTCAGGGCGAGGGCGGAGTGATGCCGGCCGCGCCGGGCTTTCTGAGCCGCGTGCGCGCGCTGTGCGATCAGCACGATGCGCTGCTGGTACTGGACGAGATCCAGTGCGGCATGGGCCGCACCGGCACGCTGTTTGCGCACTGGCAGGAGCAGGTGACGCCGGACATCGTGACGCTGGCCAAGGCGCTGGGTGGCGGCTTCCCGATCGGCGCGATGCTGGCCGGCCCCAAGGTGGCCGAGGCCATGCAGTTCGGCGCGCACGGCACCACCTTCGGCGGCAATCCGTTGGCCGCAGCGGTGGCGCGCGTGGCGCTGCGCAAGCTGGCCTCGCCGCAGATCGCCGAGAACGTAGAGCGTCAGTCGGCCGCGTTGCGCGCCGGTCTGGACGCGCTCAACGACGAGTTTGGCGTGTTTGCGCAAATCCGCGGGCGCGGCTTGATGCTGGGCGCAGTGCTGGCGCCGGCGCATGCCGGGCAGGCCGGGGCGATCCTGGATTTTGCAGCCAAGCATGGTTTGCTGTTGTTGCAGGCGGGGCCGGATGTCTTGCGTTTTGTGCCGGCGCTCAATCTGACCGATGCCGAGCTGGCTGATGGGTTGGAACGTTTGCGCCTTGCGATTGCCGAGTACGTAGCGCCGCAGTGATGCAGAGCTGCGCTTTCCGCGCCATCGTGGCCGGCACCGCGCCGGCCACGATGGCGGAGGAAGATCCGCCGGCGATTCCCGATTTCCCAATCTCGAATCCCGGCTCTCCTACGCCACCCCATACCGCTTCAACACCCGCCGCAAGGCGCGGCCATCGCGCACCGTATCCGCGTGCAGACCTGCTGCACGCGCGCCACGCACGTTGACGAACAGGTCGTCGACAAACAAGGTGCGCGCGGCAGTGGCGCCCAGCTGTGCAAGTGCGCGCTGATACGCCTGCACATCGGGCTTGCGGGCGCCGAGTGCGCCGCTGCACAGCACGCGGCCCTGCAATAACGGAAACAGCGCAGGCACGATCCGCGCGATTGCCTCCACCATCAACGACCCATTGTTGGTGAGTACCGCCACGGCCGTCGTCGCCGATACCGCCAGCACCTGTGCCACCACCGAGGGGTCCGCGCGGCACGCCGCCACGCGTGCGTCGATCCAGGTGGCACGATCGATCACGCCGCCCAGCCCTTCGCTCAACTGCGCCAGGTAGTCCTGCGTGTCGATAAGCCCGGCATCGTAGGCACGTTCCAGACCTTGCTCGAACAACACCTGCTGCACCCGTTGCGGCGTGCAGGCAGCTGCTGCAGCAAGTGCAGCCACGCGGCGTGGCCGTGAGTAGCTGGCCAATACGCCATCGAAATCGAGCAGTAACAGGCAGGGTGCTGCAAGCGGCATGCGCGGACTCGTGATGCGGCTGCGCAGCGTTGTCGATCTGCGACCTCATGGCAAGCATGCGAGAGCTGGTATGACCGGATGCATGCAGGTGGGTGGGGACATTACGTATTCAGATCGTTGAATTCGGCAGCAACCTACCCACCCGCGCCGGCCCTACCCTCCGCGCGGAGCTTGCGGCGGAACTGCGCTGGTTATGGTCGATGCATGCCGCAATTGCGGTGTCAGCCGGTCTGGGGGAGCGGCCCGGTCACTCAGCACGCCACACGCATCCAGGGGTCGATTGCATGCCTAAGCGCTTCAAAACCGATCAGCTGGCGGTCTCGGTCGCCGCCATTCTCACCACCGCCACGCGTCGCCGCACGCTTGCCTCGATGACCTTGTTGCTGGCCGGCGCACACAGCCTGCCCGCACTGGCACAGGAAGCGCGCACGCTGGACGCCGTCAGCGTGGTCGGCACCGGTTCCACACGCACGACCGCGTCGATCTCGGTGGCCGAAATCCAGGCCCAGGTGCCCGGCGTGGCGCCGCAGCAGTTACTGGCGAGCCTGCCCGGGGTGAATGTGCAGACCACCGATCCGTTCGGGCTGTACGAGTTCGGCGACTCGATGACCATCCGCGGCTTCTCTGCCAACCAGATCGGCGTGACCCTGGACGGCATCCCGATCGAAACCTTCGACACCCGCGAAGGCGGGCCGATCACCCGCTACGTGTCCAGCGAGAACCTGCTCGACGTCACCGTGTCGGCAGGTTCCGGCGATGTCACCCAGCCCTCGTATCACGCACTCGGCGGCGCGATCCGCTACACCAGCCTGCCACCGAAGGGGGGCGACAGCTGGAGCGGCAATCTCACCCAGACCATCGGCTCGGACGATCTGGTGCGCAGCTTCGTGCGCCTGGATACGCCGGATTGGTGGGAAGGCGGCCCCAGCGCGTACCTCTCCGCATCGCGCACGCAGGGCGGGGTGTGGGACATGGAACCGGCCACGCAAAAGAGCGATCACTTCGAAGCCAAGATCCGCCAGGCCTGGGACGTGGGCAGCCTGACGCTGGGCTGGATCTACAACAACCGCAAGGACTACGACGTGCAGTCGTACAACTCCGACGGCTCGGTGTCGTGGGATCTGCACGAACGCATCACCGGCAATCCGGAAGTGGATGCAGAGCACTACAGCGAATGGCAGAACGGCCGACGCGACTCGCTGCTCAGCCTGCACGGCGATTTTCTGTTCAACGATGCGATCGGCTTCACCTTCACCGGCTACTACGAAAACAAGCATGGTTACGGCGTCGGCGGCACCCCGCCAAGCACCGCCACCGGTTTATACAACGATGCCATCGCCGGCACGCCGGGGCGTACCGATATCGCCATCAACGACCCCCAGATCGTCGATGCCAACGGCAACGTCACCAGCGTCGGTGCGATGACCAGGCGCGAAGAAATCATGGGCGGCGATCGTTATGGTGTGACCACCGCAGTGTCGTGGGAGACCGAGCACAACAAGCTCGAAGTCGGTGCCTGGTACGAGAATTACGACTTCGATCAGGTGCGCCCGCTGTACAACCTGGACCCTGCCACCGGCGCCTTGCTCAAGGGCTCGCTGCCGATCGTCATCTACTACGACAACCACTTCTCCACCGAGGTGAAGCAGCTCTACATCAAGGACACGCTGCGCCTGCTCGATGACCGGCTCACGATGGAATTCGGCGCCAAGGGCCTGGATGTCAAGCGCGATTACAACGGCATCGCCAATCTGGATGATTTCAATGTCGGTGTGCGCCGCGATGTCACCATCAAGAACAGCGACTGGTTCCAGCCGCAGGTCGGCGCCAGCTTCCAGCTTGCCGAAGGCGTGCAACTGTTCGCCAACTACGCAGAAAACTTCAGCTCCGCCCCGCGGCTGGCGTTGACCTCCGGTGCGTTCAATCCGGATATCGCGCCGGAAGAATCCACCAACATCGACATCGGCATCCGCGCCGAATCCAGCCAGTGGAGCGGCTACATCGCCGCTTACAAGATCGATTACGAAAACCGCATCATCGCGCTGACCGATCCGGATCCATTGGTGGTGGCACCCACCGTCTACGCCAATGTCGGCGACGTACAGACCTATGGTGCGGAGGTGTCCGGCATGTGGAGGCCGGCGCCGGGCTGGCGGCTGGGCGCCTCGTTGACCTGGAACAAATCCGAATTCCAGGACAACTATTTCGGCCCGGTCAGCGGCAACCTGGTGCAGGTGGAAGGCAACGAAGTGCCGGATTCGCCCAAGGTGATGTTCAGCGTCAACGGCGGTTGGGAAGGCGAACATTTCTTCGTCAACCTCGATACCAAGTACACCGGCAAGCGCTACGGCGACACGCTCAATACCGATCAGGTGGATGCCACCTTCATCGTCAACGGCAGCGTGGGTTATCAGGGCGAGGATGCAGGGTTTCTTGCCGGTGGGCGACTGCAGTTGTCGGTCTACAACCTGTTCGACAAGGACGATGCGATCGGTGCGGCGTTCCCGAACGAAAGTTCCGGCTCGTATCAGTTGATCGCACCACGCCAGCTGTTCGCCAGCCTGGCCTACAAGTTCTGAGCCAGTGATGCGGCCGGCGTCGCTGCCGGCCGCGCCATTGTTTTTGTCGGTCGTACTTGATCCATGACATGCAAGGACTACGCGTTGATGCAAGGCAACCACTCTGGGGCGATGACGCGGCGGCAATTGCTGGCGCGTATCGGCATGACCGCCGGCGGCGCGATGATGTATCAGGCGATGAGCAGCCTGGGCATGGCAGCCGAATCAAATTTCAAAGGGCCGCTGCAACTGGATGGCGACCCGAAGGGCGCCTCGGTGCTGATTCTGGGCGCGGGCCTGGCCGGCATGGCTGCGGCCTTCGAACTGCGCAAGGCGGGGTATCGCGTGCAGTTGCTGGAATACAACGACCGCCCCGGCGGCCGTAACTGGACGCTGCGTGGCGGCGACCGTTACACCGAACTGGGCGGGGCGACGCAGCACTGCCAGTTCGACCAGGGGCTGTATCTCAATCCTGGCCCGTGGCGCATTCCGCATCACCACAAGGCGGTGCTGAGTTACTGCAAGCAATTCGGCGTGGCGCTGGAAGCCTTTAATCAGGTCAATTACAACGCGCTGCTGCATAGCGAAAAGGGCTTCGGCGGCAAACCGCAGCGCTTTCGGGCCATCGATGCCGATTACAAGGGCCACGTGTCCGAGTTGCTGGCCAAGTGCACACAGCAGCAGGCACTGGACAAGAGCGTGAGCCGCGAAGACCAGGAAGTGTTGCTGGAGTCCTTGCGCACCTGGGGCGCGCTCGATCACAAGTTCGGCTACGTCAAAGGCAAGGACAGCAGCGAGCGGCGCGGCTTTGCGCGGTATCCCGGCGGAGGCTTGCCCGGCAAGCCGGAATTCTCCGATCCTTTCAGCGTGCAGGATGTGTTGCGCTCGCGCCTGTGGACCACGCTGGCGGCCGGCAACAACTACGAAATGCAGACCACCATGTTTCAGCCGGTAGGTGGCATGGACCAGATCGGCAAGGCGTTCGCTGGCCGCCTCGGCGATGCCATCACCTACAACGCCAAGGTCACCAGGATCGATCAGGACGGCAGTGGCGTGCGCGTGTCCTGGCAGGACGCCGCGCACGGCGGCGAAGAACGCATTGCCAGTGCCGACTGGTGCATCTGCACGATTCCGTTGTCGGTGCTGAGCCGCATTCCGGTCACCGCCAGCGACGCGATGACCACCGCGATCGGCCAGGTACCGTATGCGGCCTCGGTGAAAGTGGGCCTGCAATTCAAGCGCCGTTTCTGGGAAGAGGACGAAGCCATCTACGGCGGCATCAGCTACACCGATCTGCCGATCACCTTGATCAGCTATCCCAGCACCAACTATCACAGCCCCGGCAAGGGCGTGCTGCTCGGTGCATATGTGTGGGGACTGGATGCCTACCAGTTCACCTCGATGTCCCCGGAGCAGCGCGTGCGCAAGGCAGTCGAATACGGCACGCAACTGCATCCGCAATATCCACGCGAGTTCGAGAACGGCATTTCGGTCGGCTGGCATCGTGTGCCGTTTACGCATGGCTGTTTCGGCATGTGGAGCGAGCAGGCGCGTGCCGAACACTACACGCCGCTGTGCCAGATCGACGGGCGCCTGGCGCTGGCCGGTGAACACGTCTCCTATATTCCGGCCTGGCAGGAAGGGGCGATTCTGTCCGCGCACGATGTCGTGGGCCGTTTGCATCGCAAGGTGCTGGCCGGAGGAGGTCGCGCATGAGCCTGTTATCACG
This sequence comes from Xanthomonas hydrangeae, assembly GCA_905142475.1. GTDB lineage: Bacteria > Pseudomonadota > Gammaproteobacteria > Xanthomonadales > Xanthomonadaceae > Xanthomonas > Xanthomonas hydrangeae. Next base: position 1,176,007 of record LR990730.1, read on the forward strand.
AGTGGCCGCTGCCACATTCGTCGTAGCAATCGCTGCGCTACTGGTGCCACCGGGCGCGTACGACGCGCAGGCGCAGAGTTCCGATGCTACCCAGCTATTCCCGCAACAGGGCTTTGCCAAGGCATCCGGCCAGGATGTCTACCAGGCGATCTGCCAGGGCTGCCACATGCCGGCCGGGCGCGGCGCGCAAGGTGCCGGCGAATACCCCGCGCTTGCCGGCAATCCCAAGCTGGCCGCCGGCCCCTACGTCACCATGATGGTGCTCGACGGCCACGCCGGCATGCCCGGTTTCGGCGAGATGCTCAACGACCGCCAGGTGGCCGAAGTGGTGAGCTATGTACGCACCCATTTTGGCAACGATCACGCCGAGGTCGTCACCGCCGACGACGTCAAATTGCTGCGCCACTGATTTTCCCTGTGTCTCTACTCATGCAAGGAGTTGCCATGTCCCGTCCAGTGACCGCCGTTCTCACCGCCGCCCTGTTGTGGTCCGCCGGTCTCACCGCCGCGCATGCTGCAGAGGTGATCCGCCACAAGATCCCCAACAGTGATTTCCCCATCGCTGCCGCAGTGGAAATTCCCGCCGGCAAGGCCACCGTCTACGTCAGCGGCAAGGTGCCGGCCGTGGTGGACACCAGCGCGCCGAAAGACTCGGCCGCTGCGTATGGCGACACCAAGGCGCAGACGGTCAGCGTGTTGAATCAGATCAAACAGCAGCTCGCAGCGCTGGGCTTGGGCATGGGCGATGTGGTGAAGATGCAGGTGTTTCTGGTCGGCGATCCAGCGATGGGCGGCAAGATGGATTTCAACGGTTTCATGGAGGGTTACCGCCAGTTCTTCGGCACCAAGGAGCAACCCAATCTGCCGGCGCGCTCTGCATTCCAGATCGCCGCGCTGGGCAATCCGCTGTATCGGGTGGAAATCGAAGTGGTCGCCGTTCGTCCTTGAATCCGCATTGCCATTTTGTTGGAGGTTGTGATGAAAACTGCTCTTTCGCGCCGCACGTTTCTACGTGACTCCGCGCTGTTTGCCGGCGCTGCAGGGGCAAGTGCGCTGCCGCTGTTGGCCAGCGCCGCCGAACGCTCCGCCGCCATCGTGTCGACACCGGCGAGCGCGTTGTCGCCGGTGATGATCGGCTCCAATGAATTCCCGGATGGCCCATCGGCGGCAGCGGTCAAGGCCATCGCACAGATCGCACCGCAAGGTGGGCGCTATCTGCGCGATGTGCAGATGGAACTGATGAATACCCTGGCCGCCGAGCTCAAGCTGCCGGTCGATCACCTGATGGCCTACGCCGGTTCCACCGAGCCGCTGGACTACACGATGCTGGCGTTCACCTCGCCCAGCGCCGCGCTCGTCACCGCAGATCCCACCTACGAATCCGGTTGGCGCGCCGCCACCCGCAATGGCGCCAAACTGATCAAGGTGCCGTTGCGCAAGGACTTCTCGCACGATGTGCAGGCGATGTGCGCCGCCGACGCCAGCCCGGGCGTGATCTACATCTGCAATCCCAACAACCCCACCGGCTCGGTGACTGCGCGCAAGGATCTGGATTACGCACTGGCGCACAAGCCCAAGGGCAGCGTGCTGGTGGTGGACGAGGCCTACATCCACTTTGCGAACAGCACCAGCAGCGTGGTCGACATGGTCGCCGCAGGCGAGGACGTGGTGGTGTTGCGCACCTTCTCCAAGCTTTACGGCATGGCCGGCATTCGCCTGGGCTATGCAGCTGCACGCCCGGACCTGCTGGCCAAGCTGATGTTCTACAGCGTCAACAGCCTGCCAGTGACTGCCGCTGCTGCAGGCCTGGCCAGCCTGCGTGATCCGGCATTGGTGCCGCAGCGCCGCGCACGCACGGCGGCCACGCGCAAGGATGTGATGGCGTTTCTCGCCAAGCAGGGCTACGCCTGCACCGCATCGGAGAGCAACTGCTTCATGGTCGATGTGAAGCGCCCGGCTGCCGGCTTCAAGGACGACATGGCCACCCATGGCGTGTTCATCGGCCGCAGCTGGCCGGTGTGGCCGACCTGGTCGCGGATTACCGTGGGCACCGACGCGGAGATGGCACGCTTCAAGCAGGCGTTCGTGCAGGTGATGGCCGGCAAGCGCGGCCCATTGCCGCTGACGGAAGCCACCGCCGATGTGCAGGATCCGATGGATGCTTTTTTCCGATACGCATGAAGCGTTACTCTGGTCACACCGGCGCATGCGAACGCGTTGGGGTGACCAGGCGCGCTGGGCGTCGCGCATCTTTTATCGCAGGAGTGTTCCTTTGAAGCTGTTTTCGACGATTGCGGTGCTTGGACTGGTGCTGCTGGCACCTTCGGCATGGGCGCGTACCTGCGCGGTGACCATCACCGGCAACGATCAGATGAAGTTCGACCAGAGCGCGATCAAGCTGGCGCCCGACTGCACGCAGGTGGACCTCACCCTCAAGCACTCCGGCAAGATGGCCGCCACGGTGATGGGCCACAACTGGGTGCTGACCAAAACCGCCGACTTCCAGGCTGTCGCCAATGCCGGCGTACGCTCCACCATCGCCGACAGTTATCTGCCCAAGGCCGACGTGCGCGTGATCGCACACACCAAGGTCATCGGCGGCGGCGACAGCGCCACCGTGAGCTTTCCCACCAGCAAGTTGAGCAAGGGCGGCGACTACACCTTTTTCTGCTCATTCCCGGGGCATTGGGCAATGATGAAAGGCACGCTGAGTTTTGGTTGATGGGGGTCTGCGACATCGCCTGACAGGCGATGTCGCAATATGCGCATATGCGCGTCCAGCGCAGGCTGTGATACGCGCGCTCGGATCAGTTCGGTGCCGCATCCGGGCCGGCATGCGGATCGGCCTCCCGCAGTAATCCGCGTTGCAAGGCCTGCGCCAAGGCGCTTTCGCGACTACGCGCGTCGAGCTTGCGATAGAGATTCTTCAAATGGAACTTGACGGTGTTTTCCGACAGGTGCAAACAGCGTGCGATCTGTTTGTTGGAATAACCACGCGCCAGTTGCGCCAGCACTTCCAGTTCGCGTTCGCTGAAGATGTCGCCGGCCGGGTCCTCGTCGCCACTGAGTCGTTCGAGCAAGGCTTGAATGGTGAGCGCACGCGTGGTGCCGCCCACGGTATGCGGGTCGTGTTGACGCAGCGAGCGCAGCATCGCCTTGGCCGGCAGGCCGAGTTCGACGATCGCCTGCCAGCTTTGCGTCAGCGCCACATGATCCAGCGCGCTGTACAGATGCGGCAGCGCCGCGACCAGTTCGCCGCGTTGTTGCAGCACCAGTGCGATACGTGCGCGGGTGCGGGCGAGGTGGCATAGGTTGTCGTTGGCCAGGCAGGCGTGTTCGATCTGGCCCAGGATGGTCAGCGCCGCGCTGCTGCGCCCGGCCAGGCGATGCCAGCGTGCCAGCGCAAAGCCCATCGCCGCGCGGTCGCGCCAACGGTGCGCCGAGCGCAGGGTATGTGCCAATCCGGATTCACCGCCGGTGCGCGCGATCAGGACGTCGATGGCGGCATTGCCTGGATGTTCCAGCAACAGCATCAGGCGCCAGGCTGCGGCCAGTTCCGATAGCCGCATCAGCTTGCGCCCATGCGCAATCTGTTCGATGTGCTCGAGCAGCGCCAAGGCACTGCGCCCGCTGTGATCGCGCACGCGCTCCAATCCCAGTGCGGTGTCGTAAGCGGCCGCCAGCACGTCCATGCCACCGTCATGTTGCTCCAGCAATTCCAGCGCAGGATGCAGCAGATCGGCCGCATCGTCGTGATGCCCGCGTTCGTAATGCAGTTGCGCCAACAGGCAGTTGGCCGTTGCTTCCAGCACGCGATCCAGTTGCGGCGTGCGTGCGCACCCGCTCAGTGCCTGTTGGTAACAGGCCTCGGCGTCGCTGAGGCGACCGCGATAGAAAAAACTCTGGCCCAACGACAACAGCGCCTGGCCCGCACCCAGTTCGCTGCCGCCGCGCTGCATCGCATCGCGTGCGTTCAAGGCATAGCGTTCGGCTAGTGCAAAGGCGCCTTGCGCAATGGCGGTGGTGGCACAGATGCACAGCAGCATGCCGCGTCCGAGATGGTCGTCTTCGTCCAGCGCGGAGGCTTGTGCAGCGATCTGGGTCAGGCCATGCGGGTTACCGCAGATCTCATCGAGGCGATCGCGCAGTGCCGCCACCACCACGGTGTAATCGCGCTGCAAGGGCTCACGCAGTGCAGCGGGAAAGTCGCGGAAACGTTCCAGCAACAACCGCGCGTGGCTGAATTCGCCAAGCTTCGCATGCAGATGCGCTTGAGTGAGATTCAGCGCCGGGGTGTCGCGGATGGTGCGGTGTTCGAAGTGACGCAGCAGCGCGCGCACTGCATGCGTGCCGTGGGTCAGCAACAATTGCCAGGTGCCGGCGCGCGCGATGTAGCTGGCCGCCAGGTCGCCGCAATCGCCGCGCGATGCGTGCCGCACCGCTTCGGCCAGATACTGACGATCGCCGAACCAGCGCGCGGCACGTTGATGCAGTTGCATGGCCTGGCCAGGATGCTCGCGATCGAGCAGCTGCTGCAAAAAGTCGGCGAACAACGGGTGATAGCGAAACCACTCGCGCTCGCCATCCATGGGCACCAGCAGGCCGTGGAAATGTTCCAGCCGCGCCAGCAGCCGGCCGCTGTCGTCGCGCTGGCGCACCGCATCGGCCAGCGCGGCGTTGACGCGCTCCAGCACACTGGTCCGCAGCAACAGATCGCGCGTGTCGGCATCCAGATCGTTGACCACCTGCTCGGCCAGGTACGCGGCGATCTGTGCGCTGCGCCCGGAGAAACGCGCAGCCACTTCCCGCTGACGTTGCGCGCCGCCTTCCAGCCACAGCCGCGCCAGATGCAGCGCCACCGGCCAGCCTTCGGTGTAACGCAGCAATTCTTCCACGACCGGCGCGGGAACCTGCGGCCCCAGCAATGCCTGCGCTTCGCGCTCGTCCAGCGCCAGTTGTGCGCTGCCCACGCGGCTGAGCAGCGCCTGCAGATCCAGACGCGCCAAGGGCAGCGCCGGTATGCGTCGGGTGGCCAGCAACAGGTGCAGACGTCCGCCGCTGTGTTCGACCAGGCGTAACACCAGCTCGTCGACGATGCCGCTGCCGAGCCGGTCGTAGTCGTCGAGAATCACGCTGATGCGCCGTGGTGCGGCGCGCAGCGCGCGGATCAGCACCGTCACCGCCTCGCGCGGGTCCTGGTCGCGGTTATGCAGCACCGCTGCGCACAGTGCCTGATCCGCCCCTGCGCTCTGCAGCGCCAAGGCCAGATGGCCGAGGAAGCGCGCGGCGTCGGCGTCTTCTTCATCCAGCGACAGCCACGCCACAGCGGCGTGATCGCGCCCGCACAGCTGCGCATGCCACTGCGTCAGCAGGGTGGTCTTGCCAAACCCTGGCGGCGCCAGCAACAGCGTGAGCGGGCGGGCGTGTGCCTGATCCAGCGCAGCCAGCAACGCGCCACGCACCACCGCACCAGGGCGTGACAGCGGCGGCTCCAGCTTGCTGGCAAGCAGCCAATCGGGAAGAACGGAATCGCGCGACGGTGACGGGCGCGGAGTAAGCAACGCAACAGGCTTGAGCATGAGGCGAGGGCGGCCGTGGCAAGCGTCGGCAGCGCGCCGACTCGACGCACTGCAGATCGTGATGAAACAGCGGCGACGCACCAGGCGTCACCGTGGCCGGCGACGACGACACATCCGCTGCTTCGAGGGTCCCCACCCATGCCCGTCCGTGGACACCTTTCAGAAAGGTATGACAGCCACAAGACAAAAGCAAAGTTTGCGGTGGTCGCTGCGCAAATCGAATCCCGCAGCGCCCCGCATGCATGCGCCTCAGCGCGCCACTTCGGCAAATGCCTCGCGTGCCGCTGCAAGCGTGGCTTTGATCACTGCAGCGTCGTGCGCGCTGGACATGAAGCCGGCTTCGTACGCCGATGGCGCCAGATACACGCCCCGCTGCAGCATCGCGTGGAAGAAGCGGTTGAAGGTGGTGATATCGCAGGCGGTGGCTTGCGCGTAGCTCTCCACGATCTGGTCGGTGAAGAACAGCCCGAACATGCCGCCGACCTGGTTGGTGGTGACCGCGATGCCGGCCGCGTGCGCGGCGTCTTCCAGGCCCTCGCACAACGCGCTGGTCTGCGCGCTCAGGCGCGCGTGGAAGCCCGGCGCCTGCACCAGCTCCAGCATCGCCAGGCCCGCCGCCATGGCGACCGGATTGCCCGACAAGGTGCCGGCCTGGTAGATCGGGCCGGAAGGTGCGATCTGCTCCATCAAATCGCGCCGGCCGCCGTATGCGCCCACCGGCATGCCGCCGCCAATGATCTTGCCGAAGGTGCTCAGGTCCGGGGTCACCCCGTAATGCGCCTGTGCGCCACCGAGCGCGACGCGGAACCCGGTCATCACTTCGTCGAAGATCAGCAGCGCGCCGTGCCGCGTGCACAGCGTGCGCAAGTGCTGCAGGTAGCCGGCCTGCGGCGGAATGCAGTTGGCGTTGCCCACCACCGGTTCGATGATCACCGCCGCCACATCGGCGCCGATGTCGTCGAACAGCGCCGTGGCGCCTTCGAAGTCGTTGAAGGTGAGGGTGGCGGTCAGCTCGCTCAGGCCGGGCGGCACGCCGGGCGAGGTCGGCACGCCCAGAGTGAGCATGCCGCTGCCGGCCTTGACCAGAAACGAGTCGCCGTGGCCGTGGTAACAGCCTTCGAACTTGACGATGCGGTTGCGCCCGGTGGCGCCGCGCGCCAGGCGCACCGCCGACAGTGTGGCTTCGGTCCCGGAATTGACCATGCGCACCATTTCGCAGGAGGGCACCAGCCGATTGATCGTCTCGGCCATGGTCACTTCGGCCGCACACGGCGCACCGAACGACAGCCCATCGCGGATCGCACGCTCCACCGCCTCGCGCACCGCCGGGTGATTGTGGCCGGCGATCATCGGCCCCCACGAGCCCACGTAGTCGATGTAACGGTTGTCGTCCACGTCGTACAGATACGGGCCATCGGCGCGCGCCACGAAGAACGGCTCGCCGCCCACCGACTTGAACGCCCGCACCGGTGAGTTGACGCCGCCGGGCAGCAGGGTCTGCGCCTGGGCGAACAGGGCGTGGGAGCGGGAGTGGTTCATGCGCGTAGATCCTTGAGTGATGCCGATGGGGCGGCGCTGCCCGACTACGGGCAGCGCACGCGCCATTGTCAGGCTTGCGCACCCTATCCGCCTACCCACCGTGTGCCTGCCTACCCGTCGGAGCAGGCGGGCAGGGCAACGCAGCTGCCTATGATCGAACGGGACGGTATCGATGGTTTGGGGCATGAGCTGATGGCGGGTGGTCATTGGCGCTTCGATACGGATGTTCAGAAAGTGTGATTCCGGTAGCCACTGGCGCCGTTCATTTTTGTTGCGTTGCCGACAGTTCCAGACTTGGGGAGAAAGCATGAACCGTAGTATCCAGAAGCGTGCCTTGGCGTTGGCGCTGGTCGTGGCGATGGGGAGCGTCCACGCGCAGTCCACCAGCGGCAGCATCGTCGGCAGCGTGGGGCAGAGCAGCGGCACCAGCGTGCTGGTGGAAAACAACAGCGGTTTCACCCGCGAAGTGCCGGTGGATGCGCGCGGCCGCTACACCGCCGGCAATCTGCCGCTTGGCACGTACAAGGTCACGGTCAAGCGCGATGGCGCAGTGGTGGACACCCGCGAAAACGTCGCGATCACCGTTGGCGCCAACACCGATGTGTCGTTCGCCGCCGCTGCGGGGAGCGGTATGCAGACCCTGGATAGCGTCACCGTCACTGCCGCAGGCCTGACCACCATCGACGTCAGCAGCGTGGACACGCGCACCGTGGTCACCGCCGAGCAGCTGCAGCAACTGCCGCTGGGCCGCACCGCCGAAGCCATCGCGCTGCTGGCGCCGGGCGTGGTGGTCAACAGCGGTGGCTTCGACAACGGTCCGCTCGGCGGTTCGCTGCCCAGCTTCGGCGGCTCGGCCGCCAGCGAAAACGCCTATTACCTCAACGGCTTCAACACCACCACCATCAGCAACAACCTGGGTGGTCTGACCCTGCCGTACGGCGCCATCGACCAGCAGGAAATCTTCACCGGCGGCTACGGCGCGCAATACGGCCGCGCCAACGGCGGCGTGATCAACCAGATCGGCAAGCGCGGTACCAACGAGTGGAAGTTCGGCGCAGCGGTCATCTGGGAGCCGAACGGCCTGCGCGCCAATCAGCGCGATATCTACTGGCGCCCGGACAGCCAGGGCAGCACCGTCAACAATGCCGCCTACCGGTATGCCCGCGCAGCCAACGGCCTGTACCAGCCGGCCAGCGAGGCCGAAGCCAACCAGACCACCTACAGCGCCTATGTCGGCGGGCCGATCATCCAGGACAAGCTGTTCTTCTTCCTGGCGGCCGAGCAGGTGGATTCGGACGGCGTGCGCGTCGGCACCAATCGCGATACCGACAACGGCCGTACCGGTGGCCTCACCGACTACGACTACAAGCAGAAGCGCTGGTACGCCAAGGTGGATTGGAACATCACCGACAATCATCTGATCGAGGTAACCGGCGCCAGTGACGAGGCCGAAACCAACGGCTCCATCTACCGCTACAACTATGTCGATCGTACGCGCGGCAGCTATTTCACCGACGAATCCACCTGGAAAACCGGCCCGACCCTGTTCACTGGCAAGTACACCGGCTATCTCAGCGACAACCTCACCGTGACCGCGCTGTACGGCAAGATGAGCACGCCCGACGAGCTGACGCCCTTCAACTACAACGCGGCGGGTGGCCCGGTCATCAACAGCGCCGCATTGCAGAATCCGGCCTACACCGGCGGTACGCCGCGCATCGGCAGTCAGCTGGTCACCTCGGTCAGTTCGCCCGACCGCGATTACAAAAAAGACAATCAGCGCCTGAATCTGGAATGGCGCATCGGCCACCACACGCTCAACTTCGGTATCGATAACCAGAAGTCCGAAGGCATCGATGTCGGCTCGGTGCTTTCCGGCCCCGGCTTTGCGTGGACCTATGGTCAGACCAACGATCCCAATGGCCTCCTGACGGGTGGACTGGTCAGCCAGTCTGCCAACGAAGCTGGCGGCATCGGTGCGCCGAGCCCGGGCCTGGTCGATCCGGTCAACGGATCGAGCGGCTATTACGCGGTGCGCAACATCAACACCAGCTTGTATTCGTACGAGGCCAAGCAACGCGCCTACTACATCGAAGACAAGTGGCAGGTCACCGATAATTTGCTGTTGAGCATCGGCCTGCGCAAGGACGAATTCACCAACTACACCCCGTCCGGCGATCCTTATATCGAAGTGGACAATGCCTGGGCGCCGCGGTTGGGCTTCAGCTGGGACGTCAACGGCGATTCAAGCCTGAAGGTGTTCGGCAACATCGGTCGTTACTATCTTGGCCTGCCGCTGTCGGCAGTGAGCCTGTTCACCCCGGCCACCACCACCGATACCTATTTCACCTACAGCGGCATCAATGCCGACGGCACGCCGATTCTTGCGCAGCAGCTGGGATCGGCCGTGTCGGCCAACTCGCGCTTCGGTCGCATCGCCGATGTGCGTACTGCGGTGGTCAAGGACATCGAAGGCGAGAACCAGGACGAAATCATCCTTGGTTTCACCAAGCAGCTGGACACCGGCTGGGTGCTGGGCGTGCGCGGCACGCATCGCCGCCTCAATGCGGGTATCGACGATCAGAACTACGACGTCTCCAACACTGCGTTGATCGCTGCCGCCGCCGCACAAGGGGTGACCATCGACTTCTCGCAGGTTGCCGGCGCATCGCTGATCAATCCTGGCCAGACCAACACCTGGGGCGTGATCGGCACCGATGGTCAGTTCCATGAAGTGGCGGTGAGCCGCGAGGCTGCGGGCTTCCCGAAGTTCAAGCGTAATTACTCGGCGGTGGAGTTCAACCTGGAGCGCCCGTTCGACGGCCAGTGGTACGCCAAGGTCAACTACGTCTGGTCGCATAGCTACGGCACCACCGAAGGTCAGGTGCGTTCGGATCTATGGCGCACCGGCGGGGCACTCGGCAGCTATCAGGGCCAGGCCTCGGTCTCCACCACGCAGAGCTGGGACCATGCGGCGCTGATGGAACACTTCAACGGCGATCAATCCAACGATCACCGCCATCAGCTCAAGTTGTTCGGCTTCTACCAGTTCAATCCGCAATGGGGCGCGTCGGCCAACTTCAGCCTGATTTCGGGCGCGCCGCATAACTGCCTGGGCAACTACTACGGCGACAACTATCCCGGCACGGACCCGGCCGGCTACGGCGGCAGCGCGATCACCGGCGGGCCGTACCACTACTGCTACAACCCGGAAACTGGCACTGGCGTGGCATCGCCTCCGGGCTCGCAGGGGCGTCTTGGCTGGATCGCGCAGCTCGACATGGGTGTGACCTACAAACCTGCATTCGCCGCCGGCAAGCTGGCACTGCGCTTCGACGTGTTCAACATCACCAACGAGCAGACCGCGACCAACATCTACCCGTTCTCGCAGCTGCCCGACAACACCACCAACCCGCTATGGGATCAGGTCGTCGCCTATCAGGCACCGCGCTCGGGCCGGGTGACGCTGAGCTACGACTTCTAATCGCGTTGGGCGACGGAGTCAAAACCAGCAGCGACGCGTGATGGCACGCGTCGCTGTTTTTTTGGGTGATGGGGCTCTAACCAGCTTCAATCGTCTGAATAAGGCGCGCGACCCGCGCGACTTTTTTTACCGGGTCACGGCCAACGCCCTGGCGCAGCGAGGGCAGCGTGCCCTCGGCCCACTGAGCTTTTGCCTGCATCTATCCGACGCGACGACTCGATCACTCGGTTGTCTTGAGTGGGGTGGATGATGCGGATAGATCACTTGCAGAGCGGTTGATCTGCGGTTTGGCTGCAGCGCCCTTGCCCGCCTACCATCGCGGGACACGCTTCAAGTACGTCCTTGTAGGGAGTTTTGGTTGTCTGGAAGTGACTGGAGAGTGCGGATAGATCAGGTGTAGAGCGGCTGATCTGCGGTTTGGCTGCAGGGTCCTTGCCCGCCCACCATCGCGGGACACGCCGCAAGTACGTCCGTGTAGGCTCTTACGCGGCATCCATGCCGCGTAAGGTCCCGCGACGGTAGGCGGGCAAGGACCAGTCGAGAACGTCGGTGTGCATGATGCAAGCAATGCATGAGGTGCCTTTAATGCGCTTAACTCTCATGTATTTGCGGACTGCATCAGCGAGCCAATGCGACCAGCGAGATGGGCAGCTTTTCACAAGGCTATCGACTCACTCTCTGGTGCGGTGTCCTCACCGCTTGCGGGACCGTGTGGCGGCATGGATGCCGCCACCGAGCCTCCAGGGATGGATTCACGGCGTGTCCCGCGAGCGGTGAGGGCACCGCGCCCTCGACTAACCAAGCTTTTTTAACCCGAGCTTCCGACTGCATCAAACATCGCTATGCCTCGAAATCTTGATGGTCTTGCGTCTGGCGTCTTGGACAGCACGTGTCGCCGGCAACTCCATCGTCTGCCAGCAGCGCTACTGCGCAAACCCGACCCGATATGCCTGCACTGCTGCGACCGGATCCGGCGCGGCGTACACGCCACTGACCACCGCAATCAACTCGGCGCCTGCTGCTACCAACTCCGGCACCTGCGCAGCCGCGATGCCGCCGATCGCCACGCGCGGCACTCCCAGCGCAGCGGCCTGCTGCAACAGCGCAGGCGAGGCGCGACGTGTCGTCACTTTGGTCGTGGTCGGGAAGAACGCACCGAAGGCCACATAGCTCGCACCGGCCGCCACCGCCGCCTGCGCACGCGCGATCTCGTCATAGCACGACACCCCGATGACGGCTTGCGCGCCCAACAGCGCGCGTGCCGCCGCCACCTCGCCATCGTCCTCGCCCAGATGCACGCCCTGCGCGCCCACCTGCAACGCCAACTGCGCATCGTCGTTGATGATCAACGGCACACCGTGCGCGGCGCAGGCCTCGCGCAGCGCGCTGGCCTGTTCCAATCGCAGCGGCGCGGTGGCCTGCTTGTTGCGGTACTGCAGCCAGGTGACGGCAGGCAGCAGCGGTCGCGTACGCGCGAGCAGGCGCGCAGTGTCGGGCTCGTCTGGAGTGATCAGGTAGACGCCGCGGGCGTTGTGCAGGTCGGGCATGGCAGCGCTTCCGGAAGCGGTGGGTGGGATGGGACAATGCAGTCCCACCGTTGCGTGACCGCGATTATCCGATGAGCGAGACATCCACGACCACCTACCGCACCTGGATGTGCGTCGTCTGCGGGTTTCTCTACCACGAGGCCGACGGCATCCCCGAAGAAGGCATCGCCCCGGGCACCAGCTGGCAAGACGTCCCGGAGACCTGGACCTGCCCCGATTGCGGCGTGACCAAGGACGATTTCGAGATGGTCGAGATCGACTGAGGCCCTGGCTGCCCCACTGGGTTACTGCGTTTTTCGCGCCAGAACCTCGCCTGCGCCAGCTAGCGCGACGCCGACGAACGCGCAGCTGGCGGTGATTTCAGTGCGCGTGCGCGCGCTGACCGTTCAGTTCGACCAGATGCTCATGCAGATTGCCCGCATCCTGCGCGCCGGGATTGAGCACCAGATAGCGCGACAGATCGTGGCGGGCGCCGTTGCGGTGGCCCAGATGCAGATAGGCCATGCCGCGGTCGCGCAGCGCTTCGGGCTGATCCGGCACCAGCTTCAGAATGCGGTCGGCACTACGGGCGGCGCGGTCCCAGTGCTCGGCATCGGCGTACACGCCGTGCAGATTGCGCAGGATGCGGATCAGGATCGCGCGGTGCGGCGCCGGGTCGAGAATCTGCGCCAGGGCGCGGTCGTCGGGAACCTCGCCACCCAGATGCGGACGCGCACGCTCGCGTAATTCGTCCACACCGAGCGGGCGGCCGCCGTTGAACGGGTCCATCACCAGCACGCCATCGTCCACCGGCAAACGCACCAGAAAATGCCCTGGAAACGACACCCCCGCCAGCGGAATGCCCAGCCGGCGCGCGACTTCGATCTGCACCATCGCCAGCGAGATCGGGTTGCCCAGGCGGCGCTCGAAAACCTGATTGAGGTAGCTGTTGCGCGGGTCGTAATACTCGTCGTGATTGCCCGAGTACCCTAGCTCGTCGAACAGATAGCGATTCACCGCGGCCATCTTCAGCGGCCACAGATCGATCGCCTCCACCTCACGGCGCAGATGCTCCACGTGGCTCTGCACCAGCGTGTCGTACAGCTCGGCATCCAGCTGCGGATATTCGTCGCGTGCGATCAGCAGCGCGGTGGACATCAACGGCACCGCGTCGTCGTCCAGGCTGGCGAGCGCGGTCCAATGGGGAAGTGGGAGCATGTCGACCATGCTGCCAAGAGTGTCGGCAAGCGGCGCGTGCTTCAAGTCCGGTACTTCCTGACAGGAATGGCCTGTGGTGTGAGATTTACTTGAGCTTCGGGATGTCCGGGCTGAAGTTCAGCGTGGCGCCGTCCTGCAGATTGAGCTTGGCGGCCTGGCCGGCATTGAGCTCCAGCACGTAACGGGCGGGCTGCTTGCTGGGGTAGGGCGGGCAGGCATCGCCGGCCGAACACGGCGGTACGTCGCGTTGCTGCGACACCAGCCGGCGCTGGTTGTCGAAATACAGGATATCCAGCGCGATCTTGGTGTTCTTCATCCAGTACGCCAGCGGCTCCTGGCGGTCGTGGATGAACAGCATGCCGTGATCGTCGGCCATGGCATCGCGGAACATCAGGCCCTTTGCGCGATCGGCGTCGTTCTGCGCCAGTTCCACCTGGTAACGCGTGCCGGCCAGTTCCACCCACGCGCTACCGGCGCTTGCGCAGCCGCTCAGCAGGATCAGGCAGGCGAGGGCGAAAAAGCGAAAATGGCGCATGCGGCGTACCAACGGACGGGAATGGCGCACCATCTGCCAAGCGGCCGCGTGCGTCAAGCCGGCGTGGTGGATTGGGCCGGTCATTGCGTGCAGTAGGTGGCCGGCCCGCAGTGGCTTCGCGCCGCAAGCCGGAAATGCGCGCGCGAACGCACGCAGGTCACCGCTCAGATCACGCGCGGCGGTTCGCCACCGACGATCACCACATCGGCGGGGCGACGCGCGAACAGGCCCACGCAGACCACGCCGGGAATCTGGTTCAAGCTGCGCTCCAGCGCCACCGGGTCGGTGATCTGCAGGTTGTGCACGTCCAGCACCACATTGCCGTTGTCGGTGATCACGTTATCGCGCCACACCGGCTGGCCGCCGGTGAGCGCCAGGATCTGACGGGCCACCAAACTGCGCGCCATCGGAATCACTTCCACCGGCAGCGGGAAAGTGCCCAGGACCGGCACCTGCTTGCTCGGGTCGACGATGCAGATGAAGCGCTCGCTGGCCTCGGCAATGATCTTCTCGCGCGTCAACGCCGCACCGCCGCCCTTGATCAGGCAGCGGTTCGGGTCGCACTCGTCGGCGCCGTCCACATACAGCGACAGGTTGCCGGTGTGGTTGAGATCCAGCACCTCGATGCCATGGCGCCTGAGCTGCGCGCTGCTCTGCTCGGAGCTGGACACCGCACCCTTGATGCGATGGCTGATGCGGCCCAGGGCGTCGATGAAGTAGGCCACCGTCGAACCGGTGCCCACGCCGACGATCATGCCGTCTTCCACGTAATCGATCGCTTTTTCGGCGGCCAGGCGTTTTGCTTCGGACATGGGTGAGAGCTCGGGATTGGGGATTGGGGATTCGTACGAGCAGGCGACGTGGGGCGGCAATGGGCGAATCCCCAATGTCCAATCCCCAATCACGGCTATTCCATCGCCAGCAACAATTTCCACTGCGCGGCGGTCACCGGCAGGATCGACAGGCGGTTGCCGCGGGCGATCAGCGGGAAGCCTTCGCCCAGTGCGTCGGCCTGCTGCCTGATTTCGTCGAGTGCGATCGTGCGCTTGAGTTTGCGCTCGAAGGCCACGTCCACCAGCATCCAGCGCGGATCTTCGCGGCTGGCCTTGGGGTCGTGGTAATCGGATTTGGGGTCGAACTGGGTGTCGTCCGGGTAGGCCGCGCTGGCGACCTTGGCGATGCCGACAATGCCCGGCACCTTGCAGTTGGAGTGGTAGAAAAACACCCCATCGCCCACATGCATGCCGTCGCGCATGAAATTGCGCGCCTGGTAATTGCGCACGCCGTTCCACGGCTCGGTGCCGACGCGCTCCAGATCATCGATGGAAAACGTGTCCGGCTCGGATTTCATCAACCAATAGCGCTTGCGGGCAGTCATACGGACACGGTGTCGTCTTTCAGGAGGGTGGCGCGTTCGGTGCAGACGGCATCCACCGCCACGTCCCAGGATTCGGCGGGCAAGGAGGGAACCTGTTGCGCAGCGAAGCCGACGCCGACCAACCAGGGCGGCGGCGCCTGGCGATGCCGGAACGCGAAGCTGCGATCATACCAGCCGCCTCCCATGCCCAGCCGGCGGCACTGCGCATCGAAGCCGGTCAGCGGCGTGATCACCAGCGCCATCTCTTCCGGTGCGAGCGTGTCGGCACGGGCCACGTCCGGTTCGGGAATGCCGTAGCGATTGCTGACCAGAGCCTGCCCCGGCCGCCACGGCGCAAAGCGCAGTACGCGGCCATCCAGCACCGGCAGGCAATAACGCAGCCCCTCGGGCAGGGTCAGTTGCCACCGATGCAATGCGATTTCGCCGTCCATGGCCCAGTAACCGGCCACGGCGCCGCTGCACGGCGCGAAGGGGAGCGCCAGCAAACGCTCGGCCAAGGCATCGGCCGCAGACAGCCGCTGCGTCGCCGGCAGGCTGCGGCGCAGCGCACGCAACTGCTGGCGCAATCCATCTCGGTCGTCGGTCATCGGCATCTCGCAGTGGAACAGGTGACGCATTGTCGATGGCAAGCCGGCGCGTGCCTAGCGGCGCTTTGCCACCGCACTGCGCGGACATCGGTGTTGCAGGACGCTGGACAGTCCAGACACGCAAAAAGAAACGACGCCCGAAGGCGCCGTTTCAGATTTGCATTCTCCGCCATGAACGATGCGGGCGAAACGACCTTGAACCCGGGGTTCAAGTGGGGACGTTGTGAAGCCATCGGGCTTCCCGCTACAAGGCGGACTTGCACTCCCGGCTTCGTCGCGCCCCCGTGGTCGTAATTAAGGGACAAGGCGAATGTTTTGCACGCTGTCGTATACAGCAGAGAACGCAGGTAGAAGTATAGACCTCTGCTGCGCGATGGCTAGCCCATTCGTCGGTCGGCACGATTGAAAATTCATATTTGCGACGACAGTGCGAATTGCACTCAACGCGGTGTATCGGCCACGCTGTCGAGACGACGATTCAAGTTGTCCAGCGTGTTCGCCAATTCACGCTCGTAGAGCGCTTGCTGTTCGCGCAGTTGCTGCAATTCGTGCGCCAGATTGAGCGCGGCCAGCACTGCAACGCGATCCACCGCCGCCATGCGATTGCTGCCGCGGATCTCGCGCATGCGCAGATCCAGCAGGCGTGCCGCCGCAGTGAGACTCTCGCGTTCGTCTGCGGTGACGCCAACCGTGTATTCACGATCCAGAATACGCACGCTCACCGGCTCGTTGCTGCTCACGTATGTTGCTCCAGTGACTTCAAGCGCACGATCATCGCTTCCACGCGCGAGCGCGCCTGTTCGTTCTTGGTCAACAACTGCGCACGCTCGCCGATCAGCTGCTCCTGCTGATGACGCAGGCTGCGGTTCTCGTCGGTCAGCCGCTGGGTACGCTCGACCAACGCCTCCACGCGGGCGGCAAGTGCGCGAAGTTGGGCGAGGGCGGCGGCGTTGTCCATGTGCTCACGATAGGGGCGCGTCAGCGCGTCGGTCAAGCATCCGTTACGGCCCGCGCATCCGCCGTCAGGCCAGTCCCGATAAGGGCTGGCGCCGCGTCCAGCCAGGCCGGCGCCATGCGCGTGGAACGCTGCATGGAACGCGGCAGTAGCAGCCGGGGCGGGGTGCCTTGATACACTGGGAAGTCTGATCGCCGGCCGGTGTGCCGGCCCCTTCTGTTCTTAGCCTGGATGACCTGATGGATCTGCCTGACGTAACCGCTGTGCAAAACGAGAGTCGCCAGTTGGCGCTGGCGTCCTCTGCGGCGGAGTTGCACGGTGGGCTGTGCGGGTGGCTCTCCGGTGGTGGCGCCGACAGCGGCGACTGGCTGGGGCACGTGCTGGCCGACGTGGCGCAGGTACCGCCCAAGCAGGGCGGCGCCCTGGACCAGATGCGGCAGGCCACGGTGGCGCAGCTGGAAGACCGCGATTTCGCCTTCGAGCTGCTGTTGATCGACGACGGCGCACCGGTGGCGGCGCGCACGGATGCCTTGTTCGACTGGTGTCGTGCCTTCCTGGGCGGGTTCGGTCTGGCTGCAAAGCAGCGCCCGGCACTGACCGAAGAGGGCGAAGAAGCGCTGCAGGACCTGGCGCGGCTGGCGCAGGCCTCCAGCGACGATTTCGATGCCGCAGACGAAGACGACACCGCGCTGGCCGAGATCGAGGAGTTCGTGCGCGTGGCGGTGCTGTTGCTGCATGGCGACTGCGTGATGGGGCCGCGTTTCCGCCAACGTTTGAACTGACCGCACGACCGACATGAAAAAGCTCACCGGGATCGGCGCGGCCGAATACGCGCGCCGGCGCAAGCAGTTGATGCAGATGGCCGGCGAGCAGGCGATTCTGATCCTGCCGGCCGCACCCGAGCGGGTGCGCAGCCACGACACCCATTACCCGTACCGGCAGGACTCGGATTTCTGGTACCTGAGCGGCTTTCCGGAGCCCGAAGCGGTGCTGGTGCTGGTGCCCGGGCGCAAGCATGGCGAGGCGATCCTGTTCTGCCGCGAGCGCAATGCCGAGCGCGAAGCCTGGGATGGCCCGCGCGAGGGCCAGGAAGGCGCGGTGGCGCATTACGGCATGGACGATGCGTATCCCATCGACGATGTCGACGAGATCCTGCCGGGGTTGCTGGAAGGGCGTAGCCGCGTCTACTACCATTTCGGGCGCGATGTCGATTTCGATCTCAAGTTGATCGGTTGGCTCAAGCGCGTGCGCGAGCAGGCGCGCCATGGCGCGCAGCCGCCGCATGAGTTCCTGGAATTGGGGCATCTGCTGCACGAGCAGCGGCTGTTCAAATCGCGCGATGAAATTGCGTTGATGCAGCAGGCCGCCGACATCAGCGTACGTGCGCATCGCGCCGCGATGCGGCTGGCGCGGCCGGGCGTGCATGAGTACGAACTTCAGGCCGAGGTCGAGCGCGAATTTCGCGCCGCCGATGCGTGGCCGGCGTACGGCAGTATCGTGGGCACCGGCAGCAATGCCTGTGTGCTGCACTATCGCGCCAACAACGCGCGCAGCCGCGACGGTGAGCTGGTGCTGATCGATGCCGGCGCCGAATATCGCGGCTATGCGGCCGATATCACCCGCACCTTCCCGGTCAATGGCCGCTTCACGCCGGCACAGCGCGCGCTGCACGATCTGGTTGGCGCGTCGCAGGCTGCAGCACTTGTGCAGGCGCGCCCCGGCGTAGCGTACGAAGCCGGGCATCTGGCCGCAGTGGAAACCTTGACCGAAGGATTGCTGCGCCTGGGGCTACTGAAGGGCACGCTGGAGCGCAACATCGCCGACGGCCATTACAAGCGCTTTTATCGGCACAAGACCGGCCACTGGCTGGGCCTGGATGTGCACGATGTGGGCGACTACCGACTGGCGGGCGACTCGCGCCTGCTGGAACCGGGCATGGTATTCACCATCGAACCGGGGCTGTACATCAGCGCCGACGACACCACGGTGGAGGCCAGGTGGCGCGGCATCGGCATCCGCACCGAAGACAACGTGCTGATCACCGCCGAAGGCCATCGCGTGTTGACCGATGCGCTGGCGCGCAGTGCCGACGAGATCGAAGCGGAGATGGCCGGCAGCGTTGTGTAATGTTGCGTCCAATGCGTGTCGCATCGACGACGCGTCGAATCGGGTTTATCGCCTTACTTAGAAACGCTGACAGAACGACTTCATGCTGGCCTACTGCGGGGCGGCTGATCTGCGGTCTGGCTGCAGGGCCCTTGCCCGCCCACCGTCGCGGGACACGCTGCAAGTACGTCCCTGTAATCTCTTCTGCGGCATCCATGCCGCATAAGGTCCGCGACGGTGGGCGGGCAAGGACCAGTGGAGATGGTCGGTGTGCATGGTTTTCAACAAAGCAACCGACTGACTTCTGGTGCGGTGCCCTCGCCGATTGCGGGACCGTGTGGCGGCATGGATGCCGCCACCGAGCCTACATGGACGTACTTGCGGCGTGTCCCGCGAGCGGCGAGGGCACCGCACCCTCGACCGACTCAGCGGTTGACCTGGACTTCTGACGGCAATCACCAAGATGCGGCTGACAAAACCCTGTGCTCACTGTCAGGCATCCGCTCAGTCGTTTTATTAGCCGATCTTACTGCCCCAACCGCGGTGTCTGAGTGGGTTCGGCTGGCTGAACCTGCTCAGCTGGCGATGCAAGCTGCTGTGCGCGCGCGAACGACTGCTCTTCCGGCGTGCTCAATGCCTGTTCGGTCTTCATATGCGCGCGCAGATGCGCCGGGTTGGCCGGGTCGCCTTGCACCACGAAGACGTTCTCGCCACCGTGCACGCCTTTGTCGTTCGCCTCGCTCATCAGCACGTGATCCACGCGCGACAGGCCGCCTTCCTTGGCCAGCGGCAATAACGCAGCAGTCAGCCGCGCGCTGGTCTGGTCGGGCTCGCGCCCGTGTGCGGCATCGATCGCGTGCACACCGCGTTCGATCTGCTGATACATCGGATGGTCGGGGTGCGAGGGTTGACGTGGATCGTTCATGGCGATGCTCCGTGCTGTGCGGGATGATTCATGCTGCGGCGAAGACCGGGCGGGTCAGATTTTCCGGAGTGCCATCGGTGCACACCACTTCGTCTTCGATGCGGATGCCGCCGTAGGGTTTGAACTGGTCGACGCGCTGCCAGTCGATGCTGGCGGCGTGGCCGTTCTTCTTCACTTCGTCCAGCAGCATGTCAATGAAGTACACGCCCGGCTCGATGGTGACCACCATGCCCGGTTCGAGCACGCGGGTCAGGCGTAGATACGGGTGACCGGCGGGGCGCTCGATGCGGCCGCCGCGGTCGCTGGCTGCGAAGCCGGCGACATCGTGCACCTGCAAGCCGATCAGATGGCCCAGCCCGTGCGGGAAGAACGCGGCGCTGACACCGGTGGCGAGCGCGGCTTCCGGCGACACGGTGAGAATGCCGAAGTCCTTGAGGATGCCCATCAACGCCAGATGCGCCTCCACATGCAGCTGCTTGTAATCCACGCCCGCGCGCACGTTCTGGCCCATGCGGATCTGTGCGGCGTCGACTGCATCAATGAGTGCCTGGAATTCGCTGCCCGGGTCGGCGGCATGGGTGCGGGTGATGTCGCTGGCGTAGCCGTAGGCCGAAGCGCCGGCATCGATCAAAAAGCTGCGCAGCGGTTGCGGCGGCTGCTGGCCGAGTTCGGTGTAGTGCAGCACTGCGCCGTGTTCGTTGAGCGCGATGATGTTGCCGTACGGCAGTTCGTTGGCGTCCTGGCCCACGGCTGCGCAGTACGCCATGTGGATGCCGAACTCGCTCTGGCCTGCACGGAATGCCGCTTCGGCGGCGCGATGGCCGCGCACTGCCAGCTGCTGGGCAATGCGTAGCAGTGCGAGTTCGTATGGGGTCTTGAAGGCGCGCTGGTAGTCCAGGTAATCGATCACCGGCTGCGGATTGTTGGGCACATAGGCGCCGAGCGCACTCTGTGCCTCGCCAAGAATCGCGCAGCGCTCGGGCTGTTTGGGCAGCAGCGCCAAGGCCGCGTCCGGGGTGCGGATGATGTGGATGTCGCAGTGCTCCACCCACCAGCCGCTGGGGGCGTCGGGCACCACATGCCAGTAGTCGAACGGCTGGTAGAAGATCACCGTCGGGCGCTTGCCCGGGGTGTAGATCAGCCAGCTGTTGGGCACTCGCGTCAGCGGCACCCAGGCCTTGAATTGCGGGTTGACCGCATATGGGTAATCGCGGTCGTCGAATACCTGGTAATGCAGGCTGCCGCTGGGCACGACCAGATGATCGAAGCCGCCGCGCTGCAGCGCCTGATCGGCGCGCGCGGTCAGCGTGCGCAGGTGGTCGGAATACAGGTGGCTCAAGGACGGCTGGGTCATGCGAGGCTCGATCGGCAATGCAAAGGCAATGCGCAATTTTGCCGCAATCCTGGCAGCGGCGCTGTGCCTTCAGCCGGCCATGTGTTCCTCGGCGATCCAGGCGCGCAGGCGTCGCCGATGTGGCTCCGACATGGTCAGAAAGCGGAAACCGGCCCAGGCCTGTCCGGGGGCGTGCGCGGCTTCGGACCACAGCAGGTGCACGCCGACATCGATCTCGGTGGCGCGGCCCACGCGCTCGGGCAGGGTGAAGCGCAGTTGATACAAGGCGTCGTCATGCAGCGGAACCGAAGCCAGCAGCAGCATGCCGGTTTCCGACACATTGCCGACCCGGCCGATCTGCGCCTCGCTGAGCATGTCGGTGACCGGCACCAGATCGGTCGGTTGACGGCGTGGTGCGCGACGGGTGTCCTGGATCATGGGGCGACCTCTGCAGCAGGCGACTGGCCGGCAAGGTGACGTAACGTGCGCACGGTGGCATGCCAGGCGCGGTCGATCAGACGCGATTTTTCTTCGACCAGCAGGCGCGCCTGGCCGCCGGTCATCAGCCGCGCCAGACCATCCAGCGACTGCTCGCCGATCTTTTGCCCACGCTGATTGACGAATAGCGCGTTGTCGGTCATCGGGCTGTACCAGGACAGCCGTTGCCGACGCAGATCGCCCTGCTGGTTGACCACGAATTCGAACCAGGTGCCGAATGGCAGGCTGCGCAACTGCGTGTAACACGCCTCTTCGGCCGGCGAGCGCGGTGTGGCGATGTCCTTGCGCGGGGCGTTGTCGCCCTGGTCGCCCAGCCGCGTGCGCGCCCTGAGTTTGGCGGTGAGTTCGGTGCGCGAGGTCATCTCGTCTTCGCCACCGGGCGTGGACAGGCGCCGCGCGATCGCCGCCGCTTCGTCCTGGTGATAGCCGATCTGCAGCAGCGCAGTTTGGACATCGCCACCGAGCGCGGTGTCGGTGGGCTGACCCTTGCTCAGACAGGTGAGCTCGGCGATACGCGCCGTCAGCGCCTGGCGCTCATCCCATTCGGGCGATTGCTCGCCTTGCCGCAGCAGCGTGAGCGTGAGTACGTCCGACCACGCCTGGCGCAGCAGCGATTGCACGAAACGCGGTGGCGCGCTCTGCTCGCACAGATCCTCGATGCGCTCGGCGGCCTGCTGCTTGGCCGATTCCAGCCGCTCCTTGCCCCGTGCGGCATCCACATGGCGCCGCTCGGCGACCTCGGCCTTGCGCGCCAGTGCGCGTAGATGCGTCTGGATCTCGTCGTTGGCCGTAGCGAAGACGCCTTCGTCGCCGTGATAGTCGTTGACGACCTTGTCGACCGCATTGCCCAGCTTGTGCAGCAACTGCGGGTCGACATCGTCCTCGCCCAGCCACACCGCACCGGACTCGGCCACGGTGTTGAGCAATTCGCGCACCGGGTGCTGATCGCGCACGAAAAAATGCGTGTCGGCCAATGCCGCGCGCACGACCGGTACCTGCAACTTGGCAAGCAAGGTCTGCGCCGGGGTCTGCTCGCGCACTTCGCGTTGCATCTGCGCGTAGAGCAGGCCGAGCAGGTCGAAGGTGTCGGTGTCTTGCGGCGATAGCGCCGCGTCCGGGCCGTGCTGGGCGCGCAGCAGTTCCAGCACCTGCCGCTGCACCGCATCGATGCCGGCCGCTGCAGTTGATTGCGCGGCTAACGCGCCTTGCAGGCTGGCCAGCGCGTCGCTGAGCGCAGCTTTGGGCACTGCCGTGGAAGCAAGCTGGGGAAATGCTCTTTCAGGTGTTGCCTGCGAGCCTGTTGCGGGCGCTGCGCCGTGATGCGCAGAGTTGTGATTCGATGAACTGTGATGCGCAGATGGGCCTGCGTTGCCGGCCGCCTGCGACTGACGTGCCGACGACATCAGGCCGCCAAGCGCCTGCATTGCATCGCTCAATGCAGGTGTTGCCTGCTCACCGTATGTAGCTGCAGCCAGTGTCATCGGAAAATCGGACGGATCCAGCAAGGCGCTCTGCCACGGTGTCGGTGCGGACTGCCCGCTCCAGCCGGTCGCCGGTTGTCCGCCACGCGGCGGCATCGCGCGCGCGTTGGTGGCTGCAGCATCCTTCGATGCAGTGGCCGATGCAGGCAGCGCACGCCGCGTCTGCACCTGCGTGGGCTTGACCAGATACGGGTGGTAGATCAGCCCCGGCAGGATGCCTTCCTGTGCGAGGACGCTGTTGACACGCTCGTACAGATCGTTCAAACGCTCGATCAGCTGACGCTCGAACACGCGGTACAGCGTGAGTTGCCCATCCAGGCTCAGCCCCAGCGTTTCGCCGCATTGGCGCAGCAGGCGGCACAGCGCGTACGGACCGAGCGGGACTTCTTCGAGTTCGAATTCGGCAACCACGCCGATCACCGCCAACCGTTGCGCCAGCAATTGCAGCGCATCGGCACGGCGCGAGGTTTCGCGGCGTGCGATCTCGCTGAGCACGATGTCGCGGTCGATATCGGTGTCTTCCACCAGCGTGAGCATCTGCGGATGCGCCGGCGCATCGGCCAGCGGTGTCAGCGACGGGCGCTGGCGCAGGTTGGCCAGATCCTGCGCCAGCTGCTGCAGAAAAACTTGCGGAAACCGATCGATATGATCGCGCAGGCCACGCGTCTGCGCGTAGGTTTCGGCCTGGATCTGGCTGTTGCGCGCATGTTCGGCCTGATGCAGCAACTCGCGTTCCAGCTCGACGATGGTCAGCCGCAGCGGCCCGCTGAGCGCCTGCACGCAGTGCGCATGCAGCGCCGCGAGCAGATGCCGGCCGCGCGCGGACACCGGCGCATCGGCAATCGGGCCGCTGAGTGTGTGCTGCAGGGAAGAGGCGGGCGTGGACATCCGTGGAGGTGTGCTCGGTTCGAAGCGTGAGCTATGTAGCATGTTTTCCGCGTTGCCGCGCGACATTGGAGCGGCCAGGCGCGGCCATTGCTCGGTGCGATGGACCCCTCGAACACTCCAGACCTGCCGTGCCGATCACGCGCGGATGACTGGCGCTCGCTAGGGTTTGCTGGCCAGCGTCAGATCAGGAACAACTCGACCACATCGTTGGTGAAGCGGCGGCCCAGTTCGGTCGGTATCACGCGTCCGTCCTGCTCGGTCATCCAGCCCTGCGCGACCGCGCGCGCCAGCGGCGCTGCGATCTCGGACGCCGCCAGACCGGTAGAGGCTTCGAAATCGCTCAGCCGGAAGCCTTCGTGCAGGCGCAATACATTGAGCATGTATTCGAACGGCAGCCGGGCGCGCGGCACGACCTCATCGCCGCCGATCGATGCCGCATTGCCGGCGCTGGCCAGATAACTCTGCGGATGTTTGTGCTTCCAACGCCGCAGTACGTGCTGCTCGGCGCCGGAACTGATCTTGCCGTGCGCACCGGCGCCAATGCCCAGATAATCGCCAAAGCGCCAGTAATTGAGGTTGTGCGCGCATTGCCGCCCGGGCTTGGCGTAGGCGCTCACCTCGTACTGCGCGTAGCCGGCCTCGGCCAGCAGGCGTTGGCAATGTTCCTGGATGTCCCAGGCCGCGTCGTCATCGGGAATGCCCTTGGGCGGCCGCGCGAAGAACACCGTGTTCGGCTCCAGCGTGAGCTGGTAATGCGACATGTGCGTGGGCTGCAACGCGAAGGCGCGTTCGAGATCGCGCTCGGCCTGCGCCAGGGTCTGCTCGGGCAGCGCGTACATCAGGTCGATATTGAAATTGTCGTAACCGGCATCCTGCGCCAGCTTGATCGCGCGCTCGGCTTCGGCACTGTCGTGGATGCGACCGAGCCGCTGCAGCGCCACATCGTCGAAGGTCTGCACCCCGAAGCTCAGGCGGTTCACGCCAGCGGCGCGATAACCATCGAAGCGGCCATGCTCGGCGGTGCCTGGATTGGTTTCCAGGGTGATCTCCAGATTCGGTGCGAAGCGCAGCCGCGCAGCCGCGGCTTGCAGAAAGCGATCGATCGCCTCGGGCGGAAACAGGCTGGGCGTGCCACCGCCGAAGAACACCGAATGCACCACGCGGCCCCACACCAGCGGCAAATCGTTGTCCAGATCGCGGATCAACGCATCCACGTACTCCTCGAACGGCAGCACGCCCTTGGCCGCATGCGAGTTGAAATCGCAGTACGGGCATTTACGCACGCACCAGGGCAGGTGCACGTACAGCGACAACGGCGGTGGAATCAGGTCGGACACTGCATCAGGCCATCGTTCACAGCGACAGGGCGTGCAGCTTGTGCTGCAACGTGGCCAATGCCACCGCACGGTGACTCAGCCGGTTCTTCAATGTGGTATCCATTTCCGCAGCGGTCAGGCCATATACCGGGTCCAGAAACACCGGGTTGTAGCCGAAGCCGCCATCGCCGCGCGGTTCGGTGGTGATCACCCCTTCCCAGCTGCCTTCGGCGATCAGCGGCTGCGGATCTTCCGGGTGACGCAGCAGCACGATCACCGCGTAGAACCGCGCACTGCGGCGCTCGGCCGGCACGTCGCGCAGGGCATCGAGCAACTTGGCGTTGTTGGCCTGTGCATCGGTCGGGCTGCCGGCGTAGCGCGCGCTGTACAAGCCGGGCGCGCCGCCGAGCGCATCGACGATCAGGCCGGAGTCGTCGGCCAGTGCCGGCAGGCCGGTGACCGCGCTGGCATGACGCGCCTTGATCAAGGCGTTCTCGACGAAGGTCAGGCCGGTTTCCGGCACGTCTTCCACACCGAGCTCGCCTTGCGCCACGATGCGCAGCGGCAGGTCGGCGAGCATGGCGCGCAGTTCTTCCAGCTTGCCGGCATTGCCGCTGGCCAGGACCAGTTGTTTCATTGCTTGGGCTCCAGCAGGTCCCACTTGGTGCCGTACAGATCGCGGAACACCACGACCGTGCCGTACGGTTCCTCGCGCGGGGTTTCCAGGAATTCCACGCCGAACGCCTGCATCGCCGCGTGGTCGCGCCAGAAGTCGTCGGTGTAGAGAAAATGATCCACCCGCCCACCGGTCTGGTCGCCGATGCGCGCGCGCTGCGCGTCGTCGCCCGGCTGCGCGAGCAGCAGCGCGGCCTCCTGCGCGCTGCCCGGGCCGATGACGACCCAGCGCTTGCCGTCGCCAAGTGCGCGATCCTGCAGCACCTGGAAACCCAGCGCACCGGTGTACCAGGCAATGGCCGCGTCGTAATCGGCGACCAGCAAGGTGGTCAGGGCAATGCGTCGGCTCATCCGGCCAGCGCAGCGCGTTGCAGGGCGAACAGCTCGCTCATGCCTTGTTCGGCGAGGGCGAGCAGCGCGTTGAGTTCGTCGCGGCGGAACGCGTGGCCTTCGGCGGTGCCCTGCAGCTCGATGAAACCGCCGCCATCGTTCATCACCACATTCATGTCGGTGTCGCAGTCGCTGTCTTCGGGGTAGTCCAGATCCAGCACCGGCTCGCCGCGATAGATGCCCACCGACACCGCGGCCACCGCGCCGATCAGCGGATGCTTCTTGATGTCCCCACGCTTGAGCAGCAGGTTCACCGCATCGGCCAGCGCCACGTAGGCGCCGGTGATCGCAGCGGTGCGGGTGCCGCCATCGGCCTGCAGCACGTCGCAGTCCAGGGTGATGGTGCGCTCGCCCAGGGCATTGCGGTCCACACAGGCGCGCAGTGCGCGGCCGATCAGACGCTGGATTTCCAGCGTGCGCCCGCCCTGCTTGCCACGTGCGGCTTCGCGGTCGGAGCGGGTGTGGGTGGAGCGCGGCAGCATGCCGTATTCGGCGGTCACCCAGCCTTCGCCCTTGCCGCGCAGGAACCCCGGCACGCGGTTTTCCACGCTGGCGGTGCACAGCACGCGGGTGTCGCCGAAGCTGACCAGCACCGAGCCTTCGGCGTGACGGGTGAAAGCGCGTTCGATGCGCACTGGGCGCAGCTGGTCGGCCGTGCGGCCGCTGGGACGGGAAAAGGTCATGCGATGAGTCCGGAAGTCGGGAGGTGGGTCTGGGTCAGCGCGTGGCGAGGCGGTCAGCCAGCGCGGGCGGCTAGGGTACCATTCGCGCTTTGAAGGTACGGGACTGACGATGATTCGAAGCATGACCGCGTTTGCTGGCGGCGAACGCATCACGCCCTGGGGCACGCTCGGTTGCGAGCTGCGCTCGGTCAATCACCGGTTTCTGGAAGTGGGCGTGCGCCTGCCCGAAGAACTGCGTGCGCTGGAGCCGATGCTGCGCGAACGTGTGGCGGCAAAAAACAGCCGCGGCAAGCTGGATCTGGCGCTGCGCCTGCGCGCGCCGGACAACGCGCAGACCCTGTCCGTCAACGAATCCCTGCTGCAGGAACTGGGCGCACTGGCCACGCGGCTCGACGGTGTGTTTCCCAGGTTGCAGGTCGGATTTACCGATATGTTGCAGCTACCCGGCGTGCTGCAGGTGCAGGACGTGGACGCACCGGCGCTGCAGGCGCAGGCCCTGGCATTGCTCGATGAGGTGGTAGACAGTTTCGTCGCCGCGCGCGAGCGTGAAGGCGGCAAGCTGGCCGAGGCGATCAGCGAGCGGGTGGATGCCATCGAACGCATCGCCGCCGAAGTGCGCACGCTGATTCCGGCCATTCGCGAAGGTCAGCGCGCCAAGCTCGCCGCACGCCTGGCCGATCTGCCGCATCCGGTGGACCCGGGGCGCGCCGAGCAGGAACTGGTGCTGTGGCTGCAGAAGCTGGACGTGGACGAGGAACTGGATCGCCTGTCCAGCCATATTTCCGAGATCCGCCGCGTGCTCAAGCAGCGCGAACCGGTCGGCCGTCGATTGGACTTCCTGCTGCAGGAATTCAACCGCGAAGCCAATACGCTGGGCTCCAAGTCGGTGGACAGCCGCACGTCCAACGCGGCGGTGGATCTGAAGGTGCTGATCGACCAGATCCGCGAGCAGGTGCAGAACATCGAATAGCCGGGATTTGGCATTGGGGATTCGGGATTGGCTGATGGCAACTGGCATGCGTCGGCGTGCTGCGGCCAATCCCGGTAGCATATCGACCCCGGTGGCACCGGCCCGCAACCCGTTTGCGAATCCCGACTCCCCCAATCACGAATCCCCGACCTATGCGCGGCACCCTCTATATCGTTGCGGCCCCCTCCGGCGCCGGCAAGAGCAGCATCGTCAACGCCACCCTGGCGCGTGATCCCAAGATTGCCTTGTCGATCTCGTTCACCTCGCGCGCGCCGCGGCCGGGCGAGCGGCATGCCGAGCACTACCACTTCGTCTCCGCCGACGAGTTCCAGGGCATGATCGAAGCGGGCGACTTCTTCGAATATGCGCTGGTGCATGGCGATTGGAAGGGCACCGCGCGGCAGTCGGTGGAGCCGCAGCTGGCTGCCGGCCACGATGTGCTGCTGGAAATCGACTGGCAGGGCGCGCGCCAGGTGCGCCAGAAAGTCCCTGACGCGGTCAGTGTGTTCATCCTGCCGCCCTCGCGCCAGGCGCTGGACGAGCGTATGCGCAAGCGCGGTCAGGACAGCGAGGACGTGATGGCGCAGCGCCTGGCCGCCGCACGCGAAGAGATGCTGCACTTCGAAGAATTCGATTACGTCATCATCAACGAGACCTTCGAGACGGCGGTGTCGGAGATGTGCGCGATCTTCACCGCCAGCCGGCTGCGTCGGCAGGCGCAGCAGCAGCGGCATGCCGGCCTGATCCAGGCGCTGCTTGACTGAGTTCCTGGTGTGGTGGGTGGAGCGGCGATCCCGGGTGTCACGGTGCGACGACGCCGCAGCTGAAGATCGGCATTCTGCCCGGCATGTCGCTGCGGCTTGGGGGAAACGGCCGGCCAGGCGTGCGGGGCTGTTCTGCGCACCAGGACGGCGCTGCGTCTTGATCGATTTGTTCCAAGTGGCTGATTCCAAAGCAAACTGAATGACAGCCGGTTGCCCGCCCAGCGGCCCCGGCGTACACTCCGCCCCCTTTCCCTCATTCGATGCGCGGCCGTTGCTGGTCGCCGGGAGCCCGCATGGCCCGCATTACCGTAGAAGATTGCCTGGAAGTCGTGAACAACCGTTTCGAGCTGGTCATGATGGCCTCCAAGCGTGCCCGTCAGCTCGCCAACGGCGTGCAGCCGCTGATCGAAAATGCCGACGCCAGCGACAAGCCCACCGTGATGGCACTGCGCGAGATCGCCGCACGCCGGATCGACAACGCGCTGATCGATGAAGTCGAGAAGGCCGAGCGCGAGCGTGCCGAGCGCGAAGCGCTGGAATGGGCCGCCGCCGAAGTGGTCGCCGACGAAGACATGTCCAAGAACGACGATTGATTGCTCGCATCGCTGCGATCGATCCGAACAGCCCGCCTTGTGCGGGCTGTTTTCGTTTGCGGGCCGCTTTCGCGCGCGTAGTGCGCAAACGTTTGCCGTGACTGCGCCGCTGGCATAGTCTTCCGCCATGAACCCAGGCCCCACTGCCCAGGCGACCGTCGTGACGTCCTCGTCTCCCGACCCGGCCATCCCCGATTACGTCCTGCACCTCGAACGCGCTGCCAGCTACCTTCCCAAGGAGCAGCTGCCGATCCTGCGCCGTGCCTGGGAAGTGGGTGCCACTGCGCATGCCGGCCAGACCCGCAAGTCGGGCGAGCCTTACATCACCCATCCCGTCGCCGTGGCCGGCGTACTCGCCGAACTCGGCCTGGACATGGAATCGCTGATCGCCGCGATCCTGCACGACACCATCGAAGACACCCCGCTGACCCGCGAAGAGCTGGCGGCCGAGTTCGGCGAGGCGGTGGCCGAGCTGGTCGATGGTGTCACCAAGCTGGACAAGCTCAAGTTCCGCGACCGCCAGGAAGCGGCGGCGGAAAGTTTCCGCAAGATGCTGCTGGCGATGTCGCGCGACTTGCGCGTGATCATGATCAAACTCGCCGACCGCCTGCACAACATGCGCACACTCGGCGCGCAGAGCAGCGAGGCGCGCAGCCGCATCGCGCGCGAAACGCTGGAAATCTATGCGCCCATCGCACAGCGCCTGGGCATGAGCCTGATCAAGTCCGAGTTGCAGAACCTGGGCTTTCGCGCGCTGTATCCGTGGCGTCACGCCATCATCGAAAAACACATTCGCAGCCAGCCGGTGGTGCGGCGCGAATCGATGGCGCAGGTGGAAGTGCAGTTGTCGCAGCGGCTGGCCAAGGAAGGGCTTGAACATCGGCTGGTCAGTCGCATCAAGACGCCCTGGAGCATCTATTCGAAGATGCATGAAGAGAACAAATCCTTCGACCAGGTGATGGATGTATTCGGCTTCCGTCTGGTGGTGCGTTCGGTGGCCGATTGCTATCACGCCCTGGGCGCGGTGCATGCCACGTTCAAGCCGCTGGACGGGCGCTTTCGCGATTTCATCGCGATCCCGAAGGCCAACGGCTACCAGTCGCTGCACACCGTGTTGTTCGGCCCGTACGGCTCGCCGATCGAAGTACAGATCCGCACTGAAGAAATGGATTTGATCGCCGAACGCGGCGTGGCCGCGCACTGGACCTACAAGGTCGGTTCCACCTCGCCCAACAGCGCGCAGAGCCGCGCGCACGACTGGATCGTGGAGCTGATCGATTCGCAGCGCGCCGCTGGCTCGTCGCTGGAGTTTCTGGACAACGTCAAGGTCGATCTGTTCCCGGACGAGGTCTATCTGTTCACGCCCAAGGGCAAGATCCTGGCGTTGCCGCGCAATTCCACCGCGCTGGATTTCGCCTACGCGGTGCATACCGACGTGGGCAATCGCGCGGTCGCCTCGCGTGTGGACAAGAAGCTGGTGCCCTTGCGCACCAAGCTGGTCAGCGGGCAGGCGGTGGAAATCATCACCGCGCGCTCGGCAACGCCCAAACCGCAGTGGCTGGAGTTCGTGGTCAGCAGCAAGGCGCGCACCGCCATCCGCCACCAGCTCAAGCAGCTCGAACACGAAGATGCCGTGCAGCTCGGTCACCGCATGCTCGACCGCGCGCTGGAAGCGATGGACAGTTCGCTGGAACGGCTGCCCAAGGGCCGCCTGGACGCCTTCCTCAGCGAGCACCGCTATCCGCGCCTGGAAGCCTTGCTGGCCGACGTGGCGCTGGGTAACTGGATGCCCAACCAGGCCGCGCAGGCCTTGATGGCCTACGCCGAACTGCGCGGCGGCGGGCATTCCAAGCATTCGCACGAAAAGATCCTGATCGACGGCAGCGAGCGCGGCGTGATCAGCTTCGCCAACTGTTGTCAGCCGATTCCCGGCGACGAAATCATGGGCTACCACACTGCCGGCAAGGGCATCGTGGTGCACCGGCTGGATTGCACCAACCTGGCCGAACTGCGCAAATCGCCCGAACGCTGGGTGCCGATCGATTGGGATTCCGGCGTCACCGGCGACTACGACACCGCATTGGTGGTCGAGGTGGAAAACCGCACCGGCGTGCTGGCGCAGCTTGCCGCAGCGATCGCGCAGAGCCAGTCCAACATCGAGCGTGTGGATTACCTGGACCGCGATTTCAATGCGGCGGTGCTGCGCTTCAATATCCAGGTCCGCGACCGCCGCCATCTGGCCGAAGTGATGCGCCGGCTGCGGCGCTTGCATGTGGTGCAAAGCGTCGGCCGTCAATAAGAGCAGCTGACAAAACTGCTGTGCTCACCGCCAGGCGGGCGCGGTCGGTGCTCGGAATCGGCATGTACCACTCGTACACTCCGGTTCCTGCGCGCCGTCCACGCCCACCTGACGACCGCTCGCTACGTTTCGTCAGCCGCTCTAAAACGCGCGCAACAGTCGAGCAAATCCGCACAAACGCCTAAACTGCTGCACATACCTTTGCAGCGGAGTTTCCATGTCCCAGATCATCCATACCGACCAGGCGCCTGCCGCCATTGGCCCGTACTCGCAGGCCGTGCGTGCCGGCAACACGGTGTATTTCTCCGGGCAGATCCCGCTGGATCCGGCCACCGGCGAGATCGTGCCGGGCGACATCGGTGCGCAGGCGCGTCGCTGCTTCGACAACCTCAAGGCGGTGGCCGAAGCAGCCGGCGGCTCGCTCGACAAGATCGTGCGCCTGGGCCTGTACCTGACCGATCTCGGCCAGTTCGCCGCCGTCAACGCGGTGATGCAGGAGTATTTCCAGGCGCCGTTCCCCGCGCGTTCCACCATCGAAGTCTCCGGTCTGCCCAAGGGCGCCGGTTTCGAAGTCGATGCGGTGATGGTGCTCGAGTGATCCAGTTCGACTGATCTGATTCGATCTGCCGTGCCACGCGCGCTCACCGTCACGCCGAGCCTGGCCGTCGCAGGCCAGGCGTCGCTGTCCAGCCTGCCAGGGGTCGGCCCGAAAGTGGCCGAGAAGTTCGCTGCGCGTGGCATTTTTACCTTGCAGGATCTGTGGCTGCATCTGCCGTTGCGTTACGAAGACCGCACGCGGCTGACCACGATCGCGCAGCTGCAGGGTGGCGTGCCGGCCCAGATCGAAGGCCGCGTCGATGCGATGGAGCGCGGCTTCCGCTTCCGGCCGGTGCTGCGGGTAGCGGTGTCGGACGACTCGCACGGCACTTTGGTGCTGCGCTTCTTCCACTTCCGCGCGGCCCAGGTGGCGCAGTTCGCGCCGGGCACGCGGGTGCGGGTGTTCGGCACACCCAAGCCGGGGCAGAACGGTTGGGAAATCGTGCACCCCAGTTACCGTGTGCTGGCGGAGGGCGAAGACGCCGGGCTGGGCGATAGCCTGGATCCGGTCTATCCGGTGTTGGAGGGCGTTGGGCCGGCCACGCTGCGCAAGCTCATCGGCCAGGCGCTGGAGCGGTTGCCGCCGGAGGCCGCGCTGGAATTGCTGCCCCCGCATTGGCTGCAGGACGAACAACTGCCCTCGTTACGCGAAGCGCTGTTGACCATGCATCGCCCGCCGGTCAATACCGACCCGCAGCAACTGCTCGCGGGCGGTCATCCGGCCCAGCAACGCCTGGCGATCGAGGAGCTGCTGGCGCATCAACTCAGCCTGCGCCGCCAACGCATCGCCTTGCAGCGCTTTCATGCGCCCACGCTGCCCGGCACGGGGAAGCTCGTGCAGCAACTGCGCGCGGCATTGCCGTTCCAGCTCACCGGCGCGCAGCAGCGCGTGTTCGAGCAGATTGCGCGCGATCTTGCCAAGCCATCGCCGATGCTACGGCTGGTGCAGGGCGATGTCGGCAGCGGTAAAACCGTGGTCGCCGCGTTGGCGGCGATGCTGGCGGTGGAGCAGGGCAAGCAGGTGGCGCTGGCCGCGCCGACCGAACTGCTGGCCGAGCAGCACCTCACCAACCTGCGTGGCTGGCTGGAACCGCTGGGCGTGCGCATCGTCTGGCTGGCCGGCAAGGTCACCGGCAAGGCGCGTGCTGCGGCGATGGCCGAGGTGGCCTCCGGCCAGGCGCAGGTCGTTGTCGGCACGCATGCATTGATGCAGGAGGCGGTGGTCTTTCACGACCTCGCGCTGGCCATCATCGATGAGCAGCACCGCTTCGGTGTGCATCAGCGGCTTGCCCTGCGCGACAAGGGTGCGGCTGCCGGCAGCGTGCCGCATCAGTTGGTGATGACCGCCACGCCGATCCCGCGTACCCTGGCGATGTCGACCTATGCGGATCTGGATGTTTCGGCTATCGACGAGCTGCCACCCGGGCGCACGCCGGTACAGACGATTGTCTTGAGTGCAGAACGTCGCCCGGATCTGGTAGAGCGCATCCGCGCCGCCTGCGCCGAAGGGCGTCAGGCGTACTGGGTGTGCACCTTGATCGAAGAAAGCGAAGAGCCCGGCAAAGGCGCGCCGCCTGGCCCGCCAAAGATCGAAGCGCAGGCCGCAGAAGTCACCTTTGAAACGCTATCGGCACAGTTGCCGGGCGTGCGCGTGGCGCTGGTGCACGGCCGCATGAAGCCGGCCGAAAAACAAAAAGCCATGCTGGATTTCAAGCAGGGCCACACCGATCTGCTGGTCGCCACCACGGTGATCGAAGTGGGCGTGGACGTCCCCAACGCCTCGCTGATGATCATCGAAAATGCCGAGCGTCTGGGTCTTGCCCAGTTGCATCAGCTGCGTGGCCGGGTCGGGCGCGGCGCGGCCGCGTCCAGTTGCGTGCTGCTGTATCAGGCGCCGTTGTCGATGATGGCGCGCCAGCGTCTGGAAACCATGCGCCAGACCAACGACGGCTTCGTGATCGCCGAAAAGGATCTGGAGTTGCGTGGCCCGGGCGAATTGCTGGGTACCCGGCAGACCGGCCTGGCGAGTTTTCGCATTGCCGATCTGGCCCGTGATGCCGGGCTGCTGCCGCGCGTGCAGGTGCTTGCCGAACGCCTGCTGGCCGAAGCGCCGGAGATCGCCGATCGTGTGGTTGCGCGTTGGATCGGCAGTGCGGTGCGTTACGTCGCCGCGTGAGCGGCGGGGATTGGTGATTCGGGAGTGGGGATTGGTAAAGCCTAGGTCGCTGCTATGTGGGTGTGTAACGAATTCGCATGCCTCGCCGATCCTTGCGAAGATGCGGCAACGAATCCCGAATGACCAATCTCCAATCCCATGACCAAAAAGATACCGCTGCTGATCGACACCGACCCGGGCGTGGACGACGCGCTGGCGCTGCTGATGGCGTTCAACGATACGCGTCATGAGGTGGTCGGCCTGACCATCGCCGCCGGCAACGTGGGCCTGGAACATACCGTGCGCAACGCCTTGAAAGTCTGCGAGATTGCGGGCCGCGACGATGTGCCGGTCTACGCCGGCTGCCCGCAGCCGCTGCTGCATCCTTCTGTGGATGCGGCGCATGTGCATGGCATCGACGGCTTTGGCGATGTCGGCCTGGCGCCGGCCAGGCGCACTGCCGAGGCCGAGCATGCCGCGCTGGCCATCCTGCGCCTGTCGCATGAGCACGCGGGCAAGCTGTTGCTGGTTGCGCTCGGCCCGCTGACCAACCTTGCCCTGGCACTTACGCTGGATCCGACCCTGCCGCAGCGCGTGGCGCGGCTGGTGGTAATGGGCGGGGCGCTGACCGGGCACGGCAATATCACCGTGGCGGCCGAGTTCAATATCGGCTTCGACCCGGAAGCGGCGCATATCGTGTTCCGCGGCTTTCCGCAGTTCGATGTCGCCGACTGGGAGGCCACCATCGCGCACGGCCTGCTGCATCGGGATGTCGAGCAATGGCTGGCGACGGACTCTGCACGCGCGACGTTCTACGAAGAAATCTCGCGCAAGACCCGCTTGTGGTCCGAAGACAGCCGTGGCGAGCACTGGTACGCCGCCGATGCGCTGGCGATGGCCTTCGCGCTGCATCCGGAAGGCGCGCAGCGGTTGGAGCAGCGGCCGGTGCACATCGAGCTGACCGGCACCCACACCCGCGGCATGACCCTGGTGGACTGGAACCGGCAGGGTGGCGCGCCCGACAACGCCAACCTGTTGCTGGAGTACGACCGCCAGCAGTTCTACGGCCTGGTCGGGGCGGCGTTGGCAGCGGGGTAGGGCCGAGGTTGCGCCGGGCAAGGGTAGGCCGCTATAATGCCCGGCTTATCCAGGCAGCCCGGCGCCAAGTCCATGAAAGATAACGTTCATCCCAGCTACAACGACGTCGTCTTCCACGACGTGACGTCCGATTTCAAGATTCTGACCCGTTCCACCATGAGCTCGAAAGAGACCGTGAAGTGGGAAGACGGCCAGGACTATCCGCTGATCAAGGTGGATATCTCCTCGGCATCGCACCCGTTCTATACCGGCAAGCACAAGGTGATCGACACCGGCGGCCGTATCGACAAGTTCCAGAAGCGCTACGCGCGCTGAACTTGCAGGACGGGCTGTACCGGCAACGGCCGCGCATTGCGCGGCCGTTGTTTTTTGTGCCGTGACAGCTTCGTTTTCGCGCCCTGGACGGGTGCGTCTACGACTTCTGTCCAAGCGACGGCCAAAATGTTGCTGTGCGATAATGACGTGATCCGGGGCGATGCCCTGGACTTCCATCACGTGCCTGCCCATCTGGTGACAGGCGCCTTCCACTGAAGGAGCGTACACAGTGTCCGATCTTGATCAGGTCACGCTCAACGCCGGCGACACGTCGGTTGTTCTGCCGGTACTCAAGCCCACGCTTGGCAATGATTGCGTCGATATTTCAAAGCTGACCAAAGAAACCGGTCTGTTCACTTACGACTCGGGCTTCACCGCCACCGCCAGCTGCAAGTCGGCCATCACCTACATCGATGGCGACAACGGCGTGTTGTTGTATCGCGGCTACCCGATCGAACAGTTGGCCGAGAAGTCCAGCTTCCTGGAAGTGTCGTATCTGCTGATGAACGGCGAATTGCCGACGGCAGACGAATTCCAGAAGTTCGACCACGAAGTCACGCATCACACGATGATGCACGAGTCGCTGAAGAACTTCCTCGGTGGCTTCCGCCACGACGCGCATCCGATGGCCATGCTGGCCGGTTCGGTCGCCTCGCTGTCGGCGTTCTATCACGACACCCTGGACCTCAACGATCCGGAGCAGCGCCGTCAGGCTGCCATCCGTCTGATTGCCAAGGTGCCGACCCTGGCGGCTGCCGCGTACCGCTATTCGATCGGCTGGCCGATCCGCTACCCGCGCAACAACCTCAACTACGTCGACCGCTTCCTGCACATGATGTTCGAAGTGCCGAGCGAGCCGCTGGAGATCAATCCGGTGGTGGCCAAGGCGCTGGATCTGCTGTTCATCCTGCATGCCGATCACGAGCAGAACGCCTCGACCTCGACCGTGCGTCTGGTCGGTTCGACCGGTGCCAATCCGTATGCCTCGGTCGCAGCGGGCATCACCGCGCTGTGGGGCCCGGCACATGGTGGCGCCAACGAAGCCGTGCTGAAGATGCTGGAAGAGATCGGCACCGCCGACAACGTCGAGTCCGCCGTGGCCAAGGCCAAGGACAAGAACTCCTCGTTCCGTCTGATGGGCTTCGGTCACCGCGTCTACAAGAACTTCGACCCGCGCGCCAAGATCATCCGCGAGATGACCCACAAGGTGCTGGGCGAGCTGGGCGTCAACGACCCGCTGCTGGAAGTGGCGCTGAAGCTGGAAGAAGCCGCGCTGAAGGACGACTACTTCGTGCAGCGCAAGCTGTACCCGAACGTGGACTTCTACTCGGGCCTGATCTACAAGGCGCTGAATATCCCGGTGGAAATGTTCACCGTGATGTTCGCCATCGCACGCACCGCCGGCTGGGTGTCGCATTGGCTGGAGCAGCAGGTCGATCCGGAAATGAAGATCGGCCGTCCGCGCCAGATCTACACCGGCTACGACCAGCGCGATTACAAGGATGCCGGCCAGCGCTAAGCGCTTGCAGTTGTCTGCTTGAACCAGCGCCCCGCATTGCGGGGCGTTTGCTTTGATGGTTGGGGCGTTGCCATCGGTCGCCGGTGGTTACGACGAGCTGCGGTCAGCGCAGCTGTTGCAAAGGGTTGCGGCCGTCCTCGTCGGCCAGCAGCTGACGTACTTGCGCGGCCGATGCACGCGGCATCGGTTTTTCGTCCAGCTGCGATAGCGGTGCCTGGCGCAGCGCGTCGTAAGGCAGCACGGTCAGGTCGAAGGTCAGATCCTCGGCACTGAACAGCCACACCGGGAACTCGCCGCTGCGTTCGCGATCCAGGCGCAGCCGGCGCGTGCGCAATTCGGCCGGAATGCGGTGTTCTTCGAGAAACCGCTGCACTGCGTCGGCATCGTCGCTGTGCAGCTGCAATTGCACAGGCGCATTGGCGTCGGCGGTGCCATCGAGCACCGGGCCGGTCAGTCTCGGCTGGAACGGGCCGAGAAACTCCAGTGCACGCAATGCGGCTTCGCGCCGCTGGCGCAGTCGCACGCCATGCGCTGGGCCGGCAAACAGGCGTTGATATTCGCGCAATGCGTCTTCAATCTCGCGGTTGCGTGGCAGCGATGCATCGTCATGGATGCCCAATCGGCTGGCCGCCTTGAGCTTGGCTTGATGAAAATCGCGGATGCCGCCTTCGGCCATCAGCCGGGCGGCTTCGTGCGCCAATCGATGGCGACGCTCTCGGGTTCGCGTATCGGCGTGCTCGCGCGCGTGGTGCATGACCGGGCTCCCCTAATGAACCTGGTTCGACTCTACAACAGCCGCATGACGGCGTGGCGAATGCGGTCTGTCTTCCCTTGAAGGGTAATCACGCTAAGGTGATTGCCCGGTGCCCTCTACTGCGCCTGGAGACAGTCGATGCCGCTAAGCCGATCGGGGAACCGAACTGGCGATGCTGTTGCGCTTCCCCAATCCCGAATCCCCAATCCCGGCACTCAAAAAATATCGAATGCCTTCTCGTCCTGCTGTTCCTGCAGGCCGTAGTCGTAATCCTGCAGACGATCCAGATCTTCGTTCTTCACCCATTCCACCGCACCATTGATGGTGGCCTGGGTCATGCCGTCGGGCGGGTCGTTGGCGGCGATGGGCTTGTCCTTCAGCGCCACGCGCATGTACTCGATCCAGATCGGCAGTGCGGCCTTGCCGCCGTACTCGCGATGGCCGAGCGAGCGGAAATCGTCGCGACCCACCCACACCGTCGTGGCGTAGGGGCCCCCGAAACCGGAGAACCAGGCGTCGCGGTGATCGTTGGTCGAGCCGGTCTTGCCGCCCACGTCCTCGCGCCCCAGCACCTTGGCCGCAGTGCCGGTGCCGCGCTGGACTACGTCGCGCATCATCGAGACCAGCTGATACGCAGTGCGCTCGTCGATGGCGCGCGGCGCGATCTTGGTTTCGGCAACGGCTGCCGGGGTGGTCTCCGCTGGTGTGGCCGGCGCTGCGGTCGCCGGTTCGATCGACTTGGGCAACGCAGGCGCGCCGAAGTTGAAGCCGTCCACCACCTGACTCACCGGTGCGGCGGTGCCGCCCTGCGTCGCGCAGGTGCGGCAGGCCACGGCCGGCACTTCCTTGAAGATGACGTTGCCGTCGCGGTCCTTGACCTCGTCCACGATCCAGGTCTCCACCCGTGAGCCGCCGTTGGCGAACACCGCATAGCCACGCGCGACCGAGAGCGGCGTCAGCGATGCGGTGCCCAGCGACATCGACAGGTTGGGCGGCAGCTCCGCTTCCTGGAAACCGAACTGGCTGATGTATTTGCGTGCGAAATCGACGCTGATTGCGTCCAACAGCCGCACCGACACCAGATTGCGCGATTGCACCAATGCCTCGCGCAGGCGCATCGGGCCGCGGAAACCGCCGCCGTCGTTCTGCGGCGACCAGGTCTTGCCGCGGCGGTCGCGGAATACCACCGGCGCATCCAGCACGATCGAGGCCGGATTGAAGCCCTTCTCGAACGCGGCCGCATACACGAACGGCTTGAAGCTCGAGCCCGGCTGGCGACGTGCCTGGGTGGCGCGATTGAACTTGTTGCCGGCAAAGCTGAAACCGCCGACCAGTGCGCGCAGCGCACCGCTGTTGGCGTCCAGCGACACCAGCGCGGCCTGGCCGCGCGGCAACTGGTCGATGATCCACTCGCCGTCTTTCTCACCGGCGCGGATGCGGGTCAGGTCGCCGCGCGTCAGCAGCTTGGCCGGCGTCTTGTTGGTCCAGCGGCTGGCGCTCGCGGGCAAGGTCAACTCGGTCTTGTCGCTCTGCACCACGGTCACGCCGCCGTCGGCATTGGTGCGTGCCACGATCACCGCGCGCAGGCCGCCCTGGGTGAACGCGCCGGCCAGATGCTTGGCCAGGGCCGGTGCATCCGCATCGGCGGCGACATCGAAATGCTGCTCCACGCCGTGCCAGCCATGCCGGTGGTCGTACAGGCGCAGGCCTTCTGCGATCGCCGCATCGGCGCCGGTCTGCAACGTCGCGTCGATGGTGGTGGTGACGTGGTAGCCCTTGTTGAGCACGTCGCCACCGTACTTGGCGATCATTTCCTGCCGCACCAACTCGGCCACATAAGGAGCATAGACCTCGACCGGCGGTTCGTGCGGCTTGGCGTGCATCGGCACCGCCTTGGCGGCATCGGCTTCGGCCTGGGTGACAAAGCCCAGCTCGGCCATGCGTTGCAGCACATAGTAATCGCGCCGTTCCTGCGCACGCTCCGGGTTGCTGATCGGGTTGCCGCTGGACGGGAACTTGGGGATACCGGCCAGCGAAGCCATCTCATCCAGGCTCAACTCGCTCATCTTCTTGCCGTAGTAGTACTCGGCCGCGGCACCCACGCCGTAGGCGCGGTTACCGAAGAAGCTCTTGTTGAGATACAGCTCGAAGATCTCGTCCTTGCTCAGTTCACTCTCGATCTTGCGCGCCAACAGGATCTCGGCGAGCTTGCGGGTGTAGCTGTACTCGGAACTGAGGAAGAACTGGCGCGCCACCTGCTGGGTGATGGTCGAGCCACCCGGCACGCGTTTGGCGTCGGTGGTGGCCAGCAGCCAGACCGCACGGCCGATGCCTTTGTAGTCCACACCGCCATGTTGATAGAAGCGCGCATCCTCGGTGGCCAGGAAGGCCTGCTTGAGGCGCAGCGGCACGTCCTTCATCTGGATCGGGTAGCGCCGGGTCTCGCCATACACGGCCATCAGGCGGCCGTCGCTGGCATAGACGTACATCGGCTCCTGCAGCTCGACCTGCTTGAGCGACTGCACGTCCGGCAACTTCGAGGAAATGGCGTAATACAGGCCGCCGGCAGCAATAGCGCCAAGCAGTGCGAGCACGACGAGCGTGGCCAGGATCCAGCCCAACCAACGGCGAATACGGGGCATGTAAGAGAGATTCCGATTGCAGATTTCTTGGTCACAGAGTATAGATGACGCCGGGTTTGGCTGGGGCCAAACTCTGGGGATCGCAGAAGACAGCGCTGGGGATCACGTCGTGGGGCGATTGCTTTGCGCGTGAAGGGCTTGTCAACTGTTAAAATTTGACTATTAATACGAGGGCGCAGACATGCGTCCAAGTGCCCGTCGGCAGGGGAGTTTCCGTGGGGCTTCTACCCAAGAGTCAATCGCCACTGATTGGTGTCGATATCAGTTCCACTGCGGTCAAGCTCTTGCAGCTGTCACGTAGCGGGAATCGTTTTCGCGTGGATCATTACGCGGTGGAACCGTTGCCGCCGAACGCGGTCGTTGAAAAGAACATCGTCGAAGTGGAGGCGGTGGGCGAAGCCATTCGCCGCGCCATCAATCGTTCCGGCAGCAAGGCCAAGAACGCGGCTGCGGCCGTGGCCGGGTCGGCGGTGATCACCAAGTTGATCCCGATGCCGGCCGATCTGGACGACAGCGATATGGAAGCCCAGGTCGAACTCGAGGCCACCAATTACATTCCGTACCCGATCGAGGAAGTGAATCTCGATTTCGAAGTGCTCGGCCCGATGCCCAACAGCCCGGACATGGTCCAGGTGCTGCTGGCTGCCTCGCGTTCGGAGAATGTGGAACTGCGCCAGTCCGCGCTGGAACTCGGTGGCCTGGCTGCCAAGGTGATGGACGTGGAGGCCTTTGCGGTCGAAAACGCGTTTGCCCTGGTCGCCAGCGAGCTGCCGGTGGCCGCCGATGCAGTGGTTGCGCTGGTGGACATCGGCGCGACCATGACCACGCTGAGCGTGCTGCGTTCCGGTCGCAGTCTGTATAGCCGCGAGCAGGTGTTCGGCGGCAAGCAGCTCACCGATGAAGTGATGCGCCGTTACGGCCTGACCTATGAAGAAGCCGGCCTGGCCAAGCGTCAGGGCGGTTTGCCGGAGAGCTACGAGGTCGAAGTGCTGGAGCCGTTCAAAGAGGCGACGGTGCAGCAGATCAGCCGCTTGTTGCAGTTCTTCTACGCGGGCAGCGAATTCAATCGCGTCGACTGCATCGTGCTGGCCGGCGGGTGCGCCGCGCTGTCGCGCCTGCCGGAGATGGTGGAAGAGCAGCTCGGCGTGACCACCGTGGTCGCCAACCCGCTTGCACAGATGACGCTCGGCCCGAAGGTTCAGGCCCATGCGCTGGCGCTGGATGCGCCTGCATTGATGATTGCCACCGGCCTGGCCCTGAGGAGCTTTGACTGATGGCAAGAATCAATCTATTGCCCTGGCGCGCCGAGCGCCGGAAGGCGCGTGAGCGTGAGTTCTATTCGATGCTCGGCTTCGCAGCGCTTGCTGGCGTGCTGCTGTCCGGACTGATCTGGTTCTACTACGACGCGCAGATCAGTGGCCAGACCGAACGCAATGCGTTCCTGACCACCGAGATCGACAAGGTCAAGGCGCAGAACGAAGAGATCAAGGAACTCGACAAGAAGAAGGACCGCCTGCTTGCGCGCAAGAAGGTCATCGAGGAACTGCAGGCCAATCGCTCGCAGATGGTGCATCTGTTCGATTCGCTGGTGCGCACCATTCCCGATGGCGTGGCGCTGACCAACATCAAGCAGGACGGCGACATCCTGACCCTGGAAGGCCGCTCGCAATCCAATGCGCGTGTCAGTGCTTACATGCGCAACCTGGAAGGCTCGGGCTGGATGACCAATCCTGATCTGTCGATCATCGAGGCCAAGAGCCAGGACAAGGCCGGCG
Organism: Xanthomonas hydrangeae; assembly: GCA_905142475.1. Lineage (GTDB taxonomy): Bacteria > Pseudomonadota > Gammaproteobacteria > Xanthomonadales > Xanthomonadaceae > Xanthomonas > Xanthomonas hydrangeae. The sequence goes on from LR990730.1 coordinate 1,218,584, forward strand.
GGCAACCTGCGGGATCGTCGATGGAAACCAAGGCGCTGCCGTACGTGTTCACGCTCAAGGTCAAGTTGGCCAATCCAAACGAGGCCGACAAGAACGGCGCCGCGCCCGCGGTGGTGGATCCGGCTGCGCCGGGTACCGCTGCACCGGGCGCAACGCCGGCTGGTGCCACGCCTGCTGCGCCTGCAACGCCGCCGAGCGCACCTGCAGCAGCACCGCAGCCGGCGCCGGCGCCCGCCAATCGGCCGCAGCAGGGGGCAGCGTCATGAGTAAGAAATCCTTCAAGCTCAGCGATCTGGACTTCAACAACATCGGCGGCTGGCCGCAGCAGGCACGCATCGTGTTCTGCGTGGTGGTTGGTCTGTTCATTCTGGTGCTGGCCTGGTTCCTGTTGATCAGCGGCAAGCGCGATGAACTCGAAGGCCTGGAAGGCACCGAAACACAGCTGCGCACCGAGTTCGAGACCCAGCAGGGACGCGCGGTGAATCTGGAGCCGCTCAAGCAGCAGCTCGCACAGATGGAACAGGTGCTGCAGCAGATGCTGCGTCAGCTGCCCAGCAAGACCGAAATGCCGGACCTGATCATCGACATCTCGCAGACCGCGTTGTCCAGCGGCCTGTCCAACGAGCTGTTCCAGCCGGGTCCGGAATCGCCGAAGGAGTTTTACGCCGAGAAGCCGATCGCGCTGCGCATGGTGGGCAGTTACCACCAGTTCGGTGCCTTCGTCAGCGGTGTCGCCTCGCTGCCGCGCGTGGTGATCCTGACCATGCACGACATCAACCTCAAGCCGAAGGACCCCAAGGCCGGTATCACCCCGCGCGGGGCTCTGGAACTTTCCGGCACGGTCAAGACCTATCGTTATCTGGACGATGAGGAAATGGCAGAGCAGGAGAAGGCTGCGGCCGACGCTGCGAAGAAGGGCGGCCAATGACCATGAAACTGCTCAAGATCCTGTCCTGCGTGGCGTTAATTGCTGTATTGCCGGCGTGCACGCGCGGTGTGACCAGCACACCGGGCGATGCGCCGAATCTGGAAGCCTGGGTTGCCGAGGTGCGCGCACGTCCGGCACCGCCGTTGGAGCCATTGCCGGTGATGCAGCAGTTCGAGACATTCGAATACGCCGCGCAGGTGATGCGCGACCCGTTCAGCGATGCCTGGGTCACTGCGGAAGGCAGCAACGGTACGCGTCCGGATCCGAACCGGCGCAAGGAACCGTTGGAAGCCTATCCGCTCGACGCCCTCGACATGGTGGGGACCATTGGCGGTGGGTCGGGCCTGATCGCGCTGGTGATGGCGCCTGACAAGGTGACTTACCGGGTGCGGCCGGGGGTGTATCTGGGACAGAGCGATGGCCGGGTGACCGGGGTCTACGAAGACCGCATCGAGCTGATTGAACTTGTGCCGGACGGTGCGGGTGGATGGCTTGAACGGCCGGCCGCACTCGCATTGGATGATCAATAAAGTGATAGGGGATAGCACGATGACGTTTTCCAATGCCCGGCGGCTGCGTCCGGTTCGACGCCACGCGATGTTCCAGGCCTGTGCGTTGGGGTTCGCGCTGGCAGTGGCGAGCGGCAGCGCGTTCGCAGCGGCGGCGCTGAAGCAGCCTGCGCAGGATCCGGCCAAGGTCGCTCCGGCGAGTCTGGCGGTGTCCAAGATCGATTTCAAACGTGGCGAAGATGGTTCTGGCCGTCTGATCCTGCAGTTCGACGGCCAGGGCGCCAGCCCGGATCTGCGCACGCAGGGCGACAGCGTGCTGGTCGACATCAGTAACGCCCGGTTGCCTGCCGAACTGCAGCGCCCGCTCAACGTCACCGACTTCGCAACGCCGGTGCAGCGCGTTGAAGTGAAGCCGTCTGGTTCCGGTTCGCAGCTGGTGCTGTCGACCAAGGGCGCGTTCGATTCGCTGGCCTATCAGACCGGCAACGAATACGTGGTCGAGATCACCCCACGCAAAGGCCAGCCGGCGGTTGGTGGCGTGAGCCCCGCAGCGGTCACCCAGGCAGCAGCGCAGATCGCTGCGCGCGGCTACAGCGGCCGCCCGGTGACGTTCAACTTTCAGGACGTGCCGGTGCGCACCGTGCTGCAGCTGATCGCCGAGGAATCCAACCTCAACATCGTCGCCTCCGACACCGTACAGGGCAATGTCACGCTGCGCCTGATGAACGTGCCGTGGGACCAGGCGCTGGACATCGTGCTGCGCGCCAAGGGCCTGGACAAGCGCCGCGACGGCGGCGTGGTGTGGGTTGCACCGCAGCCGGAGCTGGCCAAGTTCGAGCAGGATAAAGAAGACGCCCGCATCGCGATCGAGAATCGCGAGGACCTGATTACCGATTACGTGCAGATCAATTACCACAATGCAACTGCCATTTTTAAGGCGTTGACCGAGGCCAAGGGAATCGGTGGTGGTGGTGGCGGTCAGGGTGGTAGCGGTGGTGCAGGGCAGCAGGACAACGGTTTTCTGTCTCCTCGCGGTCGGCTTGTGGCCGATGAGCGCACCAATACGTTGATGATCAGCGATATCCCGAAGAAGGTCGCGCAGATGCGCGAGCTGATCTCGCATATCGACCGTCCGGTGGATCAGGTTTTGATTGAAAGTCGCATCGTGATCGCGACCGATACGTTCGCGCGGGATCTTGGAGCTCGGTTTGGTATTGCGGGCCGTCGTCAGTATGGTGACAACACTGGCGTTATCAGCGGTAGTACGACGAACAACGTATCCATTATCAATGACGGTTTGCACAACGTACCGGCGGGACTGAACTTTAATCTTCCTGCCGGGACATTCACGACCAGTACTGCGGGTTCAATTGCGTATACCTTGCTAGGGCGGAATTTTGCTCTCGACATGGAATTGTCGGCAATGCAGGAAGAGGGGCGCGGCGAGGTTGTTTCCAACCCGCGGATCGTGACTGCGAATCAGCGTGAAGGCGTTATCAAGCAGGGTAGAGAAATTGGCTATGTGACCATTACGGCAGCAAGCGGTGGTGGCCAGTCACAGGCAAACGTTCAATTCAAGGAAGTGTTACTTGAACTCAAGGTTACGCCTACGATTACCAACGATAATCGCGTTTTCTTGAATATGAATGTAAAGAAGGATGAGGTTGCTAGATTTATTGTGCTAGATGGTTACGGCACGGTTCCTGAAATCAATCGAAGGGAAGTCAATACTGCCGTTCTTGTTGGAGATGGCGAGACGGTGGTGATTGGTGGCGTTTACGAATTTACGGACCGCGAGAGCGTCTCCAAGGTTCCTTTCCTGGGCGACATCCCGTTCCTCGGTAACCTGTTTAAAAAGCGTGGGCGGAGCAAGGAGAAGGCCGAGTTGCTGGTCTTCGTGACCCCCAAGGTGCTGCGTGTAGCTAGCGCTACTCCGTGAGGTAGGATTGACTCAGAAAAGGCCGCGAGAGCGGCCTTTTTTTGTGATGAATTGCACCGCCACCAGTTACACGATTTGCCGTGCTCCGGCTAAGGTCAGTCTTTGAGCTTCTATGACGTCAATGATTGGTCGAGCCTGAGAATGCGTATGCTGTCCAAGCTTTCGATTCGATCAGTTTGCTCTTCCAGCCAGATCGCGATGCCAGTGACGCGCGTCATGCTTGGGATGCTCACTGAACATCCTGATGCTGCTCAGTGAACCAATCGCGCTCGAATCGGTCACACTGAGCCTATGAACGCACCGCCGCTGCTACCCCCAGAAGCCGCCGCCGCGCCCACCGAGGACCGGCTCCATCGTCAATTCACCTTGCTGCGCGAGTCGCTGACGCAGCGCATCGTAGGCCAGTCTGCGCTGGTCGAACGGCTGCTGATCGCCTTGCTGGCCGATGGTCATTTGCTGGTCGAAGGCGCTCCCGGGTTGGCCAAGACCACCGCGATCCGGGCGCTGGCCTCGCGGCTGGAAGCGGATTTCGCGCGGGTGCAGTTCACCCCGGATCTGCTGCCTTCGGATCTGACCGGTACCGAGATCTGGCGGCCGCAGGACAGCCGTTTCGAGTTCATGCCGGGGCCGATCTTCCATCCGATTTTGCTGGCCGACGAGATCAACCGCGCGCCGGCCAAGGTGCAGTCGGCGCTGCTGGAGGCGATGGGCGAGCGCCAGGTCACTGTGGGCCGGCACACCTATGCGCTGCCGCAGCTGTTCCTGGTGATGGCAACGCAGAACCCGATCGAGCAGGAGGGCACGTTCCCGTTGCCCGAGGCGCAGCTGGATCGCTTCCTGATGCATGTGCGTATCGGCTATCCGCAGGCCGATGCCGAGGCGGAGATTCTGCGCCTGGCGCGCGAGGCCGCACGCGATACGCTGGAAAAGCACGAGACGGTGCCCGACAAGATTCCGCTGGAAGACGTCTTCGCTGCGCGACGTGTGGTGCTGGATGTGCATCTGGCGCCGCAGCTTGAGCGCTATCTGATCGAGATCGTGCTGTCTTCGCGCGATGCGCAGCGCTACGACCCGGCATTGGCGCGGCGGATTGCCTGGGGCGCGAGCCCACGCGGTTCGATCGCGCTGGAGCGCTGCGCGCGTGCGCGTGCGTGGCTGGCGGGGCGCGACTACGTGACGCCGGACGATATCCGCGCGATTGCGCCGGACGTGCTTCGCCACCGCGTGCTGCCTAGCTACGAAGCCACCGCCGAAGGCTGGGATGGCGAACGCCTGGTCGCCGCTTTGCTGGAAAAGATTCCGCTGCCCTGATCGGGTAGCGTGTCGCTGAGGTATGCCGCCCTCTCGCCAGAATCCGATGTCTTCGATGCCGTCTCCGCCCTCTGCAATTGTTCCGTCGTCCGTCGCCGGCGATGGCCTGCGCCCGACGCTTGCGGAGTTGATCGCGCTGCGCGGTACCGTGACCCATCGCGGTCAGCCAGGCCGTGGCCGGCATGGCTTGGTGGGGCCGGTGCCGGCGGCAACGCGCGGGCGTGGGATGGAATACGCCGAATCGCGCGAGTACGTCGCCGGCGACGATGCGCGGCATATCGACTGGCGCGTCACCGCACGCACCGGGCGAGCGCATACCAAACTCTTCCAGGCCGAGCGCGAACGCTTGAGCCTGATCGTGGCCGACACCGCGCCATCGCTCTTTTTCGGCACGCGGGTGCGCTACAAATCGGTGCAGGCGGCGCGTGCCGGCGCGGTTGCGGCGTGGTTGGCGCAGCGGCAGGGCGACCGCATTGCCGCACTGCGTGGCACCGCCAGTGAGGCACCGATCGCGCCGCGTTCGGGCCAGCGCGGTGTGTTGCCGGTGCTGGACGCATTGGCGCGCTGGTACGCGCGGCCGCCGTCGGGCGATGCCGGGCTGGATGTCGCATTGGATCATGCTGCACGCTTGCTGCGCCCCGGCGCGCGGCTGACCGTATTGGCCGATGCACGTAGCGCCAGCAAGATCTCCGAGGCGCGCTGGTCGGGCTTGGCATTGCATCACGAGGTCGTGGTGATCGTGCTGGTCGACCCGTTGGAATTGGCACCGCCTGCACGTGCACTCACCTTCGATGTGCGTGGCGAGCGCATTGCGATCGATCTCTCCACGCAGGCCGGACGTGCGCGCTGGCAGGCCGAATTCGTGGCGCCGCTGGAGCAACTGACGTCGGTATTGCAGGCACGCGGTGTGCGCTTGCATCGCCTGTCCACCGACGATGCCAGCGATGCCTGGTTGGGCGGCAGTAACGCCGTGCGGGGTCGATGACGATGGCACCGCAATCGCTCCCGCTACGCGATGTCCATCTGCCGCCCCCGCCGCCGTGGTGGCCGTTGGCGATGGGTTGGTGGTTGGTGATCGCCGCAGTGGTGCTGGTGCTCGGCACCGCATGGTTCTGGTGGTGGCGTCGTCGCCGTCAGCAGCGCCGTTGGTTGGCGGCATTCGATGCCGAACTGCAGAACACGACAACTCCCGCGCAGCGATTGGCGACGCTGTCGGTGTTGTTGCGGCGTGCGGCGCGCAGCGTCGATGCGCAGGCCGATCGGTTGCAGGGCGAGGCGTGGTTGCAGTTTCTGGATGGCCGCAAAAGCAAGACCCATGCATTTTCGCAAGGGCCGGGCCGCGCCGTGCTGGATGGCGGATTTCAACGCGCGCCGGCGGTGGCCGATCTGGATGCGGTGCAGACACTGGCGCGACAGCGTTTTCTGAGTCTGATGCGGGGCAAGCGATGAACTGGCTGCAGTGGTCGCAATGGCAGGATGCGCTCGCGCACTGCGCGTGGCCGTGGGCATGGTGGTTGATGCCGCTGCCGTTACTGATGTGGTTCTGGCCGCAGGGGCGTGCCGATGCGGCTGCGCTGCGCGTGCCATACGCCGATCAATTGCGGGCGGTTGCACAGGCGCAACGTTTACCGGCGTTGCGGATGCCGCGCTGGTTGGCATGGTTGGGCTGGTTCTTGTTATGTGCGGCGCTTGCGCGTCCGCAGCAACTGGGCGAGGTGATCCAGCCGCCGCGCGAGGCGCGACAGATGATGCTGGCGGTGGATCTGTCCGGCAGCATGAGCGAGCCGGATATGGTGCTCGGCGGCAGCGTCGTCGATCGCCTGACGGCGGCCAAGGCGGTGTTGTCGGACTTTCTGGATCGCCGCGAAGGCGATCGTGTCGGCTTGCTGGTATTTGGCCAACGCGCCTATGCGCTGACGCCGTTGACCGCAGATCTGACCTCCGTGCGCGACCAGCTGGCCGACAGTGTGGTGGGCTTGGCCGGGCGCGAAACCGCGATTGGCGATGCGATTGCATTGTCGGTCAAGCGGCTGCGCGAGCAGAAGCAGGGGCAACGCGTGGTGGTGCTGCTCACCGATGGCGTCAACACTGCTGGCGTGCTCAATCCACTGAAAGCCGCCGAACTTGCCAAGGCCGAAGGCGTACGCGTGCACACGATTGCGTTCGGCGGCAGCGGTGGGTATTCGTTGTTCGGCGTGCCGATTCCGGCCGGTGGCAATGACGATATCGATGAAGCCGGGTTGCGCAAGATCGCCGAACAGACCGGCGGGCGTTTCTTCCGCGCACGCGACACCGAGGAACTGGCCGGCATCTATGCCGAACTGGATCGGCTGGAACCGGTAAAGGCAATGGGGCCGTCGGTGCAGCCGCGCGTGGAGCGCTATTACTGGCCGTTGGGCGCTGCCATCGTGATTGCGCTGCTGGCCTACGTGCTGCCGCGGAGATGGCGATGAACGCGCTGGCCGAGTTGACAGTGGCATTGCAGTCGTTGCATCTGCTGCGCCCGACCTTGCTATGGGCGCTGCTGGCCATCGTGCCGGCAGCGCTGCTGTGGCACCTGCGCCGACGCAATGCGGAGGTATGGCGGCACAGTGTGGATGCGCATCTGCTGCCCAAATTACTGGTCTCCGGTGGTCAGCGCGGATGGCTCGGCTTCGTGCTGGCTGCGTTGACGTATGCGCTTGCGGTGGTGGCAATGACCGGGCCGAGCTGGCGGCAGGTCGAGCGGCCGGTGTATCACTCCAGCATGCCGCTGGTGGTGGCGCTGGATCTGTCGTCCAGCATCAATGCCACCGATTTGCCGCCATCGCGCTTGCTGCAGGCGCGCGCGAAACTGGCCACGCTGTTGCGCAAGCGCGCCGGTGGCGAAGTCGCGCTGCTGGTCTACGCAGGCGAAACCTTCACCGTAGCACCGCTCACTGAAGACACGGCCAATGTGGCGTTGTTTCTGGATGCGTTGTCGCCATCGGTGATGCCGGTGGATGGCAAGCGCGCCGATGCGGCGATCGATGCGGCCACGCAGTTGCTGCTGCAGGCGGGCTTCAAGCAAGGCGACATTCTGTTGGTCGGCGATAGTGCGGATCGTGGGGCTGGCAGTTCTGCACGGCTGGCGCATTCGCGTGGATTCAGCGTGTCTGCGCTCGGTGTGGGTAGCGAGCGCGGCGCTGCCTATCGCACCAATACGGGCGAAATCGCACAGGCGAAACTGGACGAAGCCAGCCTGCGCGATCTGGCCGGGCAGGGCGGTGGGCGTTATGCGCGCATTGCAGCGGATGATTCGGATTTGCGTGCGCTGGGGGTGCTCGATCCTACGCAGCAGCCCTTGGCCGATGAAGCGGCCGAGTCCAATGGCGGCAAGACCTGGCTGGACGAAGGCTACTGGCTGCTGCTGCCGGTGATGCTGTTGGCGCTGCTGGCGTTCCGACGTCGTGCGGTTGTGGCGGTACTCGCGTTGGTGTCTGTGTTGCCGTTGGCTCAGCCCGCGCATGCAGCAGAACGTACGTTGTGGCAACGCGCCGATCAGGTGCAACAACAACGTCTGGATGCAGGCGTGCAGGCGTATCGCAAAGGCGATTTCGCTGCGGCACAGAAAGCGTTTGAAGGTGTGCCCACCGATGAGGGCCTGTACAACCTCGGCAACGCGCTGGCCCGGCAGGGGCAGTACGACGAAGCGATTGCGGCGTACGACCGTGCGTTGAAGCAACACCCCGACCAGCAGGACGCCATCGCCAATCGTGCGGCGGTGGATGCGGCGCGCAAGCGTCAACAGCAGAACAACAAGGACGGCAAAAGTCAGGACGGCAAGGGCCAGTCCAAAGACCAGAAGCAATCCGGTCAGAACAAGCCCGGCCAAAATCAGTCCGGACAGAACAAACAAGACAACCAAAACGCTGGCCAGGACGGGCAGGGCAAGCAGGACGCCCAAGGCAAACAGGACAGCAAGGATCAGCCCTCTCCGGCGCAGACGCCGCAGGATGGAAAGTCGCAAGACCAGCAATCCAGGAGCGGGCAAGGCGAGCAGAGCAAGCAGGACGCGCCGCCGCAATCGGCCGATGCGCAGGCGCAGCAGCAGGCCGATGCCGCGCAGCGGCAAAAGATGCAGCAGGCGATGGCGCAGGGCGGCGAGAAGAGCGCCGATGCAAACGGCAAGCAGGAAGCCGCAGCCGTCAGCGAGACGCCGGAACAGCGCGAGCAACGGCAGGCGGTGGACGCCTGGTTGCGGCGCGTTCCGGACGATCCGGGCAGCTTGCTGCGCACCAAATTCAGGCTGGAACACGAACGCAGGCAACGGGACGGACGATGATCGGCACACACCACTTACGCCGCGCGGCGATCGCGATGCTGGCCAGCATGGCGATGCTCGCTTCCGCACCGGTCAGTGCGGTGACGCGCGCCTGGCTGGACCGCGACAGCGCCAATGCCGGCGACGTGGTGATGTTGAATATCGAAACCGATCAACGCGGCGTCGATCCGGATTACACGCCGTTGCGCAACGATTTCGCACTGGGTGCCAAGAGCGCCAACCAGCAGATGCAGGTGACCAATGGATCGGTGACGATGCGTGCGCTGTTCGGCGTGGTGTTGACGCCGCGCAGGAGTGGTGAGCTGATCGTGCCGGCGATACGCGTCGGCAACGAGCGCACCGAGCCGCTGCGGTTGCAGGTGGTTGGGGCGGCAAACAATGCGGGCACCGGCAGCGCTGGTGGCAGCGCGCCAGCCGGGCCGAGCGCGGCGCAGGGCAATGAAGACGCCTTCGTCGAAACGCAGGTGGACGACCCGCAGCCCTACGTGCAGCAAAGCGTGGGCGTGGTGGTGCGTTTGTACTTCGCTACGCAGCTTGCGTCTGGCGAGCTGGATCTGGAAGCGCCCGATGGCGCATCGTTGCAGCGCATTGGCGATGACGTCAGTTCGGTCAAGCTGGTCAACAATCGTCAATACAACGTGGTGGAGCGGCGCTATTTGCTGGTGCCCGAGCGCAGTGGGCGCTTGCTGTTGCCGTCGGCGCGTTTCAATGGGCGTTCGGTCGGTGGGTTTTTCGATGATTACTTCGGTCGCGGTAATGGCGAGCTGACCGCGCGCAGCGCCAGCATTCCACTGCAGGTGCGTGCGCAGCCGGCCAACGCGCCGCAACCGTGGTTGCCGCTGCGCAGTCTGCAATTGCGTTACACCACCACGCCGCAGCGCGCGACTGCCGGCGAGGCGGCGCAGATCGTGGTGGAAGCCAGCGCACGCGGCGCCACCCAGGCGCAGTTTCCTGAACTGCCCACTCCTAGCGTGCCTGACGCGCAGGTGTTCGCCGAGCCGGCGCAGTATGAAGAACGCTTCGTGGACGGTTCGCCGCAGCTGCGGCTGACCCGGCGCTATTCGATCGTGCCCAACCGCGCCGGTCCGCTGGTGGTGCCGGGTTTGCAGGTGGCGTGGTGGGATGTGGGCGCGGCGGCGGCCAAGACTGCATCGCTGCCGGATCTCACATTGGATGTGGCTGCGGGTAGCGGTGCGTTTGCGGCGCCTGCGCCTGCGCCGGTTGCCAATCCGTCGCCGGATAACGCTGCCCCAACTCCAGCCCCCAGCACGCTGAGCCTGCAGCAACCCACCGTTGCGCAACGGCCGTGGGGCTGGATCGGTGCGGCAATCGGTTTTGCGTTGTTGTGGATCGCCACGCTTGCGTGGGCGTTGCTGCTGCGTCGCGGCGGTTCGCGCGGTGCGCCGGTGACCAATGGCAGCGATGCACCCGGCTCCGGTCGGCGTGCCACCCATGGTGTGGCCGAATTGCGGCGCGCGCTCGATACCGGCGGGATGGACGATGTGGCGGCGATACTCTGCGGCATGGCCGGTGTTGCCGACATCGATAGCGTGCTGGCCGCGTTGAGCGACCCGGCCCAGCGCGCAGCAGTGGCGCAGATGCAGCGCGCGCGCTGGGGCGGCGATGGCGATGTGGCCGCTGCGCGTGCGGCACTGCGCGAGGCGTTTTCCAAAGGCCCGCGTTGGCGCCACGCAACGGCTGCGGAACCGGAGATATTGGCGCCGCTGTATCCGCCGGCGCGTTGATCGGCTGCGCTGCAGCGACAGTGTCTAACGGGTTCTTGGATGGTCGCCAGGCCGTGTAGCGTTGCGACTCGTTGATTCCGGTTACACGTGGGTTGCTGACGTGTTGATGAAAGCAGAGCTCTGGGGTTGCGGCTTTGCTGCAGGGCCCTTGCCCGCCCACCATCGCAGGACACGCCGCAAGTACGTCCGTGTAGGCTCTTACGCGGCATCCATGCCGCGTAAGGTCCCGCGACGGTAGGCGGGCAAGGACCATTCGGGATGGTCGGTGTGCACGGTTACAAGCAGGCAAGACGTGCGTTGGTTCAATAACGGCTTGTCCGATCAGCTTTTCAACGCAAGGCAAACGGAATGCAGGCTTTCAACGAAGCAACCTGCAGACTCTCTGGTGCGGTGTCCTCGCCGATCCGATTGCGGGACCGTGTGGCGGCATGCACACCTACCCTCGGGCAGGCGCGCGGCGGGACGTCGGGTAGGTGGCCGCATCGATGGCGTTTGTTAAGCTCCGGCCTTTGTGTACAGATCAAGGCCCGACCAGATGACTGCATCCTCAGCCACACGCCGCCCGGGCCTGCCCCTGCATTGGAAGATGGGCATTGGCTTCGCCGTCGGCCTGCTGCTGGGTCTGGCCGTCTACTACCTGGCCGGCAGCGATGCCGACTGGGTGCGCGTGGTCACCAAGTACGTCACCACTCCGTTCTCGCAGATCTTCCTCAATCTGATCTTCATGCTGATCGTGCCGCTGCTGTTCTCGGCATTGGTGATGGGCATTTCCGAAATGGGCGACATCCGCGCGCTCGGGCGCGTGGGGTGGCGCACCTTGGGCTACACCATCGTGCTGTCCGGCGTGGCGGTGTTGCTGGGGCTGGTGTTGGTCAACGTGCTGAAACCAGGCGCAGGCGTGGATCCGCAACTGGCCAACCAGTTGATCCAGGAAAACGCCGAGCGCACCCGCGAGATCATTTCCAGCTCCGGCACCCAGCCGCAAGGCATGGACATGCTGTTGTCGATCGTGCCCAGCAACGTGATCGCCGCAGCGTCCAGCAATGGCGCGATCCTGTCGCTGATGTTCTTTGCAGTGATGTTTGGCGTGGGCATGGTGCTCACCGCCGATGAAAAGGTGGCCACGCTCAAGCGCGGTATCGAAGGCATCTTCGAAATTTCGATGACCTTGATCGGCCTGGTGATCCGGCTGGCGCCGTATGCGGTGGCCTGTTTCATGTTCAACCTGGCCGCGCTGTTCGGTTTCGATCTGTTGATCCGCCTGGGCGCCTACGTGGGTGTGGTGGTGCTGGCGCTGGGCCTGCACATGGTGGTCAGCTACGGGCTGGCGGTGAAGTTCGCCGGGCGCTCGCCGATCGGCTTCTTCCGGCAGACCCAGGAGGCCACGATGATGGCGTTCTCCACCGCGTCCAGTAACGCGACCCTGCCGACCGCCCTGCGCGTGGCCGACGAGATGGGCCTGCCGCCGCGGGTGTCGCGCTTCGTGCTGACCGTGGGCGCCACCGCCAACCAGAACGGCACCGCGTTGTTCGAGGGCGTGACGGTGATCTTCCTGGCGCAGTTCTTCAATGTGGACCTGAGCCTCGGCCAGCAATTCATGGTGATGCTGGTCTGCATCCTGGGCGGCATCGGCACCGCGGGTGTGCCGTCGGGCTCGCTGCCGGTGGTGGCGCTGATCTGCGCGATGGTCGGGGTCAATCCGGTCGGTATCGGCATGATCCTGGGCGTCAATCACTTCCTGGATATGTGTCGGACGGCGCTGAATGTGACTGGGGATCTGGCGCTGACGACCCTGGTCGCCAAAGGCGAGGAATAGGGAATCGGGAGTTGGGATTGGGGATTCGTTGGAGCGGGCTGCTGCGACCTTCAGATGCCAGGTCAGGTTTGCGATATTGCGACCGCGTTTGCGCCGCCAGTTGCACCGCTGTTTAGCAGACGAGGCTGCAGAGGCTCTGGCTCGGCTTCACCAATCTCAAATTCCGAATTCCGAATCCCCAATCCCCAATCCCCAATCCCCAATCCCCAATCCCCAATCCCCAATCCCCAATCCCCAATCCCCAATCCCCAATCCCCAATCCCCAATCCCCAATCCCCAATCCCCAATCCCCAATCCGGTCCCCAATCCCGGTCCCCAATCCCGGTCCCCTAACGCGCTCTGTGGGAGAATAAGCGGCTCCGCTTCCAGCGGTGTTCCCCTCCGCTTCCATAGACGCCCATGACCCAGCCCACCCGCCGCCAGCTGGCCAACGCCATCCGTTTTCTCGCCGCCGATGCGGTCGAAGCCGCCAAATCCGGCCACCCCGGCATGCCGATGGGCATGGCCGATATTGCCGAAGTGCTGTGGAACGATTTCTTCCGGCACAACCCGAACAATCCGCAGTGGTTCAACCGCGACCGTTTCGTGCTGTCCAACGGCCACGGCTCGATGCTGCAGTACGCGCTGCTGCACCTGTCCGGTTACGACCTGCCGATCGAGCAGCTCAAGCAGTTCCGTCAGCTGCACAGCAAGACCGCCGGCCACCCCGAGCGCAGCGAAACCCCCGGGGTGGAGACCACCACCGGCCCGCTCGGGCAGGGCTTTGCCAATGCGGTCGGGTTCGCGCTGGCCGAGAAGTTGCTGGCGCAGCGCTACAACCGCCCGGAGCTGGAAATCGTCGACCACCGCACCTGGGTGTTCATGGGCGATGGCTGCATGATGGAAGGCATCTCGCATGAAGCCGCCTCGCTGGCCGGTACCTGGGGCCTGGGCAAGCTGGTCGCGTTCTGGGACAACAACCACATCTCCATCGACGGCAATACCGATGGCTGGTTCAGCGACAACACCCCGGCGCGTTTCGAGGCCTATGGCTGGCACGTGATCCGCGATGTTGACGGGCACGACGCCGACAAGATCAAGGCGGCGATTGAAGCGGCGCTGGAAAATAGCGACAAGCCGACTTTGATCTGCTGCCGCACCAAGATCGGCTTCGGTGCACCCAGCAAGGCCGGCAAGGAATCCTCGCACGGCGCGCCGCTGGGCAAGGAAGAACTGGAAGGCGCGCGCAAGGCGCTGGAGTGGCCTTACGGCCCGTTCGAAATTCCCGAAGAGATCTACGCCGGCTGGCGCGCAGGTGGCACCGGCACCCTGCGTCAGGCCGAGTGGGAGCAGTTGTTCGACAAGTACGGCAAGCAGTATTCGGCCGAAGCTGCCGAACTGACCCGTCGCTCGCACGCCGAGCTGCCGGCCGACTTCATCACCCAGGCCGATGCCTACATCGCCAAGGCGCAGCAGGACGGCCAGACCATCGCCTCGCGCAAGGCCTCGCAGCTGGCGATCGAAGCGTTCGCGCCGCTGTTGCCGGAACTGATCGGCGGCTCGGCCGATCTGGCGCATTCCAACCTGACCCTGTGGAAGGCCAGCAAGTCGGTGGCCACCGACGACCCGGATGCCAATTACGTGTATTACGGCGTGCGCGAGTTCGGCATGACCGCCATTGCCAACGGCCTGGCGCTGCATGGCGGCTTCATTCCGTTCGACGCCACCTTCCTGGTGTTCAGCGATTACGCCCGCAACGGCGTGCGCATGAGCGCGCTGAATCCGGCGCACGCCATCCACGTGTACACGCACGACTCGATCGGCCTGGGCGAAGACGGCCCGACCCATCAGCCGGTGGAGCACCTGGCCTCGCTGCGTTACATCCCCAACAACGATGTGTGGCGCCCGGGCGATGCGGTGGAGTCGGCGGTGAGCTGGAAGGCCGCGATCACCCGCAAGGACGGCCCCAGCTGCCTGGTGTTCAGCCGCCAGAACCTGCAGCACCAGCCGCGTAGCGACGAGCAGATCAAGCTGATCGAACGCGGTGGCTATGTGCTGGCCGATGCCGAAGGCGGCACGCCCGATGTGATCCTGATCGCCACCGGTTCGGAAGTCGGATTGGCGGTGGAAGCCAAGCAGACGCTCGATGCGGCCGGGTTGAAGGCGCGCGTGGTGTCGATGCCGTCGACCGATGTGTTTGATCGCCAGGATGCGGCCTATCGCGAGTCGGTGCTGCCGAATGCGGTGCGCAAGCGCGTGGCGGTGGAAGCGGGCGTGACCGGCTTCTGGCGCAAGTACGTGGGCCTGGATGGCGATGTGGTCGGCATCGACACCTTCGGTGCCTCGGCGCCGGCGGATCAGCTGTATGCGTACTTCAAGATCACCGCCGAGCATGTGGTTGCGGCTGCCAAGGCGCTGTAAGGCCTTGCGTGTTGCTTGAACAAAAAAGCCGGCGAAAGCCGGCTTTTTTGTTGGATCTCGTGAGCGATACGCGGACGCGTCATCGTTCAACGGAAGCATGGGGTGCTTCGGTGCGCGACGTTGGCCGGCGCCGATGCGCGGAGATGGCCAGTACTTGCCACTGTGCGCCCAGCATCGGTGGGATGGGATCGTGCCTGCTGCGTGGCAGTATCAGAAGTTGCCTGGTCTGCGCAGGCAATCCATCGAAACAGGCCTTGCTGATCTCCTTCGCGACGGCCAGCTCCTGGCCGCGTTGAATGGCCGGACAGTATGGCGAATGGCGGACTGCGGTCGTGCAGATCGATGTGGGTCAGAGGCGGTAGCGCTCGCTTATGTCAAGCGAATGCTAAAAAAATGTCAATCCAGCTGTTTAAAATGTGAATCATTCCCATTAAAATGGCGCACTGCCGGTCGTCCGGCACACCGTTCCTCCCCCTTGTTGCCGGCGCGGCGTCTTCGCAGCGCGTGGTCTGGTCCGTCTGCGTTGGAGTCCCCGATGATCCGTAGTACTGAATTGCGTCTTGCTTCTGTGGGCGCGCGTCGCCATGTCCTGCCGCGTGCGCTGGTCGCTGCGCTGTGCACGATGGCCGCCGGCCAGGTGCTGGCCGCCGGCCAGGTGCTGGCCGAGACGCCCGCTGCCGCACCCGATGCCGAGGTCACCACCCTGGACCGGCTGATCGTGCAGGGCGAGCAGGCCAAGGGCTATACGGTGGAGAAGACCACCGCCGGCACGCGCATGAACCTGTCGCTTCGCGAGATTCCGCAGTCGGTCACCGTGATCACCCGCGACCGCATGGACGACCAGAACCTGCAGAGCATCACCGACGTGCTCAACAACGTCACCGGCATCTCGGTGGCGCAGAGCGACAGCGAGCGGCTGGAGTTCTTCGCACGCGGCTTCTACATCGACAACTACCAGTTCGACGGCATCGCGGCCTACATGGAGCAGGCCTGGAGCTACGGCGACTCGGCGCTGGACGTGGCGCTGTACGACCGTATCGAAGTGGTACGCGGCGCCACCGGCCTGCTCACCGGCTCGGGCAATCCGTCGGCCTCGATCAATCTGGTGCGCAAGCATGCGCTAAGCCGTGACTTCACCGGCACCGTGTCGGTCGGCGGCGGCGATTTCAGCAAGACCCGCAGCGTGGCCGATGTCACCGTGCCGCTGAGCCCGGAAGGCACCGTGCGCGCGCGCGTGATCGGCGTGTACCAGGATGGCGAGTCGGATATGGACCGCTACAGCATGCGCAAGAAGATCGGCTCGGCGATCATCGATGCCGACCTCACCGACAGCACCTTGCTGAGCGTGGGCTACGAGTACCAGAAGAAGGAATCGAACGATGTCACCTGGGGCGGCTTCCCGCTGTTCTACAGCGATGGCACCCGCACCAACTACGACCGCTCGTTCAACCCGGCGGCCGACTGGACGTTCTGGGATACGCGTCTGCAGCGCACCTTCGCCAGCCTGCAGCAGAGCTTCGACAACGGTTGGAATCTCAAGGCGAATGTGAGCCACGAGAAGACCGAAGCGGCCAATCACCTGTTCTACCCGTTCTATACGATCTTCGGCTTCGACCGCGCCACCGGTGGCGGCGTGGTGCCGTACTCGGGCAACTACCAGACCGAGCGCAAGGCCGATGGCGCCGATGTCTATGCGGAAGGCCCGTTCCAGCTGTTCGGCCGCGAGCATCAGCTGGTGGCCGGCGCCAGCTACAACCGCCGCGAGTACGTCAATAACGGCACCTTCGATTTTCCGGCGCCGCTGGACAGCTACTTCGGCTGGACCGGCGCGTACCCGGAGCCCAACTGGAGCCCGCGCACGGTGCAGAGCGACGGCACCATCAAGCAGAAGGCCGCCTACGTGGCGGCGCGCTTCTCGCTGGCCGATCCGCTGACGTTGCTGGTGGGAGCGCGCTATACCGATTGGCAGATCGATGGCCGCAACTTCGATTCGACGACGCAAGGCCTGGTGCCGTTCTCCGACACCCAGACCGAAGTCACCCCGTACGCCGGCCTGGTCTACGACATCAACGATGTCTGGTCGACATACGTCAGCTACACCGAAATCTTCAACCCGCAGACACTGCGCGATGCCAATGGCGGCTACCTGGATCCGTTGAGCGGCAAGGGCTACGAAGCCGGCGTCAAGGCAGCATGGTTCGACGACAAGCTCAACGCTTCGCTGGCGGTGTTCCGCATCGAGCAGGACAACCTGGGCGTGGCCACCGGCGGCTTTGTGCCGGGCAGCAGCGAGTCTGCTTATGAGGCCGCAAATGGCGTGGTCAGCGAAGGCTTCGATTTCGAGATCTCCGGGCGTGTGACCGAGAGCTGGAACACCACCTTCGGCGCCTCGCACTACACCGCCCGCGACGATAACGGCACCTCGATCAACACGCATCTGCCGCGCACCACCATCAAGCTGTTCAACAGCTACACCCCGCAAGGCGTGTGGAGCGATCTCACCGTGGGCGGCGGCGTCAACTGGCAGAACCGCTCGTACTACGTGGACCCGGTGTACGGCACCTTCCAGCAAAGTGCCTATGCGCTGGTCAGTGCATTCGCGCGCTACCGGTTGTCGCCGCAGTTTTCGGTGCAGCTCAATGTCGACAACCTGCTCGACAAGCGCTATTACTCGCAGTTCAACGGCGGCTATGGCGCATGGGGCGCATCGCGTAATGGCATGCTGACCTTCAACTACACGTTCTGATCGCAGACCATGTCGGGCGCGATTTCAGCGCCTGGCCTGTTGTTGCAACGCTGCAGGCACCTTGCAAAAGGTGCCTGTTTTTTTGTGTCTGCATTCCTTCTGGGTGATCGTAGATCTGCTGCGCTTCTACTGCCTGCGCTGCGTGCTGACATCAGTTTGCTTCGGTGGTGCCGACCTGGCGCGCAAGCGGAAGCCTTTCCCGCACGTGTCGGCACGTTGCATAGGCTTACCTGCACACGCACACGCACACGCGAAGACGTGCCGGCAATCGCATCGACGGTGGACCAGGGCTACAGCGGTTCCAGATGCGGCGCCATCACCTCTGCCACCCAATCCATGAACGCGCGTACGCGTTGCGGCAGGTGGCGACGCTGCGCGTAGAGCAGCGTGACCGGCATCGGTTCGGGCGCGATGGCGGCCAGCACCTCGATCAAGGCGCCGCTATCCAGGTGCGCCCGTAACGGGCTGGCCGGCGCCTGGATGATGCCCAGGCCCGCCAATGCGGCAGCAAGATAGGCATCGCCGTTGTTGACCGTCACCGGGCCGCGCATCGGCAGGAGTTGGTAGGCTTGTCCGTCGTGGTACTCGAGGCCGGACGACCGCTGGCCAAGCGTCGTGACGTAATGCACCAGGTCGTGCTGCGCCAGATCGTCCAGACAGCGCGGTATGCCACGCCGCGTCAGGTAATCCGCACTGGCGCAGTTGATGATGCGAAACGCGCCGAGCGGTCGCGCGACCAGGTTGGTGTCTTCGAGCGTGCCCACGCGCAACACGCAATCGAAGCCTTCGCGCACCACATCCACGCGCCGGTCGGTGCCGCTGATCTCCACTTCCAGTTGTGGATGCAGTGCCAGAAATACCGGCAAGGCGGGAATCACGAAATTGCGCGCAACGCCGGACGACATGTCCACCCGCAAGCGCCCTCTCAACTGGCTACGGTCGCGCTGAAACATGCCTTGCAACTCGTCCATGTCATCGAGCAAATCGCGGCCGCGCTGATAGAACGCGGTGCCGTCGCCAGTGAGTTGTACACGGCGTGTAGTGCGATGCAACAGCTGGGTGCCGAGCGACGCTTCAAGCCGTTGCACGGCAGTGGAGACGCTGGCCTTGGGCAGGCCTAACGTCTCGGCGGCGCGAGTGAAACTGCCGAGCTCGGCCACACGCAGGAATGCGCGCAACGACTCCATGGTGTCCATCGATTGGTCGACACTCTTGAACGGTGCAATCAGCCTGAGCTGATTTATGCGGCGGGGCAAGCGCAATAGTCTTTGCAACGACGCGATACCCATACCGTCGCAGGCTGGCGCGCAAACGCGCGCTACAACATCACTGGCAGACACCGATGCCAAGCACCGACGCGCCTGACATCCGTACAGGCGTGCGGTCGTTCTCGGCATCATCCCTCGCCCCCGGAGTACAGCATGCCGAACACCACCCCCATCACGTTGATCACCGGCGGCAGCCGTGGCCTGGGCCGCAACGCCGCGCTCGCGCTCGCTGCCGACGGCAGCGACATTGTGCTGACCTATCGCAGCGAAGCAGGCGAGGCTGCTGCAGTCGTCGCAGACATCCAGACGCTGGGGCGCCGCGCGCATGCCTTGCAGCTGGATGTTGCCAATGTCGAGGGCTTCGCTGCATTTGCTGCTCAACTGAAGGAAGTGTTGACCAGTTGGGGGCGCAGCCACTTCGATGCATTGGTCAACAACGCCGGCACCGGCTTGCATGCGCCCATTGCCGAGACCACGCCTGCGCAATTCGATGCGCTGTTCAACATCCATCTCAAGGGACCGTACTTCCTGACCCAGACGTTGCTGCCGCTGATTGCCGATGGAGGACGCATCCTCAACGTGTCCAGCGGCCTTGCACGTTTTGCGCTGCCCGGTTCGTCGGCCTACGCGATGATGAAAGGCGGGGTGGAAGTGTTCACCCGCTATCTGGCCAAAGAGCTGGGCGCGCGTGGCATCCGTGCCAATACGCTGGCGCCGGGTGCGATTGAAACCGACTTCAATGGCGGCAGCGTGCGTGACAACGCGCAGGTCAACGCGATGGTTTCCTCGGTCACTGCATTAGGCCGCCCTGGGCTGCCGGACGATATCGGGCCGGTGGTGGCTGCGTTGCTGGCGCCGGGCACCGGTTGGATCAATGCGCAGCGCATCGAGGTGTCTGGTGGGATGTTGATTTAGAGCGGCTAACAAACCTACTGCGCAGCCGCCAGGCGGGCGCGGTCGGTGCTCGGAATCCTCATGTACCGCTCGTACACTCCGGTTCCTGCGCGCCGCCCGCACCCACCTGACGACCGCTCGCTACGTTTTGTTAGCCACTCTTAAGTACAAAGGCCTGCGCATGAGGCGCAGGCCTTTGTGTAGGCCACCGCGTCAGTGCATCACTGCAGTGTCTGATCGCCATGCAAGACGGGATACGGATTCACGACTTCGCCCTTCCACCATTCTTTTTCCGGCCCGAGGCGATGGATCTCGAAATGCAGATGCGGTGCCGCAGGATCTGCGTTAACGGTGCTGCCCACATAGCCAATGATCTGGCCGCGCTTGATCGGCTGTTTTTCCGCCACATTGTCGGCGTAGCGCTCCAGATGTGCGTAGTAGTAGCAATACGTGCCACTCGGGTCGAACTGATACAGCGTCAGGCCGCCGCGTTCGCTGTTGAAGAGTTTCTCGACCGTGCCGTCTGCCACTGCGAGGACCGCTGTTCCGGTCGGTGCGAGGATGTCGATGGCATCGTGCACGCGGCCTTCGCTGCGTGCGTCGGTGAAAGTGTCCTGCAGCTGGCTGCTGCTGATGCCTTGTACCGGAATCAACAAGCCAGCACCTGAAACTGCGGCGTCAGCTGGTGGCACGGACGTTGCCGCCGCAGGCGTATTGACTGGCGCCGCATCGGTTGCCGGCGCAGCGGCAACGGCTGGCAGTGGCGCGACTGCCGGAGCAGCAGATGCTGCCAGTTCGGTATGCGCCGCGTCGCGCTGTGTTGCCACGGGTGCAGCAGTGGGCGCTGGCTCTACTGCCGCCTGCGGCGCTTCACGTTCCAGCCACCAATAGCCGGCTGCACCCAGCAGCATACCTACCACCAGCATCATCAGCAGTTTCATGCTTACTCCTGCATCACCACCGGCATGGACGGGCCGACCACGCTGGCCAGATTGACCACGTCCCAGTTGGTCAGGCGCACGCAGCCATGCGATTCGGTCTTGCCGACATGGCCGGGTTCCGGCGTGCCGTGCAGGCCGTAATGCGGCTTGGACAGGTCGATCCACACGCGGCCGACCGGGTTGTTCGGACCCGACGGCAAGGTCGCCTTTTGATCGCCCTTTTTCGCGTCCCAGAACAGCTTGGGGTTGTACTTGAACACCGGATCGCGCGCGACGCCCAGGACCTTCCAGCGGCCGATCGGCAACGGGTCGTGCTTGCTGCCGGAAGACACCGGGAACTGCGCATAGACCTTGCCGTCGGCATCGAACAGGCGCAGCGTCGACTCGGACTTGTCGACCACCAGCTTGGCCGGCTTGGCCAATGGCGGGACACCGTCGATGTTGGGAACCTGGATCACGCTACCGGCCTTGCTCAGGTCCACGCCGGGGTTGAGTTGGCGTAGCAGTCCGGGGTCGGCATGAAACCGCTCGCCCAGTGCCTCATCCACCGAGGTGTAGCCAAGCGAAGGCAGCTTGGCCTGTTCGGCCGGGCCCTTGGGAATCGGCTGGAACGGTCCGGCGACATCGGCAGCGGTGAGCGTGTATTGCACCAACGCCGGCGTGGCGTCGGCCTGCAAGGCCTGCCAGGTGGCGTCATCCAGCTCACCGGTCACCTTGATGTTGTGCGCGGCCTGAAACCCGGAGACGGCACGCTTTTGATTGGAACCGCGCTCGCCATCGATCTGCCCCGGCGAAAAATGCGCGCGATCCAGCAGGACTTGCGCGTGCAGATCCGAACGCGGGCCGCTCGGCACGACTGTTGCCGCCGGCGTTGCTGCAGGTGCAGGTGCAGGTGCAGCAGCGGGCTGCGGCGCTTGCGCCAATGCAGACAATGAAGCGCTCAGGGCGAGAGTGAGCAGGCAGGCGCGAGCGTAGGAGCGTGAGGGCATGAGCAGGTCCGAAAGAGGCATGCGCGCACCTTGCCCGAGCTGCCTGCGTGGTCTGTGTGAAATGGCTGCACCGGGACTGACTGAAAACGCAGTATCGATGCGGGTCAGAAGTGGATACCTGCTATCTCGCCTCCGCGCAGCTGCCGAGTCGACGCGTCAGCCGGCTGCTCATGCGTCTACCCGGGCTGTGGAGGGAGTCGTGCACCGCGCAACAATCGATCGCCTGTATGTCAGTCAGGCGATCGATTGGATCAGCGCAAACCTGGTCTTTGCTTCTGCAGACATCGTGCCGCATCTGTCTGCAGGCCTGCCGTCAGTAGGTATAGCCCAACGTCAGCATGTACACCCGGCCGGTTTGTACATACGCACCATCTGCGCCGGGATCGTAGGCCATGTAGCGTCTGGATTTGCCCTGCGTTTCGTAGAACGTTGCCGCATTGAGCAGGTTCTTGGCCGACACCCCCACATCGATGTGGTGCGGCAAATGGTAGGTCGCATTGAAGTCCAACGACTTCACCGGTTGCAGGTAGTAGTTGAGCCGGTCGCTGGTCAAGCCCAGCAATTGCAGGCCGGTGTAGTTGTAGCTCAGGTCGGTGCGCAGATGCGTATCGTCGTAGAACAGATCCAGGTTGTAGATGCGCTCCGGTGCGCGCGGCAGCCAGGTTTTTTCCGGTTGATCGCTGCGTTTGCTGTCTGCCTGGCTGTGTTGCAGCGTGAGGTTGGCGATGACGCCGAAATTGCTCCAGATGCCCGGCAAGTCCTGCAGGCGCCTGCTCGCCGCCAATTCCAGGCCATAGAGCCTGGCGGTGCCGCCGTTCTGCGGCATCGTCACCGGCACGCCGTTTTCGAACGTGGTGCCGGTCGGTACCAGGCCGCCCAGCGTGTTGTCGTTGCTGGTCGCCGATTGCGAGGTGTAGATGAAGCCGGTGATGCGCTTGTAGTAGGTCGATGCACTGAGTACGCCGCCGTTGTGGTCGTAGAACTCGGCGGAGAGATCGGCGTTGTCGGCCTTGCTCGGATGCAGATCGGGATTGGGCTTGGAGATGCCGACCACCTGCTGGGTGTCGTCGATGGTGTACACCGTCTCGCCGGAAATCAGGCCGAACGCCGGGCGGCTGAAACTGCGGCGCAATGACGCGCGGTACACGGTGAGATCGTCTGGCCGATAGTTGACGCTGATGCCCGGCAACACTTGCCCATAGGTACTGCCGGTGCCGACGAAACTGCCGGTGCTGCCATCGCCGCTGGATTGCCAGGATTGGGCCGAGTAGCGCGTCAACTCGTAGCGCACACCGGGCAGCACGCTCACCGAGCCGATATGCAGCGCGGCCATTGCGTAACCGGAATAGATCGCCTCGGTGCTGGAGGTGGTGTTGGCGTTGTAGTCGTTGGCGGTGTAGACGCCGGCGCCATTGGGATCGTTGACGTACTTGTAAGGCAACGCCTGCGCGAGCATCCAGTTGCGATCGAGCAGTTTGAAGGGGCCTGCGTAACGGCCATCGAACGCGTTATTGGTGACACGTCCCGGGATCGCGCTCAGCGGCGGGCCGCCGGCAGTGGGAAATGCGTAATTGGGCCCGCCAAAATAAGGCCCATTGGTGACGAAGTTGCCGTCCTTGTGGAAGAACGGATGATCGTAGGCGCCGCGGTCGGAGTGATCGGCAGACAAGCCGACTTTGACGCTGTCCAGCACATCGCCATCGATCTGATAAGTGATATCGGTATGTGCGTTGACGCGGTTGTCGTGACTGCCGGCGTCATGCCCCTGCACCTTCCACAGCAGCGACGAGTCCAGGTTGTAGAAGAAGTCCGTCAATGCAGGCGAGCTTGGCGCGATGCTCGGATAGCGTGGGTTGCTGAGGTCGAAGGCGAAGCTGCCTGGCGTAAAACCATACAGACTGGCCGACACATAGTCCGGTCGGCTGCGGGTGCCGCGACCGACCGAACTGCCATAGTCGAAGCGCAGGCGATCCAGCGTGGTCTGGCCGCCGAGTTGCAGCGTTGCCAGCTTCTCGTCGATATCGTGCGTGTTGAAGTAGCCGCCGCGTACAGCGGTAGGCTGGTTGCGATAGGTCTCCAGGCGTGCGCTGGACTGATCCTGCTGCCCGGTCACGCCGTAGCTGCCGTAGATGGCACGCGCATAGAGTGCGCTGTTGTCGCCCTGCCAATCGAGCGAGAGATTGCCGCCATAGCGTTCGATCTGACTGGTGTAGAGGCTGTACTTGTAGCGGGTGCTGATCAATGGACCGACATCGCGCAGGTCCGTTGCACTGGCGAATGCAGGATCGGCCGGCACGTACTTGCTGTTGGGCGCCGGCGCCTGCGCCATGTTGTTGTTCTTGCCGTAATAGGCCGAGGCGTAGAGGCCGAAGGCATGGCCGTCGCCAAACTTCCAGGCCAGCTCCTGCTGGAAGGTGCCGCCGGTGTCCTTGCCGCCCAGGTCGGAGGCCAGCGCGTTGAACTGACCTTGCGCGGTGGTCTTGGCATAGACGTCGCGATCGAAGTCGAAGGCGTTGGGCGTGCGCATGTCGATCGCACCGCCGATCGAATCGCCCGGCATGTCGGGTGTGGGCGATTTCGACACCTGCACCGACTGGATGCCGAACGGTGCCAGCATGTTCAACGAGATGGCGCGCGTGGACGAATCGGTCTCGGGCATGCCGAAGCCGTTGAGCGTATATGCGTTGTAGCTGGCATCCATGCCGCGGATGCTGACGTAGGCATTTTCGCCAGTGGTGGCCTGGCCCAGATGCATGTCGCTGTATGCCGAGAGGCCCGGCATGTGCGACACGACATCGGCGATGCCGCCCGACGGAATGGCATCGATCTGCTGCTTGCTCATCACACTGTTGACGCTGCTGGACAGGCGCTGTTCGTTGAGCGATCCCGGTGTGGCAGCGTGCTTGGCCTGTACGTTGACCGAATCCAGTGTGGTGGTAGCGGGCTCGGGAGTCTCGGCAAACGCGGGTGCGGACAGCGCCAGCGCAATGGCGCAGGTCAGGCGATGGAAGGTGCGGGGGTGCTGCATGCAGTTGGCTCGCGTAGTTGGAGAACGTGGGGTGCCAGGCCCGATAACGCGGGCGCAGGCGTGCATCGCCGACGCCTTCCATTGCGACAGGTCTGTGTGTTTGGCGTGGGTGGTGCGATTGCGGACGTGACCCCACTCAGTGCGTGAGGTCGACACCCTTGCAATGCGCGTGCGGAAGCTGCGGATTGCAGCGTGCGACCGCATCGCCATCGAAGCGCACCACGTAACCGTTGCTGGCCGGCTCGTGTGCGGGGAAGTCGGTGCTGAGCAATTGCGCGCCACTGGCCAGCATGCTGTTGCGGCGTGTGGTGTCGTTGTGCAGCGCTTCCTTCAGGTCTGCGTCGGTCCGCGTGCGCACCAGATAGCCGGCTTTCACCAGCTGGTTGATCTTCTCGACGGGGCCATCGTTGAGTTCGGTAAACGCCGCATCGTCTTCGCCCGGCACGGCGTTGGTGAAGCACATCCGTCCACGCAGCGAGGGATGCCCGGGCAGATAACTGGCACCGGCCGCGCGCTGGTCGAGCAGGAAGACGACCTTGCCGCGTGCTTGGTGCAAGGATGGCCAGCCATGCGCGAGCACAGCGGCGTTGAGCGTAGCTGCCGTGCCACGGACTTGGTCGGGGCTAAGGTACTCGCCGGGCTGAAACACCGAGCGCAGTTCGGTATCCAGCGCATCCAGCGCAGCTGTATCGAACGGCTCCGGCTGCACGGTCGGAAAGGCAAGCTGCACCGGCGCCTGCTTGGTTTCCAGCAGGATGAAGATCGGCACATGCTTGGGGTGCTGCTTCGACCACGCGCGTACTTCCTGCAGGCAGGCAATCAGGGGTTGGCAGTTGCTGCGCTGATCCACATCCTGCACATGCATGACCTTGAAGCCGGGCTTGTCCATCACGCCAGCTGGTGCGCTTGGCGGTGCGGGTGGCAACCCGGCCTTGGCGATCTGCGCGACGATCGCCGGGTGCGCGTAGCGGCCGCCGTTCGCGTCGGCAAACACATCCAGTTCTAGCTGTCTGACGCCATCGTCCAACTGTTGCGTCAGCGCTGGATGACGATAATCCAGTGCTGCGAACAATTCCGGGCTCAGTTGTTTCAGCAGTGCCGCTTCGCTGGGGGCGAAGCCGGCGTGGTAGCTGTTGTGGCTACCGATGTACTGCAGATCTGTGAGGCGAGGTGCGGCGTGTGAAGTGACGCTGGCCATCATCAACACGCTGAAAAATGCAGCGTGTCTCGTATTGCTTCGCTTGGTGCGCGATGGCTTCGCTTTGCTGTCGTCGCCTGGATTCAAAGCCGAAAGAGCGTGTAGAAAGCGCATGCACCGAAGCCGGAAAGAAGGTGGTCGCCATCATCCCGGCCAAATTTGACGCAACGCTTTCCGCGGTGTTTCCGTCGTGGGTCACGATGCGATAAACGCGCCATGACATCGTTTCTCGGCACATCCCGGCAAAGCCGCTCTCAGTGCGATCTGGTCTTGCGCAATGCATATGCCAGCAGCCGCGCCTGCATGCGCTCACCGATGCCGCGTGGCATGTCCAATGCCATGCGTTGCAGGCAGGCAGCGTCGTTTGCATCGCGCGCATCGCGTGACAGCAGTGCGCGCCACACCGTGGTCAGTTTTGCGCTGTTGCTGGCAGTGGCGCGTTTGAGCCAGGTCAGGGCGCGTAGCACGCGTTGCTCGACTTCGGTGAAGTCGCTGCCGAGTGGGTAGTCGGGCAGGCTGCCATCGCGGCGAAACGGCGCCAATGCCTGTTCCAGCGCTTGCGGTGTATTGCGTTGTGCGCGGGCAGGCAGTGCAGGGTCGCTACGCAGCTTGCGCGATGTCTTTGCTGTGGCAAGCAATGCATCCTGAAAGCGCGCATCGCAGATGCCCGCCATCGCCAGCACGCAGTCCTGATCGGTCTGGTGACGCAGATCGGCGATGCCGTATTCGGTGATGTACAGATCGCGCAGATGGCGCGGGATGGTGGTGTGCCCATAATTCCAGCGCACATTGCTCGCTGCATGTGCTCCGGCATCGCGGGTGGCCCGCAGCATCAGCGCGCTGCGGGCCTGCGGCAAGGCATGCGCCATCGCCACGAAGTTGTATTGGCCACCGACACCGGAGACCACGCGGCCATCGTCCAGCCCATCGGACACCGCTGCACCGAGCGCGGTGGCCATCATGCAGGAGTTGAAGAAGCGTGCCTGATGGCGTTGCAAGCGCTCCAATGTTTCGTTGCCGCCGTAGAGCTGATTGATCTCGCTGATGCGGCGCATGCCGATGGCATCGCGGGTCTTCGCATCCAGATCGCGCAGCCATTGGTAGAAGTCCGGCGAACCAAGATAGAACGCGCCATGCAGAAACTCGCCCTCGCGT
This sequence comes from Xanthomonas hydrangeae, assembly GCA_905142475.1. GTDB lineage: Bacteria > Pseudomonadota > Gammaproteobacteria > Xanthomonadales > Xanthomonadaceae > Xanthomonas > Xanthomonas hydrangeae. The sequence continues at coordinate 1,245,754 of LR990730.1, forward strand.
GCCAGCCGCGCGTGATCGGCTGCATCGGCACTGCCGTCGGCGATGCGCTGCATCAGCGGCAGATCGTCGTGCACCTTGCGGCGGATCACGCCGCAGTCCACCAGCTGCTTGAAGCCCTCATTGAGCATTTCGCTGCAACCGTACAGGCCGATCTCGAAGGGCTCCAGACCACCGCTGGCACGCACCGCAGGATGCTGTTCCAGCTCCGGATCCAGTGCATGCAGCACGCGCCGATAGGTCGCATTGTCGGTCTGTCGCAGCACCAGCGCATGGCTCAGCGCATCGGCCAACGTGCCAATGCCGATCTGCAAGGTCCCGCCATCGCGCACCAGCGTGCTGGCATACAAACCGATCGCGTAGTCGATGGTGTTCACCGGTTGCCGCGGCAAGCCGAACAGGCGCGGCGACGGGCCGGGCAGGTCGATGACCAGATCGAAGAACGCCTCGTCCACCGCTGCAGTGCCGCCGATCCAGGGCAGTTGCGTATCGATTTCCGCCACCAACAGTGGACGTGGCAGGCCGAGCGCCTGCACCGCATCGAGTGTGTCCTGGGTGATGTCGTTGTTGCACGACAGCGACAACCGCGTGCCGCCCGGTTCGCGTGCTACTTTCTGCACGATCAGGTTGGGCGCGCGTTGCGCCACCGCCGCCGCGGCGTGCGTGTAGTTCAGACTCGTGTAGTCGGCCTGCGCCTGGGTGGAGTGCAGCAGGCCGCCGGACTGCATGTAGAACTCTTCCACCTGCACATGCGCCGGCAATGCGTCGCGCAGCATGTCGTCGACATACGCCAAGCGCGGAAAGTCCTCACCGAAATGGCGTGCGACGAACGGCGCGGCAAAGCGTGCCTCCAGTCCCGAACCGGGTTTGGGCGGATTGAGCGACAGCGCCGTGTACAGCGCCAGCGGTCGTGATGGTGTGTCCTTGAGCTGCGCATACAGCGCGTTCAACAGCCGATGCGGCTTGCCGATGCCCAGCGGCGCACCGACGCGCAAGGGGCCTTCGATACGTTGCAGGATCCGCCGCACGGAGGAGGGCAGGTCAGTGAGGTGTTCGGTCATCCGTGCAGGGTAGCCGAGCCGATGGCCAGCCGGTTGCTTGGGCAGTTGGCGTTGCGGTTGTCCGCTGCAATCGCTGCTCGAAGCCCGAGGAGGAACGGGCTTGACAACCATTTGGTTTACATGTGTAATCAGTAAAAATTACATGTGTAATCGGATGTCGATCAGCGATGCGGAAGCGGTGGTGATGCAAGTGCTCTGGGACGGCGCTCCGCGCACGGCAGAAGAGGTGGTCGCAGCGCTGGCACAGACCGGTTGGGCCGAGCCGACCATCAAGACGCTGCTCAATCGCCTGCTCAACAAGGGCGCCATCGCCGCGCAGAAAGACGGGCGCAAATATCTCTATACCCCGCTGCTGCAACGCGAGCAGTGGGTACAGCACCAGAGCGAAGGATTGCTGCAACGGCTATTCGGTGGGCGGGTGGCGCCGCTGGTAGCGCATTTCAGCGAGCGCGGAAAGCTCAGTGCGGCCGACATCGCAGAATTGAAAAAGCTGATCAAGGAGTTGGACGATGAGCCCTGACGCACTGGTTCCGCTTCTGCTGCGCGCAACGCTTTGCACCGCGGCCGCGCTATCGATCTGTCTGCTCCGGCGGCGCCCATTGCGCAGCTGGCTTGGTGCAACGGCGGCGTACGCGATCTGGGCATGCGTTCCTCTGGCTTTGCTGGCCGCCGTGCTGCCAAGCCCGCAATCGGATGTTGCGATGTTGAAGGTGCCGCTGCTTGCTGCGATGCCGGCTCTGTCCAATGCGCATGACGGTGCTGCTGCGTGGACGACGCTGGCATTGGCGGTGTGGCTGACTGGTGCCGGGCTGATGGCAGCCATGCTGTGGCGGCGGCAGTATCGTTTCGTGCGCAGCCTGGGTCCTCTGTACGCGTTGGACAATGCAGTGTGGTCGGCAACGCATGACGCCGGGCTGCCGGCATCATTGGGAATCTGGCGCCCACGTATCGTGGTGCCGTCGGATTTCACTACGCGCTATTGCGCTGCCGAACGTGCGTTGGTGCTGGCGCACGAACGGCTGCATCTGCGCCGCGGCGATCTGCATGCCAATCTGCTTGCGGCCCTGATGCTCTGCATCGGTTGGTTCAACCCGCTGATGCATCTGGCCTGGCGCGCGTTCCGGCTGGATCAGGAACTGGCCTGCGATGCGGCGGTGCTGGCACGGCATCCAGGCAAGCGCCGCAGCTACGCCGCCGCAATGCTCAAGACCCAGCTGGGTGCCGGTTGCACACCGCTTGCCTGTCACTGGGCTGCAGCGCATCCGTTGACGCAACGCATTGCAGCGCTGCGCAAGCCACTGAAAGATGCCAGGCGTTCGCGCTGGAGCAGTGGGGGTGTGCTGTTGCTCGCGGTAACACTCAGTGCCGCAGCTTGGGCCATGCAGCCAGCGCGTATCGCAGCAGCGTCTTACGCCGCGCCTGCAGACAGCGATGCGGCGGGTGTCACCCGCATGCGGGTGTCGAACTACGCGGATTTCACCACGATGCAACCGCCTAAATATCCTGCACCTGCGTTGGATGGCGGTATCGAGGGTTTTGTCGAACTGCAGATTGAGGTCGATTCAGGCGGCGTACCGCAGCACATCGCCGTCGTGCGGAGCACGCCGGCCGGTGTCTTCGATCAGGCGGTGCTGGATGCAGCGCGCCAATGGCGACTGAAACCTGCGTACGCACAGGGCAAGGCCATTGCATCGAACGTGCGCGTGCCGGTGAAGTTCGAACTGGATGCGCCTGAGCAAACGACCGGGACCTCCAATACCAGCGCCAGCGCCGCACGATCGGATGCGCCACCGTCCGAACGCCCTGCCGGTTGCGCTTTGCCAGGCTGCGCGATGCAGGAGGCGCTGCGATGAGAGGTGCTCCGATCTGCGCCGCAGTCCTGGCGCTGTCGCTTGGCGCATGCGCAACGCCACGTGTGCAGGAACAGCAGCGCAGCCAGCGCGAAGATTCGGTGGACCAGCGCATGCTGAGCGCGCAGTCGGGAGGCGACGGCGATTCTTCGATCCAGCCTTATACGCTGGCGCCGACACAACGTTTCCGCATGCCGCGCGCGCTACGCAGCGCGGCGCCGGTGCTGCCGGCCGATTCGCCACGGCAGAGCTTGCCGCCGACCACCGTCTGCGCGCATGTGATCCTGAACGCCGAAGGCGCGGTGCAGCGCGTCGATCCGATGTCCGACCGCGGCGAATGCGCGGCCGGCCTGCTGCCGGGCAACGCCGATCTGGTGCAGGCGGTGCGTACCACGGTGCAGCAATGGCAGTTCGTGCCGGCCGCGATGTGCACGTTTGCGCCTGGTGTGGCACAACCGGCGGCGCTGGACGACTGCACCGGCGCAACCGGCGAAGAACCGGTGCCGGTGACGCTGTCGTTCGCATTCACCTTCGAGGTGCGGCAGGGCAAGGTCAGCGTACGCACCGGCAAGGTTGCCCGCTGACGCAGGCCTTGCGTCAGCGGGTGGACGCAACGCACCAGCGCTGCCGGCTGCGCTTACTCCAGTACATGCACGCTGTCGGCAATGCGCTGCACTTCGTCGGGATTGTGGCTGACGTACAACATCGGCAGACGGATCTCGTCGCGCACGCGTTGCAGGTAGGGAATCAATTCTTCGCGACGCGCCTGATCCAGCGCCGACAAGGGCTCGTCGAACAACAGAATCGCCGGTTGCGACAACAAGGCGCGGCCGATCGCCACGCGTTGCGCTTCGCCGCCGGACAGATTGCGCGGCCGGCGTTGCAATAACGGCGCAATCCCCAGCAATGCCACCACATCGTCGAAACCGAACGGCGCCGCGCCACGTGCATGCCGGCCGTAACGCAGATTGCGGCGCACATCCAGATGCGGAAACAGCCGCGCATCCTGAAAGACGTAGCCGATGCTGCGCTTGTGCGTAGGCAGGTTCACGCCTTGCCGGGCGTCGTACAGACACCGCCCGTCGATGCGGATATGCCCGGCCTGCGGTTGCACCAGCCCGGCGATCGCATTGAGCACGGTGGTCTTGCCGGCACCGGACGGGCCGACCAAGGCCACCACACGCGCGGCGTCCTGAATCCGGATGTGGCGTTGGAAGTTGCCGCGCTGCAATTGCAGCTCGATGTCCAGCATCAGTCTTCCTCACGCGGATGCGGCCTGCGCACCAGCCATTCGGACAGCAGCAGCGCGGCCAGCGAAATCGCCAACGCAACGCCAGCCAACCGCCACACGCCCGATTCCATGCCTGGCACCTGCATCAAGCCGTAGATGGCCGACGACAAGGTCTGGGTTTCGCCAGGGATGTTGGAGACGAAGGTGATGGTGGCGCCGAACTCGCCCAATGCCTTGGCAAAGGCCAGCACTGTGCCCGCCACCAGACCCGGCCAGGCCAGCGGCAAGGTGATGCTGAAGAACACCCGCCACGGACCGGCGCCGAGCGTGGCGGCGGCCGCTTCCAGGCGGCGGTCTGTGGCTTCGATGGACAAGCGAATGGCGCGCACCATCAACGGAAAGCCCATCACCGCGCATGCCAGCGCCGCGCCGGTCCAACGGAATGCGAACTGGACACCGAAGTAGTCCAGCAGCCAGCTACCGACCGGCCCCTGCGTGCCCAGCACCACCAGCAGCGCGTAGCCTGTCACCACCGGCGGCATCACCAAGGGCAAGTGCAGCAACGCGTCCAACAGGGCCTTGCCCGGAAAGCGGCGCCGCGCCAGCAACCAGCCGCAGGCGATACCCGGCGGCAGGCTGGCGATGGCGGCAACGATCGCGACCTTGAGACTCAAGCCGATCGCGGTCAGCTCTTGCGGGGTGAACATCGACAACGGCGCGCCTCAATCGGTCAACGAAAAACCGCGGCGGGTGAAGATCGCCTTGGCCGGCTTGCTGCTCAGCCACTGCACGAACTTGACAGTGTCGGGATTGCTGCTGTTCTTCAACGCAGCGACCGGATACACGATCGCATCGTGGCTGTCGTCGGGGAACGTGGCGACCACGCGCACCTTGGGGTCGGCGCGTGCGTCAGAGCCGTACACGATGCCCAGCGGCGCCTCGCCACGCGAGACCAGCATCAGGGCTGCGCGCACGCTTTCCGACTCGGCCAGGCGGTTGCTCACCCCATCCCACTGGCCGAGTTTGCGCAGCGCTGCGGCGGCGTATTTGCCGGCCGGCACGCTGGTGGTCTGGCCAACCGCCAACCGGCCACTGTCGCCGAGCGCCTTGGCAATCGCGCCAGGTTTGCGCGGGTCCACGCGCACCTTGCTGGCGGCCGGGGCGATCAGCACCAGCGTGTTGCCGAGCAGGTTGTGGCGCTGCGCCGGCAGCACCAGGCCGCGCTGCTGCAGATAGTCCATCCATTCCAGATCGGCCGAGAAGAACACGTCTGCCGGTGCGCCTTGCTCGATCTGGCGTGCCAGTGCGGAGCTGGCGGCATACGACACGCGTACCGGCGTGCCGGTCGCCTTTTCGTAAGCGGCCGCGGCCTCGTCCATGGATTCCTTCAAGCTCGCTGCGGCAAACACCGTCACCGGTGCAGTCTGCGCAGTGGCCAGCACGGGCAGGGCGAGCATCAGCACGCAGAACGCGCGCTGCCAAAAACCGATCGTGCGCATGGGTAAGCTCCAGCAGGGTCAGAGACCGATCATAGCGGCTGCACCCCGTGCGCCGCGTGGCGACCACACTGGAACGTTACCGATCCACTCCACCACGTCGGCCAGCCTGGAGATTGGCCTGCAGCGCAGGCCGGATCAGCTTGGGCTCGGGCAAGGTGGCATCGCGCGCCTGCCGCTGCGCCACAAACGTCTCGATCTCGACGCCATCGCGCACATGGAGATTGCTGCGCCGCTGTTCGCCAATGCTGGTCTGATGCGCCACAGCGCGGCCGCCCGGGCCGTAGTCGTGGCAGACGAACACACGCGTGTCTTCCGGCAGCGCATACAGGCGCTGGATCGAGGCAAACAATTGCCGCGCATCGCCACCGGGAAAATCGCAGCGCGCCGTGCCCGCGTCGGGCATGAACAACGAATCGCCGGGAAACAGCGCATCGCCGATCAGATACGCAATGCTGTCGCTGGTATGCCCGGGCACTGCGATGACGCGCGCCTGGATGCCACCGAGCTGGAAGCGTTCGTCATCGGCGAACAGATGATCGAACTGCGAGCCATCGGCGCGGAAGTCCTCTGGCAAGGCATAACGCGGTGCCAGCGTTCGCTGCACATCCCGAATGCCTGCGCCGATGCCGATGCGCGCCTGAGGCCAGTGTTGTTTGAGCCATTGCGCGGCAGACAGGTGGTCGGCATGCGCATGGGTTTCCAGCAGCCAGTGCACCTGCCAGCCGTGTTCGGCGATGGCATCGACGATGGCCTGCGCGGCGTGCGTGCTGACCTCGCCGGTGTCGGCCGCATAGTCCAGCGCCGGATCGATCACCGCCGCTGCACCGGTTGCCGCATCGGCGACCATATAGGTGAAGGTGCCGCTGTCGGCGTGGAAGAACGCAAGGACCTCGGGCTGCATCGGCGTCTCCATCTCAGGGGGCGGCCAGCGCCGCATTGAGCACGGCGGCGAGTCGGTCGCCGGCAAGCCGCAATTGCGTCTCGGCGATCGGACGATAGGTGGCGATGTAGTTGTCCGGCAATACATGCTCGCTCGGATACACGCCCGGCGTGATCGCGATCTTGCACGACGCCTGCGCCCAGGCAGCAGCGGGCGGCGGCAGCACCGGAGACATTGCAGCGGCAGCCGGCAACGCCAGCAGACGTGGCAGATACGCATCGTCGTCGAGGTGGCTGTCGTTGAGCATGCCGCTGTCCCACAGCGCATGCAGGTTGCTGCCCCTGCCATCGACCTGCAGCTGGAACGTGTTGCCGCCCTTGTCGTGCGCGTAGCCGGCATGCATGGGCTGATGGATGTCGCCGACAAAATGCACCACGAACTTCAATGCCTGCCGCCGCACGTCCAACGGCTGGCTGCGATCGGCCAGCAACGCGGTTTGCTGCTCGAGCGCGGCGATCACGCAGTTGCCATCCGGGCAGTCGCGCGCCGGCACGTAGCCGCACTGGTGTTCGCCCAGGTTGACGTAATGCCAGCGCCCGGAGCGCTTGCCCAGATCCGGATCGTGTTCGCGCAGTTCATCGGCCCAGGTCGCGACCCCGGCCAGGCTCGGATGCGCCTCGCCTGCCAGCAATTGCGCCACCTGCGCACGCGCTTGCGGCGTCAGTTCGGTTTCTGCAACGCGCGCCACCAAGCGGTGGCCCTGCGGGCCCCAGGCGAATGCGGCGATGGGCTGAAGTGCCGCGGCAACGGCGGCGGCAAGAACGACAACATAAGGGGAGAAGGTCTTCATCCCGCAATTGTACGCATCGCTTTGGGACGGTTTGATGGCCGTCCCGGTCGCACGACGGCCACGCCTGAGCGTGGCCTCGGCAATACGATCAGAAGTACACCAGGTAGGACACGCCATAGGTCAGCGGATCGATCTTCGCCTTGCCCAGCCGCGCGCCGTTGAAGTCGACGTTGCTTTGCGAGCCGGTCCAGCGCGCATCCACGCGCAGGCCGCTGCGCTCGTTGAAGATGAAGTCCACGCCGACATGCGCGGTGGCGCCCACCGAATCGTCGAAGCGCAGATCGCCATTGCCGAATGCCGCATCGACGTCTTCACCGAGAAAGGTGGTGTAGTTGATGCCCACACCCACGAACGGCGACACCGTGCCGTAGCCGTTGATGTGGTACTGCAACAGCACGCTCGGCGGCACCGACCAGTAGCTCCCCACCTTGCCGATACCGTCGAGTTCCAGATCGTGCTTGCCCGACACGGCGGCATGCACCTCGATGCCGAGATTGTTGCGGACGAAGTATTCGTAGGTGAACGACAGCGCCGGTGCGCCCTTGATCTCGGCACGCGTGCCGCCGAAGGTGCCGCTGTCGGATTTGGGCGAGACATAGCCGGCACCGTAGCCGGTCGTCCAGTGGCCGGCCGACTGTGCAAGGGCAGGTGTGGCCGAAGCGGCCAGTGCGATGGCGAGGGCGGTACGGATCAGCATGCTCATGGAATCCCCGGTAGGTCGGACAGGTGGTCGACGTGACCAACCTGTCCGCAACTCCGGCGGTGGATGCACGTCCCTGGACGCCCAGTGTGCCAGAGATGCACCGCGCACGCAGTGGATCAGAACCGGTGCACGTACGCCACGCCATAGACCAGCGGGTCGATGTTGACCGTGCCGATGCGGTTGCCATCGAGGCTGGCTTCGGTGTCGATATCGATCCAACGCAGGTTCACGCGCAGGGCGCCGCGGTCGCTGAGCTTGTAGTCCACGCCTGCATGCAGGGCCAGGCCCCAGGAATCGTCCAGTTCCAGATCGCTGCCGGCCAGCGCGCCGCGGGTGTCGGTGCTGAAGAAACGGGTGTAATTGATACCCGCGCCAACGAACGGCGAGAGCTTGCCCTGGCTGTTGAAGTGGTACTGCAGCGAAATCACCGGCGGCAGATGCTTGGTGCTGCCGACGCGCCCCATGCCGCGGAGCGCGATGTCGTGCTCGAACGGCAGCGCAGCCAGAACTTCGATGCCCAGGTTGTCGGCGATGAAGTATTCCGCAGTGAAGGTCGGCTTGATGTCCTTGCCGACGTCTGCTTCGAGCGTGCCGCCGACCAGACGGCCGTTATCGGATTTGGGCGCGACCTGGTGGGCGCCGACGGCAACCGTCCAGTCGCCTTTGGATTGAGCCAATGCGGGGACGCTGGCAAAGCTGGCGGCCAGACCGGCGAGCAGAAGGGTAGAGCGCATGCGCATAGAAATTCTCGTTGTGTGCAGAAGATGGAGTAAGTCTTGTGGGTTTGCCCGAGGGCTGCCTTCATCCTGATCAATCCGTTGGCGCCATGACCCTGTGGGTCATGCAGCGGTGTGAGCAGGAGCTGGCATTGACAGCAGCGGTGCGCGCCGTGGCGGTGATCGCACCGGCGCATCGCGTCCGAGGTGCAACGCGATGCGCCTGGCGCAGGCGGCGGCGTGGGAGGAGCGCCGACGCTTGCATGCGCGATGGAGCAGGCCGCGAGCGGATGGCTGCAGGGACCGAGCACTTACTTGACCTTGGCGACCTTGGGCGCATCCACTTCCGGCATCGCCGAGCTGTGGTGGTTGATGATCAGCCACTTGTCGTCGCGCTTTTCGTACACGAAGGTGTAGCGCGCCTGCACCTTGCTCTTCTTGCCGTCCTTGTCGGTCAGCGTGAAGGTGTAGACGCCGGCATCCACCGCGCTGTCGTCATCGAGCACACGCACGGTGCGGTAGTTGACGACGCCCTGCGGCTTCTTGGTCAGGAACATCTCGAAGTACTTTTCGATCTGCGCCCGCGAGGCGCGCACTTCGTTGGAGACGGTCGGCAGCAGCACGCCGTCCGGTGCATACAGGTCGGCAACCTTGTGCGGGTTGCCGGTGGCCAGCGCCGCGTTCCAGGTGTCGAACAGTGCAGCCACTTCGCGCGCCTCGCCATCGGCGGGCAGCGTTGCCTTTTCGGTGTAATGCATCACGCCGCCAGCCAGCGCCGGGGTGGCGGCCAGAGCCAGAACCAGAGAGAGAAGGGTGCGACGCATGGGGATCTCCGTTGTGATTGATGGGTGCCTCAGCAGGCAGGGCCAGTATCGAAATCCACGGAGCGCTGAAATTCTGCTGTTCGGCATAGTCTTGAGTATGCTGTCTGGCGTAGTTTGGATATTATAAGCGATTGAAAATAAATAAATTAATGAGGATTTATAGACTTCTTCGAGTTTTACCTGTTGTGCAGACAATTGTTCGTTGCGCCGAGCGTCGGGCGCTGAGCACCGCGCGGATGCCCATTTGAGAGCGATACGCCGTTGCCCTCTGTAGGGCACAGGCTATTGCCGAGCCCGCTGCCAGCGCGGTGCATGCAGGCCCTGGATCAGCAGGTCTGTCCTTGCATGTGGGGCCGTGCAGCGCGCATGCAGCGAGCGCAGGTATCCAGGGCCGGCGCTGCGTCTACCGGCAGTGGTTAGGGGTGACTGCAATGGCTGCGGCTGCACCTGGCCACAACGTCCTTGCACGCTGTACTGCGCAGCATTCAAGCGCACGGCTGCGCGAGTGCGACGCTGCTAGAATGGCCGTCCCTTTCCATCCGCCGCGCTGTCGCGGCCGCAGGAGCTAGTGAACATGGCAATCAAGGTTGGCATCAACGGATTCGGTCGCATCGGCCGCAACGTGCTGCGCTCTGCGGTGCAGAACTTCGGCAATGACATCGAGATCGTGGCCATCAATGACCTGCTCGAGCCCGACTATCTGGCCTACATGCTGCAATACGACTCGGTGCATGGCCGCTTCAAGGCCGATGTATCGGTCGACGGCAACACGCTGATCGTCAACGGCAACAAGATCCGTCTGACCCAGGAACGCGACCCGGCCAACCTCAAGTGGGATGCGGTCGGTGCCGAGGTGGTGATCGAATCCACCGGCCTGTTCCTGACCAAGGAAACCGCCCAGAAGCACATCGACGCGGGCGCCAAGAAGGTGATCCTGTCTGCACCGTCCAAGGACGACACGCCGATGTTCGTGTTCGGCGTCAACGACAAGACCTACAAGGGCGAGGCGATCGTCTCCAACGCTTCGTGCACCACTAATTGCCTGGCGCCGTTGGCCAAGGTGATCAACGACAAGTGGGGCATCAAGCGCGGCCTGATGACCACCGTGCACGCGGCCACTGCAACGCAGAAGACCGTGGACGGCCCGTCGAACAAGGATTGGCGCGGTGGGCGCGGCATCCTGGAGAACATCATCCCGTCCTCCACCGGCGCTGCCAAGGCCGTCGGCGTGGTGATTCCGGAGCTCAACAAGAAGCTCACCGGCATGAGCTTCCGCGTGCCGACCTCCGACGTCTCGGTGGTCGACCTCACCGTTGAGCTGGAAAAGCCGGCCACCTACGCCGAGATCTGTGCCGAAGTGAAGGCGCAGAGCGAAGGCGCCCTGAAGGGCGTGCTGGGTTACACCGAAGACAAGGTGGTGGCCACCGATTTTCGCGGCGAGACCTGCACCTCGGTGTTCGACGCCGACGCAGGCATCGCGCTGGATTCCACCTTCGTCAAGCTGGTGTCCTGGTACGACAACGAGTGGGGCTACTCCAACAAGTGCCTGGAAATGGTGCGGGTTGTGGCGAAGTAAATCGCGCGCTTAGGCGACGCGTTGAAGGCCCCGGCATGCCGGGGCCTTTCGTTTTTTGTCTGTCGGAATGTGATGTGGACATGCGCCGTCACCGCTTCGTCGCCAGTACAGGATGTGGACTTTGAGAGGCTCACGTGCGCTAATTTGCGCGCACGGCGGCCGTTCCCGTGTCGTGTACGAAGGATCGGGGAACTCCATGGATCGAGAGAACATAACGATGAATAAATTTCTGGCGGGCGCATTGGCGCTCGGTGTGGTGGTTGCGTTTTCGGCTCCGTCGAACAGCTGGGCGGCGAAAAAGCAGACCGGTACGCCGGCCTGGATGAATGCCGATGGTGAAGTGATCAAGTCGTCCGATGTCGAGGCCGGCTATGGCGAGACGGTCAAGGGCGTCAACGATTACGAGGGCGAGATCACCGGCAAGCCGGCGCCGGACAGCAAGTTCACCCAGTTGAAGATCGGCATGCCGATGAAGCAGGTGACCGATCTGATCGGGCAGCCGGACGACCAGGGTTCCTATGTGACTGGCAAGGCGTTCATTCCGTTCTTCTTCGGTGGGGACCGTTACCGGTACGAGATGGCCTACAAGGGCCAGGGCCGTCTGGTGTTTGCCGGCAAGTCGATGGGTACCGGCGGCAACCTGGTCTGGATCATCCATAACAAGAACGACAGCGGCTACCGCGAATAAGTTTGAAACGCCCGGTTCTCCGGGCGTTTTTTTGGGGCGCGCTTGCGTACGTGCAGCCATTGCGTCCCGGAGCTGCTGACGTCATCGCCTCGCCGAGCTTTCCCCCCGGCTTGGCTGCCCAGACGCGTCCTGAGCCTGTATGGTTCGCGCATTCGGCCGGATGCCGACTCAGGGGTTGCTGCGTTGGAAACGATGATCGGGTTGGTAGTGCTGTTTGTGCTTGCGTTGCCGGTGGGTTTGGTGATCGCGCTGGTGTGGATCGCCGGGCTAAGGCGGCGCGTGGATTCGCTGGAGCAGCGGCTTGCGCAGTGGCAGGCCAGCGGGGCAGGAGCGGGGGCTGCGGATGCGGCGGCGGTGCAGACGCCAACGCCTTTCAGGGCGTGGGAGCCGCAGCAAGACGCATCCGGCGTCGGTGTGTCTGCATTTGGCGAGCCCGACTCGCCTCGCGCAGCAGACCTGCAAGCTGCGCCAGCGCCTGTCGTGTCGATGCCGGCGACGATGCCGCCATCATTGCCCGCCGATGCTTTCGCTTCTTCTGCAGCACTTAGCGCTGGCGATGCGCCGACTTCGTCCACTGCGCCTGCGCAGCCACAGCCACAGCCACAGCCACAGCCACAGCCACAGCCACAGCAGCAATACATCCCGTCCGAACCCGGCCCGATCGCGCGCGCAGCCAGCGCAGTGAAGCGCTGGTTCACCGAAGGCAATGTGCCGGTCAAGGTCGGCATGCTGGTGTTGTTGGCCGGTGTGGCGTCGTTGTTGAAGTACGCCAGCGACCAGGGCTGGATGCGCATGCCGGTCGAGCTGCGGCTGGCCGGTATCAGTGTGCTGGCGCTCGCCGGCCTGGTGTTCGGCTGGAAGCAACGACTGCAGCGGCCGGGCTTTGCGTTGGCATTGCAGGGCGGCGCCATCGGCGGGTTGTTGTTGACCGTGTTTGCGGCCTTCAAGTTGTATGGATTGCTCGGCGCCGGCCTGGCGATGGGTATCAGCGTGGTGCTGATTGCCGGCATGTGTGTGCTGGCGGTGGTGCAGGATTCGCGCACGCTCGCGGTACTCGGTGTGTTGGCCGGCTTCCTCGCGCCGATCTGGCTATCCACCGGCAGCGGCAATCATGTTGCGCTGTTCTCGTATTACGCCGTGCTCAACGCCGGCATCGTGGCGATCGCCTGGACGCGTCCGTGGCGGGTGCTGAACCTGCTCGGATTCGCCTTTACCTTCGGCATCGGCACGCTGTGGGGCGCGCTGCAATACAGCCCGGCAAAATTCGCCAGTACCGAGCCGTTCCTGCTGCTGTTCTTCGCCATGTATGTGGCGATTCCGGTGCTGCATGCGCGTCGCGGCGATGGCAGTGCAGGCAAGGTCATCGACGGCAGCCTGTTGTTCGGCACGCCACTGGTTGCGTTCGCGTTGCAGGCGCGTCTGCTGGAAGGCGATCGGTTGCCGCTGGCGTTGTGCGCGCTGGCGGTGGCGGTGCTGTATGCAGGTCTGGCGCGCTGGCTGCTGCGCCGCGCCTCCACGCGCTTGCTGGGCCAAGCGCACGCGATGCTGGCGGTGGGCTTTGCAACGCTGGCGGTGCCGTTGGCGTTGTCGGCGCGTGCCACCGCCAGCGTGTTTGCGCTCGAAGGTGTGGGCTTGTTGTGGCTGGGCTTGCGGCAGCAGCGACGCATCTCGCAGTTCAGCGGTGTGGCGCTGCAGTTGTTTGCGGCTGTCGGTGTCGCCTTCGGCGTGGATGCGTGGCGTTACGACATGGTGGCCATTGCCAATGCCACCTGCATGAGCGCCTTGCTGCTTGCGCTTGCCGGCTGGGCCAGTGCGTGGTTCCTGCGCGATGCAGGGCAGCCACGGCGTGCACTGGGTGCGTATCTGTGGGGGCTGGGCTGGTGGGCGTTCTGCGGTGTGCACGAGATCTTCAGTTTTGCTGGCGATCTGCGCAGCGAACCGGATCTGCTGCTGGGCTTTACCGTGCTTACGCTGTGGATGGCGGCCGAAGTGCATCGTCGTCGCCCCGCAACGGCGTTGGTGTGGACGGTGATGTCCGGGCTGGCGCTGGCCGTGCCGCTGGCGCTGTGGCAGAGCCATGCGCATACCCAGCCGTTCGCACATTGGGGCGCGTTGGCGTGGTTGGCGTTTGCGTTGGCCGGTGCGCGTGCACTGTGGTGCTTGCGCATGCAGCACGGTGCCGGCGCTGTGGCCGCGCAGTTCATCTGGTGGTTGCTGTGGCCGTTGGTGGTGTCGTTGGGCGCAGCCTGGTTGGCCGATGCCTTCGTGCTCGCCAATGGTTGGCGTTGCGCATTGCTCGCCGCGCCCTGGCTTGCCGTGGCGGCCGTGGGTCTGCTGCGCTGGCCGTGGCTGGCGTGGCCGCAGGGCGCAAGCTTCGATCCTGCGCGCAATGCCTTGCTGAGCTGTGTGTTTGCAGTGCTGGGCATCGGTTGGTTGATCGTGTTGCTGGATCCGGTGAGCGCCGCGCCATTGCCTTGGCTGCCCGTGCTCAACCCGGCCGAGCTGGCGCAACTGGCCGTGCTGGCCTTGCTGGCGCGTTGGGCATGGTCTGCGCAAGCGCCGCTAGCCTTGCAACGTTGGCGGGTGACTGCGCTGGGCGTGCTGGGCTGGGTGTCGATCACCGGCAGCACCTTGCACAGCGTGCATCACTGGGGCCGCGTGGCGTGGGATGCGTCCTTGATCAACGCCACCTTGTCGCAGACCAGCCTGACCATCGTGTGGAGCGTGCTGGGCGTGCTGGGCTGGGTGGTCGGCTCGCGTCGCGGTCAACGCGGCTTGTGGCTGGGTGGGGCGTTGCTGATGGGTCTGGTATTGGCCAAGCTGGTCCTGGTGGATCGCCAGCATCTGGGCAATCTGCTCGGCATCGGCTCGTTCATGGCCTATGGCCTGTTGTGCACCGTGGTGGGCTATCTGGCACCGGCGCCGCCGCGCCAGGCGGCCGCGGAAGAACCTGCTGTCGCAGACGATGGCGTCGAAAAGGATCAGGCATGAAAGCGAGGCAATGGGGATGGCTGCTGCTGGTGCCGCTGATAGCGCAGGCGGCCGATGTGCGCCAGGACTATCGTCAGCAATGGCCGTTGCAGGTGGCCGGCTCGGATGTCGGCATGTATCAGCTGAGCTTGAACGATGCGCTCTATCGCAGCGCAGATGACGCAGCGCTGCGCGATGTCACGGTGATCGATGCGCGTGGCGAAGAAGTGCCAACTGCATTACTCGCCGCGGACGCAGCGCCAGCCGTCGCGCCACGCCGGCAGCGCTTGCCGTTGTTTGCGCTACCGGCGGGTGCGGCGCCTGCCAACGGCGATCTGCAGCTGATCGCCGAGCGCGATGCCAGTGGTGCGGTGCGCCGGTTGGAAGGCCGCTTTGCGACCGGCACATCGGCAGCAGCGGGCGCCGGCGGCAGCTGGCTGATCGATGCCAGCGCATTGCGCGATCGTGCGCGCGCGCTGTGGCTGGACTGGGACGGCAACATGCCGGTGCAGGCCCAACTGCGCGTGGAAGGCAGCGACGATCTACGCGACTGGCGCGTGCTCGCCTCCGACGCCACCGTGATGGCGTTGGACAATCGGGCGCAGCGTCTGCAGCAACGGCGCATCGCATTGGACGAGGGCGCTCGTTATCTACGCATCGTGCCGGTCTCGGGCGAGCTGCCGGCCTTGCGTGTGGTCGATGCGGAGCTGGACGGCATCGCAGCACCTGCACACTCGGAATGGCTGGAACTGCCGGGCACTGCGCAGGACGCAGCCGTGGTCTACGTCCTGCCGGGGCGCTTCCCGATCATCCAGATCGATGTCGGCGGCGGTCAGGCCGAAGCGGTCGAATGGATCGTGGAAAGCCGCGATGCCGACGATGCGCCGTGGCAGCGCCGGGCCGGGCCGTGGTTGGCCTATCGCCTGGGCAATGGCGCGGCGGCCGCCTCGCCGCCGCAAGTGCTGTCCGCCCCGGTGCGCGATCGCCAATGGCGGCTGCTCGCCGCGCAAGGGCGCAGCACCGCAGTGCCGACCCTGCGGGTGGGCTACCAGCCGGAGCGGGTGATGTTTCTCGCGCAGGGCCAGCCGCCATACGCAGTGGTTGCCGGCAGCGCGCGCGTGCAACGCGGTGAAGCGCCGCTGGCCTCGATGCTGCAGGCGCTACGTCGCGAACGCGGTGCGCAGTGGCAACCGGCCCAGGCCAGCGTCGCCGCGCAGGCACAGCCGCTGGCTGGCGATGCAGCATTGCAGCCGGCCACCACGCCGCGCGACTGGAAGCGCTGGTTGCTCTGGGGCCTGCTGGTCGGCGGCGCCTTGCTGGTCGGCGGTTTCGCAGTGAGTCTGCTGCGTAGCTCGGCGGTCAATCGCAACGCCGGATAGCGACGTGCGCCGCACGGCGGTTTGCCGCTGCGGCGCGAAGGTCCGACAATGGGCGTCCCCCGTCGCCAAGGCAGCCGCATTGCCCGTCGTCTTCGACCGACCATCTCCCGCGTCGCCAGCCCCGTTGGCAGCGACATGCGTGACAGGCAACGCGCAATCCCCGCGATCCGTATGCGCGCGCAACGACAGTCCAGCGGCTGCTTCAACGCGTCTGCAAATGCATGACATCCAGCGCCCCTGCGGCCTGCTTCCGCACGACCAATCTCCAATCCCCACTCCCGAATCCCCAGACTTAGCGAGCTGACCCCATGTCCATCGTCCGCATGACCGACCTCGATCTCTCCGGCAAGCGCGTGCTGATCCGCCAGGATCTCAACGTGCCGATCGACAACGGCCAGATCACCTCCGAGCAGCGCATCACCGCCTCGGTGCCCACCATCAAGCTGGCGCTGGAAAAGGGCGCTGCAGTGATGGTGACTTCGCACCTGGGCCGCCCCAAGGAAGGCAGCTGGACCGAAGAAGATTCGCTGGCACCGGTGGCCGCGCGCTTGAGCGCGCTGCTGGGCGTGGACGTGCCGCTGGTGCGTGACTGGATCGACGGGGTCGAGGTGGCGCCGGGCCAAGTGGTGCTGCTGGAAAACTGCCGCATGAATGTCGGCGAGGGCAAGGACGACGAGACTCTGTCGCGCAAGTACGCCGCGCTGTGCGACGTGTTCGTCATGGACGCCTTCGGCACCGCCCATCGCGCGCAGGCCTCCACGCATGGGGTGATCCGTTTTGCCCCGGTGGCTGCAGGCGGCCCGCTGTTGATGGCCGAGCTCGATGCACTGGCCAAGGCACTGGACAACCCGGCCAAGCCGCTGCTGGCGATCGTGGCCGGCAGCAAGGTCTCCACCAAGCTGGAGTTGCTGTCCAACCTGGTCAACAAGGTCGACCAGCTGATCGTCGGTGGCGGCATCGCCAACACCTTCATCGCCGCAGCCGGGCACGACGTGGGCAAGTCCTTGAGCGAGCCGGACCTGATCCCCACCGCCAACCAGATCGTGGCCGATGCGAAGCTGCGCGGCGCGGAGATTCCGTTGCCCACCGATGTGGTGGTCGCCAAGCAGTTCCTGCCCGATGCGCAGGCCACCGTGAAGTCGCTCGATGCCGTGGAGGCCGACGATCTGATTCTGGATATCGGTCCGCAGACCGCCAAGCGCTACGCCGAGCTGATCGCCAGCGCCGGCACCGTGGTGTGGAACGGGCCGGTTGGCGTGTTCGAATTCGAGCCCTTCAGCCATGGCACCGAAACCCTGGCGCGTGCGATCGCCAGCTCCAGGGCATTCTCGATTGCCGGCGGTGGCGACACCCTGGCTGCCGTGGACAAGTACGACATCGCCAAGGACGTCACCTACATCTCCACCGGCGGTGGTGCGTTCCTGGAATTCCTGGAAGGCAAGACCCTGCCGGCGGTGGCCGCACTCGAGGCGCGCGGCAAGTGAGCGCAGCCACGCTGTTCTTCGATCTGGATGGCACCCTGGTCGATTCGGAGCCGGGCATCGTCGCCAGCATCGTGCATGCCTTCGACGAGGTGGGCCAGCCGCGTCCATCGCCGCAGACCCTGCGCGCCTGGATCGGCCCGCCGCTGCGCGACAGTTTCACCGAGTGCTTTCCGGATGACCCTGAGCTGGTGCAGCGCACCTTGGCCGCCTACCGCGCGCGTTACGACGCGGTGGGCTGGACCGAACTGAGCGTGTTCGACGGTATCGGTGAGGTCGTCATCGAGCTGCAGCGCGCCGGCCATCGCCTGGCGGTCGTGACCTCGAAGAACGAGCGCTACGCGCGCCGTATCGTCGAGCATCTGCCCTTCGGTGCATGCTTCGAGAACGTGATCGGCGCCAGCGAAGACGGCGAACGTCGCTTCAAGCCGGACCTGATCGCCGAAGCATTGCGCCGTTTGCAGATCGAAAAAACCGGCTGCGTGATGATCGGCGACCGCCGCATGGATATCGATGGCGCCACTCACCACGGCATCCACAGCATCGGTGTGTTGTGGGGCTTCGGCGACGAAGCCGAACTGCGCGCCGCCGGTGCCGGTGCAATCGCACACAACCCGGCCGAGTTGCGTGCATTGATCGACGCAAATCGTTGACGCTTGAAAAGTCTGTTCTTCACCGCCGCCGCGTTAGGGTGGCAGCCCACAGTTTCAGCCCGCAGCGCGTCAGCGTGGGCGGAAAGCGTACGTACTGTCCCGCACTGTCTTCAGGACATGCCGGAATGCAAGGGTGGCTATGCCGCAATGCCATCCTTGGTACGTGACGCGTGTGTTAAGTTTCGCGGCTTTTACAGGGAGGCCATCATGAAAGAACGTCAACGCCGCACCAAGATCCTCGCAACGCTCGGACCGGCCACGGATCCGCCCGGTGTGCTGGACGCTTTGTTCAAGGCGGGCGTCAACGTGGTGCGCCTCAATTTCAGCCACGGCGATCCGTCCGGCCAGGCCAAGCGTGCGGCCGAAGTCCGCGCCGCTGCAGTACGTGTCGGTGCCGAGGTCGGCATCCTGGCCGATCTGCCCGGCCCGAAGATCCGCGTCGAACGCTTCGCCGAAGGCAAGATCAAGCTGACCACCGGCGAGCGTTTCGACCTGGTGGCCGATCCCAATGCGCCTGCGGGCGACCAGCACCAGGTCGGCGTCAGCTACCTGGGCCTGCCGCAGGACGTGGCCGCGGGCGATGTGCTGCTGCTCGACGATGGTCTGGTGCAGTTGCAGGTGACCGAGGTACAGGGTCAGCGCATCGTCACCACCGTGCTCAACGATGGCGTGCTGTCCGACCGCAAGGGCTTGAACAAGCAGGGCGGCGGCCTGTCGCTGGGCGCGCTGACCGAGCGCGACAAGGAGCTGATCGGCATCGTCGCCAAGATCGGTGTGGACTTCATCGCGGTGTCGTTCTGCCGCAATGCCGAAGACATGAACGATGCACGGCGCATCGCGCGTCAGCACGGCTGCGATGCCGCGCTGGTGTCCAAGATCGAGCGCACCGAAGCGATCGAGAACCTGGTCGAGATCGTCGAAGCCTCCGACGTGGTGATGGTGGCGCGCGGTGATCTGGGCGTGGAAATCGGCGATGCCGAATTGCCGGGCCTGCAGAAGAAGATCATCCGCGAATCGCTGGCGCAGAACAAAGTGGTGATCACCGCCACGCAGATGCTGCAGTCGATGGTGGAAAGCCCGATCCCCACGCGCGCCGAAGTGCTGGACGTTGCCAATGCGGTCATCGACGGTACCGACGCGGTGATGCTCTCGGCCGAAACTGCGGCCGGTGCCTATCCGGTGCGTGCGGTGGAAGCGATGGCGCGCATCTGTCTGGGGGCCGAGCGTCAGTTCGAATTCGACACCGACTTCGAAGCCGCACAACGCAACCTGCAGCGCGCCGACCAGGCGATCGCGATGGCGACCATGTTCCTGTCCGAGCACATCGGTCTGGCCGGTGTGGTCGCGTTGACCGAATCCGGCGGTACGCCGCGGTACCTGTCGCGCTTCCGCTCCAACATGCCGATCTACGCGTTCACCCGTCACGATGGCGCGCGCCGCCACATGGCGATGATGCGCGGCGTGTTCCCGATCAGCTTCGACAGCCGTGGCCTGACCCCGCGCGAAGCCGCACGTGCGGCGATCCGTCTGCTGGTGGAGAACGAGCGCATGGGGCCTGGCGACCGCGTGGTATTCACCAGCGGCGAGCATATGGAAACCCACGGCGCCACCAACACCTTGCGCCTGCTGGAAGTGGGCGAAGACGGCCGCGCCAGCGGACTGGGCGAGCTGTAGTCACGCCTGTTTTGTGATGGCATGGCGCGCGTGCGAAACGCGCGCTGTGTGGTGATCGCGAGGACAAACACAACGGCGGCCTGTGGGTCGCCGTTGTGCTGTGTGGCATGTCCGGGTGAGGTTTGTTGCGGAACGTTTGCGCACGCAAGATGCCAGACAAGACCAGTGCGCGCCTCCGCCCGATGCGCGGCCACCGGCATCGTCGGCATGCCTGCACATCACGATGCGCGCCGCGCCACACATCCTGTCATGCAGGACATGTGTAATCGGTTGCAGACATTCCGTGAAGGAATGTCTGCGACTTTCGTCGCTATACTTTCGTTCTCCCCCGCAGCTGCCACAGGAACTACATGAGCATCGAACAGCTTGCCGAAACCGCCCAGGCCATGGTCGCCCCGGGCAAGGGCATCATCGCCATCGACGAATCGACCAGCACGATCGCCAAGCGTTTTGCCAGCGTCGGCATCGAGAACATCGAAGAAAACCGTCGCGCCTATCGCGAACTGCTGCTGACCACGCCCAAGCTGAGCGACTACATCTCCGGCGCCATCCTGTTCGACGAGACCATCCGTCAGAAGACCAAGGACGGCGTGCCGTTCGCCGAGTACATGACCGCCCACGGCATCATTCCGGGCATCAAGGTCGACAAGGGCGCGCAGCCGCTGGCCGGCATGCCGGGCGAGCTGGTCACCGAAGGTCTGGACGGTCTGCGTGCACGGCTTGAGGAGTACTACACGCTGGGGGCGCGTTTCGCCAAGTGGCGTGCGGTCATCAACATCGGCGAAGACATTCCGTCCGGCACCTGCATCGAGGCCAATTCGCATGCGCTGGCGCGTTACGCCGCGCTGTGCCAGGAGCAGGGCCTGGTGCCGATGGTCGAGCCGGAAGTGATCATGGACGGCAGCCACGATATCGAGACCTGCTACGAAGTCACCGAAGCCACGCTGCGTTCGCTGTTCGGCGCGCTGTACGAGCAGAATGTCGTGCTCGAGGGCACCATCCTGAAGGCCTCGATGGTCATCTCCGGCAAGGGCTGCGAAGAGCAGGCCGGCATCGAAGAAGTGGCCGAGTCCACCGTGATGTGCCTGAAGTCGACCGTGCCGGCGATCCTGCCGGGCATCGTGTTCCTGTCCGGCGGCCAGACCGACGAGCAGTCCACCGCGCACCTCAACGAGATGCACCAGCTCGGCAATCTGCCGTGGCCGCTGAGCTTCTCCTACGGCCGCGCGATGCAGCAGGCCGCACTGAAGTTGTGGGCCAAGGACATGACCGGCAACTTCGCCAAGGCGCAGCAGATCATCTATGAGCGCGCCAAGGAAAACGGTCTGGCCGCGCTGGGCAAGTGGAAGGGTTGATCGGTTGATGACGGCTGCAAGACCGTCGCATCGATAAGACGAAAAAACGCCGGCAGCAATGCCGGCGTTTTTGTTTGCCCCGATCAAGAGCGACAGCGCTGACCGGGCGCGATTCCGGGCCCCACCTTCATACGGCACTGAAGTCGTTGAAAGACTGTCGGCGGCAGTGATGGCACTGCACGTCAGTCGCCTTGCCAAAACGCAACGAGCGCCTCGCGGCGCTCGTCACTTCAACCTTTGCATCGCGTCTCAGGCGGCCGCAGTTTCCTGGGCGGCCAATGCCTGCTGGTACGCCTTGAAGGTCGCCTCGTTATAAGCCACCAGCACGATGTGCTTGGGCACCTTGTGCGAGCGCTGCCAATCGCGCGTTTCGGTCACGGCGATGCGCGCGGCCTGATACAACGGGTATCCATAGATGCCGCAACTGATCGCCGGAAAGGCGATCGAATGCAGCATCATCTGCTCGGCAAGTTTCAGCGACTGCCAGTAGCAATTGGCGAGTTGTTCCGGCTCGTTGTGCTTGCCGTCGCGCCAGACCGGGCCGACGGTGTGGAACACATGGCGTGCCTTCAGATCGAAGCCGTCGGTGATGCGGATTTCGCCGGTCGGGCAGCGCACGCCCGGGCGCACTTGCGGTAACGCTTCGCAGGCTTCCAGCAAACGCGGGCCGGCGGCACGATGGATGGCCCCATCGACGCCGCTACCGCCCAACAACGATTCGTTGGCGGCGTTGACGATGACGTCAACGTCGAGTTCGGTGATGTCGCCTTGCCAGACTTCGATCTTCATAGCGCGATAGTTAAGGGATTTGCATGAGGAACGCGTGATGGGACGCGCGTTGCGGAATGGGCACGCTATCGCCCATTCATCTCATCTGCTGCGACCACCCGGCGCGTGTACGTCGATGCCGCGTGTCGATCGCATGCTGCGGCTGTGCGAAGGTGTCGTTGCGATCGATCGGATCAATCGCAACGCAGATATCACCGGCGATCGAGAATTACAGCCAGCGCCGCACGCGCGCGCAATAGGCGCTGTAATGGCGGCCGAATTCACTGCGCAGACGCGCTTCCTCGAACGGGATGACGTAGCGCTGCAAGGCCAGCCATGGCAGCGGCAGCAATGCAACCGCCCACAGCAGCCCCAGCTGCAGACATAGGCCGATGTAGCTCAGCACCAGCGCCAGATACATCGGGTTGCGGGTGAAGCGATACGGGCCGTCCAGCACCAGCCGCGAGGGATGACCGCTGGGCATGATGGTGGTGCGCTGGCGCGCGAACAGGATGAAGCAGCTCACCGCCAGCGCCAGCCCGAGACCGGCAATGCCGCCGCCGGCCAGTTCGATCCACGCCAACAGGGGGGGCGCAGGCACTGGCAGATCCAACGCGCTTTGCAGCCAGGCACCCAGGCCCAGTGCCAGCGCGAAGTGAGCAGGCGAGGTGATCTTGACCAGCCATGGCGCCCGCGAGGTGCGGGTGTCGCTGTGTCCGTACGGCCGGTTGTTCACCACGTTTCTCCCTGCATCACGGCCGCCATCCTAACGTTTCCTTGACATGGACGGGAGTGGGGACGTTGCAGTGCGCGTTGCGGCTGCGAATGTCTGGCGGCTGCGTCATGGTTGTCACTCGCTCCACCTGCTGCACCCACAAAAAAGCCGCGCTGTAGGCGCGGCCTGGTTGCGGATAAACGCGGTATCGCTCAGGGCAGACCGGCCAGCCAATCGTCGTCGGAACCCTCGTTGATGTCGGCGAACAGCGGCGTGGAGAAGTAACGCTCGCCGGTATCGGGCAGCATTGCCAGGATGACGGCGCCGGGCACCGCGCTTTCGGCCACGCGCAATGCAGTGGCGACGGTGGCGCCGCCGGAGATGCCGGTGAAGATGCCTTCCTCGGCGGCCAGGCGACGGGCCACAGTGATCCCATCGGTGTCTTCCACGCTCAGGACTTCATGCGCGACATCGCGATTGAGCACTTCCGGCACGAAGTCCGGGGTCCAGCCCTGGATCTTGTGCGGCTTCCAGTCCTGGCCCTGCAGCAGCGCAGCGCCAGCCGGCTCGGTGGCGGTGATGCGCACTTCCGGGCGGGCCACGCGCAGCACTTCGCCTACACCGGTGAGCGTGCCGCCGGTGCCCCAGCCGGTGACGAAATGGTCCAGCCGGTGGCCGGCGAAATCGCGCAGGATTTCGGCCGCAGTGGTGTTGCGGTGATAGGCCGGATTGGCCGGGTTGGCGAATTGGCTGGCCAGAAACCAGCCGTGCTGCTCGGCCAGTTCCTTGGCCTTGCGCACCATGCCGCTGCCGCGCTCGGCGGCCGGGGTCAGGATGACCTTGGCGCCATACGCGCGCATCAGTTTGCGGCGCTCGATGGAAAAGGTTTCCACCATGGTGGCGACGAACTTGTAGCCGCGCGCGGCGGCCACCATTGCCAGCGCCACGCCGGTATTGCCGGAGGTGGCTTCGACAATGGTGTCGCCGGGCTTGAGCAGGCCGCGCTGCTCGGCATCGAGGATGATCGCCAGCGCCAGGCGGTCCTTGACCGAGCCGCCCGGATTGAACGACTCGACCTTGACGTACAGGGTCACGTGCGCGGGTGCGAGGCGATGGAGCTTGACCACCGGGGTGCGGCCGATGGTGTCGAGGATGTTGTCGTACAGGGCCATGGGGTCTCCGTCGGAATCAGGCTGCGTGGGCGAGTGTGGGCGCGTCGGGCGTTGCGATGGGTGAGTGCGGGGGCGGCCGGGCGGTCAACGGCGCTGCGCCGAACCAGTGCAGGCTGGCGGCCAGCCCGGCGACCTCGCCCAGGATCAGCAAGGCAGGCGCACGAACGGCGTGCTGCTGCGCGGTGGCGGCCAGGCTGGCAAGGGTGCCGGTGATCACGCGTTGCTGCGGGCGCGAGCCGTTTTCCACCAGCGCGAATGGTGTGGCGGGCGCGCGGCCGGCCTGCAACAGGCGTTGCTGGATGCCGTCCAGCCCGGCCACACCCATGTAGAAGGCCAGGGTCTGGCGTTCCTGGCCGAGCGCCTGCCAGTCCAGCGTGTCCAGCGAATCCTTGCAGTGCGCGGTGATCAGCCGCAGCGATTGCGCGTGGTCGCGATGGGTGAGCGGAATGCCGGCATAAGCGGCGCAAGCTATGGCAGCGGTGATGCCGGGAACGACCTGGAAAGCGATGCCGTGGTCGCGCAGGAATTCCAGCTCCTCGCCGCCACGGCCGAACACGAACGGGTCGCCGCCTTTCAGCCGCACCACGCGGTGCCCGGCGCGGGCGTGCTCCAGCATCAGCGCGTGGATCTGCTCCTGGCGGGTGCTGTGTCCCTGGGGGGCCTTGCCGACTTCCACGCAGAGCGCATCGCGACGCGCCAGGCGCAGGATCTGTGGGCTGACCAGGCGATCGTAGAGCAGCACATCGGCCTGGCGCAGCGCGCGCAGGGCATGCCGGGTGAGCAGGCCGGGATCGCCGGGGCCGGCGCCGACCAGGGTCACGCTGCCGGGGGCCAGCGCGCCGACTGCGGTACGTGGCGTAGGGGAAGCTGCGGGTGTCGCTGCTGAAACGGCCGGGCTGGCGTCGTGCGTGAGCAGGCGGCGCGCGGTGGCCGCAGCGCGTAGGGCATCGTTGAGTTCGGCCAACTCGCTGGCGGCGATGGTCAGCCAGACCGGTTGGTCGGGCAGTTCCAGCCACGCCGGGTCGAACCCGCCTACCAGCCAGTGCACCTGTCCAGCCTGCGCCCAATTGCGCAATTGCGCGGTGAGTTCCGGTGCGCCCACCAACGGCAGCGCGCCGGCCTGCAGCAGCCCGGCGGTGGCGCGCTCGGCATTGGTGCCGCCGCCGACCACCAGGACGGCACGGCCACGCAGGTCGGCAATGAGCGGGAACACAGGGGGCACGGCAGGGGCATCGAGAAGGGAGGGCCAGACCGTAACGCCGGCATATAGCCGTCGGAAATGACTTCATACACCCTGGAAATAGCGTTCGGTTATAAGCTAGCCCATAGAACTCCTCTACAGTCGAGTCCCTGTGGCGCCTCGCGCTTTTTTGGATATAAGCCCATGACGCTGACCCAACTTCGTTACCTGGTCGCCATCGCCGATGCCGAGCTGAACATCACGCTGGCAGCCGCGCGTGTGCATGCCACCCAGCCCGGTCTGTCCAAGCAGCTCAAACAGCTGGAGGACGAACTGGGCTTTCTGTTGTTCGTGCGCAAGGGGCGCAGCCTGGACGCGGTCACGCCGGCAGGGGTGGAAGTGATCGAGCGTGCGCGTTCGGTGCTGTCGGAAGCCAATAACATCCGCACCTATGCGGCCAACCAGCGCCGCGAGAGCCAGGGCCAGCTGACCCTGACCACCACCCATACCCAGGCGCGCTTCGTGCTGCCGCCGGCGGTGGCGCAGATCAAGCACGCCTACCCGCAGGTGAGCGTGCATCTGCAGCAGGCCGCCGAAAGCGCGGCGCTGGATCTGCTCAGCCAGGGCGATGCGGATATTGCGGTGGTCAGCACAGCCGGTGGCGAGCCGAGCGCCGGGATTGCGGTGCCGCTGTACCGCTGGCGTCGGCTGGTGATTGTGCCGCGCGGCCACCCGCTGGATCAGGCACGCACCGCGCCGGACATGCAGTCGCTGTCGCAGTACCCGTTGATCAGCTACGAGTCGTCCACGCGGCCAGGTTCGTCGTTGCAGCGGGCATTTGCGCAGGTCGGGCTGGAGCCGAGCATCGCGCTGACCGCGCTGGATGCGGACCTGATCAAGACCTATGTGCGTGCCGGCCTGGGCGTTGGCCTGGTGGCGGAGATGGCGGTCAGCGCCAACGACGAGGATCTGCGCGCCTGGCCGGCGCCGGCGCCCATTGCCGATTGCATCGCCTGGGCGGTGCTGCCGCGCGACCGTGTACTGCGCGATTACGCGCTGGATCTGGTGCATGTGCTGGCGCCGCAGATCGACAAGCGCGATCTGCGCCGTGTGCTGGATGGCAACCAGGCGCCGAACTGGCCGCTGCCGCCGACCTGGGAGTCGCTGACCCAGACCATTACCAGCTGAGCGGCTGGCGACGGCCGCATGAGCGCTGGTTGAGCGGCTATCGAAGGCTGCATGTTTGCCGGATCGATGCGATGCATGTTCTGCAGGAAAGCGAAGGCATTACCTGCCGATCAGCGGCCGCGCACAGGCCAATCCCGCACCCACCGTCTGCCGGTTTTGTGAGAGTGCTTCGGTCACTGAGGGGCGCTTGCGCGCGTACCGGCGTGTCCCGCTCCCGGATGCGGCACTGCGCATCGACTATCGCCGCTCACGGTGCCTGCCAGTTTTACGCGAATGCTCCGGTCACTAATGGCGTTTGCATGTGTAACCAGTATGAGACACACCGCAAGGACGTCCACGTCGCAACCGTGCAACCGCGTCATGCTGGCGGTCGGTGTTCGGAATCGGTAGGACTGTTCGTACACTGCGGTCTGCGCGCGGGGTGTACCGATTCCGGTTGGCTGTGCGCGATCTCCGTTCGCCACTATGAGGCGCTGCAACCGATGACCGAGCGATTGACCGAGCCACTGCGTCCGCCTTTCAGCCGACTGTGGTCGCCCGATCAGGACGGCGGCATGTCGTTGCAGCTGTCGGCCAACCTCGACGGCCGCGAGCATGCGTTGCTGACGGTACTGGCCGACCCGCACGACGAAGCGTTATGGGTGGCAGTGCAGGCCGGCGACACCCAGGTGCAGATTCCGCTGGCGGCGCTGCGTCAGCTGTTGGAGGTCGCAGCCGAAGAGGTGCATTCGGCCGAGTGGTTTGCGCGGCAGGATGCGGCCGAACCTGAGCTTTGACGGCTTCGTCTGTTGCACGCGTGCCTGCTCTGGATGCTGCACTGCAACGTACGTGGTTGCGAAAAATCTCAATGCGATCAACAGCCTGCGCGCAGGCTCGCACTAACCCGGAAACACGCTGTCAGTGATTCTCCCTACACGTGTCAGGGCCGCCGGATCGGCGTCATCGGCCCGTATCAAGTTGCGCGCTGCGCTGTCGTAAATCCTTATAGCAACCATAACGCGACACTTTCGGACGTCTAGGGGTGGACGGCGCAGGACCGGCGATGCAGTGATCGCATGGCCGGTCTGTTTGGCGGTGTCGTCGAGAGGTTGCCAGCGCTGTCGCATCACCATTGCGCGAGGCTGCGCGATGACGCGGCTGGCGCACCCGGGTCCCTGGGGAGAGACCTGGCGTGCTTGGCGGCGGATCCGGGTCGGGAGCCCGGGTCCGCCTTTTTTTATGCGCGACGCATTGCCGCGCTCAGGCCAGCGGGATGCGCACCGAGAAACAGGTACCGCCTGCCGGGCGTGGGCGCACATCCACCTCGCAGTCCAGGGTTTCGGCAGTGCGGTGCACGATCCATAGACCGATGCCCAGCCCTTCGCTGTTCGGATCCGCCTGGCGAAACGCCTGGAACACCTGTTCGGGGTGGTCCAGGTTCAGGCCGATGCCGCTGTCGATGATTTCCACCACGGCGTAACCGGGGCGGCGGCGCACGCCGACCAGCACGCGCCCGCGTTCGGTGTACTTGACCGCGTTGCCGACCAGGTTGCCGATCAGCGTGGTCAGCAGCGTGGCGTGGCTGCGCACGCGCAGCGAAGTGGGCACGTGGCGCAAGGCCAGGCATTTGTCGCTCGCCGGTTGCCGCCATACGCCGAGGACCGCGTGCAGCACGTCTTCCAGTGCCAGCGGCTGCAGATCCGGGGTGGAGCTCTTGCTCGCCGCGGCCAGCGTGGCCAGTTCGTCGAGGCTGCGTGCCACCATGCCGATCGCATCGCGTGCGGTGACCAGGGTGGGAACGGAATCGACATTGGCGTGCCGGCGCATCTTGTCGATGGCATAGGCCGCAGTGCGCAGCGGAGTTTTCAGGTCGTGCCCGGCGATCGCCATCAGTCGGCTGCGATAGCGGTCGGACTCCTCGGCATTCTGCAGCGCGCGGCGCAGTTCCAGCTGCGCCATGGTCTGGCGCGCCAGTGCGCGCAGCGCTTCGACCTGTTCGTCAGTGAGTTGACGCGGTTGCCGGTCCAGCACGCAGACCGTACCCAGCGGCAGGCCTTCGCTGGTCTTGAGCAACGCACCTGCATAAAACCGTAGTGGCACCTCGCCGGTGACCAGCGGGTTGCGTGCAAAGCGGATGTCTTCGCGCGTGTCGGGCACCACCAGCACGTCGTTGTCGAGCAGCGCATGCGCGCACATCGACTTGAACAGCGGTGTCTCGCGCTCGCCCATGCCGCGCTCGCTCTTGAACCATTGGCGGTCGGCGTCCACCAGGCTGATCAGCGCGATCGGGGTCTGGCAGATGATCGAGGCCAACTTGGTGATGTCTTCGAATGCCGCCTCGCGCGGCGTATCGAGAATGCCGTAGCTGCGCAGCGCCTGGAGGCGCAACGCTTCGCTCGCGGGTTTGGGCGCGCAGGGAAAGGGCTCAGCCGCTGAATCGAACAAGACGCTCATGCGCGCGCAGGATGAATGGAATAGAGCGACAAGCATAGGGCATGGCAGGGGCTGGCATGTGGGTGCGATCACGCTCGTAGATGGAACTGTGACTGCCGGCCTCGACAGTGGCGGGTGGGGTTTTGGTTTGTTTGCGATGTCGTGATGCAGATTGCGCGGTGTGTTGCGGCGGAGCAACGATCAGTACCAAGGGGGTGCGACGACCCAAGAGTGCGACATCAGGGTGCGACATCCGGTCGCGCACCGGCCGCAGGCATCGCCGCGCGGCAGGCGGCGGCTTACACTCGCACGATGCGTTCGTTCCGTCATCACCGTTGGCTGCACCTGCTTGCCTGTCTGGCGGTGGCGCTGATGCTGGTGGCGCCGCTGATCAGCCGTTGGAGCCAGGCGCAGTCGGTCGAACCGATGTGCATGAGCGGGCCGGTATTGGACGCAGGCGGGTCGTCGCACGCAGGCCACCAGGCCATGCCGGCGCAGACTGCCGCGCATCATCACGACAGCGCCGCGTCGCCAGCCGAGCCTCCAGCTGGCGACCACGCTGCCGGCATGCACGGCGAAGCTTGCGATTACTGCGTGCTGGCTGCGCGCCTGCTGCCGTGGCTGGCGCTGCTGGTGCTGTGTCTGCTGCAACTTCGGTCGGCGCCGACGCCCGTGCACACCCATGCACGGGCGTGGTCGGTTGTGCGCTGGGCCGCACTCGGGGCACGTGGGCCGCCGCTGCAGGCGTGAGTCTGGCCCCATCGCGGGGTGTCCGCTGCGTTGCGCTGATTGCACGCCTGATCTTCCGGCGTGCCCGCCTGCCGCTGCATGGACGGCCCGCTTTCCTGAAGTGATGCCTGTGCCCGCTGCTATGCCGCGGCGCATGGCGGTGTTGCCGTGCCGGCACGGCGAAGGGTTGGTCATGCGTCTGCGGTTCTTGAAAACGATGTGGTCTGCGCCGTCGTTGGCGTTGGTGTGGTGGCCTGCCTGCCAGGTGCAGGCACAGGATGCGGCGTTGACGCTGGGCAAGGTGCAGGTGAGCCAGACCCAGCGCAGTCCGAACACGGCGCGCGTGCTGAGTTCGGTGGATGTGATCGGCGGCGAGCTGCTGCACGATCAGCACGTGGATTACAGCTGGGAGCTGCTGATGCGCGCGCCGGGTGTGCAGGTCACCCAGTTCCGCATGGGCACCGATGCGGGGCGGTTCTCGTTCCGTGGCTTCAACGGCGAGGGGCGGATCAATGCAGTGAAGCTGCTGATCGACGGCATCCCCAGCAACGACAATGCCGGTGGCATGCCGTATCTGGATGCGGTGTTTGCGCAGGACATCAGCGCGATCGAGATCGTGCGCGGTACCAACGATGCGCGCTACGGTCTGAATGCAATTGCCGGCAGCGTGGACGTGCTGACCCGCACCGGCGGTAACGATGGCCGTTTGAGCGTGACGGGCGGCAGCTTCGGTGCGCGCGAGGTGCAGCTGGGCAAGGGCTTCGAACAGGGCGCATGGAGCCAGAACTATGTGCTGGCGTGGCGCGATTCCGATGGCTATCGCGACCATGCCGACGCGCGTAAGCGCAGCGTGGCCGGCAAGTGGTTCTACACCGACCCGGATGGTGCGTTCCGCGCCGGGCTCACCACGCGTTACTACGACAATCATGCGCTGGAAGCGGGCTATCTGGATGCGGCCAGCGCGCGTACGGCGCCGCGTAGTTCGCCGGATTATGCACAGGACGATCGCAGCGAACGCCAGCTACGACAGACCGCGTTGCATGCGGACGGCACGCTCGGTGCCGATGCGCAGTGGAGCGCAAAGGCCTATCAAAACGACTATCGCAATCGGCGTTGGGTGCGGTTTTCCGCAGCCGGTCTGCAGCAGGAACGCGATACCGACGAAACCCATCGCGGCCTGCTGTTGCGTGGCAACTGGCAGCCGGATTGGGGCGCGCTGAGCGCCAACCTGGAAGCCGGCGTGGATGCGCAGTGGCAGGACAACCAGTCGCAGCGTTACCGCACCGTGGCGCGCGTGCGCGGTGCGCAATTGCGCGATTGGGATTACGACCTGCGCACACGCGGAGCTTATGTGCAGGCGGTGCTGACACCGATCGAGCGCCTGCAGGTGGTGCCGGGCTATCGCCTCGACCGCGTCGATGGGCAGCTGCACGATGTGCGCGCCGGCCTCTACGCGCCCACCTACGACTACGGCACCATCAAGCAGCCCAAGTTCAGTGCCAGCTATCGGCTTGTCGGGCAGAGCAGCATGTACGCCAACTGGGGGCGTAGCTTCCAGATCGGCAGCGGCGATGGCGCGTATCGTCGCCAGCCCGGCAATCTGGGCCCATCGATCAACGACGGCTGGGAGGCCGGTTTCAAGTTCGCGCCATCGGCGGTGATGGACGGGCGCCTGGCGTATTGGGAACAGCGCGCGTCCGGTGAAGTCGCCACCATTCTGGGAGTGAACGGCGTGGCCGGTGTCGGCGATGTGGCCAACGTGGGGCGCACGTTGCGGCGCGGCTGGGATGCGCAACTGAATCTGCAGCCGGCCGAACACTGGCGGGCCTGGCTGTCGTATTCGCGGCAGAAGGCCAGCATCGCTACACCCGATCCGAGCGCACCGGCCACGCGCGGCAAGGAGATCGAGAACGTGCCGCATTGGCTGGCGACTGCCGGGCTGGAATGGCAGCTCACTTCGGCCGTGCAGCTGAGCGCCTGGGGCAATGCGCAAGGCGATTATTATCTGGAGCGCAGCAATACGCTGGGCCGCACCGGTGGTTACGCCCTGCTCAATCTGGGCGCGCGCTGGAACGTGGATGCGCGCAACGCGCTCAGCCTGCAGCTGCGCAACGTGACCGATCGTGCGTATGTGTACGCGTGGTACGACACCGGAAGTTCCGGTTATTCGCCGGGCGATGGGCGTGCGTTGTCGCTGTCGTGGGATTGGAGCTTCTGATGCGCGTATCGACTGCTCAGGGTGTTGGTGCCGAGCTGCGTCAGGACAGCCGCTGGCGCTTCTATCGTGCGGTATGGCGCTGGCATTTCTATGCCGGCTTGCTGGTGCTGCCTTTCATCATCTGGCTGGCGCTGACCGGTGCGGCGTTTCTGTATCAGGACGCGATCGATCGCAGCGTGCACCACGGGTTGAAAGTCGTGCCGGTGGGCGCGCTGCGGATGTCTGCGCAGCAGTTGGTCGATGCGGCGCAGCGCAGCGATGGCGGCACCTTGTTCCGTTACACCACGCCGAGTCGTGCCGATGCCAGCGCCGAGATCGGGCTGGTCGATGCGCACGGCATGCGGCAAGTGGTCTATGTCGATCCGTACCGCGCACGCGTGCTGGGCACGCTGCCCGAGCATGGCACCCTGGGCTGGACGATTCGTCGGCTGCACAGCCTGGAGTTGATCGGGCCGTATGCGCGCGGGTTGATCGAAATGGCGGCCGGCTGGGCGATCGTGCTGGTGCTGACCGGTATGTATCTGTGGTGGCCGCGCGGGCGACGCGGCGGGGTGTTGAGCGTGCGCGGCAAGCCGGCGCAACGATTGTTCTGGCGCGATCTGCATGCGGTCACCGGGGCGAGTGTGGGCGCGGTGTTGCTGTTCCTGGCGCTGACCGGCATGCCGTGGTCGTGGCTGTGGGGCGCGCAGGTCAATCGCTGGGTCAATGGGCAGGATTTCGGGTATCCGGCTGGGCTGCGGGTACGGCAGCCGATGTCGCAGCAGCGGTTGACCGAGACGACCGATCCGGCGTGGTCGTTGCGGCAGGCGCGCGTGCCGGAGTCTGTTGTGCCTGGGCGTGGAGCTGTTGGGGTGGATGAGGGTTTGCAGGACGGGCGGGTGGGTGTGCCGCAGGTGGATGCGGATGCGGTGCGTGCGGTCGACCCTCACTCCAACCCCCGCTCCGCACCAGCAGCGCTGGCGCTCCAAGGCTCGCGCGCCAGTAGCGCGCAAGCGGTGCCTGATCGCCCCGAGGGGAGAGGGACTAACTTCCATCCTGCTCATGCAGAACATCTGGAGCACATAGCGCACATAACGCACTCACAACACTTGGGACACCCGGAACACTCCGAACACTCCGAACACTCCGAACACTCCGAACACCCAAGCCAGTCGGAACATGCAGCCCACGGCGGAACTGGCAGCGTCGCTGCGCCCGGTCATGGTGCGATAGGGCTGGATGCGGCGATGGCGCGCTTCGATGCGCTCGGCATCGCGCCGGGCTACAGCATTTCGCCGCCGCGTGGCGCCAACGGCGTGTATACCGCCTCGGTGTATCCGGCCGATCTGCAACGGCAGCGCGTGATCCATCTGGATCAGTACAGCGGTGCGGTGCTGCTGGACATGACCTATCGCGATTACGGGCCGGTGGGACGCGCGCTGGAATGGGGCATCAATGTGCACCTTGGCCAGCAATACGGCACTGCCAATCAGTTGATCCTGTTGCTGGCGTGCGCGGCGATCGTGCTGTTGTGCGTGAGCGCTGCGGTGATGTGGTGGAAGCGTCGCCCGGCCGGCGGGCTGGGCGTGCCGCCGCCGCCGGCCGAACCACGCACGCTGCGCGGTCTGATGCTGCTGCTGGCGATCTGCGGGCTGATCTTCCCGCTGGTCGGACTTTCGTTGCTGCTGATGTGGCTGTTCGATCGCTACTGGATGCAGCGCGATCAAACTGGCATCGCAGCACCATGAGGGGCGGCGTGTCTGCGGCTGCATCGCGCTGAGCATTCGCTGCGGCGAGGCCTTACTCCTTGGGATCGCCAGCAGAAACATTCAGCGCACCGCAGCGCTTGAAAATTCCGCGAAGAAATCACGACGCGCTGCTGTGTTCAGATGTCCTCGTGAATGCCGCACTCGCGCTTCAACCCGAAGAAACGCGTGTCTTCTTCGCGCATACCCGGTTCCCAGCGGCGCGTGGTGTGGAAGTCGCCGATCGACACGTAGCCTTGCTCCCACAGCGGGTGATACGGCAGATCGTGTGCCTGCAGGTATTGCCACACGTCGCGGTCTGTCCAGTCGGCGATCGGGCTGACCTTGTAGCGCTCGCCGCGCTTTTGCACGATCGGTGTCTGCGCGCGGCCGCCGGACTGGCTGCGGCGCAGGCCGGTGAACCAGGTGCCCACATTGAGCTCGTCCAATGCGCGTCGCATCGGCTCGACCTTGCGCAGGTTGTTGTACTGGTCGATGCCGACCATGCCCTGTTCCCACAGGCGACCGTGGCGTGCCTCCATCCAGGCGCGGCTGACCAGCGGGCGATAGACCTTGAGATTGAGCTTGAGCCGGTCGGCCAGCGCGTCGGCAAACCGGTAGGTTTCCGGGAACAGATAGCCGGTATCGATCAGGATCACCGGAATGTCCGGGCGCTGCTGGGTGAGCAGGTGCAGGGTGACCGCCGACTGTGCGCCAAAACTGGACGACAGCGCCGCGTCCTGCGGGCCGTGTTGCAGTGCCCAGGCCACGCGCTCGTCGGCACGCCGGCCTTCCAGTTGCGCGTTGAGCGCGTCCAGATCGTCCAGCGCGGAAGGTGCGATCGATGCAGCAGGCAGCGCGGTCATGCGAGCAATTCCAGGTCGAGGTGACGGTGGGTGGGGTAGGGCGGCAGGGCGATCAGGCCGCTGCGATGCAGGAAGTCGCCGAAGCCTTCGTCGCCGGCCTGGTCGCGTTCGGCCGCATAGCGCGCCAGCAGCGGTTCGAGTGCGGCGAGGATGTCGGCTTCGGTGATGTTTTCGCGATACAGCGTGTTCAAACGCTGGCCACGGCGATCGCCGCCCAGCATCAGGTTGTAGCGACCGGGCGCCTTGCCCACCAGCGCGATCTCGGCCAGATACGGACGCGAGCAGCCGTTGGGGCAGCCGGACAGGCGCAGCACGATCGGGGTGTCGGCCAGTCCGTGTTGTTCCAGCAACGGCTGCAAGGCCGCGCTGAAGTCGGGCAGGTAGCGTTCGGCCTCGGCCATCGCCAGGCCGCAGGTGGGCAGCGACACGCAGGCCATGGCGCCGCGTGCCAGTGCGGTGGGCGCGCGGTTGCCGGTATCCAGGCCGTACTGCGCAACCAAGGCATCGACGCGCGCGCGCTCGCTGGCCAGCACGCCGGCAATGACCAGATTCTGGTTGGGCGTCATGCGAAACTCGCCGACGTTCAATTGTGCAATCGCACGCAGGCCGCTCAGATGCGCAGAGGCCTCGGTATCGGCGATGCGTCCGGCCGGCAGCGACAGGGTCAGATGCCACAGCCCGTCTTCGCCTTCGACCCAGCCGTAGCGATCGCCGTTGTGTTCGAAGGCGAACCGCTGCGCCGGCTGCAGCGCGAAACCGGCGCGGCGTTCGATCTCGGCCACGATGGTGTCCAGACCATGATCGTCGATGGTGTACTTGAAGCGCGCGCGCTTGCGCACTGCGCGGTTGCCGAAGTCGCGCTGCGTGGTGACCACCGCAGCGGCGACATCGAGCAACTGATCGCGGGTGACAAACCCAATGACATTGGCCACGCGCGGCCAGGTCTCTGCATCGCCATGGCTGGCGCCCATGCCGCCGCCGATGCTGACGTTGTAGCCGAGCAATTGGCCCTCGCGCAGGATGGCGATAAAGCCCAGATCGTTGGCGAACACGTCCACATCGTTGAGCGGCGGCGCGGCGAAACCGATCTTGAACTTACGCGGCAGATAACGGTCGCCGTAGATCGGTTCCTCCTCGCTACCGGAGCCGGAGACGCGCTCTTCGTCCAGCCAGATTTCGTAATACGCGCGCGTATTCGGCAGCAGATGCTCGGACACGCGTGCGGCATCGGCATACAGCGTGGCATGCGCCTGCGACAGCAGCGGATTGGCGGCCACTTGCACATTGCGATTCACATCGCCGCAGGCAGCCAGCGTATCGATCAAGGTCGCGTTGATCGCCTGCATGGTCGCCTTGAGTTCGCGCTTGATCACGCCATGGAACTGGAACGCCTGGCGTGTGGTGATGCGCAGCGAATGGTTGGCGTAACGCGTGGCGATGCTATCCAGGGCCAGCCACTGCGTGGGCGAGATCACCCCACCCGGCGTGCGCGTGCGGATCATGAACTGATACGCCGGCTCAAGCTTCTGGCGACGCCGCTCATCGCGGATATCGCGGTCGTCCTGCTGGTAGCTGCCGTGGTACTTGATCAGGGTCTGATCGTCCTCACGCAACGCACCGGTCACCGCATCGGCCAGGCTCTGTTCCAGCGACCCGCGCAGACGACGGCTTTCGGATTTGATGTCTTCGACGGAGTGAGTCATGGGAATCGGGAGTCGGGAATGGTGAATCGTAAAAAGCGGCTTGGTCTGCCAGGAAAGGTCAGTTGCGGGCTGTACCGATTTCCGATTCCCCACTCACGATTCCCGGCACTAATAGACATCGCGCGCATACCGCCCCTCCACCTGCAGCTGGGTGAGATACGCAGCGGCGGCTTCGGCATCGAGTGCGCCGTGGGTGGCAACGATGTCGAGCAATGCCGCATGCACGTCCTTGCCCATGCCGATGGCGCCGCACACATACACATGCGCGCCGCCCTGCAGCCAGGCGTAGACCTCGGCGCCGCGCGCGCGCAGGCGATGCTGCACGTAGATTTTTTCGGCCTGGTCGCGCGAGAACGCCAGATCCAAGGCATTCAGTTCGCCGCGCTGCAAGGCCTGCTGCCATTCGGCCTGATACAGGAAATCGGTATTGAAATGCTGGGCGCCGAAGAACAGCCAGTTACGGCCCCTGGCGCCGGTTTCGGCGCGCTCCTGCACGAAGCCGCGGAACGGTGCCACGCCGGTGCCCGGGCCGATCATCAGAATGTCGCGGTCCGGGTCGGCCGGCACGCGGAAGCGTTCGTTCGGCTCGATATAGACCGGTGCGGTGTCACCTTCGCGCAGGGCGGCAAGAAAGCCGCTGGCCGAGCCCAGATGCGCGTGGCCGTGCGCCTGGTAGGTGAGTTCGTCCACGACCAGATGCACTTCTTCGCCCACGCGCTTGCGGCTGGAGGCGATCGAGTACAGGCGTGGGGTGAGCGGACGCAGGGCGGCCAGCAGGCCGCCATGGTCCCAATCCGCCGGCCAGCGTCGCAGCACGTCGATCAACTGGTGATCGGAGAGCAACGACGCCAGGCCGGCAGTCTGGGTCGGGGTGAGCAGCGTCTGCAGCTCCTCGGCGCGCGCACGCTCGGCATGTGCGGCCAGCAGCGGCCGCGACAGCTTGGTCAGTTCGCGTCGGGTGGCAAGCCACTCGTTCAAGGCCAGAGTCTCTTCGCCGATGGTGACCGCGGCATGACCATCCAGGCGCAGCGTCTCCAGCACTGCATCCACCAATGCGGGCGGATTGCGATGACGGATGCCCAGCGCATCGCCGGGCTCGTAGCTCAGCCCGCTGCCTTCCAGCGAAAATTCCAGATGACGCACGCGCTTGCCGGGCAGTGCATAGACGCGGAATTGCGGGCCCTTGAAGTCGCGCCCGCTGACGATCTGGTTGGCCAGCAATTCCGCAGGGAAGGGCTGCTGATGCGACCACGCCGGTGCGGCTGCACTGCTGCGCAACGGCGTGATGGTGGCCGATGGCGGGCCGCTCCTGAGCTGCTCGCGTGCATGCTTGAGCGCCTGCGTGCGCCACGGCGCAGCGACGCTGTCGATATCCAGGTCGGCTTCGCCGCGCGGCTGCACGCGGCTGCCGCCAAGCTCGGCCAGGCGGTCGTCGATGCGGCGTGCGATGCCGCAGAAATCGGCGTAACTGGAATCGCCCAGGCCGAGCACCGCGTACTTGAGCTCGGGCAGCTTGGGCGCGCGGCGGCTGGCCAGGAATTCCACCAGCCCGATCGCGTCGTCCGGCGGGTCGCCTTCGCCCTGGGTGCTGATGACCACGTAAAGCAGTCGCTCGCTGGCCAGTTCGCGGGTGGGGTACTGGTCGGCACGCAGCAGACGCACGCTCAGGCCGGCGGCCTCGGCCTCGGCTGCCAGCTGCTCGGCCTCCCGGCGTGCATTGCCGGTCTGGCTGCCGTACAGCACGGTCAGGCGCTGGCTTTCCTGTGCCGGCGCGTGCGGCTGGCCGCCCGGCAACACCGCCAGCGCGCGCGGCGGCTGGCCTTGTGCCAGCCCGGCGGTGTAGCCGGACAGCCACCACAGCGATGCGGCATCCAGGCCGTCGACCAACCGTTCCAGCAGCGCCTTGCGCTCGTCGGGCAAGGGGCTGGGCGGTAGCGCGGAACTGGCGGCGGTCATTCGGATCCAGGGCGGTTGATGAGACCAGTGATGTTAGGGAAGCGTTGCCGCGGCCAGAAAGGATGAGCCGTTATCGCGTTATGCCGGCCGCTTATTTGGGTGCGGGCGGCCTGCGGCACACACTGCGGCGCCTTGCCCTACCATCGGCTGGTCTGCCCGCCGACGCCCACGACACCCTGATGACTCTGCTGCCCCTGTCACACCTGGATCGGCTCGAGGCCGAAAGCATCCACATCCTGCGCGAGGTCGCCGCCGAATTCCGGGCTCCGGTGATGCTGTATTCGGTGGGCAAGGACAGCTCGGTGCTGCTGCATCTGCTGCTCAAGGCGTTCGCGCCGTCGCCGCCACCGATCCCGCTGCTGCATGTAGACACGCGCTGGAAGTTCGGCGAGATGATCGCCTTCCGCGACCGCCGCGCGGCCGAGACCGGCGTGGACCTGCGCGTGCACATCAACCCCGACGGCATCGCCCAGGACGTCGGCCCGATCAGCCATGGCGCGGCGGTGCATACCGACATCATGAAGACCCAGGGCCTGAAGCAGGCGCTGGAGCAGGGCGGCTTCGACGCGGCGATCGGCGGGGCGCGCCGCGACGAGGAGAAATCGCGCGCCAAGGAGCGCGTGTTCTCGTTCCGCAACGCGCGTCATCGCTGGGACCCCAAGAACCAGCGCCCGGAGTTGTGGAATCTGTACAACGCGCGCACCAAACCCGGCGAAAGCGTACGCGTGTTTCCGCTGTCCAACTGGACCGAGCTGGATATCTGGCTGTACATCTACCGCGAACGGATACCGGTGGTGCCGCTGTATTTCGCCGCGCCGCGCCCGGTGGTGGAGCGCGACGGC
This sequence comes from Xanthomonas hydrangeae, assembly GCA_905142475.1. Classification (GTDB taxonomy): domain Bacteria; phylum Pseudomonadota; class Gammaproteobacteria; order Xanthomonadales; family Xanthomonadaceae; genus Xanthomonas; species Xanthomonas hydrangeae. The sequence goes on from LR990730.1 coordinate 1,284,614, forward strand.
GCCTGGATCATGGTCGACGACGACCGCCTGCCCCTGCACGACGGCGAGACGCCGCAACTGCGCTCGGTGCGCTTCCGCACGCTGGGCTGCTATCCGCTCACCGGCGCGATCGAATCGACCGCAGACACGCTGGAAGCGGTGATCGCCGAAATGCTGGTCAGCACCAGCTCCGAACGCCAGGGCCGCATGATCGATCATGCGCCAGGCGCGTCGATGGAGCAGAAGAAGCTTGAGGGGTATTTTTGATGGGCAGGGAGTCGGGAATCGGGAATGGAGAATCGGAACAGCAGTTCGCTGCGTCTGAATCGTTCGAGGATGCCGCTTTTGCCATTCCCGATTCCCGATTCCCGATTCCCGGCGCGATCAGCGCCTACCTGCATCAACACGAAGCCAAGCCGCTGCTGCGCTTCATCACCTGCGGCAGCGTGGACGATGGCAAGAGCACCTTGATCGGGCGCCTGCTGTACGACAGCAAGCGGCTGTTCGACGATCAGCTTGCCGCGCTGGAAAGCGATAGCCGGCGGCATGGCACGCAGGGCGAGGGTATCGACTATGCATTGTTGATGGACGGCCTGGCCGCCGAGCGCGAGCAGGGCATCACCATCGATGTGGCGTACCGCTACTTCGATACCGACCAGCGCAAGTTCATCGTCGCCGACTGCCCCGGGCATGAGCAGTACACGCGCAACATGGCCACCGGCGCATCCACTGCCGATGTCGCGGTGGTGCTGGTGGACGCGCGCAAGGGCTTGCTGGCGCAGACGCGCCGGCACAGTTACATTGTGTCGTTGCTGGGTATCGGCCACGTGGTGCTGGCGGTCAACAAGATGGACCTGGTGGACTACGACGCACAGGTCTTCGCCGACATCGCCGAGGGCTATCGCGCGCTGGCCGCGCAGCTGGGCATCGCCGATGTGCAATGCATTCCGCTGTCGGCACTGGCTGGCGAAAATCTGTCCAGCCCATCGGCGCGGATGCCGTGGTACCGCGGCCCGCATCTGCTGCAGCATCTCGACACCGTGCACGTGGAGACGCCGGAAGCCGGCAGCGGCTTCCGCTTGCCGGTGCAGTGGGTCAATCGCCCCCATCAGCACTTCCGTGGCTACGCCGGCACCATCGCCGCCGGGCAGGTGCGGGTGGGCGATGCCGTGGTGGTGGTGCCGTCCGGGCGCCGCACGCAGGTGGCGTCGGTGCTGGATGCCAACGGCGAGGTAGACAGCGCACGCGCCGGCCAGGCGGTCACGCTGACCTTGCGCGAGGAGATCGATATCAGCCGCGGCGACATCATTGCCGCCGTCGACGACCCGCCGGAAGTGGCCGACCAGTTCGCCGCGCATCTGCTGTGGATGGACGATGCCGCCTTGCTGCCGGGGCGCCCGTACTGGCTCAAGATCGGCACGCGAACGGTCACTGCGAGCATCAGCGAGATCAAGCACAAGGTCGATGTGAACACGCAGGAGCGGCTGGCCGCCAAGCGGCTGGAGCTCAATGAGGTGGGCTACTGCAATCTGGCGCTGGACGAGCCGATCGCGTTCTCGCCGTATGCACGCAACCGCGTGCTGGGCGGCTTCATCTTGATCGACCGGCAGAGCAATGCCACCGTGGCCGCCGGCACGCTGGAGTTTGCGCTACGCCGTGCCGGCAACGTGCACTGGCAGCATCTGGACGTGGACCGCGCCGCGCGCGCGCGCATCAAGGGCCAGACCCCGCGCGTGCTGTGGTTCACCGGCCTGTCGGGCGCGGGCAAGTCCACGGTCGCCAACCTGGTCGACAAGCGCCTGCATGCGCTGGGCTATCACACCTTCATCCTGGACGGCGACAACGTGCGCCACGGGCTCAACCGCGACCTGGGCTTCACCGACGAAGACCGCGTGGAGAACATCCGCCGCGTGGCCGAGGTGGCGCGGCTGATGGCCGATGCCGGCCTGATCGTGCTGGTGAGCTTCATCTCGCCGTTCCGCGCCGAGCGGCAGCTGGCGCGCGAGCGCTTCGATGCCGGGGAGTTCGTCGAGGTGTTCGTGGACGTGCCGCTGGCGGTCGCCGAAGCGCGCGATGTGAAGGGGCTGTACCGCAAGGCGCGGGCCGGGCAGATTCCCAATTTCACTGGCATCGATTCACCCTACGAGGCGCCGGAGGCGCCGGAGGTCCATCTTCACGCCGATGGTGAGAACGTAGAGGCGCTGGCGCGCCATGTGCTCGAGTTTCTTGAACTGGAACGTTGACCAGCGCATCGCGCTGGCGACGGCAAGGGTCTTTGGTCATGGTGCAAAGCACGCCTTTCTGTCAACACCCTGGCGGCTAGGTCGTTAAACTTTCGACGTACCTCGCCAGGATGTTCTGATGCTTGTTCTGCCCAGCGCGCGCTTTTGCGCCGCGCTCTTCTTGGCCGCTGCGTTGGCCGGTTGCAGCCGCCAGGCTACGGCGCCCGCCGTTGCCAAACCCATTCCGGTCTCTGTGCAGGCGGTGACCACCCAGCCCTGGAACTCGACCGTGCAGTCGATCGCCACCGTGCGTGCGCGCGAATCGGTGGCGCTGACCGCTGCGGTGAGCGATGTGGTGGAGCAGGTCAATTTCGACAGTGGCGACGAGGTCAAGGCCGGGCAGTTGCTGCTGCGCCTGCGCGGCAATTCGCAGCAGGCGGCGCTGACGGCCGCGCAGGCCACCTTCGAAGAAACCGATCAGTTGTATCGGCGCCAGTTGAGTCTGGTTGGCCAGCAGTTGGTGGCCAAGTCCACCGTCGATACCCAACGCGCCTTGCGCGATGCGGCGCAGGCGCGCGTGCAGCAGATGCGGGCGGAGATCACCGACCGCGAAGTGCGTGCGCCGTTCTCCGGCGTGCTCGGCATCCGCCAGATCAGCCCGGGCTCGTTGATCACCTCCAGCACTGTGATCGCAACGCTGGATGATGTGGAGCGCATGTACGTGGACTTTCAGGTGCCCGAGTCGCAGTTCGGGCTGGTGCAACTCGGCAATGCGGTCAATGGCACGGCGGCAGCGTACCCAGGCGCGCAGTTCGAAGGCGTGGTGGCGGCGATCGATTCGCGGATCGACGAGACCACCCGCTCGGTGACGGTGCGGGCGGATTTCCCCAATGGCGATCGCCGGCTGCGCCCGGGCATGCTGCTGGATGTGCGGCTGTTCCAGCCGGCGCGGCAGGCGGTGGTGATCCCTGAGATTGCGGTGGTGCAGGTGGGGCGCGAGTCCTATGTGTTTCGGCTCAAGCCCGACAGCAGCGTGGAGCGCGCCGATGTGCGGCTGGGCGAGCGCCGCGATGGCAAGGTGGAAATTCTGCAAGGGGTCAAGGCCGGTGAGCGCATCGTGGTGGATGGCACCGGCAAGCTGCGTCCGGGCTTGAAGGTGGTCGATCAGGCCGCGCCCGCACCGGCGCGCCCGCAGGCAGCGGCGCAATGAAACTCTCCGACCTGTCCATTACCCGCCCGGTGATGGCGGTGGTGATGAGCCTGCTGCTGATCGTGCTGGGGGTGATGTCATTCACCCGGCTCACGTTGCGCGAGTTGCCGGCGATCGACCCGCCCATCGTCTCGGTGGATGTGGAATACACCGGCGCTTCGGCAGCGGTGGTGGAAAGCCGCATCACCCAGGTGCTGGAAGACGCGCTCGCCGGTATCGAAGGCATCGAGACCATCGAGGCGCGCAGCCGCAATGGCTCCTCCGATATCAGCATCGAGTTCGTGCAGTCGCGCGATGTGGAAGCGGCCGCCAACGATGTGCGCGATGCGGTCAGCCGCGTGTCCGATCGCATGCCCGACCAGGCGCGCCCGCCCGAGATTTCCAAGGTCGAAGCCGACGCCGACCCCATCCTGTGGCTCAACATGAGCTCCAGCACGATGGACACGCTGCAGCTGTCCGATTACGCCGAGCGCTATGTGGTGGACCGCTTCTCCAGCCTGGACGGCGTGGCGCAGGTGCGGATCGGCGGACGCCAGCGCTATGCGATGCGCATCTGGCTGGATCGCGACCAGCTGGCTGCACGCGAACTCACCGTGGCCGATGTGGAAGCGGCGCTGCAGAACGAAAACGTCGAGTTGCCGGCCGGCAGCATCGAATCGGCGCAGCGCGATTTCACCTTGCGCGTGGAGCGCAGTTATCTCAAGCCCGAGGACTTTGCCAAGCTGCCGCTCAGCAAGGGCGAGGGCGGCTATGTGGTGCGGTTGGGCGACGTGGCCAAGGTGGAGCTGACCTCGGCCGAGCGGCGCGCGTATTTCCAGAGCAACGGCGTGCCCAACGTAGGCCTGGGCATCGTGCGCAACTCCACCGCCAACGCGCTGGACGTGGCACGTGAAGCACGCGCGCAGGCCGAAGAAGTGCAGAAGTCGCTGCCGCAGGGCACCAACATCTTCGTCGCCTTCGACACCACGACGTTTATCGACGCGGCGGTGGAGCGCGTGTACCACACGCTGATCGAGGCGGTGGTGCTGGTGCTGGTGGTGATCTGGGTGTTTCTGGGCAGCGCACGTGCGGCGCTGATTCCGGCAGTGACGGTGCCGGTGTGTCTGATCGCCGCCTTCATCGCGTTGTACGCATTCGATTTTTCGATCAATCTGCTGACCCTGCTCGCACTGGTGCTGTGTATCGGCCTGGTGGTGGACGATGCCATCGTGGTGGTGGAGAACATCCAGCGCCGCATCGACCTGGGCGAGCCGCCGTTGGTGGCGGCCAAGCGCGGCACCGGCCAGGTCGCCTTCGCGGTGATTGCCACCACTGCGGTGCTGGTAGCGGTGTTCCTGCCGGTGGGCTTTCTGGAAGGCAATACCGGTCGCCTGTTCCGCGAGCTGGCGGTGGCATTGGCGGCGGCGGTGGCGATCTCTGCGTTCGTTGCGCTCACGCTGACGCCGATGATGTCGTCCAAGTTGTTGCGCTCGCACGGGCAGGCCAAACCCAATCGCTTCCATCGCTGGTTCGATGGCCGCATGCAGGCGGTATCCGGCGCGTATGGGCGCTCGCTGGAGCGGCATGTGCATCGCACCTGGATCTTCGCGCTGTTGATGCTGCTGGCGCTGGGTGCCAGCGCGTGGTTGATGGGCCGGATTCCCTCCGAGCTGGCGCCGGCCGAAGACCGCGGAAATTTCCAGATCATGATCGATGGGCCCGAAGGCGCCGGCTTCGATTACACCGTGGGGCAGATGCATCAGGTCGAGGCCATCCTTGGCCCCTACGTGGGCCCGGACAAGCCCATCGTGCGGGCAAATCCGCGCGTGCCCGGCGGCTTTGGCAGCAGCGAGGAAATGCACACCGGCCGGGTCAGCGTGTTTTTGCAGGATTGGGAAAAGCGCTCGCGACCGACCACCGAAGTGGCCGACGAATTGCAGCAGAAACTCAACGTGCTCAGTGGTGTGCGTGCGCGCACGCAGGTGAGCGGTGGGTTGGTGCGCAGCCGCGGGCAGCCGTTTCAGCTGGTGCTGGGCGGGCCGGATTATGCCGAGATCGCGCAGTGGCGCGATCGCATCCTGCAGCGCATGGAAGCCAATCCCGGGTTGGTCGGTCCCGACTCCGACTACAAGGAAACCCGCCCGCAGATGCGCGTCAATATCGACCGCCTGCGCGCGGCCGATCTGGGCGTGCCGGTGACCGCGATCGGTGGGGCGCTGGAAGCGATGATGGGCTCGCGCCGCGTGACGACGTTCGTCGACAACGGCGAGGAATACGACGTGATGCTGCAGGCCGGCCGCGAAGGCCGCATGGCGCCGGAAGACCTCACCGCCATCCGCGTGCGTTCGATCCGCGGCGAACTGATTCCGTTGTCCAACCTGGTCACGCTCAGCGAAGTGGCCGAAGCCGGCACCTTGAATCGCTTCAATCGTTTGCGTGCGATCACCATCAGCGCCGGCCTGGCACCGGGCTATCCGCTCGGCGAGGCGATCGCCTGGGCGCAGCAGACCGCACGCGAGGAATTGCCCGAGTACGCGCAGGTGGACTGGAAGGGCGAATCGCGCGAGTACCAGCAATCCGGCAGCGCGGTATTGCTGACCTTCGGCATGGCCCTGCTGGTGGTGTATCTGGTGCTGGCCGCGCAGTTCGAAAGCTTCGCGCATCCGCTGGTGATCATGCTCACCGTGCCGTTGGCGGTGCTGGGTGCATTGGTCGGTTTGTGGCTCACCGGTGGCACGCTCAATTTGTTCAGTCAGATCGGCATCGTGATGCTGGTGGGCCTGGCCGCCAAGAACGGCATCCTGATCGTGGAGTTCGCCAATCAGCTGCGCGATGAGGGCCGCAGCGTGCACGCGGCAATCGTGGAATCGGCATCGGTGCGCCTGCGTCCGATCCTGATGACCTCGATCGCCACGGTGGTCGGCGCGATTCCGCTGGTGGTGGCCGGCGGCCCTGGCTCTGCCAGCCGCGCCACCATCGGTGTGGTGGTGATCTTCGGCGTGTCGCTGTCCACGTTGCTGTCGCTGTACGTGGTGCCGGCGTTCTACAGTTTGATCGCCCCATATACCAAGTCGCCCGAAGCGGTGGCACGCGAGCTGGAGACCCTGGAGGCGCAGACGCCGTCGGTGGGTGGGCACGCCTGAGCGATGCCGGCAGTGGGTGCTGCTGCCGGTTTTCGATAATGCGGTGATGCTGCGTCATCGACAGTGGTCACTGCGTTTGCTTGCGCCGCTATGGCAAACAAAACCCAAACATCGCGGTGCACGCTGTGTCCATCGAATGCGTCAATGCCAGGCCAACGCAAACCGATGCGATGCAGTTGCGCACGCCGTGCGGCTTGCCGGTACGTCGTCGGAGATGCGTGTTGCACTGCCGCGTGATCGATCCAGAGGTTGCAATCCATCACAGGAGTGCATGCGATGCCTTGCTTGTCTTCGGTCAATCATCATCCCTCGGCAGCTGCTGGCTGCTGAGCGTTGTCCGCAGTGCGGTGCGTCGCGTGCGGGCGATGTTGCCGCACTCGCTGGGCCAGACGCGACGCCGGGCAGATGGCAGCGGTCTATAGCGGATGCTGTTGTTCCCATGCAGGCATGCGCGAACCGAGCAGAGGCGGGCGAACCACCGCAACACATCGCTCCATGGCAGTGCCCGATCCTGCGCGCGGCCCTGCTCGGCACCATTGCGCTGGTGCTGCTGGTCGTGGATATGTTCGTGCTGTGGCCGGTGCCGTAGACCGCGCCAACTGGCCCTGGCGCCATTGCGTGGCTCAGCGGTCGCACGCACCGTTACCAACGCGCCAAGCCCGCGCAATGACTAAGGTCATATGACAGTCATGCCCGGCTGTGGTCGACTTCGGCGGTTACCCTGACCGGAATCGCCAATGCGTCGTTTTGCCTGCCTGCTTGCTCCCTCCCTCCTTGCGCTGTGCTGCGGTACCGCGCTGGCGCAATCCTCCGGCGAGCCGGTGCCCAACGGCCGGCTGCCGGCCTGGGCGGTGCCCGAGCGTTACAGCCTGTCGTTCAAGATCGACCCGGACCAGACCGAGTTCAGCGGCCGCACCAGCATCCGCGTGCAGCTCAAGCAGGCCTCCGATCACCTCTGGCTGCATGGCAAGGAATTGAAGGTCAGCAAGGTCACGATCACCCCGGCCAAGAGCAAGGGCAAAGGCAAGCCGCTGACCGCACGCTATGTGGAAGCCGATGCGCAGGCCGGTGTGGTGCGCCTGGACTTCGGTCGCACGCTGCAGCCGCAGACGCTCACCGTGGATATCGTCTATAGCGCGCCGCTCAATCAGCAGCTGCAGGGCCTGTACCAGGTGAAGTATCAGGGCCAGTCCTATGCGATGACGCAGATGGAACCGATCAGCGCGCGCTACGCGTTCCCCGGTTTCGACGAGCCCGCGTTCAAGACCCCGTTCGACCTCAGCCTGACCGTGCCCACCGACGACCAGGCACTGGCCAACACCATCGCCACCTCGACCAAGCCGGCCGGCAAGGGCTGGAAAACGGTGACCTTCGCCCCGACCGTGCCGCTGCCGACCTATCTGGTCGCCTACGCCGCCGGCCCGTGGGATGTAGTGGATGTGCCGGCAATGCCGGCCACCCCGCAGCGCCCCAACGCCACGCCGTTGCGTGGCATCGCCGCCAAGGGCCAGGGCCCGCGCATCACCCCTGCGCTGGACCAGACCCCGGCGATCATCGCCGCGCTGGAGGACTACTACGCCTTCGGTTATCCGTTCGACAAGCTCGATCTGGTCGCGGCCCCGGACTTCAGCGCCGGCGCGATGGAAAACCCCGGGTTCGTCACCTTCCGCGACTGGCTGCTGTTGCTGGACAAGGACTCGCCGGCCGAGAACGTGCAGCGCTCCTTCAACACCAACGCGCATGAGCTGGCCCACCAATGGACCGGCGACGCCGTCACCATGGAGTGGTGGGACGACCTGTGGTTGAACGAAGCGTTTGCCACCTGGATGCAGCAGAAGATCACCATGCAGCTGCACCCGGAATACCGCGCCAATCTGGACCGCATCACCGGCGCACAGCACGCGATGGACAACGACAGCCTGGTCAGCGCGCGCAAGATCCGCCAGCCGATCACCGGCAACGGCGATATCGAAACCGCCTTCGACGGCATCACCTACCAGAAGGGTGCGGCGGTGCTGGCGATGTTCGAAGCCTTCGTCGGCGAAGACGTGTTCCGCCAAGGCATGCGCGCCTATATCGCCAAGCACAAGTTCGGCAGCGCCACCGCCGACGATCTGGTCGATGCGATCGCCGAGGCCGCCGGCAAGGGCGAGGAGTTCAAGGCCGCATTCCGCAGCTTCCTCAATCAGCCGGGCGTGCCGTATCTGCAGACCCAGCTCGCCCGCGAAGGCGGCAAGACCGTGGTCAAGCTGCAGCAGCAACGCTATCTGCCGCTGGGTTCCACCGGCTCCACCGCGCAGCAATGGGGCGTGCCGGTGTGCGTCAAGTACGGCAAGGGCAAGAACCAGGTCGGCACGGCCTGCCAGATGCTTGCAGACGGCAGCGGCAGCATCGTGCTGGACGGCGCCGGCAAGAACACCTGGGTGTTCCCGAACGCGCGTGGCGCCGGCTACTACCGTTTCAGTCTGCCCAAGAAGCAGCTGGCTGAACTGGGCAAGCAGGTCGGCCAGCTCGACGACAACGAACAGCTGGCCTATGCCGATGCGATCGATGCGGCCTACCGCCACGGCGATGCAGACAGCGATGCGGTGCTGGCAGCGCTCAAGCAGTTGGCACCGTCCGAATCGGCCGATGTGTCCACGGCGCTGCTGAACCGCTTCGTGTGGATCTGGCGCTACCAGGCCACCACCGAGGCCCAACGCGGCGCACTGCGCAAGGCGGCCGAACAGGCCTATCTGCCGCGTCTGCGCCAGCTGGGTTACACGCGGCGTAGCGGTGAGTCGATCGACGACACCAGCTTGCGCTCGGCGTTGGCTGGCCTGTTCGCGCTGCGCCTGCAGAACGCGGAAGTGCGCAAGGCGCTGCTCGCGCAAGGCGATGCGGTGTTGGCCGGAGGCAACGGCGCGCTGGACTTCACCAAAGCCAATCCGGATCTGCTCGGTACTGCCCTGGCAGTGACCGCGCAGGACCGCGGCGCACCGGCGGTGCAGGCCTTGATCGCTGCGCTGCGCACGCATGCCGACCCGGCGCAGCGCAACGCCATGATCGCCGCCCTGGGCGCGGTGCAGGACCCGGCGCTGCTCACCCAGGTGCGTGATTTCGCGCTGACCGATGCGATCAAGGTGGGCGAGATGAAGAGCCTGCTGACGCGCGGCCACAGTTACGAGAGCTCGCACGCTTCGATGTGGCCGTGGTTCACCGCCAACTTCGACCGCATCGTGCAGCGCAGCGGCTCGTTCGATGGCGGCGGGTTGCCGGCGCTGGGCGCGTCCGGCGGCTGCAGCGTGGAAGAAGCCGACCGCATGGATGCGTTCTTCAAGCCGCGCCTGGCCACGCTCAGCGGTGCCGACCGTGGTATGGCCCAGACCGGCGAGACCATCCGCCTGTGCGCCGCGCTCAGGCAGGCGCAGACCGCCAAGCGCTGAGTTGCGGCCTACGGCCTGTGTGTGCAGTATCGGCAGTGTCGATGTTGCGCACACCAGGGCCGAAGCGATGGATGAATCACTGACGCTGCACGGAGATGGCTTCGTGCTGCGCCGCTGGCGCCAGCACGACCTGGACGCCTTGCTGCGGCACGCCAACGACCCGCTGGTGCCACGCGGATTGAGCGAGCGCTTTCCGCATCCGTATACGCGCGCCGACGGCGAGGCCTTCCTGGCCGGACGCGTAGTCGACATGCAACACCCCGTGCTGGCCATCGAGATCGATGGCCAGGCCTGCGGCACGATCGCGCTGCGTCCGGGACAGGGCGAGCGACGCTTCTCGGCCGAGTTGGGATACTGGATCGGCAGTGCGTACTGGGGCCGTGGCTGGATGACGCGCATCGTGGGCGCCTATGTGTCCTGGGCAATGCAGACCTTGCCGCTCTATCGCGTCCAGGCCACCGTCCTCGATACCAATCCGGCATCGGCCAAGGTGCTGCTGCGAAACAATTTTGTCGAAGAAGGCACCAGCCGCTGCGCGATCCTGAAGCCGGATGGGCTGCACGATCTGTGCGTGTTCGCGCGGGTGGGCTTGCCGTCCGATCCGCAATGATGCCGACTGTGCGCGCTGGCGCACTTGTCGGCCAGGCACGCTTGCGCGCTGCGGTTCGCGCAGATCCGTCATAGACATGGCGTAGCGCCCGATAAGTCTGCGCTGCATCAAGCGCAACCGGAGTTGTGTCGGGCTGCAGGGACTCGGAAGCCATGCGTCGGCTGCCTCGTGTACGGCTGGCTGCGCCAGTGGCTTACCATCGTCGCCATGCTCCTGCACCGCCGGCTGCGCCGGCCTGCAGGATGACGAACACCGCTGGTGGCGGAGAGGGGCGATACGGTCCCTGCAGACCCGGCAAGCACCACGAACTTTGGATACGACGATGACACAGCATGATGGACGGGGCTCACGCCCGCCGCGCGATGGGGGCAGCTCCGGCGCCTCGCACAATCCCTGGGGCCGCGCCGCGCCGCGCGCACCTGCAGCGCGCCCACCCGCAGCGCAGGCGCCTGCGCCGTACGCACCATCAGCCACGCCTGCTGCGTCTTCGACCTCTGGGAGCAACGCGCGCGAAGTGCGGCTGTACGGCATCAATGCGGTGCAGGCGGTGTTCAAGGCGCGCCCTGAGGCGTTGCGCAAGCTGTATCTGAGCCAGGCGCGCATTCCGCAGTTCAAGGCCCTGCTGGCCTGGTGCGTTGCCCAGCGCATCGGCTACCGCGTGGTGGAGGACGCCGATCTCAGCAAGCTGGCTGCCAGTACGCACCACGAAGGCGTGGTGGCCGAGGTGCTGCGCGTCGCCCCGCAACCGTTGCAGGACTGGCTGGCCGCTTTGCCGGCCGGGCCGGTACTGGCGCTGTGGCTGGATGGCATGGGCAACCCGCACAACTTCGGCGCGATCCTGCGCTCGTCCGCGCACTTCGGGGTGGCCGGCCTGTTGCTGCCTGCCGGCTCCACGCTGGGCCTGTCCGGCGCCGCCGCACGCGTGGCCGAAGGTGGCGCCGAAGCGGTGCCGCTGGTGCAACTGCCCGAGACGGCAATGGCGATGGCGCAGCTGCGCCAGGCCGGCTTCGCGGTGGCGGCCACCCTGGTGGAAGGTGGTGAAGATGTGTTCGCCGCCGCTCTGCCGCAGCGGCTGGTTTATGTGATGGGCGCGGAAAGCGAGGGCATGGACCGCCAGTTCGCGCGCGATTGCGACCTGCAGTTGTCGATCCGCGGCAGTGGCAAGGTCGAAAGTCTCAACGTGGCCTCGGCCACTGCGGTGTTCCAGGCTGCCTGGCGCGCGCGTACGTTGGGCGCAACACCGTGATGCGCGTGGCTGCCTGGGTGCTCGCCAGCGCCTGCGCAGTGAGCGTCAGCGCTCATGCCGCAGCGGCGTCCACGCCTGCCGCACCACCACAGGTACGCACCGATCACGGTGTGGTGCGCGGACAATGGCAGGACGACGGCAGTGCGGTGTTTCGCGCGATTCCGTTTGCTGCACCGCCATTGGGCGCACTGCGCTGGCGGCCGCCGCAACCGGCTGCGTCCTGGTCGGAGGTGCGCGATGCGACCCAGGCGGCCACGCCGTGCGTGCAGCCGGCGCTGGGCTGGAACAACGCCATGGCCAAGCGCGGTACGGAAGATTGTCTCTACGTCGAAGTGCAGACGCCAACGCTGCAACCGGCCAAGCCGCTGCCGGTGTTCGTGTGGATTCACGGCGGCGCCAATGTGGCTGGCGGCGCGGATGGTCATCTGCCGACCAATCTGGTCGCGCAGAAGATGTTGGTCGTGACGCTGCAGTACCGGCTTGGCGCGCTCGGTTTTCTGTCGCTGCCGGAACTGCACGATGGCGACAATGCGGCGGCCGGCAACTACGCCTTGCTCGATCAGATCGCCGCGCTGCGGTGGGTGCGCGACAACATCGCGCAGTTCGGCGGCGACCCTGCGCGCGTCACCATCGCCGGGCAGTCGGCCGGTGGTCAGGATGTGGGCTTGCTGATGCTCAGTCCGCTGGCACGTGGGCTGTTTTCGGCGGCGATCGAGCAGAGCGGCACCGCCGGTTTCGGATTGCCGGCGCGTTCGCTGGAGGACAATCGCGCGCTGGGTGTGGAGATCGCCAAGCGCGCAGGCATCGACGATCCTGCCACACGCCTGGCGCAGCTGCGCGCGTTGCCGGTGGAGCAGGTGATCAAGGCCGGGCAGGATGTGGATGTGCCGGCGTTGGATGACGATGGCTACATCTGGCTGCAGGCGGTGGTCGATGGACGCGTGCTGCCACGTGCGCCGGCCGCGTTGTTGGCCGAAGGTGCACAGGCCAAGGTGCCGCTGTTGATCGGCTACGTGGTGCAGGAACTGGAGTACGGCGGCAAGCAGGGCGCGCAGGCGCGGCTGCGTCGCGACTATCCTGCGCAGGCCGATGCCGTACTGCAGGCGCAGCGCATGCATGCGGCACAGCGTGCCGCCCGGCAGGGCGATGCGGCCATGCAGCTGTCCACCGATCTGACCTTCCGTTGCCCGGCAGTGACCGTCGCGCAGCAGCAGGCCGCGCTCGGCGTGCCTGTGTGGCATTACGTGTTCGATACCGCCGCACCGGGCGGGCAGGTGACGCATAGCGCCGAGTTGCCGTTCCTGTTCAAGGATCTGCCGATCGGCCAGCCGCCGGTGAGTCTGCAGCGCTATTGGGCCGCGTTCGTGCAGCGTGGCAATCCCAACACCAAGGGCTTGCCGGTCTGGCCTGCGTTCGCACCCAGGCATGCGGCATTGCAGTTCGACGCCACTGGCGTGCGCCAGCTCAAGGACGCCCGCCCGGCCGTGTGTGCAGGCGTGGACTTGCCGTAATCGATCGCGCGCACCGAAGCGGTACGCGCGATCGACTCACCTCACCTCAACGGGTGCAGCCCGGCCCGCCGAAGTAGAAGCCGCCGTTTTGCATTTCCGGCGACAAGCTGGTGCGGGTGACGCCTGCGCCCAGTGCATACGGATAGGTGTAACCGGCCATCGCCAGCGTGTAGCAAGACGGATGCTCCACGCTCAGTGACGACAGGCGCTGCACGGGATGGGTGGCCATTGCCGCATCGCGATAGAAGTGGTTGGCCTGGAACGCGGCCTGGCGATAGCCCGCTGCTGCAAATTGACCACTGCCCATACGCGGGCTCGCTATCCCGCTGTCGGTCGAGACTTCGCCACCTGCGCTCACGTACGCCACGCGTCCGTTGGCGAGATCGCCCGAATACAGCGCCGCCTTGTAGTAACCGATCCATTCGCCATCCAGGCGCAGCCACCAGTTGCCGTCGGTATTCCTCTGGAATTCCACGCCCAGCATGGTCTGCTTGCCGCCTGCCGTGCTGAATCCGGCCACCGGCTGGGCACCCAGGACAGAGCGCGTGCTGGTCTGCACGAAATCGCTGCAATCCAGATTATGGCAACCCGTCTTGACGTACCCGTCCTGGGTCGAATAGATGAAAATGATGGGCTTGTTACCCCAGCCTGCGGCTGGCTGGATTTCCCAGCCCACTTCAAGCGTTTGCGTCTGCTTGCTTGCGCTGTCACCGACGAGCCATATCTGACTGATGGTTTGCGTCTCGTCGGCAGAGCGTAATGCGGGCGCCCATAGATTGAGGTCGGCGCCTGCGCCTGTGACCGGTGCGCCGGCGGTATCCACAAAGACCGTGGAGTAGTAATGCGTTACCGGTGCTGCCTCCTGCGCCGCCGGCACGGCGTCAGCCTGCCGGGGTGCGATCGCGCGCGGGGTGGTGCCGCGCAGAAAGCTGCGCAGATCCGCATGCTTGCTCGTCTCGGCCAGGCCGATGCGTTCAAGCGGCACGCTGCCGGTATTGCAACGTTGCGCCGCATTGATCGGCGTCACCGTACCGATGGTGCTTGAGATCGTCGGTGGCGTCGCCGGCGCGCTGCCATCGCGCAGTGCCGGCTGCTGCTCACGCGGAATGCAGTCGAACACCTTGCCGTCCTGCTGCACGCTGCGCAGCACCGTCAAGCCGTTGTAACGGTTGAATACATAGCGCTGCATTTCGGCGAAGGCGGTGGGGTCGCTGACCTTGGCTGCGGTGCCACGCGTGGCGTAACTGAGCTGCGCCTGCGTCTCCAGAAACTCCTTGAAGTCGCGTGTGACCTGCGGAAATGCACGCGATGCCGACGGCGAGGCGCGCAGCGTATCGCGTTGCACGGATGCGACACTTGCGGTGGCAGGTGTTCGCAGTAGCGGTGGCATCAGCGTGTCGATGCTGCGGTCGCTGCTTGCCGAGATCGATGGCGGTAGCAGCGTGGCGGCGCCGGCGGTGGGAGCCAGTGCACAAACGCAGAGCGCAGCAACGGCGCGGCCGATCGACATCGGCCTATGAGAACGGAAGGTCATATGTGTTTTTCCCCTGACGCCAGAACGGAACTGCCTGCACGCGGCGCAGCGTGCAGGCAGTGCTCCCAGTACGCAGTTGCGTCCCGAGCTTCGTTCGGTGGCGCATGCCTGCGTTGAAGGCGTGCGCATCCTAACTGCCAAGAAAAAAAATAGATCGTCTGACGCGCATTGCGTGACATCAGGCACACAGCAAGCGTAATGCGCTAAGCGGATGCCATGTCGATGGTCATGCACACCCTTGCGTACGGCGCATCACGCATGCGCAAAGGTGTGCATGGTCACGCCACTATAAGCATGGCTGTTCTTACTTTTTTTGCAGCCTGATTGCAGCGCCGCCATTGGCTGCCAATGCGAGCTGCAACGTGTCGTTACGTGTGAGCTTGCGCGTGTCGATACGGACCTCGGTCGGTGCGTCGCCATCGGCATAGATCGTCGCTGTCCAGCTGCCTTTGCCCAGGAATGACAGTGGCAGCTGCAACGTGCGTGCCTGCTCGTTGGTCATCGCACCCACATACCAGTCCTTGCCGTTGCGCCGCGCCAGCGCGATGTGCTCGCCGATCGCACCATCGAGTGCGCGTGTTTCATCCCAGCTTGCCGGCACATCGCGCAGGAACTGCGCTGCCGGCACGTTTTCGTATTGCTCCGGGCTGTCGGCCACCACCGCAAACGGGCTTTCGTAGACCACATACATCGCCAGTTGCTGCGCGCGCGTGGTCATCACCTGCGGCGCGATGTGCTGCATCTTGAACTCGGCCGGGCGCACGTTGCGAAAGCCGCCCGGCGTGTAATCCATCGGCCCGAGCAACATGCGCGTGAACGGCAGCGTGAGGTTGTGGGTTGCGGTGATGCGCGTGGTCCACTTGTTGTATTCGGCGCCGAGCACGCCTTCTTGCGTGAGGTAATTGGGATAGGTACGGGTCAAACCGGTCGGGTGATAGGCGCCATGCAGATCCACCAGCAACTTGTGCTCGGCGGCCTTGGCGAGCAGACGGTGATAGAAATCCACCATCTGCTGATCGTCGCGGTCCATGAAGTCGACCTTGATGCCCTTGATGCCCAGCTGCTGGTACCAGGCGAGTGCTTCGTCCATATGTGCGTCGAGGGCGCGCCAGTGCGTCCACAACCACAGCCCGACGTGACGCTGACGGGCGTAGCTGACCAGGCCCGGCAGATCGAGTTGCTCCACCGGCCTGCGGATATCGGCATCGACGTTGTACTGGCCATCGCCGGTGCTGCCGACATACCAGCCGTCGTCGATCAACATGTACTGCAGTTTCAATTGCTGGGCGTGATCGATATAGCGCTCGATCGTGGCGGTATTCATGCCCGGATTCGCCACACCGCTGGCCAGCGAGCCGGACCACCAATCCCACGCCGATTTGCCCGCGCGCACCCAGCTCGCATCGAAAGCGGGTGGCGGGTTGAGTGCGGAAATCAGATTGGATTCGATCAGGCTGGCCGGGCTGTCGCCGAGCATGATCACCCGCCACGGGGTTGCGAAATCGCGGCCTTTGGCATCGACGTCGACCGCCAGCTTGGGGTTGTCCAGGCGTGGCGACAATTTTGCCGATACGCCCAGGCCGCCATCCTCGCGGCCGGTGAGATACAGGCCGGCATAATCGCGCAGGTTGGCCTCGGCAATTGCCAGCGTGGTGCCGCTGGCATCGGTCTGGCAGACCAGCGGCAACTCGAGCAGATTGTGCGGGCGCAATCGGGATGCGGGGATCGCATCGTATTCGCCCTCGTGGCTGGTTCCGAAGCGACCCAGGTTCAAGGTCCAGCATGGGTAATCGCTCGGAAACGCAAAGCTGGTGAGCTCATTGCGAATTCGCACCTCACCGGCATCGGGCAGCACATAACGCAGTGCAACGCCGTCGTCGTAGGCACGCAATTCCACCGTCAGGCGTCGTTGTTGCGGGTCGGACAACTGCACGCGCAATTGACGATAGCGATCGCGCGCCTGACGCGTCTTGCCCACGGGTAATTCGAGTCGGCTGTCATGTGTTTCGGGGGTGCTGCCCTGCAGCGTCATCGCCTTGCCCAGGGTGTTGGCCCTGCCCAGATCCAGCCCGAGCGGCGCGTCGTCGAGGACGATCTTGTTGCGATACAGCACGCGATAACTGGGCACGCCGCCGTCGCGCAGCGTGAATTCCACCTGCGTGCGCGCATCGGGCGATTGCACCTGCAAACGCTGCGCAGCTGCAGGCAGTGCAATCGCACACAGCAATGCGCATGCCGCCGGTAATGCGGAATGGATCAGGTTTCGCATGAGTCCCTCCTCCTGGGAGCGCCAACCCTAACGCAGAACGGTTGTTGTCGGTATCTACCTGGGGTAACGTTACCTCGCACCATGGCCGCTGAAACAGGGGCGGCAGCCACGGGCGGCATCATTCGAGAGCAAGCGACACCACGACTGCGAGTCGTCTTGTTGGTTGCGTGCGAGTGATGTGCACCGTTGCTTGGCAGTAGAGCTTGGGAGAGGCCTCTAATGCTGATGGTTCGCAAGGCGTTCCGCCGTGGAGCGCTGTGGGTGGTGTGTGGTTGCATGGCCTGGGCTGCAGTGGAGGCTGCGCCCGTCGACGTGCAATCGCCCGGTCCCTACGATGTCCGCGTACTGGCGGGCGGGATGGGCTTGGCCAAGAAGCTTGCCGTCGATGCGCCGTTGCTGGCTGCCGACGCAGACTGGAGCATGTCCGGCTGGGTGCGTCCCTCGCGTGCGAATGCCGGCCCGGCATTGATCGCCGGTCTGGGCGATCCGAAATCGGCCGGGCGTTATTTCGCGATCGACAACGGCAGGCTCGCCTTCGTGCAGGGCGCCGATACCGTGCTGCGTAGCAAGCAGGCGCTGCCTGCGGGGACCTGGACGCAGGTGGCTGCAGTGGCGCGATCGGGGCGGTTGACGCTGTACGCCAATGGCCGTCAGGTCGCCAGTGGCGCGGTCCGCCAGAGCGCGGTCGCGCCCGTGCTGATGTTCGGTCCGCGCGAGCAGCCCACCGCCTATACGCAGCATTTCGGTGGCGAGATTGCCGGTTTTCTCGCGCACTCCGCTGCACTGGATGCGCCGGCCATCGCGCAGCTTGCGGCCAAGGCGCCGGATCAGGCCTTGCAGCGTTTCGAAGACGCCTCGCCGGCCTGGCAGGTCCAGGTCAGGCAGATGGCTGGCCAGGTCGCACCGCAGGCGCCCGCAACGCTGCCACGCAGTGCGGCGGCCTTCTCTGCGCCGGTCGCCAAGCCGGTACAACCGAGGCCCGCGTTGCAGCCGCTGGATGTAGCGGCATGGCGGGTCGGCGTGTGGGAACTGGCTGCGGCGCCGGAGCTGGGGCAGGCCACGGGCGCCAGCCTGTCGCGCGGTGATGACAGCGGCGCCGCCGCGGCCTGGCACGTGGCTACGGTGCCGGGCACGGTGCTCACCACGCTGGTCGATCGCGGCGTGTATCCGGATCCGGATATCGGTCTCAACAACATGGCCATTCCCGAGTCGCTGAGTCGGCAGGACTGGTGGTACCGCAGCCATTTCGATCTGCCTGCTGCAGCGCAGGGCAAGCGGCTGGAATTGCTGTTCAACGGCATCAACTACGCGGGTGAGGTCTGGGTCAACGGCACCCAGGTCGGGCGTACGCGCGGTGCATTCGCACGCGGCCGCTTCGATGTCAGCAAGCAGCTCAAGGCTGGCCGCAACATCATCGCAGTGCGCATCTCGCCGCCGCCGCATCCCGGCATTGCGCACGAGCAATCGATGACTGCAGGCGTGGGCGAGAACGGCGGTGTGCAGGCGCTGGACGGGCCGACCTTCATCGCCAGCGAAGGCTGGGACTGGATTCCGGCGGTACGCGATCGCAACGCCGGCCTGTGGCAGGACGTGCAGTTGCACGCCACCGGGCCGCTGGCGCTTGGCGACACCCGGGTGGTGACGACGCGGCTGGCCCCGGATCACCGGCGTGCCGAGCTTGAAATCAGCGTGCCGCTGCGCAACGACAGTGCCGCAGCGGTGCAGGGCACACTGCAATTGGCCGTCGGCGATGTGCGCATCCAGCGGCAGGTCAACGTGCCGGCCGGTGGTACCACGCTCACGCTCAGCGCCGCCGACACGCCGGAACTGGTCATTGCCAATCCGCGCCTGTGGTGGCCCAACGGCTATGGCGAGCCTGCGCTGTATACCTTGCAGGCCAGCGTCGAAGTGGCCGGTACGCCATCGGACATGCAGCAGCTGCGCTTCGGCATTCGCGAGGTCAGTTACGAGCTGTCGCTGTTCGACCAGGACGGTGCGCTGCGCCGTGTACTGGTGGATTTCAACAAGGCACGTCAGCGTGGCGAACGCATTGTCGATGCCCGCCACAGTGCGATTCGCCCCGTGCCCGGTGGCGATGCGCAATCGTTCTATCCCGGCGCGCAGGCATCGCCGGCAGTCACGCCGCTGAGCGATGACGCGCTGGCGCCTTACCTGGCCATCCGCATCAATGGCGTACGCATTGCCGTCAAGGGCGGCAACTGGGGCATGGACGACTGGCGCAAGCGCGTCTCACGCGAGCGGTTGGAGCCGTACTTCCGCTTGCAACGCGACGCGCATTTCAACGTGGTGCGCAACTGGGTGGGGCAGAACACCGAAGCAAGCTTTTTCGAGCTGGCCGACGAATACGGCATGCTGGTGCTCAACGACTTCTGGCAGTCCACCCAGAACTACAACATGGAGCCGGCCGACGCGGCGCTGTTCCTGGACAATGCCGCCGAGGTGATCAAGCGCTTCCGCAATCATCCGTCCATCGTGTTGTGGTTCGGCCGCAACGAAGGCGTGCCCGCGCCCATCCTCAACGAAGGCCTGGACGCGCTGGTGGCCGAACTGGACGGCACGCGCTGGTACACCGGCAGTTCCAACCAGGTCAACCTGCAGGGCAGCGGCCCGTACAACTACCGCGAGCCGGTGGGGTACTTCAACGCTCTGGCGCAGGGCTTTTCGGTGGAAGTGGGCACGCCCTCGTTCTCCACCCTGGAGTCGTTCAAGGCCTCCGTCCCGGCGGCGCAGGACCAGTGGCCGATCAGCGATGCCTGGGCCTATCACGACTGGCACCAGTCCGGTAACGGCGACACCGCCAGCTTCATGCGTTCGCTCACCGACAAGCTGGGTGCGCCGACCAGTCTTGAGGACTTCGAGCGCAAGGCGCAGTTGCTCAACTACGACACCCATCGCGCCATCTTCGAAGGCTTCAACGCGCAGCTGTGGACCAAGAACAGCGGGCGCCTGCTGTGGATGAGCCATCCGGCCTGGCCCAGCAACATGTGGCAGATCTACAGCCACGACTACGATACCCATGCGGCCTACTACGGTGTGCGCAATGCGGCAGAGATGCTGCATGTGCAGATGAACCTGCCCGGCCACGAGGTGGTGGTGGTCAACAATGCCAGCGACCCGGTGCGTGGCCTGCGCGTGCGTGCAGAGGTCTACAGCATCGATGGCGCATTGCTGCAGCAGCGCGAACAGGCCGTGGACGCCGCGCCGGTTGCGGTCTCGGCACCGGTGCTGCACCTGGCGCCGTTGCTCAAGGACACCAACGGGCTGGGCTTTGTGCGGCTGCAATTGCTCGATCGCGATGCGGTCGTGCGCTCGCGCAATTTCTACTGGGTGGCACGCGATGCGGCGGCCATGCGTGGCCTGGATGCGCTGGCGGCAGTGCCGGTGCAGCTCGGCACGCAACTACAGGAGGGTGCCGAGCCGGTGCTGCGCGCCACCGTGCGCAATGCCTCGCAGCAGGTGGCGCTCAACACCAAGCTGACCCTGGTGGACGCGCAGGGCCAACGCATCCTGCCGGCGTACTACAGCGACAACTACCTCAGCCTGGTGCCGGGCGAGCAGCGCGAGGTCGAGATTCGCGGCCCGTCCGCGGCGAGCCTGCGCAACGCCACGCTGCAGGTGCGCGGCTGGAATGTCGAACCATCAACAGGCGTCGCCAGCGGGCTTCCGTAGCGGCGCCGACAGGTTGCCACGCCGTGCCCGCACGGCGGTCGCACTGATGCGCCGATCGCGCGTCAGCCAATACCGCATTGCCGTTGCTGCAATGCCATTCGAAACGGTTGTGGATTGTCGTCATCCCTGGGAGGGGACCATGAACAAGCTGCATTGGAACACCCGCCACACCCCACTGGTCGCCGCACTCGCGGCTGCACTCACCCTACTGGCCGGCAGCGCAAATGCACAGGACGCCAGCACTGCCGCCGGGGTCACCGACCTGGACAAGGTCATGGTCAAGGGCGTGCGCGGCGCGCAGGCCGAGGCCATCGAGAACAAGCGCACCGCCGCGCAGATCATCGACTCGATCTCTGCCGAGGACATCGGCAAATTGCCCGATGTCACCATCACCGACTCGCTGCAACGTGTGCCCGGCGTGCAGATCCGGCGTTCGGCCGGCGAGGGCTCGCAGCTCAATATCCGCGGCATGCCGCAGGTGCAGACCACCATGAACGGCGAGTTGTACCTGAGCGCCGGTGGCGGCGACCAGTACGGCCAGCCGAACATCGGCCGCGCGCAGCCGGATTTCGTCGACATCCCGCCGACGCTGTTCAGCGGCGTGGACGTGATCAAATCGCCGACCGCCGCGGACCTGGATGGCGGCATCAGCGGTACCGTCTCGCTCAAGACACGGCGCCCGTTCGACCTGCCCGAAGGCTGGACCTTCAGCGGCCAGGCCGAAGGCTCCTACGGCGACCGCGTGCAGGAACTCAACGAACTGTACTCGGGCCTGGCCAGTTTCCGCACCGAGCGTTGGGGCGCGTTGCTGGCGGTGTCGTATTCCGATGCCACGCTGGAGAACAAGCATCCCAGCGTGTATTCCAATGGCGCGCAGAAATCCACCGAGCAGAATGTGGGTTTCGATTTCAACGGCGACGGGCGCATCGGCAGCAATACCGATCCGTCCAACCTGCCGCGCGACTATTTCTACAACTGGGTCGCCACCGAACTGGACAACCGCAGCACCGACCGCCAGCGCACCGGCATCAACGGCTCGTTCCAGTTCAACATCAACGATTCGTGGACAGTATTGGCCGATGCGGCCTACACCAAACTCGAAGATCAGGACACCTCCGTGGCCGCGCAGCTGCATACCGGCTGGGCAACCAATCAGCTGCAGCCCGGCTCCATAGTCGATCCCAATGGCGTGCTTGAATATGGCCAGTTCCGCTACAACCGTTTTCAAGCCCATTCCATGGCCGGTGTGGCCGATTCGAATGCGTTGAACACCAATCTGGAACTGCGCTTCGACGATGGCGGCCCGTTTCGCGCATCGTTCCGTTGGGTGCACGGCGATGCCGAGCGCACCTACGACGAAGCGCGTGCCGATGCGGTGGTGACGCGCGGCGACCAGATCACCCGCGCCGGCGGCGTGACGCAATGGGCAAACGCCAATGGCTTGCCAACCGTGGACGCCTCGGTGGATTTCCGTGGCACCTATCCGGCGGTCAACCTCGGCACCGATGTGTCCAACCCGGACAACTGGCAGCTGATGTCCACCTGGGCGCAGGGCAACAAGATCGAAGCGACGATGGATGCGTTCCGCGCCGACGGTACTTTCGAGTTCGACGAGGGCGTGGTGCGTGGCTTCCAGTTCGGCATCCGTTATGGCGAGCGCGAGGTCAAGCTGGATACCTATCGCTATCTCTCGCCGGTGTCGACCGGCTGCGCAGACCCCAACCGCTCGCTGTATTACTTCAAGGATCCACTGATCGTGGATACCTGCAGCGGTGTCTCCGAAGCGCGCCTGCTGCCGTTCAATTCGATTCCCGGTTATTGGGCGTACTTCAACGATTTCGATCCGCTCAAGGTCACCGGCCTGGGTAGCCAAGGCCTGCCGGCGATCAACCCGCAGGTCATGAAGGACCCGGTGGCCTATCTCAATAGCCTGTACCCGGGCAATGTGGCGTACCAGCAGGCCTCCGATTCGTACAAGGTCACCGAAAAGAGCACCGCGGCGTACTTTCTGGCCAATCTGGAAGGCGGTACCGGCAGTGCGGTGCCGTGGACGGCGAACATCGGCGCCCGCATCGTGCAGACCAAGCTGGCGATCGATCAGTATCTGAGCAGCGGCAATGTGTTTATCGGCAATGTCGAATGGAACGGTGTCAGCCCGGCGATCGGTACCAATCGATTGAACCGCCAATACACCGACGTGCTGCCCACCGCCAACCTGTCGCTGGACATCAGCGATGCGCAGAAGCTGCGTTTTGCCTACAACAAGGCAGTGGCGCGTCAGGATCTGCCCGATCTTGGGCGTGGCCTGGTGAGCTTCTATGCAGTCAATGGCACGCCGCCGCGTGATCCCTCGCTGCCTTCGGATGCGGTGTTGTTCCTCAACGGACGCTCCGGTAACCCGGATCTGGATCCGTACCGCGCCACCAACTACAACGCCTCGTGGGAGTGGTATTTCGCCGATGCCTCGTTGATCAGCGTGGGTGCGTTCCTCATCGATGTGAAGTCGTTCCCCACCACCGTCACCAACATCGAACTGCTCCCCGATGCGGACGGTGTGGTACGCGCAGGCGGGCCGGTCGAGCGCATCGTCAACGGCGGCGGCGGCAAGATCAAGGGCTTCGAAATCGGCTACCAACAGGCCTTCGACTTCCTGCCCGGCTGGCTCAGCGGCTTCGGCACCAACATCAACTACACCTTCTCCGATGCCGACACCGACAACACCGATATCGACGGCAACACGCTGCCGATCGGCGACAATTCCAAGCACCAGGCCAATGCGGTGCTGTGGTACCAGAAAGACAAGCTGCAGGCGCGCGTGGCCTACAACTGGCGCAGCAAGCGCTTCAGTCAGGTCAACAGCTCGGCGTGGGGCGATGAGCTGGCGATCTGGAACGATGATGTGGGCTATCTGGATGCATCGCTCAGCTACGACGTCAACGATCACCTGACGCTCTACGCGCAGGCCACCAACCTCACCGGCGAAAGCGAACGCCGTTACGCGCAGTGGACCAACCACTACTTCGATCAGAACATCTTCGAGCGGCGGTATTACGCAGGTCTGCGTCTGCGCTTCTGATTCGGTTGCATCGTTGTGCGACACAGCGCACCCGCGCGCTGTGTCGCACATGTTTCGTGCTTGTCACTCTCCAAGCGGCCATTGCGTCTTCTTCCCGTCGCCGTTAGTTGCGGCGCTGCAGTACGCCCGACGGAAACGTCGGGCACCCTCCCATTCGGCCGCATCGTCGGGAAGCGATGCGGCCATTTTTTGTGCGTGATGGCACATACATTTGCGTAGTAATGCCGGCAGTTGAAATGCCGCTGCGGCCAGTGTCTGGATCTGTGTTCAACCGCAATGTTTGACGATTGCGTCTACCAGGTATGCGGCGTAGTTTCCGCATGGCGAGTCCAGCACCACTCGCAGGCACAGCAGCAATGCTGCTCGCTCATTCGCTCCCTGGAGATACTCCGCACATCACAGAGGCAACGGCCGCGAAGATAATGGCGTGATGTCGCTGTTTGTCTCTACAGACGCTGAGGGCTTGGGTGAATCGTTCCAGAAAGCAGGGCAGGCCATGTGGTCTGAGTTCCTGCCTGGGCGTCACCGATTGTTGCCATGCAAATCTCTTCGGCCTGGCGCTGATGGAGTGGTTTTGCTTGGCTTGAGAAATCTCTAATGGATGCCTCAACGAAGGAAGGATCGCAGGCCACCAAAGGCAGTGCTGTATTCGAATCCCATAAAACCCATCAAAAACCAAGGTGAATATTATGAAATCCAGCAAAAGCATCCGTCGTCACTTCAAGCGCACGATGGCGCTATCGCTGTTGGTTGTGAATCCATTCCTTGTGGCAACTGTTTGCGCTCAGGTGCATGTCGATAACCCTTTCGTCGGTGCGACCGGCTATGTCAATCCTGATTACGCAAAGAAGGTCGATGCATCGATTGCGAAGGTGAACGGTGCGCCGCTGAAGGCCAAGATGGGCGTGGTGAAGACCCTTCCCACTGCAGTCTGGCTGGATCGTATCGATGCGATCGCTGGCGGTTCGAAAAATGCAGGCCGTCTCGGCCTGAGAGCCCATCTGGATGCGGCATTGGCACAGAAAAAAGCAAATACGCCCATCACGGCCAGCTTTGTGATCTATGACCTGCCTGGGCGTGATTGCCACGCATTGGCCTCCAACGGCGAATTGCCTTTGATCCAGGCAGCCCTGGAGCGTTACAAAAAGGAATACATCGACGTCATTGCCGCCGTGTTTGCAGATCCGAAATACAAGGAGATCCGCATCGTCAATGTGATCGAACCGGATAGCCTGCCCAATCTGGTGACCAATCTAAACGATATGCGCTGTGCGCTGGCAAACTCCACCGGGATTTATGAAGAGGGCATCAAGTACGCCATCAACAAGCTGCATGCCATTCCAAATACCTATAATTATCTGGATATTGGCCATTCCGGCTGGTTGGGGTGGGACAGTAATCGCGGCCCGACCATCTCGCTGTATACCAGAGTGGTTCAGGGCACAAGCGCAGGGCTGGCAAGCGTGGACGGGTTTGTCACCAACACTGCAAACACCACGCCGCTGAGCGAGCCCAACCTGCCCAATCCCGAGTTGAGCGTGAATGGGCAGCCGATCAAATCGGCGAAATACTACGAATGGAATCCCTATTTCGACGAGACCGATTTTACCCAGGCGTTGTATAGCGGTTTCGTCAGCGCGGGTTGGCCAGGCACGATCGGTTTCATTATCGACACGGGCCGCAACGGGTGGGGTGGGCCGAATCGCCCCACTGGCGCGTCGGGCAGCGATATCAACACGTACGTCAATGTGGGTCGCATCGATCGTCGTTTCCACCGCGGCAACTGGTGTAATCAAAGTGGTGCAGGCATTGGTGCCCTGCCGGTCGCGGCGCCAGCCCCGCATCTGGATGCGTATGCGTGGGTCAAGCCGCCGGGTGAATCCGATGGTTCCAGCACCCTCATTCCCAACAACGAGGGGAAAGGCTTCGACCGCATGTGCGACCCCACCTATACGACCGCCGATAACGTGTTGACCGGCGCCCTGGCAGGCGCACCGATTTCCGGTGCGTGGTTCCACAACCAGTTTGTCGAGCTGGTCAACAATGCCTACCCGGTGATCGGGACGGCCAGTACTACGTTGGCTGCGCCGGCACCAATGGCCGCGCTGACTGCAACACGCGGCCTCACCGCCACAGTTGGCGACAGCCGAGTGAAGCTGAGCTGGTCTCCGACGCTGGGCGCAACCAGCTATACCGTGAAACGTAGAGCCGGTGCCGCAGATGCCTTCACAACGGTCGGTTTCAATGTCGCATCCACGTCGTATACCGATCAGGCCGTCAGCAATGGCGTGGCGTATGACTACGTGGTGACGGCAAATAATCAGGCAGGCGCGCGTGTGGATTCGGCGGTGGTGAAGGCCAGGCCGCTGCGGTAACGATTGCATCGTTCAACGTTGCGCCGCATACCGCCAGAGCAGGAGGTCTGGGGGTCCATCGCCCGCATGGTGATGACTGGCGAAGGCAGCGTGTGGTGTGGTCTCGCAGATTGACTTAGCCCATTGCCGCGTTGCTGATGTCCTTGAAGGGTCGGAGCTGGCGGCCGTAGGGTCGCCAGCTCCGATTTCATGGGGTTTGCGAAGTCGTTTACCTCAAAACGAAGGATGGCTGGCATAGGCGTCGGGCATGGCTCGATCTGTGCGCGAACGCAGTTTTTCAGTGTTGTACCAGCCATCTTTGCAGCGTAGCGTCCTGGTGGCGGGCACAACCATTGTTGTTCGCGTGCAAGAACCAAGCGTTGATCGTCGGTAAAAAATCCCCCGAAAGGGCAATCCCTCCCAGCAGGATCTCGCATCATGAAGATGCTTTTTTCGATCAAGCACATGTTGGCCTCCAAGAAGAGTCTCAAGTCCTACGCCTGGTACATCTGGTACTGAGTTCAATTCAGCATTCGTGCTGATGCGATGTTGGTAGTTCCTCGCCCGCGCGAGGTGAGCGTGTTGCCAAGCGCGGGCGTTATCGAGCGGAGAGTCCCATGCCTGTGCTGACTGCCGATGGGTTTGCGCGCACCACCGTAGTTTGCGCCGCGTTTGCAGGCGCTGTTGGGCGAGCACATAGGCAAGGACGTGTTTCGATTGGATGCCGATACCGTGGGTGTGGCCGGGCCATTGCTGACGCACAGGTTGCTCGACGCGCGCCCGGCGACCGAGATTGAGCGGCCCACGTTCAAGCCGCTGCATGGCCGTTCGATTCCGCGCACCGATGCCTCCAAGCTGATCCAGGCGATTGGGCGTGACGTGCGCGAAGCATTGAAGCAGCCCGTGTCGGCGCAGGTGAATCTGTCTGGTCCATGGCCGCAGGTGGGTCACCTCTATCTGCGCGATTTGCTGTTGGCTGGCGATCCGTTACGGCTGCGCGTGCTGATGGACCGTATTCTTGAGCTGACGCCCAAGTTGACCTGGGCCGTCATAGCCACAGGTGCCTTGATGCCATTCAAGCTGCAGCAAAGCGCCTCGGCGCTTGCCACATTGACCGCTGCGGCCGGCAACTACGATGAGCGCCGCTATGCGATGGGGTTGTATCGACGCACTGCCGCGCCGGTGTGCTTCACCATTTCCACCTTGGTGGCCAATGCGCTGTGGCTGGGATCGCCATTCGACCCCGCAGTGCCCAGCCGCCATCTGGTCTACGAGTCGCTGCGGTTGCTGCCGCCGTCGTGGAATATCTTGCGCAACGCATCGCCGGAATATCCCGCACTCGATGGACGCATCGGCACCCAGGACGATGTGCTGGTACTGCCATTGCTCAGTCATCGCGATCCCGTGCTGTGGGAGGCGCCGGAAGCGTTTCGGCCAGAGCGTTGGGACCACCTGGATCCTGACAAGCACCCTGGCTATCTTCCGTTCGGGCACGCGTCCGAGCGTTGCTGGGGGCGGCATATGGTGATGCCATTGGCCGAGCGCCTGCTGGACGCACCACGCAGCCAGGGTCTGGTCGCCAGCCCGAAGCAGCGCAAGGCAGTGGTGCCGTTGACCGGTCTATTGGGCGTTGCGCAGGTCGATGTGGTGCGTGGATAGACGCGCACGGCAGCACTGCTTTCCTAGGCTTCGTTGCGATGTTGTAGGGGCGTAGCGCAGCGTCGATCTGTGTCGGTGATGCGCCGATGACATGCTGATCGATCGTGCATTGCACGATGCGATGTAGTGGTGCCGATCCTGCAGCCGACGCGTGGCCCGCAGACGCAGCGGTGTGAGCCTGTGCGTCCGTGTGCCGATGCATTACGCCTGATGCGGCCCAGCCGTGGAGCCACGCTTCACCAGCGTGTACTTCATTACCTGATGCACGCCTTGTGTGGCATCGCCCTTGCGCCGTTGGCGGATCGCATCGGCGAGCAGCGACACTGCGGCGCGGCCCATCGCGGTGACCGGTTGATGCACGGTGGTGAGTTCGGGCCAGACGGTGGTGGCGACCGGGGTGTCGTCGAAGCCGGCCACCGATACATCTTCCGGGACGCGCAAGCCCAGCCCGTGTGCCACCGCCACTGCGGCAGCGGCCATATCGTCGTTGCTGCAAAAGATGGCGGTGGGCGGTTGCGCTTGTGCGAGCAGGCTGCGTGCGGCGAGCAGGCCGGAGCGATAGGTGAATAATCCCTCGGCGACCAACGCGTCTGCGACCGTCAAACCCGCAGCCTGCAAGCTGTCGAGATAGCCATTGGCGCGTAATGCGCTCGGGGTGTGCTTGGGGTCGCCCTTGATCAAGGCGATGCGGCGATGGCCCAGTTCGATCAGATGATCGACGATGGCGCGCGCAGCCTGATAATCGTCGATGCGCACCGAGCTGATTTGCGCCATCGGCGCGCCGCTGGCCACTGCGACCACCGGGATGCCGCGTGCATCGAGTTCAGCGATGGTCTGGCGCGAATCGCATAGCGGTGGCGGCAATATCACGCCGTCCACGCCTGCGGCGAGCAAGCGCTCGGTCGCGGCACGTTGGCTGCGGATGGCGCCGCATTTTTCCACCAGCACCTGGCTGCCATTGAGGCTGCTCTGTTCGAGCAAGCCGAGCATGAATTGATTGAGATAGGCGGCGCTGGGATTGCTGTACAGCACACCGATACGCAACAGACCGCTGGTGCGTAACGAGCGGCCGGCCAGGTTCGGCCGGTAGCCCAATGCCTGCACCGAGGCTTCCACGCGCACGCGCATGTCTTCACTGACATGCGGGTGGCGGTTGATGACGCGCGAGGCGGTCATCGGCGAGACGCCAGCGTGTTTGGCGACATCCAGCAGAGTCGCTGCAGTGTTCGCACTGCGTTGCCGCTTGGCCGCCATTGTGTGTGTTCGTCCTGGAGTGGAAGCGAAAGGGCAGGTGGTGCGCTTGAAGTCTGCAGCAACTCAAAACATGCGTCGCCGCAGGCCATTGGCGCTGTCGATGTTCGCTAGTGACACAGATAACGCACAGCGTGCGCGTCATCTGTGCCGCCTGTGCTCAACCGACGTCCGCCCGCAACGTCTTCAAACGCATTTACTCGCTCGGTGGCTGCACAACTTTCGCGCGACTACCGAAATCGCCATCCGCCTCTGCCGCCAGATACGCAAACACGGTGTAGGCAGCCACGTTTTGCGCGAGCGCTTTCGGGTCGATCTTGTCCAGGGTGTCGTCGGCGGTGTGGTGCAGATCGAAGTAGTCGGTGCCGTCCTGCGCCAGCCATGCCCAAGCGCCACCCTTGGCCGAGATCGGGCCGACATCCGGGCCGGGGCCGCCCTTGCTAGGCTCATATGCGATACCAAGCGGTGCCAGCACCTCGGCGATTTGTTTGGTCGCTGCGCGCGACTCTTCCGGTGCCGCCGAGCCGGTGTTGAACGCATAGATACGCCCGGCGCCGAAGTCGCTCTCCGCGCCGATCTGATGCAGCGCCATGTCCTTGGCATCCTTGCCGTGTGCGGCCGCGTATGCTTTGCCGCCATACAGGCCTTGCTCCTCGTTGGCGAAGGCCACCACGCGAATCGTGCGCTTGGGCGCCTGCTTGAGTTGGCCGATCAAGTGGCCCGCGGCCATGGTGATCGCAACGCCGGCACCATCGTCGATCGCACCGGTGCCCAGATCCCACGAATCCAGATGCCCGCCGATCACCACCACTTCCTTCGGCTTGCTGCGCCCGGTGATTTCGCCGATCACGTTGTACGAGGTCGCCGTGCCATCCCAACCGCAATCCAGTGCCAGCCGCAGACGCGTGCTGCCCAGCGCGGTGAGCCGCGCGAGCTGATTGGCGTCCGGTACCGACAACGCCGCTGCCGGCACCGGCGTCACGCCTTCATCGAAGCGGGTGATGCCGGTATGCGGCACGCGATGCGAGTCGGTGCCGGCCGAGCGCATCACAAACCCGATCGCGCCCTTGCGGATCGCTTCCGATGGGCCCTTGCTGCGCACCGCGCCGCCATTGCGGTAATCCTTCCCGTCGCGCGCCTTGGTCATTTGATAATCGACAAATGCGATCTTGCCGGTCAACGAGCCGGCCGGTGCAGCCTGCAACGCAGCGAGATTTTCAAAGCGCACCACCTCGCCTTCGACGGTGCCGCCCGGGCTGCCGCCCAGCGCGGTGATGTGCAACGGCTGCGCATGCGCGCCGATCACCGTGGCCTGCTCGCTGCGACGCTGCCACTTGGGAAACGTCACCGGCTCGGTCCACACCTTGTCGAAGCCCAGCGCGGTGAATTTGGCCTTGGCCCAGGCCACCGCGCGCGGATCGGCTTCGCCGCCGGCAATCCGCGGGCCCACTTCGGTGGTCAACGATTCCACCACTGCAAAGCCGGTGCTGTCGGCCAGCGCCTGTTCGCGCAGCTGTGCGGCGGTGCGCAGCGCGCTATCGGCGATGGTGGTTGGTGCGGCCAGCGCGGGCGCGCAAGCGAGTAGGGCAGAGATGGCGACAGCGAGACGACGCATGCAGGGCGGCTCCAACGACAAGGGGGACCCCGAGCTTATCAGCGCGAGGTCCCCCGTCTGCGTGCGAAAGGTCATCCTCCTGCGCGAAGTTGTGCAGTGGATGTGTCCGCTTACGGCACGCCTGGCGTCTTCAGCGTGTCGTTCTTCAGCGAGTCGCGAATCTCGCGCAGCAGCAGCACTTCTTCGCTCGGGCCTTTGGGAGCATCCGGTTTGCGCTGGGTGAGGCGGTTGATCAGCTTGACCACCAGAAAGATCGCAAACGCAATGATCACGAACTGCACGACGGTGTTGATGAAATCGCCATAGCCAATCGCCACGGCCGGGATTTCCTTGCCGGTAGCATCGACGCCGGCCGGTTTGAGCACCCACGCCAGCCGCGAGAAATCCACATTGCCGATGGCCCAGCCGATCGGCGGCATGATGATCTTCTCCACCAGCGCGGTGACGATCTTGCCGAACGCCGCACCGATGACCACACCGACCGCCAGGTCGATGACATTGCCACGCATCGCGAATTGCTTGAATTCGCTGACCATTCCCATAGCGCACTCCTGATGCGGTCGCGGACCAACTGCCGCAATGAGATCGTAGCGGGCTGCATGTCAGCCCGCGATGATGCCGTGGCGCTCGGCGACGTTTTCCAGGCGGGCGCTGAACTGATCGCCGGGCAGCAACGGGCCGACACCGGCCGGCGTGCCCATGAAGATCAGATCGCCCGCGCGCAATGCATAGAGCTTGGAGAGCTCATGCAGAATCTCCGGCACATTCCAGATCATCTGATCCAGCAGCGATTGCTGGCGCACTTCACCATTGACCTCAAGCGACAGATTCAACGCGTCCAGCGCGCCTACCTCGCCGGCATGCACCAGCTCGCTGACCGGCGCGGAATGATCGAAGCCCTTGGCGATGTCCCACGGCAGGCCCTTGGCTTTGGCGGCTGCCTGCAGATCGCGACGGGTCAGATCCAGTCCCACGCCGTAGCCATAGATCAAGGTTTCGGCCTGATCCACCGGCAACTCGCCGGCCGGCGCATCGCGGCCCAGCGCCACCACCAGCTCCACTTCGTGGTGCAGTTCCTTGGTACCGGGCGGATACGGAATGTGGTCGCCGTGACCGACCACGATTGCGTCGGCAGGCTTCATGAAAAACGTCGGCTGGCCGCGTTCGGCTTTGGAGGCAGGCGCGGTGGCGCCCATCTCGCGCGCATGATCGGCGAAGTTGCGGCCCACACAGTAGATGCGGTGCACCGGAAAGTTGCCGCCACCAACCACCGGAATGCGCGGAACATCGGCGGCGGGAATCACATCGTGGGTCATGCACGCATCCTTGGGGAACGGGACGCGTGAGTCTAGCCGTTTGGCGGTGTACGACAACACCGTCTGCGCGTCATGCGCGCAGCGTCGCTCAGTGCGACAACGGCAACGCGGGCTTGCGCACCACGCGGTATTCGGCTTCGACCACGCGCGCTTGCTGCGGCGCACGTCGATTGGACTTGCTCAACAATTTCCAGGCGATGCCGCCCAGGATCATGGCCGCACCGACGAACACGCTGAAGAAGATCAACACCGCAAGAATGACCAGACCCGCCAGACCCGCAGCAACGCGCACCAACGGGTGACGCGGTTTGCGCGGTGCAAACAGGTGGTGAATGTTGCCGAATTGGAAGATGCGTGCGGGCATGGCGGTGGGTTGCCGGGCAGGAAACAGGCAGGCAGTATCGTTGCGGTTTCATGTCATTGAGTGAAAAGTTCGTTAAATGCACTCCGGTTTTGCGGCGGCCATCACGTTCGGCCCAGCGCATAGGTTTGCTTTGTCGTCGCCTGCGGCCTGCGACGGACGAGGTATTCGATGTGCGCTGATGCGCCGATCCCGCCGATAGTCCAGTGCAGCAGCGATCCAGGTGCATGCCACAATCGACATTCGTTCTCGATCGGCTGATCGCATGTCCTCGTCATCGCCCACCACGCTTGTCGAACTGGCGCAGATTCCCGACGCAGGATTTCTGGAAGTCGAAGCGGTGTGGGATGGCGGCCCGGAATCGCTGGTGTTGTATCGCGAAGGTACGCAGGTGCGTGCGTGGTTGAATGTATGCCCGCATGCCGGCCGTCGGCTGGATTGGGCGCCAGGCCAGTTCCTCAAGACCAAGGAAGGCCATCTGGTCTGCGCCGCACATGGCGCTGCCTTCGAGCTCACCAGCGGCGAATGCATCAGCGGCCCATGCCGCGGTCAATCGTTGTTGACGGTGCCGGTGCGCATCGAGGGCGAGCAGGTTTTCCTGGGCTAGGTCGCTCGGCTCCTCCGGCAGCGACGTTGCGTGCAAGCCACGGGCGAGTGCGTGCAGCGTGTCGGCGATATCGGTGGTGGTTGCGTGCCAGGTCGCGTTGCAGCTCGCGTGCTGCTAAAAGCCGCTACACCGATTCAGCGCGCCGCCCACCAGAACATCAGGTTGATCATCGACACCATGACCACGATGTAGATCAGCGACAGCGGCGCGCCCACCCGCCACAACTCGCGCGGTTGATAGTTGGCCGGGCCGGCCACCATCGAGATCACCGGGTTGGAGGCGGTCATCAGATTGTTGGATGCCGACAACGCCACGATCAATGCGAATGCGGTGGGATTGCCGTTGGCCGCCAGCGCCAGGTTGACCGCGATCGGCACCATCACGATGGTGGCGCCGACATGGCTGATCACCAGCGAAAACGCAGTGGTCAGCAATGCCAGACTGATTTCCAGCGCCCACACCGGCACGCCTTCGGGCAGGCGGTCGATGGTGTGGCCGGCCACCCAGGCTGCGGTGCCGCTGCTGTCCATCGCCCAGCCCAGCGGGATCAGGCCGGCCATCATGAAGATGGTCTTCCAGTTGATCGAGGCGTAGGCCTCGTCCATGCGCAACACGCCGCTGACCAGCATGCAGGCCACGCCGGTCATCAAGGTCAGCGCCACCGGCAGACGCGAGGTCAACGCGATCAAAATGGTGAAGGCGAAGATCGCCATCGCGATCTTGAACTTGTGCGGGCGCTGCTCGCCCTTGGGAAAGTCGGTCACCGGCACGAAATCGCGGCTTTCCGCCGCCTGCGCCAGGTCCTGCCAGATGCTGTGGAACACCAGCATGTCGCCGCCACGCAGCGGCACGTTGCGCACGTCCTCGCGAATCACCTGCTTGTCGCGGTTGATCGCCAGCAGGCTGATGCCGCTCTGCTTGCGCAGACGCAACTCGGCGGCGGTCTTGCCGATCAGGCGCGAGTTGGGCGGAATCAGCGCTTCGGAAATGCCGGCCAGGCTGGGATTGAACAGATCGCCCAGATTGCGCAAGCGCGAGGACATGCGCAGGAACTGGTTCTGCGCAAAGTCGGTCACTTCCTGGCGCGGTCCCATCGCACCGAGCACGCTGCCGACCCAGATGCGCATGTCGGCCGGCGGCGCCAGGCGGGTGTCGTTGCCGGTCTTCAGGGCCAGCAGCAACGGCGCGTCGTGCAGCGCCTCGGCTTCGCCCAGGGTCATGCCGACCAGTGGGCTTTCGGCGCTGACGGTGAGCTCGAACACATCGCCGTCGATGCCGTAGGTCTTGGCGAAATAGCTCTCGGTGCGCGAGGGCGTGACGCCTTCGTTGATCAGGCGTTCTTCTTCGATCAGCTTGCGGTCGCCGTAGAAACGGAAGTACAGCAGTGCGGCGATCAGCAAGGCCACGCCGATCGGCAGCGGCGCGAACATCGTCAACGGCTCGATGCTGGCCATGCCCGAGGGCAGGTTGTTGTTGGCGGAGACCAATAGATCATTGAGCAGGATCAGCGGCGAATTGCCCACCATGGTCAGCGCGCCGCCCATCACGATGGCCGCCGCGATCGGCAGCAGCATGCGTTGCAAGGTGAGCCCGGTGCGGGCGGCCAGCCGTGACGCGACCGGCAGGTACAGCGCCATCACCGACGGGTTCTGCATGAAGGACGAGTTCAGGCCGGAGATGGCCAGCGTCATCATCATCAAGCGTTGTTCGCTGCCGTGCGAGCGCCGCAGCAACCAGGTCGCCAGGCGATTCAACGCACCGGTGCGCTCCAGCCCCGCACCGAGAATGGTGGTGGCGATGATGCTCATCACCGCGTTACCGGAGAAGCCACCGAACAGTTCTTCCGGCGCCACCAGCCCGGTCACGCCCAACACCACAAGCACGATCAACGCCACCACATCGGCGCGGATGCGCTCGAACAAAAACATCGCCATCGTGAAACCGACCAGCCCGAGGACGAGCTTCATATCGTTGGTCAGTGTCAGCGCGGTGTCCATTGAGGTCCGGGAATGGGGAGTCGGGAATGGAGAATGGGAAAAGCGGGAAAGGCCGACGCAGGTGGACGCTATCCGGATGCCGGAGGCAGTTGCCCTTGCGATTCCCCATTCCCGACTCCCCATTCCCGGTCATAAACCAGATCCCACACGCCATGACCGAGTTTCTGGCCGCGGGTTTCGAAGTGGGTCTGCGGGCGCCAGGCGGGGCGTTCGACATGGCCGCGTGGGCCGGCGCGATTGACCAGGCCGGGTGTGGCGTCGAGCACGTCCCACATCTGTTCGGCGTAATCGGCCCAGTCGGTGGCCGCGTGCAGGCGGCCGCCATCGCGCAGCTTGCGCACGAGCAGCTGCGCAAACGCCGGCTGGATCAGGCGGCGCTTGTTGTGGCGCTTCTTGTGCCATGGATCGGGGAAATAGATGCGCACTTCGTCCAGCGCGCCATCGGCGATTTCGTGTTCGAGCACTTCCACCGCATCGTGGTGATAGAGGCGCACATGCGTGCTGTCGTCGTCGTGCAAGGCATTGAGCAAACGACCGACGCCGGGCGCATGTACCTCAATGCCGATGTAGTCGCGGCCGGGATCCTGCTGCGCGGCAAAGCGCAACGCTGCGCCGTTGCCGAAACCGATTTCCAGCACCTTGGGTGCGGCGCGGCCGAAGGCGGCATCGAAATCACGCGGCGCACCGACGT
Organism: Xanthomonas hydrangeae; assembly: GCA_905142475.1. GTDB lineage: Bacteria > Pseudomonadota > Gammaproteobacteria > Xanthomonadales > Xanthomonadaceae > Xanthomonas > Xanthomonas hydrangeae. The sequence goes on from LR990730.1 coordinate 1,320,359, forward strand.
AATCCAGACCGAAGCGCGGCCACAACTCATCGAACGCACGCTGCTGCGCCGGCGTAAAACGCCCTTGCCGCAGCACGAAGCTGCGCACCTGCCGGCGGCCCTCCTCGATGGTGAAGGGCTTGGGCGGCATCTTGGCGCCGTCGCTGCTGAAAGGATCGGTCATGAGTTAAGTCACATCAGAAAACAAAGCCCCTCTCCCTTTGGGAGAGGGGTTGGGGTGAGGGTACGGGGTGAGGAGGCACTCGCAGCAACGCGCGATCTAGCAACGGCAACATCCGGCACGCCACACGGCCAATCATTGCGCATCGACCGCACTGTCAACGCCGCACACCCACTCATCCAATCACACCATCAACCGGACTCGACGCCGACGCATATCGCTTGCGCGGAATCCGCCCAGCCAGAAACGCCTCGCGCCCCGCTTCGATCGCCTTGCGCATCGCGCTCGCCATCAGGATCGGATCGCGCGCGCCGGCAATGGCGGTATTCATCAGCACGCCATCGCAGCCCAGCTCCATCGCGATCGCTGCGTCCGATGCCGTGCCCACGCCGGCATCGACAATGATCGGCACCTTGGCGTTTTCGATGATTTCCAGCAGGTTGTACTTGTTCTGGATGCCCAGCCCGGAGCCGATCGGCGCGGCCAGCGGCATCACCGCCACGCAGCCGATCTCTTCCAGCCGCTTGGCCAGGATCGGATCGTCGGAGGTATAGACCATCACGTCGAAGCCGTCGGCGACCAGTTTCTCGGCGGCCTTGAGCGTCTGCACCACATCCGGGTACAGCGTGCGCTCGTCGCCGAGCACTTCCAGCTTGGTCAGGTTGTGGCCGTCCAGCAGTTCGCGCGCCAGCCGGCAGGTGCGCACCGCATCTTCAGCGGTGTAGCAGCCGGCGGTGTTGGGTAGCAGCGTGTAGCGATCCGGCGGCAGCACGTCGAGCAGGCTGGGCTCGTTCGGGTTCTGGCCGATGTTCACCCGGCGGATCGCCACGGTGACGATCTGCGCGGCGGCCGCTTCGGTAGCCAGGCGGGTTTCGTCCAGATCCTTGAACTTGCCGGTACCGGTCAGCAGACGCGAACGGTAGGCCTTGCCGGCGATGATCAATGCATCAGTGGGGGCAGTAGTCGTCATCGGGCAATTATCACCGATCGCGCGCAGCTGCGCCGGCTTGCGCGCAGCATCAACCGCCGCCCAGCGCGTGCACGATCTCCACCACATCGCCAGCGTGCAACTGGTGTGTGGCATGCCGCCCGCGCGACACGATTTCGCCATTGACCTCGACCGCGACGCGCCGTTGTGCAAGACCTTCCTGCTCAAGCAGGGTGATCAGGAGCAAGTCATCGGGAACGTGGCGCTGGGTGCCGTTGAGTTGGATGTTCATGTCATCATTGTTGCATCGCGTGCCGCCGGAGCGCGCGTTTTTGCGTTATGCGGCAATGCAGCGTGAGCGCGGGCGGCGAGGGTGAAACCATGTGCCATTCGCCGGCGTACGTATGCCGGTCCGGTCCAGTTCCACACACCTTTGAGCAGGCACTCCCATGGTTACATCTCTTCGCCCGATCCGTTCCCTGATGGCCGTTGCCATCGCCATTGCGGCCACCCCGGCCATGGCTGCGTCTGCGTTCGACCAGACCGTGTTCTTCGGTGACAGCCTCACCGACAGCGGCTACTACAACCCGTTGCTGCCGGCCGCCTCGCGCGCCGTCACCGGCAAGTTCACCACCAACCCCGGTTTTGTCTGGGCCGAATATGTGGCCGACCATTTCGGCACCAACGCCGCACCCAACGGCAACGGCCAGACCGGCGACAACTACGCGGCCGGTGGCGCCCGCATCCAGGCCAGTTCGGTCAGCGCCCTCGGCGCTGCGCCGTCGGTGACCAGCCAGATCAACACCTACCTGAGCGCCAACGGCGGCCAGGCCAACCCGAATGCGCTCTACACCGTGTGGGGCGGCGCCAACGATCTGCTGGCCGCCGCTGCGGCGCCGGCCCAGGCGCAGGCCATCATCGGCAACGCGGTCACCGCGCAGGTCGGCGCAGTCGGTGCGCTGCAGGCTGCCGGCGCGCGCTACGTGATGGTGCCGACCATTCCGGATGTGGGCATCACCCCGCGCTTCCGCGCCGGCGGTGCCGCTGCGATGGCGCAGGGCACTGCTGCGGCGACGGCCTATAACACCGCATTGTTCAACGGTCTGCGTTCGGCCGGCCTTCGCGTGATCCCGGTCGACACCTTCCACATCCTGCAGGAAGTGGTCGCCGATCCGGGTACCTACGGTTTCAGCAACGTCACCAGCACCGCCTGCAACCCGGCAGTGCCGCTGCCGGCCTGTAACCCGACCAGCCTGGTCGCGGCCAACGCACAGAACACCTATGTGTTCGCCGACGGTATCCACCCGACCACCGCCACCCACCAGATCCTGGGCCAGTACGCCATCTCGCTGCTGGAAGCGCCGCGGTTGCAGCAGGTGCTGACGCATTCCGCGCAGGCCATTGGCCGCGCGCGCGCCGACCAGGTGGCATGGCATCTCGATGGCAAGCCCGACGCCGACGGCCTGCGTTGGTGGGGCAGCGTGCGTGGCGACATGCAGCGCTACGACCATGCCGATCTGTACGACGGCATGGCACCGGCCGGCCTGTTCGGTGTGGATTGGAGCGCGGGCGATCTGGTGTTCGGCGGTTTTGCCGGCTTCGGCAGCATGGATGCCGATTTCGGCAACCGTAACGGCAGCTTCAAGCAGGACGACACCACCCTGGGCGCGTTCTTCGGCTGGTACACCGGCCCGGTGTGGGTCAATGCGCAGCTCAGCTACAGCGCGCTGCGCTACGACGTCGACCGCGAAGTGCAGCTCGGGCCGGCCACGCGCGTGCACAGCGGCTCGCCCGACGGCAGCAACCTTAGCGCTGCGGTCAACGCCGGTTATTCGCTGGGCGAAGGCAACGTCAAGTACGGCCCGGTGGTCGGCCTGACCTGGCAGAAGCTCAAGCTCGACGGCTATACCGAAAGCAACGAAAGCTCCACCGCGCTGGGCTACGCCGATCAGGACATCGACTCGCTGGTGGGCCGCATCGGCTTCCAGGTCCGTCTGGACGGTGCTGCGGTCAAGCCGTACGTGCAGGCCACCTACGACCACGAGTTCAAGGACGGCACCGAAGCCAGCGCCTGGCTGCAGTCGATGCCGGAAGTCGGCATGTACACCGTCCCAGGCCAGGACTTCGATCGCAACTACGCCACCGTCGTGCTGGGCGCCCGCACCGGCCTGTGGGGCCTGCAGAGCAACATCGGCCTGAGCACCACCACCGCCCAGCGCAGTGCCCGCGATGCGACGCTGTTCGTGAACTTCAGCGGCAACTTTTGATCCACGCCGCACCGTTGTCCACGCGGTAAATCTGCAAGACACGAGGGCCGGGCAACCGGCCCTCGTCACGTTCGCGCATTGCGCCCGACACCCGCACCCGCCTAAACTCTCACAACGCCACGCGGGCGTAGCTCAATGGTAGAGCTGTAGCTTCCCAAGCTACTGACGAGGGTTCGATTCCCTCCACCCGCTCCACTTCAACTTTCCACTGACGTCCACCAAGCGCCAAGGAACGTTGTAAGTGATTGATCTGGTTCTGAATTACCCCTCTTCTTCAGTCCAGTGACGTCCAGCGAAATCCACTGACTACCGGTACAAATCGGTACGTTTTGCGGTACAAAATGCGGTGAACACCCGTTCCGCATTGTTGCTGGAAGAGCAGGCCACCTGAGAACAAACATCGCATCCAACTCGCAACATCAGGAGTTGGTACGCATGCTCACAGATATGGTCGTCCGGCAAGCCAAGGCTTCCGACAAGCCCTACACCCTCGCAGACTTCGATGGTTTGTTCCTCTACGTTTCCCCCGTTGGCGGCAAAGCCTGGCACTTCCGCTACACCTGGGTTGGACAACGTGCCCGGATTTCGCTTGGCAGCTATCCCGAACTCTCTCTGCGCGAGGCGCGCGAATTTCGTGACCAGGCCCGTGCCCTCGTCGCCAAGGGCATCAACCCGCGCACCGACCGAAAGCAAAAACGCCAGGCCATCCGGTTGGCTGGCGAAAACACCTTCATGGCGGTCTACGAAAAGTGGATGGAACACCGGCAACTGACCCTGGAAGAAGGTCGTCAGAGTTCGCTGGAACAGATCCGCCGCGTGTTCAAAAAAGATGTATTCCCCTACCTCAAACGCTACACCATCTACGAGATCACCCGTCCAGTGCTACTGGAGGTGATCGGCCGGATCGAGAAACGCGAGTCACTGTCCGTCGCCGAAAAGGTGCGCACCTGGCTCAAGCAACTCGCCGACTACGCCATGGTGGTCATTCCGGGCATGGTCGAGCACCCCGCCATCGATCTACACGTGGTCGCTGTGCCATTGCCGCCCGTTGAGCACAACCCCTTCCTGCGTATGCCCGAGCTACCCCTGTTTCTGCAGACACTGCGCAAGTACCGCGGCATGCAGATGACCCAATTGGCCATTCGCCTGTTGCTGCTGACGGGTGTTCGCACAGGCGAACTACGTTTGGCCACGCCGGACCAATTCGATCTGGAACAAGGTTTGTGGATCATCCCGGTGATGTCGCTCAAGCAGCGCAAGATGCTGACCAAGAAGAAGCGAAAGCGCGTAACCGACATCCCGCCCTACATCGTGCCGCTGCCTGTGCAGGCCATCGAGATCGTGCGGCACATGCTCGACCTATTCAAACCAGCGCAGACATACCTTTTCCCGGGCGTGAAGCGAATCAGTGACCGCATGAGCGAAAACACGGTTAACCGTGCGATCAAGCGGTTGGGCTATGACGGCCGTCTCACCGGTCACGGCATCAGGGCGACGATTTCAACCGCCCTCAATGAGCTGGGTTACCCCAAGGTCTGGGTCGACGCGCAACTCTCACATGCTGACCCCAATCGCATCAGCGCCACCTACAACCATGCCGAGTACGTTGAACAACGTCGGCTAATGATGCAGGACTGGGCTGATCGGCTGGATCTGTTCGAGCAAAATCAGGTTCAGATTGCCAGCACGCACCTCACCATCCACCTTCAGGGCGTTCCTACGATTGCCGGTCAGAAGGTCACGCCGCTGCCGGCGTTGGGCCAACACGCTCCCATCATGCTGGTAGCACCCAATGAGCAAACGATGCCAGCAGTCGGCGCCGGGACTCAGCGGCTCTCTGCAGTGCAAATGCCTGAATACGCTCTACCGAAGATCTCTGAGGTCCAGCGAGAGCGATTGGAGGTACTGGATATTTTTGAAGGGCCCGACAACCTGGTCGTCGCGGACTATGCCAAGCTCGCGGGCAAATCGCGGCGGTGGATTACTTACGAGATCCAGGCTCGCAACCTGCTTTCAATTCAGTTGGGCAACAAGGGGCAGCGGGTACCGGTGTGGCAACTCAACATGTTCAAGCGCCGCTTGGTGCAGGCGGTACTCAAGCGTCTGCACCGTGGCGTTGATACATGGGATATCTACTACGCCTTGACGCGACCTCGCGAGGAACTTGATGGCAAGTCGCCTATTGAGGCGCTCACCTCGGACAATCAGCAAGCGATGGTTGAGGCGGTTTGCCGGGCCGTATCTGAAGCAGCGACGCCAATCGTTGAGAAGCGAGTCCCCATAAACAGGATCGCCGAATGCATGTCTGAATTTTGAGGCGGGGATGAACGCCGAGCAAGGCGAATGGGGCTTCAAAAGTCATGTCTAAGTGCGAGGCCCCAAGTGCTCCTCTAATGGGTAGTCAAACCGACAAGCCTTACTGTTCCACTTACACTGGTGTTCCGTCACTCTCGTAGCACCGTCGAAGTGTGATGCGTTAGGCGCTTATCAGGAGAGCCACATGAAACCTCGGCTGAAAGTTTTCACTATCATTAGCTTGGCGATCTCCTCGCTGGGTGGATGCAACGCGTTCCTAGTCACCGGGAAGATCCCAACAGCTTCCGATCACTTGATGATTCCTCACGACCTGACAAACCAACGTCTGTTTGACTGCGCCGAACTCAGCATCAGCCAACTCTCTGCAACCGATAGTTCTTGGAGAGAGGTCACGCATAGGGACAGCACTAATGGAGTACTTGAATCCGGAACCTTTGACGATAAGAACCGCACCGGATTCCGCATGCGCATCGAACGTGCGCAAGGAGCGAACCAGGCGGATATAACGCTGAGAGGTGGCGGTCCCTACTTTATTGACCTAGGGGTAAAACAGGCGATGAAGAACCTCATGACCTTGCTAGACTCGTGCGTCTCTAGCTATAAACAGGATCGCTGAGTCCATGTCTGAATTTTGAGGCGGGCATAAATGCATATCACAAGGCGAGCGGGTTTCAAAAGTCGCGGCTAAGAGCGAGGCCCACCGTTCCTCTTGTAAGTAGTCGAACCGACAAGCCTCACTGTTCCACTTACACTGGTGTTCCGTCACTCTCGCAGCATTGTCAAAGTGTGACCCGCTACGCGCTTAATCAGGAGAGCCAAAATGAAACCTTGGTTGAAAGTTTTCACTGTCATTGGCTTGCTAATCTCGCTGGGAGGATGCAACGCATTCTTAGCCACCGGGAAAGTCCCAACAGCTTCCGATCACTTGATAATTCCTCGCGACCTGCCGAACCAACGTCTGTTTGATTGCGCCGAACTCAGCATCAGCAAACTTTCCGCAACCGATAGTTCTTGGAGCGAAGTCACGCGAAAGGACAGCATCAATGGAGTGCTTGAATCCGGGAGCTTTGAGGAAAAAAACCTTGCCGGCTTTCGCATGCGGATAGAACGTCCGCAAGATTCAAGTCAAGCAAAAATCACACTCAAAGGTGGTGGTGCCTATTTTTTCGATTTGGGCGTAGACAAGGCGATGAACGACTTCAAGACCTTGCTAGGCTCATGCGTTGCTAGTCAGCAGCAGTAACCCCTGCACTTATGGACTGTGAAGAGCATGCCCAGTTATGCGATTGAAGCAAGATCATTCAAAATTCTCGGTGTCGCTGGACACGATTTTTGGGTTTTACGCGACGAGCAGGGTACAGCTCTGGCCGAGTTGCATGGTCTAGCTACTGATCGAGAGACCGGCACAGCACTGTTGGTAGGTACCGATGAAACCAAGCATTCGCTGCGTGCGTGGCACTTCCCGCATGATGCAGCCTATGCAGCTTCAGTGGGCGTCAAAGTCACTTCAACCAGCTACATTGATGATAGCCAGCAATCAAACACCATTGCCATAGGTGACAAGGATGAGATCCTTGCGCGTTGGAACACCGCAGTCAAAGCGATGCCGGAGCTCAACGCGCTGGACCTGAACTATCCCGACTATGGTTTCAAGGTCTTTGGTGACACCGTCAACAGCAATTCCGCCTTCCGCACCTTTGGCGAATTGATGAGTTTACCGGTGGAGGATTTCCCTGGCAGTATCGAGCCGGGCCTTGGAAAACGTATGCTTTCCCAGGAACGTATAGAGGAACTGCGCTACCGGGAGCAACCAGCCCAGAACCGTGAGCCAGAGCGCAACCCGGCTAACGATCCAACACGCCAGGGTCACCCGGATCACACTTTGATGCAGCAGATACGCAAGAAGATCGAAGGATTAAACGATTCCGGCCATTTGCAAGCTGCAGACACTGACCGCATCAGCGCCAGTGTTTACGCGCTCGCCAAGCAAAACAATTTCAGTAGTGTTGACGAAATCGCACTGAGCCAACAGACCAGCGCCGCAGCGGCTGGCGAAAAAATCTTCATTCTGCAGGGCGCTTCAGACAATCCTGCAGCACTGCGTGCTTACATGCCGACTAAGGAAGCGATACAGACCCCAGTTGAGCAGTCCTTCGAAAAGGTGCAAACACTGCAAAGCAGTGGATCGGCACAGGAGCGCGCGCAACAGCAACCTTCGCACCAGATCCCGGAGCAGGAAGCACGGCAACGGACAACTGTGCCCTCTCTGTAGCCTCTTTTTTGCTGGGAGCAGCGATGCACGACAACGCCATAAACGGTCTATCAAAATCACGCTCCTTTTTTCACCTAGAGCGCTTGTTTTCCGTAGACATCGCTACCCGTGACGCTCGCTCGACAAACCTTTCAACTGCAGGTGATAGAGCATTTGCCGATCGAAAAAGGCAGGTGTAAACCCATCGAGGAGTGCCGAGGATCTGACGCATGACGATACCTCGATTGCGGGCACTGACTATGTAGCTCTGTGGCGCAATACCGATGCCATAGCCAGCCGCAACGAGTACCGTCAGAAGATCGAAGGATGTGACTGCAATGCGGCATAGATGAGCGCTTCCATCATCCGTTTCTGCCTCCGTATCAAGCCTTTCAACACAAGGATTCGGATGCCAACAAATCAGGGGGTAACTGAGTGATACCTGTAATGAAATAGCATGCTGTGCCAGCAGTGGGGACCGAGCGGGCAAAGCGATGGCTAATCGGTCGCGCCACAGTGGCAGGACGGCTAAGGCATCGGTGGCTACCGGCCAACCGATGCCTAGATCGTAGGTTCCTCTGAGGATGCTAGTAGTGAGCACGTCCTGGGTGACCTCTTGCAATTGCACAGGTGTTTCAGGCTCTTCTGTTCGCTGAAGCGCAAGCAGATCAGCCAACTCTGGGGACAGCACTGCTGGAGCGGCGGCAACTCTGATCAATCGCGAGCAACAATCCTGGTTCATGGTCTGCCCCTCCGGCCTATGTAAGGGAAAAGTCACCAAACATCATGCAAAGAGTTAAGTTTAACGTGGTTTAGTTAAGCTTAATGCGTGACGCTTTTGCCGATGCAGAAGCGCACAATGAAACCAGGACGCCCAATGGGCGCCACCACCTATGAAGCTGAGCCGGCGATTGCGTTCGGGAAGGCTGTACGTGCCGCACGGACTGCGCGCGACATATCTCAAGAAGAGCTGGCAACCCTCGCCGGCATTGAGCGCTCTCACATGGGAAAGATCGAGCGGGGGCAACACATGCCTACACTAGCGTTGATTTTGCGGGTATCCATCGCATTGAACGACAGTGCAGCCAACCTGATGACTGCTACTGAAAGCATTCTGTACTCTGACTCAGAAGGGTGAAGTGTTCGATTTGATTGCAGCGATTATCTAATTTCTATCTTTCAAACGTGTTGTGAGTCGATCCACAGAGATTGAAGGCGCAGCACTGGCAGCTTTCAGCATGTACGTCGTAATGACCGCTGATTGATTTGCCAATGGACGGATGACGATATCAGAATGCTTGCACGGTTCCAGCTTCGCGCCAGATGCGAGGCCAATCCCGTAACCAGCCGCAACGAGAGCTAGCATAACGTCGAGCGAAGCTGCGCGCTCGATGACGTTCGGTTTCTCATCCAAGCCTCGCAACAGCTTTGTAAAGGCCTTATCGTAGCCCTCATAGGCTTGGTGGTTCCACATGATCAATGGGGCGCGGAGAAGTTCTTCGATAGGCACTTCTTTGAAAGCGAGTAGCGGATGACGGGCTGGTATCACTGCAACCATTCGTGCATGCCAAATGGGTTCAGCAACAATGCCATCGCCAACCTCTTCTGTGTGTGTGAACCCAATGGTGAAGTCTCCCGACCTTAGTCCATGGAGGAGATCAGAGAGCGCAACTTCTGTGAGGCGAATTTCAACATCAGGCTCCTCCTCGCGACAACGTGCAAGAAGATCAGATAATCTGGAATCGATCGCTCCGTCAGATACTGCAATCCGCATACTTACCCGGAAGCCCGCGGAAACCGCCTTCACATTTTCTCGGGCTTGATCCAAAGTGGTGAATAAACGGCGTACGTCCAGAAGAAATGCTTTGCCGGCATCGGTCAGCCGCGTTCCTCTTCGATCACGGTTGAACAGTAAAGCGCCCAAGTCGTCTTCCAGTTCCTTGATAGTCCTGGATAAAGGAGATTGTTCGATATGGAGGCGTTCAGCTGCTCTTGTGAAGTGCAGTTCCTCGGCCAAAACCACAAAGCAGCGCAGATGTCGCAGCTCCATCCGCAAGACTCCTTAACAGTCACAATCATCTGTGCCAACAGCAGAGGGCAAGGTTGGTTCGGTTGCTGGCTCGTATAATCGCGTGGGTTAGCGATGAATTTCCTGACGCAATTCATGATATGTCGACGAGATGCGCATCAACTCAAAATAGGATATCTAGTATAAATATCGTTTGATATGCTGGCGCTGAGCAATCAGATAAATCGGTATGCAAACCGCTCAGCACATCACTTTTTTAAAATCACTCACTATCCCGAACTGAATTGCTTGATTAACATAGAGGGCTTGACTCAGGCTGCCCATAGCACATCCGTACTATTGAAACCTGAAAATCAGGTGGCTATGCTTTCAAAGATCACGAGTTAAAAAAAGCCACTTTATTACATTTAAGAAAACAGCTTAGTTAAAATTTATTAAAACAGCCGTTACTGTTTATTGTGTTGTCTGAGCTATGCTGCTCTGACTTTCTATTGCTACATCTTGTTCTTTCGCGTGACGAATAACCAGCTCCAGCAGAGCTATCACCTGATCGGGGCGTTCACGTCGACCGGTCGCATAGAAGGCGATCAGATAAAAACAACAGGTCAGAATCAAGGGCGCCCACAGCATAAAGCTGCTGTCTTGCTTAGCTAGTATAGTGACAGAGATGGCGGCAGCTGCAAAAGCTGGGAAGATGCCGATTTTTCGAATATCACCGACCAAGAGCGAGACTCGTCCGTCAACTGTACTCCAGCGATGCTTATATTGTAGCAATCCATACTCAAGGGTTATTTTGTCAAACTTGGCTAGCCTTCCGAGAAACTGAGCGTCGTCCAAAAGATCGCTTTTCAACCGTCTCAATATTAGTGCAAAGCTTTTTCTCCGGTGTTGCCGAAATAATTGATAGAGCCCAATGCTGAGGGTTGCAATGTAAAGCAGTGAAATAAAGAGCAGGATCCAACTGATAAACTGTATTGCACCGATCATCTTCACGACTGGCGCATCTGGCCCATAGCGATACCACGCTGCAAAACATACAATCACGAGAATCGTGATCAAGAAGCTGATCATCAGCCAGTTTTCGATTTTCTTCAGCCATTTAGATGGAAAAGCAGCAAAGTTTTTGTCCTCAGCAAGAGTCATCTCTTCAAGTAAATTATACAACGCAGCAAGTTCTTCGTTTCGTGGCGCCATGGTCACACCGTAAAAAGTGAGTAATAGTGAATAATTCAACCATTTGGGGAATTGCATTCCACTTGACCACCCGTTTGCATTGCCACTGACCAGTCATTTGCATTCGACGTGACCACGCGTTGCACAAGACTTGACTGGCGCACTGCATGCCCTCTACCGGCTGTAGTCTACCCGAAGCAGGCCTTCGTCAAGGGCTGCTAACGGTCAGGAGCGGACTGTTGTTACGGGCTGAAATCGACCCAAAGCGGTCGTTGTTGACCGGCAATAGTCAATGCCCGAGGGCGCTGCACGTCTAAGTGACAACGAAACTTTAAGGATGGACAATATAGGCCTTCCTTAGGTCATCGATGGACGCCGGCTCTGGCAAAAATATGGATATTCAGCAATTTGTCGAGTTATGCGATCGTGTCAAAACCCGTTCAGCCTCATTACCCGAATTGTCGAACGAAGAAGCCTATCAAGCGCTAAGCGAGGCTGCTGCAGGCTTCGAGAAGAAACTTCTCTCAACTGTCATTGCGCTGCGTAAGTACCTTGCCATTCGTTGTGAGCGGGGCAACGCCAAGAGGGACCCTTATCTCTCGATCCTAGCCGTTATTCGAGACGCGACCCGGGCTGAACATCCAAATGCAAAGAACCCTGCTCTAAATTGGGAGCAGTTAGTCGAAATAGTCCTGTCAGCACAGGGTTCGCTTCATTGGTTTCGACCAGGACAAGCTGAGAAATTCTCCGACGAAGAAAATGCTCTATCACAGGCTTGCCTGAAGCTTTCTCGTTTAGGGGTCGAGATCAGTGAAGAAAACTGCGAAGTCAGGATTTCCCAGCACTCTCACGTGCTCATCGAAGCTGAAATTTCTCGATTGGCGAATGCCGTGGGAGGGGAAGGCATTCTCGAGAAGGTCTTTTCAAGCCTCGAACCGCAGTATCACCAGCCTTTTGGCCGATACTTATTCGGCCGCAAGGTTTCCACAGGCATAGCCAGAATCATTCCAGCGGTACCATGGGGCTATCTGATCGCTTTGGGCGTAAAGCACCTGCCAGCCCAAAAGGCGGCTAATGGTGAGCATGATTTCGAGCAGTTGGTTCACCTGATCAGAGACCTCATCACAGTATTTGAGATCCAGCCTTACAGCATCTGGAGTAATCTGCTGTTTGGACCTGACCGCCTTATGTCCCTGCTTCAGGAGACAGTCCTTTACGACAATCTAATTGCGGTTCAGCAAATCAGTGGTCGTCACGCCAAACTGATCCTCAGCTCGCTGACCAAACCATTCGTGAATGCCGGACACGTGAGCTACAGGGTACGGCTGAAGGATGCGACCAAGATTGCCCTTGCTGCAATTGAACTCTCGCACACAAAGCGCCAAACATCGGTTACTGCCGATGATCTGGCTAAAGCTTCAGGTCTACGGAAGGACATAGTCGAAACCGCCTTGATCGACGTGCTGGCTTTTGGTGAAGGGGTTTCGAATCGGACACTATCCTTTCCGCCATCGAGCGAAGAGATAGACTCAAGCTTTAAACCATTGTTCAAGCGCGGCAAACGTTACCGGCTGCTACCGCGCTCCCTGACGGCAATGGGTGCCATGAATGCTGTGCTAAATATGATCTCCAGACCTAACGATGTGTTTGATAACGCACTCGACAAAAAGTTGGGAGAAATTCTAGAAGACTTTATTCGGACTCAAATCCATGATGCGGGCGTACCAGTACACACTGGCGATATTCAGTCGGATGGCCGCGAGCTGCTAGGTGAATGTGACGCTTTGATTGATACGCCAAGGGGGATATTTATATTCGAGGTTAAGAAAAAAGGACTGACACGTAAGGCCATGGCGGGCCGCGATGCAGACCTTCTCGTCGACCTTTCCCAGAGCCTGATGAAAGCACATGAACAGGCGTACAAGGCAGAAGCTCATCTGGTCAAGCACGGAGAGATCACCCTCAAAGACAAACAGGGCAAGGAAGTCACCGTGGCTCTTGACGGGAGAGACATCGAGAAGGCGTCTATCTCGCTAACCGATTTCGGAGGCCTCCAGAGTCGATCTATCCTGCAGCGAATTCTCGATACAGCAATTCGCATAGAGGTGAATGCGGATAATGAAAGAGACAATAAGCGACTGAAAGACTGGCGTGAAACTATTGCAGCGCTACGTGGCTATGTCATTGAAGAGAAGCCCGACCGCCCGTTCTCCAACTCGACTTTCTTAAGCGTGCCTCAGATTCTCACGCTACTAGAACGGGTGGAGGATGCAGACGGATTCTTCAATGAAGTCACTCGTGGCAGGTATCTGGTGTATGGCCTCCAAGATTTCTACAGCGAGTACGACCAGGCGCTTAAATTGGCAGACCTTACAACCGCTCAATCACCCGCCTGAGATCATAGAAGCGCAGCCGGAAGGCCTTATCTTGAAGAGCTAGGGCCCGCCTGTAAAAAGATAGCCATTCTAGAAGCGATCGGTGCAAAGACAATGGATCGTCATAACACTGATCGCTGGAGCGACGACCTGCGAAAGGGGCGGTGCGCAGATGAACCGACACTCTGCGGATTATCAGGGGGGGCATGCGAGCTCTACAGGGCGCGGCTTCAGATCTAATGCGTCAGCGACAGGCAGCTTCTGGCCGATTCTGTTGAAAAAGTCGATTTTCTCAAACTGCCAGCATAATGATCGGTGAAAGCGTTTTTTTATGCGCTGCCACGTGAAATTTGAGTCCCAATAGCTCTGCGCAGATTCTAGTTTTTAAGCTCAGGCGCGTACTTTTCTGCTGTGAAAACCACTCCCGACTTTTTCAACAGAATCGACCTATATCTGTCAGTCAGGGTCGGCCAGCGGACTGGTCAAATCCGATGCAAACGAAAGGTCAAGTCGATGCAATCACAGTAAAGCGAAAAGCCCATCCCGCTATGCTGCGGTGAAAGCCCATTACTCGTGTGCTCGAATATCCTGAATCGGTAGCAGATCCATCACATCACAGAACAATTGCCGACGTTTCCAATCATTCCTGTCGCCAATCACATAGAGTCGCCGCTTGGCGCGCGTCGCCGCGACGTTCAGCAGGTTTGGCTCCGAAACAGCCCAGTTGCGAGCGCCAGATCCCGCAGTGTTGCCGCCCAAGACGATGATGACGACCGACGCCTCCTTGCCCTGCATAGTGTGGATGGTACCGGACACCATCTTGTCTCGGAGCATGCGCTTGAGGTTCTGCTGCACAGCCTTGAAAGGAGTGATGACCGAAATATCTTTCGCCTCTACGCCATCGCCATGTAGCCGCTTGAGCAGGTCTCGTAAGACTTGGCCTTCTGCAGGCACCCAATTTCCTTCGGATGTGCCACTGATATGTATCCATCCTGTCGGCAGACTGGCGCGGGTTTCTTTGTCGGCGCTCGGCGCGATCGTCCCATACACCATCGCTCCGTCGTAGGCGATACGGTTGGCCAATGCGTGCATCGGCTTGTCGCAGCGGCGATGCACGACAAGTGGCAATCCTACCCACATCTTGCTGTCGGCAGGCCCAGCCATGCGCCCCCAAGGAGTGGCTTCGTCAGCCAGTACCTGTGCAGATTTTTGGTTGGGAATCCAGTGCGCATCAACACCGTAACGCGTACGCATGTGCTCCAGCACCGCATCGGAGACGGTGACGATGGGCTTCAGTTGCAGTGGGTCTCCCACCAGCAACGCACGTCGGGACCGCCACAGCGCGCCGACTGCTTGTTGCGGAGCGGCCTGACCTGCCTCATCCACGAGTAACCAGCCAATCTCACTGGCACCCAGCGAGCCAAACGAACGGGCGAACGATGCGAAGGTGCTGCTCAGCACCGGAACGACCATGAACAAAGAAGCCCATGCCGAACGGATTGCGTCGCGCGACATCCCTTGAAAGCGTGAGCCACCCAACATCCCGTTAATCATGAACAAATTAGAGCGCAGTCTTGAAGCTTCCAGCTCGAAGAACGTCCGGTGGAGCTTCAATGCCTGGATGAAAACCCGCGCCCGTGCCTTCCGCCAGCCTTCAATGCGCCAAGGCTCGGCCAGTTCAATGGCATCCCCACGCCCGATAGCATTGTCTTTCAACCAAGCGAGCAGATGGTCAGCCTGATGAGTGGTTGCGAGTTCCCAGGCATCGCTCGTAAGCGTTTTGTCCTGCTGCTGCGATCCCTGAAGCACTCGACGCGCTTCAGCGATTTTCCCTTCCACCTGGACCTTATCGCTATCGAGTTGTTTAGTTAGACGCGTGATCCGCGCGAACTCAGCCTTAGCAATGTCATGCTGGCTTTTTAGCAGTTCCCGAGCAGTCCTCCAGTCGCGTCGAGCATTTCCGAGACTAAATAAATTTGACCAAAACCCGGGCTTTTTTGGCAGCTTCTCAAGCGCGTCAACACACTTCTTGAGTGCCATGTTGGCGGGGCCACCTTCCTCGTTATCCAAGCGCGAGAGTTTATTTGCTACCTCAATCAGTGACTGTTCGAATGCCCGGAGCTTTTCGGAGTCTTCGGCAATCGTCTTCCTGATTTTGAGGATGGCCAAGATCAGCTCACGAATTCGACTGGCGTCATTGCATGCTTTGCGTTCTTCCGCCTTGACCGCCTCGTAGTCAGACACAGCTTGCTGCCACAACGCTTGACGTTGCTCTGGGGAGCGGACCGCGTTCGCCTCAGCACTCACTTTGAGCCAGCCCCGAAACCCCTTCGGGCCCTTCTCTTCCTCGGGTGGAGCATCTTCGCTCTGGTTCTCGCTGTCGTCAGCGTTTTCCTTCTCGGCAGAGTGAGCCGTAAAGAGTGCCTCCAAAATGTTGTCGACTTCCTCATCAGGCTCGACCTCAGTCTCCTCTTCTACCTCCGCAGCAGCCTTGTCTTTGCTGCCAAACGGGAGCTGACCATCGAAGTAACGATCTACGAATTTGTTGCGTCGTTCCTTGCTCCCCAATGCACCAGAAATCAATCCCCACGCAGGTTTGCCCGAGACTAACTCCCCCAGGTCGGCGAAGTACTCTGCTTCTGGCAACCAGCTTTCATCAATCTTGTCTCGCTGAGGCAGTTCCAGCGTCACATTTTCTACAGCACCGTTGTTGGATGAAGCGACCACGATTTCGAAGCCGTACAGTGCAGGGTTGAGCTTGTAACTGTATTGCTGCTTACCACCGTCGTTGGCAGCTTCGCGTCCGTCGCTTGCGAATGCATCTGATGCGCGACGTAGCTTGGCAAGCGTATCGGCGCGGCTGGTAATAATCGCTGCGATCAGGTCGCGCAACAGCGTTGTCTTGCCCGTACCAGGTGGGCCGTTGACGCCAAGCAACCCTTGACCATCGGCGAGGGTAGACTGGATTGTATTGACGGCGAGCTGTTGGGAATGTACCAAGCCCAAATGGTGTTCTGTAGGCCAACAGCTACTGGCATATGCATCCGGCATCAGTCGTCCCATCAATGGCAGCGACGCACGCTGATCGTCCATATGCAGGCGAGGCTTTGGATCGTGATGACGCAGGTACTGATCCAGTGGTTCGCTTTTCACCCCTCTGGAGATCGCATCGGCCACATCTGCAAGATCGTCCAGCAAAAAGCTGTTCAGCGGATCGTCTTCCGACTCGGGCTTGTCGGGATTGATTGGTTGTGAGCGAAAGCGAAAACGATGGTGGTCCATCTCACCAAAAAAGTCCCCCACCCCCAGGAATTGGAGCGTCCAGTGAGTCAGTTCGCGCAAGCCTTCGCTTGATACCTCCCCCTCGAACTGACTGTTAGCGCGCTCCCTGATGGTCTTTTGGTCGGTCTCGAACCCTCTGGTCCAATCCTTGCCATTCAACACCCGCCCAAGAAACCACGCTTCGCTTGAAAGCACGAAACTGTCATCGACCAGTCGGCCTCCCATTGTAAATTTTGCCGCAAACACGGCAGACTCGCGAAACTTGGGCTCTTGGTAGCCCTGATCGGCGCCGAACATCGCATCGAGCTTCTCTGCAACGAGACGACTGTCGTAAAGATGAGCATAGAGCGTGTGGCTCCATATGCGCTTCTTGGGCAAGTCCTGTTTACTGACAATACTTTCAGGAGTCCACGGAAGTAGCGGGCGCTGAATTGGAGTGTCATGGATAAACGCTTCGTATCGATTACTGCGTTTTTTCACCTTGGGTGCTGATTGCGGTTGCAACAACTCGACCGCATGCCAGTACCGGACGATGCTTTCTTGATCCATCAAAATGACTTCCCCTAGAGCGTGTTATGAGCTTGCCCTTGCCACTCTAACGTATACGGATGAAGCCTCGTAAGCCTTATCCGACCGACATTTCCGACGAAGAATAGGCCTTAGTTGCGCCGTATTTGACACTGATGGATGCGCAGGCGACAAAGCGTCAGTACGCGCTACGCGCGATGTTCATCGCACTGCGCTGGATCGCACGGGCCGTCGCACCGTCGTGATGGCTTCCCAACGATTTTCCGCCTTGGGAGGCGGTGTTTCAGCAAACCCAAGGTTGGCTGCAGAGTGCGCTTTCCTACGGGCGAACATACAAAGGTTGCGAGTTCACTTCCCACTGGCCGATGCGTAGGAACCCAATCGCATAGAAGGGCAATGCGCGATCCACCTGGCGAACAGGGGCGTGGTGGTATTCCTGCAAAGTCTCAGAAGCATGGTCCTGAGTCAGCGGGCGATGCCCGTCAAGGCCTATAGCCCCACTTCGCGATGATGGCTTCCAAGATGGCTTGATTCGGTGCAGTCGCGCCTGGACATGTCGTCAGATACACCCGGCGTGCCGCCGCCGTGGCCGGCGGGTTGAAGGCCGGGCTCCATACCTGGATGGCGTGGAAGGTTGCGATCGGCGCTGCACATTCAGGAGACGGAGTTCCGAAGCCGGTCATGCTGGACATGCAAAGAAAGACCGAGCAAGGATCAGGCGCCTGGGCGCGAGCTGGGGCGCTCAGGCCAAGGCCTAAAGCCGCAGCCAGTGTGAAAGTGGCGGCAGTGGTGCGTGGCTTCATGATAAGTACCTCCCTGGTAGTGGTTGAAATGACGTGCTCGCTTAGATGTGGTGATGATGGCACGCTTTGACTTTGGCTGGGACGCCGTGCCTGGCGGCAGCGCTCTTTCCCTGCGTGACAGGGTGCCGTCCTCGTCACCGAAGAACACTGCTCATCGCGTGACCAAGCCGAATTGCATTCCAGGGCTCCCGCCAACTCCACGCTCCCCGCCACAGCTTCTGTCCATCTGATCAAGACGAGGGGGCAAGGACTTCCATGTTTTTGCAGCAGGCTCTTTACATACCTGACGCGCATCTGTGGCGTACCCGTTTCACTGGGCTGTAGGGGCATGTACCGGTCTTGGTCACCCACACCGTTACGGCTCCCGCTCAGGTATGCTCTGGCGTCGTCAAAACTCAAGGTATTCCCATGGAAGGGCTGAAAAGTGTGACGCAGGGCCTGTTAACCGCAACGGCCTACTGCTTGGCGTTTCAACTGTCTTGGCACTGCTCACTGGATCAGTGGTACCTGCCAGCTGGCCTTCGGATCGCAGCGTTGCTGCTCGCCCCTTCTCGCTTGCTACCTTGGATACTGATGGGCGATGTCGCGGCGTTGCTCATGATTCGGGTTCCCGCGATCAGCAGTGTCGGTGTCAATCCTACCTGGGCCTACGCAAGCCCCTGGATCCTGGTCCCGGCCATTGCTCTGGTCCCTATCGCTATTCGGACAAGGTATGGGGCAGTACATCGAGCAGGAGCGTCACTGATCCCGATGCTTCTGGTCACGGCAGTCTGGGGCGCGCTCTGCACTCTGGGGACCAACATCATGCTCGATGGACCTTCGTCGGCAATCAGCGGCGTCAAGTTCGCCCGTTTCGCAGTAGGTGACTACCTCGGAATGTTGATGGTGGTCCTGCCGGTGCTTCTATGGATGCGCCGCCACGACGAAGAGACGCCCAGCCGTCTGACGCCTCATTGCGCACTGGCGGTTCTGGCGACTGCATTGATCTTTGCATTAGCAACACTGCCGCAAAGCAATGTTGCACGGTTGGGCTTAATGTCGTTGCTGATCGTTCCTGCCGTTCTACTCACCTGGCTGCATGGCTGGCGGGGCGCGGCCATCGGCGTTGTGCTGGCGAATACCGCTCTGGCATTTTCACTGCGAAATACGGGTGTGCTGGGGGCCTATGACTCAATAGGCTTTGTTGTGCAGGTGATGCTCGCAACAACGGCTACGGGACTATTCGTGCTGGGCGCGCGTATCTCCAGCACCCTTGCCGAAGTGCGCCTGCGTCTGCGAGGCGAGCAACAGGCATTGGATACGGCAAAACTGAGCTACCTATGGGCTGAGCGGGAATTGCGCGAGCACGTGATCGAGTACGTCGACATCGAGGTACAGATGAACCGACTACGCCGCGACATCGAAAGTCATCTCAAGTCACGCGGACAACATGAAGCCGCCATGCGGATGATTCGTACGGGCTCTATCCAATCGAAGATGCTGCACGAGTACATCAATGCTTTGTACCCGCTGGAGATCGAGACGCATGGTCTCTATCACGTTTTCCGTTCGCCAGGCTTCGCCAGTTCCAGTCACACAGAAATCCACCCAGTCATGCTTCGCGGCAATCCCATGCAATTGTCTGTTGGGCTGCAGCTTGCCGTCTACAGATGCACCCAGCAGGCGATTGCCTGTCTGCCTCCAGCAAGGCGTCATACCATCAAGGCCAGAGTCGGAAAACTGCGCGGCCTCCAGGGCATCGCTGTATGTATTTACGGGGATAAGCCACAGATCAAGCCAGCCAGTCGGACCGCTCTTGAGAACACAGCAGAGTTGTCCAGCAGGGTGCGCTCGTATGGTGGCACCTGCCGGCGCCACCATACGGGCAAGATCAGCTTCTTTGTTTCCGAACCAACAGGGACACGATCAATTTTTAGGTACGATGAGCCAGCTGTTACCACGCGGGAGTGTCTGTAGCAGCACCGTCATACCGTCTCCTTCATATACGACTGTTCCGCTCGGGCGTGAACCCGCCGCCAGGATCGTGGTGCGGTCTGCATCGATACCAACCGGCATGACCCAACGGGTACCGTCGATCCATCCGATTGCAGTTCGGACATCGCCACTAGGGCCATTGACTTGCAGATAGCGGATTCCATCTCGCTCGAACGCATACACGTGCAAGGTGCTGACAGCCGAGAGATCAGTAGCAGAGGGACGACTGGCCCCCAGCCCTGTTGTCGCAGCAGCAGGGCTATGACCGACATCCGGACAGCATGCCGCCGCACTGTATGACAGTGCCAGTCCTAGCAGTCCCACCGCCATTTTTGCCGTACGTTGGAAGTTACGCATCACATGTCCTTTCCCCTCGAAGAGGGAGTGCTCGCCTGCGGTCCAGGCAGCTGCGACGGTACGCGATCCAGAGCTTTCCTCGGTTGACAAATATCGTGCGGACTCGACCGGGCACGCCATTGTAGAGGGTGGGGAATTGCCGTTCCCGGATGTCAGATTTTTCCTACCCAGGCAACCTTGTCCCTTGAGGTGGCGGCCGCTAGACAATGAGATGACGGTCTGGAGGGGAAGCAGGTAGTGGCAATCTGCCTTGACCTATGCCAGAGTTCGACCCAACCTGCCTCAATAGCACATAAGGATAATGGCCCTAGCAGGCGATCATCTCCGCACCCCCGGCGGCGTCTTTACTCGCCGCTGTGCCTGTGTCCGAACAAAATTCTCTCGCTTCATGATTGCGTTACGCGCTTGACTCCCCACCACCTGCCTGGGCTGCCTATCGCCTTCCGGGCTGTGCCCTCTATATCCCTCGCTTTGCTATCCCCGCCATCAATCTGCACCCAACAAGACCGACGAGTCCCGCCATGAATGACCGCTCACGCCGCTCACGCCTTTCATTTTCACGTCTCGCCGCAGGCTTGTTGCTTGCGGCCGGTCTTAGTGTTGGGCCCGCGAATGCAGTGGGAGTGATTGTCAATGACCCAACGTCGATGGCGAAGGCCTTACAGGAGTACGCAGAGCAGGCTAAGCGATGGACCGAGACCCTCAAGCAGTATCAGCAGCAACTGGATCACTATCAGCAGCAGCTCATCAAGCTTCAGCGGTTGAACCTAGGGGCGTCCACCATGGCTGACAACTTTGCCGAACGTCCAGAAGACTATGGCCTGGAAGCCGACTGTCCGGGTGCCCCAAAGACAGGCCTCTCAGGGGTGCTGCAGCAATTCAAGTCTCTCGCCCCCAACATGAACGGCAAGATGGTGGAGGAGCAAATGAAGGTCTGCACACGCATGGTGCTGGCAAAAAATGCCAAGTACAACGAGTCGGTACGCATGCTCAAGCGCCTTATAGAACGCAACAACCAGTTTAAAGCGATTGAGGCGCAGCGCGACCTAGGTGGCACCAGCCAAGGGGCGCTTGCTGCCAACGATAACGAAGTTCAGCGTTTCGTAGCACAAAACGCCATGGACCTGGACTACTGGCAGGCCCAGATGACGGCATATGACAGCTATATCGTCGGGCTGAAGGAAGATCAGTCGCGATTGGCCAGAAAAGCTTTGGATGGCGACCAAAATAGCTGGCTCAAACCGCTGGGACAGCTCGTGCAGGCCGCAACGCTGAAAGCCGCGTTATCCAATTGATCGCTACACCACGACAGACAGGCAGAAGGTAATGGACGCAATTCTCCACGGAGCGATGAACTGGTTGCAGCCTTTGGCGGATATCGGCCTCGGTGAGTTCGTTTTCTTCAAACTGGTCAACGACTACTTCAGCAATGAGATTCAAGAGTTCGGCTTGGAGTTGATGAGCCGCGCTATGAGGTGGGTCAGTACGATCGCTTTGACAGTAACCACTCTGTGGGTACTGATTCTGGGCTATCGCATCGCAACCGGGCAGTCGCGTGAAAGTGCAATGGCGACCATGATCAAGGCCGGCAAGGTCGCGATCATCATCAGCCTCGCTTCAGCTGTCGGGGTTAACGGGGCAATGCTGCACCAGACCATGACCCAAAACCTGGACAAAGAGATCCATGGTCTTTTTACGGGTGATGAAGACAGCACCGCCTCCGATGCTATTGACGAAAATCTTGCCTACACGCAGGTGGCGCTGACCGCGCTGGATGCGGTGCGCGTCGACCCAACCGATCCGGAGGCAATAGAGAAGAAAGGCCGCGCTGTATTGATGGCGGGCTTCGGCACCGCCAGTCCGCCGATGGCGGCTGGAGCGATGCTGCTGTTATTCAAGTTCACTATGGCGTTCCTGATCGGGATCGGGCCAATCTTCATCTTGGCACTGATCTTCGACCAGACCAAAGACCTGTTCAAGAAGTGGTTGTTCTACGTGATCGGCACGCTGTTCTCGATGGCAATGCTGTCGGTGGTCACGGCGATGGTGCTGAAATTCACAGCAAAAGTGGCTGCGGCCTACTGGGCTGCCCAACTCATCACATTGGGCAATGCTGAAGGACTGTCTAGCCAAGCCCTGCAACAGGGCGGTATCGGACTGGTCATGACCTTGTTGATAATCAGCGTTCCAACGTTGGCCGCCGCAATTTGGCAGGGTAATATGGGTACGTTCATGGCTTATTCAGCATTTGATCGTGGCGGCGCGGCGAGTCCTGGGCCGCAGGGGCAACCAGCTGGGTCTTATGTGCCGCACCGCACAGCAGCTAGTGAGGACAGATCAGAGGCTAACGTTCAGAAAGGTGTTGGAACGGCTACCAGGACTATAGCTGGCGCAGACTCTAGTGAAACAGTTGCTAAAGGCTCACGAGGCTTGGCTGGACAAAATTCACGGGATCAAGCTTAGTTAGCTGGCTTGATCTCTTAGAAAACCGTACAAGGTAATGGAAATGAAAAATACGGTCCTGTTGGTTTTTTTGGTTTTTATAGGCATGGGCACTAATGCCCAAGCTGAGCAGGGTTGCCCGCCTGGGCAGTATCCCATCGGTGGACAAGGGGTGGCTGCATGCGCGCCAATTCCGCAAGAAAACCCTACCCAGCAAGAGCCTCGTGCGAGCGGTAAGTGGATAAAAACCTGGGGGGCTATAGCTAGTGACGGGGGGGATAACTTGGGCGTGGCAAAGGGCAAGTTTACAAAGTCAGATGCTCAAGAAGAAGCGTTGTCGAAATGCAAATCCGTGAGCGGAAAAGAGTGCCAAATTGATTTCGTATACAAAAATCAGTGTACTGCGATAGCAGAGCCACATAAGAACGAAACTGCCGTGCCAGGAGTACTTTCCTACACTGGTGGCCCAACGACTGATGTCGCGAGTAGTGATGCTCTTGCAAACTGCAATAAACACAACAAAGGTTTAGACTGCAGAGTGATATATCAGGCATGCTCTGAGCCTTATTTTCAAAAATACTGATCCGCTTGACGAGCCGAAAATAATTGCTTGCTTAGGATGCCCCATGAAAAAGCTTAGTCTATTTGCAGCTTTCATGTCGTATGCCAGAGCTATCCAGTCACCGGCACAGAACGGCGGTTTCGATGAATTCCTTCCCTAATGTAACAACGACCGATTTACCTTTCGCACAGTTGGTGTTCCAACGGACTGCTGGCTGCCGGTAAACCCTGCGACGGGCACTTACGTTGTGACCTATCCCAAATGCTTCAACCCCGTCTCAGCACAGATGTTTGCACGCGCTTGCCCAAAAGCGTTTCCAATAGGCATCTCTTAAAGCTGGTCCCGTTCCCCTAACCACGTTCGCCGTTAGTTCAATAGAGCTCGTAGGAGCGATGTAATGGATAGCGTGTTCTCGCCCCACACCGCACATTGGTACCGGTCACCCAAGGGCGTTCGGCGCATGTTGACTATCCTGCTCATGTCAACCTTACTGACCGCAAGCTTGGTTGTTCTTGCCTATCGAACTTCGTTCACGGTCCTGCTGGACCTTGCACAGTATGCGGCCACTATCTGTGCTGTATTGCACTTCGCTGTAGTGTCGATGCTGCTGAGCCTCATTGCAGGTGCTCTGAAAGTTTGGAAAAAGCTGCAAGCAGACGGGAAAAATACCTGTGAATTGAAACAGCTGCGTCGGGGCATCGTTAGTGCAACTGCAATGACGGGTTTGATGTTTCTGCTAGCAGTGGGAGCGGCGTGTGTCCCCGCAGTGATGGAGATAATCAGACAAATCCCAGAGTTCGGAGTGGTGTTCGCTCTTATGATCATTGCCTTGCTAATACATGGCATCAACATCAACCGCGCCTGTCGGCGACTGACCGACTCAGTCACGGCGGCGCAGCGTGCCGCACAACGCACGATGGCGGCATGAACGGGTATCTGAGGATCAAGATTGTCGGCTGGTTTTTTCTGGTTCTCTTAGCAGGATGCAACCCCATGAATACTGCCTCTGAAAGACACGACACCGATTCGACCACCACCGACGGCGATCCGGTCTACCGCAAGACCCCGCATCCGACACAGGCATACCGGATCACGATGACCATCGAGGATGCACCCGGGCCGTTTGAGTGGATATCAGGAACTGCGTTCTATGAAATGACGAATCGCGATGCGTGCACACCCATTGATCGCTCATTGGGCATGTCGACAAAGCAGAAAGAAGATGGGATTCCCATCAATTTCGAAAAGGTCAACGACAGCACATACGTGGCGAAGATTTATGCTGATGGCATGGTCGATGCGGATTATTACGGGAAAGGCACCTGTCACTGGGAACTAACCAGTGCAGATGTATCTTTAAAGGCAACGGGCAAGCATGAAGAAACCAGATTCCAGCCTGGCTTGTATAAAGATAAGATATTAAAATCAATTCCTGGGGTCACTTATTTCTGGAAAGGGCGCTACCCAAGGGAAGACATAGAGAACTTCCCGGATAGCGGCAGAATCAGTGTTGACCAATTCAATGATAATGCTCGCGACAATATCTTCAAAGTCACCCTGACTGCTGAAAAGGTGGTCCCATGAGCCTCACAACCCAACAATATGCAGCGCTTGCAAAAGATAGTTATGACAAGCCGCCGGAGACAGGGGAAAACAGTCGAACTGTCGTAATAGGTGATGTTTCATACAAGCGCCTTGAGTACATAGATAGTCCTTCAGGCTATCAGGGGATTATCTACCGACGGATCGATACCAACGAGATCGTTGTCGCCCATCGCGGCACTGAGACTGAGCGTGAGCTCAAGCAAGATGGTGTCTACACCGATGGCGGAATGGTCGCAGCACGTCACAACCGCCAGGCCGCCGAAGCAATTGAGTTGACCAAGCATGCGTTGGTCTATGCACAAAAAATCGGCAAGGACGGCGAAGCCCCCGACGTTACCGTCACCGGCCATTCCCTCGGCGGCAATCTGGCCCAGGTCACCGCCCACCACTTCGGGCTCAAGGGCGAGACCTTCAATGCCTACGGCGCGGTCAGCCTGGACCGGCGGGTTCCCGAGGGCGGCACTGATGTCATCAATCATGTGATGGCCGGCGATGCGGTCAGTGCTGCCAGCAAGCATTACGGCCAAGTCAGGCTCTACGCTACCCAGCAGGAGATTGCCACGCTGGAAAATGCCGGTTACGCCAATGACCGCAGTCTTTTGGACGCTCGCAATCCAGCTGTCGTCAAACCACTCGCCGACTCGCACCGCATGCACAACTTCCTGCCGGTGGATGCCAACGACGCACCAGACCGCTCGGTGCTGGAAGACCCCAAGGCGCAGCAGTTAGCCCGTCAATACGCGCCGATGATCGACAAATACCGCGATGACGTGGAAGTGTTGCGTGGTGGCTTAACGCTTGGTGCACGCGGTGGTTATGGCATGGCCGTCGATGCCATCGACCGTTTACGCGGCCCCCTGGAAACCGGCGCCGGAACGACAGAGATGGCGGCGGCACGCTGGCAAGAGGTGCAACAGCACATGCAAAGCGAAAACGCCCCGACGTATGTCGCGCCCGGCTGGAAGATGCCTATGGGCTCATCCGACAGCGAAGTGGATGCACCGGCAGCGCTGCGTGGTCGGTTCGGTGAGCCTGTATCCGCATCGGTTCCCAACGATCCGCTTTATCAGGCCATCCACAGCAAGCTCCCCGCCGGCACCTCGCCGGCCGAGGCCATGCATGCCACTGTCGAGGCCAAGCGCGTGGGTATCTTGCGTGTCGATCAGTTGCAAAGCGTGACCTCGCATCAGGACGCGGTTTGGATCGTCGGCCAGACACCAGGCTTCCGGGTCAAGGTGGATCTGTCCGAGACCGTGCCTTCATTGCAGGAAAGCATCCGCCAATCGCAGGCTCTAGACGCGCAACGCGCCCAGCCGGACATGACCCCGCCGGCGCGGGTGCTGTAAAAAATAGTTCATAGAGCACTATCACTTCAGACCTGATGAAATAGGCTGGCCGCGTGTTGCCGTAATCGGCTTCAAGCTCATGAGCCATGGCATAAATTGGTAACCACAATCATGTTATCAGTAACCATATTGCGGATCTGGACGAAACCGAGGTCTGTGTGTTAAAGAAGCCGATGTACTTCAGGTGAATTAATTATATTTAGGTCATGCATTTATGAGGCTTTGTGTTCTTTTGGTTTTTCCAATTTTATATCTTCCTATAACTGCTTGGGCTCAAGGCTGTCCGCCAGGGCAGTATCAAATTGGTGGGCAGGGAGCTATCGCATGTGCGCCTATTCCCCAAGGAAGCTCCCAAGAGACTGCGCCAGCACCTCGGCCGCTGGGGAAATGGATCAAGACTTGGGGAGCAATCGCACACGATCCGATAAACGGAACCCTTGGTGTTGCAGTAGGTAAAATGTCTAAGCGTGAGGCGCAGGAAGACGCGCGAGCTAAATGCATCGAGGTTGGTGGAACTCAATGCAAAGACTGGGTCATCTACGAAAATCAGTGCGTCGCAATAGCAGGGCCTCAAAAGAATGGGGCTAACGCTTCAGGGAGGCTCCATTTCGCGCGAGGACCATCAATTGATGATGTTCAACGAGATGCAGTGAATGCCTGCTCATCAGCAAATAGCATGCAATGTGGAACCCTTTATTCCGCGTGCTCGGAGCCGATTTTCCAAAAATATTGACTTCGAATTTAAAATTGAAAGCGTCAAAAATAAAATATGGATATATGACTTCTAACTAAAAATATGTATGGGTACGTCATGAATTATTTTAGCCTCTCAGCTTTTTCCATTCTACTCTTCTCTAGTGGCGCCTGGGCACAAGGTTGCCCGCCAGGGCAATATCAGATTGGTGGGCAGGGAGCTATCGCATGTGCGCCTATTCCCCAAGGAAGCTCTCAAGAGACTGCACCAGCGCCTCGGCCGTTGGGGAAATGGATTAGTACTTGGGGTGCAGTTGCAATGGGGTCGCTGGGACTGGAACGAAACTACGGCGTAACGACCGGCAAGCTATCAAAGGCAGAAGCGGAGAGTGACGCGCTCGCTCGTTGCGCAAAGCACGGTGAGAAAAATTGCAAAATCGGCCTCTCATATTTCAATCAATGCGTTGCCATTGGAGAGCCACAGATTGATGGAAAACCCAACCTGGTTGGCGATGTTCAGTTTTATGGGTCAGCATCTGTTGAAAAAGCATCTGCAGCTGCACAAGCGGCCTGTGAACGGGATAATCCAAAGAATAGCTGCAAGGTAGTTTATCAGGCATGTACTGAGCAAATTTTCAAATATTTTTAAGATTTAAGCCTCAGCGGGGATCACATATGCCAAAGCAAATTGCCAAGAATACTTCTTTTACACCGCCATCATGCCGAGGCGAAGTAGATCAGCGATTTTCCGGATTTCCGCAGTCGGCTCAGCCTCAAGAGGGCAGTGGTTCTAGAGGTATAGCTAATCAGGGTGATAGACGACTGACTTGAGTCGAATAGAGGTACTTATGAAATTTAGCTGGGCATTGATTTTTTCCGCGCTGTGCGCTGCCGGAGCTGCTAAGGCGGAGCAAGGTTGTCCGCCAGGCCAGTACCCTATCGGCGGCCAAGGTGTTGCCGCATGCGCTCCGATTCCCCAAGGAAACTCAGAACAGACAACACCTGCACCTCATCCGCTAGGAAAATGGATTAAAACCTGGGGGGGCGTTGCACTTGATGAATCCGGTGCTGGTGCAGTAGGAGTCGCAAGTGGAGAACGCTCTAAACGAGAAGCGCAACAAGCTGCTTTATCTAGTTGCCTTGGAGCAGGAGGCAAAGATTGCCGCGACTGGGTGACTTACTTTAATCAATGCGCAGCTGTAGCAGAACCTTATCAGGATGGAAAATCTTCTGATGGAAAATTACAATTTTCCACAGGCGCGGCATTAGAGAAAGTTACAGCTAAGGCAGAAAAAGACTGTGCCGCTGCAAATAATAGTTCGTGCAGAGTTATTTATTCCAACTGCTCGGATCCGATCTTTGAAAAGTTTTGACATTCATTGTATACACTACCATCGGTGGGTATTGAGATGAAATTATGTAATATCTGCTTATTGCTCCTGCTGAGCATTGCATTTTCAGCTATGGCTGAGCAGGGATGTCCCCCTGGGCAGTACCCCATTGGCGGGCAAGGTGTCGCTGCATGTGCCCCTATACCACAAGGATCACAAGATAATCTTGAACAGCAGCAATCACCACGTCCTACAGGCAAATGGATCAAAACTTGGGGGGCTGTGTCGCTTGATAAATCTGATGTGGGAGCTTTAGGCGTTTCAGTAGGGAAACTTTCTAAGCGCGAAGCTCAGCGAGATGCGATAGCTGGGTGCATCAAGGCGGGAGGAAAGAACTGCAAAGATTGGGCGGCATATGAAAACCAGTGTGCTGCAGTTGCAGAGCCTTATAAAGATGGACGTTCGTCAGCAGGAAGCTTGCATTTCAGAACGGGAGCTTCAGCTGAGGATATTCAGCGCGAGGTCAAAGACATTTGCTCATCAGAGAACAACGGGGAATGTCGAGTGATTTACGCTGCGTGCTCCGAGCCAATCTTTCAGAGGTATTAATTACATGTATCGCTCTTTGAGCTTAACAGGGCGCTCATCGTTTCTCAGCAGGCTCAGGCCGGGCAGAGCGTTGATCAGCCTTTGTGATTCTGCGATGTCATCTTGAATCGTCAGCTAAGCGGACTTGATCTGTTTACCCAAGGCCTCGACCTCTCGGCTGACCACCAAGTACGTCGATGGACTAACGCTTTACCGTTTCGGAAAAGTCTTGAGTCGCCGTGGCATCGATATCCCGCGTCAGACGTTGTCACGTTGGAAGCAGCGATTTGGCAGGGTAATATGAGTACATTCCTGACTTATACGGCATTCCGTGGTGGCGCCTCAACTCCTGGACCGCAGGGGCCGGATGCGCAGAATTATTAAGCCGCATGCGCCAGACATGCGGCAGAACGAACAGCGCATCAAATACCTGTTAAGAATAGCTCTACGGTATCCACTGATACAGGAAATGATAGTCAACGAACAACAGGCTTAATGGGCTCTGCAAACAAAAACTCCCAGAAATGCTTGATTGCCAATACATTAGGAGCATGCAATGAGATATTGGTCTTTGATTTTTTTGTGCTTATGTGCCGTTTTTACGCATTTCGACGGTTATGCGCAAACACGCTGCCCGATGGGTGCTCAGATGGGTAGTATTCAGTGTATTCCAGATGAGCCTGTTTTGGGCTCCAGCCAAGACGAGCCAGTAAAGTCTGTACCCAACGGCGAGTGGATCAAAACCTGGGGAGCAATTGCTCGGGCCTCGGACAATAGCGTTGGCGCTACTTCAGGAAAGCTTACTAAAAAAGATGCTGAGGAAGAGGCGCTTCGTCAATGTTCTACAGGTGGAGGAATAAACTGCAAGGTGGAACTGGCATATCAAAACCAATGTGTCTCTCTCGCTAACTCCATTGGCGGTTCAGGTTCAGGTGGGATGGCAACTGGTGGCTCAATCAAGGAGGCAGAGGAGAGAGCGCTGTCAAAATGCACAGGTGGGACAAAAAATGAGTGTGAAGTAATCTACTCTAAGTGCTCTCTGCCTCAATTTAATAAATTCTAAGGAAACTCCGAACAACGCATCCCAGCTGCGCGACACTACCCACCTACGTTGAGGAATGATCCATGCAACTGACGTTTGGTCTGGGCAAGCTCCAGCAGGCCAATGAGGGGTATACCTTCAGGCTTCAAGTGAAGTGGATGCGTCCGTATGGATCGGCGGTTGTGAGTTTCCTTCCCGAAGCGTCAGGTATGGGTTGTTTGGCGGAAGCTCCCCAAATACACCCTGCCAACGCTCAAGCAGGTAGCCGTGGAGCCGTCGCGACTTGCGAGGTCCGGTTACTTCGCACGTCCAGATGTTCAGGCCATTGGCTTGCTTACGATGTAGGTGCAATTTCTCAAATCTCCTTTGCGCCCACTGCCAATCTGCAATCTCTTCACGCTTGGCATAGTCAGCGATTTGAGGATGTTCTTGCGCATAGCGCTGAAACACACCTGGGCTTACCAGATAGACGGCATCCGCCACGATATGCACCAGCGCCTTAGCGTCGTTGATGACGAGTCGTCGCGACGCAATCGCCTGCTGCAGCCATGTCACGAAATGATCGGCTGACATTTGAGTTGAGGTGCCATTCGACTCATTCCTAGATGGGTGGGCGCTAGTCGATATTGGATTTTCTTTCGCTGGGACGAACTCGCTCCCCTGGTGTGGCTTTCCGGGAGCTTCAGGGGTTGGCTGAAACGATGAGTTTTTTTGGTCATCGGCCTTCGGTTGATCTGGTGCCCCAATCATTGCCAGCAATTCATCCATCATGTCCGGCGCGTTTTTCGCTACGGGCTGTGTGCTCAAAGAAGGCTTCGATTCCAACGGCGGATTGGCTCGATCATCGGCGGTGTCCTGCATGGAAGAGTCAAACAAGTCCGGCGCACTCTCGCCGGTTGCCTCGGCACCTTCGCCTGCTTCAACAAGCACCGTCCCCGCGTATGCGGCCGGCCTCTCACCAGCCTCCCAGATCAGGGCGGGCGAGAGCCGCAGTAACGTAAAGGCATGTGACCAGCCGCTTGAGCTGGTCACCGTTGCACGCCAGATCGCTTTGCCGTCCGGTGCGGGCTGGAGCATGCTGTGCTCTTGAAGAACGTTGAACACAGCCGAGTTGCTCGCAGGGATGCCGTCTATGCCTTGCGATAACAGGTGGGCACGCAACTTGTCCGAAACAGTCTTGCTCACCAGCCATAGCGCATCTTCCGTGAGCCAGCCATCTGATGCCTCTGGCTGGTTCAGCTTCAGCTGCTCTTTTAGCAGGTAGCGCAGCCCCTCAAGCAGCTTGCGTTGCAATGCGTGTTTTGGTGCGGCCATCACTTTCGCCGGATCTCCACCAAGCTCCTGCGCAACCGATGCGCGATCGGCTTGGACCACCAATTCGCCAAGCATGTCGCCATGCTCATATTGGCCGGACAGCACGTAAAGTAACTGGGACCATAGGGTTGGATAACCGCTGAGCCAGTCAAGCGCGGCGCTATCGAGTATCCGGGTGTAGAGCAACCCAGTAGCAGCCCCATGCAAGCGATATTCGCGACCCTCGCGATGGCGAAAACGATACGGCTGGTTCAGTGGTCCATGCCAGGGGTGCCAGGTCCTCCCACCCTGCAGCTCTACATGCAGATCGACAGCGATCTTGCCGATGTCGTGTAGCAGTGCGGCATAAGCAACAGCTGCAGTCCAAGCCTCCGCTTGCGCCGCTTGGTCCTCAGGCGAAGCTCCCGCGGGAAGCAGGTGCGACTGTCGCAGCTTCAACGCGAACGCAACGATTTCAAGGCCATGATCCAGCATGCCTCCCAGGTAGGCGTGGTGATGGCTTTCAGACGCTGGGAATTGCTGCACAAGAGCCGCATAGCGCTCAAGCGGGACTCGATAGAGCGAGTGGAACTGCTTGCGGGATAGAGAGGTACGCTGCCAGATATGTTCCAGAAGCTTCTGGCGTCGAGGTGTAGCCAGCAGTTCCGCTGCCGGCTTGGGCTGCAACAGCCCTTTGCTAAGCGCCGTCTCGGTCACTGCCGCAACAGGTGGCAGGACGGCGGCCTTTCGTTGAAACAATCTGAGCATGCCTACTCCCAGTGATGATGCAGGGCAGGGATGGCCTTTTTCCTTTTCCAGGTAGCCCCATTTCCCTTGGGCACCATTCCCTTAGCACCGCCCTTCTACCCTTCTGCCTTTGGGTTACACCATTTCCGCCGATCACTAGCGAGCATCAATCGGATGTGGGCGCTCCCCTTTTGCGCCTTTACCCGGCCTATCGGCTCAAGCACGCTGGCCGCAACCAGACCTCCCAAGACAGGAAGCAGCTAAAGCCATGCAGGCATCAACGCTGCCGAGGCCTGGTCAGCATTGTTTCAATGAGTTAAAAATAACCCATAATGGGTAGGCACGGATCAATGCATTGGACTGCAGCGGGCCGATGACCACGGGCGATACCACGATGCAGATTTGCTACACATCGAGGCCTGAAGCATCAGCAGCAATGCGTCGATGCGCTTGGAGGAAAGGAGCAAGGACATGATGGTTCAGCATGAGGACGAACGACGCACCCCGCCAAAAGCGAGCACCCTGCTGCGAGTGCTGAGCGCTCTTCCGTTCGGCATCGCGTGGGCCAGCTTTCCTGATGGAAAAATTCAGTACTGCAATGCGGAGTTCGTTCGTCTATTCGGCCACGACGCCAGCCAATTCCGTACAGTCGATCAATTCGTGGACAGCCTCAATCTTCATGAACGGCAGCGCGAAATGGTACGCAAGCGCTGGCTAGACATCGAACTGCATCACTCGGCACATCCTGTTGCGACCGGTGATATGGAGATTGATGTCATGACCAGCGGAGGGTCAATCCGCACGGTGTTGCACTCGGGTTTGATACTTCACGACGAGAAGCTGGCGGTAGCGATCTTCAAGGACTTTTCTGCTGTGCAGTCCAATCGCCGCCAGCTTTTGGAGCTTATCTATCGAGACGATCTGACTGGTGTTTCCAATCGGCGTGGCCTACGCGAGCGTTGGCATGCGGAGGTCTCCGAAGATCCGCAGCGTCGACTTGCATTCCTCATGCTGGATCTTGATCACTTCAAACCCATCAATGACTCCTATGGGCACGCGGTAGGTGACACCGTGCTTCAGATCATCGCAGAGCGACTGAAAGGGGCTGTGCGAGAGACAGACTTGGTATGCCGCCTCGGTGGCGATGAGTTCGGTATCTTGCTTGTTGCACCAAGTGACCTGTCTCATATCGAGATGGTCTGCAGCCGCATACTGGAGTCGGTGAATACGCCGCTTCTAGTGGACAACCTAAAACTTAGTGTCGGCGTCAGCATTGGCGCCTGCCTCTATCCCGATCAAGCTACTGATAAGCACGAACTACTGCGGCGCGCTGACCGAGCCCTGTATCAAATCAAAAGGACCGGGGCAAAAGGTTCCTGGCGCTGGTTCACAGGAGAGCAGCCAGTCGAAGGCCTGGCTATTTCTTGAGAGTAATGCAGTCGAGTAGCGGTTAGCGCAGTACCTAGGCACAAATTCCGAGTCGAATTTTGAGAGCAACTGGCGAACCAAAGGCCAAGGGGGCCGACATGAACCTTCCGAATGACAGCAGCTTAATTCCCGTGCCCGCAAGTAAGTCTTGCGAGCTCATCATGCGGGGTGTGGCAGAATTTAAGGGGTTGAAAGATCAACGCATCTTTCTTGACTCGTTGATGTTTCAGTGTGCGCTGTTAACCCGCATGACTGGCGGAGACAAGGAATATCACGCGTTTCTGGATCGCCTTCGAGACATGAGCTTTGAAGAGCTAGAGCACATTACCCATCCTCGCACGAAGCAGTCACCTTCAGAGCATGAGGATGACATGTCCTTGCCAGCCTGATCGAGCGCCTGCGATCAAGCCCCCACATCTCAGGTCCTGGATGCAGCCAGCGCAGCATCCAGGACGTCGGCCTGGGCAGCGAAATCAGTAGGCCGACGTTGCTTGAAAGTGCTCAGGTTGGTGAGCTTCCAACGTAATGCTGGCAACTGATCGACGTGCGGGCACTGCAGCAATGACCACTCTGGCTCTCCCCTCGCCAATCCACTCAGGAAACGTCGATGGGCCTCAGAGAGGCGTGCGGGCAATTCTTGCCGCAACCGTGCACGAGTCTCCAGCAATACACCCAGCGGGCAAGGTGTTTCCGTCATGCCCTGAAAGGCGCGCTCGTACTCCCCGGCGATGTCTTTGTCATTGCCGAACAGTACTTCGTGCGTAGGACGGTTGTGGCCGGCCAGATAGACCACGAAGCACTCGACCATCTCATCGGTGATGCCGACCGTTTCATACATTTGCCACGTGTCGAACAGATCACGCGGATGTTGACGATCCATCGCGGCCACCAACTTCCCTGCATAAAGCTCATCCGGGGCCAGGGTGGGGACGTCGAACTCGACTCCGAAAAGATCGCGCGTCCTGGCACTCAATGGCAGTCGGGTGATCGGAAGGACGGATCCGCGAAACACCACGTTGACCTCAACCTTTACTTGAGTGCTGTCATTCTCAGCAATCAGCTTCGTGTCGCCCAGATCTTTGCTGTGTATCAGTCGTGTTTGCACACCCATCGGTGCAACGCGCTCTGCGATCGCAGCCAGCTCTTGATTGATTGCTTGAAGTGCTTGATCACGGGGAACTTGCCAGGGCAGGTACACCACATCGATGTCCACAGAAAGGCGCGGCATATCCTGTACAAACAGGTTGATGGCGGTGCCGCCTTTCATGGCGAAGATGTCATTGGCAAATACAGCAGGAGCAATGTCCAGCAGAAGTCGAACGGTGTCAGCGTAGTGCTTATCCATGGGGGTTTAGGCTCAGCAAGGTGCCATCGTCCAGTCGGCTCATCCAGCGCCTGCTGCTTCCGGTTCTGACCTGGTTGTGCTCAAGCAATAGGTCAACATCGACGACCCCTGACTCGCGTGCCCATGTCAGAAACAATCGCACGGCTTTTACACTGGTACAGCAGGAAAGCAACTGTCCAAGCAGATCCTTGCGCGGTGACCGAAGGCCATCAAAAATATTGCGGCACTCTTCGAGGCTTTGCCTCGTGCCGGCGTCATAGAGCAGCTCCAGAACGGCTCGCTCTGGCACAGCTACCTGCAGGCCCTGGGGCTGCCCTGGGGGAGTATGCAGGGTCTTTCCGGCGAGAGTATCGTCTGGCCAGTCGAAGAGCTTGGCCCCGACGTACCGCGCCGGAAAACGCTCGGAGAACCAGGTCGGGATGACGAAACGGACATCGCCCCAAAGAACGAGGATGTCCCATGACCCCAGGTTGTGGCGGACCCCCTGAAGCGCCAACGCGCTTTTCCCTCCGACGTGCAGGCCAGCCACATGGCCTTGAAGGAAGCGAAGCGCGCCAGTGACATCGAAGTCGTCGTTCGGGAATGCGTAGACGCCATGGGCGAGGCGTACGAGCCAGCCTCCCTCCACGTAGCGGGCAGCCAGCTGTGGTGACACGCCAAATGACTCAAGCGTAGATAGACCGAACGGCGCACCACGCGGTAGCTCAGCCTGGAGGCGCTTGATTAGCTGATGTCGTATAGTTCTACTCATGTGTTAAATGTAAAACACAATCTAATCAGCTGTCATCCCAAAACACATCTTCGGTAGAAAAAATAGCCTCATAGTTGAATTTTACGCATAGATCTAATCATACTTGGCCAGCATGCATTGCCTAACCAACTGACTCATGTGCCGACGAAAACTCATTGTTGGCCCCATGCCCGGGAAAAGGCAAACTGGACCGTAGACATATCGCCCCGAGATAGGTGATAGCCATGAAGACGAACCCTCAAAGCAGCAATCCGGAGAAGATAGGTCGCTGGCTTGGCAAAGCTTGGCGCTCATATGTCCAGGTCGAGCGGAGACTCACGATATCGCTCTCATCCAAGGGCGTTCCAATCGGTTTAGCGGCAGTCTTGTTTTGGTTTGTGAAGGCCGCGGCAGTGGCTGTACTGCTCTACACCGCATTCTGGCTCACGCTGTTGTTAGCGTTTGCGGTGCTACTTGCTCGTGGACTTGCGGGGCGAGCCTACGGCCCCGATGACTCGCTAGAGCCGCGCGAGGAAATGCGGCACGGAGAGGCAGGATTCGGGCTCTATTCCTCCGAAGGCCACCGACTTGACCCGCACGACCCCAATAGTCCCTACGATAACTAGGGGCAGGCCGCATCCGGGATCAGCGGATCAGTTTGTTGGTGCCCGATGCTGCAGCGTCCCTTGCATCCTTGCTACCTGCGGCGAGGTTTTGAGCTATCACTCCTGCTCGTACTCCGACCCAACCCAGTGCAGCAACCCAAAATGTTGGCAGGACCAGAAACATCGTCCCCATCACAAACATCAGCAGCAGGTCGCCAAACGCGTTGTTCAGGCCTGCTAGCGGGTCAAAGTTTGCATGCGGCCGGTTGTAGCCGAATCCCCACCCATAAAGCGCGTCCAGAATGGTGCTGTCGATCCAACGTGCGAGCTGGAACCAGAAATCCACGAAGAACAATGCGAACTGCACGATGCTGACAGTCACCAACGTTTTCAGGTCGTAAGTCCCCACTACTAAAACCAGCGGTATGCAGATCACCAAGGCCATCTTCAACAGCGACAGCACCATCGGCAGAGCCTGGCGCACCACATCCATTGCCGGGAAAGCTGCAAGCGAACCGACCGCAAGGCCAACATCGCTGGCTGCACGGTTGACGACGTTGGGCAGTGTCTTGTCAATCTGACCACCATAATCGGTGTAGACCGAGCCCTGATTGAGCTTCTGCTGACGTGGTGAAGCAATCGCTCGAATCACCGAGTCATCAACCTCCTGGCGGCTCAAAAAGCCTGCCCAACCAGCCACCCGATTGAGCAAGCCTGGATCGACTTGGGACAGCAATCGAGCGCGTAATCCGTTGCTGCTATCGCTCCACCACTGGCGACATGTCGGATAGCCCGCGCCGCTGGGCACCTGCGTAAGCCCCGCATCCCTGTTGCTCTCGTAAGCCCAGCCGTCTCGCGGAGTTTTGGCGTGATAGGTGTCGTAGAAGCCGCTGGTAGCAACGAAATACGACGAGCCGATCCAAGACACATCATGCATTTGCGTGTCATCGAGCTGCGGGCGGTTCGTGAACAACTTGGCACGCGCGGGCCCGTAACAATCGTGCGTGAAGTCAGCAACTTCCTGAGCCAGGACCGGATCGTCAATGCGCGTGGCGTTGATATCCATCCGAATCTGGCGCACGTCGGTACCGCATGGAATTGCAGCGACTGAGGCTCCGGTGATTGCGCGCGATACTGCGTGTATGAAAGCCCACCAGACAGGCAACTTGGCACTTTGATTGTTGAGCGTGCTGAAAGATTGCGACCAACCGGTTGCTGCGGGTTCGGGCATGTTGACCTGACACTGAGTCGAACGTGTTTGGTCATACTTGATGGTGTTGAGGTCGACGTCGATAAATGGAATGCCGGCGAACATCACCACGACGATGGCAACCCATACACGGTTCTCGATGCGCACCGAAGATAGGACGCCCTTGTTGCCTTCATCAGCCCCTTCGGCCTTCGCCTTTAGCCATTCTTGGACAATGATGGTCAAGAACGGAATTGCAAACACACCACTGGAAACCAGCACAGCCCAGATTCCATTGTTGACGATCCAGCCTACCAGGGTGAGGTAGTA
This sequence comes from Xanthomonas hydrangeae, assembly GCA_905142475.1. Lineage (GTDB taxonomy): Bacteria > Pseudomonadota > Gammaproteobacteria > Xanthomonadales > Xanthomonadaceae > Xanthomonas > Xanthomonas hydrangeae. Next base: position 1,358,078 of record LR990730.1, read on the forward strand.
CTCAAGGTAGTCAGTCGTGAAAAGTGTCATCGGCTGGATCTCCAATTACGACTGAAGCAATAAACCGATTTCCAGGGCGACGATGGCTGCAACGCCGGCGACTTCGGTGCGGATCAGCCGGTAACGCGCTTCGGAGTCTGGCTCGCGAGCGAGCAGCCGACGGCGCATCCAAAGCCAGCCGCGGGCCGTAGCCGCATAGAGAGCCAGCCGCCACACCAAAAAGTATCCAGAAGCAGTAGCCATCCAGTGCTGCCAAGCGGCGACGCTGCCCACGAGATAGATACCGACCACGTTGGCTACCAACGCCAAAGTGAGCAGGACCATGGTCCATAGCAGCACATGTGCCGTCTTCCGATTTAAAAGCCAGCGAAAGCGCAGCCACTCGAAACTCATTGGGCCCGCCCTGGCGATGGCCGCTGCAATTGGTCGAGGCGGTCAGGGACGGGATCACCCTCGTAGATCCCACGCGAACCCGATGCCCTGATACCGTGGCGCTGAATGATCGCCATGGGCGAGTTGTTCGCGAGCTCGCGGCGTAGTTCAAGTTCGGTCTTCAAATTCTGGATCTCACGATCCAGCGTATTGCTCTCGTGGTTGATAGCCTCCACCGCAAGCTGATTGGCTGAAACATTGGGCTCTTTCTGCCCCGTCAGCAGCGTGCGCTGCAACAACAAGGCCTTCTCTAACACAGAAGACAGAGCCACCTCTGAGGCCAGTCGACGCGCGAGCATGTCCTGGTCCGGTTCATCTCGCAGCGCTTCAATCACACCTCGGGTGATCGGCAACGACGTGCTGCCGGCCGCGCGCAAATTTTCGAAAGTAGTACTGCGGGTTCCGTCGATCAGCTCCTGCAGGGACTGCAACTTGGCGTCGTATTCTTCCTGGATAAGTGGCGTCAAGCCCACACCAGGCATGGTTTGAGTCTTGGTACAGTCTTCGCAAGTACGCTGCTCCTGCTCCCCCAGGACGCGGGTTGCCCAATCAGTCGCTGCTTGCGGGGTGGGCCATGTCTGGCAAGCCAGGCTGTTGCAGCTAGCCGCATCTATCGAAGAGGTGTCGGTCACGCTGCGGCCATTGACCAGGTTGTAGCCCGCACGGGTCACATCGGCGACCACTTTGATTGAGGACTGTCCCGCACCACCAGCGTTATTGCCGCCGACCCAAGGAACACCGTCATTGCCACGCGTTGTTTCGGCCTGCTCGATAGCGGACACTGCATCGGTACTTGTCACAGCCTGGCGAAGAGCCATGCCCTCTGCTATCTGGTTCCAGCCGAGTTGGCCACCCGCCGTCTGGGCCATCCGCTCGGCCATGGCGCGACAGGTGAGCTTGGAACGGTCAAAGTCCAGGCGGGCCTGCAGCACGCCATTGGTCAACAGGTTGTACAGGCCTGGGTCTGCGCGCTGGATGATCAAAGCGGGCAGTGACGCGACTGCACTCGTCGCGCTCTGAATCACGTTACCCATGATGTTCTGAAATCCATTCGTCAGCCCGTTGAGCTGGTTCTGAATCGTCGTGCTGATATTCATATCCCCACAGACCAGATTGCTGTTCCAGCCAGCGCCAACGCCGATCGAGCGCATACCAGCAGCGCCGCTCATGGATACGGCGTTGCCGCCGCCGATTGAATACATGACCTCATCGCCGATGACGCTTCCACTGTTCTGGAAGCCACCGCTTTGAGCCCAGACGAATCCGCTTGCGAGGCCAAGCGCAGACGCCAGCAAAGCGAGCCGCCAATGCCCCTGTCCGCGACGATCAGGAGGAGAAGTGTCATCAGAAGAGTTCATGCATGTGTCCTCAGTTGAAATCGACACTGCCCAGGAAAACCTGGCCTTGTCGCTGGCAGCAGCTGTAAGGGCGCCATAAAGCCCACGCGTAGTCGCCCTGCGCTGCCTGAGGCAGTAAACCGCTTTGGGGGAATACCGCACAGGTGGAGGACAGGCGCGGTGTGAGCTGCTGCCACTTACCTGTTGAGCCATCGCTTTCTACCAGCGCGCCAGCCGGCCAATAACCATCGCGACTACTGGCGAGCAGGGGCTGATAGACGTGAAGTTGGCCTCGACGCGTCACGATGTCGCCTGCGCGCTGCGCAACCACAGCACCGGCCTTGTGGTCATCGGTCTGATGCAGAAATCCTCCGCGGGGGTAGACGGCGCCCCACAGATTCATGCCAGTACGAGAGCCTATCTCTCGCATGCCAGGGGTGAGCGCTTCGGGGTAAACGACTTCTGGCAAGTTGTAGCGCCATGCAATCGTATCCAAGGTGCTGAGCAAGTAGGGCATGAAAGCAGTACCAGCACCTTCGCACGCGTAACCCGATGCGCTGGCGAATTGACTGAAAACCTGCCCACCGGGGTGGCCGATCACATCCGCGTTTTTGAACTTGATCAGGTTGTTTTCGTTGTCATGACTAGTTGTTCCATCGCCTCCAGAGCGAGCAGTCGCGTTGGGCTTACTCATCGCACGCACTTCAACCCAGGGATTTTCACCAACGTTGGAATAGCTGGAGACAACAGCATCTGGAACGTAATGACGTACTTTGATTGAGGTGCGAACCGTGCACCCCGTCAACGTGCAATAAAGCCAATAGCAAATGCCCACTACCCGATACTCCAGGCAGTCTGGCGAAAGCGTTGATGACACGATGCTGGCCGTATTCAGAGCGAAGCTCGACGTAGCACCGCACAGCAGCGCTGCAGCGGCACCCATTCGTAGTCGACGTGGAACACGAGCCATCATGGAGTTTTCCTGCGGTACTGCGCTACGCGCGCAAGTGCCTTGTCCAGGTTGGGCTCCCCGTACACCACATAACTCTGGTCCACAAGAACCGCAGGGAGCGTGGCGATGCCCAAACTCCAGGCGTCGGTAACGTCTTGATAGGCACTACGAAGGCGTTGTTGCAGCGCTGGGCCACCGCGTTCTAAGCGCTGCTGTACCAGCGCTGCGGCATGCTGAGGGTCACTTGGAAGCTGCTCTGACAACTCGATTTCAAGCTGTTGGGCTGTGTCTAACTCTATGCGTCGGTCGACGGTCGCGTTGCCAGTCACAGGGTGCCTGGAGTCAGTGATTACCCAGACTTCTTGTGCCTCTGAACTCCCCGGAACCAGCATCGCCAGTCCGAACAACGCGTGTCCGAAAATAATGTAGAGGTTGCGCATGGCGTGCTGCCTGGCAGTTGGAGACCCATGTACTCCAACGCATCCGGCTGACACATACCATGAAGAATGAGTAATGCAGCACGCCCGCATTTCCTTCGTATCGCATCCAGAAAAAGGTCGCTACGCTCGACGGCCTGCACCGACGCGAACGCGGGTTCGATGCCAGGTCTGGCTATGTGAGCACGCGCCACAGATGCAGCCGTGTGCCCGCTCCTTGTTAGTCCCTCAAGTTGATCGCGCGAGCCAAGTACCAACAGCCCTGGCTCTTTCTGAAAACGTAAGTATCTACTTCGTACTCCATACCAAAGTCCACACTGCGACTGTCACTGCTCATCACCTGAATGGTGACCGGGTATCCCACTTTACTTTGGCGCTTCGGCTTACTCTCTCCCAGAATGACCTGATCAAAAACCATTGCATCCTTGAAGTAACGATAAGGGAAGAGTTCCAGACGAGAGAGGCCTGCTCGCTTTGATAGATGCGTAGTGGGTGACGCGTCAGTTTCTTTTTCGACAGTGTGGGTCGGCACCTCATACTCCAGCGGATCGTCAGTAAAGTTGCGGCGCACACTGTCATCTGTTGAATCAGCATAGAGTTGGAGAAACGTGCCGAAATCCTTAGAAGGACAGGAGACAACAGGAGCTTTTGCAGTGTGTTGAATTGGATGTTCGCGCTGCGACGCGACGGCGGGTGTAGGTGAGGTGCCGGCCGCGACTGAAGCGCAAAGCAATCCTACGAATGCTACATGGGCCTTCCGGTGATTAGCACCCATACCCATCATTCCTTCTATGCTATTGGCTATTAAGGTCGCGAAAATGGTCCGGCAGGTGAAACTGATCCGCATGTCTGTCGTAAGCGTCCCGATAAGTTCCTTCCGATACTAGGCCTGACTCCAAGCAACGTCTGTTATTCCCAGCATTTCAGCGCGTGGCTTGCTGACCTTCGGGACTTTGTCACTGCGGTATTTTGGAATCTGGCCCAGGCCAGCATCAACCGCAGCCCAGTGCCAAGCTTCTGAGTTGTTCATCAAATCCGCTCTTACATAGAACGTCTTGTAGGAGCCGTGGTACAGGTAGTCGACCTTGTAATGTTGCGAGTTGGGCATAACTGAAATCCTCCGTGAGCCGAAAAAACTGATCGACTTCATCCAAGAAAATTCCATACTCGTTCACATCACGCGACGAAAGCGCCACCATCCCGACGGGGGTTAATGGAACGTCTTTCGGCGAGGAGTTGATTCAGGCTTCGTGCGTACCCCTAGCAGGATGTAGGACACATCCACCTCCAGGTGATGTAACACATTGAGGTAGTCCGCTTGAGGGGAACGGCCCCCTCTTTCGTAACTACTTTGAGCCCTGGCGCGAATACCCGCCCTTATCGCGAAATCCCAAATGCAGGTTCCTTGAGCTTTGCGCTCGCTTTTTAAACGCTTTGCGATTGTCATGGAGTCCTCCTTCCTTAGAGGCTCTATCATGGGCCTTTCGGGGCATAATGGAAACGCTCAAGAGGATATAAGCGCCCCTTACCAAAGTCCTTCAAACGAATGATTGACCTTAATAAAACCGTTGCTACTGGTGCCCAACAATAATGGCGGGTTGGATCAAGTGACGCCCGGACCGAGCAGCAAACATCGACACATACAAAAAACCTGCCGAGGCTGGGTTTGGTGAATCAATAACTCGATCCCTTGCGGCATGAGACTGCTTGACAATTTGAGGTCTTATCGGGAGTTTTGAGGTGCTCCAGGCAATAGTGAATCTGCTGAAGCGTCCTTGTGATTCTCGGGCGAGCTCAATAGATCCATTGCGGATAGCAGAGCGTCTCCAGAGACTGGACCCGTTAGGCTCATCGAGCGACTCGTTTTGTTGTCAATCAATCGAAGCGAGGGAGTCGCATCAAAGCCATCATGGCGGGCTTGCTCGGCTTGCAACCGCACTGCCGCGCCAGGACGATCACTTTTCAGGCACTCCCGCACGGCAGATTCATCGGGGTAACTCACACCAGCCGGAAGGCCTTGCCCGCCTCCTCGCGTATGCTGATAGACCCACTGCACAGCTTCCCAGAAACGTGCATGGCCGAACCTTTCTCCGACACACTCGACCCAGCGCGCTTCATCTCCCGCCGCCGGTTCGTGTATCGCCAGCGGCAGGTGACTCCACTGCAGGTTGACGTCAGGATGAGCATCGACCCAGGCGCGCAGGATCGGTGTGTAGGTTTGGCAAAAAGGACATTCAAGATCAGCGTATACGACAACGGTAAACCGGGCTGTGCTTGAGCCGTGACGCCAGGGCGGGCCATTGGGTGGCTCAGGTGTGGACGCACTTAGCGCTGTCGGTCGAGTCAAGACGAGCACGCTGTAAAGCAGTGCTGCGAGCGCCGCAATCGCAATCGTGGTCAGGCACCAGAAGCGCAGTCCCTTGCGAGGGCGAGCAGATAGGTGTTCGATAGTCATGAGCAATCTCAAACGAACAAGTCGTCGTATGGCAGCGGACTAATCCCCCTGGCATGGTCGATCTTCTCGGCGATCCTGAAGGCTGCCTCAAGTTCGCCAATGCCAAACTCCTGCATCACCTGGAACCGCTCGGCTTTCTCTTCGGGCTCTGTTTGGGCCAATGCGAGGTAGAGGCTGGGCGGCACTGCACGGAACAAGACTTCCATCGACTTGGACAGAATCACGCCTTCGCTGAACTTGCCGGCCTCTTTGCGAGCCGACAGCATTAGAGCCTTCTGAGCGGGGTTCAACTCGCGAAAACGCGCGATCTTTTCTACCTCATCGGGGGGCATCGATAGGCAGATCCACCATTCGATCATGTTCAACATTGGTTCGGCAGACTTGGGCAGATCGTCCACGTTCTGAGTAGCCAGCCAGAACCAGGCGCCCAGCTTGCGCCACATCTTGGTGATCTTCACCACGTAGGGTGACAGCAGCGGATTCTTGGTGATGATGTGACCTTCATCGGTCACATTGACGATGGGCCTCCCCAGAAATTGATCACGCTCGGCAATGTTGTTAACTGTGCTGATCAGGGAGATGTAGGCAATCGACAATTGGGCGTTGTAGCCCTCACGCGCATACGTTGCTAGGTCCACGATGGTGACGTCAGCTTCCGGCCAAGGGGTTCCGGGGCGATCGAACATCTCGCCGTCCGAGCCTTGGCAAAACATGTCCATAGCGTCCGCCATTTCGAGCAAACGGGAACGCCGGATCTCCGGAAGCGTTGAATCACGGCCGCGCTCGCGTAACGCTTCACGTACGTCGCGAGTGAGCACTGTGCGTTTCTCTGCACTGCAACGCCGCGCAGCATCGAGTATGCATTGACGAATCAGCGAGCGGTCGGCGCGGGTCATTCGCGCCTCCTCCTTGTCCTCTCCCCCGGTAATCATCAAGCGTGCAGTGATTTCGAGCTCGCCCAGCACGTCGCGTTGCTCATCGGCCTCATTGGCGTCGGCCTGATCAGACAGCTCCTCTTCGAGGGCGTCGGCATCCAGCGTCTGCATATCGCTGGGCGTATCGATCAGTCGATGGGCATCAGCAAATGGCGCCAGACTCACGCCAGAGCCAGGCGCGAGCTTGACCCGGTTAACCGTCAGTCCAAGCCGCTTCGCAAAGTCCCCGAATAGCCCAAAGGAATTCCCTGCCTCCACGATGAAAATGCGGGGCCGATAGATTGCGGCAACCTGATTCAGGATGTTATTCAGAGTTGCAGATTTGCCAGATCCAGTCGGACCAAAGAGAAACAGGTGGGCGTTCATTTGCCGATCAAGCCGGTTGAACGGATCAAAGGTAATGACCCCCCCACCTCGGTTGAAAAAGGTGATGCCAGGATGTCCAGTTCCTTGGCTACGCCCCCAGACCGGCGCCAAATTCGCTGCATGTTGAGCGAACATCAGTTGGGTATACCACTGCCGGCGATCCACGCTTGGGTTGTAGACGCAGGGAAGCCAACGGAGGTAGCTATTTAGCGGCGCAACTTCGTCCTCCTCCCGCACAGGCTGCAACCCGGCATTGAGCATGACGTTGGCGAGCTGAAGTCCACGGCGATCAAGCTCGGATTCGTCACGTCCGTGCAGATAAAAGGCCAACGTGCCCCGATACAACTTGTGCGCGCTGCCAATCAGTGAGCGGGCCTCGTGCACGTCCTTGAGTGCTTGTTCCGAGGCGAGGGTTTCTCCAACCGCTTTCTTGGCCAAGTGGTTGAGGTGAGCCTCCAAAACATCTTGCGGTGTTGCGACGAGCGTAAGGCACAGCGTCGTGTCTTCCGGCATTTGGTCGAACAGAGTGTTGATAGCATCACCTTTGCGGGTTTCGCCCGTGAGGTGGCCGGTCACCGGCGGCATACGCAAACGGTCGGTGACCATCACACGATGGGGCAGGCTATCGAAATACCACAAGCCTTGATCGACATCTGAGCGTGGATGGCCGAAGAACAGCCGCTGACTGAAGTCCACCCCGCTAGCCAGTTCGACTTCATCAGGCTCCGGGGTTTGCGGATAGGCTGCAAGCTGGTAGAAGCGCTCGCGGTCCTTGGCCTGGTGTCCCAGTACCGTCGGGTGTGGATTGAACCATCTCAAGAACCACGCGTGGATTGCAGGTGCACCCAGCCGTTTTGACTGAATGCCGGCGTTGCTCAAACCACCTACCAATCGATCACACACAGTATTAAGGGCTTGCTCGGGCGTCTGTCCGCGACGCCTGCTTTGGCTTGAAGACCGCCGGTACACCACCATTCGTACCCGACGGGTCTGCCCACGCCAACGAAGACGTGTCACAACGCTGTCCTCAAACAAACCACCGGGCTTCGCAACTGCGCGCAGGTGGTGGGCAAAAAACCTGAGGTAGAACTCTGTGAATTTCGACTCCCGCGCACGAGGTTGAATGTAATCGCTCAGCGTCTGAAGGTACTGGTCGAAGTTTGCCTCGTCCTGAGCATAGAGCTGAACAACCCAAGGATTCTCATCGAGCTCGTCGAAACTGTCCTGCAGCGCATTCTCTAATGCATCACGGGCTTGGGCGAGCCATACGGCCTCACGGCCTTCAGTACCTAGCGGCGTCAGCTCAAAAAAAGCGGCGACCGACTGGCCGTCTTCGAGCAGCATGCATTGTGGGTCCGGCAGGAACTCCACCCAAGGCAGCAGTGCTACGAATGACGGAGCCACGTCATAAAGTGCCTTTTCGTCGTCTGCGGTCGCCGGGGACTCGCTTCCAGCTTCACCAGGAGCTTGAATGCCTGTCGCACGCAGCGTTTGCAGATAGCGCTGCCAGCTATCGAGGCTGTCGGCGCCGGGCACGGAACGCCGCACTTTCGGACGCAACCAAGGGAGTGTCCAGGACATCAGTAGTCCTCCACACGCTCGCCAGGCATCGCGTACTGAATCCGCTGGTAAAGCGGAAACACAGTCGTATAGCCAGGCACCGGCACAGGGTCGGTACCGGTCAAATGTGGGAACACATACATCACCAGATCGGGATTGGGGAGGCGGTGAAACTGTCGATAGATTTCATTGGACGCAGTGCGGGTGTAACGAGATTGCTCTGAAGGAGCCTCTGCCAAGTCTGTCCTTTGCAGAGGACGCCGCAGCGTCTGGCGTGCATCTAGCAATCGGCGACGAGCGACCTGGCCTGAGCCCCCATCACCAGCTTCCTGCTGCCAGATGTCCTGCATGCTTTGTCCACCATGGGTCAACAATTGCTCCTTGTCGGTCGCGCAGCCGACGAGCGTCACTACTGCCATGGCGAGCACCAACGGTTTAATCCAGTTCGAGCGCATGGGCTTCTCCTGCACGGTGATCGACCTTGCGGCCTTTGGTGTCGTAATCGATGGCTAAGGGCTTATCAAGGTGGACGGCAACTTTCGCACCGGGTTGCACATACACCGCGGCGAAGGCCTGCCCGTAGAGCTTGTTGACCCAGCTCGACATTTCCTGGACACCACCGGCCAGGATCCGACCGACCGCTTCCTGACCAGTGATGCCGACGGTTCCGACTGAGCCATCGGCTCCGACATAGGAAGCCCGGCCACTATCAGATTCGATCATTGAGGCGACGCCTGCGCCGGCAGCGGTGATCAGGGCTTGTGTGCCCAGGTATTGTTGCGCGTTGCTGCGACGTTCGCCGTTGACACATGGGATGCCATAGGGATCGCTGATCCAGCCAAGACCTTCCTGCTGTTTGTCACTCTGCTGGTCACCGTCCCGGTCCTCGGGGATCGTGCGGATGGTGCCGTCATTGAAGACGAAGGTGATGCTGCGCACCTGCCCACGGACGCAAGAAAGCGTCCAATCCCCTGCAGCAGTACCGCTGAACACTGCCCCCGCCACATCAGGGAGGTCGATACCATTTGCAGTCAGGTTATCCGGGCCCACCAGTACCTTGAATGGATAAGGGTCGTTGACGGTGCCATCGATCGGCACTCGACCGATCAGTGCAGTCATCGCCACCGAGCCCATTAATGTCGAGTTGGTCGGCACGGTGTAGACCGCTCTGGTCGTGGCTGCTCCAACGGCTTTGGCGCTGGCTTTAACAGTTGATTCGGCTGTCTCTTCCAACGTGCGCTGGGCCGGGCCAAAGCTGGTTGGAAAGCTGGGTGTATCCCCGCCGCTTCGTCCATCAGTCTGCTTTCTGTCTTCGGGTTCCACCCAACGCATACCACTGCCGGAGCCAGACATGCCATCGGCGTCGCCATCGCGTAAGCCCAGTCCCACAGGTAAATCGGCATTGCCGCCGGTGTTGCCGATCTTGTCCAAACGCCGCTGCAAATCCTGTAGCAAACCTTCGGTCTGCTGGCGTTCTGTGTTGAGCTGTTGCTGGTCACGACGGAGGTTGGCGCGCTCAGATTCCAGCGCATTGCCAATGCGTTGATCGATTGCCGATTCACGCTGGCGAAGTCGCTGATTCTCATCGCGCTGCGTCTTGTTGTCCGATGTGGCCGTCTGCAGCTCTGTACGCAGCTGCTTCACCTGGGCGACCAAGGTGGCTACCGTGTCGCGTGGTGTATCGCCCTCAATGCCCAGCGCCTTCATTTCTTCAGGGGTGAGTTGGGCACCCGCATCGGCGGTGGCCGGGGCCTGATGACCACCGCCGCCCGAAAATTGCCTGATGCCGAAGAACAACACCAGCAGTGCCACTGGAATCATCAACCACTTCAGCAAACCGTTACTGTGCATGGCCATCTCCTTGCGCAGGCGCGGCCGGTTGCGGCAGGTTTACTGCTGGGTCGAAGCGCTGGATAGCTGGTAACAGTGACTGGGCCAAGCTACGACCACGAGTGACCACGTAGACGACTGTGGTGTCTTCTGACTGGCCGTGCGGTCCTAGAGCCGGATGCTGGAAGGCCGCAGTCAGGATGTCGCCCTGAAGCGCACGCGGGTCAAGATCGATCCAGGTTCCGCTGGTATTGGTCAACTGGACGGCGGTGACCCATTGGTCCTCCAAGCGCCAGGAGGCAAGCGCTGTAGCTTTGACCGGCAAGGTCGGTAACAGTGTCTCAAGCGGTAGGTTACGGTGCAGGTTCACCCGAGTAACTCCAGGAGCCGCTTCGATAGTACGTAGCGGCGCATAGAGATTCTGGGCTGCGTATCGAGTGAGGACTACTGCAACCGGAGTCTCGCGTTTGTTTTGAGCGGGCAGGGACTTGATGTCCGGATCAGCATCTTCTGCCTCGGATGGCTTCTCGCCGTAGCGGGTTGGCGTGCTGGGACCATCAACGATGCGCACCGGTTCCAAGGGCGGAACGCCCTCACCCCCAACCTGGGCACTGATGTCGAGCAAAATGAGGGCCCCGGTATCGGCATCTTGCAGCTGCAGCCGGGTAGGCTCGATGGGTGCGTTTGCGCGCAGATAGACTGCGCCGCCTGCGCTCTGGACACGGAGACGCTCGCCTACGTTAGCCGGCACCCCGATGCGGACATTGCGATCAACGAATACGATTCGCTCTTGGTCTACGACCAGCGGAATAGCCAGAGGCAGCCGCTCCCAAGTCAGGATTTGAACCGCATGAGCCTGGGGCGTCATCGCTATGGCAATGACGCTGCTAAGCCAGAAAGCGAACTGATGCTTCATGGTTTCTCTCCTTGGGCACCCAAGCCACTTCGAGTTGGCGCAGGATCAGGCACATCGGGTGCTCCAATACGCTGAGGCGCGCCGTCATAACAGTCGATCGCCAGACCGAATGGGTTGCGCGTGGGATCCACGTCGGCCCTCACTACTTTGATCAGATAGCGCACCAGAGCGCGCTTGACCTGTTCGGAGCCGTAGTACTCGTCCGCGCTGATGTCTAGGGTGACCACCCAATCGCGCTCTGATACGACGCGCACGCGTAGCCCAGGATTGTCGCCGTAGCCGCGACCTGGAATTTCGTAGATTCCGCGCACACGCTCGCGCAATTCACCCGCGTTACGCCGATAGTCGTAATCGGCCTGAAGGAATCCTTTGCATGCAGGCGTGAAGTACGGCGAAAGCGCATGCAGATTGCGCGCGTAGTCGTTCTCGCCATTGGTCGGCCATCGGTTGAGTTGCTGGAATACGTAGAACGTGAAGGCATACACCGACTCCGGCGGCACCTCCCACCACTTGCGTGTGCTGCCAGAGCGCAGATCCGGCGGGACATGGACGGTGAGGTCGCGCGGCGCGCTCCACCAGCCACCGCCCATGACCAAGGCAATAATCAGCAGGGCTCCAACGCCAAGGCGCAACGTCTTGATGTGTGCCTGTAGGTGCATGACCTCGTTTTTGAATCGGCTCATCCTGCTTTCCTTCGAACCGACCAGAAACCAGAGCGGGTGACCAGCGCCTGCCCACCAACCCAACCGGCGACGGTGGGGTGACGCGTCGTCAACCACCACTGCAGATGCCGGTAAAGCCATGTGTCCGGTCGGCCGCGCTTCTGTCGACGCAGGATGCCTCCACCAACAAACACCCCAATAGCTACCGCTGCCACCATGAAGGTCGGTGCGAGCGCTATGGTCGAGAACATCCAGGAAAGAGGTCCACCAACGACCAGTCCGGTCGCGCCTGACAGGCCGCAGCAGACCCATAGCTCATCTGCGGTCAGTCCACGCACCACCACTGGATGACGGTTGAGCCGGTGGGGCAAGAAAGACACTGTGCCGTCCTCTCGGACATGCGGGTAATCGGACATGACCAGCCCCCTTACAGGATGCCGGTGGCTTCGGTGAGCAGCCAGATGCCGACTACGAGCAGCACAGCGCCGATTGCCACCGTCAAACCGAATTGGCCCCAGGTCTTGCGACCATTGTGAATCTCGGCGTAGGTGCCATAGGCGTGGTAGCAGACCCCGATAAACATGGACGCCACCACCAAAAGCGCCACCAGCAGCACGATGTCGTAGCCATAGTTACGGATGGTCTCCATGATCCCGTTGCCAGTGCCGCGCGAGGGATTCTCCAGCGTGGGAAGCCCTTGGGCTGAGGACACAGTTGGTAGACCCAGTACTCCAAGCGCAGATACCAGCCGGAGAGAGATACGAGAGGAGAGAAAGCGCGTCTTCATGTTCGGTCCCTTCAAGATCAAGAGAGGAGGAAAAACGTCAGCACGATGTACATGGCAAAAAAGCGCACCACGACACCCAGGAACTGCCGTTGGTTGATTCGGCTCTCAGCCCAGCCCACATAAGCCGTGCGGATCGCCCATGCGCCCCACAGCAGCAGAACGGCGAACACCATGCCGATCAGCACGGTGGTCATCGCGGCGGGTGCAATACCGCTGTTGGCTTGAAACGCCGAGACCTGTGCGCCGTTCATGGGGAGGAATCGGTATCGCCGGGCTGGCCCTCTGCCTGCTCGGCTCGGTACTGGCCGACGATTTCGACCGGATCTCTAGGCTGGGCACGGGGCGGCGTGAGGTAGTCCTGTAGCCCGCCCCGTACACGTGCGACGTCGGCGCGCAGTCGGCTGTAGTCGAGGTAGTAGCGCTGGCCCGGGGCAACGACAGTTGAGGTTTCGCTGTTCTGGATCAGGCGATCTAGCGCGTCGAGTTGTCGAAGTGCCGCGGCGATGTCCTGGCCCTGTGAAGGTGGGCTTGCTGCAGCTGCATGGGGGTGCATGACCATGAGAGCAGTCAGGATGAGCATCGGTGCGCTGCTGCTCACATATCGGCATTGAAACGAACGCCCCATCGCGCCCTCCTCATCAGATCAACAGTTGAGCGATCGTGACCGGGAGTGCGGATGCAGACTGCAAAGAATAGGAAACCAGCGAGCCCCGGATTGATGTCCGACGCCACTGTCCATGTCAGTGTCTAGCAGTGCCTAACTTGATGCGCGCCAAAAGGTAGACCGTGCTGCAAAGAACCGAGGAATGCATGCAATGGTGAACGACCTCGACATTGACGCGGAGTCTGCGGGGGATGAACCTGATGCTGATCCGGAAAGCGGTAGCACAAAAGGCCAGAATCCAGCATCGATTGAACTGCGTCTCAAGCGGATAGAAACCGCACACGGCCCCATTGTGATCTGAGCCAAATTTTTATGAGTATGGCCGTCGAGCGACGGCACAAAAATAGCTTGCCGGAGGTATATACCCTAAAACTTTTGGAATATTTGTTCAGTGCAATTGCTATAAATTATTCTGCAAACCGCCGGGGAGGGGTTGTACTTCCTGCATGGGATGAAGCATCAGCAGACGCCGCATCAATTGTTGCACTTCCAGAGAAATGTATAGTTCCCGAGGGCTTGCCATTTATTTCAGGAGTAGATATTGCAGCACATTGATTTACATAGGTGAGCCTGACTTCACAATTAGTTTCTCCGTGTGATGAGCACTGTGCAAGTGCCTCCTCTTGTGCAGCAGATTTTGAGAGTTTGCCACTGGATACTCCGTAATTGATAACTGAATTGATGGACCCCATTGCAATGGCGCCCCATGTTTTAATCCATTGCCCAATTGGTCAAGGTCGTGAAGGCGCCGCTTCTCCTTGAGGCATCGGCGCGCATGCAATTGCGCCTTGTCCGCCAATTGGGTACTGACCGGCGGGGCATCCGCCTTCCGCATATGAATAATCCGCGTGTAAAGCTAAAGCAAAAATTAAAAAGCAAGAAAATCGCATAATTATTCTCGACTAACGTCAAATTATTTGGTTTTCCCCTTAGGAGGCTATACCTCTAGACCTTGGGGCTTGCTGTTGTATCGCTTGAGAGTGTCCTACAGTAACCTGCTGATTAGTAGCAGTGGAGGGAGCGGCTATTGAGTCACGCGGTACTGAGGTATTGCTTTCACCTTGCGGCAGAATATACCCGCCTCCTGCCTGTCTTTGCGCCGCGGAGCTTGCAGTGGGCCGATCAAACGCCAAGAACGCCATGAAGCTCCCCATGCTTCCTTGCCACAACGCTGCAGCCAACACGCGCATGGTGATGATGCCGGGGGGCAGCAACAGACCAATACCGCCTTGCTGCATGGCTATAGCCGATCATGCTGTGATTATGAATATTTCTAGTGACCAAGCGGCAGCACTCATGAAAGGATCGATCCAGTGATTGGCCCAAAGCTTAAGCACGATCACGATGTAGCAAAGAGTGTTGATAGTGATGCAGAAAATTTCGTAAGTTAGAGTATGGGCTACATTCCTTCGAATTTTTTAAAAATTGGCTCAGAGCATGCGTTATAAACAATTGCGCACTTTGCTCCTGGAAACTCTGTATTGGCCTGATTGCATTTATCAAGTGCAATTCCACTTGCTTCCTGAACTGTGCTGGCTCCGATAAACGCGGAATAGCCCTCTGAAAATGGTTTGCCATTAACATGGGGCTCAGCTACAACTGCGCATTGATTTCTATAAGATAATCCGATGCGGCAATTAGTCTCGCCATGCGATCCGCATCGAATTAACGCATCGGCCTCTGCTTCTGCTTTTGACAGCTTCCCCGTTGTTACACCGTAGCTTGTAATTGAATCGATAGAACCCATCGCGATGGCACCCCAGGTTTTTATCCATTCCCCTAAGGGCCGAGCCTTTGGCTGCGAATTGTTCTGGGGCATTGGTGCGCATGCCACTGCTCCTTGCCCGCCAATAGGATACTGCCCCGCGGGGCAGCCACCCTCTGCGCTCGCAAAGTTTGGAGTTAAAGCGAAAAGAAAAATTAAAGACCAATAGAATTTCATGCCTGCCTCAACCTGAGTTCAGATGAATCGATTGTTATTCTAAGATGCGATGCCCCTGCGACCCGGACTTGCTGGCGGTGCTGCTTGGAGCTATTCCCCAGTGACTCGCTGATTGGTGGGGGTAGAATGCGACACTCTTGAATCATGTAGTACCGATGTACTATTACCACTCGCTGTGGCATATAAGACCTCGGCGTCTGGCCTTGCGGCCCTGGGGTAGATCCTGCGCTATCAAACGCCGAGAACGCCATGAAGCTATCCATGCTTACCTGCCACAGCGCTGCCGCTACGGTGGGTATGCTTATGATGACGGTTGTCAGCAACAGACCGATACCGCCTTGCTGCATGGCTTGTAAGCTCAGGCCTTCCACGTAATTACCCATCGGGCTGTTGAGCCCTTTTGCGCCCAAGGGTGCTGT
The DNA here is from genome assembly GCA_905142475.1 of Xanthomonas hydrangeae. Taxonomy (GTDB): domain Bacteria; phylum Pseudomonadota; class Gammaproteobacteria; order Xanthomonadales; family Xanthomonadaceae; genus Xanthomonas; species Xanthomonas hydrangeae. Next base: position 1,373,772 of record LR990730.1, read on the forward strand.
GGCAACCTTGTAGGAGAGCTTGAGCACGATGGCCGAGACCACCTATAGCATGGATCATCGAGAACAAGGTGCCGATGTAGAACAGCCATTTCTTGAACAGGTCCTTGGTTGCATTGAACATGAGCGTCAGGGCAAAAATCGGCCCGACGCCGATTAGGAAGGCCATGGAGAACGTGAAACAATAGCAACAGAGTTTCGAAAAACAGCTGCACGTCTGCTAACCGGAACGTTTTTTCTTAAAATTTCTGGAATACCTGTTCAGTACAATTGCTATAAGTGATAGTGCATTGAGCAGGTGGTTTATTAGAATTTCTACACAGTGAGGATGCGCGGGCTGATGCCTCCGCAATCGTGGCATTTCCTGCGAATTGTACCACCCCCCCCGCCGCGGTTTTTCCGTCTACTTCTGGTGTCGATATTGCGGCGCATTGATTGAAATATGTAAGCATAACTTCGCAATCTTTCTCGCCATGTGAAGCGCATTTCGCCATAGCCTCATTCTGTGCTTCACTCTTTGAAAATTTACCTGTGGAAACTCCATAATTGACAAATGAATCGATAGAGCCCATCGCGATGGCGCCCCAGGTTTTGATCCATTGCCCTAAGGGCCGAGCCTGTGGCTGCGAATTGTTCTGGGGCATTGGTGCGCATGCCACTGCTCCTTGTCCGCCAATAGGATACTGCCCCGCGGGGCAGCCACCCTCTGCGCTTGCAAAACGTGGAGTGAAAACCAAAAGAAAAATTAAGGACCAATAGAATTTCATGCCTGCCTCAACCTGAATTTAGATGAATTGATTGTTATTCTGATATGCGATGCCCTTGGAACCCGGAATTGCTGGCTGTGCTGCTTGGAGCTATTCCCCAGTGACCCGCTGATTGGTGGGGGTAGAAGGCGACACTCTTGAATCATGTAGTACCGATGTATTATTACCACTCGCTGTAGCATATAAGACCTCGGCGTCTGGCCTTGCGGCCTTGGGCTTGATCCTGCGCTATCAAACGCCGAGAACGCCATTAAGCTATCCATGCTTACCTGCCACAGCGCTGCCGCTACAGTGGTCATGCTTATGATGACGGTTGTCAGCAACAGACCGATACCGCCTTGCTGCATGGCTTGTGAGCTCAGGCCTTCCACGTAATTGTCCATCAAGCTGTTGATGGCCTTTTGCGACCCACAGTGCTGCGGCCAACTTATAGGAGAGCTTGAGCAACATGGCCGAGACTACCGAGAGCATGGACATCGAGAACAGCGTGCAGGGGACGTAGAACAACCATTTCCTGAAGGAATTAGCTTATACATAATTGGTTGCCCATGCTTGAGCACTTATGAAACTTACATTGCGCTAAAAAGTAAGAGAATAGTACAGATGTGCTATTGCCGAGGGGGCGTTGATTGCGTTTAAGAAAAAAATGCTACTACAGCAGACGGTTAAAGATACTTTTTAAAGCTGCCAGCGGTCAGGTTCGTGACAAATCCCAATAGCGCAGCGCTCGGGATCAAGATGAGCAGCGGGTGGACTGAAATCGGTAGCGCCAAGTAGATCACCCAGGGCAGGATCGCCAGCGGCATGAGCGAAGCCTTGGCGCGGTGATAGATGAATCCCGACTCCCGGCCTGCGCCGAACTTACGTACATCGCGACGCACCAAACCGTCCACGAGACCGACGAACGCAACCATGACGAATAGTGGCAGTGTCAGCACCAACACCAATAGCCGGACTAAAAAAGTGAGCCCTGTAAACGCTGCGGCGACCAAATAATTTTCCGCCCACACATACACCTGGCTTATGTAGTAGCGAAAATCGCGTGTTCCACCTTTGCTAGGTGCGCGGGCTCCCTCGGCAGTTTGCTCCATACGCGAGAGTAAGCCGGTGCGAAGGAATATCCAGCGATAGCCCGTCTCTACCAGTTGATGCGCGGAACGCCCAGGTTCATGGATGACTGCACTACGGGTGAAATGCTTGGACAGGTGAGTGAGTTCGTACTGCAGCATCTCTTGGGAGTGACGCCAGCCTTGCTCTTTCCAGAAAAAATGCATGCCCACGCATTCGATCACAATCGAAATCAGCAATGACCCAACCAGCACACCAAAGAGCCGGAACGGCAAAGTAATCAGACCAACCAGCAGCCCGTCACGACGAACCTCCTGGCGCTTTGCGGTATTTGCCACGTCGCTCATGACAGCGGCTCGCGAACTACTGATGCAGGCTCTGTTACATCCTCTACAAGACTGGCGGGCATCCCCTGACTCTGCAGGGTAGGTGATCCAGAGTTTTCCCACCATTGGCCGGAGTCGCTGTAGCTCTGGCGCATGTAGCCTGCTAACTGCTGCAGATCCTTTGGCATGACCTCATCGGGATCGGGCGCCGGCAGCGGCATGCGGATCTTCCATAGATTTCCACCTTGCAGAAGCGCAAAACACTGCCCCTTAGGCAGCCCCACTACTTGCGAAGGCTCGATCATCGGCACGCTGGACATGCTGATGCGATCTTGAGTGTTGGAGGTGAAGTCCGTGGTACCTCGGATGTCCGAGCTGTCGGTGGCTCCACTGACGATGGTTGTGGAATAAATCTCGACTTTCGGTAGCTGGCGGGTGAGCAGTTCCGCCGTGGCTGTCTCCCGCACGCGCAGCATGAACAGGTTGTTGAAGTTGCCCACTACCTGACCGGCTTTGGCCCGATTTCCGATGCGCGCCTCAATGTCGCTGAGCGTCTGGGTGTACGCGGTGACTTGGATGCCAGCACCACCGCCCTTGTTGATCATTGGAATGAACTCATCGCCCATAAGCTCGTTGAATTCGTCAGCATGGATGTTGATCGGTAACTTCTCACTAGGAATTGCGCCTGGCAGACCGTCATCGATACCGAACTTGTAGATATGGCCGGCGACCGAAACAAGATCCGAGAACATCGAGTTGCCCACTGCTGCAGCGACCTCGGCATCTGACAGCGCATCTAAGCCCACATAGACAACCGCACGCTTGCGGATGATCTGCATCCAGTCGAAGATCGGTCGTGGGTCGGCCAAGTCGGAGTAGTTCGGCGCCAGCAACTGGGCGATCTTGCCGCTGGTGAGCTTCTCCAACAGTGGCAACAGCGAGGCAACGATCTTATCGAAGTAGGTCCTGTCGTAACGTACCGCGCTGCGCAGGCCCTCCAACACAGGATCGTAGTTGCGCACCTGTCCCAAGTACTGCTCCAACGCAACAACGCGCTTCTCCCGTCCAATCATGTTGCGCGGCATGTTCTTGTCATTCAGTCGGGCTTCTATCTGGACAATCACCTCCCAAGCCTTTGGCTCGTGTTTGGCGAAGTAGTGCTGCGCATACTCAATGAACAAAGCATCGATATTGATGACGTGTCGTTGTATCAGCAGATAGTCCGGCCGCTGCCCCAGCTCAATGAGCGCGCGGGCGATGATGTTCACGAACCGCCAGGCAAACTCGCGAAAAGCAGCACTGTTGCCTTCGCCCGACAACTGCCCTGCGATGCGCGTGGCAACTTCGGAAATACGCCCGAAACGGCCAACTGCGTTATAACGGGCGCTGATTTCGGGCCAGCCAAGGTGGAAGATGTAGAACTCCCCTTCTCGTCCGGCGCGCTTGGCCTCGACGTACATACGTTTGAGCAGGTCCGCATCTCCCTTGGGATCAAATACGATCACCACCTCGTGTTCCCCGGCTGGATTCCTACGACGGATATCCTGAGTGATGAACAGCTCAGCCAACCGTGTTTTCCCAACACGTGTGGTTCCCAACACCAGCGAATGACCAACGCGTTCGCCTAACGGCAGGCTCACATCAGTTTCTTCGGGCTCTATGCCATGCAATCGAGGTAGGCCGCCCACCGGAGGGAGCGGCCGCACCGGATTGAAGGGCATGTCCCAGCTGGTCATCCTGGCCAGGTTCGACAGTGGGAATGGCGCGAACTCCAGTCGTTCCTCCAAGCGCCGGGCCATGCGATACATAGGCGTTGGCTCGACATAACGTCGAAACTCCGGGCGATAGGTCTGCATCAGTCGGTGGGTGTGCTTCTGCTCCCAGAGAAAACCTTTTCCGATGAAAAGCCGTTGCTGGCTGACCGGCACGTCGCGGCTGGTCATGACGTAGCGCGGCAGACGCCGGATGTTTCGGCGATAGCGGAGGATGGTCTGGGCCTGACGCAAGCGGACGGCACCAAACGCCAGAAAGGCCAGTCCGCTGCCGATCCCTAGGGCAGGGCTCAACGCAAGCGACCATGGAGCTACGAAGGAGAGAAAAGCCGCACCAGCACATACAGCTACGGTGTAGAGCTCAACCGCAGGGCGTAACAAGACTTCTACCGGCTGAGTTTGCGCCATGGCGTCACTGCTCAATGCCGGTGCTGGTAATCAGCACGGGGTAATGGCGTACGCCTAGCCGTTCGGCCAGATCATCGGCGGTGACTGCGGCGAGTTGCATGTCTGGCGCTAAGGCTCTCAGACTGGCGAGCCCTTGGGCTGACTCCACATTGACGACAAGGCCAACCGCCTTGCGCTCACGCAGTGCTACGGCATGAAGGCGCAACCAAGCATGCGATGCTTCATCGTCTCCGACCAGGAAAAATGGCTGTAGCCCCGGAGCCTCTATGACCCTGCGAGTGATCTTGCCAGGAGTGAGCTTGGCACTGCGTACAGGAAGCATGTCTACTTCGCTTACTGCTTTGGTGGGCGGTATCGGTACAGCGACGGGGGGCTTAGCTGAAGCGGATGTACGCGGTTGCAGATTGAGCGCTTTGTAGTAGGGTAATGCAGAGGCACCGCCAAGATCCTCGACGACTATCAAGGGCTCGCCTGCCAAAACCATAGCGGGCAGAGTGAACAGCATCAACAGGCTTCGGGCATCCGCGATAAACCAACATTTCATGGTGATGTCTCCTTTCGAACATTGAAGGTTGTTCGTGAAGAACCGCGAACGCGGTCAAGATGCCGGGCCACGCTTTGTCGATAGCGTGCGGCCGGTGCGCCGCCTGCCGGACGGTGATAGCGACCAATCGCCAGTAACCAGTCGTCCCCCGGTATGTGTTGCTCCCGCAGGATTTGCGCTGCGATCGCCAAGTTGTCATAAGGGTCGAGCAAGTCGCATGGGTGGCTGTAGCGATGCTTCTGATAGCCTAGATTGATCTGTCCCAAACCAGCATCAACGCGCGTCGAAGGCACCTTGCGCAACGCCTGCTGCAACTCGAAACAAGCTTCAGCACGGCTGGAGAAGCGCAGTGACTCGCCTGCAACATTGACTGACCAAGGCCAGGGAATGATGCGCCCCCCTCGACGGATACCGCTTTCCTGGAGTGCAACTGCGTACAGCACCGTTGAGGGAATACCGGCGCTCTGTGCCGCCAGCTGATAAGCAGGCGGGGGGATCTCCTGAGCATGGGTCGGCATACAGAGGATGCCGACAGTCAGCAGGAACGTTGCGCCCGGCAATGCCAGTCCTAAGGTTGGCGTTGCCATTGACCGTTGACTTGGCGTACGACAGCAGGCAGCTCACCTGGTAGCCCCAGAGACAGCCAGCGACCGGCATCGTGGTTGAGGGTAATCGTGCGAGCGCTGACTAGGGATGCATCGATCTTGGTGCGCCGCGCCCACTCGCGGATGCGAGCATCGTCAGACCGGCTACCCACCATATAAATGTCAAAAGCTGCACCCGTGGCTTGAAGGCGATGGATGACCTGATCGCAAGGCAAGCAATTGTCGCGCACAAAAACTGCGGTTCGCTCGCTCTCTTTACTCGCGGTAGCGACGTTGCTGGGCCCGGCATCTGGTAAATTGACACGTTGCAGATTCGGATGCAGCCGCTGCCACGCTTCGTCATAGGCGCGTTGGTAGGCCAGCAACTTGTCGACACGGCGTGCCTCTGCCTGCACCTGGAGCTCAGCATAGTGCCGCCGTTCCTCATCGGAGCGTGCTTCCGTCCCCAGAGCGGATAGTGGATCCAGATTGGGTGAATAGATGCCCAATGGGCCAGCCATCAGCTCCCGGTATCGTGTCCACTCCTCCTGCCGAAGCCCCCAGTCGCGCGCAAGCTTCTCGTCATGACTGTGATCGATTTGACTAGTTGACACCTGGGACTGATTGGTTGTCACCTGCTGTGCCCAGGCAGGTGATTGAAGTGTTGCCAGGAAGAGCGCAAAAAACGGAAATAGTGACCTCATGGCACGCTTCCCTCAGGGGATCGCCAGACGGCGGGTTTGCTCGCCTGCGCGGAACACAGCGGTGTTCCGATCAATTTCTTCCAGCCGCCATTGCCCTACTGCTTCACCGGGCAGCACTACCTGGATCTGAGAGGCTGAGAGTTCACCACTAGCGGGAGCGACTGAAACCGCGCGCTGCCCGGCACGCAGTTCCGATCCGATCACCCGAAACGGCATGGGGGTCTCAATCGGCTTAACGACCTTGGTTTGCGTTGCACGTGATTTACTTTCCACACTGCTTTGAATCGCTGCCTGATTCGCTTTGATTTGATCCATCTCCATACGAAGTGCAATCAAATCATCCGAAGTCGCGCGAGTGGCAAGTGCTTGCTCAAGCTCATCAATTCGATGTTCCGCAGCCTCACGCACATCTTTTAGCGCTGATGCGGTGGCCGATTCCGGCCGGGCCTGTAGCGCCCGATTTGCGTCAGCGATTTGCGCCTGACCTACCTCCAGCGCGTGCAAACGATTGAGGGTCTTTTCGCGTTGCGACTGCACAGCGAGCAACGCGATCATCACTAAGGCCATAAGCCCGACAAGCCACACCCACAGCAATATCTGGATAATTGAGTAGGCTCGTGAATGTTTCGCGCCGAAGATGATCTTGGATCTAGTCATTGCTGGGCTCCATCTTGCGGAAACACCTGAGCCGGCTCAGAGCTTCGAAGATCCTGAGATTGAAGGTCAACATGAGTTCCAGGACGGACAAAGCACACCTGCCGTGTGCTGTCATTGACCTCAACATCCCAAGCAGGGCCTGCCAGAGTGAGTAGCGCATCGCGCAGAGTCATAGGGCCCAGTTGCAGATGGGCGGCGGGCATTGGCAGCGGGTAGAGTTCAAGGGCGGCTGATCCCGTCTCACACATTTGGTAGCCACTGCGGTTGAGAACGTGGCGTAGGCCATCGCCAACACTAGCTCTCGCTTCGTCTGGCATCCGCACATCGATGACCTGCAGCAGTAGGTCACGCTGTGCTGAGCCAGGAGACAGTTCAACCAGGGTGTAGCGCCCATAGCGGATCACTGGAATCAACTCCGGATCGGTCTGGTCGCGGGGAGCGATTACCTCTTCAGTAGGGGGCGGCTGAACTTCTGAAGACGTAGTGGCGCAACCACCAGTAAAAATGGCAGCGACTACCAGACCACAGCCAGCCAGGAGTGAGGAGCAGCAGATGTTTTGCATGAACCGGCTTCCTGTTGCAGTAAGCCGATACCATCCCTGCAGACAGCAACCCCGGTCAGTAAAGAATGCGAATTAGCGCTCATCCATGTTCTGGCGTGCTGATTGTCAAACCATCGGTAGCAGAAGTATGCATTAGAAAAAAAAGCCGGCGCCCCGAAGGGTGCCGGCTGATTCTGGACATCAAGCAGCAACAAGCTGCCGCGCCAAAGCGACCTCAATTGAGTCGCCATCCTGATTGAGCACGTCAAGCCCCGATTCCGGGACGTCGCCCGACGTGCTTTGAGACACCAGGATCTTTTTGGCCATCAGAGCAAGGCACGTCATCTGCGACGTGGCCATGTACCCCAGGTAGATCACCCTCACACGCAACTTCTGGCCTATACGCCATGAGCGACGTGCGGCTTGCTGAAGCGTGTAGATGTTCCACCCTGATTGCATGAAGACAATCGTGGGGAACTCCAGCAGATCCAGCCCTGTTTTGACGAGCTCAGGGTTGGTGATGAGTACATCAATCCCTCGGTCAAGCTGCTCGGCAATCCAGTCCTCGCGGCGGCTTGCATCAACGCTTGCGCGCAGTACGGCTACCTTGAAACCCTCCTGCTCCAGCAACCCCTTCAAACGCGACGTGGTGTCGCGCTTGCCGGTATAGACCGAATAGACCAGGGTCTTACGACCCGCCTCCTTCTCCTCGCGACAAATATCAATGAGCTCACGCTCTTTAGGCATGATTTCCAGCTCATTGAACTGGGCTGGGGTGAACGCCAAGACCTGGCGTGTCCTCGGATGTCGCACAGTTTCGGCACGGAAGCAGCAGTCGGACCATGCCAGTAGCACGTTGAGCACTACACCCAACAAGGTGGTATCCCGCTTGCGCAGGGCCTCCTTGAGCTCAGCAGTGAGACGAGCAGCCATTTCCCGGTAGACGGTTGCCTGCGCCTCACTCATCGCGACCTCCCGGAGCTCTTCTTCATACGGTGGCAGGACGCCTCCGATGTCACGCAACTTCAAGAAGATCGTGTAGGGCAGGACGCAGCGCAGCACCCCCTTCGGGCCGAAACCCGGGGCCTTTACCGTTCGGACAGTAATCTTTGAGCCCTTGGCGGTCTTGTGGGCCGGCCCATCGCTCTCGGAGTAGATATCCTTCAGGACGCCGTGATCCCTCATGAACGCCATCGCGGCGGCATTCATGCTGCCGCTGCTGCTTGGACGGTAGCCGTCTTCGATCATGCGTCCGGGCAAAGCCCGGAATAGCAGATGAAACAGATCATCGGCATAGCCCCCCATCAGGGTGCCGGTGAGTAGCAAGGTCTTCCGAACCTTGGCCGCAATAACGCCCATCGCCTGGCCCTGCGCCGACCCGCCAGTCTTGTATTCGTGAGCCTCGTCTGCGATTAGCAAATCGAAGGTGCCCTGCGGGAGATAGCGTTTGACGTATTCGGAAGCCTGGTAGCCACCTTCGCCAAACCCGAACTCCATGCTGGACATCGCACGTTCCATCCGTTGGGCCTGCCTATCAGAAAAGACCAGCTCCCCCTTGTCGTCCATCAAGTTGATGAAGTTGTGGAGGTTGTCGCCAAGCATCGAGGCCAAGAAGCTATCCCCGAACATCTTCATCAGTTTCTGCGCAGTGGCTTCACCAATTGTCGGAATACGCTTCAAGGCTCTTAGCACAGCCGATGACTGATCGCTGCTGGACAGAGTTCGCGGACGAACCAACGTCCACAATGCGGTATCGCAGACGCTGCATCTGCGGCGTGCTTCTTCTGCTTCAAGCTCCAGAGCGTCAAGCGGCTCTCCATCCATGTTGTTGACGACGCTTCCGCAATGCGGACATGCGCCCACAACCCCGAATCGAGTGCGCTTGCGTGCGAAAGCAGGCCTCCAGTGAAAGCCCATGCGCATACGCACTCTGCCGATGATGAAGAACTCCTGACCGTCGGCCGGGACGCCCAGTTGCTCGCGGAGCTTGATGAGTTTGAGCAACGTGTCCGGGCCGTTAAGCACCCAGACCTTTGCGCCGGCAACAGTTTCCAGAATCTCTCGGCGCCACTTGTAAACCAAGTGCGGCGGGCTGAGAACCAAGGTACGGCGATAGCCCTCCGCGTGGAGAACCGCTGCCAGCGCGATGCCGACAGTGGTTTTACCCGTGCCCATTTCACCGTTGACGATTGCCGCACGCTCGCCGTGGTTAGCAAGCAGCTCTGCAGCCGCATGGACGACCTCTGCCTGCGCAGGAAAAAGTTTGCGCTTTAGGCCCAGCAGGACGAGCTGACGATTAGTACGTGGTGAACCGCTGTAAACAGGCGGATTAGCCTGATTGAGAGAGGTCAAAAGCTCGTCGCCAAACTCTGTAACGAAGTCCTGCAGACTGAGTGAGAGCTCCGACGATACGGGATCAATCTGATCAAGCAAATCAGGTGCATTGCCGTTGATCAGCGCCTTCTCTGCGGCAGGAGCCGCATTGAGTTGAGTAGTCATGGTGATGCTCCATAAAAATTGGGGGCACGCACCACCCCCGAGGGCGGTGAACGCCCCAAGGGGTTGAAGGTTGAAAGGCGACGCAAGGCCGCTGGAAAAGAAGTTCTACTGAGTGAGCAACAACGTGGTGGTGCTCCATCTATGAAACGAAACAGCCGAAGCGGGTCAGTGGATGGTGATAATTCGGCCGAACGAGTCAGAGTTGGGAGACAGGTCCCACGCTCGAATTACAGGTACGAATTTGTCTGTGAGGATTCGCGTCTCTGCAACAGAACCATCGTCGCGCTCGCGGTATTCCACGGCGGTGGCCTTCTGCTTGTAGGTATCGCCTTTCACAGCCAGGACTCGGCCATTTTTGGATTGCACGACACCAGATATGGCGCCAGCCGCAAGGGCGAGTGCCAAGTGCCAGTGGGACAACGCACGTACCGGGGCACGCATCGATTGCTGAGCCGCACCAAGGTGCGTTTCGAATGCGGGCCACAAGCCTTGGAGACGAGAAACCTCCTCCGCAAATTGCGTCGGCTCCATGCTTAGCCGGTAGAAATGCTCTGGCTCAGACGTGGTTACAGGAACGACATAGGGAGGTAGCGTCCACTGGGCTGGTATTTCATCCAGGTCGAGCTCACCTTGCCCGATCTGAAGCAGTCGCCCACGAATGTCCTTAGTGTCGTCTCCCACCAACTCACGCTGGCGAACACGTCGTCCGAATACCACCACTTGTTTGAACTGTGTATCGACCGCACGGTAGATGCTCAGATCAGCGAAGTGACGTGTCAGCCACCCGACCAGTTCGGGGTCGAGCACGTATGACGGCACCATAAAAATGAGGATGCCGTCGTATTGCAGGAACTGCAGCGTCCTCTGGTAGAAAAGCTTTTCAAGACGGGCACGGCCCTTGCCCTCGTAGCCAATGTTGCCATTGGCATCTCTAGCTAGATCGCCGTAAGGAGGGTTAAGCCACAGCAGGCCGAAGCTCTGCCGCGCAATCACTGTGTCCATAACATCGCCATGGAGGCAGTGGTCGACTAGTGAGTGAGCGTGGTTTGCACGCTCCTGGTCGTACTCAACCGCGAAAGAGGTGGTCCGCTCGTGCCCGAGTACGTGTGCAGCTTCTGCGATGGCAACGCCTTCGCCGGCACAGGGATCGATGATGCACATTGGCCCATCGCTGGGCGCCAGTGCGGAAAGCGCTCGTTCGAGCGTGGCTTCGTCGGTCGGGTAGTACCCGTTCTTGGCGAAATTGCGGGCAAGCCGCGGGAACATGAGTGCCATAGCAGTCTCCTAATTGGCTAGGGAAATGAAAGGCAGAAGCGCGCGTGGTGCGCGCAACTGCGTGACAGGTAGATCAGGCCATCACATCAATCAGCAACTTCGGGTCAGCCGACTGCGGATGGGCAGTGAGGACACCGCTACGAATCAACTCACTCAATGCCTCAGTAAGCGCCGGGACATCGAGCGCCAACTGAAAACCTTGCAGTGGACCGAGAGCTACAGGCATGTTCTTGAGCATGAAGCGCTCGCGTAGCAGCGCCAGTACCGGCTCTTGCCAGTGATCAAGCAACGGTAGCGGACAGGTATCTTTGACGAGGTGCCACAGTCGTGAGGTCGGATCAGTTGCGTGGCGCGGCAGCAGTGCAACCGCGCTGGCGTTGGTCTTATCAGGTTGAATGCAACGCCGGTCGAACAGCCAAAGATTGACCATGGAACCAAACAGCGTGCGGCGATATGCGCGGGTTAGTCGCTTTTCAAAACGATCGATTGACCCGACGAATACGGGGACATTGCCCCCTTGTTCGTTGATGAGATGAAGCTGATCCAGACCATCCTCGTCGCGACCTAGGGTCAACCGAGCCAACAACTGCTGGACCGCAGTATCACGAGCCCATATTGAGAGGAAAACTAGATCACCTTGATCGCCGCAGACACAGGCGTCGGCCATAAGGTCGCTGCACTCGTCGATGCGATAGAGAGGGTGTGTGAAAGCACCGTTAGACATGCTGGTGTCCTCGTAGATAGCGAGGGGCAGCAACGCCCGCGGGGGCAAAGCTGCCCCGTGGGATGGAAGAAAGAGCCGCTAATCGGCTTCGAATTCGCCCTTGTGCGGATTGAACCGAAACACGACCCCTACATTGCGGATCGGCGTGTGGCCAGCGAGATACATGTTGATCCGATAGCGCGGCCGAAAGCTGATCGCGTCACGCGCCTGTACCTCTGTCAGGCCAGATTGGATTAAGTACTGCACTAACTCATCGTCAGACGAGTCTTCATCGTTGGAAAGCTGAGACTCAACCAGGCCTAGCAGTTCGGGTGATAGGGATTGCAGCGAGGTCTTCATCGTGCACTCCTAGTACGAACCGCAACCCGCTGGGCAATAACCCAGCTCGATGCCGTGCGTGCAGCAGCCATTCTCGGCATTCCAGTTCTGAGCCTCCTGCCTCTCGGCAGGTGTTGCGTAACTCCATTCCTGTGTTGCAATTTGCAAAGCATGCGCACGCTGTGTTTCGGGCAATCGGACAACGAGACTATCAATCGTCGAGCTGAAGCGGTCGACGTAGTATTCGTAAGACAAGCCGCAACCATTGTTGGCCTGTGCGGCAACGGTCTCACAGACGGCGCGCCACATATTTTCATCAAGCGCAGCGTCAGCATCACCGGAGAGCTGTAAGTCTGTATTGCAAGCAAATATCGACATGATAGAGACCTCAAGAAAAAGGCCAGAGTCCTCCCCGGCCGGGAAGGAACTCCAGCGGGGGATGAAGCACCGTGCATGCGGCGCTGTGATTACGCCACCTGCTGATGCAACTGGCGTTTCCATTCCTGCAACTTGAAATCAAGCGCATAGCCCAGGTCGCCTAGACGAGCGATCTGTGCGCGCAGCGTTCGCCGGTCAATGGTTGAATCCAGCTTCACGGATTCTCCCAACGGCCATAGCGTGCCGAACAACGCAACGTCATCGCTGTCAGGGCTACCAGAGTCGGCCACCGTTACCAATGGCGCTTCCACACAAAAAGGCGTGGTATCCATCAGAGGATCAGTCGATGCCCGCACTGCGGCAGATTCCGAACTGAGCGCTGCGCGCGTTTTCTCCACGGGTTGCGTCCCCAGTTCCTCATCAAGTGGATCCACCTCCTGAGAAGCGAAGCTGTGAGCATCATCTCGGCTCAATCGGTCGATCCCTGAAAGGGTCATTCCGTCCAGATTGGCCCGGATCTCGAAACGCATTCCACCAGCTGTGGGATAGGCTTTTGGATAAATGAAGCGTATGTGGAATTCGCCGTCGTACTTGCCTTCGGCGTATTGCTCAAGCTCTGCATCCTTGACCGCAAACTCACCGTGAGGTGTGACGAGACGTCCTACATTGAACGGGCCGTTACGTCCGCGGATGGTGCGCAGGGTGAGCTGTCCAGAGACAATTATCGGTGAAGCGAATTGAAGGGTTGATTTAGCCGCCATTACGGTGCTCCTTGTGATGAAGCTGATGATGAAAAAAAAGCGGACCGCGCCCATTAAGGGCGAGGACCGCGCAGCACTAGGCCTTCAACTGACGCATACCGTCGGCCAGGATCCACAGCGCCCTGTTGAGGCGGATGTTTTGGTCGATGCCTTGCACTTCTCGAGTACGCTGTCGACGGCCGTTGGCTGCACGTGCCGATAGGCCGCCTCTCACAATGTTTTCCTGAACGCGGTTAAAAACCGACCACAGGTCTGAACGGCGATCATCGAAGCGCCGTGGCGCAAGCAGCTGTTTTTCCGTAATAGGCGCAGGCTTGGTCGGATCGTCGTATCTGAGTGCCAACGCGGATCGAGCGAGGAGTTCTTCTTCGCCCGCCTCCAGCGTGATGGCTTGCATGGCATCTCTCGACGCCTGCACTCGCTCGAATCCTCGCAGGACTTCGAACGCTCCTTCGATCACTTGGCCGGCTACATCGCCCTTATGGGGCACGCGTATGTCTGCAGTGGTGTCACCGCAGACCAAACCGTTGTGACACACGAAGCGGAACATGCCAGCGAGCATCTGGTAGCTGCTCGTTCCATCGTGACTGTTGAGCAGAATGATTTCGTTAGCTTCCGAACCATTGATCTGGCTGGCATGACGCATGCGAATGAGATGCTTCGTGTACTCGCGTCGGTCCTCATTGCGGACGCGAGTTTGGCAGACCATGAAAGGTTCGAAACCTTCGTTGCGCAACTTGGTAAGGACGGTTGCGGTTGGGATGTAGGCGTATCGGTCGGACCGACTTCCGTGAGGCGAGTCGGCAAAAATTGAGGGTGCTACAGCACGTATTTGATCATCAGACAGCGGACGATCTTCGCGCAGCACAGGGGAACGACCTGAGAAACGGTTTGCTAGAGGCATGGGTATGCTCCTGAATGATGTAACAACCAGGCTGCTCGGTGGGCTTGTGGTTGCATGTGATTAAAAGACGAAGACATGCGCCTCCCCGTAAGGGAGGTGCATGCTAGATGGAGGGAATGATCAGCCCCTTGGAACGGGACTTTGTCGGCTCAGAACGAAGCAGCCATCGCTGGCTCGCTGTCCTCTACTTCGACCTCAGGCTCGCGCTCGGCGCGCTCAGCTGTCTCGGTAGTGGTCAAGTTCTCGGAGCTTTCATCGGCCTCGGATACGTGTGCATCACCTGGGGGCGGTACCTCGTTGCCCACTGAGGCGGGGGGATAAACCCGCTGACCATCGATCTTGATCAAACCGATGTGGACTAACGTAGATTGAAGGCTCGCTGCTGCTTCGCCTGCATGTTCGCCCTTAGTGCGGATGTACGAATCGGCCTTCATGCCGTTGAGACGGAAAGCGATCAGCACTTTGCGCTCGGACTCAATGGCCTGTACGCAACGCCGCACCAAATGCTGGGCGTCCTGAGTTGTGACAATCGCATCGATGTAACGGTACTCCGGTTCATCGACGGGGCCAGCCAATGCAGCAATGGAGCACGACAGAAACGGGTCGCGATCCCTGGGAGTGACCTCCTTCGGGCGATTGAGATATCCAATGCCGCGCGTGATCAGTTCGTGCTTTTCGATCAGCGCCAGTTCGGCACGATCGACAAGTTCGGCTTTGAGCAAGCGGCCCTTGAGGGTGGCTGCTGCTTCTCCTTTACGCTGTCCTTTGGGACGGATAAAAGCATCGCCCCAAAGGTCACCGATCCGAAACCGAATCAGCGGACGCTGACGTTGATCTTCAATGCCGATATAGCGCTGGACCAGCTTCTTGGCTTCGCTACCTGAGACCTTTACATCGAAGTACCGATAGCTCGGATCTTTAGCAGATCCGAACATTGCGGCAACTGTGCATGCTAGAAATGGTTGAGCTCGACGCCCGCCCCTGACAGGAACCTCGCGGACACGCTGCAAGTAACCGATGCCGGAAGTGTGGAGGTCGAAGTAGGACTTTTCGTTGGATGTGGTGTTCATGGTGAATCTCCATAGGAAAAGCGGAGACACACCAACCCCCACAGCGCGGGAAGAGGTGCGTAACCCCGCGATGGGTTGATAAGGCGATGCATCCACTACCGGCAAACCGATAGCTGTTCGCGAACGGATGCGAAGCGAACTGGCTCGGTCACGCAGCAAAAGCTGCGCCGCAACCTTGAAGACCGAGGTTGCGTGGCATGTCGCTGACAACGTCAGCGGGCATGCGTGCAGCGTCGTGCTTGCTTTGCTAAAGCACCATCGCTAATCCGTATTGGGAAGCAACCGGTTTTTTGATATGAAAAGCCCCCGCATGCGGGGGCTGGAAGATAGGTGATCAATGAGTACCCATGAGACGTGGCACGTTTTGAAGTGAAAGATGGGTTGATGTTGCCGAAAGCTCCATATCGTCGTTACTGGTCAAAATACGTTCAAATACATCACCGTTCGGGTCGAAGTGTTCTGCGAAGTCGTCGCCCCCGAGCTCGGTGCGAGCCAGGTTCCACCAGCTGTCGAACGGATCAATATCAGGGTTGCAGCCAATCGCGTAAGCAATCAATTTTTGACGACCATTGGGCCGTCTTTCACCATGCTCAGCCAACCAATACACACCGTGGTCTTTCACCAGAATGACGTGGCACTTGTTAGCTACCGCTTCGGCGAAAACAAGACGCAGCTCGTCGCCATTGAATCTAAGAGACATATGTATGATCTCCTGTGAATTGGATGAAATTCTTCATGCCGTAAAAGCTGGAAGTTAAAAAAATCACTGGCGAACAGCTTTGCGTCCTTGTAGGCACTGCACGTGGATACGACGCCAACTGCCGTCGTCGATCAGTTTTTCCAATACGCGTCCAAGATCGTCGAAGAAAACTTCCTCAACGCGGTGGATGGATTTACCGTCGCGCTGCAGTTCAACCAGGTACTGTTCAGCCCCCCGGTCATACGACACGATGACTTGGCCCGAGAATTTCGCAGAGGCAACCGTGAAGCCGATGGCTGGCGGTGTCTTGATGATGTCAGCCGGCAACGGATCGACCCATTTAAAGTCTTTGGCGCCTGCATCAACCAGCAGGTGAGTGATGCGCCGGAAGCCGTCAGGTGCAGGTAACTGCTCAAGTTGATTGATAAGGTCTTTCAGTTCAGAGCAACGAGGTTCAGGCACCGGCAGCTTGGCTGGCGCGTCCCCCAGTACGAAAGTCTGCGCCGTGTACGAATGCCCTTCGGCAGTTCGCTCGCTACGCTCTTCGGGTGTGTCCGCTCGCAGACCATCAAAGCGACGCCTGGCATAGGGAGTAATCTGCACCTTGGCCCCTTTCTCAGGCACCTCGGTGACAAGTGCCCGGTCAAGCACAGCGAACGCCGATCGCCCGGTCTTGACGACGATAGCTTCGTCGGTAGTCGCAACTACTTTTCCCTCAAAGGGTCTCGGATCGATGGGGAGGCCTAGTGTGGCGACCTTTGGCTCACCATCGAAGATGTTGTAGTTGATAACGCGTGCGTTAGAAGGCACATGATCGCGAACCAGGTCTGGCATCTGGGCACGAATGGCTTGTTTGTCCATGGGAAATTCCTTGAAGAAATTCAAGGGGCTCCCGCCCGCAAGGGGAGGGAGATCCCTTGCAGGTTGATAAAAGGCGCAGTGTCACGCCGAGACATATGTAACCAGTGTGGCGGGCACACCGTAGCCTTGAAGGTCTAGGCTACCTGGGCATGTTGCTGAACTCGTCAGCGGAACATGGCGCTCAGCTTGGCGCGTCGACTGTGTAACGTCGCGCACAAAGGGATACTGGTGAAAGCCCGATTGATACGTGAGAAAGATGAAGAAAGAGCCCCCCGAAGGAGGCTCTTAGAGATATCTCAATCCGCAATGACGGGTAATCCGGCAAGCAGTGGTGCGTCAGGGTCGAAGACCAAGAACCGGGTATCCGCGCGGCTAGCCAGGTGCAGAATTTCCAGTAACAGTTCGGGTACACCTGCTGACTGCTGCTCCTGAAAAAGCTCTACAGAGCTGCGGCCATCGATGAGCTCCAGGTTGCGGTCTGTCCACGGCGTGGATACCAGTTTCACACCAATGCAGTGACCATCAGGGATTCGAAAAACTTCAAATAACAGACCTAGCGGAGTCGGCGAATCGGCTAATTCTTCGAGGTACTGATTTGCTTCGTCAGTAAGATGGCTTTTACTGATTTCCCACGCCCGGCTGTAATGCCCCGTTTCAAAATTAAGGCGCTGGATGACGGCACAAGCGTCGGCCCACGAATACGTGTCACCGATATGGATCGGCTGGCCGCCCTCCTCGCACATGACGGCATAGATCACCGCGCGGACGATGCCACTGCTCGAATGACCTGAGGCGATCTCGTTTGAGATATCCTGACCATCGATCACTAGTGCATGGTCGTCGTTGAAGATGCACCGATGGCATTTGACAGATTGATCATGCAGTCGGATCTGAGACTCATGCAGAGTGCGATATATCAGCGCTTGGTCATCATCTGTCGAAATGGCTAGCGTGCGGCCGATACTCAAATTCTGATAGCCACGAATGAAAGGATTGGATAACTGGGACATATGACTTCTCCGGTGGAAAAACGGAGCCATGTCCTAGCGGACAATAGCATCCGCAGTGACGCCTGAATCTTGTTCGATTCAGGCGATAGTTGATTGAAAGTGCGGATGCACATCCGGGTTTAAATGACTACGAAGATTGCTGTGCCAACTGATTCACAGCTGCCGTTAGATCAGGCTCGTCCAGTGTGATGCACAGTTGAATAGCTGAGGCCTTTACCGCAATGCGCGTGGCACTCAAGTCGTTGAGTTCAATCGCGTACTTTCGAGCGATGATGCGAGCCTGCGCAACAACTGCTTCGATACCCAAGTCGTGTAAGGCTTCGACGACTGCTGCTGGAGATACGACATTGAGGCCGGGTTGGTATAGCTTGGGGTCAAGCTCATATCCGCTGGCTTCGAACACTGAATCACCTACTCGCAGCTGGAACAGGTCGTCCTTAGGCACGTGGCTTGTGTCAACGTTAGCGATGGTAAAGCGCGGGATAGCGAAATTCTCTGGCCAGCCTTCAATGATGATGTCCTTGACCTGATCGTCATCGACGATAACAGCGACAATTGGGTTTTTTGACATGATGCGCTCCTTGAAAAGACTACAAGGAACACTCTCCAGAGGGATGAGTGTCCCTCGTGAGATGGTGTGAAATTAGTTAAAGCGATAGCTGCAGATCACCAGCCGTCATACTGCACAATCAGTTCTGCAAGCACTTTGCGTCGTTGGAGATCGAGTCCACCAAGATCGGCAAGCCCCTCAAAGCCACATCGTTTGAGCATCGCGGCTCCCTTGCGGGCATTGTAGAAACTGACCATGGCAGCGAGGAACATGCGCTCGCCTGAGCTTAAAACACCGAGCGCTTTGCCGATCATCAGAACGTTGGGCTGAAGGTCCCACTTGCTGGCCGCTCGGGTGAGTCCATCACTAGTGCCATCGCCGAACCATGCAGCACCAGCAATCTCGACACCACATTTCCAGGCTTTGAAGAAGGACCTTGGAGATTGGGTTGAATGCGCAAGTTCCTGTGAGAAATAGTCGAGTGCCCCTTGAGGAAGGTTCATGACATCACTCCTTTGAGGTTGGGATCAAATATACGAAAGCTGACGCCACTGCCCTGACGTCAGAGCCGCTGCGGCAGCATTGCTGGTGGGGAAATATTCGACGGATTCGCGGGATACAGGATCGCCGTCTACATCTACGGTGCCGAGGTAGTAGCCTGCAGCACTCCTTAAGACTTGAAGTCGAAGCAGCTTTCCGAGGTGTATTAAGGCCAGTTGGCCGTAGGGTTCGTCCTCGATGCTGGAGTTCATCATGGTGTTTTCCTGATAACGATAGAAATCAGCCACGTGCTATTGGCGTGCGGGAGACTCCCAGAGGTAGTAGAAATGCATCGACGTCGCAGGGACGCTCGTCCGCGAATGATGCGAAGCGAACTGGCTGGGTCAACGCAGAGGATTCCGCGGCGCAACCGGCTTGACCCTGGTTGCTGGCGTGATGCTGATTCAATCAGCGACGCAGAGCGGAAATTAAGCAGACATGCTCAGGTCGTCACTTGGTTAACGGTAACTGTGAGTACCCGCTTTCAAGGGCCTGCTGCAGGCGCCCCCCCAGCCAGGCCACGCAAGGTACAGCCATGGAATTACCAATTGCTTTATAGCGAGGCGCGTCGGCTGCTAGCTTGCCGCGGTACGGCACTAACGTGTAATTGTCTGGCATGCCCTGGAGGCGCTCGCATTCCACCGGCATCAGCCGCCGAACCCGCCATTTCGACCAGGCTGCCCACTCATCTTTCCCAGGAGGCTCCATCATGTATTGAAAGTGAGCCTCCATGCCGGGCTGCAAAATATGCCCTTTGTCGCTACCGCCAGTACTGGCGCGCAACGTCGCAGATAAACCATCGCCCAATTCAGCGATGGAGCCGCCGACACGGCCACGGAGGGAAACGCTCGCAACCATCGGTCGCCCCTGACCGGGCTTTCCTCCACCAGTTGATAGGGAGCCGGCAACTTGACCATGCCCGGACTCCAGGCGCACCTCGCCACGCGAATTCTGTGCAAAAGCAACGCTATGCGGCGCGAAAGTGGCGACAATCGGCACACCACGGCCGGAGCCATCCTCGCTGCAGCCTTTGCCGCCGTTGGCGGTATTGAGCGCATGAGCCAAGTGGCCGGTGAACGACTGTGCTGCGAAGGTCTCCACCTCGAAGTCGCACTTGTGGCCACGGGCTGTCAGGCAGGCTGCCCTGTCGATTGGACCGCTGGAATTCCCACCGCCGAAGCAGACCGTCACCGACGCACTGCCATAAGAGCTGCTTAAGCCGTTGACGAAGTGGATTGCGCTATCAGTGCGGCCTGAAGCAACTCCGGCAGGGATTTGCCACGTTTGGCCGCCCTGCGCAGGATTCCCGTACAAGCTATCGGACTCAAAAAGTACTTCAGCGGGATCGACGTCGTGTCGACCACTTGCCACAAGAAACACACGGCGACGTCGTTGGGCGACGCCGAAATATTGTGCGTCAAGTACCCGCCACGCGATGCGACGGCGGGGTCCAGACACACAACCTGCGTGCGTCCATTTTTTCCCTGCTGGTTCGAGTGCATGGCGTTCCCCTGCCAGTGCACCCAGAAGGCAGCCGAAGGCGTTAGAGCGGTCTGAGAGCACACCTGGGACGTTTTCCCAGACGATGACCGATGGAGGTTTCTGGTGTTCCTGACGGGTATGGTCGATGGCATCGGCAAGCTCCGTGTATTTAAGGGTCAAAGCGCCGCGTGGGTCTTGCAGTCCAAGACGCGTGCCCGCGACGCTGAACGTTTGGCATGGCGTGCCCCCAACCAGGATGTCAGGTGCAGGCACGAGGCCTGTGAGTACTTGATCGGCGATCTGTGTCATATCTCCCAGGTTCGGAACGTCGGGATAGTGATGAGCAAGCAAGGCATTTGGGAAAGGATCGATCTCCGAGAACCAGGCCGGATGCCAACCGAGCGGTTGCCAGGCCAAACTCACGGCCTCGATTCCGCTGCATACACTGCCAAATTGAAGGGTTGTTTCGTTCATGTCATATCACCTGTTTTGGTTGGGGCGAAATCGCCCGTGGCCGCAAGACCGAATGATCGGCGGCGCTTAACGCGATGAAGGAAAATGACAAAGGTGCTGGAGGTATGGACCTCCAGCGCAGGACAGAGAAACCACCTGTGGGCTGTCGCATGGACTGGCTGTCGTCAAAGCCGCCGCTGCATCAGCTATCGCACCCGACCCGTTTCGTGGCGGGAGTCGGTATCGTTTGGCACACATCCGCGCACAAAAGGCGCCCGTTGTTTCACCGGCGGGCACCGGCATAGAACACCGTCGTCCCCGAAGGGTCTCCTGGCCTCTTGCACGCAAGAGGCCAGGAGACCCTTCGGGTCACAGACTGCAATCACCGATCAAGAGGCCACAGAAAGCGGTCTGAAATGAAAATACCTTCATCCCTCCAGCGGCGGGAACCGCTGGACGCATGCCGTTGCAGAAGGTGGAGGCATGTTGGGGTTGCCCCACTAGATGCGGGACCACGCCTGGCAACCGCTGGAAAGCGCGGTCGTGGCAGGATGTTTGTGGCGTCAGTGCGCCTTGGGCGCACTGCGCCGCTTACGTGGGGAGCCACGTTTTGCACCGGGTGACTCGATTGACACCGTACCCTTGCACTCCGGATACCGGCTACATGACCAGAAGACACCAGTCTTCCAAGTGCGCTGGCGCGTCGTAGCACCGCACAGAGGGCAAGCCGGACCTTGGGGGACCCGAATAGACAATGTAGTTCCTCGGTACTGCTGCACCAGCTGAGCGACCCAGGCCGACTGCTTCTCGATGAAAGTGTCCAGCGTCAGTTGGCCGGTCTCGATCATGTCGAGCGCCTGCTCCCAGATTGCTGTCGTGCCAGGATCAGCGATGGCAGCTGGTACTGCGTCAATCAACGTGAATGCGGCTTCTGACGCGCGAACGGATCTACCTCGCTTCACTAGGTAACTGCGCTTTAGCAATCCATTGACGATACTTGCGCGTGTGGCTTCGGTGCCAATGCCAACAGTGTCTTTGAGCTTTTGTTTCAGACGCGGATCCGAGACCAGCTTCGCAACTCCCTTCATCGCTTTGACCAATTCTCCCTGGGTGTATGGCCGTGGCGGCAGCGTCTTGAGAGCTTTGCACTCAGCTCCTGTGACCTGACAACTTAGCCCTGCGCGCAGTGGAGGCAGGATTTGGCTGCGGGAAGAGATATCGTCTCCCGCCTCTTCAGGATCTGCTTTCGGCTCAGCTAGAACCAGATGCCAGCCTCTAACAACGATTTGCTTGCCTACGGCTCGAAGAATCAGGTCTGCACATGACAGCATGGCCGTCGTGCGGTCGAATTCGTGGTGTGGCAAGAACTGCGCGAGGTAGTGGGCACGTATCAGCCCATAGACTGCCAGCTCTTTCTCGCTCATGGCCGACAAGTCCGTCGGCTCAAGTGTCGGAATGATGCCGTGATGCGCAGTAACCTTGCCGTCATTCCATGCACGAGACCTTTGCGTGCGATCAACTTGATCAACTACGGACTTAAGAGTGGGATCAGATTTGAGCAAGCTGTCCAGGACCGTGGATATCTCGGTGAACATGTTCTCGGGAAGATAGCCGGAGTCTGAGCGTGGATAGGTCGTGGCTTTATGTGTTTCATAAAGCGACTGTGCAATATCGAGCGTTTCCTGCACATCCAGACCAAATTGCTTCGAGCACACTTCCTGCAAAGTGCTCAGATCGAACGGTAAAGGTGGGCCTTCTCGGACTCGCTCGGTTTCAACCGCCTGGACCTGAACTGCGCCGACGGCACGAATTCGTTCAGTTGCCTGGCGGGCAATGCTCTCTTGTAGGCATCGGCCAGCATCGTCCGTAACGGACTGCGGAGGAAGCCAAATTGCGAAAAATTGCTGGGCCTCACTGGATAGTCCGACTTCAACTGTCCAGTATGGAACAGAAACAAAGCGAGCAATTTCCCGGTCTCGATCAACGACCAGCCGCAATGTGGGAGTCTGCACACGTCCGACGGAAAGCACGCCTTCATAGCCAGCCTGCCTACCTAACACGGTGAACAGGCGGCTGAGGTTCATGCCAATCAGCCAATCTGCACGCGAGCGTGCCAAGGCTGAGAAGTACATTGGAAGCGTCTCGCTTGAAGGCTTGAGCGCACCCAGCGCCTTGCGGATAGATGCGTCATTTAAGGCGGACAGCCAGAGGCGCTGGATCTTCCCGCGATAACCGCACAGCTCAATGATTTCGCGGGCGATCAATTCGCCTTCACGGTCGGCATCGGTTGCGATGACTAGTTCGGTTGCCTTGCCAAGCAGTTGCTTGACGACTTTGAATTGCGAAGCGGTCTTGGGTTTGACCTCAACACGCCATCGCTCAGGAGCAATAGGTAGCTGCTCTAGGGACCAATGTTTGAACTGCTCACCGTAGGCTTCGGGTGGAGCGGCTTCTACGAGATGCCCGATGCACCAAGTGACTGTGACACCCGAGCCAGTGAAGCACCCATTGCCACGCTGTGTCGCGCCCAGGATTCGTCCTATATCTTTACCCTGAGAGGGCTTCTCGCAAAGAAATACCCGCATACCGCTCTACCCGAATGTCGTTGCTGAAGTTCATTTGCAACAGCATGTCGGGACGGATTTATACGGGCAGCAAAGAAGCAGAAATGCAGTATGACCAGCTTGTTGAGTCGCGCTACCCGCGGACTGCTCTGAAGCTGTTTTTGAATGCCATATCGATTTTTTCCCTGATTAGCCCTGCCCATCAGCCGGTCGCTCTCTCTACGGGCCCGTAAAACGGGGCCATTTTCACGGAATTTTCAACCGTGTCCGTGCACGGAGTTGCAACACGGGGCTGGTCCGAGGATTTTTCAATCAGGAAGTCATCGCCGTCTTGAATTAGGCTGGCTTTAGGGAGAAGCGTGGAATTTCTATAGCTGAGAGTCAGGGCTAATCACGTGCTTTTTATATTTTTGAGAATTAAAGCCGTCGCGCCCCAACCCCGCGTTTAGCAGCCTATGTCCCACTTGTGAAAAATCGTAGAGCTGTCGCTACCCCCCAAAAAGTGGGGCGAGCCAAACGCGCGGCAGCCTCGCATCTCTTTGGGATCCCCAGGAGTTCAGGCCCATATGATTCTTAACCAAGATTGCGCGTCATCACTATTCTGTCAATGAGACTGGTGTCAACTTGACGCAAGTCTATACAGCTAAACCTTCAGCATTACGCAACAGACCTGTTCTCTGACCAAGCAAAAGGACACGCTATGACCGATGCTCTCGATACACTGGACTCCGATGCCCGGCTTCATGAACTTTTCGGTGACGGCCAACTTGCTACCGCTACCCAGATCTGGATTCTTGAAATCGAACGAGCAGGGCCCTCCGAACTGCGGTTCCTCTATGGCCGATCACTGCCGGGTACTCACCAGTCTCATAAGTGGAGCGGTACCTCTAACAGCAAGACTCCCATCTATGATGGCTGCTCAGCCAAGACCCATGCCCTGACGCTGTACACATCAACGCAGCAACTCAAGATACTCCTGAAGCACTTCCTTTCCGGCGCAACACTGCATGCTGCCAGCCAACTGGCCGATATCCAGCTCGATGACAAACTGAACAGCAAGGTGGGCGCTACCCTCTTCGGGGGCAACCCTGTAGCCCGCCCGGTCATGCACCTACCGACACGAGACTTCTTTCAGTTTCGTACCAGCCGCCTCAGCCCGACCAGCTATGCAAGCGTGGACAGCGCAGCCATTTCGTCCGACAGCAAGGCAGAGACCTTCAACATGGCGGAGGGCTTGGATCGAAAGATCGCAGAAGCCGCATGCCAGAGCCTGAACGCAGATACCGGACTGGACTTCGCGTTACTGGATGCATGGCGGATAGGGGATTTTGAGTTCATCTGCATCCCCGGCCAAAATCGCGCGGAAAAGAGTAAGTACGACATTACGTTGAAGGGAGATGACGCATCTCTCAAGCTTTCCGAGCCACTGACCCAAGACGCGTCCGACCTCTTGGTCGTAGTGAATGCTTATAGTGCCGACAGTGTACTGGCCACCCATACAGCTCGGCTGGACAAGCACGAAAAGTATCCCCTGAAGCATAGCTTCAGGCTTGAAGCCTTCGAGAAGCAGATCTGTACGTCATTTACCCTGGAAATCTATGCGACCAATGAACTAGGCGACTCCTTCTTGGTGCTACAGACCGGTAACTACTTCGTGCGCGGCGTGAACCTGAACATGCAGATGGTCGAGTCTATCCGCTCGAACGAAAAGCTGAACTGGCTGGAGAAACGCGTCCCGCCGAAAGATCAAGCGAAGCTTCAAGCCACCGCGCGAGTAGGCAGGGCGTTACGAGATTCACGCTCACAGCTGGGAGGCCATACAGCTGATCCTTGGGTAGCTCTCAACAGCGCCACCGAAACAACCATGAAGCAGCTCTGCCCCAAGACATCCGAGGGGCGCTTCTTCCTTACGCTTACCGACAGTGGTGGCACCAGCCGGATACAACTGACGGAATGGCTCCGTAAGATCTTCGAGAACCACCATGACGCTCAGATTGCCTGGTTCGATCCATTCATGGAGGACGTAGGCATCGATCTGCTTCATCGAATGGGCACCGCAGCAGGCGACTATCTCATCATCACGACCGAGAAAGAGTCGAAGGAAGATTGCAAAGCTAGCGCTGATCAGCCGAACCGCATTCAGAACCTTCTCAACCAGTGCACTGGGTGGGGCAATGGCTATTTCGGCAATGTTCGCCTTAAAGTGCTCGCCGTGCCTGAAAACAAAATCCATGATCGAATGATCCTGATTCGATCAGCCAGCGGTCGCCCGCTGGCCGGCTATCAGCTTTCCAATTCGATACAACGCGCCAATGATAACTATCCACTGGTGGCAACACCTATCCCTCTGGATGTGATGCCGCACGTTTTCGAGTACTGCGACCAGATCATTCAAAGCACGTTACATGGTGAGGGCAAGAAGGTACCTACCGCCAAGCTGATTTTCGACTCAACGTCCTTCACTAAATCCGAGAAAGAAGATGAGGAACCGAAGGGCTTGAACCATCGTTCCTGTTTCACTGACCCTCCTCGCGCGGGCGACGTGCTGGCTTGGTGGCTTGGTGATCTGGAATTCAGAGGATTGTCTGGTTCTGAGTTGATGAATCAATTGGAGGCCAAGGGCAAGATCAAGGATGGGAAGCTGGACCCAGAAGTTTTTGAGAGTATACCTGCCAAGTTCTGGACCGAAGGTCTACTGCTCGAAGATTTCCACTCAGCCTGGGATGCTTTTGGCTACGTGCTTGCACATTGCAAAGCGGGCCAATTGTACACAGAGGAGCGCAGGCCTTTCCCGCAGTCGCTGCAGAGCTCTTTGCTCGAACATCTCAATCCTGCACGCCAAGGTGCTTTACAGCCAAGAGTCCGGAAGGCGCTGCTGGATCTTGAGCACTATCGCTCGCAAGACCTCACCAAGCTGCTGCTTTCCACTGATAATCCCGACGCTGCTTTCCGCTACTCGCCACCCGATACCTCATGGAGTGACTACTATGCCCTCAAGCTACTCTGGTCAAATGCACCACAGTCGCTCGTCAGTTGGTTGAGTGAAGTGTGCGCGCAACGCGTCAAAGGGTTGCGTCCTAACGTATTAGTCATTGAGGTCTTCAAGCACATCTGCCTATCGCTCAGCTTCGACAAGCACCCAGCACAAATAGAAGCCCTCCTAAATAGTGAGACTAGCATCGTCACCTGGGTGGGTCTGCATGCTTTCAAGGATGCAATCAACAAAGGAACGTGGGGTGTTGAAACACTAGGCCTTATCGATCAGGTAACACCTGCCAGCGCTCATCGAACCATTCTTTGCTGGCTGATCAACGAAGCGAACTATGAGGAGTCGGACGTGAAGCACCAGCTGATTTCAAAGCTGACGCAATCACTTCAAGGGCCACTTACTGATCAAGAACTTCAGGACATCCTGCAGCCTGTACGCGGGCGTCTGGGAAGGTTACATCACTTCACGCCTTGGATTCTCGAGTCATTGCTTCTTCCCATGCTCGAACAGAAGACAATTGACACGGCTCAGGTCTCCAGAGAATGGTTCAATGAATTGGCGAGCCAATGGCGCGGCTCATTGAAAGACAACAAAAGCCTGTATTTCAAGCTACAGGCAGATGGCGCTTTCACTGACGAACTTGCCACATTGACCCAATATTTGGCGCCAGAAGATCAGAAAGCAAACATCGCTGAGCTGTGGAAGATCTTCAACGCGCTGGCTCGCACGATTCGTCAACCCTTCAGCGCTCAGGTTAGCTGGCAATTGCACATTCGAGCACATGAAGTGAACCTTTGGCTCTATGCGTTGGCTCGACGTATCAACGCACTGGTTGATGTTGATACAAGTCCATCACTGGCTGAACTTCTGCTTGAGAGCGAAGAGATTATTGATCGACTTCCCGATTCATACCGGGACTATGCTACCAGCACCGAACTGCTCACCTACATGAAGGGTGATCCTGACCAACTCAAATCTCACAGCCTAGGCCATACCATTCACAAGGCTATTACTAGCGGCCAGTAAGAAGTAACTGCACAGTAGGAGCCCCGATTTAAAGGGGTCCTACCTAGGGAAGGTCTGAACAACTCGATGACGCCGAGTACTGATACGTTGCTTTGCATCGGCGCTAATTTGCACGCCGAGATGTTTCTGATCGTGCGCGGCGCGTATCAGGATTTCCGTCCAGTTCGGCGGTTCGGCCGTGACGACTGCATCGGCCATCAAAGCGTTCTGATAGTCAATGAAAGCCATACTCTCATCCCGGATTGCTCCGACCATCACAGGGTCGTCGCTGACATCTTCGATGGTCGGTGACAGGCCGCGCTTCAACCGACTGTCGCTCGCACGGTTCACAAGATAGCGTTCGCGCCATGCTTCACCCTGCGCGCGCTTCCCCTCTGCCTCCATGCTTCCTGTGTACTTCATGAGCCACATATGCATGTAGCGCTGCCGTTGTTCGCTGTGCAGCAGCACAAGATCGTGAAAGCGTTGGTAGAACGCTTCATCATGACCACAATCCAGGCTATCGCCCTCATGAGCAATCTCGTGCTCAATCAGTGAAAAAATGTACGCTGCTGTTCTGACGGGGGATGATTTGAGCCGCTTCACGATGGTGACATCGACGGCGATGTAGCTACTGCCGTCGGTCCATGCCTCGGCAACGTTGGATTGACCAAGCAGAATGTGAAGTGATTTGCCCTCACGGACCTGGCCGCCGTAAACCGGCCGCCCCCCCGTGCACAGGGCGACATAGTGGTGCATGCACCAGCGCAACGCAGTCCATGCACGACGTGTCTCACGATCAAGCGCATCTTTCTCCGTAAGGATGCGCGTCCGCTCCACGAACGCTTCTCGCAATGTCGAAAATGCCAGCAACTGCGGGATATAGAGAGCGTTTATTCCCCAGTACTGAGCGCCGTTCAGTTCAATGTCCTGCCTAAGATTGTCGTGGATACGAGCGATACAGTCAGCAAACTCTTGGGCGCTATAGCACCCGAAACGATCAAGGGTAACGGGATGCACGATTACGGCAATTCCTTCACGAGCGATAGCTTCCCCCTTTGGTACGTCGAAACCGCTTTCAACAACTGCAAACCTGCCGCCATGACGCTTGCCATGGCTGTAGCGGCATTTGCGCAAGAAATCCTCCATTGAAATGTGCCGCTTGCCAGGTAGAAGCGTCACGACTTCTTCCTTGGAATAGGTTTGCACAATGCCAGCGTCACCGGAAAGGAGTGCCCGAGCGGACTTCTCACGGCGCGCCTCTGTCTTGCGATGATTGCCGAGGCGAGAGGCAATCTGATCAGCCATCTGACCAAACTGCTTGGCAATAGCCTTCCATACCGGGCAAGTCTTGCGCAGGACTTCTGTGCGGGAAACATTCAATCCAATGGCTTTCTTAGACACGATGAGACCACCTGCGCCCCATACATGTCCCGAGTCGTGGCGCACCAGTACGCCCTGGTTGTAGATGGCGACGGCGCCGTCGGCTTTGACCCGGTACCAGGCGAACTCGTCTTCAGCATCCCAGCGTTCGCCGTGAGGGTCGCGGGTGATGCGATTCCCATTGAGTTCAACGCATACCGGGGTGTAACGCACTAAATCCCTTATTTCCTGAAGGGTCGACATCAGCTCGACCTCGCTCAGGGCTTCATACCAGTCGCCCTGGATCGCACAGCCGGGTGAATGAGCCTGTACCTCGTCTAGATCGTAGTGGTAACCCATGACCCGTGTATTGACGGTCATCTGCCAAACATTGGAGTGCCAGTTTGTGGACGCGTGGGCCATGATCTGGCCGCGTCCAAGGCGGAAGCAGCCATAGGTTGCATCGCCCTCCTCGTGCGGCGTTCCAAACCGGCCAAAGTAGCGAATGACATCTTCGCGGCTTGCAAAGCCCTGACCGTCGTCATGGCATGAGAAGCCCGTACGTGAAATCGACAGTTGAACGTTACTGGCTTTGGCATCCACTGAATTCATCAGCAACTCGATGATGGCTTTGCCGATCGAGCCTGCCTGGCTGTAGATGATGTGATGGATGATCTGTGGGTCGAGTTCAAACGGTAGGCGCATGGGGCCTCCTTGGTTCACTGAAGCAGGATTCGGATCAACGCCTCTCAGCCGCTAGCAATTGCTGGGGCACTGCTAGAGCATCTAGGGCGGCTCCCAGCAAAGGTGGCGCCCAAATGCCGGTTCAGGGTGTGGCGGGTTCCGAATCGCCATTGGCCGGTTTCTGGCTGAGCGTCACCGAGGCTAAACGGAAGGGAAGAATGCCGACACGCCGAGCTTCGATCTTGAAGGTGGTGCGTTCGTTTTCGTCTGCATCCTCCCATTCGTCTTTAACGGTCCGGCCCTCTACCAGAACCCGCATGCCCTTCTGATACAAATCCTTCCAGTGCTCGGCATCGCGGTGCCAGAGCTCCACCGGAGCCCAGAAGCCGCCACGGTCCTCGAACGTACCGTCTTTCTTAGGTACCGGGTTATCGAAATAAATGTTCAGCCGTAACAGCCGGTTCGGCTCATCGTTGCCATTTGGAAACTCGCGAAACTCTGGGATCGATCCGATATTGCCTTCGCCAGAGAAATGGGTACTCATGGTGCTATCTCCGTGGTGGTGAAAAAACCCGCTTGGCACAGCGTTGGGGCAGGGAATAAATGGATAGGTCAGGCCTGGGGCGGCATCCCCGAACGTTCAGTTCCTTGGGCGCTCGCGACTCGGTGCAGGAAGGTGGACTCGGCCTGGCTCATCTTGTTGGCGCACTCCAGAGCCTGACGACCTAAGGTGTGCATCAGGCTGATCTGCATGTTCAGTACGAGGCGTTGCTGTTCGATGGCATACAAATCGGCTAGCAGGCTTGCCGGCGTGGCATCACTGAGAACCAGGTCTTGCCATAGAGCAACCCCCATCGCGGAGCGGTCTGGCCTGCGCCAGCGCAGAAAGGTCGTGCCTGCGCCAGTCTTCTGCTGGGCCAGTTCCACCGGCAACAGATGGAAGGGATGTCCGGCTGCCTGTTGCAGCACCCGTCGTTGTGCCAAGACGATCAACTGATCCCTTTGCGCCAAGCATTGGCTGGCCCACACATCGAGAGCCCCTTTACCTTTAAAAGGCTTTAAAAGGCCTTTTAGATAGGGAGCCTGTTCCAGCCGGATGAAGTCAGCCTGTTCCAAGGGATGAAAGCGCGTGGGTTGATACAGATGCTGGTCGATCATTCTGGCTCATCCTCGTCGGCCACGACCGACTCTGGCGACACCGGCACATCATCGGTCACTTCGGTGACGGTCGTAGAGGTACTTGAAGTTGCACGCGATTGCAGGC
This sequence comes from Xanthomonas hydrangeae, assembly GCA_905142475.1. Lineage (GTDB taxonomy): Bacteria > Pseudomonadota > Gammaproteobacteria > Xanthomonadales > Xanthomonadaceae > Xanthomonas > Xanthomonas hydrangeae. The sequence goes on from LR990730.1 coordinate 1,404,534, forward strand.
CACGGCGAATGATCGGGGGAGCGAAACGCGAGCGTCGTACGCCTTCCAGCACGTCCTGCGGCAGCTCACCGTACTTCTCCAATGCAGTGCGAGCCGCTGCATTCTTGGCAGCGAAATCGTCGCGCGTGGTGCCGCTGAAACGGTATTGTTGAGCCAGTGAGAAAAGACTGCGCAGCGCGTGAGCGCCTTCGTTGAGCCAGCGTTCCAATGTGCTGCGGTCGATCAGCGCGGTGTGATGCGCCAAGATGAGCTTGCGAGCAATGTCGTCGTAGTCAGCCAGCAGGTAAACCGCCGCGAACCCCAACTGGGCGTTGACGAACAAGGGCAGTTTGACGGGTTGGACGTTGAGGTTTTCGCCAAGACTGAGCGCCGTAGGCACGCCAGCCAAAGACTGGTCAACCTGTTCGCGCAGGTTTTGCAAGGTAGCTTTGGTCTGCTCCAGCTTCTCTTCAATGCGTAACATCCACCAGTCCGAGTAGGGGTCGTCCTGTTCAGCACCGCGCTTCATCTTGTTCATGACAGATACGTAGCCGTTCAAGCCGACGATAGCCGCCCGTCCTTCTGAAGCTGCGCGACCATGCCAGATGCGCGAAGCGTGATGCGTGTGCAACGTTAGCGACATCGCGCTGCGTAGGGTGCCGAGATTCAGCTGCAGTGATTCATTAGCCATAGTGAAGACTCGCTGTAGATAACGAGCCATCAGCTTTCCCGCGTTGATGAGGGGCGTCAGTCAACAAACGGAACTCACCGCCCTCCCAGTTCGCGCGCGCCACTGCATGTAGCTATCCCCAGGGGATAGCTACATGCGCCATTCAACCTGCGCTGATCTTGAGCTGGCTGAGGTAGGCTGTCGCTTCTACGGGTATTTGCAGGGGGAAATGGATGAAAAGCAGTGTTGAGCTGGTAGTCAACGGAATGCAGGTGGCACACGTAGATGCGTTGTTGGATTTGCTCGAACGCGCGGAGCACCTGGATTGCATGGTCGCATTCGCTAAAGCGTCTGCCTTGAAGTCTCTGCTAAAGCCGTTGACGAAGGCACTAGAGCGGGGGATGACGGCAAGGTTTGCAGTCGGGCTGAGCTTTCATCTGACCGAGCCAGCAATGCTGCGCAAGCTCATGTCTCTCAGGAAGGAGCACCAGTTGACCCTGTATTTGAGTGATACCAGGGAGACGTTCCATCCAAAGATATATGCATTCAGTGATTCCGTCAGATCAACAGTGCTCTTGGGATCAGCCAACCTCACGTCTGGCGGTCTTGCTGACAACTATGAAGCTTCGGTACTAGTCAGTGACTCAGATGGTTCGCTAGCGAAAAAGGTTGCAGCGCACTTCGACGAATTGATCAGCGAAGAGTCTATCGTCGCGGCGACCAAGAAGAGAATTGACGACTACGCCCTGGAGTTCACCATCCAGGAAGCATGGCGCAAGATGGCGCAGAAGCGTGCTGAAAGGATCAGTCGTGAAGGCACGCAGGACCTTAGCGTCCTGGCGTACCAATTGGACGAGATGAAGCGTAATAAATCGAACAATGGTTTCGCAGCGCAGCAAACAGCGAGAAGAGGAAATCTGATCAGGGCGAAACAGCAGATCAAGGATATGGCTACCCTGCGTCGCCCATCAGCAGCTACTTTTTTACCTAAGTACAACCAGCTCATTGTTCAGTTCCACTCCGGAGGCCTGCACAGGCAGAACACGCGAATTGCTGAGCAATCTGCAAGATTCATAGCCGCATTGGCCGATATCGTCAGCCAGAGCAGACTCTCGCCTGAGACAGCCTTCGAAGTGCTCCATCACCACTTCAATGGCATAACAGGTGCAGGTATCAACCTTCTGACCGAGGTGCTGCATACGCTGGACAACAAGCGCTACGCAGTGATGAATCAGAACGCCGTTTCGGGTCTTGCTGCAGCAGGTATCACTGGGTACCCGCTTCATCCGAGCAAGGGGAATGTGAATGGTCAGCTCTACGCAATGTACTGCCAGCATGCTCAGGATGTTCAACAGCATCTCGGTTTGACCAACCTCTCTGAACTCGACGCGTTGTTCAACTACCTCTATTGGCAGCAAGATGAGGACGAAGAAGAGCAAACGTAGAAGGGCTGCATGCCCGAAGCTATCCCCTGGGGATAGCTCCACTGAGGTCCAAGGGACATCTCAGCGTCTCCCCCAGCAAGGTCAACTGCTGCGCAACATCTCTCGTAATCGTGCGATATGTTCTTGGGCTACTTCAGGTGCCGCGACTTTAGGTGGTTCCGTGAGCGCAGTTACCGGCTGCGTCGCCTTCGGTTGGTTTTGGCCAGCCCAAGCATTGAACTCTCCGCGAATAGCTCGCTGAATTATGCCGAACAGATAGCCAGCGGGATTCCGGATGGAACTGGCCCTGCAACGTGCCTCCCATTCGTCTAGCACAGCTTGCCTCACTGACGGGTCAACCTGCTGCAAGGCCACCGCCGCCCCTGTTTGCTGCTCTTCCTTGAGAAGAGTGAAACGTTTGGGCAGTTGCAACCCGTTCAATACCTGGGGCCCCGTAGTAGTACGTATTTTTTTATTACTTTCTTTACGTACTGTACGGCCCTCATTCGGATTCCGAAGAGCACCATCTGGCGTGAGTTCCAGCCCTGCTTCGGATTCCGAAGAATGCGGATCGAGATTCCGAAGAAGGGCCGACTCACCTTCTTCGGATTCGTTGAATGTGTCTGCTTGTGGATAACTGTCAGGGTGGAGGCCCGCCTGGGTCAGACGAGTCGTCATCACCTGCAGACGTGTGGGCAACGTTCGTCCAGTAAGCAGCGGGTCCTCAGCGATTTCTTGCAGAGTTTGTATGCCCACTACTTGCACGGCCTTGGCAGCATGGCCTAGCGCCTGGCTAACCAACCCCAGGTAGTCCGGGTCCAATTGCATCGCCTCAAACGGTGTCAGTGGCTCATCGTGCAGCACGTAGAGATTGCCCAAAATGCGTCCGCTTTTCGGATCGCGTCTTCTGCGGACAAGACTCAGCCACCGGCTCAGACGGAGCAAGGTGAGCGCCCGTGCAACAGTTTCGTGCGAGGCTTGGGCACTGCCGGGCATGGAGCCCAACCAGGGGCGTAGCTGGTCATAGGTGGGGAATGCGGTAAGGCCGTCATCGTTGAGCAATAACCGGAACACCTGCCACGCGTTGCGCTCCAACGGTGTCAATCGTCGATCAAGGAAAAGTGCACGGGGAACGCTCTCGTGTCGGTTTCCGCTATATAAAAAGCCATCGCTTGGAGCAGAAGATGGGGGTGAGATGGTCTTTCGGGTGGGCGTTGCAGCGAGATGATTTAGCGCTTTATCGAAGAGATCCGACAACGCTATTGGACCGCGGCCCCGGCTTGGATCGTCCAATGCCATGGCCTAAACCAGTCCCTGGTCGATCCAGGACTTGATCGTGGACCAAACCACAGACAGTGGCAGCGCCATGCTCTCGGAAAGATCCATTGCGATGCGCAGAAGCGATGCCTCATCGTTGGTAGATGGGTTCTGCTGAGCGGCGAGAACTTTCCATCTACGCCACAGCTCCGTATCTTGAGACTCATCCAGTACCGGGTGGCGTCCCTTGCGTTTTGGCATACCCAAAATTTCACGTCGCAGCGCTACTTCCTGGTGAGTCAAACCGTAGAATCGGCTGACCATCTCTGTGCTGGCTCCAAGTCGCAGCATCCTATCGACTGTCGCAATCTCTTTCTCAACATCCTGCGCTTGCATCAGCAGCCGACGCAGAACATCTCGATTGATGGTCACAGAACACCATGATACGGATGCATTGAGCAGCACGCTGACCTGAGCTGGATGCTTAAGAGCATCTAGCTCATCTTCCCCAAACCCCATGGCTTTGCAACGACGCAGTTGACCATTGCGTAGATCATGTAAAGCCTGCGCGATGACTGCTTGATTGAGCGGATGCGGTGACGACATGGATAGACTACCTCGCTCAAGATCCGTGGCCGGTGCCGTTGATTTCAAGGTCGACAAGACGTCGAGCCAACCGCAGAAGCCGGAAAAGCTTGACCAACGCCGTGTCACTCAGGCGTTTGGCAGGATCACCTGCACCATGCAACAGCCTGGGCAAGACACCGCCAAATCGGTCCATATCGACAATCGAACCTTGGCCGCTGAGCGCGGCCAAAAGCATTACTACATCGCCGCCGATGTCGGATGTCCCTTCCTGCGCAGGTTTGCACTTGAACCCAATGCCGTCGTTGCAGGGAACGACGCAACCTGCAAGCGACGCCGCCTCCGCAATTTCGTTAGCAAATTGCGCAATGTGCACCCGTAGCCGGTCGGGGATGTCGAGACCGGGCTCGATGTACCAGACGTCAGTAATGGGATAGAGCCCACCCGCCTGTACAGGAATTGCCTGAAGAACATTGCCTTCGAAGTCGGGTGGCAACGTATCCCCGAGTTCGTTTGCAATCAGGCGTTGGATCGACTGCAACCGTTCGGTCGTCTGTGCAGGGGATACGATGTGCTCTTGCACGAGATCGCCAACCTCCTGATCAGTCGACGCAGCAGAGACCGACGGTAGCTTGCTTGTAGCCGGGGTGAGATCGGCCGGTATAGTTTTTTTTGCGGGCGCTGGGTTCTCTGGCGATGGCGACGTGGTACTCAGGATCTCGGCGTTGCCCTCCGGTGTTGTGACGGACGTGAAATTGGACTGAGGAGCCGAGGACAAGGCAGGGTGGGGGATGGAAATCGAACTGGCGGCTGGTTCGGTAGCCAAAGCACGTTGGCGGCTTTCGCTATCGTTGAGATCCAGAGTAAGCGTGTCATAGTCAACGCCTAACAGATCTGCCATCTGGCCCACCAGCTCGTCTTGAACGCGCTGTATGTTGAAGGCGTCAGGTTGTGCATCAAACTGTGCCAGAACTTCCTGGAAGAACTCCCTGAAGTCCACAGTCAGAGTTCGGTCGGCTGAATACCGTTGCCAAATCCGGTCGCATGCCTTACGCAACACGGCAACGCGCTCGACCTGGTGTCGGCCCAGCCCGCCATAGAGCAAGGTAGGGATGGCGGGCAAGAGATGTTGAACAGCATCCTGCATTCGGCTGATATGTGACTGCTGGATGGGGTATCCGTCCGCTGACAGACGCCGGGCAAGTTCAGACTGGCTCAACGCACTTCCCTTCTCCTTCTCATAGAGTTCTCGTACTTTCTCGACTCCGAGGGCGCGTTCGATGAAGGTCAGACCGCCGCGCAGCTCGTTCTCAGCGAGGTGACCGGTCAGCGCTACAATCTCACCGCGCTCAGGCCAAGGACGGAACAGGCAGGAAATACGATAGAAGCGTTCCTGCTTCGTCTCCGACCACAAGTCACGCAGGATGGCGAGACGGGTGTTACCGCCGCTGCGGATAATGAAGTGCTCCTCACCCGGCCGGCGTGTGATAGAGGGAGGCGCATCAAGACCACGCTCACGAATAGACGCTTTGATCTCTTCATAAGCAGGGTTACGTTTAACGCGCGGGTCGTGCTCATAAGGACGCAACTGGTCCAACGTCACGACCATCGGCGTGTCGGCAATTGGGTCGCTAAGGGCCGAGGCGGACTCCCCGTTACGCTGGAATCCAGCGGCGAGTAACTTCCCGGCCATGTCTTGAGGCGTGATCTCAGCCATGGCGTTTTCTCTCCCCCGAAATCGCCACAGCGTCTTCCGCCTCACGTTCAGCTCGCCGGAGCTGAGCTCGCGCATTGAGGCTGGCGCGATGGTCACTTGCCGTCGAGCTGGTGTAGATCGGGGCGCAGCCCACTTTGGTGAACTTCAAGTGCCCGCCTTGTGTTCGCTGGATGTGCCATCCTTCAGCGAGAGCAAATTCGATCAGCGTTTTCAGACGCTTGTTGCCGCGAGCCAGTTCATGCACGTTCGCCATGGCGGGCTCCCGAGGAATCAGTGGGCTTGCCCTTCACCAACGCAAAGCGCTCACGCCAGTTCGGGAACAACTCTCCGGCCAGTGACTGCATCGTCTCTAATGCTGCGGGGGCGACTCGGCCAGAGGGCTGGCGGTGTTCAATCCGGTGAACCGGCAGGCCCCGCGTTGAGGCGCGCGGGTAGGCTTCGATCGCCGGAACATCAGTATTCAGGACGTAGACGCCTGGATGTGCATCGAATACATCACGCAGGGCTTGTTGGATGAGTCGAGCGTTGGATGAGACCGGATGCACTCGGTTGATCAATAGATGTAGCGTTGGAGGCTCTATACCGAGGTGACGATAAGGAGCGATGTCCTCCAGCAGCTGCAACGTACCGCGACGCAGCTCACGCGCGGCCAGTATCTCTGGTGTAACCGGGGATAGGGCCATGTTCGAGGCAAGAACGGCCATCTCAAGGAGTACACTGCGAGCACCCTGCGTGTCGATCAATACGAGGTCGTAATCTGGCGCAAAGATAGGTAGCAAGTGGCGTAAGCGCAGACGCCCGTCAGGGGCATGTAGGAGCAACGTATTTAGATCGCCTCGATCATCGTTAGACAGCACAAGATCTAGCCCTTGGATCACGGTCCGAGATATCAGTTGATCGGTGCGCTGTTCATTGAACGCTAGTAGCTCATAGATGCCACCTTCAGCCCTGTGCGTCAGCTCGAAGTACGACGACAAAGTGGGCTGAACATCCAGATCAAGCAGCAGTACGCGGATGCCCGCGTCAGCGGCCAAGCCACCTAGGTTCGCTGCGGTAGTCGTCTTACCGACGCCACCCTTCGTGGAAATAATGGATACGATCTGCATCGTTGCTCTCCCTAGACGTTACGTGGGAGAGCGGGTTGCTGCACCCGGTTATTTAGGCGTTCGCTGATCCAGAGGTCTACTTCTACGGAATCCCAGCCGACCGCACGAACGCCCAATCGCAGGGCTTGTGGGAATTCGCCCTTTTTCATAAGTGCGTAGATGTGGGCACGCTTGAATCCCGATTTCGCTTCAACTTCGTCGAGCCGCAGAATGCGGCGCTCCCCCTGTGGCAGGGCAGGCACTTGCAACATCGTGGACACTCCTTAGCGCTCAGTGGCGTTCGTTGGTGTGCCCCCTATTCAATACACATGGCTAGCAAAAGACATTGCAAATGCAGTTTTTGATCTTGCACATACAAGCTTGCAAGCTGATGGTTGGACTGCTAGATACTCGCTACATCTGCCACAAACGAAGTGCGGCCCCCCGGTGTCTCTGCACTTCGGATCTTGCGACGTGCTTGAGCAAACTTACCGTTCAGGGTTCGCTCCGTGATGCCCATCAAACCGCCGTGGTGGGCAACAAGAGCAGAAACAATGGCCTCTTGGGTTTTGAAGCTGGAGTACGGCTTGCCTGCAGGCGATCGAGAGAGCATCACGTCCAGCATGCCCCCGATAATATTCTGATACGTGGACTCAGCCCTATCCGTGATGGAGCACTGGCTGCAGATGCATTTCCGTGCGCTATGGCTGAGCACCTCGTCGTATTGCTCCTGCAGAATTTGGAGCTGACGTTTGTAATGTTGCAGCTCTGCTTTTATCGCCTGACGCTCGATCAACAAGGCGTGGCCAGTTTCAAGCGTGATGGTTGGATGCGCCATGCGTTCGCTTCGGCTGAAGAGAAAAGCGGGTCTGTGTTCCGGATAGTGATGTCGCATCCACTGCTTGAGGTCGACATGTCGGATAGTCAACTCCGGTGAGTCCCATAGGTCTTCGTCCTCCACCGTAATGCCGTTGATGCCGTAAGGTAGTTCATGGTGGAAAATAGCATCATAGAGACGCTCGGTATAAAGACGAAGCTCCGTCCAACGCGGGAAATCGAGTGTATGTGGGAGACTTCTGGGCGATGTGATCTGGCTCAGAATCGCACGCTGATGCTTGAGTAAGCCCGCCCAGCGTATAGCCGCTTCAATGGGGCGATAGAAAACCTTTGAAATGGGTACACCTTCGTGCATTGATCCATCTCCTACACGCAATTGCTATATCCAAATCTTCGTGGGCCAAGGATGTCTTGCGCTACGGTGACGCATAGCAGACATGCTGAGCGGGTCTTGGCATGCGTAAGCATTACTACACAGCGCAGCACCAGCGATGTTTTTGATAAATGCGTCTAGAAAGACTCATTAAAATAGTCTTCTAATTTGATGGTATTGAATGGCGAAGCATTAGGATGCGGGGTTGATCAACTTCCATTCGTCCATCACAGGTGCTTGAGTGAGCTTTGATGCTGGGTAACACCCTATCAAGACCTATTGGGTATAAGCTGATCGCCACAGAGTCTCTCTGTTAGTTATTACTGACGACTTGGCCCATAGATTGCAATTTTATTGCGCGCAGTAAGACCTTTGAGGAATTATGATAGATCTAAAAAAACTGTGACAGTGTGGCTTATAACGCGCTGCCAGACCAAAAATCTAGCGCACTTGTGAAAGATTTTCAGCCACATCAAAGTTGCACGACGCGGTAAAATACCCATTCAATGAATCGTCTAAGTCCAACCGGCTAAATAATGGTTTTTTTGAGGCGCGCGCGAACTATAAGTAAGCGATTAGAGTGCAAATAACAGCATCTACTACAGATGGAATAAATGAGAGTTATACGCCGCGCAGGTTGACTCAACAAAGGCACAACCACTATTGGATTCATTGCAAACCCAAATGTGGTTTTTTCCTAAAAGCTAGGTTCCGGCTGAAGTCTGCCAGAAATCAAGCTATGAAAGTTTGACCCGCCAATGGGCCTGATCGCGAATACCTTGAAGTACCGGAGAGCGAAGTGTTTCCCAGACTGAATAGAACTCACTCGTTGAAAGCTCCTGCACCCGATTAAATTCTTTTGCTTTAGTCAAAAGAGCGTCATATCGGCGAATAAAGCGGAAGGCGATTGGCTCCATTGAAAAATCGCCAAGCATGTTAAAGAGCCAAACTTTATGACTGTCAGGTATGTTGCCAGCTAATGCACTTTTGACATACTCGCACGCATCAAGCATATCTCCCGCCTCTGCCCGCAAGTAGAGACTCGCGAGATGCGGATAATTGTCGGCAATACATTGCTTATGTTTTCGGAGCAAGGTTAAAAGAATCTTATAACAGTCTTCTTCAGCTTGTTCAACGATGACAATCCAAGGGTCGCGGTTATCTTGCTTTAAATTGCTCACAATCCAATCTAGTTTAAGCGAATCACCTCTCTTAAATATTGAACACGCTAAGCCATATTTCTCTGCCCATAGCATCATTTCTGTCGGGGGCAATAGTTTAACTGGTCTGGAGCAGCCCCCAGACCAGCCAGTAAACCATTTCGCTTCTTCAATAGATAAGTCTATCGGCAAGCAAAGAAACCAATTATCTACTTTGAAATCTGAAGAGCCAATCGCTGCAGCATATGAATTTCTAATCTGTTGTTTTTGAGAGTTGCCAACGCCATCAGTGAAATACTTGCACTGATAGACATCAATAGGAGACGTTCCTAGTTCACCCACATATACGTCGATCCCCCCATCTCCTTGGTGAACTCGTATGGCTCGAACATTCTTTAAAGGATAATGCGCTCTTATGACCATTTCACAAGCGTTCTCAAATGCAGCGCGAGCGCCCTCCTTGTTTCCATACAGGTGGGTCAGGTCAGTCCAGTTAGACATGCTATATCCTTAAAAAGTTAAATGGTGCTACAGCCTGTGGCAAGCGCGTGAAAGACTAGTTTTTAGTCCCAACTCTCAGAGATGAATCTTACACGCTAATAATAAAAATCTCCCCAAGATAAGGGCTTGCGTTGCATAGCTAGGCACAAAATCGAGGCAACGTTCTTCGCAGTTGAAATCAGCGACTGAAACGGCTCGCGCTTCGTGGCCTGGCTCCGGTAACTGAGTCTTGCGCCGCGCTTGAAACCCTCGCCATCGCGCCTGTCGCACAGGACAATCTGAAGTCTGCGGCCAAGGTCCTCTGTAGAGCGTATGATAGTACTCGACCTCGGTAAGTCGCGTGCAACGGACCCGAAAATCGACATACCCGGCGAGGGCTTATCACTTCACCTCATCCATTGGACACGGTCCTAGCATCAATACCATTTCGCGCAGCTCCAGCGGCTAGTGGCTGAGACCTGAGGGTCAAATCTATTCAGGAATGGTCATGAACCAGGCTTGTCACCAATCGAAGCGAGGCACAGGAACAAAGGACGCAATCCAATCGGCGCTGTACAGTAGCCGCACGGCTAGCAGTACTATCGTTTCGATGTCTGTACTTGTAGGTTCCCGCCTGATGGAGGAGTCTTTGCTACTATTCTGCAAAAAAGGCCTGAGGCGACTTGGGGATGAGGCTACGGGGGAAGTACTGCAAATCGTTGAGCAGCAATGGCTTGTTTCTCGATAGCGTGTGCCTTCAGTAGGTTAACGGATGGAAAATCGACATAGGGACTTGAGGATGACAGGGGCAAATACCGATCAGTACGCTGCCGGCGAACAAGGCCTGGGATATATCTATCAGCCTCGCTTCGCGCTGCTCAGGCTCTTACAGTTGCCGGAGAGTACGTCGGTTTTGATTGAAAAGGACGATGACCTTGACTTCATCGACCAAGACGGACCCAAAACGCTCGCGTCCCTGAAGCACAAGGGAGTTGGCGATCGCCTGACCGACCTGTCCGTAGACTTCTGGAAGTCGGTCCGAATCTGGCTAGATCGCTATAACCGTGATGGACGTAGCGAGGCCAGTCTTCGCTTCTTTCTGTTTTCGACGGGCACTGTTTCGAACACCTCTTTCCTGCGACGCTTCTTGCCTGAACCGCCGGTGGAAGATGATGCAGCCGGGACGCTGTCGCAGATTACGGGCGATGTCCTTGCTAAGACCGAGTCAAAACTTATCGCTCCGATCGCCGAGGAGTTTCATAAACTCAATGATGACGAGAAAGAGGATTTCCTTTCGCGCATCGTGATATTTGATGGTGGGCCTCGTATTGAGGACGTCCCTTCAATTATTAAAGACCAACACATGCGCAGCATTCGGCGCGATAACCGAGACGCAATCTTCGAGCGACTAGAAGGTTGGTGGAATGACACCATCGTCAACCTATTGGTTGGGAAGCGCGAAGACGCAGTTTTTGGCTATGAGATCTCCGACAAGCTTTCCGCCTTTTCCGAAGAGTACAAATCAGACAATCTCCCGATTACATTCAGAGGAAAGATACCCGCGGGAGAAATCGACGCAGAGAACGATCCGCGACTCTTCGTTGTTCAACTACGAGAAATAGGCATCGCTTCCAATCGCATTCGAAATGCGATTTTGGACTACTACCGAGCGTTTGAGCAGAGATCTTCCTGGGCTCGCGAAAGCCTCCTGATCTCCGGAGAGATGGAGGATTACGAAGACCGTCTCGTCGACGAATGGAGTCGCTATCGGGATGTGGTATTCGAAGAACTTGATGAGAACTCCGCCGACACGGTGCTTTTAGAGGCGGGGAAAGCGCTATATCGGTGGGTTGACCTTGAGAGTGGCGACATAAGCTCACTTCGCATTCGGGAACGAGTGAATGAGCCCTATGTGGTGCGGGGAGGATTTCATATCCTTGCGAACAATCGACCACTCCCAAAGGTCTACTGGCACCCTCGTTTTCTCGGTCGCGTTGGGCAGTTGCTGGGGGCCGCGGAATGAAGCGGTGGGATCAACGACCATTCGAAGTAAAGAATATTTTCAACCCCGCTTTTTGTGGCCTGGTTATGTTCAGGGCATTGCTTGGCTATGAGGAAGAGAACCCGGACGGCATGCCATTTTCTCTCGCACTCCTGGTTCTGCCATTGTGTCTTCAGAAAGACGCTCGCCAAGTCATCGCAGGAAGCTCTCGTAGCTACCTGCTGAAGATCGTCGAGAAAAATCCTCAACTGCTTGTCGGCTTCGCTGACCGTGCTACTGACATGCTGCCATTTGCGCTTGAGGCTTTCGGTGTACTGATGGAACGGGACTGCTTTGTCGTGTCGCAAGATGGCCGACTGAAGACCGTGCCGAACCGAGTTCGAAAATCAGTTATAGGGACTGATGAATCTGTCTCCTGCCAGCGCGTCGCGCGCATCATTGGAAAAGAATTTGCCCGCATCGCAGACCGCGTGACGGTGTACACGACCTTTGGAATACGCCCATGAAGATCAAGTCGATTCATATCTACAGTCACGATGGCCAGCGCCGGGATCTTCCATTCAAAGTCGATGGCCTGAACGTTATCACCGGCCGCTCATCGACCGGAAAGTCTGCACTGTCCGAGATAATCGAATACTGCATGGGGCGATCGACCTTCAATGTGCCGGAAGGCATCATTCGCGACAAAGTGGCGTGGTTCGCCGTTATTTATCAGTTCTCGCAGGAGCAGGTGTTGATCGCGAAGCCCTCGCCAACAGCAGGTGGCACGAGTTGCAGTACCGCCATGCAGCGACGCGGGAGCCAACTGCTCGCCCCGGACTTCAAGGATCTGGCAGTCAACACCGACGACGACGCGGTGGTCGCATTGCTGTCGCGGCTGCTTGGTATCCCAGAGAACCGTACCGATGTCGCGATCGAGCACAGCCGCGAGAGCTATGACGCAAACGTCAAGCACACATACTATTACCTGTTTCAGAAACAAGGCATCGTTGCCAACAAGGACCAACTCTTCTATCGCCAGAATGAGGCGTTTCAGCCACAGGCGATCCGCGACACGCTGCCAATTCTGCTTGGCATTTCTTCTAGTGATCGTTACGAACTGGAAGCCAAGTTGCGCGCTGCGCAGCGGGATCTGAAACTCAACGCGAAACTCATTGAACAGGCCCGCGACGCAATCGATACCTCCCAGCAAAAGGGCATCGGTCTTTTCTCGGAGGCCAGGACGGTCGGCATCATTGCACCTGAGAACCAGCAGGTCGGAGCGGATGGCGTAATTGATACGCTCCGCACTGCCCTGCAATGGAAGCCAGCCTCGGTTCCCGAAGATGATGGGCACAGAATCTCAAAGCTCGAAGAAGAAATTGGTCAGTTACGCAAGGACCGGCGCGAGGTTCAGTCCAAGATCGATGCTGCCCGACAGTTCTCCAAGCAGGCCGGCGGCTTTGAAAGCGAGGCATTAGAGCAGAAAGATCGGCTCGCCTCGATCAAAGCTCTTCCGAAGAATCCGGAGACGGGTGAATGGCAATGGCCATTCTGCGAAGCAAATCTAGCCCTAGAGTCTCCGATCGCGAAGATACTCCTCAACGAACTGGCAACGCTTGACGAGGAGATGAGCATCGTGGCTGGTCAGCGCCCGAAACTGGAGGCGTACCTCGCCGAGCAAGATGACAAAGTGCGAGAGATAGTCAGCGCGATCAAGAACAAGGAAGCGGAGCTTTCCGCGGCGATCGCCGCGAATGAAGTGATTGCACAAATGGGCACGCGCAACAATGCAGCGGCGCGGGTCGTTGGCCGCATCAGCTTGTTCCTGGAGAATCTAGTCCCCAACGCGGAGCTAGCTTCGCGGGAGGTAGAACACCGCCGCTTGAAGTTCAAGGTCGAGGAGCTGGAGAAGAAGGTTGGCGCCGACGACAGCCATGAACGGCTAACTTCCATCCTGAACAACATCTCGGCGCAGGTGTCGCGGTACATCCAGATCTTCGAGGCAGAATTTAGTGCCTTCCCCGCGCGACTCGACCTCAACCACCTCAGCATCGTTTTCGATCGACCGGATCGTCCAGTACCGATGAGTCGAACCGGCGGCGGCGAAAATCATCTCGCCTATCACCTCTCCGCGTTGTTGGCATTGCATCTTTTCGCCTCAAAGAATAGCTGCCCGATTCCTCAGTTCCTGCTTATAGATCAGCCGACCCAGGTCTATTTCCCCTCAGAGAAAGTCTACCAAGAAGCGGATGGCTCTGTTCAGAAGACGGAGGCAGATGCTGATCTGGCGGCGGTGCGTAGACTGTTCGAACTGCTGCTTAGGTTTACGCAGGAAGACGTCCCAGGCTTTCAGCTCATTGTGACCGAACACGCGAACCTTCGTGATCAATGGTTCCAAGACGCCTTGGTCGAGCAGCCCTGGACCAAACCACCTGCGCTTGTGCCGGAAGAGTGGCCTTTGCCGCTAGGTTCGTCATCGCGATATTAAGGGCAGAATAAGTATGAACAACAAGATCCCGAATTCTGTGATTGGCGCCGTCTCTTCTGTGCTTGCCGAGCACTACTACAGTCATTCAACGCTGAACTCCCTCTTCATGGAAAGCGGTGCGCCGGGAGGCGTGCCCGAAGGAAACTGCGAAACGAAGTGCAGCAGTTGGCTGCGGCGCTGCAACGATGACCCCGGCGTCGATCGCATGCAGGTGCTTGGCCAGATCATCCAGAAGTTCATGGAGCTTGAACCCGATAGCTGGAACGACAAGATTGGTCCTGGGCAAGAACGCATCCGAGCTAGTTTGGCGAAAAACCAATTGAGCTATCAGATGAATGGGTTCATCACTCTTGCAGGAGCGAGCCCGGCGGCAAAGTCACTCGCGGACTACTTCAAGGCCAGCGACTTTTCGTCTATCGAAGCGGAGTTCGAACGCGCCATCTCCCACGTTGAGCGCGATCCACATGCGGCGATCACTGCGGCGAGCGCGATTATTGAAGCTCTGTGCAAGACCTACATTGAAATGCACAGACTGGAGATGCCATCCAAGCAGACGATAGGCCCGCTTTGGAAGGTCGTACAGCAGCATCTTGGCCTCAATATCGATCCTACGCTAGAGGATGATCAGAAGAGGATATTGGGAGGGCTAGCATCTATTGTCGATGGTGTTGGCGCCTATCGCACACACATCGGGTCAGCGCATGGCCGCGGTATCGAACCTCCGAGAATCGTTCCGTCAGAGGCTCGTTTGGCCGTTCACGCATCTCACACCATTGTGATCTTCGTCATGGAGCGTTGGACTGGCGCACGTCGCGTGCAGGTTGACAACATGGATTCTGAATAGTCCTCAGACGCTGACTGACCTCTTTTAGATGTTGAGGAATTAAGCTCAGCGACGCGTCCTTTGGCTTCCAGCTCCAATCGTTTTTCGTAATAAAAGCTACATAAAAATAAATTGACTCGTTAATTTTTTAGTATATCGCCTGGAGGTATTCAGTTCGGCTTGAGGTGTGGGGGCAACTTCCTCCCAAACAGGAAATAGTCTGCCTTCCATTCACTATCCAGAGTTGTAATTTTGAATAGTAGACCATTACTAAACGTATCCGACTGATCAGTAAGTTCTTTAAAAAGTTTTAAGTTCTCCCTCTGCACTGAGGTTAGATTATTCTTTTTTTGAATCAACACACTTGGCGAAGTTCGTTCGATGAATGTAAAATACTTCCCGAGAAAACCAGTAACCACGTCCGACAACTGAATGCCAGGAACAAGCTTCGAGTCTGCAAAACTGAAATTTACGGGTTTATCACCATCCATGATCCTTATGCCGTCAATGGCACTTTGGATAGTGGGCTCTTCGTCGAAAACGTGCACAGAATTTTTGAATCGAGCAATGCGATTGAGAAATATATTCTGAAAACCGTTGATAAGGTGATTGGGTGTTTCATCTACAAGAAACGCAAGCTCAGGGAGAGACTGGGCATTTAAAAGTAGATCTTTGAGTATAAAGGTAGCCTGATTTTGATTTGGTGAGGTATTCTTTTCCACAAAACCTCTAATTTCTTTTATAAAATAAGAGGTGGTAGATCGATCAATATTTGGGTAATCAAATGATTTCAGTAATGCAAGGAAATCCAGGACATTGCGTACAACAATGCGGTGGAGTTCATTCTTTAGCTCACGATGAAACGGAATATAGTTTGAAAAACAATCATTTGCGACAATCGATTCAATAATATCAAGTATCGACCAGTGCAATATATTCATGTTGGTATAATGAATCTTTATCTTCCTGCTTAACAGCCATTTGAAAAAATTTGTTAATTTCTTTGACTCAAGAACCCTTTCAAAATCTCCTTTTGCAACAAGATCAAATTTTATTTCTGAAGCCGATGATTGAATCCTAAGGATGTTACGAAGGTCGTCTAGGCAAATTACATCAGCCTCTTCATTAACTGCGACCCCGCCCAAAACAAAGTTATCGTACCGAGATACATTGAATCCATTATCGGTCAACAAAAGCTTTCTAACATTATTAGTCTCGTCATAGTAGATTATTAACCTTTTTTCAGTGCCGTGCACCGATGGATCAAAGGGTGCAAGCTCTCCTGCAGACAAGTCGTACGCCATGTATTACAGCTCCATTCAATCAAATTAAACATAAAGCATTAATCACATCCTTGGGTCTTCCCAAGGTGTCTCTTCAACGGAAAACTCGATTCCTCCGCCGACACCTTTAATATTTAATTCGAACTGATCATTAATAAACGCTTCAACATCGGCTTCAAAAGAAAGATCCAGCTCCACAGAAAAACTTTGCTCTTCTTCGTCCTGGCGCGCGACGGTATCAAATGTATACATGACCCCATCTTCTTTGTCGTAATGACCATTTACATAATCAGGTCCGCTGACGTCTGCAAGAAGCTTAACATCGACGTCAAATGTGATCTGACAACTTTCGTCGTCTAAATGGATGATTTCCGGCTCAAAATCACCAACCTCAAGTACCTTGAAAGAGTCTAGCTCGGCATCTTCCCAAGTGGAAGAATTATACGCTTCTGCTTGCTCAAGTTGTTCCTTGATTAGCCTCTTGATATCTTCCTTCTTGCGAAGCAAAAATTCTTCAACAAATCGTGATCTCTGATCACTATGTTTATTATAAATATCTAAAAACGCGCTCAAGGTATCGACACTAACGAACCTGTCATTTTTTTCGCAAAATGCCTTATGATCAGGATCAGCAGAAACTATATAAATTTTTTCTTGCTCTCTTAACTTAGAACGTATAGCTAAAAGCGAAAATGCGTCACGGAATTCATTCGGTTTTTTGGCACTGAAAGGAGTCTCCTGCCTGAAAAACATATCGATAATTTCGTTTCCGTCAACGCCACTCATATCTACAATTGATGCGTTTGAAGCATCAATAAAGTTATCAAACGCTGCTAATGCTTTCGCTTCTAAATCCACTTCATTGATCTCTATAAAGAGACTCTTGATACTGTCGTCGCTGTATTCCTTTAGGACAGCAGCCTTACGCCTAAAGTTGTTAATTCCTTTCAACGCATCCTTGATGTGCTCAACAATTTTTCTCTTAACTTCGCTTACGACAATTGTACTTGTGACGTGATTGAGCTCGTCATCGCCACACAAGTCTTCGAAAGATTTAATAGTTCTTGAGTTAAAATCAAGATTAGCCTTTACAAAAAACTCAGTATCAATAAATACGTTCCGGGTGACCAGCGGCATTTCCCTATACTCCAAGCTATTTTTTGTGATCATGGATGATAGCGATCAAATGTATTTGTTACACAAATAGTGAGGAAAATCTAGAACTGTTCTTGCTTAGGGCATGGCCATGGATCACAGCAGGTCGTCAAGCAAGGTTTGGACAACCGATCTGCCAATAAGAGAGACAACCATCGTCGGACATAAAGACCTGATCATTTGGCTGGGGCCATGAATCATGAGGTTTTTAGCAGCTTTGGATGCAGTGGTTGTCTGAAGCCGGCTATCTGGTAGCCATCTGTAAAGATGGTCGATCTGCGTCATCCGCCGGCGGCGGTGGCCATCCGGCGGCCCGGCCCCGGATCGAGGCAGGGCTTGTGCTGCCGTCTGACCTTAGGGTTCGGGCCGGGTGTGCCGTTTCCAACCAGGATATGGTTGGCCCGTCGTCGCAGTTGAGGCAATGTGCTGTTAGCCGGCCATGGATGTCAGCAGCGCTCGGTGGACATTGCAGGCTTGTCGAGGACCAAGCGGCGGTACATAATGCGGCCTAATCCCGCGGCCCATTCGGGATAAATTTCTTTTACATCAATGGGTTGGGTGCGGCGTACTGTTCCCTCCACCCGCTCCAGAGCTTCCGCCAAGTCTCTAAGTGCCTGACTTGGCTGGATATTTCGGCCGATTGATGATTCCGAGCGATGCCCCTTGAGGTATCAATCGAGGTATCAATCTTGCCCAAAGCCTCTGATGATTTCGCGCTCAGCCGGCCTGTATGCGCGCTTCTTTGTTCCTACCGATCTTCGGGCCTCGATCGGCTCGCGTTACCTTGTCCGATCGCTGGGAAACCGTCGCGGTGACTGACCCACCCCCACAAAACTGGGCCATCGTAAAGTAGAGACTTCGCCCCGCATGGGGCCCCGTGGATCACGAGGAGTCAGGCGATGAAGAAGTCCCGTTTTACCGAGGAGCAGATCGCGTACGCGCTCAAGCAAGTCGAGCTGGGGATGTCCGTTGGCGAGGTATGCCGCAAGATGGGCATTGCGGAGGCCACGTTCTACGTATGGCGCAAGAAGTACGTGGGCTGGGACCATCCGAGCTCAAGCGTTTGCGGCTGCTGGAAGAGGAAAATCGCAAGCTCAAGCAGCTGGTGGCCGACCTGAGCCTGGACAAGGCGATGCTCCAAGAGGTGGTCACAAAAAAACTCTGAGGGCGACCCAGAAGCGCGATTGGGTTGTCCGCTTGAGAGAGCGTTTTGGCGTGAGCGAACGGCGTGCATTGCGGAGCGTGGCAATGTCGCGCTCAGCGTTCTCGTACAAGGCCAAGGCCAAGGCGCGCGATTGCAGCGCCATCCGTCTGCGGATGCGCGAGATCACCCAGACGCGGATCCATTACGGCTGCGAGCGGG
Source organism: Xanthomonas hydrangeae (assembly GCA_905142475.1). Taxonomy (GTDB): domain Bacteria; phylum Pseudomonadota; class Gammaproteobacteria; order Xanthomonadales; family Xanthomonadaceae; genus Xanthomonas; species Xanthomonas hydrangeae. Next base: position 1,423,197 of record LR990730.1, read on the forward strand.
TGTTGGTGATGCTCCGTCGCGAAGGCTGGCGTGACAACCATAAGCGGGTCCATCGCATCTACAAGGAAGAAGGCTTGTCTTTAAGGCATTGTCGGCCGCGTCGTAGTCGCAGCAGCCGTCGAAGGCAGCCGATCAAGGTGGCAACAGCGCCCAGCACCCTATGGGGGATGGACTTCGTGAGTGACGCATTGTTCGATGGCCGTCGCTTCCGGCTGTTACCGGTGCTGGATCATTTCACGCATGAATGCCTGGATATCGTCGTGGACCAGTCCTTACGTGCTGACGATGTCGTCGGGGCAGTGGCGCGCCTGGTCGCACAGCGAGGCAAGCCGGAGGCGATCAAAGTGGATAACGGCAGTGAGTTTGCCGGCAAGGTCATGGATCGTTGGGCGTATGAGGCCGGCGTGGAGCCGGACTTTTCCCGACGTGGCACGCCGACGGACAATGCGATGGTAGAAAGTTTCAACGGCCGGCTACGGCAGGAGTGTCTGAATGAGCATTGGTTCTTGTCGCTGGCCGATGCGCGGAGCAAAATCGAGGCGTGGCGGAAGTTCTATAACGAGGAACGGCCCCACACTGCATTGGCATGGAAAATCCCTGCGGAGTTCGCCCGAGAACACGGGTCCCAAGCGAATTCTCGGGCGCCGAAAGAGATCGAAATCTCTACCGACTGATGGCCCTGCAATCGGGGGTGGGTCAATCAACCCCGGACTCTAAACCCCGCTGCTACTCAGGACGGGGGGACGTCGGGCACGCACGTGATGCACCTGGAACGCCAACGCTGGTCCTTGTATGAAAGCGTTGCGGCATTCCTGCGGGCCACATCGGAAACTACCCCATGACTCAGCTCCGCGGGCCGGATGCTTTCGAAGTGCTCCTAAGCATCTTGGCAAGGCGCTCAGCGATGGTCGCTTTCAAGTCCTTGTCGAGGGGCGTCGATGAAAGCGACTCATAGACCCATAGTCCGTCGGCAGCGAGCCGGGCGATGAAGTCGTCCAGAGCAGCCTCGTCTTGAGTATCTGTCGGCACAGGCGGCGCCCAGCGCTCTAATACAGCCGCCCACGGCTCTGTTAGCGCTTGGTCTGTGGCAGATTCCAGCATGAACTGCAGCTCTGCACGGGTGGCGCTTTGAGCACAGGCGCGGGCATACGCCATGTGCCTTTCTTGTGCGGTCAGGTCAGCAGCTGGCTTGCCCCCGATTGCCTCCATACTCGCTTCCCAGGTGGCGGCCAAGTGAGCGTGGATCGCATTGATCAGCGCGTCGCGTGAGGGGAAGTGGTAAAGCATTCCGCCACGAGTGATGCCCGCCTCACTGGAAACGGACTCGAAGGTCACCGCAGTAACACCTTCGCGGTCAATCACGCGCAGGGCGGCATCGAGGATCTTGGAGCGATTGCTAGGTCTCATCGAATCAGTGGGAAGCCATGGAGGAAGTGGAGCCGGGACCGTGTCGACGTAAGAGCACGCCGGTGACAATTGCACCGATCATCATCACTGCCGCAATGAGGTAGAGCGCAGTGATGTAGGCGGCATCGTAAGCGGTGGCAGCAGCCTGTGCCAGGTCATGTCGTCCATGCTCACGCGCCAATGCCATAGCAGCTGCCACGTCGGTCCTTGCGGACTCGCTGATGCCAGCAGGTAACTCCAACGAAGCGCTGTAGAGCGCAGCCACCAAGCTGCCAAGCAGCGCAACGGCAATCAGGCTTCCGAATTCGTAGGAGACCTCCTCAACAGAAGAAGCCATGCCGGCACGGTCAGCTGGCACGTTCCCAATGATTGCACTCGATGCCACGGCCATCGCTGCACCAACGCCAAGTCCGGTGAAGACAAGGCCGAAGGCGACCCAGCCGATGCCATGCACCAAGCTCAGTGAGACGATTGCAACACCGAGCGCTCCCAGCCCCAGGCCACCGCTGATCAGCAGGCGCAAACCAATCTTGTGCAGGTAGGCACCTCCCAGTAATGCACTGGGCAGACTGCCAAGAGCTACTGCTGATACCAGCAGTCCGGCTTCCATCGGGCTGTAGCTGCCCACGAGTTGAAAGCGTTGTGTCGTAAGCAGCTGGAGGCCGCCAATCGCAAACATGGCAAACGCGGCTGCCAAGGTGCCGGACAAGAAGGCGGGATTACGGAAGATCGATAGCTCAAGCATGGGGTGGGTCAGCGTCGACTGACGCCGCACAAACAATGCCCCCGACGTCACAGCGACCGCCAGAGCGACGATCGCTTGGCTCGATGAGGGCGGTGCATGGGCAAGGGCCTTGATCGCAAACACCAAGCCTGACAAGGCGCTCAGTGCCAGGAGCGAGGAGGGCAGGTCCCATGACTTGGTCGGGTCGGGCTTTCCTTCAGGAGCAAAAGCCATCGCGCCGCAGGCCGCCAAGGCGACGATGGGCACATTGATGAGGAAGACCGAACCCCACCAGAAGTGCTCAAGCAAAAGCCCTCCAATGATTGGCCCAAGCGCGCTGCCTACGATCGACAGGCAGCCCCAGACAGCGATGGCGAGGTTGCGCTCACGTTCGTCTTCAAAAGCCAGCCGTATCAACGCCAGGGTAGCGGGCATCATCGCAGCCGCACCGATAGCCAGCACGCCCCGAGCCGCAATCAGAAGGGTGGCATTGGGGGCAAACGCCGCCATGAGCGAGGCAGCGCCGAAGATGGTCAAGCCAACCAGGAACATCCTGCGGTGACCAACGCGATCGCCGAGGGTGCCGGACCCCAGCAGCAGGCCTGCCATGACCAGTGGGTAGGCATTGATGATCCACAGCGCCTGGGCGGGGGAGGCCCCCAGTTCGCTGGCGAGCGTTGGTAGTGCCGTGTAGAGCACAGAGTTGTCCAAGGTGATCAGCAGCAGCCCGGCGGCAACGGTGATCAGGAGCAGCCAGCGCGTGTTGTGGGCAGACCGCATGGACGACCTCCGATAAAAAGTAGAGCGTAACTATACCGGATGTAATGTATAGTTACGACGCGACGGCGACTCGGGTGTTGCGGTCATTCAGCTGTTCAAAGCGGAGTCTTCATGCCTTCCAGTCAAGCGCTTTCTCATAGCCCCTACGTGCCCTTTGATCCGAAAGTGCGGCTTTACAGCCCGGCATTCGGACATCTCACTGCGTGGGAATACGCCGGCTGGCAGCGCGAGTCGCTGTCGTGGAAGGAGGGCGTTTATCTCCATGGCGGCCTGAACCCGGCCTCGCCTTATCGCCTGTCAGGCCCGGGAGCACTGAAACTACTCGCCGACGCCTGTATCAATGACTTCGGCAAATTTTCCGTTGGCGCGTCCAAACATGCGGTGATGTGCAACGCTCAGGGCAATGTCATGTCCGATGGGATCGTGATGCGTCTTGCTGAGAGCGAGTTCGTGTCGTTCTTCCTCAACCCTTACATCGATTACCTAGTCGAGTCTGGCCGATACGACGTCAAGGGCGAAGATCTGAGTGACAAGGTCTTCCTCTTCCAGGTCGCTGGACCGAAGTCGCTGGCGGTCTTGGAAAAGCTTACTGGCGAGTCTCTGCGTGACATTTCATTTCTTTGGCACCGCACGGCGCGCATTCCCATTGAAGACGGGACGTTGGTCGACGTGCGGGTCTTTCGCTTGGGAGTAGCGAGAACGCTGGCCTACGAGGTGCACGGTCCCTTTGAAATGGCCGAGCAGGTCTATCAGGCGATTACGGCTGCGGGTCAGGAATTCGGATTGCAGAAACTTGGACTGCAGACCTACGGCATGAACCATACCGAGGGCGGGTTCGCACAGTCGTTCATTCACTTCCTGCCGGCGTGGAGTGAAGATGCCGAGTTCATGAAATATCTGGGCGGCCGATACAGCGCGGCATTCAACGGGCTTCCGGGGAGTGCAGGGCCTGCGGGTGAAACCCGCTATGCAAATCCCGTTGAGTTGGGATGGGAGCACATGATCACGTTCGACCATCCCTTCGTCGGTAGTGAGGCATTGAAAAAGGTCATGGGGGCGCCCAAACGGGCCATCGTCACCTTGGAGTGGTCCAAGGACGATGTCTTGGCGATCTTTGCCGCTCAGTTCACGCCACGCAGCAAGGTTCAGATCATGGAGTGGCCCGCTAACCCTATTTGGGATATGAATGCTATGTCCTTGGTCGCCGCCGACGAGGTCATGGTTGGCGACAAACGAATCGGAATTTCCAGCGGTCGCATTTTTAGTCATTACTACGGCGCAATGCTTTCTCTGGCATTGCTCGACATCGAGCATGCCGTCATCGGCAATGAAGTTGAAGTGCTCTGGGGTGACCCAGGCACAGAGTACGAAAAGCCAACCAACTGGACACTCATCGGCGACGGAACTGGACACCGCCGCCAAATGAACTGGATGCGAGTGCCAGAAGCGCTGGACAGCGCCGCCAGGACTCACTTCTCGGACTTGGCGGCTTTGGTCTTTCGCATGGATTCACCCTTGAGCGCTAGTTTGTGGCTGCTGTGAATCAGTCGATCCATGATGGCATCTGCCAAAGCAGGGTCATGGATAAACGCATGCCAGTCCTGCACTGGCATCTGGCCAGCCACAATCGTGGCGCCAGAGCCGACACGGTCATCGAGTAATTCCAGTAGATCTGCACGTCCGCGGCTGCTCAGCGGCGTCAGGCCGAAGTCATCCAAGATCAGTAGGCCGGTCCTGGCGAGTTGATTGCGAAGCTTGGCCAGTGAGCCGTCCGCATGCCCGACCTCCATGTCTTCCAACAGGCGGCCTACGCGCCGGTAGCCTACCGTGATCCCTTGGCGTGCGGCTTGTACGGCCAGTGCACATGCTAGCCAGGTCTTTCCAGTACCTGTCTGTCCAGTGACCAACACGTTTTGGCGGTGCTCAATCCAGCCGCAGGTCAGCAAATCCGCGATCACCGATCGATCCAACCCGCGCCCAACACGATAGTCAATAGCCTCCGGTTCGGCGTAGACCTTGAGCTTGGCATTGCGAATCAGGCGCGTGAAGCGCTTGTTGTCGCGCTGACTCACCTCGGCGTCAACCAGATGACCAAGGCGCTGATCGAAGCCGAGTGCTCCGTAGCTGGATTGGGCGAGCTGATGTTCAACGCCAGCTACCATGCCGGTCAATTTGAGCGTTCGTAGCTGATCAATCGTATGTTCCAAAGACATGATGTTCTCCCTGAATTATGAGTAGTAGTTAGCACCGCGCACATTTTCGTGCGCCTGTGGAGCGTCATCGTTGCTTGCACTGTCATCGCAAGATGCGCTGCGATCCAGATGGCGCACCAGGATCGACTTCACCGAGCTGACACTGTTGGCTTGGATGCGTACTGCCCGGTCACAGGCCGCCTGCAGCCTTTCGATCCCGTGTTCACGCGCAAGGCGTCGCAGCCCTCGACAGGCTTGCAGGGTCAGTGCCGGTCGGCGATGAGTCGCGCTATGTCGTTGCACGAACTTATACAGGGCGCCTCCCTGCTGACGCGCCCATGTCATCAGTACATCCGGCGTGTCTTGTGCGTAAGCGCGATGAGCCGGGGGCTGGTGCTCCGGTGACGTGCTACATCCACCCACCTCGCCGCTGCGCGGATGCATGGCCACCCGCTTGTCGCGGTGGAAGACTGACACGGCCTCCCGGGTGACCTTCAAGTTGACCTTTGCGCCAACCAATGTGTGAGGAACCGAGTAAAAGTGGCCCTGCCAAGGGACGTGGTAATCCTGTCCCACAGGGACCTTAAGCTTCCACTCTGCGTACTCGTAGGGCATCTGCGGACACGGACGCAGCGCGGGGCCGTCCAGTTCCTCGAACAGTTGCTGACGGCTTTTTCCGCCAGACCCACGCATCGGACGAAGGTTCATGTGGTCCACCAGCTCGGCAATGGCGCGATTCAGTTCCTCCAGCGAGAAGAACACCCGATTGCGCAGCCGCGCCAGGATCCAACGCTGGGCCAGTTGCACCCCAATCTCTACCGGCGCCTTGTCCTTGGGTTTGCGCGGACGTGCCGGCAGCACCATGGTGTCGTAGTGCGCAGCGAACTCGGCGTAGGTCATGTTCAGCAGTGCCCCGTCCTGCCCGGAAACGGAGGTCACCGCCGCCTTGAGGTTATCTGGCACCAGATAGGTGGGCACGCCCGCAAAGAACTCCAGCGCCTTTGCATTGCAAGCGATCCAGTCAACCGATTTCTGGCTTGCGACGGCATAGACGAAGGTCTTGCGGCTGGCACCCATGACTGCCACGAAGAGCTCCACCGGGCTTGTTGCGCCGGTCATCTGATCAGTGATCGAAGGGCGCACCCCGGAGAAGTCCAGAAACAGCTGTTGTCCCGGTACACGCACCTGACGCATGACCAGTCCTCGCTTACGCGCATAGCGGCGGTAGCGGCGTCGGAACTCGGTCTCTGACATCGCCTCAGATTCCAGGCCGAGGGCATATTCCTCATGCAATAGTGTGATCGTCATGCCGCGCCGCTGCAGCTCGGCGTGCACATACGACCAATCCGGTTCAACGAGCAGCTTCTTCGGACTACTTTTGCCCGGATTCAATCGGCGCGCCAGCGCGACCTCGTCCATGTTCTCGATGTCATCCCACGATTGCGAGAGGGCTCGCAGGCGTTTGCGATAGCGGCCGACCGTGGTCGGCGAGCGATTCAACTTTTGACCAACCTGCCGATCGGTCAAGTCAGTGCGCAACAGACACCGGCACAGGTCTTTCAACGGATTCATGGCACTCCTTGCACCGCCTTCGTTCCAGGCACCAGCATCTGGGCCAGAACAGCGGCAACAGTCCCCCGCGCCAGCGCGTAAGGGCTGACAAACAGGGATTGACGAAGGGAGGGCGGATGCCGAGAATGCAGCGAACAGGTTCTAGCTACACCCTCAAAGCCCCCAAGCGTTGACGCGCTTGGGGGCTTTTGCATATCCCACGTGTTGATTGGGGCTGGGAGTCGTCAGGTCATGCTGGCCCCCTGTCTTCCATATACGCAGTCACGGCGTGTTTCCGTTTGGGTGCGATGCCCTGATTGCTTGGTCGCGCAAGCCTGCCAGCCAGTGCGCAATGTCTTTGGCAAGCGCGTATTTGCCGCGGCGATTAGGGATGGGGAACACCGGCACCGGCAGCGAGTCACGGGACAGAGCCTGCCGGAACGCATCCAGCGAGGTGTATCCCAGTGCTTGGCGCAGATCATCTTGGCCGATCACCGGGCCATAGTGGTGCAACAGATCCTGCTCCAGGACTTTGGCCAACGCGCCGATGTGTTCGTCACGCTCTGTCATGCCGCTAGCGTAACGATTGCACCGAGAGTCGCCCAGAAGGAAACTAAGGGCCTCCGCGTTACTCTAAATTGCACCGCGATGAGTCTGATGAGCCGTTGATGCAGATCAAGGACTACAAACCTGGCCGGGTAAAAGCGGTAGTTCGCTTTGCCGAATCGAACGGAAATCGTTCCACTGAAAAAGCCTTGAAAGTGCTGAAGGTTGGCTTATGGTTCGAGGGGCTGCGGGCGCGTATGAGCTGTCCGACGGCCTATCGCCTGGGTCAGGTTTTGCAGCCCGGCACCTACCTCAAGGGCGAGCACCATCACAATTTGTGGGCCAAGTACGCGCTGGGTAAGCACGTCCCCGGCGCCGAGACTCTCCGCACCACAGAAGCAGCCATGGCAGGCTCCAGTGAAATCCTCATGGCAGCAGCTTGGGACGCGCTGGACATCTCTCGCCCTGTTGGGGCAAATGCCGACACGCTGCTAAAGCAGTTGCGACCCGGGATCCAGATGGCGATCTTCGATCAGCAGGCGTTGGAGCGTGGACGCTATGTGCGGCGTAAAGCAACGCGTCAAGTGACTCGACGCCTGGAGGGACAAGCCGGCCTGGATAGCCTAGCCGCGCTCGTCGTATTGCTTCGACAAGCGCATGAAGCAGGAAATCAAAGGCGGGCTTTCGAACTCGGGCGTTCGCTGCACGCCAGCCTGTTCCTGGCCACGATTGAGGGTCCGCTGTGGGAGATCGCAGAGGAGCTGTTCGCCTACTTCATCTGCTTCATTTTTCCGTTGGCAGCAGACAAGGAGCTTGCGTTTGATCTGCATCCAAGGATCATGCAGAGGCAGGCTTTCTGCTTCTCACGCGTCGTACTGCAGCTAGAGGACGCTGGATGGGACGGCTATCTCCCGGGCGGTCATACCCGGCAGCTGCGCCGGTTGCTGACGATTGATTTTGGTTTCGATCTGTTCTTTGGGCTCGGACCACGCTTTCGGCTGACTCAGCCGGTCGAACAATCCAGCGAGAACGCCAGGCGATGGGTCGCAGAGCAAGACATTGCATGGGAGTGGGGACTGAAGACGCTTCTCACCGGCAGGCGCGAGCGACTGATGCCGGATGAGGTGAGAGATCGAATTGCCGCTTCGGGCGCCTGAACTTCCTTCGCTTTGACATGAACACTCCTCACGGCCTCAATCGGCCTTCTCGTAAGCGCCCGTGGAATCGGGTGTTGAACCCCTCTGCTCCAAGGCTTCGCAGCGAAGCGCTCGATTGCATCGAGATGTAATGCAAGCCGATCGAGGGTCGGCAGGAATTCGTGGAAAAAAGCAAAAAGTGATCTAACTTGCTGTCAGAAAAGGAATTCCTGCCAAGCTTCTATAGAGGCTCGAGAATCCCGCGCGTCAACGCTTCGTCGTCCCAGCTATGACTTCGGTGAGCCAGCGCGAATCGGAAAGCTTTTCGCCAAACTTACTCCTACAGTCACTGCAGGAGATCAACATGGGTCTATGCGTTTCAAAACCGAGCGTGGCAGGCTCACCTGAGCATTATGCAGCCCACGTCGCAGAGCAGGTTACGCCATCGGAAGAAAGCAGTGGGACTCCGGCCCAGGCCACGTCTTCTTACTCGGACCCAGCGTTGCAAGGGCTTGCAAGACGCGGCAAGAAAGTTGACCTTTCTCGTAGCGGCCTGCCTGAGCGAGTCGCACTGAAAACCGAGCTGTTAGCCAACGCCCTGTCGGATGCAAAAGATGCAGGAGTCCGCTCAAGTATAGTGAAGTACGGAGAGCGGACCTTGAAAATGTTGGCGGCGAACAAGCAGCCGGATGAGGCGCTTCTGAAACTCGACATCAAAAATCTGCCGGCCTTAGCCTCGGTGTACAACCGCCGTTACCCTGGATTGAACCTCCAGCACTTTGACTCGCCTATTGACTTCTTGCGGTCTTTGTCCGAGCAAACCAACTCAGTAGTTTCCCAACGTGCCGTTCTTAGACTAGAACGTGATGGTGAGCATCACGTGGCAGCGGATGTTCGACGGAGGCCTAATGGCGAAGCAAGCGTAATCGTACTGGAGCCGGCGAGACTTCTCACTTTCGTGACCGGCCATACCCAACTGCGGCGTCAGGCCATGTCCCAGCTCGGTGAAAATGCCAAATTTGCGTTCATTCAGGTGGGGGCACAGAAGTCTGCAGCGGACTGCCTGATGTTCGATCTGCATTTCGCTTTGCACGCTCATCAGCACTCAGCCCTGTTCGATCAGTGGCATGACAACATGGTCAACCACGGGACGATTGATCCATACGGGCAAGGCTCGGCTTCGCCCGACGCGCTTTTGGAAGACGCTGGAGTCGAACTCATGCTCGGAGAACAGATGCTGCCCGCCATTTTCTATAAACACACGCACAGCAGCAGCGTGGTAGAAGAAGTGGACCGATCCCAACCAGGAAGTGCCTACACGGGTGTCAGTACAAGCGGACGCCAGCAGCAACATGAATCGCTGGAGCAACGAGTTCAGGCCTTCCGCGTAGATAGAGGTTACAGCGCATCGATCGAGACGTCGCGCGCCACAAAGATTCGATCAGCACTGGAGACAGCTATCTCTGATCGCCAGTCATAGGCGAATGGTAAAATTGATGTTCGGGCTGCGCGCGGCGATGGTCGCGTAGGTCGGCTCTCTTTGCCGCGATGGCGGGAGGGGTAGATGCTGCGACTTCACTCCATGGATGGCGCATGCGGTGATCAAGAGGGTCGGCAGGGATTCGTGTAAAAGTAGCCAAAAATGAACTAATTTGCTGTCAGTGGAAGGTTTATCACACGAATCCCTGCCGACCCTCTTGATCTACAATCAGATCACCAACGGCTGCCGGCGATCGCCCATAGGTTCCGTGAGAATCCCTCGCTAGCAGTACGCCGCCGCGCAGTCCTCCCGCAGGCGGCGCTCGGCGCTCCGTAAGGGCTCTCTCTGACCAGCAGCAGGCCAACCGGTGCTGTGCGAGTTGTATCCTATTTGCCCGGCTGCGCTGACTTTGCAAGTCACAACCGTCCAGCCTAAATGACGCCGCCGTCCAGTTTGGCTGATAGCTTCGTCCAGTTTATTTGGTGTCAGCGTCCACTTGCTTGGCTTTATGTACACAGAGCAGCGCCGCATCCGAACTACTGTCAGTCGTTTCCCCTATTTGGATTTGCCTTTCAACAAAGACATCAACACCCACCTCATGCCGTCCAACGTTTAAGGAGTAGCGCCCACACGCAAAAAGTCATTGTTATTTTTGGTGCAGGGAATGGCCTCGGCCTGGCTGTTGGTCGGCGGTTCGGGAGGGAAGGGTATGCAGTGGCTTTGGTTGCACGCAAATTGCAACCGTTGGAGGCGCTTGTTGTGGAACTTGCTGCGGGTGGAGTAACCGCAGCGCCCTTCCTGGCCGACTAGCAATTGAAGGCCAAGTTCGGGACGTGGTCAGTCAGATCGCTAAGCATTATTGGCGTATAGACGCAAGCTACTACTCGCCTGCAACGGCAGATGCGTTTCATCCAGCAAGCTCAATGACGTCGACCATGTTTGATGCCCAGTTGAGATTTCTTTTCTTGGGGTTGGTTGCATCCGTGCTGCATCTAGCTTAACAAGAGCGCCAACCCGGGCAGCGGTCCGCACTGGTATTGCTGGGTAAGGGCATGCCGTGCCGGGATTGGCTCTGAAATTTCTGCTGAAGGTCTCGGTCCCAAAGGCCATTTATGGTAACGATATACGTGTCGCCTGGTTGCCGCTGGCAGCGTGCGGAACAAAGCGTCATTGATCATTCCATCCTGCTGAAGCCGGTAAGGGGCACCAATGTCTAGTCCTAATCACATCTTCCTCGTGGCTTTGCTCCTAGCGAGCTGTCTAACGTCAGCTGTAACTCAGGCAGCTCCGGTTGATGGCATTCCACCCGGTGATTGGCGCGGAATCCTGTCCACGAGCGAAGCCACAGGCCCGGTTTATGTCCGCTTGAGTGAGCGCGCTACGGGTGCCAGCGGCCCGCAGGTTGCGGACTTGCGGTTTGGGCCTCCCTTCAACTGCGCTCTGGAATTGCGGGCGCAGAACGATGCCTACACGCTAACGCCTCGCAATGGGGGAAAGTTCTGTGACGCTTTGTCAGGTGGACAGGCCCAGCTTGAGGTGGTGGAGGGACCGACAGCCGGCCTAAAACTTACCCTGCCAAGCCGTGGGACGCCTTTGATTGTCGGCTTAGACCAAGCGAGCGTAGAGCTGACCGAAGCCGGTCGCTGGCGAGGTGCGGGCCTTATCGCCGCACAGTTAGAGATTGTTGCGACCAGCGTCCGGCCTGGGGATGTGCTTGGTCGCCTGCGCTATGGCGCTCCTAGGGATTGTCAAGTCGAGTTGCGATACGCCGGCCGTGTCGATGGTGCGTTGACCACATGGATCGGCGCTAATGACCGCGGATATTGCCGTCAGCTCAGCGACGGCCAAGCCGCCATGCAGATTCGTCCGGATGGCAGCGCGACGCTTTCGATGTTCGTCAAGGGTCAACGTGACACGCTGCTTTTTGAACGTGTGCCTTGATGCGCGCTAGGTATCGCTACGCACACTACCGCGCCAGCAATCACGTTCTTGGAGGATGTCGTGCCCGGGCGCTATCACGCCTGGAATCGTCGGGGTGCCTACGAAGACCCATCCGCAATCAGCCGCTCGGCCTCGGCCAAGCCGGGTTTCAATTGCCTAGAGTGACAAGTGACGCGCGGCTCAGAACTTCCTAACAGCCTAAGCGGTGTCAGGCCTATAGGCCACGGAACGCCTGCAGCGCAACCTGACTTTGCCGGACGCGGGACCGATGGTCGCTCACCCCGCGAGACGCTTGAGCAGCGTCTTGCCGGCACCTCACAAGAAGTCCGATCGTTGGCTGCGCCCAAGTGGGTTGGAGGCATAGCCGTCCCATATGCTGCCTCCGATTAGAGCCAGACGCCGGTAAATGCGAGGCATCTAGTCAGCCCCGCGTGCTGTCAGGGCACGATTGTGGGGCTTCTGCCGTATCAGGGTGAGGGCGCGTCTCAAGCAGTGCGACAGCGCTGCCGATACTCGTGCCCATGGACAGAGCCGAGTTGCGCATCCACCTCAATCACTTGGACGCAGCGGTGCCAGCACTGCGGGCTTCGAGCCCTGACCGTGACCATTTTTTACGGGCGTTCGCAGGCATGGCTCAGGTCATTGAAGCGAAAGCCCTTACGTGGAAAGATGCCGAATTCGTTGGGCGACGAGTCGATGAAATTCTGGCCTGGCATGGGCTCAAGAGCCTCGACGAACCAAGCTGAAGTCGAAAACCGCTAGGTGTTGCGCGTTGAAACGCGACGTAGTTGATCCTCAAAAGAGAATGAATCTCGTTCGCATGATATGATCGTCCGGTCGGCTCGCCGACTCGTTGATGTTGTTCGCCTATCAAGCAGAGTCAAGGATCATGAGAGAAAACGGAATTCGCCTTTCACAGATGCTGCCCCAAGCAACCGTGTTGCTGGTGGCTTTTGTCTTGTTCACCGGTTCCGTCATCACGCATGGGTCTGTAGGTGCCGTCGCCGCTGGCGTCGCTCTACTGATCAGCGTTGCTGTTCGCTTCGCCAAGTGGCCGCGGAGTCGGCCGATTGTGGCAGTTGCTCATGCACTGATGGTTGTTGCTGTCGCCAGGCTGGTGGTCTTCATCGTTTATCAGACATAGACATGAAGTAAGACAGGAGGTTTTACAGATGAAGAAGTATTTGGGCGCATTGCTCGTCTTAGCGGTTTCCTTTTCGGCACATGCGGAAGGGGAACAATATGGTGAGCCTTGCAATAACTGCCTTTCAGAGCAGCAGTTCCAAGATACAGCGTTACTTGCTGTGGATACGGGAGGCGTTGTCATCTACAACCTGCCAGCCGGCGAGATTCGCAAATACATCGTGGTTCCGCCGGATCGCCGAGTGATGGAAGTTCCCGTTGAGCCGGAGCTGGCGGAGTATTTCGTGAACTTGGTTGGCTTGTATCGTGCCAATGGCAACAGCCTCGAGAAGGACTATGCGGTCTCAATGGCCTCCGGCGCACGCACCACGATGCGCGCCGCAGCAGATGGGACGCTAAAGCCAGCGAACGCATACGAAGCCGTCCATGACTCGGCAAAGATGAATAACCTGCTGTCTGAGACGCAGTTCAGTTGGCAAACGATGTATGCGGGCGCCAACTACCTCGCAGGCCTCATCAACCCGAGGACTTGGATCTCGGGCAAGGAGGCCACGGTTGTCATCAACTATCGGCTTGCCGATGGCTCAAGTGTTCAGGGTTACTACGACTACGGCGCACATGGTTGGAAGCGTCTCGAGGGTAGTGCTCGAGATGCCCACAACAACAGCATTCCCGAGAAGAAGGAGGACATGGTCAAAAACGGCTACCAGACCTACAACTTCCAGGGCCCACCCGCGACAGATCTTGGTGGCTTCATCAATCACACCATCAACATGGGCATCCCCTCGAACATCCCGCCGGACAGCGAATACGTGATTTGCAGGGATGAGTCCACCGACTCCTTTTTGAAGATTCACTGCTACGGCACCGGTTCGTGACGCAAATTGCTGCGCCGTGTTGAGTTGACCTAACCGACATCCGGAAAGCAGCACCTTGGTGCCACTCGCTCTTACTTGGGTGAGTGGCATCCTTGTTATGGGGCGTGATGCTTGGTGTGGCAAATGAGCGGTAGCCGCTTGTTTACATCAATCGATCACTTGGCTACCGCCCGCCCTGAAACTTGAACGTGAAACGAGCGGCAGATGCTGGGACGGTCTCTCCACTGAGGGGCATGGGTGTGGCGTCCACCAGCGTCAACATGCCATCGGCCACAGGGACCGGAATACCCAGCGTGAGGTCGATCTGCTTGGACCAGCGGCCGCCCATCACGGTCGCCCTGACGATCAACCGGCCTGCCACGACGCATTGAACGTCGGCCGGGCAACGGCTGTCCTCAATCACTTGGTCGGGACGTACCTTGGGCCCGTCGACCGCCGCAATCTCGCCCAGACCCACGGGGCCTTCGATGGGCGGGCTAGTAACGGGGCCGCCCATCGCGCACCCCGCAAGTGAGACGACCCAAATCGTTGCAAGCACTCGCACTCGCATTCGAGGAGCCAGGGCAGCCTTTAGCTGAGCGTTTCGCATGGTTGGCCGCAGGTCCGGAGATGGCACGAGTGTCCCATAGCCTCACGACGCACGGTTGAGCTGCGTGCCTAAGACTAGTGCAGCCGAAATGCTGTGAGCACGAGCACTTGTTGTGAGCGGACTCTTACGGCATGAACAAGTTGGCGGTCGGCAAAGGCGCGAGGACAGTCGGTAGAGATTGCACACACGTAGCATGCAGTCCTCCTGGTTGTTCAACCACCGGTATGGGAGTCGCACTTCGCCACTTTCCACCAGCGCTGGCCTCTTAAAGGGAATTCTGGCGTCGCGGTGGCGACCGTAAGAATGAGCTTGTTTGTATTGACGCTCTGTTACAACCCTTGGATCCGTGCCCGAGTGCGCCCGTTCGGAAGGAGGATTACTCAAGCAGGTCCGTCGCCGAAGGTGCTCATTAGCCAGTCAATGAAGACGCTCAGCCTCGCATTCTGATTTCGATTCGGTGGGTAAATGGCATGAAACGGCAATCTCGGGCGCGTCCAATCGGAGAGCAGTTCGACCAGTTGCCCAGAATCCAGGTATGGCTGGAGCATTGGCCGCAGGTGCTGGCCGATCCCAAGGCCGGCGAGCATGAGCGCGGTCAGGCCATTGCCTTCATTGGCGCTGAAACGTGCCGATTCAAAGCAATGGCGCTCAGCCCCTTGCTGCAAGACAAACGCCTCCGGCTTGCCGGAGAGCGAATAGAAGTAGCCCACCAAATGATGGTGCTGTCTCACCTCTGTCGGGTTGGACGGAACGCCATGAGCTGCAAGATATGAAGGTGAGGCGCAGGTGGCGTAGGGCATGTCGGTGATATGCCGGGCAATCAGACTGAGCTCGTTCAATGCGCCGCCACGGATCGCGCAGTCCACGCCTTCGCCAATGAGGTCCAAGGTTCTGTCACTGATCCCGACCGCTACTGAAATTTCAGGATAGGCCTTGTGGAACTGTGGCAGGGCGGGGATTAGCAAATGCACGGCAAATGCCGCAGGCGCATCAATACGCAAGTGGCCGCCGGGCCGCAGCTTGTTTCCCCGCATCGCATCGTCGACCGAATCGAACGCTGTGACGAGTTGCGATACATGAGCCAGATACTCCAGGCCTTCCGACGTCGCCGCAACGGTCCGCGTCGTCCGGTGAATCAGCTTGACCCGTAGATGCTGCTCTAGGTCAGCAACAAGCTTGCTGACCGTCGATCTCGGAAGATCTAGCTGCAGGGCCGCGCGACTAAAAGAGCCTGTCTCGATGACCCGAATGAAGGCGCGTATCGCAAGAAGTTGATTCATGGGCCTCCTCCGGGCATGGCCTAATTGTCCATCACCGTGGATAGAGTTGACAATTTTTAAGCCTTTGCAAGAAATAAGGAACACCCATCTATGGCCTATCGGCCAACTTGGCAGCAGACAGACACCTCCCTTGAAAGCGATCGTAACCACGAAGTTCGGACCGTCACCGCAGATGGCCGTGACGGAGCGTCAGCAGCCTCTGCTGAAAGAAGGCCACGCGTTGATCCGCATGCAGGCGGCAACGATCAATCAGCTTTCCAATAGCCTGCGCAAGGGCACGATAGGGGCAGCATCGCCGCCGTTGGTGCTCGGAAACGAGGGATCGGGTGTGGTCGAACAAGGTGATCGCTTTCCCGCCGGCACCCGTGTTGCCATCTATGGCGGAGGCACGTTGGGAATTACCGAGGACGGGCTATACCAGCAGTGGGCCGTTGTCGACGAAAGCCGCATCTTTGAGTTGCCCACGGCGCTGACCTTTGAAGAGGCAGCAGCTTTGCCGGTGAACTACCTCACCGCGTATCTGGCCGCGACGCGGACGGCAACGATCAAGGCTGGCCAGTATGCGTTGGTCTCTGGCGCAACCGGATCAGTGGGGCATGCTTTGATTCAGGTCCTCAATGCACTCGGCGCACGTCCTATCGCGCTGGTATCGACCCCAAGGAAGGCCACCCATGCACTCAAGGCTGGCGCTTATGCCGCTATCGATCTTTCTACGCAAGAATTACCCGACGAGGTCGCCCGGCTGACTGACGGCAAGGGCGCCGCGCTCGCATTCGACCCCGTGGGCGGTGACGTAATGGGCGAAATGATGCGCTCGCTGGCAACAGGCGGTTTGCTGATCTCCATCGGTTTTACCGGAGGCTAGCGGGCGGAGATTGATCTGGTCGACGTGCTTGTCAATGAAAAAGGCATGCGAGGCTACACAGTCCATGCTGAGTCTGCGCACGCTGTGCGGAGTGCATTGCAGACGATCCTGGAGATGGTGGCGGCGGGCAAGCTCAAGCCGGTGATCGACAGCTGCTACCCCATGGCGGACTTCGAAGATGCCTACACACGACTGACATCGCGCGAAGCGATCGGGTCGATTGTCGTGCAGCTTTCTTGAGATCAACCATCAGCTACGAATAGACCGCATGAAAAGCTTTCCCACCACCCACGACAATCATGATGGAGACACCGCACGGAACACCTTCCGTGCCTGGCTTGCCGTTATGTCACTGGCTATTGGCTCGTTCGCCACCGTGACAGCGGAGTTCCTGCCTGTAGGGCTGCTGCCAGAGATTGCGCGAAGCTTCGGAATGTCTTCGGGAAGTGCTGGCTTGATGATGACGTTGCCCGGCGTGCTAGCGGCATTGTCCGCACCGGGCACCATGCTTGTCGCCGGGCGCAGTGACCGTAAGAGGATCGTGCTGCTGCTGTCAGCGATTCTGCTGGTGTCGTGCCTGCTCTCGGCATTTGCTACATCCTTTGCCATCTTGTTGATCGGGCGGGCGCTGGTCGGGATGAGTCTGGGTGCCTTCTGGGCGATGGCTCTGGCGGTTGCCGTTCGTTTGGTGCCTGCCGCGAAAAGCCAGAAGGCGTCGGCTGCGGTATTCGCCGGGGTCACCGCTGCCATGATCCTGGGCGTGCCACTGGGCAACCTGGTTGCCGCCCATTACTCATGGCGCGGCGCATTCCTTGCAGCCGGCGGTATCGCAACATTGGCGATGCTGCTACAGGCGTTCTCATTGCCCTCGGTTCCAGCGCAGGGGCGCTTTCAGTTTGCCGCGTTGTTAAATGCCGCATCTCCGTCTGCAACCAAGCTGAGCATGTTGATGATCGCGCTGATGTTTGCTGCACACTTCGGCGCATACACCTACGTTGCGCCGCTGCTGCAGCAGGCGAATATCAGTGCCGCCGATATCACGCTCCTGCTGTTTGCTTACGGCTTTGCTGGATTCGTGTCGAACTTCGTGGCGAGCCACTTCCTGGCCAAGCGGATGAAGGCGACGCTGCTTTCTGCAAAGTTGCTACTGCTGGTGCCGCTGTTGTGCATGCCACTGATGGTTTCGTCAGCGCCCACCGAGATGGTGCTGCTGGTGATCTGGGGCATGGCGTGGGGTGCGCTACCGGTCTGCCTAAACGCATGGAACCGCGCCGCCTCCGAGGCTGATGGTGAATCCACCGCTGCGGTATTCACGTTTACCTGCCAGACCGCCATTGCACTGGGCTCGGGTGCTGGCGGTTTCGTTGTCGACCACAGCGGGCTAGTCACCACGTTCTGGCTGGCGTCGGCAGCCGTGGCGCTGAGCGCAGTGCTTCTGTGGCGGGCACGCACATCATGAGTAGAAAGCTTTTTTTGTTCCAGTCCCAATCCGCTTAGGAGCATTACGATGACCACATTCTCGAACACGACCCTGCGCCTCAACTTTCCTCAGTGGCAGGGCGGCAACCTTGACGCCTACCATTTCGGCTCGCAGCTCCTTGCATGGTTGGCCCCGAAAGCACAGGGTCCGGAAGAAACCGTGGACGTGGCCGCACCGGATAGCACGGAACAGCCGCTGCAAAATGGCATCCTGGGACGCTCCGCGATCCTGGGCCAAGCGGCATCTGCCCGGCGCCTCATCGAAAAACATTCCCCCGACCGAATCGTCGTGCTTGGGGGGGATTGCGCGGTTGATTTGGTGCCGTTCTCCTACCTCAACGAAAGATACGACGGCGAGCTTGCTGTGTTGTGGGTTGACGCCCATCCGGACGTGTTGACCCCGGCGGAATTCCAGAACGCCCACGCGATGGTGCTGCGCAACCTGATGGGGCTGGGTGATCCGGAATTGGCCGCTCAGGTGAAGGAGCCCATCAAGCCGCGCAACATCATGTATGCGGGGCTGCAGGAAACAAGTGAGATGGAAACGGCCTTCATCAAAGAACACGGTCTGCGCAAAGCTGGCTCAGACGCGCTGGCCGCAACAAGTGAACCCGTGCTGCGCTGGCTGAAAGACATCGGTGCAAAGCACCTCGCGATCCATTTTGACCTTGACGTGCTTGATGCGGCCAAGTTTCGCGCCCTGTATTTCTCTCGCCCCGATGCATCCCCGGGCCAGTTCGACGGCATCCCCCAGGGAAAGATGACCATGCCGCAGGTCCTGCGGCTGATTCAGGATGTCGCTGGCGCGGTGGACATCGTGGGATTGGGCATTGCAGAGCATCTGCCCTGGGATGCCATCGAACTGAAGAACCTTCTACAGAAACTTCCATTGCTTGGATCTAGAGCGGTCTGACATAGCGCAGCTCAGACCAAATTCTCACGGCGCTACATCACGTCATTCAAGGGAGTGCAATTGCCCGTCGGCTCGCGATTTCCGAGGTGATCGGCCATAGCTTGGTTGCCAGCGTTGTATCCAGATCGATGCGCTCGGCGATAAAGGCCTTGGGCTTTGGCAATTTGGAACCGGCAATCTGGGCGGTGGAACTGACTGTGAGCGCTCGAACGATGTTCACCGCCGATGCTTCCGGGGTGGTTCCGAACCGTCCCATGACCCGCATCAACAACGGCATCCTGGGATCGCTCATCACCTTGGTCTTGGTGGGTCCAACGCAGACTGCAGTGAGCGTGATGGGCAGATCCTTCCACCGCTGGCTTGCTTCCTGGATATGAAGGTGTCCAAGCAGGTGCGTTCCCATCACCGATTTCATATGCGCCCATTTGCGCCGATCGAACTGTAGGTCGTCCAGAGGCGGCATGAAGAATGCCGGCACGTTGCCGGACACCAACACCACTCGGCCATCTCCGGAACGTGCCAGATTCTCGGCCAGCAGGCGATTCAGGACGGCACGCGCCAGATACTGCAGCGCGAAGGCGAACTCCAGACCGTCTACGGTGATCTGCTTGCCGACCGATGCCGACATGGCCGTGTGCACGATGCCATGCAGTTCTGCGCGCCAGGCCTTGACGCCCTGCGCGGCAGCGGCCATTCCATCAAGCGTTGACACATCGGCCTGTAGGAACTCAGCCGATGCCGGTCCTTCGGCCAGCAATCGTGTGACGGCAGCCTGGCCTGCTGTCTCGCTCCGGCCAACGATGAGAATACTGCCTGCGCGGCGTGCGATCTCTACGGCAGTGGCCAGGCCCATGCCGGTAGATCCACCGAAAAATACGAAGTTTGACTGCTGGATCTTACGCTCGATGATCATCGAAACGCCGCCTCTTGCGTCATTGCGATGGCCTGCGCAAGCTCATTTTCGCTGCGCCCGCCGATCAGGGCCAATCGCTCGTCGAAGATGACGTGCGGAACCGACTGCACTCCAGCCGCGAACGCGCGCTCTACCTCTAGCTGGGTCTGTGCCCGCGCTTGCGCATCGGCCAGCAGACGGACCACCTCATCGTGTGTGAAGCCATGGTGGGTTGCGATCTCGGCAAGCACCTGTGCATCGGATATATCGCGTGCATCCATGAAATACGCGTTGGAAATTGCAACGGCCAGTGCATGCTGGGTGCCACGTGCACGCGCCACGCGGATCAGCGTATGCGCATCCAGCGTGGGGTAGGCGAACGGTTGACGAAACAGATCCAGGTCCAGGCCCGACATCCGTGCTTCGGCATGAGGTCGCGTCCACGTTGCGGCAGGATCGGTGACGCCGTAGCGAGACTTCAGCAGATCGACGATGCGCACGCCTTCTGGAGGACACTCAGGCATCAGAATCACCGGATGATGGGTGATGTCGACAGCAAGGTCGGGGAAGCGTTCGGCAAGCACCTTGTCGAGCCTCTGCATTCCGATGATGCACCACGGGCACGAGATCTCGGTATACAGGTCAATCTTCAGTGCGGTCATGCTGGCAGTGTCCCTGTCGAAAGGGCATGCAGAACCTGCTCCAGTGTCTTGGGAACATGGCCAGAGAGGTGCTCGACATCGCCGGTCACTACGTCAAATGCGCCGCTCACGAAGTCGCGCTGGATGCTGACGACTGCGTCCACCACTTCCTCCGGCAGACCTGATTGCGTCATGCCCTCCCGCAGTTGCGTTTCGGTTACTACAGTAAAACCGACCTGCTTACTGGCGAAGGACGTCGCGGCGGCAGACCTCTGTGCACTGGTCAGACGCTCAGGCCCAGTCAACGCATAAATGGCCCCTGTGTGTCCCTCGCTGGTCAGGACACCAGCGGCTGCAGCAGCGATGTCGCCTCGCGAAACGTAGGAAACCCGGCTCTCCCCAAGCCCAACGAGCGCGCCCGATGCCGCTGACGCCTGAGCTTCCTGGGCGAATGCCTCGGCGTAGTAGCTCATGCGCAAAATGGTCCAGGACGGCGCGTTCTTGATGAGATGCTGCTCGCCGACCCAGTAGGACGCACCGACGGCGGGCTCTTCCTGCTGCCGGGTGCCGAGCGCAGACAGCAGCACAATGTGCTTGACGCCTGCGGCAATGGCCGCATCAATCGCTGCGATGTTCTGGGCTGCACGGACACCCCGACGCAGATCGGAGCTAGGAATGAGTAACAGCTGATCCAGGCCTGCGTAGCCACGGGGTAGGGTCTCGGGGCGATCGTAATCGCCTTGCCGTGCTTCAACTTCTGCCGGTAGCGCGTCTGGAGAGCGGGAAATGCCGACCAGATCCACCTCCGGATGACGCGCGGTAACTTCTTGCAGAACTGCTCGCCCAAGCTGCCCGCCTGCTCCGCTGACACCGATCTTCATGACCAACTTCCTACGAACAAAATGTTCGTGCAATGTGGTCCGGGCTTCGGTAGATTGCAAGAACGCACATGGCTGTTCGTAGGCACAGGTATGTGCGTTATGAAGACAGGAAAAGCTCCCTCATGAACACGGAAAATCCTTTGATTCACGGCCCCGATGCTGACACTTGCAAAGCGTTAGGCAACATCCTGGATCGCGTGGGCGACAAGTGGACGGTGATGGTCGTTGGAATGCTTTCGGGTGGTGCGATGCGGTTTAACGCACTTCAGCGAGCCGTCCCCGGTGTTTCTCATCGCATGCTGACGTTGACGCTACGCGGACTCGAACGGGACGGTCTGGTGAAGCGAACTGCATTCGCGACGGTTCCGCCGAAAGTCGAATACGAGTTGACACCCCTCGGTCTTTCGCTCAAAGCACCCTTGGAGGTGCTGGCAAAATGGGTGCAGAAAAATCGTAGTGCGGTTGAACTCGCGCGCTCGACTTTTGATCAGCGCGATTGATCAAAGAGTGCGATGCTTCATCAAACGCACCATGCAACGCAAGCTTCGCCAGGCCGTCCACAATGGAGCGAAGTTTGGCTGAAAATCAGCTTGCCCGTAGTCACTGCTCACGAACATCTATTTGATGCTGCGTGGAGTGCTCAGCACTCCAGGGCCATGTCCCACCGGTCCAAGCCTGCACCATAGCCATCTCGCACAACGTGCTGCGCGACAAACCCGAAGCGGGCATAAAACGCCTGAGTGTGTTGGCTGGTGTCCAACACGACTCGCTGGATGTTCGGCATCAAGCGCACGGCTTCGAGCCGAGCCGAGAGCAACTCCGTTCCCAGGCCTTGGCGATGCAAGGTCGGATGGACCATGCCCCAGCACAGGCTTGCTGTCGAGCCAAGCGCTTCGGCACATCTGCCCGCTCCGCAATCCTCAGTGCGCGCCGCAATTCGATGCGTCTTTACTGCGCAAGCCGTGCTGCGCAGTGGTACCGGCTCCCTACTTCCAGCGTTTATGCCTGTCTTCCGACGGTAGCCGGCCGCGACACGTCGCTGTCATCGTTTGATGCCGCAAAGCCATGCCGCTTGGCCATCCACGTCACCATCAGCGTTGCGGCAAGCAGCACCAGCAACGCAGGCGGGAACGCTCCAACGCCGAGCTGGTCGAGCAGCACGCCACCGAGAAGGCCGCCACCGGCGATGGCGGTATTCCATGCGGTCACCAACATGGATTGAGCCACATCGGCCTCGTCTCCCGCCGATTTGGCGAGCGCTGTCTGAAACAACGTCGCGCTGCCGCCGAAGGCAAGCCCCCAGACGCCGACCGCGATGTAGACGATCGTGGGAGACGTGCCGGCCAGGCCCAGTGCCAATGCCGCCGCACAGAACAGCAGCGTGCTGGTCAGCGTCAGAGCGCGTAGATGGCGGTCGATCAGTACGCCCACGATCCAGATGCCGATCAGCGAGGCGCCACCGAAGACCAGCAACACCAGATCGGTGCGTTGCGCCATGCGGGCCTCCGCCAGGAACGAGGCGATGTAGGTGTAGAGAATGTTGTGGGCCAACACGAAAGCCAGCACCACGAACAGCACCGGCCGAATGCCGGGCAACCTCAACACGTGCGCCAGACGTTGCTGCTTGCCTTGCGCCTGCCCTGCGAAATCCGGCACCTGCAGGCGCACCCACAGCATCAGGATCACCGCCAAGACGCTCATGATGCCGAAGCACACACGCCAGCGCACCAGGCTGCCAAGGAACGCGCCGGCCGGCACGCCCAGCGACAGTGCCAGCGGTGTGCCAACCATGGCGATCGCGATGGCGCGGCCTTTCTGATGTTCGGGCACCATGCGCGCGGCATAGCCGGCCAGTAACGCCCACAACAATCCGGCCGAGACGCCTGCCAGAAAGCGCACCACCATCGTCAGCGCATAGCTGCTGGACAGCGTGGTGATCGTGTTGGCGATGGCGAAGCCGGCGACGGCCGCCAGCAGCAGCGGGCGACGGGCAATGCCCTGGGTGGCGATCGTCAATGGTATCGCTGCCAACAAGGAACCGAGGGCATAGATGGTGACGGTCTGACCGACCCAGGCTTCGGAGACCGCTAAGCCATCTGCCATCTGCGGCAGCAGACCCGCCGGCAGGGCCTCGGTGAGGATGGTGACAAAGGCGGCCATGGCAAGCGCGAGCAAGGGTGCCAGTGGCAAGCGATCTTTCGCAGTCGAGCTCATTGCCTTGCTTCCACGGTGGCATACACCGCATCGCGCAGATCGGTGACGAAGCTGCCCGACATGCTTTCGTACAAGGTGTTGGTGAAGGCGACCACGCTCAGGCCTAGCGCCCTGTCAACGAACCACGAGTGGCCATATGCGCCACCCCAGCGCCAGGTGCCCACCGATTCCGGCGATGCGGCGAGCGCGGGGTCGCGCAAGATCGAGAACCCCAGCCCGAAGCCAAGCCCTGGCAGATCCTGCAGCGCAGCGCCTCCGGTCTGATCGCTCGCCATCTCCTCGATCAACGGGCTAGGCAGCAGCTCGCCATCGCCATCGCCATCGCGCAAGGCTTCGAGCAGACCCAGAAAATCCTCGGCGGTGCCCACCATGCCGGCGCCGCCAGAGGCAAATGCCTGCGGATCGAAGATGCGGGCGGGGCTGTAACGGATGCCGATCGCGCCTTCGAAGGCCGAGACGGTTTCTGCTTCTGCCAGGCGATGCGGTTGTGGCGCTGCATTGACATAGGCGGTCGCCACACGCTGCGTTTCAAAGGTGACGAAATCGGTGTCCGCCATGCCCAGCGGTCCGGTCACCAACGCGCGCACCGCCTCGTTCAACGGGGCACCGTACACACGCGCAATCAACGCACCCAGCACGTCGGTTGCCAGCGAGTAGCCCCAGGCCGTGCCCGGCGCATAAAGCAGCGGCACGCTGGCAATGCGGCGCAGGTTTTCTTCCAGGGTGATGTCAGCGGCATCCATGCCGTCGGAGACGCCTGCGACTGCATAAGGACCATTGGCGTCTGCTTCAAGAAAGCGATAGCCAAGGCCGGCGGTATGGCTGAGCAGGTGGCGCGCCGTGATGCATGCGGGGAGGCCATCGGCCAGCCGTGGCTGGAACTCGGGCAGCCAGCGATCGATGCCTGCATCCAGATCCAGGCGCCCTTGCGCGACCAGCACCAGCGCGGCGGTTGAAATGATGGGTTTGCTGACCGATGACAACCGAAAGAGCGCATCCACGCGCATCGCGCGACGGCTTTCCCGGTCTGCCCAGCCAGCGGCCTGTCGGTGGATCAGCTCCCCATTGCGGGCGACCAGGACGACCGCTCCCACCAGCCGTCGATCGTCCAGGGCGTGCTGAACGACCGCCTGGATGTTGCTGGCCAGCAGTGCGGGCGGCCTGGCGATGCGCGGCGGAGAGAGCAGTGTTGTCATGAGAGTGGTCGGTCGAGAGACAGTGCAGGCAGGGTAGACAGCCTTCGATTAAAGAAAAACTGGGGTAGAGTTCCGCGTTGTGCGGAACCAAGCGTCCGCAATGGAGGAGCGTGGTGGAGAGCCTGAGCGGGTTCGTGGTGTTCGTGCAGGTTGCCGAAACGCGCAGCTTCGTCGCGGCTGGCCGCTTGTTGGGCGTGTCGGCGTCTGCGGTCGGCAAGCGCGTGGTGCGGTTGGAGGAAAAACTCGGCGTGCGGCTGTTTCATCGCAGCACGCGCAGCGTCACGCTGACAGCCGAAGGCACGTTGTTCCTGGAGCGTAGCCGCCGCATCCTCGCCGAGATCGAAGCAGCGGAACTGGAGCTTTCGCAAGCCACCGCCGCGCCGCGCGGGCGCTTGCGGGTGAGCCTGCCGCTGGTCAGTGCGTTGGTATTGCCGGTGCTGGGTGACTTCATGCGCCACTATCCCGAGATCGAACTGGATCTGGATTTCAGCGACCGGATGGTCGACGTGATCGAGGAAGGGTTCGATGCGGTGGTGAGAACCGGCGAGCCGAGCGATTCCCGTCTTTCGGCCAGGCGTCTCGGTGGCTTCCAGATGATGCTGGTGGCTGCGCCCGAGTATCTCGCGCAGCACGGCACTCCGCGTGTGCCGGTCGATCTGCTGCAGCATGCCTGCCTGCATTACCGTTATCCCAACTCGGGAAAACTGGAAGCCTGGCCGCTGCATACGCGGCGCAACAGCGGCGAACTGGTACTTCCCACCTCGATGATCTGCAACAACATCGAAACGCGCGTGTGCTTCGCAGTGCAAGGACTCGGAATAGCCTGCCTGCCGGATTTCGCTATCCGCGACCTGCTGGCAGACGGGCGCCTGCTTCCCGTGTTGGCCGAGCACGTGCGGCGCAGCGGCGCGTTCCACGTGCTTTGGCCGGCAAGCAAGCATCCTTCGCCGAAGGTGCGGGCGTTTGTCGACTTTCTGTGCGCCAGAGTGTTTCCTGACGACCAGAGCAAGCGGCGAAAGCCGGTCAAGCGATAACGCCGCGCCATGTCGCATTGGCGTTTGTCGTCGCGCAGATGTTGCGCCGGATGCATCGCCCGACTTTCTGCACCATCACAACACGCGCAACGTAGCCAATGACGTATCTCTCGCTTTTCGCGCTTGCGCTTATCGCAGCCACCTTGCTCCCTGCGCAGTCGGAGACGGCATTGGTGGCGCTGCTGTTGCGCGGCGATTCTGCGTTGGGGCTCGTGGCTGCTGCGAGCATCGGCAACGTGCTCGGCTCGCTGATCAACTGGTGGCTTGGGCGCGAGGCGTTGCGCTTTCAGGCAAAGCGCTGGTTCCCGATCAAAGCGGCTGCATTGCTGCGCGCCCAGGCGTGGTATGGAAAATACGGAAAATGGTCGCTGCTGCTGAGCTGGATGCCGATCATCGGCGACCCGTTGACACTTGCGGCGGGCGTCATGCGCGAGCCGCTGCGCGTGTTCCTGCCGCTGGTTGCGATCGCCAAGACCACCCGGTACGCCTTGCTCGCATGGGCGACGCTGAGTATTGCGTAGACAGCGCAACATCTGGGCATCGAGCGGCTCGCCAGCGCGTTATGAATTTAAGCGTGGGGCGATTACGTAGACGCTCGGTCGCCTACCAGTTGGGAGCGCGTCCAATGAAGACGATCAGGCGCATGGACAACCTGCACGTACATGCCTGGACGTGCCTTGATGAGGCAAAAAAAAACCCGGCATTGCCGGGTCTTTGAATGCGATCGAGGCTTAGAATTCCTGCCAGTTACTCCCGTCACCGGAGGCAGTGGCAGCCAGTTTCTTCGGTGCAGACGCTTGGCGGGTAGCGGCTTTGACCGGTGCTACTGTTCGGCCGCTGACCAGGCTGGGCTTTGATGATGCGGTTGGTGCCGAACGCGCGCTGTGCGTGCTCGTCTGCGCAATCTTGAACACCGCAACCGCTTCGGTGAGCTGGCCGGCCTGTTCTTCCATCGAGCGGGCGGCTGCGGTGGCTTCTTCCACCAGTGCCGCATTTTGTTGGGTGGTCTCATCCATTTGCGTGACCGTGATGTTGACCTGCTCGATGCCGACCGACTGTTCCTGCGAGGCTGCAGAGATCTCACCCATGATGTCGGTTACGCGCTGCACGCTGGCCACAAGCTC
The DNA here is from genome assembly GCA_905142475.1 of Xanthomonas hydrangeae. Taxonomy (GTDB): domain Bacteria; phylum Pseudomonadota; class Gammaproteobacteria; order Xanthomonadales; family Xanthomonadaceae; genus Xanthomonas; species Xanthomonas hydrangeae. The sequence goes on from LR990730.1 coordinate 1,450,083, forward strand.
GGCCATGGTGTTGCCGGCGGTGTGCACCAGCGTGGAGCCTTCGGTAACGCGCTGTACCGAGTCGTCGATCAAGCCCTTGATCTCCTTCGCAGCTGCGGTTGAGCGCTGAGCGAGCGTGCGCACTTCCGAGGCGACCACGGCAAAGCCACGGCCCTGTTCGCCGGCGCGTGCGGCTTCCACCGCCGCGTTCAGCGCCAGGATATTGGTCTGGAACGAAATGCCGTCGATGACGCTGATGATGTCGGCGATCTTATTGGACGAGGCTTCGATGCCGGCCATGGTGCCCACGACCTTGCTCACGATCTCGCCGCCTTGCGAGGCCACGCTTGCCGCACCGATCGCCAGCTGATTGGCCTGGCGTGCATGCTCGGCGTTCTGGCGAACGGTGGAGGTGAGCTCTTCCATCGAGGCGGCGGTTTCTTCCAGGTTGGCCGCCTGCTGCTCGGTACGGTGCGACAGGTCCTGATTGCCGGCGGCGATTTCGCTGGCAGCCGAATTGATGGAGATTGCCGAGTGCTGGATGCGTCCGACGATTTCCGCCAGCTGCGTGGCGGTGGTATTGGCGTCGTCACGCATCTGCGCGAACACGCCCTTGAACTCGCCGCTCATGCGCGCCGTGAGGTCGCCTGCGGCGATGGATTGCAGCAGTGCAGACAGCGATTGCAGGTTGCCGTCTGCGGTGGACATCAAGTCATTGAGGCTGGTGACCATGGCGCGGAAATCATGCTGGAAGCGCTCGGTGTCGCCACGCACGCTGAAGTCCCCGGCTGCCGCTGCCGAAGCCAGGCGGCTGATTTCCTGATTGATCGCCTGCAGATTCTGTTTGACCTGATTCATCGTCTCGGTGACCACCGCCTTCTCGCCCGGCAGCCGATCCATCTCATCGGACAGGTCGCCGATGGCGTAGCGTCCGATGATCTGTGTCAGGCGCATCGTCATGGCGATATGCGAACTGGCCAGGGCGTTGGCATCGCGCACCATGTGACCGAACTCGCCAGGAAATGCATTTTCGTCCATGCGGTAGCTGATCTCGCCGGCATCGTGCCGGCGTGCCATTTCCAGCTGGGCGGCGATGACGCCTTGCAGGCGATCGCGGATGCGATAGACCGCACTGGCCAACTGCACGGTTTCGTCCTTGCCGGTGACCTTGATATCGACATCGAGCACGCCGCGCGACAACTGCTCGACGGCGGCAACTGCCCGCTGGATCGAGCGTGAAATCGCGTTCCCCAGTAGCATCGCGATGCTCACGCCGGCCAGCGCGATCAACCCCAACGCGATCGCCGACAAGGTAATGGCGCGCGTGTTGGTGGCCTGTTGCTGCTGATAGCGCAGCTTGGCAGAGGCGGCCAGTTCGTCACGCAAGGTGGCAAGCCCGGCAAAGGTGGCGTTGGCGTTGTCCTTGACCTGGGTCCGATTGACTTCGGCGCCGCCTGCGATATCGCCTGCTTCGATCAACTCGATCTGGCGCTGCATCCCCGCTTGCATCAGCGCATAGCTTGCCGTGATCTTTTGCAGCTGGGCGGTGTGCTCGGCTTCCTGGCTCAGCAACTGCTTGAGTTCCACGATGCTGGCCGCGACTTGCGTGAAGCGCGTTTGGTTTTCCTGCTTCCATTGCGTGATCAGCTCGGGCGTGCCGATGGCGATCATGCGCAGGATGTTGATATCCACCCGGGTCAGCTGACCGTCGATGCTGCTGGCAAGCGCAGAGCCGGTGAAGTCGCGATTGTAGAGCGTGCCGACATTGTTCTTGGAGGTGTGCAGGCTGTTCAGCAGGAACAGACACAGCAGGATGCTCGGAATCAGCGTTCCCAACAATGCCAATATAAATTTGCTCTTGATCGTGGGTAGCATGCTGTGACCTGGGGAAGAAGCGGAGGAGTGGGAGGAGCCGGCGAGTGACTGGCCTGCCCGAGCAACCTGAGGCGTTGTTGCCAACGTCGACCGGCTTGCCTGGTTCGCTAGCGCTTGCCGAGGTGTCTCAATCCGTTATCGGCAGATTTCACGAAATCTTGACTCGATGACAAGCTCAGTCATTCGCTCCGTCAGGCCGGGCATCGGTTTTAGTGGCGGCAAGTTCGCAGCTGAGATTTTTCATCGAGTCGAAAGCCGTCTCGGCAGCGAGTGAAAGCGATCTTGCCAGCGCACTGCCGGCAGCGCTCGGTGATGAAAAGCATCGCTTCAGTGGTTCGCGCAAAGCCTCTGCCATACGGTTCAGCAATGTCTTGGCGAATCTTGCGCGCAGCCGGTACAAACCCGTGCATTGCGGATAGCCTGTGCATCTTGAAAGGGATCGCGTGCGGAAATGACGGAGCAGTTGACCGAGCAATGGATGACGGCAGTGACCGATGCGCTGAGCGAATTGCAGGCATCAAGAGTCGCGCAAGGGGCGATGCTGGAAGCCATGCTTGCTTCGCATCCCGAACCGGCCTTGCTCAGACTGTGCTGGGATCGCCTGGCGGCATCGCTGATTGCCACAGTGGCGCAACGCAAAGCGTCGTCGACAGTGGAAAAACCCATCGAGTCGCACACGTTGGAGCAACTCGCCTTCTGGAACGAGCGGCTCACCCGGTGCTCCCCGCCTGCTTAAGCGGCGGCTACTGCAAGTCGGCCCTGATCGAGGCATGCGCATCGAAGCGCACGTGCCCATCGCTGGAGACCTCGCATATCGCCATCCACTGCCTGGCGTGATCATGCGCGGCGATGCGGTCGGCGAACGCATCGCCCGGCACACGGTATCGCTGCAAGGTGATGCCGCCGGATTTGCTGAGCAGCAGTTCAGCCGAAAACTGCCCCTGGCCGGGCGTGACATGCGCGGTGAGCTGATAGTCGCCCACGTGCCGAATCGATGACATTCCCAATCGTGATCCTCCTTGACCTTGGTTGATTAGCGCTTTTGGCGTCCATGCCTGCGGGCCGACGCCGATGGTCCATCAGCCCGCAGGCCGCCGATTCTGCCAGAAAACCACGTGCATCGCTGTCAGGAACCACGAGCGGGGCCGTAAGGGAATTCCTTCACTTACAACAACGGCACCCGCTTGGCGAAGCGCTGCGCGCCGACCAGTGCCCAGGCGTGGTCGCTGATCTTGTTGGTCGCGATCACGCAACAGCCGCTGTCGAGACAGTCGTTCCAGTTGTCTTCGCTATTGGCTAGATACGCACGGATGATGACCTCGCGTCTGCCGACGCAGGCCTTGAATGTCTTCATCCATTGATCGCGATCAGAATGGAAGATGTGGAAGTTGAAAAAGACCCGGTGAGGATCCGAGGGATTCTCGTCGGCATCGGTGTCTTTGTCGGCGAAGCACAGCCGCGATTTCGGCGCGGTCTCCGCATAGGTCTGCTTGTCCTGCTTGTTGCCGGTCACGCAGACAAGAAACGTGTTCTTCAAGTCTTCAATGAAGGGCCAGCCATTGCTTTCGGCGCCAAGTGCCAGCGTCTCTTGTGACCCCATCAGTTCGCCAGGTGTATAGATGCGCGGCAGCCTGTCCTTGAGATACGCATCCAGTTGATCAGGGAAGTCTTTGGTCGCAGTGTGTTTGAGGTCCAGGTGCAAGGTGATCACGTCGTGGCCGTCATTCTCTTTCGACCACACCGCCAGGTCGCTCAAAAAGCCGGAGAGCTGACGGTAGTGCTTATCGTAGGAACCCTTGTGGCCAACCGACCAATCCAGACCATCGTCGGATTGGGCGATATCCAGTTCCAACCCGCCACACCCGCAGTCGTAGTGATTTTTCGGGTTCCAGGTGATCTGCTCGCGCAAGGTTTGGTCGCGCTGATAACTGTTGTGCGAGGCCTTCATGGAGACGTCGTTGTAACGCAACCGGCCGGTGCTCACTGATACGCCCAGGGTTTCCTAGACATCTCAAGGCCATGGAAAATGGTCGATTCGGAGGTGTCTATGAGCAGCAAGCGGTATACGGATGAGTTCAAGATCGAGGCGATCCGGCAAGTGACTGATCGTGGGTTCAAGGTGGCAGAAGTGGCCGAGCGCCTGGGTGTCACCACGCACAGCCTGTACGCCTGGCTGCGCACGTTCGGCAAGCCTGGCGTGGTGCAGCGCGCCGAGGTGGACCAGAGCGCCGAGGTTCGGCGGCTGAAGGCAGAGTTGCGTCGAGTGACCGAGGAGCGCGACATCCTAAAAAAGGCCGCCGCGTACTTTGCCAAGGGGTAAAGGCAAAGTACGCCTTCATGCAAGCCCACTGCGGGGAATTCAGGGTGTGTGCGATGTGCCGGGTATTGCGGGTCAACCGGGCGGGTTATTACGCCTGGTTACGCTCGCCCGACAGTGAGCGCGCCAAGGAAGACCAACGCCTGCTGGGATTGATCAAGCACCACTGGTTGGCCAGCGGCAGTGTCTATGGGCATCGCAAGATCACTAAGGATCTGCGCGATCTGGGTGAGCGTTGCAGTCGCCATCGGGTGCATCGGCTGATGCGCACCGAGGGACTGCGTGCTCAGGTGGGCTATGGTCGCAAACCGCGCTTCCATGGAGGAATGCAGTGCAAGGCGGCGGCCAACCTGCTTGACCGACAGTTCGACGTGACGGAGCCGGACACGGCCTGGGCGAGCGATTTCACCTTCATCCGCACGCATGCAGGCTGGATGTACCTGGCTGTTGTGATCGATCTGTTTTCCCGGCAGGTCGTCGGCTGGGCGATGCGCGATCGGGCCGATACCGAGTTGGTCGTGCAGGCCCTGTTGTCTGCGGTGTGGCGGCGCAAACCCAACGCTGGTTGCTTGGTTCACTCGGACCAAGGGTCTGTCTACACCAGCGATGACTGGCGCAGTTTCCTGGCGTCCCATGGCTTGGTGTGCAGCATGAGTCGGCGTGGCAACTGCCACGACAACGCACCCGTGGAGAGCTTCTTCGGCCTGCTCAAACGCGAGCGGATCAGGCGGCGGATCTATCCCACCAAGGACGCCGCTCGCGCCGAGGTATTCGACTACATCGAGATGTTCTACAACCCCAACCGCCGCCACGGTTCAACTGGCGACCTGTCCCCTGTAGAGTTTGAACGGCGCTACGCGCAACGAGGGTCTTGAGTGTCTACGGAACCCTGGGCGTATCACACATCCACCAGGGTGACGTCGATCCGTCTCAGATCCTCGTCGCCGGGCGAGCTGCGATGGCCAACTGCCGCTATCTGCAGAGTGGCCGTTTTCGACGTGCCGGCCAGGCCGCTGCCGTCCTGCGGGTCCTTGATGCTGTTGATGTTGAGCGTCGCGATGACAGTGGAGGTCGCGCTATCGATGAGGTCGATGTCAACTCGCCATGGTGGGCGGTCTTGGCCTTCACGGTATAGGTCTGTTTCGAGTCTGCTTCGATGGTTTTGCCATCGATGGAGTCGCCGTCGCCTTCCACCCAGTAATTCCGGGTTACGTGGGTGACGATCGTGTAGCTGGAGCGGTTGTCGATTGTGACCGTGGCCGGGCTGGACATGGGAATCTCCACCGTGACGCTGGGACGGTCGACTCTACGCATGAATCGGCCCCGATGTCGGGTGCTTGCTTTTGGTATCGCTCGCTAGAAGACGCCTGTTTAGGCATACATCGAAATGACATCGATTGCAGAAAGTGATTGCTTGAAAAACCCCGATGGCACGCTTCGTGATTTCCTTGCGCATGGTCAGGAACCTCCTGATTGAGCGCATCGCTGATGGTGGTCATAGTTGTGGCCATCATCGAGCGAGCACCATGACCACGACACATCCTCAACTCATCGGCGCACTTCTCAAGGGCATGCGCCGCGCCGAGTCCGCACACGCCGCATCGGTTGCTTACAGCGCCGGGACCGCCAGGCAGATGAATAGCGGCTACGGCACGCCGGCCGATGCGGGCAGGGTGCTGGAGATGTTTGCACTCGACCCTGAACAGATTCGAGAGCTGGGCCTGGTGGGGGTGGAGGAGCTGGGCGAGACGGTGCGCCACGCCTGGTCGATCAATGCCGGGGAGCCGGAGCGGGTGATGCAGTGGTTTTCCGCGCCCAGGGTCGAGTTCGTGGGCAAGCACTGCAGCGAGTTGATCCGCGCCGGGCGGATCGGGCCGGTGCTGAGCATGGCCCGGGAGCATGCCCTGCTGCGCCCTCGCTGACCGCTTCCAGACTCGCGTAGGCCACAGCGCTTTACGCTAGCCGGCGCAACGGCAATACTCGTTGATCCGCCCAACCTCAGTTTTGCCAATGCGCCAGGTTCCGCCTGCTTCACCCTCCGCTGCCGCCAAAGCCCAATTGCTGGAAGAGCTGCGTAAGCTCGAACAGGAAGAAGCCCAGCTGAAATATGCCCAGACGCTGGAAGCCTTCGACCAGGTCGTCGAAGTGCTGACCCGGTTTGGTGGCCGCTTCAACGCAAAACAGAAAAGCCAGATCGCGTCCCTCGCAATGACCGGCAAGTCCAAAGGCCCGCTATCGTCCACCGGCGAAGTCGTGGCCAAGTACTGGATTCCGCATTCCGGCGAGACCTGGTCCGGACGTGGCCGTACCCCGCGTGCCTTCAAGGCCTGGGAAGGCACCAGTTCGTACAAGGAATGGAAAGCCAATCATCCGGACAAGCGGTTTCCGCTCTATCCAGGTTGAAGCTCTGTTCCAGTTTGAGCGCTGCTTGGTTTGTCTGTTCGTTCGATAAAAGCTTTTGTTAGCCGTTGCGATGATTGGTTAAAGTTTGCTGCGCCAATCTTTAGCTGCTTTGTTTAAAAGTGTCCAAAGAGAGCGGATCGCCGATATTCTCGCGTGCCTTGATCAGCTTTCCGTCACCGTATCAGCGGGGCTGAGAATGGCTAACAAAACGTAGCAGCAGGTTTTTTGGCCGCTCTGAACGTCCGCCATTTTGATCCAGGCATCTTTGATATAGCGGGTTCTTAAAGCGCACAAAAAAAGCTCGCTGTCTGCCAGATATCAGCAGACAGCGAGCGTGTGTCACCGCTTGAACAACGTTACTGGTCGCTCTTGCACTCGAATACCGACACGCTGCGTGGCGGAGCCAGGAACTCGCTCGCGCCGGCCGGCATCATGTCCACTTCCAACGCTTCGTCGGTGGAGAGCACCAGCTTCCAGTGCACGGGTTCATCGGACGAGGGCAGGGTGAAGGTCACCCCTTCGTGATAGGCATTGATGACGATCAGCAAGGTGTCGTCGTCGGCCAGTTCCTTGACGCCTGAGGTCTGCGCCTTGCCTTCCAGCAGCAGGCCCACCGAGCGTGCACCGGCATCGGTCCAATGCGCGTCGTCCATCTCGGTGCCGCCGGGATTGAGCCAGGTCAGATCGCGCAGGCCGGCCTCTTCGTTGTACTGGCCGTTGAGAAAGCGGCCGCGCGACAGGATCGGATAGCGCTTGCGCAAGCCGGTGAGCGCCTTGACGAATTCGGTCAAACGGCCGTCGGTCGGGTCGTTTTCCCAATCCAGCCAGGTGATCTCGTTGTCCTGGCAATAGGTGTTGTTGTTGCCGCCTTGCGACTGCGCGCGCTCGTCGCCGCTCAATAGCATCGGCGTGCCTTGCGAGAGCAGCAAGGTGGCGAGCAGGTTTTTCATCTGCCGCTCGCGAATCTGCAGTATCTCGGCGTTGTCGGTATCGCCTTCTTCGCCGTAGTTGCATGAGCCATCGTTGGACGAACCGTCCCGATTGTCCTCGCCGTTGGCGATGTTGTGCTTCTCGTTGTAGCTCACCAGATCGCGCAGGGTGAAACCGTCATGCGCGGTGATGAAGTTGACCGATGCCCATGGGCGGCGACCGCGCCGATCGAATAGATCGGCCGAGCCGGTAAAGCGGGTGGCAAACTCGGCGAGCGTGCCTTCTTCGCCCTTCCAGAACTCGCGCGCATTGTCGCGGAACTTGTCGTTCCACTCCGACCAACCCGGCGGGAAATGACCCACCTGATAGCCACCGGGGCCGCAATCCCACGGCTCGGCAATCAACTTCACTTCCGTCAGCAGCGGGTCCTGGTTGCAGGCATCCAGGAAGCCGCCACGCTGATCGAAACCGCTCGGCTCGCGCCCCAGGATGGTGGCCAGGTCGAAGCGGAATCCATCCACATGCATCTCGCCGGCCCAGTAGCGCAGCGAGTCGTTGACCATCTGGATCACCCGCGAATTGCTCAGATTCAGCGTGTTGCCGGTGCCGGTATCGTTGATGTAGTAGCGCTTGTCTTCGGCAAGCCGGTAATAACTGGCATTGTCGATGCCCTTGAACGACAGCGTCGGGCCCAGCTCGCTGCCTTCGGCGGTGTGGTTGTAGACCACGTCCAGAATCACTTCCAGGCCCTGCTTGTGCATGGCCTTGACCATGTCGCGGAATTCGTCGCGGTGGCCGCTGGAGAGATAACGCGACTTCAGCGCAAAAAAGCCGATGGTGTTGTAGCCCCAGTAGTTGCGCAGGTCCTTGTCCAGCAGATGCTGGTCGTCCAGATACGCATGCACCGGCAACAGCTCGACGGCGGTGACGCCCAGGTCCTTGATGTACTGCAGCACCTGCGGCTGCGCCAGGCCGGCAAACGTGCCGCGCACCGCTTCCGGCACCTGCGGATTACGCATGGTGTAGCCGCGCACGTGGGTCTCGTAGATCACCGTCTCGTTCCACGGCTTGAGCAAACGTGCATCGTCTTCCCAGTCGTAGGTGTCTTCGACCACCACGCACTTGGGCATGAAGGGCGCACTGTCGCGCTCGTCGAAGCTCAGGTCGCCATCCGGGTGACCCACGGTGTAGCCGTAGAGTTCGTCTGCCCAGACCAGATCGCCGTCCAGCTCGCGCGCATAGGGATCCATCAGCAACTTGTTGTGGTTGAAGCGATGCCCCTCGGTCGGCTCGTACGGGCCATGCACGCGGTAGCCGTAGCGCTGGCCCGGTTTGACGTCGGGCAGATAGCCGTGCCAGATCTCGTTGGTGTATTCGGGCAGATCGACCCGCGTCTCGGTGCCTTGTTCGTCGAACAGACACAGCTCCACGCGCGTGGCATGCGCGGAAAACAGCGCGAAATTGGTGCCTGTTCCATCGAAGAGCGTGCCACGCGGGAACGGGCGCCCCTGGCGGATGCGGGAGGGGTTGGCATAGGCCGCGCTTGCTGGACGTCGCATTGAGAGTCTCGGGTGCGCCGGCATGCCGGCATTAGGGGACTCAAGCATTGCGGTTTTGCCTGTGCAAAACGCGTCACGGCCGCAGGGGGACGGCGTGAGGGCGGCATGCGGCAGTCGCTGCGCTCGGCTGATCACTGCGCAGCGCGGCTGTACCTGGGCGTGCCCACGCAACGCTGTGCCGACTGGGTCGAGCAGCACTGGCGTCGGTGCTGGTTGGCGCATTCGGCACAGACATAGGCACAGATAAGGTGCATGCGCGCAGCATCTAGCGCAACGCATGTGCGCATTGCTTGAGCGTCGCGCGGCCGCCCTGCTAGCATCCAGGCCATTGAGGTTGCGCAACACCCGCGTCGCTTCAATCGCGTTGCCTGGCAGCTTTCGCCTTTCCCTCCTCGGGACCGTCGCACACCAGTTGGATCGAAGCGTGCAGGGCAGGGTTGCAGCCCGCACGCGCGATCGACCGGCAGACGTACGGACTTGGGTCACTTCGTCACTAGACTCCGACCATGTCCAGGCCGCGCCGCGCACCCTCCGCGATGAAAATCGCCATCCTTTCCCGCAACAGCAAGCTGTATTCGACCCGCCGGCTCATCGAGGCCGGGCGCAAGCGTGGGCACACCGTGCGCATCCTCGACCCGCTGCGCTGTTACATGCGCATTGCCGCCGATGGCTTCAGCCTGCACTACAAGGGCAAGCCGATCACCGGCTTCGACGCGGTCATCCCGCGCATCGGCGCCTCGGTCACGCGCTATGCCACCGCAGTGCTGCGCCAGCTCGAATTCATGGGCAGCTACACGCCCAATCCTTCGGACGCCATCCTGCGCTCGCGCGACAAGCTGCGCGCGCATCAACTGCTGGCCGCCCAGGGCATCGACATGCCGGTGACCGTGTTCGGCGACAACCCGGACGACACCCAGGACCTGCTGTCCATGCTCGGCCCGCCGCCGCACGTGGTGAAATTGAACGAAGGCACCCAGGGCGCCGGGGTGATCCTCACCGAGAAGGCCAGCGCCTCGCGCGGCGTGGTCGAGGCCTTGCGCGGGCTGTACGCCAACTTCATCGTGCAGGAATTCATCGGCGAGGCCGAGGGCGCCGACCTGCGTTGCTTCGTGGTCGGCGACAGGGTGGTCGCCTCCATGCGCCGCCAGGCTGCCGAGGGCGACTTCCGCTCCAACCTGCACCTGGGCGGCACTGCCGCCGTGGCCGAAGCCACGCCGCAGGAGCAGGAGGTCGCGGTGCGCTCTGCGCGCGCCCTGGGCCTGGCGGTGGCCGGCGTAGACCTGATCCGCGCCAATCGCGGCCCGCTGGTGCTGGAGGTCAATTCCACCCCCGGCCTGGAAGGGGTGGAAGGCGTCTGTGGCGTGGATGTGGCTGCCGCAATCATCGAGTACCTGGAGCAGACGGCCCGTTGATCGGGGGTTTAACATTTTTATCGAAAAAATAACGAAACCCTAATCCTTGCCCCGCTAGCCTCTCCCGACCGTAGCTCCGCTCTCGGCAGTGACGGTGATCGGGATGCATTTTTGGCCCGGGTGCTTAGCGGCACCTGGGCCTTTTTGTGATGGCTTGCCGGGATTGGGGTTCACGTCTACATTTCCTTACTCAATCAGCGACGGAACGACCAGCAACGCTGAGCATCACGCAGTACGTTCGGCGGCCGAATGGCGCCAACTGCTGAAACAACCAAGACGACAGCGCGGCTGCAACGGCACCTTGCCACACGCAGCCGGGTACACGACCCAACAATGAGGTTCCAGTGCGCATTCTAGTAATTGAAGACAACAGCGATATTGCCGCCAACCTGGGCGACTATCTGGAAGACCGTGGCCACACGGTGGATTTCGCCGCCGACGGCGTCACCGGCCTGCATCTGGCCGTGGTGCATGAGTTCGACGCCATCGTGCTCGATCTCAACCTGCCCGGCATGGACGGCATCGAGGTGTGTCGCAAGCTGCGCAACGAAGCGCGCAAGCAGACGCCTGTGCTGATGCTCACCGCGCGCGATTCGCTAGACAACAAGTTGGCCGGCTTCGACTCCGGCGCCGACGACTATCTGATCAAGCCGTTCGCGCTGCAGGAAGTGGAAGTGCGGCTCAATGCACTCTCGCGTCGTGGCAAGGGCGTGCACACCCGCGTGCTGGAAACCGGCGACCTGGAATACAACCTGGACACGCTGGAAGTGCGCCGCCGCGGCAAGCTGCTGCAGCTCAACCCCACCGCGTTGAAGATCCTGCAGTCGCTGATGGAAGCTTCGCCGGCCGTGGTCACGCGCCAGGAGCTGGAAACCCGCGTGTGGGGCGAAGAGCTGCCCGATTCTGACTCGTTGCGCGTGCATATCCATGGCCTGCGTGCGGTGGTCGACAAGCCGTTCGACGTGCCGATGATCCAGACCCGCCACGGCATCGGTTATCGCATCGCCTCGCCCGATGCCTGAAAGCAATAACGGCGCGCGGCCCGCCCGCAGGCGTGGCCGCTACCGGCGGCGCCTGCGCAGCCGCATCATTCTGTCGTTCGTGCTGCTGGGCTTCTGCCTGACCACACTGTTCGCCTTCGCCACCAACTGGGCGCGCTCGCGCGTGGAAAACCAGTTGGTCGAAGATGTGATGAACCGCAATATCGACGCCTTCGCGCAGCGTTTCTATTCCGACCCGTTGCGTAACCCCGATCTGCCGGTGCAGCAGATGCGTGGGCGGGTGGTCAAAAGCGACAAATTCGAAGCGCTGCGCCTGGAGCAGCCCGAGTGGTACCAGCTGCCCGACGGCATCCACACCATCTCCGGTGTGGACGAGGGCGGCAACGCGTATTCGTACAAACTGGCGGTGCGCAAGACACCGAGCGAGTGGTTTTTCCTCGCCTACGACATGACCCAGACCCTCAAGGGCGAGATCCAGCTCAAGCGCACCCTGATGCTCTCGGTGCTGGTGTTCAGCGGCTTCTCGCTGCTGATCGGCTGGTGGTCCGCCTCCAAGGTCATGCGCCCGGTGTCGGACCTGGCCGCGCGCCTGCGTGCCTACCGCGGCGGCACCAGCGAGCCCAAGCCGCTGGCCGCGCACTTCCCGGACGACGAAGTGGGCCAGCTGGCCGAAGCGCTGGACGATTACTCGGCCCGCCTCACCGAAGTGGTACAGCGCGACCGCGAATTCAACGCCGACGTCAGCCACGAACTGCGCACCCCGCTGGCGGTGATCCGTGGCGCCACCGAACTGCTGCTCACCAAGCCCAATCTCGACGAGAAGATGCTGCAGCGCCTGCAACGCATCCAGCGCGCCGAGCTGCAGTGCAGCGATTTGATCGGCTCGTTGCTGCTGCTCTCGCGCAACGAGCGCGGGCAGGGCAGCAGCAATGTCGCCAAGGTGGCCGAACAGCTGATCGACGCGCACCGCGCCCAGCTCGGCGGCAAACCGCTGGAACTGCTGCTGGAAGGCGAGCGCGACCTGGTGATCGACGCGCCCGAATCCGCCTTGTCGGTGGCGCTGGGCAACCTGATCGGCAATGCGGTCAAATACACCCAGGATGGCCAGGTGCGCGTGCGCGTGCTCGGCGATGCGGTGGAAGTGATCGACTCCGGCCCCGGCCTGAGCGAAGAGGACGCCGCCAAACTGTTCCAACGCGGTTACCGCGGCACCCACGCCGGCCACTCGCAAGGCGGCGGCATCGGCCTATCGATCGTCAGCCGCCTGTGCGACCTCTATGGCTGGCGCGTCAGCGTGCGCCCAGGCCAGCAGCGCGGCGTCATCGCAACACTCGCCTTCCACCGCTAACCAACCACGCGCGCTTTTGTAGGAGCGCACTCGTGCGCGAGGGCTTTACCGGCAATGCTTCACCCGGCGATTGATTGCAGTTCTGTAATCATGAAGCGCACCACCGTCCGCGACTGTTTCCGACCTTCTACCGCGTCCCTCGACCAAATCACAGACTGGCTTTCAGGTCTTCCAGCGTGACGACCAGCAGCATGGGATCCAGCGGGGAAGGTTCGAAGCCGATGCGCTCGTAAAACGCCTTGGCGTCCGCCGAGAGTGCATGCACGAGCAGCCCGCGAATGCCGATGGTGTCGGCCGCATGCAGGACGCGCTTGCCTGCATCCCGTACCAGGGCGCGGCCAAATCCTCTGCCGTGCAGGGATTGGTCGACAGCAAGCCTGCCAAGCACCACCACGGGGATCGGGTCCGGCATGTTGCGACGGAAGCGGCCGGGCGTCGCGTCCACGGCGACCGCACTCGAGGCCAAGGCGTAATAGGCCACCACGCGTTCATCCGCGCAGGCAACGAAGGTCCGTGACGCACCGGTCGCCTGATTTTTCAGGGCGCGGCGCTTGAGCCAGTGGTCCAGGCTCTCCACGCCCGATGCGAACGGTTCGACCCGGTGATGCGCTGTCAGCGGTTCCGGCGCCGATACCGTCATGCCTTCTCCCAAGGAGCGCGCGTCTGCATCGTCTTGCGCAGGCGCGCGTTCGGCTGCGGCGGCATGTCCAGCCGTGCCAAAAAGGCGGCGTAGGCGTCCGGGCTGGCCGCGATGAGGGTCTGGTCCAGCAAGGCTTCCTCGGCAGCCGAGCGCGCCGCGTCCAGCACGAAATCGGTGCGGTTCTTCCCGCGCGCCTTGGCGGCCCGGTCGATCAGACTGCGCTCCTCCGGCTTGATGCGGAGATTCAAGGTTTCGCGCTTGCCGGGCGTAGTGTTGGGTGTGGACATGCGTTGGCTCCTGCTAGTCGGCGCAGTGTAGCGCCTCCGTAATGTCGATGTCATTACGGTGATGTGTCACTCGTTCATTGCGAGGGTGCGCGCTCCACTGTCACCACCAACTCGCCCTCACGCGCGGTGATCTGCAGCTTGCAGCCAACCGCAAACCCCAACTGCTCCAGCCACAGCCCGCGCAAGCGCACGCTGGGAATCCGCTGGCTGTGCGGCCGGCCCGGCTCCGCCTCGTAGAACGCATAACCCACCGTGCAGCGCGTAGGCGTGCGCGCCTTGCGGGGTGGGCGCGGCGGCAGATCGTCCACGCGGCGCCTGGGGCGATGGTCGAAGTGGAGGTTGTCCACATCGAACGTGGGCGATGGAACCAGCCGCACGGGCTGTGCATCGATCGCGCGCTCAGGCTGCTTGGCGATAGCGGTGCGTTTGGCATCCGGCTTGGACCGCTTCGAGGTTGGAGACCGCGCCCGGCTCATCGCCTCACCTCCGTCAGCACCACGGGGCGACGACGCCCACCAACCTGCAATACCGATGCATCTGTCATGACAACGCCTCCTTCGAAGAACAGGCACCGTCGCCGGCCGGCGACGGGATGTCGGGAGGTTAGAAACCGCTCATAGCCGGCGGGCGTATTCCTCCCGAAGGAGTGTTGTATTAGCCGCCCTCCCGACGCAGGCATCGCGTCGGCTTGCGCCTGCGAACAGGCACAAAAAACCCACCGGTTTGACGGAGGTGGGTACCGCTATGAGAGGAGTTTCTACGCTCCTTGAGGCAGAGGTTGCTACTGGTTGATTGGGATGTCAACTACATGATGTAGGGGACATGAGGGCTGATCCACTGCCGTAGTAGATTACTCGTAACCCTGAAAACTCAAGATCTGCACGTCTTTGTTGTTGAGTGTCTACTCGTCACCGCGACCGACGAATTACTTTCATGGTGAGAGTTGTAATTGTGGATTTAATGCTACAGGGCAATCCTGTGCGAAAAAGCTCTTCTTGGGAATAAAGACCGCGCCAGAACGGCCCTTAAATTTTATGCCTTGCTCTGTTATTTCTCTTATCTGGTAAAACACGACTATATTTGCGCTTTCGTTTGCATTGTCAAATCTGGAAAATATTTGCGTCAGGTTTATTTCGCCTTTAAGTATTTCTTGTGGTGCGAATTTTATTTTCCTCAGATAGTTGGCGGCTGGTGCAACTCGGATCAGTTTTTCTGATTTTCCATCTGAAATTTTGAATGCTTCTGTGTAAAGTACCTTTGAGTAATTCCATGGTAATGCAGCTTCCGATACCTCTGCTGGCGTGGAGGCGGTATTTTTAACGGATAGCAGTAGGGACGTGGGCTTGCTGCAAATAACGCTGACATTTACTTTCATATCCTGACTTGCCGCAGCCGAAAGAGGAAGGAGAATCAGGAATAAAAAAATAGATATTTTACTGCCCATAGGTGTCCCCTTCTATTGCAGGTATGGAGCTGCGCGTAATTTGCCTGATTCTGCGTACGATAGCGGCCTTGCATTTTTCATCGCACTGACCATTCATTGACTTCAACTTGCTCATCAGGCAATACAGTTCAACAGTGTGTGCTCTGAATTCGGACACATCTAATTCACTGTAGTTGCTCCCGGGATAAGGTGTGCTTGGAAAGGTGACGCTCATTGGCGTTGTACCAATTCCCATCCATTGCAAGGGGCCTCTGCGGCACAGTCCGGGACTGGCTCGATTAGCATCTCCGACATGAGACATCTCATGTGCCATCAAACAATCCGAAACGTCTTTGCACTCCTGGAACTCTTTAGGCCAAAGATCGTAATTGAAATATGGCTTAATCACGCCGTCGACGCAGTAAATGCTTCCTGCTGGTCTTTGATTTGCCGGTGGAATGGGAGTTAGGAATGCAGCAAGGCCAGTCGGATCAACGGCAATCAATGGAGTCTGCTGAGCATATCCATATGCGCTAATTCCACCTTTTAAACCAATCGGATCGGGTTGCGTGTATCGACCGCTTCCTGAGTCGTATCCATCTCGAAATCCGTTCTGATTCAACCCACTCGCCGCATCAAACCGCTGCCCCGGGAAACGCATATCCAACACCAGCGCCGCACCATCCCCATCAGGATCCTGATTCGGCGCGGTGTTGCCGAAGGCTTCGCCCTTCAGGCTCCATGTCCACACCGCCACATCGCGGGTGGGGTCGATCACCACGCGTGGGCTGCCCAGGTGGTCGGGTTCGATGTAGTGCAGTTTGCTTGCGTTGGCCAGCAGGCCGACCGGTAGATCGTCCAGCCAGATTGCCTGCTGCTTGGGCGCGCCATTGGTGTCGTAGTCGCCCAGCCAGTGGCCGGCTTCGTCGTAGAGCGTGTAAGTGTTGGTGGTGCCGAGGAAGCGGCGTACCTGTTCGCCACGACCGTTGTAGCGGTAGTTCATGGTCACCGCGCCGGCGCGGCGGGCCTGGGTCATGCGGCCGGTGGTGTCGTAGGTGTACTGGCGCGCGGTGCCGCCGATGGCGGTGGTGTTGCCGGTGGCATCGTAACTGCGGGCCACGCCAGCCACCGCGCTGAGGCGATGGCTGTCGGCCGGGTAGGTGTAGGCCTGCGTGGCCGTGCCGACCTTGGCGCTGAGGCGGTTGCCGGTGGCGTCGTAGCTGTAGCCGTCGATCAGCGTGCCGGTGCGGCCGTCCTTGAGGCCGGTGAGGCGGCCCAGGGTGTCGTAGCCCAGGCCGATTTCCGGCGTGGAATTGCCGGCGGGCGTCAGCGCGGTGAGATTGCCGACCGGGTCGAAGCCGAAGCCCACCTCCAGCCCGCCCGGGCGGGTGTCCTGGATCGCCTGCGGGCGGTAGTCCAGATCGTACTGGCGGGCGAGGGTGCGGCCATTGCCGTAGGTCCAACCGGCAGCCGGGCCGAATGGGTAGTAGCTGGCATTGCCCAGCAGCACCTGCCGGCTGCCGCCGGCCGGGGTCACGCCGACCTCGGTGGTCTGGCCTTGGGTGTTACGCACGTAATCGACCACCGCCCCGTCGGGATACGTCATCCGCCGCAGCTGGCCGCCGACGGTGTAGTCGTAGCGCAGTACCAGCGCCTTGCCGTTACTGGTTTGCACCTTGCGCACCAGATCGCCGAAGCGGTTGTAGCAGTACTGGGTGATGGCGCCGCCGTCCTGCATTTTGGTCAGGCGGCCGATGGAGAAGGTCTCCCCGTTCGCGCAGCCCGTCTGCGTCACGTCGTAGGTGTAGGCGACATTGAGGTCGCTGGTGGGGTAGGTGGCCTTGGTCAGGCGATTGAGCGCGTCGTAGCCATAGCCGGTGACGTTGCCACGCGCATCGGTCTGGGTGGCGCGGTTGCCGGCGCTGTCGTAGGTGTAGCTGGTGACGCCGGTGTCCGGGCTGGTGAGCTTCACCAGATCGCCGAAGCCGTTGTACTCGTAACTTGTATCAAGGCCCTTGGGGTCGGTGACCTTGGTGAGGTTGTCCAGCGCGTCGTAGTCGAATTTGGTCTCGGCCTTGATGCCGGCCACATCCTGCAGCGTGCGCGAGAGGCGGTTGAGCGGGTCGTACTCGCTCTGCGTCGCGGTCGCCAGCGCATCGGTCACCTTGGTGGCGTTGCCATTGGCGTCGTACTCAAAATCGGTCGGATCGCTGCCCGCGGTGGCCTGCGTCTTGAGTTGACCGAGCTGGTTGTAGACACGCGAGAGCGTGCGCTTCAACGTGCCTGACGCATCGGTGGTGTCTTCCTTGATGCGGTTGCCGGCATTGTCCAGCGTGTAGTGGACGGTGTTGCCCGTGTTGTCGGTAATGTCGGTCAGCCGATGCGCCGCATCGTAGGTGAATGCAGTGAACGCGCCATCGGGCTGGGTGACCTGCTTGACCAAGCCGGTGGGCCAGTAGTCGATGCGGGTGATGCGGTCATCGGCCTCGCTGGATGCGTCGGCCCCGCGCACCTTGGTGGCCGTCAGCCAACCGCGCGGGTGATAGGTGTAGTCGGTAACGATGCCGTTGGCGTCCTTGATGGACAGCGGGCGGCCGGCGCCGTCGTAGGCCAAATATTGTGTCGCGCGTCTTAGGTTATCAACTACTTCTCGAAGATCGCCTTTGCGATGTAAGCAAGTTGATGGGGAATTGCATGTTGCATCATCAGATAAATAGTATGTATAAGTCTGTCGATCTTGCACGTCGGTCCTTGTGCCATCAGTTGACTTAAGCAGGCCGATAAAAGGGCAGCTGCCAGATGAAACATCGGTTGCAGTGCAATATTCGAATCTGGATATTCTAGAATCTTTTCCGTCGCTGATGGAGTGAGACTTGATCTGGCCGTCATTGCCATAGTCCCATTTCACGATTTTTACAACACTTCCCGCAGCATCATAGTATCTGCGCTGAATGGGGAGGTTGTATTCAGTAAGCCAGTCGGTCTGTATTTTTTGAGAAAATGAGCCTGAATTTGAGGCGGATATGATCTCGGATTTGTTGCCAGCAGCGTCGTATTTATAACTGGTTTGCGTGCCTTTTTGATCTACTTTGGATGTAAGTCTGCCAATGGAGTCATATGTATTCTGTACAGATGAGTTGCAAGTGGCGCACGATCCATCTGTCGATAGAACTCTGCGTATGCCGCCGCTAAATTGGTAATTAAAACTGATCGTACTTCCATTCGGCATTATTACTGCATCTATTGAATAACCCCATTTGTCTTGCACGTAGCCATAGTCATATGATTCTACACCTCTCCCGCCTGATGCCCACCCTTTTGAAGAGCGCTTCAATCGCCCACTATTGTCGTAGTCGAAATGCTGATAGGTCAAGCCATTTTCATCTAGAATGTCTTGAAGGGCGCCTGAAGTGGATTCATAACGATAAGAAATGCTTGTCCCGTCATTTTTTAATACCTTGACTAAGTTTCCATTCGTGTAATTATAATGTAATGCAGTTCCGTCTGGTTGTTCAATGTTAGATATTGATCCGTCTTCGTTATAGGTTAGTTTCAGTCCTCGCCCAGAGCGTGCTGTTACGCCTTCAAGCTGTCCTTGTACATTGTAGGAAAGTGATACAAATCGTCCGTCCAATGCGGTTATTTTGCTGAGGCGGCCATTTTCTCCAAATACTTCTAGTTGATTTTTTTCGTTCCTGCGGATCCAAGTAACTGATCCATCAGGATCGATTTTTTTAATCAAAGTGGTAGGAGGCTCGTTGCGAATCTCAAGGGGTTCCCCGTTTGAGCGATAAATGCGCATCTTCCCGTCTGGGAGATAGATCGCTGCAATTGCATTGGTACTTCCCTTTATCTCAAAAAGTCTGATGTCGTAATTGTGTCTCCAACCTATCCCGATATTTGATGTGGATTTGATTTCAGTGGTCGCCTGCGCAGAATTCGCACTGGAAAATATTCCGGATTTATTGGATGAGGCTGGGGCGGCGGAGGCGGGTGTATATTGATTTCCGCTCTTATTCCATATTCTATCGAAATTTAAAAGGTCATCATTGCTGCTGTAATCATTTTGTGAGATGTGTAGGCTTTTTTCGCGCGGCTCGGCGTCGCCAATCTTACATTCTTCCGTCGGCTCTGCTAAAAAACAGATTCCGTTATCCAGCGAATAGCCATCTGGGCACGTGGCATCTCGAGACTTGATCGCAATGAAAGCATAATCCCAGGGGGCTGAGTCTGGATATTGGCAGGTCCGTGTCTGATATGTCAGTTTCCTGCATTCTCTGATAATTAGCCAATTGAATGCTCTCGAATATTTGTAGTAATCGTCCTTGCAGATATCGTAGTAGTCCCGGTAGCCCCAGCCCGTATCGCTACTAGCTCCAGTCAAGCAAGAGCTCCAAACTCCTGCAATGGACTTGGTCATTGGAGCGATGTTTGATTCTGTCCATGGTGCTGCGCCAGTGCAGTCTTGCACACCATCGCCATTCGAATCACCGACTACGCCACCTCGACCTTGGCAGTCATTTCTGAAATCTTGCTGGTCCGCCCTTGATATCGTGATATCGGCTTCATATCTCCATGGAGTTATAACTGGAGCGGAGCACAAATAATTGCCGCCGCCCTCAAAACACCTTGAGGAAGCCTGAGGGTCTTGGGATACGGCTGGAGTAGAAAAAAGAATAAGCGGAATGCAGGCTAATGCTTTTAGAATCCCTTTCATAAATACTCCAGCAAGTGAATGGTGAATTTTCTATCTTTGCATTGCGTCATTATGTATTCAAATTCTAAGCAAGACATGATTTTTCAACGTCTATGCTTTAACTGGAAGACATGAAGCTATATAGATTATTGAGATTTGATGCTGCTGTCGCCAAATGCGCTGGCTCACCATTGTTGACAACTACATCATCCGCTATTGCTAGCCGTTGTTCACGAGAAGCTTGGGCTGCAATCATTTGGTTGGCAAGTTCTATTGTGATTCCGTCGCGATGCGTTAAGCGTGCGACCTGCACGTCCACGCTCACGTCGATGACTAATATACGATCTAGCCAACGGTAAGTTTTGCGACCCTCTGCTTCTGCCAAAAGAGGGATGTCTGCAATGGCATAGGGAGTATTCATTGCCTTAACAGTCATCTGTAGTTCCGCACGGATCGCAGGGTGAGTGATGGCCTCCAGAGCTTGCCGCTGCGCTGCATCGGCGAAAACAATCTGGCGCAACGCACGGCGGTCCAGCGTGCCGTCAGACAACAAGATGTCGCGGCCGAAGCGTTCTACGATGGCATCGAGAATGGGGCCAGGCGCCACCACCTGCCGCGCGATCACGTCGGCATCGACGACCGGCACGCCCAGCTTTTCGAACTCGGCAGCGAGGGCGCTCTTTCCGGAGGCGATGCCGCCGGTGAGGCCGACGATGAAGTCGCTCATCGCCGTGCCCCGGTCAACGCAGGCCTGCGAAGTGCAGGTAGCCGTCCACCAGATCGTTGCCCCAGAAGAACACCACCCAGCCGGCGATGGCCAGGTAGGGGCCGAACGGGATCGGCGTGGCGCGGTCGCGGCCCTTGGCCACCAGCCAGATCGAGCCCAGGATGGCGCCGACCAGCGAGGAGATCAGGATGATCGGCAGGATGCCTTTCAACCCGCACCAGGCGCCGAGCGCAGCCAGCAACTTGAAGTCGCCGTGGCCCATGCCTTCCTTACCGGTGAGCTGCTTGAACAGCCACCACACCGTCCACAGCGAGACATAGCCCACCGCCGCGCCCAGCAGGGCGGGCTTGGCGGGCATGTAGAGGTTGTCCATCGAGCCGACCAGGCCTAGCCACATCAATGGCAGGGTCAGCTGGTCCGGCAACAGCTTGTGGCGTAGGTCGATGCCCGACATCGCCACCAGGAAACAGCTCAGCACGATCGCGCCGAAGCCCTGCCAGCCGAAGCCGAAGCGCCAGACGCTAGCCACGCACAGGATCGAGGTCAGCAACTCCACCAGCGGGTATTGAAGCGAGATCGGCTTGCCGCTATAGCGCGACTTGCCGCGCAGCATCAGCCAGCTGAAGAGCGGAATGTTCTCCCACCATTTGAGCTTGTCGCCGGTGACCGGGTCGTGCGAGGGCTCGACCACGATCCCAGGCGGCGGTGGCTCGTAGATGTCTGGTAGCTCCAGGATCTCGCGCGCATCGCGCCGCCACTGCCACTCCATGCGCTTGGGCAAGCGCAGGATTACCACGTTCAGGAAGCTGCCGATCAGCAGTCCCAGTCCGGCCGCGGCGGGAAAGCCGAGACCGGGATGCTGGTCGAGAAATGCCATTACGTCTTATCCAACCACCGAAGCGAGCTTGAAGATGGGCAGGTACATGCCGATGACCATGCCGCCGACTACTGTACCAATGAATACCATGATCAAGGGTTCGATGAGGCTGCTCAATGCATCCACCGCATTATTCACTTCCTGCTCGTAGTACTCGGCCACCTTGAACAGCATGGCGTCCAATGCGCCCGCTTCCTCGCCGATTGCAGTCATCTGGATCACCATATGCGGAAACAGGTTGACCTGTTTCATCGACACGTTGACCGGATAGCCCACCGACACATCCTCGCGCATGCGCAACACTGCTTTCTCGTACACCGAGTTACCGGTGGCGCCGGCGACGATGCCCAGTGCTTCGACCAGCGGCACGCCTGCCTTGAAGGTCACCGCGGTAGTGCGCGCAAAACGCGCAATCGAGCTGTTGTGCATGATCTGGCCGATGATCGGTACCTTGAGCACCAACCGATCCATACCATGCTGCATCGCAAGCGAGCGCTTATAGGCAAAGATGAAACCCACGATCGAACCGACGATCACAAGCAGCATCAGCCACCAATACGAGACCATGAATCGGGATGCATTGACGATCAGTTGGGTGAATGCCGGCAGTTCCGCGCCAAACCCCTTGAACACATCCTCGAACTGCGGAACGACCCAGATCAAGAGTATCGAGCTCACCAACAAGGCTACTGCCACGACCATCGCGGGGTAGAACAGGGCCTTCTTGATTTTGCCCTTAAGGGCTTCCAGGTTCTCTTTGTATGAGGCGATAGTATCCAGGACGGTTTCCAGCACACCAGCGCCTTCGCCGGCCTTGATCAGGTTGCGATACAGCTCGTCAAACTGCACTGGATGCTTGCTTGCCGCTTCGTGCAGCGAAGATCCGCCTTCGATGTCGGTACGGATCTGCCCCACCATCTGCTTCATGCGCGGGTTCTTGTGACCATTGCCGATGATCTCCAGCGACCCGACAATCGGCACTCCCGACTTCATCATGGTGGCCATCTGACGGCTGAAGAACGCAATTTCCTTCGGCGTGATCTTCTTGCCTGCCGCTCCAAACAGCGGCTTGGGCTTGGCCTTGACGACGCTGGGTGTGATGCCCTGCCGGCGGAGTTCGGCACGCAACATATTGGCGTTGCGAGCGACCTGTTCGCCCTTCATCTTCACGCCGCGCTTGTCTGTCCCCTCCCAGACAAACGGGCTCATGAGTTGTTCGGCGTTGATGCTCGCCGGTTTGTTCTTGATGGTGCTACGGACTGCCGACATGTCTGATCCCCATCCGCCATCCCCAGGCAGATACCCAGGCGATGGTAACGGGTTCTTTACCTCATGGCATCTGCAGAGACGCGTGGCTCCTTGAGAAGGTAGTTGGCTGACCCGCTGCGTCACTTATTGACCTGGATAGGCCTTGGTACAACTCTGTCGCAAATCTGCGAAAGATGTGCGCCTATGCAGCAAGGAGTAGGGCATTATCTGGGCTCAGGAGTTGACTGGCAGCGGAGCCGTAACGTTGGCACGCATTTTGCTGGGTATCTCCTGCACGTGGCATCAGCCGCGCGGCGCCCAAAGGGAGTGGCCCGCGGGCGGACAACTTTCACCAACTCTAGGGGATACCCATGAAGAAGCAGCAAGGCTTTACGCTGATCGAACTGATGATCGTGGTCGCGATCATCGCCATCCTGGCCGCCATCGCGCTGCCGATGTATCAGGACTATGTGGCAAAGTCGCAGGTGACTGCTGGTCTGGCCGAAATCACCCCGGGCAAGACTCAGTTCGAAGTCAAGACAAACGAAGGCAGCACAATGAGTAGCGCGGCCCAGATTGGCCTCGCTGCGTCGACCGCGCGCTGCAAAGTCACCGTTAGCTCCACCACTATTGTCTGCGAGCTCAAAGGAAACGCGGCAAAGGTTGCTACCAAGAACGTGACTTTGACTCGGACCTCTACCTCAGGTACCTGGGCTTGCAGCTCCAGCGTTGATGCGAAGTACAAGCCGGCCGGCTGCAGCTGATATAGAAAATCATGCAGAGAAAGCCCCGTATATCGGGGCTTTTTTAATTGTGAGTGGCTGGTGAGTGGCATGGCCCTGGGGAGAGGCGATCATGAACACGTCTAAAGGCTTTACATTAATAGAGTTGATGGTCGTTGTCGCAGTCATCGGAATACTCGCCGCAATAGCTTTTCCCATCTATCAAGGCTACGTAGCGCGTACTCAGGTTAACTCGGCGCTTAGTGAAATTTCGGTCGGGAAGACGAGCTACGAGCTTCTGATCGCCAAAGAGGCAGCAGCCTCCGAATTCACTGCAGAAGGCATTGGCTTGCAGGCAAGCACAGTGCGATGCAGAACCGTCGACGTCACTTTTCTTCCTGCAACTTCAGCAGGATCGATTAAGTGTTCAATAAACGGCGCGCTCGAGGTTCAGGGCAAGGAGATACGCTGGCAAAGAGATTCCTCCGGCAGTTGGTCTTGCCTTAGTACGGTCGGACAACGCTACCTACCTGCGGGCTGCCTGGCGTCGTAGTCAAATTCAGATCGCTTATATAACTGCTGCTTTGCTGGGCGTGAGATGAAGAAGAATAAAAAATTTGTCGTTTTGCTATTTTTGGCGGCAACGATCGCTTGTAGTCTCTACATTCCTGGGCTAACCGGTGGTTTTATCTTTGACGACTATCAGGCGGTAGTTGAGAATTCATCCATAAAGTTGGATCACATCACGTGGGATGGATTAATGGCAGCCGCCCACGCATACGGTGGACCTATTGGTCGTCCGGTGGCTACGCTGAGTTTTGCCATGGGTTATCGGTTGCACGGAATGAGTGCGTTCAGCTATAAGCTGGAAAATCTAGTGGTCCACCTATTGAACATAATGCTCGTAGGGCTTTTGGTGCGGAGCATTATTCGTCTGGCGTGGCCAGTGGAGTCTGAAAGAGGTCAATCCGTCGCTGCCGTTCTTGTCGCGCTGGTATGGGGGCTGCATCCTCTTCAAGTCTCGGCCGTTTTGTATGTAGTTCAGCGAATGGAGTTGTTGGGTAATCTCTTTTTGCTGATTTCGCTAAATTTTTATGTAGTGTCCAGACTGCGCTGGATTCAGGGGCAGGACTATGGAAAGTTCATGGTGCTGGCTTTAGTAAGTCTGATGCTAGGTCTTCTCTCAAAAGAAAACGCAATTCAGGCACCCCTATATACCTTGGTCATGGAACTGGTCTTTTTTGGCTTCAGGGGGAAAGATGGCCGAAGCTTGCCGCTCCAGATTATATATCTCTCCGCTTTCCTTGCAGGAGGGGGGCTTTTTTTGGGACTACTGCTTCCGCGGATCGCTTATCAATTCGATATGCGTGACTTCACTATGCTGGAGAGAGTGCTCACGCAGTTTCGCGTACTTCCTACGTATCTGACCTGGATGGTCTGGCCGTCGCCCGAAAACCTTAGCTTTTATCATGATGACATTGCTCCTTCGCGCGGTTTGTTTCATCCGCTAACCACGATTGCAGGGGGCGTGGCTCTTGGGTCTCTTTTGATTGGAGCTGTTTACTGGCGTGCTCGCGCTCCATTGGTTAGCCTGGCTATAGGCTTCTTCTTCGCTTCGCATGCAGTCACAAGTGCGCCGTTGGCACTCGAGCTTGCTTTTGAACACCGTAATTATCTCGCGATCTTAAGTCCTATTTTGATTGCAGCCTCGTTGGTGCGGTTAATTATAATAAAAAGGCAGCCAGTACTTGCTTGGTCGTTGGTAACTGGCTGCGCGTTAATGCTAATGTTTACCACGTTGCTTCGTAGTGCCACGTGGGGAGATCGCGTGCTACTCGCGACAACCTCTGCAATAGACAATAAAAGATCTCCGAGAGCTTCGTATGAGCTTGCAAGTATCTATATGGAGAGAGCTGGGGGTGTGGCTGATTCTGCGAACTATAACTTCGCCATGGCTGAGTTGAAGCGTGCCATGGATCTTCCGCGATCTTCTCCGCTGCCCGAGCAGGCACTAATTCTTATTGCCATTAATGGTGAGCAAGAACCAGAAGAACTTTGGACGCAATCCATAATCAAAAAATTCGAGAGCCGCCCGTTGGGGCCTCAGGAATTTAGTGCGTATTATTCACTTATCAGCGATAGGATGAAAGGAGTCAAGGTCTCCGACAGGTTAGTTATTCATTTGAGTGAGTTATACACTCGTCGTCAACCTGATCTATTAGATGCGCATTTGCTCTACGCTGATTATGCAGGAAGAATTTTGCACGATTATTCCGTCTCTGCGAGAGAGTATTGTTATGCGATAAAAATTAAAAAAGATCCAGATTACGGAACTCGGCTCATCTCATCTCTGGTCGAGCAGGACCGGCTGGGAGAGGCGAAATTGTTGGCGCCTTGTGTTGTTGGGAATGGCAATGTCAAATGAACTCAAGGGCGTTGATGCCTACTCCTTAGAGACTAGTCACTCTAGGCATACATATCCAGAAGTTGGGCCGGCATGGCCCGATGCTGGCTGGGTCCCCACGCCTCGTTATCTGTTACGGCGCGATCGCATACTTGCTAATTTGTCAGGCGTAAGACCTGGACGGACTCTTGAGATAGGTAGTGGCTCCGGGGCTTTCTTGTATGAATTGAAGGGGATGGGTTTCGATTGTGAGGGCGTTGAAATATCTCCGGAAGCAATTGGGTTGTGCGAAAGTCTTCATGGTAAGAAAATTAAAATATCTAGCCAATTGCCCGAGTTAAAGGAAAGCTTTTCGCTCATTTTTGCTTCGGAGGTTCTAGAGCATATTGAAGATGACGTTCAGGCTCTTCAGGCGTGGATAGAGCTTTTGGAAAATGACGGGCTTCTAATTATCACAGTGCCCTCGCACATGAAAAAATGGGATGCCTCGGATGAATGGGCTGGCCATTTCAGAAGATACGAGAAAAAAGATCTCTCAGAAAAACTTCGTTGTTGTGGGCTGACCATAGTGAGTTTCGAATGTTATGGATTTCCGCTAGCCAATGTGCTGGGATTTCTATCCGCTAACTTCTATGAGAAGAGAGTGATCCGCAACGCGGCTGGGGAAATTGAGCAATTTTCAAATAATGCGCGAAGTGGGATTGATCGCGGCCCGGCAACAAAATTGTTTGGGCTGCTTTCTTCACGTGTTGGTAGAATTTTTCTCAAAATTTCATACAGAATTCAGGCCTTGTTTTTAGGTCGTGAGTTGGGGTCGGGCTATTTGGTCGTAGCAAGAAAGTCGTGAAATTGCTAAAGAAGTTATTGTTTCTAATCATCGGCTCGATCGCTTTTGGCTTGCTTGTATATTTAGTCTGGACTCAGCGGAATGCATTTCTAGATTTTGATTTTTTAAGCGTTAGTTTTGTCCTTAGATTTTTACTGAGTGCCATCTTCTTTTCTGCAATCTACCCCGTTAGCGGGATTGCCTATCATTTGCTCGTGCGGCACAAGTTCCCATCTAGCACATGGATGTTGCAGACTAAGATTATTAGTGTGGGCCAACTGGCTAGATATTTACCCGGAAATGTCGCGCAGTTGGTAGCCAGGGCTGCGATGCTCAAGGCCCAGTCGGCACCGTTGCTTTTGATAGCCAGCTCGATGGTGCTGGAAACCATTTTGACCATTGTTGCGGCTGCGTCCTTGAGTCTGCTGGGTCTTTTGACGTTCGGCTTTCAGTTGCCTAGCTCGCTAGCTCTCAGTGATAAGGGTTTGTTTCTTGCATTGAGCGTCTGCTTGGGAGTGCTTGCCTTGTTAACAAGTTGGAAGTTAGCAGGCAGCTCTATGCTGAGGCAAGTCTGGTCTCTGCTGGATGGCTTAACAATCCCGATCCTTGCCAACATTTTAGGTTTGTACCTGATCAACTTCATTCTTGTGGGAGTTGGCTTCACGATATTGGGCGGATTTTTTGGGGTGCCACTAATTTTAGTTCCGTATATGTCTGCTGCTTTTTCCCTTGCTTGGGTAATTGGCTCCCTCGTACCTGGGCCGCCTGCAGGTTTGGGGATCAGGGAGCTGGTATTGATTTCGTTGCTGAATGATATAGTCCCTCACGATTCAGCTGTTGTCTTAGTGTCCATGCATCGTCTTAGCACTTTACTTTCGGATGCGGTACTCGGTTGCATTGCGGGTATTGCTTATTTCAGGAGGGATTTAAGGTGAGAGTTCGTGAATTATGCGTATCCAGCTACCCTTAATCGACTCCTGACTCAAGTGGGCGTTATAAAACTGCATCGCTGATAACGAATAATTTTTGCGTTCTAGTGGATTATCTTTCAAGAGTAGAATTGCTTTTGCCAGCGCGCTTGGATCATTTGCTGGTACTTCACATATTGGCAACTGCGCTTGATCGCCAGCCGGGGAGGAATGGTCACTTTGACTGATGATGCATTTCGCAAGCATCATGTACATGTATAATTTATAAGGTAGAACTCTGCGCGATTTCTCGTCGCCGCTAAAAATGCCTAAGCAGATATCTGAATGTGCTATTGCTTCAGCCAGCTGGCTTGAAGACTGCCACGTTCTAATCCACTCCACGTTAGGAAAACTTTGATTATTTTTTATAGCGGCTTCTAGCTTGTAGGCTTCACTGCCGTCGCCTATGAACTTAAATTTCAAATCTTCATAATCACGTAGCAATTTCATCGCCTCAATAATAACGCTGATGCCATGGAGGGGAATGAAAGTGCCAACGAAAAGTATCGATGTAACTGTTTGACTGCTGGGATTCTGGATATGCCGTTTGTCTTGAATGAATTTCAGTCCAAGAGGCATGGCATTAATCTTTCCTTGATGAATGGAAAATGTTTTTGCGATAAAAGTTGAGTTGGCTGTTGTATCGACGATGATTCTTGTGCAGGTAGCCAGTGCAATTCGCTCAATTGTAAAAAGCATCCTCGCAAATATTTTAGAGCCTTTAGCTCGGTTGACGGACCAGGATTCCCATAGCGAAATGAATGCATCTGCGACTAAGGTGGGGCGAAACTTGGTGGGTATCGCTGACATTAATATGAGGAAAAATACTGCGGGATACCTTACGTAAACTATATCTCCGTGCTTTTTGATGCGCATGATTTTAAATGCACTGCGAAAATTCTGGGTCAAGAGTATCCATGAGGTCCGCAGTTTTCCAAGAAAAGACCTTTCAGATGACTTCCAAAGCTTTGTGCCGAGCGGCATCGCGTGGCCACAATCTATGACGATTGTGTTACGGATGTTTTCTAGTATTTCCTGTGTCACTTCTCCGTTGGGGTATCCTGAGCCGCCTGCATAATATCCTGCGATCAAAATGCGTTGAGGGTGGCCTTCGGAGTTACTCATCTTTGCGATATGTCAATGATGTGATTTGTTCTGAAATGAGGCCGATGAGGAATATTATCACTGAGGCGCTAAAAAGGAGTAGGCTCATGTTTGTAAATCTGGCGGTGGTTATATATGTCCAAGAATAATAAGCCAGGCCCGTAATAAAAAAACCAATAGATATTGGCGCAAACAATTTTAAGGGGGAGTAAAGCGTTGCAATCTTGAATATTATCAATAAAAAGCGAATTCCATCTTTGATTGGTCTGATGTGACTTGCGGTTCCTACTCTTTTTGCCACGGGAATGGGAACGTATGCGACCGGGTAAGCACTCCTAAAGAATGCCATCGTGCTTGTTGTCGGGTAGCTAAAACCATTAGGGAGTAGGTGAATAAATTCCCGAAAGCGTTTTGATCGTGCGACGCGGAAGCCTGATGTTAGATCTTTGACATCAAAGCCGGTCATTTTGCTGGCCAACCAATTGTAGAACAAGTTGGCTGCGCCGCGATGTTTATTTGCTTGTCCAGAACCGTCCCGTGCCCCGACTACCATGTCATAACCTTCGTTGAGCTTATTCAGTAGTCGGGCGATATCAGCAGGGTCGTGCTGACCATCGGCATCCATGAATACTAAGATTTCCCCTGTCGCCATTCTTGCGCCGCGCTTGATTGCAGCTCCATTTCCCATTGAATATGGACTGCTTGAAACAATAACTCCTGATTCTTGGGCGATTAGCGCCGTGGTATCAGTGGAGCCATCGTCGATGACGATTATTTCGGCGTTCGGAAAATGCGCCTTAAGCTTGGGGAGCGTCTTCCTAAGCCCCTCTGCTTCATTCTTCGCGGGCAAGACTATACTTATTTTTTTCAAGACGTTATCCCCAAGTGGCCCTTTGGTTGATTCTAGAGGCATCCCCCCTTGGCTGGCTACACTTGAGCCAGAGTAGATGGCTAGGCAGTTGAGGTCTCGAATGCGTCTGCTCGGCGCAGGTCTAAAGAGTTGCGCGATCCCCTTCGATGCGCAAAAAATCGGTGGTTACGTGTTGGGATCGTACCTTGCGAGTTGATATAGTGCGGTGGAATTCTAGGGGAAGTGGGATCTATGACCGCTGCGCTAACTGCAAACTTGGTTGGTATTACGGGTATCGCTCGTCGATTGGTTCAGGACGGTGCGCTGGATGAAGCTGCTGCACGTACTGCCATGGACCAAGCCGGGGCGGCAAGAGTCCCGCTGCCACAATGGTTTGCAGAGAAAAAGCTGGTCACTGCATCCCAGCTTGCCGCTGCAAATGCAGTCGAGTTCGGCATGCCCCTGATGGACGTTTCCGTGTTCGATGCTAGCCAGAACGCGGTCAAGCTGGTCAGTGAGGAGTTGCTCCAGAAGTACCAAGTGCTGCCGCTTTTCAAGCGCGGCAACCGGTTGTTCGTGGGGGTGAGCAACCCGACCCAGACCCGGGCGCTGGACGACATCAAGTTTCATACCAACCTGGTGGTCGAGCCGATCCTGGTCGACGAGGACCAGATCCGTCGCACCTTGGAGCAGTGGCAGGCCAGCAACGCGTCGTTGGGCTCGTCGCTCGGGGACGATGACGAGGGGATGGGCGACCTGGACGTGTCGGCCGGTGACGAGGACATGGGCGCCGGCGGGGATTCCGGGGTCGATGCCAAGGGCGACGACACGCCGGTGGTGAAGTTCGTCAACAAGGTGCTGGTGGATGCGATCCGGCGGGGAGCCTCCGACATCCATTTTGAGCCCTATGAAGACGACTACCGGGTGCGGCTGCGGATCGATGGGCTGCTGAAGAATGTGGCCAAGGCACCGGTAAAGCTGAACCAGCGCATCGCGGCGCGCCTGAAGGTGATGTCGCAGCTGGACATTGCCGAGAAGCGGGTGCCGCAGGACGGGCGCATCAAGCTCAACCTGTCCAAGACCAAGCAGATCGACTTCCGCGTGAGCACCTTGCCGACCTTGTTCGGCGAGAAGGTGGTGCTGCGTATCCTTGACGGCAGCGCGGCCAAGCTGGGCATCGAGAAGCTGGGCTACGAGGCGGACCAGCAGAAGCTGTTCCTGGAGGCGATCCACAAACCCTACGGCATGGTGCTGGTGACCGGGCCGACCGGTTCGGGCAAGACTGTGTCGCTGTATACGGCGCTGGGCATCCTCAACGACGAGACGCGCAATATCTCCACCGCCGAGGACCCGGTAGAAATCCGCCTGCCCGGCGTCAATCAGGTGCAGCAGAACAACAAGCGCGGCATGACCTTCGCCGCGGCGCTACGCTCGTTTTTGCGCCAGGACCCGGACATCATCATGGTCGGCGAAATCCGCGACCTGGAGACGGCCGAGATTGCCATCAAGGCCGCGCAGACCGGTCACATGGTGCTGTCCACGCTGCACACCAACGACGCGCCGCAGACCATCGCGCGTTTGATGAACATGGGCATCGCGCCGTACAACATCACCTCGTCGGTGACCCTGGTGATCGCGCAGCGTCTGGCGCGGCGCCTGTGCAACAACTGCAAGCGCAAATCGACCTTGCCCGAGCATGCGTTGCTTGCGGAAGGGTTCACTGCAGAGCAGCTCGCTGCCGGTATCGAGCTATACGAAGCGGTCGGCTGCGACGAGTGCACCGAAGGCTATAAGGGCCGTACCGGTATCTATCAGGTGATGCCGATGACCGAAGAGATCGGCGCGATCGTGCTGGAAGGCGGCAACGCGATGCAGATCGCCGAGGCCGCGCAGAAGATCGGCATCCGCGATCTGCGGCAGTCGGCGCTGGTGAAGGCGGCGCATGGGGTGACGAGCCTGGCTGAGATCAATCGGGTGACCAAGGATTGAGTGGTTGCCCTGTTCTCTTGTTGGCTAAGTTTTGAAAGGGGTGTGGCGGCCATGCCGACGTACCCTCATCCGCCCTTCGGGCACCTTCTCCCGAGGGGAGAAGGGAGGTCCGTTAGCGCCACCCACCCCTCACTCCATCCCCAACTTCTTGAGCTTGTAGCGCAGCGCACGAAACGTGATACCTAGCTGCGCGGCGGTTCTGGTCTTGTTCCAACGATTCTCTTCCAGCGCTTTCTGGATCGCGGCGCGCTCGAGTTGCTCGATGTAGGAGGGCAGGGCGGCCGAGGCGGGGTCGATGTCGACGACGGCTTCGCGCGGTTCGATGGCGGCGCTGCCGGGGCTGGCGGCGAGGCGGTGGCCGCCGTGGGCGGGCAGGCGCAGGTCGCTGGCGCTGATCTGGTCGTCTTCGGCCAGGGCAAGGGCGCGTTCGAGGATGTTTTCCAGCTCGCGCACGTTGCCGGGGAAGCCGTAGTGGTCCATCGCGTCGAGCGCGGATTGGGTCAGCAGCGGAATCGGGCGGGCGTGGCTGTGCGCCAGGCGCGCGATGATGGCGGCGGCCAGTTGCGGCAGGTCGCCGCTGCGTTCGCGCAGTGGCGGGACGCGCAGTTCGATCACGTTGATGCGGTAGTACAGGTCGTGACGAAAACGACCGTCGGAGACCAGGTCGCCGAGGTTCTTGTGGGTGGCCGAGAGGATGCGTACGTCCACCAGCGACTCGCTGGAGGCGCCGACCGGGCGCACCGATTTTTCCTGGATCGCGCGCAGCAGCTTGACCTGCATCTGCAGCGGCAATTCGGCCACTTCGTCCAGGAACAGCGTGCCGCCATGCGCGGCCTGGAACAGCCCGGGCTTGTCGGCATGCGCGCCGGTGAAGCTGCCCTTCTTGTGGCCGAAGAATTCGCTTTCCATCAGTTCGGCGGGAATGGCGCCGCAGTTGACCGGCACGAACGGGCCGGCCGCGCGTGCGCCCTGCTCATGGATGGTGCGTGCGACCAGCTCCTTGCCCACGCCCGATTCGCCGACGATATAGACCGGCGCCTGGCTGCGCGCGACCTTGCCGATGGTGGCGCGCAGGCCTTCCATCGCACCGGAGTCGCCGAGCAGGCGGCTGGCCTGTTCCGGTGGCGGCGCCGGTGGGGCGGGGCGGTCGCGGTTGTTCAATTCCAGCGCGTGCTTGACCAGGCCGCGCAGCACGCCGATGTCCACCGGCTTGCTGACGAAGTCGAAGGCGCCAGCCTTCAGCGCTTCCACCGCCAGGTCCATGCTGCCGAACGCGGTGATCATCGCCACCGGGGTCTGCGGATACTGTTTTGAGATTTCGGTGACCAGTTCGATGCCGTTGCCGTCTGGCAGGCGCATGTCGGTCAGGCAGAGGTCGTAGGGGTTGTTGGCCAGCAGCTCGCGCGCTTCGGCCAGGTTGGCCGCGGTGCTGATGCGCAGGCCCATCCGGCCCAGGGTGAGAACAAGCAACTCGCGGATATCACGCTCGTCATCGACAACCAAGGCATTTTTGGGTTCGCTCATGGTGCGCACGATAGCCCAGCGCGATGACGGACGACAATTGTCGTCGGGGTTTGCGCTCACGCAGAGCCACTACACACGTCCGTTCATCAATGCGTCGCGCTATCACCTTGGGTCCGCGTTGCAGGCAATGCGGCGCAGCAATCGCTCACTTCCCAAGCAGGCCATTGGGCCCCTGCAACAGGATCCGGAAACACGCGCCGCCGCCCGGCACCGAGACGTAATCCAGTTGCGCCTGATTGGCGCGGCACAGTTCCTGGGCGATGTACAGGCCGAGCCCGGTGCCGTGCTCGGAGGTGGTGTAGAACGGGCGGAACAGTTGTGCGGCCACCGTCTCCGGAATACCGGGCCCGCGGTCGATGACATCGATCACCGCCATGCGCTCCAGGCGCTCCACGCGCAGCTTGACCCGCGCCGGTTCGTCCATGACCCGGCCGTACTTGAGTGCGTTGTGGACCAGTGCGGTCAGGATCTGGTGCAGGTGCTTGGGGTCGACCAGCGCATGCACCGAGGCGCCCTGGATGCTGGCTTCCAGAATGTCGGTTTCCATCGACAGGGTCTGCCGGTACTCGACCACGAAGCGGCGCACGAATGCGGCCAGATCCAGGTTGTCCGGGTTGGCGCGCTCGCGCCGGGCCAGTGCGAGCACGCTTTCGACGATGCCGTTGGTGCGTTGGCATTGCTGGTGGATGATCTGCAGCAGGCGGCGGTCGGCATCGCCGATGTCCGGGGATTCTTCCAGCAACTGCGAGGCGTAGCTGATTGCGGCGAGCGGGTTGCGGATTTCGTGCGCCAGACTGGCAGAAAAGCGCCCCATTGCCGACAGGGTGAGCGATTCGGCGCGGCGCGACACCACCGTGGCGTCGTCCAGAAAGATCAGTACCAGGTCGCTGTCGGCGAGCAGGCGCACGAAGCGCGGCTGCACTTCCGGGCGGTCGGCGCCCAGCTGCAGGGGGGGCTCTTCCTGGCGCCAGCCGCTGCGCCAGCGTTGCAGGCGGCGCGCCAGTTCCGGGGTGAGTGCGGCCAGCGACAGGTCGGCCGGGGCGTTGCGCTGGTCGCCATCGCCCAGCAGCGCCAGCGCCGCTTCGTTGGCCAGGGTGATGTGGTTGTGCGTATCGACCACCAGCACGCCGGTGCGCATGCGGCGGATGATCAGTTCGTTGATCTCGTAGAGGTTGGCGACCTGTGCGCCGCGTTCTTCCGCCAGCACCTGGTTGCGGCGCGCGCGCGAGCCGATCTGTTCGCAGATGAAGGCCACCGCGACATAGCTGGTGGCGAACATGGCCAGTTCGGCCACCGGGCGGGCGGCGCCGCCGCCTTCGAGCAGGGTCCACAGGTATTCCAGCACGATGGCGCCGCTGGCGAGCACCGCGATGCTCATGCCGTAGCGCAGGCGCAGCAGCAGCGAGGCGGCGGCGACATTGAACAGCAACATCATCGCGATGCCGGCACTGGCGCCGGGCAGGGCGTGCGTGGCCAGGGTGGCGGCAAGGATGTCGGCCAGCACCGAACAGAACACGGTGGTGGTCAGCCTGCGCTCGCTGCGGCCCCCGAACAGCAGCGGCACGGCGATGCAGAGATACCCGATCGCCACACCGGCGGCCAGACGCGGGTAGCGCGGCTCGGGGATGGCATCGGACAAGGGGCTGAACACCAGTGCGGCGATCAGGCCCGCCACCAGCACCCGGTACAGCGAAAAAAAGTACAGCTCGCGCTGCGGCGCTGACTGGAACCGGTCGATAAGCGATGCGCTGGATGGCAAACCGATTCCCCCGCTGGAACGAGCCGCGAGTATAGGCAGGTGCGCGGTGCGCGCAGCACGTGCGCACACTACGGCGCGGCGTGCAAGCGCTGCAATCGGGCCGGCACGATCGTCGAATTTTGCGCCGCACGGCGCGGTCAGCCACAATAGGCGGCCCGTTCGCGTCTCTTGACGTGCCGCCCTGGCGGTCTGCGTTGCACGCAGCGGTCGTTTCCTTTTCCCACGGTGACGCATGAATTTCCACGAATACCAGTCAAAACAGCTGCTTGCCGAGTACGGCATTCCCGTCCCGGCCGGTAAGGTCGCGGCTACTCCGGACGAAGCGGTCGAAGCCGCCAGTTCCCTGGGCAAGGGCCCCTGGATGGTGAAAGCGCAGATCCACGCGGGCGGCCGCGGCAAGGCTGGCGGCGTCAAGTTCTGCAAGACCACCGACGACGTGAAGGCCGCAGCAGCCAAGATGCTCGGCACCAAGATGTCCACCTATCAGACCGCCGGCGTCGAGCTGCCGATCAACCTGGTGCTGGTGACCACCGCCGGTGAGATCGTCAAGGAGCTGTACCTGTCGGTGCTGGTCGACCGTGGCACCAAGACCATCACCTACATCGCTTCTTCGGAAGGCGGCGTGGAAATCGAGCAGGTCGCTGCCGAAACCCCGGAACTGATCCACGCGCTCAACGTCGACTTCGTCGAAGGCGTGCAGGGCTACCACGGCCGCGATTTCGGCTTCAAGCTCGGCCTGACCGCCAAGCAGGCCGGCCAGTTCGCCAGCATCATGGTGAACCTGTACAAGCTGTTCAACGAAAAGGATCTGGCGCTGGTTGAAATCAACCCGCTGGCGATCCTGGACGACGGCAACCTGTACGCGCTGGACGGCAAGTTCGACAGCGACGACAACGCCGCGTTCCGTCAGAAGCAGCTGGTCGCCATGCGCGACAAGACGCAGGAAGACGAGACCGAAGTGACCGCGTCCGAGCTGGACATCAACTACGTCACCATGGACGGCAACATCGGTTGCATGGTCAACGGCGCAGGCCTGGCCATGGCCACCATGGACGTGATCAAGCTCAACGGCGGCGAGCCGGCGAACTTCCTGGACGTGGGCGGCGGCGCCAACAAGCAGCGCGTCATCGAGGCATTCAAGCTGATCCTGTCCTCGGACAAGGTCGAAGGCATCTTCGTCAACATCTTCGGCGGCATCGTCCGCTGCGACATGATCGCCGAGGGCATCATCGCCGCGGTCAAGGAAGTGGGCGTCAAGGTTCCGGTCGTGGTGCGCCTGGAAGGCACCAACGTGGAAGAAGGCAAGCAACTGCTGCGCGACAGCGGCATGGCCATCATCCCGGCCGACAACATCAACGACGGTGCCAAGAAAGTCGTTGAAGCTGTCAAGAACGCCGCCTGATTCACGACACCGAAGGAACTATCCATGTCCGTTTTGATTAACAAGAACACCAAGGTGATCGTGCAGGGCTTCACCGGCCAGCAGGGCACCTTCCACGCCACTCAGATGATCGAGTACGGCACCCAGGTCGTCGGCGGCGTGACGCCGGGCAAGGGCGGCACCACGCATATCGACCTGCCGGTGTTCAACACCGTGGCCGATGCTGTGTCTGCCACCGGCGCTGACGCTTCGGTGATCTACGTGCCGCCGCCGTACGCGGCCGATGCGATCCTGGAAGCGGCTGCGGCCGGCATCAAGGTCATCGTCTGCATCACCGAGGGCATCCCGGTGCTGGACATGCTGCGCGTCAAGAACGTGCTGACCCGTGCCCATCCGGACACCGTGCTGATCGGGCCGAACTGCCCCGGCGTGATCACCCCGGGCGAGTGCAAGATCGGCATCATGCCGGGCCACATCCACAAGCCGGGCAAGATCGGCATCGTGTCGCGCTCGGGCACCCTGACCTATGAAGCGGTCAAGCAGACCACCGAAGTGGGCCTGGGCCAGAGCACCTGCATCGGGATCGGCGGCGACCCGATCAACGGCCTGAACTTCGTCGACTGCCTCAAGCTGTTCAACGAAGACCCGCAGACCGAAGGCATCATCATGGTCGGCGAGATCGGTGGCGACGCCGAGGAAGCCGGTGCCGAGTACATCAAGCAGTTCGTGAAGAAGCCGGTGGTCGGTTTCATCGCCGGTGCCTCGGCTCCGGCCGGCAAGCGCATGGGCCACGCCGGTGCGATCGCATCGGGCGGCAAGGGTACGGCCGAAGGCAAGTTCGCGGCGATGGAAGCTGCCGGCGTCAAGACCGTCCGTTCGCCGGGCGATCTGGGTGCGGCGATTGCTGCGCTGGTGAAGTAAGAAACACGCATCGCGCGCAAGCGTGTGAGTGTGAGAGAGGCCACCTTCGGGTGGCCTTTTTTTATGGTGGCGATATTGGATTGCAAAATCCGATGGCTCATTGCCGCGTTGTGTCAGCGTCTTCGTGGCCGCCGTCGCCTGTTGTGGCTCATCGGCTAATTCGATCGGCTCGCAGCGTCCGATTTAGAGGGCGTGCTGCTGCGCCGTCTGCTCAAGCAACACATCCACGAACGCACGCACTTTTGCCGGTCGAAAGCGCGTTGCCGGGACCACCGCATGGATACCACCGGACGGCAACTGCCACTGCGGCAGCACATGCAGTAAACGACCTGCGGCCAGATCGTCGGCGACCACATAATCCGGCAGTACCGAGATTCCCGCGCCCTGGCAGACCGCTTCGCGCACGGCGAGGGTGGCGTCGAGAAAGATGCCGGGCTGCACGTCCACACTCTGCGGCGCATGCGTGGCATGCGCGAAGTGCCAGCGCTGATGATCGCG
The DNA here is from genome assembly GCA_905142475.1 of Xanthomonas hydrangeae. Lineage (GTDB taxonomy): Bacteria > Pseudomonadota > Gammaproteobacteria > Xanthomonadales > Xanthomonadaceae > Xanthomonas > Xanthomonas hydrangeae. The sequence goes on from LR990730.1 coordinate 1,487,751, forward strand.
CAATGCAGTGTTGGCGATGAACGGCAGTGTGGCGATGTCCTGTGGCGCAGTGAGTCCGGCCAGCTGCGCGGTCATCGTGGAAGGCGCGACCAGCAACTGCCGGAACGCACCGATCTTGCGTGCCTGCAGGCTGCTTTCGGCCAGCCAGCCCACGCGGATCGCAAGCTCGATGTTGGCCGTCATCAGGTCCAGGGTCTGGTCGCTGAGAATCGCGTCGACCTTGCAGGCCGGATAGCGCCGGGTGAAGGCCGCGATGGCCGGCACCACCACGCGTACGCCGTAGTCCAGCGGTGCGGTGAGCCTGAGCAGGCCGGACGGTTCGGCGGCGGTGTCGGTCAGCGTATCGAAGGCATCGTCGGTATCGCGCAGGATCGCCGCGCAGCGCTGATAGAACGCCTGCCCGAGTTCGGTGGTGTGCACCTTGCGGGTCGTGCGCACCAACAGCGAGGTGCGGCATTCGCGTTCCAGGCGGGCGACCTGCTGGCTCACCACCGCCTTGGTGATGCCCAGGCGCTCGGCCGCTGCCGTAAACGAGCCGGTTTCCACCACAGCGACGAAATACGCCAGCCGGCGCAGATGACCCAGGCCACCGGGGCCGGACTCGGTTCGATTGTGTGGCGTTGGCATACGGTATGTTTATTGCGGATGGATTTAAGAGTCAACGGAGGCGGCCTAGGATGCATCCATCGCCACTGGATGCCGCCGCCATGTCCCCCACTGTTCACTACCTCTATGACCCGCTGTGCGGCTGGTGCTACGGCGCAACGGCGGTGGTCTCGGCGTTGCAGGCGCGGGCCGATGTCACCCTGGAATTGCTGCCCGCCGGCCTGTTTCTGGGCGCTGGCGCCAGGGCAATGGACGACACCTTCGCCGGCTACGCCTGGTCCAACGATCAGCGCATTGCGCAGCTGACCGGCCAGGTTTTCAGCGAGCAGTATCGTCAGCGCGTGCTTGGCGATCGCCAGCAGCGCTTCGACAGCGGCCTGGCGACGCTGGCGCTGACGGCGGTGGCACACATCGATCCCTCGCGCGAAGTGCAGTTGCTCGGTGCCATCCAGCAGGCGCGTTATGTGGAGGGCGATGATGTGACTGCATTGGGCACGCTGGCTGGCCTGCTGCAATCGCTGGGTCTGGAGCAGGCCGCGGAGCAGATCGCCGCGCCGGATGCGCAGCTGCTTGCGCTGACGCAGGCACGTATCGACCAGGCGCTGGCGTTGTTGCAGGAATTCGATGTGCGCGGTGTGCCGACGTTGGTTGCACAGTCGTCCGGCAAGCGGTGGTTGCTGGATGTCGGGGCGGGTTATGGGAACCCCGATCTAGTCCTGCGGCAGTTGGATGCTGGGCATTTTTAGGCGGCCGGGTGACTGGTTTCTCGTTGTGGGGTTGACTGTCTCGCAGCGGACCTTCACCCACACACGTCTCCAGTGAATGTGCTGTCTTCCGCCGCACCCTCACCCCAACCCCCGCTCCGCGCCCCGGCCCGCGCCAGTGGTGCGGGCGCACCAGGGCACACGCGCCAGTGGCACGTAAGCCGTGCCCTGGTGCCTCGGCGGGAGAGGGGCTCTCGCTCCCTTCTCCCATCGGGAGAAGGTGGCGCATAGCGCCGGATGAGGGCACGGGCGCACGTGCTGCCCCGGCCCAGGCTTCGCTTTGCACGCGCGCTGATCAAAGCGTTCCAACCCAACTCCAGCCCTAGTTCCACTCCACCTCAAACCATCGCCATCCCAAAAGGCCAAAACCAATGCCAACCCGACGAGACGTCATCAAAACCCTGGCTGTTGCGAGTGTCGCGACGGCCTTCCTTGGAGCGAATACCGCCATGGCTGCACAGACCACACTGACCTATCACCATTTCCCCGCCGGCGAACATGGGTTCTTCCGCGCGCCGGTCCTGATCTCCGGCGCACGCGATGCGGTGCTGATCGACGGCGGCTTTACGCTGCCCGACGGCAAGGCGCTGGCCGAGGCCATCCGCGCCAGCGGCAAGACGCTGACCACCATCTACATCAGCCAGAGCGACCCGGACTATTACTTCAGCCTGGCGCCGATCAAGGCTGCCTTCCCCGAGGCGCGCGTCATCGCCGCCTCGGCCACCATTGCCGCGATCAAGGGCAATGTCGAAAAGAAGCTGGCCACCTGGGGCCCGCAGCTGAAGGAAAACGGCCCGCAGACCCTGGCCGACATCGTGATGCCGGAGGCGTTCGACGGCCATACGCTCACCCTGGAAGACCACGCACTGGAGATCGTCGATGCCGACGGTCTGACCAATCGACGCTACGTGTGGGTGCCGGCGCTCAAGGCGATCGTCGGTGGCGTGCTGGTGTTTTCCGGCACGCATGTGTGGACGGCCGACACGCGCGGTGCCGAAGGCCGCGCAGCCTGGCGCAAGACGCTGCAGAGCATGGCGGCGCGGTCGCCCTCGGTGGTCGTGCCCGGGCACATGGTGCCGGGGGCGCCGACCGATGCATCGGCCATCACCTATACGCACGATTATCTGCTGGCGTTCGAAGAAGAGCTGGCCAGGCACGGCAATAGTGCCGACCTGATCAAGGCCATGACCGCGCGCTATCCCGATGCCGGTATGGCGGTGGCATTGCAGATCGGCGCCAAGGTCGCCACCGGCGAGATGCAGTGGGGTTGATGCAATGACGACGCCGCTGGAGATCATCCGCAACACCTACGAAAACGCGCCGCAAGAAAACGCCAGGCACCTACGCGCCGCGTTGGCCGCCGATGCGCACTGGACCGAAGCGGCCGGGTTCCCGTATGCGGATACCTACGTCGGCGCGGATGCCATCTTCGCCAATGTCTTCGCGCGTCTAGCAAGCGAGTGGGAGGGCTATCAAGCGAAAGTGCACACCTATCTGGCCGATGGCGAGTGCGTGGCTGCATTTGGCGTGTATTGCGGGCGTTATCGCAAGACCGGCAAGACCATGCAGGCTTCGTTTGCGCATCTTTACCATTTCCAGGACGGCAAGATCGTGCGGATGGAGCAGGTGGTGGATAGCGCGATGGTGGTACGGGCACTGGCGGCGGACTGAGGCCGTTGCCGCTGTGTGTCGAACGCGCAGCATCGGTGCGCGTTCGGCTTTTGGGCGTAGCCATTGCAGGATCCGCACACCGTGGCGAGCCGTTATCGGTTCGGTGCGCGCGGCGGCGGACTGCGGCAGGTTCGCGCGCTTCTGGAATAATGCAGGCTTGGCGGCGACGCCGGTCTGCATCCCGGTCTGTTGCGGGGTGCGGAGCAGCCACGCCTCTCCAGCCGCATTCGCATAGGCCTTCCCATGTCCCAGACCCTTCGCATCGCCATGGCGCAGTTCGACTTCCCGGTCGGCGCCGTGGCGCGCAATACCGATCGCATCATCGAGTTCATCGCGGCAGCGCGCGACGAGTTCGGGGCGGACATCGTGCTGTTTCCCGAGCTGGCGATCAGCGGCTATCCGCCGGAAGACCTGCTGCTGCGGCCCGGTTTTCTGGCGCATTGCGAAGAAGCGCTGGCACGCATCGCCGCCAGCACGCGCGGGATCGTGGCAGTGGTCGGCTGGCCGCAGAGTGCCGGCAGCGTGGTCTACAACGCGGCCAGCGTGTTGCGCGACGGGCGCATCGCAGCGACCTATCGCAAACGCGAGTTGCCCAACTATGCGGTGTTCGACGAGCGCCGCTATTTCGACGTGGATCCGGATGGCGACAACTGCGTGGTCACGGTCAAGGGCGTGCAGGTGGGCGTGGTGATCTGCGAGGACCTGTGGTTCGCCGAGCCCTTGGCCGGGACCGTGCAGGCCGGCGCCGAGCTGGTGCTGGTGCCCAATGCCTCGCCGTACGAGCGCGGCAAGCACGCGCAGCGCGATGCATTGCTGGCCGAGCGCACCCGCGAGAGCGGGGCTGCGATTGCCTATCTCAACGTGGTCGGCGGCCAGGACGCGCTGGTGTTCGACGGCGCATCGGTGGTGGCCGATGCCGACGGCACCGTGCATCCGGCCGCTGCGGCCTTCGTCGACCAGTGGCTGGTGATGGACTACGCCGCCGGCGAGCGCAGCTTCACCCCGGTGGTGTGGGTGGACGATGGCGACGAGAGCATGGATGCACTGGCCTGGCGCGCCGTGGTGCGCGGGTTGCAGGACTATTGCCGCAAGAATGGCTTTACCAAGGTGTGGCTGGGCCTGTCCGGCGGCATCGATTCGGCGCTGGTGCTGGCGATGGCGGTCGATGCGCTGGGGGGCGACAACGTCACCGCGGTGCGGCTGCCGTCGCGCTACACCGCCAATCTTTCCAACGATCTGGCCGACGAGCAATGCCGCGCGCTGGGCGTCAAGCTGGAAACCATCGCGATCGAGCCGGCATTCGAAGGTCTGCTCGCCGCACTCGGCCCACTGTTCGAAGGCACCCAGCCGGATATCACCGAAGAAAACCTGCAGTCGCGCAGCCGCGGGGTGATCCTGATGGCGCTGTCCAACAAGTTCGGCGGGCTGCTGCTGACCACCGGCAACAAGAGCGAATACGCGGTGGGTTACGCCACCATCTACGGCGACATGTGCGGCGGCTATGCCCCGCTCAAGGATCTGTACAAGACCGAAGTGTTCGGCCTGGCCAAGTGGCGCAATACCGTGGGCGGGGCGCCGGTGATTCCGCCGGCAGTGATTTCGCGCCCGCCCTCTGCCGAGTTGCGCGACAACCAGACCGACCAGGATTCGCTACCGCCGTACGACGTGCTCGACGGCATTTTGTATCGCTACGTCGATCAGGAGCAGTCGCGCGACGACATCGTCGCCGCCGGCTACGCCGCCGATACGGTCGAACATGTGTTGCGGCTGGTGCGGCTCAACGAGTGGAAGCGCCATCAGTCCGCGCCCGGCCCGAAGGTGTCGCGGCGCGCCTTCGGTCGCGAGCGACGTTATCCGATCACCAATGGTTATTCCGGTCAGTAGCCGGGATGGCTACGCCGGCGGGCGTAGCCCGATTGGCTATTCCGGTCAGTAGCCGGGCGCGCCGGCTGCCGCTGCGGTGGCCGGCGGTTGCGCGAAGCGGGTGAGCAGGTCCAGGGTGGGCTTGGGCCGCGCCAGGTCGTACATCAGGCCGAAGTGGCCTTCGGCGCCCTGGATCGTGGTCTGGTCCAGCAATTCGTACACGTTCACTTCGGACACCACGTCGGCATAGTTGGCGCGCACGTTGCTTAGCAACTGCGCCAGGCTGTCGTAGCAGCCGCGATCGCCTGCCGCACCGCCGGTGGTATTGCCGGTATAGATCTCTGCACAGTTCAGCTCGTTAAAGAATATCGGCGTGTTGTAGGTCTGCGCGGCAGTGCGCAGCTGGCCCAGGTACAACTCGGTCCAGTAGCCGGCATCGCGGTGGAAGGCGTAGTAGTGGAAGCTGATGTGGTCGAAGTCGAAGCCGGCCGCCTTGGCCTTGGCCAGAAACCACAACGAGCCATTACGATCGCCCGGGCAGCGCGCGTTGGCGCTGTGGTCGTCGCTGTTGCAGGCGGTGATATTGATGGTGAAGCGCAGGCCGGCGCCCAGTTCGTTGGAAGCCTGGCGCATGCCCAGATACATCGTGGTCATCGCCGCGATGCGGGCATCGGCCTCGGCGCGCACCAGATCCTGTTCGTTGCCGATCTCCCAGACCTTGATGTCGGCCGCATAGCGACGCGCCAGTTGATAGCCGATCTCGCGCGACATCGGGTAGACCATCGGGCGCAACGTGATGCCGTACTGACGCGCCAGCGGGACCAGGGCATCCAGCGTCGCGTAATCGCGCGGGTCCACATCGAACCGGTAGCTGCGCAGGTTGCGCGCGGCCAGCAGTTTGAAGCGGGACTCGGCCTGAGCCATCGCATAGCCGGGGCGATTGTCGTGGGCGTTGACGCCGTAGACGATGGGCGCCGCAATAGCGGTCGCGGTCAGTGTCGCCAGCAACAGCGCGAGCATCGACAAGACGATGGAGCGAGACATGCGGCCTCCTTGGCTGGCGCCGGTGGGGAGTCGGATCTTCTTCGAGGCCGAGTATAGGCAGCGCGTGCGGGCGGTTCGGTGACCTGGTGCCAGGTCTGGCGACGTGCTCGCAAGCGCTGCAGGCCGGAGCGCTCAGGGCTGCGAGAACGCGTGGGGTGCCGGCCCGGCGAGCGAATACGTCATGCGGACGGTCGGTCGCCCGGTGGATCAGACGTGACCGTCGTCTGGCACCGCAATGGCCTGCGGCAATCGGCACGCCGCCATCGCAGGCGTGTTGCTGCATCCGCATTGCCGCAATGAAAAAGGGGCCTTGCGGCCCCTTTGTCTCTTCAGCTGCGTCCGCTGTCTCAGTCGCGACTCATCTGCGAGTTGCGCTCGCCGCTGGCGGCGGATTTCTCGCCAGCGAACGGGTTGAGCTTGCGGATGGCCCACGGGTATTTCGGCCAGTTGCCGGTCAGCCATGGATGCTGCGGGCTGTTGAGTTCCAGCACGCGGCGCGCATCGGCCGCCAGGGTCTTGTTGCCCAGATGCGTATAGGCCTCGGCCAGCACCGCGACCGCGTCGTACTGGTAGGCGCTCTGCGGATAGGTTTCCAGCAGGTAATTGGCACGACCGGCCGCCGAGACCCAGGCATTGCGGCGCAGGTAGTACAGCGCGTTGTCCAGCTCATGCTGGGCGAACACATCGCGCAGTTCGATCATGCGCTTGCGCGCATCCGGCGCGTAACGGCTGTTCGGATAGCGGTCGGTCACGGTGTTGAAGTCGTTGTAGGCCTGCTGCGGCGAGGACAGATCGCGACGGCTCGGGTCCAGCGACCACACCCGGCGCAGGAACACCGTGTCGCGGTTGCTGTTGGCCAGCCCGCGCAGGTAGTACAGATACGAGATGTTGCGATGGGTCGGGTAGGTGCGGATGAAGCGGTCGACGCTGGAGACGGTGTCGTCGTGCTTGCCGGCCTTGTACTGCGCATAGGCGGTTTCGATCATCGCCTGTTCGGTATACGGGCCGTACGGGTACTGGGCGATCAGGCGCTTGTAGCTGGCTTCGGCGCCGGCCCAGTTGCCTTTCTCCATCAGGCCGTGGCTCTTGCCGTACAGCTGCTCGACCGGCATGCCTTCGTCGGGATTCTTGTTCTTGGCGCCGCGGTGGCAACCGGTGACGACGAACGCCATCACCAGCATGAGGGCAATCAGGCGCGCAGGCGCGGAAAACGTGGACCGTCGGATCATGGGTCTGGGCAGGACGCATCAGGAAAACGAGAGCGCGATGATAGCCTAGTGGCCTGTCCGGCGACTGACTCCCGCCGCCCGGACCCCAAATTCCCGCTTTTGCCTGAGTGCCTGTGTCCATGTCCGACCCATCTGCCGACCCCCTCGACCCGTCCATCCGCCAGGCCATCGTGCCCGACAACGCCGCAGGGCGCCGTTTCGACGCGGTGCTGGCCGAGCTGTTCCCCGAATTCTCGCGCTCGCGGCTGTCGGAGTGGATCAAATCCGGCGATGCGCTGCTGAACGGCGAAATGGCGCGCCCGCGCGACACCTTGCGCGGCGGCGAGAGCGTGCAGGTGCAGGTGGTGCTGGAAATCCAGACCCATTCCGAGCCGCAGGACATCCCGCTGAGCGTGTTGTACGAAGACGACCAGGTGCTGGTGATCGACAAGCCGGCCGGGCTGGTGGTCCACCCGGGCGCCGGCAACCCGGACGGCACCCTGGTCAATGCGCTGCTGTTCCGCGACCCGGCCCTTGCGGCCGTGCCGCGCGCCGGCGTGGTGCATCGTCTGGACAAGGACACCAGCGGCGTGATGGTGGTGGCGCGCACCGTGCAGGCGCAGACCGCGCTGGTGGAGCAGCTGTCCGCGCGCGATGTGCATCGCCAGTACCTGGCGGTGGTGGTGGGTGCGCTGGTCTCCGGCGGCACCGCCAATGCGCCGATCGACCGTCACCCGCGCGATCGTTTGAAGATGGCGGTGCGCGACGACGGCCGCGATGCGGTCACCCATTACCGCCTGCGCGAGCGCTTCCGTGCGCACACCGCGCTGGAATGCCGCCTGGAAACCGGGCGTACCCATCAGATTCGCGTGCATATGGCGCATCTGAAATCGCCGATCGTCGGCGACCCGCTGTACGGCGGCGCGCTCAAGTTGCCCAAGGGCGCCAGCGACGAATTGGTGCATGAATTGCGCACCTTCAAGCGCCAGGCGTTGCATGCCGAAACCCTGGAGTTCCTGCATCCGGTCAGCGGCGAGCCGGTGCGTGCCAGCGCGCCGGTGCCGGTGGATCTGCAGCGATTGATGACCGCGTTGCGCGAAGACAGCGTGCGCGCCGCCGAGCAGGCACGCCGCTAAGGTGGCAGCCGTCGCGCCGTTCGTGTTGCCGGCCAATTGGCCGGCACCGCCGCGCATCCACGCACTGACCACGCTGCGTTACGGCCTGGGCGAATCGCAGGCGCCGTTCGACACGCTCAATCTGGGCAATTGCAACGCTGCCGACGGCGACGTGCCGGAACGTGTGGAGCGCAACCGGGCGCTGCTGGTCGAGGCGCTGGCACTGCCAGGCACGCCGCACTGGTTGCGCCAGGTGCATGGGGTGGAGGTGGTGCGCTTCGCTGCGCCGCCGGTTGCGACCGGCGAGCCGATCAGTGCCGCGGACGATGTCGCGCCGGGTGCGCGGGAAGCGGTTGCCGATGCTTCGGTGACCGACGTGCCAGGTGTGGTGCTGGCGATCCTCACCGCCGATTGTTTGCCGGTCGTGCTCGCCGCTGGCGATGGCAGCGAAGTCGCCGCCGCACATGCGGGTTGGCGCGGGTTGGCCGACGGCATGCTGGAGCGCAGCGTGGCGGCCATGCGCACGCCGCCGCAGCACGTGATGGCGTGGTTGGGGCCGGCAGCGGGACCGCAGGTGTACGAAATCGGGCAGGACGTGTTCGACGCCTTCGTCGCGCACGATGCGCAGGCGCAGAGCGCATTTGTCGCCACGCGTCCGGGGCACTGGCTGGTGGATCTGTATGTCTTGGCGCGTCAGCGCCTGCAGCAGGCCGGTGTGCCGGCTGGCGCCATCCATGGTGGCGGGTTGTGCACCATTTCCGAGCCGCAACGCTTCTTCTCGCATCGTCGCGATCGCCGCAGCGGGCGCATGGCGACACTGGCCTGGATCGCGCCCTGAGCATGCCGTTGTTCGCGCAGGTGCTGGGGAAGGGCGCGTTCGCGCAGCTGCCTGCGCCGGTGCGTGCGTTGCATTCGGTGCAGCAGCGGCAGACCTTTGCCGGTCGGGCGCAGATCCAGCGCGGTCGCCATCTGTTGGTGCCGGTGCTGGCGTTGCTGAGCCGGTTGCCACGCAGCGGCGAAGTGGAGGTCGAAGTGGAGTTTCTTGCCGACGCGAATGGCGAGCGCTGGCATCGCTGTTTTGACGGCCTGCCGATGCACTCGCGCTTGTGGCGGCACGGCAACGGCTTGCGCGAACACCTGGGCGCGGTGCGCTTCGAATTCGCGCTGCACGCCGATACGCAGTCGCTGTACTGGCAGGCCACCCGGGTGTGGGCATTCGGCTGGATTCCCTTGCCTGCGCGCTGGTTCGAGCAGGTGCGTTGCCGCGAGCATGCCGACGCTGGTCGCTATGGATTTCTGGTCGACGTGCACCTGCCGCTGGTCGGCCCGTTCATTCGCTATGAGGGTTGGCTTGAACCGCGTTGATCCACCGCTCGTTGAGTCGTCTCACTCAGAGTCGTCTCACTCGGCGCTGTCTCATTCAGAGCCGTGTCGCGTGAAGCCGCCTGGCGGTAAGCCGCACGCGGCGCCTGCAATCATCGTGTTCGATGGCGTGTGTCTGCTGTGCAATGGCTGGGTCAAATTTCTGCTGCGTCACGATCGGCGTGGGCGTTATCGCTTTGCCGCAATGCAGGGCCAGGCCGGGCGCGCGCTGTTGTTGCAGCACGGTCTGGATCCGGACGACCCGCTGTCGTTCCTGCTGGTGGATGCCAGCGGCGCCTGGACCGACAGCGATGCAATCGTGCGTGTCCTGGCTGGCTTAGGCGGCATCTGGCGGCTGGCCACTGTGTTGCGTGTGGTGCCCAGCGGCGTGCGCGACATCGGCTATCGCCTGATCGCGCGCAATCGCTATCGCTGGTTCGGTCGCACCGAGCATTGCATGCTGCCAAGCCCCGAGCAACGTGCGCGGTTTCTGGATTAGCGCTTATCCCAGCGAGCGAGCTCCGCGTAGGAGCGCACTTGTGCGCGATGGGCGTTACCGATAAGGCTTCATCGCGCGCAAGCACGCTCCTACGATAGCGCCCCGATTTTCACGATGGCTGGTTATTCGGTCGCATGTGTTGGATCTGGAACTGCGGACCGGCACATTTGCTTGTCGCCAACGCTGATTCCGCGATTCGGTGCGTCGACGACTTACGCCGCCGCGTTTCCAAAACTTGCACGCACTACGTTTGCGTTGCCGCTATGGGCAGGCTGCAGGCGGAAGATCGACACCGCATCGGCCAGCTCCACTGCCTGTTCTTCCAGGCTGCGTGCAGCGGCGGTGGCTTCTTCCACCAGCGCGGCGTTGCGTTGGGTGACTTCGTCCAGTTGCGCGACGGTGCGGTTGACCTGTTCGATGCCGCTGGATTGCTCGGCGCTGGCGGCGGTGATCTCGCTCATGATGTCGGTGACGTGCTTCACCGAGCCGACGATCTCGCGCATGGTCGCGCCGGCGCGGTGCACCAGGCCCGATCCCAGTTCCACCTTGTCGGTGGAGTCGGCGATCAGCGTCTTGATCTCCTTGGCCGCATCGGCCGAGCGCCGCGCCAATGCGCGCACTTCCGAGGCGACCACGGCGAAACCACGGCCTTGTTCGCCCGCGCGTGCGGCTTCCACTGCAGCGTTGAGCGCCAGGATATTGGTCTGGAAGGCGATGCCGTCGATGACGCCGATGATCTCGCCGATCTTGCGCGAGGCGGTGCTGATCTGGCTCATGGTGGACACCACATCGTCCATCACCTTGCCGCCGCTCTGCGCCACTTCGCCGGTGCCCACCACCAGACGATTGGCCTGCAGCGCGCTTTCCGCATTCTGCTTCACGGTGGAGGTGAGTTCTTCCATGGAGCTGGCGGTTTCTTCGAGGTTGGCGGCCTGCTGCTCGGTGCGTTCGGACAGGTCGGTGTTGCCGGCGGCGATTTCCACCGCGGCCTGGCGAATGGTGTCGGAGGCAACCTGGATGCCGCCGATGATCTCGGTCAGCCGGGTCACGGTCTGGTTGGTGTCGTCGCGCAGGCGCGCAAAGATGCCGTGCGCATCGCCCTCCACACGCTGGGTGAGGTCGCCTTCGGCCATGGCGCCGATCACGCGTGCCAACGCGGCCAGGTGGGTTTCCACCGAGTCGTAGATGCGGTTGATGCCCTGGGCCAGCGACAGCAGGACACCGTCCATGCCGTCCATCTGCATGCGCCGACTGAAATCGCCGACCGCGGCGGCATCGATGACCTGGATCAGCGCCTGCTCGGCGTTGACCTGCGCGGTGACGTCCATCCACTGCGCAATGGTGCCCAGCTTGGTGCCGTCGCTGGCGATAATCGGGCTGTAGACGAAGTCGATCTGGCGGCCGAAGAATGGCGCGCGCACCGCTTTGGAAGCGGTCAATGCGCGCATGCGGTCGATCGCCGCCTGGCTGTCCGGATAGATGTCGCCGATGCTGCCGCCGACGAAGCCTTCGGCATGGAAGCTGGGGCGGAAACTCTGCACATCCGGCTCGATCAGCTTGAGCATTGCGAGCAATTTGCGATTGGCGAACAGCACCTGGCCGTCGTCGTCGGCGATGCGGATCATGGTGTCCAGATCGTCCAGCGCCTTGATCACGAACTGGCCATGGCGCAGGCCTTGTTCCATCACGTCGATGCGGATGGCCAGCTTGTCCTGGGTCGCCTGCAGCGCATGCAGCAACGGCGCAAGCGCGCCGGAGGCATTGCGCAGCTCCACGCGCTGGAAGCGCTCATCGCCCATCGCCGCGATCACGCCGATCGCCTGCTGCAACTGTGCGCTGGTGCGACGGCGCGACCACCACCACAGCCCTGCACTGGCGATGCCCACCACCAGCAGTGCCGGCAACATCCGTCCCAGCCCGCTCCAAAAACCACCGGGCACCAGCGTGGCGGCGTAGAGCGTCAGCAGTACCAGCAGCCCGATGTGCGCGGCGGCGGGAAGCCAGGCCATTCCGGTGGCACGCGCAAGGCTCCTGCCGGCAGATGGGCGGGGGACAGCGGTGGCATCGTGTGAAGGCAACATAGGCTGGGTCCGACTGGGTGATCTGGGATGGGTCTGCGTCCGGCAGGAAATACGCTGCAATGGGGGTATCGGCGGCTGAGCCCGAATCATGACGGCGTGAAATTGCCGTTCGTCGGAATGTGGGCGCTAAGCGAACGAAATCGCCGATGTGATTGATTTGGAAGCGGTTTCAGTGCGGTTTGGTAAGTGATGGACCGGTTGTGCTGCGTCGGTCGCTGAGTTTTGAAATGTAAATTTCGGGTGAAATATCACTGGCTGATTTAACGCTGGAATCGTCTGCGGCAGGCGTTTTAAAAGCGCGCGCATGCCTCCCATCAGCCGCGACACTCGCAACCGCTCTTACGATTCCCACGTCCAATCCCCACAAAAAAACCGACCGTCTCGCGACGGTCGGTTCAATCTGTTGCACTCACTAACGCAGTGTCGGCCGATTACTTGGCCGGCGTGGCCTGCGCATCGTCCTGCAATGCCCAGGCGATGACGCTGTCGCCGGACTTGGTTTCCATGCGGTCGTGTCCGCCCACGGCGGCCACGATGTACTGCTTGCCGTCGATGGTGTAGCTCAGCGGGGCGGCCTGCGGGCCGGCCGGCACACGGGTCTCCCAGACCTGCTTGCCAGTGCGGGTGTCGAAGCCGCGCATGAAGTCGTCCAGGGTCGCGCCGATGAAGGTCACGCCGCCGGCGGTGGCAAGCGAGCCGCTGTTGTTGGGCGTGCCGATCTCGAACTTGGTCTTGGACGGGATGCCCATCGGGCCCTGGTCGTAACCGGTGCCCAGCGGACGGCGCCAGATCACCTGCTGGGTGCGCAGGTCCACACCGGAGATGTAGCCCCACGGCGGTGCCACGCACGGCGTGTTGAGCGGCGACATCCACGGCTCCTTGCGGGCGCCGTAGGCCAGGCCCTTCTGCGCCATGTAGCCGGGCGTCTTGCTCTTGCCGTCGAACACCGACACCACGCCCAGCTCGTCCATTTTCTCGCGGGTATAGACCTGCAAGGTGTACGGCAGGCGATTGCTGTTCATCACCATGATGCCGCGCTGCAGATCGACCGAGACGCCGCCCCAGTTGATGCCGCCGTGGTTGCCGGTGAACGCCAGCGAGCCCTGCAGGGTCGGCGGGGTGAACATGCCTTCGTAGCGCAGCTGCTTGAACTGGATGCGGCAGGCCAGCTGGTCGAACGGGGTCATGCCCCAGGCATCGGATTCGACGATGGTTTCGTACTCGCGGCTCGGCGCGCCCACGGTATTGGGCATGCCCGGCGAGATCGGCTGCGTGGCAGCGGTAAAGTCGCCGTGATCGGTACCTTGCGGCACGGCGATCTGCTTGACCGGCATGATCGGCTCGCCGGTGGCGCGGTCCAGCACGAACACCTGGCCGGACTTGGTGGCCTGGATCACCGCAGGACGGGTACCGCCGCCAGCGACCGGCCAATCGACCAGGTTCGGCTGCGGGCCGATGTCGTAATCCCACAGGTCGTGGTTGACGGTGCGGAAGTGCCAACGCTCCTTGCCGGTGGCCGCGTCCACGGCGACCAGGGAGGCGGTGTATTCCTCATCCTGCGGCGTGCGGCCCTTGCCGAAGAAATCGCCCGAGGCGTTGCCGGTCGGCAGATAGACCAGCCCCAGCTCGTCGTCTGCGGACATCAGCGACCACACATTCGGGGTCGAACGGGTGTAGGTCTGCCCGGCTGGCGGCTCGGCGGTGATCGCCGGATTGCCCAGGTCCCAGGCCCAGCGCAGCTGGCCGGTGAGCGCATCGAAACCGCGCACCACGCCGGACGGCGCATCGCCTTCCTGGCCGTCGCGCACCTGGCCGGTGGGCTGGATCACCACACCGCGCATCACCACCGGCGGCGAGGTCGGGCCGACGAAGCCCGGCTTGGTGTTGCCGGTGCCGGCATTGAGATCGACATAACCGTTGTTGCCGAAGCTTGCGCACAGCTTGCCGGTCTGCGCGTCCAGCGCGCCGAGGCGGCCATCGACCATCGGCCAGAAGATCCGGGTCGGGCACTCGGCGGTGCCTTCCGGCGCCTGGTAGTACGACACGCCCCGGCAGGTGGTGGCGGCAACGCCGGCCATCGCCTTCGGGTTGGTCTGCGGGTCGAAGCGCCAGCGCTCCTTGCCGTTGGCCGCTTCCACCGCGATCACCTTCTGGGTCGGGGTGCAGATGTAGAGCAGCTCGCCGACCTTGAGTGGAGTGTTCTGGAAGGCGTAGCCCAGCTTGGAGCCGGCCGGCTTCAGATCACCGGTATGGAATTCCCAGGCCACCTTGAGCTGCTTGGCGTTCTCCGGGGTGATCTGCGCGCCCGGAGTGTAGTGGTTGGACAGGTTGGAGCCGGCGTACGACGTCCAGTTGCTGGCATCGTGGTTGGCCGCGACGTTGCCGTCCGGGCTGGGCACGTTGGCGCGGCTGAACGGCGTTGCGTTCTCGGCCGGCAGCTTGGAGGCATCGGCCAGTTCGACATTGCGCGGCAGCAGCAACGGCCACAGGATCAGCGCTGCGCCCACGATCGGCAGCACGCCGGTCACCAGTACATAGCCCAGACCCGACAACGGCTGCATGCGCCTGCGCGCCACGCCCCAGAACGGCAGCAGCACCAGGCCAAGTATCGACATCATGGCCAGACGCGGGACCAGGCCCCAGCCATCCAGGCCCACTTCCCACAGCGCCCACGCGATGGTGGCCGCCAGCGTGGCGCCAAACAGCCACAGGCCGGCACGCTTGCCCAGCGCCAGCAAGACGCCAGCCAGGAACAGGCCGATGCCCGCCAACAGGTAGTACCAGGAACCGCCAACGGCAACCAGGCGGCCGCCTTCGTAGGCGAGCACCGCACCGAGTACGGCGATCACCACCGCATAGGCCACCAGCAACCAGGTGCCTAGCCCACGTTTTGAGGATTGATCAGTCATTTTGAGATGTCAGGAAGGACCCAGGCACCGGCAGACGGTGGCGAGTCGTGGAGGGAGAAAGATCACAGGCTGGCAAAGGGCGGCCCCGATCTAAAGAACAACGCCCTAAACAAGAACGTCAGGATATGAACGCGCAGCCCCTCCCAGGGTCCTCAGCGCTACTCATGTGAATATTTTAGACCGCAACCACGCTCGTGTCCGTGACGGAATGAGAACCAACGTTCCAGGCTGTACATCTGGAACATTGGAATTGCTCAAATCCGATGCGGCTGGAGATTGCTTTGGGTGGCAGGCGGTGTCGGGTGCATTCGCGTGTGGTGGCAAATGCAGGATCCTGCAGTAGTTCTATTGAGTTATTGACTCAGGCGGCGAGGCGGGGATTTGGCATTCGGGAGGGGAGATTTCTGGAAGCTGGGGTTTGCGTTTCGGACATTTCGACTTGTACGTGCACGCGTGTCCTCATCCGCCCTTCGGGCACCTTCTCCCGAGGGGAGAAGGGGGGGCGCTGCCGGTGTGCAGCGCTTCTGTTTGCCAACAGCATGGTGCTGACAGCTTGCGGAAACCGGAGTCAGATATCTGCAAGTGCCTGCAGGTAGCGCTGGCGCCAGTGGTTGATGTTGTTCTTGCGCAGGTGATCCATCATCGCCCGCCAGCGCTCGATGCGCGTTGCCAACGGCATGCTTGCCGCGGTGGCGATCGCATCGGCCACGCCGTCGAGGTCATGTGGATTGACCAGCAGCGCTTCTTTCATTTCATCGGCGGCACCGGCCAGCAACGACAGCACCAGCACGCCGGGATCCTGCGGATCCTGCGCTGCGACAAATTCCTTGGCGACCAGATTCATGCCATCGCGCAGCGGCGTGACCAACCCGACCGAGGCGGCGCGATAGAAACCGGTCAACGTGGCATGGCTGAAGTTCTGATTAACGTAGCGCAGCGGCGTCCAATCCGGCTCTGCATGTCCACCGTTAATGTGGCCGGCGATCTGCTCCAGCTGCCCGCGCAGCTGGCGATACTCGTTGACGTCGCCGCGCGACACCGGCGCGATCTGCAGATAGGTCAGGCTGCCGGATTGCTCCGGATAGCGCTCCAGATAGCGCTCGAATCCCTGGAAGCGTTCCGGCAGGCCTTTGGAATAATCCAGACGATCGACACCGATCGCCAGCTGACGGCCGCGCAGGCTTTCGCGCAGGTCGCGCACCGCCTGCTTGCCGACCGAGGCCTTCGCCTGGTTGGCGATCAATTCGGTATCGATGCCGATCGGGAAGGAGGCAGCGCTGAAACGACGCCCGCCCGGACCTTCGACAATGTCGCCTTCGAGAATGCGCCCACCGCCGAACAGACGCACGTAGGCCTTGAAGCGCTCCGCATCGCGCTGGGTCTGAAAGCCCACCAGATCGTACGCATAGAAGGTGCTGAACAAACGCGCGTGATCGGGCATGGCCTGCATCAGGTCAGCCGAGGGCATCGGCACGTGCAGGAAGAAGCCCATCTTGCAGCCCACACCCAGCTCGCGCAGCATCGCGCCCAGCGGAATCATGTGGTAGTCGTGGATCCACAGCGTGTCGCTGTCTTTCAGCAACGGCGCCAGTTTTTCGGCGAACAGCCGATTGACGCGCATATAGCCTTCGCGCGTGGCGCGGTCGTAATCGACCAGGTCCAGACGGAAGTGCAGCAGCGGCCACAGAGTGCGATTGGCGAAGCCGTTGTAGTACGAATCGATGTCGCGTTTGTTGAGGTCCATGGTGACGAACTTGATGTCGCCATCGGTCTGCTCATGCATGCCGCCGCTATCGCCGCGCACGGTCTTGCCGCTCCAGCCGAACCACACCCCACCGCGCTCCTTGAGCGCGGCCAACAAGCCAACCGCCAGGCCGCCCGCACGGTTTTCGCCGGGCACTGCAACGCGGTTGGATACCACCACCAAACGACTCATGACGCCTCCTGCCAGCTCCGCGACAAGCGCATTGCTGCAATGATCAAACCCACATGCGAATAGGTCTGGGGGAAATTCCCCCAGGCTTCGCCGTCTTCAAACGATAGATCCTCGGACAGCAAGCCGAGGTGATTGCGGCGCGAGAGAATGCGCTCGAACAGTTCACGTGCTTCGTCCTTGCGACCGATCGCAGCCAGCGCGTCGATGTACCAGAACGTGCAGATGGTGAAGCTGGTTTCCGGCGCACCGAAGTCATCCGGTGCGATGTAGCGATACAGCGCATCGCCATGCTTGAGCACGCGACCGACGGCTTCCACGGTGCGCACGAAGCGGCTGTCGTCGTTGCCCACGATGCCGATATCGGCCAGCAACAACAGCGAGGCATCCAGGCGGTGGCCACCGAGCGTGTCGGTGAAGTGGCCGTGTTCGTCGCTCCAGGCTTCCGTCAGCACGCGCTCGCGAATGCTGTCGGCACGTTCGCTCCAATACACGCTGCGCTCGGGCAGCACCAGGCGGTCGGCGATCTTGGACAGGCGATCGCAGGCGGCCCAGCACATCGCGGCCGTATACGTATGCACTTCGGCGCGGCCGCGGAATTCCCACAGGCCGGCATCGGGGACGTTGTGCAGCGCGAACGCGCGCTCGCCCAGCGGCTCCAGGCGACGGAAAGTGTCCGCATCGCCCTGATCCTTCAGACGCAGATCGAAGAACAGCTGCGTCGAAGCCAGCACCACGCTGCCATACACATCGTGCTGCTTTTGAATCCAGGCCAGGTTGCCGCGTCGCACCGGGCCCATGCCGCGGTAGCCGTCCATGGTGTCGACTTCGTGCTCTTCCAGCTGCGATTCGAAACCGATGCCGTACAGCGGCTGCAAGGTGCCGTCGCTGGTGGCGATATTGAAGATATAGCCGATGAATTGCTCCATCGTGCGCGTGGCGCCCAGGCGATTGAGCGCGCGCACCACGAACGCGGCATCGCGCAGCCAGCAATAGCGGTAGTCCCAGTTGCGCGGGGTATTGGGCGCTTCCGGAATCGAGGTGGTCATCGCCGCGATGATGGCGCCGCTGTCTTCGTACTGGCACAACTTGAGTGTGATCGCGCTGCGGATCACCGCTTCCTGCCAGTCGAGCGGAATCGACAGGTAGCGCACCCATTCGCGCCAATATTCTTCGGTGCGTTCCTGCGCTTCCTGCACGTAACCGGTGAGCGAGCGGGTTAGCGATTCGTCCACGCCCAACACCAGATTGACCGGGTGGCTGAGCACGAACGGCAAGCCATCGCGGACGAAGCGCACCGGCACATCGGTGGTCAGGCGCAGGGTGAATTCCGGCAGTACCCAACGGATATGATTGCTGCCCCAGGTGGTTTCCGGCGTGCGGCCGCCCCAGTCGGCCAACGGGCGTGCGCGCACGATGATGCGCGGGTTACCGGCCAGGGGGCGAATCTGCCGGATGATGCTCACCGGCCGATAAAAACGCCCGTTATTGCGCCAGCGCGGTGCGAAGTCGATCACTTCCACTTCGCCACCGTGGCTGTCGCGCAACACGGTGCGCAGCACGGCGGTGTTGGGCAGGTAATGCTGCTCGCTGCTTTCGAAGTCCTCCAGCTCGACGGCGAAGTCGCCGCCGTCACCCTTGGGCGAGAGCAGCGAACAGAACGCCGGGTCGCCATCGAAAGCCGGCAGGCAACTCCACACCACACGTGCCTGCCGATCGACCAATGCACCGAAACTGCAGTTGCCGATGACGCCCAGATCCAGGTTTGGCTCGGTCATGGAGTGCGAACGATCCTTTTGAAGAGAAGAGGGGAAGGCGCGCGGCTCTCAGGCTGGGCGCGCGTTGCGTTGCAACCACGCATGCACATCGGCAGTGCCATCGACACGGAAGCGCGCGCTGGTCTGCGCGCGATCGCCGACCAGCACGCTCCAGCCGCCGAGGCGATTGGCCGCTTCGAAACCGAATTCGTCGGTGAGATCGTCGCCGACGAACACCGGTGTGCGGCCGGCGAATGCGCCGTGCTGCATCAGGTGTTCGACCGCCAGGCCCTTGTTGCTGCCTTCGGGAACGAATTCCACCACGTGGTCGCCAGGCTGCAGGCGATAGCCGGAAAGTTGTGCGATTTCCTGTTGCGCGAAGGCCAGAACATCCGGGCCGGCGAGCGGTTGTGCGCGCCAATGCAATGCTACGCTGACGCCTTTGTCTTCGACCAGCACGCCGGGGTGTCGATGGGTGAGTGCGGCGGCGCGCCGATGCAAGCCGTGCAGCCACTCGGAAGTGTCCTGCGGCATCGCGGCGCGTGCGGCGATGTCGCTGCGTAGCTCATGTCCGTGCAAGCCGGCAGCCGGGAGCAGCAGCGGTGCGAACAAGGCATCCAGTTGCGATAGCGGTCGCCCGCTGACCAGTGCGACTGCGCCATGCAGGCGGTCGCTTAGGCGGCCGATGGCCTCGCGGACCTCGGGCAAGAGCCGCACAGCCTCGGGGCTGTCGGCAAAGTCGATGAGGGTACCGTCCACGTCCAGAAACAATGCGCAGGCATTGTCCAGCAATGGCGGCGACGGAAGGGGGAAGTGCACGTCTGCCATTACGCTAGTGTGCGCAAAGCGGTGTGATATTCAGGTTATGCAACAGCGCTTCCTTCTCCCGTCGGGAGAAGGTGCCCCGCAGGGGCGGATGAGGGTACGCGCGAAGCCTTGTGCAGTTCGAACGCTGCGAGGGCTTCGCCCCGTACCCTCACCCCAACCCCTCTCCCGTAGGAGAGGGGCTTTTAAGCTCGCTTTCGATCAGAAGGTGTAGCGCACCCGCCCATACCAATATGCGCCATTGCTGCCGATCGGCGAGAGTACGTCGTAGGGCAGGTTGCCGAAGTAGGCGATGTCGTCGATGGAGCGGTCCGAGTAGTTGTCCAAAATGTTCTGGCCGCCGATCGCCAAGGTCCACTGGGTGCCCAGGTGGTACTCGGCCTCCAGATCCAGCTGCCATTCCGCGCCGTAGGTCTGGCGTGGCACAAAGCCGCCGCCGAAGTCGAACACGCGCGTTGCGCTGCCGTAGCGATTGACGCGGGTCTGCAGGTTCCAGTGCTCGTTGTTCCAGTTGGCCGCCAGTGCGGCGCGTGTGCGTGGCGCGGCATCGGTGAGCGTGTTGCTCTCTTCCACGCCGAACAGCACGTAGTCCGGATTCAGTGCCAGCAGCTGCGCCGGGGTGCCGATGACGTTCTTCAACTCGGTCTTGGCGTAGCTGTAGGTACCGGTCAGCAGCAGGTCGCCGCCGAAAGCATATTGGCGCCAGTTGCCGACCAGCTCGGCGCCGCGGGTGCGGGTGTCGGCGGCGTTGAGGAAGTAGCTGGCGCTCTGCACGCCGGTGACGCCGAAGTTCTGCTGCACGAAATCGGTCAGCGTATCGCCGGTGATGTCTTCGGACAGCGCGATGCGGTCGTCGATGTCGATCTGGAAGAAGTCCAGCGACAGGTCGAAGTGATCGCCCAGCTTGCTGGTGAAACCCAGGCTGTAATTGAGCGACTTTTCCGGCTTCAGGTCGGTGGCACCGAGCGCGCGTGCGATCGGGTTGTTGACCGACAGCAGGCGGCCCTGGGTCAGGCGGCCGGCGGCGTCGTAGCCGGTGGAGGTGGCTTCGTAGCCGATCTGGCTGAGCGAGGGCGCACGCACGTTGTTGGAGATCGCGCCACGCAGCGCGAACGCCGGTGCGAACGCATAACGCGCCGCCAGCTTGCCGGTCCATTGGCTGCCGAAATCCTGGTAATGCTCGTAGCGGCCGGCCAGGTCGGTGGAGAACTTGTCGCCGAACTGGCTTGAGACGTTGGCGTAGGCGCTGGCCACATTGCGCGACAGATCGGCCTCGTCCTGCGGTGTGAGGCCGCCGCCGGCCTGCGAGCCGGTGGGACGATCGGTGAACGGGCCGGCCGCATAGCTGGCCGGATCGCCGGCATGCGTGCGGTACTGCTCGCGGCGGAACTCGGCACCGGTGCCGAAGGTATGGGTGGCGCCGGCGGCATCGAACACGCGGGTCAGATCCAGATTGCCCACGGTTTGCGCGAAGGCGAAATCGCCGGTCTTGAAGTGCGTGGTGCTGCCCGGGCCGAGCGAGGCGTTGAGCGAATTGCGCAGCCGGTAGGTGAAGTCGTTGCGGCCGTAGTTGACGCTGGCGTCGTAGTCCCAGTTGCCCAATTGCCCACGGGCGCCGGCAACGAGTTGCAGATCGCGATTCTCGCCTTCGGAAATCGGGCGGTAGCCGTTGGGGTAGATCTCGCGCCAGTTGGCGCTGCCATCCGGGTACCGGAAGTAATTGGCGCCTTCGGTGTCGCGCTGGTTGTAGGTGCCGAAGGCGTAGAACTCGCCGTTGGCGCTGAAGGGAATCTTGGTGTTGAGCCAGGCGTTCAGGCCCTTGGTGGCGCCGTCGCCGAGCACGTAATTGCGCTGGCCGGCCAGGGCCAGATTGGCCGGGGTCTGTTCTTCGAACGAGGGAATCTGATCGAAGCCGGCGCGGTTGGTCGCCTCGCGATTCTTCAGCTCCAGTCCGACCTTGAAGAAGCCGCCGTCATCGCCGAGCAGGCTGCCGACCTTGGCGCTGGCATAGCTGGTCTGGCCGTCGGTGACACGGCGGTTGATCGGCTCCACATCGGTGTTGTAGGCGCCGAAGCTGGCTTCCAGCTCGCCGCGCTCGGGGTTGTCGTCCAGGATCACGTTGATGACGCTGGCGATCGCGTCCGAGCCGTATTGCGCGCCGGCACCGTCGCGCAGCACTTCGATGCGCTTGATCGCATTGATCGGGATGGAATTGAAATCGACCGGCGTGGTGCCCTTGCCGATCTTGCTGTCGGTATTGACCAGCGCCGAGGTGTGGCGGCGCTTGCCGTTGACCAGCACCAGCACCTGGTCGGGCGAGAGCCCACGCAGTTGCGCGGCGCGGATATGGTCGGCGCCGCCGGAGTTGGACTGGCGCGGGAAGTTGAACGAGGGCAGCAGCGCCTGCAGCGCGCTGCCGAGCTCGCCGTTGACCACGCCGGCCTTGCGGATGTCCTCGGCGGTGAGCACGTCCACCGGCACGGTCGATTCCAGCACGGTGCGGTCGCTGGCACGGGTGCCGGTGACGATCACCGTATCCAGCGTTGGGGCGCCGGAGTCGGCCTGCTGGGCCTGTGCATTGGCGCTCAACACGGCGGCGACGGCCAGGCCGATGGCCGAAAGGGTGGGGCGGGTCATTTCTCTCTCCTGCGACAGCAACTGCGAACGCGCCGCGCGGTCGGCATCCGGCCGGGCAGGGGCGCAAAGGGGTTCGGATCGTCCACATTCATCCGGATGGAGAGATATTATCGCGTTGTTCAGGCGCGTGCGAGATGGCACAGTGCGCGCACGCCGGCATCAGCTGATGCCGGCCCTGCATGAGCCCGCCCCCGATCCGTCGTAAAAATACCCGTTGTGGAGAAGTCGATGAAGTTGCTGCCGTCCTGCCTGCTTGCCGCCATGCTGGCGCTGTCCGCCTGCGCCACCACTCCCGGCGGCGCGCCGGGCTCGACCACTGCCAGCCTGCAAGGCGATGCGGCGCGGCCGGCGACAGCGCGCGGCTGGGTGCGCAGCGAGCTGTACTTCGGCGTGGGCGAGGAGACCGGCCCGGCCGATCGCCCGCAGACCCGCACCATCGACGACACCCAATGGCGCGCGTTCCTGGACAAGGAAGTGACCCCGCGCTTCCCGGATGGGCTGACCGTGTTCGATGCCTACGGGCAGTGGCTGTTCCGCGGCGCCAAGGAGCCGAACCGGCTGGGCACCAAGGTGCTGGTGATCCTGCACGAGGACACCCCGCAGCGGCGCAATGACATCGAGGCGATCCGCCTGGCCTGGAAGCAGGCCACCGGGCACCAGTCGGTGCTGTGGTCGCGGCAGGCGGTTGAGGTGTCGTTCTGAGTCTGCTGACCACGCGCCTTGAACCTCCGCGCCGAATGCGTGTGAGGGCTGCGCGGGCGCTGTTGTTCGCCGCGCTTGGCGGGGTGTCGTTCGCGTCCTTGGCACGCGACACCAGCGTGCAGGTGCAGATCGACGCGCACACGCGTGCGACCGCCACACTGGTCGGCCCGCGCCTGCAGGTGGTGTTTAGCCAAGGCGGCAAGGAGCAATGGTTCGACGCGAGCGTGGACGACGGCGAAGGCGGCACCGGCGTGGACAGCGACGACTACAACTTCGACGGGCATCCGGATCTTGCGGTGTCGGCGATGCTCGGCCAGGTCAACGAGGCGGTGCTGGTGTTCGTGTTCGATCCGGCGCAACGCCGCTTTCGTGTGCTGACCGCGCCCACGCGCCCGGCGGTGCAATGCGAAGGCTTCTTCAATCTGACGCCCGACAAGCAGCAGCGCAGCTTGACCAGCTCCTGCCGCAGTGGGCCGATGTGGTACGCCGACGTCTATCGCTACGCCGCCGATGGGCGCCTGTATGTGGCTAAGACGCAGCAGCCGATCGCGTCGCCGGATATCCAGACCATGCTGGATCCAGGCATCGACGATGGCATGCCGCTCTCGGTGTGGCCGCGTTACGACGCGCGCGGGGCGAAGGTTTCAAGCGAGATCGGCACCACGCTGGAGGCACCCATGCCGGTGCAGCTGCGTGTGCAGGTGGCGCGCCTGCCGCTGTATGCCACGCCGACTGCGACCAGCACCAAGCGCTATCTGGTGCAGGGCGATCGGGCCGACGCGCTGGATGTCAGCGCCGATGCCACGCGCGTGCAGGTGCGCTATCGCAGTGCCGGCCGCAGCGACAGCGTCGGCTGGATCGAGGTCGCTGCGGCGATGCAGGAGCGGACGCAGTAGCGCCTGCGGGCGTCAGCGTGCCGGCAAACGCCGCACGGGCGCGCTCTTGCATCGACCAGCGCAACGGCACGCTCTGATCCATCGCGCCGCTGTCGCGCATGCGGGGCAGCGGCTACCATCGGCCGATCCCCACGCTTCCTGGCTCCCATGTCGGCCTCTTCCTCGCGTACTGCGGCATCGCCGCGCTGGTTCGTCGCCGGCGACCTCAATGGCTTCTTCGGCCTGGTCGTCGACAATCTCTCCATCCTCGGCTTCATCGCGATGGCGCTCATCGGGATATTCCAGTTTCCCGCTGACGTGATCTTCGAACGCATGTTTCCTGGCACCGCGTTCGGCGTGCTGGTTGGCAATCTGCTCTACACCTTGATGGCGCGGCGGCTGGCCGCACGCAGCGGGCGCGACGACGTCACCGCGATGCCGCTGGGCCTGGATGCGCCCACCAGCATCGGCATGGCGCTGCTGGTGCTCGGCCCGGCGTTTGTCGGCTTCAAGGCGCAGGGGCTGGATCCGCAAGCGGCCGCCATCGCCACCTGGAAACTCGGCATGGCCTCGCTGGTGGTGATGGGCCTGCTCAAGTTGGTGCTGTCGTTTGCTGGCGACGCGGTCACGCGCGCGCTGCCGCGTGCGGCGCTGCTCGGTTCGATCGCGGGCATCGCGTTGGTGCTGATGGGCTTGCTGCCGCTGCTGGAAACCCTGCGTTCGCCGGTGGCCGGCTTCGTCACCTTGGGCCTGCTGTTGTACGTGCTGCTGGCCAAGGGCCGGTTGCCGACCAAGTTGCCCGGCGTGCTGGTCGCCTTCGTCATCGGCACCGCGTTGTATTACGGGCTGGGACTGGCCGGACTGGGTGCGCCGGGTTTTGCAGTGCCGGACTGGGCGACGCCGAAGATCGTGTTGCCGCTGCCGAACCTGGGCTTTATCGAAGGCCTGCCGGCCACGGTGGCATACCTGCCGTTGCTGCTGCCGTTCGGTCTGTTGATGGTGGTAGGTGGCATCAATGTCAGCGAGAGCGCACGCGCGGCGGGCGACGACTACCGCACCCGCGACATTCTGCTGGTGGAGGCCTTCGCCACCTTGGTCGCAGGCGTGTGCGGCGGCGTGGCGCAGACCACGCCGTACATCGGCCAGCCTGCGTACAAGCACATGGGCGCGCGTTCGGGCTATACGTTGCTGACCGGGTTGTTCGTCGGCATCGGCGGCATGCTGGGTGTGATCAGCGGGCTGGTGCAATGGGTGCCGCTGGCGGTGCTGGCACCGATCATCGTGTACGTGTCGATCGACATCACCACGCAGGCGTTTCAGGCCACGCCCAAGCATCACGCGGGCGCGATGGTGTTGGGCTTTCTGCCTTCGGTGGCGTACCTGCTGACCATCAAGGCGCCTGGCTGGATCCCGCCGGAGCAATTGAGTGCGCTGACCACCAAGCTCGATGGTCACGGCTTGCCGGAGGTGGCGGTGATCTTCGCGCTGGGCAATGGTTTCATCATCACCGCGATGCTGTGGATCGCCGCGGTGGCGGCGATGATCGATGGCCGGCTGCGACGCGGTGCGGTGTTTCTGCTGGTGGCCGCTGGCCTGACGCTGTTCGGCTTGATCCATTCGGTGGACCCGCGCGGCGGCATCTATCTGCCGTGGTCGCTGCAAGGGTTGGCGCGGGTGATCAGCTGGCAGTTCGTCGGTGCCTATGTCGCGCTGGCGGTGACGTTGTTGCTGCTGTCGCTGCTGCCTGCACGCAAGGAGGCGTTGCAATGAACTATCGCTCGGCTGCGGTGCGGAGAGTGGTTGGTGGCGCCCTGTTGCTCGGTGCAAGCGGCGCCTGGGCGGCCTCGTTCGATTGCAAGCAGGCAAGCACTGCGGTCGAAAAACGGCTGTGTGCGGTGCCGGCGCTCGGCAATCTGGACGATCAGTTGGACGAGTCCTATCGGGCGCTGGTGGAGACTACGCCGCGCAGTTCGGTGGCAAGCGTGCGCGATCAGCAACGGGCGTGGCTGCGCCAGCGCAATGCCTGCGCGCAGGACGCCAAGCTGGACGACTGCCTGCAGCGCTCATTGAAGGCCAGAGCCGATGTGCTGGCCAAGGCGCTGACTGCACAGCAACAGGCACTGGATCGCATCATCGCCAGCATTCCGACGGCGCCTGCCGACGCGGCGCGCCAGTTGCAGGGCTACGACACGCCGCTGGCCTCGGCGTGGCTGGCTTACTTGCATCAGTTCGTGCCTGCGGCGGGGGTGGATGCAGCGCTGGCCAATGCGCGGTTCGAGAGTGCGCGCAAGGCATTGCGCAAGGTCGACACGTTTGCAGACTCGTTGCTCGACGATGTGGATGGCATGCCTGCCATGCAGGCACCGGAACGCGTCTTGACCTTGCTACGCTTGTGGATCGAGCGCGACGACAGCGATCAGCGTCCTTACGTGCATTGCTTCATCTTCGCTGCGGTGGGTGAGCCGGCATACGAGGCGTTCGGCTCGCTGTATGGGTCGACACGCGACGGGTTCGCGCCGATCTGCAAGCCGCCGGGCGGTCTGTTTGCAATGGCCAGCTGGAAACAGCTGGATGCGGGCTTCGCCGGGTTGATCGAGGCCTTGAGCAAGGATGCCGGCACCATTCGCTACGCCAGTTACGCCGAGTGGAAAATCATCGCGCTACGCGCGTCGGTGTCGCCGTTGTTGTATCTGACGCCTGCACTGCGCAAGCGCTACGGCGACGATCCGGACAAGGCGATTGCGGCCTGGAACGGGGAAGACAGCGATTGGCCGGCGACACAACGCAAGGCCCTGCGCGCGCTGCTGCCGAAGGTGCGTGCCGATACGGCAGCGTGGCTGGTGCGCGAGAAGCGCCTGCCTGCGAAACAGGCCGATCAGGCGGCTACCGCGATCGTGGCGGCTTGGGTGAATGCGCGGTTGGATTTCGCAAGCTGAGCGCGGCGGGCACACCTAACTTCGCGGATATGAGACGGCTGGCGTTGTTGCTTGATGCGGCAACGCCAGGCGTTATGGTCCGAGACCAGGTAATGTGGATAAGCCGAAACTGAAGCCGAAGCCGAAGCCGAAGCCGAAGCCTGCGGTCTGCGGCTTGGCAGCAGGGCCCTTGCCCGCCCACCATCGCAGGACACGCCGCAAGTACGTCCATGTAGGCTCTTACGCGGCATCCATGCCGCGTAAGGTCCCGCGACGGTGGGCGGGCAAGGATCAGTCGAGAGTGTTGGTGTGCATGGCTTTAAAGAAAAAAAGCGACCGACCAACTGTCTGGTGCGGTGTCCTCGCCGATTGCTGGACCGTGTGGCGGCGTGGATGCCGCCACCGAGTCCCCAGGGATGGGTTCACGGCGTGTCTCGCGAGCGGTGAGGGCACCGCGCCCTCGACCGACTAAATCGATGGAACCACGGCGCCATCTCATGGTCACACCATGGATGTTGTCGATGTAAGGAGTTTCACGATGCAATCGAAGTCTTCGCGTTGGCCGTGGCTGCTGGCGGTGCCAATCGTGGCCGGTGCCGCCTGGTGGCTGTTTGGCGGGTCATCCACTGCGCCGGGCGCGTTGCCTGCGCCGATCAGCCAGACCGCAAGCGCTGTGGCAGCCGCTGTGACTCCAGCGCCGCCCGTGCCGGCCGGGCCACGGCATCCGGTGCAGGTGCCTTCGGCCGATGCCGCCGACGCCGCGATTCCTGCGCTGGCACAGAGCGATGCGGCTGCCTGGCAGGCATTGCTGGACCTGGTGCAGGACGATGGCACGTTGTCGATCGTGGTACGCAAGCATCTGATCGAGCGCGTTGTGGTGATGATCGACAATCTCACCCAGCCCAGCATCAGCCGCCGTGTCTCGGTGCTGCAGCCGGTGCCTGGTGAGTTGCAGGTCGCCGATGCCGGCGCTGTTGTGATCGATCAGGCCAATGCGGGGCGTTATGCACCTTACGTGGCGGCATTCACCCAGGTGGATGCGCAGGCGTTGGTGCGCAGTTATGTGCGCTTCTACCCGCTGTTTCAGCAGGCATATGCCGATCTCGGCGCGCCGGATCGTTACTTCAACGACCGCGTGATCGATGTGATCGATCATCTGTTACGCACGCCGGATCCGGCGCAACCGATCAAGGTGGTGCGCGACGAACGCGGTCGCTATCGCTTTGTCGATCCTGCGCTGGAAGCGCTGTCGGTTGGGCAAAAAGCCGTGTTGCGGCTGGGGCCGGCGCAGGCCGCTGCGGTGAAGGTGCAGTTGCAGCGAATTCGTACGGCATTGCTGCAGGGACGTTGAGGCGGCTTGCGATCGACGCAAGGATGAGGCCGCACCGAGCGCGGCCTTGCATGCTGCGGTGGCATGCGCCCCGCGTCGGCATCGGAGCAGGTGATTTCGGTGCCACTTGCGTTGCGTTGCGATGCAGGAGATGCAGCCGTATCGATTACGCCGCATCCAGCTCCGGATAGTGGCGAAAAATGCCATTGGTGTTGAACGCCACACGTCGCTCGGATGCGAGATAGGCGGCAATCCGCGGACGCTCGGCCACGCGCTGCTGCAAGGCCTTGAGGCCGGGCAGATCGGTCGACAGCGTTGCCATGCGCTTGGGGAACATGTATTCCAGCCCGCTGATCAGCTGAAACAGCGACAGATCCACATACGAGTGCGCGCCCAGCACATGGATGCCGCCGGCCTGCTGCAGCACCTGCTCGAAGTAGCCCAGGAACTTGGGCAGGCGGTTGTCGCGCAGGTCCTTGGCACGCTTGGCCGCTTCGGCTTTCTGGTCTTGGTAATACAGCCCGGTGGCGATCGGATGATGGGTATCGTGCACTTCGGCCACCAGGTCGGTGATGGTCAGCTGCAATTGCAATGCCTGGATGGGTAATGCATCCGATTCCGGTACCAGCTTCAGCTGCGGCCCAATGCAATGCAGGATCGCTGCGACCTGCGCAACCACCGTGTCGCCGGCCTTGAGGAACGGCGGTGCGAACGGCTGGGCGCCGGCCTGGTGACCTTCCAGAAAGGCATTCATCACTTCATCGCCTTCCACTCTCGCCACGTCGGTGTAGTCGGCACCGGCGTCTTCTAGTGCGAGCCGGACGAATTCACCGCGGCCTTGCAGGCCGGTCCAGTAATAGAGCTGATAGTGCATGCGCTGCTCCGCGATCGATGGCGCCACAGCGTAGAAACCGCGCGGCTAGGCGGGCGTGAGCGAAGCGTCAGCGGGCTGTGACCCGGTGCCGTCGTGCGGCTGCGCCAGCAGCCAGGCCAGCTTGCGCGCGCGTGGTTGCTGCTTGAGCTGCCACTCTGCGCGCGAGGCGGCGGCGCGGTCCGCATACGGATGGCTGGCAAGCACTTCCAGTGGTGGATTTGCGCGTGTGTAGCGCGCGCCGGCGCCACGCAGATGCGCCTGGAAGCGCCGTTCCAGATCGTTGGTGATGCCGGCGTAATAGCTGCCGTTGCGACACAGCAGCAGATAGAGGTGCCAGGGCTTGGGTGCATCCATGGGCCCATTATCGCCATTGGGCTGGTGTCGTGCAGCGAAGGTCTTGGCGAGCGCTGGGCACGGATGGTCGACACGCGGCGGCGCGTGAGTGAATAACCACCTAAACATTGGTTATTTGACGCTCGCGGCCGCTGCAAACAGCATGCGCTACTGCATTGCAGCGCCGTGTCGGCCTGCGCTGCGGCCGGGTCGCCGTGCATGCATGGCGCTCGCCAATTCGCAAGAAATCTCCCCACGCTGCTGCACGACAGCCGACGCCACGAAAGGACGTACATGCCTGCGCGACACCGGACCCCTGCAAGGATCCTCGCTGCTTCGAGATGGTTGGCCAGGCCGCAGGTGCTGGCGTGGAGTCTGGTGTGGGCATGTGCGCCGGTGCTGGCCGATGAAGTGGGCGAGGCTGCTGCGACACCGGAGCGCGCCGCGCAGACCTTGGGCGCGGTGACGGTGACCGCTAAACGCCGCGAAACCACCTTGCAGCAAGTGCCGGTGGCCGTGTCGGTGGTGCAGGGCGAAACGTTGGAGCGCGAAAACCGCAACAGCGTGGCCGACCTGCCGGCGCTGGTGCCCAGCCTGACCTTTCGCACCGGTGCCTCCAACAAGGACACCTCGTTGTTCCTGCGTGGCGTGGGCACCATCTCCACCTCGCCGGGCGTGGAACCCAGCGTGGCCACGGTGATCGATGGCGTGGTGCTTGGGCGGCCGGGCCAGGCCACGCTGGATCTGCTCGATGTCGAGCGCATCGAAGTCCTGCGCGGGCCGCAGGGCACCTTGTTCGGCAAGAACTCCTCGGCCGGCGTGCTCAATATCGTCAGCAAGCCTGCGCCGGAGCTGTTCGGCGGCTATGTGGATTACGCGCACTTCGGTGGCGGCGACGAAGACCGCGTGCGCGCCAGTGCGGGCGGCGCGCTGGTGCCGGACGTGCTCAAGGCCAGCGTGTCGGCGTTGTGGGCCGAGTACGGCGGCAATGTGCGCAATGTCGCCGACGGACAGACCGTCAACGGTTACCAGCGCTCCGGCGCGCGGCTGCGGCTGGACCTGACCCCGAACCCGAGCTTGAACGCGACGCTGCTCGCCGACTACCTGCAGTCGCGCAGCGACGCGCCCAGCGGTGTAGTGGTGGCCAGCACGCGTGCGGACTTCGCCGCAGCCCTTGCGCCAGTCACTGCCAGTGCCGACAACCGGCAGATCAACAGCGATTACCTCACGCGTCTGGAAGACATCAACAAGGGCGCCTCGCTGCAGCTGGATCAGCACATCGGCGAGGCGCTGCTGACCTCGATCAGCGCGTGGCGGCAATGGGATAACACCCAGTTCCAGGATGGCGATCGCACTGCGCAACGCAGCGCGGCGTTTCCGTCCTCGCACGATCGTGGCGATCTGGGTTACACACAGTATTCGCAGGAAGTGCGCATCCAGACCCCGCGCGACCGCGCAGTGGAAGCGGTGGCCGGGCTGTATTACCTGCATGCGCGCAACGACGAAACCTATCGCCGCACGGTGACGACGCCAACCGCCAGCAACCTGGGCGTGGCCGATTACGGAACGCGTGCAGAAACGTATGCGGCGTTCGGCGAGGCCACCTGGCATTGGCGGCCCGATCTGCGCGCGTTGCTGGGCGCGCGCTTCACCCGCGACACGCTCGACTATCAACATCGGCGCGTGTCGAGCTCCACAGCCGCAGTCACCGGTATCCAGCCCTCCACGGCGAGCAGCGGCAGCACCGCAGAAAACGGCGTGTCGGGTCGCGCCGGCCTGCAATACGACTTTGATGCGCAGACCACCGGCTACCTCACCTATTCGCGCGGCTACAAGGGCCCGGCCTACAACGTGTTCTTCAACATGCAGCCGCGCGACACGCCGGCGCTGAAGCCGGAGACCTCCAACGCCTGGGAACTCGGCTTGAAGGCGCGTGCGCTGGACGATCGCCTCAGTGCGAACGTCGCGCTGTTCCATACCGAGTACGCCAACTATCAGGCCAACTTTTTCGACACCGTGGCCGGGCAGGTGGTGACGCGCTTGATCAACGCCGGGCAGGTGCGCACGCAAGGCCTGGAACTGGATCTGGAGTATCGGCCCACCGAGCGGCTCAGCCTGGCCGCATCGCTGGCCTACACGCAGGCGCGCATCCTGCGGTTCGCCTGCCCCACCGCAGCAGCGGCCAACTGCAATGTCGATGGCAGGCCGCTGCCGTTTTCGCCGGACTGGAAAGGCAACCTGCGCGCCGGTTACCGGGTGCCGTTACGCGGCAGTCTGGCGCTGGAATTCAACGGCGATGTGAGCTGGCAGGACAGCGTGCAGTACGACCTCAGCCAGACGCCGCAGACCATCCAGGGACCGTATGCGATCTGGAACGCCAGCATCGCGCTGGCCGATGACGTGCATGGCTGGCGTGTGGCAGTGCTTGGCCGCAATCTCGGCGACCGCTCGTATGCACCGCTGCTGGCCAACGCCACCGGCAATGTGTACCGGCTGGTTCCGCGCGACGATCAGCGCTATGTCGGGCTGCAGTTGCACAAGGATTTTTGACGATGCGTGTGATGGTTTTCGATATCGATTTGAACAGTGCGGGTGTTACCCACGGTACGCTGCAATGAGCGCCGCACGTCAGCTTTCGCTCGGCGCGTTTTTGATGGCCACTGGCCATCACGTGGCCGCATGGCGGCATCCGCACGCCAGTGCCGATCCGCTGGTGTTCGATCATTACCGGCAGATGGTGCGCATTGCCGAGGCCGCCAGGTTCGATGCGGTGTTCGTCGCCGACAGCCTGGCTGCGGCCGGCGGGCCGGTGGCATCGCGGATGGCGCGTTCCAGCCTGTTCGAGCCACTCACGCTGCTCAGCGCGTTGGCGGTGGTGAGCGAGCGCATCGGGTTGATCGCCACCATGACCACCAGCTACAACGAGCCGTATCACGTGGCACGCAAGTTCGCCTCGCTGGATCATCTGTCCGGTGGGCGTGCCGGCTGGAATCTGGTCACCTCCGACGCCGCCGACGAGGCGCTGAATTTCAACCGCGATGCGCATTACGTGCATGCCGAGCGGTATGCGCGGGCGCGCGAATTCCAGCAAGTGGTCGCAGGGCTGTGGGACAGCTGGGACGACGATGCCTTTATCGCCGACACCGCCGCCGGCGTGCACTACGATCCGGCGCGGTTGCACGTGCTGGATCATCGCGGCGCACACTTCCAGGTCCGCGGCCCGCTCAATATCGCGCGCGCGCCGCAGGGGCATCCGGTGCTGGTGCAGGCCGGCTCGTCCGAACCCGGGCGTGCGCTCGCGGCCGAAACCGCAGAAGTGGTATTCACCGCGCAGTCGTCGCTGGCCAAGGCGCAGGCGTTTTATGCAGACATCAAGGGGCGGCTGGAACAGTTCGGGCGTTCGCGCGATGCACTGAAGGTGATGCCAGGCGTGTTCGTCGTGGTGGGGCAAAGCCAGGCCGAAGCGCAGGAAAAGTTCGAGCAGTTTCAGGAGCTGGTGGAGCCTGACGTGGGCATCGCGCTGCTCTCGCGCATGTTGGGCAACTTCGATCTGTCCGGCTATCCGCCGGATGGCCCGTTGCCGGAATTGCCGCTCACCGAAACCGGCCAGCGCAGTCGCCAGCAGTTGTTCACCGAGCTGGCCGGGCAGGAGCAACTGAGCATTGCCCAGCTCGGTCGGCGCATCGCGGGCGGACGCGGGCATTACAGCCTGATCGGCACGCCCTCGCAGATTGCCGATGAGTTGCAGGCCTGGTTCGAGCAAGACGCAGCCGATGGCTTCAACGTGCTGGTGCCGCATCTGCCCGGCGGCCTGGCCGATGTCGCCAATCACGTGGTGCCGGAGCTGCAGCGACGCGGGCTGTTCCGGCGTGACTATGCGGGGCGCACGTTGCGCGATCATCTGGGGCTGCAACGCCCCGCCAATCGCTTCAGCGCACGCTGATCTACCGGACATTCTGATGACCTATCTCGCACATCCCGATCGCTACGACCGTCTCGCCTACCGCCGTGTCGGCCGCAGCGGCCTTGTCCTGCCTGCGCTGTCGCTGGGCCTGTGGCACAACTTCGGCGACAGCACGCCGATCGACACGCAGCGCGCCTTGCTGCGCACCGCCTTCGATCTGGGCATCACCCATTTCGATCTGGCCAACAACTACGGCCCGCCGTATGGCAGCGCGGAAATCAACTTCGGCCGCCTGCTGCGCGAGGATTTCAAGCCGTATCGCGACGAATTGATCATTTCCACCAAGGCCGGTTGGGACATGTGGCCAGGCCCGTACGGGCAGGGCGGCAGTTCGCGCAAATACCTGTTGTCCAGCCTGGATCAGAGCCTGCAGCGGCTGGGCGTGGACTACGTGGATATCTTCTACTCGCACCGCTTCGATGCGGACACGCCGCTGGAAGAGACCGCGGGCGCATTGGCCAGCGCGGTACAGCAGGGCAAGGCCTTGTACGTGGGCGTGTCGTCGTACTCGGCGGCGCGCACGCGCGAGATCGCTGCCTTGCTGCGCGAGTGGAAGGTGCCGCTGCTGATCCATCAGCCTGCCTACAACCTGTTCAATCGCTGGGCCGAGCAGGAGTTGTTCGATGCCACGGACGAGGTGGGTGTCGGCGTGATCGCGTTCACCCCGTTGGCGCAGGGCTTGTTGACCGGCAAGTACCTCAATGGCGTGCCCAGCGATGCACGGGTGAATCGTCCGGGCGGGCAGTCGCTGCGGCCGGAACATCTGTCCGAGGACAACCTGCAGCGCGCACGCGGGCTGGATGCGATCGCACAGCGACGGGGGCAAAGTCTGGCGCAGTTGGCGTTGGCCTGGGTGCTGCGCGATCCACGCGTGAGCTCGGCCTTGCTGGGTGCCAGCCGCCCGGAGCAGTTGATCGAAAACGTGGCGGCCTTGCAGTCGCCTGCGTTCAATGTCGAAGAGTTGGCCGAGATCGATCGCTTTGCAGTCGAGGGTGGCGTCAACCTCTGGGAAAAGCCGTCCACCGATTGGCAATGAGGAGGATTCCGATGCGTTACCGCTTTGTGTTTGTTGTGTTGCTGTTGTCGAGCATCGCGTGGCTGCAACCCGCATGGGCGGCCGAGCCGGCGCAGTTGCGTATCGGCTATCAAAAAGCGGTGTCGAGCCTGGTGCTCGCCAAGCAGCATCGTTTGCTGGAACAACGCTTCCCGCGCACCAAGATCAGCTGGATCGAGTTTCCGGCCGGCCCGCAATTGCTGGAAGCCTTGAACGTGGGCAGCATCGACCTGGGCGGTGCCGGCGATATTCCGCCATTGTTTGCGCAGGCCGCCGGTGCCGATCTGGTGTACGTGGGCTGGGTGCCACCCACGCCCAAGGCCGAGACCATTCTGGTGCCGGCCAGGAGCACGCTGCGCACGGTGGCCGATCTCAAAGGCAAGCGGGTGGCGTTTCAGAAAGGCTCCAGCGCGCACAACCTGCTGCTGCGCTTGTTGGCCAAGTCGGGTCTGAGCATGCGCGACATCACGCCGCTGTATCTGTCGCCGGCCAATGCACGCGCAGCCTTCGCTGCAGGGCAGGTGGATGCCTGGGCGATCTGGGACCCGTGGTATTCGGCCTTGACGCTGGATGGCAGTGCGCGCCTGCTCGCCAACGGCGAAGGGCTTGGATTGACCGGCGGCTTCTTTCTGTCTTCGCGGCGCTATGCCAGCGCTTGGGGCCCGTTCGTGCAGCAGGTGATGGGGCA
The DNA here is from genome assembly GCA_905142475.1 of Xanthomonas hydrangeae. Classification (GTDB taxonomy): domain Bacteria; phylum Pseudomonadota; class Gammaproteobacteria; order Xanthomonadales; family Xanthomonadaceae; genus Xanthomonas; species Xanthomonas hydrangeae. Next base: position 1,522,760 of record LR990730.1, read on the forward strand.
GCTCAATCAGGCCGACGGACTATTGGAGCGCGATCGCGCCGGCAGCATTCGCGTGCTGGCGCAGGTGAGCGGGCTGTCGCCTGCGGTGGTCGAGCGCACGCTGGCCCATCGCCCGCCGGCCAGCGTGCAGCCGCTCAGCGCCGAGGTCATCAAGGCGCAGCAGGCAACCGCCGATCTGTTCTACGCACAGCGCCTGTTGCCCAAGCGGGTGCTGGTGGCGCCGGCGGTGTGGCGCGCGCCAGCGGTTGCCGTTGCATCGCCGGCGGGCAAACAGGCGGCGGGCAAGTGATGCGCGGGACCAGAGATGCAAACGCAAGCGGGATCGGGAATGGGTGCCGGGCCCGCGCAAACGTGCACATGCGTGCCGTTGTTGCGATGCGTCGCCACATCATCAAGGTTCCGCAATGAGTACCCGCTCGCGTCGTTTGGGCAATCTACTAGTGCCTTGGCTATTGCCATTGGCCTTGTTGGTGGCCTGGCAGATCGCCGCCTCCGGTGGCTGGTTGCCGCAGCGCATTCTTCCTGCGCCGGACGCGGTGCTGCGTGCGGCTGTCACGCTGGTGCAAAGCGGCGAGTTGTGGCAACACCTGGCGATCAGCAGCTGGCGTGCGGCGGTAGGCCTGGCCATCGGCGGCAGCATTGGCTTTGCGTTGGGCCTGCTCACCGGTGTGTCGCGCGTGGCCGAGCGCCTGCTCGACAGCGCCTTGCAGATGCTGCGCAACGTGCCGCATCTGGCGCTGATTCCGCTGGTGATCCTGTGGTTCGGCATCGACGAGGGCGCCAAGTTGTTTCTGGTGGCGCTGGGCACGTTCTTCCCGATCTATCTCAATACCTATCACGGCATCCGCAGCGTGGACCCGGCACTGATCGAGATGGCGCGCAATTACGGCTTGCGCGGCCCGCAGCTGTTTGTCGATGTGTTGTTGCCGGGTGCGCTGCCGTCGATTCTGGTCGGGTTGCGCTTTGCACTGGGTTTGATGTGGCTGACCTTGATCGTGGCCGAGACGATTTCCGCAAGTTCCGGCATCGGCTATCTGGCGACGAACGCGCGCGAATTTCTGCAGACCGATATCGTGGTGGTTGCCATCTTGCTGTACGCATTGCTCGGCAAGCTGGCCGATCTGGCTGCACGCGGATTGGAAGCCTGGTGGTTGGGCTGGCATCCGGCGCAGCAACAGCGTGCGGAGCTGCGCCGATGAGCGCGGTCGAGACCGGCCTGCCGCTGACCTTGCACTGGATCGGCAAGCGTTATGGCGATGTCGAAGTATTGCGCGGCATCGATCTGGACATCGCGCCCGGCGCCAGCGTGGCGATTGTCGGGCGCAGCGGCTGCGGCAAGAGCACCTTGCTGCGCGTGATCGCCGGGCTGGAAGCGGCCGATACCGGCACGGTCGCCAGCGGGCACGCGTCGTTGTCTGCGCAGCGCGACGCGGTGCGGCTGATGTTTCAGGATGCGCGGCTGCTGCCGTGGAAGCGGGTGATCGACAACGTGGCGCTCGGCCTGGGCCGTGCCGGGCGTGCCCAGGCGCAGGCCGCACTCGACGCGGTGGGGTTGGGCGCACGCGGCGGCGATTGGCCGGCAACGTTGTCGGGCGGTCAACGCCAGCGCGTGGCCCTGGCGCGTGCGCTGGTACATCGGCCGCGGCTGTTGTTGCTGGACGAACCGCTGGGCGCACTGGATGCGTTGACGCGTATCGAGATGCAGCAGCTGATCGTGCAGCTGTGGCGGCAGTACGGGTTCACTTTGGTGCTGGTCACCCACGACGTGGCCGAGGCAAGCGCGCTGGCCGATCGCATCGTGCTGATCGAGCACGGCCAGGTTGGCTTGGATCTGGCGGTGCCGGTACCGCATCCGCGCGCACCAGGTGCACCGGCCTTGGCGGCAATCCAGGCGCAGGTGTTGTCGCGTTTGCTGGGGACGGCGCAGCTGCAGGCGCCAGCGGCCAAGGAGAACCCCGAGGACGCCAAGGATATCGATGCGCGGCAGGGCGCTGCGACGCACGCCACTGTGCCACTGCGGCGGATCGTCTAGCAGGGTGGTCGTCGGCCCGAGTCTGTCTAAGCCAACGCCTATGCCAATGCGCAAGGCAAACCCGTTTCTCCAACATCGTGCAGCCCCACGCCGAGCAGCGTGAACCGGCCTTGATGGCCCTCATCTGCACTTGCCGCACCCGCTAAACCTTGAAACCCCGCACAGCAGCCGCATCTGCACGGTATCGCCGGAGACACCGGCCACCAGTTCAGAGGATTTTCCCATGCGGATGGACAAGCTCACCTCGCGGTTCCAGCAGGCGCTGGCCGACGCGCAGTCGCTGGCCGTTGGCCGCGACCACAACATCATCGAGCCGGTACACGTGCTGGCCGCGTTGCTCGATCAGAGTGGCGGCAGCACGCGTCCGCTGCTGTCGCAGGCCGGCGTCAATGTGCCGCTGCTGCGCGAGCGGCTGGGCGAGGCGCTGGATACGCTGCCCAAGGTGTCGGGTCAGGAAGGCAACCTGTCGATCGGCAACGATCTCAACCGCCTGCTCAACCAGACCGACAAACTGGCCCAGCAACATGGCGATGCCTTCATCGCCAGCGAGTGGTTCGTGCTGGCCGCGGCCGACGATGCCAGCCCGCTGGGCGTGGCCTTGCGCGCCGCCGGCGGCGACAAGAAAAAGATCGAGGTTGCCATCGACAAGCTGCGCGGCGGCGAGACCGTGCAATCGGAAAACGCCGAGGAACAGCGCCAGGCGCTGGAGAAATACACCATCGACCTGACCGCACGCGCGGAGAGCGGCAAGCTCGATCCGGTGATCGGCCGCGACGAAGAAATCCGCCGCACCATTCAAGTGTTGCAGCGGCGCACCAAGAACAACCCGGTGCTGATCGGCGAACCCGGCGTGGGCAAGACCGCCATTGTCGAGGGCCTGGCCCAGCGCATCATCAATGGCGAAGTGCCCGAAGGCCTGCGCGGCAAGCGCGTGCTGTCGCTGGACATGGGCGCGCTGATCGCCGGTGCCAAATTCCGCGGCGAGTTCGAAGAACGGCTGAAGGCGGTGCTCAGCGATCTGTCCAAGAACGAAGGCCAGATCATCCTGTTCATCGACGAATTGCACACCATGGTCGGCGCCGGCAAGGCCGATGGGGCGATGGACGCCGGCAACATGCTCAAGCCGGCGCTGGCGCGCGGCGAGCTGCATTGCATCGGTGCCACCACGCTGGACGAATACCGCAAGTACATCGAAAAAGACGCGGCGCTGGAGCGGCGTTTCCAGAAAGTGTTCGTGGGCGAACCGACGGTGGAAGACACCATCGCGATCCTGCGCGGCTTGAAGGAACGCTACGCGGTGCATCACGGCGTGGAGATCACCGACCCGGCGATCGTTGCCGCCGCCACCTTGTCCAACCGCTACATCACCGACCGCCAGCTGCCGGACAAGGCGATCGACCTGATGGACGAGGCGGCATCGCGCATCCGCATGGAGATCGACTCCAAGCCGGAAGAACTCGATCGCCTGGAGCGCCGCCTGATCCAGCTCAAGATCCAGCGCGAGATGCTGAAGAAGGAAAAGGACGACGCCTCGCGTCAGCGCCTGGCCGATCTGGAAACCGATATCGACAAGCTCGAGCGCGAGTTCTACGACCTCAACGAGTTGTGGAAATCCGAGAAGGCCGCGCTGCAGGGCACCACCAAGGTCAAGGAGCAGATCGAGCACGCCAAGCTGGAACTGGAGGCCGCGCAGCGGCGCCAGGACTACGCCAAGATGAGCGAGATCCAGTATGGCGTCTTGCCGCAGCTGGAAAAGCAGATGGCGCTGGCCAACGAGGTCGAACATCACGACTTCAAGCTGGTGCAGGACCGTGTCACCGCCGAGGAAATCGCCGAGGTGGTGTCGCGCTGGACCGGCATTCCGGTCAACAAGATGCTTGAAGGCGAGCGCGACAAATTGTTGCGCATGGAAGACGAACTGCACCAGCGTGTGGTCGGTCAGAACGAGGCGATCAAGGTGGTCTCCGATGCGGTGCGTCGCTCGCGCGCGGGCCTGTCCGACCCCAATCGCCCGAGCGGCTCGTTCCTGTTCCTGGGACCGACCGGCGTGGGCAAGACCGAGTTGTGCAAGGCGCTGGCGGACTTCCTGTTCGACAGCACCGAGGCGATGATCCGCATCGACATGAGCGAGTTCATGGAGAAGCATTCGGTCTCGCGGCTGATCGGCGCGCCTCCGGGCTATGTGGGCTACGAAGAAGGCGGCTATCTCACCGAGGCGGTGCGTCGGCGCCCGTACTCGTTGATCCTGCTGGACGAAGTGGAAAAGGCGCATGCCGATGTCTTCAACATCCTGCTGCAGGTGCTCGACGATGGCCGCCTGACCGATGGCCAGGGCCGCACGGTGGACTTCCGCAACACCGTGATCGTGATGACCTCCAACCTGGGCTCGCACCAGATCCAGGAGCTGTCCGGCGACGGCAGCGCCGAGGCCTATACGCAGATGAAGGCGGCGGTGATGGGCGTGGTGCAGGCGCATTTCCGTCCGGAGTTCATCAACCGTCTGGACGACATCGTGGTGTTCCATCCGCTGGATAAGGCGCAGATCAAGTCGATTGCGCGCATCCAGTTGCATGGGCTGGAGAAGCGCTTGTCCGAGCGCGGCCTCAAGCTGGATCTGGACGATGCCGCGCTGGAATTGCTGGGCAATGTCGGTTTCGATCCGGTGTACGGCGCGCGCCCGCTCAAGCGTGCGATCCAGTCGCAGGTGGAGAATCCGCTGGCCCAGCAGATCCTCTCCGGGCATTACCTCAGCGGCGACACCGTGCGCGTGCGCGTCGAGGGTGGGCGTCTGGCATTTACCAAGGGCTGATGTTTGGGGTACTTGTGTGCCGCATCGGTAGCCAAGGTTGAAAGGTAACCAACGGGCACTGCGCAGGCAGTGCCCGTTCGCATGATGTAGATGGCGCATGCGGCGCATCGTTGCGCTCACAACACGGCGGCATAAGCTCATTACCGCTCGTCTGCAATCGCGCGCGCCGGCCCGGCTATGGTCGGCACTCTGTCCGAGAGCGAGCCGCGCCATGACCGATCCGCAGTGGAAGCCCGAAACCATCGCCGTGCACGGTGGCTACACGCCCGACCCGACCACACGTGCAGTGGCGGTGCCGATCTACCAGACCGTGGCCTTCGCGTTCGACGATACCCAGCATGGCGCAGACCTGTTCGACCTCAAGGTGCAGGGCAATATCTACAGCCGCATCATGAATCCGACCAACGACGTGCTGGAGCAGCGTGTGGCTGCGCTGGAAGGCGGTATCGGCGCGTTGGCGCTGGCGTCGGGGCAGGCCGCGGTGACGTATGCGATCCAGACCATTGCCGAGGCTGGCGACAATATCGTCTCCTCCAGTGCGTTGTATGGCGGCACCTACAATCTGTTCGCGCATACGTTTCCGCAGTTCGGCATCAGCACGCGCTTCGCCGATTATCGCGATCCGCAGGCCTTCGCGGGATTGATCGACGAACGTACCAAAGCCGTGTTCGTCGAGTCGATCGGCAATCCGCGCGGCAACATCACCGATATCGAGGCCGTGGCCGCGGTGGCGCATGCGCATGGGGTGCCGTTGATCGTGGACAACACCGTGGCCACGCCGTCGTTGTTGCGGCCGATCGAGTTCGGCGCCGACATCGTGGTGCATTCGCTGACCAAGTATCTGGGTGGCCATGGCAACAGCATCGGCGGGGCGATCGTGGATAGCGGGCGCTTCCCCTGGGCCGCGCACAAACAGCGGTTTCCGCGTCTCAACGAGCCGGATGTGAGCTATCACGGCGTGGTCTATACCGAAGCGTTGGGTGATGCGGCGTATATCGGTCGTGCGCGTGTAGTGCCATTGCGAAATACCGGTGCGGCGTTGTCGCCGTTCAATGCGTTTTTGATCCTGCAGGGCATCGAAACGCTGCCACTGCGGATGGAGCGCATCAACGCGAATACGCTGGCGATTGCGAATTATCTGCAAGGGCACGCGCGGGTTGCGTGGGTCAACTATGCCGCGCTGCCGGATCATCCCGAGCATGGGTTGGCACAGAAGTATCTGGGCGGTCATGGCTCGGGTGTGTTGACCTTCGGGCTGCCCGGCGGGCGTACGGCCGGTGCGCGGTTTCTGGATGCGCTGCAGTTGTTCACGCGGCTGGTGAACATCGGCGATGCGAAGTCGCTGGCGACGCATCCGGCGTCCACCACGCATCGGCAGTTGGGCCCGGCCGAACTGGAACATGCCGGGGTAAGCGAAGACACCGTGCGGTTGTCGATCGGCATCGAACACATCGACGATCTACTGGCGGATCTGGAGCAGGCGCTGCAAGGCGCGTGAGGTTATGAGTTGGAATAGGCGAAGGGACGAGCTAGCCCTCTCCGGCTGGCATTGCGGGGCACTAAGGCTCGACTTGCGCGCCACCGGCGCGCGTGTCTTGGTGCGCCCGCGCTGCTGGCGCGGGCTGGGGCGCGGAGCGGGGTTGGCGTGAGGGTATGGCGTGAGGGTATGGCGAAGCACGATGCCTGCGCCGGTACTAGCTTCGGTAAGGGGCGCCAGCGTGGCCGGGGATCGGCTCCTCGGCTCGGTCAGACATCCTGTCTGACTCGCCGCGCGGCATATCCGTGTGCCGCTCTCCGCCAATCCCCGGTCACGCTGCCGCCTCGGTACGTCGCCTCCATGACCAAGAAATCTTGAACAAGCCAATAAAGCGTGGTTTGAAGCCCCTCTCCCGCTGGGAGAGGGGTTGGGGTGAGGGTACGGGGGCGAAGCCCACTCGTATGTGCGAGACGAAGCCCGGTGGCGGACATGTGGGCAACCCCAGCACGCTGCTTCCATACATGGCATGAGGCTTCGCCCCGTACCCTCATCCGCCCCTTCGGGGCACCTTCTCCCGACGGGAGAAGGACAGCTTTAGCCCCTCTCCCGTCGGGAGAGGGGTTGGGGTGAGGGTACGGTTGACCAAATATTTCTCAGTAGCCGCACTCTCATCCGGCGTTGCGCGCCACCTTCGCCGGGCGGGAGAAGGGATTGGGGATACACCATCCAGGTGCGTGGCGAGGCGCTGCGCTTGGCTGGTTGCCGCTGACCGCGGAGGCGCCCCCGACAATCCTGCTACCATGCGCGCCCCTGAGGTGACCGCCGCAGTTCCGGCGGTTTAAACGGGAATCCGGTGCGTGGATCGCCTTGGCGAGCTGCAATTCCGGAGCTGCCCCCGCAACGGTGGGCGAGGTCAGATGCCGCATTACGCCACTGTGCAGTCGCATGGGAAGGCGCGGCATCGGGGGCGCAAGCTTCCACTCGCGAGCCCGGAGACCGGCCTTGAGGAATGACCCGGCACGCGGTGGGCGTGGCCTTGATCGTCTGGCGCTGCGGCGTCGGGCGCCTGGCCCGTTGCTGCCTGCCGCCCCATTGCCCCCGCGCGGGTATGCGCGGTTCCAGGAGCAGCAATCGATGTCCGTTTCTTCCGTTTCGTCGCGCCGTGCGGTGCTGGCCATCTGCGTCGCGCTTGGTGTGGCCGATGCCGCCCATGCCGAAGCCGCCATCGATCTCGACCAGGTCGTGGTCACTGCTTCGCGTACCGCGCAGACCCAGGACCAGACGCTGGCGCCGGTCACCGTGATCGACCGTGCGCAGATCGAGCGTCGCCAGGTGAACTCGCTGCAGGATCTGCTGTGTGGCGAAGCCGGCGTGTCGCTGGCCAATAACGGTGGCCCGGGTAAGCCGACCTCGCTGTTCCTGCGCGGCACCGAGTCCGACCAGGTGGTGGTGCTGATCGACGGCGTGCGCATCGGTTCGGCCACCTCGGGCGGCGCGGCGCTGCAGGACCTGCCGATCGAGCAGATCGAGCGCATCGAAATCGTGCGTGGCCCGTTCTCCAGTTTGTACGGTTCCGAAGCGCTGGGCGGTGTCATCCAGATCTTTACCCGCCGCCCGCAGGGGAGCTTCGTGCCCACCTTCAGCGCGGCGGCCGGCAGCGACAACGCGCGTCGTTACAGCGCGGGCGTGGCCGGGCGCAGTCAGGGCGATCTGAGCGAGCGCGGCGGCTGGTATTCGGCCAACGCGGTGCATGACGAAACCGATGGCATCAACGCCTATCTGGACACCAGCTCCAGCGCCTACGATCCGGATCGCGATGGCTATCGCAACGATTCGCTGAGCGTGCAGGGCGGCTGGCGCTTCAATCGCCAGTGGGATGCGGACGTGCATGCCTTGCGCGCGCAGAGCCGCAACGAATACGACGGCTCGGCCTTCGGCGGCAACTTGTCCAAGGGCGTGCAGCAGGCAGTCGGTGGCCGTGTGCGTTACGCACCCGCCGATGCGCTCAAGCTCACTGCCAGCATCGGCAGCAGTTCCGATTTGAGCGATGCGTATTACGACGGTGCGTATCTATCCACCTACGACACCCGCCGCAAGCAAGGTTCGTTGCAGGCCGATATCGATGCCGGCGCTGGCCTGCTGACGGTCGGCTTCGACTGGCAGCGCGATGCCATCGCCAGCAGCGATAATTACAATGCCGACAGCCGTATCGACCGCGCCGCATTCGCGCAATGGCAGCAGAGCTTCGGCACGCAGTCGCTGCAGGCCAGCCTGCGTCGCAACGACAACAGCCAGTTCGGCGGCAAGACCACCGGCAGCCTGCTGTGGGGCTGGGATTTCGCCGAGCATCTGCGCCTGACCGCCAGCTACGGCACCGCGTTCAAGGCACCCACCTTCAACGAGTTGTATTACCCCGATTTCGGCAATCCGTTACTGGGGCCGGAGACCTCCAAGAGCGCCGAGCTCGGTCTGCGCGGCAACTACGACTGGGGCACCTGGACGCTGAGCGCGTTCCAGACCCGCATCGACGATTTGATTGCCTACGACGCGTCGTTGGTGGATGCGGCGCATCCGTTCGGGCAGCCGAACAATATCGACCGGGCGCGCATCCGCGGTGTGGAAGCCGGTTACGACACCGAGCTGGCTGGCTGGACCGTGCGCAGCGCGTTGACCTGGTTGCAGCCGGAAGCCGATGGCGGCGTCAATCAAGGCAACTGGTTGCCGCGGCGCGCGCGGCAGAGCGGGCGTATCGATGCGGACCGCAGCTTCGGTGTGTTCGGCGTCGGTGCCAGCCTGTTCGGCTCCGGCAAGCGTTACGACGATCTGGCCAACACCGAGCGCCTGGCCGGTTACGGTCTGCTGGATCTGCGCGTGAGTTATGCAGTGAATGCGGATTGGAAGGTGGCGCTCACTGCCAACAATGTGTTCGATCGCCGGTATGAAACCGCACGCTGGTACGCGCAGCCGGGGCGCAATTATCTGCTGACGCTGCGTTATCAAGCAGCGCAGTAAGCGCGGCGATCACACCGGCCGTGCTCACCGTCGGGCGAGCCACACTGCAGCCGCACACGCCATTGCATCGCGTGCACGGGCGGCTTGCATCGAACGACGCGGCGGTGAGCGGCTACGCGATCCACTGCGGCATCAGTACGGGCGCCGCGTTGACGAGGCCATCGCTGCAACTGGACGACGGCCGCGCCATTGGACGAAGAGATGCGCGCCTGCATCGCGCATCATCGCAGCCAATGCCCGCCGCACTGGCAGTACGTGGAAGAACCCATCGCGCTGGCTGCCAGCTTGCCGGCACTGGCCGCGCCCGACCGCTGGGTGCTGGTGGATTGCCTCACGCTGTGGCTGAGCAACCTGCCGGGCGACCCGGATGCCGGCGTATTCGTGCGCGAGCGTGATGCCTTGCTCGGCATCCTGCCGCAGTTGCCGGGGCAGATCGAGCTGGTCGGCAACGCGGCCAGGCAGGGCATCGTGCCGTTGGGTGAACCGACGCGCCGGTTTGTGTACGAGGCCGGTCTGCTGCATCAGGCATTGGCGGTACAGTGCGAGCGCGTGGTGTTCGTCGTGGCCGGCTTGCCGATGGTGCTGAAAGGAGACGCGGTGTGAGTATCGATTGGATCCAGGGTGCCTGTGCGGTGCCGGATGCGCGTGTGCGGGCAGCGGCGCTGGCCCGGCAGGGACAACTGACCAAGCCGCCTGGTGCGCTGGGTCGGCTGGAGCACCTGGCCGTGCAACTGGCGGCCTGGCAGCGCACTGAATCCCCCACCGTGCAGCGGATCTGGATTGCCGTGTATGCCGCCGACCACGGCGTCGCGGCCGAGGGCGTGTCTGCGTTTCCGCAGGCGGTCACCGGCGAGATGGTGCGCAATTTCGCCCGCGGTGGTGCCGCCATTGCAGTGCTGGCGCGCGAGCTCGGCGCACGCCTGGAAGTGGTGAATCTGGGTGTGGTCAACGACCCGGGCGAGTTGCCGCGTGTGCGCCGTGCCTGGATCGCGCCGTCCAGCGCCAACATCTGCGAGCAGCCGGCGATGACATCCACCCAGTTGCGCGATGCCCTTGCCGCAGGCGCCGAAAGCATTGCGCAGGCAAGGAGTTGCGATACGCAGCTGTTTGTCGGCGGCGAAATGGGCATCGGCAACACCACTGCTGCCGCCGCGCTTGGCTGCGCGCTGCTCTCGCAGTTTCCGCAGGCCATGGCCGGCGCCGGTACCGGGCTGGATGCCGAAGGCATCGCGCACAAGGCGACCGTGATCACTCGCGCGCTGGCCCTGCATGCCGATGCCTCCACGCCGCTGGAGCGACTGCGTCGGCTAGGCGGTTTCGAGATTGCTGCCCTGGTCGGTGCCTATATCGCGGCCGCGCAGGCCGGTATTCCGGTGCTGGTCGATGGCTTCATCAGTACGGCCGCCGCGTTGGTCGCCACCCATCTCAATGGCGGCGTGCGCGAATGGCTTTTGTTCGGGCACCGCTCGCAGGAGCGCGGCCATGCCGCGTTGCTGCGCGCGCTGGATGCCGAACCGCTGCTGCAATTGGACCTGCGCCTGGGCGAAGCCAGCGGCGCAGCCGTCGCCATTCCGCTGTTGCGTCACGCTTGCGCACTGCACAACGGCATGGCCACCTTCGCCGAAGCCGGCGTGTCCGACGGCTGAGTGCGCAGATCAGCGTGTTGCGACACGGCGATACCGGCCAGCGCAGCTATCGCGGCCAGCTCGACAGCCCGCTTACCGCGTTGGGCTGGCAGCAGCTGCGCACGGCTACCGCCGGCGTCTGGGAAGTGGTGGTCGCCCCCACGCTGTAGCGCTGCGCCTCGTTCGCCATCGAATTGGCAAACGCGCTATGCGAAGGCTGGTTGCAGCGCAGCCGATTGCGTCGCCGTCACTGCGCAAGATCGGGACCGCGCGTCACGCCGATCTGCGCGATGCTGGGGCCGCCAACAAGGAATCGTCCATGCCAGCAGCCTCCGTCAGTTTCAATCGGCAACGCAGCGTCGAGCGCGTTGTGGCCCATCTGCAGGCCAGCATTCGCGCTGGCGAGCCGCTGCCGGATCTGGCTGCACTGGCGGCGGTGGCGCAGCAATCGCCGCATCATTTCCACCGGGTCTATCGCGCGCTGGCGGGCGAAACCCTGGGGCAGACCATCGCGCGGCTGCGTCTGAGTTATGCGCTGCATCTGTTGGGTGAGCAGGCAAGCTCGGTGACCGAGGTGGCGCTGGCGGTGGGCTATCAGACCCCGCAGGCGCTGGCACGCGCGTTCCGTGCCGTGTTGCAGGCCAGCCCGAGCAGCCTGCGCAATACACCGTCGCTGCGCGCACAGAAACTGCAGCAACTGGCCGCGCCCTCCATGCCGTCGCAGCTGTCCGGCGCGCCGTTGCAGGTGATGGTGCAAGTGCTCGATCCGCTGCAAGTGGTGGTGCTACGCCAGCGCGGCGCGTTCGACGATCTGGACCGTGGTTTCGGCCGCATCGCCGCCTGGGCCGAGCGGGTCGGTGCGATCGAGCAGCTGCAGTCACTGATCGGCCTGCCGCTCAGCGACCACCGCGATGTGCCGGCCCAGCAGCACCTGTTCGAATGCGGCATGGCCTTCGACGCCGCACTGTCGCCGCCGGCGCCGTTGCACCTGCGCCAGCTCGACGGTGGCGCGCACGCGGTGCTGCGTCATGTAGGGTCGTATGCAGGTATCGAAGACGCGCTCGACCGCGTGTTCGCGCAGTGGCTACCCGACAGCGGCTACGCGCTACGCGATGCGCCGCTGCATTACCTCTATCTGGACGACCCGGAAACAGTGGCAGAGGGCGAGCTGCGTGCAGACATCCGGGTACCGGTGCAAACGCATGCAGAGGCTGACGAAGATTGTTGAATCGTTCGATAGCGTTGTAACAAGTAAATCTGAGTGATATGCCGGGTTGAAGGCATAATGGCACTGCTTACATACTGCTTTCTGTTGGCGCAGTGGCTTGTGCTGAGCCAGGTGACTTGGCGCTAATCGAATGTTGTATGCCGAGTTCGTGGATTTTATTTCGCATTTGGGTGCGGTAGCGCAGTATGGAATATGCAGATATGAATTCCGTGTTCTCAAAGTTGGCGCTGATGACGAGCGGCCAATTGTGAGTGGCTTATCGGGTTTCCTGCTGGAAGATCATCGCCATGCCCGCCCTTCGGTTGCTCCAAACTCGACATAGTGATCATTGGCATCGACCCCTGCTGCAGCGACGTCGGGGTTCAATCGATAGTAGCGGGCTGCGCAAAAGTCCTCGGGTAATTTGCGGAAACGCTCGCCACTTGCAGGATAAGATGCTCGCCGATCAAGTTGGGACATCGCGTCGTTGCGGCCAAGGCGCACCAGGAATTCGTTGTCACGGCGGGGTGTAATATCCAATAAATGGAGTTGAATTAGGTCCGCAGCAACTACAGTGCGCATAAGATTACAAAAAGACTCAGGAGTAAACGTCCAGCAGTGCACGTCGAAGTATTCGCCACTTGCCAGAACATGGCGAGCAATATCTAAAGCACGTCTTGGCGATCGGCTAAGGCGCATCTCCTCCAGGCCAGGATGATGATTCCAACTAATGGCGCCATCGACGCTCACTTCATTGCTTAGTGCATCAAATATTCTTGACGGTGAAGGGCGTGGGTGGCCGATTAGTGCTGCCTCAACCCATTCGCCAGCTGTGCTTAGCGTTCTTAGTGCATCAAAGCACTGGCGATGGTCCGGAATTGCTAATGCCGCCCACCCGCCGTCCTCAAGAAGGTCGTGGATATCATTCAGCCACCCGACTGGATTTGGAACGTGTTCGATCACGTGCGATGCAATGAAGTAACGAAAGCGGTGCTCGCCGACTGCCTCTAGCAGGCCACTTGCTCCGATAACGAAATCGATTTCAGGGATGCTCTGCGGGTTGACGCCGCCATGTGCGCTGTACTTATTGATCAAGCCAACCCGGTCCAAATGGTCTGCGTACTGAATTGCATGACTGGTATGTGACACGATCGGTCGATCGAGTGGTCCGATTTCCAAGCCTCTGTCCTCGGGCTCGATTTCCTGAGTCAACCATGCTGCACGGTCCATAGAGCTTCCTGCATCTGACGGTACGAAGATCTTATCCTCAAATTGAAGATTACCGTTCGATCGTGAAAAAGCAGGCTTCCCAATAGTCCAGGTTGGTTGAGGAAGAAATGCCCTGTCTTCGTGCTGGCTTGAGAGTTTTCACATGAGCCTTGACTGTTGTCTTTAGCAACTGGCCTGCTCTGCGTCCTAAGTCTTCGCCTCTCGCGGACTGAGCGATAAATCAGTTAATGCTGGAAAAAACACCATCTGCGGCGGTGGGTGCATCAGGAACTGCTGGTGCGAAATATTCCACGCATACGCGCCAGCCAGCGGGAAGGCCAGGCAGTCGCCCGGCGCCAGTGCCGCGATAGGCTGGTCGCGCGCCAGCACGTCCTTGGGCGTGCACAGCTGCCCGACCAGCGTCACCGGCATGTCGCGCAGCACGGGCGCGCGCGCGCCACGCAACACACTGAACGGGTGATCGTGGCCTTGCGCGGCGGGGGTGCGGAAGTGATGGGTGCCGCCGCGGGCGATCGCAAACCAGGCGCCGTGGCTGCGCTTGAGGTCCAGCACTTCCATCAGATACCAGCCGCAGCTGGCACTGACATAGCGCCCCGGCTCCAACCGCAGACGCAGTGCGTCGCCATGTTCGCTTAGCAACGCGGGCAAGCCGGCGCAGAAGCCGGCCCAATCGAACGAGCATTCCGGCGCCAGATAATCCACACCGAAGCCACCGCCTGCATTCACCCGCAACGGGCCGAGCCCGTAGCGTTGCCGCCACTGCTGCACGGTGTGCAGATAGGCGGCGATCAGGTGCAGCTGTGCGCCGGCATCGCGCTGGTGCGACATCAGATGGAAATGGAAGCCATCCAGCCGCAGCGAGGGGCTCGCACGCAGCCGATGGATCGCCGCATCCAGATCGTCCGGGTCCAGGCCGAACGGCGAGGGCTGCCCGCCCATCATCAGACGCGTGCTCTGCGCGCCGGGCACGGCGATGTTCATGCGCAGGAACACCGGCACGCAGCGGCCGGCCTGCGCTGCAGTGGCGGCCAGGCGTTCCAGCTCGCCAAGGCTTTCCACATGTACGGTGCAGTCGGGCAGCGCGGCGGCCTGGGCAAGTTCGCTATCGAGCTTGCCGGGTCCGCCGAACAACAACGCGGCCTCGGGTTGTTGCCGATGCAGCCAGGCCAGTTCGCCACCGGAGGCCGCCTCGAAGCCATCCATGTGCGGGGCGAGCGTGCGCAGGATCGGCGGCTCCGCATTGGCTTTTGCCGCATAGAACAGCTCGCACTCGGCCGGCAATTGCGCGCGCATCCATGCCGCATGCGCGTGCAGTGCGGCCAGGTCGTAGACGTAGGCGCAGATCGGGCCATCGCTGTGTTCGCGCAGGTGCGGCAACGCTTCCATCACTGCGGCGGTATCGATGCGCAGGCTCATGCCGCCACCTGGCGCGCGGTCGCGACGTGTGGAATGGGATTGGGCAGCGCGGTGTAATCGGACTGACGATCCGCGCGTTGCCACAGCCGCGTGCCCAGATTGTTCTTGCCGGGCAGCGGCGCGCCGTCGATCAGGCCCTGCAGCGCGGCGTGCGCGCCATGACGTTGCTGCCAGCGTGCGGCGATCTCGCCGACGCAGTGCCACAGGCGCGCTTCGAGCACGTCATCGCCTTCGGTGAGGTGGAAGATCGCCTCGGCCAGATTGTTGACCAGCGCGCAATACGCTACACGATTCCAGCCCTGTTCCGGCGTGTAGTACAGCGATTGCCGTGCGCGCTCGCCCACGCCCTGCAAACGCGTGGCGGGCCAGTGGTGTGCGAGCAGCTTGGTGCCTTCCAGATCGCGGATCCATACCCGTGTCGGCCAGCCATCGGCAAAACCGATCACGGTATTTTGCAGGTGCGGTTCCAACGCGATGCCGTGCTGGAACAAGGCACTCCACACACCATCCAGCAACAAGCCGGCATAGGCACGGAACCACAGCAACGTGGCGGTGTGGCGATCCATCTGCGCGCTGCCCAAGGCCTGCAAGCGTGCCGCACACACGCTGTTGCCCTGCGCATCGCAGGTGAACAACGCGGCAGCCACCTGCGGCTGCCAACGCGCACGTTGCGCGGCAGGAAGGGTCTGCCGATACAGGATGCCGAAGCTCTCGGACAAGCCACGCGCTGCCAGCGGGTCGGCGGCGTGCAGCGCAGGGTCGAGCTGCGCGATCTCCAGCGATGTGGCCGCAGGCTCCAGCATCACATCGAAGCCGGGTACCTGCACCGCCAATGCACGCCAGCTCGGTGCCAGCAGTTCGGTGAGGGCGACCGCGCTTTCCAGCTCGTACCAGGCGTTCTTGCGCACGCAGTTGGTCAGCCGCACATGTACCGAACACTTGAGGAAATAATTCAGTCCCGGGTGATAGAGCGTGCGCACCGAGGAGGTTGGCCGCAGTGCATCGCCCAGCATGCCGACCGGCTCGATCACGCCGCGCGCCTGCAAGGTGCGCAGCAGCGGGTCGTCGAGCAGCCGCTGCGCTTCCCACGGATGGCAGGGATACAGATCCTTGCTGCCGGACAGCTGCTGCAAGGTTGCACGTACATCGCGGCCCTGCATGCGCAAGAGTCGTGGGTCGATGCGGAACCAGAACAGCTGGAACGCCGCACGCGCTTCCGGCGCGCAGGCCAGCACTTGCGCAAGATCGATGCCTTCGCGACTCTTCGGAGTGGGATGCAAGGCATGCCCCCACAGCATCGATTGCTCGGCATCGATCATCGCCTCACCGGTCGGCAAGGTGCCTTGTGCCTGTCGCAACAACGCAGCAGTGATCGCCACGCTGTTGGCGCTTTGCGCGAGCAGTTCCGGATTGACTGCCTGCGTGCTGCCCAGCGACTGCAGCAGGCAGCGCGCCAAGGCATGCGCATCCAGGCTCTGCCACGGTTGGCCGGCGCTCTTGAGAAACGGCGTGGAGGCGAAGCGGCAGCGGCCCAGGCGATCGGCATAGGCAATGCGCACGCACAGCGCGCCGGTGTCGCCCAGAGCGATGCGCAGCCAGCGCTGCTCGGCCACGCGCGGGCCTGGGCGATCCAGCCCGCGATAATCGAAGTCCACTGCGCGCTGCGGAATCGCGAATTCGCGCAGGTAGCAGTTCAACCAGCAGGTGCAGGCCTGCGCGTCGGCCATGCTGTCGTACCAGGGGTCATGCATCGTGTGCGGCGACATCGGCGGATCTCCTCGAAGGGAAGCGCACCAGAACGGTGAGCGCAGCGGCCGCCGCAGCCAGCGCGGCAGCCAGGAAAGGGGTTGCAGGACCGGCCGCCTGGGCCAGCGCGCCGGCAGCGGCACCGGCGAACACGCCAGCCCATTTGCCGCAGGCATCGAAGCGACCGAACAAGCGCCCGGCGCCGTGTCCGCTGGCGACCATCGCCAGGCTGCGGTTGAGCCCACGCAGGCCGAACAACATGCCGAACCCGAACAGCACGCGCGCAACTGCCAGCGCGATGGGGTCGTGCAACAGCGCCTGCCACACGCAGGCCACGGCGAACAGCACCAGGCCGGGCACCAGCCACGCCTCGCCATCGCCGCGACGCCAGCACGGCAGCACCACCAGATAGACCAGATGCGGCAGGCTGTAAAGCAGGCCGGCCAGCGCGTCGTGGCCGGCGCCGCGCGCCAGCGCATACGGGATGAAGTAGGGGAAGGTCACCACCATCGCGAAGCAGAACAGGAATTGCGCGATCATCAGTGCAGGCCACAGTGCGCTGGCCGTGGTGGTTGCCTGTGGTGAGGCCGACTGCGCCGACCCAACTGCGTGCCTGGAGGGCATCGACTTCGCAGTGGAAGCTGTCGGCGGCACCGCAGGCCGATCGGCCGGCAAACGCCAGGTCAGCGCGAACGCCAGCAGCGGCAACAGCGCGAGCGCGCGATACAGCGACTGCGCCGGGCCCAGCGCCAATGCCAGGCCCAACAACGCAGGCGCGCTGACCATCGCCAGGCGCGCCGAATACTGCGTCCAGTCCAGCGCACGCGCCAACGGTCCGGCCTGCGGCTGGCTGGCAAGATACGCATTGGCCGCCGCCAGCGAGCCGCCGCAGGTGCCTTGCACAATCAGCCCGAGTACCAGCCAGGTCAGCGACGGCGCGAAGCCGGCGATCGCAAAGCCCACTGCCAGCCCCAGTTGCGCACGCAACAGCGATCGCTTGCGTCCATAGCGATCGGCCAGGCGTCCCCAGGTACTTGCCGTCAACGCCGTACACAGCGTCGGCAGCACGTACAGCACACCGCTCCAGCCAATTGCTGCCGACGGCGCCAGTTCGGCCAATACCTGCGGCAGAAACAACGGCATGCCCAACGCGGTAAAGGCGGCCAGGTAGTGCGCCGCCAGCACCGGGCCCAGCACACGCTTCATCGCTGAGCGCCCGCTTGCCGACGCAGCGTGTGTTGCGCGCCAGCGAATGCCTCGCCGAAGGGATTGGGCGCGCTATCGCCGTAGAACTTGTTGATGTCGCTCGCACCGGTGAGCTGTTTGCTGAGCAGGCTGCCGGCGCTGAGCAGGTACTTCACCGGCAGCCGCGGCGCGGCCAGCAGGCGGCGCGCGGGGCTGGTGTCGATGCCATCGACGTCCAGTTGCGCCAGCGTCAGGGCGAACTGCGTCTGCAGCTGCGTGTACAGCGGCGCACGCAGCGCGGGCTGCCATTCGGCCAGGCCTTCCAGCACCGCCTGCAGATCCAGTTGCAGCACGATGGTGCAGAACATCTGCGCCAGGGCGTGCGGGTCGTCCACCGCGATACGCGCATCGTGCAGCGTGCCCAACGCATCCAGGTCCTGCAGCTGCGCGCGCAACTGCGGCAGCGCGATGCGCGCGGCGTCGTTGTCCTTCATCAACAGCCGCGTCGCCTGGCCATCGGCGTAGACCAGTACGCTGTTCTGTTGGTTGGCTTCCAGTGCGATGCCGTAGCGCAGCCACAGGCGCAGATGGATGGCGAGCAGCAGCTCCGTGTAATCGCGCCACCAGCGCAAGACATCGCCCTGCATGAAGCGCTCGGCCAGATGGATCGCCATCGGCCGGCCATCCGGCAACAGCGCGCATAGCGCAGCAACCGGCACCAGCGTAGCGTCGCCCAGCGGCGGATAACGCCGCACCAGATAGGCCAGATGACGCGTCTCACCCACATGCCCGCCATGCGATTCGTCCACGAACACGCAGCGGCCGCGCAGTGCGGGATCCAGCGCATCGATGCGGCGCAATGCACGTTCCAGCCAGTGGCCGTCGTACAGCGTGGAGGGCTTGATCAAACGCAGATTGAGCGCGCCCAGCGTGCGCATCGGGATCGGCAACTTGAGATGCAGCTGCGGATGCAGCAGCGGCACCAGCGTGCGCACCGACAGGGTAGGGCGCACCTCCAGCCAGGCCTGTGGTGCACGCAAGCTGCCTGCAGGCAGCGCGAAGCCGTCCTGCTCCAGCCGCGCCCACACCAGCGGATGCACCGCCCAGGCGATGTGCGTCTCGGCCAGCTCGGGCGGCAGACCCAGCGTGGCGAAGTCCGGCCACAGCTCGGCCGGTAACGCGCTGGTACAGGTGACCTGCGCACGCGGAATCGCCAGCCAGCGCAGCGCGAAGGTGGGCGCAAACTCCGGTGCGTAACCGCGCAGTTCCGAGGCATCCAGCCCGGCCTTGGCGCGTGCGGTCGGGTAGAACGGATGATCGCGATAGCTCGCCAACTGATCGCAGCGATACGCACGCTCGGCCGCATCTGCATGCTGCAGCGCGTTGAGTAGCGCAGGTGCCTGTGCATCAAAGGCCTGGCGCGCCAGGCCGAGGTGGGCAGCGGCGCATTCTGCTTCTTCGGCATAGGCGCGATGCAACTGCTGCGTGCCCATGTCGAGCTGGGCGCTCATGCGTTGCAGCCAGGCCTGCGCACCGCGTTCCACATGCGCACCGTCAGCATTTTGCACAATCCAGCTATCGCCACAGGCGCTGATGTCCTGCAGATAGCCCTGCCGATGGATCGGCAACCACAGCGTGCCATCGGGCAGATGCGCGATGCGCCACCAGCCTTCCACCGGGCTGGGGTCGGTCCATATCGCCAGCAGCGTTGCATCGGGCGTTGCGGCGCTGCCACGGGTGGCGATCCCGCGCAGGTCTTCGCGCAGGCAGGCATCGATGATGCGGCTGGCGATATAGCGTTGGTCGGCGGCACTGCTCATGCGCGCAGCTCCGCGCCATCGATCCGCCACTGCAGCCCCGCTTCGGCATGCACCACCGCCTGTTGCAGCGCCTGTGCATCGCTGGCCAGCGCGCTCAGCACACCCAGGTAATCCTTGTTGGAATGGCTCAGCCGGATGCGTTCACCCGGCGCGCGCATGCGCCGGTACTGCACATCGCTGTGCGCGGTGTGATGGCGGCGGTCTTCGCTGGCGGCCACCAACTCGCCGTCTTGCTCGGCGACGTAGTAACGCAGCAAGGCATGTGCGCGATCGCTGCGCAGTTGCGGCAGCGGCAGGCCCAGATGCGGCGCCAGCGCGGCGTTGAACCACTGCTTGCCGAACATGCTGTCGAGCAGGAATTCGCGGCGGTCGCCGATGCTGCGGTAGTTGATCTCCACCAGCACCGGGCCGTTGGCGGTAAGAATGAATTCGCTATGGCATAGCCCGAAACCCACGCCAAAAGCGCGCAGTTGTTCCAGCGCCTGCGCAATCACCGGCGTGTCCACGCGTGCATCCCACTGCGCTTCGCATTCCACGAAATGCGGCGGCGGCGACAAGCGCACCTTGAAGCCGCCCAGCGCCTGCAGCGTGTGGCCGTCGCCCAGCGTTTCCAGCGTAAATAGCGCCCCTTCCAGCATGCCCTCCAGCAACACGGTGCGCTGCGGATGGCGTTGCCACACATCGTCCAGATAGGCCTGCAGTTGCACGGCATCGGCGCAGTGGCGCACGTCCAGGCTGGCGACGCCTTCGCGCGGCTTGGCGACCACCGGCCACGCAATGTCGGCCGGCAACGCTGCGCCCGGCGCCAGCGTGCAGAACCACGGCGATGGCAGTCCGCGCGCACGTAAACGCTGACGCATCGCCGCCTTGTTCTTGGCCGCGTAGCACACCTGCCAATCCTTGCCCGGCAGGCCCAGACCGGCGGCAACCAGCGCGGTGCTGGTCTGCAGATGATCGCTGTTGCTGAACACTGCGCGCGGCGACACATCGGCGTCGTGCAGCACATCCAGCACGCCGATCGGATTGAACACATCGCATTCGATCACCCGCTGCGGTGCGTGTGCCGGGTGCTCGCGGAAATGGCTGAGGTGATCGAGTCGGTGATCGGTCAGCAGCCACACCGGCAGGTCCAGCGCGTGCGCGGCAGGCAGAAAGCCTTCGGTGATGGCCGGATGGCAGACATGGGTGAGGATCACCAACGGTGCAGCGGATGTCGCAGTCATGGCAGCTCTCGTTCAACAGGACGGTGGAAAAACCGGTACTGAAACGGGCTGCCTGGCGCCGCGGGGCGTTGGGTGGCCTGCGATACGGTGATCGCATGCCGCATGCTGCGGCAGGGAGGCGTGCCTCATGCACGCCGTGTTGTCTGCGGCGCTCGCCAGCGCGAGCGCCGTTGCCGTCAGACCACCGACGCCCCTGTACGTCGGTCGCTACGGCAGGTGCCAGGTGGAAGGCTTAGAACGTGTACTCCAGCCCGGCGGTCACGGTGCGCGATGGCGCGGCCTGGCGGCCCCACGGGCTGGTATCCACACCGCGGAACCAGTATTGCCGATCGAACAGGTTGTTGATCGCCAGCGATGCGCTGAATTTCTGTCCATCGCGTTCGAACAGGGTATGGCTTACCTGCGTGTTCCACACCATGTAGGCCGGCAACTGACCTACCGAGGCGATTGCGTTCTCTTGCACGGTGTTTGCCGCATCGCTGTAGGCCTTGCTGAAGTAGTAGCTCGACAGTGCGACGGTGGTGTGACCGAGCGTGTAGTTGCCGCCCAAGGTGATTTGATTGCGTGAGGTGTAAGGCACGCGCAGCCCGTGGAATGCGCCCGATTCCTGGCTGGCATCCAGATATGCATAACCGGCGTTGAGGGTGAGCGCGCGCAGATTTTCCGGGCTCCATTGCAGTTCCAACTCGCCGCCTTGATGGCGGGTCTTGCCGAGGTTGCGGAACACGCGCGTGGTGTTGTCCAGCTGGATCTGTTGGTCGAAATCGATCAGATACGCGCCGAGCTGGATGCGGGTGCGCTGGTTGGGCTGATAGCGCGTGCCGGCCTCGTAGTTCCAGGCCAGTTCGGCATCCAGATTGTTGCCGAAGATGATCTGGGTGACCTGCGGCGCACGCATCGAGCGTTGCCCATCGGCATAGAAGAACCACTGTGCGTTGGCCTGAAACCCGACCGTCAGACCCGGCAACACATCGCGGGTCTGGTTGAGTGTGCTGACGCCGGTGGCCCGATTGAAATAACGCGAATCCAGCCGCTCGTAACGCAGGCCCGGGGTGATGGTGAAACGTTCGTCGGGCAGGGTGATCGCATTGCTGACATACGCGGCCAACGCGCGATCTTCGAACTGCCAATCGCGCACGCTGGTGAACAGGCCATCGCGCAGGCGCAGATTGCCGACCAGAAAATCGATGTCTTCGTGCACTGCGCGCACACCGGCGGTCCACTGCTGACGCACGCCACCGGCATCGCCCATGCTCCAGCTCAGGCGCGGCTCGCTGCCGACCACGCGGAAATCGCGCGGTGCGGTCTGGCGCAATTGCGGCGGCAGGTCCGAACGCCAGGTTTCGGTGGCGGCCTGGCGCATGCCGACGATGAAGTTGCGGCTGCTGTGCGCGCTGAAGTTGGTCCAGGACAACCGAACATCCTTCAGCGGCCCCCAGTCTCCAAACAGCTGCTCATAACTCAGCGATGCACGCGTGGTGCGGCCATTGAAGCTGTCCAGCGGGCGCGTGGATTGACGCGGGTCGCGCCGATAATCGTCCGGGCTGAGCGCACCGGCCAGATCCATGTCGACCAGATAGCGTTGCACGCTGGCCTTGAGCAACTTGGTGTCGTCCAGCCACCACTCCGCACGCACGCGCAGGTTGCTGATGTCGGTATCGCTGAGCGCGCGCCAGTACTCGCCGTAAGTACGATTGGCGTCGACCTGCAGGCCGAAATTATCGGTGAGATAGCCGCCGCTGCTGAGCGCGCTGTCCTGCAGGAACTGGCCCTGGCCACCGGCGGTGACCTTGTGCGCCAGCGTGGTGCTCCAGGCGCTGGGGATCTCCTTGCTGACCAGATTGATCACCCCGCCCACGTTGTTCGGCCCGTACTGCACGGCCGCACCGCCGCGCACGATATCGATGCGGTCGATCTGGTTCAGCCCCACCGGAAACAGCGACAGGCTGGTCTGCCCATACGGTGCCAATGCCAGTGGAATGCCGTCTTCCAGCACCTGCACACGGCCACTGCGGCTTTCGTACAGGCCACGCAGCATCAGCTGCGGCAACGCGCCGGTGCCGGTTTCGTCGAAGATCTTGATGCCCGGCACGCGTTGCAACGCATCGTCCAGCGAGCGGTTGCCACCGTTGCGCAGCTGTTCGCGATCGATCACCTGGCGGCTGCCGGCATAGTGCTGCACATCGTCGGGTTTGGAACGCCCGAGCAGGCTGCCCTGCACCTGGATCGCATCCAGTGCGCGGATCGGCGTTTGCGCATCGGTGGCATCGACATGCGGCGACTCGATGGCGAACGCCAACTGCGGCAGGGTCAAAGTGATCGCAGCGATGGCGATGGCCAGGGCGTGGAAACGGAACGTCGACATCTACGGCGTGCTCCTGCAGGCGGGTGGTGGAGTGGGCGCGGCGAACGTGGCCAGGTGAGCGCGCAGTGCGCGTTGAATCAGCGCACGGTCTTCGCCGGCAAGCAGCCAGCGCAGATCGGGCTGTTGCAGCCAGTGCGCGCGTTGCGCATCGGTGCGCGGATTGGGGCAGAACGGCACCTCGGCCGCAACGCACTGCGCATGCAGTTGCAGCAGCAGCTCCCACACCTGTGGATGGGTCGGTTGCGGGCCCAGGCCCAGATCCAGCGCAAGATCCAGTGCGCCTTCCATCACCAGCGCCACGCCGGGCACGGCAAGCATCTCGGGCAACGCAGCAACACCAGCCGCGCTTTCGATCATCGGCACGATGCGGATATCGCGATTGGCTCGTGCGATGTAGCTGGGCAGATCGACGTTGCCAAAGCCGGTGACACGCCCGCCGGTGATGCCGCGCCGGCCCAGTGGCGGGAACCGTGCGGCGGCGATGGCATCAGCCAGTTGTGCGGCCGATTCGGCGCGCGGAATCACGATCCCGCGCGCGCCGGCATCCAGCACCCGGCCGATCAGTTTCTCGTCCACCTCCGGCACGCGCACCCAGGCCTCGCAGCCGGACAGCTCGCATGCGCGTATGGCGTGTTCCAGCTCATCTGGCGCGCGCAGCACATGCTCCAGATCCAGCACCACAAAGCCATAGCCGATCCGGCCCAGCAGCTCGCACAGCTGCACGCTCGGCAACGCATTGAGAACGCCAACCGCAAACGCCATGGATGAGGCCGCCAAGGAAACGGGCACTCATCCTGCTCTTGATGGGAATGATTATCAAGTGTGTCTGGAGGGCAGTTTGTGGTGCCCTGGTCGCAGTTTGATCAAGGCACTGCGGCAGGCCTTTCCGTACTGAATGATGGCGGCCAACAAAAAACCCGCAGACAGCGTCGGCGGGTTTTTTGTTCGTACGGTGTCGCCTGATGCTGCGCTGCAGCTTACGAGGCCGGCACGCGCAATGCTCGGTACGGCGGCGTGGACATCACCATCTCGGCCAGCGAATAGGCCAGCTCACGTTCGGCCAGCACGGCGCCGTCGGCACCGTGTTCGAGCAGGTGCTTGACCTCGGTGTCGCTGTGCGCGCGCGCCAGCAGCGTCAGCGACGGGTTGATCGCGCGCAGTTTGGCCAGCGCCTCGCCGGCCTCCAGCGGCTGCGGGATCGCAAGAATCGCGATCTTGGCATGCTCCGGGCGGGCTTCGGCCAGCACGCGGTCGGCCGCCGCACTGCCGCGGATGCCGGGAATGCCCGCCGCATGCGCCTTGGCCACATGATCGCCGTTGTCGTCGATCACCAGCACCGGTACGCCGCGGCTACGCAGCAATTGCGCCAGCGCACTGCCCACCCGACCATAGCCGATCACGATCGCATGGCCGTCCAGCGGCAGCGGCGGGCCGGGCGGCAGTTCCGGCTCCACCTTGGCCGGGGCGTCCTGCGCCTGCCTGGCCTGCCAACGGTCCAGCCACGAGAACAGGAACGGGTTGGCGATGATCGACAGCAGCGCACCGGCCAGGATCAGGTCGCGCCCGGTTTCGGGCAGAATGGCCAGCTGCACGCCCAGCCCGGCCAGGATGAAGGAGAACTCGCCAATCTGCGCCAGGCTGGTGGAAATGGTGAGTGCTGTGCCGGTGGGGTGGCCGAACGCACGCACGATCACAAACGCAGCCAGCGACTTGCCCAGGGTCACGGTCAGGAACGTGGCCAGCACCTGCCACGGATGCTCGACCAGGATCATCGGGTCGAACAGCATGCCGACCGACACGAAGAACAACACCGCGAATGCATCGCGCAAAGGCAGCGAATCGCTGGCGGCCTTGTGGCTGAGCTCGGATTCCTTCAGCAACATGCCGGCGAAGAACGCGCCCAGTGCGAACGACACCCCGAACAGCGTGGCCGACAGGAACGCCACGCCCAGCGCGATACCGAGCACGGCCAGGGTGAACAGCTCGCGCGAGCCGGTGGCGGCGACCTTTTCCAGCGACCACGGAATCACCCGGCGTCCGACCACCAGCATCACCGCCACGAACGCCACCATCTTGAACAGCGTCAAGCCGAGCGCGGCCAGCAGCGAGGTGGATTCGCCGTCATGCGCGGCAGTTGGCGCGCCGGTGCCCAGCACCTCGGCCAAGGCCGGCAACATCACCAGTGCGATCACCATCACCAGGTCTTCGACGATCAGCCAGCCCACCGCGATGCGGCCGCGCTGGGTTTCCAGCAGGCGGCGTTCTTCCAATGCGCGCAGCAGCACCACGGTACTGGCCACCGACAGCGCCAGACCGAACACCAGCCCATGCATCAACGGCCAGCCCATGCTCCAGGCCAGTGCCCAGCCGAGCAGCGTGGCGACCACGATCTGCGCCAGCGCGCCCGGAATCGCGATCCATTTCACTTCCATCAGATCGTCGAGCGAGAAGTGCAGGCCCACACCGAACATCAGCAGCATCACACCCAGCTCGGACAGCTGGTTGGCCATGGTCTGGTCGGCCACGAAGCCGGGTGTAAAGGGCCCGACGCAGACGCCGGCCAGCAGATAGCCGACCAGCGGCGAGAGTTTCACTTTCTGCGCGAGCGTGCCCAGCACGAAAGCGACCGCGAGGCCGACGGCGATGATGTCGATGAGGCTGGTGTCGTGATGCATTCCAATCCGTTGTGAGAGTGTCCGAGAACATCGAGGGCGACCCAGCCAACGGCACTGCGCCGGGCATCGCCTGCGGGCATTGCGTAGTCATGGCTGGAGTCCGGCGCGGGGGGACCAGGACCGCGTTGCTGGTCCGGTTGGCCGGATGCCCATAGTACACAGCGCTTGATTAACGCGATGCGACACGTGGCGCATGCACGCAAACGGATGCACGCGTTGGGCGCGGCATGTGGACTGCACGAGCGTGCGTGCGCCGTGACAGCGAGATGCACTGCACAGACAGGCAACGCCGAATCAACTTTGACGACAAGGCTTCGCGCCCGGCAAGGCACGTGCGCGATGTCGGCCGACAATTGCCGCTGACAGTCAGCCATTTCCTGTTGAAGAGCCTGCGTTCTTCATCACGTCCAAGTCCTTATCGCCCCAGCCCCCATCGTCCATCTGCGGATGGTGACCCACACGAGCCAGGCCATGCATCTCAGCGATTTCGCAACACCCGTCTTTCGGCACGATCCGTATCCGACCTACGCACGCTTGCGTGCCGAAGGGCCGCTGGTGCAGGTGGCCGAAAGGCGACTGATGTCCGGCCACTACAAGATCGTGGACAGCCTGCTCAGCGATCGCCGGGTGGGACGCGATTATCTGGAAAGCATCCGCCTGCGCTACGGCGAGTCGGCAGTGCAAATGCCGCTGTTTCAGGGCATGAGCCGCATGTTTCTGCTGCTCAACCCGCCAGTGCACACCCAGTTGCGCGGATTGATGACACAGGCCTTCGGTGCGCGGCAGATGGACTCCATGCGCGAAATCGCCCGCGACACTGCCGCCAGCTTGATCGAGACGTTTCAAGCCAGGGGCCACTGCGATCTGCTGACCGAGTTCGCGTTTCCGCTGCCGATCGCCATCATTTGCCGGATGCTGGATATCGATGCAGCCGATGTCACCGCGCTGAGTCACGCGACCAGCGCCCTGGCAAAAGTCTTCGATCCCATGATGACGCCTGCGGAATTGGAGACCACCAGCGCTGCCTTCATCCAGCTGGAAACCTATTTCCACACCGTGATCGAGCAACGTCGCAACAACGGCGGCGAGGATCTGATTTCGCGTTTCATCCAGGCCGAAGACGAGGGCCGCCGCTTGAGCGATGAGGAGATCGTCTCCAATGTGATCCTGCTGTTTTTCGCCGGCCACGAAACCACCTCCAACATGATCTGCAATGCGCTGGTCGCCTTGCATCGGCATCCGCAGCAACTGCGCCTGCTGCAGGAAAACCCGAGCCTGATGCCGAATGCAGTGCTCGAATGCCTGCGCTACGACAGCTCGGTGCAGATCGCCACGCGCACCGCGTTGCAGGATTTCGAGATCGATGGGGTGGCCGTTTCCAAGGGCACGATGTTGTATCTGATGCTGGGCGCGGCCAACCACGACACGCTGCAATTCACCGACCCGCAGGTGCTGGATATCCGACGCCAGCAGGGCCGCGCGTTGTCGTTCGGTGGTGGCATCCACCACTGTCTGGGCAATCGGTTGGCGTTGATCGAAATGGAAGCCGCGCTTGCCGCATTGCTCGAGCATCTGCCGGCACTTCGCCTGCCGCAACTCGACGCATTGAGCTGGAACGATCGCGCCAACCTGCGTGGCGTCGACGCGCTGTTCGCCTCCTGGTGAGGTGAGCGGCCAAGAGTAGCCAACGAAACCTCTTGGACGCTGTATCGATAACGGTAACGTGCTGGCCCATGCGCCTTCGTTGACGCGTGGAGTGAATGTCGGGAATTGCAATGACTCGCCCGGATAAAAGGAGCTGATCAAACCGCCCCTCATTGTATTGCCGCGCAACGCGCACCGCTCTCAACCGTATACACCGACCATCGCGACAGGTCCTTGCCCGCCCACCGTCGCGGGACCTTACGCGGCATGGATGCCGCGTAAGAGCTTACAGGGACGTACTTGCAGCGTGTCCCGCGACGGTGGGCGGGCAAGGACCCTGCAGCAAACCCGCAGATCAGCCGCTCTGCAACCGACGTATTCGCACCGTTCGATTACCTCTCAAGGCGACCGAGATCTTGAACTTCAGCGGAGTCTGGATGTTCCCAAGCCGAGCTGGTCGAGGGTGCGGTGTCCTCGCCGCTCGCGGGACACGCCGTGAATCCATCCGTGGAGGCTCGGTGGCGGCATCCATGCCGCCACACGGTCCCGCAAGTGGCGAGGACACCGAACCAGACAGGTTGCTGGTCGCTTTGAGAAAAGCTAAGCACACCGACCATCTCGACTGGTCCTTGCCCGCTCACCGTCGCGGGACCTTACGCGGCATCCATGCCGCGTAAGGTCCCGCAATCGGTGAGGGCATCGCACCTGCCAACTTGGTCGGGTGCTGGTGGTAACTGCACTGCCGGGCGTGCCTATCAGGCGGTGAGCGCAGTCTTTTTTAGCTGCTCCTGACGACGCACTGTGCGCCATCGATACGGAGTTCAACGAGATAAACGCCATTGCCGCAGATGGCTAACAGCCGCTGCATGTTGCGATGCCCGCAACGACAAACACCGACGAGCGATCGGCGGTGTTTGCGTGATAAATGCGCTGATCGGAACTTTCGATCGGCACTTTACGATCAAGCGTCGCTACTCAGAACCGGTAGGTAACCCGGCCATACCAGTAGCGCCCGTTGAAACCGAACGGCGACAACGACGAATACTGCAGGCCGCCAGCGCGGTCGTCATAGGCAGTGTTCAACTGTGCCTTGGTCGGATACTGGTTGGTGAGGTTGTCCGCGCCCACGGTGAAGGTAAACGCGTTCCAGGTCTGGCTGGCGGCCAGATTCAACAACCAGCGCGCGTCGTAGGTCTGGTCCTGGCTGCCATCGGCCGGGTCGCTGATGCGCTTGATCGATCCATAGCGGGTGGCGTTGAAGTTGAGCGCAAAGCCGCCCAGCGTCCAGTCCGCCGCCGCCATGTACTTGGTGCGCGGGGTGGCATCGGTGAGCAGGCCCTGGCTGGCGCGCCCGAAGTTGGGGTTGGACAGTTCCAGGATCGTGGTCTTGTTGTAGTTGGCGCTGGCGCTGAGATTGAGCTTGCCGTAGTTGCCCAGATCGGCCAGGTAGCTGTTGATCCAGTCCACGCCACGGGTGCGGCTGGTGGCGCCGTTGACGAAGAACTGCACTGCAGCCACCTGGCCGATCGGCTGCGCCAGCTGCAACTGGTCCGAATACAGGATCTGATCCCAGATGCGGATCTGATAGACGTCCAGGCTGGAGGTGAAGTTGGCGGTCGGCTGCCACACGCCGCCCAGACCGTAGTTGGTGGATTTCTCCGGGCTCAGCGGGCCGGCGCCCAGCGCCACTGCGACCGGGTCGGAGGTGCGGTAGGTACCGACCTGCACCAGCTCGCCGTTCTGGATCAGCGTCACCACCGAGGCGTAGTTCTGCTGGGCCAGCGACGGTGCGCGGAAGCCGTTGGAGATGGTGCCGCGCAGCGAGAAGGTGTCGCTGAAGGCGTAGCGCGCCGACAGCTTGCCCGAACGCGTGGAGCCGGCATCGCTGTAGTTTTCGTAACGCCCGGCGATGCCGCCGGACAGCTTGTCGGTGATGTCCGCTTCCAGGTTGGCGTAGACCGCATTGCTGTGGCGTCCGAACTTGCCGGCCACCGTCGGCTCCAGGCCGGAGAACACCTGTGCGCCGCCCGGATACGGCGCGCCGTCGTCGGGATTGATGGTGTTGGGGTCGAAGAAGTACGACTCCGGCGAGCCGGCGGTGATCTGGTAGCGGTCCTGGCGATGCTCGGCACCGAAGGCCACATTGACCGGATACGCCAGGCCCCAGTCGAAGGACTTGTTGACGTCCAGGTTGATCGTGCCCTGTTCGGTTTCGAAGCCGCCGGAATTGAAGTTGGTCGGCGAGCTGCCGGTGGTGTAGTACAGGTTGGTGTTGATGCTGTTGAGGATATTGAAGTTCATGTCGTTCTTGCCGTAGGTGGCCGACACGTCCCAATTCCATTCGCTCTCGGTGCTGCCCTTCAGGCCCAGCACCGCCGAGCGGTCGTTGGTGGGGTTGTAGATCTGCGGCAGGAAGCCGTTCGGATAGATCGCCTGCACATTGCGCGCGGTGTTGTCGGCCGCGCGGTAATAGCCGTTGGAGGTGACCTCGCGGCGGCTCATGCTGAGGTGGCCGTACAGTTCCAGGTTCGGCGAGAACTCGTAACCGAAGGCGGCCAGCCCCTGATAGAAGTTGGAGGCCGGGTCGCCATGGCGCTGATACGGCACACCGCCCGGATTGGGCGTGCCCGGCACGGTGGTGGCGCGGTTGGTGTTTTCGCCACGATTGGTGCTCATGGTGTTCTGGTAGTTCCACGACAGCCGCACCCAGCCCGGTGCCGTATCGCCGCCGGTGCCGCCGAAGGGCATGCCGACCGAGCCGTCGATGCCGTTCTGCTCGCCATCACCCTTGTCCATGATGCCGCCGTTGATCGACACGGTATTGCTGCCGGTATCGGCGCCATGTTTGAGCACGATGTTGACCACGCCGGCGATCGCATCGGAGCCGTATTGCGCCGAGGCGCCATCACGCAGCACTTCGATGCGCGCGATCGCCGACATCGGCAGCGAGTTCAGATCCGCCGGTGCCGAACCACGGCCCACGTACGGGTTGTAATTGATCAACGACGAGGTGTGATAGCGCTTGCCATCCACCAGCACCAGCACCGCATCCGGCGACAGGCCGCGCAGGGTGGCCGGGCGCGCGGCATCGTTACCGTCAGAGATCGCCGGGCGCGGGAAGTTCAGCGACGGCAGCAATTTGCCCAGCGCGCTGGCGATATCGGTCGCGCCGGTGGCCTGCAGTGATTGCTCGGTGATGATGTCGATCGGCGATTCGGATTCGGCCACCGTGCGATCGCTCACGCGCGTGCCGGTGACGATCAGGGTATCCAGGGTTTTCTGCGGCTGGGTCGATTGCGACTGCGCACTGGCGGCGAACGTGCAGACGGTGAGTGCGACCGAAATCGCA
Organism: Xanthomonas hydrangeae; assembly: GCA_905142475.1. GTDB lineage: Bacteria > Pseudomonadota > Gammaproteobacteria > Xanthomonadales > Xanthomonadaceae > Xanthomonas > Xanthomonas hydrangeae. Next base: position 1,553,575 of record LR990730.1, read on the forward strand.
AGCGAAAGTGCGTTGGAGGTGTGCATGGGAATGAAGGCTCAAAGGGGATGAAGGACGCAGGAAGGAAATGCGCGTGTTGCTCGGGGGAGTGCGACTGGAGTGCGACTGCGTACTGCGTGGCCCGTCGTGCTTGCGCGCCAGATGTGTTCCGCGTGGCGGAGACGGCGTGTGCAGCAATGACGTCGGCCGGTGACGCAGCCATGCTGCTGCGTTGCGCATCCTTGCTGAAGAAGAGCGTTGATCTCCCCCTCGCGCATCGATGCAAGAGGGGGAGCGATGCTGCGGCGTTACTTACCTGCAGCGCCTCAGCGCTGTGTGGTGCGTTTTGCGAGGCAAGACAAGCGCTGGCCGTTGCCGACCAGCGCGCAGCGCTTTACCACTTGTAGCTCACGTTGGCGTACACCAGCGCGCCGTTGAAACCGAACGGCGAGGCACTGCTGTAGGGCAGGTAGGTCCGTGTGCCCAGGCCGGCTTCCTGGCGGTCCGGATACTCGTTGAGCACGTTGTCGCCGCCGATGGTGAAGTTCCAGTCGTTCAACTTGTAGGAAGCGGCCAGGTCCAGCGTCCACTTCGCCGCATAGGTCTGATCGCTGCCGGCGTTGGTGCCGAAGGTGCTGAACTCGCCCCAGCGCGTGGCGGTGCCGGTGAACGACCAGTTGCCCGGCGACCAGGTGCCGCCCAGGAAGAACTTGTCGCGCGGCGTGCCTTCGGTGATGCGGCCGAGTTCGGCGCGGCCGATGCGTACCGCACCCGGATCGATCGCTTCCAGCGCAGCCGGGTTGTCGGCGATCCGTTCCACGTCGGTCTTGTTGTAGTTGTAGCCGGAGGTGAGCTCTGCGCTGCCGCCGTCCAGGTTCCAGCGATAGGTGCCGACCGCATCCACGCCCTGGGTCTTGGTATCCACCGCGTTGGTGAAGTAGCGCCCGCCGCCGATGCCCGGGAAGCCATTGGCCTGCAGATAATTGCGCGCCGCAACGGAGGTGAGGTTCTCCGACAGCACGATGCGGTCATCGATCTCGATGCGATACGCATCGACCGTGATGTACAGGTTTTCGATCGGCTGCAGAACCACGCCAAGACCGTAGTTCTTGGATTCCTCGGCCTTCAACGGCTCGGCGCCGAGCGCAATGGCGGCCGGGTTGTCGGTACGGAAGGTGCCGATCTCGAACGGGATCGCGGTGACCGTGCCGTTGGGCTGGGCCACGTTGAGGAACTGGGTGGCGATCGACTGGAAGTTCTGCTGCTGCAACGACGGCGCGCGGAAACCGGTGGAGGCAGTGGCGCGGACGGCCACCTTGTCGGTGAACGCATAACGCAACGACAGCTTGCCGGTGGCGGTGTCGCCGAAGTCGCTGTACTTCTCGTAGCGCCCGGCCAGACCGGCCGAGAATTTGTCGGTCAGATCCGCTTCCAGGTCCACGTAGGCCGAATGGCTGTTGCGGTTGTAGTAACCGGCATCGGAGAGCTTGAAGCCCGGAAACACCTGTGCGCCCGGGATCAGCGTACCGGCCGCCGACGGAATGCCGCCATTGGCCGAGGACGCCGCATCGCCGGGCGATTGGTTGAACTTCTCGCCGCGCCATTCCGCACCGAAGGCCAGCGTGACTGGGTAGGCCAGGCCCCAATCGAGCGTCTTGGTGAAGTCGGCATTGAGCACGTTCTGGGTGACTTCCAGGGTGCCTGCGTGGAAGTCGGTGGGGCTGGCCAGCCCCAGGCTGTTGTTCAAGCTGTTGCGCACATCGAAGGTGAGATTGTTCTGGCCGTAGTTGTAGCTCAGATCGATGTTCAAACCGCCTTCGGTGGAGGTCTTCAACCCGCCCACCCACGACACGTCCTTGCTGACGTTGTAGATCTGCGGCAGGAAGCCGTCCGGATAGATTTCCGGGCGATTGCGGTTGTCGCCGGCAAAGCGGAAGTAACCGTTGGACAGCACTTCGCGCCGGCTGACCATGCCGAACGAGTAGAAGGTGAGGTAATCGGTGGGGCTGTATTCGCCATTGAACGACACTGCGCCCTGGTCGATGTCCGGGTCGCCATAACGCTGCTCCACGCGGCCCTGGAACGGCAGCGCGCGGTTGGTCTGATCCGAATGCCCGGCCTGCGCGGCCAGATGCACCTTGCCGGTGCCGGCGAAGCTGAAGCCGGCATCGCCGGACAGTTGGTACTGCTCGCCGTCGCCGGCGCTGTACTTGCCGTAGCGACCGTTGACGCTGCCGCCTTCGCCGCTGCCCTTGAGCACGATGTTGATCACGCCGGCGATCGCGTCGGAGCCGTACTGCGCCGACGCGCCGTCGCGCAGCACTTCGATGCGCTCCACCGCAGCGATCGGAATGGTATTGAGGTCGGCCGGCGACGAACCACGGCCCTGGGTGTCGTTGAGGTTGATCAACGCAGTGCTGTGGTAGCGCTTGCCGTTGACCAGCACCAGCACCTGGTCGGGTGACAGGCCGCGCAGCTGCGCCGGGCGCACTGCGTCCGAGCCGTCGGAGATGGCCGGGCGGGGGAAATTCAACGAGGGGATCGCGCGTGACAGCGCGGTAGCCAGCTCGGTGGTGCCGGTCGATTCCAGTGCCTGCGGCGAGATGATGTCGATCGGCGATGCCGATTCGGCCACGGTGCGATCGGCCACGCGCGTGCCGGTCACGATCAAGGTATCGAGTGTTTTCTGAGTGGGAGCCTGTGACTGCGCGGATGCGCTTGAAGCGGAAAACGACAGTGCAAGAACAACGGCAACTGCGAGTGGACTGGTCTTGCAATTCATGCGGTGACAACTCCGAGTGGGGAACGGATGCATCGCAGGGGCCCCCTTCCCGGGCCGCGTCCGTTGCGGCAGCTGCGGTGCGTTCCCAACCATTAACCACGTGTAACCGCATGTCAAATTTTGGTTACGTTGCGTATGTAATTGTCATGCATGGCGTGCTAATGCCATCGTTGTCATCGTGCACCAAAGTGATGCGTTGTTTGCACCAGACCTGCGGTATCAGCCGCTTGCTTGCACCATCATGGACATCGATACCAGATATGAAACTTCTGCATCAGAACGTGATCTGCACCGCATCGGCACTGCGTTGCGCAGGACCGTGGAATACCGCTTCGATGTTGTTGCCATCCGGGTCGAGCACGAAGGCGGCGTAGTAGCTCGGGTGATACGGGCGCACGCCCGGCGCGCCGTTGTCGCGCCCGCCGTGGGCAAGGGCGGCCTGATGGAACGCATGCACCACGGCGACATCGTGTGCCTGGAAGGCCAGATGGTGGCGGCCGGTGAGTACGCCTTGCGCCACCGTGTGGCGATCGGACACGAACAGCTCGTCGGCCCAGAAGAATCCCTCGCCTTCGCCACCGATCGGAATGCCCAGCACATCGAGAACGGCCTGGTAGAAACGTCGGCTCGCCGCCAGGTCGTGGACGACCAGATGCAGGTGATCGATCAGACGGCCGCGTGAGAGCTGCGCTGCGTCCATGTTGGGTGCTCCGGCAGGGTGGAGGCGGTGTTGATACCACCGCCGCCGCCGGCAGCTCTTCACGGCGCATCGATGCCCACATCTGGATGGCTGTATCAAAAAGTTGCGAGCACAACGGGCACAAACGCACACGCCCCGGCAAGCCGGGGCGTGTGGTCAGGCGTCAGGATGCAATCGTGCGGCGTGCGTCAGCAACCAACGCGTGGCAATACCGCAGCAGTGTGGATCGCTGTATTGATTACCAGCGATAGTTGATGCGGCCGTACACATAGGCGCCATTGAAGCCGAACGGCGACAGGTTGCTGTACGGAAACTGCCCGCTGGTGGAATTGGCGAAGTTGTTCTCGTCCGGGTATTCGTCCAGCAGGTTGTCCGCACCCAGGGTCAGCGTCCAGCGGTCGATCTTGTAGCTGGCCGAGGCATCCACCACCCACTTGGCACCGAAGGTCTGGTCGTTGATCGCCGCGGCCGGGCGTGTGCTGTATTTGCCATAGCGCGTGGCACCCAGTGCCAGCGTCCAGTGCTCCAGGTTCCAGCTGCCGTTGACCAGGAACTTGTCGCGCGGGAAGCCTTCTTCGATGCGCCCACGTTCGGTGCGGTCGATGCGCTCCAGGCTCAGCCCGTTGGCCGACAATGCGGCCGGATTGGCGGCGACGCTGCGCACCTCGGTTTCCGAATAGTTGTAGCCGGCGGTCAGGTCCACGCTGCTGGCGGCCAGCTGCCAGCGGTAGCTGCCGACCACGTCCACACCGCGCGTGCGCGTATCCACCGCGTTGGTGAAGTAGCGCCCACCGTTGATGCCGAAGATGCCCTGCGCTTCAAGCAGATTACGCACACCAGTGCCGGTGAGGTTGGACGACAGCACGATGCGGTCGTCCACGTCGATCTGGTACGCATCCACGGTGAGGTAGAGCGCATCGGTCGGCTGCAACACCAGGCCCAGGCTGTAGGACAGCGAGGTCTCGGCATCCAACGGCTCAGACCCCAGCGCACGCGCCACGGTGCTGTCGGCGGGGAAGGTGCGGATCTCGAACGGGTTCGGATTGCCGGCCAGGAAGGTGGTGCTGGTGGACTGGAAATACTGCTGCGCCAGAGACGGCGCACGGAAGCCGGAAGACACCGTGCCGCGCAACGCGATCCTGTCGGTGAAGGCATAGCGCCCCGACAACTTGCCCGAGGCCTGGCTGCCGAAATCGTTGAAGTCCTCGTAGCGACCAGCCAGGCCGGCGGAGAACTTGTCGGTGAAATCGGCTTCCAGATCCGCATACAGCGCGTAGCTGTCACGCGAATACTGCCCCGATACGCTCGGCGCAAATCCGCCGAAACCCTGCGCGCCACCGGCCAGCGTGCCGGCCTGGAAATACGAGCCCACTTCGCCCGGCGACTGGTTCCACTTCTCGTTGCGGTATTCGGCACCGAAGGCCACCGTCACCGGATACGCCAGGCCCCAGTCGAAGCCGCGCTTGACGTCCAGGTTGACGATGTTCTGCGTGGTCTCCAGCGCGCCATCATAGAAGGAGGTCGGCGAGGTCGGGCCCAGGCTCACGTTGAGCGTGTTGCGGGTGTGGAAATCGATCTTGTTGTAGCCGTAGTTGTAGCTGGCATCCCAATCCCAGCCGCTGGCCGTGGACCCGCGCACGCCGGCCACCAGCGAGCGGTCCTTGGCGTAGGTCTGGATTTCCGGCAGGAAGCCCTGCGGATAGACCGACAGGATGTTCTGGGTGCTGCCCGGCGCGCGGAAGAACGCGAACGAGGTGATGTCGCGGTTGCTGGCGGTGGCAAAGGCGTAACCGGTGATGCTGTCGCTGAAGGCGAACTCGGTGTTGGCCGACACCGCCTGCGCGTTGACGTCGGGGTCGCCGATCTTGAACGCCTTCTGGCCCACGGCCGGTTGCGAGGCGCTGGGGGCGCCGGCATAGCCGCGCGCACGGTCGGTGGGGTCCTGCTGATTGAGCTGGGCGGCCACATGCAGCCAGCCGCGATCACCGCCGTAGGCTACGCCGGTATCGCCGGACAGCTCGTAGTTGCTGCCGTCGCCGGCCGAATACTGGCCGAAGCCGGCCTGCAGGCTGCCGCCCTTTTCCGCGCCCTTGAGCACGATGTTGATCACGCCGGCAATGGCATCGGAGCCGTATTGCGCCGAGGCGCCGTCACGCAGCACTTCCACCCGCGCGATCGCCGCCACCGGAATGGTGTTCAAATCCACCGCTGCCGCGCCACGGCCGATGGTGCCGTTGAGGTTGAGCAGCGAGGAAGTGTGGCGGCGCTTGCCGTTGACCAGCACCAGCACCTGGTCCGGCGACAGGCCGCGCAGCTGCGCCGGGCGGATCGCGCTGGTGCCGTCGCTCAACGCAGGGCGCGGGAAGTTCAGCGAGGGCAGCGCACGCGCCAGCGCGGTGGCCAGCTCCGAGGTGCCGGTAGCCTGCAGCGATTCGGCGCTGATGATGTCGATCGGCGACTGCGACTCGGCCACGGTCCGGTCGGACACGCGGGTGCCGGTGACGATGACCGTATCGAGCGTATTCGCGGGCGCATCAGCTGGGACAGTGGCCTGCGCGGTGGTCTGGGCGAGGGCGGGGGAGGCGAGCAGCGCCGCAACAACGGCGGCTGCGAGCGTGGACAACGGGTAATTCATGACAACTCCGAACGAGGGTCCAAGCAGGACCAGCAAGACTGGGCAGGGTCTGGGCACAAAAAGCCAATCGCGAATGAAGCCGGCGTCCAGCCTGAAGGCGCTAATTATTCGTTAACGCTAGAATGGCGTCGCAGGAATGCTGCTCATCTGCTCATTCCTTTTCGTTCTATCGGACTGTCCATCAATGATTTCCCTGCGCAACTTCTCCATGCGACGCGGCGAGCGTCTGCTGTTGTCCAACGTCGACCTGACCATGCATGCCGGCTACCGCGTCGGTGTGGTGGGCCGTAATGGCACCGGCAAGTCGAGCCTGTTCGCCGCAGTGAAGGGCGAACTGGAAGCGGACAAGGGCGACGTCGACCTGCCCGGCAAGGTGCGCACCGCCAGCGTCTCGCAGGAAACCCCCTCGCTGCCCGATCCGGCGCTGTCGTTCGTGCTCGGTGGCGACATCGAGGTGTCGGCCATCCTGCAGGAAGAGGCGGCGGCCACCGCGCGCGAGGACTGGGAGGCGGTCGCCAACGCGCACCAGAAGATGGCAGAGCTTGGCGCCTACGACGCCGAAGCGCGTGCCGGCAAGCTGCTGCACGGCCTGGGCTTCCCGGCCGAGACCCATCACCGTGCGGTGTCCTCGTTCTCCGGCGGCTGGCGCGTGCGCCTGAATCTGGCGCGCGCGCTGATGATGCCCAGCGACCTGTTGCTGCTCGACGAACCGACCAACCACCTGGACATGGACGCAGTGCTGTGGCTGGAGCAGTGGTTGCTCAAGTACCCGGGCACCTTGCTGCTGATTTCGCATGACCGCGAGTTTCTCGACAACGTGGCCACCCACACGCTGCATCTGCACGGCGGCACCGCCAAGCTGTACGTCGGCGGCTATACCGATTTCGAACGCCAGCGCATCGAACACCTGCGCCAGCAGCAGATCGCGCACGAAAAGGGCCAGGCCGAGCGCGCGCATCTGCAGAGCTTCATCGACCGCTTCAAGGCGCAGGCCAGCAAGGCCAGCCAGGCGCAGAGCCGCATGAAGCGGCTGGCCAAGATGGCCGGTACCGAAGCGGTGCGCGCCGAGCGCGAATTCCGCATCGAATTTGCACAGCCGAATCGGCTGCCGTTTTCGCTGATCCGGCTGAATCATGCGGCTTGCGGGTATGCGGCTGCGCCGCGGGAATCGGGAGTCGGGAATGGGGAATCGCAAAAGCGTGGGTCCAGCGATGCGATTACCGTGTTGCACGATGTCGGGTTTGGGTTGGAAGCGGGCGACCGGATTGGGTTGTTGGGGCCCAATGGCGCGGGTAAATCCACGCTGGTCAAGACCTTGGTGGGCGAGTTGGAGCCGTTGTCTGGCGAACGCAGCGCGCATCCGGATCTGCGCATCGGCTACTTCGCCCAGCACACGGTGGAATCGTTGCACGAAGGCCAGTCGCCGATGGACCACTTCCGCGAGCTGTCGCCGGACGGTTCCAACCAGGCGTTCCGCGATTTCCTTGGTAAATGGAATTTCGCTGGCGACCGCGCGTTTGAAGTGGTGGACGGCTTCTCCGGCGGCGAGCGCGCGCGTCTGGCGTTGGCCTTGATCGCCTGGCAGCAACCGAACGTGCTGTTGCTGGACGAACCGACCAACCACCTGGACCTGGAAATGCGCGAGGCGCTGGCCGAGGCGCTGAGCGACTTCGAAGGCGCCATCGTGATGGTCTCGCATGACCGCCATCTGATCGGCCTGGTCTGCGACAGCTTCTGGCGCGTGGCCGACGGCGTGGTCGAACCGTTCGCCGGCGACCTGGACGAATACGCCGCCTGGCTGCGCAGCCGCCCGGCCGCGCAAGGCACCAAGCAGAAGCTGGCCGAGGTCGCCCCGACCCCGCCACCACCGACCAAACCGCTGCCGCCGAAGAAGGTCGTCAACCCGCACAAGCTGGCCAGCGCCGAAAAGCGTGTCGGCGAGCTGGAAGCGGCATTGGCGGAACTGGACCGGCAACTGGCCAATCCGGCCAACTACCCCGACAGCGAAAAGATGGCCGTGCTGGGCCGCGATCGCGAGGCCACCGCGCAGTTGTTGTCGGCGGCAGAGGCGGCGTGGATGGAGTTGATCGAGGGCGCGTAGGGTGGGGCCGAGGTGATGGTGTGTGTTGATCGATGATGCATAGAGCTCGAAAGTGATGGAAGTGCGCTGCGCGCCCGCACCCTCATCCGGAGCTGCGCGCCACCTTCTCCCGCAGGGAGAAGGTGGCTAAAGCCCCTCCCCCTGCGGGAGAGGGGTTGGGGTGAGGGTACGGCGGAAGACAGCCATCTCAACAGAGATGGCTCTGTTTGAGTACACGCATGCAGCCCTCACTCGAACGCACAACCTCAGCCCAGCTTTTGCTCCACCAATAACCACGCAAGCAACCTTCGCCCAGCCTCACTCTCCGGCCGCGAGCGTAGCCGCGTCAGCCAGTAGCGCCCGGCGTCGATCCTGATCGGGAACGGGCACACCAGGCGCCCTGCATCCAGATCCTGTCGAAACATCGGCAACGGCAACAACGCCACCCCGGCACCGGCCGCCGCGGCGCTGGCCAATGTCAGCGACGAATCGAACATCGCACCGCGCGCTGCGACTTCGGCTGCACCTGCCGCGCGAAACCACTGCGGCCACTCGTCCAGTCGATACGAGCGCAGCAACTGCACCTGTGCCAGATCGGCCGGCGTGCGCAACGCGCGCGCCATTGCCGGCGCGCAGACCGGTGCAAACGGCGCCTCCATCAACGCATGGGCGATCTGCCCGTGCCAGTCGCCATCGCCGAAACGGATTGCCAGATCCAGCCCTTCGCCAGCCAGATCGACCCGGTTGTTGTGGGTCGACAGACGCAGCTCGATCTCCGGATGCGCTGCATGAAAGGCATCCACGCGCGGCAGCAACCAGCCGGTGGCGAAGGTGCCGACCACACCCACGTTGAGCACCTCGCGATAGCGGCCATCGGCAAAGCGCTCCAGGGTGGCCGCAATGCGATCGAAGGCCTCGCCCAACACCGGCGCCAGCGCAGCGCCTTCGTCGGTGAGCGCCACACCGCGCGGTAGCCGGTGGAGCAGGCTGGTGCCCAGCTGCTGTTCCAGTGCCTTGATCTGGTGACTCAGCGCAGCCTGGCTCACGCACAGCTCGCCGGCCGCGCGGGTCAGGTTCTGATGACGCGCAGCAGCCTCGAAAGCGCGCAGGGCATTGAGCGGGAGGCGGGGCCGAGGCATGCGCAGAGATTAGTTCAATTCATGCCTGGGATCGAAACATCGCGATGGTCGGCTGCTTCGCCTGCCTCGATACTGCGGGCTCTCCCAATGAGGTGGCCCCATGTTGAACCGACGGCAGTTCCTGTCCGTGACCGGTGCGAGTGTGTTGCTTGCGGCGTCCAAATCCGCATGGCCGCTCTCCCGGGTGGCGACATTGCACGAGCCAACGGGCGATCTGCTGCGGGCACGCTGGGCGGAGATCGAACGTGGCACCGGTGGCCGCCTGGGTATCGGCCTGCTCGACAGCGCCACCGGCAAGCACTTCGGGCAGCGCGAAGACGAGCGCTTTCCGATGTGCAGTACCTTCAAATTTGTATTGGCTGCGGCAGTATTGCAGCGGGTGGACCAGGGCAAGCTGACACTGGCGCAACAGGTCAAGATCCGTGCCTCGGACATGCTGTCGCATGCGCCGGTGACCGAGCGCCATGTCGGCGGTTCGCTCAGCGTGGCCGAGCTGTGCCGGGCCACGATGATCTACAGCGACAACCCGGCCGCCAACCTGCTGTTCCCGCTGGTCGGCGATCCGCAAGGCCTGACTGCTTTCCTGCGCGGGATTGGCGATACCCAGACCCGCAGCGACCGTCACGAGCCGGAGATGAATCGGTTCGCCGCCGGCGACCCACGCGATACCACCACGCCTGCAGCGATGGCTGCCACGCTGCGCACGCTGCTACTCGGCGACGCGCTGCAACCCACCTCACGCAAGCAGCTGACCGACTGGATGATCGACAACCGTACCGGCGACGATTGCCTGCGTGCGGGGCTCACGCCTGACTGGAAGATCGGCGACAAGACCGGCAGCAATGGCACCGACACCCGCAACGACATCGCCATCATCTGGCCACCGGAAGGCAGGGCGCCACTGCTGCTCACCACGTACTTGAATGGCGCCAACGTCGACAGCGATGCGCGCGATGCGGCGTTAAAGGCAGTGGCGCAGGCAGTGGCGAGCTACGTGTCTGCTTGATGCGTGTGCGGCGGACTCTGGAGCGGCCCGTTTCACAACGCGATCGAATCGCCGATCTGCAAGCTGCGAACCAGCGTGGTCGGCTGTTGGAGGTCGACGCAGTGTCTGCAGCGGACTGCAGTTGCAGCACTCCGCCTCAAGGCGACGTCTGCACGCAGCGCGGCGGGCGTTTTTTCGACGCCAGTGACTAACGCCAGTGACTAAGAGCGGCTAACAAACCCTAGCGAGCGCCTGTCAGTGAGTGCAGTGGTTTTGTCGGCCGCATCTCGTTGGATGCAGTCAAAAGTCCAGATCAAACGCTGAGTGGGTCGAATGCGCGGTGCCCTCATCGCTCGCGGGACACGCCGCAAGTACGTCCATGTAGGCTCGGTGGCGGCATCCATGCCGCCACACGGTCCCGCAAGCGGTGAGGACACCGCACCAGAGAGTTGATCGGTTGCTTTGTTTAGAACCATGCATAACGACCATCTCGACTGGTCCTTGCCCGCCCACCGTCGCGGGACCTTACGCGGCATGGATGCCGCGTAAGAGCCTACATGGATGTACTTGCGGCGTGTCCTGCGATGGTGGGCGGGCAAGGGCCCTGCAGCCAGGCCGCAGATCAACCGGCCTGCAGTAGCCTGACGTGAAGTAGTTTTGTTAGCCGCTCTAAGTCCTGATCAAGCGCGATACCGATACTCAAAGTGCGCGAAAGCCTGTCGGCCGACAGGCGCCGACGAGATCATGGCCGCAGTGGAGGATCTCGACATCGACGGTCCGGCCAGTCCGGTCAAGCCACAGCATCGATCACTCAAGATCCCGGCGCATCGGCCAATTCGGTCTGATACAACTGCGCCGGCCCACCCATCGCCGGATCGCTCACGCTATCGGCGCCGGTTTCGACGCGACCTGCCAGGCGTTGACGCGCACCATCCCGCTCCAGCCACAGGTCGTACCAGCCGCCGCTCGCTGCGGCCTTCCAGCTGCGTCGCTGGGTGCTGCCCGGCGCTACGGTCAGTTGCTCGCGTGGCTGCGCATTCGCATAGGCCGCTGGTTGCAACGCCACCTGCACTGCGGTGGTGCCGGGATTGTGCAGCAAGAGCGACAACGCGGCTGGATCGTTGGCGTCCTGCGTGATATCGGCCAGCAGTAGCGCTGCACTCAGATCGCCGCGATAGTGACGATGGAAGCCATTGGGGCCGAGCAACCACAGATCGTAGCGACCATCGTGGGTGGTCCAGCTGCCTTCCAACGTGGCGCCGTTGCCGAGCGTGTAGCGACGCGGAATCGCCGCCAGGTCGTAGCGGTCGTAGACGTGCAGCACGACCGCAGCACCGCTGTTGGACATGCGCAGCACCACCTCGCCGCGCTCCTGCACATAAGTCAGTTGCACAGTCGGGCGATACGGCACGGCGCGCGAACGCCGTACACCGAATGGCTGCTGCGGCGCCTGCAACGAAACAGGCAGCGGCGGCAACGTGTGCTCGCGCATCGCCGCCGCGCGCGCTGCAGTGGCGCTGACATCCGGCAATGCAGCGACGAACGGGCGCGCATCGGCGGTACTAAAATCGAATGCGGTGGTGAGATCGCCGCAGACTGCACGCCGCCATGGCGTGATCTCCGGTGCGGGCACGCCAAAGCGACGTTCCAGCAGGCGCAATACCGAGGTGTGGTCGTACACCTGCGAGTCCACCCAGCCGCCGCGGCTCCACGGCGAGATCACGTACAGCGGCACACGCGGGCCCAGGCCATAGGGGCGGCCACGCAGTTCCGATAGATCCACTTTTTGCTCGCCGGGTGCGGGCTGACGGTGGTATTCGTCGTCGGTGGCAATGCTGGATGCACCGACAAAGCCGGCGGCCGCACGCGGATCCAGCGACGGTGGCGCCGGCGGCGGCATGTGATCGAAAAAGCCGTCGTTCTCGTCGAACATCAACAGCAGTGCGGTGCGGCTCCATACCTGCGGATCGGCAGTCAGCGCATCCAGCACGCGGGCGGTGTAGGCCGCGCCTTGCGCAGGACTGGACGGATCCGGATGTTCGCTGCCGGCCGCATCGGCAATGATGAAACTCACCGACGGCAGTTGCCCGCTAAGCACATCGGCACGTAATTGATCCACATCGCGCGTGCTCACGCCACGCGCGCGCAGTTGCGCATCGTGCCCCGGCGCAGCACTGAACGCCTGCCGAAACGGCGCGAAGCCTGCCAGCGGGTTGTCGGTGAAGTTGTCGCGCATGTCCTGATAGATCTGCCAGGACACGCCCGCTTTCTGAAGATGTTCGACGTAGGTCGTCCAGCGATACGCCTCGGCGAAACCACCCAGCTCCGGGAAGTTGTCGTGCGAGTTACCGATCACCGGCCCACCGGCGCGCGCCTGCGGGTCATTGCCGCCGCTCCACAAAAATACGCGATTCGAGTTGGTGCCGGTCTGGATCGAGGCGTGGTACGCATCGCAGATGGTGAAGGCGTCGGCGAGCGCGTATTGAAACGGGATATCCGCACGCACGTAATGACCCAGCGCGTGATTGTGCTTGGCGGCGGCCCAATGGCCGAGCCGGCCGTGGTCCCAGGCACGTTGCGCATCCACCCAGCTATGCGGGGTGCCTTGCACGCGCATGAAGCCGAACTGCGCCGCAGTATCCAGCGCAAACGGCGTCAGCCACTGGCCACCGTCTTCGCTGGGCTGCAGCCACACCGTGCGTGCAGGCGCACCCGGCAGTGGCGGCGCAGGAATCGGAAAACGGTCGCCGAACCCGCGCACGCCGGGCAGCGCGCCGAAGTAATGATCGAAGGCGCGGTTTTCCTGCATCAGGATCACCACATGCTGCAGGTCTTCCAACGTGCCGCTGCGACGGTCCGGCGCGATGGCTGCGGCGCGCGCGATGCTGGGCAATAACGCGGCGGCGGCACCGGCGAGTCCGGTCTGCAACACGCGGCGGCGGGGAAGATCGATCATCGTGTCACCTGGTTGGCACGCCAATACTGTCTGCGCTGGGGTGGGTCGAGCGTACCGAACTCGTCAGCGCGTGTGTTCTCTTGCGTGCTTGCAAAACCGCCGATCACGCCAATTTGCACATGCGGAAGAACGGATGCGGGGAGCGAATCGAGTGGCGTGCCTTTCACTCGATCCGCTCCCGCACGTTGGAAATCCTATCCCCGCAGGCCGTCGGCCATGTGCTGCTAAGTTAGAGATCCAGCGTCAACGTCAAACCAACCGTACGCGGTGCGCCGATAAACGCGCTGTCGCTGCCGTCCACACCTTCCAGATAACGCTTGTCGGTGAGGTTGCTGACATTGAGCGCCAGTTGCAGGCCCTGCAGCTGCGACGTCAGTTGCGACAGTTCCACGCCAAGGTTGGCATCGAAGGTGGTCACGCCATCGAGTGCGGCGCGATTGGAGGCATCCAGATAGCGCTTGCCCAGATAACGCCCGGACACACCGAAACGCCACGCCTGCCCGCGCCAATCTGCCGACAGGACCAAGGTGTTGCGCGGCTGGCCGATCACCTGCGCGCCGGGCGTGATCTCCAGCGCAGCATCGCGCGCGGCATCGCCGCTGCCCAGGTAATCGGCCTTGTTGTAGGTGTAGGCACCGTTGATGCGCCAGCCGTTGTCCCAGCCATAACCCAGCGCTGCCTCTACACCGCGCGCATGCACGCCGCCGAAGTTTTCGTACACGCCATCGGTTTCGCCGAGATAGTCGATGCCGGTGACGAAGTTGGCCGGCACATACACGATACGGTTATCGAAACGGATGTCGTACAGTGTCATGCTGCCGGTCAACGGCCAGCGGCTGATGCGCAGGCCGAGCTCGACGTTGTCCGCGGTTTCCGGTTGCACGCGGCTCAGCGCGACCGGGTCGGTTTCGCCGAGCACACCGGACGGAATCGCGGCGAAATTCTGCGAGTAACCGGCAAACGCTTCCAACCCTTGCACCGGGGTGGTCCAGGTCAGGCCGGCCGACAGCAGCGGGTCGGAGTGCGAATCCGATTCAACATGCTGCGCATCGCCGATGCGGCGGTCGCGGGTCTGGTCGACGAAGAACTGCTTGACGCCCACCCGCCACGCAAACGCGCCATAGCGCATCACATCTTCCACGTAATACATCTGCTCGTCGGTCTGGTAGTCGTCCTTGAACTGCACCCAGTACGGCTGATGATCGAAGCTGATATTGGTGCCCACATTGAGCAGGCGATGCCAGTCGCGGGTGACGCTACGGTCGTAACGTTCCAGCCATGCACCGGCGCGCACGGTATTGTCGATGGCGCCCAGGTCGTGGCGCCACTCCACATCGGCCATCGCGCCGGCACGGTGGTTGTCGTAGTGGCTGTGGCGATACGACTGCACCGGCACCGAGCCTGCGGGATAGCAGGCCGGGTTGGATTCGGCCGGTACCGCATCGCTGCCGGCGCAACCGGCCAGCATCGTCGCGGCTGCGCCGCCCGGAGTGAGGTAATACAGCTTGCCCAGGTCGCTGCCGGCATACACGGTGTTACCGCCCCGCGCTTCGGATTCCGGCGCGCCCGCACCGTCGTTGGTGACATCCACCAGGTACGGCGGAATCCAGTCGCCACGGCCCTGCATGCGATGCGCGTAGCCGGTGAGCGTGGTCTTGAAGCCGTTGCCGCCATCGAAGGCGCCGCGCAGATAGCCGAACGTATTCTTGCGCAGGGCGCGCGAGCCGGAGCGATAGTTCTGGTCCAGATACGGAATGCCGGTGAGCGTGCCGGTCAACAGATCGTGTTCGGGATCGCGCGCGAACTGCTCGGGCGTTACGCTGGTGTATTCGGATTCGTCGGCATCGTCGTACGACAGATAGCCGCTGAGCGTCCACTTGTCCAAGCTGCTGACGAATTTGCCGGCCAGGTGATCGCGGCTGGTGTGGCCGCTGCCATCGATCCAGTCGTCGTTGCGCGCGGACGAGCCGCTGACCCAGGCGCGCGTGTTGCCGCCGAGCACGCCGGTGTCGTAGCGCGCGTAATACTTGCGCCCCTGGTTGTCGCCGATGCCGCCGATCACGCGCACGCGCTGTGTTTCCAGCGGCTCGCCGGTGAGGTAATTCAAGGTGCCGCCCAGCGCTTCGTTGGAGCGCGAGGCGATGTCGGCGGTGCCCTGGCTGACCTCCACCGTTTCCAGATCCGGCATGTCGATGAAGCGGTTGGCCTTGGAGCCGCCGCCATACGCCGAGCCGCCGTTGGGCACGCCGTCGATCGTGGTGCCGATCTGTTGCGTATCGCGATTGCTGACAAAGCCGCGCATGCTGATCTGCGTGCCCCAGTCCGACGAGCCGAACGCATCGGCCTCGGTCACGACCACGCCAGGCAGTTCGTTGAGCGCATCGTTGACGCTGCCGAGCACGAACTGGCGGTCCAGCATTTCCTTGCTGACATTGGTCTTGGAATACGTCATCGCCTGGCCGACCACCTGCACCTGATCCAGCGTGGACACCTGTTCGCCAGTGTTGTTCGGTTCGGCCGCGGCCGGTCCGGACGCTGCGCCATCCGGGACCTGCTGGGCGTAGGCGGGCAGGGTGAGCGGAACCAGCAGCAACGCGAGCGTGACCGGATGGCGCATGCGCGATGAAGACGTCGAATCCATTGCAATCCAACAAGCGGGGAGGGAGTCTGCAAAGACTCCCGCACTTGCGTTGCGTGATGATGACCGCGCTACAGGTGGGGCCGCGATCACGGGTAGATGGGTAAAAGCCTCACCGCCAGGACGACGACGATCTGGCGGTGTTTGGATATTCCGGTCAGGTTGGTTTCAAAAACATCCGGAATGTCGTGCGGCAGCGTGTTCTATTCGCTCCAAGACGATAAATTTGGAATCGTTGTGCGTTGTAGATGCAGTCAAGGGCTTAGGTCAAAGGCATGGCTAGTCGAGTACGCGGTGCTCTCACCGCTTGCGGGACACGCCGTGAATCCGTCCCTGGAGGCTCGGTGGCGGCATCCATGCCGCCACACGGTCCCGCAATCGGTGAGGACACCGCACCATAGAGTTGGTCGGTAGTTTGTTGAAAGCCCGCTTGTTACTCGGCTTGCCTTGGGACATTGATCGACGCGCCGTTATCCGAACAACGCACGTCATGCACTGCTTGCACCATGCACACCGACCATCTCGACTGGCCCTTGCCCGCTCACCGTCGCGGGACCTTACGCGGCATGGATGCCGCGTAAGAGCCTACACGGACGTACTTGCGGCGTGTCCTGCGATGGTGGGCGGGCAAGGGCCCTCCCATAAGGCCGCAGATCAACCGCTCTACAACTGATCCATCCAAAAAAGTCGTCTACCAGCTGCTCCGCCTTGCGGCACCCCCCCCGCGATGGTGGGCGGGCAAGCCGGCTCTGCAGCAACGCCGCAGATCGCCGGATCAGCAGCGCAGCGACTAACGACAGCGAAACAGGTGTGCTAGCCGCTCTTGGCGTGAGGCGCCGCTTCGGTCTGCTGCGTTTCCGGCATCAATTCCAGTGCCGACGGCGTCGTACGCAGCATCGGGCGGAAGGAGATCGGATGGGTGCGGCGGCGCGTGAAGCGCAGCAGGCGCGCCAGCGTGAAGCCGGCCAGTGCCAGCAGCATCACAGCGAAGTACACCGGCAGTGCTGCCGGGCCGAATTTCTGCATCGCGCCACCGGCCAAGGCCGGGCCGATCGCCGCGCCTACGCCATGCACCAGCAACAAACTGCTGCAGCCGGAGAGCAGATCTTCGCGCGGCAGGTAATCGAGCATATGCGCCACCGCAAACGGATACAGCGAGAATGCCAGCCCGCCATACACGAAGAACAACACGAACAGCATGGTGGTCTGCGACTGCACCATCGGCACCGCGGCGGCAATCGCAATGCCGGCCGCCAGCACACTGACCGTGACCAGGCCGATGCGCCGGTCATGGCCATCGCTGATGCGCCCGATCGGCCACTGCAACACCGCCCCGCCGATGATCGCGGTGAGCATGAATATCGCCACGCCATCGGCATCCAGCCCGATACGGTTGGCGTACACCGGCAACAAGCCCCAGAACGCCCCCATCGCCAGGCCCGACAACCCCGCGCCGATGGTCGCTACCGGCGCCAACGCGTACAGCGTTTTCAGGCGCAGACGCGACACGTGCGGCACCTCGGGCGGAATCAATCGTGTGGTCATCACCGGCATCACCGCCGCGCAGATCAGGATCGCCGTCAGCGTGAACATCGCCGGCGCACTTGCATCGCCGGCGGTGAGCAGGATCTGGCCCAGCGCCAGTGCAGAAAGATTGATCGCCATGTACACCGAAAACACCCGGCTGCGTCGTCGCGCATCCGGCTCGGCGTTGAGCCAGCTTTCGATCACCGTGTACAGGCCGACCAGGGCCGCGCCGGTAACCAATCGCAGCAATCCCCATCCCCATGCGTTCAACCAGATCGGATGCAGCAGCACTGCAATGGCGGCCAATGCCGCATAAAAAGCAAACGCACGGATATGCCCGATGCGACGAATCAGTGGCGGCGCGAAGAAGGTGCCGAGAAAGAAGCCGGCAAAATACCCGGACATGATCAGGCCCAGCGCACGCGCATCGAAGCCGGCCTGACCACCGCGCACGGCAAGCAAGGTGCCGAGCAGCCCGCTGCCGGTCAGCAACAGGGCCACGCCCAGCAATAAGGCGGTCAGTCGCAACATGGATGCGGCTCTTGTGGGGGAAAAGGCGCGTCGATCACGTGTTCGAGTGTAGCAGGCCGCTGTGTGGCGGCTTGATCGAAACGTGTGGTGCAGGCTGATTCAAGTGGCTCCTCTACGGCTCTCGACAGTCGCTGGTGGTCGTCAAGTCGGCGCAACGCGCCGGTTGTCTGCGCGCTGCAGGACGAACGCTGTCTTTCGCGCAATCCAGCTGACCTGATAACGACTCGTCACGTTTGCTAGAGACTTCGGTATGTGCAGTTGGCGTTTGCATCTGCAGGCGGCAACCGCGGCGTTGAACGTGCGCGGTCAGCGTGCAGGTGTGACAAAGCGACGATTGATCGATGCTTGTTGCCTGCAACAAGGCCCCGCGCGCCAGCGCCCAGACAGCCCCCTGCACCGGCTTGCCCGCATACGTCTAGAATCTGCGCCCCTGCATCGTCATCAGCTGATCCTGCCATGCCCATCTACGGTTTCCAGTGCACTACCTGCGGTCACGCCTTCGACCGCCTGCAGAAGATGGCCGACCCCGATCCGCAGACCTGCCCGGCCTGCGCGGCGGCCACGATCAATCGCCAGATCACCGCGCCCTCGTTCCGCCTGTCCGGTAGCGGCTGGTACGAAACCGACTTCAAGTCGGCGGGCGAGAAGAAGAAAAACCTCACCGAGAGCAGCAGCGGTGGCGAGGCAAAGCCGGCCGCAGCCGCCGAGAGCAAACCCGCTGCCAAGCCCGCGTCCAAGCCAGCCGATCCGGCATGATCCACGGCCGGGCGCGCAGGCCGGAGAGCGGCATGAAGCTTGGCGCAGTGATCAAGCAGCCTGCTCGCCTTGTTTCGTTGATCGCTCCTGGGCTGACGTTGCTGATGCTGGTCGCCGCCGTGAGCGGATGCGCCACTTCTTCCAGGTCCAAGTCCACGTCTGCGACGTCGCCCACACCGATGAGCGCCGTGTCCGCCGACCGCTTCCTGGCCGCGCTCGCCGTGCACTGCGGTCAGGCCTTCGCTGGCCGCGTGCTTGTCGATACGCCCGCATCCACCGCCCCGAGCGCCTTTGCCGGCAAGCCGCTGGTGATGCATGTGCGCGGCTGCGACGACCCTGCACGCGAACTGCGCGTGCCGTTTCACGTGGGCGACGACCACTCGCGCACCTGGGTACTGACGCGCACCGGCAACGGCCTGCGCCTCAAGCACGATCATCGCCATGCCGACGGCAGCGCGGACGCATTGACCCAATACGGCGGCGTTACCATCACTGCAGGCAGCGCGAACCGACAGGAATTCCCGGTCGATGCCGACTCCATCGCGCTATTCAAACGCCTTGGCTCGACCGCTTCGCTGAGTAATACCTGGGCGATGGAAATCCAGCCCGGCCGCAGCGTCGTCTACGAACTGAGTCGCCCAGGCGGGCGGCTGTTCCGGGTCGAATTCGATCTCGCCCAGCCGGTTGCTTTGCCGCCCGCGCCTTGGGGAAGTTGAGCCGGTCGATTGGCCGGGCAGTCGGCATCGTCTGAGTTTCAAGACGAGCGTCTCCAGCTGGAGACCTGATCAAGCGGAGTCGCGGTAGCGCACGATCCCGCCGGGAACGCGTGTCATCCGCCAATCGATCGATGACAGGTGGAGGGCCCAGGCCGATCCGGATCCAGGACCGGCCCGCGCGCCGACTCAACGCGCCTCGAACCGCGCCCGGCAACCGTCATTCACCCACACCGTCGCGCGGCGCTCGTCGTAACCCCAGCTGCGGCCCTCTTCGCAGCGGGTGTCCGACAACTGGCGGGTCAGCACCGGACGTCCGTAGCGGCCATCCCAGGCGCAGGTGCGCAGGCGGCGGTCGTCGCTGGCGCAGCTGATGGCGTAATCGTTACGCGGGCGCTCGTCGCGGCCACCATAGCCGCCATCGCCACGGTCCCAACCGCCACCGCGCGCTTGCGCAAACTCGCCCCGGCAGCCGTCGTCCACCCAGATCCGGCCCCCGTCCTGGCGCCAGTTGCGGCCTTCCACGCAGGGCGTGTTGGAGAGCTGGCGCACCAGCATGGCGCGGCGCCAACCGGTATCGCAGATCTTCTGGCGCTGGTCGTTGCTCTCGCAGCGCACCGTGCCGGCCACCCCGCCAGCGCCGCCGCCGTTGTTGCCGCCCCAGCCGCCGCTCCCGTTGCGGCCATCCACAAAGCGCGCGCGGCAGCCGTTGTCCACCCACACGCGGCCGCGGTCGCTGCCCCAGTTGCGGCCTTCGATGCAGCGCGTGCCGGAGATGTTTTCGACCAGCACCGCGCGGCCGCGGAACGGCGTATCGCACTCGCGGCGGCGGTTGTCGTTGCTGGAGCAGGTGATGCTGGGGCCGTTCCAGCCGCGGTCCTGCGCTGCGGCAGGGGCACTGGTGAGCAGGCCGGTCAGGGAGATCAGGCCGAAGCCGGAGAGCAGCAGGGCAGTGCGCAGCATCGTGTCGTCCTTGGTGCGGGAGGGGCGTTGCGCCTATTCAGCCGGGCGGCGACTTAAGCGACCATGAGCGCCTGCGCATTTGCTCCTGTCGCCCGCCGGCCCCAGAATATCCGGCTCTCCGGCGCTGTCCTGTGTCGGGTTTTCAGCGGAGCTTTCGATGCGTACCCACTTCTGCGGCCTGGTCGACGAGACCATGATCGGCCAAACCGTCACTCTCGCCGGCTGGACCGACGTGGCCCGCAACCTGGGCGGCGTGTGCTTCATCGACCTGCGCGACCACGAAGGCATCGTGCAGGTGACGGTGGAACCCGAGAACGCCGAGGTGTTCCCGGTGGCCGCCAGCCTGGGCTACGAGGACGTGCTGCAGGTCGAAGGCGTGGTGCGTGCGCGGCATGCGGTCAACGACAAGCTGCGCAGCGGCAAGGTTGAAGTGATCGCCACGCGTATCACCATCCTCAACAAGGCCGCGCCGCTGCCGTTCCACGCGCACGAGAACCCGGGCGAGGAGACGCGCCTGAAGTACCGCTATCTGGACCTGCGCCGTCCGGAAATGCAGCGCATGCAGCGCACCCGCATCAAGCTGGTGCAGGCGCTGCGCCGGCATCTGGATGCGCGCGATTTCCAGGACATCGAGACCCCGATCCTGACCAAGGCCACCCCGGAAGGCGCACGCGACTTCCTGGTGCCGGCGCGCATGCATCCGGGCGAGTTCTACGCCTTGCCGCAGAGCCCGCAGCTGTTCAAGCAGATCCTGATGGTGGCCGGCTTCGACCGTTACTACCAGATCGCGCGCTGCTTCCGCGACGAAGCGCTGCGTGCCGATCGCCAGCTGGAATTCACCCAGCTCGACATGGAGTTCGCCTTCGTGCGCGAGCGCGACGTGCAGGATTTTGTCGAAGACATGATCCGCGCCATCTTCAAGGAAGTGGTGGACGTCGAGCTGGCCGCGCAGTTCCCGCGCATGACCTGGGCCGAGGCGATGCGTCGCTACGGCTCGGACAAGCCGGACCTGCGCATCGCGCTGGAATTGGTCGACGTGGCCGAGCTGGTCGAGTCCAGCGAATTCCCGGTGTTCACCGCCGCCGCCAACGATGCCGACGGCCGCGTGGCCGCGCTGCGTATCCCCGGCGGTGCCGCGCTGTCGCGCAAGCAGATCGACGAGTACGCCGCGCACGCCGCCAAGTACGGCGCCAAGGGCCTGGCCTACATCAAGCTGTCGGAAACCGGCGAAGTCAGCTCGCCGATCGCCAAGTTCTTCTCCGAAGAGGCGTTTGCTGCGCTGCTCGCGCACGTCGGTGCCGGCAACGGCGACATCGTGTTCTTCGGTGCCGGCGGCTACAACACCGTGTCCGATTTCATGGGTGCATTGCGTCTGAAGGCCGGCAAGGATTTCAAGCTGGTCGCCGACACCTGGGCGCCGCTGTGGGTCACCGACTTCCCGATGTTCGAATGGGACGAGGAGGCGCAGCGCTACGTGGCCCTGCATCACCCCTTCACCGCACCGGCCGTGGACGACATCGCCGACCTGCGCGCCAACGCACGCACGGCGGTCTCGCGCGGTTACGACATGGTGCTCAACGGCAATGAAATCGGCGGCGGCTCGATCCGTATCCATCGCCCGGACATGCAGAGCGCGGTGTTCGAGCTGCTTGGCATCGGCGCCGACGAAGCGCGCGCCAAGTTCGGCTTCCTGCTGGATGCGCTGAACTACGGCGCACCGCCGCACGGCGGCATCGCCTTCGGTATCGACCGTATCGCGGCGCTGATGGCCGGCACCGAATCGATCCGCGACGTGATCCCGTTCCCCAAGACCACCGGCGCGCAGGATCTGATGACCGACGCCCCGTCGCCGATTCCGGCCGAGCAGCTGGCCGAAGTGCACGTGCAGGTGCGGCCGAAGCAGGTCTGACCTGCGCTAGCAGATGGCCATGCCGTGTGCGTGGTCATCTGTACAAGGCGCCCAGCGCAGCCAGCGCTGCGCGCTTTGGTGGAACCGTTAGCGCCAGGGCTGGGTGTTGCGCACGGGGCACCGCCGTCCAGCCGCCGCCGATCACCGGCGGCAGTGCGTCCTGTAGATCCGTCCCAAGCGCGCCTGAGCTCCGCAAGTAGATAGCCATCCCTCGCAGTGTTTATCTTTCCTGCGCGGTGCCATGCGGAGCCGGTCGTGCGCGCTTGGTTGAACCCGTCAGCGCCCACGCCGAATCCTGCACACGCGGAATCCACGCATCGCAGATGCTTCCCGCTTCCCGCTTCCCGCTTCCCGATTCCCCCAATCCCCAATCCCCAATCCCCAATCCCCAATCCCCAATCCCCAATCCCCAATCCCCGCTTGCGGTAGCGCATCTGCATGCGAGAAGCTGCCATGTCCACATGGCACGAGAGGCTCCGCATGACCCGCATCCGCCGCGCCACACCGGACGATGCCGAAGCGTTATCGCTGCTGGCCGCGCAAACCTTTACCGAAACCTTCGGGCATCTGTATCCGGAAGAAGACCTGCGCGGTTTTCTCGAAGAGACCTATGCGGTCGAGCGCGCGCGCATCGTGCTGGCGCATCCGGACTACGCGATCTGGCTGCTGGAGATGGACAACCTGCTGGTCGGCCATGCTGCCGCCGGGCCGTGCGGGCTGCCGCATGAAGACGTGCGCCCCGGCGATGGAGAGCTCAAGCGGCTGTATCTGCTGAAGGACTACCAGAACAGCGGCTGGGGCAGCCGCCTGTTCGAAACCACGCTGGAATGGCTTGAACGCAACGGCCCACGCACGCTGTGGATCGGCGTGTGGTCGGAAAATTTCGGCGCGCAACGCTTTTACGCCCGCTACGGATTCGAGAAAGTCGGAGAGTACGACTTCCCGGTCGGCAAGATTGTCGATCGCGAGCACATCCTGCGCCGCAAGCCGATCGTCGCGGCCGACTGAGCGCATGCAGGCGCCGTCCGCAGCAGCCCGGCGATCGCGCGCCACGTCCTGGAAACCGTGCTGATGCCCAGCAGTTCCTCGGCATTTCCAGCTGCATCCAGACGCACCGCGCGCACTGCGCCGACCACCGCCACCGCCGACGTGCTGCTGGTGCACGGCATCTGGAATACCGCGCACTGGCTGCTGCCGCTCGCGCGTCGCCTGCGTGCAGAGGGCCTGGCGCCTGCGCTGTTCGGCTACGCCAGCGTGCTCGGCGGCCCTGCGCGTGCGGTACCGCAGCTGATCGAACGCCTGCAGACGACCGGCGCGCAACTGCTGGTCTGTCACAGCCTGGGCGGGCTGATGGCGTTGCAGGCCCTGCGCGCCGCGCCCGAGTTGCCGGTACGCCGTGTGGTCTGTCTGGGCTCGCCGTTATGCGGCAGCGCCGCCGCGCGCGGCCTGGCCCAACGTGGCGGGCAGTGGGCGTTGGGGCGTAGCGCGGGCTTGCTGCAGCAAGGGTTTGTGCAATGGGAGGGCGAGGCCGAGATCGGTCAGGTCGCCGGCAATGTGGCGCGTGGGGTCGGGCGCTGGCTGGCGCCGCTGGACGGCGGCTCGGACGGCACCGTGGCGTTGGCCGAAACCCGCCTGCCCGGGCTGCGCGACCATTGCGTGGTGCCCGCCAGCCATAGCGGTCTGTTGCGCTCGCCCGAGGCCGCGCAGCAGGCGCTGAGCTTCCTGCGGACCGGCCGATTTCGCCACCGAGTCCGCCACTGAACGCTGCCGCCCCGGTGCGGGCGAGCAATCAGGTAAAATCCGCGCCCTGTCATTCAAGCCAGTCTGGAATCACCCATGGGTAGAGGCCCCTCCATCGAAGGCCGCAAGAACGCCTCCGACGCCAAACGCGGCAAGATGTTCACCAAGATCATCCGCGAGATCAGCGTGGCCGCGCGCGGCGGCGGTGGCGATCCGTCCAACAACCCGCGCCTGCGCGTGGCGGTGGACAAGGGCTTGTCGGCGAACATGTCCAAGGACGTGATCGAGCGCGCCATCAAGAAAGCCACCGGCGAGCTGGAAGGCGTGGAATACGAGGAAGTGCGCTACGAGGGTTACGCCCCCGGCGGCGTGGCGGTGATCGTGGACTGCCTGACCGACAACCGCGTGCGCGCGGTGGCCGACGTGCGCCATGCCTTCAGCAAGTGCGGCGGCAACATGGGCACCGACGGCTCGGTGGCCTTCATGTTCAAGCGCCTGGGCGTGCTCAGCTTTGCGGCCGGCACCGACGAGGACACCCTCACCGACGCGGCGATCGAAGCCGGCGCCGACGACGTGGTGGTGTACCCGGAAGACGGCGCCATCGACGTGCTGACCGCCCCGGACGCCTTTGCCCAGGTCAAGCAGGCGCTCGCCGCCGCCGGCCTGGAGCCGGTGCATGCGGAAATCACCTTCCGCGCCGAAAACGACATCGCCGTCGACGGCGACACCGCCCTGCAGGTCCGCAAGCTGCTCGACATGCTCGAAGACCTGGACGACGTGCAGGACGTGTATTCGAACGTCGATCAGTCGAGTCTCGGCGCTTGAAGCGCCGGGAATCGGGAATGGAGAATCGGGAATTGAAACAGCTGCATCCTGCATTGCTCGGCAGCGTCCGGCATGCCAGGAGACCGCGTTACCCATTCCCGATTCCCGACTCCCCATTCCCGGCCGCTCGATGACCCGCATCCTCGGCATCGACCCCGGCTCCCAGCGCACCGGGGTTGGCGTCATCGACATCGACGAGAGCGGTCGCAGCCGGCATGTCTATCACGCGCCGCTGGTGCTGCTGGGCGAGGGCGACTTTGCGCAGCGGCTCAAGCGCCTGCTGCACGGGCTGGGCGAGGTGATCGACACCTACCAGCCGCAGGAAGTGGCGATCGAAAAGGTCTTCATGGGCAAGAGTGCCGACTCGGCGCTCAAGCTCGGCCACGCGCGCGGTGCGGCGATCTGCGCGGTCGTGCTACGCGACCTGCCGGTACATGAGTACGCTGCCACCGAGATCAAGCTGGCGCTGGTCGGCAAGGGCGGGGCGGACAAGGTGCAGGTCCAGCACATGCTCGGCATCATGCTCAACCTGAAAGGCAAGCTGCAGCCCGACGCCGCCGACGCACTGGCAGTGGCCATCACTCACGCCCACGTGCGCGCCACCGCGCAACGCCTGGGCGTCAATACCCAACAGGCCTGGAGCCGTAAGAAATGAGTATCGGGAATCGGGAATCGGGAATCGGGAATAGCAACAGCAGAGTCCAGGGCAGCGAGCGCTCTTGCGATTCCCGATTCCCGATTCCCGATTCCCGGCACCGCCCCGGCGGTGCCCAATGATCGGCCGCCTGCGCGGGATCCTGGCCTACAAGCAGCCGCCGTGGCTGGTGATCGATGTCGGTGGGGTGGGGTATGAGCTGGAGGCGCCGATGAGCACGTTCTACGACCTGCCCGATGTCGGTCGCGACGTGATCCTGTTCACCCACTACGCGCAGAAGGAAGACAGCGTGTCGCTGTACGGGTTCCTGCGCGAAGGCGAGCGCAGGCTGTTCCGCGACGTGCAGAAGGTCACCGGCATCGGCGCCAAGATCGCGCTGGCGGTGTTGTCCGGGGTCAGCGTGGACGAGTTCGCCCGCCTGATCACCAGCGGCGACATCACCGCGCTGACCCGCATCCCCGGCATCGGCAAGAAGACCGCCGAGCGCATGGTGGTGGAGCTGCGCGACCGCGCCGCCGACTTCAGCAGTGGCGCGCCGATCACCGGCCAGCTCGGTCCGGATGCGGTGTCCGAAGCCACGGTGGCCTTGCAGCAACTGGGTTACAAGCCGGCCGAGGCCGCACGCATGGCACGCGAGGCCGGGGCAGAAGGCGACGAAGTCGCCACGGTCATTCGCAAGGCCCTCCAGGCCGCGCTCCGCTAGGCTGCGCTGTCTTCCTCTCCTTCACGCCACTTGGCGATACCCTGCCCACTTCATGTCCCAGACCCCCACTTCCGCAGCTGGCCACGGCCATGCGCCTGCCAATAGCCATATGGCCTTGGTCATCGGCGCCATCGGCGTCGTCTTCGGCGATATCGGCACCAGTCCGCTGTACACCCTCAAGGAGGCGTTCTCGCCGCACTACGGGCTGACCAGCGATCACGACACCGTGCTGGGCGTGCTGTCGCTGGCGTTCTGGGCGTTGATGGTCACGGTGACGCTCAAGTACGTCACCATCATCATGCGCGCCGACAACGAGGGCGAGGGCGGCATCATGGCGCTGATGGCGCTGACCCAGCGCACCATGCGCAACGGGTCGCGCTCGGCGTATGTGGTCGGCATCCTGGGCATCTTCGGCGCCTCGCTGTTCTTCGGCGATGGCGTGATCACCCCGGCCATCTCGGTGATGGGCGCAGTGGAGGGCCTGGAAATCGCCGCGCCCAGCCTGCATCCCTTCATCGTGCCGATCACCGTGGTGGTGCTGCTGGTGGTGTTCATGGTGCAGCGCTTCGGTACCGAAAAGGTCGGCAAGGTGTTCGGCCCGATCACCTGCCTGTGGTTTCTGTCGCTGGGGGCGATCGGCATCTGGAACATCGTCGATGCGCCGGAAGTGATGAAGGCCTTCAACCCGTGGTGGGCGATCCGCTTCTTCATGGAGCATGGCTGGCACGGGGTGTTCATTCTCGGCGCCGTGGTGCTGGCCGTGACCGGTGGCGAAGCCTTGTATGCGGACATGGGCCACTTCGGCGCCAGGCCGATCCGCCACGGCTGGTATTTCTTCGTACTGCCGATGCTGCTGCTCAATTACCTGGGCCAGGGCGCGCTGGTGCTCAATCATCCGTCGGCGCTGAAGAACCCGTTCTTCGAGGCTGTGCCGGGCTGGGCGCTGTATCCGATGATCATCCTGGCCACGCTGGCGGCGGTGATCGCCTCGCAGGCGGTGATCACCGGTGCGTA
Source organism: Xanthomonas hydrangeae (assembly GCA_905142475.1). GTDB lineage: Bacteria > Pseudomonadota > Gammaproteobacteria > Xanthomonadales > Xanthomonadaceae > Xanthomonas > Xanthomonas hydrangeae. Next base: position 1,580,805 of record LR990730.1, read on the forward strand.
TTCGGTGGCGCGCCAGGCGATGCAGCTGGGCTACATCCCGCGCATGCTGATCAAGCACACCTCGCGCACCACCATCGGGCAGATCTACGTGCCCGGCATCAACTGGCTGTTGATGGTGATGGTGATCGCGCTGGTGCTGATCTTCCGCAGCTCCACCAATCTGGCCGTGGCCTACGGCATCTCGGTCTCGATGACCATGTTGATCGACACCTTGCTGCTGGCGCTGGTGGCGCGTTCGCTGTGGCCGCGCTGGCGCAACTGGGTGCTGCCGCTGTGCGTGGTGTTCTTCATCATCGAGCTGGCCTTTGTCATCGCCAACGGCGCCAAGCTGCTACAGGGCGCCTGGTTCCCGCTGGCGCTGGGCATCGTGGTGTTCACCCTGATGCGCACCTGGCGCCGCGGCCGTGCGCTGCTGCGCGAGGAAATCCGCAAGGACGGTATCCGCATCGACAGCTTTTTGCCGGGCCTGATGCTGGCCCCGCCGGCGCGCGTGCCGGGCATGGCGGTGTTCCTCACCGCCGACCCGATGGTCGTGCCGCATGCGCTGATGCACAACCTCAAGCACAACAAGGTGCTGCACGAGCGCAACATCTTCCTCAACGTCGACACCTTGCCGATTCCGTATGCGCCGGCCGACAAACGCCTGCAGATCGAATCGATCGGCGACGAGTTCTATCGCGTCTACGTGCGCTTCGGCTTCATGGAAACCCCCGACGTGCCGCTGGCATTGATGCGTTCCTGCGACCAGGGCGGCATCCATTTCGACCCGATGGACACCACCTTCTTCGCCAGCCGCGAGACCATCGTGGCCAGCGCCAACCGCGGCATGCCGATCTGGCGCGACAAGCTGTTCGCGCTGATGCATCGCAACGCCGCCCCGGCGACAGGTTTCTTCCGCATCCCCGGCAACCGGTTGGTGGAGTTGGGCGCGCAGGTCGAGATCTGAGGCCGCGACAGCGTCGCGGCCTTGGGAATCGGGAGGCGGGAATGGGGAATAGGAAAAGCAACGGCCTGCGCCAGCCCGAGACACTCGGCGGCGGCTGAAAAGGGCACCAGCCGTGCCGGTAACCGCTACTATTGTCCGCTCGATTCCCCATTCTCGATTCCCCATTCCCGGCTTTTCAATGGACCGCATCATCGCCAGCAGCGCCACCCGGGAAGACGATGCCGCCGATGCGAGCATCCGCCCCAAGCGACTTGCCGATTATCTCGGCCAGCAGCCGGTGCGCGAGCAGATGGATATCTACATCCAGGCGGCCAAGGCGCGTGGCGAGGCGATGGATCACGTGTTGATCTTCGGCCCGCCGGGCCTGGGCAAGACCACGCTCAGTCATGTCATCGCCAACGAGCTCGGGGTGAGCCTGCGTTCGACCTCCGGCCCGGTGATCGAAAAAGCCGGTGATCTGGCCGCGCTGCTGACCAACCTGCAACCGCACGATGTGCTGTTCATCGACGAGATCCACCGGCTCTCGCCGGTGGTGGAAGAAGTGCTGTATCCGGCGATGGAAGATTTCCAGATCGACATCATGATCGGCGACGGCCCGGCCGCGCGCTCGATCAAGATCGACCTGCCGCCGTTCACCCTGATCGGTGCCACCACCCGTGCCGGCCTGCTGACCGCGCCATTGCGCGACCGCTTCGGCATCGTGCAGCGGCTGGAGTTCTATTCGCCGGAAGAGCTGACCCGCATCGTGATCCGCTCTGCCGCAATCCTGGGCATCGACTGCACGCCCGATGGCGCCGCCGAGATCGCACGCCGCGCGCGCGGCACCCCGCGCATCGCCAATCGGCTGCTGCGGCGGGTGCGCGACTTCGCCCAGGTCAAGGCGTCCGGTCATATCGATTTGCCTGTGGCGCAGGCGGCGATGCAGATGCTCAAGGTCGACCCGGAAGGTTTTGACGAGCTCGATCGGCGCATGCTGCGGGTGATCGTCGATCACTTCGACGGCGGCCCGGTCGGGGTGGAATCGCTGGCCGCCTCGCTGTCGGAAGAACGTGGCACCCTGGAAGACGTGATCGAGCCCTATCTGATCCAGCAGGGCTTTCTGATCCGCACCGCGCGCGGGCGCATGGCCACCAACAAGGCCTATCGCCACCTCGGGCTCAAGCCCAAGGCCGCGCCGGCACCGGACCTGTTCGTGGAGGACGAGGATGTCGGTTGATCCCCGATTCAGTTGGCCGACACGCGTGTATTGGGAAGATACCGACGCAGGTGGGGTGGTCTACCACGCGCGCTACGTCGCCTTCATGGAGCGTGCGCGCACGGAGTGGATGCGCGCGGCCGGTTACGGGCAGGAACGCCTGCGCCAGCAGCACGATCTGGTGTTCGCGGTCCGCTCGATGCAACTGGATTTCCTCAAACCGGCCCGGCTCGACGACGCGCTGTCGGTGTCGGCGGTGTTGCTCAGATGCAAACGTGCCAGCCTGCTGTTCGCGCAGTCGGTGCGTCGCGAGGGTGAAGTGCTGCTGACCGCGCAGGTGCGCATTGCCGCACTCGGTGCCAGCGACTTCCGTCCGCGCGGGATGGACGATGCGCTCTACGATGTGTTGAAAGCTTTAGAAACCACAGAATCAGAAGACTGAGGAACAAACGGATGTCGATTGCATTGCTCCTGGCCCTGCAGGACACGGTAGTGGAAGCACTACCGCAGGACGTTGCCGCCGCTGCGGCACAGACCGCCAGCGTGGCGCACAACAGCGGCATCAACTATGTCGAGTTGATCCTGCGGGCGAGCATCCCGGTCAAGATCATCGTGCTGTTGCTGCTGATCGGCTCGTTCATCAGCTGGGTGATCATTTTCCGCAAGGCGCGCGCCTTCAAGCAGGCCAACCGCGAGGCGGACGAGTTCGAAAACCGCTTCTGGTCCGGCGCCGATCTGGCCAAGCTCTATGCCTCGGCCACCGATCGCAACCGCACCGTCGGCGGCCTGGAGTCGATGTTCGAAAGCGGCTTCCGCGAATTTTCGCGCCTGCGCGATCGCCGTCGCCTGGATGGCCGGGTGCAGCTGGAAGGCGCCCAGCGCGCCATGCGCACCGCCTTCACTCGCGAAGTCGACCAGCTCGAGCGCAATCTCGAATTGCTGGCCAATATCGGCTCCACCGCGCCGTATGTGGGTCTGGTCGGCACCGTGTTCGGCATCATGGTGACCATGCACGACATGGTCAGCAGCGGCGAGCAGGCCGGTATCGCTGCCGTGGCACCGGGTATTTCCGAAGCCTTGTTCGCCACCGCCATCGGCCTGTTCGTGGCGATTCCCGCCGTGTGGGCCTACAACCGCTTCACCACCCGCGTGGAACGGCTGTCGGTGCGTTACGAAACCTTCGCCGACGAGTTCAGCTCGATCCTGCAGCGCCAGGCCGGCGCCGACGAGTGATGCCGCTGCCTCGCAACAGCCGGTTTGCATGCGAGTGCCTCGCAGACGCGCGCACCTTCGTGTGCGGGGACAGGATGGGCAAGGCCCTCGCGACAGTGCGCACACGCATGTGCGAGGGATCGGATGGGCGAGTCCCTCGCAAGAGCCCGCATATCCATGTGCGGGGGGTTAAATAGGAACGTGTCGCGATGATTTCCAGTATTTCCCGCCGTAAGAAGCGCAAGCTCAAATCCGACATCAACGTCGTGCCGTACATCGACGTGATGCTGGTGCTGTTGATCATCTTCATGGTGACCGCGCCGCTGTTGACCCTGAGCACCGACGTCAACCTGCCGAGCTCGCGCGCCAAGGCGCTGGAGAGCAAGCAGGACCCGATCGTGGTGGTGGTTGCCGCCGACGGCCAGCTCGCACTGCAGTTGCCCAAGGGCAAGCCGCAGGCGATGGACGTGGCCGCGCTGCAGGCGCAGCTGGCCGCCATCGTGGCGCAGGACAAAGAGGCACGCGTGGTGGTGGCCGGCGATCGCGCCGCGCCGTATCAGAAGATCATGGACGCCATCGATGTGCTCAAGCAGGCCAAGGTCGAAAAGGTCGGCCTGATTTCCGACTCTGGCGGTGTTGCAGGTAGCGATGCACGCTGACGCACTCCCCACCCAGACCGCGCGCGAGGATGGCTGGTTCCGACCGGTCGCTTTGGCCCTGGTCGTGCATGTGCTGGTCGCGCTGGTGTTCATCGCCGGCTGGCTGTGGTCACCCGAACGTTCGGTCGAACCGGCCGCTGGCGATCCCAGCATGGAAGCCTCGCTGGACGTGTCCGCAGCCGAAGCGCGCGTTGCGCGGCAGGCGTTGAAGGCGACCCCGGTGGAGACGCCGCCGCCCCCGCCTGCACCGGTGCCCGAACCGGCGCCGGAAGAAAGCGTGCCGCCACCGCAGCCGATCCCCGAGCCACGCCCGCAGGATGCGCCCACGCCGCAACAGGCGCAGGCACAGGAGCGCGTGGCCCAGCCGGACAAGGTCGATCAGGAGCGGGTCGACGCACTGGCGCTGTCGGCGGAAAAGGCCAAGCAGGAACAGGAAGCCAAGCGCCGCCAGGAGCAGATCGACCTCACCGAGCGCAAACGCCAGGAAGAGGCCGAGCAGAAACTGCGCCTGGCCAAGCAGCAGGAAGAGGCCGACGCCAAGAAGAAGCAGGCTGCCGCACAGCAGGCCGAAGATGCCGAACGCCAGAAGAAGATTGCCGATATCCGCCGGCAGCGCGAACAGGCCACCAAGGAAGCCGCACTGGCCGAGCAGAAGCTGCGCCAGGTGGCCGCCGCACGTGCGCAACAGGCGTCTTCGGCCGCCGCTGCCACTGCCCAACCGACTGCAGGACAGGGCGGCACCAACACCGACCTGTCGGCCAAGTACGCTGCGGCCATCCAGCAGAAGGTGTTGGGACAGTGGGTGCGCCCGCCGTCGGTGCCGCCGGGTCAGAAATGCACCATCAACATCCGCCAATTGCCGGGCGGGCAGGTGATGGAAGCCAAGGTCGCGCCGGGCTGCCCGTACGACGAGGCCGGCCAACGCTCGATCGAGGCCGCCGTGCTGAGCGCACAGCCGCTGCCGTATCGCGGCTACGAATCGGTGTTCCAGCGCAATCTGACCTTTGTGTTCACTGCGCAGGATCAGTAACGGCCGGTCTGGACGACCTGGCCGGTTGGCCATGGTGCGGCAGCCTGGTAGCGCCGCCCCTTGCTAGAGTTGCCAGGTGTCATTGGCGCATTGCGCGCGCTGAGGTGCTGATCGGTCTGAGGATCGATCGGCACCACAGGCGCACCTCGCCAGCTGGGTCACGCAGGTGGCGTGCTGCTTGCGGCCACTCGCTCCACTTTCACGCTGTCTCGTTCACGATTGCGAGTATGTTCACTCGTTGATTGGTATCTCTTGCACACTTTCCTGCCCGATCCGAGCCGTCCATGAAAAAACCGCTGCGTTGGTTAGCTGCCCTGACCGCCCTGTTGCTTCCGCTGAGTGCCCTCGCGCAGCAGCAGGGGCTCACTATCGATATCGTCGGCGGTAGCGCTTCGGCTACGCCGATCGCTGTCATTCCGATGGCTTACCAAGGCTCCGGCACCGCGCCGCAGACCGATGTGGCGGCCGTGGTTGGCGCCGATCTTGACCGCTCCGGTCAGTTCCGGACCTTGCCGGCCGCGCAGATCGTCGAAAAGCCGACCCGTGGGACCGAGGTGCAGTTCCAGACCTGGCGCACGCTCAAGCAGAACTACATCGTGGTCGGCCGCGTGATGGATGCCGGCGAAGGCGCTTACCGCGTCGAGTACGAACTGTTCGACGTGGCCAAGGGCGAACGCCTGCTTGGCCTGGCGATGACCGCACGCGCCAATGCGATGCGCGATGTCTCGCATCAGATGGCCGATGCGATCTACGAAAAGATCACCGGCGTGCGTGGCGCGTTCTGGACCCGCATTGCCTATGTCACTGCCAGCGGTAGCGGCGGTTCGATGCGTTTTGCGCTGATGGTGGCCGATTCGGATGGCTACAACCCGCAGACCATCGTGCGTTCGGCCGAGCCGTTGCTGTCGCCGAACTGGAGCCCGGACGGCAAGAAGCTGGCCTATGTGAGCTTCGAGCGCGGCAATTCCTCGATCTATCTGCAGGACATCTCCACCGGTGCGCGTGAACTGGTCTCCAGCTTCCGCGGCATCAATGGTGCGCCCTCGTTCTCGCCCGATGGCCGTCGCCTTGCGCTTGCGCTGTCGCGCAGCGGCAACCCGGAGATCTATGTGATGGATCTGGGCAGCAAGCAGCTGACCCAGCTGACCAACCACTTCGGCATCGACACCGAGCCGACCTGGGCGCCGGATGGCGGCAGCATCTACTTCACCTCCGATCGCGGCGGTCGCCCGCAGATCTATCAGGTGGCTGCAAGCGGCGGCAGCGCCAACCGCGTGACCTTCCAGGGCAATTACAACGCCACTGCCAGCGTCTCGTTCGACGGCAAGAAGGTCGCCGTGGCGCAGGGCAGCGGCAATACCTACCGTATCGCCATGATGGATCGCAGCCTGGGTTCGCCCAGCTGGAGCACGATCTCGCCGGGTTCGCTGGACGAATCCCCGAGCTTCGCGCCCAACGCCAGCATGATTCTGTACGCCGCTCGCGAGGGTGGCCGGGGCGTGCTGTATGCCGTCTCTTCCGACGCTCGGGTCCGCCAGCGTCTGGTCCTGGCCGATGGTGATGTAAGAGAACCCGCATGGGGGCCTTACCGAACCGCGCATTAATGTTAATATTTCGCTGCGTTAAACCCCATTGGCCCAGGAGCCACCATAGGTATCCCATGAACAAGTCCACCCGCGTCTTGCTTGTCTCCCTGCTGTCCGTTGCCGTGCTGGCTGGTTGCTCGAAAAAGGTGAAGGAAACTCCGCCTGCTCCGACCGACACCACCACCGGTTCCTCCGTTCCCACCGGCCCGGCAACCTCAGGCCTGTACGGCCCGGGCGACCTGGATACCGATGCCTGCCTGCGCCAGCGCGTTGTCTACTTCGATCTGGATCAGGACTCCCTGAAGCCGGAGTTCCAGGCCATCATGGCTTGCCACGCCAAGTACCTGCGTGACCGTCCTTCCTCGCGCATCACCCTGCAGGGTAATGCCGACGAGCGCGGCTCGCGTGAGTACAACATGGGCCTGGGCGAGCGTCGCGGCAATGCCGTGTCGTCGTCGCTGCAGGCTGCTGGCGGTTCCGCCAGCCAGCTGACCGTCGTCAGCTACGGTGAAGAGCGTCCGGTCTGCACCGAAACCAGCGAAAGCTGCTGGTCGCAGAACCGTCGCGTCGAAATCGTGTACACGGCTCAGTAAGAAGCGATGCGCTTTCGAGTGACATCTCTGTTCGTCGCGGCGGCCCTTGTGGTCGCCGCGCCGGCTTACGCGCAGCGAGCCAGTCTCGCTGATCGTGTTGCCGTTCTCGAGCAGCAGCAGGCCAACAGTCAGGCCAACAACGATCTTCTCAATCAGCTACAGCAGGCGCGTTCTGACCTGCAGGGATTGCGGGCGACGGTGGAACAGCTGCAGCACGACAACGAACAACTCAAGCAACAGTCCAAGGACCAGTATCTGGATCTGGACGGGCGTCTGAATCGGTTGGAAGGTGCAGGTGGCGCAACGCCGCCATTGCCACCGGCTACCGGCAGCGTCACCCCAGCCCCGGCTCCGGCCGCGCGGTCTGCAGCGGCGGCAACTTCCGAGAAGCCGCCCAGTGTGCATGGCGACTCCGGCACGCTGACCGTCAGTAACGAAGAACGCACGGCGTACAACGTGGCGTTCGATGCGTTGAAGAACGGCAAGTACGACGATGCGTCGCAACTGTTCCTCAGCTTTCTGGAGCTCTATCCGAACGGCGTTTACACCCCCAATGCGTTGTATTGGCTGGGCGAAAGCTATTACGCCACCCGAAATTTTCAGCTGGCCGAGGCGCAGTTTCGCGATCTCGTCGGCCGCTATCCCACGCATGACAAGGCCGCTGGCGGCTTGTTGAAGCTCGGCCTGTCGCAGTATGGCGAAGGCAAGAACGACGAAGCCCAGCAGACCTTGCAGCAAGTTGTCTCGCAGTATCCCGGCTCCGATGCGGCGCGTGTCGCCCAGGAACGCCTGCAGTCCATCCGTCTCGGCCAGCAACTGCGCTGAGCCCGCGCGTCGGTGCCTTCGGGCGCGGCGCATACTTTGCCTATGAACGCCGCCGCCGTCCCCAGCGAGATCGTCCAATCGCCATTGCCGCGATTGAAGATCACCGAAATCTTTTTGTCGTTGCAAGGCGAGGCCGAGGCTGCCGGTTGGCCGACCGTATTCGTGCGCCTGACCGGCTGCCCGCTGCGCTGCCACTACTGCGACACCGCTTACGCCTTCCATGGCGGTGAGTGGCACGATATCGATGCGATCGTCGCCGAGGTTTCCAGCCACGGCGTGCGCCACGTCTGCGTGACCGGCGGCGAGCCGTTGGCGCAGAAGCGCTGCCTGGTGCTGCTGCAGAAACTGTGCGACGCCGGCCTTGATGTCTCGCTGGAGACCTCTGGTGCACTGGATGTATCCGCAGTCGATCCACGCGTCTCGCGCGTGGTGGACATCAAGACGCCCGCCTCCGGCGAAGAACAGCGCAACCGCTGGGACAACTTGCCATTACTGACCGCGCGCGACCAGATCAAATTCGTGATCTGCAGCCGCGCCGATTACGAATGGTCGCGCGAGATTGTCGCCGCGCATGCGCTGGACCGTCGCTGTACGGTGTGGTTTTCGCCCAGCAAAAGCGAAGTGACGCCTCGGCAGCTGGCAGACTGGATCGTTGCCGATCGTCTGCCAGTGCGGTTCCAGATGCAGTTGCACAAGTTGCTGTGGAACGACGAACCAGGGCGCTGAAGCCCGGTTGTCAGGCGCCGCTTGCCAAGACGCAATCGCCCGCGTTTTTACGCCGCGATCTGGTTCAACTCGTCGACGGCATCGGCCGGAAGTTTCAGCTCTGCTGCAAATAGATTCGCGCGCAGATGCGCCACCGACGACGTCCCCGGGATCAGCAGGATGTTGGGTGAGCGCTGCAGCAGCCATGCCAGTGCCACCTGCATCGGGGTTGCGGCCAGGCGCTCGGCAACAGCGGCAAGCGTGGACGATTGCAACGGCGAGAAGCCGCCAAGCGGGAAGAACGGCACGTAAGCGATGCCGTCGCGTGCGAGCGCGTCGATAATTTCATCGTCGTGTCGATGCGCGATGTTGTACATGTTCTGGACACAGACGATGTCGGTGATGGCGCGCGCCTCGGCCACTTGCGTTGCAGTGACGTTGCTGATGCCGATATGCCGCACCAGGCCATCGCGCTGCAGTTTGACCAAGGTCTCCAACTGCTCGGCAATGGAGCCTTCTGCCGGCTCCTGGGCCTTGAACATCACGCGCAGGTTGACCACGTCCAGCGCGTTCAGGCCCAGGTTGCGCAAGTTGTCGTGCACGGCCTTGACCAGCTCCTGCGATGAATAAGCCGGCAGCCACGCTCCATCCGTGCCACGCGCTCCACCGATCTTGGTGACGATGGTCAGATCGTGCGGATACGGATGCAGTGCTTCGCGGATCAGCTGATTGGTGATGTGCGGCCCGTAGAAATCGCTGGTATCGATATGGTTGACGCCCAGCGCAATGGCTTCGCGCAGCACCGCCAACGCCGCATCGCGATCCTTGGGCGGGCCGAACACGCCAGGGCCGGCAAGCTGCATTGCGCCGTAGCCGACGCGGGTGACCTGACGGTCACCCAGGAGAAACGTTCCGGCTTTGTCGATGTTGGTCATGGCGTTGCGCTCGCGTGTCGTTGAGCCAGCAACGATAGGAAACGTGGTGCGGCTTGTGAATTCGCGTTTGATGTGGCCCTGGCTGATCGCTGCCGAGGCCTGCACTGCATGGGCGCAGGGGCGTCGGATGAGATATTCGTATGACCGGACTTGTCGGTGTTTCAGGTTTTGATGGCTTGAAGGACCTTGTCTGCGGCTTGAATGGCGACAAACCATGAGTTCGCCTGTTGATCCTCGCGCGGATGCCCGATGCATGCGGCCGGCGCTAGACACGGAACCGGTTTAGTTTTCCGGAGGCACAAAAAAAGCGCCTTAGGCGCTCTTCAAGTGACTGATTTGATTGGTGGGCCGTGATGGATTCGAACCATCGACCAAAAGATTAAAAGTCTTCTGCTCTACCGACTGAGCTAACGGCCCACTGTCCCGGCAGTGCGCCGGGGTGCGCATTCTACCCTACACCGGCGTCAAGACGAAATGGCGTAGTGGGTGGGGTCGGGGAGGCCGGCGTCGGCGAAGCCGGCGGCGCGCAGGCGGCAGGCGTCGCAATGGCCGCAGGCGCGTCCGTCGGCGTCGGCGCGGTAGCAGGAGACGGTGAGGCCGAAGTCCACGCCCAGGCGCACGCCTTCGCGGACGATATCGGCCTTGCTGAGGAACTGCAGCGGCGCATGCACGCGCAGGCCGGCGCCTTCCACGCCCGCCTTGGTGGCCAGATTTGCCAGCACTTCGAAGGCGCGGACGAACTCGGGCCGGCAGTCGGGATAGCCCGAATAGTCCACCGCGTTGACGCCGCAGAACAGGTCGTTGGCGCCGATCACCTCGGCCCAGCCCAACGCGAGCGACAGCATGATGGTGTTGCGCGCAGGCACATAGGTAACCGGAATGCCGTCGCCGCCGGCATCGGGCACGTCGATGTCGGCGGTGAGCGCCGAGCCGCCGATGCTGCGCAGGTCCACGTCGACCACCTTGTGGGCGATGACGCCTTGCGCGGTGGCCACACGTGCGGCCGCGTCCAGTTCGGAGGTGTGGCGCTGGCCGTAGCGCACGCTTAGGGCGTGCACGGCAAAGCCCTGTTCCTGCGCGAGCGCGACGACGGCGGCGGAATCCATGCCACCGGACAACAGAACTACGGCTTTTTTCATGACGGATCAGGCTGTAACAATGGAAGCGGAGAGGCTAGCAGGGTCGGCGTTGCACGGCGACAGCGCGCCATTGCCGCATGGTCCTGCCAAGGAGTTCCGGCATCCGGTCGAGGCCTGGGGTTTGAATGTCCTGAGCGCCTTTTTTATTGACGCTATGCCGCTGAAAGAGACACTGCATGGATTCCTGGATTCCACATCGCCACACGGCCCATCCAGTCAACGTTGCAGTGGCGGCCGCATGATTCTTTGTTCACGGTTAGCGGTTTATTGTGCGGGTCGAATCCGGAGTCCATGACGTGATGGCCGACCAGCAGGAAGACGCCGCGAAGTCGCGTATCTACAAGGCGCTGTTACAAGCGACTCCGGACCTTCTGTACGTGTTCGATATCCAGCATCGTTTTATCTACGCCAACGAGGCATTGTTGACGATGTGGGGGATGCGCTGGGAAGAGGCGCACCTCAAGACCTGCCTTGAAATTGGCTACGAGCCCTGGCATGCCGCGATGCACGATACCGAAATCGAGCAGGTGAAGGCGACCGGCCAGCCGCTGCGAGGCGAGGTGCCGTTTCCGCATACCACCAAGGGCCTGCGTGTGTACGAGTACATCTTTACACCGGTCTTCGGGCCTGATGGCGAGGTGGAGGCGATCGCTGGCGCCACGCGTGACATCACCGAACACAAGCAGCATGAGCAGCACCTGCAGTTGTTGATCAACGAGCTCAATCATCGCGTCAACAATTCGCTGATCATGGTGCAGTCGCTGGCTCGCCAGTCGTTCAATAACGCGACCAGCCTTGCGGATGCGCAAGAAAAGATCGATGCGCGTCTGCTGGCGCTCTCCAGAGCCCATGACACGCTTACCCGCGAGAACTGGGTCAGTGCCGATATCCTCGAGCTGACCCGCGATGCTGCCGCACTGTATGAATCGCACGATGGCGTGCGCTTCGCGCTGCAGGGCCAATCATGTCGGCTCGATCCTCGGCGGGCGTTGGCACTATCGATGGCGCTGCATGAGTTGTGTACCAACGCGCTCAAGCACGGCGCCCTGTCTGTTCCGGAAGGCAGCGTGCTGATCGCGTGGGAACGCAGAATGCAGGATGCAGATGCGCAGCTCGAACTGGTCTGGCAGGAGCGCGGCGGGCCGGCCGTCCGCCCACCAACGCGAAAAGGCTTCGGCTCCCGATTGCTGGAGCGTGGTTTGAAGCACGACCTCAAGGGCGATGTCGAACTCGTTTTCGACCCTGCGGGCGTTTCGTTCCGTGTCTGCATGCCGCTGCCGGCCGAGCTGGTCGAGGCGCACACGTGACCGGGCGCGTCTTGGTGGTCGAAGACGAATCCGTGGTTGCCATGCTGCTGGAAGACTGCTTGATCGAACTGGGATACGAGATCGCGGCGACGGTGGGAGACGTGGATGCGGGGCTTGAGGAGGTGCAGAAGGGGAATCTTGATCTGGCGTTGCTGGACGTCAATCTTGGCGGCAGCTATTCCTTTCCGATCGCCGAGGAACTGGATGCCCGCGGAGTGCCGTATATTTTCGTGACTGGTTATTCTGTGGGTGGCATCCCCGAGAAATTCCAGCATCGGCACGGTTTGCAGAAGCCCTTCCACTTGCGTGATCTGCAGGCCGCATTGGCGCTGCTGCAGCAGACAAGCGCCGGCTAGTCCGCGCTTTTGAAAATTGCCGAGGTCAGCCAAAGCGAGTGAACAACGCTTTGCCGGATCGAGGCATCGTGCGGATGCACGCTACGGCAAAAGGGACTGCCTGCCGCCAAGCATACTGGCAGCCGCCGCCTTACTCAGCGCCTGGCTGAGATGGTGCAAGGCGCTTGAGCGCACTGCCGCGCGTTGCCAGTACAGCGGCACATCGAGCCAGCGCGTGGGATCGATGATGACCACCTGCTTGTCCCGGACTGCCGGAACGACCATCGAGTCCGGGGCCAGACACCATCCAAGTCCACGCGCGGCAGCTTCGACGAAGCCGGTGGAGGTGGGGAGATAGTGCACCGGTGGCGCCACCTGCGCGCGCGTGATGCGGCGGACGAAGCGGGCTTGCAGCGTGTCTTTTCGGTTGAAGACCAGCATCGGCGCACGCGTCAGCGCCGTAGCGTTGAAACCCTGCGCGAAATACCTTGCAACGAAGGCGGCCGATGCGATGGCGTGGTAACGCATCACACCCAATGCGTCGACATTGCAGCCTTGCAGCGGCTTGCGCTCCGAGGTGACGGCGCCAAGCACGGTGCCGGCACGCAACAATTCCAGGGTGTGGTCCTGGTCGTCCACATGGACGTCGAAGAGAAACCCATGCGTTTGATGCAAGGACGCCAGTGCAGCCAGGAACCAGGTCTGCAGTGAATCGTCGTTGACGGCGATGGCAATGGTGCGTGGATGTCCAGCTGCGCCGTCGCCGGGCAGGAAGTCGGCCATTGCCTCGGCTTCGAGTACCTGCATCGGTCTTGCCCGACGTAACAGGCGTTCACCCGCCGGGGTGGGGCGGCAGGGTGCTTTTCGTATCGCCAGTACCTGGCCAAGCCGGTCTTCGAGTGCCTTGATGCGCTGCGAGATGGCCGAGGGAGTGACCGACAGCCGATACGCAGCTGCATCGAAGCTGCCTTCTTCCAGAACGGCTGCGAACGCCGCCAGCTGTGGATGCAGCAGATCCATGGCATCTCCTTGCTGGATTAGAATTTCTAACTAGCCTACAGAATATTTAGTTTTCCTGAATCGCTCGCTGCGGTCACGATGCAGGCCTGGTTCTCGGAAGATGCATATGTTCGTTCAGGCAGCAGCGGCCGGCTTGATCGCTGGCGCAGGTCTCATCATTGCGATCGGGGCACAAAATGCGTTCGTGTTGCGGCAGGGGCTCAAGCGCCAGCATGTGGACCTGATCGTGCTGATCTGCGCAGCCGGCGATATCGCGCTGATCATGCTGGGCGTTGCCGGGATCGGTGCGTTGGTGAAGCAGTGGCCGGGCGTGCTGCAAGTTCTTCGCTATGCCGGCGCTGCGTTCCTGGCGGCGTACGGAATCCTGGCTGCACGCAGGGCCTGGCACGGCAAGGGAGCACTGGCACCGGCAGCAAGCGACGCGCAGCCTTGGCAGCGCGCGATGCTCACCTGCCTGGCATTCACGTTTCTCAATCCACACGTCTATCTCGACACGATGGTGCTGCTGGGCAGCGTGTCTGCGCGCTATCCAGGCCAGCTGCGCTGGGCGTTTGCGTCGGGTGCGTGCCTTGCCAGTGTTACCTGGTTCTCCAGCCTGGGATATGGTGCGCGTTTGCTGCAGCCGGCCTTTCGTGATCCGCGCGCATGGCGCGTCCTGGACGCATCGATCGCGGTGTTCATGCTGGTGCTGTGCGCCTTGTTGCTGCTGCCATCGCATGCTGCGCTACTCTGACGCCCCCACTATGACTGGAGTCACTGCCATGCCGCCGTTGCGCATTAGCACCGACACGTCCGAGCTCGATGTGCCGATGATCCACCGCTATCTGTCGCAGCACACCATGTGGGCCAGGGACATTCCGTTGTCGCTGCTGCAGCGCTCCATCGCCAATTCGCTGTGCTTTGGCGGGTTTGTGGAGCGCGCGCAGGTGGCGTTCGCGCGGGTGGTTTCCGATTACGCAACGGTTGCATATCTGGGCGATGTCTTCGTGCTGCCCGAGCATCAGGGCAAGGGCCATAGCAAGCTGCTGCGCGCCTAGCAGCTGATCAGGCCTGCAGTCGTGGACGTGATCTGCGTGGCCGCGGTTTAAACGGTCGGAAACAACGAAAAGCGCCTTGCCAGACGCTTTTCGTAGACGACATTCCGGGGGCGGATCTATGCAAGCCCCAGCCAGCGTCGTCAGTGGAACCACGCCGACGACGCTGTTGAGGGCGGCGTTGATTTCACCGCCCAATTCCTCAGGCGCTACGGACCTTGTTCAACAGATGTGCGACCGGTGCTGCCGCGCGCGTCTGTGCCTGGCTTGCCTGCCGTGCATCGATCTTGAAGATCGCCACCGCGTCGGTGAGCTGCACAGCCTGTTCTTCCATCGAGCGTGCGGCGGCCGTGGCTTCTTCCACCAGCGCGGCGTTTTGCTGGGTGGCCTCGTCCATATGCGTGATGGTCTGGTTGACCTGCTCGATGCCGGCGGACTGCTCCTGCGAGGCCGCAGAGATCTCGCTCATGATGTCGGTCACACGTTGCACGCTGGCCACCACATCGCCCATGGTCTTGCCAGCGCTGTGCACCAACGCCGAGCCTTCGGCCACACGCTGCACCGAATCGTCGATAAGGCTCTTGATTTCCTTGGCCGCGCCAGACGAACGCTGTGCGAGCGTGCGCACCTCCGATGCCACTACTGCAAAGCCGCGTCCCTGTTCGCCGGCACGCGCGGCTTCCACCGCTGCGTTCAAGGCAAGGATATTGGTCTGGAACGCGATGCCATCGATGACGCTGATGATGTCGGCAATCTTTTTGGACGAGGCTTCGATACCGGTCATGGTCTGGACGACCTTGCCCACCACCTCGCCGCCTTGCGATGCCACGCGTGCGGCGCCGATCGCGAGCTGATTGGCCTCGCGTGCGCTCTCTGCATTCTGTTTGACGGTGGACGTCAGCTCTTCCATCGAGGCAGCTGTCTCTTCCAGGTTGGCCGCTTGCTGCTCGGTGCGCTGCGACAGGTCCTGATTGCCGGCAGCGATTTCACTGGCAGCCGAGTTGATCGAGACCGCCGATTGCTGGATGTTGCCGACGATCTGCGCCAACTGGCTGGCGGTGGCGTTGGCATCGTCGCGCATCTGGGCAAACACGCCGCGGAACTCGCCACTCATGCGTGCGGTGAGATCGCCGGAGGCGATCGACTGCAGCAACGACGATAGCGACTGCAGATTGCCATCGGCGGTGGACATCAGATGATTGAGGCTTTCCACCATGATGCGGAAATCGAACTGGAAACGCTCGACATCGCCACGCGCTGTGAAGTCGCCATTGGCGGCCGACTGGGCAAGGTGCTTGATCTGGTGATTCATCGCCGACAGATTGAGCTTGACCTGCGACATGGTGTCGCTGAAAGCGGCTTTTTCGCCCGGCAGTGGTTGCATGTCTTCGGAGAGTTCGCCGATGGCGTAACGCCCCATGATGCGGGCCAGATCGTTTTGCACCGCCACATGCGAGGCGACCAGCGAATTGGTGTCGTTGGCCATGCGCCCGTAATCGCCGGGGAATGCCGAGGCATCGATGCGGAAACTGATCTGACCATTGTCGTGATGCCTGGCCATGTCGGTCTGCGCGGCGATCAGGTTGCGCAGCTGCAACTGCATCTTGTCCATTGCCTGCAACAGGCGGCCGGTTTCATCGGTAGCGGTGGTGTGGACGTCGTTCTGCAGGTTGCCGGCGGCAATGGCCTCGGCAGTGCGGGTGGCCTGGCTGAGCGGCATGGTCAGGCTGCGCGTGATCATCCACGCAAGCAGGGCGCTGATGGCCAACGCGGCAATGCCGCCACTGGCGAGCGTGACCTTGCCGCGATGCATCGATGCCACCGCTGCGGCATAGGCCTGTTTGCTGAGGCGGCTTTCCAGTGCTGCGTTGGCGCGAATGGCGGCTTGTTGTTCATTCATCGCCACCGCGGCGGCGCCCTGCAACAGCGCCTGCGCCTCCTGGTTCTGATCATGAATGCCGTATTCGAGAATCTGGTTGTTGTACTTGACCGAGATGTCGCGTTTTTCCTGCACCAGCTTGAGCGCGTTCTTTTCGCCGTCGGTGCTCGGCATGGCCGCCAGCGCATCGTGCGCCGCTTTATAACGGGCGCGGTTGCTCTCGATCATCTCCATTGCACTGCGGTTGGCAGCATCGCCAGACACCATGACGATGTCGCGCAGGCCGATCGCCACGTTGGTGTTGGCGTCCAGCATGTCGGTGGAGAGTCTGATCCGCTCCATGTTGTTGTTGACGATGGTGTCCAACTCGAGACGGGCGGTGGACATGGTGACCAGGCCGGTTGCCACAAGCAGGCCGGACAATAAGATCAAGATGCCGAAGGCCGCGCCCAAGCGGCGGCCGACATTGAGGTGTTGCAGATATTGGTTCATCACCGCATCCAGGTTGTGCAGCTGAAGGGCTCAGTGAATGCGGGGTGCATCCACTCAAGCGTCTTGCCCAGCTAGCGGCCGGAGAGTGAGGAGTTAAAGGCTTGTATTTGGAAATGCTTATGACGGATTCATGACATGGAAGAAATTTCCCGACAGCTGTCCGCCGCTGCCTGACATCCCACAAAAAGCGCCTTGTTTAATGGGTCATTGCTGGATCGAAGCGTGCCAATGGCAGGACGATTTTTCGACGTTTTACCGACGCGCTGAAGTGGATAACGCAGCGCGCACAGCCAACGATTGGAACTGACGAATGGTCGAGTTCGCTGACGTGTGCGGTATGGGCGGATGAGAACCGCAGGATTGCTGCGCATGCATCAATGCCGCGAGCGATTCGGTTGATGTTGGGCAGCAGAGCAGCCTGCCCGTGCACATCGCGAGCCGGCCTGTACCGGCTACTTTTTAGCGAGCCACTGATCCATCGCGCCGTCGCGCGCAGCAAGCATGGCGCGATGGGTGTTGTCTTGTGCTCAACTCTCCAGCGCGGCAAGGACGTTGGCGTAAAGCTGTTCGGCATCGGCCTCGTTGTTGAAGCGTGCGAACACCTCGTCGCCGGAGATCAGGCCGACCCGCACCGAGTGGCAATACGAACCGAAGCTCTCGCCGGCGTTGAACGGGTCGTTGACGACGGAGATATGGGCAAGGCGGATCCGGGTTGTGCCGAATTTGATGAACATCTGCAATCTCCTGTGTGAGCGCCCAGTTTCCCATTTTGTCGGGCGCGGCAGAAGCGCGATGGCAGCAACGTGCCGGGCGAAGCCTGCATGGCTACCCCAGTAACGGCGCTGATTCGTTGGCGTTCACATGGATGCCGACGGACCGCCAGTTGTTGGTAGAGCCTCAGCGCCGCGCCAGTGAGGCCAACCTCGCGCATCCACGGACCCAGCACGTACACTGCCGTGCCCTGATGCTGAGCTCGTCCGATGTCCGAACCGATCCGTCTCGACAAATGCGTTGCTGCGCTGTTCGGCTGCTCGCGTGGCGAGGCCCAGCAGTACATCGAAGGCGGCTGGGTCAGCGTGGACGGTGTGGTGGTCGAGGAGCCGCAGACATTGACCACCGCGCCGCAGGTGACGCTGGCAGCCGATGCGGTGCTTGCGCCTGCCGAGCCAGCCACGTTGCTGCTGCACAAGCCTGCCGGAATGACGGCCGAGGCCGCGTCGGGGTTGGCCGTGCCGGCCGCGCGCAGCAGTCTGGATCAGGCCAACGTGCGCGTCCTGAAACGGCATTTCCTGCGTCTGAGCGCGCCGTTGCCGCTGGAAGACGAGGCCAGCGGTTTGCTGGTCCTGAGCCAGGATGGCCGCGTGCTACGCCGGCTCAGCGCCGATGCAACCTCCATCGAGCAGGAATTCCTGGTGGAAGTCAGCGGCGAGCTGCGCCCCTACGGCATGGCGCGGCTTGCGCATGGCCTGGTCTATCAGCAGCGCAGCCTGTCGCCGTGCAAGGTGAGTTGGCAGAACGAAGAGCGGCTGCGCTTTGCGATCAAACATGTGCAGCCCGGGCAACTGCGCTTCATGTGCAAGGAAGTCGGGCTGGACGTGGTGAGCATCCGGCGCTTGCGCGTGGGCCGCATCTCGCTGGGCAAACTGGCGATCGGCGAATGGCGCTACCTGCCGGCGGGCGAGCGTTTTTGAGTGTGCCGCTTGCGTTCAACGCTGGCGGCAACCTGCAGGCAATGCGACGACTCGCTGCCTTCGAACCGATGCCCGGGCCGCTTACTTCTTGTTGCGCTTTTTCTTGGCACGCGTCACCAGCCAGAAAACCACGCCGATGATCGCAACGACCAAGATGATGAAAGCCGGTGACAGAAACGAGTTGTCGCCCATGGGGATCTCCTGAGTTCTTTGGCAGCAAAGCGCTGCATTCGAACCAGCCTAGCGAGCGGCGTGCTTGATCGCGTGAAATACGACGTATGCGTGGGGCCAGGACGTTTTTCTGCGTGCTGCAGTTGTGCCTACTCGTGCGATGGACGTCTGCGGCGCTGGCGCCCGATCGCACTGTCCGACCCAATTCGGCAAGCAGGCCCTGCAGCGTCTGGATGCGTCGACGAGCGGTGCCCGCACACAAACATGCAGCGCCAAGGCTGCGCTCGCCACGGAGCGCAGCCTGTGCCGTCAGCGGAAGGTGGGTGTGCAGCGAAAGCCGGAGCAGTCGATCTGCACCGTGCTGCCGCTGCTGCAGGTAGCGCTGAAGCGCGTGGCGCTGTTGGCCTGCACCTGCCCGCAACTCAAGCCGGTGCTGATGCCTTGTGCGCGTGCCACCACCGACTCGGTCGACATCGCTGCACGTGCGGGTGAGGCGGTGGACGCAGAGGCAGCGGCGGGCGGTGCTGCAGCATGTGTCTGCGCCGGTGCAGCAAGCTCTGTGGCGAGCGGCGAAGTGACGGCTCCGCTGTGGGCGTTGCCGTTCGCACCGGCGTTCGCTGCAACCACAACGCCTTGCGCATTTTCGCCCTGCAATGGCTGGCCGCGGTCTTCGCGATGGCGGTCGAAGCTCAGCGTCTGCCCGAACACCAGCTGGATCCAGCTCGGATAGGTGTAACCAGTGCCCTTGCTGTGATCGACGATGGCGCCGATGGCACCGCCGATCAGGATGTTGCCCCAGATGCCCATGTTGGCGCGCGAGATGGAGCGGCCGGACGCATCGCGCTGACCAGGCAATACGCAGGTGACATCCAGATCGTGCGAGGAGCGGTGCACCTGCGCGGTCTGGCCGGACTTCAGGGTCAAGCTCCCCTTGTCGTTGCTGATGGCGCAATCCGCGCCGGAAATGGTCTGCCCGTCGGCGGTCTTGGTATCGATGCGGATCGGCTGGGTCGCATCGTTCAGTACCGTCGCGCAGCCGCTCAACGCAACCATGGTGATGGCTGCGGTCACTAGATGTTTCATGTTTTCCCCTGGCGTGAAAGCACGAGCGTGCCAGGCGGGCGATGGCGCCGCATCCTTAGGCACACGCGTGTGTTGATCAATCCCCGTGACCGGCGCATGGCGCGACGGCTGGCATTTCATACCGGGATTGTGGGCCGCCGTCCAGTGGCGGCGGCCGACGTCAGGCCACCGGGGTGGGTAGCACCCGGTGTTTGGCCATCACGCTGCGGATGGCGGTCAACAATTGCTCGGGGGTGTAAGGCTTTTCCAGGAAGGCCACGCCGTCCGGCAGGATCTCTTCCACGTACTCCACCGCCAGGCCCGAGGTGAGCAATACCGGAAGCTTGTACGGCGCCTGCGCGGTCTTGACCGCCAGATCCACGCCGGTCAGGCCGCCCGGGAAGTGGATATCGGAAAACAGCACGTCGATGCGCGGGTCACTTTCGATCAGGGTCAGCGCTTCTTCGACCGAGCCTGCACTGCGGCAGGTGAACCCATAGCTCTCCAGCACAAGGCAGCTGAGTTGTCGGGTGCCATCGCCGTCTTCGACGATGAAGACAACCGGCCGTTCCTTGTTCTGTGACATGCGCGCGTCTCGTAAGGCAAGCCGCATTCTCAGCGATGCAGGGGTGAACCCTCCGTCAACGCAGACGGGGCCGTATGGTTACCAGCCGAACGGGCCGGGACCGTAACCGCCAGGCCCATAACGCGGGCCGAAAATCGGGCCTTCGCCACGTCCGACACTGATGCTGACGCCAATCTGGTGCGCCTTGCCGTCGTCGTCGTAATAGGTCTTGCAGGAATTCAGATTGACCGCTTGCCAGTTGCTGTTGCCGCCGCGGCTGGCGTAGCCCATGCCGGTTTCGACTGCGCCATGCAGCTTGCCCTGGCATTGCTCGGCGCGTTCGGCGGCGATGGCGGCGGCACTGGGTCGGCTCAACGCAGGCTGGGGACCGCTTTTGTCGCCGTAAAAGGTGCCTGGCGGATCGGTGGGGACCTCGGGGTCGGAGCGGTACTGCACCGGTGCCTGCGGAATGCTCAGATCGAGCGAGCGCGCCGTGACCGGCTCGGCACTGCCGTCGCCTGCCTGGGCGAGCGCGCCGCCAGCGGCAAACAGAGTGGCCAGGAGAAGCAGGCTGCGTTTCATCGAGTGGACTCTACATGAGGGACTGACAGCGCATGCCAGATCGCCTTGTGAAACTAGCAACGGCTGATTGAATGCGCGCTGTCGATCTTGCGGATTTTTGTGCCGGCGTTGGTAGGCCGATGACACACGCCGTTGCATCAGCCTTGTTCGCGCACGATCTCGATCAGCTGCGCCCCGTAGCGGGCCAGCTTGCCGCCACCGATGCCGCCGATATGCGACAACGCATCGATGCTGGTGGGGCGTTGTTCGGCGATGTTGCGCAGCGTGCTGTCGTGGAAGATCACAAACGCCGGCACGTTCTGTTCCTTGGCCAGCTCTGCGCGCAAGCCGCGCAAGGCGTTGAACAAGCTCAGATCCTGCGGCTGCACCGGCAGGCCGGTGCGTTGCGTGCCGCGCTCCCGCTCGCGTCCGGCAGCCGGGTTCTCGCGGCGCATCATGACCTGGCGCTCGCCCTTGAGTACCTGGCGGCTGGCGTCGGTCAGGCGCAGACCGCCATGGCCTTCGCTGTCGACCTCCAGCAGGCTGGCGGCCACCAACTGACGGAACACGCCGCGCCAGGTGCGCTCGTCCAGGTCGCGGCCGATGCCGTAGGTGCTCAACTGGTCGTGGCCGAGCTGCTTGATGCGCTCGTTCTCGCTGCCACGCAGGATGTCGAGCAGATGGCCCACCCCGAAGCGCTGCCCGCTGCGGTACACGCAACTGAGCGCTTTTTGCGAAGCCACGGTGGCATCCCAGGCGGCCGCCGGGGTGAGGCAGTTGTCGCAATTGCCGCAGGGCTTGGGATAGGTCTCGCCGAAGCCGGCCAGCAGCACCTGGCGGCGGCATTGCATCGATTCGCAATAGCCGAGCAGGTGATCGAGCTTGGTGCGCTCCAGGCGCTTGCGCTCCTCGGCGGCTTCGCCCTGTTCGATCATCTGCTTGAGCATCACCATATCGCCCAGGCCATAGCAGAGCCAGGCTTCGGCCGGGTCGCCGTCGCGGCCGGCGCGGCCGGTTTCCTGGTAATAGCCTTCCAGCGATTTGGGCAGATCCACATGCGCGACAAAGCGCACGTCCGGCTTGTCGATGCCCATGCCGAAGGCGATGGTGGCGGTCATGATGATGCCGTCTTCGCGCAGGAAGCGGCGCTGGTTTTCCGCACGCACCTCGGCCGGCAAACCGGCGTGGTAGGGCAGGGCGTTGAAGCCTTGCGCGCACAGCTGCTGCGCGGTTTCTTCGACCTTGCGCCGCGACATGGCGTAGACAATGCCGGCCGAGCCGCGATGACGGCCCAGGAATTCCTGCAATTGCTTGCGCGCGTTGTCCTTCTGCACCACGGTATAGCGGATGTTGGGGCGGTCGAAGGAGCTGACGAAGTGGCGCACGTCGGCCAGATCCAGGCGTTCTGCGATCTCGCGCTGGGTCGGTGGATCGGCGGTGGCGGTCAAAGCCATGCGCGGGATGTGCGGCCAGCGCTCGTGCAGCACGGTGAGCTGGCGGTATTCGGGGCGGAAGTCGTGGCCCCATTGCGAGACGCAATGCGCCTCGTCGATGGCGAACAGCGCGATGCGGCTGCGCTCCAGCAAGGACAGGAAGCGCGGCGTCAGCAAGCGTTCTGGCGCGACGTAGAGCAGATCCAGATCGCCGGACAGCAAGGCGCGTTCGACCCGTTGCGCGTTTTCTGCATCCAGCGTGGAGTTGAGGAATTCGGCACGCACGCCGAGCTGACGCAAGGCCTCGACCTGATCCTGCATCAGTGCGATCAGCGGCGAGACCACGATGCCGATGCCATCGCGTAGCAGCGCCGGCACCTGGTAGCACAGCGATTTGCCGCCACCGGTGGGCATCAGCACCAGGGCATCGTTACCCGCGGCAACGTGTTCGACGATGGCCTGTTGAGGACCGCGGAAGTCGTCGTAACCGAAGACGCGGCTGAGCAGTTCGTGGGCGGGGGAAGACATCGGTCTAGGATACCGCGCGGGTCACGTCTTGGCCGGTGTCACGCCGGCGGTTTTGCGCGATGACGGGTCGGAGATTGCCGCGACGCGATTGGTGTGCCTACGAGTGCTGATGCGGACGTTGCTGGATATGGGTCGTGCGGCGTGGAAAACGGCCGGTGGCCGAGCGTTGCTTAAGGCTACTAGAGCTTCGCTCCGTACCCTCACCCCAACCCCTCTCCCGAGGGGAGAGGGGCTTTGTGTCACGCGCCTGACAATGCCGGCGCGTGGAGAGAGGCGCCTACTGCAACAAGGAACGCAGCATCCACGCGTACTTTTCGTGGGTCTGCAGGCGCTGGGTCAGCAGGTCCACGGTCGGGTCGTCGCCGGCGTCGTCGGCGGTGCCCAACACCTTGCGTGCGGTGCGGCAGACCGCTTCGTTGCCGCTGACCAGCTGTCGCACCATCTCGCGCCAGTCGGCGCTATCGCTCAATCCCTGCTCTTCCGGGATCGAGGTCAGGGCAACGAACTCGCTGTAGGAGCCCGGTGCGTTGTAGCCCAGGGCGCGGATGCGCTCGGCCACTTCGTCCAGTGCGGCCCACTGCTCGGTGTACTGGGTTTCGAACATGGTGTGCAGCGAGTTGAACATCGACCCGGTGACGTTCCAATGGAAGTTGTGGGTCTTCAGATACAAGGTGAAGGCGTCAGCCATGTAGCGGGCCAGACCGTCGGAGATCTTCTTGCGATCGCCGTCCTTGATCCCGATATCGATGTGCGGGGCCGATGCGGCGGCAACCGGTAAGGCGTCTGGTCCGTCAATGATGACGACGGGCTTGTTGGCGTTCTTTTTCTTGGACATGGGAATGGTCCTCCTGAGGGAACAGATATCGGGTCACAATAGTCACTCTAAAGGATCACTCGTCATTCAATCTTTCACATTTTTTCATCAATGAGCGCTATCGATACCGACCTGGCCACCACCTTGCGCGAGCGCCGTAGCGCCGTCGATGGCGGCATGAGCCGCGACCGGGGCCGCTTGCTAGGCCTGTGGTCGCGCTGGCAAGGCAAACCCGGCAACGTGCAGCTGCGTCAGGCCTTCGAGCAGGCGCTGGCGGCGTCGCAGGCGCAGCGCAAGGCGCGCGCCGAGCAGCAGCACGCCATCACGCTGGACACGCAACTGCCGATCGCGCGCGAGGCCGAGCGCATCATCGCGTTGATCCGCGATCATCAAGTGGTGGTCATTGCCGGCGAAACCGGCTCGGGCAAGACCACCCAGCTGCCCAAGCTGTGTCTGGCGGCCGGGCGCGGGGCGGCCGGCATGATCGGCTGCACCCAGCCGCGCCGGATCGCCGCACGTGCGGTGGCTGCACGCGTGGCCGAGGAGTTGAAGACGCCGTTGGGCACCACGGTGGGCTTCCAGGTGCGCTTCACCGACCGGGTTGGCGAAGATTCGCGGATCAAGTTCATGACCGACGGCATCCTGCTGGCGGAGATCGCCAGCGACCGTTGGTTGTCGGCCTACGACACCATCATCGTGGACGAGGCGCACGAGCGCAGCCTCAACATCGACTTCCTGCTCGGCTATCTCAAGCAGCTGCTGCAAAAGCGCTCCGACCTCAAGCTGATCGTGACTTCGGCCACCATCGATACCGAGCGCTTCGCGCGGCATTTCGACGATGCGCCGGTGATCAATGTGGAAGGCCGCACTTTTCCGGTGGAGGTGCGTTACCGCCCCCTCGAAGGCGAGGCCGGCGATGACAGCGACGGCGAGCAAGGCAACGGCCGCGATGGCGAGCGCACCGTCAACGATGCGATCGTGGCGGCGATCGATGAGATCACCCGCATCGACCCGCGTGGCGATGTGCTGATGTTCCTGCCGGGGGAGCGCGAGATCCGCGATGCGCATCAGTCGCTGGAGCGGCGCAAGTACCGCGAGACCGAAGTGGTGCCGTTGTACGCGCGGCTGTCTGCGCAGGATCAGGACCGGGTGTTCAATCCGGGCCCGCGTCGACGCCTGGTGCTGGCGACCAATGTGGCCGAGACCTCGCTGACGGTGCCGCGCATCCGCTATGTGGTGGACCCCGGTTTTGCGCGCATCAAGCGCTATAGCCCGCGTCAGAAGCTGGACCGGCTGCATATCGAGCCGATTTCGCAGGCCAGCGCCAACCAGCGCATGGGCCGGTGCGGGCGCATCGCCGAGGGCATCTGCTACCGCTTGTATGCCGAAGCCGACTTTGCCGCCCGGCCGGCGTTCACCGACCCGGAGATCCGGCGCGCGTCGTTGTCGGGCGTGATCCTGCGCATGCTGCAACTGGGCCTGGGGCGGATCGAGGATTTTCCGTTTCTGGAAGCGCCGGACGAGCGTGCAGTGGCCGACGGCTGGCAGCAACTGCTGGAGCTGGGCGCAATCGATGGCGAGCGCCGCCTGACCGCCACCGGCCGCCAGATGGCGCGCCTGCCGGTGGACGTCAAACTGGCGCGCATGCTGGTGGCCGCGCAGCAGCACGGCTGCCTGCGCGAGATGATCGTCATTGCCTCCTTCCTGGGCATCCAGGATCCGCGCGAGCGCCCGCCCGAAGCGCGCGAGGCCGCCGACAACGCACATGCGCTGTTTGCCGATGCGCGCTCGGAATTCGTCGGCATCCTGCGCTTGTGGGAGGCGTACCGGCAGGTGCATGAAGAGCTTACCCAGTCCAAATTGCGCGATTGGTGCAATCGACATTTTCTGGGTTTTTTGCGCATGCGCGAGTGGCGCGAACTGCATCGGCAGTTACGCCTGTTGTGCGAAGAACTCGGTTGGAGCGAAGAGCCGGCCGGGGTGATGATGGCGCCGCTGCTGGCCGGTGCCAGCGCACCGCCGCGCGAGGATGGCCACAATGCCAACCGGCCCACGCGCGGGCAGTTGCATCGCGCCGCGCGTCTGGCGCGCGAAGGCAGGCCGGAGCCAAGTGCGCCACCTGCACGCACCACCTCTGCAGCTGCGAACAAGCAGGCCGAGGCCGCTGAAGTATCGGCACGCACCAGCGAGCGCGAACGCGCTGCGGCGTATCAGGCCTTGCATCGCGCACTGTTGGCCGGCCTGCCGACGCAGATCGGCCATCGCACCGAAAAAGGCGATTTTCTCGCCGCGCGGCAACGCCGGTTCGTGCCGTTCCCCGGCTCGGCGTTGGCGCGCAAACCGCCGCCGTGGATTCTGGCCGCCACACTGCTGGACACGCAAAAAGTGTGGGGCATGACCAATGCCACGATCGAGCCGGATTGGGCGATTACCGAGTTGCCGCATCTATTGGCGCGCAAGCATTTCGACCCACATTGGTCGCGTGCGCAGGGGCAGGTGGTCGCCTCCGAGCAGATCAGCCTGTTCGGGCTGGTACTGGCGCCGAAAAAGCCGGTGCATTTCGGCAAGATCGACCCGGCCGCGGCGCACGACCTGTTCGTGCGTCAGGGCCTGGTAACGGGCGAAATCAATACGCGTGCGGCGTTCGTGGCAGACAACCTCAAGGTGCTGGAGCAGGCGCGCGAAGAAGAAGCCAAGTTGCGTCGCGCCGGCATCGTGGCCGACGAAGAGTGGCAGGCACGTTGGTATCTGGATCGCATTCCGTCGGAACTGCATTCGGCCAGCGGCCTGGATGCGTGGTGGAAAACCTTGCCGCCGGACAAACGCCGCAGCCTGCATTGGTCGTTGAACGATCTGCTGCCGGGCGAAGGCAGCGAGGCCGACCGGTTTCCGAAGTATTTCCCGCTGGGCGATGCGCGGCTGCCGTTGCATTACCGCTTCGAGCCGGGGGCCATCGATGACGGCGTCACCCTGGATGTGCCGTTGCATCTGCTCAATGCGCTGGATCCGACGCGGCTGTCGTGGCTGGCGCCGGGTTTTGTTGCGGACAAGGCATCGGCATTGATTCGCAGCCTGCCCAAGGCGCAGCGCCGCAACTATGTGCCGGCGCCGGATTTCGGGCGCGCGTTCTACGAGGCCTACAGCATTGCCTCGGCCGACGATATCCGTGGCGAGCTGGCGCGCTTTCTGAGCAAGGCCACCGGCACGCAGGTGGCGGCGCTGGATTTCGACGAAGAGGCGCTGGACACGCATCTGCTGATGAACCTGCGCCTGCGCGATGACGACGGCAAGGTGCTGGCCGAGTCGCGCGATCTGGACGGGTTGCGCGCACGCTTTGGCGAGCGTGCGGGGCAGGCGTTTGCCGCACGTGCGGGCCGCGCCCTGGCTGCCGAGGGCTTGCGCGATTTCCCGGCCACCCCGATCCCCGAACAGGTGTCGGGCGAGGCCGGTGTGCCGGCGTATCCGGCGTTGGTGGATCAGGGCGAAGACGCAGCGCTGCGTATCTTTGCCGACCGCAACGAAGCGGCCCAGGCGCATCCGCGCGGCGTGCGCCGGCTGCTGGAAATCGTGCTTGCCGACAAGATCAGGCAGGCGCGCAAGCAGCTGCCGGTGTCGCCCAAAACCGGGTTGTTGTACGCGGCGATCGAGTCGCAGGAGCGGCTGCGCGGCGATCTTGTCGATGCCGCGCTCAATGCGGTGTTGGCGGACGGTTTGGGCGCGATTCGCGACGCGGGTGCATTTGCGCAACGCCGCGACGATGCGACCAAGCGCCTGTTCGGCGAGGCGATGGAGCGGTTGACACTGGCCGAAAGCATTCTCGGTGCCGTGGCCGAACTCAAGCCCTTGCTGGAAGCGCCGTTGATGGGCTGGGCGCGCGGCAATCTGGATGATATGGAGCAGCAGTTGCGCGCGTTGGTGCATGCCGGCTTCCTGCGCGAGACCCCGGCCGAGGCGCTGGCCAACTATCCGCGTTATCTCAAGGCGATGATCCTGCGCACCGAGCGGGCCAAGCGCGATCCGG
This sequence comes from Xanthomonas hydrangeae, assembly GCA_905142475.1. GTDB lineage: Bacteria > Pseudomonadota > Gammaproteobacteria > Xanthomonadales > Xanthomonadaceae > Xanthomonas > Xanthomonas hydrangeae. Next base: position 1,608,543 of record LR990730.1, read on the forward strand.
CTCGCGACCAGACCCGCATGCTCGAACTCAAACCGTTCGTGGATGCGCTGGGCGATGCGGCCGCACGTGGCTTGCAGCAGCGCCCGGAGTGGGAGTCGCTGCGCTGGGATCTGGAAGAGTTGCGGGTCTCGGTGTTCGCGCAGGAGCTGGGTGCCAAGTCGGGCGTGTCTGCGAAAAAGTTGTCGCAGCGGGTGGCTGCGTTGCGCGGTTGAATGGTGCCGGATCCGCCTGGGTCGAGGCGATCACCAGGCGCGCTGATCCATGCGGATCGACATCCACTGGCCGCTCCGACAGATCGCATCGGAGCGGCCAGCGCAGACAGCCACATGACGCCTCTAGAAACCTGCTGAGCGCTTGTCAGACAGGTGCAAGCGGCATACCTGGAGCCCGCCGCGTGGATTGGTCCATGCCGCCCGGGCGCAGCTTGCTGACGCTGCGCCCGGGCTTTGGTCATGCCCTCAGAACTTCACATGCAGGCTCGCCATATAGCGGCGCCCGCTCTTGTAGCGGCCGGCCAGATGTTGCTTGTCGCCGAGATACTGCAGGTACTCCTCGTCCAACAGGTTCTGCGCATCCACTTGCAGCGACCAGTTCGGGCTGAACGCATAGCCGACACTCGCACCGAGTTCGGCGTAGTCATCCACGCTTGCCGGTGCCGCACCGGCCACGTAGCCGCCTGCCAGGTAGCTGTCGCGCCAGTTGTAGGTCAGCCGTGCATTGAGCGGGCCTTTCTCGTAGTACGGGCTGAAGGCAACGCTGTTGCGCGATTGGTAAGGCAGCGCATCGCCGGTGTTGTTTTCGCCATTGGCGTAGGTGTAATTGGTGGTCAGGCCAAAGCCGCTGTCGCCAAACGGCTGCTGGAACGCGATGTTGAATCCCTTGACCTTGCCGTCGCCGGCATTGCGTGGCCGCTGGATGCTGTAATCGCAATAGCCGTCTGCGCTGCAGCCATTGCTGCCGACCAGTTGCGCCCAGCTCTGCGGGGCGGTGTCGCGCAGCGCGTTGTATTGGCGCTCCACGCTGGCGCTGGTGTCGATGTAGTTGTCGATCTTCTTGTAGAACACCGACCACGCCACCACCGACTGCTGCGCGAAGTAGTACTCGGCCGATAGATTGAAGTTCCACGATTCGTACGGCGACAGCTCCGCATTGCCGCCGCTGCCGGTCAGCGTGGTGTCGTTGAGGAAGGTGTTGTTGACCATCTGGTTGTACGGTGCCCAGGCGATCACCTTGGCCGCAGCGAAGCGAAACACCCAGTCGTCTGCAGCCTCGTAGGCCAGCGTGAGCGAAGGCAGCAGGAAGTCTTGCTTGCGCGTGCGGGTCTGCCACAGGCTGTCGGCATTCAGCAGCGACGGCGTGCCGCTGTAGACAAAGCCGCTGCCTTCGGTCTTGGAGTCCACATAGCGCAGCCCGAGGTTGCCGCGCAGCCCGCCGCCGGAGAAATTCAGCTGTGCGTACGCCGCGTCATTGGTCTGCTGCAGCGCCCAGGTGTTGTTGAGATAACTGGACGGGTCCGGCGCACCGTAGTCCACCGGGCTGTTGCGGATCCAGTTCAGCACATTGTTGCGACCTGCCTGCACATGCTGCCCATGATCGGGATAGAAGTCCTGCAGATCGGTCAGCCCGATCGTGCCCACATCGGCCAGCGTGCCAGGCGTGACGCCGCCATAGACATTGAGCGCGAAGCGTTCCTCGTGCTTGCCGTGGCGCAGGCCCAGCAGCAACTGATTGAACACGCTATCGAACTGCACAGCGAGATCCAATTGACCATAGGTGTCTTTGCTTTCGGTCGAAAAGATTCCGTTATTGCCGAACCAGCCACCCGCCGATCCCCAGTTGGCCGGGTCGCGCGCGCGCGCCGGATCGTCGAAGCGAATGCCACGCCGCGTATCCCAACTGAAGCCACCGTTGTAGAACGGCTCGATGAAGTATTGCGACAGGTCCTTGTTCTTCGACCTGCTCTGGCCGAGCTGCCCGTTCAAGCCCCAGCCGTCGCCGCGAAATGCGCCGCGCAGGTCCAGGCCCTTGGTGATCACTTCCGATTCGCGCACGTTGTTGTCGTAGATCACCGTGCCGCCGAGCGGGTCGGCATTGGCGCTGGAATGCCCGCTGGTCACCACGCCATTGCGCAGCCCGCCGAGTTGATCCACTGCCGCCACCGTGCCGGGATTCCAGGTCAGAAAGCTGTACATCGACTGGTTGTAGTTGTCGAAGTTCTCGTTGATGTACAGGCCGCTGAGGTTGAACTCCAGCGCGTCGCTGGGCTTGAGTTGCAGGTTGACCACCGCGCTGTCGCGTTCGCGATCCTGCTGAAACCAGGCCGCATTGATCGAATTGGGCACGTCCGCGTCGGCAGGTACGTCGCCTGCCGCATTGGCGAAGCTGCTGGCCGGCGCGTAGCCGAACACTTCCATGCCGCGGCGGTCGACGCGTTCTTCGTAATGCTGCGCCGACACCGCGATGCCGAAGGTGTCGGCGGCGTTTTTCCAGCTGTAGAGCAGTGCCGCATTCGGTTTGCCCTGGCTGGCTTGCGCGCTGTAGCTGTAGCCGATGGAGGCGGCGATCTCGTTGACCTCCAGATCGAGCGGTTGCCGTGTGTGCATCAACACGGTGCCGCCCAGGCTGCCTTCGGTCAGACGCGCTTCGGAGGATTTGAGAATTTTCACACGCCCCAGAATCTGCGGTGCCAGCAAGGTGTAATCGAATCCGCGGCTGGGCTGCTCGCCGTACAACCAGATCGCCTGCGCCACTGGATGCCCGTCCAGGAACGACAGATTGAGGCTGGGGTCGGTGCCGTCGATGCTGACCCGTTCGCCCTGGCCAAAGCGGCGGTCCAGGGTCACGCCGGGAATCTGCGACAGCGCTTCGGCCACATTGGTGCTGGGAAACTTGCCGATGTCTTCGGCGGTGATCGCTTCGGAAATACCGGTGTTATTCCGCTTGGTGTCGAGCGATTTTTCCAGGCTCGCGCGGATGCCGACGACTTGCACGGCGTCCAGGTCGGTGGCTTGCGGGTCACCGTTGTCCTGGGCTTGCGCCGCGAATGCCAGCGACAATGCGATCGCGCTGGACAGCAGGGTGGTGCTGTATTTCATGATGTCTCTCCTCATCACGCACAGGGATGGACGGCGAGCGACAGCTCGCCGGATGCGGGTCTTGATGTCGCGCGTCTTGCGGGGAGCACAAACGCGTGGTGGATCGCTTACGACACGTGGACGTGTTGTTGCAGATACCAGTTGGCCGCGCCGAGCACGCCCAGCTGCCCGTGCTCGACCAGCTTGACCGGGATGCGCTCGAGCAGCGCACGCATGTTTCCCTTGGCTAAAAAACGTTCGCGAAAAGTGCTGTTGGCCAGAAACTGCCCGATCGTCGGCAGGATCCCGCCGGCCAGATAGATGCCGCCGGCAGCGCCGTAGGCCAGCGCCATATCGCCGACCGCGCTGCCCAGCAATGCGCAAAAGCTGTGCAGGCACTCGAGCGCCACCGCATCGTCTTCGTGCAGCGCTGCATGCGTGATCGCGGCAGGCAGGCGATGGCGTGGCGGCACCGCGTGCAGTGCGCACACGGCGTTGTAGAGATTGAGCAGGCCGGGGCCGGACAACACATGCTCAAGGGGCAGATAGGGCTGGCCGCGCAGCAGAATCCGCAGCAGTTGCAGCTCCCTGTCGTCGGTGCTGGCCAACGCGACCTGGCCGGCTTCGGTGGCGAGCACGATCGGACGAGGCTTGGCATCGATCCACACCGCCGCGCCAAGCCCGGTGCCGGGACCGACCACCAGGATCGGGCCTGCAGCCCGCGCATGCCGTGGTGTCGGCCCGCTGAGCTGCAGCACGGCGCGTTGTTGCATCTGTGGCGCGGCGTAGGCGACCGCTTCGAAATCGTTGACCAGATGCACGCTGCGCACTGCAAGCGCGTGACGCACCCCCGGCTTGGCGAAATCGTCCACGGCAGGTTGTTGCTGATGAAGCTGCCATCGTCCAGTGCGACACCGGCACTGGCGATCACCACCGCATCGACACCACGCACCTGCTGCAGAAAGTCGCCGAGGATCGCCTCCAGACTGGCGTGCTCGCTGCCGCGATAAGTGCGGTAGTGCGACAGCTCGATCGCTGCGTTGCCCGCATACGCCACGTGGCCGACACGCACATGCGTGCCACCGACATCGGCGGCGATGAAGCCGGTGGCAGCGGGGCAAGCGGGCAAGACAGCAGCGTGAGCAGAGCGCGAGGTCGCAGCCACATTCAATCCTCAAGGGTTCGCCGATCGTCCGATGCCGTGGCGAGTACGGGCCTGTGTAGGAGTTGGTGACAACGATGTCAATGGATCAGTCGGGTTGGATCGATCTTGTTGACGCACTCAAGCGCGAAACAGGCGGTTTTGGAGGTGTCTGTGCGGACTTCAATGCGCAAACAGGACAGGCGCTCCCCAGCTGGGGTAGCGCCTGTTTGTCGGTGGACCGTGTTTGTAGCCGCCAGCCTGTCTGGACAAGACGGCGTTGTCGTAATTCAGCCGCGTTTACTTGACCCGACGCACCTTGGCAGGCGTGTTGTAGCCCTCGATCTGCAGATACCACACGCCGACCAGGCCGGGCTTGATCTTGACCTTGGGCGCATCCTTGCGAACGCCGGCCAAGCTGGCGGCGTCGGTCTGTTCCCAGTCCTGACCATTGGCCAGGGTGTACACGCGACCCTTGGAGAAGCCCTTGAACTCGCCAACGATCGTGCTTTCGATCGGCTCTTTGCTGCCGAAATCGAAGAAGCCGCGGTTCTTGACGATCACTTCCTGGCGGCCGGCTTCCTTGGCTTGTTCGACCACCACGGCCGCTTCCTTGGCGACCTTGCCTTGCAGCCAGTCGTTGAGCGCGGCCAACTCGCTGGCATTGAGCTTGTCCAGGCCGGCTGCCTTGAACTGCTCGGCGCTCATCTGCGATTGCAGATCGCCTTGCACGGCGCGCTGCGCCAGGGCCGGGAGAGCGGTCAACGCGAAGGTCAGGCAGACCAGCAGGGGAATGCGGCGCGCGAGCGACATGGAGGCGATCCGGAAGACGAAGAGACCGCTAGTGTAGACGCTGGAGCGCATCGTGCAGCCTGGCCTACGGCGCGCGCTGCTGGTGTTCGCCTCCACAAGCTCCAGGCCTTTTCACGCCGCATGGAGAGGTGGCAGGCAGATGCGCAAAAAGGCCCAAGCTGCTGCTGTGAATTATTCCTCGTCTACCGTCGCTACAGTCGCGCGCGCAGCGCGTTCGGGACGGCGGTAGACAAACTCAGGTGCGGGCGCAGCGGCCTCGCGTTCGGCGGTCGCGCGCACCTCGGCATGTACCGGCGAGCGTTCGCACACGGGGTCCAGCGTGGCCGCATCGCCGGCCAGCGCCAGGGCCTGGCAACGGCAGCCGCCCCAGTCGATCTCGCGCTTGGGGCAGCCCTGGCACACCTCGGGCATCCACGCCGTGCCGCGGAAGCGCACGAACGCCTCGCCGTTGTTCCAGATGTCGGCCAGCGAGCGCTCGCGCAGATTGTCGAAGCGCATGCCCTCGATGGTTTCGGCCGCATGGCAGGGCAGCACATCGCCGCGCGGGGAGATATTGACGAAGCGCTGGCCCCAGCCGCCCATGCAGGGTTTGGGCTGGCGGGCGTAGTAATCGGGGGTGACGAAGTCGATCGCCAGGCGGTCGCCAAGCTCGCGGCGTGCGGTTTCCACCGCAGTAATGGTGGCCATCAGTTGCTCGCGGCTGGGCATCAGCGCGGCGCGATTGCGCAGGCCCCAACCGTAGTACTGGGTGTGCGCCACTTCGATGCGCTCTGCCTGCCATTCCAGCGCCAGCGCGATCATGCCCGGCACGCGCTCGGCGTTATGACGGTGCAGCACCGCGTTGAGCGTCAGCGGCAGGCCGCGTGCACGCACGGCGGCAGCGAAGTCGCGCTTCTTCGACAAGCTGTTGCGATAGCCGGCGATGCGGTCGGCGCCGGCCGGGTCGACGTCCTGCACGCTCAACTGCACGTGTTCCAGTCCGGCAGCCTGCAATTGATCCAGCATCGGCTCGCCGCCGGCCACGCCGGAGGTGATCAGATTGCTGTACAGCCCGAGCGCGCGCGCATGCGCCACCAGCTCGGGCAGGTCCTTGCGCAGCATCGGTTCGCCACCGGAAAAATGCGCCTGCAGCACGCCCATGTCGGCGGCCTGCTGCAGCAACGAGCGCCAGCCGGCGGTGTCCATTTCCTCGCGCAGCGCTGCCAGTGCGATCGGGTTGGAGCAATACGGGCACGCCAACGGGCAGCGATGGGTCAGCTCCAGCAACACGGACAGTGGCGGCGGGGCGACGGTCATAGCCGCAGCAAACGCTTCTGATGCAGGGTGTTGGTGAGTTCGATCACATCGATCTCGATGTCTGCCGCGTCGGCGTCGAATTCGGCAGCCAGTTCCTGCGCGATCTGCGCCAGCGAACGCACGCCGTCGTAACGCTGCGCCACCACCCGCGCGATCTCGTCCAGCTCGACCACGCGCTCGGGCGCCAGCAGCACCCACTGGTCGCGTGCGCGGTCGTGCTGCAGGCGCACGCCCGCGCGCAGGGCTGGCTGGCTGTCGCGGGTGATGCTGCTCACGCAGCTGCTTGGCTTGCGTCGCGCTCGGGCACGAGCGCATCCGGCCACACGATGCCCGGGGTGACGTAGGCCACGTGCAAGGCATCCAGCTGCGCCCACAACACCGAACACTTGAAGTACAGCGCGGCCTTGACCAGTTCCTGCCTCTCGACGGTAGTGGCGTGCTCCTTGACGTAGTCGAGCGCAAAATCCGAATCGCGCGGCGCTTCGGTCAGGCGATGCTCGAAGTAGGCCAGCGCCTCGGGCGAGACGAACTCGTAGTGCTTGAGCATGCCAGCCACACGCCGGCCGATGATGTTGGGGGCGAACAACTCGGTCAGCGAGGAGGCGATCGCTTCGAGCAGGCTTTTTTCGCGCACGAACTGCAGGTAGGCCTGTACCGCAAAACGGGTGCCGGGCAGCAGCGCACGGCCGGATTCCACCAGCGTGCGCTCCAGGCCGAGCGCGTCGGTCAGGTGCAGCCAGCGCGCGATGCCCCCATCGCTGGGGCTGTTGCCGTCGTGATCGAGAATGCGTTGCCGCCAGATCCGCCGCAACGCCGGGTCTTCCATGCGCGCCAGAATCGCGGCGTCCTTCAATGGAATGCAGCGCTGGTATTCGAAGCGGTTCAGCGCCCAGGCCTGGACCTGGCCGCGATCGAGCTTGCCGTGGTGCAGCAGCGCGTGGAATGGATGCTGGTCGTGGTACAGACGTGCGCCGATGGCGCGCAGGTCCGCTTCCAGCTGGTCCGGGGTGAGCAGGGCGGTCACAGGGTGATCTCCAGGCCGTCGTGGGCGACGTCCCAGCCGCTGGCACGCGCGCTGGCGTACTCCGGCGAGTGGATGTCGAGCACGGGATTGGTGGTGTTGAGATGGATGAAGAGCTTGCGCGCCACCTCCAGCGGGGCAAACGCGGCAATGCTGCCGTCGGGGCCGTCGATGCTCATGTGGCCCATGCGCTGGCCGGTCTTCCGGCTGACGCCCAGTTGCACCATCTCGTCGTCGCGCCACAGCGTGCCGTCGAAGAACACCAGTTCGGCGCCCTGCAGGCGCGCGCGCAAGGCATCGGTCATTGCCGCGCAGCCGGGAATGTAATGCACGCGGTGCTGGCCATCGTCGATGGTGAGCCCGAGTGTTTCTTCGTTGGAGCCGGCCAGATCGCCGCCGCTGCGCGATTCCATGAACAATGGCACCTTGCCGGGCACCGAGAATGGCGTGAGCTGCAGGCCCAGCAGCGACAACGGCGTGTCGAGCGCGAATGGCTGGCGCTGCACATACTGCGGATTGACCGCATCGAAGATAGGGTTTTGCGCAAGCAGGTCGAGCACGCGACTGCTGGCATGCAGCGAGAACGCCTGGCTCTCTCGCATCGACAGCAGCCCGGCGATATGGTCGATCTCGCCGCTGGTCAGCAGCACCGCTTCGATCGGCGAATGGCGCAGACCGTGCTGCGGCCAAAGTGCAGGCGTTGCGAGAATTTGTTGACGGAAATCGGGTGAAGCGTTGATCAGCACCCAGCGTTGGCCGTCGGCGCTGACGGCGATACTGGCCTGGGTACGACGTTGGGCACCGTCTGTTTGTTGCCACGCCCGTTGACTCGCGGGGGTGTGGCAATTCCACTGCGGGTGCCCACCGCCGGCCGCCGATCCCAGAACGATGATGCGCATGGAGAACTGTTACCTATCTGCCGGCGACTGCCGGTCATGCATCGGGAGGAAGGGCGGCAGGTGAGCTCAGAATTCGCCGGAGACGTAGCAGTTGATCTCGGCGCCACAATTGACTTCACGAACGACAGGCTTCTTCCAGGTCTTCATCGGCTACCTCGCAGTTGGTTGGAATGACGTTGCCGCAGCACTGGGCAGCGACCACGCCAAGGGAGCATAGGCAGCCGGTTTGGCTGAATTGTAAAGGGCATGTAAAAAGCCGTCGACGAAGCTGATTTCGTTGGCGCAACCGCGTCGGATTCCGCACAGAGGGGTTGCGAATCAAGGCGTTGGCGGGTGAACCGGGCATAAGCGCGAAGGCACCGGATTTCCGTGGCTGCGCTGCGATTGCGCGTTGTGGAGAAGGTGACGCGCACGTTACCGTAGCTGTCAGACCATTGTTGTTGCCCACGCCCGTGTCCACCGCTGTGACCAGTTCCTCATTCGACCGCCTGCATGCCGTGCTGCAGCGTCCTGCCATTGCGTCGATCGCGCCCGCCTTGCGCGATGCATTGGCGCAGGCCTGGCAGAACGTGCCGCCAGCGCAAGCCGATGCCGTGCCGTGGGCGCTGCTTGCCGACACGCTGGATGCGCTGGCGTTGCTGGCGGCCGATGAGGCTACCTTGATCGCTGCATTGTTGTTCGATCTGCCCGCATTGCGCGGCGTGGTCGCGAGCCTGCCATGGCAACCGGCCGAACGACGTGTGGTGGTCGAAGGTTTGCTCGATGGGCTGGATGCGGCCGACCAGGTCTGGGCGCTGCATGCCGGGCGCGAGGCCGGGCGCAACAGCGAAGGCTTGCGGCGGCTGCTGCTGTCCATCATCCACGACCTGCGGGTGGTGCCGATCCTGCTGGCGCGGCAGTTGGCGCGCATGCGCGTGGCCGACCGCCTGAGCGAAGAACAACGCCGCGCGCTTGCCCAGCTCACTCGCGACATCCACGCCCCGCTGGCCAACCGGCTGGGCATCTGGCAGGTGAAGTGGGAGCTGGAAGACCTGGCGTTTCGGCATCTGGAGCCGGACACCTACCGCCGCATCGCCCGCGAGGTGGACGAAACCCGCGTGGCGCGCGAGCGCTATCTCGAAACGGTCAAGCGCACCTTGTCGACGTCGCTGACCCAGCAGGGCCTGCGTGCGGAAGTGAGCGGGCGGCCCAAACACATCTACAGCATCTGGCGGAAGATGCAGAAAAAGCGCCTGTCGTTCGACCAGCTATACGACATCCGTGCGGTGCGGGTGATGGTCGACGACGTGGCCGCCTGTTACGCCGCCCTGGGGGCGGTGCACTCGCTGTGGGCACCGGTGCCAAGCGAGTTCGACGACTACATCGCCCGGCCCAAGGCCAACGACTATCGCTCGCTGCACACGGCAGTGCTCGGCCCGGAAGGGCGCACGATCGAAATCCAGATCCGTACCCACGAGATGCACGCGCAGGCCGAACTCGGGGTTGCGGCGCACTGGAAGTACAAGGAGGGCGGCAAGGGTGCCGAGAAGGCGTTCGACCGCAAGATCCTGTGGATGCGCCAGCTGCTGGAACAGGTGCAGGAAGGCGACCACGGCGAGCTGGCCGGTGCGCTGGATGCCGAGCTGATCGAAGACCGCGTGTATGCGCTGACGCCCAAGGGCGAGGTCATCGATCTGCCGCAAGGCGCCACGCCGCTGGATTTCGCCTACCACGTGCACACCATGGTCGGGCATCGCTGCCGCGGCGCGCGCGTCAACGACCGCATCGTGCCGCTGACCTACCGGCTGCGCAGCGGCGACCGCGTGGAGATCATGACCGCCAAGGAAGCCGATCCGCGCCGCGACTGGTTGCTGGCGTCCAACGGATTCCTGGCCAGCGGGCGCTCGCGCGACAAGGTGCGCGCCTGGTTCCACAAGCTCGACCGCGCGCGCAACGTGCACGCGGGCAAGGAGTTGCTGGATCGCGAGCTCAAGCGCCTTGGCCTGCAGCACTCCGATCTGAGTGTGGCGACGCGTAAATTCCACGCCGAAAACATCGACGATCTGTATATCCAGGTGGCACTGGGCGATACCGGGCCCAACCAGGTCAGCCGTGCGCTGCTGGAAGCCGAGCGCGCCGCCTCGCAGCCTGCGGTACCGGCGCCGCCACGGCCCACCGCGCGGCGCGAGGGCCTGGGCAAATCCAAGTTCACCGTGCAGGGCGTGGGCAATCTGCTGGTGCAGCTGGCGCGCTGCTGCCAGCCGGTGGCGGGCGAGCCGATCGCCGGCTATCTGACCCGTGGCCGCGGCATCACCGTGCATCGCACCGATTGCGCGGCGCTGTCGCGCCTGGCTGCCGCGCATCCGCAGCGCGTGCTGCCGGTAGAGTGGGGCCAGGCCGGCAGCGGCTACGAGGTGGATGTGCAGGTGCGCGCGGTCGACCGACGCTGGCTGCTCAAGGACATCACCAACCTGATCGCGCAGGAGGACGCGCACGTGCTGGAAATCAACAGCGACAACGTGCGCGACACCGGCCGCGCGCAACTGCGTTTGCGTTTGAAGGTCAGCGATTACGACCAGCTGTCCGGCTTGCTTGGCAAGCTGGATGCCTTGCCCGGGGTGAGCGAGGTACGGCGACTCGGCTAGGCGTGCCGCACACCTCGCCAGCGCCAATCGATTTGAAACGGGCGGCACACCGCGAGCAAGGTGTGCTTGCCTGACGAATCCCGAATCCCGAATCCCGAATCCCGAAGCGCACATCGTCTTCGCAGCGGCCGGCTACCATAGCGGGGTGAACGCGTCCCCGTCAGGTCGCGCCAAGGATGGACGCCACCGCATGCTCCCGCTTCCGCGCTGGGCCAGATCGCCCCGCCTCTGGGCGCCATTGCGCAGCCGTGTGCTATGGCGCGTGGCATTGGGGCTGTGCGCATGCCTGCTGTTGACCACGATCGTAGTACGCAAGCCGCTGGCCGATTGGCTGTGGCCGGATACGCGTATCCAGCAGTTGCTGCAACGGGGCAATGCAGCCTTGTCGCGCGGCCAACTCAGTGCAGCCGATGGCAATGGCGCGCGCGAACTGTTTGCTGCCGCGCTCGCCTTGGATAGCGACCGCAGCGAAGCCCGTGCCGGACTGGCGCGTACCGGTGCCGCCGCAGTGGTGCAGGCGCGTGCGGCAATCGCGGCCGGGGACGCCGCCGGAGCGCAACGCACACTGGCGCTGGCGACTGCGCTGGAAGTGCCGCAAGCGCAGATCGCGCCAGTCACGCTGCGCTTGCGCGCGCTGCAGGCACGTCGCGCCGGGTTGGATGCCCTGTTCGCGCAGGCCGTGGCCGCGCAGCAAGAAGGACGCCTGGATGGCACGCCGGACAGTGCATTGCCGTTGTACCAACGCATCCTGACCCTGGCGCCGGACCGCACCGATGCCCTGGAAGGGCGCGAAGATGCCCTGACCGATCTGCTGGCGCAGGCCCGCCATGCACTGTCGCGCGATGCGCTCGGCGATGCTGGGATGTTGCTGGCCGCTGCCAAGCGCTACGACGCCGGACATGCCGATGTACCGCTGACCGAAGGCCATTACCACCGCGTGCTGGAGCAGCGCCGTCAACGTGCGGAAGGCTTGTTACGGCGTGGTCGCCTGGCGCCGGCCGCACGCGATTTCAACGCCGTGCTGGCGGCCGAGCCAGGCGACGCCGCAGCGCGTCGCGGGCTCGATCAGGTCGCGAGCGAATACGCGGCGCAGGCCAGCCGGCAGGCGGCGGATTTCCACTTCGATGCTGCACTGCAATCGCTGCAGGAGGCGCGCGCCTTGGTGCCGGGCGCTGCATCGATCGCGCAGGCAGAACAGGCGATTGCGCGCGCGCGCGATGCACAGCGCAGTCCCGAAACCGGTTTGTCGCGTGGTGCACGCGAGCGCCGTCTGCGCGCGCTGCTGCAACGGGTGACAGATGCCGAAGCGCAGCAGCAATGGATGACCCCTCCTGGCGCCAGTGCCTACGATGCGGTGCGAGCAGCGCAGGCGCTGGCACCGCGCGATCCGCGCGTGCTGCAGGCCGCTGCACGGGTGGCGCCGGCGAGCCAGCGTTGTTTCGAGGACGAGTTGCGCAACAACCGTCTGCGTGCCGCGCGCGGTTGTCTGGATGCGTGGCAGGCACTCACACCGAACGGCGAGGCGCTGATCGGGGCGCGCCGGCGTCTGGCCCAGCGCTGGATTGCGGTGGGCAGCGAGCGCCTGGGGCAGGAGGATGCGGCGTTCGCGCGGCGCGCGCAGGACGAGGCGCGTCAGCTGGATCCGGGGCTGCCGGAATTGGTCGAGTTCACGCGCCGGGTCAAGGCGGTAGCTGAGCAGCGTTGAGGTGGAGGCCGATTTTGACGGCGCTTCCTCGAGCGCGATGCCTGAGCGGCACGCAGGGAGTGGCGGTTTTGCCCCCCAACTCCCGCTATGTGCCCGGCCCACGCTGGCAGCGCGGGTGTACCAAGGCACGCACGCCAGTGGCAGGCAACTCAAGCCTCGATAAACAACGCGCGTACCGTGCTACGCGCGGCATCCAGCGAAAAATGCTGCGCCACGTTGCGCAAACCGTTGTCGGCCAGTCGCTGCCATAGCGCTGCATCCTGGTACAGGCGCACGATCGCAGCGGCGAAGGCGTCGGCGTTATCCGCTACGCATACATCTTCGCCATCGCGCAGATGCATGCCTTCCACTGCGCAGGTAGTGCCGACCACTGGCTGCCCATGCGCCATGCTCAGATTGATCTTGCCCTTGACGCCGGCGCCGAAGCGCAACGGCGCCACCGCGATGCGCGCAGTGTCCATATACGGCACCAGATCCGGCACATGTCCGTGCAATTGCACGCCCGGGCACTCGTCGGCCAAGAGCTTCAGTGCCTCCGGCATATCCGCACCGATGCAGTGGAAGATTACGTCCGGCAACTGCGCGCGTACTTGCGGAAAGATCGCGCTGATGAACCACTGCACCGCATCCACATTGGGCGGATGCCGGAAGCCGCCGACGAACACCAGGTCGTGACGTTGCGCGAAGGGATGACCGTTACCGGCCACTTCATGCAGATTGGAGAGCAGGGCGGTGCGGATCTGCGGTGCGTCCGCCTGCAACTGCGTCTGTTCGGCCGCCGAGACCAGCAGCGTGACGTCGGTAGCGGCCATGATCTCCAGTTCGCGTAGGCGGGTGCGTTCTGCCGCGCGCAACAGGTTGGCATCGCCGGCCAACTCGGCGCCGCGGCGTTCGCGCAGGTAATGCAGATCGACGGTGTCGAACAGGGTGCGCGCCTGTGGTGCGTACCGCTCCAACAACGGCAGGCAGGCATGCGCAACGTGATGGCGTACCAGCAGCACCACCGCAAAGCGCGCGCCATGTGTGCGTAGCCAGCTGCCGATGCCCTCCAGGAACGGCGCGTACCAGACTTCCACACCCAGTTGCTGCAGTGCCTGCGTGTGTCGCCCGGCGTGTTCGCGGCGGGTGGGCACGAACACCACATGCGCGCCTTCTTCGCACAGCAGGCGGATCAGATTGAACTGCCGCAACGAGCCGGAATCGCGGTCCGGCTGCGGCACGCTCTCGTCCAGGATCAGTACCTGGCGTTGGCTGCGATGCAGCAGCGCAGGCGCAGGCACGGCGCCGACCGGCAACTGCATTGCCAGCGCCTGCAGCCATTTTTCGGCGAACACGGCTTGATTGCGGACCTGATACGCCTTCACCCCGGTGCGGGTGTCGGTGCCGTTGCTGGTGCCTTCGTCATGCACCACCACACTGGCCGGCTGCACCAGCACCCGATACCCGGCCGCGCGTACCGCAAAGGCCAGGTCGGTATCTTCGTAATACGCCGGCATGTAGCGGCGATCCAGCCCGCCCAGGGTCTGCAGCAACGCGCGTGGCAGCGCGATCGCCGCGCCCGAGCAATAGTCCATCGCCCGCACATAGGCGTAACGCGGATCGTCGGCCGATTCGAAGCGGCCATAGCTCCAGGCGCTGCCATCGGCGAACACCACGCCGCCGGACTCCTGCAGGCGTCCGGCCGGATACACCAGTTGCGCGCCGACCATGCCGGCGGTGGGATGCTGCGCGAACGTGTCGATCAGCCGATCCAGCCAGCCGGGTTGCGGAATGGTGTCGTTGTTGAGCAGCACCACGTAGTCGCCGCGCGCCAGTGCGATGCCGTCGTTGCAGGCGGCGATGAAACCGCCATTGCTGGCGCGGCGGTGGTAGTGCAGCCCTTGCACCTGCGGCAGCTGCGCTTCGGTGGCATCGCTGCTGCCGTCGTCCACCACCACAATCTCCACATCCAGCTGCGGTGGATGTGCGGCCAGCGCACGCAAACAGGCAAGCGTGTGTGCGATGTGGTCGTAGACCGGAATCACCAGCGTCACGCGCGGCGTGGCGCTATGCGGCACCGCAAACGCGGCAAACGGTGCGGGGTCCGGCAACCACAGCGGCGTGCCGAGCGCGACCGGCGGCGCCTGCGTGTGCACGCGAATGCGCTGCCAGGTGGCGCGCCAGCCGCGTGTGCGCATGCTTGCCACGCTGCGGTGGATCAGCCCAAGCACGCGATTGAACAGATAGCGTGCATCGGCCAGGGACATCGACATCGCGTTGAAACTCCAGCTTAAGTCAAAGGGTCCGGCTGACCACAACCACCACAGCGCTGCGCTAGACTCGCCGGACTCTACATTCTCGCATCCCTGTGCCCCGACGCCACGACGACCACGACGCTCCCGACGATTTCGAGGACGACACCAACGAGCAAGGCTCCCGCTGGCAACGCAGGCTGATTGTCTGGGCCTTTGCGGCATTCGCGCTGGCGCTTGGTTTTCTGATTCCCTACACGGTGTATCTGAACAAGCAGGTCACCCAGCGTTTTGGCGAGCTGCGTTGGCAGATCCCAACCCGCGTGTACGGGCGGCCGTTGGTGCTGGTGCCCGGCGATGCGCTGGATGCGGCCACCTTGAAGACCGAGCTGGATGCAGCCTCGTACCGTGACGACGGGCAAGCCAAGCTGGCCGGCACCTACCAGCAGGACGGCAGTCGCTTCACCATCGCCAGCCGCGGCTATATCGATGTGGACGGGCGCGTGCCCGCGAAGCGCGTGGAAGTCAGCCTCTCCGGTGGGCGTGTGGCCAGCCTGCGCGATGCCGGCGATCGCAAGGCGCTGAAAAGCGCGCGTCTGGATCCGGCGCGCATCGCCACGCTGTACGGGCAGAAGCAGGAAGAGCGCCGCCTGGTGCGCATGGAAGAAGTGCCTGAGCTGCTGGTCACCGGCCTGCAGGCGGTCGAGGACCGCGACTTCAACAGCCACCACGGCATCGATCTCAGCGGCATGGTGCGTGCGGCCTGGATCATGGCGCGCTCCGGCGGCCAGGTGCGCCAGGGCGCCAGCACCTTGACCCAGCAGCTGGCACGCAGCGGCCTGCTCGGTATCGGCAAGGAACAGACGGTTACCCGCAAGTTCAACGAAATTCTGTACGCGGTGATCATGGAGGCGCGTTACGACAAGCGCACCATCCTGGAGGCCTATCTCAATCAGGTGTATCTGGGGCAGCGCGGCGGGCAGGCGATCCATGGCGTGTCCTCGGGCGCGGAGCTGTGGTTCGGCCGCGAACTCAACTCGATGACCACCGAACAGATCGCCTTGCTGATCGGGCTGGTCAAGGGGCCGTCCTACTACGACCCGCGACGCAACCCGGAACGGGCGCTGGATCGACGCAATTTCGTGCTGGGCAAACTGCACGAAAACAACCTGATCGACGCGGCCGAATACAAGCGCGCACTGGCCGAGCCGTTGGGCGTGCCCAAGGAGCCCGGTCTGGTCGCCGCCAACCGCTTCCCGGCCTATGTGGATCTGGTGCGGCGCCAGCTGGCGCACGATTACCCGGAAGGCGTGCTGCAAGGCGCCGGCATGAGCGTGCTCACCGGCATGTCGCCGTCCGCGCAGGCGTACGCCGAAGGCGCAGTGACCGGCACCATCAAGCGGCTGGACAACAAGAAGCGCCCGCCGCTGCAGGCCGGCCTGGTGCTCACCGACGTGCATAACGGCGACGTGCTGGCGGTGGTCGGCAGCCGCGATGTGGCCAAGCCGGGCTTCAATCGCGCCGTCGAAGCGCAGCGGCAGGTCGGCTCGTTGCTCAAGCCGTTCGTGTATTTGCTGGCATTGGCCTCGCCGGATCGCTGGGCGCTGTCCAGCTGGGTCGACGATGCGCCGGTGACGGTGCAGCTCAGCCGCGGCAAGACCTGGTCGCCGGGCAACTCCGACAACCGCAGTCACGGCACGGTGCGGCTGATCGATGCGCTGGCGCATTCCTACAACCAGGCCACGGTACGCGTGGGCATGCAGGTCGGCCCGGAGCGCATCGCGCAACTGATCCAGGTGCTGGCTGGCATCAAGGCCGACACCAATCCCTCGCTGATCCTCGGTGCCACCGATCAGAGCCCGTACGGCATGGCGCAGCTGTATCAGTTCCTGGCCGCCGGGGGCGAGATCCAGCCGCTGCATGCGGTGCGCGGTGTGCTCGATCCGCAGGGCAAGCTGCTCAAGCGCTACGACAAGACCCCGGCGCCGGCGCAGGAGGGCGATTCGGTGGCTGCCAACCTGATCAGCATCGCCCTGCAGCAGGTGGTGAGCGGCGGTACCGCGCGGCAACTGCTGGGCGATGGCCTGGGCCGGCTGTCGCCGGCCGGCAAGACCGGTACTTCCAACGACGGCCGCGACAGCTGGTATGCCGGCTATACCGGCGACCATCTGGCGGTGATCTGGATGGGCAACGACCAGAACGAGCAGACCGGCCTGTACGGCGCCACCGGCGCGATGCGGGTGTGGTCTAGCATCTTCGCGCGGCTGCCGAGTGCGCCGTTGAAGGTCAGCGGCAAGGGCCTGGACTGGCAGTGGGTGGATGCGGCCGGCACCGGCGTGACCGACCCCGGCTGCCCGGGCGCGCGCCAGTTCCCGTTCGTGGTCGGGTTCACGCCGGCCTACGCCCCGTGTGCCGGCAATGCACCGTCGATCGAAGGCGCGCCCGGCGATCCTGCAGCACCTGCCGAACAATCCGGCGGGGGTGGCTGGCGCCGCTTCTTCGGTCTGGACAAAAAGCCGGAAGAACCCGCGCAAGCGCCTGCCTCGCCCCCGCCCGCGCATTGAATTGGAGTGACCTCATGAACCGACTGCCCCGCCTCCTTGCCCTTTTCGGCGTGCTTGCCGCGCTGTCTGCCTGCGTCAGTGCGCCGCCCGCGCCGCCGCCGCCGGCACCTGTGGACCCGACCACCCCGACACAGCGGCTGTTGCTGATCGAACGCGAGGCCGGCGTCGACGACACCGAGCTGTCGGTGCAGCCGCTGCGCGACCCGCAGGTGGACGATCTGCGCGAGACCGCCAAGGCCAAGCGCCAGGCTGGCGATCTGGCCGGCGCCGCTGCAGCACTGGATCAGGCGTTGGGTCTGGTCGCCGGCGACCCGGCCGTGCTGCAGGAGCGTGCGGAAATTTCCGTGCTGCAAGCCGATTGGCCGGCCGCCGAGCGCTTTGCCAAACAGGCCATCGAACTGGGTTCCAAGACCGGCCCGCTGTGCCGTCGTCACTGGGCCACCATCGAGCAGTCGCGGATTGCCCGTGGCGAAAAAGAAAATGCCGCCTCGGCCAAGGTGCAGATTGCCGGGTGCACGGTGCCTGGTGTGAAGCGGTACTGATTGCAGTAATCGAGCCGACTGCGCTCACCGCCAGGCGGGCGCGGTCGGCGCTCGGTGCGGCTGGTGTCACTGCCGCGCAGCGGTGGTTGCAACGCTGCCCCCTGCCGATGTGAATGCTGCTCGCTGCGTTATGCAGGCCGTCTGAGGTGATGCAGGCACGGGAGGTGGCTGTTGCTGGCGCACTGGCGCTTGTCCGCAATCCATAAAGCGCAACTCCGGCAGCATCACTGCGCACGCGCTAGGCTGTCGCGCTTCTGTGTCCCGCATCCGTTCGATCCCATGTCCCAACTTGCCACTGCCAGCATCGAGGCGCTCAGCGAGGGCGGGGCGCTCGCGCGTGAGCTCGATGCGTTTGCGCCGCGTGCTGCGCAGTTGCGCCTGACCGGCGCCATCGCCGAGGCGTTCGAGCAGCGCGATGTGCTGTTGGCCGAGGCCGGCACCGGGACCGGCAAGACCTACGCCTATCTGGTGCCGGTGCTGCTGTCCGGGCTCAAGACCATCATCTCGACCGGTACCCGCGCGCTGCAGGACCAGTTGTTCCATCGCGATCTGCCGCGCGTACGTGCCGCGTTGGGCATCGGTCTGCGCAGCGCGCTGCTGAAAGGGCGCGCCAATTATCTGTGCAAGTACCGCACCCAGCAGGCGCGCGGCGAACCGCGTTTTTCTACGCCCGGACAGGTCTCGCAGTTCCATCGCATCGTTGCCTGGAGCGGGCGTACCCAGTTCGGCGACATGGCCGAGATGGAAGCCCTGCCGGACGACTCGCCACTGCTGCCGCTGGTGACTTCCACGGTCGACAACTGCCTGGGCACCGAATGCCCGTTCTACAGCGAGTGTTTTGTGGTGCAGGCGCGTCAGCGCGCGCAGGCCGCCGACCTGGTGGTGGTCAATCATCATCTGCTGCTGGCCGATCTGGCGCTCAAGCAGGAAGGCTTCGGCGAGATCCTGCCCGGCGCGCAGGCCTTCGTCATCGACGAAGCGCATCAGCTGCCGGAACTGGCGGCGAACTTCTTTGGCGAAAGTTTCGGCATGCGGCCCTGGCAGGAGCTGGCCCGCGATTGCATGGTCGAAGCGCGGCTGGTGGCCGGCGCGCAGGCCAGCCTGCAGGAACCGATTCTCGCTTTGGACGAAGCGTTGCGCGGCCTGCGCTCAGGCATGGAAGGCCTGCCGCCACGCGGCACGCAATGGCGCGCGCTGGCCAAGCCGCAGGTGCGCGAGGGCTTCGATGCGGTGCTGTCGTCGCTGGCGCGGTTGGGCGAGTCCCTGTTGCCGTTGCGCGAGGCGTCGCCCGGGTTCGATGGCTGCTCTGCACGCGCGCAGGAAGCGCTCGCGCGGCTGTCGCGGTGGCTGGGCGAAGATGCGCCGGTGCTGGATTTTGCGCAGGAATTACCGGACACCGTCGACAACGATGTGCTCTGGTACGAGCTGAGCCCGCGCGGTTTCCGCTGCCAACGCACGCCGCTGGATGTCTCCGGCCCGCTGCGCGAACACCGCGAAAAATCGCACGCGGCCTGGGTGTTCACCTCGGCCACGTTGGCGGTGGGCGGCGAGTTCGACCACATCGCGCAGCGCCTGGGCTTGAGCGATCCGGTGACCTTGCTGCAGCCCAGTCCCTTCGAATGGGCGCGCCAGGCGCTGTGCTATCTACCGCCGAATCTGCCCGATCCGGCGGCGCGCGGCTTCGGTACGGCGCTGATCGCCGCGCTGACGCCCGTGCTGGAAGCCTCCAACGGCCGCGCATTCCTGTTGTTCGCCTCGCACCGCGCGCTGCGCGAAGCCGCCGAGGCATTGCGTGGCGCGCCGTGGCCGTTGTTCGTGCAAGGTGAAGCGCCACGCGCCACGTTACTGCAGCGTTTTCGCACTTCCGGCAATGGCGTGCTGCTGGGGTCGGCCAGCTTCCGCGAGGGCGTGGATGTGGTCGGCGATGCATTGAGCGTGGTGGTGATCGACAAGCTGCCGTTTGCCGCGCCCGACGACCCGGTCTTCGAAGCGCGCCTGGATGCGATCCGCCGCGAGGGCGGCAACCCGTTCCGCGACGAGCAATTGCCGCAGGCGGTGATCGCGCTCAAGCAGGGCGTGGGCCGGCTGATCCGCAGCGAGACCGATCGCGGCGTGCTGGTGCTGTGCGACCCGCGGCTGTTGAACAAGGGCTACGGCCGCACCTTCATGAATTCGCTGCCGCCGTTTGCGCGCACCCGCGAGATCGGCGACGTGCGCGCATTCTTTGGCGTCGCCGCGCCGGTGGGCGACAATGGCGTGCGCGCGTTGCCGTTCGGCGACGACTGAGCGTCCCCTTCCTGCCTGCGGTCCTGCCATGAAAGTCCTCGCGTTCGAGACCTCCACCGAAGCCTGTTCCGTCGCGCTGCACGTGGATGGCCGCGTGCTGGAGCGCTTCGAACTGGCGCCGCGTCGCCATGCCGAACTGGCGCTGCCGTGGGCCGAGCAACTGCTGGCCGAGGCCGGTATCGCGCGCCGCCAGCTCGACGCGATTGCGGTCGGTCGTGGCCCGGGCGCCTTCACCGGCGTACGGCTGGCGATCGGCATCGCGCAAGGCATCGCCCTGGGCCTTGATGTACCGGTGCTGGCCGTCTCCACGCTGCAAGTATTGGCCTTGCGCGCACCCGCCGATGCGACGCAGGTACTGGCCTGCATCGATGCGCGCATGGGCGAGGTGTATGCCGGCGTGTTCGAGCGCCACGGCGACACGCTGCTGGAACTGGCGCCGGAAGTGGTCTGTGCACCGGACGCCTTGGTTCTACCGAATACGCTTCAACGTTTTGCCGGTGTGGGCACCGGATTCGCCGCTGCTGATGCACTGCTGCAACAGCGATTCGCAGCGCAGTTGACCAGCATCGATGCAGCCGCGCTCCCGCACGCTGCCGATCTGCTCACACTCGCCGTACCGGCGCTGCTGCGCGGCGAAGGCGTGGCGCCGGAGCGGGTCGAACCGGCCTATCTGCGCGACAACGTTGCGCTGACCCTGGTCGAGCAGCAGGCCGCACGCGCTGCAAAGGCAGCCGGCGCCAAGAGCGGCTAACAACACCTTTCGAACCCTGTATTGATGGCGGCAAGGTTGCGGATCTGGAAGTTGCAAAACAACTGTCCAACGATTCCAAGGCAATCGAGATTTCGAGTCTTAGCGGCATTTGGATGGAGTCAAAAGCTGAGTCGGTCGAGCGTGCGGCGCCCTCACCGCCCGCGGGACACGCCGCAAGTACGCCCATGTAGGCTCGGTGGCGGCATCCATGCCGCCACACGGTCCCGCAATCGGTGAGGACACCGCACCAGACAGGTTGCTGGTTGCTCTGTCGAAAGCCATGCATACCGACCATCTCGACGGGTCCTTGCCCGCCTACCGTCGCGGGACCTTACGCGGCATGGATGCCGCGTAAGAGCCTACATGGATGTACTTGCGGCGTGTCCCGCGATGGTAGGCGGGCAAGGGCCTTTCAGCCAAGTGGCAGATCGGCAGCTCTGCTTCTGCTCCTCCCAACACAGCCAAGATCTCACGGTCTTAAGGTGGCTGAAAAACCGTCGCGAGCAGTTGGCAAAAGATGGCGACATATTTGGTCGCATCATCGATCAAACCCACCACACCTCAGCGATCGTCGTGCAGCTCGCCGCCGGGCAAAAACAACCATGTGCGCGTGACCTGCAGGATATCCACATCGTCCTTGGTGCTGGGCAACGGCGGGAACGGCTGCGCCAGCTGCACCACGCGCAGCGCTGCCGCATCCAGCGCCGGGGTGCCGCTGGAGATCAGCACGCGGCTGCTTTCCACGCTGCCGTCGCGGCGTACGCCCACGCTGATGACCACCTTGCCGCCGAGCCGGCGTCGGCGCGCTTCATCCGGGTAATTGAGATTGCCGACGCGCTCGGCGCGGTCCACCCACGCACGCAGATAGTTGGCGTAGGCGTATTCGCGCGTGCTGGCCGAGACGAACTTGCGATTGGGGCGCTTGGCGTATTGCTCCGAGCGCAGATGCACCTCTGCCGCGAGCCGGGCCATTTCCGCGTCGCGCTGCACGCGTTGCGCATCGGCCGGGGTGAGCGGGTCGGTCTGCGGATTCGGTTGCGGGGTTGGCACGGTCTGCTCGCCGCGGCGACTGGCGACCACGCGGGTCTGGGTCGGTTCGGGCGCCTGCACCGTAGTCGCACGCTGCGCCTGCGCTGCCAGCCCGCTGCGGTCCTGCGGCACCACGCCGGGCTGGCTGTCGCGTGGGCGCTGCGCGGTGGCGTGATTGCCGCCGCCCTGCTGATTGGCCTGGGCCAGGAAATCGGCCTGCTTGGGCGTCAGCGGGGTGCTGGTCTGGCTGAAGATCACATCCAGCGTGGGCACCAGTGGCGCGTCTTCGCTGACCGCAAAGCCCACGCCCAGGATCAGCACGCCGTGCAGCAGCAACGAGATCACCAGCGTCGTGGTCAGCCGCCGGCGCTCGTCCATGGGGGCCGGCAGTGCCGCAGCCGCGCTCATTGCGCAGCGCCGGCCTCGATCGCGTCGAACAGCAGCCCGGCGATGTTCAAACCGAACTGCGCATCCAGCTCGCGCACGCAGGTCGGGCTGGTGACGTTGACCTCGGTCAGGTAATCGCCGATCACATCCAGGCCGACGAAGCGCATGCCGCGGCGGCGCATTTCCGGGCCGACCTGCGCGGCGATCCAGCGGTCGCGCTCGGACAGCGGCCGGCCTTCGCCACGTCCGCCGGCGGCCAGGTTGCCGCGGAATTCGTCGCCTTGCGGAATCCGCGCCAGGCAGTAGTCCACCGGCACGCCATCCACCAGCAAAATGCGCTTGTCGCCGGCGGTGATGTCGGGGATGAAGCGCTGCGCCAGGGTCAGGTTGCGGTTGCCATCGGTCAGCGTTTCCAGGATCACGTTGAGGTTGGGGTCGCCGGTGCCGCTGCGGAAGATCGAGCGCCCGCCCATGCCGTCCAGCGGCTTGAGCACGGCTTGCCCATGTTCCAGCACAAACGCCTTCAACGCGGCCGCATCGCGGCTGACCAGCGTCGGCGGGCAGCATTGCGGAAACAGCAGCGCGGCCAGCTTCTCGTTGTAATCGCGCAGACCCTGCGGGTCGTTGACCACCTGCGCGCCGGCGCGCTGGGCGACGCTCAGCACCTGGGTGTCGTAGATGAACTCCGTATCCACCGGCGGGTCCTTGCGCATCAGCACCACCTGGCCGGGACCGAACGCCAGCTCGGCGAATTCGCCCAGCGTGAACCAGTTGGCGGTGTCTTCGCGCACGCTCAGGGGCGCGACCTGCGCCACCGCGCGTCCGTCGCGCAGGCTGAGTCCGCCGGGGCGCACATACTGCAAACGGTGGCCACGGCGCTGCGCTTCCAGCAACATGGCGAAGGTAGTGTCTTTGGCGATTTTGATGGAGGCGATGGGATCCATCACCACAACGACGTCGAGCGACATGGGACTAAACCTTTCGAACAGACTGCCGATGGTAACTTCAAGCGGTGGGCGATGGCGCGCCTGGCGGGTCGTAGTGCGCGACTAGCCGGTCTTGACGCACCCAGACGCGGTCGGAACGTCCGCCTGGCGGGGCCCCGGCAATGCGCCCTTGACAGTCAATGCGGGTCTTGGGATATACATGCAGTTTCGTAGCGACGACGGAAAGGAAGAAGCGTTGCACGTCCGGGGATATTTGCATGAGTGAACACATTGCTGCGGGTGGGGAACTCGCAGGACTGAAGGTGATGGTCATCGACGATTCGAAGACTATTCGCCGCACCGCCGAAACGCTGCTGAAGCGAGAAGGGTGTGAAGTAGTGACAGCAACCGATGGTTTCGAGGCACTGGCCAAAATTGCGGACCAGCAACCTCAGATCATTTTTGTCGACATCATGATGCCGCGCCTGGATGGGTACCAGACGTGCGCGTTGATCAAGGGCAACCAGCTCTTCAAGTCGACGCCGGTGATCATGTTGTCGTCCAAGGATGGCCTGTTCGACAAGGCACGCGGCCGCATCGTCGGCTCCGAGCAATATCTGACCAAGCCATTCACTCGTGAAGAACTACTGAGCGCGATTCGCACGTACGTCCACGCCTGACCAGGGGGAAAGGCAACATGGCTCGAATTATATTGATCGAGGACTCGCCCACCGACCGGGCAGTCTTCAGTCAATGGCTGGAAAAAGCAGGCCACACCGTCGTCGCCACCGACAACGCCGAAGCGGGACTTGAGCTGATTCGCAGCCAGGCGCCCGATCTGGTGTTGATGGATGTGGTGCTGCCCGGCATGAGCGGCTTCCAGGCAACGCGTGCACTCGCACGCGACCAGGCCACCAAGGACATCCCCGTGCTGCTGGTCAGCACCAAGGGCATGGAAACCGACAAGGCCTGGGGTTTGCGACAAGGTGCCAGCGACTACATCGTCAAGCCGCCGCGCGAAGACGATCTGATCGCCCGCATCAAACAACTGGTGCGTTGATGCGTTCTCCATTCGACATTCTTGAAGACTACGAGCGTCGTAGTCTCGCGCACGCTACGGCGCTGCCGGAACGCCAGTTCTCGGCCGATATCTGGCGCGGCGTCGGTTATCGCGTCGGCACCCGGCGGCTGGTCTCGGATTTCCGCGAAGTGGCGGAAATCGTGCCGATGCCGCCGGTGACCCCGGTGCCGGGCGCACAGCCCTGGCTGCTGGGCGTGGGCAACCTGCGCGGCAATCTGTTTCCGGTGATCGATCTGAAGCAGTTCCTGGAGGGCCGGCGCACGGTGCTGCAGGAAGGCCAGCGTGTGCTGATCATGCGCCAGAGCGGCGGCGACGTCGCACTGACCATCGATGAGTTGTACGGCCAGCGCAGCTTCGAGCAGGCCCAGGCGGTCGAACCCGGCGAGCTGGCGCAAGGCCGCTACGCCCATTTCATCGACCGTGCCTTTCGCAACGAGACGCAGGACTGGGGGGTGTTCTCCCTGGCGTTGCTGTCGCGCACTCCCGAATTCCGGCAGGCCGCGGCCTAAGCCGCGACCCCGCCACGTCATACAGATCGAGGTCGAACCATGAGTACCGCCCCGGACGCCCGCAAGACCAACAAGCTCGGCAGCGTCAGCACCAGCTTCTGGCTTGGCTTGCTGGTGTTGTCGATGATCGTGTTTGGCGCCAACACCGGCGTGGCCACCTGGCAGGGCAGTCGCCTGGCCGGCGCCGGCACCGGCGCGGCCGATCTGCAGGTGCTGTCGCAGCAGCTGGCCAACCAGGGCCGCGAAGCGGTCTCCGGCGATGCGAAGGCATTTGCCACGTTCAAGGAGACCAAGAGCCGCATCGACAGCACGGTCAGCGAACTGGATGGCCGTTACGGCCAGGAAGGCTCGGTGGCCAGTGCGATGGCGCAGCTCAAGGCGACCTGGGTGCCGCTGAGCAAGAATGCCGATCAGATCATCGCCAGCGAACCGGCGGTGCTCGGCCTGGCCGGCAACGCCGAGCGCTTCTCCGGCAGCGTGCCGCAGTTGCAGGCGCAGTTGAACGAAGTGGTGCGCGCGATGACGGTCAGCGGCGCGCCGGCCTCGCAGATCTACAACACGCTGCAGCAGGTGGTGGTCGCCGGCACCATGGCGCGCCGGGTCACCGAAATGCGCGCCGGTGGCGCCAATGCGGCCGCCTCCGGCGATGCGCTGGCCCGCGACTCGGTGGTGTTCACGCAGATGCTCGAAGGCCTGCGCACCGGCAACGACGAACTGGGTATCGCGGCTGTGCGCAACCCGGCGGCGCTGTCGGCGCTGGAGCAGTCGCAGGCGCAGTGGACGACGATGAAGAAGGACGTCGACGCCATCCTGGCCAGCTCGCGCAATCTGTTCGCCGCGCAGTCCTCGGCCGCCGCGCTGACCGTCGGTTCGAACAAGATGCTCGACGACAGCAAGAAGCTGTTCGACGCGTTCTCGGCGTTCGGTTCGGTACGCGACACGCGCCTGTTCCCGAATTTCTGGCTGGGCGTGGTGTCCGGCCTGCTGGCGTTGCTGGCCATCATCGGTTTCGTCTGGAGCTCGGTGCGGGTGCGCTCGCGCGAGCAGGACGTGCGCTACCAGGCGCAGGTGGAATTCAACAGCCGCAACCAGCAGGCGATCATGCGGTTGCTGGACGAAATCAGCTCGCTCGGTGAGGGCGATCTGACCGTCAAGGCCTCGGTGACCGAGGACATGACCGGCGCGATCGCAGACGCCATCAACTACGCCGTGGACGAGCTGCGCCACCTGGTGACCACGATCAACGACACCTCGGCCAAGGTCGCCGTGTCGACCCAGGAAACCCAGGCCACGGCGATGCAGCTGGCCGACGCGGCCGGCCAGCAGGCCAACCAGATCACCACCGCCTCCGAGCGCATCAGCGAAATCGCCGCCAGCATCGAACAGGTCTCGCGCAACTCCACCGAGTCGGCCGAAGTGGCGCAGCGCTCGGTGGTGATCGCCGCCGAAGGTGCCGGCGTGGTGCGCGAGACGATTCAGGGCATGGACCAGATCCGCGACCAGATCCAGGAAACCTCCAAGCGCATCAAGCGGTTGGGCGAGTCCTCGCAGGAGATCGGCTCGATCGTGGAACTGATCAACGACATTTCCGAGCAGACCAACATCCTGGCGCTCAACGCCGCGGTGCAGGCCGCCTCGGCGGGCGAGGCCGGTCGCGGCTTCGCGGTGGTGGCCGACGAAGTGCAGCGCCTGGCCGAACGTACCTCCGGCGCGACCCGGCGGATCGAGGGCCTGGTGCAGACCATTCAGGCCGATACCAACGAGGCGGTCAGCTCGATGGAGCAGACCACCTCCGAAGTGGTGTCCGGTGCACGCCTGGCCGAAGACGCCGGCACCGCGCTGACCGAAATCGAGCGCGTGTCCAACGCCCTGAACAACCTGATCAAGAACATCTCCATCGCCGCGCACCAGCAGTCGGCCGCAGCGACGGATATCACACAGACCATGGGCGTGATCCGTCAGATCACCAGCCAGACATCGCAGGGTGCGGAGAAGACAGCCAAATCGATCGGAAATCTGGCCGAGCTCGCTGCCGACCTGCGCCGTTCGGTCGCCGACTTCAAGCTGCCGGCGTGACCACGACGCGCAACGGGAAAGGATCACAGCAGATGGCGCGTAGGCGCGTTACGTCGATGCAGGAACAGACCGTTAGCCGCGTGAGCGGTGCCTCGGTCGTAGGCAGGGGGCTGCAATGAGTGCGCTTCGCGATGCGATGAGTCACGCCGCGCTGGGCTGGGTCAAGCCGGAGCTGGACGAGACGTTGCGCCAGGCGCGCAACGAGATCGAGTATTTTGCCGAAGAACCGTCCGACACCAGTCGGATGCGCTTCTGCGCCGGCTATCTGCACCAGGTGCAGGGCACGCTGCGCATGGTGGAGTTGTACGCCCCGGCCATGGTGGCCGAGGAGCTGGAGCTGCTGGCCCAGGCCGTGCAGGTGGGCGAGGTGGCCGACCGCGACGAAGCCTGCGCCATGCTGATGCGCGGCACCGTGTTGCTGCCCGATTATCTGGAGCGCCTGCAGAACGGCCATCGCGATATTCCGATCGTGCTGCTGCCACTACTCAATGAAATCCGTGCCACGCGTGGTCAACCGGGCCTCAACGAGAGCGTGCTGTTCGCGTTCGATCCGCAGGCCGGTGTCGCCACCGAAGCCGAACTGGATCACGCACGCGGCAGTTTGAGCGGGCGCAATCGCGAGTTGCTCGACACCGTTGGCAATGCGGTCAAGGAAGAATTGTTGCGCGTCAAGGACGCGCTGGATCTGCACCTGCGGACCGGCGGCGACATTGCCGAGCTGCAGACCCAGGTCAAGGATCTCGGCAGCGTTGCCGACACCCTGGGCATGATGGGCCTGGGCGTGGCGCGCAACGTGGTCGTGCAGCAGCGCGATGCGCTGGCACGGGTGGTCGACGGCCATGTGCAGATGGACGAAGGCGTGCTGCTGGATATCGCCGGCGCGCTGCTCTATGTGGATGCCTCGCTGGACGACCAGGTCGCCAGTCTGGGCGCCGACTTCAGCGAAAACGACGACGGCAGCAGCAGCGCCACCTCGGCGGAAGTGCGGCGCACGGTGGACGTGCTGGCACAGGAAGCGATCGCCAATTTCGGTGCGGCGCGCGAGCATTTCGTCGCCTTCATCGAAACCAATTGGGACCACGCGCGTCTGAGCAATGTGCCGCATCTGCTGGGCGAAGTCGGCGGCGCCTTGCGCATCCTCGAATTGCCGCAGGCGGCCGATTATCTGGAAGGCGTGCGCCGTTACGTCGATCTGGAATTGATCGGCAAGCAGCGCGTGCCCAGCGGGCGTCAGCTGGACACGCTGGCCGATGCGATGGCCAGCCTGGAGTATTACCTGGAAGCCCTGCGCGAGCGCCGCCCCGGCCGCGAAGAGATTCTGGACATCACCCGCAACAGCCTGGAAACGCTGCGCTATTGGCCGCTGCCGTCGGGCCAGCCGTCCGAATTGCCGGTGGGCGCGGACCAGCCGGGCGACGTGGTCGAGCCGCAGCCGGTTGCCGCCGCGTTCGCACCGCTTGCCGCTGCGCCGGGCGTTGTGGCCGCCAACGACATTACGCCTACGCCTTCGCTGGAATGGGCCAACGAAACCGTGACCGAGGCGCCGTTCGCGGCCAGCGTGGTGCACGACACCGGCGCTGCCGCCACCGATACGGCGTTCTCGTTCGACCCGGTCGCTGCCGAAGAGACCGTGTCCGGTCAGGCGCATGTGCCGTTTACGGTCGCGCCGCTGGACCTGTCCGACGATGGCGCGCAGGCGCCCGGCGACTGGCAGCTGGAAACCACCGAGCAAACCGCCCCGATCGCCACCTCCGCGTTCGACCCGGTATCGGCCGAGCAGGACGGCACGGTGCCGGCCGAGCTTGCGCAGGTCAGTTACACGGTGGATCTGAGCGCGCTGGAGCAGGACGACATCGCAACGCCGGTGGTCGCCGAGCAGGCGCCGCTGCAGATCGAGCAGATCGATCTGCCGGGCGATGCGGATCAGACCGAAGTACCCCTGGACTTCATCGCCGAGGCCGAGGCCAGCACCCGCCGCGCGCAGACCAGCATCGACGACGCGTTCTCGCCGCCGCCGTTGCCGCCACTGCCGCCGCATGAACCGGACAACCCGTTCGTCGATGCCGAGCCAGAGCCGCAGGCTCCGCCGGTGGAAGACACCGCAGAGTCGAGCCCGCCGCGCGTGCAGCAGGCAGTGGTCGGCGAGTTCGAACTGGACGACGCATCGGCCGCGTTCCTGGCCCAGCTCGACGCTGCCGCTGCGCAGTTCGACGTGAATCGTCCGCAGGCGCCGTTGACGACCAAGACCACTTCCTACGCTGCCGCCGACACCCACGCAGAGCCAGACACTGCACAAACAGCACCGGTGCAGACGCTGAGCGAACCCGTTCAGGGCACTGCGGACGCCGGCATCTTTGGCGGCTTCGGCGACAGCGATATCGATGACGATATCCGCGACGTGTTCCTGGAAGAGTTCGACGAAGAGCTGGTCAATCTCGGGCAGCTGCTGCCGGTGTGGCGTGCCGCCCCGAACAGCCCCGAAACCATGCGTCCGATCCGCCGCGTCTTTCACACCTTGAAGGGCAGCGGTCGGCTGGTCGGCGCGCATGTGCTGGGCGAGTTCAGCTGGAAGATCGAGAGCATGCTCAACCGCGTGCTCGATAACTCGCGGCCGGCCAGCCCGGCGGTCGTGGCGATGGTGCAACTTGCGTATGACGTGTTGCCGCAATTCAATGCGGCGCTGCGCGACCAGGGCCGCATCAGTGCAGATCTGCCTGAAATCCAGGCCGTTGCCGAGCGCGTTGCCGCTGGCGAAGAAATTTATTACCTGCCTGCGCCGGCGGCGCCATCGGCGGCTGGAGGCGCCGATGGCGCAGTCATTCCGGACATCCAGGAAACTGCCGGCGTGCTGCCCGCAACCGGCGGCACCCCCGCGTCGGTAGACAGCGTGCTGCGCGAAATTCTGGAAGCAGAGGTCGCCACCCACCTGGAAACCGTCAACGCCTGGCTGCAGGCCGCCCAGGTAGAGCCGCAGTTGGTCAGCGAAGAAGTGCTGCGCGCCGTGCACACGATGAGTGGTGCGTTCGCGATGACCGATGTACCGGAAATCACCCTGGTGACGACGCCGGCCGAAAGTTACGTCAAGCGTCTGCTTGCCGCCTCGGTCGTGCCATCGGCCGACGGCATCGATGCCATCAAGGCGACCGCCGCCGCAATCGCCACCACCGTCACGGCGTTGCGCGCCGATGCGCCGCTGATCCCCTCGTTTGCGCCATTGACCGAGCGCCTGCGCGCGCTGGCGGATACGCTGCCGGAAGCGCAGTGGCCACCGCAGGTGTTTTTGGAGGAGTTGGACGATCTCGACGCGACGAGCGACGAGGCTGTCGGCAACGACATGGCGGTCGAACTGACCGGCATGCAGGATCTGTCGCAGTATCTGGATGCGGGCGCATTGCCGTCGCATCCGGCCGATACCGCCGCGCCGGCGTATGGCGCCGATGAGGCGACGCAGGATGCCGATACGCAGGCCGCTGTCGATGCCGATGCACCGATCGCGGTCGACGAGCTGGCCGAAGCGGAAGCCGAAGACACCTCGGCGCTCGCGTTGGAAGCGCCTGTACCGAGCGAAGCACACGAGACAGCCGATGTTGTGTCGGCAGAGCAGGGTGTTGCATCGGCAGAGCAGAGTGCCGATGTGGCCGAGACCGCGCATGCATCGAGCGGTGACGCGTTCGCATCTGCCGCCGAGTCGGTGCAGGTCGTTGACGCGCTGCAGGGCGATGTTGCGCAGCACGAGCGCATGGACGAAAGCGCATCGCACACTGCCGAAGCGCACGACGCCCCGGCCGATGAGCCGGTGGTCGAAGCCGACGCCTGGGATGCGACCGAACTGCAGCACGCCCCGATTGCCGACACGGCGTCGCATGACGACGAAACACGCGACGTGCCTGAAGCGACCGAGCACGTTGCGGTGGACGAGTTGGCCGACGCAGAAGCTGCGTTGGGTGATACGCAAACGCTCGTTGCGCCGGACGCTGAGTTGGCAGATGCAGAGCGCGCAGAGGCCGAGCATGCAGGCGGCGAGCAGCAGGTGCTGACTGAGCATGCGGCCGTGCATGACCAGCACGATCAGCACGCGCAGATCGATGGCGACGCACCGGCGCAGGATGCCGGCGCGCAGTTGGTCGACGGCACGCCGTCTGCTGACCAAGCGCCTGTCGAGACCATCGAAGCGTTGCAAGCGGTACACGATGAGGCCTCGGTGGCCGATGAGATGCCTGCATCGACGGCCGAAGACTGGACGCCGGAAACCGCAGCGCTGGACAGCGTATCGACCGATCAGGACGAACAGGTTGCCGCGGCGCACGAGCATGCTGCCGAAGAACATGCTGGAGAAGTCGAGCAAGCTGCGGCAGGCGAGCTAGCTGCTGACGCCGAACGACCTGTAGAGGCCGAACAGTTTGCAGAAGACGAGCAGACTGCAGCGGCTGAGCAAACCGCAGAGGCCGAGCACGCTGCCGAAGCCTTACCCGAGCACACCATCGAGTCGGTGCAGGCTTTCGAGATGGCGCAGGTGGCCGATCAGGTCGAAGAGACCGGCGATCCGCAGTCCGAGATCGCACCGGAGCTGCATGCCGACGCGCCTGCAGATGTCGATGCGGATGCCGACAAGGACGGCAACACCGATGCCGACGCTCGACGCAGCGACGAACACGCAACGCACGACACGACCGTGGCAACGGATCATGTCGAACTCACTGAGTACGTGGATCACACTCAACAAGCCGAACACATCGAGCACATCGAACCGGCCGGCGAAGAATCGGCCAGCGAACCAGACGCCAGCGAGCAGGAAGACCCCACAGCCGCAGCCTTCAGCGCGCCGGTGGAAGAAGCCGCACCGGCCGACCCCACTGTCAACGATGCCGGCGCTGCCTTCGATATCGGTCAGCTCAACTTCGATCAGCTCGATGGCGAGTTGGTCGACATCTTCGTCGAGGAAGGCCGCGACCTGCTGGACCATTGCGATGGTCTGATCGCCCGCATGCGCGAAGTGCCGGAAGACCGCGATGTCCTCAACGGACTGCAGCGCGATCTGCACACGCTCAAGGGCGGCGCGCGCATGGCCGGCATCAACGCCATCGGCGACCTCGGCCATGCGATCGAATCGCTGCTCGAAGCGGTGGCGGCCAACCGCACCGATATCGATCGCGACGACGTACGCCTGTTCGAGCGCGGCTTCGACCGCCTGCATCAGCTGTTGACCCGTACCGGCATGCACCGCGCCGTGGCGATGCCGACCGACCTGGTGGAAGCCTTCGAAACCCGTACCCGTGGCCGCAATGCCGCAGAGCCCAGCGACGCCGATGTCCGCGCGATCGCCAAGGCGTCGGTGGAACCGGCACCGCTGTCGGCGCCCGTCCCGGTCGAGGGCCAGGTCGAAGAAGAACTGCTGCCGCGCGCGCAGCAGGAACAGGTGCGCGTGCGTGCCGACCTGCTGGACCGCCTGGTCAATCACGCCGGCGAAGTGGCGATCTACCGCTCGCGGCTGGAACAGCAGATGGGCGCCTTCCGCGGCGCCATGGGCGAACTGGATCGCACCAACGCCCGTCTGCGCGACCAGCTGCGGCGTCTGGATCTGGAAACCGAAGCGCAGATCGTGGCGCGTTATCAGCGCGAGCAGGACCAGGGCGATCGCACCTTCGATCCGCTGGAGCTGGACCGCTTCTCCACCTTGCAGCAGCTCAGCCGCGCGCTGAACGAATCGGCGGCCGACCTGGGCGGTCTGCAGGGCGTGCTGGAAGATCTCTCGCGTCAGTACGACGGCCTGCTGCAACAGCAGTCGCGCGTCAGCTCCGAGCTGCAGGACGGCCTGATGCGCGCGCGCATGGTGCCGTTCGACGGGCTGGTGCCGCGTCTGCGCCGTGTGGTGCGCCAGGCGGCCACCGATACCGGCAAGCAGGTGCATCTGGTGCTGGAAGGCACCCAGGGCGAACTGGATCGCAACGTGCTCGATCGCATGGTCGCGCCGTTGGAACACATGCTGCGCAACTCGGTGGCGCATGGCCTGGAAGCGCCGGAGCAACGGCGCGACGCCGGCAAGCCGGAAGAGGGCAGCATCGCGATCCGTCTGCGTCGCGAAGGCTCGGAAATCGTGCTGGAAGTGGCCGACGACGGCGCCGGGCTGGACCGCGAGGCGATCCGTCGCCGCGGCGAGCAGCGCGGCCTGATCGAACCGGGCCAGGAGCTCAGCGAGGCCGAACTCGATGGCCTGATCTTCGCCTCCGGTTTCAGTACCTCCGAGCAGGTCAGCCAGCTGGCCGGCCGTGGCGTGGGCATGGACGTGGTGCGCAACGAAGTGCGTCAGCTCGGCGGCTCGGTGGACATCCACTCGGTGCGCGGCCAGGGCGTGACCTTCACCTTGCGCTTGCCGCAGACGCTGGCGGTCACCCAGGCGGTGTTCGTGCGTATCGGCGATACCACCTTCGCGGTGCCGGTGGGTTCGGTCAGCGGTATCGGCCGCATCTCGCGCAGCCGTTACGAGTCGGGCGAGGGCGGCTACCACTACGCGGGCGAGGAGTACGTGCTGCACGATCTCGGCTCGCTGGTCGGCCAGCCGGTTGCGCGTGCCGATGGCCAGGCGCAGGTGCCGTTGCTGCTGGTGCGTGCAGGCGACCTGCGCGCGGCAGTGGCGATCGATCAGGTGCTGGGCAACCGCGAAATCGTGGTCAAGCCGGTGGGTCTGCAGATCGCCTCGGTGCCGGGTATCTACGGCGCCACCATCACCGGCGATGGCCGCGTGGTGGTGATCCTGGACGTGGCTCCGCTGGTGCGTCGTTACCTCAGCCAGCCGGCGCGTCCGGCGCTGGAAACGCCGGCCGAAGCGCAGCGCCAGGTGCCGTTGGTGATGGTGGTGGACGATTCGCTGACCATGCGCAAGGTCACCAGCCGCGTGCTGGAACGCCACAACCTGGATGTCACCACCGCCCGTGACGGTGTCGAGGCATTGGAGCTGCTCGAAGAGCGCGTGCCCGACCTGATGCTGCTGGATATCGAAATGCCGCGCATGGACGGCTACGAGTTGGCGACCGCCATGCGCGCCGATCCGCGCTTCAAGGCCGTGCCGATCGTGATGATCACCTCGCGCAGTGGCGAGAAGCATCGCCAGCGCGCCTTCGAGATCGGCGTGCAACGTTATCTGGGCAAGCCCTACCAAGAGTTGGATCTGATGCGAAACGTGTATGACCTGCTGGGGATCGCCCGTGTCCGAGAATAATGGCGCAATGGGAACGCCGGTCGCCCTGCTGGGCCGGCCCGGTCCGGCGCGCGAGCGCCTGCGTGAAGCGCTCGGTCTGGCCGGCGCGCAGGTGGTGCTGGAAGACGATCCCTCTGCGGTGGATGTGCAGATGCTGCGCGATGCCGAGCCGGTGGCGGTGCTGGTCGCGCTGGAGCCGTCGATCGAAGACGCACTCGAGGCGCTGGAACCTGCCTTCAACATGCCCGGCGTCACGGTGATCTTCGACGAGGCCGAGCTGACCGTGCGCCGCGAGGGCTGGGAAGCGCAGCGCTGGGTGCGCCATCTGGCCGCCAAGTTGCACGGCCATGCCGACGTGTTGCCGCCGGGTACCGAGAGCGAGCCCTCGCTGCAGCCCGAGCCGGGCCTGGAACTGGCGCCGCGGCAGCATTCGGATCTGCAGCTCGATCAACATCTGGAAGCGGCGGCGCAGATCTTCGAACGCATTCCCGGCGATGGATTTTTCACGCGTTCCGGCGGCACTGATGCCGCTGCGGTTGTTGACGACAAACCGGGCCTGTCGCTGGGCGATTCCAGCACCTGGGGCCTGGTCGATGAGGTCGCTGTGGTGGTGCGCCCGCGTGCCGAGCTGGATGTGGCGGCGCTGTCGACCGGGGGTCTGTCGCTGGTGGAACTGGACCACACTGGCGAGACCGCCGGTGCGGTGCTGGTGATGGCCGGTATCGGTGGCCCGGATGCGATCCGTCGGCTGCTGGGCGCGTTGCCGCCGCAGTTTCCGCGCGCCGTGCTGGTGCGCATGACGCTGGACGGTGGCCAGTACGGCAACCTGGTGCGGCAGATGGGGCGTGTGTCTGCGCTGCCGGTCGAGCTGGCTGAAGCCGGCCAGGTGATCGTGGCCGGCAAGGTGTATGTACTGCCCGAAGAAGTCGGTGTGCAGCAGCATGCGGGCGCCCTGGCCTTTATTGCGCAGACCGATCCTGCCGCGCTGGTGGCCGCGTTGCCGCCGGCCGACAGTGCGGTGCTGATGCTCAGCGGTGCCAACGAGGCGCTGGTGGATGCATCGCTGGCGCTGGCGAAACAGGGCGGTTGGTTGGCGGGTCAGTCCGCCGACGGTTGCTACGACCCGGCCGCAGCAGCGCGTCTGGCACGCCAAGGCATTTTGACCGGCGACCCTGCGCAATTGGCGCAGGCGTTGGCACAGCGCTGGCCGGCGTAAGCCGGGCGCTTCCTCTCAGATCGGAACAAGTGCGATGAGCTACGCCAACAATGACGAAATCCGCGGCGTCCTGATCCAGGCCGGACAGGAGCGCGTGCTGCTGCCCAATGCCACCGTGGCAGAGGTGATGTCGCGGGTAGCGGTCGAGCCGATGGCCGACATGCCGCGCTGGGTGGTCGGGCGCATCGATTGGTACGGCTGGAAAGTGCCATTGCTTTCGTTCGCGCGCCTCAGCGGCATGGGCGAAGAGCCCGCCGCAGTCAACAACAAGGTGATCGTGCTGAAGGCGCTCGGTGGCGATCCGGCACTGCCGTATTTCGCGCTGCTCACCGCCTCGTTCCCGCAGCTGATCTCGGTGCCGCGCGACGGCCTGCTGGCCGACGCCTCCGAAGACGCACTGCCCGACGGCGTGCACATGCGTGTGCTGTTGGGCGAGCAGAGCGCACTGCTGCCAAATCTGGATGCGATCGAAGCGCAGGTTGCGCAGGCGCTTGCGGCGGTTGCTGCCTAAGCGCGGCTGGAAAGACGACTACGCGGCGGCATCTGTACCACGCGCACTGTCATGAGCCTTCCCGTCTTCGCGCCAGTGCATCATGCAGACGGTGTGGTGCTGTGCGATCTGGCGGTGGTCGATCCGGCGGCGATGGCCGAGTACCACACCCGTAACCGCGCACATCTGGCCGGTGCCATGCCACTGCGGCCGCCTGCGTTCTACACCACCGACGGCTGGCGGCGGCTGAGTATCGCCTATCGCACTGCGGTGCCCGGCGAGCGCGAGTTGCAACTGGTGTTATTGCGCCAGGCACAGGTGATCGGCACGGTCGGCTTCACCCAGATCCAGCGTGGCGCCTTCCAGGGCTGCCATCTGGGCTACGGCCTGGATGCGCAGCGGCAGGGACGCGGGTTGATCCAGTGGGCGGCCAGGCAGGGCATCGCCTTCGCGTTCGGCCCGCTCGGGCTGCATCGGGTGATGGCGCAATACGTCCCCGACAATCTGCGCAGTGCGCGCGTGCTGCAGCGGCTGGGTTTCCAGATCGAAGGTTATGCGCGGCGTTATCTGCAATTGAATGGCGTCTGGCGCGACCATGTGTTGACCAGCAAATTGCGCGACGACGACCGGGCTGTTGGCGCTTAGTGGCTGCGGAGTACGCGTTGAGTTGCTGATGTGCTCGGTCGATTTGCTGAGCGTTTATTCGCGATGCGCTGTGCAGCGTCTGACGTTTGAGAGACGACTGATCCACCAAAAGGGCAGGGCTTACGCAACTGCGCGCGTTGCCCGGTGACGCTACCTTGCGTTGATATCTGCGTTGATATCTGCGTTGATCGCAGCGTTGATCGCAGCGTTGTGCTGAAAGGGGGACGCCCTTATTGCGCAGTGTCGAATGGTTCGAGGCGTAGCTGGTCAGCTGCCAGATGCGTGTCTTGCACGATATCCACCTGCGTCGACCAGCCGCGTTGCTTGAGTTGATCGCGCAGTTGAGAGGCCCAGCTCTGCACCTCGGGCGCATCCGCTGTGGCGGCCTGGAGGCGGATCTGGGCAGGCGCTCGATCGGCAGACAGTGCGTAACGCGCAAGCCAGTCGCGTGGCGAAGTGGAAAGTTTTAGCAGACCGGGCTTGCGGACCATGCTGCCTTTTGCTTGGTAGGCCTTTGCGTCCGGCGCGCCTGTGCTTCCGGTTGGTCTGGATGATGGAGATGTATCGCGATAGACATCGAGGCGCGGTGTGGGTGCATTGCGCACGCGCAGCGGAGCGGCCTGGCCTGCGACAGGCGCAGCGCGGGAGATGAGCGGTGTTTCTGCTGCATACGCGTTTGTCTGTGCTCGCTCGACCAGTGAGGTTTGCGCTGGCGGCGATGCAGGTGCCGATGCCGCGTCTGGTGCAATGGGTGCGGGCGCGGGTGTGCTGCGATCTGCGGTTGCGGCAAGCGAGCCACTGACGAACGCATCGGCCGGGCTTGCGACAGTGGGAGCAGGCGGGGGGGGCGCTGCTGGTGCCTGCGCGTCGATGGATTGCGCATCAACATCTGGCGCGGGTTCGGCGACGATCATGGCTGCAAGTGGAGGCGCCGCAGCAGGCGCAGGCACAGCAGCAGGCGCAGGTGCCGTAGCAGGAGTGAGCGGTGGCGCACTAACTGGTTCCGGAGCGAGGGCCGGAGCTGGCGATGGCTGCGCTGTGGGCAATGGCGACCGCGATGGCAACGCCGCTATCGAAGGCGAGGCCGCATTGGGTGCCTCGGCATAGGCTGGCGCCGGCAGTGCAGGCAGTGCAGGCAGTGCAGGTATCTCGGATGTGCTGTCTGCTGTGCGATCAACCTGGTGGGCGTCGCGCATTGCCTGTTGAGCCTTTTGCGGCTCTGCCGATGCCGTATCAGGCGTCGTAGCGGTCGGCAGCTCCAGCGTGGGTTGACTGGCCTGCCACTGCAGGCCAATGCCAACGGCCAGGGTGATCGATGCAGCGAAGGCGAGCGTCGGCATCCAGCGCGGGCGCCGGGAGGCGGATGCGTGGCTGGTCTGAGTAGAGGTTGTGCTTGATTGGAGTTCTGGCAGTGTTGATGCCTGAGCCTGAGCCTGAGCCTGAGCCTGAGCCCGAGCCCGAGCCCGAGTCCGAGTCCGAGTCCGAGTCCGAGTCCGAGCCTGAGCAGCAGACCCAGACCCAGATGCAGACCCAGATGCAGACCCAGATGCAGATGCAGATGCGATTCCAGACGTTGATATAGCGCGTGATGTAACTCCAGAGGCATCTACTGCTTTATTCGAGGATGCCGACAGATCCGCAGTTGTAGACGCATCTGAAGCTAGAGAGACATCCAACGCCATCGACGCATCCATGGCTGGAGATGCATCCGCATCCATCAACGCAGCTGCCGCTGGAGAAACCTCCACAGTGGGCTGCACATCTGCCGTATCGGTGCGGGCTTGCTGCTCGATCCACGCACGCGCAGATGCGCTCAACTCCGTCCCCAATGCCTGATCGGCACGCTCGCCCTGCGCAAGACGCGCCTGTAGGGCAGCGCGCTGTGCTGCCTGCGCTTGTTCGGCTTGCGCTGCGGCGGCGGCAAACACGGCTGCCATTGTGGAGGGTGCTTCGAATTGCAATGCGTCCCGTGCGGGAGTCGCTGCATTGCGTTCGGCATCGGCAGTGCGCGCGGCCTGCGCAAACCATGCATCCATGGACGCAGGCGGTGTATACGCCGGCAGGGCACGCAGCAGTGCGGCAAGGCCATCGCTGCCCGCGAGAAAGCGGTCGAATGCGCTACTCATTGCGCCGCATCCAGGCTCAGGCGTAGTTTTGCGAACGCATAGCGCAGCCGGCTCTTGACGGTCTCGAAGCCTTCGCCGATCACCTGCGCGATTTCTTCCATGCTGAGTTCGGCAAAGAAGCGCAGCACCACCACTTCGCGCTGTGCGTGCGGCAACGCCATCACTGCGGCGCGCACGCGGTGTTGCTGCTGGCCGAGCACGGCCAACTGCTCGGTGCCCAGATCGTCGTCGGGCAGCTGCAGATGCGCATCGTCCAGCGCAACCGAGGTGGTGTGATAGGCGCTGCGGCGGATGTCGATCCAGCCGTTGCGCGCGATCTGAAACAGGAAACTGGTGAACGTCGCTTGCCCGGGGCGATAGTCGCTGCAACGGGTCATCAGCTTGACCCAGGTCTTCTGCGCGAGATCTTCTGCTTCGCTCAGGTTGCCTTCGCACAACCAGGCCAAAAAATTGAACAGGGCGCGGTTGTGGCGCGTGAACAACTCGGTGGCCGGTTGTTCGACAAACCCATTGGCGACAAGGAGCATGAGCTCCTCGTCAGGAAGATGCGCAAGATCGGCAGGTTGCATGCGCGCAGTATAGGCAAGCGCCGCGTGCATCAGTCGGTGTTGGCGAGTGACCGGGTGCTCAGCGTGTCGGCCTGCTGCACCATCCTCAGGAAATCGGCGCGGTAGCCGAAGCGGTCGCTGCCCAGGCTGCCGGCAGCCAAGGCGCGTACCTGCGGATAATCCCAGCCACGCAACTGACTGCCGCCACGCAGGCGCTGGCCGAACCCGGCCACTGCGGCGGAAAAGCGGAAGGCATCGCTGGTGGCGTTCAAGGCGCGGCGTTGCTCGCTGCGGACCACCGTGTCGAGCAGCTGGCTACGCTGTGCGTCGGGCAGTTTGTAGCGCAATTTGACGTGCGCCAGTTCGCTGTCGACCGCACGTTGCTGCCGAGGCGCGGTGGTGGTGGCATAGCGCAGCGGGTCCACCGATGCGTGGCCGTCGGTCGGCGTGATTTCATACAACGCGGTGACGCTGTGGCCGGCGCCG
Organism: Xanthomonas hydrangeae; assembly: GCA_905142475.1. Lineage (GTDB taxonomy): Bacteria > Pseudomonadota > Gammaproteobacteria > Xanthomonadales > Xanthomonadaceae > Xanthomonas > Xanthomonas hydrangeae. Next base: position 1,648,204 of record LR990730.1, read on the forward strand.
ATCTCGCCTGCATCGACCTGGTCGTTGTTGAAATCCTCGCGTTGCAAGGCACGGTTTTCGTAGCCGATCAGACGATATTCCTTGACCGTGTCGGGATTGAATTCGACCTGGATCTTGACGTCGCGGGCGATCGTGGCCAGCGTGGCGCCCAGCTCGTGGGTGAGTACCTTGCGTGCTTCCAGCGGCGAGTCGATGTAGGCGTAGGCACCGTCGCCCGCATCGGCCAGCTGTTCCATCAAGGTGTCGTTGTAGTTGCCGGTGCCGAAGCCCAGCGTGGACAACGCCACACCGGAGCGCCGCTTCTCGGCGACCATGCCCTTGAGCTGATCGAAGTCGGTGACGCCGACATTGAAGTCGCCGTCGGTGGCGAGCAGGATGCGGTTGATGCCGCCGCGCAGATAGCCTTGCTGCGCCGCCTTGTAAGCCAGTTCGATGCCGCTGGCACCGGCAGTGGAACCGCCCGACTGCAGGGCGTCGATCGCTTCGATGATGCGGCCTTGCTGGTCGCCGGGCGTGGGTGGCAACACGACCGCGGTGTTGCCGGCGTAGGTCACCAGGGTGATGCGATCTTTCGCACGCAACTGGCGTACCAGCAGCTTGAGCGAGGACTGCAGCAGCGGCAGTTTGTCGGGCGATTCCATCGAGCCGGAGACATCGACCAGAAACACCAGGTTGGCCGGCGGCAAATCGGCAGTGGCGATAGCGCGACCGGCGATGCCGACGCGCAGCAGCAGGCTGTCGCTGTTCCAGGGGGTGGGCGCCAGTTCGGTGCGCACCGCGAAGGGTTTGCCGTCGGCCGGTGCGGGATCGTCGTAGCGGAAGTAGTTGATCAGTTCTTCCACGCGCACTGCATCGACCGGCGGCAGCGTGCCTGCACTCAGGAAGCGCCGCACATTGCTGTAGCTGCCGGTGTCCACGTCGATGCTGAAGGTGGACACCGGATTCGCTGCGGTCTGCACGATCGGGTTGTCGCTCAGCGTTTGATAGGTTTCGCGGTTTTCGGCGGGTGCCGGGAGGATCGGCGGCATCGGCATGAGGTTGTCGAGCGCTGGGCGACGTGCGGCCGATTTGGCGGCCTGTGCCCGTTGTGTAGCGGAGGCTTCAAGTGCGATGGGTGGCGCGGGCATCGCCATCGGCGATGGCATCGCTGATGGCGATACCGATGGTAATGACGATACCGGTGGTGGGCTCGACGCACGTGGCTGCTGCATGGGGTATGCGTGGACAGGCGCTGAGAGATTGCCCTCGATCTGCGGCGTTGTCGAAGCGGTGGGGTGCGATGGCTGCGCGGTCGCAGGCAGCGCGGTGGTGCGCGACCTGTCGCTGTTCGGCTCGGTCGGTTCGTGCGAGCAGGCGCTCAGCAGCAGGGCGAGCGCAAGAAGGCTGTGACGTGGCATGGGAATCCTTTGCGTGGCGAAGAAGGGATGGGTGAACAACCGGACAGCCCGAGGTCGCCGTGCACTGCGCCTCTGTTGAGTAAACGGGCCAGTGCGGCAAATGGGGTTAGGTGGGTTGAAGATTTTTTTGGTCGCTGGTGGGCGCTGCGGTGTGCAGCGCCGGATGAGGGTGCGGCTGGGCCGGGCGGTGTCGGTCGCCCCGTACCCACACCCCAACCCCTCTCCCGATGGGAGAGGGGCTCTACAGCCTCCACTGCGCGTTATGCGCGAATCCGCACTGCTGAGCGCCGCAAGGCGGTTTATCCGTACGCGGCGCTGCCGCATCATGGAAGGCTGCTGTCGCGTGGTGCGGCTGCCTGTTTCCTTCATGGAGTTCCCGGATGATCCAACGTCGTCACTTCCTCAAGAGCGCCACGCTTGGTGCGATCGCTTCCGGCCTGGCCGGGTGGGGCGCGCGTGCGCAGGCGGCGGTCGGTGCCAGCACGCCTGGTCGCGTTGCGGTGTTGCCGCGCGGCCAGGCGCGGGTGATTTCCACCTGGGATTTCGGCATTGCGGCCAACCAGGAGGCCTGGAAAATTCTCAGTACCGGCGGCATCGCGCTGGATGCGGTGGAAGCCGGCGTGCGCGTACCCGAAGCGGACCCGAGCAATCCCACCGTGGGGCTGGGCGGTTATCCGGACCGCGATGGGCGGGTGACGCTGGACGCCTGCATCATGGATCACCTGGGCAATTGCGGCTCGGTGGCGGCACTGGAAGATGTGGTGCATGCGATCTCGGTGGCGCGTGCGGTGATGGAGAAAACCCCGCATGTGATGCTGGTCGGCGACGGTGCGCGTCAGTTCGCGCTGGAGCAGGGCTTTCCGCAGACCAAGCTGCTCACGCCGAGCTCGGAGGCGGCGTGGAAGGAGTGGTTGAAGACATCCAAGTATTCGCCGGAAGCCAATATCGAAAACCGCGCCTGGCGCGATGCCAAATTGCCGGGCGGCAAGGACAATCACGACACCATCGGCATGCTGGCCCTGGATGCGCACGGCAATCTGTCCGGTGCGTGCACCACCAGCGGCATGGCGTGGAAGATGCACGGCCGGGTCGGCGACAGCCCGATCATCGGTGCGGGCCTGTATGTGGACAACGAGGTCGGTGGCGCGACCTCGACCGGCGTCGGCGAAGAAGTGATCCGCAATGTCGGTAGTTTCGCGGTGGTGGAAATGATGCGCCAGGGCAAGTCGCCGGCCGATGCCTGCCGCGAGGTCGTCATGCGACTGATACGGCGCAAGCCCGAACTCACCCGCACACTGCAGGTGGGGTTTCTGGCAATGAACAGGCGGGGCGAGGTGGGTGCATTCGCGATCCAGAAGGGTTTCAGCTACGCGGTCTGCGATGCGCAACGGCAGGATCTGCTGGTGCCCGGTGAAAGCCACTACACCACTGAGCCTGCGGCATGAGCGCGTTGGGGCTGGAAGTGGCTGCCGATTCGGTGGGTTCGGCATTGGCCGCGCAAGAGGGTGGTGCGATGCGTGTCGAGCTCTGCGGGGGGCTGGATGGCGGCGGGTTGACGCCGTCGCTCGGCACGCTGGCGGTGGTGCGCGAGCGATTGCAGATTCCGCTGTATGTGTTGATCCGTCCGCGTGTGGGCGATTTCGTCTTCGATGCGGACGAGGTCGAGGTGATGCGACGCGATGTGGAGCAATGCGTGCGGCTGGGCTGCGATGGCGTGGTGTTGGGCGCGCTGGATCCGCATGGGCAGGTCGATATGCCCACGATGCGGGTGTTGATCGCGGCGGCGGGACCGCTGGGTGTGACCTTCCATCGTGCGATCGATGTCAGTGCCGATCCGTCACGCGCGCTGGAAGATGCGATCACGCTGGGTTGCGAGCGCGTGCTGACATCTGGCGCGCGTGCGAGCGCGCTCGAAGGTGTGGACACCATTGCCGCGCTGGTGCGGCAGGCGGGCGAGCGCATCAGCGTCATGCCGGGTGCTGGAGTGTCCGAAACCAATGTGCTCACGCTGCGTGCGAGTACCGGCGCGCGCGAATTTCATGCCTCCTCACGTGGGCCGGTTGCGGCGCAGGTGCATGCACGGCATGCGTACATCACCGATCTGGGAGGCGATTACCAGCGTACCGATGTGGCACGTGTGCGGCGGATAGTGGGGTTGTTGCAGGGAGTGTGAGAGCTAGAACTGCTTGTCTATGGCCTGGCTGCAGGGCCCTTACCCGCCCACCGTCGCGGGACACGCCGCAAGTACGTCCGTGTAGGCTCTTACACGGCATCCATGCCGCGTAAGGTCCCGCGACGGTGGGCGGGCAAGGACCAGTGGAGATGATCGGTGTGCATGGTTTCAACAAAGCAGCCGACTAACTTTCTGGTGCGGTGTCCTCACCGATTGCGGGACCGTGTGGCGGCATGGATGCCGCCACCGAGCCTCCAGGGACGGATTCACGGCGTGTCCCGCGAGCGGTGAGGGCACCGCGCCCTCGGCCGACTCGGCTTTTGATTGCATCTAAGGCAACGCCATGACTCGAAATCTTGGTTGTCTTGTACGTGCTCGGACAGTGCAGGTAGGTCAATTGCGGAGCGCGCAGGACACCGCTATTCCTGACTGTGCATCAGTGGTTATGGCCGCGTCTTGCTATCCATGCTGCTGCCAAGCCGCACCGGATCCAAGACCACATGCTTGATACGTTGACGTTTCCAGGTGTAGCTGATGTGCACTAGGTTATCTTGGGTCTGGATCACGGCAGGATAGGAAAACTCGTCTTTCTCGCTGTTTTCCAGAGTCAGTACGCGTTGCCAGTGCACGCCATCGGTCGATAGCGCCACCGCAAGCGTGCCGCGGCCGTCCCACCAGTCCTTGCCGGCGATGCCGGGGTTGTAGACCAGCAGGGCGCGGCCATCGCGCAGCATCACGGCATCGGTGCCGGAGTTGGGGTTTTCTACGTCCAGCAATTGCATCGGTTGCCAGTGCAGGCCGCCATCATTGGAGAACGTACTGAAAAGCTTGTTCTGCTGGCTTCGGCCCAATATCTGCACGCGTCCGTCCGCATGCAGCAACACGCTGGGCTGGATCGCGCCGATCACTGTCGGATCATTGAGCGGCATGCCGCGTTGCCAATGTGCGCCGTCGTCGTCGCTCCATTCCAGATGCGCGCGCCAGCCACGGTCTTCGCTGCTGCTGGGTGCGAGGATGCGTCCATTCCGGAGCTGTACCGGCTTGTTCTTGATCGGGCCGAGAATGCCGTCAGGCAGGCGCAGCGGTGGCGACCAGTGCGCACCGTCATCGGTCGATGTAATGCGCAGGCCCCACCAGTCGCGCGGATTCGGGCCGAGCTTGTAGTACAGCTGCACCGGCCCGGTGGCGGACTGAAACAGCACCGGATTCCAGGCCGGCAGTGCCGCGCCATCTACGCCTGCGTGCGCGCCGTCTGCGATGCGGTGCGGTGTCTGCCAGTGCTGCGGGCCGCGTTGGGCGAGCCAGATACCGACATCGGCCGCACCCTCGTGTGCGCCGCCGAACCAGGCCGCCAGCAGCGTGCCGTCGCGGGTTTCCAATAGCGTGGACGCGTGCGCCTGCGGGGTCGGTGCCGGGTCGGCGATGAACTCGCTGAGCACGATCGGTGAGGGCGGCGATGCCGGTGATTCGGCGTTGGCGGCGAAGCCCGCGAGGCTCGCAACAAGACAGGTCAGCAGGCGTGACAAGGGCATCGTGGTCCAGTCCTGTGCGGATTTTAAAGATACCTATTTATTATCTATTAAATACCATGTGCTCTGGTCATTCCAGGCGGCCGTCGTCGCCGATCACTGCGAGGACCCGCGATGTCATGACATCCGCTCTCTCCGTTGCGCTGGCTGGCCGTGCTCGGCCTGACCGCGTTGACCTGCCCACCGCCATCGCGCAGAACGTTGCCGAGGTGAAGCCTTCGCCGCAGCGGGTGGCCTGGCAGGAGTTGGAATTCGGCGTGATCGTGCACTTCAATCCCAATACCTGATGGAGTGGATCAACGACGGCCAGCTGGTGCAGAAGTCTGCGGTGGAAGCCTGATAGGACGGCAAGTGGGTGCCCAAGGCGCGGGCGAACGGCCGGATGAAGATCGATCATTTCGTGCCGGTGACTGCTTCGCGGGTGCGCTTGAACATCCCGTCCAGCGCAGATGCAGTGCAGATCCGCGAGTTCCAGTTTCAATACGCGCACCGGTGCGACTGCGCACTGAGGCGCCTCGCACAGCGGTTGCGCGCGGTCACAGTGGCGCTGCGACGCGCATTGCGAAGCGGCGTTGCGAGGATTCAGTCGCACGCCTGCATGCCGCTACGAGATGACACGGTGTGCGGTGGGCTTGGCGCATGGTCGGCACACTGCGGTGCGGTCGACAGGTGCGACCGGCCTTCAGTGCCGATTGGCCTGCAACAACGTGCAGCGCCGTGTATCTGTCCCCTCAGGAGCGCGCACATGGCTTTTCCAACCGCAGTCAACGATCAGATCACCGATGCCGTCACACAGACCAACGTCAAGGTGATCGGCGAAGCGCCCGCCATGTCGATGGGCACGATCTACCAGCGCATGGCCCATTCGAACGGGATTCTCTTTGCTAACGCGGTGGCCGCGCAGCAGCAACAAAACCTGCTAGCGCAGGCCGCCACGAATCAGGGCGTGATGCAGATCTACAGTCTCGATACCACCGCTTCGGCGGCGGACGTCGAGAAGGTCGCGCAAGCGGGCGTCGCCGACAATCTGACCAGTCTGCTCACCGTGCTCAAGGCATTCAACGGCGGCAAGTAGTGGCGATTGGTGACAGCGTCAGTGCTGTCGCCAATGTTGCTGACGCGAGCGCTCAGGCCGCGTTGTCGTCGCGCACTTGTGGCGGCAGCAGGATCTGCGGTTGTTTGGCCGAGTGGGTCTGGCACAGGAACGTCATCAGGTGCGCCGCTTCGGTGCTGCCGATCGGCTGGCCGGGCGCGGGCTTGCTGTGCACGTGTTCGGCAAAGGCATGCTGGGTCTGCTCCGGAACCGGGGAGACAGGGTCTTGCGTAACGGTGGACGACGACATGAAACGCTCCTGGAACTCACCAACCGACCGTCGCTCGATGGAACGACGGGAATGCGCCACTGCCTTCCACAACGGCGTGAGCCGGTGATCTTGCCTGGAATGCGATCCGTTCGATACAACAATTGGTCGCAGACGCTGCGTGGGCAGTGGACGTCCAGATAGCGGCGGGCGCGCGGCGGTCTGAAGGGGCGTTGCTGAGAGTACAAACATCTCTAGCTGATCTGGTTCACGTTCTAGCAACGCATACAGCGGAGCAGCCAAGAACTTTTGCCCCAGCAGGCGGCACGTAGCACGTAGCAGCTAGTAGGCGGTAAGCGGAAGCAGTAAGCCTCCACTACGCCGACCACCCGAACGCTTGCCCCAGGCGGTCGGAGAAGCCCGACTGATCCAATTGCTCAGTGACGCAACGCCAGCTCGGCCAGACTATCCAGGCGTTGCTTGATCTCCCGCCAACCAGGCAGATGGGCATCGAGCAGGCGATAGAAGGCCTTGCCATGATTGTGGATTTTCAGGTGACACAGCTCATGCAGGATGACGTAATCGATACAGGCGCCCGGGACACGGATCAGGCCTAGATTCAAGCTGATCCTTCCCAAGGGTGAGCAACTGCCCCACTGGCGCTGCATCATCCGCAGTGAGAGGGGTGGCACCTGCTTGATCCAGCGGAGTTGGGCGGCCATGTCGGCCACGCGCTGCGGTAGCAGCAACCTGGCGCGCTCGCGTTGCCAGTCTTCCAGCGCTGCGCGCACTACCTCGGGCGCACGGCTGGGCACCCGTGCTTCGACGTAGCCGCCACGCAGGCGGACGTCATGCATCTGGTCGTCAAGGATCACCTTCAGCCGGTAGCGCCGCCCCAGATACAGCACAGTTTCGCCACTGACGTATTCGCGCGGGGTGACGTGCCGCAGGCGTTGCTCGATCCCCATCAAGTGCAAGTGGATCCAGCGTGCGCGCTGGATCAGCGCCCGTTTGATCTGGGTGTCGGTCGCCTGCAGCGGCGCGTCCAGCCGTACGCGGCCATCGGGTTCCACATGGATGGCCACGCGCTGGCTGCGTCGTAGCGCGGATCTTTGGATCTGGCAGTGGATGCGGCGCTCGCCGTAGGTCACCACCATCTCGGCGTTGGTCTGAATCGGTGTCACGTGCGGCTAAGCCCAATGCGCGTGATGTGCACGATCTGCTCCACGATGGCCTTGGCATGGTCCAGCCCGACCAGATCGAAGATGGGGGGAAGCAAGGTCTGGCGAATCTGCGACTCGATGCTGTGCAGGTTCAATGAGTTCTCGGCAATGGCGGTGCGCACCACGCCATCGATCGTCAGTGCCAGATCGGCCAAATGCGTTGCCTCGGCAGCGCGCTTGGCGTGCATGGCATCCTCGCCCAATTCCAGCAGGATCGCGCCGTAGTAGGCACTGGCATGCGGGTTGTCGGCCAATGCCACTGGAATACTGGGGATCTTCCTGGCCTCCAGGCGCTGCTCGAAGGCCTTGAACACGGCGTACTGCTTCAAGGGATGATCGAACATGGCTTCTGCCTCGGCAATGGCCTCTCGCAACAGCTCGCCGAAGACTTTTTGCGCGTACGGGTCGCTGGCCAACTCCTGCTCGATGGTCTTGCGCAGACGCGTCTGGATCAGATCGGCCTCGTTGCGGGTCTTCTCCTCCGACCAGGTCTGCGGATCTTCGCGCTTGCCCAATTCATGCACGACGTACGCACCCGTGGATTCGCGCACCTCGCGGCCAATCACCTGTTTGTCCACCAGCTTGCGGATCTGCTCTTCGTAGATGCTGTAGTCCACGGTTTCCATCGCATCCTGGCGTGCGGTCCTGCGCAACCCGGAGAAGAAGTGCAGGTCGCGCTTGTAGCGGTCGATCAAGGTATCCGGAAAGGCGGTGTCTTCAAAGAAACTGCGCGAGGAGAGTGCGGTCTGCAGGCACAGGCCGAACTCGGTCAGCACGGCGGAGAAGTCGTCGCGCAGTTTCTGCCGCGCGTCGTAATCGGCGCCCTCTTCGTCGGAGACGAAGCGCGGGCTCAGGCGCTGCCTGAACTGCTCCGGGTCGTCATGGCTGGCCAGCCCGTCGAAGAACGCCCATAACCTGGCATTGAGCGCAGGCAAGCGTCTGTACTCGGTACTGATCGCCTGGTACAGGCCCTCGATATCGGCCACATCGAAGCCGCCTTGGGTACGTGTTTCCAGGTCCTGATACGCACGTATCGCCGTGTCCAGTTCGGTCAGGATGCCGCGGTAGTCCACCAGGATGCCGTAGCGCTTGGCATCGTGCAGGCGGTTCACCCGTGCCACCGCCTGGATCAGGTTGTGGCCCTTGAGCGGTTTGTCGATGTAGAGCACCGCATTGCGCGGCTCATCGAAGCCGGTGAGCAGCTTGTCCACCACGATGAGCAGATCCGGATCGCCATCGCCACCGAAGTCGCGCACGGTCTGCCGCTCGTACTCCTGCGGATCCAGCCGTTGGTCTGTGATGGCCTGCTTCCACCATTTCTGCACCTCGGGCAAGGTGTCTTCATCGACATCGCTGTTGCCCTCGCGTGTATCGGGCGGGGAGATCACCACCGCGCCTGTCACCAGGCCGGTCTCGTCCAGGGCGCGCTTGTAGCGGATGGCATCGCGCTTGCTGTCGGTCGCCAGCTGCCCCTTCAGGCCCAACGGTTTGATGTTCTCGTTGAAATGCGCGGCAATGTCCCAGGCGATCAGTTCGATGCGATTGGCCGCCCCATAAATGGCGCGCTTGCTGGCGAACTTCTTTTTCAGATCCGCGCTCTGCGCGTCCGAGAGCCCGGCGGTGATCTTGTCGAACCAGCGGGTCACCGCCGCCGCGTTGACCTCCAGCTCCGGCACGCGTTCTTCGTATAGCAGCGGGGCCACGGTCTGGTCTTCGACAGCGCGCTGCATGGTGTAGGCATGCAGGATCGGGCCGAACTTGTTGGCGGCTTTGTCGTTCTTGAGCAGCGGGGTGCCGGTGAACGCCAGATAGGCTGCATTGGGCAGCGCCTTGCGCATGCGCTCGTGGGTTTCGCCGCCGTGGCTGCGGTGGCCTTCATCCACCAGCACGATCAGGTCGGCCGAGGTGTTGTGGCACTCGGGCAGCTTGGCGGCGGTGGTGAACTTTTGCACCAGCGAGAAGGTGATGCGCTCGCTGCCCTGGCCGATGCGGCGCGCCAGATCGCGGCCGGTGGTGGCCTTGCTGCGCTCGCCCTCTTTTTTGGTGCCGACGGCCGAGCCGAACGCGCCGCCGCTGATGAAGTTGCGCGCTAGCTGCGCCTCCAGGTCGGTCCGGTCGGTCACCACCAGGACCCGGCACTGCGTCAAGGCCGGATCCAACACCAGCGCCTTGGTCAGAAACACCATGGTGAAGCTCTTGCCCGAGCCGGTGGTGTGCCACAGCACGCCGCCCTGGCGTCCGCCGTCAGGGCGACGCGTGCGGATCTGCGCCAGCAACGCGCGGATGCCGAAGAACTGCTGGTAGCGCGCCACGATCTTGCCGACCTTGCGGTCGAACAGCACGAAACCGCGCAGCACCTCCAGCAGCCGGGCCGGGGTGAGCAACCCGGCCAACAGCAGGTCCTGCTCGGTGGGCAGCATGGGCTTGGCCCACAACGCCTGGCAGTAGGCCCGCAGCGGCGCCGGCTTGTCTGCCAGCAGGGCATCGCGGGTAGCCGCAGGCAGTGGCAGGTTCTTGAGGCGGCTCAGCTGCGCCTGGTCGAACTGCTCGTCGCGCCAGCGCGCCCAGAAGGTGGCCGGGGTGTGCGTGGTGCCGTAGCGCGCCTCGGTCAGGCTGATTGCAAGTAACACTTGCGCATAGGCGAACAACTGCGGAATCTCTTCTGCCCGCTGGTTGCGCAATTGCTGGCTCACCGCTTCGGCCACCAGCGATTTGCCGGCATGCCCGGCATCGGCGCGCTTGGTTTCGATCACCACCAGCGGGATGCCGTTGACGTAACCCACCATGTCGGGCGTGCGCGTATGCGTGCCGTGGGCGGACAGTAGCTCGCATTCTTCGGTGATGTCCCACAGGTTGTGGGCTGCATCGCCCCAGTCGATCACCGCGATGGTGGGCTGATGCTTCTTGCCGTCGGGCATGAACTCGGTGACGGTGATGCCCAGCGTCAACAGGTGATACAGCCGCTCATTGGCGGCCAATAGCCCATCGCCCAGCGGCAGCGCCGACAGCTCGCGCACGATCTGGTCGATGCCGCCCGGCGAGAGCGGATAGGTCTGCCCCTTGTAGTCGAAGCGACGGCTTTGCAGCACCTCGATCAGGCGTGGCAGCAACAGCACCTCGCGGGTGCCGCCGCGCAGCGCCAGGCACTGCGCGGCACTGAGGTAGCGCCAGCCCAGGTTGCACAGCAGGTGCAACGCGGGCAGCTGCGCGCTGGCCTGTTCGCGGGTGTCCGGGGCGCTGTGGGTCATGCCGGTTCTGCCGCGTCGGCGGGCAGGCGCACGCGGCGTTTGCCGGTGAGAAGTTGGGACATCAGGGCTTTCTTCTCATCACGGAGCTTGTCCAGTTGCGCTGCGATCAGCTGTTCTTTTTGCTCAGCCATGTTGAGGATGGCCGCAACACGCCGTTGCTCGGTCACGCCTGGAATGTGCAGCCGCAGCTTGAAGAAGTCGCCGACACCCACATTGAGCAATCCGTGATTGCGCGCACCTTCCTGCGCGATCCCCGAAAGCCCTTCGTTGAGCATCCCCACTTCGAAGTAATGCCGGAAGAAGTCCGCATCTGCTTCGACTTCATTGCGCAGCCGGAAGCAGATGTAAAGGCTCGACACAACGCCTTGGTCGTAGCGTGTCAACGGCTTGATCGCGCCCATCGGATAGCCTGCCGAATAGCTCTTGTTGTAGGCGAATTCGCCGCGTTGAAGTAGCGTATAGCCGGAGAGGTTTTCGCTTGCGATGGATTTGTTGAAGTAGTCACGCTGGCTGACCAGTCCGCGGGTGCCGGAGATGGTCAGTACGTTCGAGTTTGCAGTTGTGTTTCGGCGTGTCACCCGTTCAAAGACTTCATCAAGGTCGGCGAACTTCCATCCGTGGGTGGTCATGCTGCTGTGTCTTCCATGTACGAAAAGCGCGTTCGTGAGGATTTTCCTCTGCGTGCAGGCGTTTGCAAGTAGCCCCTCTGTGGTGGCGATCGCTTGATCCCAGGTGGAGAGGATGTGGGCGATGCGCTCTTGTTCTGCGAGTGGCGGAAGCACTAGCGGGAACGATCTCAACTGCGAAGAGTTGATGCTGGCCAGGTTGGTGCTGCGCTTTGCACAGCTTAAAAAATACGTCCGCCCGTATTCACTCCCGGACAGTGCCGACAAGAAAAACGGGTTGACCAAATCTTGCTTGGCACGTACCGCAAAGACATGGTTCTGGTGCAAGCAAGGATCTACTTTGCCATCCCACACAGCGCCACGCCCCAGCTTGTCAAAATCTCCACCTTCGGTCATCAAGATGTCGTCTCGCTGGAGCAAGTAGCGATCAACCTGATGCCGTTCTATGGCGATGGTCTTGACCTGTGTAAGGTCGATGAAGCCATCTTGCACGTTGGCCACGCGCAGATAGGGCAACTCCACCGGATCAACCAAACCGGTCTTCCCCTTTGCCACTCCCGTGCGTACTTCTGCAACTTCATGGAGAGGGCGGCGGTTCCAATCTTTAGGTAGCATCGCTTCTTCCTTTTTGCGCCGACTTCTCCACCGACTCCAGCGCCTCGATGCTCTCCACCTCCGCTGATACAGCCTCCGCCTTGCGCCGCTTCGCATCGAACACCGCATAGCGCGCATGCGCGATCTGTTGCATGCGTTCGTGGCTGACCTCGCCTGCGCCTCTTAGCAGTGGCCGTTCGTTGAACGCGGCAAAGCGGTCCACGTTTTGGAGCCAGTCGTCCATGCGCACGCGGCTGGCTTTCCCGCCGGTCAGTGCCATGTTGGACTGGTTGCGGTCGGCGCGTTCGACCGCCGGTCGTGCAGCGGTCTTCTGGCCGTGGGCGGCAGTTGTCACGGGTTCCTCGACGGCTGACGCATCAGTCCGGGCCTGTGATGGCGATGCCCATCGCTGCAAGCCAGGCAAGGCGCTTGTCCGGATCGCCCTGGGAAGGGGGGGGTCAAATTGACCCCCCCCTTTCGGCAAGTGGTTGATTTCCAAAGTGGCAAGGCGGCTGTTCATTTTTTGTCCTTGTCCTGACCCGGCGCCGGCTTGGCATCCTTCTGCAGCCGCTTGATGCTGGTTTCCGGTGCGGGCAGGTTCTCCGGCAAGGTGCCGCCCAGTTCCTGAATGGTCTTGCGCACCGTTTGACCCACCTCCAAATGCGTCCGGTTGGCCGCCGTCTTGCCCTGCACGTTGTCGCGGCGCAGTTTCTCTTCGGCCTGCGTGGCACGGAACAGGTTGGCCGCCAGTTCGGTGCTGCCCATGTGGTCGAGGATCGTCTGGCTTTTCTTCAGGGCCTTGCGTGCATGGATGTCCTTTGCGCCCAGGCCGCCGTACAAGCCCTTGTAGCCGTGGTCCTGGAAGACGGCGTACTCCAGCGGTGTCTCCACACCGGCCTGTTTGGCTGCGGCGGCCAGATCCTCGTTGTGCCGGCTCATCTGGCCGCGCAGGAACAGGCGTCGCTGGTTTTCGCTCAGGGCATCGAAGTCAACGGCTTCTTCGCCCTGGAGGCATTCGTTACCGATGCGTGCCAGCCAGCGCTTGAAGGGTTCGGCCTTGGGCGAGGGGATCGATTGAATGATGCGCAACGCGCCTTCCAGCGTGGTGCAGTTCAACAGCTGCGGTCCGCCCGCCGTGGTGACGCGCAACGGCGTCACCAGCGAGTCCCAACTGCCGGAAAGCACCTCGTCGCGGCGACGCAAGTTGCGTAGATAGTTTTCCGGACTTTCCGAGTCTGTGAGTGCGACGACCAGGTCGATGACCGCAAACCACCATTGGCCTTGGTGCCATGTGCGCCGGACGGCGGCACTGTCCTGTGCCGGGAAGCCCGCGTCAGCCTGCGTGGCGATGTCGTTTTTTTCATCACTCATAGCCAAGCTCCTTGAGATAGGCGGCCATCTGCGTTTCGAGTGTTGCCAGTTCGTCCTTCAACTGCTCGCGCTCGCGGCGCACTGCCATCAGGTCGATCTCTGCTTCTTCCTCGAAAGTATCCACGTAACGCGGGATGTTGAGGTTGTAGTCGTGGCCGGCAATCTCCTCCGGGCTGGCCAGGTAGGCGTATTTGTCTACATTCTGGCGCGCCTGCACGGTGTCCAGAATGCGTTGCAGGTCGCTCTCGCGCAGCAGGTTCTGGTTCTTGCCGTCCTGGTAGTGGCGGCTGGCGTCGATGAACAGTACGTTCTTGTCTTTCTTCCTGGTGCGGAACACCAACACCGCGGCCGGGATGCCGGTGCCGTAGAAGAGCTTTTCCGGCAGGCCGATCACCACGTCCAGCAGGTTTTCGTCGATCAGCCTCTGCCGGATGCGGCCCTCGGCGGCGCCCCGAAACAGCACGCCGTGCGGTACCACCACCGTCATGCGGCCGGTGCGCGGCTTCATGGTGGCGATCATGTGCAGGATGAAGGCGTAGTCGCCCTTGGTACGCGGCGGCAGGCCGCGACGGAAGCGGTCGTGGGGGTCGGTATCGGCGCTGTCGTGGCCCCACTTTTCCAGCGAGAACGGCGGGTTGGCCACCACGATGTCGAAGTCCTTGAGGTGGTTGCCGGCCAGCAGCTTGGGATTGCGAATGGTGTCGCCCCATTCGATACGGTGGTTGTCCTCGCCATGCAGGAACATGTTCATCTTGGCCAGCGCCCAGGTACTGCCGATGGCCTCCTGGCCGTAGAGCGCGTACTTGCCGCTGCCGGTGCGCTCGCGGATCAGGCGGCCGCATTTGAGCAACAGCGAGCCAGAGCCGCAGGTGGGGTCGCAGATCTCGTCGCCTGGTTGCGGGTCCATCAGGCGCGCCATCAGCGTGGAGACTTCTGGCGGGGTGTAGAACTCGCCGGCCTTTTTGCCGCTGCTGGAGGCAAAATTCTTGATCAGGTACTCGTAGGCATTGCCGATGATGTCGAGCTGGCCAATGCGTGAGGGGCGCAGGTTGAGCGCGGGCTTGGCGAAGTCTTCCAGCAGATGGCGCAGCAGGTCGTTCTTCTGCTGCTCTTCGCCGAGCTTGTTGGCGTTGAAGCTGATGTCCTGGAACACATCGCGCAGCTTGCCCAGGTTGGCGTCTTCGATGGCGTGCAGCGCAGTGTCAATGCGCTCGCCGTTGCCGGGGCGGTGGCGCTGGTCGTACAGGGTGTAGAAGTTGGCGCGATGCGGCAGTACGAAACGCTCGTTCTTGAGCAGCTCCTCGATCAGGCCGGGCTTGTTGCCGTGTTTGGCGGTGTAGTCGTCGTAATGGTCCTGCCAGACGTCGGAGACGTATTTCAGGAACAGCATGGTCAGCACGTAGTCCTTGTAGACGCTGGGGTCCACGGTGCCGCGGAAGGTGTCGCAGGCAGTCCAGACGGCGGCGTTGATGGTGTCCTGGGCGATATCGGTCTTGCTCATGGGGGTTTCCAAAGGCTTAGGCGAGAAGGCGCTCGGCGAGGATCGCCAGCTCTGTTGTGCGGTTGTTGATCAGCGCGTGTAAGGCGGCGCGCTCTGCCTGTGCGGCGTGCTCCAGCGCTATGACCGCGTGTTGCAGTTGCAGTGGGGGTAGGCGGATGGGGGTCATGTCCAACACCGTGCGGCGGATACTCAGCTGGTTGCTGCCCTCGGCCGATTGGCGCAGATAGCGTTGTGCCGGCGCCTGATTGAGTTGCCACGCGAGAAAGGCGGGCAACAACTGCTGCGGTGTCTTCACCCGGATGACATAGATGTGTGGGGAGCAGAGCGTGCGTGGCGGCGGTGCCTGTGCCAGCGCCGCGAAGGTGTTGGACCCTCTGGCGATGAACACGATGTCCTGATCCAGGAGCCAGTCGGGGTGTTTACGGCCTTCGACCTCTGTTGCAACCAGCGTGTCGTAGGTGCAGAGCCCGGTGCGTGGAACGTCCCTGATTTGGACAACGCGCACGCTGCCCCCGGCAACCTCAGGAATCGACCCGCGAAACGGGTAGCCCATGCGGACATCCGCGTGCTTGGCAAGGGTGGTGATGAGTGCATGATTGATCATGAAGCGCACAATGAAGAAAAACCCTATTTCTGTCAACAAATTCGTGCTTCATTTGATTTGATGCAATAAAAATGGATGCGCGAAAGCCGGTTGCTTGGTAATCTCGTGGTCAAGGAGCAGTGTCTCCTGACGAGAGAGCACGCCATTCGGTATGTGACGGGAGAAAAGAATGCAGCAATCTTTTGACGGTGATGGCTCCGTGCTGGGTTATTACCTGCCCGAGCAGGCGCAGGACCGCCTGCAGAAGCTTGGCGAGCACATGCGTTTTCTGGCGCGGATTGCGGAGCCGCGCACGCGCGCAGAAGAGCAGGCCCCGCAACTGGCGATTCGCATGGACGAGCTGGCGCTCTGTCTAGAGCTGCTGGCAGAGCAGGTACGTCTGATTCTTGATGAAGCGCGCTGGCCGGCGACGCTGCACGCACCTGTTTGAAATATGCGGGCGGGTGATTTTGTCAACGCGGATGTGTGTCGATCTTGATCTGCTTGAGCTTGGACAGCTTCTCTGCAATCAGGTAGCGCAACTTGCGCTTGCGCGCCATCTCCGCGCGCTTGTCCAACCCCGTGTAACCCGCTACCCCCGCTGAGCGTGTCTTCCTTGCCATGCAGCAGCTAGTGCGCCTGCGTGATATCGGCGACGTTGGCTGCCGTGCATTCCACGTGGTGCACCAAGCCGGACACATCGTCTACGCCAATGTGCGCTTTCATCCCAAAATAGTACTGGTTGCCCTTCCTGGTCTGGTGCATTTCCGGACCACGCTCGCCGCCCTTGTTCTTGGTCGAACTCGGCGCAGCAATGATCGGGCGTCTACGATCGTCCCGCCGTGCAGGCTCTGCTGCTTGCGCGACAGGTGCGCGTTGACCCGGTTGAACAGCTTGCGCGCCAAATCGTGTTGCTCCAGCAAGTGGCGGAAATTGAGAATCGTGGTCTCGTCCGGCACCTCATCCAGGCCGCCGATCTTGGCGAAACGACGCACCGACACCGTATCGTAAAGGGATTCTTCGGCCGACGGATCGTTCAAAGCGTACCACTGCTGCAAAAAGTGGATGCGCAGCATCGGCTCCAGCCGATACGGCTGTCGCTCCGGCTGCGCCGACGTCGGATAGTGCGGCCTGATCAGCGTCAATAGGTCCTTCCACTGCACCACCTGATCCATTTCCGACAAGAACACATCGCGCCGTGTCCGCTTGCGCTTGTCGTTGTACTCCGCGTCGCCGAAATACAGTTCCATCGTCGTTGTTCCGCTGGGCTTTGCACGATTGTCGGAGGATCAGAGGGAGTTTTTCAGATCTTCCTTAGCAGACCAGGTGCGTCTTGTCCTGGATGAAATCGGTTGAACAACGACCTCGCGTGGGCCTGTTTGAAACATTCGCGCTGACGTATGCGGCAACTCGCGCGATGCGTACCTGGGTCGGCGCGATAAAGTGGTGTTCTTGCGTGCAGCGCATCGTTCGCTGCTGGTGATTGGGTTTCAACGGATTTTCAGGGGCAATTTATCGAGTCAATTTTTCGAAGGTTGCATGGACACCTTCCTGGAACCGCTGCGCGGCATCTTTGATGAATGGGTCCGCCAGCAAATCCTCTGCCGTGGCACGATCTTGGCCAATCATGCGGTTGAAAAAACAGGCGATCTCTTGCTTGCGTTCCGAGGGCAGCTGTTGCAGCGCATCCATGAGCGGAAAGTCTTCCTTTGACTTTGCCACGGAAATGCCCACATAGCCCATGTGGTAATTCGGGCGTTTGGTGAAATGCACCAGGAGTTGGGCAGCGCTGTAGACGTCCCGTCGATGACTTGCTTTCAAATTCATCTCGATATAGCCGGGTGTGCCCATGTTGGCGGACTCGCCCTCTTCTCCACCCAGGCCCATATCGATCAGCCGGAACATTTTATTGGACCGGTCGTACATGACGTTGTTGTGCGAAACATCCTGGTGCACGATTCCTATTTCTTCACAACAGGACAAGGCGATCAAGACATCGGCCATCAGCTGCTTTGTCATGTCAAGATACTCCGGCGCAGTGATCGTCCCCTGCTGCAATGCCGGGCGCGCGAGCTCGACGAGGTTGCCGACAGTGGTGCCGTGGATTTTTTCCAGCAGCATGCCGAATACGTTCTCGATCTGCACCAGACCGTAGGCACGCATGATGCGAGACCCCCCATCCAGCGACACGGTCATTTGATATTCCCTGTATATGTTGGCTTTGTGCAACGAGACAGGGTTTTTTGGATCGGGCGCATCTTCCTGGAAGCGCTTGTCATACAGTTTGGTCGGGATCGGATCTTGGGGATCGGGGTTCAACATCGCCTTGAAGACAAAGTCCCGCCCGCAATTTTCTCCGGCTCGCCAGAAATCCTCAGCCAGACGGACAGCATAGGCTCTCCCAGAAACGCCTTTGCCAATCAGCTGTATGTTCTTGAGGCTTTGGTAACTGCCGGCGTGCGTTGGCTCAAGCCGCACAGGGAGGAAGCCGTTCTCGATTTCCAGCGCACCAGGTTTCAACAATGACAGTCGTTCGATCAGTTCTGAACGCCGAGAATTGGTGGTGAGTTCCCTTATTATGCGCGGACTGAGCGAGACGTCCTGTTGACGATAACGCATGTCCCGTGTCCGTATTCTTTCATTTCGCAGGATGCCGGAGGCACTCGAGGGAGACGGTGTCAGGGCGAGAGAGCCAGGTGTATGCGGGTCGAGTAGCGATCCCAGTAGCGGCAAATTGGGGTATGGCGTCAATATGGGGCTGGAATCGGAGCCTGGCGTTGTCGGTGTGCTGCTGCCGCTGGACTGCGAGCGTGAAAGGGTGCGTGACACTATGAGTCGAGCAGGTGGGCGATCTATGTTCACACTCAACTCTGGGACAGCGAACTCTACGCTTCCGCTTCTCCTTTTTTTCAGCAGGTTGAGCAGGTGATCCTGGACGGGTGCGGCGGGCTCATGTTGTTCGGATGCTGGATGCGTCGAGGTCTCGGATGGATCGCCATCCGCTTGCATGCCATGTTGGCCAACCGGAGAAGTGGATGAGATCTTTTTCATGGTGAGAGACACGTGCCGTAATCGTTGATGTGAGTGGCTGGTAAATCGCAGGGAGTTGTCAGGGTAGGCATGACGGGGATAGCTGCAATCTCGAACGTCGCGCGGACGCTCGCGCGACTTTCTACCCAGGCATGCAGCGCACGCGGCACCTTCGTACGAGGTCATGTAAGGCAAGGCGAGGTGACTTGCAATTGCGGTAATACGCTCACTAAACACGCGTGATGGATAGAGCGAAAACACACGATGCTTTCTCAGGCGAAGTCCTCATGTAAGTCAGCCCTGAATGCGCCTTGCTCCGCGATTCGCTCCCGGGCAAGTGTATTCGCAGGTCGACTGATCCCCGTGGGCAGGAGGCGTAGCCTCGCTGCGTCACGTATGCGGAGTCTGAGCTATGCGCATCCAGCAACACATAAGCAGTCATGTTGGGTCGTCTGATTCGCCCGCTCCAGATGTGCCTGTTTCAGTTGAAGATCTTCCCGCTTCCAATGGCGGGCCTATTGTCCTGGAATCATTAAAAAAAGGTTCGCGTCGGAGAAATTCCTCTTCCAGGCAAGCGTCCGGGAGGCGCACCGGCGAAGACGCCATGGCCGAAATTCAGGAGGCAGAGGCAGTCTACGATGCATTCGTAGTCGCCAAGTATCTTGCCGATCCACTGCATGGCACTTTGGACAATACGGCCGAACTCATCGCGGAAGTGCCCAACTCGGGCGAACCGGAACATTCCCCGGAAGCCGAGCAACCTGCGCATTCCCACGAACACACGCCGATCGATCACACGCAGGTGTCGGCAGACCATCAGACGCAGCCCGGTATCGACGCGGCGCACTCCCTGGATCCGCATCCGATCGAGCCTGCAGCGCACGAGAGTCTCCTGCACACCCTGGCTGAGGAGGCGGGGCCGGGAGGCGTTGCCGATCTGGCAATGAGTTTGAGCATCAGTGGCGCCATGCTGCCGCTCTCTGGCCTTGCGATCTACGCCGCCTACAAGGAAACCCGCGAAGTGACCGAACAACGCGGTGCCCTGCGCCAACGCAAACGTCAACTGCAGTCGGAGAGGGCGTTGCTGCAACCTGCGCTTGGGAGCGGCCCATTGACTGCAGTTGCAGGCGCCCAGATCCATGCCTTGAGCGAAGCGATCGATACCGTCGCTTACCAACAACAGCGCAACGCACGTGATGGCGCCATCGCGGTGACCTCGATGGCGTCCGCAGGCGTGATCTTTACCAAGGCCACGACAGAGCTCGGCATCCAGGGCGGGTTGGCACTCGGCGCCAACAACGCAAATGCTGCTGGCTTGATAGGCCACAGCACCGCCGCCGCAGGCGCAGCCTCGGCGGCTGGTATTGCAGGCACATTTGTGCTGGCTCCGCTGGCAAGCGTCGCTGCCACCACGCTGGGCGGTGCGTTTCTGCACCAGTCACGCAAGGAGAAAAAACGCGTGGTTGCCGATGTGGCGCGTGTCGAAGACTTCCTGCAATGCCTGGAACCGGGCGAGCTCAGCCCTGGCGCGCAGCGCTACCAGCACTTCTTGAGCACCAAGCTGGCCCAGCGCAGCGGATTCGCCGGCAGCTTCAACAACTGGAACAAGGGCTTTGTCGTTGGCGGCGTGACCTACACGGCCAGCACCTTGACCAAAACCGGAGTCAGTACTGCAGTCTTGCTTGGTGCAGCCAGCGTGGCCGGGCCGGTGGGCACCGGTTTGGTGGTCGGTGCCGGTCTGCTGGGTGCGGTCACGATGGGTGTTGGGGGCCACCAGTTCCTGCTGGCGCATGGCAAGCAAAAACGGTATCGCAACTACGAGACTGCGGAGATGCCCAGCGTGGACCGGGCATTGCTTGCCATGGCCGACCTGCTGCCCACGGCCGAGGCGGGCGTCGCTGCCTCACCGGGGGAAGTGGATCCGCATGGCACACCACGCGTCAGTGACGGTGCCTCGGGAAAAGCGTCGGACACCGTCGTAACGACCGGCACTGGTGACCAGCTGGAGTCTGACCATGTCATGCCCGGCTCGGCCGAACACACGGTGGCTGCCCAGTCGGTAGCGGCAAAACAGGCATCGCCGGCAACCGACGACGCGTCAGCCGCGACGGAGGCAACTGCTGCCGTTCCGCAGCATGGATTCGAACTGCGCAGCGCCCTGTACGCCTGTATCGACGGTCAGGAAAAAGCACGGGACGCGCTCTTGCAGAGCTGCGCCAACGACATGAAGAAACGCTATCGGGCAGTGCCTCGCTCTACCGATCAGAGTCCAGCAACTGGTCAGGCGGCTCAACCGTCCTCGCTCGCGAAGCGAGCCAGGGCAGCGCTTTTTGCAGGAGCGACCTACGGACGAGCAGTGCTCACCGGCAAACCCCGCGTCGCTGGCGAAAAAGCCGCGCGAAGCTATGCAAAACATACCGATACATTGACCGAAACAGCGTTGACCCAGTGGCTGCAAACGCCAGGCTTGGTCAAGTCGCAGATTGCGTACATGCAAAGTTGCCTGGAGTTACAAAAGAAATATCTAGACGCGAAACTGCGCTTGCGGCTGAAGTTGCCGGCGGATGATGCTGCCAGTGGTGCAATCCCCGACACAGAGACCACAGCCACGACGGCTGCGCAGGCCCACGCACGCTTGACCACGCAACTGCATCAAGCGCGTGAGCGCGACGAGTTCCAATTGCGATCTGTCAGTTTGATGTTGGAAGAACTGGGCATGGCAAATGAGGAGCTGGAAAGTTCAGACATGAGAAAAATCCAGCGCGCAGAAAATAGGATGCAGGGGCTGCAACAGCGCCTGATCGGTGCGTTGACCGCAAACGCGATCACGCCGCAGCCAGGAAGTACGGGCTTTGCGCATTTCTGCATGAAGCAGGCCCGGCGGCACACTACCGATGTGCGCGGCACGTTGCTGGCCACCGAAATGCAGGCCGCGCGCATCCGCGAAGGCGCTGCGGCCGCAGCAACGCCGTTCAGCCCTTGAGCGATCAGCAACCGTGGCGTCGTTGCCAGTGGAATGCACACCTGCCGCCACGGTCTGGAGTGGCTGATAACACTTGGCGATCAGTCTTCAGTGTATGCGGGCTGCGCGCTCAGAACTGCAGCGTACGAGTGGTACGTAACTATTCCAAGGGTGATACGCCCAGGGTTTCCTAGACATCTCAAGGCCATGGAAAATGGTCGATTCGGAGGTGTCTATGAGCAGCAAGCGGTATACGGATGAGTTCAAGATCGAGGCGGTCCGGCAAGTGACCAATCGTGGTTTCAAGGTGGCAGAAGTCGCCGAGCGCCTGGGTGTCACCACGCACAGCCTCTACGCCTGGCTGCGCACGTTCGGCAAGCCTGGCGTGGTGCAGCGCGCCGAGGTGGACCAGAGCGCCGAGGTTCGGCGGCTGAAGGCAGAGTTGCGTCGAGTGACCGAGGAGCGCGACATCCTAAAAAAGGCCGCCGCGTACTTTGCCAAGGGGTAAAGGCAAAGTACGCCTTCATGCAAGCCCACTGCGGGGAATTCAGGGTGTGTGCGATGTGCCGGGTATTGCGGGTCAACCGGGCGGGTTATTACGCCTGGTTACGCTCGCCCGACAGTGAGCGCGCCAAGGAAGACCAACGCCTGCTGGGATTGATCAAGCACCACTGGTTGGCCAGCGGCAGTGTCTATGGGCATCGCAAGATCACCACGGATCTGCGCGATCTGGGTGAGCGTTGCAGTCGCCATCGGGTGCATCGGCTGATGCGCACCGAGGGACTGCGTGCTCAGGTGGGCTATGGTCGCAAACCGCGCTTCCATGGAGGAATGCAATGCAAGGCGGCGGCCAACCTGCTTGACCGACAGTTCGACGTGACGGAGCCGGACACGGCCTGGGCGAGCGATTTCACCTTCATCCGCACGCATGCAGGCTGGATGTACCTGGCTGTCGTGATCGATCTGTTTTCCCGGCAGGTCGTCGGCTGGGCGATGCGCGATCGGGCCGATACCGAGTTGGTCGTGCAGGCCCTGTTGTCTGCGGTGTGGCGGCGCAAACCCAACGCTGGTTGCTTGGTTCACTCGGACCAAGGGTCTGTCTACACCAGCGATGACTGGCGCAGTTTCCTGGCGTCCCATGGCTTGGTGTGCAGCATGAGTCGGCGTGGCAACTGCCACGACAACGCACCCGTGGAGAGCTTCTTCGGCCTGCTCAAACGCGAGCGGATCAGGCGGCGGATCTATCCCACCAAGGACGCCGCTCGCGCCGAGGTATTCGACGACATCGCGATGTTCTACAACCCCAACCGCCGCCACGGTTCAACTGGCGACCTGTCCCCTGTAGAGTTTGAACGGCGCTACGCGCAACGAGGGTCTTGAGTGTCTACGGAACCCTGGGCGTATCATGGCGCACCTTGACCAATGCTGATGGCCTGGGCGTTTGGCATTGCCTTGCTTCGATAGTCATGCCGTCATTTCGCATGCGGCGAGATTCGATGGAGGGAAATTTCTAAAGTGGATATCCCAGGTCCGTTCAGCACGGACCATTCATGTCAACCGGGCCCACGCAGCCGCATGCCATTGCAGGCTGGGGGGCGGCCCCAGCAGGCGAGTAGTTCATGACAGTCCGACGTACTCTCCTTCCGCTGCCTCGGACCGGGCGATCCATGCGGTGCTGCACAACTACCCGATAAGGTCGCGGCGTTGCGGTCGTCGCCCAGTACCGAGGTCCACCTGCCGCTGGATACGGACATCTGCGCCTTGCTGGAGCGTATGCCGGCAGGTGCGAGTGGGACTTTCTGTTGTTGATGGAGGATGTGGAACATGTGGGATCGCAATTCATCCGAGGTCGGGTCGTCGTGGACGCATGATCTGAGCGAATACCGAAGACTGCGGGAAGCGCAACAGGCCGCCACACCTAATGCACTGTTGGGGGAGCAGTCTCATGAGTCCCTTGGCCAATTGGCCGGCCTTCAGGTCAGAGAGGAGCGTCGCTCCAGGCGGCAAAAGGCCCACCAAGAGATGAGTCTCGCGCCGCAGACGGTCCTGCTGGCGGGGATGCCTGGCACGCCCATGATGGACCCATTCCACGGCGCTGGTCATGACCACATGGACATTCGATGCTTCGATGCGCCGCCACCGCTTGTGAGTCATGAGCACCCTGCGTTTCCCGATTCCACGACGGAACAAGTGGCGCACCACGCCCCTTCTCTGCAGGAGCCCCCCTTGCGCCGGAGTTGGATCCATCGACTTCGGCCGTGCAGGAGCGCCCGCGCGGCCAGCTCGCACGGGCCGGAAACGCGATCGGGCAAGTGATTGGGTCCGGGGCAGGCAGGCCGCCGCCTTATCCTTCCGACGAGAGCCTCATCAAGCGGTTTATCGACGGTGCCGACTGTGGTGGCAGCAACTTGAGGACCACTCGCACGTACGCAAGCCTCTTGCGGATGTGCAGCGCCTGGCTACGGCAACAAGGTAAGTCCGGTCTGCAGGACCGGTTGTTCAGCGACGAGCTGACAAGCGACGTCCTGAAGTTTCAGAAAGACATCAAACGTACGGATGTGGTTACGGTACTGGAGCACCTGCGCGCGGTGGAATCCAGCACCTATGGAGTGGTGACTATCCCGCAATTCCATGTGATTCCCGATCTCGATGCATGGCTCGTCAACGAGGCGTTTCCAGAGGGGTCACGATACCTAACCGAGTTGCGTGCCTTCAGTGCGTGGCTCAACACGGAAGGGAAGGAGGGCCTTTGCGATCCGGACCGGCTGCACTCCGACACTTTGATGAACGAGGCCTTGGGCTTCGCGAGCAATTGCTCGAGGAGCAACACGATTCTGGTTGCTGGACTGCGACAGTTGCGGATCTATGATCTCACCGGAGCGACGGCCGTACGCGACAGGCGCAATACCCATCAGATTCCAGAAGTCGACCGTCAACTCTATGAGACCTTCAAAGCTGCACTGTCTGGGACGGCGGCCGGGAAGAAGACCTACGCCAACGGGAGGGGCTACGCCGGCATCGTGTCAACCCGCTTGCGCCAGTTCAGCGCCTGGCTGCAGAAGGAAGGGAAAGGACCCCTGGCGCAGCGCCTGCACGACCCGGTGCTGGATGTGGATCTCGATCTCTGGACCCATGGCAAGAATCCTTCCTATGCGAGAAGCATGAGGAGCATGCTCAAGCAAGCCCGCGCTTTGATCTCGCCTAGCACACTGCCGCCTTACCCTGGATCCGGTGTCGAGCCGTCCAAGTCCTCGTATTCGTCCATGTTGCCACCTACCCCTGCCGGGGGCTGGCCACAGAACTCACAAGGCGAGTGGAATCCCGATACCCCGGCGGGATCTGCCTATTCCTCGTATTCGTCCATGTTGCCACCCACCCCTGCCGGAGGCTGGCCGCAGAACTCACCAGGCGAGTGGAATCCCGATACTCCGGCGGGTTCTTCCTATTGTGCATGGCCAGGCCAGCCCGAAGCATCGAGTTCCACCTTCGATGATCTCGAGTCCTTGGACTCCAGGCAGAACTATAGTTATCGCGAATTCGACCTCACCCCTCCCCAGGAAATCGGGCAGCCAGGATGGTGGCAGCACGCCACGCCCGCCCAAAGCACGGACTCGACCTTCGGTGGCCTCTCCTCCATGAGCCATTACGGCCGCGAATTCGACCTCAACACCCCCCAGGAAGAAGAGGAGCCGTGGGACTACGGCACGCAGACTCCCTTGGGGCACTCGGCCATGAGTCCCGAGAGGATCGATGTGGACAATCTGCCGTCGCCCCAGGACGTCCCAGACCCCGAGCTTCCTCCAGTGACCGCCACTTCGTGGCTGCAAGATGGACATTTGCGCGCCTACACCGACGACCTCGCTCGCCGATTGCAAGGGCAGCCCAATGCCCATTTACTCCACTTTGCCGACTCACAGACAGTGACCATGCTGAGCTCCACAGATCCAGACCAACAGGCCCGCGCACAGCGCCGTCTTGTCGGAGACGACGTCCCACCTATCGTGTTCCTGCCGATCAATCAGCCCAACTTTCATTGGTCATTGCTCGTCGTCGACCGTCGCAACAAGGACGCTGTCGCAGCCTACTACTACGATTCCATGGCACAGACGCAGCAACAGCAACGCTACCTTGCCGACATGGCCGCCTATCACCTTGGCCTTGATTATGAAGAAACTCGTGAAATGCCCACCGCGGTGCAGCCTGACGGTTATTCCTGCGGCGATCATGTGCTGACAGGTATAGAGATGCTGGCTCACAGGGTGATCGACGGCACCTTCGACGACGCGGGCGGCAGGGACCTGCGCGATATCGAACCAAATCGCGGCCTCATCAGGAATCGTCTTGCCCAAGCGGCGCAAGCTCCAGCAGAAAGCAGCGTCAGGTCAGTTCCCGAACGCCCATCGAACACAAGAAAAAGAAAAGCAAGTGGTGGAAGTTCTAGCAATTCGACCATCGGCGATAGAGGGTCGGCAGCAATTCGTTAAAAAGCTCTTTGCTGGCAGCGGGTTGGCTTATTTTTGGCTATTTTTTTACACGAAGCCCTGCCAACCCTCATTCCGAGCAACGACTGCGCCCGCCTGGTGGCCGCGCAGTTGTTCTGCTGGCGCCTCTTAACCGATTCGGAGCGAACGCCGCGCCCGTCTGACGATGAGCGCGGTGGTTTCTTGGCCGCTGTTATTCCTTCGGCGTGATCCACACCTGCTGCTGCAGCCCGCGCACGCTGGGCTTGGCGGTGCTGTCCAGATCGAACACCACCACGGCATTGTCGCCCTTGCGCTGGAACGGCGCCGGGAAATACAGCGCACGTTGCGGGCCGATGGCCCAGTGGCGGCCGAGGTTGACGCCGTTGGCCCAGGTCACGCCCTTGCCGAAGGCGCGCATGTCCAGGTAGGTGTCGGTGGGGGTGCCGATGCGTAGGGTGCCGCGATGGAAGGCAGGGCCATCGACGTGATTGCGGGTCCAGCCGCGCAGGCTGTCGGGCGAGCGCATCGGCAGCGGGAACGCCTGCCAGCCGGTGAGCTGCCGGTTGTCCAGCAGCACCGGGTCGACCAGACCGGCGCGGCCGTCGGCCATGCGCGGGCCGTAGTTGATGCGGCCGCTATTTTCCACCAGCACATCGAGCGTGTGTTCGCCGGCCGGAATCTCCACGTTGGTGGAGACCTGCTGCAGGCGACGTTCGACGCTGCCGACCGGCTTCTTGTCCAGATACACCCGCGCCACATCGCGCACTTCGCCCAGATACAGCGCGCCCTTGCGCGGGCCGGTGACGGTGGTGCGATAGAGGATGTAGCCGTAGTCCTGGCCGAAGTGTTCCATCGGCTGCGGGGTGTCGATGGCGATCGGTGCGGGCAGGTTGTCCCATAGCGAGGCGGATTCGCGCAGTTGTGTGTCCGGCAGGGCGGCGATGGCGATAGGTGCCGGCAACGCGGGTGGCTGCACGCCGGTGACGCCGGCGATGGCATCGCGCATCAACGCGAACTTGGGCGTGGGGCGACCGGCCTCGTCGAGGATGGCGTCGTAGTCGTAGCTGGTGGTCTGCGGTGCGTAATGGTCGCTGGGATTGCCCTGGAAATTGGCACCATTCATGAAGCCGAAACTGGTGCCGCCGATGAACATGTAGAGATTGGCCGAGTGGCCCTGGCGCAGGATCCACTCCAGTTCTTCGGTCTGTTGCTTGGCATCGGTGCTGGCGTGCGGCTTGCCCCAGTGATCGAACCAGCCTGCCCAGTATTCGCCGACCATGCGCGGTTGGTCGGGGCGGAACTTGATCAGTTTTTCGAACGCGCTCTTGGCTTCGCCCGGCGCGAAATTCACCACCGCCAAGGTGTCCGGCAGGGTGCCGTTGGCGAGCATATCGGCGCCGTCGGAGGTGAACAGCAAGGCGTCGTCGAAGCCGGCCTTGACGTACATGGCGCGGTTGTCGGCCATGTAGGCGTGGTCGTCGTCGTAGGAGCCGTATTCGTTCTCGACCTGCACGGCGATGATCGGACCACCGTTGTGGTTGAGCAGCGGATGCACCTGCTTGGCGACGGCATCCAGATACGCCTGGCTGGCGGCAAGAAAGCGCGGGTCGCGGCTGCGCACGCGGATGTTGTCCTTGCCGAACAACCAGGCCGGGTAGCCGCCGGCTTCCCACTCGGCGCAGGTGTAGGGGCCCGGGCGCAGGATCACGTTGAGGCCTTGCGCGGCGGCTTCGCGTACGAACGCGGCCACATCGTTGTTGCCGGTGAAGTCGAACCGGCCTTGCTGCGGTTCGACCAGGTTCCAGAACACGTAGGTCTCCACCGTGTTCAGGCCCAGTGCGCGCGCCTTCTGCAGGCGGTCTTTCCAGTAGTCGCGCGGAATGCGCTGGAAATGGATGGCGCCGGAGAGCAGTTGATACGGCTTGCCGTCGCGCACGAACTGCGTGCCTTGGGTGCCGAAGCTGGGCCAGGTGGTGGTGTCGGCGGCGCTGGCGGTGACGGGAAGCGCGAACGCGAGGGCCAGAACGAGCGGTGCAAGGGTGGTGCGCAGCATGGGGAATTCTCGGCGGTGACAAGTGACTTGTAACGAGTAAGAACGAGCATCAACCAAACGAAGGCGGCAGATCCTCCTTGTTGGCGCCAAAGGCCGGATTCGGCTTGGCACCCATGGTGAATTCCAGCGTGCCGCCAGCGGCCAGATCGGCATGCCGCATCCAGCTACGGTTGATCGGCTTGCCGTTCCACCGCAGCGCTTGCACATAGACGTTCTGCGCGCTGCTGTTGTTGGCCACGATGCGCAACGTGTGGCCATTGCCGACATCCAGTTCTGCGCGCTTGAACAGCGGGCTGCCGAGGATGTAGTTGCCGCTGACCGGATCCACCGCGTACAGCCCGAGCGCGCTGAGCACGAACCAGGCGCTCATCTGCCCGCAATCCTCGTTGCCGGACAGGCCATTGCGCGCATCGTGGTACTGCTCGCGCAGCAGCCGGCGCACCATCGCCTGGGTCTTGTACGGCTGGCCGGCGTAGGCGAACACATACGCCACGTGATGGCTGGGCTCGTTGCCATGCGCGTACTGGCCGACCAGACCGTCGATATCCGGCGGTGCATCGGCGGGCAGTTCGGAACTGGTGGAAAACAGTTCGTCGAGCTTGGCGACGAAACCGTCGCGGCCGCCGTACAGGTCCATGTAGCCGTACAGGTCGTGCTGGTTGAGGAAGGTGGCCTGCCAGGCGTTGGATTCGGTGAAGTCGCGCCATTGGGTGAGGTGGCCCATGCCGCGCGGGTCGAACGGTGTGGCCCAGCTGCCGTCTTCCAGCCGCGCCTGCACGAAGCCGCTGTCGCGATTGAACACGTTGCGGTAATTGCGTGAGCGCTCGCGCAATACGCGTGCATCGTCGGTGGCACCGGCAGCCTGCGCCAGATGCGCACAGGCCCAGTCGTCGTAGGCGTATTCCAGCGTGCGGCTGACCGCTTCGTCCACCTTGTCGGCGGGGATGTAACCGAGTTTGCGGTAGTACGCCAGGCCGTGGGTGGTGTCGTCCATCGCGCGTTTGCGGTACGCCGGCCAGGCGGCCTTGTAGTCGATGCCGTTAAAGCCCTTGGCATGCGCTTCGGCCAGCACCACTGCCGAGTGGTAGCCGATCATGCAGCCGGTTTCCACGCCTTGCAGCGGCCAGATGCCCACGCCGTCCGGGCATTCGTTGGCGCCGCGCACCAGGCATTGCACCAGGTCCGGCACGCGCTCGGGCTGCACCAGGGTGAGCAGCGGATGCGCGGCGCGGTAGGTGTCCCACAGCGAGTAGGTGCTGTAGTTGTGATACCCCTTGGGGGCAGTGTGGATCTGCAGATCCATGCCGCGATAGCGGCCGTCCACGTCGCTGAACAGGGTGGGTGCAAGCAGGCTGTGATACAGGCCGGTGTAGAAGATGCGGCGCTGCGCCTCGTCGTCGCTGTCGATGCGCACGCGTGCCAGTTCCTTCTCCCAGGCGGCCACGGCCTGCGCATGCACGCGGGCGAAGTCGAAGTCGGGCAGTTCGGCGTCCAAGTTGGCCAGCGCATTGTCGGCACTCACCGCCGAGATGCCGACCTTGATCAGCAGCGGTGCGTCGGCCGCGTCGGGGTAATGCAGTGCGGCCTTGAGATGCACGCCATCGGCGCTGCGCGTGCCTGCGGCCAGCGCCTGGTCTTCGTTGTACAGCTGCACCTGTTTGAACGGCCGCGACAGGCGCATGGCGAAATAGATGTAGCGTCCCTGCGCCCACTGGTAGACGCGACGGCCACCGGTGAGGGTGCGGTTGTCGACCACGCGCAGTTGCGCATCGGTGATGCGGGTGGGGATGCCGGGTTTGTCCTGCATGCCGTGGCACAGGTCCAGCAGCACATGCGCCGGCTTGCCCTTGGGGAAGTGATAGCGATGCAGGCCTGCGCGCGCGGTGGCGGTGAGTTCGGCATGCACGCCGCTGTCCTTGAGCCGCACGCGGTAATAACCGGGCGAGGCGGCTTCGTCGCTGTGGTCGTAGCGCGAGCGGTAGCCGCTGTCCGGTGCGTCGAGCGCGCCGGGCACCAGCTTCACCTCGCCGGTGGCGGGCACCAGTAGGACGTCCAACATGTCGCCGATGCCGGTGCCGGACAGATGCGTGTGCGAGAAGCCCATGATCGAGCCGTCGGACTCGTGATAGCCCGAGCACGAATCCCACACGGCGTTGTAGGTGTCCGGGCTCAGCTGCACCATGCCGAACGGCAGTGTCGCGCCGGGGAAGGTGTGGCCATGGCCGCCGGTGCCGATGAAGACATCGACGTGACGGGTGAGATCGGCGCGGGTGCGCGCATCGGCTGGGAGTGCGTAGTTGCCGGCGCGTGCGCGGGCGAGGCCTGTTGCCAAAGCACCACTGCCGAAGAGGGCCGCTGCGATGGCGCCTTGGAGAAAACCGCGTCGTGTTGCCATGTGTCTGGTCTCGGAGTTTGCGGGCCGATGCCGGGGCACCCTCATCCGCCCTTCGGGCACCTTCTCCCGGTGGGAGAAGTGAAGATCAAGTGCAATGTCGTTCCGCCTGGAAAGGAAGATCTAGCGCTTCGGGCAATCAGCTACTGCGCAGCAGTTGTGGTTTGCGTTGGTGCAGGTCGATGATCAGTTCGCCGAACAAGGTGTTGGCCCAGGCGAACCAGTCGCGGGTGAAGGTGCTCGGGTTGTCCTTGTGGAAGGCCTCGTGCATGAAGCCGGTGCCGGCATGGGTGGTCTTGAGCCACTGCAGGCACTGGCGCAGTTGTGCGTCGTCGTCGCTGACCAGCGCGTACTGGATGATGGACATCGGCCAGATCGTGCCCATGCCGCTGTGCGGGCTGCCGACGCCTTCGGCTGCAGTGCCGCGCGAGAAATACGGGTTGCGTTCGCTCCAGGCCAGCTGGCGGGTGCGCAGGAACACCGGGTCGGCGCGGTCGCAGCAGCCCAGGTAGGCCAGGCTGAGCAGGCCGGGGGCGTTGGCGTCGTCGATGAACAACTGGTTGCCGTAGCCGTCCACTTCGAATGCCCAGTAGGCCTGCCCATCGGCGTCGCGTTGTTGACCAAACTTGCGTGTCGCCGCTTCCACTTCGTCGGCCAGTGCGGTGCAGTCGGCGGCGAATTCGGCATCGCGGTGCAAGGCGGTGCTCATCGTCGACAGCTGACGCAGCGAGGTCACTGCGAACAGGTTGGCCGGCACGAACAGCGGATACACGCAGGCATCGTCGGAGGGGCGGAACATCGAGTGGATCATGCCGTTTGGCCGGGTCGGCTGGCCGTAGCCTTCCAGCACCAGGGTTTCGGTGGCCAGCGGCGAGGGCCGCTGGAACACGTACGGGCCGCGATTCTCTTTGCGCTGCTGCTCGCGGAAGGTGCGCACCACCACGTGCATCGCCGCGCGCCAGTCGTCGTCGAACGGGGCGGCATCGCCGGTGGCGCGCCAGTATTCGTGCGCGATGCGGATCGGGTAGCACAGCGAATCGATTTCCCACTTGCGCTCGCCCACGCCGGGCTTCATCTCGGTGATGTCGTTGAGCGACCACTTCAGGCGCTGGGTCTGGCCATCGGGCAGGAAGGCATTGGCATACGGGTCGAGCCGGATGCACGCGGCCTGGCGCTGGATCAGGCCATGGAACATGCGCCGCAAGGCAGGGTCGCGCCTGGCCAGCGGCACATACGGGTGCACCTGGGCGGAGGAGTCGCGCAGCCACATCGCGTGGATGTCGCCGGTGATGACGAAGGTGTCCGGCTTGCCGTTGCGGGTGCCGGTTTCCACCGTGGTGTCCAGCGTGTTGGGGTAGCAGTTCTCGAACAGCCAGGCCAGTTCCAGGTCGGCGATCTGTCCCTTGATCTGCACGATCTGCTGCTCGACCGCCTTGCTGACGAAGCGGCGCTGCGCCTTGGGTGGGCGCTTGCTGACGAAGGCGCCGGCGGCCGTGGAGGTGCCGGCAGCGGGCGCGGCCGCGAAGGCAGGCAGCGCGCCGGCCAGCAAGCCGGCGCCTGCGCTGGCGCCCAGCAACTGAAGGATGTCGCGGCGGGTGTGCATGACCTGGAACTCCTTGGATTCGGCAAGCGGTCGACGCAGCAGACACCCTTCCATCAGCGGCGTGGCACGCCGGACCGACGATGAGACCTATGCAGGACCAATTCCCGATGACCATACAACGTGTGCGCCGAATGTGCATAGTGCGTTCGCACAATTCGGCGCCGTACGCGTGGGTTGCGGCCAACAGCCGACACGGCTCCCCATCAACCAGCCGCCTGCGCGCGCCAATGCGCCGGCCCCGCGCAGTGGCCATCGTCATGCTCATGCCCGAACAGCTCCTCCAGCATGCGCCGCGACGGGCTCCACTCGCCGATCGCCGGGTGGATCAGCATCGCCTTGCAGGCGTCCAGATGGCTGCCGCTGAGCGCTGCCTCGATCGCGGCGTGTTCGTAGGCCTTGAACGAGCGCACCAGGCCCTGCACCGCGCTGGGTAGCGGTGCGGCCGGGATCGGCACGATGCGGTCGCGGTCGATGTCGGCGGCGATTTCCACGATGTCGTCGTCGGCCAGCTCGGCCATCGCGCCCTGGTTGCGCACGTTGACCACGTGCCGGCTGGGGCGCGCGCCGGTCAGCGCGCTCATCACGTCCACCGCGATGCGGTGATAGCCGGTGCTGGCGCGGAACGGGTCCGGCTGCGGCGCCATGTCCGGGGCGAAGGCCGAGCCGGCCTCGGCCTCCAGCTTCATGTACGAGCCGGAGCGCTGCGCCAGGTAGGCCGCATAGGTCTGCACCGCACCGGTGGTGTCGCCGGCCTCCAGGCGGCTGCGCAGGTCGCCGATCAGGCTGCGGTTGAGCCGCTCGATCTCGCCACCGCGGCTGGCCCCGCTGGCGCGCTGGTTGTCCAGGGCGCGGCGGCGCTCGTAGAAGAAATACAGGTACTCGGTGGGGATCAAGCGCAGCGCACGCAGCATGTCGAAGTCGAACAACGGCGCCAGATACAGTTGACGCAGGAGGGTGTCGTCGGCGAGCACGCGGTCGATGATGTCCACGCCACGCAGGCGCACCGCGCGGATCCAGCCCAGGTGGTTGAGGCCGACGTAGTCGCATTCCACATCGGCCGCCGGCTCGCCGAGCGCGCGCGCGATATTGTGGAACAGCTCCACCGGCGTGTCGCAGATGCCGACCACGCGTGCGCGGGTGTGGGCGCTGATGGCCTGTGTGATCAGCCCGGCCGGGTTGGTGAAGCTGACCAGCCAGGCGTCCGGGCTCAGGCGCTCGATCATGCGCGCCTGTTCGAGCGCCACCGGCACCGTGCGCAGCGCCTTGGCCACGCCGCCGGGGCCGGTGGTTTCCTGGCCGGAATACTCATGGCGGATGATGGTCTGTTCGTCGGAGGCGCGCTGCGCAATACCGCCCACGCGGATGCTGTTGAGTACGAAATGCGCGCCTTCGATCGCCGCTTCCAGCGATGGCGCGGCATGCACCTGCAACGCGCCACCGGACTCGGCGACGATGGCGCGGCCCATCGCCACCATCAGCGCCAGGCGCTCCTGGTCGGGGTCGTACAGCACGATCTCGCGCGCGCCCAGCGCTTCGGCGGCTTCGTTGACGCCGTACACCACCAACGGTGTGCGTACGCCGCCGCCGCCGATCAGGGTCAGTTTGCGATTGTCGACAGAACTGCTCATGGAACGTCCTCGTGTGTGGGGGGAGATAAAAGAAAAAGGCCATCGAGCGCGCCGAGCGCGCTGCAACAGGCGGCGCCGGCATGGCAGCCGTGCTGTGCGCTCTCGTCCAGCGGCAGGCCGCGCAGCTGGGCGGCCAGAAAGCCGGCATCGAACGCATCGCCGGCGCCGGTGGTGTCGCGCACCGGCACGATGGGCGCGGCGATCGGGCGTGCGCCGTTGTCGTCGATCACCATCGCGCCGGCAGCGCCGCGCTTGATCACCGCCTGGCGCAGGCCGAGTGCATGCGCCCACGCCAGGCAGGCAGTGGCGTCATCGCCGCAGCCCATCAGTGCGGCTTCTTTTTGATTGGGCAGAAACCAGCTCACTGCGCGGCAGGTGGCGTGGTTGGCCGGGTCTGTGAGCCAGGCCGGGCTGAAGCCGACGTCGAGCGAGGTGGTGCAGCCTGCACGCGCGAGTCGCGGCAATAACGTGGTTGCCAACGCGGCTGGCAACGGCATCGCGAAGTGCACATGCGTCGCCGCCAACATCGCGGCGATGCACTCCTCGCGCAGCAGCAGCGTGCCTAATTCGGCATTGGCACCGACATAGGTGAAGAACGAGCGGTCGTCGTGCAGCGATACGCTGGTGGTCACGCCGGTGCCGGCTGTTGAGTCGATCAAGCCATCGGCCGAGACACCGAACTCGCCCAGACGCTGCGCGAACACCGCGCGGTCCTGCGCACCGATCGCACCGAGTACGCGCACGTTGCAGCCAAGCCGCGCCAGCGCGCAGGCGGTGATGAGGGTGCCGCCGCCGAGTTCCCGCGTGTAATGGCGCGCCAGCGCTTCTTCGCCCGGCGCCGGCCAGCGGTCGAAGCCGCTGAAGATGTGGTCCAGATAGACCTCGCCGACCGCCACGAGTCGCGGGGTGGTCATTGCAGCTGAAACGGCCATGCGCGCTGCCTCCGTGCCTGGATCAGATACAAGGCGCTGCCCGCGCACAGCGCCACCACGGCGGCGAGCAGGCGGCGTCCCGGGCTGGTTGCCAGCAGATACAGCCAGCCGAACACGCTGATCAACAGCGGCCACGGATACAGCGGCATCGCGAATGCCCGCCGACGTCGCCTGCGGCGCAACAGCACCACCGCCAGGCATTGCGCCAGGAACTGGAACAGGATCTGGATGATCATCAAGGTGGCGATCAGATCGTCCAGCGACAGCAGGCAGGCCAGCGCCGAGGTCGCACCGACGAACAGCAGCGACACGGTGGGAAACCCGCCGCGCGGATGCAGCCGTGCAAACACGCCGAAGAACTGCCCGGCCGCCGCGGCTGCATACGGCACCCGCGAATAACCCAACTGCACCACCAGCGCCGAGCCCCAACTGGCGACGACGATCAGCGCCACCGCCACGGTGCTGCCGATGGGCCCGTAGATGGCCTGCATGAAGTCGGCCATCACCGCCTTGGATTGCGCCGCCTGCTGCCACGGCAGCACGCCGAGCAAGGTGATGTTGAGGCCCAGGTAGAGCAGCGCCACGATCGGGATCGAGATCAGCACCGCGCGCGGGATCGTGCGGCGCGGCTTGCGGATTTCGCCACCGAGCATGCACACGTTGTTGTAGCCGCCGTAGTCGTAGACCGCGATCAAGGCCACTGCACCGAAGCCCAACCAGAATCCATGCGGCGACGCCGGGCGCGCGTGCAGGAACGCAGAGGCGATGTCGACGTCGAAATGCAGCACGCCGCTGCCGATGATCCACACGCAGGCGCCAATCACCACCGCGCTGACCAGCAGTGACAGCAGTTGCACCGAGCGCACTTTGCGATACAGCAGCAGCGTGTTGAACGCGCACAGCGCCATTGCGATCGCGGTGAGCTGGGTGTGGCCCAGCCCCGGCATCAGGAACGCCAGGTATTGCACGCAGCCCACCGCGGCAGAACCCACCGACAACGGTGCGGTCAGCAGGGTCTGCCACAGATACAGAAAGCCGAACAAGCGCCCCCAACGTTCGCGGCCGTAAGCCTCGCGCAGATAGTGGTACGGCCCGCCCGAGCGCGGAATCGCCGCGCCCAGTTCGGCCCACACCAATCCGTCGCATAGACACAACAGTGCGCCTGCGACCCAACCGACCAGCACCGCCGGCCCGGCCAGTGCCGACAACGCCAACGGGATGGTGATGAACGGCCCGATGCCGATCATGTTGAGCAGGTTGGCCGACAGCGCACTCCAGAAACCGAGCGTGCGCGGCGGTGCCGAGGCCTGTGGGGTCGCCGGCAACACGGTAGGTGCGGTCAGCATGCGTGGTGCTCTGCGTGCGCGACTGCCGCTGAGTTGGTCGCAATGCGTGCCGAGGTCAGCCCGTCTGCGCAGTGAATCGCGGTGGGTTGCAGCTGATGCAGATCCAGCACCAGCACTGTGTTGTGGCCCTGCGTCAACCACGCGCCCGGGCAGAACAGACACTGCTGCGGGCCGATCTCCCAGTAACGCCCGAGCAGGCGTCCGTTGATCCACAGATAGCCTTTGCGCCATTGGCTCATGTCGATGTAGATGTCGCCGACGGTTTCCAGCGCGATGTCGGCTGCGAAGAACAGGCCGGGCCGTGTAGGTGGGCCTTGCAGCGCACGTAGTGCAGGCGCGTTGTCGCCATCCAGCGGCAAGCCATGGACCTGCCAATCGCGCAGTTCCTTGCCATCCAGTTGTACCGGGCCGAGCAAGCCTTTCGCATCGCCCAGGGCGGGGCCGAAATTGATATGGCCGAAGCTGTCGACTAAGACGTCCAATGTGCGTTCATCGGAAGTGGCCTTGGGTAGCGCCAGCTGCGGCGCGCTGTTGAGGCGCGCGTGCTGCATGCGCGAGACATGTCCGACCTCTTCACCGTCGAGTTGCACCACGGCGTAGTCGTGCACCTGCCCGAGATCCAGCTGCGTGCCGGCCGCGATACGGCGCCGGTAGACCACCAGCCCCAGGTTCTGCTTGAGCAGGGTCTGGTTGTCGGTTGGCCGCTCTGTGTGGACAGGCCCGGTGCTCAGGTTGTCCCAAAGCGCGGCGACCGGGCGTGCAAGGACCGATGCAAAGCGCGCGCGGGGTGGCGCGTCCGGGATCGCTGGCAACGCAGTGCTGCTGTGCTGGGCGATGATCTTGCGCAGCGCCATGTAAGCAGGCGTGGCGCGGCCGCCTTCGTCGATCGGTGCACTGTAGTCGTAGCTGGTTAAAGCAGGCTGGAACTGCGAGCCGTCGTCTTCGGCATTGGCACCGGCGCTCAAACCGAAATTGCTGCCGCCGTGCACTACGTACAGATTGAACGAGTACCCGGCCGCCATCAGCTGCTGCAGCATCGGCGCGTAATCGCGCCGGGCGAACGCGTCTTCGCCCCAGTGCGTCAGCCAACCGGGATAGCCTTCGGCCACCCACACCGGTGCATCGCCTGCGATCTGTTTTGCTTCCTGCAGTTCAGCCGGATCGGCGCCATCCAGTCCCAGCGCGGCACTGGGCAGATAGGCCTTGCGCCGGCGCAGATCCTTCATGCCTTCGGCCAATGAGAACGGACCATCGATACCGTGCGTACGCCACAGTGCGGCCAGCGCCTGCAGATAGCCCACGTCGCTGCCCTGCATGCTGTATTCGTTCTCGATCTGCAGCATCAGCACCGGTCCGCCGGCACTTGCCATCAGCGGTGCGATGCGTGGTGCCACTGCGGCGATGTAGCGCTTTACTGCTGCCATGTAGCGCGCATCGCTGGCATCGCGCAGGCGCATGCCCGGCTCGCGCAACAGATACGGTGGCAGCCCGCCCAGCGTCCACTCGGCGCACACGTACGGGCCAGGTCGCAGATACACCCACAGCCCTTCCTGCTGGCACAGCCGGATGAAGGCAACGAAATCGCGTTCGCCGGTGTCGAAATCGAACTGCCCCGGCTCATGTTCGTAGGCATTCCACATCAGATACAGCGCGATGGTGTTCAAGCCCATCGCCTTGGCCATGCGGATGCGATGCAGCCAGTCCGCACAAGCAATGCGCAGCGGATGCATTTCGCCGCTACGCAGTTGCCACGGCTGTTGATCCAGCACGAACTGGCCGCGCTCGAATCCGAACGCATGCGGGCGGCCATCCGGCAGCGGCGCATGCAGCGACGACAGCACCGCCGGCGCGGCCGCCAGACCGAACGGTGCGAGCAGGCCGAGCGTACACAGGCTTCTGCGTTTCATCGCTTCTCCAGGTGAGTAGAAGGAACTGCTGCACTGCGCAGCGCCGCGCAGTGAGCGGCGCCGCACACTGCAGCGCGCCGCTAGAACGCGTACTTGACCGTGAACAACGCGGTGCTACCGGCATCGACGATGTCGGAGATCGCCAGGTTGTCGCGGCCCACATGCGCCCAGTAGCTGTATTCCTTGGTCAGGTTGGAGATCGACAGATCCATGCTCACGCCGTTGTCGAAGCGGTAGCCGGTGTGCAGATCCACGCGCCGGGTCGGGCGCGCCCACAGGTCGTTCCACGGTGCGCCTTCATGCAGGAAGTCGTAGCCCAGCAGGTACGAGCTGCTGAAGTGGTAGCTCAGGTTCAACGAGAACCCGTTGTGCTCGTAGAACAACTCCAGGTTGGCCATCGCCGACGGCGCCGACTGCATGTGCTCGTTGTCGAAGCCATCCAGCCCCAGGTCGGCACGCGCATGCTGGCGGGTGGCGTTGGCACTGATGCCCAGGCCGTCGAAGGGTGCGGGCAGATCCTGAAACTTCTGCCGCGCGCTGAGTTCCACCCCGTAGATCTTGCCATCGCCGCCATTGGTGGGCATGTGGTACAGCACCGTGCCGCTGCCGCTGGTGTTGCCATTGGCCTGGGCCGAGCCGGCGTCGTAGATGTAGTTGCGCAGTTGCTTGTAGAACCCGGCCAGCGAAAAGAACCCGCCGCGTTCGGTGGACCATTCGCCGGACAGATCCAGGTTGGTCGATTCGATCGGCTTGAGATCGGGGTTGCCCTGGGTGATGGTGGTAACGCCGTTGGAGATGTCGATCTGGCTGCCGCCGCCCAGTTGCACGAACGCCGGGCGCGTGTAGCTGGTCCACAACGATGCGCGATATGCGGTGCGCAGGTCCGGCCGCCAGGTCAGGAACACGCTGGGAAGCGGTTCGTTGTAGGAAGTGCTGTTGTGATCGAAGTAGCCCACGATCTCGTTGCCGTCCGCATCCACCGGACTCACCCAAAAGGTGTTGTCGATGGCAGTGTGCTCGAAGCGCACGCCGGGCACGATATCCAGGTTGCCCATGGTGAAGGTGGCAGTGGCATAGGCGGCGCTGACCGCCTCGGTGCCGCGCATGGTGTTGCAGTTGTAGTTGTTGACGTAGAACGCACTGCCGCAGGTGTCCAGGTCATCGTCGGTAAGGTGCTGGGCGATCACCCCGGCCACCGCCGCTTCGCTCACGCGCGGCGTATTCCAGCTGTATTTGCCGGGAAAGATCGAGGCATAGGTACCGGTGAAGATACCCAGATCGCCCAGCGTGGTGGTGCCGTCCACGCCGCCGGTATACCAGTCGCGATTGGTGTAGCGGCGGCGGCTCTTGCTGTACTTCACCCCGAACTGCACTGACCGCAGCGCGCCATCTTCGAAGTCGTAGCGGGTGTCGAAACGCGCGCCGCCTTTCTTCTGGCCGGAGTAGATCTTGGTCTGCTCGCCATAGCTGCTGGCAAACAACGAGGGGATGTTGTTGACCTGCGCCAGCAGTGCGGGCGTGAGCTGCGGATACGGGAACGCACCGCCGCCATAGCGCACGAACGTGTTGCCGGAATAGGCGTAGTTGTCCTGGGTGAACTTGTCTTCGCGCCCGTCGATTTCGACATGGTCGGGGCGGTCGTTGTTGCCGAAGCTGTAGAACAGGTTGGGCATGAAGGTCCAACCGCCTGCGGTCTTTTTCGCACCGATCTGGAAGGTGGCCAGGTCGGCGATTTCCGGGTTGGTCTCGTACCAGAAGCGTGAGGCGATGCGGCCGATGTTTGGAGTAAACACGCCCGGCGTGCCGGTCGGCACGTAGCTCACATCCTGCGGCAGCAACTGTACGAAGGTGGTGCCTTGCTCGGTCTTGGCATAGGCGTAGGTCATGCGCGCGTACAGCGACAGGCTGTCGTCCACATGCCAGTCGAACGAGGCATTGCCGCCGTAGCGGCGCTCCCAACCGGCAGCGATGCCCACATTCATGCCGGTACTGGTGAGGTTGTGCTGCGGATCGAAACCGGCGGCGTTGCGGCCATCGGCATCGGTGTTCAAGTATTCCCACGAGCCGTCGTTGAGCGCGCTGGTGGCGGCGGCCACTTCGCTGTTGGTGGTGGTGCGGTAGTCGTAATACGCGCTGGCATACACGCCGAACTGCTGCGCGTCGCCGAACTTGTGCTGAAACTCGCCGCCGAAGCCGCCGCCCAGGCCGTCGCCGCCGTAATCGCGCGCACGGCTTTCCACCCGGCCGCTGCCGGTGACGCTGCCGCTGGTGATGTCCTTGAAGTCGTAGGCGGTGGGGGTGCGGAAATCCAGCGTGCCGCCGATCGCATCGCCGTCCATGTCGGCAGTGGAGGTCTTGTTGGCGACGATGGTCTGCAGCCCGCTCGGCGGCAACAGGCTGAGCTGCACGCTGCGGCTGTACGGCATGCCTTGCGCCACGGTGACGCCGTCGATCATGTTGACGTTGTATTCGGACGGCAACCCGCGCACCGAGGCGAACATGCCTTCGCCACGCGCTGCACCGTCGATGCCACCGAAGTAGCCAGAGCCGGTGCTGGTGATGTTGATGCCGGCGATCAGGCCGAGCGCTTCGGCCACGTTGTGCACGGCGGTGCGTTGCAGATCGTTGGCCGACAGCACGTCCACCGTGTTGGCGGCGTTGATCTTGAGGTCGCTGGCGTCGTAGCGGTTGCTCACCACGCTGACCGCCTTCAATTGCTTGACCTCCTCCAACGCAATCGCCACCGA
Source organism: Xanthomonas hydrangeae (assembly GCA_905142475.1). GTDB lineage: Bacteria > Pseudomonadota > Gammaproteobacteria > Xanthomonadales > Xanthomonadaceae > Xanthomonas > Xanthomonas hydrangeae. The sequence continues at coordinate 1,688,813 of LR990730.1, forward strand.
GGCGGTGCCGCTGTCGCCGACCTGGAGACTGGTTTCGGCGGCGCTGAAGCCGGGGTAATCCAGATTCAGTGCGTACTGCCCGGCAGGCACATCGCGGATGACGAAGTGCCCGCGTGCATCGGCCACCGCGCTGTAGGCGGTGCCGGCGATGCGCACCTTCGCATTGGCTGCGGGTTTGCCGCTGCTGCTTTCTGTCAGGTCTCCCTCCACGGTGCCGGCCATTGCGGCTGCGGCCGAGGCCATGCCGGTCACGGTCAGGATTGCCACGATCCATTGCTTGCCGTTCGAACGCTCACGCTTTTCCACGTGCCACCTCGCCAGATGCTGGGCAACGTTGCCGATGGCAACGCCCTTGCGATGCCTTGCTCTAGGGCAGACGGTCTGCACGGCGGTGTGCGCGCACGGCAACGCACGGCACGCAATGGAAGCGTGTGCGAAAGACCGAACGGGATTGGCGCCGGAGCGTCTGCCAGCTGTTACAGCGGTGCAGGCGTCAGTGGCGAGGCGGGGAGTACCCGGCGATGCACTTGGAGCGCGAGCGCATCGCGCTCAATTTGTAGTGCTTGGTCATGACGGCTGCACCAGCGTGACAGCAGCGCAGCATGCGTGAGTGCGATGCACTGCAAGATCGGCAACACGCAGGCGCTGGTCGGTACGACGATGCTGCATCCAACCATCTCCCAGTGCAGGTGCTGCGTGGAAACGCTGTTGCCATCAAGGTGAGTCGAGCGCATCGCCGATGGCGCGTGTTGCCGACTGCGGTCAGTGATAGACCTCGTTTTCGCGTCTGTCAAGCAGGTGTGAAGTGTGTGCGGAGATCGTCGTATTGCCTGCGGATAGATCACCAATTGGATGTTGCGCAGGCGCGATGGCCGCATCTTGCGATGCACTGCAACACAGATGCATAACGCAGCAGGCGCCGGCCATGACAGCCGACGCCTGTTGATGTCCTGCGGTCGAACTCTTTACTTCGGCAACGGCGAACGCCCCGAAATCGAAAACGCCGCCGCTTCACCAACCGCGCCGGTCCCCGGCTGGCCCCCACCGACAAACAGCGTGTAATCGCCGGCTTCCACTGCACGCTGTCCGGTGCGATCCACGTCGCTCAGGGCGCGCGCATCCAGGGTGAAGGTGAGCGTGCGCTGTTCGCCCGGTCGCAGATGCACACGCTGAAAGCCGACCAGGCTGCGCAATGGGGATTGCGGGCGATCCGGATGTTGCAGATACACCTGCGCCACTTCATCGCCGGCGCGCGTGCCGGTGTTGCGCACGGTGGTGGTCAGCTGCATGGTGCTGCCGGCTTGCAGCGTTGTGGTGGAGAGCTGCGGCGCGCCGTAGGCAAAACTGGTGTAGCTCAAGCCGTAACCGAACGGAAACAGCGGCTCGCCCTTGAAGTAGCGATAGGTGCGGCCCTTCATGTCGTAGCTGACGTACGGCGGCAGGTCCTTGGTGGAGCGATAGAAGGTCACCGGCAGGCGCCCGCCGGGGTTGTCGTCGCCGGCCAGCATGCGCGCGATCGCGGTGCCGCCGGACTGCCCCGGGTACCACGCCGCTACGATCGCGTCGGCATGCGTCTTGGCCCAGTTCAATGCCACTGCGCTGCCGCTCATGAGCACCACCACCAGCGGCTTGCCGGAGGCCTTGGCGCGCTCGAGCAACGCTTGCTGCGGGGCGGGCAGGGCGATGTCGTTGCGGTCGCCGCCGTCGAAGCCGGGCACATCGATACGCAGTTCTTCGCCTTCCACATCCGGCGACAGGCCGACGAAGGCCACCACCGCATCGGCTTGCGCCACCGCCTGCTCGGCTTCGGCCAATTGCGCCGCCGCCGGTGCCAGCCACTCCAGGCGCACGCCCTGGTCCTGGCCGCGGTGTTCCATTTCCAGCCGGATCTTGCGTGGGCGGGTGCCGTCGAAATGCAGCACGGTTTCCACGCTGCGGCCATCTGCGTTATGCATGCCGGCTGGTACATGCTTGTCTTCGGCATTGCCGGCGACCACCAGTTTGTCGTCGATATACAGCCGTACCGGATCGTGCCCGGTGCAATCGAAGCAGCGCGCCACGCGCACCGCCAGCGTGTAATCGCCCGCGCTCGGCGGCAGCAACTCGCCGCTCCAGCGCACCGCATAACGATCGGCCGGCACGCCCTTGGCCGGGCTGACCTGGTCCCAGTTGAAACTGATGGCGCGGTCCTGTCGCACTACGCGCGCTGCACCTTCCATGTCCACATTGTCGAAATACTCGCCACGCAATCCCGGCTTGCCATCGCTGCGCAGCGCGGTTTCCGGAATCATGCCGGGCACGCCCGCCGCCAGAGGCGCACCTTGCGCGTAACTCACCTTCTGCGCACCGAAGCGCTGGCGCAAACCCAGCAGCGGCGTCACCGGCGTGGACGAAGTGCCTTGATAATTGGCTTCCAGCGCCGCCAGGGCATCGGCATTCGGGCCGAGCACTGCCAGCCGCGCGCCGGCTTTCAACGGCAGGGTGTTGGCGTTGTTCTTGAGCAACACGATCGATTCGGCGGCGGCTTTCAGCGCCAGCGCACGGTTGGCTGCGTTGTCGATGTCCTTGGTGCCAAGCTTTGCATACGGATCCTTGCGCGGCGCTTCCAGTTCGCCCAGGCGATAGCGCGCCGCGAATAGACGCACCAGCGACTGGTCGAGCAGGGCTTCGTCCACTTCGCCGCGTTCGATCGCGGTGCCGAGTTCGCGATAGGCATGCCCGCAATTGAGATCGTGCCCCGCTTTGAGCGATGCGGCGGAGGAGCCGGCGTTGTCGGGGCGGAAGTAATGGAACTGTGTCATGTCGTCCACCGCATCGCAGTCGGACACCACGAAGCCCTTGAAGCCCCAGTCGCCACGCACCCGGCCGTTGAGCAACCAGTCGGCCGCGCAGGCCGGCGTGCCATGCAGGGAGTTGTATGCGCACATCACCGAGCCGGCCTGGCCGTCGATCAATGCAGCGCGGAACGCGGGCGTATAGGTCGCTTCCACATCGCGCGGCGACACATCCACATCGAAGCTGTGCCGGCCCGGTTCCGGCCCGCTGTGCACGGCGATGTGCTTGGGCGTGGCGATGGTGCGCGGATGATCCAGATCGTCGCCCTGCAGCCCCCGAATGAAGCCCACTGCCAACTGCCCGGTGAGGAAGGGGTCCTCGCCGTAGGTCTCCATGCCACGGCCCCAACGCGGGTCGCGGAAGATATTGATGTTGGGCGACCAGATGGTCAGGCCCGCGTAACGCTTGTGGTCCTTGCCCGGGCCACCGGCCTGATTGAACTTGGCGCGCGCCTCGGTGGAGACCACCGTGCCTACCTGCTGCATCAGCTGCGTATTCCAGCTGGCGGCCAGGCCGATCGACTGCGGAAACACCGTGGCGTAGCCATTACGCGCGATGCCATGCAGGCCCTCGCTCCACCATTCGTAGGCGGGGATGCCCAGGCGCGGAATCGCCGGCGCATCGTTCATCGCCTGCGCGACTTTTTCCTCACGGCTCATCTGCGCCACCAACGCGGCGGCGCGCTGTTCCGGCGCTTCATTGGTCGATTTTGCGGCGAATGCCGGCGCGCCAATCAGCGGCAGGCCCAGACCCAGACTCAGCGCAACGGCCAGGCGGCATGGAAACACGGACAACGACATCTGCTCACTCCTGCGCAACGGCACTGGCCGCCACGCGTTGTTCTTGGGCTGCCCGCAGTGACACTGCGGGCAGCGGTTAATGACACTCAGCCGACGCCTTTTCCGGCGGCTTACTTCGTCTCGGCAGGCTCCGGCGGTGCACCAGCCAGCGTGCTGGCCAGATCGCGCACCTGCAGCGCGGACTGCAACTGCGCCAGCGCAGCCTTGCTGCTCACGTGCACGGTCAGCGGCTCGCCCGGCAACAGGTCGAAGGCGTTGTCCGACAGCGTGGCATCCACATCGCCGAACGACAGCCAGACCTCGCGCGCCAGCGTGGGGCTGGACAGCGTCAGCGCGTAGCCATCGCCATCGGCGCGCCACTGGCTGTCGATCTTCGCGGCAGGCAAGGCCAACTGCTTGGCCGCTGCAAAGAACACCACTTCGCGCGACAGCAGTTTCTCGCCATCGAACAACTCGAACACTGCGTAGCTGCGCTTCGAATCGGCGCTGCCCAGCAATTGCTTGTCGCTGAAGTTGCCTACCTGCAGGCTGCTGAGCGGTTTGACGGTGGCTTTTTCTTCGCGCTTGCTCAGCACCTTGCCATCCATGCTCATGACGCGCATGCGCCAGCGGGCCGCCAGCGGGGTGGTGCGGTCGGACACCAGTGACACTTCGGTCTGGCCCTTGTCGTTACGCAGCGCAGCGATCAGCTCCGGCGCGTAGAACCTGCGTGCGTGGTAGTGCAGCGCCTTCCAGCGGCCGTAGTAATCCACGCTGGACCACGACGCACCCGGCCACACATCGTTGAGCTGCCAGTACAGCGAGCCCATCGATTGCGGACGCGAGGCGCGCAGATGCGAGGCGGCCAGGTTGATGCCCTCGGCCTGCATCAGCTGGCTCAGGTAGACGAAGCTTTCGAAATCCTTGGGCTCGCCGAATTCGCGGCGGATGTACAGCATCAGCCGCTTGTTGCCGTTGCCCTTGTCGAACTTCTGATGCACGCGCATCACCGGCGATTCCGGATCCATGTCGCCGGGTTCGGCAAACGCACGCACGGTGCGCATGTCCGGGAACGACTGCAGGCCGTATTCGGACATGAAGCGCGGGGTGACATTGAGGTATTCGGTGACCGGCAGCGCGGGGCCGCCCCACACCTTCCAGTAGTGCATGTCGCCATCGGTGGCCTGGTCGGCGGCGCCGTCGAAGTTGGTGCCCGGCGAGGTGGACCAGTACGGCACGTCGCTGTCGTAGGTGGCCACCACTTCGCGGAACACGGTGCCGAACAAGGTGGTCATGCCGCGCTCGATGCGCGTGCGTTCTTCCGGGTCTACCGACTGCTTGAACTTGACCCGGTCGCCCCAGTTTTCCCAACCGGTCTGTACTTCGTTGTTGCCGCACCAGAGAACAATACTGGGGTGATCGCGCAGCCGCTTGACCTGCTCGATCGCCTCCTGCCGGGTGTTCTCGCGGAACTCCACGTCGTACGGCGGCACCGCGCCGCCGAACATGAAGTCCTGCCAGATCATGATGCCCAGCTCGTCGGCCACCTCGTAGAAGCGGTCGTCCTGATAATGCCCGCCGCCCCACATGCGCAGCATGTTCATGTTGGCATCGCGCGCATCCTGCAAGGTGCTGCGCATGCGCTCGGGGCTCACGCGCGCGGGGAACGCATCCAGCGGAATCAGGTTGGCCCCCTTGGCGAAGATCGGGATGCCGTTGATCACGATCTCCATGCTCTTGCCGTACTTATCTTTCTCGCGCCGCAGCTCCACCGAGCGCAGGCCGGTGATGCGCTTGATCTGCTGGCTGTCGCCATCGGCATCGCGCACGCTGGCCACGAAGGTGTAGCGGTCCTGCGCGCCGTAGCCGGCCGGAAACCAGCGCTTGGGCTGGGCGATGCGCACCGGCAGATCGATACGGTTCTGGCCGGGGTCCACCACCGCCTGCTGGGTGAACTGGCCGACACTCTTCCCATCCGGCCCAAGCACATCCAGCGTCACCTGCACCGGCCCGCTACGGCCGGCCTGCAGTTCCAGCTGCGCCTGCAACTGCGCACTCTCGGCATCCACACGTTGCTGGGCGATATGCAGCCCATCCACGCGCACCGCATCCCAGGCTTCCACACGCACGTCCTTCCAGATGCCGGCGTTGACCATGCGCGGGCCCCAATCCCAACCGAAGTTGTACGGCGCCTTGCGCACGTAGGTGGAGCTATGCCGCGACTCGGGCTCGTCGCCGAATGCCGAATCGTAGGCACCCGGCAGTGCGTACGGCTGCTTGGCCAACCACGGCTGGATCTTCTTGATCGGCGAGAACAGCTTGACCTCGAGCAGGTTGTCGCCGCGCTTGAGCAGGGATTTGGCGTCCACGCGCCACTGCCGGAACATGTTGTCGGCGCTGAGCAGCGGCTTGCCGTTGAGGGTGACCTCGGCAAAGGTATCCAGGCCGTCGAACACCAGTTCGACATGCTCGCGTTTGAGCGTGGCCGCATCGACGTTGAAGTGGGTCTGGTACTGCCAATCGCTCAGGCCCGCCCACTGGATCTTGCCTTCGTTATCGCGATAGAACGGGTCCGGCACCACCTTGGCGGCGATCAGATCGGTCTGCACCGCGCCAGGCACCTGCGCCGGCAACCACGCTGCGGCTTTCGGATAGGTCCTGGCCTGTTCCTGTCCCGGCACCAGTCGCACCTGCCAGCCTTTATCCAGGGTCGTTGCCGTGGGCGGCGCGGCCCAGGCCTGCGAGATGGCGAACGCCAGGGCAAGCCCGAGACGGGCGGGGGTGGGGACGAAACGATGACGGGACAGGGGCATGGGTGACTCTCCTTGGATGGATCAGCGCGTGGCGGCGGGGGGCGCCTGCGCGGTGGTTTCAATCAACTGGACGGCGCCGATGGCATACAACGGGCCGCGAATCGGTGCGGTGAAACGCAGACACAGATCATGGACGCCGGTGCGTGCAGGCAATGGGGTTTCCAGGGTGAGCTGCTCGCCCACGCTGTCGCCCTGGGGCAGACGCACGCTGGCCAGCAGTTCGCCCTCGCAGCCTTGTCGCACTTCCAGCTCACCGCCGCGCGATTTGGCCGGGTACTGCACGACCTTGGATTGCTCGTGGGCCAGACCGAAGTTGTTCGGCAGACGTGCGGCCTCGACCCTGATCGCACCGATGCCGTCCAGGCGCGCCTGCGGATAGAGGCGGCAGGCATGGAACAGATCGACGTTGTAGACCGGCGTATCGGCAGCGGTCATCTCCGGTAGCAGCGGCAAGCGCAGGCCGAGTGCCCCTGTTTCGACGCAGTCGCGCAGGCCTTGCGTATCCACGCGCAACAACCCGGCACGATCGAACGTGCGGCTGCGCGTGGCGGCCAGCGCTGTGCCATCGGATTCGAATGCAGTGGCCTTGACCGTGGTCGGCAGCTGAATCGGAAACGGCGCCTCATAGCGCGGCGATGCCGGCGAGGGATCGCTGCCGTCGGTGGTGTAGTGCAGCGTACCTGCGCCAGTCTGGGTGCGGAGCGCCACCTTGGCCGGGCCACCGGCCAGCACCGGATTGGGGCCGGATTCCAGTGCGATATCGGCAGCGAATGCACCGTCGCTATAGTCGATGCCCAGTGCCTTGTAGCGCTGCAATTGCGCCGGCAGGCGCGCCAGAAAGCCCTTCCAGTTGCGCGCAGCCACCGGCGACCACGTCACTTCCGCAACGGCAGACAGGCGCGGGAACAGCGCGTGATCGATATGCCACTTCGATGGAATGTATTCGGACCACAACGCGCCCTGCGCACCGAGTACATGCGTGGCCTGCTCGGCGCTGAGTTCTTTTGGTACCGGGTCGAACGCGTAGACCTTCGACAGCGGCAGGATCGTCAGGCGGCCGTTGGGCTCGTCGCTGCGCGTGGTCTGCAGATTGTCCAGATACAGCCAGTCGCCTGGTGCAAGCACTACATCGTGACCTTGCTTTGCCGCCGTCACGGCACCTTCGATGCCGCGCCACGACATCACCGATGCACTGGCCGGCACGCCGCCTTCCAGAATTTCATCCCAGCCGATCATGCGCCGGCCGTGCTGGGTGAGGTACTGCGCCAGCTGTGCGTTGAACCAGCCCTGCATCGCGTGCGCATCCTTGACCCCGAGCTTGCGCATCTGCGCGCGCACCGCAGGCGAGGCTTCCCATTGGTCCTTGACCGCCTCATCGCCACCGATGTGGATATACGCCGACGGGAACAATGTCAGCACTTCATCCAGCACATTGGTGATGAAGCTCAGGCTGCGTTCGCTGGTGTTGAACAGATACGGGTTGACGCCCCAGTTCACACCGACCTGCGTGCGCTGACCGGGCACGCCCACCTCTTCCGGATACGCCGCCACCGCAGCCTGCGCATGCCCGGGCATGTCCAGCTCGGGCAGCACGGTGATGTGCAGACGCGCCGCATAGGCAACGATCTCGCTGATCTGTTCCTGCGTATAGAAACCGCCGTAACGCTCGGGTGTGCCGTGCCGGCCGGCACCGGGCGGGGTGCGCCATGCACCGACCTCGGTGAGCTTGGGATAGCGCTTGATTTCGATGCGCCAGCCCTGGTCGTCGGTGAGATGCCAATGCAGCACATTGAGCTTGTGCGCGGCCATCGCATCCAGCACATGCTTGACCGTGGCCACGTCATGGAAATGGCGGGCCACATCCAGATGCTGACCACGCCAACTGAAACGCGGCCAGTCGCGGATCGCCACCGACGGCACCTCGACCTCGCCCTTGCGCGCGTCCGGTGTCATCAGTTGCCAGGCGCTGATCGCGCCATAGAACAAGCCGGCACCATCGCGTGCGGCAATGCGGATGCCCTTGGCATCCACGTCCAGGCTATAGCCTTCCTTGTGCGCCACCGGTGCCTGCGGTGTGCGCTCCAGGCGGATGCTGTGCGGCGAGGCGTCGGTTTCGGTGCGCACTTCCAGGGTCAGGCCGCGGGTGCGTTGCAGCAGGCTGGCCAGCGTCTCGGCGCTGCGGCGTACTTCGGCGTTGCCGGTGGGAATCGAGATCACCGTGCCGGTGCCGACGCGAAAGCTGCCACTGCCGCGCCTGGCTTCGGCCGGGGCGGGAATCAGGGGCAGCGGTGCATTGGTCGCAGGCAGTGTCGAGGCGCTGCCGGGACTGGCCGCAGCCGGCGTGCTCGCTGCATTGCGTTGGCCGCAACCAGCTAGCACCATCGCAGCGAACGCCAGCGCAAGCAGGCGCGACGACTGCATGCGCAACGACCGCATGCTCGATGATGGCTTGCGCAGCGACAGCAGGCGCGATAACGACAAGCGCAAGCCAGGTGCGGAGTTCGACTTCATGCAATCACATCCCGATGTGGCGGCGAGAACACGGCAGCCACGCACAGTAGCAAAGCCATGCCGGATGACGCAGGGACTGGCGCACGCTTCGTTCGGGTGCGCGCAGGGGGCGTGCTGCGTTGGGAGAGGCGCATGCACTCTCGCCAGCAGCTGCAACGCGGGCGCGGGCGATGCAGGAATCGTGTATCTGTTCCCGATTCAAGCACCGAACCGCGCCCGGCTGGCGGTGAGCGCAGTGGGTTTGTTGGTTGCTCTTAGCGCTGCGCGCTCGGCAACTCGTCCCACACCTTCGGGTCTTCGGCGCCCAGCACCCAGCAGCTGAAACCTTCCAGACCGTACTGCTTCACCATTTCGTAGCGCGCCTTGAAGCTGCGCGCATCCGGGCGGAACACCCACTCGCGCATGTCGTCGCGGTAGAAGTAGAACCACGATTCCTGCTCGACCGGATCCCACTGCACGGTGGCGTTCTGTTCGATCGCCAGCGGGAACGATTCGTCGGCATCGATATAGGTTGCCGCGATGTTCGACGCTTCGGTGCCGTCTTCCTTGACCGGGTTGCCGGTGTACCAGCGGTAGCCGTAGGTGGCGATGCCGAGCGAGAGCTTTTCCTTCGGCACCTGGGTGATGGCGTAATCCAGGTGCTTCTTCATCCACACCATGCCGTCGACCGGGCCGGGCGTGGTCCAGCGGGTGTGCTGGTCGTAGGTCATGATGCTGACCAGATCCGCGGCCTGGCCCAGCGCCTTCAGGTCGTACGCACCGCGCCAGTATTCCCACATCCACTTGGAGAACTGGCCGCCTTCGGCATGGCCCGGCGCATTCGGCACCACCGCCACCGACATCTTGAAACCGGCCTTGTGCAGCGCATCGGCGGTCTGCTTGACCATCAGCGTGTAGGCGTCGCGGTCGGTCCAGGCGATGTTTTCGAAATCGAACTGAAAGCCGTAGTACTTGTGCTGCTTGCCGTGGATCAGCAGCGACTCGATCATGCGCTTCTTGGCCGCTTCGTCGTGCATCAGCTTGTGGAAACCGTCGCGGCCGGTGGTCATCGACAGGATCGGCATCACCCGCAGCTTGTTCTGCTTGGCGATGTCGTACAGGTAGGTGTTGGGGGTACCGTTGACCAGGCCGTTCTGATCCACGCCGTACCAGGTCGGCACCACCACATCGATCTTGTCGACGTTGGCGATGAACGAGTTGGTCGATTTCTGCGTGTTCATCAGATAGAACAACGCCGTGGGGTTTTTGGCCAAGGCAGGCGCGCAGGCTAACGCCAGCGCGAGCAGTATCCAGGTCAATCGCTTGCTCATGAAAACAGCATCCGTCAGGGAGTGGAGGAAGAAAGATCGATGCGCAGTACGTAGGCGTGTTCGCCCACCGGCTTTGCAGGCAGGCTCAGATGCAGGCCGTCGGCTTGCTGCTCGAACGGCACCTTCTTGCCATTGGCCAGCAGCGTCACGCCGCGCACGCCATCGGCGGGTGTGAGCGAGCGGATCACCGCCTTGCCGCCGGCCGGCCAGCCGAGTTCGATCGCATACAGCGCGCCGTCGCGGGTGGTGAAGCGGAAATCTTCGGCCGTATACGGCTTGGTCTTGACGTCCTGGAAGGTGCCGCCCACCACTTCGGTGGGGCCTTCGCCATACACGCGCCACGGCTTGCTGTCGTAGATCGCGCCGCCGTTGGTCTTGAGCCACTTGCCGATGGCCAGCAGGATGCCGCGCTCGGTCTCGGGGATCGAGCCATCGGCACGCGGGCCGATGTTGAGCATCAGGTTGCCGTTCTTGGCCACCACGTCGGCCAGCATGTGGATGATGAAGGTCGGCGATTTGTAGGTGTCGTTTTCGATGTAACCCCACGAGGCATTGCTTACCGAGGTATCGGTCTGCCAATGGGTGGGATGGATGCCGGTGAGCTGGCCGCGCTCGATATCCAGCGTGCCGGCGCCTTCGGGGAATGCGCCGAGCTTGTAGTTCACCACCACGCCGCGATCGGCCTCGGTACGCGCTGCGCCCTGGTTGTAGTAATACGCCAGCATGGTCGGCAGGCTGCTGCGGAAGGTGGGGTGGGCGATCCACCAATCGAAATAGATCAGGTCCGGCTGATAGGTATCGATCAACTCGGTGGTGCGTGCCAACCAATCGTCCAGCCAGGCCTGCGACACCGGCGTCCAATCGTTGGCCACATCGGCATCGTCCTTGCCCGGCAGGCGCACCTGCGCCGGGCCATACAGCGCCGCATAGCGCGGATCATTGACGTCCGAATCGAATTTACGCCCGCCGTCGAAGAACCAGTTATGTTCGGCGCGGTGCGAGGACAACCCGAAGTGCAATCCCTGCGCGCGGATCGATTTGGACAACTCGCCCAGCAGATCGCGCTTGGGCCCCATCTTCACCGCAGTCCAGTCGGAGAGCTTGGAGTCGTACAGCGCGAAGCCGTCATGGTGCTCGGCCACCGGCACCACGTAACGCGCGCCGGACTCGCGGAACAGTTTGGCCCAGCCATTCGGGTCGAACTTGGGCGCGGTGAATTTGGGAATCAGATCCTTGTAGCCGGAACTCGCCTGCGGCCCGTAAGTCGCCACGTGGTGCGCGAATTCCTTGGAGCCTTGCAGATACATGTTGCGCGAATACCACTCGCTGCCGAACGCCGGCACCGAGAACACGCCCCAATGGATGAAGATGCCGAACTTGGCATTGTCGTACCACGCCGGCGACTGGTAGGCCTTGAGTGCGGCCCAGTCGGGACGGAACGGGCCCTTGCGCGCGCCGGCTTCGGCTTCGCGCACCAACCGCTCGCGCTCGGGCGCGTACTTGGCGGTGGCGCTGAGCCACTGCTGGTCGATCTGTTCGGGGCTGAGCGTGGTGGCGGTTGGCGCGGTTGGCGATTGCGCGCTGAGCGTGGCAGCAGGCAACGCAAGCAGCAGACCGAGCGCGAGCATTCGCGTTCTGGGTGCAGCTCCGGCGTGGCGGCGGGATGGAGCCGCGGGGCGGCTATCGGTCGTCATGGGAACTGCACTCCTTCAAGCGAGACATGTCGGTTGCAGTGCAGCCGGCACGTGGATGGCGAAAGCGGGCCTGGCCATGCTCCCTCAACCGCGAAGGGGCGTGGCCAGTACCACTCCTTGGTACGACATCGAGCGGTGCGCTGCATGCAACGCACAGCTCAAAAAAAGCGCGCCACCGTGGAGGGTCGGTGGCGCGCCGGTGCTACATCAGAACTTGAAGTTCAACTGGGCCTGATAACCGCGGCCGTTCTTGTAGAACGCCGTGGGGGTATCGCGGGTGTTGCTGAAGACCCGATAGGTGGAATCGAGCAGGTTGGTCGCACCGAAGGTGATGCCCATGTAATCGGTGATCTGATACGAGGCGTTCAAATCCAGCTGCTTATAGGCATCTGCAAAGTCACGCGACTGCAGGCGACCGATCTGGGTGAAGTACTTCGAGCGGTAGCTGTAGTTCACGCGCACCGTCCAGTCGCCGTGTTCCCAGTACGGGATCACGTTGTAGGTATCGCGCGACAGGTACGGCAGGTTCAAGCCGGAGCTGGAATCGGATTCGGCAAAGGTGTAGTTGGCCTGCAGGCCAAAACCCAGACCGAAGGTCTGCTGGTAATTGACCGACACGCCGGTGACCTTGGCGTCCGACACGTTGACCGGCGTGGTGACCTGATACAGGCCGGCAATGGCCGGCGGTGCCGGATTCAGCTGCTGGCTGGTGGTGGTGCTGACGATGTAGGAGCTGATGTCGCGATAGAACACTTCACCGGACAACATGCTGGACGGGGCGAAATACCACTCGGCCGCAAGATCGTAGTTGGTGGATTCGTACGGCTTCAGATCCGGGTTGCCGCCATTGGCAGTCAGATCGCCGGTACCGCTGTTGATGGTGAAGGTGCCGGCCAGATCGGCGTAGCGCGGACGCGCGATGACCTTGGCTGCCGAGAAGCGCAGCACGGTGTCGTCGGTGATGTCGTAGGCGATGTTGAAGCTCGGCAGCGCCTTGCGATAGTCGTTGGTCTCGGCCACACGGTCGAAGTTGGTGCCGCCATCGTTGCTCTGCCAGAACTCGGACTTGTCGGTGGTGTCGACCAGGCGCACACCCACGTTACCGCGCCACTGGCCGGATTCGAAGTTCAACTGCGTGTAGACGTTCTGGGTGATTTCCTTGACCTGGAACGAGGCGCCGAAATCGGTGCGGTACGGGCCTTGCGGTTGCGACAACAGATAATTGCGCACCGAGTTCAGGCTGGCGGTCGGCCAGGTGGTCAGGTCGCCGCTGGCGCCCAGGCCGTCGTACAGGCTGCTCGGTGTGCTACCCGGATTGAACTGCGTCAGCGACACCGCGTCGGTGGAGTTGATGCGGTTGCCGCGTGCGTCCACGCCGTTGTTGTGGTTGATGTACTTGTAGCCGAACTGCAGCTTGGTGAACGGGCCCAGTTCCAGGTCGCGCGAGGCATCCCACTGGAAGTACTTTTCCTCGTCCTTGCTCTTCTGGTACGCGATACCGCCGGCCTGCATGATGCCGGTGTTGGTGCCGGGGATATTGCCCTGCTGGCCGGGAGCCAGGCCTGCCGGATTGCCCGGCAACACCCAGTTCGAGGCGCCGCCGTTGTCGTAGTTCACCGCGGTGTTCTGACCATCGAAGGCATAGTTGTAGCCGCCGTCCTGCATCAGGAATTTCATCAGGTATTCGGGATTCTTGCCGCCGGTGGCCTGCGTGCTGCCGATCTGGCTGGTGAACACCCACTTCTCGCCGGACCAGTCGTGACGCAGGTTCAGGCTCTTGGTGGTGACGGTGCTCTCGCGGTAGTTCGCATCCAGCTGCGCGTACGGCTGTCCGGCTGCGCCATCGCTGACCGTGGCCGAGGTCACCACACCATTTTCCACATTGGCGCTGGTGATCTTCTGGCGGTCGTCATTACATGCAGGGCACACGTAACGCGCCTGGCTGAAGTTGTTGTACTTGCCCTTGATGTACAGGCCGGTCAGGTTGAATTCGTTCTGCTCGTTCGGCTTCCACTGCAATGCGCCCTGCAGGCCGCTGCGTTCGCGGGTCTGCTGAAAGAACGCGCTGCTGATGCCGGCCGGCACGCGTGCGGTGGCCACATCGCTGCCGTCGCCGGTAATGGTGGCAGTCGGCGGAATGCCCTGGCCGGTGGTGTAGCCGAAGTACTCGATACCGGCGCGCGCCAGGTCCTGCTTGTCGTGCGTGGCGGAGATCAACGCGCCGAAGGTCTCGTCGTCGTTCTTCCAGCTCCACAGCGCCGAGCCGCGCGGGTTGCCTTCTTCCGAACGGTCGTTGTAGTTGTAGCCGATCGAGCCGCGGATGGTGTTCTTGGGCAGGTCCAGCGGCTTGCGGGTGTGCACGATCACGGTACCGCCGATCGAGCCTTCGTCGATGCGTGCCTCGGGGGTCTTGTAGACCTCCATCAGGCCGATGATTTCCGGCGACAGCAGGGTGTAGTTGAAGGTACGGCCGCTGGTGTCGGTCGGGTTGCCGCCCCAATCGCCCGAGGCGATGGTCTGGCCGTTGAGCAGCACGCGGTTCAAGGCCGGGTCGGTACCGTTGATGCTGACCTTTTCGCCTTCGCCGAACTGGCGGTCGACGCTGATGCCCGGCAGATGCGACAGCGATTCGGCAGCGTTGATGTCCGGGAACTTGCCGATGTCTTCGGCGCTGATCGCATCGACGATCGAGTTGGCCGAGCGCTTGACCGACTGGCTCTTCTCCAGCGACGCGCGGTAGCCGGTGACGGTGATGGTGTCCAGCTCGGTGGTGGCCGAGGGCGCACTGGAAGTGGCCTGCTGTTCTTGTCCGGCAGCCATGGCAGAGCCGGAGCAGTACAGAGCGGCGGTGATACAGAGTGCTAACGTCGTGGTGCGGCTGTGCATGGCTAAACCTCATTGGTTAGTGCTTTGAGCGCGCCTGACCCGTAGTGGGGCGCAACGCGCTCGGCGTGGCCGGCAAAACAACACGCCCTGACCGATCGCGGTGATTGCGCTGGCACGCGTCGTGAGAAGCGGGTCCAGGCGATTCGCGTGGTAGAGGAGGTGTCCCCCGTGTGGTGAAGCGGTGTGGCGAATGCGACTTCAGCGAGTCGAACGTCGGGTGACGCACCACTCACGAATCCGGAATCGGCAGGCAAGGGAATGGCCCGATGTTCAGTCCCGAACAGTCCATGGCCCCTCCTGCCAGAACCCTGATTTGGATCGAGTCTCGCGTAGCGTTGACAGCGTTGTCAACACATCGTCACAGATCTCTGAAGCGCCTGCGATTGCGCTGCAATGCAGCAAATTTGCGGCATGGTTCCGTTTGCGCCGATGCAGGTGCGCGGCATGGCGTGAGACCGCTCGCGTCGCGATTCGCTGTTTCTATGGTGAATTCGCAATGCAATGCGTCTCGCCGCTGATTTGTGCGGAAATCGCTGTCACAGATGAGGATTTTTGATGGATGATGAAATCAACAGCGCCCTGCATAAATCGTGATCGCGACGGTTGCGTTACAGGGCGATTGCTGACAACGTTGTCTACCCGTTACCGTTCGTCGGCTAACGGGGCATGACACCGGCCCGCTGCCATTTATCAGGAGAACGCGTGAGCGCAAGCAGCCCAATGGACGCGGTGTCTTTTCCGCGCACCGAAACCTTCGTTGCCGCAGATGTGGGCGGGACGCATGTGCGCCTGGCGCTGGTGTGCGAAAGCATCGATCCACGCAAGCCGGTCACCGTGCTGGACTACCGCAAGTACCGCTGCGCCGATTACCCGGGACTGGCCGAGATCATGTCGGCATTCTTTGCGGAGCTGGGCTGCGCGCCGGTGAAGCGCGGCGTCATCGCCAGCGCCGGTTACGCGCTGGAAGACGGCAGCGTGATCACCGCCAATCTTCCGTGGGTGCTGGCACCGGAGCAGATCCGCAGCCAGCTCGGCATGCAGGCCTTGCATCTGGTCAACGATTTCGAAGCGGTCGCCTATGCAGCCAATTACATGGTCGGCAATCAGGTCCTGCAGTTGTCTGGCCCTCCGCAAGGTGCAGCGGGTCCGGCGCTGATCCTGGGCCCAGGCACCGGGTTGGGCGCAGCGTTGTGGATTCCCAACGGCGCCAACGCGGTGGTATTGCCGACCGAAGCCGGCCACGCCGCACTGGCGGCAGCTAGCGATCTGGAAGTGGCGTTACTGCAGCAACTGCGCCGCACGCGCACGCACGTGGCCACCGAACATCTGCTTTCCGGCCCGGGCTTGTTGAATCTCTATACCGCGCTGGCCGCACTGCGCGGCGAGCCGGCCGTACACGCCAGCCCGTCCGATGTCACCGCCGCCGCATTGGCCGGTAACGACACGTTGGCACGCGATGCCTTGCAGGCGTTCTGCGGTTTCATGGGGAGCGTGGTCGGCGACATGATCCTGCTGTACGGCGTGCGCAGCGGTGTGTATCTGGCTGGCGGCTTCCTGCCGCAGATCGCCACCTTCATCGCGGAAAGCGACTTCGTCGCGCGCCTGCTCGACAAGGGCGCCTTGCGTCCGGCGCTGGAGCAGGTGCCGGTCAGCATCGTCGACCACGGCCAGCTCGGTGTGATCGGCGCCGCCAGCTGGTTTTTGCAGCACGGGCGCTGAGCATCGCGCATCGCTCGGTGCAGCAATCTGTCTGCACCGAGCCGACCAATTCCGCAGTGCCGTAGGAGCGCCCTTGGGCGCGATGGGCATTGTCGATAACGCTTCATCGCGCCAGAGGGCGCTCCTACGATGTAGAGCGAGCGTCAGATGACCCGCAGCATCGCCGCCCTATAGATCCCCAAACCGCGACTGCAGCGCCGCAATCGCCGCAAGCCCTGCGGTTTCGGTGCGCAGAATGCGTGGACCCAATTGCAACCCGCTGAAACCGGCCCCGCCGAGGATTGCGCGGTCGCGCGGCGACCAGCCGCCTTCCGGTCCGATCGCGACGATCACAGCCTGTTGCGCGGCGACCGGCAGCGTGGCCAGGCGATGCTCGCCATGCGGGTCCAGGGTCAGCCGTAACGCATGCGGCTCGCTGGTCTGCGCCGCGTCCAGCAGGCCCAGTGGCGTAGCCACCGTGGGCACGCGTGCACGCCCGGATTGCTCGCAGGCCGAGATCACCACGCTGCGCCAATGCGTCACGCGTTTTTCCATCCGCGCCGGATCCAGCTTGACCTCGGTACGCTCGGCGTTGACCGGCACGATCGCCGCAACCCCCAGCTCGGTCGCCTTCTGCAGGATCAGATCCATCTTCTCGCCGCGTGCGATCCCCTGGATCAAGGTGATCGACAACGGCGATTCGTTGCACAGCGGCTGCGCACGTTCCACCCGTGCGCGTGCCTCGCGCTTGCCGGCCAGCGTGATGCGTGCGTGGTAGTCGCTGCCATCGCCGTTGAACAGGATGCAGGCATCGCCCTCGCGCAGCCGCAGCACACGCAGCAGGTGATTGGCTGACTCTTCGGGCAGCGTCACCTCCTGATCGCAGTGCAGTGGCAGCGCGACATGCGAGCGGGTCAGGCGCATGCAACGGCCTCCTCGATGGCATGGCGGGTGGTGGCAGCCAGTAGCGCAAGTTGTGCCTTGTCCACGCAGTACGGCGGCATCCAGTACAGCACATCGCCGAGCGGCCGCAGCACCACGCCCTTGTCGAGGGCCGCGCGATAGGCCTTCAGGCCCACCCGCGCCGCTGCCGGGAACGGCGTGCGTTTGTCGCCTCCCTGGGCAAGCTCGAACGCCACGATCATGCCGGCCTGGCGCACGTCCGCCACGGCGGGGTGTTCGCCGATCTGCGCGGCCAGTGCGCGCATGCGCGCGGCCGTGTGCTGGTTGCGCGCAATCACATCGTCGTCTGCAAAAATCTGCAACGTGGCCAGTGCCGCCGCACAGGCCAGCGGATTGCCGGTGTAGCTATGCGAATGCAGAAACGCACGTTCGCGCGAATCATCGAGAAACGCGTCGTACAACTGCTGCGTGGCCAGCACCGCCGACAACGGCAGAAAGCCACCGGTCAATCCCTTTGACAGACACAGCAGGTCAGGCATGACACCGGCCTGCTCGCAGGCGAACAAGGTGCCGGTGCGGCCGAAGCCGGTGGCGATCTCGTCGGCGATCAAGAACGCGCCATGCGCGTCGCACAGTTCGCGCGCACGCCGCAGGTAAGCCGGGTGATACATGCGCATGCCGCCTGCGCATTGCACGCGCGGCTCCAGGATCAGTGCGCAGATCTCGCCGGGCGATCGTTCGAACAACGCCTGCAACGCATCGGCGGCTTGCAGCGCATAGTCTTCTGCGCTCTGCCCGGGCTCGGCCAGATACGCATCCGGCGAAGGCGCAAAGATCGATTCCAGCAGCAGCGGCGCATACACGCGCCGGTACAGCGGAATGTCGCCGACCGACAGCGCGCCGATGGTCTCGCCGTGGTAGCCGTTTTCCAGGGCCACGAAGCGGGTGCGGCGATGCTCGCCGCGGTTGTGGAAATAATGGAAGGCCATCTTCAGCGCCACTTCCACGCCGGCCGACCCATTGTCGGCATAGAACACTTTAGATAGCGGCGCGCGGCCGGCCTGACGTGGCGCAATCGCCAGCAGGCGCTCGGCCAGTTGCACTGCCGGCGCATGGGTGAAGCCGGCCAGCATCACCTGCTCCAGCTCGCCGGCCTGGCGCGCGATGGCCGCGCCGATGCGCGCTTCGGTGTGGCCGAACAGGTTGGTCCACCAACTGCTGACCGCGTCCAGATAGTGGCGGCCGTCGTAGCCGACCAGCCACGCCCCGTCGCCACGTGCGATCGGCACGAGTGGAAGTGTGTGCGGGTGCTCGCGCATCTGCGTGCAGGGGTGCCACAGCACCTCAAGATCGCGTTGCCGCCAATGTTCGGCAGCTTGAGAGGCTGCCGGGTCTGCTAGGATTTCGGGCTCATGAACATGTCGATGCATCCGCCTATTCTATCGGTCGCCTCAGCCGCTGCGTGTCACGCATGAGCCCGCGTCTGCCGACCATCCACAAGATCACCGATCTCGGTGACGGGCCGTTCCGTCGCCAGCAACTGGATCTGGAATTTTCCAACGGCGAGCGCCGCTTGTACGAACGCCAACTCAGCCAGGGCCACGGCGCGGTGGTGGTGGTGCCGATGCTGGATGCGCAGACCGTGCTGCTGGTGCGCGAGTACGCCGCCGGCGTGCATCGCTACGAGCTGGGTCTGGTCAAGGGCCGCATCGATGCCGGCGAGACGCCGGAGCAGGCGGCCGACCGCGAACTCAAGGAAGAAGCCGGTTACGGCGCGCGCCAGGTGCAGGTGCTGCGCGCGATGACGCTCGCTCCTACTTATATGAGTCACCAATCCTGGCTGGTGCTGGCGCGCGATCTCTACTCCGAACGGCTGGTTGGCGACGAGCCCGAAGAGATGGAAGTGATTCCCTGGCCGATTGCCCGTCTGGACGACTTGATGCTGCGCGACGATTTCTCCGAAGGCCGTTCGCTGGCTGCCCTGTTCATTGCGCGCGAGTGGCTGGAGCGCAATCCATGATCCGCATTCCGATGGAACTGCGCGAAACCGTGATCGCCATCGCCCGCGAGGCGGGTGAGGCGATCATGCAGGTCTACGCGCAGGACTTCGCGGTGCAGATCAAGGACGACGCCAGCCCGCTGACCCAGGCCGACCTGGCCGCCAATCGCGTCATCGTCGATGCGCTGCGCCGGGTCACGCCCGACGTGCCGGTGCTGTCGGAAGAATCCGCGCACATCGCCTGGGAAGAACGCCAGTACTGGGCCAGTTACTGGTTGGTCGACCCGCTCGACGGCACCCGCGAGTTCGTCAAGCGCAACGGCGAGTTCAGCGTCAACATCGCGCTGATCCACATGGGCGCGCCCGTGCTCGGCGTGGTGCAGGCGCCGGTCGATGGCCGGGTCTGGTACGCGGCGCGTGGCGAGAATGCCTACCGCCGCGATGGCCTCCGCGACGAAATGCTGCAGACGCGCACGCCCGCCGCTACTCCATTGCGGGTGGCCGCCAGCCGCTCGCACCGCGACACGCGCACCGCGGCCGCACTGGAGCGCATGGGCGAGATCGATGTGGTGGCGCAGGGCTCGTCGTTGAAGTTCTGCCGCATCGCCGAAGGCGATCTCGACGTCTATCCACGCTTCGGCCCCACTTCCGAGTGGGACACCGCTGCCGGCCAGTGTGTGCTGCATGCCGCCGGCGGCGTATTGCTGGCGGGCGGCTCCGGCAAGCCGTTCCGCTACAACCGCCGCGACACCTTGCTCAACGGTGATTTCATCGCGCTGGGCGATCCGAATCTGCCGTGGCGCAGTTGGCTGGTATGAGCGTCGCTATGCCTCAGACCCCGCCCACCGGCGACATCCAGCATCTGCTGCAGTTGATGGCGCGTCTGCGCGATCGCCAGCACGGCTGTCCCTGGAATGTGGAGCAGACCTTCGCCAGCATTGCGCCCTACACGATCGAAGAAGCCTACGAAGTCGCCGACGCCATCGATCGCAACGACCTGACGGGCCTGCGCGACGAGTTGGGCGACCTGCTGCTGCAGGTGGTCTTCCATGCACAGATGGCAGCAGAGCAGGGCGCATTCGACTTTGCCGACGTGGTCGCCACACTCAGCGACAAGCTGGTGCGTCGCCACCCGCATGTCTTCGCCAATCAACAGCTCGACGGCGCGCAGGCCGTGAGCGCCAACTGGGAGCAGATCAAGCGCGAAGAACGGCGTGCAGCCGGCCATCAGGACGACTCCGCACTTGCCGGTATCGCACGCGGCCTGCCGGAGTGGCAACGCTCCACCAAGTTGCAGTCGCGCGCGGCGCGGGTCGGCTTCGATTGGCCCAACCCTGCACCGGTGCTGGAAAAACTGCAGGAAGAAATCCAAGAGTTGCGCGTGGAGTTCGCACGCGGCCCGGTCGCCGACAACCAGGCACGGCTGGAAGACGAGCTTGGCGATGTGTTGTTCGTCTGCGCCAACCTGGCACGGCACGCCAAGGTCGATGTGGGCGCCGCACTGCGCCACGCCAATCTCAAGTTCGAGCGCCGCTTTCGCGCCATGGAAGCGCTGGCGCAGACCGCAGACACCAACCTGGCAGCACTGTCCCTGGACCAACAGGAAGCGCTGTGGCAACAGGTCAAGCGCGGCGAGCGAGGCGAGGATCCGGCTGCTTTCGACCAGCTGGTCGCTGGCAAACCTGCCACCTATCAGTCAGTGGTCGGCGAGCAAGGTCTCGATGCCTCCGACCCGCATCAGGCAGACCGCGACCAGCAGGATTTGAACAAGCAAGATTTCGACAAGCCAGACCGCGCATGAATTCCGCAGCGGCCACGCTGTTGCTGTTCGCAGCCACCGCGGTCGCCGAACTGGTCGGTTGCTACCTACCTTATCTATGGCTGCGCAAAGACGGCAGCATCTGGTTGTTGCTGCCGACCGCGTTGAGCCTTGCCATCTTCGTGTGGTTGTTGAGCCTGCATCCCGAGGCCAGCGGGCGCGTGTATGCGGCCTATGGCGGCGTCTACATCGCCAGCGCCTTGTTGTGGTTGTGGTGGGTGGACCGGGTGACGCCGACGCGTTGGGATCTATTGGGCGCCGCCTGTTGCCTGCTTGGCGTGGCCATCATCATGTTTTCGCCGCGCAGCGTCTGATCGCGCGCATGGCGAGGTAGTGCGGCTGATGCAGCGCCACGCTGGCGACGGCGCCGATCATCGCAACGTGCGGATGCAGGGACTCGATGGCAGCCCGCAGGAGTGGCCGCGTAAATTGCTGCGGCGCGGCGAACACGCCGTTCCCGCAAGCGCGGCCGGGCGGCGATAATGGTCCTCTTTCCCTTGGACCGGCGCGCATGACCCAGAAGACCATCCTCAACGACACCCATCGTGCGCTCGGCGCCAAGATGGTCGACTTCGGCGGTTGGGACATGCCGATCCATTACGGCTCGCAGCTGGACGAGCACCATCAGGTGCGTCGCGACGCCGGTATGTTCGACGTCAGCCACATGACCGTGGTCGATCTGCACGGCGCGCGCGCGCGCGAATTTCTGCGCTACCTGCTGGCCAACTCGGTAGACAAGCTCAAGGTCTCCGGCAAGGCGCTGTACACCTGCATGCTCAACCCGCAGGGCGGGGTGATCGACGACCTGATCGTCTATTTCATGAGCGAAGAGTTCTTCCGCCTGGTGGTCAACGCCGCCACCCGCGAAAAGGATCTGCAGTGGATCGGCGAGCAGGCCGCACGCTTCGATGTGCGCGTGGAAGAGCGCAGCGACTTTGCGATGATCGCCGTGCAAGGGCCCAACGCACGCGCCAAGGTCATCGAGCTGGTGGATCCTGCAGACAGCGCTGCAGCCAGCAAGCTCGGCCGTTTCGCCGCCCTGCAGACGCGTTCGCGCGATGGCATCGCACTGTTCCTCGCACGCACCGGCTACACCGGCGAAGACGGTTTCGAAATCGTGTTGCCGCAGGACGCGGCGGTTGCGTTCTGGAACGCGCTGCTCGCGAAAGGCGTCAAGCCGGCCGGTCTGGGCGCGCGCGATACCTTGCGTCTGGAGGCAGGCATGAATCTCTACGGGCAAGACATGGACGACGCGGTCACGCCTTACGAAGCTGCATTGGCATGGACGATTACCCTGGACGAAGGCCGCGACTTCATCGGTCGCGCCGTGCTCGAAGCGCAAAAGGCGCAGGGCGCGCCGCGCCAACTCATCGGTGTGGTGATGGATGAGAAGGGCGTGCTGCGGCACGGCCAGAGCGTGTTCACCGCCAGCGGCGAAGGCGAGATCCTGTCCGGCACCTTCTCGCCCACGCTCGGCAAGGCGATCGCGTTCGCGCGCGTGCCGGCCGGCAGCATCGACGACCTGCGCGTGGACATCCGCGGCAAGCAGGTGCCGTTGCGCGCGGTGAAGTTTCCGTTCGTGCGCGATGGCCAGGCACAGCCCGGCGTGCTTGGGCAATGAGTCAAACGCTGCCGGGCGTGCAGACGGTCGGCAGTGCGCAACATCGGTAGCAAGCAAGCAGCCCTGCACGCGCGTGCACCTGTCTTGTCGCGCGGTCTAAACTAGCCACCTGTCCCTAACCCCAGTTTCCCCGGAGCACACATGAGCGAGATCCCTGGCGACCTCAAGTTCCTCAAATCCCACGAGTGGGCCCGCGTCGAAAACAGCGGCCGTGTGACCGTCGGTATCTCCGACCACGCGCAGGGCTTGCTGGGTGACCTGGTCTACGTCGAACTGCCGGGCGTCGGCGACACCGTGCAGGCCGGCAACGGCGCGGCAGTGGTGGAGTCGGTCAAGGCCGCCTCCGACGTCTACAGCCCGGTCAGCGGCACCGTCGTCGAGGTCAATAGCGCACTCAGCGACAAGCCGGAAACCATCAACGAAGACGCTTACGGCGATGGCTGGATCTTCGTGGTCGAACTCGACGACAAGGAAGAGCTCAACGACCTGCTGTCGCCGGACGACTATGCCGAGCTGCTGGAAGAAGACGCGCACTGATCGCGTCTGGCACATCGCAACCTCGGATGGCCGCTCCTGGAGCGGCCATTTTTTTTGCACGCCACGCTGGCGCCGGCGCGCCGGTATCGATTGCAGTGGCCAGCGAACTGCCGCGTTGCCGAGTCCTCGAACGATGCCTGCATGCCAGGTGCCGGTCTCCGTCGCCGTGCTCGGCGGCCGATCGAAAAACACCGCACGCGCCAGGCACGCATCACCACCACAGCGTCGAAGGATGTCCGCATGCAGGCGCGTCGGATTTCTGGCGTGAGCCAATCGTGAGGACACGGCGTGTGCGTGGTGAAAAAACTGGCGCTCGCATGCATCGATGGTCGATCGTTGGACGCGATGCAAGGCATGCATGCATGCGTCGCGTCGTCCATGCAGACGCATGCAAGGCGATCGAAGGGCGCAATAAGTTTGCGCATTTACGCTGATGCGACGCCCCAAGCGCAGTCGTTGGATAAAAAATTTTCAGCTGGCGGACAGGCGACGCGAGACATCACTGCCTTGCACCTTGCGAAGGGTCCGTCATGCCGATCCAGTCGCTGCATTTTTGACCGCTTCAAAAAAACAGCACAAAAGAAGTGGTTTTCTGAAAACCCTATTGAACGAATGCGCGCGTCGCTCGCACGCGCATGCCAGTGCAAGGCCTGTCTGGATCACCTCGACGCGCCGCATTGCGATGGCGGGCTGAAAAAAAATTGCAAAAGAGTGTTGACAGTAAAAAAAAGCGTGATTAGGTTTCGCCCAGCAGACGTTGCTGCGAAAGAGAGTGAGCAGAATCGACATCAAGCCGACACGCTTGTTCCAGATGTCCACCGAAGCGCTATCCACGGTGGAGTCGGGTCCGCTTCTCTCCAAAAAAGCAGCAGCCGTTCCGATCACGCACCCGTGTCGCCGTTCGATGCGGGTGTTTCTGTATCCGTCCCGTCGCGCATCACCTGCGGATGGTTCCCGACGACGGCATGCCGTCGCGGGGTTTGGTTCAACTGGGCGTTTCACCTCCATAGTTCACTGACGAGGAGCCAATTACATGGCCACTAAAAAAGCTGCAAAAAAGAAACCCACCGCCAAGAAGGCAGTGAAGAAGACTGCCGCCAAGAAGGCAGTCAAGAAGGTCGCCAAGAAGGCAACCGCTAAGAAGGCAGTGAAGAAGGCTGCTGCCAAGAAGGCCGTCAAGAAGACTGCCAAGAAGGCAACCGCCAAGAAAGCAGTGAAGAAGACTGCCAAGAAGGCAACCAAGAAGACTGCCGCCAAGAAGGCAGTGAAGAAGACCGCGAAGAAGGCAGTGAAGAAGACTGCCAAGAAGGCGACCAAGAAGACGGCCGCCAAGAAAGCAGTCAAGAAGACCGCCAAGAAAGCAGCAGCTCCGAAGAAGGCGACCAAGAAGTCCGCCACCAAGAAGACTGCCGTAAAGAAGGTCGCCAAGAAGAAGCCGGCCGTTCGCAAGAAGAAGGCCGCTCCGGTCGCGCTGCCCGCAACTCCGGCGCCGCTGATCTGATCTGCAACACCCGATCGCCGTAAACATCGAGCTCTCTCCCCGACGCCCAGCGGGGAGGGAGCTTTTTTATTGGGTCGCTCTCAATAATCGCGAACGCCAAAAACAACAAAGGCGACCGAAGCCGCCTCTGTCTTGAATCGCTGCAAACGCCAACTCAGCGCGGCGATGCCACCGACTTGCCGGACGAGGCGCCCTTGCCGGCAGGGTCGGGGCGCTCGGCCAGCATGTTCTCGCTGCCGAAGTCGCCATCCACGTCGATGTCCAGCCAACGCTTGGCCGGCAGGCCGAGTGCGCGATCCAGAATCGTCGGCAGCATGCCCGACGGCAGGCCGCTCTCGCCGTTCCACATGATGGCGATGCCAAGGTCGCGCTCGGGCAGCAGCGCGACCAGGCCGCGATACCCCTGCACCGCGCCGGCATGGAAGATGACTTGATGGCCGGCGTAATCGAACACGCGCCAGCCCAGCGCGTAGCTGGCAGCGTCCACACGCTCGTGGCGCCAACCCGAGCGCATCTCGCCCGGTGTGGAGATCAACGGCGCGTGCAGCGTCGCCAGCAGCGGCGCAGGCAGCACGTCGGTGCGGTGACCGGTGTGTGCGAGCAACCACTGCGCCATGTCGCTGGCGCTGGCGTTGACGCCGGCAGCGGGCGCCAGGCGGTAGTAGGTCGGCTTGGGCGTCAGTGCCACCCAACCGCCGCGGCTGCGCACATGCGGGCGTGCCGCATGCGGGCTGGCCTGGATGCCGGCCAGGCCCATGCTCGCATCGTTCATGCCCAACGGTTTGAAGATGCGGCGTTCCACCGACTGCTCATAGAAGCTGCCGGAAGCGGCGAACACCACATCGCCGACCAGGCTGAAGGCCACGTTCTGATACGCATAGCAATCGCCCGGCGCGCAGCGCAAGGGCGCAGCGGCGAGCTTGTGGCTGAGCGAGTAGTAGTCGACGTTGGATTCGATATCGCGGTCGTAGGCGTTGCGGGTCAGGCCAACGCGGTGGCTGAGCACCTCGGCGACGGTGAGTTGATGGGTGGCGACGTTATCGCTGAGCTGGAAGCCGGGCACGTAATCGACCACCTTGCTGTCCCAACGCAGCACGCCGTCGTTGACCAGCAGGCCGGCCATGGTGCTTGCGAACGCCTTGGACAGCGAAGCAAGACGGAACACGGTGTGGCCATCGACCGGCTGCGGATGATTGACGTCGGTGACGCCATAGCCGCGCGCGCTGAGCACCTTGCCGCCCTGCACGATCGCCATCGCAATGCCGGGCACGCGGTTGCCGTAGGTCAACTGATTGGCCATCGATTCGAACGCGGCCACATCGAAGCCGGCCGCCGGTGCCAGCACACGGCTGGCCGGAAGCGAGGCGCGATATTGCAGCGGAGCGGTGGGCGACTGTGCGGCGGTGGCCGGCTGCAGCGCAAAGGCAGCTGGCGCGGGCGTCTGCGCGGTGGAAGAGAGGGCCAGGGGCAATAACGCCCCGAGCAGCCCGATGGCCAACGGACGAAACCGTCGGGGCCTGCGCATTTCAGTCATGGTTGTCCCGCCTGTTCCCTGCCTCCGGCGATTCTAGCGCCGCGCTTCGCAATAGCACAAACTGCCAGAAGATGAATGGGCATCATATTGATCCTATTGATGATTTTAGGTTCAGAAATCGGGCGGCGCGGAGCGCTTCGAGTACGCCTCGGCACCTATGCAGATGTGGCTGCAAGCGGCGTGCCGTCTGGATGCACGATCAGTCCGTTGTGTTCTGCACCGCGGCGCTGGTGGTGCTGCGCCGCATCGGCTAACTTGCGCGCTTCCTTCGCGGGTGCCGCCGCTGCCATGTCCTCGCTGTCGGGCCCGTTTGTGCAGGCGATTTGTTCACCATGACCAGCCGATTTTCTTCGTCGCAGTCTGCGGCAGGCCGTTTGAGCGGCGCGTTGCGCAGCTCGCCGCCACTGGCGTGGAGTTTTCTGTATTTCTTCTGCCTGCTCAGCGGGTATTACGTGCTGCGCCCGGTGCGCGAGGCGATGAGCGCCTCGGCGGATGTGGAAGCGATCTTTCCCACCGGCATGATCGCCTTTTTCGCCGCGCATGGCATGCCGCTCAAGGACTTCACCCTGCAGGTGCTGTTTACCTGCACCTTCCTGATCATGGTGCTGCTGCAGCCGGTCTACGGCGCACTGGTCAGCCGCTATCCGCGCCGGGTGTTCCTGCCGGTGGTGTATGGCTTCTTCATCGCGACCCTGCTGCTGTTCTACGTGTTGTTCGATAGCGGGGTGCCCGGGCGCGGCATGGCGTTCTTTTTGTGGGTGACCGTCTTCAACCTGTTTGCGGTGGCGGTGTTCTGGAGCTTCATGGCCGACGTCTTCAGCAATGCCGAAGCGCGCAGCTACTACGGTTACATCGGTGCGGCCGGCACGCTGGGCGCGTTTCTCGGGCCGATCCTCACCCGCACCCTGGTCGAGCGCATCGGCATCGCGCATCTGATGTTGGTGTCGGCCGGGTTTCTGACGGTGTGCGTGGTCTGCGTGCTGCGTCTGCGCTTGTGGGCGGTTGCGCGCGAGCAGGAGCGACAGCTGAGCTCCGGCGAAGTGCCGATGGGCGGCGATGTGCTCGGCGGGCTCAAGTTGATCGTGCGCGAGCCGTTGCTGCGCTGGTTGGCCTTCATGGTGTTGTTCGGTGTGGGCGTCGGCACCTTGCTCTACAACGAGCAGGCAGCGCTGGTACGGCGTCTATACACCGACGCAGCGGCAGCCACCGCGTATTACGCGAGCATCGATCTGGCGATCAACGCGCTCACGCTGGTGTTGCAGCTGCTGGTGACGCGCGCGCTGTTGTCGCGTTTCGGTATCGCACCGGCGCTGTTGATTCCGGGCGTGGCGATCACGCTGGGCTATGCCGTGCTGACGGCTTCGCCGTTGCCGATGATGATCGCGATCGTGCAGGTGATCACCCGCTCCAGCGAGTTCGCACTGGCCAAGCCGGCGCGCGAGACCTTGTACACGCGCGTCGACCGGGAATGGCGTTACAAGGCCGGCGCGGCCATCGACACCGTGATCTACCGCGGTGGCGACCTCACCTTCGTGTGGGTGCACAAGCTGGTGTCGGCATTCGGCTCCAGCGCAGTGTTCGGCGTCGGTCTGCTGGTGGCCTCGGGCATGACACTGGGCGCATTCGGTCTGCTGCGCGAGGCGCGCAAGCTGCCTGCCGAGCGCGATGCGCAGACCGCAACGCAGGTGTCCGACTAAGAATGGCTGGCAAAACTACTTGCCGCCATCAGGCGGACGCGACTGTTGCTGGGTACGGCGTGTACCACTGGTTCTGAGAGCGCCGTGCATATCTGCCTGCGCATTACTCGCGACGTTTTGTCGGCCACTTCAAGGCAGCGAAATCTCTGTTGCCTTCGAGTAGTTGGACAGTATTGGTAGCTCTTTTGCAGAGCGGATGATCTCAGGGCTGGAGCGGCTGATCCGCGGCTTGGTTGCAGGGCCCTTGCCCGCCCACCCTCGCGGGACACGCCGCAAGTACGTCCGTGTAGGCTCTTACGCGGCATCCATGCCGCGTAAGGTCCCGCGACGGTGGGCGGGCAAGGACCGGTCGAGCTAGTCGGTGTGCATGGTGTTCAACAAAACAGCCGGCAACCGGTGCGGTGTCCTCGCCGCGCCCTGGAGGCTTTGTTTGCTGCAGGGTCCTTGCCCGCCCACCCTCGCGGGACACGCCGCAAGTACGTCCATATAGGCTCTTACGCGGCATCCATGCCGCGTAAGGTCCCGCGATGATGGGCGGGCAAGGACCGGTCGAGATGGTCGGTGTGCACAGGCAAGCAGGGCATGACATGCATTAGCGATGCCGCTGTTTGAACTAGCCGCGTTTGCCTTTGGGCGAGTGTGGCGAGCAGATAGATCAGGTGTAGAGCGCTTGATCTGCAACTTGGCTGCAGCACCTGTGCCCGCCCAACAACCATCGCAGGACACGCCGCCGATGTCCGCAATCGCGATGCTCCGATCGTGCCTGCAGGTCCTGCACATCTCCCATCTCTCGCCGGCGCGCTGGGTTCCATCGCCTGCTCTGGACAGCAGGGCCGCAATCGCCGCTATGCTGGCCGCCACATCCATCACGCCGATCTGCCATGTCCCTGTTCGCCATCGTCGCCGGCCTGTGCGTCGCTCTGCTGCACGTCTACATCCTGGTACTGGAAATGGTGCTGTGGACGCGGCCGCTGGGCCTGAAGACCTTCCGCAATACCCTCGAGAAGGCGCAGGCCACGCGCGTGCTGGCCGCCAATCAAGGCCTGTACAACGGTTTCCTGGCGGCGGGCCTGTTCTGGGGCGCGCTGCAGACACGCGAGGATGTGCTGAGCTTCTTTCTGGGCTGTGTTGTCGTGGCAGGTTGCTACGGCGCCTACAGCGTCAACCGCCGCATTTTTTTCGTGCAGGCCTTGCCCGCGTTGATTGCCCTGGCGTTGCTGTGGTTGCCGCGCTGAGGCGGCTTGCTCGCTGTCTGTAGGAGCGGGCCTGCCCGCGATGAGGCGTTACCGGTGAAGCTTCATCGCGGGCAAGCCCGCTCCTACCAAAAAGCTCGCTGGAATTGCAGTTGTCGCGAACTGGTCGAAAACGCTGGCGGCAGGCAACGCAGCCGCGAGATGGTCGGTCTCCACAGTAGCCAATCTCCATAAACGACAACGGCGGGCCGAAGCCCGCCGCTGTCTGGTTGTCACCTTGGCCTGCGCCTTACGCCGCTTCGCGCGGCTGCTGTGCCTGCGGCTTGTCGTAGTAGCTGGCCGCACGCAACTCATGCGGATCGAAGTCGTCCACGGTAATCGTGTCCATCATGATCGCGCGCAACTCTTCCAGCTGCTTGCGCTCGTCGATGGTGATCACGCCCTCGGCCACGGCCTCGTCCAGCTGCGCGGGGAAATCCAGTGCTTCGATGCCCTTGGTCTTGAGCGCCTTGAGGAACTTGCGCTCCACCGGCTCGGCCAGCACGGCCTTGGCCAGATAGCTGGCGATACGGCCGCCGGGATTGTTGGCACACGGGGTCAGGAACACACCCTGTCCCAAGCGATCGCGTGCCTCGTTCGGCGTCATCAAAATCGATGCCACGCGGTGCCCCAGACGGTCGCCCGGCGCTTCGGCACGACGACCCAGCGGGAAGATCAGCACCCACATCAGCCAACCCACCGGACGGATCGGGAAGTTGCGCAGCGCGGCCGACAGCGCGGTTTCGATCTTGTGCACGCTGTCGTGGAAGGCCCAGGCCAGCAGCGGCTGATCGGCTGCCGGTGCGCCTTCGTCGTGATAGCGCTTGAGCATTGCGCTGGTCAGGTAGATGTGGCTCAGCACATCGCCCAAGCGACCGGATAGCGATTCCTTGAACTTGAGCTTGCCGCCCAGCATCAGCATCGACACGTCGGCCATCAGCGCCAGGTTGGCGGAATAGCGATCCAGCTTGCGGAAGAAACGACGCGTATACGCATCGCCCGGCGCAGCGCCGATACGTGCGCCGGTCAGGCCGAACCAGAACGAGCGCACCGCGTTGGAAATGCCGAAGCGGATGTGACCGAACAGGCTCTGATCGAAGTCTTCCAGACCACGGCGCGTATCCGGATCCTGCGCCGCCTTCATTTCCTTCATCACCCACGGGTGGCACAGGATTGCGCCCTGGCCGAAGATCAGCAGGCTGCGGGTCATGATGTTGGCGCCTTCCACGGTCACGCCGATCGGCGCCGACTGCCAGGCACGGCCGGCGAAATTGCGCGGCCCCAGGATGATGCCCTTGCCGCCGATCACATCCATCATGTCGCTGACCACTTCGCGTCCCATGGTGGTGCAGTGGTACTTGGCGATCGCCGACGGCACCGACGGCACATCGCCACGATCCACCGCCGCCGCCGTGGCCTGCGACAGCGCACTGATCGCATAGGCCTTGCCGCCGATCCGTGCGAGCGCTTCTTCCACGCCCTCGAAGCGGCCGATCGACAGACCGAACTGCTTGCGGATGCGCGCATACGCACCGGTCACCACCGCCGCGTACTTGCCGCCGCCGCTGGCCGTGGAGGGCAGGGTGATCGAACGGCCCACCGCCAGACATTCGTTGAGCATGTTCCAGCCCTTGCCGACCATGTCCACGCCACCGATCAACTGGCTGAGCGGAATGAATACCTCGTTGCCACGGATCGGGCCGTTCTGGAAGGTCGAATTCAACGGGAAATGCCGGCGACCGATTTCCACTCCCGGCGTCTCGCGCGGCAACAGCGCCAGGGTGATGCCGATGTCCTTGTTGTCGCCGATCAAGCCTTCCGGGTCGTACATGCGGAACGCCAGGCCGATCAGCGACGCCACCGGTGCCAGGGTGATGTAACGCTTGTCGAAGGTGAGCTTGACGCCGAGCACGTTGGCGCCATTCCACTCG
This sequence comes from Xanthomonas hydrangeae, assembly GCA_905142475.1. Classification (GTDB taxonomy): domain Bacteria; phylum Pseudomonadota; class Gammaproteobacteria; order Xanthomonadales; family Xanthomonadaceae; genus Xanthomonas; species Xanthomonas hydrangeae. The sequence goes on from LR990730.1 coordinate 1,720,113, forward strand.
CCCTTGCAGACGATGCCGTAGTCCGGGATCGAGGTCGCATCGGAGCCGGCGAACGGGCCGGTCAGGCCGAAGCACGGCACTTCGGCGCCCACCGCCAGACGCGGCAGGTAATAGTCCTTCTGTTCCGGCGTACCGTAATGCAGCAGCAGCTCACCCGGCCCGAGCGAATTGGGCACACCGACGGTGGAGCTGACCACGCTGGAGATCGAGGACAGCTTCTGGATCACCTTGTGGTGCGCCAGCGCGCTGAAACCCAGGCCGCCATACTGCTTCGGAATGATCATGCCGAAGAACTTCTGCTTCTTGATGTAGTCCCACAGCTCCGGCGGCAGATCGGCGTGGACATGGGTGATCTCCCAGTCGTTGACCATCTTGCACAGCTCTTCGACCGGGCCATCCAGGAACGCCTGCTCTTCGGCGGTCAGCTGTGGCTTGGGATAGTTGAGCAGCTTCTGCCAATCCGGGTCGCCGGTGAACAGCTCGCCTTCGAAGCCCACCGAGCCGGTTTCCAGCGCGATGCGCTCGGTCTGCGACAGCGGCGGCAGCACCTTGCGGAAGAAGCCCATCAGCGGCGTGGTCAGCAGCGGCTTGCGCAGGAACGGCAGCAACACAGGCGCCGACACCAGCACCACCAATACGGCAGCGACGATGGTGGCGGTGAGGTTGGCACCCAGCAACCAGCAGGCCACCAGCACACAGGCGCTCAGCGCGACCCACGTGGCAAGGCGCATGCGGTGGTAGGCAGCGATGCCCGCCGCCAGGATGACGAGGAGGAACGGTGCAACGATGCTCATGGTCTTGCTCCAGTGACATGCTCGGTAATGTTGGACGCTGCGATGGTGCCAACCGAGGGCAGTGCATCCAGATAATGCAACACGGTGGCGGTAAACGTCGTGTTGTCGTCGCCGGCCAGCATGTGCGTGGCATCGGGCAACTGCACGTGCTGCGCATGCGGCGCGATCGACAGGAATTCGCTGATGGTGTCCGGGGTAACCAGATCGCTGCGCCCGCCGCTGATCAGCAGCATCGGGCACCGCACCTGTGACGCGGCCTCCAGCAATGCCTGTTGCTGCGTATGCGGATCCTGCCCCGTCAGTTCGTCGACCAGGCGCGGGTCCCAATGCCAGTGCCAACGCCCGTCGGCACGCTGCCGCAACAAGGCCTGCAACTGGTCTGCGGTCTTGCGCGGACGATGCGGCAAATATGCGGCAATCGCGTCTGCCGCCGCATCCAGCGATGCGAATCCGCCGGGATGCGCAGTCATGAAACGCAGGATGCGCTCCACGCCCCGCGTCTCCCAGCGCGGCGTGATGTCGACCAGCACGATCGCCCGAAACAAACCCGGCCAGCGCGCCTCTGCCAGCAGACCAAACAGCCCGCCCATCGAGGCGGCGACCAGCACCGGCGGCTCGGATTGCTCACCGGCGAGCACGATCAAATCGTCGGTGAATTGCGTGGCCGAGTAGGGCACATCGGCATCGTTGACGCTGGAATCGCCATGCCCGCGCGCGTCGTAAGACAGCGCCCGGTAGCCGGCTTCGGCCAATGCAGTGGCCGTGCCTTCCCATGCGTGTCGTGTCTGGCCGAATCCATGTGCCAACAGCACGGTCGGTGCGTGCTCCGTGCCCTGCGCCGATACCGCAAGCAACGTCTCACCAATACGGATGTTGGCGACAGACGGGATACGGGCGAGGCTAGAAGGAGAAGTGACCATACCTAATGGTATGGATGTGGCGTGCTCACTGTCAATACTCACTGGTATGGACGGTTAATCCGTTGAATCCCGGCAGTTGTGCCTGCATTTTCTGCCGCATACTGCAATCGACCCGAGCGTATGGTTAAATCGTCACAATGAACGACACCACCGATTCCAGCTCCACCACGCCCCGCGCCAGTCCCGGTCGCGGTCAGCGCCTCAGCGCAGACGATTGGGCACAGGCCGCGCTGGACCTGATCGCCGAGCAAGGTGTCGGTGCAGTCGCCGTAGAACCACTGGCGCGCCGGCTCGGCGTCACCAAGGGCAGCTTCTACTGGCACTTTCCCTCGCGCGACGCGCTGCTGCAGGCAGCTCTCGAACGCTGGGAAATCTTCGAACAAAAAGAAGTGTTCGGCAGCCTGGAAGACGTCCCGGATCCGAGCGCACGCTTACGCGCACTGTTCCAACTGGTCGCGCACGAAGTCAAACCGCATGTCATCTACAGCGAACTGCTCAAGGCACTCGACCACCCGGCGGTCCGCCCGGTCATCGACCGCGTCTCGCAACGCCGCCTCGACTACCTGATCGCCTCGTTCCGCCAGGCCGGCCTCACCCGCACCGACGCCCAACACCGCGCCCGCCTGGCCTATGCCGCCTACGTCGGTTTCCTGCAGCTGTCGCTGCAGCTACAGCAACCCAAACAGGCCCGCGAAGACTTCGAAGCCTATGTCGAGCATGTGATTCAGACGTTGATTCCTGGGTAGGTTTCAGGCGTCCGGCACGAGTTGATGTTTGATGGTTGAGCAAACAAAAACCGCGACTCTTTCGAGTCGCGGTTTTTTATTTACGTATTACTTAAGCGGACGAATATCAGAACTTCTGGGTGTAACGCATGTAGTAGAAGCGACCCGGGATTTCGTACTGCGGGTCAAAGCTATTGGCAAACGCCGTAGCGGCCTGCGGCGGATCGCGGTCAAATGCATTATTCACGCCGACGGTCACGCGGGCGTTCCACGGAGCCTTCCAGTACGCGGCCAGATCGGTGTAGGTCACGCTGGGAACATGATTGCGCGGCGCCGCACCTGCAGCGGTCACACGATCCGGATCCGAGCACAGCAGTGCCACGTTTGCAGGAGTCGCCACGTTGGCGCCGGTGCAGTTTTCGACCTGCGAGCTGTAGTAGCGCATGGATGCCGAGCCGCCGACATCACCCAATTCCCAATTGAGCATCAGGTTGGAGCGGATGCGCCAGTTGTTGTCCTGTGCCGAGCCGCCACGATACAAACCAACGCGGGTTTCGGGATCCTGCAGCGGCTTCTCAACCACGAACTTGCTCATGTAGGTCGAGTCCCACACAACGCTGAAGCTGCCCCACGCGGTGTCCGGCAAACGATAGCCTACGGTCAGGTCGTAACCTTCAGCCTCGATCTTCGCAATGTTGTTCGGCACTGCCAGCAGATTCGAAACTTCGCCAGTAGGTTCGCGCTGAATCAGCGAGCAAGCATTGGCGACACCTGCCAGATAGCAGCTGTCCAGAGTCTCCTGCACGGTCTGCGTGTCGATTGCATCTTCGATCTCGATGTTCCACCAGTCCAGCGAGATATCCAGGCCGGTGACCCAGCTCGGGCTGAATACAAAGCCCAGGGTCTTGGACGTCGAAGTTTCCGGCTGCAGGTTGGGGTTACCGCCAGTGGCGGTACGTACCTGCGGGTTGGCCTGTGCGTAGGCTGGGACTGCGCCGCACGAACCCGGACGCGTTCCGTTGACGGAGCCATCGCTGAAGGAGCCTGCGCAAGGATCACGCACGTCTTCGAAGGTATCGCTTACGCCCTGAAACAGCTCGTTGATCGACGGTGCGCGGAAGCCTTGCGACCAGTTACCACGGATCATCAAATCGGTGATCGGCTTCCAGCGGAAACCGAACTTGCTGTTGGTGGTGTCGCCGAAGTTGCTGTAGTCCGAATACCGGGTGGCCAGGCTGAAATCGAGCAGCTGTGCACCCGGAAGGTCAGCAAGTAGCGGCACGGCGAGTTCGAGGTAGGCTTCGTCCAACTTGTAGCCACCGTTGGTCGCAGTACGTGCGTTGCCGGTGGTATCACCAGAGTTGATCAGCGCGTCCGGATCGTCGAAGCCAGACTCTTCGCGATGTTCAGCGCCCAAGGAGAATGCAAATGCACCTCCCTGCAGGTCAAACAGTTCGCCGCCGATATTGCCGAAGTAGGTTTTCTGCTCATACCCATACAGGTCATGCGCATTGAAGCCAGCGTAACTCAGCATTTCCGGGGTCAACGAGCCCGGGCCGCTCAGCATGTTCATCGGCACGCAGCCGTCGATCGTGCTGGCTGCGGTACCACAGCGTGCGACGCCGCCAGCGTCGACGAACGACGGGCCAAGGGCGTTACGCAGGGCGGAAATATTGAACAGGCCGGTTGTGCGATCGGTCTGGTCATTCTTGCCGTAGAACATACCGGCTTCCCAACTGAAGAAACGCTGGCCAACTTCGAAATCACCCTCGAATGCGCCGCTAAACCCGAACGTCTTGACGTTCTGGCTAAAGATACGGCCACCCGTTTCTTCCGCACGGTACTGGATGTAATCGATATCGCGGCCGGTGTTGTTGTAGATGTTGTTGGCCGAAATGACGATGTCGGCGCCGTTGGTGCCCGGCGCGGAGCGACCCAGAACGATTGGCATCGGTGCCAGAATCTGGCTCGACTCACGCTCGTTGTAGGTTACGGTGGTCTTGAAACGCACGTTGTCGGTGATTGACAGGCCGGCGTCGGCAAATACCGACTTGCGCTCCTGCGGCGTGACCAAGTAGTTGGCTGGCGCGAAGTTGTAGCTGTCGGCCGCGGTGTAGTTACGCGAAGTGGTGCCGCCATTATTGGTAATGGAGAAGCCCGGCGTTCCATTGAAGCGCGTCGCGCCGAAGGTCGGCGTGCCGTTGGCGCTGGTGCCGGTCTGGCCAAAAATGCCGAAACGTCCACCAGGAATCGTCGTGCTGTTACCCGTTCCGGCAACTGCTCCGCTCACCGGGACCGCAGAAATTTCACGATCGCCCGCCCAGACGGGCTCTTCCTTCACATAGCCAACGCCCAACGTGGCGTGCCAACGATCGCCGGTCGAGCCGATGGTGAAGTCGTAGGACTCGCGGCTGCCGTCGCCCTTGTCGTACTGGCCGAAGTACGCGTTCGCTTCGGCGCCATCGAAGTTCTGGCGCAGAATGATGTTGACCACGCCGGAGATGGCGTCGGAGCCGTAGATCGTGGAGGCGCCATCCTTCAGGACTTCGATGCGCTCGACGGCAGCAGTCGGAATCGTGTTGAGGTCGACCGCGCCGCCCAGGCCGGTGCCGCCGACCCAGCGGCGACCATTGACCAGCACCAGGGTGCGATTGGAGCCGAGGTTGCGCAGGTTGACGCGGGTTTCGCCGTTGCCGCCGTTGTTGACGTTGCTGTTGAGCGCCGAACCGCCCGAGCTGATGTTCTGGATCACATCGCCGATTGAGGTCAAGCCCTGCGATTCGATCTGCTGACGGCTCATGGTGAAGACCGGCTGCGATGTTTCCACGTCGGCGCGCTTGATGCGCGAACCGGTCACTTCGATCTTATCGAGGTTGGTGGTGCCGGCTTCCTGAGCGATGGCGGTACCGGTACCGCCGACGCCCACGACAAGCGCGAGGACGACTGCATCGCGCAGCTTGTTGGACTTGCAATTCATTAGCTCTCTCTCCAAGTGATCTTGGGTACTGCCAAGGGTTGTTTGCCTGTCGGGGGTTCCGAAAGAAGCGGATCCAAAACGTCAGGGTGAACCGATGGTATATGCGTTGCGCGAAGAATTAAAGTCCCGTTAACGAAAAAGAAGAAAGGCGTGAAACGTCGCGCGCGGTTAAGGTCCAGAACGAAAAACGCCACCGGCGACTGACCGATGGCGTTCTGGGAAAGCGTCTTTGAATCAGTGGCTTACAAGTCCTGTTCGTACCGAACGTAGGGAATTGTGCCGTCGCTGTTGCTTTCGTTGCTGGGGGCGAAGGGGTTCTTGCCGCGGGAGATGACGTTCTCGGCGCCGACTGTCAACTGTCCGCTCCAGGGGGTGCGCCAGGTCAGACCGAGGCCCAGGCCTTCCCATTTTTCCGGCTGGCCGGGAACGTCGACCACGCGGCCGATGACGTTGGCGCTGAAGGCACCATAGCCGCCGCCGACGCTGAGGGTCTTGGTGTCCCACTGGTCTGCGATGGCCGGGGAGACGTCTGCCAAGGGCACCAGCCGCGCGCGGGCATAGGTGCCGCCGATCGAGACGAAGCCTTCGCGGCCGATGTTTTTCTGGCCGAACACGGTCAGGTCGTTCTGTTCGACGCGGGTCAACGGTGCCTTGCCGGCGCCGATCAACCAGGCGGGCAAGGTGTCGCGGCCGGTGCCGGCGGTGACGCCAGCGCGGGCGCCAGCACGGTTGAAGCCCAGCGTGGCCGAGACCCGGCGCGATGCGGCAGCGCTGTCGTCTTCTTCGTCGCCGATGCCGGCAAGCAGGCAATGGCTGGCCAGACCGTTGATGTTGGTGCCGCGGCTGCTGTTGCAGATCAGGCCCAGCGAATCGCCCGAAGTCAGGCCGAAGGCCGCATCCAGCGAATTGCGTCCGAAGTGCCAGCGTGCGCCGGCCTTCTGCTCGCCGGTGGGCTCCAGATACAAAAAGGCTTCCACCTTGCCGCTGCCCTTGTTCCACACCGGCAGGATGGTGCTCTCGCGCAGCTGCTGGGAGGCGGCCGATTGCGCGTGCACACCCGTGGCTGCCGCAAGGGCAACCAGCAAAGCGAGCGGAAGGCGCAGGAGGTGTCGCATACCAGAGTTCAGACCCAGGAGGAGTTGTTAAGTTCCCGAGAGCGGGCGACGAGAATGCTAGGGTGTTTATGATTATTTAACAAGTGGGTGCGTTCCCCAGAACGCACCCGTCAAACCTTTCTACTGCAACCTTTCCGGCGCTTCCAGCGAGGCTTGCGCTGCGCTGAAAAGTACGTCGAGGGCGGTCAACGGAAAGTGATACTCACGCCCGCAGAACTCGCAGCGCACCTCGACTTCGCCGGTGGCCTCCGCCGCAGCGCGGGCTTCTTCTTCGCCCAGGGACTGCAGCATCGAAGCGACCCGCTCGCGGGAGCAGGAGCAGCCGAAACTGAGCGGCTTGTCGCCGAGCAGCTGCGGCTCTTCTTCGTGGAACAGGCGGTGCAACAGGTCTTCGCCAGCCACCGACAGCAGTTCAGGGGCACCCAGGGTGTCGAACAACGCGCCGATGCGGGTCCAGCCGTCGTTGTCGCCCTCGTCGCCGGGCAGTTTCTGCAGCAACAGGCCGGCCGCCTGGTCCGGGCCTGCGGCCAGCAACAGGCGGGTCGGCAATTGTTCGGACTGGTGGAAATAGGTTTCGAAGGCTTCGGCCAGATCCGGGGCCTGCATACCGACCAGGCTCTGGTAGCGCTGCGGTTCGCGCGGGTCCAGACCGGGGTTTTCGATGGTGATCGCCAGCAGGGCGGCTTCGCCAAGTTCGCGCAGGTCAGCCGGCGCATCGGCGCCATCGGCCAGTTGCACGATGCCGCGCAAGGTGCCGGCGGCGGTGCATTCGGCAAACAAGGTGCGCAACGTCTCGTTGCCGCGCAATTGCACCGACAGGCGCCCGTCGACCTTGGTATGGCCGGTGAACAATGCCGCAGCCACTGCGGCTTCGCCGAGCAACTGGCGTGCGGCGGGCGGGTAGTCGACTGCGCCCTGGATGTCGTGCCAGGCCTGGGTCAGGCGCACGTGGACGCCGCGCACGCCGGCGGCAGGCAGCAGGAAACGGGAAAGCTGATCGTGATCGGTCATGGGAACATCGGACGTAAGGGACGCCGGTTGCCGGATAATGCGGCAGGCATCGGGATGATAGGTCGTAGCGAACAATGGGGACGGATGCATTGGATGGCAAGCAGGTAGCGCCACCGCGGCGCGCTCGGCGCTGGCTGCGCTGGGTGTTGGCGGCACCGTTGTTGTTCGCCGCCGCGAGCGTGGTGCAGGTGCTGGTGCTGCGGGTGGTCGATCCGCCGATCAGCAGCATGATGGTGGGGCGCTATCTGGAAGCCTGGGGCGAAGGCGACTGGAATTTTTCGCTGCATCAGCAATGGCGCGACTACGACAAGATTGCTGTCAGCCTGCCGATTTCGGTGGTGGCTGCGGAGGATCAGCAGTTTCCGGTGCATCACGGTTTCGATCTGCAGGCCATCGAGAAGGCGCGCGATCACAATGCGCGCGGTGGGCGCGTGCGTGGGGCGAGCACGATCAGCCAGCAGGTCGCCAAGAATGTCTTCCTGTGGCAAGGCCGCAGTTGGGTGCGCAAAGGGTTGGAGGCCTGGTACACCGTGCTGATCGAGTTGTTGTGGCCAAAGCAGCGCATTCTGGAGGTGTATCTCAACGTGGCCGAATTTGGCGATGGGGTGTATGGCGCACAAGCCGCTGCCCGGCAGTTCTGGGGCAAGGACGCAGCGGGGCTGTCGCCAGGCGAATCGGCGCGCCTGGCGGCGGTGCTGCCTTCGCCACGGCGCTATGACGCACGCCGCCCCGGGGCCTATGTGCAGCGGCGCACCGCATGGATCCAGCGGCAGGCGCGCCAGTTGGGCGGCCCCGCGTATCTGCAGGCGCCATGAGCGTGAGCGCGTTCGATTCAGCGCAATTGCCGGTTGCAGCAGAGCGCCTCACGGTGGTGATTGCGGCCTATAACGAAGAGGCCAGCATTCCGCTGTTGCACCCGCGGTTGTGCGCGGTGCTGGCGGGCTTGAGCGGATTGCAGACGCACGTGTTGTATGTCGACGATGGCAGCAGCGATGGCACCTGGAATGTGTTGCAGGTACTTGCCGAGACCGATGCACAGGTGAGCGCGGTGCGGCTGTCGCGTAATTTTGGCAAGGAAGTGGCTATCTCCGCAGGGTTGGACCATGTGCTGCCGGGCGCGGTGGTGTTGCTGGATGCCGATGGGCAAGACCCGCCCGAGTTGATTCCGGAATTCGTTGCGCTGTGGCGTGCCGGCTACGACAACATCTTCGGTACGCGGATTTTTCGCGAGGGCGAGAGCTGGTTGAAGCGCAGTGCGGCGCATGCGTTCTATCGGGTGATCCGGCAGTTGTCGCGCACGCCGATTCCGGCCGATACCGGGGATTTCCGGTTGTTGTCGCCGCGTGTGGTGCAGGCCTTGCAGCAGCTGCGCGAGCGCCACCGTTTCATGAAAGGGCTGTTTGGCTGGGTTGGCTTTCGCCAGGTGGCGTTGCCGTACCGGCGTGCGCCACGGCTGTCGGGGCGCAGCAAGTTCACGGTGTGGCGATTGTGGAATTTCGCGCTGGATGGCATCACCAGTTTTTCCACGGTGCCGTTGCGCGCGGCGACCTATCTCGGTTTGCTGACCGCACTGGTGGCGTTCCTGTTTGGTGGCTGGGTGGTGATCAAGGCGGCCTTGCTGGGCGACCCGGTCGCGGGTTGGCCGACCATGATGTCGGTGATCCTGTTTCTGGGCGGGATCCAGCTGATTGCGTTGGGCTTGATCGGTGAATACCTGGGCCGGTTGTATGACGAGGCCAAGCAGCGCCCGCTGTATCTGGTCGATACCCACTGCGGCGCGGTGGGAGTAGTCTGCGATCACCAGACCAAGCGCGGAGCGGGCCATGCAGACCGTACGACAGCTGTTGGGGACCAAACAGGTTGAGGTGTTTGCGGTTGCGGCCGACGCCGCAGTGATCGAGGCGATCCGCTTGATGGCCGAGAAGGGCATCGGTGCGGTGTTGGTGATGGACGGGCCGCGCCTGACTGGCATCGTTTCCGAGCGCGATTACGCGCGCAAAGTGGTATTGCGCGATCGGGCCTCATCGACCACCAGCGTTGCCGAGATCATGAGCACCGAAGTGGTGACAGTATCGCCGTCGGACACGGTAGACCGTTGCATGCAATTGATGACCGATGGACGCTTCCGGCATCTGCCGGTGGTCGAAAACGGCCGCGTGCACGGGGTGATTTCCATCGGCGATCTGGTCAAGGCGGTGATCGAGAACCAGCAGCGCGATATCGATCAGTTGCAGCGTTATATCGCCAGCTAACGCTGCGCTGGCTGAAGCCTTGCCAGCTAAGGGTGGCTACAAAAATTACTGCGCTCACCGCTAGGTTGGCGCGGCCGGCTTTGTGGTTGCCATCGGTACACGACCACGCTGCAAAGGGCGATGTTCTCAGCGCTTGCGGGACCTTGTAGCGGCATGGATGCCGTCATGGAGCTGCATGGATGGATGTACCGCGTGTCCGGCAAGCAGTGAGAGTGTCGCGCCCGCGATCCGCTGGGTTTGGGAGCATTGAAACTGCGCTGCAGCTCTCGTCCGACTTGCTAGGGGATTGAACGGTGCGGATGGCTCGGTTCTAGAGCGGATGATCTGCGACTTGGCTGCAGGGCCCTTGCCCGCCCACCGTCGCGGGACCCGCCGCAAGTGCGTCCGTGTAGGCTCTTACGCGGCATCCATGCCGCGTAAGGTCCCGCGACGGTGGGCGGGCAAGGGCCAGTGGAGATGGTCGGTGTGCGTGGTCGAGTAATGCCCGCTGCGTAGGCGTCCGATGACGGTGCTGTCTGCTCAGCTCAGTTCGATTCGACCGACGTCACTGCTATTTCCGACACTTCACTCGTCAGCGAAGGCGAGTGCGGCGAAGATTCTGCCGCACTGCATACAGCGCTCGAGCTGTTTTGTTGGCCACTTCAAGTCGCGCAGTTGGGCTACTTTGCGAACTTGCCGCCGCAGTCGCTGTCCTTGCCGGGGCCCGGTTCGAAGGTTGCGAGCAATGCTGCGGGCGGGGCGATCATGCCCAGGCCGACGGCAAGCGCTCCGCGCAGTCCCAATGCTTTGAAGTCCGGCCGGAAGCTGGGGTCCTTGAAGGTGCCGCCGATGCGCAGCGGCGAGCGCAGGCTCAGGATGCTGCGGTCCTTCGGACGCGGACGAAGCAGCAGATCCAGCGTTTCGTCTTTGAGGCTGATGCTGCCTTCGCCAATGATGATGGTGTCGGTGCTATCGAAGGCCAGGGCGCGCGATTGCATCAGGCCGTCTTGCACACCGAAGTCGCCGAAGATGCAGCGCACCGGAATCTGACGATCCTTGGTGAACAGATATTTGAGCGACTCGGCAATGTCCAGGCCGGCCAGTTCCATGATCAGGTTGCCGACATGACCCCGGCCCATGCCAACGCCGATCGTGCCATCGGCGGTGCCGAGCATCGCGGCGATCGAGTTGCCGCGACCACGCAGATCGAACTCGCCACCGATGGCGCCCGAGGCTTGTTTTGCGAGCGCGGTGTCGGGGAATAGCTGATCCAGCCGAATACCGCGAAGGCCTGCCTTGAGTTGCGTGGTGATCACTTCGTTGCGCGCATCCATGCGGATGGTGGAGCGGATATCGCCGCCGGCAACGCCGAAGTTGAGTGGGTCCAGTTGCAACAGGCCGTCCTTCAACGTCAGCGAGGCATCCATGTCGTCCAGCGGCCACGATGGTGCGTTGATGCGCTGTGCGCGCCAACGCACCTGCGCATCCATCGCGCGCAGTTTGGACAAGTCGTAGGGCGTGCTGGGCAACACACGCGCACTGGCGGCAAGTTGTGCAGCCTGTTTTTTCTGCTCGGCATTTGCCGATTCATTCGTACCGGTCTTCGGTGGCGCGCCGATGAAGCCGGCCAGATCGTCGAAATCCAGGCGTTTCGAGGCCAGATCCGCGCGCAGGAACGGACGCTTGTTGCGTAGATCCACTTCGGCAGTGCCGGCAAGATCGCTATCGCCAGCGGTGCCGGTGAACTTTTCGTAGCGCCAGATCTCGCCGTTGCGGCGCAGATATCCGTCGAGTTTGTACGGCGGCGTCGACGGCATGGCGACGCCGGTCAACGGATATAGATCCTGCATGTCCTGACCGCTGAGCGCCATCTGCAGATCGAAGACCTGGAACTGGAAGGGATTCGTCAGCGTGCCGCGTACGTGCGTACGGGTGGCGCCGGCGCTGCCGCGCAGATCGATGCGGAAGGGATGCTCGCTCTGGCTCAGCTCCAGCGGCGAAGCGGTGTCGCCCTTGAGCGTGAAGGGGTAGCCCTTCCAGCGGCCTTTGCCGTCGATGCCGATCGGTGCTGCACGCTGATCGCTGGTGGGCGGTGCGAGACTGTTGATCGCCACATCCACATCCGAGCGGTTGGCGGCATCGATATATTGCAGCCGCCCGTTGTGGACCAGCAGGCGCCCAAGCCGTGGCAGCGTGCCGTCGCCATCGTCCTGATCGAACACCCAGTTGCCCGGGTGCGTGTCGTCGCCCGCTTCCAGCAGTACCTTCGGATGATCCAGACGAATTTCCGGCAAGCGCACATTGCCGCGCAGCAATGGCCATAACTCGACATCGATCTCGGCCGAATTCAGTTCGGCCATCGGGCCGCGCTTGGACCACTGCGCATTGGCAAGGCTCAGCCGGTTACCACGCACGGTGCTGGTGCGGCCCAGTTTCACATCCAGATAGCCTAGATGAAATTCGCGACCGGTCTTGGCACTGACCACGCGCTCGACCGGGCCACGTAGCCAGTTCCACTCGAACAGCAGCACGAAGATCACCACAAGGACGGCGGCGATGCCGAACCCGATCAACCAGCGTCGACGACGCGATGTGCGGGGAGGGGGCGTAGCAGAGGTGTTGGTCACAGTGTTCACGCGGGCCATGGTTGGCGATGCCTCGTGCACGGCGCGCGAACGCGCGATCGATCGTCTATCACAGCACCTGCACAGATCACACCACTTGCGCGATCACCGCGACAAAGTGGCAAGCGCTGCCGGCAAGCACGAACAGATGCCAGATCGCATGGAAATAGCGTTGGGTGTCGCGCTGATAGAAATACGTACCCAAGGTATAGAAGAGCCCACCGGCCAGTAGCCAGCACAGCGACCAGGTATCGACCGAGCGTAACAGGGGCTGGATCGCGACCAGGATCAGCCAGCCCATCGCCAGATACAGCACCGTGGACAGCAGGCGAAAGCGTCCGGTGAAAAACAGTTTGAAGATCACCCCGGCGGCGGCAATCGTCCAGATGGCAGCGAACAATCCCCAACCCCAGGAGTCGCGCAGATTGATCAGCGTAAACGGCGTATAGGTGCCGGCGATCAATAGATAGATCGCGCAGTGATCCAGTATCTGCAACCGTGCTTTGGCACCCGGATGCGGGATGGCATGGAACAAGGTAGAGGCGACGTAGAGCAGCACCAGGGTGGCGCTGAAGACGATGGAGGTGGCCAGCTGCCAGCCGTCGCCATAAATGGCGGCCAGCGTGATCAGCACCGAACCGCCGGCCAATGCGGAAATTGCGCCCAGGCCGTGGGTCACGGCACTGGCTATCTCGTCGCGCAGGTCGGTCGAGGGGGAGGCGTCTGCGTTCATGCCAAAAATGTACCGCAACTGCGAGCAATTCGCATCGCCAGCAGTTGCATTTTCATGCGTCGGTTCAAGCAGCGGTCAATCGATCGCCTTGGCATGCGCATGTTCGCGCGTTGCGGAAAAGCGCACGTCCGGCGCGCGTTCCTGGGCCAGCTGCAGATTCACCCGGGTCGGTGCCAGATAGACCAGCTGGCCGGCCGCATCGATGCCCAGATTGCCGGCATTTTTCTCGCGGAACTCTTCCAGCTTTTTCGGGTTGTCGCAATGCACCCAGCGCGCGGTGGTGACGCCCACCGGTTCGAAGATCGCATCCACGCCGTACTCGTCCTTGAGCCGGTAGGCCACCACGTCGAACTGCAGCACGCCCACCGCACCAAGAATCAGATCGTTGCTCATCAGCGGGCGGAAGAACTGCGTGGCGCCTTCTTCGGACAGCTGCGCCAGGCCCTTTTGCAGCTGCTTGAGCTTGAGCGGGTCGCGCAGGCGCGCGCGGCGGAACAGTTCCGGTGCGAAGTTGGGAATGCCGGTGAACGACAGCGATTCGCCCTCAGTGAAGGTGTCGCCGATCGAAATGGTGCCGTGGTTATGGATACCGATGACATCGCCCGGCCAGGCTTCGGCTGCGATCTCGCGATCGGAAGCCATGAAGGTCAGCGCGTTGGCCAGCTTCACGTCCTTGCCGCTGCGCACGTGCAGGGTCTTCATGCCGGCAGTGAACTTGCCCGAGCACACGCGCATGAAGGCCACGCGGTCGCGATGCTGCGGGTCCATGTTGGCCTGGATCTTGAAGACGAAGCCGCTGAGCTTGGCCTCGGTCGCCTCGACCCGGCGGCCGGTGGTGTCGCGCGCCTGCGGCGGCGGTGCATGCTCGATGAAGAAGTCCAGCAGCGGTTGCACGCCGAAGTTGTTGACGCCCGAACCGAAGAACACCGGGGTCTGCTTGCCGGCGCGATACGCCTGCAGGTCGAAAGGATTGCTGGCGCCTTGCACCAGGTCCAGTTCGTCGCGCAGCTCGGCCAGCATCTGCGTGCCGATCTTCTCGACCAGGCCGGGCGCATCCACCGACGGGAAGATGGTCGAATCCTGGCGGGTGAAGTTGCGGCCCTGTTCGTACAGGTGCACCTCGCCGGTGATCAGGTGCACCACGCCCTTCAGGCGCTGGCCCATGCCGATCGGCCAGGTGACCGGCGCGCACTGGATGCCGAGCACGGTTTCCACTTCATCGAGCAGATCGATCGGGTTCTTGCCCTCGCGATCGAGCTTGTTGATGAAGGTCATGATCGGCGTGTCGCGCAGCCGGCAGACTTCCATCAATTTGATGGTGCGTTCTTCCACGCCCTTGGCCACGTCGATGACCATCAGCGCCGAGTCCACCGCAGTCAGCACCCGATAGGTGTCCTCGCCGAAGTCGGCGTGGCCGGGGGTGTCGAGCAGGTTGATCACCTTGCCCTCGTACGGGAACTGCATCACCGAGGAGGTCACCGAGATGCCGCGCTCCTTTTCCAGCGCCATCCAGTCCGAGGTGGCATGGCGGGCGGCCTTGCGGCCCTTGACCGAGCCGGCCATCTGGATCGCACCGCCGAACAGCAGCAGCTTTTCGGTCAGCGTGGTCTTGCCCGCATCGGGGTGGGAAATGATGGCGAAGGTGCGGCGGCGCGCGGCTTCGTTGGAGACGTCGGACATGGGCTGGGCGCGCCCGATCGGACGCCTGCGGAAACTGAGGAAGCCGGTGATTATAGCCGCTTCGCTCCGGCACGCCTTTCATGACCGGGTCGAGCCAGTCGGCCATGGCGACGCCACCATCCTGGCGCCTGCGGGTCAGGGCGCCGGCGATGGAAACTTCAGCTCGCCTTGCGGGCCCATCATTCGGAACGGCAGCGAGATCAGCTGCATCCCGGCATTGCGCTGAAGCGCGAAATGCAGGTGCGGGGCGGTGCTGAAACCGGTATTGCCCGAGCTGCCCAGCCGCTCGCCGGCAGCCACGACCTGGCCGGCGCGCACTGCCACGCCATCGGGTGCCAGGTGCGCGTACACCGCCATGCTGCCGTCGGCATGCAGCACCCGCACCAGGTTGCCGCCACCGGCAGCCGGGCCATGCGGGCCGTCTTCGCTGCTGTCGCGCTGCACCTGCATGACCACGCCCTCGCGCGCTGCCAGCACCGGAGTGCCGTGCGGCAGCGCGAAGTCCACCGCATACCAGTTGGGCGCATCGGTGTGGCTGAAGTGCCCACCGAAGCCCTGGTCCACCTGCACCGGCACATCGCGGAACGGGAGTTGGTAGCGCACGGGCTGCGGGCGCGCCTGTGGGTCGCCGGGCACGACGTCGAGCTTGAGTCCAAGCCCGCCCAGGGCGCGCTGGTTGCTGGCCGGATACAGCCGGGCGAGCAGGCGGCGTTCGTGCGCAGCCAGTTCTACCGTCAACGGTAACTGCGGCACGGCGCGGTAGTCCTCGCTGGGCGGTGCGCTCAGTCGCACCTGCACAGGTCCGGCCAGCGGGTTGCCGACCCAGGTCAGATAGGCCGGCGCTTGCCATTCGAGCTGCAGCAATGGGCCTGTGTCGCCGGCGTCAGGTACAGGCGGGGTTGCCGAAGTTCCAGACGGGGTTGCCGCCGCAGCGCCGGGCCAATGCCAGCGCTGCTGGGCGCTGGCAGGTGCAGCGCAAGCCAGCAGCTGGGTCATCAAGACCGATGCAAGGACGCGCAGGGCAGTGCGAGACACCTGGTGGGGCAAGCGATCGGCTCGGACGGGAGAGGCGTCAGTATGCGGCGCATCACACGCTGCAGTGGTATCGGATGAAAATATATCTTTCCATCCGCATGAAGAGATTGACATCGCAAAAAGGCGGTGGCATCGTAGCCTCACCATCGAGACCGGCGGAGGGACAGGCCCTTTGATGCCGGGGCAGCCAGCGGAGCGCGCAAGCGCCCGCGTTTGGTGCCAAATCCTGCGGGGACCTGCGTGTCCGCCGAAAGATGGTTCGATTTGTGCCTTGTGCACGTCGAACGCGAGCTCCCGCGAAGCTCGATGGCCGATCCACCCCGGATATCGCCATGAGCCTCGTGAATACAGCATCGCCCTCTACTACCGACTACGCCTATACGCCCGCCGCCACCGACGACGGTTTGATTGCCGTGCGCGGCGATCTTGTCATCGCGCTGCCGATGCGGCATGCCGGCATGCGCGAGCTGCGGCTGCGCTATGAGCTGGTTGGCGCGGCCAATGCGCCGGTGGTGTTCGTGGCCGGCGGGATCTCTGCACATCGCCACCTGGCCGCCAGCGGTCTGTTTCCCGAAAAGGGCTGGGTGGATGGCCTGGTTGGTACGGGCCGCGCGTTGGATCCGGCATCGCGCCGGCTGTTGGCATTCGACTTTCTCGGCGCCGACGGCACGCTGGATGCGCCGATCGATACCGCCGACCAGGCCGATGCGATCGCCGCGCTGCTGGATGCGCTGGGCATCGCGCGTCTGCATGGCTTTGTCGGCTACTCGTATGGCGCCCTGGTCGGCCTGCAATTCGCCACCCGCCATGCCGCCCGTGTTGGCACGTTGGTGGCAGTGAGCGGTGCGCATCGCGCGCATCCGTATGCCGCTGCCTGGCGCGCACTGCAGCGCCGCGCGGTGGCGCTAGGCCAGCTGCAATGCGCAGAAAATCATGGGCTGGCGCTGGCACGGCAGTTCGCCATGCTCAGCTACCGCACGCCGGAAGAATTCAGCGAGCGCTTCGACGCGCCGCCGGAGGTGATCAACGGCCGCGTGCGTGTGGCAGCCGAAGACTATCTGGATGCTGCGGGCGCGCAATACGTGGCGCGCACGCCGGTGAATGCCTATTTGAGGTTGTCCGAATCCATCGACCTGCATCGCATCGACCCCGCGCAAGTGCGCGTGCCCACCGTTGTCGTTGCAGTAGAGGGCGACCGTCTGGTGCCGCTGGCCGACCTGGTCACGCTGGTCGAAGGCTTGGGGCCGCGCGGCAGTCTGCGCGTGCTGCGCTCGCCGTATGGCCATGACGCCTTTCTGAAAGAAATCGATCGCATCGACGCGATCCTCACCACTGCCCTTCGCATCACCGGAGAAACCGCATGAGCTTTCGTGACCCCACCGACGCCCCCTGTACCGCTGCCACTGCCGCTGTCCGCGCCGGTATCGATCGCGACACTGCCTATGGCGCGGTAACGCCGCCGATCGTGCTGTCGTCGAACTTCTCCTTCGATGGTTTTGGCAACAAGCGCCAGTACGACTACACGCGCAGCGGCAATCCCACCCGCGATCTGCTCGGCGAAGCGCTGGCCGAACTGGAAGGCGGCGCCGGCGGGGTGATCACCTCCACCGGCATGGGCGCGATCAATCTGGTGCTCAACGCGCTGCTGCAACCCGGCGATACGCTGGTGGTGCCGCACGATGCCTACGGCGGCAGCTGGCGCCTGTTCAACGCGCTGGCCAAGAAAGGCCACTTCGCGCTGATCACCGCCGACCTCACCGACCCGCGCTCGCTGGCCGATGCACTGGCGCATTCGCCCAAGCTGGTGCTGATCGAAACCCCGTCCAATCCGCTGCTGCGCATCACCGACCTGCGCTTCGTCATCGAAGCGGCGAAGAAGGTTGGCGCGTTGACGGTGGTGGACAATACCTTCCTGTCGCCGGCACTGCAGAAGCCGCTGGAATTCGGTGCCGATCTGGTGCTGCATTCCACCACCAAATACATCAACGGCCATAGCGATGTGGTGGGTGGTGCGGTCGTTGCGCGCGACGCGGAGCTGCATCAGCAGCTGGTGTGGTGGGCCAATGCGCTGGGCCTGACCGGTTCGCCGTTCGATGCCTTCCTCACCCTGCGCGGTTTGCGCACGCTGGATGCGCGCCTGCGCGTGCATCAGGAAAACGCCGACGCGATCGCTGCGTTGCTGGACGGGCATGCGGCGGTCAATCAAGTGTATTTCCCAGGCCTGGCGTCGCATCCGGGGCACGCGCTGGCCGCGCGTCAGCAGAAGGGCTTCGGCGCGATGATGAGCTTCGAGCTGGAGGGTGGCGAAGCTGCAGTGCGCGCGTTTGTCGATGGCTTGCGGTACTTCACCCTGGCCGAGTCGTTGGGCGGTGTGGAAAGCCTGATCGCGCATCCGGCCTCGATGACGCATGCGGCGATGACCGCCGAAGCCCGCGCTGCGGCTGGGATTTCCGACGGGCTGCTGCGGTTGTCGATCGGGATCGAATCGGCTGAGGATCTGTTGATCGATCTGCGCGCCGGCCTGGCACGTGCCGAAGCGACGCTGACCACCGCTAGCCGCAAACAGGTCGACGCGTGAGCACTGTGCTACCTGCTTCGCGTCGCGCTTCGGCGGCTGCGGTGACACCGACGCCACGTCTGGCCTTGCTGGGCACCGGCACCGTTGGGCGCGCGTTCGTGACGCGCTATACCGCGCTGCAGGAACGTCAATTGCGCCTGCCGCGCTTCGATTGGCTGGCCAATTCGCGCATTGCCCACGACTGCGGCACCAGTGCGGAGCAGGCATTGCAGCAGGCCAATGCAGCGCCGCGCGGCCAGGCCGTGTTGCAGCCGTGGGCCGAGACCGCTGCGCTGCGTGCCGGCGATGTGCTGGTGGACGCCACTGCCAGCGACGTGGTGGCCGATTGGCATGTGGAATGGCTGTTGCGTGGTGTGCACGTGGTCACCGCCAACAAGTTGGGCCAGGGCACCGCGTTGTCGCGGGCGCAGGCGTTGCACGCGGCGCGTCACGCCAGCGGTGCGCACTATGGCGATAGCGCAACGGTGGGGGCTGGGCTGCCCGTGCTCAGCAGCGTGCGCGCGCTGGTGGCGGGCGGCGACCATATCCATTCGATCGAAGGCGTGTTGTCCGGATCGCTGGCGTGGCTGTTTGATCGCTATGACGGCAGCGGCGCGTTTTCCGAGTGCGTGCGCGAGGCGATGGCGGCCGGTTACACCGAGCCGGATCCGCGTATCGATCTGTCCGGCGAGGATGTGCGGCGCAAGTTGCTGATCCTGGCGCGCGCCGCAGGTTGGCAGCTGGAGGCCGAGCAGGTGCATGTGGAATCGCTTGTGCCCGCAAGTATTGCGCGAGTGCCGCTTGACGCCTTGGATGCACAGCTGGGCGCGCTGGACGAGGTCGTGGGCGCGCGTTGGCAGCAGGCGCGTGCCGCAGGGCGTTGCCTGCGTTTTGTCGGTCGCGTGGATGCGCATGGTGCCAGCGTCGGCCTGCGCGAGTTGGCGCTGGATCATCCGCTGGCCGGTGGTGCCGGCACCGATAACCGCGTTGCGATCAGTAGCGATCGCTATCGCGAACAGCCGTTGTTGATCCAGGGACCGGGCGCGGGTGCCGAAGTGACTGCGGCCGCGTTGCTGGATGATGTGTTGCGGATTGTGGCTGGGTGACAGGTAATCGTTGCTGTTTGAAGAACTCTGAAGAGGACAGGCCGCTGGCTTGATCAGGTTCCAGCATCCCGACTGCGCAGCAATCCTGTACTGAGAGATGCAGCGCTACATAAGCGTCAACATGTATCCAACCGCAGCTCCGCTATCGCCGAGCTGCGGTTTTCAGATCAGCGCTCGCCGTGGCAATCGCAGTGCTGCGCGTCGTCCGCTTACTGCGCAATCGCCTTCAATAACGCAGCATTGAAGCGCTTCGGGTCCTGCACCTGCGGCGAATGTCCGAGGTCGGCGAACTCGATCAGCTTCGCATTCGGAATCGTCTCGGCCGCACGTTTCCCCAGCCTGGTGTAATCGCCGACGCGTGCCTTGACCTCCGGCGGCGCGGTGTCCTTGCCGATCGCGGTGCGGTCCTTGAGGCCGATGAATAGTGTGGTCGGCACGGCGAGCTTGGGCAGTTCGTAGACCACCGGTTGGTTGAACACCATGTCGTAGGTCAGTGCCTGGTTCCAGGCGACGGCCTGCTTGCCGTTGCCCAGCGACATGCCGGCCTGCATGCGCGCCCAGCGTTCGAACTCCGGCTTCCATTGGCCGGCGTAGTAGACCTCCATCTGATATTTCTTGATCCGCTCGAAACTGATCTTCAGTTCGTTGTCGTACCAGGCATCGACGCTACGCCACGGAATGCCTTCGGCCTTCCAGTCTTCCAGGCCGATCGGGTCGACCAATGCCAGATGCTCGGTGGCCAGCGGATACATCAGCGCATAGCGGATGGCGAGCATGCCGCCCATCGAATGACCGACCACCACGGCACGGTCGATACCCAATTTTTTCAGTAGCGCCTGCGTGTTGTCGGCCAGTTGTGCGAAGGAAAATTGATAGGCCGCCGGCTTGCTGGATTTGCAAAAACCCACCTGGTCCGGCGCGATGACGCGGTAGCCGGACTTGCTCAACGCGGCGATGGTCTGCTCCCAGGTGGCAGCGCAGAAATTCTTGCCATGCAGCAGCACGGCGGTGCGTCCGTTGGGCTTGCCGGTGGGTGCGACATCCAGGTACGCCATTTCAAGCGGCTGCTGTTGCGAAGTGAACGCGAAGGTTTTGACCGGATACGGGTAGTCGAAGCCTTCCAGGCGCGGGCCATAGCTGGTTTCCTGCGCCATCAATGGGCTGCAGGCCAGGGCCAGGGCGAGAGTGCAAACAAGCTGTCGCATCGCGATCTCCGTTGGAATTCAGCCTTCGACGTTACACACGTGCATGTGGTGATTGCGTTCAATGTGGCAACCCGCGTGCGGGAACGCCAGCTGTGTCGGATCAGTTCGCTGCGTCTGATTTCCGGTGCGATGCACCAGGCGCGCGGGGTGGCTGCAAATCTCTTATTGCAGACGATGAGACATTGCGGCTAACGCCTCATCGCACTCAGGCTCTCCTTCACGATCGCGCGCAGTTGCCTGCCAATGCAGCCGAGCAGGACCCGCTACCGCTCAGCATTCGATGACGTTCACCGCCAGGCCGCCGCGGCTGGTTTCCTTGTACTTGTCCTGCATGTCGCGGCCGGTGTCGCGCATGGTCTTGATGACCTTGTCCAGCGAGACCTTGTGCTTGCCGTCGCCGCGCATGGCCATGCGGCTGGCGTTGATGGCCTTCACCGCGCCCATGGCGTTGCGCTCGATGCACGGGATCTGCACCAGGCCGCCGATCGGGTCGCAGGTGAGGCCAAGATTGTGTTCCATGCCGATTTCCGCAGCGTTTTCGATCTGCCCCGGGTTGCCGCCCAGCGCAGCGACCAGGCCGCCAGCGGCCATCGAACACGCCACGCCCACTTCGCCCTGGCAACCGACTTCGGCGCCGGAAATGGAGGCGTTTTCCTTGTAGAGAATGCCGATGGCCGCAGCGGTGAGCAGGAAGTCGAAGATGCGTTGCTCGGATGCGCCGGGGCAGAAGCGATCGAAGTAATGCAGCACCGAGGGAATGATGCCGGCCGCACCGTTGGTGGGTGCGGTGACGACGCGGCCGCCAGCAGCGTTTTCTTCGTTGACCGCGAGCGCGTAGAGATTGACCCAGTCCAGCGTGGTCAACGGATCGCGCATCGCCGCTTCCGGTTTGGACGACAGTTCGCGATACAGCGCCGGTGCGCGCCGCGAGACGTTCAGGCCACCCGGTAGCGTGCCTTCCTGGCGGATGCCGCGTTCCACGCACGACTGCATCGCCGCCCATAGTTCGCGCAGGCCGGCGCGAATTTCGTCTTCGCTGCGCCAGCTCTTTTCGTTTTCGAACATCAGCGCGGCGATGCTCAGGCCGCTGCGTGCGCATTGCGCCAGCAGTT
The DNA here is from genome assembly GCA_905142475.1 of Xanthomonas hydrangeae. Taxonomy (GTDB): domain Bacteria; phylum Pseudomonadota; class Gammaproteobacteria; order Xanthomonadales; family Xanthomonadaceae; genus Xanthomonas; species Xanthomonas hydrangeae. Next base: position 1,741,938 of record LR990730.1, read on the forward strand.
CGTCGCCACTGAGGAACGGGTAGGGCAGTGGCGTCTCGTCGGCGACGATGCGATCGTCGGCGGCATCGTCCTGGTTGACCACAAAACCACCACCGACCGAGTAGTAATCGCGAGTGGCGATCACGGCGTCATTGGCGTCGTAGGCGGTGAAACGCATGCCATTGGTGTGGTACGGGAGCTTCTGCCGTTTGTTCATCGGCAGATCGCGTTTTTCGTCGAAGGCAATGGTGTGCTGGCCCATCAAGTTGATGCGCTTGCTGGCGCGGATGCGCTCGAGCGTAGCGGGGATGATGTCCGGGTCGATCAGGTTGGGGCGGTTGCCTTCCAGACCGAGCAGCACGGCCTTGTCGGTGCCATGGCCGCGACCGGTCAACGCAAGCGAGCCGAAGACCTCGGCGCGGATGCGCACCACGTCCTGCAGGCGTCCGGCGTCGAGCAGCCAGCGGTGCACGAAGCGTTCGGCGGCGCGCATCGGCCCCACGGTATGGGAGGAACTCGGACCGATGCCGATCTTGAACAGGTCGAACGTGCTGACAGCCATGCTTGCCGGAGAGGTGAGCGTAAAGGCGGCTATTCTAGTCTTTCGGCGATTGCGGCACGGCTGCAGCGCAGCATTGAGAGCTTTGCGATGGCTTTGATCCTGTACCAACGCGACGATTGCCACCTGTGCGACCAGGCCGTGGAAGTGCTGGCGCAGGCGCGCGCGGGCGAATTCAGCAGCGTGTTTATCGATGGCGATGCGGCGCTTGAGTCCGCTTATGGTGAGCGTGTGCCGGTATTGCGCGATGCGGTTGGGCGCGAGTTGGGGTGGCCGTTTGACAGCCATCGTTTGCGGGAGTGGTTGAATGCCGGCACGCGTTGATGCGCCGCGTGCGCACCCGATACGCGCCAGATTGTGCACTTGGAGCGACTACTAAAACGACTTCACGTTGGTCTATTGCAGAGCTGCTCATCTGCGGGTTTGCTGCAGGGCCCTTGCCCGCCCACCATCGCGGGACACGCCGCAAGTACGTCCGTGTAGCAACTGTGTTGTTGGAGGGGGTTCAGACCGTTGTGGAAGCCTGGCACGGGAACGCCGGCCGCTGGTCAGCAGCCGGCGGATCCATCGAGAGCATGGTCACTCAGGTCGGGACGGTTTGGACGTCTGCGGCGTGAGCGTCTCGTGCTCGCGCGTTGAGGATGACGAGCATCTTGCGCATCGCCGCCACGATGGCGACCTTGCCGGGCTTTCCGCGTGCCCGCAGCGATCGATAAAACTCCCGGATCCGCGGCTCGTGCTGGATCGCAGACAGGCACGCCATGTACAGCACGTTGCGCACCTCGATCCGCCCGCCGCGGATCCGGCGCAGGCCGCGCATCTGTCCGCTGTCATGGGCGATGGGAGCCACGCCGACCAGCTTGGCAATTGTCTTCCCATCGAGGGTGCCCAGCTCCGGCAGGTAGCTGGCGATCACCGCTTGCAGGGTCGCCCCGACGCCCTTGAACGAGCGCATTGCTTCCAACTGCGGTTGCTGGCCGACCTGCTCGGCAATCTGCTGTTCCAATCGCACACAGGTCTTTTTCATCTGCGCGATATTGGCCTGCAGCACGCGGCGCAAGCGCGTGTCCGTTACCTGCTCCAACTGGTTGTGCGCGCTTGTTGTCAGCTCCACGAGTTGCTGTCGCGCACGCACAAACTCGCGCAGCCGTCGCCGCCAAGGCTCCGTGGGGTGGTAGGGACGTAGCTCCAGCGTGTGGGCCATGCAAGCCAGATTGATCGCGTCTAGACGATCTGTCTTTGCCGGCAGGCCGATGGCGGCGGCGAACGCATGGCAGCGGTGCGCATTGGCCCGCACGATCCGGTGGCCGGCGTCGAACAACGCATCCAGTACCCGCTGTTCATAGCCGCCAGAGGCCTCCAGGACAATCTGGCCAACCTCGCGCTGTGCCAGCCAGGACACTAGCTTGCGATGGCCTGCGGGGGTGTTGTGAAACTGCGCGCACGGGCCGCGGTAGACGGCCACATCCAACCGGGCCTTGCACACATCAATCCCGATGCCATTCATGGGCAAACTCCGTTAGGCTTGAAGGGTCGAGAGCTCCCCTGCCTGCCCAGCCTTACGTCTACGAGTGGCCACTCTGGCAACCGTTCGGGCGATACAGGGGAGAAACCGGCGTGGGCACCCAGCTACACGACGATCGGTAACGATCCAGGCTCTCACGGTGGCCCACGCCGGCTCTCGACGCCCAAACTGCCAGAATCCGAACAGATAAGGCTCTTACGCGGCATCCATGCCGCGTAAGGTCCCGCGACGGTGGGCGGGCAAGGGCCAGTCGAGTTGATCGGTGTGCATGCTTTTGAACAAAGCAACCTATAACTGTCTGGTGCGGTGAGGGCACCGCGCGCTCGACCGACTCAGCGTTTGACCTGGGCGTTTGACTGCATCTAAAAGATGCGGTTGACAAAATATTCTTGTCGGCCGCCCGTTCAAGGGGGCGGCCGCTTTGATTCAACGGCACCATTGCTGCTCGCAGGGCACGCCATCGTGGTCGCCGTCCATTTCGGTATTTGGGCAATGCTGCAACACGTAAGTGGCATCGTCGCAGGAGGTCATCTGCGAGCAGTGCGTGCGTCCGCCACAGCTGTAGTGCGGTGTGGAAGCGGGCGTAGCGGACGTTCTGCTTGCCGACGCAGGTGCCGTTACCGCAGGCGAGCTCTGAGCCAAGACGCGGTCTGGCAGCGTCCTGCCCACCGGTGTTCGTGCCGGTGCCGGTGCCGCTGACGAAGTTTCAGTGGGCGCAGGCTCCGCCATCAGCGTGTCCCGATTGACATACGCATAGCCGCCAGCGCCTGCCACAAGCAAGAGCAACATGACTTTGCCAAGCCCGACGGGGCTATGAGCCGATGTCGATCGCGCCGCTGCATGCTGCCGGTGTGAGCTGCGCTCGGGTGCACGCGCTCCGGCGCGCATCACGCGCACCGCTTGCTGTCGCCCATCCTTGCCTGGTTCGATCTCGAAGGAAATCAGCTCGCCGATACGCGGCGCATCCGGGCTTCTGGGAAACGCGGAAATATGCACGAACAAGTCATCGCCCGGCTGAGCAGGGGTAATGAAGCCGAAGCCGCGATCGGTATTCCAGCGGGTCAACGTTCCGTGTGTGCGCATCGTCGGCGTCCTTTGGTCGAGTGCCGAGTCTAGCTGTCGTGCGGTGTCATTCAATCGCCAGGCACAAAAAAAACGGCGGACCCGACGAGGTAGTCCGCCGTTTAGTGGCCGCGTCCGGTTGCGGCCGGTGGCGTTACTTCGTCTTGAACACGACCTTGGTGCTGATCGCGGTTTCGTTGGGGATGGTCTTGGTGTCGGCCCAGTCGCCGCCGCCCACGCCGAAGTCCAGGCGCTTCACCACCGCCTTGCCGGCCAGCACCGGCCGCGCGCCGGGTGTCCAGGTGAAGGTCAGCGTGACCGGCTTGCTGATGCCGCGCAATTCCAGCGTGCCGTCGGCGGCGTACTGGTTGCCGCCGAGTGCGCGGAACTTGTCGGCGCGGTAGCGTGCGGTGGCGAACTTGGCCACGTTGAAGAAGTCCGGCCCCTGCAGGGTCGAATCACGGTCGCCATTGCCGCTGACGGCACCGGCCAGCGGGATGCGCACGTCGAGCTTGGCACCGGCGAGATTGGCCGGATCGAAACTCAGCGTGGTGTCGAACCCGGGGAACTTGCCGGTGAAGACTTCGCCGTCGTACTTGCTGGCAAACACCAGCGACGAACCGGGCGCCTGCACATAATCGGCAGCGAGGACCGGGGCGGCAGCGAACGTGGCCACCAGTGAGGCGGCGACCAGCAGGGGAGAGGCGAACAACCTGGACGACATGGGGAATCCTTTAGGTTTTGGAAGAGAGCCAACCGCGCGGCAACATCCGCACCAGGGTGGCGTCACGCTGGAACAGGTGGTGGTAGAGCGCAGCGCCGGCATGCGCCAGCACCACCGCAATCAACAACCAGAAGCCCCACTCGTGGATGAAATGCGCAATCGCGCGCAGTTGTTCGTCCGGCGGGCTGAGCTTGGGGACGGCAAACAAGCCGAACCAACGGAACGGGCGCAGGCCGCTGGTGGAGTCGTACAGCCAGCCCGACAACGGCATGGCGAAGATCATGGCGTACAGCAGCCAGTGGGTGAGCCCGGCGATACGTTCCTGCCAGCGCGGGGTACCGCTTACCGGCGGCGGCGCGCCTGCATAGATGCGCCAGCCCAGCCGCACGATCACCAGTGCCAGCACAGTCAGACCCACCGACTTGTGCGCGGTGTAGACCCAGAAATATTTCGGGGTCTTGGGCAGGTCGCCCATGATCAGGCCAACCACGCCCAACACCAGAATCAGCAGAGCGATCAGCCAATGCAGGGTCTGGCTGACACCGCCCCAACGTTCGATGTTCTTCAGGCTCATGCTCACGATTCCGGGCTGGTTGCAGCGTCAGGGGCGGCGGGTGTGTTCTGCGGTTGCGGTGCGTCGTCTTCGGCGCGGCCCTCGCGCACGGCTTCGGCTTCGATGCGCAGTTCCACCGAGTCGCCGATCATCGACTTCCACGCATCGATTCCGAACTCGGCACGGCTCAGCGTGGCGGTGGCCGAGAAACCGGCGGTGCGCCGGAACGGCGGCAGCGGATGACGTTTGAGCGCGTTGAGGGTGACATCCAGGGTGACCGGGCGGGTGACGCCGTGCAGGGTCAGATTTCCAGTGACCTTGGCGTGGTTTTCGCCGCTTGCGACCACCTGCGTGGAGACGAAATGCGCGTCGGGAAACCGCTCGGCGTCGAGCAGGTTGCGCGCCAGCGTGGCCTCGTTCCACTTGGCATCGCCCAGGTCGGCACGGTGCAGCGGCACGCTGACATCCAGCCGTGCGGAGGCCCAGTCGTCCGGGTCGAACACCAGCGTGCCACTACTTCCGGAAACGGTGCCCAACGCCTTGGAAAACCCGGCATGTTCGACTGCGAACAGTACCCGCGTGTGCACCGGATCCAGCGCGTAACGCACCGGCGCAGCGGTTGCGGCAAGGCTGGTCACGACCAGGGAGGAAAGCAGCAACAGGCGGGCGAGGATTGTCATGGGCGGATTCTAGGCATTCCCGCTACGCTCCGCTTGGCTTGCGCTCGCAACGATCCGTTGCGAGCATGCGGGCTGGACGTGGAAAGGATGCCCACATGCGTGCGCTCATCGTTGTGCTTGTCTTGCTGCTTGGCGCTTTGCCATGTGCGGCGAAGATTCCCGAGATTCCCCGTTTCCGCATTGTAGGGCCCAGCGATGGACTTCCATCGACCATGGTGGTTGCGATCCACCAGGATCGTGCCGGTTATCTGTGGCTTGGCACCCTGGATGGCCTGGTGCGTTACGACGGCGCGGGATTCAGGACCTGGAGACACGATCCGAACGACCCTGCGTCGTTGCCCTGCAATGCGGTCCAGGCGCTGCATATCGATGCGCTGGACAGGATATGGATCGGCTGCGGCAAGACGCTGAGCGTCATGGATGCCGGGCGACGCCACTTTCGCCACTATCGCACTGCGGACCATCCTTTGCTGAAGGACGGCGAGATCTACAGCATCGCTGCGTTCGATGGCGATATCTGGGCCGGGACCACGTCCGGCGCGCTGGTCCGCATCGATGCTGGTGGGACGATGTCGTCGGTGGACCTGGGCGCGGTCGATGGCGATCTTGACCAGGCCATGGTCATGAATCTTGCGGCGGACAGCCGGCAGCGGCTGTGGATCGCAACCAGTAATGGCCTGGCTTATTACGACGGGAAACATCTGCGTCGCGAATATGTCCCGGACGAGCCGAACCGGCAGTCGGCCATTTTCGGTCTGCAATGGACCGGCGACCGTCTGTGGCTGGGCAGCGAGTCTGGGTTGCATGTCATGGGGTCCAACGATCAATGGCAGCCGCTTCCCTGGGGAACGATGTTCGGTAGTGGCAACGAGTTCTGGGGCGCGGTGGCTGCTCAGGACGGCGAGTTCTGGCTAGGGAGCGGACGCGGTCTATGGCGGACGCGTGGGGAGCGTCCACCGGTCCCTGCCTTCAGCGGGGAGGGTCCGTTGTCGCGCCGTAATGTGGTCGGCCTGCTGGGAGCGGCCGATGGGGGGCTTTGGGTTCCGATGCATGGCACTGGCCTGGGGTATTTGCCGGCGGATTGGAAGCGCAGTGCCGTGCTCAAGCCCGCCGCGCCGACCGGCGATGCCATTTATTGCAATCTGGCACCCGCCACACGGTCTGGGGGTTTGTGGCAGGTGGATACAGACGGTCGCTTGTTGCGCGTTGATCCGAGCACGGGCGACACGTTTCAGACAGGATTGCAGTCGCCGCATCTCAAGGGCATGGAGCTGGTGTCGGCGCTGGAGGATCGTCTGCAGCGTGTCTGGCTGGGCAATTTGAGCTTTGGTCTCTCGCGGATGGATCTGCGCACTGGTGAGTTCATCCACTGGCCGTCCGATGGTCCCGAACCGGCATCCGCGCTGTCGGCGCCGGACTGGATCATCGAGCAGGGCGACACGGTGTGGATGGCATTCATCGACATGGTGCAGCAGCGCGATTTACGTAGCGGCCGCGTCTTGCAGCGCATCACTCAGCAAGACCTGCATGGCCTCAGCGACATCGCTGTACAGCAGCTTGAACAAGGCCCCGACGGGCGTGTCTGGGCTGCGGGCGAGGGCGGCATGTTTGCCTGGGACGACACCTCTAGCCGCTTTGTGCCGGTTGCAGGTCTCGAAGGAACCCCGATCCAGGCGTTTGCCAGCCAATCGCCGGAGACGGTGTGGGTATACCGCGCCACCGGTGCGGAACAATGGAAAAAAACCGCAACAGGCTGGACGCGTGTGCGCCACGTGGGCGAAGCCGACGGGCTGGCCGGATTCGACGCCTCTGCAATGCAGATCGACCCGCATGGCAGGGTCTGGATTTCCAGCTTGCGTGGGCTCTGGCGGATCGATCCCTCGGTGACGCCGGCACGGCTGCGCAATATCGGCACGCGCGATGGGTTGACCAGTCAGGAATTCGTCCAGCATTGCCTGCTGATGGCGGGCGACACCTTGATCGGGGCGACCAGCGATGGCTCCACCGTGTTGCTGGATACCGCAATGCCCGATATCGCACCGTTTGTGCCCGCATTGCAGTTGGAACATCTCAGCGTGCTGCGTAATGGTGCACGCATCGCGTTGCCGATGGATCGCCCGTTTCAGCTGGGTCCCGGGGACCGGCAGTTGCAGATCGTCAGTCGTCTGCTGTCGTATAGCGATCCGCTTTCCAATCGTTATCGCAGTTTCTTGAAAGGCTTCGATACGGAGTGGCAGACCTCGGGCAACGCGGGGATCCGCGAATTTGCCAGTTTGCCTGCCGGCAGCTACAAGCTCGCGCTGCAGGGTGTGGACCCCTTGGGTAATCGCTCGCAGGTGCGCACCCTGCAGTTCTCGGTCAATCCACCCTGGTGGCGCAGCGACGTCGGCATCGCGCTGATCTGCCTGCTTGGATTGCTGCTGAGCGCATTGCTTGCCGCCGCCTACCGCCGGCGTGTGCGCATGCGTGCGCAATGGCAACTTGCGCAGCACAAACGCGAACTTGCCGAGCAGGCGTCGCAGGCCAAGACGCGGTTTCTTGCGACCCTGGGGCACGAGGTGCGTACGCCGATGACCGGTGTGCTGGGGATGAGCGAGTTGCTGCTGCAGACACCGTTGGATGGACGTCAGCAGGGCTATGCCAGCGCGATCCAGTCGGCGGGCAAGCATCTGCTGCGGCTGGTCAACGATGCGTTGGATCTGGCGCGGATCGAGGCCGGCAAGCTGCCACTGGATTACCGCGATTTCGATTTGCGCCAGCTGATCAGGCAAGTGGCCGAGCTGGTGCGCCCGACTGCCGAGCAGAAGCAGTTGGTCTTCGAGTGCGAGCTGGAGGATGCGTTGCCGCCGGCACTGCACGGCGATGCCAGCCGGGTGCAGCAGATCCTGCTCAATCTGTTGTTCAACGCGGTCAAGTTCACTGAGCGCGGCAGTGTGAGTTTGCGTGTCTCAGTGCTGCCGCAAGGCCACAAGCAAGGCATCCGGATGGAGGTGCGCGATACCGGCCCCGGCATGAGTGCAGAACAGCGCGGGCGCTTGTTCCAGCGTTTCGAGCAGGCCGAAGGCGCGCTCACGCTTGCGCGGCATGGCGGCAGCGGCCTGGGGCTGGCGATCTGCCGCGAATTGGCAGCGGCCATGGGCGGTGAAGTGACGGTCAGCAGCGAATTGGGGCAGGGCGCGTGTTTCGTGGTCGAGCTGCCGCTGCGCTGGGTGGCTGCGTTACCCGCAGTGACGCCGAATGCGGCACGCACAACGCCGCTTCACGATCAGGCGCCGCTGCAGCTGCTGCTGGTCGAAGACGACCCCACCGTGGCGCAGGTGATTGTCGGCCTGCTGCAGACGCGCGGGCATCAGGTCACGCATGTGTTGCATGGTCTTGCGGCACTGGCCGAGGTGAGCACGCGCAGCTTCGATGCCGGCCTGTGCGACCTGGACCTGCCCGGCATCGACGGCGCGGCACTGGTGGCGCAATTGCGCGCGCGCGGCGTGCGTTTTCCGATCGTTGCGGTGACCGCACGCGCCGACGCCGATGCAGAACCGCAGGCAATGGCGGCCGGGTGCAATGGATTCTTGCGCAAGCCGGTCACCGGCGACTTGCTCGCGCAGGCACTGGCGCGCGCGCTTGCTGACGCCAGCGACGCACAGGAAGACCAGGTTGCCGACTAGGGGCGGCCGCAGCGAAGCAGGTACAGTGCAGTCCCGCCAGGGAGCCGGGCATCGGCCCGGAGCAGCAGAAGCGCTTGTTTCAGCGATTCGAACAAGCCGATGGCGCGCGCACCAGCGCTCGCTACGGCGGCAGCGGGCTGGGGCTGGCGATCTGCCAGGAGCTCACCGTGGCGATGAAGGGCACGATCCGCGTGCGCAGCAGGCTCGGCGTCGGCACCCAGTTCAGCGTGGACCTGCCGTTGCCGATCGACCGCTCCGGCGTGCGCATCGCTTCTGGCGAGCTGCGCGCGGTGGCCGATGAGTCGTTGCGCATCTTGCTGGTGGAAGACGAGCCGACCGTGGCCGAGGTGATCTCCGGCCTGCTGATGGGCCGCGGCCATCGCGTGGTGCATGCCGCGCATGGGTTGGCGGCGCTGTCGGAGGCGGTCGATGGCGGTTTCGACATCGCGCTGCTGGATCTGGATCTCCCCGGCCTGGATGGATTTGCGCTGGCATCGCAACTGCGCCGGCTCGGGCATGGGTTCCCACTGCTCGCGGTCACCGCACGTGCCGACGGCGATGCTGAGCGCCAGGCGCAAGCAGCAGGTTTCGATGGATTCCTGCGCAAGCCTGTCACCGCCGACATGTTGGTCGAGGCGATCGCGGCGGCGCGGGTACGTGCTGATACGCAGCCGATGCCCTTGAGCGGTTGAGATAGCTGGCCAGTGGTAACTGTCTTAGACTAATCCCGCCGCTGCGCTTCAGAGTAAAAGCTCGAACACGACGCCTGTCCAATGACATAGATGCCGGGATCGCAGCTTCGCGTGTTGCCAGCATCGCGCCCGGTCCGCACTATGCGTTCAAAGGAAAAACAAGAACGCATGCTGCAACCACGCTCTCCCTTCCGTCGCATGCTTGCGACCAATCTGATTGCGCGCTACAGACTGCTGCTGTGCCTGGCTCTGATATGCGGCTGGCCGACGTTGGTGCTGGGCGGTGTGCCGGTGTTGCCGCAGCCGCGCCAGTTGACGGTGGCCGATGGGCTGCCATCCAACGTGGTGTATGGGTTTGACGAGGACGAAAACGGCTATCTGTGGTTGGCCAGCAGCGATGGGCTGGCCCGCTACGATGGCCGCAATTACCGCATCTGGCGTATCGAAGAGGGGCTGCGCGATAACCAGGTCTGGGCTGTCCACGTCGACAAGCGCAACCGCGTCTGGATCGGTACCGGCATGGCCGGTCTGGCCATGCTGGATGCCTCGCGTAGCGCCTTTACCTTCTACGACGGCGCGCGCTATCCGGAACTGCGCGGCGCGGCAATCTGGAATATCCAATCTACCGAAGACGGCAGCATCTGGTTCGGTACCGAAATAAACGGGCTGTATCGACTGCGGCCGGATGGGTCACTGGATCATTTCGTGCATCGGGCCGACGATCCGCGCAGCGTGCCCAATGACGCCATCTACCAACTCGAGGTGGACACGCACGGCATCTTGTGGGTTGGTACGGCCGATGGCGCCGCGCACTGGACCGGCAAGGACTTCGAACGACAGGCCTTTCCGGACGGGACTGAGCAAATCATCACCCGGCTCACTGCAGATCAGGATGGCAGTGTCTGGATCGGCACCAGCGACGACAAGCTGTTCCGGCGTGACCCCAATGGCAGCTTGAGTCCGCATTCCTGGACGACGCCAGCGCAATATTCGGTCCTGGGCGTGTTGCTACGGGATCAAGACGGCAGTTACTGGCTCGATACATTGGCTGGGCTAGGGCACGTGATCGACCAGGATGTGCGCAATGTGCCCTTGTATAGCCTCTCGGCGCATGGCCGCATCCGTCCCAATTGGGAATCGGCCTATCAGGACCGTGAGGGCGGAGTCTGGTTTGCCAGCCCCAATGGCGGGCTCTGGCATCTGCCGTCGAACTGGCGCCGTTTTGCAGTGGTGTTCAACCGCATGGACGATGGAGGCCAGGGCGGAAATCTCGCAACGCAAGCTGCGGCCAGGTCACGGGATGGCCGGATGTGGCTGGTGGGCACATCCGGCGTGCTCGAGCGTGTCGATCCCGGCGTCGGCAAGATCGAGCGGGTGCTGGCGAGCTTCGGCACGCAGAGCTGGGCCAGCAGCGTACTGGAGGATCGCAAGGGCAGGGTCTGGGTTGGTCAATACGCCGAACTGGCGCGTTTCGATCCGGCAAACGGCCAACTGCTGATCTGGAAAGCCGGCGCAGGTACGGCGCATTCCGAGAGTAAAGATGCTGCGTTAGATGCCTTGCCGGACATTTTGCAGCAGACCGGCGATGGACACATATGGATCAATACCGCAGTGGGGTTGCAGGAGCGCGACGAGGACGGGCATGTCATCCGGACCGTGCTGCGTGGCAGTCACGGACTGGATCGCGATCAGGTCGTGCACGAATTGCAGACCGGCCCGGAAGGAAACCTCTGGCTTGCGACCAATCGCGGTTTGCTCCAGTGGAATGCTAGCAACGCGCGCTTCGAACCGATTTCGGGCGCACCCAACGAACAAATTTTCACTCTCCGCTTTAGCGATAATCAAGTCGCCTGGCTTGCCGGGCTGGGCAAACTGCATCGCTATCTGTTGAAGAATGGGGCGCTGCAGCACCTGGACACCGTCGGTAGCGAGCATGAGTTTCCGGCGCTGGCGCCGAACGGGTTGGTGATCGATCGCGATGGCGTGGCGTGGTTGTCCAGCATGCGCGGGCTGATTCGGGTGGATCCGGCGAGCCGTGGCGTGCGTGTGTATGGCGTGCATGACGGCTTACCCAATCCGCAGTTTGTGCCGCGCTCGTTGGTGCAGTCGGCCAAGGGCTTGATCGTCGGAGCAACGCCGGACGGGCTGGTGATCTTCGACCCGGCTGAGCTCAAGCCCAATGATCGCCGTGTGCCGCTGGTGATCGAACGGGTAGGCCTGCGTCGCGGCGAACGGGGGCTGGACCTCAGCCATGTCGAGCCGCTGGTGGTCGAAGACGGCGATCGCGATCTGCACATCGTTGCGCGGCTGCTCAGTTTCGCCGACTCCGAATCCAACAGCTACCGCTTCCGTTTGAGCGGCTACGACCCGGACTGGATCGACGTCGGGCCGAGCGGCGAGCGGCTGTTTTCGCGCTTGCCCTCGGGGCATTACACGCTGGAAGTGCAAGGGCGCACCGCCGAGGGCATCTGGTCGGCCAGCCAGACGCTACGTTTCCAGGTGTTGCCTCCCTGGTGGCTGGCCCCATGGGGGCTGGTCTTTTTGGGCCTGCTCGCGTTATGCGTCATTGCCGCGGCGGTGTTGTTGTATCGGCGTCGTCTGCGTCGCTTGAACGCATTGCAGCTGGCGATGCACAAGCAGGAAATTGCCGAGCAGGCCTCGCTCGCCAAGACACGTTTCCTGGCCACGCTCGGCCACGAAGTGCGTACGCCGATGACCGGTGTGCTGGGCATGAGCGAGCTGTTGCTCAAGACCTCGCTGGACAACAGACAGCGCAGCTATACCGAATCGATCCGTCGCGCCGGTGCGCACCTGCTGCGGCTGGTCAACGATGCGCTGGACCTGGCGCGGATCGAATCCGGGCGTCTTGAGCTGGATCTGCAGCCGTTCTCGGTACGCCAACTCGTGGCAGAAGTGGAAGGCTTGATGGCACCGCTGGCGCAGGAACGCGGCCTGCGTTTCAGCCTGGAAGTGGGCCTGCTCGGCGACATCACCGCCAGTGGCGATGTCACCCGTATCCGGCAGATTCTGCTCAATCTGCTCAGCAACGCGATCAAGTTCACCGAGCGCGGCGTGGTCGGGCTCAAGCTGACCACGCTGGGCTCGTATCAAGGCCTGCGTTTCGAGGTGGCCGATACCGGGCCGGGCATCAATGCCGAGCAAAAAGCACGTCTGTTCCAGCGTTTCGAACAAGGTGACGGCGCCAGGACCACCTCGCGCTATGGCGGCAGCGGCCTGGGCCTGGCGATCTGCCAGGAACTGGCGCTCGCGATGGGGGGGCATGTCGAAGTGATCAGTCGCCTCGGCGCCGGCACGCGCTTCGTGGTCGATCTGCCGCTGCGCTGGGTCGCCTCCAATGCCACGCTCGACAGCGAGGTGGAGCGCGTTAGCGCTGCAATCGATCCGCAGCGCATCCTGCTGGTGGAAGACGACCCGACCATCGCCGAAGTCATCGTTGGCCTGCTGCATTCGCAAGGCCACTCGGTGATGCATGCGCCACACGGGCTGGCCGCACTGACCGAGGCGGCCGACAACACTTTCGACCTGGCGTTGCTCGATCTGGATCTGCCTGGCCTGGATGGCTTCGCGCTGGCGCGGCAGCTGCGCGTGTTCGGCTACGACATGCCGCTGGTTGCAGTGACCGCGCGCTCTGACGAAGCAGCCGAGCCCACTGCGGAGCAAGCCGGATTCGACAGCTTCCTGCGCAAGCCGCTCACTGGAGAAATGCTGGCCGACACCATTGCCGAGGCGTTGCGAAGTGTGCGTCCGCGCGGGGACGGATAGAGCGGATGCCCAGTCAGTGGAGACAAGTGGTGTTCGGGCGTCGTGCGGCGCCTTCGTCGGGTAACGGGCAGCTTGAACAGCGATGCGTCGTGCAGGCGATCTTCCGGGGCGTCCGGGTCGTTTCGGCTGGACGCAGGTCTCTGCGCTGTGTTCGTGACCACTGCGGCAGACAGCGGATTGGTCTTTGACGCTGCCCTACGCGTCGTAGGCATGGGAAAGATGAGCGGCAGTAGCGGTACAAGCGGGCCCGGGCTTGCCCGCACCGCGCTTGGCCCGCACTATGCGGCGACTTGTCGTGAAACGTGTCCAGTGCGCCTTTTTCTGTGTTTTTCCTATTGGCTGATTGCTGCGGTGGCGCTGCTTCTGTGCGTTACAGTGCAACCTGCACTTGCGACCACGCGCGCGCTGCTCACGCCGGTACCCAGTCAGGTCACGGTCGCCGACGGCCTGCCCTCGGACACCGTCAATGAACTCGCCGAAGACGAGCAGGGTTATCTGTGGATCGCCAGCGATGACGGATTGGCCAGATTCGATGGACGCAACTACCGCATCTGGCGGATGGAAGAAGGGCTGACCAGCAACGCGATCTGGACCATTTGCGTCGATGGCGACAATCGGGTGTGGATGGGTTTCGAGAACAGCGGTGCCGGCTTTCTGGACGCCAAAACGCGTGCGTTCAAGCGCCTGGAGAATGCGCAGTTCCCGGAGCTTCGCGAAATCACGGTGTGGGCGCTTGCCCACACCCCGAACGGCGATATCTGGCTTGGTACTGCTTCCCATGGGCTGTATCGGCGGCGTCCCGATGGCAGCATGCAGCGATTTGTCAACGTGCCTGGCGACCCCGCCAGCCTGCCGTCCGACAGCGTGATCGGGTTCGAGGTCGCGCTCGACGGAACATTATGGATCGGCACCCATGGCGGGCTCGCTCGCTGGGACGGCACGCATTTTCAGCGAGTGCCTCTTCCTGGAGCCACACAGACCGTCAATCGGTTGTACATGGAGCGCGGCGGCCACACGCTATGGGTATCGGATGTCGGCGGCGATGCGTTTCGTGTGGACGCCGACGGCCAGGTGAGCCCACAGCCATGGCAAAACAACGCGAGCAAGCGGCATGTCATGGGTGTCTTGTTGCATGATCGTAGCGGGCGCTACTGGCTGGACACCGACAGTGGCCTAGGCCTGTCTTCCGTAGGAACCGACATCAGCAGCGTGCCGGTCTACAGCTTGGCGGCACACGGTCTGGTCAGGCGAAACTGGATTACGGCTTACGGAGATCGGGAAGGCGGGCTGTGGTTTGCGGCGCTCGAAGGCGGCCTGTGGCATCTGCCTCCGCATTGGGACACCTTTGCGGTACTGGCGCATCACAGCGGGGATCCACAGTCGCTGACCAACCCGTCCGTGCTGGCGACAACGCCCTCGGCTGCGGGCGGTGTCTGGCTGGCTGGCTCACGGCATGTGCTGGAATATCTCGATCCGGCGACAGGCCGACTGCAGACGCATCTGGCTCAAATCGACAAAGCCCGTCAGCCGGACTCCATGCTCGAAAGCAGGCGCGGCTTCGTCTGGATCGGCGTAGAAGGAAAACTGGTCCGGTATGACCCGCACACACGGCAAGTCAAACGCTGGCAACTGCGGGAAGATGTGGAACCCGATCCCGACGGTGCCGCGGACCGACCGAGTTGGATGGCAGAGGACGCGCAGGGCCGACTGTGGGTGACTGTGCTGGAGCACGGTCTTCAAATCCGGAACGAAGATGGACAGTTGCTTCGGACCATCGTCAATGGCAGTCATGGACTGGAAGCATTGACCATTCTGGACATACGCCTTGGTCCCGACGGTCAGATCTGGCTGAGCAATAACGCCGGTCTGCGGCGCTGGGACCCCGCTGCCGACCGATTTATCCCCGTCGACGGTGCGCCGTCCGTGCCGACCCATCTTTTCCGGCTTGGCGAGGGCGGCGTGGTCTGGACCGGGTTGGCGGGCGAGATACGCCGATATCTGTGGGATGGAAAGCAGCTCAAGCACCTGGATACCGTCGGAAAAGACCAGGAGTTTCCGATGGTGGCGCCCAATGGAATGGTGGTCGATGCCAGGGGAGTGGCCTGGGTGTCCAGTCAGCGCGGCCTGATCCGCATCGATCCTGGCAGCAGATTGGTGCGTGTGTATGGGGTGCACGATGGGCTCCCCAATCAGCAGTTGCTAATCAACACCCTGGTGCAGGCGGGCAGCGGGCAGATCGTTGGCGCGGCGCCTGATGGCGTCGTGGTGTTCGATCCGGCCACGATGCGTCCCAGCACACGCAGGCCGCCATTGATTATCGAACGAGTGGGCTTGCGGCGCGGGGAGCGTGGGCTGGATATCACCGGACAGGAGCCGCTCACAATGCAGGACGCCGATCGCGATCTTCACATCGTTGCGCGCCTGCTCAGCCTGGCTGATTCCGAGTCCAATAGTTACCGCTTTCGCCTCAGCGGCTACGACCCGGACTGGATCGACGTCGGGCCCAGTGGCGAGCGGCAGTTTTCGCGTTTGTCGCCGGGCCACTACACGCTGGAAATTCAAGGGCGCACCGCCGAGGGCATCTGGTCGGCGAGCCAGACACTACGCTTTCAGGTGCTGCCGCCGTGGTGGCTGGCGCCCTGGGGACTGGTCTTTTTGGGGCTGCTCGCACTATGCGTCATCGCCGCGGCGGTGCTGTTGTATCGCCGTCGCCTGCGTCGCTTGAATGCCTGGCAATTGGCGGTGCACAAGCAGGAAATTGCCGAGCAGGCCTCGCTCGCCAAGACGCGTTTCCTGGCCACGCTCGGCCACGAAGTACGCACGCCGATGACCGGTGTGCTGGGGATGAGCGAGTTATTGCTCAAGACCTCGCTGGACACCAAACAGCGCAGCTATACCGAATCGATCCGGCGTGCCGGTGCGCATCTGCTGCGGTTGGTCAACGATGCGCTGGATCTGGCGCGGATCGAATCCGGGCGCCTGGAACTGGATCTGGAGCCCTTCTCGGTACGCCAGCTGGTGGCCGAGGTGGAAGGCCTGATGGCGCCACTGGCGCAGGAGCGCGGCCTGCGTTTCAGCCTGGAAGTGGGCCTGCTCGGCGACATCACCGCCAGCGGCGATGTCACCCGTATCCGCCAGATTCTGCTCAATCTGCTCAGTAACGCGATCAAGTTCACCGAGCGCGGTGTGGTCGGGCTCAAGCTGACCACGCTGGGCTCGTATCAAGGCCTGCGCTTCGAGGTGGCCGATACCGGGCCGGGCATCAATGCCGAGCAAAAAGCACGTCTGTTCCAGCGTTTCGAACAAGGCGACGGTGCCAGGACCGCCTCGCGCTACGGTGGAAGCGGCCTGGGTCTGGCGATCTGCCAGGAACTGGCAATGGCGATGGGGGGGCATATCGAAGTGATCAGTCGCCTCGGCGCCGGCACGCGCTTTGTCGTCGATCTACCGCTGCGCTGGGTCGCCTCCAACGCCACGCTCGGCGGCGAGGTGGCGCGTGCCGGTGGCGCTGTCGCCCCGCAGCGCATTCTGCTGGTGGAAGACGACCCGACCATCGCCGAGGTCATCGTTGGCCTGCTGCGTTCGCAAGGCCACTCGGTGGTGCACGCACCGCACGGGCTGGCCGCACTGACCGAGGCGGCCGACAACACTTTCGACCTTGCCCTGCTGGATCTGGATCTGCCGGGCCTGGATGGCTTCGCGCTGGCGCGGCAGCTGCGCGTGTTCGGCTACGACATGCCGCTGATTGCAGTCACCGCGCGCTCTGACGAAGCAGCCGAGCCTACTGCGGAGCAAGCCGGATTCGACAGCTTCCTGCGCAAGCCACTCACTGGCGACATGCTTGCCGACACCATTGCCGAGGCATTGCGAAGCAAGCGCCCGCGCGAGGAGATTTAAAGCGACTATTAACTACTGCGCAGTTGCCAGGCCGGCACGGCCGGCACTCGGAATCGGCATGTACGCTTCTACACACCAGTCCCTCCGCACCATCCGCACTCACATCTGGCGACTGCTCGCAGCGTTTTGTCAGCCACTCGTTGGGCTGTGTGCTGCGGTTGAAATCGTGCGCGGCCATCCGCACGCGCACTGCGCCGGTTGCTGCCGCACACGCATGGCTACTCGGCAACTTCTTCCACATGTTTGGGGTGCGGCCGCGTCTCGGCCAGCTGCCAGAAGATCAATGTCGACGACAAGGTGATACCGCCGACGCACAGGAAGGTGGCGTGCAGCGCCGCCGTGGCGCCGTGGCTGTCGCCCAGATGCGTGTTGAACGCGGCCAGCAGACTGCCCGCTGCTGCCGCGCCGAAGCCGGTGGCCAACATCATCACCATCGACAGCAAACTGTTGCCGGGGCTTGCCTGCCCGCGGTCCAGGTCACGCAGGGTGACGGTATTCATGACGGTAAATTGCAGCGAGTTCACCGCGCCAAAGCACGCCAGCTGCAGCAAGCGCAGCCAGAGCGGTTGACCGACATCGATCAAGGCGAAGCTGGCCATCGCCAGCCCCACCAGCACGGTGTTGAGCATCAGGATGCGGCGGTAACCGAAGCGGCCGACGAGTTTCACTGCGGCGCGTTTGGCGGCCATGCCGGCCAGCGCCACCGGCACCATCATCAGCCCGGCATGCATCGGGCTCATGCCCAGGCCCACCTGCAATAACAGCGGAATCAGGAACGGCATCGAGCCGCTGCCCACGCGCGCAAACAGATTGCCCAAAATACCGATGCGAAAGCTGGCCACCTTGAACAAGGCCAGCGGAAACAACGCCGCCGGCGCGCTGGCCGCATGCAGCCAGTAACCGGCCAACGCTGCCAGCCCGCCGATTGCCAGCAGCATCACGAAGGCGTGGCGCAGGCCGAGTTCGGAGATGCCGTCCAAGGCCAACGACAGCGCCACCATGCCGAACGCCAGCATCAGATAGCCGATCAGATCGAAGCGTTTGCGCGCATCGCCATAGTGATCCGGCATGATCTTCAGTGCAGCGATAAACCCGATCACACCGATCGGCAGATTGATCAAGAACACCCAGTGCCAGGAGGCGACTTCGACTAGGTAGCCACCCAAAGTCGGGCCGATCAGCGGACCGATCAGCGCCGGAATCGCGATGAAACTCATCGCACGCAGGAAGTCGGCGCGCGCCACCGTCTTGAGCACGGCCAGGCGGCCCACCGGCAGCAACATCGCCCCGCCGATGCCTTGCACCACGCGTGCAGCAACCAGCTGCGGCAACTGCTGCGCGGCCGCGCACAGCAACGAGCCCAGCGTGAACACGATGATCGCCGCCAGGAAGGTGCGCCGGGTGCCGAAGCGATCCGCAATCCAGCCCGATGCGGGGATGAACATCGCCACCGCCAACGCATAACTGAAGACCACCGACTGCATCTGCAGCGGGCTTTCGTGCAGGCTGGCTGCCATCGACGGCAACGCCGTATTGACGATGGTCGCATCCAGCATCTGCATGAAGATCGCCAGCGACACCAGCCACAGCAACGGCTTGATGCTGTCGTAGGCACGCAGGACGGGAACGGGCTGAGACATGGTGATCGCTGTCGAAGGGACAGCGCATTATCCCCGCGCTGGTGTGCACGAACTCAGAAAGACGTGCGCGTGTGCGTCGGCCACCGAGCGCGCCTGCCGCGTGCCGGTATTGAGCGGGAGCGCGATGTCGTATCCGGGGGACGAGACCGTGCTTCAAGCCCCGCTCCTGCAGGAGAGGGGACGAGGCGAAACCACTCAATCAACAGCTCGCGACGCGGGTGCTTGCACGAGTACCGGCGTCGGATACGTCGCAAGAACGTCCTCGCAGGCGCTTGCGCCGCATCCATGCCGCAGAAGGTGCCACGCCGGCCTGCGTGCAAGCGCCGCCGATCATTGCCGGTTGCTGGAAAAAAGCTGCGGCTGCTTGAATGATCGGTCTGAGCGAGCCACCGACAGCGCTGCCCGCGCGCTGTCGGTCGCGCCTGGATCAGCGCTTGCTCAACGTCTGCACCGCGTCCACCAGCACGCCGACATGTTCCGGATTCATGTCCGGCGACATGCCGTGGCCGAGGTTGAAGACATGGCCTTCGCGCGAGCCGCCGTTGCCTTCGGCGTAGCTGTCCAGGGTCTTGCCGACTTCGGCGCGGATCGCCTCGGGCGAGCCATACAGGGTGGCCGGGTCCAGGTTGCCCTGCAGCGCGACGCGGCCGCCGGCGCGCTGGGCGGCGTCGGCCAGCGCGATGGTCCAGTCCACGCCCACCGCTTCGGCGCCGCTGGCGGCAAGCTCGCTCACGTAGGCGCCGTTGCCCTTGCCGAACAACACCAACGGCGTGCGCTCGGCGCCGTCGCCGCGTTCCAGCTCGCGCGCAATGCGGGTGAGGTAGGGCAGCGAGAACTCGCGGTACATCGCCGGCGACAGCACGCCGCCCCAGGTGTCGAACACCTGCAGCGCCTGCGCACCGGCCGCGCGTTGTGCAGACAGGTAGGCGATCACGGCATCGGTGACGGTGCCGAGCAAGTGATGCAACACCTCTGGCGCGTTGAAGGCCATCGCCTTGATGCGCGCGTATTCCTTGCTGCCGCCGCCTTCGATCATGTAGCAGGCCAGCGTCCACGGGCTACCGGAGAAGCCGATCAGCGGCACTGCGCCATCCAGCTCACGGCGGATCAGGCGCACTGCATCCATCACGTAACGCAGCTCGGTTTCCATGTCCGGCACGCCCAGCCGATGGATCGCGGCGGCATCGCGCACCGGGTGGCGGAACTTGGGGCCTTCGCCTTCGACGAAGTACAGCTCCAGGCCCATTGCATCGGGAATGGTCAGGATGTCGGAGAACAGGATCGCCGCGTCCAGCGGGAAACGTTGCAGCGGTTGCAGCGTCACTTCGCAGGCGATCTCGGGATTCTTGGCCATGCCCAGGAAACTGCCGGCACGCGCGCGGGTGGCGCGGTACTCCGGCAGGTAGCGGCCGGCCTGGCGCATCAGCCACACGGGGGTGCGGTCCACGGGCTGGCGGTTCAGGGCGCGCAGCAGGCGATCGTTCTTGAGCATGGGAAGTGTGTCCTCAGCGCGGCGCGTCGGCGCCGCCGGTGATGAGTTGGAAGCCGCGTTTGAGTTGGGTGTCGCGCGCCTTGTCGAAGGCCCGGTCCGCTTCGTCCTGCAGCAGGTATTGGTCGCGTCGCAGCTGCGAGCGTCCACCGATCTCGCCGCTCTCGCACAGCAGCTCCCAGCCGCCGAACAGATCCGGTTGCAGGGTTAGCTGGACGTAGCGAAGCGGCGCGTTGCCGCCGGGATCGTGTTGCAAGTGGATGCGCATGGTGCCGATTGTAGCCGGGCGGTGCTGAAGGCTGGGGGCGATGGGCGCGCTGGGTTGCTCCGGTTGCGAAGGTCCATCGGCAGTGGTTGGCAATCGGTGGCTTAGATGCCCGGAAGCCGGCGCTCCTGCGTGAACGATGCTCGGCAGCAGGCGTTGCGTACGAGCGCACCTGGGCGCGACGGGGATTGATCGGGAAAGCTCATCGCGCCCAGGGGCGCTCCTGCCCCTGTGCGGTCCAGCGATCCGTGCTTGGCTGGCTGGCAGGCCTCAGCCCGCCAGGATCTCCAGCACTGCCGCTTCGTCGACATCGGGTACCACCTCGGCCTTGCCGATGCCGCGCCACAGCACCAGGCGCAGGCGGCCGGCGATGTTCTTCTTGTCCAGCCGCATGCGCCCCAGTAGCGCTGCCGGCGACAGGCCGGCCGGGATCTCGGTGGGCAGATCGAAGTCATGCAGCAGCGCGCACAGCGCCTCGGTGTCCTGTGCAGTGCTCATGCCCAGCGCGGCCGAGAGCCGGGCCGCCAGCACCATGCCCACCGCGACGGCTTCGCCATGGTTGAGGTTGTCATTGCCGGGCGCGCCATAGCCTTGTTCGGTCTCGATCGCGTGGCCGAAGGTATGGCCCAGGTTGAGCAGGGCGCGCTCGCCTTTTTCCAGCGGATCGCGCGCCACGATCTCGGCCTTGTGCTCGCAGCTGCGGGCAATCGCCTGTGCCAGCGCTGCGGCGTCGCTGTCCAGCAGTGCGCGGCGTTCGGCATGCAGCCAGTGGAAGAACAGCGGGTCGCGGATGGCGCCGTACTTGATCACCTCGGCCAGCCCGGCGCGCAGTTCGCGCGCGGGCAGGGTGCGCAAGGTGTCGGTGTCGGCGATCACCGCGCGCGGCGGATGGAACGCGCCGACCAGGTTCTTGCCCTGCGGGATATCCACCGCGGTCTTGCCGCCGACCGAGGAATCCACCATCGCCAGCAAGCTGGTGGGCAGCTGCACGCAGTCCACTCCGCGCATCCAGCACGCCGCTGCGAAGCCGGCCAGATCGCCGACCACGCCGCCACCCAGCGCGAACACGCAGGCATCGCGGGTAGCGCCCAACTCGGCCAGCGCGGCGATCGCGGCGCCGAAATTGTCCAGTGTCTTGGACGCTTCGCCAGCGGCGATCACCAGCTCGCCCAGCTGCAGGTCCGGGCGCGCCTGCAACAGTGCAGTGCGCACTCCGGCGGCGTAATGCGGGGCCACCTGCGCGTCGCTGAGCAGCAGCGCGTGGCGGCCGCGCACATGGCTGGCCAGACGCGCGCCGTCGGCCAGCAGGCCGGGTGCAATGGTGATGGTGTAGGGCTGCGCGCCGTCAACATCGACGCTGCGCGAGGAACGGGGAAGTGTCATGCAGGGGTACTCGACATGCGCCATTGCGCGGCCAGGCGCAGCACCAGCTGCGCGGTGGCCTCGGCGGGGGAAAAGTGGTCGGTTTCCAGGCTGAGGTCGGCGACCTCCTGATACAGCGGGGTGCGGTGCTCAGCCATCGCGTGCAGCACCTGCTCGCGGTCGGCGCGTTGCAACAGCGGCCGGTTGCGGTCGCGTGCCAGCCGGGTGAGCTGTGCCGGCACGCTGACGTGCAGGTACACCACAAAGCCGCGCTCGCGGATGCGCTGGCGGTTGAGCGGATCCAGCACCGCGCCGCCGCCGGTGGAAATCAATTTGTTGTCCTGCTGCAGCAGCGCCTGCAAGGTCTCGACTTCGTGCTGCCGAAACCGCGCTTCGCCGTGCTGTTCGAAAATGGCGGGGATGCTCTTGCCCGCCTGCTCGACGATGGCCTGATCCACATCGACAAAGTCCAGCCCGAAGCGCTCGGCCAGGCGACGGCCGATGCAGCTTTTTCCGGCGCCCATCGGGCCGACCATCACGAGATTGGGAGCGGGGTTCATGCGCAGGGATCGTAGCATTCACGCCCGCGCGCCGGGCCGATCGACGCGGCCTGAAACCATTCGTGCGGTGTGACTTGCGACTGCGTGCCTCGGCATCGACACCTGCCGCCCCCGCAGGCAGATCGATGGCTGCGACAGTGCGGACATAGGCGAAGCACACGCGATGCGCCCACAATAGGCGCCAATCTTGCTGTCCACGCACCGTCATGACCGATCTGTACGCAGAAGCCCTTGCCACCTTCACCGCGCTGTACGCCGAGGCACAGAACAGCGCCGAACTGGAAGCCAGCGCGATGACCGTGGCAACCGCCAGCGTGGATGGCCGGCCGAGCGCGCGCACCGTGTTGCTCAAGGCCTTCGATGCGCGCGGCTTCGTGTTCTACACCCATCTGGACAGCGCCAAGGGCCGCGATCTGCAGACCCATCCGCAGGCGGCATTGCTGTTTCTGTGGCGCAGCCTGCGCGAGGCCGGCATCCAGGTGCGCATCGAAGGTGGCGTGCAGTTGGTGAGTGCGGACGAATCCGATGCCTATTTCGCCTCGCGCCCGCGCATGAGCCAGATCGGCGCCTGGGCCTCGCTGCAATCGCAGACGCTGGGCTCGCGCGAAGAGTTCGACGCGGCCATCGCCAAGGTCGAGGCCACCTTCGAGGGCCGCGCGGTGCCGCGCCCGGATGGTTGGGGCGGGTTCCGGGTGGTGCCGCAGGCGTTCGAGTTCTGGTACGGCGCCAACTTCCGCCTGCATGAGCGCTGGCGCTACGAGGCCGATGCGGCCAGCCGCTGGAGCAAGCGGATGCTGTATCCGTGAGCGCGCCGGCCGGGTGGCGAGATCAGGGTCGCACGGAGCTGGCCTCCGATGCGCGGCTGGAAGACAGCGGCGCCCAGGCGGCGCATGCGGCGTGCGGCTTCGAGCCAACTGAACGGGTGGTCTGCTTCCGCCTGCAGCTGGCCTGACCGGCTGACTTCCGGCCCTTTCTGCCGGTCGCGGACAGTCTGTAGTATGTCCGCCCATTGCATGAGCATTGCTGCATCACCGCAGCTGCTCGACCACCGCTGCATGACCAAAGGACAGGACATCGTATGACGCAGTACACCACTGTCGAATTGCACGGCCTGCTGGCCGAGCGCTACCGCGACCAGCCGATCGAGGTCGAGCTGATCGACGGGCTGGAACCGGCCATCAACCTCACCCTGGCCGACCACGGCGACATGCAGATTCAGGTCGCCGCCTCCGGCTCGCAGGTGTTCGTTTCCACGCTGCTGGCCAATGCCGACCAGGTCAGCGACCGCGCCGCCTTCAACGATGCCTGCCTGCGGCTCAATCCGCTCAATCCCTTGTCCAACCTGGGTCTGGTGCAGGTCGACGGCAAGGATAGCTATGTGGTCTTCGGCGAACTGTCGGCCTCGTCCACGCTCGACCAGATCGACGAGGAAATCCAGACCCTGGCGGCCAATACGCTGGATGCCGCCGAATCTCTCAAGCCGTACTTTTCCTAAAGGCGCGTTGTCATGAGTATCTTTTCAAAGCTGATCACGCTGCTGCGTGGCACTGCACACGAAACCGGCCAGAAGGCGGTCGACGCCAATGCGCTGCGCATCCTGGATCAGGAAATGCGCGATGCCGGCGCCCAGCTCACGCGTTCGCGCGAAGAGCTGACCAAGCTGATGGCACAGAGCAAGCTGGCCCAGCAGAAGATCGACGCGCGCGCCGGCAAGATGGCCGAATACACGCGTTATATCGAAGGTGCGCTGGCCAAGGGCGACGAATCGCTGGCCCACGATGTGGCGACAAAGCTCGCCGCGCTGGAAAGCGAAGACGCCGGCGACAAGGCCTCCAAGACGGCGCTGGACCAGTCGGTGGTGACGCTCAAGGCCACCATCCAGAAGACCGAGAACCAGCTGCGCGGCATGCGCCAGCAGATCGATACGGTCAAGGCCACCGACGCGGTGCAAAAGGCGCAGGCGGCGATTGCCGCGCGCCATTCCGGCGCCAGCAGCAAGATGGGCTCGGCGCTGGAATCGCTGGAGCGGATCAAGGCGCGTCAGGCCGAGACTTCCGCACGCATCGAATCGGCCGAAGAACTCGAATCGTCCAGCGGCGACGGCGATCTGAACCGGCGTCTGGCTGCGGCCGGCCTGATGGAAGGCGAATCCAACGCTGCCGCCGTGCTGGCGCGCTTCAAGAAGCCGGCCCAACTCGGCCACGACAGCGCCAGCGGCAGCGCGCCGCTGATCGGCCAGGTGCGCGACGTGCAGCAGGTTCCGCGCAGCGACAGCTGATCCACCCAACGGCACAGGACGCGCCATGATCATCGTCGGACGCTTGTTCCGGGTACTGCGGCGCCATGTGCGCCGCGTCAGCTGGGGCCTGGTGGCGCTGGCGCTGCTGGCCCACATGGGCGTGAGTTGGGCGTTGTTGTTGATGGCTGGCGAGCACAAGCTCGTCGGCCTGGACGCGTTTCCGTATTACTACATGACCACCGCCACCACCATCGGCTATGGCGACCTGTCGCCGGGCTCGGTGGCCGGGCGCTATATCGCCGCGTTCGTGTTGATGCCGGGCGCGGTGGCGCTGTTCGCCACGGTGCTGGCCAAGACCAGCGGCGTGCTCATCACTTTCTGGAGGCGCCACTACATGGGCAAGATGGCTTACGCCGATCTGCGCGGGCACACCATTCTGATCGGCTGGCAGGGCGCCGCCTCCGCGCGTTTGCTGGAGCTGTTGCTCTCGGACACCGCCACCGACGACGAAGGCGTGGTGCTGATCGCCGAGGGCGTGGCCGAGAACCCGATGCCCGACCACATGCGCTTCATCGCCGCCGAGTCGTACACGCACACGGACGTCTACCTGCGTGCCGGTATCGCGGGCGCGGCGCGGGTGATCGTCAACCCGCCGTCCGACGACCAGACCCTGGCGGCGGTGTTCGCGTTGATGGCGCATGCGCCGCGTGCGCACATCGTGGCGCACTTCGATTCGGGCAGTGCGGCGCGGCTGGTCAACTGCCACTATCCGGCGATCGAATGCACGCGGCCGATGACCGCCGAGATCCTGGCGCGTGCCGCACAGGACCCGGGTAGCGCTGCGATCACCGCCGAGTTGTTGTCGGTGGACGACGGTCCGACCCAGTTCGGCCTGCTGGTTCCGGGCGATGTGCCAACGCTGGATTACCGCGTCGTGGCGGCCGATTTCAGCCAGCGCGGCGCCTTGTTGCTGGGCCTGCGCGCGCCCGATGGCGCGCTGCGCTTGAACCCGCCAGCACACACCGCCGTGCCGGCCGGTGCCATGCTGTATTACCTGGCCGAGCAGCGCGTGCCCGTGCATGCCATCGCATGGCAGGCCCTGCACACGGCCGCCGTTCCCCATTCCCCATCGCCACAAGGTGCAGGACGATGAGTTTTTTCAGCAAGTTGTTCGGTCAACCACAACCGCCGCCGTTGCCCGGCTCCGGCACTGGCGCCATCGGTCACGCGCTGCCGCTGGGGCTGCGCGTGGGTGGCCAGGTGGAGATCGACACCACGTTGTACCGCATGGCACCGGAGGCGATGACCGCCGAGTTGCCGGGCGGGCATCAAGGCATTCCGTGCTACGGCCACGTCAATCTGGGCGATGGCTATTCCCTGCACCGTTTCTATCTGGACGACGATGCGTTCCTGCAGGTCACTACGGTGGGCGGCGATCTGGAAGCGATGAAGGCGTTCGTGTATTGCGAGACGGTCAATCCGCCCAGCAAGCAGGCGTTTCAGGAGTTCGTGATGCAGCATCCGCATCTTGGTGCGGCGCAGATCGACTACGCCGGCAAGCGCTGGCAACGCGCCACCCAGTCCACCGACGATGCCGCGCGGATCCCGCCGATCGCCTATGACGAAGTGCTATACCGCTATCAGCCGCCGCGCCGCGATGGCGATCTGACCCATTACGCCATGCTCTACAGCCGCGATGTGCCGGAGCTGCAGCGTGAGGAATTCCTGCTGGTCACCGGCGAGGATTCCGGTCCCAACGAATTCTGCGTCACCTATGCAGTCGGCATCGATGTCACCGTCGCCGATCTGGATATCACCTGAGCGCGCGCGCTCGCCTTCCACTTACCTTGGTCCTGTCATGAACCCGATCAACCTGCAGAGTTTTCTCGCGTTTCTTTCCTACTTCGGCACCGGCCTGGGCGTGTTGATCGTCGCGGTGGTGCTGGTGACCCTGGTCACCCCGCACAAGGATTTCACCTTGCTGCGGCAGGGCAACGTGGCTGCGGCCACCGCGCTGGCCGGCAACTTCATCGGTGTGGCGTTGCCGCTGCATTCGGCCATCACCCACTCGGTGAGCCTGGTCGATGCGCTGATCTGGGGCGCGGTCGCCTGCGGCATCCAGATCGTGGCGTATCTGCTGGCCAACGTGGTGGCCGGGCGCATCTCGCGGCAGATCACCGACAACGTCGCTGCGGCGGGCATCTTTTCGGCTGGCGTGTCGATCGCGGTCGGGCTGATCAATGCTGCGGCGATCACGCCGTAACGGAGTACAGGCATGAAGCGCTCACGCAATCTCAAACTCACCTTGATGGCCGCCTTGCCGGCCGCCCTCGTCACCAGTTGTGGTTCCGAACCAGAGACAGGTGTGGTGCTGCAGTCGGCCTCCGACTGCTACCAGATCAAGCAGGAACAGAGCGACATCCAGCAATGCCTCAAGGCCTATGACGAGGCGGTGACCAAGCACCAGCAGGCCGCGCCGCGCTTCAATACGCGCTACGAGTGCGACGAGCAGTTCGGCAGCTGTACGGCGGTACAGACGGCGCAGGGCCAGCAGAGCTGGATCCCGCCGATGGGCGGGTTCCTGCTGGGCTACGCGCTGGGCAACATGACCGGTGGTGGCGGCTATCGCTATGGCGGCTCGATTCCGCTGTACCGCGATTACCGCAGCGGCGGGTACTACAAGCCCAATGGCGATCTGGCCAGCAACCGCGTCGGCACCGTGCGTGGGCGCAGCGGCGCGATCGACATGCCGTCGCGGGCGATCACCGTGTCGCGTTCGGGTTTCGGCTCCAGTGCGGCGGCGCGCAGCTCGTTCGGCAGCGGCGGGCGCAGCTCCGGATACGGCGGCTGACATGCAACGGATCGCAATTGCAGAACGTACCGATTGGCGCGAACAGGCCGAGTCGCTCGGCTTCCATTTCCACACCATCGACGGCGAGCGCTACTGGGACGAAAGTGCGTACTACGCGTTTACGCTGCAGCAGATCGAGGACGACATCGAAGCGCCCACGCAGGAACTGCACGATATGGCGATGCAGTTGGTGGACGAGGTGGTGGGCTCGGAACAGCTGATGACGCAGCTGGCGATCCCGCCGTTCTACTGGGACTGGATCGCCACCTCGTGGAAGGACCGCGACCCGCATCTATACGGCCGCATGGACCTGGCCTATGCCGGCAACGGCCCGGCCAAGCTGTACGAGCTCAATTACGACACCCCGACCTCGCTGTATGAATCGGCCTATTTCCAGTGGTTGTGGCTGGAACAGCAGATCGCCGCCGGTGCGTTGCCCAAGGGCACCGATCAGTACAACCTGATCCAGGACCTGCTGTGCGAAACCCTGGGCGCGTTGGCGGCCGATGGCGCGCTCGGTGCGCAGATGCATTTTTCCGCAGTGCGTGACTCGTTGGAAGACCGCGCCACGGTGCGCTACCTGCGCGACTGCGCGCATCAGGTGGGCATCAGCACCGAGGAAGTGGCCATCGAAGATATCGGCCTGAGCGCCGATGGCTGGTTCACCGATGAGCAGGACCGGGTGATCCAGACGCTGTTCAAGCTCTACCCGCTGGAATTCATGATGGAAGAGCGCTTCGGCCCGGCATTGATTGCCAACCGTGTGCGCCTGATCGAGCCGGCATGGAAATCGGTGCTGAGCAACAAGGGCATCCTGCCACTGTTGTGGGAGCGGCATCAGGGCCATCCCAATCTGCTGCCGGCGCGCTTTGCGCAAGCCGGCCAAGCGCCGACAGCAGGCTGGGTACGCAAGCCGCTGCTGTCGCGCGAGGGCGCCAATATCTCCCTGGTCACCACACTGGGCGACGCTGCGCACACCGACGGCCCGTATGTGGACGGGCCGGCGATCCTGCAGGCGCACCATCCGTTGCCGGTGTTCGATGGCCGGCACGCGCTGGTCGGCAGCTGGGTGGTGGCCGATCGTCCGGCCGGGCTGGGCATGCGCGACGACGATGGCCCGATCACCCGCGACACTTCGCGCTTCGTGCCGCACGTGATCGTGGACTGATGCAGCAAGGGGTGTGCACTGCGAGGTGGTGGTGCCGTGTGTCGCGATCGCCTTGCCTCCGGTGATGGGTGGGGTTCGTCTTGTGCGTCGCAACGTCTTACCCACGCTCTGCACTGCATGACACAGCTGCCGCCGCGTATCGCTTGACACACGCCGCGATGGCGCGCAAGCCCCGCGCTGCCTGCCGGGCAGCGCAGGTTTTCCACACCCCCTGTGGATGGAAGTTGCACAAGGCTGTGGACAAGTGGGCGCAGGCCCCGGCCTGCAACGCTGTCAAGATGGGTGGCGAAAAAATGACCAGCCGCTTGCGGCCGAGGTGTTTCCCTCGCGATCGCAGCGATCCCGGCAGGATCGGCAAAGTCGCTTGCGCCCTGGTCGCTGCGCTGTCCTGACCTGCAGGGCGCCATGCCAGCGCAACGTGCTGAGCATGCGGATCATGCAAGTCGTGCAGACCGCACGCGTGCTGCATGCGCTGCGAGCGATACACATCGACCGACCGCGACGCGTCAATGCCCGCGATCAGTGCTCCCTCGCGCCGACACCGTACGCACGCCGTACACCCATCACACCCGCCGCGCCACGAACAGGCTCGCCACAGCGAGCAGCCATGCCAGGGCGAACACGCTCAGGTAAGCGGCCGCGGTTGCGGAGGCCAGCAGCGCGGCAAACAGGGCGCCGGCCAGCGCCAGCATGCCGGCCACTGCGATCGCCTCACTCAACTGCAGCGCCGAACTGTTGGCGCCTTGCTGCGCCGGCGGCGACAGCGACAACGTCAACACCGACAGGCTCGGATACAGCAGGCCCATGCCCAGCCCGGTCAGCGCCCAGCCGGCAATCGCCACCGGCACCGGAATGAGCGGCCACACCGCGCCCGCGCTGATCACGATGCCCAGCGACATCAATAGCGCACCGGTCTTGAGCAGGCGTGGGCGCGACCAACCGGCGCGGCTATGGCCCTGATACCACGAACCGCTGAACCACCCCAGCGCACCCACGCTGAGCGCCACGCCGGCCAGCAGCGGCGAGAGGCCGCGTTCGCGCGACAGCAGCAACGGCAGGAATGCCTCGAACCCGAAGAAGGCCGCCGCCGCAATACCGCGCAGCGCGATCACGCTGGGCAGGCCACGCGCAAGCCGCAGCGTGCCGCCGGGCAACAGGTGCCAGGCGCAGAACAGCGTGAGCAATAGCGCTGGCGTCATCGCCAGCAACGCCAGCACGCCGTGCAGCTGCCCGCCCAGATACACGCCGAGCACGCCCAATGCCGCACCGATCGCCCAGCCGAGCGTGGCGTTGGAGTCGGCGGACGGTTCGCCCGACCACGCGCGCCCGCGAATCGCTGGCCACAACATCAGCCCGGCCGGAATCGCCAGCAGCGGCACCGACAGAAATACCCAGCGCCATCCCACATGCTGCACGATCAGCCCGCTGATGCCCGGCCCGATCAACGAGGGCACCACCCAGCCGGCCGAAAACGCGGCAAACACGCGCGGCCGCAACGCTTCCGGATACAGCCGCCCGACGATGACGTACAGCGCCACCGAATACGCGCCGGCGCCCAGGCCTTGCAGCAAGCGCCCTGCGATCAGTAGCGGCATGCTTGGCGCCAACCCGGCGATCAACAGCCCGATCACAAAGCACAGCAGTCCCGCACCCAGCGCTCCGCCTGGGCCGTGTCGGTCGCTCCAGCGCCCGGCGGCAGTCATGCCGACCACGCTGGTCGCCAAAGTGCCGCCGAAGGCCAGCGCGTACAGCGGCAGCCCGTTCAATTCGCGCGCCACGGTCGGCATGGCGGCGGCAACCGCCAGCGACTCGAAGGCATTGAGCGATACCAGCGCGACCATGCCCAGCGTTGCGGCGCGATACGGCGCGGCGAGAATGGAAGTGGGTTGCGTGGCGCCGAGTGGCGTGGCGGGCGTGGTGATTGCGGCGGGCATGTCGGTGGGCATCGAAGATCCAGGAACGAACGTGAGCACAGCCATGACATCGGTGCTTGCACCGGTCATGGCCGCGCAGCATCCTGCCTCAACCAAGGTTGAGGTCAAGGCAATGCAGCGTGAGTTGTCCGTGGGCGAAGTGGCCAAGCGCAGTGGCGTGGCGGTGTCGGCATTGCATTTCTACGAGCGCAAGGGCTTGATCCGCAGCCTGCGCACCGCAGGCAACCAACGCCGTTATGCGCGCGATGTGTTGCGGCGGATTGCGGTGATCCGCGTGGCGCAGCGGCTTGGCGTGCCCTTGCAGCAGGTGCTGGAGGCGTTCTCGGTGCTGCCGGAGCAGCGCACCCCCACACGTGCGGAGTGGGCGCGCATGTCGGCGCGCTGGCGCGGACAACTGGATGCGCGCATTAGCGAACTACAGGCGCTGCGCGACCAGCTCACCGACTGCATCGGCTGCGGGTGTCTGTCGCTGCGCCGCTGCCGGTTGAGCAATCCGGACGACAGCCTGGGCCACGACGGTGAGGGGGCTTTGCGACTGGGCAGCTTGATTGCGGAATAAGAGTGGCTAACAAAACGTAGCGAGCGGGCGCCTGGCGATGAGTCTGGTGTTGTCGGCCGCGTCTTGATGGATGCCGTCAGAAGTCCAGGTCAAACGCTGAGTGGATCGAGGGCGCGCTGCCCTCGCCGCTCGCGGGACACGCCGTGAACCCGTCCCTGAAGTGACCCCCGGAAGTTGGACACTCCGTCCAACTCCGAGGATTTCATGCACAGATATGACGCTCGCTTCAAACTTCAGGTCGCCAAGGAGGCCTGCAAGACCTCCATCTCGGTCAAGGCGGTGGCTCGCCGTCATGGTCTGGAGTTCTCCACGGTCAGGCGTTGGGCAGCGACCTATCAGTTGCACGGTTGGCGCGGGTTTCACCGCAAGGCCCGCTCCTATGATCTTGCGTTCAAGCTGGAAGTTCTTGAAAAGATGCGCCAAGAGGGGATGTCTGCGCGCGAGGCCACGACCTACTTCCAGATAGGCAGCGCCGGTGCGGTAGCGCATTGGCAACGGCTGTATGCTGACGGCGCCGCCCAAGCGTTATCGCCGCCCCAGAAGCCGATGAAAAAAAAACGCTCGTCCAAGCCCGCCGAGGACATGAGCCGCGATGAGCTGCTCAAGGAAGTGGCCTACCTGCGTGCGGAGACGGCCTACTTAAAAAAACTCGATGCCTTGATCCAGGAAGAGCAGGCGGCGCAGCGCGCAAAGCGCAAGCCGTCCACGGATTGAGGCAGACCTACGCACTGCCGCTTTTGCTCAAGGCGGCCGAGCTATCGCGCAGCACGTTCTATTACCAGATTCGTGCCCTGGCCCGTCCCGATGAAGGTGAGATCGACCTGTGTGAGCGCATCCGCGCGATTTACGATGAAAACCAAGGGCGCTATGGCTACCGCCGCATCGCACTGGAACTAGCCAATCAGGGTGAGAGGATCAACCACAAGCGGGTGCAGCGCCTGATGGCCGGACTGGGGCTGCGATCGCGGGTGCGCATCAAGCGCTATCGCGCATTCAAGGGCGCAGCCAATGTCATCGTAGCCAACGAACTGAGCCGCCAGTTTGAAGCTCAGATGCCCAACCAGAAGTGGGTGACCGATGTCACCGAGTTCAAGGTGCAGGGCATGAAGCTCTATCTTTCACCGATCATGGATCTGTACAACGGCGAAATCGTGGCCTATCAGATGAAACGCCGACCGGTATTCGACCTGGTGGGCCAGATGCTGGATCAGGCAATCAAAAAACTTTCGCCCGACGCTCGGCCGATGATCCACTCTGACCAGGGATGGCACTACCAGCACGAGAACTACCGGCATCAACTCGAAAAGCACTCTCTGAAACAAAGCATGTCCCGACGCGGCAACTGCTTGGACAATGCGGCCATGGAGAGCTTCTTCGGGACGCTGAAGTCCGAATTCTTTTATCTAAACAGCTTTGACAGCGTCGAAAGTCTGGAAGCCGGGCTGGTGGAGTACATCAGGTACTACAACGAAGACCGGATCAAGCTCAAATTGAAGGGCCTGAGTCCGGTAAAGTACCGGGAGCAGAGCAAGCTGGTCGCCTGATCGCCCAACTGTCCAGCTTTTGGGGGTCACTTCACCCTGGGGGCTCGGTGGCGGCATCCATGCCGCCACACGGTCCCGCAAGCGGCGAGGACACCGCACCAGACGGTTTGTAGGTGGCTTTGTTGAAAACATGCACACCGACCAGCTCGAGTGGTCCTTGCCCGCCCACCGTCGCGGGACCTTACGCGGCATGGATGCCGCGTAAGAGCCTCCATGGACGGATTCACGGCGTGTCCCGCGATGGTGGGCGGGCAAGGGCCCCGCAGCCAATCAACAGACCAGCCGCTCTGCGGTAGTCAGGCGTGGGTTAGTTTTGGTAGCCGCTCTCAGCATCACCGGCATGCCGTCGCGCAGATCGTCTAACGGAGCGCTGCTGCCGCGGAATCGTGCAGTGCCATCCGGGACCAATGGCATTCCCGCGCGCGGCGAGGCGCGCCGTAGGATGGGAGTCCCCCACGTCGCAGGACTTCGCATGACCCCCACCGTGCGCCGATCGCTTACCGTTGCACTGTCACTGGCGTGCGTTGCCGCGCCCGCACTTGCCGCTCCCGCACCAGCCAGTTCCGCAACCGCAGCACCCGTTCCGGCCAGCCATTTCGATCCGCTGGCCCTGTTCGCACCGCTGCAACTGCCCGACGCACCCAACGCCTACCGCAGCGGCAGCGGCGTGCCCGGCCCGCTGTTCTGGCAGAACCGTGCGGATTACGACCTGAAGGCCAGCATCGACCCGGCGACCCACACGCTCACCGGCGAGGCGGCGATCCACTACACCAACCGCAGCCCCGACACGCTGGACGTGCTGTGGCTGCAGCTGGACCAGAACATCTACCGCGCCGATGCGCGCGCTGCCGCCAGCCGCCCATCGCGCCGTACCCAGTTCACCGACGGCATGCAGATCGCCAGCATCGAGATCGACGCCGGCGGCCGTCGCCAGCCCGCACACTTCGTCGTCGACGACACCCGCCTGCGCGTGGACCTGCCGCAGCCGCTGGCCGGGCAGGGCAAGGCGCTGACCGTGCATGTCCGCTACCGCTACACGATCCCCGGCACCTGGGGCGGGCGCACTGCATTCAGCGCCGGCAAGCAGGGCGAGATCTACGAGATTGCGCAGTGGTATCCGCGCATGGCGGTGTACGACGATCTGCGCGGCTGGGACACGCAGCCGTACCTGGGCTCGGAGTTCTATCTGGAATACGGCGACTTCGATTATGCGGTGACCGTGCCGGAGGGCTTCCTGGTGGCCGGGTCCGGCGCGTTGACCAATCCGGCCGAGGTGCTCAGCCGCACAGAGCGGCAACGCCTGGAGCAGGCACGCGGCAGCGATCGCACGGTGCTGATCCGCACGCCTGCCGAAGTGACTGCACGTGCGGCCAAGCCGACGGGCAAGGGCACGCAGACCTGGCGCTTCCATATGGACCACACCCGTGACGTGGCGTTTGCCGCCTCGCCTGCGTTCGTCTGGGATGCCGCGCGCATCAGGTTGCCCGGCGGCAAGCAGTCGCTGGCGATGTCGGTGTATCCGCTGGAAGGCGTGGGCGCGGACAAATGGAACCGCTCCACCGAATACGTCAAAGGCGCGATCGAGCATTTTTCGCAGTGGTACCCGTATCCGTGGCCGGCCGCGATCAATCTGGGCGGCTATGGCGCGGGCATGGAGTATCCCGGCATCGTCTTCGATGGCTTCGAAGACAGGGGCAAGGAGCTGTTCTGGATTACCGCACACGAGATCGGCCACACCTGGTTCCCGATGATCGTCGGCTCCAACGAGCGCCGTCATGCATTCATGGACGAAGGGTTCAACACCTTCATCGACGTCTATGCGTCCGATGCCTTCAACAACGGCGAATACGCACCCAAGCGCGATTCGGAATATGCGCCCAAGGGCGGCAACCCGGTCGACGAGATCCTGCCACTGCTGGCCGATACCAGCGCGCCGACGCTGATGGACAACGCCGATTCCACCAGCGAAACATACCGCCATTCCTTGACCTACTTCAAAGGCGCGTTGGGATTGGTGCTATTGCGCGAGCAAATCCTGGGGCCGCAGCGCTTCGACCCGGCCTTTCGCAAATACATCGCCACCTGGGCCTATAAACATCCCACGCCGTCGGATTTCTTCCGGCTGATGGAAAGCGAAAGCGGCGAAGATCTGGCTTGGTGGTGGCGCGGTTGGTATCTCAACAACTGGCAGCTGGATATGGGCATCAGCCAGGCCCATTATGTCGATCACGATCCTGCCAAGGGCGTGCAACTCACGCTGCGCAGCAATCAGAAGCTGGTGATGCCGGTGACAGTGCGCGTGGACCTGGCCGACGGCAGCCACCTGGACCGCCGCGTGCCGGTGGAGACCTGGCTGCAGAACACCGCGCCCACGCTGACGCTGCCGACCACGCAAAAGGTGCTGCATGTGCGACTGGATCCGGATCACGCGCTGCCCGATGCACAGCGTAGCGACAACCAGCTGGACGTGATCGGCTGACGGTTGCCGATGCAATCATCCGCGCTGCAGTGGCGCGGACGATCAAGGCCAAGACAAGACAGGCGCGGACCGAATAGCGGCGCAATCGATTGCAGCGATTGCGCCGTTTTGATATCCGCGTGCATCGCTCTCACTGCGATGCGTTGATGCAGCGCATGTGTTCGCATCGCTACGCGCCGGTGTCGCCTTGCAGCGTCGACAGTGCGGCGCGACACCGCGTTGCGTGGTGTATCGCAATGACACTTTGCGCAACGTCTCGATGCAACGTTGTCGCCGTCATCATCGCGGCTTGCCTATCCGCTACAAAAGCGCAATCTCCGCCGCAACCTGCTGATAACGCTTACAGCCACGGCAGCTCTGCGTATCCCGTACGGACTCAAGCGCACGCCTTGTTTTGTGCCTGGATGTGGCTTTGCATGTTTGCTGCAACGCAGGGTGACAAGCGCTGTCACGCATGACTAGTCTGCGCCGCGTGGTAGCGCTATCACGCCCGGTTGAAGTGATGGCAGTCGATTGAACAACGCGACGCAGCAGGCTGCGTCGGTTGCGGGTGTACGCGTGGGGAAGCAGTCGTACGTGCTGTACAGATCGTCGCAGGCAGCGTCCGTCATGGACGTGGCGCGTGCACGGTTGGCATCAGGGGGATCCGCCGTTGGTTCGATGCGGGGGATCAGATGACGTTCTGCAACGGAAGGTATGTCGCGTGCCGTGCAAGGCGCGTGGCCAGGCAATCGCCGCGTCGCATTCCGCGACCACGGCCGTGGGTGTTGGACTCCAGACCCGAGGATAGATCGATGCGTCGTACGTTGAGCAATTTCAAGTCGAAGGCCATGTTCACCTTCGTCGGTGGCCTGTTGGTCATCAATCCGGCCTTCGCGCAGGACGTTCCCGCGCCGCCGGTGCCGCCGCCGCAATCCAGCGCGCAAACCGCCACCACGCTCGATGCCGTCAACGTCACCGGCATTCGCAGCAGCCTGGATCAATCGATGGGCATCAAGCGCGATGCCGCCGGTGTGGTGGATGCGATCAGCGCCGAAGACATCGGCAAATTTCCCGATACCAATCTGGCCGAGTCGCTGCAACGCATCACCGGCATCTCGATCGAACGCCGCGATGGCGAAGGCGCGCAGGTCACCGCCCGCGGCTTCGGCCCGCAGTTCAATACGGTCACGCTCAACGGCCGGCTGATTCCCGGTGCCGACGCCTTCGGCGCGCCAGGACAGACCCCGATCGGCGGCGTGGACGTGGGTACGCGCGCGTTCAACTTCGCCCAGCTCGCCTCCGAGGCCATCACCGGGATCGAGGTCTACAAGACCAGCCGCGCCACCGCGCCCAGCGGCGGCATCGGCGCCACCATCAATATCCAGACCGACAAGCCGTTCAATCACTCCGGTGTGGTGGCCAATGCCGGCGCCAAGATGGTGTCCGACCGGTCGCAACCGTTCGGCGATTCGTTGACGCCGGAAGTGTCGGGCATTTTCAGCTACACCAATCCCGACAAGACCTTCGGCATCGGCTTGAGCGGCAGCTACCAGAAGCGTCATGGCGGCTCGGTGCAGGCCACCGAAAACACCTGGAACATCCAGCCCTGGACCGGTACCGATCCAGCCTTGCGCCCGGGCGCGGTGGTGACCAACGCGCCGGCGATCGGCCAGCTGTACGGCATGCCCAACGACCTGCGTTACGCATTCGCCGACTTCCAGCGCGAGCGCACCAACGGCCAGGCGGTGGTGCAGTTCGCACCCAGCGACAGCCTGACCTTGACCCTGGATTACACCTATTCGTCCAATGAAATCCGCGAAGAACGCGGCGAGCAGGGCATCTGGTTGCAGCGCGCCAACAGCTTCACCGATCTGACCTTCGATACCGGCCAGGCGGTGGCAACGCCGATCTATCTGCGCGATGTCCCCAACGGTGCCAAGGACTTCGGTATGGAGCAGCAGCGCAACGAGCAGAAGTACACGCTCGGCTCGCTGGGCTTCAATGCGGATTGGCAGGTAAGCGACCGCTTCCAGTTGTCGTTCGATGCGCACAACTCGAAAACCAAGAGCCTGCCCAACGATCCGATCACCGGCGGCAGTGCCACCTATTTCAGCTTCGCCGGCACCAACAACTGCGTGAACGGCCCATCCTGCGGCGGTCAATGGGGGCAGGAGCTACGCTTCAACAACGGGCTGCCGATCGGTGCGCGCACCTGGTATCCCACCGCTGCCGATTCGTTGGCCGGCACCAACGGTGTGGTCAATCCGGACTTCACCCCGGCCGAGCTCGGCTCGCAGGTGCTGCGCATCTACTATCAATCGCAGGTGACCGAGATCAAGGAAGGGCGCATGGATGGCACCTTCGACTTCGACGACGGCCGCTTTCAGTTCGGCGTGAGCAGCGCCAACACCACCATGAACCGGCTCACCAGCGACAACTATTCCACACTCGGCGATTGGGGCGTGGCCAATGCCGGCAACGAGCCGGGCATGCAGGCGTTGCTGCGCCCGGTGAGCATCACCGGCATGTTCAAGGACTTCAACGCCAACGGTGCCGCGCCCAACGCATGGCGCGGCGATGCCGATCAGCTGGCCCTGTGGGGTGGCAGCCAGTACGGCGCCACGACGCGCTACAACCCGAACTACAGCGCCGACAATCAGGTCGAAGAGAAGACCCGCGCCGCTTACGTTCAGCTGGAATTGAAGGGCGATATCTCCGGCATGACCACCAATACGCGGCTGGGCTTGCGCTATGAGCGTACCGACGTGGAATCCACCTCGCAGGTGGCCACGCCCACCGCCTTGCTCTGGCAGGCCAACAACGACTTCCAGCTGTTGCGTTCCACCGAGCTGCAGCCCTTCAGCGAAAAGACCAGCTACAACTACATCCTGCCCAATCTCGATTTCAGCATCGACATCACCGACCAGCTGAAAGGACGCGCCTCGTTCGGCCAGACCATTGCGCGTGCGCCTTACAACAATCTGATCGCCGGGCCGACGCCCAATACACCGAGCGGCTCGATCCTGATCAACCCCTCCACCCGTGCCTCCGGCAGTTCGCAGAGTCCAACGCTGGATCCGCTGGAATCGGACAACCTCGATCTGGCGCTGGAATGGTATTTCGCCGACGCCAGCTATCTATCGGCCACGTTCTGGAACAAGCGCGTCAGCAACTTCATCGGCAATACGGTGTCGCGCGAATCGCTGTACGGGTTGCGGGATCCCACCTCGGGGCCGGACGCGCAATCGGCGCTGGCCTTCCTGCAAAGCGGTGCCTGCGCCGCGCAGGTGGGCGCTTCGGGCAATGACGTTGCCGCCGCCTGTTCGGCCAACGACACCTCGCTGTTCGCGGCGATGGCGTTGTTGCGTAACGCTGCAGCCACTGGCGGATTGGGCGCCTACAACGGCAGTTCCGCACAGAGCCTGGCGCTGGAGAATGCCTACGACATCGTCGGCAATGCCTCCGACCCGTTGTATCAATTCGACGTGTCGCGGCCGGTCAATCAGAACAAGGCCAATATCCATGGCTGGGAACTGGGTGGGCAGTACTTCTTCGACACCACCGGCTTCGGGGTCTACGCCAACTACACCATCGTCGAGGGCGATGTGGGCTTCGACAACACGGTGATCGACCGCGACCAGTTCGCCTTGCTCGGTTTGAGCGACACCGCCAACGTGATGCTGATGTACGAAAAGTACGGCTGGAGCGCGCGTCTGGCCTGGAACTGGCGGGACGAGTATCTGATCGCCGCCAACCAGGATGGCGCCAATCGCAACCCGTACTACGTCGAGGCCTACCAGCAGTGGGACCTGAGCGTGAGCTACAGCTTCAGCAAGCAGTTGTCGGTGGGCTTGGAGGCGATCAATTTGACCGGCGAAGACGTGCGTTGGCATGGGCGTTCTGACAAGCAGATGATCCGCCTGATCGACCAGCAACCGCGTTATACGCTGGGTGTGCGTTATGCGTTTTGAGAGCGACTGACAAGCCGCTGCGCGCATCTCAGGTGCGCGTTGTGCGGTGTGCGGCGGGGTGGAAATCCCCGCGCGCATGCTGCTCATAGCACGGTTCGTGCGCTCCGACGGCAGCGCATTGGAGTTGGTTGGCCGCTCCGCGCAGATGAGTTAAGTCGTGATGTCTGCGCAGCCACTAATCCGGCTGGCGGCCGCGACCGCACTGCCAGGCTGGATGCCCGGACGCATCCGCTGCGATCGCCGACACGCAAACTGCCGCCAGCACGATGGTGGCTGGGGCATCGCCGCGACGCTGGTTGTGCGGGCCTGCCACCAATGCTGCTGTGCCGCTTGCCGGCTTCCTGCTTTTTGGCAATGCTCGACTCCAGCAGGCACGGCATGGTGCCGCATGATCGACTCATACCCCCGTAATGCGGTCGTCCATCGCGGATCACTGCTGGAGCTTCAGATGACGCGATACGCAGTGCTCAACAACGTGGCGCATCACGACATCCGCGTCATCCTGCGCTTTGGCGCCGAGTTCGGCGATGCGCTCGGCTTGGTGCCGGCCTTCGTCACCGAATTCGCCGAGCTGCAACGCGAATACCCGCTGTTTTTTCGCAAGGATCCTGCCACGGGCGGCTACCAGGCGGTGGCGCTGCTGGGCTTTGCACAGGACGAGAATCTGTTTCTGCAGGACGGGCGCTGGACTGCCGGTTACCTACCGGGCATCGTCGCCAAGGGGCCGTTTCTGATCGGTTTCCAGGAGCAGCGCATCGACGGCGCCCTGGTGCAGGAGCCGGTGATCCATATCGACCTGGAGCACCCGCGCGTGAGCCGCGACGAGGGCGAGACGGTGTTTCTGCCGCAGGGCGGTCATAGCCCGTATCTGGAGCACATCATCAGTGTGCTGCGTGGCATTCGCGACGGCGTGGACGCGGGCCAGGCGATGGCGGCCGCCTTCGATGCGCTGGGTCTGATTCAACCGGTGCAGCTGGACGTGACGCTGGATGCCAACCACGCCACCCATCTGCAAGGTCTGTTTGCCATCGACCGCGAGCGCCTTGCCGCGCTCGATGCGCAAGCGCTGCACCAACTGCATCAGGCCGGTTATCTGGAAGGCGCATTCTTGATGCTGGCATCGCTACATAACGTGCGTCGGCTGATGGCAGAGAAACAACGTCGCCTGCAACACGCGCAGGCCGCGCCCGCTGCTGAAGCGTATGCCTGAGCGCATGGCTGTGAGCGCCTCCATCATGTCTTCAATTGCCGCAATCGCGCCCATCGCAGAGCGTACAGACTGCCGACCTGACACATTGCCGCTTACTGCGCTCTGCGCCGCCGCCGAACCAGTGGTAGTGCGTGGCATCGCACGCGACTGGTCGTTGGTGCAGGCCGGGCTGCGCAGCCCCCACGAGGCGATGACGCTGCTGCGCGCGCACGACAGCGGACATGCCTTGCAGTATTCCCATGGCGGCCCGGAAATCGCCAGCCGGCCGTTTTACACCAACGACTGCAGTGCGCTGAATTTCGACGTGCAGCGTGGCACGCTGAGCACCTTGCTGGAGGCCATCGCCGCGCATCGCGATGACCCACAGCCGCCTACGTACTATCTGGCGTCGTTGCCGGTCGACAACCACCTGCCCGGCCTGCGTGCAAGCAACGATCTGGATTTCGCCGCCAGCGGCATCGCCGTGCAGCCGAGCATCTGGATCGGCAATCGCGTCATTGCCTCGTGTCATTACGACGCGCCCAACAACCTGGCGTGCTGCGCAGTGGGGCAACGTCGGTTCACGCTGTTTCCGCCAGAGCAGGTGGCCAACCTGTATCCCGGTCCGCTGGATCCCACGCCGGGTGGGCAGGTAGTGAGCATGGTGGATATCGCCAACCCGGATCTGCAGCGTTATCCGCGATTTGCCGCTGCGCTGGCGCATGCGCGCACCACCGTGCTGGAACCGGGCGATGCGTTGTTCATTCCCAGCATGTGGTGGCATCACGTGCAATCGCTGCAGCCGTTCAATGTGCTGGTCAACTACTGGTGGAGCAGCGCACCCGCGCAGTTGCCGGCGCCGATGCCTGCGCTGTATCACGCGCTATGGGCAATTCGCGACCGGCCGGCGTCCGAAAAAGACGCCTGGCGCGCATTGTTCGATTACTACGTCTTCGGTCCCGCAGAGCGTGCTGGTGAACATCTACCCCAGCAGGCGCGACATGCGTTGGGCCCGATCGACCCGATCCTCGCGCGACAACTGCGCGCCATGCTGATCGGCAAGCTCAATCGCTGATGGTCCATATCGCCCTACATGCATCCCACAGGAGTGCGCAGTGACCCAGGCCCCGATTCGCAAGGTCGTTATCGTCGGTGGCGGTACTGCCGGCTGGATCGCTGCCTGCGCGCTGTCGCACCAGTTCCGCGAGCTGCTCGAGATCACCCTGGTCGAGTCCGAGCAGATCGGCACCGTGGGCGTGGGCGAGTCCACAGTGCCGCCGATCCGCACCTTTCATCGCTTCCTGCAGATCGACGAGCAGGAGTTTCTGCGCGCAGTGGCCGGCACCTTCAAATTGTCGATCTCCTTCGAGCATTGGCGTCGTCAGGGCGAGCGCTATCTCCATCCGTTCGGCATCACCGGGCAAAGCACGCTGGTGTGCGCGTTTCATCACCTCTGGCTGGAAAGTCAGCGGCGTGGCATGCCTGGCACGTTCGGCGACTACTGTCTGGAAACCGTGGCCTCGCGCGTGGATCGCTTCGCACTGTTGCGCGAGCCTGCGGTCAATTACGCCTACCATCTCGACGCGGCGTTGTATGCCAAGTTTCTGCGCGCACGCAGCGAAGCGTTTGGCGTCAAGCGCATCGAAGGCAAGATCCAGCAAGTGACCCTGCAACCGGACAGCGGAGACGTCGCCACGCTGGTGCTGGAAGACGGGCAGGTCATCGATGGCGATCTGTTTATCGATTGCAGCGGCTTTCGCGGCCTGCTGATCGAGCAGGCGTTGCATACCGGCTACGAAGACTGGAGCCACTGGTTGCCGTGCGACCGCGCGGTGGCAGTGCAGACAGAAGCCGTCGGTCCGCCGGTGCCGTACACCCGCGCCATCGCGCACGAGGCCGGCTGGCGCTGGCATATCCCGCTGCAGCATCGTGTCGGCAACGGCCTGGTGTTTTCAAGTCGCCATCTCTCCGATGACGAAGCCCACGCCAAGCTGCTGCGCGACGCGGCTGCGCCTGCGCTCAAGGATCCCTGGCTGGTGCCGTTCCGCACCGGCCGCCGGCGCAAGGCCTGGAACAAGAACGTGGTATCGCTGGGCCTGGCCAGC
This sequence comes from Xanthomonas hydrangeae, assembly GCA_905142475.1. Taxonomy (GTDB): domain Bacteria; phylum Pseudomonadota; class Gammaproteobacteria; order Xanthomonadales; family Xanthomonadaceae; genus Xanthomonas; species Xanthomonas hydrangeae. The sequence continues at coordinate 1,784,394 of LR990730.1, forward strand.
GGCTTTATCGAACCGCTGGAATCCACCAGCATCCATCTCACCATCGCCGCAGTGGTGCGCCTGATCAGCTTGTTCCCCGCAGACGGCATCGCACCCTCGCAGGTGCAACTGTTCAACGACATCAGCCGCGCCGAAATGGAACACGTGCGCGACTTCATCATCCTGCATTACCACGCCACCCAGCGCGACGAACCGCTATGGCGCCAATGCCGTGAGATGGAACTGCCCGAGTCGCTCGCCTTGCGCCTACGCGCCTGGCGCGAACGTGCGCATGCCTGGCAAGCTGCCGATGAATTGTTTCGCGTCGACTCCTGGACCCACGTGTTGATGGGGCAGGGCATCATTCCTGCGCAGCATCACCCGCTGGCGCGCGCAGTGTCCGATCGCGATCTGCATCGCCTGCTGGACGGCATCGCGCAGCCGATCCAGCAAGCGGTGAAGCAGATGCCATCGCAGCAGGCGTTTATCGATGCGTACTGCAAAGCTGACGCAAGCGCGTGGGGCCTGCGCAGCCCGGTGGTGGCGTAGTGCCCATCTGGTCCGCTACAACCGCATCAAATCCTTGCCGACCACGATCGGCCCGGCATAGTGCTTGCGCGCGCCCTCGCTCCACATCGCATCGGTGATCGTCGGGTCGCCGCCGGGGACGAAGTGATTGAGTACGAGCATTTTTGCGCCGGCCGCTGAAGCGATCTTGCCCGTTTCCTCGCTGGTGGAATGGCTCTTGAGCAGATGGTCGAGCAAGGTCGGCGCGTTGTCGTTGGTCTTGAGCATCTTTTCCAGCGCGGGCAAGTACATCACCTCGTGCACCAGGATGTCGGTGTCTTTCGCGAACTCGGCCAACGCGGGCAGGTAGCGCGTATCGCCGGAGAACACCACCGTGCGGTCGCGCGCCGCGAAGCGGTACGCAAATGCAGGTTTGAGCGTGTAGTGATCCACCAGTGTGGCGGTGACGGTGACCTGCTCGTTCTGCAGCACTGTGCCGGGCTGGTCGAACTCGTGCACCTGGATCAACTGCTTGAACGGCGGGCGGCCTTCCTCACGAATGCGCGCATCGATGTCGATGGCATTCATGTCGACAAACGCATCCACCATCCTTGCGATACCGGGCGGGCCATACAGATGCACCGGCGTCTGCAGCCCGCTTGCCCACGCCAGCCACACCACGTTGAGCAGGTCGGCGTTGTGATCGGAGTGGTGATGAGTGAGAAAGATGTCGCGCAGCGCAGGCAGGCGGATGCCGGCTTTGGCCAGTTGCTGCGCAACCCCATTGCCACAATCGATCAGGTAGGGCTGCCCGTCGATGACCAACGCATTGGCGGCTGCCGCGCGCAGCGGGGACGGCGTCGGGCCGCCCTTGGTGCCGAGCAGGACCAGCACGCTGCCGTTGGCCGGGAAGGGTGCTGGCGAGAGCGAATCCGATGACGAATCTGCATCCTTCTGCTCGCCGCGTAGTGCAGCGCCAAGCTGGCTTGCCATGCTCAGCGTGCCCGCAGCCAGCGCGATGCGCAGCACCTCGCGACGGGAACGGCGTGTAGAAGGTGCGGGCATTGCGGCTCCTGTCGAAGCATGGAGTAAGTGTGTTGGCGCCGTATCAGACTAGCGCGAGCCCGTCAGGCGTGCGACGACGCAAGACAAGTCAGAGTGTTTGCGCAATGAACTCGCTCAGTGCAGGCGAACGATAGAAGTCCATGCATTGCGCAAAGATCCTGTTGAACGGGCCTCGCCGCGCTTCGTCCTTCATCGGCACTTCGGCACGATAAAAGTCCGCCGTCTGCTCGGCGACAAAGCGATGCAGGCGGTCGGTGGCGCCGGCCTTGGCATTGTCCAGCGCATAGGTCGTCAGCAGATACGAGCGATCGCGCAGCTGATCGGAGGTGTATTTGCCGCTGCGCGCATAGTTGTTGTCCAGGCATAGCTGCAGCGCGTATGCCTTGACATCGTCGCGATTGGCGGGCTTGCCGGCGGCGACCTGCAGCGACAAGGTCGCCAGTGCAAGTGCGGCGATGAGAGGGCGATTGCGTTGAACGGGCATGCAGATCCAGGTGAAGGACGAGCTGCCAAGTCTGCATCATCAAGCCGATGCAGATGAAGTGCTGTACGTCCGCCAAGTGCAGCTGCACGTGGCAGACGAGACACCGCCTGCCACGTGCAGCAACCGCTTACGGGCCGAAGTAGGTGGAGATGCTGGAATACACGTCCGAGAAGCGCGAGTAGTAGTCCGGATCGGTCTGCGCGCTGCAGAACGAGTAGCCGCCATACAGGCCGCCGCGCAGCTGATACGCGCCACCGCTGGCGACGGTGAACAGGCCCGAGCCGGACGAGCCGCCTTCGGTCACGCCATCGTTCCAGACCACGCGGTACAGCGGGCTCTTGCCGTCGATGGAGGTGCTCAGCCCATTCACGCTGCCCAGCGAGTACTTCTTGACGTCGCCGGACGGGTGATGGATGCCGACAATCGCGGTACCGGTGGCGCCGATCGCCGCGCTGTTCCATGCCGCGTAGAACGCGCCGCTTGGCGGTGCGGTCTTCAGTTCCAGCAATGCGGTGTCACGCGTGGTATTGGCGTGGCGCAGGAACGCACCACCGCTCAGCGTGGTTGCCTGCGAACTTGCAGTGTTGCCGTTGCAGCTGGCCGCATCGTAGAACCAGTAGGTCTGCAGCGAGTTGGCGACGGTCTGCGTGCTGATGCAGTGCGCGGCGGTCCAGAACAGATTGCGCTTGGGCGAGTTGGTGTTGTTGAGCAAGGTGCCGGTGCAAAGGAACGAGCCCTGGCTGGTGGTGAACACCATGCGTGCCACCGCTTTTGCCGCACTGGTGAAGCCGGCGGTGGGATTGGCGCGGCAGACGATATCGTTCTGGCAGGAATCGCTTTCGCCAATGGCAATGGTCATCATGTCGCGCGCGCTGGCGGTGGGGCTGATGTCCAGATGCGACAGCTGCGGAATGCTCAGGCTGAAGTTCTCCGGATACTGGCCAGCCGGAAGCGAGAGTTCGACCAACAGATTCTCGCCGCTCACGGTCGGCGACCAACCGATGTCGTTGCCGCCGGTAGCGAAGCTTGCACCGGATTGCTCGAACACGCGGCCGTCGTCGCCGGCAAAGCGTAGCGTCACCTTGGACGGATCGCCTGGCGTCGCGCCGGCACCACGCAAAGTTAACGAGGCACGCAAGGAGGCCGCCTGTGCAGAGCTGACCTTCAAGGTCGCAACGCGCGAGCCATCATTGGTCATCTGCCAATCTAGCGTGCCCAGATTCACCAAAGGTTTGGCGACCGCGCGCGAAAAACCGATCTGCAAGGGCTGCCCATGTTTGACCTGTGCAATGCGGCGCTCACGCACGCGACCGATCTCGGTGCTGGTGGGCGCAGTGAGTTGCACCACGCGCGTGGGCAGGATCCCGCCACGCAGACTTGCCGATTGCAATGTTGCCGCGCCAAGTTTGGCCGCTTGCGGCGCAGTGCTCACCGGCGCTGCGTCCATCTCGGTCGGCGGGGCTGCCAGTGCGGAGCCGGAAAGGGCGGAAAACAGTGCCAGGTACAACGCATTCTTGCGATTCATGGGTAGTCCTTACTCGTCAGGGAACGACAGGCTGCGGCGGGGGCCGCAGCGTGCGGGCGCCATCAGTGGCGCCGAACGAGACTAGCGAATGTTTAAAGCTGAATATGTGCTGAAAATCTCGTTCAGAGGTCGGCAGTCAAGAAAAAGATGATCGCGTTCGGAAGCATCAATCTGGATTTGTCACGCACGGTGCAACCCGACGCGTATGGAAGGCGTCATCGGGATGGTTGGGTAAACGGCGCATGCGCAAGCGTCCAGCGTAGTGCGGCAGCGCGGGGGAAATCGCGGGCAGACGCATGCGCGCGGCCGCGCAGCGACGCAAACCATCATGGAAAGCGTGCGATGGTGGAGTCCCGGCGAACACCTGATAACGCTTGCACGCCGTGCGCGCTGCACGGCCTGATACTCAAGGTCCATTGCCGACGATCACTGCACAGCAACGCAGTGCTGCACAGCGACACCGGCAGCCGCCGCTATTCCAACGCGTCGCTGGCGCGAAACTCGGTGGAGCGACCGCTGACTTTCAGGAACGCCAATACCAGTAACCCCACCGCCATCCACGCGGTGCCGCCGAGTTGCGCGTGCCGGTCGGCATTGATCAACACGTAGCCAAGGATCACGATGCCGATCAACGGCGTCGCACCATGCAATGGCAGGCTACGGCCGTGCCCACGGAAGTGCCACAGCACCGCAACGTGCAGCAGGATGAAGGCGGTAAGCGCGCCGACGTTGCACAACGAGGACAGCAACGCGATCTGGCCGACGAACACTTCGCCCAGCACCATGCTCAAACCCGCCACCAGCAGGATGGCGCGCTGCGGCACGCCGGTACGCGGATGGATGTAGCGCAAGAACCCCGGCAACTGACGGTCGCGCGCCATGGCGAACAACAAGCGCGAGGTGGCCGCCTGCGCAACCAGCGAATTGGCAATCGCCGCGCTGATCGCCACCGTGAGCGCGATGACGATCTGCAGCCACGGCCCGGCAATGAGCCGGCCGATCTCGAAGAACGCATCGTTGGAGGCCTGTGCGCTGGGGTAGCGCTGCAGGTTCGGCTGCAGCAATGCGGCCAGCCAGGTCTGCAGCACGAACAGGCCGGCCACCATCAGCAGCGCCATCAAGGTGGCGCGTCCGACCACACGGTTGCCGCCACGGGTTTCTTCCGACAGCGTGGAGATCGCATCGAAGCCCAGAAACGACACCACCGCCACCGACAACGCACTGAAGATCAGTTGCGGCGAAAATGCCTGCGGGTTGTAGAACGGACGCAGGTTCCAGTGCGCACCGTTGACGCCGCGCTGGATCGCCAGGCTCGCCAGCACCACGAATACCGCCAGCACCAGCAACTGCGCATACAGAAAAAAACGATTGGCCCGCGCAGTGGTTTCGATGCCGCGCAGATTGACCACGGTATTGAGCACCACGAAGAACGCGATCCACGCCGGCTGCGGCACTGCCGGCAACACGTTGTGCATCGCATTGGCGCCCACCACGTACAGCAGGGTGGGCACCAACAGATAGTCGAGCAGGATCGCCCAGCCGGCGAGAAACCCCATGCCGCTGCTCAATCCGCGCCCCACGTACGCATACACCGAACCGGCCACCGGAAACGCCTGCGACATCTGCTGGTAGCTCAAGGCGGTGAACAGCATCGCCACGAAGCCGACCAGATAGGTCAGCGGCACCATTCCCGTGCTGATATCGAATACGCCACCGAAGATGGAGAACGGCGCGGTCGGCACCATGAACACCAGCCCGTAGATCAGCAGATCCTTGAGCGTGAGCTGTCGCTTGAGCTCCTGGGTGTAGCCAAAGCGTTCCAGCGTGGCCGCGTCGTCGCGGCGTGGTGTGTCGGTCATGCAGGTATCCGCTGAAAGGAGTGCCGGGTCGCACGCCAGGCGCGGTTGGGCGCTTGTCCGTGAATGCTGCGTTGCAGCTAGCTGACCGGCATTGTGACGATAATGTGGCCGACAAGCCCATCCATTGGTAAAAGTGCTAGGTTTTCCATGCTGGATGTCGTCCAGCGGCACCTGCTGTCATCGAAGGACCCACCATGTTCGACACGCTGGCCAGCCTGGGCCGAGATTTGCAGGCGCTGCATACGCTCAACGCCTGCCTGGATCGGGTGTTTCGCGACGTCTGTGCGTTCGGTTTCCAGTCGCTGGTCTACGACTACGCGCCGGTCCCGCTGAGTATGGAGGGCGCGCTGATCACGCCATCGGTGTTCATGCAGCGCAACGCGCCGGGCGACATGCGGCATGTCTGGTGCGAGCATGGGTACTACCAACATGACCCTGTTCAGCAGCGCGCAACGCGGCGCATGACGCCATTCGTGTGGTCGTACCGTACCGACGGCGATCAGGAAGGTGTGGAATATGTCGGCGGCCAGCATCGGCAGGTGACGCGTTATCTGTGCGATAGCGGCATGGGAACCGGTGTCACCGTGCCCTTGCATTTGCCTGGCGGTGCTTTCGCGACTTTCAGTGGCGCAGTCGATGCGGTTGCGGCCGAGGCACCACGGTTGGCCGAAGCGCAGCTGTCGCCATTCTTGTTACTGGCACACGCGTTTCAGGCCCGCGCGCAGGAACTGCTGGATCCGCAGGAACGCCGCTGTCACCACATCGCATTGACCCGCCGCGAGCGCGAGTGCCTGCAGTACTCGGCCAAGGGGCTGACCGCCAAAAGCATCGCGGCCGCGCTCAATCGCTCTACCGCCACGGTGAATCTGCATCTGAACTCGGCCGCACGCAAGCTGGGCGCGCGCAATCGCGTCGAGGCGGTGGTGCGCGGGATGCATTATCGATTGCTGGAGCCGTAAACGAAGTCTGCGGCTATCGATCGCAGCATGCGATCGGCAGGCTGGATCGCCTGCCTGGTTGAAACGGCATTGCGCGCCCAACCGCGCGTCTGAAACCGCCGCCAACCTGAGAGTTTTACCAGTTAGCGCGCGCAGGCCGGGTCGCTAGGCTGAGCGCTCACTATTGCCGTAGGCAGGCGCAGGTCATGCAGTCCACTGAGGGTTATGTCCAATTCCGTGGGTACCGCACCTGGTACCGCATCACCGGCGACCTGCGCAGTGACGCCTGCCCGCTGATCGTCCTGCACGGCGGCCCCGGCTGCACCCACGACTATGTGGACAGCTTCAGGGACCTGGCTGCCAATGGCCGCGCGGTCATCCATTACGACCAGCTCGGCAACGGCAACTCCACCCATCTTCCCAATGCCGACCCCGGTTTCTGGACGGTGGGGCTGTTTCTGGACGAGCTGCAGACCCTGATCACCCACCTTGGCCTGTCGCAATACGCGTTGCTGGGGCAGTCGTGGGGCGGCATGCTGGCGGCCGAGCATGCGGTGCGCCGGCCGGCCGGTCTGCGTGCCTTGGTGATCGCCAACTCGCCGGCATCGATGGGCCTGTGGCGCGCCGCCGCGCTGCGCTTGCGTGCACGCCTGCCCGAACACATCCAGGCGGCACTGGACGAGCACGAGGCCGCCGGCACGCTGGAGCATCCGGCGTACCGCGCCGCCAGCCAGGTGTTCTACGCGCAGCACGTCTGCCGGCTGCTGCCGTGGCCCGCGGAAGTGGCGCGCACCTTCGCCGCCATCGATGCCGACCCCACCGTCTACCACGCCATGAACGGCCCGACCGAGTTCCACGTGGTGGGCAGCCTGCGCAACTGGAGCATCATCGAACGCCTGCATCGCATCACCGCGCCGGCACTGGTGCTGTCCGGCAAATACGATGAGGCCACGCCGGAAACCGTCGAGCCTTACGCACGCCTGATCCCGGACGCCCACTGGCATGTGTTCGCCAATTCCAGCCATATGCCGCACGTGGAAGAACGCGCTGCCTGCATGCGGCTGGTGGGCAACTTCCTCGACGACCACACGCCGTGGCCCGGCGAGCAGCTGGTGCACGCGTCGGCGCTGGCCAGCCGCGCGGTGTGAGCTGATGGTGTCTGTGCATGCGGGGTGCTGGCGCGTTGACGCTTCAGCGTGTCCTCGTATCGACTGAACTTGCGCTGCGCTGCTTTCGCATCGCATGCGTCTGCGTGAGCAATGGTTGACGTGGATTCGGCAGTGGCTGGTGCCGCCATGCGCGAGTAGCGCGGCATTGCATCCCCGCAATGCGGTGCCGAGCAGCAAGCCCAGGTCGAACATGGTCTGACCCACGACGTTGTCGCGCTCAAGCGCTACGACGTTGTCCATCGCGATAGTGGTGCGTGCAGCACTCGCCAGCCGTTGTGATCGAGCTGCAGCATCAAGTGCGCGTCACCTCCAGCAAGACCGCACGTCATAACGCAGGCACGTGCGCGTGATAGCAGTCTGTCGCTTCGCACCATCACTCACTTCGATGCAGATAGTCCTGCACCTCCACTGACGTGCAGCGCGTCGCCATGCGGCCGGCACTGCAGCGTCCCATCTGCGACTACCACGCGCAATCAAACGCGCGCGTGAGCAAGTGCCGCATCGGCATGCGTTTGCAGACATGAAAACAACATCGCGCACCTTGCAGCAGTGTCCTGTCCTGCATGTCTCCCGCTGTCTCTTTTGCATGTCCTGCAAGGAGAACACCGTGGTGCGTAAAAGTTTCAGAGATGGATAATTGTTTTATGTTTTAAACCGCGCGAAGAATGCGGCCCCCACGCACCGCTTTGCCACCGTCGATGCCATTGCGCCGACGCCACGCATCGCTTTTCGATTTCATTTGGGAGAGGCTGCATGATCATCAAGACACGCAATGGCGCACTCGCGCTTGCACTGTCCGCTTGCGCTGCGAGTGCCATCGCCGGCCCGGTCGGGTACGGTGCCGCCACCACCGGCGGCGGCAACAAGACCCCGGTCAACGTCGCTACGTTCGAAGCGATGCAGGCCGCCATTGACAGTTATTCCGGTAGTGGCGGGCTGGTGCTCAACTACACCGGCAAGTTCGACTTCAGCACCATCAAGGACGTCTGCGCGCAGTGGAAGCTGCCGGCCAGGACGGTGCAGATCAAGAACAAGAGCGACGTCACCATCAAGGGCGCGAACGGCTCGGCCGCCAACTTCGGTGTGTGGGTGGTGGGCAACGCCAACAACATCATCATCCAGAATATGACCATCGGCCTGCTGCAGGGCGGCGAAGACGCCGATTCGATTTCGCTGGAAGGCAATTCCAGCGGTTCGCCGTCCAGGATCTGGGTCGACCACAACACTGTGTTCGCTTCATTGACCAAGTGCTCCGGCGCCGGCGATGCCTCCTTCGACGGCGGCATCGATATGAAGAAAGGCGTGCACCACGTCACCGTGTCCTACAACCACGTCTACAACTACCAGAAGGTCGCGCTCAACGGATTCAGCGACAGCGACACCAAGAACTCGGCCGCGCGCACCACCTATCACCACAACCGCTTCGAGAACGTCGAGTCGCGCGTGCCGTTGCAGCGTCGCGGGCTGAGCCACATCTACAATAACTACTTCAACAACGTCACCACCTCGGGCATCAATGTGCGCATGGGCGGCGTGGCGAAGATCGAATCCAACTACTTCGAGAACATCAAGAACCCGGTGACTTCGCGCGACAGCAGCGAGATCGGCTACTGGGACCTGATCAACAACTACGTCGGCACCGGCATCACCTGGGGCACCCCGGACGGCAGCAAGCCCTACGCCAACGCCACCAACTGGATCACCACCAAGGTGTTACCGGAACCGCTGGGCTACACCTACAGCATCACCCCGGCCGCGCAGGTCAAGGCCAAGGTGATCGCCACTGCAGGTGCCGGCAAGAACCTGGCGGAATGATCGGCCACAAGACGTTGCAGTGACACCGATCCCCGGCTTGCCCGGGGATCTTTGTATGCGGCATGCAGCGTGCGGCGGATTTGTCCACCAGCTGCGTGCAGTGAAGCGGGTCTGGAGCGTGTCACGCACTTGGAGGCCAGTGCGAACGAGCTGCTGGTACGATGAGGCAAGGCGCGATTGCCTGGCTTGTCCACTCTTTCGCCAGGCCCGCGTCAAGAGGCGCGGCAGGCGCCGCGACGCGGTATCGTGTCGCGATTCCATCTCTTCAAGCCCGTCCATGCCGCTTCCGACCGATCCCGTTGCTGAGAACGCTCCGTCCGCCGCGCCCGCGTTGCGCCATGCGCTGAAACCGCGGCAATTGATGATGATGGGCCTGGGCACGGCAATCGGTGCCGGGCTGTTTCTTGGCTCGGGCGTGGGCATCCACGCGGCGGGACCGGCGGTGCTGGTGTCGTACCTGATCGCCGGGGCCCTGGTGATCATCGTGATGAATGCGCTGGGAGAAATGGCCGCGTCCAAGCCGACCAGCGGCGCGTTCTCGGTGTATGCGGCCGATGCGATGGGGCCGACCGCCGGTGCGACGGTGGGCTGGTTGTGGTGGCTGCAGATCGTGGTGGTGATCGCGGCCGAAGCGGTCGGTGCGGCAGGCTTGCTCGCCTCGGTGTGGCCGGCGTTGCCGGTGCCGCTGCTGGCGGTGCTGTTCATGGCCACTTTCACGGCGATCAATCTGCTGGGCGTGCGCAACTTCGGCGAGTTCGAATTCTGGTTCGCCATCCTCAAGGTCGCCGCGATCATCGTGTTCCTGCTGATCGGCGTGGCCTTGCTGGCGGGTTGGTTGCCGGATGTGGTGTCGCCGGGGCTGTCCAACTTCACCCAGCACGGCGGATTCGCCCCGAAGGGTCTGGTGGGCGTCGGCTCGGCGTTGCTGGTGGTGGTGTTCGCCTTCGGTGGCACCGAGATCGTGGCGGTGGCCGCCGCGGAAACCGCCGATCCGGGTCGCAGCCTGGCACGCACTATTCGCACCGTGGCCTGGCGCATCCTGGTGTTCTACATCGGCTCGATCAGCGTGATCGTGGCGGTGGTGCCGTGGACCAGCGCCGCGCTCAGCTCGCCGTTTGCCGCGGTGCTGGAGGTGGCGCGCATCCCCGGCGCGGCCACCGCCATCACCCTGGTCGCCGTGGTGGCCTTGTTGTCGGCGCTCAACGCCAATCTGTATGGCGCCTCGCGGATGATCTTTTCGCTGGCACAACGCGGCGAAGCGCCGCGCCTGCTCGGCAGGACCAGCGGCGAGCAGGTGCCGCTGGTGGCGGTGATCGCCAGCGTGTTGTTCGGCTTCGCGGCAGCAGCGTTGGAGTTGCTGTATCCCAACAAGGTATTGCCGATGCTGCTCAATATCGTCGGTGCCACCTGTCTGCTGGTGTGGACGATCTCGTTGCTGTCGCAGCTGATCCTGCGCGCACGCGCCGACCGCGCCGGCATCACGTTGCCGTTCCGTATGCGCGGGTATCCGTTTCTGACCCTGCTGGCGCTGGCGATCCTGGCGGTGATCTTCGTGCTGCTGGCCTCGTCGGCAGACACCCGTGCGCAGTTCCTGTCGATGGTCGGTTTGACTGCGGTCATTGCGGTGGTCAGCGAAGTGGCGCGACGCGTCCGTAGCCGGGCGTGACCATCTGGGTCCACGTGCGGAGCGCGTGATCATGCAGCAGCGAAAAGCAGGCTGCAGTGAGCTTGTGCACACCTTCGAAGCGAGAACGCGCGAACAGTCTTGCGGTTTCTTTGCCATCCAGCAGGCGAGCCTCTGGATCTGCTGATCCAGGTCAGCTACTGTCGTTTGGTCGAACTTGTTCGTTGCATCGAATTGCCTAGGGTATATCGATTTACTGCTAAATAACGATAGAAACGCATCGCTTTAGAGTGGCTAAAAAAACGTGCGTAGTAGTTTTGGTAGCCGCTCTTAATTCTTTGATTGTTTCAGGAGTCATCGCCGGGGTTCGTGCATGCATGCCGTTTCGTCCGAGAATTCTGCTGCCTTGTCTGCCGCCGATACGCTGGATGCAGTGCATGCGCTGGCCTATCCAGTCGATACACATCTGGACTCCCTGTTTCTGTCGCGCCTGGCCGGTTACGATTTCTGGAAGGGCGACTGGAAAGCGCATCGACGCTCGCTGATCATCTGGCTGATGTTCAAAACCTCGCCGAGAGGTCGCAATCAACCGCTGATGCACCACGTGAGTGGCCCGGACTTTCTCGCGGGCGGTTACGGAGGTGCGTGTTTCAGCGCCCACGCACTATGGGAAAACCTGATCGGCGCGCCTTTTCTCGACCCTTGGAAACACTGGGTGGATCACCAGCGCTATGTCGAGGCGGTGGTGGCGGCAAGTAACGGTCGGATGCGGCTGGCACGCAGCGCCGCCGAGCTACGCGCGATTCGGGCCGACGGTCTTTGCTGCGCCATCCTGTCGTTGGAGGGAGCGCATATGCTTGGGCCACGCGGGATCCGCAGCCAGGCGCTGCGACTTGAGCGCCTGGACCTGGCTGCCAAGGCCGGCGCTGCCTATGTGACGCTCAACCATTTCAGCCATACCGACATCTCCCAGTCCGGCTATGCGCCGCTCAATCCATGGCGCGGGATCGAGGGCGCGGGGCTGTCGGAGTTCGGCAGGGACGTCGTGGAGCGCTGCATCGAGGTTGGACTGCTGGTGGATCTTTCGCATACGTCGAGCCAGGGAATACTCGACGCCTGCGCCATCTGCGCACGCCGCAACGTGCCGGCCTTCGCCTCGCATGCCGCATCGCGCAGCGTCACCCGTGGCGCCGAGATGCGGCCCTCGCGTCATCTCGACCGCGGGCTCGACGACGCGGCGATCCGCGCCATCGTGCAGACCGGCGGCTGCATCAGCGTCATTCTGGCGCCTTACTTTTTGCAGCATTCCTATCTGGCGGACGGCAAGCCGAACATGGATGCCGATCTGGCGTTTGTCATCGGCTATTACGAAGCCTTCGCCCGACAGATCGCCGACATGGGGATTGTCGAAGATCCGTGGAAACACCTGAGTTTCGGCAGCGATTTCGATGGCGGCATTTCCAGCTTGCCGACCGGGATGCGTAGCGGTGCGGATCTGCCCAGGCTCACGCAGGCGATGATGGATGCCGGCTGGCCCACCCAACGCATCGTCGATGTGTATAGCGGCAATTTCCTGCGGGTCTGGGAGCGGGTGCGGCCGTAGCGTTTTCCAGTACACCCGTATTCGGATGGGAGAGTAAGAGGGTAGGCCTGCGGTGTTGCATGCCTTACGGCGACGGCCGTCGGGATACGGCGGCGCTGCCCGCGTCGTCGGCAGGCATCTGCGCGCGGTTGCTGTCGACGGTCGGCTCGACTGCGCTCAGTGCATGGGTCAACGAGCTAGCGGCTTGCTGCAGCAGCCTCGCTGCGATCCCATTCGCGCCCAGCAAATCCGTGCTGCATCGCACGCCGGGCGTAGCATCGCGTTGCAGCGCAAGCGCGGCAATTTGCCGCAGATGCGACGCCGTGTCGCATCGGGAACGAGCACGACCGTCCTTATGATGACCAGGTAGCGCAGACGTTGCGATCGAACAGCGCACTGTCTTGCGGCGATTGACCTGCCGTCTGCGCGCGGATGCTTCCTCACTTTCCAGGAGGGCTCTCCATGGATGCCTTGCTGTTATCGCGAATCCAGTTCGGGTTCGTCATCGCGTTCCACGTGCTGTTTCCGGCATTCACCATCGGGCTGTCCAGCCTGTTGGCCTTTCTGGAATGGCGCTGGCTGCGCACCCGCCTGCCGGTGTGGCGCGAGCTGTATTTCTTCTGGCAGAAGATCTTCGCGGTGTCGTTCGGCATGGGCGTGGTCAGCGGTATCGTGATGGCCTTCCAGTTCGGTGCCAACTGGCCGGAGCTGAGCCGGATCGCCGGCAGCGTGATCGGCCCGTTGCTGAGCTACGAGGTGCTCACCGCGTTCTTTCTGGAAGCCAGTTTCCTGGGTGTGATGATGTTCGGGTGGGGGCGTATCTCCGAACGCCTGCACTTCTTCGCCACCTGCATGGTGGCGCTGGGCACGTTGTTCTCCACGTTCTGGATCCTGTCGTCCAACAGCTGGCTGCAGACCCCGGCCGGGTATGAAGTGGTCGACGGCATCGTGCATCCGCAGGACTGGCTGCAGATCATTTTCAACCCGTCGTTCCCGTACCGGCTTGCGCATATGGCGCTGGGCCCGTTCATCACCACCTGCTTTGTGGTCGGTGCGGTGGGTGCGTGGTACCTGCATCGCGGCGTGCATCGTGAGTCCGGCCTGCGCATGCTCAAGCTGGCGGTGGCCTTCGCGGCGATCACCGTGCCGCTGCAGATCTTCGTCGGCGACATGCATGGCTTGAACACGCTCAAGCACCAGCCGATGAAGATCGCGGCGATCGAAGCGCATTGGCATGACGAAGCGCAGGGCAAGGGTTTCCCGCTCGTGCTGTTTGCGCTGCCCGATGCGCAGGCAGAACATAACGATTACGAGGTGGCGATTCCGCGCCTGGGCAGTGTGCTCCTTACCCACAGCCTGGACGGCAGCATCGCGCCATTGACTTCGGTGCCGGCGGCCGATCGCCCGCCGGTGACCCCGGTGTTCTTCGCCTTCCGCATCATGGTGGGGATCGGCTCGTTGATGCTGCTGGTGGCCTGGGTGTCGGCGTTCGCGTGGTGGCGCGGCAAGTTGTTGCAGTGGCGCTGGCTGCTGGCGACCTGGCGCTGGATGCTGCCGAGCGGCTTCATCGCACTGGTCTCGGGCTGGTTCGTCACCGAGATGGGGCGGCAGCCGTATGTGGTCTATGGGCTGTTGCGTACCGCCGACGCGGTGGGTCCGCAGTCTATGCTGATGACCGCGATCTCGCTGACGGTGTACGTCGCCGGTTATGCGTTCGTGTTCGGCTGGGGCATTTGGTACCTGGTCAAGATCGGCAAGATCGGGCCGACCCCGCACGACGCGCCGCAGCTGGACCACGGCGAGCACACGCCTGCACGGCCGCTATCGGCGGCCGATGAACCGATCGACGGAGCCGCCTGATGGACATGACGAGTGTTTTGCCGGTGGCGTGGTTCGCGGTGATCGGCTTCGGGGTGCTGATGTACGTGGTGCTGGATGGCTTCGTGCTCGGCATCGGCATCCTGGCGCCGTTTCGCAAGGACGAGGCGCAACTGGATCTGATGATGAACACCGCCGCGCCGATCTGGGACGGCAACGAAACCTGGCTGGTGTTGGGCGGGGCAGGGCTGCTGGCCGCGTTTCCCAAGGCGTATGCGGTGATTCTGTCGGCGCTGTATCTGCCGGTGTTGTTGATGGTGATGGCGCTGGTGTTTCGCGGCGTGGCGTTCGAGTTCCGCTTCAAGGCGCAGCGCTCGCGGCGGTTGTGGAGCAATGCCTTCGCCGCCGGCTCGATCCTGACCACTTTTGCGCAAGGCGTGATTCTGGGCGCGTTGGTACAGGGCTTGCCGATCGAGAACGACCGCTATGTCGGCGGCATCTGGGGCTGGTTCAGCCCGTTCGCGATGCTCACCGGTGCCGCGCTGGTGTTCGGCTACGCCTTGCTCGGCAGCACCTGGCTGATCCTAAAGACCGAAGGCCATGTGCAACAGCTCGCGCGTCAGTTGAGCCGGCCGCTGACCATCAGCGTGTTGATCTTTATCGGCCTGGTCAGCGCCTGGCTGCCGTCGCTGCAGTCGCATGTGATGGAGCGCTGGTTCAGCGGCTCGCATTATCTGTGGCTGATGCCGGTGCCGGTGCTGGTCGCCCTCGTGGGGGTTGCGCTCTGGCGTTCGACTGAGGCGGGGCGGCCGGATACGCCGCCGTTTCTGCTGGCGATGGGCTTGTTCGTACTCGGTTTTGCGGGCCTGGTGTTGGGCATGTGGCCGTATCTGGTGCCGCCGGTCTACACGATCTGGCAGGCTGCTGCGCCGCCGTCTTCGCAGTTGTTCGCACTGGTCGGCCTGGTGGTGTTGCTGCCGCTGATCCTGGGCTACACGGTGTGGTCGTACCGCGTGTTCCGTGGCAAGGTCACGGCGGACACCGGGTACCACCATTGATCGAGCGGAGACGGCATCCGCGCGATGAGCGGCCTGCTCAACGCAGGCGCTGCTTGAACATCCATTCCCACATGGCCGGGTCCGCGTAGGTCGCGTCCCAGGCGTTGTGGTTGCCCTCGGGATATTCGCTGTAGCGCACATTGGCGCCGATGCCTTTGGCGGCGCGATACAGCGCGCGGTCGTCGTGCGGCGGTACCGAATCGTCCTTGGCGCCATGAAACATCCAGATCGGCACGTGCTTGAGCTGGGTGACTGCGGCGGTGTACGGGTCGGCTTCCTTTGCCACCAGGCTGACGTACAGCGTGCGGCGCTCATCGCGCGGTGCCTTGAGCGCGCCGCAGATCGGCACGATCGCCGCGAAACGCTGCGGCTGCATCAGCCCGATTTCCCAGGCGCCGTAGCCGCCCATCGAGATGCCGGTGAGATAGGTGCGCTGCGGGTCGGCAGCGAACTCGGCGCTGGTCGCATCCAATGCAGCGATTGCCATGCGTGCATTGACGCCCAGCCACTCTTCATCGTCGGGCACCTGCGGCAGCACCACCAACGCGGGAAACTCGGCCGTGTGTTCGCTCAGGTAAGGGCCAACGCCCACTTCGGCCTGATCGCGCCCGTTGTCGCCGCGCTCGCCCGAGCCATGCAGAAACAGCACGATGGGCAGCGGTTGCGGCATCTTCGAGGCCGGCACGAACACCTGATAGCGGTACAGCCGTCCTTCGATCTCCAGCGTGCGGGTGACGAAGTGGCCACGGCGCGCATCGTGGTGGCGCTCACCCATGCTGGAACAGCCGGCAAGCACCAGCGCGAAGACCACAAGAACAAGGCAGCGACGAATCACGCAGCACTCCTGACCGAACCGATGACATACCTGCAGTATCGCCGCACGCAGGTGCGCTGGCATGTCGCGGTGCGGCGATTTTGTGTTGCAGTGTCGTCCCAACGTGCACAGCACGCGCTACGGCAGCAGAATCAGCGTGGCCAGGCCGAGGAAGCTCAGGAAGCCCATCACATCGGTCAGCGTGGTCAGAATCACGCCGCCGGCCAGCGCCGGGTCGAAGCCCAGGCGTTTCAACGTCACCGGTACCAGCACCCCGCCGAACGCTGCGGTGAGCATGTTCAAGGTCAACGCGGTGCCGATCACCAGCGACAGCATCGGTTGTTGGAACCAGGCCAGCACGATCAGCCCCAGGCTCACGCCCAGCACCACACCGTTGATCAGCGCCACGGTCAGCTCTTTCTTGAGCAGCGTCATCACGTTGGACGAGCCGATCTGGCCCAACGCCAGGCCGCGCACCATCAGCGCCAACACCTGCGTGCCGGCGTTGCCGCCCATGCCGGCCACGATCGGCATCAGCGCCGCCAGTGCCACCAGTTTTTCGATGGTGCCTTCGAACTTGCTGACCACGCTGGAGGCCAGAAACGCAGTGCACAGGTTGATGCCCAGCCAGATCAGGCGGCGGCGGAATGCGCGCCGCGCCGGGCTGAACATGTCTTCGTCTTCGTCCAGACCGGCCGCGCTCATGGCCTGGTGCTCGGCCTGCTCGCGGATGATGTCGACCACGTCATCGATGGTGATGCGGCCGAGCAGGATGTTGTTGTCGTCCACCACCGGCGCGGAGATCCAGTCGTGATCCGAAAAGCGCCGTGCGACCTCATCGGAGCCATCGCCCACATCGATCGCCGGTTGTTCGTCGTCGATCAGCCGATTGACCGGCGTGTTGTCCTCATGCGTGACCAATGCGGCCAGCGACACGCGGCCCAGGTATTGATGGCGCCGGCTCACCACGTACAGATGATCGGTGTGGTCGGGCAGCTCGCCGCGCAGGCGTAAGTAACGCAGCACCACATCGACATTGACGTCGGCGCGTACCGTCACCACGTCCGGGTTCATCAATCGCCCGGCGGTGTACTCCGGGTACGACAGCACCTGCTCGAGCCGCTCGCGGTTCTCGCGGTCCATCGACTTGAGCACTTCGTCGATGACGGTGTCGGGCAGGTCTTCGACCAGATTGGCCAAATCGTCGATATCGAGGTCTTCGACCGCGGCGACGATCTCGTCGGTGTCCATGTCGGCCAGCAGGCTTTCGCGCACTTCATCGCCGACATGCAGCAGCACTTCGCCATCGTCTTCCGGGTCGACCAGCCCCCACACCACTTCGCGCTTGCCGGGCGGCAGCGATTCGAGCAGGTTGCCGATCTCCGCCGGCGCCAGCGTATTGACCAGCCGGCGTACCGGCCCGAGGCGCCCGCTATCCAGTGCGTCGGACAGCAATCGGAGCTGGCGCGCGGTCTTGTCGTGGCGGACGGCTTCGGCCATGCGCGGCTCCCTGGAAGAGTGGACACGTCCCGATGGAAGACGCGGTGCTGAGTCAGCACGGCATTATCGCTTGCGCATGGTGACGAAACATACAGTGCCGCGCGCAACGCGCTTGAACATCGCCTGCGCGATGCAGCCGCCAAGCCGGAGCGGCTGAAAGAAACCTGGCGAGCGGTCGTCAGCTAGAGAAGGGAAGGCGCGCTCGGAGCCGGCGTCTATCCGCGATACATGAGGATGCCGAGTATCGGCTGCACCCGTCTGGCGGTAAGCGCAGCAGGTTTGCTGGGGCTCTCAGCGCAGCAAACCCTGCGCAACGGCCGCCAGCCACTTCTCGATGCCCTTGCGGTCGCGCGCGCGCAGCAGTTTTTCGCCCTGCACGCGCAACTCGCCCAGGTGGGTGTCGCGCACTGCACGGCGCACTTCCAGCAATGTGGCCGGATGCAGGCTGAACTCGGTGAGCCCCAACGCCAGCAACATCGGCACGAAGCGCGGGTCGCCGGCGATCTCGCCGCACACCGCCACCGGTTTGCCATACGCGCGCCCGGTGGCGATCACCTGCGCGATCAGCCGCAGCACCGCCGGATGCAATGGCGAATACAACTCGCCCAAGGCTTCGTTGTTGCGATCCACCGCCAGCAGGTACTGCACCAGATCGTTGGTGCCGATCGACAGGAAATCGATATCGTCGATAAAGCAGTCCAGCGCCAGCGCCGCAGCAGGCACTTCGATCATCGCGCCCAGCGGAATGTGCTCGGCGATCTCGTGCCCTTGTTCGCGCAGTTGCACGGCCAGCTTCTTGATCTGTCGCCGCAGCAGCTGAATTTCCTCGCGGCCGCTGACCATCGGCACCAGGATGCGTACCGGCCCGTAGCCGGAGGCACGCAGGATCGCGCGCAATTGCGCCTGCGCTACCGCAGGGCGGGCCAGCGACAGCCGCACGCCGCGCAAGCCCAGCGCGGGGTTGTCTTCGTCGCTCAGGGTCAGGCCGGTGCGGTCGGCCTTGTCGGCGCCCAGATCCAGCGTGCGGATGGTGACCGGGCGGCCGCTCATGCCCAGCACGGTGTCGCGGTAGGTGTGGAACTGTTCCTCTTCGTCCGGCAGCTCGTTGCGCTGCAGGAACAGAAATTCGGTGCGATACAGCCCAAGGCCGCTGGCGCCGAGCGCATGCGCCTTTGCCACGTCTTCCAGCGATTCGGCATTGGCCAGCAGCGTGATATCGACGTTGTCGCGCGTGCGCGTGGGTTTGGAACGCAGCCGGCCCAGCTCGCGCTGTTCCTTGGCCAGCGCGCGCAGACGCTCGCGGTAGTCGCGCAGATGCTCGGGCTTGGGATCGACGATTACCTGGCCCGAGCCGGCATCGACGATCAAGACATCGCCATCGTCGATGCGCTGCAGCGCATCGCTCACGCCCACCACCAACGGCAGATGCAGGCTGCGCGCCAGGATCGCGCTGTGCGAGAGCGTGTTGCCGGCGGTGGTGACGATGCCGACCACGCCCTGCGACTGCAGCTGCGCCAGTTCGGACGGCGCCACGTTGTCGCAGACCAGAATCTCGCCGGCCACGCCCTTGAGGTCGGGCGCGCGCTTGTGCAAGAACGCGTGGATGCGGCCGATCACATGATCCAGATCGTCCATGCGGCTTTTGAGGTACGCATCCTCCATGCCGTCGAACACCGCCGCCAACCGGTCGCGCTGCACGCGCAAGGCGTAGTCGGCGCTGTAGCGGTGGGTGCGGATCAATTCGTCCAGGCCTTGCAGCAGCTCAGGGTCGTCGAGCAGCAATGCATGCAGCTCGAGGAATTCGCCGACCTCGCGCGCCAGTGCGCCATGCAGGCGGTCGCGCAGTTGCTGCATCTCGGTGCGCGCCGCTTCGATGGCCACATGCAGGCGCTGCAGCTGCGTTTCCACCTGGTTGGCGGGCACGCGCTGCTCGGCGATTTCCAGCATGTGGCTCTGGCGCACGCGTGCGCGCCCGAGTGCGTTGCCGCGCGAGGCACCGTGTCCGCGCAAGCGCAGACTCATGCGCGGCCCTGGCGCAGCCGCGTGGTGTCCGTGTGCACCGCAGCGAGGTGGCGCATGCTCAGCTGTCCTCGTCGAAGCGACGCTCGAACAGGTCCACCAGCGCCTGCAGGGCCTGCGCTTCGTCTTCGCCATCCAGCCGCACCACCACGCTGGTGCCTTGGCCTGCAGCCAGCAACATCACGCCCATGATGCTCTTGGCATTCACCTCGCGGCCCTTGGCCGCCAGGGTGGCGTTGCTGCGATAGGACGACAGCGTCTGCACCAGCTTGGCGGTTGCCCGCGCATGCAGTCCGAGTCGGTTGGAAACTATGAGTTCGCGTTCAAGCATCGTCGATGATCGCTCCGTTGCGGGTGCCTGCCGCCGCGGTGGCGGGCAGCTCCTGCAAACCTTGTTCGGGATAGTTCATCACCCGCAGCAGCATCGGCAGGCTCAGCGCGGATACCCGGCGAACCGGCGTGCCCAGCTTGGCCAACCGGTTGGCGAGATTGCTGGGGCTGGCGCCGTACAGGTCGGTCATGACCAGCACGCCGTCGCCGCTGTCGACCCGACGCATCGCCGATGACGCCTGGGGCAGCAAGGCGTCCAGGTCTGCATCCAGCGGTACATCGAATGCTTCGGTCTTCAACGGCAAATGCCGCAACAGCCCCGTCGCCACGTTCAATAACGCCGCGCCGATGCCGGGATGAGTAATGAGGAGAATGCCACAGGCCATGCCGAAACGTTAACAGGTCGGCATGACTGCGCGATAGCGTTTGCCGGCACCGATGTGTTGCGAGATGAATAGCCGTTTAGGCGAGCGCTGCAACAGGTTGGCTACGACGCGTGCAGGCAGCGCGCTGCTGCCTGTGTCGTGATGACATGTGATGTGGGGTGTGTCGTGATGCGTGTCGAACCGCAAGCGAGCGCTGCAGTCCGCATCTGTTGAGCAGCAGCACCAGCATGCGCTGCGAAGTTGCAGCGACGCGCCTGGTTACAGACCTCGCATAACTGCAAGGCACCGCTTTGACGATTCCCGATTCCCGAATCCCGATTCCCGGAATTTCAATCCTGCTCGCGATGGAACGTCGCCACTTCCGGCCAGCCCTGCTCGCGCGCATGCCGCGCCATGCGCTCGGCCAGATACACCGAGCGGTGCTTGCCGCCGGTACAGCCGAAGGCGATGGTCACGTAACTGCGGGTGTCGTTGCGCAACCGAGGCAGCCAGGTATCGAGCAGGTCGACGATCTGGGCGCTGTAGCGCACCACGTCCGGTTGCCCGTCCAGATACTCGCGCACGCCGGCATCGCGGCCGGTGAGCGGGCGCAGCTCCGGGTCCCAATGCGGATTGGGCAGCACGCGCGCATCGAATACGAAGTCGGCCTCGGCCGGCACGCCGCGTTTGTAGGCGAAGGATTCGAACAGCAGCGAGAGCCGGTCGCTGGTGCCGAGCGCGAACTCGGTGACCACGCGGCGACGCAACTGGTGCACGTTGAGCGCGCTGGTGTCGATGATGGCATCGGCCTGCGCGCGCAGCGGTTCGGTCAACTGACGCTCGCGGGTGATCGCTTCCGGCAACGCCAGGCCGAGGTGGCTGAGCGGATGGCGGCGGCGGGTATCGGCATAGCGTTTGATCAGCGCTTCGTCGCTGGCTTCGAAAAACAGCAGCCGTGCTTCGATGCCGTATTCCTGCGCGGCCTGGCGCCATTGCGCCAGCTGGGTCAGATCACTGCGGCTGCGCACATCGATGCCCACCGCCAGGCGCTGATCGCCGAGCGGGTTGCCACGCAGCCGGCTGCGCACGAAATCCGGCAGCAGCTCCACCGGCAGATTGTCGGAGCAGTAGTAATCGAGATCTTCGAAGGTCTTCAACGCGACCGATTTGCCCGAGCCGGACAGCCCGCTCACGATCATCAACGTGGAGGGCGCGGTACTACTCATGGCGTGCGTCGCTCCAGCAGGTTGCTGTGGCGGGCGATGAACATCGCCGCCGGGTCGATACCCTTGGTGCGCAGGATATGCAGCCGCGTCGCTGCCTCGGTCAGCACGGCCAGGTTGCGGCCCGGCATCACGGGGAGGGTGATCAGCGGCACGTCCAGATCCAGCACGTGACGGCTGCCGGAATCGCCGGTCAGGCGTTCGTAGCCCGACGGCGTGGGCTCGTTCATCGGGCGGGTCAGGTGCACGATCAGGCGCAGGTACTTGTTCTTCTTCACCGCGGTGTCGCCGAACATGTCGCGCACATTCAGTACACCCAGGCCGCGCACTTCCAGCAGGTCCTGCAGCAATTCGGGGCAGGTGCCATCGAGCACGTCGGGCGCGATCTGGGTGAATTCGGGCGCGTCGTCGGCCACCAGGCGGTGGCCGCGGCTGAGCAGTTCCAGCGCCAGCTCGCTCTTGCCCGATCCCGCCTCGCCGGTGATCAGCACGCCGATCGAATAGATCTCCATGAACACGCCATGCAACGTGACCCGTGGCGCCAGCGTGCGCGCCAGGTGGTAGGACAGATGATTGAGCAGCTCGTGGCCGCGCTTGGGCGAGATCCATAACGGCGTGCCGGATTCGTCCGCTGCTGCGCGCAGGTCTTCCGGGCACGACTGATTCTTGCTGAGCGCCAGCGCCAGCGGCTGCACCTGGATGATCTTCTCGATCGTCTCCCAGCGCTGGCGTGCATCCAGCGAGTCCAGCCAGGCCAGCTCTTCGGTGCCCAGGATCTGCACCTTGTTGGGGTAGATCACATTGAGATAGCCGGCCAGCGACGGACGCCGCGCATTGTTGCTGCCGGCCTCGATCTCGCGGTGTTCGCCTTTCTGGCCGGCCACCCAGCGCAGCGCCAGTTTGTCGCGCTGCTGGTCGAACAGTTCGCGTGCGGTGATGCTGGTATTCATGCGGCGCTGGCCTGTGGTGGTGGCGCGTCGATGAGCAACGCCATCAAGGCGTCCGCATTGGGTGCGGCGCGCAATTGCAGGCGAAATTCCGCATCGGAAAACCGCTCGGCCAGTTCCGACAGCAGCATCAGATGTTGATGGGTGTAATGCGCAGGCACTGCCATTGCAAAGATCAGATCCACCGGTTCATCGCCGCCGAAGGCCACCGGCGTATCCAGCCGCAGCAGCGCGCCGCGTGGCTCGGTGAGGTTGGGGCAGCGCCCATGCGGAATGGCGATGCCGTGGCCGATGGCGGTGCTGCCCAGCGCCTCGCGTTCGCACAGGTTGGCGTAGAGCTCGTCTGCGCCGGCCTGACGACAGGACAGCAGATCGGCGGCGGTATGCAGGACAGTGTCGCGATCGGCGGCCGGCGACACCACGGTGCGCACGGCCGCCATCAGATCGGTTAAAGGCATGAGGGCATCAAGCGAGAAGCGTCATGCGAGATTGTCGCGCACCTCGCGTGCGTGGTGGTTACATTTCTTTTCTTTGTGCTTGAGCACCAAGCGGTCCAGCTTGTCGACCAACAGGTCGATGGCCGCATACATGGTGGAGCCGCTGGCATCCGCGTGCAGGGTGCGACCGGGAAGGTTGACGGTGGCGACCACATGGTGGTCTGGCTTGCGAACGGCCAGCTGCGTTCGAACTTCACAGTGCTGGTCGAAATGGCGCTGCAGTCGCTGCAGCTTGCTCGCCACGTACTCCCGCAGGGCGGGGGTCACTTCAAGCTGGTGGCCATACGTCTCGATACGCATCGGATACCTCCATTGGTCGGTGGGCCAATGAACCTTTCCGGTGGTCCGACAAACCCGGCACAGGCCGGCGTTGCGGTGGTTGCAACGTCAGGCGATGCGCACGCGTTCGTGGGAGGCGGAAATGTTCATGGCTTCACGATACTTCGCAACGGTGCGCCGCGCTACAGGTACGCCGGAAGTTTTCAGCAGATCTGCCAACTTGGCATCGGATAACGGCTTGCGCGGGTTTTCCGCATCGATCAGGCGTCGGATCATCGCCTGAATGGCGGTGCTGGAGGCCTCGCCGCCGCTGTCGGTATCGATGCCGGAGGCGAAGAACGAGCGCAGCGCAATGGTGCCGCGCGGGGTGCGCACGTATTTGCGGGCGATCGCGCGGGAAATGGTCGATTCGTGCAGGCCGAGCTCGCCGGCGATCTCGCGCAGGGTCAACGGGCGCAAGGCCTGCGCGCCGAATTCCAGAAACCCGGACTGGTGCTTCAGAAGGCAGCGCACCACCCGCAGCAGGGTTTCGCCGCGCGCTTCCAGGCTCTTGAGCAGCCAGCGCGCCTCCTGCAACTGCCCACGCAGATAGCCGGCATCGGACTCGCCACAGCTGCGGATCAGGTTCTCGTAGCCGCGGTGGATGGTGACCTTGGGCTGCGCGCGGCCGGCCAGCGAGGCCCGCCACACGCCGCGCTGGCGCCAGATCACGCAGTCCGGCACCACGTAGGTGTCCTGCGACAGGTCGCCGATCTGCTTGCCCGGGCGCGGATCCAGCGAGCGCACCAGTTGCACTGCCTGGTCCACGTCGGCGGTGGAACGCTTGAGTTCGTGGGCCAGCCCGGATACACCGCTGCGCGGCAGGCGCTCCAGCGGGCCGGCGACGATCTGCAGCGCCAGCTCGCGGCCCGGGGTGGCGGGGTCGAGCACGGCCAGCTGCAGCGCAAGACATTCGCCCAGGGTGCGCGCACCCACGCCAACCGGGTCGAAGCGCTGGATCTGGTGCAGCACGGTGAGCACTTCGGCCTCGTCCACCACCGCGCCGAGCGCGAGCGTTTCGAGAATGGCCGACAGCGGTTCGCGCAGGTAGCCGTCTTCGTCCAGCGCGTCGATCAGCAGCGCGCCGATCTGGCGGTCACGTGGCGACAGTGGCGACAGATGCAATTGCCACAGCAGGTGATCGGCCAGCGTTTCGGATTCGGCCACGCGCTCGGCGGCATCGCCGGACTCGTCGTCGTCGAAGCTGCCGCCGCTGCCCGAGCCGGTCCACTGCAGTTCGTCCTGCGACCAGTCGTCGTCGCGCTCTGCAGGCGTCGGGTCTTCGCGTGGGGTGTCGTCGGTGGAGGAGGCCGACGACGATGCGATCGGTGATTCGCTTGCCGCATGCGCGGCTTCGTCGGCCCATTCCAGCAGCGGATTGGTCTCCACCGCTTCGGCGATTTCCAGTTCCAGCTCGGTGGTGGACATCTGCAATAGCTTGATCGCCTGACGCAATTGCGGCGTCATGACCAACTGTTGTCCTAGCGATGTCTGAAGCCGGGCTTTCATGCAGGCACTGACTGAGAAAATCGATGGCGCGGCGCGGCGCTCAAAGGCGGAAAGTTTCCCCCAGATACACGCGACGGACGTCGGGATTGGCTAGCAATGCATCTGGTGCCCCCTGCGCCAGCACGCCCCCCTCAGCGAGAATATACGCGCGATCGCAGATTCCCAAGGTTTCGCGCACGTTGTGATCGGTGATCAACACGCCGATGCCGCGTTCCTTGAGGTGGATGATGATGCGCTGGATCTCGCCGACCGAAATCGGATCCACGCCGGCAAAGGGTTCGTCGAGCAGCATCATGCGCGGCTTGGCGGCCAACGCGCGCGCGATCTCGCAACGGCGCCGCTCACCACCGGACAGGCTGGCGCCCAGCTGGTCGGCCACATGGGTGATCTGCAGTTCTTCCAGCAGCGAGGTCAGTTCCTTCTCGCGCCCAGCACTGTCCAGGTCTTCGCGCAGCTCCAGCACCAGGCGGATGTTGTCGGCCACGGTGAGCTTGCGGAAGATCGAGGGCTCCTGCGGCAGATAACCGACGCCCAGCTTGGCGCGTGCGTACATCGGCTCGGCAGTGAGGTCGCGGCCGTCCAGCTCGATACGCCCGGCATCGGCCTCGACCAGGCCGACGATCATGTAGAAGCAGGTGGTCTTGCCGGCGCCGTTGGGGCCGAGCAGGCCGACCACTTCGCCGGCCTCGAGCGTGAGGCCGAATTCCTTGACCACTTCGCGTTGCTTGTACCTCTTGCGCAGACCGGTGGCGACCAGCATTACTTCTTCCCCTGCGGCTTGGCCGCGGCGGGCTTTGCGGCAGGTGCCGGAGCAGGCGTCGCCGCCGCAGGCGCCGCATTCTTCGGCTGGATGATGGTGCGCACACGGCTGCCGTCGCCGCCACTCTGCATGTTGCCGGTCTTGGTGTTGTAGACCATGCGCTGGCCGGCGTTGGTGCCCTTGGGCGAGTCGACCTTGTAATTGCCGGTCAGCACGATGACTTCGTTGGCGACCTGGTACTCGATGTTGTCGGCCTGGCCGTTCATCATCGCGCCGTCGTCCATCTGCTGCTTGAGCGTGGCCTGCTTACCGACCAGCACCACACGGTCGGTCTGGCCGTTCTTCTGGAAGATGTCGGCGGTGTCGGCGTGGATTTCCAGCGTGCCCTGGGTGATCACCACATTGCCGCTGAAGCGGCACTTGCCGCTGTCGTCGAGCATGTTGCAATCGTTGGCGTTGGAATCGATCGCCATCGGCTGATTGCGGTCGCTGGTCTTGGCCATCGCAAGGGCGGGCAGCAGCAGCGCGGCAAACGCCAGTTTAGCGGGCAGCATTCGGTTCATAGCGGGTCTTGACCTGAGAAAGGAGCTTGTACTGGCGTGATTTGAGGTCGGCCTCGAAGCCGACCCCGCTCTGCATAATACCCGGCCGGCTCATGCTCACCGGGGCAGCGGTCTTGGCGAGATTCTGCTGCGGGAACACGTCCAGGCTCTGGGTGCGGAACGTGGTCGGCGGCGTCGCACCGCCGGTGGGGCTGTCGCCCTCGACATCGCCGCGCAGACGCAACTCGTCGCCCTTGGGGCTGATCCAGCCGGTCTTGGAGCGCAGCGTCCACGGTTGATTGGTGTTGTCGGGCAACAGGAACACCGGGGTAGTGACCTCAGAGGTGCGATCGGCGCGATTGCGATGCATCTCTGGCGCACGCAGCGTCATCGATTCCTTGCCGGTTTGCTTGTCCAGCGCAATCAGTTCGAAATCGCGCAACACGTAATCGGCGCGTGAGTCGTCGACCGCCGCCGCGACCGGGCGCGCGCGCTGTTGCCAGGCCGACCAGCCGGAGATCACGGCGGCGGCGAACAGCACCACGCCCAGGGTGGAGCGCCAGTTCCAGCTCATGCGGAAAACCTTTCGATGATGCCCTCGACCTGGCCTTGCGCAGCCAGCACCACATCGCAGACTTCACGTGCGGCACCTTCGCCGCCACGTGCCTGGGTATGCCACTGCACGCGCTCGGCGATCCACGGATGAGCATTGGCGGGTGCCACCGGCAGGCCGACCGCCAGCAAGGCGGGCAGGTCGGGCAGGTCGTCGCCCATGAACAGCACCTGGTCCAGCGACAGGCCGTGCTCCTGGCACAGGGCCAGCACCGCCAGGCGCTTGTTCTTGACCCCGATCTGCACATGCAGGCCCAGATCCTGGCCGCGCTTTTCCGCTGACAGGCTGGCGCGCGCGGTGATCAGCGCCACATGGATACCGGCGTGGTCGAGCTGCTTGAGCCCCTGGCCGTCGAGCACGTTGAAGGATTTGCTCTCGTTACCGGCGTGGTCGTAATACAGGCGGCCGTCGGTCAGGGTGCCGTCGACGTCGAAACAGGCCAGACGCACGCGTGCGGCGCGGTCGATCAGCTCGGCGGGCAGGTGCTGCAGTGGGGAATAGGGCATCGGTACGAATCGGTGAGAACGGGGTTCCAACGTTTGAAACTGAACCTGTTAAACCACCTTGGCGCGCAACAGGTCGTGAATGTTCAATGCGCCGACCGCGCGCTGCTGCGCATCGACCACGATCAAACCGTTGATCTTGTAATCCTCCATCAGCCGCGCGGCCTCGGCGGCCAGCTGGTCGGCGCCGATGGTGCGGGGGGTACGCGTCATCACCTGCGCAATGCCGGCGCTGCGCACGTCGATGTCGCTGTCCAGCGCGCGACGCAGGTCGCCGTCGGTGAACAGGCCGATCAGGCGTTCGTTTGCGTCCACCACGGCGGTCATGCCCAGCCGCTTGCGGCTCATTTCCATCAGCGCCTCGCTCAGGCTGGCGTCCTCGCGCACGCGCGGCAGGTCATCGCCGCTGTGCATCACATCGGTGATATGCAGCAGCAGGCGCCGACCCAGGCTGCCGGCCGGATGCGAGCGCGCAAAGTCGTCGGCGGTGAAGCCGCGCGCGTCCAGCAGCGCCACTGCCAGCGCGTCGCCCATCGCCAGCGAGGCGGTGGTGCTGGAGGTGGGCGCCAGATGCAGCGGGCAGGCTTCGGCGGAGACGCTCACGTCCAGATGCACATCGGCAGCCTGGGCCAGCGAAGAGCTCGGCCGCCCGGTCATGGCGATGATCGGGTTGCCCTGGCGCTTGAGCACCGGCAGCAGCATGCGCACTTCGTCGGATTCGCCGGAATACGACAGCGCCAGCACGATGTCGGCCTCGGTGATCATGCCCAGGTCGCCATGGCCGGCTTCGCCGGGATGCACAAAGAACGCCGGGGTGCCGGTGGAGGCAAGGGTGGCGGCGATCTTGCGCGCGATATGTCCGGATTTGCCCATGCCGGTGGCCACCACACGCCCGCGCGAGGCCAGCACCAGCCGGCAGGCCGCGGCGAAGTCGCCGCCGATCCGCGCGCCCACGCCGGCCAGCGCTTCGCGCTCGATCTCGAGCACGCGCTGGCCGCTGGCGACCAGGCTGGCGTCGCTGACGGTGGCGGTGGGCAGGTGCGAGACGGCCATGCGGGACTCGGGTGAAGAGTAGAATGTGCGCTCATTTTATGAGGAAACGCCCTGTGGACGCCGAAACCATCCGTAAACTCATCGAATCCGGCTTGCCCGAAGCCCGCGTCGACGTGCACGGCGACGACGGCGTGCACTTCGAGGCGACCGTGATCAGCCCCGCATTTGCCGGCAAGGCCCCGTTGGCGCGCCACCGCATGGTCTACGCGACCCTGGGCGAGCTGATGGGCGGGGCGATCCACGCGCTGCAGCTCAAGACGCTGACCCCCGACGAAGGCTGAGCGTTTGTCGGGCCTTGGCTGGCCGGGCTGCTCATCCGCCTCCATCGCAAGCGCCCGACAGGCTCCCGGCGACTCATCTCATTCCCCCGACATCCTTTTCAGATTCCCTGAGATCCCATGGCAAAAATCGTAGTGACCGGCGGCCAAGCGCTGCACGGTGAGGTCAATATTTCCGGCGCCAAGAACGCGGTGCTGCCAATCCTGTGCGCGACCCTGCTGGCCGATGCGCCGGTGGAGATCAGCAACGTGCCGCACCTGCACGATGTGATCACCACGGTGAAGCTGCTCAGCGAGCTCGGCGCCGAGGTCACCATCGACGAGGGCACGCTGGCCAAGGGGCGCTCTATCCTGGTCGACCCGCGCTCGGTCACCCACCAGATCGCGCCCTACGAGCTGGTCAAGACCATGCGCGCCTCGATCCTGGTGCTGGGCCCGCTGCTGGCGCGCTACGGCAATGCCGAAGTGTCGCTGCCTGGCGGCTGCGCGATCGGCTCGCGTCCGGTGGACCAGCACATCAAGGGCCTGCAGGCGCTGGGTGCGGACATCAACGTGGAAAACGGCTACATCAAGGCCACCAGCAATGGGCGCCTGAAGGGTGCGCGCTACGTGTTCGACATGGTCAGCGTCACCGGCACCGAGAACGTGCTGATGGCTGCGGTGCTGGCCGAAGGCACCACGGTGCTGGAGAACGCGGCGATGGAGCCGGAAGTCACCGACCTGGCCGACTGCCTGATCGCGCTCGGTGCGCAGATCGAAGGCGCCGGCACGCCGCGCATCGTGGTGCAGGGCGTCGAGCGCCTGGGTGGCGGGCACCACGCGGTGCTGCCGGATCGTATCGAAACCGGCACCTTCCTGGTCGCTGCGGCAATGACCGGCGGCAGCGTCACCGTGCGTCGCGCGCGTCCGGAAACCCTGGATGCGGTGCTGGACAAGCTCACCGAAGCCGGCGCCACCATCACCACCACCGCCGACAGCATCACCCTGGACATGCACGGCAAGCGCCCGCGCGCAGTGAGTCTGACCACTGCGCCGTATCCGGCGTTTCCGACCGACATGCAGGCGCAATTCATGGCGCTCAACTGCGTGGCCGACGGGGTGGGCGTGATCAACGAAACCATCTTCGAAAACCGCTTCATGCACGTCAACGAGCTGCTGCGGCTGGGTGCGGATATCCAGGTCGAAGGCCACACCGCGATCGTGCGCGGCGCCGAACGCCTCAGCGGCGCGCCGGTGATGGCAACCGATCTGCGCGCTTCGGCGTCGTTGATCCTGGCCGGCCTGGTCGCTGACGGCGATACCACCATCGATCGCATCTACCACCTGGACCGTGGTTACGAAAACATCGAGGAGAAGCTGGGGGCGCTGGGCGCGACCATCCAGCGCACCGCATGATCCTGCGCGGACGCTTCACCACCCGCCGCAAGGTGCTGCTTGGCGTGATCGTGCTGATCCTGGCATGGCTGGCCTACGCCTGGTCGGTGGGCATGGCGATCACCCAGGGCGTCGAGTTCAAGGATATGGACTGGAACAACGACGGCACCGCCAGCCGTGACGAGATTGCGCAGTCGTTCTACGCGGTGGCGGTCAAGAAGACGGTCGAAGGCAAGCGCCATTGCGACCTGTTCTATTGGCGCGGCACCGATGCGCAGATCCGCGTGGATTGCCGCACGGTGTTCACTACCAGCGATGACAAGGCTGCGGCCAAGCCCTGAGGGGTGATAGGTGGGTGCGGATGGATCACCTTTGGAGCAAGTGATCAGTCTGTGCGGACAGATCACTTGTGGAGCGGCTGATCTGCTGTTTGGCTGCAGGGTCCCTGCCCGCCCACCATCGCGGGACACGCCGCAAGTACGTCCGTGTAGGCTCTTACGCGGCATCCATGCCGCGTAAGGTCCCGCGACGGCGGGCGGGCAAGGACCAGCCGAGATGGTCGGTGTGCATGGTGCAAGCAAGGCACGATGCATGTTGTTCGGATAACGGTGAGTTCGGTCAGCTTTCCAACGCAAGCCAAGCAACCAACAAGCTTTAAGAAAGCAACCGACTAACTCTCTGGTGCGGTGAGCGCACCGCGCGCTCGACTAACTTGGCTTTTGACCCAAGCATTTGACTGCATCTATGACGACGCGCCGACTCGAAAGATTGGTTGGCTTTGAGTAGTTGGACAATGCGGATAGATCGCTTTTAGAGCAGATGATCTGCGGCTCTGCTGCAGGGCCCTCGCCCTCCCACCATCGCGGGACACGCCGCAAGTACGTCCTTGTAGGCTCTATACGCGGCATCCATGCCGCGTAAGGTCCCGCGACGGTGGGAGGGCAAGGACCAGTCAAGATGGTCGGTGTGCATGGTTTTCAATAAAACAGCCGGCAAACTTTCTGGTGCGGTGTCCTCGCCGCTTGCGGGACCGTGTGGCGGCATGGATGCCGCCACCGAGCCTACATGGACGTACTTGCGGCGTGTCCCGCGAGCGGCGAGGGCACCGCGCCCTCGACTCAGTAGCATTTGACTGCACTAAACAACTTTACGACCGGAACTACGCTGGCAATGAAGCCTCTGGTCGAAGCTTTGGCGCGCTCAGCGCAGCGCCCTGATGGTCAGGTCCAGCGCGTCCTGGCCCTTTTCCTTCTGCAGCAAACGCGCCGGCACCGGTAGGTCCTTGACCACCCAGGCGATCAGTTCCTTGTCGCCGTCCACGCGCGAGACCTTGGTCGCCTGTTCCTGCTTGCCGTTGACGGTGATGGTTTCCTTGCCGACAACCTTGTAGCTCATCGGCTTGATGCGGCCTTCGTCCACCATGCGGTAGTTGAGCGGCTTGCCGGCGGCCAGGTCGCGGGTGATCGCCAGGTTGATCAGCAACGCGTCCATGTCGCCCGGCTGCAGTTTGACCGGGCCACGGCGGTCTGGCTTGATGTCGCCGCCCCATGTCGCCTGGCTGGTCTTCCAGTCGTAATTGGCGGTGACGTTGCGACGCTTGACCATCATCGATGAGGTGTCGTTGCTGCTGACCGGGCGCAGTTGACCGTTGCTCTCTTCGAACACGGTGCTCTGGGTCAGATTGGCCAGCTGGTTCTGGATGGTGAGCGTGTAGCGCCACTGCTTGTCACCGGCCGCGGCCAGGGTCATGGTGCCGTTGGCCTGCATGCCCATGTAGTTGGCCGAATAATCGGCCTGGAACGGCTGCACGGCGAATGCGGGCAGGCTGGCAACGGCCAGTGCGGCAGCGGCAATCAGCGAAGACGTGCGAGAAATGGATTTCATGGGTCAGGCTCCTTGATATTCGACCAGGCGCAGATCGACCTGATCCTCACCTTTGTCACGTTGCAGGATGCGCACCGGCGTAGGGACCCCGTTGGCGATCCAGAGGATGGTTTCGTTGTCGCCGCTGTTGACGCGGTACACGCGCAACGCGTCGTAGCTCAGATCGCCGACCTGCACCACTTCGGTGGCATCGGCGACCTTGTAATCGTATTTGCGCACCCGGCCGACATCGACGTAGCGATAGCTCAGGCTGCGCCCGGGTTGCGCGTCGCGCATCAGCGACAGGTTCAACGACAGTGCGCTCTGGTCGCCACGCTGCAGTGGAATCGGCTGTTGGCGCTCTTTCTTCAGATCACCGTCCCACTGCGCGCTGGCGGTCTGCCAGTTGTAGACGCCGGTGACCTTCTTGCCGAAGAACATCGCCTTGCGCACGGTGCTCTGGCTCAGCGGCACATAGGTGTCGCCATCGACCTGGAACACGGTGCTCTGCTCCAGGTTCAACCCCAGAATGCTGGCAAAGCCCTTGCGGCCGCGCACCGACATGTCGATGCGCCACTGACTGCCCTCGCCGTGGCTGACCTGCATGGTGGCATCGCCGGCTTCCTTGCCGCGATAAAACGCTTGGTAGGTCGCCACGAAGGGTTGCAGTGGCGGTGGCGTCCAGGTGCTGGCAGGCAGTGCAGCTGCAGAGGCCGGCGCAGCCGGCGGCGCCGCAACCGGAGCAGCTTGCGCAGGCAGGGCAGGGGCCTGTTGTGCACGGCCGGTACCGGCTTGGGCGAGCAGGGCGGTGGTCAACAGCGCGGCGGCGATCGGGATGACGTTCATGCGCTGAGAGCGAGGCACTAGGCCCGCAAGGATGTCCGAGGCAGGATGAGGGGGGCGTATCCGCATTCAAGCGAGTGCGGTGTCATCGGACTCTAGTCGCAGTGGCGTAAACAGGCACTGACCGTCGATGTGGGCGCTATCGCCGTGCACCTCCACGCGCCCGCTGGCGAGCAGGTCCAGCGTGGCCAGCAGCAATGGGTGTTCGCGCGCGAGCACGCGGGCGGCCAGCTGCTCGGCGGTGTCGTCGGGCAGCACCGGCACGCGCGCCTGTGCGATCACCGTGCCGGCATCCAGTTCCGGCACCACCAGATGCACGCTGGCGCCATGTTCGGCATCGCCAGCCTCCAGTGCGCGGGCGTGAGTGTGCAGTCCGCGGTACTTGGGCAGCAGCGAGGGATGAATATTGAGCATGCGCCCGGCAAAGCGACGCACCAGCGGCTCGCCGAGGATGCGCATGTAACCGGCGCAGACCACCCAATCCGGCTGCGCGGCTGCGATGGCATCGCCCAACGCGGCATCGAAGGCAGCGCGGTCGGCGAAGTCGCGCGGGCTGGCGCTCCAACGGCGTTCTTCGCCCACCTTCTGCAGGACCGGCGCCTGCGGGCGATCGGAAAACACCCCGACCACTTCGGCCTGCAGGCGGCCGCAGGCGATCGCATCGAGGATGGCTTGCAGATTGCTGCCGCGGCCGGAAGCCAGCACGGCCAGACGCAGACTCATTCGGTCGGATTCGCTGATGTCATGGGGCAGTGCGTGTCACGCTGCAGCGGTGACAGGCACGAACAGTGCCCTGACCTGCGGACGCTGCAGCACTACCGGCTTAAATACGTCAAGCACGGTGCCGATGGCAGGAAGGAGCAGGAACTGCCGGGTGAGTGGGGAGGCGTCCATGCAGTCTCCTGGATCAACCGATCCGCACGCGCTCATCGCCCTGCGCCGTCACTACCTGGCCAATGCGCCAATGCGCCAGCGACTGCGCATCCAGGGCCTGCTCCAACGCGGCGGCCTGCTCGGGCGCGGCGATCAGCACGAAGCCGATGCCGCAGTTGAAGGTGCGCCACATTTCGGCATCGGCCACCGCGCCTTCGCGCTGCAGCCAGGCGAATACCGGCGGCAACGTCCAGGCCCTGGCGTCGATGTCCAGGCCTAGACCATCGGGAATCACGCGGATGATGTTTTCGGTCAGCCCGCCGCCGGTGATGTGCGCCATGGCGTGGATCGTCGGGCCGTGCGACTTGAGCAGCGCCAGGATCGGCTTGACGTACAGCGCGGTCGGCGCCATCAGCGCATCGATCAGCTTGACGCCATCCTCCAACACCAGCTCGGCCGGGGCGCCGGCGCGCTCGTAGATCTTGCGGATCAGCGAATAGCCATTGGAATGCGGGCCCGAAGAGGCAATGCCGATCAGCACGTCGCCTGCACGCACCTGCACGCCATCCAGCAACTGCGATTTTTCCACCGCGCCCACGGTGAAGCCGGCCAGGTCGTATTCGCCCGGCGGATACATATCGGGCATTTCGGCGGTTTCGCCGCCGATCAGGGCGCAGCCGGACAACTCGCAGCCGCGCGCAATGCCGCCGACCACCGCTGCGGCGGTGTCCACGTCGAGCTTGCCGGTAGCGAAGTAATCCAGAAAGAACAGCGGCTCGGCGCCCTGCACCAGCACGTCGTTGACGCACATGCCGACCAGGTCGATGCCGATGGTGTCGTGCCGGCCCAGTTGCTGCGCCAGCTTGAGCTTGGTGCCCACACCGTCGGTGCCGGACACCAGCACCGGCTCCTTGTACTTGCCCGACAGGTCGAACAAGGCGCCGAAACCGCCCAGGCCACCCATCACCTCCGGCCGGAAGCTGCGCTTGACCAGCGGCTTGATGCGTTCGACCAACGCGTTGCCGGCATCGATGTCGACACCCGCCTCACGGTAGGTCATGGGCGAGGGATTGGAAGGCGTTGGGCTGGTCACGGGCGGGGAGGGCTCGGCTGTAAAGGCGGCGATTTTAGCAGCCACGTTGGCGCTGGCGTCCCATTCGGGCAACAATTCACCCGGATACGCTTAAGTCATGGAACCGTCGATGCGCCGCAGTCTCGCTTTCTTTCTCGCCCTCGTGGTCGCCGCGCCCGTGCTGCCGGCCTTCGCACAGGCCGATCTGCGTACCGAAGGCGATGTCGCCAAGGCGCAAAGTGCCTACGATGCCGAAGTACCGGTCAACAGCCAGAGCGAGTCCGATCGCCCTGGCGCCCTGGCGCGCGCGCTGGGCGCGGTACTGGGCAAGGTCTCCGGCGATCGCGGCGCGATGAGTCGCCCCGGGGTGTCGCAGGCGCTGCGCAATGCGCCCAACTACGTCGAAAACTATGACTACCGCCAGGATCAGGGCACCTCGCGCACCGGTGCGCCGACCTTCCGTACCACCCTGGTGGCGCGCTTCCGGCAAACCGATGTGGATAGTCTGATCGCGGCGCTGGGCTTGCCGGTGTGGCCACTGCCGCGTCCCAAGCCGGTGCTGTGGTTGGCCATCGACGACGGCAGCGGCCCGCGTCTGGTCAGCGTGACCCAGGCCAATGCGGCGCGCAGCGTGCTGGACCGGGCCATCGAGCGTGGCTACCGGCTCGGCCTGCCAAGTGGCGCGGCCGCCGAGCAGGCACTGGCCGGCGCAATCTGGCGCAAGGACACCGCTGCGGTGTCGCGCGCATCGGCCAAATACAGCCCGCCGATGCAGCTGATCGGCAAGCTCTACCGCACCGACGCTGGTTGGACTGCCGACTGGGTGTTCGTCGACAACGGCAACGTGCTGTCCAGCTGGACCAGTAACGACGGCGACGCGCGACGCGCGATGGCCGCCGGTGCCGACGGCGCGGCTGATGCGTTGGTCAAGCGCTATGCCAAGCGGGTGGACTCGGGCGTGCCCGGCGTCTATCGCGCGGTGATCACCGGTATCACCAGCGCTGACGATTACCTGCGTGTCTCGGCCGCACTGCAGGGCGTGTCGGTGGTGCGCAGCATCCGCCCGGTCAGCGCCAACGGCGACCGCATGGAAGTGGATCTGGAATTGCTCACGGGCATTTCCGGCCTCAACCGTATGCTCGGCGACAACAGCCCGTTGGTGCCGGTGTCGGTACCGACCGAGGGCCCGATCATTCTCGAAAACGAGCACGCCGAGTACCGCCTGAAATGACTTTGACTCCCGAAGCCGAAATTGCCCTGTTCCTGCGCCGCCTCAAATGGGTGGCGGTGACTGTCGGCGTGTTGTGGGTGGTCTCGCTGCTGTCGCCGATCCTGACGCCGTTCGTGCTGGCGTTGCTGCTGGCCTGGCTGGGCGATCCGCTGGTGGATCGCATCGAGCGTGCCGGGCGCTCGCGCAACATGGCGGTGTCGTTGGTTTTCGTGCTGGCGCTGCTGCTGTTTGTGCTGGCGCTGATGATCCTGGTGCCGATGATCGAGCGCCAGATCATGACCTTGATCGACGCGCTGCCGCAGATGCGCACCTGGGCGATCAGTACCGCCATTCCGTGGCTGGAAGCCAAGACCGGCGTGGAGCTGATGGGCTGGCTGGACCCGGAGCGCCTGATCGACTGGATCCGCAGCCATTGGGAGCAGGCTGGTGGCGCCGCCAAGACCTTCTTCGGTTACGTGCAGCGCTCGGGCTTTGCGATGGTGACCTGGGTGATCAACCTGGCGTTGCTGCCGATCCTGGCGTTCTACTTCCTGCGCGACTGGGACCGCCTGGTCGAGCGCGTGGCGGCGGTCATCCCGCGTGCCTACATCGGCACCGTGAGCCGGCTGGCGCTGGAGTCCAACGACGTGCTCGGCGGCTTCATCCGCGGCCAGTTCCTGGTGATGCTGGCGCTGGGCGTGATCTACGCCACCGGCCTGTCCATCATCGGGCTCAATCTGGGGCTGCTGATCGGCATCATTGCCGGCTTCATCAGCTTCATTCCGTATCTGGGCGCCACCACCGGCATCGTGCTCGCCTTGCTCGCGGCCGTGGTACAGGCACAGGGTCTGGATCTGAAGCTGCTGATCGGCGTGGGCGTGGTGTTTACGGTCGGCCAGTTGCTGGAAAGCTATGTGCTGACCCCGCGTATCGTCGGCGACAAGATCGGCCTGCATCCGGTGGCGGTGATCTTCGCAGTGATGGCGGGCGGCCAGTTGTTCGGCTTCCTCGGCATGCTGCTGGCGCTGCCGGTGGCAGCGGTGGCCAACGTGTTGCTGCGCTACGCACATGAGCAGTACACCCACAGTGATCTGTACGCAGGCGAGCGCGCCGGCATCGTGCTGCAATCGGGTACTACCGAGCGCAGCGTGATCGTCGAACCCGGCAAGGACGCAGATCGGTTGTGAGTGTTCCGCAGTTGCCACTGGCGTTGCGCGCGCCGCCGGATCAGCGCTTCGATAGTTATGTCGCCGCGCCCGAGGGGTTACTCGCGCAATTGCAGGCCTTGGCGGCGGGGCAGGTGAGCGACTGGCTGTATCTGGCTGGCCCCGCCGGTACCGGCAAGACGCATTTGGCGTTGTCGCTGTGCGCGGCGGCCGAGCAGGCCGGTCGCGCTTCGGCCTATCTGCCGCTGCATGCGGCGGCAGGTCGATTGCGCGATGCGCTCGAAGCACTGGAAGGGCGCAGCCTGGTCGTGCTGGATGGTTTGGACACCATTGCCGGGCAGCGCGACGACGAAGTGGCCTTGTTCGATTTCCACAACCGTGCGCGCGCTGCCGGCACGACGCTGCTTTACACCGCGCGGCAGATGCCCGATGGCCTGGCGTTGGTACTGCCGGATCTGCGCTCGCGGCTGTCGCAATGCATCCGCATCAGCCTGCCTGTGCTCGACGATGCGGGGCGCGCGGCGGTGTTGCGCGATCGTGCGCAACGGCGTGGGCTGGCACTGGACGAGGCAGCAATCGACTGGCTGCTGACCCATAGCGAACGCGAACTGGCTGGGCTGGTGGCCTTGCTGGATCGGCTGGATCGCGAATCGCTGGCTGCCAAGCGCCGTATCACGGTGCCATTTTTGCGGCGCGTGCTTGAGGACCGCGATTCTTAGAGGGCTGACAAAGCCACTGCGTTCGCCGCGTGTTCCGAGGGGCGCTGAACACTACTGATAGATCAGTTTCAGAGCGGCTGATCTGGTGTTTGGCTGCAAGGGCCAGTCGAGATGGTCGGTGCGCATGGTTGCAAGCAAGGCGTGGCGGGTGCTGTTGAATAACGCCGCGTTCGATCAGCTTCGCAACGCAACGAGATCAACAGGCAGGCTTTCAACAAAGTGACCGGCTCACTTTCTGGTGCGGTGTCCTCGCCGATTGCGGGACCGTGTGGCGACATGGATGCCGCCACCGAGCCTCCACGGACGGATTCACGGCGTGTCCCGCAAGCGGCGAGGGCACCGCGCACTCGACCAACCAGGCTGTTGGCCCAAGCATTCGACTGCATTTAAACGCCGCGACGACTCGAAATCTCGGCGGCCAACACGTTGCCGCCATCGATACAACCTTCAAGAGGTTTTGTCAGCCGCTCTCGATTGCGGTTTTTTGCAGCGGCATGGTGCAATCAACTGCCATCACGCAGCAATTGCGCATCCAGTTCCGCCAACCGCTGCGGTGTGCCCACATCGGTCCAGCGCCCCGGATGGTGGAGTCCGTCGATCAAACCTGCCGCCATCTGCGCGCGCAGGATCGGTGCCAGCGCAAACCGCGGTGCCGTGCCGGTCTGCTCCGGTAGCTGACCGATGACCGATTGCCAATCGCGCAGCAGTGCAGGCCGATAGACACCGATGCCGGCGTAAGTGTGGGTTGCAGGCAGAACGGCGCTGACCTTGCCATCGGCCTGCAACGCGAAATCTGCACGCGCCGCATACGCAGGTTGATCGACCAGCACCAGTTGCGCCAGTCCTGCCGGCGCGCTCGACAGCCGCGCGAAATCGAAGTCGGTCCAGATATCGCCATTGACCAACAGAAACGGGGCATCGCCCAGCAACGGCAACGCATGCAGCATGCCGCCGCCGGTCTCCAGCGGTGTGGGGCCCTCGTAGAAATAGCTCAGGCGCAGCCCGAACGCGCTGCCATCGCCCAATAGTGGCGGAAATTGCTCGGCCAACCACGAGGTATTGATCACCACCTCGTCCACGCCCAGCGCGGCCAGCTTGTGCAGATGCCAGACGATCAGCGGCGTGCCGCCGACCTTCAACAACGGCTTGGGCGTGCGTTCGGTGAGCGGGCGCATGCGCTCGCCAAATCCGGCCGCGAAGATCAGGGCCTTCATGCGCCGGCCTGCGTGGAGCGTGCCGCCAAGGCAGGTTTGACCAGGTCTTCCAGTAGCCCGATCAGCGGCGCCAGTTCGCTGTAGCGCGGCAGCACGTCGTCCAGATAGGTGATGAAGCGCGGCACGTTATCCAGATACCAATGCTTGCCGTCGCGATGGCTCAGGCGCGAGAAGATGCCCAGATTCTTCAGATGCCGCTGCACGCCCATCCAGTCCGCATCGCGCAGGAAGTGCGCCAGCGGCGGCACCGGTAATCCGGCCGCTAGGGCGCGTGCGTGATAGCGCTCCAGCCAAGCATCCACGCGTGCGATCGGCCAACTGACCGAGGTGTCCTTGAACAGACTGATCGGGTCGTAGGCGATCGGGCCGATCACGCAGTCCTGAAAATCCAGCACCGCCGGTCCATTGCTGACCGGCATCAGATTGCGCGGCATGAAATCGCGATGGGTGAACACGCGCGGCTGCGCCAGTGCGTTGTCCATCAAACGGCGCTGCACCCGTTGCAGTTGCTCGGTGTGCTCGCAGCCCAGCTGCAGCCCCAGATGGCGACCGAGAAACCATTCTTCAAACAGGCCGGCATCGCGTTGCAGCAGCGCCTCGCCGAATACACCGCTGTCGGCGGGCGGTGGAATGCGCTGCAGCAGCAACAACTGATCGATCGCGTCATCCAGCAACGCGTCGGCATTGGCGTCGGTCAGTACCTGCGCCAGCGTCGGTACGCCCAGGTCTTCCAACAGCAAGAATCCGGTTTCAAGATCTTGCGCAAGCACTAGCGGCACCCGCACGCCGTGCTCGCCGAGCAGTGCATGCATGCGCAACCACGGCGCCACATTTTCCAGCTCCGGTGGCGCATCCATCAGGATGCGATCCATGCCGCTCCCTTGGGTACGCCAATAACTGCGAAATCCCGCATCGACCGACGCGCGTTGCAGTGTGACCTGCGGATCGTTCAACGCGTGCCGCGCCCATTGCAGACGGAGCGCATCGCGCGCGGTATCGGGAAGCAACGATGACGTCATGAGTAAATGCTGTGTCGTGAAGTGAGGCGCCGCCACGTCAGAGTGGCGGCGGGTCGATCAACGCTTGCTGCCGCTGAACAGCCGTAGCAACGCCAGAATCGCGATCGCACCCAGCAATGCACCGAGAAAGCCGGCCGGTTCGCCTGCGTGGTACCAGCCCATGTAGCGCCCGAACCAGCTGGCCACCACTGCACCGGCAATGCCCAGCACGATGGTCAGCAGGCAACCCAGGCGCTGCGTGCCCGGCGTAATGAAACGGGCCAGCAGCCCGACCACGAAACCGACCAGAATGATGTAAAGCCAGCTGTCGCTACCGAAGAGATTGTTCATCGCAGGCACTGAGGTAAGTGGGATCGGCAGACTAGCACTTCACTAAGAGCAAGCTCTAAACGCCTCTCCCATCGCGAGAGGGGTTGGGGTGAGAGTACGCAGCAAGGCGATGCGTAAAAATCACCCAGCCAAACCACCCACGCACCTGCGCGAACCCTCACCAGTGCGATCTAGCACTTCCATCAGTGAATGCACGCCAATGGCCTACATCGGTTAAACCGCCACCTCAGCAACAGCCATGCCCGCCGTGACGGGTGCCGCTGTCGGCGGCCACCGGCGAGCCGCTGGTCTCGCCACGCAGGCAGGCGGCATGATGCTCGGCAATCACCTTGGCCACGCAGGCGGTCACGCGCTTGCCCATCGGGATGTGCAGGAACTCATTCGGACCGTGTGCGTTGGAATGCGGGCCGAGCACGCCGGTGATCATGAACTGCGCGCCGGGGAACTTCTCGCCCAGCATGCCCATGAACGGAATCGAGCCACCTTCGCCCATGTACATGGCAGGCTTGTCGAAGAACGCCAGGCTGGCGTCGTCGATGGCTTTTTCCAGCCACGGCGCCATCTCGGGCGCATTCCAGCCGGACGATGCCTTTTCCAGTTCCAGGGCCACCTGCGCGCCGTTGGGCGGGTCGCGCAGCAGCGCTTCCTTGAGCAATTCGCCGCACACCTTGCCATCGGCGGTCGGCGGCAAGCGCAACGACAACTTCACAGCGGTTTGTGGGCGCAGCACATTGCCGGCCGAGGCCAGCGGCGGCACGCCGTCCACACCAGTGATCGACAGCGCAGGGCGCCAGGTGCGATTCAACACCAGCTCGGTGAGGTCGTCATGCATCGGCACCAGACCCTCGACCATCGGGAATTTGTCGAAGATGGCGGTATCCAGCGTCGCCGCTGCGGCCTTGGCCTGGGTCAGTCGCTCGGCCGGCACCTCCACATGCAGGCCTTCCAGCAGGATGCGGCCGCTGGCTTCGTCCTCGATGCGCGACAGCAACTGGCGCAGCAAACGGAAGCTGGACGGCACTACGCCGGAGGCATCGCCCGAGTGCACGCCTTCCTCCAGCACCTTCACGCTGAGGTTACCGCCGGTCAGCCCGCGCAGCGAGGTGGTGCACCATAGCTGCTCATAGTTGCCGCAGCCCGAATCCAGGCACACCACCAGCGATGGCTTGCCGATGCGTGCGGCCAGATGATCGACATAGGCCGGCAGATCGTAGCTGCCGGATTCCTCGCAGGCCTCGATCAGCACCACGCAACGCGCATGCGGCAGCCCCTGGGTGCGCAGCGCCAGCACCGCCGCCAGCGAACCGAAGATCGCGTAGCCATCATCGGCGCCACCGCGCCCGTACAGCTTGTCGTCGCGCAGCACCGGCTTCCACGGGCCGAGGTCGGCGTCCCAGCCGGTCATTTCCGGCTGCTTGTCCAGGTGGCCGTACAGCAGCACGGTGTCGTCACCGGATTCGGCGCCGGTGGCCGGAATTTCGATGAAGATCAACGGCGTGCGGCCTTCCAGGCGCACCACCTCGACCTGCATGCCCTCGATCGCCTGCGCCCGCGCCCAGGTTTCCATCAGGGTGACCGCCTGCTCCATGTAGCCGTGCGCCACCCAATCGGTGTCGAACATCGGCGACTTGTTGGGAATGCGGATGTAATCGACCAATTGCGGGACGATCTCGCGATCCCACGTGTCGCTGATGAATTGGTCGATCTTGGCGCTGTCCATGAAGGCTCCGAATGCGTGAAGTAACGGCACATTCTACGCCTGGGCCTGCTGGCCGCCTTTGCGAGGGGAGGGGGTAGGTATTTCCCTACAAGGCGGCGCGCAGTTCACCTGCTGTGTGAAAAGTTCGTTGGCGATAGGATTGCTGCATGTGGCGCGGGACACTGGCTCCGCCGGCAGGAATGCTGGCTAGGACCATCACCCAAGCCACAAGGAGCGTTGCAATGAAGTCATTTACCGTAGCCCTGAAGTCCCTGCTACTGGCGTTGCTGTTGTCCTCGAATGCGTATGCACTCGACAAGGTCGATATCAACACCGCGTCTGCTGAGGAATTGGACAAGGTGCTGACGAATGTCGGGCGATCAAAAGCCGAGGCAATCGTCGAGCACCGTCAGGCAAACGGTCCCTTCAAAAGTGCCGAGGAACTGGCACTGGTCAAGGGCATCGGACTCAAGACGGTCGAACGGAATCGAGACCTGATCGAAGTAGGAGCCACGATGGCTCCCGCCAAGAAGGCTGCCAAGGGGGCGGCGGTGAAACCGGTGGGACGGCGTTAAGGGGAAGGGATCCGAGATACGGTTCGACGCGAGGATGCGTGGCCGCAACCTAACTGGACAGGATGTCCGGGGGATGGCTGGAAGCCGACAAGGACGTGGAATCGCCCGGTGTTGCACTTGGATGTGCAGCCGGGCGTTTTTCGTTTTGGGGTCGCATGAGTTGCGAGCGTACACATGCGTAGGTGACTGCAGGGAAGTGGCGGTGGCAGCATGCGGCGCCAGTCAGGGCATGAAGCGTAAGTCACAGCATGAAGCGTAAGTCACAGCATTTCGCGTGAGGTAAAGGGCGCTGTGCGTGTACTGCTCATGGGCATAACGCAGCGGCATGTTGGTCACACATGACGGCCCCAGCGCAACGCTTGGGGCACAATGCGCCAATGCAGCTGACAGAACTGAGCAGCCGGGTGATTCCGGCCACCGACTACCGGCGCGAGCGATGGCGCAATCAACTGGGCTGGACGCGCGAGATCCTGCGCTTCGGCGATGCCGACGCGTGGTCGCTGCGCTTGTCGATCGCCGAGATCGAGCAGGATGCGGCGTTTTCTGCTTTCCCAGGCATTGATCGCGAATTGGTGTTGTTGCATGGCAATGGCATGCGGCTACGGTTTGGCGATGGTGCGAGTGTCATCGGCACTGGCAGTAGCAACAGTAGTGGCACTGGCAGTAGCAACAGTAGTAGTGACAGTGGCAATGAAAGCGATAGCGGCGGTAGCAACGACGGCAGCGGCGCGGCCCGCGGCGGCCATGATGTAGGCGCCGACGGCGGCACCGATGCTCCCGGCAGCAGTGAGCGCAGCTACGACTTGCTGCCGCCCTATCAACGCGTCCGATTCGCTGGCGAAAAAGCGGTCA
Organism: Xanthomonas hydrangeae; assembly: GCA_905142475.1. GTDB lineage: Bacteria > Pseudomonadota > Gammaproteobacteria > Xanthomonadales > Xanthomonadaceae > Xanthomonas > Xanthomonas hydrangeae. Next base: position 1,827,897 of record LR990730.1, read on the forward strand.
GCGCAACGCTGCTCGACGGGCCGACCCAGGATTTCAACCTGATGTGGCGGCGCGATGTGTTGCAGGCCGAGCTGCTGCATCGTCCGCTGGTCGGCACCATGCTGTTCTTTGCAGATCCGGGCAGCGCGTGGGCGATCCATCTGCTCGCCGGCCAGGCCAGCTTTGGACGCGATAGCGGCTTGCCACCTTTGGTGGCCGGAGATACTGCCTGGCTCAGTGCCTCCACGCGCACCCGCTACGTGCTCGATGGCGGTGGCGAGTTGCTGGCGATCCGGGTGAGTCCCGTTTAGTTGTCGGTCGTGCGTGCGATGACGCAGTGTCCATGTATTGATCGAGGTCTGGTTTAAGAGCGGCTGACAAAACTACTTCAGGCCGGTCTATTGCAGAGCGGCTGATCTGCGCTTGGCTGCAGGGCCCTTGCCCGCCCACCCTCGCGGGACACGCCGCAAGTACGTCCGTGTAGGCGCTTACGCGGCATCCATGCCGTGTAAGGTCCCGCGACGGTGGGCGGGCAAGGACCAGTCGAGATGGTCGGTGTGCAGGGTGCAAGCAAAGCACGACCTGCGTTGCTTGGATAACGGCGCGTCCGCTCAGCTTCCCAAAACAAGCCAAGCAACGGACAGGCTTTTAATAAAACAACCGACTAACTGTCTGGTGCGGTGTCCTCGCCGATTGCGGCACCGTGTGGCGGCATGGATGCCGCCACCGAGCCTACAAGGACGTACTTGTGGCGTGTCCCGCGAGCGGCGAGGACACCGCGCCCTCGATCAACCAGACTTTGACGTTTTGTTAGCCGCTCTAGTGTCAACCAACGCTCCTCGCGGTTCCGGGCAGCATTCATTCTGGACATCTAGGACACCGACGCACACTCCGTGGGTGGCCGTTCGTCAGGTGGTGTTAGCCACCTTCAATACACGTCGCGGCGATAGCGCCCTTTGCGCAGCAGGTCTTGTCTGACATCGGTGCCGAGGATTGACTCAAGCGTCTGGTCGACTTCGGGTGCCATGCCGCGCAGGCTGCCGCAGACGTAGATGCAGGCGCCTTGATCGACCCACAGACGTAGGTGGTCGGCGGAAGCGGCCAGTGCGTGTTGTACGTAGCGCACTGACTGTTGTTGATCGCGTGAGTAAACCAGATCCAGGCGTTCGATCCAGCCATCGCGTTGCCACTGCTGCAGCTCGTCGGCATAGAGCGCGTCGTGGGCGGCATTGCGTTCGCCGAACAGCAGCCAGTTGCGACGCGCGCCGGCTGCGATACGGGCGCGTAGATGCGCGCGCAGTCCGGCGATGCCGGTGCCGTTGCCGATCAGCAACATTGGTTGCTCGGGTGCAGGCGGGTGGAAACCGGAGTTGCTGCGCAGGCGCAGCGCGATGGGTGCGCCGATAGGCGCATGGATGCAGAGCCAACCACTACCCAGACCCAGGCTGCCGTCGGCGTGCCGGTGCTCGCGCACCAGCAGTTCGGCGTGGCCTTCTTCGGGAATGGATGCGAGCGAATAGTCGCGATGGGGCAGGGCGGCAAGGCGGCGCACCAATGCATCTGCGTCTAGCGATGAAGTTGTGCCTGTAGCTGCACCTGTATCAGTGGCTGTGACTGTGTCAGTACCCGGGCCGATTTTGACTTTGGCATCGGCATCGGTGCCGGCACCAGCACTTGGGCCGGGGCCGGCAATGGCACCCATATCGACATCGACGGGAAGTTGCGCGCCGCTGAGCCATTCGCGCAGCGTGCGTCCGCCAATGCGCTGGGCGCCATCGCGCTGGTTGCGTTGCAGCCAGGACTCCACCGCATTCGGTGCGTTGTGCGGAACGATCTCCGCGATATCGCCTGCGCTCCATTGCGGTAACGGTCCATCGCTGGGCGTCAAACGCAGTCGGTAAATCGGTGCGCCCGCACTGCCGGGATTGACGCGGACACGCTCGCGTAGCTGCCAGGCGGTGTAGGCCGGCAGGCTCCAGTCGGGTTGTGTCGCAAGCGCTGGCGCCAGCTCTGCCAGACGCCGTTGCCATTGCTGCAGGGCACGCGGGTCGGCGTTGTCGACCTCGATGCGCTCGAACAAACGGGTGGCGCCGCGTGCCTGCAGGCGATCGTCGATGCGTCGGCCAAATGCGCAAAATTGCGCGTAGCCACGGTCGCCCAGCGCCAGCACGGCGTACTGCACGGCCGTCAGATCCTGCGCATCGCCGGCCAGCCAATCGCGCTCGGCTGCTTGCGCATGATCGGGTGCATCGCCTTCGCCGGTGGTGCTGACGATGCACAGCAGCCGCGGCACACGCGTAAGTTGATCGGTATCGACGGCGTCCAGTGGCAGTGCGTACGCACCGACGCCTGCGAACTGCAGCGCAGCGACGCTGCGTTCGGCCAGTTCACGCGCAAATCCGGTCTGGCTTGCCCAGACGATCAGCACGCCGCTGGCGTCTGCGCGCTGTGCGCCCACGCGCCGGCGTGCGCGCAACAGCACGACCGCGCACATGCCCAGGTAGAGCGTCAGCCCAAGACCTGCCAGCTGCCAGCGATGCGGGGTTGGTGCGCTCCACCATGCACCAGCATGCAAGCCGCCGAGCCAGCCGACGATGGCTGCAAGGGCAAGCAGAACCAGCCCGTTGCCAAGCCACATGCGTAGGTTGGTGGCGGTCATGACGCAGCCAACTGCTGCTTGAAGGCCGGACTCATCGATTCAAGCAGAACGCCGTCCTTGCGCGTAAGAAAACGCACGGCCAACGCTGCAGTGCGTGCATAGGCAAGCCCGGCATCGGCACCAAGCACGGTCATCGCGGTGGCCCAGGCATCGGCCTGCATCGCATCGCGTGCGAGCACGCTCACCGCTGCGGGCGCATGCGGAACGGGCGCGCCGATGCGGGGGTCGAAGGTGTGCGCATAGCGGGTGCCGCCGGCATCGAAGCGGTGCCAACGATCGCCGGACGTGGCGACCGCCAACCCGTCCAGCGCGAGCACGCGCGCTGGCAATGCAGCACCGGCGTCTTCGTCGGGTGCGGATTCGACCAGCACGCGCCACGCACTGCCATCGGGCTTGCGTCCGTAACCGAACAGTTCGCCGCCCACTTCGATCAATGCACTGTCGATGTCGGCCCGCAGCAGCGCGCGATGCACGCAGTCCACACCGAATCCCTTTGCAATGCCGGATAGATCCAGCGCCAGTGCGCCGGGCTGCCGCACGCGCATGCCATCCAGTTGCACACGTTGCCAGCCGCAGCGTGCGCTGGCCAAGGCGATCTGATCGACTGCAGGCACCTGCCGTCGCCCGCCCGAGGCACCGAAGCCCCACAGCTCGACCATCGGGCCGACCGTGGGATCGAAGGCACCCTCACTGGCTTGTGCGATCTGCAGCGCTGCGCTCAGCACGGTATGGAATTCATCAGGTAGGGTTTGCCACTGACCCGCAGCGGCGCGGTTGTAGCGGCTGATATCCGAATCCGCTTCCCAGGTGCTCATCTGCGCGACCACACGATCGAGTGCGGCCTGGATGCAGGCATGCAACGGATGCAGATCGCGCCCACGCGGCGCGATCAGTTTCACGCTCCAGGTGGTGCCCATGCTGCGGCCGCCGAGGGTGGCGATGGCGTGGTCGGCGGAAGGCGATGCAGGCATGGAGAAATCTTATGAAGGCGGTGCGGCAGGATGCACGCTGGGTGCAGCCCTGCCGCATGCGTGCGGATTACTGCGGCAGCACTTCCAGCGTGGCGACGTAACCCAGGCGACGCTGTTTGGCTTGCGGCAGCGAGGTTTTCTTGTCTTCGGTGGTGGTTTCCAGCCAGTACATGCCGGCTTCCGGCCAGGTCACGCTGAAGCCGCCCTTGGCATCGGTCTTCAGCTTGATCTCGTTCTGCGCATCGCGATAGCGGGTGCCGCCGCGCACGATGTCGATCTCCAGCCCGGCTGCCGGCTCGCCATCCAGTTGCAGCGTGAACTGCGCCGCTTCGCCGACGACCAGATCGTTGGGATGGGTCACCGGGATCAACTCGATGCCCTTGCCGCTGGGCTTGAAGACCGTGGTGGTGGGAGCACCACGGGTGACGAAGGTTTCCACGCGATTGAAGGACTGCGAGACCTGCAGGTCCTGCGCATTCTTCGGCACCTCGGTGGCGAAGCGGGCTTCGTCGCCGCGCCAGCGCTTGGGCTTGCCGTCTTCCTTCCAGTTGGCGAACAGGCCGGCGTTGACGATGCTGAGCTTGTAGGTGCCGGGTTGGGTGAGTTGCAGGTCGAACACGCTGCGGTACTTGCCGGTGGCCGGGTTTTCCGGCTTGAGCGCGCTGCCATCCGGCGCGGTGATGCTCAGGTTGTCCAGGCGCAGCGGCACGTGGTTGAAGTAGAACAGGTCGTTGGAGACCGCTGCATCCACGGTGATCCACGGCGCTTCACCGGCGATGACGGTCTGCGATGGCAGCAACCAGGCCTTGTGGGCGAGTGCACTGACCGGCAGTGCGGCGAGCATGGCGATCAGGACGAGAGAACGTTTCATGACAACTCCTTGAAGGACGATGAGGACGGTGGATCACGTGTCTGATCAGCGCGAGGGTGTGGCGCTGCGTGGATGCGTGGGAAGCGATATGTCTTGCCAAAGCGATGAAGCGCGCGTGCGCCGTTACTTGCAGCGCACGCTCCGTGCGGCTGCCAACAACAGCGCAACGCTCAAGGCTTTGCGACCAGGCTGACAGCACCGAGCTCGCTGCTGCCGCTGGCTTTTGCGGTTTGCGAAGTCGTTGCCGGCCAGGTGAAAGGCACCTTGACCAACTCGCGTCCGCCCACTTCGCGCGCGGCTTCCACCACCAGCGTGTACTGGCCGGCCGGCAGCGACTTCAGCGCGCCCTTGGTGTCGGAGAACGACAGCGCATGCGCGCCGGCCGGACGGGTGGGGCCGGTGACACCATCGACCGGCACATCCAGGGTACGACCGCTCTTGCGCCACCACTGGCGCAGGTCCGGCAGCCACTTGGTGCCGTGGCCTTCGGCGGTGTCCTTGGATTGATACCAGACCGCCAGGTTGGCGGCGACCTTCTGGTCCGCACCTTCCAGCCAGATCGCCACGTATGGGCGGTGGTACTCGGCGACGTTGAGCTTGGGAATCTCGACGTTGATGTCGAGCGTGGCCGCGTATGCCGGCATGGCGAGCAGGCCGCTCAGGGCGATGGTCAGGGTGGCGCGCATGGTCGTCTCCGGTAGTAAAACGTCAGTGGATCAACAGCAGGGCGAGCAGCAGCGGAATCAGCAGACCCAGGCCGACCAGCGGCCAGGTCATGCGGCGCTGGCGCGCATGCAGATGCAGCAGGAACAGCCCGGTGATGCAGAACACCAGGCAGGCAATGGCGAACACGTCGATGAACCAGCCCCAGGCCGGCCCTGCGTTACGGCCTTTGTGCAGATCGTTGAGATAGGCGATGGCGCCGCGCGAGGTGCGCTCGTATTCGATCGCGCCGGTGCTGCGGTCCAGGCTCAGCCACGCATCGCCGCCAGGACGCGGCAGCGCCAGATACACCTCGTCGGCCGACCATTCGCCGTTGCGCGTGCCGATGCTGATCTCCAGCTCACGCCCCAGCCAGTGCGCCACGGGTGGCGGTAGCGGGGCATCGCCGTCCTCGCGGGTGCCCAGGGACTTGAGCAGGGCCGGCGGCAGCGTGAGCGTGCGGTGTTCGGTCGAGGGGCTGGCTTCGATGCGCGCGGCATGGTTCAAGGTCAGCCCGGTGATGGTGAACAGCAGCATGCCGATCAGGCATAGCGCCGAACTGATCCAGTGCCACTGATGCAGCATGCGCAGCCAGAAGCCGCGGCGTTGCTGGGTGGTGGCCAGGGTGTCATTGGAAGTGGCCATGCCGCGCTCAGGCCACGTCCGCTGCGGGCGACGGCTGCAATTGCGATTGCCGCGCGGCCACTTCACTCAGCAACGCGCGCAGACGTGGGTGCGTTGCACCCGCCAGCAACGGCGTGAGCTGTTGCAGGAAGCCGGCATGCCCGCCGGCGATCGCACGGCGCATCCATCGTTCGGCCTGATCGAGGTCGCCGGCATCCGCGAGCAAGGTGGCGTAACTGGCCTGGCCGCGAAAATCGCCTGCTTCGGCGGAGCGGCGATACCAGTCGCGTGCAGCGATCGGATCCGCAGCGCAGGCCAGGCCCTGGTCGAGATAGCGCGCCAGAAAGTTCATCGACTTGGCATGCCCGCGTTCGGCGGCGGTGCGGTACAGCGCCAACGCCTGCACGTGGTCCTGCGCCACGCCACGGCCGGAGCCGTACAGATGCGCGAGGTTGTACATGCCCCAATCCAGCCCGTGCTCGGCGGCGCGGCGATACCACAGCGCTGCCAATACGATATTGCACGCCGTGCCGAAGCCGAGTTCGTGGCAACGCCCCAGCTGATTCATCGCTTCCGCATGCCCTGCATTGGCGGCGACTTCGTACCAGAGCATCGCCATGGCCGGATCGACCGCGACGCCGCGGCCTTCGGCGTATATCTGCGCGAGCAGCAGCTGTGCCTCCACGTCCTGGCGTGCAGCGGTTTTGCGCAGCAGTGCAAGCGCTTGATCGGGTTGGGTGCGCAGCAGGTCGATCAGTTGCGCGGTGTCCGGTGCGTGCTCAGACATCGGCCCATTGCCGCAACAGGTTGTGATACACGCCGGTGAGCCGGATCAGCGAGGGATGGCCGGGGGTGTCTTGCGTCAGCCGGCGGATCGAGACATCCAGCTCGAACAACAGGCGGCGCTGCGCATCGTCGCGCAGCATGCTTTGGGTCCAGAAAAAACATGCCACGCGGGTGCCGCGGGTCACTGGCATCACCCGATGCAGGCTGGTGCCGGGATAGATCACCAGGTGCCCGGCCGGGAGCTTCACCGATTGCGTGCCGTAGGTGTCTTCGATCACCAGCTCGCCGCCGTCGTAGCTGTCCGGGTCGCTGAGAAACAACGTGGCGGAAACGTCGGTGCGCACAGGGTCTGCGCCGCCGCGGCTACGGTCGTAGCGGATTGCGTTGTCGACGTGATACCCGAACGATTGCCCGCCACTGTAGCGATTGAACAGCGGCGGATAGATACGCCGGGGCAATACTGCCGAAAAGAACGTGCTGCTGCGCGCGAGTGCCTCCAGCACCAGTGCCCCGGCCTCGCGCGCCACAGCGCTGTCTTCTGGCAACTGCGCATTGTCCTTGGCCTGCGCCGACTGATGGCCGGCGGTGATGCGGCCGTCTGCCCAGTCGGCCGCGTCCAGCCGCGCATGCAACTCGGCAAGTTGTGGGGGAGTTAGGACATCGGGAATGGGCAGCAACATGCGCAGATCTCCACGCCGCCCGCACTGTGCGGAGGGCGTGCCGGAGGCTTAGAAACTAAAAGTGGCGCTCAACACCGCCGAGCGGCCATCGCCCGGCAACGCCCAGCCACTGCCGGCAGTGACGGTGCCTGCGGCGTTGACGGTGAGGTTGTTGCGGATGCTGGTGTAGTACTCCTTGTCGAACAGGTTGTTGACGTTCAACTGCAGGCTGAGCCAGTCGTTGACGCGCAGGCCGACCATTGCCCGGTGTACCAAGTAGGCGTCGGTCTTGCGGTAGACCGCGGTCGAGGTGTTGTTCGGATAGAAGCTGCCCTGGTAGGTGGCGCCGTAGCCGAAGGTCCACTGGTTGAGCTGATAGGTGGTCCAGAGATTGCCGGCATTGCGCGGGGTCTGTACCAGTTCGCGCCCGGCGATGGGGTCGCCGGTGAGGCTGGCGGTACGGTTGGACACGCTCTGCAGCACTTCGCTGTCCAGGAAGGTGTAGTTGGCGAAGATCGACCAGCGCTCGGTCAGGTAGCCGGCCGCGCCCAGCGCGATGCCGTCCACGCGGGCCTTGCCGTCCAGCACCTGCTCGGGAATCAGCGGGTCGCCGCTGTTCACCTTGTAGTTTTCGCGCTCGTTGCGGAACACCGCAGCGGTCAGCGCCAGACGCTCGTTCAACACGTCCCACTTGCCGCCCAGTTCGATGTTGACTGCGCTTTCCGGCTCGACATTGCAATTGGCGCCCGCCGTGGCGGTGGCGATCGGCGTGCACGAGCCGTTGACCGAGGCCTTGGACGGCGTCTTGCTGTTGGCGTAGGACAGATACAGGCTGGCGTTCTCGACCGGCTTGAACACCAGGCCGGCGCGATACGAGAACAGGTCCTCTTCGCTGCCGGCCGGGAAGCCCGGGGTCACACCAGTGACATTGCCGGCGGCGTTGACGGTGTAGGTGGTGCTGTCGCCTTCGTTGTGCTCGTAGCGGCCGCCCAGGTTGAGCATCCACTGCTCGTTGAACTGCAGCGTGTCGAACAGGTACACCGCCTGATTGGTCAGGCTGCCCTTGCTGCGGCCGGTGCGGAAGTAGTTCTGCGGGCCGGTCCAGATGTTGTACGGATTGTCGAACGACTGCAGCGGATAGGTGATGCCGGTGGTGGAGCCATCGGCGTTGCGGAAGATCGAACCGCTGTTGAGCTCGAAGTCTTCCTTGCTGAAGGCCACGCCGGCCACCAGGCGATGCTCGATCGCGCCGGTATGCAGGGTGGCGGTCAGATCGGTCTGGCTGTGCGCGATGAAATTCTCGGTCTCGCGCACCAGGCCGCGCGGGCCGCTGTTGGGGTTCCAGGTGGCCGGCGGCTGGCCGACGCAGGCGCGGCCGGTGTAGGCGTTGGTGTTGTTGGGCAGGCACCAGGTGCCTTCCGGCGCAGTCGCGGTGGTGGTCTGATCCACGCGCTGCACGCGCGCCAAGCTGCGCAGTTTGACGTTGTCGTCAAAGTCCATTTCCAGCACGCCGGTCAGCATGTCCACGTCGATCTCCTGACGCGACACATTGCGGTAGCCGTAATAGGTCTCGCGGTCCACGCCCGGCAGCGGGCCGTTGTTGAACGGGCTCAGCGCGAACGGCACGCCGTACTGCGGCAGGTTGTTGTCGTGCTGGTGCAGGTAGCTCAGCGTAAAGCGCGTATCCGAGCCCAGGCCGAACGCGACTGACGGCGCAAAACCCCAGCGGTGACGGAATTCTTCATCGCGGCCCGGCACGTCCTGGGTATGGCCCATCGCGTTCAAGCGCACGGCGGTGCCGTTTTCGAAGTCGTAATTGCTGTCGGCGGTGAGCCGGCCGTAACGGTCGCTGCCGCCGCCGACCACGACATTGGTGAAGTCGCCCTGGCCGGCGGTCTTGGTGACCAGATTGATGTTGCCGCCGACCGAGCCGGCGCCGGACATGGCCGAGTTGGCGCCGTTGATCAGCTCCACCGCTTCCAGGTTGAAGGTGTCGCTGCGGCTGTACTGCGCGCTGTCGCGCACGCCATCGGTGGTGATGTCGCTGCTGGCGGTGAAGCCGCGCAGGTTGATGCTGTCGCCATAGCCGCCGCCGCCTTCGCCCGCGCCGAAGGTGATGCCGGGCAGGGTGCTCAGCACATCGCGCAGCGACAGCAGGTTCTGCTGGTCCATGGTCTGCTTGGTGACCACGGTGATCGTCTGCGGCGTGTCGCGCAGGGCCTCGGTGTATTTGGGCGAGGACGGCTTCTGCGCGCGTTCCTGCTGCACCCGGATGGCATCCAGATCCACCGCGCCCGGGGGGGCCGGCGCATCGCCGGGCTGGGCGAAGGCAGGAGCGGACAGCGTCAGCAGCACGGCCGAGGTGAGCGGGGGAATCCTGGGAGTCATGAGGCGTCTCGAAGAGGAAAGCGAGGCTCCGGCCTGGCGACGGCTCGGCGGATGCGGAGATGGGCTAAGGATTGAAAGAGGTGGATCGACGGTGCGCGCCGGCTAGCCCGATGCGATGTGCTGACATGACCCGATGTCGCGCACGTCGAGGCGCCGCGCGGAAAGGAGCAGGCGGAGCGAACGCAGGAGAAAACGGTCTGGCAGAGCTGGGCGCATGGGATCGCAGGGCAGGCCAGTTGTTAAGAAGGCCTGAAGGGCTGCGATCTTAAATGCAAATCATTCTTCTTTGCAATCTTTGTCGTCGGCCGACGTCGCGCGATGGTTCCCGCTGACTGAAGCGTTGTGGCAGAAAGGTTTGTGCGCTATTTGAATTTGCTGACCAAACTACAATTGGCGGACAACCTACTTCACGCCTGTCTGCTGGCCGCTGATCTGCCACTTCGCTGCAGGGCCCTTGCCCGCCCACCATCTCGGGACACGCCGCGAGCACGTTCGTGTAGCAGCGATGACCGCCGCATTAGCAGCTGATCTTCGCTTGGCTGCAGGGCCCTTGCCCACCCACCATCGCGGGACACGCCGCAAGTACGTCCGTGTAGGCTCTTACGCGGCATCCATGCCGCGTAAGGTCCCGCGACGGTGGGCGGCCAAGGACCACTCGAGCTGGTCGGTGTGCATGTTTTCAACAAAGCCACCTACAAACTGTCCGGTGCGGTGTCCTCGCCGCTTGCGGGCCCGTGTGGCGGCATGGATGCCGCCACCGAGCCCCCAGGGACGGGTTCACGGCGTGTCCCGCGAGCGGCGAGGGCACCGCGCGCTCGACTCACTAGGCTTTTTGACCTTGGCTTCTACGGCCAAAGCCACAACCACGATCACAGCCACAGCCGACCTGCTGCACTCACTGATCTCACCGCTCTCAGCGGTCGTCGCGTGCCCAGATGCCGCCGTGTTCGCGCTTGACCGGGAATTTAGGCACGGCGGTGTAGGCCGGGGCGCACAACGGGCGGCCGTCGCGGATATCGAAGCTGGCGCTGTGCAGCAGGCATTCGATGGTGCCGGCCGCCGGGTCGAAAGCCCCAGGCGACAGCTCGTAGTCTTCGTGGCTGCAGCGGTCTTCCAGCGCATACAGCTCGCCGTCGAGGTTGAAGACCACGATCGGGGCGTCGGTCACCTCATCCCAGACGGTCTGCAACTCGCCGGGCAGCAGCGCCTCGCTGGCGCAGACGAAGGTCCAGGTCTCGCTCACAGCGCTGCGCCGCCGAGCGGTTTTTCCAGTACCTCGAAGCGCAGGTCCTGGCGCAGCGGCACGCCGAAACGCACGTCGCCATACGGAAACGGCTTGGTGATGCCGGTGCGGCGATAGCCGCGTCGCTCGTAAAACGCGATCAGCTCATCGCGGATGTCGATCACCGTCATGCGCATCACCGGGAGCTGCCACTCGCTGAAAGCGATGCGTTCGGCTTCGGCCAGCAGCGTCTTGCCGAGCCCGCTGCCTTGCAGCGACGGGTCGACGGCAAACATGCCGAAATACCCGGCGCCGTGGTCGTCGGCGATATGCGCGCAGGCCAGCAGTCGCCCGTCCTGTTCGACCAGCAGCACCAGGCTGCGGTCACGCAACAGGTCTTCGCGCAGCACGGCGGGATCGATTCGTGCGCCGTCGAGGAAGTCGGCTTCGGTGGTCCAGCCAACGCGGCTGACATCGCCGCGATAGGCCGAAGTCACCAGCGAAACGAGGGCGTCGATATCGTCGACGGTGGCGGTGCGGAAAGTGGTGGTCTGCATGGGGAGCAGTTTAGCGGGAGTCGGGATTGGGGATTGGTCAAAGCGCAAGAAACGCTGTTTCTTGTGCCTTGCCGGATGCCCGAATTGGGGCGTTGCTCTGAGTCTAACGTGGGGGCACGTGCGCTAGCGCACGGACGTCTGGCGCAAGCACCGCAACTCGGCGAAAGGTTCTCCGAATCCCTAATCCCGACTCACCAATCACTGCCTCAAGCCAGCAGCCGACGCACCTTCACCAACGCAGCAACAAAGCGCTCGATCTCGTCGTGCGTGTTGTAGAACGCCAGCGAGGCGCGGCAGGTGGCGGCGACGCCGTAGTACTGCAGCAATGGATGCGCGCAGTGCTGGCCCGAGCGGATGGCGATGCCTTCCAGGTCGAGCAAGGTGGCCAGATCATGCGCATGCGCGCCTTCGATCAGGAACGACACCACTGCGGCCTTGTCCGGCGTGGTGCCGAAAATGCGCAGGCCCTCGATACGCTGCAGTTCTTCGGTGAAGTGTGCGAGCAACTCGGCTTCGCGTGCTTCCACGTGCGCCAGCCCGACCGACTCCAGGTAATCCACCGCTGAGCCCAGGCCGATGAAACCGGCGATGTTGGGCGTGCCGGCTTCGAACTTGTGCGGGGCATCGTTGAACACCGTGCCCTCGAAACTGACTTCCTTGATCATCTCGCCGCCGCCCAGAAACGGCGGCATCGCCTGCAGGTGTTCGCGACGTGCCCACAGCGCGCCGGTGCCGGTCGGCCCGCACATCTTGTGGCCGGTGATGGCGTAGAAATCGCAACCGATGCCGGCCACGTCGATACGCCGATGCGGCGCGGCTTGCGAGCCGTCCACCACGGTGACGATGCCGCGCTTGCGCGCCTCGCGGCAGATCTCGCGCACCGGGTTGACCGTGCCCAGCACATTGGACACGTGCGTGATCGCCAGCAGCTTGACCTCCGGCGTCATCGCCTTGCGCAAGGCATCCAGATCCAGCGCGCCGTCTGGGGTGATCTCGGCCACGCGGATGGTCGCACCGGTGCGTTGCGCCACCAGTTGCCACGGCACGATGTTGGCGTGGTGCTCCATGCGCGAAATCAGGATCACATCGCCGGCGCCCAGGCGCGGCAGCGCCCAGGAATAAGCGACCAGATTGATCGCAAAGGTCGTCCCGCTGCACAGCACCAGCTCGTCGGCGCGCACATTGAGAAAACGTGCGAGCTTGCTGCGCGCGCCTTCGAACGCATCGGTGGCTTCGGTGCCCAGCGCATGCACCGCGCGGCTCACATTGGCGTTTTGACGACGATAGAACTCGTCGGTCGCGGCAATCACCTGCAGCGGCTTCTGGCCGGTGTTGGCGTTGTCAAAATAGATCAGCGGCTTGCCGTGCACCTGCCGCATCAACAACGGGAAATCCGAGCGCACGCGTTCCCAATCCGGCACGGCCAGTTGCGGGACGGCGGGCGCGTTCATGCCACGCCTGCCGAGGTCAGGGCGCGGTCCAGCTGCAGCGCCAGGACCGCAGTCAGCGCGGTGGGCAGCACACGCAGCGGCTCGTGGCAGAACGCGGCGCTGAGCAACCGCTGTGCATCGGCCTGCGGCAGACCGCGCGAGCGCAGATAGAACAGGGCGTTGTCGTCGAGCTGGCCGACGGTGGCACCATGCGCGGCCTGCACTTCTTCGGCATCGATCACCAGCACCGGCTGGGTGTCGATCTCGGCGTTGGCCGACAGCAGCAGATTCTTGTTCGACAGCCGCGCATCGCTGCCGTCTGCACCGGGGCGAATGTGGATGCCGCCATGAAACACCACCCGGCTGCGATCGGCGCCCACGCCGCGCCAGACAAGCTCGCAGCTGGTATCGCGTGCGATGTGCTGGATGCCCAGACGCGTATCGACATGGCGGCGGCCGTTGCCGAGCAGCACGCCATTGGCGGTGAGCTGGGCGTCGTTGCCTTCCAGGCGCACGTTGAGCTCATGCCGCGACAGGTTGGCGCCCAGTTCCAGATCCACGCGCTGGTAGCGCGCATTGCGTGCCAGCACCGCATCGGTGCGCAGCAGCGAGGTGGCGTGCGCACTGTCGGCCTGCACGCGCGCATGCGACAGCACCGCATCCTGGGCCAGATGCACATGCATCAGGCTGTTGTGCAGATGCGCGGCATCGCCGACATGCAGGTGGTGCTCGACCACGTTCAGCGCCGCGCCGGCACGCAGTTCGATCAAGTGGCGGTGGTGCCAGGACAGGTCGTGCTCGCCGGCCACGCTGATAAAGACCAGGTGCAGCGGAATATCGATCTGCGCGCCTTCCTGCACGCGCACCAGCACGCCTTCGTCGGCAAGCGCGGCATTGAGGCGGGCGAAGATTTCATCGCTGCCTTCGAAACGGCGACCGAGCAGCTGCTGCGCGTCATCGCTGGCAGCCAGCGAGGCGGACAAGGTCTCCAGCCGCACGCCGTCGGGCAGCGTCGACACGTCGCTCAGTGCGTCGGACGGGCGCCCGTTGACGAACACCAGCCGTGGCGAGGCGATATCGTCCAGCACGGATGCATCGACCAGCGTCGGTACCAAGGGCGCCGTCTGAAAACTGCGCCGCTCCAGCTGCCGCAGCGAGGTGTATTTCCAGGCTTCGGCGCGCGGGCCGGGCAGGCCGGTCTGCAGCGCGGCATCGAGTTCGGCGCGCCGTACATCGTTGCCGCAGAAGCCGCGTGCGAGGGATTCCAGCAGGGCGCTCATCAGGCAGCCGCCTCGGGTACCACACGGTCCTTGAGGAAGTGGTAGCCGTGCTTTTCCAGCTCCAGCGCCAGTTCCGGGCCACCGCTCTGCACGATGCGGCCTTCGGCCAGTACATGCACCACGTCCGGAGTGATGTAGTCGAGCAGGCGCTGATAATGGGTGATCACCAGGAACGAGCGCTCCGGCGAGCGCAGCGCGTTGACGCCGTCGGCCACGCTCTTGAGTGCGTCGATATCCAGGCCCGAATCGGTTTCGTCCAGGATGGCGAGCTTGGGCTCGAGCACGGCCAGCTGGAAGATCTCGTTGCGCTTCTTTTCGCCACCCGAGAAACCTTCGTTGACGCCCCGATGCAACAGCTCGTCCTTCAGATGCAGCACCGCCAATTTCTGGCGCACCAGCTTGAGGAACTGCATCGAGTCCAGCTCTTCTTCGCCACGCGCCTTGCGCTGCGCGTTGAGCGCGGCACGCAGGAAATAGGTGTTGTTGACGCCGGCGATTTCAACCGGGTACTGGAAGGCCAGGAACAAGCCGGCGGCTGCACGTTCTTCCGGCGGAAGGTCGAGCAGGTCCTTGCCTTCGAACTGCACGCTGCCTGCGCTGACCTCGTAGCCATCGCGCCCGGCGAGCACGTTGCCCAGCGTGGATTTGCCCGCGCCGTTGGGCCCCATGATGGCGTGCACCTGGCCCGGCTTGATGTCCAGCGACAGGCCTTTGAGGATGTCTTTGCCGGCGATGCTGGCGTGGAGGTTGTTGATCTTGAGCATATTCGTATCCAGTGATTGAGCCCCTCTCCCGCCGGGAGAGGGGTTGGGGTGAGGGTTCGTGCGAAGCAGCGTGCTGTTTGGGTGCACTTGGCTTCGCCCGTACCCTCATCCGGCGCTGCGCGCCACCTTCTCCCGAGGGGAGAAGGGGAAAGGTGTCAGCCGACGCTGCCTTCTAAGGAAACTTCCAGCAGCTTCTTGGCTTCCACTGCAAATTCCATCGGCAGTTCGCGGAACACCTGCTTGCAGAAACCGTCGACGATCAGCGACACCGCATCTTCCTGGCTGATGCCGCGCGCGCGGCAGTAGAACAGCTGGTCGTCGCTGATCTTGGAGGTGGTGGCCTCGTGCTCGACGGTGGCGCCGGGATTCTTCACCTCGATGTAGGGGAAGGTATGCGCGCCGCACTGCTTGCCGATCAACAGCGAATCGCACTGGGTGTAGTTGCGCGCGCCCTCGGCGTTGCGATCCACCTTGACCAGACCGCGATAGGTGTTCTGCCCGCGCCCGGCGCTGATGCCCTTGCTGACGATCTTGCTCTTGGTGCGCTTGCCGATGTGGATCATCTTGGTGCCGGTATCGGCCTGCTGACGATGATGGGTGAGGGCCACCGAGTGGAACTCGCCGACCGAATCGTCGCCCAGCAGCACGCACGAGGGGTACTTCCAGGTGATCGCCGAGCCGGTTTCGACCTGGGTCCAGGTCACCTTGCTGCGGTCTCCACGGCATTCGGCACGCTTGGTGACGAAGTTGTAGATGCCGCCAACGCCGTTTTCATCGCCCGGGTACCAGTTCTGCACCGTCGAATACTTGATCTCGGCGTCTTCCAGCGTCACCAGCTCGACCACCGCCGCATGCAGCTGGTTTTCGTCGCGCATCGGCGCGGTGCAGCCTTCCAGATACGACACATACGCCTTGTCTTCGCACACGATCAAGGTGCGCTCGAACTGGCCGGTATGGCCGGCATTGATGCGGAAATAGGTGCTCAGCTCCATCGGGCAACGCACGCCTTTCGGGATGAATACGAAGCTGCCATCGGAGAACACCGCCGAGTTGAGCGCGGCGAAATAGTTGTCGCCAACCGGCACCACGCTACCCAGATACTGTCTGACGATCTCCGGATGTTCCTTGATGGCTTCGGACATCGAGCAGAAGATCACGCCCTTTTCGGCCAGTTCCTTGCGGAACGTGGTGCCGACCGAGACCGAGTCGAACACTGCATCCACCGCCACGCCAGCCAGCCGGGCACGCTCGTGCAGCGGTACGCCAAGCTTGTCGTAGGTATCGAGCAGTTCCTTCGGCACGTCGTCCAGCGAGGCGTACTTCGGGCCCTTGGGCGCGGAGTAATAGCTCAACGCCTGGAAATCGATCGGGGAGATCTGCAACTTCGCCCACTCCGGCATCGGCATCTTCAGCCAGTGCCGGTACGCCTCAAGACGCCAGTCGGTCATCCATTGCGGCTCTTCTTTCTTGGCCGACAAGGCACGGATGACGCCCTCGTCCAGGCCGGGCGGGAGCGAGTCCGATTCGATGTCGGTGATGAAGCCGGCGTCGTAACGTCGGCCCAGCCGTTCGATAATCTCGGCGTTCTGCGGGGGAGCAAGTTCGGTGGCCATCGGGCTGCCTACAGGTCAGGTGGTCGCGACGCGTGCGGCGATGGAACGCCGACTGCTGTCGCCAGGGAGAGAGAGGGGTTGCAACATCTGCGCGAGCGTGACGCGACGCAATGCATCGCCGACCACGTCGTTGATCAAACGCCAGTTGGAGCGCACACCGCATGTCTGCGCGATGCCGCACTGGCTGTGGTCCTGGCTGCATTCGGTGATCGCCAGCGGGCCTTCCATTGCCTCGACGATTTCAACAAGCGTGATCTCGCTGGCCGCGCGCGCAAGCCGGTAGCCGCCATGCACGCCGCGCAAACCTTCGACCAGACCCGCTTGCGACAACGGTTTGAGAATCTTGCTCACGGTCGGCGCTTCCAGGCCGGCCTGCTCGGCCAGCTCGCTCGCGCTGAGCACCTGATCGCCGCGTGCAGCCAGTACGGTCAGCACGACGGTGGCGTAATCGGTGAGTTTGGTGACGCGCAACATGAGGAGGCCAGATAAATCCTAAAGCGGACCGAAATTGTACTCTTTCGAGTGGGGCAGGGCCAACCGCGCGGTTCAGCCGCCGGCAAGCGTTGGGCGTTGCCGTTGGCAATGCGCTTGTGCTTGGCGCATCGTCGCGCTGCGGTCACAATGAGCGGCCCCATCACTGGACCCCGTTCATGTCGCGCAAAGTTGCCGCCCGCAAGTCACGTATCCACGGCAATGGCATGTTCGCCCTCGCCGCGCTCCGCAAGGGCGAGCGCATCATTCAATACAAGGGGCGCCTGCGCACGCATGCGGAAGTGGACGCCGATGACACCGGCGATGTGGAAAGTGGCCACACCTTCCTGTTCACGCTCAGCGACGACTACGTGCTGGATGCCAACTACGAAGGCAATGTGGCGCGCTGGATCAACCACAGCTGCAAGCCCAATTGCGAAGCGGTGATCGAAGAGGCCGAAGGCGACGATCGCAGCAAGGACAAGATCTTCATCGAGGCCAAGCGTGCGATCAAGGCCGGCGAAGAGCTCACCTATAACTACGGCATCACGCTGGCCGAGCGTCACACGCCGCGCTTGAAGAAGATCTGGGAATGTCGCTGCGGCTCCAAGAACTGCACCGGCACGATGCTGCAGCCCAAGCGCTGAGCATGCGCGTGCCGGCATTGCGATGATGCGATGCGCACTCTCTTTCAGGAGTGCGCAACCAGGAATGCGCAATACGCGGGTTCGACCTGCATGCTGACGCAGTCGATTCACTTGTTAGTGGATCGCTTCCAACAACAGCATTGCCGTCTTACCAGACGTCTTTTGCAACAAAGGCCCGGCGATCGATGCGCCGGGCCTTTGTGTGTGTGCAACGCTTTCCGCGCAGTGGCGCCGGTCAGCGAGCCCCGCGCTGGCGCAGCGCGGATCGTCTACTTGCCGGAAAGCGCTGTCGCCGGCACCAGTTGCTCGATGTTCTGATTGAAGTTCACCGCCACCCGTCCGTTCTGGATACCCACCGACTCCACCTGCACATTGCCCATCACCGCAGCGATGGCCGGGTCGATGCGATAGATCGGCTCCTTGCGCGCGTAATCGGCCAGCCAGGCATTGAGCAACTGGCGGGTGCTGTGATCGAGCTTGGCGCCGGCATTGGCAGGGCGGAAGTCATCGATGCTGGGTTGATCAAGATAAAAGCCTTGCTTGGCCACGTCGTAGCGCAGCGCACTGGTCAAGGTCACGTTGCCGACCGGTGCCGGCGCGCCGCCTGCGGTGGCCAGGGCCAGATCGAAGGCCATCTTGAGCCGGTCGCCCGGCGGTAGCGACAGCGCCGGATTGCTGACCGTCATTTCGACCAGGCCACCCAGTGCGTCATGCGTCTGCGGAAAGCGGCCACCCAGGAATTGCTGCAGATCGCTGCCCTGCACACTGATTTGATGTCCCTGGATCTGCGGCGTGGCCCAGGCACCGGCGACGGGCATTGCCAGGGCGAGGGCGAGGGCGAGCATGGATCCGGCAAGCGAACGCAGTTTCATCGGGTGACTCCGGTAGCAGATGAGATCACCTTAGCTCGCGCCGGTGAACCACGGGTTAGCGCAGCACCGGCTGCAAGGTTGCCGAATAGATCTCCCATGTGTCGCTGCCGGCACGGGGTTGGAGTCGATACGTACCGACCAGAGGCTGTGTGCCGACGGTGGTGCGCACGGTCAGGTGTACCGGCACTTCGATCAGCTTGGGCGGAAGCTGCTGGTCCAAGGCAAAGGGGGGGCGTTGTTGATGCGCATCGATCGGATATTGGTGATGCCGCGTAGCGCTGCGTCGTCCGGCGCCGGTGAGGGACGACCGCCGGTCCACAGCGCATCGGCATCCGCGCGTGCCGTACCGGGTAGTGCGCCCAGATACCGCTGCACGGTGGCGCTTGCTTTGGCGAAGTCGGCGCGCGCTGTGCCGTCGTTGGGATCCGGTGCCGGCACCAGTGGCGCTGGCGCTCCAGCGTCGGTGACTGTGCTTGGAGTGCCTGTCACAGCCTGGGTTGGCGACGATGGCGCAGCAACAGGCGTGCGTTTGTCTTCGGTGCGCTGACAGCTGCAGCCAGCGATTGCAGCGGCAGATACTACGATTCCAGCCCAGTGCATGGCGCGTCCCATCCCCGATGCGCGCAGTGTAACGGTCCGCGCAATGCGGCGATCCAGGCCTCAAGCGCCTGGCGTTGGGTGTACGCGCTGCAGGCGCTCCAGCAGCAGTTGCAGCTTCGGTCGCAATACATCCAGCGCATCGCTGGGCTGCGCGCGTGGGCGGGCGGCCAGATCTTCCAGCAGCTGCGAGCCTACGGTCAGCGCGGCGCATTCGTCGCTGCTCAGGTCGCGGCGCAGGTGCAACTCTTCGAGCAGCCGCATCCAGTCTGCGCGCGAGCGCTGTTCGAACTCGATGGTGCAGCGGTCGTCGCAGGGGCGGCCATCGCTTTCGATGGGCGTGACCGTAATGCGATAGCGTTTTCGGGGCATGGAGATGGCGTCGTTGCTGGGCTGTCTCCACCATAGGCGCAGCGTGCGGTGGCCTCGATAGGGCATGCCATGACGCAGTGTTCCAACATGTTCACTGTGCCGGCTGTGGTGCGGGTTTGCGCAGCAGCGGCAGCGGATCGTACGCACCGTTGCGCCCATAGACCCCATAGTGCAGATGCGGCGGCGTGCCGCGCGCGTTGCCGGTGGTGCCGACCATGCCCAGCGGTGTGCCGGGCTCGACCACATCGCCGACCTCCAAGCCTGCGGCCCAGTCGTCCAGATGCGCATAGTAATGCCGCTGCATGGCCGGCCCCAGCACCCAGACCTGCTTGCCGCCCAGGCCTTGATCGCGAATGGCGCTGACCACGCCACGGGTTGCAGACAGCACCGGCGTGCCGCGTGGCGCGAAGATGTCCACACCGGCATGGCTGCGGTCGCGGCCACGCGGAGCGCCGAAGGTGTCGGCGATGCGGCGCGCCTGCACGCCTTCGACCGGGATCTGCAAAGACGTCGGCGGCGGCATCCGCGACAGCTCCCAGCTGGTGCGCAGCTGCTCGGCGATCGGCAACTGCCAGGCCCAGCGTGCGGCCACACCCAAGGCGCACAGCAGGGCGACCGACACCAGCAGGCGGCGCACGCGGCGTGCGGGGCTGCGGGCGGTGGCCGGCGGTGTAGTCGATGGAGGGTGGGGCGATGGAACGGTCACATGCACCTGCTGGGTTGCGAATCAGCACGCAGGGTAGGCAAGCGGCGATGAGCGGCATGTGGGTAGTCACGCATGCGGTATCGCGCGCGCAAAAAAAAGACGGCCCGCAGGCCGCCTTCGTTACACCGGATGCGTGCTCGATTAGAGCGCGGAGTCCTTCAACTTCTTCAACGGACGTGCCTTGAGCTTGGTGGTGGCGGGCTTGGCAGCAAAGGTCTGCTCTTCCTTGGTGAAGGGGTTGATACCCTTGCGCTTCGGCTTGGCCGGCACATGCACGGTGGTCAGTTTCAGCATGCCAGGCAGGGTGAACGTGCCAGCACCCTTCTTGCTCAGCGAGGCGTGTGCAGTGGCTTCCAGCGAAGCCAGAACGGCGCGGACGTCCTTGGGAGCCAGCTGGGTGGATTCGGCGATGTGCGCGACCAGGCCGGTCTTGCTCAGTGCTTCCTTGATCGGCTTCGGCGCGGCGGACTTGGCAGCGGCGGCCTTCGCCGGCTTTGCGGTCTTGGTGGCGGCGACCTTTTTCACTGCCTTTTTGGGGGCAGCCTTCTTAGCGGCGGTTTTTGCCATGAGTTATGTATTCCGTATTCGTAGGTGGTGTTGGGTCTGCCGACCCAGTCGGCAACGCGAAATGTAGGGCAACTGCTGCGCGCCGCCAATAGGCAAACGATGAAACAACGCGAAAAAAGCGTCTTCCGACGGGGATTCGTTCACCAGCGGCAGAAAACGCGTACGAAACGCATTGTCGAGTCGGTTGCGGTGTGCGCGTTGACGAAGCGTCTGACGCAGAGCAGCAGGTCTTCAGCGCGAGCTTGCGCGCATGATCGAGCAGGCGATCTGGTGCTGGGTGTTGCCGAAATCTGCGGCTGGCTGATGGCGTTGATCGGCATGGCGAGTGCGGATGGATCGCCGTTGTGCAGGATCTCTGCAGTGCCGACGGATCGACTGCAGACCTGCGATCAGCTTTGGTTGCGAGCAAATCCTGCGCTTCTTCGATAGTGGATTCGCTAATCGTTGGCGGCCGACAGGCTACGGCCGCGCTCGGTGGCTGCGGCGATTGCCCTTGCGGTGAGCGCTTCGAAGCCGCCGGCCTGGAATGTCTCGATCGCCGCCTGCGTGGTGCCGTTGGGCGAGGTCACGCGGCGGCGGAGCAGCTCCGGTGCTTCGCCGGATTCGGTCAGCATGCGCGCGGCGCCAAGCAAGGTTTGCAGCACCAGCGTACGGGCAGCGTCGGCGGGCAGACCCTGCGCTTGCGCTGCAGCCTCCATCGCTTCGGCCAGCAGAAAGACATAGGCCGGGCCGCTGCCGGAGACGGCGGTCACCGCGTCCATCTGCGCTTCGTCGTCGATCCACACGGTGACGCCGGCGCTATCCAGCAAGCGGGTCGCCTGCACGCGTTGCGCGTCGGAAACGCGCGCAGTGGCATACAGCCCGGTGACGCCGGCGCCGAGCAGGGCGGGCGTATTGGGCATTGCGCGCACCACTGCCACGTCACCGCCCGACCAGCGCTGCAGTTGCGTTGCAGTGATGCCGGCAGCGATGGACAGCAGCAGCGGCTGCTGCGCCTGCGCAAGGTCGGCCAGCTGTGCGCACACCGAAGGCAGTACCTGCGGTTTGACTGCCAATACCCAGATGGCCGCGCCGTCCACGGCGGTGCGGGCGTCTTCCACGGCGTGCACGCCGAAGTCACGCGATAACGCCTCGCGTACTTCGGCAATCGGCTCGGCCACGCGGATGCCGGTTGCGGGCACGCCTTGCCGGATCAACCCGGCAATCAGGCTGCGCGCCATGTTGCCGCCACCGACGAACGCGGTGATTGCAGCGCTGGGATGCGAAGACGCGGACGAAGAGGGCAGAGTCATTGCAGCACCTTAGGTCAGAAAGATCGGTGGTCGGCACGCGAGGCCGATCAGGAAGCGGCGGCCGGCGACGAGGCGCGTTCGCCAAACAACGCGGTGCCGACGCGCACCATGGTGGCACCGGCCGCGATCGCTTCGGCGAAATCCGAACTCATGCCCATCGACAAGGTATCCACCTGCGGATAGCGGCCCTTGAGGTCTTCGAATAGCGCCTGCATCCGCGTAAACGCAGCCGCGCGCCGTGCCTGCTCGGGAAACGGCGCTGGAATCGCCATCAGCCCGCGCAACTGCAGACGCGGTTGCAGCGCGATGTCCCGGGCCAGCGCATCGATCGCCTCCGGCGCGCAACCGTGCTTGCTGTCCTCGTCGTCGATATTGACCTGGATCAGCACGTTCAACGGCGCACGATCGTCCGGCCGGTAGCGCGCCAGCAGCGGGATCAGTTTGGCGCGGTCCACGGTCTGTACCCAGTCGAAGCAGTGGCTGGCCAGTTCGGCCTTGTTGGATTGCAGGTGGCCGATCAGATGCCATTCCAACCCCAGCGCATGCAGTTCGGTGATCTTGGCCTGCGCCTCCTGCACGTAGTTTTCGCCGAACGCGCGCTGCCCTTGCGCCGCCAGCGCCTGGATTGCGCCGGCGGGCTGGGTCTTGGAGACCGCCAGTAGCCGGGCGGGACGCCCAGCGGCGTTTTCCGATGCGACTCGGATGCGGTCGAGAATCTGCTGCAGCGACGATGCCGGCACGGGGCGCCCTTGGCTTGAGGGATGGCCGCCTATAGTGAGGCCAGCGCCCTGGTCCTTCCAGCAGGTGGTGCGTTCTGGGCAGCGCATGGGCGCCGATGTCCGGTCCGTTGACCACCGGACATCGGTTTGCCGCACGCGATCTATGCAGGTGCCGGGTCAGTTGTAGTACCAGGCCTTGCCGAGATTCTGGTTGAAGTTCTTGTCGATGAAAGGAACGTTGGCGGCACCGAAGTTTGTGTACGTCAATGCATCCTTTACCCATTGATCCATCGATTCCCATGCGATCAGCGGCTGCATGCCACCGACCGGGTTGTAGGGCCCGATGAACATCTCATGGTTGGTCGGCCAGGTACTGCCGTAGACCACCTTGGGGTGATTGTCGCGCAGGCTGGCAGCGGGATTGCGCAGGTAGGAGTAGTTGCCATGTGCCGAGTAGGAAAAAGGGCATACACCGTCGGCCGCGGCACCGATGGATTGTTGATCCAGACGACGATGCTTTCCCAATCATGGCGATGTCCCAAACCACTGGATGGCGAGTCTTTCGGGAAGTACCAGCTGTACATGATGGCCCAGACGCCCCGGTACCAGCCCGAGCGCACGTACACCTGGCCGGGACTGTGGCTGCAGCCGCCATTGGACGCCCCGGTGGGCTTCAAACCCTTGCTCGGATGCCCCCACTGATCGACTGCAGGAAACGGCACGCAGCCGTTGTGCACGAACAGGTACGGCCGGTAATCCCAGTCGCGCTGGCCGATCGGGCCTGCGGGAACCTTCTCGGGGATGGGTTTGATGTCGTCGTGGTTCCAGGCTTCGTTCGCATGTGTGACAAAAGGGCAAAGCAAAGCGACGACGCTGGCGATCAGCAGCGATTTCATGGTGTTTCACTCATTGGGGAGGGCGCTGCAACGGATGCAGGGGCGGTCGCCAACGCGTGCCACGGGCCGTACATGTGCCGGCCCGGGCAATGCGTCATCGTTCAGTCCGCTCTGCCTGCGTCATTGTCCGCAGCCGGATTGCGTCACGATGTTGTGTGGATGACAGCTTGAATTTCAGGCGCAACTGCGCGGCCGGACGGTGCGTTTGCGCACAATCGGCGTGCAGCTGGATCGCGCTGCGTCGTGCGGCGATCGGCGCAGGGCCGGCGCTTGCGCAAGCTGGGGATGATTGCGGGGGCTGGAGAACCGGCCTCGCAGCTTTACCGTTCATGCCGGCATGGCTGCCGGCGCGACGATTGTTAGGCGTAGGCAGGTTCTGCCGTGAATCTGGCGGGCTGGGCTGGCCGCAGTGGACGCCGGCAGCAGGCGGCCAGTTCGCTGCAATGAAACCGATGCGCGGGCTCTTCCAGGGCGGGGGCAGAACGCTATACTGCCGCTCGGGGAGTACCTTCCAATCGCAGCCTAGGGGAAAAGCAGCGCATGGATATCGCTGAACTATTGGCGTTTTCTGTCAAAAACAAGGCATCGGACCTGCATCTGTCGGCCGGCTTGCCGCCGATGATCCGTGTCGATGGCGATGTCCGTCGCATCAATATTCCGGCCCTGGACCACAAGCAGGTGCACGCGCTGGTGTACGACATCATGTCGGACAAGCAGCGCCGCGATTACGAGGAATTCCTCGAGGTCGACTTCTCGTTCGAAATTCCGTCGCTGGCGCGCTTCCGCGTCAACGCGTTCAACCAGAACCGCGGTGCCGGTGCGGTGTTCCGTACCATTCCTTCCGAAGTGCTGACGCTGGAAGACCTGGGCTGCCCGCCGATCTTCCGCCAGCTGATCGACCAGCCGCAGGGCCTGATCCTGGTCACCGGCCCGACCGGTTCGGGCAAGTCGACCACGCTCGCCGGCATGATCGACTACATCAACAAGAACGAATACGGCCACATTCTCACGGTCGAGGATCCGATCGAGTTCGTGCATACCTCGCAGAAGTGCCTGATCAATCAGCGCGAAGTGCATCGCGACACGCACGGCTTCAACGAGGCGCTGCGCTCGGCCTTGCGCGAAGACCCGGACATCATCCTGGTCGGCGAGTTGCGCGATCTGGAAACCATCCGCCTGGCGCTGACCGCTGCGGAAACCGGCCATCTGGTGTTCGGCACCTTGCACACCAGCTCGGCGGCCAAGACCATCGACCGTATCATCGACGTGTTTCCGGCCGGCGAAAAGCCGATGGTGCGCTCGATGCTGTCCGAGTCGCTGCGCGCGGTGATTTCGCAGGCGTTGTTGAAGAAGGTCGGCGGCGGACGTACCGCCGCCTGGGAAATCATGGTCGGCACCCCGGCGATCCGCAACCTGATCCGCGAGGACAAGGTGGCGCAGATGTATTCGTCGATCCAGACCGGCCAGCAATACGGCATGCAGACGCTGGATCAGCATCTGCAGGACCTGGTCAAGCGCAGCCTGATCACGCGCAACCAGGCGCGCGAGTACGCCAAGGACAAGCGGATATTCGAGTGATTCGGGAATAGGGAGTCGGGAATGGGGAATCGCAAAAGCACGCACCCCTGACCGGTCCCGGCTCCCGGCTTTTCCAATTCCCGATTCTCGATTCCCCATTTCCGGCTCCGAAGGAGCACGCCATGAGCACTATCGACTTCACCTCGTTCCTCAAGCTGATGGCGCACCAGAAGGCGTCGGATCTGTTCATCACCTCGGGAATGCCGCCGGCGATCAAAGTCAATGGCAAGATCAGCCCGATCACCCAGACACCGCTGACTGCACAGCAAAGTCGCGATCTGGTGTTGAACGTGATGACGCCATCGCAGCGCGAAGAATTCGAAAAGACGCACGAGTGCAACTTCGCCATCGGCGTGTCAGGGGTCGGGCGTTTTCGTGTGAGCTGTTTCTATCAGCGCAACCAGGTCGGCATGGTGCTGCGCCGGATCGAAACGCGCATTCCCACAGTGGAAGAGTTGAGCCTGCCGCCGGTGATCAAGACGCTCGCGATGACCAAGCGCGGGATCATCATTTTCGTCGGCGCCACCGGTACCGGTAAGTCGACCTCGCTGGCGGCGATGATCGGTTACCGCAACCAGAATTCGACCGGGCACATCATCACCATCGAAGATCCGATCGAATTCGTGCACAAGCACGAGGGCTGCATCATCACCCAGCGCGAAGTCGGCATCGATACCGACAGCTGGGAAAACGCGCTGAAAAACACCCTGCGCCAGGCGCCGGACGTGATCATGATCGGCGAGGTGCGCACCCGCGAAGGCATGGATCACGCCGTGGCCTTTGCCGAAACCGGCCACCTGGTGCTGTGCACCCTGCACGCCAACAATGCCAACCAGGCGATGGACCGCATCATCAACTTCTTCCCGGAAGATCGCCGCAATCAGCTGCTGATGGATCTGTCGCTCAATCTCAAGGGCGTGGTCGCGCAGCAATTGATTCCGACGCCGGACGGGCGCAGCCGCCGCGTGGCGATGGAGATCATGCTGGGCACCCCGCTGGTGCAGGATTACATCCGCGACGGCGAGATCCACAAGCTCAAGGAGATCATGAAGGAGTCCACCAACCTGGGCATGCGCACCTTCGATCAGAGCCTGTTCGAGCTGTATCAGGCCGGCGAAATCAGCTACGAAGACGCGCTGCGTTACGCCGACTCGCAGAACGAAGTGCGCCTGCGCATCAAACTCTCGCAGGGCGGCGACGCCAAGACGCTGGCGCAGGGGATGGATGGTGTGGAGATTGCCGAAGTTCGGTGAGTCGCCCAGGACCGCCGCGCATTGGTGCATTCCGGTGCATGGTGTGGCGTAGCACGCTGAAGAAATTCACCTGCACAAGGTTGCCGGAGCTTGGCACCTCATCTCTGCGCGCAGGCGTCTGCTGCAAAAAAGACAGGGTAAAGATTGCGCTGTGGTCGATGACATGCAGCGCAGCAGTGCGCGCATGCGATGACATTTCAGATGTAACCAGGCGGGCCGATAGTGTCTAATATCGCACCCTATTGCAGTGCCCGAACCTGTGAGCCTTCCCGATTCCGATCTGCGTCCGGAGCAAGAGCCGCTGCCCGATGACGGCGCTGTGGTCACCTCCGGCCCGTTGACGCCGCCGCCGGATTCGGAAGGCACTGGGGCCGACGATCATGCCTATCACCACTCGGTGGCCGAAGACGCGCAAGGCATGGTGCTGGCGACGCTGGTGGCCTCGTTGGGCCTGGCGATCTTCGCCAAGGGCGGCCTGATGATCGGGGGCATGGCCGGTGTGGCATTCCTGCTGCATTACGCGTTGCACTGGAATTTCGGTCTGGTGTTCGTGCTGGTCAATCTGCCGTTCTATTGGCTGAGCGTGCGCCGCATGGGCTGGGAATTCACCTTGAAGACCTTCGCCGCAGTGGGTGCCTGCGGTGCGCTCACCGACCTGATGCCGCGCTGGGCCGAGTACGCGCATATCAGCACGCTGTTTTCGGCCATCGTTGGCGGTGCGCTGGCGGGCCTGGGCATCCTGTTTTTCATCCGCCATCGCGGCAGTTTGGGCGGCATCGGCATCCTGGCGGTGTACCTGCAGGGCGAGCGCGGCTGGAGCGCGGGCAAGGTGCAGATGAGTTTCGATGCGATGCTGATGCTGGTGGCCTTCACCATCCTCACCCCGGACAAGGTGCTGTATTCGGCACTGGGTGCGTTGATGCTGAGTCTGGTGTTGATGTTCAATCACCGTCCGCATCGTTATATGGGCGTGTGATCCCGACGGTCGTTTGCGCGTGGCCGGCGGATCAGTGATCGGCAACTGCGTGGGTTGTGCCCGGGGCGGTATGTAACGCATCACACTGCAACGTGTGCACAGTGCTTCTAGCGGCCGGCATGCGCTCGATCTTGTCGCCGCTACGCTTTTTCGCTCAGCATCCACGGCGGAGACAGTGTCTGGATATGCCCGAACACCGGGCAATCTTCATGATGCGCGCCAGGTAGGTAGCCCAGGCTCATCAGGAATTCGCCGGTGATTTCGCCGCCTGTGAAGCGAAAGGTCTTCTTGAACAGCTTCACCCAGTCCGGCTTGGCGAGCGGATGCTGTGCATCCAGCCAGTGCGCGAAGCTGCCGTGCGAGGCGCGTAACTGCTGGATGACCTGCGCATTGTGGATGGCCGCCAGCACCTTCAACCGGTTGCGGATGATGCCGGCATCGCCGAGCAGCCGCGCAATGTCGCTCTCGCCATAGGCGGCCACCGTGTCCACGTCGAAGCCGTCGTAGGCGCGCTGGAAGTTGCTGCGCTTGCGCAGGATGGTTTCCCAGCTCAGCCCGGCCTGATTGATCTCCAGCACCAGGCGCTCGAACAGCTCGCGCTCCTCGCGCTGCGGAAAGCCGTATTCGTGGTCGTGGTAGTGCCCGTGGACCGGATGCCCCGGGGCGATGCTGCAGTAGCCGTTCATGAGATGCCTGTTGATAGGTGGAGCAGGTGTAGGTGGACCAGCGGCCGGCGCGATGGCCGGGAGTCAGGCCTGCCACGATAGCGACCGAACAGCGACGCGTGGGTGCACGCATCGACTGCGGTGCCATAGCAGATCAATCGCAGCACGGCGCAGCTCGAGGTCCGCGCCGCGCAGCCGCCAGCAATCTGAACGGGCCGGCCTTGCCTGCCGGATGCCATCGGTGGCGTCCGCGAGGCCGCTGTCATCTGCAGTCCGGTGCCGCCGGCATGCAGCAAGTATGGCAGCGGCTCTGCGCGCGGCGGAGCGAACGGCTAGAATGCGGCCATGTCCGTTTTGCCCACGCCTCTGGCCAACCAACTGCTGATTGCGCTCCCGGCGCTGTCCGACCCCACCTTTTCGCGCAGCGTCGCGCTGATCTGTCAGCACGACGAGAACGGCGCGATGGGCGTGCTGGTCAATCGGCCCTCCGAATACACCCTGGGCGAAGTCCTGTCGCAGATGGGCATCGACACCGTCGACGAGCACCTGCGCGAGCAGATCGTGCTCAGCGGCGGGCCGGTGCATCCTGAGCGCGGTTTCGTCATCCACGACGATGCGCGCGAATGGGATTCCTGCCTGGAAGTGGGGCAGGGCGTGTTCCTGACTACCTCGCGCGATATTCTCGAAGCCATGGCGGCCGGCGACGGCCCGCGCAATGCGCTGGTGGCGCTGGGCTGTGCCGGCTGGGGCGCGGGGCAACTCGAGTTCGAACTGGGCGAGAACAGCTGGCTCACCGCGCCGTCGGATGCCAATGTGCTGTTCGCCACCGCGCTGG
This sequence comes from Xanthomonas hydrangeae, assembly GCA_905142475.1. GTDB lineage: Bacteria > Pseudomonadota > Gammaproteobacteria > Xanthomonadales > Xanthomonadaceae > Xanthomonas > Xanthomonas hydrangeae. Next base: position 1,856,848 of record LR990730.1, read on the forward strand.
AAGATCGCTGGCAGACCGCTGCCGGGCGCATCGGCGTGGATCTGTTCCGGCTGACGGATTATTCCGGGCATGCCTGAGGCGGGCGCGATCCGCCCGGATGGCACGGTGCTGGGCTTCGACGTAGGGTCGCGCCGCATTGGTGTGGCCGTTGGCACCGCGCTCGGTGCCGGCGCGCGCGCGGTCGCCGTCATCAATGTGCACACCACCGGTCCCGACTGGGCCGCGCTGGATCGTGTGCACAAGGAATGGCGGCCAGACGGCCTGGTGATCGGTGACCCGCTTACCCTGGACGACAAGGACCAACCCGCACGCAAGCGCGCCCATGCGTTTGCTCGCCAACTGCGCGAGCGCTATGCGCTGCCGGTGGTGCTGATCGACGAGCGCTCCAGTTCGGTCGAGGCCGCGCAGCGTTTCGCGCGCGAGCGCGCCGACGGGCGCAAGCGCCGCCGCGATGCCGAGGCGCTGGACGCGATGGCGGCGGCGGTGATCGTCGAACGCTGGTTGGCCGCGCCCGACCAAGCCACTCCTCTTTCCTGATATTTCCCGACCTGCGATGACCACCATGCAACTCGATTCGGACGGACGCCTGCGCCACCTGCTCACCCTGGAAGGACTGCCGCGCACCACCCTGCTGCAACTGCTCGATCGTGCCGGTCAGATCCGCGACGCGGCGGTAGGGCGTGTCGGCAAGCGCAGCGTGCTGGCCGGCACTGCGGTGTGCACGCTGTTCTTTGAACCGTCCACCCGCACGCGCAGTTCGTTTCATCTGGCCGCGCAGCGGCTGGGCGCGGACGTGCTTAATTTCGATGCGTCCACCTCGTCCACCCGCAAGGGCGAAACGGCGCGCGACACCCTGAAGAATCTGGAAGCGATGGGCGTGCGCGGCTTTGTGGTGCGCCATCCCGACGACGGCGCGGTGGAAGCGCTGGCCGAGGCCGCAGGCGAGGGCACCGCATTGATCAATGCCGGCGATGGACGCAGCGCGCATCCCACCCAGGGCCTGCTCGACATGCTCACCCTGCGCCAGGCCAAGGGCACCGATTTTTCCAGGCTCAAGGTCGTGATCGTCGGCGACGTGAAGCACTCGCGTGTGGCGCGCTCGGATCTGCATGCGCTGCGCACCCTGGGCGTGGGCGAGATCCGCGTATGTGGTCCGGCCAGCCTGCTGCCGGACGACGACATGCTGGCCGGCTGCGTGGTCGGTGAGGATTTCGACGCGATGCTCGAAGGGGTCGATGCGCTGATGATGCTGCGCCTGCAACGCGAGCGCATGGAAGAAGGCCTGGTGCCGTCGCTGGAGCAGTACCACGCCGACTACGGGCTCACCCGCGAGCGCCTGACACGCGCCGGTCGCGATGCAGCGGTGCTGCATCCGGGCCCGATCAACCGCGGCGTGGAAATCACCGACGAAGTCGCCGACGGCGCGCAGTCGTGCGTGCTGCGCCAGGTCGCCAACGGCGTGGCGGTACGCATGGCCGTGCTGGAAACCTTGCTCGGCTAAGCAAACGCAGCAACGCGACCGCGTAGCCATAGTGCGCGGTCGTTGCTCGGATAGGCATCGCAAGTACCTAGAACCTTGCTGCCCAGATCGTGCAGCGCGCGTCGCCTTTGCGAATCCCCAATCCCCCATCCCCAATCTCGGCACCAAGCCGTAACACCCACTGGCCTATCGTGGCAGCTCCTTTCATCGCAGGAGATCGCAATGGGTATTTCACGTCACGCCACCGCTCACTGGGAAGGCGACCTCAAGACCGGCAAGGGCCAGCTCAGCACGCCGCAAAGTGGTTTGCTGGAAAACACGCGTTATGCCTTCAGCAGCCGCTTCGGCGACGAGAAGGGCACCAATCCGGAAGAACTCATCGCTGCTGCGCACGCTGGTTGCTTCACCATGGCGTTGTCGGCGCAGCTGACCGAAGCCGGCTTTCCGCCGACCTCGCTGGATACGCGCGCCGATGTGGATCTGTCGATGGAAGGCGGCCCGCAGCTGTCGCAGATCCGCCTCAAGCTTAAGGCCGTGGTGCCAGGGATCGACGAAGCTAAGTTCCGCGAGCTGGCCGATGTCGCCAAGAAGAATTGCCCGGTATCCAAGGCACTGAGCGCCGTGCCGATCAGCCTGGAAACCGAATTCTCCAGCTGATGCACACAAGGCTGCGCTGCGCCGGTGTTGCATGCCGGCGCACGCAGCTGGCGGCTACCTGAATAGGGCTTTGCAGGGCCGGTCTGGTTCAGGGCGGTTTCACTGGCGCAAGCCGAGCATCGGCAGCGTGTCCTCCCCTGTAGACGTGCCGCGATGAAAACTCTTGTGCTTGGTGCTCTGGTGATGGGTCTGGCGGTTGCGGGCAACGCAACGGCGCAGCGCTATGACAGCGGCTACCGCGATGGCGGTCGCAGTGGCTATGAGGACGGTCGTTACGAATACGCACGCGTGGTGCGTGTCGATCCGATCATCGTGACCGATTCGTATAACGAACGCAGCAGCGAACGCTGCTACAACCGCCCGTCCAACGGCTACTACACCAGCAACGATGGCTACTATCGCGATGGCGGCAGCTACGCTCAGGCAGGTGTGTCCAACCGCGGTGTGGCGAGCGTCATCGGCGGCATCGCCGGTGCGGTGCTCGGCAGCCAGGTCGGTGGCGGCAATGGCCGTCTGGTCGGTACCGCGGTCGGTACCATGGCTGGTGTGGCGGCGGGCCGCTCGATCTATGAGGCCAACAACCGCAATTACCAGGGCAATGTCAGCGTGTGCGAGCCGGTGTCCTATCGTCGCGAGAGCGATCGTGTGGAGGGCTACGACGTGACCTACGAATACGCAGGCCGCACCTATCACACGCGTAGCGACTACAACCCTGGCGACCGGATCCGCGTGCGCGTGGACGTGCGTCCTGACTGATCCGGCTGGTCACGACGGTTTCAAATCAAAAAACGCTGCGGGGGACCGCAGCGTTTTTTGTTGGAGTGCCGGTCATCGACTCGTTCGCGGCAAGCGCACGCGCAGTCGCGTAGAGATCGATGCGATGCGCGGCAGCTGGGAAGCGGGTGACTCAGATGACGGCGTTGCAGCTTGATATCGGCGTTGAGCGGTAATGGATCGGTGGCCGTAAGGCTGGTTCGCTTACGTGTTACGCCCAATCCAGCGTCCCGCGAATCACCGTCTGCACCTGGCCGCCGGACCACACATCGCCATCGGCATCGATGCGCAATTCCAGCAAGGCATCGAAGCCGATCTCGCGGCCCTGGCTGACCACATAGCGTCGCGCCTTGCCAGGCAATGCCTGGCGGCTGTCCAGCCATGCGGCGAGCACCGCATTGGCCGCGCCGGAAGCGGCATCTTCGAAGCGGCGGCCGTTGCCGACGAAGGCACGGACGGCGAGGTCGTAGACGCCCGGCGCGGCGGCGCGGGCGTAAGCGAACACGCCCATGCTGCCGGTGGATTCGGCCAGCGCAGCGATTGCCTCCCACTCCGGTTGCAGACCACGCAGCGCGGCCTCGCTGGCCAGCTCCACCACCCACCAGGTGCGGCCGCCGTCCATCAGTGCAGGCGGCAGGCTGCCGAGCGGCCAGTCACGCAAGGCATCGCGCAGGCGCGGATCGTCGGCCTGCACCTGCTCGGCCACACGCGCGCGCGGGGTGCGGATGGCGATGCTGCGGTGATCGTCGATCTGCTCCACGCGCAACGGTAGCTGGCCGGCGATGCCGTCCTGGATCAGCACGCCGTCGTGCGGCGCGGCCAGGCCGGCCTCCAGCACCGCATGCGCGGTGCCGACGCTGGGGTGGCCGGCAAACGGCACTTCCTTGTGCGGCGAAAACATCCGCAGCCGATAACTGCTGTGCGCATCCGGTGGCGCAAATACGAAGGTGGTTTCCGGCAGCTTGGTCCAGCGTGCGATCGCCTGCATCGCTGCATCGTCCAGGCCTTCGGCATCCAGCACCACGGCCAGCGGATTGCCGCTGCCGGGTCGGGCGGAGAACACATCCAGTTGCAGAAAACGGCGGGTGGTCATGGTGACTGATCTGCGGACAGGGCGCGGCAGCTTACCAATCGATACGACCTTCGATCACTTGTCGCGTCGTTCCGCCAATCCACACTTCGCCTTCGTCATCGACGTCGATGTGGACGCGCCCATCGCGGCCGACCTCGCGGCCCTGGCTGGCGACATAGCGCACCCCGGTGCCCGGCAAGCGACCTTCGCCGTGCAGGCGCGCGGCGATGCAGGCGTTGGCGCTGCCGGTGACCGGATCTTCCGGAATGCCGTCGCCAGGGCAGAATGCGCGCACCACCAGGTCGGCGTCGCCATGGGGATCCGGCGCGTAAATGGCCAGCCCGGTGGCTGCACTGATCTGGGTGAGGCGGGTGATGGCAGCCAGGTCGGGCGTTGCCTGGCGCACCGCCTGCGCATCGGCCAGTTCCAGCAGCCACCAGTTGGGGCCGTTGTTCCACAGTGCTGCCGGATGTTCGGCCACACGCAGTCCTGCGCAGGCATTGCGTAACGCCGCAACATGCACCTCGGCGGTCGCGATCGCCCGCGCGCGCGGTGCCCGCAGCCGCACCAGCAGTGCGCCATGCCGGTCGATCACCTGCACCGGCAATACGCCCGCAGCGCATTGCTGGCGCATGAGGCCGTCCGGCTCGAACGCGACCAGCCCGTGCGTTGCTGCCGCCCATGCCGCACCCACGCTGGGGTGGCCGGCGAACGGCAGTTCGGCGCGCGGCGTGAAGATGCGGATGTGGTAGTCCGCATCGGGCGCACTGACCGGCAGGAAAAAGATCGTCTCCGACAGGTTCAACCAGGCGGCCATCTGCTGCATCTGCGCGGACGACAACGTCTGCGCGTTGAGGACCACGCCCAACGGATTGCCGTTGCCGTGTTGGCCGCCGAAGACATCCAGTTGCAGGTAGCGGTACTTGCTCATGGGGGGTGAGTTCCGATCGATGGAATGCGCGGCGATGGTTGCAGCGCAAACCGTTACGGCAGTGGACGCAGCGCTCGGCGTGCTGTGATCGCACCCGGGGTCATGCGGGCGATATTGGCAGTAGAATCGGAGGTTCCGCCCGGCGTGCCGGGCATCTTCCCCCCCATTCTAAACGCCTATCTCAATGTCAGCTCCCCACACTACCGATCGTTGGATCGTCCTCAAGTTCGGCGGCACTTCGGTGTCGCGTCGTCATCGCTGGGACACGATTGGAACACTGGCGAGCAAACGGGCGAACGAGACCGGCGGCCGCGTGCTGGTGGTGGTGTCTGCGCTGTCGGGCGTGACCAACGAACTCACCGCGATCGCCGATGGCGCCGCCGACAGCGCACAGCGCGTGGCTGCGCTGGAGCAGCGTCATCGCGAATTCCTGGCCGAGCTGGAACTGGACGCCGATGCGGTGCTGGGCGAGCGACTCGCCGCGCTGCATGCCTTGCTGGGCGATGCGCGCGCGGCAACACGCACGCTGGACTGGCAGGCCGAGGTGCTGGGGCAGGGCGAGTTGCTGTCCTCCACCATCGGCGCGGCGTATCTGCATGCCAATGGCCTGGACATGGGCTGGCTGGACGCGCGCCAGTGGCTGTCGGCATTGCCGCCGCAGCCCAATCAGAGCGAATGGTCCAAGCGTTTGTCGGTGTCCTGCCAGTGGCAGTCAGATGCGCAGTGGCGCACGCGTTTCGATGCGCAGCCCACGCGCCTGCTGATCACCCAGGGCTTCATTTCGCGGCACGCCGATGGCGGCACCGCGATTCTCGGTCGCGGTGGTTCGGATACCTCGGCGGCGTATTTCGGTGCGCTGCTCGGCGCCAGCCGGGTGGAAATCTGGACCGACGTGCCTGGCATGTTCAGCGCCAATCCGAAGGAAGTGCCGGATGCGCGGCTGCTGACCCGCCTGGACTATTACGAAGCGCAGGAAATCGCCACCACCGGCGCCAAGGTGCTGCATCCGCGTTCGATCAAACCATGCCGCGATTCCGGCGTGCCGATGGCGATTCTGGATACCGAGCGCCCCGATCTGCCGGGCACCAGCATCGACGGCAATGCCGAGCCGGTGTTGGGCGTCAAGGCGATCAGCCGCCGCAACGGGATCGTGCTGGTGTCGATGGAAGGCATCGGCATGTGGCAGCAGGTCGGCTTCCTGGCCGATGTATTCACGCTGTTCAAGAAACACGGGTTGTCGGTGGATCTGATCGGCTCGGCCGAGACCAATGTCACGGTGTCGCTGGACCCGAGCGAGAACCTGGTCAACACCGATGTGCTGGCGGCGCTTTCGGCCGATCTGTCGCAGATCTGCAAGGTCAAGATCATTGTTCCTTGCGCCGCAATCACGCTGGTCGGGCGCGGCATGCGTTCGCTGCTGCACAAGCTCTCCGATGTGTGGGCCACGTTCGGGCAGGAGCGCGTGCACATGATTTCGCAGTCGTCCAACGACCTGAACCTGACCTTCGTCATCGACGAAGCCGATGCCGATGGCCTGCTGCCGATCCTGCATGCGGAGTTGATCGACAGCGGCGCGATGCCGGTGAGCGAAGGCGAAGTGTTCGGCCCGCGTTGGCGCGAGATCATCGGCTCGGTGCGCCCGCGGCCCACACCGTGGTGGCATGCCGAGCGCGCGCATCTGTTGTCGCTGTCCAAGGCCGGTACGCCGCGTTATGTGTATCACCTGCCCACCGTGCGTGCGCGGGCGCATGCACTGGCGCAGATTGCTGCAGTGGACCAGCGCTATTACGCGATCAAGGCCAATGCGCATCCGGCGATCCTGATGGCGCTGGAGCAGGCCGGTTTCGGGCTGGAATGCGTCTCGCACGGCGAGTTGCGCCGCGTGTTCGACACCTTGCCCGAGCTGTCGCCGCGGCGCGTGTTGTTCACCCCGAGTTTCGCGCCCAAGGCCGAATACGAAGCCGGCTTCGCGCTGGGCGTGACCGTCACCGTGGACAACGTCGAAGCATTGCGGCGCTGGCCGGAGGTGTTCCGCGGCCGCAACGTGTGGCTGCGCATCGACCTGGGCCATGGCGACGGGCATCACGAGAAGGTCAACACCGGCGGCAAGGCGTCCAAGTTCGGGTTGTCGTCCACGCGGGTGGATGAGTTCGTGGAAGTGGCGCGCATGCTCGAAGTCACCATCACCGGCGTGCATGCGCACCTTGGCAGTGGCGTGGAGACCGGCGAACACTGGCGGATGATGTACGACGAACTGGCCGGCTTTGCGCGCCGCATCGGCACGGTGGAAACCATCGACATCGGTGGCGGCTTGCCGATTCCGTATAGCGCCGAAGACGAGCCGTTCGATCTCGATGTCTGGGCCAAGGGATTGGCCGAGGTCAAGGCCGTGCATCCGGGCTATCGGCTGGCGATCGAGCCGGGCCGCTATCTGGTGGCCGAAGCCGGCGTGTTGCTGGCGCAGGTCACTCAGGTGATCGAAAAGGACGGCGTGCAGCGCGTGGGTCTGGATGCGGGCATGAACACGTTGATCCGCCCGGCGCTGTACGACGCCTGGCACGACATCGAAAACCTCAGCCAGCTCGACGCGCCGGCCGATGGCAGCTTCGATATCGTCGGGCCGATCTGCGAGTCCTCCGATGTGTTCGGCAAGCGCCGTCGTCTGCCTGCGGCGACCGCACCGGGCGATGTGATGCTGCTGGCCGATGCCGGTGCCTACGGGTATTCGATGGCCAGCACCTACAACCAGCGCGAATTGCCGCGCGAAGAGGTGATCGATGCGCCCGCAGGCTGAGTTCATTGCGTTCAGCACGTTGGCCGGCGGCGTGGCGATGGTGTTGGCCACCGCGCTGCAACAACTGAGCTTTGGCATGCTGTGGTCCGATACGCTCAAATGGGCGCTGCCCGCGCTGGTCGCCGCCGGTAGCGGTGCGTGGTTGGCCTTGCGTTGGCAACGTCGAGGCGATGCGCGGATTTCCACGCGTCGCAGCGGCGGGATGGCGGTGCGCACGGTGCTGTTGAGCGCGCTGAGTTATGTGCCGGTGGTGGCGCTGTATCTTGCAATTGCCTTCGCGGTGTCTGGCGGTGCAACGGCCGGACGCCTGGATGTGCTGTTGTTGGCGGTGCTGTTCGGTTGCCTGCCGTTGCTGTGGGCTGCGGTGCCGTTTTCCATGATTGAATATGTCCTGTGCCGACGTTATCTGCGTCGCGTACGTGTTCCTGCAGGTAGTCCATGAGCGCTTTCGACAAACACCAGATCTCCACTTTTCGTTTCGTGCGTTGCGCACTCGATGCGCAGACCGGCGTGGCGACGCTGGTGTATGCCTTCGACCAAGGCCCGGAGCTGGTCGAGACCGTCGCGGTGCCGGGCGCTCCGTTCGTGCTGGACGGTGCGCATGCCGTTGCCGTGCAGCAGGCGCTGCGCATCCTGCATCTCATCGCGGGCGTGAGTTACTTCAAGGCGGCGGTGCCGCCGACCATCCAGATCGATGACTATGCGATCGATGCCGACACCGCTGCGCTGGTGGAGAGCGTCTATCTGCACGGGTTGGGCGAGTTCGCCTATCGCAATGGCTTGAACCTGCACGGCAAGATCAACTTTCCGGTCGGCACACGAACTGCTGGCAATGCGCCTGCGATCGGCCTGCGCGAGCATGCCTTGGTCGCGATCGGTGGCGGCAAGGATTCGCTGGTCAGTATCGAAGCGCTGCGGCATGCCGGCATCGAGCAGACCGTGAGCTGGATCGGTGGCTCGCAGCTGATCCGCGCCTGCGCCGAGCGCACCGGTTTGCCGGTGCTCAATATCGGCCGCGTGCTTGCATCGGAGCTGTTCGAACTCAATCGCCAGGGCGCGTGGAACGGGCATATTCCGGTCACTGCGGTGAACTCGGCGATTCTTGTGCTGGCTGCGTTGCTCAATGGCGTGGATCAGGTGGTGTTTTCCAATGAACGTTCGGCCAGTTACGGCAGCCAGATTCCCGGCACCGGCGAGGTCAATCACCAATGGTCCAAGGGCTGGGCGTTCGAGCAGGCGTTCGGCGATTACGTGCAGCGGCATGTTGCGGCGGATCTGCGTTATTACTCGTTGCTGCGGCCGTTGTCGGAGCTGGCAGTGGCGCGTCAGTTCGCCAAGACCGACCACTACGACGCACATTTTTCCAGCTGCAACCGCAACTTCCACATCATGGGCGAGCGCCCGGTGCATCGCTGGTGCGGGGTGTGCCCGAAGTGCCATTTCGTGTTTCTGGCGTTGGCACCGTTCATGCCGAAGACGCGCCTGGTCAATATCTTCGGGCGCAATCTGCTCGACGATCCCGCGCAGGCCGGCGGCTACGATGCGCTGCTGGAATTCCAGGATCACAAGCCGTTCGAATGCGTCGGCGAAGGCCGCGAATCGCGCGCGGCGATGGCGGTGCTGGCCAGCCGTGCCGAATGGAAGGAAGACGCGCTGGTGCTGCGTTTCATCCGCGAGATCCAGCCGCAGCTGGACCAGCAGGAACTGCAACTGGAGCCGTTGCTGGCCATCGATGGCGAGCACCGTATTCCGTCGGCGCTGTGGGAGCGCGTGCGTGCGAATTTCGCAGCTTGAAGGCAGGGCGGTTGCGTTATGGGGCTGGGGGCGCGAAGGACGCGCGGCATATCGCGCGCTGCGCGCCGTGCTACCCACGCAATCGCTGACAGTGTTCTGCAACGCCGAAGAAGCGCGCGAGCTCGATGCGCTGGCCGACCCCGCGTTGCATGTAGAAACCGAGGCCAGCGCGCAGGCGCTGGGCCGGTTCGACATCGTGGTGAAGTCGCCCGGTATCAGCCCGTATGGCGCGCAAGCGCAAACTGCGGCAGCCGAGCACGGCACGCTGTTCATCGGCGGCACCGCGTTGTGGTTTGCCGAACACGTGCAGCCTGATGGAAGCGTGCCCGGCGCCATCTGCGTCACCGGCACCAAAGGCAAGAGCACTACCACCGCGTTGCTGGCGCATCTGCTGCGCGCGGCCGGGCATCGCACCGCGTTGGTCGGCAACATCGGTCAGCCGTTGCTGGAAGTGGTGGCACCACAACCGCCGCCTGCATACTGGGCGATCGAGTTGTCCAGTTACCAGACCGGCGAAGTCGGGCGCAGCGGCGCGCGTCCGGAACTGGCGTTGGTCTTGAATCTTTTTCCCGAGCATCTGGACTGGCATGGCGACGAGGCGCGCTATGTGCGCGACAAGCTGTCGCTGGTGACCGAGGGCCGCCCGCGCATCGCCTTGCTCAACGCCGCCGACCCGCATCTTGTCCATTTACAACTGCCCGACAGCGACGTGCGCTGGTTCAACCATCCCGATGGCTGGCATCTGCGTGGCGATGTGGTCTATCGCGGCGAACAGGCCATCTTCGATACCGCCGACGTACCGCTGCCGGGCGAACACAACCGGCGCAATCTGTGTGCAGTGTTGGCTGCCATAGAAGCGCTGGGTCTGGACGCCGCAGCACTGGCAGCGGCCGCACTGACGTTTCGCCCGTTGCCTAACCGCCTGCAGTTGCTTGGCAGCGTGGATGGCATCAGCTACGTCAACGACTCGATCAGCACTACGCCGCATGCCTCGTTGGCGGCGCTGGCGTGTTTTGCGCAGCGTCGCGTGGCCTTGTTGGTCGGTGGACACGATCGCGGGCTTAATTGGCATGAGTTTGCCGAACAGATGGCGCATCACGCCCCGCTGGAAATCGTCACCATGGGTGCCAATGGGCCGCGTATCCATGCGCTGCTGGCTCCGTTGGCGGAAGCCGGTCGCTTCGGTTTGCATGCTGCCAACGATCTGGAGCACGCCATGCAGTTGGCGCGCGATGCGCTAGGCGAGCAGGGCGGGGTGGTGTTGCTATCGCCAGGGGCGCCCAGCTTCGGCGCGTATCGCGATTACGTCGCGCGCGGCCGGCACTTCGCGCAGCTGGCGGGGTTCGACCCGGCCGCGATCAGTGCGATTCCTGGATTGGGCGTGCAGTAGGTTCAATCGGCACCGATCAGGTGCCGATCAACGCATCACAACACTCGCACCAGCCGCGGTTTCGTCCATCCCGCGTCACTCTGGCGAGTGCGTTGGCGCCGTGTGCCTGTAGGGCCTGCGCGCAGCCAACTACGCACTCCCTGCGCTAGAAGATTTCTTCAACAAAGGCGTTGGCGACCGGTGCGGCGCCAGCGCAGCTCGATCAATGCGTGCGTTCCACGGCGTAACGCGCCAGGCCGCGCAATGCCGCAACCGCAGGGCTGGGCGGCAAGCCGTCCAATGCCTGTTCGGCGGCGGCGGCATATTCGGCGGCACGCTGGCGGCTGTAGTCCAAACCACCGGTGGCGTGAATCGCCGGCAGCACCTCAGGCATTGCGCTCGCATCGCCTTGTTCGACGATCTGGCGCAGACGCTCCCTGGTGGTTGCATCCGAGTGCGCCATGGCGTGGATCAGCGGCAACGTGGCCTTGCCTTCGGCCAGATCGTCGCCCAGGTTCTTGCCCAGGTCGCTGGCGTCGGCGGCATAGTCGAGCACGTCGTCGGCGATCTGGAAGGCAAAACCCAACTGCATGCCGTAGTCGTACAGGCGTTGCTGCACCTGCGCATCCGCACCCGAGGCCAACGCGCCCAGGCGCGTGCCGGCCGCGAACAACACCGCGGTCTTGCGCTCGATCACCCGCAGATAGGCGGCTTCGTCGGTGTCGGGGTTGTGCACGTGCAGCAGCTGCAGCACCTCGCCTTCGGCGATGCGGTTGGTGGTGTCGGCCAGGATCTGCATGACTTCCATGCGGTCCAGCTCGACCATCAACTGGAAGCTGCGCGAATACAGAAAATCCCCCACCAATACGCTGGGCGCATTGCCCCACAGCGCATTGGCGGTGCTGCGGCCGCGACGCAGATCCGATTCGTCCACCACATCGTCGTGCAGCAGCGTGGAGGTGTGGATGAACTCGACGATCGCCGCCAGCTGATGGTGCTCCGGGCCGGAGCCGCCGGCGGCGTGGCCGGCCAGCATCACCAGCATCGGACGCAGGCGTTTGCCGCCGGCGGAGATGATGTGATCGGCAATCTGGTTGATCAGCACGACGTCCGACGCCAGACGACGGCGGATCAACGCATCCACCGCGGCCATGTCGGGCGCGGCGAGGGACTGGATCTGGGGCAGGCCCAGAACGGTGGGGAGGTCTTCGGCGATGGTCATGCGCAGGCGTTCGTGATGTACGTGGATTATAGGTGCCTGGGCCAGATCCGTCCCGCCGGCGCTGTCGCCGGCCTTCACATCGGTCGCAAACCCTTGTGACGCTTGATGCCGGCATGGCGCAGAGATGCAGGATCCCGACCTGTCCGCGCGGTATTCCCCGGCCCGCAGGTGCGCCAACGCGCCGGTGTCGGGCGCGGGGAGTGCGGTAACATTGGCGCCAAGACATTCACCGCCGCGCCCCATTGGCGCCGGCGCACCATCTCGGAACTATCTATGGCCCGCGGCATCAACAAAGTCATCCTCGTCGGCAACCTCGGCAACGATCCCGACACCAAGTACACCCAGGCCGGCATGGCGATCACCCGCGTGAGTCTGGCCACCACCAGCATGCGCAAGGACCGCGAGGGCAACAACCAGGAGCGTACCGAGTGGCACCGCGTGGTGTTCTTCGGAAAGCTGGGCGAAATCGCCGGCGAGTACCTGCGCAAGGGCTCGCAGGTCTATGTCGAAGGCGAGCTGCGCTACGACAAGTACACCGGCCAGGACGGCGTGGAAAAGTACAGTACCGACATCGTCGCCAACGAGATGCAGATGCTCGGCGGCCGTGGTGAAGGTGGCGGTGGCGGTGGCGGTGGCATGGGCGGCGATCGTCCGCAGCGCACGCAGGCGCCGCGTCAGCAGCAAGGCAGTGGCGGCGGTGGTCAGGGCGGCGGTCAGGATTACGCCCCGCGTCGTCAGCAGCCGGCCCAGCAGCAGTCGGCACCGCCGATGGACGACTTTGCGGATGACGATATTCCGTTCTAGACAGCATTTTGTGTCACCAGAATCCCGGTAACGTCTTGCGCCTACCGGGATTTTTGCTGTTGATGCGGGCTATTGCGCGCGCTGGGTACGTGCTCGTGGCGCGCAGCCGCGGCGGCCCAGCCAAGGCAGTTCGAACCCCAACGCCGATGCCCAACGTCTTGCTCACGCCGATGTCATCAAGTCGGGGCGCCAGGCGAAAGGTGCAATAATCGCCCGTCGTCTGCGTGCTTCTGGACGGCTACTCAGCCAGGGAACCCGCGTCCCCAGCCAGCGTCTCACTTCAAGCTGACCAGGTCCCCTGCATGCGCGCCTATGTCCCGCATTTCCTGTCGCTGCGTCCGCGCGCGCGACTTGCCGTTGCCATCGCCTGTTGCTGTGCCGCGCCGATCGCGTGGTCGCAGCAAGCTGCAACGCCTCTCGACACTGCCAAGACGCTCGACACGTTGACCGTCACTGCCGACGGTTCGCAGGTCGAACTGCCGCCCGACTATGCCGGCGGCCAGGTCGCTACCGGCGGTCGCGTCGGTCTGTTCGGCAATCTCGACGTGATGGACACGCCGTTCAACAGCATGAACTTCACCGCCGAGTTGATGCGTAACCAGCAGGCGCGCAGCGTGGCCGACGTGGTGCAGAACGACCCGGCGGTGCGGGTGGCGCGTGGGTTCGGCAACTTCCAGGAGTTGTACGTGGTGCGTGGCTTCCCCGTGTTCTCCGACGACATGAGCTACAACGGCCTGTACGGCCTGCTGCCGCGCCAATACGTGGCGGCCGAGTTCCTGGAGCGGGTGGAAGTGTTTCGCGGCGCCAACAGCTTCATCAACGGCGCCGCGCCCGGCGGCAGCGGGGTCGGTGGCGCGTTCAACCTGGTGCCCAAGCGCGCGGGCGAGAGCGACGTCAGCCGGCTGACGCTGGGTACCGAAACCGGCGGGCAGGTGTATGCTGCGGCCGATGCGTCCTACCGCTTCGGCCCGGACCGTGCCTGGGGGCTGCGCGTCAATCTCGCGCGCCGCGATGGCGAGAACGCCACCGACGAGGATCGCGAGCTGGGCATGGGTTCGCTGGGCGTGGATTATCGTGGCGAGCGGCTGCGCCTGTCGGCTGACATCGGCTGGCAGGACCAGCGTACCGACCGTCCGCGTCCGAGCATCACTCCGGTGGGTGGAATTCCGATCGCACCCGATGCCGATATCAACTTCGCCCAGCCTTGGACCTTCGCCCAAGAGCGCGACACCTTCGGCGTGATCCGTGCCGAATACGACCTGACCGATAGCGTCATGGCCTGGGCGGCGGTCGGCATGCGCGACAGTGACGAGCACAACGTGTTGGCGAATCCCAACGCCGATGCTGCCGGCAATTTGAACACCGGCCGCTTCGACAACTACCGGGAAGACAAGGTCACCACCGGCGATGTCGGCATCCGCGCGACATTCGACACCGGCCGCGTCGGTCATCGCCTGAGTGCATCGGCGTCGGCCTTCAAGCTGGACTCCAAGAATGCCTTTGCATTCGGCAGCTACGGCACGGCGGTCGGTACGCTGTACGACCCGGTGGCGGTGGCACCGCTGGGTGGCCTGTTCCCCGGTGGCGTGTTGTTCGAGCCGCTGACCACCAGCAAGAACGAGACCCGCAGCGTCGCCATCGCCGACACGCTGGCCTTCGATGACGGCCGCATCCTGCTGACCCTGGGCGCACGCCACCAGAAGCTGGAACAGTACGGCTACGACTACAACACCGGCGCGCAACTCAGCAGCTACAGCGACAGCGTGGTGACGCCGGTCGGCGCGGTCGTCTTCAAGTTCGGCCGTGCGGTGTCGCTGTACGCCAATTACGCCGAAGCGCTGTTGCCCGGCCAGGAAGTGCCCGCCGTGTCCGGCAGCACGCCGCTGGAAAATGCCGGCGAACTGCTGGCGCCGTTCAAGTCCAAGCAGGTCGAAGTAGGCGCCAAGTACGACGCCGGCAGCTACGGCGCAACCGCGGCGCTGTTCCGCATCAACCAGCCCAATACCGTGGTCAGCAATGCACGCCTGACCAGCGACGGCGAACAGCGCAACCAGGGCCTTGAGCTGAGCTTCTACGGCCAGCCGATCGACGGCCTGCGCGCACTGGGCGGCATCACGCTGCTGGATGCCGGCTACAACAAGACCCAGGACGGCGTGAACGAAGGCAACGACGTGCTCGGTGTGCCGGAAAAGCAGGCCAATCTGGGCCTGGAATGGGATATCGCTGCGCTGCCGGGCCTGACGGTCGACGGGCGCGCTGTCTATACCGATCGTCAATACGCCGATGCGGTGAACGTGCTGGAAATTCCGTCCTGGACGCGTTTCGACCTGGGAGCACGCTATGCGTTCCAGGCCGCCGGCAAGGCCTGGAGCGTGCGTGCGCGCGTGGACAACCTGTTCGACCGCAGCTTCTGGTCATCGGTCGGTGGCGCTTCGGGTGCGAATTATCTGGTCCTGGCCGCACCGCGCACGTTCACCGTCTCGTTCTCGATCGATCTGTGAGTCGTGCTTGAAACCGGCCTGCGCCATGCAACCGCGCAGGCCTCTGGCATGATCCGACGCCGCCTGAGGAGGGTGGCGCCTTGATGAAGGAGCGTGGCGTGCGTCAGTGGTTCGGTCTTGGCCTGATGGGCTGTCTGTCGATCGTTGCGGCTGCCGCGTTTGCCCACGATCCCGCCGAGCACCTGCCGCTGCCGTGGCTGGCCGATGCGGCCGGTGCAGCGGCCACGCCCAGCCTGCCACGCCCGCAGCAGACGCCGGGACAGACGCTGCCGTTGCAGGCCAAGCGCCGCATCGCCTTCGAGACCGATGAAGGCACCTGGATGGGGCTGGACGTGTCGCCGCGCGATGGTCGGCTGGTGTTCGACCTGCTGGGGATCTGTACACGCTGGACGCCGACGGCGGCCGGGCCAAGGCGATCAGCCGCGGCCTGGGCTTCGACAGCCAGCCGACGTTTTCGCCGGACGGACACTGGATCGCCTTTGTCAGCGACCGCAGCGGTGCGGAAAACCTGTGGCGCATGCGGCCCGATGGCCGCGATGCGCAGCAGCTCACTTTCGGCGACGACGATACCGTGTTGGTGTCGCCGGCCTGGGCGCCCGATGGCAGCGCCCTGTACGCCAGCCGCTTCTGCTGGTCGGTCAACGATTACGAGCTGTGGCGCTACGGACTGGATGGCAGCGAACGCCTGGTCGCACCGGTCCGCGCGGAGGGCGCCGGCAGCAAGCAGAGCACGCTGGGCGCGGTGGTGTCGCCAGATGGCAGGCAGCTTTACGCCGCGCGCCGCAGCGGCGACAAGGACAGCGCCGAGCTGGAGCTGTGGTCGATCGTGCGACGCGATTTGGCCACCGGCAAGGAAGAAACGGTCTTGCCGGTGCCCGGCGTTCCGGGGCGCCGGCCGTTTCCCGGTACCTATTTCAGACCGCAGCTCTCGCCGGACGGCAAGCAGCTGGCCTATGCCACTCGCCAGCAGGGCCAGACCGGTCTGCGCCTGCGCACGCTCGCCACCGGCGAGGAGCGCTGGATCGCCTTCCCGATCGAACACGACCAGAGCCAGGCGCAAAGCTGGCAGGATCTGGTGCCGCGCTATGCCTTCACGCGCGACGGGCGTGCGCTGCTGCTGAGCCGCAACGGCCGCTTCGAACGTATCGCGCTGGATGGCAATGCCCCGCGCGCGATTCCGTTCGTCGCCTCGGTCGACCTAGAGCTGGGGCCGTTGACCGGCGCCGACATCCGTGAGGACGCCGGCCCGGTACAGGCGCGTCTGATCCAGGATCCTGCGGTTTCGCCGGACGGCAGGCGGGTGGCGTTCTCCGCGTTGGGCGCGCTCTATCTGATGGACATGGAAGATGGCGCGCTGCCGAAGCGGCTGCCCACCGGCGATGTGCCGGCCTTCCATCCCAGCTGGGCGCCGGATGGCAACGCGCTGACCTACGTCACTTGGGAAGGCGGGGAGGGTGGTCAGGTTTGGTCATTGGCGCCCGACGGTGCGACGCCGCGCCAGCTCAGCCGCGGGCCTGGCGCGTACTACACCCATCCGGTGTTCACCCGTGATGGGCGCGACGTGCTGGTGGTGGCCTCCGACAACGTGGCGCGCATGCAGGCTTCGATGGTGTTTGGCAGCGTGCGTGAGGCGCAGCTGCAACGGCTGTCGGCGCAGGGCGGCCAGGCCAGGGTCCTCCATCGCGGGACGTTGGGCGGCACGTTGCACTTCGGTGCGGATGCCGATCGCGTCTACGCGATGGGCAGCGGCGGCCTGCTCGGCATCGATCTGCGCAGCGGCCTTGCCGATGCACCCATCGTGGTGAAGGGGCCGGGTTGGTACTTCCAGGACGGCAGCGTGCCGGTGGACGACCTGCGGATCAGTCCCGACGGCCAGTGGCTGCTGGCCCAGGTCGCCCAGCAGTTGCACCTGCTGCCGGTGCCGAAGAAGGGAGCAACGGTCGATCTGCTGGCGCCGGGCATGCGCCATCGGCGCATCACCGATGTCGGCGCGGATTATTTCGGGTGGAGTGCGGACGGCCGCACGATGACCTGGTCGATCGGTTCCAGCGTCTACCGCCGTGCACGCGCCGACATCGCCCTGCATGCTGCCGATGCGCCGGGCTGGGATGCAGACGTGCCAACGCCAGGGCGGAACACGCAGGTTGTGCAAGCCAGGGTGGACGTCCCGCGCGATGTGGCCAGCGGCACGCTGCTGCTGCGGGGCGCCACTGCGCTCACGCAGCGTGGCGATGAGGCCATTGCCGATGCCGACCTGCTGGTGCGCGATGGACGCATCGCCGCGATCGGCCCGCGCGGCAGCGTGGAAGTGCCGGCCGGCGCGCAACTGCGCGATGTCAGTGGGCGCTTCATCATTCCGGGCCTGATCGATGTGCACGACCACGTCGCCGATTTTCGCCGCGACCTGCTCGACATGCGGCCTTGGGGCCTGCGCGCGCGACTGGCTTACGGGATTACCACCGCCTTCGATCCATCGTCGCTGAGCATCGACATGCTGGCCTACCAGGATCTGGTCGATGCCGGGAGGGTAGTGGGGGCGCGCGCGCCGACCACGGGCATGGCGATGTTCTCGTTCAACCGCATCGCCTCGCTGGATGAGGCGCGCGCCTTGCTTCACCGCTATCGCGACCACTACCGCACACGCACCGTCAAACAGTATCTGGTCGGCAATCGCCGCCAGCGCCAGTGGCTGGTGCAGGCGGCGCACGAGCTGGGCATGCGCCCCACCAGCGAGGGCTCGCTGGCGCTGAAACTCGACCTCAATCAGGTCATGGACGGCTATGCCGGGCACGAACACGCACTGCCGACACCGCTGTACCGCGACGTGATCGAGCTGATGGCACGCAGTGGCACAAGCTACGACGCAACGCTGATGATCGCCAACGGTGGCCCTGCGGCGCAGAACAACTACGTCATTGGCGATCGGCCGCTGGGCGATGCCACGTTCCGCGCAACCCGCCCGTACGAGGTGGCCATGCAGCAGGTGCAGTCGCAGCGCTGGATCGATCCGTCGCTGATGCTTTATCCGCGCATCGCCGGCGACGTGGCGCGTATCCAGCGTGCGGGCGGGCTGGTGGCGATGGGCTCGCATGGCGAGATCGCCGGGCCCGGCCTGCACTGGGAAATGCAGGCGCATGTGGAGGGTGGCATGACCCCGGCCGAGGTATTGCAGGCGGCCACGCTGGGCGGTGCGCGCAGCATCGGCCGCGGTGCGGAACTGGGCAGCCTGGAGGCGGGCAAGCTGGCCGATCTGGTGATCCTGCAGGCCGACCCGCGCCTGGATATCCGTAACGCGCAAAAGATCGACGCGGTGATGCTGGGCGGCCCTTTGCGCGAGGTGCCAACACTGGATGAACTCTGGCCTCGAGAAAAGAGAATTCCCCCGCTCTGGCATCACGGCGAATCATCGAACTAGGTTGAGCGTGGCAAGCCCGGTGTTTCTGGCTCAGGCCGACGTCCGATCCCGCCCGTTCTGCTTGGCGCGATACAGTGCCGAGTCGGCGTCGTGCAGGAACGCGTCGGGTGTCAGTGGCGCTTCGCCCGGTTCGAACGTCGCCGCGCCCACGCTCACGGTGACGTGCGCGCTGGTGGGGCTGGACAGGTGCATCAGGCCGAGTCCGGCGACCGCGCTGCGCACGGCATCGGCCAAGCGCAGCGCGCCGGCAGCGTCGGTGTGCGGCAGGATCATGCCGAATTCTTCGCCGCCATAGCGCGCGGCAACGTCGTCGCTGCGCCGCGAACATTCGGCGATCGCACGCGCAATCAAACGCAGGCAGGCATCGCCGTTCACGTGACCATAGGTGTCGTTGTAGAGCTTGAAGTGGTCGACATCGATCATCAGCACCGACAACGGCGCCTGCAGACGCACCGCGTCCTGCAGCGCGCGCGACAGCCGGTAGTCGAATGCACGCCGGTTTGCGATGCCGGTCAGCGCGTCCACCCACGCTTCGGAGCTGAGTTTGGCTTCGTTGCGATGCATGCGGCGCAATTGCAGATCCAGCCAGAGGCCGACCGCCAGCAACAGTGCAAACCCCAGCGTGGCGATCACGATCCGCTGGCGTGCGGATTGCCGCCAGGTTGCCAATGCATCGTCCACCGACACGCCGGTCAGCACGGTCAACGGATACGGGCGTGCGGGAGCGAAGCTGGAAATGCGCTTCACACCGTCGATCGGTGAGCGATAGGTCGCAGTGCCATGTTTGTGCGCGCGGATGTTGACGTAGATCGCGGTGCCGGCGATCGAGGTGCCGATCACGCCCTGTTTGTCGGGCCGGCGTACCAGCACGATGCCATCGTCGTTGATGATGCCGATCGTGCCATTGGGTCCCACTTCAAAAGTGCTGTAGTAGTTCTGGAAATACTTCAGTTGCAGCGTGACCAATACCACCCCTGCAAACTCGCCACCGGGCGTGTTGAGTCGCCGGCTCAGGGTAAGCACCCAGCTGCCATCGGAACGGCTTTGGACGGGCGGGCCGACCAGCGACAAGGCATCGCGATGATCGCGGTGATATCTGAAGTAGGCGCGGTCGGCATTGTTCTGCTTTCTAGGTGCGCTGTTCAACGACGAACTCACCCAACTGCCATCTGCGGCGTAGATGAAAATGCCATGCAGCCGATCCGAGCGGCGTGCCTCGCGCACCAGAAATCCATGCATCGCCGATCGCGCGGCTGCCGAGGCCTGATCGTGTTCTACCCGCGCAACCAGACCCGACAACACTGCATCGGCGATCGCCATGGTGTCGCCGGCATGTTGCGCAAGCGAATTGGCCAGATTCAAGGACTGCGCTTCGGCGGTGCGCAACGCGGTGGCGCGTTCCTCGTGGATCGACCAATACTCCGAACCCAGCAGTAGCAGCCACGAGGCGATCAGCACGAAGTGCAGCGCAATGCGCTGTGCACGTTGTCGCCGTTGCTTGCTGACTGATGTCACGGTGGCTACCTGTCTGGACACCAAGACCCTGCAATGGGTGTGCCAGCGTACGCGTTGCCCTGGACCGCAGCCGTACGGCATTCAATAGCACTGCACCAATCTGTGATTGTCACCGCATGTGCTCGGCAGCGGTCATTTGATCGACCGAAGTTGTACTGTCCGGCTTGCCTGCGAGCGACCACGCGCGTGGTTGGATGACGAGAAACACGCCCGCTGCGCGCATGCGCACACGTCGTGAAAACCCTGGCCGCAATGATGAGCGGGGTTCATAGGCGCATGCACCCCATGCCGCCAATGTGCGCATAGACCGGCACTAAACTCGCTCCATTCCTGTGTTTCACCTCCGTGTTCCAGTCCGCGCCGATGGCACTTACTCACGCGCTTGTGACCGGCCACGCTTCACATTATTTAAGAACTGAATAAGCCAGCATTGTTGGAGATGCCAGCCATGAGAGACATCAAGATGACCCGCCGCGAGGTACTGATCGCTGGCACGGCGTCGGCAGCCAGCGTTGCCGCAACCCAATCGATGGCGGCGACTGCCGCCAATGCGATGTCGCAGCGTCAAGCGGTCGAACCGGCCAATGCGTCGAGCCAGGTTGCGTTCGAGGTCAACGGCGAGCCGGTGACATTGACGTTGGATAATCGCACCACATTGCTGGATGCCTTGCGCGAGCACTTGCACCTGACCGGCACCAAGAAGGGCTGCGACCACGGCCAATGCGGTGCGTGTACGGTCATCGTCGATGGGCAGCGCATGAACGCCTGCCTGTCGCTGGCCGTCATGCATCAGGGCGGCAAGATCACCACCATCGAAGGACTGGGAACGCCCGACAAGCTGCATCCGATGCAGGCCGCGTTCGTCAAACACGACGGCTATCAATGCGGCTACTGCACGCCGGGCCAGATCTGTTCGGCGGTGGCGGTGCTGGACGAAGTCAAGCGCGGCATTCCCAGCCACGTCACTGAAGATCTCACTGGCAAGACCAGGCTCACCACTCCCGAACTTCAGGAACGCATGAGCGGCAATATCTGCCGCTGCGGCGCGTATTCCAACATAGTCGACGCGATCAACGATGTCGCCGGAGACCGCGCATGAAGGCCTTCAGCTACGAGCGCGCCACCTCGCCAGCCGATGCGGCAGCCAAGGCTGCGCGTCAGCCGGGCGCCAAGTTCATCGCAGGCGGTACAAATCTGCTGGATCTGATGAAGCTGCAGATCGAAACCCCCTCGCACCTGATCGATGTCAACGGCCTGAGCCTGGACACGATCGACGCTACGCCGGAGGGTGGCCTGCGGATCGGTGCGCTGGTGCGCAATACCGATCTGGCCGCAGATGCGCGCGTGCGCCGCGATTACGCGCTGTTGTCGCGTGCCTTGCTGGCAGGCGCCTCGGGGCAGTTGCGCAACCGTGCGACCACCGCCGGCAATCTGCTGCAGCGTACCCGCTGCCCGTATTTTTACGACACCAATCAGCCCTGCAACAAGCGCCTGCCTGGCAGCGGCTGCGCGGCGATCGGCGGTTTCAACCGTCAGCTTGCAGTGATCGGTGTCAGCGAAGACTGCATCGCCACCCATCCAAGCGACATGGCGATTGCGATGCGCGTGCTGGATGCGGTGGTGGAAACGGTTCGCCCCGATGGGCAGACGCGTGCCGTGCCGTTGTCCGAGTTCTATCGCGCGCCCGGCAAGACACCGCATCTGGAAACCGTACTGGAACGCGGCGAGCTGATCACCGCGGTGAGCTTGCCCAAGCCGATCGGCGGGACGCATGTCTATCGCAAGGTGCGCGACCGCGCGTCGTATGCGTTTGCATTGGTGTCGGTTGCAGCAGTCGTGCAGCGCGACGGCAGCGCACGTGTGGGTGTGGGCGGCATTGCGCACAAACCCTGGCGCAGCGAAGCCGCCGAAGCGCAGTCGCGCCAAGGTGCGCGTGCCATCGCCACTGTGCTGCTCGATGGCGCACAGCCGACCGAACACAATGCATTCAAGCTGCCGCTGGTGGAGCGCACCTTGACCGCGATCCTGGCCGACACGAGGGCCTGATATGAAATTCGACACTCCCGCCGGTACCAATCCCATCGATCAACTCAAGGTCGTCGGCAAGCCTGTCGATCGCATCGATGGTCCGCTCAAGACCACTGGCCAGGCGCCGTATGCGTACGAACACCACGACCTGCCTGCTCGCGCGGCCTACGGCCATGTCGTCGGTGCAGGCATCTCCAAAGGCACCATCCGCAGCATCGATCTGAGTGCTGCACGCAATGCACCCGGCGTGCTGGGCATCGTCACTGCGCAGAACGCGGGAAAGCTGGACAAAGGCAAATACAACACGGCCAAATTGCTGGGCGGGCCGGAGATTCAGCACTACCACCAGGCCATTGCCGTGGTGGTTGCCGAGACTTTCGAACAGGCGCGTGCCGCAGGCCAGCTGATCAAGGTCGACTACGGTCGCCATGTGGGCGCCTACGATCTGGAAAAAGCACGCGATGGCGCCAAGGTCACCAAGGAAGGCGGCGCGCCCAATAGTGCAGTCGGTAACTTCGCCGGCGCCTTCGCAGCCGCATCGGTGCAGCTGGATGCCGAATACACCACGCCCGACCATTCGCACGCGATGATGGAGCCGCATGCATCCATCGCACACTGGGAAGGCGACAAGCTCAGCGTCTGGACCTCCAATCAGATGATCAACTGGAGCGCCGGCGATTTGGCGAAGACGCTGAATATTCCGCGCGAAAACGTCCGCTTGATGTCGCCGTATATCGGTGGTGGCTTCGGTGGAAAATTGTTCCTGCGCGCCGATGCGGTGCTGGCCTCGTTGGCTGCGCGCCAGGTGGGGCGCCCGGTCAAGGTGATGTTGCCGCGGCCGCTGATCTTCAACAACACCACGCATCGCCCGGCCACCGTGCAGCACATCCGCATCGGTGCGCAGCGCGACGGCAAGATCACCGCGATTGCGCATGAAAGCTGGTCGGGCGATTTGCCTGAGGGCGGTGCCGAGAACGCCGCTGCGCAGACGCAGTTGCTGTATGCCGCTGCCAATCGCCTGATTGCCACGCGTCTGGCCGTGCTGGATCTGCCGGAAGGCAACGCCATGCGTGCGCCCGGCGAAGCACCGGGGCTGATGGCGCTGGAAGTGGCCATGGACGAAATGGCCGAAAAGCTCGACATGGATCCGGTCACGTTCCGCATCGTCAACGACACCCAGGTGGATCCGGAAAATCCGCAGCGTCCGTTCTCGCAGCGGCAGTTGGTCAAGTGTCTGGAAGACGGCGCCAAGCGTTTCGAGTGGTCCAAGCGCAAGGCCAAGCCGGCCAGCACCCGTGATGGTCGCTGGTTGGTTGGCATGGGGGTGGCAGCCGCATTCCGTAATTCACCGGCGATGACCTCCGGCGCGCGCATGCGCCTGGAGCAGGGCGGGCGCGTGGTGGTGGAAACCGACATGACCGATATCGGCACCGGCTCCTACACCATCATTGCGCAGACCGCTGCGGAGATGATGGGCGTGCCGCTGGATTGGGTGGACGTGCGTTTGGGCGATTCCAGCTTTCCGGCATCGGCCGGTTCCGGCGGTCAGTGGGGCGCCAATAGCTCGACGGCCGGCGTGTATGCAGCGTCGGTGAAGCTGCGCGAAGCCGTTGCCAAGCAACTCGGTCTGGATCCGGCCAAGGCCGAATTCGCCGACAGCCATGTACGCGCAGGCGGCGAGCGGATCGCGCTGGGCGATGCGGCGGCCAACGGTACGTTGGTGGTGGAAGACAAGATCGAATTCGGCGATTTGTCCAAGACGCATCAGCTCTCCACGTTCGGCGCGCACTTTGTCGAAGTCGGCGTGGATATCGCCACTGCAGAGGTACGCATCCGGCGCATGCTCGCGGTGTGCGCGGCCGGACGCATTCTTAACCCCAAATCGGCGCGCAGCCAGGTGATCGGCGGCATGACCATGGGCGCAGGTTCCGCCTTGATGGAAGAGCTGGCGGTCGACAAGCGACTGGGCTTTTTCGTCAATCACGACCTGGCCGGTTACGAAGTGCCGGTGCATGCGGACATCCCGCATCAGGAAGTGATCTTTCTCGAAGAAAACGACCCGCTGTCTTCGCCGATGAAGGCCAAGGGCGTGGGCGAATTGGGCATCTGTGGCGTCGCTGCGGCCATCGCCAATGCGGTCTACAACGCCACCGGCGTGCGCGTGCGCGAGTATCCGGTCACGCTCGACAAGCTGCTGCCGCACATGCCCGAGTTGCTGCGCGCGTGAGTGCATTGGTGGCCCCGGTCGCGCATGCCACGCCGGTCGAGCCGGCGTGGCCGGCATGGCCGAGCTATGCGTTGCACGACGATTTGCTGCCGACGCTCACCGCCTGGCATCGGGCAGGGCAGCGGGTGGCGATCGCCACGCTGATCGACGTGCAAGGCTCGTCGCCGCGCCCGTTGGGCAGCGAGATGGCGATCAGTGCAGACGGCCGGGTGGCCGGTTATGTCTCCGGCGGGTGCGTGGAAGCGGCGGTGGCGCACGAAGCCATCGCGGCACTGCGCGACGGCCAGCCGCGTTGGCTCGATTACGGCGAGGGCAGCGAGGTGCTCGACATCCAGCTCAGCTGTGGCGGACGCATCGGCGTGCTGGTCTGGCCGGTGCCGGATCTGGGCGAGCATCTGGCGCGCTGGCGCAATGCGCGTCAGCATCGCCGCGCGTTCCATGTCGCGCTGGATCGGGAGTTCGGCGCAGTGCGCTACCCGGCGAATACGCAAGATGTACGCGCCAGCGAATTCCTGCGAACGCATCGGCCGCCATTGCGATTGGTGCTGGTCGGCGCCGATCCTGCGCTGCTGGTGTTGGTGACCCTGGCCAGCCAGATGGGCATCGAGCTGCGCGTGCTGCGACCACACGGCCCCAGCGAACCACCGCCTGGCCTGGCCCCGGAACACTACGATCGCCGCGCGTTGAGCGAGGCGTTGCAGGACCTGGTGCTGGATGCAGACAGCGCGTTGTACAGCCTAGCCCATGACAGCGATATCGATCTGCAGGTCGCGCATCGCGGGCTGGCATCCAACGTCGCCTGTATCGGCATTCTGGGTAGCCGTCATAAACGCGAAGCGCGCCTGCAGGCACTGCGTGCGCTCGGCCACGACGATGCAGCGTTGGCCCGGTTACGACTGCCGGCCGGCTGGCGCATGGGGCGCTCTTCGCCGCACACCATCGCGCTCGGCATCATCGCCGAGGCGACACAGGCGGTGGCCGATCTGCAGGCGGCCGCGGTAAGTGATGCGGCGGCTCGCGGTATTGATGCGCGTGTTGCGTAACGCGATATGCCGCTGCGCTTGAATGGGTGCACGAGCGTTCCAGATCCGATGGTTGCCTGAAAGCGGAAGCGCCGAATTTCATCCAATCCACGCGTTGCTTGATTCGAATTATTTCTAATATGCATTAATAGGCATGCATTAGATTCGTCAGCATGTAAGGCCCGGGTTGGTTCAACAGCGCTTGCCTACTGATCAGCCGAATCGCTGCGTGGATACACGAATACAGCGAATTCCTGGCTCGATAAGCAACGTGGCGCTATAGCCCACAGCGCAATTCCGATGAGATGCGTACTCCTGACAAACATGCGCGGTAGACACGCAGCACGTAGTCACCCCGCACGCACATTCGGATCTCTACGCTGAGCGCATTCCCAATACGCACGACGTCGCCATGACCGTATTTTCTGATCACTATGACGACGCCTCTCGCGACGCTGACCAATGTCCGTCGCCTGCAAGCACAGTTACCGCCTGCACTGTGCAGGTCGGCAGTCCACAGCGCGAGTCACAGCCGACACCGCGAAATTCGTCGCCACGCCACACGGCATCGAGCGCATGAGCAGCGATCATGCTGCACTGATACTGGCGGCAGGCGCCGGCCGTCGTCTGGGCCGTTCCAAGCAATTGCTGATGCGCGACGGTGAGCCGCTGTTGCGTCGCTTCGCGCGTCTCGCGCTGCAGACCGCGCCGCGCCGCTGCGTGGTGGTGCTGGGCGCAGAGGCCGATGCACTGACCGATGTCCTGCAAGGCCTGGAGGTGGAAGTGCTGCGGCACGGCAACTGGTCAGCCGGCATGGGCTCCAGCCTGGCCGCGTTGCGGCACTACGTGCAGGACGACACCACGCTGCGGCGCAGCCTGATCCTGGGCTGCGACCAACCCGCGCTGGACGCGCCGCATCTGCGTGCGCTACTCGAAGAGGCCGGTCATGCAGCCTCGGGGTGTGCCACCAGCGGCTACGCCGGGGTACGCGGCATCCCCGCAGTGGTGACGCATGCCGCGTGGGCAGATGTGCCGTTGCAGGCCGATAGCGGCCTGCGCGGCCTGTTCGCCAGCCTGGACGTGCAGACGCTGGGCTGCGTGAGCGCACCGGCGCTCGCCCTGGACGTGGACACGCCCACCGACCTGGCAGCTGCACAACAGCGTGGCTGGGTGGATGCGGACTGAGACGCCATGACGGGTCCCGGTCCGCGTTGTCCGGCAGCCTGAGCGTCAGAGGCCTGACGTACTCACGACCACAAGACGATCGCTTCCCGGATCACCAGGACATAACCCACCACCAGCGCGGACTTGACCGGAAACTGGAACTTCCTGAGCAGATGCATGCAACTCCTCCCCCGAGGCACTTCCCAAGCGCGATTGACCTCCCCGCTGCCACCGTCCGCGCTACCTGACGGCCGCTCGCGACGTCTGTTCGCCGCTCGGGATCGACTGTAGCGCTGCGCCTGACCGGTGTCATGTAAGAATTTTCCTACCGCACTGCCAGTGTCCACCCGACGGTATTCCCATAATTGAGAGAACATTCTGGCTATGCCGGACGCGGGGCCCTTGGCCACTCTCCCGCGGCCCCTTGAGTAAGGGCACGTCGGCATGCTGATGGAAGAACGCGTTCCCACGCAGCGCGCTGGGATAGCCCGCACGCGTTACCCACCATCGTTCGATCGCTGCACGCACTGGCCGGAGGCCTGATGGACGAGTCCCGCTACGTTGTACGCATTCATCCCGAGCAGGGCGGCTGGTGGGTCACCCGGCCGCAGTGGTCGCCGCTGCGTTATCTGCGCGAGCAGGGTGCGTTGGAAAACGCCGAGGCGATGGCCAGACTGCATTGCCTGACCACTGGCCAGCCCAGCGGCGTGGTGTTGAAGACCGCCGAGGGCGAACGCGTGGTGCGGCGGTATGGCTGAGAGCGTCTGACAAACATCTAGAACTCCCTCTGTTCGCTTTACATCTGCGACATCGGCGATTGGCTTTCCCGCACGCCCACGAATCATCTCGGCGGCAAGCTCGTAGTGACGATGCTGGTGTCAGCATCGATACCAGGGTGTGCGTAGAGGCCCGGGTCGGCTAGATTCATGCCATCGGCCGCTGTAGGTCGATCCGCGCATTGGCGGCCACTTTCTGGATGTCCGCCCGTAGTGAATGTCGCCGGTTCTGCGCTGATCCAAAACGATATCGTCGTCTTCGGCTTGATCGCCGCCACCTTGGGGGCGGTGTTCTGGACCTCCTCGCGCGAGCGCGGCCCGTGGCGGAGCTTTTATGCCGTGGTGCCGGCCTTGTTGTTGTGCTATCTGCTGCCGGGCATCTACAACACCGTCGGCCTGATCGACGGTGCCAACACCCGTCTGTACAACCCGATCGCCCGCGACGTGCTGCTGCCGGCCGCGCTGATCCTGCTCACCCTGAGCATCGACCTGCGCGCGATCCTGGGGCTGGGGCCCAAGCTGGTGGCCATGTACCTGGGCGCTTCGCTGAGCATCATGCTGGGTGCGGTGGTCGCGTTCTGGGTGATGCGCTGGCTGCATCCGGCCACCGTGGCGGGCGATACCTGGGCCGGCATGGCCGCGCTGGCCGGGAGCTGGATCGGCGGCGGCGCCAACATGCTGGCGATGCGCGAAGTGTTCGATGTGGATGCCACCACCTTCGGCCAGTTTGCGGTGGTCGATGTCGGCGTCGGTTATGTGTGGATGGCGGTGCTGATCTTCCTGGCCGGGCGGGCGCGCAACATCGATGCGCATAGCGGTGCCGATACCCGCGCGCTTGATGCCTTGCAGGAGCGCATGGCGCGCTTCCAGGCCGAACACGCGCGCATTCCCACGTTGGCCGATTTGATGGTGATCGTGGCGGTGGCGTTCGGCGGCGTCGGCCTGGCGCATGCGCTGGCCAATCCGCTCGCGGCATGGTGCAAGGCCAACCTGAGCTGGGCCAGCCAGTTCAGTCTGGACACCCCGTTCGTCTGGGTGGTGGTGTTGGCGACCAGCCTGGGCTTGCTGCTGAGCTTCACCCGCGCCCGTACGCTGGAGGGGGCTGGTGCCTCCAAAATCGGCACGCTGCTGCTGTACTTCCTGATCGCCTGCATCGGTATGCTGATGGATCTGCTGGCGCTGCTGGACCGGCCATGGCTGTTCCTGCTCGGGCTTATCTGGATCGCCGTGCACATCGCGCTGCTGTGGGGTCTGGGCCGGTTGCTGCGGGTGCCGTTCTTCTATTTCGCGATCGGCTCGCAATCCAACATCGGTGGCCCTGCGTCCGCGCCGGTGGTCGCTGCGGCTTTCCATCCGGCATTGGCGCCAGTCGGTGTGCTGCTCGGCACGATGGGCTATGCCACCGGCACCTATCTGGCCTATCTGGTCGGCATCACCTTGCGCGCGATGGCTGGGGCGGGCTGATAAAGCCTGTCGCGGTGACTGGGGCGCCGTCGGGGGAAGCGTGTCGGCATTACGCGAGAGCTATCACGCGTTTGCCGTGACGCCGAATGCACTGCCGTATCCGTTCGAGGACCGCTTGCGGAGTGTTGGCAGCCATCTCGAGCCGGCACTGGTCAGCGCCAGTGCCCGGTCGCGATTACTGCTGAAGGCCGCGCCGCTGCGCTTCCTGCTGCTGGGAAGGCTGTTGCGATTGCGCCTGCTGCTGGTTCTGCTGCTGCAACTGACCGACATTGCCGTGCGCCGGCTCGTTGGCTGCCGCCGCAGTCTGCACCTGGCTACGTAGATGCGCCGGGTCGTCCATCCGGCCTTGCACCGCAATCAGGCTGTCGCCATCACGGTTGGGTACCAGATGATCGATCCGCTGCAGACCATCGCTGCTTGCGCGTGCGGCCACGCTGGCGGCCGTGTTGAGAAACGCAGTATCGTCGCGCAGCCCCAGGCGGTCGCGCTGGCCGTCCAGCTGCACCACCGCGTCGTTGAACAGCTGGCTGCCGGTGTGCAGGGTCGTGCCCTGCGCCAGCCCCTGCGCCTGCCCCGGCGACTGCATGTCCTGCGCCTTGATCACCGACTCCATGCCATGCAGGTCCAGCCGATGCTTGAGCATCATGCCCGGCACCAGGCGCTGCCCGAACGACAACGGATCCGGCTCCGGCAGCTCGATCTGGTGGCCGGCCGCGTTGGGCATCGTCCATTTCAGCGGAATGCTGTCTTCCTGCAGATGCGTGAGAATCTCGTTCTTGACGTGATAGCCGCGGATCAATTCGCTGCTGGCGTATTCCTTGGCCGCCGATGCATCCAGACCTTGCCGCTCCAGCGTACGCTCGTTGACGCCTGCGGCGTTGTAGGTCACTGCGGGAATGTCGTTGACCATGGCCGATGCGGCTGCCAGACCGCCGCCGAGCGAGTGGCCGGAGATCACCACCTGGTCGCCGAAGGCCTGCTTGGCCTGGCTACCGAGCTGGATCGCCGACGCATACTGCGCGTCGTCCAAGCCCAGGCCCTGGCCGATGTTGTGCTTCCAGTCCTTGCCCTCGTCGGTGCCGCAAAAGCCGAGCACCACATTGCCTTGCTCGTTGCGGTAGAACGCGGCATCGAAACCGCTTTTTGCGTCGTGCAGCAGGCTGGGGTCGATGCCGGCTTGTTGCAGCGCGCTGTCGTCCATGCGCGACCAACCGTTGGGCAAGGCAGCGAAGGTTTCGGCGCCGCCAGCGCGCCGCTGCGCCGCGGTGGCATACAGATCTTGCAGCACGGCCGGAAACTGTTGATCTTCCGGGCGTGGCTGTTGCCCGCGGATCGACTCTGCGAACGGTGTGGAGGACTCAGTGGAATTTGACGGGCTCATGCGCGGCTCCTTGCGTTCGTCGTGCGAAAAGCCCGCTTAGCGGCTGCTTTCCACGGGAATGTTGTGGGCGCTCAACCATGCGCGCACATCCGACCTGACCTGTTGACCGCTGGCATTGAGCAGGCGATCGGGGGTAGTGAAGAAATAGGCCTGGAAGGTTTTCTGCTGCGCGTTGCGCAGCGTGGGGTCCACACCGGCGTTGAGCAGTTGCAGCACTGCAGCACTCGCCGCGCCGCTCTGCGCGGCCAGATGCAGCACGCTGTTGCCGGTGTGGTCGACGCGCTGCACATCGGCGCCGGCCTTGATCAGCAAATCGATCTGCGCATCGCGCTTGCTCTGCACCGCGCGGAACAGCGGCGTCCAACCCGCACGCGCGCTGACCACATCGATCGGCGCCTTGTGCTGCAACAGGATCTGCAGATACTCCGGGTCCTGCGCCATCGCGGCCATATGCACGACCGTTTCCTGATCCATGCCCGGCAACGACGGGTCTGCGCCTGCGTCGAGCAATGCGGCCAGTGCGCTTGGTTGTTCGTTCCAGATCGCCCACTCCAGCAAGGTGACGTTCTGATCGCCGTGTGCGGCGAGATCGACAGTGGGTGCGAGTGCACGAATCCGGGCGACGTCGCCGTGGGCGATGGCCTTGGCGATGTCGCTCAGACTGGGGTCGCGGAAGGCGACGGTGTGGTCCTGCAGCGTAGCTGACATGGTGGTTTGCTCCTTGGCACCGGGCGAGGCGGTGCATGAGACCGCGAGAAACGAGGTCGCAAGAACGAGCAGGGCAGGGAATCGCGGTTGCATCGAAATCTCCTTCTCCTGATCGCATTCCTGATGACGCTGCATGAAGTCCTTCCGCAGCGGGGCCGATCCTATCAGCTGCCCGAAGGGCGCGCGGTAAGATTGTGTGACATGGGCCGGCGCTGCGGATTTCACTTGTTCAGTCCGCTTGCCACCGCTCGTTGGTCTGTGCATCACGACGGGCATCGCGCACGCGTGCAACCGGCCACAGCCAACGGTCACAACCTGGCCGGCATAATGGTGCTTTGCGAGCAGATGGGTGCAATGGTCTACGACTTACTGATCAGCGATTGCGATGGTGTGCTTGTCGACAGCGAGATACTGGCGGACCAAGTGATGCGTGAGGCACTGGCTACATTCGTGCCGGCCGAGGCATTGGAGCATTTGCTGGGGACCACGTTCGGACAGACCACGCGTGAGGTGTTGCTGCGGGTGCAGGAGCATTTCTCGGTGCAGTTGCCAGAGACGTTGCTGGCACAGATTCAGGCGCGCAGCGAAGCCTTGATCAAGGCGCAGGTGCAGCCGATTGCAGGCGCGCGCGCCGCGCTGGAGCAGATTCCGTTACCGCTGGCGGTAGCCTCCAACAGCCGCCGTCACAATGTGATCGCCTCGGTCGAACGCGTCGGCCTCACCGCACGCGCGGCGGGCAATATCTTCAGTGCCGATATGGTGGAGCGGCCCAAGCCGGCGCCGGATGTCTATCTGCTGACCGCCCGCACACTGGGCGTGGCGCCGCAGCGTTGTCTGGTGATCGAAGACAGCCCCACCGGTGCGACTGCCGCACTGGCGGCGGGCATGCAGGTGCTGGGCTTTACCGGTGCCAGCCATATTCCGCAAGGGCACGGCGACACCCTGCGACGGATCGGCGTGCTGGAGGTGTTCGACGATATGCACGATTTGCCCGCGTTGTTCGAGCGGCTCGCGCAAAAGCGCGCTGGCTGAGGAGGTCGAGTCGTCGTTTGGTTTAGCTGCAGTCAAATGCGTTAGATCAAGAGCCTGGTTGGTCGAGCGCGCGGTGCCCTCACCGCTTGCGGGACACGCCGCAAGTACGTCCATGTAGGCTCGGTGGCGGCATCCATGCCGCCACACGGTCCCGCAAGCGGCGAGGGCACCGCACCAGAGAGTTCGTAGGCCGCTTCGTTGAAAGCCAGTCTATTATTCGTTCGCGTTGCGACGCTGATCAAGAGCGCCATCATTCGCGCCGTCATCTAAAAAACGCGCGTATTGCACTGCTTGCAACCATGCACACCGACCATCCTGATCGGCCCTTGCCCGCCCACCGTCGCGGGACCTTACGCGGCATGGATGCCGCGTAAGAGCCTACACGGACGTACTTGCGGCGTGTCCCGCGATGGTGGGCGGGCAAGGGCCCTGCAGCCAGGCCGCAGATCAGCCGCTCTACCTTGCGGCGTGTCCCGCGACGGTGGGCGGGCAAGGGCCCTGCAGCAAATCCGCAGATCAGCCGCTCTGCAACCAATCTACCGAAATGTCCAATCGCGTAAAGAAAACCGCGATCTCGCGTCCACATCAACGCAACAGGGCGCGATTCGCATCGCGCCCTGTTGCGTTTCTACTTCTTGATCAACCGATCACCGATCAACAGCAACGAAACCCGCTCTTGCCGCCGTACCGCGCGTCCTGGCGCTCGCGGAAGAAGGCCGGGTAGTCCATCACCGGTTTGTCGGGATGTTTTTCCAGCATGTGGCGCACGTAGTTATCGTAATCGGGAATGCCGCAGCACAGGCGTGCGGTCTGGATCAGGCGTCGCCAGATGCGGCGATGCACCTGGTATTGGCTGGCAAGGACGAGTTGGGTGCCCATTACAGGTCCGCCATCTGATGTGGCTGCAAGGCCACGTATGGGGTTTCGCGGTCGCTACGCTGCGGGTTGCGGCGCGCAATCACGATGGTCTTGACCGCGTAGATCAGGATCGAGCCCACCACGAACAGGAACAGTACCGTCAGCCCCGTGTTGACGTAGGCGTTGGTGACGATCTGCTGCATCTGCGCCACCGTCTTGGCCGGCGCGGTGATGGTGTTGCTGGCGATCGCGTCCTGATACTTGTGCGCCTGCGCCAGGAAACCCTGCGCCGGGTTGCTGTCGAAGATCTTGATCAGCCCTGCATAGGTGGTGCAGATCAGCAGCCACAGCGCCGGCACGATGGTGACCCAGGCGTAGCGATCGCGCTTCATCTTGAACAGCACCACCGTGCCCAGCATCAGCGCGATCCCGGCCAGCATCTGGTTGGAGATGCCGAACAACGGCCACAAGGTCTGGATGCCGCCGAACGGATCGATCACCCCGGTGTAAAGCAGATACCCCCACAGCGCCACGCACCCGGCGGTGGCGATGATGTTGGCGGTCCACGACTCGGTCTTCTTCAATGCCGGGATGAAGTTGCCCAGCAGGTCCTGCAGCATGAAGCGGCCCGCGCGCGTACCCGCATCCACCGCGGTGAGGATGAACAGCGCTTCGAACAGGATGGCGAAGTGGTACCAGAACGCCATGGTGTCTTCGCCCGGCAGCAGCTGGTGCAGGATCTGCGCGATCCCCACGGCCAGTGTGGGCGCACCACCGGCGCGTGCCAGGATGCTGTGCTCGCCGATGTCCTTTGCGGTGGCTTCCAAAATCTCGGGAGTGATCGCAAAGCCCCACTCGGAGACTTTTGCGGCCACCGCCACGGTGTCGCTGCCGACCAGCGAAGCAGGGCTGTTCATCGCGAAGTAGATGCCCGGCTCGATGATCGAGGCCGCTACCAGCGCCATCACCGCCACGAACGATTCCATCAACATGCCGCCATAGCCGATGTAGCGCATGTGGCCTTCGTTGGCGAGCAGCTTGGGCGTGGTGCCCGAGGCGATCAGCGCGTGGAAGCCGGAGACTGCGCCACACGCAATCGTGATGAACAGGAACGGGAAGATGCCGCCCTTCCATACCGGGCCGTCGCCGGTGGAAGCGAACTGGGTCAGGGCCGGCATCTTGAGGTCCGGCATGACCACCAGGATGCCAATCGCCAGCGCCAGGATCGTGCCGATCTTGAGGAAGGTGGACAGGTAATCGCGCGGTGCCAGCAGCAGCCACACCGGCAACACCGAGGCGACGAAGCCATAGCCGATCAACATCCAGGTGATCTGCTTGGCGGTGAAGGTGAAGGCCGGGCCCCAGCTCGGGTCGGCGGCAACCTTGCCGCCCAGCCAGATCGCGCCCAGCAACAGGATCAGCCCGACCACCGAAATCTCGCCGATCTTGCCGACCCGGATGTAGCGCATGTACACGCCCATCATCAACGCGATCGGCATCGTGGCGATCACCGTGAACATGCCCCACGGGCTTTCCGCCAATGCCTTGACCACCACCATCGCCAGCACCGCCAGGATGATGATCATGATCAGGAAGGCGCCGAACAAGGCGATGGTGCCGGGCACCTGGCCCATTTCCTCGCGCACCAGATCGCCCAGCGAGCGGCCGTTGCGGCGGCTGGACAGAAACAGCACCACGAAGTCCTGCACTGCGCCGGCAAACACCACGCCCACCACCAGCCACAGCAGCCCGGGCAGGTAGCCCATCTGTGCGGCAAGCACCGGGCCGACCAAGGGCCCGGCGCCGGCAATCGCGGCGAAGTGGTGGCCGAACAGCACATGCTTGTTGGTGGGCACGTAGTCCAGGCCGTCGTTATTGCTCACCGCTGGCGTGGCGCGGGTGATATCCAGCTGCATCACCTTGTCGGCGATGAACAGGCTGTAGAACCGGTAGGCGATCAGATAGATCGAGACGGCGGCAACCACGATCCACAACGCGTTGATATGTTCGCCGCGCCTGAGCGCCACGGTACCCAGACAGAACGCGGCCAGCAGCGCCAGCGCGCCCCAGGCCAACTTCGAGAACCCTTTCATGCATGCCCCTCAGGAACGATTCACTTAAGGGTCACCCCCTGCCTGCCTGCGGTCAATGGCGCCGTTCCGGGCCGGAGTAAAACTTTAGTTGTAGAGGGTCTTGGCTGCAGTGGGCGATCGCGTCGTGGCAGTCAGCCGCAGCAGCCGGACGCGGCAGCCAGGCAATAGAACGATCGGTTGCGCCGGCCGCGGTTGGGACGCCTGTCGCGCGCATCCATCATGTGAGGCTATTCAATCCGCACAGGGAGAGTTCGATGAGCGCCACCTCCACCACCGCAGCGGTGCTGCGCACGATTCGCGGCATGCCCACCTCCGACGGAGCCGGGGTCAAGCTGACCCGCGTGATCGGCACCCAACAGCTGCCGGACCTGGATCCGTTTCTGATGCTGGACGAGTTCGGTACCGACAAGGCCGAAGACTACCTGGCCGGATTCCCCAGCCACCCGCATCGCGGCTTCGAGACGGTGACCTACATGCTCGACGGCCGCATGCGGCACAAGGACAACCACGGCAACGAGGGCCTGCTGACCCCGGGCAGCGTGCAGTGGATGACTGCCGGGCGCGGGCTGATCCATTCGGAAATGCCCGAGCAGGAATCCGGGCGCATGCGCGGCTTCCAGCTGTGGGTGAACCTGCCGGCGCGCGACAAGATGACCGAGCCCAAGTATCAGGAATACGCACCGGAGAGCATTCCGATCGCGCAGCCGGCGCCCGGTGTGACGGTCAAGGTGATCGCCGGAACCGTGGGCCAGGTGCGCGGGCCGATCGTGCAACCTGCCACCGACCCGCTGTATCTGGATATCGCACTCGCGCCGAACGTCAGCTGGGACTACGTGCTGCCCAGCGGGCACAACGCGTTTGCGTATGCCTTCGAAGGCGCGCTGACGGTGGGCGAGGGCGATGCCGCGCGTGCGCTGCCGGCGCAGGAGCTGGCGGTGCTGGGCGGTGGCGAGCGTTTGACGCTGCACGCCGGTGCCGAGGGTGCGCAGCTGATCCTGGTCGCGGGCCGCCCGCTCAACGAGCCGGTGATGCGGCACGGCCCGTTCGTGATGAATACCAAGCAGGAATTGATGCAGGCCTTCGTCGATTTCCAGGAGGGTCGGTTTTGAACCGGCCCGCTCGAGCCACCGTGGGAGAGCGTCATGAGTGACAGACCCGTCAGCGTCAGCACCGGCGCAGTGCCGTACACCGTGAGCATCCACGATGGTCGGCACACCTGGAGCGGCGACACCCGGCCGGCCAACGGCGGTGCCGACGCCGGGCCGGATCCCGAGTCGCAGGTGTTGGGCGCGTTGGGTGCCTGCACTGCGATCACGGTGTCGATGGTGGCAGCGCGCAAGCAGTGGCCGCTGACGGCGGTGCATGTGCATCTGCATTACGCCCAGCGCGGCGCTGCGGGCACGGTGATCACGCGTGAGATCGTGCTCGACGGTGCGCTGGATGAGGATCAGCGCACGCGCCTGCTGGAAGTGGCCGAGAAATGCCCGATCCATCGCCTGCTGACCGGGCAGGTGCAAATCGACAGCGCATTGCAAACCGGCACAGTGGCAGACACTGGAACAACCCAGACCTGAGAATGCGCGACGCGGCCCGGCCGGCCGATCAGCGACGGTTAGCTCGTCGCTGGTCATCGCTCATCGCTGCTTGAGCATCACGCCGCGTGGATTGCAGCCTGGATGGGTTTAGCGCTGTAACGCCAGGCTGGCCGGCTGCAGATCCATGTTCTGCACCAGCGACTGCATCAGGGCCAGCTCTTCGGTATTGGCGCCGTCGATCCACAGCTGCGCGTAGCGCTTCTTGCCCAGCTCGACCACGGTGACGCGGCGCGATTCCATGCCCGGCATCTGACGGCCGCCCAGATCGAGCTTGTACCAGTAAAAATCTTCCTGCTGGATCTGGCCTTTTTCGGCGCGTCGGTCGCGTGCCAGCGTCATTGCCGGGTCGCGGGTGGTGAGCATGACGCCCACGACCTGGCGACCGTCGGCCGTCACGGCCTTGCAGACCAGATAGTCGGCGCCTGCGAGTTCGTTCCATTGCAGGCCGGAGGCCGGCGGCAGTGGCGGGCAGACCGGCGAGGTTTGTGCGTAAGCGGTGGCGGCGGCCAACAGCAAGCTCAGGCCGACAAGGCAGGATGCGGACTTCATTCAAGTGTTCCCCGGCGATGGATGACTGCGCAGGGGCGATGCCTTCCAGCGTGTCGTCGTCACAGCCCGTGCGCTCCCCGCCCGGCTGTGCCTCGCACGCAACATGCCCCCGACCTAGAGCGACATCACTACCACAGTTTTGTCTGCAAGCTCAAGCGTGGTCGCAAGCATGGCTGGAATCGGCTGTGCGCAGGGGCACCCGGGCTTCGGGATCGATTCGAGACTTGGCGCATCACCGCGCCCGTATCGCTGTCTTCAGGGGTAGTTGACCGGCTTGGGCGCCGGGGTTTCCGGCAATGGAATGAATTCCTTGTCGTCGCCGGGAATGCTGCCGAAACGACCGGCCTGCCAGTCGTCCTTGGCCTGCTCGATGCGCTCCTTGGAGCTGGACACGAAGTTCCACCATAGGTGACGCGGGCCATCCAGCGGCTCGCCGCCGAGCAGCATCGCCTTGACCGGCGCCTGGCACGCAGCCGTCCGCGCGCGCCGGGCGAGGGAATGATCAGATGGCGGGCAGGAACATCCGCGCCATCCAGTTGCGCATCGCCTTCCAGAATGTAGAGCGCGCGTTCGAGGTGGCCGGTGTCCAGGTCGATTTCGGCATCGGGCTGCAGATCGATCGCCACGTTGAGCGTATCGCTGAAGACCTTGACCGGCGATTCTTCGCCATAGGCACGTCCGGCGATCACGCGCAGCAAGGCGCCAGCGCGGCGTTGTTGCGGCAGGCTGGCGGCGGCATGGTGATAGAACGCCGGTGCGGTTTCTTCGGCCGAGCGCGGCAGCGCGACCCAGGTCTGCATGCCGTGCAACGCGTGCGCGCGGGCGCGCTCGGGGCCGGGCGTGCGTTCGGAATGGGCGATGCCGCGGCCGGCGGTCATCCAGTTGACGTCGCCGGCGCGAATCACCTGATCGGAGCCGAGCGTGTCGCGGTGGCCGATCTCGCCGGACCACAGGAAGGTGACCGTGGTCAGGCCGATATGCGGATGCGGGCGCACGTCGATGCCGTGATCCGGTTCCAGCACGGCCGGGCCCATCTGGTCGACGAACACGAACGGTCCCACACTGCGCGCCTGCAAGGTGGGCACGGCGCGACGCACTTGCAGCCCGCCGATGTCGTGCACGCGTGGGGCGATCAAGGTGGTCATGGCGGTGGCTCGCGACGAAGTCGCGCGTAGCTTCCCACACCTGAATCCATCTGGCATTGGCTTCGGCAGGCGTGGGTCCATGGTCGATGGTCGCAGGGTTGTACGCATGTGCGGAAGCCGGCGCGTCCTGGCGATCTTGTGACCCGTCCTGCAGGGCTGACTCATCAAGGCCGCTGCACCAGTGGAATCTTCGTTCTTGAAGACGGGGAGGTGATGTTCGGTCACGTGCTGTGCGGCGGCGGTAAATAGCATTACGCGCCTACTTGACGCGCTGTGACGTTCAAGGGCCGGCGTGCACGCTGTATTTCACGTTGCCATTCATTGCTCTGGAGAAATGCCAATGATGTTTTTATCGGGAAGCCGCAGCAAATTCCGTGTGGCGTTATATGTTTGCGCCATGATGGTTGTTGTTCCTTTTGCACAGGCGCGCGATCCTCGCATTTCTGGTGTGGTCAAGGTGTATGCCTTCAATTCGTCGCCTAGCGTCAAGGCACTATTGCTGACGGATCTACGTGGCCCTCGGCTGTGTCTCAAGCTTGGCGGAGCGAAAAATCGCTTGAAGAACATCGACAAGAACGTCCAGTACACCGTCATGGGGATGAGCACGCTCGATTGCCGTGAGGGAACTGGGGTCGCAAGCGTCAACACGCAATTCATTACGCTGAGAGATAGCGTGATTTTCACCATCAATACAACGAGCATCGGAGCAAAGATTCAGTAAGAACAGCTAACCAAACGACTGCGCGGCCGCCAGGCGGGCGCGGTCGGTGACCGGAATCGGCACGTACCCCTGTGTACACTCCGATTCTGAGCGCCGCCCGCGCCCACCTGACGACCGCTCGCTAGGTTTTGTTAGCCGCTCCAAGACGGCTGCGTGCCTATGGAAGTGGTTCGCCGAAGAGTCGCGATGGCATCAGCAACATGGCGGGCGTCAAGACGCCTTCTGAGCATCATGCAATGCCTATCCCAGGCGGCTAGGGGGCGTCAGGCTTCTTTGATGCTTGAAATACCAGTGTGCGCTGTGATCGCAACTGACGCTGCGGGTCAAAACAGCGTGCCTGGCCCCATCCCTTGCAGGACGACCTCGCCACGGCGCGAGGCCAGCCGGTCGGCCAGACGCGTGGGCTCGGGCAGGCGATACGCGCGCAGCGTGCGCAGTGTCCACTTGAGCGCGCCCTGCATGGAGACGCGATGCCCGGGCGAGACGATCAGCGGGTTGCAGCGCGGCTTGCTGCGCAGCGCCCAGCCGATCTGCGCGCCGCCGAGCAGGATCGGGCTGTGCTCGCCGCGTTCGGGTCCGGGTTCGGTAAAGCTGCCGGCCAGGCGCTGCTTGGCCACCCCGATGCACGGCAACCCGGTCACCACGCCGAAATGCGCGGCGATGCCCAGCTTGCGCGGATGCGCGATGCCCTGTCCGTCGATGAAGACCAGATCAGGCGTGCGCGAGAGCAGGGCCAGTGCCTGCAGCAACGCAGGCAGTTCGCGAAAACTGAGCAGGCCGGGCACATACGGCATCGAGGTGGGCAAGCGCGCCACATGCGTTTCCAGCAGCAGCGTGTGCGCATCCAGCAGCACCGCTGCGGCGCGCGTGGTCTGGCCATCGTCTTCGAAGCCGACGTCGAAACCGGCCAGCACCTGCGGTGCCGTACTGACTTGATCCTGCACCACCACGCGCTGTGCCAGTTGCTGTTGCAACTGTCTTGCCTGAAGGATGCTGCCGTCCCAACCGGCAAAGACGGGAGTGTTCGTCGCTTGCATGGTCACAGCATCGCGCGCCGCACGTGGCGATCTCGTGCACGCCAGCGATGCGCTGGCTGCCGCTACAATCGCAGACTGATCGGCCCCCATCGGAGAACCTGAGTGACCCGCAAACTCGTACTGCTGCGCCATGGCCAGAGCCAATGGAATCTGGACAACCGTTTCACCGGCTGGGTGGATGTGGAACTCACCGAGCAGGGCCGCCAGGAAGCCGCTGCGGCCGGCAAGCTGATGAAGGACGAGGGCCTGCAGTTCGATGCGGCCCACACCTCGGTGCTCAAGCGCGCCATCCACACGCTGCAGGGCGCTTTGAAGGAGCTCGACCAGGACTGGCTGCCGGTGTCCAAGAGCTGGCGCCTCAACGAGCGCCATTACGGCGGCCTGCAGGGCCTGGACAAGGCCGAAACCGCCGCCAAGCACGGCGAGGAACAGGTCAAGATCTGGCGCCGTTCCTACGACATTCCGCCGCCGGCGATGGATGTCGACGATCCGGGTCATCCGTGCCACGACCGCCGTTACGCCACGCTGGATCGCAATGCATTGCCGGGCACCGAATCGCTGGCGACCACGCTGGTGCGCGTGCTGCCGTACTGGCACGACGCGATCGCGCCGCAGTTGAAGGCCGGGCAGACCGTGCTGGTGACCGCGCACGGCAACTCGCTGCGCGCGCTGTACAAGTACCTCAATGCTGTCTCCAACGAGCAGATCCTGGAGCTCAACATCCCGACCGGCATCCCCTTGCTGTTCGAGCTGGACGACGAGCTGCAGGTGCGGAGCTTTCGCTACCTGGGCGACCCGGAAGCGGCCAAGCGCGCTGCCGAAGCGGTGGCCAATCAGGGCAAGGCGAAGTAAGCGCGGCATTCGCTGGCTGCGCTGCGTGCATTGCGCGTAGCGCGTCGCGGGTTTCGCTTCGCGCGGTCGATGAGGCGTGCGGGTTTGAAGCGTGAGCGGTGTCTGTTCGTGGATCGAACAGGCGCCGCATGCGGGTGTTCTTGCAGGGGAGACATGATGTCCGGCAAACGTAAAACGCAGCAGATGAGTGCCACTTACTGCCGCGCGTATCTGGTGACGTTGGGGCTGCTGTTGGCCGGTGGGGGCGGTGCGTTCGGTGTGCTGGCCAATGGCCGTGTGTCCGGTTCGGCGATGGGGGTGACGCTGCTGATCTGCGTCGTTGGGGTGTTGCTGCTGGCGTTCGGGCTGTTTGGGCCGTCGCGGCAGATGGAATCCTGGGCGGACGCAGCTTCCGGGCATGAGATCGCGCTGGTGCTGATGGTGTTGGCGTATCCGGTGTACCTGTTGATGGCACCGTTTTACGCACGCAAGTAACTGCATTCGATGGCGCGTCATGCGCCGGAACGCAGCGTTCGATCAGTTGACGACAGGACGTCGTGAGCGCCCGGTTGGATGGCATAGATGATTTTTCCCCAAAGCGCGATTTCTGACGTCAGGGCGTCGTGGTGTCGCTGCAATGACTTGCGTGATTGTCTTTCGGACGATCGCCTACTTTTCGACTGCGCATGACGCGGTCTTGTGCCTTGGAGAGTTCAATGATGTTGAGCAAGTTCGCCCCGCTATCGCTTGCGGTGGCTATCGCGGCGATGCTGTCGGCGTGTGGCAAATCCGATGACGCTGCAAAGCCGGCGTTTACTGCGCCACAGGCCGCGCCGACCAGGGTGGATGTCTCCAAGCTCGATGCGCCGATCGTGGCGTTCGGCATCAACGATCTGGATCCGGCCATCAACGCGTGCCAGGACCTCAACGAATTCGTCAACGCCAAGTGGCTCAAGGCCAACCCGGTGCCGCCCGATCGCACCAGCTGGGGCAGTTTCGAAGTGCTGGCCGAGCGTTCCTTGACCATCCAGCATGCATTGGTGGAGCAACTGGCGCGCGGCAATCTGTCGGCCGGCTCGGTGGATGCCAAGATCGCCGACCTGTGGCGCACCGGCTCGTACGAGGCGGCGATCGACAAGACCGGCATCGCCCCGCTGCAGCCGCAGTTGAAGGCCATCGATGCGCTGACCGATGCGCCGGCCATCGCGGCGTGGTTGCGCGACAGCTATGCGCAGGGCCAGGGCTTCATGTTCTCGTTCGGCGCCAATGCCGATTACAAGCATTCCGAGCAGATGATCGCCTACGCGGGGCAGGGCGGTCTGGGCCTGCCCGAGAAGGGCTATTACACCGATCCGGCGCAGGCCAGGATCCGCGAGCAGTACGTGGCCTACATCGCACGCGTGCTGGAATTGTCCGGCGTTCCGGCAGCGCAGGCGGCCACGCAGGCCAAGGCGGTGATGGCGTTCGAAACGCGCCTGGCCAATGCCTCGCTGTCGCGCATCGAACTGCGCGACCCGGCCAAGCGCTACAACCCGGTCGATGTGGCCGGCGCCAACGCAGTGACGCCGCACTTCGATTGGCAGGCGTTTTTCAGCGCGCTCAAAATACCGGCAGGGACCTTCTCGTTGAGCCAGCCGGGCTACTTCGCCGAGCTCGATGCAATGCTGGCCGACACGCCGCTGGAGACCTGGAAGGCGTACCTGCGCTTCCACAGCGTGGATGAGGCAGCGCCGTATCTGGCCAAGCCGTTCGAGCAGGCCAACTTCGATTTCTACGCCAAGACGCTGCGTGGTCAAAAAGACATGCTGCCGCGCTGGAAGCGCACCTTGAACGCTGTCAACGAGGCAATGGGCGAGGCGCTGGGCCAGCTCTATGTGCAATCTGCGTTCTCTGCCGAGTCGAAGGAGCAGATGCAGCAGCTGGTGCGGAACCTCTCCGTCGCGCTCAAGGCGCGACTGGAAAAACTCGACTGGATGAGCGCGGAAACCAAGCAGCGCGCATTGGAAAAATGGGCCAGCTTCACG
This sequence comes from Xanthomonas hydrangeae, assembly GCA_905142475.1. GTDB lineage: Bacteria > Pseudomonadota > Gammaproteobacteria > Xanthomonadales > Xanthomonadaceae > Xanthomonas > Xanthomonas hydrangeae. Next base: position 1,899,831 of record LR990730.1, read on the forward strand.
CCCAAGATCGGCTACCCGGATCAGTGGCGCGATTGGTCGGGCCTGGAAACCCGTGGCGATGGGTTTCTGGCCAATATGCAGGCCGCGCAGGCGTTCAACTATCGCTACATGCTGGACAAGATCGGCAAGCCGGTCGACAAGCGTGAGTGGCATATGACCCCGCAAACGGTGAACGCGTACTACAACGCCACCCGCAACGAGATCGTGTTCCCGGCGGCGATTTTGCAGCCGCCGTTCTTCGATCCCAAGGCCGACCCGGCGTTGAACTACGGCGGTATCGGCGCGGTGATCGGGCACGAGATGATGCATGGCTACGACGATTCGGGCAGCCAGTTCGATGCCAAGGGCAACTTCGATACCTGGTGGACCGATGCGGACCGCAAGCTGTTCACTCAGCGCACCGATCAGCTGGTGGCGCAGTTCGATGGCTACGAGGCGATCCCCGGCGTACACGTCAAAGGCAAGCTGACCCTGGGCGAAAACATTGGCGATCTCGGTGGCCTGACCGTGGCCTTCGATGCATTGCAGATGGCGTTGCAGGAACAGCCGGACGCCAACAAACAGATCGATGGCTATACGCAGGATCAGCGCTTCTTCATGAACTGGGCCACGGTGTGGCGCCGCAACTTCACCGATGGCGAATTGCGCGTGCGCTTGAACACCGACCCGCATGCGCCGGCCAATTTCCGCGCCAATGGTGCGCCGTCGAACATGCCGGCGTTTGCGCAGGCATTCCAGTGCAAGCCTGGCGATGCGATGGTGCGTGGTGACAAGGATCGCGTCGCGGTCTGGTAAGCGTGATTGCATCCGGCGAGCACTGTTGCGGCAGTGCTCGCCGAAAACCCGCTGTTTTTGCGGGGTTTGTCGAGCTCGCTTGTGCGCTAGCGTCTGCACATCGGCATGCGTGTGCAGCGTCTAGACTGCCGCGCTCTGCAATACGGGGCCGGCAGTGACAAAGCGAAACATCTTCAAATGGATCGGCATCGGGGCGCTGGTGCTCGTGCTGGGTAGCGTGCTGTCGCTGTACGGTTACGGCCGCTTTGCCGATCGCCAGCGTGGCCCGGCGAGTCATGCGTTGCCAGCCACCGCATTGGCGACGCCGATCGATCACGTCGTCGCGCCGTTGCAGCAGGCGCATGCCGATCAAACCGGCATGGTGATCCTGCCCGACAATATCGATGCGTTTGCGGTGCGCGCGCTCACCGCGCGTGCGGCCGGGCGCAGCCTGGATCTGCAGTACTACATCTGGCATGCCGATTTCACCGGCAACCTGTTGCATAACGAACTGTTGCACGCGGCCGATCGCGGCGTGCGCGTGCGCCTGCTGCTGGACGACATGAACATCCACGGCAGCGATTCGGTGCTGGCAGCACTCGATAGTCATCCGTTGATCGAGATCCGCTTGTTCAATCCCACCCGCGCGCGCGAAGGCACGTTGATGCGTGGTGTGGAGATGGTGCTGCGCATGTTCAGCATCAACCGACGCATGCACAACAAAGCCTGGATCGCCGATGGCCGCATCGCGGTTGTAGGTGGCCGCAATGTGGGCGACGAGTATTTCGACGCGGCGCGCGACACCAACTTCATGGACATGGACGCAGCGGTGATGGGGCCGGCCGTGGGCCAGGCCGAGCAGGTGTTCGATGCCTACTGGAACAGCCCCAATGCGCTGCCGCTGGCCGCGCTGGTGACGGCCAAGCCGCAGGCACTGGATGCGTTGCGCGGCAGTCTGGATGCCGGGCTGGAATCGGCACGCGCGCATCCCTACGTGGAGCGGCTGCGTCGATCGCCCAGCGTGCAGGCGTTGACGCAGGGCGAGCGCAAGGTGCATTGGCTGGATCGGGCGCGCATCGTCTCCGACCCGCAAGAAAAGGCCGAGGGCGCGCCGCCGCAAGCGGACTGGATGACGCCGACCTTGATCGGCGAGATGGCGCACGCGCAGCGCGAATTGAAAGTGATTTCGCCGTATTTCGTGCCGGGTGAAGAAGGCATGCGCTGGATCGGCGCGTTGCGTCGGCGCAATGTGCGCGTCAGCGTGTTGACCAATTCGTTGGCTGCCAATGACGTGGTGGCGGTGCACAGCGGTTACGCCGATTACCGGGTGCCCTTGCTCACGCAAGGCGTGCGCCTGCACGAGCTCAAGCCGATGGGCAAGCCGGACGGCAGCCTGTTCGGGTCCAGCGGGGCCAGCCTGCATACCAAGGCGTTTGTGGTGGACGACAGCAGCGGTTTCATCGGATCGTTCAACCTCGATCCGCGCTCGATGAACCTCAATACCGAGATGGGTTTGCTGTTCGACGACCGCACTGTGACCGCAGAGTTGGAACGCTTGTACAGCCACAAGGTCAGTGCAGCGCTGAGTTATCGCGTGACCCTGGACCAGGGTGAGCTGCGCTGGCACGACGATGCGGCGCAACCGCCCGAAGTGTGGTCGCGTGAGCCGGCAGCGAGCGTGTGGCGGCGTGGTGCAGCGACGGTGATGGGCTGGTTGCCGTTGGAGTCGCAGTTGTAACGCCCGTGCTCTTCGCGCAGCGCGTTACTGCAGCTGCGTCACGATCTCGCGTGCCATCGCGCCCAGCGGCAGGATGCGGTCGGCGCCGCCGCGTTTGATCGCTTCCTTGGGCATGCCGAACACGATGCTGGTGTGTTCGTCCTGCGCCACGGTGCGTGCGCCGGCCTGACGCATCTCCAGCAGCCCGGCGGCGCCGTCGTCGCCCATCCCGGTCATGATGATGCCCAGCGCATTGCTGCCGGCCGCGCGCGCGGCCGAGCGGAACAGCACATCCACCGACGGACGGTGCCGGTTGACCGGCGGGCCTTCCATCACTTCGACAAAATATTGCGCGCCACTGCGGCGCAGCAGCAGGTGCTTGCCGCCGGGTGCGATCAACGCGCGGCCCGGCATCACCCGATCGTTGTTGGCGGCCTCTTTCACTGCGATCTGGCACAAACCATTCAGGCGCGCGGCGAAGGCAGCAGTGAATTTCTCCGGCATGTGCTGCACGATCACGATGCCGGGGCACACGCGCGGCAACGCGGTCAGCACTTCTTCCAGCGCCTGGGTGCCGCCGGTGGAGGTGCCGATGGCGACGATGCGCTCGGTGGTCTGCGCCAGCGCGCGCCCGCTCTGCGCCGGCAGGATCACATCGGCGGTGTGCTTGACCTCCGCTTCCAACGGCACCGCAGTGACGCGCGCGGCCAGCCGTTTGACGTTGGCGCGTGCGGCGCTGCGCACCGTATTGACCAGTTCGTCGGCCGAATCGGTGAGGAATTGCTTGAGCCCCAGCCGCGGTTTGGTCACCACCGCCACCGCGCCGGCGGCCAGCGCATCCATGGTGACGCGCGCGCCTTTTTCGGTGAGCGTGGAGCAGATCACCACCGGGGTGGGGCGCTCGCTCATGATCTTGCGCAGGAAGGTGATGCCGTCCATGCGCGGCATTTCCACATCCAGCACGATCACGTCCGGCCATTGCTTGCGCATCTTCTCGATCGCCAGCAGCGGGTCGGCTGCAGTGGAGATGACCTCGATGTCGGCCGCGTCGTTGAGCACGCTCACCAGCACCTGGCGCACCACCGCCGAGTCGTCGACGACCATGGCCTTGATGGTCTTGGTGCTGGCAGCCGGGCTGGGGGCGGGGCGGTTGAAGACTGTCGACACGGCGGATCCTTGGCTCAGGCCTTGCGGAAAATCGAGGGTGCCACCTGGACCAGATCGATGTCGAGTTCGCTCAGGCTTTCCGAATGGCCGATGCAGAAATGCCCGCCCGATTTGAGATTGGACAGCACGCGCAGGATGACCTCGCGCTTGGTCTGGCCATTGAAATAGATCATGACGTTGCGCAGGAAGATCGCATCGAAGCTGCCCAGCGCCGGCAACGCGGTATTGAGGTTGGCGTGCACGAACTTCACCCGATCGCGCAGCCGGCGTTCCACCAGCAAGGTGCCGTCGTACTCGCCCTGGCCACGCAGGCAATAGCGTTTGAGATACGCCTGCGGAATGCCGTCGATGCGCTGCAGGGCGTAATGCCCGGTGCGTGCCTTGGCCAGCACGCGGGTGCTGATGTCGCTGCCAACCACCTCGAACGGGCGGCCTTGCAAGGTGTCGTCCAGCACCATCGCCATGCTGTAGGCCTCTTCGCCGCTGGAGCTGGCTGCGCTCCAGCAACGCAACGGCAGACCGCCGCGATGGTCGCCGGCCAGCTTGCGCAGCAGCTCGAAGTGCTTGGGCTCGCGGAAAAAATAGGTTTCGTTGGTGGTCAGCAGGTCGATCGCGGTCTGGATCTCGGCGCGGTCCTGGCGGCTCTCCAGCAACTGCAGATACTGCGTGTAGTTGCTGAACTGATGTTCGCGCAGGCGCTTGCCCAGGCGGCCGCACAACATGGCTTTTTTGCCGGAGGAAATGCTGATGCCGGCCGCTTCGAAGATGAAGCGCTGGAAGCGGCCGAATTCCTGTTCGGTGATGGCGGTGGCGGTGCTCATGGTCAGGCGACATCCGCATCGCTGGCCAGCGCGCTGTTGCTCAGGCGCGCGATGCGCACGGCGTGTTCGCGCCACCATTCCGACAGCATCGGCCCGGGCATCGGCGAGCCCATCAGATAGCCTTGCGCCAGATCGCAGCCGAGCTCGCGCAGCAGGCGCCAGTCCTCGGGTGTTTCCACGCCCTCGGCCACGGCAGTCAGTTCAAGCCGGTGCGCCAGTTCCAATGTGGATTCGAGCACGGTGCGCTGGCTGCGGCTGCGATGCGCGGCATGCACGAAGCTGCGGTCCAGTTTGAGTTCGGTGAACGGAATGCTGGCCAGGCGCTGCAGCGAGGAGAATCCCGTGCCGTAATCGTCGATCGACAGACCAAAGCCATGCAGACGCAGTCGCGCCAGCATGCTCAAGGCATTGGCCGGCTCCACGATGGCGCTTTCGGTGAGTTCCAGCACCAGATCGGCGGGGCTCAGGCCGTTGTCGCTCAGCTTGCCGCATAGCTGTTCGAGAAAACCCTGCTCGCTGAGCAGATTGGGTGACAGGTTCAGTGCCAGGCTCAGTGCGAAGCCTTCTGCACGCCAGTCCACCAATTGCGCGATCGCCTTGTCGATCACCTGCTGGGTCAATGCGTGGATCAGGCCTTCGCGTTCGGCCAGCGGGATGAAGCGGTCCGGTCCGATCATGTCGCCTTGCGGGCGGCGCCAGCGGGCGAGCGCTTCCACACCGCGCAGGCGGCCATCCTTGAGATCGAGTTTGGGTTGATAGGCCACACGGATTTCGCCGCGGCGCATGGCGCGGTCCAGTCGCGACGCGGCCGCGCCACCGCTGGACATCAGCGGCGAGATCGGCATCGGCGCAAATACCGTCGGGTTGGCGGCGAGTTCGGGTTCGCACTCCAGCACGGTGGCCAGGTCCTGCAGATGCATCGGTTTTTCGATACCGCCGAGCACGCGTACGCCGGCGCTGCGGCTGAGCTGCATCACCGCATCGATCAGGGCGCCACCGCGTTGCGAGACCACCACCACCGGTACGCTGTACTTGCCGCGCGCCAGCGCGTCGAGCAGCTGCACGCCGTCCATGCCTGGCATTTCCAGATCGATCAGCAGCAGCGATGGTGCGATGGCGCTGCTCAACCAGGCCAGCGCAGCGTGGCCGTCCACCGCGCCGTCGACCGCAACGGCACCCAGTTGGCGGCACAGCGCCATCGCATGCTCGCGCTGGACCACGCTGTCGTCGACGACCAATACCGGGCCGTCCAGCGCGCAGCTGCAGGAGAGAAGGGTGGGGCGCATGGGAGTCCTTGCGTGCATGCGGAGCATGTCAGGCCGCCAGCTCGGCGACAGGAAGCTGGGCGAGGGTGTCGTTGCTCAGCACGGCATCGGCATCGAGCAGAATCACGAAGCGCTGGCCGATCTTGGCCATGGCCTGGATGAAATCGCGGGCGATGCCGGCGCCGAAGCTGGGCGCGCCGGCGATGTCGTCGGGCGCGATGTCCAGCACTTCGCTGACCGCATCCACCAGCAAACCGAGCACCTGCTGCGTACCGCCATGGGCGATCTCCACGATCACGATGCAGCTGCGCTTGGTGATTGCGCTGGCGCTGCGGCCGAAGCGTTGCTGCAGATCCACCACCGGCACCACCGCGCCGCGCAGGTTGATCACCCCGCGCAGGGCCGGCGGCATCATCGGCACGTCGGTTGGCGTGCGGTACTCGATGATTTCCTTGATGCCGAGAATGCCCAGGCCGAACATCTCCGTGCCCAGCAGAAAGGTCAGGTATTGCTGTGGTGCCGTCGAGGACGGCGCACTGGTGGTGATGGCTGCGCTGTGCGATTGCATCGTCGGTTCCTCAGAAGCTGGCGAACTGCGATTCGTCGATCGCATCGGCGGTGGCCGCCACTGCGCTGATCTGGCGCACGTTGGTGCGCCGCGGTGGCGCGCTGAGCGCGGTGCTGTTGCTGTGCGGCGCGATCCGGCGCGGACCCGGCTTGCTGCTGCCTGAAGCCACGGCGCGGCCGCCATTGCCGAGCCGGAAGAAGCCCATCAACTGCTGCAGCTGCTCGGCCTGCGCGCTCATTTCCTCCGAGGTGGCGGCCAGCTCTTCGGCATTGGCCGCGGCCGACTGCGTGGTCTGGTTCAACTGGCCGACGGCAGTATTGATCTGGCTGACGCCGGCGGTCTGTTCCTCGGAGGCGGCGGCGATTTCCTGCACCAGATCGGAGGTGCGGCGGATCGAGGGCACCATCTCGCCGAGCACGCGGCCGGCGCTTTCGGCCAGCTCCACGCTGGAACCGGCCACCTCGCCGATTTCCTGCGCGGCGATCTGGCTGCGCTCGGCCAGCTTGCGCACTTCCGCCGCGACCACCGCAAAGCCCTTGCCGTGCTCGCCGGCGCGCGCGGCCTCGATGGCGGCGTTGAGCGCGAGCAGGTTGGTCTGGTAGGCGATGTCGTCGATGATGCCGATCTTCTTGGCGATGTCCTTCATCGCCACCACGGTGGCGCGCACGGTGTCGCCGCCGTCGGCCGCTTCGCTGGCGGCCTTGGCGGCCATGCTGTCGGTGACGCGCGCGTTCTCGGTGTTCTGTGCGATGGAAGCGGTCATCTGTTCCAGCGAGGCGCTGGTTTCTTCCACGCCGGCTGCCTGCTCGCTGGCGGCCTGTGCAAGCGCCTGCGCAGTGGCACTGACCTGTTCCGAGGCGCTGGCCAGGTTCTCGGCGTTGCGGTTGACCTCATCGACGATCTCGGTCAGCCGGCTCATGGTGGTGTTGACGTAGCGCTGCATGTCGGCGAAGGCGCCTTCGTAGCGGCCTTCCACGGTGTGGGTGAGGTCGCCGTCGGCCATCGCGCCCATCACCTGGATCACCTCGGAAATGCTGCGCAGGTTGCCGCGTGCCCGCTCGACGGTGTCGTTGATGAAGGCCTTCTTGCCCGGCAGCTGCGCCAGCGGGGCGTCGAAGTTGCCGCGACCGAATTCGGCCACCACGCCCATCGCCAGTTTCTTCACTGCAATATGCGCGCCCACCATCTGGTTGATGCCGGTGGCCATGCTGCGGAAATCGCCATCGAAGCCGCTGCTGTCGATGACCACGTCGATATCGCCGGCTTCGTGTTCGGCCGACATGTGGTTGATCTCGCGGATCAGGCCGGTGAGGTTGCCCCGCACCTGTTCCAGGGTGTCGTTGATGAAGCGCTTCTTGCCCGGCAGCAGCGGCAGCTGCGCGGTGAAGTTGCCGCGGCCGAACTCGGCCACGCAGGCGATGGCCTGCTTCTTGACCGCGATGTGGCTGGCGACCATCGCATTGATGCCTTCGGCCATGCGGCGGAAATCGCCGGTGAAACGTTGCGTGTCGATGACCACGTCGATATCGCCGGCATCGTGCTCGCTCGCCATGCGGTTGACCTCGGCGACCATGCCGGTGAGGTTGCCGCGGATCTGGTCGACGATCTCGTTGATGAAGGCCTTCTTGCCCGGCAGGCGCTCGAGCTCGGCGGAGAAGTTGCCGCGGCCGAACTCGGCCACGCAGGCCATGGCCTGTTTCTTCACCGCGATATGGTTGGCGACCATGCGGTTGATGCCTTCGCCCATCGTGCGGAAGTCGCCGTCGAAACGCGCCACGTCGATACGGACATCGATCTCGCCAGCGTCGTGTTCCTGCGAGACGCGGTTGATCTCGTCGTTGACGTGGGCGATGTTGCTCTGCACCTTGCGCAGCGCACGCAGCACCTCGCAGGCCTGCTCGTCGCGCAGCTGCGGCAGGGCGACGGCGAAGTTGCCGCGCGCGAATGCATCCAGCGTGGTGGTGGCAAGCTCCAGAGAGCCGGTTGCGATGCGGATCGCGCGGACCAGCAATGCGCCGCTGACAACTGCGGCGAGTACGCTGGCGGCGAGCAGGGCGCCGTGCGACAGCGTCAGGGCGAAGCCGGCGACCACCACCACGACGGGCAGGGCAAGGGCGAGAGCGGCGGTGAACCACAACTGCGTGGCGATCGGGAGACGGTGTGACATGGCGGCAGCTTCCTGGGGTCAGGGAACAACGAAGAACGCGGTGATGTGGGGAGTGATGGTGTAAACGCTCAGGCCGCCAGGGCGTCCTGGTTGGGATGCAATTGCTGGAGCAGGCTGGGCACATCCAGAATCAGCGCGACATCGCCGCTGCCCAGGATGCTGGAGCCACTGATGCCCTTGACCTGTGCGAAGACCTTGGACAACGGCTTGATCACGGTTTGCCATTCGCCCAGCAGCGTGTCCACGACCAGGCCGAAGCGCTGCGCGCCCTGGCGGATCACCACGATACTTTCGCGTGCAGGTGTCTTGCCGCCGAGCGCGAACAATTCGCGCAGGCGCACATACGGCAGCACGCTGCCGCGCAGATCGATGTAGTCGCTGGCGTAGTCGGGCGTGAACTCCACGCATTCCTCCACCACATCCAGCGGCACCACGAACACCGACTTGCCGACACCGACCTGGAAGCCGTTGATGATGGCCAGCGTCAGCGGCAGCCGCACCGAAATGGTGGTGCCCACGCCGGCGGTGCTGTCGATCTCCACAGTGCCGCGCAGCGCGGTGATGTTGCGCTTGACCACGTCCATGCCAACGCCGCGCCCGGACAGGTTGGTGACTTTTTCCGCAGTGGAAAACCCTGGCTCGAAGATCATCGCGAACACGTCGCGGTCGCTGAGCTGGCGGCCGGGTTCGATCAGGCCGCGTTCCAGCGCCTTGGCCAGGATGCGGTCGCAGTTCAAGCCGCCGCCGTCGTCGGTGATCTGGATGACGATGCTGCCGGAGTCGTGATAGGCGTTCAGGCCCACGGTGCCGCGTGCGGGCTTGCCGTGTGCCACGCGCACGTCTGCCGGCTCGATGCCATGGTCCATCGCGTTGCGCACCAGATGGGTGAGCGGGTCGCCGATCTTTTCCACCACCGACTTGTCCAGCTCGGTGTCTTCGCCGGCCACCACCAGCGCGATGTCCTTGCCGAGTTCGCGCGCCACGTCGTGCACTACGCGCTGGAAGCGGCCGAAGGTGCCGCCGATCTTGACCATGCGCAGTTGCAGGGCGCTCTCGCGTACCTCTTCCACCAGGCCGGCCAGGATCGAGGCCGATTCCAACAACTGGGCGTCGCCGCTGCGCTGCGCGTTGGCGTTGGTGCCGGCCACCGCGATGATGAGTTCGCCGACCAGATCGATCATGCGATCGAGTTTGTCGGCGTCCACACGGATCGAGCGCGCTTCGGCGTTGCGTGAGGCGGGGTCCTGGGGGGCGCGTGGCGGCGTTGCAGCCGAGGTTGAATTGGGCACTGCCGCGAGCGTGCTGGCGACCGGTGCACTGGCCGCAGGCTCGCTGACGAGAAGGGCGGCAGCCTCGGTCGGTGCCGGCACCGAGGTGATCTCAAGATCGCAATCCTCGCGCACGAACTCGAACACGTCTTCGATTGCGGCGCGGTCGGCATCGCTGCGCAACAGGATCTGGAAACCGAGATAGTTGGCTTCCGGATCGAGCGCTTCGAAGCTCGGCAATTGGCTGTAGTCGGTGCTGATCGACTCGACCGAACCCAGGCCGCGCAGATTGCGAATCAGCTTGAGCGGCGAGTTGCCGAAGCGCAGCGCATCGGCAAACAGCGTCAACGAAATACGCCAGTAACCACTTTGTTTTTCAGGTGTGCCGAGCTGGATGGCGGCCTCAGTGACGCCGCACACGCTGCCTTGCAGATAGGTCTGCAGTTGCGCCAGCAATGGCTCGGCCTCGGTCGCCAGTGCGGCCGCATCGGCGTGGCTTGGATCGGCCGCGGTTTCCACCAAGGCATGGATGTGGTCGCAGCACACCAGCAGCAGCGCGATCAATTCAGAGCTCAGGCTCAGCGCTTCATCGCGCACCAGGTCCAGCACGCTTTCCAGCACATGGGTGAAGCCGACCAGCTGCGGCAGATCGAACAAGCCGCCCGAGCCCTTGATGGTATGCGCCGCGCGAAAGATCGCGTTGACCGCATCGGGCGAAGACTCGCCACGCTCGGCTTCGAGCAGATGGCGTTCCATGTCTTCGAGCAGATCCCGGCTCTCGGCCAGAAAGGTCTGCATCAGCTGGTTCATGTCCATGCGCGTCTTACCTGTCCGTTAGTGAATGCGTTCGCCGAGGCACGCGACCGCATGCGGGTACAGCGCTTCGAGCAGGCCCAGCAGTTCGATCACATCGACCACCGCACGGCTGGAATCGGTGAGCGAAAATGGCCGCCCATCGGCCTGGATCGCCTGCTTGGTGGCCAGCAGCAACTGCAGGCCGGTGGTGTCGATCTCGCTGACCGCAGCGAGGTCCAGATGCAATCCACCCGGGTGCAGCAATGCCGGCTGCAGGAGCGGCTTGAGTTCTGCAGCGCGACGGATCGTCATCTCGCCTTCCAGGGCGAGTGTCAGCGGCGCGGGTAGAGCGGACAGTGGCGTGTTCATTGATGCCTCAAGCGATGCGATGGCGCACGGATGCGCGCCATGACGCGGAAGAAGGTCGCTCCGGCGTGGGCTTGCGTGGGCAGCTCTGCACACGGGACATGCCGGTCTATGCAGGTATCGGCGCGCGGCAGGAATATTTAGGCAAAATTCAGTGCGGTGACGGATTTGAGAAATCCATCACTGCCTGGGCATTAATTGCTCAGGTTTGTCGCAAGCAGGCTCGGGAGTCGAATGTCCCGGACAGTCCTGCAGGACAGATAGCCGCATTTCGGCCGAATTCTTTAATGCGTGTGGGATGGATTTTCTACAGTGCCATTGCAGAGAATACGCATTAAAAAGGCAACACGTGTCGTGGGCAGGCATCGCAGAGTGCGATGGGTTTTGGTGAAAGTGCCGCATCGAGTTCGCATATCCTTGCTCCGCGATTGCAACGCGATCGACGCGTCCTTGCGTCGTCTATTGTCGAGATCGGTGCGCGAAGCAAACGCAACCGATGAAGCAGGCCTTTATCTCGGCGCCAGCATCGTCAACAAGCCACGCGCAGCGTTGAAACGGTCCACACCTTCCGGCAGCGGCAGCTTGATGCGCAGCTTGTCCGGGCCGTCCATGGTGTAGATCTTGGGCTGCTTCTGGATCATCTGGATCACCGCCACCGGGTCGATCGACGGCTTGGCCTCGAATACCAGACGGCCGCCGTTTTCGCCCAGATCCAGCTTGCGCACACCCAGCGCGTTGGCCTGCAGCTTGAGCTCGGCAATGGCGAACAGATGCTTGACCGGATCCGGCAGCAGGCCGAAGCGGTCGATCATTTCCACCTGCAATTCGCGCAGGGCATCGCTGTTACGCGCACTGGAGATGCGCTTGTACAGCGTCAGCCGTGTATGCACGTCGGGCAGATAATCTGCGGGAATCAGCGAGGCCACATGCAGTTCGACTTCGGCGCCACGCACCTCGTCGCCGGCATCCAGATCGGGCAGGTTGCCCTGGCGGATGCTGCGCACCGCGCGTTCCAGCAACTCGGTGTACAGGCTGAAGCCGACCTCGGCCATCTGCCCGCTCTGGTCCTCGCCCAGCAGCTCGCCGGCGCCGCGGATTTCCAGATCGTGCGTGGCCAGGGTGAAGCCGGCACCGAGCTCGTCCATCGAGGCGATCGCTTCCAGGCGCTTCTCGGCATCGGCGGTGATCGAGCGACGGTCCGGCACCACCAGATACGCATACGCGCGGTGATGCGAGCGACCGACGCGGCCGCGCAACTGATGCAGCTGGGCCAGGCCGAAGCGGTCGGCGCGGTTGATGATGATGGTGTTGGCGTTGGGAATGTCGATGCCCGATTCGATGATCGTGGTCGACAGCAACACGTTGAAGCGCTGCTTCTGGAAATCCAGCATCACCCGCTCCAGCTCGCGCTCGGGCATCTGCCCATGCGCGATGCCGATGCGCGCCTCCGGCACCAGTTCGGACAAGTCGCGCTGCATGCGCACGATGCTTTCCACATCGTTGTGCAGGAAATACAGCTGCCCGCCGCGACTGAGCTCGCGCTGGAAGGCCTCGCGTAACAACGCGTTGTCCCAGGCAGTGATGAAGGTCTGCACGGCGAGCCGGTTCGGCGGCGGAGTGGCAATGATCGACAGATCACGCAAACCGGCCATGGCCATATTCAGCGTGCGCGGAATCGGCGTGGCAGTGAGCGTGAGCAGATGCACGTTGGCGCGCATCGCCTTGAGCGCTTCCTTCTGCCGCACACCGAAGCGCTGTTCTTCGTCGACGACGACCAGGCCCAGATCCTTGAACTTCACGTCCGGCTGCAGCAGGCGGTGCGTACCGATGATCACGTCGATATCGCCGCTGGCGACCTTCTCCAGCTCGGCCTTGATTTCCTTGGTGCTCTTGAAGCGCGAGAGCACTTCCACCTTCATCGGGTAATCGGCGAAGCGGTCGCGGAAATTGCGGTAATGCTGCTCGGCCAGCAACGTCGTCGGCACCAGCACCGCGACCTGCTTGCCGGCGCTGGCCGCAGCAAATGCGGCGCGCACGGCGACTTCGGTCTTGCCGAAGCCCACATCGCCGCAGACCACGCGGTCCATCGGCTGGCTGCTGCCCAGATCGCGCAACGTGGCATCGATGGCGGCCAGCTGGTCGGCGGTTTCTTCGAAGGGGAAACCGGCTGCGAACGGCTCGTACATCGCGCGGTCCACCTGCAACGCCAGCCCGGCACGCGCGCGTCGGCGGGCCTGGATTTCCAGCAATTCGGCCGCCACGTCGCGCACCTTTTCGGCCGCCTTGCGTTTGGCCTTGGTCCATTGCTCGCCGCCCAGCGAATGCAGCGGCGCGGTCTCGGCCGAGGCGCCGGAATAACGGCTGATCAGATGCAGTTGCGCCACCGGCACATACAGCCGGTCGCCCTTGGCGTACTCGATTTCCAGGAACTCGCCGGGCATGCCACCGGCATCGAGCACGATCAGCCCGCGGTAGCGGCCCACACCGTGGTCTTCGTGCACGATCGGCGCGCCTTCGGACAGCTCGCCCAGATCGCGGATGATCGCTTCCGGCTCGCGGCCCACACGTCGCGTGCGACGCGGCTGGTTGGCGCGCTCGGGAAACAGCTGGCGCTCGGTCAGCACCGCAATCTGCGGGGTGTCCAGCGCAAAGCCGTCTTCCAACGGCGCTACCGTGATACCGAAGCGCAGCTTGCCGGCAGCCAGGAAGGCAGGCAGATCGGCAACGACCTCCGGCTTCAACTGCGCCGCGGCCAGCACTTCCATCAAGGCTTCGCGGCGACCGGCCGAATCCGACGCCACCAGCACGCGGCCCGGGTAATGGCTCAGGAACGAGGCCAGCGCCTGACCGGCCGGGGCGTCCTTTGCCGCGACCGGCAGCGGCGGCAACGGTTGGTCGCCGAGTGCGGCGGCTTCGTCGATGCGCGGGTGATCGCTGGCCCAGACTTCGATGCGTGCCAGCTTGTTGAGCCGCTCGCGCAAGGCATCCGGCGATTGATATAGCTCGTCCGGCGTCAGCAGCGGGCGCTCCACATCGTGGCGGCGCTGCTCGTAGCGATCCTGCGCCTGCGCCCAGAACGTGTCGGCCGCATTGGAGACGCCAGTGGCGATCAACGGCAGCGTGCGCTTGTCCAGATAATCGAACAAGCTGGCAGTCTTGCTGAAGAACATCGGCAGGTAATACTCGACGCCCGAGGGCGCCAGACCCGATTTCAGATCCTGATACAGCGCGCTGCGCCGGGTATCCACATCGAAGCGTTCGCGCAGGCAGGCCAGCACGCGCTCGATGCTGGCATCGTCCATCGGCACTTCGCGGCCGGGCAGCAATTTGACGGCATCGACCTTGTCCAGCGAGCGCTGCGATTCCGGGTCGAAGGCGCGGATCGAGTCGATATCCTCGTCCAGCAGCTCCACACGCAACGGTGTGGCCTCTCCCATCGGAAACACGTCCAGCAAGCCACCGCGCACCGCGAAATCGCCCGGGTCCATCACCTGCGGCACGTTGCGGTAACCGGCGCTTTCCAGGCGGCGTTTTTCCGCATCCAGATCCAGCCGCTGGCCGACCTTCAGATCGAAGCTGCCACCGACGATGTAGCTCAGCGGTGCCAGTTGCTGCATCAGTGTCTGCACCGGCACGATCACCACGCCACGGGTCAGTGTGGGCAAACGGTGCAGCGCAGCCAAACGCTGGCTGATGATTTCCGGGTGCGGGCTGAACTGGTCGTAGGGCAGGGTCTCCCAATCGGGAAACGGCACCACCGGCAGCGTGGCGTGTTCGCCGAGCAAGGCGTGCAGATCCGATTCGATCTGGTGCGCACTCTGGTTATCGCGCGCGATCACCAGCAGCGGGCCGGCATGCGCCTCGGCGGCGCGCGCGATCGACCAGGCCAGCGCAGTCGGAGAAGACGGGGCGCGCCAGTAGGCACGAAGCTGGCCGGACTTGGGCAGCGGCGGAGAGGGGAAGGTGGTTGGCGACGGCATCAGCCCGTAATTTTATCAGAGCGCCCGCTGCGACCGGTCCATCCGGTGTGAAACCCGGCGTCTGGCCATCTGCGCAGAAGGGCGCTGCAGGGTCTAGCGTTACGTACCGCCCTTCTGGCACCTGGCAAACCTTGGAAAGCACCCCGTGGTGCAAGATACAGTCGGAAGCGTAGGTCAAAAGCCCGGTTGGTCGAGCGCGCGGTGCCCTCACCGCTCGCGGGACACGCCGCAAGTACGTCCATGTAGGCTCGGTGGCGGCATCCATGCCGCCACACGGTCCCGCAATCGGTGAGGGCACCGCGCCAGACAGTCAGTCGGTTGTTTTATTAAAAGCTTGTCGGTTGCTCGGCTTGTTTTGAGAAGCTGAGCGGACGCGCCGTTATCCACTCAACGCAGGTCGTGCTTTGCTTGCACCCTGCACACCGACCGTCTCCACTGGTCCTTGCCCGCCCACCGTCGCGGGACCTTACGCGGCATGGATGCCGCGTAAGAGCTTACAAGGACGTACTTGCAGCGTGTCCCGCGATGGTGGGCGGGCAAGGGCCCTGCAACCAAGCGACAGATCATCCGCTTTAGGCAGAATCCCGAATCTCGAATCCCGAATCCCAGCCCCTCAAGCATCCAGCTCGAGCACCATCCGTACCAGTTCCGGCGAGTCCGGATGCGGCTGCGGCTTGAAGCCCAGCGACTCTGCCAGTTGCAGCATCGGCACGTTGCTTTGCAGCACGTCACCGAACAGGCAGTCCAGATACTTGCGACGCGCCCACTTGACCAGCTTGCGCATCAGCTGCCGCCCCAGGCCCTGGCCGGCGACGAAGCTGCTGACCAGGATGGTGTACTCGGCCTGGCGGGTGCCCGGCACCAATGCAGCGCGCGCGACTGCGCCAACCAGCGCCTCGCCTGGCGGCAACTGCTCGGCGGCGACCAGCACGATCTCGCTCTTGGGATTGGGGTGGGTCAGACGCTGCACCATCTCCGGCGTGATTTCGGCGGAGGAGCGCACGAAGCGCTCGCGGATTTCCTCCGGTCCCAACAGGCTGAAAGCCCCCTGCAGCGGCGGACCGTCCTCGGGACGGATCGGTCGGAGCAGAAGGGTGCGGCCATTGGGCAGACTGAAGTTTTCATGCCAGGGAGGCATGCGATTGCGAATGGCCATGACCGGTGTTCCTTGAAGATCGGAAGATTCTGGCACCAGCCCAGCGCACAACCGTGAATGAATCCGGTGCGCCGCCGGGGGCCATCAGGGGGTGGCAGTACTTCCCTGGTCACTGTACCGAGCGATACCGTGATCCAGTCGTGAGTATGTAGCCGCGTTGGCCGGAGCGAAGGGGCGCCCGGCCATATGACTCAGGCGTCCTGGCGCAGCCACTCCAGCCGGGTCGAGGCACCGGCTTCGCCCAGATGCTGCTTCAGCGCCGGCAGCGCGGGTGCCAGCACCTGATCGAACTGCCACGGCGCATTGACGATCAGCAGCCCGCTGCCGGTCAGGCGCAGCGGCGAGTCGTCCGGGCGCACCTGCAGCTCGGCCACCAGCACCGACTTGGCTGGCAGCGTGGCGGCCTTGCGCATGAACGGCTGCAGGCTGCGGCGCAGCTTGATCGGGTACCACACCATGCAGATCGCCTGCGGCCAACGCGCCAGGGTCTCGCGCACGCTGTGGATGACCTGCGGGTACTCGGCCTCCTGCGACTCGTACGGCGGGTCGATCAGCACCAGCCCGCGGCCGATCTTGGTCTCGCCCGCGCGCGGCGGCACGAAGGCGCGAATCGCCTCATAGCCATCGCCGGCATGCACGCGCACGCGGCTGTCCCTGGCGAACAGGCGCTTGAGTGCCTCGGCTTCTTCCGGCTGCACTTCGCAAAATGCCATGCGGTCCTGCTCGCGCAGCGCCTGTGCCGCCAGCAACGGCGAGCCCGGGTAGTGGTTGATCTGGATGCCGGCCGTGGGACGTGCCGGCTTTTGGCCGGTTGTGGCCGGGCGGGCGACGGTCTGGTTGTCGGCCTGCACCGCGCGCAGATAGCGTTCGACCACCTCGGGCAGGGTCGACTCCGCCATCAGTCGCATCACCCCGGCATCGGCCTCGTTGGTCTTGCGGCTCTCTTCGCCGCCGAGCTGATAGCGCCCGCGCCCGGCGTGGGTATCGAGCACGAAGAACGGGGTGTCCTTGCGCTTGAGGGTGTCGATCAGCGCCAGCAAGGCGATGTGCTTGAGCACGTCGGCATGGTTGCCGGCATGGAAGGCGTGGCGATAGTTCATCGCGGCAGTGTACGGGCCGCGCCAGCATGCGGCTATGCTGCGCGCCATGTCCGAGTCCCCCGCCCGCGTGCTCGTCGTCGAAGACGAAGCCGCCATTGCCGATACCGTGCTGTACGCGCTGCGCAGCGAAGGCTATGCGCCAGAGCATTGCCTGCTGGGTCGCGATGCCTTGGCGCGGCTGCGCGCCGACCCGGCCGATGTGGTGGTGCTGGACGTGGGCCTGCCGGACATCAACGGTTTCGAGGTGTGCCGCACGCTGCGCGGTTTCAGCGACGTGCCGGTGATCTTCCTGACCGCGCGCAACGACGAGATCGACCGCGTGCTCGGCTTCGAGCTGGGCGCTGACGACTACATGGCCAAGCCATTCTCCCCGCGCGAGCTGGTGGCGCGGGTGCGCGCGCGGCTGCGTCGCCGCAACGTGGCTGCAGTCGCGGAGCCGGGCTGGCAGCCGCATGGCGCGTTTGCGATCGATCGCGAGGGCAGCCGCATCCGCTATGGCGAGGCGCTGCTGCCGCTGACCCGCTACGAGTACGCGCTGCTGTCGGCATTGTTACAGCGCCCCGGTGCGATCCTCAGCCGCGCACAACTGATGGATCGCGGCTGGGACGCCAGCGCCGACAGTGCCGACCGCACCGTCGATACCCACATCAAGACGCTGCGCGGCAAGCTGCGCCAGGCCGGCGTGCCGGCCGACCCGATCCGCACCCACCGTGGCCTTGGCTACGCGCTGGAGCTGTAGGCATGGCCGAGCGCAGGCGTCGCGTTGTTCTCCAGGCCGGGGTCTGACATGCGGCTCGGTCTCAAGCTGTTCCTGGGCTTCTTTCTGATTGTCGGGCTGGCCGCGTTCTTCGTGATGCGGGTGTTCGTCAACGAGGTCAAGCCGGGCGTGCGCCAGGCGATGGAATCCACGCTGGTGGATGCGGCCAATGTGCTGGCGGAAATGGCCAGCGGCGAGCTGGCTGCCGGCACCATCGCCACCGGCAGCTTCGCGCGCAACGTGGCGCAGGCGCAGCGGCGCGATCCCAAGGCCTGGGTGTGGCGGTTCCGCAAGAACGACGTGGCATACCGCGTCACCGTGACAGATGCGCGCGGCATGGTCGTCTTCGATTCGCTGGGCCGCGATGTGGGCCGCGACAATTCGCGCTGGAACGATGTCTATCGCACCTTGCGCGGCGAATACGGCGCGCGCTCCAGCCCCGAGATCGATGGCGACCCGACCGCCACGGTGATGCATGTGGCCGCACCGATCTATGCACCCAACGATCCAGGCAAATTGATCGGCGTGCTGACGCTGGCCCAGCCCAATCGCAGCATCGACCCTTTTATCGAAGCCAGCCAGCGCAACATACTGCAGCGGGGTGCCTGGTTGATCGGTATTTCCGCATTGATCGGCATCTTGATGACCTGGTGGCTGATGCGCGGCATCGGCCGGCTCAATCGCTACGCGCAGGCGGTGAGTGCGGGCATCCCGGTGCCGCCGCCCAAACCGCGCGGCGATGAAATCGGCGACTTGGGCCAGGCGCTGGAAAGCATGCGCCGCAAGCTGGAGGGCAAGGCCTACGTGGAGCAGTACGTGCAGTCGCTGACGCACGAGATGAAGAGCCCGCTGGCGGCGATCCGTGGTGCGTCCGAGTTGTTGGCCGAGCCATTGCCGGAAGCCGATCGCCAGCACTTCGTCGCCAGCATCCGTGCGCAGGAGCTGCGGCTGACCGAGACCATCGACAAGCTGCTGGCACTGGCCGAGGTGGAGCAGCACGGTTGGTTGCAAAAGCGCGAGCGCATCGCGGTGGCTGGCTTGCTGCAGGCAGCAGTGGATGCGGTGCTGCCACGCGCGGCAGCGGCCGGCGTGCGGGTGGAGATCGATGTCGCATCTGATGCAGCGCGCGAGCACTACGTGCTCGGCGACGGGTTTCTGCTGCGCCAGGCGCTGATCAATCTGCTGGAAAACGCCATCGCGTTTTCGCCGGAAGGCAGCACCGTGCACTTGCGCACGCAGGTGCGCGACGGTCACTTGCAGTGGTCGGTCGAAGACCGCGGCAGCGGCGTGCCGGACTACGCACTGGAACGGGTGTTCGAGCGTTTCTACTCGCTGGCCCGCCCGCACACTGGGCAACGCAGTTCCGGGCTCGGTTTGCCGTTCGTGCGCGAAGTCGCGCGCCTGCATGGCGGCGAAGTAGCGCTGGGCAATCGCGAGGGCGGCGGCGCGGTGGCGACGTTGCGGCTGCCGGCTGGCTGACGCACCAGGAGCGGCTAACCAACTACTTCACGTCAGCCTACTGCAGGCCGGCTGATCTGCTGTCTGGCTGCAGGGCCCTTGCCAGCCCACCATCGCGGGACACGCCGCAAGTACGTCCGTGTAGGCTCTTACGCGGCATCCATGCCGCGTAAGGTCCCGCGATGGTGGGCGGGCAAGGACCAGTGGAGATGGTCGGTGCGCCTGGTTGCAAGCAAAGCATGGTGTGTTATTTGGACAACGCTGCGGCCCATCAGCTTCGCAACGCAAAACGCAACGCGATCAACACGCAACGCGATCAACAGGTAGGCTTTCATCAAACTACCGACCAACTCTCTGGTGCGGTGTCCTCACCGATTGCGGGACCGTGTGGCGGCATGGATGCCGCCACCGAGCCTACATGGACGTACTTGCGGCGTGTCCCGCGAGCGGTGAGGGCACCGCGCCCTCGATGCTGCGGGTTTGCTGCAGGGCCTTGCCCGCCCACCATCGCGGGACACGCTGCAAGTACGTCCTTGTAAGCTCTTACGCGGCATCCATGCCGCGTAAGGTCCCGCGACGGTGGGCAGGCAAGGACCAGTCGAGATGGTCGGTGGTCATGGCTTTCAACAAAGCATCCAGCAAACTGGCTGGCGCCGTGTCCTGTTCTCAATAAAGTAATCAGCAACCTGTCTGGTGCGGTGTCCTCGCCGCTTGCGGGACCGTGTGGCGGCATGGATGCCGCCACCGAGCCCCCAGGGTGAAGTGACCCCCAAAAGCTGGACAGTTGGGCGATCAGGCGACCAGCTTGCTCTGCTCCCGGTACTTTACCGGACTCAGGCCCTTCAATTTGAGCTTGATCCGGTCTTCGTTGTAGTACCTGATGTACTCCACCAGCCCGGCTTCCAGACTTTCGACGCTGTCAAAGCTGTTTAGATAAAAGAATTCGGACTTCAGCGTCCCGAAGAAGCTCTCCATGGCCGCATTGTCCAAGCAGTTGCCGCGTCGGGACATGCTTTGTTTCAGAGAGTGCTTTTCGAGTTGATGCCGGTAGTTCTCGTGCTGGTAGTGCCATCCCTGGTCAGAGTGGATCATCGGCCGAGCGTCGGGCGAAAGTTTTTTGATTGCCTGATCCAGCATCTGGCCCACCAGGTCGAATACCGGTCGGCGTTTCATCTGATAGGCCACGATTTCGCCGTTGTACAGATCCATGATCGGTGAAAGATAGAGCTTCATGCCCTGCACCTTGAACTCGGTGACATCGGTCACCCACTTCTGGTTGGGCATCTGAGCTTCAAACTGGCGGCTCAGTTCGTTGGCTACGATGACATTGGCTGCGCCCTTGAATGCGCGATAGCGCTTGATGCGCACCCGCGATCGCAGCCCCAGTCCGGCCATCAGGCGCTGCACCCGCTTGTGGTTGATCCTCTCACCCTGATTGGCTAGTTCCAGTGCGATGCGGCGGTAGCCATAGCGCCCTTGGTTTTCATCGTAAATCGCGCGGATGCGCTCACACAGGTCGATCTCACCTTCATCGGGACGGGCCAGGGCACGAATCTGGTAATAGAACGTGCTGCGCGATAGCTCGGCCGCCTTGAGCAAAAGCGGCAGTGCGTAGGTCTGCCTCAATCCGTGGACGGCTTGCGCTTTGCGCGCTGCGCCGCCTGCTCTTCCTGGATCAAGGCATCGAGTTTTTTTAAGTAGGCCGTCTCCGCACGCAGGTAGGCCACTTCCTTGAGCAGCTCATCGCGGCTCATGTCCTCGGCGGGCTTGGACGAGCGTTTTTTTTTCATCGGCTTCTGGGGCGGCGATAACGCTTGGGCGGCGCCGTCAGCATACAGCCGTTGCCAATGCGCTACCGCACCGGCGCTGCCTATCTGGAAGTAGGTCGTGGCCTCGCGCGCAGACATCCCCTCTTGGCGCATCTTTTCAAGAACTTCCAGCTTGAACGCAAGATCATAGGAGCGGGCCTTGCGGTGAAACCCGCGCCAACCGTGCAACTGATAGGTCGCTGCCCAACGCCTGACCGTGGAGAACTCCAGACCATGACGGCGAGCCACCGCCTTGACCGAGATGGAGGTCTTGCAGGCCTCCTTGGCGACCTGAAGTTTGAAGCGAGCGTCATATCTGTGCATGAAATCCTCGGAGTTGGACGGAGTGTCCAACTTCCGGGGGTCACTTCAGGGATGGGTTCATGGCGTGTCCCGCGAGCGGCGAGGGCACCGCGCCCTCGACCCAGGCGAGCGCTTGCCAGTTTTTGTTAGCCCCTCTAATTGCAGCAAGACACGACGATTCGCCAGCTGATTGCCCACTTCACATTCGCTTCAAATTCGCCTCAAACCCTCCACACCGGCACATCGCACCCTGGCCACCTCCAAGAATGAGGATGGCCGATGAAATCCCTGAAACTGTTGTTGCGGTTCGCCACCATCGGCGGGCTGATCCTGCTGTTGCTGATCCCGTTGCTGTTGATCCGCGGCGCCGTGCAGGACCGCGCCCGCTACCGCGACGAGGCGGTGGAGCGGGTGGCGCAGAGCAAGGCCGGCGAGCAGCAGTTCATCGCGCCGGTGCGCGTGCTGCCGTATACCGAGGACGTGCAGGTCACCGAGCCGGACGAGCAGGGCAACCAGCGCAAGGTGTGGCGCAAGCGCGAAGGCGCGCTGCTGCAGACCCCGCGCAGCCTGAAACTCAGCGGCGAGATGGTGCCCTCGGTGCGCGAGGTGGGCCTCTATCGGGTGCAGGTGTATTCCTGGAAAGCGACCCTGCATGCCGAGTACGCACCATTTGACTACGTCGCCGCGCCGACCCGCGTGTATGGCCAGCCGCACCTGGCGGTGGGCATTTCCGATGTGCGCGGGCTGGTGGGCACACCACGCCTGCAGGTGGATGGACGCACGCTGGCACTGGAAAGCGGCGCAGGCGCATTGGCCGATCGCTCGGCAGGGATCCACGCCCAACTGAGCCCGCTGGCCGACCCGGTCGCCGGCCGCGTGCGGGACGGCAACGTGGTGGACATGCAGTTCGTGCTGGACGGCACGCGCCGGCTTGCCATCGCACCGATCGCCGACAACAACGAGATCGCCTTGCGCTCCAGCTGGCAACACCCGTCCTTCGGCGGCCGCTTCCTGCCGAACGCGCCGAGCATCGGGCCGAAGGGCTTCGATGCCAGCTGGTCGCTGTCGTCGCTGGCCACCGGTGCGCAGACGCAGTTGCAGTCCAGCCAATCGTCGCTGGATACGCTGGAAGTGCGCCTGGTCGATCCGGTGGATGTGTATACCCAGGCCGACCGCGCCAGCAAGTACGGCATCCTGTTCGTAGTGCTGACGTTTGTGGCGTTCGTGTTGTTCGAGCTGATCAAGCGTTTGCCGATTCATCCGCTGCAGTACCTGCTGGTGGGTCTGGCGCTAGCGATCTTCTTGTTGAGCCTTTCCGAGCACATCGCGTTCTGGCAGGCGTATCTGGTGTCGGCCGCTGCGTGTATCGGTTTGCAGTTCTTCTATCTGTCCGGGGTGTTGCGCAGCTGGGCGCGCGCGGCGGGGTTCTCGGTGATGCTCACCGCATTGTATGGAGTGCTCTACAGCCTGCTGGTCTCCGAAGACAACGCGCTGCTGATGGGATCGTTGCTGTTGTTCGGCATCCTGGCCAGCATCATGTGGGTCACCCGCAAGCTCGATTGGTACGAGCTTGGCAACAGCCTGCGCTGAGGCCGGCATGCTCGCTCACGCACAGGTACACCGGCGGGCGCAGCGTTTGCTGCCCGCCGGGATCGACACGGTGGCGCTGCTTCCCGCAGCGCCACTGCAACGCTGGGAATGTTCGCCGTTGTCGGCGTTGCCGCTCGGCCGTGAGGGGCGCGGCGGCGTGATCGGCCTGCGCCTGCATGCAGCCACTGCACAGGCGCTGCGCACGGGCGGAGCCGGTTTTTTGCAGGCGGCGCAGCAGCACAAAGCGCCGCCCGGCACGGCGCCGACGCACAGCTACGGGCCATGGCAGCGGTTGAACAACGGCAGCTATTGGACTCGCAGTACCGATGCACTGCTCGGGGTGCTGCTGGCCGCCGAAGAAGCGGCGGTGTGGCTGCTATGGCAGCACCCCGAAGCGGCGGCTCCGGGCAACGGCCGTTGGCTGCGGTGAGGCGCGATGTGGCAGGCGGGTCAGGCTCGCTTACCATGCAGGCATGACTGGTTCCTCCCTGATCGTCGAAACGGTGCGCGGCACGGACGTGTTGCCGCATCTGGCTGCGGTGGCGCAGCTGCGCATCGCGGTGTTCCGCGCATGGCCGTATCTGTACGAGGGCGATGCCGATTACGAACGCGGTTATCTGGCTGCCTACGCGGCCTCGCCAGACAGCGTGTTCGTGCTGGCACGCGATGGCGATGCGGTGATCGGCGCCTCTACCGGTTTGCCGCTGCTCGACGACAGCGAGGCTTTTCACGTGCCGTTTCGCGCGGCCGGCATCGACCCGGCCAGCGTGTTCTATTTCGGCGAATCGGTGTTGCTGCCGGCGTATCGCGGGCAGGGGATCGGTCACGCCTTTTTCGACCGGCGCGAAGCGCATGCACGGGCGTTGAATCGCTTCGCATTGAGTGCGTTTTGCTCGGTGGAGCGCGCACTCGACGATCCGCGCAAGCCGGCCGACTACCGACCCAATGATGTGTTCTGGCGCAAGCGTGGCTATGTACCGCAACCGGGCATGCGCGTGCAGCTCGCGTGGGCGGAGTTGCAACACGGCGAGATCGACCACAGTTTGAGCGTATGGACGCGGGGGTTGTCGTCTTAATTGCTGACGACCCTGTCGCCGCGTCGTCATTCTTCGATCGATCAGAACAAGGCCACCAGATGAAAATCGCCGTCGCCAAACACCCGATCGGCAAACCCGCCGATTTCGCTGCCTTCGCTGCGCGTCAATCCGCGTTGGTGAGTGAAGCCGCCGCTGCCGGCGCACGTGTGCTGGTACTGCCGGAGTATCTGGCGCTGGAGTTGGGCGCAACCTTCGGCACGCATATTTCTGCCGGTTTGCCGGAGTCGCTGGCGGCGATCCAGGCGCTGCGTGCGCCGTGGCTGGCGCTGTTTGCCGGATTGGCGCGGCAGCATCAGGTACATTTGATTGCCGGCAGTTTTCTGCTGGATCTGGGCCAGGGCCGCTACCGCAATCGCAGCGACTGGTTTACGCCCGAGGGCCGGCACGGCTGGCAGGACAAATTGCAGCTCACCGGCTTCGAAAAGGCCACCGGGCTGATCGATCCCGGCGATGCGCTGAGGGTGTTCGAGCTGGATGGCGTGCGCGCGGCGATTGCGATCTGCTACGACAGCGAGTTCCCGCTGCCGGTGCGTGCGCAATACGAAGCCGGCGCACGGCTGTTGATCGTGCCCAGCTGCACCGACACCGCCGCCGGGGCGATGCGGGTGCGCGTCGGCTGCCTGGCGCGCGCGCTGGAGAATCGTGTGTTCGTGGCGCAATCGGTCACCGCCGGCGAGGCGCTATGGAGCCCGGCACTGGACGTCAATACCGGCGAAGCGGCGGTGTTCGCACCGATGGATGTCGGCTTCCCGGCCGATGGCGTGCTGGCGCAGACGCAGGGAAATACCGTGTGGGCGTATGCGGAGTTGGACTTCGCCGCCTTCGAGGCCAGCCGCGCGCAGGCGCAGGTCGCCAACGACCGCGATTGGCATGGGCAGTTGGGCGCTTACCTCGCGCGCGCCACGCTGGCCAGCTTCGACGGATAGCGCGACCATCAACGGACGATGCGCATCGCCGGGCGCGCGCAGTCGGTACTCGCGACGGCAGCTGTCACCTGTACGCTCCAATGTTCCGCGCGCGCCCCAACGCGGGCAGCGCTCCGGTATTTCAGCCACGTTCCTTCCTTGCATCGCCACCCACCAGGTTCCCATGGCCACGAAAACCCTGATTCCGCACAGCGTCCGTCTCGAATTCGCGCCCGGTGCGCTGGTGCACAGCAATCTGTCCGGCGCGGCCTTTACCGACGACTGGCTGTGGGTGGCCGGCGACGAGGCCTGCGCGGTGGATCGTCTGCGCAAGCTCGACCCCGTGCAGTGCGAGACGCTGCGCTTCGGTCAAGGCCAGAGCTTTGCGCTGGCCGAGCTGCTGGATCTGCCGGGCGAGGCGGCCGAGGAGGCGGATCTGGAAGGCATGGCGCTGTCGGATGGATTTCTGTGGGTGATCGGCTCGCATGGGCTCAAGCGCAAGAACGCCAAGCGCAGCCGCGACGATGCCGACAACGCCAAGCGCCTGACCAAGCTCAAACTCGATGCCAACCGTCGCCTGCTGGCCTGTCTGCCGATCGAACGCGATGCCGACGGCACGCCACGGTTGGTGCGCGAAGCCGCCGACGGCCGCCGCGCGCTGCGGCTCAAGGGCGATGCCAAGCACAACCAGCTCACCGACCTGCTGGCCGACGACCCGCATTTCGGCCCGTTTCTGAAAATCCCCGGCAAGGACAACGGCTTCGATATCGAAGGCATCGTGGTGGACGGCCAGCGCTTGTTGCTGGGCCTGCGTGGGCCGGTGTTGCGCGGCTGGTCGGCAATGCTGGAGATCCGGGTCGAGGCGCATGGCGACCATCTGCGCCTGGCGCCGCTGGACGAAGACGGCACGCTGCTGCGCAAGCACTTCCTGCAACTGGGCGGGCTGGGCATCCGCGACCTGCATTATTCCGGCGACGATCTGTACCTGTTGGCCGGGCCGACCATGGTGCTGAACGGCGAAATTCGCCTGTTCAAATGGCCGGACGCGCGCACCGTGCTGGCCGCCAACCAGGCGCCGGTGCGTTTTCAGCACGACCTGCTGGAATCGGCGGTGCTGCCGCATGGCACCGACAGCGATCGCGCCGAAGCGATCTGCAATCTGCCAAAACATCTCGCCGGCAACGCGCCCACGTGGCTGGTGCTGTACGACGCACCGGGCCCGGCGCGCAACGGTGGCGATTGCGTGGTCTACGGCGACCTGCTGCGCAACCGCTGAGCCGCAAGCGGGCAGGCCTGCGCTGCGCAAGGTAAAATCGGCCGACACCCGTTTCGCCGAGCGCTCCATGACCTGCCGCACCCGTTTTGCCCCCAGCCCCACCGGTTACCTGCACATCGGCGGCGCCCGCACCGCCCTGTATTGCTGGCTGGAGGCACGCCACCGCGGCGGGCAGTTCGTGCTGCGCATCGAAGACACCGACCGTGAGCGCAGCACCCAGGAGGCGATCGACGCCATCCTGGAGGCGATGGAATGGCTGGGCCTGGGTTACGACGAAGGCCCGATCTACCAGACCCAGCGCGTGGCCCGCTATCAAGAGGTCGCCGAGCAGCTGCTGGCGCAGGGCAAGGCCTATTACGCCTACGAAACCCGCGCCGAGCTCGACGCCATGCGCGAAGCCGCGATGGCCAGGCAGGAAAAACCGCGCTACAACGGCGCCGCCCGCGAGCAGAACCTGCCGTACCGCGACGACCCCAACCGGGTGATCCGCTTCAAGAATCCGCAAGCCGGCACGGTGGTGTTCGACGACCTGATCAAGGGCCGCATCGAGATCGCCAACAGCGAGCTCGACGACATGGTGATCTTCCGCCCGGACGGCTTCCCCACCTACAACTTCGCGGTGGTGGTGGACGACTGGGACATGGGCATCACCGAGGTGATCCGCGGCGACGACCACATCAACAACACCCCGCGCCAGATCAACATCTACGAAGCGCTGGGCGCGCCGGTGCCGAAATTCGCGCACATGCCGATGATCCTGGACGAGCAGGGCGCCAAGCTGTCCAAGCGCACCGGCGCGGCCGACGTGATGCATTACAGGGACGCCGGCTATCTGCCGCATGCGTTGATCAATTATCTGGCGCGTCTGGGCTGGTCGCACGGCGACCAGGAGTTGTTCACCCAGCAGGAATTGCTCGACCTGTTCGACGTCAAGGACGTCAACTCCAAGGCTGCGCGGCTGGACATGGCCAAGCTGGGCTGGGTCAATCAGCACTACCTCAAGACCGACGACCCGGCCAGCATCGCCCCGCAGCTGGAATATCAGCTGGCCAAGCTCGGCGTCGATGTCGCCGCCGGCCCGGCCGCCGCCGATGTGGTGGTGGCGCTGCGCGAGCGCGTGCAGACCTTGAAGGACATGGCCGAAAAAGCCGTGGTCTGGTACCAGCCGCTGGAAATCTATGACGAAGCCGCGGTGATCAAGCACCTCAAGCTCGGTGCCGAAGTGCCGCTGGGCAAGGCACGCGAACTGCTGGCGGCGCAGAGCGAATGGAGCGTGGAGAGCGTGTCGGCCGCGCTGCACGATGCGGCCGCTGCGCTGGAACTGGGCATGGGCAAGGTCGCCCAGCCGCTGCGCGTGGCCATCACCGGCACCCAGGTCAGCCCGGACATTTCGCAGACGGTGTACCTGGCCGGACGCGAGGGCGCCTTGAAACGCATCGATGCGGCACTCATCAAGATAGGAGCGGGCTGACCGCCGGAGCCTGTGATGAACACCAACGAACACGCCTGCACTGCACCGCATCACCATGTCGACGACGCCAACGGCTTCGTGCGCGCGGTGGAGCGTGCGTGCAGCGAGCGCGGCCTGCGGCTGACGCCGATCCGCGCCAATGTGCTGCGCCTGATTGCCGATGCCGGCAAGCCGGTCAAGGCCTACGAGCTGCTGGACTGGGTGCGCGAAGGCAAGGGCGTCGGCGCCGACGCGCCGCCCACGGTGTATCGCGCGCTGGATTTCCTGATGGCCAATGGCTTCGTGCACAAGCTCGAATCGGTCAATGCCTTCGTCGCCTGCCACCACCCCAACAGCGCCCAGCACTCGGTGCCGTTTCTGATCTGC
Organism: Xanthomonas hydrangeae; assembly: GCA_905142475.1. Classification (GTDB taxonomy): domain Bacteria; phylum Pseudomonadota; class Gammaproteobacteria; order Xanthomonadales; family Xanthomonadaceae; genus Xanthomonas; species Xanthomonas hydrangeae. The sequence goes on from LR990730.1 coordinate 1,928,006, forward strand.
GACCGCTGCCATAGCGCGGTGGAGCTGGAAGACCGCGACGTGGTCTCGCAACTGGAAGCCCGCGCCAAGGCACTGGGTTTCCAGCCGCAGGCGCAGACGCTGGAAGTGCATGGCTTGTGCGCCAAGTGCGCGGTGGCCGAGTAAGGATCGCCAGGCAAGCGCAGGGCGGTTCACTTGGAGCGGCTGACAAAACCTAGCGAGCTAGCGCCTGTCAGTGAGTGCACTGGTTTTGTCGGCGGTATATTGGTGGATGCAGTCAGAGGTCCAGAACGCTGCGTGGGTCGAGCGCGCGGTGCCCTCACCGCTCGCGGGACACGCCGCAAGTACGTCCATGTAGGCTCGGTGGCGGCATCCATGCCGCCACACGGTCCCGCAATCGGTGAGGACACCGCACCAGAAAGTTTGCCGGCTGTTTTATTGAAAGCCATGCGCACCGATCAACTCGACAGGTCCTTGCCCGCCCACCGTCGCGGGACCTTACGCGGCATGGATGCCGCGTAAGAGCCTACATGGACGTACTTGCGGCGTGTCCCGCGACGGTGGGCGGGCAAGGGCCCTGCAGCCAGGCCGCAGATCAGCCGGCCTGCAGTAGGCTGACGTGAAGTAGTTTTGTTAGCCGCTCTTAGTTGCCGGCAGTGCGCAGACGCAGCAATCCGCTGCAGACAAATGCGCTGTTGTTGTCACACCAACAAGGCCTCGAACATCACGCGCGTGCACGAATGCTGTGCAGCCGCAGAAGCCAGAGCCTTAGCGACTCATCACTTACCCAACGTATCGAACACCGCCGATCATCACGCCGCGGCGGTGTTCCTGCATCCATAGCCCGCCAGAAACAGCTCCACTGCGCGCTGCGTCGCATCGCGGAGATACTCCGGTGAGGGATCCTTGAGTGCGCCGAACAGGCAGGGCATCAGGGTTTGCGCTTCCAGCAGCGCGCCCAGTTGCTTGGCGGCCAGGGTCGCGTCGCCGCGCCGCATCAGGCCCAGGTCCATCTGCTGCTGCAGATACTCGGCCATGCGCTGCATGCCTTCTTCGGGGCCGGCATTGAAAAACAGCGCGCCGACCTCCGAGCGTCCTGACACCCCGATGATGGTCTGCCAGATTGTGATCGAGCTGGGTGCGCAGAGGAAGCCAAGGAGATCTTCGCCGAAGCGCTGCAGCGTCTGGGCGACAGGGCCGCTGCTGCGCGTCAGCGCATCCAGCATCGGGTCGATGTAGCTGTCGGACGTGTCCTGGGCGAAGGCGATAAAGAGCTCTTCCTTGGACGGGAAGTAGCCGTACAGCGTGCGCTTGGAACCGCCCACGCGGGCGGCGATCTGCGACATCGAGGCGCCTTCGAAGCCCAGCTCGAGGAAGACCTCGCTGGCCGCCTGCACGATGGCATCGCGTTTTTCTTCGGTTCTGACCCGCATCAACTCACTCCACTTTTGAACTTTAAGTATACCGACTGGGCAGAAATGCTTGACTGCTACGGATGAGCTTATTAGGATACCAAACCGTACCGTTTAGATTTATTCCTCATGCGTTCCGTCGGAGACCTTCTCGTGCGTCCTCATGCTTCGTTTCGCCTGCCTGTGCTTGCCGCTGCCGTTGCCGCCACCGTTCTGCTGAGTGCCTGCGGCAGCCCGCCGGGAGGTCCGCCGGCGGCTGAGGGCATGCCCGAGATGGGCGTGCTGACCGTCAGACCGCAGCCGGTGACGCTCACCACCGAGCTGCCGGGACGCACCGTTCCTTACCTGATCGCCGAAGTTCGCCCGCAAGTGGGCGGAATCGTGCAGACGCGCCAGTTCACCGAGGGCGGCGACGTCAAGGCCGGGCAGACGCTGTACCAGATCGACCCGGCGACCTATCGCGCCAGTTACGCCAGCGCCCAGGCCACCCTGGCCAAGGCGCAGGCCAATCTGCGCACCGCCAAACTCAAGGCCGAGCGCTATACCGAACTGGTGCAGATCAAGGCGATCAGCCAGCAGGAGGGCGACGACACCGATGCTGCGCTGGGCCAGGCCGAGGCCGATGTGGCCGCTGGCAAGGCCAGCGTGGAGACTGCCCGCATCAACCTGGCGTTCGCGCGCATGGATGCACCCATCTCCGGTCGCATCGGCCGCTCCAGTGTGACCCCCGGTGCATTGGTGACCGCCAACCAGGCCACCGCGCTGACCACCATCCAGCAGCTGGACCCGATCTATATCGACGTCACCCAGCCCAGCGCGGCGTTATTGCGGCTCAGGCAGGCGATGGCGCGCGGCGATCTGGAAAAGGCCGGCGACGACGCGGCCAAGGTGTCGCTGCTGCTGGAAGACGGCAGCACCTATCCGCTGCAGGGCCAGCTGGCGTTCTCCGATGTCACCGTCGACCAGAACACCGGCTCGATCACCTTGCGCGCGGTGTTCCCGAACCCGAATGCGGAGTTGCTGCCGGGCATGTACGTGCGCGCGGTGCTGCAGGAGGGCATCAAGGAGCAGGGCGTGCTGGTGCCGCAGCAGGCGGTCTCGCGCAATGGCGCCGGCAAGCCGACCGCGTTCGTCGTCGGTGCCGACCGCAAGCTGCAGCTGCGCGTGCTGGAAACCGACCGTGAGGTCGGCGACCAGTGGCTGGTGCGCAGCGGCCTGAAGCCCGGCGAACAAGTGGTGGTCGAAGGCGTCTCGCGCGCCCGCGATGGCATCGAGGTCAAGACCGTGCCGTGGCAGCCCAAGGGCAAGCCCGCGACTGCTGGTGGTAATGCAGCCGGCACCGCTTCCGCCCCGACCGCACCGCGTGCGGCCAACTGAGGCGGGATCACACGTCATGGCACGTTTCTTTATCGATCGTCCGATCTTCGCCTGGGTGTTGGCCATCATCGTGATGCTGGCCGGCATCCTGTCCATCGCCACACTGCCGATTGCGCAGTACCCCAGTATCGCACCGCCCGCCGTCGCCATCACCGCCAACTACCCGGGCGCCTCGGCGCAGACCCTGGAAGACACCGTCACCCAGGTCATCGAGCAGAAGATGAAAGGCCTGGACCACCTCAGCTACATGGCCTCCACCAGCGAATCCAGCGGTGCGGTGACCATCACCCTGACCTTCGACAACGGCACCGATCCGGACACCGCGCAGGTGCAGGTGCAGAACAAGTTGTCGCTGGCCACCCCGTTGTTGCCGCAGGAAGTGCAGCAGCAAGGCGTCACTGTGACCAAGTCGGCCACCAACTTCCTCAACGTGCTGGCCTTCACTTCCGAAGACGGCAGCATGAGCGATTCGGATCTGTCCGACTATGTGGCTGCCAACGTGCAGGAAACCATCAGCCGCGTCGAAGGCGTGGGCGACACCACCTTGTTCGGTTCGCAGTACGCCATGCGGGTGTGGCTGGACCCCAACAAGTTGAACAACTTCAGCCTGACTCCGGTGGATGTACGCACCGCAATTCAGGCGCAGAACGCGCAGGTCTCGGCGGGTCAGTTGGGCGCGTTGCCGGCGGTGGCCAATCAGCAACTCAATGCCACCATCACCGCGCAGACCCGGCTGAAGACCGCCGAGGAGTTCGAGAACATTTTGCTGCGCACGCAGTCCGATGGCGCGCAGGTGCGCCTGCGCGATGTGGCACGCATCGAACTGGGCAGCGAGAGCTACAACACGGTGGGCCGCTACAACGGCAAGCCGGCGGCCGGTCTGGCGATCAAGCTGGCCACCGGCGCGAATGCATTGGATACCGTACGCGCCATCGACAAGAGCCTGGAGGAGCAGGAGAAATTCTTCCCGCCCGGCATGAAGGTGCAAAAGCCGTACGACACCACGCCGTTCGTGCGGATCTCCATCGAGCAGGTGGTGCATACGCTGATCGAAGCGGTGGTGCTGGTGTTCCTGGTGATGTATCTGTTTCTGCAGAACTTCCGCGCCACCTTGATCCCCACCATTGCGGTGCCGGTGGTGTTGCTGGGCACGTTCGGTGTGCTGGCGGTGTTCGGTTTCACCATCAATACCCTGACCATGTTCGCGATGGTGCTGGCGATCGGCCTGCTGGTGGACGATGCGATCGTGGTGGTGGAAAACGTCGAGCGTGTGATGGGCGAAGAACACCTGTCGCCCAAGGAAGCCACGCGCAAGTCGATGGATCAGATCTCTGGGGCGCTGGTGGGTGTGGCGTTGGTGCTGGCGGCGGTGTTCGTGCCGATGGCGTTCTTCGGCGGTTCCACCGGTGTGATCTATCGGCAGTTCTCGATCACGATTGTCTCTGCCATGACCTTGTCGGTACTGGTGGCGATGATCCTGACCCCGGCCTTGTGCGCCACCTTGCTCAAGCCGGTGGAAAAAGGCCATGGCCTGGCGACCACCGGGTTCTTCGGCTGGTTCAACCGCGTGTTCGATCGCGGCAACAACGGCTATCAGGGCGTGGTGCGGCACATGCTGGGCAAGGGCTGGCGCTACATGCTGGCCTACGCGGTGTTGCTGGCGTTGGTGGTGTTCGGTTTCATGAAATTGCCGGTGGGGTTTTTGCCGGACGAAGACCAGGGCACGCTGTTCGTGCTGGTGCAGTTGCCGCCCGGTGCCACCGATGCGCGCACCGGTGAGGTGCTCAAGCAGGTGGAACATCACTTTCTGGTCGACCAAAAAGACTCGGTCGCCGGCGTGTTCGCCGTGTCCGGTTTCAGTTTTGCAGGTACCGGCCAGAACGTGGGCTTTGCCTTCGTCAAATTGCGGCCGTGGGACGAACGTACCGGCAAGGGGCAGAGCGTCACCGATGTTGCGGCCAAGGCCGGTGCCTTTTTCGCCGGCATCCGCGATGCCAGGGTGTTCGCGTTCGCACCGCCGGCGGTGTCCGAGTTGGGCAATGCCACCGGTTTCGACCTGATGCTGCAGGACCGCGCCAATCTTGGTCACGCCGCCTTGATGCAGGCGCGCAATCAATTGTTGGGCGAGCTGTCGCAGGACAAGCGCCTGGTGGCGGTACGCCCGAACGGGCAGGAAGACACGCCCGAGTTCAAGCTGGAGATCGATGCGCACAAGGCGCAGGCCATGGGCGTGTCGATCGCCGACATCAACAACACCTTCTCCAGTGCGTGGGGCAGCGTGTACGTCAACGACTTCATCGACAAGGGACGTGTCAAGAAAGTGATGCTGCAGGCCGATGCGGTGTACCGCATGAATCCGCAGGACATCGACCGCTGGTTCGTGCGCAACAGCGCCGGCACCATGGTGCCGTTCAACGCCTTCGCCACCGCCAGCTGGCAGTCGGGCTCGCCGCGGTTGGAGCGTTACAACAGCGTGCCGTCGGTGGAAATCCTTGGCATGGCGCTGCCCGGCGCGGCATCCAGTGGCGAAGCGATGCAGATCGTGGAAGCGGCGGCGGCCAAGTTGCCGCCAGGCATCGGCTTCGAGTGGACCGGCTTGTCGCGGCAGGAGAAATCTTCCACCGGTCAGACCGGCTTGTTGTACGGATTGTCGATCCTGATCGTGTTCCTGTGTCTGGCCGCGTTGTACGAAAGCTGGGCGATTCCGTTCTCGGTGATCCTGGTGGTGCCGCTGGGTGTGTTCGGCACGCTGCTGGGCGCGATGCTGACCTGGAAAATGAACGATGTGTACTTTCAGGTTGGGTTGCTCACCACCATTGGCCTGGCATCGAAAAACGCGATCCTGATCGTGGAGTTCGCCAAGGAGCTGCATGAAAGCGGCAAGAGCCTGATCGACTCGGCATTGGAAGCGGCACGCATGCGCTTGCGGCCAATCCTGATGACATCGCTGGCCTTCATCCTGGGCGTGGTGCCGTTGGTGCTCGGCAGTGGTGCCGGTGCAGGCGCGCAGCATGCGTTGGGCACCGCCGTGATCGGCGGCATGTTGTCCGGCACGATCCTGGCGATCTTGTTCGTACCGTTGTTCTTCGTCCTGGTGATGGGCCTGTTCAAGCGCCGACCACAGCCCACTTCACCCGCCCCGCAACCGACAGGACACTGAGATGACCCCGATTCGCATGACATTGACCGCGATCGCGGTGGCCAGCGTGCTGTCCGGTTGCACGCTGATGCCGCGCTATGCACGGCCCGACGCGCCGGTGCCGGAACGTTTTGCCGGCACCGATATCACGATTGCTTCGCACGCCACCGACGCCGCCAGCACCGGCACCGCCAGCACCGGCACCGGCGAGGCGATTGATATCGCCAACATCGGTTGGCGCCAGGTGTTTACCGACCCCGCGCTACAGCAGGTGATCGCGTTGGCATTGGAGAACAATCGCGATCTGCGCGTGGCTGCGCTCAACATCGAAGTGGCACGCGCGCAGTACCGGGTGGAGCGCGCTGCGCTGCTGCCGTCGGTGCAGGGCACCGGCACTTCCAACAACGCGCGTACACCGTCGGAGCTGGCGATTCCGGGCCAGCCGCAGGTGTTTCGCACCTACAGCGCCAACATCGGCGTCAGTGCGTACGAACTGGATCTGTTCGGGCGCGTGCGCAGCCTGAAGGAACAGGCACTGCAGCAGTTTCTGTCCACCGCCGAGGCCCGCCGCAGCACGCACATCAGCCTGGTGGCCGAAGTGGCCACCGCCTATCTGACGCTGGCGGCCGATCAGCAGTTGCTGCAACTGGCGCAGTCCACCTTGAGCAGCCAGAGCGACAGCTATCGCTTGCAGCAACGCAGCTTCGAGCTGGGCGTGGCCTCGCAGCTCACCCTGCGCCAGGCGCAGACCACGGTGGAAACCGCGCGCGTGGATGTGGAGCGTTACACCGCGCAGGTGGCGCAGGATCGCAATGCCCTGGTGCTGCTGGTGGGCACGCAGGTGCCGGTGGACCTGTTGCCGCGTGCCTTGCCCGATGGCGCCAGCGTGGACGGCAACGTGCTGGCCAGCGTGCCGGCCGGATTGCCGTCGCAGTTGTTGCAACGCCGCCCGGACATCCTGGAAGCCGAGCGCAACTTGCGTGCGGCCAATGCCAATATCGGTGCGGCGCGCGCGGCGTTCTTTCCCAGCATCAGCCTGACCGCATCGCAGGGCTCGTCCACCAGCAGTCTGTCCAACCTGTTCGATTCCGGTACCCGCGCCTGGAGTTTCGTGCCTACGCTGACGTTGCCGATCTTCAACGCCGGGCGTAACCGCGCCAACCTGGACATGGCCAAGGCCAATCGCGCTATTGAAGTGGCGCAGTACGAAAAGGCGATCCAGAGCGCATTCCGCGAAGTGTCCGATGCGCTGGCGCAGCGCGAGATCCTGGGCCGGCAATTGCAGGCGCAACAGGCGCTGGTGGATGCCACTGCCGACAGCTACCGGCTGTCGCAGGCGCGCTTCGAACGCGGCGTGGACAGCTATCTGCAGGCGCTGGATGCGCAGCGTTCGCTCTACAGCGCGCAGCAGACCCTGATCACCACGCAGCTGTCGCGCTTCACCAACCTGGCGACGTTCTACAAGGCGATGGGCGGCGGCTGGCTGCAATCGGCAGAGCCCAGTGTGGCCACCACCGCGACAGGTCAACCCAATGGCTGAGACGGACGTTGATGCCGCGCCTGCACGCCCGCCCAGACGCGCGCCACACGACAAACGTGACGCGATTCTGGCGGCGGCGCGGCAGTTGTTTCCGCAGCTAGGCTTCGACAGGACCAGCATGGACACCATCGCCGAGCGTGCGATGGTGTCCAAGGCCACGGTGTATGCGCATTTCGCGTCCAAGGAGGTGCTGTTCCGCACCACGCTGGAAGCGCTGGCGCATGCATCGCCCAATCGATGGGACGCGTTGTTGGAGATGCAGGCGCCGTTGGAGCAGCGCCTGGCGGCGGTCGCCAAGGCGGTGCTGCGGATCTCCACCAGCGGCGCGCTGGACGATGCGGCGTATGGCCTGGTGCGGCCGCCGTTGTTGCCCAGCCAGATGTGCGAAGAGATGTGGACACTGTCCTTCGAGCGCTACGACAACATGATGCGCGCGCTGCTGGCGCGCGAAGTGGAGCGGGGCAGCCTGGTCATCGACAATCTGCCCGATGCCTCGGTGCATTTTTTCGGCTTGATGACCGGCTTGCCTGCAAATGCGGCGATGCGTGGCGGTGGCGTGGATGCGGATTTTGTGCAGCAGGATCGCTATGTGAGCGGTGCGGTCGCGCTGTTCTTGCGTGCGTATCGGCTGGATGTTGCGCGCACGGTGGGCACAACCAGGCGCGAAGTGCCGAGCGGGTTCTAGGCGCGCTGGAACCGCGCTTGCGGGGTCTGTTTGCGCGTGTCCATCGCGTTTGTATACGGCCATCACTCGCTTCACGACACGCATGCCGACCATTGCGTTGATGAAGCGCGCTCATAGCCGTTAGCGCCAGCCGCTGTGCAATGTGCGCGTGGCGCGGGATTATGGTGTGGCATCGGTGCTGCAGCGGTGATGCCGCCTGCGGCCGACTCATCCAATGCGGCCGTGTGCCGCGGGAGTAAACGATGCAAACACGACAGTTGGGAAACAGCGGGCTACAGGTGTCCGCATTGGGCCTGGGTTGCATGGGCCTGAGCTACGGCTATGGGCCGGCGACTGCGCGCAAGGACGCCATTGCGCTGCTGCATGCAGCGGTGGAGCAGGGCGTGACCTTCTTTGACACTGCCGAAGCCTACGGGCCCTTCGTCAACGAGGAACTGTTGGGCGAGGCATTGGCCGCGCATCGCGACAAGGTGGTGATTGCGACCAAGTTCGGTTTCAAGAACGGACATGCCGATGCCGGCCTCGACAGCCGCCCCGAACGGATTCGTGCTGTGGCCGAGGCCAGCCTTGCACGCCTGAAGACAGACCGTATCGACCTGTTCTATCAACATCGCGTGGACCCGGCGGTGCCGATCGAAGAGGTCGCCGGGACCGTCAAGGATTTGATCGCCGAAGGCAAGGTCAAACACTTCGGCCTCTCCGAAGCCGGTGCCGACACCATTCGTCGCGCGCACGCGGTGCAACCGGTGACCGCGCTGCAAAGCGAATACTCGCTGTGGTGGCGCGAGCCGGAGACCAGCGTGCTGCCGACGCTGGAAGAACTCGGCATCGGGTTTGTGCCGTTCAGCCCACTCGGCAAGGGATTTTTGACTGGTGCCATCAACGCCGAGACGCAATTTTCCGACGACGATTTCCGCAATAGCGTGCCGCGTTTTGCTGCCGAGGCGCGTCAGGCCAATCAGGCGTTGGTCGAACGCATCCAGGCCATCGCCGCCGACAAGGGCGCAACGCCGGCACAGGTCGCGTTGGCGTGGTTGCTGTCGCGCAAGCCGTGGATCGCGCCGATTCCCGGCACCACCAAGCTGCATCGACTCGAAGAGAATCTGGGCGGCGCTGCTGTGGCGTTGAGCGGCAAGGATCTTGCGCGGATTCAACAGGCGCTGGATGCCGTGGCGATTATCGGTGAGCGGTACAGCCCCGAGCGGCAGAAACTGGTTGGTAACTAGCAGAGCGGCTGATTTGCGGGTTTGCTGCAGGGCCCTTGCCCGCCCACCATCGCGGGACACGCCGCAAGTACGTCCATGTAGGCTCTTACGCGGCATCCATGCCGCGTAAGGTCCCGCGACGGTGGGCGGGCAAGGACCAGTCGAGTTGGTCGGTGCATGGCTTTCAACAAAGCAGCCAGGAAACTCTTTGGTGCGGTGTCCTCGCCGCTTGCGGGACCGTGTGGCGGCATGGACGCCGCCACACGGTCCCCAGGGATGGGTTTACGGCGTGTCCCGCGAGCGGCGAGGGCACCGCGCGCTCGACTAACCAGGCGGTTGAGTATTCGGCTACATCCAAACGACGCGACGACGCGAAGTCTCGGTTGTCTTGGAGTGATTGAGCAGCGCGGATAAATCAGGTGTGGAGCGGCTGATCTGCGGCGTGGCTGCAGAGTCATGCCTGCGCACCATCGCAGGACACGCCGTAAGTACGTGCTTGTCTCCAGGGTGGCACCCATGGCGCCCCTTGTGCCCGCGTCAACGCACCAGGTCGTGCCGCAGCGCATCGATCACCACCTTGAGTGCGCTGGAGGATTGGCGGCGGCTGGGGTAGTAGGCGTAATAGCCGTCGAACGGGTCGCACCAGTCGTCCAGCACGCGGCGCAGCCGGCCGGCGGCGATATGCTCCAGCACCATGGTTTCCGGCAGAAACGCCAGTCCACCGCCAGCCAACGCGGCGCGCAGGATCGCGCTGCTGCCGTTGAAGGTCCATTGCCCGTCCACCCGCACCTTGACTTCGCGGCCGTCTTTTTCGAAGTCCCAGGGCAGCAAGCCGCCGTGCGTGGGCAGGCGCAAGCCGATGCAGTTGTGCTGCGCCAGCTCGGCCGGCACCGCCGGGATGGTGTGATGCACGAAGTAGCTCGGCACCGCCACCACCGCCATGCGCTGCATCGGGCTGATCGGCACCGCGATCATGTCCTTGGCCACCTGGTCGCCGAGCCGGATGCCGATGTCGTAGCGTTCGGCGACGATATCGGCCAGGCCGTAATCGACGGTGACCTCGATTTTGAGATCGGGATAGTCGGGCAGCACCTTCGATAGCGCCGGCCAGATGTAGGCATCGGCGGCATGGCCGGCGGTGGTGATGCGGATGGTGCCGGCCGGTTTGTCGCGAAATTCGGTGAGCGCCGAGAGTTCGTCGTCGATCTCTTCCAGGCGCGGTGCCACGGTGTCGAACAGGCGCGCACCGGCTTCGGTCATCGACACGCTGCGTGTGGTACGAGTCAATAGACGAATGCCAAGGCGCGTTTCCAACGCGCGCACCGTATGGCTCAGCGCGGACTGCGAGAGGCCCAGTTGCGCGGCGGCACGGGTGAAGCTGCCTTCGCGTGCCACGGTGACGAAGACCTGCAAATCGTTGAGATTTTCACGCGCCATCGATGCGAATGCCGGCGTCAGGCATGCCATTCATGCGGCTGCATCATGCGTGATAGTACGTGATGGCTTCAAATCCGAGTGCATTGCCCGCATTGATGCGCTGTGTTTCTAGGTGCATGCGCAATCGGGTGAGTAGTCGGTGTACGCATGCGCGCTACAGTTCAAGCACTGGATCAAGGAGCACTGCAATGAATCTGTTCGCAACTGCGATGTCGCTGTCGATGATGGCTGCTACCGTGCCCGGCGGCGAAGAGCAACAACCGATCAGGGTGAGCAAGGCCGGTGGCGTGGCCTCTGCAGTCGGCCCGGCCGGGTATTTCACCGGCAAGGTGCGTATCGATGCGCCATTCCAGACCGACGCGCCGGCGCGGGTGGGCGGTGCCACGGTGACCTTCGAGCCGGGCGCGCGTACTGCCTGGCACACCCATCCATTGGGCCAGACGCTGATCGTCACCGCCGGTGCCGGGCGTGTGCAGGAATGGGGCAAGCCGGCGCAGCAGATCCGCCCCGGCGACATCGTGTGGATTCCGCCGGGCGTCAAGCACTGGCACGGCGCCAACGCGACAGTGGCGATGACGCATATCGCCATCGCCGAAGCGCAGGACGGCTCGCCGGTGACCTGGCTGGAGCAGGTCAGCGAGGCACAGTACGCGGCGGAGTGAACGGTCGTCGGCGATGAGGCGTGCGATCAGATCGCCGCGTCATCACTGGCGCCCTGTTTGATGTCTCGCGCCGCACGTGTGACGACGCTCCGCTGCGTGCGCGCAGGATTTACGCCGCCTCGGTCGCATCCTGCCCACTTGCACGTAGCCGCTGCGCATCGCGCGCAGGCGGTACGCCGAGAATGCGTGCGTAGTCGCGGCTGAACTGCGATGCGCTTTCGTAGCCGACGCGGAAGCCGGCATCGGCGGCGTTGAGCGCTTCGGCCAGCATCAGCCGGCGCGCCTCCTGCACACGCCGATGCGAGCGGTATTCCAGCGGCGTCATCGAGGTGACCGTCTTGAAATGCGCATGAAAGGTGGAGCGGCTCATCGCCGACAGATCGGCGATCTGCTCGATGCTGAAATGCTGCGCGTAGTGTTCGCGCAGCCACGCGATGGCCTTGGAAATCTGGTTGAGGCGGCTATCGGCGATGGCCATTTGGCGCACCACCGCATTGGCCGGATCGGCCATCAGGCGGTACAGCACTTCGCGGATAATCAGCGGCGCGAGCGCGGCGATCTCGTGCGCTTGATCGAGCAGACGCGCCAGCCGTAATGCAGCGTCCTGCAATTGCGGGGTGCTGTGGTTAAGCAATAGTCCTGCCTGCGCCGCATCGCGCCGTGGCTCCACCAGCTCCGGGTGATTGATGGCCAGATCGCTGAGTACAGCGGTGTCCAGATCCAGGCAGAAGCACAGATATGGCTGCGCGGCGCTGGCCTCGATTACCGAGCCGACGATCGGCAGATCGACCGAGGCCACCAGATACATCTGGGGGTGATAGAGATATGCTGCCGCACCCAGCATCGCCTGCTTGCGGCCTTGCGCCACCAGGCACAGCATCGGCGTATAGACCGTGGGCACCGACACGGTTGGCGAGGCGCTGCGCATGATCTGCAACCCGGCAATCCGGGTGGCGTGCATGCCGTCGCCGGGGGCGTGGCGCAGCAGGATGTCGGTCATCTCGGTCAATGCGGACATGCAGGACTCGGCAGTGGCACCAGGCGGCCTTGCCGCGATGCCGTCGATCGTACAAGACTGGATGTCATGCAGCCGGCATGTCCGTAGCAGCGGCAGGCCACGGCAGCGCTGCTCGGCGCTGGCACCTGCGTTCAGGCCCTTGCGCGCCCAGTGCCTCAAAATGAAGGGTCGGCCACGATCTGATAGGGCGCTCACGCGCGCGCCGTATCATGGGCGTCTGTTTCCGTGATCGTCTCGCCCATGCCTGCAAAACGTTCGACCATCCCTGCACCGACGAGTCCAGCCGACTGGAAGGCGATCGAAGCTGCCGCCAGCGCTGAACTGGCCCGGCGCACGGAGCAGGCGCATCAGCAGATCCTGGGATTGTTGACCACCCATGGGCATCTGCTCAGCGACGCGCAGCGGCGCGGATTGCACAAGCGCCTGTTGCGTGCCGGGCGCTAAGAGCGGCTAGTCAGGCCTCTGGAGTGCTGCATCGATGGCCGCGAATGTTGGTCACACTCGCCTTTGTTGACGAATGAAGTGCAGAGATCAAATACAGAGATTTTGAGTCGTTGCGCCGTTTTAGGTGCGATCAAAAGCTTGGTTGGTCGAGTGCGCGGTGTCCTCGCCGCTCGCGGGACACGCCGCAAGTACGTCCATGTAGGCTCGGTGGCGGCATCCATGCCGCCACACGGTCCCGCAATCGGCGAGGACACCGCACCAGAGAGTTGGTCGGCTGCTTTCTTAAAAGCTTGTGCGTTGCTCGACCTGTATTGGGAAGATGACCGAACGCGCCGTTATCCGAACAACGGGCGTCATGCCCTGCTTACAACATGCACACCGACCATCTCCACTGGTCCTTGCCCGCCCACCGTCGCGGGACCTTACGCGGCATGGATGCCGCGTAAGAGCCTTATCTGTTCGCAATCTGGCAGTTTAGGTGTCGAGAGCCGGCGTGGGCCACCGTGAGAGCCTGGATCTCAGCGATCGCCGTGTAGCTTGGTACCCACGCCGGATTCTCCCTTGATTCGCCCGAACAGTTGCCCGAGGTGACACTCGAAACGATAAGACTGGGCAGGCGAGGGAGCTCTCGACATTTCTAGCCTAGCGGAGATTTCCCATGAGCGGAATCGGGATCGATGTGTGCAAACACTCTCTTGACGTTGCGGTTTTTCGAGGCCAGACCCGTCAGTTCACCAACACCGCAGGCGGTCATCGGAAGCTTGTCGATTGGCTGAATACGCTGTCGGTGCGGCAGGTGGTGCTGGAGGCGACCGGGGGCTACGAGCTGGCAGCGCTGGATGCCTTGCATCACGCCGCATTGCCGGTGGCGCGCGTTAATGCGCAACGGGCACGCAACTTGGCCAACGGTTTGGGACTGGCCAAGACCGACCGGCTGGACGCCGCCATGTTGGCCTGCATGGCCGAGAAGATGGAGCTCCATCAGTATGTTCCACTGGAACCATGGCAGCGCGATCTGGGCGAGCATGTGCGTGCCCGTCGGCAACTGGTGGATCTGTTGAAAACAGCAAGGCAGCAGCTGCTGCAGGTTGCGGAAAAAGCGCTACGCAAGCTGCTGCAGGGCAACGTGAACCAGCTTGTGCGCAGTGTGGCGCGGTTAGACAAACTGATCGCCGGGCAGCTGAAGACGCTGCTCACCGTGCAACCGCACCTGGCTGTGTTGAAGACGCTCAAAGGGGTCGGTCCGGTGCTGCTGGCCGTGCTGGCGTGCCGGTTACCAGAGCTTGGGACGCTCAGCGGAAAGCAGATCTCCCGATTGGTTGGCGTTGCCCCGCTCTCGCGCGACAGCGGCGCGATGCGAGGTAAACGCGGGATTGGCGGAGGCCGAGCCGACATCCGACAGACGCTGTATATGGCGGCCATGTCCTCAGCTCGGCACGAGCCACGTCTGCGCGATTTTTACAGAGCGCTGCGGGCACGCGGCAAGGAGGGCAAGGTCGCCCTTGTGGCGGTGATGCGCAAGATGCTGGTCATCCTCAATGCGCGCGTGCGCGATGAAAGAGCCGCCATGCAGCCCGCCTGAGCGCATTTGACGGCCACGAGCAAACGCAAAAAAGCGTGCCGGCCAGCGGCCGGCACCTACCGATGAACGCGCCTGAAGGAAACCGCTCAAAGGTCGCGGGTTGAGGCCCTGATCAACACAGTTGCTACACGGACGTACTTGCGGCGTGTCCCGCGACGGTGGGCGGGAAAGGGCCCTGAAGCAAACCCGCAAATCATCCGCTCTACAACCAACCAATCCACACCGTTCGCTCACCTCCCAAGGCGAGCGCAAGGCTGCGATTGTTGAAAGCATCCGGCTCTAACAGCACGCATCGATCCACACCCTGCCAGCATCTGCCGAAGCGACCACCGCGCCAACGCTCAAGTAGCCACTTCCCATGGCGGCACCTCGCCCAGGCGCTCCAGCAGAAACTCCACGAACGCGCGCACGCGCGGCGATTGCAGCTGGCGTGCCGGCATCACCGCGCTGATCTGCGAGGTGGGCGGCGGGTAATCCGGCATCACTGCGACCAGGCTGCCGGCGCGCAGCTCATCGGCGATATGCCAGTACGAATGCAGCGCAATGCCCTGGCCGGCGAGCACCGCATCGCGGATCAGCTCGCCGAAGTTGCTCTCGAAGCGGCTCTGCATGCGCACCCGCACCAGACCGCCTTCGGGCGTCTGCAGTGTCCAGACGTCCTGGCGGCCGTCGCGGCCCATCAGCAGCACGCCGGCATGCCCGGCGAGATCGTCCGGCGTGCGCGGGGTACCGTGGCGGCGTAGATAGTCGGGCGAGGCGGCGAGGGTGCGGCGGTTGTCGGCGATGCGCCGCGCCACCAGCCCGGAGTCGTCCAGCGTACCGATGCGGATCGCCAGATCGAAACCCTGCTTGACCAGATCCACCAAGTCGTCGCTCAGGTGCGCACTGATGCGCACCCGTGGATGGCGGGCCTGGAACTCCGGCAGCAACGGCGAGACGTATTGCCGACCGAACGAGGCCGACAGCGTCACCCGCAAGGTGCCGCCGACATCGTGCGCACTCTCGCGCAGATCGTCGGCCAGCGCATCCAGATCTTCCACCAGCACACGGCCGCGTTCGGCCAGTTGCTGGCCTTCTGGAGTGGGGTGCAGGCGGCGCGTGGTCCGGTGCAGCAGGCGCACGCCCAGATCGCGTTCGAGCCGCTTGAGGCGCTGGCTGGCCACGGCCACGGACAGATCCAGGCTACGTGCGCCGGCGGTGATCGAGCCTGCGTCGAGCACGCGCAGGAACAGGGCGATGTCACCGAGACGGTCCATACGATTCTCAATGCTGCGTTGATAGTGAATCAGGATACTAGGGGTTTTTACGAAAGACGCAGCGGCGCAGGCTGTGCGCAGTCCTCCTTGGCCCACTCCCATGTCCGCTTCCGTGCGTTCTTCCCGTTTTCCTCCGGCGTTGCTCGCGCTGACCATCGGTGCGTTCGGTATCGGCACCACCGAGTTCGTGATCATGGGCTTGCTGCAGCAGGTGGCCACCGATCTGAATGTGTCGCTGACCGCCGCCGGCCTGTTGATCAGCGGCTACGCGCTGGGCGTGTTCGTCGGCGCGCCGGTGCTGACCCTGGCCAGTGCGCGGCTGCCGCGTAAAGCGGTGCTGGTCGGGCTGATGGCGATCTTCACCCTGGGCAACGTGGCCTGCGCGCTGGCGCCCGGTTACGCCAGTCTGATGGCCGCGCGCGTGCTGACCTCGCTCGCCCACGGCACCTTCTTCGGCGTGGGCGCGGTGGTGGCGACCTCGCTGGTGCCGGCCGACCGCCGCGCCGGTGCCGTGGCGGCAGGAAGTGGCGGTGCTGGCACGCGGTCAGGTGCTGCTGGCATTGGCGATGACGGTGATCGGCTATGCCGGTGTGTTTGCGGTGTTCACCTATATCCAGCCACTGCTGGTGGATGTCACCGGCTTCGCGCAGGCGGCGGTGTCGCCGGTGTTGTTGGTGTTCGGCATGGGCATGATCGTCGGCAATCTGCTGGGCGGTCGCCTGGCCGATCGGCGCCCCACCGCGACCCTGCTGGGCAGCTTGGCCGCCTTGGTGGTGGTACTCGGTGCGATGGGCTTTTTCCTGCATAGCAAGATCGCCATGGTGATGTTCGTCGGCCTGTTGGGCGTGGCCGCGTTCGCCACCGTGGCGCCGCTGCAGTTGCGCGTGCTGGAGCATGCACGCGGCGCCGGCCAGAACCTGGCCTCCAGCCTCAATATCGCCGCGTTCAATCTGGGCAATGCACTGGGTGCGTGGCTGGGCGGGCTGGTCATCGCCACGCGCGCCGGATTGGTGGCGACGCCGTGGGTTGCCGCATTGCTCACCGCCGTGGGCCTGGGCATCGCGTTGTGGAGCGTGCATCTGCAGCGTCGTGGGGCGAACGCGCCCGCCGCATGCGTACAGGCGGGTTGATTCGATCCTTCGATCGACCGGCACTGCGCGCGTTTCTTTCGATTTCCAGGAGCATGTAATGGACACACGTTTTCTCGGCCGTTCCGGTTTCAAGGTGCCGGTGCTTGGCCTGGGTGCCGGCACGTTTGGCGGCAAGGGGCCACTGTTTTCCGCATGGGGCGACACCGATGTGGCGCAGGCACGGCGCATGATCGATCTATGTCTGGAGGCAGGCCTGAACCTGTTCGACACCGCCGATGTGTATTCCGATGGCGCTTCCGAGGACATCCTCGGTCAGGCACTGCAGGGCCGCCGCGATCAGGTGATCATCTCCACCAAGACCGGCTTGCGGTTAGGCGATGGGCCCAACGATGCAGGCGCTTCGCGCTTCCGGTTGTTGCGTGCCGTGGATGCTTCATTGCGACGCTTGCGCACCGACTATATCGACCTGCTGCAGCTGCATGCCTTCGATGCGATGACGCCGGTGGAAGAGACCCTGTCCACGCTCGATGCGCTGGTGCGCGCCGGCAAGGTGCGCTACCTGGGCGCATCCAACTATGCCGGCTGGCAGCTGATGAAGTCGTTGGCGGTGGCCGATGCGCAAGGCTGGAACCGCTTCGTCGCCAATCAGACCTATTACTCGCTGGCCGGGCGCGATTACGAATGGGAGCTGATGCCGCTGGGTATCGATCAAGGCGTGGGCGCGGTGGTGTGGAGCCCGCTGGGCTGGGGCCGGCTGACCGGCAAGGTGCGCCGCGGCCAACCGCTACCGGAACACAGCCGCTTGCATGCCACTGCCGCCGCTGGCCCGGCGATCAGCGACGAACGCCTGTTCGACATCGTCGATGTGCTCGACGCCATTGCCGAAGAAACCGGCCGCAGCGTGCCGCAACTTGCCATCAACTGGCTGCTGCAACGGCCGACCGTGAGCACGGTGCTGATCGGTGCGCGCGACGAGGCGCAGCTGCGCCAGAACCTGGGCGCGGTCGGTTGGTCGCTGACACCGGAGCAGCGTGCGCGCCTGGATGCGGTGAGTGCGGTGGAGCCGCCGTATCCGTACTACCCCTATTGGCGCGGGCACTTTGCCGAACGCAGCCCGCTGCAGGTGTAACCCGGGCTGCGTCATGGCACCACGCTGCAACCCGATCGCTGCAGCGTGGCCTGCGTCACCACAGCCGCTTCATAACGGCCGCGTCATAAGTGACGCATCACAACGGCCGTGCCGCCCGCGGAATCACCTCGGGCATGATCGATCCCACGCCCTTGCTGCCCTGCAGCTGCCTGCAGTTGTCCAGCGCGGTAGCCACCGAGTCGTAGCCGATCATCGCGCTGCCATCGATGGCCGAGGCATATACCAGTGTGCCGCCGGTACGTGCGGCCAATGCACCGGCGATAGCGGGCGTGGTATTGAACAGTTTGATTGAGGAGCCCAGCAAGATCAGTTGGCCGCTGCGGGTTTCGAGCGCTGCGGCCACACGCGGCTGTTGCCCGGCCGGAACCGCGGCGGCCTTGCGTGCGGCAGTGCCGGCATCGAGATAGATCGCGTAGCGGTCGAAGAGTCCAACCGGGGCGTCTGTGGTGGTTTGCGACGCCGGCACCGCGCGTGCGGCGGTCGTTGCCGGCGCGCCGTCGGCCAGCCTGACCACTGCGCCGGGAATCAGCCGGAAGCTTGTACGTCCTGCAGTGATGGTCGGCCCGGTCGCCGCAGCGTGCAGGCGTTTGCTGTCGACCAGCTGCGCCGATGCGGGAGCGCAGACGCCGGCTGCAACGACAGCGAGCAGAGTGAGCAAGGATGTCTTCATGTCAGTGGCCCACCACGCGCATTTCGAATTCCTCCAGTTGTTCCTTGCCCTTGTCGGCGAGCATGTCGTCGACCTCCAGGGTCCAGCGCCCGGCCGAGGGTTCGTCCAGGAAGGCGTTGCTCGATGTCAGCCAGACCACGGTGCCGTCGAGGGTCTGATCGAGTGTGGAAAACGGCGTCATCACCGTGCTGCGCGTGCCGCTGGGCGACACCAGCACCACGCGCAGGTGACTGGGGTCCTTGTGGGTGGCCGAGAAATACAGTTGCACGCCTTCCACCTTGAAGGATTGGGTGATGTCCAGTGACAACCTGGCCGGTGCCGCGACACCCCCGATGGTGCTGCTGTTGCCTTCATACACTTTCCAGCTGGTGTCCTGCTGGGTGGGCAGCGAGGTGAAATGCATTGCACGTTCCACAGCCGCAGCGGCGTCGACCAGCCCGAAGCCATACCAGTTGCTGAAACGATGGCCCGCCGCATTGGTGACCCAACCCGGGTCGATCACGGTGCCGTTGTAGACGGCCTTGGGTTGAGCCGGGTCGACCTGGGTCGCGGTCGTGGCCAGGATGTATTTGACATCGCGCAGGGTCAGTTGCGGATTGGCGCCCAACATCAACGCCGCCACGCCCGCCACGGTGGGCGATGCCGCCGAGGTGCCGTTCATGCGCGCGGTGTAATTACACGACGCATCGATCTTGGAGCGGCTGCTGTCGAGCGCGTTCTGCATCTGGCGGGTGCGATCACGGTTGTTGCCCGCTGCACAGCCGCTGAGGTCGGTGGTGACGATTGCGGCTTTATAGAAGCGCCGCAGTGGCAGAAGGCTGGTGAGCCCATAAGAGGGCCGGGCTGTTTCCGGGTGCGGATCGAAGGCGCGCTGAAACCCATACTCGCCACCCAGCCCGGAGACCCACAGCGCAGAGCCTGAAGATGAGTACGACGCCCGCACGCCATCGGCGTTGACGGCACCGGCCACGATCGTGGTCATCAGGTTGTTGAACTGGTCGGTGTTGGCCAGTGCGCAGCCGACACCGAGCTTGCGGGTCCGGTCTGCGCAGCGATCCACCGGATTGCCTTGTGCATCGTTCTCGATAAGGGCAAAGAACTCGTTGCCGGCAGCTTTGACATACACCCCGCCTTTTCCGCCACGCTGCGCCTGCATCAGTCTTTCGAGCGACTGTTGTTCGTCGACCTCGGTGTAGGGATACACGCGCGACGCACCGCCCCAACTGTTGTTGAACACCTCCATGGCGCGCCCTTCCGGCCCGTCGCCCCAGGCGTAGCGAATGTCGACGTACTGCTTGCTGCCATCCGGCTCTGCAATTGCATTGAAGCCAGCCAGCCTGGCCTCCGGTGCAACGCCACGTCCGCCGATCCCGTTCCATCCGCGCTCGGCGATGATGCCCGCAACGGCGGTGCCATGGTCGCTATCGATCTCGCTCGCTGGTGGCGTCGGGTCGTTGGAGCCGGTCAGGAAATTGCGCGAGCCGTTGGCGACGATATTGTCGAACAGGTCCGGGTGCGCGATCTCCAGGCCGTCATCGATCACCGCGACCTTGACGCCTGCGCCGCGAATTCCCAGCGAATGCAGGATGTCGACATCCAGGTCCACACCCGCGACCGGTCTGCCATCGCCGAACACCGGCTGGCCTTGATTGCGCAGATGCCATTGATAACGGAACAGCGGGTCGTCGCCTTGTTTCGCCTTGGGAGAGGGCGGTGTAGTGGTAGCCGGTTGCGCCACGGCGCTGGCGGTACATGCGCAGAGGCACAGCGCCAATGCCACAGCCGAGCACAGCGCGGATCGCCTGGAAGCGGGAGTCGTCATGAGGTCTCATCGGAAGGAGAAAGGAGGATGCGGCGCCGACACCGCGGACAGCGCCGTCATGCAACCAGGCCGCAGGCGTGTGCCTGCGGCCGTTGCACTCACATCGGTTGCATGACCGCCTGCATCACCACCAGCGATACCTGCGCGATGCCGCTGCTGCCTTGCAGACGGGCCACCGCCCGCTGTGCCTGTTCGATCGAGGGATAGGTGATCACCGCGCTGCCATCCACCTCGGAGGCATAGGCGATGATTCCGCCGGAGCTGCCTGCCAGCGAGGTCGCGGTGGCTGGCGTGGTGCCGGTCAATTTCAGTTGCGGCCTGACCAGCACCACGCGTCCGGTGCGCTCGTTCACTGCCGCTGCCAATGTGCGTTCGGTGCCGGAGACGCCAGCGCTGCGCGCAGCGCCCGCGGTGTTGTCCAGCACCACGGCATACGGGCCGATGCGTGCGGCAACCTTGCCTGTGGCGACTGAAGAAGTAGCACCTGCGCGCGCCTTGCCGGAAAAAGGCGCTGAGCGTTCCGCATCGTCAGCCGGCAGGGTCTCGGCGACCACCGAGCCTGGCAGCATGCGGAACATGTCGGCTCCGGATTTGAAACGCTCGCCGGTGGCCGCGGCGCTGAGCGTATTGGCATCCATGTACTGTGCGGCTTGCGCCAGGCCGGACATTGCAACGCAACCGAGCAACAACGAAACACTAAGTCTGTTCTTCATGTCAGTGCCCCACGATGCGGAGTTTGAACGTCTTGAGTGCAGCAGTGGTCCTGGGCTCGCTTATGTCGGTGACTTCCAGCGTCCACACGCCCTGCGAGGTTTCGTCCAGAAACGCGTTGCTGGAGGTAGGTCGATGTAGAACCCGGTCTTGGCATAGGCATCGGCATCCAACGCCGAGAACGGCGTGAGCACATAGCTGCGTGTGCCACTGGGCGATACCAGCACCACCCGCAGATTGCTGGGCGTCAGATGCGCGGTTTCCAGCGACAGTTGCACCGATTCGACCTTCATTGCCTGCTTGATACGAATCCGCTGCGTGGCCGGCCGGGCCGGTCCACCGATCTGGCTGCCTGCATTGCCGGACTTGACCCAGCGTGTGTCGCGCATCGGCGGCAGTGGCGTGAAGTTGCTGGCCTTGTAAACGGCCGCCGCCGCATCGGCCAACCCGAAGCCATACCAGTTACTGAAGCGATGCCCGGCGGCATTGGTGATCCAGCCCGGCTCGATCACGCTGCCCTGATAGGCCACACGTGGTTGCCACGGATCGATCTGCCGCGCGGTGGTGGCCAGGATGTACTTGACGTCGCGCGCGCTCAGGCTGGAGTTGGCACTGAGGATCAGCGCGGCCACGCCGGAGACCGTAGGCGCCGCTGCCGAGGTGCCATTCATGATGCCGCTGTAATTGCACGATGCATCGATCCTGGAAGCACTACCGTCCAGCGCGTTCAAGACTGCCTCGGGATTGTCGACGTTATAGCCTGCCTGGCAGCCACTCAGGTCGGTGGAGACGATGGCCGGGTCGTAAGCGAACGGCGCGGTATCCGGCGCGAAGATCTGCGCTGCGTTGGGATAGAACTCGCGCTGTCGCCCGAACTCGCCACCAAGACCGGACACCCACAATGCAGACCCCGACGAGGAATACGAGGCGCGTTGTCCCTTGGCATTGACGCTGGCAACGACGATCGTGCCCGGCAGGTTGGCCAGCGGATCGATGTTGGCCAGGGCGCAGCCGACATTCAAGGTGCGCGATAGCGCGCTGCAGATGTTGACGGGCCTTCCGGTCTCGTCCGGCACGCGCAGGCGCCTGAAGCTGTTGCCCGCAGACTTGACGTAGATACCGCCAAGACCGCCGCGGGTCGATCGCATCAAGGCTTCCCAGGACTGCTGCTCCTCTACCGGAAAGTCGAAGTAGACAGGCGCAACCGATCCCCAGCTATTGTTGAACACATCTATGTTGCGCGCCTCGGGTCCATCGCCCCATGCATAGCGCACGCTGGCACCGGAGTTGGACGATGGTCGCCCCAAAAAATCGAAGCCGGCAAGCAGCACTTCCGGCGCGACGCCGCGTCCACCGCGGCCGTTCCAGCCGACCGCACCGATGATGCCGGCGACCAGGGTGCCATGCGCATTGTCGGGATCGATGGGGGTTGTATCGTGCGATCCGTCTTCGAAGTTGTGCGAGCCGTTTGGCAGGATGTTGTCGGCCAGATCTTCGTGCCGCAGCTCCAGGCCGTCATCCACTACGCCAACCCGCACGCCGCGGCCGCGAATGTCGATGGCGTGTAGGATATCCACATCCATATCCACGCCAGGTACCGGGCGGCTGTCGCCGATCACGGCCTGTCCCTGGTTGGAGATGTGCCATTAATAACGCAGCAGCGGATCGCCTGCGTTGGCCCGGGCAGCGGTCGCCGGCTGTGCAGCAAGCGCAGCGATCGGTGGGCTGCCGATCAGCACGGCGCCGATTAGCAGTGCGAGGTGTCGCCTGTGAAAAAGGTTCATTCCGTTTGATTCCGGTCTAAAGGGTAGGCACGGTCAAAACGACACAGTTCCCCGTCCGGTCGATCAGGCGATCGGCCAGTGCAACTGCTTCAACACATTCGGGCCGTGCCTATCGAGCCCGAATCGGCAGAGTCAGTAGACGTTGAAAAGTGAATTCACGCGGCAATGGCCGCGTTGAGGAAACCCGATCAGGCAACGCCGGAGGCATGTGCCTGGCAGTACGGGCAAGCCGTCAGTACCAGGTCGAGTTGAATGCAGCGTGCAAAAGAACAATGCCAACAGGCAGCAACAGGGTGCATGTCCGTGTATCCCGAAAGAGCCAGTGAAACGCATCCGTCCGAAACGCTGGATGGATGCGACCAGGTCGTCCGTCGGCTCCCCTGTGCGCGTCCGCGCAACCGACGCTGGCGATGCGCATGCATCGGCAGCGATCCGATTAAAGATTGGTCAATTCTTGTTCGCAAGCCAGGCACCAGGTGACATGCACGTGACCCGCTGCGCAGTTTATGCAAGGCATGCCGACTCACGCACGCAATGCGAAGTTTTCGGCACGAGATTGGCCGCTATATTTTGCGATCTATTCGGAATCTATTGATAGAAAACATCACAATGCGCGAATCTGCTTCGCATTTGGATCGATGCGCTACGCCGATTGCGAAGGCTATGCGCCCTGGTCGCAGCATGCACGCATCAACTGCATCGTTCCTGTCGTGCTTTATGAAGAACGGTCGCTAGTACCTGCGCCGCCATGCATCTCGCACCGTTCAGCGCTGCGCACGTGCACGCACCTCCAACGTGACAACGTCGGTTGCCAGCAGGACCAACGCAGGCGCCGATGCCGCGCGTGGCGAGGCGTCAGCGCCTGCACTTCTCGATTGCACCGCCTACCAGCGATACGCCACCGACATCTGGTACTGCCGCCCGGCAATTGGCCGGCCCATGAACACGCCGCCGGTTGCCGCTCCCTGCACGCGCACATTGCCTTCGGTCAGGCCCAGCGTGTCGGTGATATTGCTGCCGCTGGCAGTCACTTCCCAATGCTCGCCCACATGCAGGTTGGCGCCGATATCCACCATGTCGTAGGAAGGCAGGCGCTGGCTGTTGGCCAGATCCGCAAAGCGCTCGCCCACGTAGGAATAGGTGGCAAACAGTTTGAGATCGCCGAACGGCAGCATCCAGTAATAGCTGGGCGTGATGCGGAACTGGCGCTTGGGCTGGCGCATCACCTGGTTGCCGGTGAAGTTCTGATAATCCCGGTACTTGGCATCCAGCCAGACGCCGGTACCGGCCAGCTCGAAACCGCCGAACGGGCGGATCGCCGCTTCCACTTCCATGCCGTAGGCGCGCGAATCGCCGACTGCGGTGAAGTTGGTGCCATCGGCCAGGAACGCCTGAAACGGCGAGTTCTTGAAGGTGTTGTAGAACGCGGTCAGGTACAGATCGTAGTTGCTGGCGCCGGACTTGAGACCGAGTTCGTACTGATCTACTTCCTGCACGCGATTCTGTCCATCGCGCAGATTGTCGAAGCCGGGAAACTTCACCCCGGAGTTGATGCGCGCGAACAGGCTGTTGCGATCATCCAGTGTGAAGTTGAGGCCCGCAGTCCACGAAAACGCTTCGTCGTCCTGATCGATGCGGCGCGTGCTGGCCAGTGCCAGCGAGGTGGCGTTGTCGTACAACGTGGCCGGGTTGGCATCCAGATCGACGCTGGCGGTATCGTGCACGTCGCCGGTCACGCTCTGGCGTTCGTAACGGGCACCCAGGTCCAGGCGCAAGCGCTCGTTGAGTTCCCATTCGTCGGCAACGAAGGCGGCGATGTTCTCGCCGTCGTAGTTCGCGCGCAGGTTGAAGAATGCGGTGCTGGTGAAGCCTTGACGCGTGGCCTGCTGTCCATTGTCCAGAGTGAGATCGATACGCCGCGCGTTGTTCTGCGCGGTGAGCAACATGGTGTTGCCCAGATACCAGGTGTCGGCCGAGGAATACTTGGCGTAGTACGTGCCCACGGTAATCGTATTGCCGGCAAACAGTTCGCGGCTCAGGCGCAGGTCGTTGGTGACCGAGTTCAAGCGCTTGTCCACCGACCACCAGCCGGCTTCCAGCACCTGCTGATTCGGGTCGACCGCGCCGCCGCCGGTGGTGAAACTGCCGCTGCCGGTGGTGCCGTAGCTGGCGATGAAATCGCTCAAGCGCTGCGGTGCGTCGCCGGTGAACAGCGCATAGGTGGGCGCGCTGCCGCTCATCACGTTGAAGCGATCGGCGATGGTCCAAGCGCCGGTTTCCCAGTTCAATTCGCCACCGAACACATCGATATTGACGCCGCGTCCGTCGGCCAGATCGCGTCGAATGGTCTGTCCATTCGGCCCGACCAGCAGATCGACATTGCGGAAGTCGCGGCCGAGCAGGGTGCCGGTCTGCGCATTCAAACCGGTGAAGCTGGACAGGTCGTTGCCGTTGTTGCGCGATAGCAGTGGAATGGCGGTATAGAAGGCGTTGTTGTCGTCGGTATGCCGCGCGTACAACGACACTTCGCCGCTGTCCCAGCGCTTGCTCAAGGTGGCGCTGAACTGGCCGCCCTTGTCGGCGGAAAACTGCGGGTCGCGTACGCCATCGGTTTCGCGGAAAAAACCGCCCACGCTGTAGTACCAACCGTTGCCCATCGGCCCGCTGTTGAACACGTCGATGCGGCGCAGGTCGTTGTTGCCGCCGGTCAGGCGCACGCTACCCTCGGGTTCGTCCTGGCCTTTTTTCTGGATGAAATTGACCGTGAGCCCCGGCTGCCCGTTGGAAAAGATCGGGCTGGAACCGCCGCGCAACACCTCCATGCGCTCGACCGTGTCGTCGACGCGGAACAAGGTGGAATTTTCCAGAAACGACAAGGTCGGCGGCGGAAACAACGGCGAACCATCCAGTTGCATGGTCACGAACGGCGCGTCGCCTTCGGACGGCATGCCGCGCACGAAGATGTTGGCACCAGTGCCACCGCCGCTGGGCTCGGCCCACACGCCCGGCACGATCTTCAACAGGTCTGCGGTGCTCTGCGGCACCGCCTGCTGAATCTGTTCTGCGCTGGCAGTGGTGATCGAAAAGCTGGCACCGCGCTTGGCCAGGCCCTTGAAGCGCGCTGTGCCGCTGACGATCACTGCATCCAATGTGGTGGCGTCGCTGCGCGGTTCTGCTGTCGAGGTTTGCGCATGCACAGCAGGCGCAAGCAGTGCGCCAATGGCAAGGGACAAGGCATAGCGGGGCATCGATGACGACATGAAAGCTCTCCTGAGATAGCGTCGCAACTGGCAGCGATGCGTGCAGTCGCGCGCGCTCTGCCAACAAAGTGACCGGCAGCACATCACCGCGCCGGTAGCGCAACGCGGTAACGCACGTTGCGTTGCTGTTCTAACGGAGTTGCCAGCAAAAGCTGTTGTGCGCCGCGTCAACCCATGCCCGCGCGCGCTTGCCGCGCTTCACACCGCTGCGCGTACCGGTGCCGCTTCCCGAATCGGCAGATTGACCAGTGCGGCGACCACCGCCAGCGCCATGTCGGCGTACCACATCCAGCTGTAATCGCCGAAGCGCTCCAGCGCCAGCCCACCGAGCCACGCGCCGAAGAAACCGCCCACCTGATGCGACAACAAGGTCAGGCCGAACATGGTTCCCAGATAGCGTGGGCCGAACAGTTTGCCGATCAATCCTGCCGTCGGCGGCACCGTGCCCAGCCAGGTAAAGCCCAGTGCCGCGGCGAACAGGTAGAAGGTCAGCGGCGTTGGCGGCGCAATCAGGTACAGGCCGATCAACACCGCACGGCTGGCATACAACGCGCACAGCAACCACTTCATGCGGATGCGTTCGCCCAGCTTGCCGGCGACCAGGCTGCCGGCCACGTTGAACAAGCCGATCAGCGCGATCGATACCGCCGACACGCTGGCGGGCAGGCCGCACAGTGCGATTTCGCCGGGCAGGTGCGTGACCAGAAACGCGATGTGTACCCCGCAGGTGAAAAAGCCCAGATGCAGGCACCAGTAACTGCGATCGCGTAGTGCCAGGCGCAACTGCGCACGCAAACCGATGTCGTCGTTTGCGACCGTACTGCGCGTGGCTGACAGTGATGATCTGCGTCGCAGCGGCCAGGCCAGCGGCAAGGTCAGCAACGAGATCACTGCCAGCCCGGTCATCGCCCTGGCCCAACCGGCTGCGCCGATCATCAACTGCACCAGCGGCGCAAACACGAACTGCCCGAGCGAGCCGCCGGCATTGATCAGCCCGGCCGCGAACGAACGCCGCTCCGGCGCAATACGACCGGCGGTGGCACCGATCAGCACCGAAAAACTGCCTGCGCCCGCACCGGCGGCCGCCAGAATGCCGAGCGAGACGATCAGCCCCCGTTCGCTGGCCATCCACGGGCTCAGCCCCAAGCCCAGCGACAACAACACGCCGCCGAACAGCAGCACCGGCAACGGGCCGCGCTCGTCGGCAATCGCTCCGAACACCGGTTGCACCGCGCCCCAGACCAATTGCCCCACCGCCAGCGCGAAGCTGATCGACGCGATGCCGATCCCGGTCTGCCGATGGATCGGCTCCACGAACAAGCCGGTGGTCTGGCGCGCGCCCATCGTCAGCATCAGCATCGCCGAGGCGGTGAGCAGCAACCCCCAATGCGCGCTGGCACGCGCTGTCACCGGGGCGCTCATGCGGCTGTCTCCAGCAAGGCATCCAGACGTTCCAGCGTTGCATGCAACTGTGCGGTCGGTGCCGCACCGAACAGCGCCTGGAGCTGTTCCTGCGCCGCCAACCAGTGCGGCCGTGCGCGCACCAGCAGCCCACGGCCGCTGCGGCTCAGGACCAGCCATTTCTGCCGGGCATCCTCGCCACGCTGGGTCTTGATCCATCCGGCCGCCAGCAGCGGTTTGAGGTTGCGGGTGAGGGTGGTGCGGTCCATGCCCAACGTGTGTGCCAGCGCGCCCAGCGATTGCGCCGCGTCCAGCCGGCGCAGGATCGAGTACTCGTTGAGGCTCAGACCCACCGGCGCCAACGCGCGGTCGTACAGTTGGGAGGTACGCCGTGCGGCACGGCGCAGATGAAAGCAGGTACAGCCGCTGAGCTTGGACATGGGATGCCTCCACAGTGGCAGGCAGAATGCGTGTATATGCACCTATTGGCAAGTTCCAGTTGGAACGTTCCAGGATGCTGTCGCCATCCATGCGAACGCTGGCCGCTGTCGATGGCTTGCGGTCTCCAGCCGTGTCGCCTGGTTGTGCGTGAGAGGTCCAGTACTGCGTCCGACGCCGACCCACCGACCCACCAGGCAGCAGAGCCCGCAGCGGGCCGGCCTCGGGCGCTGAGCAGGTCGCAGCGGCACGATGCACTTTTCGGTACGCGATGCAGTGTTGGCGCAGCGATCGGATGGGCAACGCCAAAAAAAGAGGCCGCCCGAAGGCGGCCTCGCTTATGACGGCGGGAGAGAGTGCGCCGTCAGAAGAACATCCGCACGCCGAACGAAGCGCTGCGGCCAGGAAGCATCACGTCGTCCTTGAGGAAGGAGGTGTGCACGCGTGCGTCCTGATTGGTCAGGTTGTTGCCATCCAGGAACACTTCCCACGCATTGCTGCCGCGATCCACGTGGTAGGCCAGATGCGCATCGACGAACGTGTACCCGTCGGTCGCGGTTTCGTTCACGGCGATCTTGTCCTGCTTCATGGTGCGGGTGGCACCGAGCGAGGCGCGCCACTGGTCGGCATTCCAGCGCATCTGCGCGCCGACGCGGCCCGGGGCGATACGCGGCAGGTTGCCGCCATCGTTCAGGCGTGCGCGCACGGTGTCGCCGAACACGCGCAGGTCCCAGGCGCCGGTGTCGTTGTTGGCCAGATGGAAGGTGGCCTCGCCTTCGAAACCGTGGAAGATCGCATCGGCCTGGGTCCACTGGCGGATCGGCAGGAAGTCGTTGTCTTCCTCATTGAACCACTGGTTGCCGGTGTCGACGATGTAGACGAAGTCGTTGTAGCGGTTGTAGTACGCGGCGACCTTGGCATCCACCCACTCGTTCTGGAAGTTCAGGCCCAACTCGGCCTGGTTGGCCTTTTCGGTCTTCAGATTCGCATCGCCGATCTCGAAGGCCAGCGTGGCGATATGCGGGCCATTGGCGAACAGCTCTTCTTCGGCCGGCGCGCGTTCGGCGTGGTCGAGGTTGGCGGTCAAGCGCCATTGTTCGTTGAAGCGGAAACCACCGCTGAGCGAGAAACTGGTCGGGGTGAAGTCGCGGTCCACGCCGATGTCGGTCTGGTGCTTGACCTTGTCCACGCGTGCGCCGAGTTCCGCAGTGACGCGATCCCAGCTGTTGCGCGCAACGCCGAACACGCCGAGCGAACGGGTGTCGGTCTTGGGCACGAAGGATTCTTCGCCCACTGCCTGGAAGGTGGTGTCGCTGCCCTGCAGGCCGAACGCGGTCTGCCAGCCGCCGCTGAAGGTGAAGGAGGCTTCCACGCGGCCTTCGTTGGCCCGCTTGGTGAACACGGTGCCGACTTCGTCGCCTTCGAACTCGGTGTGCGCGTAATCGGTGTGGCCGAAGCTGTAGCGCAACGCGCTGCCTTCGCCCCACGGATCGGTCAGCCCGCCCTTGAGGTCATAGCGGTCCTGCTGCAGCTTCAACGACACGCCGCGCTCGCCGATCGACAGATCGCCCGGCTCGCCGGGATTGCCATAGTTGTCGCGGAAGCGGGACGCCGACAGGCCGACAAAGCCCCAGTCGCCCGACAGCGACGCGCCGATCGAGCCCACCTTGGAGTCGATCCAGGAGTTGGCCTGGCGCCCTTGCGGGGTGTCGTAATCGTTCTGGTTGCGATACACGCCGTCGGCATGGATCGACAGCCCGCTGCCATTGCCGGCATCGACGCGGAACATGTCGGTGTTGCCGTCCTTGTCGCCGCCGTCGAAGCGCACTTCGGCGCGGCCGCTGAAGCCGTCCACCGGGGTTTCGGCAATGCGTCCGTCGACCACGTTGACCACGCCGCCGATCGCGCCGGAGCCGTACAGCAGGGTGGAGGGACCCTTCAGCACTTCGATCTGGTTGGCAAGAAACGGCTCGATCGCCGGCGAGTGATCCTGGCTGACCGTTGACACGTCCTGTGTGGACAGGCCATCGCGCAGCACCGCCACGCGCGGGCCGTCCAGGCCGCGGATGATCGGCCGGCCGACGCCGGGGCCGAAGTTGGAACTCTGCACGCCGGGCAGGCTGGACACGGTTTCGCCCAGGCTCTCGCTACGCACTTCGTCCAGACGCTCGCCGGCCAGCACTTCGACCGGGCGGCTCAACTCGCCGGCCGCATCGCGCAACGGGCTGGCGGTGACGACGACCTTGTCCAGGTCCTTGATGTGGCGGCCGCTGGAAGCGGTGGCGTCGTGGCGCGTGTCCGAACTGGGCGGGGTCTGCGGGTCGGCCGGGGCCGGCGCGTCCTCGGCCATGGCCAGGGCGGGGGTCATCAGCAGGCTGGTCAGGGCCAGCGTGAGCGTGGAGCGGCGAAGCGAGGAAGTGAGGCGAGGATGCATGGCGGGCCGGATTCTGTGATTGTTACTTTATATCAATGATATGGCGCAGCTTGGCTGCTGGGCCGACGGCGAGATCCACGGCTGCACAGTGCAGTGGCGCGGATCCGTGAGCGAGTAAGCTCTGGAACAAACAAGATGTTATATTATTCCACGTCGCCGCGAACACCTGCTGGAAGTCATGCCTCTACCGTCCCTTCGCCATGTGCTCGACCGCTTCGGTGCGACCGGCTCGCTGCTGTGCGCCGTGCATTGCGCCGTGCTGCCGTTGGTGCTGGCGCTGGCGCCGTCGTTAGGCCTGTCGTTCTGGCTGGGCGATGGCGTCGAGCTGGCGATTGTGGTGTTCGTGAGCCTGCTGGGCCTTTTCAGCCTGGTATTGGGCTATCGCCGTCACAAGGCGCTGCATGCGCTGGCGCTGCTGCTGCCGGGGTTGCTGCTGCTGTGGGCCGGCCTGCTGTACGACCCGCTGCACCATTCGGCGATCCCGCATGCGGTGGTGATGACGCTGGGCGGTGCGCTGGTCGGCATCGCCCATCTGGTCAATCTGCGCCTGAACCACGGGCATGCCCACGTTCACGACGCCAGCTGCGCACACTAGCCCAGGCTGCGCTGGCCGCAGCCGTCGTGGTAGGCTTGCCGGCCTTGCGCGAGGGCGCCGCCGGCGTAAACCTCGCCAGACCCGTGTTCAGCGCGGGGATTTTGTATTCAGTATTCACATTCAGGAGTCGACGAACATGGGTAAGGGTGACCGCAAGACCGCCAAGGGCAAGCGCTACAATTCCAGCTACGGCAATTCGCGCTCGCACGCGGTGAGCAAGGTTGTCGTGGGTGCAGCTTCCCCGGTTGCCAAGAAGGGCGTGGTCAAGGCCCCGGCCAAGAAGGCTGTAGCCAAGAAGACCGTCGCCAAGGCCGGCTGATTCCTAGCCCGCTTCGCGACACCAGAACGCGGCGCTTGCGCCGCGTTTTTTATGTCCGAGGTCAGCGCAAACGCGCGCGTCGTTGCTAGCGCGTCGTTTCCGCAACCGGCGATTGGCTGGCCGCCGCCGGCGCCAGCAACTGTTCGGCCAGTCCGCGATAGATCGGCGTCTTGCACACCAGCCCGGACACCGCACGCGCAATCAGCACGGTGGCCAGGATCGGCAGCAGCATCTGGCTGGTGTCGGTGAGTTCCAGCGAGATCACTGCCGAGGTCAGCGGTGCCTGGGTCACGCCGGTCAGATAGGCGCACATGCCCAGCAGCACGAAGGTGCGCGGGTCCACGCCCGGCATCAGCACCGACAGGTTGTGGCCGATGCCGGCGCCCACCGCCAGTGCCGGCGAGAACAATCCGCCCGGGATGCCTGCCAAATACGAGACCAGATTGGCCACCAGCTTCATCAGCCCGAATTCGTGACCGACCACCGCATGCCCCTGCACCAGGCTGCGCGCCTGCTCGTAGCCCGTGCCGAACGCGCCTTGCCCGAACACCAGCGCCAGGCCGACCAGGGCCACCCCGCACAGCGCGGCCAGCAGCACCGGATGGCGCTGGCGTAGCGTCGCCAGCCAGCGCGGCTTGCCACTGACGCTGGCCAGCACCAGGCGCGCGAACACCCCGCCAAGCAGACCGGCCACGCCGCCGCACAGCGCGATCGCCAACCACGCCTGACCCAGCGGCAACGCCACCGCCACCTTGCCGAAATAGGTGTAGTTGCCCAACAGGCCCAGCGACACCACGCCACCGACGATCACCGCCGTGAGCAAGGTGCCGGAGAAGCGGTGCTCGAAACGCCCGCTCAATTCTTCGATCGCGAACACCACGCCGGCCAGTGGCGTGTTGAACGCCGCCGCGATACCGGCCGCGCCGCCGGCAAGCAGAAAATGCGAGAGCTCGCGCGGATCGTGAAATCCGAACCAACGCCCGAACACATGCATCAGGCTGGCGCCGACATGCACGGTGGGACCTTCGCGGCCCACCGATGCGCCACCGAACAGTGACAAGGTGGTCAGGGCGAGCTTGCCGATCGACACGCGCAACGACAGATTGGTTTCGCGAAACGCCGGATCGTTGTGTTCCAGCGCGGCGATGACCTGCGGAATGCCGCTACCGCGCGTGGGTCGCATCGCGCCGGAGGTTAGCCAGGCCAGCAAGGTGAAGATGCCCGGCGTCAGCAGCAGCGCCCACCAGATCGAATGCGCGGTGATGCGCTGAAACAACTGGAAGGCCGCGTCGCTGGCCTTGGCGAACACGATCGCCACCAGTGCTACTGCAATTGCGCCACCCCACAGTGCAGCGCGGCGACGCCAGCCTTCGCTGGATAACAACGGCCGCAGCCGGCGCGGCGAGGAATCGGAAGCAGACATGCCGTTATTGTCGCATCGGCTCGCCGTAGCCGCGACGCGTCACTCAGCGTGCGTCGGCCGGCGGCACGCGCAAGGCCGGCAACAAGGTGGCGGGATTGCCATCGTTGGGCGCGGCGGGAATTCCCAACAGCCGCGTCATCAGGGAATACACATCGACATTATCGAAACCCGGCAAGGTCTTGCCCTGCGCCAGATCCGGGCCTTGCGCCAGGAACACCGCGCGCATCGACGGCAGCGCCGGATCGAAGCCGTGCGAGCCACGCATCTGACCGGGCAGGCGCTTGGCCAGTTTGTCCGGAAACAGTGCGTCCCAGCCCTCGTGCATCTGGCACACGATCGGCGGAATGCGCGGGTGCGTGCCGTACTGCCAGCGTGCGGGCAGCGCTGCCTTGCGCCAGCAGTCGTACTGCGCATGCGCACCGAGCAGGGTGGCTTCGGCGCGCGCCTGCTGCCCGGGCACGGGATCGAAGCTGATCACCTGGCCCTCGGTGATTGCAGTGGCGATGGTGGGCGGCGCCAGGTCTTCCACGCTGAGCGCATGCCCGGGCGGCACCTCGGCCATGCCGTGGTCGGAGACCACGATGATGTTGGTGCGGCTGCGCGTGCCGTCGCGCTGCATGCCGGCCAGCAGGCGGCCGATCGCGCTATCCACCGCGCGCACGCTGTCGGCGTACTCGCGCGACTCCGGGCCATGATCGTGGCCGGCTTCGTCCACGTGTTCGAAATACAGCGTGACCAGTCGATTGGTGGCAGCGCCTGATGCGTCCAGCCAGCCCAGCACCTCGTCCACGCGCGCGTCCAGACCGGTGCCTTCTTCATAGTGGCGCCAGCGCGTGGGGCGCACGCCTGCAATCGCCGCCTCGCTGCCGGGCCACGACCAGGTCGCTGCATGCAGACCGTTGTTTTCGGCACCCACCCAGATCGGCTCACCGCCCCACCAGCGTGCATCGCCCACGGCGTCGGGTTTGCTCAGCCAGAAGCTGCCGAGCACCGGGTCGCGCATGCTGTTGTGCACGATGCCGTGGTGGTCCGGGCGCAGGCCGGTGACCAGCGTGTAGTGATTGGGAAAGGTCAGCGACGGATACGACGGGGTCATCCAGCGCGCACGCACGCCGTCGTGCGCGAGCTGCGACAGGTTGGGCGTGATGCCGCGATCGAGCATGTCGGCGCGCAGGCCGTCGATGGAAATCAGCAGCAAGGGATGCGGCGTGTCGCTGGATGGCGCTTCCGCCGATGCCGATTCGCTGGAGACGGCCGGTGGCGCGCTGCGCGGCATAGTGCTGGTACAGGCCGTAAGCAGCGCAAACGCGGTGGCGGCAAACACAAAACGTCGATCGATCATCGCGCCAGTTTACGGCGTGGCAATGACTTGGCGAAGTCAGCGCACCTTGGTTGCAGAGAATTCGGCGAACAGATCGTCGGCAGGTGCGCTCTGGCGCGGCGACCACCCTTCCAGCTGCAACAACGCCTGCTTGGTCGGCAGGCCGCCGCCGAAGCCGGTCAACGCACCGTTGGCGCCGATCACGCGATGGCAGGGCAGCACGATCGGCAGCGGATTGCGGCCATTGGCGGCACCAACTGCGCGGCTGGCGGCCGGCCGTCCCACCGCATGTGCAAGTTGCGCATAGCTCCAGGTCTGCCCGAACGGAATCTGCGCCAGCGTGTGCCAGACCTGCAGCTGAAATGGCGTGCCGGTCGGTATCAACGGCAGATCGAAACTGCGCCGCCCGCCGTACAGATAATCGAGCAATTGCTCGCGCGCCTCGCGCACCAAGGGTGCATCGGGATCGTGCAACCAACGCGCGCGGCCGAGCGCGTCGTAGCGATTCTGCGCGAACAGGATGTGGTGCACGCCGGCGTGATCGGCGGCCACGCTGAGTGCGCCGATCGGCGAGGGGAAGGTGTCGTAATACAACGTGCTCATGAACGGGTGTCCTTGCGATCGACGGCGAGATGCCACAGGTGCAATACGGCGTAGGCGCGCCACGGCCGCCACGCCTGCGAGCGCGCTTCGGTGGCGCGTTCACTGAGGCGCTCGGGCGTGCCGAGCACCTGTTGCAGGATCAGGTCGCCGGCCGGAAACGCATCCGGATGCGATAGCGCACGCATGGCGATGTACTGCGTTGTCCACGGCCCGATGCCGGGCAACGCAGTGCAGGCGGCGACGAACTCGGGCAGGCGCTGGCCGGCGCCAAAATGCAGCCGGCCTTGCGCGCATGCCGATGCCAATGCACGCAGCGTGGCGGCGCGTGCACGCGGCAGGCCGAGGTGTTCCAGTGGCGCCTCGGCCAGCTGTTCCGGCGTGGGAAAGATGCGATCCAGGCCCGGCGGCATGTCGACATGATGGCCGCCATGGCGCTCGACCAGCCGCGCCGCCAGCGCCGCCGCACCGGCCACGCTGATCTGCTGGCCCAGCACCGCGCGCACCGCCACTTCAAAGCCGTCCCAGCCACCCGGCACGCGCAGGCCGGGGCGGCGCGCGATCGCCTCGGCCAGCAACGGTTCGGACGCCAGCGTGGCGTGCACCGCCTGCAGATCCGCATCCAGATCGAACAGGCGGCGCACGCGTCGCACGATCTGCGGAATCTGACGCGGGTCGGTCGCACCGATGCGCAACAACAATTCCGTACGCTGCGGCGCTGCGCTGACGTCGATCAACGTCGCGTTGCCCTGTGTGCCGATCACGCGCCGGTAGCTGCACTCGTCGACCTGCTCGATGCCGGGAATCGCACGCCGCTGCAGAAACGCCAGCATCGCAGGTAGATCCAGCGGCGGCCGATAGCCGAGTCGCAAGGTCAGCTCGCCACCCGGCACCTCGGCACGCTGCTTGCGCAACGCCGACGGCGGCATGCCGCAGCCATCCAGAAACGCCGCGTTGAAGCGCCGCAGGCTGTTGAAGCCAGCCGCCAGTGCGACCTCGGTGACCGGCAATGCGGTTTCGGTCAGCAGTTGCTTGGCCAGCAGCAGCCGGCGCGTGCAATGCACCTGGATCGGCGTGGCGCCGAGCTGCTGCACGAACTGCCGCTGCAACTGGCGCGCACTCAAACCGACCGCATCGGCCAGCGTCTGCACCGGCTGCTCCTGCAGGGCGCCTTCGACAATCATCGCCAGCGCACGCTGCACGCTTTCTTCGCCCAGATGCTGCTGCGCCTGCGGCGACAGTTCCGGCCGGCAGCGCAGGCATGGCCGGTAGCCGGCGGCACTAGCCGCTGCCGCAGTTGCGTAGTAACTGATATTGCCCGGCTTGGGCGGCGGTGCCGGACACACCGGGCGGCAGTAGATGCCGGTGCTGCGCACGGCGGTGAAGAACAACCCATCGAAGCGTGCATCGCGCGCCAAGCGGGCGCGGTCGCATTGAATTCGGTCGGGCGTGGCGGTTTGCATGGTGCCAGTCTATGCGCTCGTTCCGACCCAGGCTGGCCGTTTTCGGACAACGCTGCGCAGGATATGCGTGTTCATGGCAGGGTCAACCGGTTGGCCCATTCAGCCATAGACTGAGGGTGATCTCGGTCGCGGTCTGTGTCCTACCTCATGCTGAAACTGTTCTGCCTCTCTCTTTGCTGAGTGCTGGCGCTGTCCGGTTGCGATCGCACCGGCACGTCGGCCGATGCCGCGGGTGCGCAGCAGAACGGCGCGGGGCAGGCCGGCGATGGCGACCATATGGTCTCGGTGGATACGCCCGAACCGGTGGCAACGCCCCCGCGCCCGCGTGCCGCCCAAACAGGCGAGGCGGGGTGGCCGCAGGCGGAGCTGGACGCAGGCAAGGCCTGGATCAGCTGCGCCACCGATTACAGCAGCGCCGCCGGCGACGGCACGCTGCTGCCGGCGCTGGATCGCGCCAGTGTGGAAGCGGCGCTGGCGCCGTGTCGCGACACCGGGCTGCTGCGGGTGCGCTATGCCGGCAAGATCAACGCCGGTTTCGCTGCGCTGGTATGGCGGTTGGCGGCAGTGGCCGAGCAACTGCAGCTGCCGCATCGCATCCTGGACCTGGATTCCAGCGGCGGGCAGGTCGAAGCGGCGATCCGCGCCGGCGATGTGATCGGCGAATCCAACTGGACCATCTGGGTGCGCGAAGGCTCGATCTGCCACAGCGCCTGCGTGTTCGTGCTGGCTGCCGGCGACAACCGGTTGGTGGCCGGCAAGATCGGCATCCATCGCATGATGCGGATCAGTTCCAAGGCCACCTCGCGCGCGGAACTCAATCGCGAATTGCGCGAGGTCTACGGCAACGTCAAGGATTATCTGGAGCGCAACGGCGTGGCGGTGGCGGTGGCCGACCTGATGATGACCGTGCCCAACCGCAGCCTGCGCCTGCTGACGATGGACGAGCTGCGCGAGTACGGCCTGGACGGCACCAACGCGGTGCAGGATGATCTGGAGCGCATCCGCCAGATGCGCAAGTGCGGCGACGCCTTCGTGCGGCGCAAGGATGCGTTTCTGGTCGCCTTCGATCAGAAGTGCAAGGGCGCCGGCGCCGATCTGGAGGCGGTCAACGCCTGCGGCCTGGCCTTGAAGCAGCGCTTCGGTTTCCCGGATGCCACCTGCCCGGAAGAAAGCCCGCTGGCCGAAACCGATGCCGCCGCCTTGCCTGCGACTTCCGACCCGGCGGAGGCGGCGGACGCGGCTGCGGGCGACACCCAGCTCGCCACGCCGGCACCGGCACCGGCCGCTGCCGAATCGGTCTCCGAGCCGGCGCCGGCCCCTGTTCATCGCGAAGGCTGAGCTTCACGCGCACCGCACCGTCCGCTGCCTATCGTCGCTGCAGACAACGGCGCCGGGGGGCAACATGATCGGGAAAACGAAAGGGGTGATGCTGGCGTACCTGCCATCGGCCCTGCTGGTGCTGGGTGGATTCGGAATTGCCGAGCTCCTGCAGATGCTCGCCGCAGCCAAACAGGTGCAATGGCCGGCAACGCTGGCGGTCTGGCTGAGTCTGGTCGCGTTGATTGCAGCCACGGCGCGTGCGCTGTGGATCAGCTGGCGGTTGTGGCGGCCGCGCAGCGTTGCGACGGTCCCGCCGAGCGGAGACGCCTGACGCTGCGGGTCATGCAGTGAAACTTGTTGCCGGCACGCCTGATGTCGATGCGCCATGGCGCTGCTCGCTCAACGTCATAGACGCAACACGCACTAGACTGCCGTTCCGGGCGCACCCGGCGTGCGACTGTTCTCTCTCCGTCGATATACGCACAAGGTCATCTACCCAATGTTCCGTCCCCGTTTGCTTGCCGTGCTGGTGTTGGCTCCGTCGCTTGCCTTCGCACAACACCCTCAGACCGGCGCGCGCCCGGCCGCCGCACCGGTTGCTGGCGGAACAACGGCCTCCGGAACAACCGCAGGCACGCCTGCAGCCACTACCGCGCAGCAGGCGCAGCTGGTCAAGCAGAACACCGAAATGACCCAGGCCGCATTGCGTGTGGCGCAGATGGTCGATACCAATCAGGTCGCACCGCTATGGGATGGCGCCTCCACGGTGGCCAAGACGGCAGTCAAGCGCGATGTGTTCGTCAGCCAGATCGGCGCCGAGCGCACGCGCCTGGGCGCAGTGGTCGGCCGCGGGCAGGGCTCGGTGACACGGGTCAAGTACGGCCCCGGCGCGCAGGTGCCGGAAGGGCTGTACGTCAACGTCAGCTTCCCGACCCGGTTTGCCAAGGCCCAGCAACCGGTGCGCGAGCTGGTGTCGTTTCGGCTGGACGAGGACAAGACCTGGCGGCTTGCCGGCTACAGCCTGCGCGCGTCGATCAAGTGATGCAGCTGCCAACCGGAGACTCTGAGTGGAACTGACAATCGAACTAAAGATGCTGGGGTGGGCGATGGTGCTCGGCCTGGTGCAATTGCTGGCCGCCTCGGCCAGCATGACCGCCCAGCGCGGCAGCAAGTGGAACGCCAGCGCGCGCGATGGCGAGACCAAGCCGTTGACCGGCGTTGCGGCGCGGCTGGACCGCGCCTTCCGCAACTATCAGGAAACCTTTCCGATCTTCGCGGCTGCAGTGCTGGCGGTGAGTGTTGCCGGACGCACCAACGCAGAGACCGCGCTCGCCATGCAGCTGTATCTGTGGGCGCGCGTTGCCTATGTGCCGGTTTATGCAGCAGGCATCCCTTATCTGCGTAGTGCGATCTGGGTGGTGTCGTTCTGGGGCATCGTCAAGCTGGTGCGGGCGCTGTTGGGCTGGTGATGTGCCGTAGGTTGCGTTTACGCAGACGGCTGAGGCGTTGCTGACGGAACGTTGCAAGCCGTCGCCTGGCCGCTGCAGCGATGTCGCCGGCGGCTTTCAGTCTCCTTGATCCTGATCAAAGGGCCGCCAACACCACTGCCGCTAAACTAGGCGTATCGGTGGTGGCGGAGCGCAGCATGCAATCGGTGGATATCGCGGTCATTGGTGCGGGGCCGGTGGGCCTGAGTTTTGCGCGGTCGTTGGCCGGCAGCGGCCTGTCGGTGGTGTCGGTCGACCAACAGCCGCGCGCGCAACTCGCCGATCCGTCATTCGACGGGCGCGAGATCGCATTGACGCACGCCTCGCGTGCGCTGCTGGAACAGCTGGGGATCTGGCAGCAGTTTTCCGCAGATGCAATCTCCCCGCTGCGCGATGCACGCGTCATGGATGGGCATTCGCAGTTCGCATTGACCTTTGCGGCCTCCGCGCCCGGTGCTGGCGATCTAGGCTGGCTGGTTCCGAATCATCTGATCCGTCGCGCTGCCTGGCAGGCCGTGCAGACACAAGCTGGGTTGGACATCCGTTGCGCATGCACGCTGCAGGCCGTAGAGCAGCGTGGCGACCGCGTGGTGCTGCAGTTATCCGATGGGGCAACGCTGTCGGCGCGCCTGTTGGTGGCGGCCGACAGTCGATTTTCCAGCACCCGGCGCCTGCTTGGTATCGGCGCGCAGCTGCGCGATTTCGGCAAGAGCATGCTGGTGTGCCGCATGCGGCATGCGCTGCCGCACCGGCAGGCGGCATGGGAGTGGTTCGGCTATGGCAAGACGCTTGCGCTACTGCCGCTGCAGGGCAATTGCGCCGGCGCAGTGCTGACGCTGCCGCCGCGCCAGATAGAAGCCTTGCTGGCGATGAACGAGGCGGACTTCAGCGCCGCGGTGACCGAGGCATTCGAACACCGGCTTGGCCCGATGCAGCAGGACGGCAGCCGGCATGCGTATCCGTTGGTGGCGGCGTACGCGCAGCGTTTCGTGGCTGAGCGTGCCGCACTGATCGGCGATGCGGCAGTGGGCATGCACCCGGTCACTGCGCATGGCTTCAACTTCGGCTTGCAGGGCCAGGCACGCCTGGCCGAGCGCGTGCGTGCCGCCGCAGGTGCCGGGCGCGATATCGGCGCTGCGTCGCTGTTGCACGGCTACGAACGCGCGCATCGGCTGGCAACGCGGCCGCTGTACGAAGCGACCAATGCACTGGCCGCGCTGTATACCGACGATCGTGCGCCGGCCCGCCTGCTACGACGTGGCGCCTTGCGTGCGGCGCATGCGGTGGCACCGTTCAAACAGGCAATTGCGGCGCATCTGACGCAGCGGAGCGTTTGATGCATTGAAAGGGTCACGGTGGAAGCAGTACCTGCCTTGCCACGTTGGTGCATCGCTGCGCCAGGTTGTGTTGCGATGGCTCTCAATGCGTGAGCGGACAGCGGTGTCAGGCGATCATCAGGCTGTCGCCATGTAGGCGTCACGCATTACGCAAGGGGGTTACACCGCGCTGCGAGATTGCGTTGCAAGGGTTTTCAATGCGTGAGCGGACACCATGATCGGCCGATCATCCGGGGTTGCCCGTGATGCACGCATGCTCACTGCCGCCAAACAGACTGCACTCAGGCAGCTGCGCCCACCCGCGCAAGAATCGCATCGATCGCGGTCTGCGCATCGCCGCTGCGCAAGGCTTCTTCCAGCAGGGGGATCACCCAGGCGCAGCCGGCTTTGGTCGCATCCGCGCGCCAGTCGCCGCGCCAGCCCTCCAGCTCGTGCAAGGCCAGCATGCTGCAACCGCCGCGCTCGGCGTGGCCGCCACGGATGGATTGCTCGAACCAGAACGGCGTCGCCGAATCGGCATCGATCGAGAAAATATAGACATCGTGGTCCGGATCTTCTGCCGAGGGCGCGATATTGCGCCAGCTGACCTCCACCACCTTCATTCTGCCGGGTCCGCATCGGGGTCCAGCGCCAGTACGCGGATTTCCACATCGTCCAGTTGCACCAGCTGGCCGGGGCGGATCTTGGCGGTCTTGCGCAGTTCCTGCACGCCATCGACGCTGACCGCACCGCTGGCGACGATCGCCTTGCCCTGGCCGCCGCTGTCGGCAATGCCGGCCAGCTTGAGTAGCTGGTTGAGTTCGATGTACTCGCCGTCCAGGTCGAATTCCAGGAATTGCATGGTGCGCTCGCTGACAGGGAGACGGCGATTATCCGCCTGTCGCTGGCGACAACACCACTGCGGCAAGGTGAAGGGCGGCGGCTGGATCAATCCGTCACCACGCAAGCGCGTCGGCAGCATCCAACACGCTGTGGCTCGCGCGTGGCGCCAGTGGATTTATTCGCGTCGAAAGCGTGCAATTTCGTCCAGCATGCTCTGGGCACGGATGACGCCAGCTCCGGCGTGCGCGTTGTCGATGCGCTCCAGCCACGGATGCTGGGTGCGTTGCAGTCGACGGTAGCCGAGCCAGGTGCCGATGGCGCCGACCACGCCCACCAGCGCATTGATCAGCAGCCAGCTGTGCGGCAGCGTCATGCCGGTGAGCGTGCGCCAGAGGCCATCGGCCACTGCGACCCAGAGTACCCAGAACGCGATGCCCAGCCACGGCGCCACCCGCGTTCGCCAGCGCCGCAGTTGCGCGAGCGCCTGCTGCGTCTGCAGCAGCGGCCCGGCGAAATCCAGTTGCGACACCAATTGCAGTTGACGTAGTGCGGAGATCGCCAGCGCAATACTCCACGCCTGCAGCAGCACGCCGCCGATGATCGCCGCAGCCTGGTCCGCGTGGGCAAGCCAACTGCGGGCGATCACGATGTTCAGCGCGATGGCGCACAGCAATTGCGCGGTCTGGCTCGCCCATAGCGGGCGCAGGCTGGCGCGCGCTGCGTGACCGCGCACCTCGCCGATCAGTTGGCCGGTAAGTGCGGTTTGCTGATCCAGGCGTTGGTGCACTGCGTGCCAGGCGCGTTGCATGTCGTCCAGTTCCATGTGCTGCTCCTCTTGCGGGTCGTGTGGGTCAGAGTTCGGCGCGGATGCGCGCTTTCAGACGGCTGAGTTTCGTGGCGACGTTGGTCTCGCTGATGCCGAGCACCTCGCCGATCTCGCGGTAGCTGTGGTCGTCCAGGTACAGCAGCATCAGTGCGCGCTCCAGCCGCGGCAGTTGCGCGATGAAGCGGTAGAGCGCGGCGATCTGCTGCTCGTGCGCCGGGTCGCGTGCCAGTGGATCGGCGATGTTGTCGGCCACCGCCTCCAGCGGCACCGGGTTGTGCGCAGCCCGGCTGCGGCCGCGCAGATCGCTGATCGCCACGTTCAATGCGATGCGATACATCCAGGTGGAAAAACGCCGGTTTGGGTCGTAGCCAGGAAACGCGCGCCATAACTGCACGGTGATGTCTTGCACCAGCTCGGCGCGGTCGTCCGGGTTCCAGCAATAGCTGGCCGCGACCTTCACGACGATGCCGCGGTGATGCTGCAGCAAGGCGTTGAAGCGGGTGTGCAGGTCTGTTTCCAGGGACATGGCTCCGGCCGCGCAAGGAGATAACAAGGGTCGAAGAGATGATTCGCCAGACAGGGCAAATCCTCACAACCTGAACGGACTGTTACGGAAATTTCGACAGCAGGGGGCCTGAAGGCGCACACTATGCTGCTTTGCGCCTGCCGGCTCCGTGCGGCGCCTCCGGAGTTACCAATGACCCAAGAATCTTCCGCGCCGCTGCTGTTTGCAGACCTCGGCCTCTCGGACGCTGTGATGAAAGCCGTAGCCAACGTTGGCTACGAGTCGCCGTCGCCGATCCAGGCTGCCACCATTCCCGCGCTGCTTGCCGGCCGCGACGTCCTCGGCCAGGCGCAGACCGGAACCGGCAAGACCGCCGCGTTCGCGCTGCCGGTGCTGTCCAACGCCGATCTGAACCAGCTCAAGCCGCAGGCGCTGGTGCTGGCCCCGACCCGCGAGCTGGCCATCCAGGTCGCCGAGGCATTCCAGAAATATGCCGAAGCCATTCCCGGCTTCCGGGTGCTGCCGGTCTACGGCGGCCAGCCCTACGCCCAGCAGCTGAGCGCGCTCAAGCGCGGCGTGCATGTGGTGGTGGGCACTCCGGGCCGGGTGATCGATCACCTGGATCGCGGCACGCTCGATCTATCGCAGCTCAAGACGCTGGTGCTGGACGAAGCCGACGAAATGCTGCGCATGGGCTTCATCGACGACGTCGAAGCGGTGCTGAAGAAGCTGCCGGAAAAGCGCCAGGTGGCGCTGTTCTCCGCGACCATGCCGCCGGCGATCCGCCGTATCGCTCAGACCTATCTAAAGGACCCGGCCGAAGTCACCATCGCGGCCAAGACCACCACCTCGGCCAACATCCGCCAGCGCTACTGGTGGGTGAGCGGCCTGCACAAGCTGGACGCACTGACCCGCATTCTCGAGGTCGAGCCGTTCGACGGCATGATCATCTTCGCGCGCACCAAGGCCGGTACCGAAGAACTGGCGCAGAAGCTGCAGGCGCGCGGTCTGGCCGCTGCCGCCATCAACGGCGACATGCAG
The DNA here is from genome assembly GCA_905142475.1 of Xanthomonas hydrangeae. GTDB lineage: Bacteria > Pseudomonadota > Gammaproteobacteria > Xanthomonadales > Xanthomonadaceae > Xanthomonas > Xanthomonas hydrangeae. The sequence goes on from LR990730.1 coordinate 1,971,562, forward strand.
CAGGCGGCACGCGAGAAGACCATTGCCCAGCTCAAGGACGGCAAGCTGGACATCCTGGTCGCCACCGACGTGGCCGCACGCGGCCTGGACGTGGAGCGCGTCAGCCACGTGCTGAACTACGACATCCCGTACGACACCGAAAGCTATGTGCACCGCATCGGCCGTACCGGCCGTGCCGGCCGCACCGGCGATGCGATCCTGTTCGTCACTCCGCGCGAGAAGGGCATGCTGCGTTCGATCGAGCGCGCGACCCGCCAGCCGATCGAAGAAATGCAACTGCCCAGCGTGGATGCGGTCAACGACACCCGCGTGGCGCGTTTCATGACCCGCATCACCGAGACCTTGGCCGGCGGCCAGATCGAGATGTACCGCGATCTGCTGCAGCGCTACGAGAGCGAGAACAACGTGCCGGCGATCGATATCGCCGCGGCAATGGCCAAGTTGCTCCAAGGCGACTCGCCGTTCCTGCTGACCCCACCGGTGCGTGGCGCACGCGAGGAATTCGCACCGCGCGAGCGCAACGAGCGTGCCGATCGCGGCGATCGTGGCGAGCGTCCACGCTTCGAGCCGAAGTTCGAGCGTGGCCCGCGTGCCGATGGCGAGCGCGCTGCGCGTCCGCCGCGTGCCGAGCGCCCTGCGTTTGGCGGTGACGGCGCTGGCGCCGAGCGTCCGCGTCGCGAGCCGGTCGCCCCGCGTGGCGAGCCGGAGGTCGGCATGGAGAGCTACCGCATCGAAGTGGGCCACACCCACGGCGTGAAGCCGGCCAACATCGTCGGCGCGATCGCCAACGAAGCGGGTCTGGAAAGCCGCTACATCGGCCGTATCGACATCCAGGACGATTATTCGATTCTGGATCTGCCGGCCGACATGCCGCGCGAATTGCTGACCCACCTGAAGAAGGTCTGGGTGTCCGGTCAGCAGCTCAACATGCGCAAGCTGGAAGAGGGCGAGGCTGCGGCGTCGCCCTCCAAGCCGCGCTTCCCGCGTAGCGGCAAGCCGGCCGGTCGTCCGAATGGCCCGGGTCGTCCGATGGACCGTGCCGGCGCACCGCATCGCAAGGGTCCGCCCAAGCCGCGCGGCGAGTAAGCGCAGCTGACAAACCCGCTGCGTGCGGCCGCCCGGTCCACGCAGTCGGCGTCCGGAGTCGATATGTTTATTGACGCATACCGGTTCCCGCGTCTTGTTCTTCAATGGGCGTCCATCGCCAGCCATGCTTTGTTAGTCATGCTAAGTCCGTGAGGCGGTTGCGCTCGCCGGGTGCGCATTGCCATACAGACTCGGTCGTTGCGGCCGCTACTGCCTTCAGGCGCCCACTGGGCGCCTGAATCGCATTGGGCAGCGGTGGGGGACGAGGATGGCGATGGCGCAGGCGGCACGCGGCAAAAGCGGTGGTCGGACCATGCACATGGTGCGCGGCTGGCTGACACTTCCCTTGGCATTGCTGATCGGTGTGGCTGTCGGCATGGCGATGCTCTCGGCGCTGATGATCGAGGTCCAGTCCGGCGCCACCGCCTGGATCGTCGGCCAAAGCCATTGGTCCAATGCCCAGCAGGAGTCGGTGTACTGGTTGGAGCGCTATCTCGTCAGCGGCGATTCGGCCGACCTGCAGGCCGCCTGTCGCGCACTGGAGGTGCCATTGGGCGATCGTGCGGCGCGTCAGGCGGTCGAACAGCCGGTGATCGACTGGGGCGCGGTGTACGCCGGTCTGGCCGCAGGGCGCAATGCCCGGCAGGACATGCCGCAAATGGTGCGGCTGTACCGCTACGGCCAGGTGTTTCCGTACCTGAGCGAGGCGATCGCACTGTGGAAACACACCGATGCCGACATCCTGCAGCTGAGCGTACTGGCCGACAGGGCGGCATCGGCGCAAGCCACCAGCCGGCCCGATCCGCGCGCACTGCAGAACCTGCGCGAGGACCTGCATCTGCTGGATGCGCGCATGCGCGGCGATGCCGAAAAATTTCAGGCCTTGCTGATCCGCTGCGCACGACTGCTGCACGATGTGATGGTGTTCTGCAGCGTGGCCACCTTGCTGCTGGTGCTGACCACCTGCATGCTGGCGATGCGCCGCATCCGCGATTATCTTCTCTCGCACGAAGGCCGCTTCCGCACTGCGTTTCAGCAGGCGGCGCTGGGTATGGTCAAGTTCGACCTGCGCGGTCGCGTGCTCGATGCAAACACCTCGCTGGCCAACATCCTGCGCTACCGGCCCGAGGAACTGCAGGCCCGCACGCTGGCCGAGGTGATGCATCCGGACGATATCGCGCTGGACAGCCGCGGCATGATCGACTGGCCCAGATTGATGCAGTCCGGCGAACTGCGCTTTCTGCGCGCCGATGGCGGGGTGATGTGGGGGCGCTGGAGCGCCTCGCTGGTGGAGCCGGGCCCGGAAGAACCGACGCTGGTGCTGGCGGTGATCGAAGATGTCTCGCATGCGCACGAGCTGGCCGACGAAGTGTCCTTCCACGCGCGCCACGATGCCTTGACCGGCTTGATCAATCGCCACGAGATCGAACGCCGGCTGCTGCGCCTGATCGAGCCACCGCAATCGCCGCAGCTGTGCCATGCGCTGTGCTTTGTCGACCTGGATCATTTCAAGCTGGTCAACGACACCTTCGGGCATGCGGTCGGCGACAAATTCCTGTGCCATTTCGCCGACGTGATCACCATGCAGTTGCGCCCCGGCGATTGGCTGGGGCGGCTGGGCGGCGACGAGTTCGCGATCCTGCTGGCCAATACCGATCTGCTGCAGGCGCAGGCCTTGCTTACCCATATGCACGGGGTGCTCGGGCAGCCGTGGAGCCATCAGGGCGGCAAGCCGCTGACGCCCAGTTGCAGTTTCGGCGTGGTTGAAATCCGCCAGGGCGCCAGTGATCTCAACGCCTTGATGACCGCCGCCGATCTGGCCTGTTATGCGGCCAAGGAAGAAGGACGCAACCGCATTCGCTGTTTCGACGAAAACGATCTGGCGCTGGCGCGGCGCCGCCACGACGGTGGCTGGATCAGCGCAGTGCAGCAGTCCATCGCCGAACAGCGTTTGCTGCTGTATGCGCAGAAAATCCAGGTGCTGAGCGAACCGGGACGCCTGCAGTACGAAGTGCTGGTGCGCATGCGCGCGCGCGACGGCCGCGTGTTGAGCCCGGGCGAATTCCTGCCTGCTGTGGAGCGCTATGGCCTGGGTCGCATGGTCGATGTGCATGTGCTGGAAACCTTGTGCGCGCAATTGGCGGCCAACCCGCTGCATGTGGCGAGACTGGATCTGTGCCATGTGAACCTGTCGGCGCAATCGATCGCCCAGCCGGATTTTCTCGACTTCGTGTGCGCCTTGTTCGAGCGCTACCCCACGCTGGTGCCCAAGCTGTGCATGGAGATCACCGAGACCGCGGTCATCGGCAATCTGGAGCAGGCGCAGCGCTTCGTGCAGAGCGTGCGGGCGCGTGGCTGCCATGTGGCGCTGGACGATTTCGGCAGCGGTCTGGCCTCGTTCGGTTACCTCAAGCAGTTCACCGTGGACGTGCTGAAGATCGATTGCGGCTTCGTACGCAATTACGCGCACGACGCGGTCGATCGCGCCGCAGTGCATTCGATCGCGCAGGTCGGCCTGGCGCTGGGGATCGAAGTGGTGGCCGAAGGGGTGGAGTCGGAGGCCGATATTGCCGGCCTGCGCGAGGCCGGCGTGGGCCAGGTGCAGGGCTTCAGCCTGCATCGCCCCTGCCCGCTGGAAGACCTGTTGCACGTCTCGATGCCGCTGCAGGTGGTGACCGGCTAGGTGCGATGGCTCACGATTGCCGATAAATCGCCGATAATCGGCAAATGACAACCCGACTCAATAAATACATCGCCGAAACCGGCTTCTGCTCCCGCCGCGAGGCCGATCGGCTGATCGGCGAACGCCGCGTCACCGTCAACGGCGTGCCTGCCGGCACCGGTGCGGTGGTGGGCGAGGAAGATACCGTGCTGGTGGACGGCCAGCCGCTGCGCACCCGCGCTGCCAGCAAGCCCGGTGGCCGCAAGCATGTCTACATCGCGCTCAACAAGCCGGTCGGCATCACCTGCACCACCGAGAGCTCGGTCAAGGGCAATATCGTCGAATTCGTCGGCCACGAGCAGCGCATCTTCCCGGTCGGCCGGCTCGACAAGGAGTCCGAGGGGCTGATCCTGATGACCAGCAACGGCAACATCGTCAACGAGATCCTGCGTGCGGAAAATCGTCACCAGAAGGAATATCTGGTGGCGGTCAACAAGCCGGTCACCGACGAATTCCTGCGTGGCATGGCACGCGGCGTGCGCATCCACAACGAGACCACGTTACCGTGCCGCACCGCGCGCATCGCCAAGTTCGGCTTCCGCATCGTGCTGGAGCAGGGCTTGAATCGGCAGATCCGCCTGATGGCCTCCGAATTCGGTTACCGCGTGACCCAGCTGCGTCGGGTGCGCATCGACAACATCAAGCTGGCTGCGCTCAAGCCGGGGCAGTGGCGCAACCTCAGCGATGCGGAACTGCGCGGTTTGCTGCCGCAGCGCACCGAGTGGTGACGCCGCAAGGCATGGGCTGAACGGAAGCGACACAGTGTCTCGGGTGGTCCGGCGCACCCCGATAGTCGAGCTTGACGCGCTCGGTCATACTTTCGCCGCAAATAGCCAGCTGGGGAGCGGGCAGGTGATCAAACCGGAATTGCCGGACAACGAGGCCGAGCGGCTTGCAGCGCTACGCCAGTACGAGGTGCTGGATTCGCCGCCTGAGCGCGCGTTCGACGACCTCACCATGATCGCGTCGACGCTGTGCGAGACGCAGATGGCGGCCGTGGTGTTGGTGGACGAAGACCGCCAGTGGTTCAAGTCTGCGCATGGCGCGCCACGCGGCGAAGCACCGCGCGACATCTCGTTCTGTGCGCACGCGATCCTGCGCCCGGACGAGGTGTTGATGGTCGACGACACCTTGCTCGACCCGCGCTTCCACGACAACCCGATGGTGACCGGCACTTCTGCGGTGCGCTTCTACGCCGGTGCACCGTTGGTGACCAGCGAAGGGATGGCGCTGGGCTCGCTGTGCGTCTTCGACCAGAGCCCGACGCATCTGCGCGATGAGCAGCGTAACGCCTTGCAGGCGTTATCGCGCCAGGCTTCGTATCTGCTGGAGCTGCGCCTGGCCGGCAAGCGCCTGCGTCAGCAGTTGCATGAGCGCGAATGGTACGAGCAGCAGATGGCCGGTTATTACGCGCAGATGGATGCGTTGAACGCGGATCTGGTCGAACAGACCCGCACCGATCCATTGACCGGCTTGCCCAACCGGCGTGCCTTTGCGGCTGCCTTGGCGGCGGCGACCGAGCAGACCCGTGCGGCAGGCCAGCCGTTGTCGGTGGCGTTGCTGGACGTGGACCACTTCAAGACCGTCAACGACGTGCATGGGCACGACCAGGGCGATGTGGTACTGCGTGAGCTCTCGGCGTTGTTGCGCGCGCATGTCGCCGGTGCCGGCACCATCGCCCGTTACGGCGGCGAGGAATTCGTGTTGCTGCTGCCCAATGTGGATCTGCTGCAGGCGCGCGTGCAATGCGAATACCTGCGCCAGAGCGTGGCGGTGATGACGATCGCGCTGCCGGTGACGGTAAGCATCGGCGTGGCAACGCTGCATCCGCAGGAAAACGTGGAAGCGGTGATCAAGCGTGCCGACCAGGCGTTGTATGCGGCCAAGCGCGGTGGGCGCGATCAGGTGGTGGCGTTGGGGTAGGGCGGTGCTGCTGCGCGCGCCGATGCTTCATCGATAACGCCTGTCGCGGCCTGGGCCGCTCCTACGATGGCGTTCGATGGAATTTGGCGATGCTCCATTGCGCTGCGCAGTCACTCGACGATGTTCTTCGCTTCGGCGGTGCCGAGCAGTTCCGGGTGCACGATCTTGCGCCGGCGTTCCAGCATGGGATGCAGGAACACCGCGCCGAGAATGATCGTCACGCCCAGATAGAACTGCAGGGTCAGCTCGCGCTGTTCGCCGAGCAGCGCGATTGCCAGCACGATGGCGTAGACCGGTTCCAGGTTGGTCACCAGCTGCACCGAGTAGGCGCTGAGATGGCGCAAGGCCACCAGCGCCAGTGCAAACGGCAGCAAGGTGCAGGCCAGCGACAGTACGAGCAGCAGCACGCCATCGTGCACGCCGGGAACAATCAGCAGATCGCCATGCAACGACGGCAACAGCAGCGGCATTGCCGGTGCCAGCACGGTCAAGGTCAACGTGCCGGCGCCGAGCTCCAAGGCAGTGACGGTGAGCGGGTCGGCATGCGCCACCATGCGCTTGTTGAGCGAGCCGAATAGCCCGACAAATACCGCCGAAATCGCGCCAACCACCACGCCGGCACGCATGCCATCCGGCACGCCGCCGACCACCAGCGCCACGCCCGGCAACACCGCCAGCCCGAACAGCAATTCGCGCGGGCGGAACGGCCGCTGCGTCACCCACGGCTCGATCACGGCGGTAAAGACCGGCGCCAGGGCGATACAGGTCGCTGCCACCGAGGCATTGGCCAGCTTGATCGCGCCGTAGAAGGTCAACCAATGCAACGCCACCAGCGCGCCGATGCCGCAATAGCCCAGCACCACCCGCCCGGACAAGCCGCGCAGCCCGCGCCACACCCGCGGCAACAGTGCCAATGCCACCACCACGATCAACATCCGCCACCACACCAACGGCAACGCCGGCAGCGTGATCAGCTTGCCCAGGATCGCGGTAATGCCCCAGAGCAGGACGCAGAAATGGATTTGCAGTTGCGCCTTGCGCAGATCGGTCGTGGGCATGCGCCATTGTCGCCTAATTCGTCATGCCACCAAACACGCGCCGCTTGCGCGCCAACCACGTCGAGCGGCCATGCACGCGGGTTGCCGACGGCGGCACGCGCTGGCGGGACTAGCGCGAACCCAACCCCTGCAACAACGCCATTGCCGCAGCCGGATTACGCTCCTTCGCTGCGCTGATGAAAAACACGAACACCTCGCGCGGTGTGGCTTTGGCTTGAGGCTCAGCTTCGATGTGCGGTAGATCCGCCGGATCCTCGCCACGCCGCCAGGCCTGGATACGCTCGGCCCAGCGCGCCAACGCCGGCGCCGGATAACCTGCAGCGAGACGCGCCTGGCTGCGCATCAGGCGCGCATAGACAAAATCGGTGGACAGATCGGCAAAGGATGGATGCTCCTGCGAATCGGTGAACACCGTGGCCACGCCGTGCCGGCGCACCAATGCCAGCAACGATGCATCCACTGCAGCATGGTCGCGGATTTCGAGTACATGCCGCAGCACGCGCTTGCCGGCGCGTTTGGGCAGCAGCGATAGAAAACCATCCAGATCCTCGGCCTGCAGGCGATGCCCCTGCTCGAACTGCCACACCAACGGGCCGAGCGTGGCGCCAAGCTCGACAATGCCGCCGATGAAGTCTTCCACCTGTACCTTCGTACCTGCCAACTTGCGCGACTGGGTGATACGGCGCGGCGCCTTGGCGGAGAACACGAATCCCGGCGGCACTTCGTCGCGCCACTTCGCGTACGTGGCCGGTTTTTGCGCGCTGTAGTAAGTGCCGTTGATTTCGATCGCAGTGACGTGGCGGCTGGCGTATTCCAGCTCGCGCCGCTGCACCAACCCTTGCGGATAGAACATTCCGGAACGCCACGGCGCATACACCCAACCGCCAATGCCGACATGGATGCCATCGAGCGCGGGCGGGGGTGCGTCAAATAGGTCGGTCATGGCGGACTCCACAGTGGCGTAATGACAGCCACGTGTGCCCAGCTGCGGGTAGATCGAGGCATGCCTGGCTGGATGATAGCGTCGCCCGGCGTGCAGGGATGAAGGCCCAGCGGCCAGGGACTGTTGGGTGCGCATGTGGCATGCACGGATGATCGAGTTGGTCGGGTGACCTCATGCATCGTTGTGGCCATTCAAAAAAACGGCGCCGCGCACTTGCAAGGCGTAAGCGCCGCAGACACACCTTCTGCCTCCCAGCCGACCATCTGCTTACACGGGCGTTGCCATGCCGCTACCATCGGATATCGCCGCTCGAGATCGCACCGATGACCTGGACCACGCCCGATCTGTGTGACCGCTTCCCAGAGGTGCATGTCGCCGAGCCGCTGTTTCGCCACTTCGGCGGGCGTGCGGCGTTTTCCGGGCCGATCGTGACGGTGCGCTGCTTCGAGGACAACTCGCGGGTGCGCGAGCTGGCGTCCACGCCCGGCGATGGTCGCGTGCTGGTGGTGGACGGGCAGGGCTCGTTGAAGCATGCGTTGCTGGGCGACCAGATCGCCGCGCAGGCAGTGGCCAATGGCTGGGCCGGTGTGTTGATCCATGGCTGCGTGCGCGATGTGGAGATTCTCGCCACGCTGTCGCTGGGCGTGCTGGCGTTGGGCGCCTGCCCGCGCCGCACCGAGCGGCGCGATCTGGGCGAGGTGGAAGTGCCGGTGAATTTCGCCGGGGTGGCGTTCGTGCCGGGCCATTGGCTGTACGCCGATGCCAACGGCGTGTTGGTGGCAGCGCTGCCGCTGTCGTTGGACAGTGCCGGCGGACCGATTTGATCGAGAAAATAAGGACGTGGCAGTGACCTTGAACCGATGGCTGAGTGGAGGCGTGCTGATGCTGGCAGGCGTGATGACGACAACGCAGGCAGCCGAGCTTCCCGCCGGCATGCAGCAGTTCGATGCGCAGATGGAGCGCGTGCGCAAACAGTTCGATGTGCCCGGGATTGCGGTGGCCATCGTCAAGGATGGACAGGTGGTACTGGAGCGCGGCTACGGCGTGCGCGAGATCGGCAAGCCCGCGCCGGTGCAGGCCGATACCTTGTTCGCCATTGCATCCAACACCAAGGCGTTCACTGCGGCCTCGCTGTCGATGCTGGCCGACGAGGGCAAGCTGTCGCTCGAGGACAAGGTCATCGATCATTTGCCGTGGTTTCGCATGTCCGACCCGTATGTCAGCGGCGAGATGCGCGTGCGCGATCTGCTTGCGCACCGCAGTGGGTTGAGCCTGGGTGCGGGCGATTTGCTGTTCTGGCCGACCACCAGCTACAGCACCGAAGAAGTCGTGCAGCGCTTGGCCAACGTGCCGTTGAAAGGCGGTTTTCGCGATCGCTACGCCTACGACAATATCCTGTATGCAGTTGCGCAGAAGGTCATCGAGCAGGTGTCCGGTCAGACCTATGCGGCGTTTTTGCAGCAACGCATTTTTGCCCCGGTCGGCATGCGCGGTACGCGTTTCAATGCCGATCACCTGCAGCCTGGCGACAACGTGGCAGTGGGCCATGCCAAGTACGACTTCACCGAGTTGCGCACGGTTGCGCCGTTGACCTGGTCCAATAACTCCGGTGCCGGCGGTATCTATTCCAGCGCGCACGACATGGCGCTATGGATGAAGCTGCAACTGGCCGCTGGCGCGTTGCCCGATGGCACCGCGTTGTTCAGTGCCAAGCGGCAGCAGGACATGTGGTCGATGATCACGCCGATTGCGATTGCCGAGCCGGCGATACCGGAGCTGGCCGCGGCGCGCCCCAATTTCGCCGGCTACGGCGAGGGCTGGAGCCTGAGCGATTATCGCGGGCATCGGCTGGTGTGGCACACCGGTGGCTGGCCGGGCATGGTGTCGCGGCTGACCCTGGTGCCCGATCAACACCTGGGCGTGATGGTGCTGACCAATCAGGAAGTCGGCGCCGCCTTCAATGCGGTGACCTTGCAGGTGCTGGATGCGTTCTTGCAGGTGCCGGCCACCGACTGGACTGCTGCCTATGCCAAGGCCTTGGAAAAGGCCGACGGCGATGCCGATGCCAGCTGGAAGAAGCATCTGGACGCACGCGCGGCGCGCTCCACGCCATCGCTGCCGCTGCGCAGTTATGCAGCGACCTATCGCGACCCGTGGTACGGCGATGTGGTGATTCGCCAGGATGGCAAGCGCCTGCGACTGCAGTTTTCCAAGACTGCGCAGCTGATCGGCACGCTGGAGCACTGGCAGCACGATATCTTTATCGTTCGCTGGGACGACCGCAGCTTGAATGCGGATGCCTTCGTCAATTTCGCATTGACCCCGGATGGCGCGGTACGCGAAATGCGCATGGAGGCGATCTCGCCGTTGACCGATTTCAGTTTCGATTTTCAGGATTTGGTGTTGACGCCGGTAGCGGTGGAGCAGTCGGCGCAGAAGTGAGCCGTCGTTAGTCTTGGAGACAGGTCACAGCCACTGTACGGAGCGTGCAGTGGCTGGTCATCGCGGCAGCGTCGGCGGATCGTCCCGCGCCATCCCAAACGAATGGCCCGTCATTGGGGCAGCTAGCTGCCCAGCAACACGTGCTGCAGGAAGGCATCGATCACTGCGTGCAGGCAACCGAGCTCAGCGCGCAGGCACCACATCGCTGGGCCTGTCGGTGCAGGTCAGCATGCTCACCCCCGGCGATGCCTGCGTGCCAGCTGCACGATGGCTATCGCCTGCCGGCATGGCTCGTTATGATCCCGACACTTTTCAGGGATGTTGCCGAACGCATGACCACTCCGCAGATGTCGGTGTATTTCTTCTTGCAGGCTGCAGTGATCTTGCTGATCTGTCGTCTGGTGGGTTTGTTGGCCAAGCGGGTGGGGCAGCCGCAAGTGGTGGGCGAGATGATTGCCGGCGTGGCGTTGGGCCCTTCGTTGTTCGGCATGTTGCTGCCGGATGTGCAGGCGGCGCTGTTTCCCAAGCAGACGCTGGACGTGCTCTACGTGCTGGCCCAGTTCGGCGTGGGGCTGTACATGTTCCTGGTCGGTACCGACTTCCGCAGCGATCATTTCCGCGCGCGCTATCGCAGCGCGATGAGCGTGTCGTTGGCGGGGATCGCGGTGCCGTTCGCGCTGGCCTTTGCGATGTGTCCGTGGCTGATCAACGTGGATGGCTTGTTTTCGGAAAAAGCCAAGTTGACGGAAGCTTCGCTGTTTCTGGGTGCGGCCATTGCCATTACCGCCTTCCCGATGCTGGCGCGCATCATCCACGAGCGCGGTCTGACTAACAGCCCGTTGGGCACGCTGGCGTTGACGGCCGGCGCGTTCGACGATGCGGCGGCGTGGTGCATTCTGGCGATCGTGCTGGCCAGTTTTGGCGGCAGTTGGGGGGGCGCGTATCTGGCCATCGGTGGTGGCGTGGCCTACGCGTTGTTCATGATTTTTGTCGGCCGCCATCTGCTGCGGCGGCTCGAGAATTACGTGGTGGCGGACCAACCACTGAGCAATGGCGTGTTGGCGGTGATCCTGATGCTGTTCTGTCTCAGCGCCTGGGCCATGGATGCGATCGGCATCCACGCAGTGTTCGGCGGCTTCTTGCTCGGCGTTTGCCTGCCCAGGGGCGCGTTGACCGAAAAACTGCGTGAGATGATGCAGCCGTTCGTCGTGGTATTCCTGCTGCCGATGTTCTTCACCTATTCCGGTCTCAAGACCCAGCTCAGCGTGCTGCTGCAGCCGCAGATCATGCTGGCCGGCGTGGCGATTCTGGCGGCATCGTTCATTGGCAAGGGATTGGCCTGCTGGGCCGCTGCACGGATCACCGGCGAGAACAATCGTGATGCGATGGCGATCGGGTCGCTGATGAATGCACGCGGTTTGATGGAGCTGATCATCATCAATATCGGCTTGCAGGCCGGCGTGATCGAGCAAGGCCTGTTCTCGGTGCTGGTGCTGATGGCGATCCTGTCCACGCTGATGGCCACTCCGCTGTTCAACTGGATCATGCGCCGCCATGCGCACGTGACCGATGCGGTGCCGAGTCTGCAGCAGCGCTGAGGGTTCTTCGCAGATCCTGCAGATACAGGGGAAAAAGTGACGTGGCGCCGTAGTGCAGTGGAATTACTTGATGCCGCCACGCCACGCTGCGAGGTCCTGAGCGCGCGTCTGCCACCTGCGTGCGCTTGCTTGCGTCCTTGCATGCGTCATCGATATTGGCCGCCTGCAATTGGGCAGCTGCAAGTATGCTGCGATGCAGCCGGTGGCTCATCGCTGCATACTTGCACCGCAGACAGGTAGCCAAGACACGATGAGCAAGGCCAAAAAAAGAAAGCCGCACAGCAGGTGGTGCAAACGCCTGTGCCGATCTATCAGTTGCATCTCGCGCTGGTGGGCAGCACGCCGCTGGTGTGGCGCCGATTGCTGGTGGCGGGGTCGCTGCGCCTGGCCACGCTGCATCGCGTGTTGCAGCCGGCGATGGGCTGGAACGGCGCGCACCCGTACGAGTTCGATCTGGGGGGCGGCCGCTATGGCGAGTCCGGGCTGGATGTTCCCGACCGCCCACGGCTCAAGCATGCCGCCCGCGTCACGCTGGAAAGTGCGGTGGGCGAGCTGGAGTGGTTCGACTATTTCTACGGCAGCGGTGCGGGCTGGCAGCATCGCCTGCAGGTCGAGGCGATCCTGCCGCCGGATGCTGACCTACATGGCGCCCGTTGTGTGGACGGCGCCAATGCCTGCCCGCCGGAAAACAGCGAAGGCATCGAGCACTACCTGGAATTTCTGCAGATCATCGCCGACCCCACCCACGCGCAACACGTGCAAGTGCTGGCGACGTTGGGTGGCCGCTTCGATCCGGCGCATTTCGATCTGGACGAAGTCAATCGGTTGCTTGCGCGCGTCCGCGACTGAACGTGGCTGACACCGCGTAGCGAACGGCATCCTGGATGACACTGGCATCCAGCGCCGACGCCACTGCGGCTTGACGCGCGATCGGCTAGCCTGACGTCCCGGTGTCAGTGACGTGGTTGCAATGTTCCGCTGGTTCGAATCCCTGATCGATATCTTCCCGCCGATCGAGCGGCAGATGCCGCCACGCAGCGTGTGGCGGTTCTATCTGCATTATCTGCGGCCGTTGTGGCCGATTCTGCTGGCCACGCTGATCGCCGGGTTGCTGCTGGCGCTGGTGGAAGTGGCGATGTTCGACTTCCTCGGCCGCATCGTCGACATGCTGGCCGAGCGACCGGGACCGGCGTTCTTCCGTCGCCATGCCAGCGAACTGGTGTGGATGGCGCTGATCACGCTGGTAGCGCGGCCGCTGTTCACCGGCCTGCATAACCTGCTGGTCAATCAGGCGATCGTGCCGGGCTTGAGCAACCGCTCGCGCTGGTTGATGCACAACTACGTGGTGCGGCAGAGCCTGGGCTTTTTCCACAACGATTTTGCCGGCCGCATTGCCAATCGCGTGATGCAGACCGGCACGTCGCTGCGCGAATCGGCGGTGCAGATGGTCGATGCGCTCTGGTACATCGTGGTCTATACCGGCAGCGCGTTGTGGTTGTTCGCGCAAGCCGACCCGTGGTTGATGGTGCCGCTGCTGATCTGGCTGGTGGTGTATGTGGCGCTCATGGCGTTCTTCGTGCCGCGCATGAAGGCGCGCGCCTGGATCGCATCGGATGCGCGCTCCAAGGCGACTGGGCGCATCGTCGATGGCTATACCAATATCTCCACGCTCAAGTTGTTCGCACATGCCGGCCGCGAACAGGCGTATGTGCGCGATGCGATCGACGAGCTGGCGGTGAAGCATCGCAGGCAGACGCGCGTGACCACCGCGATGGATACCGCCATTGCGGTGGCCAATGGCTTTCTGATCGTGGGCACCTGCGGGCTGGCGTTGTGGCTGTGGAGCCGCGGCCAGATCAGCGTGGGCGCGATCATGCTGGCCACCGGCCTGGTGATCCGCATCCACAACATGTCCGGCTGGATCATGTGGACGGTCAACGGCATCTTCGAAGATATCGGTAGCGTGCAGGACGGCATGCAGACCATCTCGCAGCCGGTGCTGGTGCAGGACCTGCCCGATGCGGTGCCGCTGCAGGTGACACAGGGGCAGGTGCAGTTCGAGCACATCCATTTCCATTACGGCAAGCGCGGCGGCGTGATTGCCGGGCTGGATCTGCAGGTGCGCGCCGGCGAAAAGATCGGTTTGGTCGGGCCGTCCGGCGCGGGTAAGTCGACCCTGGTCAACGTGCTGCTGCGGCTGTACGACCTGGAGCAGGGGCGCATCCTGATCGACGGGCAGGACATCGCGCAGGTGACGCAGGAAAGCCTGCGCGGGCAGATCGGCCTGGTCACCCAGGACACCTCGTTATTGCATCGTTCGATCCGCGACAACCTGTTGTACGGGCGGCCGCAGGCCACCGAAGCGCAGATGCTGGAGGCTGTGCGCAAGGCGCGCGCCGAGAGCTTCATCGACACGCTGGTGGATGGCGAAGGCCGGCGCGGCTTCGATGCCTATGTGGGCGAACGCGGCGTCAAGTTGTCGGGCGGTCAACGGCAGCGCATCGCGATTGCGCGCGTGCTGCTGAAGGACGCGCCGATCCTGATTCTGGACGAAGCCACCTCGGCGCTGGATTCGGAAGTGGAAGCGGCGATCCAGGACAGCCTGGATGCGTTGATGGGCAACAAGACCGTCATCGCGATCGCGCATCGGCTTTCGACCATCGCGCGCATGGACCGGCTGGTGGTGATGGATGCGGGACGCATCGTTGAAACCGGCACGCATGTGGAATTGATCGCGCAGGGCGGGCTGTATGCGCGGCTGTGGGCGCGGCAGACGGGAGGGTTTGTTGCGGCGGATGGGTGATGCGGCTGCCTGGTGGGCTGCACAAAGGTGCAACCACAGCACCGGTAAAGCCCCTCTCCCGTCGGGAGAGGGGTTGGGGTGAGGGTACGCGGGGAGAAGCCACTCGCTAGTTGGGCCACACGAGGCTTCGCTCGCACCCTCATCCGCCCCTACGGGGCACCTTCTCCCGGGGGGAGAAGGGAGACAGGCAGCGCTTCATTCGTCTGCTGGAACAAGCCCCTCTCCCGTCGGGAGAGGGGTTGGGGTGAGGGTACGGGGCGTAGCCACTCGCTAGTTGGGCCACACGAGGCTTCGCCCGTACCCTTCATCCGCCCCTTTAGGGCACCTTCTCCCGAGGGGAGAAGGACGCGGTCACTCGATCGGCTGATCCAGCATCAACTCGCGCGCAAAGCGTACCGGTGGTGCGCCGTACGACAGCATCTGGTCGTGGTAGGCCTTGAGATTGAAGCTGTCGCCCAGCTTGGCCTGCACTGCCTTGCGCGTATCCAGATGTTCCTGCACGCCAACGAAATAGGTCGGCAATTGTGCGGAAGACAGCTGCGCACGCACCCATTTGCCCGAGGCTTCGCTCTCTTGCTGGAAGGTGTCGTGGGTCATCAGGTGCATCGCCTTGTCGCGCTCCCAGCCGTCCACATGCACGCCCTGGTCGAGGATGGCGTTGGCAATGGTGCGCAGGTAGAACTTGAGCTGCACCAGGTGGAATAACGGGTCGTTATCCAGATACCCCTGCTCCTGCATCATGCGTTCGGTATACACCGCCCAACCTTCGGCGAACATGCCCGAGCGCAGCACTGCGCGCAGCGTGGAGGGGAATTTGCCCGAATGCCAGCCTTCCAGGTAATGGCCAGGGGTGCCTTCGTGAATGCTGAGCAGGTGGATCATGCGGCTGTTGTATTCGCGCAGGAAGGAGTCGACCTGCTTCTCGTTCCAGTCGTCGGGAATCGGCGACACCGCGTAGAAGGTCTTGAGATTCTTGTCGAGCGGGCCGGGCGAATCGCAGTACGCCACTGCCACGCCGCGCTGAAATTCCGGCATCAGAATGATGTCCACCGGCGAATCGGGCAGCGTCATCAGATCCTTCTGGCGCACGAACTCGGTGGACTGCGCCAGTGCGGCCTTGGCGTCGTCCACCACCTTGTCGCGTGCCGGCTTGTCGGCATAGGCCAGTTCCAGCGCCGCCTCGATCGCGGCCTGCTGCTGGTCGTCGTTGGGCGTCTCGGGCAGCTTCGGTGCGCCGGGTTTGTCCTTGAGCACCGTGCGCGCGATGCCGTACATCTCGCTGCGCACACGCTTGAGTTCGGACTCGGCGCGCTGCTTGATCTCGGCGCGCGACAGCGACGACAGCAGCGCGAATTTCAGTTTCTGATCGTATATCTGCGCACCGACGCGGAAGTCCCCCTTGGCATTGGGCACCAGCACGGTATCCAGCCAGGTCTGTTGCTCGGCCACGGCCTTGCGCAGCTTGTCGATGGCGGCCTGCGCGCGGGCGGCTTCGATCGGGCCGAGCTGACTGATATTGGGCGCGATGAAGGTATCGACGATGCTGAGGATGCCCTTGTTCTGCTTGGCCACCGTTTCGGCATGGATCTTGGGCACGCGGGCCGGGTCCAGGTTTTCGCGGGCCTGCGCAAAGATGCCTGGAATCTTCTCCATGCGCTGGGTGGCGGAGGTCAGCCGCTCGGGCAGCGGCGCGAATTCGCGCGCCATCAGGCCGTACAGCGCGCTGCCGGCCAGGCCGTTGTAGACCTGCGGGTCCCAGGCCCAGCTCTGCAGCACCTCGGTATTCCAGATTTCCGATTGCAGCTGGTTGCGTAGGATCGCGGCATCGACCTGGTTCTCGCGCGACAGCTTGGCCACCTCAATGGCATCCAGCTCGGCCAGCAATTGTTTGCCCGCATCCAGGCTGCGCTGACGGCCGGCGGTGCTCAGGTCGTCGATCTGCGTGTCGAAGCGGTGATCGCCGGTCTGGGTGGCAGTGACAGGCGACAGCTGCATCCAGGTGTCGAGTGCACGCTTGGACAGTGCGGCAAAGCGCGCGTCCGGCGTCTGCGCCTCCTGGGTGCCGGCATCACTGGTGCCGGCGCGCGGTGATTCGGGTTGCTGTTGGCAGGCGCCGAGGCCGGCGAGCAGGGCGAGGACGAGCAGGCGTTGACGCATCGTGGATCCTGGTGGAATCAAAGCGCAAGCATAGGCAGCTATGCGCTTGTCCGCATCCGCCATTGGTTTAGAGTGGCCTGATTCCAAGGAGGATCACCATGCACTACGCCGGTAGCTGTCATTGCGGACGCATCGCGTTCGATCTTCAGACCGATGCGCCGATCACCGAGGCGTACGACTGCAATTGTTCGTTGTGCCGCCGCCGCGGCGGCCTGCTGTGGTTCGGGACGCGCACGCAACTGCGTCTGCAGAGTGAGCCGGAGGCGCTGGGAACCTACCGCTTCAATCAACATCATCTCGACCATCATCATTGCCCGCACTGCGGCATTGCCCCGTTCAGCGAGGGCATGAATCCCCGAACCGGCGAGGCCAGTGTGGCGGTCAATGTGCGCTGTCTTCCCACTCTGGATCTGTCCGCGTTGCAGGTACATGCGGTCGATGGAGCCAGCCGATGAGGCGCGGCGTGCAGCGTTACGCGGTCGGCCTGCTGCTGGGCTGGGCGTTGAGCGGGTGCGCCAGGCACTCGGCGGACATGGCCGCAGACGGTGGCGCTCCGGCGCCCGCACCTCCCGCCGCGCAAGGCAATGCATTGGCGTATGAGCACGATGTGCGCATCGAGCTGCCCGCCGACCAGATCGGCCAACGCATCGTGGCGGTGCGCAATGCCTGCCAGGCGGCGCAGTTCGGCGATTGCGCGTTGCTGGCGGTCGAACAAACGGGTGGTCGCGACCCCAGCGGCAGCGTCAGCGTGCGGCTGGCGCCAGATGGCATCGAGCCGATGGTGCAACTGGCCGGCCAGCACGGCGATGTCGCCGCGCGCAGCACGCGCGCCGAGGACCTGGCGCAGCAGATCGCCGACACCGGCCTGGCGCAGGCGCGTCTGCAGAAAGAACACGCACGCTTGCTGGAATTGCAGCAACGCCGCGATCTGGCGGTGACCGATCTGCTGGCGTTGTCCAAGCGCCTGGCCGAAATCGAAGCCGAAGCGCAACAGACTCAGCAAGAAGCGGCGCAGCAACGACGCCGTGTGCGCACGCAACTGCTCACGCTCAACTTCCGCAGCACCGGCGGCGAGCAGGGCAGGGGCGAGATTGCCGAAGCGGGCGCCGAGTTCGGCCAGGTGTTCGCGTCCAGCGTGGCCTTCGTGATTCGCGCGGTTGCGGCATTGCTGCCGGTCGTGCTGGTTGCGGTGATTGCCGGCTGGTTGCTGCTGCAGGCTTGGCGCTGGCGTGCGCGGCGCCGCAGTATTTCTCGCTGAAGTTGAGAAGTTGGTGGGCTCAGCGCAGCATTTTCGGTCCAGTGGTCAAGCTGGTCGGCGATGCTGCATCAGCTTGCACGTGCTCGGCTTTATTTAAAAAGTGAGAGTACGTGTGTGCGCTGCCTGCCTGCCGCAGGCAGCGTTGCAGCGAACGCTGTGATGCAAGGCCGCTGAGCGACGACCGCGCGTGCGCCATGGCTGCGCAGTCGTCGCTGCGGCGCGCTCAGCCTTCGTCGACTTCGTACTCGACAAACACATCCAGCTGCAGCGCCAGTTCCTGCACGGCATCGCGCACCTTCTGCGCGGTGGCTTCGTTGCCGGCTTCCACTTCGAATTCGTGGCTGCCCGGACCTTCGTCATCGGACAGACCGGCGGAGCTGGAATCGTCGTCGTCCAGATGCGGCATCAGATCGTCGACTTCTTCCACGTGCTCGATGCCTTCGATGCTTTGCAGCAGATTGGCGATGGCACGCGCGTCGTCGTCGGTGCCGGTGATACGCATGCGAAGAGTTGGCATGGGAATGTCCTACGGGTTGGGGAGCTAAAGCCTAGGCATCGATAGGAAAAAACGAGGTGATGGTGCGCGTTAGATGTTCCATCGACTGTCTAGCCCAACGAGCGCTTTCCCCGCTCGACATGAAGCCCCTCTCCTGCGGGGCGAGAAGGCACGGCTTGCGCGCCACGGGCGCGCGTGCCTTGGAGCGCCCGCGCTGCTAGCGCGGGCCGGGGCGCGGAGCGGGGGTTGGGGTGTGGGTACGAGGCGAAGCCACACTTGCACTCAAACTCTGCCAGGCTTCGCTCGTACCCTCATCCGCCCCTTTCGGGGCATCTTCTCCCGGAGGGAGAAGGGACAGCCGCTCCAGACTTCGCTACTTCTCCTTCGGGCACCTTCTCCCTTGAAGGAGGCAATGTCCCGGAGGCAGAAGGAATGATCGCGCCGTGTTGTATGCAAAAACGATTCCTGCGCGACCTCATTCGGACGCCGACGCCTTGCGCGATCGTCGACCCACACGCGCCTCACTCAAGGTCTCGCTTTCCGGCAACGTCACCAACTCGGCCGGCAGCGCCGGCATCGGCGTGCGTTCGTCCAGTGCTTCGCGTTTGAGCCAGTCGATAAAGGCGGTTGCCGCAGGGCTGGGGACGCGATGGCTGGGGTGCACGATGTAGTAGGCGTAGCGTGCCTTGAGGGTGGGGCCGGGCAGGCGTACCAGTTCGTAGCGCTGCAGATACGGTTGCGCGATGTGCTTGCGCGCCAGCACTGCGCCCAGGCCATAGACTGCGGCGCGCATGGCATCGGTGCTGTCGTTGAAGGCGTGCATCGGCGGCAACGTGGTGCCGCGTACCTGCGCGGCGCGGAACCAGTCGCGCCAGCCTTGCGGCGACATGTCGCTCAGCAGTGGCAATTGCGCGATCTGCGCCGGTGTACGCAGTGCGGCGACCTCCGGCAAGGACGGCGAGGCCACCGGAAACAACTCATCGTCCATCACATGATGCGAGGTCAACCCGGGCCATGCGCCCTGGCCATAGCGAATGCCCAGGTCCGGGCCGCCTTCTTCGAAACGCGAAAACGCCGCGTCCGATTGCAGGTCCATGCGGATATGCGGGTGCGCGCGACAGAAGCGCGGCAGCCGCGGCAACAGCCAGCAATACGACAGCGAACGCAGTGTGGTCACGCGCAGCGGGATGGCGTCTTCGCGTGGATGCAGGTTGCCGGCGACTGCAGCGATTTCTGCGAGCGCAGCACTGGCGGCATCGGCCAATTGACGCCCCTCGGCGGTGAGCTTGACTCCGCGCGGCAGGCGCTGAAACAAGGTCGCGCCCAACAGCGCTTCGAGCTTGCGTACGTGGTGGCTGACCGCACTGGCGGTAAGGTGCAGTTCTTCGGCGGCATGCGCGAAGTTCTGGTGGCGCGCAGCGGCGACAAACACGCCCAGCGCAGGTAACAGGGTCGGACGCAGATTCATCGAGGCATGAGTGAGATTTGTGGCTCGCCTCGATACTACGCGCTTGTCGTGCCTGCGGTTGCAGCCGATGCTGCATCACCCCCTCGCGATGATCGTGCCATGTCCGTTTGCCTGCCTGGTGTTGTTTCCTGCCGTTTCAGCACACCAAGGCAGCGTCCGGAGGCACGTTCATGAGTGCGCAACCGTCGATACAGCCGGGAGCGGTAACACGCGAATGGCGCACCCCGCTGGAACTGGGTTTCCTCGGCATCGTCTGGGGCTGCTCGTTCCTGTTCATGCGGGTGGCCGCGCCCAAGTTCGGTACCGTGGTGTTGGTGGAAATTCGCCTGGCGCTGGGTGCGTTAGTGTTGTTGCCGTTTCTGTGGCTGGCGCGCGAGCGCTTCCCCTTGCAGCGCTGGCCGATGCTGGCAGCGATCGGCGTGCTCAACTCGGCATTGCCGTTTTTGTTGTTCGCCTGGGGCGCGCAACACGCGCCGGCGGCGGTCGGTGCGATCTGCAATGCAATGACGGTGTTGTTCACCGCATTGATCGCGTTTCTGTTTTTCGGCGAGAAGATCGGCACGCGTCGCGCGCTGGCGTTGCTGATCGGTTTCATCGGCGTGCTGGTGTTGGCCACCGGCAAGTCGGCCGGGTTGAGCGTGGGGCCTGCGGCACTGGCTGGCGCCACCGCGTCGCTGCTGTACGGCATCGGCTACAACCTGGTGAAGCGCCATATGGGCGATCTGCCACCGGCCGCATCGGCGGCATCCACGCTGGGCTGCAGCGCCTTGCTGCTGGCACCGTTGGCGTGGTGGCAGTGGCCGACCACACCGGTGCCGGCGGTGGCCTGGGCCTGCGCCACCGCACTCGGTGTGGTGTGCACCGGGTTGGCGTTTTTGATGTACTACCGGTTGATCCAGCGCATCGGTCCGGCGCGGGCCTCCACGGTGACCTATCTGGTGCCGGTGTTCGGCGCATTACTGGCGTGGTCGTTGCTGGGCGAGCCGTTGACCTGGACCATGCTGGTTGCCGCGGTGCTGATCCTGGGCAGCGTGGCCTTCAGTCAGCGCGCCCGCTGAGCGAGCGCGCCCTGCTTTTGCGAATCCCGAATCCCGAATCAGCTCGCCGCCGGCGGAGCCCGTGCCGGCAACGGCACATTGCACAGGTCGATATGCCCGGCCGGACGCTTGTAGAAATCGTCCCTGCGATTGCGGCGTGCTTCGGTCATGTCGCGGAAGGTCTGGCTGTCGGTGCGCAGCAACTGCAGCGGCGTGCGCTCGGGCAGCGGCACTTCGCTGGCCAGGCGAATGGCGCGGATCGGTGCGCGTTGCGCGGGGTCTTCGTAGAAACCCATCGGGTCCGGGCCGCGCGGCGTCACGCTCAATAATTCCATGCCTTTGACCACGCGGCCGACCACGGTGATGTTGCGGTCCAGCTGGCGCGGCGATTGCCCGGTGACCACGTAGAGCTCAGTGCCGATGCTGCTGTCTGCGTCGATGTTGCGGCCCGCGCCCAGGGTGCCGTAGCAATGCGCCAGCCAGGTCTTGCCGGTGGCGCTGTCGCGCCCGGCCGGAAAGCCGTCGACAAAGCCGACCTGCGGTGCCCAGCCGTCGCTATCGGGCAGACGCTGGAAATCCAGGCCTTGCGAGGCACGCTCGAACTCGGCCGGCAGATGCGTTTTGGCCGATCCCAGGGGTTTGGCCTTGCCCTGCGTATCGGCATCGGGGTCGCCGAACTGCACCACAAAGTTGTCCTGCGAGCGATAGATGGTCAACCCGTCCCAGAAACGCTCGTGTGCCAGGGTGTGGATATTGCCCACATGTGCGGGCGCAAATTGCGGCGCCAGTTCGATGATCACCCGGCCGCCATCCAGTTCCATGTACAGCGTGCGGTCCGGATCGAGCACGCGCCATGCGCTGGCCGGCGAGGCATCCAGAATCTGTTGCGGGCTGCGGTAGGCCGTGTTGGCGGCGGCGGCGGGCAGGGCCAGGGCGAGCAGGCAGACAGAAGCAATGGTGCGCAGCAGCATGAAGGCAGCCAGTCGGGAAGATGCCTGATTCTTGACCAATGCGCGTAGGGACGCAAAGCGTGGGTTCGCAACGCGCGCCATCGGCAGCGTATGCGCCGTGAATGCCGACCGACACATGCCTGCCGGCGGCGGTCGGTGCCCAGCGTGCGCTGGCGCTGCAATCGTGCGCCGGTCTGTCGGTCAGCGCGCCGGCTTGCGTTTGACGTAGAGCTGCTTGCGCACGCATGCCACCACCTCGCCATCGCGGTTGTGCACGCTGTTTTCGAACCAGCGCAGGTACTTTTCGCCGTTGGCGGTGGCATCGCGTAGCTCGCTCAGCATGCTGTCGTCGATGACGAAATCCGCGCTCACCGTGCCGCGCCCGGGTTTGATGAATTCAATGCTGCCGGCCTTGTCCCAGACGTAGTAGTCGCGCCCCAGGTTCTGCATGGTCAGCAGCATCCAGAACGGGTCGGTCATTGCGAACAAGCTGCCGCCGAAATGGGTGCCGACGTAGTTGCGATTCCACGGGCGCTGGCGCAACTCCACGCGTGCATAGCGGTAATCGGCCGACAGCACGGTGACGTGGATGCCGGCGAACAGATACGGCGGCCACAGGTTGATGCCGAGCTTGAACAGTGAAGCGCGCATGCGGCCAGGTTCCATGGCAAGGGCAGATACCCCAGCATAACATTCGCATGCGTATGGTGGCGTGCCGCAGGTCGACATCGAAGCAGTCGTGTCCGTGCTGCGAGCCGGTCCAGACGGCGCGTCATCGCCGGTCGCGCAGTCGCGTGGTGTGCATCGCGGCTTGGTGCGCACCTGGGCAAGGGCCGCTGTGGCGGGACAGCCTTCGTAGCGTAGGAGCGGACCTGGCCGTGACGGCGAGCTAACCGGGATACGCTAGCAGCGACTGGCGAGTAACGCCTCGTCGCGGCCGGGTCCGCTCCTACGTGTCAATGTGACGCCGCAGCGCCATCGGCTGTCAGAACACCAACGACGACATCTTGCGGCGATAGCGGCCGACCAGGTCTTCATCTTCGATCACGCGGAATGCATCGATCAGGCTGCGGCGCGGCAGGTTGTCGTCGAAGGCGCGGTCCTGCCGCAGCATTTCCAGAAACTGCTCCAGCGCGGCTTCATCGTTGCCGTCGAGCAGATGGCGCACGCCGAGCAGATGGCGCGCACGCAGGTCGGCGCCGTTGGCGGCCACGGCGGCCTGCAGCGCGTCCGCATCCGGCGCGTCTTTCAAGACGTTGGCAAAGCTCAGCCGCGCCTTGGCACGCACTGCGCGGTCGTCGGTGGCCAAGTTGGCGGGCAGGGCGTCGATCAGCTGCTCGGCCTCGGCGGTGTCGCCGGTCTTGAGCAGTGCCAGCGCCAGGTCCAGCTTGAGTTCGTCCTTGTCCGGCTCGGCGGTGATCGCCTCGCGCAGCGCGGCGGCCTGGTCCTGCGGGTCGAGCGGCGCCGGCGGGAGTTCTTCGACCGCCTGCGCCTCGGCCGGCAACACGCCGTGCTGGGTCAGGAATTCGCGGATCTGGCCTTCCGGCATCGCGCCGGGGAAACCATCCACCAACTCGCCGCCCTTGACCAGGAAGACCGTCGGCACCGAGCGGATCTGGAACGCGGCAGCGATCTGCTGTTCCTTGTCCACATCGACCTTGGCCAGCTCGAACGCACCGTTGTAGTCGGCGGCGAGCTTTTCCAGGATCGGCGTCAGCGACTTGCACGGGCCGCACCAGGTGGCCCAGAAATCCACCAGTACCGGTGTCGTCAACGATTTCTGCAGGACCTCGGTCTCGAAGGTGTCGGTGGTGGCATCGAATACGTGCGGCTTGTCGGACATGGGCTTCCTGAAAAGATGACGGCAACAGTGGGACGTAATGGTGGCAAACCCGGCCGACACAAGGCTGGCCGGGATCGGGCCAACCGGCGGTTATCGCCAGGCCGGTCATGACAAGGCCGGCCGAGGCCGGCGACGACCAGGCCGCCAGCAATCACGCCAGCCGGGATCAGACAAGGGGTTCACGCCACCCGCCCCCGGCACCACAATGCCGCGTCATGGCGGCGCAACCTGCGCCCGCGTTGGAGCAAGACGAATGGCGAGCATCGAGGGCATGCAGCGCACCCTGGGCCTGATCGCGGCAACTGTGTTCGTGCTGGCGGTGGCCGGCTTCGGGCTGGCATTGCCCGGCTATCTGCAGGCCAGCCACCCGGTGGCGTTATTGGGCGCAGACGGCGTTCCGCACGCGCTGGGCTTCAATCTGCTGGCGTTCGCGCTGGTGGGTGGGTTGGGCATGGCCACCGGCATCAGTCTGCTGGCGCGCATGCCGGCCAAGTCCGGCTGGAGCCTGCGCGTGGGCGGGCAGTTGATCGTGCTGGCAGGTTTGGCGTTCCTGGGCATGGGTCTGCTGCCGCTGGATCCCGCCGACCTGGATGGCCGCGCCAGCCAGGCCCACGCCACCGCCTGGCTGCTATGGGCGGTGGCGTTCGTGCCGGCCATGCTGTTGATCGCCGCCGCGCTGCTCAACCAGTCCGATACCCGCGCGCTGGCGTTGCTGAGTCTGGGCGCCGGGCTGCTGGTGGCGGTGCTGGCATTCGGGCCGCCGGGGTTGCTGCGCCAGGCAATCGCCCAGCGTGTGGCGTTCCTGGCCTGGGTAGGCTGGCTGGCGGTTGCCGGCTGGAGCTGGCCGGCCAAACCCGCCTTCTGAGGCGCGCGTTTGGAGCGCCTGCTGCACTGCGGTACCCTGTGCCGCTTTGCACCGCCCGAGCATCCGCTCCCAATGTCCACCGTCGAACCGAACGCCTACGACCCGCAGCAGGTCGAAACCTCCGCCCAGCAGTTCTGGGATGCCACCCGCGCCTTTCAGGTCGATGAGAACTCGGACAAACCGAAGTTCTATTGCCTGTCGATGCTGCCGTACCCGTCGGGTGCGCTGCACATGGGCCATGTGCGCAACTACACCATCTCCGATGTGGTCAGCCGCTACAAGCGCATGACCGGCCACAACGTGCTGCAGCCGATGGGCTGGGATGCGTTCGGGTTGCCGGCGGAAAACGCCGCGATCAAGAACAAGACCGCGCCGGCCAAGTGGACCTACGCCAACATCGAGCACATGCGCGGCCAGCTCAAATCGCTGGGCTACGCCATCGACTGGTCGCGCGAGTTCGCCACCTGCTCGCCGGACTATTACGTGCACGAGCAGCGCATGTTTACCCGGCTGATGCGCAAGGGCCTGGCCTACCGCCGCAATGCGGTGGTGAACTGGGACCCGATCGATCAGACCGTGCTGGCCAACGAGCAGGTGATCGACGGCCGCGGTTGGCGCTCCGGTGCATTGGTGGAAAAACGCGAGATTCCGCAGTGGTTCCTGCGCATCACCGATTACGCGCAGGAACTGCTCGACGGCCTGGATCAGCTGGACGGCTGGCCGGATTCGGTCAAGACCATGCAGCGCAACTGGATCGGCCGTTCGGAAGGGCTGGAGATCCAGTTCGACGTGCGCGACACCAATGGCGCTGCGCTGGATCCGCTGCGCGTGTTCACCACCCGCCCGGACACGCTGATGGGCGTGACCTTCGTGTCGATCGCCGCCGAGCACCCGCTGGCGCTGCATGCGGCCAAATCCAATCCGGAACTGGCCGCGCTGCTGGAAACGCTCAAGCACGGCGGCGTCTCCGAAGCCGAACTGGAAACCCAGGAAAAACGCGGCATGGCCACCGGCCTGACCGCGGTGCATCCGATCAGCGGCGAGCAGGTGCCGGTGTGGGTGGCCAACTTCGTGCTGATGGGCTACGGCACCGGCGCAGTGATGGCCGTGCCGGGTCACGACCAGCGCGATTTCGAGTTCGCCAACAAGTACGCCCTGCCGATCGTGCAGGTGGTCAAGCTGCGCGAGCCGCGCAATGACGACGAGCAGACCTGGGACGCCACCCAGTGGCGCGACTGGTACACCGACAAGAGCCGCGAACTGGAGCTGATCAATTCGGCCGAATTCGACGGGCTGGATTTCGGCGGTGCCTTCGAAGCGCTGGCCGAGCGCTTCGAGCGCAAGGGCCAGGGCCAGCGCCGGGTCAACTATCGCCTGCGCGACTGGGGCGTGAGCCGCCAGCGCTACTGGGGTTGCCCGATTCCGGTGATCTATTGCACCAAGTGCGGCGCGGTGCCGGTGCCGGAAGACCAACTGCCGGTGGTGCTGCCGGAAAACGTGGAATTTGCCGGCACCGGGTCGCCGATCAAGACCGACCCCACCTGGCGCCAGACCACCTGCCCGGAGTGCGGCGGCCCGGCCGAGCGCGAGACCGACACCTTCGACACCTTCATGGAGTCCAGCTGGTACGTGGCGCGCTACACCAGCCCCAACGCACGCGACATGGTCGACCGCCGCGCCAATTACTGGATGCCGGCCGACCTGTATGTGGGCGGCATCGAGCACGCGATCCTGCACCTGATGTATTTCCGCTTCTATCACAAGCTCATGCGCGACGCGCGGCTGGTGGACAGCGACGAGCCGGTGACCAACCTGCTGACCCAGGGCATGGTCATCGCCGACACCTTCTATCGCGATGCCGAAAACGGCGGCAAGGATTGGATCAACCCGGCCGATGTCGAGATCCAGCGCGATGAGCGCGGCCGCGTCACCGGCGCGGTGTTGATCGCCGACGGCCAGCCGGTGCATATCGGCGGCACCGAGAAGATGTCCAAGTCCAAGAACAACGGCGTGGACCCGCAGTCGATGGTGGCCAAGTACGGCGCCGACACCGTGCGCCTGTTCTCGATGTTCGCCGCACCGCCGGAGCAGTCGCTGGAATGGAACGAGGCCGGCGTCGACGGCATGGCACGCTTCATGCGCCGACTGTGGGTGCAGGTGCACAAGCATGTGGGCGAGGGCGCTGCCGCTGCATTGGATGCTGCCAGCCTGAGCGCCGAGCAGAAGGCGATCCGCCGCAAGACCCACGAAACCATCGGCAAGGTCAGCGACGACTACGGCCGCCGCCACAGCTTCAATACCGCCATTGCCGCGGTGATGGAGTTATCCAACGCGCTGGCCAAGTTCGACGACGCCAGCGACCAGGGCAGGGCGGTGCGCCAGGAAGCGTTGGAGGCGATGGTACTGCTGCTCAACCCGATCACCCCGCACGCCAGCCACGCGCTGTGGCAGGTGCTGGGCCGTGGCGAAACGTTGCTGGAAGATGTCGCGTTTCCGCAGGTCGATGCCGCCGCGCTGGTGCGCGACGCGCTGACCCTGGCGGTGCAGATCAACGGCAAGCTGCGCGGCACCATCGAGGCGGCTGCCGATGCCGGGCGCGAGCAACTCGAAGCGCTGGCGCAGGCCGAGCCGAACGCGGCCAAGTTCCTGGAAGGGATGAGCGTGCGCAAGATCATCATCGTGCCCGGCAAGATCGTGAACATCGTGGCGGGGTGATCGTTGTTGATCGGTCGCGTTGCCATCGCCGTTCCGGGTAGTTCGCCGGCTCGGCGTGGCAACGTGGTTGCAAGGCTGCTGCGGCAATTTGGCAATGTGTTACACAGGCGTGTGGTGGTTGCCGCAGCGGTCTTGGTCAATTCACTGCACCGGCGCGTGACGACGCGCCGGTGAGATTGTTGGGGGTGGCTTCTGGTCATTCATTTCACTGGCGCGTGGCGACGCGTTTTTCATCCTGGGCGCCGCAGTTTTACTGCGGCGCCTCTCAAGCCCCATTCACGCGGTGTCGGTCAGGCTAGCCGCCTGTTGCCGCCGCCGGGGCGCTCATCCAGACTGTGCCCATGATTCGATTTCCTACTGCCTTCGCTGCGTCCCTCGTGCTCGTCTCGAGCCTCACCGCCTGCGGCTTCCATCTGCGCAATTCGCTGGCGTTGCCGCCGGACACGCCAGCGGTAAAGGTGCAGTCTGCAGTGCAGTACAGCGAGCTGGCCAAGTTGCTGCGGCGTGGCCTCAAGGCTGCCGGCGCCACCCTGGCCGACGAAGACGCCAAGACCGGCTTTGCGCAGGTGCAGGTGTTGTCCGAGCGCTGGGGCGATCTGCCGATCGCCATCGACAGCCAGGGACGTGCGCAGGAATACAGCCTGCGCTACGCCGCCATCTTTACCGTCACCACCGCCAATGGCGCGGTGCTGGTGCCGCAGCAGGTGATCGAGCTGTCGCGCGACTACGTGTCGCCGCCGGTGGACGCCACCGGTACCGCGACCGAGCGCGAGATCCTTGCCGACGAGTTGCGCAAGGACATGTCGGCCTCGATCCTGCGTCGTATCGACAGCGTGGTGCGCGCGCGCGTGCAGCGTGGCGAGACGCTGGAAAGCACGCCGACCGCGCCGCTACCGCAGGCTCCCACGCCGCCAGTGCAGCCGACCACGCCTGAGTCGAGCGTGCCGGCCTCGTTGCCGCCTGCGTCGAACAACTAAGCGTCGCGCGCGCTCGCAGTCATGGAACTCCGCCCCGAGCAGCTTGCCGGCCAGTCCAATCAGCCGTTGCAGCCGGTCTATCTGATCGCCGGCCCCGAGACGCTGCGCGTGCTGGAGGCGGCCGATGCGGTGCGCGCCCGAGCGCGCGCCGAAGGCATTAGCGAACGCGAAGTCTTCGACGCCGATGGCCGCGAGTTCGACTGGAACCAGCTGGATGCGACCTTCAACGCGCCCAGTCTGTTCAGTCCGCGCCGGCTGGTGGAAATACGCCTGCCCAGCGGCAAGCCGGGCAAGGACGGTGCCGATGTCATCACCCGCTTCTGCGCCAATCCGCCGCCGGACGTGGTGCTGCTGATCACCGCCAACGACTGGAGCAAGGCGCACCAGGGCAAGTGGGCCGATGCGGTAGGACGCATCGGCACCATCTCGGTGGCCTGGGCGATCAAGCCGCACGAGTTGTCCGACTGGATCGAGCGCCGCCTGCGCAGCCACGGCCTGCGTGCGGACGCTGCCGCAGTGCAGCGCCTGAGCGAGCGGGTGGAGGGGAATCTGCTCGCCGCCGCGCAGGAAATCGACAAGCTGGTGCTGCTGGCCGATGGCAGGGTGCTGGACCTGGAGGCGATGGAGTCGCTGGTCGCCGATGCCGCCCGCTACGACGTGTTCCGGCTGGCCGAAACCACCTTCTCCGGGCAGCCGGCGGCGGTGATCCGCATGCTCGCCGGCCTGCGCGCCGAGGGTGAGGCGGTGGCCGCACTGATGCCGATCCTGATCAAGGAACTGCTGCGCACCGCATCGCTGGCGAAAGTGCAGGCAAATGGCGGCAACCTCGCCGCCGAAATGAAGGCGCAAGGGCTGTGGGAATCGCGCCAGGCCCCGTTCAAGCGCGCGCTGCAACGGCACCCGGAACCGCGCCGCTGGGAACGCTTCGTCGCCGAAGCAGGGCTGGTCGATCGCATGGCCAAAGGCCGCGCCGACGGCGACGCCTGGGTCGGCCTGGAACGCCTGCTGGTGGCTGTGGCCGAAGCGCGTGCGGTGAGATTGCTGGCGTGAAAGCGGTGGATGCCGGAACTGGAGACCAGAAGGTCGAGACCGAGAACCGGGAGCTTCAGAACAGCGCAATCCCAAGCCAGGATACGCAGGCGACTGCGACTGAGGCTTTCGCTGTTCCCATTTCACCGAACCTCGATTCGCAGTCCCCAGCGCTGGATGCCCGCTTTTTCGAATCTCCAATCCCGACTTCCGATTCCCAGCTTCACCCCGGATCCCCAATCCCCATCCCCCATCCCGGCTCCACCTCTACTACGGCGGCACCTTCGATCCGATCCACCTGGGCCACCTCGCCATCGCCTGCGCCGCGCGCGACGAACTGGGCGCCCTCGTGCATCTGGTGCCAGCCGCCGACCCGCCGCATCGCCCCGCACCCGGCGCCACTGCGGCGCAGCGCGCACGCATGCTGGAACTGGCGCTCGCCGACACGCCCGGGCTGGTGCTGGACACCCGCGAGCTACGCCGCGCCAGCCAGGGTGGCGCACCGTCCTATACCGTCGATACCTTGCGCGAACTGCGCGCCGAACTCGGCACTGCGACGCCGATCGCCTGGTTGCTGGGCGCCGATGCCTTTGTCGGCCTGAGCAGCTGGCATCGGTGGGAGGCGCTGTTCGAGCTTGCGCATTTCGTCGTTGCCGAGCGTCCAGGCGTGCCGCTGGATCTGGCAGATGTGCCGCAGCTTGCCCAGGCAGTGCAGGGCAGATGGGCTGCCAGCGCAGGCGAACTGGGCACCACCCCGGCCGGCCGCCTGTGGCGGTTGCATCAACCGTTGCGCGGCGAATCGGCCAGCGCGGTGCGTTCGCGCATCGCCACCGGCGGCGACTGGCAGGCGCTGGTGCCGCCGTCGGTGGCAGCGTTTATCGCGCGCGAATGCCCTTACGGCAGCGCGCAGCCGTCTAGCTGAACACGCATCCGGCCGGACCGGCCTATAATTCATGCGAATTCCATCGAGTTGCCCGCTTTGACCACCCAAGCTCAAGTCATCAAGACCTCCATTCCGAACCCGCCGCCGTCCGTGCCGGCCCTGCTGGCCACCGTGCGCGAGGCCGTGGAGGAGCTGAAAGCCAAGGACGTGGTCGAAATCGATGTGCGTGGCAAGTCCAGCGTCTGCGATTACATGGTGGTTGCCTCGGGCACCTCGACCCGCCACGTCAAGTCGATCGCCGAAGAAGTGGTGAAGTTCGCCAAGCGTCTGGACGTGATGCCACTGGGCGTGGAAGGCGAGCGCGAAGCCGAATGGGTGCTGGTCGACCTGGGCGATGTGGTGGTGCACGTGATGCTGCCGCGCGTGCGCGAGTTCTACGCGTTGGAGCGCCTGTGGACCGTAGGCGACCAGCGTCCGGACGATGTGGATGCCGACCCCGAGGCGTAACTGACCCACGGCATGGCGAGAAAATCCCAAGCCCAGACGGAGACACCTGCCTCGCCGGCGCTACAGCAACTGCGCAGCCAGCCGGCGCAGGCCGCCGCGCAGCCGTTGTCGCCGGCGCGCAAACGCTTCGACCGCTTGCTGCGCGATCTGGAGCGTCATCGCAACGAACTGCAGGCCTGGCAAACGGCGCTCACGCGTTGGCGCGAGCTCTATCACACCGAGCTGCAGCCCTTGCTCGATCATCGGCGCGCGGCCGATGTGGCGCTGGTCGAAGAGCTCGATCGCGCGCATGCCACGGTCAAGCTGAGCAAGGCCGAGCGTGCGTTTCTGTCAGAGCTGCTGTGCGATATCGCCGGCCCGCTGATCGAATCGGGACATGAAGCATTGCGGCCGATCTACGATCGCCACAGTGTCATGGGCTACGACCAGGAAGTGGCCGAATCCGATGCACTGATGAAGCAGATTCTCGGCCAGGCCTATGGGCTGGATGCAGACGAACTGGACGGCATCGACTCGCCCGAAGAACTCTTCGAACGCGTCAGCGAGCGTCTCGAGCAGGAACACGCGCAACAACAGCAGCGCAACGCCCAGCGCCGCAAGCGTGCCGAAAAAAAAGCGGTTGCCGGGAATGCCGAGCCGCCACCGTTGCGCGAGTTGTATCGCAAACTGGCCGGCAATCTGCATCCGGACCGCGCCAAGGACCCCGACGACCACGCCTCGCGCACCATCCTGATGCAACGGCTCAATGCGGCTTACAAGGCCGGCGATCTGCTCGGCCTGCTCGAACTGCAGGCCGAGATCGGCCTGCTGGACGCGCAAGGTGTGGATGCGATGAGCGCGGCGCGGCTGCAGGATTACAACCGCGAACTGGACCGGCAGTGCAGGGAGTTGCAACAGCAGGTGCAGGAGCAGTCGGAGAACTTTTGCGCAGAGTATGCTCTGGACCTGCCGTCGCGGCTCAAGCCCGAGCGACTGGGTAGATTGATGGCCCAACTCAAGCGCGACGTCGAAGACGATCTGATGGAAGCGCGGCAGGGCCTGCGCGAACTGGCCGACCCGCAATCGCTCAAGCGCTGGCTGAAATTGCAGCGCGCCATGTCGAGCGCGCAAGACGCGCCCTGGTTCTGACACGCAGGCCCACGACTCGCGCGCTGCCTGCACGCTCGACTGAAAGCACACGCCGCTGAGCGGTTCATCAGGCGGTGGTGCCAGCCGTGCACGTGGAGCGAGCGGCTGCAATCGTCGCGTTTGCGTCGCAGCGACCGCTAGTGGTGAGCGCGCAGCTGTCCTGCAGCTAGGGCGTGATGCTTCGAACGCCCGTATTCCCGCAGATCTGCATTCGCGCAGGTTGTCTCTGCCGGCCGCGTGAGGCCTGCTCCGGCATTATGGAAAACTGCCGAGCGAACGACGGTCCGTCCGGCAGGTGCGGCGTCGGCCGTTGCCTGGCAAGGACCGCCTACAACGGCCCGCGTTCCCACGGCCCTGTGATCGCCAGCGTGATGCCCGGCGTCTGGATGTTGACGAACAAGGTGCGCGCCAGCGGGTCCCAGCAGGCGCCGCAAAACTCGGTGTCGCGGTAATCGCCTTCGGCAATGGTCTTGCCGGCATCGGCGATCTGCTGCGAGGTCAGCTGCACGTTGTTCTTGGCCAGATAGAACGATTCACCGCCACGGGTGAGCCCGAGCAGGCGCGCGCCG
Source organism: Xanthomonas hydrangeae (assembly GCA_905142475.1). Lineage (GTDB taxonomy): Bacteria > Pseudomonadota > Gammaproteobacteria > Xanthomonadales > Xanthomonadaceae > Xanthomonas > Xanthomonas hydrangeae. The sequence goes on from LR990730.1 coordinate 2,004,019, forward strand.
GGACCGTACTCGTCCGGACTCTCCCCGCCGTCTTCGCACAGCACCACGCCACCGCGCGCGCTGACGGTGACGTTGTCGGGATTGTGCGCGGCCAGCTGGTTGCCGCTGACGAACAGTGCGCTCAAGCGTTGCGTGAAAAGATCCAGCACCCATACCGCGCCGTTGCCGTAACCGCGGCGGCCCTGTGCATCCACGCCGGTGCTGGTGTCGACGATGAACAGTTTGCCGTAGCTGTACCAGATGCCTTCGCCACGGCTCATGCGCAGCGCGCCATCGGCCCACGCCTGCGCAAACGGCCCGCTCAGGGTGTCGTTGGCGCCGATATCGGGGAAGCCGGCCGGTGCGGCGATGCCATCCAGATCGGGCTCGGCAATGTCCACCCATTCCAGCTGGAACTGCTGGCCGATGCTGGCGACGGTGAGATCGGCATTGCGCCGCCCGCGCACGCGTGCGGCCTGCAGGCGGCCGCCATTTTCCAGCGAGCCATTGCGGCCGCGACGGTCGTTGGGGATGAAGCGATACAGGCCCGCCTTGTTGCGATCGTCTTCGGTGAGATAGACGATGCCGGTGCGCGGATCGATCGCCACCGCTTCATGGCTGAAGCGGCCCAGCCCGACCAGCGGGCGGCCGCTGGTGCGCTGGCTGTCCGGGTCCACTTCGAACACGTAGCCGTGCTTGCGGCCGGTGCTGGACACCGCATTGGTCTTGATCTCTTCGCAGCTCAGCCAGGTGCCCCAGGGGGTGGGGCCGCCAGCGCAGTTGACCAGCGTGCCGCCCAGGCTCGGCTCCAGGCTGCCCCAGCCGCGGCGACCGTAGCTCAAGGTGGTGGTGCCGCCACCGGCCAGTTGGCTGCCGCTGCCGCTGACGATGCCGGTGTCGTACATCGCTGGTGCGCGGAACGGAGTGGTCGCGCCGCGCTCGTGGTTGCGGATCAGCACATATTCCAGGCCGCGCAGCGGGTCGCTGCCAGGGCGCCAGTCGGGCCGACGCAGGCCGACCACGGCCATGCCGTCATGACGGTCGGGGCAGGGCTGGCCATCGTCCATGCGATCGCCGCTCCAGCCGAACGAGCGGTAGCTGAAACCACGCGGCAGTTGCAGCAACGGCAGCCCGGTGCTCTGGTCGGCGACCGGGGCGAGCGGGCCATAGCGGCTGGGTACGGGTGCCAGCTGCAACGGTGGCGAGGTGCTGGTAGCGGCCTGGGCCTGGCGCGATTGCAGTGCGCTCAAGCTACCAAGCGCACCGGCGGCCATCACGGCGGCGCTGCCCTTGAGCACCTGGCGGCGGGCGGGATCGAAAATCGGCATCGAACGACTCCTGCTGGCTGGGTAGTGCGCCGACGCTAGATGCCCGCTGTAACCGCACCATGACACCGCTGTGATCGACCCGGTTCCGATGCCCGGGCTGTGACGCGGATATCATGTCGCGATGAAATGCCGACTCATCGCTACCGGCGAGCGCGCACCGGCCTGGGTGGCGCAGGGCTTTGCCGAATATCAGAAACGTCTTTCGCACTGGATGCCATTGGAGCTGGTCGAGATCGAACCCGGCCTGCGCGGCAAGGGCCGCGACGCGCAACGCGCCACCGACGACGAAGGCCGCCGCGTGCTCGCCGCGCTGCCCAAGAACGCCTACGTGGTTGCGCTCGATATCCCGGGTCGCCCGCTCAGTTCGGAGCAGCTCGCCCAACGCATGGAGCACTGGCGCGGGCAGGGCCGCGATCTGGCTTTCCTGATCGGCGGTCCCGAAGGTCACTCCGCCGATGTGCTGAAAACCGCCAGCGAGAGCTGGTCGATCGGCCCGTTGACCCTGCCGCACATGCTGGTGCGCCTGATCGTCGCCGAGCAGCTGTATCGCGCTGCGGCGATGCTGGCCAATCATCCGTATCACCGTGCGTGAGCAGGTGATCTTCATCAAGAACACGCGCTATCGAGAACGCGCGCTGCGTTGCCTGCGCACAAGCGAGCCGGGTTTTTCGTCGCGATCCTAGCCGTAGGCCGACTTCGTTCGGCAATGCAAGTAAGGCAGATGCGATTGATCTACTGAAACGCGGATCGCAACCGCGTTGTCGCCGTCACACCTGCATCTGTGCGGCAGCCCAATGCCGGGCTGCCGCATGAGGCGCTGCTCAATTCAACGAAAAACTCACCGGTACCAGGCCATACGCCTGCACGGCTTGACCGTTCTGCATCGCCGGCTGGAAACGCCAGCTGCGCAGCACCTGGCTACGCGCCGCCAGATCGAGTGCGCGATGACCGCTGCTGGTCTGCACGCTCACCTCGGTCGGGCGCCCATCGGTACCGACCAACACGCGTAGCAGCACCGTGCCTTGTTGTCCTGCACGCAATGCGGCCACCGGGTAACCCGGCGCCGGTGAGCTCAGATACTGCAGTTGGCCTGCCTCGACCGGGCCGCTGGGTGCGGCAATGGCCGGAGCGCTTTCAGTCACAGCGTCGGAGACAGCAGGTAAGGCAAGCGCTGCGCTGTCCACCAACGGTGCCTGATTCACCACTGGTGTTTGCACCTGTACCTGCACCGGCACGGTGGTCGGCGGTGTCTGCGTTGCCTGTGGCTTGAACTTCACCTCGATCGGGAACACCGCTGGCGGGGCGGGCGGCGTTGGGACCGTCATCGGCATGACCCAACGTTCTTTGGGCGTAGGCTGCTGCGGAATCGCACGGTACGAGAGCGGAATCAGCAACAGCCCGCCGGCCAGCAAATGCAATGCCACGGCCGTACTCATCGCCAGAACGCGCGAGCTGTCGATGCCTGTGGATCGGGAAGAAACCTGCGATTGCGTGAGAACCATCATCCACCTCCTCAACGGAACTGCGGAACGGACCAGCGCGACCCGGACGCACACCACCATCCGGTGACGTAGGTTTACCGCGACCCTTGTGTAGACACAAGTGATTTCGCAGCGCCAGCGATGGCTCGCTGATTGACTCCAGGCGTCTCGATTCGGGGAGATTGGCTGGTGCGGCAGACTCGCGTACGACTAGATGCGGTCACAGCGACATGGCAAGGCGATGCACAAGAATTTTCGGCCTTTCCAATAAGAAACTGCCCTCAGGAGAGGGCAGTCAGAAAAATCAGATCACGCTCGGTTTCGATCCGATCAACGCCCCAGTTCGAATGTCACATCCAGGTTGATCGACAGCGTGCTTTCGCCCGGTGCGACCGGGGTGTCCATCTCGGCCTTGGCCGAGCGCATCGAGGCGGCCATCATCATCGGGCGCACGCCGCCACCGCTGCGGCCTTCGGAGATGCTGACGATGCGGCGCACCTTCAGGCCGAGCGACTTGGCGTAGGTGTCGGCACGGGCCTGGGCCTTCTTCAGTGCAGCCACGCGCGCTTCGTCGTAGACCGGCTCGGGCTGGTCGATCGAGAAGCTGGGGCCGTTGATGTCGTTGGCGCCCTGAGCGACCAGGGCATCGAGCACCTTGCCCAGGCGGGTGATGTCGCGGACCTTGAGGTTGACCGTGTTGCTGGCCTGGTAGCCGTTGATCTTGGGTGCTTCGTTCTCTTTGTAGGTGTACTGCGGGCTGAGGTTGATGCCGCTGGTCTGCACGTCCTTGTCGGCGATGCCGGCGGCCTTGACGGCGGCCAGCACCTTGTTCATCTGCTCGGCGTTCTGACGCATGGCGGCGTTGCCGTCGGCAGCCTGGGTGACCACGCCGGCAGACAGCGTGGCGATGTCCGGCACGCGCTTGGCTTCCGCTTCAGCCGACACATTGAGCAAGGTGCCGTCGTTGGGAATGGTGTAACTCGACGCAGGTTGAGCATGGGCGGTCATGGCGGTTCCGGCAGCGATCGAGAGGGCCAGCAACAACGGCTTGAAGGTGGTACGCATGAGATCTCCTTGTCTGTCTGCAGAGCGTGTTGTGAGTTCGATGAACATGTTGTGAGTCGAACGCGACCACTGTGTGCCATGCAAGCAAGCGGGCGAGCATGGGCAACAGGTATGCTGGAAGGATGCTTTATCTCGCCTCCCGATCGCCGCGCCGACAAGAACTCCTGCAACGCCTGGATGTGCCGTTCCAGACCTTGCAACTGGACGTGCCCGAGCTGCGCGCTGCCGGCGAATCGCCCGCGCAGTATGTGCAACGCGTTGCGCTGGACAAGGCGCGCGCCGGGCTGGTGCAGGTGCAGGCCAGCGACCCCGATGCGATCGTGCTGGGCTCCGATACCGAGGTGGTGTTGGGCGAGCGGGTGTTCGGCAAGCCGGTCGATGTGGCCGATGCGATCGCGATGTTGAGCTTGCTGTCAGGGCGCACCCACCAGGTGCTCACGGCGGTGGTTCTAGTCTGCGCACAACGCGCCCCGGCACAGGCGTTGGTGGTATCGGAGGTCACTTTCGACACGCTCGATGCTGCGCAGATCGCTGCCTATGCGGCCTGCGGCGAGCCGATGGGCAAGGCCGGTGCGTACGCGATCCAGGGACGCGCCGAACGTTTCATCAGCCATCTGTCCGGGAGCTATTCCGGCGTGATGGGATTGCCCTTATTTCACACCTCGCAGTTGCTCACAGCCTTCGGAGCGCATTGATGTCGGAAGAGATTTTGGTCAACGTCACCCCGCGCGAGACCCGCGTGGCGGTGATCGAGAACGGCATGCTGCAGGAACTGCATATCGAGCGCGGTTGGCGCCGGGGCGTGGTCGGCAATATCTACAAGGGCAAGGTGCAGCGGGTGATGCCCGGCATGCAGGCGGCGTTCGTCGAACTGGGTCTGGAGCGCGCCGCGTTCCTGCACGCCAACGACGTGATCCGCCCGGCGCCGGCACCGGCTAGCGTGGTCGATACCGAAGAAACCCCGATTCCGCCACCGCCGGCGGCCTCGGTGCCGATCGTGGAGCTGTTGCGCGACGGTCAGGACATCGTGGTGCAGGTGGTCAAGGACCCGATCGGCACCAAGGGCGCGCGGCTGACCACCCAGATCAGCATTCCCTCGCGCTATCTGGTGCTGCTGCCGCAATCCAAGATCGTCGGGGTGTCGGCGCGCATCGAAGACGAGGCCGAGCGGCTGCGTTTGAAGACCATCGTCAGCGAGGTCTCGGCCCAGCACGGCGGCTTCGGCTACATCATCCGTACCAATGCCGAAGGCCAGCCGGCCGAGGCGCTGGCCGAGGACATCGCCTATCTGTCGCGGGTCTGGAACGTGGTGGAGCGGCGCGGCCGCGAAGCGCCGCCGTGCAGCATCATCTATGAAGACCTGAGCCTGCCGCTGCGTGCGGTGCGCGACCTGATCCGCCGCGACGTGGAAAAGGTCAAGGTCGACTCCAACGAGACCTTCGTGCAGCTGCAGGCGTTCGTGGCCAAGTACATGCCGGTGCTGGCCGAGCGTCTGGAGCTGTACACCGGCGACCGGCCGATCTTCGACCTGTACGGGGTCGAGGACGAGATCGGGCGCGCGCTGAACAAGCAGGTGCCGCTCAAGTCCGGCGGCTACCTGGTGATCGACCAGACCGAGGCGATGACCACCATCGACGTCAACACCGGTTCGTTCGTCGGCCAGCGCAATCTCGAAGAAACCGTGTTCCGCACCAACCTGGAGGCCGCGCAGGCGGTGGCGCGGCAGCTGCGGCTGCGCAACCTGGGCGGGATCATCATCATCGACTTCATCGACATGGACGATGCCGAGCATCGCCGCCAGGTGCTGCGCACGCTGGAGAAGGCGCTGGCACGCGATCACGCCAAGACCACCGTGTACGAATTCTCGCCGCTGGGCCTGGTGGAGATGACCCGCAAGCGCACCGTCGAAAGCCTGGAGCGGCAGCTGTCGGAAACCTGCGGCCAGTGCAGCGGGCGCGGCACCATCAAGACCGCCGAGACGGTGACCTACGAGATCTTCCGCGAGATCACCCGCGCGGTACGCCAGTTCGACGCCGCGCGGCTGCTGGTGATCGCCTCGTCCAAAGTGGTGGCGCGTATCACCGACGAAGAGTCGGCGGCCGTGGCCGAGCTGGAGGAATTCCTCGGCAAGAGCATCCGCTTCCAGTCCGACGACCAGTATCTGCAGGAGCAGTTCGATGTGGTGCTGCTGTGAGGCGGGGAATGGAGAGTCGGGAATCGGGAATGGGGGTGGAGCGAAAGGCGCTCTGCGGGGTGCCGGTGACATCTTTAGAATGGCGGCGCGCGCGGATGGATGATCGTGTGCGCGGCGCGGTTTGTGCTCCTGCGATTCCCTATTCCCTATTCACCATTCCCCGCCGTTAATGCCTACCCCGCCGCGCCGCCGTCTGCGTCTGTTTCGCCGCTATGCGATCACCGCCACCGCACTCGTGCTGGTGGCGATCGCATTGCTGGTGGGTGCGGCCAGCCAGGCGTTGCCGCTTGCCGAGCAGCGGCCGCAGCAGATCGCCGCGTGGCTGAGTCAGCGCGCCGGCCAGCCCATTGCCTTCGATCGCCTGCAGACCGAGTGGACCCGACGCGGGCCGCTGTTGCGGCTGGATGGGTTGCGGATCGGCCCGCATGGCGATGTGCGCGTGGGCCAGGCCGAAATCCTGCTGGCGATGTACGCCGGCCTGTTGCCCGGCCATTCGCTGACCGAAGTCCGCCTGCGTGGTCTGGCGCTGACGCTGCAGCGTAGCGATGACGGCGTGTGGTCGGTGCAGGGCTTGCCGGCCGCGCGGCGTGCCGACCCCTTGGAAGCGTTGCGTCGCCTCGGCGAAATTCAGGTGGCCGAGGCGCGTTTGCATGTGACCGCGCCTTCGATCGGCCTGGACACCACGTTGCCGCGCATCGATCTGCGTCTGCGTGTCAGCGGTTCGACAGTGAAAGTAGGCAGCCATGCCTGGATCGATGTGCAGCGCGCGCCGTTGACCACCGTGCTGGAATTCGATCGCAACAGCGGCGACGGCAGCGCCTACGCGCAGGCCGACCCCGCAGATCTGGCCGCGTGGGCCTCGTTGCTGCACGTCGGCGGCATGCGCGTGGATGGCGGCGGCGGACGGCTGCAGGCGTGGGCACAACTGCGTGCGCGCCGCATCACCGGTGTCACCGTGGATGCCGATCTTCAACAGGTGCGCTTGTCCGGTGCCGCACTGCCGGATGAAACCGCACGCCGCACGCTGGTGTGGGAGCGGCTGCAGGCACGCGCGCGCTGGCAGACCATCGAAGGCGGCTGGCGGATGGATGCGCCGCTGCTACGGCTGGGGCAGGCGGCCAAATTGCAGCAGTTGGATGGGCTGAGCATCGCTGGCGGGCGCCGTTACGCGGTGGTCGGCAACCATGTGGATGTCTCCGGTCTGATCGCAGCGGCGGCATTGAGCGACCACCTGTCGCCCACCTTGCGGCGCTGGTTGAGTATGTCCAAACCGCAGCTGCGTGTGACCGACCTGCAGGTTGCAGGCGAGCAGGGCGGTGCACTGCGCGCGCAGGGCCGGATCGACGAATTGGCGTTTCTACCGGTGGGCAACGCGCCAGGCATCAGCGGTTTGCGCGGCCTTATCGATGGCGATGCGCAGGCGGTCGAGCTGGACACCGCGCCCGATGCCACGGTGCGTTTCGACTGGCCGACCGGCTTCGGGGTGGTGCATGAGATCCAGCTGGCCGGCAAGCTCGTCGGCTGGCGCGACGGCGCCGGCTGGCAGGTCGCCACGCCGGCCTTGCGGGTGCAGGCCAAGGATTACGGCGCCAATGTGCGCGGCGGGCTGTGGTTCCAGAACGATGGCAGCCGCCCGCGCATCCAGCTGGCCACGCAACTGGACGATGTCGCCTTGCCGGTGGCGCGCAAATTCTGGATCCGCTCGAAGATGAGCAAGCCCGCCATCGACTGGCTGGACAAGGCGGTGGCCGGCGGCGTGATCACCGGCGGCACCGGCCTGGTCAGTGGCGATCTGGACGACTGGCCGTTCGAAGGCAATGACGGGCGCTTCGAAGCGTTCGGCCACATTCGCGACGGCGTGATCCCGTTCAATCCCGACTGGCCGGCGATGGAGCAGGTACAGGCCGATCTGAGCTTCCTCGGCAACGGCTTCTCCCTGCAGGGAAGTGGCGAGCTGGCCGGCGCGCCAATCACCCGGCTTGAGGCCGGCATTCCCAATTTCGCCACCTCCGAGCTTTACGTGCGCGCCTCCACCCAGGCCGACGCTGCGCAGCTGCTGAGCATGCTGCGCAAAAGTCCGTTGGAGCGTCGCTACGGCGACACCTTGCGCAATCTCACGGTGTCCGGCCCGGCAACGGTGAGCTTCGATCTGCTGCGCCCGTTACGCAGCAAGGGCGTGGGCGGGCATCTGCAGGGCACGGTGGCGCTGCAGGGCGCCAGGCTGGCCGATGCGCGCTGGAATCTGGCCTTCGACCAGGTCAGCGGCCAGGCCGACTACCGCGACACCGGTTTTGCCGCCGAGCAGTTGAGCGTGCAGCACCAGGGTCGCAGCGGCGCGTTGTCCCTGCGTGCCGGCGGCTTCGTGCAGGACCCGAAGCAGGCGTTCGAAGCGCGCTTTGCCGCCACCCTGGATGCCAAGGAATTGTTCGACCGCGCGCCGCAGATGGAATGGCTGCGCCCGTACGTGCACGGCAGTGCGCCCTGGCAGGTGGGCGTGGATGTGCCATTGCCGCCGCCGGGCCAGACCGATGCGAAGGCGATGTTGAGCCTGCGCTCGGACCTGGTCGGCACCACCCTGGATCTGCCTGCGCCGCTGGACAAGGCGGCCACCCAGCCGTTGGACACCCAGGTCAAGGTGGCCTTGCCGGTCGGCGATGGCGATATCGATGTGGCGTTCGGCAAGCTGGTGGCGCTCAAGGCAAGCAGCCAGGGCAACCAGACCGGCGTGCGCGTGGTGATGGGCACCGACACGGTCAGCGAGCGCCCGCCGGCCAACGGGTTGATCGTCACCGGCCGCACCGCCTCGCTGGATGCGATCGACTGGATCAGCCTGGCGCGCGGCAGCAGCGAGCCGGAGATGCCGCCGCTGCCGGGCCAGCCGGAGACCAAAAAAAGCACGGTGCCGCTGCAGCAGGTGGACGTGCAGGCAGACAGACTGCTGATGATCGGCGGCGTGTTCCCGCAGACCCGGCTGCGGCTGCGCCCGACCCGCGACGCGGTGGCGGTGACGCTGGACGGGCCGTCGCTGGCCGGCCAGCTCACGGTGCCCAATGCCGACGGCGCCGCCGTGCAGGGCAAGCTGCGCACCGTGCACTGGCAGCCGGTGGTGGCGGCCGAACCGGCCGCGCCCGAGCCGGGCGACCCGCTGGCCGGCGCCCTGCCCGAGCCGGCGCGCCGCGCGGTGGCCGAGTTCGACCCGGTGTCGATTCCGCCGTTGTCGCTGGATATCGATGACTTGCAGGTCGGCAAGATGACCCTGGGCGCCGCCATCCTGCGCAGCAGCCGGCTCAGCGACGGCATGCAGGTCGATCAGCTGCAACTGCGCTCCAACGACCAGAGCATTGGTCTGACCGGTGCCTGGCGCGGCAAGGGCGAATCCGCCAGCACCCGGCTATCGGCGCGCGTGGACAGCCGCAATCTCGGCAATCTGCTGCAAAACCTCACCCTGGGCGGCCAGTTGCGCGGCGGCGAAGGCCAGCTGGAACTCAACGCCGGTTGGCAGGGCTCGCCGACCGGCTTTGCGCTCGGTTCGCTGGACGGCGATCTCAAGATCGACGTACGCAACGGCCAATTGCTGGAAGTGGATCCCGGCGCCGGCCGCGTGCTCGGCCTGCTCAGCGTGGCGCAGTTGCCGCGCCGGTTGATGTTCGACTTCCGCGACTTCTTCTCCAAGGGGCTGGCGTTCAACAAGCTGGCCGGCGAGGTGCGCTTCGGCGATGGTTTCGCGCGCACCGACGCCATCCGCATCGAAGGCCCGGCCGCCGACATCAGTATCCGCGGGCTGACCGACCTGCGTGCGCAGACCTTCGACCAGACCGTGGACGTCAATCCCAAGGCCGGCAACCTGCTGGCCGTGGTCGGCGCCGTGGCCGGTGGCCCGGTCGGCGCGGCGGTGGGCGCGGCCGCCAATGCGGTGTTGAGCAAGCCGCTGGGCGCGATCGGTGCCAAGACCTATCACGTCACCGGCCCGTGGAAGGAGCCGCAGGTGGACGTGGTGGAACGCGAAGCGCGCGAGCGTGTGCCGAGCAAGCCGAGTTCTTCGAGTGCGCCAGGTACCAGTTCCAGCAAGCCTGGTGCAGCGCCGCGCTGAGGCGCCCAAATGTGCGGCGCGCGCGGGTCAGTCGAATGCGCCTAGCCCGCCGAGCGCAATGCTTCCATTCAGTCCGCACACCGCACACCGCACACCGTCGCGCTGAGGCGTTGAAGCGCCCGCCGGGCATCCAGCCGCCTCTGCACATGGCGAGCTGCGCCCAGACGCTGACGTGCTCAGTCTGCTGGCGTCCCGTTATCCGCCTCGTCTTCGCTGGCAGCACGGGTGAACATCGGCAGGCGCAGACGCGAACGGTGGCCCGGTACTGGCGCTTGATCTGCGCCCGCCACGCCACGGAAATAGCCGCGCTGCCATTTCTCGCGTGCGGCGGCCGATTGCGCATCCGGCAATTCATCCAGAAACCGCGTGCGGCTGTGGGTCCAGTCCGCATGCTGCCGCGCCAGTTCCGGCGCCTCGGACAGCGGCTGCCACTGCGGTTGCACCTGCTCGATCAGCCGGCGCGGCAGCGGAAACAGATGGCAGAACGGCTCGCCGGCGTCGAAGCGCACCCGCCCGGGCCGGGTGAATCGCCAGTTCATGGTGAAGGTGTACGGGCTCCAGTCGGTTTCGACCATGCCGCTCAACGCACCGATACCGTCCTTGGGCCGGTTCAACGGCCCGGTGACGAACAGATCGATGCCTTCTTCGGTGCGGAACAGGCAGGGCACGTGGAAGGTCAGCACGCCGTAGCCGAAGTGGCTGATCGCCGGCGATGCGCTGCCGGCATCGGCAACGATCTGGATGGCGTCCAGGCCATCGCCGCCGTTCCAGCTGGCTGCGAAACCGGCCTGGCACAGCAGCTCCCAGCCATGCGCATTGGCGATCGCCAGCGGCAGGCAGCGGTAGGCATAGCGCTGGTCGGTGGCGTCCATCCAGTCGCGCTCATGCGGGGCGGGGCGGATGTCCAGCGTGTGGCCATCCAGGACGTGGGCAGTGAGCTTCATGCGCGGGCGTCGGCAGGGCAGCGGGCCTGCGATGATAGCTGCGCCGCACGTTCAGCCGAACGACTTGTCTCTCCGGCGTGCGGGCCCCATCCTGATCGCATGACCGATAACGCTCTCACTCTGGCCGAAACCCGGCTGCTGCTTCCTTCCGGCCTGGACACCGGCCATCTCGACCGCACCTTCGGCGCCCTGTTGGGCCCGGGCATCGACTTCGGCGACCTGTATTTCCAGCATTCCCGACGCGAGAGCTGGAGCGTGGAAGACGGTATCGTCAAGGACGGTGCGCATTCCATCGAACAAGGCGTGGGCGTGCGTGCGATTTCCGGAGAAAAGACCGGCTTCGCCTACTCCGACGACATCCAGCGCGAGGCGCTGCTGGAAGCGGCGCAGTCGGCACGGGCGATCTCGCGCGACGGCGGTGCGCAATCCACCCGCACGCTGGTGCGCGGCAGTGGCCGTGCGCTGTACCCGGCCACCGACCCGATCGACGACATGGACAGCACGACCAAGGTCGAGTTGCTGCGCCGGATCGACCAGTACGTGCGCGCCGCCGACCCGCGCGTCAAGCAGGTGATGGTGAGCCTGTCCGGCGGTGTGGACACGGTGCTGATCGCGCGCAGCGACGGCGTGCTGGCCGCCGATGTGCGCCCGCTGGTGCGCATGAACGTGCAGGTGATCGTCGAACACGGCGGGCGCCGCGAATCCGGCTATTCCGGCGGCGGCGGGCGTTACGGCTATGCCGAGCTGTTCGCCGACGGCCGCCCGGAGGGCTTCGCGCGCGAAGCGCTGCGCCAGGCACTGGTCAATCTGGATGCGATTCCGGCACCGGCCGGCGTGATGCAGGTGGTGCTCGGCCCGGGCTGGCCCGGCGTGCTGCTGCATGAGGCGGTCGGTCACGGCCTGGAAGGCGATTTCAATCGCAAGGGCACCAGCGTCTACGCCGGCCGCATCGGCGAGCGCGTGGCCTCACCGGGCGTGACCATCGTCGACGACGGCACCCTGGACGGGCGTCGCGGCTCGCTCAATATCGACGACGAAGGCACGCCCACCCAGTGCACCACGCTGATCGAAGACGGCGTGCTGGTCGGCTACATGCAGGACACCCATAACGCGCGGCTGATGGGCGTGGCACCGACCGGCAACGGCCGCCGCGAGTCGTTCGCGCACCTGACCATGCCGCGCATGACCAACACCTACATGCGCGCCGGGCAGCACGATCCGCAGGAGATGATCCGCTCGGTCAAGAAGGGCATCTACGCGGTCAACTTCGGCGGCGGCCAGGTCGACATCACCAGCGGCAAGTACGTGTTCTCGGCCACCGAGGCCTACCTGATCGAAGACGGCAAGGTCACTGCACCGGTCAAGGGCGCCACGTTGATCGGCAACGGCCCGGAGACCATGCAGAAGGTGCGCATGATCGGCAATGACCTGGCGCTGGACGAAGGCGTGGGCGTGTGCGGCAAGGACGGGCAGAGCGTGCCGGTCGGCGTCGGTCAGCCTTCGCTGCTGATCGACGGCATCACCGTTGGCGGAACGCAGGCCTGAGATGCGGGGATTCGGGATTCGGGATTCGGGATTCGCAACGGCCGGGATGGCCGTTGCTGGGCTGGATGAATCGGGCGGATCCCTATTCGTCGCCTTCCGATGCCGATTCGTCGTCTTCCAATCCCGAATCCCCAATCTCCAATCCCGGCTCTTGAGACAACTCGCGCAGCACCTGGAACAGCTCGCGGTAGGCGCGCGGCGGCTTGTTCTTGGCCCGCTCGCTGATGGCGTTGCGCACCAGCTGACGCAGTTGCTGGCGGTCGGCGGCCGGATAGGCTTCCAGCAATTCGGCCAGCGCCACGTCGCTCTCGGCCAGCAGCCGCTCGCGCCAACGCTCGACGCGGTGAATCGCGGCCACTTCGCGGCGCGCGGTGTCGCTGTTGGCATCCAGCGCATCGCGCAGCGCGTTCAGCGTGGTGTCGTCCTCGCGGCGCATGTGCTTGGCCAGAAACGCCAGCTGCCGCTTGTGCGCGATATGCGAGGTGATGCGCTTGCTCTTTTCGATATGCGGAATCAGCGATTCGGGTACCGGCAACTTGGCCAGCTGCGCCGGGGTGAGCGCCACCAGCTTTTCGCCCAGGTCGAAAATTTCCAGCGCCTCGCGCCGTTGCTGGCTGCGGCTGGCGCCGCGAAATTCACCGGTGTCTTCGTCGCGTCCGCGCATTGCCACTACATCCCGAAACTTGGTTGATAAAAACTCCGGCCTTGAACGGCCGGGCGCCGGCGGAACACTCCGCACTGAATTCAGACACTCCGGCCAACGATGGCCGAGCTTTTGCGGAAGGATCCGCGTTCCTAAGGATAAAGCATTGAACGCACTCTCCTCCGAAACACGTGTCCACGACGACAGCCTGCAGCGCCTGGACGCGCTCACCGACATCTCGCAGCGCCTGCTCGAGCGCGCCCGTGCGGCCGGCGCCACCCAGGCCGAAGTGAGCTGCAGCGAAGAGCGCGGCCTGGATGTCAACGTGCGGCTGGGCGATGTGGAAACGGTGGAATCCACCCGCGACCGCGGCATTGCGGTCACCGTCTACTTCGGCAAGCGCAAGGGCAGCGCCAGCACCGCCGATCTGCAGGATTCCAGCCTGGAATCCACCGTGGCCCAGGCCTGCGCGATCGCCCGCTATACCGAAGACGACGTGGCCGCCGGCCTGGCCGATCCGGAACTGATGGCGCGCGAGTTCCCCGAACTGGACAGCTGGCACCCGTGGGCGCTGGACGCCGACACTGCGGTGGATCTGGCGCTGGCCTGCGAAACCGCCGGGCGCGATGCCGATGCGCGGATCAGCAATTCCGATGGCGCCTCGGCCAGCACCGGACTCAGCCTGTCGGTGTATGCCAACTCGCATGGCTTCATCGGGCGCGAACGCGGCACCCATCATTCGATCAGCTGCGCACTGATCGCCGGGCAGGGCGACGGTATGCAGCGCGATGGCTGGTACAGCAGCGCGCTGGCACGCGAAGACCTGGAAGCGCCCGAGGCGATCGGCCGCCACGCTGCCGAGCGCACCCTGGCGCGGCTGCAACCGCGTTCGCTCCCCGCCGGCCAGCTGCCGGTGCTGTTTGCGCCGGAAGTGGCGCGCTCGCTGGTCGGCCATCTGCTCGGCGCGGTTTCCGGCGGCGCGCTGTATCGGCGTGCCAGCTTCCTGCTCGACAGTGTCGGCACCAAGTTGTTCCCGGACTGGTTCAACATCGAGGAGCTGCCGCATCTGCGCCGCGGGCTGCGCTCGGCCGCCTTCGATGGCGAGGGCGTGGCGACGCGGCGTTCGGCGCTGATCACCGCCGGCGTGCTGCAGCGGTATGTGCTCGGCAGCTATTCGGCACGCAAGCTGGGCCTGCAGACCACCGCCAACGCCGGCGGCGTGCACAACCTGCAGGTCACTGCGAATGCGGGCGATCTGGCCTCGATGATGTCCGGCATGTCGCGCGGTCTGCTGGTCACCGAACTGATGGGCAACGGCGTCAATCCGGTGACCGGCGATTACTCGCGCGGTGCCGGTGGCTTCTGGATCGAGAACGGCGTGATCGCCTATCCGGTCGACGGCCTGACCATCGCCGGCAACCTGCGCGAGATGTTCGCCGGCATCGAGGCGGTGGGCAACGATGTGGATCCGCGTTCGCACGTCAAGATCGGTGCGGTGCTGCTCAACCGCATGACGGTGGCGGGCGACAGCTGAGCGCGCCGGTCGCAACGACTGTGCTCACCGCTCCCGGCCACTGCCGCGGAGCATCGCGAACGAGACCATGTCTTCGCGCACTGGTGGCTGGCTGACGGGTTGCTATAGTCCGCCGCACCACAACCATGCATGGGGAAACATGATGAGCGACTTCGAGTCACACGCTGCACCGCCGCCACCGCCGATCGGCACCAGCTCGCCGTCGGAAGAGCGCACCCTGGCGCTTGCCGCGCATCTGCTCGGCATCCTCACGTCCTTCATCGGCGCGTTGGTGATCTGGCTGATCAGCAAGGACGCCAGCCCGTCCAAGCCGTTCGCCACCGATCAGGCCAAGGAAGCGCTGAACTTCCAGATCACCGTGATCATCGCCTATGTGGCTGCGGTGATCCTGACCATCGTGTCGTTCGGCATCCTGTTCTTCGTGCCGACGCTGGTATGGATCGCCAATCTGGTGCTGTGCATCCTGGCCGCGGTCAAGGCCAACAACGGCGAGCATTACCGGTATCCGTTCACGCTGCGCCTGATCAAGTAACCGGTCGCAATGCGAAAGACAAAGGCCCGGCAGCGATGCCGGGCCTTTGGCGTTTCAGGCGACTGCCGGATCAGTTCTGCGCCGGGGTGTTTTCGGCGAAGTACTCGTGGCTGTCGGCATTGGTGATCGCCTGGGCCGGGTTGCTGATCGCCAGGCTACGCGCGCCGGACTGACCATAGACGCGGTCCTGGGTGCCGGCCACCACGGTGAAGTGGCTGGTCTCGTGCACCAGCGTGCCGGCCTTGGAGTCGGTACCGGTTGTCGATGCACTCCAGAATGCGTTGCAGACATGGATCTCGTACGGCTGGTTCGGATAGACGTAGGCGAAGGCGTCCGCCAGATCCGCTTCGCAGCTGCAGTTGATCGTCAGCTGGCCGTTGTTCTGGTCCAGCGCGTTGTCGATGTTGACGAAGTTCGAGCTGACCCGGCTATAGCGCGAGGCGTTGTAGGCGCCGAACCAGGTGGTATAGCGCGCGCCGGTGCTGCCGCCGTTGAGGTAGGTGCGCGCGTTCTGCGAGTAGTTGCGCGCGGCAGTGACGGCACTGGCGGCCTGGTTGGTGCGGGTGGTGCTGCAGTTGAGGTAGTTGATGCCGTTGACCACGGCGGTCGGGCCGACTGCGAGCTGGCGCTGCACGCCGCGCCGCGCACCGTCCAGCCAGACGGTGAGCGGGGTGCTGGTGGCCACCGCGGGCGCGCCGTTGGCTGCCTTCATCAGGCTGCCGTCGGACAGTGAGGCGTATTGCAGCGACGAACGGACCTGGATGGTGTAATTGCCGCTGGTCGACAGATCGTAGGCGCCCGCCAGATCGACCTCGCCCTGCACACTCTGGCCGGGCTTGAGGATGGTGAAGTCGGCCGCCTTGGGCAGGCCGCGCTTGACCAGGCGCCCGGTATAGTTCACCGGCGTACCATCGCGGCTGACGTCCAGAATGCCGTTATCCAGTGACTTCAGCGGCAGCTGATAGGTCGGGACGCGCGCGATCTGGCTGCCGTTGTTGGTAACGGTGACGGCGATCTTGCCTTGGTGCCGCCCAGCCTGATCGGCGACCGGCGCCAGTTCGATGGTCAACGGAACCGGGCCGCGCACGGACTGCGCCTGCGCCGATCCGAGCACGCCAACAACGGCCAACGTGCCTGCTGCAAACGATGCGAGAAAAACATTCTTCACCAGCAACTCTCCATGTGATCGGGGATGTCCGCTGAACGCGGGCAGACCAACCTAGGCAGGGCGAGCGGGCACGACAAGACAATCGATTAGTGCTGTTTTTGGCCTGCTGATGGCGCTGGAATGGCAAATATGGACAACGATGGCGACAATTCGGCTTAAAGTTGTGCATCCATCCACATTTTTAACGCGCGCTGCATAAATTCCCTTGTGAAAATCTATGGAAAGAGAATTTACGTTTTGTGACGCGGAACCCCGGTTATTCGAGGACGATCCACGACTGCACCGTGCGCTGGCGCACGGTGTGCGCAGAAGAAGGCGCGATTGCAGGATCGATGCATGCATCGCGCCGCTGGGGAGTGACCACGCAGCGAGGTCTGCGTTTGATCGCGTGGGCCGGTTGTATGGCTGCGTGGTCGTTCTGAGCGTCGCGCTAGTGCGCGCGGTCCACCGCAAACCGGCCCAGCGTCGCCAGCGTTTCGCCTGGCTGGCCGTAGGGCTGCAGGATGTCGTGCATGCGCGTGGCCAGCTCTGCCAGCTTGGCCTTGGCGCCTTCCATCCCGAGCAGGGCGGGATAGGTGGACTTGGATTGCGCAGCGTCCTTGCCGGCGGTCTTGCCCAACTGCGCCGAGCTCGATTCCACGTCCAGGATGTCGTCGCGCACCTGGAACGCCAGGCCCAGCGCATCGGCAAAGGCGTCCAGGCGCTGCTGGTCGGCATCCGCGGCGCCACCGGTCAACGCGCCCATGCGCACCGCCGCGCGGATCAGTGCGCCGGTCTTGAGTGCGTGCATGCGCTCGAGCTCGCTGAGCGATTGCAGCTGGCCGGTGGCATCGATGTCCAGTGCCTGGCCTCCGCACATGCCGGCAGCGCCTGCAGCGCCGGCCAGGCTCTGCAGCCAGCCGACGCGCAGGTCGGCACTCACCGATGCCGCAGCCAGTAGTTCGAACGCGCGCGTCTGCAGCGCATCGCCGGCCAGAATCGCCGTGGCCTCATCGAAGGCGATATGTACGGTGGGCTGGCCGCGGCGCAGCGCGTCGTCGTCCATCGCCGGCAGGTCGTCGTGCACCAGCGAATAGGCATGGATCAGCTCCACCGCCACGGCAGGCGTGTCCAGGCTGTCTTCGTCGGCGTCAAAAAGTGCGCCAGTTGCATACACCAACAGCGGACGCATGCGCTTGCCGCCGCCCAGTACCGCATGCCGCATGGCGGCGTGCAGGCGTTGCGGAGCAAGTGCCGGGCTTGGCAGGCACGCCTCCAGGCTGCGTTCGGTGCGGGCGATCCAGTGATCGAACAACGCCGAACTCACCTCAGCCGCCGTCCGGCGACGGCGGTTCGAAGGTTTCGGCCAGATCGGGGCGGGTGGGGTCGGTCAGCATGCGCACGCGCAGTTCGGCGTGTTCCAGTGCCTGCTGGCAATCGCGGTACAAGCCGATGCCACGCTCATAGGCCATGAGCGATTGCTCCAGGCTCTGGTCGCCGACTTCCATCTTCTGCACCAGTTGCTCGAGTTCTTCCAGAGACTGTTCGAAGCGGGCAACCGGGGATGTTTCGTTCAAGGATTTTTTGACCATCGTTAAAGTGTGCGGCGCGCGCGCAGGCGGGTCAATTCGCAGCTGTGTTGCTGTGCCATCGCAACGCTGCGTTATTGGCCTGCAGCCAGTTGTTCAATGCGGCCGAGATGATGCGATCGCCGGCGGCGAGTACCTGGTCGCCGTCCCACAGGATCGGCAGGCGTTCGCGTTCCCAGGGTGGTAGATCCAGTTCCTGCAGCAGGTGCTTGAGGCGATGCGAATGCGCACGCTGCGGCAACACGATGCGCTCGCCACCGTGGCGTGCGCGCACCAGCAGCGGTTGCGCGAAGCGCAGGCCGGGGGCGCCGTGTAACTGTAACTGCGCGCCATCGGGCAGGTGCAGCGCTGCCTGGCCATCCCAGTGCGTCTGCCACTGCGGCGGGCATGCGGTGTGTGGGCGAAGTAAATACAGACACTGGCGCCAGCGACGCACTTCGACCTGTTGCCAGGCAAAGCGCGCTTGCCGGTCCGGTGCGTGGTTGTCGATTTCCTGTTCCAGCGCGGTGATGCCGTGTGCGGGCAGCGGCGGGGCGTGTGCCGCACTCACCCAGGCGCGTAGCAGGCGCGGCCGACGTGTCGCCGGCTGCGCACGTAACCGCTGTAGATCCAGGGCGCCGGTGGCGGTCAGCATGCCGGGCAGCAGCGCGGTGTCCTCTTGCAGCAGCAACGCGCTGGCGTTGGCGCTCAGGTGCGCACTGCGCGCCAACGCCTCGGCGGCCTGTGGCCAGCGTTGCTGCAGCAGAGGCATGAGCTGGGTGCGCAGGAAGTTGCGGTCGTACCGTGTGTCGGCATTGCTGGGGTCTTCGATCCATTCCAGCCCATGTGCCTGCGCATAGGCCAGCAAGTCGGTGCGTGCATGGTGCAGCAATGGACGCCACAGCATGCCGCCTGCGAATGGACGCTCCGCGCGCATGGCAGCCAAGCCGTCCGGGCCGGAAGCGCGCAGTGCGCGCAGCAGGAACGTTTCGGCCTGGTCGTCGCGATGGTGCGCCAGCGCCAGCCATTCGCCGGGCGTGAGTGTTTCGGCACACGCGGCGTGCCGCGCATGGCGTGCGGCCGCTTCCAGACCCAGGCCGCTGTCGCGCGCGACCTGCACGCGCGCGATCTGCAAGGGAATTTGCAAGGCATCGCATTGGCGCTGGCAATGCGCAGCCCATGCATCCGCATCGGCGTGCAAGCCGTGATGCACGTGCACCGCGCGCAAGCCGCTGTCGCGATAGCGCGGCGCGGCTGCCAGCAGCTGCAGCAACACGCTCGAATCCATGCCGCCGCTGTAGGCGACAAGGATCGGGCCCGGCGGCGTCGCGGGCAGCGCCAGGACGATCATCTATGCGTGCGACCACTGCGGCAGCGCTGCAGCGAGGCGTGCCCTGCGACGGCGCACCATTGCCGATCGCCGATCGCCGATCGCCGATGCGCAGCGCTGCACATCAACGCTTGCTCGCAGTCTCGAACGCGGCCGATGCCGGCAACTCCACCGGCACGCCGGCGCTGTCGCAGGTGCCGGCCTTGCACAGGCGCTCGCGCAGGCGCGGGGTGGCCTGCACGATGACGTGGTAGATCACGTTCTCTTCCAGCGTGCCGCGAAACGCCGCACTGCCCGGGCCGGTGGCCCAGATGCCGACGTCTTCGCCGCCATGGCTTTCGGATTTGGTCGGCACCAGCGATTCCTGCATGTAGCTGGGGGCTTCGGTGTCGACGTGGGTCAGATCCGGGCGTCCGGAAGCAGGCTCGCTGCTGCTGGGTTCGTGCGGGTACTTCTTCGGTCCGGCCGGCTGCGCGTTGCTCGTGCCAGTGTAGCCGGGGCCGTTGGCGTAGCTAAGCGTGGTGTAGGGCTGGCCGGCCAGGTCGGTGGCCAGCTGGGTGCGGTCGCCTTCTTCGCCGCCGGTGCCGCGTACCTTGCCCAGGATCGGATTGCCGCGCACCGGGTAGCCGACGAAGTTGAGCGTGTGCGAATGGTCGGCGGTGACGATGATCAGCGTGTCCGGCGGGGCGGTCTGAACGGCGGCGCGCACCGCTTCGGACAGGGACACCGTCTCGTCGAGCGCGCGATAGGCATTGCCGGCATGGTTGGCGTGATCGATGCGGCCGCCTTCGACCATCAGCACGAAGCCGTTCGGGTCGCGCGACAGCGACTGGATCGCGGTGCGGGTCATCTCGGTCAGGCTGGGCTCGCCTTGCGCGGTGCGATTGCGGTCGTGGTCGAACTGCATGTGATCCGGCTCGAACAGGCCCAGCAGCGCGGGCGCGCCGGAGGCCGCCTGCAACTGTTGCTCGTTCCAGACATAGGCGCCCTGCGGGTGCGCCTGTTTCCATTCGGCGACCAGGTCGCGGCCGTCCAGGCGCAGGCCGACCTTGTCGTCGTACTCCGGATCGCGTTCCTGCACGGTCTGGAACTGGCTGCGTCCGCCACCCAGCACCACCTGCGAGCCGCGCCCGAAGCGCGCGCTAGACAGCAGTTGCTGGGCGATGTCCTGGCAACCGGCGGTGCGGGCGGACTCGGGCAGGTCGGTGTCGTTCTCCCAGTTGCGGTCCGGCGAATGCGCGTAGGTGGCCGCCGGGGTGGCGTGGGTCAGCCGGGTGGTGGTGACGATGCCGGTGGCCATGCCGGCGCTGTCGGCCAGTTGCAGCCAGCTCAGCAAGCCCTTGCCCAGGCTGTCGGCGCAGTCGCTGCGGTTGCCGCTGCTGACGCCGATCGCGCCCATGTGCGATTTCACCCCGGTGGTGATTGCGGTCATGGTGCCGGCCGAATCGGGCGTCTGCGAATCGGTGTTGTAGGTCTTGCTGAAAGCGGTCGCCGGAAATTGCTCCCACGACAGCAGGTTCTCTTCACCGGGCCCGCCCTTGCGCTGGCCATCCAGAATGCGCGCGGCGGCCACCGTGGTCAGGCTCATGCCATCGCCCAGGAACAGGATCACGTTGCGCGCGCGCCCGGCCATCGCGCCATTGCCGGCTGCGCGGGCGGCGCCCGAGCGGTACCACCATTGCGGCGTCTCGCCGGCGGGATGGGTCACCTGCGGCACCTCCACCCGCACGGCGGCAGGCGCGGACGCACTGGTGCCGGTGGTGGAAGCGCAGGCGGCGACACACAAGGTGGTCAGGGCGGCGAGGGCAGGCAGGCGGTAACGCATCGGCATCGAACTCGTGACTGAATCAGCGCGCATTATGCCGGGATGCCTGGTGTCACACAGATGACACACCGCTGTTCCAGTCGTGGTCTCGCGGGCGGCGCGGGCCTGGGCTATGGTGCATGCACTCTCCCCCCGGATGATTCGACGCATGACATTGGTCTCGGCCTGGTTGCGCATTCCGTTCTGGCAACGCGTGGTGGCCGGCTTCGTCCTCGGCGCGCTGGCCGGCTGGGCCATGGGCCCGGCTGCCGATGTGTGGTTCGGCCCACTCGGCGATCTGTACGTCACCCTGATCAAGATGATCGCGATTCCGCTGGTGTTCTTCGCGGTGATCAATGCGATCTCGTCGCTGCACGGGCAAAAATCCGTCGCCGCACTTGGCGGGCGTACCTTTCTGTGGTTCGTCATTACCGCCGCGCTGGCGGTGGGCGTGGGCCTGGCAGTAGGCACGCTGATGCAACCCGGCGCCGGCCATTTCAGCCTGAGCGTGGACTCGGCCTGGAAACCGCGCGATGTGCCCAGCCCGATCAAGGTGCTGCTGGACGTGGTGCCCTCCAACCCGTTCTACGCATTGACCGGCATCGGCACCAAGACCAATGCGGCCGGCGAAACGGTACTGGCGGCCGGGCGCGGTTCGATCCTGCCGGTGATCTTCTTCGCTGCGTTGCTGGGCTTTGCGATGGTCAAGCTCGGCGAGCGCGTGGCCGAGGCGCGCAAGCTCACCGCGCAACTGAGCGACATCATGATCCAGGTCACCCGCTTCGTGCTGGAGATGACCCCGCTGGGCACCTTCGGGCTGATCGCCAGCCTGGTCGGCAGCTACGGTTTCGAGAAACTGTTGCCGTTCGGCAATTTTGTGCTGGCGCTGTATGTGGCCTGCGCGATCCACATCGTGGTGGTCTACAGCAGCCTGTTGTTGCTGCATGGATTGAATCCGTGGAAGTTCTTCCGTGGTGCGGCGCCGGGCATGCAGGTGGCATTCGTCAGCTCATCGAGTTTTGCCGCGATGCCGGTGGCGATGCGCTCGATCACGCATAACCTGGGCGTCAGCAAGGATTACGCTGCATTCGCGGTGCCGCTGGGTGCCAGCATCAAGATGGATGGCTGCGGCGCGATTTTTCCGGCCTTGTGCGCAGTGTTCATTGCGCAATACACCGGCGTGCCACTGACCGCCAATCAATACTTCGTGGTGCTGATCGC
This sequence comes from Xanthomonas hydrangeae, assembly GCA_905142475.1. GTDB lineage: Bacteria > Pseudomonadota > Gammaproteobacteria > Xanthomonadales > Xanthomonadaceae > Xanthomonas > Xanthomonas hydrangeae. The sequence goes on from LR990730.1 coordinate 2,026,424, forward strand.
TTCGGTACTGGGCAGCTTCGGCACGGCCGGCGTGCCGGGCACTGCGGTGATCATGGCCACCGTGGTGCTCAGTGCGGCCAACCTGCCGCTGGAAGTCATCGGCTATCTGTATGCGATCGACCGCATCCTCGACATGATGCGCACCATGACCAACGTGACCGGGCAGATGCTGGTGCCGGTGCTGGTGGCCAAGGAAACCGGTTTGTTGGACAAGGCGGTCTACGAGTCGGCGTCGACCAATGTGGGGCTGGAAGATCCGCTGACCGATCGCGCCAGCTCGCAGCGCTGAGCGCGACCGACCGATGAGTGTTGGATTTCCCTCGCTGCGCGATCGGCTGCAGCAGTTGTCCGGGCTGGAGAACATCGACGGCGTGTTCGTGCAGCGCTCGTTGGCCGACGACCCGTTCGAACAGCAGTATCTGGAGATCCGGCGCAAGGAAGGCCGGCTCTACACCGATGCGCAGGTGCGCAGCCTGCCGCGTCCCGGCGGCAAGCTCGGCACGACGCTGGAATGGCGGGTGCGCGCGCTGTCCAGCGCCTTGCTGGTGCAGCATCTGCAGGCGCGTGCAGGCGAGGGCGCCATCGCCGAACTGGGTTGCGGCAACGGCTGGCTGTCGCAGTTGCTGGCGCAGTCGCTGCAACGCGACGTCTGCGGTATCGACGTCAATCGCACCGAACTGACCCAGGCCGCACGCGTGTTCGGCCACGACCAGCGCCTGAGTTTCATCGCCGCCGACATCCAGACCCTGGCACTGCCGCGCGATCTCTTCGACGTGATCGTGCTGCCGGCCTGCATCCAGTATTTCGCCGACCCCGCCGCGTTGGTCATCCGCCTGCTCGCCCAACTGCGCGACGGCGGCGAACTGCACATCCTCGACAGCCCGCTGTACGCAGACCCGCAACGCGCCAGCGAAAGCGCCGTGCGCAGCCTGCGCTATTTCACCGACTTGGGCGTGCCCGCACTGGCCGCGCACTACCATCAACACACCTACGCCACGTTTGATCGGTTTGCAGTGCAGTTGCTATTCGACCCGCGACGGCCGAGTGCGCGCGTGCGGCGGATGTTCAAGTTGAAACAGCTGCATTTCCCTTGGTTGTGTTTGCGCAAGCAGGACAACATTGAAGCGATACGCGGTTGATCGAATACACGCGGAACCTCGAATGCCCCTGCGCGCTTCTGTCGCACCTGCATGGCACACTGCCAGCTCATCCATTGACGAGGGCGGGCGGTGATTGGCGAACAGCGTGATCTGACATTTCGTTTTCTGGCCGAACCCAGCGACGTCAACTTCGGCGGCAAGGTGCATGGCGGCGTGGTGATGAAGTGGATCGACCAGGTGGGCTTTGCCGCAGCCAGTGGCTGGAGCGGGCATTACTGCGTCACCGTGGCGGTGGGCGGCATTCGCTTCGTGGCGCCGGTGCGGATCGGGGATCTGGTCGCGGTGTCGGCCAAACTGGCCTACACCGGGCGCACCAGCATGCATTTCGCCATCGATGTGCGTGCGCGCAGCCCCATGGGCGGCGACTCGCGGCTGTGCACGCATTGCATCATCGTGTTCGTGGCGATGGATCCGGACGGGATCACACCGGTGGCAGTGCCCTCGTGGCAGCCGGACACGCCTGAGGATCAGCGCCTGGCCGAGTACGCGCTCAAGGTGATGGAACTGAGCAAGGGCATCGAGGACACCATGTCGCATTACAAGGCGGATGCTGCGCACTGATCGAGTGGCTGCGCACCCGGTGACCCCTGTGGGATCCACGCGCGTGCGCGGCGCTGCGGTCGATTGGTTCGCTGCGGTTGAAGCACAAACCTAAAAAACCACTGCCACGAAAAAGGCCGCGGGATCGCCGCGGCCTTCGTCTGTCATGCAGTGGATCAGGTGCCGAGAATCACAGCACCCGACGCGCCTGGATGAACTTCTCGCTCCAGTAACCGCTGGCCAGCGAATCCACGCGCACGTCCTTGCCGCGGCTGGGCGCGTGCAGGAACTTGCCGTCGCCGACCACCAGGCCCACATGGTCGATGCGACCACGCCGGCCGAAGAACACCAGATCGCCCGCCTTGAGCGCGGAGGGGTCCTTGATCAGTTCGGCCGATTCGTCGCGGGCGATGTCGCGCGAGACGCGCGGCAGGTCGATGCCCAGGGCGGTCTTGAACACATAGCCGACCAGGCCGCTGCAGTCGAAGCCTTCGGTGGACTCGCCGCCCCAGACGTACGGGGTGCCGAGCAGGGCCATGGCGCGCTGCAGGATCACTTGGACACGGCTGTCGGCCACGGCGTTCTGGGCGGCGTTGGCCGCGCTTTGCGAAACGTCGTAATTGGCCAACAGGCGGCTGAGGTCGCCGGCGAACATTGCCGAACGGTCCATCAGCGGAATGGCGTCATTGGCGGCCAGATGCGGAAGCAGGGCGGCCAGGGTTGCGGTGGCAGCGGCGTCGGCGCGGCTGCGGGTTGCGGCTTTCTCGGCGGCGACGGCGCTGTCTGGCGTGGTCGTCTGCGGAACGGATGAGGGAGTGTTGGCGGTCTGTGCCAGAGCGGGAAGGGCTGCGAGCCAAAGAGCGGTGGCGCACAGCAGGCGGAGCGGTTTCCGGGGCGGAAGCGGTGCGGCGCCAGGATTGATCTGTTCGTCGTTCGTCACGCGGGAATCACATTTCTGCTGTCGATGCGCGATGATGCCTTGGTGAAAGAATCGTTACGTTCAAAAAAGGTTAAATTTCCGTTCTGTGAATTGTGATGCGCGTCACGCTTCAATGTAAAACACGCTTGGAACCTGAATAATGGTCACGCCAGTAGGCTCCGTCCAGGAAATCCAAGCGGACTGTACCGCCGGTGCTGGGGGCATGCACAAAGCGGCCTTCACCGACATAAATGCCGACATGGGTGACGTTGCCGCTGGAGCCGAAAAACACCAGGTCGCCGGTCGCCAGCTTTTCGGGCGAAATTCTGGGTCCCTGGATCGCGGCCAGCTCGCGCGAGGTGCGTGGCAGCGCCAACGCCAATACATCCTTGTAGACATAGGCGACCAGGCCGCTGCAGTCGAAACCGGTTTCCGGCGTGTTGCCGCCAAACAGGTAGGGCGTGCCGACCAGACCCAAGGCGCGCATCAGGATGTTGTTGGCGGCGGCCGGGTCTGCCGGCGGTACCTGCGGCCATACGCGCACAGTCGGCGCTGGGGCGGCAGCCGGGCGACGCACCGGGGTCTGTGCGCAACCGCTCAACAGCACGAGCAGGCCCAGCAATACACTGGCCGCGACACGACGGGTGTGAGCGGCGAAAACTGGCGTGATAGGCATGGAGCCGGGATAATGGTCGGTTCGAACAGGTCGCCATGATGGCGGCGCACCCGGCGGCCGACAAGCCGTCCTCCACCGTCTGCCACCGGGCAGCCCATTCAGAGCCAGGCATGAAGATCGAAAAAGACAGCGTCGTCCGCTTCCACTACACCGTTTCGGAGATCGGCCAGGAGCCGATCGAGAGCTCCAAGGAACGTGACCCGTTGGCGATCATGATCGGCCACGGCAACATCATTCCGGGCCTGGAAGCGGCCATGATGGACAAAGAGGCCGGCGAGAGCTTCGGCGTGGACGTCAAGGCCACCGAGGCCTACGGCGAATACCGCGAAGGCCTGAGCCAGCGTGTGCCCAAGAAGCATTTCGGCGCCACCAAGCTGGCACCGGGCACCCAGGTGATGTTGCAGACCAACTTCGGCCCGCGCGCAGTCACGGTGCAGAAGGTCGGCATGAGTGTGGTCGACGTCGACCTCAACCACCCGATGGCCGGCAAGGATCTGCACTTCGATGTGGAAATCATCGACGTGCGTGAAGCCACCCAGGAAGAGCGCGACCACGGACATGTGCACGGCGAAGGCGGCCATCACCACTGAGAGCGGTAATTGACACGGTCGCGCTGCCGTCGGGCGGGTGTGGCCGGTGTCTGGACTTGGCATGTGCCACGCAGACATGCCGGTTTCTGGATCGTCTCCGCTTCCAGCCAACGAGGGCTTGCGACGTGTTGCCAGCCACTCCGGGTGACCGCTGTGGGTTAAACGGCCCGCCATCCCGGCGGGCTGTTTGCTTTTTATCGTGCACACCACGCTCCGAGCCTTGATGACACCACGCGATTTTCTGCAGCCCATTGCCGCAACCGAGCGCATCGTCGTGCTGGATGTGCTGCGCGGCTTTGCGCTGCTGGGCATCCTGCTGATGAATATCGAAGCCTTCGTCGGCCCGCTCGATCTGGCGCTCACCGGCGTGGATCCGCACTGGCATGGCATCGATCGTGTTGCCGATGCGCTGGTCTACCTGTTCGTGCAGGGCAAGTTCTACACCTTGTTCGCGTTGTTGTTCGGCATGGGCTTTGCGGTGATGGCGCAGCGCGCCGAGCAGGCCGGGCGTGTGTTTTTCGGTATGTATCTGCGGCGGACCCTTGGATTGCTGGCGATCGGGCTGGCCCATGCATTGCTGCTGTGGTCCGGCGATATTCTGGTGACCTACGCCTTGCTGGCGTTGCTGTTGCTGGCCACCCGCTCGGTGCCGACGGTGACGCTGCCGTGGGTTGCGGCGCTGGTGTACTGCTGCGCGCCCGGTTTGATGCTGCTGTACGGCGTAGCAGGGGCGTTGACGCAGGCCGATCCGGCAGCTGCGGTTGAGTGGAAGGCGGCGATGGCCGACGCGGCGCAGCAGGCGGTCGCGAACGTGCAGACGCAGCGCGCCGCATACGGCAGCGGCACGTACCTGCAAGCGACGCTGCAGCGCTGGCATGACCTGCAGGAAGCGATGAGCGGGCTGAGCATCAATGGCCCGGCGATGCTTGGCATGTTTCTGTTGGGCAGCTGGTTTGTGCGCAGCGGCGCGATTGCCGCGCCTGAGCGCTTTCCGCGTCTGTTTCGCATGTTGCGTTATGGCGTGTTGCCGCTCGGGCTGGGCGTGATGCTGGTGAGTTATGCATTGGAGCCGTGGATGGATCCGGCGCGTCTGGACTTGCGTGTGTCGGGTGCTTTCGCGTTGTCGTTGATCGCCGGGCCGTTGATGAGCCTGGGGTATGCGGCATGGGTGGTGCAGCTGGCACCGCGCCTGGCGTGCCTGGCACCGGCCGGGCGCATGGCATTGACCAACTACCTGCTGCAGTCGTTGCTGTGCACGTGGGTGTTCTACGGTTACGGGCTTGGTTATTTCGAGCAGTTGCCGCGCATGTGGCAGCTGCCGTTTGCGCTGGGGTTGTTCGCGCTGCAGGTGGTGCTGAGTCAGCTGTGGCTGCGCTGGTTCCGCTTCGGGCCGATGGAGTGGCTGTGGCGTAGCGTGACCTATCTGCGCGTGCCGCCGATGCGACATGGCAGCGCGCGCCTGGAGTGACACGTGTCGTAGCACGCGTATTGCTGCGGGTTGCGCGGCATGTACAGCTCACAGTTGCCAGGCCAGGCACGCAGGCCAGCACGCAGTGGTGGGCAGGATCGTGACGCATTGCTCGCCGCTGCCATGACGACTGGATCGCCGGTGACGGGTTGGATTGCGCCCGATTGCAGCCGATAGACAGGCCATGCGCGACCTGCCGTCCGTCCTCACGTCTGGCTCGCGGCAAGGCATGGCATGCTCGCCATCAGCATGAGCACTGCAAGCGAACAACTGATGGCCGATCTGATCACGGGCCGCGCACCTGCGCTGGACTCGCCTGCTTACCGCGCGGAGCGATTCGCATGAGCGCCCGTTACGACTACGACGTGGTGATCCTGGGCGGCGGTTCCGGTGGATTGGCGGCGGCATTTCGCGCGGCAAAACACGGTGCCCGCGTGGCGATCATGGAGCCGAACGAGTTGGGTGGCACCTGCGTCAATCTGGGCTGCGTGCCGAAGAAGGCGATGTGGTTGGCAGCGGATCTGGCCGGAAAAATCGCACTGGCCAGCGCGCTCGGTTTCGATGTGCCGCGGCCGACATTGGCGTGGCAGGAACTGGTCACGCATCGGCAGGGCTACATCGCCAACATTCATGCCAGTTATCGGCGCCGGCTCGATGAAGATGGCGTGGTCATGATTCCGCAACGCGGCGTGTTGCAGGACCGTCACACCCTCATGGGCAGCGACGGCGTGCCGGTGACCGCCGAGCACATCGTGATCGCCACCGGTGCGCATCCACTGCGCCCGGACGTGGACGGTGCCGAGCACGGCGAAGTGTCCGACGATTTCTTCAATCTCTGTCACGCGCCCGCACAGGTGGCGATTGTCGGTGGCGGCTATATCGCGGTGGAAATCGCCGGCTTGCTGCAGGCGCTGGGTAGCCGCGTGCATCTGTTCGTGCAAGGCGAGCGGCTGCTGGAGCGCTTCGATGCCGAACTGACCCTGCAGCTGGCCGATAATCTGCGCCATCTCGGCGTGCGCCTGCATTTCGGATTTTGTACCACCGGCCTGGAGCGTGATGCCGACGGTGGGCTGCGTGTGCATGGGCACCCGGTGCATACGAGCGAGCAGGGCAATGATGTCTTCGACAAGGTGTTTTTTGCCGTGGGTCGACGCGCCAACACCGCAGGGCTGGGTCTGGAGGCGGTTGGTATCGCGCTGGGCGAAAAAGGCGAAATCGTGGTGGACGAGGGTCAGACCACCAGCGTGCCGAATATTCATGCGATCGGCGATGTCGGCGGCAAGGTCGGGCTGACGCCGGTGGCGATCACGGCCGGTCGCAAGCTGATGGATCGCTTGTTCGGCAATCAGCCGGATGCGCGCATGGACTACGAAGGCGTGCCGAGCGTGGTGTTCTCGCATCCGCCGCTCGGGCACGTTGGACTGACCGAAGAGCAGGCGCGCGAGCGTTACCACGGTGCGGTGCGCGTCTACCGCAGCAACTTCCGCCCGATGCTGCATGCGCTGGCCGATTCACCCCAGCGCAGCCTGTTCAAACTGGTATGCGTGGGCGAGGAAGAGCGCGTGGTCGGTGTGCACCTGCTGGGCGAGAGTGCTGACGAAATGCTGCAGGGGTTCGCGGTGGCGGTGAAGATGGGCGCGACCAAGCGCGACTTCGACGAGACCGTGGCGATTCATCCCACTTCGTCCGAAGAGATTGTGTTGATGCATTGAGGTGGTGGTTGCGGCAGCTGTGGCTGTTGTAGCTGCGCGGACGAGAGCAGCAACTCAAAGCCCCTCTCCCGGCGGGAGAGGGGCTCTAGATCCTTAAAGTGGCATCCTTGCGTGATGTCCAAGCCTCGCCAAGCCAGTCCCAAACCAGCTGCGCCTTCCGCGTCCAATGGTGCAACGCTCTCCAGCGAGCAGACAAGACTGCGCATTTTTGAGGTGATCCGTGCAATTCCTTCCGGCCAGATTGCCGGTTACGGCGAAGTCGCGCTGCGTGCCGGCCTTCCCGGTCGGGCGCGGCTGGTGGCGCGCGTACTCAGCGGCAACGACGATCCGCAGCTGCCCTGGCATCGTGTGCTGCGCAGCGATGGCCGGATCGCGTTGCCGGAAGGCTCGTCCGGCCACCGCGAGCAATGTCGGCGCCTGCGTGCCGAGGGCGTTGCGGTGGAGCAGGGGCGCGTGCGCCGTGCCAATGCCGCGCACACCCTGGATGCGGCTGTGTGGGGGCCTTCATAAGCCTGCCGTTATGATGGTTGGCATTCCGAAGGATGCCGCCATGCCACAACTGCCGCCCGTCACCAAAGCGTTATTGATCGCCAATATCGGCTTGTTCCTGTTGCAGTGGGCGTTGGGCGACCTGGGCGCCGGCGTGTTGCCGTCCGATGCGGCGCTGTCGTCGCTGATGTTGTGGCCGATTTCCAACGGCTTCGATGCGTTCTCGCCCGGCGCCAGCTTCATGCCGTGGCAGTTGCTGACCTATGCGTTCCTGCACGGCGGTTTCAACCATCTGTTCTTCAACATGCTGGCGCTTTTCATGTTCGGCGCAGCATTGGAACAGACCTGGGGCCAGAAGCGCTTTCTGACCTATTACCTGGTGTGTGTGGCCGGTGCCGGCGTGTGCCAGCTGCTGATGGCCTGGTTCACCCAGAGTGGCGCACCGGTGGTGGGTGCCTCGGGCGGGGTGTTCGGCCTGTTGCTGGCCTACGGCATGCTGTTCCCCAACCAGCGGGTGATGCTGCTGTTTCCGCCGATCCCGATGAAGGCGCGCACCTTCGTGATCGTGTTCGGAGCGATTGAACTGTTTCTGGGCGCGACCGGCTGGCAGCCGGGCGTGGCGCATTTCGCGCATCTGGGCGGCATGCTGTTCGGTTGGCTGATGATTCGCTACTGGCGTGGCCAATCGCCGTTCGGCGGAAGCGGCGGCAAGGGTGGAAAAGGTGGTCGCAAGCCGCCGTTGCGCGTGGTGCGTTGAGAGAGTGGCGGCGGATCAGATAGGCGCTGAACGGTAGGAGCGGCCCTGGCCGCGATGGGGCGTTATCGGTAACGCCTCATCGCGGCCAGGACCGTCCTACGAAGAGCAGGGCGTGGTTCTTCCGGATGGAAGAACGTGCGAGACAGACAAAACGAGACAAACAAAAAAAGAGCGCGGAATCCGCGCTCTTTTTTATTTCCAGTGACCGCGTGTTGATTGCCAGTGACTGCCTGGCGCTGAAATCAGCGCCAGATCTTCAACTGCTCGGTATCCACACGCTGCATCGGCTGGCCCGGCTTGCAGGTGAACGCTGCACCGAACTCGGGCAAGTTGGACAGCGGGCCGTTGGTGCGCCACTGACCCGGCGCACGGATATCGGCGCTTGCACGCTGCACCGCTTCGTTCGGCGACAGCTGCTGTGCCCACAGGCCAGCCCAGGCAGTGAAGAACGCCTGCTTGTCGGCCTCTGTGGCGGCCGGCTGGGCCTTGCTGAAGGCCTGCCAGGCCAGTTCGATACCGGCCAGGTCGGCCAGGTTTTCTTCGGCGGTCTGCGCACCGTTGACCTTGACGTTGGGCACGCCCGGGTACGGATAAGCGGCGAACTGATTGGCCACCTTGCCGGTCAGCAGCGTCCAGCTGGTCTTCTCGGCCGGCGTCCACCAGCTGCGCAACTCGCCCTTGGCATCCACCAGCGAGCCCTTGGCGTCGATGGCACGGGTGATTTCGTGTGCCACCAGCGCGCCGTAGGCGCCGTACTGCGCAGCCGGGGTGCTGCCGGCGGTCAGCACCGGTGCCTGCAAGACGGCGGCGGTGATGATCAGACGGTTCTGCGCGATGTCGTAGGCCACTGCCGGCTGCTGCGGCAGCACGTCCCAACGGCGGTCGGCGTTGCCCTTGCCGATGCGCTTCATTTCTTCTCGGTGACGCCAGGTCGAGGCGATCAGCATGTTGCCGCCGAAGCTGCCGCGGCCCATCGGCTGCACGGTGTAATCCAGATCGCGACGCGGTGCGCCGACTTCGATCTTCATCGCCGACAGTTTGGCCTTGGCTTCGGCGATCACCTCGCCGTTGCCCCAGCCGGTGCGCTCCAGCGCGGCCAGCTGTGCATCGCGCACCTGGTCGGCAATGGCTTCGGCCTGACGGCGGGTGTCGCTGCTCAGGTAACGCGCCACGTATTCGCGACCGAGCATCGGGCCGGCGGCGATATTGATCGCATCCATCACCTGCTGCCAGCGCTGCGGCGGCAATGCATCGCCACGCAGCAGACGGCCGCGGAACTGGTATTCGGCATCGTGGAAGCTCTTGGACAGGTACGGCGCCATCGCATCGCCCACGCGCCAGCGCAGGTAGGCCTTCCACTGGTCCGGCTTGATGCTGACGATCATGCTGTCGAGCTGCTTGAACATGGCCGGGTCGGCCATCGACACCAGATCGTCCTTGACGCCCTGCGCTTCCAGAAAGTCGGCCAGGCGCAGGTTCTTGTATTGCTTTGTCAGCTCCTTGGTGGCGATCGGGGCGTAGTTGTTGAACGGGTTGTTGATGCCCTGCACGGACTGCGCGCTGCGTGCCAGCGCGGTTTCGATCTGCAGCACCGACGCCGCATCGGCTTCGAGCTTGTCGGCCGGGGTGCCGGTCAGCGCCAGCATCTGCTTGACGTAGCTGCGGTAGCGGCCCATCAGTGCCTGGGTGTCGGCATCGGTGCGGGTGTAGAACGCCGGATCAGGCAGGCCCATGCCGCCCTGCATGAAGTAACCGATGTGGCGATCCAGGGCCTTCAGATCCACGTCCGGGCCGAAGTTGAAGCCGACCGGGATACCGACCTGATGCAGCGCGGCGATGGACGCGGGCACATCCTTGGCCTTCTTGATCGCGTCGATGCGCGTCAGCAAGGGGGCAATGGGGTTGGAGCCGTCCTTTTCGACCGAGGCTTCGTCCAGGCCGCTGGCCCAGAAGTCGCCGAGCAGCTTCTGCACGTTGCCCTGCGGGGTCTTCATCGAGGCGTCCAGCAATTCGCGCTGCTGCTGCAGGGCGCGCTCGGACAACTGGCCCAGTGCGGTGACGGCGCCGGTCTGCGGCAGCGGATTGGCCTTGAGCCAGCCGGCATTGGCGTAATCGTAGAGATCGGTACACGCCGCCGAGACGGCCGGGGCCTTGGGAGCGGCCTTCTTCTTGCGCGCGGCGTCGGCGTCGGGGGCGGACAACAGCGTGATCAGGCTGAAGCCAAGAGCGAGGGCAAGCGGACGAATGGTGGGCATCGAGAAGAAGGGTGGCCAGATTGAAGTCGGCGGAGTTTAGCAAGGCTGCGCGTCGTGCAGGCGGGCGCGAGCTGCCGTTCGTCCCCGGTGCCGGCCGCTTGCATGAACGCGACAGGCCCGCGCGGGCGGGCCTGTGCGTGTTGCCGTCGTGTTGAAAGCGCTTGCAGGCAGTGGCTGGCGCAGCGCCTACCAGATCACCACGCGGTCTTTCTCAGGCCGCACCATCGCATCGCCAGGCTTGCAAGCAAACGCGGTGGCGAATTGCGGCATGTTGGAGGGAGGCGCGATGGCGCGTAGCCTGCTGGGCGCGTGCGGGTCCGAGGCCAGGTAGACCATCTGCTGTTGATCGCGCACGCGTTGGCGCCAGCTCCGCGCAAAAGCAAGAAAGAAGCGTTGTTCGGGACTGTAGCCGTCGATCGTTTTTGCGCGTTCGGGATGTTGGTGCAGAGCGGTCTGCAATGCGTCGTAGGCGACGTTGGTGCCGCCCAGATCGGCGATATTTTCGCCAAGGGTGAGCTTGCCATTGACGTGCAGCGTGGGGTGGTCTGGCAGTGGCGTATAGGCGTCGAACTGTTTGACCAACTGCTCGCTGCGCTGCTCGAACTTGCGTCGATCCTCGGCCGTCCACCAATTGACGTTGTTGCCTGCACCATCGAACTGGCTGCCCTGGTCATCGAACCCATGGGTCGCCTCGTGGCCGATCACTGCACCAATGCCGCCGTAGTTCAGCGCATCGTCGGCGTTGGCATCAAAGTACGGTGGCTGCAAGATCGCCGCCGGGAAATTGATAGAATTGGTGGAGGTGTCGTAATACGCGTTGACGGTCTGCGGCGTCATCTGCCAACGCTTGCGGTCAGTCGGTTTGCCGATCTGAGCGATGTCGTAGCGATAGTTGAATTTGGCGGCCGCCTGCAGATTGCGGTAATAGGCGCCGGGGACGATCTCCAGCCCGGACCAGTCGCGCCATGTATCCGGATAGCCGATCTTGGGCAGGAAGGTGTTCCACTTGGTGATGGCCTTGGCTTTGGTTTCCGCACTCATCCAATCGACGTTTTCAATCCGCGTCTTGAGCGCGGCGCGGACGTTGTCCACCAACTCGCTGGCACGCTGTTTGGCCTCGGGCGTAAATACTTTAGCGACGTACAGTTGACCCACGCCTTCGCCCATTGCGCCATTGACCGCACGCAGGACGCGCTTCCAGCGTGGCAGTTGCTCTGGTTGCCCGGAGAGGGTCTTGCCATAGAAGGCGAAGCGATTGTCGGCAAAGGCCTTGCTGAGCTGTGCGGATGCGTCATCGATCGCATGAAAGCGCAGGTAAGCCTGCCATTGCGCAATAGGTGCGTTGGCCAGTTCGTGATCGAACGCAGCGAAAAAGCGTGGCTGCGCCAGCGAGAAACCCTTGCCGACGTCCACGCCCTGGGTGGCAAAGAAATCCTTCCACGGAAAGTGCGGCGTGAGCTTGTCCGCTTCGGCGAGACTGACCAGGTGATATTGGTTCTTGGGCTCACGCGCATCTACCGGCTTCAGTGATGCGGCAGCCAGGCGGGTTTCGAGTGCCAGTACGTCCTTTGCCTGCGTCTTGGCCGCGTCGGCGGAACTGCCGGTGAGTTCGAACGACTTGGCAATGTAGGCAAGATAAGCGGCGCGGATGGATGCGTGCTCTGCGTCGGTGTAGTAGTCCTTGGTTGGCAGGCCCAGGCCGCTTTCCTGGGTAAACGCGATCTGCATGTCGGCGTTATGGAAGTCTGCGCCGGCCCCGAAATTGAACACCTGGGCATCGCCTTCGCCATGGCGGCTGATGATGTAATCGGCGACATCCTTGCCGGACTTCAACGCGGCAATGGTGTCCAGTTGCGGCTGAATCGGCTGGGCGCCAGCCGCTTCGATAGCGGCTTCGTCCATGCCGGAGGCATAGAGCGTGCCGATCTTCTGCTCCAGCGAAGTTGTCTGTTTACCCGACTGCGTAGCGGCAGTTTCAAGAATGCTGCGCTGGATCGCCATGCTTTTTTCAGACAGGATTTCGTCCACGCCCCAACTGGTGCGGTCGGGCGGGATCGGATTGGCTTTTGCCCAGCTGCCATTGACGAAGTCGTCCAGGTTTTGACATGCGCCGCCCGCAGGGCCCAATTCGCTGATGTCGAACGCAGGCTTTGCGGCAGCTGCGGCTGCAGGTGTCGGGGCGGCCGCTTTTGCCGGCGCATTGCTGTCGTCGGCTTCGCGCTTGCAGCCCGCCAGGGCCACAACCAGTGCCAGAGCGAGCGTAGAGGTCTTGATCGTTGACATGGAAGCCCAGTCGCATGAAAGGACACCGAGCATAAGCGCGTGCGTCTTTGCGAGAGCACGCGTTGAGCTTTGTTGAGGCTTGGTGTTTATGCTCTCGATGGCTGAGTGACGAACTCACGCTTCAAGCACGGATAGATGCGCAGGCGATGCGTTTGTGTGTGCGCAGAAATCCCGTCGAAAGCGAAGTGGCTGCTGCATACGAGTGCCTGCTGCCTGCGTTGCGGAAACAATCTCGCGCAGTCCGCACGCGTGGCAAACGTGCGTTTCGGAAATGCCCAAAAAAAACGGGCGACGATCAACCGATCGCCGCCCGCGTTGGTTACCGCTTTCTTGCGACTACGATTACCAGATCACGACCTGCTGATCGCCCTGACGCACCATCGGATCCCCCGCCTTGCAGGAAAACGCGGCGGCGAACGCCGGCATGTTCGAAGGCGCACCGATGGCGCGGAAGTTGGCCGGGGCATGCGGATCGGTCTTCAGGCGCACCACCAGTTCTTCCGGGGTGAAATTGCGGCGCCATACCGTGGCCCAGTTGAGGAAGAAGCGCTGGTCGCGGGTGATGCCGGCGCTCTTGGGATCGTCCTTGCCGGCGGTGGCTGTCTTCATCGCGTCGTAGGCGGTGTTGAGGCCGCCCAGGTCGGCGATATTTTCGCCCAGGGTCAGGTCGCCCTTGACCTTGTCGCCAGCCGGGGTGCGATAGCTGTCGAACTGCGCCACCAGCTTGCCGGCGCGTGCCTTGAACGCGTCCAGATCCTTCTGCGTCCACCAACCCGGATCGGCGATGAAGTTGCCATCGGCACCGAAGCGGCTGCCCTGGTCGTCGTAGCCGTGAGTCATCTCATGCCCGATCACCGCACCGATGCCGCCGTAGTTCATTTCCTCCGGCGCATTCGGGTCGAAGAACGGCGGCTGCAGGATCGCCGCCGGGAACACGATCTCGTTCTGCAGCGGGTTGTAATAGGCGTTGACCGTCTGCGGGCTCATGCCCCATTCGGTCTTGTCCACCGGCTTGCCGATCTTGGACAGGTTCCACTTGTAGTTGTACTCGGACGCGGCCATCACGTTGCCCAGGTAGCTGTCGCGGCTGGTGTTCAAGCCGTTCCACTCGCGCCACTTTTCCGGGTAGCCGATCTTGGGCGTGAAGCTTTCCCACTTGGCGATCGCCTTGGTCTTGGTCTCCGGGCTCATCCAGTCGAGCTTTTCGATGCGGGCCTTCAGCGCGGTGCGCAGATTGGTCACCAGCGTTTCCATCTTGGCCTTGGAATCTGCCGGGAAGGCGACCTTGACGTACATCTGGCCCAGCGCTTCGCCGGTCTGGCCGTTGATGGTCGCCAGTACGCGCTTCCAACGCGGCTTGATTTCCTTCTGGCCGCGCAGGGTCTTGTTGTAGAACGCAAAGTTCTCATCGACGAACGGCTGGCTCAGGAACGGCGAGGCGCCATCGACGGTGTGGAAGCGCAGGTAGGCGCGCCAGATTGCCGGGTCGGTGTCGGCGATCATCTTGCTGACTTCCTGATGGAAGGCCGGGATCGCCAGCGAGAACATTTCCGGCGTGGTCACGCCCTGCGACTTGAAGAACTCGGTCCACGACCAGTTCGGAGTCAGCTTGTCGGCATCGGCCGGCGAGATCGGGTTGTAGGCCAGCGAGGCATCGCGCGACAGTTGGGTGCTGGTCTTGGAGACCTTGGCCAGACGGCTTTCGAACGCGACCACCTGCTTGGCCTGCGCGGCGGCATCGGCCGCAGCCACGCCGGACAGCTCCAGCACCTTGGCGACGTGCGCCTGGTATGCCTCCAGCTTGGCCTTGTTGGTGGGGCTGGTGTAGTACTCCGGATCCGGCAAACCCAGGCCGCCTTGCATGGCGTAAGCGATGTTCTGGCTGGACTTCTTGAAGTCCGCCTCGGCGCCGAAGCTGAAGAGTTCGTTGTTGCCCTTGGCCGCGCTGCTGCGCAGATAGTCGACCAGTTTGGCCTGGTCGCTGATGGCGTCGATCGCGGCCAGTTCAGGCTTCAGCGGCTCGATACCCTGAGAGTTGATTTTGGCTTCGTCCATGCCGGTCGACCACAGGTCGCCGACGATTTTTTCCACGCCGCTGGCGCTGGTGTCAGCCGCAGCCTGTTCGACCAGCTGCTGCTGGATCGCATTGGAGCGCTCGTCGAGCATCTCGAACGCGCCCCAGCTGGTGCGATCGCTCGGCACCGGATTGGCGGCCAGGAACTTGGCATTGGCATAGGCGTTGAGGTCGGTACAGGCGTTGCCGTTGGCATCCAGGTCGGCGGCAGTGAACTGGTTCACCGCCGGCAGCTTGCTCTGGTCCAGGGTCAGCGTCTTGGGTGCAGCGGGCGTGGTTGCCGCTGTGTCGGCTGCGGGGGCGGCAGGCGCGGCGTCTTCAGACTTCTTGCAAGCGCTCAGCGCGGTGGCTACGGCCAGGGTCAGCGTCAATAAATGAGGTGTTCGAATCACAAAGGCTCCATAAGCAGCGGATTGGGAAGCCCCGTCGCCAGGGCCGTGGCCGGCACTCTACGCCTCGCCAGCCGGATGGCATGGTGTCGAAGGTCATGGGTGTGGCGTGTGTAGATACGCTGGGCTGGCTGTTTGGCATGCGGCTGCTGGATGGCAACGTGGCGTACGTGCCGTGACGCGCTAGGTAGGGAGCCTGCGGCCTTCTCAATCTGCATCGCGCGGGTGTTTGGTTCATGTTCTCGGCAGACATGGACCCTGTCGGTGATGGTGAGCGCACATCGGTGACGATGATCGCCACTGCGCGAATGGCCGACCCGGGCAAGCGATGCTATATACGAGCGCATGCCTACCGCCTCCGAACCGTTGGACGCACTGATCATCGGCGCCGGCCACAATGGCCTGGTGTGCGCTGCATATCTGGCCAAGGCAGGCAAGCGCGTGCTGCTACTGGAAGCGCGCGATGTGGTCGGCGGCGCAGCAGTCACCGAAGAATTCCATCCGGGATTTCGCAATTCGGTGGCGGCGTATACGGTGTCGTTGCTGCAGCCCAAGGTCATCACCGATCTTGCTTTGGAGCGACATGGCCTGCGCGTGGTTGCGCGCCGCATCAACAACTTTCTGCCGCTACCGGATGGTGAGTATCTGCTGGCCGGTGCTGGGCGCACCGCTGCGGAAGTCGCCAAATTCTCCGCACGTGATGCCGCTGCACTGCCTGCCTATGAAGCGCGCCTGGAGCAACTGGCCGATATCTTGCGTGCGCTGGCATTGCAGCCGCCGCCCGATGTCACCGAGGGCGGCTGGCTACGCGCGTTGCCGCAGTTGTGGCGAGCGGCAAAGGTGGGGCTGCAGCTGCAGGGCTTGCCGCTCACGTTACGTCAGGACCTGCTCGATTTATTCACGATTTCCGCAGCCGAGTATCTGGATCGCTGGTTCGAAAGCGCGCCGATCAAGGCGTTGTTTGGTTTCGACGGCATCGTCGGCAATTACGCCAGCCCGTACGCGCCGGGCACGGCTTATGTGTTGTTGCACCACGTGTTCGGGCAAAGCAACGGCGTCAAGGGCGCCTGGGGCCACGCCATCGGTGGCATGGGCGCCATTACCCGGGCAATGGCCGCCAGTGCGCGCGAATACGGTGCGCAGATGCGTACCGGCTGTGCGGTGGATCGCGTACTGGTGGAGCAGGGGCGTGCGGTCGGTGTCCTCACCGCTCACGGAGAGACGATTCGAGCGCGTGCAGTGGTTGCCAATGTCAATCCGAAACTGCTCTATCAACGCCTGATGCGTCCAGAAGATGTTCCTGTGCCCACACACGAACGCATGGCGCATTACCGCTGTGGATCAGGCACGTTCCGCATGAACGTGGCGCTCTCTCGCCTGCCGGAATTCACCGCATTGCCAGGTGCGGGGGACCATCTCACCGCCGGCATCATTCTCGCGCCGAGTCTGGATTACATGGACCGCGCCTGGCAGGACGCGCGCGCATCCGGATGGTCGCGCGAGCCGGTGGTCGAACTGCTGATTCCCAGCACGCTGGACGACTCGCTGGCACCGCCCGGCCAGCATGTGGCCAGCCTGTTTTGCCAGCACGTGGCGCCGCAACTGCCTGATGGTCGGCACTGGGACGATCATCGCGAGGAGGTCGCAGATCTGATGATTGCAACGGTGGAGCGCTACGCGCCAGGATTCGCTGCATCGGTGCTGGGCCGGCAGGTGCTGAGTCCACTCGACCTGGAGCGAATCTTTGGCCTGATCGGCGGAGACATCTTCCACGGCGCGCTCAGCCTCAACCAATTGTTCAGCGCACGTCCGATGCTGGGCCAGAGCGCCTATCGCGGCGCTATACCCGGGCTGTATCTATGCGGGTCCGGGACGCATCCCGGCGGCGGGGTGACCGGCGCGCCTGGGCATAATGCTGCGCGGGTGATTTTGAGTGGGTAAGCCTGTATTTAAAGCGCGCCGGCTACCTGTGAGTGCAAAAAAAAACCCTGGGGACCAGGGCCTTTGAGCAACGCAATACCTGATTAACCGTAAGCCGTCAGCTGGCCTATCGCTATTTGCCTGCAGACAGCGCCATTTGTCCTAAAGTTTTCCAGAGCTCCGCTGTCCGCGTTGCTGATGCGGGGTGTTAGCCTGACATTTTTCAGCCAGGACGCCATCGTCGCCTTAAATTATGCTGGATTGGAGAAGGTTACGGAATTTCTGTAGCTGACGGCTAGAGATAATTAGGTGAAAGTCAAGACTGGTCTCCGCCAGCTTCGGTTATCAGTTGTACAAACCGCGCTGCCACGGACTGGTCAGATAGCCGTTGGGCCATGGGCCGCCTTCGCACATGCCCTGCCCCCACGTATCGCAAAAGTCCGCGCGTAACTGCGGCGAGACCTCGGTGTAGCCGATCGAGCTGACTTCACGCGTATCGCATGCATAGCTGATGATGACGCGCTTGGTTGTGGACGTCGTTCCCTGATGCTCCGTCTGATTACTGCAATAGAGGATGCTCTGGCCAACTAGATTTTCGTTAGCATCGAACCACATCCAGGTACGGCCGTACTGAGTCGCTGCGTTTGCTTCCGGCGTGACTGCAAGGCCGCTCATCGCCGCAAACACCGCGGCTAAAAGTATTGTTTTCATTCAACTGGCTCCTTGTTTTGTCCCAACTCCCTTGAGGCGTGGGTCGTACTCTAGGCCTGACAGAGAGCCCGTTTATCGCTGCAAGCCTGCAAAAGGTTCCATTTGTCCTGACGTTTTTCCCGCGGTGCCCACTATCGGTGCTGCTGACCTGATGTTTTGCGGCCAGGAAGCCATCCCCGAATTGAATTAGGCTGGTTGAGAAACCAAGGCATGCACAATTGCTGTAGCTAAATGGCAGGGATAATCGGAATTGACTAACTCACCGGAAGCGTCAAAACGACGCTTCCGGTGGTTGCGATCAGAAGTCGTAAGATGCAGAAAGGCGCACATAGCGCGGAGTGTTGTAGCTATAGTTTTCTAGGCCGATTCCATATGTGTTTGAAACCAGTCCGGGATCGGTCTCATAGACACCATCGATGCGTGTGACCGAACGATCATTGAAGACGTTGAAAACTTGCAAGCCAACGGCCAGCTTATGATCGGCGAACGAGGGGCGATATGTCACACCTAAGTCCATGTTCTTGATCCAGGGGGTCCGGCCAGCATCGCCAGGTCGCGAGGGCTGGCCGCCGCAATAGTGATAGGCCGATCCGTAGCTGATCGGATCCGGATTCTCTGGGTCATTGAAGTAGCCAAGGCAGGAGACGGGGGTGCCTGACATGACGCGCAGGGTGGCTGATGCCATCCATTCGGGCGTGATCTGATAGGCCCCGAACGCTTTCAGTTGATGGCGACGATCGTTTGCCAAGCTACCGCCCGCGTAATACATCAGCGCCGCAGCATCCCAGTCCTGCGTTTTGGAAACATCAGATTGGCCGATGTCTGACTTGACTTGACCTTCGGTATTGCCATAGCTGCGCGACCAAGTGTAATCGATGCGGCCATACCACTTCTCATCAAACGGGTGTTCTAAGAAAAGGTCAACCGCGACGTAACTACGCTTGGCCTTGTCGGTGAAGCCCCAATCCGATTGGGACATCTGCAGCTGGGTGAAACCCGATCCGTCGAGATTTGCGAGATTGTAGGTGTTGGTCTTGCCCGGATTGAAAATTACGCAATACGGGATATCGATGGTCCTGGGGTCGATTCCTTGCGATGCAAGTTTCAGGTCGCCACGTGCAGTGTAGTCATCGTTATGCATGTCGCAGACGTCGTCGATTGCAGCTTCCAGCTTACGATACGTAGCCTTGGCACCGGAGTTCCAACTTTCGCCAATCGTCTTTTCAAAGCCAAGAATCAGCTCATCCTGGTACTGCGACTTCAAATCGCTTGGAGCAAATGCCCCTGGATTGGGTGCTTGACCAAACTCACCATTGGCCGATACAGGGCCAGGCCCGAACGGCGTCAAGCCAGTTGGTTCGCCGTTGGCGTCGATGCCGGTGTAGGTAAAATATTGATCGGTATAGGTCGACGCCGAAGCGCCACGAATGGCAACGCTATTAGGAAGCGCCAGATAGTAACGGCCGAGATTGGCGAATATCTTCAGCGATGAGTCACCAAAAACATCCCAGCTCGCTCCCAGACGCGGAGCCCACTGGTCACCACTATCCACGTAAGCGACGTGATCGCTGTTGAAGTTGGTGAACTGATCATTGCGGATACCTAGCGTCACCAGCCAGTTATCGTTGACCTGCCAGCGATCTTCCAGGTAATACGCTTTTTGCTCCACTGCCATGCTTGTGGTGGTAGTGAAAATGCGCTGTTGGGCGTAGAAGCCGTTCGAGCCCGGTCCGGCCGGACCAACTCCCAGCCCGGGACGTACTGGCGTCTGCTCCGTGGCAGCACGTCCATAGATCCATTGGTAGCCGGGGCCAGTGGTACGCACGCCTTCGTCATAGGCATTGAAGTACATGTTGTCCACGCCGGCGGTGATGTCGTGGTCGCCCAATCGATAATTGAGCTCCAGACGCAGACTACGCGTCTTGTTGATCGGATCGTCGGCCTTCGCGCGATTGGTCGTCTGATTGTTGCGGATCGGCGTACCACCGTTAAACGCAGGGTTCTGGCTAGTGACGCTGCCCAGGAATGGAAGGTCAGAAACAGCGGGGTTAAATTGCTGATTATGCTGGGTGCTGCGTCCCCATGTAGCATTTAAGGTCAGATCATCCGTCAAGTAACTCGTGTACTTGAAGATGTCATAGCTATCTTTGATCTTGAATGTATCCGGAAAAGTTCCAGTGCGCTCACCACTCACTTCGCCGTCATAATCGAAGGATGTGTAGTAGCCGCTGCGGCGATCAGTGTTTTGAACGCGCGTGTATTCCAGAATGTTGCTGTCGTTGATGTTCCAGTCCAGCTTTCCGTAAAACTTCGGAGTGCTGTATTCGTAATTATTACGAGCTTGAATACTCGCATTGCTTGCATTCGTCCCTACACCATCGACCTTTTCCGTCTCACCGGCCACGAAGATGAAGAGCCGATCTTCGATCAGAGGGCCGCCTGCATATGCGCTGTAGACAGTGCGAGTCTGCTTATTGTCTTTGCCTGCGCGATACAGGGTGCCGGGTTGGTCAGGGGTGTCGTATTCGTATCCATCAGGGAGTGTTCTGTTTGGATACCATACATCGCCACGCGAGCTCGCCAGCGAATCCGGCTCCCAAACTGTTTGCACGCCAAAGTGCCATTCATTCGTGCCACGCTTGCCCAGCTGATTGATCACGCCGCCGGTAGAGCGGCCGTACTTGGCGCTATAGCCGCCAGTGTAGGTTTCCTGCTGATCGATGGCGCCGTAGGGCAGGCTGACACCGCCCAGATTGCTTAACGGATTACTGACGTTAAAGCCGTTGATGTAGTACGCATTTTCAGTGACGCCTGAGCCGCCGAAAGACACGACGGAGCGCGAGCCGTTGTTGAATGCGCCGGCACCTGAAACAGCACCGGGAGCAAGCAGCGCGATCGCTTCGGCACTACGGCCCAGCGGCAGGGTTGCCAACTGCTCTGAGGTGATCACCGAGCGCGAGCTGGTGGAACTGACGTCGATCTTCGGTGCGTTGGCGGCCGTCACCGTGATCGCGCCGAGCGTCGTTGCGTCGGTGCTGCCGCTGGCAGTTGCGCCAGCAAACGACACCTCTGTGCCGGACCCTACGCGCAGCTGCACGTTCTTGCGGGTATCGACGACCTGATCGCCACGCTTGAGGGTGACGGTGTAGGCGCCCACCGGCAACGAGCCGAGGTTGTAACGGCCATTGGCGTCGATGGTGATCGTGCGGCTGAGGCCGGTATCGCTCTGCACGACGATGGTGCTGCCCGCTTCCGAGGGAGCGCTACCGTAGATGCTGCCGGTCGTGCTTTGTGCGTAGACCGCACCGTTGGCGAGACACGCGCCGAGCACAACAGCCAGAGCGGTGCGCTTGAGGGCGTGGCGACGAAATTGATTGCTCATTCCTAACCTTTCAACTGGGTATCGGGAGAAGTGGCGGTCATCGAAGAGTCAGATGGCCTTAACCCGAACGTAATGAATCTGTGGGCTGAGTCGCAAGCCTTTTGAATGATTCGTTAATGAAAAGGGCGAGATCCGCACCGAATATGCGGATCTGCGCACAAATTGCCTGGCATGCGAATACCGCCCGGCTTGGGTCACGCTAGTATTCATTTTTGTCAGTGCGCGCGATGCGGCGTGACATCGAGCGGCTCAACCGAACGCTACCTTGCCGCCATATCAGTAACTGATTGTCGCGCCTGGTTGACTGGTTTCATCTGAAACATGGATTCAAAAAAGACCCCGTCAAATGGGGTCTTTTCGATGCATCGCCAACAGGCCTCAGAACCGGACTGTCGTGCCCAGGTAAAAGAACCGCCCGACGTTGTCATACAGCGCAGAATTGAAATCCGAGCCGAAGTAGTTGCGCGGCGGGTCCTTGTCGAAGGCGTTGTCGATGCCGAGGTAGACGTCGATCTTCGAGCCGGGGAACTGATAGCCGAACTGGAAGTTGTGGTAGGTGTACGAGCCGTTCTTGATCGGGCTGGCCGAGCCCGGGTTGCTGTTGTAGCTCTCCGGCGTCACGCGCAGGTTGCCGTCCACATAGTTCATGTCCCACGAGGCACGCCATTCGTTCCAGTTGTACTTGGTCTGGAACTGCGCGCGCCAGCGCGGGTCGGTCACGTAGGTGACGTACTCGTCGTACTCGGCCGGGAAGTCCTGGAACACCCATTCGCGCGACTGGATCAGGCGCGTGCCGACAAAGCGCAGCACGGTGTTGCCTTGGCCGAGCTGGAAGCGGTAGTCCATTTCCAGATCCACGCCCACACGCCGCGAGCGTGACAGGTTTTCGTTGAGCGCCTGCCAGCCGATGATGCTGTGCTCGGGATAGATGCGTCCCTGCGGGTCGGTGAATCCACCCAGCGGGGCGCGCTGCACGAAGCCGCAGAAGCTGTTGTCGATGCCGCCCGGATTGTCCACGCAGCGCGTTGCGTTGGTCTCTGCAGTCACCGTGCCGATTGCGTCCTGCAAGTCGATGCGCCAGTAGTCGATCGACATGCCGAAGCCTTCGGAGAACTCCGGCTGCCAGACCAGGCCGTAGGAGAGGCTGCGTGCACGTTCCGGCTTCAACTGCGGATTGCCGCCGCTCACGCCCGGGCGGGTCGAGGTAAACGTGTCGATCCAACCGACCGGCACGCCCAGCGCGCTGCAGTTGGCCTGACGCAATGCCACGTCGCCGGCGGTACCAGGACGATTGGAATTGGTCGGCAGGTAGTTGCAAGGATCGTTGATGGTCGCGAAGTTCTCGCTCTGCGAGTCGTACAACTCGCCGATGCTGGGTGCACGCACTGCCTGCGCCACGGTGCCGCGCAGACGCAGCGACGGGATGATGGTCCAGTCCAGGCCCACGTTCCAGGTCTTGGTCGAGCCGATGCTGTCGTAGTCCGAATAGCGTCCTGCCACGTCCAGCGCCAACCGGTCCACGCCCGGCAGGCCGGCGAGCAACGGAATGGTGCTCTCGACGAAGACTTCCTTGACGGTGTATTCGCCACCGCTATTGGGGATGGCGTTGAGGAACGTCGCGCCCGAGGCTGCGAGCGGATCGGTGATCTCCTCGCTCTGCTCCTTGCGGTATTCCACGCCACCGGCAAACCCGATGTCGCCGGCCGGCAGCGACAACAGGTTGCTGTTGGCTACCGATGCACTGAATACGGTCTGCTGGATCTTGGCCTGCGCGCGCGCGGTGGTGTTGAACCACGCCGCTGCTTCCGGGGTCACCGCGCCGTTGCCGAATACACTGAACGGCACGCAGCCTTCGCGCGCCAGGGCTGAATAGACGCGGTTGGTGTGGGGATTGATCGCGTTCGGATCCAGCGTGGTGCGGCAGACGATGTTGCCGCTGGCATCACGTGCGGCGTCGATACCGGCCTGCCAGCGCTCGTTGATACGGTTGTTGAGGTTCAGGCGATCGACCGTGGTCTTGCCGTAGTTGGCAGACACGTCGTAGCTCCAGTTGTCGGTGAAATTGCCTTCGGCGCCGAGCACGGCGCGGTAGGTCTTGCGCTCGATGTTCTCGCCGCGACGGCCGGCATCGACGTTGAAGCGGTTCATCAGGATCTGCGTGGCACCGCGCGCATCCATCAGCGCACCGAGTTCGGGGCTGACATACGGATTCTGGCGACGCACGCGCAGCGAACTGTCGAAGGCCGGCTGGCCGAAGAATTCCGAATCGGTCTCGCTGTACTTGCCTTCGAAGAACAGGCGATGGTTCTCGCTGATCTCGAAGTTGATCATGGTGTTGACGCTCTTGCGATCGAAGCCCGGCTGCAGGTCGGCAACCGCATTCAGATCGACGAAATCGCAATCCACGCAGGAGGTATTGCTGACCACCGTGCCGTTGTAGCGATTGCGGCGGAAGCTGCCGTCTTCGTTGAACAGGTAGCGGTTGCCATAGCTGGCCGGGTTGCGGAAATCGAAGGTACCCAGGTTGAAGGTGCCGCCATAGGAGGTCGAATGATTGCCGCCCGGGCCGCTGAGCACGTTCTGCGGATTGCGCTCGCTCGGCGGTTGGCTCGGGTCGAACGAGGGATTGGGAACCGACACCAGATACTCGCGACCGATGGCGCGGTTGCCGCGGCCGAAGCGGTCCTGCTTGCTGTATTCGCCGGACACCGCGATGTTGCCGCGGCCGTCCGCAAAGTCGGTGCCTGCCGAGAAGCTGGCAAAGGAGCGGTTATAGTTGCCCTCATCGGCCAGGCCGGTCTGCGCGCGCGTCTCGAAGCCGGTGAAGTTCTTCTTGAGGATGAAGTTGACCACACCGGCCACTGCGTCGGCGCCGTACACGGCCGAGGCGCCACCGGTGATGACTTCGACGCGTTCGACCCATTCCACCGGGATCGTGTTGACGTCCACGGCGGTCGAACCCGGGCTGGAACCCACGTGGCGACGCCCGTTGACCAGCACCAGGGTGCGATCCACGCCCATGCCGCGCAGGTCGAGCAGGCCCAGACCGGCGGTCCCGATGAAGCGGGTGGAATTGCCCAGCGTGTAGCTCGGCGCCAGCGCAGGCATGCGTGCCATCAGGTCGCTGATGGTGGTCGCGCCGGTGGCACGGATTTCTTCGGCGCTGATCGCCGTGACCGGCGAGGGCGTCACAAAGCCGGTACGCGCGATGCGCGAGCCGGTGACGGTGACCTTGTCCAGATCGGTGGTGCCGGGCGCGACACCGTTTTCTGATTGCGCCGCAGCTTGTCCGGCAGAAGCGGCCAGTACGGCAAATAATGCGGAGCTCAAACGATGACGGTGTGCGTGTTGCGAAAGACGACTCGACATGACCTGACAGATTCCTCGCTGGGAGTTGGCGAAACAGCTGTGCTCGCTGAGCGCTGGCTGAACTGGACCCCGAACGTAACAATTCCTTAATCATGTGTCTATATTTGTGAAATATGTCTCTGCTTGACATATTCGTAGCTGCTTGTGGATTTCTTCAGCGAAGTCGCCAGGCGGATGTGTCTGGACGAGCCGGTACACTGACCACTTCCATGGCGCAGTACCCGGCGGCGTTCTTGCGTCGCTGCCGCTGCGCCCACGACGAATTCAGGTAGGCAATGACGACGATGTTGGAAGGTGTTGTGAGCGCGACGATCGCCCCCGCGCAGGTGTGCCGCGCATGAGTGGCGCGCGCAGGATTGCCGCGCATGCGGTGCAGGGTGCGCTGGCGCCGCATCCGCGGATCCGCAATGTGATTGCGGTCGGTTCCGGCAAGGGTGGGGTGGGCAAGTCGACCACGGCGGTGAATCTGGCGCTGGCCTTGCGTCAGCAGGGGGCGCGCGTGGGCGTGCTGGATGCGGACATCTACGGGCCGAGCGTGCCGGCGATGCTGGGCCTGAGCGGGCGGCCGGACAGCCCGGACAACAAGTCGATCGAGCCGCTGCGCGCGTTCGGCATCGAGGCGATGTCGATCGGCCTGCTGGTCGATCAGGACACGCCGATGATCTGGCGCGGGCCGATGGCGACCTCGGCGTTGACCCAACTGTTCAACGACACGCTGTGGGACGACCTGGACTATCTGTTGATCGACCTGCCGCCAGGCACCGGCGACATCCAGCTGACCCTGTCGCAGAAGATTCCGGTGGCCGGCGCGGTGATCGTCACCACGCCGCAGGACATCGCCACGCTGGATGCGCGCAAGGCCTTGAAGATGTTCGAAAAGGTGGAGGTGCCGGTACTTGGCATCGTGGAGAACATGGCGGTGCACACCTGTTCCAGTTGCGGCCACCGTGAGCATCTGTTCGGCGAAGGCGGCGGTGAGCGCATGGCGGCGCAGTACGGCGTGCCCTTGCTGGGGTCGTTGCCGCTGGAGATTGCGATCCGCGAGCAGGGCGATGCCGGCCAGCCGATTGTCGTTGCCGCGCCCGAGTCGGCAGCAGCCAAGGCTTACTTGGCCGCCGCTGCGCGCCTGACCGAGGAGCTGGGCAAGCGGCCGCGCGCCAGCATTCCGATTTCGGCCTCGTTGCTGTAGCGCGCGGCTCGGCCAGCAGTGCCGGCCGCTTGTTAGAATTCTCCGTCTTCGCGCGGGCCGCTTGGCCCGTCGCCTTCCGTCTTCAAGGAACATCACATGAGCATCAAGAGCGACCGCTGGATCAGGCG
The DNA here is from genome assembly GCA_905142475.1 of Xanthomonas hydrangeae. GTDB lineage: Bacteria > Pseudomonadota > Gammaproteobacteria > Xanthomonadales > Xanthomonadaceae > Xanthomonas > Xanthomonas hydrangeae. The sequence goes on from LR990730.1 coordinate 2,052,435, forward strand.
CATGGCCGAGCAGCAGGCGATGATCGAGCCGTTCGAACCCGGCCAGATCAAGCACGACGCCGCCGGCCAGCGCATCGTCAGCTTCGGCACCTCCAGCTACGGCTACGACGTGCGCTGCTCGCGCGAGTTCAAGATCTTCACCAATATCAACTCGACGATCGTCGACCCGAAGCACTTCGATCCGGGCAGCTTTGTCGATATCGAATCGGATGTCTGCATCATCCCGCCGAACAGCTTCGCGCTGGCACGCACGGTGGAATACTTCCGCATCCCGCGCGACACCCTGGTGGTGTGCCTGGGCAAGAGTACGTACGCGCGCTGCGGCATCATCGTCAACGTGACCCCGCTGGAGCCGGAGTGGGAAGGTCACGTGACCCTGGAATTCAGCAACACCACGCCGCTGCCGGCGCGCATCTACGCCAACGAAGGCGTGGCGCAGATGCTGTTCTTCCAGTCCGACGAAGTCTGCGAGACCTCGTACAAGGACCGCGGCGGCAAGTATCAGGGCCAGACCGGCGTGACCCTGCCGCGCACCTGATGCGGTGGTGCGGCCGTGACCTTGCCTCAGCAGGTCGCGGTCGTGCGCTCCCAGTAGCGCAGCAGTTGGCGCACGCCAGCGGCGATCAGTAACGCCGGCCACCAGGTCGACACAAGGTTGCCAAGATCGAAACGGGCCAGCCCGAGGTTGTCCAGCAGGAATAAGCTGCCCAACGTGATCAGAAACAGTGCAGGAATCCGGCGATAGCGCATGGCGGTGTCCTCGGTAGGTGTGAGGCCATGCTGCGCGCGATGCGCGCGCCGATCAGGTGCCGGAAGTCAACAGTTGCGGATGACAAAGGTCATGTCGAAGGCAGTAAGGTCATGACTGCATTGGTGGCCATGTCGCCTGCGGTTGATCGCCAGCCATCAGGTCGTCGACGTCTTCAGGAATGCGGAACCTCTGGTTTTTCTACGGTGCAGTCGAAAAGCGCATGCGGCTTCGCGCGTACCCTCATCCGCCCCTTCGGGGCACCTTCTCCCGATGGGAGAAGGGGTCTCGGCGCTCTGATTACGCGCGGGGCTGATCGACTGCTCGCTCCATTCCCAATTCCCGGCTACTTGCCCCGCCCAAACAGCATGCCAACGCCGCAAGCGACCAATGCCGCCGGCCACCACGTGGCGATCAGCCGACCAAGGCTGACATTGGTCCAGCCCAGGTTATTGGCCAGAAACAGCAGGCCGACGAGGATCAGGATCAGCGCGGCGACGACATTGGATTTCATGCGGAAGGGTGGTTGGAAGACGGGCGCCTATCGTAGCCGTTGCGCCCACGCAGCGACACGGTGTTGCAACGCATCGGGCGCGAAACGTTGCGCGCTGCCGCTACCCCACACCGGGCCGGGCCAGGCGGCATCGCCTGGGTGCCGGCCGACCAGATGTACGTGCAGCTGCCGCACGATGTTGCCCAGCGCGCCGATATTGAGCTTGGTCACTTCGGGCTCGACGCGCAGCAACTGCGAGAGCTGATTGATCTCGGCTAGCAACAGGCGCTGCTGGCCGCCATCCAGATCGATCCATTCGCTGACCTCGGCCACCCGCGGCACCAGCACGATCCACGGGAAGCGGCTGTCGTCCATCAGCCGCACCTGCGACAGCGGTCCGTCGGCGACGAATACGCTATCGGCCGCAAGGCGCGGATCTAGCTGGAAGCCGCTCGCTCCGGACCTGCTTGGGGCAGATTCGCTTGCCGCAGTCCCGCTCATCCCAGATGCGCTTCGAAGAAGCCCAGGGTGCGCTCCAACGCGCGCTCGGCGCTGTCGGCGTCGTAGTGGGTGGGGTCGATGCTGCGGTTGAAGGCGTGGCCGGTCGGATACACGAAGGTTTCCATCTGCGGCAGCTTCTCGCGGTGGGCCTGGATCGCCTCGGGTGGAATGCTGGTGTCGCGCTCGCCGAAGTGGAACATCACCGGCGCCTTGGGGGTTTCGTCCAGCAACTGGGTGTTGCGGCCGCCGTAGTAGCTCACCGAGGGCAGGCCCAGGCGGATCGCCGACAGCAGCGCCACCGAGCCCCCCCAGCAATAGCCCACGGTGCCGACCTTGCCGGCGCGGCTGAGCAGGGTGGCGGCGGATTTGACCACCTCCACCGCGCGCTCCAGGCCGACTGCATTGGCCAGGGCCAGGCCGCGTTGCAGGCTTTCCTGGTCATAGGGCAGCTGCACGTCCTTTTCTTCCAGGTCGAAGAAGGCCGGTGCCAGCACTTCGTAGCCGCGTGCGGCGTAATCATCGGCCACTGCGCGGATATGTTCGTTGACGCCGAAGATCTCCTGGATCACCACCAGGCCGCCGCGCGGGCTGGTGGTCGGAGTGGCGTGCCAGGCGGCGACCTGGCCGTCGGGGGTGTCGAGCGTGGTCCAGTGACCCATGGGAATTCCTGATGTGCAGCGAGGGAGGCGCGCATTATCGACCGGACCGGCATCGTGAAAAGTGAGGGTTTCGCAAAGCCGGCCGGGCTGGCGAGGCACGGCGGTTCAGAGCGTTGCCCGCACGCCGCTATAATTGCCGCACTCAGGCCCCAGGCCGCTCCGTTCCCCAGGCTCCTGCTTCCATGTCCCAGCTGAACCCCAAAGTCGGCTTCGTCAGCCTTGGCTGCCCGAAGGCGCTCGTCGACTCCGAACGCATCCTCACCCAGCTGCGCGTGGAGGGCTACGACATCGTGCCCAGCTACGATGCTGCCGACGTGGTGGTGGTCAATACCTGCGGTTTCATCGATTCGGCGGTGACCGAATCGCTGGACGCGATCGGCGAGGCGATGAACGCCAACGGCAAGGTGATCGTCACCGGCTGCCTGGGCAAGCGCCCGGAGCAGATCCGCGAGGCCTACCCGCAGGTGCTGGCGGTGTCCGGTCCGCAGGACTACCAGAGCGTGATGGAGGCGGTGCACGCCGCGTTGCCGCCGCGCCACGACCCGTTCGTGGATCTGGTGCCCGACTACGGCATCAAGCTGACCCCGCGCCATTACGCGTATCTGAAGATTTCCGAAGGCTGCAACCACCGCTGCAGTTTCTGCATCATTCCGTCGATGCGCGGCGATCTGGCCTCGCGCCCGGTGGATGAAGTACTGCGCGAAGCCGAACGGCTGGTGCGCGGCGGGGTCAAGGAATTGCTGGTGGTCTCGCAGGACACCTCGGCTTACGGCGTGGATCTGAAATACGCCGAGCGCCCGTGGCGCGACCGCATGTACCAAACCCGCATGAAGGCGCTGTGCGAAGGTTTGTCGGAGCTGGGCGTGTGGACGCGCCTGCATTACGTGTATCCGTACCCGCACGTGGACGATGTGATTCCGCTGATGGCCGAAGGCAAGCTGCTGCCGTACCTGGACATCCCGTTTCAGCACGCCAGCCCGCGCATCCTCAAGCTGATGAAGCGTCCGGGCGCGGTGGAGAAGACGCTGGAGCGCGTGCAGCGCTGGAAGGCGATGTGCCCGGAGATCACGGTGCGCTCCACCTTCATCGTCGGTTTCCCCGGCGAGACCGATGCCGAATTCGAATCCCTGCTCGACTTCCTGGATCAGGCCCAGCTCGATCGCGTCGGTGCGTTCGCGTATTCGCCGGTGGAAGGCGCCAGCGCCAACGCATTGCCGGACCCAGTGCCGGAAGAGCTCAAGCAGGAGCGGCTGGCGCGTTTCATGGCCAAGCAGGCGGAGATTTCCGCCGCGCGGCTGGAAGCCAAGATCGGCAGCGTGCAGCAATGCCTGGTCGACCTGATCGAAGACGATATCGCGGTGGCCCGTTCGCGCGCGGACGCACCGGAAATCGACGGGCTGGTGCATATCCAGAACGGCGGCGAGCTTGGATTGAAGATCGGCGATCTGGTCGATGTGGAGATCACTGACAGCGATGAGCACGATCTGTTCGGCGATGCATTGCCGGCCAATGCCCCGATCCAGCAAGGACGGTCGTTGAATCTGCAGATGGTGTAACCGGTCAGGTGTCGGGACACCGCGGTCCGTAGGAGCGCGCTTGCGCGCGAAGAGGCGTTATCGATAACGCCCTGTCGCGCACAAGTGCGCCCCTACAGGTCAGCAGATTCGCGCGGCTACTGGCTCGCGTAATCCACCGACACCACCACGAAGGTGTGCTTGCCCGACGGCAGCTGCGCTTCGAACTCATCGTCCACGCGTTTTTTCAGCAATGCGCGCGCCAGCGGCGAGTCGATGCTGATCCAGCCGCGGCCCGCGTCGGTTTCGTCCGGGCCGACGATGCGGTAGTGCAGCAGCTCGCCGCTGTCGGCGTCTTCCAGTTCGACCTGTGCGCCGAAGAACACCGCGCGCAGATCGGTCGGTGCGGTATCCACCACGCGCAGCGCTTCCAGCCGTTTGCTCAGATAACGCACGCGGCGGTCGATCTCGCCCAGCTGCTTCTTGCGATAGGTGTACTCGGCGTTCTCCGAGCGGTCGCCTTCTGCAGCGGCTGCAGCCAGCGCACGCACCACCTCCGGCCGACGCACGCGCCACAGCTCTTCCAGCTCGGCCTTGAGCCGGGCGTGGCCGTCGGGCGTGATCAGTGCGGTGCTTTTTTCGGCGGGCGGGCGCCAGCGGCTCATGGGCGGTGTATCCGACAGCGGGGCCGCGATGCTAGCGCGCATGGCCGGCTTGCGCATCTGCCGTCGCACGGCGAAGCTTTACGCTTTCTGGGACACGGACGTTGTCATGTTGCTGATGCCGCTGCACAAGCCCTGGTCGCGCCAGAACATTCCCTGGGTGACGCTGCTGCTGGTGCTGATCAATGTGGTGGTCTACCTGGGCTATCAGCGCAAGGACGACGCTTTGGTCGAAAACGCGGTGCGCTATTACGTCGACTCCGGGCTGGGCGCGTTGGAGGCGCAAGTCCACGCGCGCTATCTGGAGCAGACCGGCGAGGCCAAGCTGCGCGCCGCGCGCCAGGCCAGGCTGGGTAGCGTGCCGGCGCGTCAGCGCATCGCGTATCTGGCGCATCTGACGATGAACGATGTGGCGTTCGCGCAGGCATTGCGCAGCGGCACGCTGTTCGAGGACGAGGAACGTTTGCGCGAATGGCGCGCATTGCGTGCGCCCTACGACGCGCGCCTGTCCAAGGTGTTTACGCTGCGCCATCTGCAGCGCAGTTCGGAGTGGTCGCCGGCACGGATGCTGACGGCGACATTTCTGCATGGCAGTTTCGATCATCTGCTGGGCAACATGCTGTTCCTGCTGGCGCTGGGCACCCTATTGGAAGGGGCGATCGGCAGTGGATGGTTTCTGCTGCTGTATCTGCTCGGCGGGTTCGGCGCCAGCGTGGCCAGCCTGTGGTGGCGCTGGGGCGAGCCGGGCGGCGGGTTGGGCGCATCCGGTGCGATCGCTGCATTGATGGGCGCGTTCTGCGTGGTCTGGGGGCGGCGCAAAGTACGGTTTTTCTACTGGTTTTTCGTGGTATTCAACTATGTGCGCGGCCCGGCGATTCTGCTGTTGCCGCTATGGTTGGGCTGGGAGCTTTACAGCCTGTTGTCGAGCGACAATGCTGCGGTCGCCTTCGAGGCGCATGCCGGCGGGTTGGTCAGTGGCGCGCTGCTCGGTGCCTTGCTGGTGCTGTTGCGGCGCACCCGACCTGCCTTCATGGAAGAGAGCGATGCAGTGCTGGTGGACGATCGCTGGGAGCGCGCGCAGCGGCATCTGGGGCGCATGGAAAACGTGGAGGCCGAGCGCCTGTTGGCCGAGTTGGCCGGCGAGCAGCCGCACAATCTGGAGGTGGCACTGGCGCGTTATCGCACCGCGCGCAACGCTGGCCATCGCCAGGACAGCTTGCGGCATGCGCAGACGCTGTTGCAGCTGCAGACGCACCACGCCGAGCAGACGCGCATCCAGCTGGCGGTCGCTGCCGAGTTGAGCAAGGCCAAGATTGATTGCGCGCTGCCGGCACGGCTAGCCTTGATCGGTGCGTGCATGCGCAATGGGCTGCTGGCCGACGCCGAGCGGCTGTTGAAAGAATGCGAACTCAGTGCGTCGCGCGCGGAGTTGGCGCAGCACTGGTTCGTACTGGCCTTGCGCCATGGCGAGCTGCAGGACGGCGCGCAGCGTACGCGCTTGTTGCGGCTGGTGCTGGAGCAGTTTCCGGAGCAAGGCCAAGCCAACAAGGCGCGCTTTCTGCTCGACAATGGGTGAGTTGGTTCGGCTTGCTGGCTTGCTGCGACAAACCGACCATTAGCGCCTATCGATTGCAGTGCAGGTGATCTGCGGTTTGGCTGCAGGGCCCTTGCCCGCCCACCCTCGCGGGACACGCCGCAAGTACGTCCGTGTAGGCTCTTACGCGGCATCCATGCCGCGTAAGGTCCCGCGACGGTGGGCGGGCAAGGACCAGTGGAGATGGTCGGTGTGCATGGTTTTAAACAAAGCAACCTATCAACTCTCTGGAGCGGTGAGGGCATCGCGCCCTCGGTGATGCGGGTTTGCTGCAGGGCCCTTGCCCGCCCACCATCGCGGGACACGCTGCAAGTACGTCCCTGTAGGCTCTTACGCGGCATCCATGCCGCGTAAGGTCCCGCGATGGTGGGCGGGCAAGGACCCGTCGAGATGGTCGGTGTGCATGGTTTTAAACAAAGCAACCGATCAACTCTCTGGTGAGGGCACCGCGCCCTCGGTGATGCGTGTTTGCTGCAGGGCCCTTGCCCGCCCACCATCGCGGGACACGCTGCAAGTACGTCCCTGTAAGCTCTTACGCGGCATCCATGCCGCGTAAGGTCCCGCGACGGTGGGTGGGCAAGGACCAGTGGAGATGGTCGGTGTGCAGGTTTTCAACAAAACAGCCGACTCACTTTCTGGTGCGGTGAGGGCACCGCGCCCTCGGTGATGCGGGCTTGCTGCAGGGCCCTTGCCCGCCCACCATCGCAGGACACGCTGCAAGTACGTCCCTGTAGGCTCTTACGCGGCATCCATGCCGCGTAAGGTTCCACGACGGTGAGCGGACAAGGACCAATCAAGATGCTCGGCGTGCATGGTCGCGAGCAGTACACGCCGCGGGACTGTCCGATGACGGAAGATCCGATTAGCTACCTCAAAAATTTTGCCAGCCACTCAAGCCGGTTGAATCGCCACCGCTTTCAGCGCCGCTTCCAGCTTCGCGCGTAGTGCATCGTTGTCGCACTGATCCAGCGCGTTCTGCAGCACGGCACGCGCCTGGTCGTCGCGGCCGAAACGTTCGGCCAGCAGTAAGCCCGCGTCGAGCGACCACGCCGGTAGCATCACGTCGCGCGGCCATGTGCCGATGGCAGCTAGCAGGCCGTCGGTCGTCAGCTGGAATTGCCCGGCCATCTTGGCGCGCTCGGCCAGCAGCGTGGCTTGCTCAGGCGTCAGCGGTGTAAATGCGGGATTGCTGTCCAATGCTTCGCGCTGCAAGGCGAGTGCGCGGCGCTCCTGTTTTTCCTGCAGCAAGCGATTGATGTAGTGGCGGGTATGGTCGTGCAGTTCGTCGTTGCGATGATGTTGGCGCAGCAGACGCCGATACAGCTCATGCACGGCAAGGCTCACTGCGCGTGATCGCACCGCGCCGCGTAACGCTTGAAAGGCTTCGTCGGCATGTCCGTCGCGCAGGTACTGCTCTGCTTCGTCTAGCAGGCGTTGATCCGGGTCTTCGCGCTCGACTGCCGCGCCATTGCTGGGCAGATAGCCGAGTTCTTCGTGGTACTGGTACACCAGATAGCCCATCAGATGAAAGCTGGCGAACAGGCTCCAGATGGAGGCAATCACAACGGTCGCTTCGCGCACGACCGGCGGCAGATATTTCACCGAAATGAACACCGCTGCCGTGCCGCTGCCCTGGATCACATACAGCAGGCCGTAGGCGGCCAGGTACGGCCAGCCGATGCGCAGCGCCATGTCGATCGACACTGCCGGGTTGAGTGCGCGGCGCAGGCTGCCGTCGATGGCCAGCGCAATCATCATGCCGGGCAGCAATAGCTGCACCACCAGATACGCGATGGTCAAGCCGGGTTTGCCTGCCAGTACGCCGGCCGCACCGATGACGATGCCCAGCGCAAACGCCAGCAGAATCAGCCTGAGTACCGCGCTATCGAACGTGTTGTAGCCGAGTCGCGGTGCGTCGGCTTGCCCATCTGCGCTGTGGCGCAGGATGTCGAAGGCATAGGTGTAGGTCGCCATGCCCAGCACGCCGGCGATCAGCAGTTTCAGGATGCCTGGCAACACCAGCAGCGCGCTGCACAGGGTCAGCGCAATCAGCGCGTACAGCGCCGAGCCGCGCAGCGGGTAGGTGGCGATGGCGGGAATGCGGGTCCAGAACGGTGCCGGTGCGGCCTGCACTGCAACCTTGCGTGCGCGAAAACGGTCTTCCATGACGCTCCCCAAGCGTGTGATGTGAAGGGATTGTGCGGTGGTGCGCGTCGCCGTGCAATTGGGATCTAACGGCGCCTGCCTGTTGAGCCCGGTGATGCACGGCAGCGGGTGGGGGCTTGGCCCGTAGCCGCATGTGGAATGACACGAACTGCCCAAGGTCGGACGTCGGTATCGACGGTTCAGTGGGCCGTGCGCTATCGAAGAAAGCGTCTTGCTCAAGGAGCACGTGATGGCAATTGGAGATTTTGCGAAGCGGTGCCGGCGTTGCGTATGGAGGCGTGATCGCGACGCATTGCCGGTCGCGCGAGCATTGCCCACGTCGCGGTCGTGCGTTTCTTCATCCTAGTGACGTACGCACTTCCGTGCTTCAGTCGACCGTGCAGCGTCGCGGTCTGAATGACCGGCAGCGTGGAAGTCATTGGCCTAGTACGTACTGATCGCAATGCAGGCCTTTACATGTCGATATGCGATACGTGCAGTGCTTCAGTAGATGACGTAATGCTCCGGATCCTGGTGATCGGTAGACTGTCGACCCGCCGCAGTCATTGCGGATCTTTCGAGCGACCAGACGCGCCACGTGCGTGGCACTACCGTCGCTCGCATCACAAGGAGTGTCGCTTGAGTCCATCCGCCACCGGCAACCCGCAGGTTCGTATTCGCAGCATCGATGTGCTGTCGGACAATTGGTATGTGCTGCGCAAGGTCACCTTTGATTTTCAGCGCAAGGACGGCCGCTGGCAGACCTTGTCGCGCGAGGCCTACGACCGCGGCAATGGCGCCACGATCCTGCTCTACAGTCGCGCCAAGCAGACGGTGATGCTGACCCGCCAGTTCCGCCTGCCGACACTGCTCAACGGCAACGCCGACGGCATGCTGATCGAAGCTTGTGCCGGCTTGCTTGACCAGGACGATGCGCTGACCTGCATCCGCAAGGAAACCGAAGAGGAAACCGGCTACCGCATCGACAACGTGCGCAAGGTGTTCGAGGCGTTCATGAGCCCGGGTTCGGTGACCGAACGTCTGTATTTCTTTGTCGGCGAATACTTCGATGGCGACAAGGTCAGTGATGGCGGCGGACTCGAAGAAGACGGCGAAGAGATCCAGGTGCTGGAACTGCCACTGGATACAGCGCTGGCGATGATCGGCTCAGGCGAGATCGCCGATGCCAAGACCATCATGTTGCTGCAGTACGCCAGGTTGCATGGCGTGTTGGCGTAGCCGATCTCGTGCGCCGCGCGAACGTTTGTCGTTGTGGTGTCGCCGCGTGTCGCTATCTGCATGCAACGCGCTTGCGCACAAAGACGACGCTGCCGCAGACCTGAATTCTGCGGCCGTCGACGCAAGCGATTCTTGTTGCTCGCGTGGCAAAAAATGCCGAGTGCAGGTTCCGCTCTTGAGTAGTGCTGGGTGCAAAGGTGCGCAACTCACAGCATCATGAATCCATGCTCAAAGATCAGCGCACACGTCGCAGCACTTTGTCCTGATCCTCTGGCGGATTGCCGCTGTGGCAATTGTGGCCATCCTGGGCCAGGGCGTAGTCGGTGCGATGCGCATGGCGCTCGGAGATGGTGTCCTGTTCGATGCGAAACCCGTAGATATTGGGTCCGATCATCGGATCATTGGGGTCTTCGAAGCTGAGCATTAGGCAGCTTCCGCCTATCTGGTCAATCCACCAGGATCCGACCATGGTTTTGGGGGCGGTATGTCGCGCGGCGCCAGCGATGCAGGTCGTCTTCAATGTGTAGCGTCGGCTGTTGTCGCTTGGTTTTCCTGTCTTGTGGAGAACAAGATCGGCGCGGACGGCTTGGCAGTCTTGCGTGTAGGGCTGCAGTTTGCCGGTGTAGCGGCCGGCAAGCAGGTGCTGCTGTTGTAGCGGCCACGCTTCAATTGGAGCTGGTTGCCGGGCAGTGGCCGTTGCCGCCCCAATGATCGTGCTTGCAGTCAGACAGCGGAACAGCAGTATTGTTGCGTCCTTGCTCATTGGTTTTGTCTTGTCGTTTTGTGTGCGTGGCTACTCAGCGCTTCCCACCAAAAATACTGCCGAAAATACCGCGCACGATCTGCTGGCCGATCTTGTTGCCCACCGTGCGCGAGGTCTGCTTGGCCATCGCTTCGAGCATGCCCTGGCGGCGGCTGGTGCCGAACACCGCGTCCTTGACCGCCTTACCGAAGCCGCTGTCGTGCGCATCGTCATCTTCGCGCGTGCGTGCCGGCGGTGCGGCGTTGTGTTCGGCGATCTGTTCGACGCGGCGCGCCAGCAGTTCGGCAGCTGATTCGCGGTTGATCGCGGTGTCGTAGCGGGTGCCGACCGGGCTGGCCGCGCGCACCTGCGCGCGTCTGGTCTCGCTGATGGCGCCCATGCGGCAGCGTGGCGGGGCGATGAGCGTTTGCTGCACCGGTGCCGGCACGCCCTTGCCTTGCAGCGGCGACACCAGCGCCTCGCCGGTACCCAGGCTGGAGATCGCGGTTGCCACGTCGAGCTTGGGATTGGCGACGAAGGTCTGCGCTGCGGTCTTGACCGCCTTCTGGTCGCGCGGGGTGTAGGCGCGCAGCGCGTGCTGCACGCGATTGCCGAGCTGGCCGAGGATGTTGTCCGGAATATCGTCGGGAAACTGCGAGCAAAAGTACACGCCCACACCTTTGGAACGGATCAGCCGCACCACCTGTTCGATACGCTGCACCAGCGCGGCGGGCGCGTCGTCGAACAGTAGATGCGCTTCGTCGAACACGAACACCAGCTTGGGCTGTTCCAGGTCGCCCACCTCGGGCAAACGCTCGAACAGTTCCGACAGCAGCCACAGCAAAAAGGTGGAATACAGCTTCGGCTTGAGCACCAATTGGTTGGCCGCCAGGATGCCGATCACACCACGGCCATCGGGCGCCACGCGCATCAGCTCGGCAAGTTCCAATGCGGGCTCGCCAAAGAATTGCTCGCCGCCGTCCTGCGCCAGACGCAGCAAGGAGCGCTGGATCGCGGCCACCGATTGGCTGGAGACCAGCCCGTAACTGGTGGACAGCTCCTTGCGTTCTTCCACTACCAACGCCAGCAGCGCGCGTAGGTCGTCCAGATCCAGCAACAGCAGTCCACGGTCGTCGGCCAGCTTGAACACGATGTCCAGCACACCGGACTGGGTGTCGTTGAGTTCCAGAATGCGCGCGAGCAGGGTGGGGCCCATCTCGCTGACGGTGGTGCGCACCGGGTGGCCGAGCTTGCCGTACAGATCCCAGAACACCACCGGGTTGGCGGCCGGCGCGTAATCGGTGATGCCCACTTCCGTGGCGCGCTGCAACACGCCGGCTGCGCCGTCGCCGGCAACCGCCAGACCGGCCACGTCGCCTTTCACGTCGGCCAGGAACACCGGCACGCCCAGCCGCGAGAAGCCTTCGGCCAGGGTCATCAAGGTGACGGTCTTGCCGGTACCGGTGGCGCCGGCGACCAGGCCGTGGCGGTTGCCGAGGCGTCCTTCCAGCATCACCGCGATGTCGTCGGTGACGCCTTTGCCGAGCAGGAACGAGGCCATTGCGCAGATCCGGTGGGAAAACGTGATTCTATCCGGCAATGCTCGCTGGCAATCCCGGTGGGGCATCGTGGTGGCACAGTGAGTCCGCACGCTGGCGCGAGACGTCAAAGAGCCATGCCGCCGGGCAACTCGCAGGAGCAACGGGCGCGACTCACGGAACCAGCCAGCAGCCATTCCAACCACCTAATCCATCGATCAATCTAACGGCCCACTGACCCTGCCGGCGGTGCCGCCTTGCCCCGGTGTCGCCCCGGCGGCTACCCTGCCTGCCTTTCCGCTGTACTGCCTACGATGCCGCTCGCTCATTTTGCTTTGCGCCCATGGCCGGTTCTGGCACTGGTGGCGCTGATGTCTGTCGTCCCCGCTGCCCACGCCATTTCCAAACGCGACACGGAGAAGGCGGCCGTGCTCGATGCCCGCATGGCCGCCGCCGAAAAGCGTTATCGCGATGCGTTGGTGCTGGTGAACAACTCCGACCCCAAGGGCACTACCGAAGGCGATGCCGCGCTGGAGGACATGGAAGACGTCATCGATGCCTGCATCAAGCAGCGCGGCTGCCTGGTCGCCAATCAGCTGGCCACCTACAAGCGCCTGCTGAAGGCGCGCGCCGACGCCGAGGCCCCGGCCGCCGAAGACCCGGAAGACGACGACAGCTTGCTGCAGGCCGACCCGGATCATCTCGGCCCGGCGAACAACGGCGTGCCAGAAGCCGCACGTGCGGCCACGATGCTCAATGACCAGCGCCACGATTTCGACAAGATGGTGCAGTACAACCCGGCGGTGCAGGCCGGTATCCGCCGCTGGCTGACCGACATGCGCCCGGCGCTGCTGACCAGCTACGAGAACTACAGCAACCTGCGCGGGGTGATGTGGCCGGAATGGCAGAAACGCGGCCTGCCCGAAGCGCTGCTGTTCGGCATCATGGCCAAGGAATCCAACGGCAAGGTGCACGCTAGCTCGCGCGCCGGTGCGGCGGGATTGATGCAGTTCATGCCGGCCACCGGGCGTCGTTTCGGGCTGGGCCCGGACGGCACCGGCTTCGACACGCGCTTCGATGCACGCAGTGCCGCCGAAGCCAGCGCCGCATACCTCAACGAGCGCATGGCCGGGCTCAACCGCAACATCGAACTGGCGCTGGCCGCCTACAACGGTGGCGAGGGCCGCGCAGCGCGCGTGTTCTCGCAGAGCGGCGGACGCGGGTTCTGGGAGCAGGACGTGTACAACCAGTTCCCGGCCGAAACCAAGGACTACGTGCCGATGGTGATCGCCGCAGCTTGGATCTTCCTGCATCCGCGCCAGTACGGCGTGGATTTCGCCAAGCTCGACGCGCAGCCGGCCACGCTCAAGCTCGCCAAGTCGACGACCATCTACGAGCTCACCATTTGTCTGGGCAGCATGGGCACGCGCGACGGCTATATGCGTGCATTGCGCAATCTCAATCCGCGCTATGAATCCGATGGCTGGATTCCGGCCGGCACCGTCATCAATGCCACCAACCGCATCGCCAGCCTGTACACGCGCTACTGCGTCAACGGCCCGCGTGCGGATCTGGCGCGCACGCTGATCACTGCCGACCTCAACAGTGCGATCGTGCGCAGCAGCGGCGCCCCCGAGTACGTGCCCAGCGTGGCAGTAGGCGATGTCAGCCCGATGGCCGGCGTGCCGACCACCGTGGCGACCGGCCAGCCGGTCGTCGCCAAGCCCAAGGCCAAGCAGGCGCGCAGCTACACCGTCGCCAAGGGCGACACGCTCGGCCGCGTCGCGCAGAAGTATCAGTGCGAGATCAAGGAGCTGGCCAAGGCCAATCGCCTGAAGGCGCCGGGCTATGCGCTCAAGCCGGGGCAGAACATCAAGCTGGCGGGCTGTGACCGCTGACTTGCGGAAGCGGTATCGCGTCGGCGAGCTGCGGGCTGGACCCAGCTCCTGTAGGAGCGGGCCTGCCCGCGATGAAGCCGTCCCGGTAGCTCTAGGGTGGGCGGGCACGCTCTAAATTGGAGGCTGGGAGTGCGAAACGCGCCTGCGCCCGAACGTCATCGAGAATGCCTCATCGCGGCCAGGCCCGCTCCTACAACGGCATCGCTAGCCACATTTGCCGATCGCCGCATTCGGAGTGAATCTCGCTGGTGCACGAACGTCATCGAGAATGCCCGTCGCGGTCAGGCCCGCTCCTACAGCGGCGGAGTCGCTCGCCGCATTCGCCGATTGCCGCGTTGGGTGTGAAGCCGGAGGTGTCACGCGCCGCTGTAATCAGCTTGTCTGGCGACGTGCGAGCGATTGTCCTAAGCGAACCGATGTCTCTGCAGCAAGTCCAGCTTCGAGCTTCGCGACACCTGGCGGCAGCAACACGATCACAGTAGACCCATAGTTGAAGCGCGCCATTTCCGCAAACCGCTCCAGCACGATGCCCTTGCCGCGATAATCCTTGCGCGTGATGCGATCGCCATAGCGCGGAATCTCCACGCCGCTCCACACCGTCTCCACGCCCGACACCAGCAGCGCGCCCACCATCACCGAGGCCATCGGGCCGAAGTCGGTGTCGAAGTGACACACCAGACGCTCGTTGCGCGCGAACAAGCGCGGCACATTGCGCACCGCATCCGGGCCCACGCTGAACAAGCGGCCGGGCACATGCACGGTCTCGCGCAAGGTGCCGGTCCACGGCATGTGCACGCGGTGGTAGTCCTTGGGCGAGAGATAGACGGTGGCGAACAGGCCATCGTTGAACGGCAGCGCCGCCTCGGCATCGCCAAGCAGTTCGGCGGCGGTGAACGACTGCCCCTTGGCCTGGAAGATGCGGCCGTTCTCGATCGGGCCGAGCTGGCTGATGCGGCCGTCGGCAGGCATCAGCAGCGCCGCAGGATCGGCATCGGGCACGCGTGCGCCCGGCTTCAAGGCGCGGGTGAAGAACGCATTGAAGGTGGGATAGGCGCGCGGGTCCGGTTCCAGTGCTTCGCTCAGGTCCACGCCGAACTTGCGCGTCACCGTGTCGATCAACCATTGCTTGGTGGATGGTGTCTCGGAATAGGCCAGCGCACGCGCCATTGAGGACAGCAACCGGTGCGGCAGCACGTAGGTCAGGGAAGTGACGAGACTCACGGAGCGGTTACCTTGGTCAGCTGTTGGAGGTCGGCGGCAATCGCCTTGGGGTCGAGCGGGGGGCGGATCAGGCCGGCCAGGCGGCCTTGCGGGTCGAGCACGGCGATGCCGGCCGAGTGATCCATGCTGTAGTCGTTGGGATTGTCCGCAAAACCCTTGCCCGGCACCTTCTGAAACACGAAGCCAAGTGCGGTGGCGAAGCGCTCCAGCGCCGGCACGTCGGCAGTGGCGGCCAAAGTGTCCTTGTGGAACGCATGCGCGTATTCGCCCAGGCGTGCCGGCGGGTCGCGCTGCGGGTCCACCGACACGAACAGCACGCGCGGTCGTAGCCCATCCGGAATGCTTGCCCACTGCTGCTGTGCCACCGCCAGATCGGTCAAGGTGGTGGGGCAGACGTCCGGGCAAAAGGTAAAGCCGAGGAATACCAGCGTCCAATGCCCCTTCAGCTCACCGGGCACCAGCTGGGTACCATCGGACTGGCGCAGGCTGAACTGCGGCAGGGTGCGTGCTTGCGGATAAAAGGTGATGGTGCGGGTAGGCGGCCAGGGCGAGCTGGGCGCGGCGCCGAGAAACTTCTGGCCCAGCAACAGCCCCAGGCCGGCGGCCAGCGCCACCAGCAGCACGATGCCGGTATTGCGATTGAACATGGCGGTTTCCAGTGCAACGGACGCTCATGATACCGATCCGACCTCTATAATCGGGGGCCGATTCCTCTTTAGTTGTTGCCATGACTGCCGCCGCGGCCGACGAACTGCACACCATCATCGACCTGATCCGCTACGGCACCAGCCGTTTCAATGCAGCCGGTCTGACCTTCGGTCATAGCTACGACAATGCGCTGGACGAGGCCACCCAGCTGGTCCTGCACAGCCTGCATCTGCCGCACGATCTGGGCCCGGCCTATGGCCAGGCGCGCCTGCTGCGCTCGGAAAAGGAGCAGGTGCTGGGCCTGTTCGAGCGCCGCATCAACGAGCGCGTGCCGGCGGCGTATCTGACCGGCGAGGCCTGGTTTGCCGGCCTGAGTTTCAAGAGCGATGCGCGCGCATTGGTGCCGCGCTCGCCGATCGCCGAGCTGATCGAAGCCGGCTTCGAGCCCTGGCTGGGCGGCCGCGAAGTCACCCGTGCGCTGGACCTGTGCACCGGCTCGGGCTGCATCGCCATCGCCATGGGCCACTACAACCCGCAGTGGGACGTGGACGGCGTGGACATCAGCGACGACGCGCTCGCACTGGCCGCCGAAAACAAGGCGCGCCTGCATGCCGACAACGTCACCCTGCTCAAGTCCGACCTGTTCGCCGGGCTGGGTGGCCGCCAGTACGACCTGATCGTCACCAATCCGCCGTATGTCACCAACGACGAAACCGACGCACTGCCGCAGGAATATTCCTATGAGCCGGAGCTGGGGCTGCGCGCAGGCGACGATGGCCTGGATCTGGTGCTGAAGATCCTGCGCGATGCGCCGCTGCACCTCAGCGAAGATGGCCTGCTGATCTGCGAAGTGGGCGAGTCCGAGCAGCACCTGATCAAGCTGCTGCCGGAAGTGGATCTGGCCTGGGTCGAGTTCAAGGTCGGGCAGATGGGCATCTTCGCGGTCGAATGCCGCGAGCTGATCGCGCACGGCGCGCGCATCGCCGAGCTGGCAAGTGCGCGCTGAATCGTCGTCCACGCCGCGGCCGCAGTTGAGCGATCTGCTGTTGCTGGTGCCGGTGTCCATCTTCGGTGTCGGCATTCCGCTCGGCCTGCTCGACGTGGTGTACCGCCTGTTCGACCCGATGTACGGCGGTCCCTGGCAACAGCGCTGGTTGAGCGCGGCGGCGGAGATCGGTTTTGGCCTGATGGCGTTTTTCGGCCTGGTCTCGGCCTGGATCGTGGTGGTCAGTTCGGATGCGACATTGCACGCGCATCGGCGCCGTACGCTGGTCGTGGCACTGGGCCTGCTGGTCGGCGTCGGCGCTGCGCTGTATCTGCTTGCCGATTGGCTGCTCAGCGGGCGTCACCGGCTGGATGTGTTTTTGCTGGTGTTCAGCGGCTTGTTCGCGGTGGCGCCGATGCTGGTGGCGGCACGTCATCTGCCGCGCCTGCTGCGCGCCATGCCACCTGCTGCAATGTTGAGAGGATGCCGTCATGGGCAGTAACAGTTTCGGCCGCCTGTTGACGGTCACCACCTTCGGCGAGTCGCATGGGCCGGCGATCGGCTGCGTGGTCGACGGTTGCCCGCCGGGCCTGGAGATCGCGCCGGAAGACTTCACCCACGATCTGCAGCGGCGTGCCTCCGGCAAGAGCCGGCATACCTCGGCACGCCGCGAAGCCGACGACATCGAGATCCTGTCCGGCGTCTACGAAGGCCGCACCACCGGCACGCCGATCGGCCTGCTGATCCGCAACACCGATCAGCGCAGCAGGGACTACAGCAACATCGCCCAGCAGTTCCGCCCCGGGCACGCGGACTATACCTATTGGCAGAAGTACGGCATCCGCGATCCGCGTGGCGGTGGGCGTTCGTCCGCGCGCGAGACCACCATGCGTGTGGCTGCCGGCGTGATCGCCAAGAAGTGGCTCAAGCAGCGCCACGGCGTGCTGGTGCGTGGGTTCCTATCGCAACTGGGCGAGATCCGTCCGACCGGGTTCGACTGGACTGCGGTCGAGGACAATCCGTTCTTCTGGCCGCATGCCGAGCAGGTGCCGGAGCTGGAAACCTATATGGATGCGCTGCGCAAGTCCGGCGATTCGGTCGGCGCGCGCGTGGACGTGGTGGCCGGAGGCGTGCCGCCGGGCTGGGGCGAGCCGATCTACGGCAAGCTCGATGCCGAACTGGCTGCCGCGCTGATGAGCATCAATGCGGTCAAGGGCGTGGAGATCGGTGACGGTTTTGCCAGCGCTGCGCAGAAGGGTACCGAACACCGCGATCTGATCACCCCGGAAGGCTTTCTCAGCAACCATGCCGGCGGCATCCTGGGCGGCATTTCCACCGGCCAGGCGATCACTGCCTCGATGGTGCTCAAGCCGACCTCGAGTCTGCGCCTGCCCGGCGCAACGGTGGATGCCGAGGGCGCCGTGGTAGATGTGATCACCACCGGTCGCCATGACCCCTGTGTGGGCATTCGCGCCACGCCGATCGCCGAGGCGATGATGGCCTTGGTATTGATGGATCAGGCCTTGCGTCATCGCGCCCAATGCGGCGATGTGGGTGAGGTGTCGCCACGTATTCCCGGTCAGCTCGATGTCTGAGTCGCGGCGCGCCAAGGTGTGGGTCAGTCAGCCGCTGTTCGACGATGTCGTCGCGCAGCTGGGCGAACATTTCGAGCTGACCACCACCGAGCGCGTCACCGCGTATTCGCCGGCTGACCTGGTCGCGCGACTGGCATCGCTGGACGGTGCCTTGATCACCCTCAACGAGCGTATCGGTGCGGCGGAAATCGCGTCCGCACCGCAGTTGCGCGCCATCGCCAACGTCGGTGTGGGCTACAACAATCTCGCTCTCGACGCGCTGAGTGCGGCCGGCATCCTGGCCAGCAACACGCCGGACGTGCTGACCGAAACCACCGCCGATCTCGGCTTCGCGTTGCTGATGGCCACCGCGCGCCGCATCACCGAGTCCGAGCGCTGGTTGCGCGATGGGCAGTGGGGGCAGTGGTCGTTCAAGACCATGCTCGGCGCCGATATCCACGGCAGCACGCTCGGTATTCTGGGCATGGGCCGGATCGGGCAGGGCATCGCCCGCCGCGGTGCGCACGGTTTCGGCATGCGCGTGCTGTATCACAACCGTAGCCAGTTGCCGGCCGAGACCGAACAAACGCTCGGCGCGCAGTACGTGGATTTCGACACCTTGCTGGCGCAGTCCGATCACCTGGTCCTGGTGCTGCCGTACACCAAGCAGTCGCACCACATCATCGATGCTGCAGCGCTGTGCAAGATGCGCGCCACCGCCACGCTGGTGAACATCGCGCGTGGCGGCCTGGTCGATGAAATCGCGCTGGCCGATGCGCTCGCCAATGGACGCCTGGCCGGTGCCGGGCTGGACGTCTACGAGGGCGAACCGGTGGTTCGCCCCGAGTTGCTCGCCCTGCGCAATGTGGTGCTGACCCCGCATATCGGCAGTGCCAGCCTGGCAACGCGCCGCGCCATGGTGCAGCTGGCGGTGGACAACCTGATCGCTGCGCTCGGCCAAGGCCCTAATGCCGGCCGTCCGCCCAGCGCACTCAATGCCGATGCAGTGGCCGCTGCCAAACAGGGCGGCGTGCACATGGATGCGAGCGCTGGCGAAGCGATCAAAACCGGCGCGATCAAAACCACCACGACCAAACGATAGGGAACCTCCGCGGCCAGCTTTGGAGGTTCCCCGAACCCACTGCGCAAGCGCGTTCCCCTCTTTCCTCTTTCGATAAAGACAATCTCATGAGCAACGAAAACCGTCGTTTCAACGTCGCGGTCGTGGGCGCCACCGGCGCTGTCGGCGAGACCATGCTGAGCATCCTGGCCGAGCGCAACTTCCCGGTCGCCACCCTGTATGCGCTGGCGTCGTCGCGTTCGGCCGGCGGGCAGGTGGAGTTCAACGGCGGCAAGGTCGATGTGCTGGATCTGGCCGATTTCGATCCCACCGGCGTGGACATCGCGCTGTTCTCCGCAGGCGGCAGCGTGTCCAAGGAATACGGCCCCAAGTTCGCCGCTGCCGGCGCGGTGGTGATCGATAATTCCTCGGCGTTCCGTTACGACGACGATGTGCCGCTGGTGGTGTCGGAAGTCAATCCCGAAGCGCTCAAGCAGCGCCCGCGCGGCATCATTGCCAACCCCAATTGCTCGACCATGCAGATGCTGGTCGCGCTCGGCCCGATCCACCGCAAGTACGGCATCGAGCGCATCAATGTGGCGACCTATCAGTCGGTCTCCGGCGGCGGGCGTTCGGCGATGGAAGAGCTGGGCAAGCAGACCAGCGAACTGCTGGGCTTCCAGCAGATCGAACCGCAGCGTTTCCCGGTGCAGATCGCCTTCAATCTGATCCCGCACATCGACGATTTCCAGGACAACGGCTACACCAAGGAAGAGATGAAGCTGGTCTGGGAGACCCGCAAGATCCTGGGCGACGAGACGATCATGGTGAATCCTACTGCGGTGCGTGTCCCGGTGTTCTACGGTCACTCCGAAGCGGTGGCGATCGAAACCCGCGACAAGATCACTGCCGAGCAAGCGCGCGCGTTGCTGGAAGCATCGCCCGGCATCGAAGTGGTGGACGAGCGCAAGCCGGGCGGCTACCCGACCCCGGTCACGCACGCCTCCGGCAAGGACGCGGTGTTCGTCGGCCGTATCCGTGAGGACCTGTCGCATCCGCGCGGTCTGAATCTGTGGATCGTCTCGGACAACATCCGCAAGGGCGCCGCGCTCAACGCCGTGCAGCTGGCCGAGCTGGTCGCACAGGAAGGCTGAGCACGCTGCTCGTCAGTAGGAGCGCGCTGGCGCGCGACGGGGCTTTCCCAGCGATGCCTCGTCGCGCGCAAGCGCGCTCCTACCCAATACGCTGCCGATGGCCTGCTGCATGGATGCCGCATCGCGACGGCATGTGCACCCCCCGCGCGAGGTGGCCGACTTTTTCGCTCATTCAGCGGCTATATTGATGCCCATGAAACATAGGGGCGGGGGCGCGATGCGTCCGATACAAGCGATAGGTGCGTTGCTGCTGATGGTCTGCAGTGGCACCGCCATGGCGTTAGGGTTGGGCGATATCCGGGTGCTGTCCAGGCCTGGGCAACCGCTGGTGGCCGAGATTCCGGTCATCTCCAACGAGCCGGGCGAACTCGACAACGCCCGTGTGGCGCTGGCATCGGCGACAACCTTCGCGCGGGTTGGCCTGGAGCGCCCGCAGGGATTGGTCAGCAGCCTGCAGTTCCAGTTCGCGCAGGATGCGCGCGGGCGTGCGGTGATCCGCGTGACCAGCAGCCAGGTGGTCGACCAGCCGGCGATCAACTTCCTGATCGAAGTGGAGTGGGGCCAGGGGCGTCTGGTGCGCGAGTATTCCGCGCTGGTCGATGCGCCCAACACCGCTGCTGCGATCGCCGGGCCGGCCATCGAGGCGCCGCGCGCCGGTGCCAACAATACGATCACCCGCCAGTCCCCGGTGTCGACGCCGGCTGCCGCAGGCGCCGATCAAAACACTGCCGCTACCGCACCAACTGCACGCCGCGGTGCAAGCCCCGCCGCTGCCGCGCAGGCCGGCGATGCATTGCCGGCGGTGCGCTCCGGCCAGACCTTGTCGGAAATCGCCGCCGCAGTGGCGCGCTCCAGCGGGCATTCGCTGGATCAGACCATGCTGGCGCTGTTGCGGACCAACCCCGAGGCCTTCATCGGCGGAAATATCAATCGCTTGAAGCAGGGCGCGGTGCTGCGGACGCCGCAGGAAGAGGCGCTGGCCCAGGTCGGTGCGGCCGAAGCGGCAGTGATGGTGCGCGAGCAGGCTGCCCAGTGGCGGCAGGCGCGTTCGGCGATTCCGCAGCCGGCCGACGCCGGCGCGGCTGCCGCGACACCGCCTACAGCCGCAGCACCTGCTGCGCCCACCACTGCGGGGGCCGGCGCGCGGCTCGAGATCGCCCCGGCAGTGGCGAGTCAGACCAACACCGCCGGCGCCACGTCCGGCACCAGTGCCGAAGGCGAGGGCGAGATGGCGGCCAACCAACAGTTGCAACAGGCCAGGGAAGACATCGCCACCCGCGATGCGGAATTGCAGGATCTACGCACGCGCGTGGCCGATCTGGAAAAACTCAAGCAGCAACAGCAAGCCTTGATCGCAATGAAGAACACCGATCTGGCCGCCGCGCAGAAGCGCCTGTCGGAGACGCCGGCTGCGGCGGAGCAGGGCGGCGGTTTCCCGCTGTGGTTGATCGGCGGGCTGGTGTTGATCGTTGCGGCCGTGGTCGCATGGCTGGCTGCGCGTCGCCGCAAACCCTCGCCGCTGCCGCCGTTGCCGCGTCGTCAGTTCGACTTCGTGCCGGTGGGTGCTGCAGCCGAGACGGAAGAGCCGCAGGATGCCGAGCTCGCCACCCAGCCCAGCGAATATGACGTGGTGCACGAGACCGAATTCGAGCAGGCCAATCTGCGCGAAGACGAGCGCGCTTACGATGCGCAGCAGCCGCTGTCGGAAGTGTTGCGCCGCGAGCCGCTGCTGTCTGAGCCAGCGCCTGCGCCGGTCGTGGTCACCAGCGAGGATTGGCGGTCGTTGCGTGCAACGCCGCCGGTTCCGGTGGCTGTGCCGGAGTACGTCGAGCCAGCGCCTGCGCCGGAACTGGAGCCGGAGCCGGAGCACGCAATCAGCGATCTTCCGCCAGTCGCGCCGTCTGCAGCGGTTGCCACCCAGGACAGCCTGGATTTCGCGCAATCTCCCATTGCTCCCGCCGTGCCTGGCGCACAGACGTACAGGGAATTCACGTCCGCAGGCCGCGATCGGCTGGAGCTGGCAGTGGCCTATATGGATCTGGGCGACAAGGACACCGCACGCGGTCTGTTGCTGGAAGTCGCCGCCACCGGCGATGAGGCTACTCGTGCCGAAGCGGCCGAATTGCTGGAGCAGCTGACATGAGCCCGGCCATGGACAGCCTTGCCGCAGACAAGCGTGCCGCACGCGAGCGTCGCATCGATTACGTGGAGTTCGCCTCGATCGATCCGGACGCCAGCCGCGCGTTTTTCGAACAGGTTTTCGGCTGGCAGTTTCAGGCCTATGGCCCGGATTACCTGGCCTTCAACGACGGGCGCCTGGACGGTGGTTTCTACCGTGCCATTGCGCCGGCAGCGGCCGAAGCGGGTCCGCTGGTAGTGCTGTATGCCGACGACCTGGCGCCAGTGATCGAGCGTATACGTGCCGCAGGTGGCGAGATCGTCAAGCCGGTGTTCGGCTTCCCGGGCGGCAGCAGATTTCATTTCCGGGAGCCCGGTGGCACAACGCTGGCGGTGTGGTCCGAGCGCGCCGCCGCGCACGGCGACTGACAAACCACTGCGCTCAGCGTCAGGCGCGCGCGGTCGGTGCCCGGTGCGGTATCGCCACTCCTCACACTGGTGCTTGCGCGCGGTTTGCGCCCTCATTGAAGATCGCTCGCGACGCTTTGCCGGCCGCGCTTGGTCCGCACACTCAATCGATTCGACAACAGGCAGGTTCCGATGCGTTACGCGCTGGGCGTGGAGTACGACGGCAGCGAGTTTCAAGGCTGGCAGCAATTGGGAGAACACGGCGGGCCGACGGTGCAGGCCAGGTTGCAGGCGGCCCTGTCGTCGGTCGCCGATGCTCCGGTACAGGTGATCTGCGCAGGCCGCACCGATGCCGGCGTCCACGGCGAATGCCAGGTAGTGCATTTCGACAGCGACGCGCACCGCGACCCGCGCAGCTGGACGTTGGGTACCACCGCGCGGCTGCCGCCCTCGATCGCGGTGCGCTGGTGCGTGCCGGCGGCGGCCGACTTCCATGCGCGGTTTTCCGCACGTGCCCGCCGTTATCGTTATCGTCTGCTCAATCGGCAGATACGCCCCGCGCTGTATCGGCAGACCCTGAGCTGGGAGCGGCGCCCGCTGGATGCAGATGCCATGCACACAGCGGCGCAGGCCTTGTTGGGCGAGAACGACTTCAACGCATTTCGCAGCGTGCAATGCCAGGCGCCACATGCACGCCGCAACCTGCAGGCCATCAGCGTGCAGCGGATTGGCGAAGTGGTGGAGATGCAGGTCCAGGCCAATGCATTCCTTCATCACATGGTGCGGAATATTGTTGGCTCGCTGATCCTGGTCGGAACCGGAGAACAACCGGTCGACTGGATCGCGACGTTGCTGGCCGGACGCGACCGCTCTGTGGCCGGGCCGACGGCGCCGCCACAAGGCCTGGTGTTCGTCGGGCCGTTGTATCCCGCAGAGTGGCATCTGCCTGCTGAGGTCACCCAATGAATCGATCGCTGTACCGCACCCGTATCAAGTTCTGTGGCATGACCCGCGCCGGTGATATTCGACTGGCAGGCGAGTTGGGTGTGGACGCGGTAGGTTTCATTTTTGCGCACGGCAGCCCGCGCCGCGTGGCACCGGCCGAGGCGCGCGCGATGCGGCAGGCCACCGCGCCGATGGTCGATGTGGTGGCGCTGTTCCGCAACAATTCCAAGGAAGAAGTGCGCGAGGTGGTCCGCACCGTACGCCCGACCTTGCTGCAGTTCCATGGCGAAGAAGACGACGCGTTCTGCCGTAGTTTCAATCTTCCCTATCTCAAGGCCGTGCCGATGGGCAGCACCGGCGTCAATGGTGAAGACGCCAACGCGCGCACCTTGCAGCTGGCCTATCCCAATACAGCCGGCTTCCTGTTCGACAGCCATGCGCCCGGCGCAGGCGGCGGCACCGGCAAGACCTTCGACTGGTCGCGGTTGCCGACCGGCCTGCATCGCCCGTTCCTGCTGGCCGGCGGCATCACGGCCGACAACGTGTTCGACGCCATCGTGGCGACGCTGCCATGGGGCGTGGACGTGTCCAGCGGCGTGGAGCTGGCGCCCGGCATCAAGGACGGCCATATGATGCGCAAGTTCGTCGAAGAAGTGCGCCGGGCCGATTGCCACGAGATGTCGTGAGTTTCGGGATTGGGGACTCGTAAATTCGGGATTCGGGATTCGGAGCTTGGGATTTGTGCCGCAGCGTTTGACTACCTTCGTCGCTCGCTTTGGCGGTGATTGCTTGGTCGCCCGTTTTCCCAATGACGCGGTTGCTTGATGCCTGCGCTTGGGTGCGCATGCTGTTTAAGCGCGTGCCTGCAGTTGATCTTCGCTCAATGCACCGCGTAGCCAACCAGCAAGCCGCTCGATCCGCGGATCCGGATTGCGTTTTGCGGCGCACAGCACCCAGCGCCCGCGTGTCGGCGTGAATCCCCAGGGCGCCAGCAGGCGTCCGGCAGCCAGATCTGCTGTGACCAACGGTTGCGGTGCGATTGCCACCCCCAGACCGGCGGCAGCGGCTTCCAATAAATAGACCAGATGTTCGAATTCGGTCCCGAAGCGCAGCGCCTCGGGTACCACACCATGTGCCTGTGCCCATTCCGGCCAGGCCTGCGGGCGCGAGCGCGTGTGCAGCAAGGCATGATCGAGCAGGGCGGTAGGGTCGTTTCCGTCGAGCTGCGTCGTGGATGCAAGCTGCGGGCTCAGCACCGGGCCGATCCATTCCACGCCCAGCTCGTGCACCTGCCATTCGCCGGGCCAAGGCGGGGTGTCCAGCAGCAGCGCCGCATCCAGGCCATCCAGGTCCGGGCCTGGCGCTTGTTCGCTGGCCGACAGATGCAGCCGCACATCCGGCAGGTCCTGCTGCAGCCGGCCCAGGTGCGGAATGACCCAGCGCGCCAGCAGACTGCCCGAACAGCCCAGCACCAGCGGCGTCTCGCTGCCAGGGCGTCGCAACAGCCCAGCCCAGGTCTCGCCGATCAAGGCGAAGCCTTCACCGGTCGCATCGCGCAGACGCGTGCCCGCTGCCGTCAACACAAGGCCACGCCCCTGGCGGGTGAACAGGGCGGTTCCGAGCAATTGCTCCAGGGTGCGCACATGCCGGCTGATGGCGCCATGGGTAACGTGTAGTTCCTGCGCAGCCCGGCTGACGCTCTGCAGGCGCGCGGCAGATTCGAAGGCGCGCAAGGCAGCCAGCGGCGGAAGCGGGTAACTCATTGTGTGAGTCCAGATCACAGGTTGCGGCAATCTTATCGATTTAACGCACCGGCTGGCTGAGCTAAAGTGCGTGCTTCTCGTATGACCGCATTGCTGCAGAGGATTTCCATGTCGGCCCAGCCCATCAGTGACTTTTACGCCTATCCGGACGCTGCCGGCCACTTCGGCAAATTCGGTGGCCGGTTCGTCGCCGAGACCTTGATCGGCCCCTTGCAGGAGCTGTCTGCCGCCTACGACCAGGCGCGCCAGGATCCGGCCTTCATTGCCGAGTACGACAAGGATCTCAAGCACTACGTCGGCCGGCCCAGTCCGATCTATCACGCCGAGCGCCTGAGCCGCGAAGTGGGCGGGGCGCAGATCCTGCTCAAGCGCGAAGACCTCAACCACACCGGCGCGCACAAGATCAACAACACCATCGGCCAGGCCCTGCTGGCCAGCCGCATGGGCAAGACCCGCATCATTGCCGAGACCGGCGCCGGCCAGCATGGCGTGGCCAGCGCCACGGTCGCCGCGCGGCTGGGCCTGGAGTGCGTGGTCTACATGGGCGCCACCGACATCGAACGGCAGAAGATCAATGTCTACCGCATGAAGCTGCTCGGCGCGACGGTGATCCCGGTGACCTCCGGCTCGGCCACGCTCAAGGACGCGCTCAACGAGGCGATGCGCGACTGGGTCACCAATGTGCAGGACACCTTCTACATCATCGGCACCGTGGCCGGCCCGGATCCGTATCCGCGCATGGTGCGCGACTTCAACGCGATAGTCGGCCGCGAGGCGCGCGCGCAGATGCTGGAAGACTACGGCCGCCTGCCGGATGCGCTCAGCGCCTGCGTCGGCGGCGGCAGCAATGCGATCGGCCTGTTCCATGCCTTCCTCAACGACCCGGGCGTCAAGATCTACGGCGCCGAAGCGGCCGGCGACGGTATCGCCACCGGTCGCCATGCCGCCTCGATCGCAGCCGGTCGCCCCGGTGTGCTGCACGGCAACCGCACCTATGTGATCTGCGACGACGACGGCCAGATCACCGAAACCCATTCGATCTCCGCCGGCCTGGATTACCCGGGCGTGGGCCCCGAGCATTCGTTCCTGTCCGACAGCGGTCGCGCGGTCTATCAGGGCATCACCGACGACGAAGCGATGGCCGCGTTCCACCTACTGGCGCATACCGAAGGCATCCTGGCCGCGCTCGAGTCCAGCCATGCGGTGGCGCAGTCGATCAAGCTCGCGCGCGAGATGCCCAAGGACGCGTTGATCCTGTGCAACCTGTCCGGCCGGGGCGACAAGGACGTGCACACCATCGCCGCGCGCGAGGGTCTGGTGCTGTGATCGAACGGCGCATGCGCAGCCTCGTCGGCGGCGTCGCGCTGCTGTCTGCGTCTGCGCTGGCCGTCGCTGCGGCGGCGCCGGCGCTGGACCGCAGTGGCCCGGTACGAGTAGGCCAGCGTTTTGCCGAGCTTGCGCCGCAAGCGGCCTGGAAGCGTTTCAACGTCGGCCCGGTCGAAAGCTGCGACTACGTGGAGGCGGGGCTGCTTCCCGCCGGCGTGTCGATGATGCTGCAGGACGGGCGTGTCGTGCGCTTCGACGTCACCGATGCTGCGACGGTTGGTCCGTTCGGCATTTCCATCGGCGATAGCGAAACCGCTGCGCGTGCGCGCCTGCCGGCAGGCTATCGCGTCGCACCGCAGCATGATGGCGACGGTGACGGCAACGATCTTTATTTGACTTGGCGCGATCCGCACAGCGGGTTCGCGGTTCGCTATGAAACCGGAGAAGGCAGCGTGAGATTGATGTATTGGGGAACCTGGGACGCCGTGCAGTTGGTGGAGGGGTGCGCATGAGTCGTCTGCCCGACCGCATCGCCACGCGTTTCGACGCGCTGCGCCATTCCGGCCGCAAGGCCCTGATCCCCTTCGTCACTGCCGGCGATCCGTCGCTGGAGGCCACCGTGCCGGTGATGCATGCGCTGGTGCGTGCCGGTGCCGACGTGATCGAACTCGGCGTGCCGTTTTCCGACCCGATGGCCGACGGCCCCACCATCCAGCGCAGCTCCGAGCGCGCGCTGAGCCGTGGCGCCGGCCTGGCCTATGTGCTGGAAGCGGTGCACGAATTCCGCCGCGAAGACCCCACCACCCCGGTGGTGCTGATGGGCTACCTCAACCCGATCGAGATCCACGGCACCCGGCGCTTTGCCGAGGCCGCCGTCGCCGCCGGAGTGGATGGCTTGCTATTGGTGGATCTGCCGCCCGAAGAGGCGGCCGAGACCCGTGCCATCTTCACCGAGGTCGGCCTGGCGTTGATCGCGCTGGCCTCGCCGACCACCAGCGAGCAGCGTCTGGACATGCTGTGCAGCAGCGCCCAGGGGTATCTGTACTACGTCAGCTTCGCCGGCGTCACTGGCGCTTCGAATCTGCTCGACACCACCGCAGCGGGCGATCGCCTGCGCCAGCTGCGCCTGCGTGCCGGCGCCCCGGTGGTGGCCGGTTTTGGCATCAAGGACGCGGCCAGCGCCGCCGCAATGGCCGTGGATGCCGACGGCGTAGTCGTCGGTAGCGCCCTGGTCGCCGCCCTGGCCGAAGCCCCCGATGTCCGCACCGCCCGCGAATACGCCGAAGCGTTCCTGACCCCGCTCCGCCAGGCACTGGATCACCCCTGATCGCGTCCGTGCACGTGGCTTCGCCCGTACCCTTATCCGCCCCTGCGGGGCACCTTCTCCCGACGGGAGAAGGGATCAAGCCCCTCTCCTGCGGGGCGAGAAGGCACGGCTTGCGCGCCACTGGCGCGCGTGCCTTGGAGCGCTCGCGCCGCAAGCGCGGGCCGGGGCGCGGAGCGGGGATTGGGGTGAGGGTACGGGCGAAGCCACGTGTCTCCCAACCACAAGTGCACGTAAGCAAACACAAGTGCATGTAAACCAGAGGAAGGCGCAGCACAACCAACCGACCTTCACTCCAAACACCCGCGCAACCACCTAGAACCAAGTTCGCAGCAAGCCCTCCGAGCTGCCACCAAGTCCCACATTCATCCCCCGCGCTACCTCGCTTTTCCCGCAGCGCGTTAGACTTACGCCCCTCTGCGGCCCGTAAGGCCGCCCTGCATGGATTGTCATACACGCATGAGCTGGCTCAGCAAATTGATGCCCTCCGGCATCCGCACCGAGAACACCCCGGCCAAGAAGCGCAGCGTCCCCGAGGGCCTGTGGGAAAAGTGCAGCAATTGCGGCAGCGCGCTGTACGGCCCCGAGCTGGAGGAAAACCTGGAGGTGTGTCCGAAATGCGACCACCACATGGCGATCCGTGCGCGCGCGCGCCTGAATTCGCTGTTCGATCCCGACACCGCGACCACCGAGATCGCCGCCCAACTGGGCCCGGTCGACGTGCTCAAGTTCAAGGACCAGAAGCGCTACGGCGAGCGCATCAAGGCCAGCCAGAAGAGCAGTGGCGAGTACGACGCGCTGATCGCCATGCGCGGCACGCTCAAGGGCAATCCGCTGGTCGCCGCCGCCTTCGACTTCGCCTTCATGGGCGGCTCGATGGGCTCGGTGGTCGGCGAGCGCTTCGCGCGTGCGGCCGAAGTGGCGCTGGAAGTCGGCTGCCCGTTCGTGTGCTTCTCCGCCAGTGGCGGCGCACGCATGCAGGAAGGCCTGTTCTCGCTGATGCAGATGGCCAAGACCTCCGCTGCGCTCGGCCGCCTGCGCGAAGCGGGCCTGCCGTACATCTCGGTGCTGACCCATCCCACCACCGGTGGCGTGTCGGCTTCGTTCGCGATGCTGGGCGACATCAACATCGCCGAGCCGCATGCGTTGATCGGCTTCGCCGGCCCGCGCGTGATCGAACAGACCGTGCGCGAGACCTTGCCGGAAGGCTTCCAGCGCTCGGAGTTCCTGCTCGACCATGGCGCCATCGATCAGATCTGCGATCGCCGCGACATGCGCGACCGCCTCGCCGATCTGACCGCGATGATGATGCGTCAGCCGCATCCGCAAGAGGCAGTGGCGTGAGGTTGGTATTCGTGCTGGCTGTCCCCGGGAAAAGCGTGGTCTGCCGCCTGCCGCTTTCCGGCGACGGCTGCTCCTTCCAGGTTCCTGGGCCCTGGTTTTCGGTCCCGGCTCCATGAGCGCCCGCAAGTATTTCGGCACCGACGGCATCCGCGGTCGGGTCGGGCAGGGCGTGATCTCTGCCGATTTCGTGCTGCGGTTGGGCAATGCGCTCGGCCGTGTGCTCACCCAGGGCCGCAGCAAGCGCCCGCTGGTGCTGATCGGCAAGGACACCCGGATTTCCGGTTATATGTTCGAAGCCGCGTTGGAGGCCGGCCTGGTCGCCGCAGGTGCCGACGTACAGCTGATCGGCCCGATGCCGACTCCGGCCATCGCGTTCCTGACCAACACCCTGCGCGCCGATGCCGGCGTGGTGATCAGCGCCTCGCACAATCCGCATTACGACAACGGCATCAAGTTCTTTTCCGCCGAAGGCGAAAAGCTCGACGACGCTACCGAAGCGGCGATCGAAGCCGCGCTCGACGAGCCGTTCCACACCGTGGAATCGGAGCGTCTGGGCAAGGCGATCCGCACGCGCGATGCGATCGGTCGTTACATCGAATTCTGCAAGGCCAGCGTGGCGCGCGGCTTCACCCTGCATGGCTTGCGGATGGTGCTGGATTGCGCGCACGGGGCGACGTATCACATCGCGCCGATGCTGTTTCGCGAGCTGGGTGCGGACGTGGTGGTCATCGGCGCCGCACCGGACGGGCTCAATATCAATGACGGCGTCGGCTCCACGCATATCGATAATCTTGCCGCCAAGGTGCGCGAGAGTGGCGCGCAGCTCGGCATCGCCTTCGATGGCGACGGTGATCGCGTGCTGATGGCCGACGACCAGGGCAACCCGGTCGATGGCGACGATCTGCTCTATGTGCTTGCCCGCTCCTGGCAGGCCAGCGGCCGGCTCACCGGCACCGTGGTCGGCACGCTGATGACCAACTACGGCCTGGAACAAGCGCTGGCTGGATTGAACATCCCGTTCCAGCGCGCCAAGGTCGGCGACCGTTACGTGCACCAGGCGTTGGTGGAAGGTGGCGGCACCCTGGGTGGCGAAACCTCCGGCCATCTGCTGTGCCTGGACCGCGCCACCACCGGCGATGGCATCGTCAGTGCGCTGCAGGTCCTCGAGGCCCTGGGACGCGATGGACAGAGCCTGCGCCAGGCCTTGAGCAGCCTGAGCAAGGTGCCGCAGAAGACAATCAACGTGCGTCTGGATGGCGGCGCTGCCAGGGCGATTGTGGAAGCCGCTGGCGTGCAGCAGGCGCTGCAGCATGCGCAAGCCGCCGTGCAGGGCCGTGGCCGCGCGTTTCTGCGTCCTTCCGGCACCGAGCCGGTGGTGCGCGTGACGGTGGAAGCCGACGACGCCGGCCTGATGCAGGACACGCTGGACCGACTCTCTGGTGCCGTGCGTGACGCGGCGTGAGTCGCTGATCATTGGCGTGTGCGTGGTCTTTGCCAAGGCCGCGACGTTCTACCTGTTGTATCGCCTGCTGTCCTGAGCGGCAGGCCCTCCTTTTTGACTCCTCGACTTCGACTGCAGATATCCGTATGAGCGCCCGCATCCCGACCCTGGACATCACCCGTTTCGACAGCGACCGCGACGCCTTCGTCGCCGAGCTCGGTGCGGCCTATCGGCAGTGGGGCTTTGCCGGCATCCGCAATCACGGCATTGCGCAGGCCGATATCGATGGCGCCTACGAGGTGTTCAAGGCGTTCTTCGCGCTGCCGGAAGAGGTCAAGCAGCGCTACCACGTCAAAGGCAGTGGCGGCGCGCGTGGCTACACCGCGTTCGGTGTGGAAACGGCCAAGGATTCCAGGCATTTCGATCTGAAGGAGTTCTGGCATATCGGCCGCGAGATTCCGGACGACTCGCCGTATCGCGAGGTGATGACGCCGAACCTGTGGCCCGAAGAGGTGCCCGGTTTCCGCGAACGCGGTTACCGCCTGTACCAGCAGCTCGATCAGCTGGGCTCGCGCGTGCTGTCGGCGCTGGCGCTGCATATCGGCCTGCCGCAGGACTATTTCGTCGACAAGACCAACAACGGTAATTCGATCCTGCGGCCGATCCACTACCCACCGATCACCAGCGACGACATTCCCAACGTGCGTGCCGGTGCGCATGGCGACATCAACTTCATCACCTTGCTGGTCGGTGCCAGCGCGGCCGGTCTGGAAGTGCGTTCCAACGATGGCGAGTGGGTGCCATTCACTGCGGATGCCGACACCATCGTGGTCAATATCGGCGACATGCTGCAGCGCCTGACCAACCATGTGTACCCGTCCACCATCCATCGCGTGGTCAATCCGCCGGGCGAAGCAGCGCGCAAGCCGCGTTATTCGGTGCCGTTCTTCCTGCACCCGAATCCGGACTTCCTGATCGACGTGCTGCCTTCGTGCATCACTGCCGAAAACCCGAGTCGCTATCCCGAGCCGATCACCGCACACGGCTTCCTGGAAGAGCGTCTGCGCGAGATCAAGCTGAAGTAATCCAGCACGCGGTCCCTATCAGCGCGCGCAGCGAATAGCCGCGCTCGCAACACGGGTAATGACCGACACCACAGTTCTGTTCAAAAAATTCCGCTCGCGTCTGGTTAAAGCTTGCGTTCACCTCGGCCGATAACCCAGTCTGATCGCTAGCGCGACGTCGGATTCGCCTGGCGCCCGCTGCCGATTGCACTAGGTTTGGGGGGGGCGCATGCGGACGCAATGGTTCAAACGGATAGGTGTGGGTTCGGTGTTGCTGGCGTACTGCACCGCAAGCGCCGTGGTGGCAACGCCGGTCAGCGTGACCGTGGCCGATGCCAACGGCATGTTGGTCGATGCGGTGGTCAGTCTGGAGCCGGCGCGTCCGGCGCCACCCAGTGCTTCCAAGACCGCGGAAATGGATCAGGTCAATTCGCAGTTCGTGCCCGCCGTCCTGGCGGTGCGCACCGGCACCTTGGTGCGCTTTCCGAATAACGATCAGATCCGCCATCAGGTCTATTCCTTTTCGCCTGCCAAGCGTTTCGAATTGCCGCTGTTTCAGGGTACCAAGGCCACACCGATCCGCTTCGATCAGGCAGGCCTGGTGACGATTGGCTGCAATATCCACGACTGGATGCTTGGCTATATCGTGGTGCTGGAGACGCCGTATTTCGGCAAGACCGGCAGCGACGGCCGCGTGCAACTGGATGCACCGGCAGGCACCTACACGCTGCGGGTCTGGCATCCGCGCATCAAGGGCGCCGTGGTCACCGAGCCGTTGCTGCTTGCGCGCGATGCAGTGCAGCGCCGCGTGACCCTGCAGACCACCGGCGCCGCGCCGATGGCGGCACCACCGGATGAACGCGTGCGCGCGCTGCAGGACAAATTCCGTCATGCCGACCCGAAGAAGCCGCATCCATGAAGGCGATGCGTCTGCATACCCGTATCGCGGCCTTGGTGGTCCTGGTCGTGCTCGCCACGCAAGTGCTGACCTTCATCGCAGTGCAGGTCGCCACCGAGCGCAGCGTCAAGGCGCAACTCGGCGAAGAGCTGCAGATCGGCGAACGCGTCTGGGAGCGCATCAATGTGCGCCGCGACGAGCAGCTGATGCAGTCGGCCTCGGTGCTGGCCGACGATTTCGGGTTCCGTGCGGCGGTGGCCAGTGGCGATGTGCCGACCATGCAATCGGCATTGCGCAACCACGCCGCACGCATGTCGGCGCAGACCGCAGTGCTGTTGTCGCCGGATGGCGAATTTCTGACCGGGCTGGCTGATCTGCCGCAAGCCGAACAATTGCGCGCCGTGCAGACCTTGCTGCAACAAGCGCAGCGCGACGGGCGCGCGGTCGGTGTGGTGGCATTGGATCAGCGCATCGTGCGGCTGGCGGTGGTGCAGGTACTGGCGCCGAGCCGGGTGGGCTGGATCGCGATCGGCAACGAATCCGGCGATGGGCTTGCGCAGGACTTCCGTACCACCACCGGGCTGGATGCGACCTTCTTCACCGATGGCCCGCCGGTGCGCGTACTGGCCTCCACGTTGGAGCCGGCTGCGCGCGCCGAGTTCCCGCAGCAGCTGCCCGCCGCCGAAGCGGGGCAGGGTGAAGCGATCCCGCTGACGCTGGCCGACGCGCGTTACCTGGTCAAACTGCAATCGATTCAGGGCGACAGTCATGTGCGGGTCGCCTTGCAGGCCTCGTTGGATCGCGCAGTCGCACCGTATCGCATCCTTAAATTGCGCATCCTGGCGCTCGCCGGCCTGGCGACGGCTGCTGCGCTCGGCGTGGCGATCTTCCTGGCGCGCAGCGTCAGCAAGCCGGTCGCGCAATTGGTGCAGGCGGCACGGCGCATCCAGCGCGGCGATTACCACACCGCGGTGCAGGTGCCGCCCGGACGCGAACTGGCCGAGCTGGCCGACAGCTTCGGGCGCATGCAGCAGCAGATCGCCAGCCGCGAGCAGCACATCCTGCATCAGGCGCGCCACGATGCCTTGACCGGCCTGCCCAATCGCATCTGGCTGCTGGAGCGGCTGCAACAGGTGGTCGACCAGACCGTGGCCTCGGGTGGCACGGCCGCCGTGCTGATCCTGGATCTTGAGCGCTTCAAGGAACTCAACGACAGCCTGGGGCACGACTTCGCCGATCAGGTGCTGGTCGAAGCAGGGCGCCGCCTGGCCGAGGTCGTGCAGGAGCCTAATATGGTCGGGCGGTTGGGCAGCGACGAATTCATGGTGGTGGTGGCGCAGGCCGATATGACCAGCGTGCAGCAGGATGCGCAGCGATTGCTGCTGCAGCTGCGTCGCCCACTGGCGTTGCCGCAGGCGCGCATCCAGCTGGAAGCCAGTATCGGCATCGCCTTGATCCCCGAACACGGCGCCGATCCGGATACCTTGCTGCGGCGCGCCGATATCGCACGTCGCCAGGGCGGCAATGTCATCACCATCGGTGCCAGCAGCGTGTACCGCCTGGGCCAGGACGAGCAGCATCTGCGTCGTCTAAGGCTCACTGGCGATCTGCGCCAGGCGATTGCCAGCAACGAATTGACCTTGCGCTTCCAGCCCAAGATCTGTTTGCGTAGCGATCGCGTCGAACAGGTCGAGGTGCTGGTGCGCTGGCATCACCCGGTGCTCGGGCCGATCGGCCCGGACGAGTTCATTCCGCTCGCCGAGCATTCCGGGGTGATCCACCCGCTGACCCGCTATGTGCTGGACGAAGCGCTGCGGTGCCAGGCGCAGTGGCGCAGCCAGGGCCTGGAGCTGGGCATGGCGATCAATCTCTCTGCGCTCGATCTGTCCGACCCCGGCCTGCCGGATTATGTGCGCGGTCGTCTGGAGCATCACGCGGTGGCGGCCGAGCGGGTCACGCTGGAATTGACAGAAAGCGCGTTGATGCGCGATGTCGAATTCGCGCTGCACATGCTGCATCAGCTGCGCAGCGTCGGCGTGCGCCTGTCCATCGACGACTTCGGCACCGGCTATTCCTCGCTGGCGCAGCTCAAACGCATGCCGGTCAACGAATTGAAGATCGACAAGAGTTTCGTCATGCAATTGGCCGAAGGCACCGACGATGCGTTCATCGTGCGCAGCACGATCGATCTGGGGCATAACCTTGGATTGAGCGTGATCGCCGAAGGCGTGGAAAACGCCACGGCGCTCGGGCTGCTGCGCAGTTATGGCTGCGACATGGTGCAGGGCTATCTATACGCGCCGCCGCTGGAAGAAGTGCCGTTTGTGGCCTGGTGCATGCGTCAACTCGATCTGGGTCAACTCGATCTGGTGCCGGCCGCGCAAGCAGGAGCGCAACGATGAGCAAGTGGGTGCGTGCTGCGTGGTCTGCTGCAGTGTTGGGTTGTTTGGCGCTCATGCCGACACTGGCGATCGCTGCAGAAGGACGTCTGCTCGCCACCGGCGGCGTGTCGATGATCGAAGGCAGTAGTGGCGGCGGCATCGTGCCGTGGGCCACGCTGTCGGGCTACGGCACGCGCGATGAACTTGCCACCGTCGTGTTCGCCACCCACGTGGACAGCGGCGATTACCGATTGGATGTGCAGGGCGCCGCGCTCACTGTCGGCAACCGGTTGGAGTTGTCGCTCGCGCGGCAACGCCTGGATCTGGGCACATTGCAGGACCGATTGGGCTTGCCGTGGAATGCGCTGGGTCAGGACGTGTTCGGCGCAAAGCTGCGCCTGCATGGCGACCTCGTGTACGGGCGCGCGCCGCAAGTCAGTCTGGGCGTGCAATACAAGCGTTTGCGCAATGGCACGCTGCCCCTGGCAATCGGTGCGCGCGACGACCACGGCACCGATGTGTACGTCAGCGCCAGCCGGCTGTTTCTGCAAGGCGTTGGCGGTTATCAGCTGTTGCTCAACGGTACCCTGCGCGCCACCCGCGCCAATCAGACCGGCTTGCTCGGCTTCGGCGGCGATCGTGGCAACAGCTACCGGTTGGTGGGTGAGGCCAGCGCTGCGGTGATGCTGTCGCCCTCCCTGGCAGTGGGCGTGGAATATCGAGACAAACCGAATAACCTGGGCTTCGCCCGCGAACAGGCCTGGGCAGACGCATTCGTCGCCTGGTTTCCCAGCAAGCAGGTGTCGTTCACTGCGGCCTGGGCAGAGCTTGGCGACATCGCCACGCTTACCGATCAACGCGGTCCCTATCTTTCCTTGCAGGTGGCGTTCTGATGAACCGATGGCTGCGCTGCTGCCTGCTTTGCGTGCTGGGCCTGGTGAGCGCCTGCGCCACCACGCAACCGCGCCAGACGCTCTACGACGAACTCGGCGGGCAAGCCGGGATCGAAGCGCTGGTGGAAACCATGCTCTCGCGCATTGCCGACGATCAACGCATCGTCGATCAGTTCGCGCGGGTCAACATCGTCATGCTCAACGAGCGTCTGGTGCAGAAGTTCTGCCACGTCAGCGATGGGCCATGCCCGGATACCGCCAAGTCGATGAAGCAGGCGCATGCGCATCTGGCCATCCGCGAAGGCGATTTCAATGCCTTGGTCGAGGATCTGAACTGGGCGATGGATCAGCGCAAGATTCCGCGCCGCACGCAGAATCGCTTGCTCGCACGACTGGCGGCAATGCACGGCGACATCGTCAATCACTGACATCCCGTGGGGCATGGTCATGCAGTCGTGCAGAGCCGTACGCACCTACGCTGATCCACCGCCCAACCGCCTCAATCCAGCGGGCGCACCCGGTGCGATCCGCGCGCCATCAGGCGCAACGCAAGCGCATGCGGCAGCAATCGTAACCCGATATTGACCAGGCGATAGCGCCAGCCCGGCACTGCCAGCACCTGTCCGCGCTCCAGTGCCTCGATGCCGTATTCGGCCACGGCATCGGCCTGCAGCCACGCCCAGCGGGGCAGGGTGGACATCTGCTCGCGTGTGCCGGTGATGTCGTGAAATTCCGACCACGCAAAGCCCGGGCACAGCGCGCAGGCCCTCACTGCACAATCGGCGTTTTCCAGCGCCAGCGATTCGCTGAAGCGCAGCAGGAAGCTCTTGCTTGCCGCATACAGCGTTTGCCCGTCGGCGCT
This sequence comes from Xanthomonas hydrangeae, assembly GCA_905142475.1. Classification (GTDB taxonomy): domain Bacteria; phylum Pseudomonadota; class Gammaproteobacteria; order Xanthomonadales; family Xanthomonadaceae; genus Xanthomonas; species Xanthomonas hydrangeae. Next base: position 2,089,577 of record LR990730.1, read on the forward strand.
CGGCGTCAGCGCCGCAAACGAGGCCACGTTCAGAATGCGGCCCTGGCCACTGGCGCGGATCATCGGCAACAGCCGCCAGGTCAGCTCGCACACCGCGCCCACCATCACCTGCAGAAAGCGCGCATGCGTGGCCCAGTCGTTGTGCAGATAGCGGCCCGGCACGCCGTAGCCGGCGTTGTTGACCAAGGTGCCTACCGTCCAGCCATTGCGCTGGATTTGCGCAACCAGCATTTCTACCGCCGCAGGGTTAGCCAGATCGGCAGGCAACACTTCGACCCGCACCGACGTCCTTAACTCGTCGGCCAGTGCCTCCAGCCTGTCCACCCGGCGCGCAGTCAGGATCAACGGCACGCCACGCCTGGCGTAAGCGCGCGCAATCTCGCGGCCGATGCCGCTGGAGGCGCCGGTGACCAAGGCGAAGACAGGCGAAACGGACATGGCGGGTTCCTGGTGGAGAGGGGATGGGACAGGCAATGGACAGAAGTGTGCCGGCTGCCGACAGGGCATGGGCTATTCTGTCGCCTGTCTTCCACTCAGGAACCTGCGCCTGATGCGTCGAAAACTCGTTGCCGGAAATTGGAAGCTGCATGGCAGCCGCGCCTTCGCCACCGAACTGGTGGCCCAGATTGCCGCGCACATGCCCCTGGAGGGTGTCGATGTCGTCATCCTGCCACCACTGCCTTACCTCGGCGATCTGATCGAGGATTTCGAGGAGCATCATCTGTGCTTCGGTGCGCAGGACGTCAGCAGTAACGAAAAGGGCGCCTACACCGGCGAGGTCTCGGCCACGATGCTGGTCGATGTCGGCGCCGAGTACGGGCTGGTCGGCCACTCCGAACGTCGCCAGTACCATCAGGAAAGCAGCGAGTTGGTGGCGCGTAAATTCGCCGCCGCCATGCACGCCGGGTTGATCCCGGTGCTGTGCGTGGGCGAATCGTTGGAGCAGCGCGAAGCGGGCCAGACCGAGGCGGTGCTGCGCGCTCAGCTCGCGCCGGTGCTGGCCCTGGTCGGCAGCGAAGGCTTTGCGCGTGCCGTGCTCGCCTATGAACCGATCTGGGCCATTGGTACCGGCCGTACTGCCAGCCCTGAGCAGGCCCAGGCTGTGCACGCCTTCCTGCGTGGCGAAGTCGCGAAGGCGGATGCTAGAATTGCCGATTCGCTGCCCATCGTGTACGGGGGCAGTGTCAAGCCCGACAACGCCAAAGAGCTGTTCGCACAGCCCGATGTCGACGGCGGGCTGGTCGGAGGCGCATCACTGGTCGCCGAAGATTTCCTGGCCATCGCACGCGCGGCGGCCGCTTGTTAACCCATTAAGTTTTGTCCGGGGACGGATTTCGAAATGCTGATGTTGATCCTCAATGTGGTCTACGTGCTGGTCGCGCTGGCGATGATTGCGCTGATCCTGATGCAGCGTGGCGCTGGTGCGGCAGCGGGCTCCGGTTTCGGTGCCGGTGCGTCGGGCACCGTGTTCGGTTCGCAGGGTGCGTCCAACTTCCTGTCCAAGTCGACCAAGTGGCTGGCGGTGGTGTTTTTCAGCATCAGCCTGTTCATGGCGTGGTACGCCACCCATGGCGCGCGTCCCACCGATCAGAATCTTGGCGTGATGTCACAGTCGGCCACCCCGGCACCGGCCGCCGCCGGCGAGCTGACTCAGCCGTTGCCGCAGGCACCAGCCGCGGGCGCAGTGCCGACCGCTCCGTCGCAGCCATCGCCTGCCGCTGTTCCGGCCGCAGCGCCAGCGCAGTCCGCACCGGCGCAACAAGCGCCTGCGGCACGCGAAGAAAACGCTTCAGAACCAGCACAAAAACGCTGAAGCCGGTTACAATACGCTGCGCACTGGGATGCCCAGCGGCGCAACGTATGCCCAGGTGGCGGAATTGGTAGACGCACTACCTTGAGGTGGTAGCGATTTAGGTCGTAGGGGTTCGAGTCCCCTCTTGGGCACCATTGTTTGGCTGCAGTTCCTGCGCACCGTGGCGATGCCACGCGCGGGTCCTGCTTATACCCCATGCCGGCACGCGGCGCGTGCGGGCAAAGGCAAGAGAGAATCGCTGTGCTGGCCGAATATTTGCCGAGTCTGCTGTTTCTGATCGTCGCCACCGGTATCGGCATCACATTGATGTTGATCGGCCGGTTCCTCGGTCCGCGTAGCCCCGATGCACGCAAGCTCTCGCCGTACGAGTGTGGCTTCGAGGCATTCGAAGACGCGCGCATGAAGTTCGACGTGCGCTACTACCTGATCGCGATCCAGTTCATCGTGTTCGATCTGGAAATCATCTTCATCGTGCCGTGGACGCAGGTGTTCATGGAGATCGGCGCACGTTCGCTGGTCACCATGGGGCTGTTCGTCGGCATGTTGTTCCTCGGTTTTATCTACGTCTGGAAGAAGGGAGCGTTGGAATGGGAGTGATTCAGACCCTCGATCGTCTGATGACCAATCCGATGCCGGAAGGTCGGTTGGACGACATCCTGCGCCCGGAAGGCGAGAATCCGCTGCTCGAAAAGGGCTACGTGACCACCAGCGTCGATGCGCTGTTGAATTGGGCGCGTACCGGTTCGATGTGGCCGATGACCTTCGGTCTGGCCTGCTGCGCAGTCGAGATGATGCATGCCGGCGCGGCGCGCCTGGACCTGGACCGTTACGGCGTGGTGTTTCGCCCGTCGCCCCGCCAGTCCGACGTGATGATCGTGGCCGGCACGCTGGTCAACAAGATGGCGCCGGCGCTGCGCAAGGTCTATGACCAGATGCCGGATCCCAAGTGGGTCATCTCGATGGGCAGCTGCGCCAACGGCGGCGGCTATTACCATTATTCGTATTCGGTGGTGCGCGGTTGCGACCGCATCGTGCCGGTGGACATCTATGTCCCGGGCTGCCCGCCGACCGCCGAGGCGCTGGTCTACGGCATCTTGCAGCTGCAGAAGAAGATCTGGCGTACCCAGACGATCGCGCGCTGATACCCGTCTTCTTCTACCGAGAGCAGCCAAGCCCCCATGGCAGAGCAAGCATCCTCCTTCACTGACCGACTTGCGGCACGTTTTGCCGGTGCGCAGATTGCCGTGGCCTTGCCGCGCGGCGAAGTGACGCTGGAAGTCGCGGCTGCCGATTGGCATGCCACCTGTCTGGCCTTGCGCGACGAGCTCGGTTTCGAGCAGTTGAGCGACCTGTGCGGCGTCGATCACCTGGGCTATGGCAGCGACGAGTGGGATACCGCGGACGTGTCGTCGCAGGGTTTCAGTCGTGGTGTCGAAGGCAAGGCGGTCGGGCGTTTCGCCTGGGGTGAATTTCCCAGCCAGGAAAGCTCCGATGGCGCCCACCCGCAGCACATGCCCAAGCAGCGTTTTGCGGTCGTCGCCCAGCTGATTTCCTACCAGCACAACCAGCGTCTGCGTGTGCGTTGCTACGCCCCTGACGAGCAGGTGCCGGTGGTGGCCTCGTTGACCGATATCTGGCCGGGCGTGAACTGGTTCGAGCGCGAAGCCTTCGATCTGTTCGGCATTGTGTTCGACGGTCACCCGGATCTGCGTCGCATCCTGACCGACTACGGATTCGTCGGCCATCCGTTCCGCAAGGATTTCCCGCTGATCGGCAACGTCGAAGTGCGTTACGACGAAGAGAAAAAGCGCGTGGTGTACGAGCCGGTGACCTCGGTCGAGCCACGCGTCGGTGTGCCGCGCGTGATTCGCGACGATGCCCGTTATGAGACTGCCGCTGGTGAAGTGGGCAAGTCGGAGACTGCCAAGTGAGTGAGTTCCACCAGGCGAGCGCCGCCTTCGCTAGCAATCCTGTCGAAAGCAAGCAGGAAATCCGCAATTACACGATGAACTTCGGCCCGCAGCATCCTGCGGCGCACGGCGTGCTGCGCTTGATCCTGGAAATGGACGGCGAAACCGTGGTGCGTGCCGATCCGCATATCGGCCTGCTGCACCGTGGCACCGAGAAGCTGGCCGAGTCCAAGCCGTTCAACCAGTCGGTTCCGTACATGGACCGCCTGGATTACGTGTCGATGATGTGCAACGAGCACGCTTACGTGCGCGCGATCGAGTCCCTGATGGGCATCGAGGCGCCCGAGCGTGCGCAGTACATCCGCACGATGTTCGACGAGATCACCCGCATCAAGAACCACCTGATGTGGCTGGGCTCCAACGCGCTCGACCTGGGTGCGATGGCGGTGATGCTGTATGCGTTCCGCGAGCGCGAAGAGTTGATGGACGTCTACGAGGCGGTCAGTGGCGCGCGCATGCACGCTGCCTACTATCGCCCCGGTGGCGTGTATCGCGATCTGCCCGATCGCATGCCCAAGTACAAGGAATCGCGTTGGCACAAGGGCGGGGCGTTGAAGAAGCTCAATGCCGCGCGCGAAGGCTCGATGCTGGATTTCCTCGAGGACTTCACCAATACCTTCCCGTCGCGCGTTGACGAGTACGAAACGCTGCTAACCGATAACCGTATCTGGAAGCAGCGCACCGTCGATGTCGGCATCATCAGCCCGGATCTGGCCCGTGCCTGGGGCATGACCGGCCCGATGCTGCGTGGCTCCGGTATCGAGTGGGATCTGCGCAAGAAGCAGCCGTATGCCAAGTACGACGCGGTGGAGTTCGATATCCCGGTCGGCACCAACGGCGACTGCTACGACCGCTATCTGGTCCGTGTTGCCGAGATGCGTGAATCCAACCGCATCATCAAGCAGTGCGTGACCTGGCTGAAGGCCAATCCTGGCCCGGTCATGGTCACCAATTTCAAGGTCGCTCCGCCAAGCCGCGAAGGCATGAAGGACGACATGGAAGCGCTGATCCATCACTTCAAGCTGTTCAGTGAAGGCTATTGCGTGCCGGCCGGCGAGACCTATTGCGCCGTCGAAGCACCCAAGGGCGAGTTCGGCTGCTACCTGATGTCCGATGGCGCCAACAAGCCGTTCCGCCTGCATCTGCGCGCGCCGGGCTTTGCGCATCTGTCCTCGATGGACGCAGTGGTGCGTGGCTATTTGCTGGCCGACGTCGTGGCGATGATCGGTACTTACGATTTGGTTTTCGGTGAGGTTGACCGATGAAGGCGACGGGTAATTTCGAAGCGGCGCGCGACGTCGATCCGCAGGTAGTGCTGAGCGAGAAGACGCGCGCGCACATCGATCATTGGCTGAGCAAGTTTCCGCCCGACCGCAAGCGTTCGGCGGTGCTGCAGGGTCTGCATGCTGCGCAAGAGCAGAACCAGGGCTGGCTCACCGATGAGTTGATCGTCGGCGTGGCCAAGTATCTGGAACTGCCGCCGGTGTGGGCCTACGAGGTCGCCAGCTTCTACTCCATGTTCGAGACCGAAAAGGTCGGCCGCCACAACGTGGCGTTCTGCACCAACATCAGCTGCTGGCTCAACGGCGCCGAGGATCTGCTGGCGCACGCCGAGAAGAAACTGGGGTGCAAGCTGGGGCAGTCGACCGCCGATGGCCGGGTCTACCTCAAGCGCGAAGAAGAGTGCCTGGCGGCCTGCTCTGCAGCGCCGATGATGGTCATCAACGGCCATTACCACGAGCACCTGACGAAAGAGAAGGTCGACGCGCTGCTGGACGGGCTGGAGTAAGACATGGCACATCATCACGCACCCTCAGGCCCGGTCGGTCCGGCGCCGTTGCCGCATCAGGTCGTCTACACGACGCTGCACTACGACACCCCGTGGTCCTACGAGAGCTATCTGAAAACCGGTGGCTACGCCGCACTGCGCAAGATCCTCGAAGAGAAGATCGCGCCGGCCGATGTCATCGAGATGGTCAAGGCATCCAACCTGCGCGGCCGTGGCGGCGCGGGCTTCCCGACTGGCCTGAAGTGGTCGTTCATGCCCAAGGGCACGATGCAGAAGTACATCCTGTGCAACTCGGACGAATCCGAGCCGGGCACCTGCAAGGACCGCGACATCCTGCGCTACAACCCGCACTCGGTGGTGGAGGGCATGGCGATCGCCTGCTACGCCACCGGTTCGACCGTGGGCTACAACTACCTGCGTGGCGAGTTCCATCACGAGCCGTTCGAAAACTTCGAGCTGGCGCTGGCCGATGCATATGCCAACGGCTGGCTGGGCAAGAACATTCTCGGTAGCGGCGTCGATATCGATATCTACGGTGCGTTGGGTGCCGGCGCCTACATCTGCGGCGAAGAAACCGCGCTGATGGAATCGCTGGAAGGCAAGAAGGGCCAGCCGCGTTACAAGCCGCCGTTCCCGGCGAACTTCGGCCTGTACGGCAAGCCGACCACCATCAACAACACCGAGACCTATGCGTCAGTGCCGGCGATCATTCGCAACGGCCCGGAATGGTTCCTCGGTTTGAGCAAGACCAAGAACGGCGGCCCGAAGATCTTCTCGGTGTCCGGCTGCGTGCAGAAGGGCGGCAATTTCGAAGTGCCGCTCGGCACCACCTTCGACGAACTGCTGGAGATGGCCGGCGGCCTGCGTCCGGGCCGCACCCTTAAGGGCGTGGTGCCTGGCGGCGTGTCGATGCCGGTGCTGAAGGCCGACCAGGTCGCCGGCCTGCAGATGGATTACGACACCTTGCGTGCATTGGGGACCGGTCTGGGTTCGGGCGCGATCGTGGTGTTGGACGACAGCGTCTGCTGCGTGCGTTTTGCCTGCCGCATCTCGCAGTTCTTCCACAAGGAATCCTGCGGTCAGTGCACCCCGTGCCGCGAAGGCACCGGCTGGATGCACCGCGTGCTGGAGCGCATCGTCGCCGGCAAGGCCACGATGGACGACCTGCACCAGTTGCGCACCGTTGCCGGCCAGATCGAAGGGCACACCATCTGTGCGTTCGGCGAAGCGGCGGCGTGGCCGATTCAAGGCTTCCTGCGCCAGTTCTGGGACGAGTTCGAGTACTACATCGTCAACGGTCGTTCGATCGTCGACACGCACGTCGGAGTGGCCGCATGAGCGCCCAACCAGTGAACCCGAACGTGCCACCGGACCATGTCACCGTCGAAATCGACGGGCAGTCCCTGGTGGTGCCGAAGGGTTCGATGATCATCCAGGCGGCCGACAAGGCCGGCATCCCGATCCCGCGCTTCTGCTACCACGAGAAGCTGCCGATTGCGGCCAACTGCCGCATGTGCCTGGTGGACGTCGAAAAGTCCCCGAAGCCGTCGCCTGCCTGCGCCACGCCGGTGATGGACGGCATGAAGGTCACCACGCGTAGCGAAAAGGCGCTGAAGTACCAGCGCAGCGTGATGGAATTCCTGCTGATCAACCACCCGCTGGACTGCCCGATCTGCGATCAGGGCGGCGAGTGCGAGCTGCAGGACGTCTCGCTCGGCTACGGCCGTTCGGTCAGCCGCTTCAACGAACGCAAGCGCGTGGTGCCGGACGAAGACATCGGTCCGCTGGTCGCCACCGAAATGACCCGCTGCATCCAGTGCACCCGTTGCGTGCGCTTCACTGCAGACATCGCCGGTACCTACGAGCTGGGTGGCATGTATCGCGGTGAAAACCTGCAGATCGGCACCTACGACGGCAAGCCGCTGACCACCGAGATTTCCGGCAACGTCATCGACGTCTGCCCGGTCGGCGCGCTGACCAACAAGGTGTTCCAGTTCCGTGCCCGCCCGTGGGAGCTGATGGCGCGCGAATCGCTCGGCTATCACGATGCGATGGGCTCGAACCTGTTCCTGCACGTGCGTCGCGGCGAAGTGCTGCGTACCGTGCCGCGCGAGAACGAGGCGGTCAACGAGTGCTGGCTGTCCGACCGTGATCGTTATTCGCATCAGGGCCTGTATGCCGACGACCGCGCGGTCAAGCCGCTCAAGAAGGTCAATGGCGAGTGGACCGAGGTGAGCTGGGCCGAAGGGCTGGCTGCCGCCACGCAAATCCTGCGTGACAACGCCGGCGATCAGCTCGGTGTGCTGGTGCATCCGTCCACCTCCAACGAGGAAGGCGCGTTGCTCGCACGTCTTGCCGAAGGCTTGAACAGCGGCAATCTGGATCACCGTCTGCTCAACCGCGATTTCTCCGATGCTGCGGTGGCCGAAGCGTTTGCCACGCCGCTGGCCGAGATCGAGCACGCCGATGTGGTGGTGCTGGTCGGCACCAACGTGCGTCACGAACTGCCGCTGCTGCATGCGCGCCTGCGCAAGGCCAGCATCCAGAACGGGACCAGGATCCATTCGGTCAATCCGGTCGATTTCGATTTCGCCTTCACCCAGGCAAGCCGTGCGGTCGTTGCGCCGTCGCAGCTGGCTGGCGCGCTGGACGATGCGGCATTGCGTGATGCGGTCAAGGGCGCCACACGCGCCGTGATCGTGGTCGGCGCACTGGCTGAAAATCATCCGCAGGCTGCCGCTTTGCGTGCTGCCGCACGCGATTTCGCCGCTGCAACCGGTGCCTCGCTGTGCCGGATCCCGCAGGGTGCGAACGCTGTCGGTCTGGTGGCGCAAGGTGTGTTGCCGAGCGCACGCGATGTCACCGGCATGCTGACGCAGCCGCGTCAGGCGTATGTGCTGTATGGCATTGAGCCAGGTCTGGATTTCGCCGATGCCGCCGCTGCCCGCAGCGCGCTGGCGGGTGCCAAAGTGGTCGCCTTCAGCCAGTTCGCCTGTGCTTCCACGCGCGATGTGGCCGATGTGATTCTGCCGATCGGCGCATTGCCGGAAATCGATGCCTCGCTGACCAATCTCGATGGTCGCGTACAGACTGCACGCGCCGCCGGCCGCTTGCCGGTGGAAGCGCGCGAAGGTTGGCGCGTGTTGCGCGCACTTGGCGGAGAGCTGGGTCTGGCCGGTTTCGAATTCATCGATCTGGTCGGCCTGCGTGCCGGTATGCAGAACCGCAACGTGACGCCTGCAACCTCCGCACAGCCGGTGGCTGCGAGCGAGGGGCTGGAAGTGGCCGCGACCGCTGCGATCTATCGCACCGACGCAGTGGTACGCCGCGCCGCTGCACTGCAGTCGCATCCGCTCAACATCGCGCCGTGTGTGGCCATGCATCCGGAGCAGGCAGCGCAGTTGCAGATTGGCGCAGGTCAGATGGTCAAGGTCGGCACCGATGCCGGTAAGGCAACGCTGCCGGTGGTGCTGGACAAGCGCGTCGCGCCGGGCACGGTGTGGATCGAATCCGGCCATGGCGCAACCGCGCCGCTTGGTGCCGGTCGGGTAACGGTGGTGGCTGCATGAACGAATTGCTGTTGAATCTGGTCAATCCTTTGCACCAGTGGTTCGTCGGGCTGGGCGATGGCGGCGTGGTGTTGTGGACCGTGCTGAAGATCCTGCTGATCGCGGTGCCGGTGATCGTGGCGGTGGCGTTCTTTGTGGTCTGGGAGCGCAAGCTGATCGGCTGGATGCACGTACGCCACGGGCCGATGTATGTGGGCATGGGCATCTTTCAGGCCTTTGCCGACGTGTTCAAGCTTCTGTTCAAGGAGATCGTGCAGCCGAGCAGTGCGCACAAGGCGATGTTCATCATCGCGCCGCTGCTGACGCTGGCGCCGGCCTTCGCAGCCTGGTCGGTGGTGCCGTTCGATGCGCAGCTGGTGTTGTCCAACGCCAACGTCGGCTTGCTCTATCTGCTGGCGATGACCTCGCTGGGCGTGTACGGCATCATCCTGGCCGGTTGGGCCTCCAACTCCAAATATGCGTTTCTGGGTGCGATGCGCTCGGCAGCGCAGGTGGTCAGCTACGAAATCGCGATGGGCTTTGCGCTGGTCGGCGTGATGATCGCGTCGGGCAGCGTCAACCTGAGTCAGATCGTGTTTGCGCAGGGCGGCAGCTCGGGCGTAGGCGATTGGTTCCTGATCCCGCTGTTCCCGTTGTTCATCGTGTACTGGGTGTCCGGCGTCGCCGAAACCAATCGCGCGCCGTTCGACGTGGTGGAGGGCGAATCGGAAATCGTTGCCGGCCACATGGTGGAGTACTCGGGCGGCGCGTTCGCGCTGTTCTTCCTGGCCGAATACGCCAACATGATCCTGGTCAGCTTCCTGATCTCGATCTTCTTCCTTGGCGGTTGGTTGAGCCCATGGCCGCAGGCCTGGGGCAATCCGGATATCTCGCCGTGGATCGATTGGCTGTGGAAGGGCGGTTGGCCGTGGCTGCTGATGAAGGTGTTCTTCTTCGCCAGCGCCTACATCTGGTTCCGTGCCAGCTTCCCGCGCTACCGCTATGACCAGATCATGCGTCTTGGCTGGAAGGTGTTCATTCCGCTGACGATCGTGTGGATCGCAGTGACGGCGTTGATGGTGTTTTACGGCGTGATCCAGAAGGGCGTGTAATCGATGAACAAGATCACCCATTACTTCAAAAGCTTGCTGCTGCTCGAACTGCTCGGAGGCTTGTGGCTGACGTTGAAGTACACGTTCAAGCCCAAGTACACCGTGCTGTATCCGATGGAGAAGTTCCCGCAGTCGCCGCGCTTCCGTGGCGTGCATGCGCTGCGCCGTTATCCCAACGGCGAAGAGCGTTGCATCGCCTGCAAGCTGTGCGAAGCGGTGTGCCCGGCGCTGGCGATCACCATCGACTCGGCCAAGCGCGAGGACGGCTCGCGTCGTACTACCCGCTACGACATCGATCTGTTCAAGTGCATCTTCTGCGGCTTCTGCGAAGAAAGCTGCCCGGTGGATTCGATCGTCGAGACGCACCTCCTCGAGTATCACTTCGAGAAGCGCGGCGAAAATATTCTTAACAAGCCGCAGCTGCTGGCGATCGGAGACCGGTTCGAAACCGAGATCGCCGAGCGTCGCGCTGCCGATGCCGCCTTCCGTTGAGGTCATGATGGACTGGGTCAAAATTGCTTTCTACGCGTTCTCCGCCGTCGCGGTTGTTTCTGCGGGTGCGGTGATCAGCGTGCGCAATCCGGTGTACGCCGTGTTGTGCCTGATCCTCACCTTCTTCTCGATGGCGTGCATCTGGTTGCTGGTCGGCGCCGAGTTCCTTGGCGTGACGCTGGTGCTGGTCTACGTCGGCGCGGTGATGGTGCTGTTCCTGTTCGTGGTGATGATGCTGGACATCGACACCAGCCGCCTGCGCGAGGGTTGGGTCAAGTACATGCCGGTCGGCGTCATCGTGGCGGTCGCCATGTTTGCGCAGATGGTCACCCTGATCGGCGTCAAGGCACGTAGCGCCACGCCGTTCCCGGCCGACAACGCTGCCGCGCAGGCTGCCGACGTGTCGAACCTGACCTGGTTGGCCAAGAGCCTGTACACCGAGTTCCTGCTGCCGTTCGAGTTCGCTGCGGTGATCCTGACCGTGGCAGTGGTGGCTGCGGTGATGCTGACCTTGCGCAAGCGCACCGGCATCAAGCATCAGAACGCTGGCGAGCAATCGCGCGTCAAGGCGGGCGATCGTCTGCGCATGGTCAAAATGGCGGTTGAAAAGCCGGTGCAGGTCGCGCCGAAACTGGATGCGGCCGACGGACAGGAGGCGAAGTCTTGATTACCTTGGGCCACCTGCTTGGACTGGGCGCGGTGCTGTTCTGCATCTCGCTGGCCGGCATCTTCCTCAACCGCAAGAACGTCATCGTGTTGCTGATGTCGATCGAGTTGATGCTGCTGTCGGTCAACGTCAACTTCATTGCGTTTTCGCGCGAGCTCGGCGATCCCGCAGGCCAGTTGTTCGTGTTCTTCATCCTGACCGTTGCCGCTGCGGAGGCTGCGATCGGCCTTGCGATCCTGGTGACTCTGTTCCGCACGCGCCGCACGATCAATGTGGCCGAAGTCGATACGTTGAAGGGCTGACCTGTAGATGGAAATCACTCTCTCCAAGAGTCTGTTGATCGCGGTGGTGCTTGCACCGCTGATCGGCAGCATCATCGCCGGCCTGTTCGGTCGCCAGGTAGGGCGCAAGGGCGCGCAATACGTCACCATCCTGGGCGTTGCGGTCAGCTGCGTACTGTCTTGCCTGACGCTGTACCAACTGGTGGAGCAGGGCGCCAGCCCGTTCAACCAGAACCTGTACACCTTCTTCGACGTCGGTAACTACTCGGCACATGTCGGCTTCATGGTCGACCGCCTGACCGCGATGATGATGGTGGTGGTGACCTTCGTGTCGCTGCTGGTACACATCTACACCATCGGCTACATGGAAGAAGACCCGGGTTACCAGCGCTTCTTCAGCTACATCTCGTTGTTCACCTTCTCCATGCTGACGCTGGTGATGAGCAACAACTTCCTGCAGCTGTTCTTCGGCTGGGAAGCGGTGGGCCTGGTGTCCTACCTGCTGATCGGTTTCTGGTTCAAGCGCCCGACTGCGGTGTTTGCCAACATGAAGGCGTTCCTGGTCAATCGCGTCGGCGACTTCGGTTTCATCCTCGGCATCGCCGGCGTGTTGTTGTGGTTCGGCTCGCTGGACTACTCCACCGTGTTCGCCAACGCGACCACCATGGCCAACGCCAAGGTGCAGCTGTTCGCCGGCCACGAATGGAGCGTGATGACGCTGATCTGCATCTGCCTGTTCATCGGTGCGATGGGCAAGTCGGCGCAGGTGCCGCTGCACGTGTGGCTGCCGGACTCGATGGAAGGCCCGACCCCGATCTCGGCGTTGATCCATGCCGCGACGATGGTAACCGCCGGCATCTTCATGGTTGCGCGCATGTCGCCGCTGTTCGAACTGTCGGAAACCGCGCTGAACTTCATCCTGTTCATCGGTGCGACCACGGCGTTCTTCACCGGCCTGATCGGCATCGTGCAGAACGACATCAAGCGCGTGGTCGCGTATTCGACGCTGTCCCAGCTTGGCTACATGACCGTGGCGCTGGGTGTGTCGGCCTATTCGGCGGCCGTGTTCCACCTGATGACGCATGCCTTCTTCAAGGCGCTGCTGTTCCTGGCAGCCGGCTCGGTCATCATTGGCATGCACCATGAGCAGGACATGCGCAAGATGGGCGGCCTGCGCAAGTACATGAAGGTGACCTACTGGACCAGCGTGATCGGTACCCTGGCCCTGGTCGGTACGCCGTTCTTCTCCGGCTTCTACTCCAAAGACACCATCATCGAGGCAGCTGCGCATCACGCCCACGAGTCGCATAGCTGGATCGCGACCTATGGTTACTGGGCAGTGCTCGGCGGCGTGCTAGTCACCAGCTTCTACAGCTTCCGCCTGCTGTTCCTGACCTTCCACGGCAAGGAGCGCTTCCGCGACGCCCATGCGCACGATGCCCATGGACACCATGACAGCGCGCATACCGATGCCGAGGCGCAGGTCCACGCGCACGACAGTCATGCGCACGACGCGCATGCAAACGCTACGCATGGCCACGACGACCATGGTCATGGTCACCACGGTGCCCACGAGCCACATGAGTCGAAGTGGGTGGTGACGCTGCCGTTGGTCCTGCTGGCGATTCCTTCGGTGGCGATCGGCTTCTTCACCATCGGCCCGATGCTGTTCGGCACCGATTGGCAAGGTCACCACGCGGCGCATGCCATCAAGGGGCAGGCGGTCTCGTTCTTCACCGGTATCGTCGACTTCTACGATCCGGCACGCGACACCGTTGGTGCACTGGCCGAAGAGTTCCACGGTCCGGTGGCGTTCGCACTGCACGGCATGATGGCGGCGCCGTTCTTCCTGACTGTCGCTGGCCTGTTGCTGGCCGCGCTGTTCTACCTGTGGAAGCCGGAACTGGCCACCAAATCGCGCAAGGCGTTCGCGCCGATCGTATCGCTGCTGGAAAACAAGTACGGTTTCGACAAGCTCTGGATCAATGGCTTCGCCGGTGGCGGCGTGGTCCTTGGCAAGGCGTCACGTGCCATCGATACCCATGTGGTCGACGGTGTCGTCGTCAATGGTTCTGCCCGACTGATCGACCTGGCTGCAAATCTGCTGCGTCGCACGCAATCCGGTTTCCTCTATCACTACGCCTTCGCAATGATCATCGGTTTGATCGCCTTGTTGGCGGTACTGATGCATTTCTGGCGTTGACCTGTACGGAATAAGAAAACGTGTCGAACTGGCCTTTACTGTCTATCTTGATCTGGCTGCCGATTATCGGTGGCGCCCTGATCCTTGCGTTGCGCAACGCCGAGACTGCCCGCTGGGCATCGCTGGCGGTGGCGGTGGCGACCTTTGCGCTGAGTCTGCCGCTGTTGGGCTACGACACGGCCAATGACGCCCTGCAATTCGTTGAACTGCACGCCTGGATCCCGGCTTACAACATTGGTTACAACCTGGGCGTGGACGGCATCGCGGTCGCATTGATCGTGCTGACTACGCTGGTGACGGTGCTGGCCCTGATCGGCGCCTGGCGCTCGATCGATAAACGCGTCAATCAGTACGTTGCTGCTTTCCTGATCCTGGAAGGTGTCACGCTGGGCATCTTCGCTGCCACCGATGCGATGCTGTTCTACGTTTTCTTCGAAGCCATGCTGATTCCGATGTTCCTGATCATCGGTGTCTGGGGCGGCCCGCGGCGTATCTACGCGGCGATGAAGTTCTTCCTGTACACCTTCCTCGGCTCGGTGCTGATGCTGGTGGGCCTGGTGTATCTGTACCTGAAGGGCGGCAGCTTCCAGCTGGCCGACCTGTACGCGCTGCAACTGACCGCCAAGGAGCAGACCTGGATCTTCTTCGCGTTCCTGATCGCCTTCGCGGTCAAGGTGCCGATGTTCCCGGTGCATACCTGGCTGCCCGACGCGCACGTTGAGGCACCGACCGCCGGTTCGGTGATCCTGGCCGCGATCGCGCTGAAGATCGGTGGCTACGGCTTCCTGCGCTTCAACCTGCCGATCGTGCCGGACGCCAGCCATGAGTTCGCCTGGTTGGTGATCACGCTGTCGCTGATCGCGGTGATCTACGTCGGCCTGGTGGCGTTGGTGCAGGACGACATGAAGAAGCTGGTGGCGTATTCGTCCATCGCGCACATGGGCTTCGTCACTCTCGGCACCTTTATCGCCTTCACTCTGGTGCGCGACTACGGCAGCACCGATGCCGCACGCCTGGGCCTGCAGGGGGCGATGGTGCAGATGATTTCGCACGGCTTCGTGTCCGGTGCGATGTTCTCCTGCATCGGCGTGCTGTACGACCGCATGCATACCCGCCGCATCGCCGATTACGGCGGTGTGGTCAACGTGATGCCGTGGTTTGCCACCTTCGCCATGCTGTTCTTCATGGCCAATGCCGGTCTGCCGGGCACCAGCGGTTTCGTGGGCGAGTTCATGGTGATCCTGGCCAGCTTCCAGAAGCATCCGTTGGTTGCCTTCGCCGCTGCCACGACGCTGGTGATCACCGCTGCCTACACGCTGTGGCTCTACAAGCGCGTGTTCTTCGGTGAAGTTGCCAACGCACACGTGGCCGAGTTGAAGGACATCAATGGCCGTGAGGCATTCGTGCTGGGGGTGTTCGCCGCTGGCGTGCTGGCCCTGGGCCTGTATCCGAAGCCGCTGACCGATCTGATGGAACCATCGATCGCCAAGCTGGCTACCCAGATTGCCGCGACCAAGCTGTAACTGCTTGCCGTACGTACCGATTTTCAGGATTTGATGATGACCACGCCAACGCTCGCGCCGTTGACCACCGCTGACCTGGCTCCGCTCGCACCGGAGCTGGTGCTGATCGGCGGCGCCTTTGCTCTGTTGATGCTCGATCTATTTATGAGCCAGCGGCACAAGGTCTGGACCCACCTGTTCTCCGTGGCCGTGCTGGCCGTGGTGTTCGCGTTGCTGGCGACCGGAACGGGCGGGCAGGGCGAAGCCTTCCACGGCATGTTCGTCCGAGACACCGCAGCCGACGTCATGAAGACGGTGATTGTGCTGGTCAGCGGCCTGAGCCTGGTTTATGGCTGGACCTACCTGCGCGAGCGCAATCTCTATCAGGGCGAAATCCCAGTGCTGGTGCTGTTCGCCACCGCCGGCATGATGCTGCTGGCCTCGGCAGGCAGCCTGCTGATGGTGTATCTGGGCCTGGAACTGCTGGCCCTGTGCTCGTACGCACTGGTCGCGTCCAATCGCGATAACGGCCTGGCCACCGAAGCGGCGATGAAGTATTTCGTGCTCGGTTCGCTGGCGTCGGGGCTATTGCTGTACGGCATGTCGCTGGTGTACGGCGCTACCGGCACCTTGAGCCTGGCGGGCATCCATGACGCGATCGAAGGCTCCAACGAGCGCACCCTGCTGCTGACCGGCACCATCTTCATGATCGCCGGCGTGGCCTTCAAACTTGGCGCTGCCCCGTTCCACATGTGGCTGCCCGACGTGTATCAGGGTGCGCCCGCACCGATCGCGTTGTTCATCAGTTCCGCGCCCAAGCTGGCTGCCTTTGGTATGGCCTATCGTCTACTCGAAGTCGGCATGGGTCCGTTGTCGCCGCAGTGGCATCTGTTGATCGGCGGTCTGTCGGCACTGTCGCTGGTGATCGGCAACCTGATGGCGATTGCGCAGACCAATCTCAAGCGCATGCTCGCGTATTCGACCGTCTCGCATATCGGCTTCCTGCTGATGGGCGTGGCCGGTGGCGGCGAAGAAGGCTATGCCGCGGCGATGTTCTACGCAGTGAGCTACACCATCATGTCGACCGCTGCGTTTGGCGCCATCATTGCGTTGTCGCGGAATGGGTTTGAAGCCGAGAACATCGACGACTTCAAGGGTCTCAATGCACGCAATCCATGGATGGCCGGCCTGGTGCTGTGCATCATGGCTTCGCTTGCAGGTATTCCGCCGTTCCTCGGCTTCTGGACCAAGCTGGCCGTGTTGGGCGCCGCGGTGAAGGGCGATATGTTGTGGCTGGCGTTGGTGGGCGTGCTCTGCGCGGTGATCGGTGCGTACTACTATCTGCGCGTCATCAAGGTCATGTACTTCGATGAGCCGGTGGGTGAGCCGTTGCCGGCCAACAACGACCGTGTGCTTGGTACTGTCCTCGGCGTCAACGCACTCGCACTGCTGGCACTCGGTCTGGCCTGGAGCCCGATCATGGTGTGGTGCCAGCGCGCATTTGCGGGCCTTGCGTAACACCTACATGCCTGCATACCGTTGTGGGCACGTGCGTCAGGCGTGCCTTTGACGCGTTACTGAAATAAAGTCGTGATTGCTGTTTCGTTTTTGTTGCAATGCGGTTATCATTTGCCGCGACGTTGAAGACCCGCAGGGTTTTCAATCGATGAAAAACTAGGGCTTGCAATTGCCGCTCAAGTTCTTCATAATTCCGCTTCTGCTGCGGGGTGGAGCAGTCTGGCAGCTCGTCGGGCTCATAACCCGAAGGTCGCAGGTTCAAATCCTGCCCCCGCTACCAAGTTTGAATTGCTGCTTTAATGCAGTTTGCTTTAGGGCAGCAGTTCATGTTCTTGGATCGCAAAGACGCATGTTCCCGTCTTTGCGCCGGCCCTGAGAGGTCGGGCTTTTTTCACGCAAGGGGCCCATCGGGCCCCTTGTTTTTTCCGGAACCGGAAAGTTTGCTGCCGGTTGCCGGGGTTCTACTGGCAATCATTTGATCAGGGCAGTCTGTGAGCGAAAAAGCGACCGAAATCGCGAATCTGCTGAGTCCAACGGTTGAGTCCTTGGGCTTGGAACTGCTGGGTGTGGAATATCTTCCCGCTCCAGGTGGCGCCACGTTGCGCCTGTATATCGATGTGCCGCTGGCCGAACAGCCCGAGCGTGTGATCAACGTCGATGACTGCGAGCGCGTTAGCCGCGAAGTCTCCGCCCAGCTCGACGTCGAAGATCCCATCACCGGCAACTACACGCTTGAAGTGTCTTCGCCGGGTGTGGACCGCCCCTTGTTTACGCTTGAACAGTTCGCACGTCATGTCGGCGAGTCCGCAAAGATCGTGCTGAAGCTGGCGCAGGATGGTCGGCGCCGCTTTCAGGGCAAGATCCTGCGGATCGAGGCGGAGGCCGACGCCGTGGTGTTTGCCATCGACGGCAAGGATGTGCAGATCGGCTTCGACAACATCGACAAGGCGCGCATCCTGCCGGACTGGGTCGCTTTGGGCCTGGCGCCGCAAAAACCGAATAAGCCCGGCCCGAAAAAACCCGGGCACGAGAAGAAAAAACCATCCAACGAGTCGGCGGCTGGCAAGCCGCGCGCGGAGTGACTAAATGAGCAAGGAACTTTTGCTGGTAGTGGATGCGGTGGCCAACGAAAAGGGCGTGCCGCGCGAAGTGATCTTCGATGCGATCGAGGCCGCGTTGGCTTCCGCAGCGAAGAAGCGCTATCCCGACCAGGACGTGCTGGCGCGCGTGACCATCGACCATAAGGACGGTAACTACGAAACCTACCGTCGTTGGGAAGTGGTCGCCGACGATGTAGTGATGGAATCCCCGGATCGCCAGGTGCGTCTGATGGATGCCATCGACGAAGCCGACGGTGTGGATGTGGGCGACTACATCGAAGAACAGATCGAAAACCCGGATTTCGGCCGTATCGCCGCGCAGGCTGCCAAGCAGGTGATCGTGCAGCGTGTGCGCGAAGCCGAGCGTCAGCAGGTTGTGGACGCATGGAAGGACCGTGTCGGCGAGTTGATCACCGGTGTGGTCAAGCGTGCCGAGCGCGGCAATATCTTTGTCGATCTGGGCGGCAATGCCGAAGCCTTCATTCCGAAGGACAAGGGCATCCCGCGCGATGTGCTGCGTCCGGGCGACCGCGTGCGCGGCTACCTGGCCGAAGTGCGTTCCGAACCACGTGGCCCGCAGCTGTTCATCAGCCGCGCCGCGCCGGAATTCATGATCGAGCTGTTCAAGCTCGAGGTGCCGGAAGTGGGCCAGGGCCTGGTCGAGATCAAGGCCTGTGCCCGCGATCCGGGCGACCGCGCCAAGATCGCGGTGATTGCGCACGACACCCGCACCGATCCGATCGGCGCTTGCATCGGTATGCGCGGTTCGCGCGTGCAGGCGGTGTCCAACGAGCTCAATGGCGAGCGCGTAGACATCGTGTTGTGGAACGAGAACCCGGCCAACTTCGTCATCAATGCGATGGCGCCGGCCGAAGTGCAGTCGATCATCGTCGATGAAGACAAGCATTCGATGGACCTGGCTGTGGCAGAAGATCGCCTGGCCCAGGCGATCGGCAAGGGCGGCCAGAACGTGCGTCTGGCCAGCCGCCTGACCGGTTGGCAGCTCAACGTGATGACCGCCGACCAGGTGGCCGCCAAGTCCGAAGCCGAACAGACCTCCGCGCGCCAGTTGTTCATGGATCGCCTGGAAGTGGACGAAGAAATCGCAGCGATTCTGGTGACCGAAGGTTTCAATACGGTCGAAGAAATCGCCTACGTGCCGGTCGGCGAGTTGCTGGCGGTGGAAGGCTTCGACGAAGACATCGTCGAAGAGTTGCGTGCCCGTGCCCGCGATGCGCTGCTCAACGCCGCGCTGGCCGAGGAAGAAGGCCTGGAAGGAACTCAGCCCACCGAGGACCTGCTGGCGCTGGAGGGGATGGACGAGGAAACGGCCTTTGCTCTGGCCGAGCACGGCGTGCGCACCAGCGAGGACTTGTCCGACCTGGCAGCGGACGAGATCGTCGACTTCGGCATTGAGGGCTTGACCCAGGAGCGCGCCGCGGCGCTGATCCTGGCGGCCCGCGCCGAGGAGATCGCCCGTTTGGAGCGCGGCGAATGAGCCGGCAATGAACCGCGCCCTGACCCCATCAGGGCTTAGAATCAGCGCTTCCCTTGCTCTGGGCGAGGGGGCGCCAACCAGATCATAGGATCCGAATGTCGCAGCAAACCACCATCCGCAAGCTTGCCGAACTGGTCAATACGCCGGTCGATAAACTGCTGGTTCAACTGGCCGAGGCCGGAATGAAGTTCAGCGGCCCCGACCAGGTCGTGACCAGCACCGAGAAGATGAAACTGCTTGGCTTCCTGCGTCGCACGCATGGCAAGGCCGAGACGCCTGCCGAAGCGGCAATCGAAGCAGCTAAGAAGATCACGCTCAATCGGCGCAAGCTGCAGGAAGTCACGGTCAGCGCCGGCCGCACCAAGACCACCGTCAACGTGGAAGTGCGGCAGAAGCGCACCTACGTGAAGTCAGAGAACGAAGGCAGCGGCCGTGCCGCGCCGATGACGCCGGACGAAGAGCGCGCCGACATCCTGGCCAAGCTCGCCGCATCGCGTCAGCGCAACCTCGACGAGCAGCAGGCGCTGGCCGAAAGCGACCGTGTGCGCGACGAAGCGATTCAGCGCAAGCGCGATGAAGAGCAGGCCGCGAAGGACCGTATCGAAGCCGAGCGCAAGGCTGCCGAGGAAGCCGCTGCGGCTGCCAGTGCGCCGGCGCCGGTTGCCGCCGCGCCTACGCCGTCTTCCGCTCCCGCAGCGCGTGCGCCGTCGTCGCCGTCTTCTGCACCGCGTCCGGCCCGTCCGGCTGGCGCATCGCCCGCCTCGCGTCCGGCCACGCCGGCACGTCCGGACGATCGCAATAATGCGGCCAAGCACAAGACGCGCGGTTCGCACGTCATGGTGGCCGGCGTCGAGGACGACGATGCGACCAAGCGCTTTGCCGGGCAGTTGCATCTGTCCGCTGCCGATCGCGCGCGTCGTTCCAATGTGCGTAGCAAGCCGACCGGTCGTCCGGGTTCGTCTTCTTCGCGTCGTGGCAACGACAACGGCCGTGGTGGCAACCAGGGCAATAGCGGTCCGCACGGGTTCGAGCGTCCGACCGCACCGGTGGTGCGCGAAGTGGCGATCGGCGAAACGATCACTGTGGCCGACCTGGCGCAGAAGCTCGCGCTCAAGGGCGGCGATGTAGTCAAGGCGCTGTTCAAGATGGGCGTCATGGCGACCATCACCCAGAGCATCGACCATGACACCGCCTCGCTTGTGACCGAAGAACTCGGCCACAAGGCCGTGCGCGCCGACAATGCCGACTTCGAGGATGCGCTGCTGGCGCATGCCGAAGGTGCCGAAGGCGATGCCGTGCAGCGTCCGCCGGTGGTGACCATCATGGGTCACGTCGATCACGGCAAGACCTCGCTGCTGGATTACATCCGTCGCACCAAGATCGCCTCGGGCGAAGCCGGTGGCATCACCCAGCATATTGGTGCGTATCACGTCGAAACAGGTCGTGGCGTCATCAGCTTCCTGGATACGCCTGGCCATGCCGCGTTTACCTCGATGCGTGCACGTGGCGCCAAGATCACCGATATCGTGGTGCTGGTCGTGGCTGCCGATGACGGCGTGATGCCGCAGACCAAGGAAGCGGTGGCGCACGCCAGGGCTGCGGGCGTTCCGTTGATCGTGGCGGTGAACAAGATCGACAAGGCCGGCGCGGATCCGTTGCGGGTCAAGAACGAATTGCTGGCCGAAAACGTGGTGGCCGAAGACTTCGGCGGCGACACCCAGTTCATCGAAGTGTCGGCCAAGCTCGGTACCGGCGTGGACACGCTGCTGGACGCGATCTCGCTGCAGGCCGAAGTGCTGGAACTGAAGGCGCTGTCGGAAGGCCGCGCCAGCGGTACCGTCATCGAGTCGTCGCTGGACAAGGGCCGCGGCCCGGTTGCCACGGTGCTGGTGCAGCAGGGTGCGCTGAAGAAGGGCGATTACCTGGTCTGCGGTATCCAGTACGGCCGCGTGCGTGCGTTGTTCGACGAGACCGGTCATCAGCCGACCTCGGCGGGTCCGTCGATCCCGGTGCAGGTGCTCGGCCTGTCCGGCGTGCCGGAAGCCGGCGACGACTTCGTGGTCGTCGACGACGAGCGTCTGGCCAAGGACGTGGCGCAGCAGCGCGAAACCAAGCGTCGCGAGTCGCGTCTGGTGGCTTCGGCAACCAACCGCATGGAAGACATCCTGGCGCAGATGGGCAAGGGCGAAGGGCAGCAGGTGTTGAACCTGGTGATCAAGGCCGACGTACAGGGTTCTGTGGAAGCGCTCAAGCAGTCGCTGGTGGCGTTGTCCAACGACGACATCCGCATCAACGTGATCCACTCCGGCGTGGGCGGCATCACCGAGTCCGATGCCAATTCGGCCGCCGCTTCCAAGGCGACGATGATCGGCTTCAACGTGCGTGCGGATGCATCGGCACGCAAGATCGTCGAATCCAATGGCGTGGATCTGCGTTACTTCTCGATCATCTATGACGTGATCGATCAGGTGAAGCAGGTCGCCTCCGGTCTGCTCGGCGTGGAAATCCGCGAAGAGATCATCGGTATCGCGCAGGTCCGCGACGTGTTCCGCAGCTCCAAGTTCGGCGCGGTTGCAGGCTGCATGATCATCGAAGGCATTGTGAAGCGCAGCAAGCCGATCCGCGTGCTCCGCGACAGCGTCGTGGTGTTCGAGGGCGAGCTGGAATCGCTGCGTCGCTTCAAGGAAAACGTCGAGGAAGTGCGCAACGGTACCGAGTGCGGTATCGGCGTGAAGGCCTACAACGATGTCAAGGCCGGCGATCAGATCGAGTGCTTCGAGCGTATCGAAGTCGCGCGTACGCTGTAACGGCTGCGGCTGCGGCTGCGGCTGCGGCTGCGGCTGCGGCTGCCGGGGCCTGCGGGCCCCGGCGTCGGCGTCGGCAAGCTGGAGTCGGTAACGCCCGATTTTTGGACAGCACGTTTTGCAAGGCGAGGGCGGCATGGCCGCCCACGTTCGTTTTTGGCTTCGGTGCCATCTGGCCCTCCGCATCAACCAGGTCCACGACCATGCCAACCAAATCATTCCATCGCACCGACCGCGTCTCGGCACAGGTGCGTCGCGACCTCGGCACGATCGTGCACGCGGCCGTGCGCGATCACGGCCTGCCGTCGGTCAGCGTGTCCGATGTCGAAGTCACCCGCGATCTTGCGCATGCCAAGGTGTTCGTCACCGCGCTGCAGCAGGAGCGCTCGGTCGAAGCGGTCAAGGGGCTCAAGGAAATCGCCGGTCAGCTGCGTACGCAGTTGGCGCGCGCGATGAAGCTGCGCCACGTGCCCGAGCTGCACTTTCATTACGACGATTCGGTCGATCGCGGCGAGCGCATCGACAACCTGCTGCGTGACCTGGACGATATCGGCCCCGAGGCCGCCTCCAGCGACGAAGACGCCGAGCAGCGCTGAGCGCTGCTGGGCCGGCCGCCTCTTTCTACGCGGCCCTGATTTCAACGGACGCGCATGGCGCCCGATTCGAGCACTGATCTTTTGAAACCCCGCATCGTCTATCGCCCGTTGCACGGCATCCTGTTGCTCGACAAGCCGGCTGGAGTCAGCTCCAACACCGCATTGCAATCCGCACGCCGTTTACTGCGCGCCGAAAAGGGCGGCCACACCGGCAGCCTGGATCCGCTGGCCACCGGCTTGTTGCCGTTGTGTCTGGGCGAGGCCACCAAGATCGCCGGCGTGTTGCTTGGTTCGGCCAAGGCCTACGACGCCGAGGTCGTGCTGGGTATCACCACCGATACCGACGATGCCGATGGCGAACCGCTGCGCGAGCGTGCGGTGCCCGAGTTGAGCGAAGACGCCCTGCGTGCGGCGCTGGCGCCATTCATCGGCCGTATCGCCCAGCAGGCGCCGATCTACTCGGCACTCAAGCAGGGCGGCGAGCCGCTGTATGCCAAGGCACGCCGCGGCGAGATCATCGAGGCGCCGGTGCGCGAAGTCGATGTGCATGCGATCGAACTGATCGGATATGCCGCGCCACGCCTGCAACTGCGCGTGACCTGCGGCTCGGGCACCTACATCCGCAGCCTGGCGCGCGATCTGGGCGAGGTGCTTGGCTGCGGCGCGCATATCGCCTCGTTGCGTCGGCTCTGGGTCGAGCCGTTCCGCACCCCGCAGATGATCACGTTGGAAGCGCTGTCTGCGGCGCTGGATGCCGGTGCCGATGCACAGGAATTGTTGCTGCCGATCCGGGCCGGATTGGCCGATTTTGCGCGGATCACCCTGGACCAGGCACACACGGCCCGTTTCCGCATGGGTCAGCGCTTGCGCGATGCCGCATTTCCAGATGGGCAGGTGGCCGTGTTCGGACCGGACGGAATCCCCTTGGGCCTAGGCCTGGTGGACCTGGACGGGCGGTTGTCGCCCCAGCGATTGTTCAATGGACTGAACGAAGCCCAGGCTTGTTAAGTTTTAGTCAACTTGTCCCCGGGCTCGCACGACGTTACAATTTCGCGGCCCCGTTCGGGGCACCTCCAGCGCCAAGCGCGCTCATCCCAAGCAAACGGCGAGTCCGGCGGTGCGTCATGCACGTTCCTGTCGACCACGCATCTATCGAGAAAACACATGTCCGTCGACACCCAGAAAGTCATTGAAGACAACAAGCGCAGCGCCCAGGACACCGGCTCCCCGGAAGTGCAGGTCGCTCTGCTGACCGCCCGCATCGAGCTGCTGAGCGGTCACTTCAAGACCCACAAGAAAGATCACCACAGCCGTCGTGGTCTGCTGCAGATGGTCAACCGTCGCCGCAGCCTGCTCGACTACCTGAAGAAGAAGGACAGCGAGCGTTACAAGTCGCTGATCGAAAAGCTCGGCCTGCGCCGCTAATCGAGTCCTACCACCGCGGTGCAGCGATGCGCCGCGGTTTTGTTTTGGTCGTTCGCATTCCGTTATTTGCACGATGTAATTCATGGGCCGGAGCCTCCCGGCCGCCCGTTCTCGGCATGGGTCGACGACGGTCCAACGAAGACAGCAACACCTAAGGAAAAAACCTCCGTGGCAAAAATCACCAAAACCTTCCAGTACGGCAAGCACACCGTCACCCTGGAGACGGGCGAAGTCGCTCGCCAGGCAAGCGGCGCCGTCATCGTCAAGTTCGACGACACCGTACTGCTGGTCACCGCCGTCGCCGCAAAGACCGCGCGCGAAGGGCAGGACTTCTTCCCCCTGACGGTTGATTACCAGGAGAAGTTCTATGCCGGCGGCCGCATCCCGGGCGGCTTCTTCAAGCGCGAAGGACGTGCGACCGAGAAGGAAACGCTGATCTCGCGCCTGATCGACCGTCCGATCCGTCCGCTGTTCCCGGAGGACTACAAGAACGAAGTACAGATCATCGCCACGGTGATGTCGATGAACCCGGACATCGACGGCGATATTGCCGCGCTGATCGGCGCATCGGCCGCACTGTCGCTGGCCGGTACCCCCTTCAACGGCCCGATCGGCGCCGCCAAGGTGGGCTACAAGAACGGTGAGTACATCCTCAACCCGACCATCTCCGAGCTGAAGGATTCGCAGCTGGAGCTGGTGGTTGCCGGTACCGCCAATGCGGTGCTGATGGTGGAGTCGGAAGCGGCGCTGCTGTCCGAAGAAGTGATGCTGGGCGCGGTCACCTTCGGCCATCGCGAACTGCAGAAGGTCATCAACGTCATCAACGAGCTGACCGTCGAAGCTGGCACCAAGCCCAGCACCTGGGTTGCGCCTGCCAAGAACACCGCGTTGATCAATGCACTGAAGGAAGCGGTCGGCGCGCAGCTGTCCGGTGCCTTCCAGGTGCGCGACAAGCTGCAGCGTCGCGACGCGATCTCCGCGATCAAGAAGGACGTGCTCGAGTCGCTGTCCGGCCGGGTTGCTTCGGAAGGTTGGAGCAACGCCGAGCTGTCGAAGGAATTCGGCGAGCTGGAATACCACACCATGCGCGACTCGGTCCTGGAGACCAAGGTGCGTATCGACGGCCGTGCACTGGATACCGTGCGTCCGATCTCGGTACAGGCCGGCATCCTGCCGCGTACCCATGGCTCGGCGCTGTTCACCCGCGGCGAGACCCAGGCGATCGTGGTCACCACGCTGGGCACCGCCCGCGACGGCCAGGTGATCGACGCGGTCAGCGGCGAGTACAAGGAAAACTTCCTGTTCCATTACAACTTCCCTCCGTACTCGGTGGGCGAGTGTGGTCGTTTCGGTGCGCCGAAGCGTCGCGAGATCGGTCACGGCCGTCTGGCCAAGCGCGGCGTGCTCGCGGTGATGCCGAGCCTGGAAGAATTCCCGTACACCATCCGCGTTGTCTCGGAAATCACCGAGTCCAACGGCTCTTCGTCGATGGCTTCGGTGTGCGGCAGCTCGCTGGCGCTGATGGACGCCGGCGTGCCGGTCAAGGCACCGGTGGCGGGCATCGCCATGGGCCTGGTGAAGGAAGACGACCGCTTCGTGGTGCTGTCCGACATCCTGGGTGACGAAGATCACCTGGGCGACATGGACTTCAAGGTGGCCGGTACCGCAGAAGGCGTGTCCGCGCTGCAGATGGACATCAAGATCGAAGGCATCACCGAAGAGATCATGAAGCAGGCATTGCAGCAGGCCAAGGCTGGCCGTCTGTACATCCTGGGCGAGATGTCCAAGGCGCTGACCACCCCGCGTCTGGAGCTGAGCGACTACGCGCCGCGTCTGCTGACCATCAAGATCCACCCAGACAAGATCCGCGAAGTGATCGGCAAGGGTGGCTCGACCATCCAGGCGATCACCAAGGAAACGGGTACGCAGATCGACATCCAGGACGATGGCACGATCATCATCGCCTCGGTCAATGCGATTGCCGCGCAAGCTGCGAAGTCGCGCATCGAGCAGATCACCTCGGACGTGGAGCCGGGCCGCATCTACGAAGGCAAGGTCGCCAAGATCATGGACTTCGGTGCGTTCGTCACCATCCTGCCGGGCAAGGACGGCCTGGTGCACGTCTCGCAGATTTCCAGCGAGCGCGTGGAGAAGGTCGGCGACAAGCTGAAGGAAGGCGATATGGTCCGCGTCAAGGTGCTGGAAGTGGACAAGCAGGGCCGCATCCGTCTGTCGATCAAGGCAGTGGAAGAAGGCGAGGGCTTGCCGGCTTCGGCCGAGTAATCGCTGCTGTTTGATGCGTCACGAAAAAGCGGGCCTCGGCCCGCTTTTTTGTTGTCTGCGATAGCAACACGTTCCTTCTCCCTCCGGGAGAAGGTGCCCCGCAGGGGCGGATGAGGGTACGTGCGAAGCCTCGTGCAGTTGGAACGAAGCGAGGGATTCGCCTCGTATCCTCACCCCAACCCCTCTCCCGGCGGGAGAGGGGCTCTAATCCTTTTCACTGAGGTTGCTGCGTCGGCACTGGCTGCGTTTCCGGGCGTGGCGGCACAACACGCGGAAAACCCGGCGGCATCGGTTGATCTGCGGGCAAAACGGAAGGCGCAGGCAATGGCTCACTCGGTGGCGGCGCGGTCATTACCGCATCAGGACGCAGCTTCAACAAGGCAGCCCAGTCGCGTCGATTGAAATCGCACAGTTCTTCGTGCGCTGGCGTGCATTCGCTGGCGATGCCCAGGCTGTCTTCGTTCTGGTCCTGAGCAGTGTCCGACTGCGGCGTCGGCAACACCACGCGGCCAGCGCGATCCAGCGGCATCTTGCGCATCATCACCGTGTTGAACACATTGCCGCCGATCAGATACAGCGTGCGGTCGCCTCCGACGTTGGCCGCCACCACGACATCGCAATGCGATTGCCACGGCATCGGCGCACTACCGCCCAGCGCGGCCTTGAGTCCGGCATAGCCGAGCGATACGCTGCGCCCGCGCAGCAGGCACAGCATATCGCCGGGCGCGGGTTTTTCCACTGCAGGATCGGTGAACTGGTACGGCCCGCTGGCGCCGTCGTTATAGGCGCTGCGGATGTAATCCAGATGGCGCGCGGAGCGATGGAAGCCGCTCAAGCCGGCTTGCGTCATCACCCAGGAGATGAAAGCCGCCGACCAGGGATTGTCGACCACAAACGCGCGGCACTCGCTGGCGGTATAGCGCGTGCCATCCAGCGCTGCGCAATTGGATGCGCCGGGGCGACCGCCCATTGATGCCAGCGTGCCGCTGTCGCGCCAGTAGCCTGCGACGCGTTGCCATGCCACCACGCCATGGTCGGCGAGATAGCCCGATTCGGCTTCGGTCACGCCAAGACTGGCCAGGCGACCTTTGGTATCGATGAAGGGGTGTTGCCACAAGCGGTGTTCGTTGCAGGCGCTGCGCACGATGGCGATCGCTGCAGGGCTGGTGCCGAACCGTGGGGGCATGTCGCACACTTCCGCAGCCGCCGCGCTGCCGCCCCATCCTGCCAGCAACACGCAGATCCACGGCCAAGGTTTTACAGTCATAGCAGATCCAGTACTGAACAATCGCATCAGGCTGACAGAGCTGCCTGCGGGCACACGTGAAATCTAGTGTGGCGGCGGGCCGAGTTTGAGCGACAGATCCACCGCCTGCACGTGCTTGGTGAGGCCGCCGATGGAAATGCAGTCCACGCCATCGTTGGCAATCGCGGCAATGCCGGCCAGATCCACGCTGCCGGACACTTCGAGCGGAATGCGCTGTTCGTGCGGCAAGGCGGCAACAATGCGCACCGCTTCGCGGCGCATTGCCGGGTCGAAGTCGTCGATCAGGATGCGCGTGCAGCCCACCTGCAATGCTTCGCGGAGTTGCTCCAGCGTTTCCACTTCGACCACCAGCGGCAACTGCGGTTGCTGCGCACGTGCCGCGTGCACGGCGGCGCTCAACGAGCCGGCGGCGCGGATATGGTTTTCCTTGAGCATCACCGTATCGAACAAGCCGATGCGGTGATTGTCGCCACCGCCGCAGCGCACCGCGTATTTCTGCGCGGCGCGCAGCCCCGGTAGCGTTTTGCGGGTGTCCAGGATGCGCGTGCCGGTGCCGGCTACCGCAGCGACATACGCAGCAGTGGTGGTCGCGGTAGCAGAGAGCGTCTGCATGAAATTGAGCGAGGTGCGCTCGGCGCTGACCAGGCTGCGGCTGCGGCCATGCAGGATGGCCAGCACCGTGCCGGCAGCAACGTGCTGGCCCTCATGCACCTGCCAGTCGATGCGTACCTGCGAATCGAGCGCGCGATGCGTGGCGTCGAACCAGGGGCGGCCGGCGATCACCGCATCCTGCTTGCACAGCAGGTAAGCGCTGTCGGCCTGATCCGGCAGCAGTGCGGCGGTCACATCGCCAGTGCCGATGTCCTCGGCCAGCGCGCGTGCCACATCGGCATCCACCAGCGCGGCTGGCGGCGCCTCCGGCGAGGTCGTGTGCGCGGAAGAACTCACTTTTCGGGGAAGTCGGCGATCTGCGCAGTGCCGATGGCTTCCTCGGCCAGCAGCACAGGAATGCCGTCGTCGACGCGGAAGATCTGCTTGCGGTCGCGGGTGATCAGCGCCTCGCGGAGCGGCTGTGCCTGCACGGTGCCGTCGGCACGCTGCAGGTTTCCGCCGGCGATGGCGATGTTGAGTGCCTCCAGGCCCTTGCTGTCGAGCAGCGAAAGCGGTTGGCGGGTGTCGGGCGAGCACAGCAGGTCGAGCAGTTTGCGATCCATCGAAGTCTTGTCTTGCGTGGAGATTGGCTAGAATACGTCTTTACCGCAGGGCAGGGCCATGACCTCCAACCACTCCGCGCCGCTGGTCGGCATCGTGATGGGCTCCCGTTCGGATTGGGAAACCATGCAACACGCAGCTCAAAAGCTCGATGCGTTGGGCGTGCCTTACGAAGTCAAGGTGGTCTCGGCGCATCGCACCCCCGATGTGTTGTTCACCTATGCCGAGCAGGCGGGCGAACGCGGCCTGCGCGCGATCATCGCTGGTGCCGGTGGCGCGGCGCACTTGCCGGGCATGTTGGCGGCCAAGACGGCGGTGCCGGTGCTGGGTGTGCCGGTGCAGTCCAAGGCGCTCAACGGCATGGATTCGTTGCTGTCGATCGTGCAGATGCCTGCGGGAATCCCGGTCGCCACGTTTGCCATCGGCAATGCCGGTGCAGCCAATGCCGCATTGTTCGCAGCGGCGATGCTGGCGCCCGAGCAGGCGCAGATCGGCCTGGCGTTGGCGCAGTTCCGTGCCAAGCAGACCGACGATGTGATGGCCAGCGACGACCCGCGCCAATGACCACGGTCGGCATCCTGGGTGGCGGCCAACTGGCACGCATGTTGGTGTTGGCCGGCGCGCCCTTGGGGCTGCGCTTTGCGGTGTTCGATCCGGCAGCAGATGCCTGTGCAGGGCAGGTGGCACCGCTGCAGGTCGGCGCATTCGACCAGACCGCTGCGCTTGCCGCATTCGCGGCGCAAGTGGACGTGATCACCTTCGATTTCGAAAACGTGCCGGCCGCCAGCGCACAACAGCTGGCCGCGCAGGTGCCGGTATTTCCCAGTGCTGCCGCATTGGCGGTGGCGCAGGACCGGCTCAGCGAGAAAACCTTGTTCCGCGAGCTTGGCATTCCGGTGCCCGAGTTTGCCGCGATCGACGATCGTGCGGGACTCGATGCGGCATTGCTGCGCATCGGTACGCCCTGTGTGCTGAAGACGCGCCGCTTCGGCTACGACGGCAAGGGCCAGTTCCGCATCAGGACGCTGGCCGATGCCGATGCCGCATGGGACGCGCTCGGCGCGCAGGCAGCGAACGTCGGGCTGATCGTGGAAGCCTTCGTGCCGTTCCAGCGCGAGGTCAGCGTGGTGGCGGTACGCGGCCGCGATGGCGAGTTCCGCGCCTGGCCGCTGACCGAAAACTGGCATGTGGACGGCGTGCTGTCGGCCAGTCTTGCGCCGGCAACGGTGGATACCGGGTTGCAGGTTGCCGCAGAAGCGCATGCGCGCGCGGTTGCCGAGCGCCTGGACTATGTGGGCGTGTTCGCATTGGAATTATTCGTGCGCGATGGCGCGCTGCTCGCCAACGAGATGGCGCCGCGCGTGCACAACTCCGGCCATTGGACCATCGAAGGCGCAGAGACCTCGCAGTTCGAAAATCATGTGCGTGCCGTGCTTGGTTTGCCGCTGGGCAGCACCGCGATGCGCGGGCATGCCTGCATGCTCAACTGGCTGGGTACGATGCCGGACGCTGCTGCGTTTCTGGCAGTGCCCGGTGGGCACTGGCACGACTACGGCAAGCAGTCGCGTGCAGGCCGCAAAGTCGGCCATGCGACGCTACGCGCCGATACGCCGCCGCTGCTTGCGCGCGCACTGGTGGATGCGGGTAGTGCCTTGCAGCGTGAGACGCAGGTTGGGCCGGTGGTTGCACGCTTGAGCGAGGCGTGATCTTCAAGGCGTATGAGCGGTGACGCAGTGATGTGGAGGCAAGACGCGTGACTCGTACTCAAGCCTTGTCGCGCAGATCGATAGCCGCCACGCGCGGCTCTGCAGCAGTCGATCGATCTATTCACCGCGACGACAACTACTTACCGCTGAGCCCAACTGCATGACTAGCCCAACCGGCTAGCCACGAACTCCCAGTTGAGCAGCTTCCAGAACGCGTCCAGGTAGTGCGCGCGATCCTGCTGATAGTCCAGGTAGTACGCGTGTTCCCACAGGTCGCAGACGAGCAGTGGCGTGTCCGGCCCGGTCAGCGGCGTGGACGCATTCGGCGTGGCAACGACCGCCAAGGTGCTGTCCGGGCGCTGCACCAGCCACACCCAGCCCGAGCCGAACGTACCCAGCGCAACACGGTTGAATTCCTGCCTGAAGTGCGCGAAGTCGCCGAACGATGTGGCGATGCTGTCGGCCAGCCGGCCGAGTGGTTCGCCGCCGCCGCGTGGGCGCAGGCATTGCCAATAGAAATTGTGGTTCCAGACCTGCGCGGCCAGATGAAACAGCGTGCCTTGCGCCTGCGCGATGATCTCTTCCAGCGTCAGCTCGGCGAACTCGCTGCCTTCGATGCGCGCATTGAGCCGTTCGACCTCGCTGCGATGACAGACGCCGTGGTGCGCCTCCAATGTTGCGGATGAGAGATGCGGCTCCAGAGCGGCGCGGGAGTAGGGCAGTGCAGCGTGTTCGATCGGCATGATGGCAAGGGCAGCGAAGGGAGTGCGGCGACAGGTCGCGCTGAAGGCTTACAATGCGCGCCTTTGCGGAAGTCTATCCGACCCGGCGGTCGGGCCTGCCGCTCCCAGTCAGGAGAGTCCAATGCCGGTGATGGAACGGATCCAGGCCGAAGTCGAACAACACCCGATCGTGTTGTTCATGAAAGGCACCCCGCAGTTCCCGATGTGCGGGTTTTCCAGCCGTGCGGTGCAGGCGTTGGTCGCTGCCGGCGCCGATCAATTGCGCACCGTCAACGTGCTGGAAGAACCCGAAGTACGCGCGAATCTGCCGCGCTATTCCAACTGGCCGACCTTCCCGCAGTTATTCATTCATGGCGAGCTGATCGGCGGCTGCGACATCACGCTGGAGCTGTTCGAAGCCGGCGAGCTCAAGCGCATCGTCAGTGAGGCTTACCAGCCGTGAGTGCGTTGCAGGCCCCGCCAGATACGGCTGCATTGGCGGGCCGCGTAGTGCTGATCACCGGTGCTGCCGGTGGCCTGGGCGCTGCCGCTGCACAGGCATGCGCGTCTGCCGGCGCTACCGTCGTGCTGCTCGGTCGCAAGCTGCGTCCGCTGGAGCGCATTTACGATACGGTCGCCAAGCTGGGGCCGGAGCCGTTGCTGTATCCGCTGGATCTGGCTGGCGCCGCGCCGGACGACTATGCCGCGCTTGCGCAGCGGCTGCAGGCTGAGCTCGGTGGTCTGCACGGCCTGCTGCACTGCGCCGCCGACTTCGCCGGCTTGACGCCAGCCGAGCTCGCGGCGCCTGCGGACTTCGCACGCAACCTGCATATCAACCTCACCGCACGCGCCTGGTTGACCCAGGCCTGCCTGCCGCTGTTGCGGCAGCAAGGCGATGCGGCGGTGGTCTTCGTCGTCGATGACCCTGCACGTGTTGGCCAGGCCTATTGGGGCGCCTACGGCGCCGCCCAGCATGCGCAGCGTGGCCTGCTTGCCAGCCTGCATCACGAAACTGCCGCCGGCCAGGTGCGTATCAGCGGCCTGCAGCCCGGGCCGATGCGCACTGCCTTGCGCGCACGTGCTTTCACCCATCAGGAAGATAGCGAGGCGGTCGACCCCGTGCGCTATGCGTCTGCCTGCGTCACCTTGCTATCTATGGCGGGTGCTGCGCACCGTGGTGCGATCTGGAGTCCTTCCGTATGACCATCCTGTCGGCAGCCTTGCTGCTGTTCCTGATTCTCGACCCGCTGGGCAATATCCCGGTGTTTCTCAGCGTGCTCAAGCCGCTGCCGCCGAAGCGCCAGCGTTTCGTGCTCGCGCGCGAATTGCTGATCGCCTTGTTCGTGCTGATGGCATTTCTGTGGGGCGGCAAATACGCGCTGGAACTCATGCATCTGCGGCAGGAATCGGTGGCGATTGCCGGCGGCATCGTGCTGTTTCTGATCGGCATCCGCATGATCTTTCCGCGCCCGGAAGGCCTGATGGGCGAGATCCCCGATGGCGAGCCCTTCATCGTGCCGCTGGCCATCCCGCTGGTGGCCGGCCCGTCGGGCATGGCTGCGGTGATGCTGATGGGCAGCAACGAGCCGACCCGGCTATGGGATTGGAGCTTGGCGCTGATGATCGCCTGGATCGGTGCATCCACCATCCTGGCCTCGGCCCCGCTGTTGTACAAACTGCTTGGTCACCGTGCACTGACCGCGATCGAGCGGTTGATGGGGATGTTGCTGGTGGCTATCTCGGTGCAGATGTTTCTGGATGGCTTGGGCACTTACTTCAAGTTGCCGGTGTCGATCTAGGGCGAGCTGGGGCAGGGCACTAGGCGTGCGTGGATGAAGTTGGTGCGGCCGGCGGTTGACTGCAGCTCAAGCGCAAGATTGATCCGGTGTACTGACTGTCTCCCACTCCGCGAGTTGCGAGCAGCTTGATCTGGGATGTTGCTCATTCGGCCCGGCCCGGCTCTGCTGCAGGCTTAGCGATAAGCGGTCTGAGCCGTGGCACGACTACGCATCAACCTGGTAGGCGGTTTCACATCGCATCCGATGCGTAAAGCGGTGCCCATCCGACATCGCAAGCATCGAATCACGTGCGCGCTTCATTCGGGACCCACGTCTCGCTCCCCCTGAGACTTTGCACGGTGTGGCGTTTGCGTTTTCACATGCGAAGTTCATGTTGCACTGCGCGAAGTTTGTCACGCCGCCGTCACAATCAGGCCTTAGCGTGTTAATCTGTTGTTAACCGTTGCGGCAGCAACCAGCCGCGCGGCGAGGGACCCCAGATCATCGGCAGCCCACCCCCGGGAACGGTTGGGCTGACTGCGCCTTTTTGTCACTGCCCAACCTGTATCGAGGCTACCGAAATGACTCACCCCCGTTGTCTTCGCATGTCCAAGCTGACGCTTGGCCTTGTTGCCGCACTTGCCGCTGCCCCCGTATTTGCCCAGAGCACCTCTGCCGGCGTCGCTGGCGTGGTCACCAGCAGCGCTGGTCAACCAGTGCCGAATGCCGAAGTGACGATCACCCACGTCGAGTCAGGCACCGTCAGCCGCGCCACCACCGATGCCAGCGGACGCTACAACGCGCGCGGCCTGCGTGTGGGTGGGCCGTACACCATCACCATCGCCGCTTCCGGCGCGGGCAACACGACGCGTGAAGGCGTGTATTTGAACCTGGACAAGGTCAATCAGGTCGATGCAGCCCTGGGCGGAGATCTGGCCACGCTGGGCACCGTGCAGGCGATCGCCGGCAACTACGGTTCGGCGATCTTCAGCGCCAACAAGATGGGCACCGGCACCAACGTGACCCGCGAAGAAATCGAGTCGCTGCCGTCGATCAACCGCAACCTGCAGGACTACGTACGTCTGGATCCACGCGTCGCGCAGACCGACAAGGCGCGTAACGAAATCTCCATCGCAGGCCAGAATCCACGCTACAACGCGATCCGCGTCGACGGCATCAGCACCAACGACGCCTTCGGCCTGGAATCCAACAGCCTGCCAACCCCGCGCCAGCCGTTCTCGATGGACGTCATCGATGAAATCTCGGTGGACGTGGCCAATTACGATGTGGCTATCACCGGTGGCACCGGCGGCGTCATTAATGCCGTGACCAAGTCCGGTACCAACGAGTTTCATGGTTCAGTCTATGGCACCTATCGCGAGAACGATTGGTCCGGCAAGAACCAGAACGATATCCGCCCGCAGCTGTTCGATAACGAGTCCACCTACGGCCTAACCCTGGGCGGGCCGGTCATCAAGGACAAGCTGTTCTTCTTCGCCAACTACGAAAAGTACAAGGGCAAAGGCGTGTTCACCGGGGCATCCGGATACGGTCCGACCGGCTCGGGCGCCAGTAATATTGTCAGCGTGAGTCAGGCACAGGTTGACGAGATTGTCGATATTTCGCGCAATGTCTACGGTTTCGATCCGGGAACACTGGCTCTGCCGGCACTTGATTCTGAGTCGGAAGAAAAGGGCATCAAGATCGACTGGAACATCAGCGACAAGCACCGTGCCTCGTTCCGTTACGGCAAGTCTGAGCAGGAAACCGCCAATCTCAATGGCTTCGCCGCTACCGCTCTGTCACTGAATTCGTACCATTACACCCGCAATTTCGAGCTTGAGACTTACACCGCTCAATTGTTCAGTGATTGGACCGAGAAGTTTTCTACGGAAGCCAAGGTTTCCTATCGCGATTATTCCGCGGTGCGTGACGCTGCCTCGCAATTGCCGGCTGTCGGTGTTCGGATCGGCAACAACTTCGTCAACTTTGGTACCGAGCAGAGTACACAGGCCAATGCACTGCGCACTGAGACGTGGAATGCGTTCTTTGCTGCCAATCTGTATCTGGATGATCACACTCTGAAGTTCGGTGGCGACTATGAAGACAACGACATCTTCAACTTGTTTGCTCAACGGGTCTTTGGCTCGTACAACTTCAACTCGATTGCCGACTACCGCAATAATCGTCCGGCCAGCTACCGTTACTCTCAGTCCACTAGCGGAAACATCGACGATATCGCCGCGCAGTGGGGCATGAAGAATGTCGGCCTGTTCTTGCAGGATACATGGGCTGTCAACAGCAATCTGACCTTGACGTTCGGTGTGCGCTATGACGAGCCGATGGTGAAGAACAAGCCGCAATACAACGCAGCCGCCTCGACGACATTTGGCGTGCGTAATGATGAAACCATTGATGGCAACGGCCTGCTGCAGCCACGCTTCGGTTTCAATTACACCTTCGATGCAGACCGTCCCACGCAGTTGCGTGGTGGTGTGGGCCTATTCCAGGGCGCAGCCGCGTCGGTCTGGCTGTCCAATCCTTACTCGAACACCGGTCTGGCTTACACCGATTACAATTTCTCAAGCGTAAACCTGGTCAACAGCAACGGCATTGCGTTTACGCCAGACATCAACAACCAGCCGCGTGGTAACGGGACATTGAACGGCGCCACCCAGTCCGTCGACTTTGTCGATAAGGATCTGGGTCAACCTGCAGTGTGGAAGGCGAATCTTGCATTCGATACCGAGTTGCCGTGGTACGGAGTGGTCGCGTCCGTCGAAGGCGTCGTTACCAAGGTCAAAGAGGCGCTTTACTACCAGCAACTGAACCTGAGCCAGACCGGACCGACGGCAGTTGGTCAGGATGGCCGTCAGATTTACTGGAATCAGGCTGGGCTGAATCCCGCCAACTGGAATGTCAACGGTACTCAGCCGACTGGTGTGTCGGTTGATCCTCGTGGCAATCGTTTCCGCGGCTACAACGATGCGATCATCGCTCGCTCCACCAGCAAAGGCGGTAGCCAGAGTCTGACAGTGGGATTGAATAAGCCGTTCAACGATAGCGATTGGTCGTGGAGCTTGGCCTACACCTTCGCCAATGCCGACGAAGTCAGTGGCCTGACCAGCTCGACCTCTGGTTCGCAGCTTGGCAATACGGCTGTGTTCCAAGCCAATGAAGAAGTCAATGCAACCTCTGCTTACGAGATTCGCAACAGCTTCCTGGGAACGCTGCAGTGGAAGCACAACTTCTTCGGCGATTTCGCTACCAAGGTCGGCCTGATCTACCAGGGACGTAGTGGTCGTCCGTACAGTTATACGTTTGATAACGATGCAAACGGCGACAGCCGTTTGAACGACCTGCTGTACATTCCCACAGGTCCAGGTGACGTTCGCTTCGGTTCGGCGGCGGAAGAAGCTGCGTTTTGGAACTTCGTCAACAACGATCAATACCTGTCGTCCCATAAGGGGCAGGTTGCGCAGCGCAATGCGGTGCGTAATTCGTGGGTCAACCAGTTCGATTTGCACATCGAGCAGGAGTTGCCTGGTTTCTTAGACGGTAACAAAGCGCAGATTTGGCTTGACGTGATGAACGTCGGAAACTTGCTGAATAAGAAGTGGGGCCGTGTAGACGAGTACGCGTTCCCCAGTATGCGTGGTGTGGTCGAGTACGGCGGCATCGATGCGGCGACCGGTAAATACGTTTACCGTTTCAATACGCCCGATCCGTCAACCATCTATGACGACAAGGGCATCTCCCGCTGGGCGCTGCAGCTGGGCTTCCGCTACCAGTTCTGATCTGGTCTAGCGTGTCGAATGTTGCAAAAACGGCCGGGTTCTCCCGGCCGTTTTCTTTTGTGCAGGTGAGTACGCTAAAGTTCTTGGCATAAGACAGGAGCAAGCTATGGAACTCAGCAGTACGGCAGCACGGGCGCTGCCGGTGGTGGATGCGCGGATCTATCCGCGTGGCGGTCTGGATGTGTTGTCCAAGGCGGAAGTGGCGCGCTTGCGCGATGCCTCCAGTGGCGGCATGCACGAGCTGTTGCGCCGCTGTGCGCTGGCTGTGCTCACTAGCGGCAGCGCCTCGGACGACCCGCGTGCCGCGCGTGATCTGTATCCGGATTTCGATATCCAGGTGAACCAGCAGGATCGCGGCATCCGCATCGATCTGAGCAATGCGCCGGCGATGGCGTTCGTCGATGGCGAGATCATCCGGGGTGTGGCTGAGCTGCTGTTCGCCGTCGTGCGTGATCTGGCCTACATGGCGATCGAGCTCGAAGCGCAGCGCGCCGATCTCGATACCAGCGAAGGCATCACCAATGCGGTGTTTGGCCAGCTGCGCAACGCACGCATCCTGCAGCCGTCCGACCCCAATCTGGTCGTGTGCTGGGGTGGCCATTCGATCTCGCGCGACGAATATCTCTATACCAAGCAGGTGGGCTATGAGCTCGGCCTGCGCGGCCTGGACATCTGTACAGGCTGTGGCCCGGGCGCGATGAAGGGGCCGATGAAGGGCGCCACCATCGCCCACGCCAAGCAGCGCAAGCACCACACCCGCTACATCGGCGTGACCGAGCCTGGCATCATTGCCGCTGAATCGCCGAATCCGATCGTCAACCACCTGGTGATCATGCCGGACATCGAGAAGCGCCTGGAGGCCTTCGTCCGCATCGGACACGGCATCCTGGTGTTCCCGGGCGGCGTAGGCACGGCTGAGGAAATCCTCTACCTGCTCGGCATCCTGCTGCGCGAGGAGAACGCGGACCTGCCGTTCCCGCTGATCCTGACCGGCCCGACTATCGCCGCGCCGTATTTCGAGCAGATCGACCGCTTCATCCGGCTCACTCTGGGCGAATCTGTCGCTTCCCGCTACGAGATCATCGTCGGCGACCCGGTTGCAGTTGCACGTCGCATGGCCGAAGGCATCCATGAGGTGCGCGCGCACCGCAAGGACCAGAAGGACTCGTACTACTTCAATTGGTCGGTGCACATTCCGCTCGAATACCAGCAGCCGTTCGAGCCCAGCCACGAGGCCATGGCCGCCCTGGACCTGCACCACGGCCGTCCCGCACCCGCATTGGCCGCCGACCTGCGCCGCGCCTTCTCCGGTATCGTCGCCGGCAACGTCAAGGAAGACGGCATGCGCCGCATCGAAGAGTTCGGCTCCTTCGAGATCCACGGCGACCCCGATATCATGCAGGCCTTGGACGAGCTCCTGCGCGGCTTCGTCGAGCAGCGGCGCATGAAGATTTCGGGCGATTACCGGCCTTGTTATCGGGTAGTCACCTAGCTATCTGAGTTCTTTAGAGTCGTTGTTGAGCGGATTTCAACGGTGGCGACAAATTCGTCGTCACCACGTTCGGTTTGGAGCTGGATGCGGCTGTCAGTTTGTTGTAGCCGTGCTCGAACTGCCGCGAGGCCAACTTGATGACCTGTCCTGGCCGCCTGTCCTTTGGGCGGTAATGGGTTGCGTATTTCGACGATGACTGTTTCAGGCCCGTTCCTCAATTCGATCACGACGATTGATGCTTCTAGGCGAGGTTCGACACCATGCCGGATTGCGTTTTCAACAAGTGGTTGAATTGAGAGCGATGGGACAGTTAGATCCGGAATACTTGCAGGCACTCTCCAGTCGACGTGTAGGCGATCACCCAAACGCATCTGCTCGATCTCCAAATAGCGTTTTACCAATGTCAGCTCTTCGCCGAGGTTGACGCGCTCTGGTCCGCCGAGGTTTGCTCGGAAAAGCTCGGCCAAATCCATCAATAGTTGTTCCGCCTTGGCTGGATGCAGGCGCACCAGCGCCGCGCCGGTATTGAGAGTGTTGAAGAGGAAATGTGGCTGAATGCGCGCTTGCAGCGCGTCCAGCTCGAATTGTTTAGCCTTAACCGCAAACTGGCGCGCCAGCCAGTGAGACCGGAAAGCCATGATTCCAAGGAGGCCGACGGTGACGGTGATTCCGTAGATTCGCAGCAATAGTCCCATCCACTGCTTTATTCCCATAGACCAAGCATTGCCGACAACTGCTATGGCGGCGGCGATGACGGTCGTCGCTGCAATGAATAAAAACAAAAGGGCTAGATTGGCAATTGTCAACGGACGCGCTTTGGCAAGCCGGTGCCGCATTAGATACAGCCCGCCTAGTGTCAGCAGCACAGCCCACTGGATCGCAAACGAGGTGATGCCAAAATCAATCCAACTGGTGTCAAGCCCCGGTGCCAAGCTAAGGACTACAGCAATCGCTTCCGCTGCCAAGATCACCCAGAGCAGTGTCTTGGGATCCCACAGCACATGAAGTGGTGAGTCTTTTAGGGCAGAGTGAGTCATGACATTGCAGCTTTGAAATCCAATTTTATCATCCCGCGTCAATGGGGCCAGGGTAGTGCCGTTCATTCACCGGCGGGGCCCGTTCGTCGTCTGAGCGTTGGCAAGTGTGCAACGCCTGGATAGTGTAGTAGCGTGTTCTTGGCTGCCTGGGGAGGTTGCCGTATGACCTGTGATATGTGCACTCCGCCCGAGGCGGAGCGCGGCTTCTCCTTGATCGAAATGATGGTGACCATCGCCGTATTGGCGATTGTAATGGCTATAGCCTTTCCTAATTTTACTGCCTTGCTCAATAGCAACCGCTTGTCTAGCGCAGCGAACGAGCTATCGGCGTCCCTACAACTTGCGAGGTCCGAGGCGGTCCGTAGCAACGCCAGTGTGACTTTGTGTCGTTCGGACAACGGCGCCTCGTGTGCTAGCGGGGGTGCATGGACACGATGGATCGTCCTCCGCGGCGCTGAGGTATTGCGGGTCAGTGAAGTGCGGCCAGAAATTCAAGTTGCCGTTAGTCCAGCAGTCTCGACCGCAGGATCTCGTATCGTGTTCCGCCCAGACGGACTTGCGCGTGAGTCCACTGGTGCACGTTTACTGGCTGGTTCGATAGCGATTTGTATGCCCACCACCAAGCCTCCTGAAAATCAACGGATCGTCGCGATCGCAGGTGGGAGTCGCGTGGGGATCACGCGTGGGACAGATGTGCGGTGCCAATCGCCGTCCGATTCCCCGGTCTTGTTGTGAGGAAATGAGATGAGTAGTAAAGCGATGGCTAGCTTACATCGGCAACAGGCCGGGGTGAGCCTCATTGAAGTTCTGATTTCTGTCGTGATTCTCGGTATCGGCATGCTGGGAATTGCGGCAATGCAGGCCAAGGCACTGCAAAATAACAGTAGCTCGCTCGAACGCAGCCAAATGGTTGTTCAGTCATATGCAATTCTGGATGCAATGCGTGCAAACCTTACGGCTGCACGCGCTGGTGCCTACAACATCGCAATGACTTGCCCGATACCAGCTGGTGGAACCTTAGCCGCTAACGATCAGCGCGACTGGATTACCGCATTAAAAGCCAGCATGGGTTCCTCGGCATGTGGTTCCATACAGTGCGAGGCCAACGGAATCACGTGTACTGTTACCGTGCGTTGGGATGACAGTCGTGCCACAGCCCTAGGTACGTCTGATACTGCGGGAGCGAGACAATTTAGCGTGGTGACTCGCTTATGAGCACTATTCGATTTAATTCCAGGCGCACTGCCGGCTTTACCTTAATCGAGTTGATGATATCGCTAGTCCTTGGTCTGCTGGTGATGCTCGCCGCAATCGGGCTCTTCTTAAGCAGCAAGCGCACAGCATCTGCCACTGACAGCCTCAGTCGGGTGCAAGAAAACGCTCGAATCGCTTTCGAATTGATGGCGCGAGATATCCGTGAAGCAAGTGGAAACCCGTGCAATAGCAGCGACAACATGGCGATGATCAATGTGCTGAGCGCGCCCGCGTCGCGTTGGTGGACCAACTGGAATGCAGGCACTGCCAGTGGAACCTTGCTTGGATACGACGGCTCGACGGCGATCACCGGTATCAATTTTGGCACAACGACAGCTGGGCAGCGGATAGCAGGGACTGATGCACTCAGCCTTCTGTCTGCTGGGGACGCCACTGCAGTAGTAACTGCTCACGCACCATCTGCCGCAACGTTCACGGTTAATGCCGCGACACATGGATTCATACCTGGTGACCTCTTGATGGTATGCGGGCCGAATGCGGAAATGGGTGGCGTGATGCGTTTGGGAGCAATCTTCCAAATGACTGGATCGGCAGGGTCTGTCTCCATCAGTCATGCCGCGAGCGGAACACCCGGGAATGCAACGAACAGACTCGGCCTGAATGGTTCGCTTTTTACTTATGGCGCCAATGCTTCGATTACTAGGCTTAATGCATCGGCCTGGTATATCGGTACCAATGGAAGGACGAGGGGCCTTTATCAATCAACATTGGTTAATACCGGTGGGGCTGCCAATGTGCAGGTGCAAGAGGTGGCTGAAGGTGTGCAAGACATGACGATCACCTACCTCGTTTCGGGTGCGGCTAGTTACGTTAATGCAGCCAGTGTCACAGGTCGCTGGAGTCAAGTGACAGCGATCAGGATCACCATGACTTTATCCGGAACCGATCGGGATAGCGTGACTAACTCTGCGCTGTCTCGCACGCTGAGCCAAGTGATTTCGCTTAGGAATAGGGCTCCATGAGTAATTTCCAGTCTCATGTTGGTGGACGCTTGCAGAGAGGCGTTTCGCTAGTAGTGGTTTTGATCTTGCTACTGATCATGACGTTGCTTGGACTTGCGGTACTGCGCAGCACCCTGCTTGAAGAGCGCATGAGTGCCAATTTGCTTGATCGGAACCTGAGCTTCCAGGCTGCTGAGGCCGCTTTACGCGAGGGTGAAGCTCTTGCAGCAGGCCGTACAACTGCTCAGCACACAGCAATCGCTGCAGCAGCGGCTGGAGGTGCTTGCGCGAATGGCGTTTGCCCACAGCCAAGTGCATCTGCAGTGGAGCGCTGGAAAGACGCGGGTTTCGGTGGATGGCGCGCTGCAACTACTAATATAGGTACGGTTGCTTCGGCTCCCCAGTTTTTCATTGAATATATGGGGACCTCGGAGAGTTGGCTGGAATGCAATCTCGACCCCAGATACACCGGAAACGATCTCTGTCTTCGCCCCGTTTATCGAATTACCGCAAGAAGCGAGGCCGCTGGCCGTGCCAGCGTGATCGTTCAATCCAACTTTATTGTTCCGTAGGGAAACCGTCTTTATGACTTCTTCCAAACCTTTCTTACGCCGGCATTCTGCTTTGGGTGACCAGTTGCGCTGCGCCTGTATGGCGCTGGCTGCCACATTGCTTGCCGCGCCCGCCGCAGCAGTCAATTTACCTGATGAGCCATTGCAATCCAGTGGTAGGGTGCCACCCAACATTCTCTTCATCTTGGATGATTCGGGGTCGATGAGTCTTTCTTATATGCCGGACGTCTTGCCGCCTCTGGATATCGCCAGGGAGGATGATGGCGATGAGTTTCCAAATAGGCAGGCATATACCAGGAATACTATCTATTATAATCCTGCAACTAACTACCGTCCTTGGACAAATCCGGACGGAACGTTGATGGTTGGTGGGACAGAATATAATAATGTCTATACAAATGACTCATTCCTGAGCGGTTCGGCTAATCTCTCTAATGATGTGCAAACATTCTACGTGCCTAAAGCCGCTCTCTCTAGTGAGGCTGAGCTGTCGAGCGGGCTGAACTATTGGCGTTATCAAATCCGTCAAGATGGTATGGTTATTCGTAGTGAGCTAATGAATAATACCTCCGGTCGCGAGGGGCTTGTGGGTCGTGGATGCAATGTTAGTAGGAATGGGCTTCAGTGGAAGAATTGTCAAAATATTAGGCCTACTGGTCGTACAGACGCGGCAGAGCGGGCTAATTTTGCGACTTGGTATTCCTACCATAGAACTCGAATGAAAGTTGCAAAAGCCAGTGCTGGTCAAGCTTTTGGTGATCTAAATACGTCGGTGCGTGTAGGTTTTCGCACGATTTGGCGCCGGACAAAAAATGGAAATCCGATCACGCAAAGTAGTCCCATTCTTATTTCGCGTAATGAAGGATTGTTTGATAATCCAAATGGATTGACAGGGGATAATAATAATAAGGCGCTTTGGTATGATCGTCTTTACGGCGCTCAAGGGTCAGATGCGACTCCTCTTCATAGCGCATTGACTGATGCGGGGCAGTATTTTAGTAGTTCATCTTCATCTGGTCCTTATGGACCTCAGGCCGGAGACGCCCAGTTTGCTTGTCGCCAGAATTTTACAATTCTAACGACTGATGGCTACTGGAATGGCAAGGCTAACTATACAGACATTGCAAATGAGCAAGATAATGTTTCGGGTCAGGTTATAACCAGTCCCACAGGCGATTCTTATAGATATGAACCTGCAAATCCCTATCGTGGGACAGCTTCGGACACGCTTGCCGACGTTGCAATGCGTTACTGGAAAAATGATCTGCGAACAGATCTTAAGAACGTTGTGCCTACATCTTCGAAAGATCCAGCGTTTTGGCAGCATATGGCGACGTATACCATCTCAATTGGTGCTGCGGGTACGTTGAATCCTGAAACAGATCTTCCGCGCCTGACCAACGGAAGTCTTAACTGGCCCACTCCAGTCAGTAATCAGATACAAAATGTTGATGACCTCTGGCATGCATCAATTAATGGGCGAGGAGACTTCATAGTTGCCAGTAATCCGGATGAGTTTACTCAGGGTTTAAAGGCTGCTCTTGCTTCGATCATCGAACGTGCCGGTGCGTTTTCAAATCTGACAGCCAATTCGACACGTGTCGATACGAATACGCTTGCTTTCCAGGCAAGTTTCGTGTCGGGCGTCTGGTCCGGTCAACTTCGCGCTTACCCAGTGACTAATGGTGCGATATCTTCTACCGCAAGCTGGAGTGCATCTTCAGGTATTCCTGCAACTGGGCGAAAAATATTCACTTTTAATGGCCTGGGCGGTTCAGCCTTTCCGACCGCGGCTCAAGTTACAGCGTTGGCGCGAACTGCTTCTCCAGCAGTGACTGGCCAGGATAACGCTGATTACATTGCTGGCGCCCGTAATTTGGAGTTAAGTAATCGGGGCACCCTCAGGAATCGTACATCGCTCCTAGGTGATATTGTCGACTCGTCACCGGTATTTGATGCACAGACTAACACTGTTTATGTGGGGGCCAACGATGGCATGCTGCATGCGTTCGACGTTAGCGACGGCACAGAAGAGTTTGCATACATCCCCGCTGCTTTAGACTTTGCCGATCTTAGTACTTTGAGTAAGCCCGATTACGAGCACCGTTACTTTGTTGATGGACCCGTTATCTTGTCACGTCGTGACC
Organism: Xanthomonas hydrangeae; assembly: GCA_905142475.1. Taxonomy (GTDB): domain Bacteria; phylum Pseudomonadota; class Gammaproteobacteria; order Xanthomonadales; family Xanthomonadaceae; genus Xanthomonas; species Xanthomonas hydrangeae. The sequence continues at coordinate 2,134,124 of LR990730.1, forward strand.
AGACTCCTGGCGCAAGTATTCTTGTGGGTACGCTGGGGCGTGGCGGTAAAGGCCTATATTCGCTTGATGTGACCAGTCCTTCGACCTTTAGTGCTGCTCGGGTAAAGTGGGAGCAAACGCAAACCCCGCTCAATAATATGGGCTTGATTCTTGGTCAACCTATTATCGCGAAGTTGAATAATGGTGATATGGGTCTGATAGTACCGAATGGTGTTAATAGTACAAATAATCGGGCCGCCCTTTTGATCTATCGACTCAGCGATGGTGCGCTTCTTGCTGAGATTGATACAGGGGTAGGCTCCTCGACATCGCCTAACGGCTTGTCGGCTCCTACAATTCGTGATGTGGACGGAAACGGCACTGCAGATTTCGTTTACGCAGGTGACATGCTGGGTAATCTTTGGAAATTCGATATCAGTTCAGCTACGAGAAGTTCATGGAGTAATTCGGCTAATCGCTTGCGCTTGTTCACAGCAATTAGCTCGACTGGACAAGTCCAGTCGATTACCTCGGCTCCAGTCGTTGCGCGAGATCCATCCACATTACAGCTATGGATATTTTTCGGCACTGGTCGCTTCATGGAAACTGGAGATACCGTTGATCGTAGTATCCAGAGCTTTTACGGACTGAAGGACGGTACAGCGACAATTGCATCGAGAGCGGCACTCCAGCAGAGGACGATTGCTGCCATAGAGACAGACGAGCAAACAGGAGTAATAGAACGTGGGTTTGATTCGCCTGCTGCTTTGCCAGCTGGTCGTAATGGTTGGTATATCGATCTTGTCAATCCACCTACGCCCCCTGGAACAGCGTTAGGAGAACGAGTGATTAGTGATCCTCAGGTTGTAAATGATGTGTTGAATTTCTCCAGTATTTTGCCAAGTAGTGACCCCTGTCTGCCTGGTGGAACTGGCTTCCAGAACGCATTGAACGCCTTCACGGGGGCGAGTCTTGCCGAGTCCTTTTTCGATACTAACGGTAATGGCACTTTTAGTGACGATACTGTCACTGTGGGTGGGTCGGGGGGATCTGGCGGTACTACTGTTTCAACAGGTTCGGTGGGGCTGGGCGGCATGGGCACTACCGGAAATATTTTTACCGGCGGCGGAGGCGGCGGTAGCGGCTCGGGCACGCTATGTACCAATCTTTCCAATGCAACAGTTGCTTGCCAGCGAATTCGTGAGGCACGCAGAACATCGCGTGTGTCATGGCGTGAGTTATTGAAGGAGATGTAATGAACTGTCAGACGAAAAAGAGAGCTAATGCTGCAGGCTTCACACTAGTCGAGTTAATGATAGTGGTAGTGATAATTGCCATATTGGCAGGGATTGCAATGACCAATTACCAATCCTCTGTTGTGCGAGCCAAACGCTCCGCAGCGACAAGTTGTTTGCAAAGTGGGGCACAGTATATGGAGCGTTACTACACCACATATATGTCTTATAGTAATGCAGCTAATCCGCCTGCCTTGCCCCAGTGCGACTCAGGTGTGTCAAATAGCTATGCCCTATCACTGGTTTCAGCGGCCGATGGAAGGGCTTTTACTATTACCGCAGCGCCTACAGGGCAGCAGGCGCGTGCTGATTCAAAATGTGCCACGTTAACGATTAACCAAGTAGGACTGCGTACTGAAAGCGGTACGGCGACCTCAGTAAGTGATTGTTGGTGAAATTTTGAGAATTGCGATATTAAATTTAATGCATCCTGGCGTTTAATTTATCGACCTTCCGAGGGCGGTGATCGTCGTGATTGTGTTTTTGCCAAGCCTGTCGCCACAGATTTACGAGCCATCTTGTATTTCAGAGGCTTATATAAATGACCGGCAACAAAAAAGCCTGCGTCAATACGCAGGCTTTTTTGTAATCTGGCGCCCGAAGTTGGACTCGAACCAACGACCCCCTGATTAACAGTCAAGTGCTCTAACCGGCTGAGCTATTCGGGCGGGGAGGCAAATTATAGGGAGCGGTGGGGCGTTATGCAACCCCTTGTCTGATAAATTTTTCAGACGGGGCAAGCTTGCTGCGCTGCCGGCAGCAGCGACCTTGGGCGCCCAGCTGTGCTGACGATGACCTGGCCCCTGAGGATGCCGCGACTGCAGATATGAAAGGTCAGGTTGCTGCCAAGTGATCTGCCAAGCGGCCCATAGCGTACTTGTGCACGGCCATCGGTTGTGTAGATCTGGAGTTCCGAAGAAATCTTTGGGGAACTTGTCGAGATGACATCGCTCCTAACGTCAGGGTGTCGATTGCCATCTGAGTCGGAGTAGATCAGCCATCCGCCAGTCCAATTGCTGTCGCCAAGGCAGGCCAGCGTCGAAGATTTTGGGCAAACAGCGACGGGTCCTCCGCGCGTGACGGACGCTGAGCGGGCCATTGCCAGAGTGGCGCTAAGTTCGAACATGATCGCTCGCACGTGATGCGTTTGGCGAAGCTCAGCAAAGGATGGCCATGCAATGGAGGTAAGCACAGCCAGCAATGCGGTGGTTGCCAAGACTTCCATCAAGCTGATTCCTGAGTGACGCTGTTTCCTCCCCATGCCGTTCGATGCTCCGTCCGTGGACATTTAGCGTCCTGCAAGCGGGCAGGCTGGACGATCAGTCCGCTGCTCGGGCCAGGGTAGGGAAAGCACGAACACGACCATCATCCTGCATCGCTATACTCAGTAGTCGATGTGAGGGCACCGCTCCATGACCGACCGTTTTCAGCTCGTATCCCCGTACTCCCCGGCAGGCGACCAGCCTGCGGCCATCGACAAGCTGGTAGCCAATTTCGAGGCCGGCCTGGCCAAGCAGACCCTGTTGGGCGTGACCGGCTCGGGCAAGACCTACACCATCGCCAACGTGATCCAGCAGGTGCAAAAGCCGACCCTGGTGATGGCGCCGAACAAGACGCTGGCGGCGCAGTTGTACGGCGAGTTCAAGTCGTTCTTTCCGAACAACGCGGTGGAGTACTTCGTCAGCTACTACGACTACTACCAGCCCGAGGCCTATGTGCCGTCGTCGGATACCTTCATCGAGAAGGACAGTTCGATCAACGAGCACATCGAGCAGATGCGGTTGTCCGCCACCAAGACCTTGCTGTCGCGTCGCGATTCGTTGGTGGTGGCTACGGTCTCGGCGATCTACGGTCTGGGCGCGCCGGAAGACTATTTGTCGCTGCGCTTGATCCTGTCGGTTGGCGAGCACATCGATCAGCGCAAGTTGATCCGTCATCTCAGCGATCTGCAGTACACACGCAACGAATTCGAGCTGACGCGCGGCGCGTTCCGCGTGCGTGGCGAGGTGCTCGATGTCTTCCCCGCCGAGTCGGACACTGAGGCATTGCGCATCGAGTTGTTCGACGGCGACATCGAACAGCTGACCTTGTTCGATCCGCTCACCGGCGAGACGCTGCGTAAATTGCAGCGCTACACCGTGTATCCCAAGACGCATTACGCGACCACGCGCGAGCGTACGCTCAGTGCGGTGGATACGATCAAGGACGAGCTCAAGGAGCGGCTGGAGCAGCTGTATTCGCAGAACAAGCTGGTCGAAGCGCAGCGCCTGGCACAGCGCACCCAGTTCGACCTGGAAATGATGGCCGAGGTGGGCTTCTGCAACGGCATCGAAAACTACTCGCGGCATCTCACCGGCAAAGCGCCTGGCGAACCGCCACCGACGTTGTTCGACTACTTGCCGCCGGATGCGCTACTGGTGATCGACGAGTCGCATGTGACCATTCCGCAGATCGGCGCGATGTACAAGGGCGATCGTTCGCGCAAGGAAACGCTGGTGGAATTCGGCTTCCGTCTTCCTTCGGCGTTGGATAACCGGCCGTTGCGTTTCGAAGAGTGGGAGGCGCGCTCGCCGCGCAGCATCTACGTCTCGGCCACACCGGGTCCATACGAACTGCGTGAGTCTGCAGGCGAGATCACCGAGCTGGTGGTGCGCCCGACCGGCCTGATCGATCCGGTGGTCGAGATACGCCCGGTCGGAACGCAGGTCGACGACCTGATGTCCGAGATCCATGAGCGCATCAAGCTCGGCGATCGTGTATTGGTCACCACGCTGACCAAGCGCATGTCCGAGAACCTCACCGAATACCTGGGCGAACATGGCATTCGGGTGCGCTACCTGCATTCGGACATCGATACTGTTGAGCGGGTGGAGATCATTCGCGATCTGCGCCTTGGCAAATTCGACGTGCTGGTCGGCATCAATCTGCTGCGCGAAGGTCTGGACATGCCGGAAGTGTCGCTGGTGGCGATCCTGGATGCCGACAAGGAGGGCTTCCTGCGTTCGACTGGTTCGTTGATCCAGACGATCGGGCGCGCCGCGCGCAACCTGCGTGGCAAGGCAATCCTGTATGCCGACAAGATCACGCGTTCGATGCAGGCGGCGATCGACGAAACCGACCGTCGTCGCGAGAAGCAGGTCGAGTACAACCTCGAACATGGCATCACGCCGAAATCCGTGCAGCGCCCGATCTCCGACATCATGGAAGGCGCGCGCGAGGATGCCGCCGAGAAGAAAGCCGGCAAGGGTCGTTTGAAGTCACGTCAGATCGCCGAAGACACGGTCGACTACCGCGCGATGGGGCCGGCCCAGATCGCCGGCAAGCTCAAGAGCCTGGAGCAGAAGATGTACCAGCACGCCAAGGATCTGGAATTCGAGGCCGCAGCGCAGATTCGCGACCAGATCCAGAAATTGAAGGCGGCGAGCCTGGCGTAGGGCGGGGCAGGGTGCTCACGTGCAGGGAGGGCTTGTGGCCCGCGAAACCCTGCGCTAGAATGCGCGCCCTGCACAGCGCAATGCTGACGCAGGAAACGGGCGGTTAGCTCAGCGGTAGAGCACTACCTTGACATGGTAGGGGTCACAGGTTCGAACCCTGTACCGCCCACCACTCCAAGTCCGGATGCACGGCGACTTGAGTGGTTTGAACACGATCATCTTGCTGTTATCCCAAAATAGCCATCGGCACGCTTCGTGTGCATAGGCTGGTCTGCGGATCTGCCAGCGTGGTTGAAACCGCTTTCTCCATCACACGTCTTGCTTTAGCATCGCTTCCGCGCTGACGAAAGGAGGGCTGGCAATGGACGAGTATCAGCACACCGTGCTGACCAGAGGGGGATACCGTGTCGTGGCAATCACTCGCGAAGAGGTGTACGCGCCTGATGCAGTCGTGGCTTATGCGGTCGTGACAGAAGCGGGGACGCGAATTACGCCAGATCTTTCCCTGGATCAAGCCAAGGTCTGGATCGACTCGCTGGTCGAGAGCGAGAACGGCGGGCGCAAGTCAGATCTGATCGATCACAAGCCGGTTGTCCGCCGCTAGACGGCCGTCGAGATGTAAGCCTAAGGAGTAGGGTCGCGTGTCCAAAGCCAAAATAATTGCAATCGCCACTGCGGTGACGTTGCTCGTTGGATATGCCCTGTCCGGGTATCTGACATTGCTGCTGTTGCGACTCGATACCGGGTTGTATTCCTGGGACACCTACTACCGCTACGTCAGCGCGTTGGGGTTGCCGGAAGTGGCGCCTTACGCGACCAAGATCAAGATGTCGGGCGTCCTCGGTTTTGGTCTGCCGGGGATCGTCTGGGCCATTACGGTTGTGCTTGTGCTCAAGCCAAAGCCACGTGCGCTGCATGGTGACGCGCGCTTTGCCGGAGCCGCAGATCTTTCCAGGCACGGGTTGTTCAAGCCGAGTGGCAACGGCATCGTCGTCGGCAAGTTCAACGGCAAGCTGGTGCGACTGAGCGGGCAGCAATTCGTGATTCTTGCCGCGCCCACGCGCTCCGGCAAGGGCGTTGGTGTGGTCATCCCCAATCTGCTCGAATATCAGGAATCGATCGTTGTACTGGACATCAAGCAGGAAAACTTCGATCTGACCAGTGGCTGGCGCGCCAGTCAGGGGCATGAGGTCTTCCTGTTCAATCCGTTCGCCGAAGATCGCCGAACGCATCGCTGGAACCCGTTGACCTACGTCTCCAACGATCCGGCATTCCGCGTCTCGGATCTGATGAGCATCGCGGCGATGCTGTACCCGGATGGGTCGGACGACCAGAAATTCTGGGTTAGCCAGGCGCGCAACGCGTTCATGGCGTTCGCGCTGTACCTGTTCGAAAACCAGGATGAGGAACTGTCACTCGGCTTCCCGGGTGGCGCAGGTGCGCCCACGCTCGGCGGCATTTATCGGCTGTCGTCCGGGGATGGCACAGACCTCAAGAAATATCTGAAGTCGCTCTCAGAGCGCAGGTTCCTCAGCAGCAATGCACGCTCGGCGTTTGCCAACATGCTGTCACAAGCCGATGAGACCTTTGCATCGATCATGGGGACCTTGAAAGAGCCTCTCAATGCATGGATCAACCCCGTGCTGGATGCGGCAACCAGCGCTGACGACTTCATGCTCACCGATCTTCGCAAGAAGAAGATGACCATCTATATCGGCATCCAGCCCAACAAGCTGGCCGAGAGCAGACTCATCATCAACCTGCTTTTCAGCCAGATCATCAACCTCAACACGCGGGAGCTTCCGAAGTCCAATCCGGAGCTGAAGTACCAGTGCTTGTTGTTGATGGACGAATTCACCTCGATCGGCAAAGTGGACATCATCGCAACCGCAGTCGCGTACATGGCCGGGTACAACCTCAGGCTGTTGCCGATCATCCAGAGCATGGCGCAGTTGGATGCGACATACGGCAAGGATCTATCGCGAACGATCATCACCAACCACGCATTGCAGATCTTGTACGCGCCGCGCGAGCAGCAGGATGCAAACGACTACTCGGAGATGCTGGGTTACACAACCATCAAGAAAAACAACGTCACCCGAGGCAGGGAAACCACCCGAAGCGTCTCTGAAGAGCGGCGTGCGCTGATGTTGCCGCAGGAGCTCAAAGCGATGGGCAACGAGAAGGAGGTCTTCCTGTATGAGGGCATTCCGCATCCGGTGAAGTGTGACAAGATCCGTTACTACGAAGATCGCTATTTCACTGCGCGCCTGCTGCCGAAGACTGAAGTGAAAACGATCGCGATCAAGGTGTGACTGCCGTCACTCAATCTGTACTGGGCAATCCGGGTAATCCTTGACTCATGTGCTTGTTAAGGGCAAAGTTAGGAAGAGTCTGTGGGATTGTAGAGCTTGGTCAAGGGGGCGGCGCCGGATGGGGCCGTATAGGAGTAAGGCTATGGATGGTTGTTCATTGTGTTCATTTTTATCGACGTCGCGCATTGGTCTCTTCGGTCGGCTTGCCTGCAGCGGGCTGGAAGAGTGCGCGCGATCGATTGGCCTCCCGAAAACTCTTTCCTCCGTCACCACCAGGTGAGCGGAGGCGCTGTGCTGCCCGTCTTACGCCCGAAATTTCATGAGTTGGAGAGGTTCGAGTGAATCCGATGTATTTGTCCAAGCTTTCATTGGTCCTGGTGGCGTCTGTCTTGGTAGGCGCCTGCGCGACCAAGCCTGCTGCTGATTTTGGTGGGCGCTGGAAGCACGTCAATCATTTTGACGAAGCCCCGACCGAGATCCCGCTCTACACCTCCTACACCTATCAGGCGACGCCGATGGACGGCACGCTGAAAACGATGCTGGAGCGATGGGCTGCGGATTCCAATATGCAGTTGTCCTACAACCTGCCGTCGGATTACACCTTGATCGGGCCGGTTTCCACGATAAGCACGACCAGTGTCCAGCAAGCTGCCACCGAACTGAGCGCGGTGTATGCAGCGCAAGGCGTGTCGGTGTCGGTGTCCGCTAACAAGTTGTTGGTGCAGCCCGTCCCCGTGTCGTCTGGAGCCAAGCTCTGAGGGCTGATTGCTGGCTCGATGCGTTCTAAGCATCCAGTCCGCGAAAGCTCTGCCTCCCAAGTGCCCGCGCTGCATGGCGGCAATAGTTTCAGGCCTGACAAGGCCCTACGGTGACGGATCTAGACATGTTGCGTAAGAAGGTCAATGAAAAGGATGGCTCCGCCCAAGTGGGTGCGGCTGTCCAGAAAGCGGTGAACTACGAGGTCAGCATCGCTGACCTCGCACGCCGTAGCGAAAAGCGTGCATGGATCGTGGCCATGCTGTCGATGCTGGTCACCGTGATGACGGCGGGTGGTTACTACTACATGCTGCCTCTGAAAGAAAAAGTGCCGTATCTGGTGATGGCAGATGCGTATTCGGGCACGAGTACCATTGCCAAGCTCGAAGCTAATTATGGGGGGCGCGCGATCAGCACAAGTGAGGCATTGGCTCGCAGCAATATTGCGCGTTTTATCATTGCCCGCGAATCCTATGACGCGTCGACGATCAGCGATCGCGACTGGAATACTGTCGGCGCAATGGCCGCTACGAGCGTACTTTCTGAGTATCGTGCGCTACATGCAGCTAATAATCAGGCTAGACCTTTCCTTGTTTATGGAAGGAATCGTGCAATCCGCATCAGTATCCTGAGTATTACTCTCATCGGTGGCAAGGGTAAGCCTTTCTCGGGTGCGACAGTGCGTTTTCAGCGGAATATCTATGATAAAAGTTCCACGGTCAGCACCTTGTTGGATAACAAGATCGCGACAATGGAGTTTGCTTACCAAGACAATCTTCAAATGAGCGATGAACTGAGGGTGGAAAACCCCTTGGGCTTCAGAGTCACTGATTACCGCGTGGATAACGATTATTCGGCTTTGCCCGCAGTTCCTGCTTCAGGCGCACAAACGCTTCCGGCGACATCTGCACCTGCGCAGTCAGTCCCGACCGCGCAGCCCGGCATGTCTGGAGCGGCAGCTCCGGTCACCCCGGGTGCAATGGCACCTGCTGTGATGCCCGCGCAGCAGGCAGCCTCGATGCCTGCTGGTGTACCGGCTCAGCAACAGATCGCGCCCGCGGCGTATCCAAATCAGGCCCAGCCTACGATCCAATCTCAGGGGACACCGAATAATGTCAATGGAGCGAGTGGTAGATGAATCTCTTTAGCCGATACAGGATGGCGCTACTTGCGTTACTACCGCTCGCGCTGTGTATGTCATCCGCAACTGCGCAGGTGGTGCAGGAATACGAATACGCACCAGATCGTATCTATCAGGTGCGTACAGGGTTGGGAATCACTACCCAGGTCGAGCTTAGTCCTAACGAAAAGATTCTGGACTACAGCACTGGCTTCACGGGGGGGTGGGAACTGACTCGCCGCGAAAACGTGTTCTATCTTAAGCCCAAGAACGTCGATGTCGATACGAACATGATGATTCGTACGGCAACGCATTCTTATATTCTTGAGCTTAAAGTCGTAGCGACTGATTGGCAGCGTCTTGAGCAGGCGAAACAAGCTGGCGTGCAATACAAGGTCTTGTTTACATATCCAAGGGATACTAGTTTCAATGGTCCTGAGGATGCTGCTGCAGTAAAGGAAGGGCCGCAGCTTAATGCCAAAATTTTGAAGGATCGCCGTTATTACTACGATTATGATTATTCCACGCGTACTAAAAAGTCTTGGCTTGTCCCAAGTCGGGTATATGATGACGGAAAGTTCACCTATATTAATATGGACCTGACCCGTTTCCCGACAGGCAATTTTCCTGCGGTCTTTGGTCGTGAAAAAGAGCATGGTGAAGACTTTCTGGTCAATACCACGGTCGAAGGGAATACATTAGTTGTGCATGGTACCTATCCGTTCCTGGTGGTTCGCCATGGCAGCAATGTCGTAGGTCTGCGAAGGAATAAGCAAAAGTGAATTCAAACACGCCAAATAATCCTGATGAGCGCATTCCCGGACGTGATGAGCAGTCACGCGCGGAACATGACGAGCGCGACAGTAATCCGTATTTCGCGCGTCAGAGAGCAACGGAGAATCCGGATCTCGACGCCAATGAGCCTGTGCTGCATTCCAACGACATTAAGCGACTTAACCGGAAAGCCTTGATATTTTTGGCTGGTATTGCAGCATTATTGATCCTTGCCATTTTCTGGTTGGTTTCACGTAGCTCAGAAAAGCCGGAGACAGTGAAACCGCGCGCCGAGACCGTCGTCGCGCCAGCGTTGCCACAAAATCTCACTTCATCCGTCGATCCTGATCCGGTACCACTTGTACAGCAACAGAATTCGCTGCCATTACCCGTTGCGCCACCTGACTATAGCGAAGATCGTGTCGTGGCGCCTGAGCGAGAGCGCGGTCCAAGTTTATTGGAGCGTCGTATTCTTGCTGAGCAGGCTGCTGGGCAAGGTTCACAGGGTGGCGGTGGTCCACTAGGCGCGCAGATGCCAGCTGACCAAGATGATGCTCAAGCTACCTTGGCTAAGCCAATCAGCAATCCGGACGGACTCTTGGTTCGTGGGACGTATATCCGATGCATATTGGAGACCCGAATCATCAGTGATTTTGATGGATTCACCTCCTGCATCGTGACCGAGCCGGTGTATTCGATCAATGGCCATAATCTGCTCTTGCCAAAGGGCTCAAAGATGCTCGGCCAATATGCCGCAAAGGAGCCAACCTCTCCGAGAATGCAGGTGGTTTGGGACCGCATTACGACTCCGACTGGTATTGACGTGAAGTTGGAAGGTCCTGGTATCGACAACCTCGGTAGCGCGGGTCATCCTGGTCAGTACAATGCACACTGGGGCAATAAAATTGCTTCTGCTTTATTTATTAGTATGCTTAGCGATGCTTTCAAATATGCTGCCGCAGAATACGGTCCGGAAACGACAACGGTCGGAGTAAGTAGCGGCATTATTACTCAGCAGCCATTTGAAAGTAATACTGCTCGTAGTGTTCAGGACATCGCAGAGCAGGCGGTGGCGAAATCAGGCCGCCGCCCCTCAACTGTGACGATCAATCAGGGCACAGTATTGAACGTCTATGTAGCAAAAGATGTTGATTTCACAGCGGTTCTGCCAAAGTGAACGAACGAGTTGTCACGACGATTGAGGATTCTCCACTTGCGCGGATTTCTAACGATTTCCTTGATTACCAGTACTCGGTGCTAGGTATTCTGGACTATCTGAATTCCCCGGAAGTGACCGAGATATGCATCAATCGTCCTGGCGAGATTTACCTTGAGACCATTAATGGTTGGCAACGTATAGATGTTCCATCGTTAACTTTTGATCGGGCCAGGCAGTTTTGTACAGCGGTTGTTAATGAAAGCAACACCGGGCAGCGCATCACCGACGCCGATCCGGTGGTGTCGCTGACATTTCCAACTGGTCAACGTGCGCAGTTTGTTATTCCTCCAGCCTGCGATGCGGGAAAAGTCTCGATTACGATTCGTTTGCCGTCCAAGCACACCAAGACCCTCGAGCAGTACACAAGCGATGGGTTTTTCGACCAAGTGCTTGAGCAGGCGGCCGACGTCAGCGACCACGACCGCGAACTACTTGAGTTGCGCCGCAATAAGGAGTACTCCGAATTCTTCAAGAGGTCGGTGCTTTATAAGAAAAATGTGGTCGTGGCTGGTGCTACCGGTAGCGGCAAGACTACCTTCATGAAGGCTTTAGTGAACCACATTCCAAACGAGGAGCGTCTGGTCACCATCGAAGATGCCCGCGAGCTATTCATCAGTCAGCCTAATTCGGTGCATCTGCTGTACTCAAAGGGTGGACAAAGTGCAAGTAATGTGACTGCCAAGAGCTGCATGGAAGCATGCCTCCGCATGAAGCCCGATCGCATTATCCTGGCTGAGTTGCGTGGCGATGAATCGTTTTACTTCATTCGCAATTGCGCGTCTGGCCATCCTGGTTCGATCACCAGTTGCCATGCCGGCAGCGTGGAGCAGACCTGGGACCAGCTCGCACTGATGGTGAAGGCTTCTAATGAGGGTTCCGGCCTGGAGTTCGAGGTGATCAAGAGGCTATTACGCATGACGATTGATATCGTTGTGCATATCAAAGCGCACGCCGGGCGTCGCTTTATCACCGGGATTGATTTTGATCCCGCAAGAACCCTGCGAGGCGGCTAACCGGCCGCGAGCGATTGACGTCAATCGAATTGGAGAAGACCACAATGCTGCCTGGCATGGAACTTATGGGGTGCACTGGACTAGCTGTCCCTGGTGAAGTAATGCAGCACGTTGTACGTGTTGAGTCTTCACGAAACCCCTATGCAATTGGCGTAGTCGGTGGCAGGCTAGTGCGTGAACCGCGTGGTCTTGAGGAAGCTGTGGCTACAGCGAGAATGTTGGAGCAGAAGGGCTACAATTTCTCCCTCGGCTTGGGCCAGGTCAATCGCTACAATTTGACAAAGTATGGACTGACCAGCTACGAAATGGCTTTCGCTAAGTGCCCTAATTTGATAGCTGCGTCCAAAATTCTGGCTGAGTGTCATTCTCGTTCAGGTGCAAACTGGGGGAAATCGTTCAGTTGCTACTACTCCGGTAATTTCGAAACTGGGTTCAAGCACGGTTACGTGCAAAAGATTTACGCGTCTATCCGCCAGTCTGTGGCTGCCGCAGGCGGTGCCGAGCCGATAGGAGTTATTCCTAATCGTCCGATCAAGATACGTAGTGAGAATTCTGCTCACCAAGTTGCTGCTAGACTAGCAGACGCTATTGTCTCACGCCGGATTCAGGACATGGCGAGGCCTGCGCAAAATGAAGTGCAGCGCCAAACACAAGTTGAAAATGTTCCTTCCGCCCCTGCTACTCAACATCGAATGACATCTTTCCCGCCTTCTGCCGAAAGCGATCTTTACGTCATACGTGCAACGGGGCAGGGGCGCGGCGTTGCTGTGCCTGCTACGGGAAGACCTGCATCTGAGATTTCAGCTACTCAAGCCACCCCATCTAGGGAACCCACGCCACCGCGACAGGTTCCGGTGGATAGTGCCTTTGTGTTTTAACAAGGATGAAAAATTGCCATCGGATGGCTGAGAGCCCCCCTGTCCAAGGAGATAGATCATGAAATCAGTAAACAAGAAGCAGTTGGTCGCCGACGCCAAGATGGTCGGTATTCAGGCCTTGAAGGCTTTGGTTTTCACTTCGGCCCTGCTGGTAGCTGGTGGTGCAGGTGCTCAAGTCGGCGATCTGGCCAAGACCGATGAAAAGGTTTGTGGTTTCCTGGATAATATCAATACGTTGCTTACCATGGGTTCCGTGGCTGTTGTGACGATTGCGGTGATCGTTGCAGGCTATCAGATTGCATTTGCCCACAAGCGCATTTCTGAGGTCTCGCCGATTCTCATCGGCGGTGTGTTGATTGGAGCTGCAGGCCAGATTGCTAACTTGGTAATTGGCAAGCGTGATAGCCAGTGCACGGGTGAATCGGCAATGGCCTTATTGCAAGCGCTTCATCATTATGCATAAAGATGTGTTATTTCGTGGGTGCACTCGCCCAGCGATGTTTTTGGGGGTTCCCTACATCCCATTCTTCATCGGTGCTGGCGGTGGCCTGATGATGGGCATGTACCTCAATTTATGGTACCTGCTGACCATCCCCGTGTTCATCTTCATCATGCAGCAGATGGCCAAACGGGACGAGATGATTTTCAGATTGCTAGGGTTGCGATGGTTGTTTCGAATGCGTGTTCGTAATTTACAGCGCTATTCTGGAATGTGGGTATTCAGTCCTAACGAATATCGCAAGGTGCCTCCTGGAAAACGTCAGTGATCACCTGAGTCCGATTGACCAGCCCCATGCGCGTAAGTTGCATGGGGCTGGTGCTTATTCGATTGTGCGATATCACGCTTCCCTCTTTAAATTGGTAAGACCATGTTTAGTCCAGATAGTCCGATCAGTGAATTCGTCTCCATTTCGACGCACGTGGCACCGTCTGTCCTAAAGACGACTGGCGGCGACTATCTGTTGATCTGGCATCTTGCAGGTCTTCCCTTCGTAGGGCGTGACGAATTCGAGCTGGAGCAGCGCCACAACACTTTCAATCGCCTGCTACAGACCTTGCGTGCTCCCGACTTCGCCAACGTAGCGTTCTGGGTGCACGATGTGCGTCGGCGTCGGAGAATCGGTAATGCCAGTCGCTTCAAGCAGTCCTTCAACCAAGCGCTATCGGATGAATATTATGCTGCATTGTCTTCACAAAAGATCATGCAGAACGAGTTGTACTTCAGCATGATCTATCGGCCAGTGGTTACTGGCCGTCGCCTGGTCGAAAAGTCTAGCGATCCGGAGCGAATCCGGTTGGAGGAGGAACAGGCCATAGCGAAGATGATCGAATTGGCCACCAATGTGGAGGCTGTGCTGAAGGATTATTCGCCTTATCGGCTAGGCATGTATGAAGCCAAGAACGGCATAGTGTTTTCCGAGACACTGGAGTTCCTTGGCTACTTGCTCAACCGTATCGATGAGCCAGTTCCGGTTTTGCAAGCGCCCGTGCAGGCTTATCTTCCGGTCAGTAAGCACATGTTCGCCAATAAAACTGGCGACTTTGTCATCCGTACGCCCGATGGTATCAATCATTTTGGTGCAATTCTCAATGTCAAAGAATACGCTGATGGAACCTATCCAGGCATCCTCAATGGTCTGAAGTATCTGGATTTTGAGTATGTTGTGACGCACTCCTTTAGCCCAGTCGGTCGTCATGATGCGCTGAAAGTGCTTGAGCGCACAAAGGGTATGATGATTTCGTCGGGCGATAAGTCGTCCAGTCAGATCCGTGATTTAGATGTTGCGATGGACGACGTGGCCTCGGGCAATTTTGTGCTTGGCGAGTACCACTTCACGATCGCGGTGTACGCGGATAGCCAGGAAAAACTGGCCCGGCAGATTGCGACTACCCGTGCCGAGCTATCTAACGCCGGGTTCGTTTCATCTAAAGAAGACCTGGCAGTAGCGTCGTCATTTTATGCGCAGCTACCAGGCAACTGGCGCTTCCGCACGCGGATCGCCAACCTGAGTTCGCTCAACTTTCTGGGCCTGTCGCCGCTGCACAACTTCGCCCAGGGCAAGCAGCACAACAATCCATGGGGCGATTGTGTGACTACGTTGCAAACCACCAATGGTCAGCCGTATTACTTCAATTTCCACGCCACCCACCCTGCGGAGAACTCTCTCGGTGAGAAGGCAATTGCCAACACGATGGTGATTGGTAAGTCTGGTACAGGTAAAACCGCACTGATCAATTTTCTGTTGAGCCAAGTGCAGAAATTCGATCCAATTCCGACCATCTTCTTCTTCGACAAGGATCGTGGAGCGGAGATTTTCGTGCGCGCCTGCGGTGGTAATTATCTGGCGCTGGAAAACGGTGCGCCGACAGGCTTCAATCCGTTTCAATGCGAGCGCAACGAAGCTAATACGCAGTTTCTGGCCGAGTTAATCAAGGTACTTGGCGGAAAACCCGAATACAGCTCGCGCGAAGAAGAGGATATTTACCGCGCGGTAGAGGGTATGTTGGACACGCCGATGCAACTGCGCAGCATGAGCAACTTCCGCAAAAGCCTGCCCAACATGGGCGACGACGGGCTGTACGCTCGTCTGCGTCGCTGGACTGCCGGCAACTCACTGGGTTGGGTGTTCGACAACCCGGTGGACACCATTGATCTGACACGAGCCTCGATCATTGGCTTTGACTATACTGACGTGATCGACAACGCCGAAGTGCGTGTGCCGGTGATCAATTACCTGTTGCATCGTCTGGAAGCGCTGATCGACGGGCGTCCGCTGATTTACGTGATGGATGAGTTCTGGAAGATCCTGGACGGCAAGGGCGGTTTGAAGGAATTCGCCAAGAACAAGCAAAAGACCATCCGTAAGCAGAATGGCTTGGGTATTTTCGCTACACAAAGCCCGGAAGATGCTCTAGCCAGCGACATTGCCGCGGCGCTGATTGAGCAGACCGCGACCATGATCCTGCTGCCCAATCCCAACGCCAGCCGCGACGACTATATGGAAGGGTTAAAGCTCACTGACGCCGAGTACCAGGTGGTGGTGTCGCTGGACGAGCGCTCGCGCTGCTTCCTGGTCAAGCAAGGCCATGCTTCGGCGGTGTGCCAACTCAACTTGCGGGGCCTGGACGACGCGCTGTCAGTGATTTCTTCGTCGACCGATAACATCGAAATCATGCATGAAATCCTGTCGCGTAAGGCGGGCCAGCTAGGCGTAAGCGTGGATCAGCTGACACCGGAGCAGTGGTTGGAAGACTTTTATGCCAACCGTAAGGGATCGGGCAAACGCAAACGCGCCAAGGACACTGACCTTGGGGATCACGCATAACTTCGGTTTTTAAGTGTGATGGTTGAGGGTGCATCACGGGCTGACGTTATACGTAGAGGCGTTACCCGATGACTGTTGCAACAGAAGTCGCCCTCAGCACTACGTCCTATTAAAGGCGGCTAACAAAACTACTGCGCAGCCGCCATGCGGGCGCGGTTGGTGCTCGGAATGGACATCTACCACTCGTACACTCCGGTTCTGAGCGCGCCGCCCGCACCCACCTGACGAACGCTCGTTGCGTTTTGTTGGCCGCTCTAACCACTATATTCAAGGTACCGACAAATATTTACAGGTTCTCTAGTCAAAGCGCTTGAAGTTAAAGGGCTTCTCGAGGTTGCATCTAGGATCGCCCTGCAGTATTGCGACTCATGATTGAGCCTCTAAGGCTTTCTCTCTGAGCTCATAGTGACGCTTCTGAATGCGATGAATGCGCATGCACGGATGCGTTGGGACGCTGCTACACCATTACGCTAATGCATCTGTTTTGGCGCGTCTTGCTGCGTCTGATGGTCATGCTCGGCATTGGCAGGACAGGCGGCCGGCCTCATGCCATGCGTCTGCCAGCCCCGTGCCGCCGCGCAACGCCGCGCTGATTGGTTTACCATTCGCCTTCAAGACCCCTTGCGAGAAGGTGGCCCGCGCTCCGCGCCGGCCCAGCGTGCGACATGAGCACTACCACTGCCCACTGCTGATTCCGGCCGCGCCAGTTCGCACGGCGCCCGCACGGGGTTTTTCTGCACTATCTCTCGCTGCATCCCTATCCGAGCCTGTCCCGCAGTGGGCAGATCTCCCTTGCAGCCGTCGCGCTGCAGCCAGCACAGACCTCATTCTTGCCCATGATCAACATCACGCTCCCCGACGGCAGCCGCCGCGAATTCGAATCCCCCGTCTCGGTGATGCAGGTCGCCCAGTCGATCGGCGCCGGCCTGGCCAAGGCCACCATTGCCGGCCAGGTCGACGGCCAGCTGGTCGATGCCAGCGACGTCATCGACCATGATGCCAGCCTGCGCATCATCACCGCCAAGGACGCCGAAGGCGTGGAGATCATCCGCCACTCCTGCGCGCATCTGGTCGGGCATGCGGTCAAGCAGCTGTATCCGGAGGTCAAGATGGTGATCGGCCCGGTCATCGCCGAAGGCTTCTACTACGACATCTACAGCGAGCGCCCGTTCACGCCGGACGACATGGCCGCGATCGAGCAGCGCATGCAGGAGCTGATCGCGCAGGACTACGACGTGATCAAGAAGGTCACCCCGCGTGCCGAGGTGATCGAGGTGTTCGCCCAGCGCGGCGAGGAGTACAAGCTGCGCCTGATCGAGGACATGTCCGCCGACATCACCGCGATGGGCCTGTACTACCACCAGGAATACGTGGACATGTGCCGCGGCCCGCACGTGCCCAACACGCGCTTCCTCAAGGCTTTCAAGCTGACCCGTATTTCCGGCGCCTACTGGCGCGGCGATGCCAAGAACGAGCAGCTGCAGCGCATCTACGGCACCGCCTGGGCCGACAAGAAGCAGCTGGACGCCTACATCCTGCGCATGGAAGAAGCCGACAAGCGCGACCATCGCCGCATCGGCAAGCAGCAGGACCTGTTCCATCTGCAGGAAGAGGCGCCTGGCCTGGTGTTCTGGCATCCCAAGGGCTGGTCGCTGTGGCAGGTGGTCGAGCAGTACATGCGAAAGGTCTACCGCGACAGCGGCTACGGCGAGGTGCGCTGCCCGCAGATCCTGGATGTGTCGCTGTGGCAGAAATCCGGCCACTGGGACAACTACCAGGACGCGATGTTCTTCACCGAATCGGAGAAGCGCACCTACGCGGTCAAACCGATGAACTGCCCCGGCCACGTGCAGGTGTTCAACCAGGGTCTGCACAGCTACCGCGACCTGCCGATCCGCTACGGCGAGTTCGGTGCCTGCCACCGCAACGAGCCGTCCGGCGCGCTGCACGGCATCCTGCGCGTGCGCGGCTTCACCCAGGACGACGGGCACGTGTTCTGCCTGGAATCGCAGATCGAAGCCGAAGTCACCGCGTTCCACCAGCAGGCGCTGGCGGTCTACACCGCGTTCGGCTTCGACGACATCGAGATCAAGATCGCGCTGCGTCCGGAAAAGCGCCTGGGCGACGATGTCACCTGGGACAAGGCCGAAGCCGCGCTGCGCAGCGCGTTGGGCGTGTGCGGGGTGGAGTGGCAGGAGCTGCCGGGCGAGGGCGCCTTCTACGGCCCCAAGATCGAATACCATCTCAAGGACGCCATCGGCCGCACCTGGCAGCTGGGCACCATGCAGGTCGATTTCATGATGCCCGGCCGCCTTGGCGCCGAGTACGTGGATGAGCACAGCCAGAAAAAGCACCCGGTCATGCTGCACCGGGCGATCGTCGGTTCGATGGAGCGTTTCATCGGCATTTTGATCGAACACCATGCCGGCGCCTTCCCCTCCTGGCTCGCCCCGGTCCAGGTCGTTGTCGCAAATATCACCGATGCCCAGGCAGACTATGTGGACTCGGTTCGGAAAACCCTTGCAAATCAAGGCTTCCGTGTAAACGCCGATTTGCGTAACGAGAAGATCGGATATAAGATTCGCGAGCATACGCTGCAACGCGTGCCCTATCTGCTCGTGGTCGGTGACCGCGAGAAGGAAAATGGCGCTGTCGCCGTGCGGACACGTTCGGGAGAAGACCTCGGGACCATGACGGTCTCGGCCTTCGTCGAACGTCTGCAGGCAGAGCAGGCAGCGTGAGCCAACCCCGGCCGGTCTGGATGATCCGGATGCGCCGGTTCGATTCCCCTGGGAGATTGCAATATCAGTACCCCTGACAACAAACAGAACCGCAAGAACCAAGAAATCCGCGTGCCGCGCGTCCGCGTGATCGGCAGCGACGGAGAGATGGTCGGCGTGTTGTCGCGCGACGAAGCGCTCGCCAAGGCCGAGGAAGAAGGCCTGGATCTGGTCGAAATCCAGCCGCAGGCCGATCCGCCGGTCTGCAAGATCATGGATTTCGGCAAGTTCAAGTTCGAGCAGCAGAAAAAGGCCAATGAGGCCAAGAAGAAGACCAAGCAGGTCGAGATCAAGGAACTCAAGTTCCGTCCGGTCACGGACGAGGGCGACTACCAGATCAAGCTGCGCAGCATGCGCCGCTTCCTGGAAGAGGGCGACAAGGTCAAGGTCAACATCCGCTTCCGTGGCCGTGAAATGAGCCACCAGGAGCTGGGGCGCGAGATGGCGTCGCGGATCGAGGCCGACCTGGGCGACGACATCGTCATCGAGTCGCGCCCGCGCCTGGAAGGGCGCCAGATGGTCATGATGATCGCGCCGAAGAAGAAGATCTGATCCCGCGCGACCGGCCCCGGTGGGGTCGGTCCGGCCGGCGACAGCAGCGATTTGCAAGAATTCCCGGCAACGGGTAGACTGCGCGGCCCGGTTTTGCCGGGGCGCCGCGCAAGCGGTACAGGACCTGTCCGGATCGTGTTCGATCAAGGACTTACAAGCAGGCAAGGGCATGGATGGAAAGCGTGGTCGCAAGACTGCCGCCCGGGTCAGTGACAAAACACCATCAAGGACATTGCAATGCCCAAGATCAAGACCAACCGGGCGGCGGCCAAGCGTTTCCGCAAGACCGCCTCCGGCAAGTACAAGTGCGGCCACGCAAACCGTAGCCATATCCTCACGAAGAAAGCGACCAAGCGGAAGCGCAACCTGCGGCAGACGAATCACGTCCGTGCCGAGGACGCAGGCCGTCTTGACCGTATGCTTCCCTACCTCTGAGGACTGAACCATGGCACGAGTAAAGCGTGGTGTGCAGGCGCGCCGCCGCCACAAGAAAATTCTGACCCTGGCGAAGGGCTACTACAATGCCCGTCGCAAGGTTTTCCGCGTCGCCAAGCAGGCGGTCATCAAGGCGCAGCAGTACGCCTATATCGGCCGTAAGCAGAAGAAGCGCGTGTTCCGTTCGTTGTGGATCACCCGCATCAACGCGGCTGCCCGCATCAATGGCCTGAGCTACAGCCGTTTCATGAACGGCCTGCTGAAGGCTGGTATCACCCTGGACCGTAAGGTGCTGGCCGATATCGCCGTGCACGACGCCGCCGGCTTTGCCGCGCTGGCTGAGAAGGCCAAGGGCGCGCTGGCGGCATAGGTGCGAGTCCCTCGCAAGAGCCCGCACATCGTTAGTGCGAGTCCTTCGCAAGAGCCCGCACATCCATGTGCGGACTTTTGAAGGGTAGTTTCTCGAGGGAGCTTGCACATTCGTGTATAGGCCTCCGGCGAGGGCAAGCAGATATGCAGGGGGAAGGGCGCGAGTCCTTCCCCTTTTGCGTTTTGGACAGCCGGCATCGGTCGATTCGATGGCTGGCAAGATATGTGGCAATGCGTTCCGGTGCATCCGGAAACACCGTTCGGTTGACGCAGTTGAGGCGCGAGTGCAATGAGTGAGATTCAATCCCTGACCGAGCGCGCGCTGGCCGATGTCGCCGCCGCACAGACGCCTGACCAACTAGAGGCGCTGCGCGTCGCATTGCTGGGCAAGAGCGGCAGCATCACCGCCCAGCTCAAGCAGCTCGGCACGCTGCCGGCCGATCAGCGCAAGGCCGCTGGCGAGGCCATCAACCTGGCGCGCGATGCGCTGAGCGCCGCGCTGTCAGAGCGCAAACACACGCTGGAAAACGCTGCACTGGACGCACGTCTGGCCGGCGAGCGCATCGATGTCACCTTGCCGGGTCGTCGCAGCGAGCGCGGTGGATTACACCCGGTCACGCGCACGCTCGAGCGCATCGTCGAGATCTTTGCGCGCTTGGGGTATGAGCTGTCCGATGGTCCTGAGATCGAGGATGACTGGCATAACTTCGAAGCTTTGAATTTTCCGCCGCACCATCCGGCACGCGCGATGCACGACACGTTCTATTTCGGCGATGGCCGCCTGTTGCGCACCCATACCTCCGGTGTGCAGGTGCGTTACATGGATGCGCACAAGCCGCCGCTGCGCATGATCGCGGCCGGCAAGGTGTATCGCTCCGATTCGGACCAGACCCATTCGCCGATGTTCCATCAGGTCGAAGGCCTGCTGGTGGACGAGCATTCCAACTTCGCCGACCTCAAGGGCACCTTGTCCGAGTTCGTGCGTGCGTTCTTCGAGCGCGATTTCGAAATGCGTTTCCGCCCCAGCTATTTCCCGTTCGTGGAGCCGGGTGCGGAAGTGGACATCGCCTGGCAGCAGCCCGACGGCAGCACGCGCTGGCTGGAAGTGCTGGGCTGCGGCATGGTGCACCCGAACGTGCTGCGCAGCGTCGGCATCGATCCGGAGCGCTATACCGGCTTCGCGTTCGGCCTGGGCGTGGAGCGCTTTGCGATGCTGCGCTACGGCGTCAACGACCTGCGCGCGTTCTTCGAGAACGATGTGCGCTTCCTCAGGCAGTTCGCCTGACGGCGGGGAATCGGGAATTGGGAATGGGGAATCGCTGGAGCCACTTGCTCTTTGGATTCCGTTCCCCAGGCCCGACGCCCCCGCTTTTGCGATTCCCCATTCTCCATTTCCGATTCCCGGCCCCTCATGAAATTCTCTGAAAATTGGCTGCGCAGCCACGTTCCCATCCAGGCGAGCCGCGACGAGCTTGCCGCGACGCTGACGGCGATCGGTCTGGAGGTCGAAGAGGTCACGCCGTTGGGCGAGGCGCTGGGGCAGGTGGTGGTGGCGCGTATCGTCGAGGCGGTGCGTCATCCGGAGGCCGATCGTCTGCAGGTCTGCAGCGTCGATGCAGGGCAGGGCGAGCTGCTGCAGATCGTGTGTGGCGCGCCCAATGCGCGTGCCGGTCTGGTGGCGCCGTTGGCGCTGGTCGGTGCGCAGATCGGTGCGCTGACCATCACCGCAGCCAAGCTGCGCGGTGTGGCATCCAACGGCATGTTGTGTTCGGCCAAGGAGCTGGGTCTGGACAGCGACGCGTCCGGCCTGTTCGAGCTGCCGGACGATGCGCCGGTGGGTCAGGCACTGGCCGAGTATCTGGGGCTGCCCGATGCCAGCATCGAGATCAAGCTCACGCCCAATCGCGCCGATTGCTTCAGCGTGCGCGGCATCGCCTTCGATGTGGCCGCAGCCTGCGCCAGCGAGGTGGTGGCCTTCGATGCGGGCGCGGTGGCGCCGGTGTCGACGCGTACCTTGTCGGTGGAGCTGGATGCCGGCAGCGAGGCGCCGCGTTACTGCGGTCGCGTGATCGAAGGCATCGACCCGGCGGTAAAAACGCCGGTGTGGTTGGCCGAGCGCCTGCGTCGCTGTGGCGTGCGGCCGGTCTCGCTGCTGGTGGATATCACCCAGTACGTGATGCTGGAGCTCGGTCAGCCGATGCATGCGTTCGACCTGGACACGCTGCAGGGGCCGATCGGTGTGCGGCGTTCACGCAGTGGCGAGCAGCTCGCGCTGTTGGATGGACGTCAGGTCACCTTGGACGATAGCTTTCTGACCATCACCGATGCAGGCCGGCCGGTTGCGCTGGCCGGCCTGATGGGCGGGCTGGACACGCGCGTCACCGAGACCACGCGCAACGTGTTCCTGGAGTCTGCGTACTTCGATCCGGCCGCGATCATGGGCCGTGGCCGCAAGCTCGGGTTGCATACCGATGCAGGTCATCGCTTCGAGCGTGGTGTGGATCCGGCATTGCCGCCACAGGCGATCGAAGTGGCGACACGGCTGGTGCTGGAGTTGGCCGGAGGGACGCCGGGCCCGGTCGTACATGCGCAATTGCCGCAGCATCTGCCGCAGCCTGCACGCATCCTGCTGCGGCGTGCGCGGATCGCGCGCGTGCTGGGCATCCAGATCGACGATGCCGAGGTCGTGCGCATTTTGAGTGCGCTCGGCATGCAGCTTGAGGCGGTTGCCGAAGGCTGGCAGGTGATGGCGCCGAGCCGTCGCTTCGATATCGCCATCGAAGAAGATCTGATCGAAGAGCTGGCGCGTATCCACGGCTACGACCGTGTGCCGACCACGCTGCCCGGTGGCGCAAGCCGGATCGCGATGCCGAGCGAAACCCAGCTGGACGAACTCAGCGTGCGTCGCCAGCTGGTGGCGCGCGAGCTGCAGGAAACCATCAACTACGCCTTTGTCGATGCGAACCTGTTGGAGCGCTGGCAGCTGACCGATGGTCTGGTGCCGTTGGCGAACCCGCTCAGTGCGGAACTTGCAATCATGCGTCCGCGCTTGTTGCCGGGTCTTGTGGCGACGCTGGGCCGCAACGCCGCTCGCCAGGCCGGGCGGGTGCGCCTGTTCGAGCTGGGCAAGGTATTCATAGCGTCTGCCGATACCGATGCCGCACCGCAGGAAGCGCAGCACGTCGCCGCAGCGGTCTGTGGCGATGCCTTGGCGCTGCAGTGGGGCGAGTCTGCACGCAAGGTGGACTTCCACGATCTGAAGGGCGATCTGGTGGCGCTGGCCGCGGCGAGTGGCGCGGTGCTGGATTTCCAGCCGTCCACGCAGGCATTCGGGCATCCGGGACGGTCGGCCGATATCCATCGCGACGGCGTGCGCATCGGCTGGATCGGGCAGGTGCATCCGCGTCTTGCCAAGCAGCTGGAGATCGACGTGGACGTGATCGCGTTCGAGCTGCAGCTGGCGCCACTGGTGCAGCGTGCGCTGCCGCGGGCCGGCGAGCTGTCGCGGTTCCCCTCGGTGCGTCGCGATCTGGCCTTCCTGGTGCCGGAAGAGGTGAGCTGGGCGGCGCTGTCTGCCAGTGTGCGCACCACGGTTGGCCCGTTGTTGCGCGATGTGCAGCTGTTCGACCGCTATGTCGGGCAGGGGGTCGAGCCAGGTTTCAAGAGTCTGGCTATGGGCTTGATTTTGCAGGATAACTCGCGCACTCTCACCGACCGGGACGTCGATGCAGTCGTTGCCGATGTGGTGGCCGTGATCGAGCGCGAGCACCGCGCCCGGATTCGGAGTTGAGGCGGTAACCAGGGGATTGGCATGGCATTGACGAAAGCGGAGATGGCCGAACGTCTGTTCGACGAGGTCGGTCTGAACAAGCGCGAGGCAAAGGAATTTGTCGACGCCTTCTTCGATGTGCTGCGCGATGCGCTGGAGCAGGGCCGTCAGGTGAAGTTGTCCGGTTTCGGCAACTTCGATCTGCGGCGCAAGAATCAACGGCCCGGTCGCAATCCCAAGACTGGCGAGGAAATTCCGATTTCGGCCCGCACGGTGGTGACCTTCCGTCCAGGCCAGAAGCTCAAGGAGCGGGTGGAGGCTTATGCTGGATCCGGGCAGTAATCGCGAGCTACCGCCGATCCCGGCCAAGCGCTACTTCACCATCGGCGAGGTCAGCGAGTTGTGCGATGTCAAACCGCATGTGCTGCGCTATTGGGAAACCGAATTTCCGAGCCTGGAGCCGGTCAAGCGGCGCGGCAACCGGCGCTACTACCAGCGTCATGACGTGTTGATGGTGCGGCAGATCCGCGGCCTGCTGTACGAACAGGGCTACACCATCGGTGGCGCACGTCTGCGCCTGGAAGGCGATGGCGCCAAGAGCGAGTCGGCGTTGAGCAACCAGATCATCAAGCAGGTGCGCATGGAGCTGGAAGAAGTGTTGCAACTGCTGCGCCGCTAGGAAATTGTGTCGCAAAGCCGCTATAATCGCAGGCCGTCCTCGCGACGGGGTGCAGCATCTTCGGGGTATAGCGCAGCCTGGTAGCGCACTAGTCTGGGGGACTAGTGGTCGTCGGTTCAAATCCGGCTACCCCGACCAAACACTGAGCCCATGTCTTCTGGACATGGGCTTTTTTGTTGCGGCGCAGCATGTGGATTCGGGACTTCGTGAATAGGTGCTGCATATGCAGAACGGCATAGTGCGCTGCAGCAGGAAAAGGGCCGAAGAGCCCGCTTTACACGGTCCCGCCTGCTATGGACCTGGATCACAGAGCGGTGCTAAGTATCCGAAAATGCTCCAAATCATTAGCGTGTGATTAGTGACTGGATCACGTTTTGTTAACGTCGCAACGACGAACTTGAATCAATAGGCCAACGCCGTCAAAAAAATGGCGTGCAGCGTCTTGCGATGTTTTCTTTCTATGCCATAGTGCAGTGCAACACGTCACACCTGTCGTGATCCCGATGTCATGCGGGATGAATTTCTCTGTCGTACGTTCGTGCTGGCGTGTTGGCCGGTTGAATGCTGCGCGGGTTCCTGTCCCACCAATCAAGGCAGCCAGCTACACGCATGAAAAGACTGATCGAACGATTCTGCCAAGGCCTCAGCCTGGCGTTGATCTGCTCGATGACACTGGGCGCTTGCAGCACCGGTCCGAAGATGGCGGACTCTCTGCCGCTCCCGGATCCGCTTGCGATGTCCGCAGTGCAGCCAGAGTATCGACTGGCGCCGGGCGACTTGCTGTTGGTCAAGGTGTTTCAAGTCGATGATCTGGAGCGGCAGGTCCGCATCGATCAGAACGGTCACATCTCGCTGCCGCTGATCGGCGATGTCAAGGCCACCGGCCTGGGCGTTGGCGAACTGGAAAAACTGGTCGCAGAACGCTACGCCGCCGGATATCTGCAGCAGCCGCAAGTGTCGGTGTTCGTGGAGGAATCCAACGGCCGCCGGGTCACGGTGACTGGTGCGGTGGACGCGCCCGGGATCTACCCGGTGATCGGCTCCAACCTGACCTTGCAGCAAGCGATTGCGCAGGCAAAGGGTGTCAGTACGGTGGCCAGCCGCGGCAATGTCATTGTCTTCCGCATCGTCAATGGGCAAAAAATGATCGCTAGATTCGACCTGACCGAGATCGAGAAGGGTACCAATCCCGACCCGGAGATCTACGGCGGCGACATCGTTGTGGTGTATCGCTCGGACGCACGCATCTGGCTGCGCACCATGCTTGAACTGACCCCCCTGGTAATGGTGTGGCGCGCTTACCGATGAGTATGAATTCCGAAAATCGTTCCTCTTCTTCTCATCGTCACGGCCATCTCGAGCTGGCGGATGTGGGTTTGCTCGACTACTGGCGTGCGCTGGTCTCGCAGCGTTGGTTGATCATCGGGGTCACGCTGTTCGCAGTGCTGCTGGCCTTCGGCATCACGCTGTTGATGCCGGAGAAGTACCGCGCTACCAGCACGCTGCAGATCGAGCGTGATTCGCTCAACGTGGTGAACGTCGACAATCTGATGCCGGTGGAGTCGCCGCAGGATCGCGATTTCTACCAGACCCAGTACCAGTTGCTGCAGAGCCGTTCGTTGGCGCGTGCAGTGATCCGCGAAGCCAAGCTGGATCAGGAGCCGGCGTTCAAGGCGCAGGTCGACGAGGCACTGGAGAAGGCTGCGGCCAAGAATCCGGAAGCCGGCAAGTCGGTCGATTCGCGCCAGGCGATCGTCGAGCGCACCTTGACCGACACCTTGCTGGCCGGATTGGTGGTCGAGCCGATCCTCAATTCGCGCCTGGTCTACGTCAACTACGACTCGCCGGATCCGGTGCTGGCCGCCAAGATCGCCAACACCTATACCAAGGTCTTCATCGTCAGTACGCAAGAGCGCCGGATGAACGCGTCCTCGTTCGCGACCAAGTTCCTCTCCGAACGTCTGGAGCAGTTGCGCGGCAAGGTTGAAGACTCGGAAAAGACGCTGGTCTCTTATTCGACCCAAGAGCAGATCGTGTCGATGGGCGATGACAAGCCATCGCTTGCGGCGCAGAACCTGGGCGATCTCAACGCAATGCTCGCCTCTGCACAGGACACGCGCATCAAGGCCGAAGCAGCATGGCGTCAGGTCAGCGCTGGCGACAGCATGTCGTTGCCGCAGGTGCTGGGCAATCCGTTGATCCAGAGCCTGCGCGGTGAGCAGATCCGCTTGAACACCGAGTACCAGCAGAAGCTGTCGACCTTCAAGCCGGACTATCCGGAAATGCGGCGCCTGAAGGCGCAGATCGAAGAGTCGCGCCGTCAGATCAACGGCGAGGTCATCAACATCCGTCAATCGTTGAAGGCGGCCTACGACGCCTCTGTGCAGCAGGAGCGTTTGCTCAACGAACGCATTGCCGGTCTGCGCAGCAACGAGCTGGATCTGCAGAGTCGCAGCATCCAATACAACATGCTCAAGCGCGACGTCGATACCAACCGTCAGCTCTACGATGCGCTCCTGCAGCGTTACAAGGAGATCGGTGTTGCAAGCAACGTGGGCGCCAACAACGTGACCATCGTCGATACCGCAGACGTGCCTACGTCGAAGACTTCACCGAAACTCAAATTGAACCTCGCCTTAGGCTTCATCTTTGGCGTATTCCTTGGTGTGGCTGTGGCCCTCGTGCGCTACTTCCTGCGAGGCAATGGGCCGGAGACGCGGCTGAACTGACATCGTGATGTTGCAAAACGGTGGTTAATTTAAGTGACAACTGATTCAGCGTGGAAAAAGGCGGATCCCGTAAGTTTCGGGATCCCTCGTTTGAAAGTTTGTCTCTGTTGAAACAAAGGGCTGTCGTGCGATCTGGGGTCGGTAGGTATTACCGCGGTGATCGTACGACGGAGATGATTGAAAGCTCGCGTGCGTTTCGTATGTTCCCCCGCATGCGCCGTATCGAGTTTGGAGGACATCCCCATGCTTTTGGCAGACTTGAGTAGCGCGACCTACACCACATCCTCGCCGCGATTGTTGTCCAAGTATTCGGCTGCAGCCGACTTGGTTTTGCGCGTCTTCGACCTGACCATGGTCGTGGTTTCCGGACTGATTGCGTATCGCATCGTGTTCGGCTCCTGGGTGCCGGCGGCGCCGTATCGGGTCGCGATCGCCACCACCTTGCTGTATTCGGTGATCTGCTTTGCGCTGTTCCCGCTTTATCGCAGCTGGCGCGGTCGCGGGTTGTTGAGCGAGTTGTTGGTCCTGGGTGGTGCGTTCGGTGGTGTGTTCGCGTTGTTCGCGGTGCACGCGCTGATCGTGCAGGTGGGCGAGCAGGTGTCGCGCGGCTGGATCGGCTTGTGGTTTGTCGGTGGTCTGGCTTCGTTGGTGGCGGCACGCACGGTACTGCGCGGCTTTCTGAACCACCTACGTACGCAAGGCGTGGACGTGCAGCGAGTGGTGGTGGTCGGTCTGCGCCATCCGGTGATGAAGATCAATCACTACCTCAGCCGCAATCCCTGGGTCGGCATGAATCTGGTCGGATACTTCCGTACGCCGTACGACATCGCCGTGACCGAGCAGCGGCAGTCGTTGCCGTGCCTGGGTGACCCGGACGCGTTGATCGAGTATCTGAAGGACAACCAGGTCGAGCAGGTATGGATCTCGCTGCCGCTGGGCGAGCGCGATTACATCAAGCAGTTGCTGCAACGTCTGGATCGTTATCCGATCAACGTCAAGCTGGTGCCGGATCTGTTCGACTTCGGTCTGTTGAATCAGTCTGGCGAGCAGATCGGCAATGTGCCGGTGATCAATCTGCGTCAGGGCGGGGTGGATCGCGACAATTACTTCGTGGTCGCCAAGGCGCTGCAGGACAAGATCCTGGCCGTGATCGCGCTGATGGGCCTGTGGCCGTTGATGGCGGCGATTGCGGTGGGCGTCAAGATGAGTTCGCCGGGCCCGGTGTTCTTCCGTCAGCGTCGTCATGGCCTGGGTGGTCGCGAGTTCTACATGTTCAAGTTCCGCTCGATGCGCGTGCATGACGACCACGGCACCACCATCCAGCAGGCGACCAAGAACGACACCCGCATCACGCGCTTCGGTTCGTTCCTGCGTCGCAGCAGCCTGGATGAGTTGCCGCAGATCTTCAACGTGCTGGGCGGCAGCATGTCGATCGTGGGCCCGCGTCCGCACGCCGCGCAGCACAACACCCACTACGAAAAGCTGATCAACCATTACATGCAGCGGCACTACGTCAAGCCGGGGATCACCGGTTGGGCGCAGGTGAACGGTTTCCGTGGCGAAACCCCGGAACTGCGTACGATGAAGAAGCGTATCCAGTACGACCTGGACTACATCCGTCGTTGGTCGCTGTGGCTGGATATCCGCATCATCGTGCTGACTGCGGTGCGGGTGTTCGGACAGAAGACCGCGTACTGATGATGGTGGGTAGTGTGCGACCTGGCGCGTCCAGCGCCGCGGGCGGCTGCATCGCAGCCGCCCCTTTCAAGCAGGCGTCTGCATGCTGATCCAAATGAGCGAGGAGACCCGCGTTCGCTGGCATAACCTGCTGATCGAACTGACGCTGCTGGTCGGCGTGGGTTACAACCTGGTGCTGGCGCTGATCAACGCGAACGTGTTCACGGTGCGTCCGGTGATCACCTATGCAGTCGAATTCATCATCTACGCTGCGTGCTTCCTGCTTGGCCTGGGCTCGATGAGCCGCAAGCGCATTGCGTTGATCATCAGCGGGTTGGGGCTGATCGTCAGCTTGATGTTCGTGCGCTTTCTGGTGAACTGGCAGATCGATCCCAAATTTTTCCGTGATGCCCTGGTGGTGTTTGCGTTTGTCGTGCTGGGTTCGGCCTATACCGGGTCGGTGCCCAAGCTGTTCGTGCGCATGACGATCATCGTCTCGCTGGTTGCCGCCTTCGAGCTGGCGATGCCAAGCGCGTACGGCGATCTGGTCAATCCGAAGAGCTTCTTCGTCAATGCGCGTGGCATGAGCGCGGAAGGCTTCTGGAACGAAGACAGCAATCTGTTCGTCAGCGCCACGCGGCCGGGCGAACGTAACTTCCTGCCGGGCTCCAACCTGCCGCGCGCCTCCTCGATGTTCATCGAGCCGGTGACGATGGGTAACTACATCTGCTTTTTCACCGCAATCGTGTTGGTGTTCTGGCGTTGGATGCGGCCGTCGATGCTGATTCTGTCGGTCGGCTTGATCGGTTTCATGATCGTTGCCTCCGATGGACGGCTCGCGGCGGGCACCTGTGTGCTGATGGTGTTGCTGTCGCCGCTATTGAAGCGCCTGGATCAGCGACTGGCGTTCCTGGTGTTTCTGGTGGTGATCATGACCGCGTGGTTGTTGGTGTGGATCACCGGTATCACCGCCTATCAGGACAACACGATGGGGCGGATATTCTTCACCGTTTATTCGATGAACAACCTGTCGTTCGAGTCCTGGATGGGCCTGGATTTTGCACAGGCGTATCGCTACTTCGACAGTGGTATTGCCTACTTCATCGCATCGCAGTCGATCGTCGGCGTGCTGGCGTTTCTGTTGTCCTATTCGTTCCTGCTGCTGATGCCGAGCAAGGAAGGGCAGCTGTTCAAGAACCTGGCGATCTTTGCGTTCGCGCTGAGTCTGCTGGTGTCCAACGGCTACTTTTCGATCAAGACCTCGGCGCTGTGGTGGTTCGTGTGCGGCTGCATGTGGCACATGCTGCCGACCTGGTCTGCTGCAACGGCGGCTAACGTGAGCAAGCAGGATCCAGCCGACGATGGCGGGCAGCTGCCATTGCCTGCGGGAGGGGCGCGATGAATCTGGCGGCGACGCAGGCACAGCAGCCGGTCTTGCCGACTGCCGGCGCACACGTCGCCACCCCCCAACGCGGTCGTGATTTGCGTATCGATGCCGCCAAGGCGATCGCGATTTTGCTGGTGGTGTTTTGCCACGCCAAGGGTGTGCCGCACGGCATGACCTTGTTCGCCTACAGCTTCCATGTGCCGCTATTTTTTCTGGTCTCCGGCTGGCTGGCCTCCGGGTACGCCTCGCGGGCTACCGGGCTGTCGCAGACCTTCAGCAAGCAGGCGCGCAGCCTGTTGCTGCCGTATGTGGTGTTCTATCTGCTTGGCTACGCGTATTGGCTGCTGACACGCAATATCGGCGAAAAAGCGGCGCGCTGGGGCAGCCACCCTTGGTGGGAGCCGATCGTGGCCATGTTCACCGGGATCGGCCCGGACCTGTACGTGCAGCCTCCGCTGTGGTTTCTGCCGGTGATGCTGGTGACGGTGGTTGGTTACGTGCTGCTGCGCCGCTGGCTGTCGCCGGTGGTGATTGCGGTGGCGTCGCTGGTCGTGGCCTGGTTCTGGATGCACTGGTTCCCGGCACAGGGTGTGCGGATTTTTTTCGGGCTGGATGTGCTACCGGTGTCGCTGTGCTTCTATGCACTTGGCGCCTTGCTGATCCACCTCTCGCCGAACCTGCCGAAGTCGTTGGTTGGGAGCGTGCTTGCGACGGTAGTGCTGGCGATTGCGGTTGCCTGGCTGGCTGATGTCAACGGCCGGATCGACGTCAATATGCTGGAATTCGGCCGCAATCACGCGTTGTTTCTGTTGAGCGCGGTGCTCGGGTCGCTGATGGTGATCTGCGCCGCGCGGTTGGTGCAAGGCTGGGCATGGGTGCAGTGGATCGGGCGCAATACGTTGTTGATCCTGTGCACGCACATGCTGGTGTTTTTCGTGCTTTCCGGTGTTGCAGCACTGGCTGGCGGATTCGGTGCCTCGCGTCCGGGGCTCGGCTGGGCGTTGT
The DNA here is from genome assembly GCA_905142475.1 of Xanthomonas hydrangeae. Taxonomy (GTDB): domain Bacteria; phylum Pseudomonadota; class Gammaproteobacteria; order Xanthomonadales; family Xanthomonadaceae; genus Xanthomonas; species Xanthomonas hydrangeae. The sequence continues at coordinate 2,165,615 of LR990730.1, forward strand.
TCGTCACCATCTTCGCATTGGCCGCATGCGTGCCGCTGCGCTGGTTCCTGATGCGTTTCGCGCCGTGGACATTGGGTGCCCGCCCGGTGGCGGCATGACCGGTACCGCGCCATGACGACCGCGCCGTACTCCACTGCAGCCAGGCACGACAGCTCGGGGGCCAGGGCCACGCCAGCACCGGCGTTGACCCGCGATTGGCAGATCGATGCAGCAAAAGCGCTGGCCATCGTCCTGGTGGTGTTGGGGCATGCCAGCGGCATGCCGGCGGCCTACAAGCTGTTCGCCTACAGCTTTCACGTCCCGTTGTTTTTTGTGCTGTCCGGCTGGGTGGGCGAGCGCTTCGGCCGCCGTGCAATGACGGTGGCGACGATCAAGAAGTTGGCGCGCACGCTGCTCATTCCCTACCTTGCGTTCTTCCTGGTGGCCTACGCTTGCTGGATGTTGATGGGAGTGACCAGCCGCGCGGCGCATCCATCGCACAGCCTGCCGTGGTGGGACCCGTTTGCGGGTCTGTTCTGGGCCAACGGCGCAAGCCTGTATGTGCTTCCGGCGTTGTGGTTTTTGCCGGCGCTGTTTGTCACCACGCTCGCCTACATTGCATTGCGCGCGCGCTTGAGTACGACGGTGCTGGCTGCAACCTGCCTGCCGCTTGCATTGGCATGGGCCGGCTGGTTCCCGTCGCTGCAGCTACGGCTTCCGTTTGCGTTGGACGTGTTGCCGGTCGCGCTGTTCTTCATCGCCGTTGGCGGCTGGCTATCGCGCTACGCCGATGCGCTGCGATCGCTTGGCGCCATGGCGTGGGCATTGGCACTCCCGGTGCTGGCAGCAGCCTGGTGGTGGTTGGCGGCATGGAACGGGCAAGTGGATGTGAATAATCTGCAGTTCGGGCAGTCCGCTGCGGTGTTTTTGCTGGTCAGCCTGCTGGGCACGGCGATGACCTTGTGCGTTGCCTACTTCGTTCGGCAATGGCGTTGGCTGCAGTGGATTGGCGCCAACACCTTGCTGATTCTGTGCACGCATACGCTGGTGTTTCTGGTTCTCACCAGCGTGGTGGCACGTACCGGTGTGATCGCACCCAGCATGATCGGCACGCCAGCATGGGCGATGAGTTTATGCACGGTGGCGATTGTTGCCAGTGTGCCGATGCGTGCGGTGTTGGTGCGCATTGCGCCGTGGATGTTGGGGTTGAAAGGTAAATGACGAGCTTCCAGAATCATCAGCCGTCGCAACACGCAGTTGCGCGTTGCGGGCACAGGAGATTGGCGTAATGAAAGTGGTGCATGTTGTCCGCCAATTCCATCCTTCGATCGGAGGCATGGAGGAAGTCGTTCTCAATGTGGCCCGTCAACATCAGGCCAACAGTGCCGATACGGTGGAGATCGTGACGTTGGACCGGGTGTTCACCGATCCAGGCGCGCAACTTGCTGCGCAGGAAACGCATCAGGGCCTGCCGATCCGGCGCATCGGTTACCGCGGTTCGTCGCGCTACCCGTTTGCGCCATCGGTGCTCGGTGCGATTCGCTCGGCGGATCTGGTGCATCTGCATGGCATCGATTTCTTCTACGACTATCTCGCGCTGACCAAGCCGCTGCATGGCAAGCCGATGGTGGTGTCCACGCATGGCGGGTTTTTCCATACTGCCTACGCCTCGCGGATGAAGCAGTTGTGGTTTCAGACGCTGACCCGCACTTCTGCGCTGGCGTATGCGCGGGTGATCGCTACCAGCGAGAACGATGGAGATCTGTTCGCCAAGGTGGTGTCGCCGGCACGCTTGCGGGTGATCGAAAACGGCGTTGACGTGGAGAAGTACGCAGGGCAGGGCGCAACGACGCCCGGGCGCACGATGCTGTATTTCGGGCGCTGGTCGGTGAACAAGGGGTTGATCGAAACCCTGGAGTTGCTCCAGGCCGCGCTCAAGCGCGACCCGCAGTGGCGGCTGATCATCGCCGGCCGCGAGTACGATTTGAACGAGGCCGATCTGCGCAAGGCGATCGCGGAGCGTGGTCTGCAGGACAAGGTGCAGCTGAGCATGTCGCCTTCGCAGGGAGAGCTGCGGGCGTTGATGCATCAGGCACAGTTCTTCGTGTGCCTGTCGCGGCATGAAGGGTTCGGCATTGCGGCGGTCGAGGCGATGAGTGCGGGCCTGATTCCGATCCTCAGCGATATCCCGCCGTTCGTGCGTCTTGCCGGCGAGTCCGGTCAGGGCGTGATCGTCAATCGCGACAGGCTCGAGATAGCGGCCGATCAGGTGCAGGCGCTTGCGCTGCAGTCGGATGCTGACTTCGATACGCGTCGTGCCGCATCCATGGCATATGTGAGCCGCTACGACTGGAAGCATGTGGTGGGGCGCTATATCGACGAATACCACACCGCGCTGGGCACGCGCCGCGCGCAGGAGGCGGTGCGATGAGTGCGCTTGCGTCGCCCTCGCTGACGCGTGCAGCCACGCAGCCGCAGGTCACCGTGCTGTTCTCCACCGAGAAGCCCAATGCCAATACCAATCCGTATCTGACTCAGCTCTACGCTTCGTTGCCGGATGCGGTGCAACCGCGCTTCTTCTCGATGCGCGATGCGTTGTTGTCGCGTTACGACGTACTGCATCTGCATTGGCCGGAGTATCTGCTGCGTCATCCGAGTGCTGCCGGCACGTTGGCCAAACAGGTGTGTGCGGCGCTGTTGTTGCTCAAGCTGCAACTGACCGGCACGCCGGTGGTGCGTACCTTGCACAACCTGGCGCCGCACGAAGATCGCGGTTGGCGTGAGCGCAACCTGTTGCGGTGGATCGACCGTTTGACGCGTCGCTGGATCCGCATCAATGCGACCACGCCGCCGCGGCCGCCATTCACCGACACCATCCTGCATGGACACTACCGCGATTGGTTCGCGACCATGCAGCAGGGCAGTACGGTGCCGGGGCGGCTGCTGCACTTCGGCTTGATTCGTCCGTACAAGGGTGTGGAAACGCTGCTGGATGTGATGCGCGAGGTGGACGATGCGCGCTTGAATCTACGCATTGTCGGCAACCCCGCCACGCCGCAGATGCGCACGCTGGTGGAGGATGCCTGCGCGCAGGATCCGCGCGTCACCGCGCTGCTGGCCTATGTCGAAGAGCCGGTGTTGGCGCGCGAAGTCAGCCAGGCCGAGCTAGTGGTGTTGCCGTATCGGCAGATGCACAACTCCGGCACGCTGCTGCTGGCGTTATCGCTGGCGCGCCCGGTGCTGGCACCGTGGAGCGAGTCGAATGCGGCCATTGCCGAGGAAGTCGGCCCGGGCTGGGTGTTTCTCTATGAAGGCGATTTCGATGCAGCGCTGCTGACCGGCATGCTGGACAAGGTACGCGCCGCGCCGCGCGGCCCGGCACCGGATCTTTCGCAACGTGATTGGCCACGGATCGGGCAGTTGCACTACCGCACCTACCTGGAAGCGCTCGGCAAGGATGGAGACGCCGCGCTGTGACCGCAGAGATCCCAACGATGACATCCCCCACGCCGCCCCCACCACGCAGCCTCGGTTCGCGTGCCGCCGGTGGCGCAGCGGTGACCATGATCGGCCAGTCTGCCAAGATGGTCGTGCAGTTCGGCGGCATCATTTTGCTGGCGCGGTTGCTGACGCCTTACGACTACGGCCTGATGGCGATGGTCACCGCGATCGTCGGTGCAGCCGAGATCCTGCGCGATTTCGGTCTGTCCGCCGCTGCCGTGCAAGCCAAGCATGTCAGCCGCGAACAACGCGACAACCTGTTCTGGATCAACAGCGGTATCGGCTTGTCGCTATCGGTGGTGGTGTATGCCTCTGCCCACCTGATCGCCAATTTCTACAAAGAGCCGGCGCTGGTGATGATTTCGCAGGCACTGGCAGCGACCTTCCTGATCAACGGCATGACCACGCAGTACCGCGCGCATCTGAGCCGTGGCCTGCGCTTCGGGCAGGTGGCGTTGAGTGATGTCGGTTCGCAGGTGCTGGGCTTGGTTGCAGCTGTTGCTGCGGCGTTGCTCGGTTGGGGTTACTGGGCGCTGGTGGTGCAGCAGGTGGTGCAAGCCAGCGTCAATTTCTTGATCGCCGCGAGTTGCTCGCGCTGGTTGCCACGCGGCTACCAGCGTGCCGCGCCGATGCGCGATTTCATGAGTTTCGGCTGGAATCTGATGGCTGCGCAGTTGCTGGGATATGCCAGCCGCAATGTCGGCCAGGTCATCATCGGTTGGCGGACCGGCCCCGATGCGCTGGGCCTGTACAACCGCGCCTTCCAATTGCTGATGATGCCGTTGAACCAGATCAACGCACCGGCGACCAGCGTGGCGTTGCCGGTGCTGTCGCAGCTGCAGGACGACCGCGAACGCTTCAACGCTTTCCTGCTGCGTGGGCAAACGGTAATGGTGCATTTGATCTTTGCACTGTTCGCCTTTTCCTGTGCGCTGGCGATGCCGTTGATCGTGCTGGTGCTTGGCGAGCAGTGGCGCGATGCGGTTCCGTTGTTTCAGGTGTTGACCCTGGGCGGAATTTTCCAGACCGCGTCCTACGCCACCTATTGGGTCTTCCTGTCCAAGGGATTGATGCGCCAGCAGCTGATTTATTCGCTGGTCGGTCGCATCGTGCTGATTGGCTGCATCTTTGCCGGCTCGCGCTGGGGCGCGATGGGCGTGGCGATCGGATATTCGTTCGGGCTGCTATTGATCTGGCCGTTGTCGCTGGTCTGGATTGGCAAGATTTCCGATGCGCCGGTGCGCTCGCTGTTCACCAACGCCTTGCGCCCGATGGTGGCATATGGCGTGGCTGGTGGCTGCGCCTACTACGCCTCAGTCGTGGCTGGTGGCCCGTTGTGGCAGCAACTTGCCGCTGGGGCGGGCGCGATGGCAGCCGTCTGCCTGCTGGCCCTGGCGATCTGGCCGGCGTTCCGCCGCGATGTGCTGTCCATCGTCAACATCCGCAAATTATTGACCCAGGCCAAGGCACGCCGATGAGATCGTCACTGTCTCCGCCTGCGTTCGTGCATGCTTTCTCCCACTCATCCATAGGACACGGCCCATGAGCGACACACCCGCCGCCGCTACCGGCATTGCCCGGCCTTGCTATCTGGTCTTGTCCGCACACGATTACCGCACGCCGCGCCGCGCCAATATCCATTTCATTACCGATCAACTGGCGTTGCGCGGGACGACGCGATTCTTCTCGCTGCGTTACAGCAGGCTCTCGCGCATGAAGGGCGACATGCGACTGCCGCTGGACGAAACGGCGAACACCGTCGTCTCGCACAAGGGGGTCGACTGCTATCTGTGGCGCACCACGGTGCACCCGTTCAATACACGCCGCGCGTGGCTACGTGCGGTCGAGGATGCGATGTTTCGCTGGTACGCCGCGCATCCACCGCGTCAGTTGCTTGACTGGATGCGCGAGGCGGACGTGATCGTATTCGAGAGTGGCATTGCAGTTGCCTTCATCGAGCTCGCCAAGCGCATCAATCCTGCGGCCAAGCTGGTCTATCGTGCATCCGATGCGTTGAGCACGATCAATGTGGCTTCCTACATCGAGCGCGAGTTCGACCGTGTTGCGCCAACGCTCGATGTGATCGCACTGGTATCGCCAGCGATGGCCGAGGAAGTGGCAAGCCGCGACAACGTCTATCACGTCGGCCATGGCGTGGATCACAACCTGGACCAGCTGGGCGACCCATCGCCGTATGGCGAGGGCATCCATGCGGTGGCAGTAGGCTCGATGTTGTTCGATCCGGAATTCTTCGTCGTCGCCAGCAAGGCCTTTCCGCACGTCACCTTCCATGTGATCGGCTCGGGCATGGGGCGTCATCCTGGTTACGGCGACAACGTGACGGTCTATGGCGAAATGAAACACGTCGAGACCATCGGCTACATCAAGCACGCCCGTTTCGGTATTGCGCCTTATGCATCCGAGCAGGTGCCGATCTATCTGGCCGACAGCTCGATGAAGCTGTTGCAGTACGATTTTTTTGGGCTGCCGGCAGTCTGCCCGAACGTCGTCGTCGGGCCCTATCAGTCGCGTTTCGGCTACACTCCGGGCGACGCTGATTCGATCATTGCGGCAATCGGGCTGGCATTGGAAGCGCCGCACGTGCGCTATCGCCAGTGCCTGAATTGGTCCGATACCACCGATCGCGTGCTCAATCCCGGTGCGTATCCAGAGACCCGGTTGTACCCGCACGACACCGGCGCAGCCGCGCGCACCTCTGCGGAGGCTGCGCTCTCGCATTGATGCGGCGCGCTCATTCGTTTTTTAAAGGAGATCCCTCACGATGGCCAACGCTTTACTGCAGAAGTGGATAGAACATGCCGAACGTCGTGCATTGTTCTGGTGGCAGCCGAAAAACGCTGGCGTCAATATGGGGGATCACCTGTCCAAGGTGATCGTCTCCTGCGTGCTGTCCCTGCAGGACAAAACGCTGATTGAAAAGCGCGATCTCAGCAAGAAATTGATCGCGATCGGCTCGGTGCTGCACTTCGCCAAAGATGGCGACACCGTCTGGGGCAGTGGCATCAACGGCAAGATTCCGGCCGAACGCAACACCTTCAGTACGCTCGACGTGCGTGCGGTGCGTGGGCCGAAGACGCGCAAATTCTTGATGGAGCGCGGCATCGCGGTGCCCGAGGTCTATGGCGACCCCGGTCTGCTGACGCCGATGTTCTTTCCCGCCGATGCGCTTGGCGCGGTAAACAAGCGTCCGTTCGCCATCGTTCCGCACTTCAACGAGCCGGTCGAAAAATACAGCGCGTATGCCGACCATCTGGTGTTTCCCAACGTCAAGCCTGCGACCTTCATGAGCGCCTTGCTGGGTGCCGAGCTGGTGATCAGCAGCTCGCTGCACGGGCTGATTCTGGCCGAGGCGTACGGGATCCCGGCGGTATATCTGGACTGGGGCAACGGCGAAGACCGCTTCAAGTACGACGACTACTACAACGGTACCGGACGCACGCAGTGGCATTCGGGCAATAGCGTGGAAGAGTGCCTGGATCTGGGCGGCAATGGCGAGTTCGACCTGGCGAGTTTGCAGGCCGGATTGCTGGCCGCATTCCCTTACGACCTTTGGTGATTCGATGATGCAGGGCCAGCGCGTGGAAACCGAAACGACGACTTCCGCCAATGCCGCGCCACCCCAAGGCGTGGTGATTCCGCTTGGCGGGTTTCCGGTGTTGTCCACGACGCAGGAAGCCTTTGCGCTGGAGTTGTTCCATGCGCTGGCGGCGCAGCAGCGGCGCCGGGTGTTCTTTGCCAACACCAATTTCATCGTGCAATGCCAGGCGTTGCGCATGCGGATGCGCGAGCCCAGCGTGCGCATCGTCAATGACGGGATCGGGATGGATCTGGCCGCGCGGCTGATCCACGGCCGCCGCTTTGCCGGCAATCTCAATGGCACCGATCTGATTCCGTATCTGTGTCGCCACGCTGCGCATCCGCTCAAGTTCTTCCTGCTCGGCGGGCGCCCGGGCGTGGGCAAGACCGCGGCCGCCACGCTGACCGGCACGCTGGGGCAGCAGGTGGTGGGCATGTGCGATGGCTACGGCGAGTTTGCAGCGGCGGGCGAGGGCCTGGCCGAGCGCATCAACCGCTCCGGCGCCGATGTGCTGCTGGTGGCCTTCGGCAACCCCTTGCAGGAGCGCTGGATCCTCGATCACAGCCAGGCGCTGACGGTGCCGCTGGTGTTTGGTGTTGGCGCGCTGCTGGATTTTCTGTCCGGCACCGCCAAGCGTGCGCCCGAGTGGGTGCAGCGTCTGCATATGGAATGGATGTATCGGCTGCTCCACGAGCCGCGCCGTCTGCTCAAGCGCTACAGCTGGGATCTGCTGGTGTTCTTCCGCACCTGTCTGCGTGCTGGCAAGCATTTACCCTGATGCACGGCGGCGCGCGCTGTCTTAGCATGCAGGGATGCATCCAACCGCCGCTGACCTGATTCGCTCGCTCGACCTCGCCCCGCATCCGGAAGGTGGGCACTTCCGTCGTGTCTACGCGTCTGCTCGTCAGATCACCGATGGCGGGCACACGCGTCCCGCGCTGAGCGCGATCCGCTTTCTGCTCAGTGCCGGCGAATGCAGCGCCTGGCATCGCGTGGACGCCGAGGAAAGCTGGCATTGGCAGCAAGGCGATGCGCTGGAGCTGCTGATCTACGATGAGGCCAGCGGGCAGTTGCAACGCCTGACCCTGGATGCGGCCGAGCGCGGTGAGCCGATGCACGTGGTGCCGGCCGGCTGCTGGCAGGCAGCACGCTCGCTTGGCGATTTCACCCTGGTGGGTTGCACGGTCTCGCCGGGGTTCGTGTGGGAAGGGTTCGCGCTGCTCGACGATGCCTCGCCGCTGGCCGCGCAGTTGGCAGCCCTGATCCCGCGCTGAGCCACGGTTGCGCCTGCCATGCCGAACGCTTCCCTAACGCGGCGGCTTTGGGCTTGGCGTAATGTCCGCGTCTCACACAGGGGGCGACAGGTGATGCGAGGCAAGGGGGCGGTGTGGGGAGTCGGATTGATGCTGGTGTCGCTGCTGGCGGCGGCCAGCGATAGCACCACGCCGAAAGTGGCTGCGCCATCGCCACCGGCGGTGGTCGATCTGGAAGCGATGGTGGTGCGCGGCGTGCAACCCGGCCCTGGCTTGTGGAAGGTCAGCAAGGGCGATCATGTGTTGTGGATCCTGGGCACCTTGTCGCCATTGCCGAAGCGGTTGCAGTGGCAGTCGACCGAGGTGGAAACGATCATCGGGCAGTCCCAGCAGGTCCTGATGGCGCCGACCGTGCAGATCGATGCGGACATGGGATTTTTCGGCAAGCTGACCTTGCTGCCGTCCGCGATGAAGGCGATGAAGAACGAAGACGGCCGCGAACTACGCGAGGTATTGCCGCCCGATCTGTATGCCCGTTGGAGCCTGGCCAAGGCACGCTATATCGGTGGCGATCGGGGTGTTGAGCGCAAGCGCCCGATGCTTGCCGCCGGTGAGTTGTATCAGGCGGCGATCAAGCGCTCAGGCCTTGCCCGTTCGCCGGTGATCTGGTCGGTGGTGGAGCGTGCCGCCAAGCGCGCAGGTATCAAACCGACACCTACGGCGCTGGACTATAAGATCAAGGACCCGCGCCAGGCCATCAAGGAATTCCGTGCCGGCGGCATGGACGATACCGCGTGCTTTCGCAGCATTCTGGTAACAGTGGAGCGCGACCTGCCCACGATGGTCGAGCGCGCCAACGCATGGTCGGTGGGCGATATCGAAGCGCTGCGCCAACTGCCGCGCGAAGATCCGCAGGCCGCCTGCATGAGCGCGATGGCCAGCTCCGGTGCGGCCAGGGCGCGTGGTATCGACGATCTCGAACGCCGCATGCGCGAGCACTGGCTGAGCATTGCGACCACCGCGCTGCAGCGCAATCGCAGCACCTTCGCGGTGCTGCCGATCAGCCGGCTGACGGCGCCTGATGGATATCTCGCACGGCTGCAGGCGATGGGGTATGCGGTGGAGGCGCCGTAAGCGCAGCAGGTTCGATGTCCGCTCCTAAGGCTTGATCGGCCGTGCCATGGCCTTCTTCGTCTGCAGGCGATGCGCAGCGTGCGATCGATCGAGTCGGCCAACGCCAGCCACGTTATGCTGCGCGCCTTGTCCAATGAGACCTCCGCGTTGAACGCATTGCCGCTGCGCATTCTGGGCACCGGGCGCCATGTCCCCGCGACGGAGGTGACCTCGCAACAATTGGACGCGCGCTGGCAGTTGCCGGCGGGCACCACGTTCGCGCGCTCGGGTGTGGCCAGCCGCCATTACGTGGGTGAGGGCGAGACCGCATCGTCGATGGGCGCCGCCGCCGCGATCCAGGCGCTGGCCGGCGCCGGCATCGAGGCCGGCGACATCGATTGCCTGATCTCGGCCTGCAGCGTCATGGAGCAGCCGATTCCCTGCCAGGCGGTATTGATCCAGCGCGCGCTTGGCCTGGGCGATTCGGGCATTCCCGCGTTCGACGTCAATGCGACCTGTCTGAGTTTTCTGGTGGCATTGGACATGGCCGCCAATGCGCTGGCGCTCGGGCGCTACCAGCGCGTGTTGATCGTCTCCAGTGAAGTCGCATCAGGCGGCCTGGATGTATCGGCGCCGGCGACCGCCGGGCTGTTCGGCGATGGTGCCGCTGCAGTGATCGTGGGGCGCAGCGCGCCAGATGAAGGCTCGGCACTGCTGTCCAGTCGCCTGTCCAGTTATGGCAGTGGCGCCGATCTGTGCCGCATTCGCGGCGGCGGCACGCGCTATCCGCGTGGCGAAGACAGTGCGCCCGATGCTGCGCGCACCTTCAGCATGGATGGGCGCGGCGCCTACCGCTTCGCTGCGCGTTACCTGCCTGCCTTCTGGGAGCAACTACTGCGCGAGGCGGGCACCACCACAGACGCCTTGCGCTGCTTCGTGCCGCACCAGGCCTCCGGCGGCGGTCTGGATCATGTGGTGCAGGCCTTGGGGCTGCGCGCCGACCAGGTGATTCGCATCCTGCATGCCACCGGCAATCAGGTCGCCGCATCGTTGCCGCACGCCCTGCATCACGCGCGGATCGAGCAGCGTCTGCAGCGCGGCGATCTGTTCGCACTGCTCGGTACCGGCGCCGGGCTGGCGATCGGCGGCATGGTGCTGCGGTACTAGGGCGTGTGCTCACTTTCCGAACAGGACTCGCACTGATGCCGCCGCGCGTGTCGCTGGAGTTGCTACGCATCGGCCATTGCCGCCATTGCGAGCGCATGGTGCGTGCGGACGGGCACTGGCATGCGGTGGAGTTCCCGGCATTGAGCGTGCTGATTCGGCATCCGCAGCGTGGGGCGCTGCTGTACGACACCGGCTATGCCGCGCATTTCTTTCGCGCCACCGATCCCTGGCCCGAGCGCCTGTACCGCTGGGTCACGCCGGTGAGCTTGCCAGCGCACGAAACGCTGGGCGCACAGGTGGCGCGTCGCGGCGTGCAGCTGGAGGAGATTGCCTGGTGCCTGATTTCGCACTTCCATGCCGACCATGTCGGCGGTCTGCGCGATCTGCCGAAGGCGCGCTTCATCTGCCTGCGTGCGGATTATCACCAGCTGCGCAGATGTTCGCGCATTGGCGGCCTGCGCCGCGCCTTGTTGCCGCAGCTGCTACCGGCCGATTTCGATCGACGGCTGCAGTTCGCCGAACAAGCGCCAGTGCGCGCGCTGACCGGTGCCTGGCAAGGGTTGGGTGAGGCCTACGATCTGTTCGAAGACGGTAGCGTGCTGGCGGTGCCGTTGCCCGGACACGTGCCTGGGCAGATGGGCCTGTGGTTACGCGATCAGCACGACCGCGAGGTGTTGCTGTGTGCCGACGCGGTGTGGTCGTCGGCGACGTGGGCAACGCTGCAGTGGCCAGCATGGCCCACGCGTCTACTGATGCACGATTGGGCAGCGTTTCAACGCACCGTGCATCAGTTGCACGGGCTGTCGCAAGCGCATCCTGAGCTGGCGATCCTGCCTTCGCACTGCCAGCCCAGCCTTGACCGTTATCAACCGGAGTGGCGATGAGCCTGCGCATTCTCGTGACCGGCGCGTCCGGTTTTGTCGGTGGTTCGTTCCTGCGGCGTTTCCAGGGGCAGACGGGTGTGGAAATCCATGGCATCGGTCGCCGCGCCAGCGATCTACCCAACTACCACCGCATCGATCTGAGCCGGCCGTTCTCGCTGCAGTGGCAGCCGGATGTGGTGATTCATGCAGCGGCACTGGCATCGCCGTGGGGCACGCGCGCACAGTTCCAGCTGCATAACGTAGAGGCCACCGCCAATGTCATCGATTTCTGCAAGCGCAATGGCTGCCCGCGTCTGCTGTATGTGTCGTCGAGTTCGGTGTTCTATCGCGAGGCGCATCAATACGACCTCACCGAGGACAGCCCGATCGGGCCGGCGTTCGTCAATACCTACGCGCAGACCAAATATCTGGGCGAAACCTTGCTCGATCACTATCCAGGCGAGAAATCCGTGCTGCGCCCACGCGCAGTGTTCGGGCCGGGAGATACGGTGCTGTTCCCGCGCGTGATCGCCGCTGCGCGCAAGGGCGCGTTGCCACGTTTTGTCGGCCAGACCCAGCCGGTGATCGGCGATCTGATCTATATCGATACGCTATGCGATTACCTCTATCGCGCGGCCACCGCGCCGCACTTGCAACCGGCCTACAACCTCACCAACGCCCAGCCGGTGGATCTGCAGCAGCTGCTAATGGACTTGCTGACGCGCCTGCAGCTGCCGTTGCCTCAGCGCGAGGTACGTATCGCAACCGCGCTGCGCATGGCCAGCGTGGTGGAGGCGGCCTACCGCCTGCTGCGACTGCGCGGCGAACCGCCGATCACCCGCTTCGGCGTTGGCGCGTTCGCCTACTCCAAGACCTTCGATCCGCGACGTACGCTTGCCGATCTCGGGCAACCCAGCGTTGGTCTGGAAGAAGGTATCGAGGCGTTCGTGCGTTGGCAGGCGGCGCAATGGGCGTAGCCGCACTGGCGTTGGCAGTAGCCTATCTGGCGGTACTGATGGTCAAGACGGCTGCGGTGCTGTGGGTCGTGCGCGGTGCGTGCGCGCGGCCATCGAGCGATGCCGCTGCAACCCAGGCGGAGGTGGCGATATTGCAGCCCATCCTGGGCGGCGACGCGCATTTGCAGCAGGTGCTTGCCGCAAACCTGCAGGCATTGCCGGAGGCGCATTTCATCTGGCTGCTGGATGCGGAGGATTGCGCAGGAAAGACGGTGGCCGATGCATTGGTGACGTTGTATCCGCAGCGATGCATCGAGCGTGTGCTGGTGCCTCCCGCGCCACCTGGCATCAATCCGAAGGCATGGAAACTCGACTATGCGCTGCCGCATGTGCGTGCACCGATCAGCCTGATCCTCGACGACGATGCGCAGCTGAGCAACAGCGCGCTCGCACAGTTGTTGCAGGATCTGACCCACGCCGATGTGGTCACTGCGCTGCCGTATTACCAACACAGCACTACGATGGCTGGACGCCTGCTGTCGCAGTTCGTCAACAACAATGCGGCGCTTACGTATCTGGGCTGGCTGCCATTTGCCGCGCCGTTGACCATCAACGGCATGTGCTATGCGGCACGCACCGAACAACTGCGCGCCTGGGGCGGGTTTGCCGCGTTGCTGGAGCAGCTGACCGACGATCTGGCGTTTGCAACACTGGTGCGTGAGTGCGGTGGGCGACTGTGCCAATCCACCGCGCCGGTGGCCATGCGCACTGCGATGCCTGATCTTGCGAGTTACATGCGTCAGATGCATCGGTGGATGTTGTTCGCACTGATCCTGCTGCGCCGTCAGATAGTGAGCGTACGCAGCGCAATCATTGTGTCGCAAGGGCTGCCGCCGCTATTACTGCTGGCCTTGCTGCTGTCTGTTTGCATGCAGCCAACATGGCTGGCTATCGCATGTGCGCTGACTACATTGCTGCTGCGTGCCTTGCTGCTGTGTCTGGTGCAATGGCGCGTCAGCGCAGCGATTCGTCACCGGCCATTGCTGTCGATTTGCGCCGAAGTTCTACAGCCGCTGCATCTGCTGCACGCAGCTGTGGTGCGCACGATCCGCTGGCGCACGCGTCGTTACCGCGTATTGCCTGATGGGTGTTTCCGTGCCGATTGACAGCGCTACGCTGCAGGTCGCCTTCCTTACCGGGCAAAGCGATCCACAGCGCTGCGCATTGAGCATCGAACAGCAGCACTTCTTGCAGCAGCTGCAAGGCCCGGGCCGGCAACTGATTGACTGCAATTATCCGTATCGCCCCGATCGCGCTGCGCACCGGCGCACGCCGCTCTGGCGCGCCAGTCTCTCCAACGCGCGGCAGTACCTGGCCGCACGCGTCGCACGTATCGTGGACGCCGATCGCATGCTTGTCATGGCGCTATTGGAGCAGGCGCCGATGACGGTAGTGCTTGCAGGCAGTTGCGGCCTGCAGTTACTCACCGCGCTGCAGCTTCCGCAGGCACTGCGTACGCGCCTGGCAGTGTTTGCCTACGGTCCGGTCTGTAATGCACCTGCCTCGTTCGCACAGTTGCGCGTGTTGCAAGGGCAGCGTGATTGGATCTCGCGCGCGCTGTTCGGCGCTGCGGTCGATCTGGCGCCCGCGTGCGGGCATATGGATTACCTGCGTAATGCGGCGGTGCTTGCCGATTGCCAGGCGTTCATCGCGCGGCTCGAACACGCCGTGCAGGGGAGGGCAGATGCGCATCGATCTGATCGCACCGCCATATAGCGGGCACCTGCATCCGATCCTTGCGATCGCCCGTCAGCTGGCGCCGCATCACCAGGTACAGGTCATCAGCACGCCAGCGGCGCAGGCGCGCATCCGTGCATGCGGGCTGAGCGCAGTCAGCGTGCTGGATGCGCAAGCCGACCGGCTGTTGCTGGAGATCGCCAACCCACCGCATGCGGTGGGCCACAACCCGTTGCGCTTGCGTCGACAACTGCACAACGCGCTTGGGTTGATGGCGCGGATGGGGGATGTGCTGAAAGCGCACTGGCGCGAGCGCAGGCCGGACCTGGTGATCGTCGATTTCACCTTGCCCAGCGCGGGGCTGGCGGCGCAGGCGATGGACATCGCATGGTGGACCAGCATGCCGTCGCCGTGCGTGATCGAAACAGTCGACGCGCCTCCGGCGTATTTCGGCGGTCTGTTGCCGGCGACCACAGTAACGCAGCGGATCTGGCATGCGATCGCGCGGCGTTTGACGCGTGGGTTCAAACGAAGCTTGCATGCCTGTTATCGGCGCCAGATGCAGGCCTGCGGATTGTCGGCGATCTATCGCAGCGATCGCAGCGAAGCGGTGTATTCGCCGCAGTGCATCCTGGCGCTGGGTCTGCCGTCGTTCGAGTTGGCGCAGCGCTGGCCTGCGGCGGTGCGCTTCGTCGGGCCGCAGTTGTGTACGCCGCCATCGGCAGTTGCGTCGCCTGAGTTCGTCGCTAGGCAGCGGCATGTGCTGGTGACGCTGGGCACGCATCTGCAGTGGGTCAAACACCGCATGGATGCGGTGCTGCGCGCGCTGGCACCGCAGTTCCCGGAAGTGATCTTCCATTTCAGCGATGGCGATACCGCGGCGCCACAGCAGCAGGCGCACGGCAACTATCAACGTCTGCCGTATGTCGACTATGCGCACCACCTGCATCGCTACGCGCTGGTGGTGCACCACGGCGGCGCCGGCATTCTGTATGCCTGCCTTGCTGCCGGCTTGCCATCGATCGTGTATCCGCTGGACTACGATCAGTTCGACCACGCCGCACGCCTGCAGGTCGCCGGAGCAGCCTGGTGGTTGCGTGAGCTGGACGAATTGCCGGCACTGTTGCGCGAGGCGCTTGGCACGAGCGAGCTGCCGTCAGGCGTGCGTCGATTGCAAACGGAGCTGCACGCCATCGACGCGCAGGCGCGCATCGTGCGGTTGGTGAATGCGTTTGCGCAGACCGGTGTGGTGCCGCAGGTCTGATGCGTCGCCACGCGAGATCGGTCGCGCATTGCGTCAGCGCAGCCGCGTCAACACGATGCGTGGGTCGCGGTTGATACGGGCAGGCGAATCTCCAATCGCCTGCCGGGACTGAACATCCAAGAGCGGCTCACAAAACTGCCAAGTGTGCGCAGCCGGCTGATCTGCCGCTTGGTTGCAGGGCCCTTGCCCGCCCACCATCGCGGGACACGCCTGTAGGCTCTGTAGGCTCTTACGCGGCATCCATGCCGCGTAGGGTTCCGCGCCGGTTGGCGGGCAAGGGCCAGTCGAGAGGTCGGGGTGCGTGGTTGCGGGCAGTACGCGCGGCGTGACGTTGACCGCGAGCCTCAGCCCGCAGCAGCATTCAACGACAGCGCCTTGCTGGCCATCAGCTGCGGCCAGCGCTTGAGCACGGCGGCACGGATACCGGCCTGGTCGATGCCAGCGTCGGCCAGCAGGTCTTCGCGGCTGGCGTGGTGCTGGAAGCTGTCGGGCAGGCCCAGGTGCAGCATGGGCATGGTGATGGCTTCGGCATTGAGCAGCTCTGCCACACCGGAGCCGGCACCACCGGCGACGACGTTGTCTTCGATGGTGACGAAGCCTTCGTGGCTCTTGGCCAGTTCCAGCAGCATGGCTTTGTCGAGCGGCTTGACGAAGCGCATGTTGACCACGGTCAGGCCGAGTTCGCGCCCGACCGCTTCTGCCGCATCCACGCTCGCGCCGAAGCCCAGCAGCGCGATGCGTGCGCCGCTATGGCGCAGCTGCGCCTTGCCGATCGGCAGGGTGGTGAGCGATGTGTCGAGCGCACTGCCCGGGCCTGTGCCACGCGGGTAGCGCACAGCTGCCGGGCCTTCGTAGCGCACGCCGGTGGTCAGCATCTGGCGGCATTCGGCTTCGTCTGCCGGCGCCATCACCACCATGTGCGGCACGCAGCGCAAGAAGCTCAGATCCAGATTGCCGGCATGGGTGGCGCCATCCGGGCCGACTACGCCGCCGCGGTCGATTGCGAACAGCACGTCCAGCTGCTGCACCGCCACGTCGTGCACCAGCTGGTCGTAACCGCGCTGCAGGAACGTGGAATAGATCGCCACCACCGGTTTTGCGCCCTGGGTCGCCATGCCGGCGGCCAGGGTGACCGCATGTTGCTCCGCAATCGCCACGTCGAAATAACGCTGCGGATACTCCTTGCTGAAACGCACCAGGCCCGAGCCTTCGCGCATTGCCGGTGTGATCACCAGCAGCGTCGGCTCGGCGGCGGCCATGTCGCAGACCCAGTCGCTGAAGACATCGGTATAGGTCGCCTTTTTGGCGCTGGCCTTGGCAATCAGCCCCTTGCTCGGGTCGAAGGGACCCACCGCGTGGTAACCGATCTGGTCGCCTTCGGCCAGCTCGTAGCCCTTGCCCTTGGTAGTGATGACGTGCAGCAACTGCGGGCCCTTGAGCGTCTGCAAGGTCTTCAGTGCGCCGACCAGGCTGGGCAGGTCGTGGCCGTCGATCGGGCCGGTGTAGTGGAAGCCCATTTCTTCGAACAACGTGGACGGCACGAACATGCCTTTCCAGTGTTCTTCCCAGCGCCGCACGAAGCGCGCGGTGGGGTTGTTCTTCTTGTCGCCGAGGATCTTCTTGCCGCCCTCGCGGATCGCGTTGAGCGTGCGGCTGCCGCTGGCACGGCCCAGCATCTTGGTCAGCCCGCCGACCGCTTCGGAGATCGACATGCGGTTGTCGTTGAGGATCACCAGCAGGTTCGGCTCCGGATCCATGCCGCCGGCGTGGTTGAGCGCCTCGTAGACCATGCCGGCGGTCATCGCACCGTCGCCGATCACCGCCACCACCTTGCGCTCGTCGCCGTTGCGCTGCGCGGCGATCGCCATGCCGAGCGCGGCCGAGATCGAGGTCGACGAATGGCCGACGCCGAAGGTGTCGTAGATGCTTTCTTCGCGCTTGGGAAACGGCGCCACGCCGTCCTTCTGCTTGACCGTGTGGATCTGGTCGCGACGGCCGGTGAGGATCTTGTGCGGGTAGGTCTGATGGCCCACGTCCCACACCAGCTGATCGACCGGGGTCTGATACAGGTAGTGCAGGGCGACGGTGAGTTCGATCACACCCAGGCCGGCCGCGAAGTGCCCGCCGCTCTTGCCCACCGATTCGATGAGGTAGGAACGCAGTTCTTCGGCGATCGCCGTGAGGTCGGCCTCGTCGAAGCGACGCAGATCGTCGGGGGTCTGGATGCGCGACAGGCGCGGATAGCGGGTGGAATCGATCATCATCGTGTCAATGTTCTGAAGCCATATTGTCCTCCCCATGCGAAGGCCCGGCAAGCAAACCGGTTCAGCTGTCAGCGGAAAGTGATGGCTGCGCTCGCCGCCATTGCTGGCGGGCGCAGTGAACGCCTGCGCATGCGGCAATCTGCCGCACCCGCTTGAACGCGCAGATGCACGCTGGGCGCGCGAACGCCAGGCGCTGGGAGTTCGTGGCTGGAACGACAGTGTGCTGGTCAGCCGGCACGATGGATGCCTGGCTTTGCGCGTGCCCATTACTGCGTCATTGCTCAGGCGTGGACCCAGGTCCACTCAATCGCTCTTGTTGAGCCCGAACACGTGCAAGCCCGCGCGATCTGCGCGGGGATGGATGACACGCGCTACAGCGACAGCTTGGAGCGCTTGGGCAACTGCGCGCGCAGGAACGCCATCTGATCGGAGAGGATATTGCGGTTGGAGAGGATCAGATGTTCGATCCAGCTCGGCCGATACGGCACCGCCAGCAGCGGCATATGTGCCTGCTGTGGCGTGCGGTTGGCCTTGCGCGAGTTGCACTGGAAGCACGCAGTGACCACGTTCTCCCAGGTATCGCGGCCGCCCTTGGACACCGGCATGACATGGTCGCGGGTCAGTTGCGGGCGGCTGAAGTGCTGGCCGCAATACATGCACAGCTGCGAGTCGCGTGCGAACAGCGCGGTGTTGCTGAGGGTCGGCGTCGGGTCCAATGCACGCGACCGGGCATGCCCGCGTGCGGCGATGATGGGATGCAACGCCAGCGTGCTGCGCTCGCCGGTGAGCCGCGAAATGCCGCCGTGGATCTCCATGCAGGGCTCGCCCAGCGTCCAGGACACCGCGTCGCGTGCGTACAGGCAGGCGGCGTCCTGCCAGTTGATCCAGTCCAGCACCCGGCCATGCGCATCGAGCGAGAGCAGGCGCAGCGTGGGCAGTTGCTGGATCGCAGCGACAGCGCTGCCCGCGACCGGAGCTGAGGAGCCTCCGGGGACGATCACATCACCTGCGTGCGTGTCTGTCTCCATCGGGAAAACAGCTTATACCCGATCGTTGACAGTTTGTGTATTGCAGCGAACCGCTTTGGCGCGCGTCTTGCAATCGGAGGGTCAGCACGTCCCCGCCCGGCCGCCCCGGCCGCGATGCCGCCGTGCTGCGTCACCCATCATTCGGACGCGTCGCAGGCCCTGTTTAGCCGTAGGAGCGCACCCGGGCGCGAGGTCTCGCCGATCGGTAATGCCTCGTCGCGGCCAGGGCCGCTGCTACGACAGCGGCAGCCCGCCGAGATGATGGCGCTTGCTCAGGCTTGGCCGAACAACTCCGCTTCCAGCGTCATCAAGGGGGCGGCGCCGCTGCGGATGGTGGCGGCATGGGTCAGCGTGCGTGGCAGCACGCGCGCGAAGTAGAAGCGTGCGGTCTCGCGCTTGGCGCGTTTGAAATCCTCGCTGTGCGCGGAGGCATCGGCAGCGGCCACGCTGCGCGCCCACCAGTAGGCCAGCACCACGTAGCCGGAATAGAACAGATAGTCGTAGCTGGCGGCGCCGAGCTCGTCCGGGTTGCGGGCGGCGCGATCGAGCACGTCGCGGGTCAGCATCGCCCACTCGCTGGCCTTGTCGCGCAGCGGTTTGATGAACTCGGCCAGCGCCGGGTTGCCTTGCTGCGCATTGGCGAAGGTTTCCACATCGGCCAGGAACAGCTTCAAGCCCGCAGCCTGGCTGGCGGCGGTCTTGCGGCCGATCAGGTCCAGTGCCTGGATGCCGGTGGTGCCCTCGTAGATGGTGGTGATGCGTGCATCGCGGGCCAGCTGCTCCATGCCGTATTCGCGGATGTAGCCGTGGCCACCGAAGCACTGCAGCGCGTGGTAGGTGTTCTCGATCGACCACTCGGTCTGGCAGGCCTTGGAAATCGGGGTGAGGAAGCTCACCAGCATCTCGGCATCGGCGCGTTCCTGTTCGGTGGCGCCATGGTGGCTGATGTCGACCAGGCTGGCCGCGTGCAGCGCCAGCAGGCGGCTGCCTTCGGTCAGCGACTTGATGGTGAGCAGCATGCGGCGCACGTCCGGGTGCACGATGATCGGGTCGGCCGGCTTGTCGGGGAACCTGGCACCGCTGAGCGCGCGCGATTGCAGACGCTCGCGGCTGTAACGCAGCGCATTTTGATAGGCGCGCTCGGACAGGCCGATGCCCTGCAGGCCCACGCTCAGGCGTGCGGTATTCATCATGGTAAACATGGCCTGCAGGCCCTTGTGCGGCTGGCCGACCAGATAGCCTTGCGCGCCTTCGAAATTCATCACGCAGGTCACCGAGCCCTTGATGCCCATCTTGTGCTCGATCGAGCCGCAATGCAGCGCGTTGCGCTCGCCCACGGTGCCGTCGCGGTCCACCTTGAATTTGGGGGTGACGAACAGCGAGATGCCTTTTGCGCCGGCCGGTGCATCGGGCAGCTTGGCCAGCACCAGATGCACGATGTTGTCGGTGAGGTCGTGCTCGCCGGCAGTGATGAAGATCTTGGTGCCGGTGATGGCGTAGCTGCCGTCGGCGTTGGGTTCGGCGCGGGTCTTGAGCAGGCCCAGGTCGGTGCCGCAATGCGGCTCGGTCAGGCACATGGTGCCGGTCCAGCGGCCATCGATCAGCGGCTTGAGAAAGACGTCCTGCTGCCAGGTTTCGCCGTGCTGGCGCAGCGCTTCCATCGCGCCGTGCGAGAGCAACGGGAAGTTGCCCCAGGCCAGGTTGGCGGCGTTGATCATCTCGCTCAACGGCACGCCCAGCGTATGCGGCATGCCTTGACCACCGAATTGCGTCTCGGCGGTGAGCCCGTTCCAGCCGCCTTCCACGAACTGGTCGTAAGCCGCGCGAAAGCCGGGCGGGGTGGTCACCGCACGGGTGCTCTTGTCGAACGCACAGCCGATCTCGTCGCCGATGCTGTTGAGCGGCGCCAGCACCTGCGAGGTGAAGCGGCCGGCTTCTTCGAGCACGGCGTCGATGATGTCGGCGCTGGCATCGGTGTAACCGAGCCGGGCGAACAGGGCTTGCGCACCGAGTACGTCGTGCAGGGCGAAGCGGAAATCGGTCAGCGGGGCGGTGTAGCTGCTCATGCGGAGTCCTTCAAACGAGTGCGGGAAGGCGTGCGCGTCAGCG
Organism: Xanthomonas hydrangeae; assembly: GCA_905142475.1. Taxonomy (GTDB): domain Bacteria; phylum Pseudomonadota; class Gammaproteobacteria; order Xanthomonadales; family Xanthomonadaceae; genus Xanthomonas; species Xanthomonas hydrangeae. The sequence continues at coordinate 2,186,447 of LR990730.1, forward strand.
CAGCACGCCGTTGAGGCCGGGGGCCGGGCTGAGCGTGTTGCGCGACTCGACGCTGAAATCGCGCTGCTTCTTGTCCTGCGGGGTCGCCCACACCGTGCCCTTGAGCGTGTACGGCAGCGAGCGGCCGCTGGCGAGCACGTCGGCGACGGTGAGGCGGCCCAGCGAGGTCGGCTGCAGGGTGACAGTCACCACGTCGGCGGTCTCCGGGCCGATCGAAATACCCACGGCCTGGTCGAGCTTGCCGGCCAGCTGGTCGCCGGCGGAGATCTCCAGCGCCACGCGCTCGAACTGCATCGGGATGCTGCTGTAGTTCTGCAGCCGCAGGTCCACCGACCAGGCGCCATCCGGGCGCACGGTCAGCTGCTGGATGCGGGCTGCCGGCTCGGACACGCGGCGCACCGCGCCGCCGCAGGCGCTCAGCAGCAGGGCGCAGGTCAGCGACACAATCACAAGGCGATAGGCACGACGCATGTACTCGGATCCTTGGCTGGATAAGGCGGCGCCAAGAATACTACGCAGTACGGTTGCTGCCTTGCTGCGTGCACGGTGCGGAGGGCGTGCGGTCAGGGCGCTGCACTCACGGCAATGGCGCAGCCACGATCAACGGCGACAGGTCGTAGCCCATCTGCGTGGCCTGGCGCTTGAGTTGCTCGAACTGCGCGCGCTGCATCTGCGGCGAGCGCGACAGGATCCACAGGTACTTGCGATCCGGCTCGCCGACCACCGCCCATTGGTAGTCCGGGTCGAGCGCGATCACCCAATAGTCGGCCCACACCAGCGGCAGCCAGCTCAGCCATTCCGGAGCGAAGCGCACCTGCAACTGGCCGGGTTGCCCGGCGACCGGCCGCGCCACACCCTCGGCCTGGGTCAGGGCGCCATCGGCAGTGCGGCAGCCGTTACGCACGCCGATCAGACCATCGTCGCGCAAGGTGTAGCTGGCGGTGATGTCGCTGCGGCACTTCTTCTGGAACGACACCGGCAGGTGCGCGATCTCGTGCCACTGCCCGGCGTAGCGTGAGATGTCCAGCTGCGGCGCCGCGCGTATCGGCTGTTGGGCAATAGCGGTCAATGGCAGCAGCAAAGCGAACGACACCAGCAGGCGGGGCAGGCGCATGACAATCTCCTCGGGACGCGCGCAGGCTAGGCCATGCCACCCGCCGCGCGGCGTGAACCGGCGCAGGAAACCCGGCTGCCGGCACCGGCCCGCAACAAAGTTGCGCGCAAGGCTTGCCCAAACTGCGCCTGCTCGCTATGATGCGCGTCCTCGCAACGCAGGCATCGCGTTGCAGGTAGTGGCCGAGTAGCTCAGTTGGTAGAGCAGGGGATTGAAAATCCCCGTGTCGGCGGTTCGATTCCGTCCTCGGCCACCATTTCTAAGCCTTCATTCGCAAGGCTTTCCGGCAATCGCCGGATTTTCAGACTCTTGTCGTGTTTCCTTTGAGCCAGGCCTGCACACAGATTGGCGGGTGGTTTTGTCGTGTCTGTCGGCGAGTGATTTGACGATAAGGCTGTGTCGCGAACCGTCTTTGCAAATCGGCTCGAATGACGCTGCAAGTTGCCGTCGCAGTCAATCTGCGCGGCGTCTTGCTCGGTCTCGCGATGACTGCTTTGCTTCCACGTCGTCTTCAACTGCGCGTGGCGATACTTGCGCGCATGATGCACAAGACACTTCGACGCACGTTGATTCATGGATATTGCGGCGAGTTCCGCGTGGAGACGTTGGAAAGCCAGGCGCCTGGCGCGACGTTGTGGCTCTCGACCGCGTTCGTCTACCACCGCGACCGCGCATCGCCGGTGGCCACGATCGAGGGCGCCGGGCAGGGCGAGTATCGCGGCGATGCGCGTGAGCAGGCGCTGCGCGTCGGCTCCTGCTTGGCGGAGTTTCTGGATCCGAAGGAATACCGGGTTCGCGAGACCTAGCGCCGGGTATGCTTGTGCCCCTGAGCGGACGACGGAACGGCAATGACAAAACACTCCTGGTGGTTGGCGATGATGTTGGCTGCGGCCGTACCATGCGGCGCTTCTACGCTGCCTGCCAATGCGTCGAAGTTGCTGCCTGCCGGGCAGACGGTGATCGGCGTTGCCATTGCGGATCTGACTGGAGACGGCCGGCAGGATTATGTGGTGGCCCTGCGCGCCTCGTCTGAAGGCACATTGGATGCGCTGCGCTCCAGTGGGCGCACTGCGCCTGTACGCACCTTGCTGGTGTTGGTGGCGAATGCGGACGGAGGCTTTGTCGAAGCCGGGCGCAATACGCGGGTGATCTTCAAGGCCGACGAAGGCGGCCAGTGCGATCCGTTTCTGGATGGCGAAGAAGGCTTGGTGGCGAAGGGCGCGTATTTCACCGTACAGAATGGCGTATCGTGCGGGCAGCATTGGACCGACTACATCACCTTCCGCTACGACCGTGAGCGCGGCGGGTTCTTTTTCCACAAGCGTGTGACGGAAAGCTGGGAAATGAATACCGATGACAGGCCTGACGCCGATGCGATGCGGATGAGCGAGCACACCGAGATCAAGGCCGACCCGCGCAAGCCGGTGTCGCTGTCGGCGTACACGCCGACGCCGTGATGGCATGGCGCTGCGATCAGCCGCCTGTCGGCCTCCAGTTGTCCATGTTGCGCCGATAGACCAACAGACGCGGTGCCTTGGCCACCTGCACCGAGGCCTGGCGATCGCCGGCAATCAGCGAAAACCCGATGTCTGCGAGCATGCGCGATAGCGCATTGGCATTGCCGCGGCCCGGGTCGCTGATGACGATCTCGCACGAGGGCTTGGCAAGTGCGGGGACGAGTTTTGCCAGCATGGTGGCGTGGCGGATTTCGTAAAGCACGTCGCTGGCGATGATCATGTCGAACTGGCCCATGTTCGGTGCGCCGGTGTCCCAGTCCAGGCGCCGATACGGCACCGATTCCAGCGAATTGAGCGCAGCGTTGTAGGCCAGAAACACTTCGGCCAGCGGGTGGTGATCGCTGGCGACGACGTCGGCGCCGCGCCTGCGCAGCACCAGACTTGCCAGCCCCAAGCCGCAACCGAGTTCGAGGATGCGTCTGCCTTCGATCGGGCGCGTGGCCATCGCTTCTGCCAACAGTTGCCCGGCCGGCCAGACCTGGCCGAACAGACTCCACTGCGCCGACGAAATGCCCGCGTCAGCTGCGCTTTCATCGGGATCGGCGTACTGCTGCTTGTCGGCCAGTGCGCGAATGACATAGGTCAGTTGCCCGAAGGTCAACTCGTGAATCTGGGTCTGGTAGCCCGGCATGGTGATACCGCATGGTCGCCATAGGAAGGCACTGGCGCGGAAAAGAATGTGCGCATCGGCGCCAGAACGGCCGGAGGAGGCGCAGGAGCTGCTTGGTGCCCGCGCATGCTACGGCAAAACCTTGCCGATGCACGTCTGCGGATGTATAGGCATGGACTTGATCGCGGCTGGGGCAGTGGTGATCAATGTGTTTTCCAAGGTTGCGCCACACTAGCCTGCACGGGCGAGCGCTGCCGTACTGGCAAAACGCACGCAGCGCATGTGAGGAGTCAACTAACTGCCTCCAACTAGACTCCGGTCATGAACATTGCCCTGCGCAGAAGATGCACTTGAACGATCCCGGTCACGGAGCGCAGTGTGCGTCCCACATCAGCGGATCTCGCGGTCCTCCTGTCGAGAAGCAACGCTCGGATATCTTTTTTGCCGCGGTGGAAACCACGCGGATGCCGATGACGGTGACCGACCCGCATCTGTTGGATAACCCCATCGTGTTCGCCAACCGCGCATTCCTGGAAATGACCGGGTACTCGTCGGAAGAGGTCATCGGCCACAATTGCCGCTTTCTGCAGGGGCCGGACACCGATCCTGCCAACGTCAACGAGGTTCGCGATTCCATCGCCAACCGTCGCGCATTCGCCACCGAAGTGCTGAATTACCGCAAGGACGGTTCTCCGTTCTGGAATGCGCTGTTCGTCTCGCCGGTGTTCGATGACAAGGGCGAGCTGGTGTATTTCTTCGGTTCGCAGCTGGATGTGAGCCGTCGCCGCGATGCCGAGGATGCCTTGCGTCAGGCGCAGAAGATGGAAGCGCTGGGTCAATTGACCGGCGGTATCGCGCACGATTTCAATAATCTGCTGCAGGTGATGTCCGGCCATCTGGAAGTGATCCAGATGATGGCTGCGGACGGCGGTGGTAATGCCAAACGCATTGCATTCAGTGCCGAGCAGGCGGCCGCTGCCGCGGCCAAGGCGGCCACATTGACCCAGCAATTGCTCGCATTTTCGCGTAAGCAGAAGTTGCGCGGCGGCGTGGTGAATCTCAACGGTCTGGTGTCGGGCATGAACAACATGGCCGAGCGCACGCTGGGCGACGACATCAGCCTGCGGCAGTCGCTGCAAGAGGGGCTGTGGAATTGTCAGATCGACACTACCCAGGCCGAGGTGGCACTGCTGAATGTGTTGATCAACGCGCGCGATGCGATGGCCTATGCCGAGCGCAAGGAAGTCACGGTACAGACGCAGAATGTGGAGATCATCAGCCACGATCTGTCCGCGTATCACCAGTTGGCACCGGGCCGCTATGTGAGCATCGCGGTGCGCGACACCGGCTCGGGCATGCCGCCGGACATCGCCAGCCGGGTCATGGAGCCGTTCTTCACCACCAAGGAAGAAGGCCAGGGCACCGGGCTGGGGTTGTCGATGGTGTACGGCTTCGTCAAGCAGTCTGGCGGCACCGTGCGCATCCATAGCGAAGTGGGCGAGGGCACCACGGTGCGGCTGTATTTCCCGGCATCCAGCGAGTATGCGGACGACGTGCAGGCGGTCAAACAGCGCGTGATCGAGCAGGGCGGTAGCGAGAACATCCTGATCGTGGAAGACAAGCAGGACGTGGCGGTGGTCGCCAAGCTTTTTCTGGAAGGTGCCGGCTACCGTGTCCTGTGCGCATCCAGCGGACGCGAAGCAATTGCAGTACTGGAGCTGCATCCGGAGGTGGATGCGTTGTTCACCGATCTGATCATGCCGGGCGGCATGAATGGTGTGGTGCTCGCACGCGAGGCCTGCCGCATGCTGCCCAACATCAAGATTCTGCTCACCACCGGCTACGCCGATGCCGGCATCCAGCGCACCGACGTGGATGGCGCGGAGTTCGGCGTGGTCAACAAGCCGTATACGCAGAAGGAATTGCTCAAGCGTATCCGCTTGTTGCTGGACGGGCCTGTTGGTGTCTGTTGAGCGGTGTTTGCCGAGGCAATGCAGATGCCTGGTTGAAAAGTGTCGCAGCCAAGAGCGACTAATAAAACCGAGCGAGCGGTCAAAACAGTAGCAAGCGGTCGCCTGGCGGTGAGCGTAGTGGTTTTGTTGGTCGCCTCTTGTTGGATGCAGTCAGACGCCCATGGCACAAGCTGAGTCGGTCGAGGGCGCGGTGCCCTCACCGCTCGCGGGACACGCCGCAAGTACGTCCATGTAGGCTCGGTGGCGGCATCCATGCCGCCACACGGTCCCGCAATCGGTGAGGGCACCGCGCCAGAAAGTGAGTCGGTTGCTTTGTTGAAAGCCTGCCTGTTAATCACGTTGCATTTGGGAGCTGTAGGACACGCCGTTATCCAAACAACTTACCTCTTACCTCACGCATTGCTTGCACCACGCACACCGACCATCTCGACGGGCCCTTGCCCGCCCACCCTCGCGGGACCTTACGCGGCATGGATGCCGCGTAAGAGCCTACATGGATGTACTTGCGGCGTGTCCCGCGAGGGTGGGCGGGCAAGGGCCCTGCAGCCAAGCCGCAGCCAAGCCGCAGATCATCCGCCCTACAGCGAAGACCCAGATCATCCGCTCTGCAACGGACCGGCATGAAGTCGTTTTTAGCAGTTCTAAATGCGTGCTGCATTTAGAGCGGCTAACAAAACTACTGCGCGGCCTCCAGGCGTGCGCGGATGGTGCTCGGAATCCTCATGTACCACTCTTACACTCCGGCCCCTGCGCGCCGTCCACGCCCACCTGACGACCGCTCGCTACATTTTGTCAGCCGCTTTCAGTCGGCAGGCTGCGCGCCCGCCTGGTGGTGGGCGCAATGGCGCCCGAGCGCCGCGCTTACTCTTCGCTCATCGGTGCGACATAGCCATCAGGCTTGTCGGCATTGCGCTCGAACAGGAACTTCTGCAATTCGGCTTCTAGAAACGCGCGGTGCTTGGGGTCACGTGGCGAGAGCCGGTTTTCGTTGATCAGCATGGTCTGATGCGCCAACCATGCCTGCCATGCGGTCTTGCCGATGTGTGCGAACACACGCTGGCCGAGTTCGCCGGGATACGGCACAAAATCCAGGCCGTCGGTGTCGCATTGCTGGTACTGGCAGAACACGGTGCGTGACATGCAAATTCCCTTGGATGCGCGCTCAACGTGCGCGCTTGGAGTGTGAGTGCGCCTTACAGAGCGTCGAGCAGTTTGCGGATCGGCGCTGGCAGGCCCAGCGCTGCGAGATCGGCGCGGGCCACCCAGCGCAGATTGTCATTGTCGCGCACCGCTGTATGCAGCGCGACCTTGCGGATGCGCAACGGCTGCAGATGCAGGCGGTAATGGCTGAAGGTGTGCACGATCAGTGGCATCTCATCGGCACGCTCGTAATCACCTTGGATATGGTTGGCGAACCATGCGCGCATGCCGCTATCGGTCTCGGCCTGTGGCAGCGTCCATAGCGAAGCCCAGATACCGGTCGGCGGGCGGCGCTGCAGCAGGATCTGGTTGTCTGCGTTTTCCAGCAGCAGCGCGGTGGCTTCGCGCTCGGGTAATTGTTTGCCGGGCTTGGGCGTGGGCAATGCTTCCACCAGGCCCTCGCGGCGCGCCACGCAATCGTCCTGCAACGGACACAGCACGCAGGCCGGTTTTGCGCGTGTGCATAGCGTGGCGCCGAAATCCATTTGCGCTTGCGTGTAGTCGGCCAGGCGGCCGGCCGGTACATGCGTGACATGCGTCGTCGCCAGTTGCCATAGCTGCTTTTCGATCACCGGCAGGCCGGGATAGCCGGCAATGCCATGGAAGCGCGTCATCACGCGTTTCACGTTGCCGTCCATGATGGCAAAGCGGTCGTTCCAGGCCTGGCTGAGGATGGCGCCCGCCGTGCTGCGGCCGATGCCGGGCAACGCGAGCAGTGCATCGAAATCGCGTGGCAGCTCGCCATCGTGCAAGGCGACGCAATGCCTGGCGGCCGCATGCAGGTTGCGTGCACGTGCGTAGTAGCCCAGCCCGGCCCAGTGCGCCATCACGGTGTCGTTGTCGGCCGCAGCCAGGTCGGCCAGGGTCGGGAAGCTGGCGACGAACTTCTGGAAATACGGAATGACCACCGCGACCTGGGTCTGCTGCAGCATGATTTCCGACAGCCACACGCGGTAGGGCGCGCGCGGATGTTGCCAGGGCAGATCGTGACGACCGTGGCCGTCGAACCAGTGCAGCAGGCGGTGGACGAAAGCGTCAGCGGTGGGAGTGGCGTGGTCGGCTGGCATGGGCTCTGCTGGCGATGACTTCATAACGGCGGCAGACGCATGCAAGCGCCCGCCGATCAGCTGCCCAACGCTTTCGGCAGCAACGCATCGACGAAGGCGACCGGGTCGAACACGCGCAGATCTTCCGGGCGCTCGCCGATGCCGGCAAAGCGGATCGGAATATTGAACTCGCGCGCCAGCGCGAACACCACGCCGCCCTTGGCGGTGCCGTCGAGCTTGGTGACCACAAGGCCGGTGACGCCGACGGCGGCATGGAACTGGCGCAGCTGCGAAATGGCGTTCTGGCCGGTGGTGCCGTCGATGACCATCAGCACTTCGTGCGGTGCGGCGGCGTCGATCTTGCCGAGCACGCGGCGGATCTTGCCGAGCTCGTTCATCAGCCCGGTCTGGGTGTGCAGGCGGCCGGCGGTGTCGGCGATCAAGACCTCGGTGCCGCGCGCCTTGGCGGCCTGCAGCGCGTCGAACGCCACCGAGGCGGCATCGGCGTTTTGCCCCTGCGCGATCACGGCCACGCCGTTGCGGTCGCCCCAGGCCTGCAGCTGCGCCACCGCGGCGGCGCGGAAGGTGTCACCGGCGGCCAGCATCAGGCTATTGCCTTCGTCCTTGAAGCGCTTGGCGAGCTTGCCGATGGTGGTGGTCTTGCCGACGCCGTTGACGCCCACGGTGAGAATCACGAACGGCTTGACCGAGCGGTCGATGACCAGCGGTTTGGAGACCGGTTGCAGCAGCGCGATGAGATCGGCGCGCAGCGCCTTGAACATCGCCTGTGCATCGACGAACTCGCGCGACTTCATGCGCTTGCGCAGGCCTTCGACCAAGGCGGTGGTCGCGCCGATACCGACGTCGGCGGTGATCAGTGCGGTTTCGATCTCGTCGAGCAGATCGTCGTCGAGCTTGGGGTTGCGCGAGAACAGACCGCCGAAGCTGCGCGCGAAGGTGCTGTTGCGCAGACGATCGCGCCAGCCCGGCTTGCCGGCCGGGGCCGCGGGTAGTGCATCGCGCTGGCCAACGATGCTGTCGTTGTCCTGGCTAGTCGGCAGCAGGGTGCTGACGACGACCGGCGGGGTGACGACGGGCGTGGCGACGGTGGGGGTTACGGCAACGGCCGGAGCTGCAGATGGCGGTGCAGCGGCAGGCGGTGCAACGACAGCTGGTGTTGCAGCTGGCGGGGCGGCAGGTGCCGCAGTCGTCGATGGTGCGGCAGGTGCAAGCGCAGGAGTCGCAGTCTGCGACGGCGCTGCAGGCTGCGCGGGTGCAGCAGCAGGCAGCACCGGCGCGGTGTGTGGCTGCGCAACAACCGGCGCCACCACCACTGGAATGGGGGCAGTAGGCGTGACGGACGGTTTGGGATCAGGCAGCGCCTGCAATGCCGAAGGCGCGGGCGTTGCCGGCGGGGCAGGCGCGGTGGGCACTGCGGCGATGCTCTGGGCCTGCCCGGTACGCGCGGCGGTATCTTGCGCAAGCTGCTCGGCCGGAGCGGCAGCGGGCGTCGCCGGCTCGGCCTGTGCGGGAGCAGGCGTGGCAACCGGTGCAGCAACCGGCACCGCTGCTGGCGTGCCGCTCGGCGTAGTGGCCGGCATGGCCTCAACCGGCGAAACCGGGGGGGCGGCAGAAGGTGCGGTCGGAAATGCGGCTGCCAGTTCTTCCAGGCTGTAGCGCGAGGTACGCGCGCTGTCGGGCGTGGTTGGCTTGTTGCGGCGAAAGAAGCTGGCCATTGGCAACGCAGTTGGGGAAACCAGAAATTCTACCATCCGGACCCTGGCTCGCCTTGACGCGACCTTCAGCGCCGCCTCATCCGGGGCAGCATCCGGTGCGCCGCATGGTCGCCGCAAGGACTACGCAAATCACATCGCAACGGCAAACCCAATCCTGCCGAATTCGGCATTTGTGCCAGCCGTATGTCAGCGCCGATTTTTCGTTTACAACTGACCTTTGAGCGCGCGGTAATCGCGCGGCGTCATGCCGACCGTGGCCTTGAATTGGCGTGCGAACGCGCTCTGGTCGGCAAAGCCGCAACGTTGCCCGATGCTGGCGATGCTGTCGTCGCCGTACAGCAGCCGCATCGCCGATTCGATGCGCAGCTTGGTCAGCAGTTGCTGCGGTGTCACCTGGAATACGCGGCGGAAATGCCGCTCCAGCTGCGCCACCGACAAGCCGGCCAGGTCGGCCAGGCTCTGCACGCGCAGGTTGTCGCCGAAGTTGGCCTGCATGTGCTCCATCACCTGGCTCAAGCGTTCGTATGCGGAGTGACGGCTGTCGGGCTGGCCCAGATCGCGCGAAATACCCACGATGCCGATCACTTCGTCTGCTTCGCACAGCGGGCGCTTGAAGGTCAGGCACCAGCCGGGCAGGCGATTGGGGTACAGATGTACCTCCAATTGATTGTCGATGAGCTCGCCGCACAGTACACGACGGTCCTGCATCATGTAGCTTCCGCCCAGCGGCAGCGGGAACACTTCCAGCGGCGAGCGGCCGATGATTTCGCTGCGCAGCTTGCGTCCCAGCCGGCGCACGAGCGTAAGGTTGCAGTGGGTGTAGCGGCCCTGCCCATCCTTGATGAAGAACACCACGTCCGGCAGTGCGTCGAACAGCGTCTGCATTTCCAGCGCGGGAAGGTTGAGGTCCATCGGCGTCATGGTGGCGGTCACGATTGACGGCTGCACGAAAGGCGCGGCCCAGCAATGATCCTAGCGCAAACGCGGGGCTGTGAACCGGGTTGTCGATTGTGCAGATTTCCGCATTTGCAACTCGCATTGGACGCTAGTCGCCTGCCAGCCCGCAGTGGGAGCATGAGCCATGCACACCATCGACGTCATCGACTCTCATACGGCCGGCGAACCTACCCGCGTGGTCCTCTCCGGCTTCCCCGATCTGGGCGATGGCGATCTGGCGCAGTGTCGCGAGCGGTTTCGCAGCGATTTCGATCAGTGGCGCAGCGCGATCGCCTGCGAACCACGCGGCTCGGACACCATGGTCGGCGCCTTGTTGCTGCCGCCACGCGACCCCAGCGCCTGCACCGGGGTGATCTTCTTCAACAACGTCGGCTACCTGGGCATGTGCGGACACGGCACCATCGGAGTGGTGCGCACGCTGGCCGCGCTGGGGCGCATCGCGCCGGGCCAGCATCGCATCGAAACCCCGGTCGGCACGGTCGGCGTGGAGCTGGCCGAAGACGGCACGGTGTCGGTCGACAATGTCGAGAGTTATCGCTTTGCGACCGGCGTGGAGGTGGACGTGCCCGGGCATGGCAGGGTGCGCGGCGATGTGGCCTGGGGCGGCAACTGGTTCTTCATCACCGAGCAGGCGCCGTGTGTGCTGGATCTGGCGCATCAGCGCGAGTTGACCGCTTATACCGAAGCGATCCGGCTGGCCTTGGAAGCGGCCGGCATCACCGGTGAGGCCGGTGGCGAGATCGACCATATCGAAGTCAATGGCCCCGCGCCCGATGCCAGCGGCCTGGCACGTAATTTCGTGCTGTGCCCGGGCCTGGCCTACGACCGCTCGCCGTGCGGCACCGGCACCAGCGCCAAACTGGCCTGCCTGGCCGCCGACGGCAAGCTGGGCGAGGGCGAACATTGGATGCAGCAAGGCATCCTGGGCAGCACGTTCGAAGGCAGTTATCGGTTGAGTGGGCGTGGCATTGCGCCGCGCATCAGTGGGCAGGCCTACATCACCGCGCGCTCGCAGTTGTCGATCGACCCGGCCGACCCGTTCGCCTGGGGCATCGTGGCCTGATGCATCAGCTGCCGCGCGCGCAGGGGAGTGCCGGCGCAGCGCCTGCTGCGCCAGCCGGCGTGTCCGCGGCCGCGCAGACTGGTGATGCGGCGGCTGCATACGCCGCTGCACGAACAGACACGCACACATCGCCGTCGGCAGCGTCCACGCGACGCAGCTACGACTTGGTTGTGATTGGCGCAGGCATTGTCGGCGCGGCCTGTGCCGAGGCGGCGGCTGGCGAAGGGCTGCGCGTGGCGATCGTCGAGCCGGGGCCGATCGGCGGCGGCTCCACCGCTGCAGCGATGGGGCACCTGGTGGCGATGGACGACGACCCGGCCGAGTTGGCGTTGTCGGCGTACTCGTTACGGCTGTGGGAACGGTTTGCGCAACTGAGCGAGGCCGAATTCAGCCGCTGCGGCACGCTGTGGGTGGCGCGCGATGCACGCGAGCTGGCGGCGGTGCCGGCCAAGATCGCGCGGCTGGCGGCAGCCGATCTGCATGCCGAAGCCATCGACGCGACGCAGTTGTACGCGCTGGAACCGCAACTGGTGCCGGGCCTGGCCGGCGGCATGCGCGTGCCCGGTGAGGCCGTGGTGTACCCGCCGCGCGTGGCGCGGCATCTGGTGAGCCTGGCCTGCAAGGCGGGCGCGCAGCTGTTTGCTGGCCGCAAGGTGGAGCAGTTGCAGGCGCATGGGGTGCGTCTGGACGATGGCCAGCTGTTGGCCGGCCCGGTGCTGGTGGCCAGCGGTGTGGCCTTGCCGCAGTTGCTGCCCGAGCTGGCGTTGCGCCCACGCAAGGGCCATCTGGTCATCACCGATCGGCATCCGGGCTTGATCCGGCATCAGTTGCTGGAGTTGGGCTACGCGGATTCGGCGCATGGCGCCGACGACACCAGCGTGGCGTTCAATGTGCAGCCGCGACCGACCGGGCAAATCCTGATCGGCTCTTCGCGCCAGTTCGGCGAGCACGATCGCGCGCTGTCGATGCCGGTGCTGCAGCAGATGTTGCAGCGTGCGTTCGCCTATCTGCCGGTGTTGCGCGAGTTGCAGGCGATCCGGGTGTGGACCGGGTTGCGCCCGGCCACACCGGACGGGCGGCCGTATCTTGGGGCGGTGCCCGGCCGGCGCGATGTGTGGGTGGCCGCCGGTCACGAGGGGCTGGGTGTCACCACGGCGCTGGGGAGCGCACGGGTGATCGTGGACAGCTTGCTCGGGCGCACGCCGGTCATCGACCCGGCGCCTTATGCACCGGCACGTGCCGTGCACGGTGCGGCCGCATGAACGCGACAGTGCGTTTGCATGTAGATGCGCAACCGGTCGAAGTGCCGGCTGGCGCCAGCGTTGCCGCAGCGGTGGCGCTGGCGACGCTGCAATTTCGGCAATCGTGCAGTGGCCAGCCGCGCGCGCCGTTGTGCGGCATGGGCGTGTGTTTCGAATGCCGGGTGCGTATCGATGGCATCGGCCAGCAACGCGCCTGCCTGGTGGATGCGCGCGACGGCATGCAGGTGCGCACCGATGGCTGAGTGCATGCAGCATTTCGATGTGTTGGTGATCGGCGCCGGCCCGGCCGGTCTGGCGGCGGCGCAGGCGGCGGCCAGTCACGGCGTGCGCGTGGGGCTGGTGGATATGCAGCCGCGGGCGGGCGGGCAGGTGTGGCGCAGCGATGTGCAACACGGTGCGCCGGCCGATGCGCGCGCGCTGTTGCAACAGGTGCAGGGCAATGCGGTGATCACGCTGCTGGCGCGCACGCAGATTCTGTTGGCGCAGCCGGGTTGGCTGTTGGCCGATGGCCCGGACGGCACGCTGCAACTGCATTACGCCGCGCTGGTGCTGGCCACCGGCGCGCGCGAATTGCTGCTGCCATTCCCGGGCTGGACCTTACCCGGCGTCACTGGCGCCGGCGCGGCGCAGGCGCTGGCCAAACAGGGCTGGCCGCTGGTCGGCAAGCGCGTGGTCGTCGCTGGTAGCGGCCCGTTGCTGCTGGCCAGTGCGTCCACCTTGCAACGGCATGGCGCACAGGTGCTTGGCATCCACGAACAGACATCGGCGGCTGCGTTGCGGCAGTTTGCGCTGCAGTTGTGGCGCTGGCCGGGCAAGGCGGCGCAGGCGGTGGCGTTGCGCCTGCAGTTGCGCGCGGTGGCGTATCGCGCCGGCAGCTTTGTTGTATCCGCGCACGGGGACACGCAACTGCGCGAAGTGGAGATCGAAGGGCCTGCCGGCCGTACGCGTATCGCTTGCGATCAACTGGCCGTTGGCTATGGCCTGGTGCCCAATACCGAACTTGCGCAGTTGCTGGGGTGTCAGCTGGAAGCCTGCGGCGCGCATCAGCAAGTCGGCGTGGATGCGTTGCTGCGCACCAGCGTCACCCAGGTTTTTGCTGCAGGCGAAGCCTGCGGCATCGGCGGGCGCGATTGCGCGCTGATCGAAGGCGCGATGGCCGGACATATGGCCGCCGATGCACCTGATGCCGCGCTGCGCCTGCAGCCACGTCGGCGTGCCGCGCGTGCGTTCGCGCGGTTATTGCATCAGCAGTTCGCACTGAATCCACGTATCCGCACGCTGGCGCAGCCCGACACGCTGGTGTGCCGCTGCGAAGACGTGCCGCTGGGCGCGTTGGACAACTTCAACGATGCACGCGATGCCAAGCTCGCTTCGCGCTGCGGCATGGGCGCCTGCCAGGGCCGTCTCTGTGGCACTGCGCTGGCCGAACTGGGGCGCTGCCCGCCCGAACTTTCCACCGACGCCGGCCGCCGGCCGCCGTTGTTCCCGGTCCGCCTCGCGGCGCTGGCCGACCCGTTCACTTCCGACTCGCAAGGGAATCATCCATGAGCATTGCTGCGTTCTGGCACGGCGTGTTGCCGGCCATCACCACCCCGTTCACCGCCTCCGGTGAGATCGATCACGACTTCCTGGCCAAGCACGCCAATCAGCTGGTGGACGCCGGTTGCACCGCGATCGTGCCGCTGGGCTCGCTGGGCGAAGCGGCCACCCTGAGCGTGGACGACAAGCTGGCCGTGCTCAAGACGCTGATCACTGCATTGAACGGCCGCGTGCCGGTGGTGCCGGGCATCGCCAGCCTGGCGACCGGTGAAGCGGTGGCGCTGGCAAAAGCGGCCAAGGAACTCGGTTGCGGCGGGCTGATGGTGCTGCCGCCGTACGTCTACTCCACCGACTGGCGCGAGATGGGCGCGCATGTGCGCGCAGTGATCGCCGCGACCGATCTGCCGGTGATCCTGTACAACAATCCGGTGGCCTACAAGACCGACTTCGGCCCGGCGCAGATTGCCGAGCTGGCCGCCGAATTCCCGAACCTGCAGGCAGTGAAGGAGTCCTCGGGCGATGTGCGCCGCTTCGCCGCATTGCAGGAGTTGCTGGGCGATCGTCTGGCGCTGCTGGTCGGCATGGACGATGCCATCGTCGAAGGCCTGAGCATGGGCGCCAAGGGCTGGATCGCCGGTCTGGTCAATGCGTACCCGAAGGAATCGGTGCGCCTGTTCGAACTCGCGCGCGATGGCGGGTATCCGGCGGCCAAGGAACTCTACGACTGGTTCCTGCCGCTGCTGCGCCTGGATACCGTGCCCAAGTTCGTGCAGCTGATCAAACTGGTGCAGGAAAAAGTGGGCATCGGCAGCGAGCGTGTGCGCGCCCCGCGCCTGGTGGTCGACGGTGCAGAGCGTGAGGCGGCGCTCAAGGTCATCGATCACGCGATCGCCACGGCACCGAAACTGTCCTGACGATGATGGCTTGCTGCACGCGATTGGCTGAGCGCCGCGCACGGAGTCACGCGCTGACGTGGCGGCCGGTGTAGCGAGACGTGTGTCGATGAGGATGTCGCATCAACGCGACATCCTCATCGCTCCTGGTCGGCCGCTGCCGCACGGTGCGCAGGGGCCGTCCTCATGCAACTGTTCCATGCAACCGAAGGTGCCGCAATGAACGACACGATCCACTCCATCCCCTTGCAGCAGGCCGAGGTATTGCTGGCCGGCCAGTGGCAAGCCAGCCGCGATGCGACCGGCAGCTTCCGTGCGGCCGACCCGACCACGGGCGAGGCGATCGGGCCGCAATTCCCGGTCAGCGGTGCGGACGACATCGAGACGGCGATTGCGGCGGCGCAAGCGGTTGCAGCAGAGCTTGCGGCAGCGCCGGTCGAACGGATTGCCGCGTTTCTGGACGCCTATGCCGACGCGCTGGACGCCGATGCCGACACGCTGGTTGCGCTTGCGCATGCTGAAACCGCATTGCCGGCGCCCACGCGCTTGCGCGGCAACGAACTGCCACGCACCAGCGGCCAATTGCGCCAGGCCGCACAAGCGGTGCGCAGTTTTAGCTGGACCCAACCCATCATCGATACCGCTGCCGATCTGCGTTCGCACCTGGCGCCGCTGGGCAAGCCGGTGTTGGTGTTTGGCCCGAATAATTTCCCGTTCGCCTTCAATGCGATTGCCGGCAGCGATTTCGCCTCGGCCATTGCCGCGCGCAATCCGGTGATCGCCAAGGCGCACCCGCTGCATCCGGCCACCAGCCAGCGCATGGCGCAGCTTGCGCATGCAGCGTTGGTCGCGGCGGGTCTGCCGGCTGCGGCAGTGCAGTTGCTGTATCACTTCGACAACGCGATAGGTGTGCGACTGGCCGGCGATGCGCGGCTGGGGGCGATCGGCTTCACCGGTAGCCGCGCAGGCGGCCTGGCGCTGAAGGCGGCCGCCGACGCGGCCGGCGTGTCGTTTTATGCGGAGCTCTCCAGCGTCAACCCGGTGTTCCTGTTGCCGGGCGCACTGGCCGAACGCGGTGCCGCGTTGGCGCAGGAATTCTTCTCTTCGTGCACCCTGGGCAGCGGCCAGTTCTGCACCAATCCCGGTGTGGTGGTGGTGCCGCACGGCGAGGCAGGCGATGCGTTCGTTGCCGCGACCACGGCGCATTTCGACGCCGCCATGCCGATGGTGCTGTTTTCAAGCTCCGGCGTCGAAGGTGTGCAACGCGGTGTGGCGGCCTTGCGCGCTGCCGGTGCCGCGCTGCTGGCCGGTGGACATACCGGCGAAGACGGGTATCGCTATGCGCCGACCTTGTTGAGCGTGGATGCGCAGGCATTCATCGCCAACCCGCAGGCGCTGCAGACCGAGGCCTTCGGCCCGGTGAGCCTGCTGGTGCGTACGCGCGACGTTGCGCAGATGCAACAGGTCGCCGCCGCGTTCGAAGGCAATCTCACCGGCACCGTGTATCGCGCGATCGATGGCAGCGACGATGCGGCATGGCAGGTCATCGCACCGGTGCTGCGTGCGCGGGTGGGGCGGTTGATCAACAGCAAGATGCCGACCGGCGTTGCAGTAAGCGCGGCGCAGAATCATGGCGGGCCGTTCCCCAGCACCGGGCATCCGGGGTTCACCGCGGTGGGCATGCCCGGCTCGATTCGCCGTTTCGCTGCCTTGCATAGCTACGACGCGGTGCCCGACGCGTTGTTGCCGGCCGAGTTGCGCCAACGCAATCCGGGCGGTGTCGCACGTCTGGTGGATGGGCAGTGGAGTACTGCAGATCTCGGAGCGGGCACATGAGCAGCCAGATCGGCGGGGTGTCGTTGGAACAGGCACGCGCGCAATTGACGCCGTGGACGCAACGCGCCGCGCCGATCGCCGCGGACGAATACGCTCAGCGGATCGAACGCGCACGCCGCCTGATGCGCGCGCATGGCGCGGATGCATTGCTGGTTGGCGCCGGCACTTCGCTGCGCTACTTCACCGGCGTGCCGTGGGGCGCAAGCGAGCGTCTGGTCGCGCTGCTGCTCACGCTGGATGGCGACCCGGTCTTGATCTGCCCCGCGTTCGAAGAAGGCTCGCTGGATGCGGTGCTGAAGATTCCAGTCGCCAAGTATCTGTGGGAAGAACACGAGGACCCGTACGCGCTGGCGGTGCAGGCCATGGACGAACGCCACGCGCATGCATTGGCGCTGGATCCAGGGATTGCGTTTGCCGTGCACACCGGCCTGCGCGCACACCTGGGCACGGCGATCCGCGATGCGGGATCCATCATCGATGGCTGCCGCATGTGCAAGTCGCCGGCCGAGCTGGCGCTGATGCAGCAGGCCTGCGACATGACCCTGCTGGTGCAGCGGCTGGCCGCCGGCATCGCGCAGGAAGGCATCGGGACCGATCAATTGGTGCGCTTCATCGACGAGGCGCATCGCGCGCTGGGCGCGGACAACGGCTCCACCTTCTGCATCGTGCAGTTCGGCCATGCCACCGCATTCCCGCACGGGATTCCCGGTGTGCAGCATCTTCGGGAAGGCGAGCTGGCGCTGATCGACACCGGCTGCACCGTGCAGGGCTATCACTCCGACATCACCCGCACCTGGATCTACGGCACGCCCAACGACGCGCAACGGCGCATCTGGGACCTGGAACAGGCGGCGCAGGCGGCGGCGTTTGCGGCGATACGCCCAGGCATCGCCTGCGAAGCAGTGGACCAGGCGGCGCGCAAGGTACTGGAGGCGGCAGGGCTCGGCCCCGACTATCGCCTGCCCGGCCTGCCGCACCGCACCGGTCACGGCTGCGGGTTGGCGATTCATGAGGCGCCGTATCTGGTGCGCGGCAATGCGCTACCGCTGCAGCCGGGCATGTGCGCCAGCAACGAGCCGATGATCGTGGTGCCCGGCGAGTTCGGCGTACGCCTGGAAGACCATTTTTATGTCACCGATGCCGGCGCGCAGTGGTTTACGCCGCCGTCGCCGGCGATCGACCAACCGTTTGCGTGAGCCTGTATGGGCCCACGCACGCGTAGGAGCGCGCTTGCGCGCGATTGGCGTTACCGATAAAGCCTCATCGCGCGCAAGCGCGCTCCTACAGCCGCCATTGCATCCTGGAGTACCTGCATGAACCACCTGCGTCCTGTCGCCATCGGCCTGCTGGCCGCCGCCTTGTTCACTGCCTGCAAGCCGGCGCCGCCTGCCGCGGAAACGGCGGCTGCGGCCACGGCCGCGCCGACCGGCGAACAGGCTGCCAAGGCCTTCGATGCGCTGCTGGACAAGCAGTGGCAGTACCAGTTGCAGCACAACCCGGAGTTCGCCAGCATCATCGGCGACAAGCGGTACAACGATCGTTGGAGCGACTATTCGCTTCAGGCCGTGCAGGCCGAGCGCACGGCCACCGCCGAGCTGCTCACGCAATTCGAAGCGATCGACAGCAAGACGCTGGACGAGCAGCGCCAGCTCAGCCTGCAGATGATGCTCGGCCAGTTGCGTGACACGCTGGAAGGCATCGACCTGAAGACCTACGCGATGCCGCTGGAGCCGATCGGCGGCATCCAGCTGGGGCTGGCCGGTTACGGCGATGCGTTTCCGTTCGAGAACGCCAAGGATTATCAGGACTACATCAAGCGCCTGCAGACCATTCCGACGGTGATCGACCAGGTGATCGCGGTGTCGCGCCAGGGTGCCAAAGAGGGTCTCACCCAGCCGCGCTATCTGCTGGAGCGCCTGCCCGAGCAGATCGACAAGATCGCCGCGTTGACCGGCGAGCAAAGCCCATTCGCATCGCCGCTGAAAAAACTCGATGCCGCCGTGCCGGCCGACCAGCGCGCTGCGCTGCGCACGCAGTTGCTGGCCGCGATCGCGCAGCAGGTGCGCCCGGCCTACGCCAAGCTGGCCGCGTTCGTGCGCGACGAGTACGCCGCGCAAGGGCGCGCGCAGGAAGGCCTGTGGTCGCTGCCCGATGGCGAGCGCCGCTATCGCTATGCCATCCATACCCAGACCACCACCGATATGGCGCCGGAGCAGATCCATCAGATCGGCCTGAAGGAAGTCGCGCGCATCGAAGGCGAGATGACGGTGATCGCCAAGGCGCAGGGTTTCGCCGACCTGGCCAGCTTCCGCAAGGCGGTGGACACCGACAAGCGCCACTTCGCCAGCTCCGGCGAGCAGATCCTGCAGCAATACCGCCAGTACATCGCCGCGATGGAACCTGAGTTACCCAAGCTGTTCGGCCACTTGCCGAAGACGCCGCTGGAGGTACAGGCGATGCCCGCCTTCCGGCGCAGCGCGCCCGGCGCCGAATACTGGCAGAGCAATCCGGAAGGCACCAAGCCGGCGATCGTGAAGGTCAACACCAGCGACTTCGCCAGCCGCACGCTGGTCAATATCGAAACCACCGCGTATCACGAGGGCGTGCCGGGCCATCATCTGCAGATCTCGCTTGCGCAGACGCTGCCATTGCCGCCGTTCCGCCAGCAGGCCGGCTACAACGCCTATATCGAAGGCTGGGCGCTGTACGCCGAGCGCCTGGGCAAGGAGATCGGTTTCTTCAAGGACCCGTACAACGACTACGGCCGGCTGTCCGGCGAGCTGTTGCGCGCCAATCGCCTGGTGCTCGACACCGGCGTGCATTACAAGCGCTGGAACCGCCAGCAGATGGTGGATTTCTTCCACGCGCATCCGTCCGACGACGAGCCCAGCATCCAGTCCGAAACCGATCGCTATATCGTCTGGCCGGGCCAGGCACTGGGTTACAAGCTGGGGCAGCTGCAGATTCTTGCGCTGCGTGCGGAGGCGGAAAAAGAACTCGGCGCTCGTTTCGATGTGCGCGCCTTCCATGATGCGGTGCTGGGCGGTGGCGCGATGCCGCTGGCGATGTTGCAGCAACGCGTGCGGCAGTGGATTGCACAGGCCAAAGCTGCGCCGGAGGCACGCGGATGAAGACGAGCAGCGTTTTACGCGCGAGCGCATTGAGTGTGTTGATAGCGACGAGCCTGAGTGGTGTTGCCGCGACCGCCGATGCCGCCGAGCCGGTCGCCGCCACGCAGAACTCCGCCACGCAGAACGCGGCAGCCGCGCGCTTCAAGGCGCTGTACACGCGCGAATGGCGCTGGCGCCAGGCGCAGCTGTCCGGCGCGGTGGATGAAGACAACCAGGCCACGCAAGACAAGCAGTCCGACCATCTGCCCAAGGTCGATGTGGCCACGCAAAACCTGCGCACCGCGTACTGGCAACAGGCCTTGAAGGAACTGGATGCGATTCCGGCAGCGCAGTTGCCGGCCGAAGATCAGGTGAGTTATCAGGTGTATCGGCAACAGTTGCTGGTGCTGCTGGATCAGCAGCATTTCCGTGCCTGGGAAATGCCGTTCAACAGCGACTCGGCATTCTGGAGCGATCTGGGCTTCAGCGCCGAGGCCAAGTTGCGCACGCGCGAGGACTACCAGCGCTACCTGAAGATGCTGGCAGATATCCCGCGCTATTTCGCCGAACACACCGATAATATGCGTGCCGGCCTGGCGCGTGGTTTCAGCCAGCCCAAGGTGACACTGACCGGACGCGATCAGTCCATCGCCGATGTTGTGCAGGCCAAGGGCGAGGCCAATCCTTTCTACGCACCGTTCAAGCAGATGCCGACGACGTTGCCGGCCGATGTACAGGCGCAACTGCGGCAACAAGCGGTGCAGACCATCGATGTCCAGGTGCTGCCGGCCTACGCCAAGCTGCTGGACTTCATCCGCAACGAGTATCAGCCGCGCGCACGCGCAACACTGGCCGGCGAAGCCTTGCCTGATGGCCAGGCCTACTACCGCGCGCAGATCCGCGAGTTCACCACGCTCGATCTGAGCCCCGATGAGATCCATCAGATCGGCCTGCAGGAAGTGGCCAAGCTGCGCACGCAGATGGACGAGACCATCGTCGCCAGCGGCTTCAAACCGCCGGCCGGGCATGCGGTGTTTCCTGCGTTCCTGCATTTTCTGCGCAGCGACCCGCAGTTCTATGCCAGGACGCCGGAAGAATTGCTCAAACAGGCGGCATGGATCGCCAAGCGCGT
The DNA here is from genome assembly GCA_905142475.1 of Xanthomonas hydrangeae. Taxonomy (GTDB): domain Bacteria; phylum Pseudomonadota; class Gammaproteobacteria; order Xanthomonadales; family Xanthomonadaceae; genus Xanthomonas; species Xanthomonas hydrangeae. The sequence goes on from LR990730.1 coordinate 2,207,435, forward strand.
GGATGCCAAGGTGGGCGATTACATCGGCCGGCTGCCGCGCCGACGCTTCGCCATCGAACCGGTGCCGCCGGAATTGGCGCCGTTCTATACCGGCGGCCGCGGCGGCCCAGGCATCTATCTGGTCAACACCTACAACCTGCCATCGCGGCCGTTGTACAACCTGACTGCATTGACGTTGCACGAGTCATCGCCCGGGCACGCACTGCAGATGCCGCTGGCGGCAGAAGCGCAGGGGCTGCCGGAGTTTCGCCGCTACGCCTACATCTCTGCCTACGGTGAAGGCTGGGCGCTGTATTCGGAGTATCTGGGCCAGGAAATGGGCATGTACGACACGCCCTATGATCGCTTCGGCTATCTGACCTACCAGATGTGGCGCGCCTGCCGCCTGGTGATCGACACCGGCATCCACCACAAAGGCTGGACACGTGCGCAGGCGCAGGCCTACCTGCGCGACAACACCGCCTTGAGCGAGCACGAAGTCACCACCGAGGTGGACCGCTACATCGCCTGGCCGGGGCAGGCGTTGTCGTATTACCTGGGCGAGCTGAAGATCCTGGAGCTGCGGCGCAAGGCCGAAGCCGCCCTGGGCGAAAAATTCGATCTGCGCCATTTCCATGATGCGGTGCTGCAGACCGGCTCGGTGCCATTGCCGGTGCTGGAGGCGCGCATCGACCGCTTCATCGCCGACGGTGGTGTCTCGCCGTATTCGGACGACACGGCAGACGCTGCCAATGCCGGGCCGGGGGCAGCGGCCGATGACTGAGTGCGGCCCGATGCGCCTGCATCCGTTTGCCGGACCTGTGTTGCTGCCGTCGTACAAGACCACCAAGGTGCGATCGCAGAACCACTGACCGCCATACGGCACGCACGACCACGCCATCTTCCGCAGCACGCGCTTTCATTTGTCCGGGGCCAGCTATGACCACACACGGTGCGACCACGCAAGGCAAGTTCCACAAGCGACTCAGTCTGACCGACCTGACCTTTATTGGACTGGGCTCGATCTTCGGCTCTGGCTGGTTGTTTTCGGCCAGCCATGTCTCTTCCATCGCCGGGCCGGCCGGCATCCTGTCGTGGATACTCGGTGGCATCGCAGTGCTGCTGCTGGGGCTGGTGTATTGCGAACTAGGCGCGGCATTACCGCGTGCCGGCGGGGTGGTGCGCTACCCGGAGTATTCGCATGGCGCCTTGCTCGGTTCGTTGACCGGCTTCATCACCTTGATCGCGTTTTCCAGTTTGATCGCGATCGAAGTGGAGGCCGCGCGCCAATATGCGGCGGCGTGGTTTCCGGTGCTCAATCAGGCCAATGGCTCGCACCCGAGCATCTGGGGTTGGTTGGTACAGCTCGCATTGCTGGTGCTGTTTTTCCTGCTCAACTATTTCAGCGTCAAGACCTTTGCGCTGGCCAACAACATCGTCAGCGTGTTCAAGTTTCTGGTGCCGATCCTGGTGATCGTGCTGCTGATGAAGCACTTCAATCCGGGCAATCTGACCGTGCACGGGTTTGCACCTTCGGGCATGGCCGGGGTGGAAGCGGCGATCTCGGCCGGTGGCATCATCTTCGCCTACCTGGGCTTGACGCCGATCGTGTCGGTGGCCAGCGAGGTGCGCGACCCGCAGCGCAATATTCCGATCGCCTTGATCCTGTCGGTGGCCTTGTCCACGGTGATCTACGTGCTGCTGCAGCTGGCGTTTCTGGGCAGCATTCCGGCCGCGCAACTGGCGCCTGGCTGGACGGGTATCGACAAGGTGTTTGCACTGCCGTATCACGACATCGCGCTGGCCCTGGGCATGGCGTGGCTGGCCGCACTGGTGATCTGCGATGCGATGGTGTCGCCCAGCGGCACCGGCAATATCTACATGAATGCCACCCCGCGCGTGGTGTACGGCTGGGCGCGTAGCGGCGGTTTCTTGCCGGTGTTGACGCGGGTGGATCCGCAATCGGGCATTCCGCGTCCGGCGTTGTGGTTGAGCCTGGGCCTGTCGATCTTCTGGACGTTGCCGTTCCCGTCGTGGGAGACCTTGATCGGCGTGGTGTCGGCCGCACTGGTGCTGAGCTATGCGGTGGCGCCGGTCACCGTGGCCGCGTTGCGCCTCAGCGCGCCGGATTTGCCGCGGCCGTTCCGCGTGCGTGGTTTTGCGGTGCTGGGGCCGCTGTCGTTCATTGTCGCCGCCTTGATCATCTACTGGTCCACCTGGCCCACCTTGTCGTGGTTGCTCGGTCTGCAGGTGCTCGCGTTCGTGCTGTACGTGCTGTATCGCCTGCCCTCACGCGAGGGTCGTGCACGCTTGCTGCGGCAGGTGCGTGCATCGCTGTGGTTGATCGTGTTCTTCGTGCTGGTGATGGCGGTGTCGTGGGCCGGTACGTTCGGTGGCCATGGCTGGATCGCGCATCCGTTCGATACCTTGAGCGTGGCGGTGATTGCGTTCTTCATTTACCACTGGGGCGCGCGTAGCGGCTTGCGTAGCGATGAGCTGGCGCTGGAGGAGGACGATGGCGAGTGAGCTGCGCCGTGACGCGCGCGTGTCGCACTGGTTGCGTGGCTGCTTGAATGGGTTGGCTGCGTGCATCGTGTTGCTGTCGACTGCTGTGCAGGCGGCGCCAAGCCTGGCCGATTACCAACGCTCGCTGGCGTTGCGCGACCAATGGAGCACGTTGACCGAGAATGTGGCGTGGCCCGCGCAATGGAAGGACAACGGCGCGTTTTACTACCGCAAGACGGTGCCTGGCGGATTCGCCTTTGTCAGCATGGACGTCGCCACGCTGCAGAAAAAACCGGCCTTCGATCAACTGCGCGTGGCGCAGGCATTGCAGGCGGCGACCGGCAAGACCTACGGCGCGTTGCGCTTGCCGTTCGAGCGCTTCGCGTATGCACAAGACGGCGAGGGTGATGCCGTTGCGATGCGCTTCGAGCTTGGCGAAGAGATCTGGCGTTGCACGCTGACGAGCTATCGCTGCGCACGCGATGATGCCGCCACGCAGGCACGTCCACGCGGCTTCGGTGTGGTGCGCGACCCTGGAGTGCCCGCCGACAACACGCCACGTCGTTCGCCCGATGGCCGTTGGGAAGCGCTGGCCGATGGCTGGAATCTGCTCCTGCGTCGCGTTTCCGATGGGCAGCTGACCCGGCTCAGCACCGATGGTCGTGCAGACGATTATTTCGATCCGGAGAGCATCGCCTGGTCGCCGGATTCGCAGCGGCTGGCGGTGTATCGGGTGCGTCCCGGGCTGGCCCGCCGCGTGACCCGCGTGGAGGCGGCACCTGCAGGCGGCGGCCAGCCGCTCGTGCGCACCCAGCTGTACCCCAAGCCCGGCGATGCGGTGGATGTGGAGCGTCCGGTGTTGTTTGCCGTGGACGGCACGCGCGAGGACGTGGAGACTAGCTTGTTCGCCAATCCGTATGTGCTGTCGCCTTTGCAGTGGCGCAGTGATGGCCGCAGCGTGAGCTTCGACTATGTGCAACGCGGTTTTCAACGCATGCGGGTGATTGCGGTGGACGCGCAGACAGGTCGCGCGCATGTTGCGGTCGGCGAGGACATATCTACATTCGTATATGCCGACCGTAGTTTCCGTCACGATGTGGATGCACGCGGCGATGAGCTCCTGTGGATCTCCGAACGCGACGGCTGGCGGCACCTGTATCTGATCGATGGCCGCAGCGGCAAGCCCAAGCGGCAGCTCACGCGCGGGCACTGGATCGTGCGCGATGTGCTGCGCGTGGACGATGCGCAGCGGCGCGTCTGGTTCACTGCCAGCGGAATGGATGCCGGCAAGGATCCGTACTACCGGCAGCTCTACAGCGTTGATTTCGACGGCCGCCAGTTGACCCGGCTGACCCACACCGACGCCGATCACGATGTGACGATTGCAGAAGACGGCCGGCATTACGTCGATGTCTATTCGCGCCCGGATCTGCCGCCGGTGATGGAGCTGCACGCCATCGATGGCCGGCTGCTGCAGCAAGTGGAACAGGGCAACATCGACACGTTGCTGGCAGCCGGCTGGCGCGCACCGGAGACCTTCGTGGCCAAGGGCCGCGATGGGCGCACCGACATCTGGGGCATGGTGGTGCGCCCGCGCGATTACGATCCGAGCAAGAAATATCCGGTGATCGAGAACATCTACGCCGGGCCGCACGATGCGTTCGTGCCGAAGACGTTCTGGCCGTTCGGCTATCACTCCGGTGGCGACAAGCAGATCGGCATGCAGGCGCAGGCCGATCTGGGCTTCATCGTGGTGATGATCGACGGCATGGGCACCGCCAATCGCTCCAAGGCCTTTCACGATGTAGCGTGGAAAAACCTCGGCGATTCCGGCTTTCCCGATCGGATTGCTTGGCATCGCGCGTTGGCCGCAAAAGATCCGTCCTACGATATCGGCCGGGTCGGCATCTATGGCGCTTCGGCCGGTGGACAGAGCACGCTGGGCGCGCTCGAGCGGCATCCGGATTTCTACAAGGTGGGCGTGGCGTTTGCCGGTTGCTACGACAACCGCATGGACAAGATCAGCTGGAACGAGCAGTGGATGGGGTGGCCGGTGGATGCCAGCTATGCGCAGGCCTCTGGCGTGGTCAACGCGGCCACGCTGCTGGGCGATCTGCTGCTGATCGTCGGCGAGCAGGACAGCAACGTGGATCCAGCCTCCACTGCGCAGGTGGTCGATGCGTTGATCAACAGCGGCAAGGACTTCGACCTGCTCAACGTGCCCGGTGGCGAGCATTCGGTGGGCCGGTCCAGCGGGCCGATCGACTATGTGCAGCGCCGCCAGTACGACTTCTTCGTGCGCCATCTGCGCCATGAACCCACACCGCATTGGAACTCACTACCGTCGGAGGCGCGATGATGCGTTTGTTTGCCCTGAAAATGGCGCAACCGCGCGGCCGTATCGCAGGCCTGCTGTGGTCGCTCGCGGTGTTGGCCGGTAGCGCGCCGCTGTTGGCCAATGCAGAAGACCTGCCGCGCTTGGTTACCCAAAACGGCCGCCATGCGGTGTTCGTCGATGGCGCGCCATATACCGTACTGGCCGCGCAGCTGCACAACTCCAGCGCCTGGCCGGCAGTGTTGCCCAAGGCGCTGGACGAAGTAGTGGCGCTGCATGCCAACACGGTGGAAGCACCGGTGTATTGGGAGCAATTCGAACCGGCGCCCGGGCGCTTCGATACCGCCAACGTGGATGCCTTGATTGCCGGCGCGCGCAAGCGTGGTCTGCGTGTGGCCTTGCTGTGGTTCGGCAGCTGGAAGAACGGCCAGATGCATTACGTGCCGGAATGGATCAAGCGCGACGAGGCCACCTACCCGCGCATGCGCGATGCCAACGGCGAGCCGGTGGATGTGTTGTCGCCGCATGTGGCCGCCAACGTACAGGTCGATGCGCGCGCGTTCACCGCGTTGATGCAGCATCTGCGCAAGGTCGATGGCGAGCGCCACACGGTGATCCTGGTGCAGGTGGAAAACGAGCCTGGTGCGATCGGCACTGTGCGCGATCATGGCCCGGCCGGTGAGGCGGCGTTTGCGCAGCCCGTGCCTGCCGCAATCGCGCAAGCGCTGGGCAAACCGCAGGGCAGCTGGCAGCAGCTGTTCGGTGCAGAAGCGGCCGAAGCCTTCAATGCGCATGCCACCGCCGCGTACATCGAACAAGTGGCCGCCGCCGGCAAGCGCGTGTATCCGCTGCCGCTCTACGTCAACACCTGGCTGCGCTACAAGGGCAAACGCTATCCAGGGCTGGATTATCCGTCCGGCGGTGCGACGGTGAACATGTTCGCGCTGTGGCGCGCGGCCACGCCGTCGATCGACTTCATCGGCACCGATATCTATACCAACGATTACAACGAATACACCAAGGTCGTCGGCCAGTATGCGCGGCCGGACAATCCGGCCTGGGTGTCGGAAACCGGCTTCGAGGCGGCGACGGCGCCGTATCTGTTCCATGTGCTGGGGCAGGGCGGGATCGGTTTTTCGGTGTTCGGCATGGATGGCAACCAGGACAGCGCCGCCAACCGCGCCGCGATTGCCGCGCATGCGGCCAACTTCAAGCTGCTGGCGCCACTGCAACGCATCATTGCCCAGGCCGCCTTCGACGGCCGGCTGCAGGCGGTGGCCGAACAGCCCGGCGCGCCGCAACGCACGCTGCGCTTGGGCGACTGGCAGGCCAAGGTGTCGTTCGGCGCGCCGATGTGGGGCGATGCGCCGGCGATCCTGCCGGGCAACGACGACCACGCCGGGCGGCTGCTGGTGGCGCAGCTGGGGCCGGAGGAGTTCCTGGTCACCGGCATGGCCGCGCGCATTGAATTTTTCCGCGAGGCGGCCGATACCCGTCATGGACAACTGCTGCGGGTGGAGCAGGGGCGGTATGTGGACGGGCGCTGGCAGGTCGAAAGACAGCTCAACGGCGACCAGACCGACTACGGGCTCAACTTCGGTCGTGTGGATGCGGCGGGCGAGGTGCCTGTGGTGTTGCGTGTGCGGGTCGGTACGTATTGAGCGTGCGTGAGGCGACTGCGTAGCCGTGTGGCGGGTGTGGTCGGAATCGGTGGGTGGGAGACGTGGATTGCAGTTTCTGTCCGCCGGTTCTCCTCACGTGAGGAACGCTTGCCACGCGCATTGGTTGCCGTAAGAGCGACAGCAGCACGGCGCAATCGCCAGCAGCGATTGTGCCGATTGGTCGGTAAACAAACATCATCGGTTATTTCTCAGTTTCTGCACCGGAGCCACCATGAGCATCAGTCCCATCGCCAGTTCCGGAATGCAGGTCGCCGCGCTGCGTCAGCAGGTGGCCGCCAGCAATGTGGCGCGCCAGCCGGTGGACGGCAGTCCGCGTCAGGCCGTTGCGGCCAGCACGCAAGCCAATGGTGGAGTGGCGGCCAGCGTGGTCGATGCCAGCTCCGATCCTTCTGCGCCAGCCACCGATCTGGTCGAAGGGCTATCGGCACGCAACGATTTCCAGGCCAACGCCACTGCGCTGCGGCGCTCCGACGAGATGTTGGGCAGCTTGTTGGACGTATTGAGCTGAGAGCTCGGAGTGGACGACGGCCGTTGTCGATCTAATGCATCGAGTGCAGGGCCTTCAGTCTGATGTCGTACCTAGTGGTAGCTGGCTCGAAGTTCACGCTCTGCAGGTCGTTGAGTCGGTAAATCGCTGGCTGCTTCGCCCGCCAGTGCCGATGAACGACTCGACGTCGCCCGGTTCCAGCTCGGCCACCAACGCATGTTCCTTTCGATTTTTAACGTGATTGGACAGTGCGGGTAGATCAGTTGCAGAGCGGATGATCTGTGGGTTTGCTGCAGGGCCCTTGCCCGCCCACCGTCGCGGGACACGCCGCAAGTACGTCCGTGTAGGCTCTTACGCGGCATCCATGCCGCGTAAGGTCCCGCGACGGTTGGCGGGCAAGGGCCAGTCGAGAGTGTCGGTATGCGTGGTTGCAAGCAGTGCAGGACGCATTTTTTGATGACGGCGCATCCGATCAGCATTGCAACGCACACCAAATAACAGGCAGGCTTTCAACGAAGCGACCTACAAACTGTCTGGTGCGGTGTCCTCACCGGTTGCGGGACCGTGTGGCGGCATGGATGCCGCCACCGAGCCTCCAGGGACGGATTCACGGCGTGTCCCGCGAGCGGTGAGGGCACCGCGCCCTCGACTGACTAGGCTCCTGACTTGGAGCGTCATGCTGAAGTCGTTGTACTCACTTCACGTCACTGCCCGTCAGTGCCTAATACCTGCGCCGCATCGACGATATCCACGCCCTGCAGTTGTCCTAGCCAGTTGTCGAACCAGGGCTTGTGCATGGCGCCGACCACTACCAGCACGCGCGCGCCGGGTTGTTCGGCAAAACTGGCGCGCACGTTCGAGACCATGCGCAGGTTGCGGATTTCCCAGCCGGACATGTAGCGGTAGCCAAAGTGCTGCGGCGACCCCTCGCTCAGTGCGGCGCGAAAATCCACTGCGATGGCCAACTGCTGGCTGGCCGGCAGGTTGATCGCACGATAGAGCTCCAGCAATTTGCCTTCGCTGGCCAGTTGGTCTTCGTGCTCACGCATGGCGTTGGCACGCGGTTCGGCCTTGTCCCAGGCCGCCTGGATGGCCTTGCCGTACGCGACAGGGTCGCCCAGGTCCACGTTGTCGCCGGTGTGATCGTCGGCCGGGTAGACGCGTTGCAAGCCGAGCCTTGCGGCCAGTCGCGCTGCGATCTGGTCGCTCTCGTTCGGGCGAGTTTCCATGGCGCGCAGTCGCGTCACCAACGCCGCATCCAGGCCATCGCCGCTGCGCTGTTCGGCCTGCGCAAGCTGCAACCATTGCACCAGCGCAGACGACGGATCGCCGGAAGCCAGAAACAGCGCAGCCAGGTGTCGACGCTGCGCCGGTGTAGGCGCGCTCGGCAAGGTGCCGAGCGCGACGCGTACCTGGCCGAGCGCGGTGGGAACATCCAGCCCGGTGGCGCGTGCCGCATCGCTGGTGTCGGGGCAATAGGTCGCACTGTCTTCGGGCAAATAGACTGCAGGATGGCGTCGCATCAGATCGCAGGTTTCTCCCGAAAGATTCTCTACGGTGATGATGGTCGGCTTGTAGGCGGCCAGCCGGTCCATCAACGGTCGCAAGCGCGCCGCACCGATGTCGCTGCCGTTGGGCAACTGCGACAAGTGCACGCTGCCTAGGACCAGCACCTGGGTGCGTGGCGCGGTTATCTCGGCATCCAGCTGCGACAGATCGACCTGCGCGTGTGCGATGCAGGGCGCGATCAAGGCACACCACAGCCAGTAACGCGCTGAACGTTTTGACGTCTTGGCCGATTCAGCCGCCGGCATTCGAAACACGTGCTGCCGCGCGGGCAATGTGCGGGACGCGAGATAGGTGTGCCTGCATGACGTTCCTTGTTGGTGGTCTGGTCTTGGATGCGCGGCTGGATCGCCAGGATGCGGCCTGCGCGTGTGCAGCAAGTGTGGCTTGCACGGCAGATATCGGCGTGGCCGAAAAGTCACTTGACCAAATGGCAGGGGAGTCACGAGCAACCGCTGCGCTGTTGTCGCATGCCGCTGCAGCAACCTGTGCAGCCGGCGGCATGACGCGTGGTTTGAGCAGCGCCGTCAACCGCGCGCCGTCGGCCATGCCGGGTCCGGTGCCGGCATCGCATCCGGAAGCCGTCGCTGTCGCGGCAAGGCCGCAGATAACGGACAGGGCATCGCAAAGCAAAACCGCAAGCCGGTCGCTGCGTTTGTTGTGTGCAGAGTTCCGCATACGTGCCAGAGACCTGCCACAAGACGCAAGGTGCGAAGTCGCGCAGGATGCGGGAGAGATCACTCGAGGGCGCGACGATGGACCGTAGAACCTTTTTGCGTCACGGCATGGCGGCCACTGCAGTTGTCGGCGCTGGTGGCGCGATGGCGACGCCAGCTGCCAGCGCAGCTGCTACCGCATTACCTCCGCCTTCAGCCCCACGTCTGGAAGCACTCCCCTCTACCGCGCATGTCGGCAGCACGCTGTGCCGCTTTCGGCATCTGCAGCAGGACTGGACCGTCTACGAGCATCTCGACAACCCGCAGGGCCAGCTGACGCTGTGGACCGAGGCTGGCATGCTGCGCCTGGACAAGCGCACCGAGCCGGCCTATCCGGCCGAGGGCAAGCCGTACTTCGGCATGTCGCTGGCCGAGGTGGCGATGGCCGAAGCGGATCTGCTTGCCGACCGCTTGCTGCGCGATGGCGACCCGGACGAGGCGCAGGTGCGCGATGTCGCGCCACCGCCGGCTTCGCTACTCGACCCCAAGGACAATGGCGGGCGCTGGCCGTGGACCACCTTCGTCGGCACGCGCGAGAGCCTGGACACCATGCCGATCCTGCCCAATGGCCGCAGCCGCACCTCGCGGCCGGAGCAGGCGTTTGCCGAGTTGGGCGAAGAGGCGCTGATCAAGCGCCGCGAGGAAGGCATGCTGGGCGGGTGGATGCCTGCAGTGCGCAAGGTCATGCGCCGCCAGGGCGAGGCCGGTGCCTGGTACGACGTGCTGGTATTTGCCGACGTGCGTGCCAGCGATCGCTTCGTGGTGCAGACCTGGCATCGCACGATGCATGTGCGCGGCGGCGAGATCGTTGGCGTGCACTACACGCACAGCTATCCCGCGTTCGCACCTGCGCGAAAAGAGGCCACCGCCGAACAGTTCTACGCGGCGTTGATCGATTTCGCCGCGTACTGGCAGCAGGCCCTGGACGGTACGGTGCAGGCGCAGCTGCCCGATGCCAGCTGGAACGACATGGCGCAGTTCGCGTTCGCGCGTGAGCTGGTGGTGCGGCCCGGTGGCGATTACCCCAAGTACGGTGCGGTGGAGCGCGACTACTACGGCAACGAGTACGACGGCTTCCAGGACACCTTCACCAGTTCGTTCTACGCCAACCTGGAGTGGGGCCGCTTCGCGCAGGCTGCGGCGGTGCTGGACAATTATTTCGACGACTTCGTGCAGGACGATGGCTTGCCGAACATGCGCGGGCCGGAGGTCGGGCAGTTCGGGCTGACGTTGTCGCTGTTGGCGCGCTATCTGCGTTACACCGGCGATGCGGCGCGGCTGCGGCGCCTGTTGCCCAAGATCGCGGCCACTGCACAGGTGCTGTGCGATTTGCACGACCAGGCCCTGGCGTTGCCGCGCAGCGCGCATGGTCATGGCCTGCTGCACGGCTGGAACGAATCCGATGCCTGCCTGTTTCCCGATCCGTCGCTGTGGTGGAAACCTTATTACGCCAACAGCGCGCTGACGATTCGCGGTTGGGAAGACATCGCGCAGGTCTGGAGCACGCTCGGTGGCGCTGCCGGTCTGGCCAACCAATGGCAGCGCCGTGCCAGACAATTGCGCACGCGCTTGGAAGCCAGCCTGCGTGCCAATGTGCGCCGCGATGTATCGCCGCCGTATGTCGGCCCGTTGCCGGGCACCAACCTGACGTTTCGCCAATCGTTGCTGCAGGAAAAGCCCAGCGAACAGCAATGGCCGCACCGCGCCTACGCCGAATTGCTGCAGGCCGATGTACTGCCTGAGGATCTGGCCAGCCTGGTGATCGATTGTCTGCGCGGCCATGGTGGCACCAGCATTGGCGTGGTCGCCAATATCGCGCCGCCGGAGCCGGGTAGCCGCGATCTGCTTGGATTCATTTCCTACGGTTATGCGCAACAGCTGCTGCGGCTGGATCGTATCGAAGAGTATCTGTTGTTCGTCTATGCGCACCGCTACCAGGTGCATACGCGCGGGAGCTGGACTGCGGGCGAAGTCAGCGGCATCACCGGCGGCATGCCGTTGTTCTGCATTCCCGCGCAGATGACCATCCCGTTGCTGCTGCGCTGGATGCTGGTCAGCGACGACAGCGCCGGCGAGCAGTTGTTTCTTGCACGTGCGCTGCCGCGTGCGTGGTTGGGCAGCGGTGCAGCGGTGGGCATCACCGCAGCGCCGACGCGTTGGGGCAAGGTCACGCTGACGCTGCGTACGGATGTCGATGCGCGCCGTATCGATGCACAGGTGCAACTGCCGGAGCAGGCCCCCAGGCGCACCTGGCTGACCTTGCGTGCACCACAAGGCACGCGGCTGGAGCGCGTGCTTGTGGACGGCAAGCCTGCACACCTGCAAGGCCCACATGCGGATCGCGTGGCGTTGTCTGGCAACACTACCGTGGTGGCAGTGCAGGCGTGGTACGTGTGACGCACCGTGCCGCAGTGCCGGAATCGGCACGCGGCGCGCGTTGGGTAGAGCGTGGTGTCGGTGGCGTCGATCGCAGGATCTTGTGCACTCGGTAAGCTGGTTACTTTCCATGTCAGTTGCGGTGATCGCGCCACGGGTGTTGGCCGCCGTGTCGACAGGTCGACACAAGCACGTGAATTTCCGCATGGCTGCCGGATAAATTCGTCAAGACGGCGCCGAGGCGTTGCCGCAAGATTTTTTGACGTGATCTGTCATCGATTGGTCACGTGCTCTCAGGGGGAGAGCAGCGTCGTCGTCTTGCTTGGATAGTTGCCGCTTCGTGCGGCCACTCACTGGTGTCGTGTTTGTCGCGATCGATCTCTCATCTTGCGCTGTCGCAGTGCGGCTTGGCCGTGCGCGCAGGTTGGCCGTTGTCCCCACGAAAGCACAAGGAATTCCGATGTCGCCCAGCCGCTCCGCGTTTCTGTCGCACTGCCTTGTTTCCACGCGTCATCCGTTGGTCAAGGCGATTATCCTGGTCTTGTCGATCGTCGCAGTGCCGGCAGGCGCACAGCAGCGCACCCCTGACGACGACGCCACCCAGACCCTGGATCAGATCAACGTCACCGGTACCCATCTGCGCCGGGTGGATGCGGAGACGGCCAGCCCGGTCATCGTGGTCGACCGGCAGCGCATCGAAGACAGCGGCAAGAGCACGCTCGGCCAGTTGTTGCAGCAAATGCCGGCGATGGCCGGCTTCATGCCGGGCCCGGCGCTCAACTCCGGCTTCAGCCATGGGCGCGCGCTGGTGTCGCTGCGCAATCTGGGGCCCGAACGCACCCTGGTGCTGGTCAACGGTCATCGCATGGCCGGCCCTGCGAGCAGCGTGGCCTCGGCGCCGGGCGTGGACGTCAATGCGATTCCCGCATCGATGGTCGAGCGGGTGGAAGTGCTCACCGATGGAGCCTCGTCGGTGTATGGCTCCGATGCGATCGGCGGCGTGGTCAACATCATTCTCAAGGACAAGTACGACGGTTTTGCCGCCACGGTCGATTACGCGCAGAGCACGCATGGCGATGCCAACAGCCGCACGCTGGGAGTGGAATGGGGCAAGACCTGGGAGCGCGGCGGGTTGATTCTCGGGCTCAGTCGCAATTCGATGAATCCGGTGTTCAACCGCGACCGCAGCTATGCGGCCAAAGCAGTGGAATATCTCGACGGCCAGGTCAGCGAAATCCGTGGCGGCAACACGCGCGCGTTCTTGAACGATGGGCGCGTGCTCACACCCGTCGCCGGCGTTGCACCTGGCGCTGTAGGTGAAGACGCGTTTCGCCCCTATCAACGCGCGACCGACAGCTACAACGTCTACGACGCGCAGTATCTGATCACCCCGATCGAGCGCACCAACGCCTCGCTGCACGGCAGTTTCGAATTCACCCCGACCGTGCAGGGCTACATGGACGTGTTCTGGACCCGCAGCAAGACCACTTCGCGGCTGGATGCGTTCGGCATGGAGATGCAGGGTGCGGCCGACAATTACTACAACCCGTTCGGCGATCAATTGGACCGCTATCTGTTGCGCTCCACGCAAGCCAATACGCGCGTCTATACCGCGACGATGTTCCAGACCAACATCGTGGCCGGGCTGCGCGGGCGCGTGGAAGGCACCAGTTGGCAGTGGGATGCCGCAGCCGGCTATGCACGCTACAAGGACACCTTGGTGCGCACCGGGTTTTCGATCACCTCTGCGTTGAACAACGCGGTGGGGGCGTCGTTCCTGGACAGCGATGGGGTGGTCAAGTGCGGTACGCCGGGTGCGGTGATTGCCGGCTGCACGCCGATCAACATCTTCAACCCCAACGACCCTGCCACCATCGCCGCATTGCGCGGCACCCAGCGGCCGGTGGATCTGATCGACGAGAGCCAGATGCGCTTTGTCGACATCAGCGCCAACGGCGATCTGTTCAAACTGCCGGCCGGGACGGTGCAGGCCGCCGTCGGCCTGGTCTATCGCACCAACAAGTTTGCGCAAGGCACCAGCAGCGACGTGGCGGCTGCCGATGCCGACGGCAATTGCGACTACAACGATGGCTGCATCCTCAAGCAGGGGCGCGACGAGTCGGTACGCGAGGCGTATGCAGAACTGCTGGTGCCGCTATTGAAGGAGGTCCCGTTTGCCGACAGTCTCAATCTCAATCTCGGCTCGCGGTATTCCAAGTACGACGCCTGGGGCGCCACCACCAACAGCAAGGTCGGCATCGAATGGCGGCCGATCGCCAACCTGCTGGTGCGCGCGACCGGCTCGCAGGTATTTCGCGCGCCGGCGCTGGGGGATCTGTATGGCTCGCCGTACACGGCTGTGGTGGATAACACCGGCGATTTTCAGGACCCTTGCGAAGGCTTCACCGGTGCGCCCAATCCGGCCTGCGCGAACGTGCCCAACGATGGCAGCTTCCGCAATACTGCGCAGTTCGATGTGGTGACGTCCGGTGCGAACAACGTCGGTTTTCAGCTCAAGCCCGAGCGCGGTCGCTCCTACAACGTCGGCCTCGTCTACGACCCGGATCAGATGCCCGGCTTGTCGCTCAACGTGGACAGCTGGCGCGTGGTGCTGGACGACATGCTGTCCGGTGTGGGTCTGCAGCAAGTGGTCAACGATTGCTTCGAGGGACGCGACGCCGCGTTCTGCCCGTTGATTCAGCGCGATGCGGCTGGCCAGCTGACCCGCGTGTCGGTGCCGTTTTCCTACAACAGCGGCAAGGTGGATATCCGCGGCTACGATGCCGGGATCCACTACACGCTGGCCGAGACCGCGTGGGGCGATTTCTCTGCCGGTCTGGACGCGACCTTCTTCTCCAGCTTTCGTTTCGCCGGCGAAACGCATAACTATGTTGGCGAAAATTCCAGTTGGGGCAACATGCCGCGCTGGCGTGCGGTGGCCAATCTGGCCTGGGACAACGGGCCGTGGCATGCAAGCTGGACCACCCGCTATCTGGGCCGTACCGTCAACGGAAGCGCGTACGACGATTTCTGTGCCGACACCGAAGCCGATGGTAGCTGCCGTTACTTTCCGATCGGGTCGGTGGTCTATCACAACGCCTCGCTGAGCCGGAAAATCGAGTCGCTGCATAGCACGCTCGCGCTGGGCGTGGACAACCTCGCTAATCGCGCGCCGCCGCGGTTCTACAGCTACTCCAATGCGGCCAACACCGATGCCACCACCTACGACACCTTGGGCCGTTACTTCTGGAGCAGAGTGCGGGTGGAGTTTTGAAGTGCCGTTGCAGGTGCTGACCGCATGGGCCGGCACTTTTCAAGGAGTCTGCGCATGCGCAGATCTCGCGTGATGTCGTTCCTGGATCGGCACCGGCGCTGGCCGCGCCTGGTGCAGCGTTCCGGTGCGGCCGCGCTGCTCTGGGGGTGTGCGGTCTTGAGCATGCCGTCGGCCATCGTCCATGACGTGCAGGATGCACCGATTGCGGCGACCAACGCCGCCATCGGCGAGCCACGTTTTCGCGGGCCCGCGCATCCTGTGCCGGACAGCGGTGTGGCCTTCGCGCCTGGCGGACAACTGGCAAGGATCTATGCCGCCGATATCGCACGCGGGGCCGGGCAGGCGCCGGGCAAGGATTTCTGGATCGACCGCATGCTCGCGCGCGACGGCGAGGGCGGTGGGGCAGGCGATAACAACCAGTGGTTGTTGACACGTGGCCGTGCCGCTTATCTGGCCGATCACCAACCTGCGCAACCCGGCTTCGTTGGCCAGGTGGCGTACTGGCATGCCACCGACTACGACGCGCTGCTGCGGATCCAGTCCATGCAGGGCCCGCAGCCGGTGCAGTGGAAGGAGGTCGCCACGCAGCGACGGCAAACGCCCAGTTATTTCAGCAGCGTGTTCGACGATGCCAGCGCAGGCGTGCGCATGCGGCTGGTCAAGTACATCACCGAACAGAATGTCGCAGTGGCCAGTCTCACCTTTTCCAGCCTGGATGGCGCAGCGCATGCGCTATCGGTGCAGGCGCTCTCGCCGATGGCGCAGCATGCGGACGGCAATGAATTGATCGGCGCCTTCGCTGCCTACAATGCGATCACCACGGTGTTTCCGCGCTTGTCCGGCGATGGTTTTCGGGTGGATGGCAAGCATCTGGTGCGCGAGGTGGCCGTGCCCGCCACCGGCGAGACTGCTGCAGTGAAAGTGCAGTTGGGGCTGCTCACGCACGAACTGCCGGAAGCGCGCACCGAGTACCTGCGCATCGCCGCACAGTCGCCGCAGCAGGCCTACCAGGCACATGTCGCCAGCTACAATCGCTGGTGGGTGGACAACCTGCCGTATCTGGACACGCCCGACGAGAGCATCACCAAGAGCCTGTTCTATCGCTGGTGGGTGCTGCGCTTCAATTTTCTCGATGCCAACGTGCCGGGCAACGACTACCAGTTTCCGGTCGCCATCGAAGGCGTGCTCGGTTACAACAACGCGATCGTGCTGACCACCGGCATGTTTCTGGATGACCTGAAGTATCTGCGCGATCCGCTGTATGCCTACGGCAGCTGGCTCAGTGCAGGCGAAACCGCCGGCGGCGGCAAGTACACCGATAATCCCGGCTCGCCGGAACACTGGTCCAACTCCTACGCGCAATACATCACCGCTTCGGCGTGGCGGTCGATGCAGGTGCATGGCGGACCCGCCGCACTCGCTCAAAAACTGGCGCGTTACGGTAGCGGCGATGTGGATGGCGTACTGGCCGCTTACGATCTCAACCACAACGGCTTGATCGAGTACGACTGGGCCGCGATGACCGGCAACGACGCCGATGCGGTCTCGTTCGACTGGGCCAGGCAACGTGGCCAGATTCGCATGGATCGCACCGAAAGCGCCTACGTGTATGCCAACGCGCAGGCCGCCGCGCAGGCTGCATTGCTGGCCGGCGACACCGCGACGGCGCAACGCATGCAGGCCACCGCGCAACGCATCCGCAAGGCAGTGGTCGAGGTGCTGTGGCAGGACCATAGCGACTCTGCCGACTCGGTGGGCCTGCACGGCGATCTGCTCAAGCATCGCCAGGCAAGCGGTCCGCGCCTGCCGGTGGACTGGAAGGAGACCAATAACTATTACCCCTTCAGCGTGGGCTTGATGCCCAAGCAGGGCGAGCACGACTATGACCCCAAATATGTGCGGGCACTGCGCCTGTTCGCCGATGCGGCGCAGTACCCGCTGTTTCCGTTCTATACCGCCAACCAGGTGGATCTGCAGGCGCGCAGCAGCGGCGCCGATGCCGGCAGCAACAACTTTTCCACCATCAACGCCACTGTCGCGTTCCGTCTGTTGGGCGAGGCGCTGCGCGATTACCCCAGCCCGTTTCTGAGCGCGCAGAGTTACCGCACATTGCTGTACTGGAACGCGTGGGCGCCCTACATCGACGGCGACAACCGTTACCCGGACCAGAACGAATTCTGGGCCAAGGGCAGTACAGGCAACGGCGGCAAGATCGGCTACCGCTCATGGATCCACCACACCCAGTTGGGTGCGACCAACTTCAGCATGATCGAGGATGCGATGGGCTTGCGCCCGCGCAGCGACGAGAGGATCGAGCTGTATCCGATCGATGTCGGCTGGGAGTATTTTGCCGCCGAGAATCTGCGCTATCGCGATCGCAACCTGAGCATCGTCTGGGACCGCACCGGCACCCATTACGGCGGCAAGGTGGGCAAGGGATATAGCGTGTATCTGGATGGACGGCTGGCGTTTCGCGTCGACCGGCTGGCGCATGTGATCTACGACCCGGCGAGCGGCAAGGTAAGTGCAGCGCCGGATGCGGTCAATCGCAATGGCGTGGCGCAGGTGCTCGACGCACATCCCCTGCAACTGGCTGCGATGTCGCAGGTGCGCTTTGCGAGTACCTCACGCACCGCGCAGATCCTGGCCAAAGCCGGTGTGGATGTGTCACTGCCAACCACTGCCAGTCGCAATCTGGCCGAAGGCGCCGGTGTCACCGCCAGCTTCGCCGCGCCCGGATTTGCCGCGTCTGCGGCGGTGGATGGCAGCACCGCCAGCACGCCGTTCTGGGGCACGGTCGGCTCGCCGTCGGCCAGCGACTGGATTGCGCTGGACCTGGGCGCTGCCCGGCAACTGGATCAGGTGGTGCTGTATTTCTATCGCAGCTCTTCGCCTGCGGGCGAGCAACATGGCTTTCCGTCTGGAACCCGTCCCGGCTACGCCGCGCCGTGGATCTATGCCGTGCAATACCAGGACGGCGCCGGCAACTGGAAGCGCGTTCCCGGACAGGTGCGCGATACAGCGATTGCGCAGGGCAATCGCAACCGCGTGCGCTTTCCGCCGATCCGTGCCCGTGCGCTGCGTGTAGTGGTGACCCACGCCGGCAGTGCACGCACCGGCATCAAGGAAATTCAGGTCTTCGACAGCGGCATGCCCGCGCCTGCAATCACCGGCAATGCGCCGCCGCAGGTGCAGGCGTGGCAGCGGGACGATCCCGGTTCCGATGGCAACGTGGTGGTGGATGGCCGCGTGGGCGACGACGGCTTGCCCAATGGTGCGCTGCAAGTGCGCTGGCAAACACAGCACGCGCCCGACGGCGGCGAAGCGCTGTTTGCGGATGCTGCCGCACTGCGCACGGCGGTGCGCTTCACCCGCGCAGGGCGCTATACGCTGCGGTTGCTGGTCAACGATGGCGCGCTTGCCGGTCATGCCGATGTGCAGGTGGATGCGCCCGAAGCGCCGGCACTGCAGCAGGTGCCGGTACAGGGCATGGCCACTGCCAGCGCCGAAGTCACCAGCGCGCATCACCGCGTGGAGGCGCTCAACGACGGCTTCATTCCCGCTGCGGGCAGCGTACCGGGCAACGCACGTCGCTGGGGCAGCTATGGTCGCGCGCAACCTGCATCGGTCTGGTTGCAGTACCGGTGGCCACGGCCGGTGCGTGTCTCGTCCAGCACGCTGTCGTTGTGGGACGACCAGCCCGACGGCGGCGTGGCACCGCCCTCCAGCTGGAAGCTGCAGTTCCTGCGCGACGGGCGCTGGCAGGACATCGTGGCCAAGGGCGGCTACCCGATTGCCGGCGGCGCCGCAGCGAGCACGGCGACTTTTGCGCCCATCGTGACAACCGGGCTGCGTGCAGTGCTGACCACGCAAACGACTACGACCGGGCATGCGGCAGCCGGCGTGGACGAATGGCAGGTGTTTTCCGAACTGCCCAGCCAGCTCGAGGCGATCGATCTGCGCACTGCGCCCGGGCAGCTGCCCTCGCTGCCACAGGAGGTCACTGCGTTTTATGCAGATGGCAGCGTGCTGCCGGTTGCGGTGCAGTGGGCGCAGTTGCCGCTGGATCGCCTGAGCGGGGAGGGCGCAGTGGAGCTGCAAGGTTTGGCGGAAGGCGCGATTCCGATCAAGGCCAGCGTCTGGCTGCGCGCCACGCCGCCGGGGCAGATCACCACCGTGCAGGCGTTGCCAGTGGTGAGCGCGATGGCTGGGCATGCGCCGACGCTGCCGGGTTTTGTCAACGTGCAGTACAACGACGGTTCGCGCGAACGGCTACCGGTGCAATGGCCGGCGCTGGCACCTGCGCGCTACGCGCACCCCGGCGAGATCGCAGTGACCGGTACGGCGCAGGGGCGTGTGCCCACCGGGCAGGTGTCGGTTCCGCTGACGGTGCAGATCAAGACTGCCACTCCATGACGCGCATCCTCACTCGCGTGTTCGGACTGGCATGTGCAGTGTCGCTGGCCAGTGTTCCAGCATGTGCCGCAACGCCAACGCCAACGCCAACGCCAACGCAAGGCAAGCGCCTGCATGCACCCGGCAACCCGATCCTGGCCGATGGCAGCGGCTATTCGGCCGATCCGGCGCCGCTGGTCGCCGACGGCAAGCTGTACATCCTGGCCGGGCGCGATACCGCCGCGCCCGACCAGAACGCATTCGTCATGCCGGGTTGGCAGATGTTCGTCAGCAGCGACCCGGGCAGCGGGCAGTGGATGCATACCGCGATCTCCTGCGCCCGCAGCAGGTGTTTGCCTGGGCAGAGAAACGCTACGCCTACGCCGCGCAGATCGTGCAGGGGCCGGATGGGCGCTATTACCTGTATGCACCGGTGCAGCAGCGCAATTCGCCGAACCCTGATCCGTTCGCCATCGGCGTGGCGGTGGCCGACAGCCCGCTCGGCCCCTGGACCGATGCGCATCCGCAAGGGCCGGTGGTGTCGCAGTCGGCGCCAGGCACCAACGACATCCAGAACATCGACCCAACCGTGCTGGTGGACGAGGATGGGCGGGTGTATCTGTACTGGGGCACCTTCGGCGCGTTGTATGGCGTGGAACTGCAGCGCGACATGGTCAGCTTCAAGGGCACGCCGGTGCGGGTGGAGACGCTGGCCGGCTATTTCGAAGCGCCCTGGCTGTTCAAGCGCAACGGCAGCTACTACCTGGCGTATGCGGCCAACAATGCCGGCCGCGATTCCGCCTGCACGCCCACGCTGTATCACGCGTGCATCGCCTATGCGAGCGCGCCGACTGCGCTGGGGCCGTGGACCTATCGCGGCGTCGTGCTGCCGCCGGTGTCCTCGACGACCTCGCATCCCGGCATAGTGGCCTTCAACAAGCAGTGGTATCTGGTCTATCACACCGCCGATGCGCGCGGTGGCGGGCATTTTCGCCGCAGTGTGGCGATCGATCGCCTGGAGTGGGACGACAGCACGCAACCGGCCCGCATTCGCACCGTCGCACCGACCCGGCGCCCGCAGCCGCCCACACCGCCGCAGCGCAATCAGGCGCCTGCCGCCTACGCCACCGCCTCCAACGGCCCGGACATTCCGCTGCAGTACTGGATGGCCGCGCTCAACGACGGCATCGTCAAGGCCAATCCACTGCCGCCGCAACTGTGGGGCAGCTGGACGCCAAACAATCCGCCGCAGCAGTGGATTCAATACAGCTGGTCACAGCCGGTGACCCTGGACCGCACCCGCATCGTGTTCTGGGCCGATCAGCCGGCCGGTGCGCAGATCGGCGTGGCGCCGCCCGCGCGTTGGTATCTGGAATTTCGCCAGGGCGGGCAATGGCATCCGGTGCAGCCGAGCGACAGCTACGGCACGCGCGTCGATCGCTACGAAGCGGTGTCGTTCGCGCCGGTGACAACGCGTTGCGTGCGTGTGGTGCTGGAGGCCTCCGGCGCAGGAACCCGCCACGCCGCGCTGGCGGTGCAGGAATGGGAAGTGTTGGTGCCGCAGCCGCAGCGTCTTCCTGCAGCGAGCGCTGCCGACAGTACACACTGCGATGCGCCTTAACGCGGCTGAAAAAGCGCTGGCGCCCACGCTGCGGCTGGATGCTGGCGACGCGACGCAATCGTCGGCGTGCAGGCAGCGCAATCAGGGTGTGCCCGACTCGGGCAGTCACCGCATTGCATCAACCACGCTTTCCCATCTCGACTTGCATGACAGGTGTCGATCGTGACCACGCTCCATTCCCGGACAAACGCATGAAGCCAACGCTGCACCACACACAGACATCCCGGTGGCACACCATCGCAGGGTGGTGCCTGAGCATCGCGCTCTGCTCGTTATCGGCAAGCGTAGCGGCTGCATCGGCCGCAGCCACGCCCACACCGGCGCAGTACGCGCAGGCCATCGGCTTGTCCGATCACTACGCGTCCCTGGTCGACCAGCAACCGACGGCGCCAGTGTGGATCGATGCGGGACGCTTCCTGTATCGGCGCGGCGTTGCACGCACCAACCAGGCGCCGGCCATCGAGTACCGCCTGGTGGATGCCGCCAGTGGCCGCAATACGCTGGCCTTCGATCATGCGCGACTGGCGGTGGCGTTGACGCAGGCCGGTGCGCAGGACATCGATGCAACGCAACTGCAGCTGGAGGACCCCACGCTGCAACAGCAACGCCTGGGCTTTCAGCTGGCGAAGCTGGGCTGGCAATGCGATCTGGCGCGCTACCGCTGCGAACATGTGCCCGAGCGCGATGTGCCGGCCGAGTCGATGGACATGCGTCTGCCGTTCAAGCAGGGCGAACGCGAGGCCAAGGTGTCGCCGGATGGCCGCTGGCGCGCCTGGGTGGAGCAAGCCAATCTGGTCATCGCCCCGGTGGGCGGTGGCGAGCGCAGCGTGCTCAGTCGTGATGGTCGTGCCGATGATTACTACGCGCTCGACAGCATCCAGTGGTCGCCGGATTCGCAGCATCTGGCCGCGTATCGGGTCAAGGCGCCGCCGCCGCGCATGGTCTATTACATCGAATCGGCACCGGCCGATCAGGTGCAGCCCAAGTTGCACCAACAGGTCTATCCCAAGCCCGGCGATGTGTTGCCGGTGATGCAGCCGGTGTTGTTCGACATCGCCACGCGCGCGGCGCATCCGGTGGCGATGACCTTGCTGCCCAATGCCTTCAGCTTGAGCGAGATGGTCTGGTGGAAGGACAGCCGCGGCTTCACCTTCGAATACAACGCGCGCGGCCATCAGCTGTATCGGGTCATCGAAGTGGACGCACGCACGGCCACCGCGCGCACCTTGATCGAAGAGACCTCGCCCACCTTCATCGAATACTCCGAACTCAGTGGCGACCACGAGAACGGCGGCAAGCACGCGCGGCGCGATCTGGCCGATGGCAGGCAGATCCTGTGGGCCTCCGAGCGCGATGGTTGGGAGCATGTGTATCTCTACGACGGCCGCAGCGGCGAGGTGATTCGCCAGGTCACCCGCGGCGATTGGGTGGTACGCAAGCTAGATTACCTCGACGAGGCCGCAGGGCAGCTGTATTTCACCGCCTCCGGCATGCAGCCCGGCGAAGACCCGTATTACCGCCACGCCTATCGCATCGGCCTGGACGGCAGCGGGCTCACTGCGTTGACGCCAACTGCCGCCGACCATCAGGTCAGTTACTCGCCGGATGGAAAGTGGTTGCTGGACCTCTACTCGCGCGTGGATCTTGGACCGGTGCTGGAGTTGCGGCGCAGCGTCGATGGCAGCCTGGCGCGCACGGTGGAGCGTACCGATCTGAGTCGTCTACAGGCCGCTGGCTGGCAGCCGCCGCTGCCGTTCCATACCACCGGGCGCGATGGCAGGACCGAGATCTGGGGCGTGATCCAGCGCCCGCAGCAACTGAATCCGCAGCAGCGCTACCGCGTGATCGAATACATTTACGCCGGCCCGCAGGGCTCGTTCGTGCCGAAGAGTTTCACCACGCGCGTGTCGGCGCTGACGGGGCTGGGCTTTGCGGTCGCTGCGATCGATGGCATGGGCACCAACAATCGCGCGCGCGCCTTCCACGATGTGGCCTGGCGCAATCTCAAGGATGCCGGCTTGCCGGATCGTATCGCCTGGCATAAGGCCGCCGCCGCGCAATATCCGTGGTACGACATCGCCGGCGGTGTCGGTGTGTACGGCACCTCGGCAGGTGGCCAGAACGCGCTGGGCGCGCTGCTGTTTCATCCGGAATTCTATGTGGCGGGCGTAGCCAACTCCGGTTGCCACGACAACCGCATGGACAAGATCTGGTGGAACGAACAATGGATGGGCTGGCCGGTGGGGCCGTGGTACGCCGAATCGTCGAACGTGGAAAACGCAGCACGGCTGCAAGGCCATCTGCTGCTGGTCACCGGCGACATGGACATGAATGTCGACCCGGCCAGCACCTTCCAGGTGGCCGACCGCCTGATCAAGGCCGGCAAGGATTTCGATCTGCTGGTAGTGCCTGGCGGCGATCACGGTGCCGTTGGCGATTACGGCAAGCGCCGTCTGCTGGATTTCTTCATGCGCTGGATGCAGCAATCGCCAACGCCGGAATGGAATCGCAACCCGGCAACGCCGACGACGCAGGCACCGTGATGGATGAGGGTTGCGTGCCACGGCACGCTGCCTGATCGCGCACTGTGTGCCCTGTTGGAGCAAGCAATGCGCACAGGAGAATGCGCATTGCTTGCTGTCATTTTTGCCGGCGCGCCCAAACATCAGTACAGGTAATGACAAGCGATACGTCGAGGCAGCTGCTTCGAAAACTGCCGCGTCACGGCACGCCCAGCTGCAGACTGGACTGCCAACACAACGCCAACCGATGATCGTTCAGATGCGAACCATGCTGTTTTCCGCATGCGTGGTCGCCAAATGCGACAAGACGTGGCGCGTGCGCACAGGCACATTGTGACCAGCTGATGAAACTGGAGCGCATGGGCGACTCCAGTGCGGAATGACCTCTTTAGACAACGCGCGTCGTTGCGTGGCCTCTGCTGGTCGCGCGCAGCGCAGGTTGTCTGCGTGTCCACGGTATGGCCGTCGTCAAAGAGGTCGCTGCGACGCGCCGCTGCCACTTGTCTCCACCCGCGCTGGTGCACGCCGGCACGGGCGTGTGTTGCCCGCCGTTTGTCTGTCGTTTGAATCAGGAGCTCCGCATGCCGATGTTGCTGTTGCCTTTCTCACGCACCACCGTGGCCAGTGTGCGGCCCGTGCCGAGCATGCTTGCCAGCGCGCTGGTACTGGCACTTTCCGCAACTGCGGCGACTCCAGTGGCTGCGCAGCAGGCAGGCAGCACGAGCGATGCGCCGCAAACGCTCGATAGCGTGGTCGTCACCGGATCGCGCCTGCGCCGCGTGGATACCGAAACCGCCAATCCGGTGATCACCGTCAGCCAGGAACAGATAGCCGCCACCGGCAAGGCCACTGTCGGCGATCTGCTGCAGGAACTGCCATCCATTGCCGGCAACGCCACCAACCCGTATACCAACAACGGCGGCGGCACCGGCGCCTCGGCGATTTCGCTGCGCGGCTTGGGCGATAAGCGCACGCTGGTGCTGGTCAACGGTATCCGGCTCGCCTACAACGACGTCAATGCGATTCCGGCCAGCATGATCGAGCGCATCGAAGTGCTCAGCAATGGCGCCTCTGCGGTGTATGGCTCCGATGCCATCGGTGGTGTGGTCAATTTCATCCTGCGCAGCCAGTTCGACGGGGTGCAGTTCAGCAGCGACTTCGGCACCAGCAGCGAGGGCGATGGCAACCGACGCAACTTTGCCTTGACCACCGGCAAGACCTGGGAACGCGGCAGCCTGATCGGCGGCCTGTCGTACCACAACATCGACCCGGTCTCTGCAGCGGCGCGCGACTATTCCAAGGACGCACTCGCGTTGACCGATGGGCAACCGGTGAAGCAGGGCTCGTCCGCCACGCCGACCGGCACGGTCAATTTCAACGATGGCTCGGAACAATCGAATCAACTCGCGCAGGCCAACGGCTGCGGACGCGTCACCCTCAACAGCGGCGTCACCGGCCGCGCCGGTCCGGGCGATTTCCACTGCTACAACGCCAGTGCCGACTCCTACAACTACCAACCCTTCAATCTGCTGCAGACCCCGCAAAAGCGCACCAACGCCTTTTTGTTAGGTACTTATCGCTTTACCGACAATGTCGAAGGCTACGTCAACACCTGGTTCAGTAAAACCGAATCGGCCTCGATCATTGCGCCGATTCCGATCTTCTCCAACGGCGACAACATCCTGGTGTCGTCACAGAGTTACTACAACCCGTTCGGGGTGAACTTCGGCACCGATCGCAGCACCGGCACCTCCTACAACGATCTCAACACGCGCGCCACCGTGCTGGGCAATCGCAGCTATCAATACAACACCTACAACTTCCAGATCAGCCCCGGGTTGCGCGGCCGCTTCGGCGACAGCTCCTGGCAGTGGGACGCCAACTTCAATTACGGCAAGGTCAAACAGAAGTCGATCAACAACGGTTTTCTCGACTACGCAACGTTCAATCAGGCGATCGGCCCCTCGTTCCTGGATGGCGATGGTGTGGTCAAGTGTGGCAGTGCGGGCGCGACGGTTGCCGGCTGTACTCCGCTGAATTTCTTCAACCTCAACGACAGCAGCAACCTCACCACCCTGCAGGGCATGGTGGTCAATCCGATCGTGACCAGCGTCTACACCGTCAAGCAATTCGAGGCCAATGCCAACGGTTCGCTGTTCGATTTGCCGGCCGGCACCGTCAGCTTGGCAAGCGGCATCTCCTATCGCAAGGAGCGCTCGACCACCGCCTCCGATGCGCTGTGGACTGGCGATGAAGACGGCCTGTGCGGTGTGATCGAGTTCTGCGCATCCACCTTGAGCGGCAGTTTCGACGTCAAGGAAGCCTATGCCGAAGCCCTGTTCCCGCTGCTCAAGGACCTGCCCGGCATCAACGCGTTGAACATCACGCTGGGCACGCGTTTTTCCGACTTCAGTTCGGTCGGCAGCAAGACCAATAGCAAGGTGTCGCTGGAATATCGCCCGATCGAAAATCTGTTGCTGCGCGGCACTGTTTCGCAGGTGTTCCGCGCGCCCAACATCAACGAGTTGTATGCCGGCGTGGCCGGCGATGCGGCCACCGTCAACGACCCGTGCAACGGTTACACCGGCGGCAACAGCGTGGCCTGCGCGAACGTGCCGACCAACGGCAGCTATCAGCAATCCGATGGTCAGGTGTCGGGCAAGGTGTCCGGCGCGGTGGTGGCCGGTTATCAACTCAAGCCGGAAACCGGCAAGTCCTACGATGTGGGGCTGGTCTACGACCCGCAGTGGATCGATGGCCTGTCGCTGAGCGCGGACTGGTGGCGCATCGATCTGGAAGACACCATCACCACCGTGTCGGCGCAGACCGTACTCAATCAATGCTTCGCCAACTCGGCCAGTTCCTTCTGCGCGCTGATCCATCGCAACGGCAACGGCACCATCAATTACATCGCCGAGCCCACCGTCAACCTGGGCAAGCTCTGGGCCAAGGGCATCGATTTCAATCTGACCTATCGCCTGCCATCCACGCCTTGGGGCAATGTCACTGCAGGGCTCAATGGCACCTATCTCACCCGTTACGACGTGCTGCCCGATACCACCGATCCCAGCTCGGTCACCATCCACAACGTGGGCCGCTACACCCAGGCCTACGGCAATTTCCCGCGCTGGCGTGCGTTGGGGACAGTGAACTGGGCGTTGGACGATTGGAGCGCCACCTGGCGCATCCGTTATGTGGGCAATACCGCCATCGGTAATTCGGATCCGGACCAGAGCCTGTCGGCCGATTCCAGCGAGCCGACGGTGGTGCGCAAGATCGGCGCCTACGTCTACAACAACCTGCAGCTCGGCTATAACGTGGAGCCGTGGCACACCCGCTTTGAAGTGGGTGTGGACAATATCGCCGACAAGCAACCGCCGCTGTACTACTCCAACAACGTGGGCAATGCGAACGCCGATGTAGCGACCTACGATCTGCTTGGCCGGTTTTATTGGGCGCGTGCGACGGTGAAGTTTTGATCGCCGCCGTGTCGTCGCTGCCGTTTCAGTGCACTGGCGCGCGCCACCCGATCCGGTCGGGCGCACGCAGGCGGTACCACGCAATCGCTTCTCTGGCGGCCTCTGCCAGTGTGGGTTGTAACGGCGCGCGCAGTCTGCGCGCACCGACAGGAGCTAAGCTGATCCCATGACCGATGTCTTCGTTACCGAGCACGCCACCGACCACGCGCTGAGCGTGTCGCGGCGGCGCTTTCTGGCCTGGAGCAGTCTGGCGGTTGCTGCGGGTTTTCTGCGATTTCCAGCGCAGGCCAGCGCCGCACAACCGGGCAGTATTCGTGCGGTACCGTTGGCGCAGGTCAGGCTGACCCCGTCGCTGTTTCTGGATGCGCTGCACGCCAATCGACGCTATCTGATGCGGCTGGAGCCGGACCGGCTGCTGCACAATTTCGTGCTGTACGCCGGCCTCGACCCCAAGGCGCCAGCGTATGGTGGCTGGGAAGCGGACACCATCGCCGGGCATACGCTGGGACACTATCTCAGCGCATTGGCCTTGATGCATGCGCAGACCGGCGATGCGCAATGCCGCACGCGTGCAAGTTATCTGGTTGCAGAACTCGCCCGCTGCCAGGCGCATGCCGGCGATGGCTACGTGGCCGGATTCACGCGCAAGAACGCCGCGGGCAAGATCGAAAGCGGCCGCGCCGTCTTCGATGAACTGAAGAAAGGCAAGATCGACCCGGCGCCGTTCTATCTCAACGGCAGCTGGGCACCGCTGTACACCTGGCACAAGTTGTTCGCCGGCCTGCTCGACGTGCATGCGCATTGCGACAACGCGCAGGCGCTGCAGGTCGCGGTCGGTCTTGCCGGCTATCTGCAAGCGGTGTTTTCCGCACTCGACGATGCGCAGCTGCAGAAGGTGCTGTCGTGCGAATTCGGGGGCCTCAACGAATCCTTCGTCGAGCTGCATGTGCGCACCGGCGATGCGCAGTGGCTGGCATTGGCGCAACGCCTGCATCATCACGCCGTACTCGACCCGCTCATCGCCCAGCGCGACGAACTGGTGCACCAGCATTCCAACACCAACATCCCCAAGCTGGTCGGCCTGGCACGCGAATACGAAGTGACCGGCGATGCCGCCTCGGGCGCGGCGGCGCGCTTCTTCTGGCACACCGTCACCGATCACCACACCTACGTGATCGGCGGCAACGGCGACCGCGAATATTTCCAGCAGCCCGACAGCACTTCGAAGTTTCTCACCGAGCAGACCTGCGAGCACTGCGCCAGCTACAACATGCTCAAGCTCACCCGCCATCTGTACCAGTGGGGTCCGCAGGCCGAGTTTTTCGACTACTACGAGCGCACGCTGCTCAACCACGTGATGGCGCAGCAGCATCCGCGCACCGGCATGTTCACCTACATGACACCGATGCTGGCCGGCGAAGCGCGCGGCTGGTCGTCGCCGTTCGACGATTTCTGGTGCTGCGTCGGCAGCGGCATGGAGGCGCATGCCCAGTTCGGCGATTCCATCTATTGGCAGGACGGGCAGGGCGTTTACGTCAACCTCTACGTGCCCTCCAGCGTGCGCGATGCCGCCGGGCTGGACATGACCCTGCACAGCGCGATGCCGGAGCAGGGCAGCGCATCGCTCCGCATCGATGCTGCGCCGGCAGAGCAGCGCACGCTCGCACTGCGCGTGCCCGGCTGGGCGCAGTCGCCGGTGCTGCAGCTCAATGGTCAGCCTTTCGATGCTGCTGTCAGCGAGGGCTATCTCCGCATCACCCGCGTCTGGCGCGCTGGCGACACGCTCGGCTTGTCGTTCGAAATGCCACTGCGGCTGGAAGCCACACCCGACGACCCGGCCTGGGTCTCGCTGCTGCGCGGGCCGCTGGTACTGGCGGCCGACCTGGGCGATGCGGCAAAACCCTGGTCGGGCAAGACCCCGGCATTGATCGGCGGCGATGAGGTCTTGCAGAGGCTGCAGCCGGTGGCTGGCCAGCCCGCGTTCGACTACAGCGACGGCGTACAGCACTGGCGGTTCTCCCCGTTCTACGCCCAATTCGATCGCCGCAGCGCGCTCTATCTGGAACACCGTGATACCGTCGCATGGCAGCAGCGCCAGACTGAGCAGGCCGCAGCAGAAGCAAAACAACACGCGCTCGACACGCGCGCACTGGACCGCATCGCCCTGGGTAATGACGCGTCCGAGAAAGCCCACGGCCTGCAGAGCGAAAGCTCCTACGCGCTCAGCTACCGCCGCCGCGCCGGCCGCGATGCCCGCACCGGCGGCTTCATCGCCTTCACCCTGCGCAACACCGCGCAGGCCCGCATCCTGCGCCTGCGCTACTGGGGCGACGAAACCCGCCGCCGCTTCCGCATCCTCGCCGACGGCGAACTCATCGCCAACGAACGCCTGGACGGCAACCGCGGCCTGGATTTCCTCGATGTGGATTACGCCTTGCCGGCAGCGGTCGCCGGACGCGCCACCCTGCAGATCCGCATCGAACCGGAAACCGGCTACTCGGCCGGGCCAGCGTTCGGGTGTTGGGTGCTGGAGTCGGCGTGATCAACGCATGGACCGCCATATTGCTCTGCTTACCTACGCGCTGCGTCAGGTGTAGATGGCACATCACACAGCGATCCCGAGCACGCAAGGAGCGAAGCATTAAGAGCAGCCTGCGCAGAAGATAAAAGCCCCTCTCCCCCGGGAGAGGGGGTGGGGTACGGGCCTAGCGCAGAGTCATTTCAGTCGCGCCAAGCCTGTAGTTCAGCACCTCACTGTCCAGCATTGCGCGCCACCGTCATCACCAGCTCGCCCGCGCGCAGTGATCTGCAGCTTGCAACTTTGATCGTTCGTTTGCCGCTGGCTCGCCGCACCATGGGGGCTTCTACGCGGCCTCGGTCGGTGAGGCTGTGTGGCAGGCACAGCATTGCCTTGAAGCATCGCGGTGATCCGATGCATGCTTCATGACACCAGGCTATTCACCCAGTCCCTTACCGGATGCCACGGCCTTCTTGACGTGCCGCAGCTTTGCGCGCAACTCCGATATGGGCGGCAATCCCATGGATTCCCGCCGCTTGTCTACGTTGCTTTCGTCCTCAATGGGATACAGCTCAAAAGATTCATTTGCTTGGGTGCCAAAACGTTGAGGCTTCCCGGCGTAGACCAGCTGGCGATCAATGAATGTGGCGAAGGCATCCTTGGGAAATTCACCCTTCTCAACCAGCTCTTGCAGCTGTTGGGTCATGTCCGCGTGGAGCGTTCGGTTGTCAGAGTGTTGGAGGATGAGAAATTGCGCGGACACCGCAGCTTCACCCACTTCGCTCAGGCCCAGTAGCCTCCCCGAGGTGATCTCAAGCCAGGCTGCCTCCCGGCGCCGGTCTGCCTCTGCAAGTCGGGCGTCATCGAATCCGGGGGTCATGGCCTGCTTGCGATCACACTGATCTTCTTCGCCAAGCGCAATCAATTGCTGCGCAACCTCAGCTGATGACGGTTTGTCGGTTGGATGGCCCGCGACCTCACGAGACTCACTCGCCAAGTTTGAGGCAGTCACAGTCCCTGCTGCTAAGCCCATGGCGATAAAAACTAAAGATGCCGCTCGTGGTTTCATGGATGCTCTATCCACTGATCATGGCGTTGCCTGGTCGAAAACCTTGCTCCTGGCGAATTTATACGATCCTGCATCTCCGCAAAAGCAAAGGAAGTCTGTGGTTTGCGTAGCTTTGGGATGTCCTTTGAAAGGCGGAGCCAACCCTGCTTTGCAAGGAATGAGCGGAATTTTGAAGGAATATTGGAATCCGGCGTATTGGTTGCCAACAACAACCAGGTGCCGGAACGGATTGAATTCAGGAAATAATGCGGTCGTTCTAGTCTGGGGGCGTTCCATGCAGGCCACTTCGGTACCCGTCCTCGACGTCAAAAACCTGCCTTCCCTCGCATCTCTGCGCTGAGCCGCCTGGCATCGGGTACGCGCATTTCAACCAATTCGTTGTGCTACAGATAGCGCGAGGCTTCGCTGAAGCCATGGCGCCGGCAGGTCCTTCGCCACGCCAGCTTCGGCTACGCGTAGGAAACCGCGCCCCAACAGGATAAATCGATGGATTTTTTGTCAGCAATGCTTGAAGCATCTTTCAAGTCTCACGAACAGCGCTGAATGGACAGGAGACTTTGTCTGCGGTCAAGCATTACCGAGGCATCTGGTCGAAGCGTGCACAGACAATGACTCGAACAGCTGGCAGATTCAATACAACGGCCAGTACCCGCGCTGGCCGTTGTATTTTCAGCTACGCCATCGCAGCTCTCAGGCCGACAACTCCAACAACAACTTGTTCAACCGCTTCACATACCCGGCCGGGTCCTTGAGGCTGTCGCCTGCCGCCAGCGCCGCCTGGTCGAACAGCACGCGGCTCAAATCGCCAAACCGGTCCATATCCTGTTCCGCATCCAGCTTTTCGATCAGCGGGTGGGCAGGGTTGAATTCGAACACCGGCTTGGTTTCCGGCACGGCCTGGCCGCTGGCTTCCAGCAGTTGACGCATCTGCAGGCCCAGGTCGCCCTGGCCGATGGCCAGGATGGCGGGGGAGTCGGTCAGGCGGTGCGAGACGCGGACTTCGGCCACGTCGTCGCCGAGGGCGGCCTTGATGCGCGAGGCCAGGCCTTCCTTGGATTTGGCGACTTCTTCCTGCGCCTTCTTGTCTTCTTCCGAATCCAGCTTGCCCAGGTCCAAATCGCCGCGTGCCACGTCCACGAACGACTTGCCGTCGAACTCGGTGAGGTAGCTCATCAACCACTCGTCGATGCGGTCGGTGAGCAGCAGCACTTCGATGCCCTTCTTGCGGAACACTTCCAGATGCGGGCTGTCCTTGATCTGCGCGTAGCTTTCGCCGGTGAGGTAATACAGCTTGTCCTGGCCTTCGGTCAGGCGACCGACGTAGTCGGCCAGGCCCACGCTCTGCGCGCCGGTGGTGTCGTGCGTGGAGGAGAAGCGCAGCAGGCCGGCGATCTTCTCGCGGTTGGCGTAATCCTCGGCCGGGCCTTCCTTCAGTGCCTGGCCGAAGTTGCGCCAGAAGGTCACGTAGTCGTCCGGCTTGTCCTTGGCCAGCTTCTCCAGCATGTCCAATGCACGTTTGGTCAGCGCGGACTTCATCGAGTCCACCACCGGGCCGGATTGCAGGATCTCGCGCGACACATTGAGCGACAGGTCGGATGAATCCACCACGCCCTTGATGAAACGCAGGTACAGCGGCAGGAACTGCTCGGCCTGATCCAGCACGAACACGCGCTGCACATACAGCTTCAGGCCCTTGGCCGAATCGCGGTGGTACAGGTCGAACGGTGCGCGGCCGGGCACGAACAGCAGCGAGGTGTAATCCAGCTTGCCTTCGACCTTGTTGTGGCTCCACGCCAGCGGGTTGTCCGCGTCGTGCGCAACGTGCTTGTAGAACTCCTGGTATTCCTGCTCGCTGATCTCGCTCTTGGGGCGCGTCCACAGCGCGCTGGCGCGGTTGACCGCTTCCCATTGCGGCTCAGCCGGCGCGTCGGCTTCTTCGCCGTGATGCTCCTTGCGCATTTCGATCGGCAGACCGATGTGGTCGGAGTACTTCTTGAGGATGCCGCGCAGTGTCCAGCCGTCGGCGAAGCTGTCTTCGCCTTCCTTCAGGTGCAGCACGATGCGGGTGCCGCGCTCGGGCTTGTCGATGCTGGCGATTTCGAACTCGCCTTCGCCACGCGAGGACCAGTGCACGCCCTCGTTGGCGGGCAGGCCGGCGCGACGCGAATACACATCGACCTGGTCGGCGACGATGAAGGCGCTGTAGAAGCCCACGCCGAACTGGCCGATCAGGTTGGCGTCCTTCTTCTGGTCGCCGCTCAGGTGCTTGAGGAAGTCGGCAGTGCCGGACTTGGCGATCGTGCCCAGATGCGAGACCGCATCCTCGCGGCTCATGCCGATGCCGTTGTCGTCGATGGTGACGGTGCGCGCGTCCTTGTCGTAGTCCACGCGGATGCGCAATTCGCCGCCGCCTTCCAGCAGTTCCGGCTTCACCAGTGCCTCGAAACGCAGCTTGTCGGCGGCGTCGGCGGCATTGGAGACCAGCTCGCGCAGGAAGATTTCCTTGTTCGAGTACAACGAGTGGATCATCAGCTGCAGCAGCTGCTTGACCTCGGTCTGGAAGCCAAGCGTCTGCTTGTCGGTATCAACGGTCATTGGGGTCGTGCTCCGTGGTGGTCCAGGCCGCAGTGCGGCCGATGGCCTGGGGGATGAGGTCGCGCGGGGATTTTTTCAAGGCAAGCCGTTGGATCCGGCAATGTCGGCGCACTGCGACAGCCGCGGCGCCAGCGCCGGGCAGCGCTATCATGGCGGCCCCGTTTGCCTTGCCTTGCTCCATGCCGCCACGCGTCCTGCCACTCTCCCGCGCTTGTTGTCCTCCATCAGGAACGCTGCGATGAGCCGTCCCGCACGGCCGGCGCCGCGTGGCGCGGAAGGGCAGGTGCGCATCGTCGGCGGGCGCTGGCGCAACACCAAGCTGGCGGTGCCGGATCTGCCCGGCCTGCGCCCGAGCAGCGACCGGGTCCGCGAAACGGTATTCAACTGGCTGATGCCGCGCCTGCCTGGTGCGCGCGTGTTGGACCTGTTCGCCGGTTCCGGTGCGCTGGGCCTGGAAGCGGTGTCGCGCGGCGCTGCACATGCGACCCTGATCGAGCGCGACCCCGGTCTGGTGCAGCGGTTGCGCGAGCATGTGACCAGGCTGGAGGCGGCCGATCAGGTACAGGTGCTGCAGGAAGATGCACTGCGCTGGCTGGAGCGCGCACCCGCCGCGCAGGCCAGCATCGTGTTCGTCGACCCGCCGTTTGCCGCCGGCCTGTGGCCGAGCGTGCTGGAACGCCTGCCCGCGCACCTCACACCGGATGCCTGGCTGTATCTGGAAGGCCCGGCCGAACTGCCGCCGCAGGTACCGGCCGGCTGGCATCTGCACCGCGAAGGCGCCACCCAGCAGGTGCGCTATGCGCTGTACCGCCGGGCCGCTGCTACACTGAACAGCGACCCGACCCCGGTAGTTTCCGTATGAGCGTGGCCAACAGCCGCACCGCCGTCTATCCCGGTACCTTCGACCCGATCACCAACGGCCATATCGACCTGGTGAATCGCGCCGCGCCGTTGTTCGAGCGGGTGGTGGTCGGTGTTGCCTACAGTCCGTCCAAGGGGCCGGCGTTGCCGCTGGAGCGCCGCGTCGAGCTCGCCCAGGAAGCCTTGGCCGCACATGCCAATGTGGAAGTGCGCGGCTTCGATACGCTGCTGGCCCACTTCGTGCGCGACATGGGTGCCGGTGTGCTGCTGCGCGGTCTGCGCGCGGTGTCCGACTTCGAATACGAATTCCAGATGGCCAGCATGAACCGCCATCTGATCCCGGAGGTGGAGACGCTGTTTCTCACCCCGGCCGAGCAGTACAGCTTCATCTCGTCCTCGCTGGTGCGCGAAATCGCGCGGCTGGGCGGGGACGTGTCCGGTTTCGTTCCGGCTTCGGTCGTCGAGGCCTTGCGGCAGGTACGCGAGTCCCGCGCGCAGGCCTGATTCTCTAGCAGTCACATCACCACATGCTTTTCAAAGGGAGGAGTTTCATGAAACACACAATGCGCGCGCTGGTGCTCGCTTCGATCGCCGCTCTGGCCGTCACCGCCTGCAAGAAGGAAGAGCCGGCGCCAACCGCTGCTGCCGCCCCGGCTGTGCTGACCGCACCGGCCAAGGACGACAACGCCGGCTGGAAGAAGTACCTGCAGGAAGTGGTTGGCCAGAACCTGGGCGCCACCACCAACAGCCCGTTCCTGTACTACTTGCCGCCGGAGTCCGATGCCGAGTTCGCCGGCAGCTACGAGCGTCAGCTGGAAAGCGTCAAGACCGCACTCGCCCGTGGCGTGCAGCCGGGCAACATGCTGGCCTTCGGCTCGTCCGCCTCGACCAAGATGGCCGATCTGATCGACGCCGCGTTCAAGGACGTGCCGGCCGATTCGATGAAGGGCGTGCGCGTGTTGTTCATCGGTAATGCGGCCGAGAATGCGCGCGTGCAGGCCATCGTCCAGCCCAAGGGCGTGGAATACACCTTCGTTGAAGCCAAGTAATGCCGTACCAGGCCGGACGCGCGGGAGGGCGCATCCGGCCGCAGCATGCGGATCCAGCCGCATGCTGCTGAATTCGCATGCCACCGGAGCCGGCCCTGTCAGGCCGGTCTCCGACAGCGCCCACGGCGTTGTCCCCTGGTTGATCCGCGCCATGTGCGCCCGCCTGCAGCAGTACGTTGCGTTCCAGCGCCTGCGGTTGAATCGCGCTGCCTCGCATCGCATGGTGTTGCCGATATGTCGCTGAAAATCAACGAGCTCTGCGTCAACTGCGATGTCTGCGAGCCGGCGTGCCCGAATCAGGCCATCTCGATGGGCGAAACCATCTACGTCATCGACCCGGCACGCTGCACCGAGTGCGTGGGCCATTTCGACGAGGCGCAATGCGTGGTGGTGTGCCCGGTCGAATGCATCGACCCGGATCCGGCCATCCCGGAAACCCATGATCAATTGCTCGCCAAGCTCATGCAGCTGCAGCGCGATCACCCCGAACTGTACGAACAGGAGCCTCCCGCCCCGTGAGCATTTTTTCCCGACATTTCTCTGCGCGCGGCCTGTTGCTGCTGGCCTTCGTGCTGGCACCGCCGGCGTGGTCTGCCGATGGCAGCAAACCTGCGGCGGCTGCGACCTCGCCGGTGGCGGCGCATCCGCCGGGCGCGGCGATTGCCAGCGGACACACCTTGGCCACCGATGCCGGCCTGCAGATCCTGCGCGAAGGCGGCAATGCCTTCGATGCGGCCATCGCGGTGTCGTCCACGCTGGCGGTGGTCGAGCCGATCAGCTCGGGCCTGGGCGGCGGCGGTTTCTTCCTGCTGCACGATGCCAAGACCGGCAAGGACGTGATGCTGGACGCGCGCGAGACCGCGCCCGAGTCGGCCAGCGAGGCGCAGTTTCTCGACAAGAAAGGCGAGCTGGATCGCGACCGTTCGGTCAACGGCCCGTGGTCGGCCGGTATTCCCGGGCTGCCCGCAGCGCTGGTGGAATTGGCCTCCAAACACGGCCGGCTGCCGCTCAAGCAATCGCTGGCACCGTCGATCCGTATCGCCACCGAGGGCTTCCCCGTGTACGCGCGCATGGCCAAGGGCTATGCCTCGCGGCGCGAAGTGATGGAGCGTTACCCCGGCACGCGCGAGGTGTATCTGCGCGGCGGCAAGCCCATTGCCGAAGGCGACATCTTCAAGCAGCCCGAGCTCGCACATACGTTGAAGCTGCTTGGCGACAAGGGCTTCGATGGCTTCTACAAGGGCGAAACCGCCAAGAAACTGCTGGCTGGCGTCAAGCAGGCCGGTGGGCAGTGGAAGGCCGCCGAGCTGTCCGGATATCGGGTGAAGGAGCGCACGCCGATCCAGTTCGATTACCGCGGCTGGAAGATCACCACCGCGCCGCCGCCGTCCTCCGGCGGGATCGCACTCGCTGCGATGCTGCAGATTCTGGAAGGCTGGGATCTGGACAAGCTAGACGACGCGCACCGCACCCATCTGGTGGTGGAAGCGATGCGCCGCGCCTACCGCGACCGCACCTTCTTCCTGGGCGACCCGGACTTTGTCGCCGTGCCGCAGCGCGTGCTGACTAGCAAGGATTACGCCCAAGGCCTGCGTGCCACGATCAACCCGGACAAGGCCACGCCCAGCGATCTGCTGTCGGGCAATCCCACCCCGCTGGAAGATGACGAGACCACGCACTTTTCCATCATCGATGGCGAAGGCAACCGCGTCGGCGCCACCCAGACCGTCAACCTGCTGTACGGCTCGGGGCTGATTCCCAAGGGCACCGGCGTGCTGCTCAACGACGAGATGGACGACTTCGCGCTCAAGCCGGGCACGCCCAATGCCTTCGGCGTGATGGGCTATGCCGCCAACGCACCCAAGCCGGGCAAACGCATGCTCAGCTCGATGACGCCGACCTTCATGGAATCGGCCGACAAGGTCGCGGTGATCGGCACCCCGGGCGGCAGCCGCATCATCACCATGGTGCTGCTCGGCATCCTGGGCTACGACGCCGGCCTGGATGCGCAGCAGGTCAGTGCCTTGCCGCGCTATCACCACCAGTGGCTGCCGGACGTGATCGAGGCCGAGAGCAACGCGTTCTCGCCGCAGACCGCCAAGGCGCTGCAGGCGATGGGCCACGCGCTCAAGCTGCCCGGCGACACCGCCGCCGCCGGCCGCGGTTCCAGCCACGTGTGGGGCAATCTGCAGACCGTGGAGTGGGACAAGCGCAGCAACGTGCTCAGCGGCGGCAGCGACCCGCGTAATCCGGTGGGCAAGGCGCAAGTGCAGCTGGCGACGCCGGCGCATTGAGTGCGGCCATGTCCTGTACTCGCATTGCGAAGGACGCAATACGCATGTCGGTGCCTGCAGAGTGGCGCAGGGTGGGCTACGGCCCACCCTGCGCTGCCCGCAACAGCTTGGTAGCGGCGCATGCGCCAACACTGGCGCGATCGCCGCATGCGATCAGTTGAGCTTGAAGTAGGTTCCGTTGTGCTGTGCGTCGTAGCAGGTGGCGCCTTGCAGACGTTTGTCGTTGGTGTTGCCGGGTGACTGTGGATAGACATGGCACGCCAGATACGGAGCCGGGTTGCCGGTGAAACGGAGCGTGAAGTGTTGCTTGCCATCGGTCGCACTGGTGTGGACCCCGCCATTGGCCAGGATCGTGACCTCGCACGTGGCCTGCTGCGCGGTTTCGCACTGGTGCAATAGCGTCTGCAACGGTCCTGCGATGTTGGCGTACATGCCGGAGATCCAACTGTTGAGGGTCTGGTTGGCATTGGCGTTCCATTGCTTGGTCGCCAGCGCGGTCTGACTCAGGGTCAGCAGACCCATCGACAGCATTGCGGCGAGGCATCTCCCCATGCGCGGACGCCGCCGCATGCTGCACGGCCTCGAGCCAGTGCGGGTGGAATGGGAGAGGCGTGTGATCGGCTGGGTAGTCATCTGTGATCCTTGGATGATGAGGAAGGCCATGCCCTGGCTACTCGGGATGGCGAGTGCGCGGCAGGTCGATGCGGTGCGGTGATACATGGCATCGCCGCACCGCCAAGGTAGGTCGATGCTGCTGGAAAGAATTGGCGGAAACGACGGCAATTGCCGGGCTTTCAACGTGAAGTCGCTGCCTGCGGTGCGCGGTTTGCAGTGTTTCCGCGAAAGGGCCGACCAACCCGGTGGAATTGCTGATATCGCACTGCGCGCATCGGCAGCCGGTCGCAGAATCGGAGCAGATCGCGGCCTGCACTGCGGTAGGGTGATGGTGCATGGCTGGGCAACCGATGGCACGCCCCGGCCAATGTCGGCAAGGTGTGCTTGTCGCTGCTATGCAATGCCGCCACCATTGGGGCATGAATCCTTTCCACGCCATCCCGACCGTCGTTCTCGCGCTTGCTTCTGCAGGCTGTTCCGCCCAGAGCGCGGATGATCCTTCCGTTGGCCGCATCCACGTCAATCAGCTCGGCTATCTACCCGGTTCGTCCAAGCTTGCTGTCGTCGGGTTGCCGCAAGACGCGGCAGCCGGCTCGGACCGCTTCACAGTCGAAGATGCGCAGGGCCGCCGCTTGCTGGAGGGCAAGCTGCAAGCCGCCGCGCCATGGTCGCCGGCCGGCCAGCAGGCACGGGTGGTGGATTTTTCCAGCGTACGCACGCCGGGTACGTATCGATTGAAGATCGACGGGCTGCCGGCGTCCGATCCATTCCCGATTGCAGCCGGCGCGTATCAGCCAGTGCTCGATGCATCGCTGAAAGCGTTCTATTTCAACCGCGCCAGCACTGCGCTGCCGGCGCAGTTCGCCGGGCGCTATGCGCGTGCGGCCGGGCACCCGGATACGCAGGTGCGGATCCACCTTTCCGCGGCATCGGCCACGCGTCCGGCCGACAGCGTGATCAGTGCGCCCAAGGGCTGGTACGACGCCGGTGACTACAACAAGTACATCGTCAACTCCGGCATCAGTACCTACACCTTGCTGGCGGCCTACGAGCAGTATCCGGCGCTGTTCAAGGCACAGGCCCTGACCATCCCCGACGACGCGCCCGGCGTGCCCGGCATCCTGCAGGAGACCTGGTGGAATCTGGAGTGGATGCTGGCCATGCAGGACCCGGCCGATGGCGGCGTGTACCACAAGCTCACCGACAAGCAGTTCGATGGGTTGGTAATGCCCGAGCAGGCCAAGCAACAACGCTATGTGGTGATGAAGGCCACTGCGGCCACACTGGATTTCGCTGCGGTGATGGCGGCGGCCAGCCGCGTCTATGCACCGTTCGACAAGCAGTATCCCGGCGCGTCCGCGCGTATGTTGAAAGCCGCGCGCAGTGCCTGGGCGTGGGCGCAGCAGCATCCGGATGTGATCTATCGTCAGCCCGACGACGTGCGCACCGGCGGCTACGACGATGCGCAGGTGGGCGATGAATTCGCTTGGGCTGCGGCGGAGTTGTATGTGACCACGCGCGAGGATGGCTTCTACGATGCGATGATCGCGCGCAATGTGCCGGCCAGCGTGCCGGGCTGGAGCAATGTCGGCGGACTGGCGTGGATGTCGCTGGCCGAGCATCGCGACCAGCTCACCCCGCATGCCGACCGTGCACGCATCGCGCGTGAGATCACCGGTCTGGCGCAGCGTCTTGCCGATGAATGGCAGTCCTCGCCATGGCGTCTGGCGATGACGGACACCGACTTCGTGTGGGGCAGCAATGCAGTCGTGCTCAACCGCGCGATGATGTTGATGCAGGGCTACCGGCTGACCCGGCAGCGGCCATTTCTGGATGCCGCGCAGTCGCAGCTGGATTACATCCTGGGGCGCAATCCGCTCGGGTTGTCGTTCGTTACCGGGGTAGGGTTGCGCAGCCCGCTGCATATCCACCATCGCCCTTCCGAAGCCGATGGTATCGATGCGCCGGTCCCGGGTTGGCTGGCCGGCGGCCCGCAACCGGGGCAGCAGGATGCCAAGGACTGCAAGGTGGCGTATCCCTCAAAACTGCCGGCGTTGTCGTATCTGGATAACGCCTGCAGTTATGCCAGCAATGAGGTGGCGATCAACTGGAATGCGCCACTGGTGTATGTGAGTGCTGCGATTGAGGCGTCTACGCGGTAAGGCGGGGCGTCTTCAATGCGATGTCGCAGCGGTTCCTTCTCCCACCGGGAGAAGGTGGCGCGCAGCGCCGGATGAGGGTGCGCCTCAGGGGAGCTACCAATGCCGGCAATGACAAACGCGTCGCCACGCGCCGTCAGAAGTGACTCACCGACTGCTTCGCTCGACGGACCTTCACCCCAATCCCCGCTGCGCGCCCCGGCCCGCGCTTGCGGCGCGGGCGCTCCAAGGCACGCGCACCAATGGCGCGCAAGCGGTGCCTTCTCGCCCCGGGGGAGAGGGGCTTTAGCTCACTCCACCCGCGTACCAAAAATCCGGTCGCCTGCATCGCCCAGGCCGGGCAGGATGTAGCCCTTCTCGTTGAGGTGGTCGTCGATCGCGGCGGTGTAGACCTCCACGTCCGGGTGCACGGCTTCCAGTGCTTTCAGGCCTTCCGGTGCGGCGACCAGGAAGATGCCCTTGATGCGGCGTGCGCCGGCGCGCTTGAGCATGTCGATGGTGGCGATCAGGGTGCCGCCGGTGGCCAGCATCGGGTCCAGGATCAGGGCGTCGCGTTCTTCCAGGCGCCCGGTGAGGCGTTCGAAGTAGGGCACCGGCTGCAGGGTTTCTTCGTCGCGCTGCAGGCCGACCACGCTCACGCGCGCGGCCGGGATCAGCGCCAGCACGCCGGGCAGCATGCCCAAGCCTGCGCGCAGGATCGGCACCAGGGTGATTTTCGCGCCGGCAATCCGCTGCACGGTCACCGGGCCGGCCCAGCCGGGTTGCACGTGCGATTCGGTGTCCAGATTGGCGGTGGCCTCGTAAGCCAGCAACGTACCCAGCTCGGTGACCAGTTCGCGGAAGCCCTTGGTGCTCAAGGCGGCATCGCGCAGCAGACCGATCTTGTGTTGAACGAGGGGGTGGCGAACTTCGACGATTTTCATGGGCAGCGACGGGCGGGAGAGACCCACAGTGTGCCGCAGCCGGCGGCAGCGTCGCCACACATTGCGCGTGATCGCGCTTGCAGATGTCATGTCAGTGAAACGTCGTAGACATAGTGTGCCCACCCATTCTTAACCAATTGGGGAAGCACCCGTGCTCAACAAGACTCCGCTCTGCCTGGCGATCACGCTGACGTTGGCTGCGGCCATGTGGAGCCCGCTGGCGCTGGCGGCCGAGGGTGCTGCTGCTGGCGGCGCAGCAGGCGCTGCGGCCATCGATCTGGAGCGGCTGGAAGTGCGCCCGCAAACGGAATCGCAGGTACGCGCGGTCGATCTCAAACGCAGTTCCGATGCCATCCAGGATGCGGTCGCGTCCGATGCGATGGGCCGCTACCCCGACAAGAATGTCGCAGAATCCTTGCAGCGCCTGCCTGGCGTCAGCGTGACGCGCGATCAGGGCGAAGGCCGCTTCGTGGTGATCCGCGGCCTGGATTCGGCGCTCAACAGCGTCACCATCGACGGCATGACCATGGGCACGCCGGAAGACGGCACCCGCTCGGCGCCGCTGGACGTGATTCCCTCCGATTCCACCGAGCGCCTCAAGGTGGTCAAGTCGCCAACGCCTGACATGCCCGGCGACTCCATCGGCGGCGCAATTCAAGTGGAGTCCACCTCCGCATTCGATCGCGATGGCCGCACCTTGCGCGGCTCGGTCGAAGGCAGCCACCAGTCGCTGTCGGGCAAGACCAGCCCGAAGGGCGCGTTCAACTACAGCGACATCTTCGATGGCACCTTCGGTGTGGCGGTGGGTGTGAACTACCAGGATCGCGAATTCGAATCCGACAATACCGAAGTGGCCTACGACAGTTTCGATGGCGGTGCGGCCGACGATCTGTTCGCCGGCGAAGTGCAGCGCCGCAAATACTTCATCGAGCGCACCCGCATGGGCGCCAACCTCAATCTGGACTGGCGCCCGGACGAAGACAACCGCTATTACCTGCGCACCCTCTACAGCCGCTTCGACGACGCCGAAACGCGTCAGCGCACCATCTTCGGCCTGGCCGATGGGCAGGTCAGCGCCAATGGCGATGGCACCTACAACGTGGCCGATCTGCCGGCCGATTCGATCTCCAAGCGCGTGCGCTATCGCACCAAGAAAGAAGACACCATGGCCTTGAGCGTGGGCGGTGAAAATCGCCTGAGCGCGGCCACCGTGGATTACAAGGTGGGCTACACCAAGACCACCGAGCGCGTGAACGATGAAATGGAAGCGCGCTTCAACTATGACGGCGACGATCTGTCGGCCACGGTCGATCAGAACAGCGGGATTCCGCGGTTGGGGTTCTCCGACAACGGCTGGCAGAGCAACGACGACTTCGTGTTCGACCGCTTCGTGCTTGCGCCCAAACGGGTGGACGACAGCGAGCGCAGCGCGCAGGTCAACGTGCGCTTCGATGGCGAGCATGCCAGCCTGAAGATGGGTGTGCTCGGTCGTTGGCGCGAGCGCGATGTCAACGTGGACGAACGCGAGCTGCGTCGCGGCCCGGCGATCGACTTGAGCGACTGGACCACCGCCGCGCCGGAACACCGTGGCGGCACCTTGGGCGAAAGCATCGGCTCGGATGGCATGCGCCGTTACTGGAACACCTCCGGCAATCTGTACAGCGCACGTCCGCAGGATGTGGGCGGCAATCAGCAGGTCTCGTTGCAGGACGACTACACCGCCACCGAAGATGTGTTTGCGACGTACGCAATGGGCACCTGGGACATCGGGGCGCTGCGCATGATTGCCGGCGTGCGTGTGGAGAACACCCAGTTCAATGCCACCGGCAATCAGGTGGACGTGGCAGAAGACGGCCGCTCGGCCACGGTGACGCCACGCGAGGCGTCCAGCAGCTACACCAACGTGCTGCCGGGCCTGCACCTGCGCTACGACACCGGCAACGACTGGGTGCTGCGGTTTGCGGCCAACAAGACCTTGTCGCGCCCGTCGTTCGGCGATGTCTCGCCGCGCGTGAGCATCAATCGCGGCGATGAGGAAGTGAGCATCGGCAATCCCGATCTCAATCCTTACCGTTCCACCAATCTGGATCTGTCGCTCGAGAAATACATCGGCAGCACCGGTCTGATCTCGTTGGGCGTGTTCAACAAATCGATCGACGATTACATCGTGCAGACGATCAGCACCAACGATGCGGAATTCCCGGATTTGCAGGTCACGCGCTCGATCAATGGCGACACCGCAAAAGTACGCGGCGCCGAGTTCAACTGGCAGCAGACCCTGGACTTCCTGCCGGAAGGCTGGAATGGCCTGTTGGTCGGTGCCAGCGCCACCGTGCTGGACAGCGATTTCGATCCCGGCCTGAGCGACCGCGCCGGTGAGGACTTCACCTTGCCGCGTTCGTCCAAGCGGATCTACAGCGGCCACCTGGGCTACGAAAAATACGGCTTCAGTG
This sequence comes from Xanthomonas hydrangeae, assembly GCA_905142475.1. Classification (GTDB taxonomy): domain Bacteria; phylum Pseudomonadota; class Gammaproteobacteria; order Xanthomonadales; family Xanthomonadaceae; genus Xanthomonas; species Xanthomonas hydrangeae. The sequence continues at coordinate 2,250,908 of LR990730.1, forward strand.
CGCGGGTTGCGGCGGTGTACCGCAGCGAGTACCTGGACACCATCGGCGAAAGCCGCGCGTACGATATCTATGTCGCCCCGCATACCCAGCTGGATTTCAGCATGAACTACCAATTCAACCGCCACGTCAGCCTGTATCTGGAAGCGCAGAACCTGCTGGACGAACCGCTGGAGCTGTACCAGGGCGTGCCCTCGCGCACGCTGCAGAACGAAGAATACGGCCGCACCTATGCGCTCGGCCTGAAGGTGGCACTGTGATCGCAACGCGCACGCGGCTCCATACCACGTTACTCCACATCACACTGCTCGCTACCGCACTGGCGCTGACGGCTTGCGCCAGCGCACCGGTCGACCGCGAAGCCGACGAGGCGCTGCTGAAAGACCCCTTGCTCAGCGAGGCCAAGGTGGCGCACGAAGTGGTGCCGGAAGCTTTCATCACCACTTCCACGCCGTCCGACAATCTGGACTCACCCGCCAGCTGGAGTGCGCCCGATGGCAGCCGCTGGCTGATCGCCACTGCCAAGGCCACGCATGCGTTGGTGGTATTCGATGGCGACAACGGCAAGCGCCTGCGCGTGGTCGGCGGCAAGGGCAAGGCCCTGGGCAAGCTGGATCGCCCGAACGGGATCTCGGTGGTCGACGATCTGCTGTTCGTGGTCGAGCGCGACAACCGCCGCGTGCAGGTGTTCTCGCTGCCGGACTTCAAGCCGTTGATCGCCTTCGGCCAGGACGAACTGCGCGAGCCCTATGGCCTGTGGGTGCGCAAGCACGACGGCGGCTACGAGGTGGTGGTCAGCGACAACTACATGTCGCCGGCCAACAAGGATCTGCCGCCGCCGGTGGCCGACCTCGGTCAGCGCTTCCGGCGTTATCAATTGAACAATGCAGGGCAGGGCTGGCAATCGCGCCTGACCCAGAGCTTTGGCGATACCACCGAAGCGGGTGCGGTGCGGATTGCCGAATCGGTGTTCGGCGATGAAGCCAATGCGCGCTTGATGATTGCCGAAGAAGACGTGGCCGTGGGCACGCAGCTACGCGAGTACGGCATGGACGGGCGTTATCGCGGGCGCAATGTCGGCACCGGCCTGTTCAAGGCGCAGGCCGAGGGCATGACCTTGCTGGCGTGCAGCGATGGCAGCGGTTACTGGATCGCCACCGATCAGTTCAAGGACCGCAGCGTGTTCCAGGTGTTCGATCGCCAGAGTCTGGCGCATGTGGGTGCATTCGCCGGCCGGGTGACCGCCAATACCGACGGCGTGTGGCTGGATCAACGCGGCGATGCGCGCTTCCCCGGTGGCGTGTTCTATGCCTTGCATGACGACCAGGCGGTGGCGGCATTCGACTGGCGTGATATCGCACGCACGCTGCGTTTGAAAGAGTGCGCGCTGTGAGCGCTGCGCGCGCGGCGCTGTCTGCAGCGCTGCTGCTGGTGGCAATGGCGAGCACGCAATCGTTCGCCGCCGAGCGGGCTGCCGAACCGAACACCCAGGTGCCGGCGGGCTCCACCCACTATGTCGCCGACGGCTTTCCGGACCGCATCGTCGCCACGCCCGCGCAGGATGCGGCGACCGGCTTCGCGGTGGCCTGGCGTACCGATGCCAGCGTCAACCAGCCGTGGCTGGAACTGGTCGTCGCCGGCGACTCGCCCGACGTGGGCACGCCGCGCCGCATTCGCGCCAGCACCGCCACGCTGAGCAGCGAAAACGGCAGCTCGCATCACCACCGCGCGGATGTCGATGGGTTGAAGCCGGACACGCTGTACGCCTACCGCGTACAGGGCAACCGCACCTGGGGCGCGTGGAATCATTTCCGCACCGCCGCCGCGCCCGCCACCCCGCTGACGCTGCTGTATTTCGGCGATACCCAGAACAAGAATCTCAGCCTGGTGTCGCGGGTGATCCGCCAGGCCTGGCGCTCGGCACCGGACGCGCGGCTGGCGCTGTTCGCCGGCGATCTGGTCAGCGGCAAGGACGGCCAGGACGACAACGAGTGGGCCGAATGGTTCGAAGCCGGGCGCTGGTTGCTGGAAGGCACCGCAGTGGCGCCGGCGCCGGGCAATCACGAATATCACGAAGAGGGCGAAGACACCCCGCAGGCGACGCGCACGCTCGGCAGCCATTGGCCGGTGACCTTCGCGTTGCCGCGCAACGGGCCGTCGGCCACCGCGCGCACCAGCTATTGGTTCGACTACCAGGGCGTGCGCATCGCCGTGCTCGACGGTACATCCGTGCTGGATCTGGGCACCGGCCCGGCGCAGGCGCAGTGGCTGGAGACCGTATTGGCCGATAATCCGCATCCGTGGTCGATCGTGCTGATCCATCAGCCGTTCTTCTCGCCGCGCGCCGATCGCGAGAACGAAAAGTTGGTCGAGCAGGTGCTGCCGGTGATCCGTCGCCACAAGGTCGATCTGGTGCTGCAGGGCCACGACCACACCTACGGCCGGCGTGGCGATGAGGCCGGGCAGGCGACGCCGGTGTTCGTGGTGTCGGTGGCCGGGCCCAAGCAGTACCGGCTCTCGGACATGGCCCGCAAGACCATGCGCCCGGTCGGCGAAGATACCCAGCTGTATCAGGTGCTTCGCATCGACAACCAGACGTTGCTCTATGAGTCGCGCACCGCCACCGGACGTCTCTACGATGCCTTCGAGCTCAAGCGCGATACGACCGGGGCCAAGCGGTTGATCGAACACGAAGCAGGACGCATCGCCCCACGCGATTGCCCACGCAGTGCAACGCTCAAGGGACGGGCCGATCGCTGCTGGGAATAAATACGCTGTGACGAATGCGAAAGAGTCGGGGCGGATCGGCGTACCGAGTTAGGAAGATGTGAGGCAACTTCGTCGATGCATTGATTTTTCCAATGGTTACCTCGTATGTCAATTGAAAAGTGTGAGTTACATCACACAAAAAATGGGCATAGGGTGTGGCTAGCCGGATCTCCATCCGGGTAGCCGGGTGTCAGGTCGGCGCTGGATGGAGGTGGCGGTGCCCCCAGCCCCCGAGAAATCACCATGATTCCCCATGTGTTTCATCTGACCGCGCCGACCAAGCAATTGCAGTGGGAAGAGCGCAGGATCCAGGCCCGTCTGCAGCGGCTCTTGCCGGACTGGGTCTGCTACGTCTGGGATGATGCGGACAATTCGGAACTGATGCGTCGCGCGTTCCCGGAATTCGCCGAGCGCTACGAGGCGATCCGCTTCGGCGTGATGAAGGCCGACATCGCCCGCTGCGCCTATATGCACGCGCACGGCGGCTTTTATTTCGATACCGACTACAAGCTGCTGCAGCCGCTTGGCGCCGACCTGTTGGTACAGCAATGCGTGCTGCCGATCGAGGATGGCGCGCTGGGCAACGATCAGTTCAAGATCGGCAATGCCGTCTTCGGTTCCCAGGCAGGGCATCCTCTGTGGCGCGCCTTTATCGAGCACATCTTCAGTGTGCATGCGCCGGAGACGCTGGAAGATCACCGGCAGATTCCGATGATCTCCGGCCCGCGCGGGCTGACCCGCTTCTACAACGCGTATGGCGAGCAGTTCTCCGGCATCGTGTTCCCGCCGCGCGATGCATTCCATCCGGACCGTACCTGGTTCGGGCTCGGCCACCGCGGCGGCAAGATCGCCGTCGGCTCGCATCTGTGCTGGGCATCGTGGCGCGGCAAGTCGACGCGCCGGGCGGTGACCAATTACCTGCGTCGCAAATTGAGCGCGGTGCCGATCTGATTGCTGCCGGTCGCCATGCAGATCTGTTGAACGGATCTGCATGGCGACACGGCAGTGATTCCGGCTGCAGTCCCATCGCGGCGTTTTGTGCGGTTCACGCTGGTGAAGGGCGCTTGCGCAAGCGCGCTTCGCGTCGTGCTTGCCATGTCACAAATCTAGCGCCGTCGGCGCGGGCAGCCCACAGGACTCCGCGTTTCAGGCGTTGAGAGATGTGCAGCCTCAGGCGGCCTCGGCCTGCACCTGGCGCGGGCCTTCCTTGAGCGCACGCGCGATCAGGCCGACCAATAGATCGAGTTCGTCTTCGTCCATGGCGAAGTGCGGGGTGAAGCGCAGCGAATTCTCGCCGCCGTGGATCACGTTGACGCCGCGATGGCGCAACCATTCCTCGGTGGAACCGGCGCCGTAACACTTGAACTGCGGTGCCAGCTCGCAGGAAAACAGCAAGCCGGTGCCCTGCACCTTGGTGATCAAACCTCCGAGCTCGGACTGCAATGCTTCCAGCTTGGCGATCGCCTGCGCACCGCGGCTACGGATGTTGGCGCGCACCTGCGGAGTGAACAATGCCAGCGTGGCGCAGGCCACATCGAGGGCGCGCGGGTTGGTGGTCATGGTGTTGCCGTAGGTGCCCTTGCGATACACCTGCGCGGCGTGTTCGGTCACGGCCAGCACCGACAGCGGGTATTGCGCGGCATTGAGCGCCTTGGAATAGGTTTCCAGATCCGGCGGGTCGAGCTGCTCGAAGCCGGGATAATCCACCACCGACAGCACGCCGTGCGCGCGCAGGCCGGCCTGGATCGAATCCACCAGCAGCAGGCTGCCGTGCAGGCGGGTCAAGTCGCGCGCAGCGGCATAGAACGCGGCCGGCAATGCGCGGCCCGGGTCGCCTTCGCCCATCACCGGCTCCAGGAACACCGCCTCGATAAACCAGTGATTGCGCGCGGCCTCGTCGAAGGCGCGCTGCAGCGCCGCCACGTCGTACGGCGCGATCGCGATCACCGAATCCTCGTCGCGGTAACTGGCCAGGTACTTGGTGTAGGTCTTGCGGCTGGAATCGGAATACAGGCCGGGGCGGTCGGTGCGGCCATGGAAGCTGCCCTTGACCACCACGCGCTTGATGGTGGCACCGGCATGTCGGGCGCCCGGGTCGGTGTGCAGCTTGGCGTTGGTGTCGACGATGCGTGCGGCCAGGCCGACCGCTTCGGAACCGGAGTTGAGACACATGAAGCGCGCAAACGGACAGCCGCCACGCGTATGCCCGATCTCCGCGCGCAGGGCGCGGTCCAACCGGCGCTGCGCCAGGCTGGGCGTCATCACGTTGGCCATCACCTGCGGGCGCGCCATCGCCTCGAGTACCGGCGCGGGGGTGTGGCCGAAGCCGAGCATGCCGTAGCCGCCGGCGTCGTACAGCACCGCACCCTTGAGCGTAACCACCCAGGGGCCGCGCGCGGCCAGCGCCACGTACGGGGTCACCGCATCGTCGGCGTAGAAATTGATGAAACCGTCCTGCACCGCACCGATCTGTGCGTCTTCGTCCAGGTCCAGCAGGTCGGCGGCCTCCTCGCGCACCAGCGCGTATTCGGCGGCAGCGGCATCGATGGCCTGGGCGAGATCGTCGTGGGTGCTGGCCAGGCGCACGATGCTGGCATCGTCCAGGCCATCGGTCAGGCGGCGGCCGGCATGGGCACGCAGCGGGGCGAGCGGGGCAAGGACGGACATGGCGCATCTCCTACAAGGTGGCGTTCCCTTTCTATTATCGGCAGAAGATCGGCGTTTGGCAGCGTGAATTCGGACAGGAAGTCAGGTATTTTCGTCGAATCGACGAAACATTTGGGCAAAAGTGAAAATCACTCCTTCCGACGAACGCCTGCTGTCGCTGTTGCGCGAGGACGCGCGCGCCTCCACCGCGCAGATCGCGCGCCGGCTCGGGCTGTCGCGCACCACCGTGCAAAGCCGGATCGAAAAACTCGAACGCGACGGCGTGATCAGCGGCTACACCGTGCGCACCCACGACGCCTACGAACAGGGCCGCATCCGCGCGCACATCCTGATCACCGTGCTGCCCAAGAAGATGCCGGCCGTGGTCAAGGCGCTGCGCGACATCCCGCAGGTGCGCCTGCTGCATTCGGTCAGCGGCGCCTACGACCTGATCGCCCTGGGCGTGGTCGGCGGCGTCAACGAAATGGACGTGCTCACCGACGCCATCGGCGCGATCGACGGCGTGGAGCGCACGACGACGTCGATCATTTTGTCGACGAAGTTTGAGCGGTGAGGAGTGGGGAATCGGGAGTGGGGAATCGGGAATCGGGAATGGTAAGAGCCATGATTCGCGAGCTAGCAAGCCCCTCTCCCGCCGGGAGAGGGGTTGGGGTGAGGGTACGGGGCGAAGCCTCTGCAATATTTGAGCGCATTATGCTTCGCCCGTACCCTCATCCGGCGCTGCGCGCCACCTTCTCCCGATGGGAGAAGGATCTGCTACCTCCGCGATCTCCGCAGGTCTTGTTTCCCTGGAGGAAAAGGCTGCCAAACCTGCCTCAGCATGTCCCGCTAAACTAGCGCCCCCAAACCGCTGTACCGCCACGCCTTGAAGAAGTCCGATTTCCATTACGACCTCCCCGACGAGCTGATCGCCCAGGCGCCGCTGGCCGAGCGCGCGGCCAGCCGCTTGCTGGTGGTGCCGCCGTCGCCGCAGGCGCTGGTCGACCGCCAGGTGCGCGATCTGCCCGAGCTGCTGCAGCCCGGCGATCTGTTGATCTTCAACGACACCCGCGTCATCCCGGCGCGCCTGTTCGGGCAGAAGGCCAGCGGCGGGCGGGTGGAAATCCTGATCGAGCGCCTGCTCGGCGAGCGCGAGGCGCGCGTGCAGATCGGCGCCAGCAAGTCGCCCAAGGCCGGCAGTTGGATCGCGCTGGATGCCGGCGGCCAGGCCGAGGTGCTGGGCCGCGACGGCGAGTTCTATCTGCTGCGCTTCGAGATCCCCACGCCGCTGGAGCACTGGCTGCTGGAAGCCGGGCGCCTGCCGCTGCCGCCGTACATCCGCCGCGAGCCGGGAGTGGAAGACCGCGAGCGCTACCAGACCGTGTTCGCGCGCGAGGTCGGTGCGGTCGCCGCGCCCACCGCCGGGCTGCATTTTGACGAGGCGTTGCTGGCACGCCTGCGCGAGCGCGGGGTGGAGTTCGGCCATGTCACCTTGCATGTGGGCGCCGGCACCTTCCAGCCGGTACGCGTGGATGCGCTCGATCAGCACGTGATGCACACCGAATGGCTCAACGTCGGCGCCGCGCTGGTCGAGCAGGTGCGCCGCACCCGGGCCCGCGGCGGCCGCGTCATCGCGGTGGGAACCACGGTGGTGCGCTCGCTGGAAAGTGCCTGGCGCACCAGCGATGCCGCGCCCGAGGGCGAACTGTTGCCATTTGCCGGCGAAACCCAGATCTTCATCCTGCCCGGCTACCGCATCCGCAGCGTCGATGCGATGGTCACCAACTTCCATCTGCCCGAAAGCACGCTGCTGATGATGGTCTCGGCCTTCGCCGGCCGCGAGCGCATCTTCGCCGCCTATCAACACGCCATCGAACAGCGCTATCGCTTCTTTTCGTATGGCGATGCGATGTTGCTGTGGAGCAGGGATTGGGGAGTCGGGAGTGGGGATTCGTAACAGCACTCCGCTCGCCGCCTTCTCGCTTTTGCCAATCCCGAATCCCCAATTTCCAATCCCGGCCTTTCAATGTCCCGACTCCAGTTCCAGCTTCAAGCCACCGACGGCCATGCCCGGCGTGGGCGTCTGACTTTTCCGCGTGGCACCGTCGAGACGCCGGCGTTCATGCCGGTGGGCACCTATGGCTCGGTCAAGGGCATCCTGCCCGAGCAGATCCGCGCACTGGGTGCGGAGATCATCCTGGGCAATACCTTCCACCTGTATCTGCGCCCGGGCCTGGATGTGATCGGCGATCACGGCGGGTTGCACGGGTTTGCGCGCTGGGACGGGCCGATCCTCACCGATTCGGGCGGGTTCCAGGTGTTTTCGCTGGCGCATCGCCGCAAGATCACCGAGCAGGGCGTGACCTTCGCCTCGCCCACCGATGGCGCGCGGGTGTTCCTGGGCCCGGAAGAGAGCATGCAGATCCAGAAGGTGCTCGATTCGGACATCGTGATGATCTTCGACGAATGCACGCCGTACCCGGCCACCGAGGAGGTGGCGCGGCGCTCGATGGAGCTGAGCCTGCGCTGGGCGCAACGCTCGCGGCAGGCGCATGACGGGCTGGGCAACGACGCGGCGCTGTTCGGCATCGTGCAGGGCGGGGTGCATCCGGACCTGCGCAGCCGCTCGCTGGACGGGCTGCAGGGTATCGGGTTCGACGGCTACGCCATCGGCGGGCTGGCGGTGGGCGAGCCGGAGCATGAGCGCAACGCGATGCTGGAACACCTGCATCCGCGCCTGCCGGCCGACCGCCCACGTTACCTGATGGGGGTGGGCCGGCCGGAGGACCTGGTCGAAGGCGTGGCACGTGGCGTGGACATGTTCGACTGCGTGATGCCCACCCGCAATGCGCGCAACGGACATTACTTCACCTCCTTCGGCACCGTGCGCATCCGCAATGCCAAGTACGAGCGCGACCTGGACACCATCGAGCCGGGCTGCGGCTGCCATGCCTGCAGCAGCGGCTACACACGTTCCTACCTGCGCCATCTGGACCGCTGCAACGAGATGCTGGCGCCGATGCTGGGCACCCTGCACAACCTCTGGTACTACGAGAAGTTGATGGCCGACCTGCGTGCGGCGATCGCCTCGGGAACCTTTGCCGAGTTCCGGCGGTCCTTCTATGCGGCACGCGGCGCCATCACGCCGCCGTTGCCGGGGGAAACCAGCTGAGACCGGCCGTCCGCGCCCTTGCGCGGACGGTTTGGAACCTGCATGGCATAATTCCCGGCTGTTCCGCTCCGGCGGTACCTGAATAGCGAGCGGCCGGTTGGCGCGCTGGCACCCAAACTAGGATGCACTGAATGAATCTGCTCGATTTCCTGATCCCCGTCGCCCAGGCGCAGGCCACTGGCGGCGCGCCGGCGCCCGGCCCGATGGGCGGCCTGTCCACCTTCGCGCTGCCGATCATCCTGATCGCGGTCATGTACTTCCTGATGATCCGCCCGCAGATGAAGCGCCAGAAGGAGCACAAGTCGCTGCTGGACAAGCTGGCGCGCGGCGACGAGGTCATCACCTCCGGCGGCGTGGCGGGCGTGATCACCGATATCGGCGACAACTTCATCACCGTGGAAGTGGCCGACAACGTGCGCATCCGCGTGCAGAAGAGTGCCGTGGGCCACGTGCTGCCCAAGGGCACGCTGAAGTCTGCCAACTAAGCGGCAACCAGCCCGCTGCGCCCACTGTCAGGTGGGCGCAGTCGGTGCCGCGAACCGGCGCTGAGCGCGCTGCTCCGCGGCACCGCCGCATCCACCTGACGACCGCTGGCGACGTTGTGTTGGCCGCCTGAAGTCGTTCTCACTGCTAGGCGCGCCGCCGGGATGGTGTCGCGCGGGACTGTCGCAATGCTTGAATTTCCTCGCTGGAAGTATTTCCTGATCCTGCTGGTGCTGGCGGTCAGCGCGTTGTACGCGTTGCCCAACATCTACCAGAAAGACCCGTCCGTGCAGATCACCGCCAGCCGCGGTGCCCAGCTCGACGACGCCTTGCGCAGCCGCATCGACGCCGACCTCAAGGCCGCCGGCATCACGCCGAAGGCCGTCACCCGGGAAGGCGACAGCCTGATGGTGCGCCTGCCCAACCTGCAGGCACAGACCCGCGCCAACGACGTGCTGCGCCAGCAACTGGGCGAGAACTACACGGTGGCGCTGAATCTGGCCTCGACCGTGCCGGACTGGCTGGCCAAGCTGGGCGGCCGGCCGATGGTGCTGGGCCTGGACCTGGTCGGCGGCGTGCACTTCGCCATGCAGGTGGACCAGAAGGCCGCGCTGGAAAAGCGCCTGGACGGCTTTGCCGAAGACATCCGCACCACGCTGCGCGATGGCCGTATCGCCTACCGCTCGGTCGAGCGCCGCGGCGACAACAGCATCCAGGTCAGCCTGAGCGAGGGCGCCAGCGTCGACACCGCGCGTACCGCGCTGGCCAAGTCGCAGCCGACCCTGACCTACGACGTCAGCGGCCAGAACATCTCGGTCAAGGTGCCGGAAGCCGAACTCAAGCAGATCGCCAGCGGTGCGATCGAGCAGAACCTCACCACCTTGCGCAACCGTGTCAACGCGCTGGGCGTGTCCGAACCGACCATCCAGCGCCAGGGCGAGGACCGCATCGTGGTCGAACTGCCCGGCTTGCAGGACACCGCCGAGGCCAAGCGCCTGATCGGCGCCACCGCCTCGCTGGAATTCCGCGCGGTGGTCGAAGGCAATGCCGAAGACGCCGTGCGCAGCGGCAGCATTCCGCCCGAAGCCAAGGTCTACCGCGTGCGCGATACCGGCGCGCCGGTACTGCTCAACAAGCGCGCGCTGGTGACCGGCGACCAGATGGTCAGCGCCAGCGTCAGCACCGACCAGAACGGCATGCCGGCGGTGGCGGTGACGCTCAATAACGTCGCCGGCCAGCGCATGCTTGACTACACCAGCGCCAACGTCGGCAAGCTGATGTCGGTGGTCTACATCGAGCGCATTCCCACCGTCAGCATGGTCGACGGCAAGGAAGTGCGCAGCGTGCGGGTCAAGGAAGAGGCGCTGTCGCCGACCCGCATCGCCGGCGTGTTCGGCAAGAACTTCCAGACCACCGGCCTGGAGAAGGTGGAGGCCGAGAATCTGGCCAAGCTGCTGAAATCCGGTTCGCTGGCCGCACCGATGGATTTTGTCGAGGAATACGTGATCGGCCCGAGCCTGGGCGCAGAGAACGTGGAACGCGGTGTCACTGCGGTGATTTACTCGTTCCTGTTCACGTTGGTGTTCTTCACCGTCTACTACCGCGTGTTCGGCGCGATCACCTCGGTGGCGCTGCTGTTCAATCTGCTGATCGTGGTGGCGGTGATGTCGCTGTTCGGCGCCACCATGACGCTGCCCGGGTTTGCCGGTTTGGCCCTGTCGGTGGGCCTGTCGGTGGACGCCAACGTGCTGATCAACGAGCGTATCCGCGAGGAGCTGCGACTGGGCGTGCCGGCCAAATCGGCGATTGCCGCCGGTTATGAGAAGGCCGGCGGCACCATCCTGGACGCCAACCTCACCGGCCTGATCGTGGCGGTGGCCTTGTACGCGTTCGGCACCGGCCCGCTGAAGGGCTTCGCGCTGACCATGATGATCGGTATCTTCGCCTCGATGTTCACCGCGATCACCGTGTCGCGTGCGCTGGCGGTGCTGATCTATGGCAGCCGCAAGAAGCTGAAGTCTGTCGCTATTTAATGCGAGTCCCTCGCAAGAGCCCGCAGGTAAAATGCGAGTCCCTCGCAAGAGCCCGCACATCCATGTGCGGACTTTCCAGGAAAATCTTTGAATGAAAATTTTTCCGCTTCATCTGATCCCGAACGACACCAGGATCGACTTCATGCGCCTGCGCAAGCCGGTGCTGATCCTTATGCTGGTGATCGCGGTGGCCTCGGTCGGCGTCATCGTCGGCAAGGGCTTCAACTACGCACTGGAATTCACCGGCGGCACGCTGGTGCAGACCTCGTTCCAGAAGACCGTGGACGTGGACCAGGTGCGTGAGCAACTGGCCAAGGCCGGCTTCGAGAACGCCCAGGTGCAGAACGCGCGCGGCGGCAACGAAGTGATGATCCGCCTGCAGGCGCGCGAGCAGCACAACAACCGCGACGATGCCGCGACCACCGTGGCCGAAGAGGTGCGCAAGGCGGTCAGCACCGCGCAGAACCCCGCCACCGTGCAGCCGGGCGAGTTCGTCGGCCCGCAGGTCGGCAAGGACCTGGCCTTGAACGGTGTGTACGCCACCGTGTTCATGCTGGTGGGCTTCCTGATCTACATCGCCTTCCGCTTCGAGTGGAAGTTCGCAGTGGTCGCCAGCCTGACCGCCTTGTTCGACCTGCTGGTCACCGTGGCCTTCGTGTCGCTGACCGGCCGCGAGTTCGACCTGACCGTGCTGGCCGGCCTGTTGTCGGTGATGGGCTTTGCGATCAACGACATCATCGTGGTGTTCGACCGCGTGCGCGAAAACTTCCGCGCGTTGCGGGTGGAGCCGCTGGAAGTGCTGAACCGCTCGATCAACCAGACGCTCTCGCGCACGGTGATCACCGCGGTGATGTTCTTCCTGTCGGCGCTGGCCCTGTACATTTACGGCGGCGAGTCGATGGAAGGCCTGGCCGAGACGCACATGATCGGTGCGGTGATCGTGGTGATCTCCTCGGTGATCGTGGCAGTGCCGATGCTGAGCATCGGGCCGTTCGCGGTGACCAAGCAGGATCTGCTGCCCAAGGCCAAGGATGTGGAGGCGCTGGCGCGTCGTCCTTAGATTTGCTGACTGCTGTGCAACCACGAAAAAACCGCGCAGTGCGCGGTTTTTTCGTGTCGTCGCTTCAATCGCTGGCGTTCCAGGGCGTGTCCTCGATTTCCGAGCAAGCCCGACCCGAATGACCGCGCTTGCGCGTGCCCTGTACTGGATCATCGCTCGTGCGTGGACGCGCGTTCCTTCCTCCAACCGCAGGTTGCACGCGCGGTATGTTCAACGCTGCTTGTCCAACAGCTGAGTGCGCACTGCAGCCATGCAGGGCGCCTTGCTGGCACTGTGTGGAAAAAATGCGCCAGATGTCACGGCAACGAGTTTCACCTGGTTGCTGCCATTGCGCTTGAAGTCGGCCAGCGCCTCTTGCGCAACGCTGAATGGCACCACATTGTCGTCCTGCACCCCGCACAGCAAGGTGGGCGTGCGCGGGGTCCAATTGACCAGATCGTTGCGCATGAGGTCTTTGATGAATGCGTTTTTGGCGTTGCTGACGACATCGCGCGCGAACTCCGGCTGAAACACGTCCTTGACGTCGGTCAGTTGTTCGAGCCCAAGCGTGATCGCATCGAATTTCCCGGGGAACAGACTCTCGACCTTGTTCGCCAATGGCTGCTGAAACACCTGCATGGGTGTCGTGTAGAGATTGGAGTAGGTGTGCTGCATGCCGATCAAGGTAAAGGTGTTGAGTACGAGCGTGAGCGTGTTGAGTCCCTCGGCCTTGGGGCCGCCCCAGTTTTTCAGCACGGTCTTGGAGAGGGAATAGGGCCCGGAGATAGGACCACTTGCGACCAGGTTGAATTCGCTGGACAGGTGCAGCTCGATCTCGCGTTGTGCAGCCATCACGGCGTGGGCACCACTGGAAAAACCGGAGAGCATGACCTTGCCCGAAAGCGGCGCATGCTGCTGTGCAAGCAGGACACGCGCGGCGCGTAGCGCATCCACGATGGCGCTGGCTTCAGGGGCAGCTTGAAGATGGGGCGCGAAGGGATAGGCCGACTTGCCAATACCCAGATAGTCGGTGCCCACGACCGCATAGCCTTGTGCCGCAAATTGGCTGATCACCTCGTGGTTGCCGCGCGATGCGCGGAACCCTTGTGCCTGTGAGCTGGTCCTCTGCAACTGCGCGCCCTGTCCCCATCCCAGCAACGGATACGACGTCGGACAGTTGATGCCGGAGGGGATCAGGACGGCGGCGGAGGCGGTGGTGGGCTCGTTATGGACGCCGACGGTGGCGTAGACGATTTCCGCCACGCTGACGTTGCAGCGTGGCGGCGGAGCATCGCGCTGGTTGCCCAGTTGCTTGGCGATCTGAGTGCTGGTGAAGGTGGTCAGTACGCGACTGCTGATCACGTCACCGCGCTGCGTTGCCGCGGTTGCCATACAGGGCAGGGCCAGGAGGGGCAGTAGCGCCAGACGGTTTGGGTTGGAGCCAGAAGCGCGCAGTTTCATGTTGTGAATTGCCTCTAAAGTGCACACGACATTCCGGTGTTATCCATGAAGTCGCAGCTGTAGATGATGGTGAAGATGTTAGGGATTTGGCGTGGTGGAGCGTTCGGCGGATGCGCCATCGTCTCGTGTGTAGGCGAGCCATGAGCGTTTGCCAGGATCGCAGCGGTAATGGACATGCGAAAATGCATGCAGATCGCGATCTGTACGTCAGTCTCCATCAGGTTGGCGCGCTGTGCTCTGATACGGTTCGTCTATGTCGCTGACGCTTCGCGCTAGCGTCAGCGTTGCAGGAGCACGCTTGCGCGCGACCGCACAGCATCGATAACGCTTCATCGCGCAAGCACGCCCCTACGGGGTTACGCAACGCGGACACACCCGCCAACCCACTCACAGATTCCAATCGATCCGCATGCCTGCGATCAACGCATTCTTCAGATCGTTGGTGCGGGTGGGTTCGTTGAACTGGTCCGGGTTGATCACGTAATGGAGGTTCGGGGCGATGCGCAGGCGCTTGGTGACCTGGATGCCGTAGCTGAGCTCCATCATGATCTGGTTGTCGGCCGGGGTGCCGGTGCTGCCTGCCGAGGCGCGCGCCAGGCGCAGGTTTTCGATCGCCTCGTCGCTGTACTTCTGCTGGGTGATCACAAACGCGATGTTGTCCTGCGGGCGGCTGGCGAAGGTGCCTTTCTGCACCAGGCCCAGTTGCACGAAGTGGTCCTCGATCGCCTGGCCGCCGGTGCTCTTGAGGATGGCGCCGAATACGGTCAGGCCGCGGGTGCCGGACGGGTCGGGGTTGGTGACCTGCTGCTCGAAGCGGGCGAACAGGCCCGAGCGGCCCTGCTTGTTTTCGTAGCCCAGGCCGCTGAGCACGGCCGGGTTGCCGTTGCGGTCGCGCAGCGGGTCGGTGTAGTCGGAGTTGTCCTGCCAGCCGCCGAGTTCGTACATCGCGGCCATGCTGCCGTCGCCGCCCTTGTTCTTGTAGCCGACCGCGTACGGCACCACCACGCCGGTGGTGTCGTCGGTGCTCCACTTCAGGCCGTGCTGGCCATCCTGGGCCTGCACCGGGTTTACTTCATACGCGCCCACATGCACATAAACCTTGGGCGTGACCCAGGCGGTGGCGTGCGCGGCCCAGCTGGAGACCGGCCAGTAGGTGAAGTTGCTGGTGCGGAACACGAAGGTGGGATTGCCGCAGGCCGAGTTGCCCTGGAAGTACTGGCACAGGTCCGAGCCGAGGAAGTGGATGTTGGCCACGCTGCGGCCGGCTTCCAGTTCCAGGCGGTCGTCAAAGAGCTTTTGCAGCAGGGTGAAGTTTGCCAGGCGGGTGCCCTGTCCGCCGTAGATCTCCTGCACCGAGGTGCTGTTGCCGATGCTGCTGTTGGCCAGGTTGGTGCCGTGGCGGTTGGAGACGTACAGCTTGACGGTGGCGCCGCCCCAGCCGAACAGGCGGTCCATGTCGACATCGGTGCCGACCATCAGCTGGCCGGCGTAGGCATCGCCGCTCTTGCGACCGCCATCGATCATCGAGGCGGCTTCGCCGGTGTAACCCAGCTTGAGCTTGAAGGCATCGGCGGCATCCTGCGCATGGGCGAGCGGGGCCAGCGCCAGTGCCAGCGACAGGCACAGCAGGCGGGGACGGGCATGGCGGGGGGCGAGGGCGGTCATGGCAGGACTCCGAACGAAGGAAGGCGTGGCCGAGGTGGCGAACGCGACAGCTAGGGGATGGGCAAGCCGCCGGCCGCGCACGAAGGTGCGCAGCGCAGCGGTGAAACCAGTCAGGGGTGAGGCGAGCCGGCGATCAGACGAATCGGAGATACGAGGGCGGCAACCGGCAGGGGTGGGGCAGCCGACCGTCAGGCGACCACGTCGGCCACCGGCTTCTTGAGCAGGCGCAGCGCCACCGCGGTGACCACCACGCCGACCACCAGGGCCAGCACGTAATTGAGCAGGTGGGTCACGGCGTTGGGGATCAGCAGCACGAAGATGCCGCCATGCGGTGCCTTCAGTTCGGCACCGGCGGTCATCGAGATCGCGCCGGCCACGGCCGAGCCGATCACCAGTGCCGGGATGGTGCGCAGCGGGTCGCGCGCGGCGTACGGGATGGCGCCTTCGGTGACGAAGGCCAGCCCGAGCACGCCGGCGGCCGTGGCCGAGCCGCGCTCTTCCACGGTGAAGCGGTTGCGGAACACCCAGGTGGCCAGCGCGATACCCAGCGGCGGGGTCATGCCGGCGACCATGGCGGCGGCCATCGGGGTGTACACCTGGCTGGCGATCAGGCCGGTGGAAAACGCGTAGGCGGCTTTGTTGACCGGCCCGCCCATGTCGAAGGCCATCATGCCGCCGAGCAACAGGCCCAGCAGCAGCGCGCTGCTGCCCTGCATGCCGCGCAGCCAGGCGGTGAGCCAGGCCAGCAGGTCGGCCACCGGTTGCCCGAACACATACATCATCGCCAGGCCGACCAGCAGCGTGCCCAGCACCGGCAGGATCAGCACAGGCTTGAGCCCTTCCAGGTTGCGCGGCAGGCGGATGTAGCGGTTGAGCGCGGCCACACCGTAGCCGGCGATGAAGCCGGCGATGATGCCGCCAAGGAAGCCGGCATTGAGGTTGGCGGCGACCAGGCCGCCGATCATGCCCGGCGCGATGCCGGGGCGGTCGGCGATGGAATAGGCGATATAGCCGGCCAGCGCGGGCACCATCAGGGTGAAGCCGGCCTTGGCGCCGATCTGGAACAGCGACCAGGCCAGCGTGCCCTGGTGCGCATCGTCGCCGGCATAGATGCCACCGAGCGCGAATGCCAAGGCGATCAGCAGGCCGCCGGCGGTGACGAAGGGCAGCATGAACGACACGCCGGTCATCAGGTGCTTGTAGGCGCCGGTGCGGCCGTTGCCGGTGTTTTCGGCCTTGGCGGCGCCTGCGACCGGCGCCGCGCCGCCGTGCACGCCAGCTTCGGCCAGCGCTTTCTGGATCAAGGCCGGGCCATCGTTGATCGCCGGCTTGGTGCCGCTCTTGAACAGGCGCTTGCCGCCGAAACGGGCCAGGTCGACTTCGCGATCGGCAGCGATCAGCACCAGGTCGGCAGCGCGGATTTCCTCGTCGGTCAGTGCGTCCTGCGCGCCCACCGAGCCCTGGGTTTCCACGCGGATCTGGTAGCCGAGTTTCTTCGCGGCCTGCTGCAGGCCTTCGGCGGCCATGAAGGTGTGCGCGATCCCGGTGGGGCAGGAGGTGATTGCGACGATGCGCTTGCTGCCAACGCTGGCGCTGCCTGCGGCAGCCGACGCATTTGCGGCGGCCGGTGTGGCGAGCTTGTTCACTGCCGCGGCCGGGTCGTCCAGCACCGCGCCCAGGCTCAGGCGCAGCAGCTGCGCATCGCCGAAGCGGGCGGTGTCGGCATCGGCATCGCCGATCACCAGCACCTGGGTGGCGGCGCTGGCCAGGTCGCCCGGCAGTGCGCCGAGCACGCCCTGGTCGCTGCGGATTTCGATCGTCACGCTGCGCCCGACGGCGGTGGCCGCGCGGCGCAGCGCTTCGGCCGCCAGGACGGCTTCGGTGCTGCGGTCGCCAGCGGCGATGACCACGATGGAAGAGGACATGCAAATCTCCTGCGTTGTTCGGTCGCCGGCGAGCGCCGGCGGGATACGTGGTGTCTTGCGCAAGACCCGGGCGCGTTGCGGTGGTGCTCCCACCGGGCGCGCCGCCGGCCTTGCTAGGAGAGCTGGTCGATGACGACCTCGCCGGTGAGCTTGCGTACCTGCTGCGGGTTCAGCCGGCGCGCATCGCCGCTTTGCAGCCGGCTGACCGAGAACGCCGTCGCCAGCCGGGCGCACTGTTCCAGGTCGCTGGAGTCGTCGAGCAGCGCGGCGGCCAGGCCGGCCACCATCGCGTCACCGGCGCCCACGCTGCTGCCCTGCGCCAGCCGCGGCGGACGCGCGATCAGGCGCTGGTCGCGCTGCACGAACAGGGCGCCGTCGGTGCCCATCGAGATGACCACCAGCTGGATGCCGCGTGCGATCAGTTCGTGCGCGGCGGCGCTGAGCGCGGCGCGGTCGCTCAGCGGGCGGCCGGTCCAGGCTTCGAGTTCGTGCCGGTTCGGTTTGACCGCGTAAGGCGGCGCGTCGCGTGCGGCATTGAGTGCGGCCACCAGCGGCGCGCCACTGGTGTCCAGCAGCACCCGCGCACCAGCCGCGCTGGCCTGCGCCTGCAACTGCGCCCAGCTGTCGTCCGGCAGGCCGGCCGGCAGGCTGCCGGACAACACCACCGGCAGGCCGGGGCGCAGCAGCGGGGCGAGCTGATCGGACACGCCCTGCAGGTGCTGCTGGCCCAGGCGCAGGCCGGGCAGGTTGATGTCGGTGGTGTCGTTGCTGCGCGCTTCGACCAGCTTGAGATTGGTGCGGGTCTCGCCGGCCACGCGCTGGCAGTGGTCGGTGATACCGCGTTCGCGGAACAGCGCCTCGAACACGCCGGCATTGCCGACCCCGAGCACGCCGAGCGCGGCGACCTGGCTGCCCCAGTCGGCCAGGCAGGCGGCGACATTGATGCCCTTGCCGCCGGCATCGTTGCGCACGCTGCTGGCGCGGTGCACCGCGCCCGGCTGCAGGCTGTCGAGCTGGATGGTCTGGTCGATCGCCGGGTTCAGCGTGACCGTAATGGCCTGCAGATTCATGCCTGGCCCTCGCGCTGTGCTTCCAGTGCGCGCACTTGTTCTGCGGTTTCGCAGTTCAATGCCTGCTCGGCCAGCTGCTGCAGCGTGCTCAGCGCGGTGCCGCGCAGGCGGGCCTTGACCGCCGGGATGTCGTTGGGCGTCATCGACAGTTCCTGCACGCCGAGGCCGGCCAGCAGGCTGGCGCCGAACGGATCGCCGGCCAGACCGCCGCACACGCCGACCCAGCGCTCGTGTTTGCGCGCACCCTCGATCGTGCTGCGGATCATGCGCAGCACCGCCGGGTGCAGGCTGTCGGCTTCGGCGGCCAGCTCCGGGTTCTGGCGGTCAATTGCCAGCACGTACTGGGTCAGGTCGTTGGTGCCGATCGAGAAGAAGTCCGCATGGCGCGCCAGCACGTCGGCCTGTGCGGCGGCGGCGGGCACCTCGATCATGATGCCGATCGGCACCTCCGGCGCGTCGAGTTCGGCGCGGAGGCGCGCGCAGATGGCGCGCAGGGTGATCAGCTCCGGCACCGAGGTGATCATCGGGAACATGATCGACAGCCGCGCCCCGTCCTTGGCGGCACGGTACAGCGCCCGCAACTGCGGTTCGAGCAGGTCCGGGCGACGCAGCAGCAGGCGCGCGCCGCGCACCCCCAGGAACGGGTTTTCCTCGTGCGGCAGCTCCAGATGCGCCACCTGCTTGTCGCCGCCGATGTCCAGCGCACGCACGATCAGCGGGCGGCCATCCAGCGCCTGCGCCATCGCCAGGTAGGTCTGGTACTGCTCGTCTTCGCTGGGCGTGCTGCCGCTTTCCAGGAACAGGAATTCGGTGCGCATCAGGCCGACGCCTTCGGCGCCCTGGGTCAGCGCCATCGCGACCTGGTCGGGCAGGTTGACGTTGGCACCAATGTCGATGTGGTGGCCGTCGGTGGTTTCGGCGGGCAAGGCGCGCTGCGCGGCCTCGCGCTCGCGGATGGCCTGTTGCTCGGCGATATGCGTGCGCGCCGCGTCCAGGTCGAGTGCGGACGGGTTGATGTACAGGCGCCCGCTGCTGCCGTCGATGATGGCGGTGACGCCGTCTTCGATATCCAGCAACTGGCCGCCGGCCGCGACCAGCGCCGGCAGGCCGAGCGTGCGCGACAGGATCGCGGTATGCGAGGTCGGCCCACCTTGCGCGGTGGCCAGGCCGAGCACGCGTGCAGTGTCCAGGTTGGCGGTGTCCGACGGCGACAGATCGCCGGCAAGCAGGATGCAGGGCTGCTCCGGCAGGTCGGTGAGGCCGGCACCGGCGGCGGCCGGGTCGAGCTGGGCCAGCACGCGGCGGCCGACATCGCGCAGGTCGGCCGCGCGGCCAGCCAGCACCGGGTTGCCGAGTGCGGCCAGGCCCGAGGCGATCTGTTCCACCGCCTGATGCCACGACCACGCCACGCCGTGGCCTTCGACCATCAGCTGGCAGGTGCGGGTGATCAGGTCGGTGTCGTTGAGCAGCTCGGCCTGGGCCTTGAAGATTGCCGCGTCCGAAGCGCCGAGCCGGCGTTGGGTGTCGTCCTGGATCGCCGCCAGCTGCTGGCGGGTGCGGGTCAGCGCGTCGTGCAGCAGCGCGCCGCCATCGCCCAGGCCGACCGGTTGATCGGCCACTTCGGTCTGCGCCGCACGCAACCGGTGCACGATGCCGATCGCCACGCCCGGACTGGCGCCGATGCCGACGATGGCCGGCTGCGCCTGCGGCGGCGTCCAGCCAGCCACCGGGGCGGCGCGGCGTTGCGCGGCGCGTTCGGCATCGGCCTTTTCCTGCGCGGTCAGGCTGTCCATCACCGCGCGCAGGCGCTTGAGCAGCGCAGCGGCATCGGGGCCTTCGGCCGAGACGGTGATGCTGTCGCCGGCACGCAGGCCGAGCTGCAGCAGGCCGACCAGGCTCTTGGCATCGGCCGCCTGGTCGCCGGCGCGCACCTGGGCGCGCGCCGAGAAACCGCGTGCGGTCTCGGCCCAGCGGGTGGCCGGGCGCGCGTGCAGGCCGCTGGGGTAGGCGATGGTCCACACGAAGGTTTCGGCCAGGTCGGTGGCCGGTGCGGCGCTGCTGTCGGGCGCGCGGTCGCCGGTCAGGGCCGCCACGATCACGCCGGGATCGTCGGTGGTGAACAGCGCTTCCAGCTGGGCCGGGTCCTGGATCAGGCGGGTCAGCCGGCGCAGCAGGGTGATGTGGGTGTCGGATTGGGCAGCGATGCCGACCACCAGCCGGGTGGTCTGGCCGGGGTTCCATTCCACGCCTTCAGGCAACTGCAGCACCGCGATACCGTCGCGGCGCACCAGATGGCGGTCTTCGCCGACGCCGTGCGGGATCGCCAGGCCGTGGCCGAGGAAGGTGTTCGCCAGGCCTTCGCGGCGCCGCATGCTGGCGTCGTAGCCCGGCGCCACGCAGCCGGCGGCGACCAATAGCTGGGCGGCCTGGGCGATGGCGTCGTCCTTGTCGCGGGCATGCGCACGCAGGCGTACGAGTTCGGGAGTGACGGGAGCGGCAGGCGACGGAGAGGACAAGACGGACTCCGGGGAGTAGGAACGGGCTGGGCAGTAGTGTGGGAACGTTCCCACACTCAGGTCAATGTGCACTGCACAAAAGCGCTGTAGTGCTTTCGGGTTAGCATCGAATCTGAAGCAGCGCCTGGGTCAAGGTGCGCCAAATGGAGCGGGAACGGTCCCAGTGAGTATGTCCCAGTGAGCATCAGCATCAACGACGTGGCCCGGGTGGCCGGAGTGTCCAAATCCACCGTCTCGCGCGCGCTGGGCACCGGCCCGGTGAGCGAGGAGGTGCGTGCCAAGGTCGAGGCGGCGGTGCGCCAGACCGGCTATCGGCCCAACCTGATGGCGCGGCGCCTGCGATCCCAGCAGTCCGGCATCCTGGGGGTGATCGTGGCCGATATCCGCAACCCGTACTTCACCGCGCTGATCCGCGCGGTGGAAGAGGTCGCCTATCGCGCCGGCATGCGCGTGACCCTGTGCAATACCGACGAAGACCCCGAGCGCGAGGCGCTGTACCTGCAACTGATGCAGGAAGAACGCATTACCGGGCTGATCTTCGCCCCGACCCGGGTCACGGTGGGGCGCATGCACGAACTCGCGCTGGATTACCCGACCGTGCTGGTGGACCGCGCCGGCCCCGGCAGCCGCTACGACAGCGTGGTGCTGGATAACGCCGCAGCAATGGGCGAACTGGTCGCGCATCTGCAGGCGCAGGGCTATGAACGCATCGGCGGGCTGTTCGGCACCAGCACCACTGCGGCCGAGCGCCGCAACGGCTATCTGGCCGCGATGGGCGCGCAAGGGCTGATGCCGGCCTACCGTGAAGTGGCGCCCACCGCCGAAGCGGCGATTGCCGAAGTCGGCCAGTGGCTAGCAGCCAGTGATCGGCCCGAAGCCATTGTCACCAGTAACAGCCTGCTGTTGATGGGCGCGCTCAAGGCCGCCCGCACCGCCGGTCTGCGCCTGCCCGATGACCTGGCCCTGGCCGGCTTCGACAACGAGCGCTGGACCGACCTGGTCGAGCCCGGCATCACCGTGGTGGAACAGCCGGTCGAGGACATGGGCCGCGCGGCGATGTCGCTGCTGCTGGAGCGGCTCAAGTCGCCGCAACTGCCGATCCGCCGCATGGTGATGACCGGGCGTTGCGTGGTGCGCGGCTCCACCGGCGCCCGCAGGCCGGGTATCTAACTGTCCCGAAGTAGCGCCTAGCGCCGGCCAAAAATCCTGGCTCGTCGCGCGTGCGGTGCCCTCACCGCTCGCGGGACACGCCGCAAGTACGTCCCTGTAGGCTCGGTGGCGGCATCCATGCCGCCACACGGTCCCGCAATCGGCGAGGGCACCGCACCAGACAGTTGGCTGGTGACGTTATTTGAAGAACGAAGACACTGCAGCACACGGTTAACGGTTGTTCTGTTGGAAAACTCCGCACACCGATCATCCCGCTTGGTCCTTGCCCGCCCACCGTCGCGGGACCTTACGCGGCATGGATGCCGTGTAAGAGCTTACAAGGACGTACTTGCAGTGTGTCCCGCGACGGTGGGCGGGCAAGGGCCCTGCAACGACGCCGCAGATCAGCAGCTCCACAACTGATCTATCCGTACTGTCGAATCGCTTCGATACGCTGAGCCGGTAAAGCTCCATCGCGCCCAAGGGCGCTCCTACGGGGTATTGCGTTTCGTCGCTACAGCACACAAAAAAAGCCCCGGCAGTGCCGGGGCTTTTTGGTTTACAGCGAACGCCCGACTCAGCGATCCGGACGATGCGATCCAGCGTCGCCCTGTGCCGCGACGTATTCCTTGGACTGCTCGTCCAGCTTGTCGCCCAGCATGCGGCGCACCACCACGAAGAACAGCGGGATGAAGATCACGCCGAGCACGGTGGCGAACACCATGCCGCCGATCACGCCGGTACCGATGGAGTGACGCGAGTTGGCGCCGGCACCGGTCGAGATGGCCAGCGGCAGCACGCCCAGGATGAAGGCGAACGAGGTCATCAGAATCGGGCGGAAGCGCAGATGCGCCGCTTCCATCGTCGCATCGCGCAGGGTCTTGCCCGCTGCCCGCTGCTCCACTGCGAACTCCACGATCAGGATCGCGTTTTTCGCCGCCAGACCGATCACCGTGATCATGCCGATCTTGAAGTACAGATCGTTCGGCAGGCCACGCAGCATCGAGAAGACGATCGCACCCAGCACGCCGATCGGCACCACCATCAGCACCGCCACCGGAATCGACCAGCTTTCGTACAGTGCGGCCAGGCACAGGAACACCACCACCACCGACAACGCCAGCAACAGCGTGGCCGCGTTACCGGCGATGATTTCCTGGTACGACATGCCGCTCCAGTCGAAGCCGAAGCCCGGCGGCAGATCGTTGTTGACGATCTCTTCCATTGCCGTCATCGCCTGGCCGGAGCTGCCGCCCGGAGCCGGATTGCCGACGATGTTCACCGCCGAATAGCCGTTGTAGCGGTTCAGTGCCGGCGAGGCGTAGGTCCAATCGGCCTTGACCACATTGCTCAGCGGAATCATTCCCGGCTGCCCATCGGCACCGACGGCTGTCGCACTGGGGCTGAAGAAGCTGCGCAGCGACTCCGGGCCGGTACGGAACTGGTCGTCGGCACGGATGTTGACGCGCTTGATGCGGCCTTCGGAGAAGTAGTCGTTGATGTACACAGGCGCCAGCATCAGCTGGATCGAGCTGTAGATATCGCTGACTTCCAGGCCCATCGACTGTGCCTGCACACGGTCCACCGACAGCTGCAGCTGCGGCGCGTCTTCCAGGCCGTTCGGGCGTACACCCACCATGGTGTCCTGCTTTTCCGCCGCCTTGCCCAGCACGATGTTGCGCGCCTGGGTCAGGGCTTGCTGGCCTGCGCCGGAGCGGTCCTGCAGCCACATGTCGAAGCCGCCGAACTGTCCCAGGCCCTGCACGGTGGGCAGGTTGACCACAAAGATCTGCGCGCCCTTGATGCCGTAGAACATGCCGTTGAGCTGCTTGATCAGCTCCTCTGCGGTCACATCGCGGTCTTCCCACGGCTTGAGCCGGATGAAGCCCATACCCACGTTTTCGCCCGAGCCCAGGAAGCTGAAGCCGGCGATCTGCAGCATGCCTTCCACGGCCGGCTGCTTCTCCAGTACCGCACGCATCTGCGCAAAGGTCTCGTTGGTCCGGATCTTGGTGGCGCCAGGCGGCAACTGCACGATGGCCACCGCAAAGCCCTGGTCTTCTTCCGGCAGGAAGCTGCCCGGCATGCGCGTGAACAGGAAGCCGCACAACACCACCAGCACTACGAACACGATCATCCACGGCGGCGAGTGCTTGAGGGTATTGCCGACCACGCCCACATAGCGATGCGCCAGCTTGTCGTAGTACTTGTCGAAGGTGCGGTAGATCCAGTTCTTCTTGGTCGAATGGGTCGACTTGAGGAACGCGCCGCACAGCGCCGGGGTGAAGCTCAACGCCAGGAACGCGGAGAAACCCATCGACATGGCGATGGTCAGCGCGAACTGCTTGTAGATCGCGCCCGAAGCGCCGGGTTGCAGCGAGGAGGGGATGAACACCGCCGCCAGCACCACGGTGATGGCCACCACCGCGCCGGTGATCTGGGTCATCGCCTTCTGGGTGGCCGCCTTCGGCTCCAGGTGCTCCTCGCTCATGATGCGCTCGACGTTCTCGATCACCACGATCGCGTCGTCGACCACGATGCCGATCGCCAGCACCATCGCAAACAGCGTCAGCTGGTTGATGGTGAATCCGATCATGTACATGCCGAAGAACGTACCCAGCAGCGCGACCGGAATCACCAGCGTGGGAATCACGGTGGCGCGGAAGTTCTGCAGGAACAGCAGCATCACCAGGAACACCAGCACGATGGCTTCCACCAGCGTGTGGATCACTTCCTCGATGGAGATACGCACGAAGGTGGTGGACTCGTACGGCGCAAACCAGGTTACGCCCTGCGGAAAGGTCGGCTGCAGTTCGTCGAGCTTGGCACCGACCGCTTCGGACACATTCAAGGCATTGGCGCCCGGCAGCAACTGGATACCGAACGCACCGGTGGGCTTGCCGTTGTACTGGGTATCGAAGCCGTAGTTGCTCGGGCCCACGGTGACGCGCGCGACATCCTTCAACCGCACCGTGGCACCGTTACTGTCGGTGCGCAGGATGATGTTCTCGAACTGGTCCGGCGAGCTGAAGCGGCCCTCGGCCGAGACCGTGGCAGTGAAGCTGATGCCTTCCGGGGTCGGGTCGGCGCCCACCGAGCCGGCGGCGAACTGCACGTTCTGGTTACGCACCGCGGTCAACACCTGGGTCGCCGACAGGTTGTAGCCCTGCAGCTTCTCCGGGTTCAACCAGATGTTCATCGCGTACTCAGCGCCGAACTGGTTGGTGCTGCCCACGCCGGGCACGCGCGAAATCTGCTCCAGCACGCGCGAGCCGACGATGTCGTTGAGCGCGTCGCGGTTGATCGAGGGGTTGTCCGAGCGCAACGCGGCCACCATCAGGAAGCCGGCGTTGGCCTTGGCCACCACCACACCCTGCTGGGTGACTTCCGAGGGCAGGCGCGGCGTGGCCAACGACACCTTGTTCTGCACCTGCACCTGCGCGATATCCGCGTCGGTGCCGGTTTCGAAGGTCAGCGTGATGGTCACGCGGCCATTGGCCGCCGAAGACGAGTTGAAGTACAGCAGGTGGTCGATACCGGTGAGCTGCTGCTCGATGACCTGGGTCACCGCCTTCTCGGAGGTATCGGCGCTGGCGCCGGGGAAGTTGGCGGTGACGGTGACCTGCGGCGGGGCGATCGTGGGGTACGACTCGATACCCAGATTCAGGATCGAGATCACGCCGGCAAGCGAGATCAGGATCGCCACCACCCAGGCAAAGATCGGGTGTTCAATGAAAAACTTAGGCATGTCCGGGTTCCGTCACTGCTGCTTGGACTGGGAGTCGGCCGGCTGCGCCGCCGCATCCGGCTTGGGCTGCTGCTGCGCCGCCGGTGCCGCGGCATCGGCCTTGTCGGCAGCCGGTGCGGCCTGCGCGTTGCCGCCTTGAGCTGCGGCGGGAGCCGCGCCCGGAGCGCCCGGCTGGCCGCCTTGCGCCGGCTTGTTCGGATTCCACGCCACGCCCTTGGCCGGCTGGCCTTCCTTCGCCTTCTGCACACCGTCGACGATGACCTGGTCGCCGGGGGCCACGCCGCCGGTGACGATCCACTGGCCCTTCTGCTGACCATCGACGGTGAGGTTCTTGCGCGCCACCTTGCCGTCCTTGCCGAGCACCAGCGCGTAGGCGCCGGTGGCATCGCGCTGCACCGCCTGTTGCGGCATCAGGTAGGCGTTGTTGCGCTGGCCAAGGCTGGCCTTGAAGGTCACGAACGCGCCCGGCAGCAGCGCCTGTTCCGGGTTGGGCAGGGTCGCGCGCAGCGACACCGCACCGGTGCTCGGGTCGACCGTGACGGCCGAGACATCCAACGTACCCGGATGCGGATACTGCGTGCCGTTGCCTAGCTCCACATTGATGGTGGATTTGCCATCGCCGCTGAGCTGCACGTTGCCGCTGCTCTGCGCCTGGCGCATTGCGGCCAGTTCTTCGCTACTCATCGCGAAGTTCACGTACAGCGGGTCGATCTGGTCGACCGTGGTCAGCAGGGTCGCTTCACCGGCACCGACCAGCGCGCCTTCGGTCACGCGCTGGATCCCGGCGCGGCCGGTGATCGGCGAGGTGACGCTGGCGAAGCTGAGCTGGATGCGCGCGGACTCGACCAAGCCACGCGCCTGCTGCACGTTGGCGCCGGAGGAGCGCTCGGTGGCTTCGGCGTTGTCGATGTCGGCACGCGACACGTACTGCTGC
The DNA here is from genome assembly GCA_905142475.1 of Xanthomonas hydrangeae. Classification (GTDB taxonomy): domain Bacteria; phylum Pseudomonadota; class Gammaproteobacteria; order Xanthomonadales; family Xanthomonadaceae; genus Xanthomonas; species Xanthomonas hydrangeae. The sequence continues at coordinate 2,277,515 of LR990730.1, forward strand.
GGGGCCAGGCTGCGCGCGCGCTTGGCGGCGACCTGGGCATTGGCGTAGGTCGCCTGGGCGGCGGCCAACTGGCCCTGCGCCTGCAGCAACGTGGCCTTCAACGGCATTGGGTCGATCTCGAACAACGGCTGGCCTTCCTTGACGTCGGTGCCTTCGGTGTACAGGCGCTTGAGCAGCACACCGTCCACGCGCGCACGCACGTCGGCCGAGCGGTACGCCGACAGACGGCCCACCAGGTCGCGTTCCAGCGGCAAGGTCTGCGGCTGCATTTCCAGCACCGACACTTCCGGCGGCGGCGGCGCCTGTTGTTGTTCGGGCTTGCTGCAGGCAGCGAGCGCCACGGTGATGGCACAGGCCAGGCCGAATGTGCGGAGCGGGGCGATCATCAGGAGGAACTCCGTTAGGGTCTTGAAGTGAGAAAGGAAAGCGGGGACAGCGAAGGCGTGGCAGCGACCGCGGCAAACGCGCGCAGAAAGGTGTCGACAGCGAATTGCGCCCATTGCTGCCTGGCGGGGAGGCCGGCGCGATGGGGGACCTGAAAGCGTTGCCGATCGAAATCCAGACCGACGATCATGCTCAACAGCAGTTCGGCCATGAAGTGCGCATCGTCATGGCGCAGCTGGCCGGCATCCATCGCCTGCTCGAAGCGATGCGCCAGGCGCTGCTGCATGCCGACCACCCCGTCATGGAAGATCTGCTGCGACTGATCGGGAAACCGATGCGACTCGGCTTCCACCAACCGGCAGGTCTGTAGCACATCGGGACGGTTCAGGCGATCCAGATGGGCCAGTGCGAAGGCCAGCAGATCCTCACGCAACTCGCCCGAGGCGGTACCCAGCGGCACCGTGGCCAGATGCACATGGTCCTGAAGGACATCGCGCAGCAGGTTTTCTTTACAACCGTAATAACTGTAGAGCGTCTGCTTGGAACAGCCGGCACGCTCGGCCACTGCATCCATGCTCAGCCGCATGCCGCGCTCGGCAAGCAGCGTATGCACAGCCGCATGGATGCGGCGATCGCAGTCCGAGCGCCGGGCAGCACGGTGGGAACGGGGGGTCATGGCGGTAGACTATACCGTCCAGTTTAGTTTTTAAACAGACTTGACGGTCGCAGTTTGGTCTGCGCAAGCCCTTGTGCGACAAGCACCTGACCGGACTTTGCCGGATCTGGCGGTCCAGTTGCCACCTGCGCCAGTGCGCATCGCAGCTCTGCGGGGAAACTACACAGTGGTATTGCTTTTGCAACCTGCGCGCGCCGACTGACGGCTGAGGATTTGCGCTATGCAGCAAGGCGTCGTCGTCGCGCATCGGTACAATTCAGGTTTTCCACCGAGCACCCCAGCTCTCTCATGACAGCCAAGAAAGCCGCTTCGAAATCGTCCACGACGCCGACCAAGCCGGTCGCCGAACGTGCCGTCCCCGTGCTTGCCGGCGCACCGCAGGCGGTCGTTCTGGAGCCGGTGTTTGCCGCATTGCGCAAGCGCTACCCGGCGGCCCGCCAGGCCGAAGTGCAGCTGTTCGCAGCCGGCTTCTATCGCCGCATGGAAGAGGACGAGTTCCCCAACCATCCGCCCGAGCAGTGGGCGGCGCTGGCGGCGGACATGCTGGAATTCGCACGCACGCGCAAGGCCGGCACGGTCAACGTGCGGGTGTTCAACCCGACCTTGAAGAGCCACGGTTACGAGTCGCCGCACACGCTGCTGCAGATCGTCAACGACGACATGCCGTTCCTGGTGGACTCGGTGAGCATGACGCTGTCGGACCTGGGCATCGGCGTGCACGTGCTCGGCCACCCGGTGCTGCGCATCGCGCGCGACAAGACCGGCAAGCTGACCGCGGTGGGCGAGGGCAAGAGCGAGTCGTTGATGGTGCTGGAGATCGACCGCCAGCCCGCCGAAGAAATGCCCAAGGTGGAAGCGGCGGTGCGCAAGGTGCTGGCCGAAGTGCGCGCGATCGTGCACGACTGGGCCGCGATGCGCGAAAAGATGGTGATGCTGGCCGACGACCTGGCCACCCGGCGCCTGCCGATGGACGACATCAGCCGGCACGAGGCGCAGGAATTCCTGCGCTGGGCCTCGGCCGACCACTTCACCTTCTTCGGCTATCGCGAATACCGCGTCGAAAAGCAGGACGGCCAGGACGTGCTGGCGCCGGTGGAAGAGACTGGGCTTGGCCTGATGCGCGGCCACGACACCTCGCCGGCGCGCCCGGTGACCACGCTGGCAGCGCACGGTTTGAATACCTCGTCCAAGCTCAAGGACGCGCTGATCCTGACCAAGACCAATGCGCGCTCGCGTGTGCATCGGGTTGGCTACATGGATTACATCGGCGTCCTGGAGTTCGATGCCAAGGGCCGCATCGTCGGCGAGCAGCGCTTCCTGGGCCTGTTCACCTCCAGCGCCTACAACCGCCGTCCGTGGGAAATTCCGCTGGTGCGGCAGCGCCACGAATACGTGATGAGCAAGTCCGGGCTGACCCCGAGTAGCCACAGCGGCAAGGCGCTGCGGCACATTCTGGAAACGCTGCCGCGCGAGGAGCTGTTTCAGTCCAACGAAGAAGAGTTGTACCGCACCGCGATCGGCATTCTCGGCCTGCAGGAGCGCGTGCGTAGCCGCATGTTCCTGCGCCGTGACAAGTACAGCCGCTTCATCTCCGCGCTGGTGTACATCCCGCGCGAGCGTTTCAACACCGATGTGCGGCTGCGCATCGAAGCCTTGCTGAAAGATGCGCTGCACGGCGAGTACATCGACTCCAGCGTGGTGCTGGGCGAGTCGCCGCTGGCGCAGCTGCACCTGATCGTGCGGCCCAAGAGTGGCGAGGCGCTGGAATTCAACACCACCGAACTCGAGTCGCGGCTGGCGCATCTGCTGCGCAACTGGCGCGATGCCCTGCGCGAGGCGCTGGTGGCGCGGCATGGCGAAGCCAACGGCTTGCGCATGGCGGCCAACTTCGGCCGTGCGTTGCCGGCTGGCTACATCGAAGATTCCTCGATCGAATCGGCGGTGTCCGACGTCGAGCATCTGGCCACGCTGGACGGCCCGGACGACCTGCATCTGAGCCTGCAGGAAATTCGCCGCGACGACGGCATGCGTCTGGATGCCGGCGAAGGCCTGCGCCTGAAGCTGTATCGCCAGCTCGACGACATTCCGTTGTCCGATGCGATGCCCATGATGGAGAACATGGGCCTGCGGGTGATCTCCGAACGGCCGTACCGGCTGCAGGTCGGCGAAACCCCGGTGTATATCCAGGATTTCGAGGTCGAATCGACCGCCGGCAAGATCAATGCGGCCCACGCCGATGCCGGGTTTGGCGAAGCCTTCGAACGCATCTGGAATGGCGATGCCGAGAACGACGGCTTCAATCGCCTGATTCTGGCCGCCGGCCTGCATTGGCGCCAGGTCGCGCTGCTGCGCGGCTATTGCAAGTATCTGCTGCAGACCGCGGTGCCGTTCTCGCAGGCCTATGTCGAGGCGACGTTCACCCGTTACCCGCTGCTGGCGCGCTTGTTGGTGGAATTGTTCGAAGCGCGCTTCGACCCATCCACCGGCAAGGAAACCAAGGCGCAGATCTTTGCCGGCCAGGAACGCCTGCGCGAGGAATTGTCGGTATTCGCAGCCGACGACGAGGCCACGCTCAAGGCATTGGAGCCGGTGTTGCAGGCACGTGGCAGCGACCGCGCCGCGCAGCAGGAGGCCACCCGCGCCACGCTGCTGAAGCTGATGGACCGCGTGGCCAGCCTGGACGAAGACCGCATCCTGCGCAGCTTCATCGACGTGATCGATGCCACGCTGCGCACCAACTATTACCAGACCGACAAGAGCGGCAAGCACGGCCACTGCATCAGCTTCAAGCTGGATTCGGCGATCGTGCCGGATCTGCCCAAGCCGCGTCCTTACCGCGAAATCTTCGTCTACAGCCCGCGCGTGGAAGGCGTGCACCTGCGCTTCGGCGCGGTGGCGCGTGGCGGCCTGCGCTGGTCGGACCGGCGCGAGGACTTCCGCACCGAGGTGCTGGGCCTGGTCAAGGCGCAGATGGTCAAGAACACCGTCATCGTGCCGGTCGGCGCCAAGGGCGGTTTCTACGTCAAGCGTTCGCCGGTGGGCGGCGACCGTGACGCAGTGCAGGCCGAAGGCATCGCCTGCTACAAGCTGTTCATCCAGAGCCTGCTCGACATCACCGACAACATCGTCGGCGGCAAGATCGTGCCGCCGCCGCAGGTGGTGCGTCACGACCAGGACGACCCGTATCTGGTGGTCGCCGCCGACAAGGGCACCGCCACGTTCTCCGACATCGCCAACGGGCTGGCGCTGGACCACGGGTTCTGGATGGGCGATGCGTTCGCCTCCGGCGGCTCGGTCGGTTACGACCACAAGGGCATGGGCATTACCGCGCGTGGCGCGTGGGAGTCGGTCAAGCGCCACTTCCGTGCGATGGGGCGCGATTGCCAGAGCCAGGAATTCAGCGTGGTCGGCATCGGCGACATGTCCGGCGACGTGTTCGGCAACGGCATGCTGTTGTCGCGGCATATCCGTCTGCTGGCCGCGTTCGATCACCGGCATATCTTCCTGGATCCCAATCCGGATGCCGCTGCCTCGTTCGCCGAGCGCGAGCGCCTGTTCAAGCTGTCGCGTTCCAGCTGGGCCGACTACGAGGCCAAGCTGATCAGCGCCGGCGGCGGCATCTATCCGCGCACGCTCAAGTCCATCGACATCAGCGCGTCGGTGCGCGAGGTCCTGGGCCTGGAATCCAGCGTCAAGCAGCTCTCGCCCAACGAGCTGATGAACGCCATTCTCAAGGCGCCGGTGGACCTGTTCTGGAACGGCGGCATCGGCACCTACGTCAAAGCCTCCAGTGAATCGCACGCCGATGTGGGCGACCGCGCCAACAACGGCCTGCGCGTCAATGGCGGCGAATTGCGCTGCAAGGTGGTGGGCGAGGGCGGCAATCTGGGCCTGACCCAGCTCGGTCGTATCGAGGCCGCGCAAACCGGCGTGCTGCTCAATACCGACTTCATCGACAACTCGGCCGGCGTGGACACCTCCGATCACGAGGTGAACATCAAGATCCTGCTCAACGACATGGTGCAGGCCAAAAAGCTCACCTACGACGCGCGCAACACGCTGCTCGCCTCGATGACCGACGAAGTGGCCGATCTGGTGCTGTGGGACAACTATCGCCAGAACCAGGCGATCAGCCTGATGGAGCGCATGAGCGTCAAGCGCCTGGGTTCCAAGCAGCACTTCATCCGCACGCTGGAACTGCAGGGGCTGCTCGATCGCCAGATCGAGTTCCTGCCCTCCGATGCCGAACTGTCCGCACGCAAGGCGCGCGGGCAGGGCTTGTCGCGTCCGGAGCTGTCGGTGCTGTTGTCGTACTCCAAGCTGGTGGCGTTCCAGCAGCTGCTGGAATCGGATATCCCCGAAGACCCGTATCTGTCCAAGGAGTTGCAGCGCTACTTCCCGCAGCCACTGCAGAAGAAGTACGCCGATGCGATGGAGCGCCACCGCCTCAAGCGCGAGATCATCGCCACCGCAGTCACCAACACCACCATCAACCGCATGGGCGCCACCTTCCTGATGCGCATGCAGGAAGACACCGGCCGCAGCATCGCCGAGGTCGCCAAGGCCTATACCATCAGCCGCGAAACGCTGGACGCACGCGCGCTGTGGACGCAGATCGACGCGCTGGACGGCAAGGTGCCCGAGTCGGTGCAGATCGATGCACTGGAAGTGATCTGGCGCCTGCAACGCTCGTTCGTGCGTTGGCTGCTGCTGCGTCCTGGCCAGATGCCGGGCATCACTGCGGCGGTGGAGCGTTACCACGGCCCGTTCAACGACATCCGGGTCGCCTCCGGTGTTCTCTCCGATACGCAGCGCCCGCAGTACGAAGGCAGCGTGCAGGAATGGCAGGAAAAGGGCCTGCCGCCGCAGCTGGCGCAGCAGTTGTCCGAGCTGCGTTATCTGGAGCCGGCCTTCGACATCATCGAAACCGCGCGCACCCGCAAGCTCAAGCCGGTGGACGTGTCCAAGGTGCATTTCCGCCTGGGCGAAGCGTTGCGCCTGCCGTGGTTGTTCGAGCAGATCGACGCACTGGAAGTCAACGGCCGCTGGCATGCGGTGGCACGCGGTGTGCTGCGCGACGAACTGGCCGCGCATCAACGCGCGCTGGTGGGGCAGGTGTTGACCATGCCCGGCAGCAGCGCCGAGGACAAGGTGGCCAACTGGCTGGCACGCGACGATTCCAGCCTGCGCTTCACCCTTGCCATGCTGGCCGATGTGGCCGAGCAGAAGACCCTGGACTACCCGACCGTGTCGGTGGCGGTGCAGCGACTCGGGCAGTTGGCTGCGCACGGGATGTAACGGTATGCAGCGAGATGATGGCGGAGCGATTGCTTCGTCATCATCCTCTTTGGAATCAGTCGGCAACGTCGTTGTGTTGCCCCAAAAAGGCCGCCTTTGGGCTTAATGCTGTCCACCTCAAATGGCGCTTTCTGCTGAGTCGAGGGCGCGGTGTCCTCACCGCTCGCAGGACACGCCGCAAGTACGTCCATGTAGGTTCGGTGGCGGCATCCATGCCGCCACACGGTCCCGCAAGCGGCGAGGACACCGCACCGGAAAGTTAGTCGGCTGCTTTGTTGAAAACATGCACACCGACCATCTCCACTGGCCCTTGCCCGCCCACCGTCGCGGGACCTTACGCGGCATGGATGCCGCGTAAGAGCCTACACGGACGTACTTGCGGCGTGTCCCGCGACGGTGGGCGGGCAAGGGCCCTGCAGCCAAACCAAGGACCAGCCGCCCTACACCTGATCCATCCGCTACGACCAATCACGACAAGACCACCGAGATCTCACGGTGTTGAAGTGACTGACAAATCGTTGCGAAGAATAGAAGGGTAGGTGTGGCCGTACTCAGCGACGGCATGTGCACGTGTTGCGCACGATCGCTGAAACAGTGCTAAGGCCGGCTTGTGTTGTACGACTTTCTTGTACGGCACCTTGGCCGAAGGATTTGCATCCGGCTTCTTACTTGATCTTGACGACCACCTTGCCCTTGGCACGGCCCTGCGCGAGATAGTCCAATGCTTCCTTAGCTTGCGCGAACGCAAACACCTTGTCGATGACCGGGCGGATGCGTTCGGCTTCGAGCAACTCGCCGATCTTGGCCAGTTGCGTGCCATCGGGGCGCACGAACAGAAAGGTGTAGGCGACGTTGTGCTTGTGCGCTAGACGGATGATCTTGCGGCTCATCATGGCGAAAACGAATTGCAGCACGACATTCAAACGGCGCGCGCGCGCGAAGGCTGCATCCAGCGGTCCGACCAGCGATACGATCTTGCCGCCTGGCTTGAGAATGCCGAGGGATTTTTCGATCGTATCGCCGCGAATGGTGCCAAGCACGATGTCGTATCCGCGCAAGACGGTCTCGAATTCCTGCTGCTTGTAGTCGACCACCTCGTCTGCGCCCAGGCTGTTCACCAGTGCGACGTTGCCGGTGCTGGTGGTGGTGCACACGCTGGCGCCGAAGTATTTCGCAAGCTGGATCGCAAAGGTGCCGATGCCGCCGGAGCCGGTAGGAATGAAGACCTTCTAGCCTGGCTGCAGCGCAGCGCGTTCTTGCAAGGCCTGCCAGGACGTGAGTGCGACCATCGGCACCGAGGCTGCCTGCACAAAATCCAGGTTGGCCGGCTTCAGCGCTGCGGCGCTTTCCGGGACCGCGACGTAGTCGGCGAGCGTTCCGCGGCCAAGATCGAACACGCTGGCAAAAATGGCATCGCCTTTCTTGAAGCGAGTGACGCGGCTGCCGACGGCGACGACGATCCCGGCCACGTCGCTGCCCAGTGTGGCGGGCAAGTCGAACTTCACCACGGGCTTGAAGATCCCGGTGGGAATCATGTTGTCGATCGGGTTCACGCCGGCGGCGTGCACCTCGACCAGCAGCTCGTTGGGTTTCACTGTCGGAGGCGGCAGCTCGCTGAAGCCGATGTCGGGCGATTTGCCATAGCGTTTGAAGGTCAGTGCTTTCATGTGGTGCGAGTCCAATGCTGTCGTTGTGTGTGGGTGGCCGGGCGTCTGCGAGTCCCGGCCGCCGTCACCTGTTGCGCTAGCAAATCGGTGGGTGCAGCTTGACCGCGGTATGAGCCGTGTGAATCGATCGAATCTGTGGAGTGGTGCCACCAAACGCAGATGCGTACATCCCCACCTGGATGCCTGCATTGGTCGCGATGGCGACCAATGCAGGCATGGCACAGGCTGAAACCTCAGGCGCTTGGCTGATAGCGCTCGGCTGCGTTCGCCTGGCGAATGTCCGACAGCAAACCCTGGCGCGCGCCATCCAGTGCATCCCAACGTTCGGCCACATGCAGCGGCGGGATGGTGACCAGTTCGCGGCGATCGAAGCCGACCAGCGCGGCGTCGACCAATTCGCCCACGTCCATCAAGTCGGTGAGCGTGTTGACGTCGATACCGGCACGCTCCCAGATCTCGGTGCGCGTGCCGGCCGGCAGCACGGCCTGCACATACACACCCTTGACTCCCAGCTCCAGATGCAGGCCCTGCGACAGGAACAGCACGAAGGCCTTGGTAGCGCCATAGACGGTCATGCCGAATTCGGGAGCCAGGCCGACCACCGAGCCGAGGTTGACGATGCTGCCGCTGCCAGACTGCGCAAAGCGCGGCGCAACGGCGGCGGAAAGGCGGGTCAACGCGGTGACATTGAGCGCGAGCAGGCGGTCGATCGCCTCTGCGTTCTGCTGCAGGATGCCGCCCGATTGCGCCATGCCGGCGTTGTTGATCAGGATGCCGATCTGCGCATCGTCGCGCAGGCGGGTTTCCACTGCGGTCAGATCGGCGGGCTGGGTCAGGTCGGCCTGCAGCACGTCGACGCTGACGCCATGTGTGTCACGCAGACGTGCCGCCAATGTGTCCAGGCGCGGCTTGTCGCGTGCGACAAGCACAAGATTGTGGCCGCGTTGTGCGAAGCGCTCGGCATAGACAGCGCCGATACCGGTGGAAGCGCCAGTGATGAGAACAGCGGGAAGTGCGGTCATGAAACATTCCTTGATGAGAGAGGTGCGAAAGGTGCGAAGGCGCGAAAGCCTCAGCCGGTGAGAGTCGGATAATCGATGTAGCCCTCGGCGCCACCGCCATAGAGCGTGGCCGGATTCAGCGGTGCCAGCGCGGCGCCGGTTTGCAGACGTTCGACCAGATCGGGATTGCTGATGAACGGGCGGCCGAAGGCGAACAGGTCGGCGTTGCCTGCGCCAAGCTGCGTATTGGCCAGCTCCAGGTCGTAGCCGTTGTTGGCCAGGTACGTGCGGGTGAACCTGCTGCGCAGCGCGGCATAGTCGAACGGGGCAACATCGCGCGGGCCGCCGGTCGCACCTTCCACCACATGCAGATACACGATGCCCAGCGCATCGAGTTGCTCGGCGATGTAGTCGTATTGCGGCTGCGGATCGCTGCCGGAAATGCCGCTTGCCGGCGATACCGGCGAGAGGCGCACGCCAGTGCGATCGGCGCCGATTTCCTTGCTTACGGCGGCCACCACGTCCAGCAACAGGCGCGCGCGGTTTTCGATCGAACCGCCATAGGCATCGGTGCGCTGGTTGGCGCCGTCCTTGATGAACTGCTCCAGCAGATAGCCGTTGGCACCGTGAATTTCGACGCCGTCGAAGCCGGCCGCAATCGCATTGGCCGCCGCCTGGCGGAAGTCGTCGACGATGCCCGGCAGTTCGTGCAGCTCCAGCGCGCGTGGCTCGGAAACATCGGCAAAGCCGTTGTTGACGAACACCTTGGTCGCCGCGCGGATGGCCGACGGCGCGACCGGCGCCGCGCCGCCCGGCTGCAGGTCGACATGCGACACGCGGCCCACATGCCAGAGCTGCATGAAGATGCGCCCGCCCTTGGCATGCACGGCGTCGGTGACGGTGCGCCAGCCGGCGATCTGCTCGGGCGTGTACAGGCCGGGAGTGTCCTGGTAGCCCTGGGCCTGCGGCGATATCTGGGTGGCCTCGGTGATCAGCAGGCCGGCCGAGGCGCGCTGGGCGTAATAGGTCGCAGTCAGGGCAGTGGAGGCCAGGCCGGCGCCGGCCCGGTTGCGGGTCAGCGGGGCCATGACGATGCGATTGGCCAGGGTCAGGGTGCCCAGGGCATAGGGTTCGAACAGCGAAGAGTGGGTCATTGGCGGTGCTCAGAAATCGGTGGTTGACAAAGATTACGATCAAAATCTAAGATGTCAATACTTTGATGACGAATAACATCAATGTACGCTGTCGCTCTCCCCAGTCCCGCACAAGCACGGAGTGTCCCAACGATGAAAGTGACCAAGGCACAGGCACAAGCGAACCGGGCGCACGTCGTCGAGACGGCCTCGGTGCTGTTTCGCGAGCGTGGCTACGAAGGGATCGGCATTGCCGATCTGATGGCCGCCGCAGGCTTCACGCACGGCGGCTTCTACAAGCAGTTCCGTTCCAAGGCGGACCTGATGGCCGAATCGGCGGCCTGCGGGCTGGCCAACATTGCCGCGCAGACCGAGCACGCGGACAAGACGGATTTCGTGAAGTTCTATTTGTCGCGCGGACACCGCGACAGCCCTGCCACCGGTTGCACGATGGCGGCGCTGGGCGCCGATGCCGCGCGTCAGCCGGAGGAAGTGCGCGAAGTGTTCGCTGCCGGGGTCGAAAACCTGCTGGCTGCGCTCGACCGCAGCGGGGCTGCGCCTGGCACTGCCGCCGCAGCGGCTGAGCGCGCCAGCAACCTGGACATGATGGCGCACGCCATCGGCGCCATCGTGCTGTCGCGGTCGTGCCCGGACGATTCGTCACTGGCCGACGAAATCATCACGGTGTCTCGCGACCAGATCCTGTCGTCGTTGCAACCATCCAACTAACCGACACACGCGCATCCCGACACACGTGTATCCGCATCCCGCGCGGTTTTTGATCGTCAAACAACTGCGTCTGTCACTCACTGCACTTTAGGAATTCCCATGACAAACAAATCCCCTGTTGCGCTGGTGACCGGCGCATCCTCCGGCATTGGCGAAGCTAGTGCCGAAGCATTGGCCGCCGCCGGCTATACGGTGTACGGCACCAGCCGTCGCGGCGCGCAATCCGGGCAGCGCGCCTTCAAGCTGCTGGCGCTGGATGTGACCAGCGATGAGTCCGTGGATGCGGCCATCCAGGAACTGTTGCGGCTGGAGGGGCGCATCGACCTGCTGGTCAACAATGCAGGTTTCGGCGTGTCTCCCGCAGCGGCGGAAGAAAGCTCGATCGAGCAGGCCAAGGCCATTCTCGACACCAACTTTCTCGGCGTCGTGCGCATGACGCGTGCGGTGGTGCCGCACATGCGCCGCCAGGGCAGTGGCCGCATCATCAACATCGGCTCGATCATCGGTTTGGTGCCCACACCGTATGCGGCGCTGTATGCCGCCAGCAAACACGCAGTGGAAGGGTATTCCGAGGCGGTGGACCACGAGCTGCGCAGTTACGGGATCCGGGTCACGGTCATCGAGCCTGCCTACACCAAGACCCAGTTCGAGGCGAACAATCTGGCCCCCGACGCGCCGCTGGAAACCTATCGGCAGGTTCGAGCGGAAGTTGGAAAAGTGGTGGCGCAGGCAATGGCGATTGCCGACGAGCCATCCGTCGTGGCCGACGTGGTGGTGAAGGCGGCCCGCGCCGAGCACCCCAAGGTGCGTTACACCGCGGGCAAGATCGCCGGACAACTGCAGTTGTTGCGGCGGTTTGCACCGGCAGGCGTGTTTCAGTCGCTGATTCGCAAGAATCTGCACCTGGATGCGAAGACGTCTGTTGACGCCAAGACACCCACGCACGCCAGATAAGTTTTGTCAGACGCTGCATAGACCAGCAACGGCAGTCGCAGCGACTGCCGTTGCCGATACACCGCCGTGACGCGATAACGCGCGCGGCCTCAATCCGAACAGGAGAAGGCAATGACCTTCAACGCTTTGCTGGCGAATCAAACCAGCGAGATGGTTGCTACCACCGTGGTCCAGTTCAACGAAGACGACCTGATGCCGGGCGATGTCACGGTTGCCATCGACTACTCGACCGTCAACTACAAGGACGCACTGGCGGTGACCGGGCGTGGCCCGATCATTCGCCAGTTCCCGCTGATTCCGGGCATCGACTTTGCCGGCGTGGTCGAAGCGTCCACGTCTCCGGGCATTGCGGTGGGAGATCGTGTGCTGGCCAATGGCTGGGGATTGAGTCAGACCCACCATGGTGGCTTCGCGCAGAAGGCGCGGGTGCCTGGCGATTGGTTGGTCAAGATTCCGGAGGCATTTTCCACGCGCGATGCGATGGCGATCGGTACTGCCGGCTACACCGCCATGCTGGCGGTGCTGGCACTGGAGCATGGCGGGCTGACACCCGAACGCGGCGACATCCTGGTCACCGGCGCAAACGGCGGTGCCGGTTCGGTCGCCATTGCCTTGCTCTCGGGCCTGGGCTATCGCGTGGTCGCCTCCACCGGCCGCCTGGAGCAAGCCGAGTATCTGCGCAGCCTGGGCGCTGCCGAGATCATCGACCGCGCCAGCTTGTCCGAACCCGGTTCGCCGATCGGCAAGGAACGCTGGGCCGGTGTGGTGGATGCGGTGGGCAGCCATACGCTGGCAAACGCGCTGGCGCAGACCCAGTATCGCGGCGTCGTCACCGCCTTCGGCATGGCGCAGGGTGTTCAACTGCCGGCATCGGTGCTGCCTTTCATCCTGCGCAATGTCACGCTGGCCGGCATCGACTCGGTCAACGCGCCGCAAGCCGCGCGCGTGCAGGCGTGGTCGCGTCTGGCGCGCGATCTGGATCTGGACAAGCTCGCAACGACAACCCACACCATCGGCCTGGCCGAGGTGCCGCAGAGTGCCGTCCAGCTCTTGGAAGGCAAGGTGCAGGGGCGCACCGTGGTGGACGTGAACGCATGAGCACGCCCACCGCGTCACGTGCGTTCCGCTCCCTGGCCACGTTATCGGCGTTGTTGTTTTTCGCCCTGGGCGCCGCCTGGTTGCTTGCGCCTGCGACCATGCTGGTCAACTGGGGCGTCGCGTTCGACAGCAACGCGCTGGGCCTGGTCGGCCGCCGCGCCGCGCCGCTGTATGCCGCTATCGGCGTCATGCTGGTCCTGGTGAGAAATGCGCCGCCGTCGCCGGGCCGCCGGGCCGTGATCGCGGGCTTCGTCACCGCGTGCCTGCTGCTGGCAATGCTGGGCGTTGCGGAGTGGGTCGCCGGGCACGTCAACGCAGGCATCTTCGCTGCGGTCACGATCGAAGTCGGCTTTTCGCTGGCGTTCCTGCTGGTGACACGTGCCGATGCCGCACAGCGACGAAACAAGAACGCGCGCTGAGTGCATGCCTGACAACACCCGGCGGTGTTGTCAGGCGAATCCACGTCGATAACGCGCGCTAGGCGCGGTGTCCGCTCATTTCCTGCCCGGCATGCTTGTCGAAGCGCAGATGCCACCAGGTGGCGCTGAGCGAGATCAGGCTGACCACGCAGAACGCCAGCGAGAAATCGCGTTGCTGCGGCTGGATATGATCGCCAGCCAGCATCGCCAGTTTCAGAATCATCGCGCCGGCGCACACGCCCACCGAGAGCATCAGCTGCTGCAAGGTGGTGTACAGGCTGCTGGCGCGGCTCATGCGCGAGGCGGGGACGTTTTCGTAGGCGATGGTGTTGTAGGCGGCGAACTGGAACGACATGAAGGCGCCGCAGCACAGCAACAGCCCGAACATCAGGGCGTGCGGCCAGTCGGGCCGGAAAAAGGCGCACACCATATAGCCCAGGCTGGCGAGCACGCCGTTGCCGATCAGGCTGTTGCGATAACCGAAGCGGCGCAGCAACTGCGGGGTGATGCTGCGCATCAACAACGCGCCGAGCGCGGTAGCCAGAATCAGGCGCCCGCTGTGCGCGGCGCTCATGCCGAAACTGATCTGGAACAGCAGCGGCAGCAGGAACGGATGCGCGCCCTGGGTGATGCGCATCAGCGCACCGCCGATCACCGACAACCCGAACGAGTCGATCCGCAGCAAGCTCAGATCCAGCAGCGGGGCAGGGTGGTGGCGCGCATGCCACAGATACCCCAGTGCCGCGCTGCCGCCGATCGCCAGCAGCCAGCTCGCTTTGCCGATGCCGTTTTCCTGGCTGACCATTTCCAGGCCGAACAACAGGCAGCCCAACGCGGTACCGCACAGCACGAAACCGCGCAGATCGAAGCGTGCGGGCGCCGATTCGGTGGGAATGTCCGGAATGAAGCGTCGCACCAGCAAAAAACCGGCGATGCCGATCGGCACGTTGATGTAGAAGATCCAGCGCCAGTCCAGATACGAGACGAAAAATCCGCCCAGCGGCGGGCCGAGCATCGGGCCGATGAAGGCCGGCACCAGCGTCCAGGCCATCGCCGACACCAGGTGGCGGCGCTCGACGGTGCGCAACAGGATCAGCCGGCCGAGCGGGGCCATCATCGCCCCGCCCGCGCCTTGCAGCACGCGCGCGGCAACCATGGTGGGCAGGCTGTCGGCCAGCGAACACAGGATCGAGCCGCCGACGAACACCCAGATCGATGCGCCGAAGACGCGACGCAGGCCGAAGCGGTCGGCGATGGCGCCGCTGGCCGGAATCAGCACCGCCAGCGCCAGCAGATAGCTGGTCATGGCGATGCTCATGGCCGGCGCGGCGACGCCGAAGTCGTGCGCCAGGGTCGGCAGCGCGGTCGCCAGCACGGTGGCGTCCATCTGCTCCATGAAAATGGCGCAGGCCAGGATCAGCGAGATGATGCGGTAATCGGGATAACGCGGCGGCGGCATGGCGCCGGCCTCGGACACGCTGGAGGACATCGGACTCTCGGTTGCGGGGTCGCATCGCTGGCACCGCAGACGGCAACCGGATCGGCCCGCGTCGCACGGTGTTGTGCGGCGCAACATGGGTATTGTCCGCTGGTGTGGGACGGGGTTCAAGCGCACGTGGGTAACGGTGCGTGTTTATTGATGTAGACAGGGCGGTATGGGTGTTGGGTGATCGGTGTCGGCGTTGATGCAGAGGTTGGCGGTTACGGCTAAGGCGGGTGATGGTCACGCAGTACGCGAGCAGTTAACGGCGCGTCTGGCTGGTCGACCCTGGCTGGCCGCGCCCTCATCCGGCGCTGCGCGCCACCTTCTCCCGCAGGAGAAGGGTTTTAGAGCCCGTCTCCTGCGGGAGAGGGGTTGGGGTGAGGGTACGGCGGAAGACAGCCAAAGTCAGATCAGCGCTGCGCAGCCGGGCCGTCCCAGGCGTCCTTGATCTGGAGGATCTGCGGCAAGGCCTCGCGGAAATGCTGCACCAGGCGCGGTTCCAGTTGTTTGCCGGCCATGCTTTCCAGCTTGCGCACGGCGTCTTCCACCGTCCATGGGGCCTTGTAGGCGCGCCGCCCGCACAGTGCGTCGAAGACGTCGGCCACCGCCACGATGCGCGCGGATTCGGGAATGGCGTCGCCGGCCAGACCCTTGGGGTAGCCGCTGCCGTCCCAGCATTCGTGATGATGCAGCGCGATTTCTGCAGCCAGCTGGAACACCGGGCCGCGGCCGTGGCGCAGCAAATCGTGCCCCACCTGCGGATGCTGCAGCACCACCGAGCGTTCGTGTTCGTCCAGGGCATCGGGCTTGTGCAGGATGCTGCCGGGCACGGCGATCTTGCCCGCATCGTGCAGCGGCGCGGCGTCCTGCAGCAGCTGCGCCTGTTGCGTGGACCAACCGACTGTTTCGGCCAGCACGCGCGCATACACAGCCATGCGCCAGATATGTGCGCCGGTGTCGGCGTCCTGTGCCTGGCCGGCGGTGCCGAGCAGATGGATCGCATCGCGGTACTGCTGGGCCAGGCGCGCATTTTCTGCCAGCTTCAGTTGGGTGGCGATGCGCGCCTTCAGCAGCGCGGGCGAGTAGGGCTTGCTGACATAATCGGCCGCGCCCGCTTCCAGCCCCGCGCGTTCGTCCTGCTCGCTGCTGCGCGAGGTCACGAACAGGATCGGGATGGTGGTGCTGGAAGGTTGCTGCTTGAGGGTGCGCGCCACCGCATATCCATCCATGTCGGGCAATTCGACATCCAGCAGGATCAGCGCCGGCGCGTGGCGGCTGACCGCATCCAGCGCCTCGCCGCCGGATTTGGCGAATACCAACGGGAAATCGTCTCGCAGCAGCTGGCGCAGGGTCGCCAGGTTGCTGGATTCGTCGTCGACGCAGAGCAGTGGACGGGACGGCATGGATGGATCCTTGCGAACCGGCGCGGGCGGAGGTCAGCGGAAGTGGGTGGCCTGCCAGTCGCGCAACGTGGCTTCGGCGCGACGGAAGTCGAAATCCTCGATGGCGCGTTGCAGTTCCTGCAGCAAGTTACCCGGCAACTGTGGCGTGCAGATCAGCAACGCGTGGTCGATCTTGTCGGCATCGTCGCTGGCAAACGCCGCCTGCAGGATCTGCACGCTGTCGTCGTCCAGCGCGAGACCATCGTCGACAATGACTTCGTCGCCCTCGCTGCCTTGCAGGAAGGCATGGATCGCGGTGGCGGTGCGCTGCATGGTGTCTTTGAGCGCAGTCAACGCCGAGGTGAGGTCGTGGCCTTCATCGATGCGGTTTTCCAGATCGCCGGCCGCACCCGCCAGCGCTGGTAATGCCAGCGATCCTGCCGCGCCGCGCAGCTTGTGCGCCAGCGCACCGATGGCGGCCAGTTCGTTGTTGCGCAGATGCTCGGCGGCGGTTTCGGCCGGGTCCGGATTGTCGCGTAGCAGTTTGAGCAGATAACGCGCATACGGCTCGCGTTCGCGCCACAGGCTGCGTGCGCGCGCTGCATCCAATAGCTCCGAATCGGCGTGTTGCCACTCAGGGCCGGTGTGCAGCTCGGCCTGCGGGGCAAGCGCGGGAATGCGGTGCAGTGCAGGCTGCAGGAAATGGCGGATGGCAGCGATCAGTTCCTCCACGTTGAAGGGCTTGGCGATGAAACCGTTCATGCCGGCTTCCAGCGCTTTTTCCTGTTGCGGGCGAAACGCACCGGCCGTGAGCGCAATCACCGGCAGGCTGGCCAGGGCAGGGATCTGCCGCAGCCGCCGCGTGGCTTCATAGCCGTCCACCACCGGCATCTGCACATCCATCAGCACCAGATGAAAAAGATCCGGCGCGCGCTTGAGCGTGTTGACCGCCTGCTCGCCATCGTGCGCCACGGTGACCATGGCGCCTTCGCCTTCGAGAATGCGCTGTGCCACTTCGCAGTTGATCTCGCTGTCGTCCACCAGCAACAGATGCGCGCCTTCCAGCCGGCGTGCGACGAAAGCGGGTGTGGCGGGGCGCGCAGCGGCGCGCCCGTCGAACAGTTGTTCCACCAGACGATGCAGCGCTGCACTGGTCACTGGTTTGGTCATCACCGCATCCAGACCCTGTTGCTCGGGATGTTGCTCCAGCAGGCGGCGCTCGTACGCGGTGACCATCACGATGACCGGATGCGGGCCGGGTGTTGCACGTGCGCGTATCTGGCGCGCGATCGCCATACCATCGATATCGGGCATGCACCAGTCGAGCAGGAAGACGTCGTAGGGCTCGCTGGCCTGTTCGATCGCCTGCAACGCGGCCTGGCCGTTGGTCACCGCATCCACACGCCAGCCGAGTTCGGTGGCGATACGCACCAGATTGTTGAGCGCCGCATCGTGGTCGTCGGCGATCAGGACGCGTGGCATCGACTCCAACGGCAACGTCGGCAGCTCGCGCTGTGACTGCGGCGGTGCGGATTTTTCCAGCGTCACCACAAAATAGAATTCGCTGCCGCGGCCGGGCACGCTTTCCACTTCCAGCTCGCCGCCCATCAATTCGATCAAGCGCCGGCTGATGGTCAGGCCCAGGCCGCTGCCGCCGTAACGCCGGCTGGTGGAGGTGTCGGCTTGCAGAAACGGTGAAAAGATCAGGCTCTGCTTTTCCTTGGAAATGCCGATGCCGGTGTCGCGTACCGAGAACAACAGCTTGAGCTTGTTCGGGTCGCCACTGGGGAAGCGCCGCACCGACAGCACCACCTCGCCCTGTTCGGTGAACTTGATCGCATTGCCGACCAGATTGACCAGCACCTGATTGATGCGCAGTGCATCGCCGAGCAGCCAGCGGCTGTCGCGCGGCAACGGTTCGACAATCATTTCCACCGGTTTGGCGCTGAGCGAAGAACGCATCAGGTCGGCGATATTGTCGAACAGCTGGTTGAGGTCGAACGGTGCGCGTTCCAGATCGATGCGCCCGGCTTCGATCTTGGAAAAATCCAGGATGTCGTTGATGATCTCCAGCAGCGAGCGTGCAGACCGATCGATCTTGGCGACCATGTCCAGCGCCGCAACAGGCAGCTCGCTGCGTTGAAGCAGATACAGCATGCCCAGGATGGCATTCATCGGGGTGCGGATTTCGTGGCTCATGTTGGCCAGGAAATCGGACTTGGACTGGTTGGCGCTCTTGGCCGCGTCCATCGCCAGACGCAGCTGTTTTTCGTGCAGTTTCTGTTCGGTGAGATCCACCGCCACGCCCAGGTAGCCGATCACCTGATCGTTGTCGTCGCGCAAGGTGCTCAGCGTGAGCAACACCGGCAGGTGACGGCCTTCGTGACTGACGTAGGTCCATTCGCTGGTGTCGCTGCGGCCGAGGCTGGTCAGCGCAGCCACCGCTTCCAAGGTGTGCGCCACCGGTGTGCCGGTCTGGTCGGCCAGCATGTGCGCGCGCTCCTGCAGTTCTTCCGGCTCGATGAACTGGCTGGCCTTGCGCCGGCCGATCACCTCTTCGGCCTTGTAACCCAGCAGTTTTTCTGCGGCTGGGTTGAACAGCGTGACAAAACCGCTGGAGTCGGTGGCGATGATGGCGTAACCGGCGTGCGCCAGAATCGCGCGCTGCAGCGCGGAGAATTTCACCAGCTCGCTGGTGCGCTCGGCCACCTGGTGTTCGAGCGATGCATTGAGTTCGACGATGCGCTGGTGCGAGCGCACCCGCTCGGAAATGTCGCGGAAGAAATGCGAATGCCCGGTGAGGGTGTCGTCGCCTTCGAGGATCGGCGCCTTGCTGGCCAGTACATAGACTGCGTGGCTATCGCGGTGGCGCATGATCTGCGCTGCAGAGGTCATCACCGGATGCGGCTCGTCGGGGTGCTCGACTTCCGGGACCGCATACGGTTGCGGCAACAACAGCGTTGCCAAGGTGCGGCCGATCGCCTCTTCCGAGCTGTAACCGAACATCGTCTCGGCCGCCGGATTCCAGTGTGTGATGCGTCCATCCGGGGTTTCGGCAACGATCGCTTCGCTGGAGTTGCTGACCAGCGCGGCCAGTTCCATCTGTTTGCGCAGCACTTCTTCGCGGCGCAATCCGTTGCTGAAATACAGCCAGAGCAGCGCGGCGAACAGCACCGAGCCACCCATCATCAGGCTGCCTATCAACCAAGGCGAGGTCTGATGGAGCGAGGCGAGAAAGCTGGCAGTGGGGTGGGCGGTGATGATCCAGGTGCGCCCATAGATCGGCAGCAGCTGGACGACTGGCGGACGACGCGCACTGTCATTGGACGGCGTACCGCTGCGATAGAAGGTGTGGGTCGGTTCGTTCCTGTCGGACAGATCCAGCGCCACGTCATCGCGTTCGCCCAGGGTGCTTTGCACCATCTGTTCGACGCTGAAAGGCGCATACACCCAGCCCGTGGTCGCCAGCATGCGTTGTTGCGGCGTCTGCAGCGGCATGCCTTCGCGATAGATCGCCAGCAGCACCAGGAACCCGCTTTCGCTGGGAATGCGATACCCCGACAGCGAGACCGGTGAGGTCATGATCGGCTCGCCACTGCGCGATGCCTGCAAGGCCGCCGCCCGTCGACGCGGCTCGGAGGCGATGTCCAACCCGAGCGGGCGGTTGCCCGATGATTCGGGTTCGAAATACAGCACCATGAAACGCTCGCCGTCCCAGGGGGCCAACGGCCGGCGATGGATATCCGGCGCACCGTCGGCACGCGCGGCCTGCAGAAAGGCCGCTTCATCGGCAGGCGCCACGCGGTGGATATAGCCGTAACCCAGCACGCCGGGAAACTCGCGCGAATAATCGCGCGAGCGGCTGTAGAGGGTGAAACGATCGCGGCTGATGAGCCCGCTGCCTGCGCCGATCACCGCGCCGCGTGCACCGCGCAAGCCATGTTCGAAGGTATACATGCGCTCGCTGATGTTGCGCGACAAGCTGCGCACCACATCGTTGAAACGCTGCTCACGCTCGAGTTCGTTATGCCGATGCACCGCAAGCCCGGACAGGATGGCGGCGATCAAACCTGCGGTGAGGATCAGCAGTGCACCGATCGAGGTACGGCGCCCGTACTTCCTGCGCAGATCCCAGCGGCCATTCGGCATCTTGTTTCCTTTGCCTTGCTGTTGCGTGCCCAGTGTCCTGGCCGACGGCGAGGTCGGCCTCGTGGTACCGCTTGAAGATGATCCAGCCCGTGCAGCACTCCCCTGGTGCTGTAACGTGCCATTGGTGGCCGGCAAATAATAGGTGGCCGTCAGCGGCTGGCCGTGATTGGGCAGCTGTCAGTGAGTGATCAGGTCACTGCCAGTGCATCAGAACGCAAGCCAGATCGATAGCGCATGAAGAGCAAGGCCAATCAATCCACCAACCAGCGTTCCATTGAACCGAATGTATTGCAGATCGCGTCCGACACCCAATTCCAATTGTTCGACGAGGTGACGTTCGTCCCAACTTTTCATCGTCGATGCAATATGTTCGGTCACAGAGACACGCAAGCGCGAGGTGAGTTTGTCAGCAGCCTGCAACATATGCTGATTGAGCGCTTCACGCAGTGAGGGGTCCGACGACAACGCCTGGCCGAGCGATTGCATCGAGCGCTCCATATGCGCGGCCATCGACGATTGTTCACGCGCCAGGTCGTTGCGCAGCGCATCGCGAATCTCGCCCCACAGGCCTTGCACATATTCCTGCAGCGCCGGATGTTCGATCGCGCGCTGCTTGAGCTCTTCCACCCGCACCGCCATGTCCGGCTCGTCGCGCAGCCGCGCGATGTAGCGCTGCAACCACGCTTCATAGTCGAGCCTGATTGGATGCTCTGGCGTTTTGAGAATGTCCTGCAGCTCTTCGATCGCCGCACGCGCCATGCGGTCGGCCAGGCTGTCGCCGATCTCTTCGATCGGCTTGACCCAGTTCACGGTGCCGACCAGCTTGGGCCACTCGCGGCGTGCGTAGCGCACGATCAGCGCCGAGGCACGCGTCTTGACCTGTTCCTGGTCCAGCCATTCGCCCAGCCGCAGCAGGACTTCATCCAGCAACTTCTGATGACGGCCGTCGGTGGTGAGCAGCGCCATCACATCGCCGGCGGTTGCGGCGGCATTCCATTTGCGCAGGCGGTCGACGACGAAGCGTTGGATCGCGCCACGCACGGCTTCTTCGTCCAGCAACTCCAGCGCCTGCTGCATCCAGCCGCGCGCCATCTGCGCGAGCATGCGGGCCTGCTCGGGTTTGGCCAGCCATTCGCCGAGCCGGCTGGCCGGGTCGAACACGCGCAGCTTGTCCATCAATGCATCGGGGGCGAGAAACTGGTCGCGCACGAAACCGGCCAGGCCGTCGGCCAGGCGGTCCTTGCCGCGCGGCAGGATGGCGGTATGCGGAATCGGCAGGCCCATCGGGCGGCGGAACAACGCCACCACCGCAAACCAGTCGGCCAGCGCGCCCACCGTGGCGGCTTCGCAGAAGGCCGACACCCAGGCCCAGATGCCTTGCTCGCCCATCAGGTGACTGACGACAAAGCCGGCAAACATGGCCAGCAACAGGGCCACCGCCAACAGCTTCATGCGCTGCAGCTGGGCACGACGGGGATCGATGGGGCGGGGAGTGCTGACGCTTGGTTCCATGGCCTGAGTGTACCCAGTCGCGTGCGGATGGCATGTCCACGGCGATGCCTGACAACGCTGCTGGCGTCGGCGTAGGAGCGCCCTCGGGCGCGATGGCGTTACCGGCAAAGCTCCATCGCGCCCGAGGGCGCTCCTACGGGTGGTTGCACCGAGCGGTCGCGCACGGGTTGCCGTTCGCGATTGCGGCGTGATGGTTCGGTAGGAGCGCGCTTGCGCGCGATGGCGTTACCGGGAAAGCCCATCGCGCCCACGTGCGCTCCTACGGGTGACGCGCTGCGGTCGGTCGTGCACTCAGCCGCGCAGACGTTCCAGCTGCGACTGCAGCGCGGCCACCTTGGCCTGCAGCGCGGTGTTTTCGTTTTCCAGCTCGGTGACGCGGCGCTGCAGCGCTTTCACATCGCGGCGTTCGGCTTCGCCACCTTCGGCTTCGTCGGATTTGGGTTTGCGCTTGGCATCGCGCACCCGTTTGGCGGCCTGCTTGAGCTCGGCCTTGCCGGCCTGCGCGGCGGCGCGTTGCTCGTCCTCGGACAAGGTCGCAACGGCGGCGGCGGCGCTGATCGAAATCTCACCGGCCCGCACCGCCTGCACCACTTCCGGGGCAGCCTGTTTGTGAATGCGCTCGATCATCACCACCTGGTTGTTGCTCAGGCGCGCCTCGCGCGCCAGCTCGGCGCGGCTGACCGGGGTGGAGGTCTCTTCCCACGGTGGGCTGTCGCTGTCTTCAGTGCTGCGTGCGGCGCTGTCATCGAGGCCGGTGTCGGCCTGGTCATCGCCAACCACTGGTGCTTCGGCAGCGGCGTCGGCGTCGCGCTGGGTACGTTGGCGTGCAGCCAGGATCTCGCGCTTGCGCAGCGCCAGCACGCCACGCTGGAAGTCCGACACGCTGCGCCGGCCCAGGTGCTGCTCGATCATCCACAGATGCACGTCCTGCATCGACTGGAAGCGCGGGTTCTGCACGGTCTGGAACGGCAGGCCGTGCTTCTGGCAGATGCCGTAGCGGTTGTGGCCATCCACCAGCACATCCCCCCACAACACCAACGCATCGCGGCAGCCCTCGGCCAGCAGGCTGCGTTCCAGCGCCTCGTGCTCGTCGGGCGTCAGCGGGTCGATATAGGCCTTGAGTTCTTCTTTGACAACGATGTTCATGCGGCAACTGCGGGAAGTGCGGGGCCGGCATTGTAGTGAGCCTGCACCGGCTTTGCGCGCTTGACCGCGACGCGCCCGGGCGCTACACGCGGGCGCTTGCGCTGCTGTCATCAAGCCGCTGTCGTCAAGCAATGCTGCGCAGGATCCTGCCCAGCGTTTCGACGATCTGCCCGATCTGCTCGGGCGTGACGATCAGCGGTGGCGACAACGCGATGACATCGCCGGTGACGCGCACCAGCAGGCCGCCGTCGTGGAAGCAGCGCTCGAACACCTCGTAGCCACGTGCGCCCGGCGCACCGTCGCGCGGTGCCAGCTCGATCGCGCCGATCAGGCCGACGTTGCGGATGTCGATCACGTGCGGCAGTCCGCGCAGGCTGTGCAGCGCGTGTTCCCATTGCGGGCCAAGCGTGATCGCGCGGGCAAACAGGCCTTCTTCGGCGTAGGTGTCCAGCGTGGCGAGGGCCGCAGCGCAGGCCAGCGGGTGACCGGAATAGGTGTAGCCGTGGAAGAGTTCGATCGCCGCTTCCGGCCCATGCATGAAGGCGTCGTGGATCGCATCGGCCACCAGCACCGCGCCCATCGGCACGGTGCCGCTGGTCAGGCCCTTGGCGGCGGTGATCAGGTCCGGGGTGACGCCGAAGCGCTGCGCGGCGAAGGCCTCGCCGACCCGGCCGAAGCCGGTGATCACTTCGTCGAACACCAGCACGATGCCGTGGCGGTCGCAGATGGCGCGCAGCCGCTGCAGATAGCCTTCCGGCGGCAGGATCACGCCGGCCGAGCCGGACACCGGTTCGACGAACACCGCTGCAATGGTGGAGGCGTCGTGCAAGGTGATCAGCCGTTCCAGATCGTCGGCCAGCTCGACACCGTGCGCAGGCAGGCCACGTGAGTAGGCATTGCGTTCGATATCGAGCGTATGCCGCAGATGGTCGGTACCGGCCAGCAGCGGGCCGAACCATTTGCGGTTGTTGGGCAGCCCGCCGATCGACATGCCGCCGAAGCCGACCCCGTGATAGGCCTTCTCGCGGCCGATGAAGCGGGTGCGCTGGCCCTCGCCGCGCAGGCGGTGATAGGCCAGCACGATCTTCATCGCGCTATCCACCGCCTCCGAGCCGGAGTTGGTGAAGAACACCTGCCCCAGCCCGGGTGGTGCGATCGCGGCCAGCCGCTGCGCCAGCACGAACGGCAGCGGCGAACCCATCTGGAAGGTCGGCGCGAAATCCAGCGTGCCGGCCTGCGCGCGGATCGCCGCCACGATGCGCTCGCGGCCATGGCCGGCGTTGCAGCACCACAGGCCGGCGGCGCCATCCAGGATCTGGCGGCCGTCGACATCGCGGTAATACATGCCGGCTGCCGATGCCAGCAGGCGCGGGCGCGCCTTGAACTGGCGATTGGCAGTGAACGGCATCCAGAACGCGTCCAACTGCGCCGGTGCCTGTAACGCATGCGCCTGATCGCTCAGCGGGTGGTCGTGCATTGCAGGCTCCATCGCGGGGGTTGCATGACTGTACGGCAGGCGTCGCGCCGCCCGTCATCCCCTGGGAATGCCCGATTGCGACGCCGATTCCGCGACACGCGTCGCGCGGCCTGCACGGACTAGTCAATTAGTCGCAGCGTCGGCCGCTAACCTCCGGGAATGCCTTGTGGCGCGGGCTGTGGCGGGACGCGGGCAGGGTATGGGGCTGGGTCGAAGCATTGCAAAGATCCAGTGATCGCCGATGATGCGCCAGACGACTGCCTGTTGGGCCTGGTAGTCGCTGCTGCCCTTATCGCAAGACGCCAATCGATCGCAGCCATCAATCGTATTCGGAGCCGCTGACACACTCCTCGCGCAGTCGTTTGTCGGTCGCTCTACATCGCACTCATCGTATTTTTTGGGGAACGGAATGACACAAGGGTCCACCGTGGCGACAGCCAGCGCAGACGCCGGTCTGCTGTCCAAGGAGCGCATCATTGCGCGTCCGGGGTTCAATCGTTGGTTGGTTCCGCCGGCAGCATTGGCGATCCATCTCTGTATCGGGATGGCCTACGGCTTCAGCGTGTTCTGGTTGCCGTTGTCCAAGGCGCTGGGGATCACCGAGGCGATCGCGTGCCCGGCCGACATGGGCCTGTTCGCACGCATGGTCGCCACCACGTGCGATTGGAAGATCAGCGAATTGCAGTGGATGTACACGCTGTTCTTCGTGCTGCTGGGCTGCTCGGCGGCGATCTGGGGCGGTTGGCTGGAACGTGCCGGCCCGCGCAAGGCCGGTGTGGTCTCGGCGTTATGCTGGTGCGGCGGCCTGGTGATTTCGGCCGCCGGCATCCACTTCCATCAGATCTGGATGCTGTGGCTGGGCTCGGGCGTGATCGGCGGGATCGGTCTTGGCCTGGGTTACATCTCGCCGGTGTCGACCCTGATCAAGTGGTTCCCGGACCGCCGCGGCATGGCGACCGGTATGGCGATCATGGGCTTCGGCGGCGGCGCGATGATCGGCAGCCCGCTGGCCGATGCGCTGATGCGCCACTTCGCCACGCCGACCTCGGTGGGCGTGCTGGAAACCTTCCTGGTGATGGCGGCGCTGTACTTCGTCTTCATGATGGCCGGTGCGTTCGGCTACCGGGTGCCGCCGAGCGGCTGGACGCCGGCCGGCTGGACCGCACCGGTGGCCAGCAGCAACGCCATGATCACCGCCAACCACGTGCACGTGAGCAAGGTCTGGGGCATCCCGCAGTTCTGGTTGCTGTGGGGCGTGCTGTGCCTGAACGTCTCGGCAGGTATCGGTGTGATCGGCATGTCCTCGCCGATGTTGCAGGAAGTGTTCGGCGGCCGGTTGATCGGCGTGGACGTCGGCTTCGGCAGCCTGGATCCGACCCAGCTGGCCAGCATCGCCGCCATTGCCGCCGGGTTCACCGGTCTGTTGAGCCTGTTCAATATCGGTGGCCGGTTCTTCTGGGCCAGCATGTCCGACAAGCTCGGCCGCAAGAACACCTACACGCTGTTCTTCGTGCTCGGCATCTGCCTGTACGCCGCTGCGCCATCGGCCGGTGACGTCGGTGGCATCGCGCTGTTTGCGGGCATCTTCTGCATCATCCTGTCGATGTACGGCGGCGGCTTCGCCACCATTCCGGCGTATCTGGCCGACCTGTTCGGTACCCAGATGGTCGGCGCCATCCACGGCCGTCTGCTGACCGCCTGGGCCACCGCCGGCATCCTCGGTCCGGTGGTCGTCGGCTATATGCGTGAGTACCAACTGGCGCACGGCAGCCCGCCGTCACAGGTCTACAACACCACCATGTACATCCTCGCCGGCATGTTGGTACTCGGTCTGATCTGCAATCTGTTGGTGCGCCCGGTGGCCGCGCGCCACTTCATGACGCCGGACGAGCTGGCGCGCGAAAAGCAGCTGGCGCACGAGAAAGTGGACCGCAGCGGGCATGGCGTGTTGCCGCCCGAGCAACTGGCGCGCATCGGGCATGGCGGTAATCCCGCACTGGTGGCGTTTGCCTGGCTGGCGGTCGGTATCCCGATGCTGTTCGGTATCTGGGTCACGCTGCAGAAAGCCTTCGTGCTGTTTCATTGAGATGAGATGACACTTCCGTCTTCCCGCTCCGTGCGCCCCGGCAGTGTGGTGCGCATGGTTCGTCGCCATCGCGGCGGCCGCAGCGCCACGGTGCAGGACATGGTGGCGGCCGAAATGCCGGTCGCTTTCAACTACAACGGCGTGCCGTTCGCGGTGATGATGGCCACGCCGGAGGACCTGGAGGATTTCGCGCTCGGGTTCTCGTTGAGCGAGGGCATCGTCGATCACCCGCAAGACTTGCGGGTGATTGCGGTGGAGACCTTTCTGGAAGGCGCCTCGTTGCAGATCGAGATTCCACCCGAGCGCGCCGCCGCGTTGGATCAGCGGCGGCGCAATCTGGATGGACGCAGCGGTTGCGGGGTGTGCGGTAACGAATCGATCGAAGCGGTGCTGCGTGTGCCGCCGGTGCTGCACTCGTCGCTGCAGATCGATGTTGAGGCCTTGGCGCGTGCGCTGGACGACCTGCATGCGAAGCAGCCGATCGCCGCGCAGACCGGCGCGGTGCATGCCGCCGGTTGGGCCGATGCGCAAGGTGTGGTGCGTTACGTGCGCGAAGACGTTGGCCGGCATAACGCGCTGGACAAGTTGATTGGTGCATTGGCGCGCGAGCGCGTCGATGCAGCGCAAGGGTTTGCGGTGGTGACCAGCCGCGCCAGTTACGAAATGGCCATGAAAGCCGCGCAGGCCCGGATTCCGCTGCTTGCAGCGATTTCGGCACCGACCGCGCTGGCGATCAGCCTGGCCGACAGTGCGGGACTGACCCTGATCGGGTTTGCCCGCGATCACGATTGTGTCGTTTACAGCCATCCGCAGCGCCTGGATCTGGGCGTTGGCGTGGGAGAGCCCGCATGAGCAAGAAGACCATCCAGCAGTACGACAATCCCGCCGGCGGCTGGGGCGCATTGCGCTCGGTGGCCAAGCACCTGATGGAACAGGACATCGCGGTGCAGGGCGCCAAGACGCTGCTGCACGCCAACCAGCCGGACGGCTTCGACTGCCCCGGTTGCGCCTGGCCGGACCGCGATCACACCTCCACTTTCGAATTCTGCGAAAACGGCGCCAAGGCCGTGGCCGCCGAATCCACCGCGCGTCGCGCCGGCAACGAGTTGTTTGCCTCGCACAGCGTCAGTCTGCTGTCGCAGTACAGCGATTACTGGCTGGAAGGGCAGGGCCGCCTGACCCACCCGATGCGTTACGACGCGGCCAGCGATCACTACGTGCCGGTGAGCTGGGACGATGCATTCGCGCAGATCGCCGGGCATCTCAATGGCCTGGCGACCCCGGACGAGGCGATCTTCTACACCTCCGGGCGCACCAGCAACGAGGCGGCATTCCTGTATCAGTTGTTCGTGCGCGAGTTCGGCACCAACAACTTCCCGGACTGCTCCAACATGTGCCACGAGCCCTCCGGCACCGCGCTGCGCTCGCAGATCGGCGTAGGCAAGGGCACGGTGTCGCTGCACGACTTCGAACTGGCCGATGCGATCTTCATCTTCGGTCAGAACCCGGGCACCAATCACCCGCGCATGCTCGGCGAGTTGCGTCAGGCCTCCAAGCGCGGTGCTGCGATCGCCGCGTTCAATCCGCTGCGCGAGCGCGGGCTGGAAAAGTTCGCCGACCCGCAGGACAAGCTGGAGATGCTGCACAACGGCTCCACGCGCATCGCCTCGGATTATTTCCAGCTCAAGATCGGCGGCGATCTGGCCGCGGTGAAGGGCATCATCAAGCACGTGCTGGAGCGCGATGCGCAGGCCCAGCGCGATGGCGCGCCACGGCTGCTGGATCTGGAATTCATCGACGCGCACACCGCCAACTTCGACGCCTTCGCCGCCGATGTGCAGGCGGAAGCCTGGGACACCATCGTCGAAGAGTCCGGCCTGGACGAAGCGGCGCTGCGCAAGGCCGGCGAAATTTATCTCAACGCCGAGCGCGTGATCGCCTGCTGGGGCATGGGCATCACCCAGCACAAGCACTCGGTGGCCACCATCCACATGATCACCAACCTGCTGTTGCTGCGCGGCCATCTGGGCCGGCCGGGCGCGGGCGTGTGTCCGGTGCGCGGGCACAGCAACGTGCAGGGCGACCGCACGATGATGATCTACGAAAAGCCGCCGGCCGCATTCCTGGACAAGCTGCAATCGGTGTTCGGCTTTGCGCCGCCACGCGAAGACGGCTTCGACACCGTCGGTGCGATCGAGGCGATGCTGGATGGGCGCGGCAAGGTGTTCTTCGCGATGGGCGGCAACTTCGCCGCCGCCACGCCGGATACCGATGCCACGCATCGCGCGCTGCGCAATTGCGAACTCACCGTGCATGTCACCACCAAGCTCAATCGCAGCCACCTGGTGCATGGCCGCGATGCGCTGATCCTGCCGTGCCTGGGGCGCACCGAAATCGACATCCAGGACGCCGGCTCGCAAGGCGTGACGGTGGAAGATTCGATGAGCATGGTGCACCTGTCGGCCGGCATCAATCCGCCTGCCTCTCCGGACCTGCTGTCCGAGCCGGCGATCGTGGCGCGCCTGGCCGAGGCCACCTTGGGTGCGCGCAGTGCGATCCGCTGGCGTTGGTTGGTAGGCGACTACGACCGGGTGCGCGATCTGATCGCGCAGGTATTCCCGGACTTTGCCGACTTCAATCAGCGCGTGCGCACGCCGGGCGGATTCCGCCTGTCCAACACCGCGCGCGATCGGCAGTGGGTGACGCCCGAGCAGCGCGCAGTGTTCAAGCCGCACGCAGTGCCCACCGACAACCCGATCCACCGCGCACGTCGCAGCCACAGCGACCAGATGGTGTTTACGCTCGCCACCACGCGCTCGCACGATCAATACAACACCACCATCTACGGCCTGGACGATCGCTATCGCGGCGTATTCGGCGAGCGCCGCGTGCTCTTCATCAACGGCGCCGACATCGCGGCATTGAACATGAAGGCTGGCGATTGGGTGGACCTGGAAAGCCTGTGCGAAGACGGCGTACACCGCGAGGCGCGCCGCTTCCTGCTGGTGGACTACAACATCCCGCGCGGCTGTCTGGCGGCCTACTACCCGGAAACCAACGCGCTGGTGCCGCTATCCAGCTTCGCCGACGAAGCGCGTACGCCGACCTCCAAGTCGATTCCGGTGATCGTGCTGCCGCACCGTGCCGAGACTGCGGATGCCGCATCGCGCGATATCGGGGCCGTGCTTGTCCGCTGATCCACAGCTCACCGCGCACCTGCTCACCGCGCTGGCCGCCGCACCCGATGGCGTGTCGCTGGCGCGGTTGTGCAAGCAATTGGGTGTGCGCATGAGCATGCTGCTGCGCACATTGGCCTGGCTGGGCAGCGCCAGTCTTGATGGCCAACCTGGTCCGGGTTGGATCCAGGTGGAAGACCGCGGCGAGCGGCAATTCGCGCTGCTGACGCCTGC
Organism: Xanthomonas hydrangeae; assembly: GCA_905142475.1. Taxonomy (GTDB): domain Bacteria; phylum Pseudomonadota; class Gammaproteobacteria; order Xanthomonadales; family Xanthomonadaceae; genus Xanthomonas; species Xanthomonas hydrangeae. The sequence goes on from LR990730.1 coordinate 2,307,519, forward strand.
CGGGTTGGCAGCGCATGCGCAGCGCGAAACGGCGCAAGCGCCACCCGTTGACTAAGAAAGTTGCTGGTTGTTTGCATGCAACCATGCACACCGACTTTCTCAACATGCACACCGACATTCTCAACGGGTCCTTGCCCGCTTACCGGCGCGGGACCTTACGCGGCATGGATGCCGCGTAAGAGCTTACAAGGACGTACTCGCAGCGTGTCCCGCGATGGTGGGCGGGCGAGGGCCCTGCAGCCAAGCCGAAGATCATCGGCTCTACAAGCGATCTATCCGCATTGTCCAACTACTCAAAAACCAACCAATCTTTCGATTCGGTGCGTCGTCATCGATGCAGTCGAATGCTTAGGTCAAAAGCCTGGTTAGTCGAGCGCGCGGTGCCCTCACCGCTCGCGGGACACGCCGCAAGTACGTCCCTGTAGGCTCGGTGGCGGCATCCATGCCGCCACACGGTCCCGCAACCGGTGAGGACCCCGCACCAGAAAGTTTGCCGCCTGTTTATTGAAAACTATGCACACCGACATTCTCGACTGGTCCTTGCCCGCCTACCGGCGCGGGACCTTACGCGGCATGGATGCCGCGTAAGAGCCTACACGGACGTACTTGCGGCGTGTCCCGCGACGGTAGGCGGGCAAGGGCCCTGCAGCCAGGCCAAAGATCGTCGGCTCTACAAGCGATCTATCCGCATTGTCCAACTACTCAAAACCAATCAATCTTTCGATTCGGTGCGTCGTCGTAGGTGCAGTCAAATGCTTAGGTCAAAACCCTGGTTAGTCGAGCGCGCGGTGCCCTCACCGCTCGCGGGACACGCCGCAAGTACGTCCCTGTAGGCTCGGTGGCGGCATCCATGCCGCCACACGGTCCCGCAATCGGTGAGGACACCACACCAGAAAGTTTGCCGCCTGTTTATTGAAAACTATGCACACCGACATTCTCGACTGGTCCTTGCCCGCCTACCGGCGCGGGACCTTACGCGGCATGGATGCCGCGTAAGAGCTTACAAGGACGTACTTGCAGCGTGTCCCGCGATGGTGGGCGGGCAAGGGCCCTGCAGTCAAGCCGAAGATCGTCGGCTCTACAAGCGATCTATCCGCATTGTCCAACTACTCAAAGCCAACCAATCTTTCGATTCGGTGCGTCGTCATCGATGCAGTCAAATGCTTAGGTCAAAAGCCTGGTTAGTCGAGCGCGCGGTGCCCTCACCGCTCGCGGGACACGCCGCAAGTACGTCCCTGTAGGCTCGGTGGCGGCATCCATGCCGCCACACGGTCCCGCAATCGGCGAGGACACCGCACCAGAAAGTTTGCCGCCTGTTTATTGAAAACTATGCACACCGACATTCTCGACTGGTCCTTGCCCGCCTACCGGCGCGGGACCTTACGCGGCATGGATGCCGCGTAAGCGCCTACACGGACGTACTTGCGGCGTGTCCCGCGACGGTAGGCGGGCAAGGACCCTGCAGCCAGGCCGAAGATCATCGGCTCTACAAGCGATCTATCCGCATTGTCCAAACGCTCCTGACTTTCCGTGTGTCCCAAGATGCTGGGCGGGCGAGGGGCCCTGCAGTCAAGCCGAAGATCATCGGCTCTACAAGCGATCTATCCGCACTCCTTCACCGCTTCAACCGAATCTCACAGCCCTGCTGCCGCAAAGCGGACGGTCACGCCTGTAACTTTTTGCAGGCTGGTTGGTCTGCGCAAACCGCTGCTGCAATCTGCCAGAATCGGCCGTCTTGTCTTGTCTGGATGCCGATCAACGATGACTGCTGCCGCGCCGCTTGCTTCGCCCATCAATTCGCCTGCGCGCGTGCTGTTCGCCAGTTTGATCGGCACCACCATCGAGTTCTTCGATTTCTATATTTACGCCACTGCCGCAGTGCTGGTGTTCCCCACCTTGTTTTTTCCTGCCGGCGATGGCAGCGCCGCGATGCTGCAGTCGTTGGTGACATTCGCCGTCGCATTCGTCGCGCGGCCGGTGGGCTCGGCCGTGTTCGGTCACTTCGGCGATCGGGTAGGGCGCAAGGCCACGCTGGTGGCGGCGCTGCTGACGATGGGCTTGTCCACGGTGGCGATCGGCTTGCTGCCCAGCTACGCACAGATCGGCGTGTTTGCGCCCGCGCTGCTGGCGTTGTGCCGTTTCGGACAGGGCCTGGGTCTGGGCGGCGAATGGGGTGGGGCGGTGTTGCTTGCCACCGAAAACGCGCCGCCGGGCAAACGCGTGTGGTACGGCATGTTTCCGCAGCTGGGCGCGCCGCTGGGCTTTCTATTGTCCACTGGCACCTTCCTGGGCATGGGCGCAGTGCTCGACGATGCACAGTTCATGCAATGGGGCTGGCGTGTGCCCTTTCTGGCCAGCGCGCTGCTGGTGCTGACCGGGCTGTGGGTACGCCTGAGCATCACCGAGACGCCGGATTTCCAGAAGACCCTTGACCACAAAACACGCGTACGCCTGCCATTGGGCACGGTGATCACCCGGCACTGGCCGGCCTTGATCGTCGGCACGTTGGGTGCGTTCGCCACCTTCGTGCTGTTCTATCTGATGACGGTGTTCGCGCTGGGCTACGGCACCAAGACGCTGGGCTACGACAAGGAGCAGTTTCTGCTGCTGCAGATGGCCGGTATCGTCTTTTTCGCCATCGGCATTCCGCTTTCGGCCAAGTTTGGTGATCGCCATGGCGCACCGCTGGCGATGATGCTGGCCAGCATCGCGATCATTGCGTTCGGGCTGGCATTCGCGCCGTTGTTTCAGGCCAATCACCCGTTGCAGGTGTTGATCTTCCTGGGATTGGGCTTCTTTTTCATGGGGTTGACCTACGGCCCCTGCGGCACGCTGCTGGCCGAGTTGTATCCCACCGAGGTGCGTTACACCGGCGCCTCGTTGTCGTTCAATCTGGCCAGCATTCTGGGTGCGGCGCCGGCGCCGTATGTGGCCACGCAACTGGCCGCACGTTATGGCGTGCAGGCGGTCGGGCAGTATCTGGGGGGCGCGGCGGTGCTGAGTCTGTTGGCGTTGATCGCCGCGCGTGCGATGCGGCGGCGCTCCAGCCAAGCGCATCCGCCGGTATAGGAGCGCGCTGGCGCGCGATGAAGCGCTAGCGATCATGCCTGATTGCATGCCGGCAGGCGCTTGCTGCACGGCTCAGCCGGCCTCGATCAGACTGCCAGACGTACCTGATTGCGACCGCCGGCCTTGGCCAGATACAGGTGCTTGTCCGCCTCGTTCAACAGATGATGCAGCGACTGATCGCCTTCGCTGGCGATGCAGACACCGATGCTGACCGTCATGCTCAGCGTTTCGTCGCCCACGCTTACACGCAAGGCGCTGATGCGTTCGCGCAGGGTTTCGAAATAGTCGCTGGCGTTGGCCACATCCAGCCCCGGCACCAGCAGGCAGAATTCTTCGCCGCCGAAGCGGGCCACCAGATCCTGCGGCCGTGCATGCCCGGAGACCGAGGCGGCCACCGCGCGCAACGCCTGGTCGCCGGCTTCGTGGCCCCAGGTGTCGTTGATGTGTTTGAAGTGATCGATGTCCAGCATTGCCGCAGTGACCGTCTGGTCCTGCGACAGCAATTGCGGAATCACCCGCTGGCTCTGTTCCAGGAAGTAACGCCGATTGGGCAGGCCGGTGAGGAAGTCGCGGGTGGCCAGATCCTGCAGCGTGCCGATCAACTCCAGCTGGTCCACGTTCTGCGACACGCGGCAGAAGAATTCTTCGCGCGAGAACGGCTTGCGCAGGAAATCGTTGGCACCGTTCTTCAGGAAACGCGGGATCAGCGATGAATCGCTATTGCCGGAAATGCCGATCACCGCGACCTTGTCGCGCGAACGGATCGCCCGCAGCCGGCGGGTGAATTCCACGCCTTCCATGCCGGGCATTTCCTGATCGACGATGGTCAGGCGAATGCCGGGGTCGTGCTCGATCGCCTGCAGGCCAGAGGCACCATCGGCAGCGAGCACCACGCGGTAGCCGTACATCGACAGCAATGCGCCGGCATAGGTACGCGCAGACAAGGAGTCGTCCACCACCAGCGCGGCGATACGGCGATTGCGCTCCAGGCGCTGCACCAGCCAGGCCAGATATTCGATCGCACCTGGCGCGTTCTTGAGCACGTAATCGATGATCTGCTGCTGTAGCACGCGCTGGCGCAGATCCTCGTCGTAGACGCCGCTGACCACCACGGTGGGCAGTTTGCGCGAAAGGAAAAATTCCACGACCTTGTCGCGGTCGCCATCCACCAGCACCAGCCCGGTCAGGACCAGGAACCAACCATCTTCTTCGTCGAGTACGCGTGCCGCTTCGGCCAGGGTCGAGACAACCGTCACGGGCAGTTCCACGCGTTGCTCGATGGCTTCTCGCAGCATGCTGGTGAACGTGCGCGAGTTTTCCACCAGCAACACGCGTTGCGGCAAGACTGCGCTTTCACTATTGCGATGTAAGGTGCCTGGGGACATCGGTTGGCCGTGCGGATCGAACCGTCATACCAGCTAACGGCTCTGCTCGCCAAAACTTGAGCGCTTCGTCTCAAAGTGGCGAAGACCAAGAGTGGCTAACAAAACCTAGCGAGCGAGCGCCTGTCAGTGATTGCAGTGATTTTATCGGCCGTCTTTTGATAGATGCCGTAGGAAGCCCAGGTCAGACACTCAGTGGGTCGAGGCGCGGTGCCCTCACCGCTCGCGGGACACGCCGCAAGTACGTCCATGTAGGCTCGGTGGCGGCATCCATGCCGCCACACGGTCCCGCAATCGGTGAGGACACCGCACCAGAGAGTTTGTCGGTTGCTTTCTTAAAGCTTGTCCATCGCTCGGCTTACATTGAGAAGATGAATCAGGCGTGCCGTTATCTAAACAACCCACGTAAGGCATTGCTTGCACCATGCACACCGACCATCTTGACTGGTCCTTGCCCGCCCACCGTCGCGGGACCTTACGCGGCATGGATGCCGCGTAAGAGCCTACACGGACGTACTTGCGGCGTGTCCTGCGATGGTGGGCGGGCAAGGGCCCTGCAGCCAGGCATCAGATCATCCGGCCCGCAGTAGACTGGAGTGAAGTAGTTTGGTCAGCCGCTCTTACGCCCAGATCACCACAGCGCATCGCGTAGCCGGTACCAGCTCATCGCCGCCACAAGTAGCGGGGTGCGCAGCCGCTGTCCGCCAGGGAAGGGCAGGTGCGGGATGCGCTCGAACACGTCCAGACGCTGGCTTTGACCGGTGATGGCCTCGGCAATGACATGACCGGCAAGGCCGGTGGCGGCCACGCCATGGCCGGAGAAACCCTGCGCGAAATAGACGTTGGCCGCCAGCCGGCCCCAGTGCGGGGCGCGGTTGCGCGAGATGTCCACGTAGCCGCCCCACAGCGTTTCCAGCGGCACATCGCGCAATTGCGGGAACACCGTGTGCATGCGCTGCGTCATCAAGCGATTCAGGCCAGACGGCGGACGTGAGGAGTAACTGGCGCGGCCACCGAACAGCAGCCGGTGATCGGCGCTGAGCCGGTAGTAGTCCAGCGCCCAGTTGGTATCGGCCACGGCCATGTCGTTGGCGATCAAGGCGCGCGCCCGGGCCTGGCCCAGCGGCGGCGTTGCGCCGACATAGGTGCCGACCGGCATGATGTGGTGATCCAACGATGCCGAAATGCCCTGTAACAAGGCGTTTCCGGCGATCACGCCGAAGTCGGCGCTGACGCTGCCCTGGGGGGTGTGCATCACCACGCGGTCGCCGTGTTCCTGCCGGGTCACCGCCGAGTCTTCGTAGATGCGCACGCCGGCCGCCAGCGCTGCGCGGGCCAGGCCAAGCGCATAGGACAGCGGATGCAGATGGCCGCTGGCCGGGTCGAACATCGCACCCAGATACAGCGGGCTGTCCAGTACCTGCCGGGTACGCGCGCGGTCCCACCATTCCAGCGGGTAGTCGTAACGCTCGGCCATGCGCACGATGCCGTGCTGCAAGGCTTGCACCTGGCGTGGTTTCAGCGGCACGTGGGCGTGGCCGTCGCGCCAGTCGCAGGCGATGGCATGGCGCTCGATGCGCGCGCGCAGCAGGCGCATGCCATCGCGCGAGAAGTCGAACAACCGCCGTGCATCGGCATCGCCGACCAGCGCTTCCAGGGTGTCCTGCTCGCAGCCGTAGCCGACGATGGCCTGGCCGCCGTTGCGCCCGGACGCGCCCCAGCCGATGCGCCTGGCTTCCAGCACGATGACGGAATAGCCGGCCTCGGCCAGGGCCAGCGCAGCGGTGAGGCCGGTGTAGCCGGCACCGAGAATGCAGACATCGGCGCGTTCGACGCCTTGCAGGCGCGGCTGCTCCGGCAGGGCGGGGGTGCTGCGCGCGTACCAACTCTCGGGGTAGCGGTTGCCCGGCGTGTCGGTATCCGGCAGTTGTGTGGCCGGGCCGCGCATCACACGATTCGCAGATAGCGGGCGTAATCCAGATCCGGCACCAACGCCTGGTAGTCGAGCAATTCGCGTTGTTTCTGCTGGCCGAACACATGCTGGAACTCGGTGCCCAATTGCTCGCCAATGAAAGGGCTGCCGCCAAATGCATCGACAGCGCCTTGCCAGGTGCGCGGCTGGAAGGCCGATTGCGCATAGGCATTGCCGGTGACCGGCGCGGTAGGCTCGCCGGGGTGCTGCAGGCCGTCCAGCAGGGCGGCGAGCACGGCAGCAGCGACCAGGTACGGGTTGGCATCCGCGCCGGCGATGCGGTGTTCGATCCGTGTATTGCGCGCATCGCTATGCGGAATGCGCAGCGCCACGGTGCGATTGTTGAAGCCCCAGCTCGCATCCAAGGGCACGAAGGCATTGCTGACAAAACGCCGATAACTGTTGGCGTGCGGTGCGAACACCAGCAGCGAGGCATCCGCATGCCGCTGCAGCCCGGCGATGGCATGGCGCAGGCTGTCTGCCGGTGCAGCGGCGCTGCTGGCAAACACGTTGTGGCCATCGGCATCGAGCAGGCTCACATGCAGATGCAAGCCGCTGCCGGCCTGGCCCGGGAACGGCTTGGCCATGAAGCTGGCGAGCTTGCCCTGCTGCTGCGCAATCGCCTTGATGGTGCGTTTGAGCAGCAGTGCGTCGTCGCAGGCGGCCACCGCGTCGGCGCGATGCTGCAGGTTGATTTCGAACTGGCCGGGCGCATATTCGGCCACCGCCGTATCGGCGGGGATGCCTTGTTGCCGGCAGGCGGCGGTGACTGCATCGGTGAAGTCGCGCTGGTCGTCCAGGTCCTGCAGCGAATACACCTGGGTGCTGTCGCTGCGCTCACCGGTGACGGGGTCGCGCGGGGTCTGCGGACGCCCCTGCGCATCGGCCACTGCGTCGAACAGATAGAACTCCAGTTCCACCGCGATCACCGGGGTCAGGCCGAGCGCGGCAAAGCCACGCAACACACGCTGCAATACCGCGCGTGGTGCGACCTCGAACACGCTGCCGTCGGGGTTGTGCATCGCCAGCAGCAGCTGCGCCATCGGCTGCGGTGCCCACGGCACCGGGCGCAGCGAGCCTTCGATCGGCCGGCAGATGCGGTCGGCATCGCCGATGGCGTAGCCCAGCCCGGTTTCTTCCACGGTATTGCCGGTGATGTCGGTGGCGATCAGCGACATCGGCAGGCACACGCCATCGCGATAGATCTTGCCCAGCGCCTCGCCTGTCACACGTTTGCCACGCAGCACGCCGTTGGTGTCGGGCAGCAGCAGGTCGACCGATTCGCAGCCATCGATGCGCGCCAGCGTGGCGGCATCGGCCGCAGGCAAGGACGCGGCGAAGTTTTCGGAAGCCATGGGCACCACCTGCGAAGTCGCTGCCCAGCCTAGCAAAGCCTGCGTGAGCAGTCGCAACCGCAGTCGCGTTGCGCTTGGCAATGCGTGCGGCGGCGCGGTAAGTTCGGATGCATCGCAAGTGCATTGCACCTGACGTTCAACGCTCTACACCGGGATGTCTGCATGGCTGTCGTTCCACTGGTCGGGTTGCCGACCGATCGCATCCAGCAAGGGCCGCATCCGTTTCTGGCTGCTGGCGAAAAATACATTCGCGCGGTGGTGGAGGCGGCGGGCGCGATGCCGGTGTTGCTGCCGAGCCTGCAGCCCACGCTGGAGGCAGGCGTGTGGCTGGACCGGTTGGATGGTCTGTTGCTGACTGGTGCGGTGAGCAATGTCGAACCGCATCACTACAGCGACGAGCCCAGTTGGGAAGGCAACCTGCATGATCCCGCACGCGATGCCACCAGCCTTGGCCTGATCCCGCAGGCGATTGCGCGTGGCCTGCCGGTGCTGGCGATCTGCCGCGGCCTGCAGGAGGTCAACGTGGCGCTGGGCGGGCGCTTGCATCAACGCGTGCATGAGGTGCCCGGCCTGGCCGATCATCGCGAAGACCGCAGCGCACCGCTGGACACGCAATACGGCCCTGCGCATCTGGTGCAGCTGCAACCCGGCGGCTGGTTGGCCGGCATGAGCGAGGCTGCGCAGGTGCGGGTGAATTCGCTGCACGGGCAGGGTATTGCGAAGCTCGCCGACGGGCTGGTGGTCGAAGCCACTGCACCGGATGGCCTGATCGAAGCCTTTCGCGGCGCCGGGCCGGGCTTTTTGCTCGCGGTGCAATGGCATCCGGAGTGGCGTGTCACACAGCATCCGTTCTACCGTGCCATCTTTCAGGCCTTCGGCGAGGCCTGTCGTCAATACGCCGCTCAACGCGGTCAGTGAGGTTGCATGTCCATCCGCACACGTTCGCGCAAATCCACGCCCAAGCAGCCGGAGAGCGCGCTGCGCCGCTGGCTCAAGGAGCGCAACATCACCGAGGTGGAGTGCCTGGTGCCGGACATCACCGGCAACGCACGCGGAAAGATCATTCCGGCCGACAAGTTCTCGCACGACTACGGCACCCGTCTGCCGGAAGGTATCTTCGCCACCACCGTCACCGGCGACTTTCCGGACGATTATTACGAGCTGACCTCGCCATCGGATTCGGACATGCACCTGCGCCCGGACGCCTCCACCGTGCGCATGGTGCCGTGGGCGGCCGACCCCACCGCGCAGGTCATCCACGATTGCTACACCAAGGACGGGCAGCCGCACGAACTGGCGCCACGCAACGTGCTGCGCCGCGTGCTGGACGCGTATGCCGAGGTGAAGCTGCAACCAATGGTGGCGCCGGAGCTGGAATTCTTTCTGGTGCAGAAGAACACCGACCCGGATTTCCCGTTGCTGCCGCCGGCGGGGCGCTCCGGCCGCCCGGAAACCGCGCGGCAGTCGTATTCGATCGATGCGGTCAACGAGTTCGACCCGATCCTGGATCTGATGTACGACTACTGCGATGCGATGGAACTGGACGTGGATACCTTGATCCACGAATCCGGCGCGGCGCAGCTGGAGGTCAACTTCACCCATGCCGATGCGCTGTCGCGCGCCGATCAGGTCTTCATGTTCAAGCGCACCATGCGCGAGGCCGCGTTGCGGCATGGCGTGTACGCCACGTTTCTGGCAAAACCCATGGAAACCGAGCCGGGCAGTGCGATGCATATCCACCAGAGCCTGTTGCATACCGGCACTGGGAAGAATGTGTTCAGCGGCAAGCGCGAAGGCGGTTTCAGCGACACCTTTGCGCATTATCTCGGTGGCCTGCAGAAATACATTCCGATGGCGATGGGGTTGCTGGCGCCCAACGTCAATTCCTACCGGCGGCTGATGTTCGGCGAGGTGTCGCCGAGCAATGTGCTGTGGGGGTTCGACAATCGCACCTGCGGGTTGCGCGTACCGATCGACACCCCGCACAACATGCGGGTGGAAAGCCGCTTCGCCGGTTCCGATGCCAATCCGTATCTGGCGATGGCCGCGACGCTGGCGTGCGGGTTATTGGGTATCCGCGAAAAGCTGGAACCCACTGCGCCGATCAGCAGCAACGGCAAGGAGCAGGGCTACGATCTGCCGCGCTCGCTGGGCGAGGCCCTGGATGGGTTGGAAGGTTGCGAGGCGTTGCAGGAGATGTTGGGTCGGCGGTTTGTGCGCGCCTATATCTCGGTGAAGCGAAAGGAATACGAAACGTTCTTTCGTGTCATCAGTTCGTGGGAGCGCGAGTTCTTGCTGTTGAATGTCTGAGGCGTTCGAGTCGCCTGGTGTGGCGCACACGATTCCCTTCTCCCATCGGGAGAAGGTGCCCGAAGGGCGGATGAGGGTACGGCGTATAAGGATGCGTGGTGCCTCGCGCGTTCGACGTTGCGCACCGCCCCGTCCGCGCGTTTTCACTCCCTGTTCGGCATGCGCCACTGAAAGCGCCTTGTGCCCTGCCGATCGACCGTAGACTGCACGTACCCAGCAGCCGGAGTGCCCATGGATCCGCAAGCACTGAAGACCTTGCAGCAACTCGATGCCGCCCATCACCTGCACCCGTTCAACGACAACGCAGCATTGGCCGACAAGGGCACACGCATCCTGACGCGCGGGCAGGGCGTGTATGTGTGGGATGCGGACGGCAACAAGTTGCTGGATGCGTTCGGCGGTTTGTGGTGCGTGAATGTGGGCTACGGGCGCAAGGAGCTCGCGCAGGCAGCGGCGCGGCAGATGGAGCAGTTGGCGTACTACAACAGCTTCTTTCAGTGCACCACCGAGCCCACCATCCATCTGGCCGCCAAGCTGGCCGAGCTCACGCCGGGCGATTTGAACCATGCGTTCTTCGCCAACTCCGGCTCGGAGGCCAACGACACCATCCTGCGGCTGGTGCGGCACTTCTGGGCGGTGCAGGGGCAGCCGGAAAAACGCATCTTCATCGGCCGCCACGATGGCTATCACGGCACCACCATGGCCGGTGCCAGCCTGGGTGGCATGAAAGGCATGCACAAGCAGGGCGGCTTGCCGATTCCCGATATCCACCACATCGCCCCGCCGTATCACTTTGGCGATGGCGGTGAGATGGATCCCGAAGAATACGGGTTGCTGGCAGCGCGCCGCTTGGAAGAAAAGATTCTGCAGCTCGGACCCGAGAACGTGGCAGCCTTCATCGGCGAGCCGATCATGGGTGCGATCGGGGTCTATATCCCGCCGCGCAGTTACTGGCCGGAAATCGAGCGCATCTGCCCGCGCTACGACGTGCTGCTGGTCGCCGACGAAGTGATCTGCGGCTTCGGGCGTACCGGTGCCTGGTTCGGTGCGGATTACTTCGGCTTCCAGCCCGATGTGATGACGCTCGCCAAGGGCATCACTTCCGGCTATATCCCGTTGGCGGCAGCGATGTTCAACGATCGCGTGGCCGGTGTGCTCAAGACGCAAGGCGGCGAGCTGGCGCATGGCGGCACCTATTCCGGGCATCCGGTGTGTGCGGCGGTGGCGTTGGAGAATCTGCGCCTGTTGCAGGACGAGGGCATCGTGGAGACCGCGCGCACCCGGATTGCACCGTATCTGGCGCAGCGCTGGGCCGAGCTGGGCGAGCATCGCCTGGTGGGCGAGGCACGCATCGCCGGGCTGGTCGGCGCACTGGAACTGGTGCCGGACAAGCGCCAGCGCGGCACGTATTTTCCTGAGCGCGGGCGGGTGGGGGCGCTGTGCCGCGAGTTCGCGCTGCGGCGCGGGCTGATCCTGCGCGCTACTGACGACGCCATGCTGCTGTCGCCACCATTGATCATCACCTGCGAGCAAGTCGATGAGCTGTTCGACAAGGCCTGGGCGGCGCTGGACGACACCGCGCAGGCGCTGGGCAGATGAGTGGCCCGCATCGCGCGCGCGTCAGCCGGGTGCGGACAACGTGCAGAAGCCGCTATGGTCGAATGCTGCATGCCACCCCGTCCAACGGCCGCGCCCGGCAGGTGCAGCGCGGTCGTTTTCGATAGCCGCTGCAGGCCAGGGAAATAAGCTGGGCAAACAGAAACCCGATGCGTAGGCTGGAACTCTCACCGGCCACACCGCCGGCCCCGCCATGACCGCACTGCTTTGGAGATCCACATGACGTTGCGACTGCTCGCCCTGACGCTGTCCACCACCTTGTTGGCCGCCTGCGGTGGCGGTACTGCGCCGGGTAACGCCGACGCACGGGCCAAAGTGCTCAACGTCTACAACTATTCGGACTACATCGCAGAAGACACCATTCCCGCGTTCGAAAAGAGCAGCGGTATCAAGGTCACCTACGACGTGTTCGACAGCGACGAGATGGTGGAAGCCAAACTGCTCGCCGGCGGCAGCGATTACGACGTGGTGGTGCCCACGCTGAGCTTCTTCGGCCGGCAGATCCAGGCCGGGGTGTTCCTGCCGCTGGACAAGAGCAAGATTCCCAACCTGGCCAATCTGGATCCGGACATCATGCGCCGCATCGCCGCGCAGGATCCGGGCAATGCCTTTGGCGTGCCGTACATGATCGGCACCACCGGCATCGGCTACAACGTGGACAAGCTCAAGGCCATCTTCGGCAGCACCGAGGTCGCCAACAGCTGGGATCTGGTATTCAAGCCGGAAAATCTGTCGAAGTTGAAGGACTGCGGCGTCACCATCCTCGACACGCCTTCGGACATGATTCCGATCGCGCTCAATTATCTGGGTCTGGATCCGCACAGCACGGTGCCGGCGGAAATCGAAAAAGCCGCCGCGCTGATCAAGACCATTCGCCCTTACGTGCAGAACTTTCACTCCAGCCAGTACGTGACCTCGCTGGCCAACGGCAACACCTGTCTTGCGGTGGGCTGGTCGGGCGACATCATCCAGGCGCGCGACCGCGCGGTAGAGGCCGGCAACACCGTCAAGGTGGCCTATTCGATCCCGAAGGAAGGCGCGCCGCAGTGGTTCGACATGCTGGCCATTCCCAAGGACGCCAAGCACCCCGACAACGCTTACGCCTTCATCAATTATCTGTTGAAGCCGGAGGTGGCCGCAGCCAACAGCAACTTCATCCACTACGCCAATCCGGTGCGCACCGCCACCCCGCTGGTGGATGCGGCGATCCGCAACGACTCCACCATCTACCCGCCGCCGGAGGTGACCGCCAAGATGTTCACCTACGCGATCAATCCGCCGGAAGTGGACCGGCTGTACACGCGGCTGTGGACCGAGATCAAGACCGGTCGTTGAGGCGGCGGCGGAATGAAGGCGCGGCTGCGTAGCCAGGTATTGATAAAGAACCAATCAGTCCAAGCGGCAGCTGACCAGGCTCGTCACGCAATCTGTACCGGGCGGTTCAAATAATTGTATGGTTGCGCCGCCTTCGCCGGACCGCTGCTGCGGCGCGTCGTTGCGCGCGCCTCGCCCACGACACAGGACGCCTCCTTTGAGCAACCAAGATCACCAGTCCCACGACGGCCAGGCTTCGGCCCAGGATGCCCAAGGCAACGCTGCACACAACGAGGAGCCGCCCAAGCCCTCGCCGTTTAAGAACCCCAAGGTGAAGTGGACGCTGATCGTGGTCGGCCTGCTGGTGGTGGTGTTGCTGGCGCTGTGGCTGGCCTACTACCTGATCAAGGGCCGCTACATGCAGAGCACCAATAACGCCTATCTGCAGGCCGATTCGGTGGCGGTTGCACCGCGCGTCAGCGGCTATGTGACCAAGGTGATGGTAGGTGACAACCAGATCGTGGAAGCCGGCCAGCCGCTGCTGCAGATCGACGACCGCACCTACCAGGCCACCTTGCAGCAGGCCGAAGCGGCAATCGCCGCGCGCCAGGCCGATATCGCTGCGGCAACCGCCAATGTGTCCGGACAGGAGTCGTCGCTGGTGCAGGCGCGTAGCCAGGTGACTTCGGCAGCAGCAAGCCTGAAATTCGCCCAGGCCGAAGTGAAGCGCTTTGCCCCGTTGGCCGCCTCGGGTGCAGACACCCACGAACATCAGGAAAGCCTGCAGCACGAACTGGCCCGCGCACGCGCCCAGTACGATGCCGCGCAGGCCCAGGCCAAGGGCGCGCAGAGCCAGATCCTGGCCAGCAACGCACAGCTGGAACAGGCGCAGGCCGGCGTGAAGCAGGCCACCGCCGATGCCGACCAGGCCCGCGTGGCGGTGGAAGACACCCTCCTCACCAGCCGCATTCGTGGCCGGGTCGGCGACAAGACCGTGCAGGTGGGCCAGTTCCTCGGCGCCGGCACCCGCACCATGACCATCGTGCCGCAGCAATCGCTGTATCTGGTCGCCAATTTCAAGGAAACCCAGGTCGGCCTGATGCGTCCGGGCCAGCCGGCCGAGATCGAGGTCGATGCGCTGTCGGGCGTGAAGCTGCACGGCAAGATCGAAAGCCTCTCTCCGGGCACCGGTTCGCAATTCGCATTGCTGCCGCCGGAGAACGCCACCGGCAACTTCACCAAGGTCGTCCAGCGCATTCCGGTACGCATTCGCGTGCTGGCCGGTGACGAGGCGCGCAAGGTGCTGGTGCCCGGCATGTCGGTCGAAGTCACCGTGGATACGCGCTCGGCCAAGGACGCCAAGCAACGGGCCGAGGAGGAATCCGATCGCGTGCAGGCGCAGGAGCGCGCGCGATGAGCGCAGCCGCAGCCACCGGCCCGCGTGCCGGCGGCAGCGCCCAACGCGAGAAGGCCGAACCGGGCGCCTGGCTGGCGGTGCTGGCCGGCACCATCGGCTCGTTCATGGCGACACTGGATATCTCCATCGTCAACGCGGCGCTGCCCACCATCCAGGGCGAGGTCGGCGCCAGCGGCACCGAAGGCACCTGGATTTCCACTGCATATCTGGTCGCCGAGATCATCATGATCCCGCTGACAGGCTGGTTCGTGCGCACGCTGGGCCTGCGCAACTTCCTGCTGATCTGCGCGGTGATGTTCACCGCGTTTTCGGTGGTATGCGGGCTATCGACCTCGTTGACGATGATGATCATCGGCCGCGTGGGGCAGGGCCTGGCCGGCGGTGCGTTGATTCCCACCGCGTTGACCATCGTCGCCACGCGCCTGCCGCCGAGCCAGCAGACCATGGGCACCGCCCTGTTCGGCATGACCGTGATCATGGGCCCGGTGATCGGCCCGCTATTGGGCGGCTGGTTGACCGAAAACGTCAGCTGGCACTACGCGTTCTTCATCAACGTGCCGATTTGCGTCGGCCTGGTGGCCTTGTTGCTGCTCGGGCTGAAGCATGAAAAAGGCGATTGGGCGGGCCTGCTCGATGCCGACTGGTTGGGCATTTACGGCCTGACCGCCGGCCTTGGCGGACTTACCGTGGTGCTGGAAGAAGGCCAGCGCGAGCGCTGGTTCGAATCCAGCGAGATCAACATGCTGAGCCTGATCTCCCTGAGCGGATTCATCGCCTTGGTGATCACCCAGTTCCGTCGCCGGCCGCCGGTGATCCACTTGTCGTTGTTGCTGCACCGCAGTTTCGGCGCGGTGTTCGTCATGATCATGGCGGTGGGCATGATCCTGTTCGGGGTCATGTACATGATTCCGCAGTTTCTGGCGGTGATCTCCGGCTACAACACCGAGCAGGCCGGCTACGTGCTGCTGCTGTCGGGCCTGCCGACCGTGCTGCTGATGCCGATGATGCCCAAGCTGCTGGAGGTGGTGGACGTGCGCATCCTGGTGATCGCCGGGCTGATCTGTTTTGCCGCGGCCTGCTTCGCCAATCTGTCGCTGACCGCCGACACCGTCGGCATGCATTTTGTCGCCGGCCAGTTGTTGCAGGGCTGCGGCCTGGCGCTGGCGATGATGTCGTTGAATCAGGCCGCGATTTCGTCGGTGCCGCCCGAGCTGGCCGGCGACGCATCGGGCTTGTTCAACGCCGGCCGCAACCTGGGCGGCTCGGTGGGCCTGGCGCTGATCTCCACGTTTCAGGAGCGCCGCATGACCTTCCACACCGAAACCATCGGCAGTGCGATCACCGCAAATTCCTCGCGCGCGCAGGATTTTCTGTCCGGCGTGACCGCGCAGATGCAGGGCAGCGCCGGCGGCGAGGCGGCCATTCGCTCGGTTGCGCAGCTGGCGCGCCTGGTGCAGCAGCAGGCCCTGGTGATGACCTATAGCGATCTGTTCTGGATCTTCGGCGTGATCGTGGTCTGCACGATTCCGCTGGCCTTTTTGCTCAAGCCGTTACCCAAGGGGGCGCACCTTGCAATGCACTGATTCCATGCGCCTGATCCGCATGCCGCTGGCAGCCGCGCTGAGCGCGGTGCTGCTCGGCGGCTGCATGCTCGGCCCCAACTACACCAAGGCGCCGGTCGTGGCCGATGCGGCCATGCAGGCGCCGGCATTGCATCGCGCCAGTGGCGCCGAGGTGGTCGCCGCTGCGCCGTTGAATCACTGGTGGGAGGAGCTGCACGATCCGATGCTCACCCAACTGGTCACCCAGGCGCTGGCCGACAGCCCCAATCTGCGTGCCGCCCAGGCGCGGTTGTTGGCTAACCGCGCACTGGCACGCCAGCGTCGCGCCGAGCGTCTGCCCAAGCTCAATGCCAGCGCCTTGTACGCGTACGCCGAGCCGCCGCAGACCATCGTCGATACGCTCGGCGAGTTGCAGAATGGCCAGAACAGCCAGCCGCCGGCCGCGGGCAACGAGGAGGCGAGTCTGGACAAGACCCAGATCTACAGCGTCGGCTTCGATGCGAGCTGGGAGCTGGATCTGTTCGGCCGCCGCCGCCGCGCCGCCGAAGGTGCGCTGGCACAGGCGCAGGCCTCCGAAGCCGAGCTGGCCGATGCGCAGGTGCAGCTGGCTGCCGAAGTCGGGCAGGTCTATCTCAACTACCGCGGGCTGCAGGCGCGTCTGGCCATTGCCGACGCCAACCTCGACAAGATCGGGCAGACGTTGCGGCTGACCCAGCAGCGCCGCGAGCAAGGCGCTGCTTCGGACCTGCAGGTCGAGCAGATCGCCACGCAGGTGCAGCAGCAACAGGCGCAACGCCTGCCGCTGGAGATGCAATCGCAGGAGGCATTGGACCAGCTGGCGTTGATGGTCGGGCGCGAGCCCGGTGCGCTGGACCCGCAACTGAGCACAGCGCAGCCGTTGCCGATGTTGCCCACCCAGGTGCGTGTGGACGATGCCGGTGCGTTGATCCGTCGCCGCCCCGACGTGCGCAAGGCCGAGCGCGAGCTGGCCGCCTCCAGCGCGCAGATCGGCGAGGCATTGAACGGCTATTTCCCGCAGGTGACCTTGCTGGGCGGGCTGAGCTGGGTGGCCGGTTCGCCCGGAGATTTCAACTCCGATGCGTTGACCACGTTGGCGGTGCCGATGTTGCGCTGGTCGATCTTCGATTTCGGCAAGACCCGTGCGCAGGTGGAGCAGGCGCGTGCCGGCAATGCCGGCCGCGAGGCCGCGTACGAGGGTGCGGTGCTGGGTGCGTTGCAGGATGCCAATTCCGCGTTGGCACGCTTCGGCTCGGCGCGCAAGCAACTGGTGGTGGCGCTGCAGGCCGAAGCCTCGGCCACGCGCTCGGCCGGGCTGATGCAGCAGCGGCGTGATGCCGGCGCCACCTCGTCGATCGACCTGCTCGCCGTGCAACGCCAGCAACTATCCGCGCAGGACGCCGCCGCGCAGGCGCAGGTGCAGTTGCTGGTGAACTACGTGGCATTGCAGAAAAGCCTGGGCCTGGGGTGGAGCGAACCGGCGCAGGAGGCGCGCTGAGCAATTCCTGATGCGGCGGGCGCAAGCGCTGCAGCCGCAGTCGGGTTTTGCCATGATGCGGTGAGTGGTCGCCAGTGCGGTCCTCGCGCCTTCGCAATCGAGAGGTTTCATGGCAGTTCCCGAGCAACTCTCCACCAGCGACACCGCCTATCTGAGCATCAGCGAGGTCCGCAAGGAGTTCGACGGCTTCGTCGCGGTCGACGATGTCAGCCTGCAGATCCGCAAGGGCGAGATCTTTGCGCTGCTGGGCGGCTCGGGCAGCGGCAAGTCCACGTTGCTCCGCTGCCTGGCCGGCTTCGAACGGCCGACCAAGGGGCGCATCGTGCTCGATGGCCAACCCATCGACGCGCTGCCGCCGTACGAGCGCCCGATCAACATGATGTTCCAGTCGTATGCGCTGTTTCCGCACATGAGCGTGGAGCAGAACATCGCATTCGGATTGAAGCAGGAAGCCTTGTCCAGATCCGCCATCGCCGCGCGTGTCGGCGAGATGCTGGAGCTGGTGCAGCTCGGCAGCTTGGCCAGGCGCAAGCCGCATCAATTATCCGGCGGGCAGCAGCAACGCGTGGCGTTGGCGCGCTCCCTGGCCAAGCGCCCCAAGCTGCTGTTGCTGGACGAACCGATGGGCGCGCTGGACAAGAAACTGCGCTCGCAGATGCAGCTGGAACTGGTCAACATCATCGAGACCTCCGGCGTCACCTGCGTCATGGTCACCCACGATCAGGAAGAGGCCATGACCATGGCCACCCGCATCGCGCTGATGGACAAGGGCTGGATCCAGCAGGTCGGCACCCCCGACGAGATCTACGAACAACCGGCCAACCGCTTCGCTGCCGAATTCATCGGCTCGGTCAATCTGATCGACGCGGTCATCGTCGAAGACGAGCCGGATTACGTCGGTTTGAAAACCGCCGCGTTCGACGCCTGCATCCGCATCGGGCATGGCATTACCGGGTTCGCAGGGCAGGCGGTCGCGTTTGCGCTGCGTCCCGAAAAACTCGCCATCGGCAAGGACGAGCCGGCGCAGGCCTGCAACAAGGCGCACGGGGTGATCGAAGACATCGCCTATTTCGGCAGCCATTCGGTGTATCACGTGCGCCTGCCGAGCGGCTTCAAGTTGATGGCCCATTTCGCCAACCGCCAGCGTTGGGCCAGCGAAGCACTGACCTGGGGCGACGCGGTGTGGGTGGGCTGGGGCGAGGACGATGGCGTGGTGCTCACCGCATGATGCGCCCGCTACTGCGTCGCGTACTGCCGGGCGCACGCTGGGGCGTGATCGCCGCACCGTATCTGTGGCTGCTGCTGTTCTTTGCGATTCCGTTCCTGATCGTGCTGAAGATCTCCTTTGCCGAGCACGCCATCGCAATGCCGCCGTACACGCCATTGTTCGCCGTGGCTGCCGATGGCGCGGTGAGCATCAAGCTGCATCTGGGCAACTATCTGGTCTTGTTGCGCGACAGCCAATACGTGGCGGCGTATGCGAGTTCGATCAAGATCGCGGCGATCTCCACTGCGCTTGCGCTGGTGATCGGCTACCCGATGGCCTACGTGATCGCACGTCTGCCATTGGCCACGCGCAACGTGGCGATGATGCTGGTGGTGCTGCCATCGTGGACCTCGTTCCTGATCCGCGTATACGCCTGGATCGGCATCCTCGACGGCAACGGATTGCTCAATCAGGCGCTGCTGGCACTGGGCGTGATCCGGCAGCCGTTGCACCTGCTGTACACCCCGATCGCCGCATACATCGGCATCGTCTACTGCTATCTGCCCTTCATGGTGTTGCCGCTGTACGCCAACCTGGTCAAGCACGATCAACGCTTGCTGGAAGCGGCCTACGATCTGGGCGCGCGGCCGTGGCAGGCGTTTGGGCGCATCACCTTGCCGCTCTCGCGCAACGGCATCGTGGCCGGCTGCATGCTGGTGATGATTCCGGCAGTGGGCGAATTCGTCATTCCGGAAATGCTGGGCGGGCCCAACACCTTGATGATCGGCCGCGTGCTGTGGGGCGAGTTCTTCAACAATCGCGACTGGCCGGTGGCCGCTGCGGTGGCCACGGTGATGTTGTTGCTGCTGCTGGTACCGATCGTGATCTTCCACCGTTATCAACAGCGCGAGCTGGAAGGGCGGCTGACATGATGCGCGCCTCTCGCAGCGGACGCGTGCTTGGCGGCAGCGTGCTCGCGCTGGGTTTCGGCTTTCTGTACCTGCCGATCCTGTTGCTGATGGTGTACTCGTTCAACGCCTCGCGCCTGGCCACCGTGTGGGGCGGTTTTTCCACGCGCTGGTATGGCGAATTACTGCGCGACCGGCAGTTGCTGGACGCGGCCTGGGTCAGCCTGGAAGTGGCATTCTGGACCGCGTGCGCATCGACAGTGCTGGGCACCATGGCGGCCATGGCGATGGTGCGCATGCGGCGCTTTCCCGGCAAAACTTTGTTCGGTGCCTTGATTACTGCGCCCTTGGTGATGCCGGAAGTGATCATCGGCCTGTCGATCCTGCTGTTGCTGGTGTCGATGGGCGGGGTGCTCGGTATCGCACCGCGCGGGGCGGTCGCCATCTGGGTGGCGCATGTCACCTTCACCGTCTCGTTCGTCACGGTGGTGATTTCCTCGCGGCTGCAGGAGCTGGACCGTTCGCTGGAAGAAGCCGCGATGGATGTAGGGGCCACGCCGCTGAAAGTGTTCTTCCTGATCACCTTGCCGATCATCGCGCCCGCATTGGCCTCGGGCTGGCTGCTCGCCTTCACGCTATCGCTGGACGATGTGGTGATCGCCAGTTTTCTGGCAGGCCCCAATTCCACCACGCTGCCGATCAAGGTATTCGCTTCGGTGCGGCTGGGCATCAGCCCCAAGATCAATGCGCTCGCGACGGTGATGGTGCTGGCGGTCTCGGTTGCCGCGGTGATCGGGTGGTGGCTGTTGGCACGCAGCGAAAAACGTCGCCAACGCGATGCACAGTTGGCTTTGCAATCGGCTCTCTGAGCGCGCCGGTAGTGGAGCGGTGGCAGGCAGCGCTAAATCGACGTGGACTGCACCGCTCGTAACCGAGGTGCACGCAGGGTGCATGTGGGTGAGGGGCGCCTGCCTTGCTGTTGCACTGTTGTTTCGTTGGCCGCGCCTACTTGGCTGGAGGCGTATAGCCGCCATCCCATGGCTGTGGTTTGGTCAAAAAGCATTGATACTCGGCGCTGATCTCGTAACCCTGCTGCTCGGTTCTGGGCTGTTCGGCGGGCCGATCATCGCGGTTGCTTTTGCCGTCGCGTTTGTCGTCTTTGCGTTCCTGTTTGCTCGGATAGATCGTGACCATATTCGGCGAGGAACTCGCGGTGACGAACTGGCGGATGGCAGTGTCCGAGCAGGCCCGCAGTGCCTCCTCCTCGCATGGCTGGGCAGGGTTGGGCAGGTTGTTGGTGCAAGTCACGGTCACGAATCCGTTCGCGCTGGGGCGTGGCCCGCGCATTACGTCCTGGATGAACGCGCAACCGGGCAAGGATGCGCTTACGACGATCGCCAACGCGGTGCAAAAGAACAAGCGCATCGAGGTTCTTCCGTGAGTGATGATGCTGATCAGAGGTGGAATGCTAGAGCATTTTGGCCTGTCATGACGCTGCCCAAAGAAAGCTGGGCTGCTGGCGACAGTCTGTTTCGGGCAGGCGCTTCCGGGCGGTCATGTCGGTCGTCGCAAGCGCCATGTGATCGTGCTGCGGCATTCCGTCGCGGTGCCGGCAAACACAGCGTTGCACCGATTTCAGATGGTTGTGACGCGGCTGCAACTTCCCGGCGACTAGCATGGCCGCCTTGCTACAGGAGACCGTCATGTCCTACGACACCGTCAACCCGGCCAATGGCCAGGTCGAGCACACCCAGCAAACCCTGGATGCCGCCGCCATCGAGGCGCGTCTGGCCGCTGCCGCCAAGGCGTTCCCAACGTGGGCGGCGTTACCGCTGACCGAGCGTGGCGCCGTGTTGCGCCGCGTCGGTGAAGAGCTAAGCAAACGGCGCGACGAACTTCAGCGCATCATGACTGCCGAGATGGGCAAATTGCGCCATGAAGCGCTGGCCGAGGTCGACAAGTGCGCGCAAGGTTGCGCGTACTACGCAGATCACGCAGCCGAGTACCTGGCACCGCGCGACATCCCGACCGAAGCGCAATCCAGCTACGTACGTTACGAGCCGTTGGGCTGCGTCTTTGCGGTGATGCCATGGAATTTCCCGTTGTGGCAGGCCTTTCGCTTTCTCGCACCGGGCCTGATGGCCGGCAACGTCGCGTTGCTCAAGCACGCCAGCAATGTGCCGCGTTGCGCCGATGCGATGAAAGAAGTGCTCGATGCTGCAGGTATTCCGCCGGGCGTGTTCGACGTGCTGCATATCGACAACGACCAGGCGGCTGACGTGTTGCGCGACGATCGCATCGCCGCAGTGACGCTCACCGGCAGCGAGCGTGCGGGTCGGTCGCTGGCCGCAAACGCGGGCGACCAGTTGAAGAAGTGCGTGATGGAACTCGGCGGCAGCGATGCCTTCGTGGTGCTGGAAGACGCCGATCTGGAGCATACCGTCACGTCTGCCGTGCAGTCGCGCTTCGACAACAGCGGGCAGACCTGCATTGCCGCCAAGCGCTTCATTGTGGTGGACGCGATTGCCGATCAGTTCATCGAACGCTTTGTCGCTGCCGCGTCCAAGCGCGTGCTCGGCGACCCGCAGCAGGAAACCACCACGCTCGCGCCGATGGCACGCGCCGACCTGCGCGACGAGTTGCACAAGCAGGTGCAGGCCAGCGTGGAGAAGGGCGCAAAGGTGCTGCTCGGGGGTGACTCGGTGGCTGGCTCGCATGCCGGCTATCCCGCCACCATTCTCGACCGTGTTGCCCCGGGTATGCCGGCTTATGAGGAAGAGTTGTTCGGCCCGGTCGCCTCGGTGATCCGCGTGGCCGACGAAGCAGAAGCGGTGCGTGTGGCAAACGACACCACCTTCGGACTGGGCGGCAGCGTGTGGACGGCAGATGCCAAACGCGGCGAGCGCGTAGCGCAGCAGTTGCAATGCGGTGCGGCGTTCGTCAATTCGGTGGTCAAGAGCGATGTGCGTTTGCCATTCGGGGGGATCAAGCGCTCGGGTTTCGGGCGCGAGCTGGCCGAGCATGGCATTCATGAGTTCATGAATATCAAGACGATCTATGTGGCTTGATTGCTGGGATTGGTGAGTCGGGATTGGGGATTCGCACAATCCCGGATCGCATAATCAGGATTTGTACAAGCGAGACACTTCCCTTCTCCCGTCGGGAGAAGGCGCCCGAAGGGCGGATGAGGGTACGCGTTACACGCCGTAGTTGATGGTTGCTCAAACAAGCAAACGCGGAAGCACGGGCTTGAGGCAAGGCCAAGGCCAAGGCTTCCGCGCCTTGCGGCACGGGTTATTTTTGTTTCGGCAAAAGTAACCAAAACCATGTCGCCCGACGCGATCCGGTGCGATGGAGCCGCACCGGTGCCCTGCGCTCCTCGCCATGCGCGGCACGGCGCCCAAACTCGCTACGCTCAGACAGGGCGCCTCTTCGGCCACGCGTGGCTGCGGTGCTCGGCTCGCTCTAGGGCGGAGGGAAGCCAACAGCCAACAGCCAACAGCTAGAAGCCGACAGTTGGAAGCGAAAGAGCAAATACTTAGACGCTAGACGCTAGACGCTAGACGCTAGACGCTAGACGCTATGGCGCAAGGCATGAAACACCAGCTAAAAACCAGCGGTCAACGATGCGGCTCTAACCAATCCCGAATCCCAACTCCCCAATCCCGGCCGCAAAGCGGCCTCACAACCACCGCGCGCGCTTGAACAGGCGATACAGCACCAGGCACGAGCCAACCACACCGGCCACCAGCAATGGATACGCGTAGCGTTTGTCCAACTCGGGCATGTGAGTGAAATTCATGCCGTACCAACTGGTGATCAGCGTCGGGGCGGCCAACAGTGCGGCCCATGCGCCTAAGCGTTTGACGGTCTCGCCCTGCGCGAGCGTCACCATCGAGAGGTTCACACTCAGCGCAGTGCCCAGCATTTCGCGCAGGGTGTCGATGGCGTCGTTGATGCGCACGGCGTGATCGAGCACGTCACGCAGGTAGATGCCGACTCCTTCGTGGATCAGTGAACCCGGGTTGCGCTTCAGGTGCGAGAGCACATCCTGCAGCGGCGCCACCACCAGCCGCATCTTGTTGAGTTCGCGCTTGAGCTCGTACAGGCGCACCACGGTCTCGCGCTTGTAGTTGTCGGCGAAGATGTCTTTTTCCAGGCCTTCCAGCGTGTCGCGGAACTCATCCATGATCGGCAGATAGTTGTCGACCACGAAGTCGAGCACACCGTACAGGCAGAACGAGGCGCCCATGCGCAGCATCGCCGGTTCGCGTTCGACCCGGTGCCGCACCGGCGTATACGACAGCGAGGCACCATGCCGAACGGTCAACAGGAAGCGTGTGCCGAGAAACGCGTGCGTCTCGCCATAGCGGATGCGCTCGTTGACCAGCTGGGCAGTATTGACCACCACGAACAGCGAATTGCCGTAGCTCTCGGCCTTGGGCCGTTGGTGCGCCTTGAGCGCATCTTCGATGGCCAGATCATGCAGGCCGAACTCGTCCTGCAACTTGTGCAGCACCGATTCCTGCGGCTCGTACAGGCCGACCCAGACGAAGCCATCCGGGCGCTGCAGCACGTCGCTGATCTGCTCCAGGCTGATGTCGTGGCGTTCGGCATCGCCGTCGTAATAGGCGCAGGTGATGACGCAGGACGGATTGTCCGGGTGGCGGCCGTGATGGTTCATGGGCGCATCCTGGATCAGCGCGTGCGAACGGACAAGTCACGCCGCCGCAAGGCGATCGCGAGCGCAGCGTGGATCGGCAACAGCAGCAGTACCCATTGCAGGTTGTCCTGCGCCTGGAACGAGAGCCAATGAATCAGCAGGGCCACCAATGCGGCGGCGGCAACCATCCAGCGCAGCACGTCGAACCAGCGTCCGGGCCGGCGCCCGCGCAGCACTGCGATGCCGCCGATCAGCAGCAGCGCGCACAGCGGGTTGACCAGCAACAGGTTGCGATTGGCCCAGGCCGATTGATGCGCGGTGAAGCCCCACAGATACACCAGCAACCCGCCGCCGATTGCGCACAGCAGCCAGTACGGCAGCGCAAGTGCAGCCAACACACGCTGCCTGCGACCCAGCGCCAACACACCGGCAGCGACGATCAAACCCGTCAGCAGCCACGGCCACCAGTGACGTTGCTGTTCGTCCGGCTCCGGTGCGATGCGATGCGGCAGCAACACCTGGGTGGATTGCACCAACGGGCGGCCTGCGCTGTTATGCACCTGGGTCAGACTATCGGCCAGGCGCATCGGCACGAAGGCCTCTTCCCAGCGTGACAACGGGCGGTCCGCGTACGGCCCCAGGCCCAGGTCGAAGCCCAGCCACATCCACGGGGCAGGGGAGGCCAGGCGCACCGCTTCGCTGCGGAAGGTGTTGCCGCGCGAACGACCGGCCAGCTGCGATTTCAGCGCGCCGCCCATTGCGCGGTCCAGCGTGTCGCGAACCATCGTGGCGCAGTTGGCCACGAAGTAATCGTAGTGATAGCGCGCGTTTTCAGGCTGGCTGCGTACGGCCAGTCCGTCGGCCAGTGCGCGCGCCTGCTCGGGCGGTAGATCCAGCCACTGGATGCTGACCCCGCGGCCGACGTTACGGTACTGCGACAGGTCTTCCTCCAGCGGCAATGCCACCAGGTAATACATCATCTCGCCGCGGGTAAAACGCGGAACGAAGTCCGGCTCGCTCGGGTCGAAGAAGCCGAAGTTGTACGAGGTGGCCTGCTGCGTGACCGGGTCGACCACCACGATGGCATCGTGACCGAAGCGTTCGAAGAACACTTCGCCGGGCTGCATGGTGACCACGCCAATGCGCGGTGCCGGTCCGGTCGTTTCGACGGGCGCCTGAGCGACTGCCATCGGTGCGATCAGCAACGCCAACAACGCCAGGATGCAGAACGCAGCCCATCGCCGAACGCTACCGCGGCTCAACGCTGCAGCGGGAATGCCGTGCGACGGGTTCAAGCGTCGTCCTGCGGATCGGGCGGCAATATGGTGACGTGGAAGGCGTGCACGCGCCGCGCATCGGCCTTGGCCACGCGGAACGCAAAGCGCCCCAGGGTCAGCTCTTCGCCGGTTTCCGGCAGATGCCCGATCGCATCGGTGACCAGGCCACCGACGGTGTCGTATTCGTCATCGGGGAAGTCGGCGCCAAAGCGCTCGTTGAAGTCCTCGATCGGCGTCAGCGCATCGACCACATAGCGGCCGTCGGCCTGGATCGCGATCAGCGAATTCTCGTCTTCGGCATCGTCGTGCTCGTCGTCGATCTGGCCGACGATCTGCTCCAGCACGTCTTCGATGGTGACCAGCCCGGCGACGCCGCCGTACTCGTCCACCACGATCGCCATGTGGTTGCGCGACAGGCGGAATTCCTTGAGCAGCACGTTGAGCTTCTTCGACTCGGGGATCAGCACCGCCGGGCGCAGCAGTTCGCGCACGTTGCCGGGGCCGTTGTCGGCGACCACGCCGCGCAACAGGTCCTTGGCGAGCAGGATGCCGAGCACTTCGTCCTTGTTCTCGCCGTGCACCGGGAAGCGCGAATGGCCGGATTCGACCACCTGCTGCATCAGGTCCAGAAAGCGCGCCTCGACGGGGAGCGAGACCATTTGCGAGCGCGAAATCATCACGTCGCCCACGGTGAGCTCTGACACGGAGATCGCGCCTTCCATCATGCGTAAGGTGTCTGCGGCGATGAGACCGTCTTGCTCGGCGGTCCGCAGCAGCGCGACCAGTTCGTCGCGGGTGTGGGGTTCGCCAGAGAAGGCAGCGCTCAGGCGCTCGAGCCAGCTACGGCGTTTTTCGGGTGTTTCTTGGGATTGGCTACTGTCGTCTTCGGACATCGTGACGGGGGACGGCACCCGGCAAACCAGGCGATAGCGGGCAGTCTAACAGGAAGCCGCTAAGGCGCTGTGGACAGGGCGCAGGGGCGCCGGCTGTCAGGGCAGATCCAGGCTGTAACCGCAGCCGACCACGGTCTTGCCGGGGTGCGATTTCACGTTGGAGACGCTGAGCACCACCGATTCGATCATCGTCTCGCCGGTCTTGGGATTGGTGGTGTCTTCGCTGACCAGCTCGCGGCCGTACATGATCTTGTCGGCGTTATCCACGCCCAGTTCCAGGTCCAACTGTTTGGCCAGCGGGCGCGGGTCGGGCAGGTCCAGCAACGCCATGATGCTGGCGCCGGAAAACGCGATGTGGGTGGTGCTGTGACCGAACACGGTAATCGGCGTGTTGAGCGTGTATTCGGTCATGAACAGGTTGGCCTGCTCGAGCGGCGTCCAGCCCAGCGCCACCGCCTTGAGCGGGTCGGCCAATACCGGCGCCAACGCGTTGAAGTCGCCGATACGTTGGCGGCATTCGATCAAGGCCGGCAGATCGGGCCGCATCGGCGCGGCCTGGGCCCAGGCGGTGGAGGAGGTCAGCAACAGCAAAACAGCTGCGAAGCCGGCACGCATCAAAGTTCCCCCGCGTACGGGTCGTCGATGCCGAGATCGGCCAGGATCTCGCGTTCGAGTTGTTCCATCGCATCGGCCTCCTTGTCGTCTTCGTGGTCCCAGCCGAGCAGATGCAAGGTGCCATGTACGGTCAGATGCGCGTAATGCGAGGCCAGCGATTTACCTTGTTCGGCCGCCTCGCGCGCCACCACCGGCGCGCAGATCACAAGATCGCCCAGCAGCGGCATCTTGACGCCCTTGGGCAGGCCTTCGGGCAACTCGGCCGGGAAGCTCAGCACATTGGTGGCGTAATCCTTGCCGCGGTAATGATGGTTGAGCGAGCAGCCTTCCTTCTCATCGACAATGCGCACCGCCAGATCGGCCTCGCGGATGCGTCCCTTCAGCGCGGCAGCCACCCACTTGCGAAAACTCACCGCCGAGGGCAACCCTGCGCGCGGCAGCGCGTAACTGACAGCGACGTCGAGACGGACAGGTCCACGGGTCATGGCGAGAGTTTCCTGGGCAAGATGGGTTCAGTGGGAGCAGGTGATCGGCGACTTCATTGCGGGCCCACCGGCAACGCCGTCACTCGCACGAGCGAGCGGGCCAGGGCTGCAGCCACGATTGTAATCCCGGACATTCACGGTTGAAACGACGCCGGATTGTCGCGGTCTGCGGCTACCGCGAACGACCTGCCTACCTGCCGGCACAGGGCCGGCACGGTGCAGCATCACTCCGCCTGGGTCTGGCCTTTGGCAGCGTCTTGCTGATCGCGGCGTTCATAAGCAGTGACAATGCGCTGCACCAGCGGGTGGCGCACCACGTCGCGTGCTTCGAAAAAGGTGAAGCTGGCGCCGTCCACATTGCGCAACACTTCCACCGCATCGCGCAGGCCGGACTTGACGTGCTTGGGCAGGTCGATCTGGGTCAGGTCGCCGGTGATCACCGCGGTGGAGCCGAAGCCCAGGCGGGTCAAAAACATCTTCATCTGCTCGATGGTGGTGTTCTGCGCTTCGTCGAGAATCACGTAGGCATCGTTGAGCGTGCGGCCGCGCATATAGGCCAGCGGCGCGATCTCGATGACGTTGCGCTCCAGCAGCTTGACCACTTTTTCCACGCCCAGCATTTCATACAGCGCGTCGTACAGCGGGCGCAGGTACGGGTCTACCTTCTGGCTCAGATCGCCGGGCAGAAAGCCCAGCTTTTCGCCGGCTTCCACTGCCGGGCGCACCAGAATCAGTCGCTGCACGCGCGATTCGTTCAAGGCTTCCACAGCGCAGGCGACCGCCAGGAAGGTCTTGCCGGTACCGGCCGGGCCGATGCCGAAGTTGATGTCGTGGGTGGCGATTGCATGCAGGTACTTGGCCTGGTTGGCGCCACGTCCACGTACGGTGCCGCGCTTGACCTTGATCGCCACGTCCTGGGCTTCATAGGAACGCTCGACCACGTGTTCGACATTGGCATCGTTCAGGCGCAAATGGATCGCGTGGTTGTCGAAAACGGTGGAGGCGGCCTCGTCGTACAGCGCGATCAACAGCGTCTGCGCGGCAGTGATGGCCGGCTCCGGGCCGGTGACACGGAAGATGTTGCCGCGGTTGGCGATCTCCACGCCGAGCTTGAGTTCGATCTGGCGCAAGTGCGCGTCGAACGGGCCGGCCAGATTGGCCAGGCGCTCGGTGTCGTCGGGTTCCAGGGTGAAGTCGCGGTGTGCAGATGAGTTCATGGTCGGCTCGGACAGCGCATGCGTGCGGCGTCGGTAGGGCGGGACGAAAAGGGTAGCGCGCAGCGTGTGATCCCACCAACACGCCCGGCGACACGGCGGCGTGACCATGCGCGTGCCCGCCTGCGCGTTCGAGTTCTCCACAAGCGCTGTGGAGTCACGCACCCACAACCTGTGGATAGAATTGGTGACGCTTACTGGCGTAAGGCCTGGCAGGTCGGTGGTGAAAAAATCGCCAGTGCGCGTGCGCTTGTCCACAACCGATGTGGATCGAATTCGGTAAAGCCTGTGGGTAAGTGTGGCCAGGCCTTGCCTAGCAAGGCGTTGAAGATGGGTGGCGGATTTTTCGCCACCAGTGCGCGCAGCGAGCGACGCGACGGATCATGTCGATGCTTGTCGTTGTCTGCGACTGCAAAGAGACAGCTCAGGTGAGCCGCATGAGCGTGGCTGGCGCAGGTTGCATGGATCGCCGGCAGCGCGTGCTGCAAACAATGACTTCAACATGGCGCCGAGCAATCCGGCGCCTGCGCTGCATCAGCGTGCGCTTTCATCCAGATGGATGCGACCACGCAGCGAATTGCTCATCGCCTCGGTGATCAACACATCCACGAATTGCCCGATCAAGCGCGCATTGCCGGGAAAATTCACCGGGCGCATGTTCTCGCTCTTGCCGGTCAATTCGTTGGGATCGCGCCGCGAGGGGCCTTCCACCAACACGCGCTGCACGCTGCCGACCATGGACTGCGAAATACGGGTGGCATGCGCATTGATCTGCGCCTGCAAGCGTGCCAGGCGCGCCTGTTTGACGGCGTCGGGCGTGTCGTCCTGCAGATCCGAGGCCGGCGTGCCAGGACGACGCGAATAGATGAAGGAAAAGCTCTGATCGAAGCCCACGTCCTCGATCAGCTTCATGGTCTTTTCGAAGTCCGCTTCGGTTTCGCCGGGGAAGCCGACGATGAAATCCGAGCTGATCGAAATGTCCGGGCGCACCGCGCGCAACTTGCGGATCTTGGATTTGAATTCCAGCGCGGTGTAGCCGCGCTTCATCGCCGACAGAATCCGGTCGCTGCCGGCCTGCACCGGCAGGTGCAGATAATTGGCCAGCTGCGGCACGTCGCGATACGCATCCACTAGAGAGTCGGAAAACTCCAGCGGATGCGAGGTGGTGAAACGAATGCGGCCGATGCCGTCGATCTGCGCGATGGTACGAATCAGCAAGCCCAGGTCCGCGTACTGCGCGGCGTCTCCCGCGTCGGCGCCATATGCACCGCGATACGCGTTGACGTTCTGGCCGAGCAGGTTGATCTCGCGCACGCCTTGCGCGGCCAGTTGCGCCACTTCCACCAGCACGTCTTCGAACGGCCGGCTCACTTCTTCGCCGCGGGTGTAGGGTACCACGCAGAACGAGCAGTACTTGGAGCAGCCTTCCATGATCGACACGAATGCCGACGGGCCATCGGCACGCGGCTCGGGAAGGCGATCGAACTTTTCGATTTCCGGGAAGCTGATGTCCACCTGCGACTTGCCCGATTCGCGCCGCGCGCGGATCAGCTCGGGCAGGCGGTGCAGCGTCTGCGGGCCGAACACCAGATCCACGTACGGGGCGCGCTTGACGATGGCTTCGCCTTCCTGCGAGGCCACGCAGCCGCCGACGCCGATGATCACCGGCGTGCCGCCGGCCTTGTGCCTGCTCTCCTTGAGCAAGCGCCAGCGACCCAACTGGCTGAACACCTTTTCCTGCGCCTTCTCGCGGATGGAGCAGGTGTTGACCAGCACCACGTCGGCGTCCTCGGGGTTGTCGGTCAGCTCCAGGCCTTCGGAGGCGGCGAGTACGTCGGCCATCTTGGCCGAGTCGTACTCGTTCATCTGGCACCCGTGGGTCTTGATGTACAGCTTGCCGCGCACCACGGCAGGCGCCGCCGGGCGTGCCACGGGCAGCGGCAACAGGGCGGGGGCATCCACGGCGGTGGCCGCGGACAGATCGGAAACGGATGTCCCGGGCATGGCGCTTATTCCAGGCGGGTAGAAGATAGCCGCGTAGTTTACCCGCTTGCGCCGGCTGCGTCCGGATGCTCAGGGCTTGGCATTGATCTCCTCGGCGCGGCCGACTGCGGGGCGGTCGGCCATGCGCGCGATATAGGCGCGCGTGGGTGCCGGCGGGTCGACCAGGCCGAAATCGACCATCCAGCCAAGCGCGCCGCCCCACAGTACATCGGCTGCGCTGCAGCGCTCGCCCAGGAGATAGTCGCCTTTGGCCCAGCTGCGCGTCGATGACCTGCAGCACCGTGTCGCAGTCGGCGTACGGCGACATCGAACGTGGCGGGGCGTCGCGTTTCATCGCGCGGTCGATGATCGCCGGCTCGAACGCCGAGCCATAGAACGCCAGCCAGCGCAGATAGGCGCCGCGATCGGCATCGCCCGGCGCCGGCGACAGGCCGGCTTCCGGATACAACTCGGCCAGGTACTGATAAATCGCGCCCTGTTCGGTGACCACGCTGTCGCGATGCCGGATCGCCGGAATCTTGCCCATCGGATTGATCGCCAGGTACTCGGGCGCAAGCTGCTCGCCTTTTTCCAGATCGACAATATGCAGGCTATAGCTGGCACCGAGCTCTTCCAGCAGCACCAGCACGCCGCGCGAACGCGAGTGGGGATTGTGGAACAGGGTGACATGGCGGTCGTCGGGCATTGCGGATTCCTTGTTCGATGGGTGGAACGTCCAAGCCGTAAGCGTTGATGCAGCAAACGGCAATGACGCAAGCCTACGTAGCTATTGCGGACAGTTTCTGTCCGCAATACGGTGGCGCGATGGCCTCGACCGCTGCCCGCCTGTTGCGTCTGCTTTCTCTGCTGCAAGGCGGCCGGAGCTGGTCCGGCGTGGCCCTGGCTGAGCGCCTGGAGATTCATCCGCGCAGCGTGCGGCGCGATGTCGACCGCCTGCGCGAGCTCGGCTACCCGGTGCATGCCGTGCCCGGAGCCGGTGGTGGCTACCGGCTGGGGCAGGGCGCGGTCGCATTGCCGTTGTTGTTCGAAGAAGACGAAGCGCTGACGGTGGCGATCGCCTTGCGCGCGGCCGCCCCGACGATCCGCGACATGGACGCGGCAGCGGCGCGGGTGTTGGCCAAGCTCGATCCGCTGTTGCCGCGACGCAGCGGCCAGCGCGCCAGCGCCGCGCATGCCGCCATGGCCAGTCTGCCGATCATGGACGCCAGCGCGTTGGTGGACGCGGCACTGCTTGCGCAACTGGCCAGCGCCTGCCGCGACCGCATTACCTTGCGGCTGGACTATCGCCGCCACTCCGGCGCGGCGATCACGCGCTGCGTCGAGCCGGCGCTGCTGGTGAATTACGGGCGGCGCTGGTACTTGCTGGTCTGGGACTGCGAGCGCCAGGACTGGCGCACCCTGCGTGCCGACCGTATCGATCAGGCCGTCGCGACCGGCGCGCAGTTCGCCGCCCGTGCGCTGCCGGAAGAGCCGCTGCAGTTGTTGCGCAAGGCGATCGGCGAGTCGCCATTCCCATGCCGGGCGCGGGTACGCCTGCAAGGCACGCTGGACGCACTCGCCGCCTGCATTCCGCCCTGGCTGGGTGCGCTGGAAGCCGACGGCCCGGATCACTGCTGGCTCGGTCTGGGCGCGCCGAGCATGCCGGCCCTGGCGGCCAATCTGCTGCTGCTCGAACTGCCGTTCGAGGCGATCTCTCCTGCCGATATGCGTAAACCCCTGACCCAGGCCCTGAACGCGTTGCGAGCGCAACTGGACCGGCTGCCCCGGTAACGCCGGCCGACACTTGGCAAGCCCAGGGCAAGCTGGGACACTTCGCCGCATGAAGGGGATGTCAAGAGTGCTGGGGCTGCTACTTGTCACGTTGTCGGCGGCGCCGGCCAGCGCCGGCACCTTGTACAAGTGCGTCAGCGGCGACGGCATCACCAGTTATGTGAGCAAGCGCCAGAGCGGCGCCGCCTGCAGTGTCATCAGCAGCTACACCCCGGATCGCTCTACCCGCCGCACACTGCCGTCTCCGGTGCGTGCGACGCCAGGCGCGATTGCCGCCCCTGCGCGTAGCATCGCCAATATCGACAGCGGCGCGCCGGCCACGATCATCAGCCAGCCGGTCAGCCAAGCGCCGCGTCGCGCTGCCGAGGTCGCTTCAGCGGTGGTGCCGCGCGCGCTGCCGGTGTTGGAGACGTCCATCGTGCAGGCGCCTGCCGCCGCAACGGCGGTCAATCCGCGTCGGGTGGTCAGCGGGCAGGTCTATTCCTATATGAAGGACGGCGTGCGCCACTACACCAGCGCACGCCCGCGCCAGGTCGCCAGCATCGAAGGCCTGCGCACCATCCACTACAGTTTTATCGAGACCTGCTACGCCTGCGGCGCCAAGCCCGGCGTCAACTTCGGTGCGATCCGGCTCAACACCAATGCCTACCAGCAGGAAATCACCGCAGCGGCACGTGAGTTCGGGGTCGAAGAAGCGATCGTGCGCGCCATCATCCATGCCGAGTCGGCTTACAACCCGCTGGCGCTCAGCCGTGCCGGCGCGCAAGGGTTGATGCAGCTGATGCCCGGAACCGCGCGCCGCTTCGGCGTCAGCGACGCCTATGATGCATCGCAAAATATTCGCGGCGGCGTGCAGTACCTGTCCTGGTTGTTGAAACGCTTCAACGGCGATCTCACGCTTGCCGCTGCCGGCTACAACGCGGGCGAGGGCGCGGTGGATCGCTACGGCGGCGTGCCGCCGTACAGCGAGACCCAGCGCTATGTGCAACGCGTCGGCCTGCTGGCCGGTCGCTATCGCGGGCAGAGCACGGCAGCCAACTGAGCTGCGTGCGTTATCGACATGCACCTGCATGCAGCGTTTGCACAGCGCAGCTCCGACTGCGTACATTGCATTGTCTGTGCATTAAGCGTTCCGCTACACTGCGGACGATTCATCGCGGCTGGACCCCCCGCCAGCCGTTGGCAGCCTCACGCTACCTAATCAAGATCGGAGAGCCGGATGGCCAACGATGGGGTTAACGCACCTGCTGATCTCGGGCGTCGTCGGTTTTTGACCGCGACAACCGCCGTGGTCGGTGCGGTCGGAGCAGGATTTGTTGCAGTTCCGTTCGTGAAGTCGTGGAATCCCAGTGCACGCGCCAAGTTGGCCGGCGCACCGGTGACCGCCGACATCAGCGCCTTGCAGGAAGGGCAACGGCTGGTTCTGGAGTGGCGCGGTCAGCCGATCTGGATCGTCAAGCGCTCCAAGGCGATGCTCGACGCGCTGCCCTCGCTGGACGACCGGCTCAAGGACCCCAAGTCCGAGAACAAGGACCAGCAGCCGGAGTACGTGCTGAAGAACCCCGAGTACCGCTCGATCAAGTCCGATATCTCGGTGCTGGTCGGGCTGTGCACGCACCTGGGGTGTTCGCCGGAGATGGTTGCCGAGATCCGGCCCGAGCCCTACGACCCGCAATGGAAGGGCGGCTACTTCTGCCCCTGCCATAAATCGCGCTTCGACATGTCCGGCCGCGTCTTCGACGGCGTGCCGGCACCGATCAACCTGCTGGTGCCCCCACACCACTACGTGGACGACAACACGCTGGTCATCGGCGTCGATCCGGATGGCGCCGGTACGTCGGCCAACAGCACGGGGGCTGCCTGATGAGCAATATTCTTGTCCGTACCGCGAACGGCGTGTTCGAGTGGGTCAACGAGCGCGCGCCCGGCCTGATGCCGGTCTATCGCAAGCATGTCAGCGAGTACTACGCGCCGAAGAACTTCAACATCTGGTACTACTTCGGCTCGCTGGCGATGGTGGTGCTGGTCAACCAGATCGTCACCGGCATCTTCCTGACGATGCACTACAAGACCAGCGCCGCCGATGCGTTCGCCTCGATCGAATACATCATGCGCGACGTGGAGTGGGGCTGGCTGATCCGCTACATGCACAGCACCGGCGCCTCGCTGTTCTTCATCGTGGTGTATCTGCACATGTTCCGCGGGCTGATGTACGGCAGCTACCAGAAGCCGCGCGAGCTGGTGTGGATCCTCGGCATGCTGATCTATCTGGTGCTGATGGCCGAAGCCTTCATGGGCTACGTGCTGCCCTGGGGGCAGATGTCGTTCTGGGGCGCGAAGGTGATCATCTCCTTGTTCGGCGCCATTCCGGTGATCGGCAATGGCTTGACCGAATGGATCATGGGCGACTATCTGCCCGGCGATGCCACGCTCAACCGCTTCTTTGCGCTGCACGTGATCGCCTTGCCGCTGGTGTTGTTGCTGCTGATCGTGCTGCATCTGGGCGCGCTGCACGAAGTGGGCTCCAACAATCCCGACGGCGTCGACATCAAGAAAGGCCCCAAGGGCAATCGTTGGGATGCGCACAAGCCCGCAGACGGCATTCCGTTCCATCCGTACTACACGGTCAAGGATCTGGTCGGTGTCGGTTTCCTGCTGCTGATTGCGGCGTTCATCATCTTCTTCGCGCCGGCCTTCGGCGGCCTGTTTCTCGAGCACGACAACTTCACCGAGGCCAACCGGCTGGTGACCCCGGAGCACATCAAACCGGTGTGGTACTACACGCCGTACTACGCGATGTTGCGGGTGGTGCCCAACAAGCTCGGCGGCGTGCTGGTGATGTTCTCGGCGATCGCGATCCTGTTTCTGGTGCCATGGCTGGATCGCGCCAAGGTGCGTTCGATCCGCTATCGCGGCTGGATCTCCAAGCTCGCATTGGGCGTGTTGGTGGTGTGCTTCGTCTGGCTGGGCGTGATCGGCTCCGGGCCGGGTACCGACGCACACGAGACCTATGTCGGGCGGGTGCTGACCTTCCTGTACTTCGCCTTCTTCATCACCATGCCGGTGTGGACGCGGATAGATAAGACCAAACCGGTACCGGAGCGGGTGACCACGCATGACTAAGCACATCGTGAAGTCATGGAAGTCACGCTTGGTTGCGTTGCTGTGCGCTCTGATCGTTGCCGGCAGCGCGATGGCGGCCGAAGGCGGCGCAGTACAGCAGGCCGGAAACGATCTGAGCGATCGTGCCTCGCTGCAGCGTGGCGCGCAGTTGTTCATGAACTACTGTTCCGGCTGCCACTCGCTGAAATACCTGCGCTACTCGCGCATGGCCAGCGATCTGGGTTTGAGCGAAGCAGAGGTCATGACCAACCTCAACTTCACCGGCGCCAAGATCGGCGAGCACATCGAAGGCACCATGCCGCACGATGCAGCGACCAAATGGTTCGGCAAGGCGCCGCCGGATCTGACCCTGATCGCCCGCGTGCGCGGCACTGACTGGGTCTATACCTACCTCAAGTCGTTCTATCTGGATCAGACCCGTCCGTTGGGCTGGAACAACCAGTTGTTCCCGAACGCGTCCATGCCCAATCCCTTGTGGGAACTGCAAGGCCTGCAACAAGCGCAGTACGGGCCGCCCGACAAGGCCACCGGCGACAAGCCGGTGCAGGCGCTCAAGCTCGGTCAAGCTGGACGCCAGACGCCGGTCGAGTTCGATCAGACCGTGCGCGATATCTCCAACTTTCTCGAATACGCAGGCGAGCCGGCGGCGCTGAAGCGGCAGAGCATGGGCGTGTGGGTGATCCTGTTCCTGGCCCTGCTGACCTTCATTGCCTATCTGCTCAAGAAGGAATATTGGAAGGACGTGCATTGATCGTGCTGTGAACTCCAGGCGGCCGCGTAATGCCGCAGCCGCCCAGGGTCAGCAGACTGGTCGCCCGGTGCATGCAGGCGTCACGCAGGAGCAGGGTGTACGCATGCTATTTGCCGATTTCGAGCATGGTCCGCGTCTTTCAGGCGGTCCCCCCCCAAGTCACGTTGGTCGAGGGCGCGGTGCCCTCACCGCTCGCGGGACACGCCGTGAACCCGTCCCTGGGGGCTCGGTGGCGGCATCCATGCCGCCACACGGTCCCGCAATCGGTGAGGACACCGCACCAGACAGTTGGTCGGTGCTCAGTTGAAAAGCTGTCTGTCGCGCGGTGCGCATCAGACGCGGAGCCGATGCTTCACGATCGAACAAGGCGCACCAAGCACTGCTCTCAACTTTGCGTACCGACCATCTCGACTGGTCCTTGCCCGCCCACCGTCGCGGGACCTTACGCGGCATGGATGCCGCGTAAGAGCCTCCATGGACGGATTCACGGCGTGTCCCGCGATGGTGGGCGGGCAAGGGCCCTGCATAGAATCCGCAGATAAGCCGCGTACCTACCTGCCGATGATGCGTCATCGCCGGCCGCGCCCGACATAGAACACGGCAATATGGCTTGTTGGTGTTTTTGAGGCCTTATCACCCTTGGCTTTTGCGTGACGTGATTGCACACTCGAAGGACCGTGGTGACGGTCGGCGTTGGGCCGGCTGCGCCGATGCGGCCGGCGGATTCCGGTCGTCGGAGAGCCTTGAATGGCGACGAGTGTGCGTATGCGAAATACCTTGACTTTGTTTTCGTCCAACGACGACGTGTTGTGCCACCGGGTCCGCTTGGTCCTGGCGGCGAAAGGGGTGACCTACGACCTGGTGCCGGTCGACCCACAAAATCCTCCCGAAGATCTGATCGATCTCAATCCCTATCATTCCGTTCCCACCCTGGTCGAACGCGACCTGGTGCTGTACGCCGCATCGGTGGTCAGCGAGTACCTGGACGAGCGCTATCCGCATCCGCCGCTGATGCCGGTCGACCCGCTGTCGCGTGCGCGCCTGCGTCTGGCGATGCTGCGGATCGAGCACGACTGGGTGCCGCAGGTGCAGGCCATCCAGCTCGGCAACAAGACCCAGGCCGAAGCCGGCCGCAAGCGCCTGAAGGAACTGCTCACCGCATCGGTGCCGTTGTTCAAGGCCAGCAAATTCTTCCTCAATCCGGAAATGAGTCTGGCCGATTGCGCCATGGCGCCGATCATCTGGCGACTGGACGCATTGGAGATCGGGCTGCCCAAGGATGGCAAGGCGATCGAGGACTACGGCAACCGGATCTTCCGCAATCCCGGCTTCATCCGCAGCCTGACCGATCAGGAACGCAAACTGCGCGACATGCCGGGCTGATGCGAGGGCTGTATGCCAACAGACCGAGGTCCGATCGTCGCGCCGCCGCTGCGGGCCGTGTGCGGGTAAAATGACGCCATGAGCGAAGATTTCCCCCGCATGACCAGCCATCGCCCGTACCTGTTGCGGGCCTTGGTCGAATGGATCAACGACAACGGCATGACGCCGCACGTTCTGGTGGACGCAGGATTGCCTGGCGTGCAGGTGCCTGCCAGTGCCGTCAAGGACGGCCGCGTCGTATTGAACATCGCCGAGCGCGCCGTGGTCGGGCTGCAGGTCGACAACGAAAGCGTGCGCTTCACTGCGCGCTTCGGCGGCGTCAGCTATCCGGTGATGGTGCCGATGGCCGCCGTGCTGGCGGTGTACGCACGCGAGACCGGGCAGGGCATGGCCTTGCCGGACGACATCCCGGGTACCAGCACCGAGCCACCGGATCCCGGCGCACCGCCGCCACCGAGTGCGCCTGCGCCGGATGAGCCGCCGAGTGCAGGCAAGCGCCCGCATTTGCGTGTGGTCAAGTAGGCGTTGCCGACATGCACGACGAAGGCGTTCCGATGCAGGTGGAGCGCGTTCGTCATGTCGATTGCGGCGAGCAGGATGCGTCCGGCATGTACGACTACTATTACGAATACGACATCTATCGCTTCATTGATGCTGCGGTGTCCCTTGTTGCGCGCAGCTACACCGACACGCCCGCTGAAGTGCATTTTCTCAATGTCGAGGTAGCCGGCAAGTCGCGGCCATTGCAACCTGCCGATCTTGCTCGTCCGCTATGCGAACGCGCGCAGGCGTATTTGCGTCGGGAAGGCAAACTTGAAATACGCTGGCTGAGCGGCAGGGGCAATGGCTACGAGCCGGTGCCCTTGGATTCCGCGCTGGAGCGGTAAGCTGATTCGATGTATGTGGAGTGCCTGCCGAGCGCATCGCGTCCGTTACCGCCAACCGCATGCATCCACGCTCCGCTCAGAGTGGAGCTCCGTGGCGGGGCCCGGCCGATCGGCTACCGGTGCGCGATCGGTTCCTGCAGTCACGTGATCGCTGTCAGGCTCAGGCCTCAGGACGTGAGCGCGACGCGCTTTGCCGGCACGCTCTGTCATTCCAGTTGCTGCTGATCCGGATGCAGCGCCCGCACGGTTGCCACCTGCGGCCCGGTGAAGGCGATCAACTGGTCGCCACGAAGCACCAGCTTGCCGCTATGGCGATCTGCGCCGTCGTAGGAATACTCAAAGCGAAATGTCCGCTCGAAGCCCAGCCAGCCGTTGGGCTTGCGGCAGATACGGATGTTGGTGGAATGCACGCTCTGGTCCAGCCACTGCACGTCGGCCGCGCGGCAGGCATTGCGGCCGAGGATGTCGGCGCGTTCGGCAGCGGCACGCGAGGAGTTCCAGAACGCGTACAGCGCGGCGCCGGCAATCATGAAAAGAATAAGGCTGGGCATGGGCGCCAATGTGCCACGCCATGCGCCCGATCGACAATCGTCGTGCCGGGCCGCAGCGTTGCGTTAGCCGCTGGCAAGACATCCTGCGTCAGCCGCAGTACCTGACGATCACGCAGGCAGCGTTTTCGCTATAGCGCGCTAAACCAT
Source organism: Xanthomonas hydrangeae (assembly GCA_905142475.1). Classification (GTDB taxonomy): domain Bacteria; phylum Pseudomonadota; class Gammaproteobacteria; order Xanthomonadales; family Xanthomonadaceae; genus Xanthomonas; species Xanthomonas hydrangeae. The sequence continues at coordinate 2,346,911 of LR990730.1, forward strand.
TCACTGCCATCGCCGTGGCTAGCTTGCGTCGGCCACCAGACACCCCCATCCATTGAGTTCCCGCCGAGTTGAATCCGCACACCGCTCGCCCTAACGTGGCGCGACGGTTCGGGGCATCGCCTATGCATCCTGTTCTGCAGCAGTTCCATCCTGTCGTGGCCGCATGGTTCGCGCAGACCTTCGCGGCGCCCACGCCGGCGCAGATTGCCGCGTGGCCGGCGATCCAGGCCGGGCGGCACACGCTGGTGGCTGCGCCGACCGGGTCGGGCAAGACGCTGACCGCGTTCTTTGCCGCCATCGATGCGCTGATCCGCGATGGTCTGGCCAACGGCGGCGCATTGCCGGACGAAACACGCGTGCTCTACGTGTCGCCGCTGAAGGCGCTATCCAACGACATCCATCTCAATCTGGACGCCCCGCTGCAAGGTATCCGCACGGCCCTGCGCGCAGCCGATTTGCCGGATGTGGCAGTGCGCACAGCGGTACGTACCGGCGACACACCGCAGCGTGAGCGGGCCAAACTGCGGCGCGTGCCGCCACATATTCTGGTGACCACGCCGGAGTCCTTGTATGTACTGCTGGGCTCGGCCTCCGGGCGCAACGCGCTGCGGCACGTGCGCACCGTCATCGTCGATGAAATCCATGCGGTGGCGGCGGACAAACGCGGTAGCCATCTGAGCCTGACGCTGGAGCGTCTGCAACGATTGGCCGAGCGCCCGATCACCCGCATCGGGCTGTCGGCCACGCAAAAGCCGATTGAAACTGTCGCGCAATTTCTGGTCGGCGTCGGCGACGCCGGCCAACTTCCACCGCAGTGCGAGATCGTGGATATCGGCTACACCCGCACGCGCGATCTCGCGCTGGCCTTGCCGCCGACGCCGCTGAGCGTGGTGATGTCCAACGACCAGTGGCTGCAGGTATACGCCGAGGTGGCCGCGCTTGCGCAGCAACATCGCACCACGCTGGTGTTCGTCAATACCCGGCGCATGGCCGAGCGGGCCGCGCGCCATCTGGGCGATCTGCTCGGCAAACAGCGCGTGGCGGCACATCACGGCAGCCTGTCGCGCGAGACGCGCCTGCTGGCCGAGCAGCGCCTAAAGGCTGGCGAATTGACCGTGCTGGTAGCCACCGCATCGCTGGAACTCGGGCTGGATATCGGCGATGTCGATCTGGTCTGCCAGCTCGGCTCGCCGCGTTCGATCGCCACGTTCCTGCAACGTGCCGGACGCGCCGGGCATGCGGTCGGCGGCACACCGAAGGCGCGGCTGTTTCCGCAGACCCGCGACGAGTTGGTCGAATGCGCCGCACTGCTGGACAGCGTGCGCCGCGGCGAGCTGGACGCGCTACGAATTCCGCTCGCGCCGATCGATGTGCTTGCACAACAACTCGTGGCCGAGGCCGCCTGCGAGGACTGGGATGAAGATGCGCTGTTCGCGCTGGTGCGCCGCGCGTGGCCATTCGCTCGGCTGAGCCGGGAGACGTTCGATCGCGTGGTCGGCATGTTGTGCGATGGCTTCAGTACCCGGCTCGGGCCGCGTGCGGGGTATCTGCATCGCGATGCGGTGCACCGCCGCCTGCATGCACGCCGTGGTGCGCGCATGACCGCGTTGACCTCCGGCGGCACCATCCCCGAGACCGGCGACTACAGCGTGGTACTGGAGCCGCAGGCGGAAAAGATCGGCACGGTGAACGAGGATTTCGCGGTCGAAAGCCTGACCGGCGATGTGTTTCAGCTCGGCAATGCCAGCTACCGCATCCTGCGTGTGGATGCGGGCCGCGTGCGGGTGGAAGATGCCAAGGGCGCGCCGCCGAACATTCCGTTCTGGCTGGGCGAAGCGCCGGGCCGCAGCGATGAATTGTCGGCGGCGGTGTCGCGGTTGCGTGGCGAGATCGCCACGCGGCTCGACAGCGCACGCCTCGACGGTATGCCCCTCGATGCCACGCTCCTCAACAGCACGCCGCTCAACAGCACGCCTCTCAACAGCGCACCCCTCAGCAGCGCATCGCATCAGTCCGCCTGCGATTGGCTCTGCAGCGAGTTGGGTCTGGCCGCAGAAGCCGCGCGCCAACTGGTGGACTATCTCGCGCACGCCTGCGCGGCGCTGGGCACCATGCCGACCCAGCAGTGTCTGGTGATGGAGCGCTTCTTCGATGCCAGCGGCGGCACCCAGCTGGTGATCCATTCGCCGTATGGCAGCCGTATCAATCGCGCGTGGGGGCTGGCGTTGCGCAAGCGGTTTTGTCGCACCTTCAATTTCGAATTGCAGGCGGCGGCAACCGAAGATGCGATCGTGCTGTCGCTGTCCACCAGTCATAGTTTTGCATTGGAGGAGGTGGCCCGTTATCTGCACTCGTCATCGGCCGAGCATGTGCTGATCCAGGCGGTGCTGGATGCGCCGCTGTTCGGCGTGCGCTGGCGCTGGAATGCGACCAATGCGATGGCGTTGCCGCGCTTCACTGGCGGCAACAAGGTGGCGCCGCAGTTGCAACGGATGAAGTCCGAAGATCTGCTGGCGAGCGTGTTCCCCGATCAGGTCGCCTGCGCGGAGAATCTGGTCGGCGAGCGCCAGGTGCCGGACCATCCGTTGGTGACGCAGACGCTGCAGGATTGCCTGCATCAGGCGATGGACAGCGAAGGCTGGTTGCAGGTGCTGCGTGGGCTGGAATCCGGTGCGATCACGGTGGTGGCGCGCGATCTGGCCGCGCCATCGCCGCTGGCGGCCGAAGCCTTGAACGCGCGTCCGTACGCGTTTCTGGACGACGCGCCACTGGAAGAGCGCCGCACCCAGGCGGTGCAAAACCGCCGCTACACGCCGCAGACCAGCGACGATCTGGGCCGGCTCGATCCCGATGCCATCGCCTCGGTGCGCGAGCAAGCCTGGCCGCAGCCACGCGATGCCGAAGAAATGCACGAAGCGCTGGTCGGGCTTGGCGTATTGCCCGTGGACGAAGCCGCCGATGTGCAATGGCAGGCCTGGTTGGCTGCACTGGCTGCCGATGGTCGTGCCAGTTGTCTCGAATTGAACGGTGCGCCCGCGCTATGGATCAGCGCCGAACGCATCGACTGGTTCACACCGCTGTATCCAGATGCGTCGCCACAACCACCGTTGCAGGCGCCGGCCGATTGCCGTGTCGCCGAGTGGGAACACGACTGGGCCGTGCGCGAACTGCTGCGCGGGCGCCTGTCTGCGATCGGCCCGGCGCAGGTGCCGGCATTGGCGGGCGCACTGCATTTGCCGCAGGCCGAGATCGTGCTCGCGCTGGCGGCATTGCAGCGCGAGGGCTATGTCATGGCCGGGCAGTTCAGTGCGCAGGCGCAGTCGGAGGAATGGTGCGAACGCCATCTGTTGGCGCGCATCCATCGCTACACCCTGGGGCGATTGCGCCGCGAGATCGAACCGGTGTCGCAACGCGATTACGCGCGCTTTCTGTTCGAGTGGCAGCACCTCGACAGCGTCAGTCGTGTGGCCGGGCCGGATGCATTGGCCGGTGTTGTCGGGCAGCTGGAAGGCTTCGAAGCGCCCGCGCTGCTGTGGGAGAGTGAGCTGCTACCTGCGCGCGTACGCGACTACCAACCGGCGTGGCTGGACGAGTTGTGCACGGCCGGGCGCACCGTGTGGGCACGCTTGCGCCCCGGCGGTGGCCGCAGCGGTGCCGCGTTGCGCGCAACGCCGATCGTGTTATTGCCGCGTCGCGAAGCGCAGCGCTGGAGCAGCCTGGCACGCGGCGTCGATGACACACCCCTGGGCTCGCGCGCGCAGCGCGTGGCAGAGGTGTTGCAGCAGCAAGGCGCGTTGTTCTTCGATGAGATCGCCGATGCCGCCCGCTTGATGAGTACCGAGCTGGAAGACGCGTTGAGCGAGCTGGTGATGCGTGGCCGCGCGCATTGCGACAGTTACGCCGGGCTGCGTGCGCTGCTGGTACCGGCCTCGAAGCGGCCGAGCGCGCTGTCGCGCCAACGTCGCCGTGCCAGTGCGCTAGGCATTCGCGATGCCGGTCGCTGGGCACCGGTGCGCACGCTGCCGGAATTGCCGTTGGCCGAAGCCGGCGAGCGGCATCAGGAGACCCTCGAACACGTTGCGCGCACGCTGCTGCGTCGTTATGGCGTGGTGTGTTGGCGGTTGCTCGAACGCGAGGCCGCATGGCTACCGCCGTGGCGCGAATTGCTGCGCATGTATCAACGGCTGGAAGCGCGCGGCGAGATCCGGGGTGGTCGCTTTATCGCGGGCCTGTCCGGCGAACAATTCGCGTTGCCGGACGCGATTGCCGCGTTGCGCCGGGTGCGTGCGCAGCCGCTGCAAGGGCAGTGGGTGTGCGTGAGTGCGAGCGACCCCGGTAATCTGCTCGGCAGTCTTCTGCCGGGCGAGCGCATCGCACGTGTGCCGGGCAATCGCGTCGCTTATCTCGATGGCCTGCCGGTGGCGGTGTGGGCGGCAGATCGCTTCCAGCCGCTGCAGGAACTCACCGCTGAGCAAGCCGAACAGGCACTGCGCTTGCTGCAACGTGGCCCAGGTGCCGCCGAGCAGACGCCGATGGAACAGTGGCTGGCTCAGTCACCCGGCAGCACCGCGCGCGCGCCGGTCGTCCGTGGCAGCGGACGCGACAGATAGCGGCTATCGGGCACCACCCAGCGCCACCGCGCATCCATCGCCTTGCGGATGCCGATGCGCGGCGTTGCCAGCGACTCTGACGGCGGCGGCAAGCCGTCGTCCTCGATCCACAGGCGTGCGCTGGCGTCGGTCAGATCCAGTCCATTGTCCGTCGCGCTCACACCGAATGCCTGGGCCAGGCGACCGGGCCCGGTGGTCAAGGTCTTGAGCGGGGCGGCGCTGCGCGCGGCCTGCATGGAGGCGATTCCGGCAAGCGGCTCGAGCGCGCGGATCAGCACCGCATGCCCGGGCGCACCGCCGCACACCGCGTTGATCGCCCAATGCATGCCGTAGATGAAATACACATACAGATGCCCGGGCGCGCCGAACATCACCTGCGTGCGTGGGGTCATGCCGCGAAACGAATGCGCGGCCGGATCTTCGCTGCCGCAGTACGCCTCGACCTCGGTGATGCGGCCATGGCGTCCGTCCGCGCTGACCAATACCTTGTTGAGCAATCGCGGCGCGACCTGGCGGGCATCGTGCGCATAGAAGCTGCGTGGAAGTGGTTGTGGCGACATACGCCAAGCCTAACCACGCAAGCGTGATGTCCCTGCGGACTGTCCCGGACAGGGCACGAATCCGGGGTAGGAATTTTCCGAATGTCGGGCCTTGCTAGCGCATGACCGGTCACAAAAGCGCATATCCAACGACGTGAATGCGCATTCAGTTGCGGTTTTCATCTCAAGCGCGTTTTGGCGTCGCCGATAGCCATTAGCGATTGGTTAGACAAGCCGCATCGCAGTGAGCGGCCCGCATTACGCCACCGGGCGACCCTGCACTGCAGGTCGCACACGCACCATCCTTATGAGAACTCCCCAATGTTAGGCAACTTCAGAATCGGAACCAGGCTGATCGTGGCGTTCCTGATCGTCTCGGCGATCGGCGCATGCATCGGGTGGGTGGGCTATTCCAACTCCGGTCGTATCAGCGACCTGTCGACCTCGCTGTATGAGCGCGAGCTGCTGGGCTTGTCAAACGTCAAAGAGGCCAACATCAACCTCATCTACGCCGGCCGCGCACGCGCCAATCTGCTGCTGGCCAGCAGCGCCGAAGAGCGTCAGTCGCACGTGCAGAACATCGACAAGTACACCGCCAAGGTGGTCGATTACATGACGCGCGCGCGCTCCAGTTTCCAGACCGAGGAAGGCAGGAACAAGCTGGCGCAGTTCGATCGCGCCTGGCAGAAATACCTGGAAGAGCGCGGCCGCTTCATCGATGCGGCCAACCGCGAAGCCTTGCGCGACGCCAACCCGGAACTGGCCGAACTGTCGCGTGCGGTGCGTGCCAGCTCGGATGAGGTCGATACCTTGATGACCGATCTGAGCGGCCTGCGCGAGCGCAGCGCCGCCTCGGCCAATGCCGAAGCCGGCAGCATCCACGCGCGCAGCTCCCAGTTGCTGATCGCCATCATCTGTGGCGGCGTGCTGCTCGGCGCGATTCTCGGCGTGGTGATCAGCCGTAGCGTCACCGGCCCGATCCGCCGCGCAGTGGCGGTGGCCAACGGGCTGTCGGAAGGCGACCTGACCATGCGCATCGACGTGCACGGCCGTGACGAGACCGCGCAGTTGCTCGAAGCGATGCGCACGATGGTGCAGAAGCTGTCGCAGGTGGTCGGCGAGGTCAACACCAGTGCCGAGACCCTGGCCAGCGCGTCGGAAGAAGTCAGCGCCACCGCGCAGAGCCTGTCGCAGGCCGCCAGCGAACAGGCCGCCGGTGTGGAAGAAACCAGCGCCTCGCTGGAACAGATGACCGCATCGATCAGCCAGAACACTGAAAATGCCCGCATCACCGACGGCATGGCCACGCAGGCCGCCAAGGAAACCATCGAAGGCGGCGAAGCGGTGGTCGCCACCACCCAGGCGATGAAGCAGATCGCGCAGAAGATCGGCATCATCGACGACATTGCGTACCAGACCAATCTGCTCGCGCTCAATGCGGCGATCGAGGCGGCGCGCGCCGGCGAGCATGGCAAGGGCTTTGCGGTGGTCGCCGCCGAGGTGCGCAAGCTGGCCGAACGCAGCCAGGTGGCCGCGCAGGAGATCGGCGAGGTGGCCAGTTCCAGCGTCGAACTGGCCGATCGTGCCGGCCGTCTGCTCGACACCATCGTGCCCAGCATCAAGCGCACCTCGGATCTGGTGCAGGAGATTTCCGCCGCTTCCGAAGAGCAATCCTCCGGCGTCAGTCAGATCAACTCGGCGGTGGTGCAGCTCAGTCAGACCACCCAGCAGAACGCCAGCGCGTCCGAAGAACTGGCCGCCACTGCCGAAGAGATGAGCGCGCAGGCCGAACAACTGCAGCAGAGCATGGCGTTCTTCCGCCTGGGCGGGCAGGGGTCTGCGAGTACGCCGCCCAAGCGCGGCAAGGCGGTCGCCGCACGTCCGGCACGCGCCGCAGCTGCACGCGGTTGGCGCAGCACTGCAGCGCCTGCCTACGCCATGTCCGAGGGCCCGGACGAAGGCCAGTTCGCCCGCTTCTGAGAGACCGATCGATGACTGCACAGACCCCCGATGTGATGCCTGCCGACGCCGATGCGGCGGCCCAATACCTGACCTTCCAATTGGATGGCGAAACCTTTGCGATCAGCATTCTTGGCATTCGCGAAATCATCCAGTACCGGGCCCCCACGCCGGTGCCGTCGATGCCGGCCTGCGTGCGCGGGGTGATCAATCTGCGCGGTGCGGTGGTGCCGGTGGTGGATCTGCAATCGCGGCTGGGGCGTGCCGACAGCGCGATCAGTAAACGCAGCTGCATCGTGATCCTGGCCACCGAACAGGCGCAGGGACCGCAGGTGATCGGGGTGCTGGTCGATGCGGTCAACGCGGTGATCGAACTGGCCGATCAGGACATCGAAGCGGCGCCCTCATTCGGCACGCATATCCGCCGCGACCTGCTGCGCGGCATGGGCAAGGTGGGCGAGCGCTTCGTGGTGTTGCTGGAGATGGAGCAGGTGCTGCATGTCGAGGAGATTGCCGGCACTGCCGATGCACTGGCCGCCTGAGCTGCAGCCTCGCCAGACGCCTGCACCAGGCATCTGGCGAGCGCTACCAATCAATCCTGCAGGTACCAACCTGCGAAGCGATGCACGCGGTTGCGCCCGCTGTGTAGCGCGATCTGCAATGCATGCCGCGCGCGCGCCAGCAAGGCGTTGGTGTCGTGCAAATCGCAGGCGGGTGCATCCACCAGCCCGATGCTGACCGTCAATGGAGCATTCGGCCAGGTGGTCGTTTCGATTGCCGCGCGGATCCGTTCGGCGGTTTCCACAGCGACCTGCGCCGACGTCGACGGCAATGCCACACACAGCTGATCCGAATTCAATCGGGCCACACTTGCGGTAGGCGGCAGCTGCGCTTCGATGATTCTTGCGGCCTTGACCAGTGTTGCATCCGCCGCAGCCGCGCCGGCCTGCAATTTCTGCCGTTTGAAACCATCCAGATCGATCAGCAGAAAGCCGAGCGATGGCTCAGGCGAAGCACTCGGCGTGTCTGCAAGCGCGTGCACTGCGCGCTCCAGACCGGCGCGATTCCACAAGCCGGTGAGCTCGTCGCGCAGCGCGTCCAGCTCGACCAGCTTGGCTGCGTGGCGCAACTCGATGGTAGTGACGACTTGCCGCGCCAGCGCCTTCAGTGCGTCGCGTTCGGCCACCGACAGGCGCCGCGGCGTGCGATCCAGCACGCACAGCGTCCCCAGCGCGATACCGTCAGAGGTCAGCAGCGGGGCACCTGCATAGAAGCGGATCTGCGGTTCACCGGTGACCAGTGCATTGTCGACAAAACGCGCGTCCAGATGGGTGTCGCCGACTTCCATCACCTGATCGGGTTCGAGAATGGCGTGCGCGCAGAACGACAGATCGCGCGGCGTTTCGCGCGGCTGCATGCCGATCCTGGATTTGAACCACTGACGTTGCGTGTCGATCAGCGAAATCAGCGCCATCGGCGTCCGGCACACTGCCGCAGCGATCGCAGTGAATTCGTCGTAGCTGGGCTCGGGCGCGGTATCCAGGATCTGGTAATCGTGCAGTGCGGCCAGGCGATCGTCTTCATTGGCCGGCATGCGCGCGCCGAAGGTCGCATTGATGCCGCCGGGCAACAGTGTCGCGTGGATCAGGCTCAACGCGGGCGCGTCGGGATTCTGCATGCAAAGGACCACCGGAACAGGGCGCCGTCAGGCGATGAAAGACAAGGTGCGAGCGCGGCGATGGCCGGTACGACCGAGCCATCGCCTGACTGTTGGAACCAGCGCGCCAGCCACCCTGGCGGCGAGCGCGTGCCTAGATCTTGCCACAGGAGCCACTGCGCGTACGCATCGCGCCATTTTAGAGCGGCTAACAAAACGGAGCGAGCGGTCGTTAGGTGGCTGCGGGCGGCGCGCAGGAACCGGAGTGTACGAGTGGTACATGCCGATTGCGAGCACCGACCGCGCGCGCCTGGCGGCCGCACAATAGTTTTGCTAGCCGCTCTTGGTCCCGGCTGACTGCGTGCGGACATCGCAGTGGCATCACTCGCCCTGACCGGCGTTGCCGTGCGGACGGCGGTTGTTTTCTTTATCTATCTGCAAGTCCTTCTGGCCCGGGCGCTGCTTGGCCGCCTCATCGTGCTGACGGTCCTGCTGGCTTTCGGCAGCGCCATGCTGATTCTCTGTGACGTTGTCGGGCTGTTTCTGCTCATTGCTCATGGCGTGCGTGTCCAGGGTGAATGAAGAAACGGACGTTAGCGCGCGCGGTGTGATCCTGGCGGCATGGTTCCGTTGTCATGGCTGCGCACGCTCAAAAGTCCAGCTCGACGCCGAGTGAGTAACCCGAATGCCGCCAAGCCCGCGACAAACAAAAAATCCCCGGCAACCAGTGGTTCCCGAGGATTCTTTGAAAAACAATGGTGGAGCGGAAGGGGATCGAACCCTCGACCTTCGCGATGCGAACGCGACGCTCTCCCAGCTGAGCTACCGCCCCACGTGCTTTGGATTCTAACCATATGCCGCGCGGTTCGCCAAGCGCTGGCTTGCGGTGTCGGACCGCACCGTCAAGGATGCGATCCGGATCAATGACGCGCTGCAATCACTCGCCGATCAGCGGGAACTTGAGGTCCGGGTTCTTGGCCTTCCATTCCTTGTACGACACCGAGCCTTCCCATGCAGCAAAGGCCTTGGGGGTGCGGCCGCGTCCGGACCAGGTTTCGCCGGTGTGTGGCAGTTCGTACTTCGGCTTGACTTCGCTACGGCCGCTCTTGACCACTTCCTTGCGTGCGGTGCTGGTGCCCAGGTAGCCGGCGATATCGTTGCGCTGCTTGGTGTTGAAGTGGCCGGCGAACTGTTCGAGCAGCGAGACGATGGTGGCATGTGCAGAAGATGCCTCGCTGGCGCGCTCGGTCTTTTCCTGTTCTTCCAGCTTCTGCAGTTCCTCCAGCAGCTTGGCTTTGGCTTGTGCGATGGAATCCAGTTTCGAAGTGGTATTGCTCACAGAGGTATGGCCTCGGAATAAAAGTAGTGGAGACGCCGCCCGGAGGGCGCGCGTCATTATGGCATGCGGCCCGGGGGCGGCCGCTGCGTGTTCGGGGCTCGCACATGCCGTGAAAAAGCCTGTCACGGGGCCTGTGTGGCCGGTTTTTTCGGTAGGTCACGGGGGGCTGCCCAGCGTCTGGATGTGCAGCAAACCCGGCCGTTACGATACAGCAGCGGGCAGCGCGATGATTGCGATCACTGCGCGGTGGCGTCATCCAGCAGCGGCAGCACTTGCGCCTCCAGCACCTCGCGGCGCCATTGGCCGAGCGGGGCCGGCCAGCTGTGTTGTTCGATCAGGCTCTCCAGATGCCGACGCGAGGCCAGGATGCCGTCCGGCAGGCCCAGTTCGCGGCTGCGCTGGGCCACCGCGTCCTGCAGGCGCTTGAGCACGGCCTTGCTGCCGTCGGTGGCCGCCTGCGCCAGCGGCGCGTGGTCCTCGTCCGGCAGCGGTGTGTTGAGCGCGTCCCACACTGCGGCGGCAAGCTTGCGCGGCGCCTTGGGGAATTTGTCGAACTGGTGCAGCAGTGCATCCAGATCGTCGGGCGGAAAACGCGCCAGCTGGCTGGCCAGTTCGTTGTCCAGGATCCAGCTGCGCGGGCGGTCGCTCTGGCGCGCCTGCAGATCGCGCCAGCGCAGCAGCCGCAGCAACCGACGCTGCGCGGCAGGTTCCAAGAATTGCGCGGTGCGCAGGCTCACATGCGGCCAACGCTCGCCATCGTCGTGCTCCACCGTGGCGAGCAGGCGCTCGGCGTCTTCGGCCAGCCAGCCCAGGCGGTCCTGCTCGGTCAGACGGCGGCTGAGTTCGTCATGAATTGCAAACAGATAGCGCACATCGTCGGCGGCGTATTCCAGCTGTGCGGGCGAGAGCGGGCGGCGCATCCAGTCCGAGCGCGTCTCGCCCTTGGTCAGCAAGGTGCCGGTCACTTCCTGCACCAGCTTCTGATAGCCCATGCCACCGCCGACACCGGCCAGCGCAGCGGCGATCTGGGTATCGAACAACGGCCGCGGCAACACCCCGCAGGCGCATTTGAAGGTGACCAGATCTTCGCTGGCGCTGTGCATCACCTTGACGATATCGGTGGCGGTCAACCACTCCCCGAGCGCCGCGTTCATGCCCGGAATCAGCGGGTCGATCAGCAGGATCTCCTCGCCGATGGCCATCTGCACCAGCGCCAGTTGCGGCCAGTAGGTGCGTTCGCGAATGAATTCGGTGTCCAGGCCAATGCGGGACGGACGCGCTGCGTGCAGGCGTTGCGTCAGCTCGGAGGGGTGGGTGATCCAATGGGGCACGTGATTTCCGTCGACAGCGAGGGTTTGCGCAGAACGCGCAGAATAGCCTAACGTCGCGATCGCCTGTCGTGCGGCAGAGCACTGGAAGGAGCAGGTGGTGGGTGAGTGCGGTAACCGGATGGCAGCGTGGGGACTGGTCGCGCTAAGCCTGTGCGCCTGTTCGCGTGCACCCACGCCAGCGCCTGCCGCTGCGCCACAACCTGCAGCCGCGGCTGCGGCGCCGAGCAAGCCGAATGTCTCGATCAGTGGCGAAGAATCCGCCGAGACCGTGGCGCAATGGCGCCCGCCGGCAGTGGACCTGGGCGACGAACCTTTGGCGCAGGCGCGCAAGCGTGCCGACCAGGCCTTGCAGGAAGATCGGCTGTTTCGCAGTGCCGACGATGCGATCCCGTTGTATCTGGCGATCCAGCAACGTGCCGACGGCAAGAATGCGGCCAGCCGTCGCGGGCTGGAGCAGGCGCGGCGCCGGTTGATCGAGCGCGGCGAGGACTTGATCGAACAGACCGAGCGCCAGGACGATGCGCTCGAACAGGCGCGTGAGCTGGCCATCGTGGCCCTGGCGCTGGCGCCGCAGGATCCCAAGGTGCGCGCGCTGCAGAGTGCGGTCGAGACCGCGCAGCGCGTGCTCGGCTTCAACCGTGCCGGCGAAGAAGATCTGCGCGGTGGGCGGCTGGGCGAAGACGGCAATGGCGCGCTGGTGAATTTTCGCGATGCGGCCCGGCTGGACCCCGACAACCCACGCACGCGGCAGGGACTTGCGGCCGTGGAAAGCGGCTTGCTGGCACGTGCCGAGCAGGCTGCCGAGGCAGGCGATTTCATCGCTGCGCGTTACTGGTTGCAGATGGCCGGGCAGGTGCGCGAGCGCGCGCCGACCATTGCCGATGCACGGGCACGCGTGGAGCGCATGCGCCACGCACAGATCGCCGCTTTGCACGATGCCGGCCTGCACGATCTGAACTCGCCGCGGGGGCTAAAGCCGGCCGGCGAAAAATTGGCCGAAGTGTTGCGCATCGCCGACCCGGGCGACCCGGTGGCCGGCGATCTGCGTCGTCGTCTGGAACTGGCCACCCATTACGGCAGTTTTCGCCCCGGGCAGGTGTTCACCGATGGGCTCAAGGTCGGCGGGCGCGGGCCGCAGATGATCGTGGTGCCGCATGGCGCGTTCCAGATGGGCGCAGGCGACGCCGAGCCAGGGGCGTCCGACAACGAGCGCCCCGCGCATTACGTGCGCTTCGCTCGGGGTTTTGCGCTGTCGATCACCGAAGTGACCGTCGCCGAGTTTCGTCAATTCATCGAGGCGACCGGCGCCCGCCCGCGTGCCACCCGACGCGGGCACTCGGTGGTGTACGACGAGCGCAGCGGCAACTTCATCCGCCGCAGCGGGGTGGATTGGCAATCCGACTACAACGGCGCGCAGGCCGCGCCCAACAGCCCGGTGATGCACGTCAGCATCCGCGACGCCGAGGCCTATGCGAGCTGGTTGTCGGAACAGACCGGCCGCCATTACCACGTGCCCAGCGAGGCCGAGTTCGAATACGCGGTGCGCGCCGGCACCACCGGGCGTTATCCGTGGGGCAATGTCGGCTCGCCGCCGCTGGATGCGGGCAATTTCACCGGCGGCAACGATGTCTCGCGCAGTGGCCGGCACTGGAACAACGGCTTCGTCGGCTATGGCGACGGTTTCTGGGGGCCGGCGCCGGTGGGCAGCTTTCGCGCCAATGCCTGGGGCCTGCACGACATGGGCGGCAATCTGAGCGAGTGGGTGGCCGACTGCTGGCATGCCAGCTACCGGCGCGCGCCGGCCGACGGTGCCGCGTGGTTCAACCCCGGTTGCCGGCAGCGCATGATCCGCGGCGGCAGCTGGGCCAATTCCCCGCAGCAGACGCGCGCGGCCTGGCGGCAGTCGCAGGACTCCGACAGCACCAGCGCGCGCATCGGTTTCCGCGTGGCGCGCGGCATCTAGGGCGGCGGTCCGGGCGGCATGCCTGTCGCCGCCAAGGGTGTGATCGCAGCAGCGCAGATCGACGTTTTTGGCGCCGGTCGGGGTGCGATTGCCGCGCGCCGGATGTAGTTTCCCGGTGAGCACCGGTCCGGTGTTGTTCACGGCTGTCCACCTGTCCCCCGGTGTGCAGGCTTAACCCCAGCGAACAGCCTCCGAACCGCTCCGGAACCCACTGGCGTTCGCTGCGGTCTGCAGTGCCAGCACTTCTGAAGGATGGCTGCGATGAACTGGGGAATCCGTTTGTTTCGTTGGGTGATCGCAGTGCTGCTGATCGGTGGCAGCGGCTACGCGGTAGCGCGGCATCTCCAGGATGGAAATACTGCCGGGCATTACGGATCGGTCGAAGTGGTGCGCCCCGAGGGCACGCCCAAGGCGATGGTGGTGCTGTTGCCCGACAGCGGCCATCCCCAGGACGGCCAGCGGCTTGCCGGGATGTTGAGCAACGACGGCGCGTTGGTCGCGGTGATCGATACCGCCAGCTACCGCGAACGTGTGCGGTCTCACCGCGCCGCCTGCAGCTCGCTGGCCGACGATGCCGAGCGGCTGGGCAAGAAGTTGCTGCGCGCCGAGCACGTGGATGCGTTCCTGCCGCCGGTGCTGGTGGGGCAGGGCGATGGTGCGGTGCTGGCACGCCAGGCGATGGCCTCAGCGGCGCCGGACGTGCTCGGGGGCGCGGTTGTTGCCGATGGCGGCGCCAGCGATGTCGGCCTGGCCTGCTCACGCGATGTGCCCGATGCGAATCAGGGCTTTCTTGATGATCTGGTCGACGACGCCAAGCCGATGCAGATTGCCGCCGCAACCCTTGGCCATTTCCAGGCAGCGCAGGCGCAAGGCGTGGGCGATCTGCCGTTGGTGGAACTGCATGCGCCCGGCAGCGACCGCCTGGTGGTGATGCTGTCCGGCGATGGTGGTTGGCGCGAGCTGGACAAAGGCATCGCCGCGCAGTTGCAGCAGCAGGGCGTGTCGGTGGTGGGCTGGAACAGCCTGCGCTACTTCTGGGGCAGCCGCACGCCGCAGCAGGTCGGGGCGGATCTGGATCGGGTGATCGCAACCTATCGGCAGCGCTGGCATATCCAACACGTCGCCTTGGTGGGCTACTCGTTCGGCGCCGACGTGTTGCCGTTCGCCTATCCTGAGCTGTCGCCGCAGCAGCGTGCCTCGGTGCAATTCGTCAGCTTGCTCGGCCTTGGTCACCAGGCCGATTTCAAGGTGCGCGTCGGCGGCTGGCTGGGGTGGCACAACGATGCCGAGCGCGATGTGGAACCGGCGATCCAGTCGCTGGACGCGCATCGCCTGCAATGCATCTACGGCAATCAGGAAAAGGACACGCTGTGCCCTGAGTTACGCGCACGCGGTGTCGAGGTGGTTGCGCGCCCGGGTGGTCATCACTTCGACCATGATCCTGCGGTGCTGGCCGAAGTGTTGCTGCAAGGCTGGCAGCATGCGGTGCAGACGTCCACGCCCAGCCGTGGTTGAGGGGCGGCGCGACCAACAGCACACGACCGAGTCGCCAGGTGCGATGCCCTTACCGCTTGCGGGACCCTTGGCGGCATCGGGATGCCGCCAAGGATTCTCCATGACTGATTCACGGCGTGTCCCGCGAGCAGTGAGGGCCTTGCGCTCTCGACGCGCTGAACTTTTGAACCAGGCATTTGATGCATCTCGACGACGCTGCGACGCGAATTCTCGTTTGGCCTGGAGTGATCGAACACCTTGGATACATCGGGTGTAGAGCGGCTGATCTGCGGCTTGGTTGCAGGGCCCTTGCCCGCCCACCATCGCGGGACACGCCGCAAGTACGTCCGTGTAGCAACTGTGTTGTTGGAGGGGGTTCAGACCGTTGTGGAAGCCTGGCACGGGAACGCCGGCCGCTGGTCAGCAGCCGGCGGATCCATCGAGAGCATGGTCACTCAGGTCGGGACGGTTTGGACGTCTGCAGCGTGAGCGTCTCGTGCTCGCGCGTTGAGGATGACGAGCATCTTGCGCATCGCCGCCACGATGGCGACCTTGCCGGGCTTTCCGCGTGCCCGCAGCGATCGATAAAACTCCCGGATCCGCGGCTCGTGCTGGATCGCAGACAGGCACGCCATGTACAGCACGTTGCGCACCTCGATCCGCCCGCCGCGGATCCGGCGCAGGCCGCGCATCTGTCCGCTGTCATGGGCGATGGGAGCCACGCCGACCAGCTTGGCAATTGTCTTCCCATCGAGGGTGCCCAGCTCCGGCAGGTAGCTGGCGATCACCGCTTGCAGGGTCGCCCCGACGCCCTTGAACGAGCGCATTGCTTCCAACTGCGGTTGCTGGCCGACCTGCTCGGCAATCTGCTGTTCCAATCGCACACAGGTCTTTTTCATCTGCGCGATATTGGCCTGCAGCACGCGGCGCAAGCGCGTGTCCGTTACCTGCTCCAACTGGTTGTGCGCGCTTGTTGTCAGCTCCACGAGTTGCTGTCGCGCACGCACAAACTCGCGCAGCCGTCGCCGCCAAGGCTCCGTGGGGTGGTAGGGACGTAGCTCCAGCGTGTGGGCCATGCAAGCCAGATTGATCGCGTCTAGACGATCTGTCTTTGCCGGCAGGCCGATGGCGGCGGCGAACGCATGGCAGCGGTGCGCATTGGCCCGCACGATCCGGTGGCCGGCGTCGAACAACGCATCCAGTACCCGCTGTTCATAGCCGCCAGAGGCCTCCAGGACAATCTGGCCAACCTCGCGCTGTGCCAGCCAGGACACTAGCTTGCGATGGCCTGCGGGGGTGTTGTGAAACTGCGCGCACGGGCCGCGGTAGACGGCCACATCCAACCGGGCCTTGCACACATCAATCCCGATGCCATTCATGGGCAAACTCCGTTAGGCTTGAAGGGTCGAGAGCTCCCCTGCCTGCCCAGCCTTACGTCTACGAGTGGCCACTCTGGCAACCGTTCGGGCGATACAGGGGAGAAACCGGCGTGGGCACCCAGCTACACGACGATCGGTAACGATCCAGGCTCTCACGGTGGCCCACGCCGGCTCTCGACGCCCAAACTGCCAGAATCCGAACAGATAAGGCTCTTACGCGGCATCCATGCCGCGTAAGGTCCCGCGACGGTGGGCGGGCAAGGGCCAGTCGGGAAGGTCGGTGCGCATTGTTCAAGCAGCGCATGCCGCGCGGTTGTCCGATGACAGACGTTCTGATTAGTGCCTTTCTATTCGATCAATGTCGCTGCCATTCTTCGATATCACTCCACGCGTCAACGAAGCCGAGGGTGCCAAACATGTTGCCGCCATCGACACAGCGTTCAAGAGGGTTTGTTCGCCTCTATTAGCCGTCGCCGGGCTCGACCCGCACCTCGATGCTGCCATCGGCCAGCTGCGCACGCAGGCGCTCGCCGGGACTCACCGCGCCAGCGCTGCGCACCACGCTGCCATCGGTGGGGCGGGTCACGATGGCGTAGCCGCGCGCCACCGTGGCCAGCGGGCTGACCGCTTCCAGCGAGCGCGCAAGACCACGCAGCCGCAGTTGATCGTGTTGCAAACGTCGCTGCATGGCTGCCTGCGGATGCAAGGCTTGCAGGCGCTGCTGCAAGTTGGCCAGATCGCGTTGCGGGTTGTGCGCATGCAGGCGTGCCTGCCCACGTTGCACACGTGCCTGCAGCCGCTCCAGTACCTGGGTCATGCGTGCACGCAACTGGCGGCCGGCATCTTCCTGGCGGCGGTGCAGCAGTTGCAACCGCGCCTGCGGGCTGTGCGCACGCAGACGCAATGCAAGCCGATCGGCGCGCTGCATCGCGGTGCCCAGCACGTGTTGTTGCAGCTGGGCCATGCGCGCATGTGCACGCCGCACGCGGGCGACCAGCTCGCGTTGATCGGGCACCAGCAACTCGGCGGCCACCGAGGGCGTAGGCGCACGCACATCGGCAACGAAGTCGCTCAGGCTGAAGTCGGTCTCGTGGCCAACCGCCGACACCACCGGTGTCTGCGCGGCGGCAATTGCGCGGGCCAGGCGCTCGTCGTTGAACGCCCACAGATCTTCCAGTGAGCCGCCGCCGCGGGTAATCAGAATGACGTCGTAGCGCCCGGAGGCGTCTGCGCGCTGCAGCAGCGAGGTGATCTGCGCGGCGGCGCTGTCGCCCTGCACCAGCGAGGGCAGCAGGTCCACTTCCAGCAGCGGGAAACGTCGCGCCAGCACGCTGAGCACATCACGCACTGCTGCGCCGCTGGGTGAGGTAATCACCGCCAACCGCCGCACATGCGCCGGCAACGGCTGCTTGCGCTCGGCATCGAACAAACCTTCGGCGGCCAGGCGCGCGCGCAGCTCGTCGAAGGCGCGGCGCAAGGCGCCTTCGCCGGCTTCTTCCATGTGGTCGAGCACCAGCTGGTAGTCGCCGCGCGCTTCGTACAGGGTGAGACGTCCGCGTGCGAGCACGCGCAGGCCTTCGCGTGGCTGGAACTTCAGCCAGGTGCTCTTGGGCTTGAACATCGCGCAACGGATCTGCGCACGTGCGTCCTTGAGCGTGAAATACAGATGGCCCGAAGAGGGGCGCGTGACGCTGCTCAGCTCTGCTTCCACCCAGACCAGCGGGAAGCTGCCTTCCAGCAGATCGCGCGCCAGCGTGTTGAGCTGGCTGGGGGTGAGGATCTGTTCGTTGCGGTCGGCCATCGCGGCATTATCCCGTAGCGGCGATGCGCATGTGTGAGTGCATCATGCGGACGCTCACAGGCCGTGTTGCGCCAGCGCCCAACCCACGTGTTCGCGTACCAGTTCCGAATCGTCGTTGCGACGGGCTTCCAGTGCCGCCAACACCTCCGGCGTGCCGGGCGCATTGCCCAGCCCCACTGCGATATTGCGCAGCCAGCGTTCGTGGCCGCTGCGGCGGATCGGGCTGCCCTCGGTGCGGCGCAGGAACTCGTCCGTGTTCCACGCGAACAGCTGCGGCAACGTCGCTACATCCAGGTCGTTGCGGGCGCGAAAATCGGCTTCGTCGGTGCGCTGGGCGAACTTGTTCCAGGGGCAGACCAGCTGGCAGTCGTCGCAGCCGAAGATGCGGTTGCCGATCGGCTTGCGCATCTGCTCAGGGATTGCGCCCTCGTGTTCGATGGTGAGATAGGCGATGCAGCGGCGCGCATCCAGCCGGTACGGGGCGATGATGGCCTGGGTCGGGCAGATGTCGATGCAGCGCGTGCAGGTGCCGCAATGTGCGGTGGCCGGGATGTCGATGGGCAACGGCAGATCGAGGTAGATCTCGCCCAGGAAGAACCACGAGCCGCCATTGCGATCGATCAGGCAGGTGTGCTTGCCGATCCAGCCCAGCCCGGCGTTGCGCGCCAATGCGCGCTCCAGCACCGGTGCGGAATCGACGAATACGCGATAGCCGAACGCGCCGACTTCGCCCTGGATGCGCTCGGCCAGTTTCTGCAGCCGGTTGCGCATCAGCTTGTGGTAATCGCGCCCCAGCGCATAGCGCGCCACATAGGCGCGGCGACCGTCGTGCAAGGTGTTCCAGGCTTCAGAGTCGTCCTTGCGGCCGTAGTCCATGCCCACCGACAACACCCGCAAGGTGCCGGGCACCAGCTCGTGCGGACGCGAGCGTTTGTCGCCGTGCTGGGCCATCCAGTGCATGGTCCCGTACAGGCCTTCTTCCAGCCAGCTGCGCAGATGTACCTCGTCTTCGCCCAGTTCGATGCCGGTGATGCCGCAACGTTGAAAGCCGGCCTCGCGCGCAAGCGCACGGATGCGCGCGGCGGCGTCGGTGGGGTCGGGGCGGGCGAGGACGGCAGACATGGCGACAAGTATAGAATTCCCGGCATGTACGCACCGCTCGATCTTTACGACACCGCCGCCGCGCGCAGGCTGGATGCGCAGGCCACCGCGCTGCTCGGTGGCGATGGCTATCTGTTGATGCAACGCGCCGGGCAGGCCGCCTGGCATTACCTGCTGGAGCGCTGGCCGCAGGCGCGCCGCATCGTGGTGGTGTGCGGCACCGGCAACAACGGTGGCGATGGCTATGTACTGGCGCGCCTGGCGCAGCGGGCCGGGCGTGATGTGCGGGTGGTGCATCTTCCAGAGCACGGCCCGGCCTCGGCGCTGGCACAGCGGGCCTGCACCGATTACCTGGGCGTTGGTGGCGCGATCGCGTTGTTTCCGTCTCCGCTGGCGCAGGCCGATGTGATCGTCGATGCGCTGTTCGGCATCGGCCTCAACCGCGCGCCGGATGCCGAGACCGCGAGGTTGATCGAGGCCATCAACGCAGCCGGCGTGCCGGTGTTCGCGCTGGATGTGCCCAGCGGCATCGATGCCGATCACGGCGTGGCCTTCGATGCCGCAGTGCGCGCGGAGGCCACCTTGCAGTTCATCGTGCCGCATATCGGGCTGTACACCGGCGATGCGCTGGAGCATGCCGGCGAGCGCGCGATTGCCTCGCTTGAGGTGCCGGATGCCGCGTTCGACGGGCTGACGCCTGCCGCGCACAGTTGGGACATCGACGCCTTGGCCGCGCAGTTGCGGCCGCGTCGACGCAATACGCACAAGGGCGAATCCGGGCGGGTGCTGTGCGTGGGCGGCAACCTTGGCAGCGGCGGCGCGATCATGCTCACCGCCGAAGCGGCCCTACGCAGCGGGGCAGGGCTGGTGCAGGTCGCCACCCGCGGCGAGCACGTTGCGCCGCTGCTCGCGCGCTGCCCGGAAGCAATGGTGCGCGCGGTGCAGGCCGACGACGACATCGCCGCACTGGCCAATGCGGCCAATGTGGTCGCACTGGGGCCGGGCCTGGGTCAGGACGCCTGGGCGCAGGCGTTATGGCATGCGGTGCTTGCCTCGGATACCGCGGTCGTCATCGATGCCGACGGCCTGAATCTGCTGGCTGCCAACGCAGTGCCGAGCCGCGGGCCGCGCGTGTTGACCCCACATCCCGGCGAGGCTGGCCGTTTGCTTGACCTGTCCACCGCACACGTCCAGCGCGACCGTCTGGCCGCCGCAGACGCCTTGGCTAAGCGGTTCGACGCGGTTGTGGTGCTGAAAGGCGCCGGCAGCGTGGTCGCCGCGCCGCACGCAGTGCCACGCATCATCGACGCCGGCAATCCGGGCATGGCGGTCGGCGGCATGGGCGATCTGCTGACCGGCGTGATCGCTGCCTTGCTGGCGCAGGGCTGTTCGCCGTTCGATGCCGCCAGCCTCGGTGCCTTGTTGCATGCCTGCGCTGGCGATGCGGCCGCCCGCGCCGGCGAGCGCGGCTTGCTGCCAACGGATTTGTTACCCGAACTGCGCCGCTTCGCCAACGCCGGAGCAATTGCATGAACCAACTCACCGCACAACTGGTCGATGCCCAGGCCACCGAAACCCTGGGCCAGGCCCTGGCCGCAGTGCGACCCACGACTGCGATGGTGCAGCTACATGGCGATCTCGGCGCCGGCAAATCCACCCTGGCGCGCGCGCTATTGCGCGCACTCGGTGTCACCGGGCCGATCCGCAGCCCCACCTACACCTTGGTCGAGCGCTATCCGCTCAGTACCGGCGACGAGGCCTGGCACCTGGATCTGTACCGCATCGGGCATGCCGGCGAATTGGACTTTCTCGGGCTCGACGAGGGCGGCGCGAGCCTGTGGCTGGTCGAATGGCCGGAACGTGGCGCAGGCGCACTACCGCCGGTGGATCTGGATGTGGAACTGGCCGTTGAAGGCGAGGGTCGCAGCGTCAAGCTGTTGGGCCGAAGCGAAACCGGGCGCGGCTGGCTGGCACGTCTGGCACAGCACCCCGAGTTGCAGGCGCTTTCTGTCGGCTCACAAGAACAATGAACGCCAGGTTGTGGATTATTAAGGGAAATCACCTTGCAATTGACACTATTGGGTGATTGAATCCAGCCCCATGACACCGGGGATCCGCCAGTTCTGTGTTTCTGCCCTGACCGCCAGCCTGAGCCTGGCGGTTTTTGCTGCGTGGGCCGGCGAAATCAAGAGCGTTGGTGTCAGCACCGGTGCAACCGGCACGCGCGCCGAGATTCAGCTTGCCGGCAGCGGCGGCTTCAAGACGCTGTCGTTGGCCAACCCCAATCGGCTGGTGGTGGATTTTCCCGATTCTGCGGGCGTGCGTGGTCTCAAGCTGCCTGCCGCTGCCGGTCTGGTGACTTCGGTTCGCACTGGCCAGCCGGTGCCCGGCACGTTCCGGGTGGTGTTCGAGCTGGCAACGCCGGTCACGCCGCTGAAGCCGCAGATGCAGACGCTGGGTAGTGCCTCGACCTTGGTGATCGAGTGGCCGGGCGACCCGACGCCGGTTGCGGCCACTGCCGCCACGACGACGACAGCGCCTGCAGCGATGGCGGTGCCGCGCCCAGCGATTGCGCAGCCGCCCGTCAATGCACAGGCAGAAGCAGCGCGTGCGACCGCCGCCTTGGCTGCATCTGCGCAGCGCGCCTCATCCACGCAACCGCCGCCAGCACCAGCGCCATACGTGCCTGCATCGGCGATGCCTACCGTTACGACGGCGCCCGTCCCGACCACGGTCGCCAGCGGGGTGCCGACGCCGCGTCCCGGCGTTGCTACGACCACGGTGACGACCGGTACGGCTATGCCGGCAAACGCCACCAACAACACTCCCAATCGCGTCACGGTCACGACCGCCAATGCAGCAGCAGGTGTGGCGATGTTGGGCAACGCTGCATCGCCGGCTGCGATCTTGAACGGTGGCAACGCGCCGATGAGCGCGGCGTCCGGCAACAACGCGGCAACCATGCCGAACCCGGCCTCCGGCGCCGTTGCGGGCGCAGACAATGACGACATTCCACCGCGCCCGGTCCTGCCCAGCGAAGCGTCGCGGATCAAGATGGCGCCGGGCATGCGGCCGTTGATCGTGGCAATCGATCCCGGCCACGGTGGCCAGGACCCGGGTGCGATGGGCCCCACCGGCAAGCGCGAAAAAGACGTCACCCTGGCGGTCGGCCGCGAACTGGCGCGCCAGATCAACGCCACGCCCGGCATGAAGGCCTACATGACGCGCGACACCGACGTGTTCATTCCGCTGCCGATGCGCGCGCAAAAAGCGCGCGCCGCCAAGGCCGACATCTTCATCTCGATCCACGCCGATGCCGCAGAAAATCGCAGCGCAACCGGTTCATCGGTCTACGTGCTGTCGACCAAGGGGGCCTCCTCGCAGCGTGCGCGCTGGCTGGCCGACAAGGAAAATGCCGCCGACCTGGTCGGTGGCGTGCGCTTGCAGCAGACCGAAAGCACGCTCGCCAATGTGTTGCTGGACTTGGCGCAGAGCGGCCATATGAAAGCGTCCGAGGATGCTGCCGGCCACGTGCTGGGCGGGCTCAAGCGGATCGGCAACAACCACAAGCCGTTTCTGGAACGCGCCAACTTCGCGGTACTGCGGACCTCGGACATGCCGGCGATGCTGGTGGAAACCGCCTTCATCTCCAATCCGGATGAAGAACGGCGCCTGATCGACCCGGCCTACCAGCGCAAGATCGCCTCGGCCGTGCTGGACGGCATCGATACCTTCTTTACCCGCCAGCCGCCGCCGGGCACCCTGTTCGCCGCGCGTGCGCAGGCCGAAGCCGATGCCAGCGCTGGCACCGTGGCCGGCGGCAGCCGCTGAGCCGCTCGGCTATCATTCCGCACTGATTCCCTGATGACGGCGCCACGCGCCGCCGGATTGCCGTGCCGACGTCCGTCTTGCCTGTGACACTCTCGATGCCTCGTGTTTTTCGCCTCCAGTGCGGGGGTGCGCGCTAATGGCGATCCGTCAGCTGCCCGACATCCTGATCAACCAGATTGCCGCCGGCGAAGTGGTCGAGCGGCCCGCGTCGGTGGTCAAGGAACTGGTCGAAAACGCGCTCGATGCCGGCGCCACCCGCGTGGATATCGAACTGGAGGAAGGCGGCGTGCGCTTGATCCGTATCCGCGACAACGGCGGCGGCATCCCGCCGGACGAACTGCCGTTGGCGGTGTCGCGGCATGCCACCAGCAAGATCGCCTCGCTGGACGATCTGGAAACCGTGGCAACACTCGGTTTTCGCGGTGAAGCCCTGCCGTCGATCGCCTCGGTCAGCTGCTTCACCCTGGTTTCGCGCCGCCACGATGCCGAACATGGCTCCGCGTTGGAAATCGAAGGCGGCCGCCTGGGCGAAGTAACGCCGCGTGCGCATGCGCCGGGCACCACGGTGGAAGTGCGCGAGCTGTTCTACAACGTGCCGGCGCGGCGCAAGTTCCTGCGTGCCGAGCGCACCGAGCTCGGGCATATCGAAGAATGGTTGCGCTCGCTGGCACTGGCGCGGCCGGATGTGGAATTGCGCGTGGCGCATAACGGCAAACCCTCGCGCCGCTACAAGCCGGGCGATCTGTATTCGGATGCGCGTCTTGGCGAAACCTTGGGCGAAGATTTCGCACGACAGGCCTTGCGCGTGGATCACAGCGGCGCCGGTCTGCGGCTGCATGGTTGGGTCGCGCAGCCGCATTACTCGCGCGCCAGTACCGACCAGCAATATCTTTACGTCAACGGCCGTTCGGTGCGCGATCGCAGCGTGGCGCATGCGGTGAAGATGGCCTATGGCGATGTGCTGTTCCATGGCCGCCAGCCGGCGTATGTGTTGTTTCTGGAACTGGACCCGGCGCGCGTGGACGTCAACGTGCACCCGGCCAAGCATGAGGTGCGCTTCCGCGAGGCGCGGCTGATCCACGATTTCGTGTATCGCACCTTGCAGGACGCGTTGGCGCACACGCGTGCCGGCGCGATGCCCAACAGCATCGGTACGGAAGCTGCCAGCGACACAGGTGCTGCACCGAATGGAATGGCCAACACTCCGAACTACGGTGGCGCAACCGGCAGCGGCGGCGGCAGTGGCTACGGCAACTGGACGCCATCGCAAACACCCTTGGGCCTGCGTGTGGATGAAGCGCGCGCCGCGTACAGCGCGCTGTACGCACCGCCATCCGGCAGCGCACAGCAGCAGTCCGCGGCCATGCAGACCTTCTCCGGCACCGGCTTGCCTGCCACTTCGCAAGACAGCGGTGTACCGCCGCTCGGTTATGCCGTCGCGCAATTGCATGGCATCTACATCCTGGCCGAAAACGCCGAGGGCTTGATCGTGGTGGACATGCACGCCGCGCACGAACGCATCGGTTACGAACGGCTCAAGAACGCGCACGACAGCATCGGTTTGCACGCGCAGCCGCTGCTGGTGCCGCTGACGCTGGCAGTGGGCGAACGCGAAGCCGACACCGCCGAGCGCGAAGCCGAGACGCTGGCCAGCCTGGGCTTCGAGATCACTCGCGCCGGCCCGCAATCGCTGCATGTACGCAGCATTCCCGCGCTGCTGGCCAATGCCGAGCCGGAAGCGCTGCTGCGCGATGTGCTCGGCGACCTGCGCGAACACGGTCAGAGCCGCCGCATCGCCACTGCGCGTGATGAGCTGCTGTCGACCATGGCCTGTCACGGTGCAGTGCGTGCGAATCGGCGCCTCACCGTGCCCGAAATGAACGCGCTGCTGCGCGATATGGAAGCCACCGAGCGCTCCGGCCAATGCAACCATGGCCGACCGACCTGGGCACGGTTTACGCTGGGCGAAATCGATCGTTGGTTTCTCAGGGGGCGTTGATGGCTGGGTTGCACAAGGGGAAGCACTGGCTGCTCGGCATGCTGGTGCTCATGACGCTGGCCGGGTGCGTGCAAGACGCACCGCCGCCGGCTGCGCCCGTCGCCCTGGACAAGACATTCCTGGCCGACAATGCCGCCTGGCGCGAAGCCCGCCTGGCAGAGCTGCGTGCGCCAGACGGCTGGACAAGTCTGGTCGGCCTGCATTGGCTATCGCTGAAAGCGCATTACATTGGCAGCAGCGCCGACAGCGGCATCAAGCTGGCGGTCGGGCCGCCCAAGATGGGCATGGTGTCCTCCGAGGCCAGCACGGTCTGGTTCGTGCCCGAGCGCGGCGCAGCGCTGACCGTCGATGGCAAACCGCTGACCGGCAGGATCCGCTTCCACTCCCATGACGACCCACAGCCGACCTTGATCCATTTCGATGACGGCAAGGGCGTGTTGAGCCTGATCCGTCGCGGCGACCGCAATGCGCTGCGGGTCAAGCATGCCGATGCACCATCGCGCACCGGCTTCGCCGGTTTGGAATACTGGCCAGTCGATCCGTCCTGGCGTATCAGCGGACGCTACGTGCCCAACGATGTCGGCAAGACCATCCCGATGGTGGATATCGTGGGCATCAGCAGCGAGCAGCCGAACGCGGGGGCAGTCGAATTCGAGCGCGACGGCAAGCCCTATCGGCTGGAAACCATCGGCGAACCGGGGCGGCCGATGTTCGTGGTGTTTGCCGACCGTACCAGCGGGCATGGGAGCTACCCGGCCGGGCGCTTTCTGGATCTGGATGTCGCCGATGCCTCCGGGCATGTGGTGATCGACTTCAATCGCGCCTACACCCCGCCGTGCGCGTTTACGCCGTTCGCGACCTGTCTGTTGCCGCCACCGGAAAATCGTATCGACCTGGCCGTGTCGGCGGGCGAGAAGGCTTACAAGGTGCCGCACTGACGTGAAGAAAACCGACGAGGTAAAGACAAGCGCGCGAACCCGATTTGCAACATGGTGCAGCAGCGCACTGATCTGCGTGGCGCTGTGGAGCGGGGTGGTGGCACCGACCTGGGCGCGTGCCGGCGGCGAGGCTGCGGCCGGCACGCCGGTGCCGTTGCTGTGGAAGGTCGATGGCAAGGGCGGCACGCTGTATCTACTGGGCTCGTTCCATGTGCTCAAGCCCAGCGATTACCCGCTGTCGCCGGATGTCATGCAGGCCTTCGCCAAGGCCGACCGGCTGGTGTTCGAACTACCGCCCTCCGATGCGCAATCGCCGGAGCTGGCCGGCCGCATGCTGCAGGCGGCACGGCGCACCGACGGGCGCCGGTTGCAGGACGCGCTCGATGCAAAAACCTGGCGGGCCTTGAGCGCCTACGCGCGCAAATACGGCATGTCGCTCGACACCCTGCAGCCACTCGAGCCCTGGTTTGTCGCTTTGACGATCAGCCTGGCCGAGATGAGCCGGCAAGGCATGGACCCGGACGCCGGTCTGGATCATTACCTGATGGAGCAGGCACAGGCCAAGGGCAAACCGGCCGATGGCCTGGAGCGCGCCGAACAACAGATCGCCATGCTCGATGGCATGTCGCCCACCGAGCAGCATCAGTTGCTGGAAGAGTCGCTGGACGAGGCGGAGGCCACCGATCAGGTGCGCCAGCTGCACACGGCCTGGCGCAATGGCGATGTGCATACGCTGTCCACGCAAATGGCCGAAGACATGCGTCGGCAATACCCGGCGCTGTACCAGGACATCAACGTCGAGCGCAATGCGCGTTGGGTGGCGCTCCTGGAGCAACGGCTAGGTAAAGGCAGCGGAACCACGCTGGTGGTGGTCGGTACGCTGCATCTGCTGGGTAGCGACGGCGTAGTCGAGCGTCTGCGTGCACGTGGCTACCACGTGGAGCGGATCTGCTCGGCCTGCACAGAGCAGGCCGGCCGCTGATCCGGCTGCGCGGGAGCATGTCATGCTCCCGCGCAGCCGTCGTCTTTCACCCGCGATTGCGGGCCTTGCCGGTGGTTCCTGTGGTACCGGCAGCGTGATGCGTACCGGTTCCCTTATGCGTGCCGGTCCCCATCGGGCCGCTGCCCACACTCGTGGAGCCCGGTGGTGTCGGCGGCATGCCGGGGCCACCTGGACGCCCGAAGCCGGCGCCGAAATTGCGCTGGAATTCCTGCCACAACTCCAGGTTGCGCTCGGTCAGCTGATTCATCATCGCCCACGGGGTCTGCCCAAGCAGGTTGCCCATCTGCTGGCGAAACTGCTGCTGCTGATCCAGGAACACCTGCATGCTGCGCTCCAGGTAGTTGCCCATGAAGCCCTGCAGCGAGTCGCCGTAGAAACGGATGATTTGACTCAGCAACTGGGTGGAGAGCATCGGCTCGCCGTCCTGTTCGCGGTCGGCAATGATCTGCAGCAATACGGCGCGACTGAGGTCTTCGCCACTCTTGGCGTCGCGTACTTCGAATTCTTCGCCGTCGATGATGAGCTGACGCACATCCTCTATGGTGATGTAGCTGGAAATTTCCGTGTCGTAAAGACGGCGATTGGGATACTTCTTGATGATGCGAAGTCCGGCCATGGAACGTTCACTCACAACGATAGTGCGCGCAGGATGGCGCACCGCAACAGCGCTTGCAACAGCAAAAAGCCTTATTTTCTTAAGTAGACACCTAAAAAATGCTGCGCAGCATGATTTCTAAGGAAATTTCATGCTGCAGCGCGAAGGTGCAGCAAACGCTACCAGCCCATGTGATGGCCGCCGTTGATATCCAGGTTGGATCCGGTGATCCAGGCGGCCTCTTCCGCGACCAGAAATGCCACCGCATAGGCGATCTCTTCCGGGCGACCCAGCCGCCCCGTGGGGATGTCGGCAACGATCTTGGCGCGCACCTCTTCCGGCACCGCCATGACCATGTCGGTGGCCACGTAGCCTGGTGAGACGGTGTTGACGGTCACCCCGAATGCCGCGTTTTCGCGCGCCAGCGAGATGGTGAAGCCGTGCATGCCGGCCTTGGCGGCGGCGTAGTTGGCCTGCCCGTACTGGCCCTTCAATCCGTTGATGGAGCTGATCTGGATCACCCGGCCCCAGCCGCGCTTGCGCATGCCCTCGATCACCGGGCGGGTGACGTTGAAGACCGAATTGAGGTTGGTATTGATGACCTCATGCCACTGCTCGGCGGTCATGCGGTGGAAGGTGGTATCGCGGGTGATGCCGGCGTTGTTGACCAGTATTTCGATCGGCCCGAGTGAGGCTTCCACTTCCTCGACCAAGGCGCGCGCATGCTCGGAGGAGGCCACATCGCCGCGAAACAGGGCGAACTCGTAGCCCTGCGCCTGCATGCGCTGCTGCCATGCGCGGGCTTTTTCGGCATTGCGGAAATTGCTGGCGACCCGGTGCCCCTGGTCGGCCAGGCGCTTGCAGATGGCGGTGCCGATGCCGCCGGTGCCGCCGGTGATCAATGCGACGCGAGATGTCATGACGACTCCAATGAACAGATGGTAGGCGAGTGGAACGCGGACACTGGCGCCGCGCCCGGTTGCCGGTGCTGGGTCGCAATTCTAGTCACGCAGGCGCTGTGATGCGCGCTCGGTCACGTTCGGAGGTGGTGGCGGGGCAGCAGTTGGGGCGAAAAATGCTGCACGGCATGTTGCAGCAGCGTGTCGACTGCAGCATGCCGCGGCAGCGCTGCCGCGTTCTGTCCTAGTGCGGCCCAGGCGGCGTGCAGGGCCGGCAGCGGGTCGGCATCGTCCAGTGCGGGGGCGTCGTGCGACTTGGACAGCTTGCGGCCGTCGCCAGCCAGGATCAGCGGCAGGTGCAGATAGCGCGGCTGCGGCAGGCCCAGGGCGCGCTGCAGCAGCAGCTGGCGCGGGGTGGAGTCGAGCAGGTCCGCGCCACGCACCACATCGGTGATGATTTGCGCGGCATCGTCCACCACCACCGCCAGCTGGTAGGCCCAGTAGCCATCGGCGCGGCGCAGCACCACATCGCCCACCTCGGCATACACGTCCTGCATCACGTGGCCCTGCAGTGCGTCGTCGAAGCCGACCGGCGCCTGCGGCGGCACCCGCAGGCGCACCGCGCGGCGGGTACCCAGCGGCGCCACACAGGCGTGGTGGATGCCGTCCATGCCCGCAAGATCGGCGCGGCTGCAGCTGCATTCGAAGGCCAGCCCGGCCTCCAGCAGCGTGGTCAGGGCTGCGGCGTACTGCGCGTCGCGATCGGACTGATATATCACAGGGATGTCCGGGCTCAGCCCGAATGCCGCCAACGTGCGCAACTGGCGTTTGGTGGCGCCCGGCTCGGCACGCGGCGGGTCGATGTCTTCGATGCGCACGCACCACTCACCGCCGGCATGCCGCACGAGCAGCCAGCTGCCGAAGGCCGCCAGCAGGGAGCCGAAGTGCAGGGGGCCGGTGGGGGAGGGCGCAAAACGTCCGCGGTAGCTGGGTGATGACATGGGCAGCTGAATCGTCGGTCAGATGCTTGCTTGATTTCAAGCGCTGGCGGCCGCAAATCCGCAGCAGTTCATTCCCGCATGTGTGGAGTCATCGCGCCATGTTCAACCGCATTTTCCTGTTTCTGCTGACCAATTTTGCGGTGCTGATGCTGGCCGGCATCGTGATGTCGGTGCTGGGCGTCAATCCCGCGCAGATGAGCGGCTTGCTGGTGATGGCGGCCGTGTTCGGTTTTGGTGGGTCGCTCGTTTCCTTGCTGCTGTCCAAGTTCATGGCCAAGCGCAGCACCGGCGCCCATGTCATCACCGAACCGCGCACGCCGACCGAGCGCTGGCTGCTGGAGACCGTGCGTCGCCAGTCGCAGGCGGCCGGCATCGGCATGCCGGAAGTGGCGATCTACGACGGTCCGGAGATCAATGCCTTCGCCACTGGCGCCAACCGCAACAACGCGTTGGTGGCGGTATCCACCGGCCTGTTGCAGAACATGAGCCAGGACGAGGCCGAAGCGGTGCTGGGCCACGAAATCGCGCACGTCGCCAACGGCGATATGGTCACCATGGCGCTGCTGCAAGGCGTGCTCAATACCTTCGTGATCGTGTTGGCGCGTGTGGTCGGCGGTGTCATCGATGGCGCCATCTCCAGCAATCGCGAAGGTGGCCGCGGTTTTGCGTATTACATCATCGTGTTCGCGCTGGAGATGGTGTTCGGTTTGTTCGCGACCATGATCGCGATGTGGTTCTCGCGTCACCGCGAGTTCCGCGCCGATGCCGGTGGTGCGCAGCTGGCAGGGCGCAGCAAGATGATCGCGGCGCTGGAGCGCTTGTCGCTCAATCACGGCCAGAACACCTTGCCCTCGCAGGTGCAGGCGTTCGGGATCTCCGGTGGTGTGGGTGACGGCCTGCGTCGTCTGTTCCTGAGCCATCCGCCGCTGACCGAGCGCATCGCTGCGCTGCGTGCCGCGAACGATGCTGCGCGATAAGGCTGCACTGCGGTCGATTGTCTTGAATTGGCTGGTCAGCGCGGATAGATCGGTTGTAGAGCTGCGGATCTGTTGATTGGCTGCAGGGCCCTTGCCCGCCCACCATCGCGGGACACGCCGCAAGTACGTCCATGTAGCAACTGTGTTGTTGGAGGGGGTTCAGACCGTTGTGGAAGCCTGGCACGGGAACGCCGGCCGCTGGTCAGCAGCCGGCGGATCCATCGAGAGCATGGTCACTCAGGTCGGGACGGTTTGGACGTCTGCGGCGTGAGCGTCTCGTGCTCGCGCGTTGAGGATGACGAGCATCTTGCGCATCGCCGCCACGATGGCGACCTTGCCGGGCTTTCCGCGTGCCCGCAGCGATCGATAAAACTCCCGGATCCGCGGCTCGTGCTGGATCGCAGACAGGCACGCCATGTACAGCACGTTGCGCACCTCGATCCGCCCGCCGCGGATCCGGCGCAGGCCGCGCATCTGTCCGCTGTCATGGGCGATGGGAGCCACGCCGACCAGCTTGGCAATTGTCTTCCCATCGAGGGTGCCCAGCTCCGGCAGGTAGCTGGCGATCACCGCTTGCAGGGTCGCCCCGACGCCCTTGAACGAGCGCATTGCTTCCAACTGCGGTTGCTGGCCGACCTGCTCGGCAATCTGCTGTTCCAATCGCACACAGGTCTTTTTCATCTGCGCGATATTGGCCTGCAGCACGCGGCGCAAGCGCGTGTCCGTTACCTGCTCCAACTGGTTGTGCGCGCTTGTTGTCAGCTCCACGAGTTGCTGTCGCGCACGCACAAACTCGCGCAGCCGTCGCCGCCAAGGCTCCGTGGGGTGGTAGGGACGTAGCTCCAGCGTGTGGGCCATGCAAGCCAGATTGATCGCGTCTAGACGATCTGTCTTTGCCGGCAGGCCGATGGCGGCGGCGAACGCATGGCAGCGGTGCGCATTGGCCCGCACGATCCGGTGGCCGGCGTCGAACAACGCATCCAGTACCCGCTGTTCATAGCCGCCAGAGGCCTCCAGGACAATCTGGCCAACCTCGCGCTGTGCCAGCCAGGACACTAGCTTGCGATGGCCTGCGGGGGTGTTGTGAAACTGCGCGCACGGGCCGCGGTAGACGGCCACATCCAACCGGGCCTTGCACACATCAATCCCGATGCCATTCATGGGCAAACTCCGTTAGGCTTGAAGGGTCGAGAGCTCCCCTGCCTGCCCAGCCTTACGTCTACGAGTGGCCACTCTGGCAACCGTTCGGGCGATACAGGGGAGAAACCGGCGTGGGCACCCAGCTACACGACGATCGGTAACGATCCAGGCTCTCACGGTGGCCCACGCCGGCTCTCGACGCCCAAACTGCCAGAATCCGAACAGATAAGGCTCTTACGCGGCATCCATGCCGCGTAAGGTCCCGCGACGGTGGGCGGGCAAGGACCAGTCGAGATGGTCGATGTGCATGGCTTTCAACAAAGCGACCAGCAACCTTTCTGGTGCGGCGCCCTCACCGCTCGCGGGACACGCCGCAAGTACATCCATGTAGGCTCGGTGGCGGCATCCATGCCGCCACACGGTCCCGCAAGCGGCGAGGGCGCCGCGCCCTCGACTCACCTAGCTTTGATTGTTGGTCTTTCGCTTGCCTCGGCAAGGCCTTCAACCGAACTCGTAGTTCATCAACGGCCCGGTCGGTGCGACGAAGTCGCCTTGCACATAGTCCACACCGGCACTGAAGAAGTTGCTCATCGACTGCGCATCGGCCACGAATTCGGCCACGGTGAGAATGCCGGCCGGTTGCGCGCGCGAAGTGATCTCGCGAATTTTTTCCTGACTTTCGCGGGCCGATGCGACATCGCCGGTGATACCCCGATCCAGCTTGAGAAATGCCGGCTGGAAGTGCGCCAGCAACTGGAACGAATCCAGGCCGGAACCGAATTGTTCCAGCCCCACCTTGCAGCCCATTGAAGACAGCGAGGCCAGAAACTGCTGGGCGTTGCGCAGATGCGTGAACACCTTCGATTCCGGCGTCTGCAGCCACAGCCGCTCGCCGGGCACGCCGTACACCGCCAACTGCTCGCGGATGGTGTCGATCATCTGTGGGTCGGAGAACGAGTTCGGTCCGATCCGCACCAACAGGTGTGTCTTGTGTCCGGCACGTTGCCGCTCGCCGAGCTGGCGAATCGCGCGCGCCACCACCCAGCGGTCGATTTCGGTGATCAGGTCGTGCTCTTCGGCGATGGCGATAAACGCGTTCGGGGACATGATTTCGCCATTGCGTTCCAGCCGCAAAAACGCCTGGTACAACTCCACCGGTTCGCCCTGCAGGTTGAGCACAGGCTGGTAGTGCAGCGAGAAGCCATCGCCGACCAGTGCTTCGCGCAGCTGTTCTACCCAACGTTCGATGCGTTCTTCTTCGGCGCGATCAGAGGCGGCCGGGTCATAGATGCTGACCGCATTGCCGCCGAGCTCGGCGGTGGTGCGTACCGCCTCGGTGCCGCGATTGAGCACCTGGCCGATGCTGGCGATCTTTTCGCCGATCTGTACCCCGCCAATGCTCACCGTGACCGTGGCCGAGCGCGCGCCGATGCTGAAGACGTGCTGCGCGAATGCATCGCGCACCATGTCTGCCAATGCGTGGGTGCGCGCGTAGTTGCCGTCCATCAGCAACGCAAAGCTGTGCTCGCCGAAGCGCGCCGCCACCACGCTGTCATCCAGCACGCTGGCCACGTGCGCGGCCAGGGCGGCGATCAACGCGTCGGCCGAATCCAGGCCGATTTCGGGCAATAGCCGCGCGTAATGGTCCGGCTCGATCAGCAGGAAGCCGGATTGGCCTTCGCTGCGACCGGCCCGTGCCACCGCCTGTTCCAGCGCGACCATGAAGGTTGGCCGGTTGAGCAGGCCGGTGACCTGATCGCGTTGGCGCAGATCTTCGACCTCGCGTGCCAGTTCCGGGTCGAATTCCTCGCGGCGGCGGAACACCACCTGGATGCACGGCTCGCCTTCATACGTGGCGGTGGCAAATTCCATCGTCGCCGGGAAGGTGTCGCCTTCCAGCCGGCGTGCGTCGACCTTGTACTGCGCCGGTGGCGGTTCGCCCTTGGATAGCGACTTGAGCAACTGCTTGAAATCGTCCACATACTGCGCGGCGATCATGTCCAGCAAGGACACGCCCTCGACATCCTCGAACGACTCGAAGCCGAACATCTCCAGATACGCCTCGTTGGCACGGATATGCATGCCCTCGTGCACGTAGGCGATGGGGTCGCGCGAAGAGGCGATCAGGGCATCGCACCGCCGCTCGGTTTCGCGCATCTGCGCTTCGATGCGGCGCAGTCCGCGCCGGGCCTGCAGATCGGCCCATTCCGAACGCACCAGTGCCAGCAGATGCTCCGGACGATGCCGCAGCACGAGCGCGCGAATACCGTGCGAGGCGGCCTCGACCAACGCGTTTTCTTCGATCCGTTCGACCAGCAGAATGATCGGAATGTCCTTGCCGCTGCTCGCGATCTGCTGCTGCAGCGCGCTCATCGGAATCTGCAGCGCCTGGCCATGCAGGGCCAGATCGATCTGGCCGGACAACATGCTGGCGAGGTCTTCCAGGGTCTGCGGCCGCGATGGACGCACTGCAATGCCGCCGTTGCGCAACGCGGTCACGATCGCCTCCGCGCTCTCGACACTGTCGTCAACGATCATCAGGCGGAGGGTGAGATCTTTACCTTTCTGCATGCGCGGCTTCCTGGAGACGGCTCTAAATACACGAAGGGGGTCGGAGGCGTCCATGTATGTGGACAAGACCGCATCCGGGGTGAGACTTGGTCCACGTTCTAGTACCCAGCATAGGCTTAAGCGACGCTTCCTGCGGCGTGACCGGATGCCCATGCCCACTGGAAGTTGTAGCCGCCCAACCAGCCCGTCACATCCAGCACCTCACCGACGAAATACAAGCCAGCTACCAGACGCGACTCCATGGATGCACTGGAGACCTGGTTGGTATCGACACCGCCGAGCGTTACTTCAGCGGTACGGTAGCCTTCGGTTCCGCTGGCGACCAGCGGAAATGCGCCGAGCAGGTCGGCTGCGGCCTGCAGTTGCGGCGGATCGAGCTGACGCACCGGCTTGTCCGGCAGCCACACTTCGCACAGGCGCTGCGCAAAGCGTCGCGGCAGCACATCGGCCAGTACATTGCGCAGCTCGGTGGCGCCGCGTTGGTTTTTTTGTTCGCGCAACCAGGCTGCAGCATCCTGGCCGGGCAGCAGATCCAGGCGCAGATCATCGCCGGGCTGCCAGTAAGAGGAGATCTGCAGGATCGCCGGGCCACTGACGCCGCGGTGGGTGAGTAGCATGAAGTTGCGGAAGCTGACCCCGTTGCAGTGCGCCTCGACCGGCAAAGCCAGCCCGGACAACTCCTGCAGCCGCTCCTGATGCTTGCCACTCAGCGTCAGCGGAACCAGCCCGGCGCGTGTCGGTAGCAGCTCGTGGCCAAACTGTTTGGCCAGCGTATAGCCGAAGCCGCTGGCGCCCATGCTCGGAATCGACAGCCCGCCGGTTGCCACGATCAGCGATTGCGCCTGCACGCGCCCCTGGCTGGTTTCGATACTGAAACCATCGCTGTCGCGCCGTACCGAGCGTACTTCGCACTCGGTACGCACCTGCACGCCGGCCGCTTCGCACTCGTCCAGCAACATGCGCACGATCTGCTTGGACGAGATGTCGCAGAACAGCTGGCCCAGCTCTTTCTCGTGATAGGCGATGCCGTGGCGCTCGACCATTTCCACGAAATCCGCCGGGCTGTAGCGGGCCAGCGCGGATTTGCAGAAATGCCGGTTGGCCGACAGAAAGTTGCCTGGCGTGGTGCCGGTATTGGTGAAGTTGCAGCGCCCGCCACCGGACATCAGGATCTTCTTGCCGACCTTGTTGGCATGGTCGATCACCAGCACCTGGCGGCCACGTCGGCCAGCGGTGAAGGCGCTCATCAGTCCGGCCGCGCCGGCACCGATGACCAACACGTCGTAACGCGTGCTCATTCGGCCGGAGCTTGCCGCACCATCGGGGTCAGGGTGACGTTGCCCTGATCTGCGATCATCTGCACCTCGCCGTCCTGGATGATCACATCGAAGCGCATGCCGCGCTGGATCAGGGCGCCAAGCGCCTCGGTCGCCTGAGAATCGAGCTCCAGCACGCGCAGGTTGCGTTGCCGGCCGAGCGCATTGGCCTGCTTCTTCCACCAGGTTTCGGTGGCCTGGCCGCCGTAGCCGATCACCACTGCCTCACGCGAGCGATTGCAGGCCTTGCGCACGCGGCTTTCGTCCGGCTGGCCGAGGTCGATCCACAGATCCGGGTCGCCGGTGTAATCGCGCCGCCACAGGTCGGGCTCTTCGTCATTGCTCAGCCCGCGGCCGAACTCCAGCCGGTCGTCGGCAAACAGCGCGAACGCCAGTAGCCGCACCATCAGGCGCTCGTCGGTTTCGGAGGGGTGCTGGGCCAGGGTCAGCGAATGGTTGGCATAATAGCCACGGTCCATATCGCTGATCTGAAGTTCCGCCCTGCGGACGGTGGCGGTAAGAGCCATCAGGATGCCGGTTGCAAAGGGCGCTCATGATACGCCGCCGCTGCAAGGCCGGCATGCTGCTGCCGCTAGATGCGCGGTTGCACTGCCAGCCAGCGGTCCAGTTGCGCAGCAAATGCCTGGCGGTCGCGTGCATGCAGCGCAGGCGGCCCACCGGTGGCGACGCCGGCACCGCGCAGTTCTTCCAGGAAGCTGCGTACCGACAGGCGCTCCTTGATGGAGTTGTCGGTGAATGGCTCGCCGCGCGGGCTGATGGCGGTCGCGCCTTGCTCCAGGACACGGGCTCCAGGACACGGGCAGCCAATGGAATGTCCTGCGTGACGACAAGGTCGCCGGCGGCAACCCGTTCGGCAATGGCATCATCGGCCGCGTCCGGTCCGCCCGGAACCTGGACGGCGCGCACATGCGCCAGGCGTGGCGTGGGCAGAAAATGATTGGCGACCAGGGTCACTGCGGTGCGGGTGCGCACGGCAGCTCTGAACAAGATGTCGCGGACCACGGCAGGACAGGCATCGGCATCGACCCAGATCTGCGCCTGGGTTGGCGTACATGGCGTATTCATAATGTGATATCGATAGGGAAGGGGCCTGACATGCGGTCGGATTTGGCCCGATAGTAAAAATTTTGACGCGGGGTGTCGCTTTTTATTGGAATCGCGAGTATTGTGCACGCACTGTGTTTGCAAGGGTCACCGTGAATCGTGGCCTGATGCAGCCGGATCGTTACAGATCTCGCTTCATCGTTCCGCTTTACCAACGCCTGCAACTCAGTCTCAGCTCCGGCTTTTCGGACGCTGCGATTTATCAATCAATAGTTCAGGAGTTAGTAAAATGTCAGAACGTCTAAACGGTACCGTGAAGTGGTTCAACGATGCCAAGGGCTTTGGCTTCATCACCCCGGAAAGCGGCCCGGACCTGTTCGTGCACTTCCGTGCCATCCAGGGCACCGGCTTCAAGTCGCTGCAGGAAGGCCAGAAGGTCACCTTCGTCGCCGTGCAGGGCCAGAAGGGCATGCAGGCTGACCAGGTGCAGGCGGTCTAATCCGTCTGGAACCGTAAGGTTGCCAAAAACGCCGGTCGCGCAAGCGACCGGCGTTTTTTATTGGGCTTCGTTTGAGTAACGCGCTTAGATTGTCGGCATCGCCGAGGCTGCAGGCGCGAGTGAGCGCGACGACGACGCGTGGATGGGTAGGATGTGCGCTTTCCGCGCGCAGCCCTTCTCATGATCACTGTCCACCATCTCAATAATTCCCGTTCCCAGCGGGTGCTGTGGCTGCTGGAAGAACTGGCGCTGCCGTACCAGCTCGTGCGGCATGAGCGAGATCCGAAGACCATGCTGGCACCGGCCGCATTGCGTGCGATCCATCCGCTGGGCAAATCGCCGCTGATTGTGGATGGCGATCTGACCGTGGCCGAGTCCGGCGCGATCATGGAGTATCTGACCGAACGCTACGACACCGAATGCGCCCTGTCGCCATCGCTGCGTCCGCAGGATTCGCCGGAGCGCATGCAGTTCCGCTACTGGATGCATTACGCCGAAGGCTCGGCGATGCCGCCATTGTTGATGACGCTGATCTTCGCGCGCATTCGCAGTGCGCCGATGCCGTTCTTCGTCAAACCCATTGCACGCGCCATTGCGGACAAGGCGATGTCGGGCTTCGTCAGCCCGCAACTCAAGCTGCACCTGGACTGGATGGAGCAATCCCTGCAGGCCAGCAACTGGTTCGCCGGTGAGCGCTTTACTGCGGCTGACATCCAGATGAGCTTTCCGGTGCAGGCCGCCGCGGCGCGTGGTGGCGGATTTGAAAATTATCCGCGTTTGCGCGCGTTTCTGGAGCGGATCGAAGCGCGTCCGGCGTATCAGGCCGCGCTGAAGAAGGGCGGCCCGTTCGAGCTGATGGGGCGCAAGTCCCCAGAGTAATGCTGGCAGCGGCTTGCCGAGCCGTACTGCTGCGGCAAGCAGAGATCACTTTGCTTGCCGCCATTCGTCTGGGTTTGAAACTCCCCAATCCCGACGTCCCAATTCCGCGCGCAACCACCTGCGCGCCGACATCCATACCTCAGGGCGCGCGACACTGCCGCAGGAACTGCAACGTGTCGCGCATCACTTGCGAGTCCTTGCGGAGTGACAGCACCAAACGCATATGGCCCATTCCTGGATAAAAAATGCGGTGCGCCTGGACTCCCGCCTGTTGTTCGGCGGCAGCGAGAACCGTGCTGTTACGCGGTTCCACCACGTGGTCGGCATCGCCGTGCAGCAGCAACATCGGCGGCTCGTCCCCATCCACATGACGAATGGGTTGTGAGGCTTCCTGTTCCGCAGGTGAGGTGCCGAAGATCTGGATCAGTTCCGGGTCGGTCATCGGCGAGAAGTCGTAAGGGCCTGCGAGGCCGACGAAACCGCAGAGTTGGCGTGGCTGCATGCCCTGTGCCTGCAGCCATCGGCGATCGGTGGCGAGCAGTCCGGCGATGTGCGCACCGGCGGAGTGGCCCATCACCGCCAGGCGGGCTGGGTCTCCGCCGTAGGCGCGTGCGTGCTGATGGCTCCAGGCGGTGGCCTGTGCGGCATCGGTCATGAAGCCGTCCAGTCGGACCTGCGGGTACTTTCGATAGTCGGCCACCATCACCACCATGCCCTGGCGGGCCAACGAGCGGCCGACCCAGCGATAGTTGGCGCGGGCGCCACGCTTCCAGGTGCCGCCGTAGAAAAACACGACCACCGGCGCATCGACGGCGCCGCGCGGTTGGTAGACGTCCAGCGCCAGGCCGTGTTCCGGGTCGAAGACCTCGTGACGGTGTTCGATGACGCCAGTGCGGCTGGATGCAGCGTTGATGCCGCCGAAGAACACGCTGCTGCAGGCACTCAGGCTTAACGCGCCGAGTAGCAAAAGGGCAGGGCGAAGCCAACGGGAAGTGTGCAAGCGCATGGGTAGGGTCGCTGTAATAACTGAAGAGGAATGAATCTGCGGCTGTTGTGATGTGCGAGTGCGGCTGGATGCTGACAGTTCAGCGTGTCTCGAATGGGGATACGAGGCCGGTAGCGAATAGGATGCGCGTTTCACCCATGCGAAGTTCACCCGCTCTGGCCTAGGCTTGTCGCCATGACAGATATCCAGTTCGACAACCGTCTGCGTCAGCAGTTGCCTGGTGATCCGGAAGAGGGGCCGCGTCGCCGGGATGTGGTCGCTGCCTGGTCGTCGGTGTCGCCGACACCGGTTGCGGCGCCAAGGCTGCTGGCCTATTCCGCCGAGATGGCGCAGCAACTCGGGCTGGACGAGGCCGAGATTGCCAGTGTCCGTTTTGCCGAGGTGTTCGGCGGCAACGCGTTGTATCCGGGCATGCAGCCGTGGGCGGTCAATTACGGCGGGCACCAGTTCGGGCATTGGGCCGGTCAGTTGGGCGACGGCCGGGCGATCTCGCTGGGCGAGGCGATCGGGGTCGATGGCGGCCGCTACGAATTGCAGCTCAAGGGCGCCGGCCCGACGCCGTATTCGCGTGGTGCCGATGGGCGCGCCGTGCTGCGCTCGTCGATTCGCGAATTCCTGTGCAGCGAAGCGATGCACCATCTGGGTGTGCCGACCACGCGCGCGCTGACTCTGGTCACGACCGGCGATGCGGTGGTACGCGACATGTTCTACGACGGCAGACCACAACGCGAGCAGGGCGCGATCGTGTGCCGGGTGGCGCCGTCGTTCATTCGCTTCGGCAACTTCGAACTGCCCAGTGCGCGTGGCGATGTCGCGCTGCTGCGGCAGTGGGCCGATTTCACCATTGCGCGCGATTTCCCGGAACTGGGAGGTGCAGGCGAGGAGTTGTACGCGGCATGGTTTGCACAGGTCTGCGAGCGCACGGCGGTGATGGTGGCGCACTGGATGCGGGTCGGTTTCGTGCATGGGGTAATGAACACCGACAACATGTCGATCCTGGGATTGACCATCGATTACGGCCCGTATGGCTGGATCGACGACTACGACCCGGACTGGACGCCGAACACCACCGACGCGCAGGGCCGCCGTTATCGCTTCGGCACCCAGCCGCAAGTGGCGTACTGGAACCTGGGCCGCCTGGCGCAGGCGCTGGCACCGCTGTTCGGCGACCAGGCGCGGTTGCAGCAGGGACTGGACCGCTTCCGCGATACCTATCTGGCCTGCGACCGCCGCGACACCGCCGCCAAGCTGGGTCTGGCCGATTGTCGCGACGAGGATCTGCACCTGATCGATGCGCTGCGCGAATTGATGCACGGCGCCGAAATGGACATGACGCTGACATTCCGCAGCCTGATCGCATTTGCGCCCGAACATCCAGATCCGGAGTTGCTGCGCGAAGCGTTCTACGACGAGGACAAACACCTTGCGCATGCCGCGCAGTTGCAGGAATGGCTACGACGCTACGCCGCTCGGCTGAGCCAGGACGCGCTGTCGCCGGATGCGCGGCGCGAACGCATGCGCCTGGCCAATCCGCGCTATGTGCTGCGCAACTATCTGGCGCAGCAGGCGATCGACCTGGCCGAGCAGGGCGATCCATCGGGCGTGCAGGAGTTGCTGGAGGTGATGCGTCGCCCGTACGACGACCAGCCGGGCCGCGACGCGTTCGCCGCGCGGCGGCCGGACTGGGCGCGCGATCGCGCCGGTTGTTCGATGCTGTCCTGCAGTTCCTGACGCGCTCAGACGCAGGTATGTCGTAAACGCCGGGTCGTGAGTCCGCGCAGCCTAGAATAGATGGGTCCCCACCGGCCTAGACGCCACCGCCACCATGACTGACTGCACCCGCTGCGCCGGCACCAATTCTTCCGGGCCCAACCAATGGTCCGAACGGATCCGCGACATCGCCGACTTTCCCAAGCCGGGCATCGTCTTCAAGGACATCACCCCGTTGCTGTCCAATGGCCCGGACTTCGCCTCGGCGCTGGATGAAATGGCGCAGCCCTGGCGCACCACGCCGCTGGATGCGGTGCTGGGCATCGAAGCGCGCGGTTTCATTCTGGGTGCGGCGCTGGCGCGCGAACTGCGCACCGGGTTCGTGCCGGTGCGCAAGCCCGGCAAACTGCCCGGGCGTACGCTGGTCCAGGAATATGCGCTGGAATACGGCAGCGATCGCATCGAAATGCACGAAGACGCGCTGCCACGCGGCGCGCGCGTATTGATCGTCGATGACGTGCTTGCCACCGGCGGCACGCTGCGCGCGGCCTTGAGTCTGGCCGCACAGCTCGAACTGGAAGTGGTCGGCGCGGCGGTGCTGGTCGAGTTGCTGGCGCTGCAGGGCCGTGAGAAGTGGGCCAATGACGTGCCGTTGCTGGCCACGTTGAGCTATTGATCCAGGCGTCTTGCCGACCGCGCGTCTCGCCGCTCAGGCGGCCTGCAAACAAGCGCAAATAGTCGTGCCGCCGTGTGCAGATCGGCCCATGTGCGCCAGCGTGCGCGCTTCCCTGTGGATCCCGCGGCAGGCGCTGTAGCCGCCGCTCGACCGATTGGGCGGCAGGATTTCTGCCGCACGCTGGTTACAGCTTGCTGACCCGGAACCGGCGTCCCTTGATCTTGCCCGCATGCAGATGCGCCAGTGCCTTGGCGACGTGCGCGCGGGCGATGGCAACGTAGGAGCGGGTGGGGTAGATCGCGATCTTGCCGATCGCCGCGCCCGAGAGCCCGGCCTCACCGGTCAATGCGCCCAGGATGTCGCCGGCACGCAGTTTGTCGGTCTTGCCGCCGTCGATGCGCAAGGTGGTCATGGCCGCCTGCGGCAGCTGCGCCGGGCGGGCGGTGGCCAACGGTGCACGCGACCACTTCAGCGG
Source organism: Xanthomonas hydrangeae (assembly GCA_905142475.1). Lineage (GTDB taxonomy): Bacteria > Pseudomonadota > Gammaproteobacteria > Xanthomonadales > Xanthomonadaceae > Xanthomonas > Xanthomonas hydrangeae. Next base: position 2,388,664 of record LR990730.1, read on the forward strand.
CTGGCCTTGTTCGGCTTCCAGTGCCTGTGCGCGCGCTGTTTCGCGTGAGGCCACCAGGCTGAGTGCCAGCCCGCGCTTGCCCGCGCGTGCGGTGCGGCCGATGCGGTGGCGGTAGGTTTCGGTGTCGGTGGGCAGCTCGTAATTGACTACTGCCGCCAGGTCTTCCACGTCCAGTCCGCGTGCGGCCACATCGCTGGCCACCAGCACGTTGCAGCTGCGGTTGACGAAGCGCACCAGCACTTCATCGCGGTCGCGCTGCTCCATGTCGCCATGCAGGGCCAGTGCAGAGAAGCCGAACTCCTGCAGCGAACCAGCCACTTCGTCCACTTCCTTGCGGGTATTGCAGAACACCACGCTGGATTCTGGATTGAAGCGCAGCAGCAGGCCGGCGACGGCCTTCTGCCGGTAGGTCGGGTCGACCTCGAAGAATTGCTGGTCGATTTCCGGCGCGTTGTCGGCGCCTTCGACAGTGATTTCGATCGGGTCCTTCAGGATCTCGCGAGCCAACGTACGGATGATGTCCGGGAAGGTGGCCGAAAACAGCAGGCTCTGACGGTGTTTGTCGCAGCGGCTGGCAATCTCGCGGATGGGTTCTTCGAAGCCCATGTCGAGCATGCGGTCGGCCTCGTCCAGCACCAGCGTGCGCACGCCACCCAGATGCAGGGCGCGCTTGCGGGCCAGTTCCTGGATACGTCCGGGCGTGCCGACCACCACCTGCGGGTCGTGCGCTTCCAGCGAGGCCAGTTGCGGGCCCAGCGGCATGCCGCCGGTGAGCACCACCAGTTTCATGTTCGGAATGCCGGTGGCCAGCTTGCGCAGCTGCTTGCCGACCTGATCGGCCAGCTCGCGGGTAGGGCATAGCACCAGCGCCTGCGCGCGGGTCAGCGCGGGATCTAGCTTTTGCAGCAGGCCCAGCCCGAAGGCGGCGGTCTTGCCGCTGCCGGTCGGCGCCTGGGCGATGACGTCGAGCCCCTGCAGGATCGGCGGCAGGCTCTGCGCCTGGATGGGGGTAAGGACGGTGTAGCCAAGGGCGTCGATGCCGGGGGCCAGGGCCGGCGACAGCGGCAGCGCGGAGAATTCGTTCATGGCGCATTTTAGCGGGAATCGGGAGTGGGGAATGGAGAATCGCAACGGCGAGGCCTTTCCATTCCCGATTCACCATTCCCGATTCCCGTACAATTGCGCCATGCCTTTAATCACTCTGCAAAGCGTCGACTACAGCGTCGGCGGCCCCTTGTTGCTGGAAAAAACCGACCTCACGATCGAGCCGGGCGAGCGTATCGCCCTGATCGGCCGCAACGGCGCCGGCAAATCGACCTTGATGAAACTGATTGCCGGCGAGCTCAAGCCCGATGATGGGGAAGTGCGCGTGCAACAGGGCGTGCGCATCGCGCGGCTGGAGCAGGAAGTGCCGCAGGGCACCGGCGGCAGCGTGTTCGATGTGGTGGCCGATGGCCTGGGCGAGCTGGGTCACTGGCTGGCCGAATTCCATCAGCTCAGCCATGCCGAGGTGTTCGATGGCGATGCGTTCGGCAAGGTGCAGGCCAAGATCGACGCGGCCGACGGTTGGGCGCTGGATCAGCGCGTCACCGAGACGCTGACCAAGCTGGAACTGGATGGCGATGCGGAGTTTGCGCGCCTGTCCGGCGGCATGAAGCGCCGTGTGTTGCTGGCGCGCTCGCTGGTGTCTTCGCCGGACGTGCTGCTGCTGGACGAGCCGACCAACCATCTGGATATCGAGGCGATCGATTGGCTGGAGTCGTTCCTGAAGAACTGGAACGGCAGCGTGTTGTTCGTCACCCATGACCGGCGCTTCCTGCGTGCGTTGGCCACGCGCATCGTCGAAATCGATCGCGGCCAGGTCACCAGCTGGCCCGGCGACTGGGCCAATTACGAGCGTCGCCGCGAAGAGCGGCTCAATGCGCAGGCGCAGGAAAATGCGCGCTTCGACAAGATGCTGGCGCAGGAAGAAATCTGGATCCGGCAGGGCATCAAGGCGCGGCGCACCCGCGACGAAGGCCGTGTGCGGCGCCTGGAATCGATGCGCAACGAACGTGTGCAACGCCGCGATCTGAGCGGCAATGTGCGCATGGAAGTCTCGCAGGGCGAGTCGTCCGGCAAGAAGGTGATCGAGACCAAGGAGGTCGGCTTCGCGTTCGGCGCACGCACGATGGTCAAGGATTTTTCGACCATCATCCAGCGTGGCGACCGCATCGGTCTGATCGGCCCCAACGGCAGCGGCAAGACCACCTTGCTCAAGCTGTTGCTGGGCGATCTGCAGGCGCAACAGGGCGAGATCCGCATCGGCACCAATCTGCAGATCGCGTATTTCGATCAGTACCGCTCCACGTTGCGCGAAGACTGGAGTGCGATCGAAAATGTGGCCGAAGGCCGCGATTTCATCGAGATCAACGGCAAGCGCAAGCATGTGCATGCGTACTTGCAGGACTTCCTGTTCACCCCGGAACGCGCCCGCGCGCCGATCACCCGTCTCTCCGGCGGCGAACGCAATCGCCTGCTGCTGGCGCGGCTGTTCGCGCAGCCGTCCAACCTGCTGGTGATGGACGAACCGACCAACGATCTGGACGTGGAAACGCTGGAGCTGCTGGAAGAGCTACTCGGCGAATACACCGGCACCTTGTTGCTGGTCAGCCATGACCGCGATTTCCTCGACAACGTGGTGACCTCCACGCTGGTGATGGAAGGCGAGGGCCTGGTCGGCGATTACGTTGGTGGTTACAGCGATTCGCTGCGTCAGCGTCGCACCCCGGCGCCCAATGCAATGGCGGTTGCCAAGGCATCGGCGACGGCGGCTGCGACTACGCCGGCGGCGCCTGCTGCCGCACCGACGGAAGCTGCGCCCAAGCGCAAGCTCAGCTACAAGGATGCACGCGAGCTGGAACAGTTGCCGGCCTTGATCGACAGCCTGGAGCAGCAGGTCGCCGCGCTCACCAATGCGATGAACGACCCGGCCTTCTATCAGCGCGACAGCACGGCGATGGCCGCGCATACCGCCGCGCTGGGCGATGCACAGGCGCAGCTGGATGCGGCGTTCGCGCGCTGGAGCGAGCTGGATAGTTGATTGCCGGACCGGCGCGCAGCTGCGTGCCGGTCTTGCGTGGGGTTTTAGGTGCGGCAAACACGCATCGCAATTTCATTGCGAGTTGGCCGCTGTTGGAGATGCGCGTCGGGTAGCAGGAGCGTTACTCGCCGGCAGGCACTGATGACCAACAGCGCTGTGGCTATCTGCTGATCGTGCAATTCGTTCGGTTGTCTTGGAGTGATTGAACGGTGCTGATGGACCACTTGTGGAGCGGCCGATCTGCGGCTTGGTTGCAGGGCCCTTGCCCGCCTACCATCGCGGGACACGCCGGAAGTACGTCCGTGTAGGCTCTTACGCGGCATCCATGCCGCGTAAGGTCCCGCGACGGTAGGCGGGCAAGGGCCAGTAGAGATGGTCGGTGTGCGTAGCTCTTCTCAAAACAACCGACTCCCTTTCTGGTGCGGTGAGGGCACCGCGCACTCGACTAACCAGGCTTTTGATTCGCATCTAGATTTCGCTGCCATTCCCGACAGTGCGTCATTCGCCAACAACGGCGAGCGCGGCCAACATGTTGCCGCCATCGCTACAGCGTTCGAGAGGGTTTGTTAGCCGCTCTCAGTCGCAAGCACTTGCAGGCGCCACAAACGCTGCAAATGTGAGCCCGCGCGCGGCCCAGGCGGTTGCGGCTTCGTCGAGAATATCCAGCAGGGTGTTGCGATCGTTCGGTGCAGTGCGCGCGAGTGCGTCGGCGCCGTTGATCAACAGCGCATAGCCATGTGATGCGGGCAGCCAGGCCAGGTCGCGCAATGCATCGGATAGCGCGTCCCAGTTGCGACCGAAGCTGGCCGGGAAATCCAGTTGGGTGGCCAGGCGCATCAGCAACATGTGCTTGTCTCTGCAGCTGGCCAGATCCACGCGCAGGATGTGCAGGCCGGCGTCGCGGGCGAGCGCGGCCATGGTGTCCAGATCGTCGGTGTCGGCTTGATACACGCCCGATTGCTGCGGATCGGACAGATCCAGTGCGAAGTCGCCCGCGCTCACGGTGCCTGCTCCGGCGTGGGGACCTGGAACGATTTGAAGCTCTGGTAATGATCGTCGCTGTAGTACCAGGCGTCTGGCGGGTTGCCACCGGTGACGATGCGGCGTGCGCCACGATCGGCGCTGCCAGGCGTCTCCACGGTGTATTCGTGGTAGTAGCCGCGCGCCCGCTCGGGCAGGCGCTGTTCGCGATTGCCGAACACGCTGCCGTCCTGCGCATGCGGAAATGGCCCGCCGCGCTGGATCAAGACGATCGTGGACATCGCTTCGGGTGGTAGAAAACCCGGAAGACCCTGCTGCCGAGTCGACTGTTCGGGCGGCGCTGTTGCGGCGATCGGCGCGTTGAGCTGCGGCGCGAACTGCGGCTTGGGCGTCTGCATCACGCGCACGCCCCACAAGCCGGCGACGAGCAGCACGATGGCGACGATCAGCAAAGCGGGCTTGCGCATGAAGACGATCCGGAAGCGATTGTGGAGACGGCAGATCAAGTATGCCGTTGCGCGACTGTGTCGACTTTGAACGCCGCGGCATGTGTACGCCTGCGCGATTCACCCCCAAGTAACCGGGGCATGGTGCAAGGTGTGCAGCGAACACGACGCGGTATGCGATGGGATGAAGTTTCCCTGCCAGCACTCTTGGTAAGCGCCGCCGCCGTCCCTACTATTTATCCCGCAACGCCCGGTCTTCGCCGGGCGGCAAGTCCAGGAGACACGCATGGCTTACACCCTTCCGCAATTGCCTTACGCCTACGACGCGCTGGAACCTAACATCGATGCGCAGACGATGGAGATCCATCACACCAAGCATCACCAGACCTACATCAACAACGTCAATGCGGCGCTGGAAGGGACGGAGTATGCGGACCTGCCGGTCGAAGAGTTGGTGTCCAAACTGAAGAGCCTGCCGGAAAACCTGCAGGGCCCGGTGCGCAACAACGGTGGCGGCCACGCCAACCATTCGCTGTTCTGGACCGTGCTGTCGCCCAATGGCGGCGGCGAGCCCAAGGGCGAGGTCGCCAAGGCGATCGACAAGGACATCGGTGGTTTCGAGAAGTTCAAGGAAGCCTTCACCAAGGCCGCCGTCAGCCGCTTCGGCTCGGGCTGGGCGTGGTTGAGCGTGACCCCGGACAAGAAGCTGGTGGTCGAAAGCACCGCCAACCAGGACAGCCCGCTGTTCGAAGGCAACACCCCGATCCTGGGTCTGGACGTGTGGGAACACGCGTACTACCTGAAGTATCAGAACCGTCGCCCGGAATACATCGGCGCGTTCTACAACGCGGTGAACTGGGAAGAAGTCGAGCGCCGCTACCACGCTGCGATCGCCTGATTCTGCAGTGGCGCTGTAACAACAGCGCCATCAACGAAGAAGGCCGGGAGCGATCCCGGCCTTCTTCGTTTGCGCAATCTGCTGTGTAGGAGCGACCTTGGTCGCGAGGAGGCGTTCCCTGGGAAAGCTCCATCGCGCGCAAGCGCGCCCCTACGATTGCCCGGGGCGCCGATCAGAACTTGGCGTCGAACTCGCGCGCGTAGCCGGTGTTGACGATGACCTTCTGCAGCGCGTCGCTGATCTTGATGTTGCCGGCCACGATCTGCTGCGTTTCCGGGCCCATGTTGTCCATGCGCGGCGGGGTGGCGCCCTTGTAGTCGCAGACCCGGCCACCGGCTTCGCGGACCAGCAGCACGCCGGCGGCGATGTCCCAGGCCTTGACGCCTGCTTCGAAATACGCGTCGGCGCGGCCGCAGGCCACATAGGCCAGATCCAGCGCGGCAGAACCGGTGCGACGCACGTCTTCGGCCTGCACCAGCAGCGCATCGACGCACTTCAGCTGCGCACTGATGCGTGCACGCTCGCGCGGTGGAAAGCCGGTGTGGACCATCGCGCCCTCCAGGTCCTTGCGTTCGGCAATGCGGATGCGGCGGTCGTTGAGTACTGCGCCGGCACCGCGGCTGGCGGTGAACAGCTCGTTGCGCAGCGGGTCGAAGATCACCGCGTCGGTGGGCTCGCCGTTTTCCACCAGCGCGATCGACACGCAGTAATGCGGAAAACCGCGCAGATAGTTGCTGGTGCCGTCCAACGGGTCGATAACCCAGGTGTAGCGGCCGCTCTTGCCGCCCTGCACGCCGCCTTCTTCGCCGAACACGGCGTACTCGGGGTAGCCGCGCTTGAGTTCCTTGATGATGACCTTCTCGGCATCGGCATCGACTTCGCTGGCGTAATCCATGCGGCCCTTCTGCACCACATTGAGCGCGTCGAGCTTGTTGATACCGCGCAACAGCACATTGCCGGCGAGGCGGGCGGCTTTGACCATGACGGTGACGGCGGGTTTCTGCATGGTTAAAGCTCCCGTGAAGGCAGAATTGAAGAATTGGCGAAGGTAAAAGAGCGGTCCGGCACGAAACCGGTCGCGCAGTTTACCATCTACGGCCGAACAGCTCCCCAATCTCCGTTCATGTCCGTCAGTCAGCGCATCCGTTTTGTTCTTGTCGGTACCCAGCATCCAGGCAATATCGGCGCCGCCGCGCGTGCGATGAAGACGATGGGGATCTCGCGTCTGGTGCTGGTCGCCCCTGAGCGCGCCCTCGACGAGGACGCCTACCGGCGCTCTGCCGGTGCCGAGGACGTGCTCGGCGATGCACCGGTCTTCGCCACGCTGGGCGAGGCGGTGGCCGATTGCACGCTGGTGATCGGCTGCACCGCGCGCGCGCGCCGGGTGGCGTTGGAAGAGTTGCTGCCGGACGCCGGCGCACGCCGTGCCCTGGCCAAGGCCGGCGAGCCGGCCGAAGTGGCGATCGTGTTCGGCCGCGAGCGTACCGGGCTGACCAACGACGAGTTGCAGCTCTGCCACGCGGCCGTGCATATCCCGTCCGACCCGGCTTTCAGTTCGCTCAACCTGGCCGCCGCAGTACAGGTGCTTGCCTATGAAGTGCGGCTGGCACAGTTGGAAGCGGGCCAGGCGGAACCGGCGCCGGCAGCCACCACCGGCGCACTGCGCGAAGGCCCCGCCAGTCACGCGCAACTGGAAGGCATGTTTGCCCAGTTGGGCGAGACGCTGGACGACATCGATTTCCACAAGGGCCGCGCGCCGGAGTCGGCGATGCGCAAGCTGCGGCGGCTGTTGTTGCGCACCGAAATGAGCGAGCAGGAGGTGCGCTTGCTGCGCGGCATCCTGTCCGATGCGCAGCGCATGGCCATGCTGGCAAAGCGGGCCGGAAACTGACGTCTGTCACATCTTGAGAGATTCGGCTAGGCTGTCGGCGGCTCTAGGGAGTGTCCTTTTTGCGCGGTCTACGATGGTGTCTGATTGCCTGTTGGCTGCTCGCTGGGGCGGGCTTTGCCGTGACGGCTGCGGCAGCGCCTTCTTCGGTCCTGGTGCTTGGCCGGATCAGCGACGATCCCGCCACCCATTACGAGCAACTTAAACCCCTGCTGGACTATGTGGTGCCGCGCATGCGCGTGGTCGGCATCCGCCGTGGCGAAATCCTGATGGCGCCGGATGCGCGGCAGATGTCCAGCTATCTGCGCCGTGGCCGGGTCGATTGGGTCAGCGAAACCACCGGTGCGGCAATGCTGCTGGAACAGCGCGGCGGTGCGCATCGGTTGGTGATGACCGAGCGCGGCGGCATGCGCGAGTTCCACACCGTGTTCTTCGTACGCCGCGACAGCCCGATCCGGTCGCTCAAGCAACTGCGCGGGCACACTCTTGCGCTGGAGAACGCCTCGTCCACCAGTGGCTATCTGCTGCCGATGCTGGAGTTGCTGCGCAACGGCATCGCCTGCGATGTGCTGCTGTCGCCGGACGATACCCAGGTGCCGGGGTCGGTCGGTTATTTGATGGTCGGTACGAAATTGAACGTGGCCGCATTCGTGCACAAGCGCCTGATCGATGCGGGCGCTTTCAGCAATGCCGACTGGGACGACGAACGCCACTTGCCGGCGACCTTCAGGCGCGACTTCCGCATCGTGCACCGCAGTGCGCCCGTACCGCGTGCGGTGGAGATGGTGCGTACCGGGTTGGACCCGGCGGTGGAGCGGCAGTTGCGCGTCGTCTTGCTGCAGGCGGCGTCCGACCCGCAAGCCGGCCCGGCATTGAAGCGCTTTTTCGGCACCACCGCATTCCATCCGCTGGATGACAACAGCCGCCGACGCCTGAATGCGTTGAGCGCCGGGGTGCAACGTGTCAGGGACCAAGTGGAATGACTCAGGTGCGCTTTGGGTTGCAGGCACGTTTTCTGCTGGTGATGGCGCTGACGCTGCTGTTGGTCGGTGCGATTCTGGCCTCGTTGCTGCAACGCCAGAGCGCGATGCAGCGCGAGGTGCGCGGGCTCAGTGCACAGATCCTGCACGAGCTGTTCGATCGCAGCCTGCGCTCGCGTGGCGAAACACTGGCCACCGAGCTGGCGGCCGGCCTTGCCAATCCGCTCTACTACTCCGACCTGGGAGCGGTGGGTGCATTGGTGCGCAACGCCTCGCGTCAGCAGGTGGTGAGTTACGTGCTGGTGTTCGACCGACGTGGCCGGTTGGTGCACGACGGCACGCCGACGCTGCAGCGCTACGGTCAGACGATGAACGACCCGCTGGCGGTCAAGGCGGCCGGCGCGCGCACCATGTTGCTGCAATCCTCGCCCGAGGTGCTGGATGTGACGGTGCCGATCAAGATCGGCGACCAGCGCATCGGCGGCGTGCGCGTGGGCATGTCGCGGGAGCGGGTGCGCAAGATCGAGTCCGGCGCGAATCTGACCCTGGTGCAAAACCTCAACGCGATCGGCAAGCGCGATCTGGGCTGGTTACTGGTGCTGCTGGCCGCGCTGGTCGCGTTGGGTGTGTTGTTGGCGATCTACGTGCAGCGCACGCTGGTGGCGCCGGTGCGCTTGCTGGCTGCAGCGGCCAAGCAGATCGAGCGCGGCGATTACGCAGTGCAACTGCCGCCGCATCCGCGCAACGACGAAATCGGCGAGTTGATGTCCGCGTTCGGGCGCATGAGCGAAAGCATCGCCCGGCACGATCGCGAGGTGCGTCACATGGCCTACACCGACGCGTTGACCGGGCTGACCAACCGGCTGGGCTTTCGCGAAGGCCTGGACCATCTGCTCAACACCGCGCGCAGCACCGACAGCAAACTGGCGCTGCTGTTTGCCGATATCGACGACTTCAAGCGCGTCAACGACACGCTCGGGCACGAGGCCGGCGATGAGGCGCTGCTGCAGTTCGCCAGCCGCATCAGCCGTGCGGTGGGTGCATTGGGTGGCGACGATGCGATTCTGGCGCGCTTCGGCGGCGACGAGTTCGTGATCCTGCTGCAGAGCGGCGATGTCACGCTGTTGGCCGCCCAGCTCGCAGACCGGCTGGTGCACGAGTTGAGCCGGCCGTTGAATGTGCAGGGCCGCGAGGTGTTCCTGGGCACCTCGATCGGCATCACGTTGTTCCCGGACGATGCCAACGACGCCACCGCGCTGTTGAAGAACGGCGACATCGCGATGTACCAGGCCAAGGTCGCCGGCAAGAATTGCCATCGTTTTTACAGCCGCGCCGCCGATCATGCGGTGGAGCGCCGTGTGCATATGGAGCACGAGCTGCGCGGGGCGTGGGAGCGCGACGAGCTGCGCCTTGTCTATCAACCGATCTACCGCACCATCGACCGTGTGCTGGTCGGTGTGGAGGTGTTGCTGCGCTGGCAGCATCCGGCACTCGGCACGATTCCGCCGTCCACCTTTATCGATATCGCCGAGCAGAGCGGCCTGATCGAAGTGATCGGGCCCAGGGTGCTGCGCGCGGCCTGCCTGGAGGCGGCGCAGTGGCCGGTGGTGGGCGATGGCTTGTTCATTTCGGTCAACGTCTCGCCGCGTCAGCTACGCAGTGGCGACCTGATCGACACTGTGGCCGAGTGCCTGGCCGAATCCGGATTGCCGGCCGCGCGCCTGCATCTGGAACTGACCGAAACCGCAGTGATCGGCGACGAAATGATGGCTGCCAGTCTGTTGGATCAGTTGCACCGCACCGGGGTGAAGGTGTGGCTGGACGACTTCGGTACCGGGTTCTCAGGTTTGAGCCATCTGCGTCAGGTGCCGGTGGACGGGGTCAAGATCGACAAGAGTTTCATTGCCGACCTGCAGCGCGACCCGGACGATCTGGCGCTGACCACCGCCATCATCGGCATGGCGCATTCGCTGGGCATCACGGTGGTGGCCGAGGGGATCGAGCAGGAAGCGCAATTCAATCTGCTACGCGATCGCGGCTGCGACCTGGGCCAGGGCTACTGGTTCAGCAGGCCGCTGAGCCCGGCCGATCTGGTCAAGCTGATCGCGGCTGGGTGAGTGGCGTGCGTAGGTGGTTTAACGCGCCATAGCGCTGTGTGTAGGAGCGCCCTGGGCGCGAAGGGGCTTTACCGGGAAGGCTTCATCGCGCCCAGGGGCGCTCCTACGGGGGTGTGCGCGCGGCGGTGACGATTACAGCGGCCGCTTTCCGGTATCGCCAGGAATCTCGCGCACCAGACGCGGCACCAGATAACCCGACAGACGCGTTGCCAGTTCGGTATGCAGGGCGCGTGCATGTGCATCGTCCACTTCGAAATGCGCGACCCCTGCGACCCGGTCGAGCTGGTGCAGGTAGTAAGGCAGTACGCCCGCGGCGAAGCTGCGCTCGCTCAACGCGGCCAGTGCATCCACGCTGTCGTTGACACCGCGCAGCAGCACGGCCTGGTTGAGCAGTTGCGCGCCGGCCTCGCGCATGGCGCGCATGGCCGCATCCACGGCGGTGTCGAATTCGTTGGCGTGGTTGGCGTGTATCACAAAGGCCACCGGCCAGGGCAGGCTGCGCAGCCAGGACAGCAGCGGCGCATCGACGCGCTCGGGCAGCACCACCGGCAGCCGGCTATGGATGCGCAGGCGTTTGATGTGCCCGATGGCGGCCAGCGCGTCGGTGAGTTCGGCCAGTTTGCTGGTGGCCAGCGACAGCGGGTCGCCGCCGGACAGCAGCACTTCGTCGATGCCGGGGTCGGCGGCGATGGCGGCCACCGCCTCGCGCCATCCATCGCGCGCGGCGGTTTCCTCGGCGTACGGGAAGTGGCGGCGGAAGCAGTAGCGGCAGTGCACCGCGCAGCTGCCGGTGGCGATCAGCAGGGCGCGGCCGCGGTATTTCTGGATCACGCCGTCTGCGGTCTTGGCGGCGCCATCGCCGACTGCATCCAGGCCGAAGCCCGGTACCAGCCGCATTTCGGCATCCAGCGGCAGCACCTGGCGCAGCAATGGGTCGTGCAGGTCGCCACGGTGCATGCGCGCAACGAACGCGCGTGGTACCCGCAGCGGGAATTGGGCGGCTGCCTCTGCGCTGATGCCGGCAGCAGCGGCGTCCAGGCCCAGCAGCGCCAGTAGCTCGCGTGGGTCGCGCACGGCATCGCGCCACTGCTGCTGCCAGCGGGGCGACTGCAGGGTGGAGGGCTGAGATGGCTGTAAGGCGAGGGGGGCTGCGGGTATCATGTGCGGTCACAAAACCAATGCCCGCCGGTTGCGGCGGGCGCCCCATTCTAATCCGACCTGCCACGGCCTGTGGCAGGTCGTGGTCTTATCGAGGAGCTGCACCATGGCCACTGTTGGCATGAACGACGTCAAGAACGGCATGAAGATCCTGGTCAACAACGAACCGGCGGTCATCACCGAGACCGAATACGTCAAGCCGGGCAAGGGCCAGGCCTTTACCCGCATGAAGTACCGCTTCATCAAGTCCGGTCGCGTGGTCGAAATGACCATGAAGGCGACCGACGACGTGGAAGTGGCCGACGTCGTCGATACCGACATGCGTTACCTGTACAGCGACGGCGAGTACTGGCACTTCATGGATCCGGAAACCTTCGAGCAGGTGCAGACCGACAAGGCCGGCATGGGCGGCGCCGACAAGTGGCTCAAGGGCGAGGAAGACTGCATCGTGACGCTGTGGAATGGCGCACCGATCTGGGTGCAGCCGCCGAACTTCGTCGAGCTGAAGATCACCGAGACCGACCCGGGCGTACGCGGCGATACTTCCGGTGGCGGCGGCAAGCCGGCGACGCTGGAAACCGGTGCGGTGGTGCGCGTGCCGCTGTTCGTCAACCAGGATGAAATCATCAAGGTCGATACGCGTTCTGGCGAATACTCGGCGCGCGTCAAGTAAGCCGAATGCGCCCGGGACGCTGGCCTGGTCGAGCGATACGCAGTGCCGGTGTCCTGGTGGGGCTGTGGGCTGCGCTCGCAGCGTGCCCGGCCTTTGCGCAAGCGGCTACCGCAGCTTGCGGTGCCGGTGATCTGGCCGCCGTTGCGGCCATTGCAACCTCCGGGGTCGTGGGCGGCGCTGCAGCCACGCTACCGGTCGAGCGTGCGGTGGCCCAGACCTGCAAGCCATGGCCGAACGATGCGGCCATCCGGCTGGCGGCAATCGCATTTGCTGGCGACGGCCAGACCGTGCCTGGCGAGCGCGACCTTGAGTTACGCGTGGCCATGCTCGATGCGGCCAGCGGCAAGGTGCTGGCGTTCTACGCGCAGGACATGGGTGAGGACGCCGCCTTCGAACTCGATGCAGACAGTTTGCGTCTGGATACCGCGCGCTACGACCTGGCCAAGGGCGCGCGCGCGATCGGCGTGGTGATACATAGCGCCGCGCACGGGCCCAGCTGCCCGGATTTTTACAGCAATCAGGTATTGACCTTGCTGGTGCGCGAGGGGCGCAGCTTGCGCCCGGTACTGCAACGCGATCTCTATGCGTGGCAACGTGTGAAAGGCGAGCCGTGCCGTGTGGGGAAGAGCGATGTGATCACCGAAGTCGCCAATCTGAGCCTGAGCATGGCACCGCAGGCACATGCCGGCTATGCGGACATCGTGCTGACAGCCAACGTATCTACCGTGGAGAGCACCGCTGGCAGCGACACCGATACCGAACGCACCCGTCGCGTGCGTCAGGTGTTGCGCTACAACGGCCAGCGCTATGTGCCTGTGGCCGGTGGCGATTCCAGCTGGCCGTTCGACAACTAACCCTTTATGGATCCGCTCATGACTAATGTCCCTCCCGAAGCGTGCGACCTGGTGATCGAAGCCGGCTACGTGGTGCCGATCGAACCGCATGCGGTGGTGCTCGAAGACCACGCGGTGGCGGTCAGCAACGGCGCCATCGTGGCGATCCTGCCGATTGCCGAAGCACGCGCACGGTTTGCGCCGAAGCAGACCGTCTCACGCCCGGAGGCGGCGCTGATGCCGGGCCTGGTGAATGCGCATACGCATAACCCGATGACGCTGCTGCGCGGCATTGCCGACGACCTGCCGCTGATGGTGTGGCTGCAGCAGCACATCTGGCCGGTGGAAGCGGCGGTGATCGGGCCGGAGTTCGTGGCCGACGGCACCACGCTGGCGATCGCCGAAATGCTGCGTGGCGGCACCACCTGCGTCAACGAAAACTACTTCTTCGCCGATGTGCAGGCGGCGGTGTACAAGCAGCACGGCTTCCGCGCGCTGGTGGGCGCGGTGATCATCGATTTCCCCACCGCATGGGCCTCGTCGGACGACGAATACTTCGCGCGTGCCGGTGAATTGCACGACCAATGGCGCGACGATCCGCTGATCAGCACCGCGTTTGCGCCGCATGCGCCATACACCGTCAACGATGCCAATTTCGAACGGGTGCGCATGCTGGCCGACCAGCTCGACCTGCCGGTGCATCTGCATACGCACGAGACCGCGCAGGAAGTGGCCGATTCGATCAAGCAATACGGGCAGCGTCCGCTGGCCCGACTTGATCGCCTGGGTCTGGTCAACGACCGCCTGATCGCCGTGCACATGACCCAGCTCACCGAGGCGGAAATCCATCTATGCGCCGAGCGCGGCGTGAGCGTGGTGCATTGCCCGGAATCCAATCTCAAGCTGGCCTCGGGGTTTTGCCCGGCCTGCGCGCTGCAACGTGCAGGCGTGAACCTGGCCATCGGCACCGACGGCTGCGCCAGCAACAACGATCTGGACATGTTCAGCGAGAACCGCACCGCGGCGATTCTGGCCAAGGCAGTCGCCAACGATGCCACCGCACTGGATGCGGCCACCACCTTGCGTGCGGCCACGCTGGGCGGCGCGCGCGCGTTGGGCTTCGGCGACAAGATCGGCTCGATCGAAATCGGCAAGCAGGCCGATCTGGTCTGCGTGGATCTGTCTGCACTGGAGACCCAGCCGCTGCATCATGTGCTGTCGCAACTGATCTATTCGGCCGGCCGCCATCAGGTCACCGATGTGTGGATCGCCGGCAAGCCCAAACTGGTGCAGCGCGAGCTGGTCGACATGGATATCGCCGCCCTGGTCGCCAATGCGCGGCAGTGGCGCGAGCGCATCCGCACCGTCCGCGCCTGAGCGCGCGTCATCGAATCACGGAGCTCCGCATGAATCCGAATACTCACACCACCTCCGGCAATTTTCATCAGAGCGAGCTGGATAAATTCGCCGCGCTGGCAACGCGCTGGTGGGATGCCGACGGTCCGCAGAAGCCGCTGCATGCGCTGAACCCGGTGCGTCTGGACTACGTGTTCGCGCGGCTGGATCCTGCCGGCGCGCGCGTGCTCGATGTCGGCTGCGGCGGCGGGTTGCTCAGCGAGTCGATGGCGCGTCTGGGCGCGCAGGTCACCGCGATCGATCTGGCCCCGGAGCTGGTCAAGGTGGCGCGCCTGCACAGTCTGGAATCGGGCGTGCAGGTGGATTATCGCGTGCAGTCGGTGGAAGACCTGGCCGCCGAGCAGCCAGGCAGCTTCGATGCGGTGACCTGCATGGAAATGCTCGAGCACGTGCCGGACCCGACCGCGATCATCCGCGCCTGCGCCAGCCTGCTCAAGCCGGGCGGCAAGCTGTTCCTGTCCACCCTCAATCGCACTCCGGCCGCGTTTGCGCTGGCGGTGGTCGGCGCCGAATACATCGCGCGGTTGCTGCCCAAGGGAACGCATCACTACAAGGATTTCATCAAGCCGGCGGAACTTGCGGCGTGGTTGCGCAGCGCCGAGCTGCAGCTGGAAGACGTCAGCGGCATGCTGTACGAGCCGTGGCGCAATCGTGCGCGGCTGTCGTCGCGCACCGAGGTCAATTATCTGGCCTATGCGGTGAAGCCGTGACGAGCGGGGATTGGGGAGTGGGGAGTCGGGATTGGCAGCAGCAGGTGCGTGCTTGATGTCTGCGCATTCCTACCTTGCGGATGGCCGGACGCAGCCGTCCAGCGGCGGGGTGTCTATGAATTTCCCGCGTGCGGTGTTGTTCGATCTGGATGGCACCTTGCTGGACAGCGCGCCGGACATGCTGGCCACCGTCAACGCGATGCTGAGCGAGCGGGGACGTGCGCCGATCGCGTTGGCGCAGCTGCGCCCGGTGGTGTCGAAAGGGTCGCGCGCGATGCTGTCAGTTGCGTTTGACGAACTCGACGCGGACGCACGCGATGCCTTGGTGCCGGAATTCCTGCGTCGCTATGAAGCCTCGATCGGTACGCAATCGCAGCTGTTCGAGGGTGTCGAAGAATTGCTGCTGCGGCTGGAGCGCGCCGGTTGCGTGTGGGGGATCGTCACCAACAAGCCCGAATATCTGGCGCGGCTGATCCTGCCGCAACTGGGCTGGGAACAGCGCTGCGCGGTGTTGATCGGCGGCGATACGCTGGCCGAGCGCAAGCCGCATCCGTTGCCGTTGCTGACAGCTGCCGAACGCATCGGCATTGCGCCTGCGCAGTGCGTCTATGTGGGCGACGATGAGCGCGACATCCTGGCCGCACGCGCGGCAGCGATGCCATCGGTAGCGGTGTTGTGGGGCTATCGGTTGCACGATGACGATCCCTTGAGTTGGCAAGCCGATGTGTTGGTCGAGCAGCCGCACCTGTTGTGGGATGCCGCGACGTGGCCGCACAGCTGATGTTCTTTCGTTTTTTTCTGGACCCGCCATGAGCCAATCCAGCGCTCTCGACAGTTTTCTCGACAAATGGCGCACGCGCTGGCCGGAATGGTCGGTTGCCGAGCCTTTCGTTCCGCAACCGCAACGCCCCCTGGCTACTGCCTGGTTTGCGTTGCTGCAGGAATGGGAAGACATCATGAATATCGCTGGCGACCCGTTGCCGGCCGATGCCAAGCTGGCGTGGTGGCAGCAGGAGCTGCGCGATTGGTCGCAGCAGCGCTCGCGTCATCCGCTGGGGCGCGTGCTGGAACCGGTGCGTGCGCCGTGGGCGCAATTGGCCGACACCTTGCCGGCGATGCAGGATGCCCGCGTGCCGCCGCAAGCGTTGCAGCAAGCGCTGGACACCTTGCGCGGCTTTGCCGAGGCCGTGGTTGCAGTCGAGGCGGTGATGTTTACGCGCAACCGGTCTGGCGATGCCACCGCGGTGGCGGTGCAATGGCTGGACGCACGTCAGCGTGTGGCCGGCGACAGCGCAACGCCCGGCGGCATGACGACAGCTGCATGGCGCGCGCAATTGCTGCAGGCCTGGCCGCGCAAGCCTGGGTTGGCGCGGCCGCATCGGGTGTGGTCGCGGCTGGCCCGTTTGCGCTTGCAGCGCGAACTCGCTGGGAAAGCGGCGTATCCGCCGCCGGTGCAGCAGCTGTGGCATAGCTGGCGTGCGGCCAGCGGTGCGGACTAAGAGCGACTAACAAAACTATTGTGCTCACCGCCAGTTGGGTGCGGCCGGTTTTGTGGTTCCCATCAGCCACGGCCACCTTAACTGGCGCGATGCCTTCGACTGACCAAGCTTCTTATCGCAGTTAATTACGCTACGACTCGAAATCTCGTTCGTCTTGAAGCGATGAGAGAGTGTGGATAGAGCAAATTGCAGGGCGGATGATCTGCGGGTTGGTTGCAGGGTCCTTGCCCGCCCACCATCGCAGGACACGCCGCAAGTACGTCCATGTAGGCTCTTACGCGGCATCCATGCCGCGTAAGGTCCCGCGACGGTGGGCGGGCAAGGACCCGTCGAGATGGTCGGTGTGCATGGTGCAAGCGATGCATGATGTGCTTCTACTTTGCTAGCTCACATGTAATTCTGCGACCCGCATCAGCAGGCCAATGCAACTCATGAGACGGCCAGCGTTTTACGCAGCTACCGACCAACGTCCTGGCGCGGTGTCCTTACCGCTTGCGGGACCGTGTGGCGGCATGGATGCCGCCACCGAGCCTACAAGGACGTACTTGCGGCGTGTCCCGCGAGCGGTGAGGGCACCGCGCCCTCGATCAGCCGAGTTTTGGTGCATGGTTAAGAGCGGTGCACGCAGCGCGGCCTCAAGCACAGTCAGATCGGCGAATCAGGCAATACCGAGTGGTAAGCAATGAAGGCGTCATTGCACTGCAGTGGTGTGCCCGGCCCGGGCTTGCCTTGCAGTTGCACATCGTTGGGCACCGATTCCGACAGTTGATCGAAGAAGCTCACTGGCCCGCCCTTGAAGGTGAAGTGCGTTGCGCCCGGATTGCTGGCCGGCCCGCCGAAATGCGGCTTTGCGAACGAGATCGGGCCACCTTCCAGCACCACGTTGTCCAGCGAAAGGGTGATCGGCAAGGTGGTGGTCGCATCGCGATAGCCGTAGAAGCTCAGCTCGCCGCCGCCAAACGCCTTGGAACCGAGCGAGTGCACGTTGGTTAACGTAATGCCGCTGAAATTGGGCAGCTTGTTGCGCACCGCTGCATTGGCGTAGTTGGCATCGAATACCAGGGGCCTGGCAACGCCGCGCATGCAGACGTTTTCGAAACTGATGTCGTAGACCTGGCCGCCACGGCTGCCGTCGGATTTGATGCGCAGGCCGTTAGCCGAATACGGATCGGAGTTCACGTCGTTGCTGTTGAAGCCATCGATGCTCAGGCCGCGCACGGCGATATGGCGCATGCCCGAATCGGTTTCGCTGCCCAGCGAAAAACCGTGCGTGTAATAGAACTGGTTGTAGGCGAACAGCATGTTTTCCGAGGCGATGCTGCGCTTGCTGCTGGCATGCGCCTTGATCGCAACGCCATCGTCGCCGGTGCCGATGTACGAGTAGGCAAGCAATACCTTCTTCGACTGGCCAGGATCGAAGCCATCGGTGTTCTTGGCCGTTTCCGGAGTGAAGCAGGTCGCGTGCGGATTGACGTCCGGCGTGCTGCCGGCCGGGCAGCGATAGTCCGGGCGCGAATAGACCAGGCTGGGTGCGAGAATCTTGATGCCCCATGCCGTCAAGCCGACCACGTTATCGGTGGTAACGTGGAAGTTGGGCGAGTTTTCCAGGGTGATGTCGTACAACGTAAAGTCGGTGCTGTCGTCGATCTGCAGCAGCCGCGGCACGTGCTGGCTCAGTCCCTTGGTGACGTTGAGATAGGCCAGATCCCACCAGCTGGCGGTGCCGGCATTGGGCCCGGCAGTGAGCGTGCTGCCGCCGCGTCCATCGATCTTGCCGGCGCCGACGATCGCACTGTGGGCGGTATCGGCGACATGAATCAGCGGGCTGCAGGATTTGGCCTTGTCGCTGGTGGCGGTGCCGCAGGTGCCCAGGCCATTGTCGTAGTCGCGCGGATTGCGCGAGCCGAACAAGGTGACTCCGCGGTCGATCCACAGCGTGACTCCGCTCTTGATCGTCAACGGGCCGCTCAACACGCCAGATTCGCCGGCATCGCCGGTGACCAGGCGCACCGCGCTACCGGCGGGGCAATCATCGATGGCCGCCTGCAAACGCGCCGTGTCGCGCTTGGACTGTGTTGGATCGCTGTCGAGCGCATCCAGCGAGCCGGCAACCGGCACCAGCGCGGCCTTGAGCGTTGCGCAGACCTGCGTCGGCAATGTGGGCTGCTGGATCATGCCCCAACTGGTGGAGATGCCATGCGCGGTATCGGCCACGTCCTGTGCATGCGGACGCGCCGCACCGGCCTGGAAGGCGGATAGACCGAGCAGGGCGAGCGTCAAGGGCGCGATAGCCGGAAAAGCGGACGGGGATTGCACGGTGGACTACTCCAGTGGCGTGAAGCGCGAGGTGGGGATGAACCAGGTCTGCAGATGACATGTGTTGCGGTTGCGTTACCGCAGCAGCGATCAAGACGTTGCCGATCCGCATGTCGTCTCGGCGCTGGTGATGTTGGTCGGTGGCAATCTATACGCAAGGGTATTGCGTTACGCCGGGTAGCGTGTCCGGATGGGCGAATCCAGCGCCGCATCGCCGAAGAGAGAATATGCACATCACGCAGGTGCCAACAGGGGTTCATTGCCAAGTGATGCAGTGAGTCAATGGCGCTGCTGGCGCCGGTATTGCGGTGCTCATGGAAACGGTTTGGCGAAATTGCCAGACGTACCGGAGCCGGGGACAAAACGGTTACGGATGAGAGGCGGCACGAATTCGTGAAAAATAGCGAAAGTGGGATGGCTAGGTTGTCAACATGGAATTTTTCAAGAATTCCTGCGGCTCCCTCGGGTACCTAGTTAATTCCTGGAGGAATCGCGTTTAGTGCGGCCCCGCGTTGGACCGCACGATGCCGGGGACTCTTGCCGCATCGTCAGGCTCGTAGCTGTATTTCACCGGCGCGTTATTGAAGGTTGAGCCGGTCGCCGAATCGCCTGTGGTTGCGTCATACACGTTTTTCTTCTCATGAAAATTGTATATGTCACCGCTTGATTCCAGTCGAATATGGTTGCTGACATTGGTTTTGTAAAAATAGTTTGATTCGGAAAAAACGATGCTGCCGCTACCTATCTGCAAAGCGTTGTACTGCTGCTTTCCATAGCGGCGACCATCTGCGGCGGTGCGGGTACCATTCGGTAAGGTGCTATTGTCAAAGTAATTATTGTAGGCATGGACCCAGCCGCGTAGTAGTGGACGCCCGGCCAGATTGGGGCCAAACCAGTTGTGGTGCAACGTCACGTGCAGCTTGTTGCCGCCATATATGTATGAATCGTTCTTGTTGTAACCAACAAGGATTGCCAAGCGCTCGTTTGCGAGGTCATGATAACTCTTGTCAACCCAGCTCCATACCGGATCCGGGTTCATGTTGACCCAGCTGTTGCTGAAGTAAAAATGATTGTACGACAGGGTGATGTAATCAGATGACATGCTGACTAACAGAAGATCATCGCTCATGTCGTAGAAATTACAGTGGTCTATCCAAGCATTAGATGTACGTCGCAAGGATACGCCCATGTAGTTGATGCCGATGTTGTTGGAAGTTCCTTCGACTTGGTAAGGCAAGGATTGCAAGTCGCCGATATTGCCGGCGAATGAGATGTTTCTGATGACCACGTTTTGGATATTTTCCCCGGCCGGTAGCTTTTCGCCGCTGAATTTCAATTGGATATTCTGCAAGACCGCACGGCCGCCTGGAGCACCCTCGATTGTTGTGTTGTTCCAATCGGTGCTGGAAAAATTCAGGGTGGTTAATTTTGGGCCGCCGTAGATATTTCCACCGATGATAATATGGTGATGTTTAGCATTGAGTGCCGCTGTCAGCTCCGCGAGCGTTGTCACTGTAATCGCGGTTTCGCTTGATATGGACGCAGAAGAAAAGCCCCCGGTCGCAGCCTTGGTGATGCCGACCTGTGCGATAAAAAGAGCAAGAAACAGCGAGATGGTAGATATGTTCAAATACGGACCTTTACTGGAAAAGCGAAGCATTGATGCGTATTGCTAGTCCTCATCACTGCGTGGCCGATCTTGGCATCAAACTGCACGCTGTTCGATCAAGTCGAACAGCGTGCAGGCGTTCCAGTAATAGTGAAATTTTATTAATAAATAAATAAATTATACGTCTCGGCCATTTGCATGCCTAGTTGATGGCCGCTGCCGTCTGATACAGGTTACCGATTGCTGACGTCCACTGAGGACCGAACGAGGCGTGGGTGAACTGCTTATATGCGAATGAGGTCATGCCAACTTCGACGTCCTGCACGGTATCCTCGTTGAGCGAAACCCAAGGTGAGCCGCTGACACCGAGGCGGGCATCCCACTCCAGGCCCTCAATGGCATAGTCCTTGTTCATCCATGGGTTCGGCTCTGCGGTGCTGGTCACGCTGACCGGCGTGTTCGGATTTGCACCAGGGTCGGTGCTGTAGCCAGTTACCTGATATTCGTTGTCGTCCTCCTGACCGATAAAGCGAACGCCAGACGCCCCGACAGTATTCGACAAAGTGGCGCCGGACGGCTTCATTGCCACGGGGGCCTGCACTTGGAAGAACGCAGTATCGTAGTCGACGGCTCGCCCTACGACCCAGCGATTATCGGCGGTGATGGTCGTCGCAGGCCAAATACCGTAGGGGGCGGTACCGTTGTAGGCTGGCGCGAACGCCAAGTGCGACACGAACTTACCTGTTAGGGCAGAGACGCATCGCCCGGAAGTGGCTACGACGTTACCGGAGTCGGAGACGACCGCGTTGCCAGTGCAGCGCTGGTCTACGCCGTTCGCCCGGAAGAAGACCACGCCCAGATGAGCTGCGGGGGGGAATCCTGGAACCGGCACGGACGGATCCGTCTTCGGGGTCGGCACCGCTCCTTTCACTACCTTCAACCCGGCAGCCGGGGTTTCATCGCGCACCAATGCCGAATTCTGCAACTCTGGCGGGTCGCCGTCGACCGGGTTGTCATCCACGAAGGATGCGGAAACCGCAGCTTGCATCCGTGCGAGTGTCCAGTAGGAAGCACTCGCATCTCGCTGAGCAGTCGGGACGACGTGCTGCACGATGGTGCCGGGGGGGAGGTTGATTGAGTTGGTGCTTGCAGACACGTCGCTGATCGCTAGGATGGTGAGAATTGCGCAGGACGCGCGCAGGGATGTGGTTTTTGGAAAATGTACCATGGTGCTTTTAGCCTATAATGTTTTGCCTGGAGTTGAGCGCCCCAGGCGGATTAATTCAATTTATAATATATAAAGACAAAGCGTAGCTGTGCCCGTGTTTATGGCGGATTTTCCCTTCCGCTATCATCAGTGCTACTCAGGTTTTCTCGAGTGCAAACGTGCTGACTCAGCAGCATGGGTTCTATCCTAACCCTGACCGGTTAATTTTATTTGTTTCGTTGCGAATGCAATCGTGCGCATGCGAAGGATGTTCAACCCACATCTTCTGCCCGGGCATGCGCCGACCGAATGAATGGTGGCATTGTCGAACACGCCCACGCCCATCCCGAAGAGGAAGTCGACATCGCCCTTGATGGTACTGTTCTTGAAGTAGGTGCGAATCACCGCGGCGGCATTGGTCGCGCCGATCAGCAAGGCGCCCTGATTGCCGGTCACCAGCGCATCTTCGAAACTGGCCTGGTCGCCAGGTGCCGCCAGCGCCATAGCGGCCTGATTTTCGTCCTCGTAAGTGCCTTCGACATAATGGTTTTGCACGCGCAGGTGACGCGCCTGGACACCGGCTGCGCGTATGGTCAGTGTCGCGCCGTTGGATGTGCCTACTGCGGTTGCTGCTGCATTGCCGCCCAGGGGGACTCACCGTGCCGGCTGACTTGGGCGTCGGGTTGGCGTTGTTGAAGTGGGAAGACGGTGTCGATGGTGTAGGTGCCCAAGCCCAGTCGCGTTGCCGTCATGTGCAGGCAGGAGTGCGCATCGTCACATGCCGTGGGCAGGGAGACTTCCAGACTGAGCCACCCGCGCAGACACGCGCATGTGAGATAGTGAGATGGCAGATCCCAAAGAGCTGCAGGAAAAATTCTGGAAAGCCTTGAAATCCGATCGCACCGTGATGCTTGGCCTGGATGGCGTGGAAGATGGGCATGCCCGCCCGATGACCGCGCAGATCGAAGGCGACAGCGGTGGTCCGATCTGGTTCTTCACCTCCAAGGACAACGCGCTGATTGCCATGCTGGGGCAGGGCCGCCGTGTCATCGGCGCCTTCAGCAGCAAGGGGTACGACCTGTTTGCCAGCATCAGCGGCTCGCTGCGCGAAGACACCGACCCGGCTGTGGTCGAGCGCCTGTGGAACCCGCATGTCGCTGCCTGGTATGAGGGTGGCAAGGACGATCCCAAGTTGGCGCTGCTGCGTCTGGACGCCGATCACGCGCAGATCTGGCTCAACGGTTCCAGTCTGCTGGCCGGCATCAAGGTGTTGTTCGGCGTCGACCCGAAAAAGGATTACCAGGACAAGGTGGCGGACGTCCCGCTGCGCTGAGGCCTGATCCACGCATGCGCGATCTTCGAGATGGTGCATGCTTCGAGATGGTGCATGCGACCTCATGCATCCAGGTGCTGTCGCTCGTGCAGGCGCCGATTCGGTTGTGAGGCTGGATTGGCGCTGTCAGCTTGGATTGCATGCAAGAACGGTGATTGGCACGACGCGCTCGCACGATGCGCGCCTGCTACAGGAGAAGCGAGATGCAACAGATCGAAACTGGCCAGATGGTGTTTCTGCGCGATGGCGAAGTCGGCGTCGGTGCAATCCGCGAGATTCGCAAGGGCGGCGCCGAGCTCGTCATCGATATAGAAAACGGTGGCGACTTCGTGCTGCCTGCGTCGGTGGTGCGCGATGTGCATTCCGGCAAGGCGATGCTGGATGTCGAGCAACTGCCGGAAGACGTACGTAATGCCCTGCGTCATCCACACGACAATGAATTGCCGACCAGCACCTACGCGGCCAGCGATCCGCAGGATGGCGCACTCAAGTAGATCGGCTAACGTCGACTACGTTCGACATCCTGCGGCAAATCATCGGGAAGTAGAAACGTCAGTGGCGTGGCATCCGGCAGACCCGTCGACGGTAGCGCCGGCTGCTCGGCCTCGTCCTTGAGTTGCACGCCGGACAGCTTGCGTCGGAACGATTCGCGCAGCAGATACGCCAGCTTGTGCGTGGCGTCGGCGTAACTCAGCCCTTCGGTGCGGATGTTGGAGATGCAATTACGCGCGGCGTCGGTCAGGCCCACCCGCGGGGTGTAGGTCAGATACAGGCCCAGGCTGTCGGGCGAGCTCAGGCCTGGCCGTTCGCCGATCAACACGATCACCAGACGCGCCTTGAGCAGTTCGCCAACCTCGTCGCCGATGGCGACGCGGCCTTGCGCGATCAACATCACTGGCGCCAACGACCAACCTTCATGCGCAGCCAGTGCGTCGATATGTTCCAGGATCTGCGCTGCATGCCGATGCACGGCCAATGCGGAGAGTCCGTCGGCGACCACGACAGCCACATCGTGCCCGCCGCCATGTACGGCGCTCAGGCCACGCAGATGCGCGGCCGCATCCTCGTCCAGGCGCCGGCCCAGATCCGGACGTTGCAGATAGGCATGCCGATCCACCGCCGCGCTGTGCAACAGAATGCTGTCACGCCCGCGCTGTTTGAGCGCTGCTTGCAGCGGCTGTGGATCGAATGCCAGATGCACTGCATCGCGTGCCTGTGCATGCGCGAGCTGGAAATCCAGATGTGCCGCGGTCGGCAGGCTGGTGCCGACGCGCCCCAGCGCGATGCGCGCCGGCGTCAGCCGGCGCAGTTGTGCCCAGGCGTCGCGCGGTGGCGTGGTCGGGCTGCTCATTGCGCGCTGCCGGTGTGCAACTGCGCCAGCGCACGCCGGAACGGTGCCGGCACCTCGCTACCGAGTTCGAAGCGGCCATCGCGCAGGCGCAAAATGCCTTGCTGTTCCAGCCACTGTTCGAACTCGGGCGCAGCACGCAGGCCCAGTGCCTGGCGCGCATACAGCGCGTCGTGGAACGAGGTGGTCTGGTAGTTGAGCATCACATCGTCCGAGCCGGGGATGCCCATGATGAAATTGATGCCGGCGGTGCCGAGCAGGGTCAGCAGCACGTCCATGTCGTCCTGATCGGCTTCGGCATGGTTGGTGTAGCAGATGTCGCAGCCCATCGGCACGCCGAGCAACTTGCCGCAGAAATGATCCTCCAGCCCGGCGCGGATGATCTGCTTGCCGTCGTAGAGATATTCCGGGCCGATAAAGCCCACCACGGTGTTCACCAGCAACGGTTTGAACTGCCGCGCCACTGCATAGGCGCGCACCTCGCAGGTCTGCTGATCCACGCCATGATGCGCATTGGCCGACAACGCGCTGCCCTGGCCGGTTTCGAAATACATCACGTTGTCGCCCACGCTGCCACGGCGCAACGACAGACCCGCCTCGTAGCCTTCCTGCAGCAAGGCAAGATTGATGCCGAAGCTGGTATTGGCCGCTTCCGTGCCGGCGATGGACTGGAACACCAGGTCCACCGGCACGCCGCGGCCGATCGCCTCGATGGTGGTGGTGATGTGCGCCAGCACGCAGGACTGCGTGGGAATCTGGTAGCCGGTGATCACCGCATCGAGCATGCGCAACAATGCGGTGGTAGCGGCCAGGCTGTCGCTGGCCGGGTTGATGCCGATCACCGCATCGCCGTTGCCGTACAACAAACCGTCGAGCACGCTGGCGGCAATGCCGGTGGCGTCGTCGGTGGGGTGGTTGGGTTGCAGGCGCGTCGACAAGCGTCCGCGCAAACCCAGCGTGTTGCGAAAGCGCGTGACCACGCGCGTTTTCTGCGCGACCAGAATCAGGTCCTGCACCCGCATCAGCTTGGACACTGCCGCCACCATCTCCGGTGTCAGTCCGGGCGCCAGTGCGGCCAGGGCGGCTTCGTCGGCCTGCGCACTCAACAGCCAATCGCGAAATCCGCCGACGGTGAGATGCGCAACCACGGAGAACGCAGCCGCGTCGTGCTGGTCGACGATCAAGCGTGTGACTTCATCCGCTTCGTACGGCACCACCGCCTCATCCAGAAAATGGCGCAGCGGCAGGTCCGCCAGCGCCATCTGCGCAGCGACGCGCTGCAGACCGGAGTCGGCGGCGAGCCCGGCCAGTTGATCGCCCGAGCGTGCCGGCGTGGCCTTGGCCAGCAACGTTCTGAGATCGGCAAACTGGAAGCGCTCGCCGCCTGCGGTGAAGGCGAACCCACTCATCTGACAGTGCTCGCAGGCGTGTGTTGGCCGCGCAAGCTCAGCACGCAACACACCGCACCAAACAGCAGCAGTCCTACAAAGATCAGCGCCACGATCGGGTTGAACCACACCATCGCCACCAGGCACACCAGCGCCAGCAGCAGCGCAATCGCCGGCACCACCGGATAACCCGGTGCGCGAAAACTGCGCTCAAGCAATGGCTCGGCGCGGCGCAGTTTGAACAGGCTGAGCATGCTCATCACATACATCACGATCGCGCCGAACACCGACATGGTGATCATCGCCGCGGTCAGCGACATGCCCTGGATCTTGACCACGCCATCGCTGCAGATCGCCGCGATGCCGATCGCGCCGCCGGCAAGAATCGCGCGATGCGGCGTGCGAAAGCGTGACAGTTTGGCCAGCCCGTGCGGCAAAAAGCCCGCACGCGCCAATGCGAAGAATTGCCGCGAATAGCCCAGGATGATGCCGTGGAAACTGGCCACCAGACCGAACAGGCCGATCCACACCAGCATGTGCAGCCAGGTCGAGCTATTGCCTACTACCGCTTTCATTGCCTGCGGCAACGGGTCGTTGATGTTGGACAGCTGGCGCCAGTCGCCGACGCCGCCGGCAAACACCATCGTTCCCAACGCCAGCACCACCAGCGTAAGGATGCCGGCGATGTAGGCGCGCGGGATCGTGCGCTTGGGATCCTTGGCTTCTTCGGCGGCCATCGCCGCGCCCTCGATCGCCAGAAAGAACCAGATCGCGAACGGAATCGCAGCGAAGATGCCGGAGATCGCCGCCGGGCCGAAATCGTTGCTGCCGGCCCAACCGTTGGCGGCGAAGCGCGCAACGCTGAAACCCGGCGCCACCACACCCATGAACACCAGCAGTTCGATCACCGCCAGCAAGGTCACGATCAGTTCGAAGGTGGCGGCGATCGCCACCCCGACGATGTTCAAGCTCATGAAGATCGCATACGCGCCGATCGCGGCGATGCGCGGGTCCAGGGTCGGAAACTGCACGTTGAGATAGGCGCCGATCGCCATCGCAATGGCCGGCGGCGCGAACACGAACTCGATCAGCGTGGCCAGGCCCGCCAGCATGCCGCCATAGGTGCCGAACGCGCGCAGGCTGTAGGCGAACGGCCCACCGGCGTTCGGGATGGCCGTGGTCAACTCGGTGAAGCTGAAGATGAAGCAGGTGTACATCACCGCCACCAGCACGGTGGTCACCAGAAGTCCCAGGGTGCCGGCGGTGCCCCAGCCGTAGCTCCAACCGAAATACTCGCCGGAAATCACCAGTCCCACGGCGATCCCCCACAGTTGCCAGGTGCCCAGTGTGGGTTTGAGTTGCTCGTTGCGCATGTCGCACATCTCCTGCGGTCGGGGGGGGGGGAGATGAAGCACGTCCGACGCCGCAGCGGTGGACCAACCGTCTGGCTCGATCGCCCGTTACGAAAGTGGCGAGGATCGAAGATCGACGGTCGTCCCGGTTATACCCCAAAGCCCCGCGTCCAACACAGGCACAGCGGGTAGGCCGCAGAGAACAGGCCGCCACGCTAACGCAGCCTGTGCCCGCTGTTTCATTTCGCTACCCAACGGCCCTATCTGTTGCGCTCAAGCACCAGCAACGGATCGATGCGCACATCGAACCAATTCATCCCCCAATGCAGATGCGGCCCGGTCGCGCGCCCGGTGGCGCCCACGGCGGCAATCACCTGACCCTGCTCCACGCGATCGCCCACCTTTACGTCGATGCGTGAGAGGTGCAGAAAGTTGGAACTCACCCCGAAGCCATGGTCCAGCAGCACCGTACCGCCGGTCAGATACAGATCTGGCGCGGCGAAGGTGACCACGCCGGCGGCCGGCGCCTTGACCGGCGTGCCGGTGGGTACCGCGATATCCATGCCCGAATGACCGGCGCCGGGCTGGCCGTTGTAGACGCGCGCATTGCCGAAGCGCCCGCTGATGCGGCCCTGCACCGGCCAGATGAAGGGCTGCGCGAAATCGGTGCGCGCATCGTCGCGATCGCGTGCAGCGGTGACCTGCGCCTGTTCGCGCTTGATCCGCTCGGCGATCGCCGCAGGCGGGTTGACGGTCTTGGGCGGCACGCCGTTGACGCGTTCCACCGGCCAATCGCGCGGCGTCACTGCAATGCTGGCGGTCTCCTTGCCGCCATCGGGCCGGGTGATCTGCACCTGTAACGGGCCGGTGGCATCGCGGCCGATACCGAACACCACGCTGCCATAGCCGCTCACCCGCAGCGTGCGGCCGGCGTACTGCACCTGGCTGCCCGCCGGCACCTTGCCGATCACCATCGCGCCTTGCGAGGCGCTTGGCGGAAACACCACATCCGCAGCGCTCGCAGATTGCGCAGCGGCATCACCCACAGCAAATGCGAGAGGCGCCAGCGCAAGCCAGGCGCCAAGCAGGGCTGCGCGCATCAGCGGTCGAAGGTCAGGCGCTGACCGGCGGCGCTACCGAGCAACTGTTCGCCATCCCACACCTGCTGGCCGTTGACCCAGGTCGCGGCGATGCGCGAGCGGAAGGTGGTGCCTTCGAACGGCGACCAGCCGCACTTGGACAGCACCTGCTCGCGCTTCACGGTGAACGGGGTGTTGTCGATCATCACCAGGTCGGCGAAATAACCTTCGCGCAGAAAACCGCGCTCTTCCACATCGAACAGCTGCGCCGGCGCATGCGCGAACTTCTGCACGATGCGGGTGATCGGCAGCTTGCCTTCATGCACCAGCTCCAGCGCGGCGACCAGCGCGTACTGCACCAACGGCAGGCCCGACGGCGCCTGTGCGTAGGGCTTTTGCTTCTCTTCCCAGGTATGCGGGGCGTGGTCGGTGGCGAGCACGTCGATGACGTCTTCGGCCAGCGCCTGGATCAGCGCCAGGCGGTCGTCGGCGTCCTTGATCGCGGGGTTGCACTTGATCAGGTTGCCCAGCCGCGCGTAGTCGCTGCGGTCGAAGCGCAAGAAGTGGATGCAGGTCTCGGCGGTGATGCGCTTGCGCACTTTGCCGTCGGCGTCGACCAGCGGGCCGGCTTCGAACAGCGCCAGCTCGTCGGCGGTGGAGATATGCAGCACGTGCAGGCGGGTGTTGTGCTTGCGCGCCAACGACACCGCCAGCTGCGAGGACTTCAGGCACGCCTCGCGCGAGCGGATGTCCGGATGCATCTCCGGGGTCAGCGCATCGCCGTACTTTTCCTTGAACTGCGCCAGCGTCGCATCGATGGTCGGGGTGTCTTCGCAGTGGGTGATGATCGGCGTGGGCGCGTCGCGGAAGATCGCATCCAGCGTTTCGGGGTTGTCGACCAGCATGTTGCCGGTGGAGGCGCCCATGAACACCTTGATGCCCGGCGCGGTCTTGGGATCCAGCGTCTGGATCGCGGCCAGGTTGTCGTTGCTGGCACCCATGTAGAAGCCGTAATTGGCCCAGGCGCGCCCGGCCGCAGCGTCGTACTTGGACTGCAGCGCAGCTGCATCCAGGGTCGGCGGATTGGTGTTGGGCATGTCCATGAAGCTGGTCAGGCCGCCAGCCACGGCAGCGCCGGATTCGGTGGCGATATCGCCCTTGTGGGTCAGCCCCGGCTCGCGGAAGTGCACCTGGTCGTCGATCATGCCCGGCAGCACCCAGCGCCCGGCCGCGTCCACCACCGTATCGCCTGCAGCCGGGGTGATCTTGTCGGCGATCTCGGCGATGCGGCCACCCTCGATCAGGAGGTCGGCGTCGAACTCCTTGCCTTCATTGACCAGGCGGGCATTGACGATGACGGTTCGGCTCATGTGTGGGGTCCTTTGCAGCGGCAGGAAGTGGAAGAGGGCGAGGACGCGGATGCGTCGGGGACGGGATCGAACCCGCCCGGATGGAAAGGATGGCAACGGCCCAGCCGGCGTGCAGCCAGCCAGCAGCCGCGAAGCGGGCCGAAGCGGCCGATCGCGGTCATTGCATACTCCGAGCAACTGGGCGCAAACCGGCAGCGCGGCCCTAACAGAGGGCTAATGAATATTTTGTAGAAGCGCAGCAGCGCGATGAGCAGGCGTGAGATCACTTGCCAATGATATGCCACTTGGACTAATGGGTGGTTGCCGGGGGACCTTGGGGTAAGCTATAAAGGCCCGCTTTCCCGGGCCCCGGGGGAACCAAGGATGAGCGTTTCGTGGCTGCTAAAAAAACTGCAAACAAGGCCGTAGAGGCCGCCAAGAAGTCCGCCAAACCCGTTGCGAAGAAAGCGGCGGCGCCTGCCGCTGCAAAACCGGCTGCCAAGCAGGCGACGCCGGCCACCAAGCAACCTGTTGCCAAGAAGGCAGCTGTGACCAAGGCCGCTGCCAAGCCGGCGCCGGCCTCCAAGGCCACAGTGCCCCAGCCCGCGGCTGTCAAACCTGTAAAACCGGCCGCCAAGAGTGCTGCAAAGCCGGCGGCAAACAAGGCAGCTTCGGCTGCCGCCAAACCGGCCGCCACGCCGGTGGCGCCCAAGTCCGTACCGAAGCCGGCTGCCAAGCCGACTCCGGCCAAGTCAGTCCCGGTCAAGGCTGAAAAGCCCGCGCCCGCACCGGCCCCCAAGGCCGTCCCTGCGAAGCCGGCAAAGCCTGCGACCCCGTCAGTTAAGAATCCCGTGCCCGTTTCGAAATCTTCAGCAAAAACACCAACCAAAACCGAAGCCCCCGCCAAGCCCGCCGCGACCCGTCCGGTCGGCAAGGTGGCCGTGGCCGTGACTGCCAAGTCGTCCAGCCCGACGCCCAAGACCAAGTACAAGGTGGTCGACTACAAGATCGACGAGACCACCGGTCGCCCGATCCTGCCGCAGGGCTACAAGCCTGCCGCGGACGAGGAGTACATGAGCAAGCTGCAGCAGGAGTACTTCCGTCAGCGTCTGCAGCGGTGGCGCAACGAGATGGTCGAGGAATCCAAGCAGACCATCGAGAACCTGCGCGAAGAAGTGCGCGATATCGGCGACGAAGCCGAGCGTGCCACCCGCGAGACCGAGAACTCGCTGGAACTGCGCGCCCGCGACCGTGCCCGCAAGCTGATCTCCAAGATCGACAGCACGCTCAAGCGTCTGGAAGACGGCGACTACGGCTATTGCGTGGACACCGGCGAAGAGATCG
This sequence comes from Xanthomonas hydrangeae, assembly GCA_905142475.1. Lineage (GTDB taxonomy): Bacteria > Pseudomonadota > Gammaproteobacteria > Xanthomonadales > Xanthomonadaceae > Xanthomonas > Xanthomonas hydrangeae. Next base: position 2,419,670 of record LR990730.1, read on the forward strand.
GGCTGGACCGCCTGGAAGCGCGTCTGACCGCCGAGCGCACTATCGACGCGCAAGAGCGTTGGGAGCATCTGCAGAAGCAGCAGGGCGATTGATCGTTAAGATTGATCGTTCAGCAAGCGTCGAAGCTTCATTGATCGACTGAAAAAACCCCGCCATGTGCGGGGTTTTTGATGCGGCAAGGGAACAGGGATGCCGGCTGGGTTCGCTACCGGCATCTCGCCATTGCGCACATCACTGCAGGTCGCGCAGATCCAGATTGCGTAGCTTCGGCGCCTTCCAGGCGGTAGTCGCAACCACGCCCAGGGTCACGCAGCCGCCGATCACCACCGCCGGCACCAGGCCGACCAGGCGCGCCATCACCCCGTCGTAGAACGCGCCCAGCTCGTTGGACGAGCCGATGAAGATGCCGTTGATCGACGACACCCGGCCGCGCATCGCATCGGGCGTGGCCAATTGCAGGATGGTCTGACGCACCACCACCGAGACGCCGTCGCACATGCCGTAGACCAGCAGAATCGCCGCCGACAGCCAGAAATGCCGCGACAGGCCGAACGCGATCGTGCACAACCCGAAACCGGCCACCGACAGCATCAGGATGCGCCCGGCATTGCGCTGCAGCGGGTGCCGCGCCAGCCACACGCCGACCACGATCGAGCCCAGTGCCGGTGCACCACGCAGGATGCCCAGGCCTTCCGGACCGTAGTGCAGGATGTCGTGGATGAAGGCGGGCAGCATCGACACTGCGCCACCCAGCAGCACCGAAAACATGTCCAGCGCCATCGCGCCCAGCATGATCTGGTTGGACAGCACGAATTGCGCACCTTCGGCGATGCTGCGAAAGATCGGCGCGCGCGGGCCCTCGTTGACCGGCTCGCTGACGCGCAATAGCGCCAGCGCCAGGATCGCCACCAACGCCACACTCGCCGCAACGCCATAAGCCAGGCCCTTGCCGCCCCAGCCGACCAGCACGCCGCCCAGCGCCGGGCCGATGACCATGCCGGCCTGGAAGGTGACGCTGCCGATGCTGGCGCCGCGCGCGAAGGCTTCGCGTGGCAACGCGCGCGAACAAGGCGTTGTAGACCGGCGACAGGAACGAACGTGCTGCACCGGTCAGTGCGATGGCTGCATAGATCGGCCACACGCCTGGTACCGGCAGCCAGCCATGCGTGATCGCCAACAGCAGCAGCGCCGTGGCGACCAGACCCAGCACTGCGACCATGCCCAGACGGCGGCGCGGCAGGTGATCGACCAGATAGCCGGCAAACGGCGCGATGCAGAAGAACGGCAGGATCTCCGCCAGCCCGATCAGCCCGAGCGAGAGCGGATTGCGGGTGATCTCGTAGATTATGCCAACCGACCGTGACCGCGACGATCTGGTACGACAGCATCGCCGCCACACGATACAGCAGCACCAGGCCGAAGCCGGGGTAGGCGAACAGCGTGCGCAGCGAGGCGGCGGGCGAGGGAGGCGTGGGCGTGCTCACTGCTGGGCGCGGGCGGTGTCGCGGATGAAGGCCTGCATCGCCGCCACACCGTTGCTGCGGGTCGGCGACAGGTGCTTGGCCAGGCCAATGCCGGCGATATAGTCCGGCTCGGTGGCGATGATTTCCTGCGCACTACGCCCCGAGTACACGCGCAAGGCGAGATAGATCAGCCCGGAGACGATCGCCGAATCGCTGACGGCGTGGAAGTCCAGCCGCTCGGCGTTGCCCTCCGGCACGATCCACACCATCGACTGGCAGCCATGCAGGCGGTGTTCTTCGGTCTTCCACTGTTCCGGGAAGGTGGGCAGCTTGCGGCCCAGGTCGATCAGGTACTGGTAGCGCTCGGACCAGTCGCTGAAGAAGGAAAATTCCTCGGCGATGGCGGCCTGCGCTTCGATGGCGGTGGGTTCTAGCGGGAACGGGGTGGTGGTCATCAAAAATCCAGAATCGGTCGGTGATAGCGCTGCCGGCGACACCGCGATGGTGCCCCTGTCCTGTCGCGGCGAGAAGGAGCGGTCTGCGCGCCACTGGCGCGCGTGCCTTGGAGCGCCCGCGCCGCCAGCGCGAGCTGGCGCGCGGGGGTTGGGGTGAGGGTACGGGCGAAGCCTCGCTGGAATTCAATGCGGGTGACTTCGCTCTTACCTGAAAAAACGGTGCATGTGGCTTCGCCCGCACCCTCATCCGCCCCTTTGGGGCACCTTCTCCCGAAGGGAGAAGGGGAGGTCAGGCGCGCTTCCAGCGTACGCCCTGCGGGGTGTCTTCCAGCACGATGCCTTCGTCGGCCAGTTGCTTGCGGATGGCGTCGGCGTGGGCGAAATCCTTGGCTTTCTTTGCCGCATTGCGCTCTTCGACCAGCGTGGTGATGCGCGCATCGTCGCCTGCATCGGTGCCGCGCGAGAACCAGGCCGCCGGGTCTTGCTGCAGCAGGCCTAGCGCCAGACCTGCGCCAAGCAGATCGGATTTGGCTCGGCGCAGCGCCGCAAGATGCTCGCCGCTTCGCTCGCTGTCCGGCCCGCCCGCTGGCGAGAAATCATGCAGTGCCCGGCTGGCCTCCTTTGCAAGCTTCGCCAGTGCTGCAAGCGCCAGCGGCGTATTGAGGTCATCGTCCAGCGCAGATTCCACATCGCCAGGAATCGTGGTCGGCTGCGTGGGGCCGAGGCCCGCATCGGTTTCGACGGCTGCCAGATCGCGCAAGGTGCCGTACAACCGGTCCAGCGTGTTCTTGGCCTGCTCGATCAAGCCATCCGACCAATCCAGCGGCTGCCGGTAATGCGCGCTCAGCAGGGCGTAGCGCAGCGCTTCGGGCGGGTGCCTGGCGATCAGGTCGTGCACGGTTTCGATGTTGCCCAGCGACTTGCTCATCTTGGCGCCGCTGAAATTGAGCATGCCGTTGTGCAGCCAGAAACGCGCAAAGGTCGCCCCGCCATGCGCGCACTCGCTCTGCGCAATCTCGTTCTCGTGATGCGGGAACTGCAGGTCCACGCCGCCGGCATGGATGTCGATGGTCGGGCCCAGGTGCGCGGCGGCCATTGCCGAGCATTCGATATGCCAGCCCGGGCGGCCACGGCCCCAGGGCGATTCCCAGCCGGGCAGCTCGTCGCTGGAGGGCTTCCACAGCACGAAATCGCCCGGGTCGCGCTTGTAGGGCGCCACGTCCACGCGCGCGCCGGCCAGCATCTCGTCCGGATCGCGGCGCGAGAGCTTGCCGTAGTGCGCGAAGCTGGCCACCGCGAACAGCACATGGCCTTCGGCGGCGTAGGCGTGTCCGTTGGCGATCAGTTGCTCGATCATCGCCACGATCTGCGGAATATGCGCGGTGGCTGCCGGTTCGATGTCCGGCGGCACCACGCCGAGCGCGGCCATGTCCTGGCGGTAGATCGCAGCGAAGCGGTCGGTGATGGTCGAGATCGGCACGCCCTGCGCCTGGGCGGCGGCGTTGATCTTGTCGTCCACGTCGGTGATGTTGCGTGCGTAGCGCAGCGCGCCATAGCGGCGCCGCAGCAGCGCGGCAAGCACATCGAACACCACCGGGCCGCGGGCGTTGCCGATATGCGCGTAGTTGTAGACGGTGGGGCCGCACACATACAGGGTGGGGCTGGTGGGATCGAGCGGCGCGAACGGCTCGACCCGCCGCGTCAGGTTGTTGTGCAGGCGCAGGCTCATCGGCATCTGGAAAAGGGTAACTGCACGATTCTAGCCGGTCGCGGCGGCTAGGCGAACCAAACCCTCAGGCGATGGCATGTCATGGCCAGCACTCGCAATCGGATGGGTTGCGTTCAGCCCCGGAGATCGCAAGCTCCATACACTTACGTACTGCCTGGCGACGCCTTCTCTGGTACTGATGCGACCTTCCCTGTTCTTCATGCTGCTGTGTGTGTTTGCCTTGCAGGCACTAGCGGCGCATGCGGCAGAGCCTGACCCCAAGAACCGGGTCGTGGTGATCGAGAACGTGAAGCTGGACTATGCGCAGGTGCTCAACGTGGAGCCGGTCTACCAGACCTTGCGCGCCACCCGCATCGAAGAACAGTGCGAAGCCGAGCAGATTGCGCCGGCCGCCGCCGCGCCTGCGGTAGACGACGAGGGCCGGATCAACCGGATGGTCGATTCGGTCAAGGAGATGTTCTCGCGTCGCCCCGAGCTGCCGTCTGCACCGGTGGCGGTGCCGCCGACCAGCACGCGACGCAATTGCCGGGTAGTGGAAGTGCCGCGCGAGTTCCGGCGGCCGATCGCCTTCGATGTGGATTACGTCTACAAGGGCACCAAGTACCGTTCGCGGCTGCCGGAAGATCCGGGCAACCGGCTGCGCATCCGTGTGTCGGTCACCCCGTACATCCCCGACGCCATCGTCGCGCCGCCGCGATGAGCTGCGCAGCGGTTGCGCCGTACCCGCATGCATGCGAGGATTCGCGCCCTATGCACGCAAACGCCTTTCAGCACGACACCAGCGCCGCCCGGATGGCCTCCGGCATGACCTCGCGTGCCCGCCGGCCGGAATCCCACATTTTCGCTGGGTAACCGGAGCATTTGGCTGTTCCGCTGTTGAAAACCCAGCCTTGAGGCTGGGTTTTTTCGTTTTGACGTCACAAAAGTTTCAACCGCAAGAAACGCGCATGTCGCGCACCCCGTCGCTCCTGGCGGACCACGCAGCAGAAGCACGCAGCACAAGGATCGATCGATGTCACTGAAGCACTTCTTGAACACCCAGGACTGGAGCCGCGCCGAACTGGACGCGCTGTTGACCCAGGCCGCGTTGTTCAAACGCAACAAGCTGGGAAGCGAGCTGAAGGGCAAGTCGATAGCGCTGGTGTTCTTCAACCCGTCCATGCGCACGCGGACCAGCTTCGAGCTGGGCGCGTTCCAGCTGGGCGGGCATGCGGTGGTGCTGCAGCCGGGCAAGGATGCCTGGCCGATCGAGTTCAATCTGGGCACGGTCATGGACGGCGACACCGAGGAGCACATCGCCGAGGTGGCGCGGGTGCTGGGCCGTTATGTCGACCTGATCGGCGTGCGCGCCTTCCCGAAGTTCGTCGACTGGTCCAAGGACCGCGAGGACCAGGTGCTCAGGAGCTTCGCCAGGTATTCGCCGGTACCGGTGATCAACATGGAGACGATCACCCATCCGTGCCAGGAGCTGGCGCACGCGCTGGCCTTGCAGGAACATTTCGGCACCCAGGATTTGCGCGGCAAGAAGTACGTGCTGACCTGGACCTATCACCCCAAGCCGTTGAACACCGCAGTGGCCAACTCGGCGCTGACCATCGCCACCCGCATGGGCATGGACGTGACCCTGTTGTGCCCGACGCCGGATTACATCCTGGACCCGCGCTACATGGACTGGGCGGCGCAGAACGTGGCCGAAAGCGGCGGCTCGCTGCAGGTGAGCCACGACATCGACAGCGCCTATGCCGGTGCCGACGTGGTGTATGCCAAGAGCTGGGGCGCACTGCCGTTCTTCGGCAACTGGGAGCCGGAAAAGCCGATCCGCGACCAGTACCAGCACTTCATCGTCGACGAACGCAAGATGGCGCTGACCAACAACGGCGTGTTCTCGCACTGCCTGCCGCTGCGTCGCAACGTCAAGGCCACCGACGCGGTGATGGATTCGCCCAACTGCATCGCCATCGACGAGGCCGAGAACCGCCTGCATGTGCAGAAGGCGATCATGGCGGCGCTGGTCGGCCAAGGCCGGGCATGAGCGGCCACACCCATCACTACACCGCGCAGGTCACCTGGACCGGCGATCGCGGCGAGGGCACTGGGAGCTACCGCGGCTATGGCCGCGAGCACGAGATCGCCATCGCCGGCAAGCCGACGCTGGCCGGTTCGGCCGACCCGGCGTTCCGCGGCGACGCCTCGCGGCACAACCCCGAGGATCTGCTCGTGGCCTCGCTGTCGGCCTGCCACATGCTGTGGTATCTGCATCTGGCCGCCGAGGCCGGCGTGGTGGTGCGCGGCTACGTCGACGAGGCCGGCGGCACGATGCTGACCGACGCCGGCGGCGGCCAGTTCGGCGAGGTGGTGCTGCATCCGGTCGTCACGATTTCCGCCGGTGATCCGGCGGCCGCGGAGGCGCTGCACCACGCCGCGCATGCGGCCTGTTTCATCGCCCGTTCGGTCAACTTCCCGGTGCGCTGCGAGCCGCGCGTCGTGGTTGTCGAGTAGGTTCCCTTTTTACCTTTCCCCCAGGATCTTCGTCATGAGCAGCAAAGATATCGTCCTCGCCTTCTCCGGCGGCCTCGACACCAGCTTCTGCATTCCTTATCTGCAGGCGCAGGGCTATGCGGTGCACACCGTGTTCGCCGATACCGGCGGGGTGGATGCCGAGGAGCGTGATTTCATCGAAAAGCGCGCGGCCGAACTCGGTGCCGCCAGCCATGTCACCGTCGATGGTGGTCCGGCGATCTGGAAAGGCTTCGTCAAGCCGTTCGTGTGGGCGGGCGAGGGCTATCAGGGCCAGTATCCGTTGCTGGTGTCCGACCGTTATCTGATCGTCGACGCCGCGCTCAAGCGCGCCGAGGAACTGGGCACGCGGATCATCGCGCACGGTTGCACCGGCATGGGTAACGATCAGGTGCGTTTCGACCTGGCAGTCAAGGCACTGGGCGATTACCAGATCGTGGCGCCGATCCGCGAGATCCAGAAAGAGCACACCCAGACCCGCGCCTACGAGCAGAAGTACCTGGAAGAGCGCGGCTTCGGCGTGCGCGCCAAGCAGCAGGCCTACACCATCAACGAGAACCTGCTCGGGCTGACCATGTCCGGCGGCGAGATCGACCGTTGGGAAGCGCCGGGCGAAGGTGCGCGTGGCTGGTGTGCGCCGCGCAGCGAGTGGCCGGCCGAAGCGCTGACCGTCACCCTGACGTTTGTCGAAGGCGAGGCCGTTGAACTCAACGGTAAGGCGCTGCCGGGCGAGCAGATCCTGGCTCAGCTCAACAAGCTGTTTGCGCCCTACGGCGTGGGCCGTGGCGTGTATACCGGCGACACCGTGATCGGTTTGAAGGGCCGCATCGTCTTCGAAGCACCCGGTCTGATCTCACTGCTGACCGCGCACCGCGCGCTGGAAGATGCGGTGCTGACCAAACAGCAGAACCGCTTCAAGCCGGACGTGGCGCGCAAGTGGGTGGAGCTGGTGTACGAAGGCTTCTATCACGACCCGCTCAAGACCGATATCGAGGCGTTCTTGCAGTCCTCGCAGTCCAAGGTCAACGGCGAAGTCACGCTGGAAACCCGCGGCGGCCGCGTCGATGCGGTGGCCGTGCGCTCGCCGCATCTGCTCAACACCAAGGGCGCGACGTATGCACAGTCGGCCGACTGGGGCGTGGAAGAAGCCGAGGGCTTCATCAAGCTGTTCGGGATGAGCTCGACGTTGTACGCCCAGGTGAATCGCTGAGGATCTAAAGCCCCTCTCCCTGCGGGAGAGGGGTTGGGGTGAGGGTACGGGCGAAGCCTCGTTCAATGAACAGCGCGAGAGCTTCGCTCATACCGTCATCCGCCCGCTGGGATTTCTGGCTTTACCAGGCTTCGCCCGTACCCTCATCCGCCCCTTCGGGGCACCTTCTCTCGAAGGGAGAAGGGTTGGCTTGGATGAGATTCATGAGTCGTTTGCGCACCTCGGTGCTTTGCACATTTTTTTCGTTTAGCCGCTGCTTCGGACCTTTGATCGAACCAACATGACCGATCTACTCGCATCCACCCTCAAACACCTGGAAACGCTGGTGTCCTTTGATACCCGCAATCCGCCGCGTGCGATCGCTGCCGAGGGCGGTATCTTCGATTACCTGCGTGCGCAGCTGCCCGGTTTCCAGGTCGAGGTGATCGACCACGGTGCCGGCGCGGTGAGCCTGTATGCGGTACGTGGAAAACCCAACTACCTCTTCAACGTGCATCTGGACACGGTGCCGGATTCGCCGCACTGGAGTGCCGATCCGCACGTGATGCGGCGTACCGACGATCGTGTGATCGGGCTGGGTGTCTGCGATATCAAAGGTGCGGCGGCGGCGCTGGTGGCGGCGGCCAATGCCGGGCAGGGCGATGCGGCGTTTCTGTTTTCCTCCGATGAAGAAGCCAACGACCCGCGCTGCATCGCCGCGTTTCTGGCGCGTGGATTGCCGTATGAAGCGGTGCTGGTGGCCGAGCCGACCATGAGCGAGGCCGTGCTGGCGCATCGCGGGATCAGCTCGGTGCTGATGCGTTTTGCCGGGCGTGCCGGGCATGCGTCGGGCAAGCAGGATCCGTCGGCAAGTGCCTTGCATCAGGCCATGCGCTGGGGTGGCAGGGCGCTGGATCATGTCGAATCGCTGGCGCATGCGCGCTTCGGCGGTTTGACCGGTTTGCGCTTCAACATCGGTCGCGTCGATGGCGGCATCAAGGCCAACATGATCGCGCCGGCGGCCGAGGTGCGGTTCGGCTTTCGTCCGCTGCCGTCGATGGATGTGGATGGATTGCTGGCCACCTTCGCCGGATTTGCCGAGCCGGCTGCAGCGCAGTTCGAAGAAACCTTTCGCGGGCCGAGCCTGCCGTCCGGGGATATCGCGCGTGCAGAAGAACGCCGCCTGGCCGCGCGCGATGTGGCCGATGCGCTGGACCTGCCGATCGGCAACGCGGTGGACTTCTGGACCGAGGCCTCGTTGTTTTCGGCCGGCGGCTACACGGCGTTGGTCTATGGTCCGGGCGATATCGCCCAGGCACACACCGCCGACGAATTCGTGACGCTTGCGCAGTTGCAGCGTTATGCCGAGTCGGTCCACCGCATCATCAACGGCGCACACTGACCGCTTTCACTAACGGCTTGTACCAAAGCCGCATTCCGCGCCTGGCGCGGCCATTCCTCTCTTCGATCACGGCAATGTCCCTCTCCGCACAGCCCCACAAACAGACCCGCCAGACCATCGTGCGCCTGCTTTCGAGCATGGCCAGCGCCAAGGAAATCAGCCAGTACCTCAAGCGTTTTTCGCAGCTGGATGCCAAACGCTTTGCGGTGGTCAAGGTGGGCGGCGCGGTGCTGCGCGACGATCTGGATGCGCTGACCTCGTCGCTGTCGTTCCTGCAGGAAGTGGGGCTGACCCCGATCGTGCTGCATGGCGCCGGCCCGCAGCTGGATGCAGAGTTGTCTGCGGCCGGCATCGAGAAGCGCACGGTCAACGGCCTGCGGGTGACTTCGCCGGAAGCCCTGGCGATCGTGCGCAAGGTGTTCCAGGCCTCCAACCTCAAGCTGGTCGAAGCGCTGCAGCAGAATGGCGCGCGTGCGACCTCGATCACCGGTGGGGTGTTCGAAGCGCAGTATCTGGACCGCGACACCTACGGCCTGGTCGGTGAGGTCAAGGCGGTGAACCTGGCGCCGATCGAGGCCAGCCTGCAGGCCGGCTCGATCCCGGTGATCACCAGCCTGGGCGAGACGCCGAGCGGGCAGATCCTCAACGTCAACGCGGATTTTGCCGCCAACGAACTGGTGCAGGAACTGCAGCCGTACAAGATCATCTTCCTCACCGGCACCGGTGGCTTGCTGGATCCCAACGGCAAGGTGATCGATTCGATCAACCTGTCCACCGAGTTCGATCATCTGATGCAGCAGCCGTGGATCAATGGCGGGATGCGGGTCAAGATCGAGCAGATCAAGGATCTGCTCGATCGTCTGCCGCTGGAATCGTCGGTGTCGATCACCCGGCCGGCAGATCTGGCCAAGGAGCTGTTCACGCACAAGGGCTCGGGTACGCTGGTGCGGCGTGGCGAGCGCGTGCTGCGCGCGACCTCGTGGGACCAACTGGATCTGCCGCGACTCACCTCGCTGATCGAATCCAGCTTCGGCCGCACGCTGGTGCCCGATTACTTCAGCAACACCAGGTTGTTGCGCGCCTATGTCAGCGAGAACTATCGCGCCGCGGTGATCCTCACCGACGAGGGCATGCTGGGTGCAAGCGCGCTGATCTATCTGGACAAGTTTGCCGTGCTCGACGATGCGCAGGGCGAGGGCCTGGGCCGCGCGGTATGGAATGTGATGCGCGAAGAAACCCCACAGCTGTTCTGGCGCTCGCGTCACAACAACCAGGTCAATATTTTCTATTACGCCGAGTCTGACGGCTGCATCAAGCAGGAAAAGTGGAAGGTGTTCTGGTACGGGCTGGAAAACTTCGAGCAGATCCAGCATTGCGTGGCGCATTGCGCGACGCGTCAGCCGACGCTGCTGGGCTGAGCACGATGGCGTCCACCACCTTGCCACCACGCTGGCGCGAGTTACCTACGCTACGCGGGCAACACGTCACATTGGAACCGCTGCAAGCTGCGCATGCCGATGGGCTGCGTGATGCGCTGGGCGACGGTGCGTTGTCGCGGCTGTGGTACACCGGCGTGCCACAGCCGGCGCAGGTGGACGACTACGTGGGCGCGGCGTTGGCTGCGCAGGCCGATGGGCTGGTGCTGCCTTACGTGGTGCGTGATGCGGCCGGTGAGATCGTCGGCTGCACGCGCTATTACGGGCTGGATGCGACCGTGCCCAGGCTGTCGATCGGCTACACCTGGTACGCACCGCGCGTGCAGCGCAGCGGCGTCAACACCGACACCAAGCTGCTGCTGTTGCAGCATGCCTTCGAAACGCTGGGCTGTTTGAGCGTGGTCTTCGAAACCAGCTGGTTCAATCACACCTCGCGCGCGGCAATCGCGCGGCTCGGGGCCAAGCAGGACGGCGTGCTGCGCAATCACACCCGCCATGCCGACGGCACACCGCGCGATACCGTGGTGTTCTCCATCATCGATACGGAATGGGCCGGGGTGAAACGCCACCTGCAGTTCCGCCTGGAAGCAAACGCATGACTGTTCAAACAACGACCATCGGCATTGTCGGCGCCCGCGGGCATACCGGTTCGGAATTGATCAAGCTGGTGACGGCCCATCCGCACCTGCAGCTGGTGTTCGTGTCCTCGCGCGAGTTGGCCGGGCAACCTGTGGCCGACCACAACGATGCGTATCAAGGTGAGTTGCGTTACGAGAGCCTGGATGCCGATGCGGTGGCCGCCAAGGCCGCCGATGTGGTGATCCTGGCGCTGCCCAACGGCAAGGCCGAACCGTTCGTGGCGGCGATCGATGCGGCCAGACCGCAGACGCTGTTGATCGATCTGTCGGCCGATTACCGCTTCGATCCGGCCTGGTACTACGGGCTGCCGGAGCTGACGCGCGGAAAGTACGCCGGGCAGAAGCGCATCAGCAACCCGGGCTGCTATGCCACCGCGATGCAGCTGACGATCGCACCATTGCTCGATCAGCTGGCAGGGCCCCCACAATGCTTTGGCGTCTCCGGCTATTCCGGCGCAGGTACCACGCCCTCGGACAAGAACAACCCCGAGCTGCTGTCCGATAACCTGATGCCGTATGCGCTGACCAACCACATGCACGAGCGCGAGGTCTCTGCGCAGCTCGGCGTGCCGGTGGAGTTCATGCCGCATGTGGCGCCGCATTTCCGCGGCATCACCATGACCGTCAACCTGTGGCTGCAGCAAGCGCTGACGCGCGAGCAGATCCAGGCGCGCTACACGCAGCGTTATGCCGACGAGCCGCTGATCGAGATCGTCGACGAGGCGCCGTGGGTCAGCCGCATCGCCGGCAAACACGGCGTGCAGATCGGTGGCGTGACGCTGGCGCCGGGCAACAAGCGCGTGGTGGTGGTGGCAACGCTGGACAACCTGCTCAAGGGCGCGGCCACGCAGGCGATGCAGAATCTCAACCTGGCATTTGGCTGGGACGAATTGACTGCGATTGGTTGATGCGAGTCCCTCGCAAGAGCCCGCACATCCATGTGCGGGGATTCAAAGATGCGAGTCCCTCGCAAGAGTCCGCACCTCCATCATGTGCAGGGATTCAAAGATGCGAGTCCCTCGCAGGAGCCCGCATATCCATGTGCGGGGATTCAACTGGACGACTTACTCGAGACGCTTTCCGATGACCAATCTGTTGTGGCAAAAACCCGGTGTGGCAGTGGACGCCGAGATCCAGCGCTTCCTGGCCGGCGACGACGTCATCCTGGACCGCGAGTTTTTCCTGTACGACATCGCTGCCAGCAAGGCGCATGCCCAGGGGCTGCAGCACATCGGCATCCTGTCGCTGCAGGAACTGGGCGGGCTGAGCGAGCAGCTGGATCTGCTGGCAGCCGATTTCCGCAGCGGTGCGTTCGTGCTCGATGCGCAGTACGAAGATTGCCATTCGGCGATCGAGGCGCGCCTGACCGAGCGCCTGGGCGATGCCGGCCGCAAGATCCACACCGGGCGCAGCCGTAACGACCAGATTCTGGTCGCCACGCGGCTATGGTTGAAGGACAAGCTGCAACGTGTGGCCGAGCTCAGCGCGGAGATCGCCAAGGTGGCGCTGGATCGCGCGCAGGCCGAGGCCGACCTGCCGGTGCCGGGCTACACGCATATCCAGCGTGCGGTGGTGTCGTCGGCCGGCATGTGGTGGGCGGGCTGGGCAGAAGCCTTTATCGACAATGCACTGCGCGCAACCGACACCTTGCGGTTAGTGGACAGCAACCCGCTCGGCACTGCGGCCGGTTACGGCGTCAATCTGCCGCTGGACCGTGCGCACACCACTGCCGAGCTCGGCTTTGCGCGTCTGCAGGTGTCGCCGATCTACGCGCAGCTCTCGCGCGGCAAGTACGAACTGGCCGCGCTCGAAGCTCTCGGTAGCGCAACGCTGGATCTGCGCCGGATCGCCTGGGATCTGTCGTTGTTCACCAGCGGCGAATTCGCCTTTGTCGCGTTGCCGGCGCAATACACCACCGGCAGCTCGATCATGCCGAACAAGCGCAACCCCGATGTGATCGAACTGATGCGCGCCACCCATGCCAGCGTGGCCGCGGCGCGGACCGAAATCGAACAGTTGTTGTCGCTGCCTTCCGGTTATCACCGCGATCTGCAGAGCAGCAAGGGCGCGATCGTGCATGGCTTCGGGCGCGGCCTGGCCGCGCTCGAACTGCTGCCGGCGTTGCTGGCCAATCTGGAATGGCGCCCGGACAAGCTGCGTGCGGCGATCGATTCGGGCATGTACGCCACCGATGTGGCGGTGGAAGCGGCCGTGGCCGGTGTGCCGTTCCGCGAGGCCTACAAGGCGGCAGCGGAATCGTCCGACACTGCGGGGCAGGGGCGCACGCCAGAAGGCAGCCTTGCCGCACGCGTCTCGCCAGGCGCCGCCGCGGATCTGCAGCTGGATATGTTGCGTGCCCGTTGGGAGGCCCTGCGCTGATGGCCGTGATCAGCACCGAGACCGCAGAACACTATCCCTGGGGCGAAGCCTGCGAAGGCTGGCACCTGTTGCGCGACCCCAGCTTGAGCGTGCTCGAAGAACGCATGCCGCCAGGCGTTGCGGAGTCGCGTCATCGGCATAGTCGCGCACGCCATTTTTTCTATGTGCTGGCCGGCGAAGTGATGCTGCAACTGGATGGCGCGCAGCACGTGCTCGGGGTCGGGCAGGGCCTGGATGTACCGCCTGGCACCACCCATCAGATGCACAATCTGTCCGATGTCGAGGCGCGCTTTCTGGTGATCTCGGCACCGCATGGTCGCGATGATCGTGCACCCACGACAGCACGTGCGAAGGACGTCAGCTGATGACAACGCGCTATCTGGTGCTGGCGATGCGCAAGCCGGATTTTCCCGCCGATGTGGTGCAGCCACATCTGGATTTTCTCGCTGCATTGCGTGCGGCCGGGCAGCTCGAAATGACCGGTGGTTTCAGCGATCGCACCGGCGGTGCGTATGTGTTGGTCAATCTGGGCAGTCGGGAGGAGGCGCAGCAGATCGTTGCGCGCGATCCCTTGGTGCTGCGCGATGCCTCGACGCTGACCGTGTATGAGTGGAACACGCACTGAGCGTCTGACTGCCATGACACCCCCTGCCGACATGCCGTCGTTATTTACCGAGCAGCCGCTGCCGCCATGGCGACGTGCGGTGCTCAAGGTCGGCAGCAGCCTGTTGGCCGCCGATGGTGGCGGCCTGTCGCCGCGGTTCGCGTTGGGCCTGGCGCAATTCGTCTCGGCCAATCTGGCTGCCGGGCGCGAGCTGGTGATCGTCTCTTCCGGTGCGGTGGCCGCTGGCCGCGCGATCCTGCCGAAAGCTGCCGAAGCCGGTGCACCGATCGCTGCGCGTCAGGCCCTGGCCGCGCTTGGCCAGGCGCAATTGATCGCGCTGTGGCAGCGCTTTTTCGAACGTCCGGTGGCGCAGGTACTGCTCACCCACGATGACCTGCGTAACCGCCGCCGGTATCTCAATGCGCGCGCCACCCTGGGCGAGTTGTTGCGGCTGGGTGCGTTGCCGGTGATCAACGAAAACGACACCGTCTCGGTGGACGAGCTCAAGCTGGGCGACAACGACAATCTCGCCGCGATCGTGGCCGCGCTGGTCGATGCCGATGCGTTGTTCATCGCCACCGATATCGATGGCTTGTATAGCGCCGACCCGCGCAGCAATCCGTTGGCGCGTCCTCTCGATGACGTGCCCGAACTCACCGCCGAGGTACTGGCGATGGCCGGCGGCAGCGGCAGCAGTGTGGGTACAGGCGGCATGCGCACAAAGCTGGAAGCCGCTGCAAAAGCCGGTGCTGCCGGCATCGAAACCTATCTGTTCAACGGCCGCAGCAGCGAGGTGGTGCGCGGGCTTGCGCAGGATCGCCTGCGTGGCACGCGCATCCACCCCGCACGCACACGCATCGCCGCCCGCAAATACTGGCTGCGCCACGCACCGGTGGAACCGGGCGCGATCCTGATCGATGGCGGCGCCGCGGCGGCGCTGGCCGGCAAGGGCGCCTCGCTGTTGCCGGGCGGCGTGGCCGGTGCGCAGGGCGACTTCCGGCGCGGCGACATGGTGGAGATCCGCCTGCGCGATGCCGATGGTGAGCGCTGCCTGGCGCGCGGCGTCAGCCAGTATTCGGCAGTGGATATCCGCCGTATCGGCGGGCGCCATTCGCGCGAGATCGAAACCGTGCTCGGTTACAGCTATGGCGAGAATGTGGTGCATCGCGATGATCTGGTGTTGTTGTAGCGGGGATTGGGGATTGGGGATTTGCAACAGCATGTGCACTGCGTTTTTCCAAACGCCACCTCCGCTCCCCAGTGACTGAGTGCTTTCTGGTGGCAAAATGATACGGTTTGCTTTTGCCAATTCCCAATCCCCAATCCCGGCCCCGAAATGACCATCAAAACCCTCGCCCTGCAATGCCGCGATGCTGCGCAAGTGCTGTCGCAACTGTCGTCGTCTGCCAAGCAGGCCTTGCTGGAGGCGATGGCCACTGCGTTGGAACACGATGCTGCGGTGATCCTGGCGGCGAATGCGCGCGATCTGGAGGCGGCGCGCGAGAAGGGCGTTGGTGCTGCGATGCTCGATCGTCTGGCGCTGGACACAAAGCGCCTGGACGGGATTGCCGCCGCGTTGCGCGAGGTCGCGCAGTTGCCCGATCCAGTCGGGCAGATCACGCGCGAAGACGTCCGCCCCAATGGCATCGTCGTGCAGAAGGTGCGCGTGCCGCTCGGTGTGATCGCGATGATCTACGAGGCGCGCCCGAATGTGACTGCCGATGCGGCGGCGCTGTGCATCAAGGCCGGCAACGGGGTGATCCTGCGCGGCGGCTCGGAGGCGATTCACTCCAACACGGCGATTGCGCGCGCCCTGCAGCGCGCCTTGCGCGACGCCGGCGTGCCGGAAGCGGCGTTGACGCTGGTCGAGGATCTGCGCCGCGAGACCATGCTGGAGTTGCTGCAGCTCAGCGATATCGTCGATCTGGCGATTCCGCGCGGTGGCGAGGGCCTGATCCGTTTTGTTGCCGAACACGCACGGGTGCCGGTGATCAAGCATTACAAGGGTGTGTGCCATCTGTTCGTGGATGCATCCGCCGACGTGGACCTGGCCGTGCGTCTGTTGGTCGATGGCAAGGCCAGCCGACCGTCGGCCTGCAATTCGCTGGAGACCTTGCTGGTGCATGCAGACATCGCCGAGCGTTTTCTGCCCGCAGCAGCGCAAGCGTTGCGCGAACGCCATGTGGAGTTGCGTGGCGATGCGGCAACGCGTGCGCTGTTGCCCGATGTCGCGCCTGCCAGCGATGACGACTATGCCGCCGAATTCCTCGATCTGATCCTGGCGATCCGCGTGGTGCCGGATCTGGACACCGCGCTTGCGCATATTCGCCAGTACGGCTCGGACCACACCGAAGTCATCGCCACGCAGAGCACCGCCAATGCCGAACTATTCGTGCAATCGCTGCGCTCGGCCGTGGTGATGGTCAACGCGTCCTCGCGGTTTTCCGACGGTGGCGAGCTTGGCCTGGGCGCCGAAATCGGCATCTCCACCACGCGTCTGCATTCCTACGGCCCGATGGGCCTGGAAGCGCTGACCGTGGAGCGCTTTGTGGTGCGTGGCGAAGGCCAGGTGCGGCACTGATCGGCAACGGCGCAACCAAACGCAAGTCAGTTGCTGCCGAAGGCCGCAGCAGGTACTGCGCACCGCGCGCCCCGATCGCGCGCAATCCTGTCGCCATTTGTACCAGTCAACCCCGCAACCACGACCTTTGACACTCCCCCGGCAGGCCGCCGTCTGCCTACAGTCGACGACTGCCCCCGCACTTCCGGAGTCGTCGATGCGCCGTTTTGCCGCCTGCCTGCTCGCCACCGCCATTGCTGCCACCACCGGTGGCACGATGGCGCAAACCTCTCCGATGACGCCGGATATCACCGGCAAGCCGTTCGTGGCAGGCGACGCCGCCAACGACTACGTCAAACGCGAGGTGATGATCCCGATGCGTGACGGGGTCAAGCTGCATACGGTGATCGTGCTGCCCAAGGGCGCGCGCAATGCGCCGATCGTGCTCACGCGCACCCCGTACGACGCCAGCGGCCGCACCGAGCGTCTGGCCTCGCCGCATATGAAGGACCTGTTGTCTGCGGGCGATGACGTGTTCGTGGAAGGCGGCTATATCCGCGTGTTCCAGGATGTGCGCGGCAAGTACGGCTCGGAAGGCGAGTACGTGATGACCCGGCCGCTGCGTGGCGCGCTCAATCCCGGCGAGGTCGACCATGCCACCGATGCCTGGGACACCATCGATTGGCTGGTGAAAAACCTCACCGAATCCAACGGCAAGGTCGGCATGATCGGCTCGTCCTACGAAGGTTTCACCGTGGTGATGGCGCTGACCAATCCGCATCCGGCATTGAAGGTGGCCGCGCCGGAGAGCCCGATGATCGATGGCTGGATGGGCGACGACTGGTTCAATTACGGTGCGTTCCGCCAGGTCAATTTCGATTACTTCACCGGCCAGCTCAGCAAGCGCGGCAAGGGCGCCGGCATCCCGCGTCAGGGGCACGACGATTACAGCAATTTCCTGCAGGCCGGCTCGGCCGGCGACTTCGCCAAGGCCGCCGGCCTGGAGCAGCTGCCGTGGTGGCACAAGCTCACCGAACACGCCGCCTACGACAACTTCTGGCAGGAGCAGGCGCTGGACAAGGTGATGGCGCGTACCCCGTTGAAAGTGCCGACCATGTGGTTGCAGGGCCTGTGGGACCAGGAAGACATGTGGGGCGCCATCCACAGTTACGCGGCGATGGAGCCGCGCGACAAGCGCAATACGCTCAATTATCTGGTGATGGGGCCGTGGCGGCACAGCCAGGTCAATAGCGAGGCCAGTTCACTGGGCGCACTGAATTTCGACGGCGATACCGCGCGCCAGTTCCGTCGCGATGTGCTGCGTCCGTTCTTCGATCAATACCTGGTCGATGGCGCGCCCAAGGCGAGCACGCCGCCGGTGTTCATCTACAACACCGGCGAAAACCATTGGGACCGTCTGCAGGCCTGGCCGCGCAGCTGCGCCAAGGGGTGTGCCTCGACCAGCAAGCCGCTGTATCTGCAGGCCGGCGGCAAGCTGTCGTTCCAGCAGCCGGCGGCGGGGCAGCCGGGTTTTGAGGAGTACGTCTCCGACCCGGCCAAGCCTGTGCCGTTCGTGCCGCGCCCGGTGGATTTTGCCGATCGCAGCATGTGGACCACCTGGCTGGTGCAGGATCAGCGCTTCGTCGATGGCCGCCCGGATGTGCTGACCTTCGTCACCGAGCCGTTGACCGAGCCCTTGCAGATCGCCGGCGCACCGGAAGTGCATCTGCAGGCCTCCACCAGCGGCAGCGACAGCGATTGGGTGGTGAAGCTGATTGACGTGTATCCGGATGAGATGGCCTCCAACCCCAAGATGGGCGGCTACGAGCTGCCGGTGTCGCTGGCAATCTTCCGCGGCCGCTACCGCGAGAGTTTCAGCACGCCCAAGCCGCTGGCAGCCAACCAGCCGCTGGGGTTCCAGTTCGGCCTGCCGACTGCCAATCACACCTTCCAGCCCGGGCACCGGGTGATGGTGCAGGTGCAGTCCAGCCTGTTTCCGCTGTACGACCGCAACCCGCAGACCTACGTGCCCAACATCTTTTTCGCCAAGCCAGGCGATTACCGGAAAGCCACGCAGCGGGTGTACGTGAGCCCGGAGCAGCCCAGCTACATCAGTCTGCCGGTACGTTGACTGCACGGGCGCCGCGCGCAGGCGGCGCCCACACGTCTTCCAGCAGCTGCGGGCGGCAGGCCACCCAGGCGGCGGCCAGTTGCACCAGCAGGCAGATGACCAGGAACGCGAACGGCGACGTCCAGCCGCCGTGGTGCGCGTGCAACCAGCCGAACAGGAACGGCCCCAGGCAGCTCACCGCATACCCCATGCCTTGCGAGAATCCGGACAACGCTGCCGACCCGGCAGCGGTGCGGCAGCGCTGATTGACCAGCACCAGCGCCAGCGGAAACGTGCTCGGGCCCAGACCCAGCAAGGTCACCCAGAGAATCGGTGCGGCCAGCGGTGCCCACCACAGCCCGGCAAACGCGACCAGATGGCAGGCCGCGCACAGCAGCACGATCGGGAAGGGATTGCGCATGCGCACCGCCAGTGCCGGCATGGTCAACGCGCCGACCATGCCCAGTGCCGCGAACAGCGCGACCATGGTGCCGCCGAACGCGGGCGAGGCACCGGCTTCGCGCAGCAGCGTCGGCAACCAGGTGAACATCGAATAGGTGATCAGCGAGGTCATGCCGAAGGTCAGTGCCATGCTCCAGCCCAACGCTGTGCGTGCGACGCGGCCTTCTGCCTCGGTTGTCGGCGTGATCGGTGCCGGCCCGGTGGCGCGCAGGCGGCGATGGTTGGCGTACACCAACGCCCAGGCCGCAAACGCCAGCAATGCCGGCAATACCCACACCACCATCGAGCTGCGCCAGCCCAGTGCATCGGCCACCGGCACCGCCAGCAGCGCGGGCAACAAGGTGCCGACCTGCAGCACGGTGATGTACAGCGTGCTGACACCGCCCACGCGATCGCCGAAATAGCGCTTCACCAGCGGCGGCAACACCACATTGCCCATGCCCATGCCGGCCAGCGCCACCAGCGATCCGACCAGCAGCCCGGCGGTGTCCGGCAGCAGCGGTCGCAACACCAACCCGAGGCTCGCCAATGCCATCGACAACAGCGCAGTGCGCAGTAAGCCGAAGCGGCGCAGCAACGCGGGCGTTGCGACGCCGGTGAGTGCGAACGCAGCGGTCGGCAACATGCCGATCGCACCCATGGTGGGCGCGCCGAATGCGTACTCATCTGCGATGCGTTCCAGCAGCGGCGTCAACGAGGTGACCGCCGTACGCAGGTTGAATGCAGACAACAAAATGGCAGCCAGCACCAACCCGCGGCCACGCAACTGGGCGGACGAGGAAGCACCGGCAATGACAACAGACATGACAGACCATCCGCACTGCGCGCATCGCTGCGCCAGCGCCTGAAAACACAAAACCGGCACGAGGCCGGTTTTGTGTTTTGAAACTGGTCGGGGAGACAGGATTCGAACCTGCGACCTCTACGTCCCGAACGTAGCGCTCTACCAGACTGAGCTACACCCCGAAGGAGCCGCGTATGTTACACACGGAATGCCGAATCGGCAAGCATCCGTGAGATTTATTTTACTGGCGCGGCTGACCACGCTCGGATTCGCGTGCTTCGAACCACATGCCGTTGAGCACGGCAGCCAACGCAGCCAGGCCGGTGCCGAGGATCCATGCGAAATACCACATCGGTGTTCTCCTTAGAATCGTTGAAGAGTGTGAGAGGTTGAGGCGGTGCCGCTGCGGAGTAGGTGTGTGACCTGCTCTCAATACGCGTTGGGATTGGCCGACAACTCATCGGCCGTGACCTTGCCCTTGAGCACGCGGTAGACCCAGCTTGTGTAGGCCAGCACGATCGGCATGAACACCGCGGTCGCCAGCAACATGATCCACAGCGTCAGACGGCTGCTGGACGCATCCCACAGCGTCAAGCTCATGCGCGGCGCGGTGGAAGAGGGCAGCAGGAACGGAAACAGCGCAAAGCCGACAGTGAGAATGATGCCGACGATGGCGCAACCCGAAGCGATGAACGCCAGGCCGCCTCGCCGTACACGCAGCAGCAGCGCATTCATCGCAAGTCCGACCAGGCCGACCAGCGGTGCCATCAAGGTGGCCGGCATGCTGCTGTAGTTGTGCAGCCAGCCACCGGCGGCGGTGAGCGCGGCGGTCTTAGCCAGCGGATCGGTCGGCGCATCGGTGGACAGGACCGAAGTCACCGCGTAACCAGGCAGACCCAGCGCGACCCATGCACCGGCACCTGCGAACAGTGCCACCGCACACAGCGCGGCGATGCTGCCGAAGCGCGCGGCGCGATCGGCCACCGGCCCATCGGTCTTGAGCACCAGCATCGCCGCCCCGTGCGCCATCAGCATCGCCACGCTGAGCAACCCGGCGAGCAGTGCGAATGGCGTCAGCAAGCCGAACAGATTGCCGGTGTAGAAGATGCGCATGCTGTCGTCGAAATGGAACGGCACCCCGAGCAGCACGTTACCGACCGCCACGCCCATGATCAGTGCAGGAATGCAGCCGCCGATAAACAACGCCCAGTCCCAGTTATTGCGCCAGCGCTGATCGGCCAGCTTGCCACGGAACTTGAAACCGACCGGACGCAGGATCAGCGCGAACAGGATCAGGAACATCGCCAGATAGAATCCGGAAAAACTCACTGCGTACAGCGGCGGGAATGCAGCGAAGATCGCGCCGCCGCCCAGGATCAGCCACACCTGGTTGCCTTCCCAGACCGGGCCGATGGTGTTGATCACCAGGCGGCGCTCGGCATCGTTACGGGCGACCAGCGGCAGCAGCGTGCTGACCCCCAGATCGAAGCCGCCCATTACCGCGTAACCGGACAGCAGGACGCCCAGCAGCAGCCACCAGATCACGCGCAATGTGGTGTAGTCGAGCAAGATGAAATCCATGGTGTTTCTCCTGGCTTACGGTGCGCCGCCGGCCAACGCACCGGTGCTCAATGGGGCGGTGGGTGAGGAAGCGTGAGGCGAGGGGGTGTTCGGCGAGGCGGCGTGATACGTCGGCGGAAACAGCGCATCCGGGCCCTTGCGGATGGTCTTCAGCGACAGCTTGATCGCGATGACCAGCAGCGTGGTGTACAGCGCGGTGAAGCCGACCAGGGTCAACACGATTTCGTACAGATCCAGGCCAGAGGCGGCATAGAAGGTCGGCAGCACACCTTCCACCGCCCACGGCTGGCGACCGTATTCGGCCACGAACCAGCCGCACTCGATCGCAATCCACGGCAGCGGCAAGGTCCACAACGCCACGGTCGGGAACCAGCGTTTTTCCTGGAAGTTGTGCTTGCAGGCGAACCAGAACGCGACGGCGAAGAACACGATCAGGTAGATGCCGATGGCGGCCATGATGCGGAAGGTCCAGAACAGCGGCAGCACGCGCGGTACGGTGTCCATGGCGGCCTGGGCGATCTGCTCCGGCGTGGCATTGCCGATATCGTCGCGATAACGCTTGAGCAGCAGGCCGTGGCCCAGATCCTGCCAATGCGCATCGAACACCTTGCGTGCTTCGACATCGTCCTTGTTGGCGCGCACGCGCTCCAATGCACCGTAGGCGATCTGGCCGCCGCGGATGCGGTGCTCGGCGCGCCCGACCAGCTCCAGAATGCCGGGGATCGGCTCATCCAGCGAACGGGTGGCGATCAAGCCCATCAGGTACGGGATCTTGATCGCGTAGTCGTTGCGATGGGTCTGCTGATTGGGAATGCCGAACGCGGTGAAGTCGGCAGGCGCGGCTTCGGTTTCCCACATCGCCTCGATCGCTGCCAATTTCATTTTCTGATGTTCGTTGGCGGCATAGCCGCTCTCATCGCCGAGCACCACCACCGACAGCGACGACAACAGCCCGAACGCGGCAGCCACCGCGAACGAGCGCCGCGCCATCTCCACATGGGTGCCGCGCAGCAGATAGAACGCGCTGATCGACATCACGAACACCGCACCGAGCACGTAGCCGCCGCTGACGGTATGCACGAACTTGGCCTGCGCCACCGGGTTGAACAGCACCGCCATGAAATCGACCACTTCCATGCGCATGGTGTCCGGATTGAACACCGCGCCGGCCGGGTTCTGCATCCAGCCGTTGGCGATCAGGATCCATAGCGCCGAGAAGTTGCTGCCCAGCGCCACCAGCCAGGTGGTGGCCAGATGCTGCACCTTGCTCAAGCGGTTCCAGCCGAGGAAGAACAGGCCCAGGAAGGTCGCTTCCAGGAAGAACGCCATCAGGCCTTCGATCGCCAGCGGCGCACCGAAGATGTCGCCCACGTAATGGCTGTAGTAGGACCAGTTCATGCCGAACTCGAACTCCATCACGATGCCGGTGCCGACACCCATGGCGAAGTTGATGCCGAACAGCACGCCCCAGAACATGGTCATGCGCCGCCAGATCTGCTTGCCGGTCATCACATAGACGCTCTCCATGATGCCGAGCAGGAACGACAGGCCCATGGTCAGCGGCGGAAAGATGAAGTGGTACATCGCGGTGACTGCGAACTGCAGCCGCGACAGTTCAACAACTGTCGAGTCGATCATGGCGGGGTGGCCTGGTTGGGTGTCGATGAAGGAATGCAGCCGATCATCTGCGCTTGCCGCGACATGCGCGTTGATCCAGATCAATGCCGTGGCGAGCGGGTGCGGCACAATGCGCAGCCCGGAGCGGGAGGTAGCGACTTACAATCGCTTGCAACACGGTGTCTTCTTAGAGAGCGATGTGAGCCAGCCCAGCGTGCGAGCCAGCGAAACGCCAGCCCAGCGCCGTCAACGCGGCCAATGGCTGGATGCGCTCGCCGCACCGGCCGCGCGTGCGAAGCGGCTGGCTGGCGTTGCGGTGGCGGTGTCCGGCGTGCTGCTGCTGGCACAAGCGGCGGCGATCGCCTGGTTGCTGCAGGCCGTGCTGGTGCAGCATCTGCCACTGCTGCACTTACGCGATGTAGGCGTGGGGTTGTTGGCTGTGCTGGTCGGACGCGCCTCGCTCAATGCCTGGGCGCAGTCGCTGACCGGCGAGGTGGCCGATGTGGCCAAACGCGAACTGCGGGCACGTATCGCACGCCGGCTGGTGCAGCACGGGCCGGTGTGGTTGCGCCGCCAACGCAGCGGCGAGCTGGGCGAATTGAGCCTGGCCCACACCGATGCGCTGGAAGGCTATTTCGTCGGCTACCAACTCGCGCGTACCGAAATGATGCTGGTGCCGCCGCTGATCTTGATCGCGGTGTTTTCGGTCGACTGGGTGGTGGGCCTGGTGTTGCTGCTGACTGCGCCACTGATTCCGTTTTTCATGATGCTGGTGGGTTGGGGCGCCGAAGCGGCGGGGCGCGAGCAACTCGGCGAGCTGGCACGGATGGGCGGGCATTTTGCCGATCGCCTCAAAGGCCTGGGGTTGCTGCGCGTGTACGGACGCGGCGAGGCCGAGTTGAGCGGCATTGCCGCCGCAGCCGAGGGCGTGCGCGAGCGCTCGCTCAAGGTGCTGCGGATCGCGTTCCTGTCGTCCACGGTGCTGGAATTCTTCGCCTCGGTGAGCGTGGCGATCGTGGCGCTGTACTTCGGCCTGAGTTATCTGGGCATGTTGGATCTGCACGGATTGCCGACGCTGGGCGCGGGCATGTTCTGCCTGCTGCTGGCGCCGGAATTCTTTGCGCCGCTGCGGCGGCTGGCCGCGCATTACCACGACCGTGCCAATGCCCTGGCTGCGGTGGCCGAAGCCGAGCGCTTGCTGGAAGGATTCGCGCCGCCTGCAATCGCGCAAGCGGCCAAGGTGCCGCCGCGTGCATTGGAACCGGCCCAGGCACATGCCCCCCTGTTGCAGGCGCGTGGACTGGCGCTGCGTCCACTGGGCGCGCCACGCGCGGTGGTGGAGAATTTTTCGCTGATCTTGCAGCCCGGGCAGCGCGTGGCGGTGATCGGTGCAAGCGGCAGCGGCAAGAGCACGGTATTGGAAGGCTTGGCCGGCTGGCTTGCGCCCGAGGCGGGTAGCGTGGTGGTGCGCCCGGGTGCACGCATCGGCTACGCCACGCAGCGGCCGTATCTGTTTCACGGCAGCATCGCCGACAACCTGCGCCTGGCCGATCCACAGGCCAGCGACGCGCGGCTGCACGCGGTGGCCGACGCTGCGCAAGTACTGCGCTTTGCCGCGCAGTTGCCGGCCGGCCTGGACACGGCGATCGGCGAACGCGGCTTTGGACTGTCCGGTGGCGAGGCGCGGCGCGTAGCCCTGGCGCGGCTGTTGCTGCGCGAGCCGGACCTGTTGCTGCTGGACGAACCCACCGCCTTCCTCGACCCTGACACCGAAGCGGAGCTGCTGCGCACGCTGGGTGTGTTCGCGCGCGGCCGCGCGGTGATCCTGGCCACGCATAGCGCTGCGGTGATGCGCTGGGCCGATACGGTGATCGATCTGCGCGGCGCCACTGTCGCAGCGGAGCTGCCATGAGCACCACACAGCCCGATCGTCTGCGCGATGTGTTTGGCCGGCATGCCTGGCGTCTGCTGCTGTCCGCATTGCTGGTGCTGGTCACCATGCTGGCAGGCGTTGGCTTGCTCGGTCTGTCCGGCAGTTTTCTGACCGCCGCTGCATTGGCGGGTGTTGCAGGCATGGGCGCCGGCTTCAATTTCTTCTCGCCCTCGGCCGGCATTCGCGCGCTGACCTTCGCGCGCATCGTCTCGCGCTATGGCGAAAAATTGATCGGCCACGATGCCACGCTGCGTATCGCCCGGGACCTGCGCGTGTGGTTCTTCCGCCGTGCGTTGCCGCTTGCGCCAGGCCGGTTGTCGGCCACGCGTACCGGCGATCTGCTGGCGCGGCTGATGTCCGACGTCAGTGAAGTCGATGGCTTGAGCGTGCGTGCGCTGGCGCCGTTGGCCGCATTGCTGGGGATCTGGCTTGCCGGGGTGGTTGCTGCAGTGCTGATCTATCCGCCAGCTGCAGTGTTGCTGGCCGTGCTTGGCGTGATCATCGGTGGCGTGGTGCCGTGGCGGGTGGCACGCGGCGGTGCACAGCGCGAACAGCTGCGCGCGCAGCAACGCACCGCCTTGCGGACGCAGGCCTTCGAAGGGCTGGAAGGTGCAGCCGATCTCGCCGCTGTCGATGCGCAAGGCGCCTGGCTGCATCAGGTCGATGCAGCGGCGGCGGCCGTCGTCGATGGCGACCGCATTCAGCGCCGTCGCTTGATCGGCGGTAATCTGCTGCACGCCGTCTGTGGCGGCATCGGCCTGGCCGGCATGCTCTGGCTTGGGGTGAGTGCGGCAGCGCGCGGATTGATCGCGGCGGAGATGGCGGCCGGCTTGCTGTTTTTGACCATGGCGTTGCTGGAAGTCTGGGCCGGCGCCGGGCTCGCGTTGCAGGCGCTGTTGAGCGCACGCGTCGCCGCCAAACGCCTGCAGTCCATCGTCGATCAGGCGCCGTCGGTCGTCGATCCGCCGCACGCCACGGATGCGCCGCGCAGCGGCACGCTGCAGCTGCATCAGGTCGGCTTTGCGTGGCCGGGCAGTGCACGTCCGGTGCTGCAGGCGCTCGATCTGACGCTGGCGCCTGGCGAGCGTATCGCCATCAGCGGCGACAGCGGCAGCGGCAAGAGCACCTTGTCCGCACTGCTGTTGCGGCTATGGGATCCGCAGGCGGGGCAGGTGACGTACGCCGATATCGACCTGCGCCACCTCGCGCAGACGCAATGGCATCGACGCATCGCCTGGCTGCCGCAGAACGCCCCGGTCTTTGCCGGCACGGTGCGCGAAAATCTGCTGATTGGCGATGCCAGCGCCAGCGATGCTGCGATGTGGAGCGTGCTGGATCAGGTGCGGCTGCGCGAGTGGGCCACTGCGCAGAATGGGCTGGACACCTGGGTTGGCGAAAACGGCGCCACGCTTTCTGCTGGACAGGCGCGACGGCTCGCGCTGGCGCGCGCGCTGCTGCGCGAGGCACCGATCCTGCTGCTGGACGAACCCACCGACGGCCTGGACGTGGACACCGCACACGCGTTGCTGCTGGATCTCTCTGCAGCGCTCGGCGAGCGCAGCCTGGTGATGATCACCCACGACAGCGTGCCGGCCGGTGTGGTGCATCGGCGATATCGCATGCGTGCGGGTGTGTTGGAGTCGTTGGTCTGAGGCGTTTCTTCCAATACGCAAGCAGCGAATAGATGGTGACCCGTGCCATGCCATGCGGGTGAGGTGTTGCAGGTCTTGGTATCTATTTCTTGCACGCACGGGCATCGCACGCGCGTCGCTCATTTGAGCAGCGCGTGTAATGCAGCCATCAGCGCAGGCTGGCGCAAGGCAGAAAACAACACTGCGACGTTCACCACAACGATGATCCAGAACCGCAGCTGGAAGGCCGCCTTGCTGGACTTGTGCCGGAACAACCCTTGCGCCAACAATGCCCCCGGCCATCCGCCGAGCAACGCGATGATGTGCAAGCTCGTTTCCGGTGTGCGTCGCCGGCCGCGCTGGGCTGCGCTCTTGTCGCGTCGGTAGGCGATCATCGCCACTACGCTGGCGGCCGCGTACCACAGTGCCAACAGCGCTGGCAGTCGATCTGTAACCACCAATACTGCAATTCCGATCAGTGACAGCACCGCTAGCGTCTTGCGCGGCAGGCCACCACGCTGAGGCAGGTCACGCCGCCGTTGCGCGGTTCTGGAAATCAGCAAGCATCCAGAAAGTTGCGCACGGCCGGACCGAAGCGCGCGAAATCGACCAGGAAGGCATCGTGGCCCTGTGGCGAATCCAGCCCGAGAAACTGAGCATCCGCACCGCCGGCGCGCAAGCCTTCGGCGATCTGTTCCTGTTGCTGCACGGGAAACAGGATGTCGGTATTGGCACCGATCGCCAGCGCACGCGCGATGCGGATCTGCGCCAGACCGGCCAGCACCGTGGCGTCGGTGGAGACGCCGGTATCGGGCTTGGCGGCGAGGTGCGGGTTGTCGAGCTGCGTGCCATCGACACGCGCGTCAATGGCCGGCTTGTCGGCGACATACTCGGCCAGATCGAACCAGTCCATCGAGCGGCTCAGATACAGATAGCAATTGGGATCGAAGAAGCGCACGAAGCGGCGCGCGTGACCTTCCAGATAACTTTCGACCTGGAATTCCAGCCCGAACGGGTCGTCGGCGGCCTGCTCGGAATCCAGTCGTACACGGCCGAAGCGGCCGTCCCATTCCAGCGCGGAGCGGTAGGTGATCACGCCGAGTTTGCGCGCCATACGCATGCCCGATTCGGGATAACGGGTGTCGTCGTAATGGCCGCCGTTCCAGTGCGGATCCAGGCGGATGGCTTCGCGCTGCAGCGAGCGGATCGCGATCGAGAACGGCAACGCCTGCGCGCTGCCGGAGATGTTGATGTGGTTGCGCGCAATGCCGGGGTGCCGCAGCAGCAACGCCAACGCGGTCATGCCGCCCATCGAGTTGCCGATCAGGCAGGCAAGTTGTTCGATGCCCAACGCGCGCACGACATCGGCTGCTGCATCGGCCACATCTTCGATCGACAACTCCGGAAATGTCAGGCGATACAGCGCATCGGTGGCAGGGTCGATCGAGGCCGGGCCGGTCGAGCCCTTGCAACTGCCCAGGGAATTGACGCACACCACGAACCAGCGCTCGGTATCGATCGGCTTGCCTGGCCCCAGCATCGCTTCCCACCAGCCCGGCTCGGGATTGGCCTGATTTGCCGCGGCATGCGCGTTCGGCGACAGACCGGTGACGATCAACACCGCATTGCTGCGATCGGCGGCCAGCGTGCCCCAGGTTTCGTAGGCCACGTGCGCCTGGTGCAGCACGCCACCGCGCTTCATCGGAAACGGCGAGGGCAGCGCGTGGAATAGCGTGCCGGGGGGGATGAATTCAGTCATGCGGCAATTCTATCTGCCATGGCGTACGCCGGGGTGCAGGGTGGGAATAGGGAATCGGCTTGAGTCATCGGGTTGTGCGATGCCTTCCTTCAGAGCGGCTGATCTGCGGGTTTGCTGCAGGGTTCTTGCCCGCCCACCATCGCGGGACACGCTGCAAGTACGTCCCCGTAAGCTCTTACGCGACATCCATGCCGCGTAAGGTCCCGCGACGGTGAGCGGGCAAGGACCTGTCGAGATGGTCGGTGCGCAAGGTAAGAGCGGTGCTCGATACGCCTCGTTCGAGCATGACGCATCGGCTCCACGTCTGATGCACACCGCACGAGAGACAGCTTTTCAGATGAGCGCCGACCAACTCTCTGGTGCGGTGAGGGCGCCGCGCCCTCGACCCTGCGAGTGTTGCTGCGGGCAAGGACCAGCACAGATGGTCGGTGTGCGTGGTTTTCAACAATGCAACCGACGCACTCCGGTGCTGTGTCATCGTTGATTGCGTCGCAACGACATGTGGCAAGCAATCAGCGCCCGATCACCAACTCCACTGGCGCATCGGCAGGCAGTGCCACCATCACTGGCGCGCTTTCCACATCGTCGGCCTGGCGCATTGCGTTGCCGCTGCGCGACAGCCGCGCCAGCACCTGTACCTTGTCCAGCGACGACAGCGTGCGCGTCGGCATCGGGCTGTCGCCATCGTCCAGGGTGATGGTCAAAGGCAAGTCGCTGAGCGCGTGTTTTTCCACCGCCACCGGCATCGGGGTATCTGCCGCGCGCGCGATCACGAAGACGCTGGTATCGCCGGGCAATCCTGCGCGTTTGGCGAATTCGGCATCCAGCGTCACGCGCACCTGGATGGGTTTGCCGCTGGCTGCAGCGGCAGGCGCAGCAGGTGCCTGGATCGGTTCCAGTTTGGCCTCGCCACGTGCGGCATTGATCTGTTCTAGCAGGCCGGGGCGCGTGTTGGCATCGACCACAGCGAGCAACGGCGCCCAGGTCTCGCTGGCCTTGGCCGGCTGACCGGCCTGGCGCTGCACCACACCGAGAAACCAGCGCGCGCGTTGATGGTCCGGCTGCAGCGCCAAAGCATGTTCGAGCAGACGCATGGCCTGCAGGTCCGGCTGCCCGCTGTCGTCGGCGAGCATGCGCGATTGCGCGGCAGCCACCAGCACATCCGGCTCGTCCGGGCGCAACGCAACCGCGCGTGCAAATGCATCACGCGCTTGCGCGAATTTCTGCTGGCTGGACAGCGAGCGCCCCAGCAACACCCAGCCTTCGGCCTGATCGGGATTGCTCGCCAATGCAGCGCGCAGTTGCACGATGGCTTCGTCCAACGAGCGTGGTGTGGCCGGTCGATTGGCCGGCTGTTCGATCGCACTCGGCGTACCGATTAGCCAATACAAGGCCGCGCTCGCCGCCAGCAACAACACCGCGATGCTGGCAGCCAGTCCGCGCGTCTGGCGCCACAGCGGCCGCAGCGCCACGGCGAACGCGAGCAAGGCCAGCACCATCACTGCAACGACGAATCCGACCATCACCACTCCTGCTCATCGGCGGGCAGGGCGGGCGCAGCCACGCTGCGTCGGCGCACCACGAAGACCACGGCGCCGGCACCCAGCAACAACACCAGCAGCGGGCCGAACCACAGCAACCACGTTCGAGATTCGACACGCGGCCGATACAACACGAACTCGCCATAGCGCGCCACCAGGAACTGGCGGATCTGCGCATCGCTGCGCCCTTCGTGCATCAGCGCCAGCACTTCGCGACGCAGGTCCTGGGCGATCTGCGCATTCGAATCGGCCAGCGACTGGTTCTGGCATTGCACGCAACGCAGCTCGGCGGTGAGCGCATGGAAGCGCGCTTCTTCTTCGGCCGAGGCATAACGCAGCGGTGCCGGGTCGCCGACCGGCTGGGCCAGGGCCAGCCAGGGCAGCAACAGCAGCGTCAGCAGCGTCAGCAGCCAGGCACGCATCATCGGCTGGTGTGCAGATCCGGTGCGGCGCTGGGCGAACGCTCGATCTTGCTCAGCACCGGAATCAGCTGGGTGTCGATGATGGATTGGGTGAGCATGCCGCTGTATTTCCAGCGCACCACGCCGCGCCCATCGACCAGAAAGGTTTCCGGTGCCGCGGCGATGCCGAAGTCGATCGCGGTGCGGCCATCCTTATCGGCCACCACCAACAGATACGGATTGCCCAGTTGTTCCAGCCAGCGCAACGCATCGGCGCGCTCGTCCTTCCAGTTGTAGCCGATCACGCGCACGCGCTTGGTCAGTGCGAAGCGGCTCAGCACCGGGTGTTCTTCGCGGCAGGCCGGGCACCAGCTGCCCCACACGTTGATGATGTAGGGGGCGCCACGCAGTTCGCGTGCGTGCACCACGATGCTGGGGTCGTGCAGCAGCGGCAGCGCGAACTCCGGCGCCGGTTTGCCGATCAGCGCAGAGGGCAGGGCATCGCGATCGTCCCGACTGGAGCGCACCACCGCATAGACCAGCAGCGCGGCCAGCGCGAGCAGCAGCACGATGGCACCCACGAGTACGGCAGTGGGTAGGCGGGGCGAACGTGACTCAACCATCTTGGATCTCCGGAGAACGACGAAAACGCCGGTCGGCCGCGGTGACCAGGCCACCGAGCGCCATCAGCAGCGCCCCCAGCCAGATCCAGCGGACGAACGGTTTGAGGTGGACGCGCACCGCCCAGGCCTGATTGCCCAGCGGCTCGCCAAGGGCGACATACAGATCGCCGAACGGACCGGGGCGGATCGCCGCCTCGGTCAGGGTCTGCCCGCCGCTGGCGTAGCGGCGTTTTTCCGCATGCAGCAGGCCGACCGGCGCATCGTCCTTGAACACCTGCAGGTTGGCACGATCGGAGACGTAATTGGGTCCGCGCAATTCTTCGACGTGATCGAAGTGCAGCGCATAGCGGCCGATCTGCATCTGCTCACCGGGAGCCAACGCGACCTCGCGTTGCAGGCTCAGCGCTTCCACCAGCAATGCACCGGCCAGGAACACCGCCACGCCCAGATGCGCCAGCACCATGCCAAGCATTTCCGCAGTGAATTTCCGGCCCTTGGCCGCGCGTCGCGTCCACAGGAACCGCAACGTGCCGAGCAGCACCCACACCGCGCCGGCTACACCGATCGCCGCTTTCAGCTGACCCTGCGGGGCGCCGAACCATGCCAGCACGCCTGCGGCAGCCGCCAGGCCCGCCCAGGGCGCGAGCATCGCCAACGGGCGCGAGGCCTGCTCGCGCTGCCAGCGGGTCAATGGGCCGAACGGCAACAGCGCCACCAGCGGCGCCATCAATACCAAAAACAGCGTGCCGAAGTAGGGCGGGCCGACCGACAACTTGCCCAAGCCCAAGGCATCGGCCAGCAGTGGATACAGCGTGCCCAGCAACACCATCGCGCAGGCGCAGGTGAGCAGCAGGTTGTTCAACAGCAACAGCGTTTCGCGCGAGCTGCCGGCGAACGCGCGGCGCGGGTCATCGACCAGCGACAAGCGTGGCGCGCGAATCGCGTACAGCACCAGCGAACTACCGACCACTACCAGCAGGAACACCAGAATAAACAGCCCTCGCGAGGGATCGGCCGCAAACGAATGCACGCTGGTCAGCACGCCCGAGCGCACCAAAAACGTACCCAATAGCGACAATGAAAATGCAGCGATCGCCAGCAATAACGTCCAGCTGGCGAAGTTGCCGCGCTTTTCGGTCACTGCCTGCGAATGCAGCAACGCAGTGCCCACCAGCCACGGCATGAAACTGGCGTTTTCCACCGGGTCCCAGAACCACCAGCCGCCCCAGCCCAGTTCGTAATACGCCCACCAGCTGCCCAGCGCGATGCCGACGGTGAGCATCGACCACGCCACATTGGTCCATGGCCGCGTCCAGCGCAGCCAGCGTGCATCCATCCGGCCTTCCTGCAGCGCGGCGATGGCGAAGGCGAACGGCACCGCAAAGCCGACGTAGCCGCAATACAGCATCGGCGGATGGATGATCAGGCCGGGGTCCTGCAGCAACGGATTGAGGTCGGCGCCTTCCAGCGGTATCGGAAACAACCGCGCGAAGGGATTGGAGGTAAACAGCAAAAAAGCCAGAAACCCAATGCTCACCAGCGCCATCACCCCGAGCACGCGGGCAATGACATGCGCGGGCAGCTGCCGCGAACACAGCGCCACCGCGCCGGTCCACAGCGCCAGCACCAGCGTCCACAGCAGCAGCGAGCCTTCGTGCGCGCCCCACACCGCCGAGTAGCGATACATCACCGGCAACAAACTGTTGGAATTCTCGGCGACGTAGCGCACCGAAAAATCCTGCACCAGGAATGCATGCGTCAGCAGCGCGAATGCTGCGGCGATCAGGCCCAATTGCACCAGCGCGGCCGGCCGCGCGACCGCCATCCAGCTACTGCGCCCACTTTGCGCACCGGCCAGCGGCAGCGCGGCCTGCACCAACGCCACCAGCAACGCCAGAATCAGCAGGAAGGTGCCGAGCTCAGGCAGCATCGGGTCGGCGCGTTGGTGAGCATGCAGTGGGGCAACGAATGCAAGCGCAATGCAGAGGCGTCATCCATGCAGCGTTTGCAAAAGCCACCCCATGCACGGCGACGTTGTCGGCCACACAGCGACCGCGCAGGCCATCGCCCTGCAGGAAAGCGAACGTCACCGATTCCATCAACGCAGCCCTCCAGCCTGGTCCGCCGCCGCCGGCACATCGTGCTTGCGATGCGCACTGCCCATCTTGTCGGCGACTTCCTTCGGCATATAGGTCTCGTCGTGCTTGGCCAGGATATCTTCGGCCACGAAGACGCCTTGCTGCATGCGACCGGTGGCCACCACCGCCTGCCCCTCGCGAAACAGGTCCGGCAGGATGCGGTCGTAGCGCACTGCCAGCTGTGCATCGCCGTCGGTGACGCGGAACTGCGCTTCCAGCGAGCCGGACGCGCGTTTGAACGAGCCTTTTTCCACCATGCCGCCGAGCCGGAAACGCGCGTGGTCGCCGGCGTCGCCACGCAGTACTTCCGACGGTGTGTACAGATAGGCCACGTTGCGCTGCAGCGCCATCGCCACCAGCGTGGTCGCCAGCCCGCCGGCCAGCACCAGCGCGATCACCAGCCACATCCGGCGGCGGCGTTGCGGGTTCACCGGATCAGCTCCGCATCGGTGGGCACCGCCGCGCGCTTGCGCTCGCGCAGGCGCCGCGCCTGCGCAATCTTCAATGCGCGGCGCACCTGCCAGCGGCCGGCGATCAGGTCCCACAGCAGTACCAGCACGAACACTGCGTAGGCGGCGATGACGTAGGGCAGGTAGCTCATGCTGCGCTCTCCGGCACATCGCGCACGATCCAGGCCTTGCCGGCCTCGCGGCGCAGGTTGTCGGCGCGCGCACGCGTCAGCAGCGACCCGGCGAACCAGAACTTGGTGCCGATCACCATCAGCCACAGCGGCAGCAACATGCTCGCATCGATGGTCGAGGGGCCGAGCAGGCGAATGCTCTGGCCTTGATGCAGCGAGTTCCACCACACCACCGAATAGCGGATCACCGGCAGCAGCGCCACGCCGACGATCGCCAGCAACGCTGCCGCGCGCGCGGCCTGACGTCGATCGTCGATGGCGTGATACAGGCCGATCACGCCCAGATACAGAAACAGCAGGATCAACTCGGTGGTCAGGCGCGGGTCCCAGTCCCACCAGGCGCCCCACATCGGCTTGCCCCAGATGCTGCCGGTGAGCAGCGTGATCACGGTGAACGCAGCGCCGATCGGCGCGCAGGCCATCGCCAGGATTTCGCAGATCTTGATGCGCCAGATCAGCGCAATCGCCGCATACAGTGCCATCAGCCCGAACACGAACAGGCTCATCCACGCGCTGGGCACATGGATGTAGAGAATGCGGAAGCTGTCGCCCTGCTGGTAATCGGCCGGCACCGCGAACAAGGCCTGCCAGATTCCCACGCCCAGCAATACTGCGGCCAGCGCATAGCACCACGGCGCCCAGCGCGCAGTGAAACGGTCGAAGATCGGGGGGGAGACGAGTTGGTGGAACCAGTGGACGACGACGTTCATACGATGGCAGTAGCCCTTGGAATGGCATTAGCTCTCGAAACAGCAGTGGCGCTTGCAACTGAAATCGCGCTTGCAACTGCAATGGCGCTCGGCGCTGTGCGCCTCATCACCACCGCATCGATCACACACGCATCGATCACACACGCATCGATCACACACTTCAGCTCAGCGAAATACGGATCGCGGCAGCCGCAGCCAGCGGTGCCAGGACCACACCGATCACCAAGCCGGCGCCCAACAACAACAACGCACCCACCGCATCCTGTCCTTGTCCACTTGCCGCAACACTGCCGGCACCGAACACCAGCACCGGCACATACAACGGCAACGCCAGCAACGCCACGAGAATACCAGAGCGTTTCATCGTCACCGTCAGCGCCGCAACCACGGCGCCGAGCAGACTTAAAAGCGGTGTTCCCAGCGCCAACGATGCCAGCAACACAGGGAGTTGGTCATGTGGCAGGTGCAGCAATTCGCCCAGCAGCGGCGTCACCGCAATCAACGGCAATGCGCTGGTCGCCCAGTGCAGCAGCACGCGTACCGCGATCAGCCAAGCCAGCGGCACCGGCGCCAGCAGCCACTGCTCCATCGAGCCGTCTTCCACATCGCTGCGGAACAACGCATCCAGCGACAGCAGCCCCGCGAGTAACACGGCCAGCCACAGCACCGCCGGCGCGGCCTGCGCCAGCAGATCCGGGCGCCCACCCAGGCCCAGCGCGAACAGCACCACGATCAACAAGGCGAACAGGGCCGGCTGCAGCGCGTCGCTGCGGCGCCGCCACAGCAATTGCAGATCGCGGCTGAGCAGGGCGCGCGCGGCCTGCCACAGCGAGGGTTGCGGCGAATGCAGGCTCATGCCGCCGCCTCCAGCGTGAGCATGCGCGTGCGCACCGGCGGCGCCGCGTAGGCGCCGTGGGTGGTGACCAGCGCCGCGCCACCGCCGCGCAGATGCGCGGAGATCATCCGGTTGACCAGGGTGATGCCATCCAGATCCAGGTTGGCGTAGGGCTCGTCCAGCAGCCACAGCGGGGCCGGCGACAGCCACAACCGCGCCAGCGCCAGGCGCTTGCGCTGGCCGGCCGACAATTGCCGCACCAGCGCATCTTCGTAACCGGCCAGGCCGACGATGGCCAGCGCACTGCCGGGCATCTGCTTGGCGCGGCGGCCATGCAAACCGCACAGAAAGTGCAGGTTCTCCAGCGTGCTGAGGTCGGCCTTCAGGCCCGGCAGGTGACCGAGATAGGCCATGAAGCGGCTGCGGTCGCCGCGCCGCGCGGTCTTGCCGTCGATCAGGATCTGCCCACGTTCCACATGCAGCAAGCCAGCCAGCACGCGCAGCAGTGTGGTCTTGCCGGCGCCGTTGTCGCCCTGTACCAGCAAGGCTTCGCCGGCATCGACATGGAAATCCAGCGGGCCGAACACCGGCTCCTCGTTGCGGCTGAAGGCCAGGGCGCGCGCGGCCAGCAGCGGTGGCGCAGTGTGCAGCGGTTCGGTCATCGGCGCAGCGGGCTCCCGTCGCAGGACGGTATGGGGAAGGGCCGGGGCATGGCACGCTCCAGACTGGGCGCGCATTGTAGCGACGATGGCCCGGTGTCGGGGGGTGCACTGGGCGGCCTGATGTGTCCGGGAACGCTGTTTTGCACCGGCCGGCCGCAACCGCCTGGCGGCTTTGCGTACACTCGCGGTCCCCCCGTTTCTTGTCCGGACCGGCACGATGCCCCTCACGACCAAGCTGCCCAAGGTGGGCACCACCATCTTCACCGTCATGTCGCAGCTGGCGGCCGAGCACGGCGCGGTGAATCTGGGCCAGGGTTTTCCCGATTTCGCGGTGCCGTCGCGGCTGGTCGATGAACTGACCAAGGCCATGGCGGCCGGCCACAACCAGTACCCGCCGATGACCGGCGTGGCGGCCTTGCGTCAGGCCATCGCCGGCAAGGCGCAGCGCTGCTACGGCGCGCAGGTCGATGCCGACAGCGAGATCACCGTCACCAGCGGCGCCACCGAGGCGATCTTCAACGCCATCCACGCGGTGGTGCGCGCTGGCGAGGAGGTCATCGTGCTGGACCCGGCCTATGACTGTTACGAGCCGGCGATCGATCTGGCCGGCGCGCGCGCGGTGCACGTGGCGCTGGACCCGCAGACCTTCGCGGTCGATTGGCAGGCGCTGCGCGCCGCAATCACGCCGAAGACGCGCCTGCTGATGATCAACTCGCCGCACAACCCGTCCGGCGCGATGCTGTCGGCCGCCGACATGCAGACGCTGACCGAACTGCTGCGCGGCACCGAGATCTTCCTGCTCTCTGACGAGGTCTACGAACACATCGTGTTCGACGGCCGCCGTCACGAGTCTGTGTTGCGTTGGCCGGAATTGCGCGAGCGCGCATTCGTGATTTCCAGCTTCGGCAAGACCTATCACTGCACCGGCTGGAAGATCGGCTACGCCATCGCACCGCCGGCACTGAGCGCCGAGTTCCGCAAGGTGCACCAGTACAACACCTTCACCAGCTTCGGCCCGGCCCAGCACGCGTTCGCCGCGATGATCCGCGACGAACCCGAACACGACGCGCAACTTGGCGCCTTCTATCAAGCCAAGCGCGACCGTTTCCGCGAACAGCTGCTGACCACACGTCTGAAACCATTGCCCGTCCCCGGCGGCTATTTCCAGCTGGTGGATTATTCGGCCATCAGCGACCTGCCCGACACCGAGTTCGTGAAGTGGCTGACGGTGGAGAAGGGCGTGGCCGCGATTCCGCTCTCGCCGTTCTATGAAACCGCGCCCGCTGGCCAGCGTCTGGCACGGCTGTGTTTCGCCAAGAACGATGCGACGCTGGATGCGGCGATCGAGCGCTTGCAGAAGCTCTGAGGGGCTGGGAGTCGGGAATGGGGATTCGGGAATCGAAAAGGCGGTTGGTCGCTTTTCGATCTGAATCCGCAGAAAGCCTGATGCCATGAAGCCGCACGAAAACTCGCCGCCCGATTCCCGAATCCCGATTCTCCATTCCCGAGCCTCAACCATGCACGACCTCCGCATCTCGCTTGTCCAGGGCGACACCCGCTGGCACGACCCGGCCGGCAACCGCGATTACTACGGCGCGTTGCTGGAGCCGTTGGCCGGGCAGACCGATCTGGTGATCCTGCCGGAGACCTTCACCAGCGGGTTCTCCAACGATGCCATTTTCAAGGCGGAAGGCATGGACGGCCCCACGGTGGCGTGGATCCGTGCACAGGCAGCAACGCTGGGGGCCGCCCTCACCGGCAGCGTGCAGGTACGCACCGAGCAGGGCGTGTTCAACCGCCTGCTATGGGCTACCCCGGATGGCGCGCTGCAGTACTACGACAAACGCCATCTGTTCCGCTTCGGCAACGAGCATCTGCGCTATGCCGCCGGGCGCGATCGCCTGACAGTGGAATGGAAGGGCTGGCGGATCAATCCACAGGTCTGCTACGACCTGCGTTTTCCGGTGTTCTGCCGCAATCGCTACGATGTCGAGCGGCCGGGGCAGCTGGATTTCGATCTGCAATTGTTCGTGGCCAACTGGCCGTCTGCGCGCGCCTACGCGTGGAAGACGCTGCTGCGCGCACGTGCGATCGAGAACCTGTGCTTTGTGGCGGCGGTCAACCGCGTCGGCGTCGATGGCAATCAGTTGCACTACGCCGGCGATAGCGCGGTGATCGATTTCCTGGGCCAGCCGCAGCTGGAAATTCGCGAGCGGCCGCAAGTGGTCACCACCACCATCAGTGCGTCGGCGCTGGCCGAGCATCGCGCGCGCTTCCCGGCGATGCTGGATGCCGATACGTTTGGGATTAGGGATTAGGGATTCGCAACAGCGAGCATGCTGCTGCCTGCGCCAATGTCGCTTCCGCCAATTCCGAATCCCGAATCTCCAATCCCCAATCCCGGCTACTCAGCCAGCCGAAGTTCGTAAAGCTTCGGCCAATGCTTGCCGGTCACGAACAGGCGATCGTGCTTGGCGTCATAGGCGATGCCGTTGAGCACATCGTTGCCCGGATCCGTCAGTGTCTGGTCATCCGGCACCAGTGCCTTCAAATCGATCCAGGCGACCACCTTGCCGCTGGCCGGGTCGATGCGTGCGATGCGCGTGGTCAACCAGACGTTGGCCAACAACTCGCCCTTCACCCATTCCAGCTCGTTGAGGTTGTCCAGTGGCCTGCCGCTGGCGGTGACCTTGAGACTGCCAACCTGTTGCAGCGTCTCCGGATCGAGGCGGCGGATGGTGGCGCTGCCATCGCTCATGTACAGGCTGCTGGCATCGCTGGTCAGCGCCCAGCCCTCGCCGGAGTACGCAAACCGCGTACGCGGCGTGAGGGTGGCCAGGTCGTAGACAAAGCCCTGCTGATTGCGCCAGGTCAGTTGAATCAGCGTGTCGCGCCAGGCCACGATGCCTTCGCCGAAGTAGGGCGGCGGTGTCGTGGCTCGCTGCAGCACGCGGCCGGTGTGCAGCTCGACCTTGCGTACGCTGGAACGGCCAAGTTCACCGGTGCTTTCGTACAGATACCCGTCCAGATAGAACAGGCCCTCGGTGAACGCGCCGGTGTCGTGCGGATAGGTCTTCACCACGGTGTAGCGCTGGGTCGGAATGGCCTCGCCGGTAATGGCCACAGACGGCAATAGCAGGGCGGTCAACAGGGTGAGGTGAGCGGTACGCAACATGCCGCGATCATCCCATGCGCAAGGCGCTTTCTGCACCACCAGGCACGCCTGGCGGCAGCGGCAATCATTCGCTGAACGGTCGCCTGTGCGATGCCTGGAAGTTGTCGCGACTGCCACGCCGGCGCTGCTAGGCTCGGCGCCACGTTCATCAACCGGAATGCCCACATGATCAAGTCGCTTTCTCTTTTCGCGCTGCTGGGCGCTGCCGCACTCGCACCGCAGGCCCAGGCTGCAGGCAACATCGACTGCAAACTGTCGTTCAATCTGGAAGGCTGGTCGGTGTTCTACAAGACCGCCAGCGGCACCGGCACCATCACCTGCGACAACGGTGCAGTGATTCCGGTCAAGATCTCCAGCAAGGGCGGCGGCCTGACGGTTGGCAAATCCAAGATCACCGGCGGCCGCGGCACCTTCAGCGGCGCCTACAGCCTCAATGATCTGCTCGGCACCTACGCGGCGGCCGAAGCGCATGCCGGCATCGTCAAATCCAGCACCGCACAGGTCGTCACCAAGGGCGACATTTCGCTGGCTCTGGCCGGAACGGGCGAGGGCGTGGATCTGGGCGTCAATGTAGGCAACTTCGTGATCGAGCGTCGCAAGTAAGACGCGGCGATCGCGCTGAGGGCGGCACTGAACAAGCGCATCGGACACGCACTGCTCGTAACTACGCATACCGACCATCTCGACCGGTCCTTGCCCGCCCACCGTCGCGGGACCTTACGCGGCATGGATGCCGCGTAAGAGCCTACACGGACGTACTTGCGGCGTGTCCCGCGATGGTGGGCGGGCAGGGGCCCTGCAGCCAAGCCGCAGATGATCTTGTTGGCCGCGCTTAAAGCTGCCTCGCGTGCCGGTTCGCTGGTGCGAGCCACAGTTAATATTTTCGCGCTTACGTCGACGTATCGCGTGATTCAAGCAGACATGATCCAAGCGAAAACGAAAAACGGCCCTTCGCAGGGCCGTTTTTTTATTGCACGTCTTGTAGCTTAGCGACCGCGATTGCCGCCACCTGGTGGCCGACGGTTGCCGCCGCCCGGGGGACGACCCCCCGCACCACCTGGGCCACGTGGTGCGCTGCCCGGGCCACCGGGACCGCGATTACCGCCCGGTCCACGGTTGCCGCCGGGGCCGCCTGCACGTGCGCTGGTCGGGCGACCAGCTGCCGGACGTGCCGCGCCATACGGACTGAAGCCCGGGTTGGCGTGGTCGGACGGGAAGCTCGGTGCGTTGCCCGGGTGACCGTAAGGATGCTTGCGCTGACCCTGGCCTTGACCCTGCGACTGACCTTGTCCACCGCCGCCGCCAGCACCGCCACGGCCTTGACCCTGACCGCCTGCACCCGGACGCGCACCGCCCGGACCCTTCTTGGCGTACGGACGTGCCTGGCCGGTGCCGGGACCGCTGGGGCCGGCGTTGCGGTGGCCGCTTGGGCCGGTACTCACGCCATCGGGCACATACCAGCTGCGGAACGCGGCCGGGTTGCCGTCCGGCAACGCGCGGTCGCCCTTGCCCGGTGCGCGCGGCTTGAACGGGCGCTGCTGCGACTGCCGCGCGGCGGCTTCGCCGCTGACCGTGAGACCACCCTTGAAACCGCCGGGCTTGCCGCGACCACGGCCGCCACGATCGTCGCGCGGATTGTCGAAGCGACGCAGCTCGCGGCCTTCGTCGGCACCGGAGGTCTGGCCATTGACATAGGCATTGCTGCGGCCGTCGCGCGAGACGTGCACGGTGGATTTGGCCGCACGGCGCTGGCCGATCACCGGCTGCAGCGTCAGTGCCGACGGTGCGCCTTCTTCCAGCTTGAGTTCGGCGCGCAGGGCGTCGACCTTTTCCTGCGCCACTTCCACCGACTGCCCACGCAGCAACTCGCGCGGCAGCGAGATCTTGCCGTAGCGACTGCGCTTGAGGCGACTGACCTGGCAGCCTTGCGACTCCCACAGACGGCGCACTTCGCGGTTGCGGCCTTCCTTGACCACCACGCGGAACCAGTCGTGCGAGTCGGTGCCGCCGATGCGCTCGATCTCGTCGAACTTGGCGCCGCCGTCTTCCAGCAGCACGCCGCGCGACAGGCGCTCGATGATGGCGTCGGAGACCTTGTCTTCGCCTTCCGGGGCGCGCACGCGCACCACGTATTCGCGTTCGACCTCGTAGGAGGGATGCATCATCGCGTTGGCCAGCTCGCCGTCGGTGGTCAGCAGCAGCAGGCCGGTGGTGTTGATGTCCAGGCGGCCGATGGCGATCCAGCGCGAGCCCTTCAATGCCGGCAGCGACTCGAACACGGTCGGGCGGCCTTCGGGATCTTCGCGCGTGGTCACTTCGCCTTCGGGCTTGTTGTAGATCAGCACGCGCGAGGGCTCGGTCAGCGCGCTGGCGACGAAACTGCGGCCGTCCAGCTCGATCTTGTCGCCGCTGCGCACCGACATACCGGTCTGCGCGACGGCGCCATTGACCTTGATCAGGCCATCGGCAATGCGCTGTTCCAGCGCGCGGCGCGACCCCAGGCCGGCCTGGGCCAGCACCTTGTGCAGGCGCTCTTCCAGCTTGGGCGCTTCGGGCGCGCTGTCGCGCTTGAGGGAGAGTTTGTTCAACGACAGCTTGCGGGGGGTGTCACTCATGTGTCTGGCTCCGGCCGACGCGTTGCGGGTCGGCCTCTGGGTCGGAATCGGCTTCGTCAACAGCCACGGTCGTCGTCGCGACGGCGTTGTCTTCGTCTTCGTTCACTGCATCCGCGCGCGTACCCGGCGCGGTGTCGGGGGCGCCCTCACGGGCGTCGTCTGGGTCCAACGTGTTCTGGTCCTGCGCCGAGGCATGCTCGGAGTGTTGCGGTGTTGCGTCGATCGGGTCTTCGGCGTCGGTGGCGTTATCTGCATCGCCGGCGTCGTGTGTTCCTTCATCCAGTTCGGCATCGATGGTGTCGCCATCGGAGTCCGGGTCAGCCGCATCGGCCTCCG
Source organism: Xanthomonas hydrangeae (assembly GCA_905142475.1). Taxonomy (GTDB): domain Bacteria; phylum Pseudomonadota; class Gammaproteobacteria; order Xanthomonadales; family Xanthomonadaceae; genus Xanthomonas; species Xanthomonas hydrangeae. The sequence continues at coordinate 2,461,595 of LR990730.1, forward strand.
TCTGACCCAGCGCTGCATCCATCGCCGCCGATGCCGGCACTGCGCCATCCAGTTGCCCGTCGCGGTCCAGCGGCAGCTGCGGTTCCAGCTCGGCGATATCCTTCAACTCAGACAATGGCGGCAGCTCGTCCAATCGCTTGAGCCCGAAGTAATCCAGAAACCCCTTGGTGGTGCCGAACAGGGCCGGCTTGCCGGGCACGTCGCGGTGGCCCACCACGCGGATCCACTCGCGTTCTTCCAGGGCCTGGATGATGTTGCTGCTGACCGCCACGCCGCGCACCTGCTCGATCTCGCCGCGGGTGATCGGCTGGCGGTAGGCGATCAGCGCCAGGGTTTCCAGCGTGGCGCGGGTGTACTTGGTGCGGCGTTCGGTCCACAGACGGGCAACCCAGCCATGTACCTCGGCCTTGACCTGGAAGCGGAAGCCGGAGGCCACCTCGACCAGTTCCACCCCGCGCTCTGCGTAGCCCTCGCGCAGCAGTTCCAGCGCGCGCTCGACGCTGCCGGGCGGCGCCGGTTCTTCTTCCGGAAACAGCCCCTGCAGCTGCGCCAGCGTCAGCGGCTGGCTGCTCGCCAACAGGGCGGCTTCGATAATGCGGGTGATCAGCGCTTGATCCATTCGGTGATCGGCTTCAGATAGGTTCGTTGGCGGCATCGCTGTCGTCGAATTCGCTGGAGAATTGCAACGGCGCATTGGTATTGCCCAACGCCAACGACTTCACGTAGATCGGCGCCAGCGGCGCTTCCTGCACGATGTCCAGCAACTGCTCCTTGGCCAATTCGAGCAGCGCCAAAAAGGTGACCAGCACGCCGAGCTTGCCTTCTTCGGCAGTGAACAGCGATTCGAAACGGTAGAACTTGCCATCGTCCAGACGGCTCAGCACATCGCCCATGCGCTGGCGCACACTCAGCGCCTCGCGCTTGATCGCATGGCCGGTGAACAGTTCGGCGCGCTTGAGCACGTCGTACAGCGCCATCAGCATTTCTTTCAGTTCCACCGGCGGCGGCAGCTTGACCGCTGCGCGCTCGGGCAGATGCGCCTGCACCGGCGCACTGTCGCGGCCCATGCGGGGCAGGGTGTCCAGATCCTCTGCGGCCTGTTTGAAGCGTTCGTATTCCTGCAACCGGCGTACCAACTCGGCACGCGGGTCGTTTTCCTCGCCTTCCTGGCTGGGCGGGCGCGGTAACAGCATGCGCGATTTGATCTCGGCCAGAATCGCGGCCATCACCAGATATTCGGCTGCCAGTTCGAAGCGCAGCTCCTGCATCACATTGATGTAGTCCACGTACTGCCGGGTGATCTCGGAGACGGGGATATCCAGGATGTCCAGATTCTGGCGGCGGATCAGATACAGCAGCAGATCCAGCGGGCCTTCGAAGGCATCCAGGATGACTTCCAGCGCGTCCGGCGGAATATACAGATCCTGCGGGATCTGCAGCACCGGTTGCCCATGCACCACCGCCAGCGGCATTTCCTGCTGCTGTGGCGGCGCGCTTGTGGCTGGCGGATTCGCGTCTTGCGCGAGTTCGGAATTCATCAGGTCGACATCGGGTGTTGCGGTCGCCGGCCGCGGTCTGAGCCGCGCCTGCAGGGCTTTGCCTTGAGTAATTGCAATCTAATGTCGTGCCTGTGCCGGCACGATCCCACAAATCCACATACGCCAATCCACATGAAAACAGGCGCCACGTGGCATGCGGCGACGGAACAGCGAGTAGGTCGTCTACACGGGCCGGTGGTGGGCAGCGAATCGGTCGTCGAGTGAGGCGTGGGGCCTGGGCCGACGGGCCGCTGCGTCCGGTTGCGTGTGCAGTGGTGCCAAGGGTAATGCGTGCGCGGGGGCGGTGTCCAGCGCTGACACGGCTAGAATCTCCGGCAGTGATCTTCAAGTCTTTGGCGAGGTGGCGTGTGTGGTACGTAATCGAAGGGTATGACCAGGCCGATGCGCTGGTCGCGCGGCAGCAGGCGCGACCGGCGCATCTGGCACGTTTGCAGGCGCTTGCGGCGTCCGGCCGCTTGCTGGTGGCGGGCCCATGCCCGGCCATCGATGCCGAGGATCCGGGTCCGGCCGGTTTCAGCGGCAGCGTGGTCATTGCCGAATTCGAATCGCTGGAACAGGCGCGCGCCTGGGCCGATGCCGATCCATATGTGGCGGCGGACGTGTATGTGCGCACCGAGGTCCGCCCGTTCCGGCGGGTGCTGCCATGAGCCGGGTCGAGCGGATCCGCGCCGCATTGCAGTCGGCCCTGGCGCCGAGCGAGCTGGAGGTGGTTGACGACAGCCATCGCCACGCCGGGCACGCCGGCGCGCGCGATGGGCGCGGGCATTTCAATGTGCGCGTGGTCAGTGCCGCGTTCGTTGGAAAGGCGCCGCTGGCGCGTCACCGCGCCGTGTATGCCGCAGTCGGCGAGATGATGCAGACCGATATCCACGCCTTGTCGATCGAGGCGTTTGCGCCTGGTGAGGCCGGGTAGGCGAAGCAGGGGGAGTGCTCTGCGCGCTCGCTTGATCGCCGCCGTAGGAGCGCACCTGAGCGCGACGGAATTTCTCCATCGGGCTATCGCGCCCAAGGGCGCTCCTACGAAAGAGACGCTGGTGCGGCGAAAGACACGCCGACAAGAGGCAGTGCAGCGGCGCCCCTGAATTTCTCGGCATCGGCGCGACGAGAGATGAGCTGCCCCAGATCAACAGCCGACCGGGCATGTTGTCACTTTGGCGCTTTGTCACTTTGGCGCTGTACAGACCTTATCGGCCCCAACTGTGATCCACGTTGTGCTTCGCTGGTGGACACGACAGTACGGGATTGTTGCGACGCAGCACAATATTTCACCTATTCATCACCTGCAGCTAGTTGATCTGTAAGCGTTTTCATCGATGTGAAGATGGGGGTTTACGCCCTCATATGAAAACGCTTACAGTCCGCGCCAGTTTTGGGAACTCGGTCGCGGAGGGCGACACGAATGGCCAATGGTGCGGTCACCATCAAAGATGTCGCTCGGGAAGCACAGGTCTCCGTCGCAACGGTGTCGCGTGCGCTCAATGGGCACGATAACGTCGCCGGGCCGGTACGCCAGTTGGTGCAGGAAGTGGCTGCGCGGTTGCGCTACAGCCCGCATGCGGCGGCGCGTAGCCTCAGCAGCCGACGCACCCAGACCCTGGGCGTGGTGCTGCCGGATCTGTACGGCGAATTCTTTTCCGAACTGATCCGCGGCATCGATGGGGCGGCGCGCGCCGCCGGCCAGCACCTGCTGGTGTCCAGCTATCACGGCGACCCGGAAGCGCAGGGCAGGGCGTTGCAGTCCATGCGCGGACGCGTGGACGGCTTGCTGGTGCTGTCTCCCTACGCCGAGCAGCCGGGTTTTCTCACCGACAACCTGCCGCAGGCGCTGCCGACGGTGTTGATCAATGCGCATCTGCCCGGTGCCGATTACCCGGTACTGAGCATCGACGACCATGCCGGCGCCATGGCGATGACCGAGCATCTGCTGCGCGCCGGCCATCGACGCATCGCCTTCATCGGCGGGCCGGTGCTCAATTTCGATGCGCGCGAACGCCTGCGCGGGTTCCGCGATGCGATCGCTGCGCATGGCGATCAAGCACAGGGTCTGGAATATCCGGGCGATTTCGACGAGGCCTCAGGTCACCGCGCCGGGTTGGCGATGCTGGCCGACGGCACGTTGCCGGATGCGGTGTTCGCCGCCAACGACATGACCGCGCTGGGCTGCCTTTACGCATTCGCGCAGGCCGATGTCTCGGTGCCTGGCGATGTGGCCCTGGCTGGCTTCGACGATATTCCGCTGGCCCGTTTCGTCCATCCGGCACTGACCACGATGCGGGTCAGCATCGCGCACCTGGGCGGGCAGGCGATGACCCGGCTGATGCGGCTGGTCGAGCAGACCGGCGACGACGACGGCATCCGCCAGTTGCTGACGCCCGAGCTGGTGATCCGCGCCTCCTGCGGTGCCGGCGAGCCTGGCCTCTGACTCAATTCGCTGCTGATCCATTCGGTCCTGACCTTTGTCTGGCCACTGACCTCTTCGCGGACGTTCTGTCCGCTCCCGCTGCCCCCGCAGCGGTCGTTCCTGCAAGACGCAACGCCACAACAACACTCTGTACCGATCCCTGGAGGGACCAATGCGCCACCACAACCCCCATTCCGCCAGTCCGGCGCGCAAGCTGCTCAGCTGCGCCCTGGCCAGTTGCCTGCTGCTGGGCGCCGCACCGGCCTTCGCGCAGAGTGCTGCCGCGACCATCCGCGGCCAGGTCACCGTCGACTCCGCACCTGCCACCCAGGCCCAGGTCACCGCGACCAACCTCGCCACCGGTCTGACCCGCACCGTACAGGTCAGCAATGGCGGCTATTCGCTCGGCGGCCTGCCGCCGGGGTCGTACCGTCTGGACGTCACCGCCAATGGCCAGACCACCTCGCAGAACGTCACCGTGCAGGTCGGCCAGACCGCCACCCTGAATCTGGGCGTCGGCGGCGAACCCGCCACGGCCGACGGTGGTAACGCCACCACGCTGGATGCGGTGCAGGTCAAGGCGCCGCCGGTGCTGGTGGAAACCCGCACCTCCGAGAACGCCACGTATATCTCCAACGTGCAGATCCAGAACCTGCCGCGTGCCACGCGCAACTTCCTGGAACTGGCCGACACCGTGCCGAACGTGCAGTTCACCCGCGATGCCAACGGCACCACCAAGGTCCGTTCGGGCGCTACCTCGGCCGAAGGCACCAACGTCTACATCGACGGCGTGAGCCAGAAGAACTACGTGCTGACCGGCGGCGTCAGCGGCCAGGATTCCAGCCGCGGCAACCCGTTCCCGCAGTCGGCGATCGGCGAGTACAAGGTCATCACTTCGAACTACAAGGCCGAGTTCGACCAGGTCAGCGGCGCGGCCATCGTGGCCTCGTCCAAGTCCGGCACCAACGATTTCCACGGCAGCTTCTTCTGGGACACCAGCAACGACGGCTGGCGCGAAGAGAGCCCGTTGGAAAAGCGCGCCGGCGTGCGCGACGACTTCGAAGAGACCCAGTACGGCGCCACCTTCAGCGGCCCGATCCTCAAGGACAAGGCGCATTTCTTCATCGCCTATGAAGCCAAGGAATACACCACCCCGAACGTGGTGATCCCGGGTTCGATCTATTCCGATCGCGTCGACCAGTTGCCTGCGCAGCTGCAGCCGCTGGTGGCCACCTACAGCACCCCATTCAAGGAAGACCTGTACTTCGCCAAGATCGACTGGACCATCGGCGACAACAACCTGTTCGAGCTGAGCGGCAAGTACCGCAAGGAAGACGAGCTCAACGACGTCGGCGGCACCTCGACCTTCGAGCACGGCAGCATCAACGGCCAGGAAGAAAAGCGCGCCAACCTGCGCTGGCAGTACAGCGGTGCCAACTTCCTAAACGAAGCCAACCTCAGCTACGAGAGCGCGTTCTGGAACCAGGCGCCGATCAACAACGGCACCGGTTATGTGTTGAGTTATGCACCAGTACGCGGCATCGAGGACGAAGTGCTGTCCGCAGGCGCAGGCAGCAGCTTCCAGCGCAAGGGTCAGAAGGGCTGGACCTTCCAGGACGATTTGACCTTGAACAGCCTGGAATGGCACGGCGCGCACACCGTCAAGATGGGCGTGAAGTTCAAGAGCATCGATCTGAACTCCACCCAGTTCAACCCGGCCAACCCGCAGTACTACTACAACATCCTCAGCGACATCGAAACGCCATACCGGGTGCGCTTCGGTGCGCCGCTGGTGGAAGGTGGCGGCTCGGTGGTGTCCAAGAACAAGCAGTACGGCATCTACCTGCAGGACGACTGGGAGGTCAACGAGCACTGGACCCTGAACCTGGGCGTGCGCTACGACTACGAAGAGTCCCCGGCGTTTCTGGACTTCGTGACCCCGTCCGACGTCGCCGGTGCACTGCAGAACTGGCCCAACCTTCAAAACGCCAACTACAACATCAACGACTTCATCAGTACCGGCAACAACCGCAAGGCGTTCAAGAACGCCTGGCAGCCGCGCCTGGGTGCCTCCTACGATCTGTTCGGCGATCAGGCGCATGTGATCTACGGCGGTGCCGGCCGTGCGTACGATCGCAACATCTTCGATTACCTGGCGTTGGAGCAGCTCAACAACTCCTTTAACTCCTATAGCTACTACTTCAACAACCCCGGCGCTCCCAACGCCTCAGGTTGCCTCGGCGACCCATGCACCGCATGGAATCCGGCCTACAGCACGCAGGAAGGCTTGAACACGTTGACGGCCAACAGCACCGGCGGCGGCGGTCGCGAGGTCTACCTGATCGACAACAACATCAAGACCCCGTACTCGGACCAATACAGCATCGGCATGCGCAACATGGTGCCGCTGTGGGGCCAGGACTGGTACACCGATGTGACCTTGAGCCGTATCGAAAGTCATGACGGCTTCGCGTTCGTGCGCGGCAACCGTCTGCCGGACGGCTCGTTCTTCCAGCCGGGCACCACCTCCGGCTCGCCGAACGATGGTCCCAATGGCTACAGCGCCATCGTGCTGGGCACCAATGGCGTGGAGACCCGCAACAACCAGCTCGCCTTGCAGGTCGAAAAGCCCTATGACGAGGAATCCGGCTGGGGCCTGACCGTGGCTTACACCTTTTCCGATGCCAAGGAAAACCGCCAGTTCGGCGAGCATTACGCACTGGATCGCGAACGCGTCGAAGACTACGGCTGGCGTGAGGCCGGCGGTATCGCCAAGAACCGTCTGGTGGTCACCGGCATCTACGAGCTGCCGTACGAGATCAAGCTGTCCGGCAAGCTGTCGCTGGCCAGCCAGACCGCGCGCTACGGCCAGAACTGCGTGGCCGGTAACGACCAGTGCTATATCGTCCAGTTCAAGCCGGACGGCACACTGGGCTACAAGGAGTTCAGCATCGCAGCCAATAAAGAATGGGATACCGGTGGCGGTGTCAAATTCAACGTGCGTGCGGATATCCTCAACGTGTTCAATTGGGTGAACTACGCCAACTTCAACGGCGAAACCGGGACACTTGGAGACTTGAACACGGCTTACGGCACACCAACCGGTGTGCTGGCGTCGCCGATGCGTACCTTCCGTCTGGCCTTTGGCCTGAACTGGTGAGGTACTCGACCGCCCTGGCAGTGTCAGGGCGGTCGAACTCGGCGCCTGGATAGGGTAGGTTGGCGTGCGAGATGTAATCGATTACACGAGTGGGGGGCGGATGAACAGGGGCAGGACTTCGTATTGGTTGACGATTCCACTATTGCTGGGCGCGCTGGTGCTGGCGTCGTGCAAACAGGCCGAGGAACCTAAGGTGGCCGAAAAGAAGGCACCGGTGAAAGTCATTCTGGTGGAAGCGCAGCTGCCACCCAAACCGGTCAAACCGCCGCTGCCGCCGTTGTTTTCGGACATCGAGCGTCGCACCTTCCAGTTCTTCTGGGACACCACCAACGAACTCAACGGACTGGCACCGGATCGGTTTCCGTCGCGCCCGTTCGCCAGTATCGCGTCTGTCGGGTTTGCGCTGACCGCGTATCCGATCGGGATCGAGAATGGGTGGATCAGCCGCAATCAGGCGATCGACCGCACCTTGACCACACTGAAATTCTTCCGCGACGCGCCAATGGGGCCGCAGCGGACCGGTAGGGCCGGGTACAAGGGCTTCTACTACCACTTTCTGGACATGCAGCAGGGCAAGCGTTACGACAGCTGGGTCGAGCTATCCAGTGTGGACACCGCGCTGCTGATGATGGGCGTGTTGTTCACCCAGTCGTATTACAACGGCGAGGACCCGCGCGAAAAAGAAATCCGCCAGATCGCCGACACGCTGTACAAGCGTGTGGACTGGCGCTGGCTGCAGCAGCGTGCACCGTTGATCTCGATGGGCTGGTTCCCCGAGAGCGGCTTCATCGATCACGACTGGATGGGCTACAACGAAGCGATGATGTTGTACATCCTCGCGCTCGGCTCGCCCACCCACGGCGTGGATCCGGATGCCTGGACCAGCTGGACCCGCACCTACAACAACGACTGGGGCGTCTACCAGGGCCAGGAATATCTATCCTTCGGCCCGCTGTTCGGTCACCAATACAGCCATGTCTGGATCGACTTCCGCGATATCCAGGACCAGTACATGCGCGAGCGCGGCATCGACTACTTCCTCAACAGCCGCCGCGCCACCCTGGCCCAGCGCGACTACGCCATCGACAACCCGATGAAGTGGAAGGACTACGGCGAGAACGTCTGGGGCCTGACCGCCGGCGACGGCCCGCAGAACACCAGCCAGGAATACCGGGGCGAGCAGCGCCAGTTCCGCCATTACTCCTCGCGCGGCGCCGGCCTGCGCGAGAACTTCGACGATGGCACCATCGTGCCGTCGGCGGCGATCTCCTCGATCGTGTTCGCACCCGAAGTGGTGATTCCGGCTGCGGAAGAAATGCACAAGCGCTACGGCGACTTCCTGTATTCCAGCTACGGCTTCCTGGATTCGTTCAACCCCAGCTTCAACTACGACATCCCGCTCAAGACCGGGCGCATGGTGCCGGACCGCGGCTGGGTGGCCAGCGACTACATCGCCATCGACCAGGGCCCGATCCTGGCGATGATCGCCAACTACCAGAACGAATTCGTCTGGACGGTGATGAAGAAGAATCCCTACATCCGCGCCGGTCTGGAACGCGCCGGCTTCACCGGCGGTTGGCTCACCCCCGAAGGCGAGCCGCAGCCGTTGCCCAAGAAGGACGAGCAGGCAGCCGCTGCCCGCTCGCTGGGCATGGCCGAGTCGCGCGCCGCCGCCGCCCAGGCCCAGCAGGACCCATCGCAGCGGCAAAACTCCACGCAACGCCCCAAACCCGAGTAATCCGTGCGCCTTTTGAAATTGTTGATACTGGCCGCCGCCCTGTGTGCAGGTGCGGCGGGATGCGACCGCGCCGACCCGGCCAAGACCACCGTGCGCTTCTGGGCCATGGGCAAGGAGGCCGAAGTGGTCGCCGAGCTGGTGACGGAGTTCGAGAAGCAGAACCCCGACATCCGCGTGGATGTGCAGAACATCCCGATGACGGCGGCGCACGAAAAATTGCTCACCGCCTTTGCCGCCGATGGCTTGCCGGACGTATGCCAGCTCGGCAACACCTGGCTGCCGGAGTTCGCTTTGCTGGACACGCTGGAACCGATGCAGCCGTACGTGGCGCGCTCCAGGATCGTCGACCCGCAGGATTACTTCCCGGGCGTGTGGGACACCAATCTGGTCGACGGCACCTTGTATGGGGTGCCGTGGTACGTGGACACCCGGCTGCTGTTCTATCGCAAGGATCTGCTGCGCGAAGCCGGCTACAGCGAGATGCCCAAGACCTGGGCCGAGATGGAACAGGTGATGGCGGCGATCAAGCGCAAGGTTGGCCCGGACCGCTACGCCATCCTGATGCCGCTCAATGAATTCGAACAGCAGCTGTCGTTCGCGCTGCAGCAGGACGACCGCCTGCTGCGCGACCACGACAACTACGGCAACTTCCGCGGCGAAGGCTTCCGCAAGGCGTTGGGCTTCTACGACACCATGTACCAGAAGGGCTGGGCGCCGAAGGTCTCCGAGACCCAGGTCTCCAATGTCTGGTACGAATTCTTCAACGGCTATTACGCGTTCTATCTGTCCGGCCCGTGGAACGTGCGCGAGTTCAAGCTGCGCCAGCCGCCGGGCATGGAGGGCAAGTGGGGCACTGCGCCGCTGCCGGGACCCAACGGCCTGGGCGCGGGTATCGCCGGCGGTTCCAGCCTGGTGATCTTCAAGTCGTCCCGGCACAAGGACGCCAGCTGGAAGCTGATCGAATACCTGTCGCAGCCGCAGGTGCAGGCGCGCTTCCACGCCATCATCGGCGACCTGCCGCCGCGTCGCAGCACCTGGAAGTTGCCCTCGCTGGCCAACGACGAACTGGCGCATGCCTTCGGCGACCAGCTGGAGCGGGTCAAGGCCACGCCCAAGGTGCTGGAATGGGAGCGCATCGTGCAGGAAATGCGCCTGGTGACCGAGCGCGTGGTGCGCGGCGGCCAATCGCACGAGGCCGCCGTGCAGGAGCTGGATAAACGCGTGGACGAGATTCTGGCCAAGCGCCGCTGGATCTTCGAACAGGAGGGCGGGCATGTCGGCCCCGCTGGTGAATCCACTGCACCTGCTGGTGGGTCAGACGCACGACCAGCCGCGACGCCGGCCGCAGCGCCAGCCGCAGCAGCGGACAAGGAGGCAGCTCGATGATGAAGCGCAATTCCGTCGCCGGCTGGGTGTTCGCCGCGCCCTCGATCCTGGTGCTGGGCATGTTCTTCGGCGTGCCGGTGTTCGCCGCGCTGGTGCTCAGCGTCACCGACTTCGACCTGTACGCGCTGGCCGACAGCAGCCATCTGCGCTTCGTCGGCCTGGGCAATTACATCGAATTGCTGCAGACGCCGCTGTTCTGGAAGTCGTTGTGGAACACCACGTACTTCGTGCTGCTGGGCGTGCCGATGTCGATCGGCGTATCGCTGGGGGCCGCATTGCTGCTCAACGCCAAGGCCTCGCGTTTCAAGGCACTGTTCCGCACCGCCTTGTTCGCACCGGTGGTGACCACGCTGGTGGCGGTGGCGGTGATCTGGCGCTATCTGTTCCACATCAAGTACGGCCTGGTGAACTTCGGCCTGAGCCACCTGGGCATCGCCCCGATCGACTGGCTGGGCGATCCGCGCTGGGCGATGCCGACCATCATGCTGTTCGCGGTGTGGAAGAACTTCGGCTACAACATGGTGATCTTCCTGGCAGGCCTGCAGGCGATCCCGCAGGACCTGTACGAGGCCGCGCGCATCGATGGCGCCTCGCGCTGGAAGCAGTTCCTGCATATCACCTTGCCGATGCTTGGCCCGGTGCTGATGGTGGTCGGGGTGATCACCATCTCCGGCTACTTCCAGCTGTTCGCCGAGCCCTACGTGATGACCCGCGGCGACCCACTGCAAAGCACCGTGAGCGTGCTGTATTTCATGTTCGAGGAAGGCTTCAAGTGGTGGAACCTCGGCCGCGCGTCGGCGGTGGCGTTCCTGCTGTTCTTGATCATCCTGGCGGTGACCACCGTGATGCTGCGCTTCGGCCGCAAGAGGGATTTGATATGAGTCGTGACGTCGGCCAATCGCGCTGGAATGCCGTGCTGATCAACGGTGGCTTGCTGGTGCTGGCCCTGGTCAGCCTGGCGCCGCTGCTGTGGATGCTGTCGGTGTCGTTCATGCCCACCGGCGAGGCCAGCCGCTTCCCCCCGCCGATGCTGCCCTCGGCGTTTACCCTGGCCAATTACCATGAGCTGTTCGCGCGCACCGGCATGGCGCGCAACTTCGCCAACAGCCTGATGGTGTCCGGGCTGATCACGCTCGGCTCGCTGCTGATCAACACCATGGCCGGTTATGCGTTCGCCAAGCTGCAGTTCGTCGGCCGCGAGCGCATCTTCAAGATCCTGATGGCCGCGCTGGTGATCCCGGCGCAGGTGGCGATGCTGCCATTGTTCCTGCTGATGAAGCAGCTGCATCTGGTCAACAACATCGGCGGGGTGGTGGTGCCGGCGTTGGCGACGGTGTTCGGCATCTTCCTGGTACGCCAGTACGCGCGCAGCATTCCCGATGAGTTGATCGAAGCCGCGCGCATCGATGGCGCCAGCGAGATGCGCATCTTCTTCCAGATCGTGCTGCCGATGCTCAAGCCGGTGCTGGTCACCTTGACCATCTTCACCTTCATGGGCTCGTGGAACGACTTCATGTGGCCGCTGATCGTGCTGACCGACCAGGAGCAATACACCTTGCCGGTGGCGCTGGCGGCACTGTCGCGCGAGCACATCATGGACGTGGAATTGATGATGGCCGGCGCAGTGGTGACGGTGATTCCGGTGCTGCTATTGTTCGTCGCGCTGCAGCGTTACTACATCCAAGGTCTTCTGCTGGGGAGTGTGAAGGGGTGAAGCCAGTGTTCCTGCGACTGTTTGCCATGGCCGCTGTCGTCACGTCTGCGGGCGCGGCGCAGGCGCAGGAGCGCGTGCTCGACGGCTTCAACGACATCGGCGCCTGGCGCCTGGTGGTGTCCAACCAGGTCAGCGGTTCGCTGCGGCCGGTGGCCACCTCCTCCGGCGGGCATGCGCTGTGCCTGGACTACAACTTCAACGGCGTGTCCGGCTATGTCGGCATCCGCCGCAACCTGCCGATCGAATATCCGGACAACTACCGCATCGGCTTCGCGCTGCGCGGCGAATCGCCGTCCAACGATTTGCAGGTCAAGCTGATCGATGCCAGCGGCGACAACGTGTGGTGGGTCAACCGGCCGGGCTTCAATTTTCCGAAGAACTGGACCACCGTCGGCTATCGCAAGCGCACTATCGAAAAGGCCTGGGGCCCGGGCCAGGACAAGCAGCTGCGCAGCAGTGCGGATGTGGAATTCACCATCTACAACAAGGTCGGCGGCAAGGGCTCGGTGTGCTTCGATCGCCTCACCCTCACGCCGCTGCCGCCGGAAGACACCTCGCCGTTGAAGGCCGAGGCCATCACCGACACCGCGCCCGCACTGGAACAACGCCTGGCCGACGGCAAACCTGACACTTTCTGGCTCAGTGGCGCGGTCAAGCAACAGACCGTCACGCTGGACCTGGGCAAGGTGCGCGAATTCGGCGGCGCGGTGGTGCAGTGGGTGCCCGGCCTGCAGGCCTCGCAATACGTGGTACGCGCCTCCAGCGACGGGCGTGGTTGGCGCGATCTGCGCACCGTCACCGCCGGTGCCGGCGGCACCGACTGGCTGGCACTGCCGGACACCGAGGCGCGCTATCTGCGTTTCGATCTCAAGGATGGCCCCAACTGGCGTTACGGGATCAAGGAAGTGCAGCTGCAGCCGCTGGCCTTCGCCGCCACACCGAACGATTTCATCAAGTCGCTTGCCGCACGGATGCCGCGCGGCAGCTATCCGCGCGGCTTTTCCGGCGAACAGCCGTACTGGACCATCCTTGGGTTGGATGGCGGCACCGAGCAGGGCCTGATCGGCGAAGACGGCGCGGTGGAAGTGGGCAAGGGCGGTTTCAGCATCGAGCCGTTCGTGGTCACCGGCGGCAAGCTGCTGCATTGGTCCGACGTCAGCAGCGAGCAGAGCCTGCAGGACGATTACTTGCCGATTCCCAGCGTCGACTGGCACCACGACCTGATGAATTTGCGGGTGACTGCCTTCGTGCAGGGCACACCGGATCAGGCGCAGCTGGTCGCACGCTACCAGCTGCACAACACCGGCAAGGAAGCGCGCGACTTCACCCTGGCCCTGGCGGTGCGTCCGTTCCAGGTCAACCCGCCGGCGCAGTTCCTCAACACCCTGGGTGGCGTCAGCCGGATCGAGCAACTGGCCGTGGACGGCGCGCAGGTCAGCGTCAACGGCAAGCCGCGCGTATTCGCCGCGCAGCGTCCGGATGCCGGCTTTGCCAGCGCCTTCGACAGCGGCATGGACGTCAGCCATCTCACCGCTGCCACACCGCCGACCATTACTCAGGTGAAAGACGAGACTGGTCTGGCATCGGGCGTGCTGTTGTATCGCTGGAAGCTGGAGCCTGGCCAACGGCGCGAGGTGGCGCTGGTGATCCCGCAGACCGGCACCGCGCAGTTGCCGGCCGGCTTCGATGCCGACACGGCGCAGCAGCAGGTGGCCCAGCAGTGGCGCAGCAAGCTCGATCGCGTGCGCATCAGCGTTCCGGCCGAAGGCAAGCCGGTGGTCGACACCTTGCGCACCGCACTGGCGCATATGTTGATCTCGCGCATCGGCCCGCGCCTGCAGCCGGGCACGCGTTCGTACTCGCGCAGCTGGATCCGCGATGGCGCAATGATTTCCGAAGGCCTGTTGCGGCTCGGCCGCGAAGACGTGGTGCGCGAGTACGTCGACTGGTTCGCGCCGTATCAATTCGACAACGGCATGGTGCCGTGCTGTGTGGACGATCGCGGCAGCGACCCGGTGCCGGAGAACGACAGCCATGGCGAGCTGATCTTCAACATCGCCGAGTACTACCGCTATACCGGCGACAAGGCGTTCCTGGAAAAAATGTGGCCGCACGTCACCGGCGCCTACGACTACATGGAAACGCTGCGCGCCAGCGAGCGCACCGAAGAGAACTTCATGCGCAATCCGGCCTTCTACGGAATGATGCCGGTGTCGATCAGCCACGAAGGCTACTCGGCCAAGCCGGTGCATTCGTACTGGGACAACTTCTGGGCGCTGCGCGGCTACAAGGATGCGGTGATGCTGGCCGGCGCGCTCGACAAGCCGGACGAAGTCGCCCGCTTCAGCACGGCACGCGACGAATTCAGTGGCGACCTGATCGCCTCGCTGGGTGCGGCGGTGCGCCAGCACACTCTCGATTTCCTGCCTGGCTCGGCCGAGCTCGGCGACTTCGATGCGACCTCGACCACCATCGCGCTGGCACCGGGTGGCGAGCAGCAACGCCTGCCGCAGGATCTGCTGACCAATACCTTCGAACGCTATTGGAAGGAGTTCTCCGACCGCCGCGACAGCAAGCGCGAATGGAAGGACTATACGCCGTACGAATGGCGCAACGTGGCCGCGTTCGTGCGCCTGGGCTGGCGCGACCGCGCCTGGGACGCCACCGCATTCTTCTTCAAGGACCGCGCGCCGCAACCGTGGAATCAATGGGCCGAAGTGGTCTCGCGCACGCCACGCACGCCGTTCTTCGTCGGCGATCTGCCGCATGCCTGGGTCGCCTCGGACTTCGTGCGCTCGGTGCTGGACATGTTTGCCTACGGACGCGAATCGGACGCCAGCCTGGTCATCGCTGCCGGCACGCCGACGCGCTGGTTCGAGGGCAAGGGCATCGGCATCGCCGAACTGCGCACGCCCTACGGGCGCCTCAATTACACCTTGCAGCGCACCGACAAGCAGCTGGTGCTGCAGCTGCAGCCCGGCCTGATCCTGCCGCCGGGCGGGGTGGTGTTGCCGTGGCCGTACCAGGGCACGCCGGGCAAGGCCAGCATCAACGGCGAATCGGCCGAATGGCAGAACGGCGAACTGCGCATTCACCAATTGCCGGCCAACGTGCAGATCGATGTGCCCAGCGCGGTGCGGCGGGCCGAGCGCGCCACGCAATGAATGCCGCAGCTCGACCGGCAGGGGCAGCGCTGGCGCGGCGACGTGCCGGATGGCCGGTCGTGATGCTGGCGCTGCTGCCGTGCTTTGTTGCTGTACAAGCAAAGCAGCCCGCCCACGCTGTGCAGATCGCGCAACCCGTACAGGTCGTGGCCACCCACGCCGTGCAGGCCGCGCAGCCCGCACGGGTCGACAAAACTGATCGCCCGGCACGCGTTTCCCAGACAGTGCAGCCGCCGAGCGCGGGGCAGCGCGAAATGACCCTGGTCACGCTCAATCTGCATCACGACCGCGAAGACTGGCCGGCACGTCGCGCCTACATCGCCAAACAGCTCAAGCAACTGGCGCCGGATGTGATCGCGCTGCAGGAAGTGATCGAACGCCGCGGCAGCGTGGAAAACCAGGCCGCCTGGCTGGCACGCAAGCTCGGGTACGAGTACACCTTCGCCTCGGTCGATCCGGTCGGCGCGCCCAAGCGCTACGGCAATGCCCTGTTGAGTCGGCGCAAGGTGCTGACCATGCATCAGCGCCTGCTGCAGCCCTTGGACGATTACCGCGTCGCCGCGCATCTGCAGGTCGATGTCGATGGCCAGCCGGTCAACGTCTATGTCACCCATCTCAACGAGCGCGCCGATGCACGCGGCACCGCCACGCGCACGCGCCAGGTTGCCGACCTGCTGGACTTCATTGCCTCCAACAGCGACCAAGCACCTGTCGTGATCGGCGGCGATTTCAACACCGCCGCCGATGCCCTCGATCTGGAAGCGCTACGCAAGGGCTACGGCGACAGCTACGGCAGCGTGCATCGCAACAGCGACGCCACGGTCAGCACCTTGAACATGCACGTGTTCGACAAGCCGGCACGGATCGACCACGTGTTCTTCCAGCAGAACCGCCTGCTGGCGCGCGAAGCGCGCATCCTGTTCGACACCCCGTATGCCGAAGGCCGCTGGGCCTCGGACCACTACGGCGTGTGGGTACGCCTGCAGCTAGCACCAGGCGCACCTGCCGCCCCGTAACCTGGCGCGCGTGCTCCAGCTCTCGTAGGAGCGCCCCTGGGCGCGATGGAGCGTTACCGGGAATGCCCCATCGCGCCCAGGGGCGCTCCTACGAAAGGCAACGGATTGCGGCGCAACGCCGCGCCACCCCAATCAACCATGCAGACGATTGAAGATCTGCACGCCCGCCAGCCACACCCCGGCCATGCTGCCGAAGTTGGTCAGCAAGAACGTCAGCACCACGCGCGAGACGCGATTGCGGTACCAGCCGCGCAAGGTCTGCGCATCGTCGCGCAGCGTCAGGAAATCCCCATAGGCCGGCTTGCGCATATGCACCTCGACCAACGCGGCGAACGCACCGGTCGGTACGCTCAGTCGGAACGGCTTGAACGGCGCGACTACCGCGGCGGTCAAAATGCTCAACGGATGACTGCCGGCCAGCAGACAACCCAGCGCCGCCATACCGCCGGTGTACATCGCCCATTGCAACAACAAATCGGCGCCCATGCTCAGGCCGCCGCGCCAGAAACCGATCCCGATGCCAACGATGATGACCGCCAGCACGCCCAGCGTGATCCACGGAACGCGCTTGCATTGCTGCACGTATTCCAGCGATTCGCGCAGCGGGCCGGGTGCATCGGTGTCCTGTTCCAGATGCCGCGCAAGACCGGCCAGATGTCCCGCGCCGACCACCGCCAGCACCTCGTGCTGACCGGCGTTGGCTTCCTCGCGCAGACGCGCAGCCATGTACTGATCGCGCTCGGCAATCACGGTCTCGTACAGCTCCGGGCTTTCGCTGGCGAAATCGCCGAAGCTCGCCTCCAGCATGTCGCCTTGCTTGAGCTTTTCAATTTCCTCTTCGCCCACCTCATCGGCGGCGAACAGGCCGCTCAGCAGACCGCCGGCCAGCTTCATCTTGCCGAAGAATCCCAGCCGCCCGGAGGCGCGCTTGAAGGTCAGGCCGACCTCGCGATCGATCAGATGCACCGGCAAGCCTTGTGCGCGCGCCAGATTGACCGCCTCCTTCAATTCCGCACCCGGCTCGATACCGAGCTGTTTGGCCAGGCGGCGCTGGTAAGCCGCCAGTGCCAGGTTCGCTGCGAACAAGGCCACGCGGCCCTTGCGGATCACCTGCACCAGGTCCAGGCGGGCGAGGGCGTCCGGGTCGCTGAGCGCCTGGAGGCGCTGTGCATCCAGCTCCACCGCCACTGCGTCGTAGCGCCCGCTGCCGATCGCCCGCTGCACCGCGGCCACGCTGGCCAGCGACACATGCGCGGTGCCGAGCAAGGTGTAGCGCACGCCATCGCGCTCGACGATGCGGTGCGGCTGGCCGGACAGCGCATCGTCCAGAACGTGGGTGGTCTGCTCAGTCATGGGGTCATTCATCAGAAGGAGGGGCGGTGTCACCGGGGCCGAGCGGGCGTTGCATCTGCAAACCGTCCAGCCAGCGGCCATGCTTGCGGCCGATTCCGGTGAACACTCCGACCGTGCGAAAACCAAAACGTTCATGCAGCCGTCGCGATGCCTGATTCTCGGCATCGCCGATCACTGCAATCATCTGTCGATAGCCGCGCTGTTCGCAGCGCGAGATCAGCTCGCCCAACAAGGCCTTGCCGATGCCACGTCCTTGCATGTCGCCGGCAAGGTAGATCGAATTCTCCACGGTCCAGCGATACCCAGCACGTGCGCGGTACGCGCCAGCATAGGCATAACCGACCACCGCAGCATCGCATTCGGCGACCAGATACAGATACCCCGCATCCACGGTGGCGCGCACCCGCGTGCGCATCTCGTCGCTCGACGGCGCGCTGTATTCGTAGCTGTTGACCCAGGCGATATGCTCCGCATAGATCGCGGTGATCGCCGGGATGTCCGCCTCGCGGACCTCGCGTACCTCGAAAGGCATGCGGTCAGTCGATGTAACGCTTGAGCAGATCGCCATACGCATCGATGCGGCGATCGCGCAGGAACGGCCAGATGCGCCGCACATGCTCGCTGCGCTGCAGATCGACATCGCACACCAGCACCGTCGGATCCTGTCCAGCCTCTGCGATGAATTCGCCCTGCGGCCCCAGCACATGGCTGTTGCCCCAGAACTGGATGCCCGAGGCGCCCAGCGGCGAAGGCTCATGCCCCACGCGGTTGCACGACAGCACCGGCACCCCGTTGGCCACCGCATGGCCACGATGGCTCAGGATCCACGCATCGCGCTGACGCTCCTGTTCGGGTTGCTCATCGTCCGGATCCCAGCCGATCGCGGTGGGGTAGAGCAGCAGTTCCGCACCGGCCAGCGCCATCAGGCGCGCAGCCTCGGGGTACCACTGATCCCAGCACACCAGCACGCCGAGACGACCCACCGAAGTATCGATCGGAGCGAAACCCAGATCGCCCGGCGTGAAGTAGAACTTCTCGTAAAAACCCGGGTCGTCGGGGATATGCATCTTGCGGTACTTGCCGAGCAGGCGGCCGTCCTTTTCGAACACCACCGCGGTGTTGTGATACAGCCCGGCCGCGCGGCGCTCGAACAACGAGGCCACCAGCACCACGCCATGTTGCCTGGCCAGCGCACCCAGGCGCTCGGTGCTGGGGCCGGGAATCGGCTCGGCCAGATCGAACTCGTCCACCGACTCGTGCTGGCAGAAATACGCGCCGTTATGCAGTTCCTGCAGCAGCACCAGCTTGGCCCCCTGCGCAGCGGCTTCGGCCACACGCGATGCGATGATGGCCAGGTTGGCCTCGGCGTCGCCGTGGTTGCGCTCCTGGATCAGCGCGACGGGAAGGAGATGACGGGTCATGGCAGCATCCAACTAGGTGGCACACTAAGGTAGCGCGCCATGGCGTAACACCGGCCTGCCGGCCGGAACAGAAACGACTCAGGCGGCCAACAGACCGGCGGGCAGTTGCATGGTCAAACAGTGCAGGCTGCCGTTCTGCCAGATCAGCGCCCGACACGGCACCGGCACGATTTCATGCTGCGGGAATGCTTCGGCCAGCACCGCCTGCGCAGCGGCATCGGCCTTGTCGCCATACGCGGGCATCAGTACCGCACCGTTGACAATGAGGAAATTCGCATACGAGGCCGCAAGACGGCGGCCGTGGTCGAGGATTGGTTCTGCCCACGGCAACACGAACAGGCGATACGGCTGCCCGTCGGCCTTGCGCAGTGCAGCCAGTTCGGCGCCCATCGCCTGCAGTTCGGTGTAATGCGAATCGGTGGCTACATCGCAGCCCTGGTAGACGATCGCATCCGGGCCCGCAAAGCGCGCCAGCGTATCGATATGCGCGTCGGTGTCGTCGCCTTCCAGATAGCCGTGATCCAGCCACAGCACGCGGTCCTGCGACAACCACGCAGCAAGATCGTTGCTCAATGATTCGCGCGAGCGCTGCGGGTGCCGCTCGTGCAGGCACTTCCAGGTGGTCAGCAAGGTGCCGGCACCATCGGTCTCGATCGCACCGCCTTCCAGCGCAAAGTCCACGGTTTGCACCTGCGAGGGCACGAATACCTTTGCGGCATCCAGCGAGGTCACCAACTGATCGTCCAGGCTGGCCTCGAACTTGCCGCCCCAGCCGGTGAAACGGAAATCCATCAACCGGAAAGCGCTCTGCTGGCGCAACGTGATCGGGCCCGAATCGCGCAACCAGGTGTCGTTGTAGGCAGCGATCACGAAACGCACGCGCGTCATGTCCACCCGCGCCGAACGCAGCCGCGCCTCCGCATAGATCTGCAGATCGTCATCGGCCACGCACACGATCACCGGCTCGAAGCGGGAAATCGCCGTCACCAGCGCGATATAGGTCTCTTCCACCTCGGCCAGACGCTCGGCCCAATCGGTGCCCGCGTGCGGCCACGCGATCAATACGGCGGATTGAGGTTCCCACTCGGCAGGAAAGCGAACGCTATCGGTCATACCTGAAAATTACCTATCGATACCCAAGCGAGCCCAGGCTGTTAATTCAATCCCCGCACATGGATGTGCGGGCTCTTGCGAGGGACTCGCATCAAAGAGGTTTGGGACCGATCTCGTTGGCATCGGCCTGATTAGCCACCACGTCGATCACCCGGCTCTTTTCGAAGTACACGGTGAAGGCCGGATACACCCAGCGGTGGATCGTCGGCCACTGGCGCTTCTGGCCGCCGCGCGGATCCAGCTTTTCCTGCGGCGCGCCGTGACGGCCTTCGACCTGGCTCATGCTGTCGCCACGCAAGGGCAGGGCGGCGGCGGGCTTTTGCTTTGCACGATCGACCAACAAGGTGTCGGCCAAGGCAACGGCACTGATCCCCATCAGCGCGATTGCCAGCATGATCGGCGGCATCACAAACAAACGGTTGCGCATGTCATCTACTCCCCAGTGGACAAGACTTCGAATGGTGATTACAGCAAAAAACCAGGTCAGGCGTTGGTGCCAGTGCTGGGCCCGACGACGACGCGCAGGTTCCGGCACGCTGCGCCGGGGCGTCCTCGACCGCCGCACCCAGGCGCGTCACGGGGTCCGTCAAGACGATGCCCGTGAAGTCTCCATCGGCCAGGAAACATCGGCCAAGAAAAAACCGCCCGAAGGCGGCTTTCTCGGGTCTTGCACGCGCAGCAAAGGCTTAGCGCTGACGCGCCTTGAAACGCGGGTTCGACTTGCAGATCACGAACACCTTGCCACGGCGGCGGACCACCTTGCAGTCGCGGTGACGGGTCTTCGCAGACTTCAGGGAGGACAGGACTTTCATGGCACACCTCGGCGTAAACGGTTGGATTCGATGGAAGAGTGCCCGCTAGCGAGGGTGCACCCGGAATTAAGCCGGCAATTCTAACCGGCTTTTCGTCGTGCTTTCAAGTGGTTGCATCGCAATCGCTGCGAGCGGCGCTACACTGGCGCCTTATCACCTTCCGGAAACCTGAATGACCGACCTTTCGCCCGTCCTCACCATCGACGGACCCTCCGGTGCCGGCAAAGGCACCGTGAGCCGGATCGTGGCCGCCCGGCTGGGCTGGCACTACCTCGATTCGGGCGCACTGTATCGCGCTGTCGGTGTTGCAGCGAGCTGGGCCGATCTGGACGTGTCCGACCCGGCGGCGCTGGTGCGTTGCACCTTCGACACCAAGGTCGAATTCGATGACGCAGGCGAGGCGGGACTGCGGGTGCTGGTCAATGGCGTGGACGCCACCAGCGAGTTGCGCCTGGAAACGACCGGTGCGCTGGCCTCTGCGATTGCGGCCATTCCCGAGGTGCGCAGCGCCCTGAAAGAGCGCCAGCGCGCATTCAGGCGAACGCCCGGCCTGGTTGCCGATGGGCGCGACATGGGCACGGTGATCTTCCCGGATGCCGCATTCAAGGTCTTTCTGACTGCCAGTGCCGAGGAACGTGCGGGCCGCCGCCATAAACAGTTGATGGAAAAGGGTGTTTCGGTTATCTTTGACGACCTGCTGCGCGAGATCATGGCTCGCGATGCGCGTGATGCGCAGCGGGTGGTGGCGCCATTGCGGCCGGCCGAAGACGCCGTGCTGATCGATACCAGCGGGATGGGAATCGAAGATGTCGTCCAGCGTGTGGTCGGGTTGTTAGCCGCTCGCACGTCGTCGTAAGCGTTCCGCAAGCGGGCACGTCCCGCCGACCGTAAGGCGTTCCAAGGCTCTGTCGCACATCCCGTGTGGCGGTTCTATGACTACTTAACCGACTCGCTGTCCGGAGTCGACCAACAGGCTGGGCGGCTCGTATCTGTCGCAATCCGACGATCAACGCCCGTGTGTTCAACTGAGTAAAATTCAAATGACAGAATCTTTTGCTGAACTGTTCGAAGCCAGTCAAGCCAATCTGGCGAAGCTGAAGCCGGGCTCGATCGTCACCGGTACCGTCGTGGAAGTGCGCGGCGACGTGGTGGTGATCAACGCTGGCTTGAAGTCCGAAGGCATCGTGCCGATCGAGCAGTTCCGTAATGACGCTGGCGAGATCGATGTCGGCGTAGGCGACCAGGTCAAGGTTGCCCTCGATTCCATCGAGAACGGCTTCGGTGAGACCGTGCTGTCGCGCGAGAAGGCCAAGCGCGCAATGGTGTGGGACGAGCTGGAAGAGGCGTTGGAAAAGAACGAAACCATCACCGGCCGCATCAGCGGCAAGGTCAAGGGTGGTTTCACCGTGGACATCAAGGATGTCCGCGCGTTCCTGCCTGGTTCGCTGGTGGATGTGCGCCCGGTGCGCGACCCGGCCTACCTGGAAGGCAAGGAACTCGAGTTCAAGCTGATCAAGCTGGACCGCAAGCGCAACAACGTGGTGGTGTCGCGTCGTGCCGTGGTCGAGAGCGAGCACTCGGAAGAGCGCGAGCAGCTGATGGACAAGTTGCAGGAAGGCGCGATCCTGAAGGGTGTCGTCAAGAACCTGACCGATTACGGCGCGTTCGTGGACCTTGGCGGTATCGACGGTCTGCTGCACATCACCGACATGGCCTGGAAGCGCGTGCGCCATCCGTCCGAAGTCGTCAATGTCGGCGACGAGCTCGATGTGCGCGTGCTGAAGTTCGATCGCGAGCGTAACCGCGTCAGCCTCGGCCTGAAGCAGTTGGGCGAAGATCCGTGGGACAACATCGCCCGTCGTTACCCGGCCAACAGCCGCGTGTTCGGCAAGGTCTCCAACGTCACCGATTACGGCGCATTCGTCGAGATCGAGCCGGGCGTCGAAGGCCTGGTGCACGTCTCCGAGATGGATTGGACCAACAAGAACGTCAACCCGTCCAAGGTTGTGCAGGTTGGTGACGAAGTCGAAGTGATGGTGCTGGATGTCGACGAGGAGCGTCGCCGCATCTCGCTGGGCATGAAGCAGGTTGCCGCCAATCCGTGGGAAACCTTCGCTGCGACCCACAAGAAGAACGACAAGGTGTCCGGTCAGATCAAGTCGATCACCGACTTCGGCATCTTCATCGGTCTGGACGGCGGCATCGACGGTCTGGTTCACCTGTCCGACATCAGCTGGAACACCACCGGCGAAGATGTCGTGCGCAACTACAAGAAGGGCGACACGCTGGAAGCCGTTGTGCTGGCAGTGGACCCGGAACGTGAGCGCATCAGCCTGGGCGTCAAGCAGCTGGAGCAGGATCCGTTCGGCCAGTACATGGCGTCCAACCCGAAGGGTTCGAAGGTCGAAGGCGTGGTGCGTGAAGTGGACGCCAAGGGCGCCACCATCGACCTGGCCGATGGCATCGAAGGCTACGTCGCTGCACGCGACATCGCCAACGAGCGCGTCGACGACGCGACCCAGCACCTGAAGGTCGGCGACAAGATCGAAGCCAAGTTCGTGGGCATGGACCGTAAGGGCCGCACCCTGCAACTGTCGATCAAGGCCAAGGACGATGCCGAAATGCGCGAAACGATGGAGGAGTACCAGTCCTCTTCCGCAGCGTCGGGCGGCATGACTCAGCTGGGCGCGCTGCTGCGTGCACAGTTGAACAGCAACAAGTCCGAGTAAGCGCGTAGCGCTCGCAAGAGCGTGATGGATCGGCCCGGGCTTGCCCCGGGCCGATTCCGATGTGTCAGTCGAAAAAAGCAAGTCTTCCCATGACCAAGTCCGAATTGATTGAAATCCTGGCGCAACGCCAAGCGCATCTGAAGTCGGACGACGTGGATCTGGCAGTCAAATCGCTGCTGGAAATGATGGGGCAAGCGCTCTCCGATGGTGATCGGATCGAAATCCGCGGATTCGGCAGTTTTTCGCTGCATTACCGTCCGCCACGTCTGGGGCGTAATCCCAAGACCGGCGAATCGGTTGCGCTGCCGGGCAAGCATGTTCCGCACTTCAAGCCGGGCAAGGAACTGCGTGAGCGTGTCAGCTCCGTGGTGCCTGTCGATCTGGCCGATACGGCAGATTGAAGATCGTTCTACCGCTGTGTTTATGTCGGCTCGGTTAAGCTAGGCCCCTTCCCGACGGAGTCTGTCCATGAAGGTGTTTCGCTTGCTGGTGATGTTGGCCTTCCTGCTGGCCGGTCTGATCATCGGTGCGGTCAATTCTCAGGATGTCACTCTCGATTTCCTGTTCTCAAGTGTGCACACGACCTCCGGGGTCGCGATCATCGTCGCGCTGCTGGTCGGTGTGTTGATCGGTGCCGGCATGGTGCTGGTCAGTGTGGTCATTCCCCTCTATTCCAGATTGCGCCAGGCCAACAAGGCTGTTGCGGTCAGTCGCGTCGACGCCGGGCCCGTTGCGCCTGCCGCAGTCCAGACGCGCCCCATCGATGGACTGTAAGTACGTATGGAATTTCTGACCGAGTGGATCTGGTTCTTCCTGTTTGTGCCGCTGGCAGCACTGGGCGGGTGGATCGTCGGCCGTCGTGGCGGTCAGCGCCACGGCGATACGCAGGTCAGTCGTCTTTCCAGTACCTATTTTCGCGGTCTGAACTATCTGCTCAACGAGCAGCCGGACAAGGCGATCGAGCTGTTTCTGCACATCGCCGAACTGGACAAGGAAACCTTCGAAACGCAGGTCGCGCTGGGGCACCTGTTCCGTCGTCGTGGTGAAGTCGATCGTGCGATTCGTTTGCATCAGGGGCTGGTGCAGCGCGCCGACCTGACCGATCAGCAGCGTGTGCAGGCCTTGCTGGCGCTGGGCGAGGACTACATGAAGTCCGGCCTGCTGGATCGTGCCGAAACAGTCTTCACCGAGTTGGCGCAGCTGGATCAACGCGCGCCACAGGCATTGCGGCACCTGATCGGCATCTATCAGGCCGAGCGCGATTGGGAAAAAGCGATCGACAACGCCACCCGCTACGAAGAAGTCACCGGCGAGCCGATGGGCAAGCTGATTTCCCAGTTCGAGTGCGAGCTGGCCGATCGCTATCGCGGTTCGAGCAAGACCGACGAGGCGCTGCAGGCCATCGCCCGTGCCTACCAGGCCGACGGTACGTCCGTGCGCGCGGGCATTCTGGAAGGCCGCATCGAAGCCGAGCGCGGTCATGACGAAGCGGCGGTACGCGCGTTCGAACGCGCGGCGCGGCATGACCCGGAATACCTGCCGGAAATCATTCCTGCATTGATGGCGGCCTATCGCCGTGTCGGCGACATCGCTGGCGCGCGCAACTTCCTGTCGGAGATGACCGAGCACTATCGTGGTATCGCACCGGTATTGGCGCTGACCCAGTTGATGGAAGCGCAGGACGGGGTTGCACCTGCGTTGGCGTACCTGGGGCGACAGCTCAAGGACCGGCCCTCGGTACGCGGCGAGTCGGCGTTGATCGATCTCACCCTGGCCGAAGGCAGCGACCCGGTTGGCACGCTGCAGGATCTCAAGCACATCACCGACCAGCTGCTGGTACGTAATCCAAGCTACCGCTGCACGCGGTGCGGCTTCGGCGCCAAGACGCATCACTGGCAATGCCCGAGCTGCAAGGAATGGGGCACGGTCAAACCGCTGTTGAACTACGCGGTCGTCTAATGCCGCAGGTCTGGCTGTGGTGCCTGTCGCACCTGGTGGTCGCAGCGCTGGGAACCTGGCTGTTGCGCCGTTATGCCTTGCATCGCCGCCTGCTCGACCACCCGGGCGAGCGCCGCAGCCATGTCGTCGCCACCCCGCGTGGCGGTGGCATGGCGATCGTGGCGGCAATCCTGCTGGGTTGCATCGCTGCCACGGTGTTCTGGCAGGCTGCTCGCCTGGTCATTGGCTGGTTCGCCGTCGGGCTGGTACTGGTGGCGGGTGTGGGTTGGTGGGACGACCATCGTCCGCTGTCGGCCAGGCTGCGTTTTGCGATCCATCTGATGGCATCGGCGTCGCTGGGAGTCTTGGTCAGTCACTCCACTGGCGATGTCTGGGATGGCGTGCTCAGCGCAGTGGCGTCTGTCGTGTTGATCAACGTCTGGAATTTCATGGACGGCATCAACGGTCTGGCTTCCAGCCAGGCGGCCTTGGCGGCGTTGGCATTTGCGTTTGTCCTACCCGGCGCATGGGCGTGGGCGGGTCTTGCTGTTGCGGCGTCCTGCCTGGGGTTCTTGCCATTCAATTTTCCGCGCGCGCGCATTTTTCTGGGCGATGGCGGCAGTGGCGCGCTGGGATATGTGCTGGCTGCGTTGCTCGCACTCACCGTGGCGAGCGGGCAGGTGAGCTGGTGGATCGGTTGGCTGCCATTGACCGCATTTCTCGTAGACGCCGGCTTCACGTTGCTGTCTCGCATGCTCGCCGGACAACGTTGGTGGGAGCCGCACGCTCAGCACGTCTATCAACGACTTGCACGCCAGCGTGAGACGCACGTTCCGGTAACGGGTGTTTATTTCGCTTTCAGCATCGCTGCGTTCTGCTTGTATGTGTTAATTCGTCATGATGCGGTTTGGGTGCAGGTAGTCGGTGCCCTGACCTGGGCTGCGGGTGCTACCGCGATCTGGCACTTTCTGCGCGATGGACTGCGCAATTCCTGAGTAATGGACTTTTATGATTTCCTGGCGTGACCGTTTGACCAAGGTGTTGCCGAAAGCGGCAGTCGTGCTGCATGACCTGTTGATGGTGTGGGTGTGCTGGCAACTGCTGCATGCCGGCCGCTACTCCATGCTGCGCGACGCGCCCGATCTTCCGCTGTGGGATTGGCGCACTGCGGTGGTGCTGGTCGCGCAGGGGCTGGTGTTCTGGAAAATGGGGTTGTATCGCGGGCTGTGGCGATTCGCCTCGGTGCCGGACCTGTGGAATATCTTCAAGTCCAGTTTCCTTGGTCTGGTCGCGATCGTGCTGGCGCTGTCTTACGACCGCCTGGACGGGGTGCCGCTGTCGGTGCTGGTGGTCTATCCATTCGCGCTGTCGGCATTGCTGGGGACGCCGCGGCTGCTGTATCGCGCCTGGAAGGATTATCAGATCGCGCATTCCGGCGATGCCGCGCAGCGCGTGTTGATTCTTGGCGCCGGTCGCGCCGCCGAAGGGCTGGTGCGCGATCTTCGTCGTAGCGGCACGTTCGTACCGGTCGGGTATCTGGACGACGCCAGCAATCTGCATGGCGCCAAGATCCAGGGCCTCAACGTCCTGGGCAATCTGGATCAGGCCGCATCGATCGCCAAGGAGACGGCGGCCAAGTTGCTGGTGATCGCGATCCCGTCGCTGGATGCCTCGGGGATGCAGCGTGTGGTGGCGATCTGCGAAAGCACTGGTCTGCCGTTCCGCATGGTGCCCAAGCTGATCAATGTGCTGGAAGGGCGTTCCTTGCCTGGCGAATTGAAGGAAGTCGCGATCGAGGACCTGCTCAATCGCAAGCCGGTCACGCCCGATTGGCGCCTGATCCGCGATTGGCTCACCAACAAGACGGTGATGGTCACCGGCGCCGGCGGTTCGATCGGCTCGGAAGTCTGCCGCCAGTGCGCGCGGCATGGTGCGCGTCGGATTGTGCTGCTGGAAATCGATGAGCTGGCATTGCTGACCATCGATTCGGATCTGCGCCGGTTGTTTCCCGATATCGAAGTGGTGCGTGTGCTCGGCGACTGCGGCGACCCGGCCGTGGTTGCATATGCACTGAACACCGCGACCCCGGATGCGGTGTTCCATGCCGCTGCCTACAAGCAGGTGCCGTTGCTGGAAGAGCAGTTGCGCGAAGCGGTGCGCAACAACGTGCTGGCCACCGAGAACGTGGCGCGCGCCTGTCAGCGTGCGCGTATCGAGACCTTCGTCTTCATCTCTACCGACAAGGCCGTCGAGCCGGTCAATGTGCTGGGCGCGAGCAAGCGCTATGCAGAGATGATCTGCCAGAGTCTTGACGCCCGCGATGCGCCGACGCGCTTCATCACCGTGCGCTTCGGCAACGTGCTGGATTCGGCCGGCAGCGTGGTGCCGTTGTTCCGTGAGCAGATCCGTCAGGGCGGGCCGGTCACGGTGACGCACCCGGATGTGACGCGGTACTTCATGACCATCCCCGAAGCCTGCCAGTTGGTGGTGCAGGCCGCTGCCTCCGCTTCGCATGGTGCGATCTACACCTTGGACATGGGCGAGCCGGTGCCGATCCGCTTGCTGGCCGAGCAGATGATTCGGCTTGCCGGCAAGCAGCCGGGCAAGGATGTGGCGATTCTCTATACCGGCTTGCGTCCGGGCGAGAAACTGCATGAAACGCTGTTCTATTCGGACGAAGACTATCGTCCCACCGCGCATCCCAAGATCCTGGAAGCCGGCGTGCGCGAGTTCTCGCACGAGCAGGTGTTGCAGCTGGTGACGCGCTTGCGTGAGGCGGTTAACCGCTATGACATCAAGGCAATGGAGACTGTGTTGGGCAGTCTGATGCCGGATTTTGCGGCTGCTCGACGGAAAGTCGACACGCGATCTGATACGGTCGTTCCATTCCCCGCACGTGAGGTCAGAAGACTTTAATGAGCAAGCGTATTCGCAAGGCCGTATTCCCCGTCGCAGGTCTTGGGACCCGCTTTCTTCCGGCAACCAAGACAGTGCCGAAAGAAATGCTGCCAATCATCGACAAACCGTTGATCCAGTACGCCGTCGACGAGGCCATCCAGGCCGGTTGCGATACGCTGATCTTCGTGACCAATCGTTACAAGCACTCGATCGCCGACTACTTCGACAAGGCCTACGAGCTTGAGCAGAAGCTCGAGCGTGCCGGCAAGCTCGAACAGCTGGAGCTGGTGCGTCATGCATTGCCGGAAGGCGTGCGCGCCATTTTCGTGACGCAGGCCGAGGCACTGGGTCTGGGGCATGCGGTGCTGTGCGCCAAGGCCGTGGTCGGCGACGAGCCGTTCGCGGTGTTGTTGCCTGACGATCTCATCTGGAACCGCGGTGCTGGTGCGCTGACCCAGATGGCCGATGTGGCCGAAGCGTCCGGCGGCAGCGTCATTGCCGTCGAGGACGTGCCGCACGACAAGACTGCCAGTTACGGCATCGTGGCCACCGATGCATTCGATGGTCGCAAGGGGCGTATCAACGCCATCGTCGAAAAGCCCAAGCCGGAAGTGGCACCGAGCAATCTGGCGGTGGTCGGTCGTTACGTGCTCAGCCCGAAGATCTTCGAGCTGCTCGAAGACACCGGCGCTGGCGCAGGCGGCGAGATCCAGCTGACCGATGCGATTGCCGGGCTGCTGCAGCAGGAAACCGTCGATGCGTATCGCTTCGAAGGCCGTCGTTTCGATTGCGGCGCGCACATCGGCCTGATCGAGGCCACGGTGCATTTCGCGCTCGAGCACGAGAAGCATGGTGGGCCGGCCAAGGAAATCCTGCGTGCTGCGCTGGCCGAGGCCGACGCGCGCGGCTGATTGCTCGGCCATTGCCTGCATCCACGAACGACGCCATCTGGCGTCGTTCGTCATTTGGGGCGTCGCAGATCAGGATCGACGCGCTGATCGAGATCGATGTGGAAGCGCTGGCTGATCGACCGATGCGCACGCAGGTGCAGGGCAGCGCCAAGCCTGTGCCGCTAGAATCCTTGGAATGAGCCAAGCTGCCGAATCCAGTGAACTGATCAATGTCGTCGTCCTGCTCGGCGCTGCCGTCGTTGCGATCCCCTTGTTCCGTCGTCTGGGCCTGGGCTCGGTGTTGGGGTACCTGGCCGCGGGATTGGCGATTGGTCCGTTCGGCCTGGGGCTGTTCGATGAGCCGCAGGCGATCCTGCATGTGGCCGAGTTGGGCGTGGTGATGTTTCTGTTCGTGATCGGGCTGGAAATGCGGCCGTCCCACTTGTGGAGTCTGCGCAAGGAGATCTTCGGTCTTGGGACCGCGCAGATTGCGGTCTGCACGCTGGTACTGACCGGCATCGGCATGTTGCTCGGCTTTGCGCCGCCGGTGGCCTTTGTCGCCGCGTCCGGCTTCGTGCTGACCTCCACGGCGGTGGTGATGCAATTGCTGGCCGAGCGCGGCGATGTCGCCTTGCCGCCGGGTCAAAAGATCGTGGCGATCCTGTTGTTCGAAGATCTGTTGATCGTGCCGCTGCTGGCGATCGTGGCCTGGATGGGGTCCAACGGCGATCCGCAGGCGGCGTCGCAGCGCTGGCAGGACATCGGCATCGGTCTGGCCTGCATCGTCGGGTTATTGGTGGCAGGGCGCTGGCTGCTCAATCCCTTGTTCCGGATCCTGGCTGCGTCTAAGGCACGCGAGGTGATGACGGCGGCTGCCTTGTTGGTGGTGCTGGGCGCGGCGCTGCTGATGCAGGTGGGTGGGTTGTCGATGGCGATGGGGGCGTTTCTGGCCGGTGTACTGCTGTCCGAATCCACATTCCGCCATCAGATCGAAGCGGACATCGAGCCGTTTCGCGGGATTCTGCTGGGGCTGTTCTTCCTCGGCGTCGGTATGAGCCTGGACCTGCACGTCGTTGCGGCGGACTGGCGGCTGATCGTTGCCGGCGTGCTGGCCTTGATGGTGGGCAAGGGCGTGTGCATCTATGCGGTGGCACGGCTGATGCGCAGCGACCATCGCCAGGCGCTGGATCGTGGCGTGCTGATGGCGCAGGGCGGCGAATTCGCCTTCGTGCTGTTCGCCGCGGCATCGGCTTCCGGCGTCATCGACGCGCAGGTCAACGCCAGCCTGACCGCGATCGTGGTGGTGTCGATGGCGCTGACACCGTTGTTCGTGCTGCTGCAGCGCCGGCTGACGCCGGCGGCCAAGGTATCGCTGGATGGCGTGGAAGCAGCCGACGGCCAGACCGGCAGCGTGCTGATCATCGGGTTTGGACGCTTCGGTCAGGTCGCCAGCCAGTCGCTGCTGGCGCGCGATGTGGACGTGACCATCATCGATAACGACATCGAGATGATCCAGAGCGCGGAGGAGTTTGGTTTCAAGATCTACTACGGCGACGGCACCCGGCTGGATGTGCTGCATGCCTCAGGTGCGCACAGCGCACGCGCGATTGCAGTGTGTGTCGACAGCCGCGAGGCGGCCAATCGCATCGTGGAGCTGGCAACGCGCGAGTTCCCGCACGCCCGATTGTTGGTGCGCTCGTACGATCGTGAGCATTCGTTGCAGTTGGTCGCTGCCGGCGTGGATTACCAGATCCGCGAGACCTTCGAGTCGGCGGTGGCGTTCGGTCAAGCGGCCCTGGTCGAGCTGGGCGTGGACGAGGACGAGGCCGTCACCATCGCGCGCGAGATCCGGCGTCGCGATGCCGAGCGTTTCGACTTGGAGATTGCGGCCGGCAACACGCGTGCCGGTGCTGTTTCAGGGCTGATGTACGGCAATATCACGCCGACCGTGCCCAAGCCTACGCCGTTCACTCCGCCGAGGAGGGAGAGCCGCACGCTCAATCCCGATGCGGTGCCGCAGGACAATCGGGTGGAAGAAGCGGCCCGCGACTGAGCGGCGTGTGCATTAGTGAGCGCCGAAGCAGATTCAGCGCTGTGGTTGCGTTGGCTGGTCGAGAAAAGACGTTGCGCACTGAAACGGCCGGCGCCAATGTGCCAGCCGCTGGCCGATCGACTCAGCCGTGCTTGCGTTGCGCGGCAGCGAAGGCTTCCAACTGCTCGGGCGTTGCGTCTTTCTGGTGCTGCTGTTTCCAGTCGGCGAACGGCATGCCATACACCGCTTCGCGTGCCTGGTCCTTGCTCATCGGTTGGCCGTGCGCTTCGGCGGCTTCGCGGTACCAGTCGCCCAGGCAATTGCGGCAGAAGCCGGCCAGGATCATCAGATCGATGTTCTGCACATCGAGCCGGTCCTGGTTGAGATGTTGCAACAGACGGCGAAATGCGGCCGCTTCGATGGAGGTGGTGATGGAATCGGGCGTTGGGGTGGTGTCGGTCATGACGGAATCGGGGACAATGGACGGCCTTCGACTCTACACCTGACGCCCCATGACCGTTTCCGCGCCAGCTGCCTCTGCTCCGGCCCGCCTCCTCGATGGCCGCCGCATTGCCGAGGACCTGCTCGACGGATTGAAGCTGCGGGTGGATGCGCGCGTGGCGGCCGGCAAGGCGCGCCCCGGGTTGGCAGTGGTGCTGGTCGGCGGCGACCCGGCCTCGTCGGTGTATGTGCGCAACAAGCGGCGGGCGGCGGAGAAGGTCGGCATCGAGGCCTTCGATTACGACTTGCCGCATGGCACCAGCGAGGCCGAGTTGGCGACCTTGATCGACCAGCTCAATGCCGACCCCAAGATCCACGGCATCCTGATCCAGCTGCCGCTGCCGGGCATCCCCGATGCCAATCGCCTGATCCAGCGCATCGACCCGCGCAAGGACGTGGATGGATTCCACCCGCAGAATGTCGGGCACCTGGCGCTGCGCGAATTCGGCCTGCGCCCGTGCACGCCGCGCGGCATCGTGACCTTGCTCGGGCATACCGATCAGCCGGTGCGCGGGCGCAATGCGACCATTGTCGGTGTAAGTAATCATGTTGGCCGGCCGATGGGTCTGGAACTGCTGATCGCCGGTTGCACGGTCACCAGCTGCCACAAGTTCACCCCGCCCGAGGTGCTGGAAGCCAGCGTGCGCAACGCCGACATCCTGGTGGTGGCGGTAGGCCGCCCGGGTTTGATTCCGGGCGAATGGGTCAAGCCGGGCGCGGTGGTCATCGATGTGGGCATCAATCGCCTGGAAGACGGGCGTCTGGTTGGCGATGTCGGTTTCGACGCCGCCGTGCAGCGTGCGGCCTGGATCACGCCGGTGCCGGGTGGAGTAGGGCCGATGACGGTCGCCACGTTGATGCAGAACACGCTGGAAGCGGCCGACGCGGCTGGCTGAGGCGCCCGTGTAACGCAGCATTGCGGCTGCGTTGTGTCTTCGTGAAGGCTTTCAGGGTAAAATGCCGCGCTTCCCCAAACTCGGGTCCGCCGATGCTCCGCATCCAGGCTGAAGCTCTCACCTACGACGACGTTTCGCTCGTCCCCGCTCATTCGATCGTCCTGCCCAAGGATGTCAGCCTGGAAACCCGGCTGACCCGCGATCTGCGCCTGAAACTGCCGATCCTCTCGGCCGCGATGGACACAGTGACCGAACACCGCCTGGCGGTGGCCATGGCCCAGCTGGGCGGCATCGGCATCATCCACAAGAACCTGACGCCTGCGCAGCAGGCCGGCGAAGTGGCGCGGGTCAAGAAGTTCGAATCCGGCGTGATCACCGAGCCGTTCACGGTCAGCCCGGATACCACGATCGGTGAAGTGATTGCGCTGACCCGCGCGCGCAACATCTCCGGCGTACCGGTGGTGGACGGCAGCGAACTGGTCGGCATCGTCACCAGCCGCGATATGCGCTTCGAGAAGAAGCTCGACGATCCGGTCCGCCACATCATGACCAAGAAGGATCGCCTGATCACCGTGCGCGAAGGCGCCAGCGATGAGCAAGTGCTGGAGCTGCTGCATCGCAACCGCATCGAAAAGATCCTGGTGGTCAACGACAGCTTCGAGTTGCGCGGCCTGATCACGGTCAAGGACATCCAGAAGAAGACCGACAACCCTAACGCTGCCAAAGACGCTGCCAAGCGCTTGCTGGTGGGCGCCGCGGTGGGCGTGGGCGGCGATACCGAGCAGCGCATCGAACTGCTCGCCGCAGCGGGCGTGGACGTGGTGATCGTGGATACCGCGCATGGCCATTCGCAGGGCGTGATCGATCGCGTGGCCTGGGTCAAGAAGACCTATCCGCAGCTGCAGGTGATCGGCGGCAACATCGTCACCGGCGATGCCGCGCTGGCGTTGATGGATGCCGGCGCCGATGCGGTCAAGGTCGGCGTGGGTCCGGGTTCGATCTGCACCACGCGCGTGGTCGCCGGTGTCGGCGTGCCGCAGATCACCGCGGTGGACATGGTGGCCGAGGCGCTGCAGGACCGCATTCCGCTGATCGCCGATGGCGGCATCCGCTATTCCGGCGACATCGGCAAGGCGCTGGTCGCCGGTGCGTCCACGGTGATGGTCGGCGGCTTGCTGGCCGGTACCGAGGAGGCACCGGGCGAGGTCGAGTTGTTCCAGGGCCGCAGCTACAAGAGCTACCGCGGCATGGGCAGCCTGGGCGCGATGGAGAAGGGGTCCAAGGACCGCTATTTCCAGGACGCCAGCGACGCCGACAAGCTGGTGCCGGAAGGCATCGAAGGCCGCGTACCGTATCGCGGCCCGGTCGGCGGCATCATCCATCAGCTGATCGGCGGCCTGCGCGCGACCATGGGCTATGTCGGCTGCGCCACTGTCGAAGAGATGCGCACCAAGCCCAAGTTCGTCAAGATCACCGGCGCCGGCCAACGCGAAAGCCATGTGCACGACGTGCAGATCACCAAAGAGCCGCCGAACTATCGCGCTGGGTAAGCCAGCGCGCGGGAGTGGGGATTCGGCATTCGGGATTCGCAAGAGCCTACCGCGTCCTCATCCGGCAGCGGTTGTGGCGTGTGCTCTTGCGAATTTCCAATCCCAACTCCCCAATCCCGGCTCTCAATGACCAGCATCCATAACGACAAGATCCTCATCCTCGATTTCGGCGCGCAGTACACCCAGTTGATCGCGCGGCGCATTCGCGAAATCGGTGTGTATTGCGAGATCTGGGCCTGGGATCATGATCCGTCCGAGATTGCCGGATTCGGCGCCAAGGGCATCATTCTCTCCGGTGGTCCCGAGTCGACCACGTTGCCGGGTGCGCCGGTCGCGCCGCAGGAAGTGTTCGATAGCGGCTTGCCGGTGTTCGGTATCTGCTACGGCATGCAGACCCTGGCTGCGCAGCTGGGCGGAGCGACAGAAGCGGCCGACCAACGCGAATTCGGCCATGCCGAAGTGGATGTTGTGGCGGCCGATGCGCTGTTCTCCGGCCTGACCGATCATGCCGGCACCTCGCGCCTGAACGTGTGGATGAGCCACGGCGACCACGTCTCGCAGGTGCCGCCGGGCTTCACGATTACTGCCGTGACCGACCGCATTCCGGTGGCGGCGATGTCCAACGAAGACAAACGCTGGTACGGGGTGCAGTTCCATCCGGAAGTGACCCACACGCTGCAGGGCCAGACCTTGCTGCGTCGCTTCGTGGTCGATGTGTGCGGGTGTCAGACGCTGTGGACGGCGGCCAACATCATCGACGACCAGATTGCGCGTGTGCGCGCGCAGGTGGGCGATGACGAAGTGATTCTTGGCCTGTCCGGCGGCGTGGATTCGTCGGTGGTTGCCGCGTTGTTGCACAAGGCGATCGGCGACAAGCTGACCTGCGTGTTCGTCGATACCGGCCTGCTGCGTTGGCAGGAAGGCGACCAGGTGATGGCGATGTTCGCCGAGCACATGGGTGTGAAGGTGATCCGCGTCAACGCGGCCGACCGCTATTTCGCCAAGCTCGAAGGCGTCAGCGACCCGGAAGCCAAGCGCAAGATCATCGGCAACCTGTTCGTGGAGATCTTCGACGAAGAATCCAACAAGCTGGCCAACGCCAAGTGGCTGGCGCAGGGCACGATCTATCCGGACGTGATCGAGTCGGCCGGCAGCAAGACCGGCAAGGCGCACGTCATCAAGAGTCACCACAACGTCGGTGGCCTGCCCGAGCACATGAAGCTGGGCCTGGTCGAACCGTTGCGCGAGTTGTTCAAGGACGAAGTGCGCCGCCTCGGTGTCGAACTCGGCCTGCCGCGCACGATGGTGTATCGCCATCCGTTCCCCGGTCCGGGCCTGGGCGTGCGCATCCTGGGCGAAGTGAAGCGCGAGTACGCCGAGCTGCTGGCCAAGGCCGATGCGATCTTCATCGACGAACTGCGCAAGGCCGATCTGTACGACAAGACCAGCCAGGCGTTCGCGGTGTTTCTGCCGGTGAAATCGGTGGGTGTGGTCGGCGATGCACGCGCCTACGAATGGGTGATCGCACTGCGCGCAGTGGAGACCATCGATTTCATGACCGCGCACTGGGCGCATCTGCCGTACGACTTCCTCGGCACGGTGTCCAACCGCATCATCAACGAACTGCGCGGCGTCTCGCGCGTGGTCTACGACATCTCCGGCAAGCCGCCTGCGACGATCGAGTGGGAGTGAGTTGAACGACAACGGCGCCGAAAGGCGCCGTTGTCGTTGTGTTCCTGCGCTTTGGGGATGGGACGTTCTGCTCGTTGCGATGTGTCACTGCATGAGCCAATTGCAGGCTAGTTGTCATGCATGTCGCAGACGTTGTTATCCAAGGCAGGCGCTAATCCAAACACGCGTCCAGCGTGCTGCCAGGTCGTACGGGAGTGGACCGCGGTGTCATAGAAAAAAACCGCGCAATGCGCGGCTTGATTCTGGATCTACTAAAGGTACCCGTCAGCGCAGCCTGGCCAGTGCCACGCGCGCGTCGGCCATGAACTTCTGCGTTTCCTGCGGGGTGGAGAGGTTGGCCCCAAGCTGATTGAGCACTTGCTCGATGTCGCTCGATGCCTCCCAGGCTTCGTCACAGAGCATGCCGGCGATCGGGCCGAGATAATTCAGCGCGACTTTTTCCAGTGCATCGCGGACGCGCTCGTCGGGTGGGGATCCAGTGCCTGCAGGTGCTGCGTTCGGTGCGTCGAGCGGCGTTGCTGCGGCCGGTGCCGGAGCCGCTGCAACGGCTGCCCGCGGCGGTGCCGGCGCACCACCCAGATCCTGCTCGAAACCACCCATCAACCACTGGCGTGAGTCGTCGCTCAGCAGCGAGGGCTTGCCCATGCCGGCGCCGGGGTCGGCCTGAAAGCGGGCCTTGGCGGCGTTGACCATGGTGAGGCGTTGCACCGCCTCGTCGTTGCGCAGCATGCGGAACACCACTTCTTCGATCTGCCCGGCATTGAGGCGGACGATGCAGGAGTGGTTTTCCTCGGTGACGATGAACAGAAAGCCGGACGCCTTCTTCAATGCCAGCGCCTTGAGCTCGCGCAGGATCTCGATCAGCGGACGGAATTCAGTGGACATGGCGTCTTCCTTGCATCATCTGGTACGGAGTGGGTGCGAGCGGCTCAGCGTTTGCTGAGGCGCTCCATGGCCAACCGGACACTGTTGGACAGGCGGGAGATGGCGCGCGCCAGGGTACCGATTTCATCCTTGAGGTTGACCTCGTCGATGGTGTGGTTCCACTTGCCCAGGCTCAGCTCTTCGGCCACGGTGGTCAGGTGCTGGATCGGGCGCAGCACGCGGTTCCAGATCAACGCCCATTGCAGGCCCAGCAGCAACGCGCAGACCAGCAGGCCGATGCCGGCGATCCACAACGACTGACGCACGATCACGCCATTGACGTCGCTCTTGGGGTAGGCCGAGACCAGGGTGAAGCCCCAATCGGGCACTTCCTGCTTGGTGACGACCCAGTCGTCCGGCGTTTCCTTGACGATCCGCTCGATGGTGGCGGTGTCGGTGGTGGCACCGGTGGTGGACTGGAAGCGCAGCTTGTTCTTGCTGTCGAAGATGGCGATGAAGCCGGAATCGAGCACGCGGCGGCTGCTGACCACGTTTTCCAGCGCCTGGGTGTCGGCCTTGTAGCCGACGTACCAGGCACCGATCACGCGCTTGTCGTTGCCGGCGAAGATCGGCTCGTAGCCGGTGACGTACGGGTTGCCGAGGATGTCGACCACACCGTAGAAACTTTCGCCGTTGCGCAGCTTGGCGGCGGCCTGGCCGTTGGGATCGAGCACGGTACCGATGGCGCGGCTGCCGTCGTCCTTCTTGACGTTGGTGGAGATGCGCACGAAGTCTTCGCCGGTCCGCGAGAACAGCGTGGCGGTGCCTTCGTGGATGGCGGTCACATCGTCGAGCATGCCGAACTCATTGGCCTGCGACTTCTGGCCCAGCAGCAGGTCGTTGGCAGTGCGATCGGCAACGCGGACCTCCGCGCCGACGCTTGCGGCGCCATGTGCGTTGGCTTCCTTGCGCAGCTGGCGCATGGAGGAATTGACGCGATCGAGCATCATGGCGCGGGTGACCGAGAACAGGGTCTGCAAGGACACCGACTGGCGCTCGATCGCGTCGCCGGTCTCGAACTTGACCCGGTTCGCTTCGGTAATGGCCAAGATGACCGTCAGTGCCACCACCACGACCAGCACCAAGGCCAGCACCGGCAACAGCAGGCGCACCCGCAAAGAGTGACGAAGCATCGCAATTCCCCTGAACGCGTTTAGTGATTGGATCGAGTGCCGCCGCAGCCCCCCGGCGGCGGTCGGACCTAGCCGTTATCGGCTGTCGCACACGATGCTGAAGCGGCCCCCTTGCCGCTCGGCGGTGCATACCATAGCGCAAGCCGGTCGATTTGACAGGGCGGCAGGCGCGTTGCGTGGCCCTGCGTTCAAGAATGGTCGACCTCGTTGCAAAGTCGAGGACAAGGCGGGGGAGAACGCAGTCGGGCGTTGATGGCTAACGTCGCCGCGGATATCGGCCGATCGCCGCCGACTGACGTAAAGCAGCCCACGCAGGTGATGGAGCGACACAAACAAAAGGCCGACTCGTTCGAGCCGGCCCATGTCTGTTGCAGCGTGCGCCGATCAGGCCTTGGCAAATTCCAGCAGATCCTGGTTGAACTGGTCGGCATGGGTGACCGGCAGACCATGCGGCGCACCGGCATAGATCTTCAGTTCGGCATTCTTGATGATCTTGGCCGACAACTTGCCGGACGCATCGATCGGCACGATCTGGTCGTCGTCCCCATGCACCACCAGCGCCGGCACATCGATCTTCTTCAGGTCGGCGGTGTAGTCGACCTCGGAGAACTCCTTGATGCAGTCGTACTGGCCCTTGTGGCCGCCCAGCATGCCCTGCAGCCAGAACGCATCGCGCATGCCCTGGGTGACCTTGTTGCCGTCACGGTTGGCGCCGAAGAACGGCGTGGTCAGATCCTGATAAAACTGCGAACGGTCCTTGGCCACGCCTTCGCGAATGCCGTCGAACACGCTCAGCGGCAGGCCGCCCGGATTGGTCGGGCTCTTGACCATCTGCGGCGGCACCGCGCCGACCAGCACCACCTTGGCCACACGCTTGCTGCCATGGCGGCCCACGTAATGCGCCACTTCGCCACCGCCGGTGGAATGCCCGACCAGGATCGCGTCTTTCAGATCCAGCTTTTCGATCACCGCAGCCAGATCGTCGGCGTAGGTGTCCATGTCGTTGCCGTCCCAGGTCTGGGTCGAACGACCGTGGCTGCGACGATCGTGCGCAATCACACGAAAGCCGTGTTGGCCCATGAACAGCATCTGCGCATCCCAGGCATCGGCGCTGAGCGGCCAGCCGTGCGAGAACACGACCGGTTGGCCCTTGCCCCAATCCTTGTAGAAAATGTTGGCGCCGTCGGGGCGGGTGACGAAATTGGACATCGGGTTGACTCCGTTGTTGGTCGGGTGGGGCGGTGTGGAGGGAGGTGCGCGCACGGCTGCGGCGGCACTGGCGAGAGCGGGCAGGGACAACGCTGCCACGGCGGCCGTGCTTGAGGTGAGAAAGCTGCGGCGTCCGGCGTCGGCGGGAGTGGGCTCGAACGGATGCATAAACACTCCTGTGGGCGAGGGCATGCATCCCGGGCGTCGCGTGACAGCGTGAAGCGTCATGGCCGTCTCTGCGAAGCGCGGCGCGAATGCAGCGCAGGCCGTGGACACACCGGTGCATCCACTCAGTAGACCCGCGCGAGCAGCAAGCAGATTGCACACGCGTGCGCACTGTCGCCGTGGTGCTGGCTGACTGTGATCCGGTCGATCAAAGCAAGTGGCGGCTGCGAGACACGTTGGTCAAGCAGACTCAATCGTGCGGCAAGAGCGTGCATCGTGCAGACAATCGCGCACCCGCTTCGAATGGATGGGGAGAGTCGATGATGCTCACTCAGCCCCAACCGATATCGCCGGTCACTGCAGCGCGGTATCCCACAACAACTTGATGTTCAAACAGACGATCACCGCCGCGATCACCCAGGCGATGCGCACCAGCCACGCCGGCGCCACCAGCGTGCCCATCAATTGACGATCCGACACGAAGCGCACCAGCGGAATCACCGCAAACGGCAGCTGCATGGATAACACCACCTGGCTGAGCACCAGCAGCCGCGCAGTGCCGGCTTCGCCGTACAGCCAGGTCACGATCACCACCGGCACGATCGCGATGCCGCGGGTCAGCAGGCGGCGCAGCCACGGTGGTAGCCGCAGTTGCAAGAATCCTTCCATCACGATCTGACCGGCCAGCGTTGCAGTCACCGTGGAGTTCACGCCTGAAGCAAGCAACGCAATCGCAAACAGGGTCGAAGCCAGGCCCACGCCCAGCATCGGCGCCAGCAGCGCATGTGCCTGTTCGATCTCCTGCACATCGGTGCGGCCCTGTGCATGAAACACCGCCGCTGCCAGAATCAGGATCGAGGCATTGATGAACAACGCGAACATCAAGGCCACGGTGCTGTCGGTCACCGCCCAGCGCAACGCCGACTTGCGCCCCACATCGGTGCGCGGATACGCACGCGTCTGCACGATCGACGAATGCAGATACAGGTTATGCGGCATCACCGTCGCACCGATGATGCCGATCGCAAGATACAAGGCCTTTGGGTCGGTGATGACTTGCGCACGCGGAATGAAGCCGCCCAATACGGCCGCGATCGGCGGTGCAGCCAGCGCGATCTGGATGCCGAAGCACACGAAAATGATCAGCAGCAACGCCATCACGAACGCTTCCAGCGCGCGGAAACCGCGGTTCATCAGCAGCAACACCAACACCACATCGACCGCGGTGATGATCGCGCCCATGGTCAGCGGGATGCCGAACAACAGCTTCAACGCGATGGCGGTGCCGATTACCTCGGCCAGGTCGCAGGCGATGATCGCCAGCTCGCACAATCCCCACAGCGCCAGGTTCACCCCGCGCGGGTAACGCGCCCGGCAGGCCTGGGCCAGATCCAGCCCTGTCGCGATGCCCAGGCGTGCCGACAAACTCTGCAACACGATCGCCATCACGTTGGACAGCAGGATCACCGACAGCAGTAGGTAGCCGAACTGCGAGCCGCCGGCCAGATCGGTGGCCCAGTTGCCCGGGTCCATGTAGCCCACCGACACCATGTAGCCCGGCCCCAGAAA
Organism: Xanthomonas hydrangeae; assembly: GCA_905142475.1. Lineage (GTDB taxonomy): Bacteria > Pseudomonadota > Gammaproteobacteria > Xanthomonadales > Xanthomonadaceae > Xanthomonas > Xanthomonas hydrangeae. The sequence goes on from LR990730.1 coordinate 2,502,558, forward strand.
CGCCAGCAAGCGGAACCACCAATGACCGCCCTTGGGCACGGCGACGCTGGCGTGGTGATCGCCAAGACCGCCATTGGCGGAATGCGCTGCGGGGGAGGGCGGATGAGTGGGCGAGAGAGTATCGGCGGACATGCGAGACGGCGTCGGCGAAGGATCGGACCGATGATATAGCAACTGCTATGCTGTTGAGCATTGGCAATCTAAATCGTAATGATCGGCGGCGTGCTTCACACTACGCACACCGGCACTGGCGCCGGACGCGATGATGAGGAAGAGGGTGGGCAAGAGCGAAAAGCAGGAAGCCGCCGCGCCGGTGCTGATCGATGCGCAGGTGCATATGGAAAGCTTCCGTCAGGTGCGCGAAGCGCGCCGCGCAGAGTTGGTCGAGGACTATGTGGAACTGATTTCCGATCTGCTGGTCGACGGTGGCGAAGCGCGCCAGGTCGATATCGCCGCGCGCCTGGGCGTGGCCCAGCCGACCGTGGCCAAGATGCTCAAGCGGCTGGTGCGCGATGGCTGGGTGGTGCAGCGCCCCTACCGCGGCGTGTTCCTGACCCCGGCCGGCGAGGCGCTGGCCGCGTCCAGCCGGCAGCGCCACCAGATCGTCGAACGCTTCCTGCTGGCCCTGGGCATCGACGAGGCCACCGCGCGCCGCGACGCCGAAGGCATCGAGCATCATGTCAGCGAAGCCACCGTGGCCGCGTTCGCCGCGTTCCTGGATCGCCAGGGCGGCAGCGCCGCGTGAGTACATCGGTGGAGACGCCCCTTGACGCGGCGCAGGCGCTGATCGACCGGCGATGGATGGAGCGCGCCCTGCAGTTGGCCGAGCGTGCCGAGCGCGACTATGACGAGATCCCGGTGGGCGCGTTGCTGGTCGATGCCGATGGCAACGTGCTGGGCGAAGGCTGGAACTTCAATATCGCCAGCCACGACCCTACTGCGCATGCCGAGATCATGGCCATGCGCGAGGCCGGCCGCCGGTTGGCCAATCACCGGCTGATCGGCTGCACGGTGTACGTCACCCTGGAGCCCTGCGCGATGTGCGCGATGGCGATGATCCATGCGCGTATCGCGCGGGTGGTGTTCGCCGCCAGCGACCCCAAGACCGGCGCCTGCGGCAGCGTGTTCGACCTGTTGGCCGACCCGCGTCACAATCATCGCGTGCAGGTCAGCGGTGGGGTGCTTGCTGCAGAAGCAAGTCTGCGGCTGACCAATTACTTCAGGGCCAAGCGTGGCAAGCCGCCCTTCGCGCCCTGAGCTGCGCGGCCGCGGTATGATGCGCGCCCTTCAGCATCTGGCCGGCGACGGCCCTCCACAGGACGGCGACATGGCAGACAACCTTGCGGGCAACGACCGACTGATCTGGATCGATCTGGAAATGACCGGGCTGGATACCGATCGCGATTCCATCATCGAGATCGCCACCATCGTCACCGATGCGCAGTTGAACGTGCTTGCCGAGGGGCCGGAACTGGCCATCGCCCATCCGCTGGAAACACTCGAAGCGATGGACGAATGGAACCGTAATCAGCACCGTCGTTCGGGCCTGTGGCAACGCGTGCTCGACAGCCAGGTCAGCCATGCGCAGGCCGAAGCGCAGACCGTGGCATTTCTGGGCGAGTGGATCCGCGCCGGCGCCTCGCCGATGTGCGGCAACTCGATCTGCCAGGATCGCCGCTTCCTGCACCGGCAGATGTCGCGCCTGGAGCGCTACTTCCACTACCGCAACCTCGATGTGTCCACCATCAAGGAGCTGGCACGGCGCTGGGCGCCGACGGTGGCCAATGGGTTTGCCAAGAGTTCGGCGCATACCGCGCTGAGCGACGTGCGCGATTCGATCGATGAGCTACGCCACTATCGCCAGTTCATGGGCGCGTTGGGTGGTGCCAACCAGGGTGGCGCGCAGGGATAAGGGCGGCACTGGTTCGCGGCACGCCGACGGCGTGCTGCGACTGGTGTGCAGCGAACGTTGCGAGTTGGAAGTTGCATATCTTCAGACTAATCCGTTCGATGCAGCAGGCGCCAGAGACGCCACACAACAAAAAGGCCGCATCACTGGATGCGGCCTTTTGCATGACAGATTGCTTTACACGCGAAAACGCACTCAACGCGCCAACGACGGCCCCTTGCTCAAATCGCCATCGTCGGCGATGCCTTTCAGCAACAGATCCGAGATCGGCTTGCCGTCGGCATCGTGGTGATACACATGCAGGTCGCGCTGCGGGTACGGGATATTGAGCCCGTTTTCCAGCAGTTGATTGCGGATCTGCTCCAGCGTGGTGCTCTTGGCCGCACCGAAGTTGCCGTTGGTCGCATACGCAAACAACATCAGATCCACCGTGCTTTCGCCCAGGTTGGTGACCTGCACGAATGGTGCGGGCGAATCCAGCAGGTTCGGATTCTCCTTGGCGATCTGCAGCAATAGCTGCTGGGCTTTTTTCAGATCGTCGCCGTAGCCCACGCCCACGGTCACTTCCAGGCGACGGTTGGGCAGGGTGCTGTAGTTGACGATCGGCGAGGTGGTGATCGTGCTGTTGGGCAGGGTGATCATGCGTTCGTCGAACGAGCGCAGCCGGGTCTGGAAGATCCGGATCTCGTCCACGATGCCTTCCTGGCCGGCGATCACGACGTGGTCGCCATCGCGCATCGGTCGCAGCACGATCAGCATCACGCCGGCGGCGATGTTGGACAGCGAATCCTTCAACGCCAGACCGACCGCCAGACCAGCCGCACCCAGCACCGCGATCAGCGAGGTCGGCGGCACGCCGATCTTGCTCAACGCGCTCACGAACACCAGCACCAGCAACAACGCATACAGCACGTTGCGCAGGAAGTTGGTCAGCGTGATCTCGATACGCGCGCGGGTCAGCGCGCGATGCAGCCACTGGCTGAGCTGCTTGGCCAGCCACATGCCGACCACCACGATCAGCAGCGCCAACCCCCAGTTGAGCGCGTACTGCGCCCACGGGATGTTGGCCCAGTTGAACGCCGGCTCCGCCGCCTTGGTGGCCGCCGCTGCCGGCTTTGCGGCGACTGCTCCTGCAGCCGCCGCCCACACCATACCCAACATTCCCATCAGCTCTCGCTCTTCAACTTGGCCAGACGCAACCAGGTGTCGACCACGGTGTCAGGATTCAGCGACACCGACTCGATGCCTTCCTGCATCAGCCACTCGGCCAGTTCCGGGTGATCCGACGGCCCCTGGCCGCAGATACCGACGTACTTGCCCTTGGCGCGCGCCGACTTGATCGCCATCGACAGCAGCTTCTTGACCGCCGGATTCCGCTCGTCGAACAGATGCGCCACGATCGAGGAATCGCGATCCAGGCCCAATGTCAGCTGGGTCAGATCGTTGGAACCGATCGAGAAGCCGTCGAAGATCTCCAGGAACTCATCGGCCAGCAGCGCGTTGGACGGCAGCTCGCACATCATGATGATCTTCAGGCCGTTCTCGCCCTTCTTCAGGCCGTTCTGCTCCAGCACCTCGATCACCTTGCGGCCTTCTTCCAGCGTGCGCACGAACGGGATCATCACCCAGAGGTTGTCCAGGCCCATCTCGTTGCGCACCTTCAGCACCGCCTTGCATTCCAGCGAGAACGCCTTGGTGAAGGACGGGTCGACATAACGGCTGGCGCCGCGGAAGCCGATCATTGGGTTCTCTTCATGCGGCTCGTAACGCGAGCCGCCGATCAGGTTGGCGTACTCGTTGGACTTGAAGTCCGACAACCGCACGATCACCGTGTTCGGCGCCACCGAGGCGGTCAGTGTGGCGATGCCCTCGGCCAGACGGTTGACGTAGAAGCTCACCGGATCGCCGTAACCGGCGGTCTTGGCGTCGATCTTCTTGCGGACGTCGGCGTCCTGCTTGTCGTATTCCAGCAGCGCATTGGGATGGATGCCGATATGCGCGGCGATGATCATTTCAAGACGCGCCAGACCGATGCCGGCGTTGGGCAGCTGACCGAAGTCGAACGCACGCTCTGGATTGGCCACGTTCATCATGATCTTTAGCGGGGCAGGCGGCATGTTGCCCAGATCGGTGGTGGTGCGCTCGAACGGCAGCAGGCCGTCGTAGATGAAGCCGGTATCGCCTTCGGCGCAGCTGACCGTGACTTCCTGGCCATCGCTGATCATGTCGGTGGCATTGCCCGAGCCGACCACGGCCGGCACGCCGAGCTCGCGCGCGATGATCGCCGCATGGCAGGTGCGGCCGCCGCGGTTGGTGACGATCGCCGAGGCGCGCTTCATCACCGGCTCCCAATCGGGATCGGTCATGTCGGCAATCAACACGTCGCCGGCCTGCACGCGATTCATGTCGTCCAGCGAGCGCACCACGCGTGCCACGCCGCTGCCGATCTTGGCACCGACCGCACGGCCTTCGACCAGGATCTTGGCGTCCTTGGCATCCAGCGAAAAACGCTCGATCTGGGTGGCGTGACTGCGCGACTTCACCGTCTCAGGGCGCGCCTGCACGATGAACAGCTTGCCGCTCACGCCGTCTTTGGCCCACTCGATATCCATCGGGCGGCCGTAATGCTTTTCGATCACCAGCGCCTGCTTGGAGAGCTCCTGCACATCTTCATCGCTGATCGAGAAGGTGTTGCGCAGTTCCACCGGCGTGTCCTCGGTGCGCACACGCTCGCCGGGCACATCCGAATACACCATGCGGATTGCCTTGCTGCCGAGTGAGCGACGCAGGATCGCCGGCTTGCCTGCATTGAGCGTGGGCTTGTAGACATAGAACTCGTCCGGGTTGACCGCGCCTTGCACGACCATCTCGCCCAGGCCGAAGCTGGAGGTGACGAACACCACATCGCGAAAGCCCGATTCGGTGTCCAGGGTGAACAGCACGCCGGCCGCACCCACGCCCGAGCGCACCATCAACTGCACGCCGGCCGAGAGAAACACATCTTCGTGCTTGAAGCCGTGATGCACGCGATAGGCAATCGCGCGGTCGTTGTAGAGGCTGGCGAACACTTCCTTGACCTTGTGCACAACATCGTCGGCGCCGGTCACGTTGAGGAAGGTTTCCTGCTGACCGGCGAACGAGGCGTCCGGCAGATCTTCGGCCGTTGCCGACGAACGCACTGCCACCGCCACTTCGCCGCCGCCGTTTTCGGCGCAGAGCTGTTCGTAGGCGGTGCGGATGTCGCGGTCCAGTTCTGGCTGCAGCGGCGCATCGATCACCCAGCTGCGGATCTCCTTGCCGGCGATGGTGAGCGCAGTGACATCTTCCACGTCCAGCGTGGCCAGCTTGTCGAAGATGCGCTTGGACAGATCGTTGTGGGCGGTGAAGTCCTTGAAAGCTTCCGCAGTGGTCGCATATCCACCGGGAACCGAAACGCCAAGCCCGGCCAGGTTGCCAATCATCTCGCCAAGCGAGGAATTTTTACCGCCTACGCGGGCCAGATCGACCAGGCGTAGCTCATGCAACCACAGGATATTCTCGTTCAAGCGCGATGCTCCGTAAGGCCATCGCCCGAGCGGGCTGGATGGCCGCGACCGTAGGAAGAAGCCGCTATGATGCAGTGCACAGCGGAATCTGCACAAGCATGAACCCGCAAGTTTTGAACACCAGTTCAAAGAGGTGGCCTTGATGTCAACAATTCGACCGGTGTTCTACGTCTCCGATGGAACCGGTATCACCGCTGAAACGATTGGGCATAGCCTGCTCACCCAGTTCAGTGGATTCAACTTCGTCACCGACCGCATGTCGTTCATTGACGATGCAGAAAAAGCGCGCGATGCCGCGCTACGTATTCGTGCGGCAGGCGAGCGGTACCAGGTGCGCCCGGTGGTGGTCAATTCGTGCGTCGACCCACAATTGAGCATGATCCTGGCCGAAAGCGGCGCGTTGATGCTGGATGTGTTCGCGCCCTTTATCGAGCCGCTGGAGCGCGAGCTCAATGCGCCACGGCACTCGCTGGTGGGCCGCGCGCATGGCATGGTGGACTTCGAGACCTATCACCGCCGCATCAATGCGATGAACTTTGCGTTGAGCCACGACGACGGCATCGCGCTCAATTACGACGAGGCCGATGTGATCCTGGTCGCAGTGTCGCGCGCGGGCAAGACGCCCACCTGCATCTATCTGGCATTGCATTACGGCATCCGCGCCGCCAACTATCCGTTGACCGAAGAAGATCTGGAAAACGAACGTTTGCCGCCGCGCTTGCGCAACTATCGCAGCAAGCTGTTCGGTCTGACCATCGACCCGGAGCGGCTGCAGCAGATCCGTCAGGAGCGCCGCGCCAATTCGCGCTACAGCGCGGCGGAGACCTGCCGGCGTGAAGTCGCCACCGCAGAGCGCATGTTCCAGATGGAGCGGATTCCCACCTTGAGCACCACCAATACCTCGATCGAGGAAATCTCCAGCAAGGTATTGTCCACGCTGGGGCTGCAGCGCGAGATGTTTTGAGGCCGGGATTGGTGGGGCGGGATTCGGGATTGGGCAGGCAGGCGGCGCGTTCACACACAATCCGGGTGCTGCCGCGACGCGGCTGACGGCTTGCTGGCAAGCCAAGCGAAATCAAGCGGGCGGGACGGTGCTCGGATAAAGTAGGCCTGCCGATGGGCAGTGGTCAATGCTGCCCGTGCGGCAGCGCAGCGTGTAGGATCGGTTTATGGCGCAAGCACTGAGCAAACTCGAACGCATCCCCAAGTTGAGCCGATTTGGCTGGCTGATGGGCTTGTACGCAGAAAACTTCCAGCACCTGACCCGGCTGTTCGCGCCGGCCGACCTCGCTCCCGGCTCCTATGTGTCTTCGATTGGCGATGGGCTGAACCTGCGTCTGGACGTGATCGAGTGCCACCGCTACACGGTGGAGCTACGGCTGACCTACGACCTGTGCGACCCGGTGACCGGCGAACCCGATCCCTCTGCTTATGTGCGGCTGTACCGCGACGCCCGCCAGGCCGAGACCACGCATTGCTATGTCGGCCGCCGCTGGCAGGATGTGATGGGCATGTTCCCGCCGCCGGCCGAGCTGATCAGCCATCGCATGCGCATGAATACGTTCCTGGGCAAGTGGCTGGACTATCTGGCCGAGCGCGGCCACGGCGTCGCCACGCTGCGCCGGGATCACGATTACGTTGCACCGCCGCGCGCCGGTTCGCAGATCGGTTGAGCGGGCGCGTCGCTGCCGTGCCAGCTCGTTGTGGACGACGCGTCCGCTGTTGATGGCGCATCGGTCATACTGATGTGCTTCGTGTCAGATCGCATGCCATGCCCTATACCCCTATCGTCGCCACACTTGGCTACCTGTTGTCGCCGGACGGCAGCCAGGTCCTGATGATCCACCGCAATGCCCGCCCCGGCGATCAGCACCTGGGCAAGTACAACGGGCTCGGCGGCAAGGTGGAACCGCACGAAGACGTGCTGGCCGGCATGCGCCGCGAGATCCGCGAAGAGGCGGGCGTGGAATGCGGCAAGATGCAATTGCGCGGAACCATCAGTTGGCCCGGCTTCGGCAAGCACGGCGAAGACTGGCTGGGCTTTGTCTTCCTGATCCATGGCTTCGAAGGCGAGCCGCAGGCCTCGAACCCTGAGGGTACGCTGGAGTGGGTGGCGCTCGATCGCATGGAGCAGCTGCCGATGTGGGAAGGCGACCGCAATTTCCTGCCGCTGGTGTTCGACGGCGACCCGCGTCCGTTCCATGGCGTGATGCCGTATCGCGACGGGCGCATGCAATCGTGGACGTACTCGCGCATCTGAGCGCGTAATGCCATTAGCGAGCGCAAGCGGGAGCTTTCACCCCATATCAAGGCTGCGTTGAACCCAGCTGTCGCACCGAGCACTTCTCCACATCCGCTGTGGATGAAACCTGCGCAAGTCTGTGGACAACTGTGCACGCGCCTTGCGGCGCAACGCTGTCAAGTCGACTGGTGAAATTTTCGCCAGCTGCGATTACTGCGCCGTCCAGCCGCCATCGATGGCGATCGACTGGCCGGTGATGTTGCGCGCGGCATGCGACATCAGGAACGCGACCGTGCCGGCCAGTTCGTCGTACGCGATGAAGGCGCCCTTGGGCATCGGCTTGAGCATCACATCGCGGATCACCGCATCCTCGGCGATGCCGCGCGTGCGTGCCTGGTCGGCAATCTGGCGCTCCACCAACGGCGTGCGCACATAGCTCGGGCACAACGTGTTGACGGTGATGTCGCAATCGGCCGTCTCCAGCGCGATGACCTTGGCCAGCCCGACCAGGCCATGCTTGGCCGCGACATAGGCACTTTTGTACGGGCTGGCTACCAACGCGTGGATGCTGCCGATGTTGACGATGCGCCCGTAGCCAGCTTCACGCATACCGGGCAACACTGCACGGCTGAGCCGTGCGGCGCCGGTCAACATCACCTCCACCAGCAACGCCCAGCGCTGCATCGGGAAGTCTTCCAGCGCGGACACGTGCTGCAGGCCGGCGTTGTTGATCAGCACCTGCGGTGTGCGCGATGCGCTGGCCAGCGCACGCACAACGCCATCTTCATCGGTCACGTCCAGCGCCAGCGCTTCGGCCGAACCGCCGGCGTCGCGCAGAGTGCGCACAGTGCGCTCGGCGGCCGCCAGGTCCATATCGCTGACGATCAGATGGTGGCCAGCGGCGGCCAGCTCGGTGGCGATACCGGCGCCAATGCCGCTGCCTGCGCCGGTGATCAGGATGCTGTGCATCGGGTGTCCTTCTCGGGAATCGTGCGCGGCCAGGGCGGCAACGCTGGCCGTCAGACTAGCCGAGTCCCGCGAAACGGTCGCCTGCGTGGCGCGCGCGCGTTACCCTTTGCGCCTCGATCACCTCAAGCTGCGCATGAAACGCCATTTCTCGATGCTGCGCGATTTCCAACTCGCGGACTGGTTCACCCTGGCCAACGCCTTCTGCGGCACCGGTGCGGTGTTTGCCTCGATGCGCTTCCTTCAGGAAGGCCATCGCGGCGACCTGCTGCTGGGCATGGCGCTGATTCCGCTGGCGTTCGTCTTCGATGCGCTGGACGGGCACGTGGCGCGTTGGCGCAAGGCATCCTCGACGCTGGGGCGCGAGCTGGATTCGCTGGCCGATGTGATCTCATTCGGCGTGGCGCCGGCGGCGCTGGGCTATGCCTGCGGCATGCGCGGCGGCTGGGACTGGCTGGTGCTGAGCTATTTCGTCTGCTGCGGCGTGAGCCGGTTGGCGCGTTACAACGTGACCGCCGAAGAAATCGCAGGCGAGGCCGACAAGGTGCCTTATTTCGAAGGCACGCCGATTCCCAGCAGCCTGCTGCTGGTGATCCTGCTCGCCATCGCTGCCAGCAGTGGGCATATCGGTCAGAGCCTGTGGTGGGGCCAGTGGCAGCTCGGGCCGTGGCAGCTGCATCCGTTGGTGCTGTTGTTTGCGGTCTCCGGCTCGCTGATGATCAGCAAGACGCTGCGTATTCCCAAACCCTGACCGGCACGCCGGGACACACGCGGTAGGATGGCCCGGTGAACAGGCACAGGAAGCAATGATGGCAAGCAGCGGTTCGGACAATGGCAACGAAGACAAGGCGCGCCAGTACTGGAACGCCTGGGCAGATGCCATGCGCCACGGCCAGTCCGGCTCCGCTGCGCCGCCGGGCGCGGTTCCAGGCATGGGGCCGGGCACGGACGCACCGCAGGACTGGCGCAAGGCGATGGACTGGTGGTCGCAGTTGTTGCCCACCCAGGCCGCACCGCAGGCGCAGGAGGCGATCGACCGCTTCCGCAATCAGGCCGGCGACTGGTTCGGCACCATGCAACAGGTGGCCGCGCAGTTTGCAGGGCGTGATACCTCGGCCAACGAAGTCTCCGATGCCTGGCGACAGGCCGTGCAAGGGCAGGGCGAGCAACTGATGCAGTGGACGCTGGGCTCGTTGCGCGGCGGAAGCCCGGGCGGCTTCGATCCGTGGCTGCAGCAGGCAGCGCAAAGCCTGGAAAAGTGGCAGCAGGAAAACGCGCCCTGGCTGCAGATGCCGGCATTCGGCTTGAACCGCAATCATCAAGCACGCCTGCAGACGCTGGCACGCGCGCAGCAGGACTATCAGGCGCAATCGCAGGCCTATGGCGAACAACTCAAGTCGGCCATCGAGCAGGCGTTCGGGCGGTTCACCTCCAAGCTGGGCGAGCATGAAAGCAGTGGCAGCCAGCTGACCAGTGCGCGCGCCTTGTTCGATCTGTGGATCGAAGCGGCCGAAGAGTCGTACGCCGACATTGCGTTGTCCGACCGGTTCCGAGAGGTGTACGGCGGCTTTGCCAACGCGCATATGCGCCTGCGGGCCGCGCTGCAGGAAGAAGTGGAGCAACTGAGCGAACGCTTCGGCATGCCGACCCGGTCGGAGATGGATGCCGCCCATCGCCGTATCGCCGAGCTGGAGCGCGCGGTGCGACGGATGCTGCGCACTGCAGCGAGCCCAGCGAGCAAACCTGCTGCAGCGCCGGCGGCAGATCCGGTAGCATCGGCCACGGCCAAGCGTGCGTCGTCGTCCAAGGCGAGCGCAGTGTCCGAATCAGCGGCTGCAGCGAGCGCCGTCAAAAAGACTGCGGCGAAAAAGACTGCAGCTAAAAAGTCTCCGGCCAAACAAGCGACCGCTTCGAAACCGGTCTCCAGGCCAGCCACTGGCAAGCCCGCCGGCAAGCCGCCCGCACGCAGGCCACGTGGAGCGCAGGCATGAAAGGCCCGTTGGGATTCAGCGCCGAAGACCTGATGCAGGAAACCCTGTCGATGCAGCGCAAGCTGCGCGAGGGGCTCAAGCTGCTGCCCGGCGTGGAAGACGTGGATTACGGCGTCACCGAGCGCGAAGAAATCTGGCGCGACGGCAAGGTGGTGCTGTATCGCTTCGTCGGCGAACAGGCGCCGGTGGCCAAGACGCCGCTGTTGATCGTCTACGCGCTGGTCAATCGCCCATACATGGTAGACCTGCAAGCCGACCGCTCGCTGGTCAAGGGCCTGTTGAGTCATGGCCAGGACGTCTATGTGCTGGACTGGGGCTACCCGGACCGTTCCGAGCGTTACCTCACGCTCGATGATTATCTGCTGCGCTACATCGACGGCGCGGTGGACCATTTGCGTGCGCAATCAGGTTTGGAAGCGGTCGATGTGCTCGGCATCTGCCAGGGCGGCACGTTCTCGCTGTGCTACGCCGCCTTGCAACGCCCCAAGGTGCGCAACCTGATCACCATGGTCACGCCGGTGGATTTCCACACCCCCGACAACATGCTCTCCAACTGGGCGCGCATGGTCGATGTGGACCTGTTCGTCGACACGATGGGCAACGTGCCGGCGGATCTGATGAACGCCAGTTACCTGATGCTCAAGCCGTTCCGGCTGAATCTGCAGAAGTATGTCGGCTTGCTCGACATCCTCGACGACAAGCAGGCGCTGGAAGATTTCCTGCGCATGGAAAAGTGGATCTTCGATTCGCCCGACCTGGCCGGCGAAGCCTTCCGCGAGTTCGTCAAGCTGTTCTATCAGCGCAATGGGCTGGTGACGGGGCAGGTGAGCATCGGCGGGCAGGCGGTCGATCTGCAGGCCGTCGACATGCCGGTGCTGAACATCTACGCCGAACACGATCACCTGGTGCCACCCGATGCCTCGCGCGCGCTGCGTGGCCTGGTCGGCAGCGACGATTACAGCGAGCTGAGTTTTCGCGGCGGGCATATCGGTATCTACGTCTCGGGACGTGCGCAGCGCGAAGTGCCGGTGGCGATCCATCGCTGGCTGCAGGAGCGTGGCGGCAACGCCTGATGCGGCGCGACGGCGTGATCCAGACGTCTGCCATCAAGCACGCCGCCGTCGCCGGTCTTTTTAGACTACACGCAACGTTTGCAGGAGCCTTGCCATGTCCACCAGCACCACGCTGTCCCGTTCTCTCAACGATCGCATGATCGCCGGCGTTGTCGGCGGCATCGCGCGCCGGCTCGGCTGGAGTTCCACGTTGCTGCGCGTGTTGTTCGTGATCGTGTCGATCGCTTCTGCCGCATTCCCGGGCATCCTGGTCTATCTGATCCTGTGGCTGCTGATCCCCAATCAGGCCGATTGACGTCCGCCCCGCGCGGGTGGCCCGCAGTGCAGGTGTTGGGCGCGTTGTGTACGCTGCCCAACACTTTGCTCGGTGTGGCGATCGGTGCGGTGGGCAGCTGTTTCGGCGCACGCCCGCACTGGTCCAGCCATGAGCTTGCACTGGTCTTCCACGCCTGGCCGTGGGGGCCGGGCGGGGCGATGACCTTGGGCAACGTGATCCTGTTGAAAGGTGCCTCGCTGGACCTGCAATGCAGCACCTATGCGCATGCCGCCGGCCGCTGCCGGCATCCGCCGGTGCGGCTGGGCGATCACGAGCGCGCGCATGTCTACCAATACATGTTGCTCGGGCCGCTGTTCTTGCCGGTGTACTTCCTCTGCGGCGGCATCCACGTGCGCAACCCGCTGGAGCGGGCTGCCGACACCTATGCGATGCATGGCCACGGTTGGTGGCCGTGGTGGTTTCACTCCAGTCGCGAGAAACCGAACAGCTCTGACAACGGATGATGCTTGCCTTCCAGTTGCGCGCGCAGTAACCCGGCACCGATGGCGCTGTAGGTGATGCCGTTGCCGCCGTAAGCCATGGCGAAGGATACGCGCGGCCCGTATTGTGCGTGGGCGCCGAAGAACGGCAACCCGTCCGCGGTTTCGGCGAAGGTGCCGCCCCAGGCAAACACCGGGCGCAAGCTCACATCCGGCATCGTCTGCTGGATCTTCTTCAGCAGGGTCTTCAGCTTGCGCATGACGCGCGCATCGCGACGTGCGGGGAGATCGACGTTGTCGTCTTCGCCACCTGCCACCACGCGCCCATCCGGCGTGCTGCGCAAGTACAGATACGGACGCGCGGTTTCCCACATCATGGTGTGCTTGAGCGCACCCATCTCGCTGTCGTGCAAGGGGTCGGTCACGAATGCGTAGCTGCTGCGATTACGCGCCACGCGTTGCGATAGCCACTGCTGATTGCCATAACCGGCAGCCATGATCACGTGGCGCGCGCGCAGGCTGACACCGTCCTGGGTGCGCAATGCGACATGCTGGGCGTGAGGTTCGAGAGTGACAATCGTGCTGCGGTCGTAGATGCGCGCACCGTACTGCTCGCACTCGGCGAACAGGCGATAGCACAGCCGGTACGGGTCGACGCTGGCGGCCAGGCGGCTGAGGATCGCGCCCTCCGAGCGTACGCCGTAGTTGTGCCATAGCGGCGCGCGCTCGATCCACTCCACCGGCAAGGCATGCGCCTGGCGTGCCTCCAGCTCGCTGCGTAACTCCTTCACATCGCGTGCCCGGCTCGCGTAATACAGGCTGTCCTGGCGGGTGAAGTCGCAGCCGCCCAGCGTATTGCACAGGCCCTGCAGGTCGAGGATGGCTTGCGCACACGCGCCGTAAGCGAGCGCGGCTGCCGGCATGCCGTGTTGCCTGGCCAACTCGATCATCGGCGTGTCGATTTCGTATTGCAGCAAGGCGGTGCTGGCCGAGGTGCTGCCCCAGCCGATCTCGCGTTGTTCGACCACCGCCACGTCGTGCCCGTGCTTGAGCAGTTCGTGCGCGATCAGGGCTGCGGTGACGCCGCCACCGACGATGGCGACCTCGCAGTGGGGGTCTTGTTCCAGGCGCGGATAGGCGCGTATCAATCCGTTGCGGATCGACCAGAACGGGTAGCCACTTTTGAGGTCCATGCGGTGTCGTCAGAGAGCCGGCGGTCTGCAATTTGACGGCCAAGCGGGGTGAAGCGGTCGTGCAGATCGAGCAGACCTGCGGCCGTCACCAAACCGCAAACAGCCGGCGTTAACGTGCGTGGAAAGCTCCTCACGGCACGGTCGTTATGCTCGCGCCACTAACGTAGTCACAGTTGTTAACGAGGGTGTGGGTATGTCGATCGTTTTGTACGTCGGTGGCAGCAAAGATGGCGACAAAGGCGTTGTGCCTTATGGGTTCAGCAAGTCGCGTGCGATGACCGATGCCGGCCCGGAGGTCTATGTGGAGCGCATGGTGCCGCTGAAAGACGTCGGCAAGATCCGTGTGATGGCGCTCGAATCGCTGCACGAAAGCATTCTGGTCGAGCGCGCAGCCACCCATTACGCGCGCCGCGTCAGCTGAGCGCGTCGGCATAGGTTTACGGGTGCCCTGTCAACGGGTTCCCGCGGCGGGCCAGCACTGCGAAAATGCTTTTTTCAGTGAAGCGGTTCTTACCGCGCCGTCATGATCGATAGTCAGCTTGCCCAGCAGATCGCTCGCACCATCGCCGATGAGATCGGTGCCCAACCCGCTCAGGCGCGCGCCGCCATCGCCCTTCTCGACGAAGGCGCCAGCGTTCCGTTCATCGCCCGCTACCGCAAGGAAGTCACCGGCGGTCTGGACGACACCCAACTACGTAATCTGGAAACGCGCCTGACCTATCTGCGCGAGCTGGAAGAGCGCCGCGCCGCGATCCTGTCCAGCATCGGCGAGCAGGGCAAGCTCAGCGACGAATTGCGTGACGAGATCGGCGCGGCCGACACCAAATCACGGCTGGAAGATCTGTACCTGCCGTACAAGCCCAAGCGCCGTACCCGCGCGCAGGTCGCGCGCGAAGCCGGTCTGGAGCCGCTGGCCGATGGGTTGCTGGCCGATCCGAGCCAGGCGCCGGAAGTGGCCGCCGCGCCGTTCATCGATGCAGAGAAGGGCGTTGCCGACATCAAGGCGGCGCTGGAAGGTGCGCGCGCCATCCTGATGGAGCGCTGGGGCGAAGATGCCGCCTTGGTCGGCGAGCTGCGCAGCTGGTTGAACGACAACGGCGTGATCCGCGCGCGTGTGGCCGAGGGCAAGGAAGAGGCCGGTGCCAAATACCGCGATTACTTCGACCATGTCGAATCATTGGCAAAGATTCCCTCGCACCGCTTGCTGGCGTTGTTCCGCGCGCGTCGCGAGGAATTTCTGTATCTGGATCTGGACCCTGGCAGCGACGCCGAGGCCGGCCACCAGTACGCCGAAGGCCGGGTGGCACTCAGCGCGGGCGTGTCTAATCAGGGCCGCCCGGCCGACCGCTGGCTGCTGGACGCCTGCCGGCTGACCTGGCGCGCCAAGCTGCACATGCATCTGCTGCTAGACCTGTTCAACCAGGCGCGCGAAAAGGCCGAGGCCGAGGCGATCGCGGTGTTCGGCGACAACCTCAAGGACCTGATGCTGGCCGCACCGGCCGGCGCACGTGTTGTGCTCGGGCTGGATCCGGGCATCCGCACTGGTTGCAAGATCGCCGTGGTCGATGCCACCGGCAAGCTGGTGGCCACCGAGACGATTTATCCGCATGAGCCCAAGCGGCAGTGGGATCAGTCGCTGCAGACGATCAAGCAGCTGTGCCTGCAGCACAACGTGGAATTGATCGCGATCGGCAACGGCACCGCCAGCCGCGAGACCGACAAGCTGGCCGGTGAAGCGATCGCGCTGTGCGGCGCGGCCAGGCTGCAGAAGGTGGTGGTCAGCGAAGCCGGTGCGTCGGTGTATTCGGCGTCCGAATTTGCGGCCAAGGAATTTCCGAATCTGGATGTATCGCTGCGCGGCGCGGTGTCGATCGCGCGGCGTCTGCAGGATCCGTTGGCCGAGTTGGTCAAGATCGAACCCAAGGCGATCGGCGTGGGCCAGTACCAGCACGACGTGGATCAATATCGTCTGGCCAAGGCGTTGGAAGCGCGTGTGGAAGACTGCGTCAACGCGGTCGGCGTGTACGTCAACACCGCCTCGGCGGCGTTGCTGTCGCGGGTGTCGGGGCTGTCGAGCACGGTGGCGGAAAACATCGTGCGCCATCGCGACGACAACGGCCCGTTCAAGCGCCGCAAGGACCTGCTCAAGGTGCCGCGTCTGGGCGACAAGACCTTCGAACAATGCGCCGGTTTCCTGCGCATCGCCGATGGCGACGAGCCGCTGGACGTGTCGGCAGTGCATCCGGAAGCCTATCCGGTGGTGGAGCGTATCGTCGGCAGCACCGGCAAGCCGATCAAGGCGTTGCTGGGCGACGGCAGCTTTTTGCGTGGACTCAAGCCTGAGTTGTTCACAGACGAACAATTCGGTGTACCGACCGTGCGCGACATCCTCAAGGAGCTGGAAAAACCCGGCCGCGATCCGCGCCCCGAGTTCAAGGCCGCGCAGTTTGCCGAAGGCATCGAGGACATCAAGCATCTCAAGCCCGGCATGGTGCTCGAAGGCGTTGTCAGCAACGTGGCCGCATTCGGCGCCTTCGTCGATATCGGTGTGCACCAGGATGGGTTGGTGCATATCTCGGCGTTGTCGGACACCTTCGTCAAGGATCCGCGCGATGTGGTCAAGGCCGGCGACATCGTCAAGGTCAAGGTGCTGGAGGTGGACGTGGCACGCAAGCGCATCGCGCTGACGTGTCGCTTATCCGACACGCCACCGCCGGCCGATGCGGCAGCCCAATCGCGCGATCAGCGCGGCAATGGCGGCCCAGGGCAGGCGCGGCGCGATGGTGGTGGGCGAGGCCCGGGGCAGGGCAACAACAAGCCGCGCACCACTGCACCGCCAGCCGATAACGCGCTGGCAGCCGCGTTTGCACGCGCAAAGCGCACTTGAGTGATGTTGCCAGGCTGCTGGCTTGGGGGCGTTGTACCTTGCGGTTAGATCAACTGTGCGGATAGATCAGTTGTAGAGCCGCTGATCTGCAGCTTGGATGCAGGGCCCTTGCCCGCTCACCATTGCGGGGCACGCCGCAAGTACGTCCATGTAGGCTCTTCTGCGGCATCCATGCCGCATAAGGTCCCGCAACGGTGAGCGGGCAAGGACCAGTCAGGATGGTCGGTGTTCACGGTTGCGGGCAAGTGCATGACGTTTCAACTCGCTAGCTTTCATCTAGTGCTGTGAACTGCACAAGCAAGCCAATGTAACCCGTGAGATGGCGCGATTTTTAAACCAGCTACCGACTAACTTTCTGGTGCGGCGAGGGCACCGCGCTCTCGACTCACTAGGCTTTTGATCTACTAGGAGTTGACCTATCTCCGCAACGCACTAGCCGAGCAGCGCACGAAGCGGTTGAGCATCGTCAATGTCGATCTAAAGTGCGCGTCCGATGGTAAACAAAGGTCGTTTTAGTCAGCCGCTCCCAGCGATATCAAACCTCGTCCAGTAGCGCGCGCTTCGGCAACATCAAACGTTCGATCAGATCGACCAGACCGGGCGGCTCCACCGGCTGCCCATATGCGCATCGAACCCGGCGATGACGGCGCGGTCGCGGTCTTCTTCGCGCACATAGGCGGTCAGTGCGATCGCCGGAATATGCTGCGGTAGGTCGGCGCAGCCGGAGCGCACGGTGCGAATGAGATCGTAGCCATCGCGTACCGGCATCGCGATGTCGCTGACCAGTACGTCGAATTGCCCTTGTGCCAGGCACTGTTCGGCGGCGTCCACCGAGCCGGCCGCATGCACGTGCGCGCCCGCGTGCATCAGGAACTGCATCACCGCCTCGCGTGAATCCTGGTCGTCGTCGACCAGCAGCAAGCGCACGCCCTCCAACCGTCCATGGCAATCGGCTGGCAGCGGGCCGACCTGCCTGGTTTCTGTCGAGGCCGGACGTAGATCGCTGACGCCGTGCTGAAACGGCAGCACGATGGTGAACGTCGATCCCTTGCCTTCGCCTTCGCTGGATGCGCCCAGACTGCCGCCATGCAGATCCACCAGCTGGCGCGAGATCGACAAGCCCAAGCCCAACCCACCGACACGACGTGTGGTGCCTGCATCGGCCTGCCGAAAACGGTCGAACACGTGCGGCAGAAAGTCGGCCGCAATGCCCATGCCGCTGTCCTGCACGCATAGCCGCAGTCGCTCGTCTTCGACGTCCAACGCCACCCGCACCGTGCCGCCGGGGGCGGTGAACTTGAGCGCGTTGCTGAGCAGGTTGGTCAGCACCTGCTGCAGGCGCCCGGCATCGCCGAAGAACCACAATTCGCCCTGCGTGGGCGCATCCAGCTCCAGGCTGATCTCGCGTGCGAATGCGGCCGGCTGCATCAATTCCACCGTGCTGCGCGCCAGCCCGGCGATGTCGAAATGCTCCGGCTGCAGGCGGAGCTTGCCGGACAGGATCGCGCTCATGTCCAGCAGGTCGTCGATGATCTGCGTTTGCGCGCGCGCGCTGCGCTCGATGATGACCATGCCCTTGCCCAGATTGGCTGGCTCGAAGATGTCCGACTGCATCAGCCGCGACCAGCCCAGGATGGCGTTGAGCGGCGTGCGCAATTCGTGGCTGAGCGTGGCCAGAAACTCGTCCTTGACCCGGCTGGCATGTTCGGCCTGGCCGCGCGCGGTGGTTTCGGCCTGCAGCGACAGCTTGAGCTTGGCATCCACGCGCGTGCGTTCGATGACGATGCCGGCCAGATGCGATGCAGAGCGCGCCATCGCCTGTTCGCGCAGCGAGGGCAGGTGAGTGCGGTCGTAATAGATGTTGAGCGTGCCCAGCACCTGGCCATTGCTGTCCAGGATCGGCGTCACGCAACAAGCCACGATGCCCAATGCCGACGAGACGGCGTAATGGTCGCTGAAGCCGGGGTCTGCCTGGATGTCCTCGCAGATCACTTGCCGGCCAAGATAGGCCGAGCGCGCGCAGGGCGGACCGCTAAGCCCGATCGGCGATGCTTCGAACGGCCCGCGGTACTCGATTGGAAAATGTGGCGCCGAGCCGAAGCTCAGTGTTTTTCGTACTTCATCCAGCACCATCACCGCGCAATACAAGGGGATTTCGCCACGCGCTTCCACGCTCAAGGCGATGGCGTCCAGCACCACCTGCAGCGGTGCGCCGGTGGTGATCAGACTCAGGATGGCGCGGTCCGAGGCAGTGGCATCTTCGATGTGCTTGCGTTCGGAGATGTCGGTGAGCGAGCCGATGTGGCCCAGAAAACGTCCATCGCTGGCGAAGTGCGGCGAGGCGTTATCGATGCACCAACGGTATTGCCCGTCATGGCGACGCACGCGGTATTCGGCCAGAAATTCACCGCGCTGCTGCAGCGATTGTTCGAAGGCGTCGCGCACGCGCGCGGCATCGTCAGGATGCATCACATCCCACCAGCCCTGATCCATGGCCTGGTCTTCGGCCTGCCCGGTGAAGTCGTACCAGCGCGGATTCCAGTACACGCAGTCGCCTTGCGCGTCGGACATCCAGATCATTGCCGGCACGGTCTCGCACAAGGCGCGGAAGCGCGTCTCACTTTCGCGCAATTGCTGCTCGAACGCGCGCCGGTCGTGGATATCGGTATAGGTACCGATCCATTCGCTGATGCCGCCATCGTCACCGCGCACCGGCAGCGCACGCGCTAGATGCCAGCGCGTCTGGCCGTCGTGCCGCCGCAGTTCGCATTCGACCTCGTAAGCGCGCTCGCCACGCAATGCCTGCGTCCACGCCTGCGCGGACAGTTGCAGGCCATCGGCGGTATGCGCTTGCTGCCATGCAGCCGCTTGGCTGTCTGCGGGATTCAGCCCGGTGTACTCGTACCAACGTTGGTTGAAGTAGTGCGGATGCCCATCCGCTGCGGCAATGAAGATGATCTGCGGCAGCGTGTCTGCCAGGCGCCGCAGACGTGCTTCGCTGGCAGCCAGTTGCTGCTGCGTCTTGGCCCGTTGCATGGATTCCCAGCAGCGTGCCGCGACCAGGCGGACCAGTTCGATCTCGGTCGACAACCAGCGTCGCGGTGCACGCTGATGCACGCCGATCGCCGCGACCAGGCGGCCGTGTTTGTGCAACGGAATGGCCAGCGATGCACGCAGGCCGGAGCGGCGATATTGCTCCGCCACATAGTCAGGCGCACCGGGCGCGGTGGCATCGGTGGTGAACCACGGGCGATTTTCCAGCAAGGCATCGCGCAGTCCTTGCGCCACTTCCAATGGGAAATCGCCTTGCAGGCTCGGCATGTCCTGCACGTGGTCGCTGATCACGTGCATGGTCTTGCCGTCCGCGCCCGCCAGACCGAACGCACAGCGATTGGCCTGCAGATGTTCGCCGAGCAAACGCACGCTGGTGTCGATGATCTGGCGCGGATCGGACACGTGCTGCAGCGCATCCTCGAGCATCAACAGGAAACTGTCGCGACTCTCGCCGCGGCGTTGTTGGGTGACGTCGAATCCGTGCACCAGAATCGCATCGATACAGCCTTCGCTATCGCGCATCGGCTGATAGAGAAAATCCACGAAGGTTTCATCCAGCGCACTGCCGGGCGTGCGCTGCAGGTAGGCGGTCATCGATTCGCCAATGAAGGGCTGGCCACTGCGACGCACTTCATCGAGCAGACCCAGGTAGCCATGGTCGACGATTTCCGGCATCGCTTCGACCAACGGGCGACCAATCAGCAGACGCTCGCCAACCAGTTCGTGGAAGCGTTGATTGACGCTTTCGATGATGTAGTCGGGTCCGCGCAGCACCGCCATGAAGGCGGGCGATTGATCGAGTGCCGGGGACGCGGCAAGCGGCTCGGGCTCGCTGCCGGCAGCGCGGATGTTGGCGGCTGGTGTGCCGGCAACATACAACGAGCCCACGCGTTCGCCGGCATCCAACACCGGGCTGCACGACCACGCCGCCAGATTCAGTGCAGGCGTCGCTTCGACACGCACGCCGTTGGAGGCGCGCGCTTTGGTCGGTGTTGCAAGCGTCAGTGTTGCAAGCGCTTGTCCGAATGCCGCCGGATGCCGCTCACCCAGTAACGCAATGCAGGCATCGTTGTAGATGCAGTGCGACGCCTCGCCCCAGACCAGCAGCATGGGAACCTGCGCGTGCAGACACACCGACAAGGTGGTGCGCAATGCCGCACTGTTGCGCAACGACGTGTCGGCAGCGCACGTGGAGGCATGCAACAACACGGCAGTTTCGCTCGTCTCCGGCAGCAGGCCGGCAAACGGCAATACGGCGCTATCCATCCGGCGGCCCGCCTGTAAACCTTCAATCCACGATTCTAGTGGCAACCAGGATGGTAGCGACTGCTTTGGACCATCTGACAAGCGCGGCAGGTGTCCACCATTGGATGCGGGCACGCACAAACTGCGACATAGGTGGAAACCTGCGGATTTCCAACGGCGGCCGCGCTCGCTTTGCGCTGTGTGGTGGTGCTGTTCGTTGCTTTAGCTGTTTGCGTCGCTCAGCTGCCGCGCCCTGGACAGGGCGCCGACCAGTTCTTCGGACAAATAGGGCTTGGTCAGGATCACGCCGCGTTCAAAGCCGCTCGGGATGCTGCCGCTGGCAACACCGGTGGCCAGCACGAACGGAATTCCGAGCTCCGACAACAGCCGGGCGATCGGCTCGCTGGTCTGACCATTGCCGAGACGGTAATCCAGCACTGCAATATCGGGCGCGTCGGCATTGATCAGCTGCAACGCTTCGGCGACTTCTCCAACAGGGCCCAGCACGGCGGCGCCAGCCTGGACGAGCTGCAACTCGAGCAGCATGGCATTCATGTCATCGTTTTCGACCACGAGTACCCGAATTCCACGCAACACCGACATTGCCCACTCCTTCACCTAAGTCGGCCAGTATATCGGCAGTGGTTCGCCCACGGGTTGCAGACCCCGCTTGCAGCTGAATTCGTCAGCCACGTCCTGACACTGTTCGTTTCGCTCGCGACTCGCTATACTGCGCGGCCACGCCGAAGTGGCGGAATCGGTAGACGCAGCGGATTCAAAATCCGCCGCCCTTAAAAGCGTGTGGGTTCGAGTCCCACCTTCGGCACCAGGTTACTGCAGTACAAGCGAAAGCCCTTCCGGCGAAATCTGGAGGGGCTTTTTGCTTGGGTGGTTTGCTTGTGATGAAAGGCGTGATGGGTCTGCTGATTTGCTTCATGACGCACGCTGAGGTTGTCGCGTGCGGGGGCTTTTTTCGCACCCCCGGTCGAACCGTGCGATGTGGGGTATGTCTGTGTTGTGGCGCAGTGCGTTCTGTTCGCACGCGCGGGCACATGATCGGCATGGCATGGCATGGCATGGCATGGCATGGCGCAGCGCCAGCGCATGCACGCGGGATGATCCCGATGCGCGTGGAATGACATGCAGGCACGCAACCATCACGCCCGGTCCGTACCGTGGAAGGCTCTTTCAAGCAGGTGGCCTCCATGGATTTTGACTCTACGCAGCAGCTGCGCATTCTTCGCGACATCCACGACACCACGCCGGTCGCCGACGAAGAAGCCAATTGGGCAGTGCGCGCCGGCTACGCGACACAGGCCGAAGACGGCGATATCGATCTCACTCACGAAGGTCGCAAGGCATTGGATGACGGGCAGACCTGACGCAGTTCTTTGCGTAGACGTTCGTTGCTCAGTAAGTAGCGCGCGGTAAGTAGTGTGCGCGAATTAGCCTGCGTGGCTCCTGCAGCGATTTGCGCGCGTAGAAGATTCGATCAGTGATTTGCTCGCTGCATGCACTGCGGGAATATTCTTGCAACGCGTTCGGAGCAGAGTGGGGCGCACACGTAAACGTCAGGCAAAAAAAGCCCCGGCAGTGCCGGGGCTTCTGGATGATTGGCGTCCCCACGGGGATTCGAACCCCGGTGTCCACCGTGAAAGGGTGGTGTCCTAGGCCTCTAGACGATGGGGACGCGTATCAAAACCTGGTTGTAGATTCCAGACGGCCTATGTCTAGAATTTGGTGGAGCCAGGCGGGATCGAACCGCCGACCTCCTGCATGCCATGCAGGCGCTCTCCCAGCTGAGCTATGGCCCCGCAGTGTTGCGAGCCGGCAATCATAGCGACATATGAGAGCGCTTGGGAAGTAATTTGTAGAAAGATTTTTCTGGATGCATCTGCCGCTGGATGCATCGACTAATGCATCTGCCCGCTCGCAGTGGTCGCAACAAAAAGCAGGCAAAAAAAAGCCCCGGCAGTGCCGAGGCTTTCAGATGATTGGCGTCCCCACGGGGATTCGAACCCCGGTGTCCACCGTGAAAGGGTGGTGTCCTAGGCCTCTAGACGATGGGGACGCGTATCAAAACCTGAGTTGTCATCCTGACGGCCTAATGCCAGGAGTGGTGGAGCCAGGCGGGATCGAACCGCCGACCTCCTGCATGCCATGCAGGCGCTCTCCCAGCTGAGCTATGGCCCCACGAAACTGAGAACGAAATGATAGCGGCCTGTTAAGGTTCGCGCAAGTGGTTTTTCATTCGGAATGAGACCGAGCGTGCGCCCGATATGGCACGCACGCTAAGACTCACTTGACGCCGTGCAGATCGCGCAACTGCGTCTGCCGTGCACCGAAATACGCCGCCAGATCGGCGATGTCCTGGTCGCTCAACGCGGTGGCCTGCGCGGTCATCAACACGTGTTGGCGGTCACCGCTGCGGTAGGCCTGCAAGGCATGCGCAAGATAGTCGCCGTACTGCCCGCCGAGTTTGGGATAGCTGGGGTCGATCGGCGCATTGCCATCGGCACCGTGGCAATCCACGCAGCTCTGGCCGGTGGCTTTGCCCTTTGCATGAGCCAACTTGTCGCCGGCGGCGGCGCGGCCGGTCGGCAGGCCGGCCGACGAGCCGGAGCCGTGTTCGCCGCTGGCGTGGCCGGCATCGCCGGCAGAATGATCGGTGGATTCCACCTGGGATTGGGAGCAGGCCGCCAGCATCAGGGCAGCGACCAGGGCGATGGCTAGACGCGGAGCGTACAGGGCGTTCGTCATGTGGGCGCTTATTTGAGGGTGGACAGATAGGCGGAGATATCGGCGATATCCTGCTCGGAAAAGCTCTGCGCCTGTGCCTGCATGGTCGGATGTTTGCGTTTGCCCTGGCGGTATTCGGTCAGCGCCTGCGTGAGGTACTGGCTGGACTGGCCGCCGATCTTGGGCACGCGATAACTGGGGTAGGCGTTCTTGTAGCCGGTCACGCCATGGCAGCCCTGGCAGGTGTAAGCCAGCAGCCGACCATTCGACGGATTACCGGTGGGCGCTGCAGGTGCTGCCACTGCCGCGGCGGGCGCAGGCGTGGACGGAACTGCAGGCGGGATTGACGGTGTCGCTGATGCGCCCCCAAACGGCAGGAAGACGACCAGAGCGAGACAAGCGGCGAGCGGCTGCGGGCGCATGGTTTCGTATCCGGAAGACTGATTGAGCGTCCGCACGTGGGGGCGTGACGGAACCGATCCGAGTATGCCTGCGATTTGGCGCGACGCAAACCGGGGGTGAATAGGCGAACTTGAACAGACCATGACCTTTGGCGCATTGGCGACATGATCGTCTGGGTGGTTTACTTGCCTACAACACCTGTTCACGCATCCACTAGGACACGACGATGTCGCCACTCTCTTTCTTGCCCGGCCGCAGCGGAACCTGCGCCGCCGCGTTGTTGATCACCACTAGCCTGCTGCTGGGCGGTTGCAAGACCGGAGACGGCGAGGCCAAGGCCGCCGAGGAAAAGAAAGCTGTCGACGCGGTGCCGGTGGAAATCGCCAAGGCCGCGCGCCGTGCGGTGGCGGCCAGCTATACCGGCACCGCTGCGCTGGAGCCGCGTGCCGAAGCACAGGTGGTGGCCAAGACTTCCGGCGTGGCGTTGGCTGTGATGGTGGAAGAGGGGCAAAAAGTGTCGGCTGGCCAGGCACTGGTACGGCTGGACCCGGACCGCGCGCATCTGGCGGTGGCGCAAAGCGAGGCGCAATTGCGCAAGCTGGAAAACAGCTATCGCCGTGCCACGCAACTGGTCGGCCAGCAATTGGTCAGTGCCGCCGATGTCGACCAGCTCAAGTTCGATGTCGAAAACAGCCGCGCGCAGTACCGGCTCGCATCGCTGGAGTTGTCCTACACCACGGTACAGGCGCCGATTTCCGGGGTGATCGCCTCGCGCTCGATCAAGACCGGCAACTTTGTGCAGATCAACACGCCGATCTTCCGCATCGTCGACGACTCGCAGCTGGAAGCCACGCTCAACGTGCCCGAGCGCGAACTGGCCACGCTCAAATCCGGCCAGCCGGTGACCTTGCTCGCCGACGCATTGCCGGGCCAGCAATTCATCGGCAAGGTCGATCGCATCGCGCCGGTGGTGGATTCGGGCAGTGGCACGTTCCGTGTGGTGTGTGCGTTCGGCCAGGGCGCCGAAGCGCTGCAGCCGGGCATGTTCGGGCGCATCCGCATCGATTACGACCAGCGCAAGGACGCATTGGTGATTCCGCGCCTGGCGCTGCTGGACGATGGCGAGCCGGCGGTATTCGTGGTGCGTAACGGCAAGGCCAGCCGGGTGCCGGTGAAACTCGGCTATGCCGAAGGCCCGTGGCTGGAAGTGCGGCAAGGCCTGAAAGAGGGCGACCAGGTGGTCACCGCCGGCAAGGTGGCGCTGCGCGATGGCACGGCGGTGCAGATCATCGGCCAGCCCGAGCGCAAGCCGGTGGCTGCGGCGGCACCGGCAGCCGGCGACAAGACCGGCAGCGATGAGACGCGCTCATGAGCGATCACGGCCACGCGCACGGACCCGTGCACGACCCGCATGTGCCCTTGCCCGGAGGGGGCGGCGGCCTGGTGGTCTTCGCCACGCGGCGGCGGGTGACCATCGCGATGATCACCGTGACCATGCTGTTGTTCGGGCTGATCGCGCTGCGCAGCCTCAAGGTCAATCTGCTGCCGGATCTGAGCTATCCCACGCTGACCGTGCGCACCGAATACACCGGTGCGGCGCCGGCGGAAATCGAGACGCTGGTGACCGAGCCGGTGGAAGAAGCGGTCGGCGTGGTCAAGAACCTGCGCAAGCTCAAGTCGATCTCGCGCACCGGGCAAAGCGATGTGGTGCTGGAATTCGCCTGGGGCACCAACATGGACCAGGCCGGCCTGGAAGTGCGCGACAAGATGGAAGCCCTGTCGCTGCCGCTGGAAACCAAGCCGCCGGTGCTGTTGCGCTTCAATCCCTCGACCGAGCCGATCATGCGGCTTGCGCTGTCGCCCAAGCAGGCGCCGGCCTCCGACAGCGACGCGATTCGCCAGCTCACCGGCTTGCGTCGTTACGCCGACGAGGATCTGAAGAAGAAGCTCGAACCGGTGGCTGGCGTGGCCGCGGTCAAGGTCGGCGGCGGGCTGGAAGACGAGATCCAGGTCGATATCGACCAGCAGAAACTCGCCCAGCTCAATCTGCCGATCGACAACGTGATCACCCGGCTCAAGGAAGAGAACGTCAACATCTCCGGCGGCCGCCTGGAAGAAGGCTCGCAGCGGTATCTGGTGCGCACGGTCAACCAGTTCGTGGATCTGGACGAGATCCGCAACATGCTGGTGACCACGCAAAGCAGCAGCGGCAGCGCGGCGGAAGCAGCGATGCAGCAGATGTATGCGATTGCCGCATCCACCGGCTCGCAGGCGGCATTGGCGGCAGCGGCCGAAGTGCAGAGCACCTCGTCGTCGGCCAGCAGCAGTATTGCCGGCGGCATGCCGGTGCGATTGAAAGATGTGGCGCAGGTGCGCCAGGGCTACAAGGAACGCGAGGCGATCATCCGCCTGGGCGGCAAGGAAACGGTGGAACTGGCGATCTACAAGGAAGGCGATGCCAACACCGTGTCCACGGCGGCTGCGTTGCGTAAGCGGTTGGAGCAGTTGAAGGCGACCGTGCCCGGCGATGTGGAGATCACCACCATCGAGGACCAGTCGCACTTCATCGAACACGCGATCAGCGACGTCAAGAAGGATGCGGTGATCGGTGGCGTGCTGGCGATCCTGATCATTTTCCTGTTCCTGCGCGATGGCTGGAGCACGTTTGTGATCAGCCTGTCGCTGCCGGTGTCGATCATCACCACGTTCTTTTTCATGGGCCAGTTGGGACTGAGCCTCAACGTGATGTCGCTGGGCGGATTGGCGCTGGCGACCGGGTTGGTGGTGGACGATTCGATCGTGGTACTGGAAAGCATCGCCAAGGCGCGCGAGCGCGGTTTGAGCGTGCTGGATGCGGCCATTGCCGGCACCCGCGAAGTGAGCATGGCCGTGATGGCCTCCACGCTGACCACGATTGCGGTGTTCCTGCCGCTGGTGTTTGTCGAGGGCATTGCCGGGCAGCTGTTCCGCGACCAGGCGATGACGGTGGCGATTGCGATTGCGATTTCGCTGGTGGTATCGATGACCTTGATTCCGATGCTGAGTTCGCTCAAGGGCGCGCCGCCGATGGCGTTCCCGGACGAGCCGAGCCATCCGCAGTGGCAACCGCAGCAGCGCTGGCTCAAGCCGGTGGCAGCCGGCCGGCGCGGGGCCGGCGCGAGCGTGCGTTACGCGTTCTTCGGTGCGGCGTGGGCGGTAGTCAGGCTGTGGCGTGGCGTTGCGCGGGTGGTCTCGCCGGTGATGCGCAAGGCCAGCGACCTGGCGATGGCGCCGTATGGCCGCGCCGAGCGTGGCTATCTGGCGATGTTGCCGGCCGCCTTGCGTCGGCCCGGCCTGGTGCTGGGATTGGCGGCGGCCGCGTTTATCGGCACGGTGTTTCTGGTGCCGATGCTGGGTGCGGACCTGATCCCGCAGCTGGCGCAGGACCGCTTCGAAATGACGGTGAAGCTGCCTTCCGGCACGCCGTTGGCGCAGACCGATGCATTGGTGCGCGAGTTGCAGCTGGCGCACGACAAGGACCCGGGCATCGCCTCGTTGTATGGCGTCAGCGGCAGCGGCACGCGGCTGGATGCCAACCCCACCGAGAGCGGCGAGAACATCGGCAAGCTCACCGTGGTGATGGCCGGTGGCGGCAGCCCTGCAGTGGAGGCGGCGGCTACCGAGCGGCTGCGCAGCAGCATGGTCGGTCATCCGGGCGCGCAGGTGGATTTCGCACGGCCGGCATTGTTCAGCTTCTCCACGCCGCTGGAAGTGGAGCTGCGCGGGCAGGATCTGGGCGAGCTGGAACGCGCCGGGCAGAAGTTGGCGGCGATGCTGCGTGCCAATGGCCATTACGCCGACGTCAAATCGACGGTGGAAGAGGGCTTTCCGGAAATCCAGATCCGCTTCGATCAGGAGCGCGCCGGTGCGTTGGGGCTGACCACGCGCCAGATCGCCGATGTCATCGTCAAGAAGGTGCGCGGCGATGTGGCTACGCGCTACAGCTTTCGCGATCGCAAGATCGATGTGCTGGTGCGTGCGCAGCACAGCGACCGCGCCAGTGTGGATGCGATCCGGCAGCTGATCGTCAATCCAGGCAGCAGCCGACCGGTGCGTTTGGCAGCGGTGGCCGAGGTGTTGGCGACGACCGGGCCGAGCGAGATCCATCGCGCCGATCAGACCCGGGTGGCGATCGTGTCGGCCAGCCTGCACGACATGGATCTGGGCGGTGCGGTGCGCGAGGTCGAGTCGATGGTGCGCAAGAATCCGCTGGCCGCCGGCGTGGGCATGCATATCGGCGGGCAGGGCGAAGAGTTGGCGCAGTCGGTGAAGTCGCTGTTGTTCGCGTTCGGCCTGGCGATTTTCCTGGTCTATCTGGTGATGGCCTCGCAGTTCGAATCGCTGCTGCATCCGTTCGTCATCCTGTTCACCATTCCGCTGGCGATGGTGGGTGCGGTGCTGGCGCTGTTGATGACCGGCAAGCCGGTCTCGGTGGTGGTGTTCATCGGCCTGATCCTGCTGGTGGGGCTGGTGACCAAGAACGCCATCATCCTGATCGACAAGGTCAATCAGTTGCGCGAAGAAGGCGTGCCCAAGCGCGAGGCCTTGATCGAAGGCGCGCGCTCGCGGTTGCGGCCGATCGTGATGACCACGCTGTGCACGCTGTTCGGCTTCCTGCCGCTGGCGGTGGCCATGGGCGAGGGCGCAGAGGTGCGCGCGCCGATGGCGATCACCGTGATCGGCGGCCTGCTGGTGTCCACGTTGCTGACCCTGCTGGTGATTCCGGTGGTGTACGACCTGCTGGATCGCCGCGCGGACGCGTACTACCTGGAGCGCGGCCGGCGCATGGCGCGGCAGCAGGCGCCGGCGCGCGATAACAGCGACGGACTGGAGGCGCTATGAGCGTTGCCGCCTTCAGCATCCGTCGCCCGGTCACCACCATCATGTGCTTCGTGTCGCTGGTGGTGGTGGGGTTGATCGCCGCCTTCCGGCTGCCGCTGGAAGCACTGCCGGACATTTCCGCACCGTTCCTGTTCGTGCAACTGCCGTACACCGGCTCTACGCCGGACGAGGTGGAACGCAACCTGGTGCGGCCGGCCGAGGAAGCGCTGGCGACAATGACCGGCATCAAGCGCATGCGCTCCACTGCCACCGCCGATGGCGCGAATATCTTCATCGAGTTCTCCGACTGGGACCGCGACATCGCCATCGCCGCATCGGATGCGCGCGAGCGGCTGGATGCCATTCGCGATGATTTTCCGGAGGATCTGCAGCGCTTCCATATCTTCAAATGGTCCAGCAGCGACGAACCGGTGCTCAAGGTGCGTCTGGCCAGCCAGACCGACTTGACCGGCGCCTACGACATGCTCGACCGCGAGTTCAAGCGGCGTATCGAACGGATTCCCGGCGTGGCCAAGGTGGAGATCTCCGGCGCACCGCCGAACGAGGTCGAGATCGCCATCGCGCCGGACCGGCTGACCGCGCACGACCTCAGCCTCAACGATTTGAGCGAGCGTCTGAGCAAGCTCAATTTCTCGGTATCTGCTGGCCAGATCGATGACAACGGCCAGCGCATCCGCGTGCAGCCGATCGGCGAACTGCGCGATCTGCAGGAGTTGCGCGAGCTGGTACTCAATGCCAAGGGCTTGCGTCTGGGCGATATTGCGCAGGTGCGGCTCAAGCCCACGCGAATGAATTACGGACGTCGGTTGGACGGGCGCCCGGCGATCGGGTTGGATGTCTACAAGGAGCGCAGCGCCAACCTGGTGGATGTGTCCAAGGCCGCGTTGAAGGAAGTCGAAGATATCCGTGCCGAGCCTGCGATGCGCGATGTGCAGGTCAAGGTGATCGACAATCAGGGCAAGGCGGTGACCTCCTCGCTGGCCGAACTGGCCGAAGCCGGTGCGGTGGGCTTGTTGTTGTCGATCACGGTGCTGTTCTTCTTCCTGCGTCATTGGCCCTCGACGCTGATGGTGACGCTGGCGATTCCGATCTGCTTTGCGATCACGCTGGGCTTCATGTACTTCGTCGGCGTCACGCTCAACATCCTGACCATGATGGGCTTGCTGCTGGCGGTCGGCATGTTGGTGGACAATGCGGTGGTGGTGGTGGAAAGCATCTACCAGGAACGCGAGCGCATGCCGGGCCAACCGCAGCTGGCGGCCCTGCTGGGCACACGCAGCGTGGCGATCGCGCTCAGCGCCGGCACCTTGTGTCACTGCATCGTGTTCGTGCCCAATCTGTTCGGCGAGACCAACAACATCAGCATCTTCATGGCGCAGATCGCGATCACCATTTCGGTGTCGTTGCTGGCCTCGTGGTTGGTGGCGATCAGCCTGATCCCGATGTTGTCGGCGCGCATGAAGACACCGCCGATGGTGACCTCCGAACATGGCGTGATCGCGCGGCTGCAGCGCCGTTACGCCAAGGTGCTGGCATGGACGCTGGCCCATCGCGGCTGGAGCGTGGCCGGCATCGTGTTGGTCAGTGCGATCAGCCTGGTGCCGATGAAGCTGACCAAGGTCGATATGTTCGGCGGCGATGGCGGCAACGAGGCCTTCATCCAGTACCAGTGGAAAGGCTCGTACACGCATGAGCAGCTCGGCGAGGAAATCGGGCGGGTCGAAAATTTCCTGGAAGCCAATCGCGACAAGTACCACATCACCCAGGTGTATTCGTGGTTCAGCGAGGTGGAAGGCAGCAGCACCACGGTGACCTTTGACGCGAGCAAGGTCAAAGACCTGCCCGCATTGCTTGAGCAGATCCGCAAGGCCCTGCCGCGTTCGGCGCGCGCCGATTACAGCATCGGCAACCAGGGCGATGGCGGCAGCGGCAATCAAGGTGTGCAGGTGCAGCTGGTCGGCGATTCGACCCAGGCATTGCAGGCGCTGGCTGAAGACGTGATTCCATTGCTGGCACAGCGCAAGGAATTGCGCGATGTGCACGTGGACACCGGCGACCGTACCAGCGAGTTGGCGATTCGGGTGGATCGCGAGCGCGCGGCGGCCTTCGGTTTCAGTGCCGAGCAGGTGGCGAGTTTCGTCGGGCTGGCACTGCGCGGCACACCGTTGCGCGAGTTCCGCCGCGGCGACAACGAGGTGCCGGTGTGGGTGCGCTTTGCCGGGGCCGAACAGAGCAAGCCTGAAGATCTTGCCAGCTTCACGGTGCGCACGAAGGATGGCCGCAGCGTGCCGTTGCTCAGTCTGGTGGACGTGCAGATTCGCCCGGCGGCGACGCAGATCGGCCGCACCAATCGGCAGACCACGTTGACCATCAAGGCCAATCTTGCCGAGAAGGTCACCGTGCCCGAGGCACGCGCGGCGATGGAGAAGCCGCTCAAGGCGATGAGCTTCCCGGCCGGTTACAGCTATACCTTCGACGGCGGCGATTATCAGAACGACGGCGAAGCGATGGGCCAGATGGTGTTCAATCTGGTGATCGCGCTGGTGATGATCTACGTGGTGATGGCGGCAGTGTTCGAGTCGCTGCTGTTTCCGGCGGCGATCATGAGCGGCGTGCTGTTTTCGATCTTCGGGGTGTTCTGGCTGTTCTGGATCACCGGCACTTCGTTCGGCATCATGTCCTTCATCGGCATTCTGGTGCTGATGGGAGTGGTGGTGAACAACGGCATCGTGATGATCGAGCACATCAACAATCTGCGCCGCCGCGGCATGGGCCGCACGCAGGCGCTGATCGAAGGCTCACGCGAGCGCTTGCGGCCAATCATGATGACCATGGGCACCGCCATCCTGGCGATGGTGCCGATCTCGCTGACCAGCACCACGATGTTCAGCGACGGCCCACCGTACTTCCCGATGGCCCGCGCGATCGCGGGCGGGTTGGCGTTTTCGACGGTAGTGAGCCTGCTGTTCCTGCCGACGATCTACGCGATTCTCGATGACATGAGCAACGGCGCAGCAGCGCTGGTACGACGTGCGCGTGGTGTGCCGAAGACGCCGCAGGCGAGTGCTGCTTTGGAGTCATAAGCGTTCAATCGTGCTGAGGTCTTTCATGACGTAAGTCATCGACCAGTGTGCCGGGGTCTTCAAACAACGCGAGGTACATAAAGCCCCTCTCCCGTCGGGAGAGGGGTTGGGGTGAGGGTACGATTCTCCGGGCACTGCCAAGTGCGCGGCTGTTGATTACTGGCTTCCGTAAGCGGCGGCAGCGCGTCCGCGGACTGGCTCCTCGGCTCGGTCAGACATCCTGTCTGACTCGCCGCCGCGGCACATCCCTGTGCCGCTCTCCGCCAATCCCCGGCCACGCTGCCGCCTCGGCGAGTCGTTGCTGCTCTCCGTTCCGCCTTACACAGGATCATTCGAAGAGTGGTCCGCGGGCGCCGGGGCAGGACCTTACACGACATGGATGTCGTGTAAGAGCCCCCATGGATGGGTTCACGGCGTGTCCTGCCCCGGCGCCCGCGGGCCGCTCCCACGCATGGAATCAAGGCGCCAGCCAATCGGGCTCTCCTCGACTAAAACCAACCGCCAGCAACCCGGGCTTTCCTCAATCAACACCAGGACGCCAGCTGATCAGCGTTCCTCAGCCAACCAGCTTCCACCCGGCTATCCAGCGCGGGATGCGGCCCACAAATCAGCCAGCCCGCACCTGCCGCACGATCGCCGCAGCCTTGGCCGAGCTTTCCTTCACCTTGTCCCACTGACCCTGGGCCAACCAGTCTTTGGGCACCATCCACGAGCCGCCGATGCACACCACGTTCGGCTGCGACAGGAACTCGGCCGCGTTGGCCTCGCTGATGCCGCCGGTGGGGCAGAGCTTGAGCTCGGACAGCGGACCGGCCAGGCCCTTGAGCATCTGCAGGCCACCCACGGCGGTGGCCGGGAACAGCTTGCACACGCGGAAACCCAGGCCCATCAGGGTCAGCAGCTCGGTCGGCGTGGCCGCGCCAGGCACTGCGGGAATCGGCGCATCGGCGAGCAGGCGCGCCAGCGGCGCCGGGGTGCCGGGGGTGACCAGGAAGTCCGCACCCGCATCCACCGACTGACGCAGTTGCAGCTCGCTCAGCACGGTGCCGGCGCCGATCACGATGTTGGGCAGTTCGCGCTTGAGCATGGCCAGCGCTTCGATCGCGATCGGAGTGCGCAGGGTCAGCTCGATCGCAGGCAGGCCGCCTTCGAGCAGCGCATCGGCGACGCGGCGCGCCTGGTCCAGCGTGTCCACGGTAACAACCGGCAGGATGCCGGCATCGCGCAGCAGCTGTTCGGCGGTGTTTTGGGTCTGGGCAATCGTCATTGCAACTCCGTTAGACGGCGACCGCCAGGCGGTCGCTGAGAGGGAAGGGGATCAGGCGTCCTTGGACTCGTGCGGTGCCGCCGCAGCGGCGGCATCGGCACCGAGTTCGTACTCGGCGTCGTAGCTCCACAGCGCGCCGTCCTGATGGGTCGGGCCGCAGGAAATCGAGATCGCGCCCTGGTCGGCCGGGCCAACGACCTGGCGGTTGATGCCGAACAGGTTGCGGCCCAGGTCATTGCCGGCCACCGTGGTGTTCGGTGCGACTTCGCGCGACGCCCATTCTTCGGCCGAGACCAGCACTTCCAGCGTGCCGGCTTCGCCATCCAGGCGCACGATGTCGCCTTCGCGCACGCGCCCGATGGGACCGCCGCGTGCGGCTTCCGGGGTCATGTGGATCGCGGCCGGGAATTTGCCGGAGGCACCGGACAAACGGCCGTCGGTGACCAGCGCCACACGCCGGCCCTGGTTCTGCAGCAGGCCCAGCAGCGGCGCCATCGAATGCAGTTCCGGCATGCCGTTGGCACGCGGGCCCTGATAACGCAGCACCACCACAAAATCGTGCGGCAGCACGCCGGCGGCATGCAGTTTGTTGAGCACCTGCGGGGTATCGATCACCACTGCCGGCGCCTCGATGGTGCGGTGTTGCGGCTTGACCGCCGACAGCTTGATCAGCGAGCGGCCGAGATTGCCGCGCAACAGACGCAGGCCGCCTTGCGATTCGAATGCGGCGCTGACCGGACGCGCCACGCTGTCGTCGGCGGTGGTCGCGGTGCCGGGCACGTACACGACCTTGCCGTCCTGGAGCCGCGGCTCGTTGGCGTAGGCACGCATGCCGCCTTCGACCACGGTGGGGATGTCGTCGTGCATCATGCCGGCGTCCATCAGCTCGCGGAACACGAATGCCGTGCCGCCAGCGGCCTGAAAGCGGTTCACGTCGGCTTCGCCGTTCGGGTAGACGCGGGTCAGCAGCGGCACGGTCTGCGAGATCAGATCCATGTCGTCCCAGGTCAGCACGATGCCGGCCGCGCGCGCCACCGCAATCCAGTGGATGGTGTGGTTGGTCGAACCGCCGGTGGCCATCAGCGCGACCACGGCGTTGACGATGGCGCGCTCGTCGATCAGGCGGCCGAACGGGCGGAAGTCCTGACCCAATCCGGAAATCGCCAGCGCACGCGCGGTCCCCTCACGCGTCAGCGCATCGCGCAGCGGCAGTTCCGGGTTGACGAACGAGGCGCCGGGCAACTGCACGCCCATCGCTTCGAGCAACACCTGGTTGGAGTTGGCGGTGCCGTAGAAGGTGCAGGTGCCGGGCGAGTGATAAGACGAGGACTCGGCCTCCAGCAACTCGGCGCGGGTGGCTTCGCCAGCGGCATAGCGCTCGCGCACTTCGGCCTTCTGCTTGTTCGGAATGCCCGGCGTCATCGGGCCGGCCGGCATGAACAGCGCCGGCAGATGCCCGAACGCCAGCGCGCCGATCAGCAGGCCCGGCACGATCTTGTCGCACACGCCCAGATAGACCACGCTGTCGAACATGTCGTGGCTGAGGCCGATGGCCGCGGCCTGGGCGATGTTGTCGCGCGAGAACAGCGACAGCTCCATGCCGGCACGGCCCTGGGTCACGCCGTCGCACATCGCCGGCACACCGCCAGCGACCTGCGCGGTGGCGCCGAGCGCACGCGCGGTCTCGCGGATCAGCTGCGGGTAATGCTCGAACGGCTGATGCGCCGACAACATGTCGTTGTAGGCGGTGATGATGCCGAGGTTGGGCGTGGCGGCACCGCGCAGGCGCGATTTGTCGGTCGGCTCGGACGCGGCAAACCCATGCGCAAGATTGCCGCAGCTCAAACGGCTACGGAACGGACCCTCACGCAGGGCGGCATCGAGACCGGCCAGATACGCCGCGCGCGAGGGCGCGCTGCGCTTGCGGATACGGTCGGTGACAGCTTGGATGTTCGGATGCAGGCTCATTGGCTACCGGCTATGAGAAACGGGGGAAGAAAGTAATCACGCTCTTTTTTTGATACCCGCACAAGGATGTGCAGGCTTTTGCGAGGGATTCGCACAAAATCGGCTCTTGCGAGGGATTCGCACGTTTGAATCCCCGCACAAGGATGTGCGGGTCGTTGCGAGGGACTCGCACCTAAGCACACCAGTGAACCCGCAAACGCGGACCCGGCTGCTGCAACGCCACCCGGATCGGATATTCGCTGACATCGTCACCCGCCAATGCGGCCTGCAGCACGTCGAGCTTCTGCTTGCCGCGCAGCAACAGCAGGCGGGTCGGGATGGCAGCGAGCCCGGCCGGCGTCAGTGTGATGCGCAGCGGCCACTGATTGGAGCCTGGGCAGCCGGTGGCATCCAGTGAAGCGTACGGCTGCGGGCTGGCCAGCGCCTTGGGCAGATCGGTGGCGCCGGGAAACAGCGAGGCGGTATGCCCGTCGCCGCCCATGCCCAGCACCGCCAGGCAGGCGGGTTCGGCATGCGTGGCCTGCAGGTTCGCAGTGTGCACGCACTCGGGCAACTGCTTGCCCGGGCGCACCAGCGGGATGAAGGTCGCTGCCGGCGCATGGCTCAGGAAGCTGTGATTCACCAGCCAGGCATTGCTGTCCTGATCCTGCGGCGACAGCCAGCGCTCATCGACCAGGCCCACTTCCACTCGCGACCAGTCCAGCGCACGGTGGGCGAGGGATTCGTACACCGGCGCCGGCGTGGTGCCGCCGGACAGCAGCATGCGCGCCTGACCGCGCCGCGAAATCTCCTGTTCCAGCAGATCGGCCATCTCGCTGGCCACCGCCTCGGTCCATTCGGCCGGGTCTTCGTAGCGCACCAAGGTGATGCGCGGATTGTCCTGCAGGCTCATCGCTGCTCTCCTGGATGCTGACGCTGCGCATCCACCGCATACGCGGCGGCGCCGAGCAGGCCGGCATGCGGATGCATGACTGCCAGCGACGGCACCCGCGACATGATCGCGGAGAAGCGTCCCTTGTGTTCGAAGCGCTGGCGGAAGCCGGAATGCTGCAGCGAATCCAGCACCTTGGGCACCAGCCCGCCAGTGAGGAACACGCCGTCCCAGGCGCCCTGCATCAACACCATGTCGCCGGCGATCGCACCGAAGATGGCGCAGAACAGGTCGATGGTGCGCGACGAGCGCGGGTCGCCCGCAGCCGCACGCGCGGTGATGTCCTTGGGCTGCAGCGGGCCCGGGTCGACCCCGGCGATCTCGCTGAGCGCGCGATGGATGTTGACCAGGCCCGGGCCGCAGATCAGCCGCTCGTTGGAGACCCGGCCGAATTGCTCGGACAGGATCTCCAGGATGCGGATCTCCTCCGGCGTGCCCGGCGGAAAGCTGACATGGCCGCCTTCGGTTTCCAGCGGAAAACAGCGCCCGTTGCGCACGATCAGGCCGCCGACACCCAGGCCGGTGCCGGGGCCGATCACACCGTAATTGCGCGGTTGATCGATCGAGGCCGGCCGCCAGCTGGCGCCGCCGACCTGCACCACGTCCTGCGGGCGCAGCAGGCTGATCGCCATGGCCTGCGCGGCGAAGTCGTTGATCAGGTGCAGGGTGCTGAAGCCCAGCATGGCCGCGGTGCGCGAGCGCGAGATCACCCACGGATGGTTGGTGATGCGCGCCTCGTCGCCGTCCACGCGGCCGGCCACGGCGAATACGCCCTGGGTGGCCTGCACGCCGATCTGGTCGAGGTAATAGCGCGCGGCTTCGCCGAGCGAGCCGAAATCGACCACCGCAAATTCGCGCGAGGTGTCATCCAGCAGTGGTACCGAGGCGTCGACGTCGGCCAGCGCGAAGCGCGCATTGGTTCCGCCGATATCGGCAACCAGCACCGGCTTGGAAGGAGCGGTCATGCGGTGTGTCCCTGTGCGTCGGTGGCCGGGGGCAGGAAGGGCGCCGCGCTATCGGGTCCCCAACTGCCGGCCGGGTAGGGCTGCAGCGGCAACTGCGCGTCTTTCCAGGCATCGCTGACGCTGTCGATCCACGACCAGGCAGCCTTGACCTCGTCGTCGCGCACGAACAGCGCCGGGTTGCCGTTGAAGGCATCCACGAACAGGCGCTCGTAGGCGATGCGGCGGTGCAGGCCGGTCGGCACCGACAGTTCCAGTTCCAGCGGCTGCAGTTCGATCGCGCCCCATTCCGGGCCGGCCAGGCTGCTCATCAGGCCGAGCTCGATGTTTTCCTGCGGCTGCAGCTGGAAGGTCAGGCGGTTAGGCACCGCGTTCTGGCGATCCGGGCGCTCGAACAACCAATGCGTCACCGGCTTGAGCGTGACCACGATGCGGGTGGAGCGCTCGGCCAGACGCTTGCCGGTGCACAGGTGGAACGGCACCCCGGCCCAGCGCCAGTTGTCGATATGCGCGGTCACCGCGACGAAGGTTTCCACGTCGCTGCCTTCCGGCGGGTGGTAGGCCTGCGCCGGTTGGCCGTTGATGCTGCCGGCGGTGTAGCGGCCGCGCACGCTGTCATGGGCGGCGTGTTCGGCGGTCATCGGGCGCAATGCGCGCAGTACCTTGACCTTCTCGTCGCGGATGCGGTCGGCTTCCAGCGCGGCCGGCGGCTCCATCGCCACCAGGCACAGCAGCTGCAGGATATGGCTCTGCACCATGTCGCGCAGCGCGCCGGAGCGGGCGTAGTAGGCATCGCGGCCGTCCACGCCTTCGCTCTCGGCGACCAGGATCTGCACCGACTCGATGTAGGTGCGGTTCCACACCGCTTCCAGCAGCGTATTGCCGAAGCGCAGCGCGATCAGGTTCTGCACCGCCGCCTTGCCGAGGTAATGGTCCAGGCGGAACACGCGGTCTTCGTCGATCAGCGCGCCGATCGACTGCAAAATCTCGCGGGCGCTGTCCGAATCGTGGCCGATCGGCTTTTCCAGCATCAATCGATGCGGCGCCGCCAGCGCACCACCCAGGGCCAGACCCTGGCAGGTGCTGATGTACAGGCCCGGCGGAATCGCCAGGTAGCTCACGCACTGGCGGCTGGCCAGCTCGCGCACGGCGTTGGCCACCGATTCGGCATCGCGCAGATCCACCGAGCGGTAGTCGACCCGCTGCATCAGCGTTTCGATCTGTTCGGGCGTGGCGATCGGCAAGGCCTGGGTCAGGCGCGGCCGCAGCACTTCGCGGAAGGCCTCGGTGTCGTGCGGCGACAAGGCCAGCGCACGGATACGGAAATCCTCCGGCAGCAGGCCATCGACGAACAGTCGCAGCAGGGAAGGAAACAGATAGCGCTGGGCGAGATCGCCGGTTGCGCCGAACAGGATCAGGGTGTTGTGCATGGACCGAATTTCAGATTCTGGAGACATCGTTATCAGCAGCTTGTCGGAAAGGCGCCGGACAGCCGGCGGTCGGTACGTCTGTTCCTGAGCGACACTGGCGTGTGCGCAGCGGGAGATGGACGCGCGCGCCCAATCCCCGATTGTTGCAGCAAGTGGCTGTCAGGGGTTAGCGCCGGTGCGGTATAGCTGCACACGCGTGGCGGAATGCCTGGCCTGACACGGTAGGCTGCACCGCTTGAAACAGCGGCGTGGGTAACTGGCGTCATGGTCCCTCCCGAGATCGATGTTGCCATGTGAAAACGATTACATGTCAGAATAAACCAATGCATTCGCTTGCAGGAGATTTCCTTGCAGGCGCGTGTGGCGTCACCGCCGTCGGGAGGGCCGAGGGCAGGGCGCACAACTTACGTTGAGGCCGAAGATGGCGAAAGTGCAGTTGGAAGGTGTCCGCAAGGTCTACGAGAACGGCCAGGTCGCAGTGCAGGGTGCGAGCTTCGAGGTCGCCGATGGCGAGCTGATGGTGCTGGTGGGGCCATCCGGCTGCGGCAAGTCGACCCTGCTGCGCATGATCGCCGGGCTCGAGGACATCAGCGCCGGCACGCTGAAGATCGGCGAGCGCGTGGTCAACGACGTGGCGCCGAAAGACCGCGACATCGCCATGGTGTTCCAGAGTTATGCGCTGTATCCGCACATGACCGTGGCCGAAAACCTGTCCTTTGGACTCAAGCTGCGCGGCCATCCCAAGCAGGTCATCGCCGAACGCGTCAATAACGCCGCCGAACTGCTGGGCCTGACCCCGATGCTGGACAAGCTGCCCAAGGCGATGTCCGGCGGCCAGCGTCAGCGTGTGGCCTTGGGCCGGGCGATGGTGCGCGAGTCGTCGGTGTTTCTGCTCGACGAACCGCTGTCCAATCTGGATGCCAAGCTGCGCCACAGCGTGCGTACCGAGATTGCGCAGCTGCATCGCAAGCTTGGCACCACCATGATCTACGTCACCCACGACCAGGTCGAGGCGATGACGCTCGGCCAGCGCATCGTGGTGCTCAAGGATGGGGTGATCCAGCAGATCGACAGCCCGATGGCGCTGTACGACCGCCCGGCCAATCTGTTCGTGGCCGGCTTTCTCGGCAGCCCGGCAATGAACATGCTGCAGGGACGGCTGGATGAGCAGGACGGCCTGCATCTGGTCATGGCCGACGGCTGGCGTGTGCCGCTGGGTGCGGCGCGGGTGGATCGCAGCTGGTTCGGTCGCGAGGTGATCGTCGGCGTGCGCCCGGAGCATCTGCAGCCGTCGCGCGATGCGCTGCTGGGCTTCGAGGCGAAGGTGGAAGTCATCGAGCCGGTCGGCAACGAGATCTTCCTCAACCTGGATCGTGGCGGTCAGCCACTGGTCATCCGCGTCGCGCCGCAGGCCTTGCCGGCGGTCGGTCAGCCACTGCGCCTGGCGTTGCGTAGCGAGGCGCTGCACTTCTTCGACCCGGCCACCGGCGAGCGGCTGGATCCGGCTTAACGCTCCAATCCGGATGTCATGGCAAGTGGGCGTGCGCTGTGCGCGCCCGCTTGCAGTGCGGTGGTGGCGTCCAATGCCAGCTCCAGCGGCAGCACCGCCAGCGCAAGAGTGCCGGCAACACTCACCAGCGTGCCGATGGCCGTGCCATCCAGTGTGACCGCATCGCCCGCCTCGATGGCGCCATCGACTTCCAAGAGCTGCAAGGCGCGTTTGGCCTTGCCCAGGAAGTGCGTGCGCGCGACGATTTCCTGGCCGGGGTAGCAGCCTTTTTTCACGCTGAAGGCGTGCAGGCGATCCAGTGCCAACTGTTGCGGTGTCCACTGCTCCCGTTGTGCATCGGGCAGGCGGACCAACCCCAGTTGCAGATCGGCGCGGCGCCACTGCGCATCCACGCCCGGCAATTCGATAGGCGCTGCCAATGCCTGGTCGGTGTGCAACAGCAAGGTGCGGGGCAGGGCAGTCGATCCCATATCCAATTCGATACGCTGCGTTCCGATATCGGCCTGTGCGCCCTGCGCGCGTTGCGCTGCGTCGAATCCGCCGTAGGCAGATAGCGCTGCAACAACGATCTTGAGCTTGCGCCGGAACACGAAACGGCCCAGTTGCAAGGCGATCTCGGCCGCGTTGCCGTCGGGCAACAGCATCAATACGTGCGTGTCGTCCTCACGCAACAGTGCGAAGATGGCAATCACGCGCCCCTTCGCAGTTAACCACGCATTCCACTGCCACTGCCCAACCGCCAGCGCCTGTACGTCGTTGGCAAATTGCGCATGCGCGAACGCCACTGCATCCGTCCCGATCAAGCGGACGTATTGCATGTCGTGCAGGGAGCCAAAACCCTGCGGAATAAGATTCAGGTTGTCAGCCACGGAAGGGGAGGACTAAAATCGCACTGTTGTGAGACCACTATGATAGGCCATCCAACCCCCACCCCAGCGCAGGATTCCGAAACGCAGCCTTCTTCTCAGGAGCACATTCCCGAGAAGCAGCCACTGCCCAAGGAGATTGGTGGGCGCGACGGCCCTGAGCCAACGCGCTACGGCGACTGGGAAAAAAATGGACGCTGCATCGATTTCTGATCAGCTTTTAGCCACAGCGGCCTAGTGCCGCCCAGCCGAGATAATGAGCCCAGCGAATGGCGATCCGAGAACGTCCTCTTTCCCCGCATCTCCAGGTGTACCGCTGGCAGATACAAATGGTCACCTCGATCCTGCATCGAGCGACCGGCATCATTCTGTCAGGAGGCGCGCTGGTGATTGCCGCCGCTTTGCTGGTGTTGATGCTCGGCCAGGACCACTGGACCTGCCTCACGCAGCAGCTTGGCGCCTGGTATGGCCAGCTTTTCCTGTTCGGCTGGACATGGGCATTTGCCTACCATCTGTCCAACGGCATCCGCCATATCGTGCAGGACTTCGGGTATGGCTACAGCATTCCTGCCTTCGTGCGTAGCGGCTGGGCCTCGGTGCTGGTCAGCCTGCTGATCACCGCTGCGATCTGGGCCTATGTATTGATTGGAGCTGGCGCATGAACCGTTACCGCACCCCGCTGAAAAATGTGCGTGGTCTGGGCGCGGCCAAGACCGGCACCGAGCATTTCGTTCTGCAGCGACTGACCGCCACCGCGCTGGTGGTGTTGTCGATCTGGTTCCTGGTCTTCGTGCTGAGCCTGCTCGGTTCGGACTACCCGACCGCCGTTGCGGCCGTGTCCAAACCCTGGAACGCGATCTTGCTGGTCGGCTTCCTGGTGGCGATGTTCTGGCATGCGCAGATCGGTCTGCAGGTCGTGCTCGAGGACTACATCCACAACTCGTTGCTGGCGCTGGCGTTGCAGACCACGGTCAAGTTCGTCGCCGCGCTCGGTGCGATCGTCAGCATTTTCGCAGTGGCGCGCATCGCGCTGGGCGGTGCCTGAGTCATCGGGCACCCAGAACAGGAATCCAGATTAGATGTCCGCTTATAAGATTACGGAACACAAGTACGACATGGTCGTGGTGGGCGCCGGCGGCGCCGGCCTGCGCGCCACGTTCGGCCTGGCCCAGAAGGGCCTGCAGACGGTCTGCCTGACCAAGGTCTTCCCGACCCGGTCGCATACCGTCGCAGCGCAGGGCGGTATTTCTGCCGCGCTCGGCAACATGGGCGAAGACGACTGGCGCTACCACTTCTACGACACCATCAAGGGCTCCGATTGGCTGGGCGACCAGGACGCGATCGAGTACATGTGTCGCGAGGCGATCCCGGCCATCATCGAACTCGAACATTACGGCGTGCCGTTCTCGCGTACCGAAGAGGGCAAGATCTATCAGCGCCCGTTCGGTGGCATGACCACCAAGTACGGCGAAGGCCCGTCTGCACAGCGCACCTGCGCGGCGGCCGACCGTACCGGTCACGCCATGTTGCACACGCTGTATCAGCAGTCGCTGGCGCATAACGCGCGTTTCATGATCGAGTACTTTGCGCTCGATCTGATCTTCGACGAAGAAGGCGTCTGCCGCGGCGTGCTTGCGCTGGACATGGCGGACGGCACCTTGCATCTGTTCCGTGCCCACGGCGTGGTGCTGGCCACCGGCGGCTATGGCCGTGCCTACTTCAGCGCCACCTCCGCCCACACCTGTACCGGTGACGGCGGCGGCCTGGTGATGCGTGCCGGCCTGCCGGTGCAGGACATGGAGTTCGTGCAGTTCCATCCCACCGGCATCTACGGTGCGGGCTGCCTGATCACCGAGGGTGTGCGCGGCGAAGGCGGCATCCTGCGCAACAGCAACGGCGAGCGCTTCATGGAGCGCTACGCACCGCATTACAAGGATCTGGCATCGCGCGATGTGGTCTCGCGCTCGATGACGGTGGAGATCCGCGAAGGCCGTGGCGTGGGCGAGCACAAGGATCACATCCTGCTCGACCTGACCCATCTCGGCCCGGAAGTCATCAACGAAAAGCTGCCCGGCATTGCCGAAAGCGCGCACATCTTTGCCGGTGTGGACGTGACCAAGCAGCCGATCCCGGTGCTGCCGACCGTGCACTACAACATGGGCGGCATTCCGACCAATTTCTACGGGGAAGTCGTGCGCAAGCAGGGCGACGACCCGGATGCCGTGGTGCCTGGCCTGTACGCGATCGGTGAAGCCGCCTGCGTGTCGGTGCACGGTGCCAACCGGTTGGGTTCCAACTCGCTGCTGGATCTGGTGGTGTTCGGCCGTGCGGTGGCAAACCGCTGCGCCGAGACGGTCAAGCCCAACCAGCCGCACAAGACGTTGCCGTCGGATGCCTGCGACAAGGCGCTCGGCCTGCTGGACAAGTTGCGCTACGCCAACGGCTCCACGCCGACCTCGGTGATCCGCGACAACATGCAGCGCACCATGCAGTCCGATGCTGCCGTGTTCCGCACCAGCAAGACGCTGAAGGAAGGCGTGGACAAGATGGCCGAGATCTTCGCCACCTTCGAAGACGTCAAGGTCTCCGACCGCTCGCTGGTCTGGAACTCGGATCTGATCGAGACCTACGAGTTGAACAACCTGCTGCTCAATGCGGTGGCGACGATCAATTCGGCCGAGCAGCGCAAGGAAAGCCGTGGCGCGCATTCGCACGAAGACTTCCCGGACCGCGACGACGTCAACTGGCAGAAGCACACGCTGGTCACCGTCGACGACAAGGGCAAGTGCGAGTTCGAATATCGCCCGGTGCACATGTACACGCTGAGTCAGGAC
Source organism: Xanthomonas hydrangeae (assembly GCA_905142475.1). GTDB lineage: Bacteria > Pseudomonadota > Gammaproteobacteria > Xanthomonadales > Xanthomonadaceae > Xanthomonas > Xanthomonas hydrangeae. Next base: position 2,546,292 of record LR990730.1, read on the forward strand.
GTGGATGTCGTCCCGCCGAAGCCGCGCGTCTACTGATCGATGCGCATGCAACGCTCTCTCGCTGCATTGAAGCCACTCGCCGGGTTGTCCTGGCGCAGCGGCAATCGCTTGCAGCGGTCGGGGCGTTTCATCACGCAGGAGCAGGGCCGGCAATACGCCGGTCGCTGCACCGCCGCTTCGGTGGCGGGATCCATCGTCTTTACCTTCATGCGCACGGTGCGGCTGTCGTTCGCACCGCGCATCGCCTGAGCCAACGAGAGCAGCTATGGCAGAGTTCACCCTCCCCAAGAATTCAAAGATCGGCAAGGGCAAGCATTACCCTGCACAGGGCGCCAAGAACACGCGCACCTTCAAGGTCTACCGCTGGGATCCGGATGGCGACGCCAACCCGCGGACCGACAGCTATGAGATCGATCTCGACAAGTGCGGCCCGATGGTGTTGGACGCGCTGATCAAGATCAAGAACGAGATCGACCCGACACTGGCGTTCCGTCGCTCTTGCCGCGAAGGCATCTGCGGTTCATGCGCGATGAACATCGACGGCACCAACACGCTGGCCTGCACCAAGGCGATCGATGCCTGCGGCAAGGCCGAAGTGCCGATCTATCCGCTGCCGCACATGAGCGTGATCAAGGATCTGGTGCCGGATCTGACGCATTTCTACGCGCAGTACGCGTCGATCAAGCCGTGGATCCGTACCCAGACGCCGCCGCCGCCGGATCGCGAGCGCCTGCAGTCGCCGGAAGATCGCCGCAAGCTCGATGGGTTGTACGAATGCATCCTGTGCGCCTGCTGCTCGACCAGCTGCCCAAGTTACTGGTGGAATGGCGAGCGTTATCTGGGCCCGGCGATCCTGCTGCAGGCGTACCGCTGGATCATCGATTCGCGCGATGAAGACACCGGCGCGCGTCTGGACGATCTGGAAGATCCGTTCAAGCTGTATCGCTGCCACACCATCATGAACTGCGCGCGGACCTGTCCGAAGGGGCTGAACCCGGCGCTGGCGATTGCCGAAATCAAGAAGTTGATGATGGCGCGCCGCGCCTGATCGCAAGGCAATGAGGCCCCGCCTTGGCGGGGAGGTGGTTCACAGCGGCACCGGCCCTTGGTCTGGTGCCGCTGTCGTTTTCGGCGCCGCGTCAGGCGAGGAGAGTGAGATGGATGAAGAAACCCTGCTGAAAAAACTGCGCTGGCGCTGCCGGCGCGGTATGCGCGAGCTCGATCAGTTGTTCGGGCGCTACCTGGATCAACGCTGGGCGCAGGCGTCCGAGTCCGAGCGCGCGGTTTTCCTACAGCTGCTGGATTGCGAAGACGATAAGTTGTGGCGCTGGTTCATGGGATACGAGGCCTGCCCCGATGCCGACAACGCCGCACTCATTGCCGATATCCGCGCCTTGCCAGCTTGAATGGCGGCCTTCGCGCGGGCTGGTTTGCGCATTGAGCGTGTTGAACGCGCTGGCGCTGTGGGCGGTCTGGCGTAGCGGGGTGCCCGCGTGGCTGGCGGCGGTGTTGTCTGCCTACGCGCTGTTGGCCGGTGGGCGATCGTTGCGCGTGCTGTTGCGTTCGCCAGTGCGGCAAGTGGTTGTGCCCTGGAGCGAAATGCCCGCCAGCGTTGACGGCGCGCAGGTGCAAAGCCTGCAGGTCGCATGGCGTGGGCCGATTGCGGTGGTGTCGTGGACGCGCCTGGATGCACGCCGCGAGCGACTGCATTTCTGGCCCGATACGTTGCCGGCAGCGCAACGACGTGAACTGCGTCTGGCCGCTCAGGCGCACGCCATTTCGTCCGGGCCGCCGCAAGTGGCACCATGGCGTCCCTTTCCTGGTTGAACCGCATGTTCAAACCTATCCCGGTTGCCATCGGCTTGCGCTATCTGCGTGCCAAACGGCGCAATGGCTTCATCTCGTTTATCTCGATGGCATCGATCCTGGGCATCGCCCTGGGGGTGACGGTGCTGATCACCACGCTGGCCGTGATGAGCGGTTTCCAGAAGGAAATCCGCGATCGTCTGTTGCAGATGGCCGCGCATGCAACGGTCAGTGCGGACGGCGCGCCGATGCGCGACTGGCAGCATGCGGTCGAGGTCGCCACTGCTGACCCGCGTATCGCCGGTGCCGCGCCTTACATCGAGACCGAATCGTTGCTGCAGGGCCCGCGCAAGCAGCCGGCGATCGTGCGCGGCATCATTCCTGCCGAAGAAGGCAAGGTCTCGGTGCTGGCCAAGAAGATGCAGCAGGGCTCGGTGGATAGTCTGACCCCGGGCTCCTACAACATCGTCATCGGCAAGGAGCTGGCGATCTGGCTGGGCGTGGATGTCGGCGACAGCATCGTGGTGTTGCTCAGCGATACCCAGGCCACGCCGCTGGGCGCGATGCCGCGGCTCAAGCGCTTCACCGTCAGCGGGATTTTCGAGGCCGGCTACAACGAGATCGACCGCGGTCTGGCGGTGGTCAACATGCAGGACCTGGCGCGCGTGCTGCGCATGGATGGGGTCACCGGCGTGCGGCTGCGGCTGCACGACATGGATCAGGCATGGACGGTGGCGCGTGATCTTGCGATCAAGTTGCATGGTCCGTACCGGGTCAGCGACTGGACCCAGGAAAACGCCAATCTCTACCACTCGTTGAAGATGGAAAAGACCGTGATGGGCATCCTGCTATCGCTGATCGTGGCGATGGGCGCGTTCAACCTGGTGTCTTCGCAGGTGATGCTGGTGACCGACAAACAGGCCGATATCGCCATCCTGCGCACGCTGGGCCTGTCGCCTGCGGGCGTGATGCAGGTGTTCATGGTGCAGGGCTCGCTGATCGGCTTCATGGGCACGATCATGGGGGTGATCGGCGGCATCGTGCTGACGCTCAATCTCGAGCGCATCCTCGGTGTGATCGAGACGATCTTCAGCGTCAAGCTGTTGCCGGAGGACGTGTATTACATCACCGGCCTGCCGACCGATATGCAGACCCAGGACGTTGTGGTGATCACTGTGGTGGCGTTGGTGATGAGCTTCCTGGCGACCTTGTATCCGGCATGGCGCGCCTCGCGTACGCAGCCGGCGGAGGCGCTGCGTTATGAATGAGATCAGGGATTCGGGATTCGGGATTCGGGAATCGGTCGTGCAAAAGCCAAACCAAGCAGAGGCAGTGATTCGGGCCGAGGGTCTGGCCAAGACCTACGCCGAAGGCAAGATGCGTACGCCGGTATTCGACGGATTGGATCTCACCGTGGCGACTGGCGAAACCGTCGCCATTGTCGGAGCCTCCGGTGCGGGCAAGAGCACGCTGCTGCATCTGCTTGGTGGGTTGGATATTCCGACCTCGGGCGAGGTGTATGTGGCCGGTCGGCGCATGTCTGCACTGTCCGATGGCGAGCGCGGCAAGCTGCGCAATCAGGCGTTGGGCTTCGTGTACCAGTTCCATCATCTGCTGCCGGAATTCACCGCGTTGGAAAACGTGATGATGCCGGTGTTGCTGTCCGGCAAAGAGGTGTCGGTGGCCAGGGCGCAGGCATTGCAGTTGCTGGAATCGGTCGGGCTGGGGCATCGCATCGAGCACAAGCCCAGCGAGTTGTCCGGCGGCGAGCGTCAGCGTGCGGCGGTGGCACGTGCGCTGGTGAACAAGCCGGGCTGCGTGCTGGGCGATGAGCCCACCGGCAATCTGGACGACAAGACTGCGGAGACCGTGTTCGAGCTGATGCTGGAACTCAATCGTGCCCAGCGCACCAGTCTGGTCCTGGTGACGCACGATCGCAGCCTGGCGCGTCGTCTGGATCGCGTGCTGGAGCTGCATCAGGGCAAGCTGCGCGAGTTGGCGCCGTCTGCGGTGTAAGCAACGCCCAGCCGTCGGAATTTCTGGCGGCTGAGTCTTGTTGAAATCCGGATTTCAGTTTGAAAATCCTGATTTCGGTTGCCGATGCATCGGCCGGATGGTGCGGCAACACGCTTGCTCACGCTGTGGTGCCCGCAAGCGCTATCGAATCAAACTGGCGCTTTGACAACACGCGGTCGCCGCCACGAATGTGACGGCGACCTTGCGCATCAGGGAATGATGCGCTGCGCACGCAATCGCGTGAACAGCTCCAGGAACGAGGCGCGGCTGTCGTAGAAGTCCAGAAAGCCCAGCTCGCGGCTCTTGGTCATATCGTTGACGCACTCGATCTCGCGGCCCAGGTCGGCATCGGTATGCCACCACGATGCCAGTCGGTTGACGTCGGCCTCCACCAGATCATGCTGCTTGGCGATCTCTGCCCACACGGCGGGCGCCGTCTCGCTCAAGCGTGCTTCCAGCGGCGCCGGCGTTTCGGGGCAGGGGAGCGCTTCGAGCCCGAAGAAGTCGGCAATCTGGCCCCACATCCAGCGCCAGCGGAACACATCGCCGTTGGCGGTATTGAAGGCCTGATTGCGTGCTGCCGGGCTCAGGCCGGCCCAGGCCAGCTGCCTGCCAAGCAGGCCTGCGTCGGTGAGGTCGGTGAGGCTGTTCCACTGCGCTTGCGAGCCGGGGAACACGAACGGCTGACCGGTGTGCTTGCACAGCGACGCGTACACCGCCAGCGTCACGCCCATGTTCATCGCATTGCTGCCATTGGCCATGCCGATCATGGTGTGCGAGCGATGCACGCTCCAGTCGAAGCCGTGTTGCTCGGCGTTCGCGAACAACAGATCTTCCAGCGTGTAGTAGAAATTCTCGCCAGGCTGGCGCGGCTCGCTTTCGCGAAACGGGGTTTCGGCCTTGCCGCTGCCGTAGTTCTCGAACGCACCCAGATAGTGCTTGGTGCCGGTGACCAGCGCCATGTGCTGCAGCGGCGCATCGCTCAACGCCTCGCACAGATGCCGCATCATCGCGCCGTTGGCCTCGACGTTCTCACGCTCGGTGTCGCGCCGGGTCCAGGTGCAGAAGAACACGTGGGTGATCGGCAGGCCGCGCAGCGCGTTGGCGGTACTCCCGGCATCCAGCAGATCGGCTGCCACCGGAATCACGCCGTCCTGGGCAAGCGGACGCCGCGCCAGGCCGTAGACGGTCCAACCGTCGGCGACCAACACGTTGGCGAGGTTGTAACCGGAAATGCCGGTCACGCCGACAATCAATGCAATGCCTTTACGCATGGGGGAGCTCCTCGAAGACAGCGCTGAACATAGCGCTGCGGCCATGAAATCGAGGCGAATGCATGGCGGAACGATGCGTGTGTCACGTGCACAGCCGTCTTCCTACCCGTCAATGCGCCGATCGCCGCTGTGGTCCAGCTGTGCGATCAATTAGCTTGAATCGGTGGATGGACCACAGACGGGATAGCGGCCTGCAACATGGATGTATCGACACCAGTGCCGTCGGCGCCGCGCGCAGGATCGGCGGTCGCCGCTGCAGCGGCGTTGCTGCTGGGCGTGGTGGTGTGCGCCTGGTGGCCTGCGGTGTTGCCGCGTGCGGTCTACGCGACTTTTGCGTGTGCAGGTGCGCTGAGTATCGGTTTGACCCTGTGGCTGCGGCCGCAACGGAGCTCGTTGTTGCTGGCGACGGCAACGGCACTGTGCGGCTTCGGTCTGATGGGCTGGCAAGTCACCGGCACCTTGCGGGCGCAGCTGCTCCCACAACACGAAGCGCGCGGGCTGGCGGTGCGCGGCCAGATCGTTGGACTGCCGGTGGCCGAGCAGCGACGCACGCGCTTTCAGCTGCGGGTGGATGACGACCACACACAACCCGCATCGCTGCGCGGCAAGCTGCTGCAGTTGGCCTGGTACGACGACTTCGGTGCCGAACACATCGGTCCACGCGCAGCATTGCGCGCGGGTGCAGGTTGGCAATTGCGCCTCAAGCTGCGGGCGCCGCGTGGCCTGCGCAATCCCGGTGGGTTCGATGCCGAACGTCAGGCACTGGCGCAGCGCATTGCCGCGACCGGTTACGTGCGCGTCCCTGCTGCCGCAAGGCAAATCGCGGCATCGCGTGGCGTGGATGCCTGGCGCGACCGCATGTCGCAGCGGATTGCCGAGCACGTGCCCGGGCCTTCAGCGCCTTATCTGCGCGCACTCGCGCTAGGCGACACACGCGGGCTGGACGATGCGGCCTGGGCGACGCTGCGTGCGACCGGGCTCAGCCATCTGATCGCAATCTCCGGATTCCATGTTGGATTGGTCGCCGCGTTCTTCGCGATGCTGGTTGCCGGACTCTGGCGAGTGTGGCCCGCTCTGGGAACGCGCCTTCCACGCCTCCACGCCGCGGCCATCGCGGCATTACTCGCCGCCGCTGCGTACGCAGTGCTGGCAGGATTGGCGCTGCCCACCGTGCGCACGGTGTTGATGATTGCTGTGGTCGCGCTGGCGCGGGTTGTGCGCCGCCGTGCCACGACCGCGCAGATCCTTGCGCTCGCCTTGTTGGCTGTCGTGCTGTGGGACCCGCTGAGCGTCCTGGTCGCCGGCTTCTGGCTCAGCTTCGCGGGGGTGGCCTGGTTGGTGTGGTGCCTGCCGTCCGACGATCGCGCCATCCTGCGCGGCTTTTTGTCGGCGCAGACCGTCGCCACCGTCGGCCTGCTGCCGCTGACGGTCAGCCTGTTCGGGCAGGCGTCGTTGGTCGGGCCATTCGCGAATCTTGTTGCGATCCCATGGTGGACCTTCGTGGTGGTGCCGCTCGCCTTGCTGGGCACTGCGCTCGAAGCGCTCCATCCAGGCGCGGGCGTGTGGGCATGGCGATTGGCCGGCTGGTGTTTCGAGCTGACCTGGCCGGGTTTCGTCTGGCTCGGGCAGACCTCGGTGGCGTTGTGGTGGGTGCCCGAATCCGATGCGATAGCGCTGGTGTTGGCCTTGCTCGGTGCGTTCTGGCTGTTGCTGCCGCGCGGTACGCCCGGCAAGTCACTGGCCTTGCTGTTGTGGTTGCCACTGCTATGGCCGGACTGCGAACTGCCTGCAGCCGGCGAGGCGGATGTGCAGGTGCTGGACGTGGGGCAGGGCCTGGCGGTGCTGGTGCGCACGCAACGGCATGCGCTGTTGTTCGATACCGGCCCTGCAGTGCGCGATGGCTTCGACGCCGGCGAGCGGGTGGTGCTGCCGGCATTGCGTGCGCTCGGCCTGCGCCGCCTGGATGCCATCGTGCTCAGTCATGCCGATGCCGATCATGCCGGCGGCTATGCAGCAGTGCGTGCGGAATTGCCTGTTGCCATGACGGCTGCCCCGCCGGATGCACCGCTGGACGTCAGCACGCGCTGCCATGCCGGCCAACAGTGGGAATGGGACGGCGTGCGCTTTCGCTTCCTGCATCCGAGTGCCGGTTTTCCGTATCTGCGCAATCAGTCCAGCTGCGTGCTGCGGGTGGAGACGCGGTATGCAAGCGCGCTGCTGCCGGGCGACATCGGCGAGATCGTCGAACGTCGATTGATGCATGGGCATCTGTCCGAGCTACGCGCCGATCTGGTGATCGTTCCGCACCATGGCAGCGCCGACGGCTCGCATGCCGGGTTCATTGCCGCGACCGGCGCGCGGCTGGCACTGGTGTCCTCCGGGCACGGCAACCGCTTCGGCCACCCGCGTGCGGAGGTGGTGCAACGCTGGCAGGGCAGTGGCGCCGAGCTGCTCGACACCGCACAGGCCGGCGCGATCCGGGTCTGGCTGGGCGCCGACGGTCTGCAGGTCCGCGAGCGACGGCGCTGGCAGCCGCGGCTGTGGGATGCTGCAGAACGGCGGCGGTCGGCTGCTATCCTATCGGCCAGCGAATAGGCGGCCGCGTTGCCGGAGGAATCGAATCGTGTTGGAGCTGGTCAAGGCGGGCGGTTGGCCGATGGTGCCGTTGCTGTTGCTGGGCGTGATCGCCCTGGCGATCGTGCTGGAGCGTCTGTGGAGCCTGCGCCGCAACGAGGTGACTCCGCCAGGTCTGGGCGAAGAGGTCCGCAACTGGGCCGCGCGTGGCAAGCTGGATCCCGGCCATATCGAGTCGCTGCGTCGCAATTCGCCGCTGGGCGCCTTGCTCGCTGCCGCGCTGGACGTGCGTGGCCGCCCGCGCGAGTTGATCCGCGAACGTATCGAAGACACCGGCCGACATGTGGTGCACCGCATGGAGCGCTATCTGAATGCCTTGGGCACGATTGCCTCGGCCGGGCCGTTGCTGGGTCTGCTGGGGACCGTGGTCGGCATGATCCAGATGTTCATGGGCATCCTCGATCACGGCGTTGGCGATGTGAACCAACTGGCTGGCGGCATCGGCAAGGCGTTGGTGTGCACGGCCACCGGCATGATCATTGCGGTGCCCGCATTGATGGCGCATCGCTTCTTCAAGGGCCGCATCGCCGGCTACATCATCGAGATGGAGCAGGAAGCCACGTTGTTGCTGGATACGATGGATGGCCGTGCGATGCCGGTCGCTGCGGCGCCGGTTGCGGCGGGTACCAAGCCCGTCATGGCAAAGGGCTGACGGATGCGCATCGGCAGTGACCGAAGCCAGGACGAGCCGCATATCGACCTGGTGCCATTGATTGACGTCATTCTTGTCCTCATCATCTTCTTCGTGGTGACCACGACTTTCGACGCACGCTCCACGCTGCAATTGCAGCTGCCGACTGCCAGCGACCAACACACCAGTGCGCCGCCACGTGCGTTGAGCGTGCTGGTCAATGCCGACGGGCATTACTTCATCAACGACCAGGAAGTGCTGCGCTCGGATGTGGATTCGCTCAAGCAGACCATCGCGCAGATCGCCGGCGATGACCGTGAGCAGACGGTGCTGATGCGCGCCGATGCGCGTACGCCGTATCAAGCGGTGGTGACTGCGCAGGATGCGTTGGGGCAACTGGGCTTTCGCCGTATCGCGATCGCCACTGCGCCCCAAGCCGGCACTTCTGCTGCGACCGGCGCTGCCGGCAACACACGCAATAACGGAACCCGCCAGTGACTCCTTCCAACGACCGCCCGGCGCCAGCATCGTCCTGGCGCACGTACCGTCGCCTGCTGGCCTTCGCCAAGCCGTACCGTCTGTTGCTGATCGCCGCGCTGATTGCCGCGCTGGTCGAAGCGGCGGGCACCACCGGCTTTCTGGCGTTGATGAAGCCGATCACCGACGAAACCTTCATCTACAAGAACGCCGAAGTCAGTCGCTGGCTGCCGGTGCAGATCATCCTGTTGTTCGTGGTGCGCGGCATTGCCGGTTACATCACCGATATGGCGATGGGCAAGTCCGCGCGCAGCATCGCGCGCGATCTGCGTGTCAAGGTGATGTCCAAGTATCTGCGCCTGCCGGGATCGCGGTTCGATTCCGAGCCGGTGCCGTCGATGCTGATACGCCTGGGTTCGGACTCGGATCAAGTGGCGCAGGCGGCGGTGGATGCGGTCAAGGTGATGATCCAGCAGTCGTTGCAGGTGATCGGTGCGTTGGCGCTGATGCTGTGGCATAGCTGGCAGGTCACGCTGACCATCCTGGTGCTGGCACCGGTGCTGGCCTGGGTGATGGACAAGGTGGCGCGACGCTATCGCCGCATCAGCCACAGCATCCAGGAAAGCGGCGCGCATCTGTTGCAGGCGGCCGACCAGACCTTGTCCAGCCATCAGGAGGTCAAGATCTACGGCGCGCAACAGACCGAAATGGAGCGCTACGGCGCGCTGGCCGACCGCAATCTGCGGCTGGCGATGAAGGTCGAATCCACGCGTGGCATTTCCACGGCCACCGTGCAGATGATCGGCGCGATCGGTCTGTCGGCGCTGTTGTTCGTGGCCGGTGCGCAGGCACTGGCGGGGCGGCTGACCGCAGGCGACTTCGTGGTGCTGATGACCTCGATGCTGACGATTATTCCTGGCCTCAAGCAGCTCACCAATGTGCAGAACATGGTGCAACGCGGCCTGGCGTCGGCCGAGCGCCTGTTCTCGGTGCTCGACAGCCCCGACGAGCCGGACCAAGGCGCGATCCCGCTCAAGCGTGCGAAGGGCTTGATCGAATTCCGCGATGTCACTGCGCGCTATCCGGGTCAGGTGAATCCGGCGCTGGCGGGGGTGAGTTTCGTTGCGCAGCCGGGCACGGTGACGGCGATTGTCGGGCGCTCGGGCAGCGGTAAATCCAGCCTGATCAAGCTGATTCCGCGCTTCTACGAAGCCGAGGCCGGGCAGATCCTGCTCGACGGTCATCCAGTGCAGGCGTACGCGTTGGCCGATCTGCGCCGGCAGATCGCGCTGGTCGGCCAACAGGTGATGTTGTTCGACGGCAGCATCGCCGACAACGTGGCCTATGGCGAAATGCGCAGCGCAGATGCGAGCCAGTTGGAGCGCGCGATTCTGGGTGCCAATGCGATGGAGTTCGTCGCGCAGTTGCCGGACGGTTTGCAATCGCACGTGGGCACCAAGGGCGGGCGTCTGTCCGGCGGGCAGCGCCAGCGCTTGGCGATCGCGCGCGCGATGCTCAAGGACGCGCCGATCCTGATTCTGGACGAAGCCACCGCCGCGCTGGACAACGAATCCGAACGGCTGGTGCAGGACGCCTTGCACAAGCTGATGCCGGACCGCACCACGCTGGTGATCGCGCACCGCCTGTCCACGATCGAACATGCCGATCAGGTACTGGTGATGGATCAGGGCCGCATCGTCGAGCGCGGTACGCACAGTGAATTGCTGGCGCAGGGCGGGTTGTATTCGCACCTGCACGGCATGCAGTTCCGCGAACGGCAGGCATGAGCAAGCGCGGCGCCCGCACGCCGGGCTATTGGTACGACAATGCGCCGATTCCGCTATCGGCGCGCATGCTTGCGCCGGTCTATGGGGCTGCCATCGCGCTGCGACGCGCACTTTATCGCCGCGGCTGGCGCAAGCGCCACGGCGTGCCGGTGCCGGTGATCGTGGTGGGCAATGTCACTGCCGGCGGCACCGGCAAGACGCCGCTGACGATCGCCTTGGTGACCAAATTGCAGGAAGCCGGCTGGATGCCGGGTGTTGCCAGTCGTGGCTATGGCCGTGACGAATCGGGCACGGCGCGTTGGGTCGAAGCGGACACGCCTGTAGCGCTCGGCGGTGACGAGCCGGTATTGATCGCCTGGAAAACCGGTGCGCGGGTGCGCGTGGATAGCGATCGTCTGGCCGCGGCACGCGCACTCGTCGAGGCAGGCTGCGACATCGTCGTTTGCGACGATGGGCTGCAGCACTACCGGCTTGCGCGCGATGTGGAAATCGAAGTGGTCGATGGTCAGCGCCGCTACGGCAACGGGCGCCTGCTGCCGGCCGGTCCGCTACGCGAACCTGCAGCGCGTGCGCGCGATTGCGATTTCCGTGTGGTCAATCTGGGGCAGGGCAGCGCTGCGGCGACACCGCAGACACCTGAAGACGCCGGTTTTGGCGAGTGGCAGATGCGCCTGAGCATCGACAGCGTGCAACCGATGGATGGCAAGCGTGTGCAGCCATTGAGCATGCTTGCCGGGCAACGCGTGCACGCGGTGGCCGGGATCGCGCATCCGGAACGCTTCTTTGCGATGCTGCGCGCGCGCGGCATTGGCGTAGTGCCGCATGCCTTCCCCGATCATCATGTGTATCGCGCTGCGGATTTCAGTTTCGGCAGCCGCTTGCCGGTGCTGATGACCGAAAAGGACGCAGTGAAGTGCAGGCCGTTTGCCGACGAGTGGCTGTACAGCGTTCCGCTCAAGGCGGAGCTGCCGGCCGCGTTCTGGGTGAGTCTGCTGGATCGTCTGGACAAGTTGGCGAGTCGGCAGGGTGTGTGAGTGCGGTTTTTCCGGCAATGGTGATCTTGGTTTGGCTGCAGGGTCCTTGCCCGCCCACCGTCGCGGGACACGCCGCAAGTACATCCATGTAGGCTCTTACGCGGCATCCATGCCGCGTAAGGTCCCGCGACGGTGGGCGGGCAAGGACCAATCAAAATGGTCGGTGTGCATGTGCGAGCAGTGTATGCAGCTGCGTACTAGTGATGTAGCGCATCGCTGCTCCAACTGAATACCGCGACTTTGCTCAATCACATAGATACATCGTGCGATTAGGCTATCTAGCTTCCACAAACATTCCTGCATCCCAGAGCGCGTACGCATGACCACCACAACGCCTGCAAATTTTGTCGTCGCCATTCCCGCGCGCTATGCCTCCACGCGGTTGCCGGGCAAGCCACTGCAATTGATCGGCGATCGCCCGATGATCCAGCATGTGGCCGAGCGGGCGCTGCTGGCAGGTGCGCGCGAGGTCTGGGTGGCCACCGACGATGCGCGGATTGCCGAGGCGATCGAAGGCCTGGCTGGCGTGCATGTGGCGATGACCGGCAGCGAGCACATGTCGGGAACCGACCGGCTTGCCGAATGTGCACGGATCGCCGGCTGGGAGGTCGAGACCTGTGTGGTGAATCTGCAGGGTGACGAACCGTTTGCGCCTGCTGCCGGTATCCGCGCAGTCGCCGAGCTGCTGCTGCGCTCCGGCGCTGAAATGGCCACGCTTGCTGCGCAGGTGGACGGCGCGCACGAGCTGTTCGATCCGAATGTGGTCAAGCTGGTGCGCACGGCGCACGGCGATGCGCTGTACTTCAGCCGCGCGCCGATTCCCTGGCATCGTGACAGCTTCGCCAATCAGCGCGAGACCTTGCCCGATGCCGGTCAGTGGCTGCGCCATATCGGTATCTACGCGTACAGCGCCGGATTTCTGCAGCGTTTTGCGGCAATGCCGCCCGGCATGCTGGAGCGCATCGAGTCGCTGGAACAATTGCGCGTGATGGAAGCCGGCTACCGCATCGCGGTAGCGTTGACGCCGGAACAGTTTCCGCCCGGCATCGATACGCCGGACGATCTGGCGCGTGCGCAGACGCGGGTGGCGTCGGTATGAATGTCTTGATCGTGTGTCTGGGCAACATCTGCCGCTCGCCGATGGGCGAGGGCGCCTTGCGTGCGCGGCTGGACCAGGCGCGGTTGTCGCGGCGGATCGAGGTCGATTCGGCCGGCACCGGCGACTGGCATGCCGGCGAGCCACCCGACCCGCGCGCCATTCGCTGCGCACGCGGTCATGGCGTGGATATTTCCGGATTGCGCGCCCGTCAGGTGCGTGCAGCGGACTTCGAACACTTCGATTGGGTGCTGTGTGCCGACAACAGCAATCTGCGCGATCTGCAGCGGCTTGCCCCGGCGCCGCTGCGCGACAAGGTCGCACTCTGGCTGCCGTGGGCGGGCGTTGCAGAGCGCGACGAGATCCCCGACCCCTACACCGGCGGCATGGACGATTTCGAGCGTGCCTGGCAGCTGGTCGACACCGCTGCAAGCCAGACCGTGGCCAGGCTCACCCGCAGCTAATCGGGCTTGGGCATAATTAGCGGATGACTGCCCAGCTCACCCAGGAACTGCCGGAATTCCCTACCTGGCTCAACGCCAGGCCATCCACCTTGCAGGAGCATCGTGGACGCGCGCTGGTGCTGGCGTTTGTCAATGCCAGTTCGGTGTGGTGCGCCGAGCGCCTCGCCGAGCTGGCCCATTGGCAGGCACGCAGCCCAGGGCGGCTGCAGGTCATTGTGGTGCAGGTGCCGCGTTTCGATAGCGAGCGCTTGCCGCAACGCTCGCTCAAGCAACTGCGCGGGCATGGTGTGAGTGCGCCGATCCTGCTCGACAAGGACTGGGAAACCTGGCGCCGCTTCGGTATCGAATCCTGGCCCACGCTGGTGCTGCTCGATGCTTACGGCCGCGAGCGCCAGCGCCTGGTCGGCGTGACCGGCGATCTGGACAAGGCATTGGTGGCGCTGTGCGAAGGCCAGCAACCGCCGTCGGACATCGACCTGCATGGCGTGGCCGAACGCGAAGCCGAACCGCGCCTGGAACTGCAATTTCCGACCGGTCTGGCCGCCACCGAAGACCGCCTGTATATCGCCGACACCGGCCATCACCGCGTGCTCGAATGCACGCATGGCGGACGCGTGCTGCGCCAGTTCGGTCATGGCAATGCCGATCTGATCGACGGTGGCATCGGCGAGGCTGCGTTTCGACGTCCGCAAGGCCTGGCGCTGGAGCGCGACCAGCTCTATGTCGCCGACACCGGCAATCACGCCCTGCGCCGCATCAACCTGCGCAGCGGGCAGGTCGACACCTTGTGCGGCACCGGTCGCTCCGGCGAGCCGGTCGAAGGCCCGCTGGCGTCCTCCAGCGCATCTGCGCTGAATTATCCGCAAGGTCTGGCCATCGTCGACAACCAGGTATTGATCGCCATGGCTGGCGACAACCGCATCTGGAGCTATCACCTGGGCAGCGCCGCGTTGACCGCGCGCGCAGGCACCGGCGCGCTGGAAATCCGCGATGGCAGCGGCCATCTGGCCGCGTTCGCGCAACCGGCCGGATTGGCCGCGGTGCAGCAGGTGGCCTACGTCTGCGACGGGTTGGGTTCGTCGATCCGCACCATGCAATTGCGCGGCGATCTGGTGCAGACCCTGGTCGGCGGGCAGGGCACATGGCTGTTCGGCGACCAGGACGGCCCACGCGGCACCGCGCGCCTGCAGTTTCCGCAAGCGATTGCCCTGGCCGCCGATTCGCCGCTGCTGTGGATCGCCGACACCGGCAACGGTCGCCTGCGTTGCCTGCGTCTGGGCGGTGGCGAATTGACCACGGTCGAGCTGCCGCGCCGCCTGCATGGCCCGGCCGGGCTGGCGGTTGCCGCAGGTGCGGTCTGGATTGCCGAGACCGATGCCCATGCCGTCTTGCGTTACGACCTTGCAAGCGGCGAACTGAGCGATGTTTCGATAGCAGAATGAGCGCAAGGCCCAAAGCCGATTTCGATGGAAAGGCGTTTGCTGCCCAACTGAGCACCGCGCCCGGCGTCTACCGCATGTATGCGGGCGACGACACGCTGCTGTACGTGGGCAAGGCCGGCGCGCTGCGCAAGCGCGTGGGTAGCTATTTCAACGGCACGCCGAAGAACGCGCGGCTGACATCGATGCTGTCGCAGGTGGCGCGCATGGACGTCACCGTGACCCGCAGCGAGGCCGAGGCGCTGCTGCTGGAAAACCAGCTGATCAAGTCGCTGTCGCCGCGCTACAACGTCTCGCTGCGCGATGACAAGAGTTACCCGTATGTATTGCTGACGCGCGAAGACTGGCCGCGCATCGCGCTGCACCGTGGCCCGCGCGCGGTGCAGGGGCGCTATTTCGGCCCGTACACCGGCGTGACTGGCGTGCGCGAAACCTTGAGCCTGATGCACAAGCTGTTCAAGCTGCGCAGCTGCGAAGACAGCGTCTTTCGTAATCGCTCGCGGCCGTGTCTGCAATATCAGATCGGCCGCTGCAGCGCGCCGTGCGTGGACCTGGTCGCCGCGCCCGACTACGCAGAGTCGGTACGCCGCGCCACGATGTTCCTGGAAGGCAAGAGCGACCAGCTTGGCGAAGAGATCATGCAGTCGATGCAGCAGGCCAGCGAAGCGCTGGAGTTCGAGCGCGCCGCGCGTCTGCGCGATCTGCTGTCCTCGCTGCGTAGCATGCAGAACCGCCAGTACGTGGACGGCCGCGCGGCCGACCTGGATGTGCTGGCCTGCGCCACGCAAGCCAGCCAGGCTTGTGTGCTGCTGTTGAGTTTTCGCGACGGCCGCAACCTGGGCACGCGTTCGTTCTTTCCCAAGACCAATGGCGAAGACAGCGCCGACGAAATCCTGGGTGCGTTCGTGTCGCAGTACTACGCCGAACATTCGCCGCCGCGCGAGATCCTGCTCGATCGCGAAATCCCCGATGCCGAGTTGATCGAAGCCGCGCTCAGCAGCGCCGCCGAGTACAAGGTGACGTTGAAGTGGAACGTGCGCGGCGAGCGTGCCGGCTATCTGCTGCTGGCCACGCGCAATGCACAGCTGACCCTGGTCACGGAACTCACCAGCCAGAGCGCGCAGCACGCACGCAGCGAAGCACTGCGCGAAATGCTGGGGCTGGCCGAGCAGGTCAAGCGGGTGGAGTGCTTCGATATCAGTCACACCATGGGCGAGGCGACGGTGGCCTCGTGCGTGGTGTTCGATGCCAGCGGCCCGGTGCGCGGGCAATATCGGCGCTTCAACATTTCCGGGATCACGCCGGGCGACGACTACGCCGCGATGCGCCAGGCCATCGAGCGGCGCTTTCGGCGCGCAGTGGAAGAAAACGGTGTGCTGCCGGATGTGCTGCTGATCGACGGCGGCGCCGGCCAGCTGGCGCAGGCAAAGGGCGCGCTGGCCGATCTGGGCATCGAGAACGTGCTGCTGGTCGGCGTGGCCAAGGGCGAGGAGCGCAGGGCAGGGCATGAAGCACTGGTCATGGCCGACGGCCGCGAACTGCGCCCGGGCGCGGCATCGCCGGCGCTGCAGTTCATCCAGCAGGTGCGCGACGAAGCGCATCGCTTTGCGATCACCGGTCACCGCGGCCGCCGCCAGAAGGCGCGCATGACCAGCAAGCTGGAGGATATCCCCGGCATCGGCCCGCGCCGTCGGGCCAGTCTGCTCAAGCATTTTGGCGGTCTGGTCGGGCTCAAGGCCGCCGGCGAGGCCGAGATTGCGCGCGTGGAAGGGGTCAATGCCGCACTCGCCGCGCGAATCTACGCTAACCTGCATGGGCTGGCGCTCCCCGATGCGGCAGGCGAGTCGAGTCCGTAATGAAGTTGACCATCCCCACGTGGCTGACACTGCTGAGGATCCTGATGATCCCGGTGTTGGTCGTGGTGTTCTACCTGCCGTACACGTGGACCAATTTTGCGTCTGCCGGCGTGTTCGGGCTGGCGGCCATCACCGACTGGCTGGATGGCTGGGTCGCACGGCGGTATCACCAGTATTCCGCCTTCGGCGCATTCCTGGACCCGGTGGCCGACAAGCTGATGGTCGCCGTGGCGCTGTTCCTGATCGTGCAAGGCCACCCGACACCGTGGATGGCGTTCTGGGCGGCGGTGATCGTGGGCCGCGAAATCGCCGTCTCTGCGCTGCGCGAGTGGATGGCCGAGATCGGCCAGCGCGCCAAGGTGCGCGTGGCGGCGATTGGCAAGATCAAGACTACCGCGCAGATGGTTGCGCTGTTGTGCCTGCTGTATTCGGTCACGCCGGGGCAGATGCCCACCCACGAAATCTGGTTCGGCAACCTGATCTTCCGCGCCGGTTACTGGACGCTGGCGATCGCCGCGCTGCTGACATTGTGGTCCGGTTTTCAGTACCTGCAGGCCGCATGGCCGAGCCTGCGTGCCGACGAAAAAGCCGCAATCACCAGCAAGCCAAAAAAAGTCGAAGGCAATGGTTGACAGCCCTGCTGTTCGCTGTAGAATCTCGCCTCCCAAGCGGGAATAGCTCAGTTGGTAGAGCGCAACCTTGCCAAGGTTGAGGTCGCGAGTTCGAGTCTCGTTTCCCGCTCCAAATATTGATCTACAGACTTCTACTGGCATCTGTAGGTCGTTGAAAAGAGGAGCTTCGGCTCCTTTTTTCATTACAGCAAACGCCACGGACATCCACCAACAGCCAGCGTTTTTGAGGCCAAAATTGAGGCCAAAGAATGTGGGTGGTGCCGGTTCCGGGTTGTTGCTGGGTTTGGATCGGGATGACAAGCAGCATTGAGCCTAAGTCTCATGACTTAGGAGTTTGATGATGGCACTCTCTGATCTGACCGTGCGGCAAGCCAAGGCCGCCGAGAAAAGCTACAGCATCCCTGACACTGACGGCCTCGGCCTTGTAGTCGCCCCCACCGGCGGCAAATCGTGGCATCTGCGCTACTACTGGCTCGGCAAGCAAAAGCGCATCTCTTTGGGCAACTACCCCGAGGTCGGACTGCGCGAAGCACGCACCTTGCGTGATGAAGCCCGAGCGCTCGTGGCGAAGGGCATCAATCCCCATACTGACCGCAAACAGAAGCGACGCGCTATCAAGCTAGC
The DNA here is from genome assembly GCA_905142475.1 of Xanthomonas hydrangeae. Taxonomy (GTDB): domain Bacteria; phylum Pseudomonadota; class Gammaproteobacteria; order Xanthomonadales; family Xanthomonadaceae; genus Xanthomonas; species Xanthomonas hydrangeae. The sequence goes on from LR990730.1 coordinate 2,564,062, forward strand.
CTCGGACTACACGTTCAAGGCCGTCTTCGATGCCTGGGTCGAGCATCGCGCGAAGGAACTCAAGGAAGGCAGAAACAGCACGCTGTCGCAGATCCAGAGAATCTTCGGAAAGGACGTGCTGCCCAGCCTTGAGAGGATGTCGATCTACGACATTCGCCGACCTCAACTCCTGGGCGTCCTGGCGCGGATCGAGCGGCGCAAGGCTTTCACCACTGCCGAGAAGGTCCGCACTTGGCTGAGCCAGTTGTTCCGCTACGCCCTGGTCATTGTCGAGGGCATGGAGGCCAATCCGGCCACCGACCTCGACGTGGTGGCCGAGCCCAAGCCGCCGGTGAGCCACAACCCCTACCTGCGTCTGCCCGAACTGCCCGACTTCCTCCAGAAGCTCAGGCTCTACAACCCGCGTGGCTGGCAAACGCAACTCGGCATTCGACTGCTGTTCCTGACCGGAGTGCGCACCGGCGAACTGCGACTGGCTACACCGGACCAGTTCGACCTCGACCGCGGTCTGTGGATTATTCCGCCGCAGATCGTCAAGCAGCTTCAGGACGAGATGCGCAAGGCCGGCAAGCGCCCGCATGACATACCGCCTTACATCGTGCCTCTGTCTGTCCAGGCGGTCGAGATCGTGCGCTACCTCCTGGGCGTAATGCGGCCTGCCCAGACGCATCTGCTGGCGCACCGCAGCGAACTCAAGAAGCGCATCAGTGAGAACACCCTCAACGCTGCCTTGAAACGAGTGGGCTACGACGCCCAACTGACCGGCCATGGCATTCGGGGAACGATTTCTACGGCGCTCAACGAGATCGGCTATCCCAAGATTTGGGTGGACGCGCAGCTTTCGCACTCCGATCCTAACAAGGTGAGTTCGGCCTACAACCACGCTAAGTATGTCGAGCCGCGCCGCCGGATGATGCAGGATTGGGCCGACCGTCTTGACCTGCTCGAACAGGGCCAAGTGGAAGCTGCCATTGCACATCTAACCATCCATATCGAAGGGGTGCCAGCGATGGCGGAAGGGCCGGCGGCCATCGCCGATGTTTCTGCTAAAGCCGCCGTGTCGCCCACGCCGATCGTTGTGGTGCCAAGTACTGAGGGAACCACCTTCCAGCGGCTGTCGCAGGTGCCTCCGCCCCCCACTCGAACGCCGGAACCGGAAGCGTCCGCAATCCAGCGCGAGCGCGAGGAAATGCTGGCCATGTACGAGTCGCCTAGCTGCCTGCCGGTGCCGCTGTTCGGCAAGCTGGCCGGTAAGTCCAAGGACCAGATCAACCGCGAACTGAAGGCAGGCAAGCTGCTGTCCATTAGCCTGGGTAATCGAGGGCAGCGTGTTCCCGATTGGCAACTGGTGCCACTCAAGCACAAGCTGACCCAGGTCCTCATGAATCAATGCCAAGGAGCGGACTCGTGGGACCTGTTCCGAATGCTTGCCCGACCGCACACGGATCTTGGTGATCGCGCAGCGATCGATGTAGTCACGCCGACCAACGTGGTCGCGATCGTTCGGACCATCATGGGCGACCAACATCATCCAGATGCCTCCGAGACCGTCTCACCGCAGGCTATCCCCGAGAGCGTGCGGCAAAGCGTTCGCCGGATGGTGGATGGCGGGGCGGTGTTTGAAGGCGTTTGATTGCCAACGCTGCGGCCTGTTGACCGGAGCGGGGCCGCCCCCGGTTGATACGCCCAGGGTTCCGTAGACACTCAAGACCCTCGTTGCGCGTAGCGCCGTTCAAACTCTACAGGGGACAGGTCGCCAGTTGAACCGTGGCGGCGGTTGGGGTTGTAGAACATCTCGATGTAGTCGAATACCTCGGCGCGAGCGGCGTCCTTGGTGGGATAGATCCGCCGCCTGATCCGCTCGCGTTTGAGCAGGCCGAAGAAGCTCTCCACGGGTGCGTTGTCGTGGCAGTTGCCACGCCGACTCATGCTGCACACCAAGCCATGGGACGCCAGGAAACTGCGCCAGTCATCGCTGGTGTAGACAGACCCTTGGTCCGAGTGAACCAAGCAACCAGCGTTGGGTTTGCGCCGCCACACCGCAGACAACAGGGCCTGCACGACCAACTCGGTATCGGCCCGATCGCGCATCGCCCAGCCGACGACCTGCCGGGAAAACAGATCGATCACAACAGCCAGGTACATCCAGCCTGCATGCGTGCGGATGAAGGTGAAATCGCTCGCCCAGGCCGTGTCCGGCTCCGTCACGTCGAACTGTCGGTCAAGCAGGTTGGCCGCCGCCTTGCACTGCATTCCTCCATGGAAGCGCGGTTTGCGACCATAGCCCACCTGAGCACGCAGTCCCTCGGTGCGCATCAGCCGATGCACCCGATGGCGACTGCAACGCTCACCCAGATCGCGCAGATCCTTAGTGATCTTGCGATGCCCATAGACACTGCCGCTGGCCAACCAGTGGTGCTTGATCAATCCCAGCAGGCGTTGGTCTTCCTTGGCGCGCTCACTGTCGGGCGAGCGTAACCAGGCGTAATAACCCGCCCGGTTGACCCGCAATACCCGGCACATCGCACACACCCTGAATTCCCCGCAGTGGGCTTGCATGAAGGCGTACTTTGCCTTTACCCCTTGGCAAAGTACGCGGCGGCCTTTTTTAGGATGTCGCGCTCCTCGGTCACTCGACGCAACTCTGCCTTCAGCCGCCGAACCTCGGCGCTCTGGTCCACCTCGGCGCGCTGCACCACGCCAGGCTTGCCGAACGTGCGCAGCCAGGCGTACAGGCTGTGCGTGGTGACACCCAGGCGCTCGGCCACTTCTGCCACCTTGAACCCACGATCAGTCACTTGCCGGATCGCCTCGATCTTGAACTCATCCGTATACCGCTTGCTGCTCATAGACACCTCCGAATCGACCATTTTCCATGGCCTTGAGATGTCTAGGAAACCCTGGGCGTATCAGGATCGCCAGACATACGGGCTTCCGTCCTCGTAGCTGATGGACAGCGTGCGGACGATTTTCAGATTCCAGTAGCCGCGAAGAAAGGGATTGGGATTCTGGGACATGGGGTTTCTCCAGCAGGGTAATCATGGAGTCAATCCCCGTCACCGGGAATTGACCCCGGTGGGTGGAAACAAGGAAAAGCGTCATGTGGCGTTGACCGTTGGCGTTTGGGCCAATCGTTCGGCGACACGCCGGCGCAAATTCATGCGGAATGGCTCGTCGCTGACGCCCGCCAGGATATTGATGGTTTCCAGCGCGATCAGCGCTGAGGCCTCCTCGATGTCGGCGCCCACAATGGCCTTGCACAATTGGTCTCCGAGGTGGAGGGCCTGCGAGGACGATCCGATGACGCGTACCTCGCGGCTTAGGTAGCAGCCGTTGCCGCCGAACTCAAACAGCCGTGGCTTGCTGCAATACCAACATCCCTCGAACTGAATCGCGGTCAGGTGGTGGCCGTCATCGAACCGGGTGGCGATCAGAAACAAGGCGTCGAGGTCGGCGGTGTCCTCGAACGAATGGCGTTCGATCAGGTCTGTCAGCTTTTCGTCCTGATCGGCACCGAAGTGCATGGACAACAGTTCGAGCAGCGGCGGGATCGACAGCCCTTCGTCTTCCGGCATTGAGATGCCAAGTTGCGCGGCGAGGCTTTTCAGGCCATCCAGCACGTCCGGCCATTGCGGATTGTCGGTCTCGGCGATCTGGGCGATGTAGGCCTGCCCGTTGCCGGGATGGCTTGCGTCAAGCGCGAATGCGCCGAACAGGGCTTGAATGACGGGTGTCACCCTGTCGAGGACGAGAACGCCAGTGGCTGCGTAGTAGTTATTGGCCATGAAGGCTCCTTTCGAGAAATGAGCGGAGCCAGCCCTTGCGGACGATGGCATCCGCATGGGAACAGCCCAAGGCCGGATGGCACTGGGCAAGGGAGAAATGCGAGGGATATGGTCTCGAAGGAGGTGCATGTCCCTCATTGGGTGACAAATGAAAAGGTGGTGATATGCCGGAGACCGGGTCACCAACCGCTGTAGTTCACCAGCAGGTCGGCGATGACCTTGCGGCGTTGCAGATCGAGACCGTCGAAGTCCGACAGTCCTTGGAAGCGGCAGCGCTTGAGCATGGCGCCACCCTCGCGCGCGTCGTAGAAGCTGAACATCGCGGACAGGAACATGCGTTCTCCGCTGCTCAGGACGCCTAGAGCGTCGCTGGCACGCAGCATGTCGGGACGCAGATCCCACTTGCTCTTGGCCCGGTTCAGGCCTTCGCGCGTGCCGTCGCCAAACCACTGCGGACCGGCGATTTCGACACCACGCTTCCAGGCCTCGAAGAAGGCTTGGGGCGCGGCGGCGAAGTGCTGCTCTTCCCTCATGATCTGATCGAAGATCTGCTGTGGCAGAAGCTGGTTCATCACATGGTTCCTCCAGTTGGATTAGGGAATGGCGTACTGAGACCAGCCGCTTCTTTCGAGGGCACGTTGGGCCGTGGCGTAACTGCGGAAGTACTCGCGGGATTACCGAGAAACGGGACCCTCGATATCGCGTGTGCCGATGTAGTGGCCGGCGGCGCTTTGCAGAACTTCGAGCGGCAGTAACTTGCCGCAATGGATCAAGGCCAACTGGCCGAAAGAGGCTTTCTGGGACATGGACTGGCTCCTTTGAGAGGCGGGGGCCTTGTCCCTAACGGGATGGCAGCTCCCGGTAGCGTTAAAAAAAAGCACCGGCATCACGAGGACGCGCGTCCGCAGACTCGATGCGATGGCGGACTGGCGGGTAGCGCGGAGAAACTCCGCGGCAGCCTGGAAACCCTGGCTGCTGGCATGGTGCTGACGGATCAGCGACACATGCGGGCAGCTTCATGTGCGAGGCGAGCCACGTCAGCCGAGAATCGGAACCCGGCACAGCCCCGATTGGCGAAAGTGGAAAAAAAGAAAGCCCCGCAACAAGTGCGAGGTTGTCAGGACGGTGCGTGATGCTGGATCGCCGGAGGGATGCAGATGCGAACTGGCGGGTGGCATGGGTGCAACCCACGGCAGCCTCGACACCCTGGCGGCTGCCGACATGTCGGCAATGCAGGAACGAGAATGGCGCGGCGCGTCCTCAGCCGGCTTACCGCCATACGGAACCAGCGTGTAGAGGGTCGGCAGGGATTCGTGTAAAGAACAGGAAAAGTAAGCTAACTCGCTGTCAGCAAGGGATTCTAACGAATCCCTGCCGAGCCCCATTGTTGGGTCCAGCATCGGTTACTCGGTCTGCTCGCCCAGCTGATATGCGGCAGCTGCAATGCTGTGGGCAGCTGCGCTTGCCGCTTTCTTGCCGAAACCCAGTGCGCATGCCGATTTGATGGACATCTTCTTCAAAGCCTTGCTGCTCTGCCCTGACCGCGACAAGCCAAGCTCTGAAGTGTTGGCCAATGCAGCCAGACCTTGCCGAACCCGTCTACGAAACGCATCGCTCACCACAGGCTGCGGTTGCCAGACTTCCTCAGGCGAGCAATGGAACTGCTGGGCTTTCAGTCTCTTGAGGTGTGTTTCAGCCAGGGGGAGGCAGTTTTCCAGAAGATACTGCGCGCCTGCGGCTGTTTTGGTGGCAATATCATCTCCGTCCTTGGCATTCAAGGCCAAGCGTTCTTGGGTGTGTTGAGCATTTGCCGCAAATCTGCTGTCGGGCGCAAACACCGCCGGTCCTTGAGCCCAAGGGTCTAGGACGATGGTCTTGTGATGTCCGTCCGGCACGCGCGACTCAGCCCAGTCATGGCCCTGATGGTTGTGCTGGACATAATGGACGCTTTCTTCTGGCTGAAGCTTCTGTACATGTCGCATGGTTGCTACGGCAGCATATCCGGCGCAATGACCGCCCTGGACGAATTCAGATATGACCGCATGCCCCAGCGTCGGATTCGTGAGCATTGACGCCGGCGCCGTGCCGCGCACCAGATCGACAAACACATCATGTGCGGCCTGCGCATGTTGACTGGATGCGTGATCGCTGACGGCAATGTCGGTAGCGACGTTGCCGCGTCCGTATGGGAAGCGCGCTCGCGTCTCCTGCACCGTGTTGTTCGCCTTGTGCAGCCGAGGGATGTCCTGGGGCTCGACCGGATCCCCGATGACGGCTTTGCTCAGCAAGTAGCCGGCGAGGGAGATGTCAGGATCGGAGAGCGACCCGACCCGACGCCGACGCTTGGGCAAATCGTTCAACAGCCCATTTACAACACCCAAAAAGGATTGCCGCGTCTGCTGCGGAAGGCGCGTGTCCTCTTGGCGCGGCGAGTGCGGGGCGTTGTTTGTCGTTGAGATAGTGCAACCCATTTCGAGATTCCCGCACCGTTATTTATGGCCTTGCAGTACTTGTAGAGTGGATGAAGAATAGCAGCCTCCGACGTACATCCCCGATCAGGCGGCCCGCAGCTGCGCCAGCAGCGAAGTAATGGAGTAACCGTCCTGCGGCAATTGCTGGCTACGCTGGAACGCACGAATTCCCTGGCGAGTTCGCGCGCCCAGCACACCGTCGACGCCGCCCACGTCGAATCCCTTGTCGGTCAGCTTCTGCTGCAGCTAGGTGATCTGGGCCGTGCTATTGAGCGGCGGATCGTCTTGGGGCCAGGGTTGCTCGACCCCGGCCTCGCCCGCGTAGCCATCTGCCAGCAAGCCGACCGCAAGGGCATAGGCGGTGGAATTGTTGTAGCGCAGAATGCTGCGAAAATTGTCGAACACCAGGAAGGCCGGGCCGCGGTATCCGGTGGGCAACAACACCGATGCCTGCTGCTGAGCCAGTGCCTGCACCGATGGATCGGGTGTGACACCAGCGAATGCGTTATCCAGCGTGGAGGTTTCAATCCCGGCGGCAAGCGCACGCTGGCGGAAGTCGGCCAGCCACTGTTCGAAGCTCGCAATGGGTGCGGGATCCTGCTGTTGCGCACCGGCCTCGGTTGCGGAGGATGCGGTTGTTTCGGGAGCGATGGCTTGCGCTGCTACGCTGGTTGAGGCCACACAGACGCTGACACCGAGCGATAAACGCAAAAGGCGCGAAGGTATGATCATGAAATACTGGAGGTGGTGGTTGAGCGGTCAATCTAGCCCTCCTGTTCCCGGATGTAATTATTGCAGCTATGCGTCTTGAGCCACGATGGGCAATCAATCGAGGATCGGCAGGAATTCGCCCGGTAAAAAAACAGCTGATTGCGTCCTAACGCGTTGTCGCCGCAAGAATTTTTCGCGAAAAATCGATTGGCTCGAGCACGTTGGAACAGCTCCTGGCGCAGCTGCGGCCACCGCACCCAGTTGGCGAACCCAAAAAGACCATCGCAGCCAGTGCAACGCCAGGAGGCTGATGCTTAGCCTGTTGGGGGAGGTATGGATCATCCTCAGCGTCAATGCCTTCGTCGTGCCATCCATGACTTCGGTGCCAGGGTGTTGCACTTGGACCTTGAGTGGCCGACGATAATGACCGGCTCGACGAACGCGCGCTCAAGAGCAGATTGCTGCGATATTTCGTTGAATACATAAGAGAGCATGTTAGGCGACAACATCTCGATCCTGGCGCAAACCTGACGCCTGGGTTTCTGTTCAGAGCGTCATGCGCCAAACTTAATCGCCATCAGATGAGGTGGTATGCAAAGTCGTTTCAGCGGTTGGTCTGCACAGGTGCTTGATGCGGACGATGTCACAGCAGTCATGCGTGACGTCGGCAGACATGGATTCGCGATTGTCAGGGATCAGTGGCGATTCGATGCATCCGATTTCAAGCAGTTGTCGGCGCGCTATTGTCTTGGCCCGATGTATCAGTCTGACTTCAATCGTCGCCTGCACACAGAAGGCATGTCACCGTCAGGCATAAACCAGGTCGGTGGCTTGACCACAGGCGTGCATGATGTCTTCAACAGCACGTCAAGCGCGGCATTGCACACTGACGGTTCGTATCTACCCATCGGCACGATCAAGACCTCGATCCTCCTTTGCAAGCAGCACGCGCTGCGTGGCGGCGAATCGATCCTGTTCGACAGCGTGTCAGCATTTCAGACGCTTGCCCACCATCACCCGGATCTCGCCCAATGCCTCCTGGCCCCGAAGGCGTTCCGACGCAGGTCTACCGATCCGCGGCTAGATAGGCAGTACGAGCACATCGGCCCGATCTTCCTCGCAGAAGAAGACGGCGGAATGGTTGGTGGGTTTACCCTGGACGTGACAGCCGACTGGGACTATTCCCGGCGCATGGACCCGAGAGTGCTCGATGCGGCTGCTTACTTGACGCGTCTCACCAAGCCGGACAGCGGCTACACATTGAGTTTTCCGCTGCGAAAGGGGCAAGCATTGATCATGCGCAATGACCAGCTCTCGCACGGACGAAGCGCCTACGTCGAAGATCCGGGCAACCCGCGTATTCTGCTGCGAGGCCTGTTCCTCTCCGCCCCAGGCGCATGTTCTGTGCAGATACGGTCCGCGCTTCGGTCGAAGGACCCTAGCAGCAGGCGCCGCTCGAATGGCTGAGACAACGGCGCCCCTGCTTGCGTCCCAATGGTCCTTGTGGATGTCGCACCCAGCCAGCGAACTTGAGGCACGCGTTGGCAGCGATCTTGCAGGACACCCGATCGACCCGCCCATGACCGCGGCGATCGTCGAGTTCGTTCGCGAGTACCGGAACGGTGGAAGAAACTGGAGTAACAAAGGGCTGCGGGGTGACGAGCTGATCGCACCGCTGATCGGCTTGGCAAAGCACTCGCCAGAGGTCTTTGATCTCTTGCGCGAGAAAGTCGCCCAGGCGGAGCACAACAAATGGGTCGGCGGCAGCCTGAACGGGACGGTTGCCACGGCGCAGAAGCAGTACACGAAATTCGTCATCGCCTCGACGCCCCGTTCCGGGACGCACCTGTTGCGCACGCTGCTCGGCTCCCACCCATGCATCGAGATGCATGGCGAAGCATTCAATCGGTTCGGTCAGCACTTGCTGCCCTATTCCGTACAGGACACCACTGCGGAACACATCCTCAATCGGCACCTGTTCCGCCCGTACTTTGAGTACGTGCAGGCTGTCGGGTTCGTGCTCTTTCGCGATCTCGACTCTGAATGGGGGGGCGTCAATGTCTGGGAGACGTTGGCTGGATTGCCTGAACTGAAGATCATTCTGCTAGATCGACGCAATCGCCTTGAGCGCATGGTCTCTCTGAGAAAAAGCCTGCTCGATCATGTCTGGTATGTCGGCAGGAACGATGAGCCAGCGCGTGGATATGTCCGGCTGTCCGTAGCGCAAAAGGAACTCGTAGACTTCATCGATCACGACCTTGCCAATCGCGCCGCGTTCTGCGGACGCTTCGGCCACTACCACATCCTCTCCATCGAATACGAGCAACTGCTCGACAACCCTGAGAGCACACATGCCGAGCTGCTCGCATTCCTGGGGGTATCGGTCGTACGACTGGAACCGGGAACCGGAAAAAAGGAAACAGCGTCGATCTCGTCGATAGTTGAAAACGACGCGCAACTGAGATGTTCGATTAGAGGTACACCCTATGAACGCTACATCTAGGCCGCGCGGTTATTGGCCGCCTTATACGCCAATGGCCCTTGAGGATTGTCGCCCCAGGATCGTGCGCGGCGCAGGGGTTTATCTCTACGACGATGCGGGCAAGCCCTATCTGGACGGCATCTCCGGCAGCTACAACCACTGCCTCGGTCATTCTCACCCGGCACTGATCGACGCCGTCAAACGGCAGATGGACAGCCTGGTGCACGCGTGCAACATCGGGACGAGTACGCTCCTACCCGAAGCGCTTGCAGAGCGGCTAGGCGATGTATTGGCGCCAGCCGGACTCGTACATACGTTCCTGGTAGGAAGCGGCAGCGAGGGGGTCGAAGCCGCAATGAAGATGGCTTGGCAGTATCAACGCGGTCGCGGGCAGCCACAGCGGATGAAAGTCGTCGCCATCGACGGTGCGTATCACGGCTGCACGCTTGGCGCGATGCTCGCGACACGACGCCCCTTCATCAACGAAGGCTCCTTGGCGCTTGTCGAAGAGTGCTCAATGACGATGCCATTGCCGCAGAGCATCGACGACGTGGCAGAATGGGAAGCGCTTCTTGCCGAGCATGGATCGACCGTGGCGGCGATCATCATCGAACCGGTGATGGCGATGGCGGGAACCCGGCAGTTTCCAGCGGGCTTCTTGCGAGTCCTGTCGTCGCTCGCCAGAGCGTACGATATCCCCCTGATCTTCGACGAAGTGTATTGTGGCATCGGACGCACCGGCGTCCTGTGCGAGTCGGTGTCCCAGGGCGCGAGTCCGGACATTGTGATCTTCAGCAAATGTCTCGGCGGCGGCTTCCCGATCACCGCCGTCATGACGACAGCCAAGATCGCCGATGTCTTCGCCACACAGCCGCTCCCGTTTTTCCGCCACGGCCATACCCAGTCCGGCAACCTGCTGGGTTGCCGCGCAGCTTTATTCATTCTTGAGCACCTGGATGCCGAGGATTGCTACGAACGGGTCAAAGCGAAAGGCACACGCTTGCTGCAGGCGATTCGTGACCGTCTACCCGCGACCGACGATGTCGTGAGTGTGCAAGGGAAAGGACTGATGTTGTCGATCACCTTTTCATCGCCAGCGGCATGTAGCCAAGCGCAACACGACGCGCGTCGACACGGTCTGTTCATTGGCGCTGCGGATCGACATCTCAAGCTCGCGCCGCCGTTCATGATCAATGACGCCGAGATCTACGAGTTGGCGCAACGATTGAGCCATGCGATAGACAACACATTGCATTACTGACGCTTTCTTTTCGTACGAGGGAGAACATGACGTCCGCATACTTCGCGCTCAGGCAGATTGCAGGAGGAACACGCCACGACGCGCCGTTCCAATGGGGAGAACTGCAGAACATATGGCAAAACGACGCTTTGGCGAACAAACTCGCAGATGAATTTCCGACAGAGGGATTCAACTTCCGGAAACGCAACGGCGGGCATTTTTATCGACGCACGATCGTCCCTCTGGGCTCGTTCGGCGTCGACCAGCCAGCGGCGCTAACGGATGCGTGGCAGGCGATGTGCGGCGAGCTCGTGTCGGAGGACTTCAGGTCCGCGATGTCCCACTTTTGCGGAACGGACCTGAGCAAATTCCCGATGGAGGCTATTGCGTTTCGTGGAGGGCAGGACACTCATTACCTGCCCCACGTCGATGCATCGTTGTGCCAGGGATTTCGCCTGATCATCTACTTCAACGCCCACTGGGAGCGCGACTGGGGCGGGCTGCTTCGTATTCTTGATCCACGCAATCACCATGACGCGCGCCACGTTGTGCTCCCCATTGTCGGAAACGCAACAGTGATCATTCGCGATGGGGCCTACGAAGACACGTGGCACGAAGTGACGCGGCTGTGCACCACGGGGAGCGTCACTCGCAACACGCTCAATGTCACCTACTATGCGCCCGGGACCACAAGCACAGCCCAATGACGCGAGGATGCCCTTGTTCCACCAAGATAGACAGTTCGTCATGCTCTATGGCCCGCCAGCCGTCGGCAAATTGACCGTTGGGAAGGCGCTAGCGAATCGGCTGTCCGCATGCCTGTTTCACAATCACCTGACCTACGATCTCGCCATCGAACTACTGGGTGCCGATAGCGGCTTCGACGCGCGCAGGCAGTTTGCGTGCAAACTCAGGCTCCATGCGCTGGCGCTCCTGTTTAAGTCCGACTCCCGCACCATCATCACGACGTTCTGCTACGGCGGCCCGGAGGACGACTGGTACATCGACGCGCTGAAGACGCTCTGCGCTGATCATCTCATAACGCCGCGCTTTGTTCAGCTCATCGCGCAGCGCAGCCAGCTTCTGGAAAGAGTCGAAAACATCGACAGACGCGCTTTCGGAAAGGTGAACAGCAGCAGTCAACTTTCGGCAATCCTGCAGGAATGCGTATATACGCTCGCGATCCGAGCAGACCACCATCTTTGCCTTGATACATCCATGCTATTGCCAGATGACGCCGCTCTTGCGATCGTGACGTGGAGTTGGCGAGTCTCTACGGTTGGGTCGTGGGGTCATTCCCAAGGGTGCTGACACAAGAATAGGATTCCTTGCACTCCTCCGGGAAGGCCCTATGAGTCCGCCTTATCGACAACTGGATCATTGGCGTACTCAAGCAGGCGAAGAAGCCGGCTTCCACAGGCGTACGTTCGACGTCTCCGACTGAGCCTCAATGAGGCAATAGCTCCATCAATTCCACGCACTGGCGCGTCGCCGGCAGCGCCACAATGCCGGATAGGGGTTGAGGCGCAACGGAACGGAAAGTGCAGTTGAGCTCCGGTAGCCGTCAAAGAGAGGGTCGGGCATGCCTTGCAGACGTTCGCATTCCACTGGCATCAACCGCCGTACCCGCCACTGCGACCAGTCCCTTTGAATGGGGTCATTCCAGTCATAGCGGAAATCCGCCTTGATACGCCCAGGGTTCCCTAGTTTTGGTTGGCACTGAATTAAGGGGAGTCGACACAGGAACTGCAGGTTGCCCTACGGCAGGCCAACGATGCGCTGACCGCCAAGAACCACGACCTGATGCAGCTCAACCGGGAGAACGGCCAGTGGCTGGAACGCCAGACCCGGCTGGAGCGGGAACTGGCGCAGGCACGCCAGCGGGCCGACGCCCAGCAACGCGAGCGCGACGCGCTGCGCCTGACGGCCGCCGAGCACCAAGCCCTGCAGGTGCGCTGGACCCAAGATGCCCACGCGCTGGAAGGCGTGCGCGCCGAACTGGCTGCAGCGCGGACCGAGCTGGTCGAAGAGCGCCAGCGCCGGGAACACGCCGAGGCGGACACCTTGCGGGCCACGGTACGACTGAGCACGCTGGAACAGTTGCTGGAAGAGCTGCGACCACCGCAGCCCGTTGGCGAACAAGTAGAGGCCACTTCACACAGTCCGACGACAGGTGGGCGTCGCCGCTTGCCGGAGCTGACATAGAAGCCCCTTGCGTAGGCGTCGATATGTGCGCCCAAGAAACCCAGCCAAGCGTGTGGTTTCTAAGCAAGCTGGTGGATCAAACTGCAGCCAGCACTTCAGCATCGCTGTTAACGACATAATTTCCTGCCACTACAGCAAACTAGTTCGCTCAGCAATTAAAGTCAGGATCCTATAATAATTTATAGTGAGCGCAAATGCTGAAGAAAACCTCTAGTTCAATTGCACCATCTTCCAGCCACAACGAAATGATGGGTACCGACTCCGCTGAGAATGTTAAAGCAGAAGTTGTATCAAACCACGTTGATCAAGCGGTTCCCGCAGAACTCGCTAATTTGCCAAAGCGAAGTGTGCGCACTGCGTCACATCTCGCTGATTCGCCAAACGGACGAGCACACCGCTCGGAAACAGCACTTCGTCAAGTGATCCAGAAATTCAGAAATCCCTTGCCTCTCCCGCCGCCGCCCACGTCACATCCTGTTCTAGCTTACGACAGAGATCTAGAATCATTCGATAATTTCCGCTCTTCGGACGAATTTGACCTCCCCGAAGGTTCTAATCCGACTGGTTGGAAAGATCTGCACGTTTCGGGTAGCGGCAGTATCGCGTCCATTGGGCAGATTACTAGGCTGAGGCCGTCCAAGGAGCATCCAGTGGTCGTTCTGGATGCTCGTGAAGAATCACATGCCATTGTTGGTGGTTATCCGGGTACTTGGCGTACCCCAAACAACTGGGGCAATGCTGGCAAATCACGTGCCGAAGCTTTGGCAGACGAGCATCAGAGGATTCAAGCGCTTAAAGCGCAGGAAACGGTGCAGATATTTCATCGCAAAGATGTGAAGAACGAAGTCCGCAACCCACGCGGGGCGACCTTAAGCAAACCGCCAATTTTTAGTGAAGAAGAGCTTGTGAGAGCTGCAGGTGCCAAATATGTACGTTTGACGGTGACAGATCACCTTTCGCCGCGTGCCGACGACATTGATGCGTTCATTCATATGGAGCGAGAAATGGCCCCTCATGAGAGGCTGCACGTTCACTGTGGTATGGGTCTAGGCCGTACGACAATTTTCATTGTCATGCATGACATCCTAAGAAATGCTGCGACTTTATCGTTCGAGGACATTATTCATCGGCAACGCGCTCTAAATCCAGGGCGGAGCTTAGATTATAATAAAAATGTTTCCGACAAGGGGCGCTCAGAGTTTCGTAATGAACGGTCCGAGTTTCTTCCTCTATTTTACGAGTATGCCAAGCAAAACCCAAAGGGCCAGCCATTTTTATGGTCCGAATGGCTCGACCATAACGCATAAATCGTAAGTGAGGTGTCGATGGAAACCGAGCTTGTGCGCGATGCGCTGGCGGTTCCCTTGGCGAATATAAATTATAATTAAATAGACTAAGCATTAGAAATGAAGATTAATCACAGTTCGAAAACATATTTAAACTCACGCGAAGAAGATTTTAATAATCAGAAGGATAATTCTGCAGCATCGGAGCTCGTGACGCCATCGCTCGATTTACAAGATTTGAAAAAAGCGCCTAGAAAAATAAAAGAGAATATAGCTGCTTTCCACACTTCATCGTTAAAGCGAGTCCATCAAAATAAATTATTCGTTCAAAATTTGGCGCAGCTGCAAAGAAGAATGGCCAACATCAAGAATAAAGTCGAACTTGAAGAGCTCATTGATAAATCTTCAGTCAAGCAATTGCTACTAAAAAGAAATTCTGATGCTGCTGAAGAGTATGGGAAAGGAAAGCCTTTAATGATTCGATCCTTACGATTCTCAAGTCCAGGAGAGGTGCATGGTAAAATTGGCGCGGAAGGAAAGACCCCAGCCAAAAGAGAGGTTGATACGATTTGCAATAAATCCACGCTACATGACATTGTCATGACGCCTGCTTCCCTTATAAAAAAGGAAGTGCGGATGAATCTGATATCTGAAGTCCCCAGGCCAAAGAACAAACAAAAATACAGAGGCCTCCCATCAGTCGTATATGGCCAAGGCAGCCTCGTTAACGAATCAGACTATCTTTCGTCTCGAAATGGGTTTGGTGACGTGCATTCTTTCAAGTCGAATAACGCTTTCAATCCCGACTATGAAAAAACAAGCAGATCGCTCAGCCACGCCGAAAAATTGGGATTGATTGAAAGTAATCTCACTCCCTTTATAAAGCATGATCCAGATAGGATTTTCCCCGCTTTTGCTCACTCAATTGAAGAATTGACTGAACACCAGATGATGTTGCAATCAAGAAAACCTGCTAGTACTTTGCGGCATAACGAATATTGTACTAAGCTTGAACTATGGGATGCGAAAGCTATAGCCGTCGGCGAATCTCGCTCCTTGGCGGTCGCTACCCTGATTGAATTTAATTTGGAGATGTTGTCAATAGCGCAAGAAATCGAGGATGACGGACACAGGAGTCAAATGGTCGCAGATTTTATCGAGCGCCAGCTATCATGGCTTGGACCACAAGCCGCACTAGACAGGAAATCAACGCTTGAAAGGGTTTCATCAGTGAGCGTCCAAGAAAGGTGATTTATTGCTGATGAGATTTGCCGATCATTGCGTCGAGGCGTTTCGCTTTGCACTTATAATAGAGATGAAACAGGAAGTCATATCCGCGAAATGAGTTTGTTGGATTTTAGTGCTGAAGAAATTATGGAAGGAATAAAAATTTTCAATTCCTCCAAAATTTTACACGACACAAATGCAGGAGAAGAGTAGCGGCTGAGTTGCAAGCCTTGCCCGGAGTTCGCGCGTGCACTAGTAGGTCGGAGCGTTCAGTCCTTGTTGAGGGTCGGCAGGGATTCGTAAAAGTTCTTTTCTGACAGCAGGTTAGCTCACTTTTGGCTGTTTTTTACACGAATCCCTGCCGACCCTCTGTACGCGCTTATCTGGCGCGCGCTCTGAACAGGGCATAGCGCTGGTGCTCAGAAGATTGGCGAGAAGATCCCCCACCGGCATGAAGCAATTGTCCTTTCACTTCAGTCGCTTAGGCAGATTTTGGCCCAATCCGTAACGATTCCCTGCCGACCCTCAAGTTCTGTTGATCCAGAGGGGCTGGGCTTAAGGTCGTCGTTGGAGGCAGAGAATTTGTGTTGATGATAGTTCTACTTCGTGAATTAAGCTTTAAGTGGCTGCGCACTCTGAAGGAATCGCTCTACTGATTTTTTACTCAAGATTGAAGAGGCTTTGTCTTGATAGCTATGCTTGTAGAACAATGCGTTGCTGTCTGCGCCAAAGGCGCTTCGCAGGCCAACACCCTTGGCCTGTGCGATCGTACTTAGAGCATCTATGACCGCGCTAGACATGGATATATCGGATGCTGTTAGTAGCAGCGGAGAAAGAAAGCCCTCACCCCGCTTTGTCTCGATCTCGATCCAGTGGCCGTAAACACTGTCTGTCAGTTGGATGAGTAAAATCATCGCTGATCTGGGTACAGGGCCGTTCTTGGTTTGGATGATGTGCCAGCCCCTGCGATCGATACGGCCTGAGTTCCGCTCGTAGTCAGACAGGAAGTTCCAGCACATCCTCGCCTCGCGCTTAACTAGCATGGATTTGTGCTGGGGATGTATTTCCTTGACCGAGGCAATTATGCCTCGGCGCATTAGATTATCGAACAAATCAAATATCTCTTCGAATCGGTGCGAGACATCACGCTGCACGAGCTCAGGCTCAATCCCGCTGAGAGATCCAATACGTGAATCAAGTGGGCCGGTTGAGCCGCCATCTGTGGCCGGCTTAGCTTCAACTCCACGGGCGCCCAGATAGCGCTTGCTCTTGTCTTTAGTTAGCTCCACCAGACAAGGTAGCTTGGTAAAAGTGAAGGTGTCCCCAAGTTCCGCGAACGACTCCATCTCCTGAGAAGAGTGCACTTCCGCGTCGTTTCTCATGGACGCCGGCCTAACGCCAGGTGGCCGCTTGTTGTCTTTGTAGCCGGAAGAAGCCTGCGTCACCTCAACCTGTTCACCGTCAGTGGCGTCATTTATGAGGATTCGGCCAATCTCAGGAACATGGCCGGGAAAAGTGAACTCGTGGATAGTACTGACGAGGAACGGGAGATAGGTGCCCTTGAACTTGCTTTTGTTCAGAGGGTAGCCACTCAATGTTGCTGCATAGGGACCCGCATCAGGTCTAAAGGCAAGTGTGGCCCGAGCGTACCACGCACGGTTACCGTAACCCGCATGTGGCCACTGTGCACGGGCTTGTTGGTACAGGCTGTTGGCTTGCTGGGATGCATAGTCATCAAAATTCAGTAGTGCCATTAACGGGGCGTCCGAAAGCCGCATTCCCTTTTGTAGCACTACATTCCAAGATCCGTCCTCGCCAATGGCAGTGCGGTGACCCTTGAACTCGGCGTTCAGGTATAAAAGTTCCTTCTTGCGTTCCGTCCACGGCCCATGAGTAAAAGCAAGAGCGAGTTGTCGTCGAAATGCATAGAATGTTTTGAAAATTAGGCTTCTCGGGATCAGCAAATCCATCTCGCGATGATGATCCTTGACTAGAAGGACCCGAGCAGAGCGGCGAACCTCGGAGGGCAAACGCAGAGCGCCAACGCCAACGGCGGGATTGACACGCATGTCCGCAGGAAACGGCATTTGTGCATCAAGTGTGGTTGGTGCATTTTCCCGCGCTAGATGTGCTGAATCTTCCGCGCTCGCCAAGGCGTCTGGAACGACAAGGCGTCTTGTCGGGAGTCGGCCTACCAGTTTTCCTGCCTCGTAGATTTGCCCAATAGTGAACATTGGCAAGCTGCCAACTAAGGGAAACACTTCCTGAGTTGGTAGCTCGGCCGCGAAGAGGTTAGCAACCTCGTCCTGAGATAGCGCTTCGGCTCTGATCTCGTCCGGGAGCCGGGCTAGGAACAGGCTGATGGAGATGGTGCTGGTGTCGCCTAGCGATGGTCCGAACCGATCAATCCACCGGATGAACCAACGCCCGTCGTCTGGAAGTCCGTCGAAATCCTTCATGACAATCCCGTTCAGTTACGGGATGAGCATAGAGGTTCGAGTCGCGCTTTTTAAGAGTGAGTCGCGACAATAACGAGAAATAACAACTGGGCGGTGAAGGCGATGATCGGCACACCTTTGCCCGTACCGTCGCGGTGTCGAGGGTGATGCTGCCGGCGACCGACTGCACCATGAACGTCTCCGTGCGGATGTCATGCTTGGGCCCAGCCGCCATTAGGCATGCGGCCACATCGACAGGGCCGATGCCTCCACTGAATCCGAACGTCGGCTTGACCTCACCGTAGGACGGTTTCAGTCCTGCGTATCCACCTGCTGCTTCAGCGCATGGTCCAGCAGCACGGGCAGCTTCTTGCCACGGCGCGCTGCCCGCAGAAGAATCCCCGCGCAGGCCCGTGCGCTCAAAAAGTACTTCGGCGGGATCGAAACCATCTCCACCACTTGCCACAAGAAACACACGCTTGCGGCGTTGGGCGACGCCGAAATATTGAGCGTCGAGCACGCGCCAGGCGATGCGGCGCCTGGGGCCAGACACGTAACCTGCGTGCGCCCATTTTTCCCCTGGCGGTTGGAGCGCACGGCTTTCTCCGGCCAATGCGCCCAAGAAATTCCCGAAGGCGTTGCTGCGGTCGCTGAGGACGCCCGGGACGTTTTCCCAGACAAGGGTGGCCGGCGAGCGGTCATTTTGGTGACGGGCTTGGTCGATGGCATTGGCTAACTCCACATAGGCAAGGGTCAAGGCTCCGCGTTGGTCATCCAGTCCCCGGCGCGCGCCGGCCACGCTGAACGACTGGCATGGCGTGCCGCCGACCAGGATGTCGGGGGCCGGCACGGCGCCGGCGTGAACCTGGCGGGCGATCGTGGTCATGTCGCCCAGGTTGGGCACGTGCGGGTAGTGGTGGGCGAGCACGGCGCTCGGTAACGGTTCGATCTCGGCGAACCACGCGGCTTGCACGCCGAGCGGTTGCCAGGCGAGGCTCACTGCTTCGATGCCGCTGCACACGCTGCCGTATAGCAGCGTCGCATGAGGTTGAGGGTGCATGTCGTCTCTCCTGTTCGTGTGGCTCAGGCCAGTGGCCGGCCGGGACGTTGATAAGCAGGAGGAAGGCGCCGAAGGCTGCAGAGCCTTCGGCTCGGGAGGAATGAAGAAACCACCCGTGGGCTGATTGGCAGGCCCGGTCGTCGCTAGAACCGTCTGTTGTCAGCAATCACACCCGGCCCATGTCGTGGCTGGGGCCGGCATCGTCTGGCGCACATCCGCGCACAAAGGGAGCCCGTTTTTGCGCCGGCGGGCACCGGCACCGAATACCGTCGACCACGAAGGGTCTCCGGATGGCTCGCGCAATCTGGCAAGCCATCGGGGGACCCTTCGCAGAGGCGGAAGAAATGCAGATCAGCAGAACTCGCTGTAGGCGGGCGCGGAGAAGTTACCTTCAGGTCCCGCAGCCGGGGACGGCTGGACGAGACGCGCACACGGTTTAAGAAGGCTTTGCGCGCTGGGCGTCCCGCAGGGTGTGCGGGACACGGGCCGCGCCGCCAATGGCGGACACGGCTCAGGGGAGCGGGGTCGATGTTATGAGCCTTTACGGCCGCTACGTCGCGGGCGCGAGGCGCCACGCTTGGACGTGCCGGATTCGAGCGGCAGCGTGCCTTTGCAATCTGGATACTTGGAGCAGGACCAGAACGGACCGCTTTTGCCGCTGCGCTGGCGCGTCGGTGCGCCGCATTGAGGGCAGGCGGGCCCTTGGGGAACCTTGATGGACAGGGACGTGCTGCCGTACTGCGCGATCAATTGTGAAATCCAAGTGGCCTGCTTGCCGATGAACACGTCCAGCGTGAGCTGTCCGGCTTCGATCATGTCCAGCGCTTGCTCCCAGACGGCAGTGGTTCCTGGGTCGGCAATCGCTGCAGGCACGGCGCCGATGAGGGTGAAGGCTGCGTCCGAAGCGCGTATGGCGCGTCCCTTCTTTACGAGGTAGCCGCGCGCGATCAGACCGCTGATGATGTTGGCGCGCGTCGCTTCCGTGCCGATACCGACCGTATCCTTGAGCTTCTGTTTCAAGCGCGGGTCCGAGACCAGCTTGGCGACGCCTTTCATGGACTTGACCAACTCGCCCTGCGTGTAGGGTCGAGGTGGTAGCGTCTTGAGCGCCTTCAGATCAATGTCGGCGACCTGGCATGCCCAGCCGTCGCGCAGCGCAGGCAGCACCTGGCTGCGTGCTGCTGTGTCGCTATCCTCATCGGGTTGAGGCTCGGCCAGAACCAGACGCCAGCCCTTGACCACGACCTGCTTTCCGGTCGCTGCCAGGTTCTGCTGGCCGCAAGAGAGGTTCGCCACGGTGCGGTCGAACTCGTGGTGAGGGAGGAACTGTGCCAGGTAGTGCGCCCGGATCAGTCGGTACACGGCCAGCTCTTTCTCGCTCATGGCCGAGAGGTTCGCCGGTTCGAGCGTCGGGATGATGCCATGGTGCGCGGACACCTTCGCGTCGTTCCAGGCCCGCGAACGTTGGGTGAGGTCGAGCTGCCCCATGATCGGGCGCAGCGAGGGATCGGTCTTGATGAGGCTGTCGAGGACTATGGGCACTTCGGCAAACATGCTCTCTGGCAAATAACCGGAATCCGATCGCGGATATGTCGTCGCCTTGTGGGTCTCGTACAGGGCCTGCGCGATGTCCAAGGTCTCTTGCACATCCAGCCCAAGCTGCTTGGAACAAACTTCCTGCAGGGTGCCAAGATCGAACAGCAGCGGCGGGCCCTCGCGCACGCGCTCGGTATCGACCGACACCACCTGGGCGCTGCCGGCCACGCGGATCTGCTGCACGGCATGCTGTGCGACCGGCTGTTGCAAGCAGCGGCCCGCGTCGTCGGTGCAGGCTTCGGGAGCAACCCATTGCGCTGTGAAAGTCTCGCCGCCTGCGGACAGTGACACGTCGATAGCCCAGAACGGCACTGAGACAAAAGCCGCGATCTCCCGGTCGCGGTCTACCACTAGCTTGAGCGTCGGGGTCTGGACGCGCCCGACCGATAGCACGCCGTCGTAGCCGGCTTGCCGACCCAACACTGTGAACAACCGACTGAGGTTCATGCCCACGAGCCAGTCCGCACGCGAGCGCGCCAGTGCCGAATAGTACATCGGCAGCGTCTCGGCCGATGGCCTGAGTTTGCCGAGTGCAGCGCGGATGGACGCATCGTTGAGCGCCGACAGCCACAAGCGTTCGATAGGGCCGCAGTAGCCGCATAGCTCAATGATCTCGCGGGCGATCAGCTCTCCCTCTCGGTCGGCATCGGTGGCGATGACGAGATGGGTTGTCTTCGCCAGCAACGCTTTGACGACCTTGAATTGCGTGGCGGTCTTCGGTTTGACCTCTACCCGCCAATGCTGGGGAATGATTGGCAACTGTTCGATGGACCAGCGCTTGAGCTGCTCGTCATAGGCCTCGGGCGATGCCGCTTCGACGAGATGGCCGATGCACCAAGTGACGGTGACGCCGGAGCCGTTGAGGCAGCCTTCACCGCGTTGCTTGGCGCCGAGAATTCGGCCAATGTCTTTGCCTTGCGATGGCTTCTCGCACAAGAACAGCCGCATGTCTGTCCCCCCGATTTCCGTGGTTCATTGAGTTGCTGTAATCGAGGATGTCGAGCGTTCCCAAGGGCAGCAGCAAACAAGCCGCATGCGGTGGCGCCCACTTTCAAGGGACGGAGTGCCGTGCGTGGGAATCAAGCGTGGAGAGCAGGTGTGCGCTGCAAGCTGGGATTAGCGGGAGCGTGTGGAAGTCGGAGGACTTCGATGAAGCTATCCCCTGGGGATAGTTTGCGTGCATGGAAGGCGGCGAGCACTGGGTGCAGCCGCCCTCCATGCCAGTTCACTTCCTGCGCTTCGTCTCTTTTGGCGCAGTCGATTCCTGGGGGGCCTGGGACTTCGGCTCTGCCTCCTGCAGCTTCGGGCTGAGGGCCACGGACTTGATGCGGTACGGCAGGATGCCGACGCTGCGCGCATTGACCTGCCAAGTCTCGCGCGGCTGATCTTCGTTGTCCGTCCAAGATTCGCGTTCCATGCGGCCGACGACGAGCACGCGCATGCCTTTCTGGTACAGATCCTTCCAGTGTTCGGCATCGCGGTGCCAGAGTTCTACGGGCGCCCAAAAGCCTCCGCGATCCTCGTAGGAACCATCCTTCTTGAGAACAGGGTTGTCGAAATAGACGTTCAGGCGCAGGAGGCGGCTGGGTTCGTCGTTTCCATTGGCGAATTCGCGGTAGTCCGGTGGAGAACCGATGTTGCCTTCGCCAGCAAAATGCGTGCTCATGGTGCAATCTCCGTAGTGGTTGAATGCCGGTGCCTTGTTGGCCCCGGGCGGTTGCAGGAATGCCGGGCGCGATCACTGATCGCGCATTGCGGCAGGGAGAGACGTGAGCCGGCGCAGATAGACGGCATCCGCTTCGCCGGCCTTGCTGGCGCATTCCTGTGCTTGCCTGCCCAGTGTGTGCAGCAGGCTGATCTGCATGTTCAATGTGATGCGCTGCAACTCGATCGCATGCAGGTCGGCCAGCAGGTTGACGGGTGTGCTGCTGCTGGCTATCAGTTCCCGCCACAGCGCCACGCCCATGGCCGACCTGTCGTGCCTGCGCCAACGCAAGAAGACGGTTCCTGCGCCAGTGGTCTGTTGGGCCAGTTCAATGGGCAGCAGGTGGAAGGGATGCCCGCATGCCTGCGCCAGCATCTGTCGCTGCGCCATGGCAATCAACTCGTCGCGCATCGCGAAGCATTGGCTGGCCCAGGCCTTGAAGTCCCCTTTACTCTTAAAAGGCTTTAAAAGGCCTTTTAGAGAGGCCGCGTGTTCCAAACGCATGAAGGCCGCCTGTTGCAGGCCCTGGAAGTAGCGGGTCGGTTGGCTCAGATCGGTCATGCCGGTTCGTCCTCGCCGCCACTGGCCTCGGGTGCCTCGGCGGTGGCGGCATCGTCGTTCGGAGGAGCGGCTGCGGCAGTACTGTCACCACGCTGTTGCAGGCCACGACGCACGATGGGCGGCGCAAACTTGGAGCGGTGTGTGCCTTCCAGTACCTCTTGCGGCAGTTCGCCGAACTTCTCCAGCGCCGCCCGCGCTGCGGCATTCTTCGCCGCGAAGTCATCGCGCGTCGTGCCGGAGTAGCGGTACTGCTGGGCCAGCGAGAAAAGGCTGCGCAGCGCATGGGCGCCCTCGTTGAGCCAGCGCTCCAAAGTGCTGCGATCAATGAGCGCGGTGTGATGGGCAAGGATCAGCTTGCGGGCGATGTCGTCGTAGTCAGCCAGGAGATAGACCGCAGCAAAGCCGAGCTGCGCGTTGACGAAGAGGGGCAATTTCACCGGCTGCACGTTGAGGTTTTCGCCTAGGCTCAATGCTGCGGGAACACCTGCCAATGCCTGGTCTACCTGTCCGCGCAGGGAACGCAGCGTGGCCTTGGTCTGGTCGAGTTTTTTCTCGATGCGCAGCATCCACCAATCGCTGTACGGGTCGTCCTGCTCCGAGCCGCGCTTCATCTTGTTCATCACGGCGATGTAGCCGTTCAAGCCGACGATGCCCGGTCGCCCCTCGGCAGCAGCGCGGCCATGCCAGATGCGGGAAGCGTGATGGGTGTGCAGCGTCAGCGGAATCGCACTGCGCAGGGAGCCCAGATTTAATTGCAAAGGTTCATTGGTCGCCATGGTGGCCGCTCACTTTTGGAAGAGGAGCGGTCAGCATCGGCATGCGACGGAAGGCAGTCAGTCAACAAACCGAAATCGACCAAGCCCCGCTTCAGGGGTTGGCCGCAGCGAGCGACGCGAGCTATCCCCTGGGGATAGCTCCATGGCGCGCCAAGGAACGCTGTTCGCCAAGAACAGATCGCACACATATGATCCAGTGCATGGCATCCCGATGCCTGCCCACACTCGTTTGCCGTCCTGCACGTCCGCGCGGCTATCCCCAGGGGATAGCGCTACTGACGGCCATGGGCATCTTCTTCATGACCTTGCGGCCCCGAAAAGTCAGGCCTTACGCAGAAGCTCGCGCAGCCGTTCGATGTGCTGCAGAGCCACTTCGGTCGGAACCACGTTACGTGGTGCTTCTGGTGGCCGATCATACGCAGCAGGTACCGGTGGTGCCGTCCCGACTTGCTTGGCCCATGCATTGAACTCGCCCCGGATAGCGCGCTGGATGATGCCGAACAAATACCCTGCGGGATTGCGAATGGTCGAGCCTCGACAGCGATCCGCCCATTCATCCAGTACGGCTTGCCTCAATGGCGCATCGACCTGCTGTAACGCCACCACTGCGCCGGCCTGCTGCTCTTCCTTCAGGCTCAGGAAGCGATCAGGCATTTGAACACCTGGCATCGCGCGCACATGCCCATGTTCACGCGCGGTAGTACGTACTTCTTTATTACTTTTACTACTTACAGTACGGTCCTGCTTCGGATTCCGAAGAGCACCGTCCGGCGTGGGTTTCAGCCCTGCTTCGGATTCCGAAGAATGCTGTTCGCCATTCCGAAGAAGGTTCGAAACCCCTTCTTCGGAATCGTGGGTGGAGTCTTCTTGTGGATAACTCTCGGGGGCAGCGATGCCCTGTTGGGCAAGGCGTTCGGCAAGCACCTGCAACCGCGACGGCAACGTGCGGCCGGACAGCAGCGGGTCTTCCTCGATTTCCTTGAGGGTGTTGAGCCCCACCATCTGCACGGCCTTCGCAGAATGGCCCAGTGACTGGCTGACCAGCTCCAGATAGTCGGTGTCAAGCTGCATAGCCTCGAATGGGGTCAAGGGCTCATCGTGCAGCACATAGAGGTTGCCGAGGATGCGTCCGGTCTTGGGATCGCGGCGCCTGCGCACGAGGCTCAACCAGCGTGTCAGGCGCAACAGCGTCAATGCACGTGCTACGGTTTCATGCGAAGCCTTTCCTGCGTTGGGCATCGATGCCAGCCAGGGGCGCAATTGCTCATAGGTGGGGAACGCCGTCACGCCGTCATTGTTGAGCATCAGCCGGAAGACTTGCCAGGCATTACGTTCCAGTGGCGTCAACCGACGATCCAGGAACAGGCGCCGCGGCACGCTCTCGTGCCGGTTACCGCTGAAAAGGAAACCGTCCCCGCATGTAGGGATAGGAGCAGACGCAGGCACACTAGGTTTAGGCTCAAGGTCTTTCAGCGCACTGTCGAACAAATCGGCGAGGGCTACTGGGCCTTGGCGTGGTGTTCGCGGTGCTGTTTCATCCACGGCCATGGGTCATCCCAATCCTTGGTCGATCCATTTCTTGATCGCGGCCCAGACCACCGACAGCGGCAATGACATGCCTTCTGCCAGGTCCATGGCCGCATCGAGAATCGAGGTGTCGTCCTCCAGATCGACGTTTCTGCTGCTGGTCACGGCCTTCCATTGCCGCCACAACTCCGTGTCCTGGGCTTCGTCTAAAACGGCATGGCGCCCCTTGCGCTTGGGCAGACCGAGGACTTCGCGGCGAAGGGCGACCTCCTGATGGGTCAGACCGTAGAAGCGGCTCACCATTTCCGTACTTGCTGCCAACCTCAGCATGCGATCAACCGTGGCGATTTCTTTCTCCACGTCCTGAGCCTGCTTTAGCAGCCGAAGGAGCACTTCGCGGTTGACCGTTACGGAGCACCACGAGACGCTGGCGTTTGCCAGCACGCTGATCAGCACTGGGTGCTTGAGCGCATCAAGCTCTTCCTCACCGAACCCCATCGATTTGCAACGACGCAATTGCCCATTGCGCAGGTCGTAGAGTGCTTGGGCGATGACAGCTTGGTTGAGGAGGTTTGGTGCAGACATGCTCGCCTTCCTCGTTCAAGAATCGGGAGCCCTGGCACCGGCTTCCAAATCCAGCAGGCGTCGGGCAAGCCGCAGCAACCGGAACAGCTTGACCAGCGCGGTATCGCTCAATCGCTTGGTGACATCGCCTTGACCGTGTAGCAGTGCCGGCAGATCGGTGACGAATTGCCCGTAGGGGCTGGTATCGGCCGGCTGCTGACCGGACAGAGACCCCAGCAGCGCCAGCACGGCGTGTCCACGCGGCAAAGGGGCCTGGGCGCTACAGGCGAACCCGATGCCGTCGGGACGGTCCTCGATGAACTCTTCCAAATCCGCCTCGCCGGCGATCTCGCGCGCGAATTGCGCGATATGGATGCGCAGCCGGTCGGGCGCTTCCAGGCCGGGGTCGATGTACCAGACGTCGGAGATGGGATAGAGGCCACCGGCTTGCACCGGGATCGACTGCAATACGCGGGCTGAGAAGTCGGGCGGTAGCGCATCACCCAACTGGTCCGCGATCATCCGCTGGATGGACTGGAGCCGCTCTGTCGTCGGTGCCGGCGAGACGATATGCTCCTGCAGCAGCTCTCCAGCCGTTGCCGCAGGGCTTCCTGCGGATGCATTGCCAGCGGTCGCATCATTCTCGCCCGTGAGCGGGCCGCTCGCTGATCGCGCTGTAGTTGGCGAAGGCGTATCGGTGGACGGCGCCGGTCCGGCGGGCGACCGCGCGATGGCTCCGGGCTCAGGCAACGCAGGTGGAGCCGACGGCGGAGTCGGGTCGCTGACCAGCACACGGTAGCGGTTCTCGGATTCGGTCAGGTCCAAGGCCAGCACGTCGTAATTGACGCCCAGCAGTTCGGACATTTGACCGATCAGCTCGTCCTGCACCCGCTGAGGTGCGAATTCGTCAGCCTGAGTGTCGAACTGCGACAGCACCTCTTGAAAGAAGTTGTCGAAGTCCAATTGAAGGGAGCGGCCTTTGGCATAGTACTCCCAGGTGCGCTCGCAGGCCTTGCGCATGACCGACAGTCGCTCGACCTGGTGGCGGCCCAGACCGCCATAGAGCACGGTCGGAATCGCGGGCAGCAGGTAACGCACCGCATCGGCCATGCGGCTGATGTGCGACTGCTGTACGGGGTAGCCGTCGGCGACTAGACGGCGGGCCAGTTCGGACTGGCTCAGTGTGGCGCCGCTTTCCTCTTCATAGAACTCGCGGGCTTTTTCGACGCCCAAGGCGCGCTCGATGAACGTGAGGCCGCCGCGCAGCTCGTTCTCGGCGAGGTGTCCGGTCAGCGCAACGATTTCTCCGCGCGCAGGCCAGGGCCGGAACAGGCACGATATGCGGAAGAAGCGCTCGTCCTTCGTCTCTGCCCAGAGTTCACGCAGGATCGCCAGCCTTGTATTGCCACCGTTGCCGATGATGTAGTGCGTGTCGCCAGGACGGCGTGTGATGGCTGGTGCCGCATCCAGGCCGCGCTCTCGTATGGAGGCCTTGATTTCATCGTAGGCCGAGTTGCGCTTTTTGCGGGGATCGTGGTCGTAAGGCCGCAACTGGTCCAACGTCACAACCATCGGGGTGTCGGCGATTGGGTCGCTCAATGCCGTGGCCGATGGGCCGCTGCGCTCGAACCCAGCTGCAAGCAGCTTGCCGGCCATGTCCTGGGACGTCATCTCAGCCATGGCCGCGTCCCTCGGCGTTAGCAGCCCGAGCCATGCGAGCCTCGCGCTCTGCACGGCGTATCTGCGCGCGGGCGTTAAGAGTTGCCCGGTGGTCGCTTGCTGTTGAGCTGGTGTAGATAGCGGCGCAGCCGGCCTTGGTGAACTTGAGGTGTCCGCCAGGTGTGCGCTTGACGTGCCAGCCTTCGCTCACAGCGAACTCGATCAGAGCGCGCAGCCGCTTGTGGCCACGGGCCAGTTCATGTGCGTTCGCCATGAGGCCTCCCGGTTTCAATAGGACGCGATGGACGGCCGGATACGTGGACAAATCTGTCTTGCCACTCAGGGAACAATTCGCCGGCGAGCGCGCTCATGGTGTCGAGTGCGGAGGGCGCAACTCTGCCCGGTGGCTGGCGATGCTCGACACGATGCACCGGCAGGCCACGGGTCGCGGCACGCGGATAGGCTTCGATGGCTGGTACGTCGGTGTCAAGCACGCGGATGTCCGCATGGTCTTGGAACAGATCACGCAAGGCCTGCTGGATCAGCCGCGCGTTAGCGGACACGGTGTGGACGCGGTTGATCAGCAGGTTCAGCGGCGGTGGTTCGATGCCGAGGTGTCGGTACGGCGCGATGTCCTCGAGCAACTGCATGGTGCCGCGCCGTAGCTCGCGGGCTGCAAGTATTTCGGGCGTGACCGGAGACAGGGGCAGATTGGAGGCAAGCACCGCCATCTCGAGCAGAACGGAGCGCGCGCCCTGGGTGTCGATCAACACTAAGTCGTAGAGCGGTGCCAGCATCGGCAGTAGGTGTCGCAGACGCAGGCGCCCATCCGGTGCATGCAAAAGCAAGGTGCTCAACTCGCCCCGATGGTCGTTAGAGAGCACCAGATCGAGGCCCGCGATGATCGTGCGCGAAATGAGCCTGTCCAAGTCGCGCTCGTTGAATGCCAACAACTCGTAGATGCCGCTGGGAGCGCGGTGGGCCAATTCGTAGTAAGAGGACAGCGTTGGCTGCACGTCGAGGTCGAGCAGCAGGACGCGCAGCCCCGCGTCCGCGGCGAGCCCGCCGAGGTTGGCGGCTGTGGTCGTTTTGCCAACGCCGCCCTTGGTCGAGATGATGGATACAACCTGCATGGCGCTCTCCGTCTGAAGGATGGGGAAATCCGAGGAGGGGAGCGGATCAGGTCCGGTTGTTGAGGCGTTCGGCGATCCATTGGTCGATCTCAACCGAATCCCAACCCACCGCACGCACGCCCAAGCGCAGCGCTTGCGGGAATTGGCGCTTTTTCATCAGGTTGTAGATGTGGGCGCGCTTGAAGCCTGACTTCGCTTCGACTTCGTCAAGCCGCAGAATGCGGCGCTCGCTGGGTGGCAGTGCAGGTGATTGCGACATGGCGGTCACTCCTGAACGCTCAGTGGCGTTTGTTGGCGTGAGCTCCATTCAATAGACATGGCTGCGGAAAGACATTGCAAATGCAATCTCCGCGATTCCGCATACGTGCTGGAAACCGTCACGCGGCTGCGCTACGGACATCCTTCTAGACATTGGCTCCTACTAAGGGCTGTCATGTCGTTATGCCAACGGCTCATGCCTAGAACGTGGACGGACAAGAACTAGCATCTTGCAACGGGTAGTCCTCTGTTACTCGGTGTGCGAGACTTGAACAGCCGTAGACCCATCGACCAATGAGGAAAAGCCCGCTCGATATCGGCGCTCACGGTGCCAGCGTTATGGGGAGCAGCAAGTCCATCAAGACCGTTTCGATATGGTCTGATATCGCCACGGTTTTACAGGGCGCGCTGGCTTGCTCAAGGCCTAGTTAAACGTAGAGAAATTCAACCATGTCATGCTTGATTCGGCATCTTGATATATCGACATAGCATCTAGTGGTGATGCGCTATGGATTGTTTGAAGCTGCTCTGTGTCGCTCACCGATCCGGCCGGCTACGCCGGCCTGGAGGATGGCGTCGATAGGCATTGGGATCGCATCTTCGCCGGTGTGGTGCTGACCACCTTGCTGGGCGTCGGCGCCGAGCTGTGTCTGATGCCGACACGCGCTGCATTTGGGAGTAGATCGCAGCACCCCGCTTGAAACGCGAACGCACGCGCCCGGCACAGACTGGGCAACGAAAGCCTTGCGGCCAGCGCCACTTGTAAAGCGCGCGGTAGCATTTGGCTTCGGTGCCGTAGGACGCAAAGAACTCGGGCATCGACAATCCCGCTTGGAACTGCACGGCATTGATGCTCATCACGCCACCTTGACCCAGCCCCGGACTCTAAACCTAACGCAACTCAGGGTGGGGCGTCGGACGCTTAATACTCCTACAAACCCTCTTTTTGTTAAACGCGTCACTGTCCTGCAGAATCGAATATTCGCTCTCAGACAGGTTTTTTCTTTTAAGTACCCGTCTACTGATACCGCAAAGCTAAAATATTTGCTGTCGATATGATTTTAATTTCCCCATCAGCGTAACCGCCGTACTAAGGCAATAATTTCCGTGAAAAATTATTTTATTTCAATTCAAGCAGGTCCTGAGAAAATATTTATTAGTTTTTTGCAGCGTTCGTCGAGGCCCTTCATATAAGGATCTGTTTTATTGGCGGAAGCGCACTAGGGTGCCAGGGAAAATAATGATTTAATTTGAGGCGCCATGAGTCTTTATAAGACAATTTAAATAAAGTTAATAAATTATTTAAGTTATAAAACCAAGCAATCAGGGGGAATGGGGCAATCAACAGGAGTCAATCTTGATGAAAACAAGTGATGTAAGCAAGTCTCATGATCTTAGCCAATTTCCTGAGGGAGATTTAACGCCAGAAATTTTAATTCCAGTGGGTCGCAATAGTGACATTCCAAAGGATGCAGCGTTAAGCGCAGAGCTAAAAGGGCTCCGCCCTCTCAATCGCACTCCATCTAAGGTACCAACCGCTAGCGACAACCTTCAGGCGGTCAATAAAATGATTGCCGAGCAACGCTCGAACAACAACGTTGGAAAAGGTCAGTTTCTTCTCTCTACCCAAAACCTAGGGTCTGCAAAGCGTGTAGATTCGCAAAATTATCATTCACGGGATGAATCCGGGAAAGCGCCTTTCTTTTTTAGCGAATTTGCTACCGAGAAGCCATCTTTGCAATCAGTGAAAAGCCTCTCGAAGGGAAAGCAGGACTATTATGCAGTTAGACATGTGGGAAAGCGTGGTCGAGATCTCTTCACTGATGAACCAATCGAGGGCGAAAATAGCAAACTCGGCAGACTAAAAACCAGCCCGTTGTTGAGTACTCAGAGTCAGGGAGCACGTGCTATTCGAGCTCTCGCGGCTACAGCGACAATCGATAAATCTCGTGGAGAATACGTCGCACGGCTACATCGCCATGTAGTTGAGGCTTTGGGCGATGAAGGCGGAGTGGTTCATTTGCTAAGGCCGACGCGCGACCATTATGCCGAAGATAGTACGTTAAACTTCTTTACTTTTTGCGAACAAACAGAGCTGGCTAGTTCACTAAATTCCTTAGAAGCTACTTCAGCTAAGAAGAATGGCAGAAAGCCTATTGTATTTACAGATCATAAGTCCCTCGTGGGTCTCTCAAGAACCTCGCGCACAGAAGCGAGTCCGATCGGCCGTTTGGTACAGCAGCCTTATTTCGTTACATCCGACCTGAAACGCGGCGATAAAGTTGTCATTACAGATGACCACATTCAGGCAGGAGGTTCTATGCTAGCAATGGAAGCAGCAGCCAAGGAGGCAGGTGTGGACGTGCTTGCTCTTGCAACGCTGAGCGCTCATCCATTTTCACCGCAACTTACCATGTCCTCCGAGGTTAGCGCTTTTCTAGACGAAACCCTAGCATCTTGGGATCCTCAAGGAAAGGTTACTGAACGCCTTGCCGCAATCGGAATGCCGCGTGAGAAGTTAACCAATAGCGAAGCGATGATTTTAATCGCCTACGCAATAGATCCGGCGAGCGATTCGGCAATCTCAAGATTCGAGTCAATTCAAAATAACTTATTCGAAAGAGCCCATCTTCACAATGTAGGGATAGATCCGGACGCGCCAGATACGCTTGAGCAAATGCAAAAACTGCGTTCCATGCAAGAGATGGCAGGGACGGATTCTGCGCGTAACTTCGTAGATGATGCGAAAGTTCTCGAAGGTGAGCATGATTCGCTTATTCCTATTTTGAAGATGAAACCTGCTTCACCTGATGAAATCGTGAAAGAGCTCGACCAGGTTAGTTTAGCGAGCCGTTCCTCAATCCAAGCATCTGAAGTAAAACAGGTTGTCGTATTGGATTGGGACGACTGTCTGCGTGACGAGAAAGGATTGAATTACAAGCTTATGCATAACGCATTAGCTATCGCAGCAAGGGAGCATGCGTCCACGTGGCCTGAGCTCGGAGATGCCGTAGGGGTCCTGCACAGTAAGTTGAAAGATGCAGGACCGGTCGACGATGAAGCGCCATTGCTGATGAAAAATCAAAAAGACTTTTCATCTTATTTGATGGGTAGGCCAAGCGTATATAAGCGCCACATAATTGAAGATTTTGTTAGGAAAATGCTACCAGGAATTTCTGAGCAGAAAGCGGCGTCGATAAATAATGCCATTTACTCTAACTTTGTCCGCCAATATAAAATGCTAGTAAAACCGGAGATTTCGAAAAAAAATTATCTCCGGGATGTTCCCTTCCCGGACATCGAGCTTTCCCTGCTTCCTGGCGCAAAAGAAATTCTGGAGAAATCACGCAATGCGAATTCTCGCGTTATATTGATTAGTAATCGCGGTCACGGCGATTTGGAAAACGAGATCAATCATCTTGGAATGATGCACTACTTTGACGTGGTGTCCGGCGCGGAAGAAGTGACCCTTGAAAAGCCGCATTGGGCCCCTTCTCAAATGCCTGAAGATTTGCAGAAACGGCTTATCAGTTCATTGAATGGCAGTGACGAAGAACCCCTACGGGCTACTCTTGCAGAGGCAGCAATTTACTCCCATCCGGATTCCACGATCATTGGACGGATCGACAAAAAACCCGATTCAACGAGATTGGCAGAGAGCCTTGAACGGCTGTCGGTTCAACCTAATGTGCCGATAACCTCTTACGGCGATCAACCCTCCGATATCAAGCAATTAAAGAGTGTTGCGGAGCCAAAGGGTCGTGTACTCAAGGGGGTGATCGTCAACGCGCAGCGTGACGACGTGGGCAGGGAAATTGATGTCGACGGAGTTCCAACCCGTGTTGTCTCTAAAATCACGGAACTTTAGCTGGGCAGAGGCTCGAAACAATCGTGACGTCGCGAGCCATTGAATGGTGAAGACGTTTCTCTAGCAAGACATATGGGCAAATAGCGCATGCCCCCATCTCCGATGCCGGGGATGGGGGCCAAGCTGGCCTCCTCCCCACACTGGGTTCAGCCGACATAATTTACTTGTGAAAACCTGTGCGCAGGCTTGGACCGCATACACATGGCCAGCCCAAGTTGGGGTTCAGCCGACATACGTGTAAAAATGACTCACAAGCTCGGATTTCACTAATTGCATCAGTAAGTTAGCGGATATTTCTGGGTAACAAAACTACACTACCTGTACCGTGGGACTGCATTCAAGTGGCTTGATGTCGTTGCACTGTTTGATCGCCTAATGCATGACCAAGACCCGACTACCGATCTACTGCACGTTAGGCATTTCACAGATCCGGCGCTGGGCAGGCTTCAATATCGCGATTGACGACACAACTTCCGATCACGATATAAAACTAGTTAGCGCGGCAATTAAAATTAGGGAGATAGATATGTCAGCCTCCCGTAAAATTGATCCATCCATAACTAGAGGTCTCCGGGCACACTAGCTACCGAGGAGACCAACGATGCGCAAGAGCAAGTTCACCGAGAGCCAGATTGTCGCCACGCTGAAGCAGGTTGAGGGTGGCCGCCAGGTCAAGGATGTGTGCCGTGAGCTGGGTATTTCCGACGCGACGTACTACGTCTGGAAGTCCAAGTACGGTGGCATGGAGGCCGCTGATGTGCAGCGCCTTCGCGACCTGGAGACCGAGCACAGCAAGCTCAAACGCATGTACGCCGAGCTCGCGATGGAAAACCATGCACTCAAGGATGTCATCGCAAAAAAGCTGTAGACCCGGCGCACAAACGCCCGCTTCTTGCCTGGCTCGTCGAGCAGCATGGCTGGAGCGAGCGCCGGGCCTGTGAGGTCATTGGCGTGGCTCGCTCGACAGCGCGCTATCGGCGCCGTCCTGATCGGGATGAGGAGGTCATTGCGCTGTTGTCCGAATTGGCCGAGCGCTTTCCCGAGCGTGGTTTTGGAAAGCTCTTTCAGATCATCCGCCGTCGCGGACATGTGTGGAATCACAAAAGGGTGTGGCGCGTGTACTGCCTGATGAAGCTCAATCAACGTCGTCGCAGCAGGCGCCGGGTCCCGACGCGTCATCCACAACCGTTGGCCTGCGGAGCACACCCCAATGCCGGATGGTCGATCGACTTCATGTCCGATGCGTTGTGGGATGGTCGACGCTTCCGCACGTTCAATGTCATCGACGATTTCAGTCGGGAAGCCTTGGCGATCGAAGTGGACTTGAATCTTCCGGCCGCCCGCGTCATCCGCACCTTGGAACGCATCGCAGCCTGGCGCGGCTATCCCGTCAAGCTTCGCTTGGACAATGGCCCGGAGTTTGTCGCATTAGCCTTGGCCGAATGGGCCGAGCGCAAAGGCATCGCATTGGATTTTATTGAGCCGGGACGGCCGATGCAAAACGGTTTCATTGAACGCTTCAACGGCAGCTACCGGCGCGGCGTGCTGGACATGCACATCTTCCGCACGCTGAGCGAGGTTCGCGAACAGACCGAACACTGGCTGGCCGACTACAACCAGCAGATCCCGCACGACAGCCTGGGCGGGCTAACGCCCGCCGAGTTCCGTGATCAACATCAACCGCAGGCCTCTAATTTTAGCTGGCATTGAATTACGGGGAGTCGACACAAGTCCGCCGCCGCAAGCGCAAGAAAGTCCCGGTAGGCGAGCGTCAGCCGCTGTTGCGGCCGGCGTAGGCCAACCAGGTGTGGTCGATGGACTTTGTGTTCGATCGCACCGCCGACGGTCGGGTGATCAAGTGTCTGGTCATCGTGGATGATGCAACCCACGAAGCAGTCGCCATCGACGTGGAGCGCGCGATTTCGGGTCACGGTGTGACGCGCGTGCTTGACCGACTGGCGCACAGTCGCGGTTTGCCGAAGGTGATCCGCACTGACAACGGCAAGGAGTTTTGCGGCAAGGCGATGGTCGCCTGGGCGCATGCCCGCGGTGTGCAGCTACGGCTCATCCAGCCGGGCAAACCGAACCAGAACGCCTACGTCGAATCCTTCAACGGCCGGCTACGCGACGAATGCCTCAACGAGCATTGGTTCCCGACGTTACTGCACCCGCACACCGAAATCGAACGCTGGCGACGCGAATACAACGAGGAGCGGCCCAAGAACGCGATCGGCGGCATGACGCCGTCCGCGTATGCCCAACATCTTGCCAACATCGATATCATCAACCCTGGACTCTAAACCCGGCCGCTACTCAGGGCGGGGGGACGTCGCTGGTGCTCCGCGTCCGTTGCGACGGCATGGATGGCAGTCCTTGAACCTTGATGGAAGTTCTTGGACGAATTTTGTTGCATAGGGCGAAAAACAAGGATAGAATTCATGCCTTCGCTAATCATAGAGGCGAAGAAAGTGATTGGGAATCAACGACTTAGCGCTCTAAAGCATGACTCGTTTCCCGCTCCAGGTTTTGATGTTTGGACTTCTGCTGAAGTCCATCGCGGTTCGATCACACAGTGGGTTTTGCCTGTGGAGCATCGCGCTAAGCCAGATAAATTCTCTTTCAAGCGACGCGTTTCATTACACCGATCGGGACTGAAAATCCGACTGCTGGTGTCGTGCGATTGTCGACGTCGACGTCGATACCTTGATCTCTCTGCGTTGACACGCTGGCTTGCTGCACACTTGGAAGAACGTTCCGCGCTGCGCTATCTGTGATTTAAACGGTGGAGTAGGTGGAGTCGCGAGACAAGATGATCGTTGCGCGCAGCGCGCAGCGAACAACACCAGGTGATGCATGCACGAAATGTTCTGGGTGGTGGCGATCGGTGCGGTGGTGGCAGGCTTCGTGCAAGGTTTGTCGGGGTTTGCCTTCAGCTTGGTCGCGATGTCGTTTTGGGCCTGGGCGTTGGAGCCGCGCGTTGCCGCAACGCTCGCCGTGTTTGGCGCATTGACCGGACAATTGCTGGCCGTGGCATCGGTGCGGCGTGGTTTCGACTGGCGCACGCTGTTGCCATTCGTGCTGGGTGGACTTGTGGGTATCCCGCTGGGCGTGGTCTTGCTGCCGCGGATCGATATGGACATGTTCAAGACAATCCTAGGCACGCTGCTGGTGCTGTGGTGTCCCGCGATGCTGATGGCCAGGCGGCTACCTCGCATTGGTAAAGGCGGCCGCGTAGCTGATGGTGTGGTGGGGCTGGCCGGTGGCGTCATGGGCGGCCTAGGCGGCTTCACCGGCGCGCTGCCTACGCTATGGTGCACGCTGCGCGGCTACGAGAAGGACCGGCAGCGCGGCGTGATCCAGAACTTCAATCTGTCGATGCTGCTGGTCACCATGGCCACGTATCTGGGCACCGGCATGGTCACGCGTGACATGCTGCCACTGTTCGCCATCGTGGCGCCTGCGATGCTCGTACCGACCCTGCTTGGCGCTCGACTGTATGCTGGCCTGAGTGAGGCAAGGTTCCGGCAGATCGTGCTGGGGTTGCTCACGGTTTCTGGTGTGGCAATGTTGCTGTCGTCTTTGCCGCGCTTGCTGCAAAGAGGTTTTTGAGGCAGTGCGAGGGCGCGGCAATGGTCGCGACTAACGCACTCGTTTGAGGCTGGCAGCGTTTTGCGCTTTATTGATGCATGCCGCACGCTTTAACGCGCGGCATCGATCCGGGATTGCGTGGCAGCACATCCAGCGTATGATATACATAAATATGTATATCTTTTGGGGTTTCGACATGCAAGTCGCCAAATGGGGCAATAGCCTGGCAGTGCGCCTTCCCGCGAGCGTGGTCGAGGCATTGGAACTGCGGGAAGGCGACGACATCGAGATCGTTGTGGACGAACCTCGTCTGTTCGCGGTGCGCAAGAAGCCCGGCTCTGAAGCGTTGCTGGAGCGATTACGTGCGTTTCGCGGGAAGCTGCCGGCAGACTTCAAGTTCGACCGGGAACAGGCCAATGGCCGCGGGTAAAGCCAAGTTCTTTCTCGACAGCAACGTAGTGCTCTACTTGCTGTCGCAAGACGCTGCGAAAGCAGATGCGGCAGAGAGCCTGCTTCAACTGCGTCCCGTTATCAGTGTGCAGGTGCTCAATGAGGTCACTCATGTGTGCGTGCGCAAGTTCAAGATGGGGTGGGATGAAGTCGGGCAGTTTCTTGCTTTGGTGCGTGAGTTCTGCAAAATCGTACCGCTGACGGTCAACGTGCACGATCGGGCACGCCAATTGGCCGAGCGGTACCAGTTGTCTTTCTACGATGCCTGCATTGTCGCTGCAGCTGCCATTGAGGGTTGCCAGACGCTGTACACCGAAGACATGCACCACGGCCTTGTCATCGATGACCGTCTTTCTATCCGGAGTCCGTTTCAGGGCTGATCCACCACTGCAGCAATTTTCAGCGGCCTTGTTGTCACACACAGGTCGCACGCGTTGCCTAGCATTTCGGTAACCGAGCGCGACTGGCGTCGGTTTGTGCTGGTGCGTGCCGATGCTTGTTTGGCAGGGCATGCAATGGTGCATTTGCCCATCGCGGTACCTGCCTGTGGGGACCACCGACCCATGAACGAAGCCGACCTGAGCGAGTTGCTTTCGACCTTGTCCAGCCTGCCGGAAGAACTGCAGCGTGTGCGTGCAGTGGCGCCTGCGCTCGCGCCGCAGTTGGATGGGGTGGACGCATTGCTGGAGCGCAGCCTGGTGCAGACACGGGCTGCGTTGGTGCAGGAAGGGACGTCGCCTGCGTTGGCCTACGATCTGATGGCAGATCTGCACAAGAGCAGTCGCCTTGCGGATAATCCGTTCGGGGATCGCGCGCATTTCATCATCGGCAATCGCCGTTCCGGCACCACGTTGCTGGCGTATCTGGTCAATGCCAGCGAGACGATCTGCAGCCTGCCGGAAAACATGTTGTGCGGGGAGCTGGCCAAGTGCGACAGCCTGTTGCGGCTTGGCAGCATGGTGCTTCCGCATCTAGGCCTTCCGCAGAGCGGGTTGTATCCGCGCTTAGGGCGCATGATCGATGAATTGCATTGCGAGTACGCGCAGCGCTTCGGGCGGCAGCGCTGGATCGCCAAGGAATTGTTTTCGTCCAGCCGGCTCGATGTGATCGATGCGATGTTCGATTTTCGCGGCAAGTTTCTGTTTCTGCATCGTCATGGGTTGGATGTGGCGCTGTCTTGCTTTCAGCGCTTCGTACGTCGCGATGGTTTGCCGGGCAATCCGCGTTCCGGCTTGTATCTGATGCAGTATCTCGACGAGTGGGTCGCCACCAACGAAGCGGCGCTGGATTTTGCCGAACGTGCGGGCGATCGCTGCTTGCAACTGGGTTATGACGAACTTTCGCGTACGCCAGAAGTGGTCGGGGCGCGCGTGTTCGAATTTCTTGGCGAGCCATGGTCTGAGCAGGTGCTGCCGCGCATGGCGCAACAACGCATCCGGCCGTTTATGGGCGACAACCTGACCGCGCAGCGCGGGCTTGCGATCGATGCTGGCGCGCGTGTACCGAGTTGGCATGCGTGGCCGCCGGAACTGCTGCGTAGCCTGGGGCGGCGGGCGAATCCGATGCTGGAACGCTTGGGTTACGCGCCGCTATAGATGCTGTCGAGTTGTCTGCCCGGCGATTTGCGCCAATCGCATAAGGCGGGCTTGGATGACCTGGTCTCACGCATCCATGGCAATGCTGTCTGGCGCATTGAGCGCGATGCCTGACTGACGTAGCCGCGCCATGCTGTAAGCGCTGACGAAACCGCCATCGCGCATGGCGTAGTCGCGCAGTTCGCCTTCCACCTCGAAGCCATGACGCTGGTACAGCGCCACTGCTGCGGTGTTGTCCGCATAGACGGTGAGTTCGAGCCGGTGCAGTTGCATCCAGCGGTCGGCGACGTCGAGCAATGCGCTCAGCAGGCGCGTACCGACACCACGGCCATGCCAGTCCGGCCGGACCGCCAGCGCGATGCCGCCGACATGCGTGCGACGTACCCGTGCCTGGCTGCCGAGGCTGCCGACACCGACGACTTCCGCGCCGTGCAACGCAACCAGGGCCAATTGCCGCTCGTCTTCGTGCAGCAATTGCCGGCGCCATTGCTCGACCCCGCGATACGGCAGCTCCAGCAGCTGTCGCGCCACCTCGGGGGCGTTGTAAAGCGCACACACGCCGTCGGCATGCGACTCGCATGCACGTTCGATCTGGATGTCGTGCTGCATCGATGCGGACTCGTTGGCACTGTGAAGTGCAGATGCTCGCGCAGACTCATGATGCTGCGATGACCGGAACGCGACACGCGACACCTGCCGAACTGTCACAGGCCGCCGCTAGCCTGTGCGGATGAGTGCGATTGCATGTGTCGACGATGTCCAGGCCTTGGCGCAGCGCCGTTTGCCACGCATGTTCTACGATTACGTTGCCGCCGGCAGCTGGAGCCAGACCACGCGGCAGGCCAATCGCTGCGATCTGGATGCGTTGCGGCTGCGCCAGCGCGTTGCCATCGATGTGGCCCGGCGCAGTACCGCCAGCACGCTGCTGGGCGTGCCGGTAGCGATGCCATTGGCATTGGCGCCGACCGGCTTGGCCGGCCTGTTGTATCCGGATGGCGAGGTGCTGGCCGCACGTGCGGCCGAGGCATTCGGAGTGCCGTTTGTGCTGTCGACGATGAGCATCTGTTCGCTGGAACAGGTCTGCGCCAGCGTGCAGACGCCATGCTGGTTTCAGCTCTATCTGATGCGCGACCGCGGATTCTCTGCCGCGTTGATCGCGCGCGCACAAGCGGCCGGCTGCGGCGCGTTGATGCTGACGCTGGATGTGCCGTTCATGGGGCAGCGGCATGCCGATCTGCGCAATGGGTTGAGCGTGCCGCCGCGTTTGAGCCTGGCGACGCTGCGCGATTTCGCGACGCATCCGCGTTGGTGTCTGCGCATGCTCGGCAGCCGTCAGCACGGCTTCGGCAATCTTGCTGGGCAGGTGGGTGGCCAGCGTGATCTGGCGTCGCTGGCAGCATGGACCGCCAGTCAGTTCGAGGCCGCGTTGACCTGGGACGATGTGGCCTGGGTGCGGGCGCGCTGGCATGGCCCGCTGATCGTCAAGGGCATCCTGGATGTGGACGATGCGCGGCAGGCAGTCGCTGCAGGCGCGGACGCGCTGGTGGTGAGCAATCACGGCGGCCGCCAACTCGATGGAGCGGCGTCCAGCATCCGCATGCTGCCGGCAATCGTCGCTGCGGTCGGTGGCGATGTGGAAATCCATCTGGATAGCGGTATCCGTTGCGGCCAGGACGTGCTGAAGGCGCTGGCGCTTGGCGCGCGCGGCGCTTACATCGGGCGTGCCTGGCTGTATGGGCTGGCCGCATCGGGCCAGGCCGGTGTGACCGAGGTGCT
Source organism: Xanthomonas hydrangeae (assembly GCA_905142475.1). Lineage (GTDB taxonomy): Bacteria > Pseudomonadota > Gammaproteobacteria > Xanthomonadales > Xanthomonadaceae > Xanthomonas > Xanthomonas hydrangeae. Next base: position 2,604,023 of record LR990730.1, read on the forward strand.
GTGGCTGATCCAACGCGAGCTGGAGCTGAGCATGGGGCTGTGCGGCAGGCCGCAGATTGCGGATATCGACGCCAGCGTGCTGCTTCCTCGGAGTAGCTAACCAGCGTAGCGAGCAACTGTCAGGTGGGGGCGTGGATGGCGCGGAGGAAGCGAGTGTACGCGTGGTACATGCCCATTCCGAGCATCGGCCGCGCCCCCTGCGGCTGCTCGCTACGCTTTGTTAGCCGCTCTTAGCCCTGAGTTGCTGCTGCGTCATATGCAGCGTTCGCCGATTGCTGCTGTAGTCACCGCTCCCGCTTCCAGACGCGTGCGAACGAATGCGGCGAACTGCCCAATGCCGTGCGCGATGTCCTGGCTTGCGACGTTGCTGTAGGCCAACCGCACTTGCATGCTGCAACCGCCATCGATGGCGAAGAACGACAGCGGCATCACCAGCACGCCGTACTGCCGCGCGCAGATTTCCGCGTCCTCGGCAGTGAAGGCGAACGGCAACGTCACCACCAGAAAGAAACCGCCGGCCGGCGTATTCCAGCGCACCTGTGGTGCGCACTGGCCGAGTTCGTGCTGCAGGCACGCGAGCATGCGATCGCGGTTGTGCCGATACAGCGCACGCGGCGCGGAAATCAGGCGTTGCAGGCTGCCGCCATGTTCGAGCAGCACGCCGCCGACGATGGCCTGGCCGATCTGGCTGGTATTCAAGCTGCAGAAACTCTTGCGCCGTAATAACCGCTCTTTCAATGCAGTCGCGGCGTCGGCATCGCCGAACAACTGTGCAGGCAGCATTGCAAAGCCCACTCGCAACGCTGGGCACAAGGTCTTGGAATAAGTGCCCAGATAGATCACGCAGCCGTGCCGATCCAGTGCCGCCATCGGCGCGACCCGCTCGGCTTCGAATCCGAACATGCCGTACGGGTTGTCTTCCAGGATCACGATGCCGTGTTCGGCACACATCTGCACGATGGCCTCGCGTGCCTCACGCGATAGCAGCGTGCCGGTGGGGTTGTCGAAATCCGGTACCAGATAGAGCACGCGTGCGCGCTTGCCGGCCGCCTGCAGTTGCAGCAGCGTGTGCTGCAACGCGCTGGCATCGGCGTATGCGTCGCTGCATGCGTGCTGATTGAAGGCGACGATCTCGATACCGTGCGTGTCGGCCACGCCGGTGATGCCGATGTAGCTGGGATTGCGCGCCAGAATCACATCGTCCTTGGTTTGGCACAGTTCGGTCACGCACAACAACAAGGCCTCCTGGCAACCGGCGGTGACGATGATGCGCTCGGGCGTGGCTAGGACCTGTTCGTCATGCCGCAGCTGTGCGGCGATCAGTTCGTCGAGAATGCCCTGGGTGCGCCCGTACTGGGCAATGAGCTCCAGTGCGTGGTGCGGTGCTAGGCCGTGGCGCTGCGCAAAATAGCTGGCAAAGCGCGGCAGCGTGTGCATCCAGGCCTGCAGGTCGAAGCCGCTATCGCTGGGGCGGCCGGAGGCGAACGAGATCGCCTGCGGATAGCGCGCGGAGACCTCGTTGAGGAAGTTCATCACCTCCAGGCGATCGCCAGCGGTTGCGGTGCTAGGCGGCGATGGCAGCTGCATCGCAGGCGCGGCGCTCAATACGCACCGCTGCGTTCGAGTTGGGCGAACAGTTCGTTGACCGAGGCGTCCTGGAATCCGCTTTCGCCATGACGTTCGATCAGTTCGAAGCACAGGCCGGTCACGCTGTCGCGGCTGGAAAAGGCCTGTTTCAAGCCACTTCCTTCGATCACGCTGGTGTCGAAACCGAGCCCGCGCTCGCGCAGCTGACCGGTGGTGGCGTGTACATCGTCCACGCGCAGCGCGATGTGGGCCACGCCAACGCCGTGATGCTCGATCAGCCGCGACACCTGCGATTCCGGCTCGGTGCCCTGGCACAGCACGAAGGTGATCTCGCCCTGGCGCATCTCTGCCGAGACCATGCCGGTGTGCTTGCCGGCGATCTGCCGGCGTCCCATCAGCTCGAAGCCCAGGCGGTGCTGAAAGAAGTCGACCGCTGCTTCCAGGTCGCGCACCGCGAGCGCGATGTGGTCGATGCTGTGGTAGCGCGGGGTCGGATCGGTGTGTTGCAGTGGCGAGGCGGTCATGAGGAACTCCGGACGTCTTGCGATGGGGCAGGGGGAAGGTCGACTGGGCTGCCGACGTGGGTGGCGTTTGCGTCGGTGTCGGTCTGCAACAGCGCGGCCAGTCCGGCCGGCGTGGAGGCCCGGTAGAGCTGGCGCAGGGTGAGCGCCAGCCCCAGTCGTGATGCTTGCTGAAGGAATGCAATGGCGCGCATTGAATCGCCGCCGATGGCGAAGAACGCGTCGTCGCGGCCGACCTGCGGCAGCGCCAGTAGCTCGGTCCAGAGCGTGGCGATCCGGGTCTCGATGGCGCCGCGTGGAGCGCTGAAGGGGGCGATGGCGCGGTCGCTTGCGCGTGGTGCCGGTAAGGCGCGCAGGTCATGCTTGCCGTTGGCGCGCAGCGGCAATGCATCCAACTGCACATAAGCCGCTGGCACCATGTGGGCGGGCAGGCGGGCTGCCAGCCTGACGCGCAGTGCTGGCGGAGACAGCCGCTGCCGATCTCCCTCGGGGCGTGCGACCAGATACGCCACCAGCACTGGCTCGGCTTGATCGGTGTTGTGCAGCGTGACCAAGACCTCGGCCAGCTCGGTGCAGGCTTCGCGCAATGCGGCCTCGATTTCGCCTGGTTCGACCCGGTAGCCGCGGAGCTTGAGTTGCCGGTCGCGCCGGCCGAGGAATTCCAGTGTTCCATCGCTGCGCCAACGTGCCAGGTCGCCGCTGCGGTACATGCGTTCGCCGGCATTGAACGGATCGGCCACGAACGCAGCCGCGCTCAATGCCGCGTGCCCGAGATAGCCGCGTGCGATGCTGCGGCCGGCGATGCAGATCTCGCCGGGTGCGCCATCCGGCACCAGACGACCAGCGGCATCGAGCAGATAGATGCGGGTATTGGCGATGGGCAGGCCGATCGCTGGCTGCGTGTGTTCGTCTTCGCCGCACACGTGCAGCGTGCTCCACACGGTGGCTTCGCTGGGGCCATAGGCGTTGAACAGGCGGCGGCCCGGTGCCCACTGCTGTGCCAGTGCGGCGGGCAGGACGTCGCCGGCCGCGATCAGGGTCTGCAGGCGTGGCAGCGGTGCGTGTGGCAGCGACTGCAGCACGGCCGGCGGCAGCACTGCGTGGGTGATCTGCGATTGCGCGAGCCATTGATGCAGCGACTCGCCGCTGCGCGCTTGCGTGGCCGGTGGCACATGCAGGCTGGCGCCGCTGGCAAGTGCCAGCAACCACTCGAACACGTGCGCATCCACGCCGTGAGGTGCCAGCTGTGCCACGCGGTCGCCGGGCCCTGCGCCGAAGACTGCCAGCTGCGCGGCAACCAAGTTGGCGGTGCTGTGATGTTCGACCAGCACTGCTTTCGGCGCACCGCTGGAGCCGGAGGTATAGACGACGTAGGCCAGATGGTGCGGACTCAGGTCAGGTAGCGCTGGCGCTGTGGTTGCCAGGTTCTTCCAGGCTGGCGCGGGATCGTCCAGAGCGCAGACCTTCAGGTCATGCGCCGCGCCCAGTTGCTGCACGCCCGCGCTGTCAGCCAGCACCAGCAGCGGTGCACTGTCGGCGAGCAGTTGCATCAGTCGCGCCGTGGGCAGGCGTGGGTCGAGCGCCAGATAGGCGCCGCCGGCCTTGAGTGTGGCCAGAATCGCCGTCATCGCCTGCGGGCCAGGTGTGGCGATGACCGCAACCAATCGCTCCGGCGCCACAGCCGCGGTTTGCAGGTAGTGCGCGAGGCGGTTGGCCTGCAGATCGAGTTCGGCATAGCTCAGCCGCTGCTCGCCGCATTCGACTGCAAGGGCCTCGGGAATGCGTTGCGCCTGGATTTCGAACCACCGGTGCAGAGCATGTTCGTCGATTGGCCGTGCGGTGCTGCAGCGGTTGCGAAGCCGCGCGGCTTCTTCTGCAGGCAATAAGTCGATGTCATGCAATGGGGTGTCGGGAGCCTGTTCCAGTGTCTGTACCAGCTGCAGTAACGCGCTCTGCATGAAGCGGCACACGCGGGCTGCGCCAATCTCGGGCAAGGCCTGCGCGGTGAGGCCCAATGCAGTGCCGAAATCTTCCACCGAGATCACCAACGGCAACGGACTGCGTTCGCGCGCATGCAGCAGTCGCGCGCCACAGAGCGTGTGCTGTGCACGTGCCGGTGACTGGTGGCGGTAGTTGATCAAGCTGTTGAACAACGGTGCGGGCGCAGGCACACCGCTGCAGCGTTGCACCATGCTGAGAGAGGCATGTTCGTGCAGCAGCAGTTCGGCCAGCCGTGCGTGCAGTTGCTGCAGTGCTTTGCGTGCGCCGTCGCTGTTGCTGCGCACGCGCACTGGCAGCACGTTGATGCATGGGCCCATCAACTGCGCGTCGGCCTGGCCCATGCGCCCCAGCAACACAGTGCCGAACACGGCATCGTCGGCGCCGGCGGCGCGCGCCACCACCAGGCCCCAGGCCAGATGGCACAGGCTGGCCAGGCTCGCCCCGGCGGCCTTGGCCTGGGTGCGCAGGCGCTCGCTCAGCGCCGGATCCAGCGGCAGATGATGTTCCTCGACAGGCGCGCCATCCGGATGCAGGCCGACCAGGCCGAACGGTGCGGTGGCGGTGTCCACATCGCCGAGCAGGCGACGGAAGAAGTGTTGCTGCTGCACGGCCGCTTCGGGTTGGCGGGTATGCGCCACCAACGCGCGAAACGGCGAGGGCGGCGGCAGCTGCGCCGCGCGTTCGTCCAGATGCTGCTGGATCTCGTCCATCAGCAGATCCAGCGTGGCGTGATCGCCGACCATGTGGTGCCAGCGCAGCGCAAGTAACCAGCGTTGCGCGTGGGCGTCGTGTACCAAGGTGGCGTGCATCAGCGGTGCCTGACGCAGGTCCAGGCGATGGCGCAGCGGGGTGATGAGGTCGTCCAGCTGTGCGCTTGTCTGATCGTTGGGTTCCAGGGCGGCAGGGTCCAACACGTTCACCTGCAGTGGCGCATGCCGCAGAACCACTTGCACCGGCTCGCTCAGGCCCTCCCACAAGACCGCGCTGCGCAGGATGTCGTGGCGGTCGATCACGGCCTGCAGTGCAGCCAGATAACGCTGCGCTGCTGCGCGATCGGCGAAGGCCCATTGCGCGCTGAGGATGTAGGGATCGCCTGTGCTGGCGAGCAGGTGGTGGAACAGCAAGCCATGCTGGAATGGCGAGAGTGCGTAGATGTCCTGGACGTTGGCGAGGCCGCCGGGAACCTGTTCCAGCAGGCGGTCGATGTCTTGCTGGGTGAGGTCGGCTAGCGGCAGGTGTTGCGGGGTGAGTTGGGTTAGGTCGGGTGTGATGCGGTTGGGTGGGATGACTAGCGTGGTGTTGGTAGTTGTCGTGTTGTGCAGGCTTGCGGCAAAACCCGCCAGGGTGGGGCTGGCAAAGAGGTTGCGCACTTCGGCGTGCAACCCATCGGTGCGCAAGCGTTCGATCAGGTGGATCGCCAGCAACGAGTGCCCCCCGAGGGCGAAGAACTGATCGTCGCGACCGACCTGATGTACGCCGAGCAACTCACACCAATGCGCCGCGATGGTGCATTCGATAGGTCCTTGTGGGGGCACGAAGTCGCGTGTTGCCAAGGCCTCTTCGGTTGGCGCGGGCAGGGCGCGGCGATCGAGCTTGCCGTTGGGCGTCAGCGGCAGCGCGTCCAGGTGCACGTAAGCCGCTGGCACCATGTAGTCGGGGAGTTGCGCGGCGAGATGGGTGCGCAGCGTTTCGATCGGCAGCAGCTTGGCGGCCAGGTAGTAAGCGACCAGGCACAGCTGTCCGGATTGATCTTTGCGTGCAAGCACAACTGCGTCGCGCACATCGGAGTGCGTAGCGAGCCTTGCAGCGATCTCACCAGGTTCAATGCGCAGGCCACGGATCTTGACCTGATCGTCGTTGCGGCCAAGGTATTCGAGGAGGCCATCGCTGCGCCAGCGTGCCAGATCACCCGTCTTGTAGAGCTGCGCGTCTGGGGCGGAGCGGAAAGGATCGGGAATGAAACGCTGGGCAGTGAGCTCAGGGCGATCGAGATAGCCACGTGCGACTTGCACACCGCCGATATGCAGCTCTCCCGCCACGCCGATTGGTACTGGCTGCAGATGCGTATCGAACACATAGAGCTGCGTGTTGGCGACTGGGGTGCCGATCGGCGTGTTGTCGGGGATATCGTTGCTGGCAGTGCAGTCCCAGAAGCTGACGTCGATGGCGGCTTCGGTCGGGCCGTAAAGATTGTGCAGTTGCACGCCGGGTAGCTGGGTGCGGAAGCGCTGTACCAGTTGCCCGGGCAAAGCTTCGCCGCTGCACATCACGCGGGTGAGTCCGCTGCAGTGGTGCGGTGCGTCGGTTGCCAGAAAGGCGTCGAGCATCGAAGGCACGAAGTGCAGCGTTGTCACGGCAGCCTCGGCGATGGTTGCGCCGAGGTAAGCCGGATCCTTGTGCCCACCAGGACGCGCCAGCTGCAAACGCGCGCCACTCAACAGCGGCCAAAACAGTTCCCACACCGAAACATCGAAGCTGATCGGTGTTTTTTGCAGCACCACATCGTCTGGGGTGAGCGCATAGGTGTCCTGCATCCACAGCAACCGATTGACCACGCCGCGATGGGTATTCATCGCGCCCTTGGGCGTGCCGGTGGAGCCGGAGGTGTAGATCACGTAGGCCAGGTGGTCGTGTTCTAGCGCTGGCACGTGCGGGGCGGTGGTGGGCTGGTGGTCCCAGGGCCTACTGGGCTGATCCAGCTGATAAACCGCCAATGTTGTCGGCAGTCCTTTGCAGAGCAGCACGCTGTCCGCTACCTCGGTATCAAGCAGCGAGACGCGGTGCAGCGCGTCGCTAGCCAGTAGCGGCAGGTGTTCGCCCGCGGACGCATCGACAAGCAGGGCGAGCGGTTGGCTGTCTGCGAGCATGTCGGCCAGACGCTGGGCCGGATAGTCTGGATCCAGCGGCACATAGGCGCCGCCGGCTTTCAAAATCGCGAGCAGCCCGACCACCAACATCGGGCTGCGCTGCGCGCAAATCGCCACGCGTACATCAGGGCCAACGCCGAGTTGGCGCAGATGGTGGGCAAGCTGATTGGCCTGCGCATCCAGCGCGGCATAGTCCAACTGCAGTCGATCCTGGGCCAGCGCGATGGCGTAGGGGGTGCGCTGGACTTGCTGCTCGATCAGCTCATGCAACAACGTGCAGGGATAAACGACAGCAGACGGCTGAAAGTCGACCAACAACTGCTGGCGTTCGTGCGCGTCCAGTAACGCCACGGTGTCCAGTGGCACGGTGCTGTCGGCAGCCATGGCGCGCAGCAAGCTCTGCAGATAGCCGACGATGCGATTGGCAGTCGCGGCATCGAACACGGCAGTGGCATAGCTCAGCGTGCCTTGCACACAGGATTCGGCGGGGTTGCCGCTGCGTCGCTGTCCCACTGGCTCATCACCACTGCGCAACTGCAAGGTGAGATCGAAGCGGGCGGCATTGGCGGGAATCTGCAGCCGTTGCGGATCCAGTGCGGCCCATGGATCGTCCGCGATTTTTGGATGGTCAGCATCTGCACCAGAGACGTGTGGAACCACGCCAGCCACTGCGTCCTGCTCCCAGGCCAACAACGTCTGCACTAACGGTGTATGCGAACTGCTGCGCACTGGTTGTACGGCCTGCACAACCTGCTCGAACGGCACATCCTGATGCGCTTGCGCATCGAGCACTTGCTGGCGCACCTGCGCCAACAGCGCGGCAGTACTCACGCTTGCGGGGGCATCGAAACGGATCGCCAGCGTGTTGACGAAGAAACCGATCAACGGCTCCAGCTCGGCGCGCGTGCGCCCGGCCACCGGGATGCCGACCAGCACGCAGTCCTGGCGGCACAATCGTGACAACAGTGCGCCCCATGCCGCCAGCACGGTCATGAACACCGTGCAGCCATGGCGGCGCGCCAGCATTTCCAGTGCTTGGCTAAGCTCGGCGTCGAAGGCAACAGGAACTTCAGCGCCGCTGAAATCCTGTTGGGGCGGACGCGGGCGATCCAGCGGCAGATCGAGCAAGCTGGGGGCGCCTGCAAGCTGACGTTGCCAATAATCGAGTTGCTGCTGCCGGCGCGGCCCTTCCAGCCACTGACGCTGCCAGGCGGCGTAGTCGGGATACTGGGTCGGCAGCGGCGGCAGCGGGTCTGGCTGGCCGCGCAGGCAGCTTGCATACAGCGCAGACAGCTCATGCAACAACACACCCACCGACCAGCCGTCCGAGGCACTGTGATGCTGGGTGATCAGCAGCGCATGTTCATCGGCCGACAATTGCAGCAGACGGAAACGGATCGGTGCATCGCGATCGAGCTGGAACGGCGTGCTGGCCTCATACGCGATCCAGCATCGTAGTTCGGCGTCTGGATCGAAGTGATTGTTGAGTGCGTGATCTGTAAGCAGTTGCTCGTGCAGCACCAAGGCTTGTCCGGGCGGCAGTAGTTCGACATGCACCTGTTCGCCATGCACTCTCTCTGCTTGGACCTGCTCGGCCAGACACGACGTGGGCAGCAGACAGGCGGATAGCGGAGCGTTTGCGATATCGCCGTTTTCTTGCGGCAAGCGGCGTTGCCTGAAGCAACTGCGCAAGGCTTCGTGCCGCGCAACAAGCGCATGCAGTGCCGCTCGCAGCGCGCCACGATCCAGCGCGCCGCGCAGACGCAGGCCCATCGGCATGATGTAAGTGGCGCTAGGGCCTTCCAGTTGATCCAAGAACCATAGTCGCTGCTGTGCGAACGACAGTGGCAACGGCTGGTTGCGCGGCAGGTCCGGGATTGCGCCTAGCGCATCGCCGGCACTGTCCTGTAACCCGATCGCCAGTTCACATAACACCGGATGCGCAAACAGCAGCGCCATCGGCACCTGCCGCATCAGTGCGGTCTGCAGCCGGCCACAGACGCGCATGGCCAGCAACGAATGCCCGCCGAGTGCAAAAAAATGATCGTGCCGGCCAACGTGCGGCAACCCGAGTAGCTCGGCCCACACTGCGGCCAGCAGACACTCGTTCGCGCCTTGCGGCGGCGCATAGCCGGCTGCCGCGACTGCAGCACGATCCGGCGCCGGCAAGGCGCGTCGATCTAGTTTGCCGCTGACAGTCAGCGGTAACCGCTGTAGCCGCACAAATGCCGACGGCAGCATGTGCTCGGGCAGTTTTTGGGCCAGCGCAGCGCGCAAGGTGGCGGGAGTCAGTGCGTCGATATCACTGCCCTTGCTGTCGCTTGGCTGCGGTGTAGCGATGACATACGCCACCAATTGTTTATCCGCCGCACCTTCCTGGCGCGCAATGACCACCGCGTCGGCCACCCCGGCGCACCTGCGTAACGCCGCCTCGATCTCGCCAGGCTCGATACGAAAACCACGCACCTTCAGCTGTTGATCGACACGGCCCAGAAAGTCCAGGTTGCCATCTTCGCGCCACCGCGCCAGATCGCCGCTTCGATACAGCCGGCCTGCTGGCAAAAACGGATCTTCTCCAAAACGCTCGGCGGTCAATGACGACTGATTGAGATAACCACGGGCCACGCCGGGGCCACCGATGTAGATCTCGCCAGGCACACCGATCGGCACAAGCTCGCGCTGGTCATCCAATAGATAGATCCGCGTACCGGCGATCGGGCGCCCAATCGGTACCGAAGTCACCGCTGCCTTGTCGAAGCGATGACAGCTACTGAAGGTGGTCGCCTCGGTCGGACCGTACGCGTTGATCAACTGGCAGTGCGGCAAGGCTTGGTTGACACGCTCGACAGCGGCACGCGACAGCACATCCCCGCCAGCCAGTAACTGGCGCAGGCTGTGCAGCTGGCTCAGGTGCGCAGGATCAAGCAGCTCGAACAGGCCTGCGGTCAGCCATAACGTGGTCCCCCGATGCTGCTGCACCTGCGCACAGATCGCATCCAGATCCAGCGCGCCGGGCGGGGCAAGCACCAACTGCGCGCCATTGAGCAACGCCCCCCATAGCTCGAACGTGGACGCATCGAAGGCCAGCGGCGCGGCAAGCAGGAAACGCTGCGAAGCATCGCAATCGACATAGTCGGGCGCACACACCAGGCGCACGACGTTGTGTTGCTCGACCATCACGCCCTTGGGCACGCCGGTGGAGCCGGAGGTGTACAGCACGTAGGCCAGGTGATGCGGCTGCAGCGCTGGCACATCGGGTGCGGTGCCAGGGAAATCGCACCACGCGGGATTGACCTGATCCAGCCGACATACCGGCAACGTATCGGGCAGCGGCAAACGACGCAGCGCATCTGCATCGGCGAGCACAGCACATGGACGCGCATCGTCCAGCAACGCACTCAAACGCTGTGAAGGCGCATCGGCATCCAGCGGCAGATACGCACCTCCGGCCTTGAGGATCGCCAGCAAGCCGATCACCAACGCAGGGCTGCGTGCCGCACTGACCGCAACCAGACAGTCCGGGCCAACGCCAAGCGCACACAGATGATGCGCAAGACGATTGGCCTGAAGATCCAGCTCGGCATAACTCAGACGTGTCTCGCCGCACACAAGCGCGGTCGCCTGCGGCGCGCGCGCGGCCTGCTCGGCAAACAACATTGCCATGCCACGTTGCGGAAACCGCGTTTGACTGCAATTGAATGTCTGTAACAAGCGACGGCGCTCGCTCGCTGGCAAGAGCGGCAATAACCCTGCAGGGCTATGCTGTGCCTCGCTACGTTCAAGAGCGGTCAGCAGACATCTCAGACGTGCACCGACACGCAAGGCCTGCCGCCGTGTCGACTGCGAGCTATGCAATCCGCAACGAAATCGCTTGCGTAACTGGCAGATCTGCAATTGCAGCTGCGGTGTCGCGGTTGCACCAACAATCACTGCACTTTCGTTCGTTATACCGATCTCGATCAACGTCGGCCATGCATGTGTAACGTCACCACGTTGCGCCTTTTTCGATTGCGCATCCTCCTGGCCTGCAGTACGGAGTGCACGTTCATCCAATGCGGCGTGCACCTGTTTGCAGATCGCACTGCAGGTGTCGTGCACGCGTGGATGCAATGTCAGCTGGCGTGTGCGGTCTGAATAGCGCAACCTGATCTGCAAGGGCACTTGCTCGCAGGTCCGCGCCAGATAGATCGCCATTGCAGCGAGCAGACGTTCCAGTCGCTCGGCCTCTGCCGACCTTGGCAGGGCCTGCCAGCGTGACCAGACAAACGCACTTGCAGTTTCCTCAGGCGAGTACTGCGCCTGCGAAGTGTCAGGGTGGGGGAGCATCAAGTTGCCTTGCTCGATGGCAGGCCGCGATGAAGCCGTGGCGGCGCCGATCACTACTGCTTCGGAGTCAGAAGTCACGTTGAAAACCGCAAAGCACAGCGCTACTGAGGTTGGACACGAGATATCCATCGCAAAACTGCGGAGGTTCGGACGTCCTTGGGTGACGGATGAGTCTCCTTGTGTGCGGCTCACCATAGGCGCGATTCGAGAAGGATTTATTACATTCGCGCGGATTTATTGTTTAGATGGATAATCTAACTATTATCAATGCACTATTTACTTTGGTTATGAAGTTAATTTAACGAATCGCTTCTTCCGATGCTTTCCAAGCCGATGTGATCCATGTTGCGTCATTCGCTTTGCCGTATGGCAAGCGTCTTACCCCATGTGGACCCGGTCGATGTAGGTGTGTGAATTGCATCGCATAAACTTGCAGGTCGTCTCGGATAGAGCAGGCGCTGTTGACGCGGCGCGCCTCGACCGGCCAAACGACAGGCCAAACGACAGGCCGGACATTGGATCCCTTGCAGATGCGCCGTCATGGGGTTGCTGGGCTGTAGATGAGGAGCAGATGTGTGAGACATCGATCAGCCCTGCGCGCCTGATCCAGTAGGCAGGCTCGATCTCACGGAGGTGGGCGTTGCCTGGACATCGCGTCCGGCGGTTGCAGGCGCCAGCGCACTGTGGCGCGCTCGATCACTGCTCTTGGCGTCTACGCCAAACAAGGCTACAATGGCGTCCGTTCCAGGGCAGGGATGGCGAAAAACCTGTTGCAACACAATGGGTTGGACGCATGCAACTAGCGTGCAGTTGCTGTCTTGAGACGCACAGGCCCCGTTTGCGGGGCCTTGTTGTTGCAAAGCAGGTGTTGTGGAATGCGATGTTCGGCCTGGTGGTAGAGTGGTTATGCAGCGGACTGCAAATCCGCGTACGCCGGTTCAATTCCGGCCCAGGCCTCCACATCGCACGCTGTTCTAGTCGCATCTAAGTGCAGGTTCGCAAGCGGGTGGCACCGCAGGAAACAGCGAGCTGGTGATGTGAAAGGACTAGCGTAATGATGTGACAAGCTGTACAATTTTGCTCCACGCGGGAATAGCTCAGTTGGTAGAGCGCAACCTTGCCAAGGTTGAGGTCGCGAGTTCGAGTCTCGTTTCCCGCTCCAAATATTGATCTACAGACTTCCACTGGCATCTGTAGGTCGTTGAAAAGAGGAGCTTCGGCTCCTTTTTTCATTACAGCAAACGCCACGGACATCCACCAACAGCCAGCGTTTTTGAGGCCAAAATTGAGGCCAAAGAATGTGGGTGGTGCCGGTTCCGGGTTGTTGCTGGGTTTGGATCGGGATGACAAGCAGCATTGAGCCTAAGTCTCATGACTTAGGAGTTTGATGATGGCACTCTCTGATCTGACCGTGCGGCAAGCCAAGGCCGCCGAGAAAAGCTACAGCATCCCTGACACTGACGGCCTCGGCCTTGTAGTCGCCCCCACCGGCGGCAAATCGTGGCATCTGCGCTACTACTGGCTCGGCAAGCAAAAGCGCATCTCTTTGGGCAACTACCCCGAGGTCGGACTGCGCGAAGCACGCACCTTGCGTGATGAAGCCCGAGCGCTCGTGGCGAAGGGCATCAATCCCCATACTGACCGCAAACAGAAGCGACGCGCTATCAAGCTAGCCTCGGACTACACGTTCAAGGCCGTCTTCGATGCCTGGGTCGAGCATCGCGCGAAGGAACTCAAGGAAGGCAGAAACAGCACGCTGTCGCAGATCCAGAGAATCTTCGGAAAGGACGTGCTGCCCAGCCTTGAGAGGATGTCGATCTACGACATTCGCCGACCTCAACTCCTGGGCGTCCTGGCGCGGATCGAGCGGCGCAAGGCTTTCACCACTGCCGAGAAGGTCCGCACTTGGCTGAGCCAGTTGTTCCGCTACGCCCTGGTCATTGTCGAGGGCATGGAGGCCAATCCGGCCACCGACCTCGACGTGGTGGCCGAGCCCAAGCCGCCGGTGAGCCACAACCCCTACCTGCGTCTGCCCGAACTGCCCGACTTCCTCCAGAAGCTCAGGCTCTACAACCCGCGTGGCTGGCAAACGCAACTCGGCATTCGACTGCTGTTCCTGACCGGAGTGCGCACCGGCGAACTGCGACTGGCTACACCGGACCAGTTCGACCTCGACCGCGGTCTGTGGATTATTCCGCCGCAGATCGTCAAGCAGCTTCAGGACGAGATGCGCAAGGCCGGCAAGCGCCCGCATGACATACCGCCTTACATCGTGCCTCTGTCTGTCCAGGCGGTCGAGATCGTGCGCTACCTCCTGGGCGTAATGCGGCCTGCCCAGACGCATCTGCTGGCGCACCGCAGCGAACTCAAGAAGCGCATCAGTGAGAACACCCTCAACGCTGCCTTGAAACGAGTGGGCTACGACGCCCAACTGACCGGCCATGGCATTCGGGGAACGATTTCTACGGCGCTCAACGAGATCGGCTATCCCAAGATTTGGGTGGACGCGCAGCTTTCGCACTCCGATCCTAACAAGGTGAGTTCGGCCTACAACCACGCTAAGTATGTCGAGCCGCGCCGCCGGATGATGCAGGATTGGGCCGACCGTCTTGACCTGCTCGAACAGGGCCAAGTGGAAGCTGCCATTGCACATCTAACCATCCATATCGAAGGGGTGCCAGCGATGGCGGAAGGGCCGGCGGCCATTGCCGATGTTTCTGCTAAAGCCGCCGTGTCGCCCACGCCGATCGTTGTGGTGCCAAGTACTGAGGGAACCACCTTCCAGCGGCTGTCGCAGGTGCCTCCGCCCCCCACTCGGACGCCGGAACCGGAAGCGTCCGCAATCCAGCGGGAGCGCGAGGAAATGCTGGTCATGTACGAGTCGCCTGGCTGCCTACCGGTGCCGCTGTTCGGCAAGCTGGCCGGTAAGTCCAAGGACCAGATCAACCGCGAACTGAAGGCAGGCAAGCTGCTGTCCATTAGCCTGGGTAATCGAGGGCAGCGTGTTCCCGATTGGCAACTGGTGCCACTCAAGCACAAGCTGACCCAGGTCCTCATGAATCAGTGCCAAGGAGCGGACTCGTGGGACCTGTTCCGAATGCTGACCCGACCGCACACGGATCTTGGTGATCGCGCAGCGATTGATGTAGTTACGCCGACCAACGTGGTCGCGATCGTTCGGACCATCATGGGCGACCAGTCTTTCGAAAAGGTGCGAACGCTGCAAAGCAGTGAATCAGTAGGGGAGCCCGCACAGCAGCAACCTCTTCACCAGATTTCGGACCAAGAAGCGCGGGAGCGGCCGAGTTCGCCTTCGCTGTAACCTCTTTGCCGAGAGCAGCGATGCACGACAACGCCATAAACGGTCTATCAAATCACGCTCCCTTCTTCACCAAGAGGAGGGTCGGCAGGGAATCATTACCTCTAGGGCCAGAAGCCGCCTAAGCGACTGAAATGCAGGCTGATTGCATCATCGCCTGGGCGGATCTCCCCGTCTATGGGGCGTGTTCGAGGACCTTGGCCGTGTAGCTCAAGGGCGCCACTTCCCTTTCAAGATCCAGGTGGTAATCGCCAAAGCGATTGATGTGTCTGGTCCGATAAGGCGACAGACCGGCCAGGACCTCGGGCGTCAGTTCGCCCCCCTCCTTCCGCATCTCAGCCAACGTCCGGCTCATACCCTCCACGTTGTGGAGGATGATCATGTTGGCAGGCCAACGAGGCCTTGACCGCCAAGAACCACGACCTGATGCAGCTCAACCGCGACAATGGCCAGTGGCTGGAGCGCCATACCCGCCTTGAGCAGGAACTAACGCAGGCACGCCAGCGGGCCGACGCCCAACAGCGCGAGCGCGACGCGCTGCGCCTGACGGTCGCCGAGCACCAAGGCCTGCAGGTGCGCTGGACCCAAGATGTCCAAGCGCTGGAAGGCGTGCGCGCCGAACTGGCGGCGGCGCGGACAGAGCTGGTCGAAGAGCGCCGGCGGCGGGAACACGCCGAGGCGGACACGTTGCGGGCCACAGTGCGCCTGAGCACGTTGGAACAACTCCTGGCGCAGCTGCGGCCACCGCACTCCGTCGGCGAACCCGAAAAGGCCATCGCAGCCGGTGCAATGCCGGCAGGCTGATACCCAGCCATTTGGGGAATGCTCGGTCATCCTCAGCGCCAACGCCTTCGTCGTCCCAGCCACGACTTCGGTGAGGCGAAGCGAAGCGGAGCGCTCCCCGGCAAACTTGCTTCTAAAGTCACAGCAGGAGATCGACATGGGTCTATGCGCTTCAAAACCGAGCGTGGCAGGGTCACCTGCGCGTTATACAACCCACATTACAGAGACCTCGCCATCTGAGTCGCCGTCGCCGTCGCGCAGGGACTCGCCTTCTCCTTCGAACAATGCACTGCGTGAGGCTTTGCCTTCCCCCCCGCGTCGCACGGCTTCTTCCGAACCGCAGGGCTCACCCAATTGGCAAGGGGCAGGATGGCCTGGCCATGAAGGTTCTAGCGTCTGGTCAGAATACCAGGGCAACTTGCATGACTCAGCCCATCAGTGGCAAGGCGTATCGATCGGTGAGTACCCGGACGCTCCTGCCGATATGTGGTCTCAGCCCGTATGGAACCCTTATGCAAGCTTTGACACTGGCACAGCTTCTTCGCACTCTCAAGCAGTCCAAGGAACTGCTACAAACTATCTGCGCGGTCCAGCGAACTATTCCAAGCTTAGCTCAGAAGAACAAAGCTTAGTTGGTGCGGCGCGCTGGCCAGACGATGCACCCGGGCTTAACATTTCTAACAAAAGCAATACGCAGGACAATAAGAAATATTGCAAAAGCTTATATAAAGCATCACGCATCGCTGGTGGCTCAATAGCTTCTGGCCAGATTAATAGTTTTAATGATCTTTGGCAAAAAGCAACACAATGGCGCTTATCTAGAATTTCTTCCGGCGACGCATCAAAAGGCGACTTCGCTGCGGAGCGCATGCCCAATACCAGATTCGTTACTTCTTTGAGGCGGCCATATCACTCAGTGATAGAGCGGGCTAGAAATCATCCTGATGCGGAAACAGAACTATATGAAGGAGAATACTTTAAAGAAATTGAAGTCAAGGTGTATCGGCAGTATGGAGCGATTTCAGGAGAAACTATCCCGATGACGACAGTCAGTGCGGCCGTGGATGATAATGCCATTAGTGCGAGGCTGCGGAACCTTCCGAAGGATAAACGCCAACAGGCAAGAGAGAGTATGGCATCTTCACATCCTAACATGATCACTCATACTGGCGCTGAATATATTAAAACTATAAGAGATCATCTGGAGTCTCTGTACTTGCAAGCGATTGATCCATCGCTTGAGAAGCATGAGGCCTTTGAGCTAATAGCGCGACTGCACTGGTGGGCAGCAAGTGCAGCGCCAGATAAGCGCGGCAGTGCTGCGAAAGCCGAGTTCGCGGCAAGATCAATCGCCTCAGCTCATGGTATCGAAATGCCCCCATTCAGACATGGAATAGTTCCCGATATCGAGGCAATGCTTAGATCTGAGAGCCAATTTGTGGCTGATTATCCTAATTTTTTTGAGCGCCCCCCAATTTAAGGATCGGTAGGGATTCGTACAAAAAGACAGCCGAATCTTGCCCGACACCTGATGCCCGACACCCAAAAAGTGAGGAGTTATCATTCTGCTTTTCCGGCCCGTCGCACGATATCCGCACGCTGTCTGGCTCATGCGCACTGCCCAACCGGGCTGGTAGAGGATTGGCAAGAATCCGTGAAAATCCTTTGCTGACTGTGATTTGGCTTATTTTTGCTTTTTGCACGAATCCCTGCTGATCCTCATTCTGGTCGCGGCGTGGAGCAATTAGGCATTGGTCGTAGGGATGAGCCCCCCCCGTTCCTCCTGTGGACGTCGGCCACGGCCAGGCCGGAATGACTTACAGAATCCGCAGGGTGGGTAATAGACGGATGCCGCCGGCTTCACAGCAGAGCACGCAAGGACTATTCCGGAGTCCACGCGGCCGGGATTGAGGGTCGGCAAGAATCTGTGAAAAAATTCTTGGCTAACAGCAAGTTAGCCCACTTTTTACTGTTTTTTACACGAATCCCTGCCGACCGTCAAGAGCGCTTGTTTTCCTTGGACATCGCTACCCGTGACGCTCGCTCGACAAACCTTTCAACTGCAGGTGAGAGAGCATTAGCCGATCGAAAAAGATAGGTGTAAACCCAACGAGGAGTGCCGAGGATCTGGCGCATGACGATACCTCGATTACGGGCACTGACTATGTAGCTCTGCGGCGCAATACCGATGCCATAGCCAGCCGCAACGAGTACCGTTAGCAGATCGAAGGATGTGACTGCAATACGGCATAGATGGGCGCTTCGATCATCCGTTTCTGCCTCCGTATCAAGCCCTTCAACACAAGGATTCGGATGCCAACAAATCAGGGGGTAACTGAGTGATACCTGTAATGAAATAGCATGCTGTGCCAGCAGTGGGGACCGAGCGGGCAAAGCGATGGCTAATCGGTCGCGCCACAGTGGCAGGACGGCTAGGGCATCGGTGGCTACCGGCCAACCGATGCCTAGATCGTAGGTTCCTCCGAGGATGCTAGTCGTGAGCACGTCCTGGGTGACCTCTTGCAATAGCACAGGTGTTTCAGGCTCTTCTGTTCGCTGAAGCGCAAGGAGATCAGCCAACTCTGGGGACAGCACTGCTGGAGCGGCGGCAACTCTGATGAATCGCGAGCAACAATTCTGGTTCATGGTCTGCCCCTCCGGACTATGTAAGGGAAAAGTCACCAAACATCATGCATAGAGTTAAGTTTAACGTGGTTTAGTTAAGCTTAATGCGTGACGCTTCTGCCGATGCAGAAGCGCACAATGAAACCAGGACGCCCAGTGGGCGCCACCACCTATGAAGCCGAGCCGGCGATAGCTTTCGGCAAGGCAGTACGTGCTGCACGTGTAGCGCGTCAGATATCGCAAGAAGAGCTTGCTACTCGCGCCGGCATTGAGCGCTCTCACATGGGAAAGATCGAGCGGGGGCAACACATGCCTTCACTAGCGTTGATTTTGCGGGTATCCATCGCATTGAACGACAGTGCAGCCAACCTAATGACTGCTACTGAAAGCATTCTGTACGCTGACTCAGAAGGGTGAAGTGTTCGATTTGATTGCGACGATTATCTAATTTCTATCTTTCAAACGTGTTGTGAAGCGATCCACAGAGATTGAAGGCGCAGCACTGGCAGCTTTCAGCATGTACGTCGTAATCACCGCTGATTGATTTGCCAATGGACGGATGACGATATCAGAATGCTTGCACGGTTCCAGCTTCGCGCCAGATGCGAGGCCAATCCCGTAACCAGCCGCAACGAGAGCTAGCATAACGTCGAGCGAAGCTGCGCGCTCAATGACGTTCGGTTTCTCATCCAAGCCTCGCAACAGCTTGGTAAAGGCCTTATCGTAGCCCTCATAGGCTTGGTGGTTTGATACGCCCAGGGTTCCGTAGACACTCAAGACCCTCGTTGCGCGTAGCGCCGTTCAAACTCTACAGGGGACAGGTCGCCAGTTGAACCGTGGCGGCGGTTGGGGTTGTAGAACATCTCGATGTAGTCGAATACCTCGGCGCGAGCGGCGTCCTTGGTGGGATAGATCCGCCGCCTGATCCGCTCGCGTTTGAGCAGGCCGAAGAAGCTCTCCACGGGTGCGTTGTCGTGGCAGTTGCCACGCCGACTCATGCTGCACACCAAGCCATGGGACGCCAGGAAACTGCGCCAGTCATCGCTGGTGTAGACAGACCCTTGGTCCGAGTGAACCAAGCAACCAGCGTTGGGTTTGCGCCGCCACACCGCAGACAACAGGGCCTGCACGACCAACTCGGTATCGGCCCGATCGCGCATCGCCCAGCCGACGACCTGCCGGGAAAACAGATCGATCACAACAGCCAGGTACATCCAGCCTGCATGCGTGCGGATGAAGGTGAAATCGCTCGCCCAGGCCGTGTCCGGCTCCGTCACGTCGAACTGTCGGTCAAGCAGGTTGGCCGCCGCCTTGCACTGCATTCCTCCATGGAAGCGCGGTTTGCGACCATAGCCCACCTGAGCACGCAGTCCCTCGGTGCGCATCAGCCGATGCACCCGATGGCGACTGCAACGCTCACCCAGATCGCGCAGATCCTTAGTGATCTTGCGATGCCCATAGACACTGCCGCTGGCCAACCAGTGGTGCTTGATCAATCCCAGCAGGCGTTGGTCTTCCTTGGCGCGCTCACTGTCGGGCGAGCGTAACCAGGCGTAATAACCCGCCCGGTTGACCCGCAATACCCGGCACATCGCACACACCCTGAATTCCCCGCAGTGGGCTTGCATGAAGGCGTACTTTGCCTTTACCCCTTGGCAAAGTACGCGGCGGCCTTTTTTAGGATGTCGCGCTCCTCGGTCACTCGACGCAACTCTGCCTTCAGCCGCCGAACCTCGGCGCTCTGGTCCACCTCGGCGCGCTGCACCACGCCAGGCTTGCCGAACGTGCGCAGCCAGGCGTACAGGCTGTGCGTGGTGACACCCAGGCGCTCGGCCACTTCTGCCACCTTGAACCCACGATCAGTCACTTGCCGGACCGCCTCGATCTTGAACTCATCCGTATACCGCTTGCTGCTCATAGACACCTCCGAATCGACCATTTTCCATGGCCTTGAGATGTCTAGGAAACCCTGGGCGTATCATTAAACGTAGAGAAATTCAACCATGTCATGCTTGATTCGGCATCTTGATATATCGACATAGCATCTAGAGGTGATGCGCTACTGATTGTTTGAAGCTGCTCTGTCTACATAGACTTCTTGTTTCCCCTCCTCAAACGAAGCGCGCATCGCCAATGCTCAAAAGGATCCGACTTACATGCTAGCCAAGGTATGGCTGCTCTTGGCTGCCCTGAGCGCTTCTCCGCCATAAAACTCCCGTGCTGAATCCTTGCATACATCTTTGTAAAAAGCTTCAGCGTCCTCCACTTTGTAGCCAGCGCCGACAAAACACCCATGCGCAATTTCTCTAAGTGTATGACGCTCGCTACTGGCGTTGTCGTAAACAGCGTTCAGGCATCCAACTATGGCAACAACGTCTTGTTTGGAAAGCCTATCTTCGCCACTTAATAAGCGCGCATGATTGATATATGCCGACACGTTGTATCCGGTAAACGAATCAGCCAAGCCGGAAGAATCCTCAAAACCTGAGCAATCATTATTCATTTTGAAATGACAAATTGGGATGTACTTCATCTCTCCTAATTTTTTAGACCTAAGATCGCTCATCGATTCTTCATCTTTCTTATAAATCGACTTCTGTATCACCATGTTAAGCTCATGGAGAAGCGGCCCGGCGACGCTCGTATTACGCCGGGCAACTCCTTTTCCCATGTCAGAGCGCTTAAACGGCCTAGTTTCTCCAAGACGTTGATTTTCACGGGAGGATGCTAGGCCTTTTTCCTCGAGAAAGGGCATTAGCACCTTGTGAGCGTCCCCCCAGGTTTTTGGGCCGCAGTACAATGGTCGAAGAATCAGAAATGCCTGCCCGGCCCGGAACTGGGCTTCCGGCATAAGTGATTCGGAATTCTCCAGCAGTGGTTGCAATGCAGCGATGCAGGCTTTTGGTGTCAACGCCCGGTCACTGGCGATTGCTTGGTCGTGATGTTTTTCGCCCTTCTCAATAAAAGGGTTGGAAATCGATCGTGATGCATAGCCGTAGGAACCAGTGTCGTGGTTTGGAACACCTGAAAGCGAATATTTGTTTTTACCTTCAAAACCAACCTCCTTGGTTATATCGAAATCAACGGGAGCTTGAGCAACTCCATGCTTGGTGAGCAGGGTGGGTTTTATGCGCTCACCAAGAATGCATGATATATTCAGCGCAATAGAGTCGCGCGCCTCCTTGCTATTGATTAGTTCTTTCATGTGAACCTTGGTGGCTGAGCGAAAATCTAACATCGTGACGAAAAGATTTTCTCCGACAAGCGTTGGCCATAATGAAGTGCGCGCCACCTCAACTTTTTCAGAGCAGTCATGAGCATGGAATTCAGTATAATTAGCCTCTGCCTTTTCCTCCGCCTCCTGCAGGCGACAGTCACTGGTAAAGCCTTGCTTCCCATCATGCAGTGATGTTGTTGAAAGAAAGAATCGATTGGCGGTGTTGTCATAGACATAAGCAGCACCGGCAGCTCCTGCAACATATTTCATGGCGGTCTTTGCAAGACTTGCCATTTCTCTCGGATTGTTACTATTCGAAGATGTGCGGTTTGCATTCTTTGGAAAAGATACGAGTCCTGAGAGAATTCCATTCGAACTATTCGCTTCACCTATCGTTTGGGCTGAAGTGGGCGCACTCTTACAAGACTCATTTATTAGCGCTGACGAAATCGTTTTCACATTATTTTTAGCTACTCGCATTGCCGGGCACCTAAATATTATAATTAATTGGGAAGTCCGCTTTGAACGCTGGATCGATATCCATCTGGCCTGGCTATCGCTTGCCTGCTCCATCTCAGTTGCCACCTGTCTGGCAAGCCTCAACTTATTGGAAGAGGCATGTCAGCAGGTAGATTGTCGCCCGTATTAACTGGGCAGAACCAAGTTTAGCGCGGAGCGCTCTGATTCGCTTCGCCTCACCGAAGTCATGGCTGGGACGGCGAAGGCATTGACGCGGAGGATGACCGAGCGCCCCCCCAACGGCTGATCATCTGCCTGCCGACCCTCTAACTCGCGTCAGTTCAAGCAGGTCACCGCGCGTTACCTTGGTTATGGTGCGGTAGATATTGAGCGCGTGCTGACCTGCACAGCGCAGCGGGCGACAGTCCTAGGGTGCGGAGAAATTCGGGAAAACGAAGTGCATGAATACGCCTTCCCGATTCCTCCCGGGTTCTCTTCCCAAAAGATCTGGCGGCGGTTGGTCGTGACCCTGGCGTGGCTAACGCCGATCAATCCGGACCATCGCAACCTCCGTGAAGCCAAATTGATACTGGAGCCAGGCGGGGAAAACTGGTCCAGTCAGGTTCTCAAGCTGGACCGTCAGGACGGAGACCACAATCAAGTTGAGCGTGGCACCGTACAACATGAAGTGCTGGAAGGAAAAAAACAGATTCAGGCCTTCGAGGACGGGGAGACCCTGCGAATCCGCGTTTCCTGCAAGAAGGACGCTACTGCCTACCTCGATGCCGTTATTCCGTAAGGACTCGCTGTCACGCTGGAAGCGAAGGAAGACATTCCGATCTACCAACAGGTCCGTACTCGCATCAAACAGCCAGTGCGCATTGCACCTGGAATAGGTCGGTAGGGAGCTGGTGCTCCGGGTCCGTTGCGACGGCATGGATGGCAGTCCTTGAACCTTGATGGAAGTTCTTGGACGAATTTTGTTGCATAGGGCGAAAAACAAGGCTAGAATTAAGGCCTTCGCTAATCATAGAGGCGAAGAAAGTGATTGAGAATCAACGACTTAGCGCTCTAAAGCATGACTCGTTTCCCGCTCCAAATCAGAACGATTGAATCCGACGATTCAGTTGATCACTCAAAAGGGCCTTACGGCCCTTTTTTGTTGGGTCGGATTTGTGCAGGCACTTCGTTTCCGTGCCTGTGGCCCGACGTTCTTCGGCCAGACTCACCAGATTCGATAGGTGATCACCGTTTGCGAATCGACAAAACCGAAACTGATATCGCACAGATGCCCGCTTGGTAGATCCGGGCAGAGCTGCTCGCTGAGCTGAAAACGGACGACTCCCGCAATGGGATCCAGTGCCACCAGGTGCGCACAGGAAAAATCGAAGTAGCGGCCTACTGCTGAAAAACTCGCCTTGAACAGACTCTCCTTGGCAGAGAAGACGATGGTCAGCAACACGTCCAGCGGCACGTTGGTGGACGCGCAGATCGACTGCAGCAACGCCAGCTCCGAGCTATCCACGACAATGCTCAACAACGCATCGCGTGCGTCAGCACCGACCACGTGCTCCAGATCGATGCCGATACCGCGCCATCTGCCAAGTGGGGCAACCGCCGCCGCGGCCAGGCGATTGGTGTGCGAGATGCTGCCGATCACCTGCGCTGGCCACAGCGGTTCACGCGAGCTGCCGGTGGCGATGTCGGGGTATGTGCCGGCGGCGACCAGTACCTGATGCTGCAAGGCTTGTTGCGCAGCCAGTCGACCGAAGAAATACTCGGCCTGGCGTTTGCGAACGCTACGTGCAATCGTGTCAGGGCAGGCGATGTTGCAGAGACCAAATGCTTCCAGCGAAAACTGCGCAAGTTCGAATGCCATGATCTGCACGATCAAACTGCCGCCGCCCAGGCAGGGCAGGGCGTACTGCCAACGCGCGTGCAATGCCTCGATCGAATCGATGCCTGGATCGCTCGCCGGAGGCGTGTTTCTGCTCAACAGCACGAACTGCATGCCGTCATCGGGCTGGTCGCCTCGCGTGCTGGACATCATCGACGCCTTCAACTTCGTCCGGCTTAACCGTCCGAGCGACATCTGCCAACGTAGTCGTGCCAAGCAAGGCTGCGAGCGCGCGACAGATGGAGATGGATGAAGAGTGTGCCCGGGGCGGGAATCGAACCCGCATAGCCTTGCAGCTGAGGGATTTTAAGTCCCTTGCGTCTACCAGTTTCGCCACCCGGGCATTGCGATAGCGTGCCTGATTGCGCGCCGATTGTGAATCTCTGTGCGTATGTCTTGCTGCACTGCCGGTGCCTGTGCGGCTTGCGCTATCCTGCCGCTGTATAGCCGCGCGTAAAACCGCCCGCGCACGATCAAAGGAACCGCATGTCCCGCACCACGCTTCTCGCACCGCTTCAAGCGCGTATCGCCGTCATCGGGCTGGGCTATGTCGGCCTGCCGCTGGCGGTTGCCTTTGGCGAGCAGCGCGACACGCTGGGCTTCGACATCGATGCGCAGCGGGTAGCGCAGTTGCGCGATGGCCACGACGCCACGCTGGAACTGGACGACACCGAACTGGCTGCCGCGACCCGGTTGCGCTGCACCGCGAACGCGGCCGACTTGGCCGCGTGCAGCATCTTCATCGTCACGGTGCCGACGCCGATCGACAGCTTCGAGCAACCCGACCTGGAGCCGCTGCGCAGCGCCACCACCTTGATCGCCGCCGCGCTCAAGCCCGGCGACCTGGTGATCTACGAATCCACCGTGTATCCGGGCACCACCGAAGAAGTCTGCGTGCCCTTGCTCGAAGCCGCATCGGGGCTACGTTTTAACGAGGATTTTTTCTGCGGCTACAGCCCCGAACGCGTCAATCCGGGCGACCGCCAGCGGCGTCTGCGCGATATCCGCAAGATCACCTCCGGCTCCACCGCACAAGCTGCCGATGCGGTCGACGCGCTGTACACCAGCATCATCACCGCAGGTACCTGGCGCGCGCCGTCCATACGCGTGGCCGAGGCCGCCAAGGTGGTGGAAAACATCCAGCGCGACGTCAACATCGCACTGGTCAACGAGCTGGCATTGATCTTCGACAAGCTCGGCATCGACACGCTGGATGTGCTGGAAGCGGCCGGGACCAAGTGGAATTTCCTGCCATTCCGGCCCGGCCTGGTCGGCGGCCACTGCATCGGCGTGGATCCGTATTACCTGATGCACAAGTCCGAGAGCGTGGGCTATCACCCGGATCTGATCCACACCGCGCGCCAGGTCAATAACCGTGTCGGCCGGCACGTTGCCGAGCGCGTCTGCGGCATGCTCGCCACGCGCGGCGTGGTGCTCGCGCAGGCGAGGGTGCTGGTGCTGGGCGCAACCTTCAAAGAGAACTGCCCGGATCTACGCAACAGCCGTGCACTGGAACTGGTGCAACTGCTGCAAGCCGCGGGCGTGCAGGTCGATACCTGTGACCCCTGGGCCGACCCGGCAGAAGCCCTGCAGCATGCCGGCGTGCAGCTGTGCGAGATTGTGGACGAAGGTGCCTACGACGCGGTCGTGCTGGCGGTGGCGCATGCGCAGTACCGCGACTACGACGCCCAGCGCATCGCCGCGCTGGGCAAACCCGGCGCGGTGATTTACGACGTCAAATCGGTCTGGCCGCGCGAAGCGGTCAACGATCGTCTGTAACGCGCCGGTCTTGCTGCTGCAGCCAGTGCACCGCGCCATGTGCGGCACGTAATCCGCTGGCGAAGCAGGCGGTCAGCAGATAGCCGCCGGTCGGCGCTTCCCAATCGAGCATTTCTCCGGCGCAAAACACGCCAGGTTGTGCAAGCGCCATCAGCCCATCGTCCAGCGCTTCTAGCCGCACGCCGCCTGCCGAACTGATCGCCTCGGCAAGCGGGCGCGGCCTGAGCAAGCGTAACGGTAACTGCTTGAGCGTGCGTGCCACCTGCACAGGATCGTCGCCGGCCTGTTTGCCCAGGTGTTCGTACAGCAGCGCCGCCTTGACGCCATCGATGCCGACCTGTCGGCGTAAATGCTCGCTGAAACTCCGTCCCTTGCGCGGCTTGTCCAGTTCGGCGCTCACGCGTTCAAGGGAACGTCCCGGTACCAGATCCAGGCCAAGTTCGGCCACGCCATGCGCATCGATCTGCTCTCGCAAGTCTGCAGCCAACGCATAAATCAGGCTGCCCTCGATTCCGGTGGCGGTGGCAACGCACTCGCCCTGCAGTTCGTGTTGCACGCCATGACGATCATGCCAGTGCGCCACCACCGGCTTGAGCGGCGCACCGGCATGCCGCTGCACAAAATGCGCGCTCCAGTCGATGTCGAAACCGCAGTTGGCCGGCACCAGGGGCGCAACCGCGATGCCGCGTTGCTGCAGTGGCGCTTGCCACAGGCCATCCGAGCCAAGCTGCGGCCAACTGCCGCCACCGAGCGCCAACACCACCGCGTCTGCAACACGCTCGATATCACCGGTCGGTGTGTCGAAGCGCGACGTACCGTCATCGCTCAACCCAAGCCAGCGATGCTGCACATGAAACGCGACGCCTTGCTCCTTGAGTCTGCGCACCCAGCCACGCAACAACGGCGCCGCCTTGCGATCCATCGGAAACACACGCCCGGAGCTGCCGACATAGGTGTCCACACCCAACCCGCGCGCCCAATCGCGCAACGCCTCCGCATCGAAGTCCCGCAACCAGGCCGCCACCGGTTCCGCACGCTCGCGATAACGCTGCG
Organism: Xanthomonas hydrangeae; assembly: GCA_905142475.1. Classification (GTDB taxonomy): domain Bacteria; phylum Pseudomonadota; class Gammaproteobacteria; order Xanthomonadales; family Xanthomonadaceae; genus Xanthomonas; species Xanthomonas hydrangeae. The sequence goes on from LR990730.1 coordinate 2,630,457, forward strand.
CAAACAGCGGCATCGGATCCGAATGGGTGAGATTCAAACCGCCCTTGCCGGCAATCAGAAACTTGCGCCCGACCGAGCCCTTGGCCTCGTAAAGGTCCACCGCAAGGCCGGCCGCACACGCCACTTCTGCGGCCATCAAGCCGGCCGGCCCGCCGCCGATCACTGCCAGCCGCCGTTTGTTCACATCCGTCATTGCTCAGGCGCTCAGCGTGGCTGCACGCCAAGCAATTCCACATCGAACACCAGCGAGGCGCCAGGCGGAATCACCCCACCCGCACCGTTATCGCCATAGCCGTAATCGGGCGGAATCATCAAGGTGCGCTTGCCACCCACGCGCATGCCGTCAACGCCATCGTCCCAGCCGCGGATGACTTGATGGCCGCCCAACACAAACTGGAATGGTTCTGCGCGATCGAGCGAGCTGTCGAACTTTTTGCCGTGCTTGTCGGCGGCCTTTTCGTCGTACAACCAGCCGGTGTAGTGCACGGTGACCATCGCGCCGGGCGTTGCCACTGCGCCGGTGCCGACGGTGCGATCGATCCGCTCGAAGGTGGCAATCGTGCCACCGGCCGGCGGCAGGGCCGGCGCACAACTTGCGAGCAACAAGGCGACACAGAGCGTCAACAGAAGGCGCATGGGATGGTCCATGAAGGAAGGTCGCCATTATCGCATCTGGCTCCGGCTATCATCGCGCCCATGGCCAAGCTACTGCTCAATCTGCGCAATGTTCCCGATGACGAAGCCGACGAGGTGCGGGCGCTGATGCGCGAGAACCTGGTGCAGATCTACGAGACGCGGCCGAGCAATTGGGGCATTTCCGCCGGTGGCATCTGGCTCAGCGACGATGCCGACTACCCGCGCGCCAAGGCGGCGATGGATGCCTATCAGGCCCAACGCGGGGCGGTCGCACGCGCGCAGCGTCAGGAGGCACTGGCATCGGGCACCGCCGAAACCTTCGCTGCGCTGCTGCGCAAGCGTCCGCTGTTCGTGATCGCCACGCTGATCGGCATGCTGGTGGTCGCCTCGCTGGTGCTGCTGCCGTTTCTGCTGTTGCGCGGCTGATCCCATTGCGGCGCCATCGGGCTTAAAATGACCCGATGATCACCAATACCGCCGCCTACCAATTCGTCGCCATCCAGGACCCGCAGCAGCTTGCCGACAGCGTGCTTCGCCACGCCGAGCAGCAGGCGCTGAAGGGCTCGGTGCTGGTGGCCGAGGAGGGCATCAATCTGTTTCTGGCGGGCGAGGCCGAGCAGGTCGGCGCGTTCTATGCGTGGTTGCAGAGCGATTCGCGCTTTGCGCAGATGCGCATCAAGTACAGCCTGAGCGCGCAGCAGCCGTTCGCGCGGCTCAAGGTCAAGCACAAGCCGGAGATCATCAGTTTCCGTCGCGACGATGCCTCGCCGCTGCAAGGACGTGCGCCTGCAGTGACGCCAAGCGTGCTGCGCGAATGGATGCGACAAGGGCACGACGATCGCGGTCGCCCGCTGGTGCTGCTGGACACGCGTAATGCGCAGGAAGTGGCATATGGTACGTTCCAGGGTGCGTTGACGTTGCCGATCGACAAGTTCACCGAGTTGCCGGGCGCGTTGGAAGCACATCGCGCTGCGCTGGCGGGTGCCACAGTGGTGAGCTTCTGCACCGGCGGCATCCGCTGCGAAAAAGCCGCGCTGTGGATGCAGGCCGATGGCATGGACAACGTGTTGCAGCTCGAAGGCGGGATCCTGGGCTACTTCGAAGAGGTCGGCGGCGAAGGCTATGACGGCCGCTGCTTCGTCTTCGACGAGCGTGTCGCGCTGGATCCCGAACTGCGCCCACTGGTGGATGCCTAGCGCAGCACCGAGGCCGGGGAAATCTGACCGGGCGCGAGTGAATTTCCCGATATTCGCGCACTGCGCGTGTTCGGATCATGCAAACACGACCCAACTTTGCCCCGCATGCGCGTCATGCCCTACCGCGGCGAGAGGCTTTGGTCTCTGACTTGAAAGTAATACGTCGCATCGTGCTTGCCCTGAATTATTCACGGAGATAGGCTGCACCAGCCAGCCGCATAGCGAGGACAACAAGGATGACCATCAGAGTTTTTCTGATCGACGATCATGCACTCGTGCGTACGGGCATGAAGATGATCCTGTCCAAGGAAGTGGACATCGATGTGGTGGGAGAGGCCGAGAGCGGGGAGTCGGCGTTGCCGCAAATCCGCCAGCTCAAGCCCGAGATCGTGTTGTGCGATCTGCATCTGCCCGGCGTCAGCGGTCTGGAAATCACCGAGCGCATCGTCAAGGGCGATTACGGCACCCGCGTGGTCATCGTGTCGGTACTGGAAGATGGCCCTCTGCCCAAGCGTCTGCTCGAAGCCGGTGCATCCGGCTACGTCGGCAAGGGCGGCGATGCGCAGGAACTGCTGCGTGCAGTGCGTGAAGTCGCACTGGGGCGGCGCTATCTCGGCAACACCATCGCGCAGAACCTTGCGCTCTCCAATCTAGAAGGTGGCGGCTCGCCGTTCGATACGTTGTCGCCACGCGAGCTGGAGGTCGCTTTGTTGCTGACGCAGGGCCTGCGCCAGGAAGACATCGCCAAGCGCCTGAACCTCAGTGCCAAGACCATCAATACCCACAAGGCGCGCCTGTTCGAAAAGGTTGGCATCCAGGACAGCATCGCGCTCGCGCGTCTGGCCAACCAATACGGTCTGACCGATCCTGCGCAAACAATGTAGGTCATGCGCTGGTGATTGGTCTCGCTGATGCAGCCCGCCAGATTGCTGCATGGTGAGATGGTGATCGAGTCGGATCTGCGCGGCGAGTGCGGTGTCTCGAATGTAATAGGCGTGATGCATGCAACGTTGATGCACACAAGGTGCTGATCGTTTCAGCACAATGTAATGAGCAGCAGCTCCTGACAAGCGAGATCTCAGAACCCATTGACTCACTGAGCAGCTAACGCGCTTGTGCGCATCCTCGCAGCCGTCTGATTCGTAACTTGCACGCAAAAACAAAGCGGCCCGAAGGCCGCTTTGTTTGACGCCGACCTTGCCCGATTGGTCAGGCAAGGTCGAAACAGGCGATGCAGCGATCAGTGATCGCTACGTGGCTTGTTGGTGTCGTCTTCCTGCTCTTGAGCTTCAGTCGCAGTCGACGGAGCCACCGGCTTTACAGCTTCCGGGACGACAACCGACGGCTTGTGCTCATCGTCGGCCTGCTTCTGCACGTTCGCAGGAGCTACGGGGGCGACTGCTGCAGGCTGCTCAGGCGCCTTGTACGGTGCCGGCGTTTCAGCAGGCGCCGATGCCGCCGATGCCGATGCCGATGCCGATGCTGTGGCGTCGGCCGGAGCCAATGCGTCGAGCAGCGTTGTCTGCACCGGTGCGTACGGCTTGCGTGCCTGAGTCACTGGAGCAGCGTCGGCAGCCGGAGTGCTCTGCGGCACCGTCGTGGTGGAGGTCACTGCGACATCCACAGCCGGGCTTGCAGCGCTGGACGGCTCTGCTTGCGACGGCTTGACGGTGACCACCTCTGCCTGGGCAGCCGGGACGCTCGAAGGCGCAGGTGCCGCTTGCGTGTGCACTGGAGCAGCAGCCGGAGCTGTCTCGGCTTTCACCGACTCCGCTTGCACTGGTGCCGGGGCCACGACTGGTGCAGCGGGTTCCGGGCTGACCGCAGCGGGTGCTGCAACATCAGTCGATGCCGACGACACCTGCCTCTGCTGCTTAACCGACTCCGGCGCAGTCGCCGACGTCGTCGTAGCGGCACGCTCGACAGGCGCAGCTGCAGGAGCAGGCGTCACGACCGCGGCAGGAGTTGCAACCGGGGCCGAGGTGGCAGCCGGCGTCGAGGCGGCGACCGAAGCCGGAGCCACAACTGGAGCCGGAGTAGCAACCGACGTCTGCACGGGCGTCGGAGCTGCAGCCGGAGCAGGTGTCGCCGCCGGTGCCGATTGCGCAACAGGTGCCGCAGAGGCAACTGAAGCATCGCCACGCGCCTGCTCGGCTGCAGCTGCAACCGGAGCCGCCGTAGCCTGCCGTTCGAAGGACGGCGTGGCATTGGAAACCGGCGCAGTGGTCGACGTGGTGTCGGCCGCTACCTGGCTTTCCGAACGCTCCTTCGGCACTGGACGCGGCTTCACTGCTGCTGGAGTGCTGGACTCCGGCTTGGCGCGTACAGCTGCTGCAGGCGCGGCTTCATCGTCGAAGTCGAACTCCGGCTGGCCGGCGCGCGGTGCAGCGGAGGCATGCGTCTGTGTGCCGGCTTCGTCGCCTTCGTTCTCGTTGTCGCCATCGAGATCGCCTTCGGCATCGCCGTCCAGATCGTCGGTTTCCAGACCATCGGCGCCGATACCACCTTCACCATTTGCGCCAGCGCCACGACGACGACGACGGCCGCCACGACGGCCACGACGACGACGGCTGCCGCCTTCGCCATTGGTCGAATCATCGCCTGCTGCATCCGGTGCCTGCCCGTCTGCACTGGCGTCAGTGCCACGGTCGGCATGCGCTTCGGTCACGATCACATCGACCGGGTGTGCCGGGCTGGCTTCATTGGCGGGAACGTGCGTCGTCGCCGGCGCGGCGGTTTCGGCGATTGCCGAAACCACACCGGCACTCGTCGCGGTTGCGGCAGTTGCGGTCAGCGTCTGTGCGGAAGCGGTGCCTTCGTCCTGACGGGCGGGGCGCTGCTGCCTCTCGGACGGTGCGCTGTCCTGCTGTGCAGATGCACGCGGGGGACGCGGAGCCTGATTCTGCGGCTTCTGCTTTTGCTGCTGCTGGCCCTGCTGCGGTTGCTTGGGTGCCTGCGGTTCGTTGCGCGGCGGCTTGGCGACCTGCACCTGCTGCTGCGCCTGACCACCATTCTGCGGGTTCTGTGCGCTCTGGCCATTGGCAGGCTGGCGACGCTCATCGCGACGCTCCTTGTTGGCACCGTTGCCATTGCCGCCGTTACCGCCATTGCCACGCTGCTGATTGCCGCCGTTACGCGCTTCACCACGGCCATCGCGGCGCTGACCACCACGATCGCCACGATCATTGCGGTTGCCACGGGCTGGATCGTTCTGGCGCGGACGCTGGGTCGACTCGGGGACCGGAGCCACTGGCTCGACGCCACCGAAGATCCGCTTCAGCCAACCGACCACGCCGGTGACCGGCGCAGGAAGTGGCAGTGCGACGACCGGAGCCGGAGCAGGTGCTGCAGCGACCGGGGCAGGGGCCTCCTCACGCACCGGAGCCGGCTGGCTCGGCTTGATCGAGGTCACTGCAGGCGCTGCCGGAATGTTCAACTGCGCCTTGGTCAGCGCATGCACCGGCAACTTGCGCGGGGTGCCGCGCTGATAGCTGGGCTTGCCGCTGTCTTCGCCCAGCTCGTTCTCGCGCAGGCGCGTGACTTCGTAATGCGGGGTGTGCAGCTGCTCGTCGGCAACGATGATGATCGGCGAGGCGTGGCGATTTTCGATCTCGCGCAGCGCGCTGCGCTTTTCATTGAGCAGGTAGTTGGCGATCTCCACCGGGGCCTGCACCAGCACCTGTCCGGTGTTTTCCTTCATCGCGTGCTCTTCGGCCACGCGGATGATCGACAGCGACAACGACTCGACGCTGCGCATGCGGCCATGACCGTCGCAACGCGGGCACACGATCTGGCTGGATTCGCCCAGGCTCGGACGCAGGCGCTGGCGGCTCATTTCCATCAGGCCGAAGCGCGAGATACGGCCCAGCTGCACGCGCGCACGGTCGTACTTGAGCGCGTTCTGCAGCTTGTTTTCGACTTCGCGCTGGTGCTTGGTCGAGGCCATGTCGATGAAGTCGATCACCACCAGGCCGCCAAGGTCGCGCAGGCGCAACTGGCGGGCCACTTCTTCGGCCGCTTCCAGATTGGTCTGGAACGCGGTCTCTTCGATGTCGCTGCCCTTGGTGGCGCGCGAGGAGTTCACGTCGACCGCCGTCAGCGCTTCGGTCTGGTCGACCACGATCGAGCCGCCCGAGGGCAACCGCACGTTGCGCTCGTAGGCGCCTTCGATCTGCGATTCGATCTGGAAGCGGTTGAACAGCGGAATGTCGTCGGTGTAGTGCTTGAGCTTGCGCAGGCTCTGCGGCATCACCTGCTGCATGAATTCCTGGGCGTCGGCGTACAGCTCCGGCGTATCGACCAGGATTTCGCCGATGTCGGCGCGCAGGTAGTCGCGTAGGGCGCGGATGATCAGGCGCGATTCCTGGTAGATCAGGAACGCGGCCGGCTTGCTCAGCGCCGCCTCGGCAATCGCCTTCCAGGTCTGCAGCAGGTAATCCAGATCCCACTGCAGCTCTTCGGCGTCACGGCCGACACCGGCGGTGCGGATGATCACGCCCATGTCGTCGGGGATGTCGAGCTTGTCCAGCGCTTCCTTCAGCGCGGCACGGTCTTCGCCTTCGATCCGGCGCGAGACGCCACCGGCGCTCGGCGAATTGGGCATCAGCACCATGTAACGGCCGGCCAGCGAGATGAACGTGGTCAGGGCGGCGCCCTTGTTGCCGCGCTCTTCCTTGTCGACCTGCACCACGATTTCCTGGCCTTCGCGCAACAGCTCGCGAATGGTCGACTTGTTGTGGTCGACGCCAGCCTGGAAGTAATCGCGGGAGATTTCCTTCAGCGGCAGGAAGCCATGACGCTCGGCGCCATAGTCCACGAACGCCGCTTCCAGCGAGGGCTCGAGCCGGGTGATACGGCCCTTGTAGATGTTGGACTTCTTTTGTTCCTTGGACGGCTGTTCGATGTCGATGTCGTACAGGGTCTGGCCGTCCACAATCGCTACGCGCAGCTCTTCGGCCTGCGTTGCGTTGATCAGCATTCGCTTCATTGTTGCGTTCCTCACGCGCTCTACCGCGCGGAACGCCGTGACGTTTCGCCTCTGGAACAGCTTGTCGGCCCTTCGCGCAACGCGCGGACAGGCCTGACCAGGGTTTCCAGCGCTGCAACACCACGGCAGGCCGCGGGAGCGCTTGTCTTTAAGTTTTATAGGTGTTTCAGGGCCGGCAGCCGCGTCCGGACAAACCGGGGCAGCGCACGGGACATGTTCAGCGCGACGGTCCAAAAACCGACGGCGATGGCCGGGCAGGCCGGTGAGCCGCTAACATGGCCGCCCCGGGGGCGGTGGTCGCGCACTGTGCCGGAATCATCGGAAGTCAGGCTTCTGGCCAATCAACTTCCAACGAAATCAAACCCTTATCTCGCTCGCCGAGTGTAACAGAATAAAGAGCCAGATGACCGACCCCCAGTCCCCCCAGCCGCCTGCCGACCGTATAGGCGTGCGCATTCTCAAAGTCCCGGAAGACCGCGCCGGGCAACGGCTGGACAATTTCCTGCTCGGCCAGCTCAAGGGTGCGCCGCGCAGCCTGATCTACAAGCTGGTGCGCAGCGGTCAGGTGCGGGTGAATGGCGGCCGCGCCAAGGCTGAGCGCAAGCTTGAGGGTGGGGAAGAAGTGCGCATCCCGCCGGTGCGCGTCAGCGAGGAGGGCGACAAGGCAGCGCCGCCGTCTTCGTTCATGGCCCGGCTGGAGGCGGCGATCGTGTTCGAGGATGCGCGCCTGCTGGCGCTCAACAAGCCGTCGGGCGTGGCCAGCCATGGCGGCAGCGGGATCAGCTTCGGCGCCATCGAAACCTTGCGCGCGTTGCGCCCAAACCAGACCCTGGAGCTGGTGCACCGGCTCGATCGCGACACCTCCGGCTTGCTGATCGTGGCCAAGAAGCGTTCGGCGCTGACCGAGATGCAGGCGCTGATGCGCGAGGACGACCGCGTCCAGGGCCGCGGCATCACCAAGCGCTACCTGACCCTGCTGGTCGGGCGGATGCCGGACGGGGTGATGACGGTGGATGCGCCGCTGCATATCGGCCTGCGCCGGGGCGGCGAGCGGCATGTACAGGTGAACGCGATCGGCAAGCCCTCATTGAGCCACTTCAAGCTGCTGGAACGACGCGGCGGGCACTCGTATTGCGAAGTCCGCATCGAGACCGGCCGCACCCACCAGATCCGCGTGCATGCCCAGCATCTGGGGCATCCGGTAGCCGGCGACGACAAGTACGGCGAGGCGGAGGTCAACAAGCGCCTGCGCGACCAGCTCGGCCTCAAGCGGCTGTTTCTGCACGCGGCGTCGCTGGAGTTCTCGCTGGATGCCGGCAAGGTACCGTATGTGTTGAACGCACCGCTGGCACCGGAGCTGGCCGACGCGCTGGACCGTCTGGGTCGCTGAACGCAGTCACCGCAGGCCACGTCAGCTCACGGCGTCGCAAAGCGGAACAGCACCAGGCTGATCGCCAAGGTGCCCATGCCGGCCACCAGGCCGTAGACGGTCTCATGGCCTTTCGCGTAGCGCTTGGCGGCAGGCAATAATTCATCCAACGCCAGAAACACCATCACGCCGGAAATCAGGCCGAACACTGTGCCGAACACCGCCTCGGACAGCACATTGGACAAGGCCAGATAGCCGATGCCGGCACCGATCGGCTCGGCCAATCCGCTCAGCAGGCTGGCGCCGAAGGCATAGAACTTGTTGCGCGTGGCGAAATACACCGGCACCGCGATCGCGATGCCTTCGGGAATGTTGTGGATGGCGATGGCGAACGCCAGCGGCATGCCGACTGCGGGGCTTTCCAGCGTCGCAAAAAACGTTGCCAGACCTTCGGGGAAATTGTGCGCGGTGATCGCAATCGCAGTCATCAAGCCGACCCGACGGATGTAGGCGCGGTTGTCGTCGCGAAACAGTGGATCGTCGCTGGACAGGCTCTGGTGCGGGTTGGGCACCAGGCGGTCGATCACCATGATCAGCAGCATGCCAGCCAAAAACGCCAAGGTGCCGAAGGTGAACCCAAGCTTGTCGTTGTAAGCGTTGGAGAACGAGGCGATCGACTTGTTGAGGATTTCCGATAGCGACACGTACACCATCGCGCCGCCAGCGAAGGCCAGCCCGAATGCCAGCAGGCGCGGATTGGGCTTCTTGGAGAACACCACCATGAGGCTGCCGAGCCCGGTGGCAAGCCCGGCGGCCAGGGTGACCGCAAACGCAGTCCAGACGTTCTGTGATGACACTTCGAGCATGTGACGCGACGACCTCGTGGAATGGAACGCACTTCTGCGGGGAGCGTGGCGATTGCTGCGCGATAGGCGCACGGCCACCCTCGATTGCAGGATGGTCATGCATGGATGACGAACGTGTGGTGCCTGGTGCGATGGGCAGAACGATGACGTGGCAAACAGACGAATGCGTTTGCTGCTGGAAACGGACATGCGCCATTCGTCTGTCCGTTTCCCCATCGTCGCCTGTCTGGCGATGCGCTACCTGCGAGATTCCATCAACGCTCAGCCGCCGCGACGTGCACGCTCTTCGATGGCGAAGCATTCGTCCGGACGCGGCACCGGCGGCTTGAACGCGACCGGCACCTGGATCGTCTGCGGCACCGGCTGCCCGTTGCGGGTGGCAGGCTTGAACTTCCATTCGCGCACGCGCGTTTGCGCGGCCTCGTCCAGCACCGGTTGACCGCTGCTTTGCGCCAGCGACACGTCGGTGGGGGTGCCTTCGGTACCGATCACGACTCTGAGCACGGAGGTTCCGCCGACACCGGCGCAGGCGAGTTGCGGCGAGTATTCCGGCGGCGGCGTCTTCAAGGCGGCCAGCTCGGTCGGTGCAACCGCTGGCGCGGACGCCTGCTGGGACGACTTGCCACACCCGCTGATGCCGACGGCAACGAGTAGGCAGGCGAGGGCGGTGCGGTAACGGGTCATGCAGTGGCTCCCTGATCGTAGAGCTGCGCAGCCTTGGCCGCGCAGATGAAGTCGTTCTCGCTCAGCCCGCCGACGTCGTGGGTGGAATAGCGCACCACCACGCGGTCGTAATGCACGCCCAGGTCGGGGTGATGGTCCTCGCGGTGGGCGATCCAGGCCAGCGCGTTCACGAAGGCGAGGGTGCGGTAATAGTCGGCAAAGCGGAACGTGCGGGTGATCGCCGTGCCCGCTTCGGCCAGCTCCCAGCCCGGGACCTGCGGGAACAGCTCGGCCAGGCGAGCTTCGCCAAGCTTGTGGTCGCTGCCTTTGCGCGGGAGGCAATGGGCCTGCTCCAGGGGAATCAGATCGGTCATGACGGTTTCGCAGGGGGGGCGGACAGCGCGCCCAGCGGGATCACGGTGTTCCATGAGCGCGGGCGCATTGAGCGGTAGAATAACCCGCATGATCCAGATATCCGACAAAGCCCAGACCTATTTCCGCAAGCTCATCGAACGTGAGGGCGTGCCCGGCATGGGCGTGCGCCTGAGCGCGGTGGATGCGGGTACCCCGCGCGCCGACGCCCGCCTCGAGTTCGCCGAACCGGCCGATCTCAACGGCGACGAATGGGCGATCGACTGCGACGGCTTCACCTTATATATCGTCGCCGCCAGCGTGCCGTGGGTGGATGGCGCCGAGATCGACTACGTCACCCAGTCCACCGGCAACCAGCAGCTCACCATCAAGGCGCCCAAGATCAAGGGCGAAGCGCCGGCAGATTCGGCATCGATGGTGGAGCGTGTGCGCTGGGTGGTGGAGAACGAGATCAACCCGCAGCTGGCCTCCCACGGCGGCCGCGTGGCGGTGCAGGAGGTCTCGGCCGATGGTGTGGTGCTGCTGCGCTTCGGCGGCGGTTGCCACGGTTGCGGCATGGCCGATGTGACCTTGAAGCAGGGCATCGAGAAGACCTTGATGGGACGCGTGCCCGGCGTGATTGCGGTGCGCGACGCGACCGACCACGCCACCGGCGACGCGCCGTATATCCCGCGCGACAGCGCGGCCTGATTCCGCACCACCGGTGACAACGGCCGCCGATCTGCTGCAGGCACTGCGCGCGCGCATGCCGAGCAAGCTCATTCTGGATCGGCGCACCGGCCTGCCTTACGGCTGGGCAACCTGGATGCGCAACCGCGACAGCGTGGTTGCGTCGTTCGACCGCGGCCAGGTGACCGATGTACTGCTGGCGCGGCCAGCGTTACCGCACAGCATGCGGACTGCGGCGCTGCTGTCGCCATTCCAGGCGTTTCGCAGCCTGTGGTGGCAACACTGGGAACCGCGCCGGAAAGACGAACGCCCGCTGCACTGGCTGGCGTTGCTCGGCAGTTTTCTGATCCACCTCGGTTTCATCGCATTGCTGATCTGGGTGGTCAGCGTGCGCTGGGCGCCGGATGAAACCGAACAAGGCGACGAATCGCGCGTGCGCATGAGCTTCATCGGCGAAGGCGCGGCGGAGCAGGGCGGTGGTGAAGGGGAGCCGGGTGCACAGGCGGCCCCGGGTGAAGCGTCTACAGCGCCGCAGGCGAATGCGCCTGCGGCGAGTGGTAATCCCACTGCGTCGGCAACGCCGCCGCCACAGCCAACGCAGGCCACCGCCGATTCCGTTGACAGTTCAAGCGTTGCCGAGGCGCAGCAGGTCGCGCCCGAACCCGTGGCTGCCGTCAGCGAGCCAACGACGCCGGATATGCCGCAGGTGAGGGTGCAGGTGTCGCCGGTGACGATTGAATCGCCTCTGCAAGTCACCGAAACGCCAGTAGCCACCAACGACTTCGTAGTGCCGCCACCGCCCACGATCACAGTGGCTCCGCGCCCGATCGAACCTGCAGCGCCTCAGATACAGGTGCGTCAGCGTGAGATTCAGACGGTGACCGAACAGCCGCGATTGCGTGAGTTGCAACGTCCTGCCACCAACGTTGCGGTGCGATCTGCCACTGCGCCAGCGGTTCGAGAGCGCGAAATCGTCGTGCCGGATCAGCCTCAGGTCGTTGCGCCAGTCGTGCGCAATCGCGAGGTCACGCCGACGGTTCGCATGCCGGAAATAGCGGTTCGAACGGCGGAGTTGCCGAGCGTGCCGGATCCGGCGCCGCAGCTTCAGCCGGCACCTGCGGTGCCTACCCAATCGACCCCGACCATTCCGTCGCCGACAGCAGCGGCCGCTAACGCTGCGGCGCAGCCGACGCCTTCCACTGCGCCGTCCACACCATCGCAAGCGACCCAATCACGATCCGAACAATCCACCAGCGCGGCAGCGGCATCTTCATCCAGCAAACCTGCAACCAATAGCAACGCCGGCCCGCAGCCGGCAGACCGCAGCGGCGGCTGGGATGTGGCAACCAAGGCCGACGACTGGAGCAAATCCGACCGCAACCGTGACGGGAAAACGACCGGCGCCAATGGCCAACGCGACGGCATGTTCAACGCCGATGGCAGCGTCCGTGTTGCCGCCGGAACCGGCGATACAGGCAACAGCGCGGGCGGACGCGGGCCGCCAGGCAGCGACACCGATACCTGGACCCGCGACCAGATCGCCCAGGGCGGCACCTGGCTCAAACGTCCGCCGTACGGCTACACGCCGACCTCGCTGGACAAGTACTGGATGCCGAACCAATCGCTGCTGCAGGAATGGGTGCGCCGCGGTCTGAAGAAGATCGAGATCCCGATCCCGGGAACGACCACCAAGATCAGCTGCGTGGTGTCGCTGTTGCAGTTCGGCGGCGGCTGCGGCCTGAGCGACCCGAATCTCAACGATCAACCAGCGACCGCAAGGCCGCCGCCGGATGTGCCGTTCAAGCGGGAGTTGCAGGAGGACAATGGTGCCCTGATTCGGAAACGTGCTCACTGAGAAGTTGATATAAAACAGGAGCTTACGTTTTACGGGATACACAATTGTGCGATAGAAAAGAAACGCAAATCTGTATCCCATCGTGCGCATTTTGACATTTAGGACGGCAATCTGTATCCAATGATGTGAGATCAGCCAGGGTTCTTATCATGGTTGCTTCAAGGGACATGCGCCCAAGGAAGATGAGCTCGTCTGAGTTCTATCGTTCCAACGTCTTTATTGCCCGCTCCCCGCGGCTGGGGCGTAGAGTTGAGCTAGTCTCTAGCCAGTACGAGGCGTGGCTATTCATTGAGTTCGATCCCCAGATCGAGTGGTTCTGTGAGCGTCCCCCAATGGAAATTGACTTGCTGCCTTTGGAGAGAAAGGTCCAACCTTTGGACTTCTGGGTTGTAACTCGAACGGGCGAGCAGTACGGCGTGCTGATCTACCACGAGAAGTCGATGAGCGCGCGTGGGCGCAGCTTGGACTTAATAGGGCGCTCGATCGATCGAGCCAATATTCGATGTCAGCTTTGGCGTGCCGACGACATGCAAAAGCGTTTGGTGCACCTTCGCAACCTTAAGCAGCTTCTGCCCCTGGTGTTGATGCCGGCTGCACACAGCGAAGGGATGGCGGAAAGACTGCTGTCCTACTTGAAGTGGGCGGCGGCGGCCTGTTCTCCGGCGACCTGGTCGGACGTGATTGCCCACCTAGGCTCGGAAATCGTAGGAGAGGCAAACTGTCTCATAGCTCGCCTTATCCATTCGGGCCAAATCAAAGCGAACCTATTTGAGCATCCGCTTTCGGGCGCTACAAAGTTGAGTTTAGTATGAGCATAGCGGAGCGGCTGGCGCTGGCCCCTGAGTTGCGAGATACGCAGGCTTGGAGCGCACCGGAAGAGTCGAGCCTGGGGGAGACGGATCGCGCTGTCTACGTGTCCCGAAAGCGTGCGGTCTGTGCGTATCTCGAAGGAACTCCCCTTTCGCGCATTCAGGAGAGCTACGGATATACGAAAGTGCAGGTGTACCGGATGGTGGGACGGTGCCTGGAATCACGACCGGATGGGTCGATGTTTGGTTTCTATGCGCTCATCCCTCGAATGACCGTGGCGTCATATAGGCGGCGAGCGTCGTTCAATTCCGAGTCCTCCATTGGGAGGAAGGGATACGCAGGGTTATTCGGGCAGCTGATGTCAGAACACCACGAGCTCTACAACTACGTAGAAAAGCAATCACTCGCCCGTCCCGCGGAGTCTGCAAGCTCGGTTGCCAAGGCAATCCACCGAAGCTTTTTGAAGATGTGCGCCAGGGTCAGGGGGCCGCATGAGTATCCATTCGCGGTGAATGGCCAGGGGCGGCCCGCACTGGGAAGCATGATTCGGCGCATCCGCCAGCTACACAAAGTGGCCCCGGCTGCGCAGGATGCTGCAGATGCAGCTGACAGCTATGGCTTCCCAATGATTGCACAGCCGTCGAGCTCGGGGTTGCTTCGGCCTTACGAAGAGGTGGAGCAGGACGGTCATAACGGAGACTTCTATTTCGTAGTGAAGATGCCGGGCTCGCAGGGTGATTGGATCTACACAACGCCGATGCGCCTTTGGCTGCTCCTTATCATTGATCGTGCCTCACGTGCGATTATCGGCTACACCTACCGTCTAGGAGGCACCAATTATCCCGCTGTCTCGGTGATGCGCAGCTTTGTCAATATGCTGACATCTTGGCAGCCCATGACGCTAACCCTTCCCGGGCTTGCCTATAAGGCTGGCGCCGGATTCCCCTCCGGCGTCGTTCCAGGCTTGGCGGGATTGCTCCCAGATCTGGTGTGTTTCGACAACGCCAAGGCAAACATTGCGCGGCTGACATTTATAGGATTGTGCGATTCGCTGGGTGCGACATTGAATTTTGGTCGGGCTGGATTAGCGACGGCCCGGAGCTTCGTTGAGCGCTTAAATCTCACACTGGAAACGCACGGATTTCGTAGATTGCCGGGCGGTTTCAATCCCAAGGGGCCTAAGGAGGAGCGCGAGCGAGCGCTAAAAGCGGCCGAGGCACATCCGCTTGAGCTGCACCAGCTTGAGCAGGTAATCGACGTGCTTTTAGCGAACTACAACGCGGATCCACATGAAAGCCTGATGGGGCGAAGTCCCATTGAATACTTGCAGCTCTGGGCCCGCACATCGACGTCTCCCCGACGACAGTCGGCGGATCCGTACGTCCTTGCTCGGTCGCTCACGCGTGTGGAGTACGTTAGACGCTTGCGTGGTGGTCCACGTACAGGACGCCCTCCCTATGTGGAGCTGATGAACGCTCGCTACAGCAACGATGTAGTCGAGCGCATGGTCGACTCTGTCGGGAAGCCAATCCGACTGGTTGCCGATATCGACGGTGACTTTCGGTTGCTCCGAGGATATCTGTCGGAAGGGAACCAACGCATCGACCTGGGTGTGCTGAAGGCAGCCCCTCCCTGGCACCTGACCCCTCATACGCTAGAACAACGCAAAATGATATTGACCGTCAAGAGAGCGGGTAAGATTGTCCCCCGTCCGGGCGAGGACATGGCGCAAGCTTTTAGAAACTTAAAGGCACGGGAGGCGAGGGATCGCAAGTCTGCTGCTAATGCACTTGCCCGGGCAGGAACATTGCGACCTGATCCCAAGCCAAAAGAAATTAATTCAGGTGATAAGCGTTTCTCGCGACGCCCATGGATCAAAATAAAATAGGTGATGCTTCCATGCACCCAGTAGAGCTCGATGACTATATCATCCCCACAGAGCCATTAGAGGAGTTCGTCAATGTCTGTATAAGCTGGATCAACTCCAACATCAGCGGCGCCTTGGTGCCTGGCCTACAGCGGGCTGGAAAGACCTGTGCGATCAAGTATTTTTCCTCCAACTACCATGCTTGGCTTGGCGCTTCGGTTCGAGTGCTTATCGCAGAAGTGCTTTATCACAAGAGCGCTAATTCGGAGGGGCAATTTTGGAGTGATCTTCTTAAGTCGATGGGGAGACCTACTCGTAAACGGACCCCTGACGACCGACGCGAAATTTTTGTAGGTAGATTAGTTGAGGCGGGGTCTCTAACGGAGAAAAAGAAGCTGGTAATCTTCCTAGACGAAGCTCAGTATCTGACGGATATGCACTTCAAACTGTTGATAGGAATTCATAATGAATTGTGGAGTCTATATCGGATACGTTGTGCTTGGATCCTGGTAGGACAGCCAGAACTGGAGAATTTCCAGACCACGTACATCGCCGAAGGTAAACGTCAGATCGTGGGGCGCTTCATGGCTGATATCTATCGCTTCAAGCCACTAGTCGGAATTCATGATTTCACCGATGCTATCGAATGCTTCGATAGTAAGCTCAGGTATCCCGTAGATGGGCCCACATACACGGATTACTTTGCTCCGATCGCCTGGCAGTCGGGCTATCGCATGTCTACTGATGCGAGCACGATCTTCAGGTGTGTAACGGAGGCAAGGTCGCGCAACGGCTTGCCTGAAGGGCAAGGCATGACGATGCAAGGCTTTACGACATTGATAAACTATGTCCTCACTATACTCCTACCCACCCTTGAAGTTGGGGGTAGGCTAGCCGTTCAAGATATTGATGAAGCCATTGTCGCCACGAACTGCATGGTCTTCGAACAGCAAGAGGCTTTGCTGGCAACGACTTAGCATCTTCGATTGCTCGGAGTGCGCGTGAAGATTGAAGATTTTGCGAGCGAAGTTATTGCTAACACGCGCCATTTGATCGGTGTGAGTAGCATCGATCGACCATTTGAATCGTGGTATGCCTACATCAGTCGGCTGATTCGCTCCAATTTGTTAAGCTCTGCTGACGCCACAAAATTTTTGCCTGCCGATTGGGTTAAGTTGGCATTTACGCCAGATGATTTGGCGACAGTGGTGCCTTCTGCACTGATGTGTGGGCCACTAGATCAGTACAAGTTACAGCCGAACGCCTGGAAGCTATTTCCATCCTTGTGCAGCTCACCACCGGAATGCTTGCGCGGTTGTCCAGTATGTCTCGCTAATGGCTATCACAGCTATGCGATGCAGGACGACTTATTGGTCAAATGCCCGATTCATGGGTGCCTATTGTCCCACGTGTGCCTGCACTGCGGCGTCCCCTTGGTGAAGTCCGCCGTGAGCCCAATTTCCAATGCACTTCGATGCCCTCGAGGCTGCAGCCTGTCGGTAGCAACGCATAGCGGATTACATGTGCCGCAACTGGATCTGATGACGTCCAGCCTAGGGGAGCATCTGCGATGGATTACCCACGCTCGAGCGGCAATCACGCCGTGCTGTCAACCTGTATATATCGCCTATCCGCCGCATGTCCTCAGTGTAGAGGGCGAGGCAAGCATGCGACCTTCGCACGGCTTGGTGGTGGCGTTGATACGGCAACTGAATGCGGCGGGGGCGAAACTGCCATCGCCCCTGAGCTATCATGCTTTTGATGAGGGTAAGTGGCAGATCCAAGTGACGCGCTGGGAAATGCAGGGCGGTCGGTCTGAAGCATCGGCGAGTCGAAGTGCTCAGGCGCATCGTGATACGTTTCGCCGCGGCGCATTCGTTACACGTGTTCCGATCTGCTCGATCAACTCCTGGTTAGCGTGGAAGGATACTTTCAAATGGGATGAGACGGCGCAGCTTGTGAATTTGGTCAATGCCGTTCGAGATATCGTGGCGATAGAACTGCCCTCCTATCTGCTGACGACACAGAGTTGTCCGCGCTACAAGAGCTGCTGTGTCAGTCCTCAGACGAGAAGGCAGCGTGCGCCCTCTATGACGAATTGCTTTATGAGGCTTTAAACCGTGCACGTGCGCGCAGAGTCGCCCTTGATGCCACGGCAATGTATGATCCCAGTCTTCGATTGGAGGAAGTGTTCGAGGCTTTAATCTGTGTTGAGGATGCGACTTGGCGTGTTAGTGGAAGCACTCAATGCGAGCCAGCCCTCAGCACGGCTTGGGCGGACTATCGTGAACTAGCGGACATGGGTGCGGGGCAGATTTTTGTCAGTCGCCGCGGTGGGCCGCGTTAGCGACAGGATCACTTGCCCGTTCTAAGTGGCGAAGTGCCGAGGAAATTCCGATTCTCATTGCACGTCCCAGCCGTGCTTGCATAGACTGTTCAAAGTACTCATGTTCCCGGAGCAGGCGTAGTTTCTTGGGTGTACACATCGCGCCATGGTGCGTGCCGAGCAATCCAGCCCGCCCGGCGATCAGGCGTAGCCGTCGCGTGATCCAAGCCTCGTTCAGACACGCTGGATAGTCCACACGGGTCTTCCTCGTGAAAAACGATGCGTCTGGCGCCGCGGCCTGCTGCTCGCGAATTGCCCCCCATGCTTTGACGGCGACTGCCTCTCCGGCGAGTAATCGAATTAGCGGCCTCACTCGCTGGTATTTGGTCTCTGATGTGAGAGGCGTAATGTCAACGGCATCGACCTCATCCTGCTGCACGGCAATTCGTCCCGGAAGAAGGTCGCCCATACGCAGGCATGCCACCTGCCGTGGTGAAAGATAGCTTACGAGTAGGATCAGCGCGGCATCTCGACTCCCTTCGTCGTCCCTAGTACACACCGACAGCAGTCGATTGAGCAGGTACTCTAATGAGACTGTAAGGCCTGGCATATGCCCTAGCGTGGCTTGACTGGCGCGAAACGATGCTTGAAGTTGATCAAGATGCTCAGCAAGACATGACTTGTCGAATGGAAAATTGCAGGCTTTTTGGATGCTCCTTAGGACGTTTACTCGCCACTCGGTGGTGGTCGGAGTTACCATGGTGCGTCTACCGTTGAAACCTCGTTTGGTCAGCTCGTCTCTAATCGGCTCCGCCATATGAAGAGCGAGATGGCCTTGGGACACCGTGATCATGTGATCGCAAAGGAAATCGGTGACGACCCGTTTGCAAACAGGAGCGGGAGGCGTCTCGGCCAAAGGAAGCGAGTATCCGTAGCGGAGCTCGTGCCAAGCGCTCCAATATTTCAATGCGAAAATATACTGTGCTGCGCTATGATCATTCAGTACAACCTTGTCAACAAGTTTCGCTATCCAGTTGTCATATGAATGTCCCGCCATTCTGTCTAGCGAATTGACCTACCTCCGATTCCAGGGTCATTAGCTAGAAATTCTGGTCTGATTTGGCATTTGGGAAGTCGCTTGGAACCCGTAATTTCGGGCTAATCTTCAGGGTTCTTCCACGCCAGTGTATTGGGGGCGATCATCTGTTATAGAAGCGGCGCCACTGCTCGATTTTGCTCCGTGCGTGGGCCAATGACAAGAACCAATACGGATTGAGGCACTCTTGCCGCAGTCGTCCATCTAAGCTTTCCACCATTGCGTTATCAGTGGGTGTGCCACGCCGGGAGAAGGCCAACTCTACATTGATTTCATACGCCCACCGATCCATCACTTTGCCGGCAAATGCACTTCCGTTGTCCACCTTGATCATGGCAAGCTTGCCTCGCTGCACCATCAACTTCGTCAACTCATCGGCAACGTCGTCGCCCTTCAACGATTGGTCAGCAACGATGTCCAAGTACTCATGAGTAAAGTGGTCCACCACCGTTAGCGATCGGGGACGACTACCGTCGAACAGTGCACCGCTAAAAATTCCATGCCGCGTAGTGCATTTGGTGAGGTGGCGACCTGTATTGGCTGCGACTGCGTCGGGGTCTACAGTGCCTTCAAGACAGGCATTGCTCCTCGTAAAGGCGGTGGCACGCGCTTGTGATTATCCCTCCATCATTCGCGCGGGGGTACAGCGAGTACTCGCCTACATCCTTGGTGCGCGCGCATCTGGGTGATCTTGCGCATCCTCAGACAGATGATGCTGCAATCCTGCGCTTTGGCCTTGTAGGAAAACGTCGAACGCGACATCGTCATGAGCCGCAGCGCATGCCGCTCGCTTACCCCGAAGTGCTCGCGTAGCTGGCCTAATCAGGTGTGTCGCTGGGTAGGCGTTAGAGCTTTTTTTACAACTTCCTGCAGCATTGCGTTACTCAGGCTCAGGTCGGCGTTCAGCTGTTTAAACTTGCGGTTTTCTTTTTTTCAGCCGCCGCAAGCGCTTGAGATCAGACGGCCCCAGGCCGCCTTGCTTCTTGCGCCACACGTAATGCGCAACCGACTGAAGAAGCTTGAGCGTTGCTGGGATCCAGGGCATTAGTGAGCAGCTTTCATGTTGGTAATTACACAGGGCCAGCTAATCAAGGCAAATGAGTACCGCTAAAGTAAAAGGATTGATCTCTGAAAAAATATCAAATGGAGTTCGCTCATGCTGATGAGTCTCGTCCAGATCGCTCTGCGGCGACCGTATACGTTCGTTGTCATGGCGGTACTGATCCTCATCGGCGGAGTGCTCACTGCTTTACGCACCCCTACAGACATCTTTCCAGAAATACGTATCCCGGTGATCGCTACTGCATGGCAGTACACCGGTCTGCCATCGGACGAGATGGCGGGGCGGATTACTTCGCCTTTCCAACGGCTGTTGAGTGCATCGGTCAACGACATAGAACACATTGAGGCAAACACCTATCCCGGCGTAGGTATCGTCAAGATTTTCTTCCAGCCTGGCGTAGATATCGCTACTGCCAATGCGCAGATCACTGCAGCGTCCCAGGTAGCGCTACGGCAGATGCCCGCAGGCATCCAGCCGCCGGTCATTCTTAACTACAACGCTGCAACTGTGCCTATCGTACAGTTAGCACTATCCGGCGAAGGGATGACCGAGCAGAGTCTTTTCGACATCGGCATGAACACCGTGCGGACGCCACTTATCACAGTGCCCGGTGCCGTAGTGCCTCTTCCCTATGGCGGCGTTCAAAGACAGGTGCAGATAGATCTCAAGCCCGCTGCATTACAGGCGTGCGGCCTGTCTGCTCAAGATGTGTCTGCAGCATTGGCAGCGCAAAATGTGCTCACGCCGATCGGCACACAAAAAATTGACGATCGCGAATACACGCTACAACTCAACAGTGCACCGTCGGCCATCGCGGACCTTGCGGATATACCGGTCAAGGTAGTGGGTGGCGTGACCATTTATTTGCGGGATGTCGCCGATGTGCACGACGGCAACGCACCGCAGACCAACATTGTGCACGTAGATGGCAGCCGTTCGGTGCTGATGACGGTGCTCAAGAGCGGCTCGGCGTCCACTCTTGCGATTGTAGATGGCATCCGATCAATGCTGGACGACATGCGCGCCTCGCTGCCGTCCGCGCTCAAGGTCTTGCCGATCAATGACCAATCCGTATTCGTGCGAGCGGCAGTCAAGGGTGTGGCGCTCGAGGGCGTCATCGCTGCAGCTATGACCAGCTTGATGATCCTGCTGTTTCTTGGCAGTTGGCGTTCGACGGTCATCATTGCGGCGTCAATCCCGCTATCGATCCTGGGGTCGATCATGGCGCTGGCTGCACTTGGACAGACCATGAATCTTATGACCTTGGGCGGGCTGGCACTGGCCATCGGCATCCTTGTCGACGATGCGACAGTAACCATCGAGAATGTGAACTGGCATCTTGAGCAGGGCAAGGATGTCGAGGTTGCGATTCTCGATGGTGCCCGTCAGATCGTTGGCCCTGCGTTCGTTTCGCTGCTATGCATCTGCATCGCCTTTGTGCCAATGTTTTTCCTCGATGGTGTGTCGAGATTCCTGTTTGTGCCGATGGCCCTTTCAGTCATCTTCGCGATGTGTTGTTCCTTCGTCCTGTCGCGCACGCTTGTTCCAACCATGGCCAAGTACTTGCTCAAACCGCATGCCATGCACACCGTACCAGGGAAAACGGAACAGCGCGCCAATCTGTTTGCAAGGTTCCAGAGGGCCTTCGAACAGCGCTTCGAGCACGCGCGTGATACATACCTGGCGGCCCTGCAGTGGGCATTGCGCCAGCGTAAGCTCTTCCTAATTGGCTTTGTGGCCATCATCGCCATCTCGCTGTCGCTGGTTCCCTTCCTGGGCGCAAATTTCTTCCCATCGGTGGACGCCGGACAGGTCTTGATGCATGTCCGCTTGCCAGTCGGGACACGTGTCGAGGAGACCGCGGCGCGCTTCGCCAGCATAGAGGCGGCTATTCGACGGGTGATTCCGGCCAGAGAGATAGACACAATGGTGGACAACATCGGCTTACCACCGAGCAATATCAATCTGACTTACAACAATACAGGCGTGATGGGCCCGCAAGACGGCGACTTCCAGATTGCGCTGAAAGGTGGACATCGTCCCACCGCTGACTATGTGCGAGAGCTGCGCGCGACACTGCCTGTGCAGTTCCCAGATGCTACGTTCTCGTTCCCTCCAGCTGACATCGTTGGCCAGATCCTGAATTTCGGCGCGCCAGCCCCGATTGACATCCAAGTTCGGGGTAGGGACCTTGAGGGGAACTTCGCTTATGCACAGAAACTCCTCCAGCACATACACTCGATTCCGGGGGTAGTCGATGCACGGATCCAGCAATCCAACCAGGCGCCGAAATTCGATATCACGCTGGATCGCACCCAGGCGCAGTTGCTGGGTTTGAGCACGCGTGACGTGACCAACAGCTTGGTGACTAATCTGGCGGGCAGCAGCCAAGTAGCTCCGACCTTCTGGTTGAATCCTGCAAACGGGGTCAGCTATCCCATCGTCGTCCAGACGCCGCAACGCGATATCGAGTCGGTCGACGCCCTTAACAATCTGCCTGTCGGTACAGGGCAGGGAACACGCGATACCACTTTGGCCGGCGTGGCGAGCCTTGTGCGCGGTAGCGGCAATGCGCTCGTAAGCCAATACAACATCCAGCCGATGGTACAGATCCATGCTGCCATCCAAGACCGCGACCTAGCCGCAGTCGCGGCAGACATCCGTCAGCTTATGACAAAAACCAAGGACGAAGTGCCTTCAGGCACAACAGTGAAACTGATGGGGCAGGTGGAAACCATGAATCGCGCGTTCTCCGGCCTGTTCATCGGACTGATCGGCGCAATTTTGCTGATTTACTTGCTGATTGTTGTAAATTTTCAATCTTGGCTGGACCCAGCCGTGATCGTTGCGGGACTGTCTGCAGCACTGGCAGGCATCGCTTGGATGCTGTTTGCCTCCGGTACGACGCTGTCGGTGCCCGCGCTGACTGGAGCAATCATGTGCATGGGCGTAGCCACCGCCAATAGCGTGCTGGTGGTGAGTTTTGCGCGCGAGTCGCTGGCTAAGTCCGGCGATGCCGTGGCAGCAGCGCTAGAAGCCGGCCAAGTCCGCTTCCGTCCTGTCCTGATGACCGCGCTGGCGATGATGATCGGCATGCTGCCGATGTCACTAGGCGTAGGCGAGGGCGGCGAGCAGAACGCACCGCTCGGCAGGGCGGTCATCGGGGGACTGCTGTTCGCAACGGCGGCTACTCTGATCTTCGTCCCCGTGTTGTTCAGTATGGTCCATGGGCGCTCGCATCGCCGAGATTCGTCGCCTGCGCGTATCGTTTCCGGAGGCACCTGACATGAATGCTCATACCTCACCGCCGGCGAAGAGCGGCCGCCCCGCGCAAATCATAACCATGTTGACCCTAGTTGCCTTGGTTGTTCTTGCGGTCGGCGCGGCGACCCGTTGGTCTCGCGGAGAACGGCTCACTGGCGCAATTGATGCACAACAACGGCGGACAGTTGCCATTGTCTCTCCGACTGCTGTGGAAGGATCAGCGCTCTCGGCACCCGGCCGGATCGAAGCCTGGGCTCAGGCGCCGATCTATTCGCGCGTCAGCGGCTATCTTAGAAGTTGGTCACACGACATAGGCGAGCCGGTCACAGCGGGCGAGACGCTTGCTCTAATCGACACGCCGGATGTCGATCAGGAATTGCTGCAAGCACGTGCCGAGTTGATTCGCGCGCACAGCGACGCTGCTTTTGCTGCGTCGACTGCTTTACGTTGGCAGGCGCTCCTATCCAGTCAGGCGGTATCTCGCCAGGACGCAGATCAACGTACTGCGGACCAGGCGGCCCGGGAAGCCGAAGCGCAGGCACTTCAGGCCAATGTGCAAGGGCTCGAAGCTATGCAGCAGTACCGTCGTTTGAGTGCACCATTCGATGGGGTGGTGATTGCACGCAATACTGACGTCGGCGCGCTCATCACAACTGGATCAACCACCGGTGCCCCGTTGTTCGTTGTGGCAGACGTACACAAACTACGCATTCATGTAAACATTCCGCAAAGTCGAGTGTCCTCACTTCGGGTGGGCGATAACGTTAGTGTCAATGTTCCAGAATGGCCAGGCGAAACGTTTCAGGCAACCGTGCGGTCGCTAGCCGGCGCCATCGACGCGCAGACGGGTGCAATGCGGATTCAATTGGAAATCGCAAATGACGATCGCAGGCTACTACCTGGAAGCTTTGCGACGGTTAGGTTTGCATCTCGCACGCCTGAGGCCCCGCGTAATGCGTTACCACCCAGCGCGTTGATCATGGGCCGACAAGGGGTTCGGATCGCTCTGATCGACGATGCGGGTCGTGTAACACTGAAGAAAGTCACGATTTTGCGCGACCACGGCATCCTTGTTGAACTAGATGGAGGCCTCCCCGCCAACGCCAGAGTAATCAACAGCCCGCCCGACGGCATTGCTGACGGAGAAATAGTGCGCGTCGCAGTACCCACAGCAGAAAAGGGCTGATTGGATGACTGCCGGCAATTCGGTGCCTCAGGCAAGCTACTTACAGATCCCTTCAACAGTGGCTTAGGCACTCCGCCCGGACTATTTACCCGGACGGAGCGCGCAAAGTGCGTAGACACTAGACGGACGCTTTGCACTCCCAGAGTTGCGTAGCACGCTCTGGGAAAGTCTGACTCTACTTTGGCGCAAGCTCACCATAGAACCAGGAAGCGGTGACGCCACCGTCCATCAGGAAGTCACTTCCACTGATGAAGGTTCCATCCGACCCCATCAGCAACGCCGCTACCGCGCCGACTTCATCTGGAGTCCCCGCCCGCCCAGCAGGACTTAGATCAATCATGCGCTGATAGCCTTCTCCGCGTGGTCCACTGAGCTCATCGTTAGCCAATGGCGTAATGATAATGCCAGGACTGATGGTGTTGACGCGTGCACCACGCTTGCCCCAGCGAACAGCTTCGGCCATCACCCGCAACGCATTTCCGCGCTTGGACAGCTGATAGGCATGCAGCGAATCTTCTATCTGATCTTCTTGAAGGAAGGGCAGTGCGAGCAGCTCGTCGACCGGCGTCAGTGCCAATGCTTGGTTCTGTTCCACCGAAAGCGCACCTAGTCGATGCCCCGACTGAGACGCAATGACTACTGCGGATCCGCCGGATGCGATCACTTTACCAAAAGCTTCAAGGACCAAGGCAGTTCCGTACAAATCTACGTGCAAGATAGCAGTGGGAGATGCCTGTGATGGCGACACACCTGCCGCATGGATGACGCGGGTGACCGACCCGAGCGAGATCGCTTTTTCTACAAGCGCTTCGACAGACGTGCGAGAGGACACGTCGACGATAGCCGTACTGGTTGAATAGCCGGCATTGTGAAGAATGCCAGCGGCAGTGACAGCGTTCTCTTCGCGCAGATCTGCCAGCAAAATGATTTTCCCTACCCCAACACGTCTTGCAATTGCCTGACCAATCGAGCCAGGGCCAATGACGACGACGACTTCAGTTAAAGCATTGCTCATAGTAGGCTCCACACTTGTGTATTGAAAAATTACTACATCCACGTAGAAATAATTATTAGGTTCACAGCCGCCAATGACGTAGCGCGCTTGAGCAACTTTAAGCTCTCCGCTTGCGTCCGCCAATACCGAAATGTGCATTCGTTCATGAGCTGAATACATAAATGGATCGGCTAATAATTTCTTTGGGGGTGTTATCTCAGCTAAAATGAGATAAATTATTAGTTTGACAAAAGATACTATAATTATGAAATAGTAGAATCCTCTCTATTCGTATCGCAGTGCATTCAAAAGCAACCTGAAGGCGCCCGACTGCTGGCGGCGGCTGGGATAGTAGAGGTGGTAGCCAAGAAATGGTTGACACCAGTCCGCAAGAACCTCAATAAGATGACCTCTCTCCAGTAATTCCCGAGCTTGATCCTCCATTACGTAGGCGAGCCCAAAACCTTGCGCAGCCGCTGTCACAATCATCCTCATTTCATTGAAAATCGCTTGCCCATCGACGCGCACATTGAGTTTGTGACCATCACGCTCGAACTCCCATATATATAAGCCGCCTGAAGAAGGTAAACGCACATTGATGCAGCTGTGCTGGGTCAGATCATGGGGGGTCAGCGGGGCAGGGTGCAGCGCTAGGTACGATGGTGCTGCTACTACAATCATTCTTAAATCCGGACCAATTCGCATCGCAATCATGTCGCGATCGACCTGCTCACCCAAGCGAACGCCTGCGTCGTAACGCTCCGCCACGATATCGGTCAACGATGCGTCGATTGTAAGCTCCACGTTGATCTTCGGATACTGGCGCAATAGGCGAGCGACAGATGGCCACAATGCAGTTTCGGCTGCGTGCTGGCCGCAAGTAATCCGAATCGTTCCTGTGGGTTTTTCACTCAGCTCGCTTAAGGCTGCAAGCCGAGTATCGATATCACGCAATGCAGGCCGAAGCGTCTGGAGCAGTGCTTCCCCAACTTCCGTGGCCGACACGCTACGCGTGGTCCTAGTCAAAAGACGAAGCCCCAGTCGGTTCTCCAGTCGTCGAACGATTTGGCTCAAAGAGGATTGCGAAGTTCCTAGACGTGCTGCCGCACGTGTAAAGCTTTGTTCCTCAGCGACTGCAAGGAACACGATCAAGTCGCCGAGTTCTTCACGTTTCATCTGTTTCCCCGATGAGTTAACTTAAGATTCAACCTCTGATCAGAGGTGTCAGGCTCCGGTATGATGATCAAAATTTAAGAATTTTTGCATTGGAAAAAGCACCGAGGTCTATGGAAATGGCGTCTAAAAATGTAACTACGAAAAATCCAGGAATATGGGAGCTTGTGAGTCGCTATCATAGCGCCATGTCTCGAGCAGATGTGCGCACACTTGATAGCGTTCTCTCAGAAAATTTCACATTGGTCCACATTACAGGCTATGTCCAACCTAAGCATGAATGGCTCGATGTAGTACGTTCGCGTGCCTTCCAATACCACGAAATAGATGTGGATCACTCCTACCTTTCGTTTATTGAATATGATCGATCAGCTACCGTCTCCGGAAAAGGAATTTTCAACGCAACCATTAACGGCATCCATAATCTTTGGGACTTGAGGTTCCAGCTTGACCTACGAAGACAGGGCAGCACTTGGATCCTCTATCATGCAAGTTACAGCAGTGCTTGACTAATCTTCTATCCGATCATTGCTCACTGCCTTTGGCATGTTTATGCTAAATTGTTAGCGAATAATTTGGTAAATTGCATTCACTCCATAAATAAAATTGATTAAAAAGGCGCTCATCTGTCAGGACCTTCAGGTGGTGATGGCGAACCATCAGCTGGTGGCCGCCTGCCGCTGAACCAAGCATTGCCGGCACCAATCCCGCCTAACACCTCCATCTGCAGGCGCTTTTTGTCACGCTCACGCACGATGCGGTCGATCTCGGACACTTCATTGGCATCGACACCCAACAGACTAAGCGCTGCTGCTCCCAGCGCGGCCGAAGATTCGAATGTCTCCCGTACCTGTACATCGGCGCCAGCTTTTATCAATGCAAGGCTGTGGACCCGATCAGTCGCACGTGCAAGGACAGGAACACGCGGGAACTGCTCTTTCAACAACTCGACAATCTTCGTTCCATCTTCGGCCTTGTCTACACACACCAGCACGACGCGTGCCAAAGAAGCTCCTGCAGCTTGCAGGATATCTAGTCGCGTTCCATCACCGTAGTAGACGTCATAGTCCAATCCGCGTGCCACATCGATCATTTCGACATCCGTATCAATGATGGATATTGAATAGGTGCGAGCTAACAGATACTGGCTGGCAATCTGACCAACACGCCCGAATCCTATGATGAGTGCAGCCCCATGCAGGTCGGCCGGACGTTGATAGCCTTCAGTTGAAGGGCGACGTTGTCTGCTTGCCAGATTCAACACTGCGATCGCCATCGGTGTCAGACCCATGGAGACTATAACAATGGCCGTCAACATCGCGTTCTGTTCGGCATCAATGATGCCTGCGCTGGCGGCGGCCGCGTAGAGCACAAAAGCAAACTCCCCACCTTGTGCCATGATGACCGCTCGTTTGAGCGCGACGTCGTGCGATACATGAAAAATTCGTGCGACGGCATAGATCGCCATCGCCTTCATCAGCATGTAGAGCGCCACACATGTAAGGATCGTGCGCCAGTTATCAGCGACAATCGCAAAATCTAGCGACATCCCTACAGCAATGAAGAATAAACCCAACAAGATGCCGCGGAAGGGCTCAATATCGACTTCCAGCTGATGCCGATAGCTTGACTCGGAAAGAAGGACGCCGGCAACAAAAGCTCCCATCGCCATTGAGAGCCCTCCAAGTTCCATCAGATAGGATGCACCGAGAACAACCAACAGCGCAGCAGCCGTCATCACCTCGCGAGCCTGCGCCTTTGCCAAAAGTCCGAACATGGGATTGAGCAAGTGGCGCCCGACGAAGATCAGACCGAGCAAAGCCGCAAGCCCAGTGGCGACCTGCATCGCGCCGATGCCGGCCGGCGGTGATGTGTTTCCATGATCAACCGGCGCAAGGAATGCGAGGACTGCCAGCAACGGCACGATAAGCAAGTCCTCTAACAGCAGTACCGAGACGATTTGTTGCCCGCTTTCACTCGCGAGTTCCCCGCGCTCTTCAAGCAGTTGCATCACAATGGCGGTGGAAGTAAGCACAAAACCTGCACCGGCAACGAACGTTTGTGCTGCCGATGCGCCCGATATTAGTCCAACCAGGGTAAGAAGGAGGCCGCAGCACATCACTTGCACTAAGCCCAGGCCGAAGATCTGCCGTCGCATGCCCCACAATCGAGACGGCCGCATCTCTAGTCCAACCAGAAACAAAAAAAGCACGACACCAAGTTCTGCGACTTGGAGAATCTCATCGGGATGGCTAAACAAGCCGAGTCCGGATGGGCCGATCACCATGCCTGAGATCAAGTATCCGAGTATCGCCCCCAACCCAAGACGCTTGAACACGGGAGCTGCAACAACAGCTGCCCCGAGCAGCGTTATTAACGGTAAAAGGTCAACCCCATGATGCTCGATCGTAATGGCGTGCTCTCCGTTTGTGCAGTTGGTCTATCGCAGGTGGTGGCAGTCAGCTGGATATGTCACATGTCCGGATGGGCGCCAACAGCCCTATGTACCCCAAGACTTTGGCGAAGCTCCAGTTCAGGCGTAGTCGCCAATCGAACCACCAGATCGGCAACGCTTCTGCGAGATACGGTAGCATTGGCCGCTTCGAAAGGCTCTCCCTTTCGGGTTGTTGCGTAGGCAACTTCGTTCTTGTCATTCAACCAGGCAGGCCTGAGTAAAGTGTAGTCAAGACCGGACGCTTCGATCACTGCGGCGGCATCCCGATAGGGATCAAGAACGCTGCCATATCGTTCGCCCGGCACCTCGTTATAGATGCCCATGGAGGTGACGAAGATTAGACGTGCGACACCTGCAGCATGCATTGCACGCACAATTGTCTCGGCCTGTTGTTTAAGTGCACCGGCCAAGTTAGCGTAAACAACATCTTGTCCAATCATCGCAGCAGTTAGCGCTGCCTCGTCCAGTACGTCCGCCTCAACGATGCTGATCAATCTTTCCTGCGGAAATGAACGGAGTCGATCGGCACGGCGGAGATAGAGTGTCAGGCGAACATCAGGATTTTGCAAAAGAAGGGTGGTCGTCACACGGGCAATCTGTCCATTGGCACCGAGAATTAATACTTTAACCACAAACATACTCCGCTAATAATCTTAATATTTGAGTATGCATAGGCTCCGTCTAGACGGAGCCCATAGCACAAAATCGACGCGCCTCTGGACCTGCCGTGGAGCCTGGTAGTCAGCCTGGCGTCGGCAAATGGCCGGTGTGCATAGCCGCAATCACTCCACCATCGATCAATAGGTCGCTCCCTGTGATGAACCCTGCATCGACTCCAAGCAGGAAGGACGCAGCTATAGCGATTTCTTCCGGTGGTGCCATGCGCTTGGAGGGCGAGGCAGTCATCATTGCGCGGTACATGTCTCCAATTTCCGAATTTAATTCGTGCTGCGCTAGCGGGGTCATGATGATTCCGGGACTAATGGAGTTGACCCGTGCGCCGCGTTCGCCCCACGTCATCGCCGAAGCTTGCACACGAAGGTGATTGGCGCGTTTGGCGATCATGTAGGCAACCACCGGGCTGGAAACCGCATCGCCTTTCAGGAACGGCAGATCGAGCAATTCTTCAGTGGGTGTGTGGATCAGCGCATGATCCTGCTCTGGCGGCAATGCCGGCATCATATGACCAGCCATGCTGGAGATGATCAGTCCGGAACCCCCCGGCGCGATCACCTTCTGGAACTCGTCGAAGACCACCGCCGTACCGTAAAGGTCTACTTGCAGAATTCGCTCGACCGGAGCCATGTTCGGTGATAAACCGGCGGTGTTGACCACCTGGATGACCTGACCCAATGCAGCAGCAGCATTAGCAAGTGCCTGTACCGAAGCGCGGGAGGACACATCCACCACTTGGGTCTCGACAGAATAGCTAGCTTTGCGCATTTCATCGGCAGCAGCAGAAAGGGTCTTCTCGTTGAAATCGGCAAGCAAGACAGTCTTTCCGAAACCTTGCCGCCGGGCGATTGCCATCCCTATACCACCAGCACCAATAATAACAACGACTTCATCTTTCATTACGTTGACCTCTGTTTTTAAAAAAATGATTGGTAGGTTAAGTTGGAATGGTGTTAGTAGCTGAAATTCTTAAAGAAAGAGCAATCATAGATAGCCTTCGTGTCCAGTTCCTCGAGCGCCATGCACGTGGATCAATGCTGTCGCCTCCTCAATTTCACGCATGTCTTCATTAGTAAGTTCAACTACGACGGACATCAGATTCTCTTCCAACCGATGCAGCTTCCTGGTGCCGGGGATTGGTACGATCCATGCGCTCTTCGCTAATAGCCACGCAATTGCGATCTGAGCGCTGGTTGCTTTTTTTCGAACTGCCACGGCATTGAGCAATTCGACCAAGGGCTGATTAGCCTGCATGGCCTCAAGAGTGAAACGGGGGAACCAACTGCGAACATCTGAGGTGTTGAAAGCTGTGTTTGATGCCACCGTTCCAGTCAGAAAGCCTTGCCCGAGTGGACTCCAGGGAACAAAACCGATCCCCAACTCCTCACAGGTCGGCAGAACCTCCGTTTCGGGGTCTCGTGCCCACAATGAGTACTCGCTTTGCACGGCAGTCACGGACTGTACTGCATGGGCGCGTCGAATGGTCTGCGCACTAGCTTCTGACAATCCGAAGTGATTTACCTTGCCTTCGGCGATCAGTTCCTTAACTGTGCCTGCTACATCCTCGATCGGTACGTTCGGGTCGACTCGATGCTGATAAAGTAGGTCGATGCGATCCGTGCCCAAGCGCTTGAGCGATGCTTCAGTGACGGCGCGGATGTGCGCTGGGCGGCTATCCAAGCCTCCCGAGCGCTCACCAGTAAGCGGATTGATGTCAAAACCGAACTTGGTAGCGATTATCACCTTGTCGCGTACCGGCGCCAGCGCCTCCCCGACAAGTGCTTCGTTGGTGAATGGGCCATAGACTTCGGCGGTATCAAAAAAGGTGATCCCACGCTCCACGGCGGTTCGGATCAGGGTGATGGCCTCTTGCCGGTCAGTAGGCTCGCCATAATTTGTGCTCAACCCCATACAGCCCAGCCCAATGGCCGAGACCTCAAGGCCGCTTAGACCGAGTTGACGCTTGATCATTTCATTCTCCCGTAATTCATGCTGTTTTTGCGCATTTCGAAGATCGTCAAAGACAGCAGCGCGTCACAAAGTGCATCTACCGGTAAGAGAGTTCCAAGATTGCCTGAGGCAAGCGGGCACCATGGACTGCAATATTCGATGCGGTTTCCTCGATTTCGCCTAGATCGGCCTGGGTGAGTTCAATAGTGGCCGCAGCAAGGTTTTCCGTGACCCGCTCGATTCGACGGGTCCCTGGAATGGGGACGATCCACGGCTTCTGTGCCAGAAGCCAGGCTAGGGCAATCTGTGCTGGCGTGGCCTGCCTACGTGCTCCGATGCGTTCCAGAAGGTCGACTAGGACTTGGTTGGCCTGAATCGCCTCTCTCGTGAATCGAGGAAATTCAGAACGCCAATCAGAGCTCTCGAATTGTGTAGTCACACTGATGTTTCCGGTCAGGAAACCCTGACCCAGCGGACTCCACGGCACAAACCCGATATCTAGCTCCTCACACAGCGGCAGGATTGCGGCTTCGGGATCACGCGTCCAAAGCGAATACTCACTCTGGATTGCAGTTACGGGCTGTACGGCGTGAGCGCGCCTAATCGTCTCTGCTCCAGCCTCAGACAGGCCAAAGTGCTTTACCTTCCCAGCTTGGATCAAGTCCTTGATGACGCCAGCGACGTCCTCGATCGCTACGGCGGGGTCGACGCGATGTTGGTAGAGAAGATCGATGCGATCGGTCTTGAGACGCTGGAGCATGCCTTCGACCGCGCGTTTGACATGTTCCGGACGGCTGTTCAAGCCTGGGTGTTGCTGGCCAGTGGCTGGATCGATATTCCAACCGAACTTTGTTGCAATCACTACCTGGTCACGAAAGGGGGCAAGTGCTTCGCCGACCAATTCCTCATTGGCAAACGGGCCGTACGCTTCCGCAGTATCGAAGAGGGTGACTCCGCGTTCGTAAGCGCCACGAATGACGCCAATTGCCTCAGTACGTGTCG
The DNA here is from genome assembly GCA_905142475.1 of Xanthomonas hydrangeae. GTDB lineage: Bacteria > Pseudomonadota > Gammaproteobacteria > Xanthomonadales > Xanthomonadaceae > Xanthomonas > Xanthomonas hydrangeae. The sequence continues at coordinate 2,662,931 of LR990730.1, forward strand.
GCGCCTCACCATAGCTGGAAGCAAAGCTCATGGTCCCATAACCTATTTCTGAGACCTCCAATGCGCCTAGAGTGCGTTTTTTCATCTTGATCTCCTTCGTGGCAACAGCAAGATCAGCGCTTGCTCGCTCCAAGTAGCGCTGTTGCTTGGGGGGTAAGAATGAGGTGTCAGTCAATAAACGTCAGGCAGGGCGTACCCTAGATTTATCACTCTAAGAGATCGTGACGCTGTTGATTAGGTACTTAATCCTGGATGAACTTATTTCACTGGGTAATAAGTAAGCATCTGCAGTAGGTCATTGGGCCATCGCGATTGATTCGTGACCCAAGCTCATAAGGGCATGCCGCGTCTAGGGGCTGGAGTACGCAAGCATCGACGCTAGCATTCGACCATCATCAAAAAAGAGGAACTACTCATGCTCGGAACCATCCTGCATGCACCGGGGGACGTCCGTTTTCAACACGTTCCCGAGCCGAAGCTCCTGCACCCCACCGACGCCATCATCGAACTAGCCGCGTCATGTATCTGCGGATCAGACCTGTGGCCGTACCGCGGGCTGAGCCCTGTGGATGCCCCGATGGCGATGGGGCATGAGTACTGCGGGACTGTTGTCGAGGTGGGAACTGCGGTGAAATCAATCAGGCCCGGACAGTTTGTGGTCGGCTCGTTCTGCCTCTCTGACAATACATGTCCGCATTGCAGTTACGGTTTCCAGTCGTCTTGTGAGCAACGCGAATTCATGACGGGAGCCCAGGCGCCCTATGCACGAGTCCCGTTGGCCGACGGCACCCTGGTCGCTCTGGCAGCATGCCCTTCAGATGATCTGATTCCGAGTCTCCTGGCGGCCTCAGATGTGTTGGGAACCGGTTGGTATGCCGCCGATGCCGCACGGGTAAAGCCAGGCGGCACGGTGGTGGTTGTGGGCGATGGTGCGGTGGGCTTGATGGGCGTGCTTTCGGCCAAACAGATGGGCGCCGAACGCATCATCGCCATGAGCAGGCATGCTGTCCGTCAGGCCCTGGCGGTGGAGTATGGCGCGACCGATATCGTGTCAGAGCGCGGTGATGCCGGCATTGCGAGGATCAAGCAGTTGACCGCAGGCATCGGTGCGGACTCGGTGCTGGAATGTGTGGGCACCGGCGAGTCCATGCAACAAGCCATCCAGGTGGCGCGCCCAGGTGGCATGATCGGCTATGTGGGCGTACCGCACGGCGTGGAGTTGGATGGTCAGAAGCTCTTCTTCTCGCAGACGGGCATGCTCGGAGGGCCTGCGCCGGTTCGCCGCTTCCTGCCGCATCTGCTCGACCTGGTCACCAGTAGAAAAATCAATCCCGGGAAGGTGTTCGATCTGGAGTTGCCGATGAGCGACGTAGCGGCAGGCTATCGGGCGATGGACGAACGCCGTGCGATCAAGGTGCTGTTGCGACCCTAATCTCAGCTGGGTCGGAGGTTCCGCCCACACCACATCGGTTTGCACACTTTCTACGGGTGTCCTGCAGAACATATACGGTTCTGTAGGGCGCGCCCGTCCTCAACTGTTTGAACAGCGCTGTCACTGTTTCAACACCCGCCGCCGCAGTTTGGTGCTTACTCGGTAGCGTGCTGTCGCAGCAGTGGTATGCCTTTTTTTACGACAACTTAGCTAGCGGGTAGCAGGCAAAAAGTCGTTTGTGTGCAGAAAAGCTTCAGAGCAGGTCAACATCTACATTGATAGCTCACGCTTCCCAATGTACAATAAATGCGAACCATTCGCATTTATTGGCAACTCTCTTTTCTGTCATCCCCTCCGAAGGCATCCATGTTTCTGCGTCTCTCGTTACTTTCGCTAGCATTACTAGCGACAAAGCCTGCGCTCGCCTCTGAATCGCCAATCTCCGAGTTTGAGCTCGATCGGTCTACGCTGTCAGTCCAGACCGATCTGGACACTGTCAAGGTAGTCGGCCTACGCCAGAACGGGTTTACCGTTCCCGACAGCCAGACCGGGCCATATCGCGACCTAGACATGTTGGATGTGCCCGCCAACATCAATGTGGTCTCGCGCGATCTGCTGGATGCACAAGGCGCCACTGGTCTGTACGACGCGCTTCGCAACGTTGCCGGTGTGGTGCGCCAGCAGCAGAGCGGGGTGGCTTACGACCAGATTTCGATCCGCGGCATCAACCTGGACAACCGTTCCAGCTACCTGTTCAACGGTGTGCTGCCGTTCGACAACAATGTGCCGATCCCGATGGAAAACAAGGAACGGGTGGAAGTGCTCAAGGGCGCGGCCGCGCTGTACTACGGCTTCGTCACCCCGGGCGGGGTGGTCAACCTGGTCACCAAGCGCGCTACGGTTGCGCCGGTGACCTCGTTGTCGCTGTCCGGCGACAATCAAGGCTCGGCGCAGCTGCACCTGGACCTCGGCCGTCGTTTCGGCAGCGAGCAACAGTTCGGTGTCCGGGTCAATGCGTTGAGCCAGAACATCCACCTGCCGATCGAGGACGACAACGGTTACCGCCGCATGCTCAGCGCCGCGCTGGACTGGGATGTCAGCAGCGACTTCAGCCTGCACTACGACGTCGAACGCATCCGCGCTCGCATCACCGAACAGGCCGCAGTGGTTCCGCCTGCCGCCGTCGGCGGCGTGATCACGCTTCCCGGCATGCCCGATCCCAGCATCTTGCTGTCGATGAAGGGCAAGGACACCTTGTCGGACGCCACCACGCATCTGCTCAGCGGCGAATACGCGCTCAACACTGCGTGGACGTTGCGCTTCAGCATGGGCGAGTCGGTCACACGGCGCGACCGCTGGCTGTGGATCTTCGACAACTACAATCTGCGAACCGGCCAGGGCACCGTCTACGGGGCTGACCAGAAAGGGCAGGAGTACACCAACAGCAATGCGCGGGCAAACGTGGAGGGCAGCTTCCGTACGGGCAGCGCGACCCACGACCTGCAGATAGGTGCCGACGCCAACAGGCTGTATCAACCCAGCTTCAACACCTTCATGTATCGCGCAGCGCAGAACCTGTACGAGCCTATGGAGATCGTCGACCTGATCCGCGCACCCACTGGATCCAAGACAACGTTGCGTGATCGCGGATTTCTGGAGCAGACCATCCGCAACAGTGGTCTGTATGCGATGGACCGGGTCAGCCTCGGCGACCGCTGGCAGCTGATCGGCGCGTTGCGCTATGCGCGCTACAGCACGCGTCAGTTGAACACCGCAGATTACGACGTAAGCGCCACCACACCGTCCTTTAGCGTGACCTACAAGATCTCGCCCAAGGCATCGGTTTATGGCAGCTATGTGGAAGGGCTGGAGTCGGGCGGTTCCGCGCCGACGGCGGCGATCAACGCAGGCCAGGCATTACCTGCCGCTGTAAGCCGCCAGAAGGAAGTAGGTACACGGTATCGCATGGATAACGGAACGCTGTTGTCCGCCTCTCTATTCCGACTGGATCAGGCCTCGGCCGATACCAACGAGAACGGCGTCTATGCGCTCAACGGACGCTCGCGTTATCAGGGGCTGGAATTTTCCGTTCAGGGCAATCTGACTGAGAACCTGTCAGCGGCGGTTTCGGGCATGCTGCTGGATGCTCAGATTGTCCAGGCGACCACTGGCAGTCTGGAAGGCAATACGCCTAACAATACGCCCGAGCGCACCGCCAGCCTGTTCTTCAACTATCGCGTGCCGATGCTGGAAGGCTTGTCGGTGAGCGCAGGCGGGTTTGCCTTGGCATCGCGTCCGATCGACGATCAGAACCGTGCCAGCATTGCCGGCTATACGACCTACGTCGCCGGTGCTGCCTACGCGACCCGGCTGCATGGTGTGCCGACCACGTTCAAGTTCAATGTGGAAAACCTGACCGACAAGCGTTACTGGAGCGCGGCGGGCAGCGGCCAGTTGGCAATGGGCTTGCCGCGTACGGTCAACTTCAACGCAACCTTCGACTTCTGATGCGGGAGGCTGTCTCGATGCGAGTGCTTACGAAATCCATCGCGGTATCGATGCTGTTGGCTGGTCTCTGTAGCCAGGTGGCGATGGTCCAGGCGGCAACGCCGAACCTGGCCGGCAAGCGCGTGTTCTATGTGACGCGTCTGGACGAGGTGCCAGGCGCCAGCGAGAGTCAGCGCAAGGTGCAACAACAAGGCCTGAGCGCCGATAGAACTGTCGCTGCGTATCTGAAGCAACTCGGCTGCACGGTGAGCTTCTTCGATCAGACCGTATCCCCTTCCAAGGCAGAGGGTTTCGATCTGGTGGTGTTGTCGTCGGTAGTGCAGTCTCGCGAGATGGCCGACACAGGCTTCAGAAACGTCGCGGTGCCGCTGTTGACCTGGGAGAACGATCTGATGGATTCGCTGCGCCTGACCGGACGACGGAAGGGTGTGGACTATGGTGAAGTGGAGAAGGAGCATTACATCCGCGTCATCAATGCACCGCACCCGCTTGCTGGTGGCCTGCGGGATGGCAAGACCTACGTCTATCCGCGTGATGTGATGATGGGTTGGGGCGTGCCGGCCAGGGCCGCCAACGTGATCGCCACGCTGCCGGGGGAACCCGACAAGGCGGTGGTCTTCGGCTACGAGAAGGGCGCCACGATGGATTACGACTTCGTCGCGCCTGCGCGCCGTGTGGCGCTATTTCTGGACAACGACACCTTCTCGAATCTGAGTCCGGACGGACTAGCGCTGTTCGATGCGGCCGTCGACTGGTCGATGCGCACGCCCTGAGTTCGTAGGGACGATGTAGTAGGTGTCGAGTATGTGTGCAAGGCCGTTGCGCGCGAGCGTTTCGGATCGATCTCGCCACCTTTCTACCGGGCTGTCGCTCGGGCCCACGCGATTCGTGCCTGCGGTTTCAGCGTGGGAAATTGAAATCCAGGCAAAAGCCGGCGTCGGAGTCGATTGTCACCGAGCCGCGATGCGCTAAGGTGATCGCAGAGACAAGCGCCAACCCCAGCCCGTTGCCCTCCACCGTGCGGCTACGTTCGCCCCGATGGAACCGCTTCAACAAATGCGGGATTTCGGCCTTGTCGACGCCCGGGCCATCGTCCTCGATGCGCAGGGTGACCGCCTGTGGCGAGGCGCGTAGCGTGATGGTCACGGTCGTCTGCGAAGGGGTATGGCGCAATGCATTGTCCAGTGCGTTGGCAAGCAGTTGATGCAGCAGCCGGCGGTCGCCTTCGAGAACGATCCCGCGATCGACTCGCCCCGACAGCCGATGCCCGCTGGCTTCCGCATCGGGCGTGTAGCTGTCAATGACATCGAGCACCAGGACGTCGAGCTTTACCCGCTCGAAACGTCGCCTGACCTCGAACGTTTCGATTTCCGAGATGCGCAAGAGGGCGGAGAACAATTCCTGCAGCTCATGCGACTGCTGCAGCGCCGACGCAATGCGCACCTGCCGTACCTCGGCATCGGCGGCCGCCAATGCCTGGTTCAGCTGGTTGGTCAACTTGGTCAGCGGCGTCCGCAAATCGTGTGCCACGTCGTTGGAGACCTGCCGCAGGTTTTCGACCAGCAGGTGGATGCGATCCAGCATCGTGTTGAGCGTCACCGCCACGCGATCAAACTCACTGGTCGAGCCTTCGATCGGAATCCGCCGGCTGAGATCTCCTTCGATGATGGCCCGGGCGGCCTGATCGATCTTGCGCAGTCGGTCGCGCGTGGCCGCGCCGATCAGCCACGAAGCGCCGATGCCCAGCAGGAACGTGACGCCCAACGCGATGCCGCCCAATCGCAACATGATCGCATCGGTCTCCTCGATCGCACCGCGATCGGCAGCCACGACTAGGGTCACGCCGTCGGCAAGGCGTGTGGTCAGCGCCTGCGCGGAGCGAAGCCCCCCATCGTATTGCAAGGTCTCCAGATATCCATCGGTGGTGGGAGCCTTGCCTTCGAGATTTCCGGCCAGCGGGTTGCCTGGCTGATTGACCAGCAAATAGAAAAGGCCGGTATCAGCGTTTGCCTGCTGCCGGCGTTGCACGGCGCGGATCAATGCCGATGTTCCGCCGGAAGCGGCTTCATCGAGCAATGCATGGGTCTCGTTCGCGATGCGATGGTCGAGCTGTTGTTCCAGCGCTTCGTGCGATACCTCGTACACCGTCAGGCCCACTGCGACCGTGGCAATCGCAAAGATCGCACTGACCAGCGCGAGCAGGCCGAACGTCGATCGCCATAGCCGTTTCATAGACTGCGCATCATGTAGCCGGCGCCGCGCACGGTCTCTATCGCATCGCGCTCGAATCCGGTGTTGAGTTTTGCCCTGAGCCGGCTCATATGGGTCTCGACGATATTGGTCTTGGGATCGAAATCGAAGTCCCACACCCGTTCTAGCAACATCGTGCGGGTGAGTACCCGGTCTGCGTTCTGCATCAACTCCATCAGCAGCGCGAATTCGCGCGGCTGCAGCACGATCCGCTGGCCGGCACGCTGCACCAGGCGACGGTGCAGGTCTATCTCGATGTCGTCGTGGCGCAGAAAGCGCAGTTCAGGCTGCGCGCCCTGACGCCGGGCGAGTGCATTGATGCGCGCAGCCAGCTCGGTGAACGCAAACGGTTTGACCAGGTAGTCGTCAGCGCCGGCTTCCAGCCCTTCGACCCGATCGGCAATGCTGGAGATCGCGGTGAGCATCAACACGGGCGTCGTATTCCTGGCCGCACGCAGCATGCGCAACAGCGACAGGCCGTCCAGGCCCGGGAGCATTCGGTCTAGGATGACCGCATCGAACCCGCCTTCGGTGGCTTTGAAAAGGCCATCGCGTCCATCAGCGCTGGACGAAACCGTGTTTCCCGCCTGGAGCAATCCCTGGCAGATGAACTCCCGTGTTTCCGCGTCGTCCTCCACGACCAGAATCTTCATTTCCACACCCTCACAAAGACGCTCCAGAGATCGTATCCGAAGCGGCTGGCGGAATACCGGCGCCAAGCGTGCGAAACAGCGCAACCTGGGCCGCAGCTATCGTCAGTCGGCTCTGCGCAGCTTGTCGCGCCAAGCCAATGCGTGCCGTTTCGGCGACGACTAGCAGCATCGGGTCTGCCTCGCCGATACGTACCCTGGCCTCGGTACGGCGCGTGACCAGATCGGCGTCGGCTTGCGCTGCCGATACCCGGGCCTCGCTCTGCGTGGCGCCCTGGTACACCGCCAACGCGCGTGCCATGTCGTGCAGGGCGCGCAGGACTGCTGCGTCCCATCCAGCAAGCGCCGCCCGTTGCTGTGCATTTGCTTGGGCGATGCGCGCACGCGCAGGCGCCTGATTGGGAAAGGACCAGGAAAGCAACGGCGAGGCGGTCGACACCAGCCCGCCGGAGATCAGCCCAAGCGCACCGCCGAGATTCAGCCGTGGATAGAGGTCGGCTTTGGCCACGCCGATCTTGGCGACTGCCGCCGCAAGCTTGTGCTCCGCTTCGCGGACGTCGGGCCGGCGCATCAGCAAGGGCTGCAGCTGGTCGGCTGGAATGTCGCCATCGAACTGCGGCATCGCTGCACAGTGCAGGCGCAGCTGCTCCACCTGGGCGGGGCGACCACCCTGAAGATAGGCCAGCCTGAGCAGGGCGGCTCGCCTGGCCGCCTGCAACGGCGGCAGCAGCGCCTGCGCCTGCGCGCGTGCGCTGCTGGCCGAAGCGAGCTCCAATGGTGAAATCTCTCCAGCGCGCAGTTGCTGGGTCAGCAGGTCGAATCCGCGCGTGTTTGACGCCACCAGTTGCTCGGCAAGACGCACCTGCTGCGTTGTCCCGCACACCTCCAGATAGGCCAGCACCGTGTCTGCGACCACGGCGACCCTGATGCCATCGCGTAGCGCGGCAGCCGCCTGTGCGTCGGCCTCGGAGGCGGCAGCGGCGGATCGAAGCCGACCGAACAGATCCATATCCCAGCTGGCGGTCAGCGCCAGATCGTAATCACTGGCGCTGACGTTGGCCGCGGCTGGCTGCGTGGACGGGCTGTCGACGCCAAGCGCGCTTTCGGTGGTTGTCTGTGGCCAGCGGGCCGCGCGCGATTGCGCCAGCAGTGCACGTGCGGCCTGCAGGTTCTCCACCGCAACCCGAATGTCGATGTTGGCCTGCAGGCTGGCTTCGACCAGCGCATCGAGCTCAGGTTCCCTGTAGCGCCGCCACCACTGCGTGAGATCGGTGCGAAGCTGTGGTGCCGCCAGGTCGGGGGCTTGGACAGACGCTGTCGAGTGGCTCCGGTCGGGTGCACTGGCCTGGGCATGCGCCACGGTGCTGGCTCCCAGCAGCAGCGTTCCCAGCAGGAAATGGATCGTCTTCATGGCGACGCTCCAGCGGCGCCATCGCGCAAGGGCGAGCGGGCTCTGAAGCGGGCATACAACGCGGGAACCAGAAACAGATTGAGCAGTGTCGACGACACCAGTCCTCCCAGAATGACCACGGCCATGGGGTGCTCTATCTCATGGCCCGGCGCATTCCCGCGAACGATCAGCGGTATCAGTGCCAGGCCTGCGCAGGTCGCGGTCATCAGGATCGGGATCAAGCGCTCCTCCGCGCCGCGCATGATCAGTGCGCGCGAGAACGGCAACCGTTCGACCCGTTCAAGATGCGCGTAGTGCGAGATCAGCATGATGCCGTTGCGCGCGGCGATGCCGATCACGGTGACGAAACCGACCAGCGACCCCAGCGACAAAGTCGCACCCGTCACTGCCACCGCCATCACGCCGCCAACCAGTGCGAACGGAAGGGTGACCGCGACCAGGGCGGTGATGCGCACCGACCGGAACTCCAGCCACACCAGCAGCAGGATACCGACGATGCACAGCGCGCCGATCCCAACCAGACGCGTCCTGGAGTCCTTGAGTGCTGCATATTCGCCCAGGATGCGTGGGTGATAGCCCTGAGCGAACGCGACGCCGTGCACCGCCGCCTCCACCGAACGGGCGACCGTGCCCAGGTCGGCACCGGCAACGTTGAGGGTCACGTCGATACGGCGTTGGCCATTCTCGCGTTTGATCTCGTTCGGGGCCGGCACGATCCTGACATCGGCGAAATCGGCCAGCCGCACGGCTCCCGCCAACGGTGTCTGGATCATCAGATCGGCAACCGCGTGTTGGTCGTTCCTGAAGGACGCATCGCTCCACAGCGCGACGTCGAAGGCCTTCTGATCGTGATAGATCTCTCCGACCTTCTGCCCGGCGATCAGAACCTGCGCTTGCCGTCTCACCTCGCCGGCGGTCAGGCCCAGCAACGCCATGCGCTCGGCATCGGGAACGATCTGCAATTGCGGAACCAGCACCTGCTGCTCCACCTTCAGGTCGGCCACGCCGGGGATCTTGGCAATGGCCAGACGCACACGTTCTGCAGAAGAGCGTAGTTCGGCCTGATCCGGCCCGAAGATCCGCACCACGACGGTGGCGCCCGCACCGGAGAGAACTTCCTTAATGCGTTCGCGCAGGTAGGTCAGCACATCGCGGAAGATGCCGGGATATCCATCGATGACGCTCTGGATCCTGGCCACGGTCGCATCGTAATCCGCCTTCTCGTCCACGCTGACCCACAGCTCGGTGAAGTTCGGTCCCACTACTTCGTCGGCGGCTTCGGCACGGCCGATATGCGCTCCGAAATTGCGTACTCCCGGAATGCCGCGCAACTCCTTGGAGGCGAGGATGGTAATCCGTTCCATCGCCTCGATGGAGGTACCGGGTTTCTCGACGAAGTGCATGAGGAAGTCGGTCTCGCGAAAGTTGGGCAGAAACTCGTCCTTGAATCCGAGATAGCCGATACCCGCACCGACCAGGCCGACGCTCACGATCGTCATCGCCCAACGGGGACGCCGCACGAAGCCGGGCAGGGCATTGAGGTAATGGCGCTTGAGCCACTGCACCAGCGCGGTGTCCTTGCTGCGCGTTTGCGTCGATGCGGGCAACAGCATCAGGCACAAGGCTGGTGTCAGCAGCAACGCGACCAGCAGCGAGGCGGCGATCGCAAGCACGTAGGCGGTGGCCAATGGCTTGAAGAACGTGCCGGCGACGCCATCGAGGAAGAAGATGGGCAGAAATACCAGCATGACGATCAGCGAGGCGAACACCACCGCAGAGCGCACTTCCAGCGACGCCGCGAGTACCACCCGAAAGTGCGAAACCGGTGTTGCCGCCTCGCGATTCAAACGCAGCCGGCGCGCGATGTTCTCCACGTCGATGATGGCGTCGTCGACCACTTCCCCCAGCGCGATCACCAGCCCGGCGATCACCATGGTGTTGATGGTGACCCCGGACCAGAGCAATACCAGCCCGGCGCCCAGCAGCGACATCGGAATCGCCACCAGGCTGATCACCGCCTGACGCCAGTCGCGGGTGAACAGGAACAGCACGGCCACGACCAACAGGCAGCCGAGTAGCAGCGCTTCGGTCAGGTTGCGGATGGAGCGTTCGACGAAGGTGGCGGGCCGGAAAATGGTGGTATCGATCACTACGTCCTTGAGCCCGGGCTTCAGTTCCTGCAGCGCCGCCTCCACCTCGCGGGTGAGTTGCAAGGTGTTGCCGGTCGGCTGTTTCTCGACGATCAACATCAGGCCCGGACCATCGTTGATGATGGCGTTGCCGATCGGTGCGGCGTAGCCGTCACGCACCTGCGCCACATCGCCGATGCGAATGGGCGCCTCGCCGCTCAGCCTGATCACCGCATTGGCCAGATCCTGCGCGGACTGCACCGCACCCACCTGCTGCACCGGAAGTCGCTGCGTGGCGGTATCGACGAATCCGCCGCCACCGACCAGGACCGCATCGCCTGCGGCGGCCCTGAGTTCGGCAAGGGTCACGCCTGCGGTCTGCAGCCGCGCAGGGTCGACCATGATCTGCAGCTGTCGGTCGCGCTGGCCCCACAAGGCAACGTTGGCCACGCCAGGAACGGCCATCAGGCGTGGACGAATGGTCCACCGCACCAGTTCCGACAACTGCATCTGATCCAGCGTCGATGAGGAGATGCCGATCTTCATGGCACGGCTGGTGGACGACAACGGCGGCAGCATCAACGGTGGACGGGCAGCGGCGGGAAGTCGTGCGGCCACTTGCGCCAGACGCTCCTGTACCAGCTGACGCGCCTGCGCCACGTCGCTGCCTTGCTGGAACAGCAACACCACCGAGGACAATCCCAGCACCGACTTGGAGCGCAGCGTAACCAGGCCGGGCAATCCGTTGACCTGGGTTTCCAAAGGCACCGTGATCAGGCTTTCCACCTCCTCGGACGATAGGCCCGGCGCTTCCGTCTGCACTTCCACCATCGGCGGCGCAAACTCCGGAAACACGTCCAGTGGAACATCGGTCGATGCGCGCAGTCCAAGCACGATCAACAAGACCGACAGCGCCAGTACGATGATCCGGTGTTTCAGGGCAGTTTCGACGATCCAGTTGAGCATGTTATTTGCCCACTCCAAACTCGGTGCCGAACAGTTCCGCCGCACCTGCCGAAACCACCTTGGTGCCGGCAGGCAGTCCACGGCTCACCACCACGTTGTCATCCGCACTGAAGGCAATTTCCACGCGCTGGCGCAGATAGCTGTGTGGCCCCGATTGCGTGTACACCCATTCGCCGCCGTGGATGTCACGGACGACTGCGGCGGCGGGCACGATGACGCCGACCGTCGTGGTCCCCTGCTCAGGAATCGTCGTGGCCACGCGTTGTCCGATGCGCCAGCGACTGCCCTGGTTGGACAACCGATAGAAAAGATCGACTGTTCCGGCCGCCACGTTGGACGAAGCCGGACCGGGAACAGGATAGGCGGCTTCGCCCGCCGACTCAGGCCTGCCCAGCGCACGGGCCGTGATCGGTGCCTGCAGAGCCAGCCTGTCGATGTCGCTCGCGGAGGCTGCCACACGAATCCATAGCTCCTTCTGATTGGCCATCTCCGCCAACGCCGGCCCAAGCAGACGACGTTGCGCCAGGGCCGCATCGGCGGCGGCCCTGGCCGAGGCCAACGCTGCTGCGGCCTCGTCCCTGGCACGGATGCTGCCGGCTTCCTCCCGGACCAAACGTTCGGCGCGTTGGTAGGCGATGTCGGCCAGCTTCGACAGCGCGTCAGTGCGCGACACTTCGTTGTCCGCTGCCGCCTGGCTGGCGCCGATCTGGGTCAGATTGGTAGTGGACAGCATCGGCAGTCCGCCTTTGCCGCCGGGAGCCAAAACGATCTCGCCCACACTGACGCGGTGGCGTGTCGTCTCGCCCGACTGGGCCTGGGCAAGCACGATCCCCAGCCGTCGTTCGGCCTGGGGCGACAACGTCAATCGAAGCAGTTCCGTCTCGTTGGATGCCTTGGCCAGGCTGGCCGGCGGCGAGGTGACCGGCACGTGGGCAGAAGGTGGCTGCGCGCAGGAGGTCAGCACGGCCGATAGCAGGAGTAGTGAAGCGCGATGTGTGTTCATGCCGACACCTTGCAGGTGGAGGGTGTGGGTCGACATTTCCGGATATATACGATCTTGTAATGTGCGCGGCGCGACCGCCCGTAGCCCTCACGACGATGTCGGGTCACCCGCTCTGGTACTTGCCGCTGTCTTGCGCAGCAACAGGTAATCTCTCTTGCCTGGGGTATGCACCACCCACAGGCGCGCACGCAGTGGTGCGGGCAGTTGCGCGAATTCCTGCTTGCGCATGACCACGTAACACAGCGGTTTGCGGTCCAGATAACGCTGCAGCGCTTCCACATCGCGCACCTCGATCGCTTCGCCGGCCGAATAAAATTCAGCCGAGTAAGGGCGCTGGGGAAAGTAGATCAGATCCACGTCATGACGCAGGTCCTGGCGGAAGGCGGTCAGCAGTTCCCGCTGCGACTTGAAGCCGGCATGCGGCCAGATCACTAAGATCGTCAGCAAGCCCAGTACCGGCGCCACTAAGCCGATTGCGTCAGAGGCAAGTGCACGCGGATGCGATAGCTGCTGACGCCACACGTCGGCTGTCAACAAGCCGAATCCAATCACACCCGGCAATACGTAGGTCGGAAGAATGTTGCCGGCCATCGTAAAGAACACCGCGGGGGTCAGCATCCAGCACAACAGATACAGCCGCCATCCATCGCTGGCGCGCAGTGGCATGATCGTCAGCGTGGCTTTGCGACGCAGCAGTTGCCAGAGAAGCCACGCGGACCAGGGCAGGGTGCCGGCGAGTGCATACAGCCAGATGGTTCCGCGTGGGTAGGCATGCGCCGCGCCGTACAGATCGCCTTTCCAACCACTGACGGTAAAGCGATACCAGTGTTCGCCGATCAGGAAGTAATGCAGAAACCCCGGGGTTTGCCGCTCCGCCGCCCAGTACCATGGCAGCACCAGGGCCATTGTGAGCAGCAGTCCCCATCCCCATGGCAGGCGATCCCATAACTGGCCAAGCCGTCCCGTCAACGCGGCCCACAACGTGATCGGTGCCAGCGTCAACACGCTGGCGACCGGGCCTTTGGCCAGCAGCCCGATGGCAATTCCCGCGAAGAACAGATAGCCCCAGCGGCGTGAGCTGCCGGTCAGCGCCAACCAGCATGCCACCATTGCCAGCGTCGTCCCCGACGCCATGGCCGGATCGGTCATGACCCCGCCGGCGCTCACCATCATCAGCAGACAGGTGGCCACCACGACGCTCGCGCGCAGCCCATGGTCCATGCCATGCCGCCGGGCGGCAACCACGTGGGTCAGACTACAGATCAGCACACCCAGCAGCAGCGATGGCAGGCGTGCGGCGAACTCGGTCACGCCCATGAGCTTGTAGGCGATTGCGGTCAGCCAAAACGACAACGGCGGCTTGCCCCAGAACGGCACACCATAGTCGATCTGCGGGACGATCCACTGTCCGGTTTCGAGCATCTTTCTGGCCATCTCGCCATAGCGCGCCTCGGTGGTGTCGGTCAGCGGGTACAGGCCGAGCGTCATCAGACGGACAAGAAAGGTCACAGCCAATACTGCGCACAAACGCTCTCGAAGCGAAGGCCATTTCATCGTGCAGCCATCCGATCCGCCGATTGCGGCGATGCAACGGTTGGATGGAACTCACTGACCAGATAGAGCGGACGATGCTTGGTCTCGATGAACATTCGACCGACGTACTCGCCGAGAATCCCCAGACACAGCAACTGCGCGCCACCCAGCAACAGCAGGGCGACCATCAGGCTGGGATAGCCGTTCACTGCATCGCCGAGCAGCAGTGTCTTGACGATGACAACGCCCGCGTAGACAAACGCCAGCAACGAACAGAGCACGCCGACGTAGCTGGCCAGCTTCAACGGAGCGATCGAGAAAGAGGTGATCCCTTCGAGCGCGAAATTCCACAGCCGCCAGTAGTTCCATTTGGTCCGTCCCGCATGCCGTGGCTCGCGACGATACGTGATCTGCAACCTCGGGTAGCCGATCCACGCATACAGCCCTTTCATGAAACGGTTGCACTCGCCGAGTCGGCGCATGCTATCGACGGCGCGACGACTGAGCAGCCGGAAATCGCCGACATCCGGACTGATCGGGACGGCACTCAGCCATCCAATTACGCGGTAGAACACGTGTGCGGTGCATCGCTTTAAAACTGTCTCGCCGTCGCGCACGCTGCGCCGCATTTCCACCTGGTCATAGCCCTGCTTCCACGCTGCGTACATGTCCACAATCAGTTCCGGAGGATCCTGCAGGTCGGCGTCGATGATCACGATCGCATCGCCGCAGACATGGTCCAGACCCGCGGCCATCGCAATTTCCTTGCCGAAGTTCCGACTTAGGGTCAGTACGCCGACACAGGGATCGTCCAGGCGCATTCGCTTAAGGATTTCAGCGCTACCGTCGCTGCTGCCATCGTCGACATACAATGCCTCCACCGCGATATCGAGCGGAACCAGGGCACGTCGCAGGCGTCGGTGGAACTCGATCAGCACGTCCTGTTCGTTGTGCACGGGAATCAGTATCGAGAGCAGTCCGCTCGGGCGTAGCAATGGTGGTCGTAAGGTGTTCTCCACGGCATGGCTTGTCGTTCGCTCAATGGATGGCAGGCCGGTCTCCGGTACGGGCGGCCGGGTGGCGACGGTAGACAGGAAGACGGCATGCGAAGACTCTTGTCCCGACAGCGGTAGGCGCATTTGCGTTGATGAGAAGGCCGGACGATCGGCGGGTTCTTCAGTCTCCGGCGTGTGCAGTAAGCCGTTCTCAGCACCATCTCAGGCGCTCGTTAAAAGCGCACGCAGGCCTGCCAGCTACACTAAAACGCTCACGATTCGAAAGATGTCCAGATGCATCCCGCATGAAAGTCCTCATCGTCGAAGATCAATACGACATCGCCGCCAACATCTGGGATTTTCTTGAACGTCGCGGCTATCAGGTGGATCACGCCGGCGACGGCATGTCCGGGCTCGCGCACGTCATGCGCGATCGTTTCGATGTGATCGTGCTTGATCTGGGTCTTCCCCGGCTGGATGGACTGGAGCTGTGCCGACGCATGCGTCAGGCAGGGCAAGGCACTCCTGTGCTTATGCTGACCGCGCGCGACACGCTGGAGGACAAGCTGCGCGGATTTGCCGAAGGCGCAGACGACTACATGGTCAAGCCCTTCGAATTGAAGGAGCTCGAAGCCCGCCTGCGCGTGCTGCATCGACAGACACAGTCTGTCGCAGCGCGGGAGTTCGTGGTTGGTCCACTGCGCTTCGATCCCGACGCGATGCTGGCCACTCGCGAGGGCCGGCATATCACACTAACCAGAGCGCAGGCGCTGATTCTGGGTGCATTGATGCGCCGCTCGCCGGCGATCGTGCAGCAACAAAGCCTGATCGAATGCGTGTGGGCGAGCCAGGGGGGCGATGCAGCGGCGCTGCACACGCATGTCTATGCGCTACGTAATCTCGTGGACAAGCCGTTTCAATATCAGCTGATCCAGACCGTTCATGGCATCGGCTATCGCCTGATTGCAGCCGCCGATGGCTAGGACCTTGCCGCTACGGACCAGGGTGGTCCTGCTGTTCACTCTGATGGGGGGGCTGTTAAGCGTGCTGTTCGCGATTGCAGTGGTCTTTATCGCAGAGGATTACGAGCACGTACTGGTCGACGAAGTGCTCAACGGTCTGGCACACGATTATGCGATCCAGCTCGCGCAGGCGCCGCAGACCGAACTACCAAAGACCGGACGCCTCAGCGCTTATCTGCGCAGGCCAGATGGGAGTGGAGACGTCCCGGCAACCCTTGCAACGCTGTCGCCCGGGCTGCATGAATCCGGGCCGGAAGGCGAGGGCATCCATACCGGCGTATACGACACGCCCGCTGGACGCTTGACGCTGAGCATCGATCTTGTCGGCATCGAACGCTTGGAGCAGCACCTCACGCTGATTCTCATCGCAGTGATCGTGTTCGGCACGTTGATCAGCGCATCGCTGGGCTGGCTGCTTTCGCACGGCGTGATTCTCCCGATCCGCCGGCTGGCAGACGCGGTGACAAGCCTTCCGGTCGAGCCGCTACAGACCGAACTCGGAATTGGGATGGCCCGCGACGAACTCGGCCGTTTGGGCAGCGCGATCGACGAGTACCAAGGGCGGCTAGTCGCGGCCGAGCAGGCCGAGCGCGCATTCTTTGCCGATGCAAGCCACGAGTTGCGTACGCCGATTGCCGTGGTGCAAGGTGCCACAGAGCTATTGTTGGAGGAAGATCACGCGTTGACGATGCGTCCAAGGTTGCTGCGTCTGGATCGTGGCGTGCGCGAATTGGCCGATTGCCTGGATGCGTTGCTGCGTCTGGCCCGGCGCCGTATCGACCAGACTGAAACGGTTGTATTGCAACGATGGCTGGGTGAACGACTGACACGCGTCGATGCGATTAAGGACCAGACGGTCGACCTTCGGATTCACGGCCCGGAGATGGAGCATCGCCTCGCCATCCGCGAGATGGAACTGGTGGTCAACGCGGTCATACGGCGCCTGATGCCTCCCGCCCAGCATGGCGCACTCGACGTGACCATCGCTCAGGACGCCCTGACCTTCCATTTCACTGAAGCCGGCATCACACAGACCGACACGCCAAGGCTGCGGGCGCGTTCAAGCGACCGCAGCCTCGGGCTGACCCTGATCGGCCGCCTCGCATCGCAGCTCGGGTGGACCATCGACGACAGTCACGCGGAGAACGGCCGAGTCGTGATCCGGTTCGTGCCACCGCGATGAGCGGACATGCCAGGCGACGACAGCCCGCGGCAAGCGAGCCGTCGTCTCCCAGCATTGACTAGAACTTCAAGTTCAGGCCCAGCCGTACTGCCCGGGGTGACCCGGGCATGATGTTGTTGTTGCTGTGCGCCGAGGCGTAGTAGCCGCGATCGAAGAGGTTTTCGACGTTCAATTGCAGGCGAGCAGTGGGACTTAGCGAGTAGAACACTGCCGCATCCACGCGCGCGAAGCCTGGCAGCACCACGGCATTGTCCGATGCTACGTACACCGCGTCCCGGTAGACGACGCCAAGACCGGCGCCCCAGTTGGTGTTGAAGTCGTAGCGATTCCACAGCGACGCCGAATGCTTCGGCACCTGGCCCAATGCGTTGCCATTGGTCGCGTCGGGCGTCTGCACTTCGCTATCTTGATAGGCGTAGCCGGCCATCAGCTGCCAGGCCTCGGTCAGATGTCCGCTCAGACCCATTTCGAGCCCCTGAACCCGCTGTCCGTCCACCAACAACGACTGCGCCGGATTGTTCGGATCGGTGATCGCCACGTTGCTGCGCTGCAGGCGATAGATCGCGGCAGTTGCGGACAGACGCTCGCTCACGTCCCACTTCAGGCCGACCTCACGATTGACGAACTTTTCCGGATCCAGGTTGCGATTGCTGGCGGTCAGGGAAGCGAGTTGCTCGCCGGCGCGCGGCACGTGCGCAATCGTATAACTTGCGTACACCGACAGATTCTCGCGCGGCGTGTAAATCAGGCCGGCGCGCGGCGACAGCAGGTCGTCGGTGCTTTCCAGCGTGGTGCCCGTACGCCGGTTCACCAGCTCGGCATCGAACCTGTCGTAACGCAGGCCAACGATCGCCTGCCATTGCGGCGAGAATTCGATCTGATCCTGTGCATAGACGGCGGCGGTTCTGGCAACGCTGTGGTTGCTCGCATCGGTCGCGCTTTGGCGAAACAGCACCGGACCGGTATAGATCGTGGTTGGCAGCGTGACGAAGGCCGAGGTGGCATTGGCGCCGATGTCGGTGAAATAACCGGTCTTGCGCAGGTTTTCGGTTTCCTGCCGATTCAATTCCATGCCGATCAGGAATTGGTGGCTGATGTCGCCGGTCTCGGCCGAGAAGGTCAGGTCGGTCTGGTTGAGCAGATTCTTGCGTGTCGTCAGATTGTCGTAGGCACTGATCGCCACGCGATTGGTTGCCGCCGCGTAGGCGCCTGGGAACACGTTCTGATAGAACTTGTCGTAGTCCGCGTAGCGGGTCTGGTTGGTCAGCTTGGCCCCACCGGCGAATTCATGCGTGACCAGCGCGGTCAGCGCATTGATGCGTGCCCAGGCCGGGCTCAGGTCGGGGCTGCCGAAGAACGTGGATGCGTCGATCGGCAACGGCTTGCCCTGGATCGGCAGCAACGAGGGGATGCCGCGGTCGGTGACCCGATCGTCCTCGAAATGCTCGTAGCCAAACGTCAGCGACGTCGTGTCGGTGGCACGCACGCTGAAGGTGGGATTGAGTGCCCAACGTCGCACGTGGGCATGATCGCGGTAGCTGTCGGAATCCTCATACAGCGCGGTGACGCGTGCCGCCGCGACGTCGCTCAGCACGTGGTCGTAATCGCCGGTCAGGCGGCGATTGTTCCAGGATCCCACAGTGAGCCCCAGCTCCTTGGTACCCGACCAGTCGGCTTGCTTGGTCACCCGGTTGATCAGGCCGCCGGCGCCGCCTCGACCGAACACCATGCCACTGGGACCTTTGAGGACTTCCACGCGCTCGACGTTGTACAGGTCGCGGTAGTACTGCACGTCGTCGCGAACACCGTTGATGAAAAAGTCGGCAGTGGATGTATTGCCGCGCAGGATCGGCGCATCGCGATGCCCCTCTCCCTGCGCCATCTGCACGCCGGGAACGTAGCGGACCACATCGGCCATGCTCTGCATCGCCTGGTCCTTGATCAGACCTTCGGTGACGACGGTGATCGATTGCGGAACATCGCGCAGCGGCGTGTCGGTCTTGGTGGCGGTCGTGGTGCGCTGCACCTGATAGGCCTCACGCGCGCGCACGACGTCGATGGCGTCCAGCGTATGCGCCTGTGGCTCGCCATGTTGGACGTTCGCGGCCTGGGCAATGGCATCGGGTCCGTGTGCGGCGATCACCAAGGGCCACCCATACAGGGCGACACGGATCAAACGCACGAGCGGTCTGGGGGTGCCAGGCCGTGGAGCATGAAGCGGGTGAGACATGGAGGGGTTCCCAAGTTGAAAAGAGGCGCCCGCACAATCGCGAACAATATTGATTCGCATTAAGGTAGAGTGGAGTCGGTCAGAGATTTGTCAGATGCGCATGTCAACCAAACCCGATCACGTTTCCGCGCAGCGAACTCGTTCGTCTTTGCAACAGCAGATCCGCGTGTTACTTGTGGAAGACAACCAGAGCCTGGTGGCTAATGTCTTCGCCTATCTCGAGCCGCGCCATGTCCTGCTGGACGCAGCACGCGACGGCCTCTCCGGCCTCCAGCTCGCGCTTGAACCAGGCTACGACGTCGTCGTGCTCGATTGGATGCTTCCACGTCTGGACGGCCTTAGCGTGTTGGCGCGTTTGCGCGCGCTTGGGTCGGAGGTGCCGGTGCTGCTGCTCACTGCGCGCAGCGAGCTGCCCGACAAGCTGGCCGGCTTTCGGTCCGGAGCGGACGATTACCTGACCAAACCGTTCGCGATCTCGGAACTGGAGGCGCGGATACAGGCACTTGCCCTGCGCAGACGAGGGCACAAGCAGCTTCTGGAAGTGGCCGACCTGCGCTACAACGTCTCGACCCAGGAAGTCAGCCGTGCAGGAGTGGCGCTCCATCTCCACACCGGATGCAAGAAATTGCTTGAGCTGCTGATGAGGGAAAGCCCGGGCGTCGTCCCGAAGACGCGGCTCGAAGCTGCGCTGTGGGGCGAGGACTTGCCTGACCGCGACATGTTGCGCTCACACATCTACGAATTACGCAAACGGATCGATGGCAGTCACCCGGTCAAGTTGTTGCACACCGTCGCGCGCCTGGGGTATCGCCTGGCACTGCCAGACGCCTCGACATGAGCGGCAGACGCAGCCTGCGGCGCTGGATGGGGGTCAGTCTGCTGTCCTACATCCTGGTGTTGACCGTGGTGATTTCGCTGCATGGGTATTGGGTCAACGAGCAGGCCGAACGACTGGTGTGGCAGTCCTTGCTGCACAGCGAGATGGAGTATCTCAGCCGACGCCGGGCTGCCGATCCAGGCTACAGCTGGCCGGACACGGACATTCTGCGGCTCTACGAATCGCGGCAACGGGACTCGATTCCGGCGGCGTTCGCGCGTTTGCCGCCAGGTGTGCATGACGAGGTGAAGGTCGGCAACAGGGAGTTCGTCGTGCTGGTACAGAGCACCGGCGCGCAGGGCAGGCAGGTCCTGGCTCTGGATATCAGCGCGATGGAACAGACCGAATGGACGTTGCTCTCCGTGATGGCAGGATCGGTGCTGGTGGTGGTGGCCTTGCTGGCGGCGGTTGCGCTATGGGGAGTGGGCCGCCTGGTGGCGCCGTTGGCTGCCCTGTCTGCCGGTATCGGCAAACTCCGGCCCGACGGAGCAGGGGAAAACATACACCTGGGTCAGTCGGCGCCAGAGGAGATGGCGCTCATTGCCGACGCAGTGAACGCCTACTCGCTACGGATCAAGCACAACATCGATCGAGAGCGCGATTTCATCACGACCGCAAGCCATGAGCTGCGTACTCCGATCGCGGTGTTCCTGGCAAGCATCGAAGTGCTGGTTGCACACCCCGACATTAGCGATGCATTGCAACCGCATCTTCTGCGGGCGCAGCGAACAGCCCAGGCCATGGACGAACTCGCGACCATGTTGCTCACATTGGCCAGAGATCCGCAACGGATCCTGGACAATGCGCAACCGGTGGATCTGTTCGTCGAACTTGCATGCATCGTGCAGAATCACGCATATCTGATGATCGGAAAGGAGCTCGCGATCCAGATCGAGCAGCCATCGCCGTCGCCCTGGGTAAGGGCGCAACCGCAGATCCTGACAGCGACGATCGGCAACCTGATCCGCAACGCAATCGAGAACAGCGATCGTGGCGTGATACGCATCGTGTATAGGGAATCGACACTGGTGATCGAAGATCCCGGGCACGGCATGTCCGCCAGGGAGATGAGCGATATCTACTCGCGCATCGCGCGGACGGGAGACGTCACTTCCGGAGGAATCGGCATCGAGCTGATCGCCCGCATTTGCGCGCACTGCGGTTGGGTGTTGGAGATGGAATCCCACCTCCAGCGCGGCACCATCGCAAAGCTCTCTTTTGAAGGCGCGATCGTTGGACGCTGAGTTACCGCGCTCGGGTCACGTGCGCGGCGAGAGCGGACGCGACGTAACCACTGCACGGATGTCGGGCGGCGTACGTCACTGGTAAAGAGTGCGGCCGTCACATCAATACAAAATAGCTATAACATACCCGTCGTATCGATATAACCAAGCGTCACCTCATGTAATTTCGACCTCACCATGCATCTGGAGAGGGGCGATGGCAGAAGGGACGCGATTCCGTGCAATGCTGTTGGGCGGGCCATTTGATGGTCAGGATGTGCTGATGTCTCACCGGCAGCTTTCGTGCGGCATCTATTCGCATGGAGGCCATCGATATGTGGCAGCAAAACACACTACCCAATGCGCCTGGCCCGTTTTCAGGTGCCAGCCAGCCGTCGAGGTTGCCGAGCCGGACGACGAGTACGACTCGACCTTGCATGGCGCTCGTGGCAGGCTTACCTCCGAGGCCTATTGACGCCGGCCAAAGCGCTGCATTCCGGGCGGATGCTGGATGGCAGTACCAGACAGTCAGCGTTCGCTGGATAGTCTCGAGGGGCCTACCTGCAGCGCCGTGCGTGTGCCACCGGATGGATTGGTCACAAAATCCAGCTGCCAGTTGAGGTGTTCGCAAAGACGAGCGATCAGCTCCAGGCCGATGCCGCCACCATGCCGCCCGCTGCGCACGACCTGGGCATAAAGTCGACTGATTTCCTCAGGCGACATGCCATGGCCAGGATCGTCGATATAGACGGTGCCATCCTCGGTCAAACTCACCTGGATGACACCGCGATCGCAGTTCTCAACAGCATTGCGCAGCAGGTTGCCGATGGCGATCTGGACGATCTGGATAGGCGCCGTGATCCGGCAGCGCGTCAATGCAGTGATCTCGAAGCGCAGGTCGCGTTCCTGGATGAGGTGATGATGATCGTCAATGATGTCCAGGAGCAACTCGTCCAATCGGACTACATCGTGCATCTTTGCAAGCCGCTGCGGATCTTTTGCCAGGACCAACAGCAGGGTGATCAGTTGCTCGGTTTCCCTTGCGGTCTGATGAATCCGGCGCAGCTGCCCTTGTACCAGCGGTGGAAGGTCGGGCTGCTCCAAGGCGGTCTCGGCCGCGCCCCCCATGATGGCGATGGGCGTGCGCAGTTCGTGGCTTGCGCTATGCACGAAAGTACGCTCGCGCTCTATGAACTGCACGTTCCTTTCCAAAAAATCGTTCAGTACCTCACCGATCACCAACAGATCGCTGCCGCCTCCGGGATCCAGTTCGATTCGCTGCCTTGGTTGTTCCGGTCGTAAACCGGCAACCTGGTCGGACAGCGACTGCAGCGGCCGCACCAGACGACGTACCGACCACGAGGTGGTGATTCCCAGCGTCAGCAGCAAGACGGCGGCAGGCAGCAGCAACAACGTGGTGAAGCGAATTTCGTCGCTCTCCATACGTTTGATGTCGGTCATCAACGCATGTCGTGTCCTGCGCTGTCGCGAATCAGAACGGCCCACTCCCCATTACCCATGCGGACTTCGTCATGCAGGCCCGGGGGGAGTTTTTCCAGCTCGGGCGGTAACGGCTTGTTGCTGCCATCCTCGTAAAGCATCAGATCGGAAGCGTCGTTCCAGCTGACGTGTTGGCCGGCGCCCGAGCGTGCGATGAAGCGATCCATCTCTGCATTCATGGTCGACTCCCACACCAGGCTCTCCACGTATTCGTTCACTATCCAACCCTGCAGCGCAACCGCCACCGTCAACACCAACAGATAGCCGAGCATCCAGCGGAAGATACGTTTACCGAAGGTGGTATCGGTGGTCGATGACGGCTCGACAGGCTTTGGATTGGGCTCGCTCATCGTTCCAGCCTAGCGGAAGATCGGCGTGTTGACGCGTATGTCGCAGCAAATCGCAGCAGAGCTTGGTCTTGCGCGTGCACTGGTGCCGATTGATACGGCGACATTCCAACGCCACTTTGACAATTGCTGTCGGAGCATCGCTTCGATGAGGCTATTTTCTCCATTTCCCGAACCCGGGCAGGTCGCTGCGCGCGCCCCTGAAAGTGCCTGGCAGGCTCGGGTCGCGAGGCGTTCTATCTGCACCACTTGCTGTGGCCGGTGGTTGCGTTCGTCGTGGCGTCGTGGCTGTTGATGGGGCAGCCGCATCTGGATCAGTGGATCGCCGATCGGCTATTCGCCTGGGAAGGACATGCCTGACGCTGGAGCACGATACGCTGTTGCAAGGCATGTTCCATGTCCAGGCACGGCACTTGAGCATACTGACCTGGTATGCCACGACCCTGGTATGCATCGTGGCCTGGGTGCCTTGGTCGCCGTGGGCGCGCTACCGGACGCCACTGCTACTGCTCACGATCTCCACGAGCGTTTCCATCGCTATCGTCGGCTGGATGAAGACCTGGACCAATGTCGACTGTCCCTGGGATCTGCATCGCTACGGCGGAATGAAAGCGTTCTTCGGTCTGTTCGCTGATCGGCCAGATGCATATGCCGCAGGAAACTGCTTCCCCGCGGGGCATGCAGCGCCGGATACTGCTGGCTGGCACTGTATTTCTTCTTCTGGACGGCAGCGCCGCGCTTACGTTGGTTAGGACTCGGCCTGGGGCTTGGATTGTGATTGTTGTATGGCGGCGTTCAACAACTGCGTGGGGCGCATTTCCTTTCCCACGACCTTTGGACGGCGATGATCTGCTGGTGCACGGCGTTGGCCGTCTTTCGCATGGCCGGCCCTTTCCAGGCTGCACTGCGGCAACCTGAGCAAAAGCAAGGGCACGCTGACGTCGCCAACGTTCCGCTGCAAGACAATCGGCACGATGTAATCCTGTCGCGCACCGACAAGCACGCGCCATTTTGATATCACGCGCAAGCGATCGCATTTAACGCTTGCCCGATTGTTTTCCGACCAAAGTCCGACCACCGCGGAAAGATAATAGGCTAACCCTTTATCGCCACCTGTCCGCCATCTTGTACGTTTCTTCTTGAAAATCCGACCAATGCCATTTAAGGATCCCAGGGGTACCCTGCAATGCGGAAGTCGCAAGAGGATTTGGATGGAATGTTCGTCGATCGGTCGTACTCGCGGCGTCACCGGCCTGCTGATGATCGGATTGATCGCAGGGTGTACGACCTACACACCGCTGCCGCTGGCATCGCATGAAGCGGTGGCGCCATCGACGTTGAGCGAGTTGCGCGCCGCAACCGGATCGCCGCATGCGCTGACGCTTGCAGACCTGCAACGACTGGTATTGGCCAATAATCCCGACCTGCTGATCGCAAGGTCACGCCGGCAGCTCGCGCATGCGCAGGCCAGGCAGGCCTTCACGCTGCCCAATCCCACGCTCTCCGGCGGCATCGGCTACTTGTTGGCCGGCTCCGGCACTTCCACGGCCTGGTCGGCCGATCTGAGCCAGGACGCGCGCGCGTTGATCACGCTGTCGGCCAACCGCGATGCGGCACAGGCCGATGCCGCATCCGTGGACGCCACGCTGCTGTGGGAAGAGTGGCAGCTGCTGGCCAAGGTGCGCTTGTTGTTTGTCGGAATCGTGCAAGGCCAGCGGATCGAGCGTCTCCAGCAGGATGCGCTCATGCTGATGGAGATGCGCGCAGATCGGCTCAAGCGTGCGCTGGTGGCAGGGGATGTCGAGAAAAGCACCGTCGCACCGTATCTTGCCGCCGCACTGGATGGACATGGCCGGCTGAACGACCAGAGGGTGCAACTGCTGAAGCAGCGTCACGAGCTTGCGGCACTACTGGGCGCCTCGGCGGACATCGCTCTGCCACTCGACGACGCAGTGCTTGTTCCCGATTTCAATCTCGCTGTGGCACAGCGGACGATGGAGAATCTTCAGCAGCGCCGGCCCGATCTGCTGGCGCTGCAATTGGGATACCAGTCGGCCGAGGCGCATCTGCGCGCCGAAGTGTTGTCGCAGTTTCCATTGCTGACGATTGGCTATAACGCGACGCAAGACAATGGCAGCGTCCGCAATGCCGGGCCGACGCTGTCGCTGGAGCTGCCGCTGTTCAATCACAACCAGGCCAACATCGCCCTCGCGACGGCAACGCGCCGGCAGCTGCACGATACGTACGCGGTGCGCCTGGATGCCTCCCAGCGCGAAGTGCAGGCCTTGCTCAGCGAGTACGCACTGGGCCAGACGCAGTTCGTCGATGCCCAGCGTTCGCTCGATGCGGGCGCTGCCGGCGACAGCGGCCTGGAAGAGGCGTTCCACTCTCACGCCGTTGACCTGAGAACCTATGTCGATCTGCGCGCCGATCGCCTCATGCGCGCGGCGACCGTGGAAATCCTCAGACAAAGGTTACTGGAGCAACAGATCGCCATCGACGCGCTGTTGGGCACCGGCATGCCGACCATCCTCGCGCTGAAGGCCCAATCGCCATGAAGCATTCTGCTTTGGTGCTGACGATGACACTTGCCTGCGTGTCGGCGGCCTGTTCGCGCCAGGCAGGTGAGCACGCCGCGCCCGCACCCAGTGCATTGGTCCAGGTACAACGGGTCCGACAGGGCGCTGTCCCGGAGGTGGTGGTCGGCTACGGTCAAGCGCAGGGCCAGGCCAGC
The DNA here is from genome assembly GCA_905142475.1 of Xanthomonas hydrangeae. Classification (GTDB taxonomy): domain Bacteria; phylum Pseudomonadota; class Gammaproteobacteria; order Xanthomonadales; family Xanthomonadaceae; genus Xanthomonas; species Xanthomonas hydrangeae. Next base: position 2,688,924 of record LR990730.1, read on the forward strand.
GGCAGTCTGGCCATGAACGTGATGAGCGATGGCCGCGTGGTCGATTACAATGTCGCGCAGGGCGATCACGTCCATGCCGGACAGCGGTTGGCACAGTTTTCGCTCTCTCCGCTGGCAATGGCCAGCTACCAACAGGCGCTGGACGCGCTACGCGCGGCGGAGGCGCAACGCGCCCAGACCGAACGATTATTCGACGATGCCCTGGCCACGCAGGACCAGCGCGAGCAATCACGCAGGGCGGTTGGCGACGCCCGTAGCGCATTGAAGGCCCTGCGCCAGCAGCAAGCCGGGCAGGGGACAATCGCATTGACTGCACCGTTTACGGGGACGGTGTCGAGCCTGTCGGCGACCGTCGGCGATGCATTGACAGCGGGAACCACGGTGTTGACGCTTGTGTCCGATCGCAGCGTGGTCGCACGCGTCGGTGTCGAGCCGGGCAGGCTGCCCAGACAGGGCGCACCTGCGGTGCTGCATCCGTTGAACGAGGGCAATCGCGTGTCCGGGCGCGTCGTCCGCATCGGCACAGCGCTCAATGCTGCCTCTCGTTTAATCGATGTCGATGTGCAGCCGGAGACACCGTTGCGGTTGGGGACGAGCTACAAGGCCGAACTGAGCGTCGGTAAACTCATTGGCTGGATCGTCCCTCCTGCCGCAGTGCTTACCGACGTGGAGGGCGCCTGGGTCTTCCAGGTTGCCGACGGCAAGGCCCGCAAGGTGCGGGTTGACGTGCTCGGACAGGTGGGCAACGCCACCGTCGTGCAGGGCAAGCTGGCCGATGGCAGCACGGTGGCGGTGGTCGGCGCCAGCCAGCTCGAGGATGGCATGGCCGTGCATTTCGCCGATCGGGCGATGTTCAGGTGAAGCATGACAGTTGGCTCGCGCGACAGACCGGCAGCCTGCTGGTCGTGGTGCTGGCATTGGCCGTGGCCGGACTGGTGGCCGCATTCTCTTTGCCGGTGGGATTGTTTCCGCAGGCCGATTTCCCGCGCGTGGTGGTCGATCTCGATGCCGGCTGGCGGACAGCCGACCAGACCGCGTTACTGGTGACAAGACCCATCGAAGAGGCTGTGCGCGCCGTGCCGGGCGTGGTCGGCATCCGCTCGGAAAGCAGCCGTGGCTCGGCGCAGATCTCGATCGACTTCGGCTGGGGGCGCGACATGACCGCGACCACGCTGCAGGTGGATTCCGCGATCTCGCGCGTCCTTCCCGGTCTGCCGGCCGGTACGCACTATGACGTGCGTCGCATGGACCCCACTGTCTTTCCGATCCTGTCCTATTCGCTGCAAGGCAAGGATGTCTCACCGGTGCTATTGCGGGATGTCGCCCAGCTGCAGATCGTGCCATTGCTGAGCTCCATTCCCGGGCTGGCGCGCACGTCGGTGCAGGGCGGGCAGACCCGGGAAATACAGGTCGAAGCAGACCCGCAGGTACTGGGCAGTTATGGGCTTGCATTGAGCGACCTGTCCACTGCACTCAGGAATGCCAACGTGCTGCAGGCGGCGGGACAACTGCAGGACAGCAACAGACTGTACCTGGTGCTGGCTACCCACACGCTCGCTGACATCAAAGCCGTCGGCGAGGTGGTGATCCGCCGGGATCCGCACGGTTGGCTGCGCCTCAAGGACGTGGCCAGCATCCGCAGCGGCGACGAGCCGCAGTGGGTGAAGGTGGCCGAAGACGGAACGCCCGCCATCTTGCTCAACATCTATGCGCAACCTGACGGCAATGCCGTACAGATCGCCAGCGAGGTGCGCGCGCGTCTGGCAAGTGCGCAGCTGCCGGCGGGTGCGCAGCTGCGCGTATGGTATGACCAGAGCGATCTGGTGCTTGCCTCAGCGGCGAGCGTGCGCGACGCGGTCATCATCGGCCTGTTGCTGGCATCGGCGGTCGTGCTGTACTTCCTGCGCAGTCTGCGCGTTACCCTGGTGGCGCTACTGGTGGTGCCCGTCATCCTGGCGATCACCGTCTTGCTGCTCACGCTGCTGGGGATGAGCTTCAACATCATGACGCTCGGCGGCATCGCCGCGGCGGTCGGCTTGCTCATCGACGATGTGATCGTGATGATCGAACACATCGCCAGGCGCACGGGCGGTGGCGAAGAGGTCCACGGCCGTGCAGCGACGACCGTCCTGCAGGCCGCGCGCGAGTTCATGGCGCCACTCGCCGGGTCCAGCCTGGCGACCTTGATCGTATTCGTACCTCTGGCATTTCTCGATGGCGTCACCGGTGCCTTCTCCAAGGCGCTGTCGATCACGATGGGATGCGCGCTGATCGTGTCCTGGCTGATGAGCGCCTTCATCGTGCCGCCATTGGCCGCCCGCATGATCGACTTCACGCGGTGGCAGGACCCGGGCCTGGACCAGCGGCGTCCATTGGCCCGGATCCATGCGGCGCTCTACGACGGGATGGCGCACCGGCAATGGCTATTGGCGGTCATGCTGATGCCGTTGCTGGTGCTCGGCATCGTCGCCTACGCCAACGTATCGACCGGTTTCATGCCCGCAGTCGACGAAAGCGGTTTCGTCATGGACTTCTTCACCAAGCCGGGCACCTCGTTGCAGGAAAGCGAGCGTCAGGTCGCGCAGATCGAGACCCTGTTGCGGCAGTTGCCCGATGTGGACACCTTTTCGCGCCGGCTCGGCACCGGACTGGGCGGCGACCTTGGTCAGTCCTATCACGGCGACTTCTTCGTGCGGCTCAAGGCCGGTCACGCCCGTCCCACCGAAGAGATCATGGCGGCGCTGCGCAGCAGTGTCATTGCCAGCGTGCCCGGCGTGGACGTGGAGCTGGCGCAGCTGATGGAGGATCTGATCGGCGACCTTACCTCGGTGCCGCAGCCGATCGAACTCAAGCTATATGCATCCGATCCCCGCATGCTGGACGCACAGGCGGCGAACGTGGCCAGGGCCATCGCATCGATCGACGGGGTAGTGGATATCAAGAGCGGCTCGCAGCTGGCCGGGGATGCTTTGGAGCTGCAGATTGATGCCGACCGTGTCGCCGACGAAGGCATGACGGTCGCAGACCTGACCCAGGCGGCAACCATCGCCTTGCAGGGGGAGGTCGCAACGCAGCTTTCACAGCCCAACAAGACTATCGGTGTCCGGGTGTGGATGCCCGACGCCAGAACCGCGTCGCTTTCCTCGCTTGCGCACCTGCAGATCCGCGCGCCGGACGGGCATCTGTTTCCCGTGAGCCGAGTAGCGAAGATTGTACCCGTGCGTGGTCAACCGCAGATCGGCCGCGACAACCTGGAACCGATGGTCGCGGTGACTGCACGCATCGAGGGGCGCGGCCTGGGAGCGGCAGTGCACGATGTGCGGCAACTGATGGCCAAGCCAGGACTGCTGGCTGCCGGCGCGCGTTATGAGCTTGGGGGTCTCTACCATCAGCAGCAAATCGCTTTCTCCGGACTCATTAAGGTTTTCGCAGCGGCCATCGTTGCCGAATTTCTGTTGCTGATCGTGCTGTATGGCGAAATCGTCCTGGCAGTGATCGTCATTGCCTGTTCCCTGCTTTCGATCACAGCCGTGTTCATCGCCTTGTGGATCTGCGGCGTCGATCTGAACATCACCTCGATGATGGGCCTCACCATGGTGATCGGCATCGGGACCGAGATGGCGATCTTCCTGGTGTCCGAATACAAGGCGCTGAGCAAGGAAATGTCGATCTCCCAGGCGCTCCGTCAGGCAAGCCGTAACCGTTTGCGCCCGATCTCGATGACGACCCTGGCAGCGATCCTCACACTGCTGCCGCTGTCCTTGGCAATTGGGCAGGGCGCCGGCATCCAGCAACCGCTCGCGATCAGCATCATTGCCGGCCTGTTGCTGCAGTACCCGCTGGTGCTGCTGGTCATGCCCATGCTCATCAGACGCACGCGGCCGGAAACCGAAGCGCTTCGGTGAAACGGCATCCTCCACAGACCGCGCGTACGACTCGCGGACTTGATGATTGGGGCAGGATCGCCTGTCAACCAGTCCATCCGCACGCGCGTTGTCTTGCAACCTTGCACCTTGATCTTCGGAGCTGAAACACTTCCATGGCAAGCAACCAACACGCAGACGATCTCAGGAACGCTGGCCTGAAAGTCACATCTGCCAGAGTGGCGGCACTACAGAGCGCGCCGGTCGTGTTAGAGGAGTTTGGATATCTGACTCCGAAGCTTCTCATCGACGCAACACGTGCCGCCGGATACACGCTTTCGTCGACGACCATCTATCGCCTGCTGCCAAAGTTGATCGACGCAGGCCTGCTTTCTCGTGACGCGTTCGATGCGAAAACGCAAATCATCGTCCCCGAAGACAAATGAAGTGATAGATTCAATTCAGCAAGCAATGAAATAAATTTTAGATAGACCAAGGATGTTCGTCCGGGGCAACACAGGGTAGCTCTCGACTACAAAGTGGTCTGCTCATTTGAATCCGGAAGATCGCAGGTAACTCCTGTGGACGTTCAGGTTTCCAGAATTCTTGCCGAATTCTAAGGTGAGCCTTGTTTGATTGTTCTCGACCTTCGTTCGCAATGAGTGAATCGCCGGAAAGCTGGCTCAGACACTCCCCTCAGGCTTGCCTGGCCTTGCGCAACGAACTCGTAGATCGCAGGCCGACGTTGAACAGGCTCTTATGCGATAGGATCCGACCAATATGAGCAGCGACCATCCCCGTAATACGCTCACCCGCCGCCGCTTCGTCACTTCCCTGGCCCTGGCTGCGGCCGCGCCCGGTGCGGCCTGGGGCGGTAAAGGAAGCAGCGCTGGCAAGGCGGAGGTCACCCGAATGTTCGCACTTGCCGATCTCCGGTTGGGCGCGGGTGTGTTCGCCGATTCGCATGCGGTCAACCGCCGCTATCTTGCCGCGTTGGACGTCGATCGACTGCTCGCACCCTATCGAACGGAAGCTGTGCTGCCACCCCGCGCTCCCAAGTACCCCAATTGGGAATCGATGGGCCTGGACGGACATACTGCCGGGCACTACCTCTCGGCACTTGCCCAGGAGGCGGCGCGCGGCGACGTGGAGTTGCGCGAGCGCATGGATTACATGCTGGCCGAACTGGCCGACTGCCAACACGCGAATGGTGACGGGTACTTGGGAGGAGTGCCCGACAGTCGCACGCTGTGGGCCGGCGTGGCTGCGGGCAGGATCGATGTCAACAGCTTTTCGCTCGGTGGTGCCTGGGCGCCCCTCTACAACCTGCACAAGATGTTCGCTGGTTTGCGTGACGCTTGGCTATATGCAGGCAGCCGCCAGGCCCGCCAATTGCTGATCGGCTTCGCCGACTGGGCCAACAACCTGGTTGTGGGACTGGATGAAGAGCAGATGCAGCGCATCCTGGTGAGCGAACATGGCGGTATGAATGAAGTGCTGGCCGATGTGTACGCCATCACCGGCGACCGCCGCCATCTCAACCTAGCCAGACGTTTTTCTCATCGCGCCCTCCTGGACCCACTGCTAAGGCGCGAAGACAAGTTGGATGGCCTGCACGCAAATACGCAGATTCCAAAAGTCATCGGCTTTGCGCGCATCGGCGAACTGGACAACGATCAAGCCTGGATCGACGCCTCTGTCTTCTTCTGGGACACGGTGACCCGACACCGCAGCATCGCGTTCGGCGGCAACAGCGCGCACGAGCATTTCAATGCCGCCCGCGACTTCGGGCCGATGGTAAGCACGCCCGAGGGGCCTGAAACCTGCAACAGCTACAACATGCTGCGGCTGACCATGCAGTTGCAGCGCCTGGATCCGCAGCCCCGCTATGCCGATTTCTACGAACGCGTACTGTTCAATCACATCCTGTCCAGCCAGCATCCACAGCATGGCGGCCTGGTCTACTTCACCCCGATCCGCCCGCGGCATTACCGCGTTTACTCGCAACCCCAGGAATGCTTCTGGTGTTGCGTCGGGACCGGCATCGAAAATCACGGGCGCCATACCGCCTTCATCTACTCTCACGACGCGCGTACGCTGACCGTCAACCTGTACATGGCCTCGGAGTTGCAATGGCGGGACCGCAACCTCGTACTACGCCAACACACGCGCTTCCCGGACCAGGCGTCGAGTCAGCTGTCCATGCAACTGCGCAAGCCGCAACATTTCATGCTGCGGCTACGCCATCCGTACTGGTTGCAGGCGCCACTCGTTGTACGAGTCAACGGCAAACGATGGCCACTGCAGTCCACGGCTTCCTCCTACGCAGGCATCGAACGCGTCTGGAGGGATGGCGACACCGTGGAGATCGAGTTGCCTATGCATACCCGCGTCGAAGACTTACCCGACGGTTCGGACCATGTGGCGTTGATGCATGGCCCACTGGTACTTTGCGCGCGTACCGGCACCGAGGACCTGGCAGGACTGATCGCCGACGATGGCCGTGGCAGCCATGTGGCGAAAGGAGCGCTGCTGCCGATGGAGCGCGCGCCGATGCTGGTGGGCGATCGCGCCGCCTTGGCCGAAGGCATCCATGCCGTGCCGGGACAGTCGCTGACCTTCGAAGCCGGTGCGTTGATACGACCCGATGCCTTGCGGCAACTATTACTGGAACCAATGTTCCGCGTGCATGACGCCCGTTATATGGTGTATTGGCGCACCACTACCCCTGCCGATTATCCTGCTGTGGTCCTCAGGATCGAAGTCGACGAACACCAGCGTCAACTGTTGGCAGAGCGCACGCTTGACCAGGTCGCTCCCGGCGAACAGCAATCGGAAATCGACCATGGTTATCAAGGCGAAGACAGCGATAGCGGCGTCCACAAGGATCGCCACTGGCGCGACACCGGTGGGTGGATGTCCTACCGGCTCAAAGCCCCGGACACCACCGATCCGGCCACTCCTGCCGAGTTGCTATTGACTTTCCAGGTTGGCGACTCCAAGCAGAGCACACGCTTGTTGGTCGACGATCGCGAACTGGCAGTGATCGATCTGCAGGGCGGCGGTGTGGAGACGTTCGTCGATCGCAGCATCCGGTTGCCGCAGGATTTAGTTGAACGTGCGATCCGTAAAGGCATCATGGTCAAACTCACGGCAGATCCTGGGCGCCGCACCAGCGGATTGTTCGGCCTTCGCCTGCTGCGATCGCTGAAGCCCATGGCAGAGCGTTGAACGTCTTGTTGCTCGGCAGCGAATTTCCGAGCACTGTACTGGGTAGTCGAGTGAGTTGAGTAACGATAAACGGCAAGGTCTTCGGTACTACCACCTCACCGTGCGGTTGACGAACAAAGCTTTGGACGGCAGTGACTGCAACTTGGGACACAGCTCTCCGAGCGCTAGAACAGCTCAAGTGACGGCGGTGACATCCAGTACCTATCGCCAAGGCTGGTCGCGATGCCGCAGAACACGGAAGTAAGCGCACAGTCCGGGAGCGAATGGGACGGAGAAAAGCAAAGCTTTCCTTCCAAGCTGCCCTGAGTGAGCCTGAGCCGCCGGGGCAGTTCGCTGCCCAGCGTGGACCTCAACATCTCGACGTTGCCGGGGTATTGCAAGGAGATCGATGCCATGCTGCGAACCGCTGCCCAGCACGCATAGCGCCAATGGCCCAGGCTGTATCGCGAGTCGTACGGCATGAGTAGCCGGGCCAGCTCCACAAGGAAAAAGTCGGGAAACTGGTGAATGCGCAATTGATGCCGAAGATAGGCGGTCACGTCCTGCGGAACCAGCTCCTGCCAGACTCTTAACCACATCTCTGCATAACGGGGCTCTTGAGCCTCACTTTGCAGGTAGTGCTTGAGCCGCACTTCCAACTCCCCGAAGGGGACGTGTGGCCAAGTGTAGGACCATGGAATCTTGTCACCGGCGATCGCATGGCTATCCAGGCCGGCCTTTGGCTCGATTCGGATGACCCCCAGCGCATCCAGCACAGAAAGAACGCTGTGGGTCCCCTCTACAGTGGGCGCAACGCGTGTTCGCGCGTGGGCAGATTGTACCAGAGCCAGAAGATAGAGGGCGCCGCGACCGCCTAGATGACGGACGTCGCTAATGGTTGGGGCGTCAAGACGCCCTAGATCCCGAGGCTGCGGTTTTGAGGTGTTCATCTATTCGACGGAGGATACGGAGCAGTCGATCCAGGGGCGCAGGCTGCTTGCTAGCCGTTGCCATAGCATCTAAGAATATCTTAGTATCCAAGCGCCGGTCACTTCCGCCATCCTTAACCCTCCTTGAGGGGGTAAAAGTGAATAGGTGGACGGCAGAACATCCGGTTTTTGCGCTGCGGCTAGCACAGGCGCGCGAACGAGCCGGGCTATCTCAGAAGCAGCTCGGCATACTCGCCGGCTTGGATCCCGCCGTGGCCTCTCCACGTATCAACCAGTACGAACGCGGCAAGCACGAACCCCAGATCAAGACAGCCAAGCAGTTGGCTGAGGTGCTTGGCATACCCGCGGCGTTTCTTTACACCGAAGACGAGCTGTTGGCCCAACTTCTTCTGCAGTGGAACGACCTATCCGTTCGCCAAAAGAAGGATCTGCTTAAAAGCCTTGAGAAAACTCCGGTAAAGCGGGAGCCGCGCAAAGGCCGATGACGCAATCGACCGCGCTAGAGATCAAGCAGTCGAGCCGCTGGTTGCTTGATGCGTCACCTAACTGGAAAAGCCAATCGCCAGCGCGACGGAGCGATGCTCAGTCAGCGCCATTAATGCGGGCGGGCGATGCTTTGGAGGGCGCTATCGGTGATAAAACAAGAGCGCAGGCTGTGGTCGCCGAAGTCCCCGTTTAACCCCGCCTGCAATGCCCGTCGCTGCACGATCGCTGCAACCGTCTTCGGTGACATGGTGGGGCGGACGCGTACTCCACAGGCGGTGGAAGAGGGAACCCACCCATGATGTCCGCTGCTTTCAGCCACGAAGCAGGATGCCCTTGCGCAGCCCATAAGGGGTTTGTCGGATGCGGCAGTGGCGCTCGGACCAGCCTACTGGGTTTTGCTTTGCTCTAGCCGATAGATGAACTCGTCTTCGCCAATGCGTCGCAGGTCCTGCCAATCAGCTGCCGGGATCTCGCTGCGCCGGCGCGTGCCACTAGCAAAACCAAACAGCAGCGCCTTATCTCAAAGCTCCTCCAACGAGCCTTGACAGGTAGACAACGGCGACTCAAGCTCGGGGCGGGTGAGGGCGGTCTTCTTGTGCGGCTGCTACCCGCGCTTGACCAAGGCACGGCGGGCTCGCTTGAGCAGCTCTCGCCCCGCCGGCGCTTCATAAGTGTTGGCGGCCCTCGACTCAGTGAGAGCGGAAAATTTCGTCAGCAGCCGGCGAAACTGGATTAGCGCCTCGGCGAAGATTTTATCGAAGTCAAGCGCTTCGATCAGGTCGGGAGCTCGAAGTTTGGAGAGATCTACAACTGTAAAATAAGCTATGTTCGGTAACAAGAGAGTCTATGCCAGGGCTCCCTTATCGGTGCATCTAAGCCCACGTGCCCCTGACGTACCTACAGGCGCTACATGCTGAATCCTGCATGCCAGAGCTTGGACAAGGTCAGGCGGCTGAAGCCTACGCTGATGCTTCTGTCGACATACTCGTGCCGCTACTGTGTGCGCTAGCGTGTTTCAGTACCCTGTCTATGTTGTCGAGCTGATCCATGTTCTTGAACCAGCTCGCTCTCCACTTTGATTTGAGTCCACGCGCGACAAGAGATGAACGAATACGTCGAGCAACCGACAGCATGCCGGTCTCACTGATGCCTGGCAGATAGATGGCAAACTCACCTTGTGAGAGATGTGCGAGCCCGTCCTGTGGCCGTGTTGCTGCTTTCAGCAGGCTGGCGGCGATCTCTATTTCTTTTCGCTTTCCCGCATTCTTGCCTGCACTACTGACGTCCAGCTCAAACAGTAGAACTCCTCCTTGCTCATCACGTTGCAGCTCGGTCGCATTCCGTAAGAGGCTTTGGAATGCGATGAGGTCATAGAGTCCTGTCGGGACATCGACCGTTTGCATATCCTGCAGTGCTGGTTGAGTCTCGGAAAGGTGTTGCGCCCAACAACTTGCAAGAACACGTCCGAAGGTTTCGGCTACAGGGAGTAAATGGGACAATTCACCATCGACGACTGCGGTGTCTATTCCGCACAACATGCCTTCCATTCGGCCGGGAATCTTGATCGGCACACCGAGATAGCTAGAGATGCCAAGCTCGATAGCAATCGGCGCACCTGCCAGATGATCTATCTTGCTTAAATCAGGCGCACATTGGGGACCGCCCCTGGAAATGACCCGTCGACACACTGACTCGGACCAGCTTATAAATTGGTCGACCTTAAGTCCAAAACTGGAATCGGTGCATGCCCGGATGATCCAGTAGTCATTTTTGACCTCTGCGAAAATCCAAGTCTTTAGTGGCGTGAGTTGAGCCAGACAGCCGAGAACCTCGTCAACTGTTTCGCTAGTTGACGTGAATGGGAGTTGGTTTTTAAGTGCGCCGGGCATACGAAAATTTCTCTCTTTCTCCTCTATCGGCAATTTAGCAATGATACGCCCAGGGTTTCCTAGACATCTCAAGGCCATGGAAAATGGTCGATTCGGAGGTGTCTATGAGCAGCAAGCGGTATACGGATGAGTTCAAGATCGAGGCGATCCGGCAAGTGACTGATCGTGGGTTCAAGGTGGCAGAAGTGGCCGAGCGCCTGGGTGTCACCACGCACAGCCTGTACGCCTGGCTGCGCACGTTCGGCAAGCCTGGCGTGGTGCAGCGCGCCGAGGTGGACCAGAGCGCCGAGGTTCGGCGGCTGAAGGCAGAGTTGCGTCGAGTGACCGAGGAGCGCGACATCCTAAAAAAGGCCGCCGCGTACTTTGCCAAGGGGTAAAGGCAAAGTACGCCTTCATGCAAGCCCACTGCGGGGAATTCAGGGTGTGTGCGATGTGCCGGGTATTGCGGGTCAACCGGGCGGGTTATTACGCCTGGTTACGCTCGCCCGACAGTGAGCGCGCCAAGGAAGACCAACGCCTGCTGGGATTGATCAAGCACCACTGGTTGGCCAGCGGCAGTGTCTATGGGCATCGCAAGATCACTAAGGATCTGCGCGATCTGGGTGAGCGTTGCAGTCGCCATCGGGTGCATCGGCTGATGCGCACCGAGGGACTGCGTGCTCAGGTGGGCTATGGTCGCAAACCGCGCTTCCATGGAGGAATGCAGTGCAAGGCGGCGGCCAACCTGCTTGACCGACAGTTCGACGTGACGGAGCCGGACACGGCCTGGGCGAGCGATTTCACCTTCATCCGCACGCATGCAGGCTGGATGTACCTGGCTGTTGTGATCGATCTGTTTTCCCGGCAGGTCGTCGGCTGGGCGATGCGCGATCGGGCCGATACCGAGTTGGTCGTGCAGGCCCTGTTGTCTGCGGTGTGGCGGCGCAAACCCAACGCTGGTTGCTTGGTTCACTCGGACCAAGGGTCTGTCTACACCAGCGATGACTGGCGCAGTTTCCTGGCGTCCCATGGCTTGGTGTGCAGCATGAGTCGGCGTGGCAACTGCCACGACAACGCACCCGTGGAGAGCTTCTTCGGCCTGCTCAAACGCGAGCGGATCAGGCGGCGGATCTATCCCACCAAGGACGCCGCTCGCGCCGAGGTATTCGACTACATCGAGATGTTCTACAACCCCAACCGCCGCCACGGTTCAACTGGCGACCTGTCCCCTGTAGAGTTTGAACGGCGCTACGCGCAACGAGGGTCTTGAGTGTCTACGGAACCCTGGGCGTATCAGCCTGGCATTCTTTATAGATGACAAACCCAGCATTACGCTGGTGCAGACGGGCAGCCGTCGTTGTCGACCTCGTTCCAGCGGCACGGCTGCGTGCCCGACTTGATGATCAAGTGGACCTATTACGCGAAAAGGGCTCTTCAGCATCTAGTGCGCGGCTGGAAGGAAACCGACGATGCGGCCACGAACCAAGCGATCCTGCAGCACTATGGTTTTCGCTCATTCTTCCTTGATGCTTCCGGCAATCCGCGTGTAGCCGCGTGGTTTGCAAGCAATCGATTCGAGTCAAAGAATGTCATAAACATGGTTGAAGACTGTTTCGAAGATCCTGTTTGGCTTCGCACACTCAATGCTCGGTTTGTACCCGCGGAGGATGTAGGTCACCTCTACCTGATAAGCCAAAAGGCGCTCACGCAACGAGGAATCCAGGCAGTTCACCTCCTAGAAATAGCCACGAATGAGGGAACTCCGCGATACGTTCGCCAGGACGCTTACATGGTTGGCCCCTTAGTTCAGAGTGGCCTACATGGTGATTGCCTAGTTGCACATATAACCGCGCCGTCCGAGGTATTGCGTGACTTTGCAGGCGACTGCATCGCGGAGTGGTTGTTCCCTGAACCATCGGATGATCCTGTGTATGCCGAGCTGCTCGCGATGCCATGGGAGAAGATGCGGCATCTTCCGGATGGTGACATAGAAGCATTTCGGCGATCACTAGAGCTCCCGGAGTACTCGTACCATCTGCAGAAGCACATGCCGCCTCGGAGTGCGATGTATCGCCCGTTCTGGACAAGAGACCTTCCGCCTCCTTCAGATTGTTTGGCCGAACCCCAGATGCAGATGGCGCAAGTCCTCTGTGGCAGCACCCTGTATCACGGAGTCAGCGCACCCTGCTTCGTCCTTCCGGAGTTGAACAAGCTTCTTAACATCTACGACGAGATCTCTATCGAGCTCGATGCCCTTGTTTACCACGGAATGGGAACCCGATATGGGAAGGGCGTCGGGATGGTTAAGATGCCTGGAGAAATTGTCTGCGTTTTTGAGTATGGAGTTGACCATCCCGGATTGCGCATCATGGAAGTCAGGCGCTTTTACGGGATGCACTATCGGATCGACACCGAGGGGAGCTGGCAGCGGATTTTGCATGAGGAGGACTGTGCATGTGGCTCCGATCACGCGGATAATTTCAGACTTCTTGGTAGAGTGGATGTTGCATTGAAGGATGGCTGGATCGAATGCGTCGCGCCCGGCCTCTACCTACAAAAAGATGTTGATCCAACCTCTGATCCCAAAGCTACGTGGGGCGAACCCTACTAACAAGTTCGCGAGTAGCGCTCAGGACCTTTCATCACTGAGGCAGAGTGCGCAAGACGCGGACCTGCTATGGGTGTCAAAAAAGAAGGGGGCCTTTCGGCCCCCGTCCCCTGGTGTCGCCAACTGTCAGAAGATGTTGATGGCGGTGAACACCGTCAGCAGCAGTCCGACAGGCAGACAGAGCTTCACCGCGAACTTGCGGTTAAAACCCTGGCGGCTTTGCCAGCTGGCTGACACGTTCAGTTGAACCATATAGGCCTCCTTGATCGTGCTCCCCGGGCCCTTGGACGCGCCATCGAGGATTAGCCAGTTGGTGAGATTTTGTCTTTAGACGGAGACAGGGCCCCACCAACCACGCGCCGTACCGCCAGTTTCCCACAGATGAATGAGAAATCGAAGTGGCCGGTTATCGCGCGAAAGCCCGCATATGCGTGCAGAGGTGAGCAGCTATCGCGATGCGACGGGGAGGATGATCCACGGCAAAGGAGTGGCCCTTCTCAGGTGGGCGAAGCAACTCAGAGCTCAGTCTTCAAGGAGCCGAGCAGCTGGGTTGCCGATGGCCCCACCGGCCTGGAAATACCCCACGACACTGGACACCGACCGATGCTCGGTCAACTGCATGATGGCCGGCAGAGCCACGCCCTGGCGGCTGGCCTCGGTCACAAACCCCGACCGCAGGCTGTGCCCGCCAAAATCTCCCTCCAGTCCGGCCAGTCGCGCCCGCCGCTGTACGATCTCGCCTACCGCGGCCGGAGACAGGGCAGGGCCGACGCGCCGCTTCCACAGCCGTCGGAAAATCGCCCCTTCGGTGATCCCGGCTGCGTCGAGCCAGTCCTGCAACGCTAAAGCGGCCCGATCGAGCACCGGCTTGTCCGGGGTCGAACTCGCGGTGACGCCGGCCTGCTGAGTCTTGCTGTGCTCCAGGCGGTAGATGTAACCCGCCTCGCCGATCCGGCGCAGGTCGGCGGCGGCGATCTCACTGCGCCGGCGCCCACCGCTGGCAAACCCGAAGCAGAGTAGGGCGCGATCCCGTATTCCTTCCAGGCTGTCGTCGCAGGTGGCCAGCAGGGCTTCCAGCTCGGGCAGGGTGATCGCGGTCTTCTTGCGCGGCCGCTCGCCGCGTTTGACTGCGGCTCGGGCGGCGCGGCTGAGCACGGTGCGGATCGCTGGCTGTTCGCAGGGATTGGTCGCCTGTTTGAGCCTGTGCGCGGTGGACAGCACGGCGACCCGATGCCGCACGGTGGCCAAGGCCCAGGGCCCAAGCTTGGCCTTCAGGCCGGCCGCCACCAAGGCCTGGTCCACGATCGGCGGCAACTCCCACGCCAGCTCACCGTCAGTCGAGCGGCGCTGCATGTGGTCGACCACAAACTGCAGCACGGTGGCTTCCGGCACCGGCAATGCGAGCTCGATGCCGTAGCGCGCCGCATGCCAGCCGGCCCAGTAGCGCAGGGCACTGGTGTAGCTGCGGGTGGTGTTCTCGGCCGCTGCTTCGGCCAGCAGCTCGCGCACCGCGTCCGCCGCCTGTTGCGCCAGCTGTTCGGGCAGTACCAGCTGGTGGACCGTCTGGACGAGGGCGGCACTAGTGGAATTAACATTCATAGTATGTAATGTGCGCTACGAATAAGTAGGCTTAGCCACGATAATCATCACTTATCGCGAGTACTTTAACAGCGGGGCAGGGCGTCAGTACGGGAGACAGTTTCAATGGCCAGAGGCATTACCGAATCCGACGTGCACGGCGCTGCCGATGCACTTGTTGCAAATGGCGAACGACCAACGGTTGAGCGCATCCGCGCCCATTTGGGCACTGGGTCACCGAACACCGTTGTGCGCTGGCTGGAGACTTGGTGGCAGGGTTTGGGTTCTCGCTTGGCAATGGACCGTCAGGTCCGGATCACAACGGCCAACGTGCCTGAAGCCGTCGCAGCCCTGGCAGGGCAGTGGTGGACTTTGGCGCTGGAACACGCCCGAGTGCAGGCCGATGAAGCAATGACTTCTGATCGCGCATCCCTCTCAGACGCCCGAGAAACTTTGGAGCGAGACCGACGCGCAATGCAGGCCGAGTTTGCCCGGCTAGAAAGTGTGGCCCACGCTGCTCAGCAAGCGGAACAACTCGCTGCTGCACGTACGTCTGAGCTAGAGCGCCTTGTCGAGCAGCTGCAGCGTCAGCTGGCCGAACTTGGTCAACAGCGTGACGCCTCAGCTCTGCGTGCTATCGGTGCAGAAGGCGCCAATGAAATGCTGCGGGTCCAACTCAAGGAGTTGCAGGATGCTGCGCGTGCCGAGCGCGACACCCTGACTCAACACATGCGTGCCACTGAAGATCGAGCACACGCGGAGATCGATCATGCGCGTCAGGAGTCAAAGCAGGCCAGACAGCAACTAGCTACCAGCCAGCGAGAGGCGACGCTGGCTAAGCGCCAATTTGAGGAAGCGCTAGAGCGCGCACACGGGAGTGTTTCGGAACTCCGCCAGGAGCTCACGGTTCAGCAGGCACGCGCTGATGCACTTGAGGCACAACTGGTCAAATTGAACGATCTGCCGGCAGCACTCGAAGCAGCGTGGCAGCAACATGTGGAACGGAGTCCACCCAAGCGCCCGAAACCTGAGCAGTCTAAGCAAGTTCGCCGCAAGGCGGTTATCTGATGCCAAAAAGCGCCCGTACCGCATCGCTGCGTGGGGCACCAAGCATAGGCTGCCAGTACCACGCGCCGAGTAGCCGAACGATGGACCAAACAGTCGCCGCTGGAAGGAGAGCCGCGCTAAGCGTTACGCTAAGAATTCCTTAGCTTTGGTGAGCAATCACATGACCCTGCCTGACGAGCGCACTCGCAACCTGCTGCAAGCCGGAGCGTTTCTCAAGGAACTCGCCGGTAGCCAGGCCGTGCCCAAGTCCGTGCGCCAGGAAGCCTATCGGCTATTGCGCCACTACCCGACACTCAGTGATGTGGAAGCCATCGCCCAGCATGAGGAGCGATTGCGGGACCTTACCCAGTCGTCGTTTGTGCGGCCTTATTTGACATCTCAGTTCGAGGAGGACTGGTTCCGCAGTTACCCCAAAGGTCCTCATCGCATCTAAGCGAAGGCATGTATCTTGATAGGTAATCGCCTGCAGAGTCAGCGCCACGGGGCCTTCTTCAGCAACGAACGCCTGGACGAGCAATATGCTAGGCCCGGCAGTGGCACAAGCGCGCTACGACCATTGTTCAAGCCCTGCAAGCAAACCAACTTCGGCCGCCAATGCTAATCGCCACCAAGATGAGACCTTCGCTACATACAGCCGGCGAGCTCGGGGTGGAAAGACGCCAGGCGCCAAAGCTGTGACTTGCCCGAACTGCACGTCGAACCCGTGTCTTGGCACGTGGAATGCCGTCCAACTGGCCGCGTTAGGCGATCTGCCGCATTCATTAGTCACAGCGGCAGTACAGCCGTGCTCGAGCTTGGACTCCGTCATCTGTTCGCGAAACGCCTACATCAGGTCTGACCTGTTCACGCCGGCGGATCCCCCAGTCCTCACGGATATGGCACCAGCTTGAAATCCGAGGCGTTTGGCTGGGTAATCGAGTCCGCAGAATCAACCTGAGTACACGAAATTAACCCGATAGACCCGTAGCTGCGCAGGATGGGATACAGATTTGCTGATCAAAAGGATACACATTTAGGTGCAAAAGGGATACAGATTTACTCAATCCGGACACGGCTGAACCCCCAAACGAAGCCAACAGGCGAAGTAGCGTCCTGACATAATATACATTATGCGAAAAGGCGTGGCGTGCGGTGCAATCGCGGGCGCGCTGGCTGTGGCTCTGGCTTACCTCGCTGCTACCGTCTCGTGGCCCCTCTGATACGGAAATCGCTGCGTGAGCCTAGACACCTACGACCGCGTCGACCTAACCGGCCCCTGGGCCGGTTTTGGTTTCCAGGCCCATCACTTCTTCACGCCTGAGGGCAAGACCATCGAGCCATGCGACATGCGGTTCTGGTCGCTAACCTGCTGCATCGCTCGCGAGTGGTCGTTGATGATGGCCACCGAGCGCAATGCTCGATCAGCAAATCCTGAAACGCCTACTGCCACAAGGGTTCCAGGGAGCCGCATTTCTACAGGCAATAACGTGATCTACCTACGCGACGTGCTGCTGAAACGCCGGCAACGACGCGATGAGCACCAGCAGCCCGAGATGGCCAACGTAATAGCCGTAGAACGCCCAGCGCAGGCGCGGCAGCGGCCACCAGACGTAACCGAGAGCCAGAACCGGGATCGCTCCCAGCGCCCACAGGTTGCCGTTGTACCAGCACAGCGCGGCCAGGGTGGCCAGGACGCCCCCGAACGCTTCCAACCGGCCCGTGCGGAACCAGCACCACGCCGCCAGGACGAGCCAGACGCCGGACCATTGGTAATCGACCACCAGCGGCAGGACGAGACAGGACACAGCAGCATAGAGCCAGTGCCGGGCGTGGACCGTCCAGACGAGCAGCGCCGCCAACGCGAACGCCAGCAACACGTTGAGCGGCATCCAGTACCCGAACGCCCATGCGTGGAATGGCTGCGCAAGCAGCCCCCAGCCGGCAAGGCGCAACACCGATTTCGCATAATCGGCCCGTGGCTGAGCAAGGTTGTACGCCATGACCAACGCGAACACCGGGAACGCGATCCGCCCCAATTCGGATAGCACGGGAACATAGCCGCCGAAAAACACCCTCGCCACGTGATCGCCGGTCATCAACACCAGCGCAATCCACTTCAACGCCTCGCGGCCGCTGCTGGTCATGTCACATCTCCAGTGTGGTGTCGGGAACAGTGGTAGATGTGTGATATAGCGCGCTTTCGGGGAACGTGCCTAAAGCACGGGCCTTGTGCCCGACCACGGTGCCATTCACGCCAACCGACGCACCCTGGCCCATCTGCATGGGCTGCTGCTGTGGTTGCTGCTGCTGCGTATCGTGCTGCCTCTCCCGATACGGGTTATAGACCGGGCCACGTGCAGCAAGCGTGCGGCACTGCGGCTGGTCGAGATCGTAGAGCGTGCCCTGCTCTGTCAAGCACGTGCAGGATGCCGACTTGTAATCGCCCTGTGCATCGCGTCCACCAGGCGACGACATACACACCAACAGCGGGTCAGCAGTAGGCGTGCGATCATCGAAAATCGGCGCAGTCCACGGCATGGTGCCAAACCGGGGAAGGTGTTGCTTGGCATATTGCGTGGGGGATTCCCATCGCGGTGCATCGCGCTTTGCGGCGGTCGCTGATCCGCCAGGGGCCGCATCGGCTGACGCCGATTGCGTCCCCTTATCGGCGTTCTTGCTAGACAGCGCACCGGGCTTAAGACTGGTGTAAGCCATCCATGCACATACGAGCGCAGCGATACAAATCACCGGTAACGCCAGCACCTTCCAGGGGATGCGCGGTTTAATCGTGTGGATCTCAGCGGACTTATACGAACCATAGATAGCCGAGGGCAACAGGCGCGTCGTACGTTGGGCAAGATCACGCTTAGCAGCCGACTTGATTTCTTCGTTCAACTCACCCCAACGAAACACATCGATCATCTTCGTGCCGAACCGCCGCACGACATGCGTATGCGATCCAATAAGGCCACGCACAAACGGATACAGTTGGTTGGGCTGCTGCGTGGTCCACACGAAGTCGAGACCACGATGCCGATGCTCCGCAAGATCAAGGACATGCCTCGGCGTCTGCTGGCGCGTCGCATCGTGCAAGTGACCGAACCACTTCCATGCCTCGTCAACAAAAATAAGCGCCCCGTTAGGCACCAAATGATTGCCCTCCACATCCTTGTCGTTCCACTTGCGAGGATCATCAAGCACAGTTGCCAAGCCGTCCTGAAGCCCGTCGATCCCAGCAGCAAATATAGGTCGTTCGGCGCGCTTGGACTCTTCGACCAGGCGCTCCATCATGAGCGCCGTTTTTCCGTTGCCGGGTTGCCCGGTGTATAGCTCGATTGGCATTACGGCTTGGCTCCGAATCCACGCTTAAACAAAAACAGCCGCCCTTGCATGATCGCGTGCTTCGCCGCAACCGCAGAGATGACCATCGTCAATGCTTTGTCGAACTGCATCACCCCAAACCATGCCAACGCCGTCGCGCCAAGCTCGCCGTTGCCACTGCCCATGCTCTGCGCGTAACCAGTGAGCAAGTCGATAGCAGGTTCAACCACCATCTTGATAGTGCCGAAATTGATGCCGAGCCACACGAACGCAGTCATGATCCAGAGGCCAATCCGCGATTTGAATAGCCATGCGAGTGCAGTAACGAGTTGTGCAATTAGAAACGGCATCAGGCACCTCCCTGACTCATCAGACGCAACGAAGCAAGTGCAGCCATCACAAGGACAATCTGACCACCGAGCACCATCCACTGACACATTTTCGACGTGTCGAAGTGAATCGTTTGACCAAACACAGACACATCGGGAACAGTCGGACAACTGCGGCTGTATCCAAACCCAGACGTATCTAACTTGCCATCGGGCA
This sequence comes from Xanthomonas hydrangeae, assembly GCA_905142475.1. Classification (GTDB taxonomy): domain Bacteria; phylum Pseudomonadota; class Gammaproteobacteria; order Xanthomonadales; family Xanthomonadaceae; genus Xanthomonas; species Xanthomonas hydrangeae. The sequence goes on from LR990730.1 coordinate 2,708,401, forward strand.
TGCCGCCTTGGCCGTATCCGGATTCGTCGGAAAATGCACCAGCTGCGGTGCCCTCTTCTCCGATATTTGCTTGACCGTTGGTGCCGGTTATCGCATCACGAATCGCTTTGACATCTGCGTTGTCGCCGCTGCCGCTGCCGGTATTAGCCTTCTCCAAGGCGCATGCAGTCCGCCATTGCATCAGCAAACCTGCGTACTCCATGGCTCTACAATTCTTGCCGATACAAACCGGCGGACTTGAACACGTGCCGCCCTGAATATTGACGTCACGACGTGTGTTGCAATCAATACGCCATTGAATGCGCGCCTGACCACAGAGGATCACATCACCACTACAAGCAGGCGGACTATCGCAGCTATCACCGCCCGCAAACGTAGGATCACTATCACCCTCGTCTTCGCCCTCGTCAGGCTTACCGTCGCCATCAGCATCACGCTTGCAGGTGCCATCCTTACCCATCGCCTTGCCTTCCCCACACTGATTCTCATCACCAGTGCATGAACCATCTGGGGCCTTGGTCTGACCGGCAGGACATTCGTTCTTTTCATTCTCGCAGGTACCCAACTGGCTAAGAGTCATGCCGTTAGGACACTTCTGCGGCTCACACTCGCCCTTGGCGTTGTTTTGCTGCCCTTCCGGACATTCCTTCGTGTCAGGCTCGCACGTCGCGGTGTAGTTGTTGTAGTGATAACCGGTCGTAAGCCCCATCTTCTTACACTGATCGACACTGTCATCCATGGGATCACACGTCGCATTCAAGCCAAACGTTCCGTTCCATGTGCCATCGGCATTAGGCGTCCACACCTGCATGCAACCACCGTTGCACTGCACAGAGCCGCTCTTTGGAGCACCGTAATTCCCCGGGAAAACCCCGTTATAGTCCTGCCGATTACTGCACTGACCATTGACAGGCCACGTGCGCCCAACACGTCCAACGCCACCACCAGACGGCGCGCTGAGCATAAAAAACACGGTCCGGCCTTGCATGTCGATCGACATCGCTCCCTTTACCAACCGTCCCGGCCCATAGCCCGAAGCGCCTTCAGCAATCACCGCATCGGCAACAGAGGACGCAGCAGACACAGCGCGGCCCTGATCGTTGCAGAGCTCGAACGTTTCCATGCCGGTATTTTTGGTGCAATTGCTGTAGTCCTGTGCACCAGCTTGACGCGCACCCAACGCCGCAAATAGCAGCGCAACTAAGGTATATGCAACGCGGCGGGCTATCGCGGACGCAAACACGCGTGCTAACCACCGCATCACTCGAAATCCACGAAGACAATCGCGCAGGCCACCAGCCATGCACCTAACCAAATCCACCCTTCCATCGCCCGTTCCCCTGCCCGGTGCCCATAAAAGACCGGCGGGAGGGTATTGGCCCTGTCCGCCGGTGGTCGTTACATCGCGCGGCGCACCCACTTGTAGACCTTGATCGCCACGATGACGAGCAACACCGCGCCGCCGATCTGGCCGACAGGACCAACGGCTGCACCAATCTGGGCAACCACATCACCCACATCGACACCGCCGCCACCAGCAGCGAATGCGGGCACGGACACCGTGGCAGCGGTACCAACAGCAGCCAGAGCGGCGGCCTTATTCTTGAACAGGGTGTTGAGCTTCTGCATTGCAATGTCCTCCTAGGACTGTTGAAGTTTCTTGCGGATAAGCCGGAACACATACGCGGTGGCCCACAGCATTGCGATTGAGCTGCCGATGGCCTGCGCTCCCTCTATCGTCAGTTCCGGCAAGAGTGACGGTTGAGGAATCCAGATGACCGCCGTGCACGTCCCCGCTGCCGTGTCTAGATCGGCTTCCAGGCAGGCGGGGATGAGCACGGCCATCGATTACGCCGCCTGCCGCTGCTGAGCCTTACCGGCCTGCGGATCGACCAGCGTCATGCGGCGCGCCAGTTCGACACCGAAACGACCCGGCACCAGATCGGTGACCAAATCCCATTCCTTCACCGTGCCGACCGGGTAGCCCTTATCCAGGCCATCGCATTCGACTTCGATCTGGATGCGCATCGCTTCGGTTTCGAGCGTGGCGCGCTGGCTGTAGATGGCTTTCGGCAAACCCTTCGACGTGGTGACGGTGCGGGTTTCGACGGCGCTGTTGATCGTGATCTTCGGTGCGTTGCTCATGGTCTTCGTTCTCTCTGTTGGTTGGGCTTGCGTCGGTTGGGTTACTGCGAAATTCGGGCGGTACTGTGGGGTCAAGCTAAGGCCCCCCTTACCCCCCATGCGGGGGCTGCGGTGAGGCCTAGCCATGTCCAAAGTGCGCAGCTTGCTGCGGGCCACCCGGGGCAGGCTTGTACGGTGCCTTGCCAACCTGCTGCTTTAGTTCACCTGCGAGCGAAGGCGGGTCTTCAGGGGTGGATTCCTGACGTTGCCGTCCTGGTTGCGCGTAGGCGAACAGGCTGCGGCTTCGATGCCTCCCAGACCGGGGGCGGTGTTGCATGTCTCGGTGAGCGATCACCGGCGGTTTCGTTGACCAGTCCGTAGGGGCGCTGCCCCTACACCCCGGTCGAGTGCTTCGAGAATTCCCTTACGCGCTGTCTGTGCAAACTCGGCTTGCACAGGCCGGCGCGTGTAGTCGATTGGGGGAGGCTCCCACGCCCCGAAATTCCTCGACACATCGATCACTCCCCCTTTCGCTACGTACTTCGACACGTAACCCGTGATATCCAACTGGCTCCGTGGTGCCTCAATTTGATTGCGACCGAATTCCTTAAACCAAAACTCATGCCACTCGTAGCGGCTCATAAGCCGGTTTAAATCATCGGTAGGTGCAGCTGCAACGGCGTGGAAATGCAATCGACCGTCTTTGTGGAACTCTTGCCCCCGTGCCCACTGGATTCCCCCATGCGGACGTGATGACCAACGTGCGCCGTATATTTCCCGGTTGATACAGCTGGCAAAGAATCGGAACGCTTTATCAGCCTTTTCCGGGTGAACACCACCAGTGCGGCCGGCTTCTTCAATGCGAAATGTGAGTGTCCAGAACTGTTGCCACTGCATGCGCTGTAAGAGCTCTGCATATCCGTGCGCTTCGAGATCAGCACGCCGCAATCGGTGCAGACCGTCAACTTCGCATCCCACGCATTCAACGTCTGAAACTGCGCTCCCCCGCACTGATAGCAGGGGCTGTTCGGGTAATGGGCTAGCCTGGACGGCTGCGTCTTCATGGCTCATCGCCCTGCCCCGAGCCTACCCACCTGATGCGTTCCTCTATCAGTCGGTCTAGCTCGGCGCGTTCGTCGTCGGTTTCGGCTTTCTTTTTCAGCTCGATCAGCTGCCAGAATTTCAGCTCGCCCGGATTCATGCGCGGGCCTCGCGTAATGCCTTGCATTCGGCAAGGTGTTCCATGGCTATCGCTTTTATTTCGCGCCAGAACTTTAACGGCGGCGAGCGACGTGACGGAAATAAATCGCGTTGAATAAGCTTTGATTCAACGTAGTCGAGCGCAATGCGTGCGCCACGTTCGGTGTCGGTTGGACGGCTCATCGGCCACCCCTGCGAAAAATCGGGAGTACAAGCGGGAGGCACATAAACAAAACCGCCATAATCCCGAGAAAAATATTGGGCCAAAACGTGACTAGTGCGCAGCAAAAGACCGCAAGCGCGACAGCCCAAAGCCACAACAAAATAACGTTCATCATGTTTCCCCTGCCCGGTGCCCGGTAGATCCCGCCACACCGGCACCGGGCGGGGCCGGGGGCGGGCTGTCCGATGTTTATCAGACAGGTGGAATTGTAAAGTAAACGTCGGACAGGTGTCCAACGTTTATCAGACAGCAAGGTGCCGCACGTCGGCCCCTAGCTACCGTTCATCGGGAGGGTATTGACGTGGCAATAGTTGCAACACTCATGGACAAAGCGAGGGCCAAACGCGGCCTAACGTCCGATACCGCGATAGCTAACGAGCTGAAACGATCACGGCAAGTTGTCAGCCAATGGCGCAACGGCGACGCCTACCCAGACGAAGAACTTATTGTCAGCCTCGCGGAGATGGCAGGAGACGATCCAAGCGAATGGCTAGTAGCAGTGCGGGCAATCAGAAGTGACGGAAAAGCGGGCAAAGCCTGGGCAGCACTGGCGAAGCGTTTAGCAGGCACAACAGTAGCAGTGTTGGTGTGCATCGGAGCTGCCCTACCCAGCCGAGCTGAAGCGGCTGCACTACGCGAAATCCATCACGCTTTCACGATCAATGCGGCGGACATAACGCTCACCGTCTATACATTATGCGAAATCATGTGGAGGGCGGCTCGGGTCCGGCTCCGCTGGATCTGGCTCTGGATCAAATCTTGCCTGCCCAACCGTTCCCCTCGCGAAACGGAACTCGCAGCATGACTGATACCTACAATCTCGACCTTCGCCCGCCGTGCTGGCCTGTTGGCGAGCAATGCCCGAACAGCTGCGCAGCAGATCTGCATCGGCGCGTCGTCACCAACCATGTGGAACTCACCGGCCCGTGGGCTGGCTGGCGCTTGGCTGGCCGCGACCTTGTTGGGGTTCAGCCGACATACGTGTGAAAATGACTCGCAGAATCCAATTTCTTTTGTGAAAACATGAAGTTGCCAGATAAAACGGCGCTTCCATCGCTCGTCCACTACCTCGTCCCTTTTGAGTTTCGGCACGCTGCAACTGTCTTGCGGCGACTGTGCGAGACCGGTAGGTCGCAGGGTGGGTATAGGCGGATGCCGCCGGCTTCACAGCAGAGAACGCAAGGACTATTCGGGAGTACACGCGCCGGGATTGAGGGCCGGCAGGAATCTGCGGAAAAATTCTTTACTAACAGCAAGTTATCCCACTCTGAGGGTCGGCAGGGATTCGTGTAAAAAAACAGCCCAAAGTGAGCTAACTCGCTGTCAGAAAAGGGTTTTATACGAATTCCCGCCGACCCTCGATATCATCAACCCATCAGTCGGCTCATAATAAAGTCATCGGGATCCGGGAAATTGTCATCATCAGAATCAGATTGCACATCTCTAAGTAGTGCGCCCGCTTGTTCTGTAGAGACCTCGTATCCTGCAGCATGCATCTCTTTCTTGAACACCTGCGCATTTTCCCCGGGGGAGCTGTTTTTTGATCCAAGCACGAATTTTGAAGGAATCGACTGACCTGTCATGTATGCCGTGCCACCGGTCCTAGGATCTGAGATCAGATTGAAGCTGCTTCTGACGCCGATGGTGCGTAATAGTGCGGGATTATCCATGTCAGCGAACATGGCAAAATTCTTGGCTTCTTTCTTGGAAGACGACAAATAGTGATTGTTTGCGGATTCTTCCTGCGCTGCAGAGCTTAAATTCATAAACATATTTGCGCTACCTCCTGCCGTCGCGCCGTCGCGTTTGTGTGATTTTGAAAATCCGTTCTCCCTAAGAGATTTTAAATGCGGATGCTTTGTCCCGTGATATAAAACACTGCTGTCGTAGACTTCTTTGGCTGCGTCCCTTAGGCCGCTCTCATGCTGGGACGACGAATCGAAATTTGATACGCCCAGGGTTCCGTAGACACTCAAGACCCTCGTTGCGCGTAGCGCCGTTCAAACTCTACAGGGGACAGGTCGCCAGTTGAACCGTGGCGGCGGTTGGGGTTGTAGAACATCTCGATGTAGTCGAATACCTCGGCGCGAGCGGCGTCCTTGGTGGGATAGATCCGCCGCCTGATCCGCTCGCGTTTGAGCAGGCCGAAGAAGCTCTCCACGGGTGCGTTGTCGTGGCAGTTGCCACGCCGACTCATGCTGCACACCAAGCCATGGGACGCCAGGAAACTGCGCCAGTCATCGCTGGTGTAGACAGACCCTTGGTCCGAGTGAACCAAGCAACCAGCGTTGGGTTTGCGCCGCCACACCGCAGACAACAGGGCCTGCACGACCAACTCGGTATCGGCCCGATCGCGCATCGCCCAGCCGACGACCTGCCGGGAAAACAGATCGATCACAACAGCCAGGTACATCCAGCCTGCATGCGTGCGGATGAAGGTGAAATCGCTCGCCCAGGCCGTGTCCGGCTCCGTCACGTCGAACTGTCGGTCAAGCAGGTTGGCCGCCGCCTTGCACTGCATTCCTCCATGGAAGCGCGGTTTGCGACCATAGCCCACCTGAGCACGCAGTCCCTCGGTGCGCATCAGCCGATGCACCCGATGGCGACTGCAACGCTCACCCAGATCGCGCAGATCCTTAGTGATCTTGCGATGCCCATAGACACTGCCGCTGGCCAACCAGTGGTGCTTGATCAATCCCAGCAGGCGTTGGTCTTCCTTGGCGCGCTCACTGTCGGGCGAGCGTAACCAGGCGTAATAACCCGCCCGGTTGACCCGCAATACCCGGCACATCGCACACACCCTGAATTCCCCGCAGTGGGCTTGCATGAAGGCGTACTTTGCCTTTACCCCTTGGCAAAGTACGCGGCGGCCTTTTTTAGGATGTCGCGCTCCTCGGTCACTCGACGCAACTCTGCCTTCAGCCGCCGAACCTCGGCGCTCTGGTCCACCTCGGCGCGCTGCACCACGCCAGGCTTGCCGAACGTGCGCAGCCAGGCGTACAGGCTGTGCGTGGTGACACCCAGGCGCTCGGCCACTTCTGCCACCTTGAACCCACGATCAGTCACTTGCCGGATCGCCTCGATCTTGAACTCATCCGTATACCGCTTGCTGCTCATAGACACCTCCGAATCGACCATTTTCCATGGCCTTGAGATGTCTAGGAAACCCTGGGCGTATCAATTAGAGCTCGATGCATGACTAGCACTTCTGATGGACTTTGGCACTTTAAATTCCATGGAGATGGAGGAGGGTGAAATATATGGGGGCGCGGAATAAGATCGATACAAACATTCTGATTGCCATATTTGATTTCGCATCTCTTACATCGGGCTTCGCTGCGGCGTGCAGCGTTTCGTGCTCTGTGCGGAATGGGACAGAACCTTTGCAGCAGTTTGGGTAGCGGGAGAATCGCCACAATTCGCGTTGGATAACACGCCGCGCCGCATACATAGCAGGCGATTCCGAGGGTCAGAATCTATTACCCGCACCAGACTACACTCACCCGTAAAGGAAGTGACAAACACGGAGGGTCGGCAGGATTCGTGTAAAAAGCAGCCAACAGTAAGCTAACTTGCTGTCAGCGCGGAACATTTCACGGACTTGGTTATCTGCTTGCTGCGTTTGGAGTTGTATCTGCTGTAAGCAGCTGGATGCTGCCCAAGGCAATCCGAATCGATCTTGAATAATCGTTATCTGCGGTTTGGCTCCACGTGGAGCACACTCAAAGGCTGAGCATCCCGACCTACTGCATGCGCTGAATCTGTCTTGCCCGTTGGGGTAGACCCAACAGTCCTGTCGCCAGCCGCCATTTCTTATCACGGCAGATCGAGCCGGGTATTCATGCGACGTCGAATCGGCCACAGGGGGCAACTGGCTCCCGGCGTCCCCAGTGAACTGGGTCGCACGCTCGCACTGCAACTGACTATTTGCGTCTGGGGAGGGTTCGTCCTTCCCAGACATTACTTATTCACCAACCAGGCGCGCTGGCCGCAGCCGCGCCAGGAGTTGTTCCAACGTGCTCAGGCGCACCGTGGCCCGCAAGGTGTCCGCCTCGGCGTGTTCCCGGCGCTGGCGCTCTTCGACCAGCTCGGCCCGCGCCGCAGCCAGTTCGGCGCGCACGCCTTCCAGCGCTTGGGCATCTTGGGTCCAGCGCGCCTGCAGGGCTTGGTGCTCGACGGCCGTCAGGCGCAGCGCGTCAAGCTCGCGTTGTTGGGTATTGGCCAGCTGGCGTGCCTGCGCCAGTTCCCGCTCCAGGCGGGTCTGGCGTTCCAGCCACTGGCCATTGTCGCGGTTGAGCTGCATCAGGTCGTGGTTCTTGGCGGTCAGCGCCTCGTTAGTCTGTCGTAGGGCAACCTGCAGCTCCTGCACTTGGTGCGCGTGCCGGCGCTGTTCCTGCTCACGCTGGTCCTTGACCGAGGTGCGGTAGTGCTCCAGGGCTTCCCTGGCGTGTTCGTGCTTGTGTTCCAACGATTTCGCATGGGCGTCGTGCTCGGCCAATCGCGCCGTGAGGCCCGCGATCCGCTCCTCCAGCTGGGCCAGTTCGGTGGTGCGGCGGGCCACCTCGCTCCTGGCGGCGTCGCCCGCCTCGCGTTCGGCCTGCAGTGCTATCTCTGTGCGCTGCAGCTGCGTGCTGAGTGAGTCAGCCTCGTGTCGCGCCTGCTCCAGCGCTTGGGTACGCTCCTGGAGCTGCGCCTGGAAGCGCGCCTGGGCTTGCGCCACGACCGTGTCAGCCTCGGCGTGCAACCGCTCGGCGAGGCGGGCGATGAGGTCTTGAAGTGCGTCGCTCACGCCCATCTTCGCGCCAACGCTTTGCCCTTCCTCGTCTTCCAACTCCCTCAGATAGCGGTGGATGGTGGTCTTGGACCCCGTGTTGCCCAGCGCCACCCGGACCGCGTCGACGGACGGATGCGTGCCCGTTGCGCGCAGGCTATCGCGGGCACGTTGCACATCGCTTTTGTACACCCCGGACCTTGCCATCCGTCGCTCCACGTATTTCGTAACGTATTACATACCATGTAATTACATACTCCTCAACGCACTAAATAGACGGTCGGTGCGCGTTTAATTCACGCGGGATAATCTAGAATTATCCCGCCTTATCCGGAATTTTCAGCTACAGTCGCCCTGCGGTCGTACGAAACGGCGTTTTGGAGCGAGGCGGTGAGCTCGGTCAAGCAGTATCTGGAAGCGGCAACCCGCGCCAACACCGCGCGCGCGTATGCAGGAGCGACCCGTCACTTCGAGGTCGAGTGGGGTGGTCATCTCCCGGCGACTGCGGAGCAGGTGGCGCGCTACTTGGCCGCCTACGCCGGCCAGTTGGCGATCAACACACTCAGGCACCGGCTCGCAGCACTGGCGCAGTGGCACCAGGTGCACGGCTTTGTCGACCCAACCCGGGCGCCCGTGGTGCGCCAAGTGCTCAAGGGCATCCAAGCTCTTCACCCGAGCGTCGAAAAACGCGCCACGCCCCTGCAACTCACCCAACTGGGCCAGGTCACGACATGGCTGGAAGACGCTGCGGCTGCGGCCCACTCTCGCGGCGATCGCGCCGCAGAGCTGCGGCATCTGCGCGATCGCGCCTTGCTGCTGCTCGGCTTCTGGCGCGGCTTCCGCGGCGATGAACTCACCCGCCTCCAGGTGAACCACCTGCGCCTGGTGCCGGGCGAAGGCATGACCTGCTTCCTGCCGCACAGCAAGAGCGATCGCCAGCACGCCGGCACCACCTACAAGGTCCCGGCGCTGTCGCGCTGGTGCCCGGTGGCTGCCACCATGGCCTGGGTCATGGCAGCCGCCCTCCACGAGGGGCCACTGTTTCGCGCGGTCAACCAGTGGGGCGGGATTGCCGCCGCCCCGCTCCACCCCAACAGCCTGGTGCGCCTGCTACGGCGGATCTTCCGCGAGGCCGGGCTGAGCTCTCCCAACGACTACAGCGGCCACTCGCTGCGCCGCGGCTTCGCCGGCTGGGCCAACGCCAACGGCTGGGACGTCAAGGCGCTGATGGAGTACGTCGGCTGGCGAGACGTGCAGTCGGCGATGCGCTACATCGACGGGGCCGATCCGTTCGCACGCCAGCGCATCGAAGCCAGTCTGCCGGAAGCGCCCGCGCTGCAAAGGCCTGCAACGACCTGAGGAGCTGGATGGCGTCGATCGAACGGACCGCATACCCGCAATTCAAGCGCAACCCGGTCGTGCGCGAACTGGTTGCGGCCTACACGCCAACCGACGCTGAGGTGGCCTTCGTTGCCGAGTACACCCGGCAGCCTGCGCACCGCCTGACGCTGACGATCCTGCTCAAGACCTTCCAACGGCTGGGGTACTTCCCCATGCTGGACGAAGTCCCGCCGACGGTGGTGCGCCATATCCGCAGCGCGCTGAAACTGCGCGTGCAGGTCAAGCCAACGAATCTTGCCAACGCCTCGCGCTATCGCTACTACCGCCGGATCCGGCAATTCCTGCAGGTCCGGGCCTACAGCGATGGCGGGCTGAAGATTGCTGCACGCGCGGTATACGAAGTCGCTGCGGTGATGGAAAACCCGGCGGACCTGATCAATGTAGCCATCGAACAGCTCGTGCGTGATCGCGTCGAGCTGCCGGCGTTCTCCACACTGGATCGCCTGACCCGGCGCATCCGCACGCTGGTCAACGGGCGCTATTTCGCCCAGATCGAGGCCCGACTGACCATCGACGAAAAACAGCGCCTGGAAGGCCTCCTGCAGGTCGAACAGGGGCGTCAGAAGAGCCCGCTGCACGCGATCAAGCGCCTGCCCAAGCGCTCTTCGCTGCAGCATTTCCAGGAGTTGATCGACCATATCGGCGAACTGGACGAATTGGTCGGCAGCGAGTTGCACCTGGCGGGCATCCCGGAGGTCAAGCGCAAGCACTTCGCCGCCGAGGCGCGGGCATTGGATGCTTCCGAGCTGCGCAAGTTTCGGCCCGCCAAGCGCTACGCCGTACTGGTGTGCTTGATCCACCGGGCCCGGGTCCAGACGCGCGACGATCTCGCGGAGATGTTCATCAAGCGCATGGGGAACATCCACAACCGGGGCCGAGAGGAACTGGAGCGGCTGAGGGCGCGCTATCGCGAGAAGACCGAAGCGATCGTGGCGACGATGTCGGATGTGGTCCGCGTCCTGGACCATCATCGCGGCGACACCGAGGCGGGGCGTGAAATCCGCCGCCTGGTCAACGCCCATGGTGGCGTGCAGACGTTGCAGGCCGACTGCAACGCCATTGCGGCGCATAGTGGCGACAATCACTTGCCGTTGCTGTGGCTGTTCTACAAAAGTCACCGCTCCACCATCCTGCGGATGGTGCGTAAGCTGGACTTGGCCTCGACCACGGAGGACCGCTCCCTGATCGATGCGATCGAGCTGATCCTGACGCAGGAACGAACCCGCAGCGATTGGTTGGATGAACCAGTCGATCTGGCATTCACCACCCAACTCTGGCGCAAAACCATCGTCCATCGCACCGAACAGAACGAAGAGCGCATCCACCGGCGCCTGTTCGAGGTCTGTGTGTTCTCGTCGCTGGCCAACGAACTGAAATCGGGCGACGTGGCTGTGCGCGGATCGGAAACCTACGCCGACTACCGCGAACAGTTGCTTCCGTGGGACCAGTGCAAACCTCTGTTGAAGGATTACTGCAAGCAGGTGGGGCTGCCGGCCACGGCCGTGGGCTTCGTCAATGCCTTGCAATCGCGCCTGACGCAGGTCGCCGAGCTGACCAATCAGGGCTATCTTGAGAATGGCCAAGTGGTCATCGGCGAGGATGGCATTCCGGTGCTCAAGCGCAGCAAGGCCAAGGAGATGAGCAGCGGGGCCCGTGCCCTGGAAACCGCCGTCCTAGACCGCATGCCCGAACGCAGCGTCATCGAGATCCTGTGCGATGTGGCCCACTGGACGCGCTGGCCCCGGCACTTCGGTCCTCTGTCCGGCTCGGACGCCAAGATCGAGCAGCCGACCGAGCGCTACGTCCTCACCGCCTTCACCTATGGTTGCAACCTCGGACCGGCCCAGGCTGCCCGACACCTGCGTGGCGCCGTCTCGGCGCACATGCTGTCGTTCGTCAACCGTCGGCACGTGGATGCCAACAAACTGGCGGCGGCCTGTCGGGACATCATCAACAGCTACGCCGGCCTGCAGCTCCCCAAATGCTGGGGCGATGGCAAGAGCGCGGCCGCCGATGGCACCAAATACGACCTCTACGACCAGAATCTGCTCGCCTCGTACCACATCCGCTATGGCGGCTACGGCGGCATCGCCTACCACCACGTGTCCGATACGTACGTCGCGCTGTTCAGCCACTTCATTCCATGCGGTGTGTGGGAGGCGGTCTACATCATCGATGGCCTGCTGAAGAACACCTCCGACATCCAGCCTGACACCGTCCACGCCGACACGCAGGGGCAGTCGCTGCCGGTGTTCGGCCTTTCGCATCTGCTGGGCATCCAGCTGATGCCGCGCATCCGCAACTGGCGCGAATACAAGTTCTTCCGCCCCGATGAGGACATTCGTTACGAACACATCGACGCGCTGTTCCGGGACACTGTCGACTGGGATCTGATCGAGACCCACTGGAAAGACCTGATGCAGGTCGTGCTCTCGATCAAGACCGGCAAGATCGCGGCCTCGACGCTGATGCGCAAGCTGGGCAACTACAGCCGCAAGAACCGGCTGTACCAGGCCTTCAAGGCGCTCGGCTCGGCCGTGCGCACCTTGTTCCTGCTGCAGTACATCTCCAACCGCGAGTTGCGCGAACAGATCACCGCCTCGACCAACAAGGTGGAGGCCTACAACGGCTTCACAAAGTATTTCTTCTTCGGCGGGGAAGGGGTGATTGCCGACAACGACCCCGTCGAGCAGGAGAAAGCCGTCAAGTACAACGACCTGGTTTCCAATGCCGTCATCTTCTACAACGTGGTCGAACAGACCCGGATCATGAAGTCTCTGATGCGGCAGGGGTGGAAGATCACGCGCGAGGACGTGGCTTTCCTCAGCCCGTACGTGACCAGCCATGTGAAGCGCTTCGGGGATTACATGATTGATTTGGAGGCGGTACCGGAACCGTATGAGACTGAACTGGCATTGGTCGTGTAGTTTTGTTGCGCCAAAATATCCGCTAACTCACTGATGTAATGGATGAAATCCGATCTTGTGAGCTATTTTTACACGTATGTCGGCTGAACCCCACATAGGCGACCGAGCTGCTGCGGGCGACGATGGAGCTGACGAGGGTGGATTGCGCGATTGCCGCATGCGACAGCACCACGGTCGAAAACGCATCCACGCCGGTGTCGGTCAGCGCACCGGTTGCCGCGATGGCGGTGGGGGCGGCCAGGATCATGGACGAGAACTGCACGGTATACACACCCAGATCCAGCAGCGCTCCGCCGCCGAGTTCCGGTCGGCGTTGCCGATGCATCGGATCATTTGGGCCGATTTGACTGAGGTCCGCAAAGACATGCCGGACCTCGCCGATCGCGCCATGAGCCAGCAGTTTGCGCAGCACCGAGGTGTGAGGCAGGTACCGGCTCCACATCGCTTCCATCAGGAAAAGGCCGCGTGCGCGTGCTTCCTGCACCAGCACGCGTGCATCGTCGGCGCAGGTGGTCATGGGTTTTTCGATCAACACATGTTTGCCGGCGCGCAACGCCAACAAGCCATGTTCCAGATGCTCGCTGTGGGGTGTGGCGACGTAGACGATGTCGATCTCGGGGTCGTCGACCAGCGCCTGGTAGCTGTCGTACGCACGCTCCATTGCCCAGGTTTTTGCGAAGGTGTCAGCACGCGCACGATTGCGTGAGGCGACCGCGAACGGCTGCTGCCTGGTGTGCTTGCGTAGCGCGCTGACGAATGCCGCAGCGATCAGCCCCGGACCCAATACGCCCCATCGCAGCGATGGCTCGCCCTGCCCTGGCAAGAACAGGTCGGGCTCGGGAAATGTGGTTGGCGCCATGCTGTGGCCTTCGCAGTTTCAGGTGTTTGCATGCTAGCAAACAGAGCATTTTCCATTGGGTGGCGAGGCTCAAACCAGATCGCGATAGTCCTGCAGGATCACCATCACCAGTTGACTGCGCGAGCGCACGTCCAGTTTATTGAACAACTGCTGGAACGTGGCCTTGATGGCGCTCTCCGAGCTGCCGAGTTGGCGGGCAATCAACTTGTTGGATTGGCCGCGCAACAGACCACGCAGCACTTCGCGCTCGCGTTCGGTAAAGCTGGGGCGGCTTTCCTGTGTGTCCTGGGCGACCAGCGATTGCAGGTAGCGCTGGTCGATCAACACACGGCCCATCGCAACCGCATGGATGCTGTCGATCAGCTCGTCGGTGGAGACATCCTTGCGGCAGATGCCAGACACACCCAGGCGTATCAATGCCAGCGCATCGCGCTCGGGGAGCCCGGCGGTGACCACCAGGGTTGCCGGGCGCTTGGCCTGGTCGGCCTGCCGCCGCATATAGTCCAGCGCGTTGTATTCGCCCATGTCGTAATCGAGGATGACCACGTCCGGTGCCAGCGATGCGATCTGCACGATCGCCTGTGCCAGGTTGCCGGACTGCCCGACCACATCGAAGCGCGCATCGGCGCCGAGCAGGCGCAGCAGGCCTTCGCGAAACAGCGTGTGGTCATCGAGCAGATACAGACGCACCGGGTTACGCCGCGAATCATCCATCCAGCGTCTCCGCCAGTGGTGCATGCGCAAGCGGCATGTGCAGCTCGAAGCAGGCGCCCTCGCCGCCCGGTGCGTAGCGCAGCGCACCCTCCTGATTGCTCATCAAGGCGCGCGAGATGTAGAGCCCCAATCCGGACCCATCGCTATCGCTGCGAAACGGCTGGAACAGGCGCCTGGGCTCGGCGATGCCCGGACCGGTGTCACGCACGCTCAAGACGGCACTGCCCTGCTCCATGCGGGCACTGACGATCAGCTGGCGCCGCGGCTGCGGCAACGGCTGCACCGCACGCAGCGCGTTGCGTGCCAGGTTGAGCAGCACCTGCAACAGCGCATGACGGTCGCCGTGCACCGCCGGGAAGTCCGCCGGGATCTGGATGACCAGCTGGCCATCGATATCGTCCCAGTCCGAGCGCATGATCACGTCCAACTCGCTGCACAGGGTCTGCAGGCGGGTCTCGTGCGCCGCATGCGGCGTCTGCCGGCGCAGGTTGAACGAGGCCAGTTCCATCAATGCGGCGACCAGGCTTTGCAATGCGGCCAGGTCCGGATCGGCGCGGATGGCCGGGTGGCGGGCAAGATTGGAGGTCACCACGCCAGCGGCCGAGCACAGGTTGCGAATCTCGTGCGAGACGGCGCCCGCGAGCAGCCGATTGTTCTTGAGCAGGTCGTCGAAGTGCGCCGATTCGCGCGCGCGCACTTCTTCGCTGGTGTCGACCAGGATCGCGGCCAGATGGCGCTCCTCGCTGTCTTCGTAGACCGAGAACCAGGTGGTTGCGGGAAAGGTGCTGCCATCGTCGCGCCGGCCCCAGGTGCTGGCCGAGGTGCGCATGCCGTCCAGGTTGGCGCTCATGCTGAGCGCATCGTCGAGCAAGGGCAGGAAGTCGCGCACGGCGCGCCCCTGCAGCCCGCCCTCCTCGGCCATGTCGAGAATTTCGTGGGCGGCGCGGTTTGCCGCCACGATACGGCCATCGCCAGCCACGGTGAGCAGCGCGGCGGGGCTGCTCTCGGCAAGCAGGCGCAGTTGCCGCTCCAGCCGCCGGCGCAGGCGTTGTTCTGCACGCAATTGCACGTAGTGCGAGAGGATCACCCGGCGGGTGCGGCTGATCTCGGCCACCAGCAGGCCGCAGCCGGCATAGGCAATGGTGGCCATGAAGAAGCGCAAGGCCTGCTCGACCAACGATTCTTCGGTGACGAACAGACCGCGTAGCGCCGCACAGGCGACTGCGGCAATGACGATGTTTCGCCGCGACAGCACGGTTGCGGCGAGCACCACCGGCAGGATGTACAGCAGCCCAAGCGATACGCCCAGGTGTGAGTACCACTCGGCCAGCACCAGCAGCGCCAGCATGGCCAGCGACGCCCACAGCGTGGGAGCTCGATTGAGCCTGACCACCTGCCCGCGCCATTTGAACGGCAACCTCAGTCTGTCCATCGCTTCACCACGTTCCCAATCATCGACCAGCGTTGCGCATGTCACAGCATTGCGGCGGCGCCCGCTTATTGCACCCTATCGAAAGATAGCTGGACGGCATCGTTGGACGGCGCAGTGCCCGTCCAACGCTGGCGCAAGGATGGCAGACACATCCGTGGAGGCTGGGTGTAATGGCGGCACCCACGTCGATACCGCCTCCCATGATTCTTCGCGATACGTTTCCGCTGCGCCGTATCTGGCCAAAGACCTACAAGCGCTTGCTGGTGCTGCTGGCCTTCGATTGCGCGGTGGCCGCGCTCTACACATTGTTCGATTGGCATTGGTTGTCGATCGAGGCTCTGCCGCTTGCGCAACTTGGATCGGCGCTGACGATCTTTCTGGCGTTCCGCGCCAATGCCGCCTATGGCCGTTGGTGGGAGGCGCGTCAGCTGTGGGGGTCGCTGGTGAACACCTCGCGTGCAATCGCCCGGCAGGCGCTGACCGCACTGGACGTGGATCCGGCCGATCCACATCAGGCGACGCTGCGCGACGACATCGTGGTGCATCAGGTGGCATTCGTCCATGCGCTGCGCTGCCATCTGCGCAAGCAGAATCCGTTTCCGGAACTGGCCGGGCTGCTCGGCGCAGAGCGCGCCGACGCACTGCGCGTCTATGCCAACATCCCAAATGCCCTGACCTTGCGCCTGGGGCAGCAGCTGCAGCAGGCCCGTGCCCTGGGCATGCTCGACAGCCTGCGCTGGTCGTCGCTGGATGCCGACCTGACCACGCTTGCCAACATCCAGGGCGCCTGCGAGCGCATCAAGAACACGCCGCTGCCCCGCCAGTTTTCGTCGCTGCCGCGCGCCTTGGTGAACCTGTATTGCTGGCTGGTGCCGCTTGGCCTGATCGCCGGCATGGGCCTGGCGATGCCGATCGCCTCGGTGCTGATCAGCTTCACGTTGATTGCGATCGACAGCGCCAGCAGCGCGATCGAAGACCCGTTCGAAAACACCGTGCACGACACCCCGATGACTGCGTTGTCGCGCGGGATCGAATTGACCTTGCGCGAAATGCTTGGGCAGCGCGTGCCGCTGCGCGAGGTGCGCGCCATCGACGGTTTCATCTACTGACCAGGGACACAGCCATGCAGACCACGCCTACCCATCTGATCTTTGCCACCAACTTTTCCGAGACCTGCCACGCTGCCATCCCGACGGTGGCGCAATTGGTCGACCGCCTGCGCGCACGCCTGACCATCCTGCATGTGCATGCCAAGGGCAAGCGTGCGCAGGCGCAACAATCGCTGGACTCGTTCTTCGCCGAAGCATCCAATTACCCCAGCTGCGAACGTGCGCTGAGCAGCGGCCCGGCCGCGTCCGGCATCGTCTCGTTCTGCCGCAGCCGCAACGATGCGCTGCTGATCATGCCGCCCTCCGAACGCACCGGCCTGCCGCGGCCATTGCATGTCTCCCTGCGTGCGCGGGTGCTGCAGCGTGTGGCCACGCCCATGCTGACCCTGCCGTACGCCGAGGCGCTGCCGCGCGATGGCGCAATTGGTGGGCATGTCGCCTGCTGGATCACCGGCCGCGAAACCAGCCTGGATTCCTTGCGCGATGCGGCGGCGCTGGCCCGTCGTCGCGGCGCAGACCTGCATCTGCTGCATGTGATGCCAGACATCAGCGAAGGCTTGCTGATGGACAGCCTGTTCAACGACCAACCCTTGACCGAATCGGCAGCCAGCCATTGGCTGAGCGAGCTTGCCGCGCAACTGCAGGACGACGACCTGCGTGTGCGCATCCACGTGGCAGTGGGCAACCCACGGCGCGAAATCGCCAGCTTGCTCAAACGCGCCCGCGCCGATGTACTGGTGGTCGAACACGATGCGGTGGTGCGTCGCGGTGTCTGGCGCTCCTCGCTGCATGCCGCATTGGCGAAAACGCCGTGCGTGTTGATCTGCCTGCCACCAGGCCGTCTGCGCGCTCCGGCATTGCGGGTCGCGGTGGGGCCGTCGCTTGAGGGGCAAGAGACTGGTCTGGCGAGCCGGCTGCTTGCACGCGTGCAGCGTCTTCAGCTGCATGGGTGAGGATCGCAACACGGTAGCTGTTTTTGTGGTCCCAGACACGCCAATGCCCGGCTCCTTGCGGAGCCGGGCATTGGCAGTGAGTCGCTGCGCCGCTCAGTTTGGTGAAGCGGGCGCCGAAGCGGGCGCCGCCTCAGGTGCGGGATTCGGCACGGCGTTGGGCGCGGCATCGGGGGTGACCCGCCAGATGGTATTGGCCAGGTCGTCGGCAACGATCAGCGCACCACGTGGGTCGACGGTGACGCCGACCGGACGGCCGCGGGTCAGGCCATCGTCGCCATGGAAGCCGGAGACGAAGTCGATCGCATCGCCTGCCGGGCGGCCATCGCGGAATGGGACGAACACCACCTTGTAGCCGACCGGCGGGTCGCGGTTCCAGCTGCCGTGTTCACCAACGAACACACCGTCGGCAAACTGCGTGCCCATCGACGCAGATGAAAACGCAACGCCGAGTGCGGCCACATGCGAGCCCAACGCATAATCGGGAACGATGGCCGATGCGACCTTTTGCGGATCCTGCGGCATCACCCGTGTGTCCACATGCTTGCCCCAGTAGCTGTAGGGCCAGCCATAGAAGCCGCCTTCGCGCACCGAGGTCAGATAATCGGGAACCAGGTTCGGGCCGATTTCATCGCGCTCGTTCACCACGGCCCACAACGTGCCGCTGCCCGGCTGGATCGCCAGTGCGGTGGGGTTGCGGATGCCGGTCGCATAGGGCTTGTGCGCACCGGTTGCCGGATCCACCTGCCAGACCTGCGCACGATCGATCTCCGCCGCCATGCCGCGCTCGGTGATGTTGCTGTTGGAGCCGATCGCCACGTAGAGATAACGCCCGTCGGCACTGGCGGTCAGCGCCTTGGTCCAGTGATGGTTGATGGCCGAGGGCAAGTCGGTGACCTTGGCCGGCGCGCCGCTCGCCTTGGTCTGCCCTTCGCGATAATCGAAACGCACCAGGGCATCCTGGTTGGCGACATAGAGCGCGTCGCCGATCAGCGCGAGCCCGTAAGGCGCGTTGAGGTTTTCAGCGAATACCGTCTTCAGTTCATAGGTGCCGTCGCCATTGGCATCGCGCAACAAGGTCAGCCGGTTGCCGCTCTTGACCGATGTATTGCCCTTGGCCTTGATCGCGCCGGCAATCACGTCCTTGGGCTTGAGATTGGGCGCACCGCCGCCGCGACCTTCGGCCACCAGAATGTCGCCATTGGGCAACACCAGTGTCTGGCGCGGAATGCCCAGGTCGGTGGCGATCGCAGCGATGCGGTAGCCGGCTGGCACGGTCGGACGCCGGTCGCCCCACGCGGTGGGCTTGGCGATGGTCATGTCGGGCATCAGGCCGCGGTCCGGTTCGGGCAGCTCCGGATTGGCACCACGCTGATTGAGCTCGGGCGCCTTGTTGCAGGCGGCCAGTGCTGCAGCGAGCACGGACACTGCAATGATCGTGACGGTTTGACGCTTCATCGTGCACCTCCTACGCGCAGGCCGGACAATCCCGCCCAGGTTGCGACCAACGCAAACACGGTTGCGATCGCTGAAAACACCAGTGCCGCCGGCATCACTGCCCAGGCGTCACGCGCATGATGCAAGGCATCGAAAAAGCCCACGATCCACGCCGCGCCGAGCGCGATGATGTAGATGACGTTGCGGCTTCCACGCGCGAATCCGACGATCGCGCACACCAGCGCAATGCTCGTCAGCACCATCGCCGCCACCAGCAGCCAGGAGGCAAAGTTGCTCCACTGGACCTGGTAAGTGCTCCAGTAAGCGTAGTCGCTCAGTAGCGCGCCGAGAAAAAGTGGCCACACGCCACCGAGCACGGCGGCATGGAATGGATGGATTGCCCAGGACCGGGCGGGAAGCGCAGTTGAATTCATGGCGGACTCATTGGGGGCGAGGTCTGGACGTGGCTTGATGCTGCCAGCTGGCGTGTGATGAGGAGCGCAATGTAGATGCTAGCGGCTGGCATCCTTGTTGGTCTGGGCACGCGCAAGCGCGCTTGCCGCTGCGATGAGCTCTGGCAGTTCCTGCCGGAAGGAATCCGCGTATCCGGGCAACAGGGTCGCCTTGAAGCTGGCGTGGTCGAACACCGGCTTGTCCTGCAGGTATGCGATCTCCCGGCCTTGCAGGACAAAGTTGAAGCAGGCACGCCAGCGCGGATCCGGGTTGCTGGACAGATGCACTTCGATGAGACTGCTGGCATCGCTCGCGGTGTTCTTGGATGCAGCGGAAAATGCGCGCACCGAAATCTGGCTACTGCTGTTCATGCGCGCCATGATCGTCTGAGGACCGTCGCGGTGTTGTGAGTCGATGGCAGCTCACGCCTTGCGTGTCGGTTGGGTGGCGTCAAGCTTGCACCTACCTGGCTCTGCAAGTTTCAAGGGTTTGATGTCAGCCATCTCACAGAACGTGCACATGCTTCGAGTCCGGATTCACGTCAACAATGATGCGTAGTGAGTAGTTCTTGTTGATCGAGGTCCGCTGTGTGTGGCGATTTTTATTTGCGGTGGATTTCTTTCGGAACGCCATTTGGTTGATCAATCTAATGGTTGATCAATTTCTAACCGCCACCGCTGGCTGTATCGAGTAACAAGCCCGGCAATGAAACCGTTCCGCTGCTTTATGAATCGTTTTATCCAAGAGCGACCTGTGCAATATGCGATCTGCCGTGTTTAAAAGTCATTGCAAACAGCAGCAATGAATCCCGTTGATTGCTTGCAAGTTGCAAAGTTATCGCCCAATCTGGAATCGACAACTTCTTGCTGGGCAAGCCTTACTGGTTCAAGCCGCTCAATGCAGGCACTGAGGTGTGTATGGGGCTCACCATGATCCGGAACATCGGCCACTACCGATTGACGGCGCACACGGCGCCGGCAGGCGCCTTGTACGCTCCGGAAATTCTTGTCTCTTTCGAAGATGGCATCACCCTGCGCGGTTATAAGCTGCCGGATGTCAGATTCGACACCCAACTTGCTGCGAGGCATTACGCCAGGCAATGGATGGGCAGATGCAAGCTCTCGGCATTGGGCATTCTTGAAGACAGCTGACATGCCTGGGCTACTCGGAGCGCCGCACCGATCAATGAAGACTTACCAGGCCAATGGAGACTTACCAGGCGCCGTTTTACAGCCCAAAGCTCGCCCACGAGGGACCTGGCATGCTCTGCCGCCACACGTGCCAACCCATGCGCATTGACGAATCCGACGTGCCCATCCAGCGAAATTTCCTTGATGGAATCCAGCGAGAGTTTGACCACTTGCCGGTAGCGATGATCGGGGAAATCTTGCGTCGTGTTCATCGTGCTCAAATCGATCACATGCTTTTCGCGTGGGAAACGTAGTGTGGTGCGGGCATCCTCAGAACACCTGCTTTATGGAATTCAAGAACGAAAAACTGATCCTCGTGGTCGACGACGATGTTGACACCCTTGAGGTCGCTGCGCTGTTGCTGTCGGATATTGGATATGCGGTTGTGACTGCTGTAGACGCCCAGGAAGCGCTCGAACACATCGACAACCATCCGGGCATCGACCTGCTCTTTACCGATCTTCAGATGCCGGGCCTGCTGGACGGCTATGGTCTCATCTCCTACCTGCGCTCCAATGGCAACAATGTGCCAGCCATCCTCACCTCCGGTCTGGGCCGCTCGCCCAACGGGTTGCCCGAGCGCACCATCTTCCTGAGCAAACCCTACACGCGCCGTGGTCTGGTGCAACAGATCGAGGCGTTCGTAGGTCACTAGAAAGGTCACTAGAAACAGGGCGGCTGCAGCGCGGCCCCAATTGCACGGCCCGCTTCACAGCGATGTCATCGGTTGAGCGCCTCACACGCCTTGCACCACTTGCTGCTTAGCTTCCTTGCGATGAGCGCACGCATTACATCCAACGATCCAGTTTTTTTATCGCCTGACAACCACGATGCAAAGAACGGGCTCAACCAATCAATGCTGCAACGTTGGTTGCGCGATCACCCTGTGCTCCCTTTCCCAGGGCGCGGCCGAACTGCCGAGAGATGGCAGCTGCTCGCCGATATCGCTGCGGAAGACCTGTGTGTCGCCAAGTTTCTGGAAGCGCATTACGACGCGCAGGCCATCTGCGCCGATCTGGCTGTCGATGTCATCGAACCTGGGCAGCGCTGGGCGGTGTGGGCGGCGGAGCCACCGGGTTCTGACATGCGCTTCACCGGCAGTACGCTCGAAGGAACCAAGGCCTGGTGCTCTGGCGCAGCCCAGGTCACGCACGCGTTGGTGACCACGCAGCAGGCCGGTGCCAGTTGCTTGTTTGCGGTGGCATTGGATCAACCCGGTGTGCAGATCGATGCTAGTGGCTGGCAGGCGATCGGCATGCGCGACATCGAGACCGCCAACGTCACCTTCACCAGGGTTCCCGCGCAGCAGGTTGGATCGAGCGATGGATATCTGACACGGCCAGGGTTCTGGCATGGTGGTGCCGGCATCGCCGCATGCTGGTTTGGCGCAATCATCGCCGTTGCCGATGTGCTACGCACAGCGTCTCGGGTACGCCGCGATCCGCACGCCGCCGCGCACCTGGGCGCCATCGACGCAGGCTTGGCCGCTGCTGGTGCGTTGTTGCGTCAGCTCGCGCAACGGATTGACGCACAACCGCAGGATCCGCACATGCGCGGCGTGCTGCAGGTACGCAGCGTTGTCGAGGCAGTGGCGCGCGACACGCTCGATCGGGTCGGCCGTGCACTGGGCCCGGGCCCGCTTTGCGGCGACCGCGTGCATGCACAGCGCTGCGCCGACTTGTCGGTCTTCATCCGACAACACCACGGTGAGCGCGATCTGCAAGCCTTGGGTGAGCTCTGCCATCAACAGGATCTCTCATGGAAGATTTGACCGGCCAGCCAATCGAAGGTGCAGGCACACCCGAGTCGGTGTGGCGCGATGCAGCGTGTCTGAGCGGTATGCCGCGCAGCTCGCTATCGCAATTGCTGCAAGGCAGCCCTCGGCTGGTCGTGGTCGCACCCCACCCCGACGATGAAGTGCTTGGCTGCGGTGGGCTCATCGCAGCTGCACGCGCAGCTGGTGTATCTGTGCTGATCATCGCGCTCACCGATGGCGAGCTGGCGTATCCCGACGAACCGGGCTGGGCGCCGCATGTGCTTGGCCCTGCGCGTCGGCTGGAGCTGGACGCAGCCGTTCGACATCTGGGTCTGTTGCCAGGGGCGTTGATCCATCTTGCATTGGGCGACGGCGCACTGGCTGCGTGCGAGGCGCGCATCGCTGATGTTGTAGGCGGTTTGCTCGATGCAAACGATACGGTGCTGGTGACCTGGCAGCGCGACGGCCATCCCGATCACGAAGCCGCATCGCGCGCCACCAGGGCTGCCTGCGACACCCGAGGTGCGCGCCTGCTGCAATACCCGGTCTGGGCCTGGCATTGGTCGCAGCCGGACGATGGCGTCTTTACCGACGAGGGTGCGACCCGATTCGAGTTGTCTCCTACGGTGATGGAGGCAAAGCGGCAGGCCATCCAGTGTTTCGCAACGCAGATCGGTCAGTGCACGCCGGCGGTTGCGGCGCCGATCCTGCCATTGCACGTATTGGAACGGTTCGATCGCTCTTTTGAGGTGTTCATCCGATGACGGCCTTGAGCGTCGCGCACTTTGAGCAGCTGTATGCCGACGACGACCCGTTCGGCTATCGCTCGCGTTGGTACGAGCAGCGCAAACGCGAGATCCTGCTCGGCACCCTGCCCTATCGACGCTTTGCAAAAGGCTGGGAATTTGGATGTTCCAATGGAGAACTCACTGCAGCACTCGGGCAACGCTGCGACGCGTTGCTGGCCACCGATCTCTCTCAACAGGCGGTCGATCTGGCGAGTGCGCGCGTCGAGGAGATGCGCCATGTGACCCTGCAACAAGCGGCGCATCCTGCGGATTGGCCGGATGGCAGCTTCGATCTGATCGTGTTTAGCGAGGTCGGCTATTACCTGGAAGATGCCGTATTCGAAAAAACCGCTGCACTGTTTGCTCGATCGCTCAGCGAGCGCGGTTGTCTTGTCGCCTGTCACTGGCGTCACGACTTCCAGGGCGCGCTGCGCAGTGCAGAGCAGGTGCATGAAGGCTTGCACGATGCATTGGCGCTGGAAACGCTGTGCACGTATCAAGACACTGATTTCGTTCTGCAGGCGTGGATGGCCGGCCCATCGATTGCGCAACAGGAGCGCCTGCGATGATTGCGGTGACCATTCCGGCGCATAACGAAGCAGCGCTGATTGGGCAGTGTCTACAATCCATCTTGGTGGCAGCCCGGCATCCGCAATTGTATGGCGAGCGCGTGGAAATCCATGTCGCGCTCGACCGCTGCACCGACCTCACCGGCAGCATTGCCCGTTCGCATGGCGCCATGACGCTCAAGACCAGCGGCGGGGTCGGCATTGCGCGTGCGGCAGCGGCGTCTGCGGCAATCTCCCGCGGTGCGCGCTGGCTTGCCTTCACCGATGCCGACACCCGCGTGCCACCGGACTGGTTGTCGGCCCAGCTTGGCTGTGCGGCCGATGTGTTCTGCGGCGTCGTGGAGGTTGGTGATTGGCGCGACTTTCGGCCGGAGACGCGCAAAGCCTTCATGGACACGGAAATCCGCCGTGACGGCCATCCGCATGTGCACGGCGCCAACCTGGGCATGAGCGCAGCCGCCTATCTGGCCGCCGGCGGTTTTTCCACGCGCACCTCCAGCGAAGACGTCGCCCTGGTCTGCGCACTGGAAAACGCCGGCATGCACATCGCGCGCCTGGTCACTCCGGTCGTCAACACCAGCGCCCGCCGCGACGCCCGCGCCACCGGCGGATTCAGCGATTACCTGATCCGTCTGGAAGCCGCCGTCATGGCGATGAGCCCTGTGCCCAGCAAGAACGCGTAGCAAAACAGCCATCGGTTCAACGGCGACACGTGATCGAGCAACGACAGATCGGACATGCACGCCCAGGTCCTGTGGTCTGCACGATCGTCATTCATGACAGGCTGCTGCCAATCATCGGTGGGTGTAAAATGCACCCATTTGACACAAGGCCCGGCCCTGATGAAGAAAACCGAAGACACGCCTGAAGGTGCACGACTGCGTGAGCTGCATGGCGCGCTGCTTGAGATCGTTGGCGTCATGAACCAGCCGCAGCGCGATGCAGCGATGATTCTGGAAGCCGGGATCTCCCTGGAGCGCGCGCAATTCCCGTTGCTGGTATTGGTGGAACGGTTCGGACCGATCGGCGTGGTCGAACTTGCCGATCGCGTGGGTCGCGACTACACCACCGTCAGCCGGCAAATTGCAAAGCTGGAAGAACAAGGCCTGGTCAGCCGGCGCGAGAGCGCTGCCGACCGTCGTGTGCGCGAGGCGGTGATCACCAGGAAGGGAAAGACGATGACCAACAAGGTGGATGAAGCGCGCAAGAAAATCGGGTTCGCCATCTTTTCCGAATGGGAAGAGCGCGATCTCGATGCACTGGTGCGGCTGATACGCAAGTTTGCGGACGATCTCAAACGCGGCGTTCCATAAGACGCCCAGTCATCTCTGCGACCTGAAGGACAGTGCGCGGGAGCTTCACACTTGTCGATTCGAATGATCATATCAACTCGAATTCGGCATGCTCTGCCGCAACAACACCTGCCGTGTGCAGGTAGTCGGTGATGCGCTGCGTTGCCTCGATACTGCCGGTAAGGGCAACGTAGCCATCCGGTCGCACCAGCACCAGATCGCCTGCTGCTAGCCCATAGGCACGTTCGATCTGCTGGCCCGGATCCTGCAGATCGCCGTCGCTACCGATCGCATAGCTGCGAACACCCGGATAACGCGGCAGCGTGTGTGCAGCGATCTGGTAAGCCAACAACGTCCAGTGCGGTCCCTTGAACAGCTCGAACAGGCGCGTTGCCTGCCCTGCCGCGCCAAGCAAGGGTGCATCCGGTGCGCGCGAACCGGAGGCGATCGCGGTCGTAGAGGTGGTCGGCCACACCAATGCAGAGGCGTCGTAGTGCAGGTCCAACTGCTGCGTCTGCCGACCGCGGTGCAAGTCGCCCTGTTTGGCTGCGTCGAGCAGCTTGACCGACAGGCCCAGCATTGCGACAGCGATTGGGCGGCGTTCCTGCTCGTAGCTGTCGAGCAGGCTCTCGGACGCACCGCGCACTACCGCAGCCAGTTTCCAACCCAGGTTATAGGCATCCTGCACGCTGGTATTGAGCCCCTGCCCGCCAGTCGGTGGATGGATATGTGCGGCATCGCCAGCCAGCAGAATGCGCCCGACGCGATAACGGTCGGCCAGCCGTGCGTTCATCGCATATGCCGATGCCCAGAACACCTGCTCGACGCGGATGGCGGTGTCGCCGATGCGCGCGGCGATCATCGCGTTGAGGCCGCCGACCGACAGATCGATGTCGCCTTCCAGCGGCACCGGTGCCTGGATCTGGAACCAATCGGTCCCGGCCAGCGGGCAGAACGAAATCTGGGTTTGCATCGACGCCTGGTTGAAGCGGTGCCAATACGCCCGATCCAGACCACGGATGACCACGTCGGCCACGATTGCGCGCACGCCCAGCGTCTTTCCTGGGAAATCGATCGCGAGTGCCTGCCGCACAAAGCTGCGGCCGCCATCGGTTGCCACCAGGTAGCGGCTGCGGATCATTTGCGCGCCGCCGCCATCGCGCAGCTGCACGCTCACGCCGGTGGCGTCCTGCTCCAGGCCGACGAGTTCGCACCCATAGTGCGGGGCATGCCCGAACTCGGTGAGACGCTCGCGTAACAGGTGCTCGGTCAGGAATTGCGGAGCCATCAATGGCTGCGCAAACGGCTCGGTCATGGTTGGCTCCGCACGATCGGGTGCGGCGTCCGTGTAGCTGCCGTCCTGAGCATAGCTGCGCTCAGGCGGATACGGGCCGCCCACGGCTGCCAGGCGGTTTGCGATGCCCAGGTCTTCGAAAATCTCCAGCGTTCTCGGTTGGATGCCCTTGCCGCGCGAGCCACCGAACGGCTCGCTGATCTTGTCGATCAAGCGGAACTTCACGCCCCGGCGCGCCAGTTCCAGCGCCAGGATCAGCCCGGCGGCGTCGGCGCCGCAGATCAGCACATCGAGGTCTTTGTCGTCGTTCATGGCCATCCATATATGTGCAATATGCACTTAATTTGGCGGCAGCTTAGGCCGATTGAAAAAAGAGTGCAAGTAGCACATATTAAGCCGGCGCTGCAGGCTTGGCCCGGACGGTGCGTAAGACCCGCGCTCCCCATCCTTTTCAGTCGCGTTCGCCGCGCAGAACCGACTGCAGAAAGCTGACGACCCGGGCGGAATGACCCCGCGTGGCGAGTTCGGCTGCCGTCTCATCTCCCAGCTCGCGAATCGGGTCGTGATGAAACCAGGCGGCCGCTTCGGCAACAGGAACAATCTTCAGCGCCAACGTCAGGATCGTCGCCTTATCTCGCATATGGCGGTATCGGCGATGGACACGACAGGCAACTACAGAAAGCGGTCATGGCGAACTCCATAGGCGAAGCATCGTGGTGGCAAGCAAGACGGCATAGGACGCAGTGCGATTGCGCTGCACGTTGCCACGCCGAGGTCGGTGGAACGTCGCAAGCGCCGCTGCTGCACTGCCGACATTTGGCCGACATGCATGACGCACGCTGCTGCCGCGCCATCGCTCCCTGCTCGACCGCAGGTCGGCACAGCGGCGGCGCTGCCCTCTCCCACTGAAACCTCCCCATGACGCATTCACGTTTCGTTCTCGCCACGCTGTTGGCACTGCCCTCCCTCGCTTCAGCGCAGACCACACCGCAAGCGGACCCGTCGCTAGCCGAACAATCGCCTTATCGCTGGGGCCTGGGCCTGGGC
Organism: Xanthomonas hydrangeae; assembly: GCA_905142475.1. Taxonomy (GTDB): domain Bacteria; phylum Pseudomonadota; class Gammaproteobacteria; order Xanthomonadales; family Xanthomonadaceae; genus Xanthomonas; species Xanthomonas hydrangeae. Next base: position 2,735,937 of record LR990730.1, read on the forward strand.
GCGATTGCCTCGGATAGCCCGTTCGCCGGTGAGGGCACGCGGATCAACCCGGTGCCATTGATCCTGTTCGAGGGCGAGCGGGTGTTCTTGCGCGGTATCATCGGCGGATACCACATCATCAAAGGCGAGACCTTCAGCCTGGATGCGATTGCCGCGCTACGCATGGATGGCGTGGCGGCGGACGATCTGGGTAGCGAGGAATTGGCGCGCAACGGCATCGATCGCGCGTTGCTGGAAGATCGCGACGACAGTCTGGACCTGGGTCTGGTCGGCACATGGGAAGGCGCGGCAGGCGAATTCGAGTTCACGGCCAAAGCCGACGTGACCGGCACCAGCGAAGGCTAAGAATTGACCGCACGTTACGGCTATCCCATCACTGTGGGACGCGCCCGGTTGACGCCCAGCATCAGCGTCAGCCATCTCTCCAAGGACATGGCCAATTACTACTACGGCACGCTGGACGAAGAAGTCGCGCGCGGTGTGGTGGATTACAAGCCGGATTCGGCCACCGTGCCGACCGTGGGTGTCACTTACGTGCGACCGATCGGCAAGCGCTGGCAGTTCATGACGCGCCTGCAATACAGCGTGTTGCCCAGCAAGCTCAGCGACAGCCCGCTGCTCGAACCCGATACCGACGGCGTCGGCACGGTGTTGATCGGTTTTTCCAGGGGCTTTTGATGACACCGGGCCATGCCGCCGCCATGCAGCGGCAATGTAAGCGATGCCTGCGCGCGAGCGCAGCATGATCGCCTGGACCTTGCTGTGCCTGGTGGCGAGCTGGATCGCAGCGATGACCTACGTCTACCGGTATCGCGGTCGAGCGCGCTATGCCAGCCTGAAGCAATATCTGCGCAAGAGCTGGCCGGTGTTCGCCTTGCCCAACGTGATTCTCTACACCTTCACCAAAACGCGCAGCGCGTGGCCCGTTCGTCTCGCTGGATTCTTATCCAATGCTGGCCTCGCTTGCGCAACATTGGGAAGTCATGCGCGACGAGGCACTGGCCATCCAGGCCGGCGGCAGTTTCGACGAGGCGCGCCGGGAAGGCTCGGTGGCGTCGTTCGATGTGGGATTTCGCACGTTCTACAAATATGGCTGGAGCCGCTACTACCTGCGCTGGTATGGCTACACGCATGCATCGGCGCGTGCCAGCTGCCCGCAGACGCTGCGGATACTGGCGCAGTATCCGCAGGTCAAGGCCGCCATGTTCGCGATCCTGCCGCCGCATTCGGGACTCACACCGCATGCCGATCCGCTGGGCTGCTCGCTGCGCTACCACCTGGGCCTGGCCGCGCCCAATGCCGCGCAATGCTTCATCGACGTGGATGGCCAAACGCGTGCCTGGCACGACGGCCAGGCGTTCATTTTCGATGAAACCTATCTGCATTTCGTCCGCAACGACACCGATGCGCCGCGCCTGATCCTCATGTGCGACGTCGCCAGGCCGATGCGCTGGCCGGGAAGGCTGTTCAACCTGCTGTACTGCCAGCTCGCGCGTGCCGCGATGACACCCAACGACACGCGCGACAAGCGCGGCCCGGCGAGCGCTTTGTTCACCTGGATCAGCCCGCTGATGGCGCGTGGAAAGCAGCTGCGTGCGCGGCATCGGCCCACCTACACCGCCATCAAATGGGCGATCAATCTGCTGTTGCTCAGCGTTGCGCTGGCAAGCCTTGCCGGCGTGATCGGTGCCGGGCGCTGGCTACTGCATGTTTGAGCATTCCCCTGCCCTGCTGGCATCGATCGGCCGCCTGTTGCGCGAGCTGGTCGAGTGCATGGAGACGATGCTGCGTATGATGTTTCCCACCCTGAAAAACACCGATGCGATGACCTCCAGCCCCATCCAGCATGCCCAGGTATTGCAGGTGCTCATCATCGAAGACAACCGCGCACTGGCGGCTAATATCTTCGATTATCTGGAGGCATGCGGGCATCAACCCGATGCCGCGCCCGACGGTAATTCCGGCCTGAATCTGGCCATCAGCAATCGCTACGACGCCATCATTCTGGATTGGATGCTGCCGCGCATGGATGGCATGAGCGTGCTGCGCAAATTGCGCGAAGACCATGGCTGCCGCACGCCGATCATCATGCTCACGGCCAAGGATCAGCTGGAAGGCAAGCTGCTCGGGTTCGAAAACGGCGCCGACGATTATCTGGTCAAACCGGTCGCGCTGCCGGAGCTGGAAATGCGCCTGCGCGTGATGGTGGGCAGAGCCAGCGCGAATGCAGCAACAGCGGGGCACTTGCTGCAGGTCGGCGATTTGCGCTTCGACCTGGACAGCCTCAAGGTCTCGCGGGGCGAGCGTAGCGTGGTGCTCTCCAGCACCTTGCGTAACGTGCTGGAATTGCTGATGCGCGAGTCGCCAAGAATCGTACGTCGCGATCGATTGGAGAGCCTGATCTGGGGCGATGCCTTGCCCGAGGGCGATCTGTTGCGTTCGCACATGCATGTGTTGCGGCGTGCCCTGGATCAGGGCGGCGAACACAAGCTGCTGCACACCGTCACCGGTGTCGGCTATCGCCTGGGTGGTGGGACGCGATGAGATTGGGCGCACGCCTGGGAAGTCTGCAGTGGTTGATCAGCAGCAGCCTGATCGTGTCCGGCGCGATGCTTGCCCTGGGGTTGGCGGTCCAGGGGTTCTTGAGCCAGGAGTTGATCGAAGCTCCGATCTGGAAACAGCTGCTCACCTCGAGCACGCAAAGCATTGCGCACCTGCCTGCGGCCGAGTTGCAAAGCGCGCTCCCCACCGATGGCCCGGTGCAGGGCTGGCTGGTGGCAGATCCTGCGCGACTCCCCGCGGGAATGCCGGCCTTCTTCGCAGCGCTGGCCCCTGGCTATTACGGCGAAGGTGATCTGGAAGCCGCCAAGGGAGCCCCGTTCCTGACCAGGAAGTTCATCAACATCCTGCAACCGCATTGGGGGCCGTTCGCTGAACCCCCGGGCCAGACACGGCCCGATCGCAGTTACTCGGTGTTGATCACCATGCTGCCGCAAGGGCGATTGGTCATGAGCATCGACATGACCGAGCTCGAAGACAAGCAGAACGAAAGCGTTCAAGTGAGCGTGCTGTTCATGCTGTTGAATCTGGCGATGATCGCCTTCGTCATCTGGTGGCTCTTCATCAGTCTGACCCGGCCGGTCACCGACCTGGCACGGCGCATGCGGCAGCTGGACCCGCTGCAACCCGCGCAACGGCTGCCCACCGACTACCGCAAGAGCGAGCTCAATACAATTGCGCGCGAGGCGAACGCACACCTGGAACGTGTAGCGCGCGCGATCGAACGCGAGCGCAGTCTGCTGGACCAGGCCAGCCACGAATTCCGTACGCCGCTGGCGGTTATCTCCGGCGCGGCGGATGTGCTGCACAAGCAGCAGCTGCCGGAGCGCGCGCAGCGGCCGTTGCATCGCATCGATGAGGCCGTGGGCAACCTCAAGCAGATCATGGAAGCGCTGCTGTATCTTTCGCGCGAACCAACCCCTGCCGAGCGCGAGGAGATCACCGTCCTGCACGGACTGCTTCCCGATCTGGTCCAGGACCATCTGTATCTGGTCTCGGCAAAGCCGGTGCACTACCACATCGATGCGCTGGAGCCGCTGGTCTTGCACGCGTCCGAATCGATGGTGCGCATCGCCGTCGGCAACCTGCTGCGCAACGCAGCCGACCATACCTACGTCGGCGAAATCCACGTCTCGCTGATCAACAACAAACTCTACATTCGCGATACCGGCGAAGGCTTCGACACCGCCAAGGCGGCCGAGCACTACACAGCCTCGCTGAAACACTCGGTCAAGCAAGGCGGCGGTTCGGGTCTGGGGCTGTTCCTGACGCGGCGCATCTGCGAGCGCTTCGGCTGGCGGCTGCATCTGGAGTCGACGATCGCCGAAGGCACCCTGGCGATGATCGATTTCAATCCGTAATCAAGTCGCCCATCGAGTCAGCATCGCTGGAAAGGCTGGTAAGCAGTTTTCAGAAACTGCAGTGTCTGCGGACGTCCGCTCCGGCGTGGCGGACGTCCGCGCGGACATCAGCCGTCGCTGATGGCTTGCAACGCAAGCCGTCGCCCAGGCAGGCTGAGCTCACCACTCAGGTGGTGCGCGCCCCCGCCGTGCATGGTTAGAAACCCTCGTCCAGCGGCGCGTAACGACACGCTAGCAGTGCGACCGAACTGGCATGCGGTTTGCGTAAAGTCCATTCCCTTCCAAAGACAAATGCCGATGCGTCCTTTTGCAAAAATCGTCTTCATGCTCGTGACGTTGGCCGTTGCAGACGCGCGCGCGGCAGCACTTCCAGATGTACCGGCTACAGATGCCGCACGCAATGCGTTCGCGCCCACTGCGACACGCACCCGGCCGCTGGCGCTACCAGTGACCACCTCGCACGTGCTCCGGTTGCGCGGCCAGCGACTGCGGTACAGCGCCACCGTCAGCGAGTGGCCGGTGCGCGACCCGGACGGACGCAGCATCGGTGCGATCGTGACTCAGGCGTATGTGGCCCGGTCCAGGCCCGGGACCGAGCGACCGGTGACCTTCGTCTACAACGGCGGCCCGGGCGCGGCATCGTGGTCGCTGCAGATGGAAGGCATCGGCCCGCGTCTCTACGATGCAGCGACTGGCGCGATTGGCGACAACCCCGACAGCATCCTGGACGCCACGGACCTGGTGTTCATCGATCCACTGGGCACCGGCGCCAGCTTTCCGTTTGCTGGTACGGATGCGTCCAGCGTCTGGAACACACCCGGCGATGCACGCTCGATCGTCGCGGTGATCGACGCCTGGCTGGTTGCCCATCACCGCAAGAACGCGCCGCAGCTGTTGCTGGGAGAAAGTTACGGAACCATGCGCAGTCTGGCGGTATTGCACGAAGATGCAGCCAAGCCAAGGCTCAACGTGTCGGGCGTCATGCTGCTGTCGTTGTTCCTGAGCAATCACCAGGACGATGATCTCGCAGCGCTGACCTTGTTGCCCAGCCTGGCGACCACGGCCTATGTGCACGGTGCCCGACGCGCTGCTGCTTCGTCGGCCGAGCAGGCCTATGAAGATGCGCTGCAGTTTGCGCGCGATCGCTATGCACCGGCGTTGCTCGAAGGCTATGGCGTGTCGAAGCAACGCCTGCAGGCGGTTGCCACCGAAATGAGCGCGCAGACCGGCGTGCCGGCCGATGTGCTGGAAGCGTCCAGGTTACGCATCGACCGCAAGCAATTCGGTGAGCATCTGGTCCTGACCCATGCAAACGGCCAGGTCGGCAGTCTGGATACCCGTGTGGTGGGCGGCGCGGAATTCGAAGGGCTTGCCGACCCGTACAACGACCCATCGATGACGCTCGGCAAACGTCCTGCAGCGCTGATGGAGCGGTATCTGGCAACGTTGGGATATCGGGTGGCAGCACCTTATCGCCCGTTGAATCTGAGCATCAACAACGGCAACTGGTACTTCCGCACACCATCCGCCTCCGAGGAAGTCCACAACGACTCCCTCGATGCCACCGAGTGGCTCGTCGATGCCATGCACGCCAATCCCAAACTGCAGCTGTTTACCGCAGGCGGCTATTACGACACGGCCACGCCGCTCTACCGGGGACTCTATCTGCTCGATCATGCCGAGATCGATCGATCGCGCTGGACATCGGCCGCTTACCCGGCGGGACATGGCATCGCCGAGGATCCAAAGCAGCGCCGCCATCTGGCCGAGGATCTGCGTGCGTTCATCGCGAAAACAGCCCGTTGAGCGTTATGTCACGCGTGTGCGGAGTGCACATGCCCGGATTGATTTCATTGCGGGCTCTAGCGCATCATGCGCCACGTTTTTCGTCCCCCACCCCAGAGGCCTGCTCCTTGGACAGTCATAGTCGATTGCGTCGCGGCACCTGCGCCGACGGATCCTGACCCAAGGTCGGCTCCGTCCGCACAGGGCGGGGCTCAATGCGTGCGCTTGCGCCCACGCATTGCCTGCATTACCCACACAATCCAGCTAGACCCAAGGCGCGGTCTTTGGCGCTCCGACCCTGGAGAGTGCCGATGTCCCTGAAGCTGTTCCCCGCCCTGCTGCTGGCAGCTGCGTCCGTGCTTGCGTCCCGTGCGCAGGCCGCCGCCAGCCTGACCACCGACGATGCCGCTCTGACCCCGGAAGGACGCTGCCAGGTGGAAACCTGGCTACGTGGCTCGCACCCGGGGCGCGAATTGACCGCCGTGCCTGCCTGCACCTGGGCCGGCAACGAAGTCAGCCTTGGGCTGTCGACATTCAGCGACCAACCCCGGGCCGGTATCGCCGCTCTGGGCGTGAAGCGGCTGTTTCGCGATCTGGACCAGCAGCGCTGGGGCATGGGTGCCTCGCTGGGGGCGAACTGGGACATGCGCCGGCAGCGGCTGGATGGGCTGATCCTCAATGTGCCGGTGAGCATTGCGCTGGATGCGGACCGACGCAGCTTGCTGCATCTGAACGTGGGCGCAAACACACCCCGCGGCGCGGCGATGGCGCTGACGGCAAGCGTGGGCGTGGAGTACACGCTCGGCCCGGCCTGGACGGTGCTGGCCGAGGCGTTTGGCGAGGACGGTGGCGGTTTTGCCCAGCAGGCTGGACTGCGGCGCCTGCTCGGCGAGCGTGCAAGCATTGATCTACTGGCCGGGTATCAGCATGGCGCAGACAACACGCCGTGGTTCACGCTGGGCTTCAATCTTTTATTGCCCGATTGATCGCTGGACTAAAAAAGCGCCTGTTCGCTAGCAGCAACGGCGTTTTTCGTGCCTGAAGAGACTCGGCTTCTATCGAGCAACCACTCCAATCACGCTAGCTGCCCATACAGATATCTAGGCCGATTGGTATGCCAAAACCATTGAATTTTGCACAATCGATTCCATTGGTTGTGGCTGCTTAGTATAAATTCATGTGAATATACTAATTTAAACATTGACCGGCGATAAAAATCCTGCTGCTTGTATATCGCGGGAAAAACCATTCGCCGCTCATACGGCAGAGCCCGTTAGATTCGCTAACTTACGGTCGAATCCGCTACAGCGTGTGAGGAATTCACCGACAGCTTGAGGTATATCCCTGATTCACTGCGATAGCAATCGCATTTAGGATTGCCGCCCCCTGAGAAATGTGATGTTTTACGGTCGCGTTCGCTCCGACTTTCTCTGTACTAGAGCTCGCTAGCGGCGTTCTAATCCTTTCTCGCTATGGATTAAGTCGCCGATGTCTATTGGCTCGCTTTTTCTCTGAATTGCAACTGACCATTCAGGTTTTAGAGTTTCTGGATAGCGCCGTTAAACAATCTCGCAAGCACACGATTGGATGCATCACTGCATTCCCCGCGTTCTAAGCGTCGTTTATCCGAAGGGACGGATCGGCGAAGAATAAAGTGAATAACCCGTGAAATTAAATGCCTCCGTCTGCGCGACCGCCGACGTGGGAAACCTTTGCGCCAAATTCAGATATTCAGCAGTAGCGGCGCGCCAAATGACCGGATTAAACAAACTATGAATCGCTCGCTACTCGCAACGACCATCGCATCCTGCCTCGTCCTGACCGCCTGTGGCGGCGGTGGCGGTGGCGGCAACGTCCGCAGCGACCCGCCGCAGACCACGGTTGTGACCCCGACGCCGTCCACGCCTGCACCTGCAACTCCGACGACACCGGCGCCGACGCCGATGCCAACTGCGCCCCCGCCAACCCCCACGGCCGACCCACTGCCCAAGACCGCTCCGGCACCGGCCCGTTACCAAGGCCTGGGCAGCAACCTGCTGGTACCGACCAATGCGGATCTGGCGCAGCAGGCCGGTGCCCGCGGCCAGGGCGTGAAGTTGGCCGTGCTGGACGACAACCTGGTGCCGAGCTACGCGCCGATCAGCGGCAAGGTCGACAGCTTCAACGATTACACCGCCAGCCCCGGCACGCCCGAATCTTCGTCCAACGCCTTGCGTGGCCACGGCACGGTCATCTCGGCGCTGGTGCTGGGGTCGGCGCAGGACGGCTTTGCCGGGGGTGTCGCGCCGGATGCAGACCTGTTCTATGCGCGCATCTGCGCCGAAAATTCCTGCGGCACCCAGCAGGCTCGCCGCGCCGCGGTGGATCTGGCGGCTGCCGGCGTGCGGATTGCCAACCTTTCGATCGGTGCCTCGTATGCAGATGCTGCCAGCAGCGCGAACGCCGCGCTGGCCTGGAAGTTCGCACTGGCTCCGCTGGTGCAGGCCGATGCGCTGATCGTGGCATCGACCGGCAACGAAGGTGCGTCCGAAGCGTCCTACCCGGCGGCGACCCCGGTGCAGGAAGCCAGCCTGCGCAACAACTGGCTGGCAGTGGGCGCAATCAATATCGACAGCGCCGGCAATGCCGCCGGCCTGACCAGCTATTCCAACCATTGCGGCGCCGCTGCGCAGTGGTGCCTGGTGGCGCCGGGCAGCTACTTCGCCCCGGCCTTGGCAGGCACCGAGTTGCAGGGCCAGATCGCCGGCACCTCGTTCTCCACCGCTGCCGTCACCGGCGTGGCGGCGCAGGTGCTGGGCGTGTATCCGTGGATGAGCGCCTCCAACCTGCAGCAGACCTTGTTGACCACTGCCACCGATCTGGGCGACCCGGGCGTGGATGCGCTATACGGCTATGGCCTGGTCAATGCGGCCAAGGCGATCAAGGGCCCGGCGCAGTTCGTCAACAACTGGTCGGCCAATGTGACCTCCGGCTACGACAGCACCTTCAGCAACGACATTTCCGGCGCGGGCAACCTGACCAAGAACGGCGCCGGCAAGCTCACGCTCAGCGGCAACAACAGCTATACCGGCGGCACCAGCGTCAGCGACGGCGTGCTCGCACTGTCCGGCAGCCTGCGCTCGGATGTGATCGTGCTCAACTCGGCCACCTTCGAATCGCACGGCGGTGTGATCAACGGTAACTACAGCCTGGTCAACAACACCGGCACCACCGCACTCGAATTGGGCAAGGGCCTGACCGTCACCGGCCAGGCCAGCCTGAAGGGCAATCTGCTGTTGCTGCCGGAAGCGGCTGGCTACACCGTCGGCAGCAGCGAAAAGATCGTCCAGGCGGGCAACCTGCAGGGCACCTTCGATCGCGTGCAGTACGCCAACAATTTCTTCTGGACCGCCTCACTCGCCTACGACCCCACCACCGTCACCGCCACGCTGACGCGTAATGCTTCCGCTGCCAGCGCGCAGGCGGCCGGTGCGCCGCAATCGGTGGTCAACGGTGCCGCGCAGGCCGATACGCTGGTCAAGGTGCTGGATACGCGTGTGGCTTCGGGCGATACCGACAATCTGGGTGGTTTGATCAGCGCCACCGGCTCGCTGCTGGCGGCCACCGATGCGCAGGTTGCCGCGTCGCTGCCGACCCTGGCTGGCCAGGTACACGGCATCGAGCGCACGCTGGGCTTCCAGTCCGCACTCAACGATGCGCGCCTGGCTGCCAATCGCCTGCCCTACCTGGCCGACACCACCACGCTGACCACCTGGATGCAGGGCAGCTATCTGGACGGCAACCTGGGCGGCAACGGTTTCGACTCGGCCGATTACACCCAGCAGTCCACCACCTTCGGTGTGGATCTGCCGGTGGGCAGCACCGGCACGGTCGTGGGTGCGGCGGTGAGCTCGGGTCAGGACCGTGCAAACATCGATGCCTCGGCCAGCCGTCTGCGCTCGGACCGTTTTGCGATGACGGCGTATCTGTATCAGCCGATCGGCCAGGCCTACCTCTCGGGCATCGGTTCGTATGGCATGAGCAATGTGGAAACCGAACGCAGCGTGCAAGCGGGCAGCATCGGCGAGCGTCTGCAGGATCGTCGCCACGACACCAACTGGTCGCTGCGCGCCGAACTCGGCCTGCTGCCGCACGCGGGTTTGTCGCCGTTCGTTGCCGTCGGTGTGGTCAGCCAGAAGCAGGATGCCTTCAGCGAAGCATCGGCCACCGGCCTGGGCTTGAGTGCCGGTAGCGACACGCTGCGCGCGGGCTACGGCGAAGTGGGCGTGCGTGGCCATCTGACGCGCGGCAAGTGGGGCTTCGATGGTCTGGTTGCCTACCGCTCGCTGTTCGGCAACCCGAACGCCGACTTCACCGCATGGTTCACCGATTTGCCGGAAGCGCGCTTCAACGTCGCCGGCGAGCCGGTGTCCAAGCAATCGCTGCGTGCCTCGGTCGGTGTGCGTTACCAGGTGAACGATGCGTTCTCGATCTACGGCAACGTGGGTGCCGAGCGTGGTCGTTCGGATGTCAACAGCATAAACGCCAATGTCGGCCTGCGCTGGCAGTTCTAAGCGCCGGCTGCAGACCGGCAGTGTGGCCGCAAGGCTGCATGGCCGGTGTGCGGAGTCGGCCTGCGCTATGCCCACGCTGCGGTTGCTGACGCAGGTGACCAGTGCCAGCCAGTGCGGGTGCGCTGCAAGTGCAAGTGCAAGTGCAAGCATGACGCTGTATGTGCGTGCCTTTGTATCGGCCAAAAAAAAGCCCCGGCAGTGCCGGGGCTTTTTGGTCTGCAGTGAATCAGAAGTTCCAGCCCCAGGTGACCTGGCCGCCGTAAGCGGTCTGGCCATCGCCGTTGAGCCCTTGCAACGACAACGACAGGCGACTGGCAGGCGAGGTGATCAGGCTCACGCCCAATTCGCCCACTACCGCATTCTTCGCCAGGGTGACGCTCTGCACCGAGAACTGCGAGCCGGTGCCGATGAAACCGGCAGAACGTTCCACAGCGCGGTCGCCGAACGCGTGCCGCCAACCCACCGACGCATACAACCCGGCCGCCTGGCCCAGCTGCCAACGCCCACGCACACCCACCGTGCTGGTGGTGTACTCGTCCTTGGCGCTGTCCACCGACAGCCCGGCAATGCCGCCGCGCTCGTTGAAACCATCGGCCTTCAGATGCGTGTAGTCGGCCGCGATGAAGGGGCTGTACACCGCGTTGCCGGTGCGCAGATTCCAGGCCGCTTCCAGCGACACGGTGATGGCCTTCGCATCGTAATTGCTGCTCAGCCGCTCTTCGAGCACGCCGGGCAACATCACCCGACGCGTGCTGTCCACGCTGTAATCGGCATAGTCCACCGAGGCTTGCAGCGCGAACGCGGACCAATCGGCCTGGCCGTAGATGCCGGCATGGGTGCCATCGATATCGGAGCGATCGAAGGACTCGCGCGAGCGGGTTTCGATGTCCTGATTACCGACCGCGATACCGAGCACACTGCGCTCGCCGATGCGCCGTTCTGCGCCTGCCATGATGCCGTTGTCCTCGCGACGTACCGAGGCCGCATTGGCATTGCCATCGATACGATTGGGCAGGCTGCGACCGGTGATCCATACCGTGGTGTCTCCCACGCGCGCGTCCTGGCTATCGCCACGCAGATGGTTGCCGACGCCGCTCAGCAGGAAGCGGCTATCCAGCAACGCAGTGGCCGTGCTGGCATGGCTTTCGCCAGACAGCGAGGCAAACGCGGTGCGGATTGCTTCCGGATCGTCGGGCAGGCGTACGACTGCCTGATAAACAGGATTGGTGGTCGGCAACCCATCTACCGCAGACGCAGTAGCTTGCTGGTTGGGTGTGTTGACAGCGTCGACCATCGCGACGGTATTGCGACCAAGCGACACCGACAACGCAGTAGCGCTGGTGCTAACGTTCGGCTCTACAAAAGCGTAATCAGAAACAACGTTGGTGAACTGTCCGGTGAGCCCGCCAGCGGCGTTGATGACCGGAATCTCGGTAAACAACGGCAGATCCGTCGCACGCACCAACTGCAGAGTGCTGCCCGGGGACAACGTGGCCGCACCGCCCACGCTGATGGGTGTAACCGCGCCACCTGTTCCAGGCGTAACCAGCAAGGTGGAGCCATTGCCGAGCGTGGCATTGCCGCCGACACTGATCGTGCCGGTGGTGCCGCCGATCGCAACGGTGCCGCCCGAGATCAGGCTGCCCACGCTGCCGCTACCGGTGAGCGTGCCGCCCGGTCCCACCGTGACCGGTCCGCCCAACGCAGCGCCCGGATTGGCCGGGTTGCCTACGCTCAGGGTGCCTGCGGCGATCGTGGTCGGCCCGGTGAAGCCACTGCTGTTTGCGGTGACCAGCAAGGTACCCACACCATCCTTGAGCAGGCTGCCAGTGCCCGACAAGGTCCCTGCGTAGGTGCCATTGGTGGTCTGCTGGAACACCAGCGCGCTGTTATTGGCGATGTTGCCCTGCAGGCTGTCGGTATCGCCGACCAGCGTACCGGCAGCGATGGTGGTGCCACCGAGATAGGCGTTAACGCCATCCAGCGTGAGTGCACCGGCCCCGGTCTTGATCAACGCACCGCTACCGGTGATGTTGCCGGCAAATGTACCGGCGCCAGCCTGATCGAACACCAGCACCGCGTTGTCGAGGATGTTGCCTTGCAGGCTGGTGGTGTTGCCGATCAGGCTGCCGCTGGCAATCGTAGTACCACCGCTATAGGTATTGGGAGCGACAAGCGTCAGCGCGCCCGTACCCTGCTTGATCACGCTCCCGGTGCCGCTGACGGCGCCGGCAAACACGTCATCGGTGGCCTGATCGAACACCAGCGTGCCGTTGTCCACCACGTTGCCCTGCAGGCTGGTGGTGTTGCCGATCAACGTACCGGCACTGACCACCGTGCCGCCGGTGTAGCTGTTGGGACCGATCAACTGCAACACGCCAGTGCCGGCCTTTTGCAGCGAACCCGTCCCGCTGACCGTGCCTGCATACACGCCGCCGGTGGCCTGATTGAAGACCAGGGCCGCGTTGTTGGCGATGTCGCCCTGCAGGCTGGTGGTGTCGCCGATCAACGTCCCTGCAACGATCGTGGTGCCACCGGTGTAACCATTCGCACCGTTGAGCAACAGAGCGCCGGCGCCATCCTTGATCACTGTGCCAGTGCCGGTGATCGAGCCGGTGAACACACCATCGCCCACCTGATTGAATGCCAGGGTCGCGTTGTCGACGATCGCGCCTTGCAAACTTGCGCTATCGCCTACCAGCGTGCCGGCGTTGAGCGTGGTGCCACCGGTGTAGCTGTTGCTGCCATCGAGCGTCAGCGTGCCGGTGTTGGTCTTGATCAATGCACCGCTGCCGTTGATGTCGCCGGCCAGGGTCAGATCCGCCGGATTATCGACAGTGAGCGCAGCGCCCAGCGTGACCGCATTGCCCAGTGTTGCGGCAACTGCATTGCTCAGCACCGCATCGCCGACCACCGACAAACCGCCGCTACCCAGCGCGGTGTTGCTGCCGACCGCCAGGGTGCCATCGCTGAGCACGGTGCCGCCGGCATAGCTGTTGTTGCCGCTGAGCGTCAGCGCGGTCGCACCGATCTTGATCAAGCCACCGGCACCGCCAATCGCACCGGTCAGGGTGAGATCGTTGCTGCCCGCCAGCGTGAGTGCACCGCTCAGATCCAGCGCATTGGCGACCGTCAGTGCCTGATCGGTATCCAGCGTGGTGCCCGCTGCCGCAGTCAGCGTACCGGTACCCAATGCCTGTGCATCGCCCAACACCAGCGTGCCGCCACCGAGTGCGGTGCCGCCGGTGTAGGTGTTGGCGGCGCCCAGGATCAATGTACCGGTATCGAGTTTCTGCAGCGTGCCGGTGCCGCCGATGGTCACATCGATGGTGCCGGTGGCGCCCGGATCGACGCGCACGATGGTGGTGGCCGCATTGGCGCTCAGTGCACCGGCGCCGGCATCGCTCAGCACATAGCCGTCGCTGGCGAACTGGATCCCGGTGATGCCTTGTGTGCCCTGCACGCCTACGTTACCTGCCGGGCCGGCGAAGACGGCGAAGCTGTTTTGCCAGTCGCTGTTGAGCAAGCCATCGGCCGTGGTCCAGTTGGTCGGACCGGCTGCCCACACGCCTGCGCCGCCATCGATGCCGCCGTTGGCCAGCGTCTGCGCGCCATCCCAGAATTGCACATTGGTGCCGGGTGCGGAAACCACGAGGTTGACTTGCTGCGACAACGCGGTTTGCAACGCCAACTGGGTGAGATCGATGGTGCCCGGAATGGTGCCGAAGCCCAGACCGTTATTGGTCAGTGCGCCGGTGTAATCGATCAGGCGATACACGCCATTTCCGAAACCACCGATGTCGGTGATGTTGAGCGTGCCGTCCAGGGTGAGATCGCCATTGACCGCCAACACACCCGTGTTGCTGGGTGTGCCGAGGAACGCATCGATGCTGGCGTTGGGCGCCAGGTTCAATGTGCCGGTGGTCAACACCGCACCACTGGTCACCACCAGACGGCCGCCATCGTTGACGGTGACCGGTGCAGCGACTTCGCCGCTACCGCTCAGCGTGCCGCCCGTTGCGACAGTCACACCGCCGGTGCTTGCCAGCAGACCATCCACATCCAGCGTGCCTGCGGTGATCTGGGTGGTGCCGCCGAGCGCGCTGACGCCGGTGAGCTGCACGGTACCCGTGCCCACCTTCTCCAGATTGCCGGCATCGCTCAGGCTGCCTGCAAAGGTGCTGCTGACGTTGTTGACGCCCAGCTGCAGCGTATTGCCGCCAAGGATCGCGACATTGCCCTGCCCGGTCACCGCACCCAACGCCGTGTTGCTGCCCAGCGAGAGTCCGGCGCCTGCCGCGACATCCACTGCGCTGGCATTCCCCAGCGCACCAGGTGCAGCGGTCGCCAGCACGCCGGCCTGCACCGCCACCGGGCCGGTGAAGCTGTTGGGGCCGGACAAGGTCAGTGTGCCCAACCCATTCTTGGTCAACGCACCGGCACCGCTGATGGCGCCGGTCAGTGCCAGATCATCTGCACTGGCAATGGTCAGATCGGCACCCAGATTGATCGCATTGCCCAAGGCCAGCGCAATCGCGTTGCTCAAGGTGGAATTGCCCAGCACAGACAGGCTGCCGACACCCAACGCGCTGTTGCTGCCAACCGCCAACGTGCCCGCGTTCAACACGCTGCCGCCAACATAGCTGTTGGCGCCATCCAGCGTCAGCGTGGACGCACCGTTCTTGATCAGACTTCCCGCACCGCTGATCGCACCGGACAAGGTCAGATCGTTACTGCCAACCAGATTGAGCGCACCGCCGAGAACTACCGCATTGCCCACTGCCAATGCTTGATTGCTATCGAGGTTGGTGCCGGCTGCCGCAGTCAACGTGCCGGTGCCGAGTGCCTGCGCGTCGCCAAGCACCAGGGTGCCGCCGCTGAGTGCCGTACCGCCGGTGTAGCTATTGGCCGCGTCGAGCACCAGCGTGCCGGTGTCGAGTTTCTCCACGCCACCAACGCCGGAAATCGCAACGTCGATCGTGGCAGTTGCACCCGGGTCCACACGCACTGCGGTCAACGGTGCGACCACGTCCAGCGCACCGGCGCTGGCGTCGGTCAACTGATACCCGTCGGTGACGAACTGCAGGCCACCGATGCTCTGCGTGCCCTGCACGCCCACCGCACCTGCGGTACCGGCAAACACCGCAAAATCGCCCTGCCAGGTGCTGTTGGCGGTGCCGTCCTGGCTGGTCCAGTTGGTGGCCGCACCCCAGGTACCGGCGCCGCCATCGACGGTGCCATTGGCGGTGGTCTGCACGCCATCCCAGAACTGCACGATGCTGCCCGGCGCGGTGACCACCAGATTGAGCTGCTGGCCGATGGCGGTCTGCAGGGCGAGCTGGCTCAGATCCACGCTGCCGGGAATCACGCCGAATGCCAACCCGTTATTGGTGAGCAGGCCGGTGTAGTCGATCAAGCGATACACGCCGGTGCCGAAGCCACCGATGTCGGTGATGTTGAGCGTGCCGTCCAGGGTGAGATCGCCGTTGACGGCGAGCAGACGCGTGTTGCTCGGCACTGCCAGCGCAACATCGACAAACGCCCCCGGTGCCAGCGACAAACCACCCACGCTCAGCGAGGAGCCACTGGTCAACGCAAGCCGGCCGCCATCGCCGATGGTGACGCCACTGGCCACACTGCCGTTTGTGCCGGTGCCCGTCAGCGTGCCGCCGAGCGCCACGTTCAACGCGCTGGTGCCGAGACTGCCGATCACATCCAAGGTGCCGCCACTGACTTGCGTGGCACCGCCAATTGCACTGGCGCCGAGCAAGCGCACCGTGCCCGTGCCGACCTTGTCCAGATTGCCGCCACCGCCCAGGCTGCCGGCAAAATCGCCACCGCCCAGTTGCAGCGTACCGCCCGCATCGGTGTCGACATTGCCGGCACCGCTGAGCGCAGTGATCAAGCCGCCGTTGGTCAGATTCAACACCGCGCCCGCCGCCACATCGACGTTGCTGGCATTGCCCAGCGCCGCGCCGGTGCTGGCCACCAGCGTGCCGGCCTGAATCGCCAACGGGCCGGTGTAGCTGTTGCTGCCATTCAAGGTCAGGGTCCCGGCGCCGGTCTTGATCAAATCGCCTGCACCGCTGATGTTGCCACTGACCAGCATGTCTGCGCCGTTGTCCACTGTGAGCGCTGCGCCAAGTGCGATGTCGTTGCCCAATGCCACCGCGATCGCATTGCTCAACGCCGCGTTGCCGATGACCGACAGGCTGCCGGTACCAAGCGCATCGTTCGCACCGACCGCAATGGTGCCCGCCGCCAATGTGGTGCCGCCTGCGTACGTGTTGCCTGCATTGAGCGACAACGTGGTGGCGCCATTCTTGATCAGGCTACCGGTACCGCTGATGGCACCGTTCAAGGTCAGATCGTTGCTGCCGATCAGGGTGAGCTGATCGTTCAACTGCACCGTGTTGCCCAGCGTCAGCGCTGCATTGGTATCCAGTTCCGCAGCGCCGCCGACCAGCAGACCACCCACACCCAACGCAGTGTCGTTACCCAGCACCACACGCCCTGCATCCAGCGCAACGCCGCCGCTGAAGCTGTTGGCGTTGTTCAAGGTCAGCGTGGCCGCGCCTTGTTTATCCAGACTGCCGATGCCGCTGATCACGCCATTGAGCGTGGTGTCCTGCGTGCCGGGCAGCGTCAACGCGCCGTTCAATGCGAGCGCATTGCCCAGTGTCACTGCGGTGGTGGCATCCAGCGTGGTGCCAGCCGCCGCAGTCAGCGTGCCTAATCCCAGTGCGGTATCGCTGCCGACCAGCAACGCGCCGCCCTGCAATTGCAGGCCGCCCACCCAGGTATTGTTGCCAGTGAGGGTGAGCGTCTGGGGGCCATTCTTGATCAAGCTGCCGGCGCCATCGATCACGCCATCGAGCGTGAGGTCCTGGCCATCGATGCCAAGTTGACCGGCAACGTTGAGCGCGTTCTGCAACGTCACTGCAGTGCTGGCAGTGAGTTGCGTCCCATCGGCAGCAGTGAGTGCGCCGGTGCCCAGTGCAGTGTTGCTGCCGACCACCAACGTACCGGCGTCCAGCACGGTCCCACCGGTGTAGAGGTTGTTGCCGGAGAGCGTAAGCGCACCAGTACCCTGCTTGATCAGGCTACCTGCGCCACTGACGATGCCGGTCACGCCAAGATCGTTGTTGCCGGTAAGCGAGAGCGCGCCGTTCAAGGCGACATCGTTGCCAATCGTGGTTGCCGTGGTGGCTTGCAGTTGCGTGCCATCGGCCGCCGTCAGCACGCCGCTGCCCAGTGCAGTGGCGTTGCCGATCAGCAACGCGCCTGCATTGAGATCCACGCCGCCGGCAAAGGTGTTTGGTCCCCCCAGGGTGAGTGTGGCGCCGCCGTCCTTGATCAACCCACCCACGCCGCCGACGACGCCGTTGAGCGCAAGATCCTGGCTGCCGCCGAGTTGCAGATCCGCTTCCAGTGCCACGTTGTTATCGACGATGCGTGCTGCGGTGCTGTCGAGCAGACCGCCGCCGATGGTCAAGGTGCCTGTGCCCAGTGCGGTATCGCTGTCGAGCACCAAGCTGCCTGCGGACAGCCGCGTACCACCGGCATAGGTGTTGTTGCCCGACAAGGTCAGGCTGGCGGGACCAAGCTTGTCGAGACTGCCGGCGCCCGTGATTGCGCCGGTGAGCGTCAGTGCGTTACTGCCTCCGATGTCGACTGCGCCAGCCAATGCGATGGCATTGGCGAGCGTGGTCACCGCTGTCGAATCCAGCGTGGTGCCGGCAGCGGCACTGAGTGTCCCAAGACCCAGCGCAGAGTTACTGCCCACGAACAAACGCCCTGTACTCAACGTGGTACCACCGTTGTACACATTGCTTCCGCTCAGGCTAAGGTCACCGCTACCGGATTTGATCAGGCTGCCCGCACCGCTGATATCGCCGCTCAGGGTCAGTGCCTGGGTGCCATCAAGGCTGAGCGCGCCGGTGGTCAGCGCAATATCGTTGGCTACCGTGGTAGGTACCGTGCCCTGCAGACTGGCATTACCGGTGACGGTCAATGCACCGCTGCCGAGTGATCCGTCATTGGTCACCTGCAGGACGCCGGCATTGAGGAGCGTGCCGCCGGCATAGGTATTGAGCCCACCGAGCGTGAGTGTGCCGGTGCCGAGTTTGTTCAACGTACCGCTGCCGCCAATCGTGCCTGTCAAGTTCAAGGCGTTGCCGTTGCTGCCCACGCCCATGGTGTCGGTCAACGTAATGGCATTGCCGAGCGTCGCCGCTGTGGCCGCATCCAGCACGCCGCCACTGGCGGTCAGCGTGCCGGTGCCCAGCGCCGCGTTGGAGCCGACCACCAGCCGCCCGGTGCTCAGCGTGGTACCGCCGGTATAGGCATTACTGTTGGTCAGCGTGAGGTCGCCCGCACCGCTCTTGATCAAACTGCCGCCGCCAGTGATGGCACCGCTGAGGGTCAGCGCCTGCGCGCCGGTCCAGTTCAACGGACCTGCGAGGTTGATGCCGTTGGCCACCGTCAACGCAGCGCCGGTGCTCAGGTTGGCCGGTCCGGTGACATTCAATGCGCCCGTTCCCAGTGCGGACGCCGTCCCGAGCTGCAAAGCGCCCGATGCCAGCGTGGTTCCGCCGGTATACGTGTTGGTGCCGTTGAGCGCGAGCGTGCCGGTGCCGGTCTTGTTGATGCCACCGGCACCGGCAAGCGTGCCGCTCAAGGTCAGCGCGTTGCTGCTGGCACCCAGGCCCAGTGTGTTGGTCAGCGCAAATGCATTGTTCAGTGTCAGCGCAGCGGTGGTATCCAGTAGCCCACCCGCTGCGGTCACCGTGCCGGTGCCGAGCGCACCGGAGGTTTCCAGCAGCACGGTGCCAGCACCCAGCGAGGTACCACCGGCGTAGGTATTGGTGCCGCCAAGGGTCAGCGTGCCGGTGCCGATCTTGTTCAGCGCCCCGGCACCGCTGATACCGCCGCCAAGCCGCAGGTTGTTGGCACCGCCGATGCCGATGAAATCGTTGAGTACGAACGCGTTCGGCAAGTTGACTGCAGTACTTGAAAGTAGGCTGCCAGCAGATGCGTTGACGGTGCCACTTCCCAGCGCGCCGTTGTTGCCGACGGTCAGCGCGCCACCCAGCAGGTTCACGCCGCCGCTGAAGGTATTGGCACCGCTCAAACCCAGGGCACCGGTGCCGGTCTTGGTCAGCGCACCGGTGCCGGTGATTGGGCTGGTGACGGTCAAGCCGTTGGCGCCTTGCAAGGTCAGCCCACCTGCACCCAGCGCGATGCCGCCGGTGGGGTTCAACGTCAACCCTGCGGCAGTGGCTTCCAGTGCACCGCCATTGGCAGCGATGCTGGTGCCGAGCTGGGCAGGGTTTGCGAACTGCAACACGCCGCCATTGAGCGCGCTGCTGCCGAAGTTGCTGCCGCCACCGACCGACCAGGTACCGCTGTTGACGCGCAGGCTGCCGAAATTGATGTACTGCGCCGTGCTGAGCGATCCAACACCGGTACTGCCAGTGCCGGTGCCGGTTGCCGAATTCTGCAGGATCAATGTATTGGTGCCGCCTGCACCACCATCCACCACGCCGGTCTGCGCGAAGCTCAGCAAGCCGCCGGGCCCCAGCAGTTCGAGCGCCAGTCCACCGCTGCTGTTGACGCTGCCGCCGGTCACCGCAGTGAAGCTGTTGGTGCTGCCCGCCCCCATCGACACGCTGCCGTTGATGGTGCCCGAGTTGACGAAGGTATTGCCGGTGGCCGAACTCTGGAAGCCCACACGTCCGTTGATGGTGCCGGTATTGACCGCATTGACGGTACCGCCGCCGCTGACCGCAATCACCGGCGTATCGGAACTCAGTACCGATAGATTCAACAATGCACGGCTATCGATCAGGCCTGCGTTGTTGATCTGCACAACGCCATTGCTGGCCGAGGTAATGCCCAGCGCCATGCCGTCGAGATTGAGCAGGTTGGCACCGAGCAGGCCGCCGGTGCCGTAGATCGTGCCGGTGCTTAGGTTATTGGCGGTGACCAACGTGGAACTGGCATTGCCCATGGTGACACCGGTGCTCAACACCGACAACAGACCCAGCACCGACGGATCGACGGTACCGCTATTGTTGAGCGTGGCGTTGGTACCACTGAGCGCGATGGCGGTGCCACCGAGCAACCCGGCAGTCATTTGCGTGCCGGCTGCGACATTGACGGTCAAGTTGTTTGCGCCGCTGGCGAAACTGTTGCTGGTGATGGGCAATCCGGTGCAGGTGACGGTTGCGCCCGCCGCAGGTAGCGCCGGTGTACATGCTCCCCAGGCCAGAGCGGGAGCAGCGGCCCCCACCGCCAACACAACCAGGCTCGACAAACAACGACGGGTTGCCCCGGACTTGCGCCGCCGACGCACCAACTCATGCGTCACGACCCAATTGCCAATCGCCGCGTTCCAGACCAGCGCAAATGCACGATTCATTTCATTTTCCCCTGATTGCCGTACAGAGACCGGCGTGTGCCCATGCACGCGCCTTCAAAGACGAGAGTTGACCAATGGTTGAGTCGGTTTAAAACAGGATGGACTGCTTCAGACCTGGGCAGTTCAAGCGTGACGGCGTTTAATACCAATCTCGATAAAGAACATTCTGCGATTAATAGGCGAAGCGACATGTATGAAACTGTGCGGAATATCACTAACCATAAACTCATCCGTTACACAAACAAAATCTGTCGACTGGTTTGCTCGGGCTCGCTAGAGGTAACGACGAACCTCATCCGCAATGGCGCACGCTCCATGCACCACCCGCTTCACCATGAAAATGGGAATATATCCACGATCCATGCGGAATCTGATTGGATGAGTCTGTTGGATGAGAAAGGAAAGATGCGCGCGCCCAGCCTTGCTAGCGAACCTAACAACAGGCATGGCATATTATTCAAGTATGCTGCGATGCAAAAATTCGTATATGCAGCCGGCAGTCCAGGGACTTGTATTGCAATCGTTTGGAGAATCATTGCAATCGTTTTCTGGATTAATACCAATGAAAATTTCCCTTGGATCACAGTCGACCGAGTATCTGCACCGAGCGAAAATTATTGAAACAACGCTTGCAGAGCCTGCTGATGTGATACCGTTTTTTCGTGCATTACATCGGGCAGGGGATGTGGATCAGATCCCAGATGTTCGTCACCTGCCGATGACTCCGGTTTGTTTCTAGTAGCCATGCAGTGTGTGATCTTCAACACGGACTCTGATGACATGACGCTTGCTCTGGACAACAAAACGCAGGAACGGCATGCCGACTGGTCGGGGGTGCCGATCGATCTGGGCGGGATGGAGCCACTCGATCAGATCGCACGCCTGGTCTGCCATGCATTGGTAGCGCCTGCTGCTGCGCTGACCATTACCGAAGGCGGCCGCTTACGTGTACTGGCGGCGCGCGGCATCAGCATCGGCCATGTCGAACAGGCCATCACGTCGTGTTGCCAGGTCAATGCCGCCGCCAACGGCGTCTCCGAGTTGATCGGTCACTCCGCGCTGGCACCAATTCAATTGGGCGATGCAGCGTTTCCCGGATTGCCGGCGCGCTTCATCGCCTGTGTGCCGGTCGGCACGCCGCAAACCGGTGTCTCCGGCACGCTGTGCGTGATCGATACGCGTGAGCGCCATCTGGCCAGCCAGGAGCATCAGCAACTGCTGATGTTCGCCAACGTGGCCGCCGCGCAACTTGAATTGCAGTTCGGCGCCGGCCGTCGCGAACCGCATAGCGGCCTGCTCAATGCGCGTCAGCTGCAATCGGATCTGGATGCCCTCGCCTTCGGCAGCCACTGCGTGCCGACCATCGCCTCGTTCATCGAGGTCTACGACACCCAGGCTGCCAACGAAGCGCGTCAGGCGTTGGGCATGCAACCGTTGGAAGAGCTGATACGGCACGCCAGCTACGTGCTGACCCGCGCACTGCGTGGCAAGGCCACCGTGTATCACGTGGCACCGATGCGGTTTGCGTTCTTTCTGTTGAACTCTGCGCCCGACGAGATGGAAGACCTGTTGCTCGATCTGCGGGACATGCTGCATCAGCCGATGGATGCGGCCGGCGTGCCGATGTCGTTGACCTTTCACGCCGGCGTTGTGCGCTTTGCGCCGCAGCAACCCGACACCAACGATGTCATGCGCAAGGGGCTGGTGGCGTTGGGCGATGCGATCAACAACCACGCCATCGTGTGCTGGTACAGCGCCCTGCACGACGATGCGATTCAGCGCTCTTACCGCCTGGCATTGGACGCAGAACGTGCATTGGACGCCGGCGATTTCCGGCTGGTGTATCAGCCGCGCATCGACCTTGCCGACCTGTCGGTGATCGGTTTCGAAGCGCTGCTGCGCTGGCACCACGCCAGTCTGGGTCCGATCGGCCCGGACGAATTCATTCCGCTGTTCGAAAAGACCGCCCTGATGTGCACCGTCACCAACTGGGTGATCGAAACTGCGCTGGTGCAGCTGGCCAAGTGGCGGGCGCAGGGGCTGGATTTCTCGATCTCGATCAATCTGTCTTCACGCGATTTCGGCAACCTCAATCTGGCTGCGGATGTCATCAATCGCTGCAGGGAACTGGCGATCCCCACCTCGCGGATCGAATTGGAAATCACCGAAGGCCGCTGGTTGCGCAGCAATGTGGAAGCAGTCCCTCGGCTGCGCGCACTGCGCGATGCCGGCGTCAGCGTGGCCATCGACGATTTCGGCACCGGCTACAGCAACTTCGGTTACCTCACCGAGTTGCCGGTCAACGTGCTCAAGCTCGATCGCTCGCTGGTCACCGGCATTGCCACCAAGGCCGGCATGCAGATGCGCGCCGAGGCGGTGGTGCGGCTGGCCAATGCGCTGGGCTATCGCACCGTGGCCGAAGGCATCGAACATGCCGACGAAATTGCGCTGTTGCGCAGCTGGGGATGCGACGAAGCGCAGGGCTATCTGCTCTCCCGCCCGATGGAAGCGCACCTGGTGGCCGCTTACGTTGCGCAGGCGCTGGCCGCGCAACGACTGCCGTGAGCGCAGCGTTCAACTCAGATCGTGCAGCGCCTTGCCCAATGGTGGACCCAGCGTCCAGTCGGAGAAGCGCACCTTCAACCCCGCGCGCTCCGGCGTGCAGCACATCGGCCCGACCCGATAGGTATCGGCCACCGGGAACGGGCATAGCCTGATCAGTGGCCAGCTGCGTCCATCGGCAGAGACCTGCAGGCGCAACACACCCTCGGCTACGGTGGCGCGGATCCAGAAATCCTTTGGGTCGGCTTCGTAGGGACCGGTCGCCCAGTCCGACACCGGATTGGTCAGCACGCTGCTGAGCATCGCGCGGCCGTCGCTGAGTTCGATGCCCGCCTTGACCCAGCGCTGCTCGTCCAGGCGCACCATGATGCCGGCCTGGTCGTAGAGCGATGCGTATTGAGCGCGCACGCGCAGCTGCGCGGTGAAACCCGCTGCAGCCGTGACGCCCAGAAAATGCCCGCTATCGCGGGTAAATCCGTAATGGGTCTGTCGCCAGAAGTCTGTGGCCTGGTCGGTCACCATCTCCAAGGTGTCACCATCGATCTCCACCGTCTTCGGCCGGTTGAGCCAGATACCACCGTGCCAGGCCGTGTCATGCGGCATGCTGATCTCCGAATTCGTTGTGACCTGCTTTTCCCGGCTGCGCGTCTTCACGCATGTGCCAGCGCGTGATCCAGTGCCGCACAGATCGCCGTCACCTGCGCCGCATTGCATTGCGCGGGCGTTGTCCGCGGGCTGTCCGGATACACCTCGGTGGTGGTGCGATAGCGCGCCTGCGTCACGCCGGCGCACAAGCCCAGACGCCGCACCGGATAGTTGATGACACCATGGCCAACCACAGGTGCGCCGATGATCTGGCTCTGCGCATCGGCAGGCGCGATGTGGGTGATCTGCGCCACCGCCGCAATCACGGCCTGCTGAAATTCCGGTTGCGGATCTTCGCTGTCGCCGACCAGATAGAAACCATCCGGAATAGTGCCCGGCACGTACGCAATACCGTCGCGCGCGGCCAACGCCGGGCGGAATTCGGTTTCGTCGCTGTCGGTGGTTTCGTGCAGATCGATATGCACGTGCATCTGCCCGGGCAGTGCGGCGACCAGCTGCATCAACGCGGCCGATTCTGCTGCAGGACTGTCCTGGCGAAAGGAACGATTCGGATCGATCGCATCGGCATTCCAGCGCTGGATGCGCTCATACCCCCATGGATTGATGCAGGGTGCCACCAGCAGATTGATCCGGCCCGCGTAGTGGCCGGCGCGTTGCTGCAGGAACTGCAGTGCGCCCTGCACGCCACTGGTTTCGTAACCATGCACACCACCTGTGACCAGTGCACACGGCAGCGCGGGGTCCCAGTCGGCAGTGCGCAGTGCGATCAACCGATAGTGTTCGGTTGCCGCGCTGATCGTTGCGTAGTGCACGCGTTCAAAGCGCGCATCCATGCACTCGATGGACTGCACGACATCGTCGGCATAGCTGCGCTGGCGCAGCTGGCGTGCACGCCATGCACTGCGCTCTGCCTCACCCCAGGGGCGCCCTGCACTGCCGATCGGATAAGCCGTGTGCTCTGTCATCACTGCAACCGTTTGCCGAAGACCGACAAGGGTAAGCGTTGCGAACCAGCCGGTCCATGGCAGTGCCAGATCGCGCACGCTGCCGCATCCAAGCCTGTCTCGGAACAACAAAGGCCCTGCATCGCAGGACCTTTTGTGTCTACCAATCCACAGCGTGGTGCCCCGCGTTGCGGCTCACTTCTTCGCAATGACGCCCGGGGTTGCATCCCGCACCAGGAATTCTTCGGTCAGCTGCGGCAGATAGTCCAGCAACCAGTCGGCCATTGCATGTTCCTGCTCCAGTATCTGCTCGCACACGCGCTGGGTTTGCACATCGCCCACCGTCCTGGCTGCACCCAGCAACGCGGTGTAGGTGGCGATCTCCAGATTCTCGAACACATAGCCGGCCATCGCACCCTTGACGATTTCGTCGGAGGTGGTCATGCCGCCCATGGCCTGGCCGAACGCGGCCATCTTGCCCATGGTGTCCTTGATCACCGACGGCGAACCGCCAAGGCGCTCGATACAGGAATCGACCAGGCGCTGCTGGCCCAGCGTCTCTTCCAGGTGCTGCTCGAGACGTGCCTTGAGCTGGGGATAATGCTCGATGCGCGCCGCCTGGGCCTTGAGCATCTGCTCTGCCTGCTGCTCCATGGCATGCGCATCGCGCAACCAGTCCATCAAATTTCCATGGGGTTCTGCCCTGCGACATCTCCTGTTTGTGTGCGAGGACTCCAGCGTGGCGCGCGCCGCATGAAAGACACGGCTGCACCAGGTGAGCGCGCAGTGGGACGTCCACATGCAATTGACATCACGACTCAGCGAATCGGCCGGCAAGAGTCGAGTCAACCGTCTGGCAGCTATGCAAAACCTGCAGACACTGTCAGCGGCGCGACATGGAGGGTGAAGAATTTCCCTGCAATCGATGGCAGCGCCGCACAAGGTGTGCAAAATTTTCCTCACCCTTGCCGATGCGTTGCGCACCAACAGCTTGAAGACCGCGCCGTTCCAATCCAATCGCCATCAGGCGACCTCAAGCGATGGGGTGCTGCAATCGTTTGTGCTTGCAGACCTCGAACGACATCGCGAAGTGCCTGCCCAAAAACGCAACAGGCCCTGCATCCAGCTGACGCAGAGCCTGTCGTGCTGCAACCCGCACCGGCACGCCATCGGCGCCCCGAACGGCGGATTTAGACTGCTTCTTCCTGCGGCTTGGCCTGCTTGGAACGGCCACCCTTGCTGCCGATACGCGACATATGATCGCGGTCGCGGCTGACTGCCTGGCCGCCCTTGCGACCCGCTTCACGTGCTTCGTCGCTGGTGAATTCATGTGCATTGCCGCTGGCGTGGGCAGCTTTTCCACCGCTGCTGGCCAACACGCGGCGCTTTTCAGGATCCAATGCGGCAAAGCCGCGCCGGCTACGAGTAACGTTCTGTCCGTCTTCCACTGTGCCTCCTCTCGATGCTTCGTTGGTACGCCATTGGGTAATGGGGCCAACGCAACAATCGTGCCAACCCGCAAACGCAGGCCACACGGTGCACGTCCATGGGGTGTCGGAAAAAACGGCTGCGCTCGCTGTGCAAATCTTGCACTCCTGTCAGCAGGAGGTGCCTGCCGCTTGCGGCGATGCGTGGGTAGCGCTACCAATGCTGGCCTGCAATGGGCGATCTTCCAGCAACGCGGCAACGTGCGCGGCGATGCTCAGGCAGCAGGTCAACCCCGGCGATTCGATGCCAAACAGATTCACCAGCCCGTCGATGCCGTGCAGGCCTGGCCCATCGATGCGGAAATCGGCGGCCGCCTCACCGGGCCCGCTGATCTTCGGCCGTACGCCGCAATAGCCGGGCTGCAATGCGCCCTCCGGCAAGCCAGGCCAGTAACGCCGTATCGCCGCAACGAAGCTGTCTGCCCGCGTTGGCTCGCAGTGGTAATCGGGCGCACTTACCCACTCCACATCAGGGCCGAAGCGTGCACGCCCGTGCAGGTCCAGGGTGAGATGCACGCCCAGGCCGCCAGGTTCGGGCAGCGGATAGATCAATTGACCAAACGGTGAGCGGCCGGCCAACGTGAAGTAGCTGCCCTTGGCGAAGTAGGCCCGCACCTGTGCACGCGCGGGCAAACCATCGATGCGGGCAGCCAGTGGTGGCGCCCCATGGCCGGCCGCATTCACCAGCCAGTTGCAGGTGAGCGATACCGGCGCATGGCCGTCACCTGCAATCGCAAGACGGAATCCCGCTGCACTTGGCTCGACGTGTTCCACCGTAGTGCGCAGCGCCACGGTGGCGCCGTGCGCTTCGGCATCGCCCTGCAATGCCAGCATCAATGCATGGCTGTCGATGATGCCGGTGGCGGTGGACTCCAGAGCGGCAACGCAACGCAGCTGCGGCGCGCGCGCTCGCACCTGCACCTGACTGAGCGGCACAACACCGTGCGCACCACTGGCCACCGCGTTGTGATGCAGCCGGTCGAGTTGTTCGCGTTGCGCGTGATCGCACGCAATGATCAATTTGCCGCAACGCCGATACGGCACGTGACGTTGCTCGCAATAGGCATACAACGCGGTATTGCCGCTGACGCACAACTGCGCCTTCAACGACTCGGCCGGGTAGTAGAGACCTGCGTGGATCACCTCACTATTGCGCGCACTGCTGCCAGTGCCGATCGCGGCCTGCGATTCCAGTACCAACACCGCATGCCCCTGCAGCGCGAGGTGGCGCGCAATCGCCAGCCCCACCACGCCTGCGCCCACCACCACACATTCAACGTCGTGCATGTTCGGCCTCGAACCATCGGCAACTCAGCGGACCTACACCATAGCGCACAGGATTGTCGCGACCGGTATCACTTTTTTCTCACTATCTGCTCTTATATTTAGGTCAGGTTATGTTGAACCGCACAGTGATGCGAGGCGACGAACGTTTTCCTGGCCTTGGTTGGGGCGTGCGTTGTTTTACCCACCCGAGTAAAAGCAGTCGCGGCCGGTTGGCAGGTGCGATGACCGAAGGAGTATCGATGGACGCAACGCGCTCGGTCCTGCTGGCCTCCAATTACCAGGCCTGGCCAGAGGCCTTCAACGGGCAGGCCTATGCCTTGCTCAATGTCATCGGCAGCCTGGAACATGCAGACCTGCTGTGTCCGCCCGCGGCGGAGTACACCAGTGGGCGCGGGGTCAATCCGGGTGTGTCGTATCTGCTCAACGAACTGAAGCATCGCGGCGCCTCCGCGCTGCATCGGTTGAGCGGGCGGCCTGCCCTCTCCAATGCACAGCCACGCAAAGTCGAGCAGGACTACGACCTGTTTTTCTACGTGTGCCAGTTCCCCAGAGAGCTGAGCGCGCTCGGACGCATGGACGGCTGGCGCAAGCGCTGCCGCACGCGTGTGGTGTACCTGCTGGAAACCTGGCCTGAGCTGCTGGAATCGCAAAAGACCGAATTGAAACTGCTCGATCAGTTCGATCATGTCTTCGTGCTCAATGCCAGCTGCGTGGATGCGCTGCGTGGCTACACCAGCACACCGGTGTCGTTTCTGGCCAGCGCGTGCGACACCTTGTTGGCAACCCCGCTGCCGCGTGCGCCGCAGCGTTGCATCGATGTGGTCAGCATTGGCCGGCGCGTGCCGCAGGTACATGCGCAATTGCTGGCGCATGCACAGGCCAACCCGGGATTTTTCTATCTGCACGACGTGCTACGCGGCGGTGCGGTGCAGGACTGGGCTGCGCACCGCCTGCAATCGACCGCCATGATCAAGCGCGCCAAGTTCTTCATGGCCCACGACTTCACTGTCGACACGGCAGGCTTCTTCAAGGGTGTGAAAAAACAGGCCTTGGCTACGCGCTATTTCGAAGGTGCCGCAGGCGGCGCGATCGTGCTGGGTTCTGCGCAAGGCTGCCCGGAATTCCGGCAGTTCTTCGATTGGGACGATGCGGTCATCGACCTGCCATCAGACGTCCGCGACATCGGCCAGTTTCTGCACGATCTGGAGCAGCAGAGCGAGCGGCTGGATCGCGCACGCCTGCACAACACCGTGCAATCGCTACGCCGGCACGACTGGGCGCACCGGTGGGCGCAGATTCTGCAGACGCTGCAGCTGCCTCGCCCGGCGTTGATGACCGAGCGTTTTTCCATGCTCGACAACCTGGCGGCCATGGCCGAACACGCTGCCTGCTCCCCGGCACCCGTGCTGAGCATGACCGCATAACGTTGCATCGCAGTGCTCCGGCATCACGCCAGGCTCCAGCCCCCAAAGGACGTATCAATGAAAGCAGTCATTCTGGCTGGCGGACTGGGAACGCGCATTTCCGAAGAAACCGCCATCCGCCCCAAGCCCATGGTGTAAATCGGCGGCAAGCCGATCCTGTGGCACATCATGAAAATTTACGCGCACCACGGTATCCAGGATTTCGTCGTGTGTCTGGGGTACCGCGGCGAAGTGATCAAGGATTTTTTCATGAACTATCACATGCGCGAATCGGATGTGACCTGCGACCTAGGCAGCAATACGACCACCTTGCACAACACCCGCGCCGAACCCTGGCGGGTGACGCTGGTGGACACCGGTGCGCAGACCATGACCGGCGGCCGGCTGCGCCGCGTGCGCGAGCATCTGCGCGGCGAATCGGCGTTTTGCATGACCTACGGCGATGGCGTGGCCGATGTGGATATCGGCGCAGCCATCGCGCTGCATCAACGCGAAGGCCGGCTTGCCACGGTCACTGCGGTGCAACCGCCCGGCCGCTTCGGCGCGTTGCGGGTGGAGGGCGAACACGTCACCGGCTTCCGCGAAAAACCGCTGGATGGCGACGGATTGATCAACGGCGGGTTTTTCGTGCTGGACCCACGCGTGATCGATGTGATCGAAGACGATGCCACCGTGTGGGAGAACAGCCCGCTGGAAACGCTGGTCGACCGCGACGAGTTGAGCGTCTATCGCCACGACGGGTTCTGGCAGCCGATGGACACGCTGCGCGACCGCAATCATCTCGAAACCCTCTGGTCGTCCAATCGCGCGCCCTGGCGCGTGTGGGAGTAACAGCATGCGCATTCTGATCACCGGCAACATGGGCTATATCGGGCCGGTAGTGGCCGCGCATTTGCGACAACGCTATCCGCAGGCCTGGTTGGTGGGGCTGGATCGCGGCTGGTTCGCGCATTGCCTGTCCGACCCGCGGCGCCTGCCGGAAGTCGTGCTGGACCAGCAATGGTTCGGCGATGTGCGCGACCTCACCGCGCAGCAGCTGCAGGGTTTCGACGCGGTGGTGCACCTGGCGGCGATCTCCAACGATGCGATGGGCAAGCGCTTCGAGCTGGTCACCGACGCGATCAACTGCAAGGCGAGCGTTGCCGTGGCGCATGCCGCCGCACAGGCCGGCGTGCGCCACTTCGTGTTCGCTTCCAGCTGCAGCGTGTATGGGGCAGCCGCCGATGGCACGCCGCGCTCGGAAACCAGCGCCATCGCCCCGCTGACCGCGTATGCGCATTCCAAGATCGATACCGAACGTGCGCTTGCGCAGCTGGACACCGACATGGTGATCACCTGCCTGCGTTTTGCCACTGCCTGCGGCGCCTCGCCACGCTTGCGGCTGGATCTGGTGCTCAACGACTTCGTCGCCAGCGCGGTCGCCAACGGCACCGTGGAGGTACTGTCGGATGGCTCGCCGTGGCGACCGTTGATCCATGTGCGCGATATGGCGCGCGCCATCGACTGGGCATTGAGCCGCACACCGCTGGCCGGTGGGCAGTTCCTGTTCGTCAATGCCGGCTCGGCACGCTGGAATGTGCAGGTACGCGATCTGGCGCATGCGGTCGGTGTGGCGATTCCCAGCGCAACGGTGTCGATCTCCAGCAACGCGCCGGCCGACAGTCGCTCGTATCGTGTGGATTTTTCCCTGTTCGAACGTCTGGCTCCCGAGCATCAACCGCAGGAAACCCTGCGCTCCACCATCACCGAACTCCGCGACGATCTGCAGCGCGCCGGCTTCACCGATGGCGACTTCCGCCAGAGCTCGGACTTCATCCGGCTGCGCATCCTGCAGCAGTTGGTCGATGCCGGCACCCTCGCAGCGGACCTGAGGGTGGCTGCATGATCTTTCACCCTACCCCGCTGGCAGGCGCATTTGTGATCGAGCCGCAGCAACGCGGCGACGCGCGCGGTTGGTTTGCAAGGGTGTTTTGCACCCAGGAAATGGCGCAGGCCGGCCTGGTCGATCAGTTCGTGCAGGTCAACAATTCGTTCAATGCGCAGGCCGGCACCTTGCGCGGCATGCACTACCAATTGCCGCCTGCCGCCGAGGTCAAGATCGTGCGCTGCATTCGCGGTGGGCTATGGGATGCGATCGTGGATCTGCGCCCGGATTCGCGCACCTACCTGCAGTGGTATGGCACCGAATTGACTGCAGACAATCGTCTGGCGCTATACGTGCCGCGCGGCTTTGCGCATGGCTTCATCACCTTGCAGCCGCAGACCGAAGCCTTCTACTTCGCCAGTGCGATGTACACGCCGCAGGCCGAGCGCGGCTTGCGCTGGAACGATCCACGTCTGGGCCTGCAGTGGCCGCTCGAGCCGCAGCTGGTGTCCGACAAGGATGCCGCCTGGCCAGACTTCAACGAACACCAGCACGGCATTGCGCAGCTTGCCGGGCTTACCCAGAAGGAGCGCGCATGAATATCGATCGTCTCTTGCAGGCACGCGCCGACGCAGGTCGCCCATTGCGGGTTGGCCTGTACGGTGCGGGCTTCATGGCACGCGGCATCGTCAACCAGATCGCGCACTCGGTGCCGGGCATGCGGGTGTCGGTGATCTGCAACCGCAGCGTGGACAAGGCGCTGGAGGCGTACCGCCAGGCCGGCCAGCATGCACGCGTGGTGGATGGCGCCACCGAATTGAAGCGCCAGATGGCTGCCGGCATTCCTGCCGTGACCGATGACCCTGCATTGGTCTACGAATGCGACGCACTGGATTGCCTGATCGATGCCACCGGCGCCATCGAGTACGGCGCGCACATCAGCCTGGGCGCCATCGCCCATGGTCGCCACATGGTCACGATGAACGCCGAACTCGACGGCACCGTCGGCCCGCTGCTCAAGCGCAAGGCCGATGCGGCCGGGATGATCTTCAGCGCCTGCGATGGCGACCAGCCCGGCGTGCAGATGAACCTGTATCGGTTCGTGCGCTCGATCGGTTTGACGCCGCTGCTGTGCGGCAATATCAAAGGCTTGCAGGACCCGTATCGCACACCGGCGACACAAGCCGGCTTCGCCGCAAAGTGGGGCCAGGACCCGCATATGGTCACCAGTTTTGCCGATGGCACCAAGATCAGCTTCGAACAGGCGATCGTGGCCAACGGCACCGGTATGTCGATCCTGCAGCGCGGCATGACTGGCCATGAGCATCGCGCGCATGTGGACGCATTGACCGAGCGCTACGACATCGAGACGTTACGTGCAGTGGGCGGCGCGGTGGATTACGTGGTCGGCGCCCTGCCCTCGCCCGGCGTGTTCGTGCTGGCCAGTCACGACGATGCCAAACAGCAGCATTACCTCAATCTCTACAAGCTCGGCGAAGGCCCGCTGTACAGCTTCTACACGCCGTATCACCTGTGCCATTTCGAAGTGCCGTTGTCGGTAGCGCGCGTGGTGCTGCTCGGCGATGCGGTGCTGCAGCCGCTCGGTGCGCCGCTGGTGGAAGTGATCGCCACCGCCAAACGCGACCTGGCCACCGGCGAAACCATCGACGGGCTCGGCGGCTACATGAGCTACGGTCAATGCGAGCGCGCCGATGTCACCGCAAACGCACGGCTGTTGCCGATGGGCGTGGCCGAAGGCTGCGTGCTGCGGCATGCGGTGGCCAAGGACCAGGTGCTGACTTACGACGACGTGCAGTTGCCGGCCAACCGCCTGATCGACCGGCTACGTGCGGAACAGGCCAGCGTCTTTGCCGACGCTGCGGAAATGGCCGCCTGAGCGCAGAGACATCGGCCTGCGTCCGCGTGCCGATGTCGCAGCCGATGGCAGCGCTGCCTGCCCGTCCCACCATCCGCGTCCTGCAGGCCGGGCGTGCGCTGGCCGCGATGATGGTGGTACTCAGCCACAGCGTCCTGCCCACCACGCACCTGGTGCAGCGGTTACCCGCATGGCTGGGCGCAGCGTTGGCGCATGGCTATCTGGGCGTGGATTTTTTCTTCGTGCTGTCGGGCTTCATCATCTACTACGTCAACCACGCCAGCGCGGGCACGCCAGGCTGGAGCCGCGACTACGCCAGCAGCCGCATCAGCCGCATCTATCTGCCGTACTGGCCGGTGGGTGTTGCGTTGGCGCTGGCCTACGCGCTGCGGCCCAGCCTGGATGATGGCGACATGGGTTGGTCGTGGTTTGCCACGCTGACCCTGCTGCCGGTCGATGGAGCCTCCGCCCTGGGCGTGGCGTGGACGCTGAGTTACGAGCTCATGTTCTACGCGTTGGCATGATTGTTCTTTCGCAGCGGGCATCCGTTGCGGTGCGCACTGGCGTGGGCGACAGTGACGCTGCTTTATACGGCGTTTGGCGCAGCGTTCGAGCAGCCGATCGATGTGTCCTGGCGTGCGCTGCTACTGCATCCCATCACCCTGGAATTCGTCTTCGGCATGCTGGCCGCACGCGCGGTGTTGAGCGCCGCACGCTGGCCGTTGTGGGCCAGCATCGCGGTCGCGGTGGTCGCGCTGCTGTGCTTCATGCTCGATGGCATGCAACGCGTGCATTCGCCGCTGCTCGGCCTGGCGATCGCCGGCGCATTGGTCGGCCTGGTGCGGGCCGAATGGCGCGGCTGGCTGCGCATCGGCCCGACCCCGCTGTTGCTCGGCAATGCGTCGTACGCCATCTACCTGGTGCATATGCCGCTGATGTCGCTGGTGGCGCGCACCACACGCCGATTCGGGCCGCTGGCCACCTGGCCGGTGAACCTGCTGCTCAGCGTGAGCGCCGCACTGCTGCTCGGCGTGGTCTATCACCTGTGTTACGAGCGCATCGCCTTGCGGCATGCGCGTCGCGTGTTGGAGCGCCGCGTTGTGCAGTGAGCATCTTTTCCGCGATAAAGCCGCGCGCACAACCTTGCAGACCCCCGTTTTGAAATCGCGCTCAACCCACCGCCTGCTCCAACATCACGCCGAAACGATCATCGCACCGCGCTGCCGCCTCGGATAACGCAGTGCCCACCAGCAGCAAGGTCGGCAAACCCGGTAGCAGTGCCGCCGCAGTGCTTCCAAGCTCGCCCAATGTGGTGAGCCGACGTTGCTGCTCGGGCCGCGTAGCGGCCTGCACGATGGCCGCCGGCGTGCTGGCAGGCAGATGCGCCAGCAACGCACTGGCCAGTGCATCGGCGCGCCGCAGCCCCATGTAGATCCCCAGCGTCGTGCCGCTGGCAGCAAGCGCGCCCCAATTCGGCTCGCCGTGATCGTGCGTATGCGCGGTGACGAAGGTGATGCCGTGGCAATGGCTGCGATGGGTCAACGATACTTCCAGCGCAGCGGCGGCGGCGAATGCGGCACTGACGCCGTTGATGATCTGCACACCCACCCCGGCGCGGCGCAGGAAGCTGATTTCCTCCCCTGCTCGCCCGAACAGCAGTGCATCGCCCCCTTTGACGCGCACCACGCGCAAACCCTGCAAGGCGTAGCGCCGCATCAGCCGGCAGATGAAGTCTTGCGGCGTCGATCTGCAACCACCACGCTTGCCGACCCGGATCACCCGCGCCTGCGGTGCGAGTTCGACGATGTCCGGGTTGGCCAGATCGTCCAGCAATACCACTTGCGCGGCGGCGAGCGCCTTGACTGCCTTGATCGTGAGCAGTTCCAGATCGCCGGGGCCGGCAGACAACAACACCACATCGCGCGTGCAGGAATGACTGACGGACATGAGAAAGATCTCGCAGTGTGTGGAAGTAGGGACGTGCGCTCAGGCGAGCCGTGGTTGCCGGCACAGGCGGGTGAGTTGCGGAACGCAGGAGCCGCAGACGCTGCCGCAGCCCAGGCGTTGTTTGAGCTGATCCAGATCGGCGCCGTCGTCGATGGCGGCATGAATCGCAGACCTCGACACCTGCATGCAGGTGCACACGATCGGGTCGCTGGGCGCGCGTTGCGTCTGCGCAAACACTGCCAGTCGCGGACCACGCCACGCGTTGCCTGCCAATGCGGTGGCAAGCACGAAGTGATCGGCTTCGCTGGGCTGAGCAGCGGTGAGCAACAGGCCATCGATATGGCTGTGGCCGTCCTGCGTGCGCCAGCCGACGCGGCGCATCAGGCCGCGGCGCAGATCGCGGTATTCCAGGACGTCCGCGCCGGCCGGCAGCTGCAAGGCAGCGATCAGGCGATCGAGCCACTGCGCATCCGGTGCGCGTTCGCAGGCCGCATGCAACACCGCCCAGTGCCCGCCCGCCTCCGCCAGCGGCTCGGCATGCAGGCGCAGCGATGCATAGCCGCACTCGCGCAACAGCGGCTGCAGCGCCTGTTGCAAGGCCAACGCATCACCGCGCCGGGCCGCGAGCAGATGCCAGCCAAATACGGCTTTCTCCACGCGCACCGCTGCGTGCTTGAGCTCGGGCTGCTGCGAGCGCGCATCCACCGCCGGGCTGCTCACTTCATTAATGCCGCCGCTGGACAGGCTCTGCCCGCTCCAGTGCATCGCGGCGAACACGGTACCCGAGCGCAGTTCGTCGGAGAGTTCCAGCGGCAGCACCAACGCGCGGCGCTTGCTCGCAATCTGCACCAGTTCGCCGGCCACCAGACCGCGTCGCGTCGCATCGTCCGGGTGCATGCGCAAAGCCGGTTCCGGGCTATGCGCAAACGCCGCAGGCACACGCCCACTGCGCGACATGCCATGCCACTGGTCGCGCAGGCGGCCGGTCAGCAGCCGCATCGGAAAGCGTGCCGAGGTCGGCTCGGCCACCTTGCGGTACGGCGTGGCATGGAAGCGCGCGCTTCCGTTGCCGGTGGCGAACACGCCATCGGTATAGCGCCGTGCCTGCCCGTGTGCGGCACCGGCCGGAAACGGCCACTGCTGCGGGCCGCAATCCAGCATCGCGTAATCCAGCCCACCGATATCCAGATCGCGGCCAACCGTCAGCGCACGATGCTCGTCGAAGATCTGCGCGGTGGTATCGAACGCGAATAATCCCTCGCCCTCGGCGGGCGCCAGGCGTGCCTCCAGGCGGCGTGCCACTTCGCGCGCGATCCACCAATCCGCACGCGCCTGGCCCGGCGCTTCCACCGCCTTGCGCACGCGGGTGATGCGGCGCTCGGAGTTGGTCACCGTCCCGTCCTTCTCGCCCCAACTGGCTGCCGGCAACAGCACATCGGCATACGGCACGGTGTCGGTGCCGGAAAACGCGTCCTGCACGATCACCAGCTCGGCCTGTTCCAGCGCGGCGCGAATGCCGTCCACGTCCGGCATCGAATGCACGGGGTTGGTGCACACGATCCACACCGCCTTCAGCGTGCCGGCACGCAGGCGCTCGAACAATTGCACTGCCGGTGCACCTGCAGTGGCGCTCAGGCGCCCAGCGGGCAAGTTCCACAAGCGTTCCAGCTCCGCACGGTCGTCTGCATTGCCGATCTCGCGATGCGCCGCCAGCATCGTCGCCATCCCCCCAACCTCGCGCCCACCCATCGCATTGGGTTGGCCGGTCAGCGAAAACGGCCCTGCACCCGGCTTGCCGATCTGCCCGGTCGCCAAATGCAGATTGATCAGGGCCAGATTCTTGTCGGTGCCATGCGCGGATTGATTCAGGCCCATGCAATACAGCGACAACGCCGCCGGGCTGCGTCCGAACCACTCGGCCGCCTGCACCAGATCCTCATGCGAGATCCCGCAGATCTCGGCGCTCATGCGCGGTGTGTACTCGCGCAGCATGTGCTTGAGGGCGTCGAAATCCTCGGTATGCGCCGCAACGAAACGCGCATCCACCAGACCCTCCCAGATCAGGTGATGCAGCATGCCGTTGAACAGGGCGACGTCGGTTCCGGGCTCGATCGCCAGGTGCAGGTCGGCCATGGCCGCGGTGTCGGTGCGACGCGGATCGATCACGATCCAGCGAATCTCGGGGTTGCGTACGCGTGCATCTTCCAGGCGACGAAACAGCACCGGATGTGCATACGCCATGTTGCTGCCGGCAAACAGCACCGTTTGCGCCAGTTCCAGATCCTCATAGCAGGTCGGCGGGCCGTCGGCGCCCAGGGCGAGCTTGTAGCCGGTGACCGCACTGGACATGCACAGGCGCGAATTGGTGTCGATATTGTTGGTGCCAAGCAGGCCCTTGGCGAGCTTGTTGAAGACGTAATACTCCTCGGTCAGCAATTGCCCGGAGAGATAGAACGCCACCGCATCCGCGCCGTGCTCTTCGACGATCGCCGCCAGCTTGTTGGTCACGTGATCGAGCGCCTGATCCCAGCTCACCGCCGCACGCGGTACCTGCCGATGACGACGCAACTCGGGCTCAAGCAAGCGCCCCTGCGTACTGGCGACGGTCTGTGGCAACGCCAGTCCCTTGCTGCACAATCGCCCATGATTGGCCGGATGCGTCGGGTCGCCTTCGATCCCGACGATGCGCTCGCCAGTTTCGTCGTGCTCACTGTGGATCAGCACACCGCAGCCCACGCCGCAGTAGCAACACGTCGAGCGCGTGATGCGATGCATCGGCGAGGACGCGTGCGGCTGCACGGCCGCGCTGGCTGATACCTGCTGCAGGCCTTCGCTCATGCAGCCGGCTCGGCGATGGCATCGGGTTGCGACACCGGCTCCAGCACGATCCACACCGCGTCGGCTTCCACCTTGACCGGATAACGCGGCGCGCAGCCCACATCCGGCGCGCAGGCCTGCCCGCTTTGCAACGCAATCGCCCAGCCATGCAACGGGCAGGTCACGGTGTCGCCAGCCACGATGCCTTGCGATAACGGGCCGCCTTTGTGCGGGCAACGGTCGCGCAACGCGAACACCTGATCGCTGGCGGTGCGGAACAAGGCGATCGTCGGGATGCCGTCGATATCGAGTACACGTGCGCCCAACGCAGGCAATTCCTGCAGCGCACAGACGCGGATCCAGGCGTTGTCGTGCATGCTCATTCCTCCACCGTTGCGGCAGGCGCGGCAATGCGCAGCGGTTGGTATTCCTGTCGCCGTTCCCCGGCGATACGCGCCTTCCATGGGTCGACCAGGCCTTCCAGCGAATACAGCAAGCGCTCGTACAAGGCACGGCGATTGGCCGCGTCATCGACCACTTGTGCGCGGATGTAGTCCAGCCCCACCCGTGCGATGTAGTGCACGGTGCGATCCAGGTAATAGGCCTGCTCCCGATACAGCTGCAAGAACGCACCGGTGTACTCGCGCACTTCATCGGCGGTGGTCACCTTGACCAGGAAACGCGCGACCTCGGTCTTGATCCCGCCATTGCCGCCGATATGCAGCTCCCACCCCGAATCCACCGCAATGATGCCCACGTCCTTGATGCCGGATTCGGCGCAATTACGCGGGCAACCGGACACCGCCAGCTTCACCTTGTGCGGGCTCCACATATTGGCCAGCATGGTTTCCAGATCGATGCCCATCTGCGTGCTGTTCTGCGTGCCGAAGCGGCAGAACTCGCTGCCCACGCAGGTCTTCACCGTACGGATCGACTTGCCGTACGCATGCCCGGACTGCATGCCCAGATCGCGCCACACATCCACCAGATCCTCTTTCTTGACCCCGAGCAGATCGATGCGCTGGCCACCGGTCACCTTGACCATCGGCACCGCATACTTGTCGGCAACATCGGCAATGCGGCGCAGCTCGCTGGCATTGGTCACCCCGCCCTTCATCTGCGGAATCACCGAGAATGTGCCGTCTTTCTGGATGTTGGCGTGCGCCCGCTCGTTGATGAAACGCGATTGCGGGTCGTCGATGGCCTCATGCGGCCAGGTCGAGAGCATGTAGTAGTTGATCGCCGGCCGGCAGGTGGCGCAACCGTTGGGCGTGCGCCATTCCATGAAGGCGTAGGCCTGCGCATGGGTCAGCAACTTGTGTTCGCGAATGGCGCGCCGCACTTCGCCATGGCTCAGGTCCGTACATGCGCAAACCGCCTTGGTTTTCGGCGTTTCCTGGAAGTTGGAGCCCAGGCAGTTCATCAGGATCTGCTCGACCAGCCCGGTGCACGATCCGCACGAACTCGCCGCCTTGGTGTTCTTCTTGACGTCATCGACGGTGAACAGGCCTTGCTCGCTGATCGCTTTCACGATCGTGCCCTTGCACACGCCATTGCAGCCGCAGACCTCGTCGCTGTCGGCCATCGCACTGGCACGGTCTTGCCCGCCGGTACCGGCATCGCCCAACGCGCTTTCGCCGAAGATCAAGTGATCGCGCTGCGCCTGGATCGGCGTGCCGTCCTTGAGCAACTTGAAGTACCAGCCACCATCGCTGGTATCGCCATACAGGCAGGCACCCACCAGCACGTCGTCGCGGATCACCAGTTTCTTGTAGACGCCGCCGGCCGGGTCGGACAGCACGATCTCTTCGCAGCCATCGCCGCCCATGAAATCGCCTGCCGAAAACAGATCGATGCCGGTGACCTTGAGCTTGGTCGAGGCCACCGAACCGCGGTAGATGCCGATGCCGAACTGCGCCAGGTGATTCGCGCACACCTTGGCCTGCTCGAACAACGGTGCCACCAGGCCGTACGCAATGCCACGATGATTTGCGCACTCGCCCACTGCATACACGCGCGGATCGAAGCTCTGCAGGCTGTCGTTGACCACGATGCCGCGTGAGCAATGGATACCGGCTTCTTCGGCAAGGCGCGTATTCGGGCGGATGCCCGCTGCCATCACCACCAGATCGGCCGGGATCTCGCTGCCATCGGCAAACCTCACCCCGATCACGTCGCCCTGCGCGTTGCCCAGCAACGCACTGGTCGCTGTGCTGAGCTTGAACTCCAGACCGCGCGCGCGCAGTGCCTGCTGCAACAGATTGCCCGCCACCGGATCGAGCTGGCGCTCCAGCAACCACCCGGCCAGATGCACCACCGTCACGTCCATCCCGCGCAGCTTCAAGCCATTGGCCGCTTCCAGACCGAGCAAACCGCCGCCGATCACCACCGCGTGCTGCTTGCTGCGCGCGGTCTCGATCATCGTGCGCGTGTCCTGGATATCGCGGTATCCGATCACACGCTTCAAGTCGTTACCGGGAATCGGCAACACGAACGGCACCGAGCCGGTGGCGATCAACAAGCGGTCGTACTCGGCCTCGGTGCCATCGGCGGCGATCACCCGACGGCGCACGCGATCGATGCGCGTGACCTCCTTGTTCAAGTGCAGATGAATCCCGTTGTCCTGATACCACTGCAGCGGATTGAGCACGATATCGTCGAACTCCTGCTCGCCGGCCAACACCGGCGAGAGCAGGATGCGGTTGTAGTTGGGATGCGGCTCGGCGCCGAGCACGGTGATCTGGTACATGCCCGGCATCAGCTTGAGCAGTTCCTCCACGGTGCGGATGCCGGCCATGCCATTGCCGATGACGACGAGTCTGGGTTGCTTCATTGCCTGGATTCCTGTCGACATGTCAGACCCGCGCCGCACCGGCGCTGGACCATTCGCTACGCCATTGCGTCTTGACCCCGGCCAGCAACGCCCAGCCACCGAGTGCGAAGGCCGCGAACAACCACATGCCGATCGCATAGCTGCCGGTGTGCTGCTTGAGCACGCCTAAGCCTGCAGCAAGCGCAAATCCACCGATGCCGCCGGCCATCCCGATCAAGCCGGTCATCACCCCGATGTCCTGTGCAAACCGCTGCGGTACCAGTTGAAACACCGCACCGTTGCCGGCGCCCAGGCATAACAAGGTCAACACAAACAACGCCAGCGTCACCATCGCGCCGCCGGCACCGAAACCTGCGATGCCCACCAACGCGGCAACCAACAGATACACCGTGAGCAAGGCACGCGTGCCGCCAACGCGGTCGGCAATCACCCCGCCCAATGGACGCATCACCGAACCCGCCAACACGCAGGCGGCCGTCGCCCACCCTGCAGTGCGCGCATCGAAGTCGAACTGATCGTGAAAATAGCCGGGCAATGCACTGGCAAACCCGGAAAATCCGCCGAAGGTCACCGAGTAAAAGAACATGAAGCGCCACGCATCACGATTGCCCACCAGTACGCGGCCATAGTCGGCCCAGCGCTTGCGCGCGACCGGCGCCGGCGCTTCTTTCGCGATCAAGACGAACACGATCAACGTCAGCAGCAACGGAATGCACGCCAGTCCGAACACGTTCTGATAACCGAACGCCAACGCCAGCATCGGTGCGAACAATGCAGCCAGCACCGTGCCGGAATTGCCCGCACCGGCAATCCCCATCGCGGTGCCCTGATGCTCGGGCGGATACCAACGCGAAGCCAACGGCAGTGCGACCGCGAACGAGGCGCCGGCAATGCCGAGCAGCACGCCCAGCAACAACACCTGCCCCATGCTGTGCACGCCCAACTGCCATGCGCCGAACAACGAGGCAATCACCGCAAGTTGAGCGATAACGCCGGCGCGCTTGGCACCGATACGGTCGGCCAGCATGCCCAGCACCAGTCGCAACACCGCGCCGCACAGGATCGGCACCGCCACCATCAAGGCGCGCTGCTGCGTATCCAGTCCCAGCGCTTGCGCGATCGGCACCTGCAGCGGACCAAGCAGATACCACACCATGAAGCTCAGGTCGAAATACAGAAAGGATGCGAACAAGGTGGGCGTGTGCCCGGATCGCCAGAACGAGCGATGCATAGAGACCTCTTCGAATGCGATGGCCAAAAAAAACGGCGCCCCTCCGGTAAAACCGGAAGGACGCCGTTGTCCTGGATGCATGCGGATCGTCGTTGATCCGCTGCATCGTGTTCGTGTTGTTGCAGGCACGCCGTTGCACCTGCACGTAATCGCTACGCAATCAACGTGCCAACTTGCTCACCCAAGCATCACGACGCTACAAGTCATTGAAAAATAGTGTGTTGGATGCAACACGTCCGATTTCACGACGGCCCACCGACAC
Source organism: Xanthomonas hydrangeae (assembly GCA_905142475.1). GTDB lineage: Bacteria > Pseudomonadota > Gammaproteobacteria > Xanthomonadales > Xanthomonadaceae > Xanthomonas > Xanthomonas hydrangeae. The sequence continues at coordinate 2,777,758 of LR990730.1, forward strand.
GCCAGTGCAGCTCACCATTCCCGTCTTTCGTGCAGCCTTGCACCAACAGCGTGCACCCTGTATCGCAGGCTCTGTCGCTTGGCATGACTACCAGCGCCCAACAAAACCACTGCACAGCTGGTGCTCGGAAGCCTCGTCTAGGACGCGTGCACACCGATCGAATGTCCAGGTCAAAAGCATAGTTAGTCGAGCGCGCGGCGCCCTCGCCGCTTGCGGGACACGCCGCAAGTACGTCCATGTAGGCTCGGTGGCGGCATCCATGCCGCCACACGGTCCCGCAATCGGCAAGGACACCGCACCAGAAAGTTATTCGGCTGCTTTGTTGAAAACATGCACACACCGACTATCTCCACTGGTCCTTGCCCGCCCACCATCGCGGGACCTTACGCGGCATGGATGCCGCGTAAGAGCCTACACGGACGTACTTGCGGCGTGTCCCGCGATGGTGGGCGGGCAAGGGCCCTCCAGCAAACCCACAGATCACCGCTCTGCAACTGATCTATCTGCACTGTCCCACCTTCCAGACAACCGAGATTAAAGTCATGGCGTCGCCTAGAGTCAGCCAAATGCCTAGGTCAAAAGCATAGTTAGTCGAGCGCGCGGTGCCCTCGCCGCTTGCGGGACACGCCGCAAGTACGTCCATGTAGGCTCGGTGGCGGCATCCATGCCGCCACACGGTCCCGCAATCGGCAAGGACACCGCACCAGGCCGTTGGTCGGCAACTCGGTGAAGAGCTCGTCGTGGCTGGTTGTGTTGGCATGCTTGCGCGGATCGTAGATCAGGTGAAATAGCTGGCTGACGATCCATCCGCCGAGCAATCCATGCAATGCAATGCTTGCAAACATACCCACCGACCATCTCGACTGGTCCTTGCCCGCCCACCGTCGCAGGACCTTACGCGGCATGGATGCCGCGTAAGAGCCTACACGGACGTACTTGCGGCGTGTCCTGCGATGGTGGGCGGGCAAGGGCCCTGCAACCAGGCCGCAGTTCAAACGCTCTGCAACAGACCCAGACGCCAAGTGACTGCGGGCAGGCGTAGGAGTTCGGAGTGCATGCTGGTCCATGCCGGTTGCCTTGCCGGTAAAGCGCTCCAGCGCAGCGCTAACGCGGTCATGTAGTCATCCGCCCTAGAGCGCATCGAACAACCGATTGCTGCGGTGATCGCCGTCCGGCACAACCACGCCCACGCGGGCTGCCGCGCGCCGATAGTTGTCCAATCGATGGATATCGCGCAGTCGCGCGATGTCGTCGTCGAGGATGTCATGCCAGCCCCAACGCTGAAACTGGGTCAGGAACCATTCGCCGTCCGACAGCCACGGCATGTTCACCGCACCATTGCGATGAAAGGCCAGCGCCGTCGCATCGTTCGCATGAATCTCGACATCGGCGTCCAGACACGCCGCCAGATGCGCAGCCGACACACCGATATGCTGCGGCTCGGCCAACCATTGCGCACACTGCGCGCGATTGCCCGGCGCCGCATCCAGCCAGCGACAGGCTTCCAGCACGCAGGCGGTCAGGCGCTCGGTCAACTCCGGTTGCAGCGCGGCGAACTCGCGCCGGCAGGCCAGCACTTTTTCCGGATGCCCCGCCCACAGCTCGCCACTGCGCATCACCCGCAAACCGCTGCCCTGCGCCTCGGCAACCGCCGCCCACGGCTCGCCGGAGCAGTAACCGTCGACCAAGCCGCTAGCCAAGGCCGCGGGCATCTGCGGCGGCGGAATGCTGAGCACATCCACATCGCGCATCGGGTCCACCCCGCACGCGGCCAGCCAGTAATACAGCCACAACGCATGCGTACCGGTGGGAAAGGTCTGCGCAAACACAGCGCGGCGCCCCAAGCCTGCCAGCACCTGCGGCAACGCGTGACCATCGGCCAAGGCCTGCGCGAGCGCAGGTGCCAGCGTGATCGCCTGGCCATTGTGATTGAGCGTCATCAACAACGCCATCGGACATTGCGGCCCGGCAATGCCGAGATCGATCGCATACACCAGGCTGGCCAGCGCATGCGCCGCGTCGACCTCACCGGCCAGCAGACGGTCGCGCACGCCGGCCCATGACGCCTGCCGCTGCAGCTCCAATTGCAAGCCATGCGCGCGGTCCAGGCCCAGCCGTTGCGCCGCGATCAGCGGTGCGCAATCGATCAGCGGCATGTAGGCCACGCGCAATACGGGTAGGTCGGCTTGGCTCATGTGTTCATCCCAACAACTCGGCCATGGCCACGATACGTCGCGCCACTTCGGCCAGTTTGACGCCCTGCTTCATCGCTTGCTGGCGCAGCGCCGCGTAGGCGTCGGCCTCGCTGAGGCCACGTTTTTCCATCAGCAGGCCCTTGGCGCGATCGATCTGCTTGCGGTCCTGCAGCGCCTGCTGCACATCGTCCAGACGTTTGCGCATGCTGCTTTCCTGCGCGAATCGGGCAAGCGCCACCTGCACGATCGGCGCCAGCCGCGTCGGTGCCAGGCGATCGACCACATACGCGGTGACGCCTGCGCCGACGGCCGCATGGATCAACGCATCGTCACCGTCGCCGGAAAACATCACCACCGGGCGCGGCGCATGCGCGTGCAGCATCGACAGTTGCTCCAAGGTATCGCGCGAAGGCGAGTCCACATCGATCACCACCACATCCGGCTGCTGGCTCTGCACCGCATGCAGCAACGCACCGACCGAGGCCACATCGTCGAGCACCGTATAACCGGCGCGCGTCAATGCCTGGCGCAGTTCGCCAATCGGCTTTTCGGTATCGTTGACCAGCAAAACACGCATTGGCGGCGGCGAGGCGTGGACGTGGCTGGATGGTGCCATGCAACATGCTGTCGGTGCGAGTCATCTTTTCGGAGTCCGTCTGATGCCGTTGTTCCCGTTGTTCGCAAACCTGCAAGCGCGCCCCGTGTTGGTGATCGGCGGTGGCGAGGTCGCCACGCGCAAGGTGCTCGCCCTGCTCAAGGCCGGCGCGCAGATCCGTCTGTATGCGCATGCGCTCTCGCCCGAACTCGATGTATTGATGCAAGCCGGTCGCTTCGAGCAATTGGGCGGCGAGTTCGATCCAGCCTGGATCGACGATGTGTGGCTGGTGGTCGCCGCCACCGACGACGCGGACTTGAATCAACGTGTCGCCACTGCCGCCGGCGCGCGTCAGCGCCTGGTCAATGTGGTGGACGATGCGGAGCTGTCGACCTACCAGGTGCCGGCGATCGTGGACCGCGACCCGCTGGTCATCGCCATCTCCTCCGCGGGCGCTGCCCCGATGCTGGCACGGCGTCTGCGCGAACGGCTGGAGCGCGAGCTGGATGCCTCGGTCGGCCGCTTCGCTGGACTATTTGCGCGTCACCGCGAGCGCATCCGCAGCCAGTTCCCCGATATGAATCGACGCAGGCGCTGGTTCGACCGCGTCATCGATGGCGAAGTGCCGCTGCTGCTGCAAGCCGGCAACGACGACGCCGCCGAAACCGCGTTCACCGCGGCACTGGACGATGCCGGCGCGGTGCCGGCGCGTGGCAGCGTGCAACTGGTCGGCACCGGCCCCGGCGATCCTGGCCTGCTCACCTTGAAAGCGCTACGCGCGATGAACCTGGCCGACGTGCTGCTGGTCGGCGAAGACATCCCCGATGCGGTGCTGGAACTGGCGCGTCGCGATGCCTCACGCCGCGCCTTGCCGCGCGATGCCGATGCACAACGGCATCTGTTGCTGGAACTGGCGACAGAAGGCCTGCACGTGGTCGCGTTGCGCAGCGGCGCCGGCTACAGCGATGCCGATGCTGCTGCGATTGAAGCAGCGCTGCATACACGTGCCCTGGCGTGTGACCGTGTGCCCGGGATTGCCATCAGCATTCACGCCAACGCATAAGCGGCACGCACCTGCGGCCGCAGCTGGATCACGCTTTCGGAAACCGCTTGCGCGCACTGTCGCGCACATCGACATCGAAGGTCACGCGCAGCGCCGTGTGTTCTGCATGGCCAGCCCCGGCATCGAAGCTGAAGCTCAATCCATCGCGGCTGGGCAACTGCCGTGCATGCTCCTCCAGCGCATCGCGCGGCACCGACAACTGCCAATGATCGGTGGCGCAGTTGCAGGCCGCGTGACCGCCGGTCAGGCTCACGCTGTGGCGCACCAATCGCGCGCCCTGCCCGCTCGGCAGGCGGCTTTCGTTATCGACCGTGCGCCCGGCAAGCAACTCGGCCAATTCGGCTTCGTCGATGCGAAAGCGTAGCTGCTGACCTTCAATCTGGATTTTCATGACTGAGCTGACTCCACTGCTCGGGCGTATTGCAATTGACGAACGCGCCGCGTTCGCTGGCGGTGACAGCCACGCGATGGCACTGCAGTGAACGCTGCAAGGCGCGCAGCGAGCGTGACGATGCAGCGCTGGCCATCAACACCGAAAGTGCCTCACGCACGACGCCATCCACGCACAGACGCATCGGCAACATTTCGTCTTCGAAAGCGGCGCAGCGTTGCGGTGGTGGCGCCAGCAGTCGCTCCAGCAATGGCCTGGACAGCAGCGGCATGTCGACCGGTACCACCACAAGTGTGGTTGCATCGGCCACATGATCGATCACGCTGGCCAGGCCGCCCAGCGGCCCCAGGTCCGGCTGCGCATCGGCAATCCCTGCATAACCAGGACGATCGCCGCTGATCAACACATCCAGCGCGCCTGCATCGCGCAGCAACGCCTGCATATGCGCAACCAACGGACGCCCGCGCCACGGCAGCAGCGCCTTGTCCTGGCCCATGCGCGAGGAACGGCCGCCGGCCAGCACCACACCGATCCACGGATGTGTGGCGGTCATGCCGCCTGCTCGCAGGCACTGCGCCGCGTTGCGTGCCGGCACACGCTCATGGCGCAATCGCCGGTGCAGCCGGCTGCAGATGGCCCAGCCCGAACACCTGCGCCGTCGTACTGGGCGCGGCGCCGTCGTCCTGCGGCTCCAGCACCGCCCACGCATTGGCCTGCAACAACGGCGCTACGCGAAAGGATTCTTGCTGCGGCAAGATCTGCACGCAGAGCACACCGGCATCGCTGCAGCTTAAAAGTGCGCGCAGGTGCTGCCGCCAGATCGGTCGTGCATGCATCGGTGTGTGCAGTGCAACACGCAATCCGCGCTCCACAGGCATGCCCAGCAAACCACGCAAGGCCGGCTCGACAAAAAAACGTAGCCCTGCAGCACTGGCCATCGGGTTGCCCGGCAAACCGAAATACAGCGCGCCGTCCGCAAAGCGCGCCAACAACACCGGCTTGCCTGGCCGCACCGCCACCTTATGAAATAGCAACGCCGCCCCATGTCGCGCCAACGCATCCGGCACAAAATCGTAGCGACCACGCGACACCGCACCGGTGCTCAAAATCACGTCGGCTCCCGCATGCCGGGCTTGCGCGAGCGCCGCATCGAAGGCGGCAGCGTCATCACCCACCTGACCGCGCCATACCAGCTCCGCACCCGCAGCCTGCAACTGACTGAGCAGATAGCTGCTGGTGCCATCGCGGATCTGGCCGGGCCGCAGCGGCTGCGCAGGATCGCCGACCAATTCGCGGCCGGTCGCGATCAAGGCCACACGCGGGCGCCGCACCACCTGCACACCCGTGCAGCCCAGCCCGGCCAACAGCATCAGATGTGCACCGCGCAGCACCGTGCCAGCCTCGATCACGCGATCGTGCAAGGCCACGTCTTCACCGCGTCGACGAATGTGCTGGCCCGCGCGCACATCGGCGCGTAGCCGGATGCGGCTGGGGCGTGCGCCGTCATGCGCCAGCAGTTCCGCCTGTTCGATCGGCACCACGGCATCCGCACCCGCCGGCAAGCCGGCACCGGTCATGATTTCCCAGGCGGTGCCTGCGGTAATGCCACCCGCATCTTCGCCTGCGGCAACGGTGCCACCGACCGCGTGCTCACTCGCGGTCATTGCACCACGGCCATCGGTGACCAGCGCAAACCCATCCATCGCACTGTTGTCGAAAGCCGGCAGCTCGGCCGGGCTCGACAATGCCTGCGCAAGCACGCGGCCTTGCACATCGGCACCGTCTACCCACTCACTGGCCAGTGTGGCGACCTGCTGATGGATCAGTGCAAGGGCTTCGGCGTAGCTGATCATGAGCAAGGCGACTGCCGACCGATGGATGACCTGGCTAGGATACCGGCCTCCAGCGCGGCTGGTACAGGCATGCCGAGACGACATTGCGACGGCGAATGCATCAGTGACCGATCACGCGATCACCCCAGCGCTCGACGCTGCTCGAACGCATTGTCAACACGCAGCGCCGCACACTTGCAGGTAGTTTTTTCATCTTTGCACACCATGCAATTCGTCGACCTTGTTGGCTGGCTCGCCAGCGCCATTCTGATCGCCACCTTGATACGCCAGATTTACAAGCAATGGCAGTCGCCTGCGGCACAGGGTGTCTCACGCTGGTTGTTTGTCGGTCAGATCAGCGCCTCGGTGTTGTTTATCGTTTACAGCTATCTGGTCGGCAATGCGGTATTTATCGTCAGCAATGCACTGATCCTGCTGACCGCCATCACCGGCTATGTGCTGCAACGGATCAAGCATCGCCAGCTGCGTGGCATCAGCTGACGCGCTTGGCTGCCTTGCGCGGCTTGGTAGTGCGGGGCGGCGGTTTTTTTGCTGCGGTCGTTTTCGCGGCTGCCTTCGATGCGGCCTTGTTGTCCGTCTTGCGCGCAGGCGTCTTTTTTTTCACAGCCGCACGCTTGCGCGGCTTGGGCGCAGCCACCGTCTCTGCACCTGCATCCGGCACACGCACGCTGATCCAGGTCGGCGCATGGTCGCTGGCCTTCTCCAGGCCACGCACCCACTTGTCCACTCCGGCATCCTGCAGGCCGGGCGCCAACATGCCATTGAGCAATAGATGATCGATGCGCAAGCCGCGGTCACGCGCAAAGTGCTGGCGAAAATAATCCCAGAACGTGTAGATGGGTGTATCGCCATGCACGGCCAGCAAGCTGTCGGTCCAGCCTTGCTGCAACAGCGCTGCATATGCCTGGCGACTTTCGGGCTGCAGCAACGCATCCTTGCGCCAGCCCTTGGGGTCGTAGATATCCGCATCGGTCGGCACCACGTTGAAATCGCCGATCAAGGCCACCGGATGCGGCAACTCGACCAAGGTCTTGGCGTGGCGGATCAAGCGCTGAAACCAGGCGAGCTTGTAATCGAACTTCGGCCCCGGCTGCGGATTGCCGTTGGGCAGATACAGACAGGCCACCACCACGCCATGAATCGCAGCTTCCAGATAGCGGCTTTGCCTATCGCCTGGGTCCCACGGCAGGCCGCGACGAATCTCCACCGGGTCTGCGCCCCGTGCAAGCAGGGCCACACCGTTCCACGACTTCTCGCCCTGCCAGATCACCCCATAGCCGGCGTCACGGATCGCCTGTTCCGGAAACGCCTCCTGCGTGGCTTTCAGCTCCTGCAACCCGACGATGTCCGGTTGCTCGCGCTGCAGCCATTCCAGCAGATGCGGCAGCCGGCTATGGATGCCATTGACGTTGAAGGTGGCGATCTTGCGTGTGGTGGCTGACATGGGAATGCGAGCGGCCCTCTGCGTAGGGTAACGACAATGGCTGCAGCCGCATGAAGCCGATGCTCAAGCGAGGTGAAGCCTTCGCTTACCCCGCCCATGTGACGTCCATGCCGCATATTTAGCTCAGCAGTCAATGCCGAAGCAGCAGGCGCTGCCGAACCGGTTTTGTCGGCCTTGCAGCGCGAAACGCTTAGTCAAGCTCCAGGATCCGCAGGCCCGAGCTGATGGGCCGCCAGCATCTCGTCGATCCGCTTGACGATCTGTGCGGCTTGTTCCGTCGAATCGGCCTTCGCTGTGATCGTCTCCGCACGTGCATGGAAGACATCCCAGAAATCATCCGGGTGCTGGCGTCGGATATCGGGCAATTCGTCGGCGAGGTGTTTCAGTTGCGCATCGATCTCGGGTGTCATGACTGTCTCCTTTTGCGTCCACGCTACCGCGACCTCGGTGAGCCTGATGCCAACGCCGCCAGCCAGCACATCGCCGTATCGGGGTTTGCGCGACAATAACGGCATGAGCAGCCACGACATCACTCCCGCCCACGCCCGCGCTCGTGCCATGCAGGGCGCCTTGTTGATCGATATCCGGCAACTGCACGAACGCGCCAGCGGCCAGGCCGAAGGCGCACTGGCCATCGTGCAGAGCGATCTGGAAACCGCACCCGCACGGCATCTGCCCGAGCACACGCGCGAGATCGTATTGATCTGCCAAAGCGGCAAGCGCTCGGCGCAGACGGTCGAGGTGCTGCGTGCGCACGGCTATACAGCGGTGTCTTCGGTACTCGGCGGCACCGCCGCGTGGACGAACGACGGCCTGCCGCTGGTGCGCCCCACGCTGCCGGCGGACGAACAGGATTTTCTGGAGCGCTATTCGCGCCATTTACGCCTGCCGCAGGTCGGTCTGGAAGGCCAGCAGCGGCTGGCGCGCGCGCGCGTATTGCTGGTCGGCGCGGGCGGGCTTGGCTCGCCGGCTGCGTTTTATCTTGCCGCTGCCGGTGTCGGCCATCTGCGCATCGCCGACGACGATGTGGTGGATCGCAGCAATCTGCAGCGCCAGATTCTGCACACCGAAGACAGCGTGGGTATCGCGAAAGTCGGCTCGGCCACGCAGCGCATCGCCGCACTCAACCCACGCGTGCAGGTCGACGCGCTGCAGACACGCGTCACCGCCAGCAATGTCGAAGCATTGCTGCAGGACGTGGATGTGGTGATCGACGGTGCGGACAATTTTCCTGCGCGTTATCTGCTCAACGATGCCTGCGTCAAACTCGGCAAACCGTTGGTCTATGGCGCAGTGCAGCAGTTCGAAGGGCAATTGAGCGTGTTCGATGCCGGCCGCAACCGCGGGCATGCGCCCTGCTATCGCTGCCTGTTCCCCGAACCGCCACCGCCGGAGTTTGCCCCCAGCTGCGCCGACGCCGGCGTTCTCGGCGTACTGCCTGGCGTCATCGGATTGCTGCAAGCCAGCGAAGCGATCAAGTTGCTGCTGGGCATCGGCGACAGCCTGACCGGGCGCCTGCTCAGCTTCGATGCCTTGGCCATGCGCTTTCGCGAAATCCGTCTGCCACCCGATCCGCATTGCCCGGTCTGCGCGCCTGGCACCGCGTTCCCCGGCTATGCCGACTACGCCGCGTTCTGCGGCAGCGCAGTCGGCTGAAAGCGGCACTTGAATCGACTGCGCAGCGTCAGCCAGGCCTGAGCGGGGTCATGGCACACCGCCCGGCCGCAGCGCTTCGACCTGCCGCCTACACGCTTGCCGCACACGCGCGTGAGAGCGATCGCCACGTGTTGTTCGCCACTGATCCAGTGAGCGATCAAAGCGCGTAAGGAATCACCCGCACGATCTCGCCCGCCTCGAAGCGTCGTGCCGGCTCCGGCAACACGATCAGTGCATTGCTGTCGGCCGCACCACGCAACAGATGCGACGCATCGCCGCGATGCGGCAGCGCGGTCAACCGCCCGTCCTCGCCGCACTCCAGGCGGCCGCGCAAAAACTCCAGGCGTTCGTGGCGTTTTTCCCAAGGGCCTGCCAGCGCTGCATGCCACACCGGACGCGGCTCGCTACGCGCCTGCAAGCCATCCAGCAGCGGCACACCGTAGGCGATCAGCGTCGCCAGCACCGACACCGGATTGCCCGGCAACCCCAGCACCAGACAGCGGCCGATCTGCCCCAGCACCGCCGGCATGCCCGGGCGCATGCGCACGCGCCAGAAGTGGATGCGGCCCAGTTCGCCGATCAGCTGCGGCAGATAGTCTTTTTCCCCGGCCGAGACGCCGCCGCAGGTGATCACCACATCGAATGCAGCGGCTGCATCTTCCAGCATGGTGCGGATCCGCTGCGGATCATCCGGCAAGGTCGGCCATGCCGTCGGCGCGTAACCCAGGACCCGTAGCTGCGCCATCAACATGTCGCGATTGCTGTTGTAGATCTGCCCCGGCCCCAGCGGCATGCCAGGCTCCACCAACTCATCGCCGGTGGCCAGCACCGCGATGGTCGGTCGCGGCGCCACCGCAAGCCGCGACAGACCGAGCGCAGCTGCCAACCCGATGCGGGCAGGCGTCAACACCTGCCCGCTCTGGATTACCAGATCGCCCGCGCGCACGTCGCTGCCGGCCAGACGCACCGCCGCGCCCAACGCAGGCATCGTGCGGAAACGCACCACACCTTCGCGCTCGTCTGCATCTTCCTTCGGGATCACGGTGTCGGCGCCATCGGGCAGCGGCGCGCCTGTGGTGATGCGCAGACATTGGCCTGCGCTGAGCGTGCCGGTCCAACGCTCGCCAGCGAATTGTTCGCCGACCAGTTGCAACGACGCATCGCCGCCAGCGACATCGGCATGTCGCAACGCGAAGCCGTCCATCGCGCTGTTGGCAAATGGCGGTAGTGCCAGCGGTGCAATCAGATCGGCAGCGGAAATCCGCCCATCGGCACGCGAGGTGGCGATGTTTTCATCGGGCGGGCGGTTTTGCACCGCAACGGCCTGCAGAATCTGCAGCGCCTGCGCATACGGAATGCGGGAGGGATAGTCGGTCATGGCGCGCAGGATAGCAGTGCGCCACGCTGGCTCAGAGCGGCGACCCGAACGATCGCCTGCCCGTCAGGGGGCGTGGCCGGCACTCCGACCAGCACGAACCGCGCGAACACGGCAGCTTCCAGGCACGTTACTCAACCCAACCTGGAGCTAGCACGCCACGCATGCCAGCTCGTCGAAGATGACACGCCACGCCCGGCGCGGCAGCCCTGCCTACTTGCCTTTGACGTGCTTCATCAAACGCCGCTTGCGCGCCACCTGCCGCTCGGTGAGCGTGTTCTTCTTGCCCTCGTACGGATTGGCGCCTTCGCGGAAGATGAAACGCACCGGCGTGCCGACCAGCTTGAAACGCTTGCGGAAGAAGTTTTCCAGATAGCGCTTGTACGACTCCGGCAACACTTTCAGACGCGTGCCATGCACGATGAAGGTGGGCGGATTTGCGCCACCCGGATGCACGTAACGCAGTTTGGAAACGTGACCACGGATGCTCGGCGGCGGATTGGTCTCGTAGGCGATTTCCAGCGCCTGGTTGACTTCGCTGGTGCTGAATTCATGCGTCGCCGAGGCATGCGCGCGGTGGATCGCCTGAAACAGCTCGCGCATGCCTGAGCCGTGCAACGCGGAGATCCGCACCGCCTCGGCCCAGCTGACAAAGCCCAGCTTGCGCGATAGCAGGTCTTCGGCCTGCGCACGCTGATAGTCGCTCTGCCCGTCCCACTTGTTGATCGCCACTACCAACGCGCGGCCAGCGTCCAGGATCGCGCCAAGAATGGTCGCGTCCTGATCGGTGACGCCTTCGCCGGCATCGAGCATCAGCACCGCGACCTGGCATTGTTCGATCGCCTGCAACGTCTTGAACGCGCTGAACTTCTCCACCGCCTCTTCGACCTTGCCGCGACGACGCAGGCCAGCCGTATCGATCAAGCGGTATTGACGCCCGTCGCGGTCCATGTCCACCGCGATCGAATCGCGCGTGGTGCCCGGTACTTCCGAGGCGATCATGCGTTCTTCGCCGAGCAGGCGATTGACCAGCGTCGACTTGCCCACATTCGGGCGGCCGACGAAGGCGATGCGCACACGCGCCGGGTCGGTATCCAGCAGCTCGCCGGCACCTTCGGCAGGCAAGCGCGCACCGACTTCTTCGAGCAACTCGTCGATGCCCTGCCGATGCGCGGCAGACAGCGCCACCACATCGGAGAACCCGTAGCGCGCGAACTCCGAGCGCACGGTTTCTTCGTCGGTGCCGTCGATCTTGTTGATGACCAGCACGGTCGGGCGTGCCAGCTTGCGCAGCCAGGCCAGGATCTCGTCGTCGAGCGAGGACGCGCCTTCGCGGCCATCGACCACGAACAGCACCAGATCGGCTTCGCCGGCAGCGGCACGTGCCTGACGCGCGGTGGCGCCGGCAAGACCTTCCTCGTCGCCGGCGATACCGCCGGTATCGACGACGATGAAGGGGCGCTCTTCGTCGAGACGGCAGACCCCGTAGTTACGGTCGCGGGTGACGCCGGGCTGGTCGTGGACAAGCGCGTCACGGGTGCGCGTCAGCGCATTGAAAATGGTGGACTTGCCGACATTGGGCCGTCCAACCAGGGCGACCAGGGGCAGCATCGCAAAGTCCTTATTGTGCCAACCGGAAGGCGGTGATATCGCCATCGGTGTTTTGTACCAACAAAATGCCATCCACGACGATCGGCTGCGCCAGCAGCGTGTCGCGTCCAGCGCGAGCGCGCGCGGCCAGTGCACCATCGCTGAGTTTCAGCCAGTGCAGATAACCCTTGTAATCGCCAACCACGGCGTAATCGCCCTGGATGGCAACGCCGGTCAGGGAGCGGCGTGCAAGCGCAGCCTGCGACCACATCGCCGCTCCACTGCTCTTGTCCAGGCCCCACACCGAACCGGCGTTATCAGACACCACCACCACGCTGGACGACACGCCAACGCCACCGGCGCCGCCGTGATCGCGCGTCCACAGCGGACGGCCGCTCGGGCCTTCCAGTGCGAGGGTTTCGTTCTTGAAGCTGGTTGCGTACAGCGTGGTGCCGTCGAGTACCGGTGCGCCATCCACGTCGGACATGCGCTCCAGCTCGGTGCGGCCTTCCGGCACGCCGATGGCCTGTTCCCACAACGGGCGGCCGTCCTGCAGCGCCAGCGCACTCAAGGTGCCGCTGTCGTTGCCGACGAACACCACACCCGGGCCGGTCACGATCGGCGCATTGCCGCGCACCGACAAGGTCGGGCCTTCCTCGGCATGGAACCAGCGGCGCTCACCGGTCGTCGCATCGAAGGCGCTGACGCGACCGTCGTTGCTGCGCACCAGCACCAGACTCTGCGCGATGGCCGGTGCAGCGATGACCTCGTTCGGTACCTTGGCGCGCCACTTTTCGGTGCCATCGGCCTGGTTCAACGCAATCACGTCGCCAGACAGCGTACCGATCACCACCAGGCCTTCGCCAACGCCGGGGCCACCGGACAGACGCTGCTTGAACTTGCGATCGTTGCGCTCTTCTTTCTTGGGCTTGTATTCCCACACGCGCTTGCCGGTCTGCAGGTCCAGTGCCTCCACGCCACCGGTGATCGCCGAGGCGTACACCTTGCCATCGGCCACGGCCGGGCGCTGACGCACGCCGATATGGCCCTCGCCCTTGCCCACGCCGGTGGACCACAGCTTGTCCACCTTGACCGAGGGCTCGAACTTGACCAGTTCGGCAGGTTCCTGCGCCTTCTTGGCAGCAGCATCCTTCCCGGCAAACCAGCCCTTGACCGTGCTGCAACCCGCCAGCGACACGCCCATCAGGGCGATCAATGCAATGCGCTTGTACATATCAACCTGCTTCATCAAATCGGCTCCGCCGGATCGGGCACTTTGCCGCCCACATCCATCAGCTTGGTTTCCAGCAAACGGCGCTGCGGCGAGGCCACATCCACCGTGGTCAGGGCCTTGGCGTAGAGCGCACGCGCTTCATCCGGCTTGCCCTGCACGACCAGCGCATCGGCGCGGATCTCCAGACTGGTGTGGTCCTGCGCATCGGCCAGCAGCTTGATCGCTTCGTCCGGCTTGCCGCTTTCGGTCAGCACGCGCGCAAGGCGCTGCTGCACGATCTGCTTGAGCTCGCCTTCGGCGGGCACGTCGCGCAATGTCTTGATCGCTTCGGCGTGCTTGCCGGCATCCACCTGGGCCTTGGCCAGACGCAGCGCAGCCAGCTCGGCGTAAACACCGCCCTTGCCGTCGTCGAGGGCCACGATCTCTTTGGCGGCCTTGTCCAGGTCCTTGCCCTGGATCGACTTCACCACCGCCTCGTAACGGGTGTTGGCTTCCACCGATTGGGTGTTGGTGTGCTTCTGCCACCACTGCCAGCCCAGGATCAGGGCCAGGCCAACCACGACGCCGCCCACCAGACCCGCGCCATTTTTTCTCAACCAGGAACGAACGCGTTCGCCTTGTTCGTGTTCGTCCAGCAGATCGTCGATCGCCATGCGTACTCTCGCTCCGTCATCCCGGAGGCGCGGAACATCAATAGGGAAAAATGAAAAACCGCAGTCCGCTTCACTCGGAAGCAGGTACCACGGAGCCGTCGGAGGATACCGCAAAACGGGCCACGTTAGCGCGCTGGAACGGTTTCAGATCGACGATACTGCCGCCTTGCTGAACCTCTACCGCCGACGCATTGCCCAGCACGATGCGACCCACCTGCCCCGGCGAATAGCTGCGCCGTTCGCCGGCACGCACCAGCGCTTTTTCGACCGCGCTGCCATCCGGTGACAGGATCTGCACCCAGCTGTCGCCGCTGAAACTCAACGACAAACTGCTGCCACTGGCGGCCGCAGCTGCAGGCGTCTCCACGTCGGGCGTGGCCCGCGGCACTGGCGTCATCGACGCGATGTACGGCGCGGGTTGCTCGCGTGGCGCATTGGCCGGCTGCATTGCACCCGCGGCGGGTGTGCCGGTGTTTGCCGCTTCCGGCATGCTGTCCAGCGACACCGTACTCGGCGCCTTGCCATCCAGATGCGAGCGGGTCGCGTACCAGACCGGTACGGCGAACACACCGGTGATGACGACATACATCGCCTTGCGCGCGGTGCTCTCCAGAATGCGGCGCGCACGCGGGGTATGCGTGTGGCTGACCAAGGTGACCGGTTCGACCGGCGCAATGGTCGCCTGCAGCAACAGCGGCTCCAGGTCCACATGCAGCAGACGCGCATAGCTGCGCAGCTGACCGCGCACGAAGACCGGCGCGCCCAGACGCTGCCACTCTTCCTGCTCCAACGAACGCACCACGTGTGCCGGCATGCGCAGCGTGCCGGCGACATCTTCCACGCTCAGACCTGCTGCTTCGCGCGCTTCGCGCAAATGCTGTCCGCAGCCCTTTTCCTGCTCGAAAGGGTTCGGATGGGAATCATTGATCACAATGCATTGGCCCCGGGGTTGGCGGTCGCTGCGTCAGGGAATTCCTTGACCAACCGCTGGTGGTAACGGCCGGCGGCTACCTTGTCGCCGAGCCCTTGCTCAATCTGAATGGCGAGTTGTAACACGGAAGCAGTGACTGGTGCAGCCGCAAGACGTCTTTCGACAAATGCGCGGGCTTCGAAATAATTGCGACGTCCCGCTTCGGAACGCGCCATCGACTCGAGTGCATACGGATTAGCCGGATCCAGTTCGAGTGCTTTGCGCAGATCGCTGACAGCGCGCTCCGGCTGGCCGGCCTTGAGTGCGCAACCGCCTGCATTCCCCAGCGCCGAAGCAGGAGATGCGTAGGTGCGGTCGGTCAATGCACGGTCGAACCAGATCAGCGATTCGGCCGGCGAACCATTCGCACACAACCACGCACCGTAGTTGTTCAACACATCGCCACGCTGCGGGGCGAGTTCTGCCGCGCGACGATACGAAGCACCGGAGCCGGCAACATCGCCTCTGGCGCCTTGGATCAGCGCCAACATGCCGATGGCATCCACCGACTGCGAATCTTTTTTCAACGCCGCGCGGACCTGCTCTTCGGCAGCGGCATAATCACCGGTTTGCAGCCGGTTGCTGGCCAGGCCGAGTTTTTCCTGCACTGCCAGGCGGCTCTTGGTCGCCGTGTTGTCGCGGAACGCATACACCGGTGCGACTTCTTCCACGGTCTCGACCGACCCGGCCTTGGCATTACGACCACCGCAGCCGACCGCGCCAAGCGCGATCGCCACGGCCGCCATTAACGCGAGATCACGCTGCCGCATCGCGATCGGCCTGGCCTTCCAGTGTGCGCAGGAAATCTGCCTGGCGACGGGTGCGGTCCATCACCTGCCCCTTGAGCTGTCCGCATGCGGCGTCGATATCGTCGCCACGCGTGCGGCGAACCATCGTCAGCACTTGCGCATCGAGCAGGATCTTCTGGAAAGCGCGGATCTCCGTCTCGCCAGAGCGCTCGTAGCGCGTACCCGGGAAAGGGTTGAACGGAATCAGGTTGACCTTGCCGGCATCCTTGGACTGCACCGCATTGTCGAACTGCCGCATCAAGCGGGCCAGCTGACGCGCATGCTCCGGCTGGTCGTTGATGCCCTTCATCAAGGTGTATTCGAAGGTGACCGAATCGCGCTTCTTGTTGCCGCGCAGATAGCGCGCGCATGACTCCATCAACACGGCGATCGGGTACTTCTTGTTCAATGGCACCAGGCTTTCGCGCAGCGCGTCGTTGGCCGCATGCAGCGAGACCGCCAGCGAGACATCGCTCTCGGTCGACAGCCGGTCGATCATCGGCACCAGGCCCGAGGTCGACAGCGTCACCCGCTTGCTGGCCAGGCCATAGCCCAGATCGTCGCGCATCACGCTCATCGCACGCACGACGTTGTCGAAATTCATCAGCGGCTCGCCCATGCCCATCATCACCACATTGGTGAGACGACGCTGCTGGTGCGGCACGTTGCCCAGATGGCGCGCCGCCACCCACACCTGCCCAACGATCTCGGCAGTGGTGAGGTTGCGGTTGAAGCCCTGGGTGGCGGTTGAACAGAAGGTGCAGTTCAAGCCGCAGCCGACCTGGGAGGACACGCACAGCGTGCCGCGGCCCTTGTCGGGGATATACACCGTCTCGATCGCATTCTTGCCGTCGGTGCCCATGGCCAGCAGCCACTTGTGGGTGCCGTCGGTGGAAGGCTTGTCGAACACAACGGTCGGGACGAGGACCTCGGCATGCTGGCGCAACTTCGCACGCAGCGCCTTGCCGAGGTCCGTCATCTGGTCGAAATCGGTGACGTAGCGATGGTGAATCCACTTCATCACCTGATGGGCACGGTAACGCGCTTCGCCGAGCGTGTCGGCGAAGAAGCGCTCCAGTCCCTCGCGGTCGAGGTCGAGCAGGTTCTGCTTGCGCAGTTCCGGGGTACGGACAGGGACGTCCTGCAGCACGGAGGGGATCACGACCTCATTCACGATTCGACTCTCTCGGCCTCAGCGCGAGACCACTTCAGTAGCGGCAAAGAAATACGCGACTTCGTTGGCAGCGTTCTCGACCGAGTCCGAGCCGTGGGCGGCGTTGGCATCGATCGAATCGGCGAAGTCGGCGCGGATGGTGCCCGGCGCAGCGTCCTTGGGATTGGTTGCGCCCAGCAGGTCACGGTGTGCGGCAACGGCGTTCTCGCCTTCCAGCGCCTGGATCACCACCGGGCCGGAGATCATGAACTCGACCAGCGCATTGAAGAACGGACGCTCGCGGTGCACGGCATAGAAGCCTTCGGCTTCGCGACGCGACAGCTGCTTGTACTTGGCGGCCACGATCTTCAGGCCGGCCTTTTCGAACCGGCTGTAAATTTCGCCGATGACGTTCTTGGCGACGGCATCGGGCTTGATGATGGACAGGGTGCGCTCCAGCGCCATGGGAAGATCTCCGTTGGGCGGGCCACTTGCAGACCCGAGGTTATCATGAAAAAAACCCGCGTCAAAACGCGGGCTTAGGCTTCTTTGCGATTGTCAATTCTATCGCTTAGTGAAGACCTTTGCACACCGCCTCCTGAATCGTGCTGCATTGCCGCATGACCGGCGCGGCCTCCAGCCCGTAGACTCAAACAATCGTTTGATTGAGTTTTACCCCTGCGCATGCCCAAGCCCGCTCACTTCTCCACCAAGGACCGCATTCTCGGCGCGGCCGAGGAGCTGTTCGCACAGCATGGCTTCGCCGGCACCTCGCTGCGCCAGCTGACCACCCAGGCCGACGTCAATATCGCTGCGGTCAACTACCACTTCGGCTCCAAGGAGAACCTGGTCAACGAGGTATTCCGGCGCCGCATGGACGAGATGACCGCCGCGCGGCTGCAGCAGTTGGAAGCCGCCAAGCGGGCGCATCCGGGCGAACTCACCGCGGTGCTGGCGGCCTTCGTCGAGCCTGCCCTGGCGATGGCGCAGGACCGCCAGAGCGGCGGCGCGTTCGTGCGCGTGATCGCACGTGCCTACGCCGAAAAGAACGACAACCTGCGCAAGTTCCTGTCCGACCACTACGGGCATGTGCTGCGCGAATTCGGCAAGGCCATCGCCGCCTGCGTGCCGGGCCTGAGCAAGGAAGAGCTGTACTGGCGGCTGGATTTTCTGGCCGGTGCGCTCACCTATGCGATGGCCGATTTCGGCCTCATCAAGCGCCCGGCCGGCGTCAGCGAGGCCGACCACCGCGCGCGTGCCGCGCACGAACTGATTCGTTTTGCGGAACCCGGTTTCCGCGCTCATTCCACACCGTAAACGTTCCGCCAAGAGGCTAATTGCTATGTCCAATCCGTTGCTAGTCCGTCGTGCCGCCGTGCTCGGTGCCGGCGTCATGGGCGCGCAGATCGCCGCGCACCTCACCAACGCCGGTGTCGACACCGTGCTGTTCGACCTGCCTGCCAAGGAGGGTCCGGCCGACGGCATCGTGCTCAAGGCCATCGCCAACCTCGGCAAGCTCAGCCCTGCCCCGCTGGCCAGCAAATCCCTGGCCGAGGCGATCACGCCGGCCAACTACGAGAGCGGTCTCGAACAGCTGCGCGATTGCGATCTGATCATCGAAGCGATCGCCGAGCGCATGGACTGGAAGCAGGACCTGTACAAGAAGATCGCCCCGTTCGTGGCCGATCACGCCGTGCTGGCCTCCAACACCTCCGGCCTGGGCATCAACAAGCTCTCCGACGTGCTGCCCGAGCAATTGCGCCACCGCTTCTGCGGCGTGCACTTCTTCAACCCGCCGCGCTACATGCACCTGGCCGAGCTGATTCCGGCCAAGGGCACCGACAAGGCAGTGCTGGAAGGGCTGGAAAGCTTCCTGGTCACCACGCTTGGCAAGGGCGTGGTGTATGCCAAGGACACCCCGAACTTCATCGGCAACCGCATCGGCGTGTTCTCGATCCTGGCTACCATCCATCACACGCAGGAATTCGGCCTGGGTTTCGATGAAGTGGACGGCCTGACCGGCCCGCTGGTCGGGCGCCCGAAGTCGGCGACCTACCGCACCTCCGACGTGGTCGGCCTGGACACCATGGCGCACGTCATCAAGACCATGGGCGACACGCTGCCCGACGATCCGTGGCATCAGTACTTCAAATCGCCGAAGTGGCTGGAGGCGCTGATCGGCAAGGGTGCACTCGGTCAAAAGGTGGGCGCCGGCATCTTCCGCAAGGTCGGCAAGGACATCGTGGTGCTGGACCTGGAAAAGCAGGATTACCGAACCGCCGATCGCAGCGCTGCGCCGGAAGTGGCCGAGATCCTCAAGATCAAGAACCCGGCCGAGAAGTTCGCCAAGCTGCGCGAGAGCCAGCACCCGCAGGCGCAGTTCCTGTGGGCCAGCTTCCGCGACCTGTTCCACTACAGCGCCTATCACTTGGCCGATATCGCCGAGACTGCGCGCGACGTGGATCTGGCGATCCGCTGGGGCTACGGCTGGTCGCTGGGCCCGTTCGAGACCTGGCAGGCTGCCGGCTGGAAGCAGGTAGCGCAGTGGATCGCCGAAGACATCTCCAACGGCAAGAGCATGAGCAGCGCACCGTTGCCGAACTGGGTGTTCGACGGCCGCGATGGCGTGCATGCGGCCGAAGGCTCCTACAGCCCGGCGCACGATGCCAAGCTGCCGCGTTCGGCGCTGCCGGTGTACAAGCGCCAGCGCTTCCCGGATCCGCTGCTGGGCGAGCAGTTCTCCCCGGGCGAGACGGTGTTCGAAAACGATGGCGTGCGCATGTGGCATGACGGCGACGACATCGCGGTGGTCAGTTTCAAGACCAAGATGAATACCGTCTCCGACCACGTCCTCAACGGATTGCAGGAAGTGGTTGGCCGCGCGGAGAAAGACTTCGCCGGGCTGGTGATCTGGCAGCAGAAGGAGCCCTTCTCCGCTGGTGCCGATCTGGCCGGCGCACTGGGTCTGCTGCAGGCCGGCAAGGTCGATGCGTTCGAAGCGCTGGTCGCCAATTTCCAGGCCACCAGCCAGCGCATCAAGTACGCGCAGGTACCGGTGATTTCGGCAGTGCGCGGCCTGGCGCTGGGCGGCGGTTGCGAGTTCCAGATGCATAGCGCCAAGACGGTGGCCTCGCTGGAAAGCTACATCGGTCTGGTCGAGGCCGGCGTCGGCCTGTTGCCGGCCGGCGGTGGTCTGAAGGAAATCGCCGTGCGCGCATCGATTGCCGCCGGCCCGGGTGGCGATGTGTTCGCCGAGCTGAAGAAGACCTTCGAAACCATCGCGATGGCAAAGGTCTCCAACTCGGCGGTCAATGCCCAGGAACTGGGCCTGCTGCGCGGCACCGACAAGATCGTGTTCAACAGCTTCGAAGCGCTGCACATCGCCAAGGCCGAAGCGCGCGCACTGGCCGAAGGCGGCTACCGCGCGCCGCTGCCGGCACGCCGCATCCAGGTCGCCGGCGACGTCGGCATCGCCACTTTCAAGATGCTGCTGGTCAACATGCTGGAAGGTCGCTTCATCAGCGAATACGACTATGAAATCGCCACCCGCATCGCCACGGTGATGTGCGGCGGCGAGGTCGATCGCGGCGCGCTGGTCGACGAAGAGTGGTTGCTCAAACTGGAGCGCAAGCACTTCGTCGAACTGGCCCAGCAGGAAAAGACCCAGGCGCGGATTGGGCACATGCTCAAGACGGGTAAGCCGTTGCGGAACTGAGAATCGGGAGTGGGGAATCGGGAATGGGTAAAAGCCCAACCGACTCCCCGCTTCTCCCCACTATTCTGCCGGGTAATGAAAATGGCGAACTCAGGCGAATCCGCACTTGCGATTCCCGACTCCCCATTCTCGATTCCCGGCTATCGGAGATAGCCATGAGCAAACAGATTCAAGAAGCCTACATCGTCGCCGCCACCCGTACCCCGGTCGGCAAGGCGCCCAAGGGCGTGTTCCGCAATACCCGTCCCGACGACATGCTGGCGCACGTGTTGCGTGCAGTCGTGGCGCAGGCGCCAGGCATCGATCTGTCGCGGATCGACGATGCCATCATCGGCTGCGCGATGCCCGAGGGCGAGCAAGGCATGAACGTGGCGCGCATCGGCGTGCTGCTCGCCGGCCTGCCCAACAGCGTGGCCGGCCAGACCATCAATCGTTTCTGTTCGTCCGGCATCCAGGCCGTGGCGATGGCCGCCGACCAGATCCGTCTGGGCAATGCCGACCTGATGCTGGCCGGCGGTACCGAGTCGATGTCGATGGTGCCGATGATGGGCAACAAGGTCGCCATGTCGCCCAACGTCTTTGCCGACGACCACGTCGCGATCGCCTACGGTATGGGCATCACCGCCGAGAAAGTGGCCGAGGAATGGAAGGTCTCGCGCGAGGATCAGGATGCATTCGCGCTCGCTTCACACCAGAAGGCGATTGCCGCCATTGCCGCCGGCGAATTCCGCGACGAGATCACTCCCTACCAGATCCTCTCGCACCAGCCCGACCTGGCCGGCAATGTCATCGCGCTGCGCAAGCGGCTGGTCGACACCGATGAAGGCCCGCGCCCGGACAGCTCGCTCGAAGGTCTGGCCAAGCTGCGCCCGGTGTTCCGCAACGGCCAGTTCGGCGGCAGCGTCACCGCCGGCAACTCCTCGCAGATGAGCGACGGCGCCGGTGCGGTGCTGCTGGCCTCCGAGCAGGCGATCAAGGATTACGGCCTCACCCCGCTGGCGCGCTTTGTCAGCTTCTCGGTGGCCGGCGTGCGTCCGGAAGTGATGGGCATCGGCCCGATCGCGGCGATTCCCAAGGCACTCAAGCAGGCCGGCCTGACCAAGGACCAGATCGACTGGATCGAGCTCAACGAAGCCTTCGCCGCGCAGGCGTTGGCGGTGATCCGCGACAGCGAGCTGGATCCGTCCAAGGTCAACCCGCTGGGCGGCGCGATCGCTCTGGGCCACCCGCTGGGTGCGACCGGCGCGATCCGTGCCGCCACCCTGGTGCACGGTCTGCGCCGTCGTCAGCAGAAATACGGCATGGTCACCATGTGCATCGGCACCGGCATGGGCGCGGCGGGCATCATCGAAGCGCTGTAAGTCATGCACTGCGGGATCGGCCGCCGGGCCGATCCCGCAACGCCGACCAGGCTGTCAGTCAACCAAGGCGTGCGCGAGCACGCCTTCTTTATGCGCCAGTGCAAACGATCACCGGCGAATACCAGCAACACCATGCATCCGTCGGCGCGCCCGACAGGCGCGCGGCCAAGCGTCGCGTTTGAGCATGGCTCCGGATGGCACGTTGACCGTCGCCCGGCGTCGCCAGCACATGCCAGCCATTCGATCGCCGGCGTGGCGCTACGCGCGCAACGTCGCCGCATCCCGGCCTTGGCTTCACTCCCGCGATTAAACGGCAGAGCTGCGCCTAACGCGCCACCAGCCACTGGCCGGTACGCGCACCGGCGAACACCAGCGCCAGTCCGGCCACTAGCGTGATGGCCAGATACACGCCGATCATCGCGGCCCGATCCGTGCGTGCGAACACCAGGCATTCCATCATCAGCGAGGAGAACGTGGTCAGCCCGCCGATCACGCCGACGATCAGCAAGGCCCGCAACGGCCAGCTCGCCGGCCCGCGCGCATCCAGCCAGACCAGCAGCACACCGGCGACGAACGAACCGAGCAGATTCACGGTCAGCGTGCCCCACGGAAATCCGTTGCCGAAGCGCTGCAGCAACGAGGCACCGATGGCAAAGCGCAGGCCGGAACCCAGCGCACCGCCGGTCATCGCCAGCAGCAATTGCTGCCACCACACCGGCGCGTTCATGCGCGCACTCCGCAGGTGGTCGAAGGGGGGTTCAACAAGGTGTCGTGCATGGTCGGCATCATCCGGTTTTCTGAGCAAGAAAAGATGCCGGGGCACAGACCTGCCGCCCCGGCGGGGGTGGGCAGGCATCATCAGCGCGCAGGGTGCGTGCGGTTCTAAGGAGGAATGCCATCTCCTGTGCGGCCGATTATGCCGTGGGCTTGCCGCCCTTGTCAGCCCGCGCCTGTTCGCGCGCGGCGCGCAAGCGGTCGAGCTTTTCCTTGAGCTTGATCTCCAGCCCGCGCGGCACCGGGTTGTAATAGACCTGCTCGCCCATCGCATCCGGAAAGCCGGTCTGGTCCAGCGCGATCCCGCCTTCGGCGTCGTGGTCGTACTGATAGTCCTGCCCGTAGCCGAGCGTCTTCATCAGCTTGGTCGGCGCATTGCGCAGATGCAGCGGCACCTCTTGGGTGCCGGTGGCGCGTACTTCGGCCTTGGCCTGATTGAAGGCCGCGTAGCCGGCATTGGACTTGGCTGTGCTGGCCAGATACAGCACCAGTTGCGCGAACGCCAGCTCGCCCTCCGGGCTGCCCAGGCGTTCGTAGATGTCCCAGGCTTCCAGCGCCATGCTCTGCGCGCGCGGATCGGCCAGGCCGATGTCCTCGATCGCCATGCGGGTCAGCCGCCGTGCCAGATAGGCCGGGTCGCAGCCACCATCGAGCATGCGCGTGAGCCAGTACAGCGCGGCATCGGGGTTGGAGCTGCGCACCGATTTGTGCAGCGCCGAGATCTGGTCGTAGAACTGCTCGCCGTTCTTGTCGAAGCGACGTGTGCGGTCGGCCAGTACCTGCAGCAGCGTCTGCGGAGTGATCTGGCCACCCTCGCCGCCTGCCAGTTCTGCGGCGATCTCCAGCAGCGTCAGTGCGCGGCGTACATCGCCATCGGCGGCGCTGGCAATTTCCAGCAGCGAAGCATCGCTGACCTGGATGGTCTCCTGTCCCAGCCCGCGCTCCGGATCATGCAAGGCCCGCTGCAAGGCCTCGACGATGTCCTGCGGCGAGACCCCTTCCAGCACATGTACGCGGCAACGCGACAGTAATGCGGAGTTCAATTCGAAGGATGGATTTTCGGTGGTCGCACCGACGAACAGAATCGTGCCGCGCTCGATATGCGGCAAAAACGCGTCCTGTTGCGCCTTGTTGAAGCGATGCACCTCATCGACGAACAACACCGTGCGGCGGCCGCTGGCAAAGCGCTGCGCGGCCTCGGCCAATACCTGGCGTACTTCCGGCAATCCCGACAAGACCGCCGAGATCGCCTTGAATTCGGCATCCGAGTAATGCGCCAGCAGCAGCGCCAGGGTTGTTTTGCCGCAACCGGGCGGCCCCCACAGGATCATTGAATGCACGCGACCGAATTCCACCGCGCGTCGCAATGCGCTGTCGGGTGCCAGCAGGCGTTTCTGCCCGACCATCTCGTCGAGGGTGCGCGGACGCATGCGCTCGGCCAGCGGGCGCAGATGCTCGCCGTCTACGCTGAGCAGATCGGCTTCGGGAGCGATGGGGAGCTTGGTTCGTGCCACGCGTCATTGTATCGCGTAAGCAAACGGCCTTCTGCGAAGAAGGCCGTTGTCAGTGCGGATGCGTCGAACGAGGGCTTACTGCGCGTCGCCGACCACGTCTACGCCTTTGGCCGGGGCGTAGCGAAAAGTGTCCGCAGCGAAGGCCGGATTGCGCTTCCAGCCGCTGAAACTGATCGCGGTGCGCTGGCCGACTGCGTCCACCACCTCCATCTTGGCCAGACCCTCCTTGCCGAATCCCAGCGAGGCCATCTGGAAGCTGGCTTCGGTATCCACCTTGGGCGTCAGCGACAACCACTGCAGCCCGTCACGCGGCGCAGCTTCTTCGCTGACGTCGTATTGCTTGTCCAGGCGCGCCGGATCGATCAAGGCGACCAACGGGCTGTTCTGTTCTTCGCTGCCCTGCGCGCGCACGGTGACCTGCTCCAGGTCCGGGTCGAACACCCACACCTTCTTGCCGTCGGCAACGATCAGCTGCTTGTAGGGCTTGGCGTACTCCCAACGGAACTGGCGCGGCGCCGACAATGCCACCCGCCCACTCGAGCTTTCCTTGACCCGGCCATTGGCATCGGAGACCTGCTGGCTGAACTGCCCGTCCAGCCCTTTGAGGCCGCGCGTGAACGTATCCAGCTCCTGGCGTGCACCGGCAAATGCGGTGCCGGCGAACAGGGCGGTGGCGAGAACGGCATAACGGAGCTGGCGATGCATCGCGGTCTTCCAATAGGGAATGCGTGGATTTTGATACTTCATAGATGAATGGGCGAGCGCTATCGCACGACACGTTCAGATCGCAGCAGCGACGAATCGACCCCTCTCACTGTGCCGTCTGCACCTTGGACAGATCGCCATACACGATCTGCCCGCGAAACCCGCGCCGCACCTGCTGGTAGAGCTCGCGGAATGCGCGGTAATCCTGAGGCTGACACAGCGCCTGCGGCCCACGCACTGCGGCACGCTGCAGCCGATGCACCGCAGTTACCGTCTGCCCTTGACGCGTCCACTCGACCGCATACTCGCCGGCGGCATTGCGAAAGGTGCTGCTGCGCGGGATCGCGATGATCGGCACCGTCGCCGGGAAGTTCACCACATAGGTTTCTTCGCGCACGCTGTCGTTGCAGTAGAACGGAGTCAGATTGTCTTCGGCCGAGGTGGTCGTATAGATCCCGCGTGTCGATTCGGCACCGGGCATATCGGGCAAGGTCATGCCGCCGACCACCGAAAAATCCACCGCATCGTTGGCCTGGAACGTGTAGCGGTAATTGAACGGGGCATCCAGATCCAGCGGGTCGCCCTGAATCAGCAGATCGCCGGTGCCGTCGAAGCCGGACTGGGCAATGATCGATTCTTCGATGCGATTGCGGTTCTGCGCGTTGAGTTGCACGAACATCGCGCGCAAGCCCACCTCGCCGGTCTGCCCGCTATCCAGCGTGGTCATGCCTTGCAGGCCGCCTTGCGGGGTGAAGCGGTACTCGGTGCGCGCGACGTAGCGATTGACCTTGCGGTCGTTGGGCGGGGTGTGCGTGACCTTGCCGTCCAGCGTATGCACCACCGGCGCGCCGAGATCGCCGGCCGGCAGCTGGCCGAAGCGCGCGTAGGGGTTGGTCGAATCCACATACAGATCGAACGCCGGGATGTAGGTGATGGCGTGGTTGAAGCGCCCAAGCACCGGGATCGGCGGCAGCGTCGGCCCGCCTTCGGCACCGATCAGCACCGGTGTGCTGGCGATGCCCTTGGCCGCCAGCAAGGCTTCCAGGATCACCGTGTGGTCCTTGCAGTCGCCATAGTGGTTGGCCAGGATGCTGTCGGCACTATTGGGCTCCAGCCCGCCGTTGCCCAGGTACACCGCCACATAACGGATATTGCGCGCGACCCAGGCATACAACGCCGCTGCCTGCGCACGCGGGTCGTCGATGCCACGCGTCACCTCGTCGGCCAGCGACTGGATCGCCGGCGTCACCGCAGCAGCGCGGCCGCCCTTGACGTGGTAGGCCAGGCCCATCTGCGACCAGCTGTCGAAGGTGCTGGCCATCAAGGTGGGGCTGAATTCCCAGGTCGCCGCGCTCCAGTTCTGGTTCTTCATCGGCGTGGTGCGCTGATAGCGCCATTCCCAGCGCGCCTGGTCGCCGCGCACCACCGGCTTGATCCCTCCCTGCAGCCCGCGCACCGACAAATGCACCGGCAACGCCTTCGGCGCCACCAGCGTGACCACCGCATCGTCGTATTGCGCGAACACACTGAAGGTCTCCCAAAGGCTGAAATACCCGGGGAAGTACGGCGTGTTCTGCGCCCGCCGCACGCGATAGACGATGCGCGCGCCCGGCGCCAGATTCGGGAACACCACCACCTTGACCTTGCGGTCGGCATACATCGCCGCCGCCGCACTGGAATAGCTTTCCTGGGTGTAGATCTTGTCGGCCGCCACGTCCTGGCGCAGCCCCTCGGCGGTGACGGTGTAGGCCTGCAGCACCTCCAGGGTCTCCATCTTCTCGCTGTAGCTCAGCCGCACCTGGCTGAACTGCTCCACTGCCGATTTGGTCTTCAGCAGGATCTCGTACTCGTCGGTTTCCACGCTGCTGGCGTCGGCACGTACTTCGTAGTCGGCGCGATAGCGCACGAAACTGTAGTTGGTGTCGGCCTGTGTGCGTGCCGCAGCAGCGGCAGGCGCGGCCTGCTGCTGGGCCTGAGCCAGCAGCGGCAATGAGATCAGCAGCAGAAGCAGCAACACAGGACGACGCAGCATGGGTCTCGATCACGGCGGGCCGAAGCGGCCCTTGTGCAACAGGGTAGCCGGTGTGCGCGGCAGCGTCAGGCACCGGCATCCAACATCGCCGCATCCATGTGTCTGCGGGTATGCGCACGCAATCCGGATAAGAGCGGCCGACAAAACCAAGCAGCAACCTGTCTGGTGCGGTGTCCTCGCCGATTGCGGGACCATGTGGCGGCATGGATGCCGCTACTGAGCCTACATGGACGTACTTGCGGGGTGTCCCGCGAGCGGTGAGGGAACCGCGCCCTCGACCGACTCGGCGTTTTGACCTTGGCTTTTGACTGTATCAACCAAGATGCGGCCAACAACACAACTGCGCTCACCGCCAGGCGGCCTCTCGCCACGGCATGTTAGCCGCACCTAAGCCCGGAACGGGGCGCTACGCGTAAGCCGACACGCGCCGCGTTGCCGGCCGCCGATTACTTGGGCGGCGGCGGTGCCAGCACGGTACGGTCGCCATTGTGCTCGGGCTGGCTGACCACGCCGGCCGCTTCCATCGCTTCGATCAAACGCGCGGCGCGGTTGTAGCCGATCTTCAAGCGCCGCTGCACGCCGGAGATCGAGGCACGCCTGGTCTCGGTGACGATACGCAGGGCTTCGTCGTACAAGGGGTCGGACTCATCGCCGCCACCGCCGCTGCTCTCCGGCAGGCCGGTCGCACCCACCACGGTGCCATCGCCCATCGTCTGCACCTCGTCCAGTACGCCTTCTACATACGACACCGGCCCGCTCGCCTTGAGATGCTCGACCACACGATGCACTTCTTCGTCACTGACGAAGGCGCCATGCACGCGGTCTGGCAGCGCCGTGCCCGGCGGCAGATACAGCATGTCGCCGTTGCCCAGCAACGCCTCGGCGCCGGACTGATCCAGGATGGTGCGCGAGTCGATCTTGGAGCTGACCTGGAACGCCACGCGGGTCGGGATATTGGCCTTGATCAGGCCGGTGATCACGTCCACCGACGGCCGCTGCGTGGCCAGAATGAGATGGATGCCAGCCGCACGCGCTTTTTGCGCCAGGCGCGCGATCAGCTCTTCGACCTTCTTGCCGACGATCATCATCATGTCGGCGAATTCGTCGATGAAGATGACGATGAACGGCAGCGATTCCAGCGGGCGCGGCGCCTCGCCCAGTTCCGGATTCGGCTTGAACAGCGGGTCCATCATCGGCTGGCCGGCGTCGATGGCGTCCTTGATCTTCTTGTTGAAGCCGGCCAGGTTGCGCACGCCCACCGCGCTCATCAGCTTGTAGCGGCGTTCCATCTCGGCCACGCACCAACGCAGGCCGTTGGCGGCCTCCTTCATGTCGGTGACCACCGGCGCCAGCAGATGCGGGATGCCCTGATAGACGCTCAGTTCGAGCATCTTCGGGTCGATCATCAGCATCCGCAGCTCCTTGTGCGAGGCCTTGAACAGCAGGCTCAGCACCATTGCATTGACCGCCACCGACTTGCCCGAACCGGTGGTACCGGCCACCAGCAAATGCGGCATGCGCGCCAGATCGGCCACCGTCGGGCGTCCGGCGATGTCCTTGCCCAACGCCAAGGTCAGCGGGCTCGGCGACTTGTCGTACTCCTTGGAGCGCAACAGTTCGGACAGGAAGATCATCTCGCGGGTGACGTTGGGGATCTCCAGACCCACCACCGACTTGCCCGGAATCACGTCCACCACGCGCACCGACTTGACCGACAGCCCGCGCGCAATGTCCTTGTCCAGCGAACTGATCTGGCTGACCTTGATGCCCGGCGCCGGCTCGATTTCGAAGCGCGTGATCACCGGACCCGGATAGGCCCCGACCACCTGCGCCTCGATGCGGAAGTCCTTGAGCTTGAATTCGATCTGCCGCGACAGCGTTTCCAGCGTCTCTTCCGAATACCCCTTGGCCTGCGGCTTGGGATCGTCCAGCAGCGCAAGCGGCGGCAGGTCGGAGCCGTCGGTACTCACTCCCTGGAACATCGGGATCTGTGTATCGCGCTTGGCACGCTCGCTCTTTTCCACCACCGGTGCCGGCGGCGGTTCGATCTTGACCGGCTCGCGCTTGGCCTGCTTGACCGCATCGACCTTGCGCACTTCCTCGCGCTCTTCGCGCATCACGCGGGTCTGCTGCCACTCGGTGGCCTGATGGGTCTTGCGCTGCATCAACGGCCCCAGCGCCAGCACCGCCTTACCGATACGTTCCATCAGCGCAAACCACGACAACCCCGTGGCCAGCGTGATCGACACCAGCAACAACACCATCACGAACAGGTTCGCGCCCAGCGCACCGAACCCGGCGCTCAGCGAATTGCTGACCAGCCGCCCCAGGATGCCGCCGGCCCCGGCCACATCGCCGGTGAACAGGCGCAGGTGCAGGAAGCCGGTCGAAGAAATCAGGAAACCGACCATGCCGACCAGGCGCAGTGCGGGCCCCAGATCGGCCTCGGCCTGCCCTTCCTTGTCCATGCCGAACAAGGCGATCCAGGCCACCGCGCCCAGCACCACCGGCAGCAGGAACGCCACATAACCGAACAGCTGCAGCAGCACGTCGGCCGTCCATGCACCGACCCGGCCGCCCATGTTGTGCACCGGCGCGACCACGCTGCCGGTCTGCGACCAGCCTGGATCGGCCGCCGAATAGGTGAACAGGCTGGCCAGCAGATACAGCAGCAACGGCGCCACCGCGATCAATGCCAGATCGCGCCAGAGCTTTTGCCGACGCGGATTGTCCGCCACCGCCGTCTTGCGCGAGGACGGTTTGCCCTCTGCGGGCTTGCTGCGTTCGGGAACCTGCTTTGCCACCTGTAGCCAGACCTTAGAAAAATGCTGTTAGTGATTGATAATAAACGACTGACGCCACAGTTTCAGCTGTTGGACATCCACTGCCTGCCGTGTCGCTCGGCGGTCAACGAAAAACGCCGCACAAGGCGGCGTCGACTACGCGTACTGGGTGGACCATGCCATCTGCGGTTCATGCAGTTCCATCGCGCCGCCTTGATTCACCGGGTGGGGACCGCCACTCTATGCCGCCACAGGGGCGCGAATTCATGCGCCAGCCCTGCCTTTTCCTAGATCGCGAGTATACATGAGCGCCTCATCTGCCAGTCCCGCCAAGCATTCCCGCCTGCTGATCCTGGGCTCCGGCCCGGCCGGCTGGACCGCCGCGGTCTATGCCGCGCGCGCCAATCTCAAGCCGGTGGTGATCACCGGCCTGCAGCAGGGCGGCCAGCTGATGACCACCACCGAGGTCGACAACTGGCCGGGCGACCCCCACGGCCTGATGGGCCCGGACCTGATGAGCCGCATGCAGGCGCATGCCGAGCGCTTTGAGACCGAAGTGATCTTCGATCATATCCACACCGCCGATCTCTCGCAGCGCCCGTTCCGGCTGACCGGCGACGGCGCCGAGTACACCTGCGACGCGCTGGTGATCGCCACCGGTGCCACCGCCAAGTACCTGGGCATCCCCAGCGAAGAAGCCTTCAAGGGGCGCGGTGTGTCCGCCTGCGCCACCTGCGACGGGTTCTTCTACAAGGACCAGGACGTGGTGGTGGTCGGCGGCGGCAATACCGCAGTCGAAGAAGCGCTGTACCTGTCCAACATCGCCCGCAAGGTCTATCTGGTGCACCGCCGCGACACGCTGCGCGCCGAAAAGATCATGCAGGACAAGCTGTTCGCCAAGGTTGCCGCCGGCAAGATCGAAACCGTCTGGCACCACGCCATCGACGAAGTGCTTGGCAACGATGCCGGCGTCACCGGGGTGCGGGTCAAGTCAACCCTCGACGGCAGCACCCGCGAGATCGTCGCGCACGGCTTTTTCGTCGCCATCGGCCACCATCCCAACACCCAGCTGTTCGACGGCCAGCTGGCGATGAACAACGGCTACCTGGAAATCCGCTCCGGCCTGAACGGCGCGGCCACCGAGACCTCGGTCAGCGGCGTGTTCGCTGCCGGCGACGTGGCCGACCAGCACTACCGCCAGGCGATCACCTCGGCTGGCTTCGGCTGCATGGCAGCGCTGGATGCCGAGCGTTATCTCGACAAGAGCGCCTGAGGTGGCTGACCGCCGGCTGCGCCCTGCGGGCAACCTCGCTTCCCACGGGCCGTGCGCATGAGCGTTACTGCCCGCTGGTGCCGCCGGCTGGACGAGCTTCCGGCCGGCGCCTGGGATGCGCTGCACGACGGCACCCATCCCTTCGTGTCCTACGCCTTCCTGCAAGGTCTCGAACGTGAAGGCTGCCTGCGCCCGGATTGGGGCTGGAACCCGTTGCACCTGACGTTGTGGGAGGGCGACACGCTGGTCGCCGCTGCGCCGGGATATTTGAAGAACAACTCGCACGGCGAATTCGTGTTCGATCACGCCTGGGCACATGCGTATGCGCGCTACGGGCAGGAGTACTTCCCCAAGTGGCTGTGCGGCGTGCCCTACTCGCCGGTGACCGGCCCGCGCCTGCTTGGCGCGGCGCAATGGCGGCCGCAGCTGCTCGCGGCGATGCGCGAACTGGTGGAGCGCAGCGGGCTGTCGTCGGCCCACGTGAATTTCTACCCGGTCGACGAAGACGCCGCATTCGATGCCGACTGGCTGGAGCGCAACGACCTGCAATACCACTGGCACAACGCCAGCGGCTGGAGCGATTTCGAAAGTTTCCTGGCAGCGATGGATCACAAGCGGCGCAAGAACATCCGCCAGGAGCGCGCCAAGGTGCAGCGCGCCGGCGTGCAGTTGCGCGTGGTGCACGGCGACGAGGCCAGCGCTGCCGATCTGGACGCGATGTACGGCTTCTACCTCAAGACCTTCAACGAATACGGCAACTCGCCGGCTTTGACGCCGGAATTCCTGCGACACCTGGCCCAGCACCTGCCACGTCAACTGGTGATGTTTCTGGCCGAACTGGACGGACACCCAATTGCCGGCGCGCTGTGCCTGCGCGGCCAAGACACCTTGTACGGCCGCTACTGGGGCGGCGAAGCGCTGCCGGGACTGCACTTCGAAACCTGCTACTACCAGGGCATCGAATATTGCCTGCGCCAAGGCCTGAGCCGGTTCGAACCGGGCGCTCAGGGCCAACACAAGATCGCGCGGGGCTTTTTGCCAACGCTGGTGCGCAGCCGCCACTGGATCGTCGACCCTGCCTTTCGCGAACCGCTGGCGCAATGGTGCGCGGATGAGCGCGAGGCTGTCGCCCAACATGCGCGTGAGCTGTTCGAGCACAGCCCATTCCGTGATTCATGCCGCGCGGTTGACCCGCATGCCTGACGCGTCGCGACGGACGCAGTCGTCATGCGTGCCTGATGGCTGCGAAAGCGCGCTGCGCTCTTCGGCTGAGAGTCGCTGACGACACACGACGATGTCGTCAGGTGAGTGCAGCCGATTGACAGCCGCCCCCAGTGCGAACTGCATGGCAGGCTCTAAACTCCCCGCATGTCGCGCCCCCTTCCCTACCTGCTTGACGCCGATCCTGCCGCGCCGTTTCCCCCGGTTGAACACGCCTTGCGCGAACCGGACGGCTTGCTCGCACTCGGCGGCGATCTGTCGCCGCAGCGGTTGCTCAACGCGTATGCGCACGGTGTATTTCCGTGGTTCTCCGACGACCAGCCGATCCTGTGGTGGAGCCCGGATCCGCGCACGGTCTTCCGTACCGATGCGGTGCATCTGTCCTCGCGCTTTCGGCGCGAGCTGCGCAACAGCACCTGGACCGTGCGTGCCGACACTGCCTTTGCGCAGGTGATCGACGCTTGCGCATCGGTACCGCGCGCAGGCCAGAACGGCACCTGGATCACCACGCCAATGCAGCAGGCCTACATCGCACTGCACCGCCTGGGCCACGCGCACTCGCTGGAAGTGTTCGATGGTGCGCGCTTGATTGGCGGCATCTACGGCGTGGCGATCGGCCGGATGTTTTTCGGCGAAAGCATGTTCAGCGCCGAAAGCGGCGGCTCGAAGGCAGCGCTGGCAGCGCTCGCTGAGTATCTGCATGGCTGCGGATGGCCGCTGATCGATGCGCAGGTGGAAAATCCGCACCTGATGCGGCTGGGCGCGCAACGCCTGCCACGCGCGCAGTTCCTGCAGCAGGTGCGGCGACAGGTCACCCAACCTGCGCTGCCCGGCAACTGGTCCGAGCGCTACGGCGAGCGGCCTGCCAGCGCGCTCGCTGACGTCCGCTTAACATAAAATTTGCACCCCTGGGCGATGGAGCGTAAAATGCTGTCCCTTACGGCCCTCCGGGCCAACCGTGATTGCACAGGATTACATGTCGAAAGACGATTCCATTGAATTCGAAGGCAGCGTCAGCGAGACGCTCCCCAACACCACGTTCCGGGTCAAGCTGGAAAACGGGCATGAAATCATCGCCCATATCTCCGGCCGTATGCGCAAGAACTACATCCGCATCCTGACCGGCGACCGGGTCAAAGTTGAGATGACTCCCTACGACCTGACCAAGGGTCGTATTACCTACCGCATGAAGTAAGCGGTTCTGGTGCTGAGACGCAAGGCGGCCACTGGCCGCTTTTTGTCGTGCCTGCGATTTGTGTGCGAGCACGCATTTCTGTGGAATGCCGCAGGCATAAAAAAAGCCGCTCGAATGAGCGGCTTTTTCGTTTCAAGACCGCAAAGCGATCAGTCGACTGTCGCCGGCAGCAGACGCTCCGGTTCCGGATGCGCTTCCACCACCAGCTCGCCATCCTTGACGTCGATGTTGACCCGGCCGCCGGCGATCAACTTGCCGAACAACAACTCGTCGGCCAGCGGGCGCTTGATCTTCTCCTGGATCACGCGCGACATCGGGCGTGCACCCATCAGCGGATCGAAACCATGCTGGGCCAGCCAGTCGCGCGCGGTCGGGGTTGCCGACAGCGAGACGTGCTTTTCCTGCAACAGCATTTCCAGTTCGATGATGAACTTGTCCACCACCCGCAGGATGTGGTCGAAGCCCAGCGGCTGGAACTGCACGATCGCGTCCAGGCGGTTGCGGAACTCAGGCGTAAAGCCACGACGGATCGACTCCATCGCATCGGTGGAATGATCCTGCTTGGTAAAGCCGATCGAGCGCCGCGATGCCTGCGTGGCACCGGCATTGGTCGTCATCACCAGGATCACGTTCTTGAAGTTCGCCTCGCGGCCGTTGGTGTCGGTGAGGATGCCGCGATCCATGACCTGCAACAGGATGTTGAAGATGTCTGGATGCGCCTTCTCCACCTCGTCCAGCAGCAGCACGCAATGCGGTGTCTTGACGACCTTCTCGGTCAGCAGGCCGCCCTGGTCGAAACCGACATAGCCCGGAGGCGCGCCGATCAGACGGCTGATCGAATGCGCTTCCATGTACTCGGACATATCGAAGCGCACCAGCTCGATGCCCAGCTGCAGCGCAAGCTGCTTGGTCACTTCGGTCTTGCCGACGCCGGTGGGGCCGGCGAACAGGAAGTTGCCGATCGGCTTTTCCGGATTGGCCAGGCCCGAACGCGCGAGCTTGATCGAGCCGGCCAGCGTCTCGATCGCCGGGTTCTGCCCGAAGATCACCATCTTCAGGTTGCGCTCCAGATGCTGCAGCACGTCCTTGTCGGTCGCGCTGACCTGCTTGGCCGGAATCCGCGCCATCTTGGCGACGATGGTCTCGATCTCCTCGATATCGATCAACTCCTTGCGCTTGCCTTCCGGCAGCAGGCGCTGACGCGCACCGGCCTCATCGATCACGTCGATCGCCTTGTCGGGCAGCAAGCGGTCGCCGATGTGCTTGACCGACAGATCTACGGCGGCCTGAAGCGCGTCGTCGGCGTAGGTCACGCCGTGGTGCGCTTCATACTTGGGCTTGAGGCCCTGCAGGATTTCGAAGGTCTCACCCACGGTCGGCTCGACGATGTCGATCTTCTGGAAGCGACGCGCCAGCGCACGGTCTTTTTCGAAGATGCCGCGGTATTCCTGGAACGTGGTCGAACCGATGCAACGCAACTCGCCCGACGACAGCGCCGGCTTGATCAGATTGGACGCATCCATGGTGCCGCCCGACGCAGAGCCCGCACCGATGATGGTGTGGATTTCATCGATGAACAGCACCGCATTGGGCACCTTCTTCAGCGCCGCGAGCACGCCTTTCAGACGCTTTTCGAAGTCGCCACGGTATTTGGTGCCGGCCACCAGCGCGCCCAGGTCGAGCGAGAAGATCACCGCCTCGGCCAGCACTTCGGGCACATCGTTGTCGACGATGCGCTTGGCCAGGCCTTCGGCGATCGCGGTCTTGCCCACGCCGGCCTCGCCCACGTACAGCGGGTTGTTCTTGCGCCGGCGGCACAGCACCTGAATGGTGCGCTCGATTTCGTCGGCACGGCCGACCAGCGGGTCGATCTTGCCGTTGCGGGCCTGCTCGTTGAGGTTGGTGGCGAACTCGGCCAGCGCATCGCCCTTGGCCTCGCCTTCCCCACCTTCGCTCTTGGGCTCGCCGTCGGACGCGGACGGCTGCTCGCCGTCTTCTCCGAGCTTGGCAATGCCGTGCGAGAGGTAATTGACGATGTCCAGGCGGGTGATGTCCTGCTGATTCAGGAAATACACAGCGTGCGAGTCCTTTTCGCCGAAGATCGCGACCAGCACGTTGGCGCCGGTGACCTCCTTCTTACCCGAGGACTGCACGTGATAAACAGCGCGCTGCAACACCCGCTGGAAGCCAAGGGTCGGCTGCGTATCGCGGCCATCGTCTTCTGCCAGACGCGAGACCGAGGCCTCGATCGCCTGCTCCAGGTCGTTGTGCAAACGCACCTGGTCCGCACCGCAGGCCTTGAGCACTGCCTGGGCGGACGGGTTGTCCAGCAGCGAGAGCAGCAGGTGCTCGACAGTCATGAACTCATGACGCGCCTCGCGTGCTCGCTTGTAGCACTGGCCGATGGTTTGCTCTAGGTCTTTGCTGAACATTGGTAACTCCGAACGGCTGTTGCCAACAATATGCGGCTTTTGTTGGGATTTACCACAACCCTATCGGATAGGTATGTTCAGACGGCGTTAGCATGTGATTGCAGCCACAGTGTTGCGCTACTGGGATGATCCCTGACCGAACTCAGGTCTGCTCCATCATGCACAGCAGCGGGTGCTGGTTCATCCGCGAAAACTCGTTGACCTGCGCGACTTTGGACTCGGCGACCTCGCGGCTATAGACCCCGCAGACGCCGCGCCCACGGGTATGGACATGCAGCATGACCTGGGTCGCCTGCTCCAGGCTCAGGTTGAAGAACTGCTCCAGAACGGTCACCACGAAGTCCATCGGGGTGTAGTCATCGTTCAGCAGAAGCACCTGATAACGCGGCGGTGGCGCCACTTCAGGCTTGCTGGCTTCGACCATCAGGCCGTGATCGTGTTCGTGCGTAGTATTACGAGGCATGTGGCCATTATACGGTTCATCGTTGCGCGCATTGGACGATTTGCGCTGCGGCCCGCACAATTTGTCTCCGATTCCCTGGCTGGCCCTTGATGACCGATTCCGTGACCGCGCTGCCGCTGGCACCGTCGTGCGCCTCCACTACGCAACGATCCGTGCCGCCGCTTGGTACGCAGGATCGTTCGAGCCGAGCTGTAGGCCGGGCTGTGGTCGTGACGAGCGCGGATGCCGCGCGCCGGTTTTCCATCGACCGGAACCAACATCGATGAACACCCCCCTAGAACGCTGGCACCCGGATGTCACCGTCGCCACAGTGGTGGTGCGCGACGGGCGCTTTTTGCAGGTGGAGGAAACCATCGGCGGACGCCTGCTGCTGAATCAGCCGGCCGGGCATCTGGAGCCGAACGAAAGTCTGCTGGATGCTGCGGTGCGCGAAACCCTGGAAGAGACCGGCTGGGATGTGCAGCTGACCCAGTTCATCGGCACCTACCAGTGGGTGGCGCCAAGCGGCCAGTGTTTTCTGCGCTTTGCCTTCGTCGCCGATGCGCTGACCCATCACCCCGAGCGCAGCCTGGATACCGGTGTGGTACGCGCGCTATGGATGACGCCGGAAGAACTGCGCAGCTCGGCCGCCCGGCTGCGCAGCCCGCTGGTGTGGGAGGTCGTGAAAGATTACCTGGCCGGCCAGCGCTATCCGCTGTCGTTGGTGCAGCACGTCGCATGAGCACGCCGCGCATCATCGTTGGCGTGTCAGGTGGCGTGGATTCGTCGGTGGCAGCCTGGCGGCTTGCCCAGCAAGGCGAGTCGATCGCCGGGCTGTTCATGCAGAACTGGGCCGATGACGGCAGCGGCGATTGCCGCGCCGAGGATGATCGCCGCGATGCGGTGGCGGTGTGCGGGGTGCTCGGTATTCCGTTCCACTTCCGCGATTTTTCCAGCGAGTACTGGGGCGGCGTGTTCGAGCATTTTCTGGCCGAATACGCAGCCGGACGCACGCCCAATCCGGACGTGCTGTGCAACCGCGAAGTGAAGTTCAAGCATTTCCTGGATGCGGCCCAGGCGCTGGGCGCCGAACGCATCGCCACCGGTCACTACGCGCGGGTTGCGCATAGCGGCGGGCGGTGGCGCCTGTTGCGTGGTGCCGACCGCGGCAAGGATCAGAGCTATTTTCTGCATCAACTGGGGCAGACCCAGCTGGCGGCGACGTTGTTCCCGATCGGCGATCTGGAAAAAAGTACGCTGCGCCGGATCGCCCAGGACGCCAGTCTGCCGACGCATGCCAAGAAGGATTCCACCGGCATCTGCTTCATCGGCGAGCGCGACTTTCGCGAGTTCCTGGGCCGTTATCTGCCCGCGCGCACCGGCGAGATCCGCGACCCGCAGGGGCAGCGCATCGCCGAACATCCGGGGGTGTTCTACTTCACCCTGGGTCAGCGCGAAGGCCTGAACATCGGCGGCGTGCGTGGGCGTGCTGCAGCGCCCTGGTACGTGGTGGGCAAGGATGTGGCGAGCAACGTGTTGTACGTCGATCAGGACCGCGACAGCCCGCTGCTGCAATCGCACTGGCTACAGTCCGAGCAGGCCCATTGGGTCACCGGGGCGCCGCCGGCGCGCAGCTTCAGTTGCACCGCACAGACGCGTTACCGGCAGCCCGATGAACCGTGCACGGTGGAGGTGCAGGACGATGGCAGCGTGCAGGTGCGTTTCGAGCGGCCGCAGCGTGCGGTGACGCCGGGGCAATCGCTGGTGCTGTACGACGGCGAAGAATGCCTGGGGGGCGCAGTGATTGCGGCCACCGATGCACCGATGGAACGCCAATTGGCGGGATCTTCTTTTTTACCTGAGGTAGTGGCTTGATGAGTTCTTCCATGGATCACCGTGTGCTGGCGCTGGCCGGCGTCGCCCAGGCCTTGCAGCAGGTACGGCGGATTGCCGAAACCGGGCATTCGGAAGCGGCGACGGTGCGCACCGCCATGGACAGCGTGTTCCGGGTGGATGCCTCCTCGCCGGAGGCCGTGTACGGCTCGCCAACCGACCTGGCGCCAGGCCTGCGGCTGCTGCACAACTATTTCCGCAATCAGGGCCAGGACGAGGTACTGCCGCGGCTGGCGCTGGCGGTGC
Source organism: Xanthomonas hydrangeae (assembly GCA_905142475.1). Classification (GTDB taxonomy): domain Bacteria; phylum Pseudomonadota; class Gammaproteobacteria; order Xanthomonadales; family Xanthomonadaceae; genus Xanthomonas; species Xanthomonas hydrangeae. The sequence continues at coordinate 2,816,304 of LR990730.1, forward strand.
TGCAGCTGGAGCGCCGCTTCGTGCGCGACACCGCCACCGTCACCACCGTGTCCAACGGGATCGAGGCTGCGGCGCGCCAGGCACAGACCCTGGGCGACAGCGGCCACCCCGACGTGCTGAGTACGCTGGGCGGGCTGTATGCGCAAACCATCAGCCATCTGCGCCCCAAGGTCATGGTGCAAGGCAACCCGCATTACCTGGGCCAGGCCGGCGTGGTGGCGGAAATCCGTGCGTTGCTGCTGGCAGCGGTCCGCTCGGCGGTGTTGTGGCGCCAGATGGGTGGCAGCCTGTGGGATTTCTTGTTTGCCAAGCGCGCAATGCTCGAAGCGGTGGACCGCGCGCTGCGTTGAGTTCCGCGACAAACATGCTTTGACGCATGCGCTAGCGGCCGCTGGCGCGCGTCAACAGCGGTTGAATGGGCGAGACGATGTGGCGATCGTCGCTAAAGACAAAGGGGGTACGGCCGATACAGCAACCGTGACTCTGCCGAGAACGCCCATGTATTCACGTCCACTGATCCGTCTAGCCGCCCCTTTGGCTCTGACCTTGCTGTTTCCCTTCGCTGTCGGATTCGACTGGCCCGCTTCGGTGCGCTGGGCGATCCTGGCGACCATGACCCTTAGTTGGTTGGTTTTCGCTGCCTGGGTGACGTATTCCCAGTTCCGGCGCAATCCGGACCAGACCCGCATCCTGCGCGAGCAGGATCAACTGCTCAACGAACTGCGTACGTTCGTCAGCAACGAAGTCGACGGTTCGCGCTCGGAAGTCGAGCGTGCCCGCGAACTGATCCGCCAGGCCGTGTCAGGTCTGGGTGGCAGCTTCGAAGCGATGAACCGCAAGTCGCGTCAGCAAAGCCAGGCACTGGCCCGCATCGTCGACCGTGCCGGTGACGATGGCAGCGCCGGCGTCGATGTCGCCCGCTTCGCCCAGCACGCCAGCTCCCGCATGGAGCAATTGGTGGAAGCGCTGGAACAGGTGAGCGGCCAGAGTACCAACACGGTGCATCACATCGATGAGATGGCGCAGCACCTGGATGGCATCTTCGCGCTGCTGGAGGACGTCAAGTCGATCGCCGACCAGACCAACCTGCTGGCCTTGAACGCCGCCATCGAAGCAGCACGTGCCGGTGAAGCCGGTCGCGGCTTCGCGGTGGTCGCCGACGAGGTGCGCAACCTGTCAGAGCGTTCCACCACCTTCAACGAACAGATCCGCAAGCTGGCGCACAGCTCCAAGGAATCGATCTCCAAGGTGCGTGAAACGGTCTCGCAGCTGGCCTCTCGCCACATGGACCGTTCCCGCGAAGCCCGCCATGAATCGGCGGCGATGCTGGAGAATGTCGCTCAGATCAACGCCTCGTTGGGCGATGGCATGCGCGAAATTTCCGAGTGCGCACGCTCCATCGACGGTAGCGTGGCCGAAGCGGTGCGTGCCCTGCAGTTCGAGGACATCGCCACGCAGACGCTGAGCGGGATCCACACGCACCTCGATCGCCTCACCGCGATCAACCGTGAAGCGGTGGCGCTGCAGGAACTGCTGCATCGCAATGGCGGCGTGTACGACAGCGATCTGGTCGCCGCGCTGCAGAAGGTCTCCACCCGCCTGCGCGATATGCGCGTGGAATGGGAGCGCCCGCCGCACAAGCCGGTGGCACAGCAAGGCATGGGTGCCGGCACGGTCGAGTTGTTCTAAGACCGATGCCACGCACCATCTGACCCCGACATTCCCCGGCCATCCGGGGATTTGTCGTTCCGCAACGACCTGGTGTTCCGCTCATGACGCTTCTCACCCCGACCCTCGATGTACCCACCGCCGTGCTGGAATCAGCCGTCGTGGCGGCCGCACAGGCCGAGCGCATCGCGCAGAGCGATGCTGCCCGGCCCACGCCGCGACGCGTGCGCATGCCGGCTGCGTTGGAACGGCTGGAATGTGCGGCACGTGCGGAGGTGCAGGCATTGATCCATCCGCGCCGTAGCAGCAGCGAAGAAGAATTGCTGTTCGCAACGGTAGCGTGGGATCTGGGCCTGGACGGTGCTGCGGTCAGCGTGTCCGGACGCTGATGTCGAAACGGCAGGGCATGCATCGGCAGGCGCCCCGCTGGTTGTCGTGACTGCCTGAGTTGTCGATGATGGGTTAGGCGGTGCCGACAAGCCTGGCTCTGAACCACGCAGCACCTTTCGATTGCAGCATCAGGGTGACGTCTCCCCTGCCCGCCTGCTCTGCGACTTCTGCGACACAACGTGACGCTTCGATCGATGCGATGTCATGGGAACGATGTGGCACGACACCTCTTGCGCGCGAGTGCGCTTGCGAGCTGGGTGCTTGCTCGCGATAAAAGGCCGTGAGATCTCGGTTTTCTTGGGGGTATTAGACGCTCGCACTGTGTTGTTGCAGAGCGGCTGGTCTTTGGTTTGGCTGCAGGGCCCTTGCCCGCCCACCATCGCAGGACACGCCGCAAGTACGTCCGTGTAGGCTCTTACGCGGCATCCATGCCGCGTAAGGTCCTGCGACGGTGGGCGGGCAAGGACCAATGGAGATGGTCGGTGTGCATGTTTGCAAGCAATGCACGAAGTGCAATGTTCGGATAACGGCTCGTCTGATCAGCATCCCAAGCTAGTCAAGCATCAGGCAGGCTTTCAACGAAACAACCTACAAACGTCCTGGTGCGGTGAGGGCATCGCGCCCTCGACTGAGTCAACTTCTGACCTTAGCCAAACGACGCTACGACGCGATAGCTCGATAGATCAGTTGTAGACCGCTGATTTGCTGCTTGGCGCTGGTAAGGGCGTCGCGCCTCGACTGACCAGCAGCGGCTCACGAAAACGTGGCGAGCAGCCACCACGATAGGCGTGAAGGCGCAGGCGAACCGGAATGCATGAGTGGTAGATGCCGATTCCAAGCACCGGCCGCACCCGCCTGGCGGCTCCGCAGTAGTCTTATTAGCCGCTCTAGATGCAGGCGATGCAACACAACTGCGTCAGTTGGCGATGACCAGACGCGCACCGAGCCGCATGCCGGCTTCGGCTTCGCGCAGCCACTGCGCCATGTCGCGTGGCGACAAGGGGCGCGAGTAGAAGTAGCCCTGGATCTCGTCGCAACCCTGCAGGCGTAGCAGCGCGTCTTCCTGCACCGTTTCCACGCCTTCGGCGACCACCTGCATGCCCAGCGCATGGCCCAGATGCACGATGGCCTGGGTGACTTCGGCGGTGTTGGCGTCGTCGAGCATGCCTTGCACGAAGCTGCGGTCGATCTTCAGGCGCTGCACCGGGAAACGGTTGAGATAGTGCAGGTTCGAAAAGCCGGTACCGAAATCGTCCACCGCCAGCAGCACGCCGTTCTGCTCGAACAGCTCGAAGCAGCGGCGCAGCGAATCCGAATCGCGGATCAATGCGGACTCGGTCAGTTCCAGCTCAAGCCGCGACGGCGACCAGCCGTTGTCGCGGCAGATTTCCAGCACACGCTCGGCAAAGCCGCGCTCGCGCAGCTGCACCGCAGAGACATTGACCGCAATGCGGCTGAAATTGAGCCCGGCGCGGTCCCAGACCACCGCCTGGCGGCAGGCTTCGCCGATCACCCATTCGCCCAGGCGCACGATTTCGCCGCATTCCTCGGCGATCGGAATGAACTCGACCGGGCTGCAAGGACCATGACCAGGACGATTCCAGCGCATCAGCGCTTCGATCGCCGGCGAGGTATCGCCGACCGTGTTGACCAGCGGCTGGTAGACCAGCGTGAATTCTTCGCGCTCGAGCGCGCCCTGCAGCGCGTGCTCCAGCTCCAGGCGGCGCTGCGCACGCAGCAGCACGTCCTGGCTGTAGTAGTGGAAGGTGTTGCGGCCGGATTCCTTGGCCGCATACATCGCCGCATCGGCGGCGCGCAGCAGGCTATCGAAATCCGACAGGCCATCGCCCTGCAGCGCAATCCCGATGCTGGCACCGAGCTTGAGGGTGACGTGGTCCTTGCGCAGCGGCTCGCCCAGCGCGCTAATCAACTTGCGCGCCACGTGGCCGGCATCTTCCGGCTCGCCCAGATCGCGCAGCAGCACGATGAACTCGTCGTCGCTGAAGCGCCCGAACAGATCGCTGTTGCGCAAATGCTGATGCAGGCGCGAAGACGCCAGCTTGAGCAGGTTGTCGCCGGTGGCATGGCCGAACGAATCGTTGATGCTCTTGAAGCCATCCAGATCGATCAGCAGCATCGCCAGCACCTGACCGCGCTCGTGCGCTTCGCGAATCGCGTTCTCTGCCTGCTCGCGCAGCAGAAAGCGGTTCGGCAAGCCGGTCAGACGGTCGTAGTGCGCCAGCAGCTCGATGCGCTCGTTGGCTTCGCGTTCGCGGGTGACATCGCGGAACAAGGCGACAAAACGCGGCGGCAGGCCTTCGCGGCGATCCAGTTCGATCAGTACCTGCACCCACACACGCTGGCCGGAGTTGCGGTAGAAACACAGCTCCAGCTGCTCGGGCAGGCCGCCATCGGAAATACGCAACAGCGCCGCTTCGAAGGCGTCGCGCGAATCCTGGGTGTACAGCGACAGCGCCTGCTCCAGGGTGATGTTTTCCTTGCGCAGGCCATGGATGCGATAGCACTCTTCGGTCCACTGCATGCGCCGGGTATCGACCTCGATCTCGCAGCCGCCGATCTTGCCCAGCGCGGAGACACGATTGAGCAGCTCGGTGCGCCAGCGGATCAACGCGTCGGTCTGGCGTTGCTCGGTGACGTTCTGCAACTGGCCGAGCAGGCGCACCATGGTGCCGTCGCCATCGAAGACCGGCTGTGCCCACACCCGCAGATGATGCGGATTGATGCCGGCAAGGCCATTGATTTCCAGCTCGAAATGCATCGGCATGCCTTCGTGCTTGATCTTGCGCCAGGCGCTGCGCAGCTGCGCAATCGAGGGCCGGCCGAGCACACGCAGGATGTCGCGAATGCTCTGCAGCCGTACCTGGGTCATGCCGAGCTGCTGCAGGAAATCGGGCGAGACCCACAACGCGTCTTTGAGCGTGTCCAAGCTCCAGCTGCCCATGCTGGCGATACGCTGGGCATCTTCGAGCTGGGCCTGCTGCTCACGCAGCTGCTGCTCGAGCAATTTGTGGTGATGCACGTCGGTATGCGTGCCGACCATGCGCAGTGGACGGCCGTCGGCGGTCCGCGAGACCACGCGGCCGCGATCGAGGATCCAGCGCCACTGGCCGTCGCTCTGACGCAAGCGGAATTCGGCCACATAGGTATCGGTGCGCCCATCCAGGTGCGCCTGTACGGCGGCACTGACCAGCGCGTGGTCGTCGGGATGAATCAAACCGGACAAGGCGGTGAGATTGTTCGGCAGTGGCTGCTCGGAGTAACCGAGCATGCGGGTCCAGCGCTCCGAGCGGTACACCACGTCGGCAGGAATATCCCAGTCCCACAAACCGTGATCGGCGCTGTCCAGACCCATTTCCCAGCGGCTGGTGCCATCGGCGCCCATCGGCTCGGGAATGCTCAGGGTGAAGGCCATCACCTGGCCGTGTTCGTCGCAGACTGCGCGCAACCAACCTTCCAGACGCCCGCCGCCGGTGCCCGGCAGCACGCAGGCCGCCATGCCGCCGTTATCGGCCACCTGGGCCCGGCTGCTTTCCAGAACTTCGGCATAGGCACCAAGGGTTGCCGGCAATCCAAGCGACTGCGCAACGCGGTTGGCCGCCAGAGGCTGACCATGCGCATCCAACAACACCACCGCTGAGGTCAACGGGTGCTGCAGCATGCTTGCAATGACGCCTGAGTCCACTCTGGAACACTCCGAAGAATCGACCCCTGCCTCGGAGTCGCAATGGATAACGGCCGTTTTGCCGATTAGTTGAGGTGCCTGTTTGCGGCACGACCGAACCGGGCCGAGTTACGGCTAAGATGGCTGCATCGCCCGCTCCAAAGGTCGTTCGCGGACCCATGCCTGATCCCGTTGCCGCGCCCGCATTTTCGTCCGCCCCCGTCTCCCGACTTCGCCTCGCCGAACGCCTGCAACAGGGTCTGTGGACGCTGACAGGGCTGTATCTGCTGACCGGTGTGGTGTGGCTGCTGCTGGGCAACCGGCTGCTGCACCTGGCCGGCGCCGCCATGCCGGAGCGCTGGTCGGATGCGAGCTTTCTGGTGGTGTCGAGCATCGTGATCCATCTGGTGCTGCGCCGCTTTGTCGCGCTGATCGTGGAAGAGCACGCCCAGCTGGCGCAGTCCGAGGCACTGCTGCAGGCCAAGTTCCTGGCCCTGCCCAGCCCGGCCCTGATCTACGACCTGGCCACGCTGCGCATCCTGGATGCCAACCCGGCCGCGCTGGAATTCTTTGGCTGGGAGCGCGACGAGTTTCTGCAGCAGACGCTGCAGGCGATCTGGCCCAACGCCGATGGCGCGCGCCTGGAAGAAATCATCACCCAGATCCGTGCCAAGGGCGACGACACCTGCACCCTGCACGAGGATCTGCTGACCCGCAGCGGCCCGCGCCATGTCGAGATCCGCAGCAATCAGCTGCATCTGGCCAGCGGCCCTGCCCGCCTGGTGGTCACCGTGGACCGCAGCGAGGAGCGCCAGGCGCAGCATCTGCGCGACGAAGCGCTTGAGCGGCTGGAAGAAGCGCAAGGCATCGCGCGGCTGGGCTCGTGGCAGCTGGATCGCGCAACCGGTCTGGGCCGTTATTCGCCGGCGGTGTATCGGTTGCTTGGCCGCAGCGTGCCGATGCATCGCCGCGAACATCGACTGGAAGAATTGCTGACCGCCTCGGATACCGCCACCCAGGCACGCATCGAACGGATGATCGAAGACATGTGCACCGGTGGGCAGGTGCAGATCGATGTGCTGCTACCGCTCACTGGCGGCGACTCGCAGCCGCGCACCGTGCACCTGCGTGCCGAGAGCGTCACCACGACGAGCGGCGCACGCCATATCCACGGCACGCTGCAGGATGTGAGCGAGCGCGAACAATCGCGGCGCCTGCTGCGCGAGCGCGAGGAGCAGTTCCGCGAGCTGGTGCGTGTGCTGCCCGATGGTGTGCTGATCCTGGCCGACGAGCACGTGATGTATGCAAATGCGGCAGGCTCGGCGCAGTTCGGCTTCCAGGGCGAGACCATTCTGGGTGAACCGTTGCAGACGCTGGTCGGCGAGCACGATCTGCCGATCGTGCGCGAGTATCTGCGCGCAGGCAGCGACCGCAATGAGCCGGTGTCCAGCGCACGGGCGATGCGCCGTCGCGATGGCAGCACCTTTTATGCCGGCCTGTCGGCTGGCGATATCCGCTACGGCGGGCGCGCCTGCAAGTTGCTGGTGGTGCGCGATTTGAGCGAGCCCGAGCGTATGCGCGACGCCCTGGCCGAAAGCAATGCCGAACTGCAGGCGATGGCCAAGCGGTTGTTCTCGTTGCAGGAAGACGAGCGCCGCGCGATCTCGCGCGATCTGCACGACGACATCGGCCAGGCGATCACTGCGATGAAACTGTCTGCGCATGCCGCGCTGGACGAGCTGGACCCGGCCGCGCGTCGCGAGGATCTGCTCGAGGTGGTGTCGCTGGCTGACAGCACGGTGACCAAGCTGCGCAATCTGTCGATGCTGTTGCGCCCGCCACAACTCGATGCACTGGGTCTGGAAGCGGCGCTGCGCTGGCAGGCGTCGATGTTGTTCCGCGCCTCGCAGGTGCATCTGGAACTGGATATCCAGGCCCTGGACGTACGCCCCGGCAACGAAATCGAACAGGCGTGTTTTCGCATCGCGCAGGAAAGCCTGACCAATGCGTTGCGGCATGCCTGCGCGGGCGAAGTGCGCATGAGCCTGCAAACGATCGACAGCCAGAGCTTTCGCCTGGAAGTGAGCGATGACGGCGATGGCTTCGAACCCGAAGGCCCGCGCGGTCTCGGGCTGATCGTGATGCGTGAGCGTGCGCAAACCGTCGGCGGCGCGCTCGCGATAGAATCAGCCCCCGGAGCAGGCACGCGCGTGACGTTGCGCCTGCCCTATCACCCGGTCGGCGAGTCCGTCCACGACGATGGTGGACGTTGAGTCATGTGGAGCCCGGTTATTCCGCCTGGATTGGAAATCGTCAAACCCACACGCCTGGGTGCAGGCAATCCCGAACTGCTGCATCTGGTGGACGCTGCCGCATCCGGCGGCCCGCCGTTGATGGTGTTCCATATCGATATCGATCACTTTGCCTCGATCAACGAGAACATGAGTGCCGAGGTCGGCGATCAGGCGCTGACGCTGGTCGCGCGCCGGCTGCAGGATTTCCTTGGCGCGCGCGGCAAGTTGTGGCGTCACGGCAGCGATGAAATGGTGGTGGTGGCGGTGCGTCGCGAAGACACCCCATTGCCGGAAGATTTCGCCGAAGAGATCCGCCAGCAGCTGGAATTGCCGTTATCGGTATTGCCGTACACCTTGTTCATGACCGGCAAGGTCGGCATCAGCCTGTGCCCGGAACACTCGAGCTCGCTGTCGATCCTGCTCGATTACGCCGAGGAAGCCAGCTACCAGGCTGCGCGCGAAGGCGGCAACACGGTGCGGCTGTACACGCGCAACTCGACCACCAGTGCGCATAGCGAAAGCATCATCGCGCGGCAGATCGTGGATGCGATTCCGCATGGCGAGCTGCGTCTGCGCTATCAGCCGCTGGTGAGCGCGCGCGATGGCCGCATCGTGGGCATGGAGGCTTTGCTGCGTTGGCAGTCGCCGACGCTGGGCATGCTGGTACCGGAGCGTTTCATGCGCACCGCCGAGCGCCTGGGCGTGATCGTTCAGATCGGCGAATGGGTGCTGCAGAACGCGGTACGCCAGGCGCGTCTGTGGCGCGACCAGGGGTTCGACGACTTCAGCATTGCGGTGAATGTGTCCACGCTGCAGTTGCTGCGCCCGGGCTTCTTCAACGAGGTCATGGGCATGTTGCAGACCGCCGGCGTGCCGGCGCAATTCGTCACGCTGGAGATCAACGAAAGCGCGTTGACCAACAACGTCAACTTCGTCCACGAGACGATGGCCAACCTGCGCAATGAAGGCATCAGCCTGAGTCTGGACAACTTCGGCACCGGCGATTCCAGCCTCAGTGCGCTGGTGCGGTATCCGGTGGATCGACTCAAGATCGATCGCAGCTTCATCAAGAGCGCACCGGCCGGCAGCCGCGAGGCGGCGATTGCGCGCGCGATCATCGCGATGGGCCACCAGCTCGGCATGACGGTGATCGCCAACGGGGTGGAATCGCAGGCGCAGCTGGGCTTTCTGCGTCGCAACGATTGCGACATCTTCCAGGGTTATCTGTTCGGCGAACCGATGTCGGCCGAGTCGGCCGGCATGGCGTTACGTCGCCGCTATCTGCGCCCGGAATCGTTTGCCGAAAGCCGCCCCGACCGCACGCTGTTGTTGCTGGACGACGAAGAAAACGTGCTGCGCTCGCTGGTGCGGTTGTTCCGCCGCGACGGCTACCGGATCCTGGCCGCCGGCAATGTGCGCGATGCCTTCGACCTGCTCGCCACCAACGACGTGCAGGTGATCCTTTCCGACCAACGCATGAGCGACATGAGCGGCACCGAGTTCCTGGGCCGGGTCAAGATGCTCTACCCCGACACCGTGCGTCTGGTGCTCTCCGGCTACACGGATCTGGCCACCGTGACCGAGGCGATCAACCGCGGTGCGATCTACCGCTTCCTGACCAAACCCTGGAACGACGACGAACTGCGCGAGCACATTCGTCAGGCCTTCCGCACGCACGATGAGCTGCGTAACGGCCGGGAGTAGGGAATCGGGAATGGAGAATCGGTAGAGCAGATCTCTACCGCCTGATTCTCCGCGTGCAAAGTCGTGCCTCAAAACCAAAGCGCCAGCGCACGCCGCTCTACCGATTCCCTACTCCCGATTCCCCAATCCCAGCGCGAAGCGCTACCGCGGCTGCCGCACCGGCAACACGATGCGAAAACTCGCGCCCTGCCCCGGTGTGCTTTCGACGTCGATACGGCCGTGGTGCTTGTTGATGATGCCATAGGAAATCGACAGGCCCAGACCAGTGCCGCTGCCGACCGGTTTGGTGGTGAAGAACGGGTCGAAGATGCGTTGCATCAGGTCCGGGGCGATGCCGGCGCCGGTGTCCTGGAACTGGATCCAGACGTTTTCGGCCTCGTCGCGGCCGGTGGTGACGGTGATCGTGCCGCGCTCGACGATCGCCTGGCCGGCGTTGAGCAGCATGTTCATGTAGACCTGATTGAGCTCGGACGGCAGGCATTCCACCAGCGGCAGCTCGGCGTAATTGCGTTCCAGCGTCACCTTGTACTTGAGCTCGTTCCAGATGATGTTGATCGTGGATTCGAGGCCGGCGTGCAGGTCCACCATCTTCCACGACTCGGAACGGTCCGAATACGAGAAGTCCTTGAGGTCGCGCACGATGCGGGTCACCCGTTCGATGCCTTCGCGCGATTCGGCCATCAACTGCGGCAGATCGCGACTGATGAAGTCGATGTCGGCGCGGTTGCGGATCTCGTCGATTTCGGGAATCAGCGCCTTCGGATCCGGCGCCTGCAGCGCGCGCTCGTAGGCTTCGATCAGCGTGAACAGGCTGCGCAGATATTCCTGCAGGCTGCCCAGGTTGGAGTGCACGTAACCGATCGGATTATTGATTTCGTGCGCCACGCCCGCGGCGAGCTGGCCGATGGAAGCCATCTTTTCCGATTGCAGCAGTTTGTCCTGCGCACCGTTCAAGCGCAGGTAGGCCTGGCGCAATTCTGCGTGGCGCTGTTGCAGCTCGCGCTCGTAATCCTGCTGGCCTTCGATGTTGTGGAACAACGCCAGAAAGTGCCCGACGCCCTGCTCTTCGTTGTAGTACAGATGCGCGATGACCACGCGGTCGCCGACCGGCAGGCTGCCGGTCCAGGTGCCTTTGCTGCGCGCCTGATTGAGCGCATCGGACGGCAAGACCTGCGAGATCCGCTCGCCGAGATTGCGATCGTCGTCGGGGTCTTCCTTGCACAGGCTTTGGCGCGCGATGGCGTTGGCCAGAATCAGCTGCCCGTCTGCGCGGAACAGCAATACGCCCTCGAGCATCTGATCGCCGAAGGCGCGCAGCATGTCCGAAGACGGCAATAGGATCTGATTGAGAAAAAACTTGGCAGTCACGGGAAGAGGCGGCGTAGAAGACGCGTCAATATACGCCCAACCGCTCACGTGCCGTATTGCGCAAGGCCACGCTCTGACAAGTCGAGCAGATCGCCCGAGCAGATCGATTGCGTGACGCGTGTGCGCCGGACAGCACGCGCATGCGCTCTATGCAACGTGACTTGGGTTCAAGCCACTGCCAGCGAACGTCCGCCGCGCAGCACGCTCGATTGGCCCTTGGCGTCATAGGACGGTGCACTCTCGGTGCGGCCCAGGTGACGCAGCGCCCAGTTCACTTCGCGACGCCGGCGTGCCAGCAGCGCGCCGTTGGCGCGATTGGCTTCGGCCAGTTCGCGCAGACGCACTTCTTCGCCTTCGGGCATTCGCGCTTCGAGCGCGCGTAGTGCCGAGAGCTTGTCTTGCGTATGCCGCATCAACCCATCGATGTCGTTCTCGAGTAATGCCTGGCGTTCGCCGGCCAGCGCGTCGCTGAGACGTTGCAGGAACTCGTTCACGTTCATCCTTTCGGCTGGGAATTAACCGGCCAGTTGCTGATTCAGATCCATCATGCGGCTGGCGATGGCATCCGGGTTGATGGAATAGCTGCCGTTCTGCAACGACTCCTTCACTGCCTGGACGCGACCGGTGTCGATCGCCGAGGACTGCGAAAGCGTGCGCTGCAAGTTCTGCAGGTTGGTGGCCTCGCCGGTCAGCTTGACGCTGTCGGTGGGCGGAAGTGCTGCAATCGGGGACGCGCGATCTTCACCGGCCGACGCGATCTTGCTGCTTGTGGCGGCGGTACGAAGGGTGGCGGCGGTCGGTAGATTGCCTTCGATTTTCTGGGTCATGTCAGGAACTCCTCTACAGGTCGTAGGGGATAACGGCATGCCAAAAAAAAACTTTATAGCGAATTTCTATCTGGACACCACAACGGTCCCGCTCGCTTCGACGATCCCCTGCACCACCCGGCGCGAGGACGAGTTCTCTACCGAGACGCGCTCGTTTTCGCCGGCGTCCGACAAGGCGCGACCGCTCATGCGCACTTCCAGACCGCCGTTGCGCGACACCAGCGGCACCGTATCGCCGCGCCGCACCAGCCGCTGCGTGACCAGATCGTTCGACGACAGCAGCGACCCGGCCGGCAGAATGCGCCGGGCGGTCTTGCCCACCGCAGCCACCGGATCGGCCAGGACCGCACCGACAATGCGCGCGGCATCACGTTTCTCGATGCTGATATCGGCCAGAGAGAGGGTTTCTCCAGCGCTGATGCCCCGGCGCAACACCAGCACGTCCTGATTGCGGCGCACCTTCAGCGGCACGAACAGACGCCAGCCGGCCGGCTGCGGGCAGGCCACTTCGACCGTGTTGGTTCCGGTGGGCTGCGCCTGCAGCGCGATCGGGCAGGCCGGCATGCGCAGGCCCGGATCGAGCGTGGCCTCGGCCTCGGCATCGGGGCCGACGGTAGCCAGGGCGGCAGCACGGATGGAATCCACAGACTGGTAGCTCTGAGCCCAGGCCGGAGCGGCAGCCAACAGAATGACAAGCAGTAGCAGGCGCATGGGACCAGATCCGGAGGAAGACGGAACAGACAGTGCAAGAGGTGTGCCTGTTTTGAATCGGGAATGGGGAATCGGTCGGGGGCTGAGCCTTGGTCGGTCTTCGTTGCTGATGTGCGATTTGCTTAGTGAACACCGTAAGTACGTCAGAGCACGGCCCCTCGCCTCGGGCTTGCTGCGGAAAGCCCTCCGCTTTTGCGATTCCCTATTCCCGACTCCCGATTCCCGACAGCGCCCCACGCCAACCTTAAAACCGCTCAAGTTTTCCGATGGCGCTGTCGATATCTGCCCCATGACCCACGATCTGCTCAACCGCATCGACCAGCGCACCCGTCTGGCTGGCCACAATCGACTGGCCCTGCTGCTGTTCCGGCTGGGCGGGCGCCAGCTTTTTGGCGTCAACGTCTTCAAGGTGCAGGAAGTGCTGCGCCGCCCGGAGCTGTTCCAGGTGCCCGGCCTGCCGACCGAGTTCGCCGGCGTTGCCGATGTGCGCGGGCGCTCGGTGCCGGTGCTGGACCTAGGCCTGGCCATCGGCCACCCGGAGCGCGACACGCTTTCCGAAAACGGCCCCGGCTATCTGGTGGTGGCCGAATTCAACCGCTCGGTGCAGGGCTTTCTGGTCAGCGGCGTGGAGCGCATCGTCAATATTGCGGTGGAAGACATTCATCCGCCGCCGGAACTTGGCGCCGAAGCCACTTATTTGACGGCGGTGACGCGTTTCCAGGGTGAGTTGATCCAGGTGATCGACGTGGAAAGCGTGCTCGCCGACATCGCCAAGGTCAGCAAGGACGTGCAGCTGGATCCGTCGCTGCAGCTGGTCGCCTACGACCGCCAGTTCCAGGTACTGGTGGTGGACGACTCGCGGGTGGCGCGTCAACAGATCCGCAGCGTGCTCGACCAACTCGGCGTCGCGGCGACCTTGCTGTCGGACGGCCGCCAGGCGCTGGACCATCTCTTGCAGGTGGCAGCGTCGGGCGAAAACCCGGCCGATCGCTATGCGATGGTGATCTCCGACATCGAAATGCCGGCGATGGATGGCTACACGCTGACGACAGAAATCCGGCGCACGCCGGGGCTGCAAGGCCTGTACGTGCTGTTGCACACATCCCTATCGGGCGTGTTCAACAACGCCATGGTCGAGCAGGTCGGCGCCAATGCCTTCGTGGCCAAGTACAGCGCCCACGAATTGGCCGATTATGTGCTGGCGCGCCTGAAAGTGGTCGCCGAAGCGGCCTGATCAGGCCAATCGGCTGCTGGATCCGAGCCGATCGCAGCAACAAGGCGTCGCGCCGGCTGCAAAGGACTCCGCGTCATATAAATTGGTCAGTGCGTCGACGCGCTTTTGAAGTGACACCTGCCGACGCCAGACCGCCTCAGGTGGTGCCGAACCATCGGCTTGGCGCGCTTGATTGAATCAACGTCGTGACGGACACAGGTCCATCGCGTTTCGCGGACGGCCAAAGCGCCGTTCGTCGCCAGCGCCGATCATTCTCCGCGTTTCGCGGCCCGCACCACCTCGATTGGCACAAACTTTGCTTTCTCCCTGGTAACACTTCGCGGGAGAGCACCGTGTCCAATTCCATCTCGTCCTTCCTGGGCATCCACGGCGATGCTCTGCCGCTGCGCGAGCAGCGCATGAAGCTCATTGCCAGCAATCTGAGCAATGTGGACACCCCTGGCTACAAGGCCAAGGACATGGACTTCGAGGCCGCGCTGAAATCCGCCGAAGGCGTGCGCGACGGCAGTCTGCTGCAGACCACCGACGCCAAGCACTATGAGATCGGCAGCAGCGGCGGGCTCAACCCGTTCCAGATCACCCGCGAATCCGACCAGCCCAGCCTGGACGGCAACACCGTCGATGCCGACGCCGAACGCGCTGCCTACGGCCGCGCCGCGCTGGAATACCGCGCCTCGCTGAGCTTCCTCGAATCCAAGGTGCGCTCGATGCTCACCGCGATCACGGGCCAATAAGTCATGAGCAATCTTCCCATCTTCGATGTGGCCGGCTCTGCGCTGCATGCGCAGTCGGTCCGCCTGAGCACGATCGCCTCCAACCTGGCCAATGCGGACTCTGTCGCCGGCTCGGCCGAGGCGACCTACAAGCCGATCGAGCCGATCTTCCAGGCCCAGCAGAACCGCCAGGATCCCAGCCTGACCTCGGTGAACGTCAAGGAGATCACCACCACCAACGCACCGCCGATCCGGCGCTACGAGCCCGGCCATCCGCTGGCCGATGCCGACGGCTATGTGTTCTCGCCCGACGTGGATCCGGTGGCGCAGATGGTCAACATGATCTCGGCCTCGCGCAACTACCAGGCCGGCGTGGAAATGCTCAATACCGCCAAGGAACTGGCGCTCGCGACTCTCACGATGGGTCGCTGACCCTTCCTAGCTGACCCTTCCTAGCTGACCTTTACTAACGGACCTTTCCAGATGAGCACGATCGGCAGTGACCTCTATAAAACGCTCGGCCTGAGCACCAGCAGCACCGTCGCCAAGAAGGAAGAAGCGCTCGGCCAGGCCGACTTCCTCAAGTTGATGACCGAGCAGCTGCAGCACCAGGACCCGCTCAAACCGATGGAAAACAGCGCGTTTCTGGGCCAGTTGGCGCAGTTCTCCACCGTGCAGGGCATTGGCGATCTCAATACCAAGGTCAGCAATTTTTCTGCATCGCAAAGCAGCGATCAGGTGCTCAAGGGCGCGGCGCTGGTTGGCCACAACGTGCTGGTGCCGTCGGCGCAGGTGTCCATCGACGCCACCAACTCGGCCAAGGGCGTGGTCGCCGCCACTTCGGCCGGCACCGTCAATTTCGAAATCACCGATGCCAACGGCGCGTTCGTCAAACAGCTCAGCGTGCCGGCCAGCGCCGCTGGCGAGGTGTCGTTCGCCTGGGACGGCACCGATGCCAACGGCAACCGCATGGCCGCCGGCAAGTACGGCGTCACCGCCACCCAGACCGACACCGCCGGCGCCAAAAGCAAGTTGCCCACCTACGTGGACGCACCGGTGGACAGCGTCACGATCGGCTCCGACGGCCTGTATCTCAACCTGACCGGGCTAGGCACTTCCCCGCTCGCCAACGTGCTCCGCGTCAGCTGAGCCGGCAACCGACACTCAAAGGACCTCATCCATGGCTTTCAATACCTCGTTGTCCGGCATCAACGCAGCCAATGCCGATCTGAACGTGACTTCCAACAACATCGCCAACGTCAACACGACCGGTTTCAAGGAATCGCGCGCCGAGTTTGCCGACATGTTCCAGAGCACCAGCTATGGTCTGTCGCGCAATGCGGTGGGTTCGGGCGTGCGCGTGAGCAATGTGGCGCAGCAGTTCTCGCAGGGCAATATCGACCCGACCGGGCGCAGCCTGGACCTGGCGGTCTCCGGCGAAGGCTTCTTCACCGTGTCCTCCAACGGCGCCAAGATGTACACCCGCGCCGGCAACTTCCAGACCGATGCCAACGGGTATGTGGTCAACCCGCAGGGTGCGCGTTTGCAGGTCTTCGCGCCCAACCCCAGCGGCAACGGGTTCGATGTGGGCCGCCTGTCTGACCTGCAGTTGCTGACCACCGACAGCCCGCCCAAGTCGACCTCCACGGTCAACCTGGCCTTCACCCTGCCCGGCAACGCCACCGCACCGACGGTCACCCCGTTCAACCCGGCCGACGACAAGACCTACAGCCACTCCACCGGCGGCATCAACGTCTACGACTCATTGGGCGTCAGCCATGTGCAGACCTCCTACTTCGTCAAGACGGCCAACCCGAACGAATGGCAGGTGCACAACTACGTGGACGGCGCCGCGGTCGGTGCGCCGACCACGCTGCAGTTCTCCGATACCGGCGCGCTGACCACCCCTGCCAACGGCATCATCGCGATGGACCCGTTCACCCCCAGCACCGGTGCCGGCGTGCTGAACATGCAGCTCAATGTCAGCGGTTCGACCCAGTACGGCGAAGCCTTCGCGTTGCGCGACACCCGCCAGGACGGCTACGCCAGCGGCAAGCTCAACGAAATCAGTATCGACACCAGCGGCGTGGTGTTCGCGCGTTATTCCAACGGTGCCGACAAGCCGCTGGGCCAGGTCTCCCTGGCCAGCTTCGTCAACCCGCAGGGCCTGCAGTCGCAGGGCAACAACATGTGGGCCGAGAGCTACACCTCCGGCGCCGCCCGCGTCGGCGCCCCGGACACCTCGGACCTGGGCCAGATCGAATCCGGCTCGCTGGAAGCCTCCACGGTGGACCTGACCGAGCAGCTGGTGAACATGATCGTGGCCCAGCGCAACTTCCAGGCCAACTCGCAGATGATCTCGACCCAGGATCAGGTCACCCAGACGATCATCAATATCCGTTAACGGCTGGGAATGGGGAATCGGGATTAGGGAATCGTAAGAGCCGGCGTCGCGCCGGCCTTGCCCCCTACTCCCCAGTCCCCGCAATCCCGCTTTTGCGATTCCCGATTCCCGATTCTCCATTCCCGATTCCCGGTGCCTCATGGACAAAGCTCTCTACGTTGCGATGACCGGCGCCCGCGCCTCCCTGCAGGCGCAGGGCACCGTGTCGCACAATCTCGCCAACGTCGATACGGTGGGGTTCAAGGCCGCGTTGGCCAACACCGAGGCGTTCAAGATCCAGGGCAAGGGCTATCCGTCGCGGATCGATGCGCTGCACGTGGATCAAGGCTTTGATCGCAGCCAGGGCCACCAACAGGTCACCGGCAACCCGCTGGACGTGTCGCTGCAGCAGGACCGCTGGCTGTCGGTACAGTCGCCCGACGGCAGCGAGGCCTACACCCGAAACGGCGAGTTGGCGCTTACCGCCAATGGTCAGCTGGTCACCGCCAATGGGCATGCGGTGCTGGATGAGGGCGGTGCCCCGATGACGATTCCGCCGCACCAGGCGATGGAGATCGGCAGCGACGGCAGCATCTCGATCATTCCGCAGGGCGAAGGCCCGCAGACCATGGCCATCGTCGGCAAGATGAAGGTCGTCGATGCCCCCGCCGACCGTTTGACGCGGCGCCCGGACGGGCTGATGCGCAACACCAGCACCGACCCGGCGCAGGCGTTCCAGATTGCCACCGGCAAGACCATCAACAGCGGCATGCTGGAAGGCAGCAACGTGGACGCCGCCGGCGCGCTGGTGGAAATGATCCAGCTGCAACGTCAGTTCGAAATGCAGGTCAAGATCATCAAGAACGGCGACGACAACGCACAATCGGCCAATTCGATGATGCGTCTGAACGGCTAAACGTGATCGCCGAGGCGACTGCGCAATTACTAGTCGGCCCGCTGGGTTTTGCCAGCCAATTCGAGAGCTGGCGCAAGGCGGCGTGGCAGGCTTGCGCAATCGGCATGTCGTTTGGCCACTATGGCCTCGCACATGCAGGTCTACTGCAGAGCGAATGATCTGGGCCCTCGCTGCGGCTGATCTGCAGCTTGGCTGCGGGCCCCCTGCGCACCCACCTTGGCTGCAGGGCCCTTTTGCCCGTCCACCATCGCGGGACATGCCGCAAAGCAGAGCGGCTGATCTGTGGCTTGGCTGTGGGGCCCTTGCCCACCCACCATCGCGGGACACGCCGCAAAGCAGAGCGGCTGATCTGTGGCTTGGCTGTGGGGCCCTTGCCCGCCCACCATCGCGGGACACGCCGCAAGTACGTCCATGTAGGCTCTTACGCGGCATCCATGCCGCGTAAGGTCCCGCGACGGTGGGCAGGCAAGGACCAGTCGAGATGGTCGATGTGCATGGCTTTCAACAAAGCGACCAGCAATCTTTCTGGTGCGGTGTCCTCACCGCTTGCGGGACCGTGTGGCGGCATGGATGCCGCCACCGAGCCTACATGGATGTACTTGCGGCGTGTCCCGCGAGCGGTGAGGGCACCGCGCCCTCGACTGACTAGCCTTTGAGGGCAACGCGCGCCGCCTAGCCGCGGCCTACCCGCCGCCAGCCCTGCCCCGCGCAGGCCGCCGCGCCCGCTTCGCTGATCCAGCGCACAGCCGGCAAAAATCCGGCGCGGGTTTGGCACGCCACGTGCATCTACCCAGCCGTGCCCGGAACACATCCCCGGGTCTAACGAGGAATCAGGTCATGAATCAGGCTTTGTGGGTCGCCAAAACCGGACTGGATGCGCAGCAGACGCGCATGTCGGTCATTTCCAACAACCTGGCCAATACCAACACCACCGGCTTCAAGCGCGATCGTGCCGCGTTCGAAGACCTGTTGTATCAACAGGTGCGTGCGCCGGGCGGTTCCACCTCCGCGCAGACGCAGTTGCCGACCGGCCTGCAGCTGGGTACCGGTGTGCGCGTGGTCTCCACCTTCAAGGGTTTCGACCAGGGCAGCCAGCAGCAGACCGGCCGCGCGCTCGACGTGATGGTCAACGGCCGCGGCTTCTTCGAAGTGCAGATGCCCGACGGCACCTCCGCCTACACCCGCGACGGCACCTTCCAGATCAATGCGCAGGGCGAAGTGGTCACCAACAGCGGCTACCCGCTGCAGCCCGGGATCCAGGTGCCCGAAGGCGCGCAGTCGCTGACCATCGGCAACGACGGCACCATCAGCGTGACCCTGGCCGGCCAGGCCGCCGCGCAGGAAATCGGCGCGTTGACGCTGACCGACTTCATCAATCCCTCGGGCCTGCAATCCAAGGGCGAGAACCTGTTCGTCGAAACCACCGCCTCCGGCCCCGCGCAGAACGGCACCCCCGGCCTCAATGGCCTGGGCACCACCGTGCAGGGCGCACTGGAAGGCAGCAACGTCAATACGGTGGAAGAGCTGGTGAGCATGATCGAGACGCAGCGCGCCTACGAAATGAATGCCAAGGCGATCTCCACCACCGACTCGATGCTCGGTTACTTGAACAACAACGTCTGATCGGCTCGCCGGTCGCTGCCCTCTCAGGAACTCACGCCATGTCACGCCTGCCCTCTCTCTCCTCTCTGGGTCTTGCCCTCGCCTGCAGCGCGCTGCTGGGTGGCTGCGTGGCAGCCGGCGACGTGCGGCCGTTCGCCGAACTGGCGCCGATCGTGCCGGTGGTCGCGCCGGTGGCGCAGCCCACCGCCGGCGCGATCTACGCCGCCGGCCCGAGCCTGAACCTGTACGGCGATCGTCGTGCACGCGATGTCGGCGATCTGCTGACGGTGAATCTGGTGGAAAGCACCACCGCCTCGTCCACCGCCAATACCAGTGTCAGCAAGGCCGATACGGTCGACATGAGCACGCCCACGCTGCTCGGCGTGCCGCTCACCGTCGGCGGCAACGACGTGCTGCGCAACTCCACCAACGGCGACCGCACGTTTGCCGGCAAGGGCAACACCGCGCAAAGCAACCGCATGCAGGGCAGCGTGACCGTCACCGTGATGCAGCGCCTGCCCAACGGCAATCTGGTGATCCAGGGGCAGAAGAACCTGCGCCTGACCCAGGGCGACGAACTGGTGCAGGTGCAGGGCATCGTGCGCGCCGCCGACATCGCCCCGGACAACACCGTGCCCTCCAGCAAGGTGGCCGACGCCCGCATCGCCTACGGCGGCCGCGGCGCGATCGCGCAGTCCAACGCGATGGGCTGGCTGAGCCGCTTCTTCAATTCCCGTCTGTCGCCCTACTGAGCCTGCGACCATGAATCTGTCTTCCCTGCCCTTCCGTCTGCTCGCTGCCGCTGTGGCGGTCTGCGCGATCGCCGCGCCCGCCTCGGCCGAGCGCATCAAGGATCTCGCCCAGGTCGGCGGCGTGCGCGGCAACGCGCTGGTCGGCTACGGCCTGGTGGTTGGCCTGGACGGCAGCGGCGACCGCACCAGCCAGGCGCCCTTCACCGTGCAGAGCCTGAAGAACCTGCTCGGCGAGCTGGGCGTCAATGTTCCGGCGAACGTCAATCCGCAGCTGAAAAACGTCGCGGCCGTGGCCATCCACGCCGAACTGCCGCCGTTCGCCAAGCCCGGCCAGCCGATCGACATCACCGTCTCCTCGATCGCCAACGCGGTGTCGCTGCGCGGCGGCTCGCTGCTGATGGCCCCGCTGAAAGGCGCCGATGGCCAGGTCTACGCGATGGCGCAGGGCAACCTGGTGGTCGGTGGCTTCGGCGCGCAGGGCAAGGATGGCTCGCGGGTGTCGGTCAACATTCCCAGCGTCGGTCGCATTCCCAACGGCGCCACGGTCGAACGCGCATTGCCCGACGTGTTTGCCGGCACTGGCGAGATCACCCTCAACCTGCATCAGAACGACTTCACCACCGTCTCGCGCATGGTCGCGGCGATCGACAACAGCTTCGGCGCCGGTACCGCGCGTGCGGTCGATGGCGTCACCGTGTCGGTGCGCTCGCCCACCGATCCGGGCGCCCGTATCGGCCTGCTGGCGCGGCTGGAAAACGTCGAACTCTCTCCGGGCGACGCGCCGGCCAAGGTGGTGGTCAACGCACGCACCGGCACGGTGGTGATCGGCCAGCTGGTGCGGGTGATGCCGGCCGCCATCGCGCATGGCTCGCTCACCGTGACCATCAGCGAGAACACCAATGTCAGCCAGCCGGGCGCCTTCAGTGGCGGCCGCACCGCAGTCACACCGCAATCGACCATCACGGCCACCTCCGAAGGCAGCCGCATGTTCAAGTTCGAAGGCGGCACCACGCTCGATCAGATCGTGCGCGCAGTCAACGAAGTGGGCGCGGCTCCCGGCGACCTGGTCGCCATTCTCGAAGCTCTGAAGCAGGCTGGCGCGCTGACGGCGGAGCTAGAGGTCATCTGACATGCGTATCGCAGCCTCGCCCATTGATCTCAACCCGAGCACCAAGGCCGATCCGGCAAAGATCGACAAGGTCTCACGTCAGCTCGAAGGACAGTTCGCGCAGATGCTGGTCAAGAGCATGCGCGATGCGAGCTCCGGCGACCCGATGTTTCCGGGTGAAAACCAGATGTTCCGCGAAATGTACGACCAGCAGATGGCCAAGGCGCTGACCGAAGGCAAGGGGTTGGGTCTGTCGGCGATGATCTCCAAGCAGTTGAGTGGCGACACCGGCGGCCCGGCGTTGAACACCTCGCTGAGCACCGCCGATGCGGCCAAGGCCTACGCCCTGGTGGCCGGAAAGCGCGATGCCTCGTTGCCGCTGCCGGCACGCGATGGCGCGGCCGGCAGCGTCGGTGCAAGCCTGGGCGCAGCTGTCGGCACCGCTGCAGGCATCGGCGCAGGCGGCCTGACCGGCATCGGCATGAGCCAGGTGCTGGATCTGATCGCCGGGCGTACCGGCGGTGGCGAGTCCGGCGGCGACGATGCGGCCGCACTGAGCTGGCCGTCGGCCAACGATCGCTGGAGCGATGTGGCTGTCAGCGATGCCGCCGATGCCAGTGCCGCGGTCAATGCGAGCGCGGCCAGCAGCGCCGCCGCCAGCCTGGGCGAGCGCACCCCGGAAGGCTTCGTCGCCAAGATCTGGACGCATGCGCAGAAAGCCGCGCGCGAACTTGGCGTGGATCCGCGTGCGCTGGTCGCACAGGCCGCGCTGGAAACCGGCTGGGGCCGTCGCGGTATCGGCAATGGCGGCGATTCCAACAACCTGTTCGGCATCAAGGCCACCGGCTGGAGCGGCGACAAGGTCACCACCGGCACCCACGAATACGTCAATGGCGTCAAAACCACCGAAACCGCCGATTTCCGTGCTTACGGCTCGGCCGAAGAGAGCTTTGCCGACTACGTGCGGCTACTGAAGAACAACAGTCGTTACCAGCCCGCACTGCAGGCCGGCACCGATATCAAGGGTTTTGCACGCGGCTTGCAACAGGCTGGGTACGCCACCGATCCGGGCTATGCGGCCAAGATCGCGGCGATCGCCAACGGTCCGACCATCGACCGCGCGGTGGCCGCCATCGGCAACGCGGCCGCCGACCTGTCCAACCGCTATGCCAGCACTGCCGAGCCCGCCGGGTTCGGCACCATCCGTCGTTGAGGTAAACGCCCATGTCCATCATGTCCACCGGGACCAGTGCGCTGATCGCCTTCCAACGGGCGTTGTCGACCGTTAGCCATAACGTCGCCAACATCAATACCGAAGGCTACAGCCGCCAACGTGTGGAATTTGCAACGCGCACGCCCACCGACATGGGCTACGCGTTCGTGGGCAATGGCGCAAAGATTACCGACGTGGGCCGGGTCGCCGACCAGCTGGCCATCTCGCGCCTGCTCGACAGCGGCGGCGAACTCTCGCGGCTGCAGCAGCTGTCGTCGCTGTCCAACCGCGTGGACGCGCTGTATTCCAACACTGCCACCAATGTGGCCGGGCTGTGGTCGAACTTCTTCGACTCCACCAGCGCGGTGTCGTCCAATGCCTCCTCTACGGCCGAGCGCCAGAGCATGCTCGACAGCGGCAACTCGCTGGCGACGCGCTTCAAGCAGCTCAACGGGCAGATGGACAGCCTGAGCAATGAAGTCGACAGCGGATTGACGTCCTCGGTGGACGAAGTCAACCGTTTGACGCAGCAGATCGCCAAGATCAACGGCACCATCGGCAACAGCGCGGCCAACGCGTCGCCGGACATGCTCGACCAGCGCGATGCGCTGGTGAGCAAGCTGGTGGGCTACACCGGCGGCACCGCGGTGATGCAGGACGGCGGCTTCATGAATGTCTTCACCGCCGGCGGTCAGGCGCTGGTGGTCGGTACCACCTCCTCAAAACTCACCACCGTCGCCGACCCATACCAGCCGACCAAGCTGCAGGTGGCGATGCAAACCCAGGGGCAGAACGTCAGCCTCAGCGCCAGCTCGTTGGGCGGCCAGATCGGCGGTCTGCTCGAATTCCGCAGCAGCGTGCTGGAGCCGACCCAGGCCGAACTCGGTCGCTTGGCAGTCGGCATGGCCAGCACCTTCAACGCCGGCCACAGCAAGGGCATGGACCTGTATGGCGCAATGGGCGGCAACTTCTTCAATATCGGCTCGCCCATCACCGCCGCCAACCCCAAAAACACCGGCAGCGCAGCGCTGAGCGCAAGCTTCAGCAATATGTCGGCGGTTGATGGGCAGAACGTCACGCTGAGCTTCGATGGCGGCGTGTGGAAGGCCACCAGTGCTAGTACCGGCTCTGCAATACCGATGACCGGCACCGGCACCCCGGCCAACCCGCTGGTGCTCAATGGCGTCAGCATGGTGGTGGGCGGCACGCCAGCCAACGGCGACAAGTTCCTGCTGCAGCCCACTGCCGGGCTGGCCGGCACCTTGTCTGTCGCCATCACCGATCCTTCGCGCATTGCCGCGGCCACCCCGGTCAAGGCCACCGCGACGGTCGCCAACCTGGGCAGCGGCAAGATCAGCGACGTCAAGGTCACCAATGCGCAGAATCCGGCGCTGCTGACGCCGTCGTCGATCGACTTCATCGACGCCAACCAGTACACCATCGACGGCGCCGGCCCGTTCGCCTACACCCCCGGTCAGACCATCAGCGCCAATGGCTGGAGCTTCAATCTGGACGGCGCACCCAAGGCCGGCGACACCTTCGGCGTCGGCCCGATGGGCGCCGGCTCCAGCGACAACGGCAATGCCAAGTTGCTGGCCAAGATCGACGATGCCAAAGCGCTCAGCGGCGGCACCGTCACGCTCAACGGCGCGCTGTCGGGCCTGACCACCTCGGTAGGCTCGGCCGCGCGCGCGGCCGATTACGCCGCCGACGCGCAGAAGGTCATCAACGACCAGGCGCAGGCCAGCCGCGATTCG
The DNA here is from genome assembly GCA_905142475.1 of Xanthomonas hydrangeae. Lineage (GTDB taxonomy): Bacteria > Pseudomonadota > Gammaproteobacteria > Xanthomonadales > Xanthomonadaceae > Xanthomonas > Xanthomonas hydrangeae. Next base: position 2,840,626 of record LR990730.1, read on the forward strand.
ATTTCCGGCGTCAACCTCGACGAGGAAGCCGCCAACATGCTCAAGCTGCAGCAGGCCTATCAGGCCGCCGCACAGATGATCTCCACCGCAGACACCGTCTTCCAAGCCATCCTGGGTGCCGTACGCTGATGACCGACCGTATCTCCACCAGCATGATGTACAGCCAGTCGGTCGCCTCGATGGGCGCCAAGCAGTCGAGGCTGAACCAGATCGAATCGCAGCTTGCCAGCGGGCAGCGCCTGGTCACCGCCAAGGACGACCCGGTTGCGGCCGGCACCGCGGTGGGCCTGGATCGCGCCCTGGCGGCAATCACCCGGTTCGGCGAAAACGCCAACAACGTGCAGAACCGGCTGGGTCTGCAGGAAAACGTCCTCGCGCGCGCCGGCGATGCCATGGCGCGCGTCAATGAGCTGACGATCCAGGCCAACAGTTCCGCGCTCGCCCCCGACGACCGCAAGGCCATCGCCTCGGAACTGAGTTCGCTGCGCGACAGCATGGTGAGCCTGGCCAACAGCACCGACGGCACCGGGCGTTATCTGTTCGGCGGCACCGCCGACGGCAGCGCGCCGTTCATCAAGAGCAATGGCGGGGTCACCTACAACGGCGACCAGACCCAGAAGCAGGTCGAAGTGGCGCCGGACACCTTCGTCAGCGACACCCTGCCCGGCAGCGAAATTTTCATGCGCATCCGCACCGGCGACGGCACCGTGGATGCGCACGCCAACACCGCCAACACCGGGACCGGGCTGCTGCTGGATTTCAGCCGCGATGCCAGCACCGGCAGTTGGAACGGCAGCAGCTACAGCGTGCAGTTCACCGCCGCCAACACCTATGAAGTGCGCGACAGCACCAATGCGGTGGTCGGCACCGGCACCTATAAAGATGGCGAAGACATCAACGCGGCCGGCGTGCGCATGCGCATCAGCGGCGCGCCGGCGGTGGGCGACAGTTTCCAGATCGGTGCCTCCGGCACCAAGGACGTGTTCTCCACCATCGACGACCTGGTCGGCGCGCTGAACTCGGACGCGCTGACCCCGCCGCAGAAAGCATCGATGATCAACACCTTGCAGTCGTCCATGCGCGACATCGCGCAGGCGTCTTCGAAGATGATCGATGCGCGCGCCTCCGGTGGCGCGCAGTTGTCGGCGATTAACAACGCCAACTCCTTGCTCGAATCCAACGAAGTCACGCTCAAGACCACCCTGTCGTCGATCCGCGATCTGGACTACGCCTCGGCGATCGGGCAGTACGAACTCGAGAAGGCCTCGTTGCAGGCCGCTCAAACGATTTTTCAGCAGATGCATTCGTCGTCGTTGTTCAACCTGCTCCGCTGATTTTGCAGCAGAAAACCAGGGTTTTTCTTCGCTCCTGCGCGTGAGCATTGTGCTGGCGGACGGAGTTTATTTGTAGAAAGTTATACCAACACTAAAGATTCACGGGGTGCTGCCGAATAAACCAAACCCCTTGATACACAACGCTTCCATATTTCGTCCTGCAGCAGAAAAACAGTAAAAAAATACTGGATTTCGCTAAAGGTTCCCGACGCAACGCCGTTATTCATCTCAGCAGCGGCAACGGCCAACTTGATGGCCCCCCTGCGGAGGCTCCGGGCAAGTCCCCCTTGCCGGAAAAATCGCTTAGGAGAAATCAAAATGGCACAGGTAATCAACACCAACGTAATGTCGCTGAACGCTCAGCGTAACCTCAACACCAACAGCTCCAGCTTGGCGCTGAGCATCCAGCAGCTGTCGTCGGGCAAGCGCATCACCAGCTTCTCGGTCGATGCGGCCGGCGGCGCAATCGCCGAGCGCTTCACCACCCAGATCCGTGGCCTGGACGTCGCCTCGCGCAACGCCAACGACGGCATCTCGCTGTCGCAGACCGCTGAAGGCGCGATGCAGGAAATCGGCAACAACCTGCAGCGTATCCGCGAGCTGTCGGTGCAGTCGGCAAATGCGACCAACTCGTCCACCGACCGCGAGGCGCTGAACTCCGAAGTCAAGCAGCTGACCAGCGAAATCGACCGCGTCGCCAATCAAACCAGCTTCAACGGCACCAAGCTGCTCGACGGCTCCTTCAGCGGCGCGCTGTTCCAGGTCGGTGCCGATGCCGGCCAGACCATCGGCATCAACAGCATCGCCGACGCCAACATCGATTCGCTGGGCAAGGCCAGCTTCGCTGCCGCCGTCTCCGGCGCCGGTGTGAGCGGCACCGCCACCGCCTCGGGTTCGGTCAGTGGCATCAGCCTGTCGTTCAAGGACGCCAGCGGCTCGGCCAAGAGCATCACCATCGCCGACGTCAAGGTCGGTGCGGGCGACACTGCGGCTGACGTGAACAAGAAGGTGGCCGCCGCGATCAACGACAAGCTGGACCAGACCGGCATGTACGCCTCGATCAAGACCGACGGTACGGTGCAGATCGAATCGCTGAAGGCTGGCCAGGACTTCACCTCGCTGTCGGCCGGTACCTCCAGCGCCGCTGGCATCACCGTCGGCGCCGGCATCACCACCGCCTCGGCCGCGTCCGGCTCGACCGCTTCGACTCTAAGCAGCCTGGATATCTCCACGTTCTCCGGCGCGCAGAAGGCCCTGGAAATCGTCGACAAGGCATTGACCACGGTCAACTCCTCGCGCGCCGACATGGGTGCGGTGCAGAACCGCTTCACCTCCACCATCGCCAACTTGAGCGCGACGTCGGAGAACCTGTCTGCATCACGTAGCCGCATCGCGGATACGGACTACGCCAAGACCACCGCAGAGCTGACCCGCACGCAGATCCTGCAGCAGGCCGGTACCGCGATGCTGGCCCAGGCCAAGTCGGTTCCGCAGAACGTGCTGAGCCTGCTGCAGTAACTTGCCGCAGTAATCCAGCAAAGCGTTGCAGCAAATCGAAAGCCCCTCTTCGGAGGGGCTTTTTTTTGTGGGTGCGGTTTTTTGACGCCGGTCGATTGGCGCGGCCGGCACGGAAGTTGCATCGGCTGGAGGTCAGCAAGACGCGTCGGCGCCGCTAAAGTCCTCCCGGATACGGCCGATACCCGTCTGGTGATCCCATGCATCCGCTGTCCGGATGCCCAGACGAGGAATGCAACATGGCATCGTTGATCAGTACTTCTGCTTCAGGACTGGATATCCCCACCGTGGTGTCCACCCTGGTATCCCGTCAGAGGGATCCGGAGCAGGCGCGCATCAACAAGGCCGGCACCGCAGCGACCACCCAACTGTCGGCCATCAGCCAGATCAAGAGCAGCATGACCACGCTCAAGTCTGCGTTGGACAAGGTTGTCAGCAGCGCCGACACCAACGCCTACAAGGCCACCGTGCCGACCGATGCCGGCTTCACCGCCACCACCACCAGCTCGGCCGCGCCCGGCAACTATTCGGTGGAAGTGGTTTCGCTGGCGACCTCGCAAAAACTGGCCTCCGGCGCGTTCACCGCCGATGCCACAGTCGGCAGCGGCACGCTGACGATCGGCTACGGCGACAACAGCGTCACCGTCGACATCAGCGGCACCGACAAGCTCACCGACATCGCGGCAGCCATCAACAAGGCTGCTGGCGGCAAGGGCGTCACGGCCAGCGTAGTAACTGCCAACGATGGCCAGCACCTGGTCTTCAATGCAGTGGATCCAGGCACCAAGGGCGCGTTGACCGTCAGCGCCAGCGACCCCAGCCTGAGCAGCCTCACCTTCGGCGCCGGCGTCACCGGCGGCATGACACAGCAGGTGGCTGCTGCCGATGCGCTGGTGCGCGTGGATGGCTTCGAGCGCACTTCCAGTTCCAACACGATCAGCGACATCGTGCCAGGCGTGGTGCTCAACCTGACCAAGGCCGCCGAAGGCACCAAGTTCAACCTGGGCATCGCCGCCGACACCAGCGGCCTGAAGGGCAATCTCACCGCCTTCGCGGCCGCCTATAACACCGCCAATACCTTGCTGGCCAAGAGCAGCGCGTACGACACGGTCACCAAGACCGCCTCGGCACTGACCGGCGATGCGCTGGTGCGTGGCCTGCAGCAGCAGTTGCGTGGCCAGGTCAGCGGCAACGTCAACGAGCTAAAGGCGCTGGGCCTGACCATCGACAAGGATGGCGTGATGAGCTTCGACGGCGCCAAGTTCGACACCGCCATCGCGTCCGACGGCGGCGCTGCCGCCGAGGTGCTCGGCAAGGACAGCAAGTTTGGCGCCGGCATGACCAAGCTGCTGGACAGCAACGTCAACGCCAACAACGGCACGTTGACCCTGCGCTCGGACAGCTTGAACAAGACCATCAAGGGCTACGAATCGGACCTGGACGACCTCGATGCGCGCATGGAAAAACTCAGCGACCGCTACACCGCTCAGTTCACCGCGATGGAAACCATGATCAGTAAGCTGCAGAGCAGCACCAGCTCGCTCAGTAGCCTGCTCACAGGCTGATTTCCGTGATGCCGATCCTCAAGTCCCGCACGGGTGTTGCCGATACAAGAAGGGCCTATCGTGATTTCGGCCTTGCCTTCCGGCAGGAGCGTCGTCGCAGGAGCACAGCGCTCCGGACCAGCGAAGGTCAGCCCATTGAGGAGTCATCCATGTACGGTTCAAATCGTCACTATGCCGAGCAATACCGCAAGGTCGGCGTGTCCACCAGCGTGACCGAAGCCGACCCGCACAAGCTGGTCTCGCTGCTGTTTGCTGGTGCCTGCCAGCGCATCCGTCTGGCCCAGGCCTGCTTGGCGCAGGGCGACCAGGCGCGAAAGGGCAAGGCGATTGGTGAGGCTTGCGCGATCGTCGGTCACTTGAACGGCTCGCTCGATCACGAAGCCGGTGGCGAGATCGCTGGTAACCTCTCTGCCCTGTACGACTACGTGATGCAGCGGCTGACCGCAGCCAATCTGCACAACGACGAAACCGCGTTGACCGAAGCGCTGGATTTGCTCAGCGAAATCGACTCGGCGTGGAACTCCATCCCCCTCGAACAACGCGGCCTTTCTGCCGTCTCGTGAGTCCAGCCATGCATAGCGCGCAAAGCCTTCAAGCCGAAATCGCCGATATCCGCCTCGCCATGGCGCAGGAGGAGTTCGAGGCGATGCCGTTCCTGCTGGACAGCCACGATCTGCATTTGCGCGAGTATGCCGAGCACGTGGACCTGAGCCAGGACCGCGACGCGCTGCAGACCTTGCACAGCATGCAGCAGGACTTGATGCGGATGATGCTCGAGCGTCGGCGCAAGCTGCTGGATCTGATCCGCGCACAGCGCACCTCGTCGACGGCCAGCCGCGCCTACGCCCGGGTCGGACGGATCTGATGAGCACGCTCGGCCCACTCGCGCCATCGGCCGATACCGCGCTGTTCGCCGACACGCTCAGTTGCGAATTACGCCTGCCGGCCGGCTTCCGCGCCGGGAGCGATGCCGGCTCGCACAGCGCGGCAGAAACCCTGCTGCGCAGCCTGGGCCAGGTGGAAGACCTGCGCAGCGAAGAAACCAGCGAAGACCGCGGCGAGTTGCCGCTGCTGGTGCAGCGCATGGACGCCAAGCTCGACCTGATGCTGGCCTTGATCGGCCGGCTGGTGCGGCAAGCCGACACCGGCCTGATCCAGGGCACGGTGCGCTGGTCGGTCCGAGGGATCCGCCTGAGTTGCGCAAGCAGCCAGCCGCCAGGCACGGTTGGCAGCGTTTGCCTGCAGCCGTCCGACTGGCTTCCTGAACTGGTACAGCTGCCCGCCGAGGTGCTGGCAACTGCCCACGATGGCCACGATCACTGGCTGTGGCTGCGGTTTGCGCCGCTCTCGCCCGGCCTGCAGGACGCACTGGAACGCCATCTGTTCCGTCTGCATCGCCGTCAGATCGCCGACGCCCGCCGCCAGCGCTGACGCCGCCTGTTGGCGCCAGGCGCCGGGTCGGCTAAGGTGCCCTTTACTGAAAAAAGGTCTCTTCTGCGCCGTGCGAGTCATCATCGTCGACGATCACACCCTTGTACGTGCCGGCCTGTCCAGGCTGCTGCAAACCTTCGCCGGCATCGATGTCGTTGGCGAGGCCAGCAATGCGCAACAAGCCCTGGATATGACATCCCTGCACCGACCCGATCTGGTGTTGATGGACCTGTCCCTGCCCGGCCGTAGCGGCCTGGATGCCATGACCGATGTGTTGCGCGCCGCGCCGCGTACCCATGTGGTGATGATGTCGATGCACGACGACCCGGTGCATGTGCGCGACGCGCTGGATCGCGGCGCGGTCGGTTTCGTGGTCAAAGATGCCGCGCCGCTCGAACTGGAACTGGCGCTGCGTGCTGCAGCCGCCGGCCAGGTGTTTTTGAGCCCGCAGATTTCTTCCAAGATGATCGCGCCGATGCTGGGCCGCGAAAAGCCGGTCGGCATTGCCGCGCTGTCCCCGCGTCAACGCGAGATCCTGCGCGAGATCGGCCGCGGCCAGAGCAACAAGGAAATCGCCGCCGACCTGGGCATCAGCGTCAAGACGGTGGAGACGCATCGTGCGCGCATGATGGAGTCGCTCGGTTGCCGGCGCGCCAACGATCTGGTGCTGCTGGCCGCCAAACATCACAACGAGCTGGTCTGAGGCGTTCGCTCGATTGCGAGCGTCTGGCAGGCCGTTGAAGGCCAAAACAGTGACGGGATTCCGGCGGGCATGCTTGAGTCCGCCTGTAGTGTCAGGAAGTTCCTGACACACTGTCAGGAATATCATGAGTCACCTCACACCACTCCCTGATTAGAAACCCGTCGCGTTGTCCTGCAAGATGCGTTCCATCGCCGCTACATGCGGCGCCTTTACGGAAGCGCTTCGATGAAGACGACCATTTCCGCCCAGCTTGGCCAGCAACTGCACCTGACCCCGCAGTTGTTGCAGTCGATCCGTCTGTTGCAATTGGACGGCATGCAGCTGGAACTGGAAATCCGTCGCGCGCTGGAAACCAATCCGCTGCTGGAGCTGGAAGAACTGGCCGACAGCAACGATGACGTCGCGACCAGCGATGATGGCGCCTCCGATATCGCCGCCTTCGACGAGCTGCCCGAGAGCACGATGTGGGACGTGCAGAGCAGCAGCTGGAACGATGGCGACGACGACCGCATGCAGCGCGTTGCCGCTGGCGAATCCACCGACCCGCATGTGCGCATCCTGCGCGAACTGGCGCTGGACCTGGACGAGGCCGCATTGGCGGCCGCCGCGTTCTGGTTGGAGCAGACCGACGACGCCGGCTATCTGAGCGAAGCGTTGGCGACCCTGCAGCAGCTCGGCGCCACTCGCTTGGGTATGACCGTGCAGGAAGTCGAAGCGATCCGTCAGCGCCTGCTGCACGGCGACCCGGCCGGCCTGGCCGCCTGCGATCTGCGCGAGTGTCTGCAGGCCCAGCTGAGCGCCCTGCCCGGCCGCGTGCCGGCACGCCATCTGGCTGCGCGCATCCTGTCCGGCGATCTGGAATTGCTGGCCAGCCACGACTATGCGCTGCTGGCGCGCGCGCACGATGCCGAAGTGGACGATGCACGTGAAGCGGTCCGGCTGATCCTGTCGCTGCAACCGCGTCCGGGCGACGACCTGCTGCAGGAAAGCAACGCCAGCGTGATTCCCGATGTGCTCGCCTGGCATGCCGATGGCAGCTGGCGGGTGGCATTGAACCCGGCCACCACCCATCGCGTGAGCATCAACCCGGTCCACGAACGCGCACTGGCCGAGGCCGGCGAAGCCGCACAACCACTACGCGACATGCTGCAGGAAGCGCGTTGGCTGACCCGCGGTCTGTCGATGCGCTACGAAACCCTGCTGCGTGCCACACGTGCCATCGTCGAGCGCCAGGCCGCCTTCCTGGTGCGTGGCGAAGAAGCCATGGCACCGCTGACATTGAAAGAAATTGCCGATGAGATCGGCATGCACGAATCGACGATTTCGCGCATTACCACCGGAAAATACATTCAAACCCCGCGCGGCACCTTCGAGCTCAAGCATTTCTTTGCCGTGCGGCTGGAAGGCGCCAGCGTCTCCGGCCAGGCGGTCAAGGCGATGGTGCGCAGGCTCATCGAGAGCGAACCGGCCGGCCGGCCACTGGCCGACGAAGCCATCGCCGGGCTGTTGTCGCGTCAGGGCGTTAACATTGCCCGTCGCACTGTGGCCAAGTACCGCGAACAACTCGACATCGCCCCGGCACGCGAGCGCCGCCGCACCAACAAACCGCTGCTTGCCCGGGCAGGATAAGGATTACTATGAGCAAACTCACCGTGCTGCTGGTCGACGACCACGAGGGCTTCATCAACGCTGCGATGCGTCATTTTCGCAAAGTGGAGTGGCTCGATATCGTGGGCAGTGCCGCCAATGGACTGGAAGCGATCGAGCGCTCTGAGTCGCTGCGCCCCAATGTCGTGTTGATGGACCTGGCCATGCCTGAGATGGGCGGGTTGCAGGCGACCCGTCTGATCAAGACGCAGGACGATCCGCCGTATATTGTCATCGCGAGCCACTTCGACGATGCAGAGCATCGTGAACATGCTCTTCGCGCGGGTGCTGACAATTTTGTCAGCAAGCTGTCCTATATCCAGGAAGTCATGCCAATCCTGGAGGGCCTGACGGAAGGAGCCAGGAATGAGTGAGTCCCGCATTCTGTTGATCGACAGCGATGCCGTGCGCGCCGAGCGCACGGTGTCGCTGCTCGAGTTCATGGACTTCAATCCACGCTGGGTCACCGACGGCGCCGACATCAATCCTGGCCGTCATCGCCACGATGAGTGGATGGCGGTGATGGTGGGCTCGGCGCAGGATGCTGCACAGGCCGACAAGTTCTTCGACTGGCTGGCCGATGCCAAGCTGCCGCCACCGGTGTTGCTGATGGAAGGCAGCCCGAGCGCGTTTGCGCAGACGCACGGGCTGCACGAAGCCAACGTCTGGACGCTGGACACGCCGCTGCGTCACGCGCAGCTGGAAGCCTTGTTGCGCCGTGCCAGCCTCAAGCGGCTGGATGCCGAGCATCAGGCCGGCGTGCAGCAGGACACCGGCCCGACCGGCAACAGCGAGGCAGTGACCCGCCTGCGCCGCCTGATCGACCAGGTGGCGGCGTTCGACACCACGGTCCTGGTGCTGGGCGAATCTGGCACCGGCAAAGAAGTCGTCGCTCGCGCCATCCACCAGCACTCGCCACGGCGCGATGGGCCGTTTGTGGCGATCAACTGCGGCGCGATTCCGCCGGACCTGTTGGAAAGCGAACTGTTCGGCCACGAAAAAGGCGCCTTTACCGGCGCCCTGAGCACCCGCAAGGGCCGCTTCGAAATGGCCGAGGGCGGCACGCTGCTGCTCGATGAAATCGGCGACATGAGCCTGCCGATGCAGGTGAAGCTGCTGCGCGTGCTGCAGGAGCGCAGCTTCGAGCGCGTGGGCGGTGGCCAGACCATCCGCTGCAACGTGCGGGTGATCGCCGCCACCCACCGCAATCTGGAAACGCGCATCAGCGATGGCCAGTTCCGCGAGGACCTGTTCTATCGCCTCAACGTGTTTCCGATCGAAATGCCGGCGCTGCGCGAACGCGTGGACGACCTGGCCATTCTGGTGCAGACCATCGCCGGGCAACTGGCGCGCACCGGGCGCGGCGAAGTGCGCTTTGCCGACGAAGCCTTGCAGGCGCTGCGCAGCTACGACTGGCCGGGCAACGTACGCGAGCTGACCAATCTGGTGGAGCGCCTTGCGGTGCTGCACCCGGGCGGTCTGGTGCGCGTGCAGGATCTGCCGGCACGCTATCGCGGCGATTTTGCCACGGCCACTGCGCTCGAACTTCCGCCCGAACCGGCGCTGGTTGCTGCGCCTGCAGAGGTCAGCGCATTGCCGAGCAATGTAGTGACGCTGCAGCCCAAATCGGCCACCACCGAACCGGCCACCGCGTCCAGCCTGCCCGACGATGGCATCGACCTGCGTGGTCACATGGCAAACATCGAGCTGGCGCTGATCAACGAAGCGTTGGAACGCACCCAGGGCGTGGTGGCGCATGCGGCCCAACTGCTCGGCCTGCGCCGCACCACGCTGGTGGAAAAGCTGCGCAAGTACGGCCTCGATCGCGAGCAAACCGAGCTGGCGAACTAGGACCAGCGCGCCGGCCACGTTTGCTGGCACAGCGCTTGCTTCAGCAGGATCACTCCGTTCGCAGTCATCGGCTGCGAACGGAATCGACATCGACGTGCCGACTCCACTTGCCGAGTGTTTGATGACCATACCCGTCACCAGTCCGCTGCTGCCGCCGCTGGAAGAATTTCTGCCCTATCTGGAGCAGATCTGGACCAGCCGCATCCTCAGCAACGGTGGCGAGATGCATCGGGCACTCGAGCGCGCACTGTGCGAGTACCTGGGCGTGCCGCATCTGGCACTGCTGACCAACGGCACCACGGCGTTGATCACCGCGTTGCAGGCGCTGCGCATCACCGGTGAAGTGATCACCACGCCCTACTCGTTCGTGGCCACCGCGCATTCGCTGTTGTGGAAGAGCATCACCCCGGTGTTTGTGGACATCGACCCGGTGACGCTCAACATGGATCCGTCCAAGATCGAAGCGGCCATCACGCCGCAGACCACCGCCATCATGCCGGTGCATTGTTACGGCACGACCTGCGACACCGCTGCCATCACGCGCATCGCCGATATCTACAACCTCAAGGTGATCTACGACGCGGCGCATGCCTTTGGCGTGCGCGATGGCGGCGGCTCCATCCTGCGCCATGGCGACCTGAGCGTGTTGAGCTTTCATGCCACCAAGGTGTTCAACACCTTCGAAGGCGGCGCCATCGTCTGCCCCGATGAAAAGACCTACCAACGCATCGGGCACTTGAAGAACTTCGGCTTCGTCGACGAAACCACGGTGGTGGCGCCGGGCATCAACGGCAAGATGAATGAGATCAGCGCGGCGTTCGGCCTGCTGCAACTCAAGCACATCGATCACGCCATCGCGCAGCGCCACGCCATCGATGCGCAGTATCGGCAGCGACTGAGCGACATTCGCGGCATCCGCTGTGTTGCGCGCCCCGATCACGCCACTGCCAACTACGCATATTTTCCGATTCTGGTGCAGGACGACTACCCGCTGGCACGCGATGCGCTATACCAATTGATGCGCGAGCACGGCATTCTTGTACGACGTTATTTCTATCCGTTGATCAGCGATTTCCCGATGTATCGCGCCCTGCCCTCGTCCGCACCGGCATGGCTGCCAGTAGCGCGTTCGGTGGCGGCGCAAGTATTGTGCCTGCCGATCTTTCCTGGCCTGACCAGCGAACAGGTCGATACCATTGCCGACCTGATCGCCGGCGCACAGGCAACATGATCGCAACACGCTGCACCTGCACTTCAGACTCCCATCTCCTCAACAGGCAACCAGGCGAGCTCGCATGACCCAGGCAACATTTATCGAGAACTTCCTCTCCGCCACCGACTTCCAGGAGCCGGTGGAGGTCACCATGGACACCGCCCTGGCTGACTTGCCTGAGTGGGATTCGCTCTCAGCGTTGGGGGTAATCGTCATGTTCGACGTGGATTACGGAAAGGTCATTACCGGCGAAGATCTCAAGAACTGCGCCACCTTAAACGATCTTCACAAACTGCTGGGGTAACGCCATGGGACTGTCCACTCTTAGCAATGTCCGTTTTGCGGGCATGGCGAGTTGCGTGCCCAAGCGGATCATTTCCAACCTGACCGATTGCCCGCCGAAGATGCGCTCAGAACGCGAGCGTCTGGTGCGTAACATCGGCATCGAGTTTCGTCGCATTTGCCCAAGCTGGCAGACATTTTCCGATCTGGCGCTCATCTCCGCGGAAAAGCTGCTTGCAGAGCTGCAATGGGCCAAGGATGAAATCGATGCACTGATTGTCGTAACGCAATCACCCGATTACCCCATCCCGGCCACGGCCATCATCATGCAGCACCGGCTGCAATTGCCGCAGACCGCTATCGCCTTTGATGTCAATCTCGGCTGCTCCGGCTATCCCTTTGGCCTGCACCTGGTGGGCAGCATGATTGCGGCTGGCACCATCAAAAAAGCGCTTCTGCTGGTCGGCGACCGCTCCGCCACACTTCTGGACCCATTGTTCTCCGACGCGGGCACCGCCACGGCGCTGGAGTTCGACAAAAATGCACCTCCCATGCATTTCGACCTGAACAGCGACGGTAGCGGCTACCGGGCCATCATGTTGCCCATAGGTGGGCATCGTGAGCCTTACGGACCCCAACATATCTCTCCTACACGTGACGAGAACGGTGTGCTGCACTGGCCAGGTGAACTCATTCTCGATGGCCCGGCCGTGTTGAGTTTCTCGACCCAGCGAGTGCCTCCAGCGGTGGAAAGATTGCTTGAGTATTCTGGTGTTGCTAAGGACAGCGTTGATTTTTTTGTTTTTCATCAGGCCAACAAAATGATCAACGAAACCATCCGCAAGAAGTTGGCGCTGCCGACAGAAAAAGTTCCGTCAACCTTGCGGGACTTCGGCAATACCAGTGGAGCTTCCCTGCCCATCACCATGACCGTCCGTCTGAACGATACGCTGATCAATGCCAGGCACCGACTGTTGCTTGCCGGCTTCGGTATCGGCTTGTCATGGGGTACGGCCATCGTGGACGTCGAGAACGCAGCTTTTCCAGCGCTGATCGAAGCATGAACGCCGAGCGTGATCCGTTTTCCCTAGAAGGCAAGCGCGTCCTGGTGACTGGCGCTTCATCGGGTATTGGTCGTCAAATTGCAATCACTTGTTCACAGATGGGAGCGAGCGTTGTCATCACCGGACGCAATACCGAGCGCTTGCAAGCCACATTCAACCAACTGGAAGGCCAAGGCCACACGCAAGTGGTGGCGGACTTGGCGGTACAGGAGGGTATTGACCACGTAGTGGCTGCGAGCGGTGTCATCAACGGCTTGGCGCACGCAGCTGGCATGTCCAAGCTGACCCCCTTTCGAATGATCGGCCATGCGCACCTGGACGAGACATTTGCAAGCAACACCTATGCACCCATGCTACTGACGCGAGGCCTGTTGGCGAAGAAGCAGATCGCGCCGGGCGGCTCCCTGCTATTCATTGCCTCAATTGCCTCGCATATCGGCCCGCTGGCGAGCAGCGCATACGCTGCCAGCAAAAGCGCCCTGCTGGGCATGATGCGCTCACTCGGCATGGAAGTAGCCAAGCAAGGCATGCGCGCCAACTGCATTGCACCGGGTTATGTACGCACTCCCTTGCTGGATGGCTTGCAGGGAAGCGGCGGCAATATGGACAGCCTGTTTGAATTGACGCCACTTGGCATGGGCGAGCCAGAAGACGTGGCTTATGCAGCAGTGTTCTATCTTTCCGATGCCAGCCGCTGGATCACGCGCAACCACTTCATTCTTGATGGCGGTTTTTCTGTACCGATGGACATCTACGCATGACCAACGCGGCGCAACGCGCTTTTTCACTGGATGGCAAGACCATTTTGGTCACAGGTGCTTCATCGGGCATCGGCAGGCAAATCGCCGTTTCCTGCGCGCGGCGTGGGGCGCGCCTGGTCATCACCGGGCGGGATGCAGAACGCCTGTACGAAACCTACAACTTGTTGAATGGCCAAGGCCACCTCCAAGTGCTGGCCGACCTGACCGAAGCCGAAGATCGTGAACGACTGGTACAGGGCATTTCCAGCCTAGATGGCTTGGTCCACTGCGCTGGCAGGCAGCGCTTGAGCCCTATCAGGCAGTTGACCGAGAAGCTCATGACCGATGTCTATGCGGTCAATTTCCTGGCCCCTGTCATGCTCACCCAGCGGCTGTTGCAGGCCAACGCTCTTGCGCCTCAAAGTTCCATCGTCTTCATGCTTTCCACTGCGGCCCATATCGGCACACCCGGAGTAGGACCATATTCGGCCATGAAGTCAGCCCTGCTCGGCATCATCCGCTGCCTGTCCATGGAGCAGGCCAAACGCAAGATCCGGGTCAATGGCATGTCTCCCTCTGCAGTCGTGACGCCCATCTGGGACACAACCCATCTGGAAGCACAGCAAAAACGCCATCCGCTTGGATTGGGCACCCCAGAGGACGTAGCGAACGCTGCGATCTATCTCTTGTCCGATGCCAGCCGCTGGGTAACCGGGACCAGTTTGGTGATGGACGGTGGGGCTGTCCTGTGACCTATTCCGTGCTCATCGTCGGCGCGGGCGGCTGGGGCCGGGAGGTCCTTGAGCAAATGCAAGGTGATGTGGCGCATCGCAAGGAATGGGAAGTCACCGGATTCCTGGACAGCCGCAAGCATATTCTCGATGGCTTTGATGTTGGGGTACCCATCGTCGGTGACCCTTTGACATACGTGCCGCGTGGCAACGAGGCTTTTGTCTGCGCGCAGGGCGGCCCATTGGAACGGCATAAATACATTCAACCGCTGCTTGCACAGGGGGCCGTGTTCATCCCGATCTGCACAGAGGCGCATCTCAGTCGCCGCGTGCGTCTAGGCACGGGTTGCTTTCTCGGCAACCAGGTGCACGTTGGCCCCGATGTGTGGATCGGGGATTTTGCCAATCTTCTCACTTGGTCGGTAATTGGACACGATGTCCGCATTGGTAATTATGCGCATGTGGGCGCACAGGTTTTCATGGGCGGCGGCGTGCAGATAGGCGACTTCGCAATCGTGCACCCGCGTGCCACGCTGGTGCCTGGCGTCAAGGTAGGTGAGCACGCTGTTGTCGGCACCGGTGCGGTCGTGCTGAAGGATGTGCCGGCGGGCGCCACGGTGTTTGGCAATCCGGCCAAGATCGTATTCCACAAGAACATCAAGATGGACTGATCCATGCGCTCCAGGATGCACCCCAAGTATTACTTGTCGCAGGAAATCTTTGATCGCGAGCAGCGCAGGATCTTCCGCAGGGTCTGGTTGTTCGCAGGACTCAAGACGCTGCTGAAGGACCACAATTGCTTCATCACTCGCAAGATCGCTGGCATTCCCTTGGTGATCCAGAACTTCCACGGCCAAATCCGTGCGTTCGAGAACGTCTGCCTCCACCGCAGTGCACTGATTCAAACCGGTGCTCTCGGTTGCCGGCCTTTGGTATGCCCCTACCACGCCTGGAGTTACGACGAACAAGGCCGGGTAAAGAACATCCCGGACTGCGATGCGATCTACCACCTGGACAATAGTGAAAAGGCCAACTTGAAGCTGCGCGAATTCTCACTTCGCGCCATCGGCAACCTGTTGTTCGTCAACCTCGATCCAGACCCCATGCCAATCGAGGAGCAGTTTTCGGCAGACTTCATCGCCTTGCTGGAAAGTAGTTCCAACGCCTATGACACTGAGGTCATGGTGACCACATGGCATGGCCGGTACAACTGGAAGCTGGCCTACGAGAATCTGCGGGACGCCAACCACCCGCGCTTTGTCCATCCCAAGACCCTGGCCAAAAGCGTCAACTTCACTCCCCAGGTAAACGAGGAACAAGCCAAGGAGTCCATGGAGGCCTTGCAGGACACATCGCCCGCAGCGCTGAGGCGCGAGATGCGCCGCTTCAGTTTCGGCGGCCCGGAAGCCACCATCCCCAACCTTAAACATTTTGGCTGGCACGCTAAAGTGGAACGCTGGGGCAAGCAGGACGCCTACTTTAACTGGCTTGCCTTCCCGAATTTGCATATCGCGAGCGCCAACGGGGGCTATTCCTTCACGCTGGAACACCACATCCCCGTCGCACCGGACCGGACCGACCTGGAAATCTATTGGTTTAGCGCACGCAAGAAACAGCCTTACGGTTCTTCCAGCCAAGTGCTGCTTGCGCAGATGCACGGCAGCAAGGTGGTAGTGGGAGAAGACGTGGACATCATGGAGCGGGTGCAGGCGGCACTGCATACAGACGCCCCGCTACCCACCCAGGGAGCCTATGAATCCATGAATCGCCTGGTTGAGCGCTGGTACACGGTGCTGATGGAGACCGAACATGAGATCTAGGTGGATCATCGGCGGCAGCGAATACCTCGATCTGGCCTTTCACGCCTGGAAGCACGCGCGTCAGGACGAGACGGTCATCAGGATCGATGTACCACAAGACGCGGAACACGAATTCGATCTGGACGTGCTGGATGGACTGAATCCGACTGACGGGGCCATGTTCGTGGCTTTTGACGAACGCTTCGGCAACTTCAAGCGCATGGAACTGATGCAGGCAGCGATGGAACGTGGCTTCAAGCTCGAGCCCTTCATCCACCCAAGCGCAGCCATCGACTCTGACACGGCCATTGGGCTCAACGCATTCGTGGGTGCCAATGCTGTCGTTGGGCACGGGTGCAGGATCGACTACAACACCGTCATCCATGCCGGCACGCACCTCGGACCCGCATGCCGCGTTAAATCTTCATGCTGGATAGAGAATGGTGTGCAAATCGGCGCGGGCGTCGAGATCGGCAGCAATAGCATCCTGCGAACCGGCGCCATCGTGCGTGGGGGCGTCAAGGTTGGGCGAAGCTGCGAACTTGGCTGGCCACGTGTCTACTGCGAGGACGTGCCGTCCAAGACCTATTTCCACGCCCGCTACGACACTCCAATCCATGTTTATGAAGCCTAAGCCGGGGACCAATCATGCAGACCGCTATCCAATTCAAACTAAATATCGACCCGCAGGCATCGGAAGAGACGTTTCAGGTCGCCGCCGAGGGCCTGACTGGTGATCCGATGTTCGGTATTCCCAAGGACGTTCGCCACCTCATTGCCAAATTTGGCGACGAAGTCAAGGTGATCGTTTTAGGAACCGGGGGGTTCGGCGCGCACTTGCTGAACCTGAAGCAGGACCGGCACTGCAATGTGATCGCCTCGGTGGACGACTTCCGCTATCACTCCGGTGCGCTGTATTACGGCACTCCGATCATCTCGACGGACAGGTTCATCGAACTGGCCAAGTCTGGCGACATCATCGCCCTCAACACGTGCCGATATGACGGACCCAAGCGATTTTTTGACCAGGTCTGCAGGCAGCACGGGATTGCTCATATCAACTTTGAACAGGCCGTTCGCGCTTTCGGTCTACAGGGGCGTGTAGATTTCCGGGTGGACGATTGGGGAAGGGAGATCGTGCGCAATATTCCCAGGTTTCAGCGCCTGGCAAAACGCTTTTCCGATGCCTACTCGGCACAAACCCTGTTCTCTGTCCTCAATTTCCACCTGACCTGTGACCCCGAGTACTACCACGAAATCGAGCGCCCCTACACCACGTTGTACTTCCGCTCCGGCCTGCTGCAATTCGGTGGCGGAGAAAAGATGGTTGATTGCGGCGCCTCGATTGGCGAGTCGCTCGCAGGCCTGATTGGCGCCACCAAAGGCCAATTCTCGCGTTCTTGGATGATTGAACCCGATCGGATCAACGTCGGCACACTCAAGAACGTACTACGCCGCTACGAAGGCACGGCTCTGGCGTCCAGAATCAGTCTGCATGACTGCGGCGTAGGCGAGACAAAAGGCAGGGTTCCATTCAACCATGAGGGTGGCCACGGCGGCTTCGTCAAGCCTTCGAGTGAGGATTGCGAACCGGCAGACATGATCGACGTATGCTGCATCGACGATGTCATCGACGATGCACCCACCTTCATCAAAATGGATATCGAGGGGTCGGAACTTTCGGCACTGAAAGGTGCGCAGAGTGCGATTGTTCAGTGCAAGCCCAAAATGGCGATCTCCGCCTATCACAGAGCTACCGACCTGCTAGATCTAAGCGATTTCGCCCTATCTCTGAACCCGGATTACAGGATCGGCCTGCGCCATCACACGCCGGATCGCTGGGATACCTGCCTTTATTTTTATTAACGCTCTGCCTTAAAAATGAGCGGATCGATGACTGACCCAAGCAAGATTTTCCTTTTCAACTCAGCCCTTCCTGAATCCCTGGAAATGTCGGATTTCCTGAAAGGCATGGGGCCATCCCAAGACAATGTCAGAGGCCAGAATATAGGAAACGGCTATATCGCCTATGGTTTTTTGAAAGCACTGTTCGGGTGCCCGGTGAAAGTTGACCACATCTCCAACGCACTTGAGGCAAAGCTTTCCGATCAACTTGCAGAAGAGATCAACCAAAAATACTCGCATCTTGTCTGGACGATGAAGGATGACATCCGGGAGGACTTCGCAGGCCTTCCTATTGAGAGAATCACGCACTTTCTTGAAAAAATCACGATCCCGATCGTGCCGGTGAGCCTTTGCGCGAACTCATTCAATGGCTACGACCCGAACTTGGCCGAGCGCCTCAGCCCCAATCAAAAGCGAAACTTCTCCCTTCTCTCTGAAAAATCCAAGCTGATTGCTGTTCGCGGAAATTATTCCGCCGAGATCCTGAATAGCCTTGGCATAAAGAACGTCAGAGTGATTGGCTGCCCGAGCTACTTTGAGAACGGACCCACCCGGGCTCTGCAAAAAAAGCCGTGGGATGCGGACAAGGTCATCACTACGGCCACATTCTTCAATTCCGGGCTGCCGAGGACATCCCATCTGCTGCAGGATGAATTGTATTTCATCAACTTGCTCTATCTTGAAAAAGCACTGCCATCGACCCGCAACATCACAGCGCAACCTTTCAATCTCGACGAAATACCCACGTCCTTCCAACTATTGGCCAAGGCCATGGCTGGACGACTGGAATTTTTCTCTGATTACAGCCGGTGGGCCACGTTCTTCAAAAGCAACGACCATTGCCTCACGATTGGAACCCGACTTCACTCCGGAATTCTCTCGATTAATAGCGGCGTCCCCGCCATTGTGACCAATCCGGATTCCAGGGCCAGGGAAACTTGCGAATACCTCCGCATCCCTTATGACCCTACCATTCACAGCCGAAGCAACATCCGTGAAGTTTTCGAGAACCTCGACCTCTCTGAAATGAACAACGCCTACCCGGTTTTGTACAAGGAATTTCTTGATTTTCTCGACGCAGTCGACCTTGTTCCTTGCACTGTGCCTCATGACAAACCCTGCTTTGAATTTCCGGATCTAAAGAAAAGCACTAGCCCCTCGGTTGCAGCTGAGCTACATGAAGCTTACACCGAACTCGTAGAGAATCTAGACCGCGAAGTCGTTGTTCGGAGAGAGCATGGCGGAGAGAGGTCTCGGCGCTTGGTAGATAAATTCCAACTCCTCAGACGGCGCTATCCAGGGCTGACGCGCAAAGAGTATTTGGATTATCTCAGCCGATCTACGGGTAAAGCCAAGTGAAATTGAATCTAGTCAGCATCGTCATGCCGACCTACAAGCCGCGCTATGTCGCGCAGGCGCTGGACAGCGTGCTGGCCCAGACCTACACGGCGCTGGAGCTGGTGATCTGCGACGACAATGGCGATGGCGCGATTGAATCCATCCTGGCGCCGCGCCTGGCGTCCACCGCCTTCCCAATCCGCTACCACCGCAATCCGACGCGACTGGGCGAACTCGGCAGCACCATCAAGGGCATCGGCCTGGCGCAAGGCGAGTACGTCAAGTTCCTGCACGACGACGATGTGCTGGCGCCGGACTGTGTTGAGCAGCTGGTGGCAGCGATCGAGCGCAACCCCGGCACCGCACTGGCGTCCTCGCGCCGGCTGCGCATCGACGATGACGGTGCGCCGTTGCCCGACATCCTGGCCACCAGCTTTCCGTTCGGCGAGGACGTGCTGATCGATGGGCCGGAGCTGGTGTCGTTCCTGGCCGACCACGCCATCAACTTCATCGGCGAGCCGAGTTGCGTGCTTGCACGGCGCGCCGACCTGGTGGCGCTGGGTGGCGAGCTGATGATGTTGAATGGCAAGGCCATCCACTGGGTCGGCGACCTGGCGATCTACGTCAAGCTGCTGCGTCGCGGCAACCTGGCCTTGCTGTCCAGCCCGCTCACGCACTTTCGCGTGTCAAGCGCGCAGTTCAGTCAGGCCGGCCGCGATCAGGTGGGGGTCGGCGACCAGGGCCACGAAGACCTGCGCCATGGCATCCGCCAACTCGGCTGGCGGCGCGAGAGCGGCGACAACCGCCAGGTGCGCGTCGCCCCGCTCAGCCCGCACAAGGCGCGGGTATTCAAGTCGGTGGATCTGGTCAATGCGCTGATGCAAAGCGCCGGCATGGCCGAGCGGGTGTCGCCGGCCACCTGGCTGGGCGTGCGGCATCCGAGCGAGGTCCAACGCGCCTTGATCGATGCGCGCCTGCAGGCCCACGCGCGCGGTCCGCGGATCGCAGTGATGGTGGTCGACAGCGACGGCGATGCGGCAGCGGTGGCCGCCACCCAGTCCAGCCTGGCGGCGGTGGCGTGTTATCCGAATCAGCAGAGCTGGGTACTCAGCAGCTCGCCGCAGCAGGCTGCCGAGCACGGCGAGCGCGGTGTGTTGATCGGCCTAGACGGGCTGTTGCCCACACTCAATCGGACCATCGCCGCACAACAGTCCATCGACTGGGTGCTGCTTGTCCAGGCCGGCAGCCTGTTCACCGCCAGCGGCCTGCTGATGCTGGCGCTGGAGATGCTCGCGCTGCCGGACGCGTGTCAGGCCGTTTACGCCGATGAAGTGGTCGCGCTGGATGGCGGCCAGCTGGGGCTGGCGATGCGGCCGGCGCTGTATCTGGACATGCTGTTGAGCGCGCCGTCGACGATGTCGCGGCATTGGCTGTTCCGGCACCAAACGCTAGTGGCCGATGGCGGCTTTGCAACCGAAACGAGCGACGCCTTCGAACTGGATTACCAGCTTGGGCTGGTCGAGCGTTACGGCCTGGCCTGCATCCAGCACATCGCCGAACCCTTGCTGGTGGCATCGGCCACCACGCGGCATGGCGACGAGGACGAGCAGCGCGCCATCAGCCGCCATCTTGCCGCGCGCGGGTACGTGGACGCGGTGGTGAGCAGCACCGGCCCCGGCCGGCATGCGGTGGATTACCAGCATGCACAGCAGCCGCTGGTCAGCATCCTGGTGTTGGTGGATGGACGCCTTGCGCAGCTGCAACGCTGCCTGGAAAGCGTGCTTGCCAACACCGGCTACCCACACTACGAGCTGCTGTTGCTGGATCGCGGCGACAGCGCCGAGCCGGCGTTGCGCGACTGGCTGGCGGGCATCGACAACCTTGGCCTGCAGCAGATCCGCGTGCTGCGCTTCGATGGTGCGCCCTCGCGCGAGGCGGCCTGCAATGCGGCGGCCGGGCAGGCTCGTGGGGAGCTGCTGTTGTGGCTGGCAGCGGGCGCCGCGGCGATCAAGGCCGATTGGCTGGCGCAGCTGCTCAACCACGCGCTGCGTCCGGAGGTCGGCGCGGTGGCCGGCAAGCTGCTGCGCGGCGACGGCACCGTGCATCACGCCGGCTTGTTGCTGGGCCTGGGCGCACCGGCAGCACGCGCCTTCGAAGGTGCGGCGTTCGACGAATCGGGCTATCTGCAGCGCCTGCAGCTGGATCAGAACTACAGCGCGCTCAGTGGCGAATGCCTGATGCTGCCGCGCCAGCTGTTCCTGGACGCCGGCGGCTTTGCACAGGAACCGGCATTGGCGCAATGGAGCGATGTCGATCTGTGCCTGCGCCTGCAGCAGGCCGGCTATCTCAATGTCTACGCCGCGCGCGCACAGCTGCTGATCGACCCGCCCGACACAACACCCGCCACTGCACTCGACGAAGAAGCGATGTATGCGCGTTGGCTGCCGGTGATGGCCAATGACCCGGCCTACAACCCGGGTTTTTCGCTGGATCCCGGCGCCGGCTTCAAACTGGCCGATCCGCGCGCCAGCTGGCGGCCGTTGCAGTCGTGGCGACCGCTGCCGCGCGTATTGGCGCTACCGGCCGATATCGAAGGGTGTGGGCATTACCGGGTGATCCAGCCATTGCGCGCCCTGCGCGAAGCCGGCATGGTCGAAGGCGTGCTGTTCAACGGCTATCTGGAGATCAGCGAGCTGGCGCGCCAGGATCCCGACGTGGTGATCCTGCAACGCCAGGTCGGCGAGCCGCGACTGGAAGCGATGCGGCGGATGAAGGCGCTGTCACGTGCATTCAAGGTCTACGAGCTGGACGACTACCTGCCCAACCTGCCGCTGAAGAACGCCCATCGCGAGCACATGCCCAAGGACATCCTCAAGACCGTGCGGCGCGGGCTGGGCATGGTGGACCGCTTCGTGGTGTCCACTCCGGCGCTGGCCGAGGCCTTCGCCGGGCTGCATAGCGACATCCGCGTGGCTGAAAACCGTCTGCCGCCGCATTGGTGGGAGCAGCTGCCGGCACGGAGCGAACGTGAGGAACGCCAGGGCGGCAAGCCGCGTATCGGCTGGGCCGGCGGTGCCAGCCATACCGGCGACCTGGAGCTGATTGCCGACGTGGTGAAGGAGCTCGCCGATGAGGTCGAATGGGTGTTCATGGGCATGTACCCGTTCGCGTTGCGCCAGCACATCCATCAGTTCCAGCCCGGCGTGCCGATCGATCACTATCCCGCCGCGCTGGCCGCGCTGGACCTGGATCTGGCGCTGGCACCGGTGGAGCAGAACCTGTTCAATGAGTGCAAGAGCAATCTGCGCCTGCTCGAGTACGGCGCCTGCGGCTACCCGGTGATCGCCAGCGACGTGCGCTGCTATCAGGGCAACCTGCCGGTGACGCTGGTGAAGAACCGTTACCGCGACTGGATCGGCGCGATCCGCGAGCACCTGGCCGACCCAGCCGCTGCGGTGGCAAAGGGCGCGGCATTGCGTGAAGTGGTGCGCCGCGACTGGATGTTGACCGGCAGCAATCTCGATCGGTGGAGTAAGGCGTGGTTGCCGGATTAGCTGGTCAAGTGCGCGGATGCATGCACTACTGTTTGGACACGTTGTCATCGAAACCAAACCCGCCGACTCAATCAGCTCACAGCTGCAGAGATATCGAGTCGTAGCGTCGTTTAGACAGTCAAATGAATAGATCAAAGGCCTGGTCGGTCGAGCGCGCGGTGCCCTCGCCGCCTGCGGGACACGCCGCAAGTACGTCCATGTAGGCTCGGTGGCGGCATCCATGCCGCCACACGGTCCCGCAAGCGGCGAGGACACCGCACCAGAGAGTTTGCAGGCTGCTTTGTTGAGAGCCTGCTCGTTGCTCGGCCTTCGTTGGGAATCGGTGCGCGGTTATCAGAACAACGCACCTCATGCCCGCTTGCAACCATGCACACCGACCGTCTCGACTGGTCCTTGCCCGCTCACCGTCGCGGGACCTTACGCGGCATGGATGCCGCGTAAGAGCTTACAAGGACGTACTTGCAGCGTGTCCCGCGATGGTGAGCGGGCAAGGGCCTTGCAGCCAAGCCGCAGATCCCGCCGCTCCGCAACTGATCTATCCGCACTGCGGACGCCCTCAAGACACAGCGCATACCGCGCACACCAACCACCTCGACTGGTCCTTGCCCGCTCACCGTCGCGGGACCTTACGCGGCATGGATGCCGCGTAAGAACTTACAAGGACGTACTTGCAGCGTGTCCCGCGATGGTGAGCGGGCAAGGGCCCTGCAGCCAAGCCGCAGATCAGTCGCTCTTCGCCAGACAGGCCCGCGCCTTGCCTAGACAAACCGGCTGAACAAACGCGCGCCCTGTCGACAAGGCCAGGCTAAAGAAGCACCCAACTCAACACTAGGTGCCCGCCTCGCTAGCGCAGAGAAAGTTGCACCCGCAGATCACACTCAGCCCAGCTACGGCAGTCCTCCCCGCCCCGGCGCCGGAATCCCGGCGCGGTTTCGGCACGCCGCTTGCATTGGTGTGGATGCCTCCCTGGCTGACCGCACCCATGAGCGATTCCGTTACCTCCATCCTCTCGCAGATCCGCAGCTACCAGACGCAGATGGGCCAAGGCCCGATGGGCCCGATGGGCGCGGTGGGCGATGCGGCGCGCGGCAATCAGATCCAGGGGCTGGCCGGCACGCAGGGAACGCCGGCCACCCAGGCACCGAGCTTCAGCGAGACCTTGCGCGGCGCCATCGGCGGCGTCAACGAGGCCCAGCAGAAGTCCGGTGCGCTGGCCAAGGCCTTCGAAATGGGCGACCCCAGTGCCGATCTGGCACGGGTCATGGTCGCCTCCCAGCAGTCCCAGGTGGCCTTCCGCGCCACCGTGGAAGTCCGCAACCGTCTCGTCCAGGCTTATCAGGACGTCATGAACATGCCGCTGTAAGGGTTGACGACACATGGCACTCGCGATTTCCAAAGAAAACATCAACCAGAACGCCGAGAAGGCCGGGCAATGGTTCGACCGTGTCCGCAGCCTGCAGATCACCCGCAAGCTGACCATGATGGCGATGATCGCCGTGGCGGTGGGGGCCGGTCTGGCGGTGTTCTACTGGTCGCAGAAACCCGGTTACCAGTCGCTGTACACCGGCCTGGACGACAAGGGCAATGCCGAAGCGGCCGACCTGCTGCGCACCGCGCAGATCCCGTACAAGATCGACCAGAACACCGGCGCCATCTCGGTGCCGCAGGACCGTCTGTACGACGCCCGCCTGAAGCTGGCCGGCTCCGGCCTGACCGGTAAAGAGACCGGCGGCGGCTTCGAGCTGATGGAAAAGGACCCGGGCTTCGGCGTCAGCCAGTTCGTGGAAAACGCCCGCTACCAGCACGCCCTGGAAACCGAACTGTCGCGCACCATCGGCACCCTGCGCCCGGTGCGCGAGGCCCGCGTGCATCTGGCCATTCCCAAGCCCAGCGCCTTCACCCGTCAGCGCGATGTGGCCAGCGCCTCGGTGGTGCTGGAGCTGCGCGGCGGCCAGGGCCTGGAACGCAACCAGGTCGACGCCATCGTCAACCTGGTCGCCTCCAGCATCCCGGACATGACCCCCGAGCGCGTCACCGTGGTCGACCAGAGCGGCCGCATGCTCTCCATCGCCGACCCCAACAGCGACGCCGCCCAGCACGCCGCCCAGTTCGAACAGGTGCGCCGCCAGGAAAGCTCCTATAACCAGCGCATCCGCGAGCTGCTCGAGCCGATGACCGGCGCCGGCCGGGTCAACCCGGAAGTCAGCGTGGACATGGATTTCTCGGTGGTCGAAGAAGCCCGCGAGCTCTACAACGGCGAGCCGGCCAAGCTGCGCAGCGAGCAGATCAACGACACCAGCACCAGCGCCACCGGCCCGCAGGGCCCGCCGGGTGCCACCAGCAACAGCCCCGGCCAGCCGCCGGCCCCGGCCGCCAACGCCACTGCCGGCGCACCGGGCACTCCGGCCGCTGCCAATGGCCAGGCCGCCGCGCCTGCCGCGCCGACCGAAAGTTCCAAGAGCGCCACCCGCAATTACGAATTGGACCGCACCTTGCAACACACCCGCCAGCCGGCCGGCCGCATCAAGCGGGTGTCGGTGGCGGTGCTGCTGGACAACGTGCCGCGCCCCGGTGCCAAGGGCAAGATCGTCGAGCAGCCGCTGACCGCCGCCGAGCTCACCCGCATCGAGGGCCTGGTCAAGCAGGCCGTGGGTTTCGACGCGGCACGTGGCGACACGGTGTCGGTGATGAATGCCCCGTTCGTGCGTGAAGCGGTGGCCGGCGAAGAGGGCCCGAAGTGGTGGGAAGACCCGCGCGTGCAGAACGGTCTGCGCCTGCTGGTCGGTGCGGTGGTGGTGCTGGCGCTGCTGTTCGGTGTGGTGCGCCCCACCCTGCGTCAGCTCACCGGCGTGACCGTGGTCAAGGACAAGCAAGGCAAGGGCGGCAAGGATGGCACTCCGCAGAGCGCGGATGTGCGGATGGTCGACGATGACGACCTGATGCCGCGCCTGGAAGAAGACACCGCCCAGCTCGGTCAGGACAAGAAAGTCCCGATCGCCCTGCCGGACGCCTACGAAGAACGCATGCGGGTCGCACGCGAAGCCGTCAAAGCCGATTCAAAACGTGTCGCACAAGTCGTGAAGGGATGGGTTGCCAGTGAAGCCTGAAACACCGCCGATGACCGGAGTACAGCGCGCCGCCGTGCTGTTGCTGTCGCTTGGGGAAAGCGACGCCGCCGAAGTGCTCAAGCATATGGACCCCAAGGAGGTGCAGAAGATCGGCATCGCCATGGCCACCATGACCGGCATCTCGCGCGACCAGGTCGAGCGGGTGATGGACGACTTCAACGGCGAACTGGCCGGCAAGACCTCGCTGGGTGTGGGCGCCGACGACTACATCCGCAACGTGCTGATCCAGGCGCTGGGCGCCGACAAGGCCGGTGGCCTGATCGACCGCATCCTGCTCGGCCGCAACACCACCGGCCTGGACACCCTGAAGTGGATGGACCCGCGCGCGGTCGCCGACCTGGTGCGCAACGAGCACCCGCAGATCATCGCCATCGTCATGGCGCATCTGGACAGCGACCAGGCCGCTGAAGCGCTGAAGCTGCTGCCCGAGCGCACCCGCGCCGACGTGCTGCTGCGCATCGCGACGCTGGACGGCATTCCGCCGAATGCGCTGAGCGAGCTCAACGACATCATGGAGCGCCAATTTTCCGGCAACCAGAATCTCAAGTCGTCCAACGTGGGCGGCATCAAGGTGGCCGCCAATATCCTCAACTTCCTCGACACCGGCGCCGACCAGGGCGTGCTGGGCGAGATCGGCAAGATCGACGCCGACCTGGCCGGCAAGATCCAGGACCTGATGTTCGTGTTCGACAACCTGGTGGACCTCGACGACCGCGGCCTGCAGACGCTGCTGCGCGAAGTCTCCGGCGAGCGCCTGGGCCTGGCCCTGCGCGGCGCAGACACCAAGGTGCGCGAGAAGATCACCCGCAACATGTCCCAGCGCGCCGCCGAAATCCTGCTCGAAGACATGGAAGCGCGTGGCCCGGTACGCCTGGCCGACGTGGAAGCGGCGCAGAAGGAAATCCTCACCATTGTCCGCCGCCTGGCTGACGAAGGCGCCATCAGCCTGGGCGGCGCCGGTGCGGAGGCGATGGTATGAACGACATCGTCACCCGCTGGCTGGCCCCCGACCTGCACATGGCCCCGGCGCTGCCGGAAACCGACTTCGACGAACCGGCCGTCTACGAGCCGGTGCTGCGTCCGCCGACCCTGGAAGAGATCCAGGCGATCGAAGACGCCGCCCAGCAGGAAGGCTTTGCGCGCGGCCATGCCGAAGGCTTTGCCCAGGGCCAGTCCGAAGTGCGCCGCCTGACTGCGCAGATCGACGGCATCCTGGACAACTTCACCCGCCCGCTGGCGCGGCTGGAGAACGAAGTGGTCGGCGCGCTCGGCGAACTGGCCGTGCGCATCGCCGGCTCGCTGGTCGGGCGCGCCTATCAGGCCGACCCGCAGCTGCTGGCCGAGCTGGTGCAGGAGGCCGTCGATGCGGTCGGCGGCGCCGGCCGCGAGGTGGAAGTGCGCCTGCACCCGGACGACATCACCGCGCTGCTGCCGCATCTGGCGCCCAGCAGCACCACCCGCGTGGCCCCGGACCTGAGCCTGAGCCGCGGCGACCTGCGCGTGCACGCCGAAAGCGTGCGCGTGGACGGAACACTGGACGCGCGCCTGCGCGCCGCGCTGGAGACCGTGATGCGCAAATCCGGAGCCGGCCTGTGAGCGACCTGTTGGGCACCACCCCGGCCCCGGCCGACTGGCTGGACGCGCGCAACCTGCGCCTGGCCACCCGCCTGGGCGGGCTCGGGCTGGAACCCACGGCCGGGCGCACCCTGATCCGCGAAGGCATCCTGCGTCGGGCGGTTGGCCTGACCCTGGAAGCCACCGGCTGCGAGGCGCCGATGGGCGCGACCTGCAAGGTCGAAGTCGACGGCGGCTGGGTCGATGCCGAAGTGGTCGGCTTTGCCGGCGAACGCACCTATCTGATGCCCAGCGCCGAGCTGCATGGCCTGCTGCCGAACGCCCGCGTGGTGCCCTCGCGGCGGCGCGGCGGCGTGGAAGTGGGCGAAGGCCTGCTCGGCCGCGTCATCGACAGCGACGGCACTCCGCTGGACGGCAAGGGCCCGATCCGCGGCGAAGGCAGCGTCAGCATGGCCGGCGTGTCGATCAATCCGCTGGCGCGCGAGCCGATCACCACCTCGCTGGATGTCGGCGTGCGCGCGATCAACGCGCTGCTGCCGATCGGCCGCGGCCAGCGCGTGGGTCTGTTCGCCGGCTCCGGCGTCGGTAAATCGACGCTGCTCGGCATGATGACCCGCTTCACCTCGGCCGACGTGATCGTGGTCGGGCTGATCGGCGAACGTGGTCGCGAAGTGCGCGATTTCGTCGAAACCACCCTGGGCGAAGAAGGCCTGCGCCGCGCCGTGGTGGTGGCCGCCCCGGCCGACCGCCCGCCGTTGGCGCGTTTGCACGGCGCCTACCGCGCTACTGCCATCGCCGAATGGTTCCGCGACCAGGGCTTGAACGTGCTGCTGCTGATGGACTCGCTGACCCGTTTTGCCCAGGCGCAGCGCGAGATCGGCCTGTCGGTCGGCGAGCCGCCGACCACCCGCGGCTACCCGCCGTCGGTGTTCGCCAAATTGCCGGCGCTGGTGGAACGGGCCGGCAACGGCGCCAAGGGCCGCGGCTCGATCACCGCCTTCTACACCGTGTTGACCGAAGGCGACGACCCGCAGGACCCGATCGCCGACGCCGCGCGCGCCATTCTCGACGGCCACATCCTGCTCTCGCGTCGGGTTGCCGACAGCGGCCTGTACCCGGCCATCGACGTGGAATCCTCGGTCAGCCGCGTGGTGCAGGACATCGCCGACGACACCTGGCGCCTGCGCATCCGCAAGCTCAAGCGGCTGTTGTCGGCCTACACCGCCAACCGCGACCTGATCGCCATCGGCGCCTACCAGCGCGGCAGCGATCCTGCCACCGACGAAGCCTTGGCGCGTTGGCCGGAGATCGTCGAATTCCTCGGCCAGGACGTCCACCGGGCCGCCGACCTGCCCGACAGCCTGTCCGCGTTGCAGCGGCTGGTCGAACCCGAGAACTAATCCATGATGC
The DNA here is from genome assembly GCA_905142475.1 of Xanthomonas hydrangeae. Taxonomy (GTDB): domain Bacteria; phylum Pseudomonadota; class Gammaproteobacteria; order Xanthomonadales; family Xanthomonadaceae; genus Xanthomonas; species Xanthomonas hydrangeae. Next base: position 2,869,411 of record LR990730.1, read on the forward strand.
AATCCAAACGGATCGACCCCCTGCTGCGCCGCGCCCAGGAGCAGGAAGACAAGGTCGCGCGCGATCTGGCCGAGCGCCAGCGCGCCCTGGACACGCACCAGTCGCGCCTGGAAGAACTGCGCCGCTACGCCGAGGAATACGCCAACAGCCATATGGCCGGCACCAGCGCCGCGGCGTTGACCAACCGCCGCGCCTTTCTGGACCGGCTCGACAGCGCCGTGCTGCAGCAGGCGCAGACCGTGGAAAGCAACCGCAACAAGGTGGAGGCCGAACGTACCCGCCTGCTGCTGGCCAGCCGCGAAAAACAGGTACTGGAGCAACTGGCTGCCAGCTACCGCGCACAGGAGAACAAGGTGATCGAACGCCGCGACCAGCGTGAGATGGACGACCTCGGCGCGCGTCGTTCGCGCCTGGCCCGCAGCGAAGACACCCACGGAGAATCCGCATGAACCCCCTGTCCGCTTTTGCCGCCGGCCTTGGCGCGCTTGCCGGCACCGGCAAGAAATCCAGCTATAGCGACCCGTCGTCCGAGCCGGACGCCGGCCAGGACCAGTTCGCGCGCATGCTCAATCCGGCCAACACGCCGAACCAGGCCCCGCCGCAGGCGCCCGAGCGCGTGCCGGCCAAGCAGGCCGCGCCCAAGCCCAGCCAGTCCGACAAGCAGCGCGACGACAACGATAACGGCGACGATGCAGCAGGCGATGCCACTGCACGGCCGCGTGCGCAGGACGGCGACGGGAAGGCCGCAAAGCCCGCCAAGTCCAGCTCCACCAAAGAATCAACGACAGCCGAGAGTAGCTCTGCCGCAGGCACCGCCAAGACCGGCAAGAACGCAAAACCCGCGACTGCCAGCGAAGACGCACCTGCCGAGGCAGCCACGGCGACCGATTCCACCTGGCCACCGCCAGGTCTGGGCGGTTTCGGTATGGGCCTGCTGGCGCAAGCCCTGCCCGGTGGCGAAGTGCTGGCTGCCGCGGCAGCGGCCCTGACCGCCAGCATGGCCGGGGCAGCAGGCGGCACGGCGAGTGCAACCGCCCTGCCCACCGATGCCGCCGCACCTACCGCCACGGCAACCGCCGGCACCGCCCTGCCCTCGTTGGGCGCACTGGCGCCGGCTGCCGCCGCAGGCGCCAAGCCCACTTCCGTCACCGCCTTGAGCGGCGACGCCCAGACGGCCGCGCTGATGAGCATGGCCACCAAGGCACTGGACCCGAGCGCCGACGACTCCGCAGGCCCGGCAGCCCCGGACGCCCCGGCGTTCGTGCTGCCGACCACCACGGCCGCCACGCTCGGCCGCCTGCAGGATCCGTCGCCGGTGTTCAGCGCCTCGCCCACCCCGACCCCGGAAATGGGCAGCGACACCTTCGACGACGCCATCGGTGCGCGTATGAGCTGGCTGGCCGACCAGAAGATCGGCCATGCGCACATCAAGGTGACCCCGAACGAGATGGGTCCGGTCGAGGTGCGTCTGCATCTGGATGGCGACAAGGTCAGCGCCAGCTTCACCTCGGCCAACGCCGAGGTGCGCCAGGCGCTGGAACAAAGCCTGCCGCGGCTGCGCGAAATGCTCGGCCAGAACGGCTTCCAGCTGGGCCAGGCCGATGTGGGCCAGCAACAGCAGGGCCAGGCCGGCAACCGCAACGGCAGTGGGCGCGATGGCAACGGCCTCACCCTGGACGAGAGCCCGCCCGTCGGAATTCCGTCGGTGGTGTTACGCCAGCGTGGATTGCTAGACGCCTACGCCTGAGCCCGCGCGCCGGGAACATCCCGGCGCGGCCGAAAACCGCGTATCGGCACGTGCCGGCACCGTCCGCAGACCCTCGCAGCGCAAGGCTTGCGGGGGTTTTGTCGTTGAACCTCCACGCGCGCCAGGAAACCGTCGCGGGATTGGCATGCCAATTGCATCCACTGGGTGAGCATTCCCCCTGGAGCAGACTGTGGCAGCCGCGGAAAAACCCAAGAAGACCGAAGACAAAGACGACAAGGGCGACAAGAAGAAAGGCGGCAAGAAACTTTTGCTGATCGCCGTCGGGGTCGTGGTGCTGGCCGCGGCCGGTGGCGGCGCCTGGTTCTTCTTCGGCCACAAGGGCGAGGAGAAAGGCGGCAAGCACGCCGCGCCCAAGGTGGCCGAGGTGCCCAAGCCGGCGCAGTACTTCCCGATGGATCCGGCGATCGTGGTCAACCTGGCCGACCCCGGCGACGGCCCGCAGTACCTGCAGGTCGAAGTGCAGCTGGTCACCCGCGACCCGGAAGAGCTCAAGCTCATCACCGAAAACGCCCCGGCCATCCGCGCGCATCTGCTGATGCTGCTGTCGCAGACCAAGGCCACCGACGTGGCCGACCTGGTCGGCAAGCAGAAGCTGCAGAAAGCCGCCCTGGCCGAAGCACAGAAGGTCATGACCGGCGAGACCGGCAAGAAGTGCGTCGAAGAACTGCTGTTCACCAGTTTCGTCACCCAGTAAGGCCTGCCCCATGAGCGTCAGCGATCTGCTTTCCCAGGATGAAATCGATGCCCTGCTGCACGGCGTGGATTCGGGCGTGGTCAACACCGAGCCGGAGCCGTTGCCCGGCGAGGCGCGCCAGTACGACCTGTCCAGCCAGGACCGCATCATCCGTGGCCGCATGCCGACCCTGGAAATGGTCAACGAGCGCTTCGCGCGGCTGTGGCGCATCGGCCTGTTCAACCTGATCCGGCGCTCGGCCGACCTGTCGGTGCGCGGCATCGACCTGGTCAAGTTCAACGAGTACATGCACTCGCTGTATGTGCCCACCAACCTCAACCTGATCCGCTTCAAGCCGCTGCGCGGCACCGGCCTGATCGTGTTCGAACCCACGCTGGTGTTCACCGTGGTGGACAACTTCTTCGGCGGCGACGGCCGTTACCACACCCGGATCGAAGGCCGTGAATTCACCGCCACCGAGATGCGCGTGGTGCAGCTGATGCTCAAGCAGACCTTCGCCGACCTGAAGGAAGCCTGGGCGCCGGTGATGGAAGTGGACTTCGAGTACATCAACTCGGAGATCAACCCGCACTTCGCCAACATCGTCACCCCGCGCGAGTACGTGGTGGTGTGCCGCTTCCATGTGGAGCTGGAAGGCGGCGGCGGCGAGATCCACATCACCCTGCCGTACTCGATGCTGGAGCCGATCCGCGAACTGCTCGATGCCGGCATCCAGAGCGACCGCAACGACCGCGACGACTCCTGGAACGTGATGCTGCGCGAGCAGCTGGACACCGCCGAGGTGACCCTGTCCAGCGTGCTGGCCAGCAAGCGCATGAGCCTGCGCCAGCTCACCGGCCTGAAGATCGGCGACATCCTGCCGATCGACCTGCCCGCACAGGTGCCGTTGTGCGTGGAAGACATCCCGTTGTTTACAGGCGAATTCGGCGTTTCCAATGGCAACAACGCCGTCAAGATCACTGCCGTACGCCCGCCCGGCGTGCAAGCCCCGCGTGCCGTTCCATCCCAGGACCCCAGCAAATGATCAACTCCGACATCCTTGACGCCGCGCCCGCCACCTTCGACAGCCTGCAGGCCGAGCGCGATCTGAATGCCACCGACCTCAATCTGGACGTCATCCTGGACGTGCCGGTGACGCTGTCGCTGGAAGTGGGCCGCGCGCGCATCCCGATCCGCAACCTGCTGCAGCTCAACCAGGGCTCGGTGGTGGAACTGGAGCGCGGCGCCGGCGAGCCGCTGGACGTGTACGTCAACGGCACCTTGATCGCGCATGGCGAAGTGGTGGTCATCAACGACCGCTTCGGTATCCGGTTGACCGATGTGGTCAGCCCCAGCGAACGGATCCGGAGGCTGCGGTGATCGGCCTGCTGGCCACTGCCGCGCCGGTCGCGGCCAAGGCCACCCAGGTCGGCGCGCAGGCGCCAGCCTCGCCCAGCCTGTTTGGCGCGGTCTTTGCATTGCTGCTGGTGCTGGCGCTGATCGTCGGCCTGGGCTGGTTGCTCAAGCGCATGCCCGGCAGCGGTTTCCGCAATAGCGAGGGCCTGCGGTTGGTGACCAGCCTGGCAGTAGGTGCCAAGGAGCGCGTGGTCGTGGTGGAGGTGAACGGCCAGCAATTGCTGCTCGGCGTCACCGCTGGCGGCATCAGCACCTTGCACACCCTGTCCGAACCGCTGCCGTCCACACCCGCCCCCACCCTGCCCAACTTCAAGCAACTTCCCAATTTCGCCCAGCTGCTGGCACAGAAGCTGCGCAAGGACCCGTGACATGTTGAGTCGTTGGAACCGCTGGGGGCGCAGCCTGCGCCTGATCCTGATTTTGCTGGTGATGAGCTGCCCGCTGCTGGCCGCCGCCACACCTGCCGCGTTGCCGGCCATGGCCCAGGCCGCCGCTCCCGCCGCAGCGCCGGCGGCCGCTCCGGCCGGCGCCAACCAGTTGCCGTCGTTGCCGAACGTGAGCGTCGGCCGCATCGGCGACCAGCCGGTGAGCCTGCCGCTGCAGACCTTGCTGCTGATGACGGCGATCACCCTGCTGCCGTCGATGCTGCTGGTGCTGACCGCCTTCACCCGCATCACCATCGTGCTGGGCCTGCTGCGCCAGGCGCTGGGTACCGGCCAGACCCCGTCCAACCAGGTGCTGCTGGGGCTGTCGATGTTCCTGACCGCGCTGGTGATGATGCCGGTGTGGCAGAAGATGTGGGGCGCCGGGCTGTCGCCGTACCTCAACAACCAGATCGATTTCCAGACCGCCTGGACGCTGACCACCCAGCCGCTGCGCGCCTTCATGCTGGCGCAGATCCGCGAGACCGATCTGATGACCTTCGCCGGCATGGCCGGCGACGGCAAGTACGCCGGCCCGGACGCGGTGCCGTTCCCGGTGCTGGTGGCCTCGTTCGTGACCAGCGAGCTGAAGACCGCGTTCGAGATCGGCTTTCTGATCTTCATCCCGTTCGTGATCATCGATCTGGTGGTCGCCAGCGTGCTGATGTCGATGGGCATGATGATGCTGTCGCCGATGCTGATCTCCGCGCCGTTCAAGATCCTGCTGTTCATCCTGGTGGACGGCTGGGTGCTGGTGGTCGGCACGCTGGCGGCGAGCTTCAACGCGTCGTAGCCGCGCGGTTGCACGCGCGCCTGCCTGCGACCCGGCCTGCCGCTCCGATACAAGGTCCCAAGGCCGGGCAGCAAAAATGCCGACGCTGCCGCAGAGCAAACAGCAGCCGCGCCAGCCAGTGCAGCCAATGGCAGCCGAAGCCAGCAGCCGAGCAACGACCCAGCGGAGCCACACAACACGCGTGGCTTCGCCTCGTACCCTCACCCCAACCCCTCTCCCGCTGGAGAGGGGCTAGTTTTTGCAGGCCGCACGCTCGTCAGATCACACACCGCTGCACCAGCTCCAATCTCATTCCCGATTTCCCGATTTCCCGATTTCCCGATTTCCCGATTTCCCGATTCCCCATTCCCGAATCCCGAATCCCGATTCCCGATTCCCGATTCCCGATTCCCGATTCCCGATTCCCCAATTCCCCATTCCCGATTCCCATCCTCTGGCACCCCACTTGCATCCCCACACCCCATGAGCCCTGAAATCGCCCTGACCGAATTGCGTGGTGGCCTGGTCACCGTCCTGTGGATTGCCGGGCCGATGTTGCTGGCGGTGCTGGTGGTCGGCGTGGTGATTGGTGTGGTGCAGGCGGCCACCCAGTTGAACGAACCGACCATCGCCTTCGTCGCCAAAGCTGTCGCATTGACAGCGACCTTGTTTGCCACCGGCAGCATGCTGCTGGGGCATCTGGTGGAGTTCACCATTGCGCTGTTCCAGCGCATTCCGCATCTGATCGGTTAGCAGGCCAGACCGGATGGATGCCGCCACCCAGATGGTGATCGACGGCCAGCGCGCGTTTGCGATGGTCGGGGCGATCATGTGGACGATGCTGCGCACCGGCGCGTTGCTGACCGCGATGCCGTTGATCGGCACGCGTGCGGTGCCCGGGCGGGTGCGGGTGATGCTGGCCGGGACCTTGTCGATGGTGCTGGCGCCGCTGCTGCCGCCGGTACCGGAGTGGGATGGCTTTACCGCGCAGGCGGTGCTCAGCGTGGCACGCGAGCTGGCGGTGGGCGCGAGCATGGGCTTCATGCTCAAACTGATCTTCGAAGCCGGCGCGTTGGCCGGCGAGCTGGTGTCGCAATCCACCGGTCTGTCGTTTGCGCAGATGTCCGATCCGCTGCGCGGGGTGACCTCCGGCGTGATCGCACAGTGGTTCTACATCGGGTTCGGGCTGCTGTTCTTCGCGGCCAACGGACACCTGGCGGTGATCTCGCTGTTGGTGGACAGCTACAAGGCCCTGCCGATCGGCACCGCAGTGCCGGATGCGGCCGCCTTTGCCGAAGTGGCGCCGACGCTGTTCCTGCAGATCCTGCGCGGCGGGCTCACCTTGGCGTTGCCGATGATGGTGGCGATGCTGGCGGTCAACCTGGCGTTCGGCGCATTGGCCAAGGCGGCGCCGGCACTGAATCCGATGCAGTTGGGCCTGCCGCTGACGGTGCTGCTGGGCCTGTTTCTGCTGTCCAGCTTCGCCAGCGAATTCGCGCCGCCCGTGCAACGCATGTTCGACACGGCGTTCGACGCCGCCAGAGCATTGACGACGTAAGTGTGAACTGCCTCAAGTTTTTGGCCGGCAAGCCGTCAACGCCACAGGATCACTGACGGCGCCAATCGCCAGTCATCACATTCTCATTGCCACGCCTGCGGGAACCGATGCCCAACCTGTCTGCGCTGTTCGCCCGTCCTGCCGTGCGCAGTATTGCGCCATGGCCATGGCTCTGCCTGCTTGTGACCGGCCTGGCCAGTATCGCGAGCGTGCAGGCGCAGAGTTACAGCATCCGCGATTACGCCCAGGCCGATGGCCTGCAGGGCATGACCATCACCGGGCTGGTCGAGGATCGCCGCGGTGTGGTGTGGGTAGCCACCGAACTGGCGTTGCACCGGTTCGAGCGCGAGCGCTTCATTGCCGTCGGCCAGGATCAGGGCCTGGACGCGCGCTTTACCCGCGGCCTGACGCTGGATAGCGCCGGGCGCCTGTGGGTGGCCACCGCCAATGGCGTGTTCGTGCGCGACGGCGAGCAGTTCGTCCAGGTGCTGCGCGAGGGCAAGCGCATTCGCGCCGATGCCGGCAATGTGATCGCCGCCTACCGCGATGGGGTCGCGGTGATCAGCGCAGGGGCGCTGCTGGCGGTGACACCGGGCGCGGGCAAGCAATGGCAGGTGCAACCGCTGCCGCTGCGTACGCCCGATGGAATCCTCCAGCCATCGGGCAGCACCCTGCTGGCCGATGGGCAGTTTCTGTGGGCGTCGTGCGGCGCTGGCGTCTGCCGGTTAGATGCAGCCGGCAAGGTGGTCGAATCCCTCTCCGAAGCCGATGGCGTGCCAGCGCGCCGCTGGCGGGTCATCTTTCGCGAACGCGGCGGTCGGCTGTGGCTGCGTGGCGGCGGCGCCATCGTGTCGCGCGAGCCGGGCGCACGCCGCTTCCAAACCCATCCGGCCAGTGCACACAGCAGCTTCAGCACCATGTCCGGTGCCACCACCATGGTGGAGGATGCGCGCGGGCGCATGCTGACCCGTTCCGATCATGGCCTGGTGCGCTGGGACGGCACCCATTGGCACGACATCGGCCCCGACCAGGGCCTGCAGCTGGATGCCATGGTCGGCCCACTGCTGTTGCAGAGCAACGGCACCTTGTGGATCGGCACGCGTGGGCTTGGGGTGCAACGCCTGCTCGGCTACGGCAGCATCGAGCATCTGACCGAGCCGCAAGGCATGCCATCGGCGCCGACCTGGGCGATGCAGCGCCTGCCCAACGGCATGCTGGCGGTTGGTGCAGATGGCGGCGCCGCCCTGCTGCCCCGGCATGCCCAGCGCGCCCAGCCGTGGTTGCTGGAAAACGGCAAGCCGTTGTCGCAAACGCTCAGCCTTGCGGTGGCACCGGATGGCGCGGCCTGGGTGTCGTACTTTTCCGGCGCCATTGCCCGGCGCGATCCGCACACCGGGCTGACCCGCGTGGTGATGGACATGCCCAGGCCGGGCTACAAGCTGTTGTTCGACAACGCCGGTTCGGTCTGGATCTCGACCCCGCGCGGGCTGGCACGCGGTCAGACCACCCCGCCCTATGCGCTGAACTTCGAGCCGGCACTGCAAGGCAAGTTTGTCGGCGACATCGATGTCGACCGCCAGGGGCGACTGTGGGCGGCGACCAGCGACGGGCTGTATCGCCGCGAGGGCGCGCAGTGGGTGCGCGTGCCGGTGCGCGGCTCGCTGCCCAGCCAGGACATGTTTCAGATCGATTTCGCACCGGACGGGGAAATCTGGCTGTCGCTACGCGAGGCCGGGCTCTGGCACGGTCGCCTGCAGGCCGACGGCGGTGTGTCGGTGCAGACGGTCGACGACCCGCTGATCTCCAAGGTGATGCCCTTCATCCTGCGCCACGACCGCAAGGGCCGGCTGTGGGTCGGCAGCAGCCAGGGGCTGGATCTGTATCAGCAAGGCCGCTGGTCGCGCATCACGCGCAGCGAGGGTCTGCTGTGGGACGACCTGTCGTCCAACGCGTTTCTGGAAGACGACGACGGCAGCCTGTGGATCGGCAGCAGCCGCGGGCTGAGCCACTTGCTCGACCCGCAGCGGTTGTTTGCCGCACAACCGCTGCAGGTGGAGATCGCGCACGTGCGGCGCGGCACCGAGACGGTACGCGCCGGGGCGGCGCTGGAGTGGTCCGACATTCCGCTGGATATCGATCTGGCCACGCCCGGCGTGGAAGGCGGCGCCGACCGGATCAGCTTCCGCTACCGGGTGGAAGGCCATCAGGCGCGCTGGACCACCACCTCGCTCAGCCACCTGACCTATCCGCTGCTGCCGCCCGGCACCTACACGCTGGAAGTGCAGGTGCTGGACGCCTATCAACGCAGTAGCAGCCCGATCACGCGCTTTCGTTTTGTGCTGCATCCGCCGTGGTGGCGTGGCATTCCCGCATTGATCGGCTACGTGCTGCTGGGCATCGCAGCCGTGGTCGTGCTGCTGCGCTGGCGCACGCGCAAACTGCTGCGGCGCAAACGCGAGCTGGAGCAACTGGTGGCCGAACGCACCGCCGAGCTGGAGCAGGACAAGCGCGAGCTGGAAGTCGCGCGCGCCGAACTGGCGCTCAAGGCCACCCACGACGAGCTGACCGGCCTGCTCAATCGCGCCGGCATCTTGCACGCGCTGCGCGGCATGCTGGCGCGTGCCACGGTCCAGGCGCAGCCGTTGGCGGTGGTGCTGATCGATCTGGATCACTTCAAGCTGGTCAACGACCAACACGGCCATCTGGCCGGCGATGCGGTGCTGGCCGAGGTCGGCCGGCGCCTGGATACGTTGGTGCGCGGCGACGACCGGATCGGACGCTACGGTGGCGAGGAATTGCTGGCGTTGCTGCCCGATCTGAATCCCGACTCCACGCATCGCTTGCAGGCCTTGCATCGCGGCATCTGCGGCGATTACCCGATCGACGGCAGCGTGCTGGCGGTGACCTGCTCGATCGGCGTGGCCTGGTTTCAGCCGGGCGAAACCCTGGAACAGTTGCTGGCGCGCGCGGACGCGGCGCTGTATCGCGCCAAACGCAGTGGACGCAATCGCATCGACTACGACCACACCGCGCCGGAGCACGCCCCCGACAGTTGAGCGTTAGCGCCGAAGCGCCTTGAAATACATCGAAAGCGGCGTTCCAGTGAACGCACAACTCGATCCAACTGCGCTGCCGGCAAACCGGTACCAGCGCCTGTCGAGCTCGCATGCAATCGACTGCCGGGGCGGCAATCACGCCATCGTGTTGCTGCGCGTATTAAAGAAACACACGTGAACAGCCGTTAGTCGGTTTACTGCGGCCTACTATGGGGGCCGCCCATGGCAAGCGTGAGACACCCGCGCAAGGCGCGGACCACACCTGCCGACGCGTGGGAGAGTGCAACGCTCGTGGGGTGTGAGTACCGCCAGTGGAGGTCGTCGAACCGGCGCGCGCCGTTTGCCGCGGTGCTGCTGCTGGCGTTGCTGTCGTTGGCCGATCTGGCCGGCGCGCAGAGCGCGAGCATTCGCCGCTACGCCCATGACCAGGGCCTGCTCGGGCTGGCCGGTACCTGCCTGCTGCAGACCCGCGCCACGTTGCTGTGGGTGTGCACCGAAAGCGGCCTGTATCGCTTCAATGGGCGCAGCTTTCAGCAGGTGGTGCTGGATGGCCTGCGCAACGAATCGATCAGCTCGATGACCGAAACCGCCGACGGTACGTTGTGGGTGGCCGGCTTCCAGACGCTGTTCGTCGGCAACGAACACGGCTTCCGCAGACTGGCGCCGTACGAGGCCGAGCATCTGCAGGAAGGCATGCTGCTGGCCAGTCCGCCGTGGGGCACGGTGCTGGCAAACGGCGGCACGCTGGAGCGGCTGAGTGCACGCAGCAACGGCCGCTGGCATAGCGAGCCGCTGCTGGATACCGCCACCCGCGTGCGCGTGCCCGAGTTATCCAAGGTGTTGAGCCTGTCGGTGGATGGCGACACCTTGTGGGCCGGCTGTGCCAAGCGGCTATGCGCCATCGATGCGCAGCGCAAGGTGCAGGTGTACGGGCCCGAGCAAGGCGTGCCGGAAGATCGCTGGTACAGCGTGCTGCGCGACCACGACGGCGCATTGTGGGTACGTGGCACCGGCACCCTGCTCTACCGCGCACCGGGCGCGGCCACCTTCAGCGTGCGGCCGCTGCCGTTGCTGGATGGCAGCACCGTCGGGCAGCAGGCGCCGCTGGTGCTCGACCGCGAGGGACGTGTGCTGGTGCGCCGCAACGACGGACTGGTGCGCTGGGAAAACGGCCAGTGGCGCAGTTTCGGCACCGAAAACGGGCTGCCGCCGGGCAGCAGCGATGCCATCGTGGTGGACCGCGACGGCGATATCTGGATGACCGTGGACGGCGAAGGCCTGGTGCGCTGGGCCGGCTACGAGTGGATCGAGAACTGGGACGCCTCGCAAGGCATGCCGGTGGCGCCGACCTGGTCGATCGCCCGCGATGCGCAGGGCGCGCTGCTGGTCGGCAACGAACATGGCGTGGGCCGCCAGGCCAACCCCAACGCACGCTTCGTGCCCGCGCTGCTCGCCTCCGGCATTCAGGTGGTGGGTATGGCGCGCAGCGCCGACGGCAGCCTGTGGACGTTGAACTCGGCCGGCTTCGTGCGCCGCAACTGGCCGGATGGGCGCAGCGCCGAGGTCGCCAAACTTCCGCGTACCGGGCGGCGTCTGATCATCGACCGCCAGGGCCGGCTGTGGGTGCTCACTGCCGGTGGCCTGTTTGCGCTCGAACGGCCGCTGGACGGCGGCACGCTGCAGATGGTCAGCCAGATGCCGGCCATCGCCTACACCGATATCCAGCAGACTGCCGACGGCACGTTGTGGGTCTCCAGCGCCAATGGCCTGTTCCGGCTGCAGGGCGCGCACTGGTCGAAGGTGAAGGTAAAGGTCAATGGCGGCGCCTCCGACCCGTGGATCAGCAAATTCCATATCAGCGACAGCGGCGAAGTGTGGCTGGCGTTCTATCGCGCCGGGCTATGGCACGGCCTGTTGCTGGACGAAGAAGTGGATCTGCAGGCGGTCAGCGATGAAGCGCTCGCCGACGTCAGCGTGTACCTGTTGCGCGGCGACAGCGTCGGCCGGGTCTGGGTGGGTCACGCACGCGGCGTGGAGGTCTACGACGGCGAGCATTGGGCGCATCTGTCGCAGTCGCAGGGGCTGTTGTGGGACGACGTGTCCGAAGCGGCGTTTGCCGAAGATCCCGATGGCTCGGTGTGGATCGGCACCGCGCGCGGGGTGAGCCATCTGCGCGACCCGGCGCGCCTGTTCGACCAGCGCCAGCCCAGCGTGCGTATCGACAGCGTCAGCCGCGGTGGGGTGCCGGTGCAGCGCGGTCAGTTGCTCGGCTGGAGCGACAGACCATTGCATATCGAGCTGTCCAGCATGGAGGTCTACGACGATCCCAGCCGGCTCACGGTGCGCTATCGCCTGCTCGGTCTGCACAACGAATGGATCCAGAGCGACACGCTGTCGATCGACCAACCGCCGCTGCCGTCCGGGCATTTCCGCCTGCAGGTGCAGCTGCTGGACCGCTACCGACGCACCACCTCGCCGATCGCCGACCTGCCGTTCGCGGTGGCACCGCTGTGGTGGCGCAGCCCGCCGGCAATCGCGCTGTATCTGCTGATCGGCGGCGCCCTGCTGGCCGGTTTGTGGCGCTGGCGGCACCGTCATCTGGTCGCGCGCGAGCGCATGCTCGCCGAGCTGGTCGCCGAGCGCACCTATCAGCTGGAGCGCGAAAAACGCGAGCTGGAAAGCGCCCGCGCGGCGCTGGCACTGAAGGCCAGCCACGACGCGCTGACCGGCCTGCTCAATCGCTCCGGCGTGCTCGAGGCGATGGCCGAAGAACTGCAGGCCTGCGCCCACGGTGCGCATCCGTTGGCGGTGGTGCTGATCGACCTGGACCACTTCAAGCTGGTCAACGACGAACATGGGCATCTGGTCGGCGATGCGGTGCTGGCCAAGGTCGGCGCGCGGCTGACCGCCTGCCTGCGCGATTCGGACCGCGTGGGCCGTTACGGCGGCGAAGAGTTGCTGCTGTTGCTGCCGGGCATGTCGCAACACAGCCAGCACCGGCTGCGCGCCATCCACGAAAAACTCAGCGTGGCCCCGTACGAAGTGGGCGCCGCCCGCCCGCTACCGGTGACCTGTTCGGTCGGTGTGGCCTGGTTCCGGATCGGCGACACGGCGGCCACGCTGCTGGCGCGCGCCGACGAGGCGCTGTACCGGGCCAAGCGGCACGGACGCAATCGCATCGAACCGGAGGAGCCTGCGTCGTCGGTGGCATGAGCAGTCACTCCCACCACCCCAGTGCCGCGAACGGCTGCCGGGCCGATGTGCGCGGTATGCCGCAACCGCCGTGCATGCGTGCGCACTGCATCCCAGCCGACGGCAAGGCTGCCGCGCATCTCGCGCCAGCGAGTCTCTGCGTCGCCACAACCGGCGCACAGTTGCCGTTGTCATGGCTGACCGCAGTAGTGGTGGTGGTGACGCTGGCCTTGCTGGTGTTGGCGCTGGTGATCTCGGTGCTGTCGCGGCGCTTCCAGCAGCGCACCGATGTGCTGGCGCAATCGCTGGCGCAGGCCAATGCCGAGCTGGTGCTGGCCGCGCTGCACGACCCGCTCACCCGCCTGCCCAACCGCGTGCTGCTGCACGAACACGTGCTGCAGAGCATCGACCGCGCCCAGCGCGACGGGCAGCGCTTTGCGGTGATGCTGATCAATCTGGATGGCTTCAAGGCGGTCAACGACGGCTACGGGCATCAGTTCGGCGACCAGCTGCTGGTGGCGGTGGCCGGGCGTATGAGCGCGCACCGCCGCGCCAACGGCAGCCTGGCGCGGCTGGGCGCCGACGAGTTCGCGCTGGTGTCCGACATCGCCGACCCCGAGGACGCCGCCGCGGTCGCCGCGCATCTGCTGCAGGCGCTGGCGGTGCCATTCCTGGTCGGCGACCAGGAGCTGCGCCTGAGCAGCAGCGTCGGCATTGCGCTATATCCCGAAGACGCCGGACCGGACGACGCCGGCAGCGAGCATCAACTGATGACCCATGCCGATGCGGCGATGCGCCACGCCAAACAGGCCGGGCGCAACCGCTACAGCTTCTTCGAGCGTTCGATGACCGGCACCACCCGCGAGCGCCTGCGGCTGCTGCAGGACCTGCCGCGCGCGCTGGAGTTGGGCCAGTTCGTGCTGCATTACCAACCCAAATACTGCACCGAGGATGGCCGCCCGATCGGCGCCGAGGCGCTGATCCGCTGGCAGCATCCCGAACGCGGCCTGGTGCCGCCGGACAGCTTCATCCCGCTGGCCGAACGCAGCGGCATGATCGGCCCGCTCGGCAGCTGGGTGCTGCAGCAGGCCTGCCGGCAGATGCGCGCCTGGCGCGAGGCCGGGCATGGCGACTGGCGGGTGGCGGTGAACCTCTCGGCCACGCAGTTGGCCTCGCCCAGCCTGCTGGACGAAGTAGCCACCACCCTGGCCGAGCATATGATTCCGCCCGGCCAGCTCACCCTGGAAATCACCGAAACCATGGCCATGCGCGATGCCGATGCCTGCCTGCGCACGCTCGGCCAGCTCAACGCGCTGGGCGTGCGCATCGCCATCGACGATTTCGGCACCGGCTATTCCAACCTGCTCTACCTGCGCAAGCTGCCCGCGCACGAACTCAAGATCGATCGCAGCTTCGTGCAGGCGATGGACACCTGCCCCGAAGACATCGCCATCGTCGCGGCCGTCGTGGCGCTGGCCCACACCATGCGCCTGCAGGTAGTGGCCGAGGGCGTGGAGACCGCCGCCCAGCGCAACACCCTGGAACGGCTGGGCTGCGACCAGCTGCAGGGCTATCTGCTGGGCCGGCCGATGGACGCAGAGCGCTTTATCGCCACGGTGGTCGCCCAGCGCGATGGCGTGCGCCGCCAGGCCAGCTGAGCAAAAATCATCAAAAAACGACCGTAGACCGGCATCCACGCTCGACGACCCGCCAACCGAGCCGAGCACCAGCCTGCAGTTGGTCAGCCCTCGCGCCCGATTCCCGACCTGCGGCCTCCCCGCTAACCACCCAACTACAGGACCCCGCCAGCGGCTCCACGCGCGGCCGCTGCGTCCCGATTCCCCAATCCGAATCCCCAATCCCGATTCCCGACTCCCCAATCCCAGCCCCACCAACTGGAACGCCGCTTGCATGAGCCAGGGCTGACAAGTCACCGGCACCTCCATGTCCGAGTCCGAAGACGGCGGCGAACGCACAGAGCTTCCCACCGAAAAACGTCTGCGCGAAGCCCGCGAGCAGGGCAACATCCCGCAATCGCGCGAGTTGTCCACCGCTGCGGTGTTCGGGGCCGGCGTGTTCGCGCTGATGGCCCTGGCGCGCGGCATCGGCGACGGCGCCAGCGTCTGGATGAAGACCGCGCTCAGCCCTGACCCGAAGATGCGCGAAAACCCGATGGCGCTGTTCGGCCACTTCGGCGATCTATTGCTGCAACTGTTGTGGGTAATGGTGCCGCTGATCGGCATCTGCCTGGCCGCCGGCCTGGCCGGCCCGCTGTTGATGAGCGGACTGCATTTTTCCGCCAAGGCGATCATGCCCGACCTCACCAAGCTCAACCCGGCCAACGGGATCAAGCGCATGTGGGGCAGCAACAGCCTGGCCGAGCTGGTCAAGTCGGTGCTGCGGCTGCTGTTCGTCGGACTGGCCGCCAGCCTGTGCATTTCCAAGGGCCTGCAAGGCCTGCGCTCGCTGGTGAACCAGCCGCTGGAACAGGCGGTGGGCAACGGCCTGGACTTCACCAAGAGCCTGCTGTTCTACACCGCCGGCGCGCTGGTGCTGCTGGCCGCCATCGATGCGCCGTACCAGAAGTGGAACTGGCTGCGGAAGCTGAAGATGACCCGCGAAGAGATCAAGCGCGAGATGAAGGAAAGCGAGGGCAGCCCGGAGGTCAAGGGCCGCATCCGCCAGATGCAGATGCAGATGTCGCAGCGGCAGATGATGGAAGCGGTGCCCAAGGCCGACGTGGTGCTGATGAATCCGACCCACTACGCGGTGGCGCTCAAGTACGAGGGCGGCAAGATGCGCGCCCCGATCGTGGTGGCCAAGGGCGTGGACGAAATGGCCTTCCGCATCCGCGAAGCCTGCGAACAGCACCGCGTGGCGATCGTCACCGCCCCGCCTTTGGCACGCGCCTTGTATAGAGAAGCGCAAATCGGCAAGGAAATTCCCGTGAGACTCTACTCGGTCGTGGCCCAGGTGCTGTCCTACGTCTACCAGCTGCGTGGCTGGAACGGCGGCCCGATGCCGGAATTGCCGTCGCTGGACGTGGATGAGTTCGGCAAGGGAGCCGGCGCATGAGCGCCCAACCCGCCCCGATGAATGCCCGGCGCGTCATGGAGTTGCTGCGCAATGGCCTGGGCGCGCCGCTGGCGCTGATGGCCATGCTGGCCATGCTGATGGTGCCGCTGGCCGCACCGGTGCTGGATGCCCTGTTCACCTTCAACATCGCCATCTCGCTGATGGTGCTGCTGGCGGTGATCTACGTGCAGCGCCCGCTGGAATTCACCATTTTCCCGATCGTGCTGCTGATGACCACGATGCTGCGCCTGGCGCTGAACGTCGCCTCCAGCCGCGTGATCCTGATCAACGGCCAGGACGGCCACGCTGCGGCCGGCAAGGTGATCGAAGCGTTCGGCCAGTTCGTCATCGGCGGCAATTACGCAGTCGGCATCGTGGTGTTCGCGATCCTGACCATCATCAACTTCGTGGTCATCACCAAGGGTGCCGGGCGCGTGTCGGAAGTGACCGCGCGCTTCATCCTCGACGCCATGCCCGGCAAGCAGATGGCGATCGACGCCGACCTCAACGCCGGTTTGCTGACGCGCGAGGAAGCCAAGGCCCGCCGCGAAGAAGTCCGCGAGGAAGCCGACTTCTACGGCGCGATGGACGGTGCCAACAAGTTCATCCGCGGCGACGCCATCGCCGCCATCATGATTTTGTTCATCAATCTCATCGGCGGTATGGCGGTGGGCATGTTCCAGCACGGCATGAGCTTTGTGGATGCCGCTTCCACCTACACCCTGCTGTCGATCGGTGACGGTTTGGTGGCGCAGCTGCCGGCCTTGCTGGTGTCGTCCTCTGTGGCCTTGCTGGTCACCCGCGCCTCGCGTGCGCAGGACATGCGCGGGGCCATGATCAGCCAGGTGTTCGGCCAGCACCGCGCCCTTGCGGTGGCTGCGGCCATCCTGGGCCTGGTCGGCCTGGTGCCGGGCATGCCGAACGTCGCGTTTTTGACGCTGGGCCTGATCCTGGGCGTGATCGCCTGGAAAATGTACAAGCGCAGCCTGGTCGTCGCCCCGACCGGCGACCCCGCTACCGACCCCAAGGCCGCTGCGGCCGCCACTGCCGCCCAGGCCAGCTCCGAGCTGAGCTGGGACGAGCTGCGCCCGATCGACCCGCTGGGCCTGGAAGTGGGCTACCGGCTGATCCCGCTGGTGGACAAGAACCAGGGCGGCGAGCTGATGGCGCGCATCAAGGGCGTGCGCCGCAAGCTCACCCAGGACATCGGCTTTCTGGTGCCGCCGGTGCATATCCGCGACAACCTGGAGCTGTCGGCCAACGCCTACCGCTTGTTGGTACACGGCGTACCGGTGGCCACCGCGGAAATCTATCCCGACCGCGAACTGGCACTGGACCCGGGCGGCGCACTTGGCCAGCTCGACGGCATTCCCGGCAAGGACCCCGCGTTCGGCCTGGACGCCACCTGGATCCAGCCGCATCAACGCGCCTACGCCGAATCGATGGGCTACACGGTCGTCGACCCGGCCACCGTGGTCGCCACCCATCTGTCGCACCTGATCCGCGAACACGCCCCGGAACTGCTCGGCCACGAGGAAGTGCAGCAACTGCTGGCGACCCTGGCCAAGACCGCGCCGAAGATGGTCGAGGACCTCACCCCCAAGGCGCTGCCGCTGTCGGTAGTGGTGCGCGTGCTGCAGAACCTGCTGATCGAACGCATCCCGGTACGCCAGCTGCGCAAGATCGTCGAAGCGCTGGTCGAACACGCCCCGCACAGCCAGGACCCCACCACCCTCACCGCCGCAGTGCGTACCTCGCTGGGCCGCTTCATCGTTCAGGAGATCGCCGGCATGTCGGCCGAGCTGCCGGTCTACACGCTGGCTCCGCAGCTGGAGCGCGTGCTGCAGGAATCCACCCACGGCAACGGCGTGGCGCTGGAACCCGGCCTGGCCGAGCGCCTGCACCAGAGCCTGGCCGATTGCGTCGGCAAGCAGGAAGCCCGCAACGAACCGGCGGTGGTACTGGTACCCGGCCAGGTCCGCGCCGCGCTGGCCCGCCTGGTCCGCCACAGCGTGCCGACCCTGTCGGTACTGGCGTACAGCGAAGTGCCGGAAGACAAGCGCCTGAAGCTGGTCGGCACGATCAGCTGAGGCTGACGCACCTCGTAGGACGCACCCGGGCGCGACGGGCTCTACCGGGACGGCCCGTCGCGCCCAAGGGCGCTCCTACAACACGCCGGACAATCCGACGACATGCTGCGGACCAGGCAAGGTCGCCGACACCTGTAGGAGCGCACCTGGGCGCGAGGGCTTTACCAGGACGGCCCGTCGCGCCCAAGGGCGCTCCTACGAACCCACCCGCGCTGGCCCTCTCGCTGCAGACAGGAGACCGACCACCGCGTCGGAAAGCCGCCACTCGTCCAAACCTCCAATCGATTGCACGACGCCAGCCGTTTCGAGGCTTTCCGGGCGCTCCAGGCTCGACCTCCCACCCGCCAGCGCATCCACCCGCACAGTGGATGCCAACGCATTGCGCCCCTATAGAAAAGTCAATCGAACCAGTGACTTGGAATCTTGCAGCCGGGCCGATCGCACAGCTCCAGCCTGTCCCAACCCTCCAGATCCCCGCGCCGGAACCCTGGCACCGCGTTTTGGCACGCCGCGTGCATTAGCTCTGGCGAGACCGCAGTCAGCTTGATCGCTGCGGGGCGAGCAGCAGCACTTGGAACAACCGAACGGGACAGGCAACTCATGACGCTGGCAACACACCCACATTCATCGCGCACCCGTCCGGCGTCCGGCGGGTCCCGTTCCTGGAGGCACTTGCCATGAAGATCAAACGCTTCGTTGCCCCGGACATGCGCACCGCATTCCGCATGGTGCGTGAAGAACACGGCCCGGACGCCGTGATCCTGTCCAACCGCCGTACCGTCGAAGGCATCGAGATCGTCGCTGCCAGCAACTACGACGAAGAACTCGTGCAGCGTGCTCTGGAAACCGCGCGCTCCGAGACTCCGGCCGCTGCGACGGCACAGATCGAACAAGCACCTGTCCAGCATGCGTCGGTCCAGCAGGCCCCGGCCGGGCCGGCCGCGCCGTTCCACGCCCCGCTGAAGCCGGCCGGCGACACCGGCAGCAGCCAGCGTCAGCGTGTTGCCAGCGCCGCAGACGACATGATCGCCGCGATGGCGCTGCGCCAGCCGGTCAACGTGCCGCGCTCGGCGCCGGCCGCCGTACCGGTGCGGACCGCCGCCGTCCCGTCTGCCGCCGCTCAAGCATTGGCCCACGCCGTTGCGGTTACCGCCGCACCGCGCCAGGAACATGCGCTGTCGGCAGTGCCGGAACAGCTGTTCGCCGACTTCCTGACCACCGCACCGGTACAGGCTCCGGTGCACGCTGCCCCGGTGCAGGCACGCACGCCGATCATGGCCGCCGCGCTCGCCACCCACGCCGCTTACGGGCAGGACGACGACGAGCAGGACGACGACGGCTTCGACATGGACGACGCGCTGCCGCAGATCCTGCCGCCGGCCGCGTTGCCGCCGCTGGTGGTCGCCCCGCCGGCGCTGGCCGCGGTGCCGGTCGCCGCCGCCCCGGCGCCGCAGAACGACGAAGAACTCAAGCAGTTGCGCGGCGAACTGGCGCTGATGCGTCAGATGATCGAGCGCGAAATGAACCGCCTCACCGACGAGCGCCTGCGTGGCTCCCCGGTGCGTGCGCAGGCCCTGGAGCTGATGGACGACTACGGCTTCGACGCCGGTCTGATCCGCGATGTGGCCCTGCAGATCCCGGCCGATACCGAATTGCACCGCGGCCGCGGGCTGATGCTGGGCCTGCTGTCCAAGCGTCTGCCGGTGGCGCCGATCGACCCGCTGGAACGCGGCGGCGTGATCGCCCTGGTCGGCCCGACCGGTGCCGGCAAGACCACCACCATCGCCAAGCTCGCCCAGCGCTTCGCCGCCCAGCACGCCCCGCGCGACGTGGCCCTGGTCACCACCGACACCCAGCGCGTCGGCGGCCGCGAGCAGCTGCACAGCTACGGCCGTCAGCTCGGCATCGCCGTGCACGAGGCCGACAGCGCCGAGAGCCTGCTGGAACTGCTCGAGCGTCTGCGCGACTACAAGCTGGTGCTAATCGACACCGCCGGCATGGGCCAGCGCGACCGCGCCCTGGCCGCGCAGCTGAACTGGCTGCGCGCCGCGCACCAGGTCACCTCGCTGCTGGTGCTGCCGGCCAACGCCCATTTTTCCGACCTCGACGAGGTCGTACGCCGCTTCGCCCACGCCAAACCCCAAGGCGTGGTGCTGACCAAACTCGACGAGACCGGCCGCTTCGGCAGCGCCTTGTCGGTGGTGGTCGACCACCAACTGCCCATCACCTGGGTGACTGACGGACAGCGGGTCCCCGACGACCTGCACCGCGCCAATGCCGCCAGTCTCGTTCTTCGCCTTGAAGATTTGCGGCGCGCTGCCGATAAGCCCTGTACTCCGGAGCACAACCATGCAGTCGCGTGAATACGCCAAGCTGACCAACGCCTTCCCCCTGACGGCGACCCGTCCCGAGCCGCTGGGCCCGGTGCGCACCATCGCCGTGACCGGTGGCAAGGGCGGCGTGGGTAAAACCAACATTTCCGCCAACCTGTCCGTGGCCCTCGCCGAGATGGGCAAGCGCACCTTGCTGCTCGACGCCGACCTTGGCCTGGCCAACCTGGACGTGGTCCTGGGCCTGTCGCCCAAGTACACCCTGGCCGACCTGATCGCCGGCCGCTGCACGCTGGACGAAGTCATCATCGAAGGCCCCGGCGGTGTATTGGTGGTGCCGGCCGCCTCCGGCCGCCGCCACATGGCCGAACTGGCCCCGGCCCAGCACATCGGCCTGGTCAACGTGTTCTCCGAGCTGGAACGCGACCTGGACGTGATGGTCATCGACACCGCCGCCGGCATCACCGACAGCGTGCTGACCTTCTGCCAGGCCGCCCAGGACACCGTGGTGGTGGTCTGCGACGAACCGGCCTCGATCACCGACGCCTACGCGCTGATCAAGGTGCTCTCGCGCGAACGCGGCGTGGACCGTCTGCAGATCATCGCCAACATGGTGCGCGACCCCAACGAAGGCCGCCTGCTGTACGACAAGCTGTCGCGGGTCTGCGAGAAATTCCTCGGCGACGTGTCGCTGAACTACCTCGGCCATGTGCCGCAGGACGACTGGTTGCGCTTGTCGGTACAGCGTCAGCAACCCGTCATCAAGGCCTACCCCGCCAGCCCCTCGGCGCTGGCCATCGCAGAAATCGCGCGGCGTACCTCGCGCTGGCAGGCACCCACGGTGCCGCGCGGCAACGTCGAGTTCTTTGTCGAACGCATCATCCAACGGGGAGTCGCCGCATGAGTACCGCTACCGCTACCGCAACGACGGCCACAGCGCAGTACCGTGCAGTACAACGCAACAACGCCAACGACATCGTCACCCAGCATGCCGACCTGGTGCGCCGCATCGCCCACCATCTGGCCGCGCGCCTGCCGGCGAGCGTGGAAGTGGACGACCTGATCCAGGCCGGCATGATCGGCCTGATCGAAGCCTCGCGCAGTTACGACTCCGACCAGGGCGCCTCGTTCGAAACCTATGCCTCGATCCGTATCCGCGGCTCGATGATCGACGAGATCCGCCGTGGCGACTGGGTACCGCGGTCGGTGCACCGCCGCGCACGCGACGCTGCCGCTGCCGTGCGCAAGATCGAACAGCATACCGGCCGCGCCGCCGCCGCCACCGAAGTGGCCGCCGCGATGGAAATGCCGCTGCCCGATTACCTGCGTCTGATGGAAGACGCCGCGCGCGGCCAGGTGCTGAGCCTGGAGTCGCGGATCGAAGATCACGGCGAGCTGGACACCACCGCCAAGGGTGGCCCCAACCCACAGCAGATGATGGAGCGTGGCGAATTCGGCCGCGAGCTGGGCAAGGCCATCGGCCAGTTGCCCGAGCGCGAGCAGCTGGTGCTGTCGCTGTACTACGAACAGGAATTGAACCTGAAAGAAATCGGCGCCGTGCTCGGTGTCAGCGAATCGCGCGTGTGCCAGATCCACGGCCAGGCCGTGGTGCGTCTGCGCGGCCGCCTCAAGGTCTTCGAACTGGCCGATGCCGGTGTCGAAATTGACGACTAATTTTTTCGCGTATTTTTTCGTGTTAGGAGCTTGATGTGAACAAGAACATGCGGATTTTGATCGTGGACGACTTCTCGACGATGCGACGTATCGTCAAGAATCTGTTGGGCGATCTCGGCTTCACCAATACCGCAGAGGCCGAAGACGGCAACAGCGCATTGGCGGCGTTGCGGGCTGGCCCGTTCGATTTCGTGGTCACCGACTGGAACATGCCCGGCATGACCGGCATCGACCTGCTGCGCAACATCCGCGCCGACGCCAAGCTCAAGCACCTGCCGGTGATGATGGTCACCGCCGAAGCCAAGCGCGAGCAGATCATCGAAGCCGCCCAGTGCGGCGTGAACGGCTACATCATCAAGCCGTTCACCGCGCAAACGCTGGAAGAAAAGCTGGGCAAGGTGTTCGAACGTCTGGCGGCGACCGCCTGATGAACGCCACCGTGGAAACCAATGCCGAACGCGCTGCCTTGATCGACCGCCTGCAAGGCGCGCTCGATGCACTGGAAAGCGGCGACGAAGCCGCCTGGAAGCGCGAGGTCGACCACCTCGCCGCCTTGCGCACTCGTCCGATGATGCAGGGCCTGAGCCGGCTCGCACGCGAACTCGGTCAGGCGCTGGGCGAACTGCCCACCGTGCCCGAAGAAGCCGGCGAGCTGGACGATGCGTGTTCGCGCCTGGACCACGTGGTGGAAATGACCGAAAAGGCCAGCCATCGCACGCTGGACCTGGTCGAAGAATGCCGTGAGCTGGCCAACCAGCTGCGCGACGGCGGTCTGAATCAGGACCAGGGCGCGCTGATGGACAAGATGCGCCACAACCTGACCGAACTGTCGCTGGCGCAGAGCTACCAGGACCTGAGCGGGCAGATCATCCGTCGCGTGGCCGGCATCGTGCGGCGCGTGCACGAAGGCTTCGGCGCACTCGGCCTGCCGCCCAAGAGCACCGAGCCGAAGAAAGACGACGGCGGTCTTGCCGGTCCTGCAGTCAAGGGCCTGGACCGTCACGCGGTGTCGCAGGACGACGCCGATGACCTGCTGTCCGGATTGGGGTTGTAACCATGAGTGCTGTTCCAGACGATATTGCTGCCGATTTCATCGTCGAGGCCCAGGAAATCCTGGATCGCCTCGGCGAACAGCTGGTCGCGCTGGAACAGGCACCGGACGAAGCCGACCAGCTCAACGCGGTGTTCCGCGGTTTCCACACGCTCAAGGGCGGCGCCGGCTTTCTGGCGATCAAGCCCATGGTGGAGCTGTGCCACGCCGCTGAAGAAACCCTCGGCATGGCACGCTCCGGCCAGGCGGTGTTGCAGGCGCATCACTTCGATGCCGCGCAGCAGTCGCTGGATTATCTGCAGGCGATGCTGGATGCGATGGGCTCGGGCGAAACCGTGCCGCACGCACCGGCCTCGCTGATTGCGCAGTTCGATGCCAAGAGCGGCCCGCCGGCGGTCAAGGCCGCACCCAAAGCCGCATTGGCTGCGGTGGCTAACGCCGCGCACGACGACGGCCACGCACCGGCGCCCGGCGCCAAAGCCGCGCCCAAAGCAGCCGCCAAAGGTGCCGAAGCCGAACAGACCGTGCGCGTTGATACCAAGCGCCTGGACGCCATCGTCAACCTGATCGGCGAACTGGTGCTCTCGCGCAATCGTCTCAAGACCCTGCGCACCCGCCTGCGCGACGAAGAACTCGATCGCGCGGTCAGCGTGCTGGATATCGCCACCGCGCGCCTGCAGACCGCAGTCATGCGCACCCGCATGCAGCCGGTGAGCAAGGTGTTCTCGCGCTTCCCCAAGGTGGCCCGCGACGTCGCGCGCACCTTGTCCAAGGAGGTGGAGCTGGAACTGATCGGCGCCGAAACGGAACTGGACCGTAATCTGGTCGAAGCCCTGGCCGATCCGCTGGTGCATCTGGTGCGCAACGCGATCGACCACGGCATCGAGTCCCCTGCCCTGCGCGAAGCCACCGGCAAACCGCGCAGCGGTCATGTGCGGCTGTCTGCGCAGCAGGAAGGCGACTACGTCAGCATCGAAATCCAGGACGACGGCGCCGGCATCGACCCCGAGCGCCTGCGCGAAATCGCCCGCAACAAAGGCCTGATCGACGCCGAAGCCGCTGCCCGTCTGAGCACCGACGAGTGCCTGCATCTGATCTTCATGCCGGGCTTCTCCACCAAGGCCGAGGTCACCGACATCTCCGGCCGCGGCGTCGGTATGGACGTGGTGCAGTCGCGCATCCGCGAACTCAGCGGGCAGATCCAGATCCAGTCCGAACTGGGCCGCGGCAGCCGCTTCATGATCCGCGTGCCGCTGACCCTGGCAATCCTGCCCACACTGTTGGTGCAGGCCGGCGAAGCCGTCTACGCTTTGCCGCTGGCACGCGTGGTCGAAGTGCTGCACGCACCGCAGACCTCGCTGGGCTGGTTCGACGGCCGCGCCGTGCTGGACCGCCGCTCGCACACCCTGCCGCTGATCGACCTGCGCCGCTGGCTGGGCGTGCCCGCCGAACAACCGCCGCTACTGACCGTGGTGCTGTTGCAGGCCGGCGAAACCCGCTTCGGCCTGGTGGTGGACCAGGTTCGCGGCCGCGAGGAAGTGGTGATCAAACCGCTACCGCGCGCCCTGCGCGGCCTGCCCGGCTACGCCGGCGCCACCTTGATCGGCGACGGCCGCATGGCGCTGATCCTGGACGTGGATGGATTGCGCTCCAGCGATCATTGAGCTTCGGGATTGGGGATTGGGGATTGGGGAATCGGGAATCGGGAATCGGGAATCGGCAAGACGATCTGGTCTGCCTGATTTGACGACAACGGCCGCGTACTGCGGCCGTTGTTGTTTCACTACCAGCATCGCTGCCAATCTATGCCGCTACGCGCGCAGGCATGCGGGAGATGGTTTGGCGACGGTCAGGCTGCCGTGGAAGTGAACCTGGAACCGTTATTTAGAACCGTTATTTACAGCCAATATTTAAGCACCTTAAACCAGCCCGGGTTTTAGAAAAACGGGGGAACATGCGAGCCAGCTGGCGCAAGCATCCCAAGCGCGATATCGTCAACTCCAAAACCCGATGTTTTATTGATAAACGCGATTGCGGCGACGCGCGTGTCGGCGTTGAAGCCCATGAAGCTACGAACGCCGCCGCCATTTCCATTGCTCCAAGCTATGCTCTGGCCAGCCGGGTGGACCTTCCGCCAGCCGATACCCATTCTGGTATCGGTGTTATCGCCGGGCCTATCTACAGTCAGCATCATTGAAGCCGCCCGCGAGAGGGGACCGCTTTCTTTGTTTGTCCAAAGTGTCATGAATTTCGACAGGTCCTTTACCGTCGAAAAAAGGCCGCCTGCCGGCGCTAACGCACCAAATTCCCAGGGTTGAGCCGAGTGGAAGTCCGCATCGTAACCCCAAATTTCCCGGTGATGCATCGCCGTTGATGGAGTAAGCGTAGTTTCGTCCATACGAAGCGGTTCAAGAATGCGAGCTCGCAAGAGGTCAGCATATGTTTTGCCAAGGCGCTGTGACAACGCGTAACCCAATAACGCGTAGTCAAAATTCGAGTATTCAAAACTCGATCCCGGTAAGCGCGTGAGATGGACACGACCTAAATCAGCACAAAGATCGCTCTCGGTGTAGCCGGCGTAGGGGTTGTCTTGACTGAGGCCGGTGCGACTGGATGGCCGAAGTGGTAGCCCACTCGTATGAGTGGCTAAATCGAGAAGCGTGATCTCATTCCCGTCGAAGGTGGCGGGAGGAACTGCAATGTACATTGATAGTGGATCGACGAGATTCACTTCACCCCGCTGAACGCAATCAGCAAGTAATAGTGCCGTAAATATCTTGGTTAGCGAGGCGATCTGAAATACTGACCGATCATTCGGCTGTTGGAGTTTACCTAGGCCAACCGTTCCGTAGTGGAAAGTCTTCAATTCGCCTGCGCGTACCACCCCCAGTACGGCCCCGGTGCCCTGCTTTTCCTCGGCTACGCGACGGCGAAGGGCCGAGGACACGCTATCAGCTTCAATTCCGGGTTTGGCAAAGCTACGCATCGGCAGGGCCATGGATAATGCCGCAGCCAAAACAGTGCGGCGTTTAATCGAGGCGACCATTTTTACTCCTCACTCCAACATCAGCGTTTGAGCCATGCAGAGGGTATCACCCTGTTCGGACGGATGCTTCCTGTCCGCATACGCGACGTTGCATGGTGTCGCCACCTCGCAAGACAGAAATCTCTCGCCGGTTTAGTGATACGGCTAAGCGGCGGGAATCGCTTTAGCTGCTTCGAAACCAGCCTTTCCGCATTCCACCAATCCCGGCCATTCAACAATGCAGCTATTTGTCGAATAACGGGTCCAAACCTCAGGGTCAGGTTGACTTCCTTAAGTGAATCTGACCCCGTTCTTTTGAAGTGACCCTGGAACCGTTATTTCAGGTCAATCGCAAGGCGTCTGGCAGCCGTCGCATCATCGCCGCCTGCTGCGCGCCTTGGCCGGCACCTCCACCGGCGGCAACACCTCCATCAACAACTGCCCCGCGCTGGCGGTGATGCGCAGCTTGGTGCCGATGGCAAAGCCCAGTTGTTCCAGCCATAGGCCGCTGAGGCGGACGTGGGGCACGTGCTGGTCGCCGGCGTGGTCGTGGGCGCCGGGGTAGTGGGTGTAGCTGACGGTGCATTGGCGCGGGCGGCGGGCGCGGCGGGGTGCGCGTAGCGTGCCGGGGCCTTGCGGGGAGGCGTCCGGGTCGGGCGGCAGCATCGGTGGCAGCTTGGTGCGGTCGGGTTCCACAACAACCCACTGCACCCGCTTGGGCGGCGCGGGGCGCGCACGTTTGCGGGTGGGCCGTGCGCTGGCAGATGCCGTGGGTGGGCGGCGGCGTGTCATGGCGCCTCCGGGTGGTGGCGGGTGATGGATGCGGCGACGCACTGCTGCAACGGCACGGCCCTGCTTGCCGATACGCGGCACCAGGTGTGCGGCAATACACCGAGCTGGCGGCTCAGCGGATGCGCGGTATGGTCTCTCGCCTGCTCAATAGCTGTGCGTGCGTCGAGCCTGCGCAGCACATCGCCCATATCCCACCGCAGGCGGTGAGCGGAAGCTGGCAACAGATCAACCGGCACAGATGCCGGCATGGATGGTGCGGTAGACATGGCAACGCCCTCCTGGAACAACCCAAGAACCGCCGCCAACGGCGACGGGATGTCGGGAGGTTCGAAACCGCACGTAGCCGGCGGGCGTATTCCCCTTGCGGGTGTTGTATTAGCCGCCCTCCCGACGCAGGCATTGCGTCGGCTTGTACCTGCAGGATGCAGGCACAAAAAACCCACCGGTTTGACGGAGGTGGGTACCGCTACGTGAGGAGTTTCGACGCTCCTTGGGCTTAGATTGCGAGCGCAGGGCGTGGCGTGTCAATAGCAGCTCCGGCGAGATCCGACAGCTGTACGTGTAGCTGGCGCCGGCCCACGCGCTACGGAATACTAAGCAAGGTGCCTGGGCGATGAAGCCGCTAGCCAAAGGAAGCAGAATGAGTTCAGTGGAAGAAGCAGCTGGCGCAACCAGCAGCGGAACAAGCGACGAAGCCATGATGCTTCCTGACCTGAGTTTTCCAGCGCTCTCTGCAGCGATGGCACGTTACTCACAGGTGACAGAGCAGAGCCGTGCTGGCCCCGTTGAGCGCTGGAGCTTCGCAATTGGCCTCATGGGCGCCGCTGTTGGAATGCTGTTCGGCACGCTATTGGAAGGCAAGGCAGCATTCTATTGGGCGGCAGCCGGCCTTGCAGTTGAGTTGATCGGCTTCCTTGTCTCTGCGGTGCTACTTGTCAAACGCGAGCTACCCGGCTTCCGGCGCCCCCATGCTGACCATGCAAGCCAGATGGAGCAAGAGTTTCACCAATATCACGCCATCGTGGCTGCACTAAGAACGTTTCCATTTGAACAGCGGCGCCGCCGCGAAGCATTTATGCGCGACAGGCGCACCAACATGCACGAGCGCCTAGGTTTGTTTACGGGAGGCATGGAGAAGCTAGGTATCATGCCTGTTCTACTTGCGTTATATCTCCAGCTCAAAGACTGGCGTTGGGGAGACTGGACGGTACTGAGCAAGATCACCCTGATGCAAGGCGTGTTCGCTTTCCTTCTCTTGTTCGCATATGGGATGTCCTGGCATCTCATCCGGCTACGCGTTCGCGTGCAGTCCTATGAGCAGTTGCTTGCTGAAGCAAATAGGCAAGATAGCGCCAACTTAAAATAAAAACATCTTTTTCTAACAGCCGTAAGCTCCGCAGAATCCAAGTCGCTCAGAGGATATGCGTATGCCACCCACTGAGGATGTGCGTTTAGACCACATATCCATAATGGAATCATATGAAAACACGATTGACTATTTTGTGCTTCATGCTTTTAGCGGTGACTGGAGCCAGCAACGCGAAAGATTACAACCCAGAAAAGCTGTCTACTTCAGTGATGAAAGAGGAGTACAAGTTGCGGAGCCCTTACGTCGCAAAGGCCTCCTCATGGGGCCACAGTTTCACCTACACCCTAAGGCCCGGCATCTATACGCGCACCTTCGAATTGAAAGACGGCTATATCCTGATTGGCCAAGATAAGAGCTTTGAGCAGTCCGCATTCTGGGAGCCGCGCAACAAACCGGCATGGACTGAGCGCCACGAATTTCAGGGCGCAATATTTGTTTATACAGAACCTAAACGGGGAGCAAGACCATTGTTTTTTGTCCCCAACTATCTTAGCAACGGGCTCGATCCAAATACGGCTCAAGGCATTGCCCAACGTACTGCGACAGGCAGTACGGGGGCATCTGCGGCCGGAGGTGCCCTGGGCGGAATCATCGTAAATTCAATTATTTCCAGCCGAACCGGAAAAATATCAACGGTAGATGGACTTAATGAAGACCCCGCACTTCGTAGCCTACTAGAAATTAACTAAATCCTTTCTTTATAGCACTGACAATCCCGGCACCTGATAAATGCGCAATATTAAATTTACTCCAGCACTGATTGTAAGCATCATATCTCTCAATGGATGTGCCGTCGTCATGAAGTCAGACTACCAACCTAATGCAGCTGAGCCTACGGCCGACGTGCGCCTCATTGCCGACTCAGATTCAACTGGGATGATGGGCAGGCATTACAGCGTACTGCTATCACGAGACAACATGTGCATGCGCGGCAGGATGGTCGAGCTCGGTGGAAAGCTCATCGCTGAGGCTCATGAGGAGCTACCTGCCGTTACTATTCCTGCAACAGGCCCAGTTTCTCTTGCCGTCATATACCGCGAGGGAAGATTTGGGCAGCAACGTTCTTGTGCAAACGTTGTAAGTTTTGCTCCCCTGCCCGGACATAGCTACAACCTTAGGTTTAGGGTCACAGATCAATCGATGCGTTGCGCAATATTAGCCACAGACAGCCAGCATGGCGTCTTGAATAGCCTGCCATCGGATAATTGCATTGTTCAACGAGGTCAGGGAGGAACTTGATACGCCCAGGGTTTCCTAGACATCTCAAGGCCATGGAAAATGGTCGATTCGGAGGTGTCTATGAGCAGCAAGCGGTATACGGATGAGTTCAAGATCGAGGCGATCCGGCAAGTGACTGATCGTGGGTTCAAGGTGGCAGAAGTGGCCGAGCGCCTGGGTGTCACCACGCACAGCCTGTACGCCTGGCTGCGCACGTTCGGCAAGCCTGGCGTGGTGCAGCGCGCCGAGGTGGACCAGAGCGCCGAGGTTCGGCGGCTGAAGGCAGAGTTGCGTCGAGTGACCGAGGAGCGCGACATCCTAAAAAAGGCCGCCGCGTACTTTGCCAAGGGGTAAAGGCAAAGTACGCCTTCATGCAAGCCCACTGCGGGGAATTCAGGGTGTGTGCGATGTGCCGGGTATTGCGGGTCAACCGGGCGGGTTATTACGCCTGGTTACGCTCGCCCGACAGTGAGCGCGCCAAGGAAGACCAACGCCTGCTGGGATTGATCAAGCACCACTGGTTGGCCAGCGGCAGTGTCTATGGGCATCGCAAGATCACTAAGGATCTGCGCGATCTGGGTGAGCGTTGCAGTCGCCATCGGGTGCATCGGCTGATGCGCACCGAGGGACTGCGTGCTCAGGTGGGCTATGGTCGCAAACCGCGCTTCCATGGAGGAATGCAGTGCAAGGCGGCGGCCAACCTGCTTGACCGACAGTTCGACGTGACGGAGCCGGACACGGCCTGGGCGAGCGATTTCACCTTCATCCGCACGCATGCAGGCTGGATGTACCTGGCTGTTGTGATCGATCTGTTTTCCCGGCAGGTCGTCGGCTGGGCGATGCGCGATCGGGCCGATACCGAGTTGGTCGTGCAGGCCCTGTTGTCTGCGGTGTGGCGGCGCAAACCCAACGCTGGTTGCTTGGTTCACTCGGACCAAGGGTCTGTCTACACCAGCGATGACTGGCGCAGTTTCCTGGCGTCCCATGGCTTGGTGTGCAGCATGAGTCGGCGTGGCAACTGCCACGACAACGCACCCGTGGAGAGCTTCTTCGGCCTGCTCAAACGCGAGCGGATCAGGCGGCGGATCTATCCCACCAAGGACGCCGCTCGCGCCGAGGTATTCGACTACATCGAGATGTTCTACAACCCCAACCGCCGCCACGGTTCAACTGGCGACCTGTCCCCTGTAGAGTTTGAACGGCGCTACGCGCAACGAGGGTCTTGAGTGTCTACGGAACCCTGGGCGTATCACTTCTCCGAAATTGCTGCAACTGTGAGTGTGGAACTGCACTAACTATTGGTTCCTGCTTACGTGGAGAACATTGCGATTGAGCCTCTGATGGATGTCCGCTTCCGGCCAAAAGCGGACGCGGACCGGACGGGAGTCAGAAAGACTCTATTGGCGCGCAGGGGCCTGCCTGGCCAGTGTTTGCGGCTGTCTTGCTGTCGCGGTGAACTGCTCTGGAAAGCGCCGTGAAATAGAAATAGCGGTTCCAAGAAATAACGGTTCCAGGTTAAGAAATAACGGTTCCAGGTCCACTTCCACTACAGCCCGGCCGTCACCAAACCATCGCGCCCATACCGCCACGCGGCAGGCATGGGCGCGACCCGTTGGCGCTAGAACTTATAGGTCAGCCCCAGATACGCCAGCCGGCCTGCGTATCCGCCGGTGTAGAAGCGGGCGCGGGTGTCCTCGCCCAGGTGCGAGCGGGACTCCTGCTTGGTCAGGTTCAGCACCGAGGCAGTGAGGCTGAGCGCCGGGGTGATGTTGTACGCCGCGTTCAGATCGATCTGGTAGTAAGGCTCCTCAAAGACGTTCAACCCGTTGACCAGGCCTTGCACCAGCTCGCCGCGACGGTTGTACGAGGCGCGCAGCAGCAGGCTGTCGGTCTCGTAGAACACGGTGAGGTTGGTCTGGTTTCTGGCGCTGCCCGGCATGGCGGTCTTGCCGGCCTCGGTGCCGTCCTCCAGCCGCACCGCCGCCTTGCTGGCATCGTTGTAGGTGTAGTTGAACTGCACACCGAGACCGAATGGCAGCGTGTGCTGCGCGTAGAGCTCCACACCCTGCGAGACCGCGTCCTGGCCGCCGGCCTGGGTGCTGTAGTTCTGCACGGTGACCGGTTGCCCGTCGACCATCATGTTGACGTCGCTGATGACGTCGACCGCAAAGTTCTCCACGTTCTTGCGGAACAGTCCCACGCCCGCCACCGAGCCCGGCTGGAAATACCACTCCAGCCCCAGGTCGAACTGGTTGGCCTTGTACGGCTCCAGGTTCTTGTTGCTGCCCGAGCCGTACCAGCCCTGCTCGCTGGCACCGCCGGTCAGGCGCCGGTCGGCCACGTACTCGGGACTGTAAAACTCCAGGCTGCCAGGCGCGGCGATGTCGTTGTAGCTGGGACGTGCGATCACCTTCGCGGCTGCCGCACGCAGCAGCAGGTTCTCGGTCAGGTCGTAGGCCAGGTTGAAACTCGGCAGCACGTCGGTGTAGTTGCGGTCCAGCCCGCTGACCACGAACGACTCGGTGCGTTGCACGCTGTCGGACAAACGCCAGTAGCCTTCGGTGCCGCAATAGGTGTCGGCCGGCGCGCCGCCGGGCGTGGCGGCGCCCTGCTGGCAGGCCAGCGGATTGCCGTCGGCGCCGTCGAAGAAGTAGTCGTTGTAGGCCGTCACCTTGTCGGTGGACTCGGCACGCTGGCCGGTGCGCGCCACCCGCACGCCGACGTTGCCACGCAGCCGCTCGGTGTGGAAGTTGAGCTGCAGATAGCTGGAATAGATCTCTTCGTCGACGTTGTAGACAGAGTTGTCTTCGCTGCGGGTCTGCATCGCGCCGTAGGTCTGGTTCAAGTAGCCGATGTAGCCCGGGAAGTTGATCGCCGGGAACGCGCTGGCGTTGACGCCACCGGCCAGGTTGTCCTGCGCGAACAGCAGCCCCGGCGAGAACTGCGTGGCGATGGCATTGCAGCGCCCGTTCCAGTAGCGGTTGTCGTAGTCGCTCGGGTCGGTGCCCGGGCACACCCAGTAGTTGTTGCCGGTACTGCGGTGGATGCCGCCGTCGCGCCGTTTGATGCCGAACTGCAGCGAGTCGAAGACCTCGCCGTCGAAATGCCAGGTGGTATCGATCTGCGCGTACTGCTGCTGATTGGTGTTGCGGGTCCAGGACGAGCCGGTCGAGCCCAGGTCGACCTGCAGGATGCCGTCGCGCAGGTTCTGCATCAGCTCTGGCGAGAACGTCATGGACGGCGTGCCGGTCAGGTCCCAGGCGCTGGCGAAGTTGGCGTTGGTCCAGCTGCCGTCGGCGTTCTGCAGGCGCGGCTTGATCGGCAGGGAAAACTGCAGCTCCGGCCCGCCCTTGGCCCAGGTGCGGCCGGCCTTGAACGCCACGTCCACCTGCTCGCCACGCCATTCGCCGCCCAGGTCCACCGTCTGCGACTGCGATTTCTCGATGTTGTAGCTGCCGGTGATCTGCGGCGTCGGCACCGTGCAGTCGTCCGAGCCCCAGCCGCCCGGCGGCAGGCCGGCCGCGGCGGCCTGCGCCTCGCTGCAATAATAGGTCTTGCCCGGACGCAGGCTGTAGGCGGCGCCAGTGACGATGGTGCCGCTGGGATCGAACTGCAGCCCGTCGAGCAGACGGCCGCCGCGCCAGTTGCCATCGCCGTTATAGCGGGCAATGTTCCACTCGGGAATCTTGATGGTATTGGTCTGCGAGTCCTGCGACAGGTCGAAGCGGAAGTAGTTCGCGGTCAGCGTCAGGTCGTCTGTCGGCTTGAACTGCAAGGTCAGTTGCCCGCCTTTGCGCTCGCGCTCCTCGCGTTTGGCGCCCAGGCTGACCGCGGTCGGCATCATGAAACCGGTGGAGTAATTGCCGTCCTGGGTCCAGAAACCGGTCCCGCCCCACCAGTTGGCATTGAAGTCCGAGGGATTTCCATTCACGTCGACCGCCGGGCCGACTTCGTCGCGCCCGTACCACTGCCAGCTCTCGGTACTGGCATCGAGCGTGCGCGCGGTGCGCTTCTGCTGCGTGTAGCCGACGAAGACGCCGAAGCGGTTGTCCTTGTCGTGCCACGAATACGAACCGGAGAACTGGCCGTCGGTCTTCTTGCTGGTATCGGACCAGGTGCCCTCGGCGGAGACGAAGCCGGAGTTTGGCTCCAGTTCCAGCGGGCGCCGCGTCTGCAGGATCACCGTGCCGCCGATGCCGCCTTCGTCGATGCGCGCTTCCGGGGTCTTGTACAGCTCCGCGCTGCCCAGCAGGTTCGACGGCAGCAGCGTGTAGTTGAACGAGCGCGTCGGGTCGCCGTTGGACTCGGCGGTGGCGATGTAGTTGCCATTCAATTCGGTCAGTACCAGCTCCGAGGACAGGCCACGCACGCTGACATTCTTGCCTTCGCCGCCGTCGCGGCTGATGACCACGCCGGGCACGCGCTGCAGCGCATCGGCCACGTTCTTGTCGGGGAACTTGCCCACGTCCTCGGCGGTGATCACATCGACCACGGCGTTGGCGTTGCGCTTCTGCTCCAGGCTTTTTTCGATCGCGTAGCGGTAGCCGGTCACCGTCACCGCGTTCAGGTCCGTGGCCTGCACCTCGGCCTGGCCCGTGGGCGCCGGCGTGCCGTCGGCCTGCTGGGCGGCGGCGGTAGAGACGGCGCTCGCGAACAAGGCAATGGCGATCCCGGCGGACAGCGTGCTGCGGTGGCGTGCGAATGGCATGCAGTTCATTTCGGTCATGCTCTCCCAAAGGTGATTGGCTGCGGCGGATGTCTGTCGATCCAGCGATCGGCCAGGAACGCTGCGCGAAGTGACACAAAACATCCGTCGCCGTTGCGGCAACCCGCCCCTCCTCTTGCGCCCGCTTCCCCAGGCAGATGCAATTAGATCGTTCCAATGCCGTGGAAAGCTAAGTAGCACAGCCCATGCGGCAGCGCATTCTGCCGCGCAACAGACCTGCTGCATTGCAAGCCGTCCACGATGGGCGGCCGGCCCGCCACGCTTGC
Source organism: Xanthomonas hydrangeae (assembly GCA_905142475.1). GTDB lineage: Bacteria > Pseudomonadota > Gammaproteobacteria > Xanthomonadales > Xanthomonadaceae > Xanthomonas > Xanthomonas hydrangeae. The sequence continues at coordinate 2,903,884 of LR990730.1, forward strand.
ACACGGCACGGTAGGGCCTGCTGCGTCGCCGGCTGCAGCAGCGTGATCGCTGCAAGCAACACACCCTCGCCCGCAACCGGACGCAAGCGGTTAACCGAAGCGCCAGCACATACCTCATTTAAAACCGGGCTCAGCAAGAGACTGGATCGACGTGAGGGCATCGCCCACCACACGCCGCTTGGCGGCCGTCCCCATCGCGATCGCCACACCGAACATGCGCGCGCTTGATGCCTGCGTGCAGGCGCACAGGCGGCGGGGCCTGCTGCGGGATTGATGACACGCCCTGGCCGGGAACGCATGCGCCGATGACCTGGAAACCCTGCACCGACGCCCGAGTAGAAGCGGCCCATGCCGCAAAACGACAACTTTCTGGCGCTCTCGACCATCTGCTCTATCAAGTCCGCCGCGCTCGCGCCGATATCGCTTCCATGGACAGACTCAGCATTATCGGACTGGTGCTTGCGATCGTGGCGATCGTGGGCGGCAGCGTGTTGAAAGGCGCCGGCATTTCGTCGCTGTGGTCGCCGGCTGCCTTCGTGATCGTCATCGTCGGCACCGTGGCGGCGATCCTGCTGCACACCTCGCCGGCGGTTTTCCGGCGCGCCTTCAAGATCCTGCGCTGGGTGATCCAGCCGCCGGCCAGCGACCGCCCGCAGCTGCTGGCGCGCATTGTCGAATGGAGCAACATCGCCCGTCGCCAGGGCCTGCTGGGCCTGGAAGACCAGCTCCCGCGCCAGGACGACGCGTTCCTGCGCAAGGGCCTGCAGATGCTGGTCGATGGCGTGGAGCCCGAATCCATGCGGCACATGCTCGAGATCGAAATGGACAACCAGGAGCGTCAGGATCTTGCCGCGGCCAAGGTGTTCGAAGGCATGGGCATCTATGCGCCCACGCTGGGCATCATCGGTGCGGTGCTGGGGCTGATGGCGGTGATGAAGAACCTGGCCGACCCGGCCATGCTCGGCCATGGCATCGCCGCGGCGTTCACCGCCACCATCTACGGCATCGCCTCGGCCAATCTGCTGTTCCTGCCGGTGGCCGCCAAGCTCAAGAGCGTCATCCATTGCAGCACCAACGAGCGCGAAATGGCGATCGAAGGCTTGATCGCGATCGCCCAGGGCGAGAACCCGCGCAACATCGAGTCGAAATTGGCAGGCTACTTGCATTAGCCCCCCCATGGCCCGCCGTCGCAAACACCACGAAGACCATGGCAACCACGAAGCGTGGGCGATTCCGTATGCCGATCTGATGACGCTGCTGCTGGCGTTCTTCGTGGTGATGTACGCGATCTCCTCGCTCAACGAGGGCAAGTACAAGGTCATGGCACAGGCGCTGACCACCGCGTTCGGTGGCTCGTCCACTGCCGCCAGCCCGGTGCAGATCGGCAAGACCCAGACCCTGGGGGCCGATTACGACCGCCCGTCGGTGATCAAGGCCGGCGCACCGATGGCCGCCTCCAGCGGCCCCACCGACCCCACCCTGCTGCCATCGATGGCCGCGCAGATGCGCATGCCGGTGTCGCTGCGCAACCAGGCGCAACTGGCGCGTGCGCAGCGGCAGATGGATGCGGTGGCCGCGCAGCTGAGCAAGACGCTGGCGCCGCTGATCGACAAGAAACTCATCACCATCCGCCGCAACGATCTGTGGATCGAAGTGGAGATCAACAGCGACATCCTGTTCGGCACCGGCTCGGCCGCCTTGGCCGGCACCGCCCGCGACACGCTGTCCACCCTCGCCTCGGTGCTGCGCGATGCGCCCAACGGCGTGCGCGTGGAGGGCTATACCGATAACCAGCCGATCGCCACCGCACAGTTCCCCTCCAACTGGGAGCTGTCGGCCGCGCGTGCCGCCAGCGTGGTGCACCTGTTTGCCGACGACGGCGTCGCCCCGCAGCGATTGGCGATGGTGGGCTATGGAGAATTCCGCGCACGTGCCGATAACAGCACTGAGGCGGGACGGAATGCGAACCGGCGCGTGGTGTTGATCATCCTCGCTGATTCGGCTGGCTCACTCGCACCCGATCCGCCATCGCAGATGCATGCGACCGCCGCCGGGGCGCCGAAGCTTCCCAAGTCTGACGGCGGCCAAACGGCCGTCACCACCGAAAGCGGCACAAGTTCCGTCCCCGCCGTAATTCAAGGAGTGCAGTGAGATGCGTATCTGGGCAATCGCCAACCAAAAGGGCGGCGTGGGCAAGACCACCACGACGCTGGCACTGGGTCGCGGCCTGGCCGCGCTCGGCCACCGGGTGCTGTTGGTCGATCTCGATCCGCACTCCTCGCTGACCCGCGCGTTCGGCGTGGCGGTGGACCCGCCGCCGCGCGGGGTGCTGGACCTGTTCGGCACCCCGCCGAGCGACCTGGCCAGCCTGGCCCACGAAAGCAGCATTCCCGGCCTGTCGTATGTGTGCGCGCAAGCCGCGCTGGCCACGCTGGAACGCCGTAGCGCCAATCAGCCCGGCCTGGGCCTGGCCCTGCAGAACGCGATGACCCGCCACGCCGGCCAGCACGATTACATCCTGCTGGACTGCCCGCCCACGCTCGGCCTGCTGATGATCAATGCCCTGGCCGCCTGCGATCGCGTGGTGGTGCCGACCCAGGCCGAGCCGCTCGCCCTGCATGGCCTGGCCAGCATGGTGCGCACCGCCGACATGGTGCAGCGCTCGCGTCGCCGCCCGTTGCCGGTGTCGATCCTGCCGACCCTGTTCGACCGCCGCACCCGCGCCGGCACCGAGACGCTCAAGGAAATGCAGGCCACTTACGGCGCAGTCGTCTGGGAAGACGCGGTGCCGGTGGATACCCGTATCTGTAACGCTGCGGCGCTGACCGTTCCCGCCACCGGCGGCGACTACCAGGGCCGTGGCCTGTCTGCCTATCGCCACGCGCTGGAATGGGTGCTGGCCGATGACGCGCTGCCCATGGAGCAAGCCGCATGAGCAACCACACCGCCAACGGTGAGCTCGACGATTATCTGGAAGGCCTGCTGCACGATGCCGGCGTGGAGATCCCCGCTGCCGCGACCGTCACTGCCTCTGCCATCACCGCTGCGGTGGCTACTGCCGACATCGCCGCTGCAGCGGCGCCAGCCGAGGCGGACCTCGCGCTGGCAGAGCCACCTGCGCAGAGCACCGTTGCACCGGAAGTAGGTGCCACCGTCCTCAGTGCCGAAGCGATTGCCGCCGATTTCCTGGCCGAGATGGATGCCGACCCGGCCTTCGGCCCGCCCGTCGCCGCCGCGCCGAGCGCTGCAGACATCGCCGCCGATTTCCTGGCCGAGATGGATGCCGACCCGGCCTTCGGCCCGCCCGTCGTCGCCGCACCGAGCGCTGCAGACATCGCCGCCGATTTCCTGGCCGAAATGGATGCCGACCCGGCCTTCGGCCCGCCCGTCGTTGCCGCGCCGAGCGCTGCAGACATCGCCGCCGATTTCCTGGCCGAAATGGATGCCGATCCCGCCTTCGCCACCGCCGCGCCCAGCCCGTTCATGAGCACGGCCGATCTGATGGCCGAAATGGACGCAGACCCGGCCTTCGGCACCGCCGCCTCCAGTGCCGACTTGCTGGCTGCCGATCTGTTGTCGGAGATGGACGCGGACCCGGCCTTCGGTCTTGCCGCACCAGCCGCGCCGGCACCTGCGCGCGCGGCGCAAGCGCCGATCGCACCGCACCGCGCGCCACCGCCATCGATCTATCCGCAAGGCCTCGAAGCGCTGCTCGCGCCCGGCCAGGCCGAGCGCATCCATGCCGAACGGCGCGCGGCCGAACGCAGTACGCGTTGGCTGCGCCTGCGCTGCGGCGAACAGACGTATGCACTCGAATTGCTCAAGGTGCAGGAAGTGGTCTTGCCGGTGCCGCTGCTGCCATTGCGCGGCACCCCCAGCGCGATGCTCGGCATCATGAATCTGCGTGGCCAGGTGGTACCGGTGATGGATCTGGGTATCCATCTCGGTGCATCGGCGGTGGACATGGACCTGCACACCCGCGTGGTGGTGCTGGAAGAAAACGGCGAAACCATGGGTCTGCGCGTGTCGGCGGTGGAAGACGTCACCAGCCTCACCGATCAGCAGATCGAGCCACCGGACAACGCCCGCCTGTGCCGCATTTCCAACAACCTGTTCCGCGGCGTCGCGCGCCTGGGTCATCAGCCGATGATCCTGCTCGACGCCAGCCATCTGCTGCATTGATGCGCCGCATAGCTGACGCGCGCATGCACGCGCAGCGATTCAACGTTAAAGCTTTCCCGCCCCCCGCCGTTAGTACGCATAGAACCGTCCGTTCGGAGCAACGATGAGCACAGTGACATTGGGTGAGGATCTCGGCATCGAGACCAGCACCGACCTCAAGCAAAAGCTAGCCGCAGTCCTCGCGGAGGATGGCGACCTGGTGCTTGACGCCGGTGAAGTCCGCCGCATCCACACCGCCAGCGTGCAGTTGCTCTGCGCCTTCGTGCAGGCCCGCCGCCAGGCCGGGTTGAACACCGAGTTCGATGGCTGCAACGACACTTTTAGAGATGCGGCCCGTCTGCTCGGCGTCACCGACGCGCTCGGACTTTCCGCATCCAATGACAACCTGAAATCTGTGGAGAACGCCGCATGAGCGCACGTATCTTGGTGGTGGACGATTCGGCGTCAATGCGCCAGATGGTCTCTTTCGCCCTCACCTCTGCCGGCTTTGCCGTCGAAGAAGCCGAAGACGGCGCCGTTGCGCTGGGCCGCGCGAAGGGCCAGCGCTTCAATGCGGTGGTGACCGACGTGAACATGCCCAACATGGACGGCATTTCGCTGATTCGCGAACTGCGCCAACTGCCGGACTACAAGTTCACCCCGATGCTGATGCTCACCACCGAATCGGCGGCCGACAAGAAATCCGAAGGCAAAGCTGCCGGTGCCACCGGCTGGCTGGTCAAGCCGTTCAATCCAGAACAGCTGATCGCCACCGTCCAGAAAGTTCTGGGTTAATTCTCTCTCGCCTCACCATCGGATTTCGCACCCATGAGCATGGACCTGCAACGTTTCCACGCCACCTTTTTCGAGGAAAGCCGTGAAGGGCTCGACGCGATGGAGGCCGGGCTGCTGTCCCTTGAAGAGGGCAACCGCGACCCGGAAATCATCAACTCGGTGTTCCGCGCCGCGCACTCGATCAAGGGTGGCGCTGCCACTTTCGGTTTCGAGGCCGTCGCCGGCCTGACCCACGTGCTTGAGACGCTGCTGGACGAACTGCGCTCCAACAAGCGCCAGCTCGCACCCAATGCGGTCGATGCCATGCTCGGCTCGGTCGACGTGCTGCGCGCCCTGCTGCGCGAAGCCGAACACGGCACCCCGGCCGACCCGGCTGCGGTCAAGGCCGTGCACACCCGCTTGAACGCGGTGCTGGCTGGCGAAGCCCCGGTAGCTGCAGTCGTTGCCAAGCCGAAGGAAGAAGAACCCGAAGCCTGGCACATCGGCTTTACCCCGGCGCCGTCGCTGTTCATGAGCGGCAACGACCCGCTGCGCATCATCCGCGAGCTCGAGCACCTGGGCCCGCTGCAGATTGCCGCACGTCTGGAGCGCATGCCGGGCTTTGAAAACATCGACCCGCTGGAAGCCTATCTGGCCTGGGATCTGGGCCTGATCGGCAAGATTCCGCGCAGCAAGATCGAAGATACCTTTGCCTGGGTGGTGGACGATTGCGAGCTGGATATCCGCCCGATGGCCGTGCCCGGCCCGCCGCCGAGCCTGGCGGTCGACGCGGCTGACACTGCCGCCGTCGCGGTTGCACCAACGGCCGCTGCAGAACCTGCCGCCGCCGTTGCCACGCCTGCCAAGGCCGCCGCGGCCGAAGCCGAAAGCTCCATCCGCGTCAGCGTCGACAAGGTCGATGCCCTGATCAACCTGGTCGGCGAACTGGTCATTACGCAGGCCATGCTCAAGCAGGTCTCCACCGGCCTGGACCCGGCGCATGCCGAACAGTTGTTTGCCGGTCTGGATCTGCTCGAGCGCAACACCCGCGATCTGCAGGAAGCGGTCATCGGGGTGCGCATGCTGCCCGTCGATGCGGTGTTCCGCCGCTTCCCGCGTCTGGTGCGCGACCTCTCCAGCCGCCTCGGCAAGCAGGTGCGTCTGCGCACGATTGGCGAAAGCACGGAACTGGACAAGGGCTTGATCGAAAAAATTGCCGATCCGTTGGTGCACCTGGTGCGCAACTCGATCGACCATGGTCTGGAAATGCCCGATGCGCGCCGCGCCTCCGGCAAGGACGAGACCGGCACCATCACCCTGGCTGCATCGCACCAGGGCGGTCACATCGTGATCGAAGTCAGCGACGACGGCCGTGGCCTCAATCGCGCCAAGATCCTGGAAAAAGCGGCCGAACGCGGCATTGCCGTGCCGGACAACCCGACCGATGCGCAGGTGTGGGATCTGATCTTCGCACCGGGCTTCTCCACCGCTGACGCAGTGACCGATCTCTCCGGTCGTGGCGTGGGCATGGACGTGGTCCGCCGCAACATCCAGGGCCTGGGTGGCGAAGTGCAGCTGGAAAGCAGCGCCGGTAGCGGTACCCGCGTGCTGATCCGTCTGCCGCTGACCCTGGCCATCCTGGACGGCATGACCGTATCGGTCGCCGGCGAAACCCTGATCCTGCCGCTGTCCTACGTGCTCGAAGCGCTGCAGCCGGCGCCGGAAGATGTCCGCTCGATGGCCGGCGACGGCCGGGTGCTGCGGGTGCGTGGCGAATATCTGCCGATCCTGTCGCTCACCGATTACTACGGTTTCGGCGGGCAACAGTCCTCCAAGGAATCGCTGGTGGTGGTGGTCGAAGGCGACGGCCAGAAGATCGCGCTGGAAGTGGACGAATTGCTTGGCCAGCAGCAGGTCGTGGTCAAGAACATCGAAAACAACTATCGCCGTATCCCGGGCGTCTCCGGCGCCACCATCCTGGGCGATGGCCGGGTCTCGCTGATCGTGGACATCGGTGGCCTGGTGCGCTCACTGCGCGTACCGCAAGCCGCCTGACACAAGCTGTCCAAGGGTATGCAGCGATGCGGCATGGACGCCGCGTAACAACGGCAACAACAGCAACATCATGGTGTGATGTTTTCCGGCGGTCTGGGGCCCGCCGGCATCTACGAACCCGCGCGGCATGGCACGACCCGCGGTGTGTCTTGGCCCTCGGCCACGTCTGACTCAGCGACCGTCCTAGCGCGCCTGATGCATTGCCAGACGCCAACGGTGCCCATTGATCTCTGTCAGCAAGAGATGACTCCGATGAACTGGTTCCGCAATCTCGCCGTCGCACGCAAGCTGGCTGTCGCCTTTTCGTTTACCGCACTGATCACCTTGAGCCTGGGCGTGTTCGCCCTGGCACGCATGCAAGCCAATGCGCATCTGTTGCGCGAGATCGGCCATACCTGGGCACCGGCGGTGCAGCAGCTCAGCGAAATGCGCGCGTTATTAGGCGAATTCCGCACCTACGAGCTTGCGCAACTTGCGCATGCCGACGACCCGAAGGCGGTACAGAACTACTTCGAGCGCATGGACAAGGCGCGCGGCGAAGTGGATCTGGCACAAGCCGCATACGCCAAGACCACCATGCCCGGCAAAGAAGCCGAGCTGTACGACGGGGTCAAGCAAAAGCTCGCCGACTACTACAAGGCCAACGCCGCGCTCGGCGCAGCCGTGCGTGCCGGCGATCTGGTCACGGCCAATGCGGTGTCCGACGAACAATCGCGCCCGGCGCGGCGCGACCTGTTCGCCAAGCTGGTGGAACTGACCAAGTTCAACACCGCGCATATGAATACCGAGATCGCCAGCGCCGAAGCGGCGTACCAGCGCTCGGTGCGCATCATGATTGCGGCGATGACGCTGGCGGTGTTGCTGGCCGCGTTCGCCGGCTGGTTCATTGCGCGCAGCATCGCCGGCCCGCTGGGTCGCGCCACGCGAGTGGCCGGTGCCATCGCGCAAGGCAAGCTGGATAACGCCATCCATATCGACAGCCGCGACGAGGCCGGGCAGTTGCTGCAGAGCATGCAGGGCATGCAGCGTCAGTTGCAGGCCGTGCTCGCCGCACAGTCGGAAATGGCGCAACGCCACGATGCCGGCGAGATCAGCTTCCGCATGGATCAGACCGCGTTCCCGGGCGACTACGGCACCATGGTGCACGACACCAACAGCCTGGTCGGCGCGCATATCGCGGTCAAGATGAAGCTCGCGCAGATCATGTCGCGCTATGCGATCGGCGATCTGAGCCAGGACATGGATCGCCTGCCAGGCGAAAAAGCCGTGCTCAGCGACACCATGGACACCGTCAAGGCCAACCTGTCGGCGATGAACAGCGAGATCAAGGTGCTCGCACAGGCCGCCGCCAATGGCGACTTCAGCGTGCGTGGCGATGCGCAGCGGTTTCAGTACGACTTCCACGCAATGGTGGACAGCCTCAATCAGCTGATGGCCACCGCCGATGCCAATCTGAGTTCGTTGTCGACATTGCTGCAGGCCATCGCCGCCGGCGATCTGACCGAGCGCATGCACGGCCAGTTCAATGGCGTGTTCGCGCGCATGCGCGACGACGCCAACGCCACTACCGAACAATTGTCCAGCATCGTCGCGCGCATCCAGCACGCCACCAGCTCGATCGATTCGGCTGCCAGCGACATCGCGGCCGGCAATCAGGATCTGTCGCAGCGCACCGAGCAACAAGCGGCCAATCTGGAACAAACCGCCGCCTCGATGGAAGAGCTCACCTCCACCGTGAAGCAGAACGCCGAGCACGCACGCCAGGCCAATCAACTGGCGATCGGCGCGGCGAACGTCGCCGCGCAAGGCGGCAATGTGGTGGCGCAGCTGGTCACCACCATGTCGGGCATCGAGGTGTCGTCCAAGAAGATCGCCGAGATCATCAGCGTCATCGACGGCATCGCCTTCCAGACCAATATCCTGGCCTTGAATGCCGCAGTGGAAGCGGCGCGTGCCGGCGAACAGGGGCGTGGGTTTGCGGTGGTGGCATCGGAGGTGCGCACGCTGGCGCAGCGTTCGGCCGGCGCTGCGAAGGAGATCAAGCACCTGATCGACGACTCGGTCGGCAAGGTGGCGCAGGGGGCGGCACTGGTGGATCAGGCCGGCAAGACCATGGCCGAGATCGTGTCGTCGGTGCAGCGCGTCACCGACATCATGGGCGAGATCTCCGCCGCCTCGCAGGAGCAATCGGCCGGCATCGAGCAGGTCAATCTCACTGTGACGCAGATGGACGAAGCCACCCAGCAGAACGCCGCGCTGGTGGAAGAGGCCACCGCCGCCGCGCGTGCGATGGAAGAACAGGCCGGGCATCTCTCCGATGCGGTGTCGATCTTCAAGGTGCAGCAGGCTGCGGCGCTGCCGTCGACGCCAAGCCGCCCGGCGCCGCAGCGTGTGGCAAACGACAAGGCCGCTGTCGCCAAGCGACCGGCAACCGCGAGCACCACCACTGCCGCTGCAGCCAAGCCCCGGCGCAAGCCGGCAATGGCCGCACGTGCATCGGTCGCAGCAGCGGCCGACGGCGATTCGAGCTGGCACGAGTTCTGATTTTTCAGCACCTCGCACGGCCGCGGATCTGGCGGCCACCTCGACGAGAAGCCCCGGCAGCGATGCCGGGGCTTTTTCATTATTGCTGCGCACCGCGCCATGCGTTGACCGGTCTGGCAGCGCCCCTTTGCTCATGCCGCACGTTTCTGCGCGCCGCGCTCGGCGATTTTGCCGCGCCCTGCTCCGCTTGCTCAGTGCTGACATTGCGCACTCAGCCGCCCGCGCGGACGTCGCGATGACCATGAACGCAAGCGCGCCAGCGAACGCCGGCCAGCTCAAGAAGCTCGGCGAGCGGACGCTACCGCTGTACCTCTTTTCCTCCCTCCCTCCCAGAGAACACCATGAAATTTCTGCATTCGCTCAACGTCGGGCGACGCCTGGCATTGGCTTTCACCTTGTTGATCGTTCTATTGGCCGGCTCCACCAGCCTGGCCTTATACGAGTTCAAGACGGTCAAGAACCAGGTCTCGATCATCATCGAAATCAATAACCGCAAGGCGCAGCTGCTCAACCAGATGCGCGAAAGCAACATGCTCGGCGAGCGCTACATCCGCGACTTCCTGCTGGCGACGCCGCAGCAGCAGCCCGCGATCGACACAGAGCTCAAGACCAATCGCGCCCACTACGCGGAGCTGTGGGCCGCGCTCAAGCGTTTGCCGACCACCACCGAAGGCATGCGCGCGCGTCAGGTCATCGAAGACAGCCTCACCGCCGCCCGAGCCACCAATAATCGCCTGCTGGGAATGGCCCGCGACGGCGATCTGGAAGGCGCCAAACACCTGTTGAACGGTGAAGCGCAGCCGCTGCTGGAACGTCGCTCCAACGCGATTGCCGCCGCAGTGGAACTGCAGAACCAACAGAACGCTGCAGGTGCAGCGGCCATCCTGGGCAGCGTCGCGCTGGCCAACCGCGCCTTGATCGCTTTCGGCCTGCTGTCGGCGTTCCTCGCTGCCGCACTGGCGTGGCTGATTTCGCGCAGCCTGGTGCGTCCATTGACGCAAGCCACGCAAGTGGCCGAAGCGATCGCGCACGGCAAGCTGGACAACCCGATCGGCCCGCAGCCCGGCGACGAACCCGGCCAGTTGTTGACCAGCATGCGTGGCATGCAGGAACAGCTCAAAGCCGTCTCCGCGGCGCAGCAGGACATGGCCCGCCGCCACGACAGCGGGCAGATCAGCTTCCGCATGGACGAAGCGGCGTTTCCCGGCGAATACGGCAGCATGGTGCGCGACACCAATGCACTGGTCGAATCGCATATTGCGGTGAAGATGAAGCTTGCACGGATCATGTCGCGCTATGCGATCGGCGATCTGAGCCAGGACATGGATCGACTGCCCGGCGAAAAAGCCGTGCTCAGCGACACCATGGACGCGGTCAAACGCAATCTTTCTGCGATGAACAGCGAAATCAAGCTGCTGGCGCAGGCCGCTGCCAATGGCGACTTCAGCGTGCGCGGCGATACGCAGCGCTTCCAGTACGACTTCCTCGCGATGGTGGAGAGCCTCAATCAGCTGATGGCCACCGCCGATGGCAATCTGGGCGCGCTGTCCAAGGTGCTGCAGGCGATTGCTGCGGGTGATCTAACCGAGCGCATGCACGGCCAGTTCCATGGCGTGTTCGCGCAGATGCGTGACGATGCCAATGCCACCACCGAGCAGCTGTCCGGCATCGTCGGGCGCATCCAGCACGCCACCGTTTCGATCAACACCGCCGCCAGCGAAATCGCCGCCGGCAACAACGATCTGTCGCAGCGCACCGAACAACAAGCGGCCAACCTGGAAGAAACCGCTGCCTCGATGGAAGAACTTACCTCCACCGTCAGGCAGAACGCCGAAGGCGCCCGCCAGGCCAACCAATTGGCGATCGGCGCGGCCAGCGTCGCCTCGCAAGGGGGCGAGGTGGTGAACAAGGTGGTCGCCACGATGGCCGACATCGAGGCATCGTCGAAGAAGATCGCCGACATCATCAGCGTCATCGACGGCATCGCCTTCCAGACCAACATCCTGGCCTTGAACGCCGCAGTGGAAGCGGCGCGTGCGGGCGATCAGGGCCGCGGTTTTGCCGTGGTTGCCTCGGAAGTGCGAACGCTGGCCCAGCGCTCGGCTGGCGCGGCCAAGGAGATCAAGCACCTGATCGACGATTCGGTCGGCAAGGTCGCCGAAGGCTCGCTATTGGTGAATCAGGCCGGCACCACCATGACCGAAGTGGTCGCCAGCGTGCAGCGCGTGACCGACATCATGGGCGAGATCTCCGCCGCCTCGCAGGAGCAATCCGCCGGTATCGAACAGGTCAATCTCACCGTGACGCAGATGGACGAAGCCACTCAGCAGAACGCCGCGTTGGTGGAAGAAGCCAGTGCCGCCGCGCGTGCGATGGAACAACAGGCCGGTGAGCTGTCCGATGCGGTGGCGATCTTCCAGATCCAGCCGAACGCCGCGCTGCCGTCGGCAAGTAGCGCCCCTGCCGCTCGGCGTCTGGTGGTGGTTTAAGCGTCTGACGGTGCTTTGGCATCTGAAGTGGGTCTAGGCATCAGAGAGTACTTTTGCTCACGAGGCTTTAAGCGCACCAGGCTTCGCCCGTACCCTCATCCGGCGCTGCGCGCCATCTTCTCCCGCAGGGAGAAGGGTTCATAGCCCCTCTCCCGCCGGGAGAGGGGTTGGGGTGAGGGTACGGCGCCGCAGCCAATCACCAATCACGCGCAATGCTGGCACCGCTACTAGACGCTTCGCGCACGTTGTCACTGACGCTCAAAACGCCCCGATCCTGTCGGGGCGTTTTGCTATCAGGCAAAAACCGGCAGACATACCCCACCTCGCCCCCCCCTGCCACATCGCAAGGCCCCTGAGATTCCACCCAGCATTGCCGTTGGTCGAAAGGTGATCAAGCGCAAGCTTCCGCGGCCGATACACAGAGCAATGAGGGCAGTCTTGCCCGCGCTACGTCGAAGGAACTCCGCATGCACACCGCCAATTCCACACGCTCTGCCCGCCACATGCTGGGCTCCATGCTCGTTGTCGCGCTGCTGGCTGCCGGTGTGTCGTTGCCCCCCTCCTTCGCCGCACCGGCGGCGCCGGTCTCGGTGCTTCTGGACAACGTCCCGGTGAGCGCGCTGCAGTCGCTTGCCATCGATCTGGTGCAATTGCGCGACGACCAGCGTGCGCAGCTTGCCGCCTCGCATGACCTCGCACGCGTCGATGCCTACGACGAGCGTCTGGGCCATCTGCGTCAACGTATCGCGCGGCATGCCGGTTACTTCCAGGCTACTGCACCGCAAGGCGAACAGGCACGGCAGTTTGCGCTGGTGCAGCAGCAGTTGGGCCAGTATCTGGCGCAACACCGTCAGGCCAATCGCGCCCTGCACGATGGCGATCTGCAAACCGCACAAGCCTTGTCGCTTGGCCACGCCGGCGATACCCGCCACCAGTTGTGGAGCCAATTGCAGAAGCTGCAGCAGTCCGTGGCAAGCGTCAGCAGCACGCAGCGCAACTAAGAGCGGCTAACAAAAGTACTGCGCATCCGCCGAACGTCTACACCGTCACTCCTCGGTCGTGGCGGCACCGCAAGCACATTCCAGCCAGCCCCCACGCTGCGCCGATCCACGCGACCTGACGTCCAGGTCGGCGTGCGGCGTGCGCTGTGCGGCCTGACGGTGCGCGTAACCCGCCGCAGGCTTACCGAGTCGTGTGCCGGCGCGGGACCAGCAACGGCTTCAAAAATGGCTTCAAAAAAGCACTGCAAGCCACCCGCACACCAGCCGTCGGGCAACGCTCAACCTTTCTGCAATCGGGTCGCTATCCGACATATCCCGGTCACACATCCTTTCACTGGATACCTGCCATGACGTTCAAGACCACGATCGCAAACACGCTGGCCAACGTGCCGCTCAAGCGCAAGTTCCTGTTCCAGACTGCGTTGGTGGCGCTTGGCATCATCGCGCTGGCGGTGATCGCCGCGCGCATGCAATACGTGGATCTCACCGATACGCGCCGCGATGGGCTCAAGAGCCAGATCGAAATGGCGATCGCGGTGGTCAATGGGTATGCCGAGCGCGCCGAAAAAGGCGAGATGGATGTGGCGACCGCCAAGAAGGCCGCGCTGCATACCTTGTCCACCATGCGCGCACGCGGCGGTGTGGATTACATCTACGTCACCGACCAGGCGCCGGTGATGCTGATGCACCCCACCCGCCCGGATCTCAACGGCAAACCGCTCAACGATGTGCTGAGCCCGGACGGCAAGCGCATCTTTCCGGCATTCGTCACTGCCGCGCAGGCTGGCGGCGGCTACGTCGATTACGCCTGGGCCAAGCCGGGCGAAAAAGACCCGGTGCAGAAGACCTCCTACGCGGCGCTGTACAAGCCGTGGGGCTGGGTGATCGGCACCGGCGTGTATCTGGACGACACCCAGGCACAGGCGCTGGCCTTCACCGGCATTGTCGCCGTGGCCGGCGGCGTGCTGGTACTGATCAATCTGCTGGTGGGCTGGCTGATCGGCAACTCGATTCTGGAGCCGGTGTCGCGTGCGCTCGCCGCCATCAAGGGTGTGGCGCGTGGCGATCTGAGCGTGCGCACCGCCCAGCACGGCAGCGATGAAATCGGCCAGATGCTCAAGGCCACCGACGCGATGGTGCACACGCTGGAGCGCTTCTCCGCGCAGACCAAGGTGATGATGCACATGCACGCCGGCGAAGACGTCAGCCACCGCATGCCGACCGATTTCCCCGGTGTCTACGGCGAGCTGGCGGGCGGCATCAACACCATGATCTTCGAACACCTGGACGCCATCATCGATGCGATCGGGGTACTCAACGAATACGCGCAGGGCGACCTGTCGCGCGACGCCGCACGCCTGCCCGGCACGCGTGCCGTGCTGCACGAAGCGATGGATGCGGCCAAGGCCAGCCTGCTGGCGATCAACACCGAGATCAAGCGCCTGGCCCAGGCCGCAGCCAATGGCGACTTCAGCCAGCGCGGCGATGCCACACGCTTCAAGCACGATTCGGCACGGATGATCAACGACCTCAACGCGATGATGGAGGTCAGCGATCGCAATCTGGGCAAGCTGTCCGAGTTGCTGGCCGCGCTGGCCGAGGGCGACCTCACCGCGCGCATGGACGGCCAGTTCCACGGCGTGTTTGCACGCATGCGCGACGATGCCAACACCACCGCCACGCAGCTGGCCGGCATCGTCGGACGCATCCAGCAAGCCGCCAGTTCCATCACCGGATCGGCCAGCGAGATCGCTGCCGGCAACAACGACCTGTCGCAGCGTACCGAGCAGCAGGCCGCCAACCTGGAAGAAACCGCCGCCTCGATGGAGGAACTCACCTCCACCGTCAAGCAGAACGCCGAGAGCGCACGTCAGGCCAATCAACTGGCGATCGGTGCGGCATCGGTGGCATCGCAAGGCGGGCACGTGGTCAGCCAGGTGGTGGACACCATGTCCGGTATCCAGACCTCGTCCAAGAAGATCGCCGAGATCATCAGCGTCATCGACGGCATCGCGTTCCAGACCAATATCCTGGCCTTGAACGCCGCGGTGGAAGCCGCGCGTGCCGGCGAACAGGGCCGCGGGTTTGCCGTGGTGGCCTCCGAGGTGCGCACGCTGGCACAGCGCTCGGCCGGCGCGGCGAAAGAGATCAAGCACCTGATCGACGATTCGGTCGGCAAGGTGGCACAGGGGTCGGCGCTGGTGGATCAGGCCGGCAAGACCATGGCCGAGATCGTGTCCTCGGTGCAGCGCGTCACCGACATCATGAGCGAGATCTCCGCCGCCTCCCAGGAGCAATCGGCCGGTATCGAGCAGGTCAATCTCACCGTCACCCAGATGGACGAGAGCACCCAGCAGAACGCCGCGCTGGTGGAAGAAGCCACCGCCGCCGCCAACGCCATGCAGCAGCAGGCGCAGCAGCTCGACGAAGCGGTGTCCAGCTTCCGGGTGAGCGCAGCGGTTCCTGCACAGCGCAGCCATAGCCGCGTTGGCGCACCCGCAGGAGCCCTGCTCGCCACCGGCTGAGCAACATCCACACCGTCGCCTTCAGCAGTCAACCCCTTCTTTCGCAGCGACTCCCATGACCGTTTCTTCCACGCAATCTCGCTCCGGCGGCAGTCTGGCGTACCGCCTGATGCTGGGCACCGCAGTGGCTGCATTGCTGTGTTTCGGTCTGACTGCAGCGATCAGCTACTGGCAAAGCAGTCGCGCGCTGATCGCCTCGGCACAGACCACGATGCAGAACGCGGCGCGCTATCAGGCCGAGCAGATCGGCAACGAGCTGGGGCAGGCGTTCACCACCGGCCAGTCGGTCGCCAGCGCCTTGCTGGCGCAGCGTGCCCATGGTGGGGTGAGCCGCGATGCGGCGGCGGCGATCGTGCACGACCAGCTGCAGAACCATCCCGAATGGGTGGGCATGGGGACGTTGTGGGAACCGCAGGCCTTCGATGGCAAGGACGGCGACTATGTCGATGCCCAGGGCCACGACAACACCGGTCGTTTCATGACCTACTGGGCCTACAACGGGCAGTCGCTGATCCGCGAACCCTTGGTCGGTTACGAAAAACCCGGCGACGGCGACTGGAACCTCAAACCGCGCGAGCTGGGCCGGCAGATCGTGGCTGGCCCCTACGATTACCAGATCGGCGGCAAGCCGGTGCTGATGACCACCTTGTCCACGCCCATCATGGATCAGGGCAGGTATGTGGGCGTGGTCTCGGTGGATTTCGCCCTGGCCGCGTTGCAGAAACGCCTGAGTGCGCTACGTCCGATGGACGACGGCTATGTCGAGCTGATCTCGCCTGCCGGGGTGATTCTGGCCTCGCGTGACGCTGCGCGGATCGGCAAGCCGGCCGACGGCGCCGACTATCGCGCGATGCTGGAGGCGACCAGGGCCGGCAAGGACTATCTGGATTTCACGCCGGATGCAGCCGGCACGGTCAGCGCCTATGTGCCATTGCAGATCGGCCAGGCGCAGGAGCGCTTTGCGCTGGGTGTGGTGGTGCCGTATGCGGCGATCATGCAGCAGGCACATCGTCTGTTGTGGACCATTCTGGCAGTTGGCCTGGGCTCGGCGCTGGTGCTCAGCATTGCGCTGTTTGCACTGTTGCGCCGTCAGGTGGTGGGTCCGCTGGATGCCGCCGCAAAGGTGGCCAATGCGATTGCCTCCGGCAAGCTGGACAACCAGATTGCCGCGCAGCGCCAGGACGAAGTCGGTCGCCTGATGGGCGCCATGCAGCGCATGCAGACCGACCTGCGCCAGCGCATCGAGCGCGATGCGCAGATCGCCAACGAAAACCTGCGCATCCGCACCGCGCTGGAGCATTCGGAGATGGAAGTGCTGCTGGCCGACGAGCAGCACAATGCGGTGTTCATCACCGAAGCGCTGCATGCCTCGTTGAAATGCGGCGAAGCGGCATTTCATGCCAAGGGCCAGCAGGGCTTCAGCGCCGACGCAGTGGTCGGCAACCCGCTGGAGTATGTGTTCGGCACCGATGCCGACGGCAGGGCGCGCTTGCAGCGCCTGCAGCAGTTGCAGTCCACCTCCCTGGAACGCTACACCTTCGGTCCGGTGACGCTGGACCTGACCATGACTCCACTGTATGCCGCCGACGGCCATCGCAGCGGCAGCATGTTGCTGTGGCGCAATGTCAGCGCCGAGGTCAGCACGCAACGAGAAGTCGCTGCAGTGGTGCAGTCCGCCTTGATGGGTGACTTCGGGCAGCGCCTGGCACTGGACGACAAGCACGGCTTCTATCTGGAATTCGGCCGTCAGCTCAACGGCTTGCTGGACACCACCGCGCAGGGACTGGAGCGTATTTCCAGCCTGCTCAGCGCGCTGGCCGAAGGCGACCTCAGCGTGCGCATGGATGGCGACTTCCAGGGCGTGTTTGCGCGCATGCGCGACGATGCCAATGCCACCGTGGCGCAGTTGACCGAGATCGTTTCCGGCATCCAGACCTCTGCCATACAGATCAGTGCGGCCGCCAGTGAAATTGCCGCCGGCAACAACGATCTGTCGCAACGCACCGAACAACAGGCGGCCAATCTGGAAGAAACCGCCGCCTCGATGGAGGAACTCACCTCCACCGTCAAGCAGAATGCGGAAAGCGCGCGTCAGGCCAACCAGCTGGCGATCGGCGCCGCCGATGTCGCCTCGCATGGCGGCGCGGTGGTGGCGCAGGTGGTCACCACCATGTCCGGCATCCAGACCTCGTCCAAGAAGATCGCCGAGATCATCAGCGTCATCGACGGCATCGCGTTCCAGACCAATATCCTGGCCTTGAACGCGGCAGTGGAAGCGGCGCGTGCCGGCGAACAGGGCCGTGGATTTGCGGTGGTGGCCTCCGAGGTACGCACGCTCGCACAGCGTTCGGCCGGCGCTGCAAAAGAAATCAAACACCTGATCGACGACTCGGTGAGCAAGGTTGCGCAGGGCGCGTCGCTGGTGCATCAGGCCGGCACCACCATGAGTGAAATCGTGGCCAGCGTGCAGCGCGTCACCGACATCATGGGCGAGATTTCGGCCGCTTCGCAGGAGCAATCCAGCGGGATCGAGCAGGTCAACCTCACCGTCACCCAGATGGACGAAGCCACCCAGCAGAACGCCGCGCTGGTGGAAGAAGCCACCGCTGCCGCGCGTGCAATGGAAGAACAGGCCGGCCAGCTGACCGACGCGGTGGCAGTGTTCAAGCTCACGCAGGCAGCCAGGCCCAAGCCGGTTGCATCCACCGCCAAATCGGTCGGCACGTCGAGCGCCAAATCGAACGTCAAACCAGCCGTCAGCGCCACGCCATCGCCCAAGCGTGCGCCAGCAGCCCGCAAGCACATGCCAGCGCCGCAGCCTCACGCGGCAGGCAAGACGTCCAGCAACGCGGGCAACGACAGTCAGTGGCACGAATTCTGAGACAGGCGTTCGGTGCATGCGCACACGCGTGTGCGTAGCGGCATCCGGTTGCACTCGTCAACCGGATGCATGCCGCAGCATTGATTGATCCAGGCAGCGCGCACGCTGCACAGCCGGCACGTGGCAGACGCCCTCCCCGACTACAGCTCCGTCCATCGGCCACGCATCAAGATTCATCCGCCGTTGCCGCTAGCGAGGAAGACATCGACTGCCTGCGCCCCACCGCAACAGCCGGTCTAGCACCGCATGCGCGCTGTTGTCAGACAGTACAAGCAGACGTATGCGTTCCGGATGTTCGCGCGTTTCAGGGGTCGCCATGAAGCCACGTATTCTTGCCAGCTGCCTCATCCTGTTCGGCGGCGTCGGCCATGCCCGCGCCGAAGATCCGATCGCCACCGACCGCCCCGATTTCGTCGAGTCCAGCCTGACCGTCGGCGACCGCCGGCTGCAGGTGGAAACCAGCGTCGCGTGGGAACGCGATGACGCGATCGATGGCTACGCCACGCCCACCCTGTTCCGCTACGGCCTGGGCCAGACCTGGGAATTGCGGCTGGAAACCGATGGCTGGCAGCGCATCGACGCACCCGGCGAAGCCACGCTCAGCGGCATGTCCGATGTCGCGCTCGGCATCAAACACCATCTGGCCAGTTCCGACAGCGGCAAGACCTCGCTGGCCTGGCTGCTGCATGTGGATCTGCCCAGCGGCGCACGTGCCCTGCGCGGGCATGGCGCGCGGCCATCGTTCCGGCTGGTGGCAGAGTGGGATCTCAGCGACAGCATCTCGGCCGGCATGATGCCCGGCGTGATCCGGGACGACGACGGGCAAGGCCATGGCTACACCGCCGGCATCTTCGGCGCGGTGCTCGGCAAGGCCTGGAATGACCGCGTGCACTCCTTCGTCGAAGTGGCACTGCCGCAAATCGCCAGCAGCGAGAACGGCGGCACCGTGGCACTGCTCGATGTCGGCTCGGCCTGGCTGCTGAGCAACGATGTGCAATTGGACGCGGTGTACAGCAACGGGCTCAACGACCGCTCGCCGGATCACGCACTCGGCGTGGGTCTGTCTTTCCGCTTCTGAAACAGGCCGCACAATGAAAATCATGCACATGTTGGGCATTCTGGTACTGGTGGCTGCGCTGGCGCTGCTCGCCCTGGGCGGCGTCGGCTACAACGGCCAACGCGGCTTGCTTGCGGCGATCGCCGCGCAGGTGATCTCTTCCGATGCACTGCGCAACCACATGCAGGCGGACATGATGCATGACGCCTTGCGCGGCGATGTCACTGCCGCCCTGCTTGCCGCATCCAGGCAGGATGATGCCGCCATTGCCGCCGCACGCACCTCGCTGGGCGAACACGCCGCAGAATTTCGCCAGTCGCTGGAGGCCAACCGCACGTTACCGCTCGACCCGGCATTGCGCAGCGAGCTGGAAGCGGTGACACCGACCTTGCAGGCCTACATCTCCGCGGCCGATCAGGTGATGACACTGGCCGAAACCCATGCCGACAGCGACGCGGCCTACGCCGATTTCAACGACAAATTCGGCCAGCTCGAAACCCGCATGGGTGCGATCAGCGAGCGCATCCTGGCCTTGAACGCGGCCAACCGCAGCCAGGCCGAGCACTACAGCCAGCGGGTGATGTGGCAACAAGGCGGCGCGGTGGTGCTCGCGTTCGTGTGTCTGGCGCTGGCGGCTGGCTGGATTCTGCGCTCGGTGTTCGGCCTGCTCGGCGGCGAACCGCAGCTGGCCATGGCCGCCGCACAACACATCGCCGAGGGCCGCCTGGATCAGCCGATTCCGGTCGCCGCCAAACACGCGCGCAGTCTGATGGCGGCATTGGCACGCATGCAGCGCGATCTGCGCGAACGATTGGAGCGCGAGCGCAGCATCGCCGCCGAAAACCTGCGCATCCGCACCGCGCTCGACAACGCCTCCACCGGCATGTACATCGCCGATCCGGATCTGACCATCATCTACACCAACAACGCGCTGAAGACCTTGCTGCACACCTACGCCGACGATATCCACGCCTGCGCACCCGCCTACGACCGCGCTGCACCATTGATCGGCCAACCGGTGTCGCAGCTGGAAGTGGGCAACGCGCAGGACGCGGAAATCTATCAACGCCTGGATCGCCAGGGCTCGGCGCAGCGCGAAGTGCAGTATCGCGCCGCCTGCATCGTGCAGGATGTCTCGGCGATCCGCGACGCGGCCGGCGCACACCTGGGGTTTGTCTGCGAATGGCGCGACCGCAGCGCCGAAGCGCAGGTCGAAATCGCCGTGGCCGACGTGGTACGCAGCGCGGCCGCAGGCGACCTGTCCAAGCGCATCGACAGTGCCGGCAAGCAGGGCTTCTTCCTGCAGTTGGCGCAACAGCTCAACGCCTTGCTCGATGCCAATGCAGGCAGCATCGCCGAGGTCTCGCGCCTGCTCAGCGCGCTGGCCGAGGGCGATTTGAGTGCACGCATGCACGGCGATTTTCAGGGCGTTTTCGCCAGCATGCGCGACGATGCCAACGGCACCGCCGAGCAACTGGCGCAGGTGATCGGACACATCCAGCAGGCCGCCGGCAGCATCCATACCGCATCCAGCGAAATTGCCGCCGGCAACAACGACCTGTCGCAGCGCACCGAGCAGCAAGCGGCCAACCTGGAAGAAACTGCCGCCTCGATGGAAGAGCTCACCTCCACCGTCAAGCAGAATGCCGAAAGCGCGCGCCAGGCCAATCAGCTGGCCATCGGCGCAGCCGGTGTCGCCTCGCAAGGTGGTGCGGTGGTGGCGAACGTGGTGACCACCATGTCCGCAATTGCGGTGTCATCCAAGAAGATCGCCGAGATCATCAGCGTCATCGACGGCATCGCCTTCCAGACCAACATCCTGGCCTTGAATGCCGCAGTGGAAGCGGCGCGTGCCGGCGACCAGGGCCGCGGATTCGCCGTCGTCGCCAGCGAAGTGCGCACGCTCGCGCAGCGTTCGGCCGGCGCGGCAAAAGAGATCAAGCACCTCATCGACGACTCGGTCGGCAAGGTGACCGAAGGCTCGCTGCTGGTGCACCAGGCCGGCACCACCATGTCCGATATCGTGGCCAGCGTGCAGCGCGTGACCGACATCATGGGCGAGATTGCAGCGGCTTCGCAGGAACAGTCGTCCGGCATCGAACAGGTCAACCGCACCATCACCCAGATGGACGAGGCCACCCAGCAGAACGCCGCGCTGGTGGAAGAAGCCACTGCCGCCGCACGCACGATGGAAGAGCAGGCCGGGCAACTGGCGCTGACAGTGGCGCGCTTCACGCTGGAGGCGACGCCCGGCATCGCCGTTGCCGCGCCTACGAAAAAATCGGTCAGCGCCGCAGCCAAGCGCGCAACCGCTACCGCGACGCGTGCACCGGCGTCGCCACGTCGATCGAGCAGTACGCCTGCGGCAACTGCCGGCAACGACAGCCAGTGGCAGGACTTCTGAACCCTGCATCGGTCGCGTGCGCAGCGCTGCGCGCGCGACCGTCACGCATGCCCTGCCCTATCGAAACTGCGTATTGCAGCAGCCTGGACCATGGAAACAGCGCCTGCCGCATGACCGATTCTTCTTCATGAATAAAGAATCTTCCGGCCGGGCCGCTAGCGTGCTGGACAACGTCTCTGCGTAACTCCGAGGTAAATGATGAACAAGTTCAACGACTGGCCGATCCGCCGCAAACTGATGTTTGCCTTCTGCCTGAGCGCCGTGCTGACTGCCCTGCTGGGTGGACTCGGCTTTTCACGCATGAAGCAGATGCAGCAGGAAACCGACCTGATCAATCAGGACGTGGTGCCGGTCCTGAGCCGCCTGTCCGAGTTGCGTGGTTTCGCTGGCGAATTCCGCGTCTATGAAGTGGGCCAGTTCGTCAATCTCGACGATCCGGAACGCTATGCGATGTTCTTCAAGCGCATGGACGAGATCCAGGCCAAATATGTCGAAACGCAAAAGGCCCTGGATACCAAGATCGGCGCCGCCTCGCCGTTGAAGGCCGAGTACGCCAAGCTGACCGATGCCAGCAAGCGCTACTTCGCGGCCAACCAGCAACTGCGCACGCTTTACACAGACCCAGACCGCGCCGCGGCGATGGAATTTTCGCGCAAGCAGTCCGGCGAGATCCGCAAGGAACTGTTCGCCTCGGTCGACAAGCTCTATGCGCAGCAGTCCAAGGCACTGAGCGATATGGTGACCGCCAGCGCAGCCTCGTTCAAACTCACCAGCGCGGTGCTGCTGCTCGGCACGCTGCTGATGGCGGCGTTGTCGGTCACCTTCGGCTGGTTGATCGCACGCAGCATCACCACCCCGCTGTCGAAGGCACTGGGCGCCATCAAGGCGGTCTCGCGTGGCGATCTGAGCGTGCAGGTCGGCAAGACCAGCAACGACGAAATCGGTCAAATGCTGGAGGCCACCGGTGGCATGACGCAAATGCTGCGCCGCTTCACCGACGAGACCGCGCGCATGTCGCACCTGCATGCGGCCGAAGACATCACCCACCGCATGCCGGAGGATTTCCCCGGCGTGTACGGCAACCTGGCCGGCGGCATCAACACGATGATCTTCGAGCATCTGGATGCCATCACCGATTCGGTGCGCATCCTCAATCAATACGCGCAAGGCGACCTGACCCAGGACGCACGCCGTCTGCCGGCCAGCCGCGCGATCCTGCATGAAGCGATGGATGCGGCCAAGGCCAGCCTGTTGTCGATCAACACCGAGATCAAGCAGCTGGCACAGGCCGCCGCCGCCGGCGATTTCAGCGCACGTGGCGACGCAGCACGCTTCAAGTACGACTTCGCGGTGATGGTGTCGGATCTGAACTCGATGATGGAAGTCAGCGACCGCAATCTGGGCAAGCTCTCGCAGTTGCTCGGTGCAGTGGCCGATGGCGATCTCACCGCGCGTATGGATGGCGAGTTCCACGGCGTGTTCGCGCGTCTGCGCGACGATGCCAATGCCACCACCCAGCGCCTGACCGACATCGTCGGCCGCATCAAGCACTCCACCTTGGCCATCAACACCGCCGCAGGCGAAATCGCCGCCGGTAACCAGGACCTGTCGCAGCGCACCGAACAACAGGCCGCCAATCTGGAAGAAACCGCCGCCTCGATGGAAGAGCTCACTTCCACCGTCAAGCAGAACGCCGAACACGCGCGCCAGGCGAATCAATTGGCGATCGGCGCAGCCGGTGTGGCCTCGCACGGGGGCAACGTGGTCGGCCAGGTGGTCACCACCATGTCCGGCATCGAAACCTCGTCCAGGAAGATCGCCGAGATCATCAGCGTCATCGACGGCATCGCCTTCCAGACCAATATCCTCGCGTTGAACGCGGCGGTGGAAGCGGCGCGCGCCGGTGAGCAGGGCCGTGGATTTGCGGTGGTCGCCTCGGAAGTGCGCACGCTGGCACAGCGTTCGGCCGGCGCAGCGAAGGAGATCAAGAGCCTGATCGACGACTCGGTGAGCAAGGTGGCCGAAGGCTCGGCGCTGGTCAATCAGGCCGGCAGCACGATGAGCGAGATCGTCTCTTCGGTGCAGCGCGTCACCGACATCATGAGCGAGATCTCCGCCGCCTCGCAGGAGCAGTCGGCCGGCATCGAGCAGGTCAACCAGACCGTCACCCACATGGACGAGGCCACCCAGCAGAATGCCGCGCTGGTGGAAGAAGCCACCGCCGCCGCACGCTCGATGGAAGATCAGGCCCAGCAATTGACCGAAGCGGTGGCGCTGTTCCGCCTGTCGGCCGACCTGGAAGCGGCAACGCGGCCCACCCCGGTGGTGCGCCACATCACCGCCAAGCACCCTGCCGCCAGCACTGCGCCTGCTGCCAAGACGCCCGCTGCCAGGTCATCGGTGTCCAAGCTGGCTGCCTCCAAGCCGGCTACCGCACGGTCGACCGCACGCACTGCCGCTGCAGCGGCGCCGTCCAACGAGTCGGATTGGGCGGAGTTCTAAACGCGCAGATCGCCGACATACAAGTCGCTGCAGTCCAAGCCGCGCTCTTTCGGGAGCGCGGTTTTTTATTGCCGCAATGTTTCGGAAGCAGCCTCAGCCATGAGGCAAGAATAAACGTATATCGATAATAATATTTTACTTATGTATTTATTAGTCAGCGGTCGAGTTCGGCGCGATCGACAATTGGAAACCTTTAATCCGGACCGCAAAACGATTTAGTTGGCGACGCCATTTTCACAAGCATGACTTGACTTATATATTTACGCTATTGAGGTATTAAGTAATTGGCATGGCGAGCCGTTACTGCGCATAGCGACGCGGCATACAGCAAGTGGTCGGCGCTGCTCGGTCGCTCCCTTTCATCGCATAACGCCATCCAGGATCTGTCATGACCGCACTTCTCCAACGCTACAACGTCGGCCCTCGATTGGCGGCGGCTTTTGCTGTGCTGATCGTGTTGTCGGGCATCATCGCCTTCATCGGTTATCGTGGGCTGACTTCTGCACGCGCACTCGTGGACCATCTGGTGCACCAGAACATGGAGAAGATCCGGCTGTCCAACGACATGATGAATGCCAATTACATCATTTCGATGCAGATTCGCAACGTCGTGCTGCCGACCTCCAACGAAGACAATCTCCGATTCATCGAGATCATCAAGGGTGCGCTCGCCGATTACCTCAAGGCACGCGAAACCTTGTATGCAATTCCGCCCTCCGCAGAAGGCAAGGCCATCCGGGCGGAAATCGATCGCCGCCGTGAGATCGCCAAGGGATTTAACGACAAGGTCATCGATCTGGTCATGACCAATCACAGCGACGAGGCACTGCCCCTGCTGCTGACCAAGGCCGCACCGGCAATGCAGCAATGGCAGGACAAGATTGGCGAAAACATCGACCTGCAGGACAAGCTGGCCGGCGAGGCGTCCGCCGAAGCACTGCAATCCATGGACGACTCACGCAAGCTGCTGATCGGCGGTTCGCTGCTGGTGGTGCTGCTGAGCGGTACGCTGGGCCTGCTGATCACCCGCAGCCTCACCCAGCCGTTGAGCCGCGCCACCCGCGCCGCAGAAGCGATTGCCGGCGGCAACCTGGACAACGACGTCAATACGCAGGCCAACGACGAAGCCGGCCGCCTGCTCAAGGCCATGAGCAAGATGCAGCTGCAGCTGCGCAACCTGCTCAGCGCGCAGACCGACATGGCCAGGCGCCACAACGACGGCCAGATCAGCTTCCGCATCGATGCGGCAGCCTTCCCGGGCGAGTACGGCCGCATGGCGCACGACACCAACAATCTGGTGGGCTCGCACATCGCGGTGAAGATGCGTCTGGCGCAGATCATGGGCCGCTACGCGATCGGTGATCTGTCCGAGGATATGGAAAAGCTGCCCGGCGAGAAGGCCGTGCTCAGCGACACCATGGCGCAGGTCAAGCTCAACCTCGGGGCGATGAATACCGAGATCAAGCACCTGGCCCAGTCGGCCGCCAATGGCGACTTCAGCGCCCGCGGCGATGCCGAGCGCTTCCAGTACGACTTCCGTGTGATGGTGGAAAGCCTCAATAACCTGATGTCCACCGCCGACGGCAACCTGCAGGCGTTGTCCGGCCTGTTGCAGTCGATCGCTGCCGGCGATCTCACCGCACGCATGAGCGGCGATTTCCGCGGCGTGTTCGCGCAGATGCGTGACGATGCCAATGCCACGGCCACGCAGCTGGCGGAGATCGTCAGCGGCATCAAGGCCTCGGCGATTTCGATCAAGGGCGCCGCCAGCGAAATTGCGGCCGGCAACCAGGATCTGTCGCAGCGCACCGAGCAGCAGGCGGCCAACCTGGAAGAAACCGCCGCCTCGATGGAAGAGCTCACCTCCACCGTCAAGCAGAATGCCGAAGGCGCGCGCCAGGCCAACCAGCTCGCCATCGGCGCGGCCAGCGTGGCCTCGCAAGGCGGCGACGTGGTCGGCAAGGTGGTGCAGACCATGAGCGGCATCGAAGCCTCGTCCAAGAAGATCGCCGACATCATCTCCGTCATCGACGGCATCGCCTTCCAGACCAATATCCTGGCGTTGAACGCGGCGGTGGAAGCGGCGCGTGCCGGTGAACAGGGCCGCGGGTTTGCGGTGGTCGCCTCGGAAGTCCGCACGCTGGCCCAGCGTTCGTCTGCTGCGGCCAAGGAGATCAAGGGCCTGATCGACGATTCGGTCGAGCGTGTCGCCGAAGGCTCGGCACTGGTGCACACCGCCGGCAAGACCATGGGCGAAGTGGTCGCCAGCGTGCAGCGCGTGACCGACATCATGGGCGAGATTTCCGCCGCCTCGCAGGAACAGTCGGCCGGGATCGAACAGGTCAACCAGACCATCACCCAGATGGACGAAACCACCCAGCAGAACGCCGCGCTGGTGGAAGAAGCCACTGCCGCCGCACGTGCGCTGGAAGACCAGGCCACCCAGCTCACCGACGCGGTGGCGGTGTTCAAGACCGATCTCGCCTATGCCCAGGCACCGGTACGCGCTGCGGTGCTGCGCCCGGCAGTGACCACGGCCGTCAAGGCCAAGGTTGCCGCAGCCGGTCGCAGCCCCGCGTCCAAGCCGCGTGCTGTGGTCACCGCACCCAGCAACGACAGCAGCTGGCAGGAGTTTTGACTGAATGGAGCCGGCCGGCCATCGTGCCGGCCGGCTCAAGGCATAGCAGCTATTGGCCGATAGGTTGCGTACGCCTACGAGAAGCATCAATGACCACTTCGCCCGCGCTGTCGACTCAGACTGCCCACCCCTCCCCGCGCCGCTGGAGCAGGCGCTGGGACGATCTGGCAATCGCAAGAAAGCTCGGCGCGATCGGTGTGCTTGCCTTGGCAGGCATGGTCATCCCGGTGCTGCTCTATCGCGGCAAGCTCAATGAAAGCGTGGCCATCAGCAGCAACGAACTGCGCAGCTATGCCCCGCTCGGGCAGATGCTGGGTCTGATCACCGACCTGCACGCCGCACATGTGGACAGCGGCAGCGCCGCCAGTAACGCCGCGCAACGCGCCAATCGCGATCTGCAACAGCTGCTCGCCACCACCGCGCGCATGCCCGGTTTCGAACGCAGCCAGAAAGAATTGCTTGCCTTGCAAAAACGCCATATCGCCGGCGTTGCAGCGGAGGGTTATGCCGCAGTGAGCGAGCAGGCATTTGCCGCGCTGGATGCACTACGCGACGACAGCCAACTGGTCTACACCCCGTATATCGAGAGCTACCACCTGGTGGTCTCCACGCTGATCTACAGCCCCGATGCCACCGAGTCGCTGACCCGGCTGGACGCGGCCAACGACCCCTCGCAGGCAGCGGACAGCCGCGCCATGCTGCGCGAACAACTGGGCCAGCTCGCACGCAACCACCTGCGCTTTCGCCATGAGCTGGACAAGGCGATGGGCTTGCTGGAGCAACCCGACCCCGCCCTGGCGACTGCCGCCAAGACCGAAGCAGCGCGTGCAAACGCGGCATTGGCTGCACTGCGCAGCGCGCTGGAAGGCAGCGACGCACAGGCCGATACGCGCTGGAATGCCGCGCTCGATGATCTCGGCCAGGCCATGCAGGACTTGAGCGGCGTGTCGTTGCAGGCCTTGCAGCGCCAGTCCGAGCGTCACCTGATCGAAGCCCGCACTGCGATGTGGCAAGCGATCGCCGGCCTGTCGGTGCTGGCCGTGCTGATTGCAGCGCTGGGCTGGTACACCTTGTCCCGGCTCACCCGCAATGTACGCCGCGCCGCCGCGGTGGCCGCCAACATCGCGCAAGGCCGGCTGGACGAGCGCATCGCTGCGCCCAGCCGCGACGAAACCGGGCAGTTGCTCGACAACATGCGCCAGATGCAGGAACAGCTGCAGGCCGTGCTGGCCGCACAGAGCGAGATGGCGCAGCGCCACGACACCGGCCAGATCGGCTATCGCATGCGGTCCGAAACCTTCCCCGGTGCCTACGCCACCATGGTGCGCGAGACCAACACGTTGGTCGGCTCGCACATCGCGGTGATGATGCAGTTGGCGCAGATCATGTCGCGCTACGCCATCGGCGATCTGAGCCAGGACATGGATCGCCTGCCCGGCGAAAAGGCCGTGCTCAGCGACACCATGGACACCGTCAAGGCCAACCTGTCGGCGATGAACAGCGAGATCAAGGTGCTCGCGCACGCCGCCGCCAACGGCGATTTCAGCGTGCGTGGCGATGCGCAGCGTTTTCAATACGACTTCCGCGCGATGGTGGACAGCCTCAATCAGCTGATGGCGACCGCCGACGCCAATCTGACCTCACTCTCCAGCGTGCTGCAGGCGATCGCCGCCGGCGATCTCACCACCCGCATGCAGGGCGACTTCCACGGCGTGTTCGCGCGCATGCGCGACGATGCCAATGCCACGGTGACGCAGCTGGCCGATATCGTCGGGCGCATCCAGCAGTCCACCGATGCGATCAACGATGCCGCCAGCGAAATCGCCTCCGGCAACCAGGATCTGTCGCAGCGCACCGAGCAACAGGCGGCCAATCTGGAAGAAACCGCCGCCTCGATGGAAGAACTCACCTCCACCGTGCGCAACAACGCCGAGCATGCCCGTCGCGCCAATCAACTGGTGGTCGGCGCGGCCTCGGTGGCCTCGCAAGGTGGCGAGGTGGTCGGGCAAGTGGTAGGCACCATGGCCGGCATCCAGGCGGCTTCCAAGAAGATCGCCGACATCATCAGCGTCATCGACGGCATCGCGTTCCAGACCAATATCCTGGCCTTGAATGCCGCGGTGGAAGCGGCGCGTGCCGGCGAACAGGGCCGTGGTTTTGCGGTGGTCGCCTCGGAAGTGCGCACCCTGGCGCAACGCTCGGCCGGCGCAGCCAAGGAGATCAAGCAGCTGATCGAAGATTCGGTGAGCCGGGTCGAACTCGGCAATCAGCTGGTCGGCCAGGCCGGGCGCACCATGCAGGACATCGTGAAGTCGGTGCAGAACGTCACCGAGATCATGCACGAGATCAGCGAAGCCTCGCAGCAGCAGTCGCAAGGCATCGAACAGGTGGGCCAGACCATCGCGCAAATGGACCAGGCCACCCAGCAGAACGCAGCGCTGGTGGAAGAAGCCACCGCCGCAGCGCGCTCGATGGAAGAACAGGCGCAGCAGTTGCGCGATGCGGTGTCGGTGTTCCAGCTGCAGGCAGCTGCCACGCCAGCCCGGCTGGGTCGCGCGGCATAAGGCCACAGCGCGCCATCGCGCGCGCGGCACGGCGGTGTCATGGCTGCAGCTGCAGCGCCGTGAAGGCAGCAGTCCGCAACGATGTGCAAGCAACCATCGCACGAGCGTGAGGCATCACCGCATCGCGGCGACGAGGCGTACGCAACCGGGTGACAACGGCACGCGTCCTTACGCCTGGCCTCAGTGTCATTGCACGCCAGCGCTTAGGATCAAGCCGGTGTCCTCCCCCCGCACGCAGCGCATCCCAGCCCTGCACCGCCGTATTCGAACAGGTGATCACGCTGTGAAACCGACCGCTTTCGGATTGGTTTCGGTAGCACGCCCACCTGCGGTTCGGGGCAGTTTGTGCACATCCACGTCACTTCAATGACGGCCACCCATACGTGGCGGGCCAGACGAGTTCAGTCGCAAGAACGCGTGCCGTTAGAGACCACAAGCAAACGTACCTGCCCTGCAATCGGTTGCGCCGTCACACCACAGCACACGCACCGATGGATCGGCTTGACGCCTGCCCGCCTCGCCTCAGCTATCGCCCGACGCGTATTGCCCTTTCTTGCCAACTGCCTCGAGACCCCAAAATGATCGCTCTTCTTCAACGGTACAACGTCGGCAAGCGCCTGACCTTCGCCTTCGGCACGCTGATCCTGTTGTCGTGCGCGCTAGTGGCCGCCGGCTTGTACACCCTGGCGCAGGCCCGTGACCGCATGGACACCGTGGTCAATCGCAACATCACGATCATGCAGTACGCGCAGGACATGACCAATGCCACCTCGGTCATCGCCGTGCAGTTGCGCAATATCGTGTTGCCGACCACGCAGGAAGACAATCTGCGCTTCTACGCCCTCATCAAGGATCAGCTGAAGCGCTACGAGGACACCCGCCGCAAGCTGTACGAATTCTCCGCTTCGCCTCAAGCCACCGAGATCCGCAACCGGATCGACCTTGCCAGCGCCCAGGCCCGCAAAACCAACGAAGACGTCGCACAGCTGGGCCTGACCGGCAAGCCTGACGAAGCCCTCACGCTGCTGCTGCAAAAGGCCGCACCGGGCACGCAAGAATGGCAGAACGCGTTGACCGAATATTCGGAGCTGCAGCGTCAGCGCACCCAGGAAGCCTATGTGGCCACGACCGCAGAAATGGCACGCGGTCGCGCGATGCTGATCGGCGGCGGCCTGGCGGTCGTGCTGTTCAGTGTGCTGCTTGGCTGGTTGATCACCCGCAGCCTGGTGCGCCCGTTGAGCCAGGCCACCCGCGCCGCCGAAGCGATCGCCAACGGCAATCTCGACAACGACGTGCGTACGCAGTCCAACGACGAAACCGGCCGCCTGTTGCAGGCCATGGACCGCATGCAGGGCCAGGTGCGCAACCTCATCAGCGCGCAGCTGGACATGGCCCAGCGTCATGACGCAGGCCAGATCAGCTTCCGCATGGATGCCGGCGCATTCCCCGGCGACTACGGCCGCATGGCCACAGACACCAACGCGCTGGTTGCCGCACACATCGCACTCGAAACGCAGACCATCCACCTGGTGGAGCGTTACGCGATCGGCGACCTGACCGAAGACATGCCGCAACTGCCGGGCGAGAAGGCGGCCATCACCACGGCCATGAATCAGGTCAAGGCGAACCTGTCGACGATGAATTCGGAAATCAAGCAGCTGGCGCAGGCCGCTGCAAACGGCGACTTCAGCGCACGCGGCAATGCCGAGCAGTTCCAGTACGACTTCCGCATCATGGTGGAAAGCCTCAATCACCTGATGTCCACCGCCGACGGCAATCTGCAGTCGCTCTCCAGCCTGTTGCAGTCGATCGCTGCCGGCGACCTCACCGCGCGCATGAGCGGCCAGTACCAGGGCGTGTTCGCGCAGATGCGCGACGACGCCAACGCCACCGCCGAACAGCTGGCCAGCATCGTCGGCCGCATCCAGCTGGCCGCCAATGCGATCGGCTCGGCATCGGGCGAGATCGCTTCCGGCAACCAGGATCTGTCGCAGCGCACCGAGCAACAGGCCGCCAATCTGGAAGAAACCGCTGCCTCGATGGAAGAGCTCACCTCCACCGTCAAGCAGAATGCCGAACACGCCAGCCAGGCCAACCAGCTCGCCATCGGCGCGGCAGCAGTGGCGTCGCAGGGCGGCGATGTGGTGGCCAAGGTGGTCACCACCATGTCCGACATCCAGAGCTCGTCGAGGAAGATCGCCGAAATCATCAGCGTCATCGACGGCATCGCCTTCCAGACCAATATCCTTGCGTTGAATGCCGCAGTGGAAGCGGCGCGTGCCGGCGAACAGGGCCGCGGCTTTGCGGTGGTCGCCTCTGAAGTACGCACCCTGGCGCAGCGTTCGGCCGGTGCGGCGAAGGAGATCAAGCACTTGATCGACGACTCGGTCAGCAAGGTCACCCAAGGCGCCACCCTGGTCGACCAGGCCGGCACCACCATGGCCGAAATCGTCGCCAGCGTGCAGCGCGTCACCAACATCATGAGCGAGATCTCCTCCGCCTCGCAGGAGCAGTACGCAGGCATCGAGCAGGTCAACCAGACCGTCACCCAGATGGACGAAACCACCCAGCAGAATGCCGCCCTGGTGGAAGAAGCCACCGCCGCCGCACGTGCGATGGAAGAACAGGCCCAGCAGCTCACCGAAGCGGTGGCCGTGTTCAAGGTCGCCGAGCACAGCGCGGTGACGCGTCAGCTCTCGGCCATCGCCAAGGCACCGGCCAATGCCCGCTTCACTGCGCGTCCGGCCGCACGTGCCGGCAGCAGTGCCCCGCCGCGTCGCAGTGCGACTGGCGCCTCGGCAACGGCCGCCGATGTGAGCGATTGGCAGGAGTTCTGAGCCACCAACGACCGGCGTGATTACCGGTCTGCACCAAGCCTCGGCTCTCGCACATCACGCTTGTGAGTTGCGCCGTGTACGCGCCTCTCAAGCACGCGCTCACACAATCAGCCTCTGCAAATGTTCACCACGGCACCGCACTTGCGGTGCCGTTTTGCGTTGTGCGCGGCATCGCAGCCGCCACGCACCTGCCTGGGCACTGGGACCAGCGTGAAATCACGCTTCACATCGCACACGCCCTGCCGAGCCGACTGAGCGTGAAAAACGCCATTTAGCAGCGCTTTTTCAGGATATTCCTTACACGTCCCCACCAATCCCTTACCCGTTCTACACGTGTCCATCACGTGACTGAGGCCGGGCTTTACACGCCAGTTCGGCTTGCCTCAATACAGCTTTGCTAACGCCGTTATCTGACCGATGCAACACACAAGGCATGACGTTTAATGCAGTGCTCCAGCGCTGCGTTGTACGTCATGCCACCCAACGGCACACACGCTCAGGTCCCTCAATGAATTCCTTTCTGCACCGCTTCAACGTCGGCAAACGCCTCGCGCTGGCCTTTGGCGTTTTGATCCTTCTCTCCTGCGCGCTGGTGGCCGCCGGCCTGTTGACGCTCAGCCAGGCACGCGAGCGCCTGGACACCATCGTCAAGCGCAACATGGCGATGATCCAGTACGCCACCGACATGCTGGATGCCAATGCCACCATCTCGTTGAACCTGCGCAACATCGTGCTGCCCACCACCGCCGAGCAGAACCGGCAGTTCGCTGAAGTGATCGATGCCCAGCGCATCCGCTACAAGGAGCTACGCGAAAAGCTCTATGCGTTTCCCGCCGATGCGCACGACCAGCAACTGCGCAACGCACTGGACCAGACCCGCGAACAGGCCCTGGCGCACAACCAGCAGGTCCGCGAGCTGGGCATGGCCGGCAAGGTCGACCAGGCCATGCCGGTCCTGCTCGAGCGCGCCGCGCCGGCCACCCAGCGCTGGCAGGATGCGATCCGCACCTACTCGCAGGCGCAACGCGAGAGCAGCCAGCTGGCCTATGAGCAGGCCAGTGCCTCGATGGCGCGTGGCCGCAGCATGCTGATCGGCGGCGGCGTTGCCGTGGTACTGCTGAGCGCCCTGCTGGCCTGGATGATCACCCGCAGTCTCACCGGTCCGTTGAACCGCGCCACCCGCGCTGCCGAGGCGATTGCCGAGGGCAAGCTCGACAACGCAGTGCACAGCGAGGCCAGCGACGAAACCGGCCGCCTGCTGCAGGCGATGGACAAGATGCAATCGCAGGTACGCAACCTGATCACCGGCCAGCTGGACATGGCCAAGCGCCACGACAGCGGCCAGATCAGCTTCCGCATGGATGCCGGCGCATTCCCGGGCGACTATGGCCGCATGGCCGGCGACACCAACGCGCTGGTCGACAGCCACATCCAGCTCACGCAGCGCCTGGCGCAGATCATGGGCCGCTATGCGATCGGCGACCTCAGCCAGGACATGGACGCGCTGCCCGGCGAAAAAGCCATGCTGACCGACACCATGGCGCAGGTGAAAACCAACCTGGCGTCGATGAACCAGCAGATCAAGCAGCTGGCCCAGGCCGCGGCCAACGGCGATTTCAGCGCACGCGGCGATGCGGCGCAGTTCCAGTTCGATTTCCGCGTCATGGTCGAGAGCCTCAATCAGTTGATGGCCACCGCCGATGGCAGCCTGCAGTCGCTGTCGGGCATCTTGCGCTCCATCGCCGCAGGCGACCTGACCGCGCGCATGGACGGCGATTTCAAGGGCGTGTTCGCCCAGATGCGCGACGATGCCAACGCCACCGCCACCCAGCTGGCCGGTATCGTCGGGCACATCCAGCACTCGGCGACCTCGATCAATGCCGCCGCCAGCGAGATCGCAACGGGTAATCAGGATCTGTCGCAGCGCACCGAGCAGCAGGCTGCCAACCTGGAAGAAACCGCCGCCTCGATGGAAGAGCTCACCTCCACCGTCAAGCAGAACGCCGAAAGCGCACGCCAGGCCAATCAGCTCGCCATCGGCGCCGCAAGCGTGGCTTCGCAGGGCGGCGAAGTGGTCAGCAAGGTGGTCGACACCATGAGCGGCATCGAGGCCTCGTCCAAGCGCATCGCCGACATCATCAGCGTCATCGACGGCATCTCGTTCCAGACCAATATCCTGGCCTTGAATGCAGCGGTGGAAGCGGCGCGTGCCG
The DNA here is from genome assembly GCA_905142475.1 of Xanthomonas hydrangeae. Taxonomy (GTDB): domain Bacteria; phylum Pseudomonadota; class Gammaproteobacteria; order Xanthomonadales; family Xanthomonadaceae; genus Xanthomonas; species Xanthomonas hydrangeae. The sequence goes on from LR990730.1 coordinate 2,938,529, forward strand.
GCGACCAGGGCCGTGGCTTTGCGGTGGTCGCCTCCGAGGTACGCACGCTGGCACAGCGTTCGTCTGCCGCGGCCAAGGAGATCAAGAGCCTGATCGACGACTCGGTGCAGCGCGTGGCCGACGGCTCGCAGCTGGTGGACCAGGCCGGCAAGACCATGGCCGAGATCGTCGCCAGCGTGCAGCGCGTCACCAACATCATGGGGGAGATTTCCGCCGCCTCGCAGGAGCAGTCGGCCGGTATCGAGCAGGTCAACCAGACCGTTACCCACATGGACGAAGCCACCCAGCAGAACGCCGCGCTGGTGGAAGAAGCCACCGCCGCCGCCCGCGCGATGGAAGAACAGGCCCAGCAGCTCACCGAAGCGGTGGCCGTGTTCAAGATCGTCGAGCAAGGCCCGGTGGCACGTCAGCCATCGTCGATGGTGGCTGCGCCGGTCAATGCACGCTTCGCTGCGCGCCCGGCCGTCGGTGCCACCAGCATCGCCCCGCCACGTCGCAGCGCCATCGGCCCGGCGACCGCGGCGGCCGGGCCGAACGACTGGCAGGAGTTCTAAAACACACACCGCACCCCGCAACAGAGGCCGCATCCAAGAACAGCATTCGAGAGTAGTTTGATTCGTGGTCAACGAATCTTGAGGGTCGCTTCCTTGCGAGGGAGGCGGCCCTTTTTTTGTGCCGAGAGGTTTCTTCAAATCAGCGCATGAGCATGCTGGATGTAGACGCTGCCTGATCGTAAAAAATCACTAATCCTTAACAAATAACACTATCGCACCCCTGCTCTGGAGCCAAGCGAACGCGACAATTTGTGCCTAATTCAACACAAAACATCAATTTTGAGCATAGACGGCCGCTATCGACTTCACGCATCCGTAACGCCCTCCCCCGGGCAAGGTCGATTCCTCATGCATTCCTTCAACCGGCTTTCCGTTGGCACCCGGCTCTCCGCGCTGTTGACCCTGGTCATCGCCATTTCGCTGGGCCTGCTGGCCCTGACCATCTACCGCCAGTCCGCTGGCGATATCGAATCCCAGGTCAAGGCCGAACTGCGCTCCAGCACCCGGCTGATGCAGCAGTCGGTGGCGATGTACGACGTCACCCTGACCGAAAGCACCCAGCGTCTGGGCAGCGTGTTCGACGACATGCTCCCCAGCGGCGCGCGTACGCTCGATACCGCCAGCACCGTCACCATCGGCGAGCAGGCCACCCCGTCCCTGCGCGCCGGCAAGCAGGCGCTCAACCTCAATGTCAACGCGGTGGACCGCTTTGCGCAGGCCACCGGCGGTGTCGCGACGATCTTCGCGCGCACCGGCGAGGACTTCGTGCGCATCACCACCTCGTTGCGCAACAAGCAGAACGAACGCGTGATCGGCACCCTGCTCGACCGCAAGGGCAAGGCCTACGCCGCGTTGTCGCAAGGCAAGCCTTTCACCGGCCAGGCGCAGCTGTTCGGAGAGCAGTAGATGACCCACTACCAGCCGCTGCGCGATGCCGCCGGCGAGGTGATCGGCGCGCTGTTCGTCGGTCGCAACTACACCCAGGGCCTGGCCGCGCTCAAGGCCCAGGTCGGCACCACCAAGCTGGGCCAGGACGGTTACTTCGTCATCGTCGACATGGCGCCGGGCGAGCATCAGGGCCAGGTCATCGCTGCCCCGCCGGGCACCCCGGCCACCCTGGCGGCACTGGTACCGGCCGGGCAGCAGGCGCTGTTGCAATCGGTGCTGGACGGCAAGCAGCCCAGCGCCAACCTGCAGTTGCGCGACGCCAAGGGCAACAGCCAGGCGTTCGAAGTCACCGCCCAGCGCTATGCGCCGTGGCAGTGGGCGGTGATCGGCACCCAGCCGCGCAGCGCCATCGACGGCCCGCTGGACGAGCTGATGGGCAGCATGCTGCTGTTCTCGCTGGTGGTGCTGGCGCTGTGCATCGCGGTGGACTTTGTGGCGGCACGCAAGATGGTCACCCGCCCGTTGCTGGCGGTGGAGCGCGTGCTGGGCGATGTCGCGGCCGGCCGCCTGGACAACCCGATCGAGATCGACCGGCACGACGAACTCGGCCGCCTGCTGCTCAGCGCCCGCACCATGCGCGACGACCTGCGTGCGCGTCTGGAACGCGACCACCTGATTGCCAGCGAAGCGCTGCGCGTGCGTACCGCACTGGACGACGTCAGCACCAACGTGATGATCGCCGACGCCGATCGCCGCATCATCTACGTCAACCGCCCGCTGCAACGCATGCTCAAGAGCGTGCAGGACGAACTGCGCCGCGACCTGCCCCACTTCGATGCCGATGCCTTGATCAATGCCAGCATCGACCAGTTCCATCGCAAGCCCGAACACCAGGCACGCATGCTCGATCAACTCACCGGCACCCACACCGCGCAGATCCGCATTGGCGGCCGCACCATGCGGCTGGTGGTCAAACCGGTACTGGGCCCGGCCGGCGAACGCTTGGGCTTTGTGGTCGAGTGGACCGACCGCACCCAGGAAGTGCAGGTCGAAGAAGAAGTCGCGCGTATCGTGCAGGCAGCCGCCGCTGGCGACCTGAGCGAGCGCGTCGGCACCGAGGGCAAGCAGGGCTTCCTGCTGCTGCTCGCACAACAACTCAACGTGCTGCTGGACAACAACGCCGACGGCCTGTCGCGCGTGTCTGCCCTGCTCTCGTCGTTGTCGCAAGGCGATCTCACCGCGCGCATGGACGGCGACCTGCAAGGCGTGTTCGCCAGCATCCGCGACGACGCCAATGCCACCGCCGACCAGTTGGCCGGCATCGTGCGCCGGATCAAGGACTCCTCGCTGGCGATCAACTCGGCCGCCAGCGAAATCGCCACCGGCAACAGCGACCTGTCGCGTCGCACCGAGCAACAAGCCGCCGCGCTGGAAGAAACCGCCGCCTCGATGGAAGAACTCACCGCCACCGTCAAGCAGAACGCCGACAATGCCGACCAGGCCAATCGCCTGGTGCTGGACGCAGCCGGCGTGGCGGCCAAGGGCGGCGATGTGGTCGGCCGCGTGGTCACCACCATGGCCGACATCGACACCTCGTCCAAGAAGATCGCCGAGATCATCAGCGTCATCGACGGCATCGCCTTCCAGACCAACATCCTGGCCTTGAACGCCGCAGTGGAAGCCGCACGTGCCGGCGAACAGGGCCGCGGCTTCGCCGTGGTCGCCTCCGAGGTGCGCAGCCTCGCCCAGCGCTCGGCCGGCGCCGCCAAGGAGATCAAGCACCTGATCGAAGACTCGGTTGCACGCATCGGTAGCGGTGCCGCACTCGCCTCCGAAGCCGGCAACACCATGCAGCAGGTGGTGAGCTCGGTGCAGCGCGTCACCGACATCATGGGCGAGATCACCAGCGCCTCGCGCGAGCAGGCCGCCGGCATCACCCAGGTCAACCAGACCGTCACCCAGATGGACGAAACCACCCAGCAGAACGCCGCACTGGTGGAAGAAGCCACCGCCGCAGCGCGCTCGATGGAAGACCAGGCCGCACAGCTGGTGGACGCGGTGGCGGTGTTCCGCCTGGAACAACAGGACCAACTGAGCACCCTGCTGGCCAACGCACGCCACGCCTACACCTGATGTAAGGCAAACGCTCGGTGAGTCGAGGCGCGGTGCCCTCGCCGCTCAGCATGATCCGTCTGCACTGTCCAATCACCTAGCGAGACAAGCAAGATTTCGAGTTGTGGCGGCGTTTAAATGCACCAAAGCCTAGTCAGTCAAGGGCGCGGCGCCCTCACCGCTCGCGGGACACGCCGTAAATCCGTCCCTGGAGGCTCGGTGGCGGCATCCATGCCGCCACACGGTCCCGCAATCGGCGAGGACACCGCACCAGAACGTTGGTCGGTGGTCGCGTGAAAAGCTGTTTGCCGCGCGATGTGCATCGGACGTTGAGCCGGCGCTACGTCATCGAACAACGCGCATCACGCACTGTTCTTAATCGTGCGCACCGACCATCTGGACTGGTCCTTGCCCGCTCACCGTCGCGGGACCTTACGCGGCATGGATGCCGCGTAAGAGCTTACAAGGACGTACTTGCAGCGTGTCCCGCGATGATGGGCGGGCAAGGGCCCTGCAGCAAACCCCCAGCGTTGAGGGCGCGGTCCCCTCATCGCACAGGACAGTTTGCTGGCAGTTTTATTCAAAGCCATGCACACCGACCATCTCGACTGGTCCTTGCCGGCCCACCGTCGCGGGACCTTATGCGGCATGGATGCCGCAGAAGAGCTTACAGGGACGTACTTGCAGCGTGTCCCGCGGCGGTGGGCCGGCAAGGGCCCTGCAGCCAAGCCCAAGTCGTTTTATGAGCCGCTCTTAAAGATTTGGTTTTGCCGCCGATATCAAGGCGACGCCGGGACAACCGTCCGGGCGCATTCCCGCATTCACTGTGCTGGTGCTCATGTCTCAAGGCGATACCTCAGAGCTGAACCACGACGCCGATCACCTTGCCGAAGGCGACGAGCGCTATCTGCTGCGCAACAAACGGCAGATCCGTGGTTTGCTGCGCCAGCTGCTCGACCAACGCGCCGTGGTGACCATGCACGTGGCCGGCCGCGACATGGCCGTGCCCACCGCCGTGCTCGAAGTGGACGAAGACGACGACTGCGTGATTCTGGACGGCAGCCATAACGAGGCTTCCAACCGCGCCATCGAAGATGCCAAGTATCTGTTGTGCTACGCGCAACTGGAACGGGTCAATATCCGTTTCCGTCTGGAAACGCCCGACCGGCTGGAGCGCGACATCCACGTCGCCTTCCGCGCTGCATTGCCCGACGCCATGTATCACATGCAGCGCCGCGAATCGTACCGGCTGGAAACGCCGATCACCGATTCGCCCATCTGCACCATTCGTCAGGACGACGCACAGGGCGGCAATCTCAACTTGCAGCTGCGCGTGATCGACATCAGCAGCGGCGGCCTGGCGGTAGCGATCACGGACGGCATGCCGCTGCTCGAACCGCAACGCACCTACCGCAATTGCACGCTGCAGTTGCCCGACACCGCGCCGATCACGCTACCGCTCACCGTCTGCAGCCAATACAAGCAGTCCCTGCCCAACGGCAGCGAAGGCTTCCGTGTCGGCATGCAGTTCAGCGATCTGCCGCGTGGCGCCGACGAAACCATTCAACGCTATATTTTTCGCGTCGACCGCCAGCGCAACGCGCGCAAGAGCGGCGTGTTCTGAACCCGCCCGTACCGTGCACAGCGCATCGCTAAAGTTGCCGTGCGCTGCGCCGATGTTGCTAGGGCAACCTCTTCCACACTCTTTTTCGCACGCTTCTGCCGCATTTTTCAGCAATCTGACACTCAGCCGCAACGCCCGGAGTTTCCATGAACGACAAAAGCACTGCCACCGGCACCGGTGGTGAATTCCTCAGCTTCGCCTTGGGCGAAGAACACTACGGCGTGGACATCCTGAAAGTGCAGGAAATCCGCGGCTACGATTCGGTCACCCGCCTGCCCGACGCTCCCGATTACATCAAGGGTGTGATCAACCTGCGCGGCACCATCGTGCCGGTGATCGACCTTCGCCTGAAGCTGCGGCTGAAAGAAGCGCGCTACGACGCCTTCACCGTCATGATCGTGCTCAACGTCGAAGACCGCGTGGTCGGCATCGTGGTGGACAGCGTCTCCGACGTGATCCCGCTCAACGACGACCAGATCCGCCCGACGCCGGAATTCGGCGCCGCCGTCGACACCCGTTTCATCTCGGGCATCGGTACCCAGGACGATCGCATGTTGATCCTGCTGGATATCGAAACCTTGCTGGACAGCGCCGAACTCGGTCAGCAGCAATTGGCCGAAGAAGCCGCCTGACGTATAGCGATCAAGGCACGTAACAAGCGCTCGTTATGCATGCTTAGTCAGAGCACGAAAGCCGTCGTGTGGCGCGCTACACGACGACTTTCTGCACGCAGCAAACCCGCCTGGGGGCTGCAGTGGTGTCGGCAGTCGCTGTTACGACCATCTGGTGTCGGGAGCTTCCCGACACGAGACGTGCGCCTAGAGTGAAGTGAGATAGGAATCACGTTTTTTAGATTCAAGTTGAACGGCAGCTAGCCGATAGCTGAATAGAAGCCCGCGCACTTAAACGGGTCACCGTTCGACTTTTGATTCTGGAGAATCCCAATGAAGTTCCTGCTCTCGCTCCTCCCCGTCGCTGCTCTCGTCATCGTTGCTCCCACGCTTTCGGCTCAGTCGCAGGAAATGATTCCGCCGGAAATGGCCACCCGCTTCGTCGGCAAGGACGGCATGGTGTGCGGCAAGGTCGAAAAGGCCAAGTACGCGCAGAGCTCGGAAGGCGAACCCACCTTCCTGTACATGGGTGGCATGTTCCCGCGTCACACCTTCTCGGCCCGTATCGACGGCGCCAACCGCGGCAAGTTCAGCTTTGCTCCCGAATCCCTGGAAGGCAAGGACGTCTGTGTCCTCGGCAAGATCCAGCGCGACAGCTCGCGTGCCGAAATCGAAGTCAGCTCGCCGGCCAGCCTGAAGCTCGCCACCATCAAGTAATCGCCTCGCACATCGCCACGCCCTCGCGCGTGGCGATCTGCTGTATGCGCTTATGCGGACTGACTTCTACGGGGAATCGTGTCAATGCAATGGATCAACAATCTGAAATTGATGCCCAAGCTGATGCTGGCATTCGGCATCGTGCTGCTGATCTTGCTGGTGCAGGGGATCATCGCTTATTCGGGTCTGGCCTCGCTCAACAACGTCACCAGTGACCTGGCCGGCAACACCATGTCCAGCGTGCGCGAAGCAGGCGACCTGCGCGGCATGCTCGGCGAATACCGTAATGCTTCTTATCAAAGTCTGGTGCGCGCAAGCGACGCGGTGAAGCAGGAAGCCAAGCTCCGCGCCAAGCGGCTCGATGGCGAAATCGAAGCGACGATCAAGGGCTATCCCCGCCTGATCGAAAGCCCGGAGCAGAAGAAGCTGTTTGCGAGCTTCGTGGCAGACTGGAAGAAGGCCTCGGCCTCCTACGCCAGCGTCAACGAAATGCTCGAACTGAATCTGCCCGACGATGCCGTCGACACCTTCGTCGGCGAAACCCGCACCCTGCACAACAAGGCCAAGGATTCGCTGGCCGCGTTGATCGTCGAAGACAACCGCCTGGCACAGGCGGCCAAGAGCAAGGCCGAGAAAGTCCACGCCACCTCGGTCACCTTGAGCATGGTGGTGTTGCTGCTCGGCATCGCCGGCGGCCTGGGCCTGGCGTTTCTGTTCGCCCGTTCCATCGTCAAGAGCATGCGCGGCGCCGTCTCGACCGCCACCGAAATCGCCGGCGGCAAACTCGATGGCCAGATCAACGTGCAGGGCCAGGACGAAGTGGGCGAACTGATGCGCTCCATGCAGCGCATGCAGCGCGATCTGAAGGAACGCATCGAACGCGACCAGAAGATTGCCGACGAAAACCTGCGCATTCGCACCGCGCTGGACAAGTCCTCCACCGCCACCTTCATCACCGATACCGATCGCATCATCATCTACGCCAACGAAGCGTTCATGAAGCTCGTCGCGCATTACGAAGGCAGCATCCGTCTGGCATCGTCGGATTTTGAAGCCAGCAAGATCATCGGTCAGCACATCAGTTATCTCGGCCTGCCCGAGACGACTGTGCGCAAGGCCATCGCCGCACTGGAACGCGACGGCATCACCAGCTTCGAAGAACGCTACGGCGAGTTCGTGATGACGCAGACCGTCACCGCGATCAAGAACGAGCACGGTGAAACAACCGGCGAAGTGTGCGAATGGCGCGACCGCACCATCGAAGTCCAGGTCGAAGAAGAAGTCGCCCGTATCGTGCGTGCCGCTGCCAGCGGCGACATGAGCGGCCGGGTGGAAACCGACGGCAAGCAGGGTTTCTTCCTGCAGCTGGCGCAGCAGCTCAACGGCTTGCTGGATGCCAACGCCGCCAGCCTGGAGCAGATTTCCTCGCTGCTGTCGGCGCTGTCGCGTGGCGATCTGACCGTGCGCATGCACGGCGAATTCAGCGGCGTGTTCGCGCAGATGCGTGACGATGCCAATGCCACCGCCGAGCAGCTGGCCGACATCGTCGGGCGCATCAAGGTCTCCTCCACCGCCATCAACTCGGCGGCCGGCGAGATCGCCTCGGGCAATCAGGATCTGTCGCATCGTACCGAGCAGCAGGCAGCGAATCTGGAAGAAACCGCCGCCTCCATGGAGGAGCTCACCTCCACCGTGAAGCAGAACGCCGAAAGCGCCCGTCAGGCCAACCAGCTTGCCATCGGCGCCACCGGTGTGGCCTCGCAAGGCGGCGAAGTGGTCTCGCAGGTGGTCGCCACCATGTCCGGCATCGAAGCCTCGTCCAAGAAGATCGCCGACATCATCTCCGTCATCGACGGCATCGCCTTCCAGACCAATATCCTCGCATTGAACGCGGCGGTGGAAGCGGCACGTGCCGGCGAACAGGGCCGCGGCTTTGCGGTGGTGGCCTCGGAAGTGCGCACCCTGGCGCAGCGTTCGGCCGGTGCGGCCAAGGAGATCAAGGGACTGATCGACGACTCCGTGCACAAGGTCGCCGAAGGCTCGGCACTGGTGCGCAAGGCCGGTGCGACCATGGCCGACATCGTGGCCAGCGTGCAGCGCGTGACCGACATCATGGGCGAGATCTCTGCCGCTTCGCAGGAACAGTCGGCCGGGATCGAACAGGTCAACCAGACCATCACCCAGATGGACGAAACCACCCAGCAGAACGCCGCGCTGGTGGAAGAAGCCACTGCCGCCGCACGCTCGATGGAAGAGCAGGCCGGTCACCTGGCCGAAGCAGTCTCGGTGTTCAAGCTGGACGAGCCCGCCGCGCCGGTCGCACGCGCGCGCCCGGTGGCGGTGGCCTCACGTCCGCTCGCAGCCAAGACCGCTGCCAAACCGGCTGCACGTGCAACGGCCGCGCCTTCGCGCCAGGCCAAGCCGCAGGCCGCACTGGCCGACGGTAACTGGCAGGAGTTCTGATTCACCGCCGTCACCCACACCGCCCCGGCCAAGCCGGGGCGGTGTGTTTCTAGGGTGTATTTCTGCCCTCTGTTGCGACGCGCAGCTGCGCCCTCATCCCCTGCTGCCGGCGCCATGCCGCAGCGCCATGCTCGACAGATCCTCGGCAACCGGCCCCAACCGCCCGCGACGGCGCAGATTGGTGCTTCAGTTGCATGACCACATGGCCGATATCCAGTACTAGCTAACGACGCGTACGGATATGACGACCACCTCGACTTCCGCTTCAGACACACGCGAATTTGATTTTGGCGACCGCGATTTCAAACGCGTTTGCGATCTGATCTATCAGCGTGTCGGCATCGCCCTGGCTCCGGCCAAGCGCGACATGGTGTATGGCCGGCTGTCGCGTCGTCTGCGCGTGCTCGGTCTGCGCTCTTTCCGCGACTACATCGACCAGCTCGAAGCAGGCAACGACGAGGAAGAATGGCAGGCGTTCACCAACGCGCTGACCACCAACCTGACCTCGTTCTTCCGCGAGCCGCATCACTTCGACAAGCTGCGCGAAGAACTGCAAAAGCGTGCCTCGCAGGCACCGCTGAAGATCTGGTCGTGTGCGGCCTCCACCGGTGAGGAACCCTACTCCATCGCCATCACCGCCTGCGAAGCCTTCGGCTCGCTGACGCCACCGGTGAGCATCATCGCCACCGACGTCGATACCCAGGTGCTGGAAACCGCCTCGCGCGGCGTCTACGCCATCGACCGCGTCGCCTCGCTGGATGCATCGATCAAGCGCAAGTATTTCCAGCGCGGCAGCGGCCCCAACGAAGGCAAGTGCCGGGTCATTCCGGCGCTGCGCCAGCTCATCGAATACAAGCAGTTGAATCTGCTGTCGCCGCGCTACGACGTCGGCGGCCCGTATGCGGCGCTGTTCTGCCGCAACGTGATGATCTATTTCGACAAGCCCACCCAGCGCGGCATCCTGTCGCGTCTGGTCAGCCACATGGGCGACGACGGCCTGCTCTACACCGGGCACTCGGAGAACTACCTGCACGCGGCCGACCTGATCCAGCCGTGCGGGCGCACGCTGTATCGGCGCGCTCCGCGCGCGGGAGCCGCTACATGAGTACCGCTGTGCAGGTCGACGATGTCATGCGCTACCGCGACTCGCGGTTCCAGACCATCACCGCCAAGCTGCTGCCCACCCAATACCTGGTGGTGGACGACGACACCGCGTTGACGACCACCTTGGGATCGTGCGTTGCGGCCTGTCTTCGCGACCCGGTGTTGAAGATCGGCGGCATGAACCATTTCCTGCTGCCGGAAGGCCAGGTTGGCGATGGCGCACCCGCGCGCTACGGCAGTTATGCGATGGAGTTGCTGATCAACGACATGCTCAAGCGCGGCGCGCATCGCAAGCGGATCGAAGCCAAGGTCTTCGGTGGCGCCAACGTGCTCAAGGGCTTCACCAGCAACCCGGTGGGCACCCGCAACGCCGAGTTCGTGCGCCAGTACCTGTTGGCCGAGCACATCCCCATCATTGCCGAAGATCTGTGCGGCATCCATCCGCGCAAGGTCTGGTTCTTCCCGACGACCGGACGCGTTGTCGTGCAGCGGTTGCCGCACGCACACGAAGCCGAAGTCGCCGCTACCGAATCTGCCGTGCGCGCCCGTCTGTCCAAAGCACCGGTCACCGGTGGAGTGGAGTTGTTCGAATGACGCTGGAAACCCCTGTTCGCGTATTGATCGTCGACGACTCGGCGGTGGTGCGTCAGATGCTGACCGAGATCCTGTCGCGCGATGCCGGCATCGAAGTGATCGGCTCGGCCGCCGACCCGATCCTGGCGCGCGAAAAGATCAAACGCCTCAATCCGGACGTGATCACGCTGGATGTGGAAATGCCGCGCATGGACGGCCTGGTGTTCCTGGAAAACCTGATGCGCCTGCGCCCCACCCCGGTGGTGATGATTTCATCGCTGACCGAGCGTGGCGCCGACACCACCTTGCAGGCCTTGTCGCTGGGCGCGGTGGATTTCATCTCCAAGCCCAAGATCGATGTCGCACGCGGGCTGGAAGGCTATGCCGAAGAAATCGTCAGCAAGGTCAAGATGGCCTCCAAGGCCAAGGTCAGCGCGCTCAATCGCCCCAGCGCGCCCAAGGTCACCCTGGACATGCAGGCCGCGCCGGTGGCCGGCAGCGCCCTGCGCTTCCGCACCACCGACCGCCTGATCGCGATCGGCGCCTCGGCCGGCGGCACTGAAGCCCTGCGCGTGGTGCTCGAACACATGCCCGCCGATGCACCGGCGGTGGTCATGACCCAGCACTTGCCGGCCAGCTTCAGCACCGCCTTTGCCGAGCGCCTCAACCGTCATTCGGCCATGTCGGTGCGCGAAGCCAGCGATGGCGAAGCGATCCTGCCCGGCCACGCCTATCTGCCGCCCGGCGGCCAGCATCTGCGCATCATCCGCGACGGTGCCCGCTGGCGCTGCCGCATCGACGACGGCCCGCCGGTCAATCGCCACAAGCCGGCAGTGGACGTGCTGTTCCGTTCGGTCGCCGCCAACGCCGGCCCGAATGCGGTCGGTGCGATCCTCACCGGCATGGGTGACGACGGCGCACGCGGCCTGCTGGAAATGCTGCAGGCCGGCGCGCCCACGCTGGTGCAGGACGAAGCCAGCAGCGTGGTGTGGGGCATGCCCGGTGCTGCCTACAAGCTGGGCGCCGCGCAGGAAGTAGTGCCGCTGGACCGCGTTGCCGAGCGTTTGATCGCGCTGTCGGCGCAGGCACGCTGATCCGGCATGAGCGCCCTGCCCCCGTCTCCGACCGACCAGGCGGAGGTTCCCGGCGAACCGGGAACCACGCCGGTCGCTGCTGCGGATTCAACGGTAGATAGCGCGACAGAACTTGGTGCACTCGACACACCGTCGATCAAGGCCGGCCCGGTCACTGCCGGCATGGGCAAACCCGACGAACGCCCCGATGCCACGCGCTCGCGCCTGTTGGCCGAAGCGCTGGATGGCAGCAGCAGTGCGATCCTGATCTGCGATCTGCAATCGCACCTGCTGTATGCCAACGACGGCTTCCAGCGCATGTTCGGCTATACCGAGGCCGAACTGGTCGGCAAGCGTCCCTCGGACGTGCTCACCCGCGCGCAAAGCGACCAGGGCGAGGTGGCGCGCATCCGCGATCGTGCCGACGCCTTGCAGCAGACCCAGGCCGACCTGCTGGTCTATCGCAAGGACGGCACGCCGCTGTGGATCTCGCTCAACTTCAATCCGATCTACGACGCCAGGCATCTGCCATCGCATTACGTGGCGGTGCTGACCGACATCACCGACACCAAGATGCACGAGGTGCTGCAGCACCGCGTGCTCGAGGCGCTGGTGCAGGAGCGCCCGCTGATCGAGGTGATGACCTTGATCTGCACCGAGGTCGAACGCATCGCACCGGACGTGCTGGCCACGGTGATGAGCGCGGACAACCAGGGCTGCCTGCATTCGCTGGCCGCCCCCAGCCTGCCGCCCGAATACGCCGATGCGGTCAACGGGTTGAAGATCGCGCCGGGCGCAGGCGCCTGCGGTACCGCCGCCTGGCGTGGCCGCGCGGTCATGGTGGAAGACATCGCCACCGACCCGCTGTTCGCACCGTACCGCGACCTGCTGCTGCCGATGGGCCTGCGCGCCTGCTGGAGCACGCCGATCCGCTCCAACAGCTCGCGCGTGCTCGGCACCTTCGCGCTGTATTACCGCAAGGCGCAACGTGCCGATGCCTGGCATGTGCGGCTCACCGATCTGTGCCAACAGTTGTGCACGCTGGCGCTGGAACGCGAACAGATCCGCCAACGCGTGCATCAGCTCGCGTTCTACGATGCGCTGACCGGCCTGCCCAACCGCATCATGTTCAGCGCACGCGCCGAGCAGGCGTTGACGCAGGCCGAATACGCCAGCGAACCGGCCGCGTTGATGTTCATCAACATCGACCGCTTCAAGCTGATCAATGACAGCCAGGGCCACGCCGCAGGCGATGGCCTGTTGCGCGACATCGCATTACGCATCGGCGAACAACTCACCGCCACCGCCATGCTGGCGCGCCTGGCCGGCGACGAATTCGCGCTCGCCCTGCCGCAATGCAGTGCCGAACAGGCCAGTGCCGCCGCGGAGCGGCTGCTCTGCACCATCGCCGTGCCGTTGCCGGTCGGCCACATGACCGTGCATCCATCTGCCAGCGTGGGCGTGGCGATGTTTCCCGAGGACGGTCGCGACATCAACATCCTGTTGCGGCATGCCGATCTGGCGATGAATCGCGCCAAGCAGGAAGGCGGTGGACGGTTCCGCTTCTTCAGCGCCGACATGAATCGCATGGCGCAGGAGCGCGTTGCGCTGGAAGCGGAGCTGCGCCAGGCCATCGGCCGCGATCAGTTGCAACTGCACTATCAACCGCAGCTGCACAGCGCCGCACCGCACGCGCTGTATGGCGTGGAAGCGCTGCTGCGCTGGAACCACCCGCAACTCGGCGCGGTGTCGCCGGCACGGTTTCTGCCCGTGGCCGAAGAACAAGGCATGATGCCGCAGCTCAACGATTGGGTACTGCGCCGCGCCTGCCAGCAGGTCGCCGACTGGCGCCAACGCGGCGTACCGGTGGCCCGTGTATCGGTGAATCTGTCGGCCAGCAGTTTCGAAAGTCCGCGCATGCTCAGCGACCTGCTCAGACTCATCGCCGACATGGGCGTGCTGCCCTCCGATCTCACATTGGAAATGACCGAAAGCGTGATGCTCTCGGGGCAACCCGGCGTGCTGGAAAACCTGCACGCCATCCGCGAAGCCGGCATCTCGTTATCGCTGGACGACTTCGGCACCGGCTATTCAAGCCTGAGCCATCTACATCGTCTGCCGATCGACGAACTCAAGCTGGACATGAGCTTCGTGCGCGATATCGAACACAGCGAAGACGCTCGCGCGCTCACCACCTCGGTGCTGCGCATCGGCGAGCATCTGCGCAAGCATGTGGTTGCAGAAGGCGTGGAAAACGAAGCGCAGCGCTTGTTCCTCGCCGACCTGGGCTGCGAAGTGCTGCAGGGCTATCTGTTCTCACGGCCGCTGCCGGCTGCAGCATTGGAAGCCTGGTTGGGCGCGCAGCCTTAGAGCGGCCGACCCTGTACTTCGTGGCCATCAGACGAGCGCCGCTGTTGCTCGATGCGGCATGTACCACGCGTACGTACCAATTCTGAGTGCGCCGTCCACGCTCACGTGCCCCTTGCTCGCGACGTTTGGTCAGCCACTGCAAGGCGGTGAGATCTCGATCATCTTCGGAAGCTTGGATGCTATGCATGCGTAGGCTGCAGAGCGGTTGATCTGCGGATTGGCTGCAAGTCCCTTGGCTGCAGGGCCGTTGCTTTGGCTGCAGGGCCCTTGCCCGCCCACCATCGCGGGACACGCCGCAAGTACATCCATGTAGGCTCTTACGCGGCATCCATGCCGCGTAAGGTCCCGCGACGGTGGGCGGGCAAGGACCAGTCGAGATGGTCGGTGTGCGTGGTGCAAGCGATGCATGACGGGCGGTGTTCGGATAACGCCGTGGCCAATCAGCTTCGCAACGCAAAACGCAACGCGACTACAGGCAGGCTTTCATCCAACCACCGACCAACTCCCTGGTGAGGACACCGCGCGCCCGACCTACGTCGCTTAGGACCATCCTTCTGAGCGCTGCCTCAAGCGTACATCGCGGCATTCACGCCAACACCTTGCCCCACTGTCCGCTTCAACCAACCCAACAACTGCGCAGTAACGAACGCCGGATTCTCCAGCGACGCGATATGCCCGGCATCGGGCACCAACTCGTAATCGCAGCCGATCACTTCGGCCATCAGCCATAGCTCTTCAGGCGGGCGCGGAATATCGTATTCGCCGCCCAGCAAGAACGTGTTCGCGGGGTTCAGCGCCGACATCGCCTCCAAACGATCGGCACGCCCGAAGATCAACCTGCCCATCGGCACCACCGATGCGCGCAGCTGCTCGGCCGACATCGCCGCCAATCGTTGTGCAAACGCAGCCGGCAGCGCGGAATTCAGATCGATCCCGGGACGGAAAAAGATCGGCACGATCGCCTCGATCAACGCAGGCGTCACCTGCCCTGCCGCTTCGATCGCATCGAGCAGACCGAAATAACGCGTTTGCGTGGCCTGCGGCTCTGCACCCAGGAAGGTATCCATCAACACCAGGCTGCGCACGCGCTCCGGCGCAAGCAACGCGAGCTCTGCGCCCCACATGCCACCGACCGACAAACCGACCACCGCGCAGTGCGGCAGTTCCAATTCATCCAGCAACAGCAGCATCTGCTCGGCAAGATCGCCAACCGTCTGGGTGCCCGCCGGCAATGCTGCCGATTGTCCGTGTCCCCACAACTCGGGAACGATGACCCGATAGTGCTGCGAAAGCGCCTGGATCTGCGGCTCCCACATGGCCGCATCCCAGAGGTAACTGTGGCCAAGCAACACCGGAAACCCTTGACCGTACTGTGCGTAGTGCAGCGTTTGACCAGCGATCGTGCAAATAGGCATTGGAAATCATGAGAGCCATGGGAGCGGCGCCACTCTAGTCCCCTGCACTTCGGATTTTTGTTGCAACGCGACAGGCGAGTTAACTGCTATTGGCTTTAACTTCCGGCATCGTGCAGGCAAAGCGAAGTGACCGCCCGAATAACGAAAAACGCCCGGCATTGCCGGGCGTTTTCGAACACCTGATCAACTCTCTGAATCAGGCAGCGACGGTATCCGCGACATCCTGATATTCCTGGATCTGATCGAAGTTCATGTAGCGATAAATCTGGTCGCCACTGGTCTTGATCACGCCCACATCGGCCATGTACTCGTCCTTGGTCGGGATGCGACCCAGACGCGAGCAGATCGCGGCCAACTCTGCCGAACCCAGATATACGTTGGTGTTGCGACCAAGACGATTCGGGAAGTTACGCGTGGAGGTGGAGAACACCGTGGCGCCCTCGCGTGC
This sequence comes from Xanthomonas hydrangeae, assembly GCA_905142475.1. Classification (GTDB taxonomy): domain Bacteria; phylum Pseudomonadota; class Gammaproteobacteria; order Xanthomonadales; family Xanthomonadaceae; genus Xanthomonas; species Xanthomonas hydrangeae. The sequence goes on from LR990730.1 coordinate 2,954,481, forward strand.
CTGCGCCTGGTTGCCCATGCACAGCGAGCAGCCCGGCATTTCCATGCGTGCGCCGGCCGCGCCGAAGGTGCCGTAATGGCCTTCCTTGGTCAGCTCGGAGGCGTCCATCTTGGTCGGCGGCGCAACCCACAAACGGGTCGGGATATCGCGCTTGCCTTCCAGCAACTTGGCAGCGGCACGGAAGTGACCGATGTTGGTCATGCACGAACCGATGAACACCTCGTCGATCGCCGCACCGGCAACCTCGGACAGCGTCTTGACGTCGTCCGGGTCGTTCGGGCACGCCACGATCGGCTCGTGAATGTCGGCCAGGTCGATCTCGATCACCGCCGCGTATTCGGCGTCGGCATCGGGCTGCAGCAGCTGCGGGTCGGCCAGCCACTCTTCCATCTTCTTGATGCGGCGGCCCAGCGTGCGCGCATCGGCATAGCCTTCGGCAATCATCCAGCGCAGCAGGGTGATGTTGCTGGTCAGGTATTCGATGATCGGCGCCTTGTCCAGGTGCACGGTGCAACCTGCGGCCGAACGCTCGGCCGAGGCATCGGACAGCTCGAACGCCTGCTCCACCTTCAGGTTCGGCAAGCCTTCGATTTCCAGGATGCGGCCGGAGAAGATGTTCTTCTTGCCCTGCTTGGCCACGGTCAGCAAACCGTCCTTGATCGCATACAGCGGGATCGCATTGACCAGGTCACGCAGGGTCACGCCCGGCTGCATCTCACCCTTGAAGCGCACCAGCACGCTCTCGGGCATGTCCAGCGGCATCACGCCGGTGGCGGCGGCAAAGGCAACCAGACCGGAGCCGGCCGGGAACGAAATACCGATCGGGAAACGGGTGTGCGAGTCGCCGCCGGTGCCGACGGTGTCGGGCAGCAGCATACGATTGAGCCAGCTGTGGATCACGCCATCGCCCGGACGCAGCGACACGCCGCCACGGGTGGAGATGAACTCCGGCAAGGTGTGGTGGGTCTTGACGTCCACCGGCTTCGGGTAAGCGGCGGTGTGGCAGAACGACTGCATCACCAGATCGGCAGAGAAACCCAGGCAGGCCAGGTCCTTGAGCTCGTCGCGTGTCATCGGGCCGGTGGTGTCCTGCGAGCCCACCGAGGTCATCTTCGGCTCGCAATAGGTGCCCGGGCGCATGCCTTGGCCTTCCGGCAGACCGCAGGCACGGCCGACCATCTTCTGCGCCAGCGAGAAGCCCTTGCCGGTATCCGGCGGCACCATCGGCAGACGGAACAAGTCAGACGCCGGCAGGCCCAGGAATTCGCGCGCCTTGGCGGTGAGACCACGGCCGACGATCAGTGGAATGCGGCCACCGGCGCGCACTTCGTCGAACAGCACGTCCGACTTCATCGCGAACTCGGCGATCACCTGCCCGTTCTTCAGCGCCTTGCCGTCGTACGGACGCAGCTCGACCACATCGCCGTGCTCCATCTGCGACACGTCCAGCTCGATCGGCAACGCACCGGCGTCTTCCATCGTGTTGTAGAAGATCGGTGCGATCTTGCTGCCCAGGCACACACCGCCGAAGCGCTTGTTCGGGATGTACGGAATGTCCTCGCCGGTCCACCACAGCACCGAGTTGGTGGCCGACTTGCGCGAGGAACCGGTACCGACCACGTCGCCCACATAGGCGACCAGATGGCCCTTGTCCTTGAGATCGGCAATGGCCTGGATCGGGCCGCGCTTGCCGTCTTCTTCCGGCACGAAGGCCGCGCCGTCGCGGGCGTTCTTGAGCATTGCCAACGCATGCAGCGGGATGTCCGGGCGCGTGGTCGCATCCGGGGCCGGCGACAGGTCGTCGGTGTTGGTCTCGCCCGGCACCTTGAACACGGTGACGGTCAGGCTCTGCGGCACTTCCGGCTTGCTGGTGAACCACTCGCCCTCAGCCCAGCTCTGCAGCACGGCCTTGGCGTGCGCATTACCGGCCTCGGCCTTTTCCTGCACGTCGTGGAAGGCATCGAACACCAGCAAGGTGTGCTTGAGCGCCTCGGCGGCGGTGGCGCCCAGCTCGGCGTTGTCGAGCAGGTCGATCAGCGGCTGGATGTTGTAGCCGCCCAGCATGGTGCCGAGCAGCTCGGTCGCACGCGTGGGGTTGATCAGCGCGGTGGTCTCGGTGCCGAACGCCAGCGCGGCCAGGTACGAGGCCTTGACCTTGGCGGCGTCGTCGACACCGGCCGGCACGCGCTGGCTGAGCAGCTCGACCAGGAACTCCGCTTCACCCGCAGGCGGGGCCTTGAGCAGCTCGATGACCTCGGCGGTCTGCTGCGCGGTCAGCGGCAGCGGCGGGATACCGAGCGCGGCGCGCTCTGCAACGTGGTGGCGATAGGCTTCCAACATGCGGATTCTCCGAAAAGACAACGTGTGAATGTGTAAAACGTGAATGCGTAAATGCGAAACGTGGATGCGTGCAGATCAGCTTGCGGGTTTGGGAACAATGATCTTCAAACCCTTGAAGTAGTCGCGAAAAAAACCCTCGTCGCGGGTGATCAGCCCATCGCACTGGAGCATCGCGTGGGCGCCGATCAGGAAATCGGCCACCACCCGCTCGCGTTTGCCGCCGCGCGCGCGGAAGCGCTTGTTCATGTGGCCGGCGCGTACCGCCGCCGCTTCCTGGGTGGCTTCGTAGCGCACCCCGATCGAGGCCAGCGTTTCCATCAGGTCGACCTGGGTATCGAGCATGGCCAGCACCTCGGCCACCACCGCATCGCAGACCACCACCTCGTCGCGCGCCAGCGCATCGCCGATGCAGATCTCCGACACCTCGCCGTAGACCGCATCGCCGATCAGGATGTCCAGCAACACCGAAGAATCCAGGGCGATCATGGGTCGAACGGATCCCCGGGCGCGCGGCCACGGATGGCGCGCATGGCTTCGTCGGTGTTGGTCAGGCCGTCGACCAGCTTGAACTTGCCGCGCACCTTGCGCAGCGCCTCGCTGACGTCCTTGCGCAGGATGATACGGCCGCCGTCGAGTTCGATCTTGAGCGTGGTGCCCTTGGTCAGGCCCAGGGCATCGCGTACGGCTTTGGGCAGCGTGATCTGCCCGCGTTCGGCAACTGTGGCTTCCATGAAGGTGGCCCCGGCATAAAGTATGCAGCGATTTTACATACTTGACTTGTCGTACTCAAGACCACATACCGAGTCCTGCAACCGAACGTACACACTGAATTAGTCACACTGTTCAGAAGAAACCTAAAGCCTGCTGCCATAGGAGTGATGCATGAGCGATTCCTTTTCCACCCGCACCTCGCTTGAGGTCCACGGCAAGCGCTACGAGTACTACAGCCTGCCAAAGCTGGGCGAGCGCTTCGATATCGGCCACCTGCCCTATTCCATGAAGATCCTGCTGGAGAATCTGCTCCGGCATGAGGACGGCGGTGTCACCGTCGGCAAGGACCATATCGAAGCGGTCGCCAGCTGGGACCCCAAGGCAGAACCCGATATCGAAATCGCCTTCATGCCGGCCCGCGTGGTGCTGCAGGATTTCACCGGCGTGCCGTGCGTGGTCGACCTGGCCGCGATGCGCGATGCGGTGGTCAAGCTTGGCGGCAATGCCGACCAGATCAACCCGCAGATCCCCTCCGAACTGGTCATCGACCACTCGGTGCAGGTGGATGTGTTCGGCTCGGCCGACGCGCTCGATCTCAACGGCAAGATCGAATTCCAGCGCAATCAGGAACGTTACGGCTTCCTGCGCTGGGGCCAGAAGGCGTTCGAAAACTTCAAGGTGGTGCCGCCCAACACCGGCATCGTCCACCAGGTGAACCTGGAAAACCTGGCGCGCGTGGTGATGAGCGCGGACAAGGACGGCACCCAGATCGCTTACCCGGACACCGTGTTCGGCACCGACAGCCACACCACCATGATCAACGGCATCGGCGTGCTGGGCTGGGGCGTGGGCGGGATCGAGGCCGAGGCGGCAATGCTCGGGCAGCCGTCCTCCATGCTGATTCCGCAGGTGGTCGGCTTCAAGCTCAGCGGCAAGCTGCCTGAAGGCGCCACCGCCACCGACCTGGTGCTCACCGTCACCCAGATGCTGCGCAAGGCCGGGGTGGTCGGCAAGTTCGTCGAGTTCTATGGCGAAGGCCTGCAGCATCTGCCGCTGGCCGATCGCGCCACCATCGGCAACATGGCACCGGAGTACGGCGCCACCTGCGGCATCTTCCCGGTCGATGAAGAATCGCTGACCTATCTGCGCCTGTCCGGCCGCAGCGAGGAACAGATTGCGCTGGTCGAGGCCTACGCAAAGGCGCAGGGTTTGTGGCACGACGTGAACACCCCGCAGGCGCAGTACAGCGCCACGCTGGAGCTGGATATGGGCGAGGTCAAGCCATCGTTGGCCGGCCCCAAGCGGCCGCAGGATCGGGTGCTGCTGGAAGACATGCAGACCAACTTCCGCGAGAGCCTCAAGCCGTTCGTCGATGCACGCAGCAAGCGCCTGACCGATATCAAGCAGGAAGACCGCCTGAAGAACGAAGGCGGCGGCGGCACGGCAGTGGGCGCCAAGGCCTCGCAAGCCGAAGCCTCAAACGACAGCGGCGCCGGTTGGCAGCTACGCGATGGCTCTGTCGTCATCGCGGCGATCACCTCGTGCACCAACACCTCCAACCCGGCGGTGATGCTCGGTGCCGGCCTGCTGGCGCGTAACGCGGCGGCCAAGGGGCTGAAGGCGCAGCCGTGGGTCAAGACCTCGCTCGGGCCAGGCTCGCGCGTGGTCACCGATTATCTGAGCAAGGCCGGCGTGCTGGCCGATCTGGAAACGCTGGGTTTTTACGTGGTCGGCTATGGCTGCACCACCTGCATCGGCAACTCCGGCCCGCTGCCGGACGACGTCTCGGCGGCGATCGCCAAGGACGACCTGGTGGTGTCATCGGTGTTGTCGGGCAACCGCAACTTCGAAGGCCGCGTGCATCCCGAAGTGAAGATGAATTACCTCGCCTCGCCGCCGCTGGTGGTGGCGTATGCGATCGCCGGTACCACCGACATCAACCTCACCACCGACCCGCTGGGCACCGGTAGCGACGGGCAACCGGTGTATCTGCGCGACATCTGGCCGAGCAACAAGGAAATCGGCGACACCATCGCTGCCACCGTCGGCCCGGAGATGTTCAAGCAGAACTACGCCGACGTGTTCAAGGGCGACAGCCGCTGGAACACCATCGCCTCCCCGGACGGTGCGCTATACGAATGGGATGCGGCCTCGACCTACATCAAGAACCCGCCCTACTTCGACGGCATGACCATGCAGGTCGGCCATGTCGAGGACGTGCACGGCGCGCGCATCATGGGCCTGTTCGGCGACTCGATCACCACCGACCACATCTCGCCGGCCGGCAACATCAAGAAGGATTCGCCGGCGGGTCGCTTCCTGCAGGAGCGCGGCGTGCAGCCGGCCGACTTCAACAGCTACGGCAGCCGTCGCGGCAACGACGACGTGATGGTGCGCGGCACCTTCGCCAACATCCGTATCAAGAACCTGATGTTCGGCGGCGAAGAAGGCGGCAACACGCTGTATTACCCCGCCGACGGTGGCCAGCCGGAAAAGCTGGCGATCTACGATGCGGCAGTGAAGTACAAGGCCGACGGCGTGCCGCTGGTGGTACTGGCCGGCAAGGAATACGGCACCGGCTCGTCGCGCGACTGGGCGGCCAAGGGCACCAACCTGCTCGGCGTCAAGGCGGTGATCGCCGAGAGCTTCGAGCGCATCCACCGCTCCAACCTGGTCGGCATGGGCGTGCTGCCGCTGCAGTTCCTTGAAAACGAAAACGCGCAGACGCTGGGTCTGGATGGCTCAGAGGTCTTGAACATCACCGGCCTGCAAGATGGCGCCAGCCGTCGCGCCACCGTCGACGCCAGGAAGTCCGACGGCAGCGTCAAGCAGTTCCAGGTCAAGGTGCTGCTGCTCACGCCCAAGGAAGTGGAGTACTTCAAGCACGGTGGTTTGTTGCAGTACGTGCTGCGCCAATTGGCTGCACGCAAGGCGGCCTGATCGCACAGCGCATTGCGCTTTACACGTTCAACGACACTCCCGCCGCTTGGCGGGAGTGTCGTTTTGGGCGGCCAGAACTTTGTAACGCCGGGCAAGTGAGCAATCGTCAGATGCACAGAGACCATGCGCGCGAACGCAGCGCGACGGACAGATGTGCTTCCAACAGGCACTGGCCGCGCTCGCCTGCCGATACACGCATTAGAAGCGCCGTATCAGCGCCCCGTCGGCTCCCATTGCGCGTGATACAGCTGCCAGTCGCCGTCCTGCAATCGCCAGCCGGTGGTCACCTGATAGGTCTGCGCCTGCTCGGGCAGCCACGCCCCGCTACCACCGGTCAGCAATGCGGTGAAGCGCGCCGTTGCCGTGTCGCCATGCAGCTCCACGGTCACTGGGCCCATGGTCACGCCGATCTTTTGGTTGCCCAGCATCTGCAGTTGCATCAACCGCCGCAAACCTGCCGCATCCAAACCGTGTTCACCAACAAAATCGTCGGCCACCGGCGCCATCGCATCGCCGATATCACGCGCCTCGATCGCCTGATGCAGTTGTTCAAGCGTCGCGCGCAAACGTTGCTCCGGCGCAGCCCGTGCGCAACCCAATAGCGCTACAAGGCACAGCGCGGCACCCCACCATCGCAAGCGCACTTGAATGCTGCCCTGCATCACACTTCGCCTTTTACATGCATGACGGTATGCTGCCACTTGCAGTCGTGCCGTGGAACACACCGCGTCACGCACCGAACACCCTGGAGGGGGGCAGATGAATCAGGCACGTCCTTGGTTACAGAGTTATCCGGCCGGCGTCGCCGCCGAGATCGATCTTGAGCAGTTCCGCACCGTTGCGGAAGTATTCGCCACTTCGGTCGCGCGCTTCGCCGATCGCCCCGCGTATCACAGCTTCGGCAAGACCATCACCTACCGCGAAGCCGATCAGCTGGTCGAGCAATTTGCCGCCTATCTGCTTGGCGAATTGCAGTTGAAAAAAGGCGACCGCGTCGCCTTGATGATGCCCAACTGCCTGCAGTACCCGGTCGCCACGTTCGGCATCCTGCGTGCCGGTCTGACCGTGGTCAATGTCAATCCGCTGTACACCCCGCGCGAGCTGAAGCATCAACTGATCGACTCCGGCGCCAGCGTACTGGTGGTCATCGACAATTTCGGCACCACCGTGCAGCAGGTCATCGCCGATACCCCGGTCAAGCAGGTGATCACCACCGGCCTGGGCGACATGCTCGGCTTCCCGAAAGCGGCGGTGGTCAACTTCGTCGTCAAGTACGTCAAGAAGCTGGTGCCGGAGTATCGCCTCAAGGGCGCGATCCGTTTCCGTGAAGCACTCGCGCTGGGCCGCAAACACAAGGTTCCGACGCTGCAGATCGAATCCGACGACATCGCCTTCCTGCAATACACCGGCGGCACCACCGGCGTGGCCAAGGGCGCGATGCTCACCCACCGCAATCTGGTCGCGAACATGCAGCAAGCCCACCAGTGGCTGGCCGGCACCGGCAGACTGGAAGAAGGCGCCGAGGTGGTGATCACCGCGCTGCCGCTGTATCACATCTTCGCGCTGACGGCGAACGGGCTGGTCTTCATGAAGATCGGCGGCTGCAATCACCTGATCAGCAACCCGCGCGACATGCCCGGCTTCGTCAAGGAATTGAAGAAGACCCGCTTCACCGCCTTCACTGGGGTCAACACGCTGTTCAACGGCTTGCTCAATACGCCAGGGTTCGATCAGGTCGATTTCTCCTCGCTCAAGATGACCCTCGGCGGCGGCATGGCGGTGCAACGCTCGGTCGCCGAACGCTGGAAGAAGGTCACCGGCCTGACCCTGGTCGAGGCCTACGGCCTGACCGAGACCTCGCCGGCCGCCTGCATCAACCCGATGGATCTGAAGGACTACAACGGCTCGATCGGCCTGCCGATTCCGTCCACCGATGCCTGCATCAAGGACGACGTCGGCGCCGTGCTGCCGCAGGGCGAGATCGGCGAGCTGTGCATCAAGGGCCCGCAGGTGATGAAGGGCTATTGGAAGAAACCCGAAGAAACCGCCAAGGTCATGGACGCCGAGGGCTGGCTACATACCGGCGACATCGCCCGCATGGACGAACAAGGCTTCGTCTACATCGTCGATCGCAAGAAAGACATGATTCTGGTCTCCGGTTTCAACGTGTATCCGAACGAGATCGAAGACGTGATCGCCGAAATGCCAGGCGTACTGGAAGTGGCCGCCGTGGGCGTGCCGGACGAGAAGTCCGGCGAGATCGTCAAGGCTGTCATCGTCAAGAAGGACCCTGCCCTGACTGCCGACGCCGTGAAGGCGCATTGCCGCGCCAACCTGACCGGCTACAAGCAGCCGCGCGTGATCGAATTCCGCAAGGAATTGCCGAAAACCAACGTCGGCAAGATCCTGCGTCGCGAATTGCGGGATGCGCCCAAGGGATAATCACCAGCGCCACCGCAGATCGACGGCCACCCCGGCTGCCATCCCACGCCCGCATTGCCTCCAGGCCTTGCGGGCGTTTGCTTTTGCACGCATAGAATCGGACGTCGGCGCACGCTTTTTTCATCTCACTCTCCGTCCGTAAGGCGGCCGGCCGGACGGTCTTCACGGAGAACCACCATGTCTGCAGTTCAACCTTTCATTCGCACCAACATCGGCTCGACCCTACGCATCATCGAAGAACCGCAGCGTGACGTGTACTGGATCCACATGCATGCCGACCTGGCCACCAATCCGGGACCAGCCTGCTTCTCGTCGCGGCTGGTCGACGACATCACCGGCTATCAGACCAACCTCGGTCAGCGGCTGAAGACGGCTGGCGTGCTGTCACCGCACGTGGTGCTGGCATCGGACAGCGACGTATTCAATCTGGGAGGCGATCTGGCGCTGTTCTGCCAGCTGATCCGCGAAGGCGACCGTGCACGCCTGCTCGACTATGCGCAGCGCTGCGTGCGCGGCGTGCATGCGTTCCACGTCGGCCTCGGCGCGCGTGCGCACAGCATCGCATTGGTCCAGGGCAATGCACTCGGCGGCGGGTTCGAAGCAGCGCTGAGCTGCCACACCATCATTGCCGAGGAAGGCGTGATGATGGGTTTGCCGGAGGTGCTGTTCGATCTGTTCCCGGGCATGGGCGCCTACTCTTTCATGTGCCAGCGCGTCAGTGCACAGCTGGCTCAAAAGATCATGCTCGACGGCAATCTGTATTCGGCCGAGGAACTGCTCGGCATGGGGCTGATTGATCGCGTCGTGCCGCGTGGCCAGGGCGTTACAGCTGTGGAACAGGTGATCCGCGAGAGCAAGCGCACCCCACACGCCTGGGCGGCGATGCAGCAGGTACGCGAAATGACCACCGCCGTGCCGTTACAGGAGATGATGCGCATCACCGAGATCTGGGTGGACACCGCGATGCAGCTCGGCGAGAAATCGCTGCGCACCATGGACCGCCTGGTGCGTGCGCAGTCGCGCCGCTCAGGGATCGACGCGGGCTGATGCGCCAGGGGTCTTATTCGCTGCCAAGGGGGGAGCGCTCGCCGTCCTCGACATGCTGCATGCGTGAGTCGAGTGCGTCCCTACCGGCCTTCAGTTGCTCGCGCAATTCAGACAGCCGTTGCCGCCACTCCGCCTGCAGTTGCCAGTCGGCCATGCGCATCAGCTCACCGCCATTGCTGGCAACCTGGGCCAGTCCCAGGTTGCTCGCCACCCCCCGCAGCGCGTGTGCACTTTCACGCAATTGCTCCCAGTCCGAGCGCGTACCGTCGCGCTCGATTGCCTCTACGCAGTTCTGCGCATCTTCCAGACATTGCCGTACGAACTGACGTTCGAACTCGTCGCCCATTCCGAGCGAGGCCAACTCATCGAGCACACTGGAATCGAGCACGCCTTCGAAGGTGGCCGGAATCTGTACGCTCGCGGTCGGCGTGGCCAAGGCCCGCGTACTGACGGCCAGATCCGCCAACGTATCCAGGAGCTTGGACGCCACCACCGGCTTGGCTAAAAAGGCACGCGCGCCAGCCTGTTCGCAGCTACGAATCGCTTCGGGAGTGACATCGGCGCTGAGCACGACCACCGGGGTATAGCGCATTCCGCTGGCCTGCATTACCCGTAATTGCTTGAGCATGTCCAGACCACTCATGCCCGGCATGTGCAGATCGACGATGACCGCATCGAAATCTTCTTCAGCCATTGCATCCAGCACCTGCTCGGCGCCGTTGACGCACCTCACCTTGTGCCCGGCCTTTTCCAGCAACCGCTGCAACACCATGCGGTTTGCTTCGTGGTCGTCGGCCACCAGCATGCGCATGTTGCGCACGCGCGCGCGATGACGCAGAAACGGATTGGAGAACGCGATGACGTTGGAGGCTTCCAGTTCGTCTTGCGTTCCCACGAGTGCGCCGCCGGACGCCTGTGCGGGTGCCGCCTGCACAGGTACGCCGATCGCCATCGGCAGTTCGAACCAGAACACGCTACCGCTGGGCTGGTTCTCCTTGAACCCGATGCTGCCGCCCATTGCCTCCACCAACCCCTTGGCGATGGTGGTGCCAAGCCCAGTCCCCTCATAACGCCGCGACAGGCCAACGTCTGCCTGCTCGAACGCGTCGAACAGCCGCGACCGCATATCCAGCGGTACCCCGATGCCGGTGTCTTCCACATCGAACCGCAGTCGCAGCGCGCTGCCGACGGACACTCGCGTGATCCGCAGCAGCACATGGCCTTGCTCGGTGAATTTGACGGCATTGCCCACGATGTTGAGCAGTACCTGCCGCAGATGGCCAGTGTCACCCTTAAGCAAATCGGGAACGTCGGCAGCAACCTGGGTGCTGTAGTGCAAGCCTCGCGCCCTGGCCTGCGGCTGCAGGATCAGTCCAATCGCGCCGAGTAGCTCACGCAGCGAAAAATCGCGCTGGTCGATGCGAATCTTGCCGGCCTCGATCGCTGAAATGTCCAACACTTCTTCGACCAGCGACAGCAGGCTGCGTGCCGACGCCTGGATGGTGTTGACGCACTCCTTCTGCTCAGCATCCAGGCGCGTGGTTGCCAGCACTTCGGTCATGCCCGACAGCCCATTGAGCGGCGTGCGGAATTCGTGACTCATATTGGCCAGAAAACGGCTCTTTGCCTGATTGGCATGACGCGCCTCGCGCACCGCCCGTGTCATCGCACGCAACAGCGAATCGAAGTACAGCGGCACGGCGATCAGGCCCAGCAACAAGCCCCAGCTCAGGTATGGATTGGCTTTCCAGTAGGGTGAAATCAGGATGGCGCTGAGGAAACACAGGCTGCCCATTGCCGTAGCGGCGCGCAGATAGTTGCTGCCGTAGCGCAGACCGTTGCCGATGGTCACCCACATGCACACTGCGTACAACGGTGAGGCAGGCTCGCCCTGGATCGCCATGATGGCGCCGGTGCAGGTGTAATCCAGCAGCATGCCGATCAGGCGCCGCGTGTGGGACACCTGCGGTCGCAGCAGGATCGCCACCATCAGGCCAAGCGACACCACCAGCTCGCCCACCAGGATCAACCAAGTGGCAACCAGCGTGTCGCCATGCGTATGTTGGTAGCGCCAGCCCAGGTAAGAAATAAACAGGGTGGTAATGATGATACGGACCAGATTTTGCGCGTGCTCCGTGTCCGCCCGTCCTGACAGACGTTGCTTCAACCATGGCAGTGGAAACTTCATAGACGCCTCAGACGCGCGGTGGCGTCGATGGGGTTGGGATCCTTCCGTGCTGCGTCGCAGCGTCGATACCTGCAGCGGGCGGTGGCTCAATGATCGCCTGATCGTGCTCGCGCAGCGTACGCAACAATGACATAGGAATCACGATCAACGCACCCAGCAGCGCGATCGCCAAGCCAAGCCGACCCTGCCAAAAGCTACTGTTGGCCAGCGTTGTGCCGAAGCTGAGCGTGGCCATGGCCACTGCGTTGTGCAGAGCCTCGCTACCGAACCGCAGCCCATTGCCGATCGTTATCCAAAGCAACACGACATACAAGAATGCCATTGGCGCCCCCATCCAGGTCATCGCCAGCCCGATCAAGCCGTAATCGGACAGCATCCCTAGCGTGCGACGCAGATGCGAGCGCTGTGGGTTTGCAACAATCCAGCCGAAGAGCACCAGCGCCATCCCCTGACCGATTGCGATCAGGCAGAACAGCTGCTGCAGCTGGTACCTGGAGACCTGCCACTGCTGAGCGAAGGTCAGCGCATAGACCAGGATCAGCAGAATCAACACGATGCGCACCAGCGCCTGACCATGCTCGCTGTCGGCACGCCGGGCGAGTCGAGCGCGCAGCTGGCCAAGCACCGCCTTCACTTCACACCCCGGGTCGTGCCGATGCGGTCGAGAACTCGCCGCAGATCTGATCCAGCTGCGCGCGGCCGCGTAGCAGCGCATCCACGCAGCGCGGGTCGAACAGGCGGCCGCGTTGTGCGTACAGATATGCAAGCGCGGCGTCCATGGTCCAGGCCTCCTTGTACGGGCGCGGCGACAGCAGCGCGTCGAAGACGTCGGCCACCGCCACGATGCGCGCTTCCAGCGGAATCGCCTCGCCCACCAGTCCATCCGGATAGCCGGTGCCGTCGTAGCGTTCGTGGTGACGCAGTGCGATCAGGGCGCCGACCTGGATGAACCGGTTCTGGCTGCCGCTGAGCAGCTCGTAGCCGATGCGCGGATGCCGTTTCATGATGCTCATCTCGTCGTCGGTGAGCTTGCCCGGCTTGAGCAGCACCGCATCGGGAATGGCGATCTTGCCCATGTCGTGCAGCGGTGCGGCCATCTCGATGATGCGCACCTCCTCTTCCGACAGGCCGAGTTGCTCGGCGATCAGGCCGGCCACATGCGACATGCGCTCCAGGAACGCGCTGGTCCCCGAGTCGCGGTACTCGATGGCGCGCGCCAGCCGCGACAAGGTTTCGCGTTCGCGCTCTTCGACCTCGTTCATGCTGGCCAGCAGGCGCTGTTCCAGCGACAACGCGCGTTGCTTGACGCTTTCGCTCTGCTGACGCAGCTGCAGCAAGTTGGCGCAGCGCGCGCGCAATTCGCGCGGACGGATCGGCTTGACCAGGAAGTCGATCACGCCGGCTTCCAGTGCGGCCTGACGAATCGGTTCGTCACCGACGATGGTGATCAGGATGATCGGAATATCGCGATGGCTCGGCAGCCGCCGTAGCCGGCGTGCGAACTCCAGGCCGTCCATGCCCGGCATGCGATAGTCGAGCAGCAGCAGATCCACGCGTCCGGCTTCGCACCAGGCGAGCGCGTCGAGCGGGTCACCGAAGTCATAGACCTTCAACTCCGGTGCGATGTCTTCGATGACGTGACGCAGCATCGTCCGCGCAGACATCTGGTCATCGACAATCACGATGTTCAATCCCAGATCCGCCTTTTCCGACCAGCTTCCCCATGTATCCGTCGACGATACACCGACCGGATTCCCTAAAACATCCTGCATAGCCGTTGCTCCTCTGTCTCGAGAACGGGAAAGCGATAACGCCGACGGTACTGCCGACTCCCCCGACGATACGCCATTCGGGGCTCCGCTCAAGCATATGCAGTATCTGTGCCGTCGGCGACCCGACGGCACAGAGCATCAGGCTTCCGGACGCATATACGGGAACAGCAGCACATCGCGGATCGAGGTGCTGCCGGTCAGCAGCATCACCAGGCGGTCGATGCCGATGCCCAGCCCCCCGGTCGGCGCCATGCCGTACTCCAACGCACGGATGTAATCGGCGTCGTAATGCATCGCTTCGTCGTCGCCACCCTCCTTGGCCTGCACCTGCGCCTGGAAGCGCGCGGCCTGGTCTTCGGGGTCGTTGAGTTCGGAGAAACCGTTGGCCAGTTCCTTGCCGTTGATGAAAAGCTCGAAGCGATCGGTGTAACCGGGCTCGGTGTCGCTGGAACGCGCCAGCGGCGACACTTCGACCGGATGATCGGTGATGAAGGTCGGCTGCACCAAGGTGTGCTCCACGGTGGCTTCGAAGATTTCCAGCAGCAGCTTGCCCCAGCCGTAGGACGGCTTGACCTTGATCTTCAGGCGCTCGCAATGGCCCAGCAGCGCATCGCGATCGGTGCAATCGGCCGCACTGATGTCCGGATTGTGATGCCGAACGGCCTCATCCATGCGCCAGCGCCGGAAAGCCGGCGCCAGATCGATGGCGGCGCCGTCCCAGTTCACCTGCGTGGTGCCCAGTACCGACTGCGCGGTGTCGCGGATCACCTGCTCGGTCAGGTCCATGATCTCGTGATACGTGGCATAGGCCTCGTAGAGTTCGAGCATGGTGAACTCGGGGTTGTGCCGGGTCGACACGCCCTCGTTGCGGAAGTTGCGGTTGATCTCGTAGACGCGCTCCAGCCCACCGACCACCAGCCGCTTGAGATACAGCTCCGGCGCCACGCGCAGGTACAGATCCAGATCCAGTGCATTGTGGTGGGTGGTGAACGGCTTGGCGGTGGCGCCACCGGGGATGTAATGCATCATCGGCGTTTCCACTTCCAGGAAGCGGCGCGCGTCCAGCCAGGCGCGCATGGCGCGGATGATCTTGGAGCGCTTGATGAAGACCTCGCGCGCTTCCGGGGTGACGATCAGATCGACATAGCGCTGGCGATAGCGCTGCTCCACGTCCGACAGGCCGTGCCACTTGTCGGGCAGCGGGCGCAGCGACTTGGTCAGCAGGCGCAGCGCAGTGGCCTTGACCGACAGCTCGCCGGTCTTGGTGCGGGTCAGTCCGCCCTCCACCGCCACGATGTCGCCGACATCCCAGCCCTTGAACGCGGTGTAGGCATCGCCGAGCACATTGCCCTGCAGAAACAGCTGCACGCGCCCGGATTCGTCCTGGATCTGCGCAAAACTCGCCTTGCCCATCACCCGCTTGGCCATCAGGCGGCCGGCCATCTTGACCGTGCGGCCGCTCGCTTCCAGCACCTCGGGGGTCCAGGTGTCGGCATCGGCGAATTCGGCCTGCAGATCGCCGGCGAACTGTTCGCGCACGAAATCGTTGGGATAGGCGATGCCCTGGCCGCGCAACGCGCCCAGTTTCGCGCGACGCTCGGCGATGAGGCTGTTCTCGTCGGCGGGAGTCTGCGGCGCGGGGGTCTGCTCGGTCATGGCGGGAATCGATCTGCTATGGGTCGGGCGCGTGCCCGGTGGGGAGTGAGGAACCGGACTTGCCGGTTCCTGCCTTGTTTTACGGTGGGACTGTGACGACTGCGCGGTGCAGCAGCATCGACTGTTGCGCAATCTGCAGCCGCTGCACGATCAGGATGCATTGCGGCCGCAGGCTGTGCGAGGTCGATGCGCGCGGGCACATCGACCTTGCACAGCGGTCAGGCATCCAGGCGTTTGGAGCCTGCCGCCAGACCGGCCTTGAGGCTGGCCTCGACGAATTCGTCCAGATCGCCGTCGAGCACCTTCTGCGTATCGCTGCGCTCGATGCCGGTGCGCAGATCCTTGATGCGGCTCTGGTCGAGCACGTAGTTGCGGATCTGGCTGCCCCAGCCGATGTCGGACTTGGTGGCTTCCAGCGCGTCGCGTTCGACGTTGCGCTTCTGCACCTCCAGCTCGTACAACTTGGCGGCCAGCATCTTCATCGCGTTGTCGCGGTTCTGGTGCTGGCTGCGGCCGGTCTGACAGGCCACCACGGTGTTGGTCGGAATATGCGTGATACGCACCGCCGATTCGGTCTTGTTGACGTGCTGACCGCCGGCGCCGGAGGAGCGATACACGTCGGTGCGCAGATCGGCCGGATTGATGTCGATCTCGATGTTGTCGTCCACTTCCGGCGACACGAATACCGAGGTGAAACTGGTATGCCGGCGATTGTCCGAATCGAACGGCGACTTGCGCACCAGCCGGTGCACACCGATTTCGGTCTTCAACCAGCCATAGACGAACTCGCCTTCGATGCGGATGGTGGCCGATTTGATGCCCGCGACTTCGCCGCCGGACACTTCCATCAACTCGGTCTTCCAGCCGCGCGACTCGGCCCAGCGCAGATACATGCGCAACAGGATTTCGGCCCAGTCCTGCGCCTCGGTACCACCGGCGCCAGCCTGGATGTCGACAAACGCGTTGGCGCCGTCCATCTGGCCGGAGAACATGCGCTGGAATTCCAGCTTCTCGACGTGCACCTGATACTTGTCCAGGTCGGCAAGCACCGCCACGGCGGTGTCTTCGTCCTGCTCGCTTTCGGCAAGCTCCAGCAGGTCGGCGGCATCGGCCAGGCCGGCCAGCACGTCGGCGATGCCGATGACGGTCTTTTCCAGCATCGAGCGCTCGCGGCCCAACGCCTGTGCGCGCTCGGAATCGTTCCACACATCGGGGTTTTCAAGCTCCCGGGTGACTTCCTCTAAACGCTCTTTCTTGACGTCGTAGTCAAAGATACCCCCTGAGCGAGAGCACGCGATCGTTGAGATCGGTGATGCGCTGGCGGATCGGATTGGTTTCGATCATGACGGACTTCCGGCAAACAAGCCTGGTAGTTTAGCAAGCGGGCGGCGGCGGCGGAACGCGGTGGTGGCCATGCCGGGTCGCAGCGTTCTGCGGGCACAGCAAGCATCGGGAAGCGCCGGTCGGTGCAGTCGGCAGTTGGGCAGCGCACAGGTCAGGTGCCGGGGCGCTGACTGACCCAGGCCGGACACAGGCGGCATTGCATATGATCGCCACCGCTCCACTCAGCCAGCCGGTGCAGCCTCGGCACGTTGCGCGACGGGCGCCTGCCCGGCCATTGTCCGCAACGCGGTCAGATAGCGGCGGCTGCATGGCAGTACCGTCGCATCGGTCAGGTGCACGCGGGCATCGCCGGATTCCAGCGGTTCGATCGCCTGCACGCGTGTCAGCTTCACCAGGTAGCTGCGGTGGATGCGCACGAACACGGCCGGATCGAGCTTGGCCTCGATCGCGGCCATGGTGCTGCGCAGCGGGTAGTCGTGGCTGCGCACGTGCAGATTGACGTAGTTGCCCGACGCCTGGACCCATTCGATATCGGCGGTGGCGACCAGGAAGTCGCGTCCCAGCTTGCGCACCAGAAAGCGTTGCGGGCGATCCAGCGACTCCACCGGCGCGCCTTCGTCCGGCGCGGCCAGCAGATGCGCCTCGCCCTGCCGACGCCGGCCATACCAGGCCAGCGTGTGTTGCAGCGCCACCAGCAAGGCGAAGGTGCGCAGATCCTTGGAGAGTTCGTACACCCACTGCAAGCGCCAGCCACCGAAGTCGTAGTGCGCCCCCACCGCGAGATAGACCAGCTTGCGCAACAGCACCATGCCGCTGACGTGCAGCAACCACCAGACCAGCCCGGCTGCCATATAAAGCGGAAGGCGCCGCCGCCAGACATCGGCATGCAGCGGCCAGCGCCGGCATAGCCAGAGCAACGGCGGCAGGAGCAGTAACGAGGCGGTCGCACTACTCAGCTCCCAGGTCAGCACCTGCCATAGCAGCAACGGCTGACCATCGCGACGCGCCGCCAGCCATGCAGTCGCGGTGTTGCCGAGCGCACTGCCATAGAAAACCAGCAACCAGATCATCGCCCCCCAGCGCTTGCCCGCGCCGGCGTCGCTGCCGGTATCGGGTGGAATGGCCCCGGATGCTGGTGAATTCATCCGCGCATTCTAGGCAAACCGCCCGCCTGCCGTCCCCGGTTCGTCCCTGCAGGACCGCAACTGGTCACTCTGGGACGGCATTGCCGCCCTTGGCGCAGCTGCAAGGGGCCGGATCTGCCGAGGATGCAGGCACGCCTTCAACCGACACGACCATGACCGAGCGCCGCCACGATATCGACGCCTTGCGCGTCTTCGCCTTCGCACTGCTGATCCTCTACCACGTGGGCATGGCCTATGTGGCCGGCTGGGATTTCCACCTCAAGAGCGTGCATACGGCGCAAGGGTTGCAGTGGCCGATGATCGTACTCAATCGCTGGCGGATGCCGTTGCTGTTCATGATCTCCGGCATTGCGATCGGGCTGGCGCGGCCGCAGGCCAGGCCGTGGCGCTTTGCCTTGCAACGCTGCGGGCGGTTGCTGCCGCCGTTGCTGTTCGGCATGTTCGTGGTGGTTGCGGTGCAGGCGTATTGCCAGGGCGTGAGCAACGGCAAGGTCGGCCCGGGCTTGGGCAACTTCCTGTTGCGCTATTGGCAGGTGCGGCCGTGGCCGGCCGGTAGTTTCGATGGCTGGGAGCACGGCATCACCTGGAACCATCTGTGGTATCTGGCCTACCTGCTGCCCTACACCGTGGCGTTGATGGGGTTGGTGTCGCTGTCGCGGTTACTGCGGCTACCGGCGCTGCCTCAGATGCCGACAGCGGTTGCGGTGCCTGCTCTGCTGCTGTTGCCGATCCTGTGGGAAGCGTTCTGCGTGCTGTGGGTGATGCCGCGCCACCCGCCGACCCATGCGTTGGTCGGCGACTGGTTCGTGCATGCCGAATCGTTCCCGCTGTTTGTGCTGGGGTACCTGCTGGCACGTCGCGAGCGCTTCTGGGCTTGGGCGGTGCGGCTGCGGTGGATCACCCTGGGCGCTGCGGTGTTGGCGATCGGCACCGAACTGGCAATCCGTTATCTCGGCATCCATATGCAGCCCGCGCAACTTGGCGCGATGCTGGCTGCGCTGCCGTGGGAGACCATCGAACACAGCGCACGTGCCGCCTACACCTGGCTGGCGCTGCTGACGATTCTTGGCTGGGCCAGGCACCGTTTGAACCGTCCGTTCCGCTGGCTGCCGTACTGCACCGACGCCGTGTTTCCCTGGTACATCCTGCATCAGAGCCTGATCATCGTGGTGCTCTACTGGCTGATGCCGTTGCACTTGAATGCCTGGCTGGAGCCGGCGCTGATGATTGCCGCCACCGTGATCGGCTGTCTGGCACTGCACGAATATGCGATCCGTCGCGTGCGCTGGCTACGCCCCTTGTTCGGATTGCGTGGGCGTACGCAGCGTTCGGCGAGCAAGGTCGACGTCATGCCGATGCCGTCATGAACGCATTGCGCATGTGTGGCGCTGTTTAGCCTGCGATTCACTGGACGGCCTGTCGGCAGCAACGCAAGATGCGCGCCGGACACGCTCTTTCGAAGAACACCATGCGCCCCACCCTGCTTGCCGCCGCCTTGTTGCTGACGCCCGTCGCCGCCCTTGCCCAGGCCCCGGTCGGTATCGCCTTCGACCATGAAGACTGGACCATCGCCTGCGACAACACCCGCACCTGCCGCGCTGCCGGTTACCAGCGGGACGAAGGCGACAGCACGCCGGTGTCGGTGCTGCTGACTCGCAAGGCCGGGGCCGGGCAAGCGGTGACGGCCGAGTTGATGCTAGGCCAGTACGACGAGGTCAAGATGCCGACCTCGCTCACATTGCGTATCGACCAGCGCGATCTGGGCAAACTGGCGCTCAATCGCGACAGCGGCACCGCGCTGCTGACCAGCGCGCAGGTCACCGCACTGCTGGCCGCGCTGACCCGCAGCAGCACGATCGTGGCGGTCGGCAACGATGGTCGCCGCTGGCAGCTGTCCGATCGCGGCGCGGCGGCGGTGCTGCTGAAGATGGACGAATTCCAGGGCCGGTTGGGCACGCGTGGTGCGCTGGTGCGCAAGGGCGATCGCGACGAAACCTCCGTGCTGCCGGCCGTGCCGGTACCGCAGATACGTGAAGCCAAACTCGCCGCGCCGCAAGCGGCCGATGCGCGCCTGGGCAAACTGCCGGCGCTCTATCAGGCGCTGCGTGCCAGCTTGCCGGCCAACGATGAATGCAAGGGACTGGACGCAAGCACTGCACCGGAACCGCTGACGATCACCCGGCTCAGCAGCGACAAATTGCTGGTGTCGACCGACTGCTGGATGGGCGCCTACAACGTCGGCACTGGCTATTGGGTCATCAATGCGCGCGCGCCGTTCGCGCCCACCTTGATCACCACCCAGGCCAGCGATCTGGATGGTTCGACTATCCTCGCTTCGCACAAGGTACGCGGTCTGGGCGATTGCTACAGCCAGGCCAGCTGGACCTGGGACGGCCGCCGGTTTGTGCCGACCTCCAAATCCACCTCCGGCCTGTGCCGGCTGGTGGCCGCGGGCGGCGCGTGGGAATTGCCGACGTTGGTGACCGAGGTCAAGAAGTCACCTTGATCGAAGCGAGGACAGTGCGCGTGTGTGCTTGCACTGTCTTGCAAGCCGCTTTGACGCGGCGAACGACACGATTTCGCGGCTGTCAGGCGTGCGCCACTTGCGGCACACACCACCGCGCACATGCCACGTATGCCACCTGTGAGTGCACCGTCCAGTGCAGAGCGGCTGGGCTGCAGCCTGGCTGCGGGGCCCTTGCCCGCCCACCCTCGCGGGACACGCCGCAAGTACGTCCGTGTAGGCTCTTACGCGGCATCCATGCCGCGTAAGGTCCCGCGACGGTGGGCGGGCAAGGACCATCGAAGATGGTCGGTGTGCGTGGTTGCAAGCAGAGCATGACGTGTGTTTCTCGGATCACGGCGCGTCCGGTCAGCTTCCCGGCATACGCCGAACAACACAGGCCTTTAAGAAAGCACCGACAGACTTGTCATCGCGAATTGAGTGGGTCACTGGAAAACAAGATGACGAATTGTCGTGCCTCGACCAGGTCATGGAAACGACAAGCCGAGGCGGCAGCGTGGCCGGGGATTGGCGGAGAGCGGCACTCAGGATGTGCCGCGGCGGCGAGTCAGACAGGATGTCTGACCGAGCCGAGGAGCCGATCCCCGGCCGCGCTGCCGCCCCTACCGAGGCCAGCGACTGACAGCCGCGCGCTTAGAACCGTACCCTCAGCGCCCTATACGGACGGATTCACGGCGTGTCCCGCGAGCGGTGCGGTGAGGACACCGCGCCCTCGACCAACGCGGCTTGGAAACATCCAGATGAGGCCAGGTGCAGCCAACAAAACGCAGAAAGAACGCTGGGGCCGCAGATCAGCCAGTGACGGTTACCGGCTCGCAATGCTCGACGATCAATTGCACTGCCGTGCCACCGCGATAATCGTCGCTGACCAGGCGGTAGGCCAGCCGCACCATCCGACCCGGCTCACTACCGCGCCAGCCGTTGAAGTGGATGGCGTTGAGCGGTTCGGCGCGCCCGGGGCAACGCAGCGTCAACTTGAGATGGCGCTCCTTGAGCACGCGGCACTGCAGCACTTCGAACTGACCATCGAACAGCGGCTCGGGAAAGCCCTGCCCCCACGGCCCGGCCACGCGCAGCGCTTCGGCATGCAGGTGATCGAGTTCGTGCGCGGCCAGTTCGCCATCGCTGTGCAGTTCGGCGTGCAGCAGCGAGGCATCCACCATCGATTGCACTTGCGACCGGAATGCCTGTTCAAACGTGGCCAGCGCGGCGTGATCCATGCTCAACCCGGCGGCCATCGCATGCCCGCCGAACTTCTGGATCAGGCCCGGGTGGCGCGCATCCACCGCCGCCAGCACATCGCGGATATGCAGGCCGGGAATTGATCGCGCCGAGCCGCGCAACAGGCTGCTGCCCGGCTCGGCCGGCGCCAGCGCGATCACCGGGCGATGCAGGCGGTCCTTGAGTTTGGAAGCGACCAATCCAATGACGCCGGGATGCCACTCGGCATCGAACAGGCACGCCGCGATCGGCAATTCGCCATCGGCATCCAGCACCACCTTGGTGACGGCTTGCTCGGCGTCGTCGGTCATCAACTGCTGCACCGCGCGGCGCTCTGCGTTGATCTCCTCCAGGGTGCCGGCGATCTCGCGTGCGCGGCTCCAGTCTTCGCTGAGCAATAGCTCGATGCCCAAGGCCATGTCTTCGAGCCGGCCCGCGGCATTGAGGCGTGGGGCGAGCGCGAATCCGATGTCGCTGGCGCTCAGGCGTGCCACATCGCGGCCGCTGGCATCGATCAGGGCGCGCAGTCCGATACAGCCCCTGCCCTCGCGCAGGCGACGCAAGCCGGCCGACACCAGCGCGCGGTTGTTGGTATCCAGCGGCACCAGATCGGCAACCGTGCCGACGGCAACCAGATCCAGCAACACCGACAGATCCGGTTCGGCGCGCTCGGCAAATGCGCCGCGCGCGCGCAGCACACTGCGCAGCGCAAGCAGCACATAGAAGATCACCCCGACGCCGGCCAACGACTTGCTCGGGAAGGTGTCGTTGGCCAGATTCGGATCCACGATCGCATCGGCCGGCGGCAACACCTCGCCGGGCAAGTGATGATCGGTGACCAGCACGGTCCAGCCGCGCGCCTTCGCGGCGGCCACACCGGCATGACAGGCGATGCCATGATCGACGGTGACCAGCAGATCCGGCTGCAACGCGGCCAGTTCGTCCACCAGCGCAGGCGACAGGCCATAGCCGTGCACCATGCGATTGGGCACCGCGTGATGCACATCCAGCGCGCCGAGCATGCGCAAGCCGCGCACGCCAACCGCGCAGGCGGTGGCGCCATCGCAATCGAAATCGCCCACCACCAGGATGCGGCGCTGGTGGGCGATCGCATCGGCCAGCAGCTCGGCGGCAGCCCCGCTGTTGTGCAGCAACTCCGGCGACAGCAATTGCCCCAACCGCGGATGCGCGCCGTGCGTATCGGTGACGCCACGCGCGGCATAGATGCGGCGCAACAGCGGCAACATGGCATCGGGCCAACTGCCGGCCTGCCCGGGCGGGCGCCGGACGATCTGCGGAGTGGACGTCATTGCGCCAGCTGTAAGCGCGGCTTGCGCCAGAAACGCCAGCGTTGCGCGTGCGTCAGCGAAATGGTTTGCCCGTCCTGGAAATCCAGCACCAGCCGATCCAGCTCGCCACGCGCCATCGCCGCCAACAACGGGGCCACCGCGTCGTCGCTGAATTGCTGCAGCGACCGCAGATGACGCAGATCCACCAAGGCATCCACGCGCTGTTCGCCCTGCGCATCGGCGCCGGCCGCCAGCGCCAGCGCACGCAGCAGCGACTCGCGGCTGCGCACCTGACGGTGCGGCGATGTCACCGCATGCGGCAGCACGCCGCCGCCCCAGAACCACAGCGAATTGATCGCCGGTTTGCCGCTGGCCACGCGGCCTTCGTTCCAGGGATGTTGATGCAGCAGCACCTGCGCCTCAGTCAACAACGCGCGCCAGCGCCGGCCGATATCGCCTGCGGGAAGATGCTCGAACAAGTCGTCGCCGATCGCCAAATCCGGCGGCGCAAATTCCGGCAGCGTGGCGTCCGGCGACAAGCGCAGATACCAGCGCGAGGGCGTCGGCGCATCCAGCAGGAAGCCGGCATCGCCGAACATCGGCTTGAGGACGGGCAACAACACCGCCAGATCTTCTGCAGTGGGACCAAGCGCTTCGCCATACCCCATCAACCGCGCGCCCTGCATGTCCGGCACCACATAGGCCGGATCGGCACGCACCCAGGTCGCGCCGGCGGCATCGCCGGCATCGAGCTGACGGGTCAGCGCTGCCACCGGCCACTGCGCAGGCGTCAGCGTGAAGTGGCGTTGCAACTGCGCCACTTCGCCTGCTTCCGCAGTGTGCTGGTCGGCGCGCGCAAGCGCACGCGCCACCGCCGTGTCGCCCAACGCACCGGGCAGACGGCGTGTTTCCGGCAGCAGCAGCGTGGCGGTCGTCATTGGTCGGTGGCGTCGATCAAGCCGAGTCGATCAGTGCAGGCAATCAATCGAGATACGCAACGCTGACGACTTCGTACTCGCGCTGGCCGGCCGGCGCATCGATGGTCACCGAGTCGCCTTCCAGCTTGCCGATCAACGCACGCGCCAGCGGCGAGGAAATCGCGATCATGCCCAGCTTGATGTCCGCTTCCAGATCGCCAACGATCTGGTAGCGCTTCTCTTCGTCGGTCTCGGTGTCGGCCAGCGTCACCGTGGCGCCGAACACGATCTTGTTGCCGGCCGACAGCTTGGTGATGTCGATGATCTCGGCATGCGAGAGCTCGCCTTCCAGCTGCTTGATGCGGCCTTCGATAAAGCTCTGCTGCTCGCGCGCGGCGTGGTATTCGGCATTTTCCTTCAGATCGCCGTGCGCACGCGCTTCGGCGATCGCACTGATAACCGCCGGGCGCTTGACCGACTTCAGCTGATCGAGTTCTTCGCGCAGACGCTGGGCGCCCTTCGCGGTCATGGGTGCTCTCATGCTTGCAGCTCCTTGTGCAGTTCCTGCAGCGACCACACAGGGCCGGT
The DNA here is from genome assembly GCA_905142475.1 of Xanthomonas hydrangeae. Taxonomy (GTDB): domain Bacteria; phylum Pseudomonadota; class Gammaproteobacteria; order Xanthomonadales; family Xanthomonadaceae; genus Xanthomonas; species Xanthomonas hydrangeae. Next base: position 2,978,605 of record LR990730.1, read on the forward strand.
GCCGCGGAATTCCAGCGAATGCACCAGCGCCTTGGCGCCGGCGACAGTGGTCGAATAGGTCACGCGATGCTGCAACGCTTCACGCCGGATCGAGAACGAATCGGAGATGGCGGCGCGCCCTTCGGTGGTGTTGACGATGTACACGATCTCGCCGTTCTTGATCGAATCGACGATATGCGGGCGCCCTTCGGCGACCTTGTTGACGATTTCGCAGCTCAACCCGTTCTGCTGCAGCCAGGCGCCGGTGCCACGTGTGGCGACCAACGTATAGCCACGCTCCACCAGCGCCTGCGCCACCGGCAACACGCGCTTCTTGTCCGGGTCGCGTACCGACACGAACGCCTTGCCCACCGGCGGCGCCTTGATGCCGCCGGCTTCCTGCGCGCGCGCGAACGCGGCGCTGAAGCTGCGGCCCACCCCCATCACCTCACCGGTGGAGCGCATCTCCGGCCCGAGGATCGGGTCCACGCCCTGGAACTTGGCGAACGGGAAGATCGCTTCCTTCACCGAGTAGTAATCCGGCACGATTTCCTTGGTGGCGCCCTGCTCGGCCAGCGTCTTGCCGGCCATGCAGCGTGCGGCGATCTTGGCCAGCGGCATGCCGGTGGCCTTGGACACGAACGGCACGGTGCGCGAGGCGCGCGGGTTCACTTCCAGCAGGAACACCACATCGTCGCCGGCCTCATCGACCTGCACCGCGAACTGCGTGTTCATCAGCCCGACCACGTTCAAGCCTTCGGCCAGCATGACGACCTGACGGCGTAGCTCGGCCTGGGTCTTGGGCGAGAGCGAGTACGGCGGCAGCGAGCAGGACGAGTCGCCCGAATGCACGCCGGCCTCTTCGATGTGTTCCATCAGCCCGCCGATCAGCACGTTGCCGTCCTTGTCGGCAATGATGTCCACGTCCACTTCCACCGCGTTATCCAGGAAGCGGTCCAGCAGCACCGGCGAATCGTTGGAGACCTTGACCGCATCGCGCACATAGCGCGCCAGGTCGGATTCGCCGTAAACAATCTCCATCGCGCGACCGCCCAGCACATAGCTCGGGCGCACCACCAGCGGGTAGCCGATCTCGCGCGCCAGCACCAGCGCTTCTTCTGCATTGCGCGCGATGCGGTTCGGCGGCTGCTTCAGGCCCAGCTTGTCGACCAGTTGCTGGAAACGCTCGCGGTCTTCGGCCAGATCGATCGAATCGGGCGAGGTGCCGATCACCGGCACGCCATTGGCTTCCAGCGCGCGCGCCAGCTTCAGCGGGGTCTGGCCGCCGTACTGCACGATCACGCCCTTGGGTTTTTCCAGCTCGACGATTTCCAGCACGTCTTCCAGCGTCAGCGGCTCGAAGTACAGACGGTCGGAGGTGTCGTAATCGGTGGACACGGTCTCCGGGTTGCAGTTGACCATGATGGTTTCAAAGCCGTCATCGCGCAGCGCCAGCGCCGCGTGCACGCAGCAGTAATCGAACTCGATGCCCTGGCCGATGCGGTTGGGGCCACCGCCCAGGATCATGATCTTGTCGCGATCGGTCGGCAGCGCCTCGCACTCGTCCTCGTAGGTCGAGTACAGGTACGCGGTGCTGGTGGCGAATTCGGCCGCGCACGAATCCACGCGCTTGTAGACCGGGCGAACTTTCAGCGCGCGACGCAGCGTGCGCACCGATTCTTCATTGGTGCCGGTCAGCTCGGCCAGGCGCGCATCGGAGAAACCGGCGCGCTTGAGCGTGCGCAGGCGCGCGGCGTCCAGCGAAGCCATACCGTCGTCGGCGAGCTGCTGCTCGTGGCTGATCAGTTCTTCGATCTGGTCCAGGAACCACGGATCGATAAACGACAACGCATAGATATCGGCCACGCTCATACCGGCGCGGAACGCATCGGCCACATAGAACAAACGCTCCGGGCCCGGCGCCTTGAGCTCGCGCTTGAGCGCGGCGATATCGTCTTCGCTGCTCAGATCCAGGCCGGTCGGGTCCAGCCCGATCTTGCCGGTTTCCAGGCCACGCAGCGCCTTCTGCAGCGATTCCTGGAAGGTGCGGCCCATCGCCATCACCTCGCCCACCGACTTCATCTGGGTGGTCAGGCGCGCATCGGCCTGCGGGAATTTTTCGAACGCAAAGCGCGGAATCTTGGTGACCACGTAGTCGATCGACGGCTCGAACGAAGCCGGGGTCAACCCACCGGTGATCTCGTTCTTCAATTCGTCCAGCGTATAGCCCACCGCCAGCTTGGCGGCGACCTTGGCGATCGGGAAGCCGGTGGCCTTGGACGCCAGTGCCGACGAGCGCGACACGCGCGGATTCATCTCGATCACCACCACACGGCCGTTGGTCGGGCTGATGCCGAACTGCACGTTGGAGCCGCCGGTATCCACACCGATCTTGCGCAGCACCGCGATCGAGGCATCGCGCAGACGCTGGTATTCCTTGTCGGTGAGCGTTTGCGCCGGCGCCACGGTGATCGAGTCGCCGGTATGCACGCCCATCGGGTCGAGGTTTTCGATCGCGCAGACGATGATGCAGTTGTCTGCGGTGTCGCGGACCACTTCCATCTCGAACTCCTTCCAGCCCAGCACCGACTCTTCCACCAGCACTTCGGTGGTCGGCGACAGTTCCAGGCCACGGCCGACGATCTCGATCAGCTCTTCGCGGTTGTAGGCGATGCCGCCGCCGCTGCCACCCAGGGTGAAGCTGGGGCGGATGATGGTCGGGTAGCCGACGCGGGTCTGAATATCCAGCGCCTCTTCCAGCGTATGCGCCACTTCGGCCCTGGGACAATCCAGGCCGATCTCGCCCATCGCCACGCGGAACAGCTCGCGGTCCTCGGCCATGCGGATCGCTTCGCGCTTGGCGCCGATCAGCTCGACGTTGTACTTCTCCAGCACGCCGTGGTCGGCCAGGTCCAGCGCGCAGTTCAGCGCGGTCTGCCCGCCCATGGTCGGCAGCAGGGCGTCGGGCTTTTCCTTGGCGATGATCTTCTCGACCGTCTGCCAGTTGATCGGCTCGATGTAGACCGCATCGGCCATGTCCGGGTCGGTCATGATCGTGGCCGGATTGCTGTTGACCAGCACCACGCGATAGCCCTCGTCGCGCAGCGCCTTGCACGCCTGCGCGCCGGAGTAGTCGAACTCGCAGGCCTGGCCGATGACGATCGGGCCGGCGCCGATGATCAGGATGGTTTTTAGGTCGGTGCGCTTTGGCATTTCTTTACTCGATTAAGGACTTGCGGCGAGCCGCAAGTGCGGAAGAGTGGCCGCGGCGATCGCATCGCGACGCGGCATGATGTTGCATCGACTCCACGGAGCCGAAAGCCGGGTTCATCCGGCGTATCCATAGCCCAGGGCGCGCAGGGTGTTCTGCATCCACTGATGCAGCGCGAACGCGGCGGCGAAGCTGACCAGGAGCAACAGCCAGCCGGTCCCGGAGGTCTTGCCCCAACGACGCGCCTTGTCCGGGTCGGTGTTCTGCATGCGATGGTGAAAGGATCCTCCTCCAACCACATAGCCGATGCCGAAAACGACACACATCGGCACCAGCAAGGCCAGCTTCATGCCGCCGTGCAGCGTGATCGACTCGGCACCGGCCCGCGCCTGCTCCAGCGGCATCCAGATGCCCCAATAGGCCACGACTGCGCCCACCAGCAGAATCAGCACACCCATCAATCGAGCGCTCATGCGTGCTCGGCATCCTTGGCCATCAACTCCACGAACCGATCGAACAACGGCCCCACATCGCGCGGGCCGGGTGAAGCTTCCGGGTGGCCCTGGAACGAGAACGCCGGGGCGTCGGTCAGTGCGATGCCCTGGTTGGTGCCATCGAACAGCGAACGATGGGTCACCCGCACATTGGCCGGCAACGTGCTTTCGTCGACCGCAAAGCCATGGTTCTGCGAGGTGATCATCACTCGCCCGCCATCCAGATCCTGCACCGGGTGATTGGCGCCGTGGTGGCCGGTGGCCATCTTGACCGTGCTGGCGCCGGCGGCCAGCGCCAGCAGCTGATGGCCCAGACAGATGCCGAAGGTCGGCACTTTTTGGGCAATCAATTCCTGGATCGCGCTGATGGCGTAATCGCACGGCTCCGGATCGCCCGGGCCGTTGGACAGGAATACGCCGTCCGGATTCATCGCCAGCACCTCGGCCACCGGCGTGCGTGCCGGCACCACGGTGACGTCGCAACCACGATCGGCCAGCATGCGCAGGATGTTGAGCTTGACGCCGTAGTCGTACGCGACAACCTTGTGCTTCAGCTCGGCCCGCACGAAGGTGTCGGAGTTCAGATCCAGCGAGCCTTCCTGCCAGTTGTAGCTGGTCTCGGTGGAAACCACCTTTGCCAGGTCCATGCCCTTCAGACCGGGGAAATTGCGCGCCGCTTCCAGCGCCTTTTCGACGTCGATCTCGCCGGCCATCAGCGCGCCGTTCTGGGCGCCCTTCTGCCGCAGCAGACGGGTCAGCTTGCGGGTGTCGATGCCGGAAATGGCCACCACACCGCGAGCCTGCAGCAATTCCGGCAAAGCCACTTCGCTACGCCAGCTGCTGGGACGACGCGGCACATCGCGCACGATCAGACCGGCAGCCCAGATCTTTGTGGCCTCGTCGTCCTGATCGGTGAAGCCGGTATTGCCGATATGCGGATAGGTCAGCGTGACCATCTGGCGGGCATAGGACGGATCGGTCAGGACTTCCTGATAGCCGGTCATGGCGGTGTTGAACACCACTTCGCCGACGGAAAGCCCGTTGGCGCCTACGGATTCGCCCTCGAACACGGTGCCGTCTTCGAGGACAAGGATTGCGGGTTGGGTCACGTGGGGGTCTCGCTCTGGCTGCCTGGGACTCCGATGCGCTTCCGGCCAAATTCCGGTTGCAGCAAAGCGCGGACGCGGTGCTGAGGACCGGTCCGACGCTGGTTCGGGCAAGCGAGAATTGTAAAGGCAAGTGCCCCGGCATGCCAGCCTGAAGAGCACGCGATGCCGCAGTGCCATCGCAACAGCAAGGTGAATGCGCTGCTAGAGCAGCTCGCCATTCATGCGCGGTTGCGCGCCGGGTTACAGCACCAGGTCGCGCACCCGATAGCTGCCGGCCGGCTTGCCGATCAGCCGTTTGGCCGCATGAAGCGCACCACGCGCGAAGATGTCGCGGTTGCTGGCGCGGTGAATCAGTTCCACCCGCTCGCCCAGCCCGGTGAACTGCACCGTGTGCTCGCCGACGATATCGCCGGCGCGCAGGCTGGCAAAGCGCGGCTGCGCGCCACTACCGGTGGCCGCTTCGCCCAGTGTCAGTGCGGTGCCGGATGGCGCGTCCTGCTTGTGCACGTGATGCGCCTCGACGATGTCGCAATCCCAACCCGGCAGGCTGCCGGCGGCACGCTCCACCAGCCCGGTGAGCACCGCGACACCCAGACTGAAGTTGGACGCCCACACCAATGGGATCCTGCCCGCAGCGTCGAGCAACGCGGCAAGCTGCGCTTCATCCAGCCCGGTGGTGCCGGACACCAGCGCTTTACCGCGTTGCGCACACAAGGCCAGGATCGGTGCGAAGCCTTGCGGCAGGCTGAAGTCGATTGCCACATCGAAGGCCGGCGCGCCGCCGAGTTCGCTGGCGGCAAAGTACGGCACGCCGTCCACCACGCGTTGCGACGGCGAACGCCCCACCACAGCGCCGACGACGTGCAAGCCCTCGTCTTCGGCGGCCAAGCGCAGCAGTGCCTTGCCCATCCGCCCGGAGGCGCCGTGGATCAGAACTTTCACAGGAGACGTTGTCATGGCGGCAGGCTAGCTAGGCGATGTGGGTTGTACAAGATAGTCGGGATTGGGGATTCGGAAAACGCAAAAGCGCCGAGCAGTGCCGGCGTTGTCGCGATCGGTGCGCCTTGCAGTGGCGTGCTGGCCGAGGTTATGCGCCCTGCCCTGGCAACTCGGCCAGCGCCTCGCGCAGCACCTCGCCCAGGATCCGGATGCCGGCATCGATCTTCTCGCCAGGCACAGTGACGAACGACAGCCGCAAGGTATTGGTCTGCGGCAACGTGGCGTAAAACGGGGCGCCAGGCACGAACGCGACATTGCGCGCGATCGCACGCGCCAGCAGTGCGGTGCCATCCAGTCCGGGAGGCAGGGTCACCCACAGGAACATGCCGCCTTCTGGGCGATTCCACTGCACTTGGCCCGGAAAATGCCGATCCAAAGCCTCAAGCATCAAACTGCATTGACGTGCGTACAGTGCGCGAATTTTCGGGATGTGCGTCTCCAGAAAATCGTCCTGCAGTGTCTGGTAGACCAGGCGCTGGGTGAAAGAAGGCGTATGCAGATCGGCCGCCTGCTTGGCCTGGATCAGCTTGCCCAGCACCGCCTCCGGTGCGACCACATAGCCCAGTCGCAGCCCGGGCGCGAGCACCTTGGAGAACGAGCCCATATAGATCACGCCCTCCGGGTTGAGCGAAAGCAGGCTCGGCAACGGCTGGCCGCTGTAGTACAGCTCGCCGTACGGATCGTCTTCGACGATCGGCACGCCCGCTTCGGCTGCGCGTGCGACCAAGGCCTGACGCCGCGCCAGCGGCAAGCGGCGGCCGGTGGGATTCTGGAAATTCGGCAGGCAATACAGAAAACGCGCATCGGACAGCATCGCCGGATCCAGCGCATCCACCACCACGCCGTCCTCGTCGGACGGCATGCCGACGAACGCCGGCTGGAACAACGAGAACGCCTGCAACGCACCCAGGTAACTCGGAGTTTCCACCAGCACCTTGCTGCCTTCGTCGATAAAAACTTTGCCGAGCAAATCCAGGCCCTGCTGCGAGCCGGTAGTGATCAGCACCTGGCTGGGCCGGATGCTGGCGCCGTCGCGACTCAGGCGTGCGGCAACCCATTCGCGCAGCGGCGCATGGCCTTCGGTGGGGCCGTATTGCAATGCCGCCTGTGGCGCATCGCGCAGCACCTGATCGCTGGCCGCGCGCATGCGCTCCACCGGAAAGGTGGCCGGCGACGGCAAGCCACCGGCGAAGGAAATGACCTCCGGCCGCTCGGTCACCTTGAGGATTTCGCGAATCGCCGAACTGGTCAGCGCCTGCGCACGTCGGGAGATCTGGAAGGAGGTCGTCATCGGTCAAGCATAGCGAAGGCGCGTGACCGAGGCGCTGTGCACTGCAGCGTTGACGACGGCACTCGGCCAATGCCGGTGTTACCGGTGCATCCACCATCGCCACGCGTCGCGATGCGCCTTCTCGCGTTGCGGTGACGCTACCGACATCGTCCTGCGGCGACGCCGATGTACACGCGTTCTCGCCATCCACCAAGGCAATCGTCACGCGCGCATCGATGGCGCAGGCCGGACGATGGGTAGCGATAGTGCCAGCGGCGCTTATTCGTACGCCGGGCCAACCCAGGCAGTGCCTTCGCTGTGTTCGATCAAGGTCTTCCAGCGTTTGCGGATCACCTTGTCGCGCGAGCGGAAGGTCATGCGCAAGCCCGGCAAACCGAGCGTGGCGCGCGTCTCGACCATGGCCGAGGCTTCATCGGGAGCAATCTCGATCTTGGTGATCGAATGCTTGTAGTCGATCAACTCTTCCGGCGGTGCCACATGGCGCATCTGACCCAGCACCTGCGCCCATTCGCCATTGGATTTGCAGTATTTCTCGCGTGTGGCGGTCTGCCGCTTCTGGTGCGAGTCCATGCGGTACAACACCACCATTTCGAATTCCGGCGCGGTCATCGCGCAGAGCGCCTCGCCGTCCTGGCTCAGCATCGCTTTATCGTGCGCAGCGTAGAAATCGCGCACCTGGGTTTCGTCGAGCGCATTGCCGCCGTAGTTATAGATGCCCGCAACGGCGGCCAAGATTGCCAACAACACCAACAAACGCATGATCTGTCCCCTGTACCGCCGCATCCTGCGGCCACGCAAGTGTAGAGGACCAGGCGCGTCAGTGACTACGCGGCGGCGTGGGCCCGCAGCTGTCGCAACCACCGCAGGCCGCGGCGCTCTGCGTCGCCGGTGGTGCCACGCGACGGCCCAGCGATTGCATCCATGCAGGTCGCCCATCGCGCAGCAGACCGATCGCCAGCGCGCCACGCATGCGTCGCAGGACGCCGGGGAACTGCTTCTTCAGCACCACCCACACGCTCAGCAGCACTGCGCATGCGATGACAACGTATTGCAGGGTGAGCGAGAGATCCACCTCAACCGGCTCCGAGCAGCACGGCCACTTGGTAGGTCACCAGCGAGGCCAGATAGGCCAGCGCGAACAGGTACACCGTACTGATGGTCATCTGCTTCCAAGAATTGGTTTCGCGCTTGATGGTCGCCAGCGTGGAGATGCACATCGGCGCGTAGATGTACCAGACCAGCAGCGACAGCGCGGTGGCCAGCGACCAGCCATCGCTGATCAGCGGCGACAAGGCCTGCGCGGCGGCATCGTCGTCGGCAGCCGACAGCGCATACACCGTCGCCAGCGAGGCCACCGCCACCTCGCGCGCTGCCAGGCCGGGGATCAGCGCGATGCAGATCTGCCAGTTGAAGCCCAGCGGCGCGAAGAAGATCGCCATCGCATGGCCGATGCGCCCGGCGAAGCTGTAATCGATCGCCGGCAAGGTGGCGTCGGCCGGCGCGGCCGGGAACGTCAGCAGAAACCACAGCAGGATGGTCAGGGCCAGAATGATGCCGCCGACGCGCTTGAGGAAGATCAGCGCACGCTCCCACAGCCCCAGCGCCAGGTCGGGCAGATGCGGCAGGCGATAGGACGGCAGCTCCAGCATCAACGGATGCTCGCTCTTGTCGCGGCGCCACTTCTTCATCGTCCACGACACCAGCAGCGCGCTGACGATGGCCGTGGCATACAGCGCGAACAGGATCAGGCCTTGCTGATTGAAGATGCCCCAAACAGTCTTCTGCGGGATGAAGGCGCCGATCAGCAACGCATACACCGGCAATCGCGCCGAACACGTCATCAATGGCGCGACCATGATGGTGGCCAGCCGGTCGCGCGGGTCCTGGATGCTGCGGGTGGCCATGATGCCGGGCACCGCGCAGGCAAAGCTCGACAACAGCGGGATGAACGAGCGCCCGGACAAACCAGCCGCCGACATCATGCGATCGAGCAGGAAGGCCGCGCGCGGCAGGTAGCCGGATTCTTCCAGCGCCAGGATGAAGGCGAACAGGATCAGGATCTGCGGCAGGAATTTGATCACCCCGCCCAGGCCGGTGACGATGCCGTCCTTGAGCAGGCTGTTGAGCGGGCCCTCCGGCAGCGTGGTGCCCACCCACTCGCCCAGCATTGCGGTGCCGGCATCGATCAGGTCCATCACTGGGTTGGCCCAGGCATACACCGCCTGGAAGATCAGGAACATCACCACCGCCAGCGTGACCAGGCCCCAGAGCGGGTGCAGCAGCCAGCGGTCCAGCGCATCGTCCACGCGCGAGGTCCGCGTCGGCATGGTCACCGCCGCACTCAGGATCTGTCGCACCTGCGCATGGTAGTTACCATCGGCAGGCGGCGTGGCGCTCGGTGCCGCCAGGCTCGCGGCCTGCGCGTCGATGCGCTCGACCAGCGCCTTGGCACCGCCGCGGCGCACCGCCACCGTTTCCACTACCGGCACCCCGAGCGCCTGTTCCAGCGCCGGCAGGTCGATGACGATGCCGCGCCGCTGCGCGGCGTCGACCATGTTCAGGGCCACGATCATCGGCCGGCCCAACTCACGCAGCTCCAGCGCAAAGCGCAGATGCAGGCGCAGGTTGGTGGCGTCCATCACGCAGACCAACACGTCTGGCGCCGGCTCGCCCGGATAGAAACCGCGGCACAGGTCGCGGGTGATCGCCTCGTCCAGGCTGGCCGGCTGCAGGCTGTAGGCGCCGGGCAGATCCAGTACCGCGAAGTCGCGTCCGGACGGCGCGCGGAAATGCCCTTCTTTACGCTCGACGGTGACGCCGGTGTAATTGGCGACCTTCTGCCGGCTGCCGGTCAGCTGATTGAACAGCGCGGTCTTGCCACTGTTGGGGTTGCCGACCAAAGCCAGGCGCAGCGGGACACTTGCCGCATTCATGCCTGTGCTCCTTCGACGCGCACCTGCACGCGCGCGGCCTCACTGCGTCGCAGGGCGAACCGCGTGTAACCGACCTGCACCAGCAACGGTTCACGTCCAACCGGCCCGGTCGCCAATACCGTCACTTCCTCGCCGGCGACAAAGCCCAGTTCGCGCAGGCGCCGGGCAATCGTGTCGTTGGGGAGGCGATCCTCCACGGAATCCACGATGGCGGCGCGATGCAAGGGCATGTCGGACAGCGTCACAAAGACGGCCTGATTGTTAGGAATGGTTCTCAATTCTAGCATCGACGCACCGCGTCATGGCTGGGGCCAGCAGTGCCGCTATCATGGTTCGCATCCCATTCATGGACGTCGATGCAATGCAGGACACCGGCTTGATCGTGGAAGACCAGGGAGCGGTCCGCACGCTGCGTCTGAACCGCCCGGCGGTGCATAACGCCTTCGACGCGACCTTGATCGGCGCCCTCACCGAAGCGTTGCAGCAGGCCGGCCAGGCGGCCCAGATCCGGGTAGTCGTGATCACCGGCGCTGGCGTCGCGTTCTCCGCGGGCGCCGACCTGAACTGGATGCGCGGCATGGCCAGCGCCAGCGAGGCCGACAACGCTGCCGATGCATTGGCACTGGCCCGGCTGATGCGCACGCTCGACGAATTGCCCAAGCCGACCATCGCACGCGTCAATGGCGCAGCCTTCGGCGGCGGCGTGGGCCTGGTGGCATGCTGCGATATCGCCATCGGCTGCACCGAGGCGCGCTTCGGTCTGACCGAGAGCAAGCTAGGCCTGCTTCCAGCGGTCATTTCACCGTATGTGATTGCAGCGATCGGCGCGCGCCAGGCGCGGCGCTGGTTCGCTACTGCCGAAATCTTCGACGCCGGCACGGCGCAGTTGCTGGGCCTGTTGCACCAACTGGTCGCTGCCGACCAACTGGATATCGCGGTGGAGCGCCAGGTCCGCTTGCTGCTGGCGGCCGCACCACTGGCGGCGGCCAGCGCCAAATTCCTGGTGCGTTCGGTGTTGCCGCCTGCCGACCGCGATGCCATCGATGCGGCCAATGCCGCGTGGATCGCGCGCCTGCGCGTCTCGCCCGAGGGCCAGGAAGGCTTGAGCGCCTTTCTCGACAAGCGCGCGCCAGCCTGGGTGCCTGAGGACATGGCATGAGCGCGTTCGTGCGCATTGTCGAAGTCGGCCCGCGCGATGGCTTGCAGAACGAAGCGCAACCGATCGCGACAGCCGACAAGATCGCCTTGATCGATCAGCTGTCGGCCACCGGCCTGCGCACCATCGAGGCAACCAGTTTCGTCAGCCCGCGCTGGGTGCCGCAACTGGCCGACGCGGCCGAGGTGTTTGCCGGCATCACGCAGGCACCGGGCATCGCCTATCCGGTGCTGGTGCCGAACCTGCAGGGCTATGTGCGGGCACGCGCAGCCGGTGCGCAGGAAGTGGCGGTATTCACTGCGGCGTCCGAAGCCTTCAATCGCACCAATACCAACGCCGGCATCGACGAATCGATCGAGCGCTTTCGCCCGGTCCTGGAACAGGCCGCGCTCGACGGTGTGCGCGTGCGCGGTTACGTCTCCACCGTGCTGGGGTGCCCGTCTCAGGGCGCCGTGCCGGTGGCTGACGTGGTGGATGTCGCGCAGCGGCTGTACGCGCTGGGCTGCTACGAGATTTCGCTGGGCGACACCATCGGCGTCGGCACGCCGGTCAAGGCGCGCCAGATGTTGGCCGCAGTGGCGCAAGTCGTGCCGATGCAGGCATTGGCCGTGCATTTTCACGACACCTACGGCCAGGCGCTGGCCAATATCGCCGCCTGCCTGGAGCAAGGCGTGCGCGTGGTCGATGCGGCGGTGTCCGGCGCCGGCGGCTGCCCGTATGCCAAGGGCGCCAGCGGCAATGTGGCCAGCGAAGATGTGGTCTATCTGCTGCACGGATTAGGCATGCAAACCGGCATCGATCTGGCTGCCCTCGCCCGCACCGGCTGCTGGCTGGCGCAACTGCTCGGCCGCGAGACCGGCAGCAAGGTCGGCAAGGCGTTGGCGGCGGCTGGCTGAGGCGTTAACGCAACAGCTCGCCCACGGCCTGCTCACGCCCCCTGCCGCCAAGGCGATCGCCTGGACGCTTCGGCTAGAATTGCCGACCGCTTCGCCCACCGATCGCCGCCAGCCTCCATCGGCATCCAACGTTTCCCGGGGAACCACCGCATGCAGCCATCTTCTGTTCTTGCCATTGTCACCGGCGGCGTGTCCGGCCTGGGCCTGGCCGTGGCGCAGCGCATCTTGGCCGACGGCGGCAAGGTCGCCTTGTTCGACGTCAATGCCGACAAGGCCGAGGCAGCGCTGGCGCTGCTTGGCGCCGGCAACGCGCAGTACTTCGCCACCGACGTCACCGACGAGGCGCAGGTTGCCGACAACGTGGCGCAGGCCGCGCAGGCGCTGGGCGGGCTCAACCTTGCGGTGAACTGCGCCGGCATCCTGGGCTCGGGCCGCGTGTTGGGCAAGGAAGCGCCGATGCCGCTGGCGACCTTCCGCACCACCGTGCTGGTCAACCTGGTCGGCAGCTTCAATGTCGCCAAGGCGGCGGCCGATGTGATGCAGCACAACGCCGCCGGCGACGATGGCGAGCGCGGGGTGATCATCAATACCGCGTCGGTGGCCGCCTATGAAGGCCAGATCGGTCAGGCGGCCTATGCCGCCAGCAAGGGTGGCGTGGTCGGCATGACCTTGCCGATGGCACGCGAACTGGCGCGCTTCGGCATCCGCGTGATGACGATCGCGCCGGGTGTGTTCTGGACCCCGATGGTGGATGGCATGCCCGAGGCCGTGCAGCAATCGCTGGCTGCGTCGATCCCGTTCCCCTCGCGCCTGGGCCAACCCGACGAATACGCCGACACCGTCGCCTTCATCCTGCGCAATCGCTATCTCAATGGCGAAGTGATTCGCCTGGACGGCGGTGTGCGGCTGGCCCCCAAGTAGCCGGGAATGGGGAATCGGGAATGGGGAATCGTAACGACGCCCTACTCTCAGTGCCCCGGCCCCGGCTTTTTCGATTCCCCATTCCCAACTCCCGATTCCCGATTCCCATGAAAGCCAACGACATCAAGAAAGGCAACGTCGTCGAATACAACGGCGGCATTTACCAGATCCGCGACATCGAACGCAGCTCGCCGCAGGGCCGCGGCGGCAATGTGCGCTTCCGCTTCATCATGTACAGCGTGCCGGGCGGAGTGAAAACCGACGCCAGCTTCGATGCCGACGACAACCTGCCGGAAGTGGAGCTGCTGCGTCGTCTGTCCACGTTTTCGTACAAGGACGGCGAGGCCTTCGTGTTCATGGACGACGAAGACTTCACCCCGTACACGCTGGACGCGGATGTGATCGGCACCGATGCCGGCTACATCACCGACGGGCTGACCGGCATCTACGTGCAGGTGATCGACGACCAGCCGGTAGCCGTGCAGTTGCCGCAAACGGTGACGCTGGAAGTGATCGAGACCCCACCCGAGCTCAAGGGCGGCACCGCAACCAAGCGCCCCAAGCCGGCCAAGCTCAATACCGGCCTGGAAATCATGGTGCCCGAGTACATCACCAACGGTGAGCGCGTGCTGGTCAATACCACCACCGGCGAATTCGCGGGTCGCGCCGACTGATGCGCAAGCTGGTCGTTGTGCTGACGCTGGGGCTGTTGGCTGCCTGCACGGAGCAATCCGCCCCGGCGCCGACATCCGCATCCAAGCCCGCGCCGGTGGCCTGCACCGACGCCAAGGTGGACGACGAGTGGCTGCAACATCCCCCGGGCCTGTGCGGCATGCCGGAGGATGTGCGCACGCTGGTGGAGGACTACGACACCTGCGAGCACTTCGCGGGCGAGGAGCCGTACGATGCCGACCGTCGGCATGAGATCGAAGTGGCGATTGCGCAGTTCTGCACGCCGGCACCGGCGCGGCTGGCCCGGCTATTAAAGCAGTACCGCAGCGATGCGCATGTCATCGAATGGCTGCGCAAGTATTCGGTACAAGCGGATTTGAAACCAACTGGCTAAGGTATGCCGGTGTAGCCCTTCTCCCATCGGGAGAAGGTGCCCCGCAGGGGCGGATGAGGGTACGGGAGCCTCGTGCAGCTGGACCCACACGAGAGCTTCGCCCCGTACCCTCACCCCAACCCTTCTCCCGATGGGAGAGGGGCTTGTACTGCTCAGCTAACCCGGGAGTCCGGGGCGCTACTGCGCTTCCGGCGGCATGCCCATATCCGACTGCACCTTGTCGGCGGCCGCGTCGCCGCGCGCAAGCACGCGCAGTCGCGCGCGCAAGCGCTCAACATTCGCCTCGCCTCGCTCCAAGCCAATACGCACGTCGGCCGGTAATTGCTGCCGACCCAGCGCTTGTAGCTGCTTCCAACCGTCGATCAACACGCCACTCTCTTGCGCCACGCGTGCGGTCAGTTGTTGTTGCTCGTCTGCCTGGGGCACTCCGTAACCGGACGTTCCCAGCAGCGTAGCCGGGTGACTGAGTTGCGCCTGCCGCGCGAACAACGCCTGTAGCTGGCCTCGCACAACGTCGCGCCCGGCAGCACCCGGTTGCAGCAGGCGCTTGAGCGCATCGCGCGCCAGCAATTCCTGTCGCCGCAATGCAGCTTGTTCGAGCAGCAACGCAGCTGCCGTTTCGCGCAAACCGCCTTGGTCGACCCATTGCGCACGCGCGTCCGGTCGCGCATCCAGCCATTGCTCCACGCTCGTCTGCGGCACCGGCATGCCGCGGCGGATCACCTCGAACATGGTCTGGTAATGCGCGGCTGCCGATTCGAAGTAATAACCTTGGCGAATCGCCTGCGCACGGTTGTCCAGCACCTGCATGTTGGCGACGCCGGCGCGTTGCAGGCGATGCCGCACACCGCGCGGTGTGATCGACGATAACCTGGCTGCGGCCAGGCGTGGCACGCCGTCGTGCAGCAGCTTGAAGGTCTCCACCGCACAGTTGTTGCCGATGAAGTAGTAGCGCCCGTCGTAGCTCCAATGCACCTGCGCCACGCGGGCGAGCAGCGCGGCGATGTCGTCGGGTGTCAACTTCAACGGGACCGACGACAAGGCGCGCAGTTCGACCTTGGTGTACTCGTCGACGACCTGATTCAAGGGCAGCACGAACAGCCGCGATGGATAGGAACCGGTCAGCCCGCGCCAGCTGGAAATCTGCACATCGCCGACAAACGCGCGAAACGACAGCACGCGGTGATACTGCAGATCCATGCGGCAATCCGGGCCAGGTAGACGGCCAGGCGCGCAGATCACCAGACGCAACATGCTGTGGCCCCAGCGACTCATCGGCTGCTCGTTGCCTTCAGCAAGCAGATAATCCACTGCATACACGCGCGACGGATCCAGTTTCAGCAGCGACATCGCACCGGCATCGCTATCGGCCTGCAGGTACGGCAGCGTCGTGTCGCATGCCACCACCGCGCGTGGCGCGCCAAGCTGCTCACCGAACCAGGCAGACAGCGCCGGGCGCCGACAGTGATAGTCGACATCCAGCACGTAATGTTCGAGATTCACCGCAACAAACTCGGCGGGGCTACGCCGTTCGTAGTCGTCGGGGCTACGATCGCTAAATTGATTTTCGCCACGCCCGAGCCGCCATGGGCGCACCTGCCAGCCAGCCAGATCGCGCAGACGCGGGTCGCGCGACAACCCGCCTTGCGGGCCACGATCGAGCACATGCGCCAGTTCGTGCACCACGGCGGCCATTGCCGCGCGCGTGGCCGGTGCATCGATATCCGCCTGCGCCGTCGCCGATTGCGCGCTCCACGCCTGCAGCAACGCGCGATCGAGCAGAACGCGCTGGCCGATCGCACGACCATGCACGTGCGCCGGTAGATCCGTGCGCCATTGCAGCTGGATCGGCTTCGTGATGCGCTCCGTCCATCCTTGCGGCAGACGTTGAGCAACTTGTTCAATCAATGCATGCGTGGCATCTATCTGCGCCGGACCAAGGCCCGACGCAGCCACTTCAACATGCAACTCGGCCTGCGCCGCAGGTGCGATCACGGCGGCCAACCACAGCCACCGGCACCAGCGGCGCAAACTCACTGGGCCAGGATGGACTGAGCCAGTTGCAGGTCGCTGGACAGCCGCGCCGCATCGTTGCGGCTACGCAGCTGCAGCAGCGCCGCTTCCAGACGCGCGCCACGGATGGCGCCATCGCTGGCGACGAAGCCGGCCGCGTCTTCGCGCGCATCGGCAACCACTTTGTCGTCGCCCGAACTGCTGCTGTCGGACGAACCGGCCGACGAGGCACCCGCCGAGGTACCGGCCAGGCTGGTTGCGAAAGCTGCCAGCGGCAGCAGCGTCAAAGCGCAAAACACGAGAGAGCGCATCATCGGCGTATCGATTCCATGTGAAGGTGGTGAGAGACTAACCGGCGCGCGTGGTGCCGGGCAGCTCGTCCATCTCGAACAGCTTGCCGGGATTCAGCAAAAGATGAGGATCGAGCACATGTTTGATGCCGCGCATCAAGGCGATTTCCGCCGCAGAGCGCGTACTCCACAGGTACGCCTTCTTGACCAACCCAATCCCGTGTTCGGCAGAAATGCTGCCGCCGAAACGCTGCAAGGCCTGCGCCAGCAGCTTGGTGACGTGGTCGCAGGCAGCAACGAAATCGGCCTGCGTCATGTCATCGGGCTTGAGCACATTGATGTGCAGATTACCGTCGCCGATATGGCCGAACCACACCACATCGAAATGCGGATAGGCGTCATGCAACAACGCCTGCGTTTCGGCCATAAACGCCGGCATTGCCGAGATGCGCACCGAGACGTCGTTTTTATAGGGCGTGTAGCGCGCTAATGCTTCGGTAATGCCTTCGCGCAGCCGCCACAGCTGCGCAGCCTGCGCATCGCTTTGGCTGATCACGCCGTCGCTGACCCAGCCCTGCTCCATGCAGGTCTCGAACGCCGCCATCGCGGCGGCTTCCTGCACCTCGTCGCCGGCAGCGAATTCAGTAACCACGTAATAAGGGTGGACTTCCGCAAATGGCGCCTGTGCGCCATGCGCCAGCACGTGTTCCAGTGCGCGGTCGGTGAAGAATTCGAACGCTTCCAGACGCAGCTGCGCGCGGAACGCGGCAAATACCTGCATCAATACCTCGAAGGACGGCAGCGCCAGCAGCATCACGTTGCTCGGCGGCGGCGGGTCGGTCAGCCGCAGCGTCGCTTCGACCACGATGCCGAGCGTGCCTTCGGAGCCGATCATCAGATGGCGGAAGTCGTAACCGCTGGAGTTTTTCACCAGCGCATTGTTGAGGTCGAGCACTTCGCCGGCGCCGGTGACCACTTTCAAGCCGGCCACCCATTCGCGCGTATTGCCGTAGCGGATCACCCGGATGCCGCCGGCATTGGTGGCGATATTGCCGCCGATCGAACACGAACCGCGCGCAGCGAAATCCACCGGATAGATCAAGCCATGTTCACGTGCGGCATTGTGCACCGCTTCCAGCGGCATGCCGGCCTGCACGGTGAGCGTGCGGTCCACCGCGTTGAACTCCAGCGGCTTGTTCAAGCGCTCCAGGCTCAGTACCAGCTCGCCGTTGGCCGCCACCGCGCCGCCGGACAACCCGGTGCGCCCGCCCGACGGCACCACTGCCACACCTTGCGCATTTGCCCAGCGCACCACCGCTTGCACGTCGTCCACCGAGCCGGGCAAAGCGATCGCGAGCGGGTTGGGCGTCCAGCGCCGCGTCCAGTCGCGGCCGTAATGCTCCAGGTCGGCCGGCTCGGTCTTCAAACGCAACGCGGGCACGGCCTGTTGCAACGAAAGGATGCGGGGATCGGTCATGGCACGCGGCGCTGCGGTAGGAACCGCACAGCCTGCCAGTGTGCGCCAGCCTCGTCCAGCTGCGTTGCGTGGCCCCGACGCCGCGTTGGATTCAGCTGAAACCGTTGCGCTGCAAGGGCTTTGCGTGCGCAAACACTGCGTTGCGGCCGCCAAATCCGGCACCCCATCTGGCATAGTTGCCGACCCGATTGCTACAGTACGCCCCCCCTCATGTCGCCGAAGAGAACCTCGTTTCCCAAGCAGGACATCCGCGTCCTGTTGCTGGAAGGCATCAGCCAGACCGCCGTGGATGTGCTGCGCGCCGCCGGTTATTCGCAGATCGAACTGCATGCCAAGTCGTTGCCGGAAGACGAACTCACCGCGCGCATCGCCGAGGCGCACATCGTCGGCATCCGCTCGCGCACGCAATTGAGTGCCGAGGTGCTGGCGCATGCCAAGCGCTTGATCGCCATTGGCTGCTTCTGCATCGGCACCAATCAGGTCGATCTGGACGCGGCCGAGCTGGCCGGCATTCCGGTCTTCAACGCGCCCTACTCCAATACCCGCAGCGTGGCCGAACTGGTCATCGCCGAGGCAATCTTGCTGTTGCGCGGCATTCCGCAGAAAAACGCCGAATGCCATCGCGGCGGCTGGTCCAAGTCGGCCGCTGGCAGCCACGAAACGCGTGGCAAGGTGCTGGGCATCGTCGGTTATGGACACATCGGCACGCAGGTCGGCGTGCTGGCCGAATCCTTGGGCATGCAGGTGATCTTCCACGACATCGAAACCAAACTGTCGCTGGGCAACGCGCGCGCGGCGATCGATCTGAACGACCTGCTGGCGCGCTCGGACGTGGTGACCTTGCACGTGCCGGAGACGCCGTCCACCAAGGACATGATCGGCGCCGCAGAAATTGCCCGCATGAAGCATGGCGCGCATCTGATCAACGCCTCGCGCGGCACCGTCATCGACATCGACGCGTTGGATGCGGCGCTGACCTCCGGCCAGATCGGCGGCGCGGCAGTGGACGTGTTCCCGATCGAGCCCAAGGGCAATGGCGATGCGTTCGAGTCCCCGTTGATTGCGCACGACAACGTGATCCTGACCCCGCACGTGGGCGGCAGCACGCTGGAAGCGCAGGACAACATCGGTGTCGAAGTGGCCGCCAAACTGGTGCGCTACAGCGACAATGGCAGCACCTTGTCGGCGGTGAATTTCCCCGAGGTCACCCTGCCCGAACATCCCGACAGCCTGCGCTTGCTGCATATCCATCGCAACGTGCCGGGCGTGCTGTCCAAGATCAACGAACTGTTCTCGCGCCATAACGTCAACATCGACGGCCAGTTCCTGCGCACCGACGTCAAGGTGGGCTACGTGGTGATCGATGTCAGCGCCAGCGAGGCGCAGGCCACCGCGCTGAAGGAAGGATTGGCGTTGATCGAAGGGACGTTGCGGACGCGGATTTTGTATTGAGGTGGTCCCTTCTCCCGCCGGGAGAAGATGGCCCGAAGGGCCGGATGAGGGTACGGATGACTCGAGAACTCTAGCCGCCCGTACCCTCACCCCAACCCCTCTCCCGACGGGAGAGGGGCTTTAAGCAGCGCGCCATTAACTCACTCAAGACCTTCCAAGGTCATGACAAGAAATTGCCGAGGCAGCAGCGTGGCCGGGGATTGGCGGAGAGCGGCACACGGATGTGCCGCGGCGGCGAGTCAGACAGGATGTCTGACCGAGCCGAGGAGCCGATCCCCGGCCGCGCTGCTGCCGCCCACCGAAGCCAGTAAGCGAAACAGGCAGTGCTCGGCCGCGCCTGAGTCCGCACATTCGCCCCAACCCCCGCTCTGCCCCCGGCCCACGTTTTCGGCACGAGCGCTCCAAGGCGCGCAGGCAGCGTTTCATCGCCCCGGCGGAGAGGCTTTAGCAAGCTGCTTAATTCGCGCGCGCCACCCACTTCTGGGCCATGCGCCGCATCGACGGATCCAGTTCCGGCTCGGCAAGCAGCTCTGCGATCGGCCGCCAGGCCAACGCCAGCGACTCTTCGCTGACTTCGAACGCCTCGTCAGCCCCAGCCACCACCACATAGCGCGCGTCGTAGTGCCAGTGCCCGGCCACCTCGCCCCGCGCTGGAATCCAGTGCCGGTCCAGGTCGAAGATTGCCGTCTCGGCCAGGCGCAGCCCGCTCAAGCCAGACTCCTCCTGCGCCTCGCGCAAGGCCACCTGCGCCAGGTCGCGGTCGCCGTCGGCGTGTCCGCCTAGCTGCAGCCAACGCTGCAGCTTGCGGTGATGGGTCAGCAACGTGCGCGTGCCATCGGCGCTGACCACCCACGCAGAACCGGTGAAATGACCTTCGACACGCTCGCGCACGAATGGATTACTGGCATCGTCCAGCAGTTGCGCGAATTGCCCGGCCAGCTCGGCTTGGTCCGGCCAGCGTGCGCGGTAGGCAGCCAATTGCTGTTGCAGCGTCGCATCCACCATCTGTCGTTCTCGGTCGCCCGTTGCGGGCCAGGCGACCATTATCGTCGTTCATGCTGCGTACGTGCTTGTCGTGAGCGTGTAGCTTTGGCAAGGTAGGCCGCTTGCCTGTCCCACCGGGATGCGGCGTACCACCTTCGTCCGGGCGCCTGCGCCTTAGCTTTGCCACTTAGGGATGTACCGAATGCTGAAGTCTTTGTTGAGGGTCAAACCGATCGAACCCGCCGGACGTGTCGATGCGGGCGAACCGGTCGAAGGCAGCCTGCAAGGCGAAGCCACCCTGCAACGCACCCTCACCGCCAAGCACCTGATCATGCTCGGCATCGGCGCGGTGATCGGCGCCGGCATCTTCGTGCTGACCGGCCAGGCCGCTGCCAACCACGCAGGACCGGCGGTGATGCTGTCGTTCGTGTTTGCCGGCATCGCCTGCGCGTTCGCCGGCCTGTGCTACGCAGAGTTCGCGGCGATGATGCCGGTGTCCGGCAGCGCCTATTCGTACTCATACGCCACGCTCGGCGAGGGAATCGCCTGGTTCATCGGCTGGTGCCTGGTGCTGGAATACCTGTTCGCCGGCTCCAGCGTCGCCGTCGGCTGGTCCGCCTACCTGATCAGCTTTTTGACCGGCACGCTCGGATTGCCGTTCCCGGCAGAACTTGCCGGTGCGCCATTGGCCTGGGACGGCCACAACTTCGTCAGCTCCGGCAACCTCATCAACCTGCCGGCCGTGCTGATCGTGGCTGCGGTAAGCATGCTGTGCTACGTCGGCGTCACCCAGTCGGCGTTCGCCAATGCCATCGTGGTGGCGATCAAGGTGGTGGTGATCTGCCTGTTCGTCGGCTTCGGCATTTCGTATATCGACCCGGCCAACTGGCACCCCTTCATCCCGGAAAACACCGGGCCGGGCAAGTTCGGCTGGGACGGGGTATTCCGTGCGGCGTCCATCGTGTTCTTCTCCTATATCGGCTTCGACGCGGTCTCTACCTCCGCCGGCGAGACCAAGGATCCGCAGAAGAACATGCCGATCGGCATCCTGGTGTCGCTGGCGGTCTGCACCGTCATCTACATCATCGTCTGCGCGGTATTGACCGGATTGCTGCCCTATACCCAGCTCGGCACCGCCAAGCCGGTGGCCACCGCACTGGAAGCGCACCCGCAGCTGACCTGGCTCAAGACCGCGGTGGAAATCGGTGCGATCGCCGGGCTGTCCTCGGTGGTGCTGGTGATGCTGATGGCGCAGCCGCGCATCTTCTACACCATGGCCAAGGACGGGTTGATGCCCAGACTGTTCGGCAAGGTGCATCCGAAGTTCCACACGCCCTATGTCGGCACGATCTTCGTCGGCGTGGTCGCGGCGCTGCTGGCCGGGTTGGTCCCGCTCAGCGTGCTGGGCGAACTGGTGTCGATGGGCACCCTGCTCGCCTTCGCCACCGTGTGCGCCGGGGTGATGGTATTGCGCTTCACCAAGCCCGGGCTGGAGCGCCCGTTCCGGGTGCCGCTGGCGATGGTGATCTGCCCGCTGGGTGCGCTGGCCTGCCTGTTCCTGTTCTTCCAGGCCTTCCAGGAGCACTGGAAAGTGTTCGTGGGCTGGACCGTGATCGGTCTGTTTATCTATTTCGGTTACGGCATTCGCCATAGCCGTCTGGCCCGTAAGGTGTAACTGCGAGTCCCTCGCAAGAGCCCGCATCTCCACATGCGGCGATTTGGTAACGCGAACCCCTCGCACACGCCCGCACCGCCATGTGCAGGGATTCAACAGGAACCGCTGCATGTTCAAGCAACTCTGGGCTACCAAACACCCGCACGCCAGCCATGAGGCGGCAGACGGGCTGGGCTTGCAGCGCGCGCTCGGGCCGTGGGGGCTGACCGCCCTGGGCATTGGCGCGGTGATCGGCGGCGGCATCTTCGTCATCACCGGGCAGGCAGCGGCCGACCATGCCGGCCCGGCGATCATGCTGTCGTTCGTGCTGGCAGCGGTGTGCTGCGCGTTCTGCGCGATGGCCTACGCCGAATTCGCCGCGATGGTGCCGGTGTCCGGCAGCGCCTACACCTATACCTACGCCACCTTCGGCGAGCTGGCGGCCTGGTTCATCGGCTGGATGCTGGTGCTGGAATACGGCGTCTCGGCCTCGGCGGTAGCGGTCAGCTGGACCGGGTATTTCCTCAGCCTGCTGGAACATTTCGACATCCATCTGCCGGCCGCGCTGGTCAGCGCGCCACTGGACGGCAAGCTGCAGCGCACCGGTGCGATCGCCAACCTGCCTGCCGCCGGCATCGTGCTGCTGCTGACCTGGTTGTGCTACGTGGGCATCCGCAAGTCGTCGGCGATGAACATGGCCATGGTGATCCTCAAGACCGGGCTGATCCTGTTGGTGATCGGGGTGGGCTGGAAGTACGTGGATACCGCCAACTGGCACCCGTTCATCCCGGCCAACGAAGGCCCGGGCAAGTACGGCATGGAAGGCGTGCTGCGCGGCGCGGCGATGGTGTTCTTCGCCTACATCGGCTTCGAGGCGGTGTCGGTGGCGGCGCAGGAATCGCACCGCCCGCAACGCGATCTGCCGATCGGCATGATCCTGTCGCTGGTCATCTGCACCGTGCTCTACATCGCGATGGCTGCGGTGATGACCGGGCTGGTGCCCTACACCCTGCTCGGCACCGACGAGCCGGTGGTGACCGCGGTGGCGGCGCATCCGCAGCTGGCCTGGTTGCGCGTGGTGGTGGAAGTCGGTGCGTTGATCGGGCTGTCGTCGGTGGTGCTGGTGATGATCATCGGCCAGCCGCGCATCTTCATGATCATCGCGCGCGACGGCCTGCTGCCGTCGATCTTCACCCGCATCCATCCAAAGTACCGCACCCCGCACGTCAATACCGTGATCACCGGTGTCGGCATTGCCTTGCTCGCAGCGGTGTTCCCGCTGGATGTGCTGGGCGAGCTGACCTCGATGGGCACGCTGATCGCGTTCGCGGCGGTGTGCGCGGGCGTGTTGATCCTGCGCCGCACCCACCCGGAACTGCCGCGTCCGTTCCGCATGCCGGTGGCCTGGCTGATCTGCAGCGCCGGCGTATTGAGCTGTCTGGCGCTGCTGTCGGCGATGACCCTGCACAACTGGATGTTGATGGGGGTGTGGACGCTGGTCGGGCTGGTGGTCTATTTCGGCTACGGCTACCGCCACAGCCGTCTGCGCGACGGCCGCTGATCACCCGCGCGAGCCAGCAGCCACTGACAAAACGACCGCCCGCCGGTTTATGGCAGAGCGGGTGACAGGTCTTCCGCTGCTGAGGCGGTTGAGCTGTGACTTGGTCGCAGGGCCCTGATCTGCAGCTTGGCTGCAGGGTCCTGATCTGATCTGCGGCTTGGCTGCAGGGCCCCCTTGCCCGCCCACCATCGCGGGACACGCCGTGAATCCGTTCATGGAGGCTCTTACGCGGCATCCATGCCGCGTAAGGTCCCGCGATGGTGGGCGGGCAAGGACCAGTCGAGATGGTCGGTGTGCCTAAATTAAGAGCAAGACATGACGTGTGCTGGTCGGGTCGTTGTGCGTCGACCAACTTCTCACCACCTTCCCATCGCAAGCCGAGCAACAGACAGGCTTTTTAACGCGCACCCTGAAAACGTCCCGCCTGCCACCGCAGGCCGAGCAACATGCTTTCAAGAAAGCCGCCGACCAACTGTCTGGTGCGGTGCCCTCGCCGCTTGCGGGACCGTGTGGCGGCATGGATGCCGCCACCGAGCCTACATGGACGTACTTGCGGCGTGTCCCGCAAGCGGTGAGGGCACCGCGCCCTCGACCGACTCAGCGTTTGCGTTTGACCTGGGCGTCTGACTGCATCCAACAAGAGAAAGCTAACAAAACCGCTGCACTCACTGTCAGGCGCGCGCTCTACGTTTTTGCCAGCCGCTTCTCGGCCCGGGCGTAGCAGCAACAAACCCTGCTGCGCTGCACCTGACCGTAATCCGGCGGGGCAGTAGAATAGGTCCATGAATGCGACCACTGCCCCCCTGCCCTATAGCGCCGCGCGTCTGCACGAGCTGGCGCAGTTGTTGATCGGCAACATCCGCGAGCTGGCCCAGGCCGGCTGGACGCCCGCCACCAGCAGCAATTTCTCCCATCGCCTGGACGAACAGCACGCTGCGATCACCGTCTCCGGCCGCGACAAGGGCCGCCTGGTCGAAGAAGACATCATGGTGGTGGATTTCGATGGCCTGGCCGTCGGCCGTCCGTTGCGCCCCTCCGCCGAAACGCTGCTGCACACCCAGTTGTATCGCCGCTTTCCGGAGATCGGCTGCGTGCTGCACACACATTCGCCGGTGCAGACCATCGCCTCGCGGCTGTACGCCGGCAACGGCGTGATCCGGCTGGAGGGCTACGAGCTGTTGAAAGCCTTCGAAGGCAACACCACCCATGAAACTGCGGTGGACGTGCCAGTGTTCGCCAATACCCAGGACATGCAGGTGCTGGCCGCGCAGGTCGAAGCCCTGCTGGACAAACAGAACCTGTGGGGGTATCTCATCGAAGGACACGGCCTGTATGCCTGGGGCCGCAACATGGCCGAGGCGCGCCGTCACCTGGAGGCATTCGAGTTCCTGCTGCATTGCGAACTCGAGCTGCTGAAACTGCGCGGCACGCGCTGAGTCCTCGCCACCTCCCCTTCCCTTGTGAGCCAGACCGCCATGAGCCGACTTCGCATCTACAACGATTCCGATCCCAACCTGGCGCAGCTCGATAGCCGCGACGGCGAGCAGATCGCCGCCGAACTGAACAAGATCGGCGTGACCTTCGAGCGCTGGCAGGCCAATCAGCCGATCGAGCCGGGCGCCACACCCGAACAGGTCATGGCCGCCTATCGCGAGGATATCGAGCGGCTGAGCGCCGAGCGCGGCTTGAAGACCGTGGATGTGGTCAGCATCGCGCCGGACAATCCCAAGCGCGAAGAAATGCGCGCCAAATTTCTGGACGAGCACTTCCACAAGGAAGACGAGGTGCGCTTCTTCGTGGCCGGCTCGGGCCAGTTCACGCTGCACGTGGACGACAAGGTCTACGAGATCGAATGCGTGAAGGACGACCTGATCGCCGTGCCCGACAGCACCCTGCACTGGTTCGACATGGGGCCGGAGCCGCATTTCGTGGCGATCCGCTTCTTCACCGAGCCCGATGGCTGGGTCGGTCATTTCACCGGCACCGAAATCGCCCAACAATTCCCCCGCTACGCCCCCGAGAAACCTCACAAGGCCAGCTGACGATGACACGACCGCAAGCGATCCTCACCGATATCGAAGGTACGACCAGCAGCATCTCGTTCGTCAAGGACGTGTTGTTTCCGTATGCGCGCCGCGCCATGCCGGCCTATGTGCAAGAGCACGGCAGCCACCCACAGGTGCGCCACTGGCTCAACCAGGTGGCCGACGAAATCGGCGAGGACGTGCCTGACGAGGTCCTGATCAGCACGCTGCAGACCTGGATCGACGAGGACCGCAAGCACACCGCGCTCAAGGCCTTGCAGGGGCTGATCTGGGGCGATGGCTACAAGACCGCCGACTTCACTGCGCATATCTATGCCGATGCGGCGATCCAGCTGCAGGCCTGGCATGCGGCCGGCATTCCGCTGTATGTGTATTCGTCCGGCTCGGTGCCAGCGCAGAAGCTGTTCTTCGCGCATAGCGATGCGGGCAACCTGAGCGGGCTGGTCAGCGACTGGTTCGATACCGAAGTAGGCCCCAAGCGCGAGACCGCCAGCTATCGGCGTATTGCCGAACGCATCGGGGTGCCGCCTGGCGAGATCCTGTTTTTGTCGGACGTGATCGAAGAGCTCGATGCCGCCAAACGCGCCGGCATGCGCACCGCGTTGCTGGACCGTCTGGAGGACTACCCCACCCCGCGCTCGGCCGAGGATGTCGGTAGCCATCAGCGTGTGGAGAGTTTTACCCAGCTGGTGCTGTAAGCGCGCTCGACAAACCGGCTGGGCGCATTGGCATGTGAGTGCAGTCGGTGTTCGGTGCGGCATGTAGCGCGCGCATGTGGTACGGGCTTTGGGCGCGTCGTCCAGACCCATAGGACGGCCGCCGGCTTGGTTTTGTTAGCCGGTTATGCCGACGGATGATGCCGATGAAGTATCGGCGACGCATGCACTTGGAGCGGCTAACAAAACTGTCAGGTGGGCGCGGAGGGCGTGGAGGAACCGGAGTGTACAAGTGGTACATGCCGATTCCGAGCACCGCTCGCGCCCGCCTGGCGGCTGCGCAGTAGTTTGCCAGCCACTCTTAAAGGCGCGCTCTACAAAACGTGTTCCGCAAGACCTGTTCTTCAAGAGATGCATGGATCGGTGGACGTCGTGCAACGTCGCGGTCTGCGTTGCGATCACTGCGCCCAGGCGCTCCACCCGTTTCTCTCAGACCTCGGCGTTTTTCATGTCGCTGCATTTCACCATCGGACCGAACGCCTTGCTGCAGCGCCTGTCGCTGTTGATCGTCATCGTGACCTTGATGGCCGGCTGCCATCCCGATGCCGGTGCCACGTTGCCGAGCCAGTCTGCGACGAGCCAGGCTGCGGCAACCCAGGACGAGGTCGATGCAGTCGACCAGGCCGCACTCGCGCAGGCATTGAAAGCGCTGCAGCCGCAACGCCCCGGCATCACCGATCTGTATGTGGTCGGCTTCGCCGGCGATGCCAGCGACGACGTGTTCCGCAACGAGACGCTGTACCTCAAGCAGCTGTTCGAGCAGCGCTTCGATGCGCGCGGCCGCGTGGTCACGCTGGTCAACAACCCGGACAATCTGGGCGAGCAGCCATACGCACCGCTGGCAACCTACGACAACCTCTACGACACGCTTGCCGCAGTCGGCAAGCGCATGGATCGCAAGGAAGACGCGCTGCTGCTGTTCGTCACCACCCATGGCACCGAAGACCACGCGCTGTACGTGCAGGTGGACGAGAACGAAGAAGATTTCATCAGCCCGCAGGACTTGCGCAAGGCGCTGGACGATGCCGGCATCGGCAATCGCATCATCGTGCTGTCGGCCTGCTACTCGGGCGGTTTCATTCCGGCGCTGCGCTCGCCGGACACGCTGATCCTCACCGCCGCGCGTGCCGATCGGCCTTCGTTCGGCTGCGGCAACACCTCCAACGCGACCTACTTTGGTCAGGCCTGGCTGATCGATGCAATGAACCGCAGCGACGACCCATTGGCCGCGTTCGACATGGCCAAAGCGGCGATCACCGCACGCGAGAAACAGGACGGCCAATTGCCGTCGTTGCCGCAGCAATCGCTCGGCAAGCGCATCGCGCCGGTGCTGGCACGCTGGCGTGCAGGGCTGCAAGCAAGGCCGGCGGTTGCCTATCCGTATCCGCCGCTGGAGGTTGCGCCGGACGCCGAGCAGGAAAGCGATCCGAAGGCCGACTCCGAGGCTGAGTCAGCGGACAGCCCGAGGCAAACCAAGCTGCCGACGGCCTCCACCACTGCGCGCAAAC
The DNA here is from genome assembly GCA_905142475.1 of Xanthomonas hydrangeae. Classification (GTDB taxonomy): domain Bacteria; phylum Pseudomonadota; class Gammaproteobacteria; order Xanthomonadales; family Xanthomonadaceae; genus Xanthomonas; species Xanthomonas hydrangeae. The sequence continues at coordinate 3,006,360 of LR990730.1, forward strand.
CGTCGCCTGCACCTGCGCCGTCGACACCCTGACAGCTGCAACGCGCTGAGACTAATTCTCATTTCGTCAGCGCGCGCGGCCTCGCTACACTCGCGCAGCCAGCCAGCTCACGCCAGCCAGCCTCGATCCCCGCCAGCGCGCCATCGCCTGCCAGCCCGGATCCCAAAACGCCTCCCTTGTGGAGGCGTTTGTGTGTCTGGCGACAGGGTTGATGCGTCGCATCCAACGCAAACGTTTCGACCAATAAATGCCGTAGGAGCGCATTTATGCGCGATGGGCTCCACACCAAGAACCCACGCACGACGCACGCCTCTCCATCAAGGATCCGCACGCTGCAAGCGATACACAGTGTTTGCGCTGTACTCACCAGTCGGCAACGCAGCGCGCACTTCAACGGTGTGCTCGCCAACCTCCAGCGTGGTCGGCAACGCGCCACGCCATAGATGCGTGGACGGTGTGGCCTCTGGCGAGCGGTCGTAGCCGCGCAATTGCTCGGCCGCATCGTCGCGCACGTTCTCGGCCAGCAAGCGCGGGTCGGCACGCTCCACCCGCTTCATCGGCTGCCATGCGCCATTGTCGATACGCATCTGAACAACGGTATCGTCCTGCCCCATGAACACATTGGCGTAGATGCCCCACGCCGCATACGCGCCCTGGCGCAGCATCTTGGGCGCATGCAACAGCAGTTGCGCGTCATCGGCCAAGCGCGCGGCGTGATACGCCAGTGCGTAGTCGCCGCTGGGCGCCACCTGCAGCACCGCATAACCGTTCGGCGTGCCGTCGCTCATCGTGGCGGTGGGAATGCCGTCGCCGTCCTTGGCGCCCGACCAGAACGCACCGCAGGCCGCGCCCACGTTGTATTCGTGCAACGGGCGGGCGCCCTGCCACCCTTCGTCGGCGCCGTGATCGACCTGCCGCTGGGTATGGCTGTGCCCGCTGAGCACCAGTACATGCGGAAACTCCTTCAACAGCGCAAACAAACGACTGCGATCGGCATGCCGGAAGGTTTCCTGTCCTGGGGCTGCATCGAACAATGGAATATGCATGCCCAGCACCAGCAGGCGCTCGCGCGGCAACTGCGCCAGATAGGCTTGCAGAAACACGAATTGATCCTCGCGCAGTCCGCCGACATACGCCGGCTTAGCGCCGGGCGTATAGATCACATCGTCCAGAAACACGAAGCTGGCGTTGGCCTCTTCCACCGCATAGGTGTCCGGGCCGTAGACCGCACGCCAGCTATCCAGCGAATGCGCATCGTCGCCAGCATCGACGTTGAGATCGTGATTGCCCGGCACATGGAACCATGGCACGCCCAACTGCGTGGTGACCTTGTTCAAGGCCGGATACAGGCTCAGATCGTCGCTGACGATATCGCCCAGCGTGGTGCCGAGCCGGGCCGAGGTCTTGCCGACGATCGGCGCCACGATGTCGCGCTGGTAGTAACCCACGTCAACGAGGCTGGCGGTCTGGCTGTCGGCGAACACCAGCATCTGAAAGCCATCGGCGGCAGCACTTGCGCGCGGGGTCAGTGCGAAATCCCAGTTGCGCGTATTGCGCCCGGTGGCGGCGATGCCTGGGTACTTGCGCCTGGCCGACCCCTTGGGCGCGTAGTGACGCCAGAAACCCGGTAGTCCGTCGGCGGTTGGTACAAAGCTGCGGTCGCCCGGCTTGATCACGAACACCGTCTGCCCGTCGCGCACCGGCAAGCGGTAACGGCCTTGCGCATCGGTACGCACCAGCTGCTCGCCGTTGGAAACTGTCACACCGGCGATGCCCGGGTCATCCGCGCTGCGTCCGGCCCGCCCGTCGCGCTCTTCGTAGACGATGCCGTCGATAACCGCATCGCGCGCGTATGCGCTTCCCGCGAGCAATCCCAGGGCCAACAGAGCGATACGAAGCTGCATGCGTTTTCCCGCGAAAAGATCAGCGGAAATTGTACCTGTGGTGGCGAGGCGCACGGCGCGGGTTTGAAGGCCGAAAGACACAACGACACATCCTCGTAGGAGCGCGCTTGGGCGCGATGGGCGTTATCGATAACGCCTCATCGCGCCCAAGGGCGCTCCTACGACGCCACGTTATTTGTGCCGCGACTCCAGCAACGCCACCGCATCGCCCAGGCCCAGGCCGCGTGCGCGCAGCAGCACGATCAGGTGATACAGCAGATCGGCCGATTCGCCCAGCAACTCGGCATCGCCCTGCACCACGCCGGCCAGTGCGGTTTCTACGCCCTCTTCGCCCACTTTCTGCGCGATGCGGCGGATGCCCTGCTCGAACAGTTTGGTGGTGTAGCTGCCGTGCGGGCGCTCTTTTTCGCGCGTGGCGATCAAGGCATCCAGACTGCCGAGGAACTGGCCTGGCGCGCTCGGGAAGCAACTGGTGCGACCAAGATGGCAGGTTGGCCCATGCGGGCGGGCCTGCACCAGCAGCGTATCGGCATCGCAATCGGTCTCGATCGACACCACGCGCAACACATTGCCCGAGCTCTCGCCCTTGGTCCACAAACGCTGCTTGCTGCGGCTGAAGAAGGTGACTTCGCCACGTTGCTGGGTGACCGCAAGCGCTTCGGCATTCATGTAGCCCAGCATCAGCACGCGCAGGTTGTCGGCGTCCTGCACGACCACCGGCAGCAAGCCGTCGCCCTTGCTCCAGTCCAGCGCGGCGAGCGCGTCGCCCGCTGCCGTCTCGTTGTCGTTACTGCCCATCACGTACCTCGATCTGTTGCGCGCGCAGGAATTGCTTGAGTTCCGGGATCGGAATCGCGCCGCTATGAAACACGCTGGCGGCCAATGCGCCATCGACATCGGCTTGGTCGAACACGTCGGCGAAGTGCTGCATCTCACCGGCACCGCCCGAGGCGATCAACGGCACGTGGCACAGCGCGCGTACCTGGCGCAGCTGCGCGATGTCGTAGCCGCGCCGCACCCCATCGTTGTCCATGCAGTTGAGCACGATCTCGCCGGCGCCCAGACGCTGCGCTTCGGCGACCCACTCCAGCGTGCGCATCGGCAGGGCCTGGGTCTTGCTCGGATCGCCGGTGTAGCGGCGCACGCGCCACTGCCCATCGTCCTCGCGGATCGAGTCGACACCGACCACCACGCATTGCACGCCGAAGGCATCGGCCAGCTCAGAGATCAGCTGCGGCCTGCCGAGTGCGGGCGAGTTGATCGAAATCTTGTCGGCACCGGCATGCAGTACCGCGCGCGCGGTGTCCACATCGCGAATACCACCGGCCACGCAGAACGGGATATCGATCAGCCGCGCCACCCGCTCGACCCAGGTGTAATCGACCGAGCGTCCTTCCGGGCTGGCGCCGATGTCGTAGAACACCAGTTCGTCGGCACCTTGCGCGCGATAACGCAATGCCAGCTCGACGATGTCGCCCATGTCGATGTGGTCGCGGAATTTGACGCCCTTGACCACGCGCCCGTCGCGCACGTCCAGGCAGGGAATGATGCGGCGGCTCAGCATGCCAGTGCCTCCTTCAAGGCCAGATGCCCTTCCAGCAAGGCCTTGCCGAGCACGATGCCGGCGCAGCCTGCGGCCTTGGCGGCAGCCACATCGGCCAGATTGCGCGCGCCGCCGGAAACCTGCACCTGCAGTTGCGGCGCCAGCATGCGCAGATGTGCGTACAAGTCCATGTTCGGGCCGGACAGCATGCCGTCGCGGGCGATGTCGGTACACAACAGATGCTGCAGGCCGGCCTGCGCGTAACGCACGGCCAGCAGATCCAGCGTGGCCTCGGCCGCTTCGGTCCAGCCATGCACTGGCAATTGCCATACGCCGTCGGCGTCCTGGCGCGTGTCCAGCGCGATGGTCAGCCGATCGGCGCCGAATTCCTGCAGCCAGCCGATGACGGTATCGGCCTGGCGCACCGCCAACGAGCCGATCACCACGCGCGCGGCGCCGGCATCGAGGATGCGCGCCACGTCCTGGCGTGAGCGCACGCCGCCGCCGGTCTGCACCTGCAGGCCAGTCTGACGCACGATCTCGCCGAGTGTCGCGGCCAAGGTGTAGCCGCCCGCCTTCGCCGCATCCAGATCGACCAGATGCATCCACTGCGCGCCAGTATCGGCAAACGCCTGCGCGCGCGGCAGTACATCGTCGCCGTACTGGGTTTCGCGCGCGTAATCGCCTTGCAGCAAACGCACCACGCGGCCATTGCGGATATCCAGCGCCGGGTAAACGGTGAAACTCATGGGAAGCTCATCTCAAGAAAATTGCGCAGGATGCGTGCACCGGTCTCGGCCGAACGCTCGGGGTGGAACTGCGCGCCGCAACGCAGGCCTTGCTGCACCACTGCGGTAAACAAGCCACCGTGATCGCAGGCGGCTACTGTGTCGGCCGTCACCGGTGCGGCGTAACCATGTACGAAATAGGCGCTTGCACGCTCCGGCAGACCGGCCAGCAACGCGGATTCGCGCATCGGCACCAGCTGATTCCAGCCCATATGCGGCACGCGAATGCCGAGCGCAGGCGTCATGTGGCGCACGATGCCCGGCAACAGCCCGAGGCAATCGACATCGCCTTCTTCGGAATGTTCGAACAGCAATTGCATCCCCAAGCAGATGCCGATCAGCGGCACCTGCAGTTGTCGCAAAGGTTCGATCAAGCCCTGCGCGCGCAGGCGCGACATCGCCTCGGGTGCGGCGCCGACGCCGGGCAGGATGACGCGCTGCGCGCCCTGCAACCCTTCGGGATCACGTACCACGCGCGCTTCCACGCCCAGCCGCTCCAACGCATAGCGCACCGAGCCCAGATTGGCGCCGCCGGCATCGATCAGCGCAAGGTCGGTCATAGCGCACCCTTGGTCGATGGCAACGCGGTACCTTCGCGACGGATCGCCTGACGCAGCGCACGCGCCAGGGCCTTGAAGCAGGCTTCGACCTTGTGGTGATCGTTCTCGCCGCGCACGCTCAGGTGCAGATTCAAACCGGACGCATCGCAGATCGAGCGGAAAAAATGCGGCACCAGTTCGGTGGGCATGTCGCCCACGCGCTCGCGCTTGAAATCGCCTTCGAACACGAAGTACGGCCGGCCGCTGAAATCCAGCGCAGCACTGGCGATGGTTTCGTCCATCGGCAGCGTGAAGCCATGTTGCGCGGTGTCGCCGGCAACACGCCATGGGCTGTCTTCAGGATCGAAGCCGTAACGGCCGATGCCGCGCTTGTCGCCCAGCGCTTCGCGCAAGGCCTGGCCTAGCGCAAGACCGGTGTCCTCGATGGTGTGGTGCTCATCGATGTGCAGATCGCCTTCGGCGCGGATGTCCAGCGCAAAGCCGCCGTGTTTGCCGATCTGTTCCAGCATGTGATCGAAGAACGGCAGGCCGGTGGCGGTGTGCGGTTCGGCCACGCGATCCAGATCCAGCTCGACGCGGATCCTGGTTTCCTTGGTGTTGCGCTGGACGACCGCGCGCCTTGGTGCATCCGCGAGCTCGTGCGCAATACCGGGCCAGTCCCACTCGCCTCCGAACTCGTCGGTACGCAGCTGGAAGCCACGGATATTGAGGTTCTGCGCGAACTGGATGTCGGTGATGCGGTCGCCCACCATCGCCGAGCGTGCCCAGTCGATATTGCGATCCTGCAGATACGGCACCATCAGACCGACGCCGGGCTTGCGCGTGGGTGCGTTGTCGGCGGGCCAGCTGCAGTCGATCAACACTTCGCGGAACACGATACCCTGGCTGGCGAAGATCTGCAGCATCAGGTTGTTGGGGCCGTCGAAGGACGCACGCGGATAGCTCTCGCTGCCCAGGCCGTCCTGATTGCTGACGATGACGAACTGGTAGCCGGCATCGCGCAGCTTGAGCATCGCCGGAATCACGTTGTCGACCAAGCGCAGTTTTTCGTAGGCGTCGATCTGGTAATCGGCCGGCTCGGTGATCAGCGTGCCGTCGCGGTCGACGAAAAGAATCGGGGTCATGCGGCGGCCTCCTGCTTGCGTTGCAGCGCGTTCAACACGCGCGCGTTCTGCTCGTGCGTGCCCAGGGTGATGCGCAAGGCATCGAACAGCTGCGGCACCGCGCGTTGATCGCGCACCACCACACCGGCCTCCAGCAATGCCTGGAACGCCGCTTCGGCATCGTCGAAGCGCACCAGCAGGAAGTTGCCTTGCGAGGGATACACCTGACGCACACCGGCCAGTTGTTCAAGCGCGGTGTGCACGCGTGTGCGCTCGCTGCGCACCTCCGCAATGCGCCGACGGGTGACTTCCAGCGCCGGCGCCGACAAGGCCTGCTCGGCCATCGCCGCGCACGGCGTCGGCACCGGATACGGCGCCTGGCAGCGCCGCAGCAAGGCGATGAATTCGGCATCGGCGATCAGGCTGCCGATGCGTGCCGCCGCCAGCGCATGCGCCTTGGACAGCGTGCGCAACACCGCCAGATTGGCGTAGCGCGCAAGCAAGCCCACTGCCGACGGCACGTCGGAGAATTCGCCATAGGCTTCGTCGACCACCACCAGCGCCTTGCCCTGCAGGGCCTGCAAGGCGGTTTCGATGTCGTCCAGCGGAATCGCCGAGCCGGCCGGGTTGGACGGCGAGCAAAGAAAGACCAGCTTGGCCTGCGAGCTCAGCGCTGCTTCGACAATCGCCGGGATATCCGCGTGGAAACCTTGCGGTCCATCCACCAGCGGCACTTCGACCAACGGCGCGTTCTGCAAGCGTGCGCATACCGCGTACATGCCGAACACCGGCGGCGTCACCACCACCGCATCGCGCTCGGGCACGCACAGTCCGCGCACCAGCAGATCGATCGCCTCGTCGCTGCCACGGCCGATCAACAGCTGCTCGGGCGCGCAGCCGTACAGCGCCGCCAGCGCGCTACGCAAACCCTTGGGTTGCGGATCCGGATAGCGCCGCGTGCTGGCGCCCGGGTCGGCTGGATTTCCCCACGCCGACTCGTTGGCGTTGAGCCAAACATCGCCCTGCAACGCGCTGGTACGTGCCGACGAGTAGCCGGCAAACGCACGCAGATCCTCGCGCACAAGATCCAGAATCGATGAGGTACTCATGCTGCCACTCCCATCCGCAACGCCACCGCATTGGCGTGCGCATCCAGGCCTTCGGCGCGCGCCAGAATCAATGCGCATTCGCCGATGCCATCGATGCCGGCCTTACTGGCGGCCTGCACGCTGACCATGTTCTGAAAGCTGGCCACGCTCACGCCGCTGTAGGCGCGCGCCGCGCCGCTGGTCGGCAATACATGGTTGGTGCCGCTGCAGTAGTCGCCCAGCGCTTCGGGCGTGTAATCGCCCAGAAACACTGAACCGGCCGCTTCGACCTGGCTCAGCCAGGCACGCGGTTCGCGCAGTGCAAGAATCAGGTGTTCGGGCGCATAGCGATTGCTGATCGTAAACGCCTCGTCCAGCGTGGTCACCTTGATCAGGCGCGATTGCGCCAATGCCTGCCGCGCGATCTCTGCACGCGACAGCTGCGCCAGCTGAACGTCCAACTGCACCTCTACAGCTGCAATCAACGCATCGCTGTCGGATAGCAGCAACACCTGCGAGTCCGGGCCATGTTCGGCCTGCGAGAGCAGATCGGCGGCGACAAAGGCCGGCTGCGCACCGGCATCGGCGATCACCAGCACTTCGGACGGGCCAGCCGGCATGTCGATCGCCGCAGCGCCGGACTGCGCCACCTGCTGCTTGGCTTCGGTGACATAGCTATTGCCTGGCCCGAACAACTTGTCGCAACTCGGTACCGATTCGCTGCCATACGCCATCGCCGCAATTGCCTGCGCACCGCCGAGCTTGAACACGCGGCGCACGCCGGTCAGCTGCGCGGCGACCAGCACCGCAGGATCGACGCTGCCGTCCTTGCGCGGCGGCGTGCACAGCACCACCTCGCGGCAACCGGCCAGGCGTGCCGGCACACCGAGCATCAATGCGGTCGACGGCAACGGCGCGCTTCCGGCCGGCACATACAGGCCGACCCGGCCGATCGGCCGCACGATCTTTTCGCACACCACGCCCGGCGCGGTTTCCACCGCATAGCCTGCGCTCATGCCGGCGCGGTGAAAAGTGTCGATCCGCGCCACCGCGTCCTGCATGGCCTGACGCAGCTCCGGGGCCACCGCCGCTTCGGCGGCCGCGAATTCGGCCTCGCTTACTGCGAAGCTCTCCAGCGACACGCCATCGAAGCGCACAGTGATGTCGCGCAATGCGACATCGCCGCGGGCGCGCACATCGGCAATCAACGCAGCGACCGCCTCGCGTGTCTGCGTGGCCACGGTCTGCACCGGGCGGGTCAATGCCTGGCTGCGTGCAGCGGCATCGAGTTGGAACCAATCGAGAATGTTCATGCCAGCGAGCGCTCCACCGTCAACACCATCAAACCTTGCGCACCGGCGCGTTCGAGTTCTTCCAAGCGTTGCCAGGTCACCGCGCCATGGCACATGGTCTGCAACCGCAGTACGCCGTTTCCATCGTCTGGCAGCTGCACCAGCGGCTCGGCATCGGGCAGCAGGCGGCGCAGCGCATCCACGTTGTCCTGTTCGGCTCGGAACATCAGCAGCTTGCTGTCGCGCAGCTTGAGCACGCCGTCCATGCGCCGCAGCAGCATTGCCAACAAGGCGGCACGTGCATCGGCCGGTTCGCGCACTGCGCCGGCCAGCACCGCTTCGCTTTCCATGACCAGTTCGACCGGCTTAAGCTGGTTGGCGGCCAGGGTGGCGCCGCTGGAAACCAGATCGCAGATCAGATCGGCAGTGCCCAGACGCGGGGCGATTTCCACCGAGCCGGACAATTCCACCACCGCCGCGTCGATGCCCTGGCGCTCCAGCCAGTCGGCCAGGATCGCCGGATAACTGGTGGCGATCCGCTTGCCGGCCAGTTGCGCCACGCCCTGCCAGTCCCACTCTTCCGGCACCGCCAGCATCAGCCGGCACTGGCCGAAACCGACCCCGCGCACTGCGTGATACGCGGCCGGCAGGCCGTTGCGGCGGCGCTCGGATGCCTGCTCTTCGAGTTCGTTCTGGCCGACGATGCCCAGGTCGCAGACGCCATCGGCGATCAGGCCGGGGATGTCGTCGTCGCGCACCAGCAGCAGGTCCACCGGCAGCGATTCGCCGTAGCAGAACAGCTTGTCGCGGCTCTGCCGCCAGCTCAGCCCGCAGGCCGCCAGCAGGCTGCGCGCCGGTTCGGCCAGACGGCCGCTCTTCTGGATGGCGATACGCAACCGGTCACGTGCCGGCGCTGCCGTGGAAGCACTCATCTTGTTCTCTCAGTGGGATTCGTCAGGGCGCGCCGATTGCTCGCGCAGGGCCGTGGCATAGCCGCCGGCACCGTGTTCCAGGGTGCGTGCAACGCGCCCGATGGTGGTCACGCTGACCTGGGTCAGCTCGTGAATCTCGCGATACGGCACGCCCTTGATCAACAACGGCACCACCCGCCAACGGTCGGACATGGCCTCCAGCTCGGCAGGCGTGCACAGATCGCGCAGGAAAGCCTCGACCGCGCCGGGCTCCTTCAGGCACGCCAGCGCATCGGCCAGCATCTTGAGGGAAGCGGCGGCGTCGGCACTTTCGCGGGGGGCAGGTCGTTGTTTCATTGCGTTAATGTAATAGCGTGTTAGCACATTAACGCAAATATGGTCCGTAGGACAAGCGCTGCAGTCCGAAGCGTTCAGCGAAGTAGCGGACTCTGCTGCGGACCGGAAACGAAAAACCCACCGACAGCGAGGCGTCAGTGGGTTTGTTTCCGCATCTGTACCGGGGGCGCCGTCGCGTACGCTGTACCAACCTGGCTGCATTCCCTATCTGGCCGGCCAGCGCCTCAATCGGCCTTGATGCCACCAGCCACCAGCATCGCCCTGGCCTGCTCCAGCTCCACCAGCAAGGTGCTGGCCAGCTCGTCGCGGACGACGTCGAATTGCTGCTCGCGCACCAGGTCCTTGACCGCCACCACCCCGCGCGCCAGCTCGTCGTCGCCGGCCAGTACCACAAAGCGGATGCCCGCACGCGCGGCGTACTGGAATTGCTTGCCGATCTTCTTCGGCTCCATCTGCACTTCGGTATTGATGCCACCGATGCGTAGCCGGCGCGCGATATCCAGCGCATCGCCCAGGCGCGACTCGTCCATCAGCGCGACCATCGCGTGCACGCTGCTTTCGGCGATGCCCTGGATCAGACCGGCTTCGCGCAGCTGCCAGAACAGCCGGGTCAGGCCGATGGAGATGCCCACGCCCGGCAGATTGGACTTGGTATAGTGGCTGGCCAGGCTTTCGTAGCGGCCGCCCGAGCAGATCGAGCCGATCTGCGGGTGGTCGGTCAGCGTGGTCTCGTAGACGGTGCCGGTGTAGTAATCCAGCCCGCGCGCGATCGAAAAATTCAGGCAATACGCCGTCTCCGGCACGCCCAGGGCCTTGACCAGTTCCAGCACCTCGCGCAATTCGGCAATGCCCTCGCCCAGGGTCGCACTCGCGCCGACCGAAGCCTCAAGCGCCTGCAACTGCGCCAGCGCATCGGCATGCCCGTTCGAGCGCACCGCCACGAAGGCCAGGATCTTGTCGACCTGTTCGGCGGCGATGCCGAAGCCCTCGCCCACCAGCGTATCGCGCACGTAATCGGCACCGCGCTTGTCGATCTTGTCGACCTCGCGCAGCACCGCCAGCTGCAGCTCGCCCTCGGCCACGCCCAGGCTTTCGAAAAAGCCGCGCAGCAGCTTGCGGTTGTTCAACTGCACCTTGAACTCGCCGATGCCCAGTTCGGCAAACACCGCGTGGATCACCGCCAGCACTTCGGCGTCGTAGCGGATGCTCAACGCATCCTTGCCGATCACGTCGATGTCGCACTGGTAGAACTCGCGGAACCGTCCCCGCTGGGCACGCTCGCCGCGATACACGCGCTGCATCTGATAGCGGCGGAACGGGAAGCTCAACTCGTGCTCGTGCTCGGCCACGTAGCGCGCCAGCGGCACGGTCAGGTCGAAACGCAACGCCAGCTCCGGCAGACCGCCACTCTCGGCGCCCTCGTCGGCGGCGGCAGCCGCATTGGCCAGCGCGCCGGTGGACTGCACGAAGTACACCTGGCGCTCGGTTTCGCCGCCGGATTTGGTCAACAGCACGTCGGAGAGCTCGAACACCGGGGTTTCGACCGGCAGGAACCCGAACCGCTCGTAATTGCGGCGGATGACGTCCAGCATGCGCTGGAACGCGATCTGCTCGCGCGGCAGCAATTCCATGATGCCGGGCGGCGTACGGGGCTTGATCACGAGCGAAACTCCTGCAGGGCAATGTGGCGAACGCGCAATTCTACCGGCTGGCGGCCGCGCTGACCGCATGGCGTATCATTGCAGCGCCTCTTGGCAATGCGTGGCCCATGTACCGGCAGCTTTCAGATCCCAGCACGAACTGTGCGGTGCCAAGCGCCGTATCGGGCAGCGACGCGCGCCATTCCGAATGCGCGCAGTGCGCGGTGCGCGGCCGGGCCATCTGCGCGGCGCTGTCGCCACAGGAAATGGAAGCACTGGATCAGGCCACCCACGCCCAGACCTGTGCGCCCGGCAGCACCCTGGTGCGCGCAGGCGAGAGCCGCCATCACGTCTACACCGTCACCTCCGGCGCGTTGCGGCTGGTGCGCACGCTGGCCGACGGGCGCCGCCAGATCACCGGATTCGTGTTGCCCGGCGACTACGTCGGGCTGACCGAAACGCCACAGCACCGCCACGACATCGAAGCCATCATCGACAGCAGGGTCTGCCGCACGCCGATCACACAGATGCGCCGGTTGCGCGAGCGCTACCCGCAGCTGGAACGCAAGCTGCTGCAGCGCGCCAGCATGGAACTGGCCGCCGCGCAGGACACCGGCCTGCTGCTGGCACGCCTGCAACCGGGCGAACGGCTGGCGCATTTCCTGCTGCGGCTGGCGGCGCGCTCCACCCAGCCCGGCGCCAGCGGCGACACCGTGGCGCTGCCGATGAGCCGCAGCGATATCGCCGACCATCTCGGGCTGACCGTGGAAACGGTGAGCCGCACGTTCACCAAGCTCAGGCAACAGCAGCTGATCGCGCTGCCGCAACTGCATCTGGTGCAGATCCTGGATTACGCGGCACTGCGCAGCCTGGCCGGCGATACGGCTTGAGGTATGGCGGTTCTGGTCAGACCTGTTCATCTAGCTAACGCGCGCGCACTCAACAAGCGCGGCCGGCAGCACCAAGCACATAACCTCTGCACGCCTGCCCGCACCGGATCACTGAAGACCGCTGCCGACGCGTTGCAGGTCGCCCCGGTAACCGCATCGCCGAGTGACCGACTCGCCAGTTCGAAAGCATTGCCAGCGTAGCGGGCCGATCGCGCTGGTGACAGCCCCGCGACGCAGACGCTAAGAAATCAGCGCCCGCCCACGTTCGCACTCGCCACCGATGCGCCACATCCGCCACTCAGCAACCGCGATTGGCGTAGCCAGGCACGGTCCGGGTAGTAGGCGAACACGAAGGCCCCTTCACGCAAGGTATCGATCAATTGCTTGGCCACCGCCGGTCGCACGGCCGGGCAGCCCAGGCTGCGCCCGAGCCGGCCCTGGGAGCGGATCACCGCCTCGCTGACGTAGGGCGCGCCGTGGATCACGATCGCGCGGTCGCGCGCATGGTCGTTGAACCCGGGCTCCAGGCCCTTGAGCCGTAACGAATAGCCGTTGTGGCCGGTATACGATTCCTGCGCGGTGAACGCGCCCAGGCTGGACTGGAAACTGCCGTCGTCGTTGGAAAACTTCGCCGCCAGGTTGTTGCCGGTGTTGCGCCCGTGCGCCACCCATTCCTGGAACAGCAGCCGCTGCCGCTGCAGATCGAACACCCACAGCCGGCGCTCGGTCGATGGCCGGCTGTAGTCGATGACGCTGAGCACACGCTCGGCGCCCACCTGCTGGCGCTGCCGCGCGCATTGCAGCGCCTCGGCAGCCAAGGTCAGCACCTGGCGGTCCAGCGACGGCGCCTGGCGTGCCAGGGCATCCACCAACCCCATGCTGGGTGTCCCCAACGATGCCAATGGGGCGGCGGAAATGGCATCGGCCGCACTGGCCGTTCCAGCCGCTGCCCAACCGCATAAGGCGATGGCAGCGGCTATCACTCGATAAGACATGCAACAACCCACGGCGGACGCGGCGCCACGCCGGGGCCGCACCGGATAGAGATAGCCCCATGTGCGGAACTTTCCAACCCCTGGCGCCTGAATGCGTTGGGTCAGGCCGCATCCGCAAGCAGGCGCTGCCGGAAGGCGGCGTAGTCCGGCGCAAGCGCTTCAGCGTGTGCGGGACGCTGCAACAGCGCGGCCAGTGCCGGTGGAACCTCGACAGCGCGGCCGATCAGCGGTTCCACCACGCCCTCGAACTTGGCCGGATGCGCAGTGGCCGCCACCGCCCAGTCGCCGGTTCCGCCCTCGGCCCCTTCTGCGCGCAGTTGTTCGAGCACGTGCACGGCGGTGGCGGTGTGCGGGCAGTGCACTTCGCCGTAGCGCGCAAAGCGCTGCTGCACGGTGTGGCGGATCGCCGCATCGTCCACCGACAACGCACGGAATGCCTCGCGCAACGCGGCATCGTCGCCTTGGTAGAGCCAACGCAGGCGTTCGAAATTGCTCGGCGCACCCACGTCCATCGCATTGGCCAGCGTCGCCACGCTGGGCTGCGGCGCGTAATCGTCGCCGGCAAAATAATCCGGCAACACGTGATTGGCATTGGACGCCAGCGCGATGCGGCCCAGCGGCACACCGAGCGCACGCGCCAGGATCGCCGCCAGCCCGTTGCCCAGATTGCCGGTGGGCACCACCAGATTCAGCGCGGCGCCCGCGCCGGCATGGTGTTGCAGAGCGGCATGCGCGTAGTAGCTCATCTGCGGCAGCAAGCGCCCCAGGCTGATGCTGTTGGCCGAACTCAGCGGCACCTGCGTCTGCAGCGCGGCATCGCTCAAGGCCTGCTTGACCATTGCCTGGCAATCGTCGAACGAGCCGGCCACGCGCAAGGCCTGGATGTTGTCGCCGAAGCAGCCCAGCTGATGCGCCTGGCGCGGCGACACGCGCCCGTCCGGATACAGCACCACCACGCGCAGGCCCGGCTGGCGATGGAAGGCCGCAGCCACCGCAGCGCCGGTGTCGCCGGAAGTGGCGACCAGAATGGTGAGCGGGCGGTCTTCGGCGCGGCGCAGGCGGGTCAGGCAGGCGGCAAGAAAGCGCGCGCCGAAATCCTTGAATGCGGCGGTCGGCCCATGGAACAGCTCCAGCGCGTAATCGCCGGGCGTAGCCAGCGCCACCAACGGCGCGGGGAAGTCGAACGCTTCGGCGCAGATGGCCGGCAGCTCTGTTGCCAGCGCATCGCCTTCGAAGAAAGGCTGCAGCAACGTAGCGGCGGTTTCGACCAGAGTGGCGCCGGCAGCGAGCGTGCGTGCCGGCGGCAGGATCTGCGGCACGTACAGGCCGCCATCGGGCGCCAGGCCGGCGGCGATCGCCTGACTCAGGCTTGCGGCAGGCGCGCCGCCGCGGGTGGAGATGAAGTTCATGGTGACTCCAGACAAAGCGAGAACGAGGTGGGCAATGCGGCATTGCCCGGGAATGCGGAGACAGGGATTGGCGCTTGGGCCGATGTCGGTGCCCTGGCCGCACCGGGCCAGATGGTCATCCACCGCCGGCGCCGCGGCGCTATGCTGCGGGCACCTTTCCGTGGAGCAGGCAGATGATCAAGGTCAGCGTGATGTACCCGTACCGCGACGGCGCCCGCTTCGACCACGCTTACTACCGCGACACCCACATGCCGCTGGTGTGCGCGCGGATGGGCGCGGCTTGCCTCAGTTACACGGTGGATAAAGGCATCAGTGGCGGTGAGCCGGGCAGCACCCCGCCCTACATCGGCATGTGCCACATTTTTTGCGAATCGGTGGAGGCCTTCGGCGCCAGTTTCGGGCCGCATGCCGAGGAAATCCTGGGCGACATCTCCAACTACACCGATCTTGCGCCGGTGATGCAGATCAGCGAGGTCGTGGTCGGTTGAATGCTGCGTCGCAGGTTGCACGGCATGCGTGCACTGCAAGCGTGATTGGTCGAGTACTGCAGGCGCGCGCCGCCTCATGCGAGCAACCGCGCGGCCGGGCTGGCAATCGGAGACACCCAGTGCTGGCTGTCCAGGCCGACGCCTGCGAATGCAGCCTTCACCGATGCGGCCGCAGCGTCGGCGGCCGCGCGCGATTCGAACCAGGCGAACACACTGGGGCCGGCGCCGGAAATGCTGGCACCCAGTGCGTCATGATCCAGCGCAGCTTGCTTGGCAGCCGCGAACCCGGCGATCAACGGCGCGCGGCGTGGCTCGATCAACACATCGCGCAAGCCTGCGCGGACCAGGCCCGCATCGCCGGCATGGCAGCCAGCCAACACCAACGCCAGGTTGGTGCTCTGCGCGACGAACTCGCGCAATTGATAGTCGCCGGCCAGGGCTTCGCGCGCGCGGCGGGTTTCCAACACCGCATCCGGATGCACCAGCAGGCTATGCCACGCGGCCGGCACACTGATCGGCACCAACCGTTCCAGCGTGCATAACACGAGGCCGCCTAAAAACAGCGGCCCCAGGTTGTCGCCATGGCGACTCCCGCTGGCCACCGCCTCGCCATCGAGTGCGTACTGATACAGCTGCTCGTTACTCAGCGGCGCATCCAGCAGCGCGTTGGCGGCAACCAACGCCGCCACGCATGACGCTGCCGAGCCGCCCATGCCCGAACTCAGCGCGATGCCTTTGTCGATTTCGATTTCAAAGCCGAACGGCAGCGACAACGCCGCGCGCAGCGACATCAAGGCCGCACCCGCAGTGTTGCGTTCGGCATCCAGCGGCAAGGCCACGGTAGTGCCGCGGATGGCGGCGATGCGCACCAGTGGCGCATCGATGCGGCGCACCGTGACGGTGTCGCCGACGTCGTCGATGGGATAACCGAGCAGATCGAATCCTACTGCCACATTCGCCACCGAAGCCGGTGCGAAGGCGCGTGCTTCGTGCAGGCGCTGCGTCGCGGTCGCCACGTGATTCGCTTCGGTTGTCTGATTTAGCGCCGTTTGATTAACAGCCGCCTGGTTTGCAACCGCCTGATTCACAACCGCGCCCCCTCGCCTGCCGCAACCCGCAGCAGATCGGCAAACACACCTGCCGCAGTGACTTCCGGCCCCGCGCCAGGCCCCTGCACCACTAGCGGGTTCTCGCAATAACGGCGCGTGGTGAATTGCACCACGTTGTCGGTCAAACGCAGATTGGCGAACGCGTGATCGGCCGGCAGCTCGACCAGACCCACGCTGGGCACACGATCCGGCGGCAGCTGCGCGACGTAACGCAACACATTGCCGCGTGCACGCGCATCGGCCAGACGCCGTGCGAACGTGGCATCCACTTCATGCAGGCGCGCCATGAAATCGTCCACGCTGGCCTGGCGCAATGCTTCGGGCACCAGGCTCTCGACCTGCACGTCCTCCAGGCTGATCTCGCGCCCGGCTTCGCGCGCCAGGATCACCAGCTTGCGCGCCACATCCACGCCGGACAGATCGTCGCGCGGATCCGGCTCGGTATAGCCCATGCCGCGCGCCTGCGTGACCAGCTCGGCGAACGGCACGCTGCCATCGTATTTGTTGAACAACCAGGCCAGCGTGCCCGAAAAGATGCCTTCGATCGAGGTCACCGCATCGCCCGTATCGACCAGATCTCGCAGCGTGGTGATCACCGGCAGCCCCGCGCCCACGGTGGCTTCGTAACGGAAACGCGCACCGCTGGCATCGGCCGCCGCACGGATGGCCCGATAGCGCTGCAACGGGCCGGAGCCTGCCTGCTTGTTCGGCGTCACCACATGGATGCCGGCGGCCAGCCACTGCGCGTAGCGATCGGCCACTTCCGCGCTGCCGCTGCAATCGATGATCACCGTATGCGGCAGATGCGCAGACAGCAGATGCGTGGTGAACTGTTCCAGATCGGTGGCGGTGGCTGCGGAGGCAAACGCATCACGCCAGTTGCCGACCAGGCCGCGCTCGTCGAGCAACATGCGGCCGCGCGAAACCACTGCGCGCAGGCGAAGATCGATGTTGGCCTTGCCCAGCAATTGCGGCTGCGCAATGCGCAGTTGATCCAGCAACGCCGCGCCCACATTGCCCGGCCCGATCACGCCCACCGAAAAGGTCTGCGGCGACAACCAGAAGCCCGCATGCGCCGCACGCAAGGCCTTGGTCGCATGTGCCGCATCGATCGCCACCGAGATATTGCGCTCCGACGAGCCCTGCGCGATCGCCAGGATATTGACCTGTGCACGCCCCAACGACTCGAACAACCTCGCTGCCACACCGGGCTGCCCGGCCATGCCATCGCCCACTGCAGCGAGCACACTGATGCCGGTGGTCAGCTGCACGCGCTGCACCTGACCAACCGTGAGTTCGTGCGCAAAGGCCTGCAACAAGGCATTGCGCGCGCGCTCGGACTCGTGCTGCTTGACCACGCAACAGATCGAATGCTCGGACGAGCCCTGCGAGATCATCACCACCGACACCTGCGCCGTGCGCAGTGCCGCGAACACCCGCTCGGCCGTGCCCGGCACGCCGATCAGGCCGGTGCCTTCAAGGTTGAGCACCGCCAGATCCGGGCTCAAGGTCAGCCCCTTGATCGGCCCGCTCACCTTGCTGTTGGCGGTGATGCGCGTGCCCGGATGTTCGGGCTGAAAGGTATTGCGGATGATGATCGGCAAACCGCGCTCGATCGCCGGCGACATCGTCTGCGGATGCACCACTTTCGCGCCGAAGTACGCCAGCTCGCAGGCCTCGTCGTAACTCAGTGTTTCCAGCTGCACCGCTTCGGGCACCACGCGCGGGTCGGCCGACAGCACGCCATCCACATCGGTCCAGATATGCAGCTCCTCGGCATCGAACAAGGCCGCGAAGATCGCACCCGAATAATCGCTGCCATTGCGGCCCAACGTGGTGATGCGGTCGGCACGGTCGCGCGCCACGAACCCGGTGACCACCACACGCGTCTGCGGATGCGCCTGGCGCCAGGTCTGCAAGCGCTGCGCGCTGACGTCCCAATCCACATCCACGCCGAGTTCGCCGCGATTGACCACCAGCACATCGCGCGCATCCAGCACCGCGCAATCCTCACCGAGCGCGCGGAAATGATCGCCGAGCAATTGTGCCGAATACACCTCGCCCAGGCCTTGCACGCGGTCGAGCACCTCGCGTGGCAGCTCGCCGATCACCGCCAGCGCGCCGAGGATTTGCGCCAGATGCTCGAAGCGCTCGTCCAGCCACTCTACCGTTGGCCCGGAATGTTCGCCCAGCAACGCCACTGCCGCACCGCGATGGCGCGCCCGCGTTTCATGCCAGCGATCGCGCCACTCGGGGCGGTCTTGCGCCGCCAGTTCGGCCAATTCGATCAACGCGTCGGTCACGCCCTTCATCGCTGACACCACGGTGACCTGCACCGTCTCCTCGCGTGCAAGCAACAGCTGCGCCACATGCCGGTAGCGCTCGGCATCGGCCACCGAGGTGCCGCCAAATTTGTGCACAACGGTGCGCGCAGCGGACACGGGAACAGCAGCGGGTTCGAACGAAACGACAAGCGATGACATCGACAGACCTCGTTAGGGAGGCCCCGTCCGCATCAGATGAGGGAGGAAAGCCCCCGCATCCTGATCCGGGTGCGGGGCCGTTGTTTTCGGAAGTTACGCGAAGACGACGAACCGCACCGGGCGAATGGTGGCGGTGGTAATGGTGGTGCTAATGCCGGCCACGCCCGCACCCTGCCGCAGATGCGGCTGGCAAAGGAGCGATGCGATGGCGGAAGCGTTAGGCATGTATGCAAAAGACATCACCAGACCGAACGCTGTCAAGCACTGCGTGTGTTTGCTGACCAGCAAGCCGAGCGTCCTTTACAGAAAACCTTGCAGGACAAAGATTTAAGAGATGCAACCACAAGCGATTGATTGCTATGGAAACTTTTAATGCGCTGGGCCAAGCCGTGCTTGCGCAGCATGGTGTAGCGGAGACCTGGTGCCAGACGAGGTCGGATTCGGCCGATTCCGCCTAGCGGCCGCGCGCCCATCTCGCGCCGAACGCAGAAGTGCATCAGCCACTTTTGATCCATACAGCCCTCAGCCAAGCACCTGCGGATTGAGCTGCCACACCGAATAGTTCAACGCCGCCGCAAAACTCACCCACAGCAGATACGGAACCAACAACCACGCAGCAACCCGTTGCCACTTGGCAAACGCCACGATCGTCAGCACCAATGCCACCCACAGCGCCACGATATCGACAAACGCCCAGGCGCCCATGTGCCAGGCAAAGAACAACCAGCTCCACAACCCGTTCAACCCCAACTGCAGCACGAACAGACTCAGCGCCGCACGCGCACTGCTCCACCCACCGCGCCGCCAGACCAACCACACCGACACCGCCATCATCCCGTACAACGCGGTCCATACCGGCCCGAACAGCCACCCGGGCGGCGCCTAGGCCGGCCGCTGCAACTCGGCGTAGAAGCTCGCCGCTTCAATAGACGCCATCGCTCCCAGGGCCGCCACCAGATAGCAGAGCATCAGCGAACCCAGCAGTCCAAGCCACTGCGATTTCTTCGTCATCGACATCTCCATACAGAACTAGCGAGTGAGAGCATGCTATTCAGGCATCCGGATGTCGGGCACGTTGCCACATAGCCTGTCCAGGCAATGCAAACAGAACGCACACCTATGATCATGGATGGATCAACTTTACGGGAGGCTGACACGGTTGCAGGTCGTTGCCTGCCAATATCACCAGGTCCTTGCCTGTGGTGACGGAGACAGCATCGCCACCGCGCAGCAAGCCATTGTCGTTGCGCAAGGCGCTGGGCGTGAGACTGAGGTTGTTGCCTGCGATCAACGCCGCGCTGCCATCGGCCTGCACGCGGGTGCCGGTCAGCGTCATGTCGTTGCCGGCGAATAGTTGCAGGGTGTTACTGGCGCTGATGCCGGACAGGATGCCGACACCGTTGACGGCCTTGGATGCTTCGCTGACCAGGTTGTTGCCGGCAACCAACGCCACATCGCGGCCCTGGATCTGGCCCTGGTTGAGCAGGTCGTTGCGCGCTTCCAGGGCCACGCTGCCGGTGCCGCTGATGCGGCCCTGGTTGAGCAGGTTGCCGGCGGTGATGCTGACATCGGCACCCGCGATGACGCCCTGGTTGCTCATGGCGTTGGTGGCATTGAGCTCGACATTGCCGCCGGCGATCAAGGCGCCATTGCCACGCAACTGCAGCGAGTTGGAGGCCAGATACACGACCGGCACCAGCACCTTCTGGCCCTGGTAGTCCTGCTCCACCATCCACACGATGTCTTGCGTGAGCGCGGCAGCCTGCGCGGCCGTCAGGCCGACGCCCATGCTTAGCTGCAGCTGCCCTGCGGCCGCGACGCCGGATTCCAGCAGGGCGCGGTACTGCGCCACGCCATCGGCGTAGTTGCCCAGATAGCGGCGGCCGGTGAGCTGGGTGATCTGATCCAGCACCAAACGCTGCTCATAGAAGCCATCGCCCAGGCGGGTCTGGGTCCACTCCGGGTCCACGCCCAGCTTGTCCAGCAGGAAGTCGCTGCTGATGAAGTTGTCGTAGTTGACGAAGCGCGGATCGGTCTCGATCAGGTAACGGCGGCCCGGGCCGTTGCTACGCCAGGCGTTGATGCCACCAAGGCCGGTTGCTGCGCGACCCATTGCGGTGCGATCGGTGCCAAGTGGTCAATGCACGCGCCGCAAACGGAGGCTGCAATTTACAGACTCCGGCCTCAGCGATCAGATTGATGGCTAGAGCCGTGCCGATCATAACCACACCCACCGAGCATAATTTTGAGCTGGCTATTACTAAATTTTCAAAGAGCAAATTCCGGAGGAACTTTACTTGCTGGGTCCAGCACTATGAGTGCCATATCTAACCAATATCAAATCCACCACCGTCCCACTATTAAGGACGAAATGGCTCACTCCAATCGCTGAAGTCAAATTGACCCGGTTTGCGGCGCAATACATGAGCGCAATAACGATCTATCGCATCCTCCGGATTACGCAACACGCGTAAATTTTCAACATCCCCTTCATGGACATGGTAGACCACCTGATCCTGACGGGTCGAGCAAACGAAGAATTGATCTCCCTCTGGACCACCGACGCCTACCGGCCTCGTATCCAAAAAGCATCTAAACTTAATTCTTTTTACGCCATTTATATTCGTCACTGCATCAGGGAATAATTCTTTTATTTTCGGTAAATACTTCTTTTTCCACCCTTTACCCAGGCTATCCAAATAAGTATCCGCATCCCGCCACCTTGATGAAGGATGCCCAATCAACTGACGATTGGTCATAGGACCTTCACCTACACTTCCTGGAATACGCCATCCGTCGGTTCGCCACAACCAGGACTTCGCCAAGCCATCCGGCAAGCTGAGCAAAGAACCGAAGCAGTCGTTACCGTCCTCGTAAGTCGAGCTTGGGAACGTTGCGAAGACTTCCACCATCCTACCATGCACCTCTAGAAATAAAATTGGCCGAACCATCGGAGGACCTCCTGGGTTCCTCAAATCCTCGATTAACATAACACCGAGCAACAATGGCTCCGCAGCTTCTTGAAAAGCTTGATAGGAGTTCGGCTGGAGCAGCCGCAAAGGCTCTAGAGTCCAATTCTTACCATTTAAAAGCAACCCAGAATAGTCGACATTCCTATATCCAGCACCGTCTCGCTCATGCAAAAAATTATATTTATCACAAATACCATCCACATCAGAATAAATACCCCCATTGAATTCCAAAATAAACTCATCTTTGAAGACACCCATCAACTCCCATGACCGATCGCTTCGACCCGACAAATTCTTCATTTACTTTCCTTTTAACGCATTATTATCATCAATAATCTTTGAAACTTTCATCCGAAAATCTTGCTGCGCCTCTTCCAAGTACATCTTGTACCTTTCACTAACCGGCTTTCCATTCCACGTCATCCACCCCGCACCCTCGGCCTCTACCTTACACCCCTTTGAACAGTTCGCTGATTTGATCATTGGCTGCAGATTCGCAGGGTCTTTCAGAATCTCATTCTGAACGCTTTTTGGCAAAGAATCAAAACCTTCAATTTGCCGAATAGCATTTTGTGGCAGGACGTGATCCACATGAATTTTAGCCGTTGCAGGAACTGCTTCCTTCGCACCAGTCAGTGGATTGATCCAAGTCAGCTCATTCTTGGCATTCATCCAAGTACTACTAATCCTACTGTGTCATAAAAATGTTACTCTGCAGGCAATCCACACCGCGCTGAGATGAACATGGCCGCAGTCAGTCCCCAAGCGCGTTTTTCCGCCTATCTGGATGACCTATCCGCTGCGCTTGGTCATGCTGACCGCGCGGCGAGCTTAGACGGTTATTGCCGGGGATTGATGCTGCCGTTGGAGCGCAAAAGCGTGGAGCCGCTGGCGGCGCATGTGGATCCGCTGCGGACCCGGGCTCGACATCAAGCGTTGCACCATTTCGTGGCCAAGTCGGATTGGTCCGATGCGGAGGTGCTGGAGCGCGTCCGTCAGTACGTCTCATCGCATATGGATTTGAAGGGCGAGGTGTACTGGATCGTGGACGACACGGGTTTTCGCAAGAAGGGCAAGCATTCGGTCGGTGTGGCCCGACAGTACTGCGGGGAGATCGGCAAACAGGACAACTGCCAGGTGGCGGTGAGCGTCTCGCTGGCGACGCCGGCGGCGAGCGTGCCGATCGCCTTTGGGCTGTATCTTCCTGAGGCTTGGGCGACCGATGCGGCGCAGCGGGAGAAGGCCGGTGTTCCGGAAGAGATCGCCTTCGCCACCAAGCCAGAGATAGCGCTGGCGCAGATGCAGGCCGCGTGTGCTGCAGGTGTCGTTCGCGGCACCGTGTTGGCCGATGCAGCCTATGGCAGCAATA
Organism: Xanthomonas hydrangeae; assembly: GCA_905142475.1. Classification (GTDB taxonomy): domain Bacteria; phylum Pseudomonadota; class Gammaproteobacteria; order Xanthomonadales; family Xanthomonadaceae; genus Xanthomonas; species Xanthomonas hydrangeae. Next base: position 3,029,261 of record LR990730.1, read on the forward strand.
CGGCTTGGCGTGATGCGCTGACTGCCTTGGAACTGACTTATGCAGTGGGGATTGTTTCGAGCGTCAAGGTCTGGCCGCCGGGGCAAACGCCCGAGCCGCCCGCGCCTTGGAAGGGGCAGGGCCGTCCTGCGATTCGTCATCGCCGCACGGCTGATCGCCAGCCACAGTCGGTGGAGGCACTGGCGCAGTCCTTGCCTCGGCGTGCCTTCCAGACGGTGTCATGGCGGGAAGGCAGCAACGCAGCGTTGTCCGGACGCCTTGCTGCCCTACGCGTGCGTGCCGCGCAGGGGGATCGTTTACGCCAGGAGGAGTGGCTGTTAATCGAATGGCCCGAAAACGAAGACAAGCCAACGCGCTATTTCCTCTCCAACTTGCCGGCAAACACGCTCTGCAAGGATCTGGTGAATACGGTCAAAGCGCGCTGGCGGGTTGAACGCGATTATCAGGACCTGAAGCAAGAGTTTGGCCTGGATCACTACGAAGGACGCGGTTGGCGGGGGTTTCATCATCACGCCACGCTATGCATTGCTGCTTACGGGTTTCTGGTTGCTGAGCGCTTGCGTGGAGCGCATCAAAAAAAACCGTCACAACGCCCGCAACCTGCCCTACCCGAAGATTACCGCCCGCGCGGGGCGGCCGATGCGGGCTCAGCGCCATGTAGTGGACTCGATCGCGACGCTGCGCTGGACAATCGCCGTAGAAATCGCAGTGACACTACTTGGACAGATGCTTCTACACCTTCGCATTTAATGACACAGTAGGACTAATGACCTGACCATTTAGCCAGAGCGTTTCGTCAGCCGCCTTCGCCAGAGGGCGCAACAGGGGACCAACTGTTTTTCCTACAATTGTCGGCATCGCCGCAAGAGCGATGCTCGTGCCGGCAGCCTGGGTGTCGCCTTGTGCAATATTACGGATGATGCCTGCCGCCATCCCTACATCACCGGTAAACGTCTCGAGCATGGCCACACCGTCCGACCCACGCGTCGCAGTAGACCAAGCCAACAGCTCGCTCTGATATACCTGCTGCAAGGAGTCCTTCGCTATTCCAGATGCGCCAAGAGCGTTATATACCTCGCGGAATTGATCCGGATTCTTCGTAAGAAGATTTCCATACTGGTGGAAATTGGCATACTCGTCATCAGTTGCTTTAAAGGCCTGACCCCACTTGTATTCATTTTTATTGGAATTCAGAAAAGCTAGCGCTTCTGTGTCGATATTTTCGATACCGACCTTCTTTGCGATCACTGAATCCACTTGCGCCGCAGCTTCCACCGTCAGACGCTGCTTCGCTTCACTGACACTGATGCCTTCCTGTAATGCAAACGCTTCAGCGTTCTGGCGAATCCATGTCACTTCATCAGGATGCAACTGCCGATTGAACTGATCTCCCGCCAGCGCGGTTGTTGCGCCAACCTGTCCCCCCGCAATACCACCAAGCGCCGCACTTCCTAGCTCCATGAGTGCGTTGTAAGTGGCTGGGTCGGTAACGCCGTTCTTGACCAAATAATCCGACATCGCAACCTTGGCTGCTTCAGCACCCGCTGCACCAGCTGCTGTTTGCAGAACGTCTTCGCCGCCGAGTGCCGCAATCGCCGCACCTGTCAGGCCATGCAGCAAAATCTTGTTCGTACCCCCATCGCTCCATGCGTCCAGACGTGCCAGTGCCTGAGCTTTCGACGCTTCATCCGGTGCGCTGGCCAAATCAAGCTGGGCTTTCTGATACATAGCCGAGGCAACATCACCCGCTATCCGAAATCCAATCTCTCCAGCAAGCCCCATCAGCTCTTTCTGATCATTGATCTTTTTCTGATCGAAAATCTCCTTCAGCCCAGACTGCTGCAACTCGGTGGCACTGCGATCCAACCCTGCCAGCGTAGACTCGTCGCCATTGCGGATTTGGATCGTGCCAGCCGCGATATCGCTCTTGGTCGTGCTACTTGAGCTGTCGCTGGCATTGCCCAACATGCTCAGTCCGGCACCGATGCCGACACTGGCCATGCTGCTACCTGTGCCGCCGGCAACTGTCACACCGCTGGTCTTGTACTCCGCCTTGTTTTGGAGGTCCTCGACGGTCAGGCTGCCGGTTGACAGCCGATTGAGGCTGGAATCGGCTGCACTGGCTATCGCGCCGCCGACCAACTTTGTGTTACCGCCCACAGTGATGTCGAAGCCACCATTGCCAGCCTGGATGCCGCTCTGCTCGGTCACGCTGGTGTAGCTGCTGTTGACCTTCTGCTGGCTATAGCTGCCGCCACTGCCCGAGCCGGTCGCCAGGGTCAGACTGGCCTGCTGTTGTTTGCTCTTGTACTCGTTGGTGTCCTGCTCGCTCTTGATCAGCAGATCGCCGCCGACATTCGCCAGGACCTTGTTGCCAACAGCTTGTGCACCTTGGATCGTAGTGTCGTTGCCGCTCACCAAGGTCAACGTGTCGTTGGCAGTGACCACGCTTTCTGCGCGAAGATCGCTATTACCCTTGGCGCTGCCCTTGCCTGCCGACACTGTCAGATAGTAGCCAGTCGTTGCACCGACGCTGACACCAATCTCACCGCCAGCGTTCTTGTTCTCGGACTTAGTGGTGTTGGTCTCCTGATTGCTGAGCAGGTTGAGATTGTTTGCTGCGGCCAATGCCACGTTGTTACCGGCAATCTTGCTGCCGATGACATTGAGATCGCCGTCGGTGGCTGCAATGGTGACATTGCCGTTGCTGAGGATACGGCTGCCCCCGGTGCTTTCTTCATGTGTGCTGGTCTTGCTTGACGAACTGCTCGCACCAATGCCGAGACGAAAGCTCATGCCAGTTGCGGCACCTGCCCCTTCAAGTCCACTCGCTGGCTCTTTGCCAGGTTTTGCCACATTGCCACCGACCGCTTGACCTTGATAGCCAGCCAAGAAATTGTCTGGTGTTGTTTTGGCTTGATCGACCGTCGCACCTGTCGCGTAAGCAGCACGCGCCGCATAGAGCGCTTTCAACCTATCGTCGTCCACATCGGAAATTCGCTTGGCGGCACCATAGGCCGCCAATGCGGTATCGACGACGCCACCACTGATACCCAAAGTAATGCCCGCGCTCTGCTGCTTGGACGTCTGCACCGTATCTACGGTATTTTCCGCTGCGGCAATCGTGACTTCCTTACCCACGATCGTGGTGCCGGTGGCGCTCAGCACATCGCTACCGGTGATGGCCACCTTGTTGCCGGCGGTCATCGTCACCGACCCATCGGTACTGCCGACCAGGCTGCCGTTGTTGGTGACCTCAGTGACGTCCAGGCCGTCGGTCTTTTTGGTGACGCCCAATGCGACGCTGAATCCGCCACCGCCATATAGGCCGGACTTCTTGACGGTCTTTTCGTGTTCCTCGCTGTGCGTGTTCTGCACCGTGTCCAGCGTCAGGTTGTTGCCGGCGGCCAACACCACATCGCCGGTGCTGGCGACCTGTGCGCCTTGCGACAGCAGATCATTACCCGCCGCGATCTGCACCGTGTCGCCACTGAGCGTGGTGGTGACCGCCACGTTGTCGTGCCACTCATCATGCGTGGTGGTCGTCTTGCTCGAGAACGTGCCCTTCTTCTTCTTGGTCATGTCCTGCACGGCATCGTGCTGCTCGCTGGCGGCGAGCAGGTTGACGTCGTTGCCGGCGGCCAGGGTGATGCCGCCTTCCTTGGTGGCGACTGTGGCAGCGGTGAGGTTGATGTCGTTACCGGCCTGCATCGCCAGATTGCCGCCGGCACTGAACTCGGTGCCGTGGACGGTTTCGTCGCTGGTCGTTGTGGTCTGCTTGAAGCGCTTGCGCGTTTCTAGTGTGTTGCTGGTGTCCACCGTGGTCAGCGTGCTGGCGTTGATGTCGTTGCCGGCGCTGATGCCGAGGCCCTTGCCGGCGTCCAGCTTGGCCGCGACCAAGTTGACGTCGTTGCCGGCGCTGAGGATCAGGTTGCCGCCGGCAGTGAGTGCCTGCTGGTCGATGGTTTGCGTGGTTGTGGTGGTGGTGACGCGGGTCTTGCCGTTGCGGGTCTTGTAGCTGTTAGTTTCGCTCTCGTTGAGCACCGATTCGACATTGAGGTTGTTGCCGGCTGCGGCGATCAGATCACCGCCTGCCTTGACTTCGGCCTGGCGGATAGTCAGGTCGTTGCCGGCGGTGAGTTGCAGGCTGTCGCCGGTGCTGATGTTGGTACGGGCAGCGACCTTGCCGTCGAGACCAGTGGTCGGGGTCAGCGAGAGGTTGTTGCCTGCCTGCAGCGCGGCGCTGCCGCCGGCCTTGATGGTGACGCCGTGCAGTTGCAGGTCGTTGCCTGCCGAGACCACTAGGTCCTTGCCTGTGGTCACCGACACGGCATCGCCACCGCGCAGCAAGCCGTTGTCGTTGCGCAACGCGCTTGGGGTAAGGCTGAGGTTGTTGCCTGCGATCAACGCCGCGCTGCCATCGGCCTGCACGCGGGTGCCGGTCAGCGTCATGTCGTTGCCGGCGAACAGTTGCAGGGTGTTGCTGGCGGTGATGCCGGACAGGATGCCAACACCGTTGATGGCCTTGGATGCTTCGCTGACCAGGTTGTTGCCGGCCACCAGCGCCACATCGCGGCCCTGGATCTGGCCCTGGTTGAGCAGGTCGTTGCGGGCTTCCAGGGCCACGCTGCCGGTGCCGCTGATGCGGCCCTGGTTGAGCAGGTTGCCGGCGGTGATGCTGACGTCGGCGCCTGCGATGACGCCCTGGTTGCTCATGGCGTTGGTGGCGTTGAGCTCGACGCTGCCGCCGGCGATCAAGGCACCGTTGCCGCGCAACTGCAGCGAGTTGGAGGCCAGATAGACCACCGGCACCAGCACCTTCTGGCCCTGGTAGTCCTGCTCCACCATCCACACGATGTCCTGCGTCAACGCGGCGGCCTGCGCGGCGGTCAAACCCACGCCCATGCTCAGCTGCAGCTGACCTGCGGCCGCGACGCCGGATTCCAGCAGGGCGCGGTACTGCGCCACGCCATCGGCGTAGTTGCCCAGATAGCGGCGGCCGGTGAGCTGGGTGATCTGATCCAGCACCAAACGCTGCTCATAGAAGCCATCGCCCAGGCGGGTCTGGGTCCACTCCGGGTCCACGCCCAGCTTGTCCAGCAGGAAGTCGCTGCTGATGAAGTTGTCGTAGTTGACGAAGCGCGGATCGGTCTCGATCAGGTAACGGCGGCCCGGGCCGTTGCTGCGCCAGGCGTTGATGCCGCCAAGGCCGTTGGCGGCGCGGCTCATTGCGGTGCGATCGGTGCCGGTGCCGCTGGAGAGGCGATATAGCCCGCCAATGGGCAGATCGATCTGCGTCAGCGAGGTTTGCGCGCCGCCAACAATATTGGTCACAGGAATGCTGGCCAGGTCAACGCGGGTGCGGCTTTCGTTCGCACCTGCAACAACGCCGGTGCCAGCAGCGGTGGTCTGCACGTTTGCCTGATCGACAGTGCTGTGCACAAGCCCGCTGTCGTTGGACATCACCGGTGCCACCGACATCTTGACGATGCCGCCCGATGTGGCAAGCGTTGCGTCCTGCGTATTGGCGCCGACTTGGGTGCCTGCGCTACCGGCAGTACCGGTGGCCACACTGATGCCGGACGCGCCGCCGTTTGCACGGCCGATCACTGCTTGACCGCCAACTCCACCGGCGCTTTGCGTGGTGCGCCCGTTCAACCCACCTTGTGCACCAACGCCAGTGAGTGAGGCGCCGCTGATGCTGCGACCATCGCTGCCGACGGCGCCGTTGCTGATGTTGGCACCGTTGATGCTGACGCCTTGGCCGCCGGTCATGCTCGCACCTAGCGCAAGGTAGCTGCTATCCAAGGTGCCAGAGCCCACGACGCGCTCATCGGTTTCCCAATAGCAGACGACGCTCTGGCCGGGCCGCTGCATGCAGTCGTTATAGACTGCCCTAGCTGTGTATTCGGTATCTGTGTAATCAGCTACCTGCTTTAGCGCCAATGCTTGATTCAGCACGTCATCGCTGCTCGCAAGCATTCCGTCTGACAAACCTCCGACGCCACGTTGATTCACCAGCAGCGCGCCTGCCGCGGCTACCGTCGACGCGTTATTGATCACATAGCCCGACAAACCGATATTTCCGCCTGCTGCAATACGTCCTTCTGCACTGGCCGAAATTAACTGCTCACGCTCGCGCACGTTATAAGTGCGATAAACGCCAGGATCATGACCCGCATAACGGACACCGCCAGCGCCCGAAGTGCCGGGTCTCGGATCTCGTCTAATGACATCCTCAGGCATTGCCGCATTGGCCGCAGCCCGCTCTGCATCTGTTAGCGGTCCAGTTTTAGCATCGACTACGCGCCGTCGATTATTCAACTGCCCAGCCGCGATCAAAATATTCCCATCCGCCTCAATACTGCCCGACAGGTTATTCACCACACCCGTACGCGCTACCAACGTACCGCCGCCATCCTGCGCGCCACCGACGGCGATATTGCCCAGGCTGAAGATGCGCGCGTCGCGGTTAAGCAGCTGATCGCGCACGATCAGGTTCATGTTGCCGGTGGAGCCGAGCAAGGCAGAGCCATAGGCAGCATTGCCCGTAGCACCACCGAAATCTGCACCGTTGACCAAAGTGCCGGTATTCACCGAGACATTGCCGCCGACGATGCTGCCGGTGTTGTTGATGCTGTTGGCCACCAGCGACAGTGCGCCATTGCCGGAAATACTGCCGGCATTGTCGATGCTGCTGCCATTGAGGCGAGTGTCGTTGGACAGGATGCTCGCGCCGGCGCGGTTGGTGATGCTGCCAGCCGTAATATCCAGGGTGCGCGCAGCCTTGAGCGTGGACTCGTTGACCAGACTCCCGCCCACGCGCAGGTTGAAATTCCCGTTGCTGGTGAGGTCAGCACCTGCGCGATGCGTGTAGTCGCTACGCAAGGTCAGATCCAGCAGATTCTGCGCAAGAATGCTGCCGCCGCCATCGAAGCCGACGGTATCGATCACCACATCGCCAGCACCACCGGTCGCGCTGCCGGCACCGATCTGACCACCGGCATTGCTCAGGTTCTGCAGATTCAGGCGGACAGCCTGCTCGGCCTTGATCCTGCCGTTCTGGTTGTCCAGCGTGGCGCCTGCGCGTTGCAACAGAAAGCTCGCGCCGGCATAGACATTGCCGCCCTGGTTGTTCAAGCCGTTGGTATTGGCGATGAGATCGCCACCAGCAACCAGCTGGCCGCCGTTGTTGGCAATGCGGGCGGCATCGATGACCACGCTGCCGCGCCCACCGAGATTGCCGCTGGTGTTGGTCAGGGCCCCGCCCGTGGTGATGCGCGTCAGTCCGCCACCGTTGTTGACGATGCTGCCCTGGGTATTGTCGATGAGGCCGCCCGATGCGGTCAGCGTGTTGCCGGCATCGAGCTGGCCGCCGCTATTGAGCAGCGCACCGGTGACGACAACGTTGAGATCGCGCCCCGCACTGAGCTTGCCGCCTTGGTGATTGTCCAGCTGGCCGCGTGCGGTGACGCTGAGGTCGCGTCCGGCTTGCAGGCTGCCGCCGGCACTGCTGAGATTTTCTGCCGTGATCACTGCATCGGTGCTGGCACCAATGGTGCCGTTGCCATTGTCCAGGCCGCGGTTGAGATCCACGCGCAAGCTGCCGCCCGCGCCCGCATTGGCAACTGCCTGCACGGTACCGCCTGCATTGCTGAGACTGTCGGCGCGCAAGGTTAGCGCGCCACCACTGGCCTGCAGCAAGCCGTTACGGTTGTCGACTGCGCCAGTGCTTTGCACGCTCAATCCACGTGCGGACACCGAACCACCGACGTTATTGAGGCCGGCAGCAGTCAACACTGCATCGCCCGCTGCGGCAATCGCGCCGCCCTGGTTGTTCAACACGCCGCTGGCGTCCAGGGTCAGTTGACCCTGGGTGAGGATGCGCCCACTGCCGTTGCCCAGCGCACTACGGCTGGTGACCGACAGGGCGCCGGTGCCGGCGTGTTCGATCCGCCCCTGCGCATTCTCCAGGCTGGCCGCAGCAATGGTCAGATCCTGCGCATTGCTGGCCAGCGTGCCGCCGGTGTTGTCGATCGCGCCGCCCATGCTGATGCGGGTCAGCCCGTTTCCACTTTGCACCAGTCGGCCGCCGACATTACTCAAGCTGCCGCCGTCGATGCTCAGCTGGTTGGCCTGCATTTGACCTGCGACGTTGTTGAGACGCCCGTTGTCGATGTTGCCGCCTGCCTGCACGGTGAGCGTTCCACCAGCGAGCAAGTCGCCACCGCGATGATCGAGGTTGCCGCCGGTGGTCAGTGCAACATTGCCGGTGGCACGTGTGCTGGCACCCGCCAGTTGCAGCTGACTGCCCTGTGCGGTGAGGTTGCCGCCGGCCAGCAATTTGCCGGAGGCGCTGAGCTGGCGATCGGCGATCAGGCTCAGCGTGCGTCCGCTGCCCAGGCTGCCGTCTGCGTTGATACCGGCACCCACCGTGCCGGCGATGCTGATCTCACCCGCACGCAGGCTCAAGTTACCCGAGGCGGTGGTCTGCCCCGCATTCTCGATACGCGCACCCTGCAGACCCACCGTCGTACCGCTGACCGTGCCCTGTTGACGCAACACTGCATCGCTGGTCAAGGTGACCTGCTGAGCGCCGACCTGGCCGGCCACGCTCAAGTCGCCCTTCGAGCGCAATTCCAGCGTGCTGCCCGCGCTCAGGGTGCCGCTCTGTGCCAGCGTCCCATCGGCCTGCGCCAAGAAGCTGCCAGCCGATGCCAGGCTGCCGCCGAGCTGCAGGTCGCTGCGGCTGATCAATGCGACATCGCCACGCTCGCTGCCCAACTGGCCGCTGCTGCTGAGTTGCGCGGCTTCCACGCGCAAGCCGTTGCCGCCGATCAGGTCACCGCGATTGTCCACCGCTCCGGTGGCGATCACACCCAAGCGTTGCAGGCCATAGGCCTGCCCGGTCTGACGCAACGAACCGACACCCAATGTGAGTTGGTTGCCGGCACGGACGGCACCGGCATTGTCGAGCAAGCCGCCGATGGCGAAGGTGGCGTCGCCTTGCGCGAGCAAGACGCCGTTAGCGGCATTACTTGCGCTTGCTGCCGTAACGTTCAAGGTCTGACCAGCGACGACTTGCGCTGCGTTGGTCAAGGCGCCGGTTGCGCTCAGCACCACGTTGCGATCGGCTTGCGCCACACCGGCAACTGCCAGGTCGCCGGTGCTGCGCAGATTCAGATCAGTGGCTGCATCGAGTGCGCCACGGCTGTCGATCGACGCGCCATCCAGGCTGATCGCGCCACCGCTCTGCAGCACTGCAGCCTGCCCGGTTGCAATACGCGCGCCGCGCAACGTGGCATTGCCTGCAGACACGGCCTGCCCGTTGAAGTTCAGTGTGCGTTGTGCCTGCAGATCGAGCTGGGTTGCCGACTGCAGCGTGCCTGCGGCGGTGAGATCGCGACCTGCCTGCAGCGCGATCGATTGCGCTTTGAGCGAGCCGGCCTGCTGCAGATCGCCAACCGCCGTTGCCTGCAGTGTGGTCGCTGCGGCGACAACGCCTTGCAGCGTCATATCGCCTTGGCTGGTCAGAGTGACACTGGCGGCTTCGCTCCCGAGCTGGCCGCTACTGCGCAAGGTGCCTGCCTCCACCAGCAGCGCATCCTTGGCGATGAGGTTGCCACGGTTGTCCAGTGTTCCAGTCACGGTTGCAGTCAATGCTTTGCCTGCGATGGCAGTCCCGCTCTGATCCATGCTCGCGGCGGTGATGCGCAGAACGCCGCCACTCTGCAGGCTGCCGGCGTTCTGCAGCGCGCCGGTACTCAGCGTGACGCTGCCATCGGCCGCCAACACACCAGCGGCCAGGTTATTGACGTTGCCGGCTTGCACCGACAGATCACGGCCTGCAACGACCTGGCTCGCGTTGCTCAAGGTCGCGGCTGCGCTCAGCACAACATCACGATTGGCTTGCGCCACGCCTGCGAGCGCAAGACCACCCGTGCTACGCACACCCAGATCCGTAACGGCATCGAGCGTGCCGCGGCTGTCGATTGCCGCACCATCCAGGGTGATTGCGCCGACGCTTTTCAGCACGGCATCGCGACTGGTGGCGATGGTGTTACCACGCAAGCTGGCGTCGGCACCGGCTTGTGCCTGACCGTTCAACGTCAAGGTGCGCTGCGCCTGCAGATCCAGCGTAGACGCGGACTGCAGCGTGCCACCGGCAGTGAGATCGCGGCCAGCCTGCAGCGTGACGGCCTGCGCGTTGAGCGAGCCGGCCTGCAGCAGGTCGGTACCCGCCGTTGCTTGCAGTGTGGTCTTCGCAGCCACAAGGCCTTGCAGATCGATATTGTTCTGGCTGGTCAGCGTCAGTGCGCCGTTGACCGAGCCCAGTTGCCCACTGCTGACGATGCTGTCGGCAGCGATGGTCAGGTCCTTGCCGGACACCAACTGGCCCGCGTTCTCGAATGCGCCCGTCGAAGTGATCGACACCGCGTCGCCGCTATAAACACGGCCGTGCTGCAGCAGGGCTCCGGTGTTCAGTGCAAGGCCACGTTCGCCATGCAGGCTGCCATTGTTTTCCAACACGCCAGCCACATCGACACGCAGGTCGCGTAGCGCGCCCAAGGTCGCAGCCGTGGCGTTGTTGACAGTAGCCGCTTCCACACGCAGATCGCGCGCCGCGACGACTTGAGCGCCATTGTTCAATGCACCCGCAGCAGTCAGCGCAACATCGCGCCCGGCCTGGACCACGCCAGCCAGTGCAAGATCACCGTCACTGTGCACGTTCAAATCGGTCGCCGCATCGAGCGAACCACGGCTCTCGATGGAGCCGCCATCCAGGGTGATGGTGGCACCGCTCTGCAGCACTGCTGCTGCACCAGTCACAATGTTCGCGCCGGTGACACTCGCCTCACCGGTGCTCGATGCTTGCCCGTTCAGAGCGAGCGTGCGCTGCGCCTGCAGATCCAACGTGGATGCCGATTGCAGAGTGCCAGTTGCAGAGAGGTCGCGCCCGGACTGCAATGCGATCGATTGTGCCTTGAGCGAACCGGCCTGCTGCAAGTCGCCGCCGGCAGTCGCACGCAATGCAGTGGCCGCTGCAACCACACCATCGAGTTGCAGCGCGTCCAGGCTGTTCAACGTGACATCGGCCCGCTCGCTACCCAACTGCCCACTGCTACGCAGCGTGGCCGCATCGACCTGCAACGCATCCTTGGCGATCAGATTGCCGCGATTGGCCAGCGTGCCTGCGATGGCGGCGCGCAGCGTCTTGCCTGCAGACGCGCTGCCGCCCTCGCAGCGTCTTGCCTGCAGACGCGCTGCCGCCCTGGTCCATATTTGCTGCGCTGATCTGCAGATCGCCACCGGCCTGCACGCGGCCAGCGTTGTTCAGCAGTGCCGTAGTGGTCAGGGCGATGTTGCCCTCGCCCGCCAACACACCACGCGTGGTGTTGTCGAGGCTACCTGCCTGCAACGACAGATCGCGGCCTGCAAACACCTGCGCTGCGTTGCTGAGCGCGCCGGTGGCATTCAAAACAACGTCGCGCCCGCCTTGTGCCACACCCGCCAGCGCCAGATCGCCCTGGCTGCGGATCTGCAGATCGCTCCCCGCATCCAGCTTGCCGCGGCTGTCGATGGCCGCACCGTCCAGCGCGATCACCCCCGTGCTCTGCAACACCGCATCCTGGCTGGTTGTCAGTGCGGCAGCGCGCATCGAAGCGTCACCGCCGGCCTGGCCCTGGGCTGCGAACCTGAGTGCGCGTTGTGCCTGCAGATCCAATGTGGACGTGGATTGCAGTGTGCCAGCGGCGGTGAGATCACGTCCGGCACTCAATGCCAGTGATTGAGCCCTCAACGACCCTGCCTGCTGCAGATCGCCCGCGGCGTTGGCCTGCAGCGTGGTCGCAGCGGCGACAACGCCTTGCAGCGCGATATCGCCCTGGCTGCCCAGGCGAACACCCGCCGCTTCGCTGCCGAGTTGACCGGTGCTGCGCAAGCTGCCGGCATCGATCTGCAGCGCATTCCTGGCGACCACATTGCCTGCGTTGTCGAATGACCCGCTCACAGTTGCCGAAAGCGTGTTGCCCGAACTGGCGCTACCGCTTTGCGTGAACGTGCCTGCGACGAGCTGCAGATCGTTCGCCGCATACAGGCTGCCGGCATTGTCTATCGCGCCAGTCGTACGCACGCGTGCATCGGCATCCGACGAAAACGCCGCACCCTGTGCATTGCGCAGCGTTGCTGCATCCACAGCCAGCGCACCGGCGGCGATGACCTTCGCGCGGTTATCCAGTACTGCGCCCGCCTGCAATGTGGCCGTGCCGGCACTCTGCACGGTGTCGTCCAACACTAGATCGGCAGCGCTTGCGATACGCAGATCGCCGCCTGCATCGATCACACCGTTGTGTTCGATCGCCGCGCCACGCAACTGCAACGCACCATCGCTACGCAGTTGCCCGCGTTGACGCAGTGCGCCGTTTGCCTGCAGATCGATCGTGCTTGCCGAACGCACAAGCGCTTCGCTGGAAAGATCGCCGCCGGTGGCGATCACCAACCCACCAGCAGTGGTCTGCAGGGTGCCGGAGATTGCGGTCTCGCTGCCACTACGAAGATTGAAGCTGCCCGCGTTGACTGTGCCGGAGACCTGCGCACCTGCTGCGGCGTCCAATACCAATGCACCGCCTGCCACAGTGTTGCCGCTCAGGGTCGGACCACCGCGACTACGCAGCGTGGCATCGCCACGTTGACTGCCGATATCGCCGCGACTTTCCAACTGCTCCGCATCAATGCTCAGCGCATTGCCCGCAACGAACTTGCCGCTATTGACCAGACCATCCGCAACCGCCGCCTGCGCATCGCGCGCAGCAGATAGACTGCCCGCCGTGGTCACAGTCGCTGCCTGGAGACGGAGATCACGGCCGGCGTAGCTGCTACCGGCATTGTTCAATGCACCTGCACTGCGCAAGTCCAGATCGCCACCGGCAGACACCGCACCGCGCTGCGTGATGTCGATACTCGCCGCGTTCAGCGCCACTGCATCCGCCGCAATCAACTGACCCTGCAACTCCAGCCGTCCGCCAGCCTGCACCTCGGCGCCCTGCCCGGCCTGCGCCAGTCCACCCAGGCGCACGTCGCCGCCACCGCTCACGCGCAGTGTCGTCGCAGCATCCAAGGTGCCGAGTGCATCGATCGCGTTTGCATTCAATGCAATTGCAGCGCCAGTCTGCAGGGTGCCCGTCAAGGCAATCCGCGACGCGCGCACGTTGGCACCCGCGCCTGCATACGCCACCCCGCCGCTGCGCAGCACACCGTCAGCGGCCAAATCCAAGGCGCCGGCGGTATGCAGGCTGCCATCGGCATTCAATTCCGAACCGAACAGACGGATCGACCCGGCACTGCTGCGGCCAACATGGCTCAACACACCACTGGCTTGCGCATCCAATCCACCGGCGGCAACCAGATCGCCGGCCAACGTCATGCGCGCAGCACGCAGACGCACATCACCCTGCTGCGAACCAAGTACGCCGCGCTGATCCAGATCACTTGCCGCACGCACACTCATTCCATCGCGCGCCACAGTGGTGCCGCTCAGGCTCACCTGGCCCGCACTGTCGATCTGCAGATCGCCGCTTTGCGCTGCCAAGGTGCCACGGCTCACCACGCCGACGCCGGCTTCGGTAGCGATCAGGCGGATGCGGTCGGCGTACATGCCGCCCAGCTGCGCCACGTCGATACCGATCGACGGTGCCGCGCCATCGCTGCCCGGCACCACGTCCAGCAGCATGCCGTCGTAATTGACCCGCCCTGCACGCGCAGCGGCGACCAGCTCCCTTGTCCAGATGGAGCCTTCCACGCTGAGCTGGCGCGAGAGCAGATCCAGGCGATCCACATTGAACGCATCCAACCCGTTGCTGCCGATACTCAACGCACCTCCGGTAATGTTGAAGCCATTCAATGCACCATCGCTGCCCAGATTGGGCGTACCAGTGGTCAAGGTCACGCGCGAGGTATTGAGAAATCCGCAGCCATCGCAGGAAATGCCATTGGGGTTGGCGATCACCAATTGCGCCTTGGCGCCGGCGATTTCGGTGTAACCCTGCAGACGGCTACTTGCAGAAGTCACTTCGTTGAGGATCAGCGAGGCAGCACCGCTGCGCTGCAGATTGTCGTTGCCGGCGACATAACCACCCAGCTCGGTCTTGGAAATCTGCGCGCTGTTGTTGAGGATCAACCCGTTCGGGCCGACGTTGAAATTGCTGTAGCGGTTATGCGAGATGCCGCGCGCATTGGGCGCGACGATGTCCACCACCGGTACGCCATTGGCGGCGACCTGCTGACCGGGTGTCTGCCCACCGGGGTTTGGCGTTGGCGCAACCTGTGCCCACGCCGGAAACGATGTCCAGGTGACCGTGCAGCACAGCAGCAACGCAAGCGCGCGCTTGCTTTGTTCGGCCAGGTAACCACGTATGCTCATCGCTTCGGTGTCCATCGTTTCTCTCTCGCCGCTCGTGGGCGTCATCAATCAACAGCGCGCTGCCGGCTGGCGGCGCGATCCATGTCAGAACTGGTAGATCACACGCGCGCCATACGCCGGCTGCGCACTTCCAAAGCCATCGGGGCGATGGATCGCCCAGCCGGCAAATGCATCGATGCTGGCGCCGAACCAACCGCCGCGCAGACCCACCGCGCCGCCCACCAGGCTGCGACCGCGCAGCCCGCTGGCACTGGTGCCATCGATGCGGCCAGCATCCAGACCCAGGTACGGCGTCAAGCCAATTTGCTGGATCGGAAAACTCAAGGTATTGCGCCAATACGCGCCTTTTTCCGCGCCTAGAGCGTCGCTTCGCCGTCGAAGCCGCGCACGCTGTAGCGACCACCGATGGTGACGAACTCCGAACCGAGCAGCAGCTCGCCGGCGGTCTGTGCGCGCAGGCTGCTTTCCCACGACATCGGCACAGGGCCCAGCTTGAACGGCACTGCGGTGCTTACGTCCAACGTGGTCACGCCATAACGGAATGTCGGGAACCCGATCTGCGGGTCGTAACCTGTCCATTGGCTGTTGAACCACGGTGTGCCACGCCGATGCGCGATGCGCACGTCCAGCTGCATCGCACCCAGATAACGCCGATGCGTGAAGTAGAACTCCGCGCTGCTGGTATCGCGGCGCTGGATGCCGATTTCCACGCCATCCAGATAACTGCGCGCACGCCGCCGGCCAACCGTCACGCCCGCAGAGGTCTTGCTGGTGCCATCGCGATGCAGCACACGCTGGATATCCAGCTGCGCATTGCTGGATTCACCGCTGGACTGAAAGGTCTGCAAAAACCCGTCCACACGCTGGTGATAGCGATACGACGAAGCCGACAACGCAAGCGTCCACCAGCCCCACGGCAGGTTGTAACTCAGACTATTACCACGTGTGCCGCGCTCTTGGTCGCGTGTGGCCAGGTCATGGCTGTAGCCGATGCTGAGCAGGTCGTTGAGACCAAGCGGGTTGTCCAGCGAGACATCCAGCCCACCTTGCACGCGGCCGGTGGCTTCCACACCCGAATCGTCGGCATTGACCACACCGCGCCAGCGCCGACCATGCTGCAAGTTGATCACCAGATCCGATTCGCCCGGCGCCTCGCCCGGTGCGATGTCGATCTTGGCGTCCTGCGATGGCAGCCGCTTGAATTGCTCTACCGCCTGCTCGATCGCGCGCAGATCCAGCAGATCGCCAGTGCGTATTGGCAATGCACTTTTCCAATGCTCGCCATCGGTGTCGGAAACCACACGCACCGCGCGCAAGCGGCCTGGCATCAGTTCGAAACGCAGTTCGCCGCGCGACAGATCCTGTTCGGGCACGCCGATGCGGGTAGTGACCAGGCCGCGCGCGACCAATTGATCCAACGCGCGACGGCGGATGATGTCGATGCCGGCACGACCGATGCAGCGGCCTTCATAACGGCGCAGCGATTTCCACAACCACGCAAAGCGCGCACCGTCGTCGCCCGCACCGGACAGGCGTACGCGGGCGATCGGGAAACAGAGTTCTTCCTTCGGCAGCACTGTACTGCGTGCGTCCACGCGCTCGGCCTCCTCGCGCGGGCCGGCGAAGGGCGCTTGACGCTCCTGGTCCTGACGCTTCTGGATCTCCTCGGCCTGGCGCAATTGCTCCTGCCGATCCAGCGTTGTCGGTGCCGACTGTTGTGCAGCCGCCAGCCCGGCGACAGCCCACAGGCAAGCCGCCAGCGCCGTTGGCGCCGATCGCATCCACATCTGTCCTGCCCCCTGTGCGGCGGATCGCGCCTCAGCGCGCCGTCGCTTACACCGCTGTGCCTGGCCGCCAACACGGCGGCGCAACCCTTCAGCACAACGAATGCGGCGCAACTTTGCTGGAACGTTAAGAACGGGTCAACGCGCTGTGTAGGGGCCACCCTGTAAGAAAAACCCGACCTTTTCGATTATGTGACTTTCATCACTTAAAAAGTGGAGATGTCCAAAGAACGGATTCGTTGAACAGATCCATCCGTCCCTCATGGAATGACTCGAACATCCGGCAACATGTTGCCAAATAAGAGATTCCAGAAATGACTATTTATGCATATTGATTAGTTTTCATCTGCTGACTTTAGGAATACTTCCGTCAGCCCTCACTTGCAGCTCGTTGTGATCGTGTTTCCTTCGGAGACTGCTGTCAGACCGTTGGTCAAAGTCCGAACGCACAAGCAAAATGTGATGGGAATACCTATTTTGAGCGAACACAACCGATGAAGATCTCGTTAGCTCCGTGATGACATAGGCTTTACATGGGCATACGCAGTATCGCCAGTCGTCATACGCCTGGAACGCTAATGAACACCCTTTCCCTCCTGTTTACGCAACCACGTGCGTCGCGGCTGTCCTGACCGCAAAGGCGCACTCCCTCCCCTGCTCAGCCTCGCTTTGATTGCCGCATGTGTGCCTCAGGCACACAGCGGTGAAGTGCGGCCGACAGAAGTGACTGACGCCTCCATTGCCCACACTCCCATGCAGCAGGCTGAGCAGTTACGCGGCCAGCAGCGCTATGCAGATGCGCTCGCCATCTACGAGCGTGTACTCCGCCAAGACCCACGCGATCGTGGTGCCTACACCATGCGTGCGATCACGCTGACCGACCTCGGCAGCTCGCAGCTTGCGGCGGAGGCCGTTTGGCGGCATCCGGACTGGTTCTCGCAGCAAGAACGCGAGCGCATCGAAAACGATCGCGTCGCCCGCATGATCGGGTGGGCCAGTGCCGAACCGATCGATGCCGCGCACCGCTATGCGGAGACCGATCAGGCCCTGGTCAATGTCGCCCGCATCGAGCGCGAAGCACCACCGAAGGTGACATGGGAAGCCACGCGGCTGCGCGTCGATACCTTGGTTGCACTCAACCAACGTCAGCGCCATCGCGATGTGGTGGCCAACTATCAGGCATTGAAAGCCGAAGGCATCGACGTCCCGGCGTATGTGCTGCCAACGGTCGGCGATTCGCTGATGGGCCTGCGTCGCCCGGCCGAGGCCGAAGCCGTGCTTCGGCAAGCCTTGCAGCACACGCCGAACGACTTCAACAGCCAGCTCCTGCTCGGCTACGCACTGCTGGAGCAGGAACGCTTCGATCTGGCGATGCCACTGTTCGAAAAACTTGCCGCCACGCAAGCGCCGTGGCCGCGTCGCGATGGTGCGACCAGCGGATACGAGAACTGGGATCGCTTCAGTGCAGACATCGCACTGGCCACCGCACGCTCTGCCGCGAACGACAATCGCGGTGCAGACGCCTTGCTGCGCGAACGCGTGGCCATCGGTCCCGACAATGCAGAACTACAGGCCGCACTGGCCTCAATCGAGTTTCGTCGCGGGCAACCCACCAAATCGTTGCAACGTAATGCGGTCGCGCTGACGCTGGATCCGCATCAGAAACAGGCCCGCAGTGGCGTGGTGGAAGCGCAGCGCGATCTGGACCGTCTGGATCTGGCCGATGCCACGTTTGCGCCACTTCGCAACGAATATCCGGACGACGCCGGCCTGCAGCGGCTCGGCGCCTCGCTGGAACGCCAACGCGGCTGGCAGGTGCATCTGAGCCATGCGCGCGGACGCAGCGACAACGACACCCTGACCAACAGCACCTCGCCACTGGGCAACGACTTCGGCAGTACGTTGCTGGAAGCCGAATCGCCATTTCTCGGCGAGGGCTGGCGTGTGGGTTTGCGCGCACGCGACGATTGGGCCGATTTCCAGAACACGCGTGTGCGCTATCGCAGCTTCTGGCTGGGAACGCACTATCGCTACGACCGGCTGGATCTCAGCGCTTACGGCGGACGTGCGCTCGACGATTTCGATCGCGACGGCACCGCCTGGGCGCTGGATGCCGGCTGGCGTTTTTCCGACGCCTGGTATGGCAGCGTCGCCTGGCGTACGCGTGATCCAGAAGCTTCATTGCAGGCACGCCGCTTCGGCATCACCGGCGACAGCATCGGCGCCGCCGTGCGCTGGACACCCAACGACGAAAGCCGCTGGGAATTGCAGGCACGCCAGCTGCGCTACAGCGACGGCAATCGACACGAGCAGCTGGATCTTTCGGGAAGCCAACGCCTGTGGGCCAACCCACATGTGCTGCTCGACGGCCTGTTCGCCGCCTCGGCCGGACGCGCAGAAGACGAGCGCGCCGTCAATTACTTCAATCCACGCCGCAGCTCTGCGGTGGCCGCCGGCGTGCGCATCGATCAGATCGGCTGGCGTCGCTACGACTACGCCTTTCGGCAGCGGCTGGAAGTCACTGCCGGGCCGACTTATCAATCCGGCTTCGGCAGCCAGTGGGTGCCCAGCGCGGCCTATCGACACCTGTGGTCGCTGGGCGATGGCAGTGCGCTGAGTTATGGCGTGAGCTGGTTGCGCCCGGTCTACGACGGCCAGCGCGAACAACAACTTGGATTTGACCTGGATTTCCGATGGGGAGGTACGCCTTGATCCGCCTGCCGCTGTTGCTGGTCGCCTTGTTGCTGATGACGTTTGCGTCGTCGGCGCAGGCGGGCCTGCTGGTGCTCAGCTACCACGATATTCGCGACGATGTCGCAGCCAAGGGCGATCCCGATCGTTATGCGGTGTCCACCAGCAACTTCGCCGCGCATCTGGACTGGCTGCGCTCGCACGCCTATCACCCGGTGAGCGTGCAGCAGGTGCTGGACGCACGTGCCGGCAAGCGCGCCCTGCCCTCGAGGCCGGTGCTGCTGACCTTCGATGACGGCTTGCGCAGTGTCTACACGCGTGTGTTCCCGTTATTGCAGGCCTACGGTTATCCCGCGCTGGTCGCACCCGTCACCAGCTGGGTCGAATTGCCGGCCGGCCAGGTGGTGCCCTACGGTCCGCGCGACTTCACGCGCGACGATTTCGTGACCTGGGCGCAACTGCGCGAGATGCAGGACAGCGGCCTGATCGAGATTGGCTCGCATAGCGATGACTTGCATAAAGGCATCGCCGGCAATCCGTTCGGCAACCAGACGCCGGCCGCTGTTACGCGTCACTGGGATGCAGGCAAGGGTTACGAAAGCGAAGCGGACTATCGCCAACGCATCCAGACCGATCTGCGCCATAGCCGCGACGCGATCGTGGCGCATCTGGGCAAGCCGCCACGCGCCATGGTGTGGCCGTATGCCGCCTACAACCGCGCCAGCAACCAGATTGCCGCGCAGTTGGGCATGACGCTCAGCTTCGATCTGGAAGGCCGCTCGCACGAGGCCGATATCGGCCAGCAGGGCCGCGACCGCGTGGATGGGCAATCGCTGGCCAGCCTTGGCCGCCTGTTGCTGTTCAACAATCCCGATGTGCGTGATCTGGCCGGCGAACTGCGACGCGATCTGTCGCGCGATGGCTTGCGTGCGATCCAGATCGATCTGGATTACGTCTACGACCCGGATCCGGCGCAGCTGGAACGCAACCTCGACGTCCTGGTCCAGCGCGTCAAGGACATCGGCCCCAGCCATGTGTTCCTGCAGGCCTTCGCCGACCCGGACGGCGATGGCGCAGCCGATGCGCTGTATTTCCCCAACCGCCACCTGCCGATGCGCGCGGATTTGTTCGGGCGCGTGGCCTGGCAGCTGCGCACCCGTGCCGGCGTGCGCGTGTTCGCCTGGCTGCCGGTGCTGGGCTTTCATCTGCCAGATGCGCAGCAGCAGGACGCACTGCAGATTCGCGGCAAGGACGCCAAGGATGTGCCGCGCCTGGATCCGGGCAATCCGAGCACGCATCAGCTGGTCTCGGATATCTATGAAGACCTCGCCGCGAACACGTATTTCGAAGGCCTGCTCTTCCATGACGACGCCTACCTGCGCGACGACGAAGTACCTGCTTACGGCAATGGCGATCCGGCCAAACGCACGCAGCAGCTGATCGGCTTCACCCAGGAACTCAAAGCGGCCGCCGAGCGCTGGCGCCCCAAGCTGGTGACCGTGCGCAACCTGTTCGCGCAGCCCGTGCTGGAGCCGCATAGCGAAGCCTGGTTTGCGCAGCGCCTGGACGCCTTTGCTTCGGCCTACGACTACACCGCGCTGATGGCCATGCCGTACATGGAGCAGGCCAACGACCCGCAGCAATGGCTGCAACAGCTGGCGCAGCGTGTCGGCCAGCAACCGCATGGTTTCGAGAACACCATCTTCGAACTGCAGACCGTGGACTGGCGCACCGGCAAGCCGCTGCCCGACGGTTTACTGCTCGAACACACCAAGTTGCTTCTGGCTGCGGGCGTGCGCCATCTGGCGTATTACCCCGACGACTTCATCGGCGGCCACCCGTCTCTTCCCGAAGCGCGCGAGGCCATGTCGGCTCGGCAATTCCCTTATATCGAGCGGTAACCGATGACGACCAGCCTCCTGTTGGGCGCCCTGTTCAACTTCGCGTTTTTCTATCCGATCATCATGGCGTTCTTCTGGATGATCGGCGGCACGTACTACTACCTGCGGCGCGAACGCGGCTCGCCGGGTCCTTCATCGCCGCCACCGTTGTCCAGCGAGCCGTTCGTGTCCTTGCTGGTGCCTTGCTACAACGAGGCCAAGCACGTTGGCGAAACCATCGCCGCGATGAGCGCGCAGAACTATCCGGATTTCGAGATCATCGCCATCAACGATGGCAGCAGCGACAACACGGCCCAAGCGCTCGAGGACCTCACCCACCAGCATCCGCGCCTGCGCGTGGTGCATCTGGAGCAGAACCACGGCAAGGCCAACGCGCTGCGTGTCGGCACGCTGGCATCGCGCTCGGACTATCTTGTGTGCGTGGATGCCGACGCCATCCTGGACCCCAACGCCACGCGCTGGATGGTCGGCCACCTGATCTCCGGCCCGCGCGTTGGCGGCGTCACTGGCAATCCCCGTGTGCGCAATCGCACCACGCTGATGGGCCGCATGCAGGTGGGCGAATTTTCCGCCATCGTGGGGCTGATCAAGCGTGCGCAGCGGGTCTACGGACGGCTGTTCACCGTGTCGGGCGTGATCTGCGCGTTCCGGCGTTCGGCGCTGCATCACGTCGGCTTCTGGTCCGACAACATGGTCACCGAAGACATCGACATCTCCTGGCGTCTGCAGCTCGACGATTGGGATATCCGCTATGAACCCAACGCGCTGTGCTGGATCCTGATGCCGGAGACCTTTCGCGGCCTGTGGATGCAGCGCCTGCGCTGGGCACGCGGCGGCGTGGAAGTGTTGCTGAGCCATGGCCGCCGCGTGTTGTCCTGGCGCAGCCGACGCATGTGGGGCGTGCTGCTGGAATACGCGCTCAGCCTGGCCTGGGCCTACACGATGCTCTTCATCATCGTGCTGTGGCTGCTCGGCAAGTTCATCGCCATGCCGCCTGCGTTGTACATCGACACCATCCTGCCGCGCTGGCATGGCCTGGTATTGGCAGTGGTCTGCCTGATGCAATTCGCCACCAGCCTGGTGATCGAACGCCGCTACGAAAAAGGCCTGGCGCGCCAGTTTTTCTGGGTGATCTGGTATCCGGTCGCCTTCTGGATGATCGGCATGCTCACTGCCGTCATCGCCTTCCCACGTGCCCTGCTGGCGCGCCGCAGCAAACGCGCCCGCTGGAAAAGCCCCGACCGAGGAATCCAATGACACCGCCCATCATCAACCTGCCGCAACGCCTCGGCCGCTCGCGCCGCCTCGCCTACGGCGCCGCCACCGCCGGCGCCTGGATGGTCTACTTCTATCTGTGGGCACCACTGGCGACGCTGGTCGCCTGGTTCTTCGGCCTGCGCAGCGCCTACATGGAGCTGTATCTCAAGCACAACGTTCTGGATCCATTCGCGCTGGGCGCCCTGCCGGTGATCGCACTGATGAGCGCCATCACCACCGTAGGCTGGGCCGAGTACAACCGCCTGCGCTTCGCCAAGGCCGACCGGCGCAAACGCCGCCGCACCGTGCTGGAACCGGAAGTCGATCAGCGCCTGGGCGTTCCCGAACAGCTTGGTAGCCTGCTGCGTCATAGCCGTATTTCATCGGTGGCGATGGATAAGTTCGCCAGGCCGGTGGGTGTGCGGGTGGTTAGGCATCGGTGAGTCTGGCTGAAGCCCTCTAGGATCAGTCCTGTCGGGGACTGACATCATGCAATTCAGTGCACTGCGTCGGTGCGACATCGGCGTCGGCGCCATTGTCGTCGTGTTCCTCGTTCCCCAGCAGGCCGTCGCATAACGTGACCAGGCCGGCCAAGGTCATGGCGTCAACCACCCGAGTCACCCTCTCGCCGGCCGGCACAGTCACCGTCGTGTCTCAGGGAGACTTTCCAGGCCTCGAGGTCGACGTATTGGGCGCCGACGCTCTCGGGCCGCGAACACCCGACTGGATCTATGTGGACACGGCGTTCGGCCGATCTATGTCGGCAGGATTGCACGCCTTCGGGCCCTGAAAATGTATTAATTGGATCGGCAGGCCAGCCAGCGTGACAATCTCCTCACTGCCGAGGCTGCCTTGCAACTCAGTGATGTGGCGGGACATCCAGGCACCTAACGGGTAATGATGGCCCAGGCGCCAACCCCACCCTCCTATCATCACCAAAGGACAACACCAAAGGACAACACCAATGCAGGTACAGATCGCCGGGATACCGTGGTTCCAGGAAGACGATTACGAGACATTTCGCTCACTCCTTCCCGACCGCGACTGGCACGACAGCTATGCCGACTGGAAAGTCGACGCGGAGCAAAGCGTCCAACGCCTCAACGACAAAGGCATTCGGACCATCAAAGCAGAGCTACGTTCGGCCGACTTCGCCGCATGGTGCAGGAGCACCGGCCGCAAAGTCGATACCAAGGCATTGCTGGCCTTCGGCAACGATGCCGCCCAACGTGAGATCGCGGGCAAGCACTGACATCGCCAAGCGTGAGCACATCAGGCCCCCTCCACGGGGACGATGCCGTTGGCATGCAGATCTGACGGAGTCCCCGGTGCATCGACCGGCCGCGTGCCGGTCAGCGCAAGATCGAAGGCAGCGCAGGCAGCTGGTCGTCCTCGCCCCAGGATTCGACCTGTTCGCGCGACAAACCCGAGCAATACGGCATGCCCCTGCAGCACGGCAATTTCTGCCTGCTGATATGTGGTGAGCATTTCCTGAGCTATCTTCATGACGAATAAAGCTAGGAACTCACTCGTGCAAAAAATCTACTCAAAATAAAAGAATAGCTACTTCTATATCATTGTTCCACATGCGATTTTTCAAGACCCATCTTTTTTATTTACACAACGAAAGAAAGCTATACTTGACAACTTGAATTGCAAATCAGGGATGGCCAAGTGCGAGAGAAACGAACCCTAGCGAGGTGATACGCCCAGGGTTCCGTAGACACTCAAGACCCTCGTTGCGCGTAGCGCCGTTCAAACTCTACAGGGGACAGGTCGCCAGTTGAACCGTGGCGGCGGTTGGGGTTGTAGAACATCTCGATGTAGTCGAATACCTCGGCGCGAGCGGCGTCCTTGGTGGGATAGATCCGCCGCCTGATCCGCTCGCGTTTGAGCAGGCCGAAGAAGCTCTCCACGGGTGCGTTGTCGTGGCAGTTGCCACGCCGACTCATGCTGCACACCAAGCCATGGGACGCCAGGAAACTGCGCCAGTCATCGCTGGTGTAGACAGACCCTTGGTCCGAGTGAACCAAGCAACCAGCGTTGGGTTTGCGCCGCCACACCGCAGACAACAGGGCCTGCACGACCAACTCGGTATCGGCCCGATCGCGCATCGCCCAGCCGACGACCTGCCGGGAAAACAGATCGATCACAACAGCCAGGTACATCCAGCCTGCATGCGTGCGGATGAAGGTGAAATCGCTCGCCCAGGCCGTGTCCGGCTCCGTCACGTCGAACTGTCGGTCAAGCAGGTTGGCCGCCGCCTTGCACTGCATTCCTCCATGGAAGCGCGGTTTGCGACCATAGCCCACCTGAGCACGCAGTCCCTCGGTGCGCATCAGCCGATGCACCCGATGGCGACTGCAACGCTCACCCAGATCGCGCAGATCCTTAGTGATCTTGCGATGCCCATAGACACTGCCGCTGGCCAACCAGTGGTGCTTGATCAATCCCAGCAGGCGTTGGTCTTCCTTGGCGCGCTCACTGTCGGGCGAGCGTAACCAGGCGTAATAACCCGCCCGGTTGACCCGCAATACCCGGCACATCGCACACACCCTGAATTCCCCGCAGTGGGCTTGCATGAAGGCGTACTTTGCCTTTACCCCTTGGCAAAGTACGCGGCGGCCTTTTTTAGGATGTCGCGCTCCTCGGTCACTCGACGCAACTCTGCCTTCAGCCGCCGAACCTCGGCGCTCTGGTCCACCTCGGCGCGCTGCACCACGCCAGGCTTGCCGAACGTGCGCAGCCAGGCGTACAGGCTGTGCGTGGTGACACCCAGGCGCTCGGCCACTTCTGCCACCTTGAACCCACGATCAGTCACTTGCCGGATCGCCTCGATCTTGAACTCATCCGTATACCGCTTGCTGCTCATAGACACCTCCGAATCGACCATTTTCCATGGCCTTGAGATGTCTAGGAAACCCTGGGCGTATCAAGTCGATAATATTCGCACCTGCAATTTCAGCTAGCTCTTTCACCCGAGCTAATATTACTTCTGCCTGACTAAGGGTTGCCCTCAATTGCCTTTGCTTTGCTTCAATACCCAGTCCTTTGAAGCTCTCGAATCGTTCAATGGTTGAGGCAAATAGAAGCGCCAGTCCAACACCAAGAAGTGCAAGTGCTGACGTGGTCTTCTCGTCAAGTCTTACCGCGGCGAAGACGCCCACACCAAGACAAATGATGCCGGCTAGGCCAAGAACGCAATTGACCATCCAGTAATATCGATGGGGCCAGTTTCGCTTCCAATCCGACTGCACTTATGATCTCCTCGAGTTGCTCATTGAGCCGAGCAAGCGGCCGACAAACCGAGGTCAAAGACACTGTGGCAGTTGTGGCAGATGCCTGTGGATATGACCCGAAATGTGCCAATTCTATGGCTTTACGGATGTCTTAAGTTACTGATTCCTGGTGACCCTGGCCCGATTCGAACGGGCGACCTTCCCCTTAGGAGGGACAACGTCGCTACACTAAGAACCAAGCAGCACAAGGCTTTGCGTTGAAATCCAGCCTGACTGTGGCGAGTCTGTGGTAACAACCGGCCTACTCATGCCGATTGTAAACAAGTGGTGACCCCGGCTGGGTTCGAACCAGCAACCTCGTCCTTAGGAGGGACGCGCGCTATCCAATTGTGCCACGGGGCCATCCGTCTAAGGATACAGGGAGACGCTAAGTGAGCAAAGCCAAAGCAGCTGTCAAGCCGGGGCGCACCAAGACCTTCAATGGCATGCTTCCGCGCGGCATCAAGGCCTCCCAGGCCGTTAGCTCCGTGGCGGGCGTCACGCTCAGGACGGACGGACAGCTGAGGTGGGAGGCGCGTATACGAAGGTCCCTCGACGGGCAGGCGTTGAAGTTCCCGCTGGTGCGCTACCCCGTCGACCCCAAGGCGCCCCCGAACACTGAGCATCACATCGATGCAGCGCGGCTCATGGCCGAGGCCTATGTCCGCCGAGAACACGCCTCCTTGGAGCTTCGGCAAACCCCGTATGCCCACACTGCCGAGGCTTGGACCTTCGGGGATCTGCTGCGCCGGTTTGTCCAAGAAATCGATGATGGGCTGATCAAGCACGCGTCGGTCAGGACCGACCACTCCAATGCCCATCTCTTCCTTGGGGGCGGCAAAGGTCTCGGATTGAGCCAGGCCGGCATGCCCCACCTCACCCGCAAGCTGGCCAAGGATTTGACTCAGGATGACTTCCTGGGGCGCCATGCCAGCTCGTTCGTGAACTCATACATCAAGGTCAAGCGAGACGGCACCACGCTCCCGATGGCCCAGGGGAGCAAAAAGCGAGCGCTGACCACGATCCGGAGCCTTTTTCGGATTGCGCACGAGACCTGGCAGATCGATCTGCGCTCGCCGATCAAGAGCTTGAAATCCCTCAACTCGGACGACTCGCGCGACCGGACGCTGACCGAAGAGGAATGGAAAGCCATAGTTGCACAGCTTGATGCTGGACGGACCGATCAAGCAACAGCCGATGTCATCCGCTTTGCGCGCATGACCGCAGCCCGTCGCTCCGAATGCGTGAAGCTCGATTGGGCGGACATCAACTTCAAGAAGAAGACAGCGCGACTTCGCGAGACCAAGGCCAAGAATGGCAAATACAACGAGCGCGTGATCCCGTTGACCTCAGAGCCCATGGCCTTGATTGCCGCGCGCTTCGAAGCCAGCGAAACAAAGAAGGGACCCGTCTTTGTGACCTCGCGCGGCAAGCGTATTCGGGCAGACACCGTCACTCAGGCCTGGGATCGGGTCCGTGAGCAAGTAGCAGAGAAGCTTGGAGACCCAGAGATCTTGACCGCGCGCATGCACGACCTTCGCCACACGCGCATCACCGAAATGGGACATCACCTCAACCCAGCGGAGGCGGCCAGGATCTCGGGGCATAAGGACTTGAAGACCTTTATGCGCTACTTCAATCCAGATCCTGTCGCCTTGGGCAAAAAGCTGGAACAACTTGAACGCCAGGGCGGTGCAGGCACCGGTGTGGACGATGTCGTGAAGCAGCTTCTGGGGCTGAGCACTGAGGACATGGCCTCGGCTGTGGCGCTCGCCTTCCAGGCACGGGCGAAGATACGCCCCGCCTGACATTTAGCAAGCTCGTAAAACTAATGACACCGATCTGCTGACGGACATCACACCCTAGCGGCGCTCGCCGCCCCCGCTACTCACGGGACCGAAACTCATCGTCATATGACACTACGGATCATGCTCATAGCCCACAGAGATAGAGATGAAATCGCGGTCGTCGCCCTGGATGTTATCCAAGCCTTTGACGAATAACGGCTAGGACAGGTGATGAGAACCGGTTTCAGAAGCCAATACTAATCTTAATCAATGACTTACGTTAAGGCGCATCCCTAATTGCGACACCCGAAACGATACCCAACGGCCTAAACGGGCCCTTCTCTAACGACAAGGTTTCTTGAAATTACGAACTGTTGCTAGAACTTGATTATTCAGGTGATGCGGTTACAATGATCATCGAGATCACCGGAGGAGTGCTCGCATGGCTCTTAAAAAACTTCAATCATCGGACGGCATTGCCGCGCTAGTCGGGACACCCGAACAAGTCCGAATCCAGCTTTCGAGCCTATACAAGGCCCGAAAGGTCGTGGCTTTTGCCATAGAAGAGGGCACAGACAGCGACAACGCCGCCCTTGCACAAGCCATGTTGCATATCGCTCCTTTGGTCAAGAAGGTGCGCGACAAGCAGCAAAAAGCCATGATCGACACCTTAATTGAGACTCTGGTGCCAAGAATTGAACCCTCGAATCGAGCCATCCTAGAAGCAAAAATGATGGCGCAGGTTCGGCAGGACGCGATCGAAGCAACCGATTGGCTAACGGCCGCACAGATTGCGGAGGTAGCTGAGTTGAGCCAAACCAACCCCAGCGCGCAGCCGAACAAATGGAAGCGAGATGGTTTGATTTTTGCGGTGCAGCAAGAGGCGGGCAAGGATCTGTTTCCGCGCTACGCACTGGACAGTGGAAACAAATATCGCCCTGTTAAAGCGTTGGCTCAGGTGCTGAAAGTGTTTGCTGGCAAGAAGGGGCCGTGGGGCTTGGCATCATGGTTCTCTGCGAGAAATAGCTTTTTGGGTGGACAACGACCACAAGATTTACTCACCAGCGACCCTCAGCGCGTGATCAATGCTGCGCAAGACGAAGCCGCAGGCGTATTACACGGATAAGCGATGAAGACCGTCAAGGATGACCTAACGCCTCCCCCCCCGCGCCCTATCGCCGCTCTGATTGAGCGTAGGACACTGCCTGTGGGAGCTATCTTTCATCGCGTTCACCAAAACATCTATCACGCCACCCAATTCAATCCAGGGCCACGGGGCAACGCGCGTTTCAGCCCGATCTCAGATAGTGCCGGCGCGCAAATCCCAACCCTTTATGCTGGCGATTCACTTCACTGCGCGCTCATGGAGACCGTTTTCCATGATGTTCCCTTTCATCCGGGAAATAAGCCATTTGATAAAGCCAAACTACAAAACCAGCATGCCTCTCAATTTTTTCTGACACAAAAAATTTGCGTCGCGTCACTGACAAGCACTGCCTTGCGAAAGCTTGGCGTTCAAAGGAAGTTACTGGTCGACACTGAAAAGAGCAGCTACCCTTCGACACGCTTGTGGGCCGAAGCAATCCATGCCGAATGCCCTGATATCCAAGGTCTGAGTTGGATGTCTCGACAAGACGACACAGCGCTTGCCCTTGTGCTTTTTGGAGACCGCATCAAGGCAGGCGCTATTCATCCCCGAGGGGCCTCAAGGGACCTCATCGGGCATAGCGCTACTTATAAATCAATTCTTGACTTGGCGAATCGAATCGGAGTGCTCATCTTCGATGCGAGCACCTAGGCTCCAAGCAGCCTCCAGATGCACCGAGAGCTAGGTTAGGGCAATTCCCCAGCCCTGGTTATTGATCAACGACGCCTAGTGCCCTTATCCCAAGTCAACTCGCCCGTGAGTTCGGCCAAGCCCCCGTCATCCTCCCAGCGCTTTCCAAAGCGGTCATGCTCAACTTCCGGAAGCTCGTCTTGGTCGAACCACAGCAAGGATGTCGTGGTGTCCCTTAGCGAAAAGTGCCTTGCGATCTCGCAAAGCTCAAGACCCCTTTCCCAGTTCTCAAACCAGATGTCTTGTGCCACCCAGGCCGAGTCGGCGCCGTTCTCCCCCAACTTGCGCAAGCGATGCGCCACAGATCCAGATGGGATGTTAGTCCTTGGCGGGATCCATGCTTTGACCTCGCGCAGGGCTTTGGAGAGCACTGAGTAGCGCACGACGCCACGGTCCATGGTGACGACTGCACAGGGATAGTCAGTGAGGCTGGCGTAGCGTGAAGCAGCGGCAGGAAAGGAGGTGCCAAATTGCGCGGCCATCTGCTCGATCAGCGCAAGGGAGGGTTCGTCCTTGGGAACTGATGCCAGCCACACCTTGTAGGGCATCAACAGTTCAGAAGCAAAAACGTCGCAAAACACCTCGTTGGGGTCGCGCTTGGCGTATCCCCACTGCGGCACTTCGTCGTGCCGGGAGGGAAGCCCCAGCACCACGTGGGCAATTTCGTGGCAAATGGTAAAGCGCTGACGCTCCGCGCTCTCCAACTCATTGACCGTAATGATGCTTTTGCCGTTCTTGCCTGGAACCGTGTATCCAGACTCCCCCTCGTCCAAGGGCTCTCTTCGAAGCTTGGCGTTGGCAGCGATAAGGTAAGGCGATAGATCCTCTCGAATGCTGGAAATGTCCAGGTTCGCAACAAATCTTCGCGCCAACTGGCGCACGCCCGCCTCATCCATGATCAACCTTCCTCGTCGTCTTCCTCGAAGATACGCCTGGT
This sequence comes from Xanthomonas hydrangeae, assembly GCA_905142475.1. Classification (GTDB taxonomy): domain Bacteria; phylum Pseudomonadota; class Gammaproteobacteria; order Xanthomonadales; family Xanthomonadaceae; genus Xanthomonas; species Xanthomonas hydrangeae. The sequence goes on from LR990730.1 coordinate 3,059,152, forward strand.
CCGAGCAATCAGCACTGCCGGATCGGGTCGCGTCGCTCCTCTATGCCTGACTCCAGCGGCTGCTGTAAAGATCTCAAGCTCAACCGATTCGTCTTTAAGGACGAACTCGACCAACAGCGGGTCAGCGTCCTCATGTGTTGCGAGCCAATTCACGATTTCGGCATCGCGCGCGCTGGGCTTGAGGACTTTAACTAGCTTGCCCAACAGATCTTGGGACGGGCTGGTCTTGTCCCCTGACTCCAAGCGATGGACATAGGCATGGTCCACCGAGGCCAGTTGACCAACTTCACGCAGAGAGAGAGTCCTGCGCTCGCGCAAGGTCTTTAGGGCAACGCCCAAGCCTGTTTGAGGCATAAAAAATCCACTAAGTGACCAAAAGCGGGCCTTCGGACCACCCGCACCAAAATCGCACTAATGCCCGGCGCTTTGTGACCGTTGCATCAGTCACAAAGTTCTGCTAGCGTGTTGTCCAGCCAGACAACAGATCGCATCTTTCGCTGCAAACTGCTGGTTTGGCCGCCTTGCTCTTGTTGTCTGAACAAGCAACCCATTGTGCATAGGGCTTTCGCAATTGACAACCCATCCGTCGGGTCGGCGGGTTTATTCAGGCAAAAGGAACCAAGCAATGGCAGGCAAGAACCAGCATGTAGTGCCCCACCCGGACGGCTGGGCGGTCAAAGGCGCAGGTAATGGTCGGGCGACTTCTGTCCATGACACCCAGCAGCAAGCCATCGATGCAGGGCGGGAGATCGCTCGCAACCAGCAGTCTGAGTTGGTGATCAACCGCCCCAACGGTCAGATCCGTGACAAGGATAGTCACGGCCACGACTCGTTCCCACCCCGGGGGTAAGACGCCATGAACGATATCCCGCCCCTCCACGTGCTTGCCCTTTCGGGAGGCGGCTACCGTGGCCTGTATACCGCCACGGTCTTGGCCGAACTGGAACAGGTGCTCGGGCGCCCGATTGCCCAGCACTTTGATCTGATCTGCGGCACGTCGGCGGGCGGGATGTTGGCCTTAGGGTTGGCCAACGAGATCCCTGCGAGCGAGTTGAAGGATCTTTTCGAAAAGCACGGAGGACGCATCTTCGGCGCTCGCAGCCTGGCAAGGCGGCTGCTTGGCTTCTGGCTTATCGCCAAGCACAACCCTGACGGGCTGCGTGAGGTTCTGGCGGAACGCTTTGGCGAGACAACGCTTGGTGACCTCAAGCACCCCGTGCTGATCCCCGCTGTTAACTACTCCACCGGCAAAGGACAGTTCTTTAAAACACCGCATCACCCCAGCTTCGAATTGGACCATCGCCTTAAAGTGATGGATGTGGCCTTGGCAACCGCAGCAGCGCCGGTCTACTTCCCGCTCGCGCGTAACGAGCGAGGCGTATTTGCTGATGGCGGCCTGGTGGGCAACGCACCTGGCCTATTTGGTCTTCATGAGGCACGCCACTTCCTCGCTACCGATCCAGGCGTTCAAGTTCGGGTGCTTTCGATTGGCACCATGACCGTCGGTTCCACCGTGCGGGGGAACGCCAGTCTGGATCGCGGCTTCGGCAAATGGCGTGGTGGGCTGTTCGATCTGGTGATCTCAGCCCAGGAGTCGTCGGTCCATCACTTGCTGGGGCATGCTTTGGGTGCGGACTACTACAAAATCGATGACCAAGCCACTCCAGACCAGAGCAAGGATGTCAAAGCTTTGGATCGAGTCTCGGTTGCTGCGACGAACACGCTGAAAGATCGAGGCAACCACGCAGCGCAGCGCGCCATTGGGGATCTGGCATTCCGGCCATTCCGCGATCACCAAGCCGCCGCGCCGCGCTTCTATCACGGCTCTCACAAGAACGCTTAGGAGGCAACCATGCTGAACTTGAGCCCGCTGTTTTTCACTACTGTCGAAAATCGGACCTGCCTGCATGGTGCGCTGGACTTGGAAGAGGCGCAACGCACCTACATTGCCCAAGCACGCCTAGATGTCCGTAACTGCCTGCGCGCAGGCATCCCGGCGGCCCTCAGAGCACGTGGCTATCCTGGCCAAGTGCCAACCCCTCGATTTTTCACCCAAGGGTCCTGGGCCTACAAGACTCTCAACGCACCTGCCAAGCCCCCACAGCAAGCTGATGTCGATGATGGCTGCTACCTGCCGATGAGCTTTGTCTCGCAGAGCAATCGACCAAGCGTTGCATCCGGGGTGTTCTTTCATGCTGCGCAGGAAGCTCTGAAACCCTTGGTCGACCGGAACAAGTGGCAGCTCATCACCGATAAGGACACCTGCATCCGGATCGTGATCGCCAAGGATGCCCATATCGACATCCCGCTTTACGCCATTCCTGACGAAAAGTTCGTCACTCTGGCTAAGGCGTTTGAAAGCCGTGGGTTGACCATGGACTCAATCACCTTTGCTGAGGAGGAGGACGTCTGGACGAAGCTACCTCGTGACAAAGTGCTGCTGGCTCATCGCCAAGAGGACTGGAAAGTCTCTGATCCGCGCCCGGTCAAGGAATGGTTCTTGGGCGAAGTCGAGGCGAAGGGGGAGCAGTTCCGTCGCACGGTGCGCTATCTCAAGGCCTATCGTGACTGGCATTGGGAAAGCGGCGGCCCGTCTTCGATCCTTTTGATGGCAGCCGCAGCCCCGCTCTTTGCAAAGCACGATAGTCGTGATGATTTGGCCTTGCTCGCTGTGGTCGAGAGGCTTCCAGATGCTTTGCGCAGCGGGGTGAACAACCCAACAGACGCCAGCGAATCTCTGACCGGTCGCCTTGGCGCCGCAGGTGTCGAGAATGCGGCTAAAGCCTTCGATGAGTCCGCTGTCATGCTGCGTGGTGCGATTCACGCATCCAGTGCCTCGCAGGCCTGTATCTGGATGCGCCAGGAATTTGGCTCCCGTTTCCCCAATGATCCGGACAGGGTCAAGATCGTCTCTGTCGCGAGCAGCATCGCATCGTCCTCCGCTATCGTTGGCCCAAGCGAACTGATCGGGCGCTCCAAGGCTGGATGAGCGCGAATCAAGTCAACGCGGTGATCAAGGCGTTCGCGCCGCGTGGTTTTGTCTTCGCCGGCAAGGCCCAAAACGGCCGATTCCTCCTTCATGGCCACCTGACCTCGCCCAGCAATCAAGACATCCCGAGCGAGATTCAGCTCGATCCAGAGCTGTTCGCTTTCCCCAAAATTAGGCTACTTGAACTTCCCAAAGAGCTATCCGGCCGCCCGGTCCCGCACCTCAATGGACAAGGCGAGCTGTGCTACATCGCCACCGGCACCGTTGTCTTAGACATCTTCAATCCCGTTAGTGAGTCGCTAGCTTGCCTCGATCAAGCCCAGCACGTGCTGACTCAGATCATGAGGGGAGAGATGGTCGACGACCTGGCTGAAGAATTTTTCGCCTATTGGGGAGGTAACGGCTGGTGCTTTACTGACATCCAAGGCGATCGCCTGGGAAAAATGCATTGCACCATCATTGAAGCGAGAGAGGGCGGCGACATCTGGACTGTCACAGACGATCCAGAGCGCACGACCAGGAAGCTCAATTCGATAGGCTTCAAAGATCGCGGGGCTGAGGTCAGCTGTTTTCGGATCAAGACGGATATGCAACCCCGCCCATTGGAGGGGAACTGGCCACCCAAGTTCGTGCGCGATGTGCTGGATTGGCAAAGCACTCTCGATGGTAGATGTCGGCGCAAAATTCATCAGAGCATCTACGCGGCAGAAGCGAGCAAAGCAAATCACTTGCTTGTGATCATTGAGTCGCCGTTGATGACTTATGCTTTCGGGGTGTTCTTTGACCGTGCCGAGCGCGCCGCACTAAAGAAGCTGTCTGATCGTCGAGATCCTACTTATCAACTGAGGGTCAAGCCGCTCTCCATGCTGCGGATTGATGATCGCTATTTGGCTGAGCGCAATACGCCAAAGCGCCGGACGCTTGCAGGAAAGAAGATCGCCCTTGTCGGTTGCGGAACCATCGGTGGCTACATGGCCGACATGTTTGTCAAGGCTGGTGCTGGCACCAGTGGTGGTGAGCTAACGCTTATCGACCCTGATCTTTTCCTACCTCAGAACGTCGGGCGACATCGCTTGGGATTTCCAAGCTTGCTCGGCAACAAGGCCACTGCTCTGGCTGCTGAACTTCAGCGCCTGGCACCTGGCGCACTCCTTGCTGCCGTTCCTCGTGACGTCAGGACCGAGCATCTTGAACATCTTGATCTATTGATTGATGCCACGGGCGAGGAAGCGTTAGGCCATTGGTTGAGTGCGCGTTATCGCGATTCCACTGACATCCTGACCGTCTGGATTGAGGGACCAGGAACAGCTGTTCGTGCTCTTTTGGCCAAGCAAGGCACGAGTCCTTGCTATCGCTGCGTTTGGCATCACACTCGCGAAGGTGCTTTCCCATCCGTCAAAGGCGAACTGCCCACCACGCTTGCCGGACAAGGATGCGAAGGCCTTTATGTGCCCTTCCCCGCCACAGTCTCTGTCCAGGCGGCGAGCCTCGGAACCGAACTTGCGATCGATTGGGTTAACGGCGTCTTCAGTCCTTCCTTTCGCACCCGCGTCACCGATCAAGCGTTCGAGTTAGCAACGGCGGATTGCGATCTCCCAGCCCATGAGAGGTGCTCTGTATGCCATTCATGAGCGCATGGGGAACATCCGACCGACAGATCTTGGTCCATTTCTCCGAAAGCACCCTTGCCATTTTTCAAGATCATATCCAGCGCGAAGCGACTGACCCAGAAGCCGGAGGGCTGCTTCTAGGAACAGTCCATGGCAACCACATGCTCATCGAGCAAGCCACTACCCCGACGAAGTGGGATAAGCGCTTCCGCACGCTGTTCGAGCGCATGCCGTTTGGCCATCAAGCCATCGCCTTGGCCAGATGGAATGCCAGCAAAGGCACTGTGCGCTATCTGGGCGAGTGGCACACGCACCCAGAAGACAACCCTCAACCTTCGGGTCTTGATCGCTCTGAGTGGAATCGCCTGTCCGGTTTACGCCAGGATCATCGCCCTATGCTGGCCGTGATTGTAGGACGATGCGATCTCTATGTTGAGCTGGCACCACAGAAGGGCGTGGGCCCAGAACTTCTCGGAATTGAGTAACTTCCAGACGATGCAGGCCAACCCATTTTTCAAAAAATTTGCTTGCGTGAACTTTCAGAAATCAGATCTTAGCGGTTTGGCGGCGAAGGCAATACAGGATCTGACTTTGGCAGACCAGGGTCCCAATTGCCCATAGGAAAATAGATTTCTTCATATGTCCACGTTCTTTTGAGGCGCTTTTCGATGACTTCTTCAGAGAAGTTCTCGCGCAACAACGCGAATGACAGTGAGGAATCAAGAAAATAAGGCTTGGCGTCAATCATATAGGTGTAGCGAACCTGCTCAATGTCTTCCGAGACCCCTTTAATCGAGGCGACAAGATGGCAGGGAATCATGCCTCCGGGTGGCAAGTAGCCCAAGGGGCACCGCTTGGTCTCGTAAGTCACACTAGGACTTTGTTTGGGAACGAAGCTAAGGCGAATTCTGAGATTTGAAAGCCAAACCCCTCGGGAACCTGTGTTCTTGATGGCAACCGGGATCACCAGTATTCCATCTTCACCCACAGCTGCTGAGGTATCGGCCTGAAGTGAAGGAATGGCAGCATCAAGCAGTTCATCAGCGGATCTAGCGTAGTCAAGCTTGGCTCGCTTGTAGTCAAGTTCAGATGCTGCCTTTTTGTCTGGGTCTCGCAGATCGTGGACGGCCTGCTCCGCTAGAGCCGCCTCAGCGGTCTCTTTACGCTCAGTTGTTCTCAGAGCAATTACCTCAGAATGAAGCTTTTCCAGCTCCGGTCCAGTTCGGAACCACGTAATTCCGCAGCTTGCCGCCGCGACTACAACAGCAAGCAGGGCCGAAATAGTTGCCGGCGACTTCCATCCCCCCTCGTTATACCTCCCGGCGAGATAGTTTTCTTTTTCGCCCTCCAACGCCCGATTACGCAACTTGCGTGACCTATTCATCCGTTCTTGGCCCGACTCATTGATATAAAATAGTATCCAGCGACGCCCCTCAGGGTGGACACTGACGGTTCTGCATTCCGCTGGCTAACTTCGACCAGCGCTTGGCGGATACCGCCAGGCTGGGTCAGAGCCACCTGGTGGGCTACCCCGTCCGCGCCAGTCTGGTGATGAACGATAGGACTGTCATAGCCGTATTGCCCAGCCTCGTTACGTTGGAGTTGGGCCGAGGGCGTCCAGCTCGCGCACAACGTCGCAGAGGTAGTGGCGCGGGCCTGGCGTTCCGTCGGCTAGACGGTAGTCAACGTCTGCGAGAGCAAACGCCTTCGGATCCACGGCCACCATCGCGTCATGTAGGCGTTCGGACACCAGCCAGTAGCCGCTGAACCCAGCCTCCAAGTCCCGAGGCTTGGGGCCGGCGCTTGGGTCGTAGGTCAGCAGTGGAGTTTCGCGAAGGGGCGGAAACCCATCTTCCTCCGGCCGCAGGATCAGCCTCGGCGGCGAAAGAAGCTGGCGCTCGTTCGTGAACTGAACCCCGCAGACGGGGCGGTTGCTCTCCATGTCAGACACCAACATGAAGAAAGTGCCTGGCGCTGGCTCGTTCGATTCCATGTGTTGCATCCCATCCATTTGGCGCGGCTTCGCTGTGTCTAAGAACAGCTTAACCCCAGGGGTAGACATCCAGTCAACTCCCCAGGCAGAGACCATCACCCGACTCAGATGGCAGAACGCAACCATCAAAAAGCCCCCTTTTACAGGGGGCTGTCGCTCCGGCGCTTGATGACGGGGTTTCCCTTCCGCCCCCCCCTCCGGGCCCCACCTGATCTGCAAGCAGACCGGTCGGGATTGGCCTCATCTGATTACGCATCTTGCGGGTGTGGTGGCTTGGGCGGCTGGTTCAGTGTCCTCCTGAACCACCCATCTCAATATCAGACAATGCCTTGCCTACCGGTCAGACTTTTCCGAAAGCAGCTGCGAATACTGTCACATCGATGGCCTGGGTGGCCGAAACTTCAACTCCCAATCCCCGCTCTGTTGTTCTCTCGCAACCACAACCTGCTCGACCTCCGAATTTTCTGTGGGAAAACTTTCATGGGACTGCAACTTGAATTCTTTCTCCAAGGCCTCAGCCGCTTCCACCATCGCCTTTCGAGCCCGCTTGATGCGCCATTGCTGGATGGCCTGGATGCGAGGAGAGACATGCACCTTTGCCCTCCCCAAACGCTGGCGTGCCCTCGCCACCGCTTGCGCGTCTCCGCTGCCTTCTTGCTCAACAAGCTTGGCTTGCGCATCCAGCACGGCCACACGCGCTTTGTAGGGTCGCACCAACGTATGGGCATACTTACTGATTGAGCGAGCAAGCATCTCGGTGTCCTCAAACAAGAACGGCTTTGTGGCGTAGCTGTCGACCCGCCGGCAAATGAGTGCAGAGTGCGCCCGCTGGAACCCGTGTTCAATCTGGATACCCGGGATCTGCCGCAAGACTTCGAGAGACTGCTGAGCCACCTCCCGTTGCGCTTCGAGCCAGTCTTCGATGAGCTGCGCCTCCGCATTGAGCACCTCCGCGTCTTTTCGGCCCGAAGAACGAGCCAGACGCGTCACACGGCCCAGATGTCGGGTCTGACCACTGTAAGGCGTGTAGAGTCCTGCGCTTGGCGCTGGCGCACGCGCCAAGCGCTCTTTGATCTGCCGCACCCGCTCTGCGCCTGACAATCGCCCCGGCCCACCCGCTGCGCGCCCTTCCAATCCAGACTCTTTTGCGTTGGCCCGGTCCCGAAGTGCGGCCGCATGACTGTGAGATGGCGGCACCTCGTGCACGAGACTACCGCTTTTCTTCATGTGTTCAGCAACAAGCGTTGAAAGCGCTAATGCCGCAGCTTTCCCACCTGCACCTTTGACTTCTGCGGTGAACTTCGTTTTGCGCATCACCGCCACTTTGGCTTTGCCCAAGTGCTTACCAGGCCTGCGCGTGAGTTCACGAGCGCGTTCAAACTCTCCATTGCGCGCGGCCTCCTGCGCCTGTGCTCGGAGACTGCGGTGATCCACACGAGCCGCGTTGCCGGCATTTTTCAAGTGCGCATTGATAACCGTTGCGATGTCTTTGCGGATTTGCCGCAGTGCTCGCGTGCCACCGCCTTGGCGTGCATCAAACTCAGCGCAGGCGCGCTCACCCAGTCCTCCCGGACCGACCTGTCTGGCTGACATCAACAGATGCACATGGTGGTTGCGTTGATCGCCAAGCTTGCTTGGCGTGTGCACCGCAACCAGCACGGCGACTTGGAAGCGCTCGACGAGCAATTGACCCAGCGCCAAGGCAAGCACTCTGCGTTGGTGTGGATCGAGTTGATGCGGAAGCGATACTTCGACCTCTCGGCAAACGCGTGCGTTCTTGCGCGTCTCGGCCGCTTCGTTCGCGTTCCAAAAATACTGCGCATCAAAGCACCACTCGGGCGCTCCTCTCGGCGCAAGCATCTGATGGAAATCGACACCGCCTCGGTGGGAATAATTGTGACCAAGCCCCGTGCTTGTATCGAGCAGATCAAACCCTGCGCGGTAGGCTGCTGCTGCGACTGATGAGTCGCCGTTGCCTCGACTGAAAGACTTCATTGTTGCGTGATAAATCGCCATTTGTGAAACTCCTGTTTGTTTGTGGAGCACACAAAGAAGCGATAGAACATTCCCTGTCGAGAGTTAAGCGAACTCGACAGCAGAGAGACCTTAGTCACGAGGTTTTGAAGTGGCTGTGTTGCCTAGCGGAGCATAGGCAACGAGGTGGCGAAAGCCACCGCACCGACGCACAGCGTTGGCGCACGGTTTCTGCAAAGCAGAAACCATAAGTGCGCTCTTGCTGTTCAACATTTTTTATTTTTTATACCGGCAATCACAGCGAAACCAGCCATTCCGGTATAACATTTAATTATAGCGAAATATAAACCCAAACTGTACGTCAATAGTATTCTGACTCAGCTTGGCTCAAGCCTTATCCATGCAAACCCCGCCCTCCACTACATGCCGGCAAGAATATTCTTTGGCATCTCTGAACGAATTTACGTCAAAGCACAAAAAAGGGCTTCGAATGCTTCAAAGCCCTTTTTGATAATGCTACTTTGCTAGGAGCGCCCGCCTTTTTCTCAAGCGCTTTATGAAATAAAAACAGAGAGCGGCACAAATAAGAAAGAAAGGAATTATCATGTAATCGGCAGATTCAAGCTTTTGCCCCATGTAAATCTTACTTGAAAAATAGAACAAAAATCTTACGGCAGAGAGCCCGAATACAAAGATCCAAAATTTAAGCCAGAATAATGACACTTTATTATCCACCACAATTACAAGGAGTTGAACCTACTGCATCTTTAGCACCCTTGATAATATCCATTACATCCTTGTCAGTAGCCAGCCCTCTCCACCCAGAAACTACTCCGCCAAGTGCGCCCTTGAATGTTAACCCTTTGGATACCAATTCGCCAGCCTTTGCGCCGACGCCTCCGAGTAGTGCTCCACCAACCACCTTCATCAGAGGATCGCGTTCTTCGCCATCTACTGCGGTTCGCATCGTTGCAACCCCGTCATAAAGGGTTGCAATTCCAAGCATTCCAGCGAGCCCACCGCCAAGAACCAACCTTTCGTCCTCAATCGCCACACCGGCAGCTACCAACGGTGCCGCAGAAGCGATTTCATTCATCCCCATATATATGTCTGCACCACCTACTACCAAACCCAGGAAATCAATACAGGCTTTGAGGCCAAGTGGATCAATTGCAGAGATTGGGTTTCCACCAACATAGGCATATGAATTCAAACCACCAGATAGGCCAATTGGATCACTTTGCAGGTAACGCCCAACGCCTGGGTCATAGTCGCGGAAGCCATTATACCAAAGCCCTGTTTCCTTATCGAAATACTGACCTGGAAAACCCACATTGAAACCGCCGATGCTATCTTGCTGCACGGTCCGTCCGTAGGCGTAGTTATACGCTCTCCAAACAACGTCACCAGCATCGTTGGTTAGCACTTCAGGCCTACCTAAATGATCATTGTGAATAGCATAAACGCTATTTCGCCGAACGATTCCGATCAACTCATCACCCAACCAGATATAGTCGGCAATTGCTCCACTGGGCTCTTGTTCGGACAACAGTTGATTTTGTCCTGCATAGGTAAAGACGCTAGTGCTCGCGCCATTTGCATTCTGCTTACCAATACGCTGACCCAACGCATTTATTTCATATTCCGTGAGCTGACCATTTACAACTGCGCTAGCCATGCGATTGAACGGGCTATATCCGTAAGTGCGGCTATCGCCAGCAGCAAACTCTGACACCCGATTACCAATAGCGTCATATCCATACTGGCGGCTTTCGTCACCAGACTTCGTGCTAGCGTAGCCCAGTAGGCGATTGTTATTGGCATCAATGTCATACGCTCGAACGGAGCGGCTGTCATCGTAGGAAATCCAGTTCCCGTTGCTGTCGTATTTCAATGTGTGTTGCAGCCCTCCTCGTTGAAGCCCTGCAAATCGACCCAATGTGTCATAGCCAATGGCTTGATTTAGGTTGAAATTTACGCCATCAGCGATAGAGCTAATTTCATCGACGCTGTTGTAACCGTAGGTCAGTTGCTGGGTAACGCGGTCTCCCGCCTTGACGGCAATACTCGTCAAACGCCTATCGGAATCGTAGCCCAATTCTCGTACCACGCCATTTCCTGACGTTCTACGCCAGGGCACGTCACTCCAAGCTAGATAACTCGCCGAATCGACGAGTCTAGTCACTTGACCACCCACAATGACACTTACCGCCGATGGTTTGCCATCGGTGTAACCATAGCCTGCGGTAACGCCACTTGGATAAGTGATACTGCTTAATCGCGCCATTCCATCATAGGCATAACGAGTCCGCATCTCGCCGACTGTTCTTCCCATTACGGCCGTATCGACCCGCTCTGCAACTTGCCCTTGCAGCGTATAGCTCATCGCAAGAGTCGTGGTTGGAGTCACTGCACTACACAGCAGACCTATCCCGCCGGCGCAAGAATCATATCCAAACGTGTGCTGTTGGCTTCCCGCAGCAATCTGAACCACACGACCAAGGCCGTCATAGGCGTAGTTGGTCACCACGCCGTCAGCTCGAGTCATGCTAGTGCGCTGACCGGCTCCATCGTATCCAAACACCGTCTGCCCTGTATCGGGACTTACTTGACGACGAAGGCCCCCGAAACCGTCATAGTCGTAAGTTGTTGCTTTCCCGCGTGGATCAACCACCTTGGATAAGCGATCACCCTGGTCGTAGGAAAAATTTGTCGTGTTTCCCGATGCATCGGTGGCGGTGATCAAACGACCACGTGCGTCGTATCGCATCGTCGAACGCCGACCTAAGGCATCGGTCGATGCCGTCCGACGTCCTTCGGCGTCATATTCATACTTATAGACCTGTCCATTATTCCCACGCTCAACAATGACACGTCCGAGTTCATCGTATTCAGTAGTGCTACTGAAAACCAATGCAGCACCCATCAACATCCCTGTAATCACTTGGCATCCCCTTGAATTTTAATCTTATCGCCCACGGACATTGGTTGGGTGCAGCGGATGCCTGTGCAACCACCTGCCCCATCAACCGAAATGATCCCCGAAGCTAGGGCACCAAAGGATGCTCCATCTACAAGCATCTGAGATACCACGTGGTAGCGCGTCGTCGTCACCGGACGAGGTGCCGTGTAGCTCCACGAGAATGACACTCGATCCCCCGGATAGATTGGCCTTGGCAAGCCATGAGTCTGATTAAGACTGTTAGTGGCAGATCCTCTTGCCATGTAGATATTTCCAACGCCAGAAGCTCCCCACACTACGTTCCCGGTGTTCTGGAACGTTGCTGATATCATGCGGGTCTCACCTGGGGCGTAGGGACCGACGTTGTTCCAGCCGACAAAAGCAGAGCTCCGGTCCATGCGAGGCAGCGCGTGCGTTCCCGAGTTGGGAAGCATGTAGTCAGAAAGAGCGCCTCCCGGCGTCAAAGCCACCGCATAGATACGGCGGTCTCCCAGCGAATTCCGGAGATTGAAGTCCAGCGGGAAGCGGAAGGTGCGGCCTTGAGTTGCGGTATCACACTGGGCTGCTGCGCCAGCATCTTCCGCCTGGTTGGCCCACACGGTAGCAAAATGCGTGCCTGCGCCGGGTCCACCGCCGGCATAGAGCAGAACCGCAACGTGGTCGCTTACGCCTAGGCCGCACGCCCATCCCTTCACGGAGTAATTCCAGTTGCTATCGTATTCGACAGCCTGGATATCGCCCCGCATGCCAGTTGCGGGAATAGCAAAAGCGCCAGACCCGGCAATCGTCGAGTGCTCTCTACCCACAGGTGAAATGCCGTGGATGAAGATGCTTTTGCCACCATGATTTTTTCTAACGTCAGCGGGAAGCGGGATATGAAAGCGATAAGCACTTCCTGCGGCTTGGCACTGTTGGGACAGGGACGCATCGCTCCCTTGATTAGCAGTCGCCGCCAGCAAGAAGGAGCCTGCACCGGCTGACCCGCCCACATACATGTGCACATCGATCGATGCTGCTGTGCCAGTCGAGCACGCCCAACCGTCGACATACCAGTTATAGGCGCTATCGCGATAAACCTGATCGATATTGCCAATGACCTTCGGCACTTCGGGAATGAAGTGCTGGCCTGAGCCATTAAGCAAAGAGTGTTCTAAGCCTGCTGGTGAGATGCCATGCACATACAGAGGCTTGCCCCCGTGTGCATTTCGAACGTCGGCAGGAAGCGCAATATTAAAGCGATACGCCGACCCGTTTGTTTGGCACTGCTGTGCTACAGCGGGTTCGCTTGCCACATTTGCAGTAGCGCCGGGTAGTGCTGTTCCGTAGCCTGCGGAGCCGCCGACATAGGGATGCACATCGATCGATCCGGCATATCCAGTTGAGCATGCCCAACCCGCGACATACCAGTTCCAGGCCGCATCGTGCCAGAAGCCATCGATGCTTCCGGTCACATGCGTTGAGCCAGTATAAGCAGTGTCGAGCACTTCGGTCTTCGAGACCAACGACGCATTGTTGTATTCAAAGCGCTTGCGCTCATACATCCCATCAGACTTGGGTTTGTAAACCTCTTTGATGCGGCGAGCGGCATCGTAGAGATATGTCTGCGAGACTCCATCACCAGTGCGCACAGTTGCAATGTTCCCCGCACCATCATAGGCAGTTGTTGTAGCCACCCATGCCCCGTTGATTGAGGTGCGGCGTTCAACCTCGCGTCCGCGCCCGTCATAGCGATACTCCATGACATCACCGTTTGGACCTGTCACGCGGCCAGGTTGTCCAAGAGCGTTGTGCGCGGAGTAGGTGGTCGCTTGGCCGATGCCATTTGCAACACTTGTCAGATCGCCTACTGAAGAGAAAGACTGAATGACGCTGTCTTGAGATCCCGGTAGCGGGCCGTCTACCTTCATGGTGGCCAATAGGCCATTGCTATGCTTGGTGTAGCTATACGTAGTGGCCTTCGTGCGGCCCTGTCCGTAGCCCGTCAAATCAACAAGCGTATGCTTCGAGACACGGCCGTCTGTGTCATATTCAACGCGCGTCTCGTGATCTCCTGCAATGGTTTCACGCACCATCCGATTAGCCTGATCCCATGCGTAGGTCAGCGTGCGTTCGGCACTAGTGCCCTTTGCTTCAACCTTCTTCAGTAGATGACCTTGGGCGTCGTAATCGAAGTCGGTGAGGTTGTCAGCAAAGTCGCTAGCGATGTCCTCATATCCATTCGCATCGTAGGTCTTCGCCTTGTAGCTTGCGGGGCAATGAGGACTCGCAGCCCCTGTAACCTCGGTTTGCCGCCCGTCTTCATAGGTGTAAGTTGTCTGCCGACCCAGCGGGCTGGTCTCGGTTACCAACATCTTTTTCGGAATGGTGCTGCCTGTCGCCGCCGCCGCTGCCATAGGGCTACCAGCATTAGTGGACATGCTTTGCGCGGACAGTCGAACGGCACCACCCCCTACCGAAGATGGGCGGACGCAAATTTCTCCACTACCAGGACGCGGGGTGCTACATGATCCACCGGTCTCTCCGCCCGTAAACCCACCAGGTGGAAGTGGAGCAGGAGGTAACGTGATCGCTTGTGTCGCCGGAACAGAGTAGCTAAACGAAAAGCGCTCAACGCCTCCGGCATGTTCAGTTGACGTCGCCCGACCCTGAGCATCATAGGCAAAGGTCGAGTAGCGTTGACCATTGAATGACTTGCCCGTCAGCGCACCAACAAATCGGGCATCTTCATAATGATAGCTGATGACCGTTTCTGGGGCTCCTGGAAGGGTCGCCGACGCAAGCCGGCCTTTGCTCAACCCCAATCCGAAGACGTTCTGCTGGTAGTCATAGCGGTAGACATTTCCAGCAGGATCGGTTGCTTGGGTGACAACGCCATCGGCCCAGGCAAACTTGATGCTGCGCCCGGAAGGGTGTGTGACTTCTTGCAGATATGCGCCGTCGTAACGGAAGCTCCATGCAACTCCTTGCTCATTGCGCCGCTCAGTGATGTAGCCACGCTTGTCATACTTTTCGGTGCCTCGTGTCTCGTTGTAAAGAACGAACGAGCCGTCAGCTTGTTTGACTACAAAAGCGACCGGCGAGGCTTTTTCTTCAAGGTAGTGACCGCTGCCCGCCTCTAACAAGAACTTGATACGGCGCCCATCGGGTCGCTGTGCCCAGATGGTATTACCAGCTGGCACAAGGGTGTAGTCGAAGTTGCTGAGCCAATACGTGCCAAAAAGTCCACGCGCGGTCCAAAACGCATTGTAGGTGCGCTCTAAATAAAGACCCATCTCTCCATTAGCGGCGAAGTCCAACTCAGGCTCAACCTTGTTGCCCGTCGAGATGACCACAGGATTGCCACTTTTTTCGCCACTACAATCTGCGCTGTCACGCTTGTCGTTCGTTGGCTGCTCTTTCGCACCAGGAGATGTGGAAAATCCACCACCACTACCACCACCGCCACCACCGTCTGGCCCTCTTACATGACCACCCGAGCGACTGAAATCCTCTTGGAACCAACAGATTGGCGTGAACACTCTTCGACCTGCTCCAATCGATGTATAGCCACCCCCGCATACGTAGTGACCAAAGCCAAATACATCTTGGGCTGCCATCAATAGAGCAAAAGCGCCCAAGCCAAGCATTGGGCGACGAATATTTTTATTGCCTAATAAAAACGGAGCTGCCTTATCGACGGCCTCCTGCCTTACTACACTTGAATCGTCCATATGTCCTTCGATTTTTGGAAGCTGTGCTAACGACTTCAGACATGCTCGCCGAGCCACAGCGTTCAAAACGCAACGCAGCAGAGAAAGCGAGCCTTAAACCTATCAGCATTTGTTGTGTCCGCCATCCCCGGCGGCACTGATCCTGCAAGGGGCCGGATCGTAGCGGAGGACATGCGTGGTGTGCAAGTTCTGATATGCCTTTTCAACAAGCTTGCAGAGGATGGCCCACGGTGCACAGCAGATGCACCTGCACCGCCAAATGGTGCTGTTTTCCATGGGGCAGCCTATTATTTCGCTCCGAAGCACGCCCTCAACTTTCAGGAGGAACTGCAAGACTCAGCTCTCTAAGACACGAGCAACAATGAGGTGAAACCTATGCCTCAGCCGCCCCCGCCTCCGTCACCACTGGACGCGCCTGACATCGCCTGTTGCTGAGAGCGAGCGGCCATCGTCATCACGGGGCCCGTTGGGTTCCTGTCGATTTCTTCGCGCTCGCGTTGAAACTGCACCATCTCCTGCGCCCGTTGCTGATCCAATGCCTCCGTCTTCTGCAAGGTGTCATTGATGCCAGGCGGTGGCGTGTCGAGCGAGGTTTCCGAGTGAAAGCCGGGCGTTTTGCCAAAGACAAAGGCGACATCATCTTGGATGATCACTTTGCGGAGTTCATCCGCGCGTTCGATCCCTGACTCTTTGACGGCATGCAATACCTCAGCCGTCTTCTCATCGGAGGTGCCTTTCGGGAGCTGCGCCTGGATGGCGGAGAACAACGCGTAATCCCGATGATCAGAGAGAAACGCCTGCTGAGCGACATCTTGGGAGGGTCTCGCTTGCTCGACCCGATCCTCATCGTTCATACCTGGGCTTGAACGCCCGCCCGCCCCGCCGAAGCTCGGCGATGACACATAGGAGGTCGTGCGCTCAGGCGAGACGATCTGTGCCGGCATTTCGCTCTGCGTTGGCGTTGCCGGCAATGTCGCTTGCGCAACCTCTGGCTGCGTTGCCTGCAATGGAACAGCCGATGGCGCGTCGTTCTGTGGTGCAACTCCTTGCGCTTGCTGCTCACCGCCCTGCTCCATCGCCGCATTCGCCGATGTCGGCTCTGTGGTTTTCGAGGCATCTCGGCGCGCGTGTTGTGGCTGGGACAGCGCTTCATCCAGGTCTGGGCCGGCAACGCCCGTTGCCGGAAGACCTTGGTCTTGCTGGAACTGCCTCACCGCATGTTCGGTCTCTGGACCGTAGTGCCCGTCTTGCGGCACGGCCTGACCGTTTGGACCACGCGCATCCACTTGCTGCAAGCGATACTGCAAGAACTCGACCTCTTGTCCCCGGTCGCCCAGGCGCAACCCTTCCACCTCACCTGATGCCGACGGCGTTGTTGGAACAATTGCCTGGGTTGAAGCTTCCTCACGAGACGTGAGAGTTGATGCTGCCGATCCAACGCTCGGCACAGATGCGCTTGCCGAGGGTGGGGCGACTGCCTCCGCCTTCGGCTGGACTGCGCCGGCTGTCGGAGGTGCGTCAACCTCAGGTGTTCGGGTTTCTTGGGGTTCGCGTTGTGGGACAGGCTCGGGCTTCGGCTCGGCAGGCTTGGCGACCGGGCGCGGCTCTTCCTGCGCTTGCACATTGACGGGTGAAGGGATCACAACTGGGGCAGGCGTTGCCATCTCCGCAGCAGCAGGCGCGTCGGGTGTGCGTGCAACGTCTCGATCTCGCTGCACGTCAATGGCTGCCTGAGGCGCTTGGCTTTCGTCTACACGCGGAGCGGTGACGGTCGTTACGGCGAAGCTTGCGACCTGTTGCGCCTCTTGCGTGGAAATGCCCTGCCGATTGGCCTCGCGCAATGCTTGATCGTAGGCATCGCGCTCTTGGGGCGATTGCGCATCAATGCGCAGCTCGGGTGCACCCGTCGAAGGTGGTTGCTCTTGCCGAACTGATTGCACCTGCCCAAGTGCCTGATGGATGTCATCAGTGCTGGTCGTTGCTGCAACACGCACCACACCATCGGCGTCACGGCTCAAATGCTGGATGGGGCTATCCACCGAATATTGCCCGCTCGCATCACGCTCCAATGCCAAAGAGCTGGTCGCTGCATCAATCCCGTTTACCTCACGGGTCTTTTGCACCGCATGCTGGATCGCGCTTGCAGTCTGGGCATTGGGCGCAACGCCATAGGCGGCATACGTCGCTTCAGTATTGGCCTGGTCTTGTTGCTGTGGCGTTGGCGTTTGCCGCGCAAGCATCTGTGCCATTGCCTGCGCATGCTGCTCCAAGGCCGGTTGCAAGCGTTCACGCGTTGCATTGAGTTCCAACGGGACATTGCCTTCGGCAGCGACTCCGTCATGCCGCCACTGTCCTTGCGTATCGCGCTGATACTGCCTGCCGTCTGATGCTTGCAACGAATCCGGGTTCAAGGCCGCCTGCACGGCCGCTGGAACAGGGCCGAAGTCGTCCCAGCCATTGCGCTGATAAGCAGCTTGATAGGTCGCTGCAATCGCAGCTGGGCCACGGGCAATGTTGGCGTCAATCACCTGGGCTGCTTGCTGGTCCAACGCGGCACTTCGCTCGGGGCTTGCTGGATCCACCGTCCAGATGGGACGATCGTTCCGGTCGACTTCATCGGCGACCATCCGTGACCACTGGCCACTTGCCGGATCATGCCTCCAATCCCGTGCGTAGAGATGCGCCGCATCTGCGTCACTGGATGGCTGCACATAGGGATTACTGGGTTGCACCTTGCCCAGCGCCTGCTCGGTCGCTTCGCTACTGGCGTGATAGTTCAGCTCGCGCGCTTTTTCTGGCAGCGCGAACATGCCCTGCTTCTGTTGGGTATCCACGCCATCGTTTTGCAGGTCGGCTTTTTCTTGGCGAAGCCACTGGCTGCCGTTGAACTCCCAGCTCACGCCCTGCTTGTCGGTTTGCGTATAGATCTGGCGGTTGTCCCAGAGCGTCACAGCCTTGTCGGCAGCAGCACTGAACAGATAACCATCGGCCACCACCAGCGCGACCGGACCGGCACCGGTCGTGCCAAACACGGCAGCAGCGCCGGCACCTCCCGCCCAGCCGCCCGCGCCCCGGGCAGCAAAGTGCAGCGCTTCCGAGCGCGCAGCGGTGAGGTTGTCTTGTGCCAACAACGTGCCAACACGCTCGCCGGTTTGCGACGCGTCGTAGGCGGTGGCAGCAACACCCAAACCCGCAAGCCCTGCTGTCATCCCGGCGCGACGCAAGCCTGGGATCTCCGGCTCAGGCACAGGCACGCGTGCAGGCGGAGCACCTGGCCGCACAAGTTCGTCGATGGTGGCAATGCCCTCCATGCGACTAGCAACCACATCGCTCACCCGGAGCTTGGCATGCTCCTCAAGCAGTTTTGCTTGGACATCAGGATCAGATTTCGGGATCTTTTGGACATGGTCCGGCAAGACACGGTGCCAATCGACTTGTTTTTGCCAAGCCTCTCGAAGATGCTCGGTGAAAGCAGGATCTTTAAGCCGCGCATTCCGTGCTTCTTCCAACGCTTGACCAGGCATGCGTGCATCAGTGCGACTGTCGTAAAGCTCGATGCCCTCACGATTGAAGATGCGGATCGGCACGTCGCTGTTCGCATGGATGGTATCCAAACTGACAGGGAGCTTTCCGTAGATTGCATCACGCGCGCCCTCAGGCACATGGCGACCATAGCCTTGCCTGTCGGTGTTGGCCGTAAAACGCTCATCGACACCATGCTCACTCTCCAACTTAGGAGAAGCAACAGCACGCACCTCGACCTCATAGCCTTGCTCTTGCAGGCCTTTGATCAACGTCTCCGACGCCCATTTTCCATCACTCAATGTGGTGTCGAAAATAAGGTTCTTTTTCTCCGCAGTCGCTGCTACGCGTAGCTCATCGGCCCAAGAGCTCGCGTCCTTGTGGGTTCGACCAGACCATTCATAAGGATTTTCGCGTCGAAAGTCAGCGACGCGCGGATGGTGGCGGCGCAACTCATCCGGATCGATTGTGACGGCATTTTGATCAAGCTCGGCCTTCGCCTGGGCTACCAGACCGCCCTTACCAGCACCAGGCTGACCGCCCAAAATGATTGCTTTCGGCTGCTGCTGGGCTGTTGAATTGATGAAATCTTGAGCGGTTAGTATTTGCTCGCGTAGGATCTGCTCATGGAGCCCCTTTGGTAGCACATCGGTTTCATCAGCCATGACGATGACTCGAACTTGGGAACCCAAAATAGTCCATCAAGTTCTGCTCCTTCCATGCGCCCTTAGAGGCGCTATGAAGCATAAGCAGATGCGTTGACTTCGCCAGTGCGATTGCTTCTTGGTCGCCCGTTTGCTCAGCGATTCGTAGCTTTTCGCGTGATTCGTCAACGAAAGTATCGAGACAGCCCTCGATCGCCCAGATCGCAAACTCCAAGGGTGGTGTGATCGCCGATGGCTTATCGACCGACTCCTGAAGCGCGTTTTCTAGCCGCGCAATGTGATCGGGGTAATCCTTGAAGCTTTCGCGCAACCCTTGTGGCACTGGTGGTCGTGCGCCGATCGAATCAGGGGAAGAATCGTTGGTCTGAGTCATGACAGCATCCTGATTGAGGTGTGGCGTTGGACGTGGAAGATTGGGCTTGCGATTAGGCGTTGCCACGGACGCCCCCGGTTGCAATGGCCCTAACTGCTGCACAGTGCGCGCATTGATTAATGCCAGGTCACGCAGAAGCTGTTGACTGTGACTGCCACCAGCCTTCAATCGATTCTGAGGCACATTGGAAGGTGTGCTATCACTCATGCGGGAACCATCTGTAAGGCTTCAATCTTCACCTTCGGCAACAAGCGCTTGGTGAAGTAGGCGTCTTCGTAATACTTGATCTTCTCGCAGAGCACCGGGCTTGGTATGCCTTCATAGAGAAAGACTTCCTTGTCAAAGCCCATCGCCTTCAACTCTTGCGGCAGCATCAAGGCACGGCGTTGCTCGGTCTCGGAGTAGGACACGCTGCTTTGCTTGCCACTGGTGTGCGACTTGTTCTTCTTGCGCACCGTGGTGTAGCCGAGCATGTCCGAATAGTCGTTGGCGTCTTGCTGCTCGCGCGGGGCGTAGACAATTTGCAAGGCATGGTTGGTGATGATCGTGCGCGAGACATCCTTGCCATAGGTCGCATCCAGCTGCGCCATGCTCTGGATGATCGGCAGCAAGCGGATGTTGTAGCCGGCCATGTAGCTCACCGCGCTTGCGATGATGTCGACCCGGCCGATGGACGTGAACTCATCCATCAGCAGCAAACACTGGTGTTTGAGCGCCGGATTGTTCTGCGGCAGCTCTATGGTGTTGAGATTGATGAGCTGACTAAACAGCAGGTTGATCAACAGGCGGCTTTCGGCCAGCTTGTTCGGCTGGATGCCAATGTAGATGCTCATCTTCTTCTTGCGCACATCGGTGAGCAAGAAGTCATTGCCGCTGGTGGCCGCATCCAGGATTGGGTTGATGAATTGGTTGAGCGGCTCCTTGAACGTGCCCATGATCGAGGCGAACGTCTCTTCGGCTTGCGAGAGCAAGTTGTCAAAGGCCATCTTGGCATCGCGTCCCAGGAAGTCGCGCTGCGAGAGCTTTTTGAGGTAGCCCTTCAAGTCGCTACCATCGCCAGACGACACGCGATAGAGCATCCCAAGCGTTGGGAACATCCAGGTGTCTTTTGGATGCTTACGCTTGATCTGATCGTCAAGGCTATCGAACAGATAGAGCGTAAACGCCATGAAGGCGTTGCGCGCTTGGCTCACCCAGAACTTCTGGGCGTCGGAGCCATCTGGGTAGAGCATCGCCGCGACACTCATCAGATCCGACACGCGAAAGGCGGGATCGGGCGAGATGTAGCTCAGTGGATTCCAGCGGTGCGTGCGCCCGTCTTCTGCAAAGGGGTTGAACAAAAAGACCTCTTGGCCTTGGCTCTTGCGCCAGCCGGAAGTCAGATCGAAGTTTTCCTGCTTGATGTCCAGGACTACCACCGAGCCTTGGTAGTCGAGCAGATTGGGAATGACGATGCCAACACCCTTGCCCGAACGCGTGGGCGCGGCCAGGATCACAAACTGCTGGCCGGGCAAGCGCACCAACTTGCCGCCGTGCTTGCCGACCACGATGCCGGTTGGCGACGGCTTGAGCATGTCCTTCTTGCCCAGATCACTGCCGGACGCAAAGCGCGCGTCGCCATGCAAGGCGGCGACCTTTCGCTTGAACAGCGGGATCAGCAATGCGATCCAGGCCAAGAGCGGCACGCCCAAGCCGAGGGCGCCAGCCAGCTTGATCTTGGTGGCATAGGGAGCGAACTGCGGGAGGTCCAGCGCTTTGACGTAAGACCAGTAGGTGCCGACGGTGAGGGGACCGGCCACCTTCAACAGCATCAAGATCAACTGACCCGACAGGTAGACCCCTGCGGTGAGGGCAAGAAGCAAGAGCACGGTGGCGACACTGAGCTTGGTCTTGCCGGTCATGACGCGCTGCCTTCCATCTGTGATCCCTGGCTTGTTTGAAAACGACCGTCCGCTCGCAAGATTACAGGATCACACCGCCCGCTCAGATCGGATGGGCATTGGCATCCGTGTAGGAATTGTCTGATCTGCACGCATGCCAAGACACCAACAAGGACCTTCTCACTATGCGCCAGAGGGATCGCTGCGCTGGGCTTTGAGCTGCAATTCGGCGACGACCTTTCGCTGCTCTTCGACGGAGAGCTTCGCGAGCGCTTGGATGGCATCTGCCACCTCCTCGGTCTCGGCGAAGAAGGCCGCCAGTGGCATGCCGAGGGCGTCGGCCAGGCGCTTGGCGGTGCGCAAGTCGCACTCGTTGACGCCCTTCTCGTAGCGATTGATGCGAGTCCTGGCCACCTCAGGTGCCAGTCCAGCGGCAACCCCCAAGGCTTCCTGGGTCAGCTCGGCCTTCTGGCGCGCGTGACGGAGGCGGTTGGCGAAGATGAGACGAGCGTCGTCCAGATCCAAAATGTGACCACAAACATGCAATGACGTGTTTGAGCATGAGGTCTCCGACTTGCCTTGTCTGTTACTTTATCAGTAACATGGTTCCGTCCGCCAATCAACTGCGACTGCCAAGCACCAACAGCGGTCGTTCCTGGCGGTGCGCGGAGGCGTGCAGCCATTGAGCACGCCGGCAATCAGGTGATCCGAACCTGCTGGTCTGGTGGATCCCCAGCGCTCTTCCCTTCCTCTTTTGGAGATGCACATGTCAAAGCGTTGCTTGGCCCTGGTTGGCCTGATGTCGGTCTGTTTGGCCAGCTGCTCTGGCGGCGGCCCCGCTGAGACTGAGCGGGAGCACGCTTTTTTGCAGTTCGTCAAAGCGAACAGCAATGACGAGGCCAGGATCGAAGACTTCAAGAGCAATCAGTGCCAGAAGGCGGAAGGTGCTCCGAGCTACACGTGCGATGCCAGCGCCAAGGTGAAGGCCTTGGGTCAAGACTTCGGCAATCAAATGGACGGGGTCTACACCTTCACCAAGGTGGGCGGCACTTGGAAGATCACTGCCCGCGTCCAATAGCCGCCGTTGGCGATCAACGGCGACCCCATCCTTACCTCAGGAACTCACATGACGGTCGGCACTTTTCTTACCCTGGTCTTCTTCGCTGGCTGCGCCGCGATCTTCTTGGTGCTTGCCAAAACGGTGAAAACGCGCAGCGACAACGCAACATTTGACCATGACTTCCAGCGGTTTTATGGCTACAAAAACACGCGCATTGCTGTGTCTACAGCACGCGCCATGATCAAGTTCAAAGCCGGCCATCGCATCAAGGCTTATGCGTTGAGCGATGTGCGGTCCTGGGAAAAGCACTGGCACAACTACAACCGCGAAGGCACGCTGACACTCAACGTGCGAGATATCGATCATCCGGTGTGGACCATCAAGTTCGGGAACGAGACCGAGATGAACCGGTGGTATGAACTGGTCCGTCAGGCCGTCAACGAAAAATTGAAGCTCTGACCGTCCGACAATTGCGCTAGGCGACTGGGCTTGACGGCGAAGGCTTCTCTGCTACGAATCAAAGAACCACAACATTGGATTCGTCATTATGTCTTCTGCCGTCCACTTCTCCGCTATGCCCCTCGACCACCAAGAAATCCAAACGCGCCAAGAGCACGTGGAAACCTGGATCGCCCAACAAAACACGGCTGGCTTTGGCGTTGATCAGCACATGGCAGACGCCCTCAATGCGTATCTTGATGGCCGTTTCGATCTGCTTGGATTGCTGACAGAGCTTCGTCGTCCCTACTTGAACTGAGCCCGCCAGTGGATGACATCATGATGGGCATCTGCGCCACCGAGGTCTCATCAGCAGAAGTGTCCATGCCCAGCCCTTTGCGCTCTCGCTGGGCCTGCTCCGCCGTGTGGCCGTCCGGCAGGCTCAACAGTCGCCCTTTCTGGCGGTAGCGGGACAGAAGCTGCTCGAAGCTTGCTTGTCCTTGGACAAAGATCCCGTTGCCTCGCATCGCTTCCAAGCGTTCCGTCAAGGGCGGATGCTCCAACGATTTGCCCATGCCAGCCTGTTCAAGGTGCCCCTTGATGCGCTCAGCGATCATCGCGCGGATCCACTCGACTTCCTCCTTGCCATTGATGCGCCCGTCTAACGCACGCGTCTTTGTCGTCAGCCCCGAGGCTTCCATGCACCTGGTTGTCGCAAGCAGATGGGCGTAGAAGTAGCGAGGATCATCTTTGGTCGGGCGATGGTGACTCGCTTGCAGGGCAAAGCCATATCGCTCAATCAGGCGATGTGCGATATCGAGCACTAACTCCCAGCGCGTGGGGTCATCGAGTTCGTGCGGCAGCGCGATGGCGAAGTCGCGGCAGACGGTGCTGTTGCAGCGTCGCTCTGCCGCTTCTGCAGCGGCCCAAAGTGCTTGCGGGTCATCCACCCATGCCGGCGAACCAGGTAGTGCCATGCAACGCGATTGGATGATGCCTGCCCTACCCCGATAGTCGTGGCGAGCACCTGAGGTCGGATTGGTGAGCAGATAGCCGCCGCGATAGGCGGCAGCTGCGATTGCAGAGTGCCCCTTCGCTCGGCTGTAAGTTTTGATGCGGGTGTGGTAAATGGCCATGTGTATTTCCTGAGTCAGAGTTCATCAGTTCTGACTCAAGATTTGCCAGGGCTCAAGAGCGTAAAACGCCGATTCCCGAGGATTCTAGTTTGCCTGTTATGGAATCAGGCAAGACTTCGATCTGATACGCCCAGGGTTTCCTAGACATCTCAAGGCCATGGAAAATGGTCGATTCGGAGGTGTCTATGAGCAGCAAGCGGTATACGGATGAGTTCAAGATCGAGGCGATCCGGCAAGTGACTGATCGTGGGTTCAAGGTGGCAGAAGTGGCCGAGCGCCTGGGTGTCACCACGCACAGCCTGTACGCCTGGCTGCGCACGTTCGGCAAGCCTGGCGTGGTGCAGCGCGCCGAGGTGGACCAGAGCGCCGAGGTTCGGCGGCTGAAGGCAGAGTTGCGTCGAGTGACCGAGGAGCGCGACATCCTAAAAAAGGCCGCCGCGTACTTTGCCAAGGGGTAAAGGCAAAGTACGCCTTCATGCAAGCCCACTGCGGGGAATTCAGGGTGTGTGCGATGTGCCGGGTATTGCGGGTCAACCGGGCGGGTTATTACGCCTGGTTACGCTCGCCCGACAGTGAGCGCGCCAAGGAAGACCAACGCCTGCTGGGATTGATCAAGCACCACTGGTTGGCCAGCGGCAGTGTCTATGGGCATCGCAAGATCACTAAGGATCTGCGCGATCTGGGTGAGCGTTGCAGTCGCCATCGGGTGCATCGGCTGATGCGCACCGAGGGACTGCGTGCTCAGGTGGGCTATGGTCGCAAACCGCGCTTCCATGGAGGAATGCAGTGCAAGGCGGCGGCCAACCTGCTTGACCGACAGTTCGACGTGACGGAGCCGGACACGGCCTGGGCGAGCGATTTCACCTTCATCCGCACGCATGCAGGCTGGATGTACCTGGCTGTTGTGATCGATCTGTTTTCCCGGCAGGTCGTCGGCTGGGCGATGCGCGATCGGGCCGATACCGAGTTGGTCGTGCAGGCCCTGTTGTCTGCGGTGTGGCGGCGCAAACCCAACGCTGGTTGCTTGGTTCACTCGGACCAAGGGTCTGTCTACACCAGCGATGACTGGCGCAGTTTCCTGGCGTCCCATGGCTTGGTGTGCAGCATGAGTCGGCGTGGCAACTGCCACGACAACGCACCCGTGGAGAGCTTCTTCGGCCTGCTCAAACGCGAGCGGATCAGGCGGCGGATCTATCCCACCAAGGACGCCGCTCGCGCCGAGGTATTCGACTACATCGAGATGTTCTACAACCCCAACCGCCGCCACGGTTCAACTGGCGACCTGTCCCCTGTAGAGTTTGAACGGCGCTACGCGCAACGAGGGTCTTGAGTGTCTACGGAACCCTGGGCGTATCACGCAGCCATGCTTCCAAACCTTCGCTATTGACTCGCGAGATGGCCATTGCAACCGATCTCACATCATCGAAATGCGCGTAATCCGCTTCTCGACGACCAATGTCCTTGAAGACGTAATCGGTAGGATCTGGCTGCCCCCAGGCCAGGTAGGCTGAACGACGAATTTGACATGGAATACAACGCCCGCATTGATTGTATCCATATCGACGATAGCGTCCGCAGCTTACGGAAGATGCTGCCAAATTACGTAATAAATCCTGATCTGCGCACTCGCGCGACATCTCACCCTTCGTCTTGTGCTGATATGGGTTAATCAATTTGACGCGCAAACCTGCGGCATCTAGCACTGACTGAACGCCATGAAGGAACTCTGGATGAGCTGTCCTGGTGCTCAGACTGCCAAGCCGCGTCCCTGTCAGTGGCGGATTGAGTGCAATGAAACCATTCTCACAGATGAACAACGGAACTTGCGCCCCATCCTGGTAAGCCTGCAAAGAGGTCGCAGCTAGAACTCCGAATGCCAGAAAGATGATCGACCGAGCACGCTGTGATGGTTCTCGACTCCCATCAGAAGGCGGGCTTGCATTGTGATTCAGAGGGAGGTGTTTGAAACCTACGGCCTCAGCAAAACTGTGCTGATTGTGGCCATCGCCAGGCACTGTATTGCTGACCGCGATTGATCGATGCCCCGATTCAGCGAGGTCAATAGCACCGATTAGACTATCCATCCCCCCCGAGAGCAGACACACGCTGTCTTCGGTCGGTCGGAACAGTTCGTCCGGGGGATCAGGACGCCGCCCTTCGCCAACAAACTCCAACGTCCAGACGTCTGTCGACAAGAACCGAAGCGCCGCTTCGATTGTGTGGGCCTCGGAGTTCCAGAAATCTGACTCCCCAACTGCTGTTATCAAATCGATTTGGCGAGTCCAGCCATCAGGACTTCCCGCCCTATGAACACTAAGATCCGCCCCGACGACAGAGAGGGCAAGCGAAAGAAAGTCCCACGCTCTTGGAGCAGGCGCATATCGCAAGCGCTGTATTCGTGTCTCGATGGCCGCGCCTGCACTCCCAGCAGAGCGAGTCCCATCAGCGTGCCGATCTGGCTGACCGTAGAGAATTAGTTGAAGATCGGAGACAGCTGGGACTGCAACGCCCCGAGGGGCGGAGAAGATTTTCATTCCATGTATCCCTCGAAAACTTCAAAAGTGTCCCTGAGCGCTTCTCTTACCGCCTGCGACACATTCGCATCCGTCAGCCCTCTCCCAGACTCGCGTAGCTTACGAAACGACGCGGACACTGTTTGCCTCACGTAGTCTTTGACCTCCTTCAAACGGGCAAGCCCCTCACCAACCGTGGGAGCGTTGTCTTGGATATGCTGGCCGACATCTAGCTCAAAGCGTTAAAAAAACGTCGTATGCAACGAATCGTTCAATCGCGAACTCTCGTTGGCCCATCGACAGTTCCATCAGATCTGCATCCTGATATTGCGTCAGCAAGTCGGTAAGAGCGTCTCGGATGGCCGCCCGTGAAGCTTCGGCATCTTGTGTTCCATCGACGGGTCGAACCGCATCTACCACACGATCCATCACCTCTTCGGCGGATCTACCCGTCAGCAGAGATCGTTCAAGAGGGGTGCCTGTCTGCGCGAAACCACCAGCACCTAGACCTGCCAGCGCATTGCCGAGCGCATTTGCAGTGCTGCCGGTGCTACTCATACGGCGGGACGCTGTTGCAGCTCCTCCATAGCCAGAGCGCACATAGTGTTTGACGGCTCGTCTTAAAGAGCGGCCATCGCCGTTTCTAGCAAAATCCCCCAGGTTCCGGCGCACACCCGTCCATCGCTGGGGCTGCGCTTGCGGCGACGGAGCGTCCGGTTCAGGTGGGGTGCCTGGTGGAGGTGCAGATGTGTCGCCACCGCCAGCGGGAGGCGCATCGGCCCAGGGTGGAATCATTGGCCCGCTGGCGGGTGGTCCGCCGCTACTTTGAGAAGTGCCCATCTACTTGACTGTCCTTGTTTTGATGGCTGCCTTTACAGGCTTACTCGTGTCCCCAGCGGCCCAAGCGCCGAATACGTCTTTCGCCCAAGGGTAATCAGCGATTCTCGGAACGATGTTCGGACGGATCTGAGCTAGGGGTCGATCTCGCAGAAACGCAGCTAGGCGCGCTCCCAGCGCAGGGTCGGACTCAGCCAGCGCCATGGCAGATTCAAGAATGGCAGGAACGCCCCATTCCTGCTCCTGGCGCGCCTTCTCTAACACGCGATCCATTAGCACTGTCGTCTCTGCCCGAGCCAAACCCGATAGGCGCGCCTTCAAGCTGCCTGCCATCTCAGGCTGAGTGAGCAAAGCGGTGAGAACTTCGGCGGCATCCGACGACAAGCGGTCCTCGGGTGAGATTAGCGGCGCATGCTCACGACTTACGTAGAGAGCCCCACGCAAATCAATATCTGATAGCGCAGGAGGCAGGCGCAACCACTCTTCGATGAACGGCGCTTTCCAGGGATCTTGAAGAGCAAACTCGGCACCTGCAATTGCGGATTTTTCCCACTCCGCGAGGAACGCTGGCTTTCCGTTGTCGCTGGTGCTCACCTTGGACACCAAATCTGCGAAAGCCTTACTGTCCCCCAGCCGCTCAAACAACATCAGCTTGGCCAATACTGCATCGTCAACACCAACGCCTTGCGCGTTGGAAATGGCCATCCGGATGGAGAGTGCGTTTAGAAAGCGCTTGATCAGACGTGGGTTGCCCGAAATTCCCGATGCGCCAACCATCAAGGGCGCGAGCCGGTCAGCCGTGTCTAGCTTACCGACAAGTTCGCCTGGCAAATCCGGATGCAGACCTGCAACGAAACCTCGATCCACCCGATTGCCCTGCCATGTCTTCCGCAATTGCTCGCATACACCCAAACGGATCTTATTCTTATCTTCTTGATCCAAGCTACTGTTGTCTACGAACAATAGCATCATGTAAGCGCGAACTTCCTGGGTGCCCAAAGGTGGAACGCGGATGGGAACCTGAATCAGTTTATCGAAATAGTTGATGACTAGGTCATCGGTGATGCCGTCAAAGTGGCGCCTGACGGCGTGCTTGATCATGCCATCATCCGCTGCAATCACGAATGCGGTGTGGCGAAGAAATAGAAACAATCGGATTGCTTCTAAGGTAGAGATCGTCGTCGGCGGTAAGCACCGATCGAGATCGTCTATCAGAACAACCAGCGTGATTCCTAGCTCTTCTAGCGCCTGTTCAAAGCTGTTGCGTAGCGCTTGAATTTCCTTTGGCGGCGAGATTTCGAGTCGAGGGTCCAATAGACCAGCGACTTCCTTTCCTGCCTTCTTGACTGCTTTATCGGCAGCCTTCAACTCATCCTCGTTGACTCCATCGGCCATATCCCCGGCAGTATTGAACACTCCGCCGAGAACGCCAATTGGCGGCAACCCCAATGTCAATGCCGCCATATCGGTCGCCACGAGCTTGCCAAGGCGAAGCCACCGGATCCTCTTGACGAATTCCGTGACCTTATCCCCCGCCGTCTCACGCTTCTTGGCTTCTTCCGCAAGTTTATCCGCGATGACATCCATGAGTGCAGCGCGCGCGTCATCATAGCCTTGGTACAGCCACGCATTGAATTCAACGACGACGAATTCTCTATCGCCTTCCTGCCTCGGCCGGGCGGAGAGCGAGGCATGGGTAAGCTTAATCATAGAAGACTTGCCTACACCCCATGATCCCGATACCCCAATCGATACTGGGCGCCCGTTGGCCTGCGCGATGATCTCCGCAACCGTATCTGCGATTCCAGAGAAGTTAAGAAAATCGCGCTCTGTCTCGTTGTCAGCCCACATGTCCACCTCAACCTTAGAAAATTCAAAGATGTTCAATGACTATTGAAAATTGTCGAGACAACCCTTCCTGTTAGTCGCAAATTACTGCTTCAACTTGCGGATCGTCTTGCATGCAGGCAAGCATCAGACAGATGATTTCAAGTTCGCGCAGGCTTAAATATGCGTACGAAAGATGGTGCCCTTGCTAGCGCATAAGTTCATAGCGTTGAGCGCGTGATCTGGCCTCAGCCTCCTGATAGCGAAGATCTCGTATCACCTGCGCTGCGACCTCAGCTAGCTCATTGGCCAATTCCTGCTCACCGATGGCCCCCATCACTTGCTCCCAGAAACCTGCCGCCCGCACGAAACCGAGACGCGGCCCAATGGCAGACCGCCGTCGGGAGGATGAAGGAGTGATGATGGGGGCGACCGGCTGAGGTGCGGGCGCTGGATCCAAGATCTCGGCCAACGCTTCAAGGGGCATCTGGATCAATCCGTCGATCTTGCGAGCACCCGGATAGCGACCTGACTGCATGCCTTCACGCACGCGTTGCACGACCCCTCTCGTGCTTTGGCCACGAAGCACATGAGCGACCTCTTCGGGCCTCAACGCGTAGCGCTGCGGATACAGCTCTCTGAGCGTTTGAAGAGCGCTTGCAGACATGTTCGCGTGGGCCGTCCTTAGACCGATTTCAGACTTCTTATATCGCAGTTTTGGCAACACCGGCAGTCGTGGCAAAACTGTGGCGAACGAGCGCTGTTATAAGCTGCTTTGGGATGTCTAGACGTGCATCGCATCCGCCGAACGGGCGGCCTCATGCCTTATTAAACAACAGGTTAGACGAGATAGCGATGACCCTTCAGTTTCCCCTCTTCCTTAGGAGGGGGACGCTCTATCCAGCTGAGCTACGGGGCCAAGGGCGGCATTGTCGCACGATCGTTGCGATTGCCAAGCCGTTGGGTGGTTGGCGGAGCCTGCTAAAATCGGCGGCTACCCGTGTCGCGGGGCCCTGGCTGCCGTGCGACCGTCCCGACCTTTGGAGATCCCATGTCCGCTGACCTGCTCAAGGCGCTCGACCTCGC
Source organism: Xanthomonas hydrangeae (assembly GCA_905142475.1). Taxonomy (GTDB): domain Bacteria; phylum Pseudomonadota; class Gammaproteobacteria; order Xanthomonadales; family Xanthomonadaceae; genus Xanthomonas; species Xanthomonas hydrangeae. The sequence continues at coordinate 3,089,727 of LR990730.1, forward strand.
CGCGTCCAATTCCGGTACCTATCTTGGCGAGGCGACCTGGTCGCAGACCACCGGCGCCGGGGTGCTGCAGCCGCTCAATCCGACCACCAATGAAGTCATCGCCGATGTGCAGGCGACCACGCCGGAGGACTACGAGCTGATCGTGCAACGTGCGCAGGCCGCCTTCAAGGTGTGGCGAACCACGCCTGCGCCGCGCCGTGGCGAAGCCGTTCGCCTGTGTGGCGAGGCGCTGCGTGCGCACAAGGATGCGCTGGGTTCGCTGGTGGCGCTGGAAATGGGCAAGAGCAAGCCCGAGGGCGATGGCGAAGTGCAGGAGATGATCGACATCGCCGACTTTGCGGTGGGCCAGAGCCGCATGCTCTATGGCTACACCATGCATTCGGAGCGGCCGGGCCACCGCATGTACGAGCAGTACCAGCCGCTGGGCCTGGTCGGCATCATCAGCGCGTTCAACTTCCCGGTGGCGGTGTGGGCGTGGAATGCATTCCTGGCGGCGATCTGCGGCGATATCTGCATCTGGAAGCCGTCCAACAAAACGCCGCTGACCGCGATCGCGACGATGAAGATCTGCAATGCGGCCTTGCAGGACGCCGGCTTCCCGGACATTTTCTTCCTGATCAACGATGCCGGCACCTCCTTGTCGGAGAAGCTGGTCGAAGACGGCCGGGTGCCACTGATCAGCTTCACCGGTTCGACCCAGATCGGCCGCGTGGTCGCCGAGAAGGTCGCGCACCGTCTGGGCCGTTGCCTGCTGGAACTGGGCGGCAACAACGCCATCATCCTCGACGAAACCGCGGATCTGAAACTGGCCATCCCGGGCATCGTGTTCGGTGCGGTGGGTACCGCCGGGCAGCGCTGCACCACCACGCGCCGCCTGATCGTGCACGAATCCATCCACGACAACGTGCTGGCCACGCTGGTCAAGGCGTACAAGCAGCTCGACAGCAAGATCGGCGACCCCACCGACCCGGCCAACCTGATGGGCCCGCTCAACAGCCGCGGCGCGGTGGAGCAGTTCCTGGCCTCGATCGCCAAGGCCAAGGCAGCCGGCGGTACGGTCGAAGTGGGCGGCACCGCGATCGATCGCCCGGGCAACTTCGTGCTGCCGGCCATCGTCACCGGGCTCCAGAACAGCGACGCGGTGGTGCAGCACGAGACCTTCGCACCGATCCTGTACGTGATGAAGTACAGCACGCTGGACCAGGCGATCGAGCTGCAGAACGGCGTGCCGCAGGGCCTGTCGTCGTCGATCTTCACCCAGAACCTGAAGGCGGCCGAGAAGTTCCTGTCGGCGGCCGGCAGCGACTGCGGCATCGCCAACGTCAATATCGGCACCTCGGGTGCGGAAATCGGTGGCGCGTTCGGTGGCGAGAAGGAAACCGGCGGCGGTCGCGAATCCGGCTCGGATGCGTGGAAGGTCTATATGCGTCGCCAGACCAATACGATCAACTATTCCGACTCGCTGCCGCTTGCCCAGGGCATCAAGTTCGATCTTGATTGAAGGCCGCACGGCGCGCCGGGGAATGCCCGGCGCGCTGTCGTATCTGCGGCTGGGCAATGCCGCTGCACTACGGTCGGCGGCTTGCTGGCAGGACAGCCTGACACTGACGGCGTTGGTCGCCGATGTCCCGCGTCCGGCAGCCGATGACCGCCTGCACCAGGGCCACCGGACCAGCAATCTGCGGAGCGTCCGGCACCCTTGGTTGCCATGAGTAGCGGCGCCCAACGCCGCACGCTCAGCCGATCCGAGCGCTCAAATGCGCCAAACGCGCCCACGCGATCGCCGTTTGGCCGCAAACGGCACGCCTTTCGGGCGGCCGCTCTGGGATAATCGCGGTACGTCAGCCGTCGGCTGCCGGCCCTTCTACAGGAGTTGCTGATGAACGTCGTCGTTCGACAGACCAGTGCCATGGCCATCGTCAGCCTGGTCGCAGGCATTCTTGGCTGGACGCTGATCCCGTTCCTGGGCAGCCTCTGCGCCATCATCACCGGCCATCTGGCGCGCGCGGAAATCCGCCGCAACCCGCAAGGCCTGGACGGCGACGGGCTGGCCATCGGCGGGCTGATTCTTGGCTGGCTGGCGGTAGCGCTCTGGGTGGCGGGACTCGCGATCTTCATCCTGTTTTTCGGCGGTATGGCCTGGCTTGCGGCCGCAAACAGTTGAGCATGGCCGCGCCCTCCTCTGCCCAGCGCTTCAACGACCGTGTCGCGGCCTACGTGCACTACCGGCCCGGTTATCCGCCGCAGTTGCTGCGCTGGTTGCACGAAGAATTGGGTGTGACCCCGGCGACCGCGGTGGCCGATATTGGCGCCGGCACCGGCATCTCCAGCCGCCTGTTTCTGGAGGCCGGTTATCCGGTCATGGCAGTGGAACCCAACCCGGCCATGCGTGAAGCCGCGCAGCAGTGGCTGGCGGGGTTCCCTAAGTTTCAGGCGATCGATGGCACCGCCGAGGCCACCGGGCTGGCCGATGCCAGCGTTGGCCTGGTGTCTGCCGCGCAGGCCTTCCACTGGTTCGACATGCAGGCCATTCGCGCCGAATGGGCGCGCATCCTGCAGCCCGACGGGCTGGCGATGATCTACTGGAATACCCGCGAGCTGGACACCACCGACTTCTTGCGCGGCTATGAGCAAATCCTGCTGGACTACGGCACCGACTATTCGGCCGTGGCCGAGCGTTACCAGGACGATGCCACGATGCAGGCCTGGTTCGGCGAAGGCTTCCGCGCGATGGCGCGCTTTCCCAATGCGCAGCAGCTGGATTTCGACGCCTTGCGCGGCCGGCTATTGTCGTCTTCGTATGCGCCGCTCGCGCACGACCCGCGCCATGCACCGATGCTCGCCGCGCTACGCACGCTGTTCGATGCGCATGCGCATGACGGACACATCGACTTCCAATACCAGACCCGCGTTTTCGCCGGGAGATTGAACTGACCCGCATGTATTCGCTTGCCCGCCCTTTCCTGTTTTCCCTCGACGCCGAGCGTGCCCACGCATTGGCCCTGCGCTCCATCGACGCTGCCTACCGCACCGGCACCACACCGCTGCTGGCCAGGCGCCCGGTGCCACTGCCGACGCCTGCATTCGGTTTGATGTTTCCCAATCCGGTCGGGCTCGGTGCCGGGCTGGACAAGAACGGCGAACATATCGATGCGCTGCTGGCGCTGGGTTTCGGCTTCGTCGAGATCGGCACGGTGACGCCGCGACCGCAGGAAGGCAATCCCAAGCCGCGCATGTTCCGGCTGCCGGAATATCAGGCGGTGATCAACCGTATGGGCTTCAACAATCTGGGCGTGGATGCGCTGGTGGCCAACGTGCAGCGCTCGCGCCGTCGCGGCGGCTTGCTTGGTATCAACATCGGCAAGAACAAGGACACGCCCAACGAGGAGGCCACAAGCGACTACCGCTATTGCATGGAGCGCGTGTACCCGCTGGCCGACTACATCACCGTCAATATTTCCTCACCAAATACAGCCGGCTTGCGCGAGTTGCAGGAAGAACAGGCGCTACGTCGCTTGATTTCCGAGTTGCGCGAAACCCAGGAAGCCCTCGCTGCGCAACATGGCAAACGCGTGCCGATGCTGGTGAAGGTGGCGCCGGATCTCAACGACCGCGACATCGATGCTGCGGCGCGCGTGCTGGCCGACCTGGCGGTGGATGGCGTGATCGCCACCAATACCACGGTGACGCGCACCTTGATCGCCAACCATCCGTTGGCTGGCGAGGCCGGCGGACTGTCCGGCGCGCCGTTGCTGGGGCAATCCACCTTGGTGCTACGGCGCTTGCGCGCACGCCTGCCCGAATCGATTCCGTTGATCGGCGTGGGCGGCATCAGCTCCGGCGCCGATGCGCTTGCGAAGATGGCGGCCGGCGCAACCCTGGTGCAGTGCTATAGCGGCTTGGTGTATCGCGGGCCGCAGTTGATCGGCGAATGCGTGGATGCGATCCGTCGTCGCCGCGAAGCGCCGAGCGGCGGTGCGGTGTCGCCGTTATGAGCGAGGCCGTGCAGCCGGGCTGGCAGTTGCGCGAGTACGCGCCGCTGCGTGCGCTCAACACCTTTCATGTGGAGGCCACGGCGCGCTGGTTGCTCAGCATCCATGCACCCGACGCGCTACCCGAAGCACTGGCCGCTCCCGAGATCGCCGGGCAACCGCTATTGGTCCTGGGGAGCGGCAGCAACGTGTTGCTGGCTGGCGATCCGCCGGGCTACGTGCTGTGTTTCGAAAACCGCGATCTGAGCATCATCGCGCACCACGCCGACCACGCCATCGTGCGCGCCGGTGCCGGCGTGAACTGGCATGCGCTGGTGCTGTATTCGCTGCAGCAAGGTCTGTCGGGACTGGAAAATCTGGCATTGATTCCCGGCACGGTAGGCGCTTGTCCGATTCAGAACATCGGCGCCTACGGCGCGCAGGTGGGCGACTTCATCCACGTGGTGGAAGCCTTCGATCGGCTCGCCCAACAGTTTGTGCGAATGTCTGCGGCCGAGTGCGCGTTCGGCTATCGCGATAGCGTGTTCAAGCAACTACCGGAGCGCTATCTGATCGTCGCGTTGGAATTCAATCTGCCGCTGCTGCATGAGTTGCGGCTGGACTATGCAGGCATCCGCGAGGAACTCGCCAGAATGGGCGCCGAACTGGCTGGCGCGGCCGATGTGGCACAGGCAGTGATCAACATCCGTCGGCGCAAATTGCCGGACCCGGATGTGCTGGGCAATGCGGGTAGCTTCTTCAAAAATCCCTTGCTGCCCAGCGAGCAGATCGCGGCACTGCAGGCCACGTTTGCCGATATGCCGGTGTATCCCGGCGAACAGCCTGGCCAGGGCAAATTATCGGCGGCCTGGTTGATCGAGCAATGCGGCTGGAAGGGCCGGCGCGAAGGCGATGCCGGCGTGTCGCCGGACCACGCGCTGGTGCTGGTCAACTACGGCACGGCCAGCGGTGCGCAATTGCTGGAATTTGCACGGCGCATCGCCGAATCGGTACGCGAGCGTTACTCGGTGATTCTTGAACCGGAACCGCGCGTCATCGGAGCGCATTGGTGACAGCGCAGCAGGCATCACGACGTGCTGCGCTGTGGATGCTCACCAGTACCTTCGCCTTCGGCCTGATGGCCATCGCCATCCGGCTGGCTTCAAGGAATATCTCCACCACCGAGATTGCGTTTTTTCGTAACGCGTTCGGGTTATTGGCGTTGTTGCCGCTGATCGTGCGGCCGGGCAAACCGCTGCCGCGTACGCGGCAATTGCCGCAGTATCTGGCGCGCACCTCGATCGGTCTGGCCTCGATGCTGTGCGGGTTCTGGGCGATCGGCCATCTGCCGCTGTCGCAAGCGATTTCGTTGTCGTATTCCACGCCGTTGTTCGTCACCGTCTTGGCGGTGGTATGGCTGCACGAACAGGTGCGCATGCGCCGCTGGCTGGCAGTGGCGGCAGGATTCATCGGTGTGTTGGTGATCCTGCGACCGGGTTCGTCCACTTTTACGCCCGGCCTGTTGGTTGCGCTGTTGGCTGCGGTCATCAGCGCCATTGTCGCGATCCAGATCAAACAGCTCTCGCGCAACGACGACTCCGACACTGTGGTGTTCTACACCTATGTGTTCTGGGTGCCGATGTCATTGATTCCGGCAATGTTTCAATGGACCTGGCCGCAGGGCATCGATTGGCTGTGGTTGGTGGCGACCGGCATCTTCGGCACCGCCGGGCAGTTGTTCTGGACGCGCGCACTCAAGCTGGGCGAAGTCTCGGCGCTGCAGCCGATCAGCTTCATGCAGCTGCCGCTGGTGGCGCTGCTGGGCTGGTGGTTGTTCGGCGAGGCGATCGAACGCCATACCCTGATCGGTGCGGCCATCATCATCGGCGCCAACGTGTACATCGCCCATCGCGAAAGCGTGCTGGCGCGGCGGGCTGCCACGCACGCGCCGGTAGAGGGCGCGAAGCCGGGCGAATAAGCGCAGGCGCGCGCAATGGCGTCGCGACGCTGCCGACGTACACTGCGTTGTCTGCGCGCCCAGACATGCCGGGACAATGCGCGCCCACGTTCGTTGACTGTTACTAGGTGAGGTCGGCATGCCGGTTCCAAGCAAAACCATCGGCCTGATCGGCGGCATGAGCTGGGAATCCACCCTGCCCTATTACCGCATCATCAACCAGCGGGTGCGCCATGCCTGCGGCGGCCTGCACTCGGCCAGGATCTTGCTGCACAGCGTCAACTTCCATGAGATCGAGCGCCTGCAACACGCCGGCGACTGGGACGGTGCCGGCCGGGCGATGGCGGCAGCGGCGCGATCGCTGCATGCCGGCGGCGCCGATTTCCTGGTGCTGTGCACCAACACCATGCACTGCGTTGCCGATGCGATCACCTCCGCCACGCCGCTGCCGTTGCTGCATATCGCCGATGCCACCGCCGATGCGCTGATTGCGGCGGGTGTCACCCGGGTCGGGCTGCTCGGCACGCGTTTCACCATGGAACAGCCGTTCTATCGCGAGCGCCTGGCTGCGCGCGGCCTGCAGGTGCTGGTACCGCCGGCCGACGCACGCGCGCAGCTGCATCGGGTGATCTACGAGGAACTCTGCCAGGGCGTCATCCGGCCGGAATCGCGCGGCTATTTCCGTCAGGTCATGGCCGACCTCGGCCGGCACGGTGCGCAAGCGATCATCCTGGGCTGCACCGAGATTTCGCTGCTGGTGGACAGCAGCGATGCACAGCTGCCGTTGTTCGACACCACCGCCCTGCATGCCGAAGCGGCAGCGCACGCAAGTGTGCACGACTGATCGGCACCAAAGGCGCAGCCAGCGCGCCTTTCCCGAAATACCCCCGCCTTGCCATTGCGTGCAAACGTGCAAGCTGCGCATTGCTGCAGCAATAGCATTGGTGACTCACACTCCGCGGCTCCAGCACGCGCATGCGCGCGATCACCTGCCACAGGATGTCATGCCTTGAAGACCCATCCAGCAACAGGCACTGCACCAGCAAGCCAGCTCACACGCGGCGATTACAAGACGCTGGCCCTGTCGGCACTGGGCGGCGCGCTGGAATTCTACGACTTCATCATCTTCATTTTCTTCGCGACGGTGCTGGGAGAGCTGTTCTTCCCGCCAGGCATTCCGGACTGGATGCGGCAGTTGCAGACCTTCGGCATCTTTGCTGCCGGCTACCTGATCCGTCCGCTGGGCGGGATGGTGATGGCGCACTTCGGCGATCTGCTCGGCCGCAAGCGCATGTTCGCGCTGAGCATCGGGCTGATGGCGTTGCCGACGCTGGCCATCGGCGTGCTGCCGACCTACGCGCAGCTCGGCCTGGCCGCCCCGCTACTGCTGCTGACGATGCGGTTGCTGCAGGGCGCGGCCATCGGCGGCGAAGTCCCCAGTGCATGGGTCTTCGTCGCAGAACACGTGCCTGCGCAGCGCAGGGGGCTGGCTTGCGGAACATTGACGGCCGGCCTGGCTGCCGGCGTCCTGCTCGGTTCGCTCAGCGCCGGGGCGATCAATCGCGCCTTCACGCCGCAAGAGATCGCCGACTACGCCTGGCGCCTGCCGTTCCTGGCAGGCGGCATCTTCGGCCTGCTTTCGGTCTATCTGCGGCGCTGGCTGCACGAAACCCCGGTGTTCGCCGAGCTGATGGCGATGCGTGCCCTCGCGCGCGAAACGCCGCTCAAGGTGGTGCTGCGCGATCATCCACGCAGTGTGGCGCTGTCGTTGTGGCTGACCTGGATGGTGGCGGCCGGGGTGCTGGTGGTGTCGTTGATGACGCCGACGCTGCTGCAGAGCGCATACCACTATCCGGCAGCGGTCGCCTTGCAGGCCAATCTGCTTGCGGTTCTGATGCAGGCGATCGGCTCGATCGTGGCCGGCGCCTTGTCCGATCGCTGCGGCAACGGGCGCGTGCTGTTTGCCGGCAGCGTATTCCTGGGCGCCAGCGCCTGGCTGTTCTATCGCCTGGCCGGCGACCCGCAGCTGTTGTTTCCGCTGTACGCCCTGCTGGGCGCTGCGCTCGGCGTCCTGGGTGCGATCCCGCGCATCATGGTCGAAGCATTTCCGCCGGTCGTGCGCCTGTCTGGCGTGTCGTTTGCCTACAACCTGGGCTATGCCGTCTTTGGTGGCCTGACCCCATTGGTAGTGGTGATGCTGCTCAAGCAGCACCCGATGGGACCGGCGTACTACATGATTCTGCTGGCAGTGATCGGCGGCGTAATCGGGCTGCAGTTGTGGCGCCGGGAGCGAGCACGTCGTTGCTGAGTCAAAGGCAGTACCTGTCTGCATCACGCTAGGCGCCTGCGCCTGCGCCCACTACGTTCGACGTCGGCGCTGCCGTGTCATCAGCCTGAAATGCGATGGCGACGCCAATGTGGACGCCGCGCGCCGCGAAACATCACCAGATACAGCCCGACCACCCACACCAGTGCGGCCGACCAGCCGCCCAGGATGTCGGAGGGGTAATGCACGCCCAGGTAAATCCGCGACACGCCCACCAGCGCTGCGAACAGACTGGCGGTCATGGTCACCGGCCAGCGCCAGCGCGTGTTCCAGGCCAGCGCAATGACTACTGCGGCAAGCGTCATCGAGCCCATCGCATGGCCGCTGGGGAAACTGAAAGTGCTTTCCGGGGCGATCGATTCCCACAGGCTCGGGCGATTGCGCTGAAAAAACTGTTTGGCGCCCATGTTCAACAACGCCGAGCCACCGAACCCCAGCGCGGCGAAGGTGCTTTCGCGCCAGCGCCGCAACGCCAGCAGGACCAGCACGATCGCGATATCGATCGGAATCACGCCGTACTGGTAGCCGACTCTGGAAATCAGGCCGAAAAACGCATCCAGCCCCGGCGTGGCGATGCTGCGCATGCTCCACAGCAACGGCTCGTCGAAGTAGAAATTTTCCAGCTCGTGGACTTCATCGGCCAGGTCAACGAACAGCCCCAGCGGCAACAACACGCCGGCGAACAACAACGCCATGCGCCACGCATTGTTGCGCAGCCAATGTCTGAAACCGGCCGGCGATTCAGCCGGCGCGGCGGACATAGGTGCGTTCGACATACTGGTCGATCAGATCGATGAACTCGTAGGCGATGTTCTCGCCACGCAGGGTGACGCTTTTTTCGCCATCGATGAATACCGGAGCCGACGGCGCCTCGCCCGTGCCCGGCAACGAAATGCCGATATTGGCGTGGCGCGATTCGCCCGGCCCGTTGACCACGCAGCCCATCACCGCCAGGGTCATGTTTTCCGCGCCGGGATTGCTGATCTTCCACTCCGGCATCTTGGCGCGCACATGGTTCTGCACCACGCCAGCCAGTTCCTGGAAGAACTCGGAGGTGGTGCGGCCGCAGCCCGGGCACGCAGTGACCATCGGGGTGAAGGCGCGCTGGCCGGTGGTCTGCAGCAGTTCCTGCGCGACGATCACCTCCTGGGTGCGCGACTGGCCCGGCTCCGGCGTCAGCGAGATACGGATGGTATCGCCGATGCCTTCCTGCAGCAGCACGCTCAGCGCGGCAGCCGAGGCCACGATGCCCTTGCTGCCGATGCCGGCTTCGGTCAGGCCCAGATGCAACGCGAAGTCGCAGCGCGCGGCCATGTCGCGATAGACCGCGATCAACTCCTGCACGCCGGACACCTTGGCCGACAGGATGATGCGCTCACGCGCCAGACCCAGTTCCACCGCACGCTCGGCCGAATCCACCGCCGAGCGGATCAATGCCTCGCGCAGCACGCGGCCGGCATCCCAGGGCGTATCGCGCTGCGAATTCTCGTCCATCAGCTGCGCGGCCAGCGACTGGTCCAGCGAGCCCCAGTTGGCACCGATGCGCACCGGCTTGTCGTACTTGATGGCGAATTCGATCAGCTGCGCGAACTGCAGATCCTTCTTCTTGCCGAAACCGACATTGCCGGGGTTGATGCGGTACTTGGCCAGCGCCTCGGCACAGGCCGGCTCGGCGGCGAGCAACTGGTGACCGTTGTAGTGAAAGTCGCCGATCAACGGGACTTCGATCCCCATCATCCGCAGCTTGTCGACGATGCGCGGAATGGCCGCGGCCGATTCGGCGTTGTTGACGGTCAGGCGCACCATTTCCGAGCCGGCGCGCCAGAGCTCGGACACCTGCTTGACGCTGCCGGCGATATCGGCGGTGTCGGTATTGGTCATCGACTGGACGACCACCGGGTGGCCGCCGCCCACGGTCACGCTACCGATCTTGACGCTGCGGGTGATGCGACGCGGCCAGGCGGTGGCGTCGGCGGGAGGGGTTGGGCGGGTCACGGCGTCGTACATCGCGGTATTTTAGCCTGTCATCGGTTCGCTCACAGCTGAAGCGCCGCGCGGACCGTCTTCCACACCGATGCGACGGTTTGTCGCATACCGCCACCTCCCCGAGCGCATAGCATTGTCGTGATGAACAGCTCCGACGCTTCCTTCCTGCGAACCCTGTGCAGCCTGCGTTGGCTGGCCACCGCCGGCCAGGCCGCCACCATCCTGGTCGCCACCGGGGTGATGGGCCTGAACCTGCCGCAGCAACCGCTGTGGGCCGGTGTGGCCGCGCTGGCAGTGTTCAACCTGTATGCGCAGCTGCGTGTTGCCCACCGCGGCGCGGTCAGCCAGGCAACCGAGTTCGGCCACATCCTGGTCGATGTGACCGTGCTGACCTGGATGGTGGGCTGGAGCGGCGGCATCGCCAATCCGTTCGGCTCGCTGTTCCTGGTGCTGATCGCGCTGGCTGCGCTGGCCCTGCCGCTGGGCTGGGCAATGGCGGTGGCGGCGTCCTGTGTGGCCGGCTATGTGATCAGTGCGGCATTCGGCCTGCCGCTGCCCTACGGCAGCTTCGACCCGCTCAGCCTGCACATGTGGGGCATGGCGGCCAACTTCCTGCTGTCGACGGTGGTGGTGCTGGCCTTCGCCACCCGGCTGGCCTTGTCGATGCGCGAACGCGAGCGCGAGATCTCCACGCTGCGCGAGCGCTTCGCGCGTAACGAGGGCATCGTCGCGCTGGCCACGCATGCGGCCTCGGTGGCGCATGAGCTCAACACGCCACTGGCGACGATGACCCTGCTGGTCGACGACATCGCCGACCAATGCGACCAGGGCGAATTACGCGAGGATCTGGACACCCTGCGCGAACTGCTGGTGCAGTGCCACGAGCGCGTGCTGGCGCTGGCCGCACCGGCCGACAACGGCCACCTCAGCCGCGAGGTGGCGGTCAAGGACGTGCTGGAACAATGGCGGCTGGTGCGCCCGACCATCGAGCTGCGCCGCAACGACGACGCACCGATGCGCCTGCTGCTGCAGCCGGGCGTCAGCCATCTGCTGATGGTGCTGCTCAACAATGCGGCCGATGCCGGCGAACGTGCCGGCCGGCCGCAGATCGATCTCACCCTGCGCGTGGAGCAGGACCATCTCAGCGGCGAAGTCCGCGACTACGGTCCGGGCTTCGACACCTCGCAGGCCATGCTGCCAGGCACTTTATTCAACAGCGGCAAGCACGACGGCATGGGCGTCGGGCTGGCGCTCTCGCACGCCACCGTCGAGCGGCTGCAGGGCGAGTTGTGGATGCTGCCCGCCGAAGGCAGCGGCGCCCGCGTCGGTTTCCGTCTGCCGCTCTCCGAACACGAGGCACTCGCATGACAAGCACTCCCCTGCGTACCGGCCTGCTGGTCGACGACGACACCTTGTACCTGCGCACGCTGCAGCGCAGCCTCGCCCGCCGCGGCGTGGAGACCCTGACCGCCACCGACGCGGCCAGTGCCCTGTCGACCGCACGCAGCGCCCTGCCCGATTTCGCCTTGATCGACCTCAAGCTCGGCCACGATTCCGGCCTGAGCCTGATCCAGCCGCTACGCGAGATCCGCGCCGACATGCGCATCCTGCTGGTCACCGGCTACGCGAGCATCGCCACCGCGGTGGAGGCGATCAAGCTCGGCGCCGACGACTACCTGCCCAAGCCGGCCAATATCCCGACCATCATGCGGGCGCTGGGCGAAGAGGACGACGAGCTGCCGGAGCCGGACGAAGAAGAAACCGCGCGGGAAATGATGACACCGCTCAGCCGCCTGCAGTGGGAGCACATCCAGCAGGCGCTGCACGAAACCGGCGGCAATGTGTCCGCTGCCGCCCGCCTGCTCGGCATGCACCGTCGCTCGCTGCAGCGCAAGCTGACCAAGCGGCCAAGCCCGGGGCCGTTACGCGAGCCCGGGCGTTGAGACGTCACATCGAGACGTCGAACCGTGGCGTTTTTCAGACGCTACCCGAGGCTTGATCCGTTCAACCATGGCGCTTTTTTTTGGCGCGATCCGAGGCTTAAGTCAAACGCTCGGTGAGTCGAGAGCACGGTGCCCTCACCGCTTGCGGGACACGCCGTGAATCCGTCCGTGGAGGCTCCTCGGCGGCATCCATGCCGCCGAGGGTCCCGCAACCGGCAAGGACACCGCACCAGAAAGTTGGTCGGCTGCTTTTTAAAGATTGTCACTCGGCCTGCGATAGCAGATGCGACGTTTGTAGCTTGCGTGTTGAAAGCCCGTTTGTTGCTCGGCTTGCGACGGGAAAATGATCAGAGGTTGATCGAACACTTAGTGCTCCGAACAACGTACGGCATGCTCTGCTTGCAAACATGCACACCGACCATCTTCGATGGTCCTTGCCCGCCCACCGTCGCGGGACCTTACGCGGCATGGATGCCGCGTAAGAGCCTACACGGACGTACTTGCGGCGTGTCCTGCGATGGTGGGCGGGCAAGGGCCCTGCAGAAAGCTCGCAAATCGGAAGCTCTGCAAGCAACCCATTCACCTATCCCAAAAACCAAAGACGCTGACCGCAGGGCTTCACTCTCAACGTGATCCGAACACGCTCGCCCTGCGCGAGGTCGCGGTGATGCCATCGGCGCCGAGGATCAGGTTGCGCCCCCAGCTGCTGAGGCGCGTGGCGTTCCAGCCGATTGCGATATCCAGCGATTGCGTGCTGCTGTCATTGCCCGACCACGACCAGCCCAGATAGCCGACGTTGTATTCGCGGGCGCGGCGCATGATCGCTGCCTCGTCCACGTGCGCGCCGCGATGGTCTCCACCGAACTCGCCGATCACCAGCGCCAGCTTTTTATCGCGGAAGGCGCGCAGATAATTGTTGACCGTCGCATCGCTGCCGAACACCTCGTACATGTGCACGCTGAAGAGCACATTGCGCTTGCTGTCGCGCGCCAGCAGTGCAGCGGCGTTGTCGCGCATGTAGAACTGCCAGTCCTGACCCCAGTTCGGCGCATCCACCATCAGCGCGTGGGTCAGACCGCTCTTGCGTAACGCAGCGATCGCGGTGGCATGGCCGTTGACCCATTCGCTCGCGCTCAAGCGATTGCCGAACGGCTCGTTGCCGATATTGATGATCACGTGGTCTTCGTTACCGATCAGCGCCTTGCGGATGCTGGTCCAGTAAGCGGTGGCATGGGTCAGACCGGCCGCAGCGCCGTCTTCGCCATAACCGGTGGTGTCGTGCACTTCCAGCACCGCGATCAGGCCCAGGCTCTTGCAACGCGCGATGATGCGCGCCACCTCGGCCTCCGGCGTGCGGTTCCAGCGGTAGCCGGAGCTGAGCACCACCCGCACGCTGTTGGCGCCGGTCGCAGCGATGGCCACCAAGGCTGCATCGGTACGGCTTGCGTACCAGGCATGCGGCAAATTGACCCCGCGCAGCACCAGCGCGTTGCCGTTGGACTCACGCAACTGCGTGCCCGAGACCGACAATCCCGCATGCGCAGCGGACGAGAGCGCCAGACCGGCGGTGATCAGGAGCATGCGTTGAGCGAAAGACTGCAATGATTTCACGATCGGTTTCCAGGCAGGGACGTCGTAACCGCGACGGCGGAGTCCACAGCGCGCATGAACACTGTGTCAACTCCCGACAGCGGTGAAGGCAACCCAGATCACAGAAGCAACGGCGCGCTGAAATAAATCGGGCTTGTCGCTGGCTCTACAAATCTGCGTACAGCCAGTGATCGGCCGTGAGCCGGCAATGTTTAGCGGTCTGGAGGCATTCCGTCGCCGCTTGTGCGAAAGGCTTTGCAGATCAGGAATGTCGCCCGAGTCAGACCAATCACCGACGCTGCGAGTCGCGGTAAACACCGCGCTTGCATCGATCCGGCCAGCGACAGCACATGGCCCGCTGCCTGCCGGCAGCACTGACCGCAATCAACTGAACAAAGCCAGTCGCCTCTGATCAAGGGATCACGCTTCAGGCCGATACGAGCACATGCAATCCATGCTCAGCTCTGCCGAATCCCTGCTTTCGCCGATGGCCGATGAGTCGACCCGGCTGGCCGTCCTGCGTGGCTTGTGCCTGCTGGACTCGCCACCGGACCCGATGTTCGAGACCATCGCCGCGATGGCCGCACGCAGTCTGGGTGCGGAAATCGCGCTGGTCTCGCTGGTGGACGAGCACCGCCAGTGGTTCAAGGCGCGTATTGGCCTGGAGGCGCAGGAAACCCCGCGCGACCAGGCGTTCTGCGCCCATGCGATCCGCTCGGACGAGGTGATGGTGGTACCCGACGCGCAGCTGGATCCGCGCTTCTGCGACAACCCGCTGGTGCTGGGCCCGCCGTTCATCCGCTTCTACGCAGGCGCACCGCTGAAACTGCTCGACGGCCACAGCATCGGCACCTTGTGCGTGATCGGCACCAGCCCGCGCCCAGGTCTGGACGCAGCGACCATCGCCCAGTTGAAAGGCCTGCGCGACCTGGCTGTGCTGCGGGTGGAAAACCTGCGCAGTACCACCTATCGCGATGGCCCGACCGGTCTGCCCAATCGATCGCGCTTTGGCGAGGACCTGGATGCCTGGCTCTCGCAACGCGAAGGCGCACCTGCGACCACCGCGGTGGCGGTGGACATCTGCGGCAGCGATTACTTCCGCGACATGGTCAAGGCGCTGGGCTGGGATTACGCCGATGGCTATGTGGCCCTGGCGCAACGTCGTCTGGCTGCCTATCTGCCGGCCAGCACCGCGTTGTATCGCCTGGACCCGACCACCTTCGGCTTTCTGGCGCAGGCCGAAACGCAACGCTTGTCCACGCTGTGCATCAAGGTCTCCAAGGCCTTCGCCGAGCCGCTGGAACATCAGGGTATTCCGCATACGGCAGTGGCCTCGATCGGCGCGGTTGCGCTGCAGACCAGCTATGGCGCCGCCGATACCATCCGCTCGCTCACCACCGCGGTGGATGTCTCACGCGAGCGCGCCTTGCCGTGGAGCATGTACGAGCGCAAGCACGATGTGGCCCAGCGCAATACCTTCCGCCTGCTAGCCGCCCTGCCCGCCGCGTTGGACAGCGCCAGTCAGTTGCGCCTGCACTATCAACCGCGCGTGGATCTGCACGATCACCGCTGCGTGGCGGTGGAAGCACTGCTGCGCTGGCAGCACCCGATGATCGGCCCGGTGATGCCGTCCGACTTCGTGCCGATGGCCGAGAAGACTGCGCTGATCAACCGCATCACCGCCTGGGTCATCGACAACGGCATCGCCCAGGCCGCGCGCTGGCAACAACAGGGTCTGGACTTCAACCTGGCCTTGAACGTGTCGGCCGCCGATCTGGACCGGCCCGGATTTGCCGGCCTGCTCAAGCGCGGATTGGAGCGCCACAAGCTGGATCCGCGCCGGCTGGAAATCGAATTCACCGAAAGCGCGATGATCCGCCACCCGGAGCATCTGACCGAGCAATTGGCGGCCATCGCGGCGCTGGGCGTGCATATTGCCATCGACGACTTCGGCACCGGCTACAGCAATTTCAGCTATCTCAAGCAGCTGCCGGCCAGCTCGTTGAAGATCGATCAATCCTTCGTCCGCTCGCTGCCGGACAGCCGCACCGACCGCACCCTGGTGCCGGCGATGATCCAGCTCGGCCACAGCCTGGGCCAGCGCGTGGTCGCCGAAGGCATCGAGTCGGCCGAGGCGTATGCGCAATTGCGCGCCTGGGGCTGCGACGAAGGCCAGGGTTACTGGATCGCCAAGCCAATGCCGGCCGCGGCGTTGGAAACCTGGCTGCAGACGCCGTGGCACGAGCAGTTCGAAGCACCGGTCAACCTGCTCGCTGCGAGCCTGGCCGCGGCGCGGGTGTAAGACGCTGCGTGGCGTGTAAACCGCAACGTCCAAACGCACTGCGGCGCGACACCTGCGTGCCGCGCAGCGTGCAACAACCGATGTCAGCCGGTTGCGTTGGCGATTACCAGAACACCGCATACAGCGCGATCAGAATTACTACCACCCCGATCGCACCGATCTTGAAGCCCAGCGTGGTGCCGTAGGCCACATCGTCGGTACGGATCAGATCGCGCGCCTGGGTGGGCGCGGTCATCAGCGACACCAGCACCGCCAGCACCAGCTCCGCCACGAACACCACACCGATGCGGTCCATGAAAGGCAGTTCCGGCCAGGCGAACTTGAGCGCGAACGACAGCACCACCGAGCCGATCGCCGCGGTCAATGCGCCGGCTTCGTTGGCGCGCTTCCAGAACAGGCCGAGCATGAAGATCACCACTACGCCCGGGGTGAAGAAGCCGGTGAATTCCTGGATGAACTGGAAGCCCTGATCGAAGTTGCCCAGCAACGGCCGCGCGGTGAGGATGCCGATCACCACCGCCACGATGGCCACGATGCGGCCCACGCGCACCAGTTGCTTCTGCTCGGTCTGCGGGCGGAACTTGGCGTAGAAATCCAGGGTGAAGATCGTCGCCACCGAATTGATCTTGGAGGCCAACGAGGCCACGATCGCCGCCACCAGCGCGGCGAACACCAGGCCCAGGATGCCGGTCGGCAACAGCTGCATCATGGTCGGATAGGCCTGGTCGGGCTTGGCCAGATCCGGTGCCAGCACCACCGCGGCAATGCCCGGCACCACGATCACCAACGGCATCAGCAGCTTCAGAAACGCGGCGAACACCATGCCCTTCTGCGCCTCGCCGATGTTCTTGGCCGCCAGCGCGCGCTGGATGATGTACTGGTTGAAACCCCAGTAACTGATGTTCATCACCCACAGGCCGCCCAGCAGCACGCTCAGACCGGGCAAATCTTTGTAGAACGGGTTGTCCTTGCTCAGGATCATGTGGAAGTGCTCCGGGTGCGCACTCCACAGCTGCTTGAAGCCGGCCAGCACGCCGGCGCCATCGCCGATGCGCGCCAGGGTCAGGCCCGCCACCAGCAGCCCGCCCAGCACCAGCAGCGTGACCTGCACGATATCGGTCAGCGCCACCGCCTTCAGCCCGCCGTACAACTGATAGACCAGCGCGAACACGCCGATCAACGCCAGCGCCAGGGTCTGGTCCATGCCGGTGACCTGGCTGACCGCGATCGAGCCCAGCCACAGGATCGAGGTGAGGTTGACGAACACGTACAGCAGCAGCCAGAACACCGCCATCAGCGTGCGGATCCACTTGCCGTACCGCTGTTCCAGGAACTGCGGCATGGTGTAGATGCCGTTGCGCAGGAAGATCGGCAGAAAGAACTTGCCGACGATCAACAAAGTCAGCGCCGCCATCCATTCGTAGGAGGCGATCGCCAGACCGATCGCATAGCCGGAACCGGCCATGCCGATGATCTGTTCGGCCGAAATGTTCGCGGCGATCAGCGAGGCGCCGATCGCCCACCACGGCAACGACTTGCTCGCCAGGAAGTAATCCTCCGCGCTCTTGGTGTGGCCTGCCTTCTCGCGCGAGACCCACTGCGCGAGCACGAAGATGCCGGTCAGATAGACCAGCACAATCACGATATCCAACGTCGCCAAACCCACTGCACTCTCCTGTCTGGCTCTGGGGTGCGCGTCGTGGACCGGACAAGCCTGCAGACTGCCGCCGCCCGCACTAGTGTGCGGGACGGCAGCGCGGCGAACCGCAGCTGCAGGCCTTCCCGGCCGATCGACGCGCGCGTCCCGCGGCGGCTGATGACACCACCGCTGAGGGTGGCCGCTGTAAACCGTCGCCGGGGCCGGCGACGGCTGTGTCTTGATTACCTGGGCAAACCCGCAAGCGTGCCTGCGGGTGTGCTGCTTATTTGACCGGGCAGTCGAGCGTGACTTCGGCTTCGTTGAGTGCGCCCAGCGCGATCTTCGACACCGACAGGTCCAGCGCCGCAGCGCTTTCGATGCTGGCGACCTGGGTCAGCTTGGTCACATCGGCACCGGCCACCGCGAAGCACTTCAACGGCACGCCGACCACCTTCCACTGGCCCTGCGGCAGCGCGGCCAGGGTCTTCTGCGCATCCACACGCCCGCCGCACTTGTCGCCACACCCCACGCCCAGCCACACCGGCGCGGTCACCGCGCTGTCGCGGCGCACGGTCAGCTGCAGCTGCACATCGCCGTTGCTCTCACGCGAGACATCGACCGGCTTGCCGGACACCAGCAGCACGCTGGAGTCCTTGGCGCCGGACCAGACCAGACGCCGCGCGTCTTCCTGCGCCTTGTGGTCGACTGCGGTCATCTTCAGGCTGCCATCGGACAGGCCCACCGGCAGCGTGGTCGCCGGCATGTTGGCCTGGCCGGCATTGGACAGCTGCATCGCGATGCCGAGCGCCGGCTTGCCGCGCACGAAGTACACCCCGCCCACCGACTGCTCGCCAGACACACCGGAGTCTTCAGGCAACGCAGCCAGATCGCCCTTGTCGGCATAGGTCAGGCCGAAGCCGAACTTGAACTGCGGGTCGTAATCCTTCTGCCCGACATTGTTGGCGAATTGCACTGCGGTCTTGGGCCAGGAGAAGCTCAGCTTGCCCTTGAAGTCGTTCTGTACCGTGCCATCGGCCTTGCGCAGCAGCACATCGGCAATGCCCTCGCCTTCCGAACCCGGCAACCAGGCGGCAACGAAGGCATCGGCCGCGTTGATGTACTGGTTCATCCACAACGGGCGTCCGCTCAGGAACACCGCCACCACCGGGATGCCCTCGGCCTTGAGCTTCTTGATCAGTGCCAGTTCGCTCTCGTCGCCCGGCTTGTACAGCAAGGTGGCGATGTCGCCCTGGAACTCCGCATACGGATTCTCGCCGAACACCACCACCGCCACGTCCGGCTTGGTCTTGTAAGCACCATCGACTGCCAGCTCGGCGGTGCCGCCGGCCGCCTTGATCTGCTTGTCCAGGCCTTCCCAGATGGTGTTGCCATTGGGGTAGTCGCTGCGCTTGGTGCCGGTGCCCTGCCAGTTCAGCGTCCAACCGCCGGACTGCTTGCCCATGTCGTTGGCGCCGTCGCCCAGCACCAGCACGCGCTTTTTCGGGTCCAACGGCAGGATGCCGGCCTGGTTCTTCAGCAGCACCAGCGACTCGCGCACCGCCTGGCGGGCGATCGCACGATGTTCCGGCGCGCCCAGCAATTCGTACTTGCCGCCGAGCGGACGCTTGGACGGCTTGCCGGCTTCGAACAGGCCCAGACGCAGCTTGACGCGCAGGATGCGGCGCACCGCATCGTCCAGGCGCTCGGTCGAGATCTGACCCGACTTCACCGCCGCCAGCTCGGTTTCGTAGATGCCCTTCCAGCTGTCGGACGCCATCGCCATGTCGACGCCGGCAATGAACGAGGCCGGGCAGTTTTCGTTGGTGCAGCCCTTGACCTGGCCGTGGCCATTCCAGTCGCCAACCACGAAGCCGCCGAAGTTCATGCGGCCCTTGAGCACGTCGGTCAGCATGACCTTGTTGCCGTGCATCTTTTCGCCGTTGAAGCTGTTGAACGAGGCCATCACCGTCTGCGCACCGGCCGCGATCGCCGGCGGATAACCGGCGGCGTGGATGTCGCGCATGGTGGCTTCGGACACCTTGGTGTCGCCCTGGTCCTTGCCGTCGGTGGTGCCGCCGTCGCCGACGAAATGCTTCACCGAGGAAATCACGTGGCTGCCGTCGAGGAACTGCGGGGTGCCCGGCACGCCCTGCACGCCTTCGACCATCTTGCCGGCAAAGCTGGCCACCACGTCCGGCGACTCGGAATAGCCTTCGTAGCTGCGGCCCCAGCGGTCGTCCTGCGGCACCGCCACGGTCGGCGCGAAGGTCCACTCCATGCCGGTGACGCGGGTTTCGGCGGCGGTGACTTCGCCGATCTGCTTGATCAGCTCCGGGTTGCGCGTGGCGCCCAGACCGATGTTGTGCGGGAACAGCGTGGCGCCGACGATATTGCTCTGGCCGTGCACCGCATCGATGCCGAAGATGATCGGGATCGCGTTGCCGCCCTTGGAAGTGTCCATCGACGCTTCATAGAACGCGTCGGCCAGCTTCAGCCACTCGGCCGGGCTGGCGTCGTACTTGCCGCCGGGATCGGAGTTGCCGCCGGCCAGCACCGACCCGATGCGGTACTTGCGCACATCGTCCGGGGTCAGGCTGGCGATGTCGCCCTGGATGGTCTGCGCGACCTTCTCTTCGACGCTCATCTTGGCCATCACATCGGTAATGCGCTGCTCCAGGGCCTGGTCCTGGGCGAACGGCCACTTCGGCGAGGGCCACTGGTCGGGATGGATCGCGGTGGACGCCTCGGCGGGTGCGGCGGCCGGCGCGGCCTTGCTCGCCTCGGCAGCGGTGTCCTTGCCTTGGCAGGCGGCCAGCATCAGCACCGCGGCGGCGGTAGCCAGAGAGAGGGCACGACGCGCGACAGGCGCGGCGGTACGACGAAGCAGCTTGTCCAAGATCCAGGTCTCCAGGTGGTTCTCCCCACGGCGATGCGTGACGCCGCAGGCCATTAGGCGGCGTACGCTTGCGTGATTCCCCTACCCTGTCAACCGCGCCAGCCCGTATGCCAAATGGCCGGCAACTTATTGGCCGCGGCTATAGCCTTGGAATACCGGCAGCACCTGTCAAACCACGGAAAACCACCGAATCCGGCGCGCTGCTTGGCATTCGACAAACGCGCACTTTGCTGCATCGCACCACCCGGTGCTGTCAGGGATGCGCAGCCGGCCCGTGTCGATACAGCGCGGTCGGGTCCGCTGGGATGCGCACATCCAAACCCCAGCCAACGGGTGAGCCCGTCGTCAAACAACTGTCATACGGCCAGCCTAGCGTGACCGGCTTGCCGATGCGCCGCAGGCCATCGTTGATCGTTGTCTTTGCCTGGAGTTTCGATGTCTGCCTCCCCCGATCCCGCCCGCCGCCGCCTCATGCAACTGCTGGCGTCCGTCCCGATGCTGCCGCTTGGCAGCGCCAGCGCCGCCGCCCTGCAGCAACTCGGCGGCGCCGCCTTGGCTGCACGCCCGTTACGGCCGTCGGAAACCCCGACCCGGCTGGTGTCGGCCACCTTCCATGGCATGCCCGCACCCAGCCTGGCCAACCCGGCCGCGATGGCCACCACCACGGTCGGCTCGGCACTGACCATCGCCCGTAGTGACGGCAGCACGCAGCGCTACGACTTGGCCTATCACCCGTTCTTCGTCACCGGCGACCAGGTGCCCGACGGCAAGGGCGGCACCGTGCTGGCCGGCGGCTATTACGACATCCAGCACCGGCCGATCATCGACCGCTCCAAACCCGGTGCCGAACGCCCGTTCTTTTCCGATTGCCCGGACGGTTCCTCGCTGCTGACCCTGCCCAATGCCAAGGTGGCAGGAGTCAAAGGCAATCACGTGTTCGCGGTGGTGCAGTTCGAATACACCACTCGCGACCAGGCCGGCAACGACACCAACCGCCATTTGCCAGCGCCGATCGCGGTGCTGACGCTGGATCAGGACCCGGCTACCGGCAAGCTGTCGCTGGTGAAGTACCACAACGTCGACACCGCGCCGGTGCACGGGTTGTGGACCACCTGCGGCGCCAGCCTGTCGCCGTGGAATACCCATCTATCCAGCGAAGAGTACGAGCCCGACGCCACCGCGCTGGCCGGCAACACCCAGTTCCGCAGCTACAGCACGCATCTGTACGGCGACCCGGAAAAAGCCAATCCGTATCACTACGGCCACTTGCCGGAAATCACCGTGCACCCGGACGGAACCGGCAGCGTACGCAAGCACTATTGCCTGGGCCGCATCTCGCACGAGCTGGTGCAGGTGATGCCTGACCAACGCACCGTATTGATGGGCGACGACGCCACCAATGGTGGGTTGTTCATGTTCATCGCCGATCGCAAGGCGGATCTGTCGGCCGGCACCCTGTACGTGGGCAAGTGGCACCAGACCTCGGGCGTCGGCCCGGGCGCCGCTACGCTGAGCTGGATCAAGCTCGGCCACGCCACCAGCGCCGAAATCCAGGCCCTGGCCGATCGCCTCACCGCCGCCGACATCCTCGACGTGCATCTGAGCGACCCGGGCGATGCCTCCTTCACCAGGATCCCGTTCAACGGCACCTTCAACTGGATCCGCATCAAGCCCGGCATGGAGAAGGCGGCCACCTATCTGGAAACCCATCGCTATGCGGCGCTGGCCGGCGGCAGCCTGGGCTTCACCAAACTCGAAGGCACCACCGTCAACGCCCGCGACAAGATCGCCTACATGGCGATGTCCTACATCGTCACCAGCATGCGCGACGGCTCGGGCGATGTGAAAGTACAAGGTCCGGACTCCGGTGCGGTGTATGCGCTCAACCTGCGTGGCGGCCGCCACGACAGCAGCGGCGCGCCGATTCACAGCGAGTGGGTGCCGATCGACATGGTCGCTCCGGCCGCACTCACCGGCCACGATCTGGCCAAGGCCGATGCGCTGGGCAACCTGGCCGACCCGGAACGCCTGGCCAACCCGGACAACCTCAAGTTCTCCGAAACCCTGCGCACCTTGTTCATCGGCGAAGACAGCAGCCTGCACGTCAATAATTTCCTGTGGGCCTACAACGTGGACAGCGGCATGCTGACGCGTGTGCTGTCGGTGCCCGCCGGTGCCGAATCGACCGGCCTGCATGCAGTCGACGAGATCCACGGCTGGACCTACGTGATGAGCAATTTCCAGCACCCCGGCGACTGGGAAAGCCCGCTGCACGACACCGTCAAGGCCACGCTGGATCCGCTGATCCGCGCCAACTACAAGAACCGCTTCGGTGCGGCGGTGGGCTATCTCACCGGCGACCCGGTGGCGGTTAAGTTGGGCAAGGCCTAAGCGGATGGCCTCGTCGCTCGCAGTGCGGCAAAGCGCTGCGAGCGGCATGGTCTTTCGTCCGTTGTATCAACTGCGCGACGGGCGCTCGTGTGAGGGCGCGTGAGTCGGTCGAGCGTGCGATGCCCTCACCGCTCGCGGGACACGCCGTGAACCCGTCCATGGGGGCTCGGTGGCGGCATCCATGCCGCCACACGGTCCCGCAATCGGTGAGGACATCGCACCAGACAGGGTACTGGTTGCTTTGTTGAAAGCTACGCGCACCGACCAACTCGACTGGCCCTTGCCCGCCCACCATCGCGGGACCTTACGCGGCATGGATGCCGCGTAAGAGCCTACATGGATGTACTTGCGGCGTGTCCCGCGATGGCGGGCGGGCAAGGGCCCTGCAGCAAACGCGAAGAAGTCGAGTGCGTCGAGGGCTCGGTGGCGGCATCCATGCCGCCACACGGTCCCGCAATCGGCGAGGACACCGCACCAGAAAGTCTGCTGGTTGCTTTGTTGAAAGCCATGAAAACCGACCATCTCGACTGGTCCTTGCCCGCCCACCGTCGCGGGACCTTACGCGGCATGGATGCCGCGTAAGAGCCTACATGGACGTACTTGCGGCGTGTCCCGCGATGGTGGGCGGGCAAGGGCCCTGCAGCCAAGCTGAAGATCATCTGCTCTACAAGTGATCTATCTACATTCTTCAACCAGTCCGTACTTGCGACGTGTCCCGCGACGGTGGGCGGGCAAGGGCCCTGCAGCAAACCCGCAGATCGGCCGCCCTGCAGTAGACCGGTGTGAAGCAGTTTTACTAGCCACTGCTATCTTCAATCAGGCAGGCGACTCGCGCATGTCCGCCCGGATGCTCTGCTCAAGACGCGCCGCGCATCTCCAATGCCGCCATCACGATGGGCTTTGCCCAGTCGGGCACCTGCGCCAACGCTTCTAACGTTGTCGGATAGTGCAAGCCGGCTCGGTCCAGTTCCAGCACCAGCAGCGGCTCGGCCTGCCCCGCCGCATCGGCGGGCGCGCTGTTGTCGTAGACGTGCAACACCGCCAGATGCGGCAACAACGCGATCAGGTTGGCGCGCGAGGCATCGAAGCGTTTACGGATCTTTTGCTCGGCAATGGCATGCCCGCCAGCGGCAACGCGCGCGGCCACACGTTCGATATGCAACGCGACCGTCGACAGGCCGCAGAACCAGATCGCCACCGTATGCGTCTCGCAGGCCTCGCGCAGCAGGCGCGGGATGGTCGTCGCGCCCAGGGTGGTTTCAAATGCATAGTCGTGGCCAGCATCCATGGCCTGGCGCAGCCGTCGCACGCTTTCCTGCCAGGCTTGCGCGTTGGCGTCTTCGGGTGACCAGCCCTGCTCCACCAGGTCTCGGGTGAACGCGTCCGGGTTGAACCAGGTTGCGCCGTCTTCCTGCAGCAAGGTACCCAGCAGCGAACTCTTGCCGGCGCCGTTGACGCCGGCCAGCACCAGGATGTGTCCCACGATTTAGAGCGACGGACCCAGGGTGACCTTCCTGCCCCGGCGTGCGGGCTTGCTGATCGCCGCAGCCAGACCCGCGCCTTCGGTCACCGCCGCAAGATGCGCATCGAACTTCAGCTGCAATGCCTGCAGCGACTGCGCCCGCGTCGAGGCATCGGCGGCCGCGCTTGCCTGACTCACCAGGCGCCGGTATTCCTCCGCATCCACCACCACCGCCTCGGGGTGATTGTGATTGGTGATGACCACTGCGCCATGCGTGCGCACCTTGCGCATCAGGCTGGGCCAGCCCTTCACCTTGATGTCGGCGGCAGGAGATTTTTCCAGGCCGGGCAGATCCTGCGGGTGTGGCATCGGACGGTCCTGTGAGGAGTACGGGTATCAGCCTACTCCCAAATTTACCATTTTTGGTAATTTGGCCATTTTAGCCAGACCAGCCTATGTCCCGCGCAGAGAGCGGACCTGCAGGCTGCAGGTCGCATGCACCCGCGCACCGTACCGCTTCGCCCAAACGACAACGAGGCCCGAAGGCCTCGTTGTCCAGCACGCTACCAATGCGCAACTACTCAGCCGCGCAGCTTGGCCAGCAGCTCGCGCGTCACCGGGTCTGCCACATCGGCCGACTCGCCCTTCAGCGCCGGCAGCAACTGGCTGGCCAACTGCTTGCCCAGCTCCACACCGAACTGGTCGAACGCGTTGATGCCCCACATCACCGATTGCACGTAGACACTGTGCTCGTACATCGAGATCAGCGCGCCCAGCGATTGCGGGGTGAGCGCATCGAGCAGGATCACCGTGCTCGGGCGGCCGCCCGGATAGCTGCGGTGCGGATCGCTGCTGTCCTGGCCGTTGGCCAGCGCCTCGGTCTGCGCAAGCACATTGGCCATCAACGCGACATGGTTTTCTGCGTAGGGATCGTCGTTATGCACGGTACCGATGAAATCGGCCGGCACCACGCTGGTGCCCTGGTGCAACGCCTGGAAGAAGCTGTGCTGCACATCGGTGCCCGCACCGCCCCACCACACCGCCACGGTGTCGCTATCCACCGCAGAACCGTCGAGCTTGACCCGCTTGCCCAGGCTCTCCATCACCAGCTGCTGCAAATACGCCGGCAGCAAGGCCAGACGCTGGTCGTAGGTCATCACCGCATGCGTCGCGCTGCCGAGCAGGTTGCGATTCCACACGGCAGTGAGCCCGTGCAGCACCGCGACGTTTTCTTCCAGCGGCGTGTTGAGCGCATGCGCATCGAACTGCGCTGCGCCTTCGAGCAACTGCTCGAAACGTTCGAAGCCGATCGCCAATGCGATCGGGAAACCCACCGCCGACCATAGCGAATAACGCCCACCGACCCAGTCCCACATCGGCAACACGCGGCTTTGCGCGATGTCGAACGCCTTGGCGGCGCGCTCGGGATTGGCACTCACCGCATACAGCCGCTCGCTGCCGCCCAGCCAGGCGTGCAGGATGCTGCCGTTGAGCAGGGTTTCCTGGGTGCCGAAGGTCTTGGAAATCAGGATGCCGGCGGTGTGCGCCGGGTCCAGCGTCGCCAGCGTGCGCTGCATCGCCGCGCCATCGACATTGGAGACGAAATGCACGCGAAACCGCGCACCCGACGGCACACGCAAGGCATCGGCCACCAGCCGCGGCCCCAGGTCCGAGCCACCGATGCCGACACTGACGATATCGGTGACGTCGGTGGCTTCCAGCTGCTGGATCAGCGCGCCCATGCGTTGGCGCACTTCGGCAGCGGTTGCATACGCGTCGGAGGCCACCGGCGCATCGGTCAGATCGCCACGCAACGCGGTATGCAAGGCAGCGCGCTGTTCGGTGACATTGACCTGCTCGCCGCGGAACAGGCGCTGGAACGCACCGGCCAGATCACGCTCGCGCGCAATCGCGAACAAGGCATCGAGCGCGGCGCGGTCGTACTTCTGCCGCGCGAAGTTGAAATACAACGGACCGACCTGCCTGGCGTACTGCGACGGCCGTTGCGGCTCGGCGTCAAGCAATACGGGGATGGCAGCGCCGCGCAGGCGCTGGGCGTGGGCGTGAAGCGCGTCGAATCCGTTGGTGTGTGTCATGCGGCCTGCGTGGGGATGCTGTGGTTGGTGTGGGAGATCGCGTTGTGCGCGTTCACATATACCAGATTGGGCTTGAAGGTCTTGGCTTCGTCTTCGCTCATGCTGGCGAAGGCGGCAACGATGATCAGATCGCCCACCTGCACATGACGCGCAGCGCCGCCGTTGAGCGACATGATGCCGCTGCCTTCCTCGGCACGGATGGCATAGGTGCTGAAACGCGCACCGTTGGTGACGTCCCAGATGTGCACCTGTTCGAACTCGCGGATGCCGGTGGCTTCCAGCAGCAGGCCGTCGATGGCGATCGAGCCTTCGTAATTGAGCTCGGAATGGGTGACGGTGGCGCGGTGGATCTTGGCTTTCAGCAGGGACAGGTGCATGACGGGCAACGGCTAAAGGAAAGCAGGCATTTTAGCGGAAAGCGCCCGCGCCGACCGGCCTGCAGCGCGGTCGGTGGTGAGGGCTTCAGCCCGGACGCAGCGGCGGCCCTCAGAATTCCAGATTGTCGATCAGCCGGGTATTGCCCAGGCGTGCGGCGATCAGGGCCACGCGCGCGCCAGTGTTGCTGTCGCCCGGCTCGCTGAGGTCGGGCAGACGCACCACCGCGTAATCGACGCGGAAACCGGCCTGTTCCAGCGCCTGGGTGGCGGTGTCTTCGACCTGCGCACGCGGCGTGCCGGCGGCGTAGCTCTCGCGCATCTGCAGCAACACCTTGCGGATGTGCGTCGACTGGGGGCGCTCATCGGCCGTCAGATACTGGTTGCGCGAGCTCATCGCCAGGCCATCGGCCTCGCGCACGATGCTGCCGCCCAGGATCTCGATCGGAAACGCCAGGTCAGCCACCATCTGCCGGATCACCGCCAGCTGCTGATAGTCCTTCTTGCCGAATGCGGCCACGTCCGGCTGCACCTGATTGAACAGGCGCGCCACCACGGTGCACACGCCATCGAAGTGCCCCGGCCGGCACACGCCCTCCAGCACGTCGCTGACGCCAGGCGCATGGATCGGCGTGGCCAGTGCGGTGCCGAGCGGATACATGGTGTCCACGTCCGGCAGCCACAGCGCATCGCAGCCAGCGTCTTCCAGCCCGCGCAGGTCGGACTCGGGCGTGCGCGGGTAGCGCGCGAAGTCTTCGTTCGGGCCGAACTGGGTCGGGTTGACAAACACGCTCGACACCACACGGTCGGCGTACTGGCGCGCCAGCATCACCAGCGAATAGTGGCCGGCGTGCAGGTTGCCCATGGTCGGCACCAGCGCCACGCGCAAGCCCTCGCGCTTCCAGCCGGTGACCAGTGCGCGCAGGGTGGAAAGATCGGTAATGGTCTGAATCATGCGGCGTACGCGTGCTCTGCATCGGGAAAGCTGCCGTCGCGCACGGCTTGCGCATACGCGCGTACCGCACCCGCGACCGAGCCGCCTTCGGCGAGGAAATCCTTGACGAACTTGGGACGGCGATGGCCGCTGTCCAGGCCCAGCATGTCGTGCATCACCAGCACCTGGCCATCGCAGCCGGGGCCGGCACCGATGCCGATGGTGGGCACGCTGAGCTCGGCGCTGATCTGCGCGGCGATCGGGGTCGGCACGCATTCCAATACGACCAGGCTGGCACCGGCATCGACCACCGCCTGTGCATCGCGACGCAACTGTTCGCCGGCTTCGCCACGTCCCTGCACCTTGTAGCCACCGAAGCGCAGCACCGATTGCGGGGTGAGCCCCAGGTGCGAGCAGACCGGGATCTCGCGCTCGACCAGATAGCGGATGACCTCGAGCTTGTGCCCGGCGCCTTCGAGCTTGACCATCTCCGCGCCGGCCTGCAGCAGCTGCGTGGCCGCGTCCAGCGCACGCTCGGGCGTGGCATCGGCCTGGAATGACAGATCGGCCACCAGCAACGCACGCTCCAGCGCACGTGCCACCGAGGCGGTGTGATAGACCATATCGGCGGTGGTCACCGGCAGCGTGGAGGTATGCCCCTGCACCACCATGCCCAGCGAATCGCCGACCAGAATCAGGTCCACGCCATTGGCATCGAAAGTGCGTGCAAAGCCGGCGTCGTACGCGGTCAACATGACCAGTTTTCGACCGTCGCGCTTGGCCTGCGCCAAGGCTGGCACGGTCCAGGGCTTGCTGTCGGTATGGCTGCTCATGAAGTCATTACGTGGGGTGATAAGCCGGCCATTATCTACCCAATCGGCTCCAGCCCGCTGACCTGGATCGATTGCAGGGCGTGCCGCACTGTTCCATGCCCAGGAATGATCGCCTCCGGAGCCAGCTCGGACAGCGGCAACAGCGCGAAGGCGCGCACCTGCAGATGCGGATGCGGCACCTGCAGGCGCGGCAGGTCGATCACCTGATCGGCATACAGCAGCAGATCCAGATCCAGCGTGCGCGGGCCCCAGCGCTCGCCGGCCTGGCGCTGCCGGCCGAAGGCCTGCTCGATGCCGAGCAGCGCGTCCAACAACTGCAGCGGCGCCAGCGCGGTACGCAACTGCGCTGCGGCGTTGATGAAATCGGGCTGGTCCTCGCGGCCCCAGGCCGGCGTGCGATACAGGCGCGAGGCCGCAATCAACGTGGACTGCGGCAACGCGCCGAGCGCGGCGATGGCAGCGCGCACGCTGGCCTCGGCCTGGCCCAGGTTGGCACCCAGGCCGACAAAGGCGGTGTGCATGCCCTACTCGCCTGCAGGGGCGCCGGTGCGACGACGGCGACGACGGCGCTTGCGTGGCGCGCCCTCTTCGCCCTCTTGATCGGCCTGCGCGGTTTCGATCGCATCGACCAGCTCCTGGCCGGAGGACTTCTGCGCCTCGCGCCAGAACTCCACATCGGCGGCGTGATCGGGCGAAGCAAACTGGCGCAGCACCAGAAAATCGAACGCGGCGCGAAAACGCGGATGCGACAAGGTGCGGAACACGCGCTTGCGCTGACGCGAGGAAAAGCGCGTTTGCAGCAGCCAGATTTCCTGCATCGGCAGCGAGAAACGGCGCGGCAATGCCACCCGCTCGAGCTGATGCAAGGTAACCCGGTCGGCCGCACGACGCTGCGCGTCTTCCGGCTGCACGCCCTGCGCCTGCAGGCCCATCAAGGTGCGGCAGAACGCCGGCCACAGCAGCAGGGCGAACAGGAATGCGGGCGACACCGGCTCGTCGTTGGCCACGCGCGCATCGGTGTTGCGCAGGCCTTCCAGCACCATCGCGCGCAACGCGCCGCTGCGGTTGGATTTCAGGGCTGCGGCACTTTCGGGAAACAGCGCGCCGAGCAGGCCGTAACGCTCCAGGCCTTCGAAACTGGCCACGCCGTGCCCGGACAGGAACAGCTTGAGAATTTCTTCGAACAACCGCGCCGGCGCGGCTTCGGACAACAGCCCGGCCAGGCGCGGGATGGGTTCTGCGGTGCCGGCTTCGATGTCGAAGTTCAACTTGGCTGCCAGACGCACCGCGCGCAGCATGCGCACCGGGTCTTCCTGGTAACGCAGCTCCGGGTCGCCGATCAACTTCATCAGCCGTGCCTGCACATCTTCGAAGCCGCCGCAGTAGTCGCGCACCGAGAAATCCTCGATCGCGTAGTACAGGGCATTGCAGGTGAAGTCGCGGCGGATCGCGTCGTCTTCGATGCTGCCGTAGACGTTGTCGCGCACCAGCCGGCCGTTATCCAGTTCGCGATCGCCGCTGCCGTCGTCGACATTGGCGCGGAACGTGGCCACTTCGATGATCTCGCGGCCGAACACGACATGCGCCAGGCGGAAGCGGCGGCCGATCAGACGACAGTTGCGGAACAGCGCCTTGACTTCTTCCGGCGTGGCGCTGGTGGCCACGTCGAAATCCTTGGGATGACCGCCAACCAAAAGGTCACGGACCGCGCCGCCGACCAGGTAGGCGCCAAAGCCCGATTCGCGCAAGCGGTACAGCACGCGCAGCGCGTTTGGGCTGATGTCCTTGCGCGAGATGGTGTGCTGGTCGCGTGGAATGACGCGCAGCGTGAACGGAGATGTAACTGAGGGTTCGATGATGGCGTTTCCGTTTCGTGTTGCAGGATTGCCCAACGGCTGTTGCCACACTATACTAGCCCGCTGCACAGGACGCGACAAAACGCTCCCTTCGTCTAATGGTTAGGACGTGGCCCTCTCAAGGCTAAAACAGGGGTTCGAGCCCCCTAGGGAGCACCACTCCCGTCTCGCTGCAGAAAAACGCCAGGGCCCCGCATTGCGGGGCTTTTGCGTTGTGGCGCAGTCGTTACGACGCAGTTGGTCCGCGGTGCATCGCCAGGGCCGCTGCAGATCGACGCCAAGCTGCACCTGAGCCACCGCTTCAGATGGCGCCTCAGTTGCAGCAACCCATGTGCAATCTGTCGCGCTCGCTTGTGGGTGCCGGCTGACTTGCCGCGAAACCCGCAGCAAAACTCCAGCGACATTGCTGCCGATCAGCAGCGATGCACTCTCGTATTCGCACCGATCGCGTTGGCGCGAATGACCACAGACGGCCCGGCAACGACGCACGCTTGCACGGTGGGCTGCGCACTGCGCATCGCAGCCAGATCGACACCGCGTTTGCGTGGACGTGGCGCACAACGCAGCGAATTCTTGCACGGCATGGCAATCCCTCAATCGGCAAATGGATGAAAGCCCTCGGCATCGCTGTCGGTCTCGGCAACCGCGTCGTGGGCATGCAGACCTTCGAAATGGCGAACCGCCACATGGAAGTTGGCATAGCGCTCGGCCAGTATGTTGCGCAGACGCCGCGCAGCGTCTTCGACATACATCAGGTTGGCGCCGTTCAAGCGCGCAAACGCCTGCTCGTCGATGCGCCGCACTGCGGCCTGCACCGGCGTGGCCAGCGCGTGTTCGCACAGACCGACCAACTCGCGGATATCGAACCGCTGCGTGCAGGCGATCAGGTCCACGCGCACCTGCGCCACGCTGCGCTGGCTATGCGGCGTGGCGTACGAGCCGTGATGTTGCAGCCAGTGCGCAACGTCTTCCGGCGGCAGTGCCTCACGCCCGGCGTGTTGCTGCAAGAACGCCTCGCTCAGCAACTGGCGCGACAACGCCGCAGAACATGGGCATGTAGAGGCGTAGAGCACATCGATCTGCAGACGTACATGGCTGCGCCCTGCCCTGCATTGCGCATCGATCCGCACCGGATACGCGCGCCAACCGGCCAGCCCTTCGCTCAGCAGTGCCGGTATCCGCAGCATCAACTCGAAGGCCAGCGACACGCGCGCTGCGCGGCTGCCGCAATCGGCGTGGCTGTCGATCATGGCCTGCAGCAAATGCGACAGCATCGCCGGCGACAACGGTTGCTCCAGGTGCTGATCGAGCAATCGATACAACCGCGACATATGGATGCCCTTACGCTCGGGCTGTGGCAGATCCACCTGCACAGTGGCGCGCGCGGCCACAGTTCCGCTTGGCTCGGCTTCGTCCAGGCGCACCGGCATGGCGATGTCCTGCATGCCCACCCAACGCAGCGGCGCGCTCAACGTGGAAAGTTCGGTAACGGCAACATCGGGAAGCGTGGCGGACATCGAAAGCTCGTTGAATGAGGGGGAAGAGATCGCGCCTCAGGCGCGACCGGGAAATGCCTGAAAGTAATCGTCGATGCCTGCATGCAAGGTCTGCGCAAGTTCGTCCTGATGCGCATCGCCGCACAGCCGCCGGCAATCGTCGCGATTGCTCATGAAGCCGGTTTCCACCAGCAGCGAGGGGATATCCGGCGACTTCAATACCGCAAAGCCGGCCTGTCCGACCTGGTTCTGATGCAGCCGTGTCACCTGCTGCAGACGGCCGAGCATCAAGCTGCCGAACTGCAGGCTGCTGGCGATGGTGCCGCTCAGCGACAGATCGGCCAGCACCTGCGACAACACCGGATTGCTCGGCACCCGCAAACGGCGCGCGCTATCGCCCATGTCGTCGGCCGCGTTCTCGCTATCGGCGATCCAGCGCGCCAATGCGGAGCTGGCGCCGTTCTGCGACAGCGCAAAAACCGAGGCACCGCGTGCCTCGCTGTTGGGTGCAGCATCGGCGTGGATGGAGACGAACAGATCGGCGTTGTGGCGATGGGCGATCAACACCCGCTCATGCAGCGGCACGAAGCGATCGTCACTGCGGATCATCGTCGGCCGGTAACGCGGGTCGGCCGCCAGACGCTGGTGCAGGCGCCCCGCGACCGCCATGGCCACATGCTTCTCGTAACGCGCATCGGCACTGACTGCGCCGGGATCCTTGCCGCCGTGGCCGGCGTCGATGGCGACCACGTAGGGGTGCAGGCGCGAACGCGTGGGCACCGCCGCTGCGACGGCCGGATCGCTTCGATCGGCGGCGGACAACGACGCAGCGCCGGAAGCCGCAGCAAGATCCAGCACCAGCGCATTGCCCTCCCACCGCGCAGTCGATGCCAGCGGCTGCACCAGATCGAGCACCACGCGCAATCCGTCCATCTGCGGACCGCTGCGAATCGCGACGACGGCAAGGCCGCCAGGCAACGGATCGATCCGCGGTGGCCGGGTCGAGACGCCGGACAGGTCGATGACCAAGCGTTCGGGATCGGACAGACTGAAACTGCGGTACGCGACCTGGCCGCTCAAGTCGAGTCGAAGCCGCAGGCCGTCATCGTGCTGCTGTACGCCGCAGCTGCGCAGTGCCGGAACCTCTTGCGCATAGCCCAGGCCCGGCGACAGCACCAGCGCCGCGCCGGCGGTCTGCAGCAGCTGTCGCCGCTTCATGCGGCGCACCCGGGGCGACAGAGACAGCAGCCTCGCCATCTCCGATCTGGCGACCGACTCGACTTGGAGCAGACGGACAACGGCAGTGAACACGACACGGGAGCTTGGCCCAGCGAGGGAGATGAAGTGTTATAAAGTAACAATCGCTGCGCAAAAGCAAGCCCATGCTTGCTTGCCTGCGCCTTCATGTTCATTTCCTTGCCTACCGGAGCCCGCCCAATGTCTGCCGCCCTTCCCGACAGCTACACCGCCTGGCGCCATTGCATCGAAGTCGACTGCGCACAGCGATTGACCGCCCTTTTTATCGCCGAGCGTCTGACCAGCCTGCGCAACTCCAACGACCACCACACCCAGCAATTTCTGCGTCGCTGGGGCCAGGCGCATCACCAGCAGGTGATTGGGTGGTTTGAGCGTGCCAGCAGCGAACTCGAGCTGAGCCACTGATTTGGCCCCGCCACAACGCTACACATCATGGACAGATAGATAGATCTAGGGACGAGTGAACACGTTTGAGTGGATCTAGTGATCAGTGCCTTACTCGCTAGGTATTAACCTACGATTTTCTGCCACAAACAATCAACAAAACTGCTCCATCAGGACGTAACGTACAAAGGCCTGAATTGCAGGCTGAGTTGCCCCACGCAGGGGGAAGGCAAAATCATGAAAAACGCAAACAATTGGCTCAAGGCTTTTTGCTTAATCGCTGGAATTTTTTCATCAGGCGCGGCGATGGCTCAATGCTGTCCCAGTGGCGGTATTGGCGCACATGCGATGACCGGACTTGGCGATAGCACCCCCAAGGCCGCTAACCTCGCCATTGACCCCTCACTTGCCATATATGAACTCCATCGCGACGGGGTGACCTATCTGCAGATCAACGATGTAACCGGCGTAGTCCGTGCGGTGGTCGCCAGAGTGGACAACGCCCTCTGGACCTTGCCAATGGGCAAGGATGTGGAGCGCGTCGTGTTGCCTTCAGCTAACAAGATTTCTGCAAGCACGCGCTCAAATGACCCGGCAACACCTGATGCAATCCAACGGGATCAAGCACGACTCGTCTATAAGACAAAGAACTTCACGGTACTAGCCCGGCGCGAAGCAACTGGGGACCGGTGGATAGTTTCCCCCTGACCTCCACAGAATCAGGCTCAGCAACAAGAAACGTCACAACCATTGCATGGCGGCGGCGCAGCATGCCGCCATGCGCTTTCAATCGTGCATCCAGTTCGGCTTCAACATCATTTGAGTCGCGCCCAACCAACTCGGCTGACGAAGAGTCTGCAATAACGCGCACCACAACCCCCCTAGCCCCTTTGCCTGTCCACGCACGCGCCTGGATGAAATGCCTGCTAGCCGAAGGCAGGATCTCGACACAGTTGAGCACACTCCGGTACGCGCTCAGCTGTAGCTCTAACGACAGACTTTTGCAATTCCCGCGAAACACGTGCTCAAATTGAGATTGACAGAAGCGCTCAAGGGCCGGCGAACGCAACGCTTGATATAGCCCGTGCGTCTCGATTTCCAACGGATACAGTGCGGCTACATATTGCTGCAATAACTGCGACTCAAGCACACTAACTCGTGTCATCTCCATTGCAACCGCATGCTGCCCTTTTGCCCTCAAATCAGCTATGACGTCTTTGCGCATCCTGTTGATCTGTACATTGATATCAGAATATTCAAGCACGCGATTGCGCAACAGACGTTCGGCACTGGAATAGCTCGCGCGAGCAAATAGAAACGGGTCGTCCTTCGTGCGGTTCGAAACCCCATTGCGGGCAAAATCACGCAGGCGCGCGTTAAACACAAAGAGAACCG
Organism: Xanthomonas hydrangeae; assembly: GCA_905142475.1. Classification (GTDB taxonomy): domain Bacteria; phylum Pseudomonadota; class Gammaproteobacteria; order Xanthomonadales; family Xanthomonadaceae; genus Xanthomonas; species Xanthomonas hydrangeae. Next base: position 3,124,815 of record LR990730.1, read on the forward strand.
TTGTTATGACCCCGTATAGCAACTGGACATTGTATACATGCTGATCAAATAACCCGGCCTGATAGATCCGGGGAAGAGAGAACTCAAGCCCAAAACTTGCCAGTAGCGCTCCCAATGCAATGCCTCTCCACCCATGCCTGAAGGTCAGCAAGATCATCGGCACAAGCATCGCGATCATCAAAATGTTTCGAATCGATGGGTCGCTCGAGACACCCAATCCGAAGAACAGCCCAAGGATGACAACGACTGCAACAGCAAAATCCCTTGACAGGCCGGAATGCACTGGACCGTCATTCCAATTGGTCCACAACATTGTCGGAAGCAGCAAGGCCAGTATTCCGAGATAGCTGCCCGAACAGTAGCGCAGCAGCAGATCAATGACGGGATAAATCGTTGGCCCACCGAGCATCTCGTTCAAGAACATGCTGCATACTGCGTTCCAAAGCCCTATCGCGAGTGCAGCCGGAATAAGCCAATGCTGGCTCTTGACGATATGAGGAACATGGTAACGAAGCAGGAAAATGCCGCCGGCAATCAGGGGCCCATGGACGAACGGACTCAGGTAAGACCATAGCGGGTTGAATCCCTGTAGCTCGGCCAGGGGAATACGCAAGACCAACATTGCCGCAGCGTCCCCTAGCAACAGGAACGGCCATTCGCGATACGGACGAAACAGCAAGGCGACGACTCGCAAGCCAACCGGCAGATACCACTGGTCAATGGACAAGCGCCAGAGAATCAGAGACACCAAGCAGTAGCACACGCTGATCAGCATGCCTCTGACAAGCTCTTTAGCTACCGCCATACCACCACTCCTTGGTTCCACGATGCGTCCTAGTCTGTAGGGAACTGCTCGGCCGAGTATAGCGGTGGCGCACACATTGCGATAAAGCCTAAGCAGCTGGACGCGCATCGTGTGCGTTAGACATCGCGCTTTGCACTCTAGTGGTGCAATGCTTCCATCTATGGACAAGCATTCAGCGCGGTCGTTGGTGGCGTCGATCATCGCTATCACCGAAGAAGCGCAGACGCGCGATTCGATCAACACAACAACTTTCGCTTAAGCACTGTGGTTTGGCTTGCTGCGGCGACTTATACGTGGGCGCCTCGCCGTTGGATAAGCGAGACCATCAACGAAAAAAGCCGCGCAATGCGCGGCCCTCTTCGTTTTCCATGCCGATATTGGCATAACAGACAGGATCAGCCCTCCATCTGCTCCAGCTCCTTGCCCTTGGTCTCGTAGACGTACTTGAGCACGAAGAACACCGAGATGAAGGCGGCGACGGTGTAGATGCCGTAGGCGCCGGCAAGGCCGATGCTGCCGAGCAGGATCGGGAAGCTGACGGTGATGGCGAAGTTGGAGGTCCACTGCGCCGCACCGGCAATGGCCAAGCCCGAGCCGCGGATCTGGTTGGGGAACATCTCGCCCAGCATCACCCACATCACCGGGCCCCACGAGGCGTTGAAGAACACCACGTAGACGTTGGCGGCCACCAGCGCGAGCATGCCCATGGCATCGGACATGGCGAGCTTGCCGTTGGGATCCAGCGAGGCGGTGGCGAACGCATAGGTCACCAGGGCCAGCGACACGGTCATGCCGACCGAGCCGATCCACAGCAACGGCTTGCGACCGATCTTGTCGACCAGCATCACCGTGACCAGGCAGGCGCCAATGCTGAGGCCGCCGGAGAGCACGTTGATCAGCAGCGCGTCCTGCTCGGAGAAGCCCACTGCTTGCCACAACACCGCACCGTAATAGAACACCACGTTGATGCCGACCAGCTGCTGGAACACCGCCAGGCCCACGCCGATCCAGACGATCGGGCGAACCTTGCCGGTGGCTGTGCTGATCAGGTCGGAGAACTTGGGCTTGTGCTGGTCGGCCGACATGGACGCCGAGATTTCGGTCAACTTGGTCTGCGCCGCAGCGTTGCCGTACAAGCGCTTCAACACCGCCAGCGCCTGCTCGCGACGCCCCTTGACCACCAGATAGCGCGGGCTTTCCGGGATGACCAGCAGCAGCAACAGGAACAGCAGCGAGGGAATCGCCTGCATCCAGAACATCCAGCGCCAGGCGGCCTGCCCGGCCCATAGCGGCTCGGTGGAAGCACCGGCGGCGTTGGCCAGCAGGTAGTTGCTCAGGAATGCGCAGAACAGCCCGCTGATGATGGCGATCTGCTGCATCGTGGCCAGCCGGCCGCGATAGCGCGCGGAGGCGACCTCGGCGATGTAGGCCGGCGAGATGACGCTGGCCGCGCCCACCGCAAAGCCGCCCATCACGCGGGCGAAGATGAAAAAGGCGGAGCTGTGCGAGGCACCGGCACCAATCGCCGAAACCAGAAACAGCGCCGCAGAAATGATCAGGACCGCGCGGCGGCCCCAGCGGTCGGCCAGACGGCCGGCAAAGAAGGCGCCAATGGCGCAACCCAGCAGCATCGAGGCGACTTCGAACCCGGTCTCGGCGGCACTGGAATTGAAGGTCTGCTTCAGGCCATCGACAGTGCCGTTGATCACACCGCTATCGAAACCGAACAAAAATCCGCCGATCGTGGCTACGCAACTGATCAGGACGATAAAACGGGTGTTCTCACCGGCATCGGGGGCGCCGTTTACGGAGACACTGGACATGGGTTCACCTGGAAGCATGCAAGGGAGCGGCCACGGGGGTGGCCGACATCGGCCGGCGACGCGCAGGGCGCCGCCGGCCACGGGACATCAACGCGTCAGATACTGATTGATCAGGTTCTCGTAGGCTTCCTGGCGGCCGCTGAGTTGCTTTGGCACATTGCCGGCCGCATGTTGGGCTACGTCCACCAATGTGCTGGTGCCATCGGCAAATGCCGCACCGGCGCCGCTGTCGAAGCTGGCGTAACGCTCGGCGCGCCACTGCTCCAACGGCGAGGAGGTCAGCAACGCATTGGCCACTTCCAGACCGCGTGCGAACGCGTCCATGCCGCCGATGTGCGCCATGAACAGATCCTGCGGATCGGACGATTCACGCCGCACCTTGGCATCGAAATTCAGACCGCCCGGTGCCAGCCCGCCCTGCCGCAGCACCACCAGCATCGCGCCGACGGTGTCGTACAGGTCGGTCGGGAACTGATCGGTGTCCCAGCCGTTCTGCGGATTGCCGCGGTTGGCATCGATGCTGCCGAGCAGGCCGGCATCGGAGGCGACCTGCAGGTCGTGCTCGAAGCTGTGGCCCGAGAGCGTGGCGTGGTTGGCTTCGATATTGAGCTTGAAATCCTGGTCCAGACCGTGCTGGCGCAGGAAGCCGATCACCGTGGCGCTGTCGAAGTCGTACTGGTGCTTCATCGGCTCCATCGGCTTGGGCTCGATCAGGAAGTTGCCCTTGAACCCGATCGCGCGGCCGTAGTCGCGTGCCAGGGTCAGAAAGCGCGCCATATTGTCCTGCTCGCGCTTCATCTGGGTGTTGTGCAGGCAGGCGTAGCCTTCGCGGCCGCCCCAGAACACGTAGTTCTCGCCACCCAGCTCGACGGTGGCATCGATCGCGGCCTTGACCTGCACTGCCGCACGCGCCACCACATTGAAGTCCGGATTGGTCGACGCACCATTCATGTAACGCGGGTGCGAGAACAGGTTGGCCGTGCCCCACAGCAGCTTGACGCCGGTGTCGGCCTGACGCTGCTTGGCAATGGCCACCATGTGCTTCAGGTTGCTCTCGTACTCACCGATGTCGTCGGCATCCGGCGACAGGTCCACGTCGTGGAAGCAGTAATACGGCACGCCGAGCTTGGTGAAGAACTCGAACGCGGCATCGGCCTTGGCTTCGGCGCGATTGAGCGCGGTGTTGCCCACATCCCACGGATACGCACGCGTGCCCGGACCGAACGGATCGGCGCCGTTGCCGCAGAAGCTGTGCCAGTAGGCCACGGCAAAGCGCAGATGCTCGGCCATGGTCTTGTCGCCGATCTGCTTGTTGGCGTCGTAGACCTTGAACGCCAGCGGGTTGTCGGAGTCGCGGCCTTCGAAGCCGATCTTGCCGATGCCGGGGAAATATTCTTTCGCGCCGATGTAGACGGTGTTGCTCATGGGGTGAGATGTCCTTGCTGCTGGGGGAGTTGTAAAGGGGGTTGTCGATCAGCCGGCGTAAAGCGGGCTGACGACCTGCAGGTGCTTGAGGAAGTTCTGGTAATGCTGTTGATACTGGGCCACGCGCTGCGGATCCGGGCGCGCCGATAGCGCCTCGTCGGTCTGCAGATGCTCCAGCACCACATCCGACAATGCGTCTGCACCGCCATCGTCGCGATCGCAGGCCCACAAGGCCTGCAATGCAGCGCCGAAGGCGGCGCCTTCGGGCTGGGTTGGCACCACGACCTGCAGATTGAAGATATCGGCCACCATCTGCCGCCACTGCGCGCTCTTGCTGCCGCCGCCGGTGAGCAGGATGGTGTCGAACTGCAGGCCTGCGGCAACGAAGGCATCGAAGCCGTTGCGCAGGCTGTAGGTCGCCCCTTCCATCGCGGCGCGATAGAAGTGCGCCGGGGTGGTGTTGTGCAACTCCATGCCGAACAGGCAGCCGCGTGCGGACGGCAGATTCGGGGTGCGCTCGCCATTGAAGAACGGCAGCAACACCAGACCATCGGCGCCCGGTGTGGTGCTGGCGATCAGCGCCTCGGTCTGTTCGCGGGTGATGGAAAACATCTGCATCACCGCCTCGGTGGCGACGGTGCAGTTCATCGTGCAGATCAGCGGCAGCCAACCGCCACTGGAAGAGCAAAACGCGGCCCAGCGTGCGTCGTCGTCCACCACCGGGTGATCGGCATACGCGAACAAGGTGCCGGAAGTGCCCAGGCTCATGGTCAAGCGACCCGGCACCACGTTGCCGGTGCCGATCGCGGCCATCATGTTGTCGCCGCCGCCGGTGGTGACACGCACGCCGGCCGGCAGGTTCAATGCGTCGGCGGCTGCGTCGGACAACGCATACACCGCGCCGGTTTCCACCAGCGGCGGCAATGCATCGCGCAGATCGCGCTGCGCATCCATCGCGCCGAGCATGCGCTCGGACCACTGGCGGGTGCGCACATCCAGCCAGCCGGTGCCGGAGGCATCGCCGACTTCGGTGAAGCGCTCGCCGGTGAGCCAGAAATTCACGTAATCGTGCGGCAGCATCACCGTGGTCATCGCGGCGTACGCCTCGGGGCGATGCTTGCGCGTCCACGGCAATTTGGAGGCGGTATAGCCGGCCATGATCGGGTTGCCGGCAGTAGCCACAGTGCCGGCCACGCCGCCCACCGCGTCCATGATCTCGTCGCACTCCCGCGCGGTGCTGGTGTCGCACCACAGCTTCACCGGTGCGGTGACGCTGCCATCGGCGGCCACCGGCACAAAGCCGTGCTGCTGGCCGGAGACCGAGATGCCGCGCACCTGCGCACGCAGCTCTCCATCGAGCTGTGCGAAGCAATGCACGATGCCGTCGATCCACCACTGCGCCTGTTGCTCGCGGGTGCCGTCGTCGCGGCTGATCAGCTCCATGGGCGCGGCGATGGTGGCCACCACCTCGCGCTCCTGCGGATCGTAGGCCACCAGCTTGACGCTCTGCGTGCCCACATCCAGTCCTATGTACAAGCTCATTGCGTCACCAATCGGTTGTTGTTGAGGCCGACCTGCTGGGTGCGACCGGCGCCCAGTTCCAGGTCCAGGGTCTGCCCTGCGTAAGACAGTTGATAGCGCCCGCCACGGTCGCTGTGTACGCGTGCCTGCTGCAGGCGACCGCCGTCCCATTCCAGGTCCACGCTGGCACCGCCGCGCACGCGCAAGCCGCGCACACTGCCGCGCGGCCAGGCACTGGGCAATGCGGGCAGCAAAAACACGCTGCCACCCCAACTTTGTAACAGCATCTCGGTGATGCCGGCGGTGCCGCCGAAGTTGCCATCGATCTGAAACGGCGGATGCGCGTCGAACAGATTCGGGTAGGTGCGCTCGGGCGAAATCAGCAATTGCAGGATGCGATACGCATGCTCGGCATCGGCCAGGCGCGCCCACAGATTCAGGCGCCAGCCGATGCCCCAACCGGTGGTGTTGTCGCCACGCGTTTCCAGCGTGCGTTTGGCTGCAGCGGCAAGCTCGGGCGTATCGCGCAGATTGATCTGGCTGGAGGGATGCAGGGCGTACAGATGCGAGACGTGGCGATGATGGATCTCCGGGGCCTGCATGTCCCAGTCCTGCTGCCATTCCTGCAATTGCCCCGCCTTGCCGATGCGGTTGGGCGGCAGTTGCTCGCGCAGCGTGCTCAGTTGTTGCGCAAAGGCATCGTCGACCTTGAGCAGTTTGCTCATCGCGATGCATTGGGCGAACAGATCGCGCAGCAGCTGCGCATCCATCGTGGGGCCGGCACACAGTGCGGCGTTGAACGGGTGCTGGTTTTCCGGCGACATCGAGGGGTTGGTCACCATCGCGCCGGTCTGCGGATCCTTGACCAGCGTGGCGACGAAGAACTCCGCCGCGCCCTTGAACAAGGGATAGATCCTGCCCAGGTAGGCACGGTCACGGCCGTAATCCCAGCGGTCCCACAGCTGCTGCAGCAGCCACACGCCGCCCATCGGCCACAGGCTCCACTTGGCGCCATCGATCGGCCCGGCCTGGCGCCACAGATCGGTGTTGTTGTGCACCACCCAACCGGGCGCGTCGTACATCGCGCGTGCGGTGTGCGCCCCGGTTTTGGCCAGATCGAACAGCATCGATTCCAGCGGTTCGACGCATTCGTGCAGCGCGTTGGCCTCGCTGGGCCAGTAGTTCATCTCGGTGTTGATGTTGATGGTGTACTTGCTTTCCCACGGCGGCTGCATCAGGTCGTTCCAGATGCCCTGCAGATTGGCCGGCTGTGAACCGGGCCGCGAGCTGCAGATCAGCAGGTAACGACCGAATTGGTGATACAGCGCCGCCATTGCCGGGTCGTTGCCCTTGGCAAACGCCTGCACGCGTTCGTCGGTGGGCAGCTTCGCCGCTTCGCTGGTGCCGAGGTCGATCGCCACGCGCCGGAACAGCCGCTGATGATCGACCAGATGCGCACGCAGCAATGCCGCGTAATCCAGCTTGCCTGCTTTTTTCAAACTTGCTGCAGTCAGCGCGAGCGGGTCGCCATCGACGGCATCAAAGCGTTGGTAGCTGGTGGCGGCAGTGAGCAGCAGCACCACTTCATCGGCGCCTTCGATGCGCAAGCGGTCGCGCAGATCGCTGACCGTGCCGCCCTTGATCTGCGGCAACACGCGCAACGCAAAACGCAGCTTGCCGTCGATACCGGCGAAGCTGCCGTTGCGACCGCTGAACAACAGGCCGCCCTGCTCCACTGCGACCTCGCCGGTCTGCGGGCTGTCGATGCCCACGCGCAAGGAAATCGCACGGGGGCGATCGCACGACAGGCGCACCACGATGCACTGCGACTGCGCCGACACGAACACTTCGCGCTTGTGCACAGCGCCGCCGGAGCGGAACGTGGTGGTGGCCACGCCGGTATCCAGATCGAGCTGGCGGCGATACTCGCTGATGCCGTCGGCACGATCGAAATCCAGCAGCAGATCGCCCAGCGGTTGATACGGCATCTGCTTGAGCGGACGCGAGAGCATCTTTGCGTCGGCCAGGGTTTCGGCTTCGGCATAGCGTCCGGCAAACACGAGCGCGCGCACCTGTGGCAAGGCCGCCAGTGCTTCGGGGCTGGTGGCGTCGTACGGGCCGCCTGCGTACAGCGTGTCCTCGTTGAGTTGCAGGCGCTCGTGGGCAATGCCGCCCCACACCATCGCGCCCAGCCGGCCGTTGCCGACCGGCAAGGCCTGTACCCATTCGTTGGCTGGTTCGCGATACCACAGCTGCAAGGCAGCGCCGGCAGCGACGGCAGGCAGCGCTTGATTGCCGGCTGCCTTCGCCTGCGCAGCAACAGCGGAAGCCGCCGGCGCAGCACCCAGCACCGCGAGTGCGGCACCGGTTGCCTTGCAGACTTCCCTGCGGGTCAGCACGTGCACCGCCGTGCTGCATGACCGGACCTGCACGCCCGAGCCTCGCGGCGATCCGGCATCTGCGCACTCACTGACTGACAACGACCTGCGATCATCGGCGACGCGCTTTGCCGGACGCAATCTTGCGCTGCAACACGCTGACCGGCTTGCCGTCGTACTGGATGCTGGCGTCGGTCTTGGGCTCGAGCGCACCAGCGTCGTCGCGCGGGCCATCGACGAAGCGCACATTGACGGTGCGCCTGGCCTGCATACCGGTCCAGCTGCCCTCGCGCTTGCCGATGCTCAACTCGCCCTTGGCCTGGTTCCAGACCAGCGGAATGCGGCTGAATTCGCCCTTCTCGTAGCCGTAGCCCTTGCCGTCGTCCTCATACAGCGAGAACTGGCCGTCGGCGCCGGTGTAGACCACCACAGTTAGCGGTGCGTCTGGCGTCTGGTCCACGTATTCCTGCACCGGGCCGGTGGGCACGATGGAACCGGCGCGCACGAACAACGGCATGCGCTCGATCGGCGCGGCCGCTTCGATGCTCTGGCCGCCTTCGTAGCGCTTGCCGGTGGAAAAATCCAGCCAGCTGCTGCCGGCCGGCAGATAGACCTGACGCGAGGTGGCGCCGAAGCGGGTCACCGGTGCGACCAGAAACGCCGGTCCGAACAGGTACTGGTCGTTGATGTCGCGGACCTTGGGATCGTTGGGGAAGTCCATCATCATGCCGCGCATGATCACGCCATCGCGCTGGTAGGTATCGCCGGCCAGGCTGTAGATGTACGGCAACAGTGCGTAACGCAGGCGGTTGTAGTAGGCCATGCTGTCGTAGAACGGCGTGCCTTCCGGGGCGATATTCCAGATTTCGCGGTACGGGAACTGGCCGTGCGAGCGGAAGATCGGCACGAACGCACCGAACTGGAACCAGCGCGTGTTGAGCTCGCGCCATTCGGGCAGATGCGCCGGGTCCTGGTTTTCATAGCGCTTCTCCACCGAGAAGCCGCCGATGTCGAAGGTCCAGTTGGGCAGGCCCGACAGCGCCATGTTGACGCCACCGGAGATCTGGTCGCGCATGTCGTCCCAACGCGAGACGATGTCGCCGCTCCACACCGCCACCGCATTGCGCTGGGTGCCGGCATAGCCCTTGCGCGAGAGGATGAACACGCGCTTGTCGTCGGCCGCGCGGTCGCCTTCGTACACGCCATGGGTGTGCGGCAGCGGGTAGGAATTAAAGTATTCGGTGGACGAGCCCAGCGCGTTGGGCGTGGTGCGCGCCTTGCGCTCGCCGATGTCCAGGTTGGAATGCACGTCCGGTTCGTCGGCATCCATCCACCAGGCATCGAAGCCCTTGCTGTTGAGCTTTTCGTTGACCTGGCGCCAGTAGATCGCCTGCGCCTTTTCCGAGTACGGATCGTAGAACGAGTTCTTGTAGCCCTTGCCGATCCAGTCCAGCTCGCCCACTTCCACGTTGCGCCTGAACATGAAACCGGCCGCGTCCAGTTCCTTGTAGTTGGCGGTGGTGGGATAGAACTTGGGCCAGATCGAAATCATGATCTGCGCATGCATGTCGTGCACGGCCTTGACCATGCCGTCCGGATCCGGGAAGTGCTGCTTGTCGAAATCGTGCGAACCCCAGGCGTCTTGGGGCCAGTACGACCAGTCGAGCACGATGTTGTCCAGCGACAGCTTGCGCCTGCGGTATTCGGCCACGGCGCCGACCAACTCGTCCTGGCTCTTGTAACGCTCGCGGCTCTGCCAGAAGCCGTATGCCCACTTGGGCAGCATCACAGACTTGCCGGTGAGTTCGCGATAGCCGGCCACGGCCTGGTCGTAGGAATCGGCCGAGACGAAGTAGTAGTCGATCATCTGGCCGGCTTCGGACCACAGCGACAGGTCACGCGCTTCGGCGGCCGGCAGCGGGTCGCGGTGCAGCAACGCGATGTAGCTGGGGTCGATCAGGTCCCACTCGACCTTGACGGTGTGGCGCGTGCCCGGCTCCAGATCCAGCTTGAACTCGTGGTTCCACGGGTTCCAGTTCTGGCGCCAGCGATCGACGACCAGCTTGCCGTCCACATACAGCTTGGCGTACTCGCTCGAATACAGCGAGAAGGTGTGCTCGCCACCGGTGAGCGCTTCGATCTCGCCCTCCCAGGTGACCTGCATGCGGCTGTCCTTGTCCTTGGTGATCGCCTTCTTCGGATACTTGGTCAGGTCGCTGAGGTACTGGTAGTTCACCTCGCTCTCGCGGCGTTCGACGATCTGCTTGCCGTTGATCGCATAACGTGCGGTCAGCGCACCGGCCTTGCCCTTGGCGTCATACAACTTCAGCGTCTTGGGCAGCGGCTGCAGGCCGCGCGGGTCGCCCAGGCGGCTGATCGAGTTGTTGTCCCACAGCAGGCCGTAGTTGCGGCTGGACACCAGGTACGGCACCGCCATGTCGATATTGTTCTGCTGCAACTCAATGTTGCGGCCCTTCTGGTTCATCCAGCCCTGCTGGTGCTGGCCGAAGCCGTACAGGGCTTCGTCGTCGGGCGACTGGAAGCGCTGACGCACGCTCAAGTACTGCTTGCCCTCCACTTTCAGCGGCGCAAAGCTGCGCCCGCCGGCAACCTCCGACAGCACCGGCTTGCCATTGGCATCGGCGAAGCTGACATTGCCATCGACGGTGGACACGGTGGCGGTGATCTTGCCGGTCTTCAGCTGCACGCTGTCGCCCTGCTCGGCCAGCTGGAAGTTGCCATCGCCCTGCACCGGCACGCGCATCAGGCTGGGGCTGCGCGCGAAGTCGCCGTCCGGGTCGGCACTGACGCGGATGATGCCGGCATCGACCACCTGCAGACGCACCGGTGCGGCGCCCTTGGCGCTCGGCACCACGGTGACGCCATCGGCGGCCTTGCGCACTTCCTGCGCGTGCGCGGCATTGGCCAGCAAGGCCAGCGACAACGCCAGGCACTGCGCAAGCGGTGTACGTCGGGTGGCAGGCGCATGGCCGGCGGAACGGTTGATGGTTTGCATGTTCACTCCCTTGGAATTACGAAACGGTGCCGCGGGGGCGGCAACGCATGGGTTCATTGAATTCAACCTGGCGAACAGCGTGCTGCGCGACGATCGGGCTGCGCAGCACGTTGGTGGCCAGGCTTACTTGTAAGTCGCCAGCTTGATCTTCAGCAGCTGCGGCGCGCTGGAAAAATTGACGCCGTAATCGGTCTGGTCGCCGTTCCAGTTGCGCTCGAACTTCCAGTCGCTGCCGTCGTAGACGCCTTCCTCGACGCGGTCGTAGAGCATGTTGGCGGTCGCCTCGCTGGCCGGATGCAGGGTCACGCGCACGTGGTAGCCGGTGACCAGGAATTCGTCCGGACCCAGCTCGGCGATCAGCGCTGCACCGATCGGCTCCGGATTGCCCGGCGGCTCACCCTTGAACCAGAACTGCGGCACGCCGTAGGTGATGGTGGCGCCCCAACGCTCGTTGAGCTGCAGCTCCTGCACCGCCTGACCGGGTTCTTCGGCAGTGCCATGCAGCTTGCCTTCGGAGGCGGCCTTGGCGAACGGGCGCATGCCGCGCTTGACCAGGTCGAAACCCAGCGCGAATGGCGCCAGGGTTTCTTCGTTGACGTGCTTGGCGCCCAACGGATAGTTGGAATAACGCGTGTAGTCCATGCCAAACGCCGACCAGCCGATGCCGTCGTGGCCCAGCGTGGGGAACAGATAGCGCGCGTACTCGGGGCGATTGCCGGTTTCGGCGACGAACAAGGCGTTATCCGGACGTGCGTAACGCTCCAGCACCGTGGTGTACATGCGGTACTCGGGCATGTAGATGTCCGGTGCCAGCAGGTCGATATGCGGGCCGGCGGCCTTCCACACATCCAGCACGTTGTCGGTGGGGCCGCCGCTGGCGTACTGACCGGGCTGGCCGGGATTGAACGGGCCACGCAGTGCGGCGTTGACGTACATCGGCAACGGATACTCGGCCTTGCCGGCCTCGGCCACTTGATCGATGTAGCGACCGATCGACCAGGCATGGAAGATCTCGTCGGCATCGGCACCGAACACCTGCGCCCAGCTGCCCGGCTGCTTGTTCAAGCGCTTGAGCAGTGCGTCCGGCACCGGGCCGTCGAACAGCTTCTGCGCCATCGGCGAGAAGTCGCGCACGCTGCCGTAGGTGCCCGGCTCGTTCTCGGGCTGGATCATGATCACGGTGTGCTGCGGATCGACTTTCTTCAGATGCTGCATGAAGGCAACGAAGGCCTTGCGGTCTGCATCCAAAGTGGCCTGCGCATGCGGCGACAGCGACCCGATCGCCTTGCCCTCGCGTGTCACCACGCGCGGGAAGCGCTGGTTGTCGGTCTTGACCCAATGCGGCGCATACGCCGGTCCGTTGTTCTTCCAGGTCGCAAACCACAGCAGCACCAGCCGCACCTTGTGCTCGCGCGCCTGCGTGAGCAGCGTATCGACGAAGGAGAAATCGAACTTGCCTTCTTCCGGCTCGACCTGCTCCCAGGCGATCGGCACCTGGACGGTGTTGGGGCCCAGCACCTGCATCGCCGGCCACACCTTGTCCATCACCCCGGGATAGTTGCTGGAGTTGTTGACCTGCGCGCCCAGGATCAGGAATGGCGCGCCATCGACCATCAACGCATGCTTGCCGTCCTTGCTGACGAACTGCGGCATCGGTGTCTGCGCAACCGGTGCCGCTGCGGTGGCAGGCGCGGTGGCCGCGGTACCGGCAGCCGGTGCGACCGCGGCAGGTTTGGCCTTGTCCTGCTCGCCGGATTGGCACGCAGCCAAGGCCAGCGTCAGCGCAGACAGCAGCAGCGGACGCAGGCAACGGCGTGCAATGGAAGGAGCGATCACACGTGCAACGGGGGAATGCATGGACATAAGACTCCGTGTCACCAGGTATCGGTGCGGAAGGGGGAAACAGGAAGGTGTTCGCGATTGACCAGGTTGGCGTCGTCCGGGTTTTCGCTCCAGCCGTAGCGCACCGCGACCGGCGCAGACACCGCATCGCTGCGCACGATCACGCGATCGCCATCGAGTTGCGCGGTGGCCGGATGGAACTGCTTGTCGGCACCGGCGACACGGAAGCCTTGCAACGCGCCACCGCCACGCACCTGCAACGCACTGCCTTGCAGATCGAAACTCAGCACTGCCTGGCCATCGGCGAAGCTTGCGCGCTCGAACACCGGCGCGCTGTACACCAGCGTTTCGCCATAAGCCACATGCCGCGCCGCAAGCGCCAGACGATGGCCGACATCGCGCTTGTTGGTGGGATGGATATCGGTGGGGTTGCCGATATCGATGATCACCGCCTGTCCGGTTGCCGGCAGCGCAAGCGTCCTGGACTGCGACTCGCGCAACAGCGCCCACGGGCTCATATCGCCCTTGTCGCCACCGGCTTTGAAATTGGCCAGCTGCACCCACAGAAACGGCAGCTGTTTCGCACCGCGTTCGGCGCGCCATTGCTGGATCATCGCCGCGAACTGCTCGCGATATTTCACCGCACCGGTGTCGCTGGCATTGGTTTCGCCCTGGTACCAGATCACACCCTTGACCGGGAACGGCTGCAGCGGATGGATCATCTGGTTGTACAGCAGCGTGGGCAGCTGATTCTTGTTGTCGGCCAGGGACACGCGCACGGCGGCAGGGCGGAATTTCCAGCCGCTCAAGGCGCGCTTGGCACCGGCGCTGGTCTGCACAAAGCGCTGCTCGTCCGGGCCATGCATGCCGCCACCGCCACTTAGGTCTTCCACCCGCACCGCGATGTGGTTGACGCCTGCATGCAGTGCAGAAGGCGGCACGGTGTAGACGCGCGGCAGGTTCCACTGCTTGGTGGTCTGACCAACCTGGGTGCCATTGACATAGGTGATATCCGAGTCATCGATCTGGCCCACGCCCAGCGCAATCCCGGCCTTGGCCTCTGCCGCGCTCAAGGTGACCGTGGTGCGGTACCAGGCGATGCCATCCATGCCGTCATAGCCGCTGGATTCCCATTGCTGGGTGGTCGGGATGCTGTCCCAGTCGCTGTCGTCAAACGTCGGTTCGCGCCACTGCGGCGTGTCGCCGTCCACCTTGGGCCAGCGCGCGATGCGCTTGCCGGTGGCGGCCTGTGCGGCGGCATCGCGTTGCTTGATCGCCTCGATCGCGCCCTGATTCTGCTCGGCGTTCAACCCCAGCGAGGCCGCATCCATCCATGCCTCGATCGCGCTGCCGCCCCAGGTGCTGTTGACGATGCCGATCGGCACGCCGGTGCTGGCGCGCAGCTCCTTGGCGAAGAAATAACCGACTGCGGTGAACTCGCCGGCATTGTCCGGCGTGGCGGCCTTCCAGTCGCCGCCGGTCAGGCGCGCTTCCGGCTGCACCGACCACGATTTGGGCACCTTGAAGTGGCGCAATTGCGGGTCGTTGGCGGCAGCCACTGCCTGCGGACCATCGCTGGCCTGCGCCAAGGGCCACTCCATGTTCGATTGTCCGCTGGCCAGCCATACATCGCCGACCAACACGTCACGAACCTGCAACTCCCCGCCATCGCCCTGCACGCTCAGCACGTACGGGCCACCGGCTTTGTGCGCGGGCAGACTGACCTTCCACTGCCCTTTCGCATCGGCCTTGGCGGTGGCGCGCTTGCCGTCGAAGCCGACCGTGATGGCGGCATTCGGCGATGCCCAGCCCCACACCGGCATCGGCTGGTCGCGCTGCAACACTGCGCCATCGGCAAACAACAATGGCAGGGTCGGTTGCGCCAACGCGGCGGGGCTGATCAGGGCCAGGCCCAACAGGCAGCCACAACGGATGAAGGAAGCGGTCATGCAGTGATCTCCAGAGTCGGCGCAGCCACGCGGCGCGCAACAGAGCGACAGCACGCGCCGCCGCATACAGTAAGACAGCGCGATGACGCGCGCAGGCACGCAGCGCTCATCGTGGATCGCCGTAGAAAATGCCACGCCCACCGGTCGCGAAGTACACGCGCCCGGGGATGCGCGGATCGCCGGTCACGCTGTACGGCTTGCCGAAACGGTGCGCATCGTCGTTGATGCGCAGCCAGTGCGCACCCTCGTCGTCGGAGCGGAACACGCCGTCCACGCCATCCACGCGGCCGGCCAGATACAGCGCCGGCGGTGCGCCCTCGTGCAACGCCTTGCCGATGCCCAGCGAACGCGCCTGTTCCGGTTTGGACAAGGTCTGCAAACGCCCGTCCTGCCAGCGCATCACGCCCAGCGTGGGGCTGGCCAGATACACCACGCCCGCCCGCCACGGATCCGGGCGCAGCTGCGGACGCGCACGCTCATCGCGCGCCGGGCTGCCGACCTGCGCACCGGTGTCGCGAAAGTTGGCCGCACCATCGTGACTCTCGAACAGGCGCCCGCTGTCGGTATCCACTGCATACCAGCGCCGCGCATCGACGCGATCGGCCACCGCCACCGCAGTGTCGGGTAGACCCTGCACACGTTGCCACTGCTTGCCGAAATCGGCTGTGCGCCACACACCGCCTTTCTCGGGCGCCCATACAACGTGGGATGCGTCGGCGGAAATGGCGATGTTGCCGGCGCCCTGCCCGGCCGGCGGCTCGCTGGCAAACGCCGTCCACCGCGCGCCGCCATCGCGCGAGTAGAGCGCGCGGATTTCATTGTTGCGGCGATTACGCACGGTGCCGCTGCGCACCACCCACTGCGCGGCCTGCCCGGCGGCATCGATGCTTTCGCCATTGGTCAGGCGCGGGCCGGCGTACTGCACTTGCGCACGGTCCAGATCGTCATGCCGAAAGCCATCGATATCGCCCAGCGCGCTGAGCAGATGCGCGCCCTGCATCGGGCTGAGCAGATCCAGCGGCACGGTTTCTTCCAGCCCGCGGTCCTGAAACCACCACTGCAACGGACGCTGATGCTCGGCGAAATCCTGCAGATTGCGCGAGGCCCAGATGCCGTAGCCGGTAACGAACAGCGCGTGATTGCTGTCGAACGGATCGATCGCCAAGGCACCCATCCAGTGCGGCGTCGCCTGCGCGGTCCACGGCGCGGCGCTGTGATCGAATTGCGAGGCGGCCAACAATGGCGTCCAGCTGCGACCGCCATCGACGCTGCGGAACAATTCATCGCGCGGTGAGCGGCGGAACGTGCTGGCCAAGAGCACCTGCGGCTGTTGCGGATCCACCGCCACCGCGCCCCAACCGAAGCCATCGCCAGTGGCCGGCTGCGCGATCGGGCTGATCTCGCTCCAGCGTTCCTGCGAACCTGCCTGCGCCGAGGTGTATTTCCATAGCGCGCCACCGGCCATCAGATCCGGGCCGGGCTGATCGCCGTAACTCAGATACCACTGTCCATCGCTGCCACCGGCCATATGACTGGGACGCAGACCCTTTGGCTGCCCGGCCACGGCCGACCAGCTGCGACCCGCGTCTTCGGAGACATACAGACTGGTTTGCGCAGTGGACACACCCACATAGATCCGCGGCGTGGGCGCACCAGCGCGGCCGCTGGCGGCATCGAACACGACAAAGGCGATGCCCACCGCCTGCTCGCGTCCAACATGGTTACGCGCAGTGGACCCCGCCAGTGCCTCGGCAGGAAACCCATCCACACGCGCCCAGTGCGCACCGCGATCGGTGCTGCGCCACAGACCCGCATCGCGCGAACCGAGCAACAGCACGCGACCATCGTGCGGGTCCACCGCCAGGCGTTCGCCATTGGAACGACCCAGCTGGTTACCGCCCAGTTTGAACGGCAGATCGGCACGCTCGAAGCTGTGCCCGCGATCGAACGAACGCAGCACCGCCGCATTGCCGGCGCGCTCGTGCATATAGGTGCCCGCGGCCAGATACAGCGCCTTCGGGTCGGCAGGATCGACCGCAAATGCGTCGATCCCCATCAGATTCCAGTCCTCGGCACCCAACCAATCGGTCAGTGCGATCCACTGCTGCGCGCGCGCATCCCAACGGTAGGCGCCACCGACATCGGTGCGCGCATACGCAAGATCGCGCTCTGCGGGATGAAACAGCACGCCGGTGACAAAACCGCCACCGCCAATGACGACGCTGCGCCATTGATAAGGCCCCTTCGCGCCGGAATCGGCGGCATGCAGCCGAAAGACAGACGCCAACAGCAGCAACGCCCAAAGACCGGCCTGCCACGCTTGCGTACGAAGACGACGGCGCTCAGTAGGCGGATCGATCATGACGATCATTCCTCCGGCTCCCTTTGCGGTCGATGATGGCCACCGACTGGAAAAACACCGGTTCAACGAGCTGCCTGCACAGCTCGCCGGACCGGAGACGCACTTCCTACGGCACGTTCTACAGGCTGGCCCGCAAGGTCAGGCCATACCGACGATCGTTGATCACGAAGTCGCGGTAGCGCGACTCGGAACCCAGATAGCTTTCGCGCCGGGTATCGAGCAGATTCACGCCATCGAGCGAGATCGACCAGACATCATTGATGTTGAAACGCAGCGAGGCATCCAGCTGGCCGAAGCCCTTGTTGTAGACCGGCAGATTGCCGGTGCCGTTGCCTGCGGTGGTCACCAGCCAGTCGCTGCGCCAGTTGTAGGCCACACGGCCCTGGAAGCGCGAGGTTTCGTAGCTGAGGATCGCGTTGTAGCTGTTCTTGGACAACCCTTCCAGCGGCACGGTGAGTGCCTGGCCGTTGGTGTCGGTGGCAGTGGGGCTGGGCGCCTCGCTGTCGACATAGGTGTAGTTGGTCTGCAGGCCGAAGCCGCTCAGCCAGCCCGGCAGGAAGTCGAAGAACTGCGTGTAGCCCAGTTCCGCACCGCGGATCTTGCCGGCATCGCCATTGACCGGACGGGTGATCTGCCACACGCGGCCATCGTAGACCTCGTTGAACACGCTGTCGGCGATGAAGCCTTCGATCTTCTTGTAGAACAGGGTGCCGTACATCATCGAGCCCTGGCCGAAGTACCACTCCAGCGCGGTGTCGAACTGGTCGGCCTTGACCGGCTCCAGATCGGGATTGCCCGCTCTGCCGGTAAAGGTCGAGGCACCGTTGGAGCTGCCGGTGCTCAGGCTCAGGTTCGGATTGAGGCGATCGAAGGTGGGACGCGAAATGCCGCGCGAGGCTGCAAACCGCCACTGCAGCGTGTCGCTGAGCATCCAGCGCAGATTCAAGCTCGGCAGCACGTCGGTGTAGGTCTGCTGTGCATCCACCGGAATCAGGCCACCACCCTCGCCATCGGTGCCGGTACGCACACCGGTGGAACCGACCTCGGTCCGCACCACGCGCACGCCGATATTGCCGTCGAACGGGATCGAATCGCTGTCCACGCCGAAGCGCAATACGCCGTAGGCCGCGTAGGTCTTCTCGGTCTGCGCATTGATGTTGTTCGGGGAAAACTCCAGCGGGCTGGCACCGAAGGTGGCGAGCGTCTGCTGGTAGTTGGCAACCGCCGCATCGGATGCGGTCAGGGTCGGGCCGAAGGCATGGCCTTCACCGCGGAAGAAATCGGTGATCGGATTGGTCACCACGCCCACGCTCGGGAACTGCGAGAACGGTGCGCCTGCGCAGTTGTTGATGCACATGAAGCGATAGATGTTGCCCTTGGTCTCGGCATCGCGGTCGGTGTAGCGCACACCGGCCTTGAAGCTGCGCACGAAGTCGCTGTCAAAGGCCAGGTCCATGTCGGCGCGCCAGGCGAACTCGGTGCCCTTGTTGTCGTCCTTGTTGTCCAGGTGATAGCGCCAACCGTCGTAATTGTTGACGTCGGCCAGATAGCCTTCCGCACCGCTGGAATCGGTCACCGACAAGCGCGGCAGGTCGCCACGGAAATCGACGTTGAACTGCGGGCTGGTGGACTGACCGGTGGACAGGATGTAGCGCGTGCCGGTGGTGGTGGCATCGACATACTGGAAGTCGGTGCTCAGGGTCAGCTTTTCGTTGACCGTCCACTTGCCGCCCAGCGAGTAATCGGTGGTCACCGAGTGACGCTCGGTCAGGCTGGTGTTGGATTCGGTCGGCACATTCTGGAACGAGCCGTTGACGAACTCGTTGCGGCCGTTGACCTGGATGCCGGGCAAGCCCTGCATGTTGTTTGTGCCGGTCAGCGCGAAGAACGAATAGTCATGCCAGCTGAAGTCGTATTCCGAACGCAGCACCTGCGTATAGACCTCGACCGAATCGTTCGGGCGCCACTGCATCGCAAATGCGCCGGTCTTGCGTTCGCGCTCACCGACGGTGGTGTTGATGCCGGCGCCGTGCGGCACTGACACTTCCTGGCCGATGTAGCCCGGCAGATCGGTCTGCGTGTACCACGGCTCGATCGAGATGGTGTCCTGGCGGAACGGGCTCTTCTGCTGCGAATAATTCACCAGCAGGCCGATTTCGCCGATACCGGTCTGCCAGCGATCGCTGAACAGGCCCGAGAACGCCGGCTTGCCGTCGTCGGCCAGATCGTAATGGTTGTACTGGACGCTGCCGGCGATCTTGCGGCCGTCATAGTCGAACGGCAGACGCGTGCGCAGATCCACGGTGCCGCCCAGGCCACCTTCAATCATGTCGGCCGAGGGATTCTTGTAGACGTTGACGCCGCCGAGCAACTCGGCAGAGACGTCTTCGAAGCTCAGGCCACGGCCGTCGTTGGCGGTGAAGATGTCGCGGCCATTGAGCTCGGTCCGCACCTGAGTCAGGCCGCGAATGGCGATCGAGCTGCCTTCGCCGTAATTGCGGGTGATCTGGATGCCGGAGATGCGCTGCAGCGCTTCGGCGACGTTGTTGTCGGGCAGCTTGCCGATGTCTTCGGCAACGATCGAATCGACGATCTGCTCGGCGTTCTGCTTGACCAGCTGCGCCTTGGTGACGCTGCTGCGGGTGCCGGTGACCTGTACGGTGTCGAGCTGCTGGGTGGTCGGGTCCTGCGCTGGAGCAGCAGTGGTGGTCGCGTCCTGCGCATAGGCCTGCGCGCTCAACAGCGTGGCCACACTGATGGCCATCACGGAGCGGCGGAAATCACGGATCGAACGCTGACCCACAGTCCGGCCTGCCGGAATGTGGCGATGTTGCACTGACATGGTGCTCCCTCCCAGGACGCATGTACTGCTAATTTTTAGCGGATCGGTGCGCGAACGCCCTGCCCGTCGTTGTTGCTGGCCCGCATCCGCACACGGCAAAGCCCGCGACGGTTGGATGCGTGGTAATCCCGATAAGGCTTACCTAGCGGCTGCGGCCGGAGCATAGGGCGCGGCTGTCATGCCACACCAATGAAATATTCCTAGCGAGCTATTCCTGAAACCTATAGCAACATAGAGAAACCCGGCAGGTCTGGCGTTGCGGGCCAGGCTGCCGGATTCACCGAAACGGGCTCAACTCTGCGAACCAGCGCAGGCCGGAACCGCGATCGAGCACGCTTACCAGTTCATGCGCAGCACCAGCGAATAGCGCCGGTCGTTGACGAACGAAGAACGCGTGTACAAGCGCGGATCCACTTCGCCCCCTTCGTACGAGGTCGGCCCCATCAAGACCTTGGTCACCGTGCTGGTCAGGTTGTTGGCCTGCACGCCCAACTGCAGATGGTCGTTGAAGCGATAGAAGAACGAGCCGTCGAGCTGGCCGTAGTCGTCGGCCCAGGTCGGCAGGCGGGTGGCCGCGTCGCTGGTGGTCAGCAGGTAACGCGAGCGCCAGTTGTAGGCCAGACGCAGCGACAACGGGCCCTTCTCATAGATACCGGCCAGGTTGTAACTGCGCCGCGACAAACCTTCCAGCGGCAGCTCGACGCCGGTCACCGTGGTGTTGGTGTACGGGTCGGTGGCGGTGTTGGCGCCGCCCTGGCTGTCGACGAAGGTGAAGTTGGCATTGACGCCGAAGCCGCTCAGCCAGCCCGGCAGCTGGTCGAAGAACTGGGTGTAGCCCAGCTCGGCGCCACGGATGGTGCCCTCGTCCATGTTGTAGGGACGCGTCACCAGCCAGGGGCGGTTGTCGTAGATCTCGCTGCGGGTCTGGGTGGAGAAGTAATCCTTGACCTTCTTGTAGAACAGCGTGGCGTACAGCATGTCGCTGGTGTCGAAATACCACTCCAGCGCGGTATCGAACTGGTTGGCCACCATCGGCTTGAGGTTCGGGTTGCCGGCGGTGCCGACGAAGTCGGCGGCCTGGCCGGCGTCGTTGGTCTCCACGTTGAGCAACACATACGGTTGCAGTTGGGTGTAATCCGGGCGCGCCATCGCCTTGGAGGCGGCAAAGCGCCACTGCAAGGTATCGGTGAAGCGCAGACGCAGGTTCAGGCTGGGCAATACATTGGTGTAGCTGCCCTGCGAGTTGTTCTCGAAATACTGCCCGGTGTAGCGCGCCTGCAATTCCGGCGAGACATTGAGCCCGGCCAGGTTCTGGAACTGGCCGAAGCCTTCGGCCTGGGTCTTGGTCTGCACCACGCGGACGCCGACATTGCCGTCCACCGGAATGCCCCAGGCCTCGTCGTTGCCGAAGTACAGCGCCGCATAGGCCGCCTGGGTGCGCTCGAACTGGCGGTTGGTGTCCTGCGGCTGATAGGTGTCCGGCGCCCAGCCATAGCCGCGCAACGCCACGATCTGCTGGATCATCTGCGAGGCCGCGCCGTAGTTGTTGACCAGGCTGCTGTTGGGCACCACCAGCGTGGTCGGCACGTTGACGCCGCCGCGGAAGAAGTTGGAGAAGGTGAACAACGACGACTGGTCGGTCATGAAATCCGACATGTTCGCCAGGCCATTGCTGGTGCCCGGAATGGCGGCCCAGTTGTCGGAGATCACGCCCCAGTTGTAGCCGGAATTCTTGTTGATCTGGTTGCGGTCGGTAGCGCGCATGCCGAAGCGCGCAAAGCGCAACCAGCTGCTGTCGTCGAAGGTGTATTCCAGATCCACCCGCGTGGACAGCTGCCGCCCGCGATTCTTGCCCAGGTGGTCCATCGCCGCCGCCCAGAAGTAATTGGACGGATCCTGGGTAAAGGCCGGGTTGGCGATCTGCACGCTGGGGTACTTGCCGGAGACATCGTAGGTCAGTCCCGGCAGGTAGGTCGCGCTGAACACGGTGAAATCCAGCTGCTCGTTCTCCGACTGCACCAGTTGCATGTCGCCCTTGATCTGCAGGTTGTCGTTGAAGAAATGGCTGAAGCCCACCGACAAATCGGTGGTGGTGGTGCGCTGTTCGGAATAGCGGTTGTCGGTGTTGAAGCGCACACCGTCGCCGGTCAACGCGCCGCGCCACGAGCTGGACACCGGCGAGCCGCGCAGCAAGGCACCGCGATCGTCGTAGTCGAAGGTCGTGCCCGGTGCCGGGGTGATGCTGTTGTTGCTGTCGTTGAAGAACGCCGCGCGCTCCTGCCAGTTCATTTCATAACGCGAGCGCAGGAACTGCGCATAGATCTCGGTGGCATCGCTGGGCTTCCACTGGAACGCCGCCGCAATGCCGTCGCGCTTGCGCTCGAAATCCAGCTGGCGCCAGTTCACCCCGCCCGGCACGAACACCTCGCTGCGCCCGCTGCCGGCCAGCACCGCCTCATCGGTGCGTCGCACGTACGGCTCCACCTGGATGCCGTCCGAGCGCGTGGCCAGCTCCGAATGCGCGACATCGATCATGAAGCCCATTTCGCCGATGCCGGTGTTCCATCGATCGCTGAACAGGAACGAGGCCGACGGCTTGTACTGCTTGCTCATGTCGCCGTAGTTGTAATCGACATTGCCGCCGACGATCCGCCCCGGATTGTCGAACGGCATCCGCGTGCGCAGATTGACCGTGCCGCCCAGGCCGCCCTCGATGATTTCCGCCGAAGGGTTCTTGTAGACGTCCACGCCCGCCATCAACTCGGCCGGCACGTCTTCGAAGCTCAGGCCGCGGCCGCTGGCGGCGCTGAAGATGTCGCGGCCATTGAGTTCGCCGCGCACCTGGGTCAGGCCGCGGATCATCACCCCGCTGCCTTCGGCGGAGAAATGGTCCGGATCGCTGCGTGCGGCAAAGTGGTCGATGGTCACGCCGCTGACGCGCTGCAGGGTTTCGGTAACGCTGCGATCGGGCAAGGCGCCGATGTCCTCGGCACTGACCGAATCCACGATCTGGCACCTGCGACTTGATCAGGCTGGCGCGCACGCCGCGCACTTCCACCGTATCCAGATCCACCGCGCTGCCGGCGGTCTTGCCGGCCGGGACGGTCGGGGACGGCTGCGCCTGTTGTGCGTACACCGGTGCGGCGAGCAACAGCCCGATGCTGACGGCCATGGCGGAATGACGCAAACGCGGGGTACGACGTGCGTGCACGCCCGTCCCTGCCGAGGCATGGCTTGAAAACTTGTACATCTGAATCCCTCCCAGGACGCAAGACGACTGAAGACCGGTTGTCGCGGCACCGTCAACGGGCCGCATGATCGAGCAGGACACGGACGTTGCCGCCCGGCTCCACCTCCCACTGCATGGCGGCTTGCCCGCCGATCACCTGCCCGACTTCACGTGCGCTTCAGCGTGCGATCTGGCTCACAGATATAGGCGCGTGGTCTAGCGCCAGCCAATGAAAAATTCACAGCCTGGTATGCCACGCCGGAATACAAATGGAAGAGCCCGCTTAACCAGTGGATTCCGGCCCGCGCAGACCGGGGTACAACCGCCGCGCGGTGGTGCGCAGCGCCTGCAGAATGCGCTCGGCCCCGGGCGGCAGGATGTAATCGCGCCGCCGGATGATGCCGAACGACTCCATGCGGACGCCCAGCTCGATCGGCAGCACGGTCAGCAGCTTGGCCTGGATTAGCGGCGCCACCGATTCCACCGGCAAGGCGGTCAGCATGTCGGTGCCGCGCAGCAGCGTGGAGGTCACCGGCAGCGACGAGGTCTCGATCGCGTTGGTCGGCGTCTGCACGCCGTGCTCCATGAACATCGAATCCAGCCGCGCGCGCAGCACGCTGTCGGCCGGCGGCAGGATCCAGCCATGCCGCACCAGATCCGCATGCTGCAGGCCGGCCCGGCTGGCCAGCGGGTGGCCGGCACGCGCGATTACCGAATGCGGCTCGTCGGCCAGCGGCTCGAACTCCAGCTCGCCCACGCCTTCGGGCCCCAGGATGCGGCCGATCACGATGTCCAGCTGGCCGTCCAGCAACTTGGCCACCAGCGGGCGGCTGTAGTCCATTTCCACCCGCACCAGGATGTCGGGGAACTCGCGCTTGACCTCGGCGATCGCCTGCGGCACCAGGTTGGTACCCGGATTGACCACCGTGCCGATCGAGGCCTGGCCCATGCGTCCGGCGCGCAGCGCGGCGATCTCCTCCTGCGCACGGCCGATCTCCGACATCGCCGCGCGCGCGCGCCGGATCAGCACATGGCCATACCAGGTCGGCTCGACCCCGCGCGCATGCCGCTCGAATAGTTTCACTCCCAGCATGTCTTCCATTTCTGCCAGCAGCTTGGAGGCCGCCGGCTGGGTCATGCTGGCGGCCTCGGCCGCGCGCAGCACCGAGCGCTGTTCGTGCAGATGCAGCAACAGCAGGAGCTGGCGCGTCTTCAGCCGGGCTGCGTTGAACCAGGGAGTACCGGAATTTGCCATGGAGATCGCCGCGAGGGTGTATTCGTAGGAGGAATAGAATATGCCGAAAATTTCATTTGCAGCACATATCTCCCCGCGCGAGGCTATCGAACGCCGCAGCAGGAGCCCCTACCTCCCGGGCGCGGTCAGAATAGACGTGAACCATCTCTCACGAGGTGGCAGCACGCACGCCATACATGCGGAGGTGGACGACGATGACGGCATCTTGCCAGCCGATAGCAGGCGGTTGCAGCGCGCACGCGATTGTTGCAATCGGTCCTCCAGCGCGTCGCGGCACCCTGCCCGCTTCCCCATTCCGATCTCCCACCGCGCGTCTGCAGCCCCGCGTTGCAGCGCGCAGTTGCGCAAGCTCCCCCGACGACGTTGCCGACCCTCCGGTCGCCGACGGCCGCTTTCCGCTCTATCGCGAGTAACCCGATGACCTCAGACACCACTGCCAGCCTGTTCGCCCTGCCGCTGATCGCCATCCTGCGTGGCATCACGCCGGAAGAAACGCTCGACCATGTCGGCGCACTGATCGACGCCGGCTTCGACGCGATCGAAATCCCGCTCAACTCGCCGCGCTGGGCCGAGAGCATCGCGCTCGCCCAGCAGACCTATGGCGAGCGCGCCTGGATCGGCGCCGGCACCGTGCTGCGCAACGACGATGTCGACACCCTGGCCGAGATCGGTGCGCGCTTCATCGTCACCCCGAATACGCGCCCCTCGCTGATCCGCCATGCGGTGTCGCGCGGGCTCACCGTGGTCGCCGGTTTCGCCACCGCCAGCGAGGCGTTCGACGCCATCGATGCCGGCGCCACGATCCTGAAGCTGTTCCCGGCAGCCACCTATGGCGCCGCGCATGTGCGCGCGCTGCGCTCGGTGCTGCCCAAGCACATTCCGGTCTACGTGGTCGGCGGCGTCAGCCCGCAGACCCTGGCCGGCTTCGTTGCCCAGGGCGCCGCTGGCGCCGGCATCGGTGGTGAACTGTACAAACCCGCGCAATCGCTCGAAACGACCCAGACGCATGCACGCGCCTTCGTGCAGGCCTACCAGGAACTGCAAGGATGAAGATCACCCGCCTCACCACCTACCACGCCGCACCGCGCTGGCTGTTCCTCAAGGTCGAAACCGACGAGGGCATCACCGGCTGGGGAGAGCCGGTCATCGAAGGCCGCGCGCGCTCGGTGGAAGCCGCCGTGCACGAACTGGCCGGCTACGTCGTCGGCAAGGATCCGGCGCGCATCAACGACCTGTGGCAGACCATGTACCGCGCCGGTTTCTACCGTGGCGGCGCCATCCTGATGAGCGCCATCGCCGGTATCGACCAGGCCTTGTGGGACATCAAGGGCAAGGCCCTGGGCGTGCCGGTGTACGAGCTGCTGGGCGGGCTGGTGCGCGATCGCATGAAGACCTACCGCTGGGTCGGCGGCGATCGCCCGGGCGCGATCATCCAGCAGATCACCGACTACCGTGCACTGGGCTTTGACACCTTCAAGTTCAACGGCACCGAGGAAATGAAGCTGATCGACAGCGCGCGCGCCGTCGATGCCGCCGTGGTCAAGGTCGCCGAAATCCGCGAAGCCTTCGGCAACAGCATCGACTTCGGCATCGACTTCCACGGCCGCGTCGGCGCGCCGATGGCCAAGGCGCTGCTGCGCGAGCTGGAGCCGTTCAAGCCGCTGTTCGTCGAGGAACCGGTGCTGGCCGAGCAGGCCGAGTACTACCCGCGCCTGGCCGCGAGCACCTCGATTCCGCTGGCGGCCGGCGAGCGCATGTTCTCGCGCTTCGAATTCAAGAACGTGCTGTGCGCCGGCGGTATCGGCATGGTGCAGCCGGACCTGTCGCATGCCGGCGGCATCACCGAGTGCGTCAAGATCGCCGCGATGGCCGAAGCCTACGATGTCGGCTTCGCTCCGCACTGCCCGCTCGGGCCGATCGCGCTGGCCGCCTGCCTGCACGTGGACTTCGTTTCGCACAACGCGGTGCTGCAGGAACAGAGCATCGGCATCCACTACAACGAAGGCGCCGACCTGCTCGATTACGTCATCAATAAAGACGATTTTCAGTGTGTCGATGGCAGTATCGCCGCGCTGCCCAAACCCGGGCTCGGTGTGGAGATCGACGAAGACATGCTCAAGCGCGCAAACGAAAATCCGCCGGACTGGCGCAACCCGGTCTGGCGTCACAGCGATGGCAGCATCGCCGAATGGTGAGCACGCCAGAACACACCGCCGTGCTGGCGGTCGACAGCCGCTGCACGCATGGCGAAGGCGTGCTGTGGTGCGAGCAGCGTGAGGCGCTGTACTGGGTGGACATCAGCGAGAAGCGCTTGTGGCGGCATCATCCGCAAAGTGCGCACACGCGCTACTGGACGCTGCCCGATCGGCCGGGCTGCATCGGCTTGATGGACGACGGCCGCGTGCTGATCGCGCTGGCCAAATCGGTCTGCATCGCCGACCCGGACAACGCCGACGGAGAAGGCGATGCGCTGCCGCTGGAAAAGCTCGCCGATGTCGAAGCCGACAACCCGCTGACGCGCAGCAACGATGGCCGCGCCGATCGCAACGGCAACTTCGTGTTCGGCACCATGGACGAACACGACGACAAAGCCGCGCGCGGGGCGATGTATCAGTTCTCGCTGCGCCACGGTCTGCGCGCCTTGCCGTTGCCGGGCGTGTCGATCCCCAACTCGATCTGTTTCAGCCCCGATGGCCGCACGCTGTACTACTGCGACTCGGTGCGCCCGCAGATCCTGTGCTGCGACTACGACGCCGACACCGCGCAAACCAGCAACACGCGCGTATTCGCCACGCTGGACCGCGACGATGCCGAGCCGGACGGCTCCATCATCGACAGCGAAGGCCACTTGTGGAATGCGCAGTGGCGCGCCTGGCGCGTGGTGCGCTATCGCCCCGACGGCAGCGTCGAGCGCAGCGTGCAACTGCCGGTCAAGCACCCTACCTGCAGCGCCTTCGGTGGTGCCGCGCTGGATCTTCTGCATGTGATCAGCTCACGCCTGGACCACAGCGCCGAAGAACTTGCCCGCACACCGGAAGCCGGCGGCCTGTACCTCTGCGATGTGCCGGTCAACGGCCTGCCCGAGAGCCGGGTGGCCAGCGCATGATCGCCATCGACTGGGGCACCAGCAGCCTGCGCGGGTATCTGCTCGATGCCGGCGGCAAGGTGCTGGAGCAACGCCGCGGCAGCGACGGCATCCTGGCCTGCCAGGGCCGCTTCGCCGAGGTGTTGAGCAACCTGATCGACGGCTGGCACGGCCCGGTGCTGCTCTCTGGCATGATCGGCAGCCGCAACGGCTGGGTCGAACAAGCCTACCTGCCCTGCCCGGTCGACACTGCCGCACTTGCGCAGGCAATGCGCAGCTACGACGACCTGCTGCCCGGACGCACCCTGTGGTTCGTGCCCGGCATGAGTACGGACGAACGGCACTTCGTGCCTGATGCGAGCGCTGGCGAACGGCCCCGTGCGCCCGATGCGAACACCGACCAACAGCACGGCGTGCCCGATGCCGGCACCAGCGCACGGCATCGCGTGCCTGACGTCATGCGTGGCGAAGAAACCCAACTGGTCGGCCTGCTCGCCGCACTCGGCGACGGCGAGCACATCGCCTGCCTGCCCGGCACGCACAGCAAATGGGCACAGATCGCCAACGGCCAACTGACCGGGTTCGCCACCGTCATGACCGGCGAACTGTATGCGGTGCTGCGCCAGCACAGCATCCTGGGCAAGCTGATGCAGGACGATCACGCCGAACTGGACACCGATGCATTCCTGCAAGGTGTCGATCGCAGCGCCGACCCAGGCGGCCTCAGTCATCACCTGTTCGGTGCCCGCACGCTGGGCCTGTTCGACCGCCTCACCGCCACCGCGCTGCCGTCCTACCTCTCGGGCCTGCTGATCGGCCACGAACTGCGCGAGCACCACGGCAATCAAGGCACCGTCCACCTGGTCGGCAGCCCCGGCCTGGCGCAGCGCTATGCACTGGCGCTGGCGCATTTGGGTGTCAAAACCCAGCTGCATCCGGAAGATCTGGCTGCTACGGGGTTGTTCGCCCTGGCAAGGCAGCGTGGGTTGGTTTGATACGCAGCGTGAGTGGATCTGATCAGGCGGCCGGTCGTTGATTTACTTCGGCTGGCGCGTGGCGATACGCTCGTCATGCCGAAAAGTGTTGCTGCGGTGCCCCTCATCCGGCGCTAGCGCGCCATCTTCTCCCGACGGGAGAAGGCTCAAAACCCCTCTCCTGCGGGGCGAGAAGGCACGGCTTACGCGCCACTGGCGCATGTGCCTAGGAGCGCCCGCGCCGCAAGCGCGGGCCGGGGCGCGGAGCGGGGGTTGGGGTGAGGGTACGGGCGAAGCCACGGAGAATGGTGGGTAACCCGAGGCTTCGCCCGTACCCTCATCCGCCGCTGCGCGGCACCTTCTCCCGATGGGAGAAGGAATCAATCCCAATGCAAAAACCCAAAATCCCCATCACCCCCACACCCAGCACCCGACTGCTTTAGAATTGGCAGGCTAAACGCCGGATTCCACCATGCCTTTTGTTGTCACCGAAAACTGCATCAAGTGCAAATACACCGACTGCGTCGAGGTCTGCCCGGTGGATTGCTTCCATGTCGGCCCGAACTTTCTGGTCATCGACCCGGACGAGTGCATCGACTGCACCCTGTGCGAGCCCGAATGCCCGGCCAACGCGATCTACCCGGAAGACGACGTGCCAGCAGGCCAGGAGGGCTTCGTCGCGCTTAACGCCGAGCTCGCCAAGGCCTGGCCCGTCCTGACCGTGCGCCAGGAGCCGTTGCCCGATGCCGCCGAATGGGACGGCAAGCCGAACAAGTTGCCGCTGCTGCAACGCTGACATAGCGCCTGGCAGCCTCCAGCCGCAGCGACGCCATAGCGGCGCAGCGACGACACCGCATCAGAAACGCAAAACGGGCGCCCGAGGCGCCCGTTCTGCTGTCTGCGCTTGCTGCAGCGGCCTCAGACGCCCAGCTTGCCCTTCAACGCGGTGATCACCGCCACCGGTGCTGCCGCAGTGGCCGGCATGCCGCGCGGATCCACTGCCGACACATAGCTACCGGCGTCGACCTTCACCACGCGCACCAGGAAGCTGGACCTTTCGTAGCTCACGTCGTAGGAACCGAGCATCTGTGCCTTGCTGGCGATGGTCAGGCCGGGAATGTCGGCCAGTGCCGCTCCGACCTTGGCGAACACTTCATCGCGCTCGCCCGGCACGGTGAAGCCGCTGTTGGCGCTGGCAGACGGCGGCGCCGAGGTGTTCTGCTGCGCGGTCGATGCCAGCGTCGGCACCTTCATCGCACCCGAGGTGTCGGGCAGGTTCAGGTCCGGCGGCACTTCCAGCGGACGGGCCTCCGGCGCCAGCGCGTAGTCGCCGCGCGCGCCCTTGTGGAACCAGCTGCAACCGCTCGTGGCGGCGACGGTGGCGGTCGCCAGCAACGCGAGCGAGAGCACGCGGACGGGGGAAACGGAATGACGCATCGATAGATCTCCTGGGTCAGGCCGCGAGCATTTCGCGGCTGGAAAGCGCTTCCAACGCAATCGCGTCGGCGGCAAGGCGGTCGGCGGCAGGCTGGTGCGCCGAAGAAAGGGGCAGTAACGGCAAACGCAGGCCGTCCCCGATCCCGGCCCGCTGCAACAGCGCCTTGACCGGGATGGGATTGGATTCGATACCGCAGAAGCTGTGGTACTCGCTCAGGCGCGTGTCCCAGGCGAGTGCAGCGTCGCGCTGACCATCGCGGGCCAGATCGCACAACCGCCGATACGCCGACGGCAACGCGTTGGACGCCACCGAAATCAGCCCATCGGCGCCGGACAGCATCGCATGCGCGGCACTGCCATCGTCGCCACTGAGCACCACAAAGGTATCGCTGCGCAACGCAAGCAGCGCGGCAATGCGCTCGGGTTCGCTACGCGCTTCCTTGATGCCGACGATATTCGGATGCTCCATCAGCGCTGCCACCGTCTCCGGCAACAGATCGCAACCGGTGCGGCCAGGCACGTTGTACAGCACCACCGGCAGCCCGCCGTTGTCGGCAACTGCCAGAAAGTGCGCGTGCAAGCCCGCCTGGGTCGGCCGCACATAAGGCGGCGTCACCACCAGCGCGTACTGCGCGCCCAAGGCGGCGGCGCGACGTGTCTGCGCAATGGTCTTGGCGGTGCCCGACAGCCCGGTCCCGGCCAGCACCGGCACCCGGCCGGCGACCTGCGCAACGGCGGCACGCAACAGCGTGTCGTACTCCTCGTCGCTCAATGCAGCGGCTTCGCCGGTGGAGCCGGCAACCACGATTCCCTGCACGCCGCCATGCAGCTGCTGCTCCAGCAGCCGCCGCCAGGCATCCAGGTCGAGTGCGCCATCCGGACCGAAAGGGGTCGCCAGCGCGGTGATGATGCCGGAAAGGGACAAGATTCAGCTGCTCTTACGTGACAGGAAAAGGCCCGCGCGCACGCGGGTTGTGGCCGCCTGCATGTTACTTGCGGCGCGAAACCACGGGCAAGTATGCTGGTCATCGCCAGGGCGCCTGCCCGGGCGGCCATTCAGCCTGATGCAATGCCGGAACCCCCTTTGACCGACACCACACCCCGGCCCTCGCCGACCGAAAATCACCTCCTGATCAACGCCTACACGACGCATCCGGAGTCCCCCCTGTTGCCCGTCACCCGCCGCATCGCCGACAGCGGCTGCAATCTCGTGGACGCCCGCCTGGCCACGGTGGGGCGCGATGTCTCGGTCACCGCACTGGCCACCGGCTCCTGGGATTCGGTCGCCAAGCTCGAGGCGATGCTGACCCGGCTCGAACGCGAAGAAGGCCTCAAGCTGGTGTGGTATCGCACCGGCCCCAAGCAGACCCAGTCCAACCTGCTGCCCTATATCGTCGAAGTCATCGCTGCCGACAAGCCGGGCATCCTGTTTCAGCTGGCCGATTTCTTCGACCGCCAGGGCATCACCATCGAGAACCTGCAGAGCACGCGCTATCGCGCCATGCAGACCGGCGCGGAGATGTTTTCTGCGCAGGTGACGATCGGGGTGCCGGCCAACATGCACATCGCCGCATTGCGCGATGATTTTCTGGAATTCTGTGATCACCTCAATCTCGACGCGATCATGGACCCGATGAAGTTTTAAGGCAGACATCCCGATGGCCATCGCCCTCTCCGCGCTGAAACAGATGTTCGATCACATCCGCTCCGAGACCGACTGGAATCTCGACGGGCCGTTGCGCTGGGAATATTTCTTTGCCGACCCGGCGCAGCAACCGCTGCAAAAGCTTTCCGAACAACTGACCCAGGACGGCTATCGCGTCATCGACATCTTCCTCGGCGAACGCGACGAAGACGATGGCGACGACGAAGAATCGTATTTCCTGCATGTGGACAAGCTGGAACAGCACACCCTCGAGTCGCTGAATCAGCGCAATGCGGAGTTCGACGCGCTTGCCAAACGTTTCCATGTGGCTGCTTATGATGGGATGGACGTCGGCCCGGCATGACCGAGCCGCACGCCCCTCCACTTTGGGCTGAGCAACGATGACCGACGCTGTCTTTGAATTACCCGCTGCAAGCTTCGACCTGCCGCTGGCGCTGTCCGGCGGCACCCAGACCACCCTGCGCGGCTACGCCGGCAAATGGGTGGTGCTGTACTTCTATCCGAAAGACAGCACGCCCGGCTGCACCACCGAAGGCCTCGATTTCAACGCGCTGCTGCCGCAATTCACACAGGCTGGCGCGGTGATCCTGGGCGTCTCGCGCGACTCGGTGAAGTCGCACGACAATTTCTGCGCCAAGCAGGGATTCACCTTTCCACTGATCAGCGACGGCGACGAGGCCTTGTGCCGCGCCTTCGACGTGATCAAGGAAAAAAACATGTACGGCAAACAGGTGCTCGGCATCGAGCGCAGCACCTTTCTGCTGTCGCCCGAGGGGCATGTGGTGCAGGCCTGGCGCAAGGTCAAGGTCGCCGGCCATGCCGACGCCGTGCTGGCTGCGTTGAAGGCGCACGCCAAACAGTGATGCCCCTCGTTTCCCGTGTCCTCCATCACCCTGCCCCGCAGGCGTGATGGCTCGCCCCTGCTCCATCACTTGGAAGACCCAATGACCCGAGGCAAGCGCATCTACGTGCTGGACACCAACGTGCTGATGCACGATCCCACCGCGCTGTTCAAATTCGAGGAACACGATGTGTTCCTGCCGATGCAGGTGATCGAGGAACTCGACAACGCCAAGAAGGGCACTTCCGAAGTCAGCCGCAATGCGCGCCAGGTCAGTCGCTTCCTGGACGAACTGCTGGAGAACACCAACGCCGAGCAGATCAAGACCGGCATCCTGCTCAGCCACCCGCAGGGTATCCAGCTCAAGGGCCAGGCCGCGATCGGCCGGCTGTATTTCCAGATCCACCCGATCGATCCGGGCCGCACCTTCGGCGAGATGATTCCGGACAACAAGATCCTGGCATCGGTGCTGGCGCTGTGCGAAGAAAACCCGGACGTGCCGGTCATTCTGGTGTCCAAGGACATCAACCTGCGCATCAAGGCCTACATCAGCGGCCTGAATGCAGAGGACTATCAGAACGATCGCGCGCTGGACGATTTCAGCCTGCTGTTCACTGGCGCTGTCGAGCTGCCGGAAGACTTCTGGCAGAAGCACAACGAAGACCTGCGCAGCTGGAACGAGCGTGGCCGCACCCATTACGAAATCGTGCTGGCCGACGACGAAGACTGGCATCACAACCAGTACCTGTATCTGCCGGGCGAGGACGAAGTGGAACTGCGCGTGGCCAGGATCGGAGGCGGCAAGGCCACGTTGTGCCTGGTGGACGATTTCCGCACCAGCCCGCACGCGGTGTGGGGCATCGTGGCGCGCAACCGCGAGCAGAATTTCGCGCTCAACGCGTTGATGGATCCGGAGATCGATTTCGTCACCCTGCTCGGCACCGCCGGTACCGGCAAGACCCTGCTCGCGCTGGCTGCCGGCCTGGCGCAGACGATGGATCAGCAGCGTTACCGCGAAATCATCATGACCCGCGCCACCGTGAGCGTGGGCGAGGACATCGGCTTCCTGCCCGGCACCGAAGAAGAAAAGATGACCCCGTGGATGGGCGCACTGACCGACAACCTGGAAGTGCTCACGCACAATCAGGAAGGCGGTGCCTGGGGGCGTGCGGCAACCAATGATCTGCTCGCCAGCCGCATCAAGATCCGCTCGATGAACTTCATGCGCGGGCGCACCTTCCTGTCGCGCTATCTGATTCTGGACGAGGCACAGAACCTCACCCCCAAGCAGATGAAGACGCTGATCACCCGCGCCGGCCCCGGCACCAAGATCGTGTGTCTGGGCAACGTCGAACAGATCGACACGCCCTACCTCACCGAGACCACCTCGGGCCTGACCTACGCGGTGGATCGCTTCAAGGCCTGGCCGCATAGCGCGCACATCACGCTGCGGCGCGGCGAGCGCTCGCGCCTGGCCGACTTCGCTTCGGAGGTGCTGTGATGCAGGCGTTGCGCGGCGCGGCGGCGTTCGCACTGATTGCACTGGCCGGCTGCGCAACCACGCCGCCGCCCGCCAGCGTGCCTACCAACATCAAGAGCGGGCAGTCGTGGGTCATCACGCGCCAGGGCATTGCCGAGCAGGTGCTGGACACCTGCTCGCGCGACAGCCCGGCGCGTCATCCGGACCAGATCACCGGCTACTGGACGCCGAGCCAGCAACAGATCGAACAGCTCGAATCCAGGCAGGATGCATTGACGCCGACCATCCCCGAGCCGCGCGATTTCGACCGCCAATATGTAGGCGTGGTGATCCAGGGCCAGCAGCTGATCTACATCAATGCCTTCAAGCTGCCGAACGATCCGCCAGTGAAACCGGCCAGAGAGGCGATCCGGGTATGCGACGGCGGTAGCGCCTTCTGGGGCGCGCTGTACGACCCGCAAACCGGCGCGTTTTCGCAGATCGCCGTCAACGGCACCCCCTGACCCGACATGGGAATCCTGCTACCGCGCTGGGTCTGGATTGGCGCGGTGGCATTGTCGGGTGTGGCCGGCATGGTCAACGTGGTCGGCTACCTGGGCTCCGAACATCAGGTGGTCAGCCACCTCACCGGCACCACCAGCCTGCTCGGCGTTGCCCTGATACAAGACACCGCCCCGGAGATCGGCTTTCTCTGGGGCATTCTGATCGCCTTCTGCGCAGGCGCCATGCTCAGCGGCCTGATCATCCAGGACGATGCCCTTCGGCTTGGACAGCGCTACGGCGCGGCACTGCTGCTCGAAGCGCTGCTGTTGCTGGCCGCGATTCCGCTGTTCAAGCTGCATCACATCGGCGGCGTGCTGGTCGCCGCAGGCGCTTGCGGCCTGCAGAACGCCATGGCCACCACCCTCAGTGGCGCAGCGGTCCGCACCACGCATCTGAGCGGCATGTTCACCGACCTGGGTATCGGCCTGGGGCACCTGCTGCGTGGGCGCCCGCTGCAACTGCGCCGGCTCACGCTGAGCGGGTTGATCATCAGCGGCTTTCTCGGCGGCAGCATCCTCGGCACCTGGCTGTTCCAGCGCTGGCACTACGACGCGCTCTACCTGCCAGCCGGCCTCACCGGATTGACCGGGGCCGGCTACGTTGCCTACCTGCAATGGCGTCGCTGGCGCGCGCGATGAGCAGCACATCCAACCGACAGCAGTGCAGAATCCACGCATGACCACGCCCAGCACGCTGTCCGCATTGACCATCGCCGGCTCCGATTCCGGCGGCGGTGCCGGCATCCAGGCAGATCTCAAGACCTTCGCCGCGCACCGCGTGCATGGGTTGTCGGCCATCGCTGCGTTGACCGCGCAAAACACCCGTTCGGTTACCGCCGTGCACATCCCGCCGATCACATTTCTGCAGGCGCAGATCGACGCCTGTTTCGCCGATTTCGACATTCAGGCGGTCAAGCTCGGCATGCTCGCCAATGCCGAAGTCATCCATTGCGTGGCCGATCTGCTCGAAAAATATCGCCCACCGTTCGTGGTACTTGACCCGGTGATGGTCTCCACCAGCGGCGCGCGCCTGCTGGAAGACGCCGCACTGGACGCGCTGCGTACGCGGCTGCTGCCGCTGGCCACCCTGATCACCCCCAACACGCCCGAAGCCGAGCTGCTGACCGGCCGCCGCATCGTCGATGCCGACGCTGCCGAACACGCCGCCGCCGCCCTGCTCGACCTCGGCGCCAACGCCGTGCTGCTCAAGGGCGGACATCTGCTCGAAGGCGCACGGGTGATCGACCGCTTCGATGACGGCGTCACCCAGGACGTGTTCATGCATCCACGCCTGCAGGTCGACGCGCACGGTACCGGCTGCAGCTTGTCGGCCGCGATTGCTGCGCAGCTGTGCCAGGGTCTGTCGCTGCTCAACGCCTGCGAAGCGGCGATCGACTACGTTGCGCGCGCGATCCGCCTCGGCCACACCCCAGGCCACAGTGAGGTGCTGGTGCTCGACCACTTCGGCGCCGCGCCCAGCGTATGAGCGCGTGTACCGGCACATCTGACCTGCCGAAATCGGACCACGCACAGCTAGGCGCGGGCAGCGATCACTGCGCATGGATGAAAGCACCTGCAGTCGCGCTGGCAGCGCCCCGGCGCGGACGCATCGGCAAGGCGCAGGCAATCGCGTGTCACAAAAGGATTGACGAGTACGCCGGGCATCCGCATAATTCCGCTCCTGACGACGCGCCCGTAGCTCAGTTGGATAGAGTACCTGGCTACGAACCAGGCGGTCGGGAGTTCGAATCTCTCCGGGCGCACCATCATCAGAACAACAAAAAGACAGCAGTGCATCGCTGTCTTTTTAGTCAAACCTCCGATCGCACTGCGACGGATGTGCAAGTCAAAACAAGATAATGCGCCCGTAGCTCAGTTGGATAGAGTACCTGGCTACGAACCAGGCGGTCGGGAGTTCGAATCTCTCCGGGCGCACCAATCTTGAAGAAAACGACCAGCTTGCTGGTCTTTTTTTTGTCCGGATGAAAGCCACCGCAATCAGGCCATCGCCCCAACGGTATCTGGCCCACCAACCACAGCCACCGGCAGCAGCGAGGTGACCGGATGCCCGGCATCGCGCCATGCATCCAGCCCGCCCAGCAGCGGACGCACATCGCGATAACCGCGCTCGCGCATTCGCCCCGCCAGCCACGCCGCCGACACCTCGTCCGGACA
The DNA here is from genome assembly GCA_905142475.1 of Xanthomonas hydrangeae. Classification (GTDB taxonomy): domain Bacteria; phylum Pseudomonadota; class Gammaproteobacteria; order Xanthomonadales; family Xanthomonadaceae; genus Xanthomonas; species Xanthomonas hydrangeae. The sequence continues at coordinate 3,161,462 of LR990730.1, forward strand.
CGCGCAATAGATCACCACACTGCGATCGCGCGGCACGGTGGCCAGAATCTGTGCGAGCTGTCGCTCGTCGGCAAACACCGCGCCGGGAATCGTGTAAGGCTGCAGATCGCGATATCCCGGTGCGCGGATATCCAGCACGGCAGGCCGCAGACTCTCTTCACCATCGAGCAACGGCACCAGCTCGTCGACTGCAATGCGCGCATGCACCAGCGAACGCAGCAGGCTATGCCGTCGCCACCAGCGCCAACCGATGTAGCAGGCCAACAACACCGCCACCACGACAACCGCGCCCGACCCAAGCTCGGCCAGAAACGCAAGTACGTCCTGTACCTGGTGGGCGAACAACGCTCCCAGGCCCAGACCGACCAACGCCCACAACGCTGCACCGAAGGCGTCGTAGCGCAGAAATGCCGCCGGGCGCACCCGCATTGCGCCGGCCATCGGCACCGAGACCATCGACAACCCCGGGACGAACTTGGCCACCGCCAATATCCGCACGCCCCAGCGCGAGAAGAACCGCTCGGTCTTTTTCATGCAGGTATCGCGCGACAGCGACAGCCGGCACAGCGACTGCAAGGTGCGATTACCGAAACGCCGGCCGGCCAGATACCAGGCCAGATCGCCGAGCAGGCTCGCCAACACCGAAACGCCCAACGCCGCCACCCCGGCCAGCCATGCATCGCTCCCGCCGCGCAGCGCATAGCCGGCACCGACCAACACCAGCGTCGGCAATGCCGGCACCGGCAGCCCCAGCGACAACGCAAGCACGTTGGCGAACACCAGGGCCAATCCGTACTGTTCGATCAAGCCCTGCATGCGACGACCCTGCGCGACGACGAACGCGCATTATCCGCCCTTCTTCACGCGCGCGACTGCCCGGCAGCGACGGAACGATACGTCTCGGCAAGCGACTGCAACCAGCCATCGAACAGGCCCTCGCTGCGCAGGGCGCGCCGCCACCACCCCAATGCCTCACCCTCCTCGCCCGGCCGCCATGCCAGGGAGAACGTCTCATCGGGCTTGCGGGTTTCTACCTGCACCTCGCACAGCCGGCCGTCCTGTAGCGCGCCGCGCGCATAGGCCTCAGGCAGAAAGCCGTAGCCTGCGCCGGCCAGCTGCAACTGCAGCTTGGCCTGCATGTCCGGCACGGTAAGCACATCGCGCCCGGACAACAGGCCCACGGTGCGCGGCAGCAACCGCCGCGCCGAATCCGCTACAGCGATCGCACGATGCTCGGCCAGCTCGGTCGCACCCAGCATCCCGGCGCCCGCCAGCGGATGCGTGGAGGCCACCGCGAACACAAAGCGCAGCGTGCCGATCTGCTCGGCGACGTAGCCACCGCCGCTTGGCCCCTCGCCCGCCGCGACGATCAGATCCACGCGCCGATCCAGCAGCGCCTCCCAGCTGCCGGACAGCGATTCGCTCACGACGCGCAGGCGCGTGCTATCGGCCACCATGTAGAAATCCAGGATCTGCGCCTGCAGCAACGCCACCGGCAGAATCGCATCCAGCCCGATCGCAAAGTCCGACTCCCAACCCGACGCCACCCGCCGCACCCGCACCTCCAGCTCCTGCGCAGCACGCAACAGGTGCCGCCCCTCGCGCAACAACTCGCGCCCGGCCTGGGTCGGCGTCGCCTTGGGACCGAGCCGCTCGAACAGTTGCACCCCCAGATCGTCTTCGAGCTTGGACACCGTGTAGGAAATCGTCGACGGCACCTTGAACAACACCTTGGCCGCGGCCGCGAACGAGCCCCGACGGTCGATTGCATCGAGGATTTGCAGCGCTTCCAGGCTGATTTTCATTGTTCGATTTTTTCGATGGTAGCGGCCGAATCTACTCGCTTTTTGTCTTTCGCACAGAGGCGGAGACTACGCATCGGGCCGCCGGGACACCGATTCACTCCCCGGCGCCATTCGAGATCTTTCAAGGAGAAGCAGCATGTTGAATGTCCGCAAGAGCGAAACCCGTGGCCGCGCCGAGCATGGCTGGCTGTCCTCGCGCCATACCTTTTCCTTCGCCAGCTACCACGACCCGCGCCACATGGGCGTCGGCCCGCTGCGGGTGATCAACGAAGACAAGGTGCAGCCGGGCGAAGGCTTCGGCACCCATGCCCATCGCGACATGGAGATCATTTCCTACGTGCTGGACGGCGCGCTGGAGCACAAGGACAGCATGGGTACCGGCTCGGTGCTGCACTACGGCGACGTGCAGCGCATGAGCGCCGGCAGCGGCGTCAGCCACAGCGAGTTCAATCACTCGGCCAGCGAGCCGGTGCATTTCCTGCAGATCTGGGTGATGCCCGAACGCAACGGCATCGAACCCAGCTACGAGGAAAAGCATTTCGACGCCGACAGCAAGCGCAATCAGCTGCGCCTGATCGCCTCGCCCGACGGCGAAGCCGGCTCGCTGCGCCTGCATCAGGACGCACGCCTGTACGCCTCCATCCTCGACGGCGATGTGCGTCTGCAACACCCGCTGGCACCGGGACGCATCGGTTACGCGCAGGTGGTGCGCGGCAGCCTGAGCGTCAACGGACAGGCACTGTCGGCTGGCGACGCGCTGCAGATCACCGCCGAGCCGGAACTCGTGCTGGCCGACGCACGCGACGCAGAAGTGCTGGTGTTCGATCTGCCGCAGTAAGCGGCAACGCGTGACAGTGCGGCGTGCTGCAGTGAATCGGCGCACCGCATGATCGCAGCTGGCTGGACCAGGCAAAGCGCGCTCCTGGCGCAATGCAGTTCACTTGAAAAACGCCACTCCCCGCGCGGGGAGCGCCGTTTTTTATTTGGCTTGAAAACTGAGCCGATTGGAGACTATGCCGAGATGCAGGAGCCCTCGATCAGCAACTTCAGTGAACAGCATTAGGTTCTGGGTGTCTTTGTGGTGCGCGGATGTATCTGCTGGCGAGCGCTTTTAGTTTTGCGCAGACCTAGCTGCTGGCACGCGCGGCAGCGATGCAACTACGAGCGTGCGTGTCATCGCTTCAACGACGCCGCACAGCGAATGCACCAGACCCCTCATAGTCACGTGGTCTGGGTCACGCGGCCTGCGATTTGGCAAACGGCTCTGCGTGCGCATCCTTTATTGCAGAAGACCCATCGGCATCGCCGTTGACCAATGCGAACAACGCATCCGCATCGGCTTCGAGCACATGCGCCGAACGCGCCAGATCATCGACCATCCGCGCCTGATCGCGCGCCTGCACGCCAATGGATTGCAGCGCCGTGTTGGCGGTCGAAATATCCTGCGCCTGCTCCTGGCTGGCGGCGGCGATCTGCTCCACGGTTGCGGTCACACGCAGCACCGAGCCGACCATGTCCTGCATCACCACACCGGCCTGTTCGGCCAGGCGCGAACCATCGCCAACCTGATCGGTCGCGTTGTCGATCAGAGAACGAATCTCCTTGGCCGACACGCTGCAGCGCTGCGCCAGACTACGCACCTCGGTCGCCACCACTGCAAATCCACGCCCCTGCTCGCCGGCGCGCGCCGCTTCCACCGCCGCGTTGAGCGCCAGGATGTTGGTCTGGAAGGCGATGCCGTCGATCACCTCGATGATCTGGCCAATGCGATCGGTCGCCGAACGAATGTTGGCGGTGGTCTTGACCACCTCGGCGATGACCTCGGCACCGCGTCGCGCAACATGGGCCGACTCTTCGGCCATGCGCTGCGCCGACCCCGCGCTCTCGGAATTGATGCGCACGGTCTCCGCCAGCTGATCGATGGTGGTCGAGGTCTGCGCCACTGCGGTGGACTGCGAAGATGCGCGGCTCACCAGCTCCTCATTGCTGACCGAAATATGGTGCGCCTCGCGCTGCACGTTCTGCGCGATGCTCATGGTCTGCTGCATCAACTCGCGCATGCGCTCGGCCGAGCGCACTTGATCGGTCACATCGGTGGCGTACTTGACCACCTTGTACGGCCGCCCTGAGACATCCAGGATCGGGTTGTAGGAGGCCTGTATCCACACCGCGCTGCCGTCCTTGCGCAGCCGGCGATAACGGCCCGCGTCGAACTGCCCACGCGCCAGCTTCGCCCAGAAATTGCGGTACTCCTCGGAGGCGCCATACACCGCATCCACGAACACGCGATGGTGCTGGCCGACCGCTTCGGCGGCCGGATATCCCAAAATCGCCAGGAAATTATCGTTGGCGCTCAGCACGTGCCCTTCCAGATCGAATTCGATCACGCCCATCACCTTGTCGATGGCCTGGATGCGGCCATCCGCATCGGCCGAATCGATCACCTGACGGGTCACCTCGGTAGCGTACTTGACCACCTTGTATGGACGCCCATGCTCATCGAGTACCGGGTTGTAGGACGCCTGGATCCACACGTCCTGCCCATCCTTACCAACGCGCTTGTAGCGCCCCGCATCGAATGCGCCGCGCCCGAGCTTTTCCCAGAACGCGCGATAGGCCGCCGATTGGCGCGTGGACGCATCCACGAACATGCCGTGATGCTGGCCGCGGATCTCATCGAGCCGGTAACCCATCACCTGCAGAAAATTCTGGTTGGCATCGAGCACGGTGCCATCCAGCGAAAACTCGATGACCGCCATGACCCTGTCGATCGCATCGATCCGCCCTTCGAAATCGGCGGTCTGGCGCACCTGCGCCGTGATGTCGGTGGCGTACTTCACCACGCGATAGGCGTTGCCGGATCGATCCAGCAGCGGGTTGTACGACGCGTTGATCCACACCTCGCGCCCGTGTTTGTCCAACCGGCAAAAGCGCCCGGCGTTGAAGTCGCCGCGCCGCAGCGCCGCCCAGAACTGACGATAGCTTTCGCTGTCGCGATCACTGGCAGTCACGAACATGCGGTGATGCTGGCCGACCACCTCGTCCAGCCGATAGCCCATCAAGGACAGGAAGTTCTCGTTCGCATCCAGAATGCGGCCATCCAGATCGAACTCGATCACCGCCATCACCCGGTCCACCGCATTGGCCTTGTGCTGCAGCCCACGGCCCCAGAAAGAGAACAGGCGTCCAAGCAGTGGCGGTAGGCGCATCACGTTGAAGTCCGAGATATATGTCACGTGTTTAGCGACCTATACCGGAGTTACTTGAACCGCTTCATGCAGCACGTTTGAGGCGATTCAGATGCTGTCGCGACAACCAAATGCCTGATGGAGGATGCGGCGAGCCGACTGGCAGCAAGCATGCTGCGCAGCTCACTCGAAAGGGCTTGCAACCCATCCCGCGACGCGAATAAAAACGCCCGCAAATCAAAGATCTGCGGGCGTCTAGAACACTGGCGGAGCGAGAGGGATTCGAACCCTCGATAGAGCTTTTGACCCTATACTCCCTTAGCAGGGGAGCCCCTTCAGCCGCTCGGGCATCGCTCCAGTTTCACATCCTGCCGCGTTGTCCGTGGCAGGCCGCGAAGAATACCGGGTAAGGGGGGTTAACGTAAACCCTTTGCGACAATCAATTCGAAGAATCGTCGCCGTGATGCGCGCCGGAAGCAACCGGCTCATCGCCACGCTGGATGCGCTGATAGATTTCTTCGCGGTGCACAGCGACATCTTTCGGTGCGGTGATGCCAATGCGCACCTGATTACCCTTGACGCCGAGCACGGTAACAGTGACCGAGTCGCCGATCATCAAGGTTTCGCCTACCCGGCGAGTGAGGATCAACATTTTTCAAATCTCCTGGAACCGGTGGGTTTCCCACCAGCATCGACGGCCTCTTGATGAGACGCGTCTATAGGTAAAGGGAATAGACCGGAAATGGTAGCGGCAGATCCTGCCAGCCAGCAAGGCATGGCAGGACAAGTGTTCAGCCCAAGTGTTGCTTGACCCAGGAGTGCACGCCGTCGAGCGCGGTCGCAAGGGCGGGCCCGTCCTCGCCACCACCCTGGGCGAGATCCGGACGGCCACCGCCCTTGCCCCCGATCTGACTGGCAATATGGCCGAGGAGTTCCCCTGCCTTCACCTTGCCAGTTGGGCTACCGTTCACGCCGGCAACAAGCGCGACCTTGCCGGCAGATGCACCCGCCAGCACGATCACCGAATCGCCCAATTGCTGCTTCAGCCGATCCATCGCATCGCGCAGCGCCTTGGCATCGAAGCCTTCCAGACGCACAGCGATAACCTTGACTCCGGCGACATCGACGGCGCTGGCACCCAGATCTGCAGTCGCACCCGAGGCCAGCTTGGCCTTGAGCGACTCCAGCTCACGCTCCAGACGCTTCTGGCGCTCGGTAAGTGCGCGCACCTTGTCGACGACTTCAGTCGTATTGCCGCCGAGCAGATGAGCGGCCTCAAGCAGACGACGCTCTTCGTCGGCCACATAGTCCAGCGCGCCCTGCCCGGTTACCGCTTCGATACGGCGCACGCCCGAAGACACGCCACCCTCGGAGGTGATCTTGAACAGGCCGATATCGCCAGTGCGGGTGACATGGGTACCGCCGCAGAGTTCGGTCGAATACCCACCCATCTTCAGCACACGCACGTTCTCGCCGTACTTCTCGCCGAACAACGCCATCGCGCCGAAATCCAGCGCTTCCTGCATGGCCATGTTGTGCACTTCGACACTGTGGTTGGTACGGACCTCGGCGTTGACCTTGCGTTCGATCACCGCAAGCTCGTCGGCCGTGATCGGCTGAAAGTGCGAGAAGTCGAAACGCAGACGGTCCGGCGCAACCAACGATCCCTTCTGCTGGACGTGCGTGCCCAACACTTCGCGCAAGGCCGCATGCAGCAGATGCGTGGCCGAGTGATTGAGGATGGTCTTGCCGCGACGCTGCACGTCGATCCCGCCGGACAGCACATCGCCCAGCGCAAGCGCGCCTTCGGTGATGCGCCCCACATGACCATGGAACTGCCCCGCAAACTTCTGCGTATCGGCAATGTCGATGGAGACACCGGTCCCGCTCAGCTGACCGCTATCGCCGACCTGACCACCGGACTCGGCATAGAACGGTGTGCGGTCGGTGAACACGATGACCTCGTCACCGGCGTCGGCGCGTTCGACCGGACGGCCCTGCTTGAGCAGCGCAACGACCTTGAGCGCATCGGCGTCGTAGGCTTCGTAGCCCAGAAACACCGTCGGCGACATCGTAGCGACCAGATCCGCAGGCAATGCCACGCCACCACCGAACTTGCCTGCGGCACGCGCCGTCTCGCGCTGACGCTCCATGGCGAACTCGAAGCCCTCCATGTCCACACGCAAGCCGCGCTCGCGTGCGATGTCGGAGGTCAGATCGACCGGAAATCCGTAGGTGTCGAACAGACGGAATGCATCGGCACCGGGAATGACCTCCTGCGAGCGCGAAGCGACGTCGTCGAAGATCTTCATGCCGGCGTCCAGCGTTTCGGCAAAGCGCTCTTCCTCGGCAAGCAAGGCGCGCGCGACCGTCGCTTGAGCGACCACCAGCTCCGGATAGGCCTCACCCATCAGCTCGACCAGGGTCGGCACCATCTTGCTGAAGAACGGCTGGCGCACGCCCAGCATCCAGCCATGGCGCAGCGCACGCCGGATGATCCGGCGCAACACATAGCCACGACCTTCGTTGGAGGGCAGCACGCCATCGACGATCAGGAACGAACAGGCGCGGATGTGATCGGCGATCACCCGCAGCGACTTGTTTTCCAGATCGGCAACGCCGGTCAGCGCGCTGGCCTTGCCGATCAACGCCTGGAACACGTCGATTTCGTAATTGGTATGCACATGCTGCAGGATCGCAGCGAGACGCTCCAGACCCATGCCGGTATCCACACACGGGGCCGGCAACGGGATCAAGGTGCCATCGGGCTGCCGATCGAACTGCATGAAGACCAGATTCCAGATCTCGATGAAGCGATCGCCATCCTCGTCCGGCGAACCTGGCGGACCGCCGGCGATGTGATCGCCATGGTCGAAGAAGATCTCGGTGCACGGGCCGCATGGACCGGTATCGGCCATCTGCCAGAAATTGTCGGAGGCATATGGCGCCCCCTTGTTGTCGCCGATGCGCACGATGCGGCTTTCCGGGATGCCGATCATGTCGCGCCACAACGCGAAGGCTTCTTCGTCGGTGTGGTAGACCGTGACCAGCAGGCGGTCGGCCGGCAGCTTCCAGACCTGGGTCAGCAGTTCCCATGCCCAGCTGATGGCGTCCTTCTTGAAATAATCGCCGAACGACCAGTTGCCCAGCATTTCGAAGAAGGTGTGGTGGCGCGCGGTATAGCCCACCGAATCCAGATCGTTGTGCTTGCCGCCGGCACGCAGGCAGCGCTGTACGTCGGCAGCACGCACATAGCTGCGCTTTTCAGCGCCGAGAAAGACGTCCTTGAATTGGACCATGCCCGAGTTGGTGAACAGCAAGGTCGGGTCGTTGCCCGGCACCAGCGGTGCGGACGGCACGATGGTGTGGCCCTTGCCCTCGAAGAAGGCAAGGAAGTCACTACGGATCTGGGAAGTGCTGTATTTGGCAGGTGCGTTCATGTGCTGGCATTGGGCGGGCGGCGGTCCCGGTCACCCAATGAATGTGGGCGCAGACGAGCGGAACAACCTTAAACCACAAAGGGTAGCAGGCCTGACGCCCTCAGTCCTCAAGGTCGAAGCGCGTGGCGCTACGAATGCTGTTGCCATCAAAACCACGCCGGGCCAACAGATCGGCGGCCTTGCGCCGCTGCGGCAGATCCAGCGGGCCTTGTTCGCCGAACCGGCGACGGATCAGATCGCGTGCGTTTTCGGTCCAATCGCCTTCAAAGGTCGCCATGGCAGCACTGATGGCCTCGCTATCCAGACCATGGGTTCCGAGTTCGGCGCGAATATGCAGTGGACCGTAGCCCGAGCCTGCACGATTACGAACAACCGACGCCGCAAACCGGGTGTCGTCCTGCCAGCCTTCGCCAGCGAGACGCTCTACGGCAGCCTCGGCAGCTTCCGGCTCTATGCCGCGTGCCAGCAGCTTGCGGTTCAATTCCTTGCGCGAATGCTCGCGACGCACCAGCAATCCGAGTGCGCGTTGGACCGGCGTCTGCTCCTTGAACCGGCGTCCCCGCTTTGGCGCGGGCTCTTGCTCGTCCATCGTGAGGTGTCCTGAATCACCAAATCGCTGCTCAACCAATGCGCCGTCCATGGCGCCTGCCCTCCTGGCCTTCGATAGATCTACCGCGAAGCGCGGCGGCACTGACTCCACCGTCCCCGCGATAGAAAAACAAGGAGCGAACATCAAAACCTGTTGCGCTGCTGTCAGGCAGGTGCAGCCAGCGTTAGAGACGAGCACCTACCACTCGTAGCCTGCGCTTCCTGCGCACCGCCCCACCTTATCTAACAGTTATCCGCCAGGTTCTTCTGGCTGCTCTTATCGCTTATTCCTTCTCGGCGTCGTCGCCTGCTTCACGCGGCGCTTCGGCGGGCTGGAACTTCTCGCGCAGCTCGGCTTCCAGCTTGATCGCAACCTGCGGGTTGTCGCGCAGATAGGTCCGGGCGTTGTCCTTGCCCTGCCCGATGCGCTCTTCGCCGTAGCTGTACCAGGCGCCCGCCTTATCGACCAGCTTGGCTTCCACGCCCATGTCGATCAATTCGCCCTCGCGGCTGATGCCTTCGCCGTAGAGAATTTCGGTCACGACCTGCTTGAACGGAGGCGCCAGCTTGTTCTTGACGACCTTGATCTTGGTCTGGTTGCCGATGATTTCATCGCCCTTCTTGATCGCGCCGATACGACGGATATCCAGACGCACCGAGGCGTAGAACTTCAGCGCATTGCCGCCGGTGGTCACTTCCGGGCTCTGGCCCGGCATCATGACGCCGATCTTGTGGCGCAGCTGGTTGATGAAGACCACCAGGGTGTTGGAGCGCTTGATGTTGCCGGTCAGCTTGCGCAGCGCCTGGCTCATCAGACGGGCCTGCAGACCCGGCAACTGATCACCCATCTCGCCTTCGATTTCCGCCTTCGGGGTCAGCGCGGCGACCGAGTCGACCACCACGATGTCCACCGAGCTCGAACGCACCAGCATGTCGGCGATTTCCAGCGCCTGCTCACCGGTGTCCGGCTGCGAAAGCAGCAGGTCGTCGACGTTGACGCCCAGCTTGGCGGCATAGATCGGATCCAGTGCGTGCTCTGCATCGATGAAGGCTGCGGTGCCGCCCTTCTTCTGGCATTCGGCAATCGCCTGCAGGGTCAGGGTGGTCTTGCCCGACGATTCCGGACCGTAGATTTCGACCACACGGCCCTTGGGCAGGCCACCGATCCCCAGTGCGATGTCCAGCATCAGCGAGCCGGTCGGAATGACTTCGACGGCCTCGATCACACGGTCGCCCATGCGCATCACCGAGCCCTTGCCGAATTGCTTTTCGATCTGGCTCAGTGCTGCGGAAAGGGCGCGCTTCTTGTTCTCATCCATCTGGGTGATCCTTGTCAGTGATTTCGGTGTAGGGCTAATGTAGCGGCGGTGTATCGCACAGGCTGAGACTGGCGGCGACACACTCAGATTAGGGATGCGGGCATTACGGTGGCAGCGGGGAATCCTGCGGTACCGGCTCGGGAAAAAGCCAGCACGCCCATCGGCGCACTGCTCAGCGATTTGGCCTCAATAGCCCGCAATACAAGCCCTCGATCGCGAAATCCTGATCCGGCAACACCTCGATCGGCGCGTAGTCCGGGTTGCGCGGCAGCAGCCGGATCCGGTCCTTGCCGATCTTCAACAGTTTGACCGTGATCTCTTCATCGATCCGGGCCACCACGATCTGCCCCGAGCGTGCGTCACGGGTGCGATGCACACCGATCAGGTCGCCATTGAAGATGCCTTCGTCGCGCATCGAATCGCCTTGCACCTTGAGCAGGTAGTCCGGCGAGGGCGAGAAGAACACACGGTCCAGCACCACGAAGTCGTCCGAACCGATATCCGCGCCGATCGGCAGGCCCGCCGCAACGCGCCCCAGCACTGGCAGACGCAATACGTCGTCGCGGACAGGCTCGCTTGCCGGCGGTGTGCGCGCCTGCACGCCCCGCCCGGCCAGGCGGATGCCACGCGCCTGACCCGGAACACGACGGATCGCGCCAGCCTGTTCCAGCGCTTCCAGGTGGTACTGCGCCGCACGCACCCCTTTAAAGCCGAACGCACGCGCGATCTCGGTCTGCGAGGGCGGCACGCCATCGGCGTCAATGCGCTCGGCGATCAAGGCGAGGATTGCTTGCTGGGTATCGGTCAGTTCCATGGTTAGTAGTATTACTACTAACTGGCGCCAGCGCAACTCTTGATTGCACGTCAGCCTGCAATCCGACGGACGGGTTGCCGACAGCCGCAGCCGAACCAAACGGCTGCGCTAACGCCGGCTGCGCCAGATCGAGAACAGGATCCAGATGCCGCACAGTGCCGCGCCGATGAAACCGCCGACACCCAACGCCAGCAGCCAGCGACTGGCACTGCCGCCGACGCTGTTCATGACGATCGATGAGCCAATCACCAGCGCGGCGGTGACAATACCCATGGTGAGCCGATTGGCGGCACGATCGACCTGCTCGCCAAACTCGCGCAACGCACGCGTTTCGACATGCAGTTGCAGCTTGCCGCGACGCGCGGCCTGCAGCAGCCGTTTGAGATCGCGCGGCAGATCGCCAAGTAGATCGATCGCCCCGGTCACGGTACGCCGGCTGCGCCGCAACATCGCGCTCGGTGCGTAACGCTGCAGCACCACGCGTTCAAGATACGGGCGTGCCTCGCTGGCCATATCGAAATCCGGGTCGAGCTGGCGGCCCATGCCTTCGAGCGTGAGAAACGCCTTGATCATCAACGCCAGATCCGACGGCAACGTGAGCCCGTGATCGCGCAGGATGGAAGTGACATCGCCAAGCATTGCGCCGATGCGCAGTTCCTTCAACGGCACGCCGCGATACTCGTCGACGAAGGCGCCGATGTCCTGCTGCAAGCGCGGCTCATCGACATCCAGATTGGTGCCGGCCCATTCCAGCAGCACGTCGATGACTGCTTCGGCGTCATAGCTCACCATGCCGTGCAGCAGTTGCGCGACCTGGAACCGGCGCTGCTCTGAAACGCGCCCGACCATGCCGAAGTCGATCACCGCAATGCGCCCGTCACGCAGATAGAAAATGTTTCCCGGGTGCGGGTCGGCATGGAAACAGCCATCCTGCAGCACCATCTTGAACACGATGCCGGCACCGGTGCGTGCAAGCGCCTTGCGGTCCAGGCCGGCCGCATCGACTGCGGCCAGGTCGCGCCCGGGAATACCGTCGATGAACTCCTGCACATTCAGCGATTCGCAGGTCCACTCCCAATACACCTTGGGCACCACGACATTGGGGTCGTTGGCGAAATTGGCGGCGATGCGTTCGGCATTGCGGCACTCGGCGGCGAAGTCGAGTTCGCGCCGCAGGGACGCGGTGAATTGCTGTACGACTTCGGCGGGGCGATAGCGCTTCAGGTCGGGGGCACGCGCTTCCACGATCTCCGCCAGCCGCGCAAGCAAGCGCAGATCCGCATCGATGGTGTCGCCGATGCCGGGGCGACGGATCTTCAACACCACCGGTGTGCCATCGGCGAGCCAGGCCCGATGCGTCTGCGCCAGCGATGCGGCAGCCAACGGTTGCTCGTCAAGGCGCGCGAAGATGCTCTCAGGCTCGGCGCCCAGCGCTGCGACCAGTTGCGGGCGGATCTGCTCGAACGGCAGCGCGGGCACTGCGTTCTGCAGCTCGCTCAACTCCTCGATCCATTCCTGCGGCAACAGGTCCACGCGTGTGGCAAGCACCTGCCCGAGCTTGACGAAGGTCGGCCCGAGTTCTTCCAGGGCGCGCCGCACGCGCATTGCGGCGGACATGCGCAAACGGCCCTCGGCGTTATGCCAATGCAACAGCTTGCCGGCACGTTCGAGCACATCGGCCAGGCCAATGCGGCGCACCACATCGCCGAAACCGTAACGAATCAGGACCGCTGCGATTTCCTGCAGACGTCCGAGGTCACGAACGGTGCCTAGCGCTTCCCACATCAGTGCACCGCCCGTGCGTGTGCGGCAGCCAGGCGCTGCACGCGTGCAGGAGGTGCAGCGCGTTGCGGGTCGTCGAAGATCGACCGCATCGGAGCTGTGTTTCGAGACGATCCCGGTGCCATGCAGGCACATGCATCATCACGCACGCGCGGGGTCATCGAGTGACCGGCAGATGTGTGTGCAGGCGGTTGAAAATAGGTGCCCGGGCGATCCAGAGACGCGAGCCGTCTGCCAACTGCCTCTGGCATGGACGAAAACAACACAGGGGCGAAAATCAGATGCATCGGCACGCAGCTCAACAACGAGAGCTTGTTTGTAGCCGATCTGCATGACGATGTCGCGCCTCTCTCTACATCAGGCTTAGCCCACGTTAGATCGTGCTTGCTGTAACGCGTCCGTGTAACGCTGCCGGGAAGTCAGGCGAAACAGGCTCAAAAACGCAGCCGTAGCGTCACCCCATACGTGCGCGGCGCCCCCAGAAACGCATTCCACGAACCAGCCTGGAGTGGCGCGTCGATGACGATCTGCCGATAGGTTTCATTGCCGAGATTTTCTGCCCATGCCTCCAGCAGCCAACGCTTGTCGTTGGCGCCGATGCCGAAGCGCGCATTGAGCAAGGTGTAGCCCGGTTGCGATTTTTGCGGATCCAGATCCGAGCCTGCGTTGTATTCGGAGCTGTACTTGGCGCCAACGTTGAAACGGCCCATGAGCCGGTTGCCAAGCGCGCGTTCGTAGGTCACCGACATATTGGCCGACCAGCGCGGCGCAAAACTCAAACGGCTGCCCGGCAGCAGCGCCAGATCCGCATCCGGCAAGAGATCGTCGCCATAGCGGGTGTCGGTATAGCTGAGCCCGCCTTGCAACATCAGGCCGGGCACTGCGCCCTGCCACAGGATTTCGGCATCGATGCCGCGCGACACCACGCTGGGAATGGCACGCACCACAAAGCTGGTTCCCAGGAAGTTGTTGAGCTGAAAATCGCTGAAATCCTGATAGAACAGCGCTGCATTCAACAGCAGGTTGCCACCGAGCCAGGTGCTCTTGGCGCCGAGCTCGTAGCTGTCGACGAACTCGCCCGGGAACGCGGTGTCATCCACCGGCAGGATGCCCTGCACGCCGCTGGACAAGCCATCGGAGGACTGCACGCGATCCAGATTGAAACCGCCTGCCTTATAGCCACGCGCCGCCGACACATACGTCATCAGCGCATCGTTCCAGCGATACGCCAGCTTCGCGGTACCGGACCACTCGCGCTCGGTGCGTTGCTGCTCGGTCCGACGCCCATCATGGGCAACATTGGCCCAAGGCAGACAGGTGAAGCCGATCACTTGCGGTGCGATCGTCGGCACCGCAGATGCGGGCACACCGCGCGCCACCAGCGCCGCACCGATCCGCCGTAATGCAGCCGGATCGACCTGGCCGCTAGGCGCGAAATAACTGGCGCACGCCGGGCTCCCATCGGGATTCTGGAATGCCGATCGCAGCGTTTTGTTCTCGTAGGTGTAGCGCAATCCCACCACGACATCCAGCGCGTCGGTGGCGTGCCAGGTGTTGTTGGTGAACAGCGCGGCGCTGGTGCCATCCTGCCGAAAGCGGTCCTGGCTACCCTGGCCGCGGAACAGCGTGCCGGCCGGCAAGCCGGTGGCGTCGGCGAGAAAGCGCGTCGCATCCGCACGTGCGGCCAACGAAGGATTGACGCGTGCAAGCAGCACGCTGGACAGATACGGCTCGTACGCACTGCCGAAGCGATAGGACTCATTGCGATGCAGGGTTTCGTCTGCGTAAAACGCGCCGACCATCCAATCGAGACGCTCGCTCGATCCAGCCAGGCGCAATTCCTGACTGAAGGTCTTGAACCCGGTCAGCATCTCGTCCTCGCGCGGAGCGCGATAGAGGATGTCTGCAGCGCTGTAATCGAAATCCAGGCCGTTGACGGATTTCCAGTCGCGCAATGCGGTGATCGACGTCAGCACCGCCTCGCTCAACCACGGCGTGGTCCAATCCACCTGTGCCGACACACCCTTGTCCTGAATCTCCTGCGCGGTGCTGCGATTGCTGTAGGCACGCCTGCTTTGCGGCTCGGCACGCGCAGTGGTGCCCTGCCCGCCCGGCGTCAGCGCATCGATCAACGCCGCAGTCGGTCCGCGCTCGGTGGTCACCGTGACGCAGCAGCTCTCCTCACGGCGGGTGTCGTCGGCCGCAAGATTGATGTCCAGATCGTCAGTGGGCTCCCAAAGAAGCTGCACGCGCGCGGTGCGCAGATTCTGGTCGCCATCGTCGGTGGCGGTGCTCGGGCCAGCGCCGGTGACCACCTGCTCGAATCCATCGCGACGCCGTCTGGCGGCATACACGCGTAATGCGCTGGTGTCGCCCAGCGCATCGTTGAAGGCGGCGGCAATCCCGAGCGCGCCATAGTTGCCTGCGGTGATTTCGGCATCGGCGCTGCGGGTAAAACTGGGCCGGCGCGTGACCACGTTGATGACGCCGGCCGAGGTGTTCTTGCCGAACACGGTGCCTTGCGGGCCTTTCAACACTTCGATGCGCTCAAGCTCTCCCAGGTCGGCAAAGCTCACGCCGTTGCGCGCGCGGGCCACGCCATCAATGACCACACCCACCGAGGATTCGAGCCCGGCATTGTCGCCAACCGTGCCGATGCCGCGAATGCGCACGGTGGTCTGGGCTGCACTTTGACTGCTGGTCACGATCAAGCCGGGCACCAGCATCTGCAGCTCCTTGATGTCGTGCACGCCGCTGTCCTGCAACAGCTGCTCGGGCAGTACCGAAAGCACCACCGGCACGTTCTGCAGCGATTCCTCGCGCTTTTGCGCGGTGACCTTGAGCGCTGCCAGCGTTGCCGGCTCCTTCGGATCCGGCTGCGCCGTTGTCTGTGCACACAGCGGCGATACCTGCATGCCCGCAAGAAGTGCGAGCGCAAGCGTGGTGCCACGTTGCTGATCCATGCCCATGTTTGTCCCCCAACAAAGCGCGCAGGCGATGCAGTACGGCGAGCGCCGCAGTTCGCGTGACGTCACACCTTACCGGGTTACCGACAAGGAGCAATGCAGGTAAACGAACACGCGGAGCGCGTGACGAATGCGGCTGTCATTCGATACGCATTGGAGCCATGCGTCAAAAAAATGACCACGCATCGTCGAGCGAGAATTGCGGCGTTGCGAGTCACCTTCGCGCGACACCTCAGACAGCGCATGTGCCAGAGCCGCTGGCGCGCAGATCACGCACCTATAGCAATGCGCTCAAACCGCGCAGCGCCGCAACCACGGTTTGCCGACGCACTGCATCGCGATCGCCGTTGAACTGGAACAGCTGCGCAGTGGCATAACCACCACGACGCTTCCAGCCGATCCACACCGTGCCGACCGGCTTGTCCTCGCTGCCGCCACCTGGCCCGGCAATGCCGGTCACCGCCACGGCGATGCTGGCGCCGGAATTGACTAAGGCACCGGACACCATTTCGATCACCGTTTCACGGCTGACCGCGCCGTGCACTTCCAGCGTGTGCGGCCGCACGCCGAGCAAGGCCTGCTTGGCCTCGTAGCTGTAGGCGGCCATGCCGCAATCGAACCAGTGCGAAGAGCCCGCCACATCGGTCACCGCCTTGGCGATCCAGCCGCCGGTGCAGCTCTCGGCGGTGACCAGGCGCTCGCGCGCGGCAAGCAATTGCTGACCAAGGGTTTCGGCCAGCTGCTGCAGTTCGGAATCGGCGGACATGGACATGGGCACGGGAATAAAGAGGCAGCGAACGTTTTAGCCCAATTCGTCGCATCTGTCTGCGGCGGCTGCAGAAACGACACAGCCACGACGTGGCAGAGGTTCAGTGGCGATATGCGCAAGGCCGGCGTACTGCTCGGGCCGTGCCGGATCGACTCGGGCGTTCTGCACAGTCGAGCCAACCCGACTGTGCAGTGCCGATCACGATTCCCAGTCTTCGCGGCGATCCGGCAGCATCGCGCGCAGCGGTGCGCCGTCTTCGGTGGCGGCGAGCCGCTCGCCTTCGACCATCGGCAGATCGACGTCCAGCAACCAGCCATCCTCGTCGGATTGCTCGTTACGCACCACTTCCAGCTGATGCAGCCTGGAACGCAAGCGCCCCGCCGACGGCGGCAGCCGCAGCTGTCCGGTCAGATGACGCAGATCCAGCCGCTGGCCGAGTGCGTGCTGCAACTCTTCCAGCCCGCGTCCATCGCGCGCAGAGACCCACACGCGTTCGCGCCGCGCCTGGTCGGGGATGCCGTCCTGTGCGTCGTGACGCACTTGCGCGCCCTCGATCTTGTCGATCTTGTTGAACACCAGCAGCTGCGGCAGATCGCCCGCGCCGACGGCATGCAACACCTCATCGACCTGGCGGATGCGTTCTTCGCGCAACGGGTCGGCTGCATCGACGATGTGCAACAACAGATCGGCGTCGCGTGCTTCGGACAGGGTCGAGCGGAACGCGGCGACCAGTTGGTGCGGCAGATCGCGTACGAAGCCGACCGTATCGGCCAGGATCGCACTGCCGCCCGGCAACGCGATGCGGCGCACGGTGGGATCGAGCGTGGCGAACAATTGATCGGCCACATAGGCCTCGGCACCGGTCAACGCGTTGAACAGCGTCGATTTGCCTGCGTTGGTGTAGCCGACCAATGCAATGCGCGGCAGTTCGCTGCGCATGCGCGCGCGACGCATCTGGGTGCGCTGCACCTCGACCTTTTCCAGCCGCTGCTGCAACTGCTCCACCCGCTTCTGCAGCAGGCGGCGGTCGGTTTCCAGCTGGGTTTCGCCGGGGCCGCGCAAGCCGATCGCACCGCCGCGCTGACGCTCCAGGTGGGTCCAGCCACGAACCAGCCGGGTGGCCATGTGCCGCAACTGCGCCAGCTCGACCTGCAGCTTGCCTTCATGGCTGCGCGCACGTTGCGCGAAGATGTCCAGGATCAGCCCGGTGCGGTCGATCACGCGCCGCTCCAGGTAGCGCTCCAGATTGCGCTCCTGACCTGGCGACAAGGTATGGTTGACCAGCACCAGATCCGCGCCGGTGGCTTCGGCAGCGGCCTTGACCTCTTCCAGCTTGCCGCTGCCGATCAGGGTCGATGGGCTCGGTTTGTCGATGCGCGCGGTAAGCGTGGCCGCGATCGTGGCGCCCGCCGACTTCGCAAGGTCGGCGAACTCCTCCAGCACATCCTCTTCGGCAGGCCCACCGGAGTGGGTCTGAATCAACAGCGCATGTTCACCCTTACGTGAGCGATCAAACACGCACTACTCCATTACTGCTCGACGTCGTCATCTTCCGCCTGATTGCCTTCATTGGGTTGCACATGACCACCGCCCGGTCCCACGCGCACATTGCGCGCCGGCACGACCGTGGAGATGGCGTGCTTGTAAACCATCTGACTCACGGTGTTGCGCAGTAGCACCACGAACTGGTCGAACGACTCGATCGTGCCCTGCAGCTTGATGCCGTTGACCAGATATACAGAGACCGGCACCCGCTCGCGCCGCAGCGCGTTGAGGAATGGATCCTGTAAAGATTGCCCCTTAGCCATCGAAAACTCCTCTTCATTATTGTTCTTATTGTCCCGATCGACACCTGCCATCCCCAGCCGGCCCCGGAAACGGGATGTTACACGCCTGAAGCCTGCGGCACATCGGGACGATGAGCGAGGAAGCCGACAAGTGCGGATTCCAATTGATCGCGGTCACGCTCCGGATCGAACCAGCGCGCGTCGAGCTCGCCACGCAGCCAGGTGAGTTGCCGCTTGGCCAGTTGACGGGTCGCATGGATCGCTTTTTCGCGGAACTGCGCCAGGCTGCCGGCGCCATCCAGATACTCCCAGGCCTGGCGATAACCGACCGCGCGGATCGCAGGCAGATCCAGCGGCGCAGCAACCGCACGCAGTTGCGGCGCCGCGCGCAGACGCTCCACTTCTGCCAGAAAATCCTGCGCCAGCATGGCGTCCAGTCGCTGTTCGATCCGCGCATGCAGCACTGCGCGCTCGCGCGGCGCCAGCACCACCTTCAACACCCGCACCGGCAGGCGCGGACCTGGCGGCAGCGCCTGCCAAAAACTGATCGGCCTGCCGCTGATGCGGTGGACCTCCAACGCCCGCTGGATACGCTGCGGATCGGTACTGTGGATACGTGCAGCCGCGACCGGATCGACCTGCGCCAGTTGTGCATGCAGCGCGGCCCAGCCGATTTGTTCGGCTTCGGCTGCGATGGTCAAGCGAACCTGCGGATCGGCTTCGGGCAGCTGCGACAGCCCTTCCAGCAAGGCGCGAAAATACAGCCCGGTGCCGCCGGCGAGAATCGGCAGCTTGCCGCGCGCCACAATCTGATCGATCGCCTGCCGCGCATCGCTGGCGAACTCCGCCGCCGAATAGATCTGCCAGGGATCGCGCAGATCGAGCAGATGATGCGGCACGGCTGCACGCATGGCGGCATCCGGCTTGGCCGCGCCGATCTCCAGCCCGCGGTACACCAGTGCCGAATCGACGCTGACGATCTCGCCGTTCCAGCGCTGCGCCGCTTCCAGTGCCAGCGCGGTCTTGCCGCTGGCGGTCGGGCCCATCAACGCGATCGCGAGCGGGCGTCGGTCGGCCGGCATCAGTCCTCGTCCGGCCAATGCACGGTCGGTACCGCAGGCGCACTCACACGCGGCACGGCAATTGCCGACATCGCGCTCCACACCTTCAAGGCATCCACGGTCGCGGCCACATCGTGCACGCGCAGCAACAGGGCGCCGTGCTGCGCGGCAATCAGATGCGCGGCCACCGAACCATGCACACGCTCGGCCGCACGTTCGCGCCCGGTCAACTCGCCGATGCTGCGCTTGCGCGACAGCCCTGCCAGCACCGGCAGGCCGAATTCCTGCAGGCGCTGCAGCTGCGCCAGCACGGTGAGGTTGTGCGTGGTGGTCTTGTCGAAGCCGAAGCCCGGGTCGAGGATCAACCGGCGCTTCTCGATCCCGGCCATTTCGGCCGCGAAGATCCGCTCGGCCAGGAAGCGATGCACCTCGGCCACCACGTCGTCATAGTGCGGCGCGTCCTGCATGGCATGCGGTGCGCTGCGTGCATGCATCAGCACCACCGGTACCTGCAATTCGGCTGCCGCGTCCAGCGCACCAGGCGAGCGTAGCGCGTGCACGTCGTTGATCATGCCGGCGCCGGCGGCCACGGCCGCGCGCATCACCTCCGGCTTGAAGGTATCCACACTGATCGGCACGCTGGTTTGGCGCGCCAATGCGTCGATCACCGGAATCACGCGCTGCAGTTCTTCCTCCAGCGCGACCGGCGTCGCGCCAGGACGGGTGGATTCGCCGCCGATATCCAGCACCGCAGCGCCCTCCTCGACCAGACGCAGGCCATGTGCAATGGCGGCCTCGCAGGTGGCGTGCTGGCCACCGTCGGAAAACGAATCGGGCGTGACATTGACGATGCCCATCACCTGCGGCGCATCCAGTCGCAGGATGCGACCGGCGCAATCCAGCTTGAGGGCGGTGTCGAACATCGTGGGGTTCTCCTGCAGGGGTTGCGAGGGGTGGCGACCGATGCGCGCTGCCGTGGCGCGCGTGTTTTGCGATCTGCCGAATGCATTATCAACCGACGCCGCCAATGAGCGGAGCCGGGAACTGCGCTGGTCAGCGTCCAAACGCATCAAGGCCGGGAATCGCTCCCCGGCCTTGATGGATGCTGCTGCAGCTGACCGATGCGTGGCGTTACAGCTGCTCGGCTGGCCCGGCGATCGGCGGCAATGGACGCGGGCTGCCCTTGTCGTTGTTGTTGCCACCGTCCTTGTCGGACTTGGCCCAACCGGCCGGCGGCGGCGGCTCGCGGCCTTCCATGATGGCGTCGATCTGCGGCACGTCGATGGTTTCGTACTGCAGCAACAACTGCGACATCGCGTGCAGCTTGTCCAGGTTCTCGGTGAGGATCGCCTTGGTCTTGCTGTAGGCCTTGTCCAGGATCGAGCGCACCACTTCGTCGATCATGCGCGCGGTTTCGTCGGAGACGTTCTTGTGCTGGGTTACCGAACGGCCCAGGAACACCTCGTCCTCTTCCTCGCCGTAGGCCACCGGGCCGAGCTCGTCGGACAAGCCCCACTTGGTGACCATGTTGCGCGCCATCTTGGTCGCACGCTCGATGTCGTTGGAGGCACCGGTGGTGACCTTGTCGCCACCGAAGATCAACTCCTCGGCAACACGGCCGCCATACAGCGAGCACAGCTGGGATTCGATCGCCACCCGGTTCATCGAATAACGGTCGCCTTCCGGCAGATACATCGTCACGCCGAGGGCGCGACCACGCGGAATGATGGTGACCTTGTAGACCGGGTCGTGCTCCGGCACCAGACGGCCAACGATGGCATGGCCGGCTTCGTGGTACGCGGTCAGCGTCTTCTCGTCCTCGCTCATGGCCATCGAGCGACGCTCGGCGCCCATCAGGATCTTGTCGCGGGCACGGTCGAAGTGGTCCATGCGGACTTCCTTCTCGCTACCGCGTGCCGCAAACAAGGCCGCCTCGTTGCACAGGTTGGCCAGATCGGCACCCGAGAAACCCGGCGTACCGCGTGCAATCACCATCGGCACCACGTCGTCGGCCAGCGGCAGCTTGCGCATGTGCACACGCAGGATCTGCTCGCGACCCTTGACGTCCGGCAGCCCGACCACGACCTGGCGATCGAAACGACCCGGACGTAGCAGCGCCGGATCCAGCACGTCGGGACGGTTGGTGGCCGCGATCACGATCACGCCTTCGCCGCCTTCAAAGCCGTCCATTTCGACCAGCAGCTGGTTCAAGGTCTGCTCGCGCTCGTCGTGCCCGCCGCCGAGACCGGCACCGCGATGACGGCCCACCGCATCGATTTCGTCGATGAAGATGATGCACGGCGCGTGCTTCTTGGCCTGCTCGAACATGTCGCGCACACGGCTCGCACCGACGCCGACAAACATTTCAACGAAGTCCGACCCGGAGATGCTGAAGAACGGCACCTTGGCTTCGCCGGCGATGGCGCGGGCCAGCAGCGTCTTGCCGGTACCCGGCGGGCCGACCATCAGAACGCCGCGCGGAATCTTGCCGCCCAGCTTGGTGAACTTGGTCGGATCGCGCAGGAAGTCGACCAGCTCGCTGACTTCTTCCTTGGCCTCGTCGCAACCGGCGACGTCGGCGAACGTGATCTTGACCTGGTCCTCGCCCTGCAGCTTGGCGCGCGATTTGCCAAAGCTCATCGCACCCTTGGCACCGCCGCCACCGCCTTGCATCTGGCGCATGATGAACAGCCAGAAGCCGATGATCAGGATGACCGGCAGAAAGTTGAGCACCAACGACCAGAAACCAGGCCCGGTGGAGGGCTTCTGGCGGGTCATTTCGATGTTCTTGCTGTACAGCACGTCGACCAGCTTGTCGTCGCGCGGACCGTAGACGGTGGCTTCGCTGCCGTCGGTGCGCTTGAAGCGGATCGCGTTGACGGCCAGGTTGGTCTCATCGGTGTAGTCCACCGACTTGACGCGACCGGAGTCCACTTCCTTCAGGAACTGGGTGTAGGTGATCGAGTCGGGGCCGACGCCGCCTGCCATCCGCGGCGAGAAGCTCTGGAAGACGACCATCAGCACAACCGCGACGACCACCCACAGCAGCAGATTCTTGGTCAAGTCGTTCATCCTCATTGGCTCCGGTGCCCTCTACTCTTCAAATTCTTGAAACACGGTGGTCATTGGCAGCTTACTTGATCTGGGCACGCTTGCCCTGACCGAGCGCATAAACTTCCGGGGAGCGCTTGCGCGAGGCCGCCGGTTTGCGAATCGTCACCTTCTCATAGCGGCGGCGAAGCTCGCGAATGTAGTCGTCGGATCCAACACCCTGGAACAGCTTGATCAAAAATGCCCCACCCGTCTTGAGGTGGTTGTCGGCAAATTCCATCGCCAGTTCCGCCAGGTGCATCATCCTCGGTTGGTCGACCGCATCCATGCCACTCTTATTGGGGGCCATATCGGACAGAACAAGGTCCACCGGCACATCGCCCAACATCGCTTCGAATTCCGATAGGACGGCTTGTTCCCTGAAGTCGCCATGAAGGAACTCCACCCCGGCCAGCGGGGGCATCTCCAGGATATCCAGCGCCAGTACCCGGCCGGTGTCGCCGAGCGACCTGCGCACCTGCTGGCACCAGCCGCCGGGCGCGGCGCCCAGATCGACCACCACCATGTCCGGCTTGAGCAGGCGGTCGCGCTGGAGCAATTCCTCCAGCTTGTAGGCGGCACGCGAGCGCATGCCTTCGGCCTGAGCCTTCTTCACGTAAGGGTCGGCGAAGTGTTCCTTGAGCCAGCGCTGGCTGCTTTTACTGCGGGAGGGCATTGGCAAAGGGGTCCGAACGGGTCGCCATGATACCCTGAACACCCTTTGCTTCCCTTTGATCCTGCATGTCCATTGTTCTCACCTCCGCCCAGAACCGTTTCCTGCGCGGCCAGGCCCACGATCTCAAGGCACTGCTGCAAACCGGCGGCAAAGGGGTCACGCCGGCATTTATGGCCGAACTCGAGGAAGTGCTCGAGCGCCACGAACTGATCAAGGTGAAGGTGGCATCGGAGGATCGTGAGGCCCGCGACGCCATGATTGCCGACATTATTCAGAAGACCGGCAGCGCGCTGGTGCAGCGGATCGGCCATGTCGCCATTCTTTACCGCCCCAGCAAGGAAAAGCGCCAGATCGTGTTGCCACGCGGCTGACCTGACGAGTTCGTTATGCCTTTAAGCCAGGAACATCCCGACTACACCTATGCGCTGCGCGCGGCCGATGGCCGCCATGCCAAGGTGAACGAGCGCATCTTGCAGCAGAGCTTCATCCTGATGCCCGATGAACTTGTCGAACGCTGGCCGGTGCCCAGCCTGGAACAGCTCCAGGCGGGGCATATGGACGCGGTGCTGGCACTGGCTCCGGCGGTGATCCTGCTGGGCACCGGCGAGCGGCAGCAGTTTCCGAAAACGGACGTGCTGGCAGCATGCCTGACGCGTGGCATCGGGCTGGAAGCGATGACCAATGCGGCCGCGGCGCGCACCTACAACGTGCTGGCCAGCGAAGGC
Source organism: Xanthomonas hydrangeae (assembly GCA_905142475.1). Lineage (GTDB taxonomy): Bacteria > Pseudomonadota > Gammaproteobacteria > Xanthomonadales > Xanthomonadaceae > Xanthomonas > Xanthomonas hydrangeae. Next base: position 3,185,472 of record LR990730.1, read on the forward strand.
CGCCGGGTGGCGCTGGCGATGATTCTGGAAGGCTGAATCGGGAATCGGGAATCGGGAATCGGGAATCGGGAATCGGGAATCGGGAAAGCAGGCTGGACTCAAGTTTCGCTGTCAAGCCAGTTGCTTAGCCTCAGATGCCCTGGTTCATACCAAGAATCACACACCCACCGATAAAGCCCCGGCCCAAGGCTGTTGCGATTCCCTATTCTCGATTCCCCATTCACTTCTTGGGCAGATACAACAGCGGATCCACCGGCTTGCCGTTGTAGCGAATTTCGAAGTGCAGCATGTCGCGGGCGGCACCGCTGCGGCCCATCTCGGCGATCTGCTGGCCGGCCTTCACGCTTTGGCCTTCGTTGAGCAGGCGCTTGCGGTTGTGCCCGTAGGCAGACAGCCACTGGTCGTTGTGTTTGATGATGATCAGCTCGCCATAGCCGACCAGGCCGGCGCCGGAGTACACCACCACGCCATCGGCAGCGGCACGTACCGCCTGCCCGCTGGCACCGGCGATATCCACGCCCTGCTTGGTGGTCTCGCCGGCGACGAAGGTGCCGACCACCACGCCGTCAGCGGGCCAGCGCCATTGAAATCCACTACTGACAGGTGCAGCGATCGGTGCAGTCGGCCGCGGCGGAACCACCGTGCCGGCCGTCGAGGTGCTGCTGCCCGGCCTGCTGGCACTGCCCGGATACAGCTTGAGCGTCTGGCCGGGATAGATGGTGTTCGGTGAAGACAGGCCGTTCCAGGCCGCCAGATCCGGCGCAGTAATGTTGGTCCTGCGCGAAATGGCGTACAGCGTGTCGCCGCGCTGGACGGTGACGGTCGCACCTGGGCGCGGCACCGAGGGACGCGCAGCTACGGACGGACGCGATGACGACGAACCACCGCCGGCGCCGGGCGAACGCACTACCGTCGCGCTGCTGCAGGCGGTCAGCCCGATGGCGACCACGAGCATGACTGCTGTCTTACGTACCGAATTCATCTGCAACGTGCTCATCCGTTCATTGTCTTCCACACCAACCACCCTGCTCCCGCGGCCAGGACGGCCATGGCCACCCAGCCCAGCGGCTCGATCCAGCGATGCAACGCTGCTTCGGCGCGTGCGCCACCCAACCGGATCGCGCCGGCCACCAGATACACGCGCTTGCCGCGCCCCACCAGCATGCTGGCGATGAAGGGCAGGATCGGTACACCGACCACGCCCGAGGCCCAGGTAAAGATCTTCAGCGGGATCGGGGTGAAGCCCACCAGCACCAGTGCCCAGAAGGCCTTCCACGGCGACTCGGCCACCAGTGCGCGCAGCATCTCGATCTGCGCCTGGATCTTCACGCTCCAGCCCAGCCATTCGATCACCGGCTGCAACGCGGCAAAGGCGAAATGGCCGAGCAGATAGCCGACCAACGCGCCGCACACCGAGCCGATCAGGCTCAAGGTGGCGAACCACAACGCACGTTTGGGCTCGGCCAGCGACATCGGCGCCAGCATCACTTCCGGCGGCACCGGGAAGATGAAGCCCTCCACGAAACTGAGACCGGTCAGCAACGCAGGTGCGCGCCGGTTGCGCGACCAACGAATGGCCACGTCGTACAACGGCCCGAAGATCTTCATCGAGAAACTCTCATGGATTCAATCCAGCATGCCCGACAACAGCGGGACGAACGTGACCGGCGCCAGAACCTGCTGTTCGATCGCGCCGTCGGCACCACGTGTGAGTTGCATCAGGGATTGCGAAGACGCGCCACCGACCGGGGCGACCAGACGTCCGCCGACCGCCAGTTGATCGACCAGCGCATCCACCAGCGCCGGAGCGGCGGCCGTCACCACGATGGCGTCGTACGGGCCATGCTCGGGCCAACCGATGCGGCCGTCGTCGTGCTTGCTGCGCACGTTCATGCCCAGATGCCGGAAGCGCTTGCGCGCCTGCCGCAGCAGGTCGCCGATGCGCTCGACGGTGTAGACCTCCAGGCCCAGCGCGGCCAGGATCGCGCCCTGATAGCCGGAGCCGGTGCCCACTTCCAGCACCTTGGTCGGGCCGACCTGCAGCACCGCCTCGGTCATGCGCGCGACCACCCAGGGCTGCGAGATGGTCTGGCCGTGGCCGATCGGCAATGCGGTGTCTTCGTAGGCGCGCGAGGCCAGCGCTTCATCGATGAACAGATGGCGCGGCACGGTACGCACCGCGTTGAGCGTGGCCTCGTCCTGGATGCCGGCCTCGCGCAGGCGCTCGACCAGCCGGTCGCGCACGCGCTGCGAGGTCATGCCGATCCCCACCGACTCCGGTTGCAGCAGACGCAGCCTCGGCGTCATGCCGGTGCGTCCAGTGCGGCAGTCAGGCCACCGACCCAGCCGGCCACGGTTTCCAGCGCCTGATAGCGGGTGAGGTCGACATGGATCGGGGTGATCGAGATATGCCCGGTGCGCACGGCGTGGAAATCGGTGCCGGCACCGGCGTCCTGCTCCGGTCCGGCCGGGCCGATCCAATAGACGGTGCGGCCACGCGGATCGCGTTGCGGCACGCAGGGCTCGGAACGGTGGCGGTTGCCGAGCCGGGTGACTTCGAAACCGAGCACATCCGACCAGGCCAGATCCGGCACGTTGACGTTAAGAATAGTGTCGGCGGGCAAGGGATCGGATTTGAGCCGCGCCACGATCTCCACCGCTGCGCGCGCGGCAGTTTCGTAGTGATGCGCTTCATGGTTGTGCGTCACCAGCGAGACCGCCACTGCGGGCAGGCCGAGAAAGCGGCCTTCCATCGCGGCAGACACGGTGCCCGAATAGATCACGTCGTCGCCGAGATTGGCCGAGTTGTTGATGCCGGAGACCACGATGTCCGGGTCGTAATCGAGCATGCCGGTCAGCGCCAGATGCACGCAGTCGGTCGGCGTGCCGGCCACCGCGCAGGTCTGCGCGTCGATGCGGCGGGTGCGGATCGGCACGTCCAGCGTCAGCGAATTGCTGGCGCCGGAGCGGTCGCGGTCGGGGGCGACCACCATCACTTCATGACCGGCACGCCGCAGCGCCTCGGCCAGAATCTGGATGCCGGGGGCGTCGACACCGTCGTCGTTGCTAACCAGTACGCGCATGGGACTCCTCGGAAAACCGGGCCATGATACCGGATGCGTCCCTCGCCTTCGCGCTTGATCTTCGCTTGCACCTGAGGTTGGGCACGTTACGCTGTGAGCATGTCGCATCCTGAAGACGAAGACGACGGCGCGCTGTTCCGCGCAGCGATTGGCGCGGTCAAGCCGATTCGTGAAGTCGCCCCCCCGGCCAACGCCAAACCGCGCCCGAAGCCGCGCGCGCGCATGGCCGAGCGCGACGATGCCGAAGCGCATACCGAATTCGCACGTCTGCTGCGCGACAGCGCGCCGTTGGAGGCGGACGACACCGCCAGTTATCGGCGCGAGAATCTTCCCACCCGATTGTTTCAGCGGCTCAAGCGCGGCCAGTTCTCGATCCAGGACGAACTGGATCTGCATGGCGCCACCGCAGCGCAAGCCGAATCGTTGTTGCGGCAGTTCCTGCTGGAGGCGCATGCGCACGAACACGGCTGCGTGCGCATCATTCACGGCAAGGGTCTGCAGTCCGATAACGGCGCGCCAGTGTTGAAGAACCTGATGGACCGTCTGTTGCGCCAGCGCAATGATGTACTGGCGTTTCATTCGGCGCCGGCCACGCAAGGTGGGACGGGGGCGTTGTTGGTGTTGTTGGCGCGGCGCTAGGATGATGGCGCGACGACCGCCTTGCCGCGCAGCGCCGGGATGCGATGTGTGAGGCGAGGCGTTATCGGTGATGCCTGTCGCGGCCAAGGCCGCTCCTACGCGAGGCTAGGCTTTATCGATAAAACCCCTCGCGGCCAAGGCCGCTGCTAGGCTTGCATGAGCGCCTGCGGATCGTCATCGGCGCCACGGTGTGCAGACTGAAGATCAATCAAACCAACTCACTCGCCAGCAGCACGCTCGTCGGCAGAACGCACGCTGGCGTTGAAGCGACCTGCGTCGATCACCTCGCCCAGCTCCCACAGCACCGCGGTGGCGTAACAGCCTGGTGGCAATGCGAACTCGACCTGCAAGATTTCCGCATCCAGCCAGCGGTAGTCCAAGCCTTGCGGGCGCAGGCGCAAGGCGCGGCGCTCCTGCTTCAGACCAGCGGCTTCCAGACCGATCCGCAGCGCCTCGGATTGCGGATCGGACAACGCGCCCCGCTCCACTGCGGCAGCGTGATCGGTCGAACGCAGTTCGCCCACGCCCCACAACGGGCCACTGGGATGGATATCGAAACGCGCCAGACGCTCGGCCAGCACATCGCTCCACGGCTCGGGGCCGAACACGCTGCGTGAGCCATCCAGCATCCAGGCCTCGCCCTCCAGCGCGGCGTCCCAACTGCCCTGCTCCACGCGTGCAGTGAGCACGCGATTGAACAGCGCCGAGCGCGCCGCCGACAACAGGATCGAACGTTGATCGTTGCGCAGACGCCGCTTCGGTGCCGGCACCAAAGCCCCCTCGGCATCCTGCATGTAGCCGAACATCGCCAACGCCGATGCCACGTTGCCGCCATCGCGACCAAAGCGTTGTTCGCCGAACCAGTTGGGAATGCCGCGTGCGGCGATCGCCTGCAAGCGTTGCTCGATCGCGGCGCGTTCACCCTGTACCTGGCGCAGCGTCAACACGAAGCGATTGCCGTGCAGCGCGCCGCGTTGCAGTTTGCGGTTGTGCCAGGTGCTGTCGACCACCTGCATTTCGTCGTCGTCGAGCGTGGCGATGTCCGGTGCGATGCGTTTGGGCAGATGCACGCTGAAACGCTGCGTGGTCACCGCATGGCGATCCTTCAAGCCGGCGTAGCTGACGCCCATTTCCGCAATGCCCGCCCACGATGCAAGTTTCTTGGCGATATATGCCGTGTTCTGGCCACGTTTGCGCACGCTGAGCAACAGGTGCTCGCCTTCGCCGGAAGCTTCGAATGCCGGCAGCTCATCGACCTGAAAATCTTCGGGCGTGCTGCGCATTGCTGCGCCAAGGACCGCAGCGCCATGCGCGCGCGGCAGGAGAGAGGTGTCGCTCATGCTGTGGTTACCTTCGCGCCGACGTGTCGTGCGCTGTGTGCCGAATGCCTCGGCGCGGTGGTGTCGCATTGCAACGCCGAGGCGAGCCCGGCGTGCGTGACTGCGAGTTAGAGCGGCTAAAAACCTGGCCGGCAGGCGTCAGGTGCGTGTGGACGGCACGCTCGGAGCCGCCGGGTACGCGTGCTACATGCGGTATAGAGCACCGGCCGCCTGCATGACGATGAGCACATTGGCTTTGTTGCTCGCCGTCAGGCGGCGATCCTGCCGAGCAACACCGCCGCCTGTGCAGCGATGCCTTCGCTGCGGCCGGTAAAGCCGAGTTGTTCGCTGGTGGTGGCCTTGACGCTGACCGCATCGAGCTCGATCGCCAGCAGCCCGGCAATGCGTTCGCGCATTGCCGGCGCATGCGGGCCGATCTTGGGGCGCTCGCAGATCACGGTGATGTCGGCATTGCCCACGCGCCAGCCACGCTCGCGCAGCAAGTGATCGCAGTGCTGCAGGAACTGCGCGCTGTCGGCGTCCTTCCAGCGCGCGTCGGACGGCGGGAAATGCTGGCCGATATCGCCCAGCGCCAACGCACCCAGCATCGCATCGCACAGCGCATGCAATACCACGTCGCCGTCGCTGTGCGCGAGCACGCCATGGCTGTGCGCCACGCGCACCCCGCCCAGCATCACGTGGTCGCCCGCACCGAACGCATGCACGTCGTAGCCCTGACCGATTCGAAAATTGAAAGACATGGAAAATCCGTGGTGAGTGAGAGTGCCCAACAACAGGGAGCAAGCTGTCGTTTAGGTCGGCATGGACGTTGCAAGGAGACCGCCGTGGACGAGTGGCCTCCACGGCCGGTTCCGCAAACCGGCCTCGCAATCGTTCGACAGCCGCTCTAACGCGTGTTGACGTCGTGATTGTCACCGGCCAACACCGCATCGTTGCGTGTGGCCACCAATTCGGCATCCACCGCCACGCCGCGGCGTGCGAGTTCGAACTCGAAGCGTGCCAGATCCACCGGCGTGGTCACCTTGAAGTTGTCCTCGGCGCCTTCCACCAGCAACGGGCGCAAGCCCAGCCGCTCCATCGCCATCGCCTCGTCGGTCACGTCCACACCGGCGGCAGACGCTTCGGTCAGACCACGGATCAGTTGATGGCGACGGAACAGCTGCGGGGTCAGCGCGCGCCACAGCCGCTCGCGCGGCTCGGTGGCATCGATGCCGCCATCGTCGCCGGCCCGCTTGAGGGTGTCGCGTACCGGTGCGGCCAGGATCGCGCCGACCGGGTCGCCGCGGCCGATTTCCAGCAGGCGCTCCAGATCGGTCAGCGCCAGATTGGGACGTGCGGCATCGTGCACCAGCACAAAGTCGTCGGCGCGCACGCTCTCGGGCAGGGCCAGCAATCCGGCCAGTACCGATGCCGCACGGGTCACGCCGCCCACGCAGGTCAACACCGGTTTGGACTGCACCGCCGTCCAACCCGGCCAGTCGGCATCGTCGGGCGCGATCGCCACGACAATTCCGGCCACCACCGGATGCGCTGCCAATGCCGCCAGCGTATAAGCCATCAAGGGCTGACCAGCAGCGTGCAGATATTGTTTGGGGACCTGCCCGCCAAAGCGCGTGCCGCGCCCGGCGGCCGGCACGATCGCCCAAATGGAGCCAGCCCAGATCGCACCGGTCATGGCTGTTCCGCCGGAGCGGTTGCGGCGGGCGCCTCGGGTTCGGCCGACGGCGCGGCCACTGCAGGCGGCAGCGGCGGTGCATCCTCGACCACGCGATAGAACGTCTCGCCCGGCTTGATCATGCCCAGCTCGCTGCGCGCGCGTTCCTCGATTGCCGCTTCGCCGTCCTTCAAATCCTTCACCTCTGCTGCCAACGCCTGGTTGCGTTGGCGCAGACCTTCGTTGTCCTGTGTCTGATGCGCGACCTGGGCTTCCAGCATCATGACTTCGCCGGAATTCCCAGGCCCGAACCAGAAGCGGTACTGCAGCCAAGCCAGCAGCACCGCCAGCACCAGCAGTAGCCAGCGCCAGTTGCGCACGGCTTAGCGCTTGAGCGAAACGAACGCGTCGCGGCCGGCGTAACGCGCGCCGGAGCCCAGCGCCTGCTCGATGCGCAGCAACTGGTTGTACTTGGCGACGCGATCGCTGCGGCACAGCGAGCCGGTCTTGATCTGGGTGGCGGTGGTGGCCACGGCGATGTCGGCGATGGTGGTGTCTTCGGTTTCGCCCGAACGGTGCGAGACGATCGAGGCGTAATTGGCCGCATGCGCCATCGCAATGGCTTCCAGCGTCTCGGTCAGCGTGCCGATCTGATTGACCTTGATCAGGATCGCGTTGGCTGTGCCCGAGTCGATGCCCTGCTTGAAGATCTTCGGGTTGGTGACGAACAGATCGTCGCCGACCAGCTGCACCTTCTTGCCGACGCGGTCGGTGAGCAGCTTCCAGCCGGCCCAGTCGTCCTCGGCCAGGCCATCTTCGATGCTGATGATCGGGTACTGTGCGACCCAGTCGGCCAGGAAGTCGACGAACTGCTCGCTGGTCAGGCGCTTGTTCTCGCCGACCAGGTTGTACTTGCCGTTGTCGTAGAACTCGCTGGAGGCCACGTCCAGGCCCAGCAGCACGTCTTCGCCTGCGGTGTAGCCGGCCTTGCCGATCGCCTCGAGGATGGTGTCCAGCGCTTCGACGTTGCTGCGGAAGTCCGGCGCAAAGCCGCCTTCGTCGCCCACTGCCGTACTCAGGCCGTGGCCCTTGAGCACCGACTTGAGCGCGTGGAAGATTTCGGTGCCGGCACGCAGCGCTTCGGAGAACGAGCTGCAGCCGACCGGCAGCACCATGAACTCCTGGAAGTCGACGTTGTTGTCGGCGTGTGCGCCGCCGTTGATGATGTTCATCATCGGCACCGGCAGCGACACATCGGATTCGGTAATGGTGGACAGGTACTGCCACAGCGGCTGCTTGCGCGAGGCGGCCACGGCATGCGCGGCGGCCAGCGAAACGCCCAGCAACGCGTTGGCGCCCAGGCGGCCCTTGTTCTCGGTGCCGTCCAGGTCGATCAGGCGACGGTCCAGACCCTGCTGGTCGGCCGCGTCGAAGCCCTTCAGCGTCTCGGCGATGGTGCCGTTGACGTTCTGCACCGCATGCAGCACGCCCTTGCCCAGGTAGCGGGTCTTGTCGCCATCGCGCAGTTCCACCGCTTCCTTGGTGCCGGTCGAGGCGCCCGAAGGCACGGCGGCGCGGCCGAACGAGCCGTCGTCCAGCGTGACTTCGGCCTCCAGCGTGGGGTTGCCGCGGGAGTCGAGGATTTCGCGGGCGAGGATCTTGGCGATAGTGGTCATAGGGACGTTCGGTTACCAGTAAGGGGGGGAAGTACACCGGAAACAAGCTGCGGGATTATCGCCGCACACCGGCCCATTGCCAAATCGCATTCAGCCGCCGCACGCGACAGGCCGGCGAACATGCCGCTAGGCCATCAAGCCCAGCAGCGGTAAACCAGACAGCAGCAGCAAGACCGACAGCAACACCAGCGCAAGGATCGCTGCGCCGGATTGGCGAGCCAGCCGCAACGCCAGCGGGCCGGCGATCAGGCAACTTGTGATCGCTACCACGGCCAGCAGCAGCGTGACCAGCATTGGCACCCGCGTGGCCCGCATGGCATGGTCGCCGTCGCCCGGCATGCCCATGCTGGCAGCGACCAGCACCGTCATCGCGGCCATGCACGCCCACGCGGTGATCGATGCGACCAGCGCGATCCAGCCCCAAGGCCAGTGGCGCCACTGCCGACACTGGCGGCGCGACGCGGCCAGCGCCCAGGGATCGGAACTCATGCGAAGCGCGCGAATCCGTGCTTCTTGGTGACGGCATCCAGTTCCATCAGGGTCTCGAGCAGCTCTTCCATGCGGTCCAGCGGCCAGGCGTTGGGGCCGTCCGACAAGGCCTTGGACGGATCCGGATGGGTTTCGGCAAACAGGCCGGAAATGCCCACCGCCACCGCCGCGCGCGCCAGCACCGGCACGAATTCGCGCTGACCGCCGGAACTGCTGCCCTGCCCGCCCGGCAATTGCACCGAATGGGTGGCATCGAACACCACCGGGCAGCCGGTGTCGCGCATCACGCTCAGCGAGCGCATGTCGCTGACCAGATTGTTGTAGCCGAACGAGGCGCCACGCTCGCAGACCATGATCTGCTCGTTGCCGGTCGACTTGGCCTTGTCGACCACCGGCTTCATGTCCCACGGCGCCAGGAACTGGCCCTTCTTGATGTTGACCGGCTTGCCGGCCGCGCAGACGTTCTTGATGAAGTCGGTCTGGCGCACCAGGAAAGCCGGGGTCTGCAATACGTCGACGACGGCGGCGACCTCGTTCATCGGGGTGTATTCGTGCACGTCGGTCAGCACCGGCACGCCGATCTGCTGCTTCACCGCGGCCAGCACCTTCAAGCCTTCTTCCAGGCCAGGGCCGCGGAAGCTGGTGCCGGAGGTGCGATTGGCCTTGTCGAAGCTCGACTTGAAGATGAAGTTGATCCCCAGCTTGCCGGTGATCTCCTTGAGCTTGCCGGCCACGTCGAGCTGCAGTTGCATCGACTCGATCACGCAGGGGCCGGCGATCAGGAACAACGGCTGATCCAGGCCAACGTCGAAGTCACACAGTTTCATCAAGTCACCTTGTTGATTGAAGCCCCTCTCCCACCGGGAGAGGGGTTGGGGTGAGGGTACGGTTGGCGCGTATGTAGTTGAAGAATTGGGTGCATGAGGCTTCGCCCGTACCCTCATCCGGCGCTTCGCGCCACCTTCTCCCGACGGGAGAAGGAACGGTTCACGCGCGCGCTTCCTTCAGCAACTTGCCGCCCGCCTTCTTCTCGCGCGCGGCGCGCACGAAGCCGATGAACAGCGGGTGCCCGTCGCGTGGTGTGGACAGGAATTCCGGGTGTGCCTGGCAGGCCAGGAACCACGGGTGCGTCTCGCGCGGCAGCTCCACCATTTCCACCAGCGTGTCGTCCATCGACTTGCCGGAAATCACCAGGCCGGCATCTTCCAGCTGGGTGCGGTAGCGGTTGTTGAACTCGTAGCGGTGGCGATGGCGTTCGGCGACCACGTCCTTGCCGTACACCTCGCGCGCCAGCGTGCCCGGCTTCAGGCGCTGCTCCTGCAGACCCAGCCGCATGGTGCCGCCCAGATCGGACTTCTCGTCGCGCTTTTCGACTTCGCCGGTGGCGGTGCGCCATTCGGTGATCAGGCCGATCACCGGGTGCGGCGACTGGCGATCGTTCTCGGTGCTGTTGGCCGCATCCAGATTGGCGACATGGCGCGCATAGTCCACCACCGCCGCCTGCATGCCGTAGCAGATACCGAAGTACGGCACCTTGTGCTCACGCGCGTACTTTGAGGTCTGCACCTTGCCTTCGAAGCCGCGATCGCCAAAACCGCCCGGCACCAGAATGCCGTCGATGTCCTGCAAGGCGGCCATGTCGCTGCCTTCCAGATCCTGCGCTTCCAGCCACTTCAGGTTGACCTTGGTGCGCTGACGCAGGCCACCGTGCCGCAATGCTTCGGCCACCGACTTGTAGGCGTCCTGGTGATCGACGTACTTGCCGACCACCGCAATGGTGACTTCGTCCAGCGGATGCTTGACCGCATCCACCACCGCAGCCCATTCGGACAGATCGGCCGCGGCGACCTTGTCGCGCAGCTTGAACTGATCGATCACCAACTCGTCCAGGCCCTGGCGGCGCAGTTCCAGCGGCATGCCGTACAGCACGTCGATATCCGGGCAGCTGATCACTGCACGCTCGGAGACGTTGGTGAACAACGCGATCTTGCGACGTTCCGAATCCGGCACCGCCTGCTCGGAGCGGCACAGCAGCACGTCCGGCTGGATGCCGATCGAGCGCAGTTCCTTGACCGAATGCTGGGTCGGCTTGGTCTTCAACTCACCGGCAGCAGCGATGTACGGCACCAGGGTAAGGTGCATGAACATGGCCTTTTCGGCGCCGCGCTCGGTGCGCACCTGGCGAATCGCTTCCAGGAACGGCAGCGATTCGATGTCGCCCACGGTGCCGCCGATCTCGATCAATGCGACATCGAAACCTGCGGTGGCCTCGTCGATGCAACGACGGATCTCGTCGGTGATATGCGGAATCACCTGCACGGTGGCGCCCAGATAATCGCCGCGACGCTCCTTGCGGATCACGTTCTCGTAGATCCGACCGGTGGTGACGGAATTCTTGCGCGAAAGACGCGTGCGCACATAACGCTCGTAGTGGCCCAGATCCAGATCGGTCTCGGCACCGTCGTCGGTGACGTAGACCTCGCCGTGCTGGAACGGGCTCATCGTGCCCGGGTCCACATTGATGTACGGGTCCAGCTTCATCATCGTGACCTTCAGGCCACGCGCTTCAAGAATGGACGCAAGCGAAGCGGCCGCAATGCCCTTACCCAACGAGGACACTACGCCGCCTGTAACAAAAATCAGGGGGGTCATGGGGCTTGAAGCCTCCCGGAAAGCCATAGTTTAGCGGGTGACGGACGAATGCCCAAGGGTTGCGTGACGCCGCTACGATCACGCAGTGACAAACGCGCACCGCGTGGGCCGCAAATGCAGACGCCCCGACCTAGGCCGGGGCGTCTGTGGAGCAGATGACCGATGTGAAGCCTGCCGATGCGCAGCGCGATCAGCGCGCCGGCTTCTTTTCTTCCTCTTCCTCGGGCAGCGCGGCATCGGCCTTGGGCTTCTGCGCGGCAGCGGCGGCACGGCGCTCGGCCTTGCGCTCGGCTTCGGTCTTGGCCTTGGCGTCGTCGGCCTTCTGCGCGGCGGCGCCCTGACCGGTCTGCTGCGGAGCGGCCTGGGCCATGGCAGGAAGCGCCGCCACTGCGGCCGCACCCAGGGTGAGCATCAGAATGTGCTTGAACTTCATGGTGTCCTCCGGTTTCGGTGACATCCTCAGGTGGGGACGTTTGGTTCCGAATCCAACGCAAGGGTATCCAGCCGCACCCCGCCCTGCACTGAACGCCTATCGCGTGCAAAAAAACGGTTCTGCCCCCACACTTGCGCGTCGTTTCACGTGCCAAGAGATGCATGAACACCCGTTATAACGCCGCCGATATTGAAGTGCTCTCGGGCCTGGACCCGGTCAAACGCCGTCCTGGCATGTACACCGACACTGCGCGCCCGAACCATCTGGCGCAGGAAGTGATCGACAACTCGGTCGACGAGGCGCTGGCCGGTCACGCCAAGCAGGTCGAAGTGACCTTGTTCAAGGACGGCAGCTGCGAGGTGTCCGACGACGGCCGCGGCATGCCGGTGGACATGCACCCGGAAGAGAAGATTCCCGGTGTGGAGCTGATCCTGACCCGCCTGCATGCCGGCGGCAAGTTCAACAATCGCAACTACACCTTCTCCGGCGGTCTGCACGGCGTGGGTGTGAGCGTGGTCAATGCGCTGTCGACCAAGGTCGAGCTGTTCATCAAGCGCGAAGGCAGCGAGCACCGCATGGAGTTCCGCGACGGTATCGCCGCCTCCAAGCTGGAAGTGGTCGGCACGGTCGGCAAGAAGAACACCGGCACCCGGCTGCGTTTCTGGGCCGACCCGAAGTATTTCGACACGCCCAAGTTCAATGTGCGCGCGCTGCGCCATCTGCTGCGCGCCAAAGCGGTGCTGTGCCCCGGCCTGACCGTCAAACTGCATGACGAAGCGACCGGCGAGCAGGACAGCTGGTACTTCGAAAATGGCCTGCGCGATTATCTGAAAGGCGAAATGGCCGAGCACGAGATGCTGCCGGCCGACCTGTTCGCAGGCAGCCTGAAGAAAGACACCGAGATCGTCGACTGGGCCGCGGCCTGGGTGCCGGAAGGCGAGCTCGTACAGGAAAGCTACGTCAACCTGATTCCGACCGCGCAGCACGGCACCCACGTCAACGGCCTGCGTTCGGGCCTGACCGATGCGCTGCGCGAGTTCTGCGACTTCCGCAACCTGCTGCCGCGCGGGGTCAAGCTGGCGCCGGAAGATGTGTGGGACCGGGTCACCTTCGTGCTCAGCCTGAAGATGACCGACCCGCAGTTCTCCGGGCAGACCAAGGAGCGTTTGTCCTCGCGCCAGGCTGCCGGCTTCATCGAAGGCGCCGCGCACGATGCCTTCAGCCTGTATCTCAATCAGAACGTGGAGATCGGCGAGAAGATCGCGCAGATCGCCATCGACCGTGCCAGTGCGCGGCTGAAGACCGAAAAGCAGATCGTCCGCAAGAAGGTCACCCAGGGCCCCGCCCTGCCCGGCAAGCTGGCCGACTGCATCAGCCAGGACCTGTCGCGTACCGAATTGTTCCTGGTGGAAGGCGACTCGGCCGGCGGCTCGGCCAAGCAGGCGCGCGACAAGGATTTTCAGGCGATCCTGCCGCTGCGCGGCAAGATCCTCAACACCTGGGAAGTGGCCTCGGGCAGCGTGCTGGCCTCCGAGGAAGTGCATAACCTGGCGATCGCGATCGGCTGCGACCCGGGCAAGGACGACATCAGCGGGCTGCGCTACGGCAAGGTCACCATCCTGGCCGACGCCGACTCCGATGGTTTGCATATCGCGACCTTGTTGACTGCGCTGTTTCTCAGGCATTTCCCGGCATTGGTGGCCGCCGGTCATGTGTTCGTGGCAATGCCGCCGCTATTTCGCGTGGACGTGGGCAAGCAGGTGTTCTACGCGCTGGACGAAGAAGAAAAGACCACGCTGCTGGACAAGATCGCGCGCGAGAAGCTCAAGGGCCAGGTCAGCGTCACCCGCTTCAAGGGCCTGGGCGAGATGAACCCGCAGCAGCTGCGCGAATCGACCATCCATCCGGATACGCGCCGGCTGGTGCAGCTGACTATCGACGACGGCGAACAGACCCGTTCGTTGATGGATATGTTGCTGGCGAAGAAGCGCGCCGGCGATCGCAAGCAGTGGCTTGAGAGCAAGGGCGATCTGGCTTCGCTGGAAGTTTAAAAGATACGGGAAGGGTAAAAACATCGGAAGTTAAAGCCCCTCTCCCGCCGGGAGAGGGGTTGGGGTGAGGGTACGGGGCGAAGCCACTCTGTAATGGATGACACGAGGCTTCGCCCGTACCCTCATCCGCCCCTGCGGGGCACCTTCTCCCGAGGGGAGAAGGGTGTGCTATCGGTTTTTTTCGGTAGCCGCCGATTTCCAGCGGGCTGCGCAAACCTCACCCCTTGGGTCAGACGGCTGCCTGCCGCGGCACATGCTGCTCCAGGCCAGGCAAGCCACATCGGTCAACGCGACACACATGCCTTTGTGCACATCCACCGAGCGCTGCCGGGGCCTAGCATCGTCGCTCCCCTGTTCGAACCTCGATCTCCATGCCCTCTTTTCTCCGTGCCAGCCTGCTGGCCTGTGTCCTGCTCAGCGGGACGGCGCTGGCCGCTGCGCCAGATAAAAACGATAGCAAGAGCGACGCCAAAAGCGATGCAAAACCCGACGCAGCGGCATCCAAGCCTGCGCCGTTGCCGGCCGATGCCAGCGTGCGTCAGAGCACGCGCGTGGCCGACCGGACGCTGAGTTACACCGCCACCGTCGGCACACTGCCGGTGCGCGACGCGCAAGGCAAGACCACCGGCGAAGTGGTATTCACCGCCTACACCGTGGATGGCAAGGACCGGCCAGTCACGTTCGCATTGAACGGCGGGCCCGGCGCGTCGTCGGTATATCTGAACATGGGCGCGATCGGGCCGAAGGTGGTGGGTTTCGGCGCCGAAGGCGATAGCGCCTCGGCACCGGCGGCATTGCGCGACAACCCCGGCACCTGGCTGGACTTCACCGATCTGGTGTTCATCGACCCGGTCGGCACCGGCTTCAGCCGCTCCCTGATCGGCGACGACGAGGCCAAGAAGCAGTTCTACAACCCGCAGGCAGACGTGGAATACCTCTCGCGCGTGGTCTACGACTGGCTGCTCAAGAACCGTCGCCTGCAGGCGCGTAAATATCTTGTCGGCGAAAGCTATGGCGGTTTCCGTGGCCCGCGCATCACCCATTACCTGCAGACCCGGCTGGGGGTGGCGATGAACGGTGTGGTGCTGGTGTCGCCGTATCTCAATCCGACCCTGGACGACAACAGCGATGTGTCGCCACTGGCATGGATGATGACGCTGCCCTCGATCGCCGCCGCGCATCTGGAGCGCCAGGGCAAGCTCAGCGACAGCGCCATGCGCGAGGTGATCGATTACACCCGCGGCGACTACGCGGTGGCGCTGATGAAAGGACGCACCGACCCGCAGGCCAGCGAGGCGATGCTGCAGCAGGTCACCCGCATGACCGGGCTGGATCCTGCCTATGTGCGGCGTTCGGGCGGACGCCTGGAAACGCAGGCGTATCTGCGCGAGGTGTTTCGCGACAAGGGCGAACTGGGTAGCCGTTACGACTCCAACGTGACTGCATTCGACCCGTTCCCCAACGATCCGGAGCAACGCGCCAACGACCCGTTGCTGGACAGCATCATCGCCCCGACCACCACAGCGATGGTGGACTTCGTCACCCGCGTGGTCGGCTGGAAGGTCGACGCACGTTATCAGGCGCTCAATTACGACGTCAACAAACTGTGGGACTGGAACGATGAACTGCGCAAGGGTGCGGTGACGCAACTGCGCCAATCGGTGGCGATCGACCCGAAACTGCGCGTGTTGATCGCGCACGGCTGGAACGATCTCTCCTGCCCGTTCATGGGCTCGGTGCTGACGGTGGATCAGATGCCGGCGATGGGCAACGACCCCGAACGTGTGCAGGTGCGCGAGTATCCGGGCGGCCACATGTTCTACAACCGCGCCAACAGCCAGACAGCATTCCGCAACGACGTCAAGGCGATGTACGAAACACGCTGAGCGCAAGCATCGCCGGCCGCACACGCGGCTGGCGATGCTGCAGGCCGGTTGCAGCAAGCGAATGCGCAGCAGTCGCAAAACCACCGCGCCGAGCCGTTACGTTTCCCAGCCGCCGCGCGTGCGTTGCTCCCGTCGAGCTCTCCACGGCCCCAAGCAACGTTGGAAAAATCAGCCGCGCACACAAGGACCCACGCCGGCTTTTACGAATCCCGAATCCCCACTCCCTGCTCACAACTCCCCGGGCAGCGTGGCCTTCACATTCCAGCCCAACCACTCGTAGACCCGATAGCGCGCAATGCCCAGATACTCGTGCAAGGCGACATCGGCCACGGTGAAGTTGTAGCTCTGCGGCAACCAGGCCCAGGAGGCGGTCAACCAGTCCGAGCGCACCGGCGTGGCCTCGATGCCGAAGTGACGGAAATACAATTCGGCGCGGCGCAGGTGCGTGGCCGAGGACACCAGCACGACCCGGTCGGCGCGGTACTTGCGCAGCAACGGCTGGCTGAACTGCGCGTTCTGCCAGGTATTCATGCTGGAGGGCTCCATGATCAGATCGGCCTGATCGATGCCTATCCCGATCAACACCTTCCGATACACCACTGCTTCGGACAGGCCCAGCCCGCGCGCGTCGCCGCCGCTGATCTCGATCTTGCAGTCGCCCCCATGCGCACGGCATTGCCGATACAGCCGCGCCGACTCGACGATGCGGCCGTAAGCAAACATGTTCGCTTCGGCGGTGGCATCCGGGCCATCTGGCCGCACCGTGCCCGCACCCAGCAACACGATCATGTTACGCGCGCGCCAGTCGTTGAAATCGTTGACGCCGGTCTGTTGCAAGCCGTGCAGCATCCAGCTCGACAAGGGACCGCAGCCGACCAGCAGCAGCAACGCCAACGTGGCCGCCGCCAGCGCGCGGGCGCTGCGCCGCCAGCGTCGGCGGCCGATCAGCCAGGACAGCAGGAACAGCACGCACACCAGCGCAAGCATCATCGGCGCGTTTTCCTCAGGCAGAACGCGTTGGAACATCAGTGTCGAGCGGGATGACCTGCAACAGGACCACCCGCAATCAGCGCCGTATCGTCGCCGACCGAGGTGACCAGGCTACGACAGCACTCAGGTCCAGCCAAACCATTCGAAACAACGCAGGATCAGATACGCCACGCCGCCAGCGGCCGGGATGGTCAAAATCCAGGCCCAGACGATGCGCTCGATCACGCCCAGCCGCAGCGAGCGTGGATTCTTGGCAAAACCCACGCCCATGATCGCAGTGGAAATGCTGTGCGTGGTCGACACCGGCATGCCGAAATGCGCGGCCACGGTGAGCACGGTCGCCGAGCTGGTTTCTGCGGCAAAGCCGTGGATGGGGTGCAGCTTGACCATCTTGTGGCCGAGCGTCTTGATGATCTTCCAGCCGCCCGAGGCGGTGCCGGCGGCCATCACCACCGCACAGGTCAGCACGATCCACATCGGAATGCCGGCGCCCGCAGCCAGGCCGGTGCCCGGATGCAGGAAGCTCAACCAGCCCGGCAGATCGTCCAGTGCACCGGCCGACTGCGCGCCGATCAGGGTCATGGCGATGATGCCCATGGTCTTCTGCGCGTCGTTGTGGCCGTGCGCGTAACCCATGTAGGCGGCCGAGGCGATCTGCGCCTTGCCGAAGAAGGCGTTGACCCAGCGCGGACGCGCCAGCCGACCGATCGGCCCGCCCAGCCTGGCCATGCCGGCGATGATCGCCCACAGCAACAGCATCACCACGATACCGAGCAGGAAGCCGGCGATCGGCGAGGTGATCATCGGCACGAACACCTTCCACAACAGGCCCTTGTTCTTGGCCCAGTTGCCGATGTTCTCCGACCAGATCAGCGCGTCCCAATTGTTGTGCGCAGCGGCCAGGCCGGCGCCGCACAGCCCGCCGATCAAGGCATGCGAGGACGACGACGGCAGGCCCTTCCACCAGGTGATCAGGTTCCAGATGATGCCGCCCAGCAGCGCGCACAGAATCACCTGCGGGGTGACCTCGACCACGTTGGTGTTGAGCAGGCCGGAAGCAATCGTCAGCGCCACGGCGGTGCCGGTGAGCGCGCCGATGAGGTTCATGCCGGCGGCCAGCATGACCGCCCAACCCGGCGACAGCACCTTGGTGGCGACCACGGTAGCGATGGAGTTGGCAGTGTCGTGGAAGCCGTTGATGAACTCGAATACCAACGCCGCCAGGATCACCACCAGAACTAGGGTAAGCACGCGGCGACCTCAGCTGTTCTTCAGCACGATCTGGTACACCACCACCCCTGCCTCGCGGCAACGGTCGATGGCCTTTTCCAGAATCTCGAAGAATTCCTTGAGCAGGAACATCTGCAGCGTGTCCAGGCGGCCGGAGTAGATGTCGCGATACAGCTCGAGCATCAGCCGGTCGGCTTCGTTTTCCAGCATGCGCAGCTTGTCGTTGAGCGCGGTCATGCGATCGATGTTCATGTGCGGCAGGTCGGTCACCATCTCCACCACGACAGCCGCAGCCTGTTCCAGCATCGCCGCGCGCGGCGCGAAGTCGATGTGCTCCAGATGCTTGGTGGCCAGCGAATACCGGTCGGCGAATTTCTCGACCTGCTTGGGAATCTTGTACAGCGCCGAACCCAGCGCTTCGATGTCCTCGCGCTCGATCGGGGTCATGAAGCTGTCCACCAGCGCCTGGCCGATCTTGTCGGAGGCGGCGCGCTCGCGCAGGCGGGCCAGCTTGAAGGCGTCCAGCGCGGGTTGGCGGTCGGACGTGCGCATCATGGCGTGCAAGGCCTTGGTGCTGTCGTAGGCGGCCTGCGCCGCTTCGTTCAGAAGCGCATAGAACTGCTTGCCGGAACCGAAGATGGTCTGCAACGAGAACATGGGTGGAGAACTTCCTGCCGTCGAGGGAGAGACGGACGCCAAGGGCGAATTATGACCGTTCCATGACCTGTCTGGGTATCTCGGTGCCGGGCGCGGCCTTCACATCGGCATTTCCCGGCTCGAACCACCCTGCGGTTTGCTAAGATGCCACCGCGCCTTCGGGCGCACCCTATGGAAGACGACCCTTACCCCCGTTGCCGCCCCGCCTTGTCGCGCGCCGGCCAACCCAGTGCTCGCCCGCCCTCCCCTTCACTGACCGGGGAAGACGCCCGTGGTTGAGTTTTTGATCGTGATCGCGCTGATTGTGTTGAACGGCTTCTTCGCCATGTCGGAGATGTCGTTGATGACCTCGCGCAAGAGCCGCCTGAAGCAGATGGCCGGCTCCAGCAAGCGCGCCGCGCGGGCCCTGGCATTGGCCGAAAGCCCGGAAAATTTTCTGTCCACGGTACAGATCGGCATTACCTCGATCGGCATCCTGACCGGCCTGTTCGGCGGCGAAGCCATCGGCGAGGCCATCGGCGTGTGGCTGCAGCGGGTGTTCCCTGCGCTGTCGGCCAGCTTTTCGCTGATTGGCGAGCCCAAACCCTATTCGGCAGTGATCGGCAGCACGCTGGCGGTGGCCTTGATCACCTTCCTGACGCTGATCTTCGGCGAACTGGTCCCCAAACGGCTGGCGCTGCGCAATTCCGAAGACATTGCCGGCGTGGTGGCTGTGCCGATGGCGTGGCTGGCCAAGATTGCCGCACCCGGCGTGTGGGTGCTGGCGCGCTCGACCCGGTTGGTGCTGCGCATGCTGGGCATGGGCAAGGACGAATCGGCATCGGTGACCGAAGAGGAGATCCGCATGCTGGTGGCCGAAAGCCACGAGGCCGGCGTGATCGACGCGCACGAGCGCGACATGATGAATCGGGTGATGCGGCTGGGCGACCGCACCGCCGACAGCCTGATGACCCCGCGCAACCGCATCGCCTGGCTGGATGCCAACGCCGAGCCGGAACGCAATCTGCAGGTGATGCGCGAGCACGAGTTCTCGCGCTACCCGGTCTACCGCGGCAGCGACCAGGACATTGCCGGCGTGCTGGAAGTCAAATCGCTGGTCACGCGCATGGGCGGGCACGGCGAGAACCTGTTCCAGGCGCTGCGCGATACCCTGTTCGTCTCCGAATCCACGCATGCGATGAAGCTGCTGGAGATCTTCCGCGAAGAA
The DNA here is from genome assembly GCA_905142475.1 of Xanthomonas hydrangeae. GTDB lineage: Bacteria > Pseudomonadota > Gammaproteobacteria > Xanthomonadales > Xanthomonadaceae > Xanthomonas > Xanthomonas hydrangeae. The sequence goes on from LR990730.1 coordinate 3,205,459, forward strand.
CAGCAGTCGATGGCACTGGTGGTCGACGAATACGGCGAAATCCGCGGCCTGGTGACCATCAGCGACCTGATGGGCGCGGTGGTCGGCCGTCTGCAGGCGGTGGAAAACACCGATGAAGACGCACTGGTGATCACGCGCGCCGACGGCTCGCTGCTGATCGACGGCTCGCTGCCGGTGGAAGAACTGCGCGAAGTGCTGGGCGCCGAATTGCCGGAGGCCGACGAGGGCGATTACCACACGCTCGCCGGTCTGTGCATCTACTACTTCGGGCGCATTCCGCAGGCCGGCGAGTTCTTCGATTGGGCCGGCTGGCGCATCGAGATCGTCGATCTGGACGGCGCGCGCGTGGACAAGCTGTTGCTTAGCCGCATCGGCGATGAGGACAGCGATGACATCGTCGGATAACGGCGCGCCGCCATCCGATGATTCCGGCGGCGAACACATGCGCTATCGCAATGAAGGCATCCGCAGCTTGCTGGCGGCCTTCAGCGAGGGCGATCCGAATCATGTGTTGCGTGTACGCGAGATTCTGGCCGATCTGCAGCAGAGCGCGTTCGGCGTGTTCCTGTTTCTGGCGATCCTGCCCTCCTTCATTCCGATTCCCGGCGTGGCCGGTGGCATCAGCGGCCCGCTGACAGTGCTGATCGGCGTGCAGATGATGTGCTGCCTGCGCAAGCCGTGGGTGCCGCGTTTCATCGGCGATCGTGGGCCGCGCCGCAGTACCAGCCAGCGTTTCGTTGCGCGGCTTGCGCCAACGCTGCAGCGCCTGGACCGGCTGCTCAAGCCGCGTCTGCACGGCATGCTGGATCGTGTTCCGGCGCAGGTGTTCACCGGCTTGCTGCTGGTGCTGGTCGGCATCTTGCTGACGCTGCCGATCCCGTTTACAAACTATATTTTCGGCCTGATCCTGCTGTTGTTCGCGCTTGCCCTGCTGGAGCGCGATGGCGCCTTGCTGCTGGTGGGCTGGGCGGCGGCGCTGGTGTCGGTGGCGGTGTTCGGGGTCACTTCCGACCAACTGCTGGATCTGGTGCGCGATTGGTGGCCGGTCGCCTGGCGCTGATGCGCGAGACGATCGGCACACCTGATCGGTCGCCGTTACTTCAGATCGACCACACGGTTGTCGGACAGGCTGCCCGTGTCGTCGGTGACTGCGGTCATCACGAAGTACAGCGCCTTGCCGAGCAGCCCGCTCGGGCCGTCCCAGTATTCGGCCGATTCGGCACGCACATGGATCAGACGCAGATTGGGGTCATCCTTGCCGCCCGGAAAAAACACCTTCATTGCCGGCGACCAGAGTTCATCGATCTTGGCGCGGTCGTTGACTACGCGCGCGGTACCGGCGACCGACACATAGCTGTTCTTCGACGCCGAGGCGTATGCCACATTGACGCGCGGGTCGGCGGCAATCTCTGCCACCTTCGGGCTATCGGCAGCGGTGGCGAACCACAGGTCGCCATCGAATTCGACTTCCTGCGTGCCCAACGGCCGGCTCACCAGTTTGCCGTCGGCCGACACGGTCGTGAACATCGCGATGTCCACGCCGCGGATCAATTCCGCCAACTGCTTGATGCTCTCGCTGCGTTCCTGAAATTGCATGCTGGTTTTCCCAATGGAGGTGCATGCATCTGAGCGGATCGCCGCGCAAAGCGACGTGAATCACGCAGGAGTCACGTCCAGCTCGCGGCAGGCCATGGCGGCGATTTCGAACGAACGCAAACGTGCGGCATGGTCGTAGATGTTGGCGGTGAACAGCAGCTCATCCGGCGTGTGGCGCTCGATGAACTCGGCCACGCCCTGCGCGATCTGTTCGGCATCGCCCAGCACCGTGCAGGCCAATGCACGCTCCACGCCGGCACGTTCGTGCGGCTGCCAGAAGCTGTCAATGTCGTCGATCGGCGCGGGAATCTTGCCTGGCTTACCGCGCCGCAGGTTGACGAAACTCTGTTGCTGGGTGGTGAACAGGCGGCGCGCCTGCGCTTCGGTCTCGGCGGCCACCACGTTCAAGGCCAGCATCACATGCGGCTTGGCCAACTGTGCGGACGGGTGGAACTCGCGGCGGTAGATGGCCACGGCTTCGTCCATCGCATCGGGCGCGAAGTGCGAGGCGAACGCGAACGACAGGCCCATCGCTGCGGCCAGGCGTGCACTGAACAGGCTGGAGCCCAGCAGCCACACCGGCACGTCCAGCCCGGCGCCCGGCACTGCCTGCACCAGTTGCCCCGGCACCGCCGGTGCGAAGTAGCGCAGCAGCTCGGCGACGTCCTGCGGGAAATGATCGGCACTGTCGAAATAGCGGCGCAAGGCGCGCGCGGTGGGCTGGTCGGTACCGGGCGCACGGCCCAGGCCAAGGTCGATGCGCTGCGGATACAACGACGCCAGCGTGCCGAATTGTTCGGCCACCTGCAGCGGCGCATGGTTGGGCAGCATGATGCCGCCGGCGCCGACGCGGATGGTCTTGGTGCCACCGGCCACATGACCGATCAGCACCGCGGTGGCGGCGCTGGCGATGCCCGGCATGTTGTGGTGCTCGGCCAGCCAATAACGCTGATAGCCCCAGCGCTCGGCGTGCTGGGCCAGATCGAGCATGTTGGCGAAGGCATGGGTGGTGTCGCTGCCTTCGCAGACCGGCGCCAGGTCGAGCACGGAAATGGGCGTCATCGGATGACTCCGGGGAATGAATGATGTGCAAGAGATGGGGCTGGCCGGCCGGCATTGCTACCCGCTCAGGTGGCGCTGAGGGGATTACAGCATTCCAGGGGTCGAACAGCGGGGATGGTTTATGGAGGCGTTACTCCCTTCTCCCCCCGGGAGAAGGTGCCCCGCAGGAGCGGATGAGGGTACGTGCGAAGCTTGGTGTGCTCAACTATCGCTAGGGCCTCGCCCCCGCTCCGCGCCCCGGCCCGCGCTTGCGGCGCGAGCGCTCCAAGACACGCGCGCCAGTGGCGCGCAAGCCGCGCCTTCTCGCCCCGCAGGAGAGGGCTTTTAGATGCCTGTGGCTGCTGGTGCGCGAATGCGTCGAGCGCGTCGCGAAGCACAGCTGCTGACCGATCAGATGGCTGGCTATGATGGATGCCGAACTGGCCGCGCTGCATGACAATGGCTTTGACCGCTCCGCCTGACCCCGCTTCCGACACCTTGCACATCGCCGCGCGGATCGATCGGCTGCCGGCCAGTGCCACGCTGTGGCGGCTGGTTGGCTTGCTCGCGCTGGGCGGATTTTTCGAGTTGTACGATCTGTTCCAGACCGCCTACATCAGCCCCGGGTTGATCCGCGATGGCATTTTCGCCAACGGTGCCGATGGCGTGTTCGGCATGTCAGACCAGGCCGCGTTTGCGGCTGCGACCTTTCTGGGGCTGTTTGTCGGCGCCGCATTGCTGAGTCCGTTTGCCGACCGTTTTGGGCGCAGGCTGGTCTTTACGTTCGCGTTGGTCTGGTACACCGCTGCCACTGTGGCGATGGGCCTGCAAAGCACTGCCACCGGCGTCATCGTGCTGCGCTTTGTGGTGGGGATCGGGTTAGGCATCGAGCTGGTCACCATCGACACCTACCTGTCCGAATTGGTGCCGCGGCATATGCGTAGCGCCGCATTTGCGTTTGCGTTCTTCGTGCAGTTTCTGGCCGTGCCGGCAGTGGCGCTGACCGCCTGGCTGCTGGTGCCGCATGCACCGCTGGGGGTGAGCGGCTGGCGTTGGGTGGTGTTGCTGAGTGGCGTGTTTGCGCTGGCGATCTGGTGGCTGCGCAGCCGCTTGCCGGAATCGGCACGTTGGTTGGCGGCGCAAGGACGCCATGCCGAGGCGGACGCGGTGCTGATCCAACTGGAGGCGCGCTGCGAACGCGATCTGGGCGCGCCATTGGCCATGCCGCAGCAGGTGGCTGTGCCGTCGGCACACAGCGACACGCAGGCATCGCTGTTATGGCGAGCGCCCTATCGCGGGCGCATCGGCATGCTGGTGGTGTTCCATATCTTTCAGGCGATCGGCTTCTTCGGCTTCGGCAATTGGCTGCCGGCACTGATCTCGGCGCAAGGCACCGGCGTGACCAAGAGCCTGGGCTATTCCTTTGCGATCTCGCTGGCCTACCCGTTGGCGCCGCTGCTGTTGTTGCGGTTTGCGCGGCGCTGGGAAAACAAGTGGCAGATCACCGCATCGGCGCTAGGCGCAGTGCTGTTTGGCGTGCTGTTTTCGCAGCAGCATCAGGCGACCGGCATGGTAGCGTGCGGGGCGATGATTGCGTTCTGCAATGCCTGGATGAGCTTCGCTTATCACGGCTACCAGGCCGAGCTGTTCCCCACCGGATTGCGCGCGCGTGCAGTAGGGTTCTGTTATTCCTTCAGCCGTCTTTCCACCGCCGTGAGCAGCGTACTGATCGGTTGGTTGCTTGCCCAGGTCGGCAGCCATGGCGTGCTGGCGTTTATCGTCATCAGCATGTCGATCGTGGCGAGCGTGATTGCGCTGTTCGGGCCGCGTACGCGCAATCGTGCGCTGGAGGAAATTGCCGGTTAATCCCGTGCCGGCGCGATTGAACTGCGCAGCGATTACGCGCGCGAGCTCGCAACTGCATCGACTTTGACAGCTGCCTGCGCAGCAAGCACGACGCCTAGCGCAACCGTGCGATCGGCCACTGCGGCCAGGCTGGTGCGGTGCGAGACCACCACCAACACGGTCTGCGGCAGACGCTGCCGTAGCATGCGCAACACCTGCTGTTCGGCATCTGCATCCAGCGCGCTGGTGGCTTCGTCCAGCACCGCCAAGGTCGGTTGGCGCAACAGCACTTGCGCCAACAACAAGCGCTGCGATTCGCCACCGGACAGGCGTCCCTCCGGGCCGTTGATCGGCGTCTCCAGACCTCGCCCGTCGCGCTGCAGGCGCGCGCTCAAACCGACATCGCCCAATACCTCCCACATGCGTGCATCCGCTGTGCCAGGCAGCGCCCACTCCAGACAATCGCGCACGCTGCGCTGCCATGGCCGCACGCCCTGGCCGATGTAGGCGCTATGCCGAACCAACGCGCGATACGCGGCGAAATCCAGCCGGCGCCCGGCCATATGCGCGGTGAACTGCGCGGGCGGGGTCTGCCCGGAAAGCACATCCATCAGACTGCTCTTGCCGATACCGGACGGCCCGACGACCAAGGTCATTTCGCCTGGCAACAGAATCATCGGACCCAGATCGAGCCTGGGCAGCGGCGGTGCCAGGCCGATGTGTTCGATATGCAGCGCTGCCGGCAATGGCACTGCCGTTTCTGCCGATGCGTGCGTGCGCGTGGCACCCAGTTCCACATAGCGCCGCCACAACTGCAGCGCCGGCCAGGCCGAGCGCAGTTGCTGCACGCTTTGCCGCGTGGTGACCAGATACGGCAGCAAGCGCCCGAGCAGCAGGCTGACGGTGATCAGCGCGGCGCGGTCGGCGCCCTGCCAGAGATTGGCCAGCACCAGAATGCCGGCGATCGCGGCCACGGCAGTGAGTTCGAGCACCAAGCGGCTGCCCGCCACCAGCTCCTGCTGTTGTGCATAGCCCTGCCCCAGCCGCGTGGAAATGCGCTCGTAATGGCGGCTTTCGACGTCTTCGCGTTGGAACGAGCGCACATGCCGCAGGCGACGCGGGAAGTCTTCGCTCAACCAGAACAACTGCGTCATGTCGGCCACGTAGTCGCGGCTGATGCGCGCCTGCCTGTCGCTGCTGGAAATGCGCAAGCCCAACCAGGCCAGGGCGAGCAGCAACGGCATCGCCAGCACCAGCGCGGGTGCGATCAGCACGGCAATGCAGATGCTCACCAGCGCCGTCATGCCGGCCACCAACAGCTGCAGCACCGCGCCGAAACCTTGTGTGGCGATTTCGATGTTATAGGTGAGTACGTTGGCGATTTCTGCAGAACTGGCGCCGGTCAAGGCTGGCAACGGTGCATCGATCAACGCGGCATGCACGCGGCGGCGCAGCCCGATCGCGTAGCGGCTGGTCAGCCGTGCGGCCAGCCGCGCGCTGTGCCATCGCAGTGCGGCAAATACCAGGCTGACGCCGGCAAACAGCGCCGCCTGCATCACCAGACCATCAGGCAACGCCAGCCGATAGCCAGCCAACTGCACACCATGGCCAGGCTGCACCAGGGGCACCAGGCAGACCGCCACGATGCTGCCGGCCAATGCAGCCGCCAGCGACAAGGCGACATAGAGCGCGATGGTTGGCAGGTCTGCAGGCACCAGCGTGCCGACGAACGTGCGCAAGCCGGCACGCCTGCGATCGCGGGGGATGGAGGTCTGCATCTCAGCGATGCACGTCGTGCAAGAGGCGCTTCGGCACGCTGGCAGGCGTATGGATCACGCGACGACGCACCGGCATCTGCGCCCTCATCGCAACAACTGCAGCAGTGCATCCACCGATGCCTGCGGATGCGTGCCACGCCGCAGCGTGAACATGCCCACACGCTGCACCTGTTCGACAAAGCGCTGCCACCCCGGTTGACCGGCGGCGTAAGGTTGATCGCGCGCCAGACAGTCGGCAATCTGCTCGGCCGGCGTTGGCAGCAGACGCTGCGCCGACGTGCTGGCAGGTGTGCCGGACAGCATCACCACTGCGCACAGCTGCAAGGGCGTGCGCGCAAGCCGTGCACGGCCATGGCGGATATCGATCTCGAACTTTTCCACGCCACTGCGACGACGGATGGTCGGCGATGCGCTGATCCACGCGTGAGTGTCTGCATCGACCAGGCCAAGCGCGTCCGAACGCAAATGCAGGAAGTTGGCAACGCCGGTGGTCAGCAGACTCTCCGGCGCAATGAACACGCCGTCTTCGGCGATGAAGTCCAGCCCATGCAGCAAGCTGTGCAGCGCCAGCGTCGACTTGCCCGCGCCGCTGGCGCCGAGCAGCAACACGCTGCGTCCGTGCCGCCCCACGCAGGCACCATGCAGCGGCACCAACGCCATGCCACGTGCGGCGAGCAGGAACACCGCAAATTCGATCAACTCGTAGCGCACGTGATAGGCATGGGTGAGCATGTCCTCGGAGACCACCAGCATGGCGCGGCGCTCGGGCACCGACAGCATCAGGTAATTGCAGGCATCCATGACGCCGCACAGTAAGCCACCGCTTGCGTGCGTGCGCACCGGTGGCGGTTCTGCGCTCGATGGCGCCTGACCACGCGCCACCAGATCCAGCGTGATATGGAATTCCGGCGCAGCCGGCAAGCGATGCGCGGGCAAGCCTGCATAGGCGGCATCCACCAACGCCAGCAACGCCTCGCTGTCGCTCTGGAAATGAAACAGCGCACCGAGAATCTGCCGGCGCACCACGAATCGACGCTCACTGCGCTCACCGAACGGGTCTGCAGGCGATAGCGCATTGCCGGGCGCCGCCAGGCGTGCGGTATCGCTCACTGGCAGGAGTTCCGCCAACGCGGCCGAGTGCGGCATGCCTTCCATCCATCGCATCAATCAGCCGGTGTGTGCCGATCCGTTGCTGAAAGGTTGCATCGCGGCCTGCGACACGCCTGCATAACGCATGGCATAGCGCGCTTCTCAGCGGCGCAACCAAACGCACCTGCGTGCGCACCTACTGCCGAGCCGAATGCCGGTGTCTGCGCACGCCATTGCTGCGCGTACCTGGCGACAGAACGAGAGCCTTGTGCAGATGCTAAAGATCCAGGTCAGTCATTCGTATTTTCTGCGTTACGACCCGAAGCAATGGGAGCGCGGCAAGCCGTATCCACCGCTGGCAACACTGCAGGTCGCAGCGTTGCTGCGCGAGCGCGGCCATACCTTGAGCCTGTTCGACGCGATGCTGGCCGAGGATGTGCAGGACTACACCGGCGCCTTGCACGCCGCGCAGCCGGACCTGGTGGTGTTCTACGAAGACAACTTCAACTTCCTCACCAAGATGTGCCTGAGCCGGATGCGCGAGGCTGCCTGCCAGATGATTGCGCAGGCGCGTGCGGCCGGTTGCCGCGTGCTGGTGGCCGGATCGGATGCCTCCGACAACCCGGATGTGTTTCTGGCCGCTGGCGCGCACGCGGTACTGATCGGCGAAGGCATCGCACCGCTGCTGGAACTGGTGGCGCGCGTCGAAGCAGATCCCACCATCGACACGGGTGCCTGGCTCGCGGGCGTTGCACGTATCGCCACCAGCCCCTCTGCTGAGGCAAACGTGCATCGCGGCGCACAACCGCCGGACGCACGCCTGAGCGGCCTGCCGGCATGGGACCTGGTCGACATGCCGCGTTACCAGCGTTTCTGGCAGCAACGGCACGGATATTTCAGCTTGAACATGGCCGCCTCGCGCGGTTGCCCGTTCCGCTGCAACTGGTGCGCCAAACCGATCTGGGGCAACCACTACAAGCGCCGCGATGCCGAAGATGTGGCTGCCGAAATGATCCACCTCAAACGCAGTTTTCAACCCGATCACATCTGGATGGCCGATGACATCTTCGGCTTCCATATCGATTGGGTGGAAACCTTTGCGCAGCGTTTGACCGATGCCGATGGCGCGATCCCCTTCACCATCCAGACCCGCGCCGATCTGGCCAGCGAGCGCATGGCCGCGGCGCTGGCGCGCGCCGGCTGCGCAGAGGCCTGGTTGGGTGCAGAAAGCGGCAGCCAGCGCATCCTCGACAAGATGACCAAGGGAACCACGGTTGGCGAGGTGATCGCCGCACGCCAACGCCTGGGTGCGCGCGGCATTCGCGTGGGTTTCTTCATTCAACTCGGGTATCTGGGCGAGGAACTCGACGACATCCTGGCCACGCGCGCCCTGGTGACGCAGGCCAACCCGGACATCATCGGCGTCAGCGTGTCCTATCCGCTGCCCGGCACCAAGTTCTACGAAGAAGTGAAAAACCAGTTGGGCGGCAAGACCCATTGGCAGGACAGCGACGACCTGGCGATGATGTTCCGTGGCGCCTACGGCTCGGAGTTCTATCGCAGCGTGCGCGATCTGCTGCATACGCAAGTGGATCTGCAACAGGCGCGCGCAACGATGAGCGCCGAGGCGTTCACGCAGGCATCCGAGCACCTGGAAGCACGCTGGTCTGCGTTGATCGCCTCGGAACAACAGCATCGCACCGAACCGCTGGTCAGCGTTGCCGCAGGTCAACCGCGGCAGCTGGCAACCGTGCTGGTCTGCTAGCACGCAACGCCTCTCGATCTCTTCGAACATCACCTCGCCTTATCGGATCACCTTCGCATGCAGCCTTCCCTTCGCACCATCAAGCACGGCCTGCGCACGGCCACCGAACGGCTGGCGCAGGAATTGGCGCAGCCGGGCGAAGTGGCACCACAGTGGGATCGTCTGCAATGGCAGCTGGCAGCAGCAGCGGCGGCAGCGCATGGCGTATCACCGCTGCTGCAGCGTCGCTCGCTATGGCAGAACTCCGAATGGACGACGTTTCTGAGCGAGCAACGCCGCCATGTCGAAGATCGGCATCGGCGCATCGCCCTATTGCTGACGCTCATCGATGCTGCGGCGCGTGCTGCAGGCATGGCATTGGTCGGTCTGAAGGGAACTGCACTGCATCGGCTTGGCGTGTACCTGCCGGGCGATCGGCCGATGGCCGATATCGATTTACTGGTGGAGCCTGAGGACGCGCCAGCTGCAGCAGCACTGTTGTGCGAACTCGGTTACGTGGCCTCGTTCGAACAATGGAAGCATCAGGTCTTCAAGCCGATCCAAGGCGAAGCGGTCGCGGGACTGGGCGAGCATCGCGATGCGCCGATCAATATCGAGCTGCATACGCGCATCCAGGAACGCTTGCCGGTGCACAGCGTGGACATCACATCACGCATCCTGCCGGAGCGCGCGCAGCCGGGCTTGAACCCCTATCCGTCCATCGGTGCATTGATGTGCCATCTGCTGCTGCATGCGGCCGGTGGCATCTGCCATCGCAGCATCCGGCTGATGCATCTGCACGATCTTGCATTGCTTGCCACCCGCATGGGGCAGCGCGATTGGGACCAATTGTGGGAAGAGACGAGCGTGTCGCCGTGGTGGGCATTGCCGCCGCTGCTGCTGCTGCAACGCTACTACCGCAGCGTGGTGCCTGCGGCGGTGATGGCGCGCCTGCAGGCCGATTGCCCGCGATTGCTGCGCATGCGTGCGGCCCGCCAGACCTTGACCACCGCCTCGTGCTCCAACCTGTGGTTGCCGGCACTGCCCGGCATCGAATGGTCGCGGTCGCTGAGCGAAGCGCGGCAGTATCTGCACAATCGCGTTGCGCCGTCGGCCGAAAGCCGCAAGGAACGTGCGGACATGTTGCAGACACAGCTGTGGCTTCAAGGACAATCATGGGTACGGCAGAGCCAGGCGCGCCGACTGATGACGCGGCTTGCTCGACCAGTGCCGCGCACCGACATGTTGTACGTGGTGCGCGCGGCGTTGGATGGGTATTTGCAGCCGGTGTGAGGCTAGGATCGACTGACAAAACCGCTTTACGCAGGTCTGCTGCAGGGAGGCTGATCTGCGACTTGACGGCTTGGTTGCAGGGCCGTTGATCTGCGGCCTGGTTGCAGGGCCGTTGATCTGTGGCCTGGTTGCAGGGCCCTTGCCCGCCCACCATCGCGGGACACGCCGCAAGTACGTCCATGTAGGCTCTTACGCGGCATCCATGCCGCGTAAGGTCCCGCGATGGTGGGCGGGCAAGGACCAGTCGAGATGGTCGGTATGCATGGCTTTCAACAAAGCGACCAGCAATCTTGCTGGTGCGGTGCCCTCGTCGATTGCGGGACCGTGTGGCGGCATGGATGCCGCCACCGAGCCTCCAGGGACGGATTCACGGCGTGTCCCGCAAGCGGTGAGGGCACCGCGCCCTCGACCCACTAAGCTTTGGACCTAAAGCTTCAGACTGCATCCAACAAGAGAAAGCCAACAAAACCCATGCGCTCACCGCCAGGCGACCGCTCTCTGCGTTTTGTTGGCTGATCTGAAAGTGGTTTGTGCAAGCCCGCAGTCTATTGCCTACTCCGCGCCCAGGTATTCAGTGCAGCGGGCGCTTCTCGCATAGTTGGCGGTAGAGCTTTTCGAACAGACGCGTGGTCGATGCCGCGTCTTCGCGTACCGCACGGCACTGCGCCGCCCAGGCCAGACGCAAGCGCAGTTCGTCGTCGGCCACCACCTGACGGACGGCTTCTGCCAGCCCGGCCCAATCGCCCGGCGGCACTGCCAGTGCGCAGACCGGTGCCCACTCGACCAGATGCCCGACGGCCGTCCCCACTGTGGGAACACCTGCCACCGCAGCTTCCAGCAGCACCAACGGCCCCGCCTCGTGCAAGGATGACAGCACCAGCAGATCGGCCGATTGCATGATCGGGCGCAACTCGCGCTGGGTCTTGAAACCCAAGAAACGCACCTGCTCGCTCAGACCCAGCTGCTGCACCATGCGATGCATGGCGCCATCCAGGGTATCGACGCCGACCATGTCGAGGGTAAAGGCGACATCGGCGCGCTTGAGCGCCGCCATCGCCTGCAACAACGTGGTCTGGTCCTTGACCGGGTTGAGGCTGGCCACGTGCAGCAACCGTGCGATTGCGCCAGTGCGCGCGCGTGGTGCGGCCGGCGGCCAGGCGCGCAGATCCACGCCCAAGGGCACCCGCTGCGCGCGGATGCCGAGTGCTTGCAGCGAATCGACGATGGGCGCGCTGGCGGCGGTGACGCAGTCGGCCAGGCGCAGGATCACCGCTTCGCGCAGACGCCCGCGCCACTTACGCCGGCCGCCGTAGCCGATGGCGTGCAGTGCGACCAGCTCGCCACCGGCGATATGCACCATGCTTGGGCGACGCAGCAGTTTTGCCGCCGCAACGGCAATCAAGCTGCAGTAGCCGGAAAAGATCGCCTGGATGACATCGAACGGTGCGCGCCGATGCTCCTCACCAATGGCATTGATGGCGCGCAACCGGGTGCGCTGCGCGCCGATGTTGTGCACGGTGGCGCCGCGCAATGTCCAGGTGCCCGGCATCGGCTCCTGATGCAGCACGAAGACATGCACCTGATGATGACGCGCCAGCCATTCGATCAGGGTCAGGAACACCGGAATCACACGGACTTCGCCGCTGCGGTCCACACCGCCCGGTACCACCAAGGCCAGTTTCATGCTGTGCGTCCCGGCGCGGCGGCCAGTAATTGGGTGTAGGCGTTCGCCCAGCGCTGCCCCACGGCGGCGAAGGACAGCCGCGCATCGAAATGCGCACGGATCCGTGTGCGATTGGGTCGCTGCCTGGAGACACGCAATAGCAGTTCCGCCAAGGCCGAGGCATTGCCCACGGGATACAACTCGCCCACCGCACCGGCATCGCTGAGCGCGCGGAAAGCAGGGATATCGGTCAATAGCGGCAAGCTGCCGCAGGCATACGCTTCCACTGCGGCATAACCGCAACTTTCCATATGGCTGGCCGAGACGAACAGATCGCAGGCGCGCAACAGGGTCTCCACGCGTGCATGCGGCACCTGGCCCAGGAGCTGCACACAGCGCGCCAGCTGCGGATCGTCGCGCAGGCGCTGCTGTACCTGCTCCATCAACGGCGCCTGGTCGAACACGCACCACAGCCGCAGCCCGGGCAACACGCGCGCCGCCAACGCGACGGCATCGAGCACGCACAGCGGATCCTTGGCTGCGCTCAGATGGCCGACCCATAACACACACGGGTCGCCATGCAGACGCGTGTGCTCGCGTGCCTGCAAGCGATCGCCCGGCGAGAAGCGGCTGCTCGATTCGGGAATCTCGAATAGCTGCGTTTTCGATCGAAACAGGCGCGCACGCAGAAACGGCTGCGCCAGTTCCAGCGACGTGAACGCGATGCCGGCAGCCGCCGCATAGCGCGCACGCCACGCAATCCGGCGCCACCAGCGTGGCGGGCGATTGGCATGGTCCTGCAACAGGATGGGACTCTGCGGCAGCAGGCGCGCGAGCCGCCGCGCATCGCCGGCGAATTCCAGCCCGTGCACGTGGATCACGTCTGCGTCGATCTGGCGCAGCATCGCGGCAAGAATGTGCGCACGCTGCTTGCTGCCACGCGCGTCCAGCTCGACGAAGCGGTAGTCCACGCCCTGGCGTGTGAGTCTAGTGTTCAGTGCCGAGGCCTGGATCACCGTCACGCGCACTCCTGCGCTGGCCACCGCCTCGGCGATGTCGGCCAGCGATGGCCATTGCGCGAAGACCTGTTCGACGCTCAGGCCGTCGGGCGTTGGCAGCAGATTGAGTTGCGCCACATGCAGGGTCATGGCGCAGACATCGACTGGCATGCGCGTTCTGCAACGACGATGACGCGCTCTTGCGCGCGGCGCAAGCGGCTCACGCGATACGCCGCAGACGCATCACCAAGGCAACCGGCACCTGCAACGCTGCCTGGTCGAAACGTGCACCGGGTGGAATATCGGCCGGGTCCAGCATCGGTTCGGCCACCGCTTCGATTGCCAGGCCCAGCGATGCGCATGCCGTATGCCAATGACTGTAGAGATGTTGCGTATGCCGCACTGCGTACTGCCGGCCGTCGGCCTTGAAATCGCGTCGCCAGCCCAGTGCATGGCCGATCGGATGCACATCGCTGCACAGCACGATCCCGCCCACGCGGGTGACGCGATGCAGTTCTTCCAGCGCAGGCCACAGCTGCTGCAGATGCCCGACCACCAGACCGCAGACGCTGAGATCGGCAATTGCGTCGGGCAAGGGCAATTTATCGAGACTGCCTTGTTGCAGACTCACGCGTGCCGCTGGCCAGTCGCGGGCGAGCTCGGTGCCGGCGCGTTGCAGCATCTGCGGCGACAGATCCACACCGGTGACATGCAGCGCGCCACGCTGTAATGCATGCAGCATGTAGCGACCACTGCCGCAGCCGGCATCCAGCACATGTTGGCCCTGCAGGGCGCCGGGCATCAGCGCGAGCATGGCGCGTTCTTCGGCCAGCATCACCGGGTTATGGGCATGCGGCGGATACGCCTGCGCCCACAACGCATACGCCGCTGCCGGCTCAAGTGTCGGCACAGCACTCATGACACAGCACTCATGACACAGCACCGTTGGCTGCCATCGCAATGGATGGCACGCGCGCGGCGTGCGGCACGCACTCCAGGCCGGGTTCGAGTGCCAGCACTGCCGGGTCGGCCAGCCTGGCATCGAGCAGTTTGGGGCGACCGTCCAGCAACACCGGTACGGTCTGGATACCGGCCGCCTCGAACCAGTCGGCGAAATCCGGGTCGGCGATGCGCGGGGCGCCATCGCGTATCACTGCGCGCAGTTCACTCCGTTGGCAACCGATGACGCTGGTGGCAGGATCGCCACCGCGATCGCGCACGATCAGCAGATCTGCGGCTGCGCCTGGCGCGATGCAACCGCGCGCTTGCATGCGCAGGATGCGCGCAGATTGATGGGTGACCATGCCGAGCAATAGATCCGGTGCGAGCCCGCTGTCGGCGGCGATGCGCAGTTCTTCCAGAAGATCGAGCGCACCGCTGATGCGCGAATCGTTGCCCAATGCCAGCCGCCCGGCCATGCACAAGCGCCACGGATCGAGCGTGCGGCCCAGCAGCGCGAGATTGCTCGAAGGACACCACACCACCGCCGCGCCGCGTGCGATCACCCGGTCGATATCGCATTCGCCCATGCCCACGCCGTGGATCAGCACGCTATTGGAGGCCAGGCAGCCGAGCCGATCCAGCTCGTCGAGTTCGGCACCCGCCACTGCGTCGGTGCCTTCGGCCAGGTGAATCATCCACGGATGTCCGGGCGACGTGGCGGCAAAGCTGCCTTGCACCGGCGGTCCGTAACCGGTCCAGCCCAGCGCATAGCTCCAACCGAACTCGCGCAGCAGGCCGACCGGAAAGTTCGCCTCGTCCAAGGTGGCGTGCCAAGGGTCGTGCTGCGCCACGCAGGTGACGCCGGCCAGCAGATTCTTCAAACCGCCGTGGCGCAAGCGCACCGCCTTGGGCACGCGCAACGCAGCCGCCACATCGGGATGCTGAAAATGCGCCTGAAACGCCTCGATCCATGCGTAGCTGTTGGCGAACGGTGCGCCTTGCGGCAGCGGCGGCACACAGTTGACCTGCAGATGATCGTGCGCGTTGATCAAGCCCGGCGCCAGCACGTGGCCCTGCAAATCCAGCCGCAGGCTGCCGGTGCCGAGCGTGCCGCCAAAGCGGCCCGCGCGCATCGTCACTGCGGCGCGCGAAGGACCGGCCAGGGTGATCGCGCGTGCGCCCTGCAGACAGACATCGGCCATGGACATCGGCGTCTCCACTCAGCGCTTGCGCATCACGATCAGGAAGTGGTCGCCCATGTCGCGCAGCAGCGGCAGCCCGCCCAAACGGTCGTCGCACTGGCCCAGGCGCTCAGACAGACGCGGATGTCGTTCGCAAAAATCCACCAGGTACGGCGGCGGCAGGAACAGGCTCAAGGCGCGATAGCTGTCCAGCACGAAGTGCTTGTTGAAGGCGCGGTAGAACTCGCGCGGCAGGTGGTACCAGGTCCAGATGGTGTGACCGTTCATGCCCACCGCAGTGACCCCGCGCGCAGCCCGCACCGCTGCGCGCTTGAAGCGCCCGCGCAGCGTGTAATGGCCGATTTCCCACGGGCAGATGCGCCCGATCACCGAAAACACCAGGCAGCCATCGGCGCGCAGCAGACGTGCGCACTCGGCCGCCACTGCCGGCAGGTCGGGAGCGCAATTGAGCGGGCCGAAGTTTGAGTACATGCCATCGAAGGTGCCGTCCAGCTGATCGAGCTGCTGGATGCCGACGTGGGCGGCGGTCAACCGTGCTTCAAGACCTTGTGTGGCAGCGCGATGGCGGGTGCGTTCGACCATCGCCGGCGACCAGTCGGTGGCCAGCACGCTGTAGTCGCGGCGTGCGAACTCGCCGGCATCCAGACCGGTGCCGCAGCCCAGATCCACCAGCCGCGACCCCACCGGCAGCTCGGCCGCAACCGTCTCCCACAGCGTGGTGCGCATGCGCTGGATCAGCGCATTGTTGCCGCGCGGGCCGTCGTAGTCGGGGGCCACGCTATCGAACGCGCGTTGCGTCTCAAGCAAGCGCTCCGGGGCCACCGTGCCGCCACGCGCCGCATGCTCATTGACCACCGACATGCGCAGCCTCCCACACCAGACCAGTTGTTCTCACGACACTCTCCAGGCGCGACACCGCCAACGCGGCATCGCTTGATTGACCCGTGAGTGCCACGCGCAGCGGCTTTGGTTGCAGCTTGGTGAGCGATGTCCCACCCTGCTGCGCGTTGCCGTTTACATCAGGCGACGGAATGCTCGACGGCAACCCTGCGACGCCGCCATGCATTGCGTAACACCGCTGCCAGCACGCCTAGCCCGGCGCCAGCGAGCAACCCGGCCGCCCAGGCGGTGATCGCATTCGGAAACGCCTGGCGATCGGGCACATACAGTGGCCACGCCAACGAGGTCTGATACGTGTAGCGGGTGGTAAGGCGGGCGATGAGATCGTCGCGCTCGGCTTTCAACGCGCGGATGGTGGTGTTGCTGTCGGTCAGCAATACACCGGCAACCACCTGCGCCGGCGTGGCCGCAGCACCGCCCTGCCCGGCCTGCACCTGCTGTTGCAGTTGCGCCCGGTTGACGAGCGCCGCACGCAGGTCTTCATTCAACCCTTGCAGACGCGTGCGTGCGAGCTCAAGCGCCACCGCATTGGTCTGGCCGTGCAGCGTCTGCAGCTCGGTCACGGTGGCCATCGCAAGGCGGCGTGCCTGCGCGGACGATTCGGCACGAATGGTCACGCCGATCAGATTCGCGTACGGGTCCGGATCGGGCTTGAGGCTGCCACGATACAACTGCGCAGCGCGGCTGTTGAGCGGCAGGCCAGCCTTGCGCAGCACCGCATCCTGAAACAGCCGCGTCTTCACGCGATCGATCACGCGTTGGAACGGCTCGACCTTGGGGTCGCGCCCGGCCGGTGTGGGGCCGATTTCGCCGACCTGGATCCAGGCGGTCGCCTCCCACTGCGGTTTGGCCAACCGGGTGAAGGCGAACGTCAGGCCAAGTACCACTACCAGCGCGGCCAGCGCCCAGCGCCATTCGCGGCGCAGGATGCGCCACAGGTCGATCAGATAGATATCGTCGTGTTGATTCATGGTGCACCGGCTCTGGAACGTGGTGAAAAAACGAAGTTGCCGCGCACTACGCAGCAGCGCTAGGTGCCGCATTGCGGCTGGGCAGCAACACGGTGCAGGCATGCAACACCAGGCACAGCGCGATGAAGCCGAAGTTGGTCCAGGTGAATGCCTGCGGCGCGAACGGCGACATCAGGCAGGCATAGGCGAGGCGCAGGAAGATCAGCACATGAAAGATCGACAGCGAGCTGCCGAGCAGGCGCACGCTCCACACCAGGCCCGCATACAACGCCATCAGTGCGATTACGGCGCCCGGCGCGCCCCAGGCCATCAGGAACGGGAAGAATTCCGTGCCCACATTGATATTGGGCGCATCCAGCGGAATGCTGGTGCCGGCGGTGGCGATCGAACCACTGAACGGCACCAGTTGATTGACCAGAAAACTGGGGTTGACGTAGCCTTTGGCCAGGATCGCGCCGAAGTTGTACGGCCCGGCGCTGATGTACAGCAGCAGCCACTGCACGCCCTGCGGCATCGCGCGATACAACGCACTGAACGGCAAGGCGACCGTGGCCAACGAACCGGAACGCAGTGCGCCCAGGATCGAAAACACCCCGCCCCCGGCCAGCACGAGCAGGCCAATGGTCTTCCACGGCAGGCGGCGCGCAGGATCGCGACGCAACAGCATCACCAGCACGAACGAAAACAGTCCGGCAAAGATGCGGTTGCGGTCGATCACCACGATCGGGAATACGAACCCCAGCGTCACCATCGCCGCACGCAGCCCGCGGTGGCGCACGCACAGCAGCGCGATCGGCGGCAGGATCCAGCACATGTTGGAGATGTGACGCACATGCGAGCGCAAGGGGCTCAAGGTGGCGTACGAGGACGGATCGCTGAACAACGGAATCGGAAACAACGTCACATCCACGATGCAGAACACCGTCACCACTGCCGCCAGCGTCATCACCACGAAGGCATCGCGCGTGCCGGCGTAGCGATAGTTGCGAAAGCGCTCCACGGCAGGCAGCTGCGTGCGAAGCAACGCATCCAGCACAAACGTTGCAGCGGCAGCGACCGCCAGCAACGCGATGCCGTCCAGATAGTCGCCGGGCAGCCTGTAGGTCAGCAGCGTCAGCGCGCAGCTGAGCAGCATCGGCAGTGCCAGATACGTCGCAGGCCGGCGCAACAGCGTGTTCATGCCGGCTCCACCGCGCTACGCGCATGCCTGGGCCGCCACCTGGCTTGCAACGACAACCAGGCATAGGCGAGCAGATGCCCGATCACCCTGTGCGGCCGGCGCTGCAGAAATGCCACCTTGGCCGCGATGTAACGCGATTGCGCCCGCAGCAAGGTGCGCTCGGGCTCATCGAACAACTCCGCACAACGCAACGACACCTGACGCGACTCGCTCAAGTTGGCAATCCGCGCACGCACGTTTGCGGTCTTGCTGAGGTTGTTGCCATGCAAACGGTACGCACAGACCGGCACGTCGACGAAACCAAGCGCGTTGCGCGCGGCCAGGCGCAGGAAAAAATCCCAGTCCTCGATCCGCAGCGATTCGTCCCACCCGGTGCGCGCATCGAAGGCACTGCGGCGCAGCAATGCCACCGCACCACTGACCGCCCACTGCTGGATCACCGCGCGGCGGATGCCCCGCTCTGAGCGGTACATGCCGGTATCCACCCGATGCAGGTCGCGCATGGCGCTGCCGTGCAGCAACTTTCCATGCTGATCGACCACGCAGGCGTCGCCGATCACCGCCAGTTTTTGCGGATGCGCACGCAAGTAACGCACCTGCGCATCCAACCCGCCGGCCAACAGATAATCGTCGCTCGCGCCCAGACGCAGGTAGTCGCCACGCGCACGCAGGGCCAGCTCGTTGAGCGTGGCCGCCACACCGCGATTGTCGCGTTGCACGAACTGCACCGGCAGCCGATGGCCATGGGTGGCAATCCACTGCGCGATCTTTTCGCCGGTGGCGTCGCTGGAGCCGTCGTCGATGATGACGATCTCCTTGCACGGGTACGGGTCTTCCAACACGCTATCCAGACAACGCTGCACGAAACGCGCGTGGTTATAGGCCGGAATCAGCACCGACACCAGCGGCCAGCTCGCTCGCCCGCTCGGTTGGGTTTGATCGCTCATGCGGCCTGCACCAGATAGCGACGCACCACCACGATATTGAACAGCAGATACACCACGTAGTTGGCGACAAAGGCATACATCGCCCCGATCAGCCCGAACTGCGCCGTGAACAGATACACCAGCGCCAGATAGCTGGCGGCGAACACGCATTCGGAAATCACGAACAGCCGCGTCATCGCCTTGGCCAGCATCACGTACGACAGCACGAACGCGGCAATCTTGATCACATCGCCCAGCAACTGCGGACCATAAAGCGGCGCTGCTGCAGCGAATCGCGCATCGAACAGCAGCCAGGTGACCCAATCGCGGAGCATGTACACACCTAGCGCCATCGCGATCACCGCCGGCATCACATAACGATACGCGGCCCGCAGCTCGCGCCCGAGCGCCGCACGATCGTGCAGGGAGGCCAGCTTGGGCAGGTAATACACGTTGATGGCGGTGGTGAAGAACAGCAGATATGCATCCGACACCCGGCTGACGGCCTGCCAATAACCCACCTGCTGCCATCCGAACTGCAACGCCAGATGGTCGCGCACCAGAATGGCCACCAACTGCGGCACCAGCGTGGCGGTCAGCGTCATCACCGAGAACGCGGCCAGCTTGCGCGTCATCGGCGCATCGAAACGCAGGCGCAACATCTCGCGTTGGAAATACGGGCTGCGTCGCAGTGCCGGCACGCCGGCCAACAGCCACAGCACCTGGCCCAGCACCAGTGCCAGCAATGCGCCCTGCAGCTGCGCCAGGCTGGACAGCCACGCCACCAGCGCAACGCTCGACACCGCGCCGCTCACCTGCACAAATGCCAGACGGCGAACATCCATGAAACCGTTGATCACCGCCAGGATGTAATTGACCAAGGCAATGCCCAGCTGCGCGATCGCCAGCACGCAGATCAGCGGCCGATACGCTGCATCGCCCAACAGGCGCTCGGCGATAACACCACTGAACAGCACCGCCAACACCGCCATGACGCAAGCCGCGCAGAAGGCGTACCAGAGCGCCGCGCTGAGCAAGCGTGCCAGTGCCGGTGCGTCGTTGCGATACTCGGCCACGTACTTGACGATGCCGGCGCTGATACCGCCGCCCGCCAACACCGCCAGCACCGACATCAGATTGAGAAACTGACCCAAGCGGCCGACACCCTGCGGGCCGGCGTACACCGCCACCAACTTCACCACCACCAGCGCAGCCAGCAGCTTGGCCAGCGTCGCAACGCCAGTGTACGCGCTGCTGCGCATCAGATTCATGCAGGGCTGCCGAACGATTGGCATGCGGCAATCACGCGTTCCACCGACGCGTCATCTAAAGCGGGGCCCATCGGCAGACTCAGCACCTCACGATGCAGGCCTTCGCTCACCGGCAGGCAGGCATCGCCCAGCGTGGTGTACGCAGGCTGCCGATGCGGCGGCACCGGGTAATGGATCTGGGTGTGGATACCCAGGCGCAGCAAATGCGCCTGCAAGGCATCGCGCTGCGGGCTGCGCACCACGAACAGATGCCAGACATGCTGTTCCTCGGCGACCACCGCAGGCAACGCGATCAACGGGTTATCGATGCCTTGCAGATAACGCTGCGCAACCGCGCGCCGACGCGCGATCTCATCCTCCAGATACCCCAGTTTGACCCGCAAGAACGCCGCCTGCATTTCATCCAGGCGCGAATTCACGCCCTGGCAGGTGTGGTGATATTTCACCTCCGAGCCGTAATTGCGCAGCGCGCGAATGCGCTCGGCCAGGCGTGGATCCGAGGTCACCACCGCACCACCATCGCCGAGTGCGCCCAGGTTCTTGGTCGGAAAAAAACTGAACGCCGCCGCATCGCCGAAGGCACCGGCACGCCGCCCGTGCGCGCGCGCGCCATGCGCTTGCGCGGCATCTTCGATCAGCAGCAGCCCGTAGCGATGGGCAAGCGTTTGCAATGCGGCCATGTCGGCCAGCTGCCCATACAGGTGCACCGCCATGATGGCGCGCGTGCGTGGGCCGATGGCCTTCTCCACACCGGCCGGGTCCATGTTGAAGGTCGCAGGATCCGGCTCCACCGGCACCAGCACCAACTGGTTCTGGCTGATCGCCAGAAAGCTCGCGATGAAGGTGTTGGCAGGCACGATAATCTCGTCGCCCTCGCGCAACACCCCCAGCTCGCGATAGCCACGCAGGATCAGCGACAACGCATCCAGCCCGTTGCCCACGCCCACCGCATGCGCGGCGCCGCAGTAGCTGGCGAATTCTTCTTCGAACGCGGCCAGCTCCTGCCCGAGCACATACCAGCCGGCATCGATCACCCGCGCGGCAGCAACTTTCAATTCATCCGCGTAGCGCGCATTGACTGCACGCAAATCCAGAAACGGCACATCCATTACAACGTCCACCGATAGAAATCCTGCACCACGGCACGCGCGCCGAAGCGTTCCTTTTGTTCGACCAAGCCATCGTTGAGCACCTGCCCGCCCTGCTCGGTGGAGATACCGAAGCTGAAGTAATGGCGCTGCGCATACACCTCAGTGATCAGCTCGGCCAGCAGCAGGCTCAGCGCATCCAGCTGGCGACCGCGTTCGGACACCGCCAGATACTGGGTGTGCACGCTGCGACCGAAATCCAACACCAGTGCGGCGGCCACCAGCTGCCCCTCAGCGCGCGCTTCGTGCAGCACGATCTGCTGCGGAAACCGGCTGTGCAGCAGCTGCAATTCGTCCAGCCGATGGGTCGGTGCCACGCCGTGCCGTTGCAACACCTGGGTCAGCAAGGCATGAAACGCCTCCAGCTGGGTGCCGGTCTGGATCTGCACCCCGGCCTTGCGCGCCTTGACCAGCGAACGCCGACGCTCGGCACTGAACGCGAACGGCTCGCGCAGCGCGATCACCGACGACAGGTCGCGCCGGAACAGCTGCGCGCCCAACCGATGCAAGGCATACAGATCTTCCTCGGCCGGATACGCATGAAACACATGCGGCACCGGCTTGTACACGATCTGGCGCACAGCGCGCGCGCGATAGTGCCCAGCAATCTGCTCGAACACCTGCAATGTAGCGCCCGCACGCAGTGCCATCGACGACAACAAGCCCGCATAGGTCAACCCGGCATGGCTGCTGACGCAATCGCCGTGCACGCTTGCCGGAAACACCGCCACCACCTCGCCACCACGTTCGACCAGCAACGACGCATCCACGAAGCGGTCGGCGTGATAGTCCATGTAGCCGCGTCGATGCAACAAGTTGCCGTTGCGCGAGGACGCCACCAACGCATCCCACGCAGGCGCATCGCTGGCGGCATACGGCCTAACCGAAAACATGGCGCCCCTGCAGGTCCACCGGCAACGCGGCCTCGGCCAGACCGAAGCCGGCCTGCCCCATTGCGTTGCCGTTATAGAACATCAGGATGCGATCGTGCTGCTGGATCAACGCCGGGTAGCACAAGGTCTGCGCATCCCACCCGTGCTCGGAGAGCTGCAGCCCCAGCTGACTGTCGTCGCGCTCCCACTGCATACCATCGCCACTGAAGGCGATGCCCGGGAAGTAACCACCGTGCGTGTCGCCGCAGGTGAAATACATCAGATAGCGATCGCCCAGGCGATAGACGCGCGGGCGGCCGATGCGGTATTCGCCGTCGCGTGGACGCAGGCACACCACGTCGTCGCTGGGGATGTGGCGCAGATCGTCGGTCTCTGCGTAACGGATGTGATACCGCGGATACGGCTGGCCGCCGATGGTTTCCCAATCGTCGCCCACCGCGTACCACAATCGCCAACGGCCATCTTCATAGCGGGCCGAATGCACCGCAGCAATCGTGCTGCGACCAGGGGCACGATCCAGCAGTGGCGTGTCTTGTCGGCGCTGAAAGCTCGCTCCACCATCGCCGGAGACCGCAAGCCCGGTGAAAGCCAGGAACTTGGCCTTGGCCACACGCTGGAAGCCGACATAGAACATATACAGGCCATCCGGCCCGGCCACGACATCGCCCAGAATCATGCCGTTATCGTCGAAGCAGCCATCGCGGCCGATATCCAGCACCGGCTGTTTGCTGACGCCGACAATCTGGGTCGGCGCATCGGCGCGCACGTCCACATAGCCGATCCGGCTCACACCCTGCGCATCGCGAAAACCTGCATAGACGCGTAGCACCTGCGCAGACAACCGATACGGTGTCGGCGTCAGCGCGGCATGCTGCATCCAGCCGCCCACACCATCGCGCGCGACATCGAACACCAGGCCCCGCTTGGTCCAGGCAAACATGCGTCAGAGCTCCACGTCGAAGCTGGACCTGCCGGCCACTGCACGCGCCGGCGAGCCCACATACACGCGCTCGGCCTCGGTATGCCTGGTGACCAGCGCGCCGGCACCGATGATGTTGTCTGCGGCAATCCGCACCTTGTCGCTGAGCGTGGCATTGACGCCGATGAAGCTGCCGCGCCCGATCTCGCAATAGCCGGAAATCACCGCATGCGAGGCGATGAACACATTGTCCTGCACAACCGTGCGGTGGCCGATATGGTTGCCGCTCCACAGCACGCAGTTGTCGCCGATGCGGGTGAACGGCTGGATGACGTTGCCTTCGAAGATGAAGCAGTTGGCGCCGATCTGCGCATTGCGCCAGACGAACGCGCGCGAGCTGACATAGCTGGCGCAGCGGTAGCCGCGACGCACCATGTCTTCGAAAAAGCGTGTGCGCAGGCGGTTGAGCTGCGTGGCCGGAATCGCCACGAAAACCTCGTACTGCTCGGGCGGATAGCGCTGTTCGAGCTCTTCGAATGCCACCACCGGCAGCTCGGCCAGCATGGGCCGCAGCAGGAAGTCGCGCTCCACACTGAAGGCGACCACGGTGTAATCGCTGTCGTACTGGAAATACTCGCAGGCGATCTGCGCAAACTCGCCGTCTCCGATGATCACCAATGGCTTGTGCACGCTCATGCTTCCAGCCTGCGTGCGTCCAGGCGATGTTCGCCGCGCACTTCGCTCAGGAATTCGTCGTAATCCAGAATGTAATCGGCCGGGTCGTAGAACTGGTCGGCCAGTACCATCAACACGCAATCGGGGCTGAAGCGATACAGATCGCGCCACACCATGCGCCCGAGCAGCAGGCCCTGCGAGGGGTCGTCCAGCACCACTTCTTCCTGGCCGTTGCCATCGCCCCTGTCCAGCAGAATCGTCACCGAGCCATGCAAGGCGACGGCGAGTTGATTGAGCCGGCGGTGCGCATGCTGGCCGCGGTGCACGCCGTCGCGGGTGCCGAACAGGTAATACACACGACGTATCTCGAACGGGACGTTGCGCTGCTGCTCCAACGAGATGAGCAGACCGCGATCGTCACCGTGGGTGTGCAACTGGATGCGTTCGATGGCCATGATTCGGGGGCGTAACCGCTGACTGCACGTAGTGCGACATGCCTGAGTGCACCGGGATGCGCCAAAGGTTGCACCACGTCACGGCACTGCGAATCCATGTGCGCGCAAGCGCAGCTGCAGACGCAGCAGACGTGGATATGCACGGAATGCCGCGCAATGCCCACAGGGCGATGCAACCTTTTGCCGGCATCGCCGCACATATCGGTGCACGTTCACCTGGCCGCAGATCGGCCGGCGTGGGGAGCCAGGCCTGGCAGCGCACGACGCACTGCCGGAACCAACGACCAGCACCGGAGCACACCGACCAAATGCGTTCATCCTCCCAGGCGCCCGACACCGCCGCCAACGACCGCGCCACTACGTTGCCGCAACAGGCGCCGCCGGTTGCGCAGATCATTCCACTCCCCAAATCGATGCGCGTGCTGCACTGGCTCACGGTGCTGTGCCTGGTCATGGCCGCCACCCTGATTTTGCTGCGCGCCGAACTGGAAGGACGCGCATTGCGTCAATGGCTGATGGAAGGTCACCGCCACTTCGGTTTGATGGTGCTCTTTCTCTTCGTCCTGCGCGTGGGCTTGCGCATCCGCCTGCGCAAGCTGCCGCCCGGCCCGCCATCGCCGCTGATCATGCGGCTGGCTGCGGGCGCCACCCATGTCGCGTTGTACGGCCTGATGGTCGCGCTGCCGCTGATCGGCTGGTCGTTGAGCAACGCCTACGCCAAACCGGTCTACCTGTTCGGAGTGACGCTGCCGACTCTGGTCGCGCCGGACGAAGACCTGGCCGACACCCTGGGCACCTGGCACTTGAATGCCGCCTGGGTCTTGCTGGCTTTGGTGATCCTGCATAT
Source organism: Xanthomonas hydrangeae (assembly GCA_905142475.1). Classification (GTDB taxonomy): domain Bacteria; phylum Pseudomonadota; class Gammaproteobacteria; order Xanthomonadales; family Xanthomonadaceae; genus Xanthomonas; species Xanthomonas hydrangeae. The sequence continues at coordinate 3,230,835 of LR990730.1, forward strand.
CGGCGCCGCACTCTGGCATCACCTGGTGCTGCGCGATGGCGTGCTGTATCGCGTGCTGCCGAAAAAAGTCCGATGAATTCCCCCGAGTTGCCAGCCCTCCCCCGCTCCCGCAGCGCCGAACCCCGCACCGTCGAACAAGGACTTTCCATGCCTACTCCCCAGCCCGCCCCGCGTCGCGTTGCCGCCACGCGCACCGCCTCCCTGACGTCCTTGTTGTGCGTGTCCGGCCCGTTGTTGCTGCTGGCCAGCACCCAGGCGCAGGCGATTCCCTCGTTCGCACGCCAGACCGGTTCGTCATGCGCGGACTGCCACGTCGGCTCCTATGGCCCCTCGCTCACGCCGTATGGCATGCGTTTCAAGCTCGGCGGCTTCACCGATACCGATGGCAACGGCACCAAGATTCCGGTCTCCGGCCAGGTCACCTGGACGCGGAGCAATCCCGCCCGCGGCGACAGCAGCGCACGCATCAACCAAGCCGATCTGTATCTGGCCGGCCGGGTCAACGACCACATCGGCGGTTACTCCAAGATCCGCTCCAACAACGGCGGCAACGACACCTTCAACACCCAGTTGGATGATGTGGATCTGCGCTTTGTCAGCAAACCGTTCCAGCTGGCCGGCAAGGACGCCATGGTCGGCGTCAGCGTCAACAACAACCCCGGCGTGTCCGATCCGATCCAGGTGCTGCCCAATGCATCGACCCTGAGCCCGGTCTCCAATGCAGGTTCGGCCAGCATGCTGAGTTCGTCGGCGCTCTCCAACCGCGTGATCGGCGCCAGCGTGTACGGCTTGTTCGACCGCAATTGGTACGGCGAAGTCGGCAGCTACAGCGCATTGTCCGCCGATGCGCAGGACCACCTGGGCTGGAACCCAAACAACGACCCGGGCAAGCTCAGCGACACCGGCTATGCGCGCTTTGCCTATATGAAGGACATGAAGCGGCAGTTCTTCTCGGCCGGCCTGACCGCGATGACCACCCGTCGCCAACGCCTGCGCACCGGCGGTCCCACCGATGACTTCACCGACCTGGGTTACGACCTGACCTATCAGTTCCTCGGCACCCGCGAGCACGTGCTGTCGCTGGCCTACGTCAACATCTACGAGCGCCGCAAATACGGCAGCCCGCTGCAGCCGACCGACCCGAGCATGTCTCCGCGTGACCGCGGCAGCGTGCGCGACCAGAACATCAGCATGAACTACGCGTTCAAGCAGACCTACGGCGTGCTCGCCGCGCATCTGATCAACAGCGGCTCGTTCGATGTGGCGCGTTATCAGCCCTACGGCATCCCCGACACCACCGCCAATCTGATCCTGCTGTACTGGACCCCGTTCGGCAAGGAAGGCACCTACACCACCAACGCCAATGTGCGTTTCGCGGCTACCTGGTTCCGCTTCGACAAGTTCAACGGCAGCACCACCAACGTGTTCGGTGGCGGCAATCCGATCACCAACCCGCGCGATCTCGACACTTTCTCGCTGTCGGTCAATGTCTCGTTCTGATTCCCCCGCACGCGTAAGGACCCCCATGAAGTCACTCCACAAAACCTTGTTGTGCGTTCCGCTGGCCGGCCTGCTGCTGGCCAGCGCGGCGTTTACCCCATCCGCGCGTGCGGCCGACGGCAAGGGCGTATTCATGACCGAATGCGCCGAGTGCCACAGCGCCGCCCAGGGCAAGAACAAGAAAGGCCCGTCCATGTTCGGCGTGGCCGGGCGCCCGGCGGCCAGCCTGCCGGACTACAGCAACTATTCCGATGCGCTCAAGGGCAGCAAGTGGCAGTGGACGCCGGCACAGCTCAAGACCTATCTGTCGCAATCCTCGTCCAAGGCCTTGCCGGGCACCAAGATGAAGTACGAAGGCCTGGAAGATCAGAAAGAGCTAGACGCACTGATCGCCTACCTCAACACCCTGCACTGACCGCTGCTTGACCGGACGGCAGTCACCCCTGCCGGCCGGCAACCGGGGCGCGCTGCGCTTCGGGCGTCGCGCCGGTCGCGTTGCCGGCCGCGATTCCTTCGCGTATATGAACGGAACCGTCGTGCCCGCGGCGGTCTGCCCGACGCAATCAGGCACTATTGCGCCCCGCTCACCGTAGACGCTCATCCGTTGCCCCCTGTCTCGCCTGCCAGGTCGTCCCCCTTCCGAACGCGACGCCGTTGCGCCTGCGGCGGGCAGCTGTGGGACAGGCCACGCCTGAACATGCGGCGGCGGCACTGCACAACGGCCAGCGCCAACCCGCGTTGCCTGTGCCCGCACATGCGCAGGCGCAACTCCCCGTTGCGCCACTGTCTGCTGCTGGCCCTGGTCATCAGCCCCGGCGCCATGGCCACCAATGTCGGCGGCGCGGTGGCGCTGACCTCGCAGCTGATCGACCGTGGCATCTCGATCGCGCCCAACAAAGCCACGCTGCAAGCGGCTGGCTACTGGCTGCCCTCGCCCGGCTGGTCGGTTTCCACCTCGGTCGCGCTGCAATCGCCCTCGCTGAGCAAGCCGGTGGCAGTCACCGCCCAGGCCGCACGCGCCTGGATGCTGGACGACCGCTGGCAGATGCAGGCCAGCCTGCTGTATTACGGCTACCCGACCAATCAGGCCACACGCACCTTCGACCGCCAGGAAGCCAGCCTGGCCTGGTCCTACCGCGACGTACTGACCTTTTCGCTATCGGCGTTCAACTTCCCCCGCGCCGACCAGTCGCCGTGGAATCTGGCCATCGACGTCACTGCCAATATCCCGCTGCAAAACGACTTCAGCCTGTTGGTCGGCGCCGGTTCGTCGCGTTTCCCGGCGATGGCCTACGGCGCCGCCGCCTCCGGCCGCTATCAGTACGGGCAATTGGGCCTGAAGTGGAGCCGGGCACGATGGACGCTGAAACTGGAACGCATCGTCACCAGCAGCAACACCCCGCGCCTGCAGGGCGGCCCGGGCGAAACGCCCTGGCTGGGCACGATCTCCACCACGTTCTGATCCAGCTGCAACCTTTTGCCCCCGTGCGGGCACTGACCTACGTCTTCTGCCGTGCCTGCCTCGATGAATGATTCCGACACCCTGGGTGATGCCACCGACCGCATGCTGCTGCGGCGCATGGCTGCGGGCGATCGTGCCGCCCTGGCGACCATGTACACCAGCTACCACGGCCGGCTGTGCCGGTTCCTGTCGCGGCTGACCCGCCGCCCTGACATCATCGAAGAAGCCATCAACGACTGCTTCTGGATCGCCTGGCAGAAAGCCGGCGACTTCCGCGGCGATTCGCAGGTGTCGACCTGGATCATGGGCATCGCCTATCGCTGCGGGCTCAAATGCCTGCGCCAGCATGACGGCGAAGCCATCGACGACACCGCCGTGGTGGAAGACCACGCCCCCAGCGCAGACGACAACGACGACCGCGAGCTGCGTGACTGGCTCGACAAGGGCATGCAACGGCTCTCGCCGGACCAGCGGTTGGTGATCGAACTGGTCTACGGCGTCGGCCACAAGCTCGAAGAAGTCGCCGACATCATGCAGTGCCCGGTCGGCACCATCAAAGCCCGGCTGTTCCATGCGCGGGTCAAATTACGCAATGTGCTGCCCGGCCTTGCCGGCGGCGCCCCCTACACGGAGACCATGCAATGAAGACGTTTTTCATCGCGCCTGGCAAGGAATGCTCGCACGCCTGGGAACTGATGCCCGCAGTATTGCTGGACAGTGCCACCGAGGAAGAGAACACCTGGCTGATCGCGCACGTGGCCAAATGCGCCTCGTGCAGCGCCGAATTCGCCCAGCAGAACCGCCTGCGGCAAGCGCTTGCGCTGCCGTCGGCGGTCAAGCTGGACGCCAACGCCGGCCTGCTGCGCCTGCTCGGCCGCCTGGATGCGCCGGAACAGCACACCGCGCCGGCGGCACCGGTGCCGGCAGCACGCCGCTCCGGCAACTGGACCGTGCGCGCCCTGGCCGCCGCAGCCCTGGTGCAGGCTATCGGCCTGGGCGTCATGGGCGTCAAACTGGCTGCACCTGCGCCCTCGCACGACTACCGCACGCTGAGCAGCGCCACCGCCCTTCCGGTACCGCAAGGTGCCATCCGCGTGGTGCCCGACGCCAGGATGACGGTGGCCGATTGGGACAGCCTGCTGCATGCGCAGCAGTTGCAGGTGGTCGGCGGCCCCAATGAAATGGGCGCCTACACGGTGGTGCCGGTCGCTTCGCAGCCCCTGGCCCAGCCGCAGCAGACCGTGCAGCAGCTGCGTGCGAACCCGCGTATCCGCCTGGCCGAGATCGTGTCGGCACCATGAGCCGCTTCTACGTTATCGGCTTGATCGCCGGCTTCATCGGCCTGGGCAGCTGCACCTGCGTGCATGCCCAGGACACGCCACAGCATGCTGCGCAAGCTGTCGGCACCAGCGCCAAGCCGCCGCAGGCCGATGCGCATACGCCCGATAGCAGCCGCGACATCCTGCTGGCGGTGGCCAACCCGCTCACCGCGCCGCCGGCACGCGCCGGCTCCAGCCTGATCGGCTACGCCTCCAGCTATTACGGCGCCGGCCAGAAGGCCGCCGTGCGCATGGAAGCCATCAAGCAGCGCTACAAGCTGCGCGAAGTCTCCGGCTGGCCAATCACTTCGCTGGGCCTGTATTGCGCCGTGCTGCAGCCGCCGGCTGGCGTATCGCGCGACGAGCTGGTCAGCGCGCTGGCCGACGACGAGGGCGTGGAGCTGGTGCAGCCGGTGCAGGATTTCTCGGTGTTCTCCGCCGATGCATCGGAAAAGACCACCTCGCTGTCCGGCTACAACGACCCGTACGTGGACATGCAACGCGGCTTCATCGCCACCGATGCGGCCAGCGCGCAGACCGTCACCCAGGGCCGCGGCGTGGTGGTGGCGGTGGTCGACACCGGCGTGGACACCGCTCACCCCGATCTGAAGTCGCGCATCCGCGACGTGCACGACCTGGTCGACGACACCGCGCTCGCCACCAGCAGCGATTCGCACGGCACCGAAGTGGCCGGCATCATTGCTGCCGGCAGCAACAACCATCAAGGCATTGTCGGCATGGCGCCCAAGGCCATGCTGAGCATCTACAAGGCGTGCTGGTATGCACCGACCGTCGGTGCCACTGCGCGCTGCAACACCTTCACCCTGGCCAAGGCGCTGGCGGCGATCAACAACAGCTCCGCGCGCGTGATCAATCTGAGCCTGGGCGGCCCGGCCGACCCGCTGCTGAGCAAGATGCTGCTGCATCTGGTGCAACAGGGCCGCATCGTGGTGGCCGCAATGCCGCCGAACGGGCGCATGGATGGCTTTCCCAACGATGTGCCCGGCGTGCTGGTGGTGCGCAGCAGCAGCGCCACGGCCGCGATGCCCGGTGTGCTGAGCGCGCCCGGCAAGGACATCCTCACCACCCAGCCGAACGGCCGCTACGACTTCACCTCCGGCTCGTCGATGGCCACCGCGCATGTCAGCGGCATGGCCGCGTTGCTGTTGTCGATGTCGCCGTCGATGGACGCGACCGGCTTGCGCGAACTGATGCAACGCACCAGCAAGATGTCCGACGGCCAGCTGCAGGTCAACGCCGGCGCTGCGGTCGACGCGCTGGCTTCGCACGCCAAACATTCCAACTGACGACACCGGCATGGCCAAGTGGATTCCCTTGTGGCTGCATCAACTCAGCTCGCCGCCCACGTTCTACCGCGTCGCCGGCATCGTGCGTCCGTGGGCGCTGGCGCTGGCGCTGCTGCTCGGCGCGGTGGCCGCTTACGGCGGGCTGGTATTGGCGCCACCGGATTATCAGCAGCACGACGCCTACCGCATCATCTTCATCCATGTACCCAGCGCCTGGATGAGTCTTTTCATCTACGCGGCAATGGGCGTGTCCGCGTTCATTGCGCTGGTGTGGCGGATCAAGCTGGCCGAAGTGGTGACCATGGCCTCGGCGCCGATCGGCGCGGCCTTTACCTTCATCACCTTGTGCACCGGCTCGCTGTGGGGCAAGCCGATGTGGGGCACCTGGTGGACCTGGGATGCACGGCTCACCTCGGAGTTGCTGCTGCTGTTCTTGTATCTGGGTGTGCTCGGCCTGTATCACGCAGTGGAAGATCGCCGTCAGGCGATGCGTGCGGCCGGCCTGCTTGCGCTGGTCGGCCTGGTGAATCTGCCGATCGTGCATTACTCGGTGGTGTGGTGGAACACGCTGCATCAAGGCTCCACCGTGCGCCTGCTCGGCCCCTCCAAGATGGGCGCCGACATGCTGTGGCCGCTGCTGACGATGCTGCTGGCCACCAAGTTTTATTACCTGGCCAGTCTGTTCGGCCGCGTGCGTGTGGACCTGCTCGCACTGGAAAGCGGCAAGGACTGGGCACGCCGCATCGTGTTGACGGAGCGCACCGCATGAACACCTTTCTGGCGATGGGCGGTTACGGCCACTACGTGTGGACCGCATACGCGTTGTTCGTGCTGGTGTTGCTGGCCGATCTGGCAGCGCCGTGGTTACGTCGACGCCGCCTGCCACGCGAATTGCGTGGCCAGCTGCAACGACAAACGCCGCGACGTGCACGCGATCAGCCAGTTCCCACGCTGGAGCGGGACGCGCCATGAATGCAACACGCAAGCAACGTCTTTGGCTGGTGATCGGCGTCATCGCCGCCGCCGCACTGGCAGTGACGCTGATCGTGCTCGCGCTGCAGCGGAACATGAGCTATCTGTTCACGCCCAGCCAGGTGCACGCCGGCGAGGCGGCCAGTTATCAGCAATTTCGCCTCGGCGGCATGGTCAAGGCCGGCTCGATCCAGCGTGCAACCGATAGCCTGAAAGTCAATTTCACCGTGATCGACAAGCACGCCGCAACCCAGGTCGAATACACCGGCATCCTTCCGGATCTGTTTCGCGACAACCAATCGGTGATCGCCAACGGACGCATGCAGGGCGGGCGCTTTGTCGCCAACGAAGTGCTGGCCAAGCACGACGAAACCTATATGCCCAAGGAACTCAAGGACGCGATGGCCGAAGGCCATGTCGGCAAGCCGATTCCTGCCGCCGCGGTGCCACTGTCTGCGCCGCGTTGATGCCGCGCGCACCGCGTTCCACCACTTCCATGATCTTCCTTGGTTGCACGATGCGATTTGCCCATGACGCCTGAACTCGGCCAGATCGCACTGATCCTGGCGCTGCTGTTGTCGCTTGCCCAGGGCGTCTTGCCGCTGATCGGTGCCTGGCGTGGCAACTCCGCCTTGATGGGCATTGCACGGCCGGCAGCGGTAGGCCAGGCAGTGTTCGTGTGGATGGCGTTCGGCCTGCTCACCTGGTCGCTGCTGTCGCTGGATTTTTCGGTGGCCTATGTCGCTGCCAACGCCAATATCGCCCTGCCCTGGTACTACCGCTTTGCCGCGGTATGGGGCGCGCATGAAGGCTCGTTGCTGCTGTGGATCGCCATCCTTGCGACATGGACGGTGTTGCTGGCCGCCTTCAGCCGGCATCTGCCGCAGCATTTCGCCGCCCGCGTGCTGGCGGTGCTGGGGCTGGTATCGGTGGGTTTTCTCGCCTTCATCCTGCTGACCTCCAATCCGTTCGGGCGGCTGTCGCCGATTCCCCTGGATGGCAACGAGCTCAATCCGGTGCTGCAGGACCCGGGCATGACCTTCCACCCGCCGGTGCTGTACACCGGCTATGTCGGTTTCTCGGTGGCGTTCGCGTTTGCGGTGGCGGCCTTGCTGGGCGGCGAACTGGAACAGGCCTGGGTGCGATGGGCGCGGCCGTGGACAAACGTGGCCTGGGCCTGCCTCACCGCCGGCATCGTCGCCGGCAGCTGGTGGGCGTACGCGGAACTGGGCTGGGGTGGCTGGTGGTTCTGGGACCCGGTGGAAAACGCCAGCTTCATGCCGTGGCTGGTCGGCACGGCGTTGATCCACACCCAGGCGGTCACCGAAAAACGCGGCAGCCTGCGTGCCTGGACGATTCTGCTGTCGATCCTGGCGTTCTCGCTGTCGTTGCTGGGCACCTTCCTGGTGCGCTCGGGCGTGCTCACCTCGGTGCATGCGTTCGCCGCCGACCCGCGCCGCGGCCTGTACATCCTGATTTTCCTGGTGGCTGTGGTCGGCGGCTCGCTGCTGCTGTACGCCTTGCGCGCGCCCAAGATCGCCAGCGGCAAACCGTTTGCCGCCGCATCGCGCGAGACGGCGATCCTGATCGGCAATCTGCTGCTTACCGTGGCCGCCGCGATGGTGTTGCTGGGCACCTTGTTCCCGCTGATCGCCGACGCGTTCGGCCTGGGCAAGGTCTCGGTCGGCCCGCCCTACTTCGGCTTGCTGTTTCCGTTGCTGATGCTGCCGGTGGTGCTGTTGCTGCCGTTCGGCCCGTACCTGCGCTGGGGCAAGGCCGAGGCGGCGCCGTTGAAGGCACTCGGCACGCGCGCCGGCATCGCCGCGATTGCGTGTGCGTTGGTCGGCAGCCTCTTCGCTGATGGCCAGATCAAGGCGATTGCCGGCATCGGCGTTGCTGCGTGGATGGCCGCCGGCACCGCGCTTTACATGCACAAGCGCTGGCGCGAAATGCCGCGCGGCCGGCGCTTTCCGGCCGAAATGGCCGGCATGTTGCTCGCGCATGCGGGCGTGGCGGTATTCGTTGCCGGCGTGCTGGTGTCCGAAAGCCTGTCGGTCGAACGCGACGTGCGGCTGGCGCCGGGCGAAAGCGCTCAGATCGCCGGCTACGCGTTCCGCTTCGACGGAGTGCAACTGATCGATGGGCCGAACTGGAAGGCCGAACAAGGCAGCGTGCAGGTCAGTCGCGATGGCGAGGTGATCGCGCGGCTGCATCCGCAAAAACGCCTGTACAGCAGCGAGCGCATTCAGACCGAATCGGCGATCGACCCCGGCATCACCCGCGATCTGTACGTCGCACTAGGCGAGCCGCTGGACGATCAACATATCGAATATGACTGGACGCTGCGGCTGTACTACAAACCCTTCATCCGCTGGATCTGGGCCGGCGGCCTGCTGATGATGCTGGGCGGTTTTGTCAGCGCCTGCGCGCGCCGTTTTCGTGCGCCTGCCGTCGCCGGCAAGGCGGCCACCTCGCCGGCACACGATGCCATCGTCACTGCGCAGGAATCGCCCGCATGAACCGTCTGCTGCCCTTGCTGGGTTTCCTGTTGCTGGCGGCGCTGTTCGGCTTCGGCATCTACTGGACGATGCAACACAACCCGCGCGATGTGCCCTCACCGTTGATCGGCAAACAAGCGCCAGCGTTCTCGCTGCCAAGGCTGGATCAACCCGAACAACAGGTCAGCCGCGACCAGCTGCTGGGCAAGCCGTATGTGCTCAACGTGTTCGGCAGCTGGTGCGCCGAATGCGTGCACGAACATCCGGTATTGATGGCGCAGGCCACCCGGCTCGGCGTGCCGCTGATCGGCTACAACTACAAGGACGCGCCCGCCGATGCCACCGCCTGGCTTGCGCAGTACGGCAACCCGTATGCGCTGGTGATCGCCGATGAAGCCGGTCAGACCGCGATCGATTTCGGCGTTTACGGCGCGCCGGAAACGTTTCTGATCGATGCGCAAGGCATGATCCGCTACAAGCACATCGGCGTGCTGACGCCCGATGTCATCAACGACACACTGCTGCCAGCCATCGCCGCGCTGCCCAAGGGCGCGCAGTGATGCCGGCTCGCCCCTGGTGGCGCTGGCACTGGCGCATGCAAGGCAAGCAGCTGCGCTTGCTGCTGGTGTTGCTGCTTGGCGTGCTGCTTGCACCACCGCTGGCGGCGCAGGCAGTGGACCCGCTGCCGTTCAAGAACCGCAGCGAAGAAGCGCGTTACCAGCGCTTGACCGCACAGCTGCGCTGCCTGGTGTGCCAGAACGAGAACCTGGCCGACTCCAACGCCGCGCTCGCACGCGATCTGCGCCATCAGGTGTTCGCGCAGATCCAGGCCGGCCACAGCGATGCGCAGATCAAGCAGTACATGGTCGAGCGCTATTCGGATTTCGTGCTGTACGACCCGCCGGTCAAACGCGGCACCTGGCTGCTGTGGTTCGGCCCGCTATTGATGCTGGGTGCCGGTGCAGGCGTGGTGATCCACACCGTGCGCAAACGTGCGCGTGCCGGCACACCGGTGGCGCCGCAAGCCGAGGAAGAGTGGTGATGAGCGGTTTCTATTTCATAAGCGCAGCGCTGGTGGTGGTCGCACTGCTGTTGTTACTGGTACCGCTGCTACGCCGGCCAACACGCAATCGCGCACGCTATGCATTGCCGATCGTGCTGGTGCTCGGCTTGCCGATCGCCACCGCCGGCCTGTATCGCCTGGTCGGCACGCCCGACGCCATCGCAACGCGCGTGTACGCTGCGCCAGCGCAGCAGACAAACCAGACAACGCCTCAGGCGCCTGCTACCGGCAGCACGCAAGCACAAACACCAGCCATCAGTCCGGCTGAAGAAGCACAACTGCAGGCGCTGGACGCCTGGATGCAACAGGCCAAGGCGCACGAGCAGGAAAACCGTTCGGCCGACGCGCGCGATGCCTATGCGAAAGCACTCAAGCTTGCCCCCGACAACAGCGCCGCCATTGTCGGCTGGATCGCGGCAGACATGGGTACGCGCAGCGATTTCGCCATCGACGCCGCATCGCGCACGCGCCTGCAACAGGTGATCGCACGCGAGCCGGATCATCAACGCGCCCTGTGGTTGCTCGGCATCAGCGACTTCCAGCAGCAGGAATACAGCGCCGCCACCGAACACTGGCGCCATTTGCATGACTTGCTGGACACCGGCTCGGCGATGCAGAAAGCGGTCGCGGAAAAAATCGCCGTGGCCGAATCGTTGGCGAGTGCGCGGCAGGCCAAACGCGCTGCTCGCTAGTAACGGCTGACAAAACCCATTTCGCGGCCATCAGGCGGGCGCTGCTGCGCTCAGTGCGCGTATACCACGCGTAGATATCGCTACTCAGTGCGCCATCCACACCTGGCTGCCCATTGCTCGTGCCGTTCTCCAGGCATTTCGAGATCGTGAGATCTTGGTTGTCTTGAAAGATTGGACGCGATGAGTGCGTAGATTGCAGAGCGGATGATCTGTGACTTGGCTGCAGGTCCTTGCCCGCCCACCATCGCGGGACACGCCGCAAGTACGTCCATGTAGGCTCTTACGCGGCATCCATGCCGCGTAAGGTCCCGCGACGGTGGGCGGACAAGGACCAGTCGAGATGGTCGGTATGCTTAGCTCTTCTCAAAGCGACCAGCAAACTATCTGGCGCGGTGTCCTCACCGATTGCGGGACCGTGTGGCGGCATGGATGCCGCCACCGAGCCTACATGGACGTACTTGCGGCGTGTCCCGCGAGCGGTGAGGACACCGCGCCCTCGACCGACCAGGCGTTTGACCTGGGGCTTCTGACTGCATCCAAAAGCCGCTACGACTCAACCACAGCATGTCCAAATGATTGGACAGTGCGGATAGATCAGTCGTAAAGCGGACACCTGTGCCTGGCTGCAGGGCCCTTGCCCGCCCACCATCGCGGGACACGCCGCAAGTACGTCCATGTAGGCTCTTACGCGGCACCCATGCCGCGTAAGGTCCCGCGACGGTGGGCGGGCAAGGACCAGTCGAGATGGTCGGTATGCTTAGCTCTTCTCAAAGCGACCAGCAAACTGTCTGGTGCGGTGTCCTCACCGCTTGCGGGACCGTGTGGCGGTATGGATGCCGCCACCGAGCCTACATGGACGTACTTGCGGCGTGTCCCGCGAGCGGTGAGGACATCGCGCCCTCGACTAACTCACTGGCTGCGGCCGTCCGCTTGAGGGCGAACGCCTCACTTACGAAATCAGCAGTTCGAGATCTTCCACAGCGCGATGGGAGTCCGCTTGCGATTTGCCATGTCGGCAACTCTTGCCATCGATACAGCATGCAAGAGGTTTTGCTAGCCGCTCTGAAGCAATGGGGAATGCACAACCGAGTGCACGTGGGTCAAACGCGCTCCGCACTCAGGCCGAAGGCCCCAGCACTTCGTGCAACTTGCCGCTGAATTCGCCCAGCGTAAAAGGCTTGGCGATCATGCTCATGCCTTCGCCCAGAAATTCGCCACGATCGCGCGCAGTTTCCGCATAGCCGGTCATGAAGATCACCGGCAGATCGCGGCGTGACTGACGCGCGATTTCCGCCAGCTGGCGCCCGTTGAGCCCGGGCAAGCCGACATCGGTCACCAGCAGATCGATCCGCCGTTGCGAGGCCAGAATCGGCAGTGCGGCATCCGCATCGGCGACCACATCGGCCTCGTAGCCCAATTCGTTGAGCAGCTCGGTGACCAGCAAGCGCACCTGTTCGTCGTCTTCCACCACCAGCACCTGCTGGCCTCTCCCGGTGACCACCGCACCGGCCTGCGGCAGCGGCTGGGCTGGCTGCAGATGCACGCCCGCCGGCAGATAGAGACTGACGGTGGTGCCCACGCCCATCGTCGACTCCACCCACACCTGCCCGTTGGACTGCTGCATGAAGCCGTAGATCATCGACATGCCTAGGCCGGTGCCCTGCCCGATCGGCTTGGTGGTGTAGAACGGCTCGAACACGCGTTCCAGCACATCCATCGGCATGCCGGTACCGCTGTCGGTGACCGACACCACCGCATAATTGCCGGGCGCCAGCGTCACGCCACGGCCAAGTTCGAGCGGCTGCGCATCGACCAGCAGATGCCGCGTGGCGATCCGTAATTGACCACCACCGGGCATGGCATCGCGTGCGTTGATCGCCAGATTGAGCAGTGCGCTCTCCAACTGGTTTTCATCGACATATGCCTGCGGCATCTCGGCGTGCAGGTCGGTTTCCAGCCGCACCGATTCGCCCAGCGTGCGCGCCAGCAATTCCTGCAGCGACACCACCAGATCGTTCAGATGCAGATGGCGCGCTTCCAGCGATTGCCGGCGCGAAAACGCCAACAACCGCTGCGTCAGCGCGGCGGCCCGCAATGCCGAGGCCGAGGCCACATCCAGAAAGCGGCCCAGTCCTTCGGTGCGGCCTTGATCGATGCGCAGGCGCGCCAGATCCAGCGCGGACAAAATACCGGTGAGCATGTTGTTGAAGTCGTGCGCGATACCGCCGGTCAGCTGGCCCACGGCCTCCATCTTCTGCGCCTGACGCAACGCTGCTTCGCTGGATTCGCGCGCCTGCATCTGCTGCTGCAATTCGGCGGTGCGCTCGGCGACCTTGACCTCGAGCAGATTGGCCTGCTGCTGGATCGATTCCAACGCCAGCGTGCGTGCGGTGATGTCGGTGGCGAACACATGAAAGCCATCCACCACGCCATCTGCATCTAGGCGCGGCATATAGCGGATCTCCGCATCGCGGCGGCGCCCATCGGCGTATGGCCAGCTTGCTTCCACCGTTAAAGTCTGACCGGCCAATGCGGCTTCGATCCAGGCGCGACGCTCCTCCACCACCGCAGGTCCGACCACATCCACCAACGGCCGCCCGATCACATCGGCAGGCGGAATGCCGATCCAGTCTTCGTAGGAGCGATTGGCAAAGCGATAGATCAGGTTCTTGTCGATGAAGGCGATCAGCACCGGCAGGGCATCGGTGACGCGACGCAGTTCGGCTTCGCTCGACGCCAGCGCCGCCTTGCTTTCGGCCAGCTGCGCCATCTGGTCGCGGATGACGAACTGCTTCTGCCGCGAGCGCAGCGCAGTGGAAATGGCGCTCAGCAACGATGCCGAACTCAGCGGCCGTTCCAGCTCGATGACGTTGGTCAGCTCGGCCGGCAGCGTGGCCTGACGCCCGTTGTGGGTTCCGCGCGGGGCGCGCAGCAGCACGAACGGAATGTCCGACCACGCGGCCTGGCCCCGCAGGATGTGCGACAACTGCTGCAGATCGCCGCCGATCACCTCTTCGGTCAAGACGACCACGCCCGACGCATCGAGCAGTTCGTCGGCCAGCGCAGCCAGCGAACCATAGACCCGACGCGTCAGCCCGCGCTGGCCGACGATGCCGGCAATGCTCTCTGCGTCGCGCCCGAACGGCGCAATGATGTGGACGATGGACCCGTCCGGGTCACGGGTAGTCAAGTGGACGATCCAGCAACGGCGTAGCGTCTCCAACGAACTGCGGCGTGCCGGTCAGCACACCGTGGAATTTCTCCAGCGGCTCGCTCAACTCGATCCCGCCGCCACCGATGCGCAACTCGCGGATCGAATCCTCGTGCGCGCCGCTGCGATTCTTGATCACCGACAAGGCCTTGCGAATGCGTCCTTGCGCTTCGAAAAAACGGAACAGGATGACGGTGTCGGCCATATAAGAAACATTGAGGTTGCCGGTCGACATCGTGCCCACCAGACCATGCTGCGGGTTGATCAGGAACGTGGTGACGCCACACTGGTTGAGATATGACAGCAACTCGTGCATCTGCAGCATCAGCTGCTTTTCCTGCGGCATCGAGGTCAGATAGCCGTTGAGGCTGTCGATCACCAGCACCCGGCAATGACGTTCTTCGACACTGGCACGCACCGTCCAGGCGAACTCGCCCGGTGTCAGTTCGGCCGGGTCCATCTGATGCAGTTCCAGCAGACCCGAGTCCAGATGCTTGCGCAGATCCATGCCCAGGCTTTCGGCGCGCGTCAGCAAGGTGCCGGTGCGCTCGTCGAACTCCAGGATGCAGCAGTGCTCGCCACGCTCGCAGGCGGCAATGACGTACTGCAGCGCGATATTGGTCTTGCCCGACCCGGCCGGCCCGGTCAGCAACGTGCTGGTGCCACGCAGCGGGCCGCCATGTAGCAGCGCATCGATGCGTCCCACCCCGCTGGACACCGCTTCGCCGACGAAGGGCACGTGGTGGTCGGAGGCGATCAGGCGCGGATAAATCCGCATGCCCCCGGTGACGATGGTCAGGTCGTGATAGCCGGCGATGAAATTCACGCCGCGCAGCTTCTGCACCTGCATGCGCCGACGCGCTGCGCCGAAGTCCAGCGTCATGCGCTCCAGCGAGATCACGCCATGGCACAGGCTGTGCAGATGCGCGTCACGCTGGCCGTTTTCGCCGGTGAGATCGTCGACCAGAAGCACGGTGATGTTGCGCGGCGCGAAAAACTGCTTGAGCGCCAGCACCTGGCGGCGATAACGCAGCGAATCCTGCGCCAGCAGACGCAGCTCGGACAGCGAATCGAACACCACGCGGGTTGGCTTGACCCGATCGATCTCGGCCTGGATGAGCTTGATGGTGCCATCCAGCTCCATTTCCCACGGGTGCAGGATCGACTGCTGGCGCCCGTCGCCCAGAAACGCCTCGGCCGATGCCAGCTCGAAGATACTCAGCGCATCCAGCGACCAGTCGTGCGAGGACGCCACCTCGTTGAGCTCGTCGATGGTCTCCGACAAGGTCACATAGAGGCAGCTCTCGCCCTTGGCTGCGCCGTCGAGCAGGAACTGCAGCGCCAGCGTGGTCTTGCCCGACCCCGGTTGGCCCTCCAGCAGATACAGCCGATTGGGTGGCAGGCCGCCGCGAAGGATGGTGTCCAACCCCTCGGTACCCGTGGCAATGCGTTTTGCGGTCGTCTGCTTCAAATTTCCCATAGCCTTCAATTTATCACGCGCACGTGAGAGCCCGATGCGTACGACTGAATTGATCAGCTTGCTTGTGCGGACCTGCTTGCTCACAGCTTGCGTTCGCTGCTGCCATTGCGCGCTCAACCGAGTTTTTCGGCAATGCCTTTATGACAAATCCGACGCTCCCGTCACATCCGCCAGCCTAGCGTTGCGCATGAAGTACATCGCGTTGTTGCGATTGTTCGAGGACAGCGGTGAATCACGCAGCAAGCACCAGACGCATCCTGTTGGTCGAAGACGACGATGCGATCCGCGCCATGACCGAAGATATCCTGGGCGACGAGGGTTACCAGGTCGTCGCCACCGCCGATGCCGAGCATGCGCTGGAACAGCTCAACACGGCGCGCCCGTTCGACCTGTTGCTCTCGGATATCTGCCTGCCGGGCATGAACGGCCGCGACCTGGCCGACGAGGCCCGGTGTCTTTATCCGGCATTGCCCATCGTGTTCATGACCGGCTACGCAGGCGCCATTGCCAAGCGTGCCGACTTTCTGGATACCGGCATGCGATTGCTGACCAAACCGTTCTCGTTACGCGATCTGCTGGGTATCGTGCAGACCACGATGTAAGCGAGCGGAGCAATTGCGCCATCCATTCCGTGTGCACGATTACTGCGGCGTCCGCCCCAGCAGTTGCGCCACGCGCCGCTCCAGATCGATCGCAAGAAACGGCTTGGTGAGCACTTCCATGCCATCGTCCAACTGACCGGCTCCAACCGCAGCGGTGGCCGCATAGCCGGTCACGAACAGCACCGGTAGCGACGGTCGATACTGGCGCCCCGCATCGGCGACCTGGCGTCCGTTCAAACCGCCGGTCAGGCCCACATCCGTCACCAGCAAGTCGATCGCTTCCTGCGAGCGCAAGCGCTCCACGGCAGCACTGCCTTCGGCTGTTTCGATGACGCGGTAGCCCGCTTCGGTCAGCACTTCGGACACCAGGACACGGATCGCGGTTTCGTCTTCCACCAGCAGCACCGTGCTGCTGTGCGTGGGCGATTGCAGCGAGGGTTCGACCGGGTGCTGCGTCTCATCGGCCGGCAGCAGGCCGGTGAAACGCGGCAGATACAGCAGCATGGTGGTGCCCACGCCCTCTTCCGAATCGATGCGCACATGCCCGCCGGATTGCCGGGTGAACCCATAGATCATCGACAGGCCCAGGCCGGTGCCCTGCCCGATCGGTTTGGTGGTGAAGAACGGCTCGAACACCTTGGACATGACCTCGGCGCTCATGCCGGTGCCGCTGTCCTGCACGCTCAGGCACACATAATCGCCAACCGGCAGATCGAGCTGCTGCGCCGCGCCCTCGTTCAACACGCAATTGGCAATGGCAATGGTGAGCTCGCCGCCATCGGGCATGGCATCGCGTGCGTTGATGCACAGGTTCAACAACGCGTTTTCCAGCTGCGGCGCATCCACCAGCACTTTCCACGACTCTGCCGCCGGGCGCAGTTGCAAACTGATCGAAGGCCCCAGCGTGCGCGCGATGATGTCGTGCATGTCGCGCACCAGCGCTTCCACCTCCAGCGCGGTCGGTGCCAGGGTCTGCCTGCGCGAGAACGCCAGCAACCGCTGCGTCAGCGCCGTGGCGCGCGCGGCGCTGGATTGCGCCATCTCCACATAGCGTTCCAGACGGTCGTACTTGCCTTGTTCGATGCGCGTCTGCAGCAGCTCCAGCCCAACGCTGATGGCCGTCAGCAGGTTGTTGAAGTCGTGCGCCAGGCCGCCGGTGAGCTGGCCCACTGCTTCCATCTTCTGGCTCTGGCGCAGTTTCTCTTCGGCCAACAGCAAGGCCGCGCTACGCTCGCGCACACGCTCTTCCAGCGTCTCGGTCAACTGACGCAATTGCTCTTCGGCGATGCGCTTGTCGGTGATGTCCGCTGCGGTGCCAAACCATTCGACGATCTGCTCGTGCTCGTTGAGCAGCGGAATGGCGCGCATCAAGGTCCAGCCCACGCGTTGATCGGAACCCGGCACGCGGTATTCCAGATCCAGTGCGGTCTTGTTGGCGATCGAATGCGCAATGGCCTCTGCCAGCCGCGCGCGATCGTCCGGATGCACCATGTCCTGCTGCCAGTTCGGTGTGGCCGACAACGCATCGCTCAGCGCGCCATCGCCAACCAGCTGACGCAGTTCGCACCAATCGGCACTGGCCGAAAAAATCGATTGCGACGATGCACGCACCAGCGCATCGAGCCGGCGTTCGCTCTTGCGCAAGGCCTCGCTGGCCAGCCGTTCGGCAGTGCGATCGCGCAGCACCTTGACGAAGCCGATCGCCGCGCCGGTCTCTTCGCGCAGCACCATCAACGAACCATTGGCCCAGAAGCGCTCGCCGGATTTGCGGATGTGCCAGCGCTCGTCCATGCCGCTGCCGCTTTCCAGCGCCGCAGCCGCTTCGATCAGGATCTGCCGGTGCTCCACATCTTCAGGCGTGAACGTGCGCTCCAACGACTGGCCGAGCATTTCCGTCTCGGTCCAGCCCAGGATGCGCCGCGCGCCTTCGTTCCATGAAGTGACCCGCCCCTGCAGATCGGTGGCGATGATCGCGTAATCCATCACGCTGTCCAGGATCTGCCGGTTGCGCACCTCCGCCTCGCGCACCGCGCGTTCCAGGCTGATGCGATCGGTGATGTCCAGACCCTGCACGAAAATGCCGGAGACGGTGCCGTTGGCGCCTGCAATCGGCTGATAGACCAGATCCAGCAGGCGCCGCTCCACCGGGCCACCTGGCGCGGCCTGCACGTTGTACGCAAGCGCATTGGCCGCGTAGGCACGCCCCGACTGATAGACCTCGTCCAGGCGGCGCAGATGGCCCTGCTCGACCAGGTCGGGCAAGGCCTCGGCCAATGGCTTCCCGATCACGTCGCGGTGGCCGATCAAACGCGAATAACACGGGTTGGCGAATTCCACCCGGTGCTGCGGCCCGCTCAGGAACGCCATGAACATCGGCGCCTGCTCGAACAACCGGATCAAGCGCTCGTGCTCATCGGCAAGACGGTTTTGCGCCAGCTTGCGGTCGGTGACTTCGTTGGTCACGCAGAACGCACCGCCGACACGGCCATCGTCCAGATAGATCGGCGAGAACGAGAACGTCCACCAGGTCTCTTCGGGCGCGCCGTAGCGGCTCATGCCGATCGGCACTTCTTCGAAGCGCGATGCGCGCCCTTCGAACGCGGCTTCGATCGGCCCACGCACGGCCTCCCACGCATCGGCCCACAACGCGCGCAGCGGTGCACCCAAGGCCTGCGGCTGACGCGGCCCCAAGATCGGCGCATACGCATCGTTGTAGAAAAACGTCAGCGCCTCGCCCCACACCACATACATGCTTTCCGGCGAGCCCAGCATCAGGCTGACCGCATTGCGCAACGGCGATGGCCACTGCGCACTCGGCCCCAGTGGCGTGGAAGCCCAATCGTGACGGCGCACCGCCTGCGCCATGGCGCTGTCGCCGTGCGGGAATGACGAACTCATGGGCAATGCGACCGCACTAGCGCCATGCGGCGGTCGCATTGCACGGACCACGCGTGCAGCGCAACGCGGCCCTGGCCCGGATTACCGATCACACCTACCTGCATCTTTTTCAAACCATTGATGGAGAAGCCAGCTGCCAACCTTGCGTATCGCCTATCGCAAGACCAGGCGCACGCGCATCCGGCTATCATCTGGCCTGCGCCCGGCTGCGTCCAGCCGAACCCACCCGGCGTTGCTGAATAGCTAGCGCAGGCGACGCGCGCTACATGGCACCCAGGCGATGCACTGCCTCGACTGCGCAACGACTGCCTGACCGGCAGCGTACCCAACCGGCGACGGCGTGCCGTGCCAGGCAGTAGAGATCGCACCGATGCAGGCGTGAACGCGTCGCCGGGAGTCGCACCCATGCCCCGCGCCTTGATGCCCGATAAAATCGCCCGATGGCTGAAAGGCATCACACGGTTGCGCGCATGCAGGATCAAGACGAACGCATTCACCCCCAGGCGGCGGTGGCGCCGGGTTACCTGGCCAATCACGCAGCGCGGGTCTTCAATCGGCTGGTCGACGCCGAATTGCGGCCGCACGGCGTCTCGCTGGCCCTGATCGGCCCGATTCTGCTGCTGTCCTGGAAGGGGCCGATGCTGCAACGCGACCTGGTGATCGCCTCGGCGGTCAAGCAGCCCGCCATGGTCGCCCTGCTCGACAAGCTGGAAGCGCAAAAGCTCATCAAACGCGCACCCACCGCGCAGGACCGCCGCGCCGCGCTGGTATCGCTCACCGCGCGCGGCCGCAAGATGGCCGAGCTGGGTGCTCGGGTGCTGATCGATCTGAATGCCGATGCCCTGGAAGGCTTCTCACCTGAGGAGGCCCAGAAAACCGTCGCGTTCATGCAGCGCCTGATCGTCAACCTGGAGCAACGTGCCGCAGACCTGTAATATCACCTCTGATATTTATCTCTGCGGGTGATTGTAATGGCGCGTCGCATCCTCATCACCGGCGCCAGCGTCGCCGGCAACACCGCTGCCTGGACGCTTGCCAACCAGGGACTCGACGTCGTGGTGGTGGAACAGGCGGCGCACTTCCGCGACGGTGGCCAGAACATCGACGTGCGCGGCGTCGGCCGCCAGGTCCTGCAGCGCATGGGCCTGGAGCAGGCCGCACTCGACCATGGCACCGGCGAGCAAGGCACTGCCTGGGTCGACGAACACGGCCATGCGGTCGCCACTTTCAAGACCGACGACATCGACGGCGACGGCCCGACCGCCGAGCTGGAGATCCTGCGCGGCGACCTCGCCCGCCTGCTCTACGAAGCCGCACGCGACAAGGTGACCTATCGCTTCGGCGACCGCATCGCCAGCATCCAGGACGACGGCAACGGCGCGACAGTGAATTTCCATAGCGGAACCAGCGACCGCTTCGATGCAGTCATCATCGCCGAAGGCGTCGGCTCCTCCACGCGCGAACAGCTTTTTCCCGGCGAAAACGACCCACGCTGGATGGATCTGACCATCGCCTACTTCACCATCGCACGCAGCGCAGACGACGATCGCCTGTGGCGCTGGTATCACACCACCGGCGGCCGCAGCGTCTCGTTGCGGCCGGACCGGCACGGCACCACGCGCGCCATGCTTTCGCTGCAGAAGGTCACCGATGGCGAGCAGGACTGGGACCAGGCAACGCAGAAAGCGTACTTGCGTGAACAGTTCGCCGACGCCGGCTGGCAGGCAGCGCGCGTACTGGACGGCATGGACAGTACCGACGACTTCTATTTCGACGCCTTGCGGCAGGTGCGCATGCCGCGCTGGCACACAGGCCGCGTCGTCCTGACCGGTGACGCGGCGTGGTGCGCAACCCCGCTGGCCGGTATCGGCGCCACCCTGGCGGTCACCGGCGGCTATGTGTTGGCAAGCGAGATCGCACGCACCGATGATCTGCAGAGCGCATTCGCCGCCTACGAAGCCGCCATGCGGCCGATGGTCGAACAGGGCCAGGGCGTGCCCAAGATCGGTCCGCGTCTGATGAACCCGCATAGCCGGCTCGGCATCCAGCTGCTGCACGGCGCACTGAAGTTCGCCAGCCAACCGAGCATCCAGACCATCGCTGCGAAGCTGATGACGCCCTCGATCAAGGCACCGGATCTGGCGCGCTACGACTGAGCCTGGCGGGCTCTCAAGCGCTGCGCAGCGCGGCGACGTTGCGACGTGCCGTCCGGATCGGGATGACGTCGCATCGCCACGAAACCAACCACACCTGAATCGGCCGACGCGCCGGTTTCAGTTTCAATGGCTGGGGTCGCTAACGAACACGTAGAGACGCAATCGGAGCAGCGGCAGCCATGTCACTTCGAGGAGCGTGCACCTGCCTTCGCCTCCCGGCTGCTGCCGGGACTCCCCCGCTCTCCGCCTTGTCGGATCATCGATCGAACCCCCATGCATGTCTTCTTGAATCTGCGTATTGGCCAACGCCTGGCCCTTGGCTTTCTGTCGATCATCGTGCTGATGGTGATCCTGACCGTCGTCGGCATCCACCGCGTGCGCAGCATTGACCAGCAGCTGACCGCCATCAACGAGGTCAACAGCGTCAAACAACGCTATGCGATCAACTTCCGCGGCAGCGTCCACGACCGTGCGATTGCGCTACGCGATGTGGTGCTGATGGACGAGGCGGCAGACCGGCACGCGGCAGAACGATCGATCGACAAGCTCGCCGCAGACTACGCACGCTCCGCGCAGCCGCTCGACAGCATGATCGCCGCCTCTTCGGATGCCAAAGAGAAAAAGATTCTCCAGCAGATCAAGGCGATCGAGCAGCGCACCATGCCGTTTATCGCCAACGTGCGTGCACTGCGCGAAGCAGGCGACAAACCGCAGGCAGAGCAGCTGCTGTTACATGAAGCGCGGCCCGACTTCATTGCCTGGCTGGCCAGCATCAATGCCTTCATCGATCTGCAGGAAGCCAAGAACCGCGAGGCCGCCAAAGACGCCGTCGCCACTGCACGCGGCTTCGCCATGCTGATGATGATCTCCACCGTTATCGCGCTGCTACTGGGCGCCACGATTGCCTTCCTGCTCACCCGCAGCGTGGTGCTGCCCCTGCGCCAGTCGCTGCGCCTGGCAGAGCGCATCAACGACGGCGATCTGCGCAGCCAGGACATGCCCACCAGCCAGGACGAATCCGGCCAGCTGTTGCGTGCCATGCAACAGATGCAGCGCCGCCTGCAAGAGGTGATCTCCGCACAGCGCGCCATGGCCGCCCGCCACGAAGCCGGCGAGATCAGCTACCGCACCGACGCCAAGCGTTTCCCCGGCGAATACGGCGACATGGTGCAGGACACCAACGCACTGGTGCATGCGCACGTGCAGACTCAGCTGCGCATGACCGAGGTCATGGGCAGCTACGCGGTGGGCAATCTCGCGCAGGAAATCGAACAGTATCCCGGCGAAAAGGCCGCCATCACCGCCACCATGCAGCAGGTGAAGCAGAACCTGCGCGCCATCAACGCACAGATCCAGGAACTCACCCAGGCCGCCTGTGCAGGCAACTTCGCACTCCGCGGCCAGCCGGAAAAGTTCGAGCACGACTTCCGCCTGATGGTCGAAAACCTCAACACCATGATGGCCACCTCCGACACCAACCTGGCCAAGTTCTCCGACCTGCTGCGTGCCATCGCCGACGGCGACCTGACCGTGCGCATGACCGGCAACTTCCACGGCGTGTTCGCCTCGATGCGCGACGATGCCAACAGTACCGTGCATCGCCTGACCGACATCGTCACGCATATCCAGACCACCTCCAACAGCATCGGGTTTGCCGCCGAAGACATCGCCAGCGGCAATCAGGAACTGGCGCGCCGCAGCGAACAGCAGGCCGCCAGTCTCGAAGAAACCGCCGCCTCGATGGAAGAGCTGACCTCCACCGTCAAACAGAACGCCGAGCACGCAGGCCGCGCCAACCAGCTCGCGCTGGGCGCCGCCGCGATCGCCTCGGACGGACGCGACGTGGTCGGCCAGGTCATCGAAAAGATGTCCGGGATCGAAGCGGCGTCCAAGCGCATCGCCGACATCATCTCGGTCATCGACGGCATCGCCTTCCAGACCAACATCCTCGCCCTCAACGCCGCCGTCGAAGCCGCACGCGCAGGCGAACAAGGCCGCGGATTCGCCGTGGTCGCCTCGGAAGTGCGCACCCTCTCGTACCGCTCATCGGACGCTGCCAAGGAAATCAAACGGCTGATCGACGACTCCGTACAACGCGTCGCCGACGGCGCCACACTGGTGCAAAAGGCCGGCACCACCATGAGCGAGGTCGTCACCAGCGTCCAGCACGTCACCGACATCATGGGCCACATCTCCGCCGCCTCCCAAGAGCAGGCCGGCGGCATCGAACAGGTGAATCAGACCATCGCCCAGATGGACGAAACCACCCAACACAACGTCCGCCTGGTAGAAGCGGCAAGCACCGCCGCGCGTGCGCTGGAAGACCACTCCGTGCAGCTGATCCGCGCTGTGGACGTGTTCAAGGTCAAGGCTGCGGTCATTTAAGCGCGGCGTCCCCAACGTCGCGAGCAGCCGTCGGCCGGGTATGGACGGCGCACTCAGAACAACGGTGGACGAGTGGCGCATGCCGCACCGAGTACCCGCTGCGCTCGCCTGGCGGTGAGCGCAGTCGCTTTGTTAGCCGCTCTCACGCCCTCAATTGCCCTCGCTGGACGTCGCGCCACGAATGCGCCGGACCACATGGTCGGCTGAAGATTTCGTCGACTCTGAGACGTTATGTCGGGTTCCGGTTGGCGCATCCGACAAGGTTGGCCAACGCATTTTATGCAGCTCCCAACGCTCGTCAGGACATCGATATGCCTATCCACAATCAAGGGATCAAAGCAGCCGTCTTGCTGACGCTGCTTGCGTCAAGTGGTCACGCAACCGCCAGTTGCAACGTTGTCGCCCACATCGAGGGCTCCATCAGCGGCTGGCCCACCCGGGTTGCGAACGCTTCAAATGATCGGCTCAGAACCGCATACGCCGCCAATAGCTGCACCTTCACGAGAGGAGAGCATGGCGGTGGGCAAATACCTCCCGGAGCAGGGGGCGACACCCATGTCACGGTTCGCATCGATACCCCGCCGATCAGGACCTGCCACGTCTTCAAACTTCCATCCAATGCACCGCAGGGAAGCAGAAACCCAACCACCTGCATTTGAGCCGTTGGTTCGATGGACCTGGCCTCGGGAAAGCCTCGACTGGCAACGCCAAGCCCCGCCTCATCACGCGATCACAACCGATGCGTGAATGATTTCGTTCGGCGACCGGTGACGAAACCGCCATCAGGCGCAATCGAAGATGGACCACATGGTGAGACGTTATGTCGGGTAGCGTTTTTTCAAACCGGCAAGGTGCAGACAGAGGGAACCTTTGAACGATCCACCGCAAACGCGTCGCCACCCTCGTCAGGAGGATCGCTGGGCGCCATGTCTCACGTGTGGCATCGATACCAATTCGGATTCCTTTTCCAAACTGTCGTTAGCGCAGCAAGCCAATCGGCAAACGGAGCGAATCACCGTCTCCGTCTCTTCACCCACAACGTCAGGAGCATCTCATGGCAGGCAAAGTCACGGTATTCAACAGCTACAACGAACCCATCACGTCTCTACTGGTAACCAACAACAATGCCGGCAACATCGCCGGTTGGGCCGCCGGCCCGACGCCGCCGTTGTATACCCCGAGTTCGCTGGCCGTGCCGCGTTCGAAGTATCCCTCGACGAGCGCGGTGTTCGCATACGGCGACAACACGTTGGTCTTCCCATGGGATAGCCGCACTGGCCACGCCACGGTCACTATTTCACAGGACAGCAGCCTCGACGACGACCTGATTCTGTATATCACGCAGAACAAGGCGATCCTGTTGACGGCGCGCGGGGTGGTACTCAACACCTTCGATGTCACCACATCGCTGAACATGGCGGCCAAGGAAGAATCGCAGGACGCAGTCTGATCGACCACGCACAGGCGGCATCTGGCGTACCCAACGTCCGCGGTTGATGCAGGCGCGATGGCCGGCAGACGACCGCCGTCCATCGATGCCGACGACCACGCTGCATCCGCATCGTCGTCATCGCGTGCGTCGGCGCACTCGGATCGAGGTACATCGCGGCTCACCGGAGATCAGCTCACCGATGCACTCCATGGCAGACATGATCTTCACTCGGATCGCGCTCGACGCTGCCGGCTTCGCGCTCTATTCGGCCGCCGTGGATCAGGCCGGTGGTGTCGCGCCCGTCCGGGCAGGCTTTTTGCTGCTGCCGGGCGGTGCCGGCGCATCGCAGATCGGCGTCCGGCCAGACGAGCAGGCGCCGCAGCAGTTGAGCTTGTCGCAAGCCTGGCAACAGCCCGGCTATTTCCTGTTCCATCCGCAATCGCAGGCACTGCCGGCGGAGCCGGCCGACATCGCACAAACCCTCGGGCTCACGCCGCCTTACGCCACGCTGCGTGGGGTGGCCTGGCTATGGCAGGCGGCGCCGCTGCAATCCTGGGCCTGCACGAGCGTGCCGCTGTCCTACTTCTCGCCCACCAGCGGGCAGGTCGCGGGCAGCAGCGGCTCGCTGCCCTTCGGTCATGTCGATCTGGTGCTACCGAGCGGTACGCAATGGACGCTGTCAGCAGAGACCGGGCAGGCCACCTTCGTGGGCGATGGCATCGCCCTGCTACGCGACTCCGGCCAGGGCACGCCGCTTTCGCCAGACGCCTACACGGTGGCGCTGTCGTTCGATCCGGCCGCGGCCGGCCTGCTGCGCTTCACCGCAGAGTGGGATCCATACAACCTGTTCGGGCTGTTCGCCGACGATCCGCAGGCGCCCGGCCTGCAAGGCGGCGAGCTGCGCTACTTCCATCCGGACCCGCAGGCGCCGCAGGGGTTTGCGCAACTGCGCTATCCGGTGCTACCGCCGCTGCCCGCCGACGACTGGCCGGCGTTTCTGCTGGACTGCGAGGTGGATCCGCTCGCACCGCTAGACGGGACACGCACCCGTTTTCTGTTCCAGCCGCAGCGGCTGGACAACCTGGCCTCGTCGTTCGGCCGGACCGTGTCTGGCGATCTGGTGACACTGGCACCGAGCGTGCCGTCCAACGGTTCGCGGGCCGGGCTCTATCCGGCTGCACGGCCCGGCGCTGCGCAAGCGCCGGCAGCCTATCTCGCCCCGCTTGGCCCGTTCGTCCTGACGGTACCGGGCGGTGCGGCGAAGCTTTCCTGCGGAACGCTCGGCACCGAATACCTGCGCGTCGCAGACGGCGACATTCTCGATTTCGTGCCATCGATGCCGGCCTGCTCGACGGCGTTTGGCACCGCCATGGCCCGGCGCATGACGCTGGCCAACGGCGCCGACACCAAGCCATCGCTCGACGGGCCATTTGCCACCTCGTGGGTGCGGTTTCGTCCAGGCGAGGCCACCGCCAGGCGCGGCTACTACGCGCAACCTGGCGCGTCGGTCAATTTCGGGCGCGGCGCGGTCTCCCCGGACATGCGCTATCCGGCTGCGGTGTCTGCGCTCGTCTCCACGCTCGCATCGACGACGAAGAGTGACCAGATCCCGGTGGCGTTTCCGATGGTGCAGTACGGCGGCGTGTTCGCGCTCGCCGACGCGACCGTACAGGACGCTCAGCTGCTGGCTGGCTACGAGAAACAGGTGATCGCCGGCCTGCGCGGCGCGCTGATCCGCGGTAGCACGCCTGATCGCCCGGTGTTCGTTGGCGAACAGGGCGCGCCCTTGCCCGGCACCCGCACTTCCACACCGCAAGGGCTGCTGGTCCAGCTCAACTCGGCAACGCAGTCAACGCGGGTCGGCATTGCCGCCGCGCAGGCGCCCGAGGTCCAGGCCGGCACCTGGCAGTCGCTATTGCTCGCACGCAGTGCGGAGCAGACGCTGTCGTTCGACGCCGATCCCGCAACCGGCGTGGTGGACGCGCAGTTGGCCAGCACCTTGATGCGCGAACAACTGTTTCTGGTGCTCAACGACTGGAGCCGGTTCCCGGACATCACCCGCATGATCGCGGTGGCAGGCTTCAACTTCGAGATCGCGCCCGACGTCGACGCAACCGATCGCTGGCGCACCGTCCTTGTCTTCAAGTACGCAACGACACAGAGCCTGGCCGAGCTGATCCGTGCGCCGGAGAGTTGGGCCAACACGGACTATTTCATCGGCGACGCTACGCGTGTAACCGACACGCAGTCTGTGCTGATCGATGCGCTGGCCGTTGCAGAAAAGGCGAGCAGCGACGACGACCCGTTCGCCGATTTCCGCACCAAGGCCGCCGATCCCGGCTGGACCGGCATGCTTGCCTTCAATGCGCCGATCAATGGCAACGGCATGCCGGACGATCTGCAGATGCTGCTGGCCGGCATCGACGGGCAGTTGAGCGCCCATCACTTCGGGGTGCAGGTCAACCGCATCAGCGACGGCGCCGACCAGGAGCCGCAGATCAGCGAAAGCGCGTTGTTCGGGGTGATCTATCACCACGCGGCGACTGCGATATTCAAACGCGAGCCTGCCGCGCCGCACTCGGACCAGACGCCGCCGGACTACGCATTCGTCGTGGAGGAGCTGTCGGTGGCGATCAACCAGTCGCTCGTCACCCAGTTCCATTGCCGGGTGGGAATGACCATCAACACGCTGTTCGGCCGTGCGGTCACGCTGACCGGCGCGGATGCCACCGCCGACGTGCCGCCCAACACGGTGGTGGTGGCGGGCCGTTATCAACGGCACGGCGAGGTCGGCACGGTGACGTTCGACGGCGGCCAGCACGGCAGCTTTGCGTTCAACCCGGACCGCTCACGCATCCGGGTGATCGATACCTTCCAGGTCAGCGGTGCCAGCCTGGTGCCGATTGCCTCCGTCCCGTCCGTCCCCGCAGATGCCGAGGCCGATGCCGGCACCACCATCACCTCGCGCTTTGCACTGAGCGGCACGCTCGCGTTCGCGGCCGATCCGTTTCCTGGCGTGACCGGGCTCGACCTGTTCTCGTACGGCCTGCCCGGTGCCGCACCCGGCACGACCACCACCGGTGTGGCGCTGACAAGCCTGGCGTTTGGCATCAGCTGTCAGCTCGACGCCGACGGCAAGCGCATCGGGCTGCCGCAGATCACGGCGGATTTCTCGGGGCTTCGGGCAACCGACGATCGCAGCGGACGGCGGCCCGGCGCACTGGTGCGCATGCTGCCGCTCACGCTGCAGGCGATCCTGCACGACGAGGCGGGCCTGGACATCAAGGCGCTGGGCGCGTTGCCCGTGCAGGTGCCGGCGCTGACCGGCGTCGCTGCCAGCGTGCCAGGCGGCGGTGGCGTTGCGCCGATGCCCACGCAGGTCGCGTATGTGACCTCCAAGCCGCTGTTTGCCCTGCAATTCGCGCTGCCGCTCGGCGCGCTCGGCGCGCTGGCCGATGCCCACGCATCGCTCGATGCCTCGCTGATCGTCGCCTGGGGTGCGAGCACCTACACGCCCGACGACGACGGCGTCGCGCTGTTCGTGCAGTTGCCGCAGGTCACCGCAGGCGCCTTCGGCTTCAACCTGCAAGGCCTGCTCAAGACGACCTTCTCGGCGGCCAACCTCGGGCTGGTGAAGACAAAGAATGGGCCGGCCTACGTGCTGATGTTCAACAACGTGGCACTCAGCGTGTTCGGTATCACGCTGCCGCCGAAGGTACTCGCCGATTTCATCCTGTTCGCCGACGCCAATGATCCGGGCGGCGGCAATCTGGGCTGGAGCCTGGCTGCGACGCAGACGCCATGACCGACACCGATCCGATTCTCGCCGCACGCAGTGTTCCTGTGCTGATGCAGGCGCTCAACGACGTCTACGGGTGGAACCTGCCCGTCGCGATGGCCGCCGGCACGCCGCTGGCGGCACTCTGGGCGATCGCCATCAGCGTGCGCAAGGATCCGGCCACCGGCGTGCTCTACCTCGCCACTGGCAGCACCACCTACCCGGTCGCGGCGATCCTCGAAGGGATCGTCGATGCCCAGGTCCTCAGCGGCGGCACCCACCCGTTGCCTCCCGCGCCCATCACCCACCGCAGTGCCGCACCCAGGAGAACCACCCATGAGCAAGCAACTGTCGCGCAAGGCCGCCGCCGTGGTCGCCGCTGATCCGCCGACCCCGCCGAGCACGCATCTGGTCTTCGGCCTGAACTTCAATCTGCACGGCACCATGGTGCCGGTCTCGACCGACGACATCGCCAACGCCAAGACCAACGGAATCGAGTTCACGCTGCCCGCGCCGGTCGATCTCGGCACGCTGGACGACTTTGCGGCATGGTTCAAGACGCAGTTCAACATCGACCTGCCCAGCGCCGACCAATTGCCGGCACCGCTGGACAGCATCATGAGCAAGCTCACCACGCTCGACGTGGCCGTCGACCAATTCCACATCAAGGTACCGGGCACGGCCTCCCCCGAGCAGTCCACCCTGTACACACTTGCGATGTCGGCGGTGTGGCCTGACGGCCAGGGCATCCCGCTGATTCCGGGCGTGCTGTCGATCGAAGGCGCGGTGTTCGGCGCCAGTAACGAAACGCCCAAGTCCAACAGCTGACGCGCCGCCCATGAGCAGGTTCACGCTAGGCGTACAAGCCACCTTGCTGCTGCCGTCGGCATCGCACGCACTCGTCGATGCCGATGCGGCCGGCTATGGCCTGCAATTCGGCTTTGCGTTCGGCGATGGCCCTGCCCAATTCGTGGTGGGGCCATCGCTGCGGCAGCCGCCGCTGAGCCTGGGCGCGGTGATCGGACAGATCGCCAAGATGCTGGGGATCGATGCGGTCGGGCAGATTGCGCATCTGAGCGCCTCGCTGCCATGGAGCAAAATCTTCGACGTGAAGATCGCACCCTATCTGACCGTATCGGTCGGTGAGGTGACGGCAGTACAACTGGTGGTGCAACTGTACGACGACGATGGCTACGGCATCCGGCTCGGCGGCAGCTATGGCCCGGTCACCATCGAGCCGAAATTCACCGTCTACGATCTGATCGTCGGTTACGACACGTCCAAGGATGGGCTGGCGGTCAGTGCACGCGTGGCGTTTTCGGAGCAGGACGCGTTTATGCAGACGCGTTTGCTCGCGGCAGGGATCCAACCGGGAACGACGATCGCCGCACCGCTGGACGGTGACGCGAAGACCTCGGTCGTCAACTATCCGTTCCCGGTCCCCGCGCAGGGCGGCAGCAATTTCCAGGTGAAGTATCTGGGCCTGGGCCAGCGCTTCGGCCCGCGCGCGGATATGACCAAGGACGATCCGATTGCGGCGATGTTTACCGAACTCGAATCGACGTTCACCACCAACGACCCGCGGCAACTGCTGGATAGCCTGGGCACGTATTACGACGCATCGCGCGACTGGTTCGTGGCCGCACACATCCTGGTGCGGGGCTGGGACATCCGTGCCGTCTTCAACGATCCAGTGCTCTATGGACTGGAAATCACCTGCTCGGCCGACCAGTTCAAAGGCCTGCTGTTCGAAATCCTGTACCAGAAACTCGGCCCACATCTTGGCGTGTATTACGGCGCGCTGACGATGCCCACGCAGTTCCGTCAGATCAACCTCGGCGCGGTGGCGCTCACGCTGCCCTCGTTCAAGATCTGGATCTACACCAATGGCGACTTCAAGGTCAGCGTCGGCTGGCCGCTCGGCGACGATTCGATCGGCGTGCAGGTCTACATCTTCACCGGCGGCTGCGGCTTCTACTTCGGCAAGCTGCGCAGCGGCGACAATCCAGCCAGCGCCGCCGCTGCGCTGAAGGCAATCGGCTCGGCGGCGGCCACCGACGTGGTCAGCTACAACCCGATTGTGACCTTCGGTCTGGCGATGTGGTTCGGGGTCGGGCGTTCGATCAGTGCGGGTCCATTCTCGGCGTCGCTATCGCTGACCGCGCAGGGCACCTTCCAGGGCATCCTGGCATGGCGCGACGCTGCCAGCGGCGGCTCGGTCTCGAAGACGCCCGATTACTTCTGGTTCGCCGCCACCGTCGGCATCGTCGGGCAGTTGCAGGGCGAGGTCGATCTGAGCGTGGTCAAACTCTCGGTGCTTGTGCGGCTCTCGGTGGTTGCCGGCATCGCATTCGAAACCGGCTACGGCACGGTCATCAACGTCACCGCGCGCGTGGACGCCGAGGCACGCCTGAAGATCCTGTTCGTCACGATCTCGGTGGGCTTCCACACCACGATTTCCACCTCGTTCGAGATCACCGGCGGCACCCCGGCCAGTCTGGATGGACCGCTCGATCCCGCCTTCCATGGCATGAACGACTGGGCGCATCGCGGCATCGAACAGCATGAGCGCAGTCTGCTCGCCCATCGTCGGCGGCTGCGTGCTGCCACCGCACCGCTGGCCCGGACCACATGGCACGCAAGTCCGCCGGTCGCGCCGGTCGAGGTGGCGCTGTCGTTCCTGCTGCAGCCGTCGGTGGTGTATACGGCTGACGTCGGCAGCGCAGTCGGCGTGGCGACGCTGATCATCGGTGCGCCCGGCGCCAGCGACGCCGCGCCCTTGAGCGCGCTCGAGATGCTGGTCGGCGCGCTCGCGTCGTGGCTCTTGCGCACCTGGTCCAACGGCACCGGCAGTTGGGCCCAGGTGCTCGCGAACCTGGGACAAGGCCGTGCTCTGCCACCTGCCGAGTGGGATAAGACGCTGACCGGCTGCCTGTCCACCGAGGTCCGCTTCACGCTCAATCCGGTCGATCTAGGCGTGCATCGCGAGGACGGCGACTGGGCGATGTTCCCGATGTTCGACGCGCTGCAGATGAGCTGGACCGGACAGGATACGCCGCTGGTGTTCGCCGACCACGCGCGCACCTATCCGGACTACCGTCAGGCCGTCGAGGCCTATTTCGCGCAGCTCTCGCTCAGCGTGCTGACCGACAACCCCGACCTGCGCGGCGCGGCGCGCTTCGGCGCAGCCGCTGGCGACGCGCCGCAGGGTCCGTCGCTGACCGCTTACATGTTCGACGATTACTTCCTCACGCTGTGCCGCCAGATGGCGAGCAGCCTCGCCGACGCAGAGCGCGAGACGGGGCAACCCGGCGCACTGCCGGACACCGCGCTGACGCGCACCCTGGGTGGCATGACCTCGCGCTACCTGATGAACGGCACGCGCCTTCCCGACCCGGCCACGACGCCAGCAGATATCGAGAAGGTCGATCCATACACGCTCGACATTGCCGCCGGCTACGCGCTCAATGGGCAGCAGTTCGCAATTGCGACCAACGCAAGCGAGCCGCCCACCAGTGTCTCGGCGACCCTCTCGCTTGCACCCGCCCCGCTCGGCGCGGTGGCGGCAATTCCGGTGAAATTCGCAGGTGGCGGCAGCAGCGTCACCTCAACGATGCCCGTCGAGGCCGTGCCACCGGTGCCCTGCCCGCTATGGAGCCGACGCGGCCTGGCGCTTGCCGCAGCTGCAGCCGTCAGCGTGGCGCCGATCCCGCCGGTGCATGGCGAGGCCGTCTGGTATGCCGCGCGCGATCGCCTGCCCTGGACAGCACCAGACGCGCCAGCACGCTTCGTAGTGCCGCTGCCGCCGGCGGTGCTGCAGCAGTCGGCCGGCGCGCCGCTCACCTTGACGGTCCAGACCGGCCGGCCGCAGACCTCGGACCCGGCCGGCCTGCAGCAGGTCAACCCGGCCCTGATGATCCAGGTGCCGATCTGGCTGGTGAATCGCGCCGCAGCCGGCAGTGTGGATGGCGACGGCGGTCCCGCGAATCCGTATTACACCGATATCTACCGCATCGGCGGTGCAGACGACGCCACGCGCGCGCGCATCCATGCCTTACTGAGCGCGCAAGCACTGGCCGGCGCAACCCTTTCGGTGCTCTACGACGCCACCACCACCGGCTACCAGTCCGACGCGATTTCGTTGTCCGCGCAGCCGATATTGCTGGCAAAGACCAACCTGTCGACGAGCAGCGAACCGGCGCTTGCGAATGTGCCGATGCGCCAGACCTTGCTGCGCGCGGGCGACGACCCACTCGGCCCGGTGTCGACACTTTTCCCCGATCCGCAGCACCCCGACGCCCCGGAAAACCAGCAGCGCCTCGAAGCGCTTCTGCAACTGATCTGGGAAGTCAGCGTCACCCAGTCGGACGGTTATTTCCTGCGCTACGCAGACGTCAGCGGCCAACCGTTACCGGTGCGTATCTTCACCCCCAAGGGGCAACCGGCGCCCACCGACGGCATTGCCAACGGCGACACCGCCACCCTTACGCTGCTGGTGAGCTTCCCCGCCTCGACCACATTCCAGCCCTGGCACAATGCGTTAGCGCTCGCGCCACAGGGCAGCGTGGACGGCACGCTGTACCTCGGCGTCGCCGACGCCGCAGGCACGCCGCTGCTGCACTACCAGCCGTCTTATCCACCCGGCTGTCTTGGCTTTGTGGCCGACTGGTCGCTTGCCAACACGCTGCTCGCGCGCGAAGCCGGCACGCTGTACGACGCCGACTGGATCGCCGCCCTCTATCACCTGCTGCAGTTCCGCATCGACGGCGCAGCGGCCGACAGCGCGGTCCCGTTCGGCACCTCGCTGTGGAGTCTGGCGCTGAGCCCGTCGTCCGACAGCGCCGGGGAGGACGCGGCCAACGCTGCGCGCCCGGACAGCTTCGACGCGGCCCGGCAGAGCTATCGGCAAGTGGTGCCTGCCTATCGCTTCGTCACCCAGAATGGACTGGTCAGCAGCACGCCGTTGCCCTACGCGGCGATCGGCGGCAAGCCGAATCTGACGCTGCGCGTGAACGACGTGTTCGGCAACGCGCTCGACGGCGCGGCCGACACCTTTACCACCGACTTCCCGGTGCTTTACAACGACGCGCTGCTCGCGCCAATGGAATGGCCCGGCGTGCGCTGCGCCTATCGCTTCGAACCCGGCCAGCTGGACAAGCCTAGCCAGCTGGGCTTGTCGATGCAGTTCGACCCCAGCCTGGTGATCCGCACCGACCCGGCGCTGGCCCACGTGCGCGTACATGGCCTGGCAGCTGGTGCGACCGCAACCGACGACGACCGCGCTCGGCAGCAGATTCGCGCAGCACTCGGTCGCTATGCCACGGTGGCCGCACAATTGGCAGATCCGCATACCTGCGTGACGCTCACCCAATCGGTGTTGCTCTCCAACGGCGGCGAGCTCGGCGACGGTAGCGCCATCAAGCAGGCGCTGACTACGTTCGCAAACGACATCGTGCAGCAGTTGAGCAACGCGCTCGGCGGCGGCACGGCAACGCCCAAAAGCCTGCTGCTGCAGCTCCCCTTCGACAAGACCGATCTGGCAAATCGCGGCGATGATTTGTTTGCGGTCACGGTCACGCTCAGCTTCGCCCGACCGCCCGCGTTGGTCGACGAGGTAGCGCGCACCGGCATGCCGCGCGCGGTGTCGGTGGCGATGCCGCTGGCCGCCGATCTCGACCCGCCGTCGCAGGGCACTGCCCGCGCACGCCAGCGCGCTGCTGCCAGCGGCGCGACGCCGGTGGAAGATGTCGGCCTGGCCTGGTTCGCCAGCCAGTTCGAGGCCAGCTTCGCGGGTTTCGATGGCGCCGAGGGCACCATCCGGCTCGCCGTGCGCACAGCAGCCGACAGCCCGGCAACCGGCGACGGCGGGGCCTCGCTGTGGGGCATGCGCTGGAGCAAACCCCACGGCATCGATGTGCAGTTCCGCCAGGGCGCGGCCAGCTACTTCACCCTGCTGCCGCTCAACACCAAGCTGATGTCTGGTCCCGCCCAGGTGCCTGTCTACAATCCCGATACGCTCGTGCCGACCTACACCACGCAGACCTTCAGTGGCGTGGATGTCGATGCCTGGGCGCAGAGCTTTTTATCCGCATTCGACGAACTGCTCGCGCCGGCAAACTGCGCCGCGCTCGCCGCGCTCGACGGTGCCGCCTACCAGACGCTGATGGGGCATAAAGCCACCCTGGCAAACGCGCTCGCGCGCGGTGTCGGCCCGGTGTTCCCAGCGCTTTCCGGCGGCGATCTTGCCGCCGCGCAGGATCAATTCGAACAAAGCGTGCTGGCCGCACTCTCCACCGCCTACGCAGTCTCCTCGATCGTACAAGTGCCGGCCGACGTCTTCGTGGCCAACACCGCAGAAGCGGGCACGCTGCCACCGCGTTTCTTCGGTGGCCTCACTGCCAGCGCTACGGCAAGTGGCCCGACCGAAACCCTACCCTCCTCCTGCAGCATCAGCAGCGCAAAGCTGCCGATTGCCACAGCGACCGCATCCACGCCTGGCCTGCTCAATTTCCTGGTGACGGCCGCGCACGCGGGCAACGATGCCAACCTGCATCTGGACCTGACCTACGGCGCACGTTTCGTCGAGCATCTGATCGACGACACGGAAGCGGCATT
The DNA here is from genome assembly GCA_905142475.1 of Xanthomonas hydrangeae. Classification (GTDB taxonomy): domain Bacteria; phylum Pseudomonadota; class Gammaproteobacteria; order Xanthomonadales; family Xanthomonadaceae; genus Xanthomonas; species Xanthomonas hydrangeae. The sequence continues at coordinate 3,266,205 of LR990730.1, forward strand.
CGGCTATACGCCATCGCAATGGCTGCGCTTCGTGCTCGAGCTTCCCACCGATCCGCTGTCCATGCCGCTTGGTGCGATCGACGCACCGGTGCCGGTGCGCGCGTTTCCCGCCTCGCCGGTGCTGCAGACGCAGCGCGCCGAACAGACAAGGCCGGTCCGTTTCGCAGCCTCGGCCACCACCGCGTTGCAATGGGATTACTCGACCCGGCTCGTGCTGGCCGAACAGGAAGCGCAGGACGAACTGTGGCTGACGCTGACCTATAACCGGCCAGTGAGCGGCACGCTGCGCGGCCGGCAGCTCTCCGACCTCGGCACCATCGAAGCCGTGTTCGAGGCGTTGGCCGCGTTCATGGCCGCTTGGCCGGTGTTGCGGCCCGCCGTGCTGGCGCTGCAGCAGAGTGCGTTCGACACACATGTGGGCATGCCGACACCACAGCAGGTGATCGGCGCACTGCTCGATCAGATCGGCCATGTCACCGCTGCGTGGGCGGCATGGCGCGGCCCGCCCGGCAATGCCGCCCGGGCGCTGCTCGCCAATGCACCGGTAGCGCAGTCGAGCACGGGCTACGTCCTGAATCTTTCGCATGCGTTCGACCAACAGAAAACCGTGCAGCTGTTCGCCCAGGGTGCGTATGCGAACGGCCAATGCGATGCCTCAAGCATCGTCTGGCCAGCCATTAATGGCCAGATGCACGGCGAGGTGTCACCGGCTGGCGCGGCTGCACCCGACGACACGGCGTGCTGGTTCATGGCGACCTACGCCTACGCGGCGTTGCCCGAAGCAGCCACCGGCACCCTCGACTTCGTCTGGGAGAACCTGGACATCGCCACGCGCCAGACCGGCTATTCGACCTGGTGGATCGTCCGCAACGCCAATCTCGCCGGCGCCAACGGCGTGAGGACCAATCCCGCCCTGATCTACCGGACGCCGGAGGTCTCGTTCGCCTCGCCAGTGGTGCCGGTCATCACCGTACCGCGCTGCACGTTCGGCTCCGGCGACGCACTGGCCGACGCAATCGAAAACGCGCTGGCGCCGCTCGCCGAGGCCACCAGCGCAGCGGCCAAGGAGCGCCTGCTCAAGATCGCTGCCACGTATAGCTATCAGATCGCCGCGCCAGCACAAGGTGGTACCGGCCTGTGGAGCGACGTGCCGATTTTGCTGGCCACCGACGTGCGACTCACCAGCGATGACGCGCAAGCCGTCTCGGACGATGCCGTGACGCTGCCTCTGCTGGCCGGACAATTGGCCAACGACTGCGCGCGCTGGTTCGCGATCGTGCAGCCATCCACCGACGTCGCACTGCTGCGTCTGGACGTCACGTTGTTCGCCAATGTGGAAGGCACACAAGTACCGATCGTGCTTGCGCCCGAGCTGGAGATCCAGGTTCCGCCGGGCGGGTGGACGCCCTCCCCATGAACGCCAACGACAGCTCCGACGCCGAGGGCGTAGCGAGGCCGCCCGTTCCGCCTCGCATCATTGAAGGAACCGCATCATGCCTACCACCGTGAAGCAAATCCCCGGCTTCCGCGTCATCGCAAACGGCACCAACATCGTGGTCCAGGCCGGCAACCCGACCCAGTACCTCGTCTCGCATATCGCGCCGTATCCCAACCAGGATCTGGTGGTCGGCAACACCTACAGCATCTCGGACCCGAATCATCCGCCCGGAATCGTGGTAGAGCTGGTGCATGCGCCAGGTGGCGGAATGCAGACCGCCACGTTCCAGCAGCAGACGTAATGTGGACCGGCGGCGACCCTGCCGACACGCCGGGCCGCCACCGGCTTGCGGGCAGTCGCGATGCCAGACCACCGGAGTGACACCCATGCGCTATCGGAGGATGCAATGTCGGGCAAAGTCTATATCGCAAACATCAGCGCCTCGGCCGCGACGTACTCCATCAACAACACGCCTGTCGGCACGCCCGCACGCCCGATGAATTCCGCCACATACACGCCCTACTTCGTCATCGTCGCACGCTCGCGCTACCCGGACCCGGCCGGCACCTTCGCCATGGGATCCAACGACTTCTCCGTGCAGTTCGCGGACACGATTCCGCCCGAGCACAAACAAATCGATTGCGTCGTCGTGATTCCCGACAGCAGCTCGATCGACGATGACCTGATTCTCTACGTGTTCCGCAATTCGGTCAGCCTGCTTTCCAGCCGAGGGATCGTGCTGCCCGACACCACACAAGCGGCTTGAGGTAAGCGTCGGAGATGGGTTCTTCGATGCTTGAGTCGAACAGATGGACATTGGTGGCCATGCGCACGCCTGCTTCAAGAACGCCAACCGGTTAATGGATGAACTGCGCTCTTGACCAGATAAATTTTGGGCATCCTAAAACGGATGTGGCTCTATGAAGTCGTCAACGGCGCGTTGAACGCTTTGGATAGAGGCTGAACTCAGCCACCTTGCTGCCGGACGCGTCTGTAGCCGAACCACCCGCCTAAATTCGGCGCGAAAGTGACAGCACATTCGGCAGCAGTAGCGTGCGTCTGTCTTGCCAAGAAGTCGAAGATGTCCCGACTTGCGTCCTTCTCGGATTCTTCGGGATCTCGAGAAAATCTTAACCGCTGTGGTCAAGCAACAACGCGCCTTGATTTGGCGGAGAGAGTGGGATCGGATCACCTCCGACCTAAGCCCCTCTCACCATTGCAGAAAGCCTGCTTGGCAGGTTTCCTTTCAATGTTTCCTCGATCATAACGCCGGGCTTGGCTCGATTGCTAGCGTCCGCTTGCCATCGGCGAGTTGCTGACGCCATTGTCTGTCTGCATAAACTCGGACCTCCAGACATGAGCAACTCAAACAGCCCGCTTGAAGCACGTGTGGCCGTATTGGTCGACTGCGACAACGTGCCGACTGACATCGTGGAGCACGCCTTGCTCATGGTGGCTCAGTTCGGCCGGGTCGTGCTTCGCCGCGGGTATGGCAACCACAGCACACTCGCCAACAAGTGGCAGGAGGTCCTGGTCCGCCAGGCATTCACCCCGTGCCTTCAATACCAATACGCCTCCGGCAAGAACACGGCAGACATCGCCCTGGCGCTTGACGCCTTGGAAGCACTGTTCGACCACCGAGCCGACACTTTCTGCCTGGTCACCAGCGACTCGGACTTTTCCTACCTCTGCCGCAAGCTCCGGGAGCGCGGCGCCACGGTTTTCATTGTGGGCGAGCCCAAGACCCCGGATGCCTTGCGCAACGCCTGCGACCAGTTCTTCGAGTGGGACCGGACGGTCAAGGAGGTGGCCGCCCCCGAAGTCCAGGGCAATGAACTGCCTGTCCTGAAATCGGAAGCGACGAAAGAAGAAGCCCCTCGCGTAGAAACCAAGCCACTGCCGAAACGGCGTCCCCGATTCTTGGTCGAAGCCGTGACACTGCTGACAGGGGACACCTCCGAAGGCAAGGTCGGATTGGGAGCACTGGGCCAATACCTTAAACGAACCGACCCGTCCTTCTCACCTAACCTCTATGGTCACTCCGGCTTACTCAATATGGTGAAGACCTACGATCTACTGACGACGCAGCGAGAGGAGACCGGCGGTTGGTCGGTGTGATACGCCCAGGGTTTCCTAGACATCTCAAGGCCATGGAAAATGGTCGATTCGGAGGTGTCTATGAGCAGCAAGCGGTATACGGATGAGTTCAAGATCGAGGCGATCCGGCAAGTGACTGATCGTGGGTTCAAGGTGGCAGAAGTGGCCGAGCGCCTGGGTGTCACCACGCACAGCCTGTACGCCTGGCTGCGCACGTTCGGCAAGCCTGGCGTGGTGCAGCGCGCCGAGGTGGACCAGAGCGCCGAGGTTCGGCGGCTGAAGGCAGAGTTGCGTCGAGTGACCGAGGAGCGCGACATCCTAAAAAAGGCCGCCGCGTACTTTGCCAAGGGGTAAAGGCAAAGTACGCCTTCATGCAAGCCCACTGCGGGGAATTCAGGGTGTGTGCGATGTGCCGGGTATTGCGGGTCAACCGGGCGGGTTATTACGCCTGGTTACGCTCGCCCGACAGTGAGCGCGCCAAGGAAGACCAACGCCTGCTGGGATTGATCAAGCACCACTGGTTGGCCAGCGGCAGTGTCTATGGGCATCGCAAGATCACTAAGGATCTGCGCGATCTGGATGAGCGTTGCAGTCGCCATCGGGTGCATCGGCTGATGCGCACCGAGGGACTGCGTGCTCAGGTGGGCTATGGTCGCAAACCGCGCTTCCATGGAGGAATGCAGTGCAAGGCGGCGGCCAACCTGCTTGACCGACAGTTCGACGTGACGGAGCCGGACACGGCCTGGGCGAGCGATTTCACCTTCATCCGCACGCATGCAGGCTGGATGTACCTGGCTGTTGTGATCGATCTGTTTTCCCGGCAGGTCGTCGGCTGGGCGATGCGCGATCGGGCCGATACCGAGTTGGTCGTGCAGGCCCTGTTGTCTGCGGTGTGGCGGCGCAAACCCAACGCTGGTTGCTTGGTTCACTCGGACCAAGGGTCTGTCTACACCAGCGATGACTGGCGCAGTTTCCTGGCGTCCCATGGCTTGGTGTGCAGCATGAGTCGGCGTGGCAACTGCCACGACAACGCACCCGTGGAGAGCTTCTTCGGCCTGCTCAAACGCGAGCGGATCAGGCGGCGGATCTATCCCACCAAGGACGCCGCTCGCGCCGAGGTATTCGACTACATCGAGATGTTCTACAACCCCAACCGCCGCCACGGTTCAACTGGCGACCTGTCCCCTGTAGAGTTTGAACGGCGCTACGCGCAACGAGGGTCTTGAGTGTCTACGGAACCCTGGGCGTATCAAACATGTGGTCCAACCCAGCCAACGCCAAAGTATTTGTTTACGCTGGAAGCCTCGGCATCCTCATCGGCTCGATCGTGGTTTTTATATTGGCCGGAAAGCTTGAGCGCATTGCAGGACTGTTCGGACTAGCGGCAGATCGCATTGAACATAGGCAGGGGCCAGGGAAAGGGATTGGCTAACGCAGGACGTCACGACAGCCCCGCCCCGCCAAGCTTCCATTCCCAAATTGACATACAAACCATTGAATTTCGGCGCGTATTCAAATTTGTGAAATAGCTCCCGAAGCGGGCTCTTGCGCAGTCTGGAATTGTTGATTGGATGAGGACTTCCCCACACGCAGGAGTTTTCATGACCACCAACCCCCAACAACTTGAGATCGCCGGCCAATTGCTCGCTGGGCTGATGAGCCAGACCCTTTCGGACGAACCGCTCGTGCGACAACGCAATGTCTGTAATGCCTGGGCATCCGCTGGCGAGCTGATCGTCTACAGCCAGAAGAAACCGCAAGGCGGCGGCACTGCCGCCCAATCCTTGGAGCATGCCCGTCCCCAGCCATCCCAGGCTGTGCGCACCCGGGAGGCCGTCATCGTTCGGGAGCTTCCTTCGGTGGAGGAGTGGCGAGCGGGCCGAAAGCCCAAAGACTCTCAGCTGGACCCAGTGCGCAACAAGAAGCGCGCAACGCTTCACTGAGCCGGCCAGGAGCCCGCAAACATTGAGCCCCGCATTGCGGGGCTTTTTGGTTTCAGTGGAAGCGCGGCGGTTTGGGAACGTAGACAGGCGCAGGAGGGAAGGAGATGGCAGGGCTGGGACAGGGCCCATCCGGCTTGGGCGCCATGTCGAGTTCCACGGGGTAGCGCTGAAGCATGTCCCGGCTCCAGGCCCCCAGGTGCGCCGCGCTGGCCGACGCCTCCTTCTCGCAGAGGGCTTGCTCCTCCGGGTTCACTCGAGCCCTTGCATTGGCCAGCTCTGCAGCTCGGGCTTCGAGGGCGCTCAACCGACGCCCCCGCCGCTGCTTCCAGTCCCCCTGCGTCCATGAGGTCCCCGGCTCGGGATTGTTCGCCAAAAAGTCGTGCCACGCGTTCTCGGCCATGTGGTGCATCTTCTCGGCTCGGCGCACCGCCAATAACCGCCGGGCAAACTTCATGGCCGCTGCCTTGAAGCGCCGCAGTCGCCGGAGCAACTCGTTGAGGTCCGGGCGTAGTCGGGCCTCTTCGGCGAAGGCTGCCACGCGCTCCCTGATCCACTGCAACAATGCCAAGGTTGATTGGAGCGTCTGAGCCAGCCGGGGATCCGCTTGAACAGCCACTCCCCATTCGTCGCTGGCTTCCTCCGCGAGCTCGGAGACCGAACGTGGCTCGCGCGACGGCTTGGCATACTCCGCCTCCATCAGTCCCAACCCACGAGCAATGGTCGCCATGCTGCGGGACACCTCGATGTGCCCTGCCCCAGGCCCGAGCGACAAGGGCAGCCCATCAGAAGGTCGGCGAGCCTCGCGCTCGGCCTGGGCCTGGCTGTGACCGTCGGGCACAGGCATGGCGCGCCCTTCCTGCTCGAACACGGCGATGAGTTTTTGGAAGTTCTGCTCGTTGGTCTCTTCGATTCGACGGTTGGCACTCGAACGCTCCGACGGCTGGCCCCGTCGAGCCAACGCCGTGCCGTTTTTGCCGACGTGCTTGGTGGGCTCGCGGGACAGGATGGCAGCCGCGGCCAGGTCGCCACGCGCGAGGGCGTCGCTTGCCTGTGCTTCCAAACTGCGGTGGTCCACCCGAATCTCAAGCGCTGCCTTTTCGAGATGGGCGTTGATGGTGGAGGCGATGAGTTCGCGCACCCACTGCACCTCGACACGTCCCGATGGCCCGCCGTCCAGTTCATTGGTTTTGTCCGTAAGACCGTCCGGCCCCATGCGCCGCGTCGTTGCCAGGACGTGGACGTGCCAGTTCAGGCCGTCCTTGCTGCCTGGGCTGTGGATGCTGGCCTGGGCCGCGAACCCGTAGCGCCCGACCAATGCGCGGGTGACTTCCACGGCCAGCTCGGAGCGCTGGAGGTCATCGAGTTCGTGCGGCAACGCGAACTCGAACTCCCGTGCGACCGTCGAATCTTTGCGGCGCTCAGCAGCCTCCGCAGCCGGCCAGAGCTCAGCGGGGACTAGGGCCCAATCGGGCGCGTCCTCGGGAGCGATGCAGCGCGTTTCGACCACGCCGTCCCGGCGGCGGTAGTCGTGGCGCATGCCGGTGAGCGCGTCCTCCAGCAGCAAGCCGGCACGGTAGGCGGCCGCTGCGACAGATGAGTGCCCCTTGGCGCGGCTGAAGGTTTTGACGTTGGCGTGGTAGATGGCCATGAGGCGGCGACTCCGAAGCAGTGGGGTTGCTTGGTTTATGCCTCGGCTTTGGATTTTCGCAAGCGCCCTCGGCGCTTGGGGTTCAAGGGGCGAAGCCCTTTGCGCACGTGTCACCATGTGACACCTAGGTGCGCTCTTGCTTCTTTCTTCTAAGCCTTGTTTTTCAGCCTTTTCGATTCTCGGGGCGGACGAAATTCGAGACCAGCCCAACGCTTGACGCAAGCCGTTTTCCTGGTTGACTCATTTCCACCAGGCAGGAGAAACGCATGACCGCAACGAATCACTACCGAGACCAAATCCAACGAGCCACTGAGCGCTTAGCTCAACAGCAAGCGAAAGAGCTTTTAGCCAACCAGCGCCGCGAAGTGAAGGCGCAGGAAACAGCGAGGCGGGACGAAATCAAACGGCGGCAGCGGGTGGCAGACCTGGTTTTCTTTGCCGGCGCGCAGACACTGGACGACGCGGAACTTGTGGGCGCACTGCTGGAGCACACTGCTCGCAGGAACGACCAGCACATGCGTGAACTCATTCATGCGAAAGGTTCCGAGCGACTCAAACGCCATTGAAACGAAGCCAGCCCTCCCCGGCTTCTAGAACTCGTTTAGACCGCCCTCTCAGCAAAGTCAGCACACCACAAAGAAATGTGATGCAATCAGCCCTGGGGGCAGACCGGCGTCATGGTGCGATGAGAACTTGACGGCGTTGCCTCCATCACCATAGACCGGAAGTCAACGGGGGAAGGATGATGTCCAAGGATACAGCGGTTTCGGCGATTGAGAGCGGGCTGTGCCTCGAGCTTCGCTACGATGGCTTCTCTCGCCTGGTAGAGGTCCATGCCGTGGGAACGAGCAAGACCGGTCAGCTTTGCATGCGTGTCTACCAAGTGAGCGGCGGATCCGTGAGCGGCGAAAGATCCGGTTGGAAGATGATGCTCATAGACAAGAGCTTCTCTGCGCATCTCTCCACGACCCGGTCTGAAGCACCCAGACCCGGTTATAGGAAAGCAGACCGGGACATGCTGACAATCTACCGCGAGCTTTAGTCTGACCGCTCACTAGCGTCGGTAAACAACAATCTCATACGGACTGGGAAACATTGCCGCATGCAGCTACTGAGAGCACGGATAAAGAACTTTCGCTCTTTGCGTGACGTCTCCATCGAATTCGAGGCTCACACAGCGTTGATTGGCGGCAATGGCGCGGGGAAGTCGAGCATCCTCAAAGCTCTTGAGAAGTTCTACTCGACCAGCAAAGCGCTCGACCCAGATGACTACTTTGGCCGCGATATCACCCTACCGGTGGAGATTGAGCTGACCTTTGGGGCGTTGAGTGCCGTGGAGCAGGACACCTTTGAAAGCAGGGTCCGTGATGAAACCTTGACGGTGTCAAGAGTTTTCGATGGAACGGCCTCCTCGGGTCGCTACTACGGATCGACTCTCCAAAATCCAGACTTCTCTGCCATACGTGCCATCGGTGCCGCAACTGAAAAACGAGCTGCCTACAAAGCACTCAAAGAGGGGAACGCCGCTTATGCCGAGCTTCCCAATGTCACGAGTGCTGGGCAAATTGAAGGATCTCTACAGGAGTGGGAACTAGCCCATCCTGATTCGCTGGTTCTACTGAGGGACGACGGCCAGTTTTTCGGATTCCAGAATGCAGGACGTGGGGCGCTACAGCGCCATACAAGTTTTGTCTTCGTTCCAGCGGTGAGAGAAGCTTCGCTTGATGCCGCCGATGGAAAATCCAGCGCCATCGGGCGACTGCTTGAGATCGTTGTTCGCAGCGCCATTCTCCAGCGCAAGGATGTGCAGGCATTTCAAGAAGAGGTGACGGCTCGCTATCGCGCCCTGGTCGCGCCTGCAAACATGCCCGAACTCGGAGAACTCGCGAACCGCTTAACAGGCGACCTCAAAAGCCTATACCGGGATGCTGCCGTGGGCCTCACTTGGCGAGACGTGGCGGATATCGCAGTGCCCCTGCCTGCCGCCGACGTTTCATTGAGTGATGAAGGGTTCGGCGGCCCTGTTGACCGCCAAGGTCACGGACTACAGCGGGCATTTGTTTTCACGCTTTTGCAGCACCTGGCGAAAACCAGTCACCAGACTTTGGTGACCGAAGGCGAGGCTACGGAGGAAGCAGCCGAAACGCTCCTACCAGCTGCTCCAAGCCTCATCCTGGCCATCGAGGAGCCGGAGCTTTACCAACATCCGACCAAGCAGCGCCACTTAGCGAGCGTCCTAAGAGGCTTGAGCACCGGAAGCCTGCCAGGCGCGACGGGGCCAACCCAGATCATCTTTGGCTCACACTCCCCTATGTTCGTTGCGATGGAACGAGCCAACGAGGTTCGGCTTGCTCGTCGGTCAAAGTCGGCCGACAGCAAGTTCAAGCATGCACATCTGACTTCTTTAAGCCTTTCGAACGTTGCTGCCCGCCTGGAAAAAGCAAACAACAAAGCGCCCGGGACTTGGACGGCAGCAACCCTTACCCCGAGGCTGCATATCCTCGGCACAGAGCTCTCAGAAGGGTTCTTCGCTAACGGTGTTGTGTTGGTTGAGGGCAGAAGCGACCGATCCGCACTTCAAGCATGTGCGAGGTTGCTCGGACTCGACTTCCACGCCGCTGGCATCGCCATCCTTCCCGCGGAGGGGAAGCTAAATCTTGACCGGCCCTACGCAGTGTTTACGGAGCTGGAGATTCCAACTTTTTTAATCTGGGATTGCGACCAGAATAAGAAAGAGGAAGCGGCAAACCCCGCGCTGCTTCATTTAGCAGATGCTCACGCCAATTATGACGAGCCGCTCTCCACTCGGATAGGCAAGAACTATGCTTACTTCGAAGACACACTCGAAACAACGCTAGTTCTAGAGCTGGGGAAGGAGCTGCATCAACAATGCCTAGCGGAGGCGTGCGAGCCATTCGGCTTAACACCCAGCAAAGAGACGCACAAAATACCCGAAGTCATGCATCGCGTGCTTGCCTGCGCGAAGGATAAGGGAACAAGCTCTCCCACGCTGGAAGCCCTTGTCAATGCGATATGGCTACACCTAGCACCTGATGAAATCCAGCTCTAAAGCGGCCCGACAGGTAGGGCTGCCGATCTTTCAAGCCATCTGAACGAGTAAGCAGAGGGCCGCGGCATGCGGCAGCTTCGATCACATGTCGACGCTCCTCCAAACCGTCCTCTGCATGGCGCTCTAACCGCCACGGAGCCACAGCTAAGATCGACAACTGATTAAGATCTAAGTCACTGTTATTGCTGTATATTTTCGACAGCTTAAGGCATAGAGCTTCCCTGATTCGTCTGCCAGTGGCCTAATACCCTGTTGGCGCCTGACACGGTCTCCGGGCATGAGACAAGGGAACTGAACAATGCCGCCCCCCAGCCCCATGAAGAATAAGATGACCATTGTCACCCGTCCCAACAAGGCCGTCCCCAGCAAGCCGGCCGACGCATTGCGCGTTCAGTTCCCAAGTAACACCCCAACCAAGAACACGGAACTCTACTTGGCAGATGCGATCCAGTGGATGTCTGAGCGCGAAGAGTGCTCCATCCATGCCATCGTCACTGATCCTCCCTATGGGCTGGTCGAATTCGATGAAAAGCATGTCGATAAGATGCGGGGCGGTTCCGGTGGCGTCTGGCGCATCCCACCGTCTTTTGACGGGGCCAAGAGAGCCCCACTTCCGCGCTTCACGACACTTACTGCTAAGGATAGAGAGAGACTGACCACTTTTTTTAAGGCCTTTGCCTATCAAGCTGGACGCATCCTCGTCCCAGGCGGCCACATTGTGATGGCATCAAACCCACTCGTTTCGACGACCACCTTTGCTTCAATCGAAACCGCCGGCTTTGAAAAGCGTGGTGAGCTAATTCGCGTGGTCAAGACCCTTAGAGGCGGAGACAGGCCGAAGGGTTCCGAGGAAGAATTTTTCGACGTATCCGTCATGCCTCGCTCTTGCTGGGAACCCTGGGGCATATTCCGTAAGCCAATTGACCAGGACACGGTGGCTGCCAATTTGCGCAAGTGGGGGACTGGTGGTTTTCGCCGCGTTGCAGAAGGTGAGCCTTTTCGTGACCTCATTGAGGTTGCTCCGGCTCGTGACCCAGAGCGAACTTTAGCGCCTCATCCCTCTATCAAGCCCCAGCGCCTGATGCGCTACATTGTTCGTGGCGTGCTGCCACTGGGAAAAGGCATCATCTATGACCCATTCTCGGGAAGCGGATCGACGCTTGCTGCAGCAAGCCATTTGGGATTAAAAGCAGTGGGAACTGAGCGCGACCCTATTTATTATGCAATGGCTTCTCAAGCCATTCCCAAACTGGCGAAAATCGTTTGAGCAACTTGCAGCCAATCACGACCAGCCAAATCCTCGATGAGGTCAAGGCCAACTTTTTTGGAGGGCAGCGGCGAAAGTTCCTTCCGGGGCTCCTTATTGCTCTCATCCGCTTCCTACGAAGACTAAAAGCCACCGGAGGTAAATACGCGTCACTGGATGATTTCCATAGGGACTTCCCCCTGGCGACGGTTACCAAAAAGGGAGGCGGCGTTAACACATTCACAGTTATAGTGAATGGCAAGAGCTTGGCGATCAGAAGGGATTACGACAACATCGCCAACTTTTTCCGAAACGAAAAACATCGCTACGACTTTCCCAGTTCAGCCCCCCATGCCACCCAAGCTTGGAGAGACTATCTCCCATGGATCGAGGCAATTCTCTCTTTCGACGACAGCTCGCTAGACGACCTCGAGAAAAACGTCATCGATTATGTTCTCGAATCACTCCCGTCTCAGGCTATCGATCCCTCTAGTGTCAAGCGAGAACCGCCACTCTTTTTGCTCTATCTGCAAAATTTCGATTTAACCAGCAGGTCCGGGGAGCCCACCGGAGCTGCCTATCAAGGCACCGTGTTTGGCTACATCCGGGCGGACGCGCCGCACCTGCAGGTTGAGGTCGGCAAGGTTCGCACGGGGTCGAAGCGTGAAAAAAGAGTTGGAGATATTGACGCTAGAGATGGAGAGAAGCTTGTTCTTTCCGCTGAGGTCAAGCAATACGTTGTGGGAGATAAGGATCTTGGTGAGTTTGGAGAATTTTCTAAGCTTATTGCTCAGCATCAGGCCTTGGGCTTGGTCGTTGCGCTTGGATTTAAAGAAGAGGCAGCGGAAAAGATTGCCAGTATGGGACTCGAACCCATTTCTCGCGCTGACCTTATAGAGCGAGTGCGGATTTGGGACCCACTCAAGCAAAGAATCGCCATCAGCGCAATCCTTTATTACGCCAATTTCAGGGAACAGAACTCGGTTCTATATGGTCGTATACAGGATTTCGTCGCCAAGGCTGAGGCTACCAACACGTCAAAACTTGCGATAGACCCATCTGACTCCGAAAATGATGACGTTCCAGAAAGCCAGGATTAACTAACATCCAATACGCCAATTTATTCTTAGTTAATATTTAAAAAATGGAACCCAGGATTTTCGTTAGCGTGCTTATTCAAAGAGTGCACCGATCACCAGCAAGGGATCCGCACCACCCACAATTAGCAAGCTTTCACCGCGCGGCTGGCGTATTGCGCAAGTTAACCGCTCTGTATTGCTTCTGGTTGCCGTAACGCGGCCCATTCTTCTCGAGGGTGGCACAAAGCCGGCCTTCGCCACAGGGAGCCACGTCCGCACGCGACACGCGGTCCAGGTAATCGATGGACGCTCGAAGCTGTGCGAGTTCGGTTCGCTTTTCGTTGATGATGCCAACCGAGTAGGCCACCGCCCCTAGGCCCAACACGCCCGCCACGAGCATCGTGGCGGATGCAATGCCCATGCGGCGTGAGATCCGTGTTTCCAGGGACTGCTGGGCCTGCGCGTAACGCCGAGTGGCTTGCTGCAACGTCTCGTCCGCATGGGCCATCTCTTTGTTGAACCGCTTGGCGGCCGGTTCCAGCGTATGCGTCAACGCCTGATTGGTCAGCTGCGTCAGCCTCGGCAGTGCGTTGTCCAATACCCGAGTGACCTTGGCATCGGCGCTGCTGGCCGTGTGCTGGAGCACCTGGAGTTGTTCGGCGATCACCTCGCGCAGCCGTTGTTCGCGCTGCTGCATGGATGCAACCAGCGTCGTCAGCAGTTTGACCGTCTCCTGCAACGACGCGTTCGATGCATTCAACGTCGCCATCATTTCCGCCATTGCGGCCGCGTCTTGCCTGTCCATGAGGTCTCCTAAGCTCGACTAATCACGGAGGCGATTTTGACTAACCGCCACCACCACCACCACCGCCACCACCACCACCACCACCACCACCACCACCACCGCCTCCTCCCCGCCGCCACCGTCCCCTTGGGGACCGCTCTGCATCGGCCCCTTGGCGAACTCGGGTAAGGTCATCACCATCACCGGCCCGCGGCTGGTATTGATCTCTGCTGAGACATCCATCCCCAGCGCCTGGCGTGTGGCGACGTGCTCCTGGGCTTCCTGTTGGGCCTGTGCCTCCAGGAACTCGTTGCCCCTTTTGATCAGCGCCTGCGTCGCTGCGCTATTGGCCACCCGATTCAAGGCCTGCTCGATCGCCAGCTCGTTCTTGCTGTCGAGTGCGTAGAGCACCTCGTCCACGTCGGGGTCACCGGTGATGGATTTCCGCGCAACCTGCGAAGAATCGTTTGGCACATCACCTACCACCGGCCCGATGGAGCGCTGAGCTAGAGGTGGGAAGGCATCGGCTTGCTCAGCCGCTTCACCGGGAGAGCGAAGGGGTTGCCCGTGCTGTGGAAACTCGTCGAGACTTACGCCGTCCACGCTTCGGGAGTCATCGCGAGCAAAGGGATAGGGTTCTCCACGGTCGCGATGCTCCTTCCATTCCTGGTGGAAGCGTTCGTCTTCCCGATCCGCCGCCTCAATCTCCTGTTGCAGCTGGCGGAGCGAGCGCATGGTCTCTTCCAGGAACAGGGCGCCCCCCGGGTCTGCGGCACTGCGGTCCTGCGCAGGGGTTGATTGCGTTTGTTGGTTTTCTGCGTCAGCAGACCCGACGGGCAGGCGAGTGTCGGCACTGTTTGCCAATGACTGCTCACGCGCTTGCGCGAAGTGTTCTAGGGGCAGCACCGGCGCACCATGATCAGCGAGCAAAGCGTTTGAAGGACGGGGCTGTTCAGCCTCGGCTTCTTGCTCAGGCGTGGTAGACGCTGTGGAAAGCGATGCCGTCAACGGCTCTGCTGTTGGGGCCATGGCCCGAACCGGCGTTGCCTCCTGCTCACGCGCCACGTCTTGCTGACGGGCCGACGCTTGCTCCGTCTCCATCTGCTGCGTTTGCACATGGCGATACAGCGCCGGGGACACCGCATCGGCCTGCACGCCTTGCACGGGTTGGTCGCTGGGTTCCCGGCCCCCAGAGGGAGACACTTGGACGCGGGCGGCGGCGCGATTCTCCACCGCCAACATTTCCAGCGCGTGCTCTGCTTCTTGGGCTTGATGCGGCTGCGCGTCACCTAGGTCCGCCGTTTGCTTTGGTGGGTCAGGTGGGTTGTGAGCCAGCTGTTCGCCTGTCTGTTGGTTCTGGACTTCAGACTGCTGACGCGCGTCTTCCTGCGGCAACCCGGGCCGCGGCGTTTGTTGAACCAGCGCCGCATCCGTAGCGTGCAGCTGAGTGTCTGGTTGCTGCGAGGCTTGCTGACGTTGGTCCTGCGTTGGTTCGAGTGCTTGAGCTTGTTGCTGCTGATCCTGAGCCTGCTGAGCCTGACGTTCCTGGACCTCAACTTGCCTGGTTTCTTGAGCCTGGCGGTCTTGCTGCTCCCCCTGCTGGTTGTCTTCGGCTTGGCGTTCCTGCGCCTGCCGCTGCTGGGCGCCTCTCTCCTCACGCTCCTGCAGCTCGCGTTGCTGGCTGGTCTGCGCTTGGCGCTCCTGCACCTGGCGCTCTTCTAGCTCACGCTGCTGCTCAGCTTGGCGTTGACCTTCCAACACCGCGTTCGCCTGAACCGCTTGCTCGCTTTGTGACCTGTCTTCGTGCTCAGGCTGCACCTGCTGGAGGTGCTCGCGCACCTGCGCGACGTGCTGCTCTTGCGCAACACGATCTTGCTGCTCGCGTTCTTGCCGCGCCTGCGCCGCGACAGAGGCTTGCATGCGTGCTTGGATATCCAGCACTTGCTGCGGATTGGACGACTCGGAGGTCGAGGCGTCCCCATCTCCCGTCGCTTCGGACGCCCGAGCAACGGTTGCCGATTCCTGTCTGTGGCCCCGCGCCTCACTCAACGCCTGCCGGATGTCTTCGCTGCTGGTGATGGCCACCACACGAGTGACCCCATCGCTGCCGCGTTGGAGGTGCGCGATGGGACTGTCATAACCGTATTGCCCTGACTCATTGCGTTGTAGCTGCTGCATCGTCGGCCCGGTGATGCCGTTGGCCTCCATGGTCCGCTGCGAGGCCAGCTCCACGGCCTGCTGAGTATCTGGGTTGACGTTCAAATCGACACCGGCGGCTCGGTAACGATGCAGCAGCTCGTCGTGCTTCATCTGCGCAGCCGTTGGCGCGGGAAGTGCCTGGATCGCCGCCAAGGTCTCCTGAGAGCGCTCGATTGAGGGCTGCCGCAGTTGGTCAGTCAGCTCCAACTCCATCGCTAGATTGCCACTGGCGACGCCATCCTTGCCGGCCCACCGCCCAGACTCGGTGCGCTGGTAAAGGTGGGCATCCGACCCGAATACCGCGCCAGGCTTGGCTTGCGCGGTTTGAACAGCCGCAGGCACTTCAACACCGTAAGCCTGGGCACGTTGCGCGGCATAGTTTTCCAAATAGGCGGCGGCGATAGCTTCGCGCCCCGTGGCGATGTTGCTTTCGATACGGCCCAGGGCTTCCTGATTGAGTTGCTGTGCCCGTTCCGGGGAAGCGGTTTGGTGTTCGTAGCTGCCCCGGTCGTTGGCACCGGACACGGCGGTTTTGACCTGGCGCTCCCATGCCTGACTCTCGGGATTGCGATACCAGTTCTGGTTGTCTAGTCCAACTTGGTCGCTAGCTCTTGCAGGGAGGTTGAACGGGTCCTGCGGTGGAGGAGCTTTGCCCAGCGCCAACTCCACTGCCTTGGCATTCGCGATGGCGCCCAGTTCCTGAGATTTGACGTAGCTGGCCCCCACGTGTGCCTGTGTGGGGGTGTCGCGTCCATCAGGCGCGCGGTCGAACGTGCCTTGGCGCTCCCAATCCCGTCCGTTGAACTGCCAGTCCACACCAGCTCGATCGGTCTGGTGGAAGATGTCGCGGTTTTCTTTGAGGTCGACGGCCTTGTCGAAGGCCTTGCTCATCAAGACAGCGTCGCCCACCACCAACGCCGCGGGCACAAACCCACTGCTGCTACCCAGTGCTGCGGCCGTGGACGCACCACCCGCCCAGCCGCCCGCGTTGCGTGCAATGGCGTGCTGAACCTCCGACTGTGCGGCCGTCGTGTTGCCCTGCTCCATCAGCGCGGACGCCGTGCGCGCGGTCATGACCGCATCCGTGCCCGTGGTCAAAAGTCCGCCAGCACGGGTCAGGCCCCGAGCAGATGCCTCGCCCATCAACAGCTGCATGGCGACATCACCGCGCTGCCCGCGCGGCACACGGAGGTTTTGTGCGGCTTCCTCACCCAAGGTTTGCTCAACCTTGAGGATGCCCTGCTCTGACAGCACCACACGTCCGTCGTGATGGGCATTGGCGATGGCAACCGAGAGCCCACTTCGTTGCAGCGTTGGATTCCCGCCACGCGCAATGGACGTATTGCTGACCTGGATCTGATCAAGCGCGGTGACAATGCGGGACTCAGAGTTCGCCACGCCTCCCCAGCCGTGGTCCACTCCGGTGAAGCCTTTCAGGGCATCGATTTGCGGAGCGTGAGCTTCGTGATAGCCCGGGGTGTCACGAAAAAAGTTCTGGACTTTCGCGCTCGCCTGCGAGGGTGTAAGCCCGACTGGCGTGTTTGTGTTCAAGTCGCCATTGATCAAACCGACCTTGATGGTGTCGCGCAATTGCTCCACACGCTGGGCAACGCGGTCCAATGCCTCAGGGTCGCCACGCAAGGCGGCGCGACCATCCCGCGTCGCCTGGAGATCGTCCAAGCGCTCAATCACGCCATCTTGGTAGGCACCAAGAGGTCCGCCGCTGTGCGGCGTAATGTCCAACGCCTGCGCGAACTGCGGATCGGACGGCAAGAACAGGCGATTCTCTGGGGCGTGAATGTCGAACCGACCCGTCTCTTGAAGCTTCGCCAGCAACTCGCTGTTCTTGAGCGTTTGCTGCTCGATGTTGTGGTGATCTTGAAAAAGCGTCCGATAGTTCGGCATGACTCAGGCTCCTTCCTGTTGGCGTGCGGCTCGCGTCAACGGTTCACTACGTCGTAGAACCAGAGGCCGTCTGATTGGCCGTCAGTGCCAATCCCCGCTGCCTCAACGGCGTCCTTGAACACTCGATCGCAAAAAACACCGCCATGGAAGGGAAGCCTGAAAACGTGGGCCTCACCAAGCACGTCACGCTTGAAAGCCAAACGACTCCCACCGGCCAAGCTGTAATACTTCCCGTCCTCGTAGTCATCGCTAATCTTGATGTCGAGTTCGGACGCGTCCTCGTCCAAGGCATCCAACGTGCGAACAACATCGCAGAGGAAGACCGTCGGCCCCTTGGAGCCATCGGCCAGCCGATAGTCGACGTCAGCGAAAACGAAGGCATCCGAGTCCACGGACTCCATCACTTTGCGGAGCCGCTGGGAGACCAACCAGTAGCCACTGAAGCCACCCTCCAGGTCCTGCGGCAATTCTCCTTCGCTTGGGATGTGAACCAAGCGCGGAGTCTCGTGCAACGGAGGAAACCCGCCCTCGTCTGGCTTCAAGATGAGCCGCGGAGGCGACAGCAATGCCTTCTCGTTCTCAAAGACCACGCCATGGCCTTTTCCGCCCCGGCGGGCATCGGGACGCAGCTGGAAGAATTCGCCTTTTTTTGGCTGATTGGTCATGTTGGTTTCCATGTGTTGCATCCCGTGCACAGGCTCACACCCCTGGATTGCTGTCACCGAAGTCTAGCGCCATCATCGGCGGCATGGGCATTCAACTACTCCTGTCAGCCAATCTGGAGTTTGGCGGAAGGCCTGGGTTGATTAAGTGCGACGTAGGATGCTGCGGCTGGGCAATACCATGTCCTGTATGCGCCCGCTCGAGTATATTTGGACTGGCCGCGAACGTTCGTTGTGTGACCACAATCCCGGTCTAAGGCACGGTTCGTGGGCTGTCTCTTTGTTGCTAGGCTACCTTTGGCGAAACGCATTCCGCGATGTGCCCATGCCCCAGCCAAACCAGACCTGACAAGTTGATTCAACTCTCGACCAAGCTTGATCGGAGAGAGTGAGAGCTTGACGAAACCCGCTGTCATTTGAACGAACTGTTGCAGCAAAGCAAGCTGGATGGCCAAGGCCTAAAAGCCGAACTCCGACAATGGAAGATGTTCGCCAACACTGCGGGGGCTGGCTTGTTCTTGCTTTTGCTGTGACTAGCCATGCGTTAAAAAGGCTCGCATGCTGGACAAAAGACGAAGAGCTTGCTTCAGCCCTATCTCAATCCTCTGCCGTGGCAGACATCATCAACCTCTTCTACGAAGGCGATTTCGCTCACCAGCCAGCCATATGCATCGCTGAGCGCATCGGCGATGTCTTCTTCGCTCGCGCATTCGACCGTGGCTTCAGTGGGCAATTTAGGACGCTTGCCATCGGTTTCCCAGACAATTCCTCGCACGCGGAACGCCTTCATTCCTGCTCCATGGATGTGGATCTGCCTTGGCAGTCTAGCTTCGGCAGGCGGCACAGGTGAAGGGGCGGGCTATGCCCAACCCCTGCTGGCCAGGCTCACGCTCTTCTGGCCACCGATGACCAAGTGGTCTAGCACTCGGATGTCCAGGAGGCCCAAGGCTTCCTGCAGGCGTTGGGTGACCTTACGGTCTGCTTCGCTTGGCTCCGGATTGCCCGAAGGGTGGTTGTGGAAGAGGATGACTGCGGCAGCGTTGAGCTCCAGGGCGCGCTTGGCGACGACTCGGCTATGGACATCGCACCCGTCGATGGTGCCGCTGAAGAGATGCTCGGTAGAAATGATGTGGTGCTGGTTGTCCAGGAAGACAACGCCGAAGATTTCGTGGCTCAAATGCGCGCAGCGGGCGACCAGGTAGTTGCAGGCTTGGTCGGGGCTGTGGATCTGACCTTGGCGCTGAAGCCGCCCTTCGAGGATGCGGGCTGCTGCGAGCAAAATGCCCTCCTCGTCCATCTGAAGTTGATACTGGACTGCTCGGTCTTGGGTGCGCTTCATCGGTTCTTCTCCACCAGCGCGACAGGCGCCTCGTAGGAACCGGTAGGCGGAGTGCCCGGCCCTACCGCACCCGGCAGCGAGCACCGCGCAAGCGGCGCACAGCGAAGGGCCGCAACAAAGCGCCAGCGACGAGGAGGAGGCTCGCCCTTGCGGTCGGGACAGCGAAGCTAAGGTCCCTTTCAGAGGCCCAGCGCTGGTGGAGACAGCACCATGCATGCCCTACAAGACCTGCGGGCTAAACGGTATTCGGATGGACGGGGTCGATTGATGTCAGCAGGCAATGGCTGGACCTTGCAGCCAGTGATCGAACTACTGCTGACCTGTGCATGCTTGTCCCACGCAGCATCGCTGTGCATGAAAAGCACGCAGGATCGGGATAGGCTGGTCGGCACCGATGGACTCAGACGTGATCGTCCATGTCTTCGAGCCCATGCCAGGACAAGATTTCCTCGGCTCGACGGCCAACGAACTGCGCGTCCTCGCTCGTCGCTGCCTTGCTCTTGATGGTGGCAGCTATGCTGGCAAAGGCTTGCCAAAAATGACGGCGATCAGGACTTGAGGCCCGCAGGGCGGGCACCGCAGCATCCAGGCGTTCGAGGTGACGGCGAAGCTCGGCTCTGTCCATGGGCCTGAGTATCGGCAGTGCGCTCGCACCGCTTGAGACGCATCGTCGCGAGGGCAGCACAGGGCTAGTTTCTTTCAGGTGCCGGCACGGCGCTGCTCAAGCATTCCATTGACAGGGAGATTTTCGAGGCCTGGCAACAGCCAAACTCGGCCGCAGCCCGACGAAACACTGCTAGCTGCGCAGCGCTTAATTTCTTCATCCGTTGAAGAACTAGAAAATCAACTGGCCGCAAAGAAAAACGCCCCAGCGATTGACTGGGGCGCTCTCGACTAAACTAAATCGTATCTTTAGCCCGGCAGGGTTTCGATTGGACCCACGTCACCGGTCGGAATTCTGCCACCACATGAGCCGTAGCAGCCGCCGCCGATCAGCACCCCGCCGCCACCGCCACCCGCTCCAGCGGAGCCACCACCACTACCGCCACCGCCGCTCGAAGGCTGCTGAGCAATCTTCTCGGCCATTTCCTTTGCCTTCTTTCCGCAAGGCTTCTCAATGTAGACCATGCCGCGGCCAGTATAGTTGAGAATCTTTACCGTGTAGGAAACATATCCCTTGTAGGAGTTTGTGACCCAGTTTCCCTCACCCAACAGTTTGGAGGCTGCCGAATCAAGCCTATCCATAAAAACGGCATTGGCAGGATTCTTGCTGTCGCTAAACTTTGGCAGCTGCGACAAGGGCACCTGAATTGGCACCAGTGGCGGCATCGGGAGTTCCGAGCACGCAAATGCAACCCCAATAAGACCCGTCAGTGACATCGCAGCGACGCCAACTTTCTTCATAATTCCCATTTACGCACCACTCCTTTAAAAAACAACCAAACAACCTACTGACCGATTGGACGCTTATCCAAAACGGGCGCCCTACCGTGCTTCGACGTATAGATCCGGTCTATTTCAGCGTTGAGCCGCAATGCCTCTGATTCGCCAAGCATCTTTTGCTCTGTTGAAAGCGGCTTAGACATCATGACATCGCGCGTGATTGCTGCACGACTGTCGCCACGCATTTCAGCAACGCGCGACACGGCATATGCCGCCACGGGATCACCACTGGAGCTGCCACCCTGGAAGGACGCCAGCATGTTCAACGCAAAAAGGTTGCCTTCCGCTCCGGCGTCTACCAAGCGCTGTTGCGCCATGGGATCAGACGGCAGAAGCCGCGCATCCAAAATCGTCTGAGCGACCTTATCCCCAGCCTCTGAGGCCTGCTTCAACAGGGCCTCCGGGGCGCCCATGTAAGCCTCTAGCTGTTTTTCATTGGGATAGCCATGACGATCCAGCCACTTCTGCTCGGCCCTGCTTTCGGCATAGCCAGGGTCATTGTCGAAGCTCATTCCATCTCGGGTTTGCGGAACCTCAGGGAACGGATGCCTGACGCGAGAGTCACTTCGCAGATCGGAGCCCCTGTCAACCGACCGAGATGTGACTTGGTCTTCGACTGAATCGCTCGACACAGTCGAGGTCTCATTCCGAGATATGTCATGCGTTGAGCCATCGCTCTTACGCGATTCGTGCATCCAGATGATGCCCGCTACTACAACGGCCAGTGCTGCTGCACTTAGCGTTACTGCTTTGTTGCCCATCTCACCTTCTCGTAATTCCATTACAGCTGCGTATACGCAGTCCCAAGGAGGATAGCGTTGCAGATCAGCTCGCTTCACGCAAGCTTAATCTTTCAAAAAATTTAGTTTCGTATCGGAGCAAAGGCCTGTCGAAGCAGCGGACGATGAAGGTGTGAGCGCGACTCGGATCTTCTTGCTCAATCGGCGCCATGGCCCCGAATGAGACCAAGCATCGCCGTGTTGTGCCGGGTGAAGTTCTTACAGGGTGCCGACGTGACGCTGCTCAATCGTCCGCGAGGAGAGCGACCATCGGTCTCGCGTCCGGCAATGTCATATTTCGCTTAGGTTGTTTCGTAATCCATAGGTCTCAATCGCCTCGCGATGTAGGGAATTTCTGAATCGACTCCACCGCCGCAGCCATCGATAAACTTAATTAAACTAACAATAATAGACTAACATTTAACTTATATTTATTTATAGAATCGACCGTAAAGCTCATTTAGTTAGCTTATTTACTGCAAACAGTACGCAATTGACTGCGATAAATCGACACAAATTCTCTTGAAACCCTTGTTTTAAAAGGCTTCTCGCCGAATAACGAATTGGCGGACCCGGGAAGCACTCCATTGGGAATATCCCAACACCTAAGGACTGCGCCGCCGCCGCAAATTTTTGTATCGCCCCCGTTGACGAATTTTCGTCCTGTCATATCCCTACTTCCATCTTTCGATGGAAGTGACCCATGACCAGCAACCCCGCCGCAACACTCAACGATTACATCGCCTCGCCGTTTGGCCTCCTGCAGTTGGAAGGCATCCACATCGGCCGGTTCCGCATCGACCGCGCCATCATCCGAGGTCGGGAAGCCGCCATCAATCTCCAAGAGTGCATCCTCGCCGCACTCGATGAAACCGGGCGGAAGAGCGGTCTGAAGAACAACACACGCTATCCTGCCCAGCTGCCCATGGGCACCCCGTCGCGCCCTTTGGCCAAGGAAATCGAAGACCACCTAGAGGACATGCGTCGCCGCCAGCTTGACCCGAAGACCGTCCAGTCCACCGAGCGCACGTTGAAGCTTCTGCTTCTTACCTGCGGCAATATCTCTGCGGCTCGAGTCGACTACCACCACATCCAAGCGCTCTGGACGCTGCTGCGCTGGGCCCCAAGAAACCTTTTGTCGGATCCGCTGCTGAAGGACCTCTCTTTTGATGAAGTGATCGCACTGGGGAAAGAGCAAGACGTGCCGCCGCTGGCGCCTGCCACCGAGGAGCGTCATCGCCGGTTCCTCGTCGCTTTCTTCAACCACCTGGTCAACGGACAGGCCATCGTTTCTTCGCCCATGAAAGCCTTCCGGAAGATCAAGCAGGACGACACCATCGATCCAGAGAAGGCCATCCGGCTGTTCGAGGACGAAGACCTGCAGGCTATTTTCGACCCCGAGACATTCATCCCCTGGGCAAAGAAACCCCAGTATTGGTGGGCGCCGATGCTCGGCTCGTATACCGGTGCCAGGGTCAACGAAGTCTGCCAGCTGAAGTTGACCGACATCATTGAGGAACGCGGGGTGTGGTGCATCGCTTTCCAGAAGACGTTGGACCACGACTTGGCCGCGGACCCGAAACGCCGGCGGCGTAGCCGGCAAAGCATGAAGGGCGCGGGCTGCATGCGCATCGTCCCCATCGCCAAGCCGCTATTGGAAGCAGGATTCCTGGAATTCGTGGAAGACATGAAAGCCACCGGCCATCCCCGACTGTTCCCGCTGCTTTCCGCTGGTGTGAACCGCAGGACAGGCGAAACCAATGCGCGTTACAGCCAGCAGTTCGTGGTGGACTTTGGCCGCTACCTGAAGACCCTTGGGTTCGAGAAAGGAATCGGCTTCCATGCCTTCCGCCACACCTTGGCCACCGAACTCGATGCAATCGACGTCCCCGAGAAGGAGATTGCCATGGTCACGGGCCACAGCACCGATCCCCGCGAACGGGTTCCAGTGCTGCGCAAGCACTACTTACACAAGCGATCGCAGGCGACGCGCAGCAAGCAGATCAGCGCACTGGAACTGTATCAGCCCAACGTGGAGCTGCCGCGCTACCAGCGGGGGCAGTTTGCCAATTGCTTGGCTGATCCGAGCAAGTTCTACCCATAGCCGTGCGAAGCGGCCGGCCGAAATATAATTCGGCCGGCCTAGGCATCAGAAAATGATCCGTGGCAGCGCCGCCCTGTGGCTCCCTCCACGCCATGCCCAAAAAATCTTAACAACGAGCTCTTCTATAATTTCTCTATGCCCCCTTCTTGTGCTTATGGGGCTTAAGCCCGGGAGTATTTCCCGGCGTGCCTTTGTTATCGCGTTGACGCTGATCTGGCTTGCCGGTCGACTTGGCAATGCGTTTTGGACCTGGCTTGATGCTCATGAACACACTCCACTTGTCGCCGGCATTTAAAAAAGGCCGCTCGGCGTCGCCTTGAAACGGTCATGCCGAATTACGCGGGCAGGGCCAACCATCCTCATACTTAGTTATAAGCTACGGGCACATCAGGGCACCCTATCGAGAGCGCTCAAGAGACGCTCGGCATACGTATAAGCAGCGCTTTCAACCCGGGAGTGGCTAAAGCTGGTGACCCATAGCAACAGCAGAATCCCTGACGCAGCCAGAGTGACCCCACCTTCAAAACCAGGGTGCAGTAAGGATCCCCAGCTGGCTCCCAATGGGTTC
This sequence comes from Xanthomonas hydrangeae, assembly GCA_905142475.1. Classification (GTDB taxonomy): domain Bacteria; phylum Pseudomonadota; class Gammaproteobacteria; order Xanthomonadales; family Xanthomonadaceae; genus Xanthomonas; species Xanthomonas hydrangeae. The sequence goes on from LR990730.1 coordinate 3,290,509, forward strand.
AGCGCAAAAACGTTAGCCATGAAAAGTCCAATGACTAGGCCAATCACAGAGGTAGCAATGCCGAATGGTCGCAACGCGGACATGTTTCGAAAGAAGCCGTAGGATACGTTTTCCTTCAAAACCAGCGGTTCGGTCGCCCTGGTTTTATCCCGAAGGACCGCCACTGCCGCTTCATATGTATGGTCCGCTTTGCGGGGATCAAGGCGCTCTCTCGCCGCCGTGGGCACGGTCAACCCAAGCTTGTCCCTAATCACGCCGTGGTATCGCGCCTTTGTCTGCGGATTCAGACGCCCGTCCCGATGACGGAGCAGAATTGTAGAAGGCATACCTCCCCACTTCTCTACCAGTTTCGTCTCTAGCTGCTTTCCTTGAAACCTCGCGATACTGCTAAGTAGAAATGGAGCACAGAAGGTCACCATCATGGCAGCCAGAATCCTCATAGCATCAAGGTCTTCACGACACGCCACGATAACCGAGACAGTCAAGGGCATCAGCACAATGAGCGCTGGCGCAAGCCTCGCTTTCCGATCGTAGGGATCGGTCACCAAGGGAATCATTTCGGTCACCGCATTTGTATTTGACATTTAGGCTCCGGCTTACTCATTAGCACTGGATCTACAGCGACTACTCGCTTAAGGGAACGACGGATTGGCCCAGCGAGATACTGACAGCATCTGCAGAAACGATCACCATCAGAGCCGGAACACCGTCGGCTGCCAACCGGTCGGCGAGTGTGCTCAACAGCACTACGTCTGTTGGACTAGGGTTGGCGGAACATCCCTCGGGATGAGCGTGCCACTCTCCCACGTAACTTGCCATCCTTGCGGTCAGCACCTCACACCGTTCAACATATTCTTGACTCCCTTCCTTGCCTCGCACGAAGCTGACGGTGTCGGCAACGCTGTCAATCGGAGCTGCTGAAGCATCCACAATTGTCAAAGTCCGCAAAACTTGGTCGACCACTCCAACCAAGACTCCCCCCGTCTCATTCGGCAATTGCTCCATTCTCATCCGGCGGAGCTTTTCTTCAAGGCCATCGTCCCAGCGGACACGCCAATCTCCTCTCTGCACCTCCTTGGTTCTGCTTAACTGGATGCAGTCAGTGGAGAGGGCGCCTGTGGCATCGTCCAACGTCCAGACGTGGGCGCAAGCATCCGAGTTGGCGACACTCATGCGGAGACGCCGCGCAAGGTGGGCTGAGTGTAGTTTTGCTAGATCGACGGGCAATCGAATGCTGTGATCGCGACACCCGCGACCAACTCGCACCTGATCTCCTTGCCGCAAATGGTTAGCTCCCCATTCTTCGTTGATTACCGCCCTGTAATACTGCGCCTCAAGTGATGCAAGGCGGATCGTGCGTCCAGCATCCTCAAGCAGCATCACGGCACTCAAGCCGTTGTGGGTGAAGAACACAGACGCACTTCGAGGAAGCTCACGCTCGGACCAGTCACGAGGCACATCGATGGTCGTCGAGGCATCCACAAGGAGATCTGCACTCTCCAAGGCCGCCGTCACTGCTGGGTTAGACCAATCGTTAGCTTCAGCCACGATGGCACGGGGCGTAGATTCTTCTGTTCCAAAAACAAGGCCTAGTTGGGCACAAACTGATACGGCTTTGGGATGCCCCACCGCTTTGGCAGTCAAAATGTGCCTAATCAGGTTATGTGGCTCAACATAATCGGGATCGACACACGTCCACCGCCCCCAACCTTCTCTGACCCACGTGTCGACCAGCCCGCTACCCAAGGCCCCTACTCCGGCCAATACAGCGGAGAAATTGGCTCCAGTTTCCGATATTCCTGAGAATTGAAGCGCGTCCGAGCGAAGGGGAATGGTCTTGATCTCGGCAAGCACAATCTCCGCCGCTTTCCACCGCTCATCGGGTGGTTCCGCGGCGGCTCCCAGAAGTGCATCAACGGCGAATGGAGCACCACCGGGAGTGGGCCGGAACAGACTTCCAATCTGAAGTCCCAGACTACTGATGTCCACAGTTGTAAGAAAGGCGCATGTATCGATGCGCTCCACCTGACCGTTTCGAAGTCGGGGTAACTGCAAGATCAACAGAGCTTTTCCGCTCGGACGTCCTGCCGACGAGTTGCTACGGAACTGACGACGCACCGCCTCGCGCAAGGGTTCAAGTATGGATATCCCAAAGGAAGACAGTGCTTCATCGAGTCCACCTAAGTCTGTAGGCGGGCGCTGAATCGGGAGGTGCTCGACAGGCGATAGCTCTACCAGCAGCGGCTGGATTGGCACTCGGTTAGCAATATGCGCTGGGTCTGATGCAACAAGGCATAGGCCCAGGCGATTTCTTTCCAGTGCTGATAGGCAAATGGCCCCTAGGTCATCGGCCGACTGGGTTTGGAAAGCCGCCGGCAATATGACGGTATGGCCAGTGCCGTAGAACAGTGGCTCTAGCGGCTGATCAGCGGCATGCAAAGATCCCCTGGCAGTCTCACGTAGCCACCACAGAATTCGGCGCAAGTGACGTTGGGCAGTCCACTGACGCTCTTCATGAGCCCAGTTCTCATACAAACAAAGGGATGCCGGCTCATTGCTAGCGACCGCATTGAGATGGAGCAAGCTGGGAAACTGGCGCCGCAATGCGCGAACCTCTGGCGGCCGTTTGCCAGATGGATCGAAACTTAGCCAGAGCCGCTCCCTTGGCTGGATGCCAACCTGATTGCCGGGGGCAACGCTGCCGTCGCCTACGTCAACGATGATCCCAAGCTGGCCTGGGCTTCCTCGTCGAAGCAGTCCAACAACCCTTACGTCCGAGTGCTGCTGGCATGCCTCCAGCAGCTCAAGAAATCGCTGGCCTTCAACCTCAGCATCGGCCATCTCCGCCGGCTGTCCCCATTCGTAGTAGTCAGCCATTTAAACGGAGCCAGCTCGCGGTGCGGCGGCCGCGGCAGTGGCGGCTGCAGCGGTGGCTGCTTCCACCGGACAAACCCGTGGGCCGTCGGTGGTAATCTCGATCTCAATAGGCTTGGGCGACCAGGTAAATGGTGTCTCCCCGGTGCACAGGAACTTGCCGCACTTGTCGTCGAGAATGTCTTCGTATTCCCGCTTAGCACGTGTGCAAGGCGGATCGCCATCGTCGTCTTTTACCGGCTTGCTGCTGGCAATGATCTTAGCCCCGTAGCGCGCCTGGCCCAGCGCAGAACGCGCGTCCGCAGAAACCTCGGCGTCTTCACCGCACTCGGACCAGCTGTCGCACGACAGCACGTGCCAAGAACAGTGATGAGGAGCTTGTAGAACGTCATACGCTAGCACTTCTGGCGCATCCTTGTGCTTGTTCCACAAGCGCTCCCAGATGGCCACTTCTGCGTCACCGGCCGTTAGGAAGCGGAACTTTGCGTGGCCGGCCCAGGTCGCATTGATTTCAATGTTGAGTATGACACTGGACTGGTTCTTCGCTCGCAACAAGACTTCCTCGTCGTCGTCGCAAACCAAGCTCGGCGCCAGCAAATGAGCAGAAAAATTGGAGTTTTGAACACCATTGAGCTTGGTCACAAACTCGCCGCTGCGGACGAGGATGGCCTCTAGACCCTTGGTCTTTTCGCCCTTATCTTCACCCATGATCTGGATTTGGTCACCCGCACCGGCCCATCCAAACTCTTTGAAGTGAGCTACGCGCCTACGGGCTTCGGTTGCCCAAGCCTTCGCATCGTCGCACAGCACATGCAGCTTGGAAGCCCGGCGGAACACAATGGGCGACGACCACATTTCCCGGATGACGATCCGCTTCTCGGCGGCCGGCTTCTTGTCGTCTGGGTAGTCCTCCAACTTGCCCAAGTAGAAGTGATTGCGGAGCCCGCGACAATGATCCTCATCCGGATGGCTCAGCAAGAAGGCATCCACATACGGGCGCCCGTTTTCGTCCAGCTTGAGTCGCTGCCGGAGGTCCTTGGCGACGTCGCGCGCCGTGGAGTCGGCAGGGTCATCGGCGGCCAGGCGGATGTTGCAATCGATCAGGATGGCGCTCCCGTCGACAAGTTGAACCAACGTCATATCGCCGTTCCCAACAGGGAAGAAGGTGAGCATCGGGGTCATATGAAACCTGCCTATCCTGAGGCGGGCGTCGCATCGGCCCGCGGTGTAGAATAAGTACACTCATTAGATGCACCCAGTCAATACGCGAATAGTGAATCACCCCTTTCTCATTTGATATTGCGACTATGCAACCGATTGCAGCAAACCGTCGAGGCCGTTGGGGTCAAGACCGGCGCCTCGAGTTCATCGACTCCCGCCTGCAGTGGAGTGGGCGCTTGAACCGTTCCTCTTTGACTGAATTTTTCGGCATTTCGATTCCTCAGGCCTCCTTAGACCTGAGCGAATACCAAGCTCAAGCGCCGGGAAACATGGTCTACGATCGAAGCGAGAAGTTGTATCGCGCTACACCCGACTTCCGCCCCCTACTCATAGACCCCACAAGCAGCAGATATTTGGCTGAGCTTTACGCGCTAAACACGGGCATGATTCCCGCCGACGTTAGCTTTCTAACGGACGTGCCAAAGACGGCAGTTGTGCGACATCCCACAAGATCCGTCCAAACCGACCTCTTGCGAGCGGTATTGGCCGCGATTCGAGCGGGGGATAGCATTGAGATCAACTACCAGTCCATGAGTCGACCTGAGCCAACGCGGCGTCAGATCAGCCCCCGCGGGCTGGCTTACGATGGGGCACGCTGGCATGTGCGCGCGTTTTGCCACAAACGTGAGGCTTTCTGCGACTTTGTCTTCGCTCGCGTGATGGACTATGTCGCTCCGCTGCCCGCCCAGCACGTTCCAGAAGTAGATGAGGAGTGGGAGCGTCTGCTTACGATCGTGATCGGGCCTCACCCGGGGCTGTCACCAGGGCAGCGAAGGGCTATCGAGCTCGACTACGAAATGGCCGATGGACAACTGGCTATCTCAACTCGCCAATGCTTGGCCTACTATCTCCTACGTCGTCTCGGAGTTCACCGTCGCACGGAAGACTTGCCAGGAAACGAACAGCAGATCGTCCTCTTGAATCGCGCAGAGCTTGCTCAACATGTCCAAGGTCTCCTTGAGTGATGATGCGAGGACTACCTTCGAATGCTTCTGCACGCTGGACAGAGCCTCCCGGTCAAGCACGCATCACACGGTTAGCTTAAAAGCTCCACTACAGGCTCCGTGCTTGCTCTATCGCATGGAGCAATACAGCATTGGCGCCACGCGTCAGGAGCCAGAGCGTGAAATGTTACTTGTTGGCATTCCAGACCGAAAATCTGTCAAGCGGCTTCTGAGTGTTCCTTAGGGACCACCGATAGCCGAAGATCGAGCGAATCGAGGACCGAGCCTACGGATGCGAACTCAGGATTACCGCTGCTTGAAAAGGCGCGGTAAGCGCTACTGCGACTTCCAAGCCCTGCTCGCGCAACAATTTCACTCATTCCATGAGATTTCATCACATGCCCGAGTCCAGCAAGGAACAGCTCTTGCCCTCCCTCCTCAAGACAGGCATCCAAATATGCAGCAACAGTTTCAAGGTCTTGAAGATGAGCACTGATATCGAATGTCTGAAGATTAGCCATGAGCATTCTCCTAAGCCTTTGTGAATTAACTAACTCATTACCGTCGGTGCACGCGCCAGAGCCGCGTTGATATCTTGCTGTTGAGTGGACTTATCTCCGCCTCCCAACAAGATGATGAACCGATCTCCTCGCTCAACGAAGTAAAGCCGGAGCCCAGGACCCCAATTAATCCTAGACTCGGAGACACCTTCGCCGACTGGTTCGCAGTCACCGAGGTTTCCGCGCTCCATGTTAGTGATCCGCGCCAAGACTTTCGCCTTGCCCATAATTGAGAGCCCTTTGACCCACTCGTCAAACTCGATAGTCGTAAGAACATCTGGCACGGAAACTGTCTCCTATAAGATACAGAATGTCAAGTCTACTCGGTTCATCGATTGCTCGCATTCAGGCAGCCGTGAATTAGCTCGGCTCGGTGGATGAGCGAGTTTCGCCACTACAAAAAATTTTGTGACAGTTTCGCAATCGCCCCGGCCGATCATAGGGTACTTCCCGTAGAGCATTGATCTAGCGGGAAGGCGGTGTCGGGGTCAAATGCTCTTTAATTAGGTCAAGCACTGTCTGTTGACGCTCCGCGGGGAGACGAGCCACAAGCAGTATGACCTCGGCCAATACGTCAGAGCTGGCGTGGAAGTAAGCCGGAGGCACGCCCAGTGCATCGCTCAAGGCAGCTAGCGTCTCATGGTCGGGCTCTCGCTCCCCTCGCTCGTAGCGGGAGAGTCGTGACGAGGCAGCTTTCTCGTTCATCCCCAGCAGCGCTCCCAGTTCGACTTGCGACAAGCCCGCCACGCGCCTGGCCGCACGTAGGCGACGACCAAAGACGGAACTTGTGGGCAGAGAAGCGGGCATGGAGATCTAACTGAGGGCTGACCTCCAAGTCTGCACCGAGTAGCATCCTAACGCACTTATCTGCCAATATGGCAGATAGCACCACATCCAGCAGAGGCCACATGGAAATTTCAGGACAAGGAGCGTTCGCTGCGCTCTTGGCGTTGATGCTCGTCTCGCCGCTCACCACCCACGCCCAGGACACCCAGCCCCCAAAGCCCGGCTTCTTCCGCCAGCTTGGAAAAAGCCTCGCCGACTCGGGGAAGCAGATGGTCGGCATCCAGCCGAACGCAGGCGCGAAGGCAGGCAGCCAAGCGGCCGGCTCGATTTACACCCCCATCAATGGCGCCGGGAAGCTGTCAGGTCTCTTCAAGGGCGACAACCACCAGCAAGCCCAGCTCGGGAAGCTGGACTGGCCCCGAGTTGCGTTGACCTTCACCGAGTGGGGCACTTCGCTGCCCTGCTGGACGGCGGAGGCCCGCATCTGGACCAGCCCGACAGCCTCAACCATCGAGACCTTCCGCACCTGCTTCGATGCGCCGCTGACGGAAACGGACGAACTGGGCGAAACCGCTGAGCTCAACACCGCCGCGCTCTGGAAAGGCCGCGACTCGCTCAGCGGCATCCGGGTGCCGCCCAGCAAGCCGAATACCGGCGCGCAGCGGTCGACGGGCCCCAATCCGCCTAGCCAACCGTTCGTGGTCAACGTGAGCCGGGCCGGCGTGTCTGACCGCGCCGTGGACGTGTCGCTGCGCATCGCCTGGGTCGCCGGCTTCATTCAGACGGCTGACCTGCACCCCGGCCCCTCGGGAATGCTGACGCCCTTTAAAGACAGCCGCATGTGGATCGCCGGGTTCAAACCGGAAGGCAATCGCGACAAGTAGCAGCCCCACCCTCGCCCGCTTTCCCATCCCTCAGCAAAGGAACGACATGAAACACGTATGGATTGGCCTGGTCACCTTGACCACGGCCTTGGGCCTGACCGCCTGCGGCGGCAAGCCCTCATCTAACAACGCCAAGGAAGCCTTTGTCCGGCTGCTGAAAGACAGCGGCGCCGGCCAAGTCACCGACGTTCAGAACTTCGAGCTTTCCGCCTGCGCGGAAGCGGAGGGCGCCGAGGGCTACCGGTGCGACACCCGTGGCCAAGCCTTGCTCAACATTGAGGGCCGGCAGGTGCCGATCCCCGTCAGCAAGAACCTGAGGTATGCCAAGGAATCCGGAACCTGGAGGGCCTACGCCAAATGAGCATGAAGACCGATTCGGTGGCAGGAACGTCCGTCGACGCCCTGGGGGCTGGCGGGGACGCCGCGCTGCGCGCTGTTCCCAGGAAGGTCATGACTCCGCACAACCGCTTCTTCTGGTGGTTCTCGCTCAGTCTGCTGTTCCTGGGTCCGTTTGGCTTTCTCGTTGGGCCGCTGATGGCTCGCCGGGGCCTGCGCAAAGCGGAGCGGCTTCATCCCCACCAGGCTTACGAGGCCCGGCAGCGTGACCAAGGCTTCTCTTGGGTCCAGTGGTGGGTGATGACGCCCCTGGTGGTCACCATGGGCTTGGGAGGAATGGCAATGCTGAAGTCGCTGCCCATGCTGCTGCTGGTGCTCTGGGCGCAGCTGACCAGTTGATCATCCCCCACCATATGCCCCGTAAAATGGGGTATAGAAATTCAACTACTGACGTCAAAGTTGAAGCAAAGCGCGAACCTTGGCTTCAACTTGGAGCATTTCAGCTTTACTAGCAAATCCTCGGGAAAAAGCATTTCTACTACGCCAATCCGCCGTCATGACCTGATTTGTTAAAGCAACACTCGGCTTGTTCAAATCATTAAGGCTCACTTCAAAAGGATTGCCTTTGGGTTTAGTTGTGACAGGAACGCAAACCACTAGACTAGTCGTGTCGTTGTAGCCTTGCGAACTGAGAACCAAGTGTGGCCGGTCCCCACGCTGCTCATGACCGGCCCCACCCACATCATCCAAATGGATAATTTCTGACCTGCGCGGAACCCACCCGGGATTTACCATTCAATATCCTCCGCCCCGACTCTCTGGGAATGCCCAGCAAAGCCGTGCGTGTTTTCTGGGGTGATTTGAGCAACCAAGTCCGCAAGGTTATAAGACGGCTTGCTCGACTCGATCACAATGCGACCTTCCTCCGCAGTGATTACAAGAGGCTCGTCAATAGAAAACTTGGACTCCTCGAGATAGGTCGCCGGGATTCGCACTGCAGCACTATTCCCCCACATCTTCAAAATAGCCATTTGCCTTCTCCTGCGCTACGTTGAACCTATCCTAGCTCCAATCCTCTAATGTGTCTACTATGTAGATACGCACCAGTCTAACACTTCATGCGCCGTTACGCGTTGCGCGTGTTCAGCTTATAGCAAAGTCCTCTGATACCAGGCGCATGCACCCCTAAACCCTCAAGCTTCTCGCGAACGGTAAACTCCCTGCTATAGGTCGCATGATGCTCGTCATCAAGCTCGTGCCCCACGATCTGAGCTCGCAGCTCAGAAACCACGCCTGCGCCTTGCAACTCCTGGATGAACGTCTTCCGAAGCGAGTGAAAGCCCCGCTTCGCCGGCGCCCAGTCCTTGCTCACGTCGGCGAGGTGCCGACTAAACGCCTTGGTGATCCAGTTGCCCTGCCCGTTCACCGCCGTCGCCTTGGCGGTCGGGAACAGTCTCGTCTGACCAGCCCTGCGCTTTTCATCGACCCACTTCAGGAAACCCATCTTGAGGAGTTCGGGATGGAGGGGCACCGTCCGAAGGCTAACCTCAGTCTTCACTTTCTGATGTTCGCCCTCGTCCGAGATGCGGATGCACGGGATGCCGTCCTCCTCGAACACATCCTTGACGAGCAGTTGCCCGACTTCCGACGCTCTGGCACCGGTGTAGAGCCCAAGGAGGGAGGCCCAGCGGGCCGACTCGGACAGCTTGGCCAGCGCCTCGGGGGCAAACAGGGCTTGGATCTGGGCCCTGTCGTAGGCCTTGAACCCCAGCTTCTTTCGGGCCCGCTTTTCACGCTGGGAATAACTGACATGGCCGGAGGCAGGATTGTCGCCCTTCGGGTAGTAGCCCGACGCCATGGCCCACTCGAAGAAGCCACCTTTGCCACCGATGTAGCTCTGCTTGTTCGTGAGGGTTGGCGTGGAAGCGCCCTTCTCTCGCATGTCTTGATACCACCGCGCCAGATCGGACCGGGTGATGGCATGGACCTTGGCCTTCGGACCCAGGAATGCCACCAGCGCCTCGATGGCCGTTTTTTTGATCGTGTAGGTCTTGGGCAGCGTCGAACCCTTGAGGGTCGCCAGGAACGCGTCCCGAGCCTTGCCCAAGGTCATCGTTTCAAGTGCTGGCACTGAGCCTTGCTGCACCGGGCCGGCCTGGTGCAACGCTCCGAATGTGCTAAAGGCGGCTACTGGGAGCCGCGACGGCTGGGCGGTTGCCCCACCCTTTGCTTCCAACTCCAGCAACTGCCGATACAACTTCAGGTCTTTTGGGCTGTCGATCTGCCACTGCTCGGTGACCGTCCCATCCGGTTGGCGGGTGCGGTTGAGCGTCAGTTCCTGGAGGTTCTCAGCGCTCGTCAGGCGAGCGATCAGGAGGTCAGCGTCCGACTTACTGAGCTTGGTCACGCGTTGATCCTTCAACTGTGCGAAGAGCCGAGCATAGCCCGCTCCAAGCACCACCGCACGCACATGCGCCTGCGGCAAGTCCTTCGTTTGCAGGGTGCGTTTGATAAGCCGGCAGCCCATCACGGTTTGCAAATCGATGGGCACACGTTGGACGAACGACCAGCGGCCGGTGGACGACCGGCTCAAATGATGAGGGATGCGCATGCGAGTGTTTCCTCTGCATGCTTCCTGCCTTCCAATCAAACCAAATTAGATTTTTACATTAAAAATCAATGACTTGGATGCGACTGGCGGAGAGAGTGGGATTCGAACCCACGGAAGGTTTGACCCTTCGCCGGTTTTCAAGACCGGTGCCTTCAACCGCTCGGCCATCTCTCCGATGCTGCTTTGATGCTGCTCTGCCTGATCGCCGATGGCATCGGTGTATCACGCAGGCGCCACGCGCTTTGCGGGTGACGCTGATGGTGACCACCGCTTGTGCGGTGTCACCCCCCGGGATCGCTCCCGGGCGCGCATTCTCGCATGCCCGGGCGCGCTTTGCTTGGTTGCACTGCACTGCTTTTGGCTGGCGCAGCCTGCTGCGCCGTCACTCGCGGCAGGCCACTGCATGTTTACCGGCCGGCCGTGAGCACCCGACCAAGCATGCAACCTGCCAAACGTTGAAGCGAGCTGACTACCGAGAACGAGCGACTGCCGAATGGCGTGTCAGCCGGCCTCGCCGACCAGGCGCAGCTCAGCCGGCTTCGGCCACGGCCAGACGCGGTGCAGTGCCGGCGGCACGCTTGAGCTTTTCGGCCAGTTCGGCGCAGTTGCCGCCGCAATCCAGACGCGAGCGTTCGATCTCGCGCGGCAGGTGCTCGGCCAGGAAATCGATGAACACGCGCACCGCCGGCAGCAGGCCGCGGCGCGAGGCGAACACGGCGTGGCAGATGCCTTGCGGCAGCGACCAGTGCGGCAGCACCACTTCCAGCTCGCCGCTGCGCACCGCTTGGGCGCACACGGTCTCCGGCAACATGGTGATGCCGAAACCATCGCGCGCCATCGACTGCAGCAGCGGGAAATCGAAACCGGCCAGACGCGGCTGCAGGTCTACGCGGCGCATCTCGCCGTTGGGGCCGTGCAGTTCCCAGCGCTGATGCGCTTCGTCTTCGCTGGTGCTCATGGTGGTGTGGTTGGCCAGCTCGCTCGGGTCTTTCGGGCGGCCGGCGCGGTCCAGGTACTTGGGGCTGGCGACCAGCAATTCCTGCACCTGGCCGAAGCTGCGCATCACCAGGCTGCCGTCGTCGTCCAGCCGCGAGCGCACCCGCAACGCGATGTCGTAGCCCTCATTGATGACGTCGACACGGCGGTTGCTGATGTTGAGCTGCAGCCGCACCTTGGGATACTTGGTCAGAAATTCCGGCAACAACTTGGGCAATTGAATCTGCGCCAGCGAGACCGGAACGCTCACACGCACGAGGCCACGCGGCTCGGCACTGAGGCGATCCACCACCTCGCGTGCGGCCTGGGCTTCGGCCAGCATGGTCTGGGCATGGCGATGCACGCTGGTGCCGACGTCGGTCACCGCAAAGCGGCGCGTGGAGCGCTGCAGCAGGCGCACGCCCAGGTCGGTTTCGAGCTGGCTGATGCGGCGGCTCAAGCGCGACTTGGGGATCCCGAGCGCACGCTCGGCCGCAGCGAAGCCGCCGTGGTCCACCACCATCGCGAAGTAGTACAGGTCATTCAGGTCGTGCATGGCACAGGTATCCATGGATAGAACAATAAGTGATATTTAAGCACCTTTATCCCAACAGGGCAACGACATCGGTCGTATCGGGTGCCCGGTCTGGCGGGTTTCCGGGATATGCAATGCTTGGCGTCGAGGACCTCTCGTCTTGCCGCGAAAGCGCGCAGCGCACCGGCGTTGGCGCCAACTGGGTCGCACCCGCAGGATCTGCAAGGTGGTCTGCCCAGACGAAGCGCATGAACTCGTCACGTAAAAACGCAAACGGGGCCAGTGACGGCCCCGTTTTCTTCAATGTTTTGGAAGCGGCCAGCTCGCGTACATGTGTCGGCTGCACGGTCGTATCGGCAGCGGCACTTGGAGTAGCTGGCAAAACGTAGCGAGCCCTCGTCGGTGAGTACGGACATCCCGCTCAAAAGTGGCGTGCACGCGTGGCGCTCGCTGCTTCCGAGCAGCGGCCGCGCCCGCCTGGCGATGAGCGCAGCCCGCTTTCGGCAGCTTTTGTCAGCCGCGCTTAGCCGATCCGCTCGATCCCGCCCATGTACGGGCGCAGCACCTCGGGCACATCGATCGAGCCATCGGCGTTCTGGTAGTTCTCCATCACCGCGATCATTGCGCGGCCCACCGCGGTACCCGAGCCGTTGAGCGTGTGCATCAGCTCCGGCTTGCCGCTGACCGGATTGCGCCAGCGCGCCTGCATGCGCCGCGCCTGGAAATCGCCGCAATTGGAGCACGACGAAATCTCGCGATAGGTGTCCTGCGAAGGCAGCCACACTTCCAGATCGTAGGTCTTGATCGCAGCAAACCCCATGTCGCCGGTGCACAGCAGCACCTTGCGATACGGCAGCCCGAGTTTTTCCAGCACCACCTCGGCGCAGCGCGTCATGCGCTGATGCTCGGCATCGCTGTCTTGCGGCGCACAGGCGGTGACCAGCTCCACTTTTTCGAACTGGTGCTGGCGGATCATGCCGCGCGTATCGCGGCCGCCGCTGCCGGCTTCGGCGCGAAAACACATCGAATGCGCGGTCATGCGCAACGGCAAGCGCTCGGCATCGACGATCTCGTCGCGCACGATATTGGTCAGCGGCACTTCCGAGGTTGGGATCAGATAGCGACGCGACTCGCCCACTTCGGTCTGAAACAAATCGTCCTCGAACTTCGGCAACTGCCCGGTGCCACGCATCGAATCGGCGTTGACCAGCAAGGGCACATTGGTCTCTTCGTAGCCATGCTCGCCGACATGCAGATCGAGCATGAATTGCGCCAGCGCGCGATGCAGGCGCGCAATCGGCCCGCGCAACACGGTGAAACGCGCGCCCGACAACTTGGCCGCGGTTTCGCCATCCAGCCAGCCATGCGGCGCGCCGAGTTCCACATGATCCTTGACCGCGAAATCGAACTGGCGCGGCGTGCCCCAACGCGATTGCTCGACGTTCTCGCTCTCGTCCTTGCCGTGCGGCACATCGTCGGCCGGCAGATTGGGCAGGCCCAGCGCGATGGTTTCGAGTTTGGCGCGGATCGCATCCAGCGCTTCTTCCGACGCCTTGAGTTCGTCGCCGAAACCGGCCACCTCGGCCATCAACGCGGTGACATCCTCGCCCTTGGCCTTGGCCTGCCCGATCGCTTTGGACTTGGAATTGCGCTGACTCTGCAGCTCCTGCGTGCGCACCTGGATGCGCTTGCGCTCGCCTTCCAGCGACTCCAGTTCCGCGGTGTCCAGGGCGAAACTGCGCGTGCTGCGCAGGCGCTCGGCGAGGTCGGCGGGATGTTGGCGAAGCAGGGCCGGATCTAGCATCGGAAGTCTGTGTGAGTCAGTAGGAAGCACGAGATTATCGCCTGTTCCGCCACCTGCTGCGATCGATTCACCGCCGCTATGCCAGAATTGACCCGATCCTTCAGGTGAGCTCCATGCCCGCGCCCCGCCCTGCGTCCGATCGCCCGATCGTTCTGCGTCTGCCCCGCCACACCCTGAAAATTGCCGGTATCGCCTTCGTTGCCGGGCTGCTGTTGTTCCTGTTGGTGTGGGCCACCGGCCGCAAGGACGACTTCTACAAGGCCTCGCCGGCCCAGCCGAGCGCAGGTGCGCCAGCCACCGACGATATCCAGCCGCTACCCGCGCCGCTGCCGGCCCAGGACGGCGCCAGCGACATGCCGCAGGCCAAGCCGCCCGAAGAAACCCCGACCCTGGTGGACACTGCGCCGCCTGCCCCACCCGCGCCGATGCCCTTGCCCGAAGACGCAGGTCCCGGAGCCCCTGGCACCACAGCACCGGCAACGACTGCGGCAGCTGCGGGCGGCGATCGCCCGGTACCGATGCAGGGCCAGATGCCGCCGCCGCGCTATCCCTCGGCCGCGTTGCGTCGTGGCGATGCCGGCGATGTGGTGGTGCGGGTGGACGTGGACGCAGTGGGCAAGCCCGGCGGCGTGACACTGGTGCAGCGTAGCGGTTCGCGCGATCTGGACCGCGCCGCGATGGAAGCGGTGCGTCAGTGGCGTTTCCACCCGGCACAGCGCAATGGCCAGCCGATTGCCGGCAGTGTGGATATCCCGTTCGAGTTCAAGCCTGCGCAGTAAGACCTGCAGACAGAACCGTCGCAGATGGTCATCAGATGTCCACGCGCAAAGCGTTGACGCATCAGCGCATGCATCGGAATCCGGTCTGCCGGGCGCACCAATCCGGCAGCCGCACAGGTAGTTTGCCAGTTCGACAAAGCTGAACGCCTGCCGAGTTTTAGCCCTTCATTGGCGCCCTGCCTTAGCTCCCCCTCAGGCAGCGCCGACCAGACTGGCCGTGTCATCCCACAGATGCGCCAGGAGGCCGGCCATGTCCTTCACCTCGAATCCTTCTTCACACCAGACGCAGTCGCTGCCGCAACAGGCCGCGCATATGCGTGAGCGTGTGCGCGAAGACGATGCAGATGGCGCATCGCCGTGGTTGTGGGCAACCCTGCTGGCGGTACTCGTGGTGGTACCGACCTGGTGGTGGACGCGGCATGGCGACGAATCGTTTGCGCAGGACACGCGCCCGTTGCCGGCGGCAAGCCGCCAGATCCTGCCGACCTCTGAAGGCCCGCGTGCGATGACCATGATCGCGCACCAGCCGGCGCGTACACCGGTCAGCAGCGAAGAAGCCAAGCCGCTGCCGGGTAACGCGATGCCGCGCTATCCAGCCGACATTGCGCAAGCCGGCATCGAAGGCAGCCGCACCGCGCGTCTGCAACTGGATGTGCAGGGCCAGGTGAGCGATGTGACCATCGTCGATCGCACCGGCAGCGACGACCCGCGTCTGGATGCTGCGGTAATGGAGAGCCTGGGGCAGTGGCGCTTTGAACCTGCAACGCGCGACGGCCACGCGGTCGTCAGCAGCGTGCAGGTGCCGGTCGAATTTACGTCCGAACGTTGAGCCCGAACCCGGCGCCCTGCGCCAAGCTATCGAAACCTGGAAACGAGGTCGCGACATTGGCGACATCGTTCACCTGCACGGTGCCGGTCGAGAGCTGACCGGCAATGGCGAAGGCCATCGCAATGCGGTGATCGCCGTGGCTTTCGATCACGCCGCTGCCGATGCTGCCGCCGTGAATGGTCGCACCATCCGGCGTCTCGTCGACCCGCACGCCCAGGATGCGTAGACCGGTGGCCATGGCCGCCAGACGATCGGACTCCTTGACCCGCAATTCGGCGGCGCCAGTGACAACCGTCTGCCCGTTTGCCGCAGCCGCAGCCACGAACAAGGCCGGGAACTCGTCGATCATGTCCGGCACCAACGCTTCGGGAATCTGCGCGCCTTGCAGCGGTGCGTAGCGTACGCGCAGATCGGCAACCGGCTCGCCACCATGTTCGGCGTGATTTTCTTCGACGATATTCGCGCCCATCAGCCGCAATGCAGCGAGCAGCCCGGTGCGACGCGGATTCAAACCCACCGCACGCAGCACCACGTCCGAGCCTGGAATGATGCTGGCGGCAACGATGAAGAACGCTGCCGAGGAGAAATCGGCCGACACCGCGATATCGGTCGCACGCAGACGCTGACCACCGCGCAGGCGCGCCTTGCCTGGCGAGAAATCGATCTCCACACCGAATGCGGACAACATGCGTTCGGTGTAATCGCGCGTTGGGTGCGGCTCGGTCACCGAGGTGTCGCCCTTTGCATACAACCCTGCCAACAACACGGCGGATTTGACCTGTGCGCTGGCGACCGGCGAGACGAAGTCGATGCCATGCAAAGCTTGCCCGCCATGCACGCGCAATGGCGGCGTGCCGTCTTCTTCGGTGTCGATGCTGGCACCCATCTGCGCCAGCGGGCCGGTCACGCGCCGCATCGGGCGCTTGGACAGGGAGTCGTCGCCCACCAGCACGCTGTCGAAGCGCTGCGCGGCCAGCAGGCCGGCGAGCAGGCGCATGCCGGTGCCGGCGTTACCGCAGTCCAACGCCTCAGTCGGCGGCTGCAGGCCATCCACGCCCACGCCGTGCACGATGCGTTGGGATGCCGAGGGTGTTTCGATGCGCACGCCGAGCTTGGCGAAAATGGCCGCAGTGGAGCGCGTGTCTTCGCCTTCGAGAAAGCCATCGATCTGCGAGCTGCCATCGGCCAAGGCGGCAAACATCACCGCGCGATGCGAGACCGATTTGTCGCCGGGAATGGCCAGGCTGCCCTGCAGTGCGCTGCCCTGCTGCGCGATCCAATGTTGCGTATTGCTGCTCATGCGTGTGGTCCGATTGCTGCGGCAGCGCCATGCACGGCACTGCACTTTGAAGAATGGTGTGGTAGCGCCGTCACCTTGCAGATGGCGGCGCGTCAGCTGTTACCGGCTTGGAGGAAAAGCGCTTATGGAATCGCCACCGGATACGAGCCCAGCACCTTGATCTGCGCCGAGTGCGCTTCCAGTTCGGCCAGCGCCTGCTTCATCGCCTGGTCTTCCACGTGGCCGGCCAGGTCGATGAAGAAGCCGTACTCCCATTTGGCCTGATGCGAGGGCCGCGACTCGATGCGATTCATGCTGATGCCATGCCGCGCGAACGGGCTGAGCACGTCGAACAATGCGCCCGGCTTGTCGTGGATGAACACCAGTACCGAGGTGCGGTCGTGCCCGGACGAGGGAAAGATCTGCCGGCCGATCACCAGAAAGCGCGTGGTGTTGTCGTCGTCGTCTTCGATCGACTTCATGATGACTTTCTTCAAGCCATACACGTGCGCGGCGCTCTCGCCGCCGATCGCCGCGGCATCTTCGGCATTGCGGGCGCGGCGTGCGCCCTCGGCATTGCTGGAGACGGCGATTTTCTCGACCTTGGGCAGGTGCGAACGCAACCAGCCGGCGGTCTGCGCGAACGATTGCGAATGCGCGTAGATACGCTCGATATCCTCCAGCCGGCCGTTGCGCGAGAGCAGGTACTGATGCACGCGCAGCTCGACTTCGCCGCAGATCTTCAGGTTGGAGGTCAGGAACATGTCCAACGTGACCTGGATGGTGCCCTGCCCGGAATTTTCCACCGGCACCACGCCGAAATCGGCGTTGCCGGCTTCCACTTCCTGGAACACTTCTTCGATGGTCGCCATCGGCAAGCCCACTGCCGAACGACCGAAATGCTTGAGTACTGCCTGCTGGCTGAAGGTCCCTTCCGGGCCGAGGTAACCGATCTTCAACGGTTCCTGCTGGGCCAGGCAGGCCGACATGATTTCGCGATACACGTGCACCAGCACTTCATCGCTGAGCGGGCCTTCGTTGCGGTCCACCACCATGCGCAGCACCTGCGCCTCGCGCTCGGGCCGGTAGTAATGCACCGCCGCGGCGAGCTTGCCCTTGGCCTTGCCGACCTGATGGGCGAAGTTGGCGCGCTCGGCGATCAGCTCCTGGATGGTGCGGTCGATCTGGTCGATCTTGGCGCGCACGTCGGCCAGCACCGGTGCGGCGACCGCCGGCTTTGCAAGCTTGGGTGCCGACTTGCTTGCAGCTTTTTCCGCAGATTTCTCTACCGATTTACTCGCCGGCTTGGTCTTGCCGCCGGTAGCGGTGGTGGGCTTGTTGGACTTGGGAGCCATCGCTGGGCATTCCTTGAATAACGGCGCATGCGCCTGCGCGGCAGCTGCCGCGGTCGAAGAGAAGACTGAGAGCGGCTAACACAACGTAGCGAGCAGTCGCGCAGTAGTTTTGTTAGTCACTCTTAGCCGTGACGCTGCTGGAAGTCGTGCATGAAGCTCACCAGCGCCTGCGCGCCTGCCACCGGCATCGCGTTGTAGAGCGAGGCACGCAAGCCACCGACGGCCTTGTGCCCCTTCAATGCCAACAGGCCGGCCGCCCTGGATTCGCTGACGAACAACGCGTCCAGCTGCTCATCGGGCAGAAAGAACGGGATGTTCATGCGCGAACGCACGGCGGGCTTGATCAGGTTGCGATAGAAGCCGCCGGAGCCATCGATGGCGCCGTACACCAGCGCGGCTTTCTCGGCATTGCGGCGCGCGAACTCGGCCACCCCGCCCTGCTCCAGCATCCACTTCACGTTGAGGCCGAGCAGATACCAGTTCCAGGTCGGCGGGGTGTTGAGCATCGAATCGCGGGCCGCGTGCGAGGCGTAGTTGAAGATATCCGCGCGCGGCTGGCCGGCACGTTCGAGCAGGTCGCGCCGCACGATCAGCACCGAGATGCCGACCGGGCCCAGGTTTTTCTGCGCCCCGGCGTAGATCAACCCGTAGCGCGAGATATCCAGCGGCTCGGAGGCGATCGACGAACTGAAGTCGGCGAACAACGGCAACGTGCCCACATCCGGCGTGTCGCGAAACTCCACGCCATGGATGGTCTCGTTGGCGGTGATGTGCACATAGGCCGAGTGCGGCGACAAGGTCCAGCTGGCCACCGGCGGGATATCGGTGAAGCCTTCCGCCTGGCCGTCGGCAGCGATCCGTGCATCCACATAAGGCGCGGCCTGCTTGATCGCGGTCTTGCCCCAGTGCCCACTGATCACGTAGTCGGCGGCCTGACCGGGCGCGGCGAAATTCAGCGGCAGCAGTGCCTGGATGGTGGTGGCGCCACCGGCGGTGAACAGCACCGCATAGTCGTCGGGAATCGACAACAGGGTGCGCAGATCGGCTTCGGCCGCGGCCGCCACGGCCATGAAATCGGCGCTGCGGTGGCTGATTTCCACGATCGAGGCGCCGACGCCGTTCCACTCGACCATCTCCGCCTGCGCCTGCCGCAGGACCGATTCCGGCAATGTCGCAGGGCCGGCACTGAAATTGAACGCGCGTGTCATGGCACACCTTGTCGAGCTAGCCTTCTAGTATGCCGCAGCGCATCGGCCTTGGCAGCGTTGCAGAAAAGTTGCAGCTGCATCCTTCTCACCGACGCCGACGTATGGTGTTGCAGCGTCCATGGGCAGCGCCGTCACCGTGGTCCGTTATTCTCATCTGCAGCCACTGTCAGGAGCGAGCCATGTCCCTTCGCGATGTCTTGAAGACGCCGTCCAGCGAGATCACCGATGAGGCCGTCTACCGCGACCGGCGCCGGCTGCTGCAGCTGTTCGCGCTGACCCCGGCGCTAGGGGTGGCAGGGTGCGCCGAGGCCGACCCGCCGCCTCCGCCCAAGACCGTGGTGACCCCGGCGCAGGCGCGCAGTGGCTTCCGTACCGCCGAAGAACTGACCCGGCTGGAAGACGTCACCAGCTACAACAACTTCTACGAGTTCGGCACCGACAAGACCGACCCGTCGAAGGCCGCCAAGACCTTGAAGCTGTCGCCGTGGTCGGTGAAGGTCAGCGGCGAGTGCGAAAAGCCCGGCAGCCTGTCACTGGACGAATTGCTCAAGGGCATCCCCGCGGAAGAACGCATCTATCGGCTGCGCTGCGTGGAAGGCTGGTCGATGGTGATTCCGTGGACCGGCGTACCGCTGGGCGAGGTGCTCAAGCGCTTTGCGCCGACCTCCAAGGCCAAGTACGTGGCCTTCACCACGTTGGCCGACCCGCAGCAGATGCCCGGCGTGCGCTACCGCTCGATCAACTGGCCGTATCGCGAAGGCCTGCGCATCGACGAAGCGATGCATCCGCTGACCTTGCTGGCCACCGGCCTGTACGGCAAGCCGCTGCCGCAGCAGAACGGCGCGCCGTTGCGGCTGGTGGTGCCATGGAAGTACGGCTTCAAGAGCATCAAGTCGATCGTGGAGATCCGCTTCGTCGAGAAGATGCCCGAGACCGCCTGGCATGATCTGCAGCCGTCCGAATACGGGTTCTTTTCCAACGTCAATCCGGCAGTGGACCATCCGCGCTGGAGCCAGAAGACCGAGCGGCGTATCGCCGGCACCGCCAGCAAGCTGTTCGCCGAGCGCATCGCGACCAAGCCATTCAACGGCTATGCGGATCAGGTCGCTTCGTTGTACGCGGGGATGGATCTGAAGAAGTGGTTCTAGGGCAACAAACGTTCAGCTTGAGATCGGCCTGTCGTAGGAGCGCACCCGGGCGCGACGGGCTTTCCTGGTAATGCCGGTCGCGCCCGGGTGCGCTCCGACGATGCATGCATGGCACCCACGCAGCACGCTCCCCTCTTCGAGATCGCATGGCCAAGACATCCACCTCCCTGATCGCTGCCAAGACGCTGCTGCATGCGGCCGCGCTGACGCCGATCGCATTGCTCGGCTGGCAGTTCTGGCAGGTGTGGCAAACCGGCAGCGATGCGCTGGGCGCCGATCCGGTCGCCGAGATCGAGCACCGCAGCGGGCTGTGGGCGCTGCGTTTCCTGTTGATCACCTTGGCAGTGACGCCACTGCGCCAGCTCACCGGCCAGACGGTACTGATCCGCGTCCGCCGCATGCTCGGGCTGTACGCATTCTTCTACGCCAGCGTGCATCTGGCGGCCTACCTGAGCCTGGATCTGCGCGGCTTCTGGACGCAGATCTTCGAAGAGATCATCAAACGGCCCTATATCACCGTCGGCTTCACGGCCTGGCTGCTGCTGGTGCCGCTGGCGATCACTTCCACCCAGGGCTGGATGCGGCGGCTCAAGCGCAACTGGGGCCGCCTGCACATGCTGATCTATCCGATCGGGCTGCTGGCGGTGCTGCATTTCTGGTGGCTGGTGAAATCCGATATCCGCGAACCGGCGCTTTATGCCGGGATTCTTGCGCTATTACTGGGCTGGCGGGTCTGGAAAAAACTCAGCGCGCGCCGAACCACAGCAAGGCGCTCAGCGCCGCCGCCAGCAACACCGCGCTGAGCAGCAGCCACGGCCAGCGCGCGACCTTGACCGGCGCACGCGTCGGTTCGGGGGTGGCGCGCGGCGGCGGTAACGGCTCGGTGTCGGGGATGTCCCAGGTGGTGCCGTGATGGGTGCGCGGCACTTCGACGACAAACCGGTGGCGGGCATCGAAGACGACCTGGTCGCCGGCCTGCAACCAGCCATCGCGCACTTGCACGCCGTTGATCCAGCTGCCTTCTTCCGAACCCAGATCGCGGATCAGCACGCGGTCTCCGTGGCGTTCCAGCCGCGCATGCTGGGCCGCAAAGGCCGGGTCGTCGATGACGATATCCGCCGCCGGGTCGCTGCCGACCAGCCGTGAGCGATCCAGCGTGAAGCTGCGCCCGTGATGACGGCCACCCAACCCGCGCAACAACAGACAGACCTCGCTCAGGCCGGCGTCGTCCTCTGACACGTCGTTGGCAGGTGCGCTCGATGGCGCACTGCGCAGCAGCATCTCCACGCCGTCGGCGTAGATCGCATCGCCGGGGCGCAGCAGTGCCATGCGGCGTACCGGGCGTCCGTTGACATGGATGCCGCGGATTCCGTTGGCCACCTGCAACCACAGGCCGCGCTGGTCCAGGCAGAACTGCGCCAACAACAACGCGCCCTGCGCATCGTCCACCACCCGCACGCTGCCGGAGGCATGACGTACGATCCGGTGGACGCCGGGTTTGAGAGAATGATCCGGCTGCTGCCGGTGAGTGAAATGAACTTGCAGATCGCGCACCCGCCGTAGCCTAGCAGGTCTGCCCCATGCAGCGGCCAACAACGTGACCGGCGTCCGCCCAACAGGCGCGGTGTTTGCGCGTCGTTCCTGTCCGCCGCCAGCATCCGCACTTGGAGCCTGGCCCGCGCATGCGCACAATGCGCGCTCCTTTCGTCTCACCTCTCCACGCCATGTCCAGCATCGATATCCGCCACGACCATTCCTTGACGCCGGCCCAGGCCCGCGCAGCGATCGACGAGGCGGCACGCAAACTGACCGATCGCTACGGCATCGCTTCGCACTGGGAAGGCGACACCTTGCGCATCGCGCGTGCCGGTGTGGACGGGGCGATCGCCTTGCTGCCGCAGCAGGTGCATGTCACCGCCGAGCTTGGCTTTCTGTTGTCGGCGGTGCAGCCGATGGTGGAATCGGAAATCCGTCGTTTGCTGAACGAAAAACTCGCCTGAGCAGGCCGGTCTGACGGTCCTTGCCCCAAGCGGGCCAGGCCTGGGGCCTGCGAACTTGAGCAGGCCGCGCTGGAGGTGCCGGCCCTTCAGCGCAAGGTCACCCGCATCGCGCTGGATGCGCGGATGCTTGAAAACGCGTCTCGCGCACACATGACCTAGATAGACGCCAGCAGGCAATGCTTCACCTGCCCGATGCAGCGTCGGCACTAGGGTGAAAGCAACGTCGCTTTAGCAACCTACAGGAGCATCGCATGACGACCGGATACGATCAGAACGGCAACCGCAACAACGCGGCCCATGGGTTCCAGGCGCAGGCAGAGCAGATGTCGCGCCGGCTTGGCGAATCGGCACAGACGGTGTGGTTGGCCGGGCTCGGCGCGCTGGGTCGCGTCCAGACCGAGGGCGGCAAATTGTTCGATTCCCTGGTTCGCGAGGGCGCGGCCTATGAGCGCACGGGTCAGCAGAAGGCCAGCGAAAGCGTCGACGAACTCCGCGAAGAGGTGGAGACCCAGTTCGAACAGGCACGCGACACCGCCGTGCGTGGCTGGGACCGGCTGGGCAAGGCCTTCGACGAACGCGTCAAGGGCGTGCTGCGCACCCTCAACATCCCCGAACAGGACGAGCTGGAAAACCTGCGTCGAGAAGTGGAATCGTTGAAGGCCCAGGTGCGCGCCAATACCGCCGCCACCAAGCGCGCCAACCGTACCGCCAATCAAGCGGCGCAGGCTGCCACTAGCGACACGGCCGGCACTGGATCAACTACGCCAGGCAGCACATCGACCGGAAACACCACTGCGTTCGACGGCGAATAAGCCTGGCACCCGGCGAATGTTGCAAAGCAGCATCATTTTCCACACAATCGAGAAGGACCCGCCGGTCCTGTAACACGAAGTCCGTTTGCTCCCTCCCCTCACGGCTTCGGACTGGCGGGTCTTTCGCTGTCTGGATCACGGCTCGTGAGTTCGCCGCGCGCGATCCATTGACGAATCTGGCGCGAGGGATTCTTCTAGACGCACCATTTCGTTATACGCGACATAACTTCGTTTGATACTGATGCCTTTCTGGATTTTGGCGCTGTTGGCCGCCCTCTTGCTGTGGCTGGCGGTGTGCGCTTATGTCTGGCTGGTGCGACGTCGCGCCGACGAAACCACCGAGGGCGTGCGCGCCCTGGCAGCGATGCACTGGCGTGATTTTTCCGCCCTGGTGCTGCGCGTGCTGCAGGACCAACGCGGTTGGCAACCGACCCGGCTGCCGCAGGACGGGCTGCCCACCGCCGATTTCATGATGCAGACCGGCCACGGCACCCGTCTGGTTGCCTGCAAGCACGGGCGCGGTTATCGCATCGGCGTGGCGGCGGTCAACGAGTTGGGCGCGATGGCGCGGCTGGCCGGTGCCGGCGGCGGCGTGATGGTGACCGAGGGCCGCATGGAGCGCGAAGGCATCGCGGCCGCCGACAAGCAATCCATCGAAGTGCTGGACGGCACGCGCCTGTGGCCACTGCTCAAACCCTACCTGCCCGGCGACATGGAAACCGGTGTGGTCGGCATGGCAAGGCGCCGCGCGATCCGCCACAGCACCATCGCCGGTGTGGCGTTGGCAACCTTGGCGCTGGTCGCTGTGCTGGCACTGCAGCCGGCGCTGCCGGAAGCGGCGCTGACGCAGACTGCAATTACACCTACCCCACCGGTTACCGCACCCGTGCGTGCTGCGCCTTCCGCTGCCCCGGCTACTGCTACTGATACGTCGCAGGCAGCGCCCACAACTGCATCGGCCCCGGCAGCCACGTCATTCGCGAGCGGGAAAGAACCGGATGCAGCAACCATGCAGGGCTATCAACGCGAGGTTTCCAAAACGCTCGCACAGACACCCGGTCTACTCCGCGGGATCTGGATCACCCAGGCAACGTTGGCGGTGGACCGCACGGTCGAAGACGCCGCCGCCTGGCCGCTGATCTGCCGCGAACTGGAACGCTACCCGTACCTGCGCACCGTGCGCGTGCAACTCAACCCGCGCGCAGGTGTGGACGAGCCGGTGCGTTGGCGTCAATGCACGACGCTTTGAGTGGGTGATTGGCGCGTTGGCCAGTCGCTGCGAACCTCAGCGCATTCCCGGCGCAAACCGCGCCACCAGATCGTACGACCCACCCAGAAACCACTGGCGCACGTAGGTGACCGGCTGATCGCCGCGCCAGGTGTGGCGATCGATGACCAGACACGCGGCACCATCGTCCACCTGCAGGCGCTCGGCCTGCGCGGCGTCGGCATTGGCCGCGCTGATGCGATGTTCGGCGCGCGTCCACGGCACGTTGCGCAACAGCCAGCTGCCCGGCGCCACATCGGTGAACGATTGCAATAACGCTTCGGGCACCGTGGTGGTATCGATGACGCGTTGCTCCAGCGCGAATGGACTGCCGTCGGCCAGGTGCACGCTTTCCAACGCCAGGACTTTGCCGGTGCTGCCCAGGGCGCGTTCCTGCGGCACGCGCTGACGCAGGTTGCGCAGTCGCCGCGACAGCAACGAAAACCGATAGGCATGGCCGCGCGTGGTCATCTCCACTTCGATATCCGGGATCGACAGCGCCACCTGTTCCAGATGCGGATGCGGCCGCGCCACGAACGAGCCGGTGCGGCGGCGACGTTCGATCATGCCGGCGTCGGCGAGCAGCCCGAGCACCTTGTTGACCGTCATGCGCGAGCAGCCGTACTGCGTCATCAACTCGTGTTCGGGCGGCACGCGATGACCGGGCGGCCAGTCGCCGCTATGGATGCGTTGTTCCAGATCCTGACGGATGCGTTGATGCAGGGTGCCGGGCGCGGCGATGGGGTGGGCGGTCAAAGCAGATCTCCGGTCAGACCCGCATTGTGCGCGCATCCGCTCAGTTGCTCAGCAGCGATCGCAAAACGCCGGCAAAACGCGTGGCAATGCGCGCGCGATCCACATGCTGCCCGTCGCGCACCACCGGTTGCCCGGCGCGCCAGACCGTACGCACGGCACTGCCGCGTGCGGCGAACAGCCAACTGTCGAGCAAGGCATCGTCGCTGCGCGCCAGCAGCGCCGGATGGGTGAGATCCAGCTCGAGCAGATCGGCCGATGCGCCGACACGGATTCCACCGCGTGCAATACCCAAGGCCTGCACCGCGCCATCGCTGGCCTGATCGAACAACCACCGCCCACTGGAAACGCCGCCTTGCGCCAGCACATTGCGCGCCTGCAGGTGCAGGCGCTGGCCGTATTCGAGCAGGCGCAGTTCTTCGGCCGCATCGATCAAGACATTCGAATCCGAACCCACCCCGAAACGCCCGCCCGCAGCGGCAAATGCCTGCATCGGGAACAGCCCGTCGCCCAGATTCGCCTCGGTGATCGGGCAGAGCCCGACCACTGCGCCGCTGTCGACGATCGCCTGCAGTTCGCTCGCATCCACATGCGTGGCGTGCACCAGACACCAGCGCGCATCCACCGACGCGTTAGCCTGCAGCCACTGCACCGGGCGCCTGCCCGACCAGGCCAGACACGCATCGACCTCGCGCTGCTGCTCGGCGATATGGATGTGGATCGGGCCAGTGGTGAGCGGCACCAGCGCAGCCAGTTGTTCTGGCGTGACCGCGCGCAGGCTGTGCGGCGCCAACCCGAGCACCGCATCGGGCAAGGCCTTGAGGCTGCGCGTGCAGTCGTCCAGCAAGCGTGCGAAATCGTCGATGTCGTGGATCAAGCGACGCTGCGCTGTACTCGGCGCGACGCCACCGAAATCCGAATGCGCATAGAACACCGGTAGCAAGGTCAGCCCGATGCCGGTGTTGGCGGCGGCAGCGGCGATGCGCCCGGACATTTCGCCGGCCTGCGCATATGCCGCGCCACCGGGGCTGTGGTGCAGGTAATGGAATTCGCCGACGCGGGTGAAGCCGCTTTCGAGCATTTCCACATAGGCCTGTTCGGCGATCGCCTGCAGGCTGTCCGGATCGAGCCGGTCGACGAAGCGATACATCAACTCGCGCCAGCTCCAGAAACTGTCGCCGCTACGCCCGCCCACCTCGGTCAGGCCGGCCATGCCGCGCTGGAACGCGTGGCTGTGCAGATTGCCCAACCCGGGTAGCAGCACCTCGACACGGGTATCGGTGGCGGCCACCGCAGCATCGGTCTGCACCGAGGCGATGCGTCCCTGTGCCAGCACGATCCGCACACCGCTCGCCCAGCCATCGGGCAAAAGCGCCCGGGCTGCCCACACCGCCTGCACCTGTTGGTCTACCACTGGACACCCTCGATTGCCGGTTCTATTGTATATACATATCAGACACCATGAGCCTGCGCCATGCATTGCGACGTCCTCTGGCACAACGCGCAACTGATGACACTGGACGCCGCCGATGGCGGCCTGGGCATCGTGGACGATGGCGTGGTTGCCTGCCAGGGCGGCCGCATCACCTATGCCGGCCCCGCCGCGCAGGCCCCGGCGCTGGAGCCGGACACCGCGCACGATTGCCAGCGCCGCTGGATCGGCCCCGGTCTGATCGATTGCCATACCCATCTGGTGTACGCGGGCAACCGCGCCAACGAATTCGAACAACGCCTGCGCGGCGCCAGCTATGCGCGGATCGCCGCGGCCGGCGGCGGCATCGTGGCCACCGTGCGCGCAACCCGCGCGGCCGACGACGCGGCGCTGCTGGCCGCCAGCCTGCCGCGCCTGGACGCCATGCTCGCAGAAGGCGTGACCACGCTGGAAATCAAATCCGGCTACGGGCTCACGCTGGAGGACGAAACCAAGCAGCTGCGCGTGGCGCGCCAGCTCGCCGCGCTGCGCAAGGTCGAGGTGGTGCCGACCTTCCTCGGTGCGCATGCGGTGCCACCGGGCGGCGATGCACAGACCTATACCGACGCCGTCTGCACGCAGATGATTCCAGCGATTGCCGCGCAAGGTCTTGCCGAGGCGGTGGACGTGTTTTGCGAGCACCTGGCTTTTTCGCACGCGCAGGCCGAACAGATCTTCATCGCCGCGCAGGCGCACGGCTTGGGCATCAAGATCCACGCCGAACAACTGAGCAACCAGCACGGCGCAGCACTGGCCGCGCGCTATGGCGCGCTGTCGGCCGATCACATCGAATACTTGGACAGCGACGGCGTTGCCGCGATGGCCAGCGCCGGCACGGTGGCGGTGCTGTTGCCGGGCGCGTTCTATTTCACCCGCGATACCCAGCTGCCGCCGATCGCCGCGTTGCGCGCCGCCGGCGTGCCGCTGGCCCTGGCCACCGACTGCAATCCAGGCACCTCGCCGCTGACCAGTCCGTTGTTGGCGATGAACATGGCCGCCACCTTGTTCCGCATGACCGTGGACGAATGCATCGCCGGTTTTACCCGCGAGGCTGCACGTGCGCTCGGACGCAGCGAGCGGCTTGGCCGGCTGCGCGCCGGCATGCACTGCGACCTGGCGATCTGGAACATCGACGCGCCGGCCGATCTGGTCTACCGCATGGGCTTCAACCCACTTCATGCCCGCGTCTGGCGCGGGCATTCCTGCTGAATCCGGAGTCGTCATGAGTTCTGTTGTCTTGCAGCCCGGCCAGGTCACCCTGGCGCAATGGCGTGCGTTGTATCGCGGCGCCGAGGTCGTGTTGGACGACGCCTGCGCGGCCGCCGTACTGCGCAGCGCGCAGACGGTGGAGGCCATCGTTGCGCGCGGCGAGCCGGTCTACGGCGTCAACACCGGCTTCGGCAAACTGGCCAGCGTGCGCATCGAGCGCGAGGACCTGCAGACCCTGCAACGCAATATCGTGCTGTCTCACGCGGCCGGTGTCGGCGAGCCCACACCCGTCCCGGTCGTGCGGCTGATGATGGCGCTCAAGCTCACCAGCCTGGCCCAAGGCGCCTCCGGCGTGCAGCCGCAGACGCTGGCGCTGCTGGACGCGATGCTGCGTCTGGGCATCACGCCGGTGGTGCCGTGCCTGGGCTCGGTCGGCGCCTCTGGCGATCTGGCGCCGCTGTCGCATCTGGCCGCAGTGATGATCGGCGTAGGCGAGGCCTTCGTCGGCGAGCAACGTTTACCTGCCGCCGAAGCGCTCGCACAGGCGCAGTTGCAGCCGCGCGTGCTGGGCGCGAAAGAAGGCCTGGCGCTGCTTAACGGCACCCAGTTTTCCACCGCCTGCGCATTGGCCGGTTTGTTCGAGATCGAAACCGTGCTGCAGGCCGCGCTGGTCACCGGCGCCTTGTCGGTGGAAGCGGCCAAGGGCTCGGATACGCCGTTCGACGCGCGCATCCATGCCCTGCGCGGGCAGCCTGGGCAGATTGCCACCGCTGCAGCGCTGCGCGCGCTGATGGCCGATTCGAGCATCCGCGAATCGCATCGGCTCGGCGATGTGCGCGTGCAGGATCCGTACTGTCTGCGCTGCCAGCCGCAGGTGATGGGCGCGGCGCTGGACATCATGCGCCAGGCCGCACGCACGCTGGAAATCGAGGCCAATGGCGTCTCCGACAACCCGTTGGTCTTCAGCGATACCGGCGAGGCCTTGTCGGGCGGCAACTTCCACGCCGAGCCGGTCGCATTTGCCGCCGACATGCTGGCAATGGCGGTGTGCGAAATCGGCTCGATCAGCGAACGCCGTACCGCGATGCTGGTCGACCCGGCGTTGTCCGGCCTGCCGGCATTTCTCACCCCGCGCCCTGGCTTGAATTCGGGCTTCATGATTCCGCAGGTCACTGCTGCGGCCTTGGTGTCGGAGAACAAGCAACGCGCGTATCCGGCCAGTGTCGATTCGATTCCGACCTCGGCCAACCAGGAAGATCATGTGTCGATGGCGGCGCACGGCGCACGTCGCTTGTTGGCGATGGCCGAAAACGCCACGCACGTGATCGGCATCGAGTTGCTGGCTGCGGTGCAGGGCTGCGACTTCCATGCGCCACTACGCTCAAGCGCCGCACTGGAAGCCGCACGCGCACTGCTGCGCGCGCAAGTACCCATGCTGCAGGACGACCGCTATTTCCATCCCGACATGCTGGCTGCCAGCGCGTTGGTACGCTCGGGCGCACTGGCGCGTGCGGTGGCGATGGCATTGCCGGGCGTGGAGCAGGACGCATGAATCGGCAGACCGACAAGACACAATCGCGCCCTCAAGACGTCTGGGCGGTTGCACTGATGCAAGGCGCGCAACGATGAGCGCCCTGCCCTGGCTCGACGTTCACCGCGGCGACGCTCCACTGATCCTCAGCTTCCCGCATACCGGTACCGAGCTCCCCGACGAGGTGGCCGATCGATTCGTGTCGCCGTGGCTGGCGCGCCGCGATGCCGATTGGTGGGTGCATCAGCTGTACGACTTCGCGCAATCGCTCGGTGCCACCACCGTGCGTACCGCGATCTCGCGCTCGGTGATCGACGTCAATCGCGACCCGAGCGGCGCATCGTTGTATCCAGGCCAGAACACCACCGGTCTGTGCCCGCTGACCACTTTCGACAATCAGCCGTTGTACGCAGACGGTGACGCACCTGATCAGGCGCAGATCGAGCTACGCCGCACCCGCTGGTTCGATCCTTATCACGCTGCGCTCGACACCGAGATTGTGCGCCTGCGCGCGCAACACCCAAAGATCGTGGTCTATGACGCGCATTCGATCCGCTCGCATATCCCGCATCTGTTCGACGGCGAGTTGCCGCAGTTCAACATCGGCAGCAATGACGACCGCAGTTGCGATCCAGACCTGACCGATGCGGTGGAACGGCTGTGCCGCAGCAGTGGCTCCAGCACCGTGCGCAATGGGCGTTTCAAGGGCGGCTGGATCACCCGCCATTACGCGCAGCCCGAGCGCGGCGTGCATACGCTGCAGATGGAGCTGGCCTGCCGCGGTTACATGCGCGAGCCCGACGACATCACGCCAGACACCTGGCCCACGCCGTGGCATCCCGCGCACGCAGTGGCATTACGCGCCGTGCTGCGGCACGTGCTGCTGACCTGCCTGCACTTCGCCAACGCAACACACCCCTCCTCCGACACCGCGCCGCCTGCGGCGCACCGTTGATTGCAAGGAACCCGGCATGACCCGTCACGATGCAACCCGCGTCATCCGCGCCGCCACCGGCACCACGCTCACCGCCAAGAGCTGGCTCACCGAAGCGCCGCTGCGCATGCTGATGAACAATCTGGACCCGGACGTGGCCGAGCGCCCGCAGGAACTGGTGGTGTATGGCGGCATCGGCCGCGCAGCGCGCGATTGGGAATCCTTCGATGCGATCGTCGCCGCACTCACCCGCCTGGACGAGGACCAGACCTTGCTGGTGCAATCGGGCAAGCCGGTCGGCGTGTTCCGCACGCACGCCGATGCGCCACGCGTGCTGATCGCCAACTCCAACCTGGTGCCGCGCTGGGCCACCTGGGACCACTTCAACGAACTCGATAAAAAAGGTCTGGCGATGTACGGCCAGATGACCGCCGGCAGCTGGATCTACATCGGCGCGCAAGGCATCGTACAAGGCACCTACGAAACCTTCGTGGAGATGGGCCGCCAGCATTACGCCGGCAACCTGGCCGGCAAGTGGCTGTTCACCGGCGGCCTCGGCGGCATGGGTGGCGCGCAGCCGCTGGCCGCGGTGATGGCCGGCGCCTCGTGCCTGGCGGTGGAATGCCGCCGTTCCAGCATCGACATGCGCCTGCGCACCGGTTATCTGGACACCTGGACCGACTCGCTGGACGAAGCGCTGCGCCTGATCGAGGAATCGTGCACGGCGAAGAAGCCGCTGTCGGTCGGCCTGCTCGGCAATGTCGCCGACGTACTGGACGAGTTGCTGCTACGCGGGATCAAGCCGGACCTGTTGACCGACCAGACCTCCGCGCACGACCCGGTCAACGGCTACCTGCCGCAGGGCTGGAGCGTGGAAGAATGGGACGCAAAGCGCGTGAGCGCACCCAAGGAAGTGGAAGCCGCCGCGCGCGAGTCGATGGCCAGCCACATCCGCGCCATGCTCACCTTCCACGCGCTGGGAGTGCCCACCGTGGATTACGGCAACAACCTGCGCCAGATGGCACTGGAAACAGGCGTCGACAACGCGTTCGACTTCCCCGGCTTCGTGCCCGCCTACATCCGGCCACTATTCTGTCGCGGCGTCGGCCCGTTCCGCTGGGTCGCGCTCAGTGGCGATCCGGAGGACATCGCCAAGACCGACGCCAAGGTCAAGGAACTCATTCCCGACGATGCGCATCTGCATCGCTGGCTCGATATGGCCGCCGAAAAGATCGCCTTCCAGGGCCTGCCTGCGCGCATCTGCTGGGTCGGTCTGGGCGATCGGCATCGGCTGGGTCTGGCCTTCAACGCGATGGTGCGCAGCGGCGAGTTGAAGGCGCCGGTGGTGATCGGCCGCGACCATCTCGATTCGGGCAGCGTCGCCTCGCCGAATCGCGAAACCGAGGCCATGGCCGATGGCTCCGATGCCGTCTCCGACTGGCCGCTGCTCAACGCCCTGCTCAACACTGCCAGCGGCGCCACCTGGGTGTCGCTGCACCACGGCGGCGGCGTCGGCATGGGCTTCTCGCAACACGCCGGCATGGTCATCGTCTGCGACGGCAGCGAAGCGGCCGACAAGCGGATCGAACGCGTGCTGTGGAACGACCCGGCCACCGGCGTGATGCGCCACGCCGATGCCGGCTATGCCATCGCCACCGATTGCGCGAAGGAAAAAGGGCTGGATTTGCCGGGAATTCTTGGCTGAGTTCGCCCTCCGACAGCGCCGTATACCGCACGCTGTCGGTAGGCTGTGTGCACTGCTCCCAACCATGCACACCAACTATCCCGACTGGTCCTTGCCCGCCCACCGTCGCGGGACCTTACGCGGCATGGATGCCGCGTAAGAGCTTACAAGGACGTACTTGCAGCGTGTCCCGCGATGGTGGGCGGGCAAGGGCCCCGCAGCCAAGCTGCAGATCAACCGTTCTACACTAATTTGTTAGCCGCTCTAATCGGCTTTGGTTTCCATCTCTGTCTGCTTGCAGGACGATGCAGCAGCCACCAGCAATGCGCCGTCATCGAGCAGCGGCGCTGCTCCAGTTGCCGGATAGGCGGCTGCGATCGCCTTCGCTGCACGATCTGCATCCGCCTGGATATACCACTGCGACGCCATCGGCAACGCACGTCCACGCACCGCATGTTCGAATCGATACTGCCCCCAGTAAATCGCCAATGGCTCTTCCAGCGCGTTGAGCGGGTTACGCAAGGCGGCCGCACTCGGACACAGCCGCAAGAAGTTGGCAGCGAGCATGCGTTTACGCGCGGATGGTTGCCCCGCAGACAAGTAATGACTCAACTCGTGCAACAGGATCGGCGTCCAGTCCATCGATGCCGTGCCGGTGGGCGCATCGTGCTGCGAATAGAGCAGCATCGTGCGTCCACGCACTTTGGCCTGGGTGGTATCCATGTCCGGCCACCACACGAATCGCGCCTCGAATACCGGAGGTTCCGGCACCGCAAAGAAATCGCGCATCTGCGATGCCAACCGGGAAACGGCCGGGTTGGACAGCTCCTCTCTCAGCACGCGCCTCTGTTGCTCGAAACGGGGTGCAACTGCGATCAAACGGCTCGCACGCGGAACGAACCGCGCAAAATACGCGCGCAACAGTCTCTGGTCATCTGCCGACTGCTTTGCAATGGCGGCGTTCGCTGAAGCTTCGAAGTCTTCGCTCCCCAGGAAATGCCGGGAGAACGGATCCGCCTCACGGGTGACGTCTGGCGCAAAGACTCGGTCGACCACCTCCAGATCGTCGTCTTTTGCCAGCCCCGAGGTGCGGCGGCGGAAATCCGCATAGGCGGCAAGCGCGGCAAGGTCCGCCTGATCCAGCCCCCCATGGGCTTCAACGTAGCTGCGATAGACGGGCACCGTAAAGCCCGGCAACCAATCCGACAGGTTATCCAGCAGGTTGAACAGATCCGTCGCTTCGCTGTAGCCCACCTGGACGTGCGTCGATGACGTCGATGACGGTGTGGGTGGCGCGGCATGCGCAGTGGCGCACAGCAATATCCAGACCAGTGCGACTGCGCACATGTTCCACAGTTTGGTCGGCCAGCAACTCCATCTGCGCATGCGGAACTCCGGGCTGGCCAGTGCGTTGATTCGAGCATGCAGGGATACCGCTCGCAACGTGTCTTTCGTCAGGGGTGCGCGGACCTGCACGCTGGCGGCCTGCTTTGACGGCAAAACCACCGTAGCCCGTCACATTCTCGACAATTGCCCTCAAGACTACCGGGATCAGGCCGACAAGGTATGCAACGTTTCGAGGAGCCTCCATGGGCATCCTGATCTACCTGGTGCCTGCTTTCGCACTCTGGGCGCTCATCGCCACCGGGCTGGCGTTCGTGCGTGGCCGGCAACTGCGTGCCGAGTCCGGCCAGCTTGCCAGCACCCAGGACAGTCTTGCCCGCTACCAGGCTGCGCTGTCGCAGTTGAAGGCACGCGCGGCCGCCAGCACGCTGGAGCTGGAATCGCTGCAGCGCAGCTACGCGGTGCTCAAACAGTCGCTGGAGCAGCAGGAACAGAACGCGGCCGAGCAACAGGCGACCACGGCCCAGGTGATTCCGATGGTGATGGTGCAGCAACTGGACATCGCCAACGAAATCGGCACCTTGTTTGCGCATGTGGCACGCGTTGCACGCAGCCTGCGTCGCTATAGCGCTTACAGCCGCGGCCACAATGCCCCCGAACCGAACACCGCCCGCTACGACCTGCACTGGTTGGCGGACTGCTTGCACAGCTTCGACCAGATCGGCCATGCGCTGGTGCGCGGTAACGTCGCCGCGTTGATCACGGCCTGCCAGGACCTGCTGTCGATGTACGACCACTATCTCAAGGACGGTTCCGGCTACAACAGCCGCGATACCTTTCAGCGTCTGAGCAGCGATGTGCCATTGTCCGATGCCACCGACGCCATCCGCTCGATCATCGTCAAGGCCACGCTGGCGCAGGACGCGCAGGATGCGGTGATGGAAGAAGCAGTTGCGGCGAATGTGGCTTGATTCGGGATTCGGGATTCGGGATTCGGGATTCGGGATTCGGGATTCGCAAGAGCGTGGGCGCGGCGTTCTGTTAGATCAACACGTAGATGCTTGGCTGTCTGACAGCGTATCGATGAGCATCGTTGGCTGAAACCTACATTGCGACACTCATAAAAAAGCGCACCACTTACGGTGCGCTTTTTTTGTTTCAAGCCTTGGAAACGGCTAACGAACTCTGGCGAGCAGGTCCGATAACGGCTCAAATCAAGGCGTTTTCTGCGGCAACGCATACGCCACCACCGCATCGCCCGCGGGCGTTTCCATGAAGTGGTGGCCGCCGGCCATGATCACCAGATACTCGCGGCCGCCGTAGGCATACACCATCGGGTTGGCCTGACCACCGGCCGGCAACTTGGCGTGCCACAGCTCCCTGCCGGTAGACAGATCGATGGCGCGGATCAGGTCGTCGGTGGCTGCGGCAATGAAGATCAACCCGCTTGCCGTCACTACCGAACCGCCGTTGTTCGGCGTGCCGATCTCGATCGGCAACCCCGAGCGGATACCGAACGGCCCATTGCCGCGCGCACTGCCGAACGGGCGATCCCATAGGGTCTTGCCGCTGGCCAGATCGATCGCGCGGATGCCGCCATAAGGAGGCTCCTTGCACAGCAACTTGGTGAACGGCAAACGCCAGCCAGCATTGACGTTGATCGCATATGGCGTGCCGGCCTGCGGATCGCCCGCACCTTCCGCACCGCCCGCATCGCCACGCACTTCGTCGCGCGGTGCCCAGCCCAGTTTGTCGGCCTTGGCGCGCGGCACCAGCAGGTTGTAGTTGGGCATGTCGTTGTAGTTGGCCACGATCACCCCGCGCCGCGGATCCACCGCCACGCTGCCCCAATCCGAACCGCCGTTGTAGCCGGGATATTCGATCGAATGGCGGTCGGCTTCCGGCGGCGTGTAGATGCCCTTGTAGCTGGCCTTGCGGAACTGGATGCGGCACACCAGCTGATCGATCGGCGTCATCCCCCACATGTCGCGCTCGGTCAGATCCGGCTTGCGCAACGTGTGATACAGCGAGAACGGCTGCGTCCTGGCGCGCATCTGCGGCTCCACACCGCCACCGGGCACTGCACGTTCTTCCACGCCCACCAGCGGCTTGCCGGTACGCCGATCCAGCACGTACAACTCGCCCTGCTTGCTCGGCAGCAACACCGCCGGCACGTTGACCCCGTCCTTGGGGAAATCGATCAGGCTCGGCTGCGAACCCAGATCGTAATCCCAGGCATCGATATGCGTGGTCTGGAAATTCCACACCGGCTTGCCGGTGGTGACATCCAGCGCCACCAGCGAGGTCGCATAGCGATTCTCCCGCGGCGTACGCGAACTGCTCCAGTAATCGGCGGTGGAGTTGCCCATCGGCAGATACACATAGCCCAGCTGTTCGTCGGCTGCGGCCGTGGTCCACATGTTCGGCGTGCCCCGCGTCCAGCTTTGGCCCGGCGGCGGTGCGCCGTTCCAGTCCGGATGGGTCATGTCCCAGGCCCAGCGCAGCTTGCCGGTCACCGCGTCGAAACCTTCGATCACACCGGACGGCTCGTAACGCTTCTGCCCGTCCAGCACCTGATGGCCGGTCACCACCACGCCACGCACGATGGCCGGTGGCGAATTGATCGACACATAGCCCGGCGGGGTCTCGCCCATCCCCACGGTGATGTCGACCTGGCCGTTGTTGCCGAAGTCCGCGCACGGCTTGCCGCTGCGTGCATCCAGTGCGATCAGGCGACCATCCAGCGTGCCTTCGATGATGCGCGTGCGGCACATTGCCGAGGTAGCCGTTGCCACCGCTCCTGCGCCATCGTTGGCTGCCGCTGGCATCTGGTAATACGACACGCCGCGGCAGGCAGCCGTATACGGAATCGCCTCGTCCTTGACCTTGGGATCGTAGCGCCAACGCTCTCTACCGCTGGATGCATCCAGCGCGATCACCTGATTGCGCGCAGTGCACACATACAGGCTGTCGCCCACTTTCAACGGCGTGGTTTCCGCGCCCCAGCGCTTGCTTGGCAGATCGCCGGTGTGGAAGAGCCAGGCCTGCTTCAACTGCGCAACGTTATCGCGATTGATCTGCTGCAGCGGCGAATAACGCAGCCCGGCCTGGCTGCGTCCATACGCGGCCCAGTCGTCATCGGCAGGCGCATTTGCCGGCTGTGCGCCAGAGGACGCAAGCGACGCTGGAACGGTGCGATTGACCAGGCTCGCGGCAACGCCGGCCGCATGCGCCAACGCGCCATCGGCCTCGGTCACCCCAAACGGCACGAACGCCAGCGCGAAGGCCACCACAAACACCGCCGCCAGTACGCCGGCCACGCTGCGCGACAGCGCGCGCGACACCGGGCGCTCCAACTTGGGCAGCAACAGCGCCAGCACGAACGCCAGGCCGACGATCAGGCCCGCACGCGGCACCCAACGCCAGTAATCGCTGCCCGACTCCCACCATGTCCACAACAACGACGCCACGACCACTGCAGCAAACCACCACGCGCCAGCATTGCGACCGCGAAACAGCAGCACGCCGGCAACCAGCATGGCCGCGCCCGCAGGCGCGTAGTACCAGGAGCCGCCCAGCGCGGCCAACCACACGCCGCCTGCAAGCAGCACAGCGCCGAGCACTCCAATCACGCCTCCCAATGTCGCCAGCGCCCAATGGCCGCGACGGGAAGGACGATGCACGATCGTCATCAGTTGTTCCTGTTCGATTCTGCGGCGACGCAACGCCGCCGCACCGTCAACCACCTTCGACCCGCAACGGTGAAAGAGCCGCGTTCTTTGCGGCCCCCGTCGAAAAACACTGCGTTGCAGATGTCACCGCGTGCAATAAAAAACGCCGGCTGTGCGCCGGCGTTTTTCTTCAACTGCGTTACTCGCTAAGCGCGATCACGCTTCGGTCGGCGGCAACTCGCTGGTGCTTGCAGCCGGTGCGACGGCTGCATCGTCCACCACGTCTTCCACTTCATCCAGCGACGCATCCAGACGTTCCACCGCCTGCAGCTTTTCGCCCTTGGACAAACGGATCAGCGTGACGCCCTGCGTGTTGCGACCCACGCGCGAGATCTCCGAACCTCGGGTGCGCACCAGCGTACCGCCGTCGGAAATCAGCAGCACTTCGTCGGTGCCGCCCAGCAGCACCGCACGCACCAACTTGCCGTTGCGCTCGGTGGTCTGGATGCCGATCACGCCCTGCGTGCCGCGTCCCTTGCGCGGATACTCGGCCAGCGGGGTGCGCTTGCCATAGCCGTTCTCGGTGGCGGTCAGGATATAGGCCATGTCGTCGCTCTCGGCAACGTCGATAACCGCTGCATCGGCAACGTCCGTGCTCTCCACGACGTCCTCTACGCTCTCTTCCTCGACATCGCTTTCGACGCCCGCAGCACGCTCGGCCACGATCAGGCTGACCACCTCTTCGCCCTTGGTCAGACGGATACCGCGCACGCCGGTGGCGGTACGGCCCATCGAACGCACCGTGGATTCGCCGAAGCGCACGGTCTTGCCGTTGGAGGCAAACAACAGCACGTCGCGGTCGCCATCGGTCAAGGCAACACCGACCAGCGCATCGCCCTCATCGAGGTTGATGGCGATCTTGCCGCGCGCCAGGCGGAACGCGAATTCGCTCAGCGGGGTCTTCTTGACCGTGCCGTTGCGGGTGGCGAAGAACACATAGCGGTTATCGGCGTATTCGCGCACCGGCAGCACCGCCTGCACGCGCTCGCCGGGTTCCAGCGGAATCCAGTTGATGATCGGACGGCCGCGCGCATTGGAGCCGGCCTCCGGCAACTGATACACCGGCAGCCAGAACACCTTGCCGCTGCTGGTGAAGGTGAGCAGCGTGTCGTGCGTGTTGACCAGCCACAGCTGATCGATGAAGTCCTCTTCCTTGGTCGCTGCGGCAGAACGACCACGGCCGCCACGGCGCTGCGCACGATACGCGCTCACCGGCTGGCGCTTGGCATAACCGGCGTGCGACAGCGTCACCACCACGTCTTCCGGCGAAATCAGATCGAGAATATCCAGATCTTCTTCGCTGTGACGGATTTCGGTGCGGCGTTCGTCGCCGTACTCTTCGCGGATATTGATCAGCTCGTCGCGGATCACCTGCAGCAGCACGTCGGGATTTTCCAGGATGCGGATCAGGCCCTGGATGACCTCGAGCAACTGCTTGTACTCGTCGGTCAGCTTTTCCTGCTCCAACCCGGTCAGGCGATGCAGACGCATTTCCAGGATCTGCGAGGCCTGCACTTCGGTGAGCTGGTAAAAGCCCTTGATCAGGCCCACGCCCGGCGGCAGATCTTCCGGCTTGGAGGCTTCGGCGCCGGCTGCGCCCAGCAAGGCGCCGACCAACCCCGGTTCCCAGGTCTTGGCCAGCATGCGCTCGCGCGCTTCCTGTGGATTGGCCGAGGTCTTGATCAGCTCGATCATCTCGTCGATGTTGGCCAACGCGACGGTCAAGCCTTCCAGCACGTGCGCACGCGCACGCGCCTTGCGCAGTTCAAAGATGGTGCGGCGGGTCACCACTTCGCGGCGGTGGCGGATGAACGCCTGCAGCATCTGCTTGAGGTTCATCAACTGCGGGCGGCCGTCGATCAGCGCCACCATGTTGATGCCGAACACCGACTCCATCTGGGTCTGCTGATACAGGTTGTTGAGCACAACCTCGGCCGACTCGCCGCGCTTGACCTCGATGTAGATGCGCATGCCGTCCTTGTCGGACTCGTCGCGCAGCTCGCTGATGCCTTCGAGCTTCTTTTCCTTGACCAGCTCGGCGATCTTTTCGATCAACCGCGCCTTGTTCACCTGATACGGGATCTCGGTGACGATGATCGCTTCACGGCCGTTG
Source organism: Xanthomonas hydrangeae (assembly GCA_905142475.1). Classification (GTDB taxonomy): domain Bacteria; phylum Pseudomonadota; class Gammaproteobacteria; order Xanthomonadales; family Xanthomonadaceae; genus Xanthomonas; species Xanthomonas hydrangeae. The sequence continues at coordinate 3,329,486 of LR990730.1, forward strand.
TCGGCCACTTCCACGTCGGCCTTGGCGCGCATGCGCACGCGGCCACGGCCGGTGCGGTAACCGGCAGCGATGCCGGCGGTGCCGTTGATGATGCCGGCGGTGGGGAAATCCGGGCCGGGGATGTACTCCATCAGGCCTTCGACATCCAGCTCCGGCGTGTCGATCAAGGCGATGCAGGCGTTGATCGCTTCGGTCAGATTGTGCGGCGGGATATTGGTGGCCATGCCCACCGCGATACCGGCCGAGCCGTTGACCAGCAGGCTCGGGAACCGGGTCGGCATGACCGTCGGCTCCAGTTCCTTTTCGTCGTAATTGGGCTGGAAATCGACCGTTTCCTTGTCGATGTCGGCCATCAGCTCATGCGCCAGCCGCGACATGCGCGACTCGGTGTAACGCATCGCCGCGGCGGAGTCGCCATCGACCGAACCGAAGTTACCCTGGCCGTCGACCATCATGTAGCGCAGCGAGAATGGCTGCGCCATGCGCACCAATGTGTCGTATACCGACTGGTCGCCGTGCGGGTGGTACTTACCGATGACGTCGCCGACGATACGCGCCGACTTGAAGTACGCCTTGTTGCTGTGCGCGCCCAGCACGTGCATGGCATACAGCACGCGGCGATGCACAGGTTTGAGGCCATCACGGGCATCGGGGAGTGCGCGGCCCACGATCACGCTCATCGCGTAATCGAGATAGCTCTTGCGCATCTCGTCTTCCAGATTGACCTGGATGATTTCCTTGGCGGTTTCTGCCATTCGGGTTCCGTAATTTTGAGGTGGCGGGCGAGCCGGAAAGCCGCGTCGGGAGCACCCTGTAACAGGCTGCCGGCCCCACGCTCCCGCCGATCGATTCAAGCCCCGGATTGTACCACGAAGGGGCAGCCCGATGCCGCCGGTTTACCAGCCAGAAACAAGCACTTGCGCGGCGTTTGCGCGGTGTTGGCAGCGTTATCGCGCCGCGCCCGGCTCAGGCGCCGAACGCGGCCTGCATCTGCGCCAGGTCGGGCTGCGCAATCACCCCGCGCTCGGTGACGATCGCATCGATCAAGCTGCCGGGGGTGACGTCGAACACCGGGTTCCAGGCATGGATGCCATCAGCCACCGTTCTGACCCCGCCCACCCCGAACAATTCGCCCGGGTCGCGCTGCTCGATCTCGATCTGCTCGCCGCTGGCGGTGGCCATATCCACCGTGGACGACGGCGCCACCACCATGAACTTGACGCCGTGGTGGCGCGCAGCGATGGCCAGCTGATAGGTGCCGATCTTGTTGGCGGTATCGCCATTGGCGCAGATGCGGTCGGCGCCGACGATCACCCATTGCACCAGGCCGGATTTCATCAGGTGCGAGGCGGCCGAATCGGCGATCAAGGTCGCGTCGATGCCGTCCTGCTGCAGCTCCCACACGGTCAGGCGCGCGCCCTGCAACCACGGCCGGGTCTCGCCGGCAAACACCTTGCCGATGCGCTGCTGCGCCATGCCGGCACGGATCACGCCCAGCGCGGTGCCGAAACCGGCGGTGGCCAGCGAGCCGGTATTGCAATGGGTCAGCACGCCGCTGCCCGGCGCGATCAGCGCAGCGCCGAGTGCGCCCATGTGCCGATTGGCGGCCAGATCTTCGTCGGCGATGGCCTGCGCCTCGCGCGCGATCACCGCGCGCCAGTCGGCGCCGGCAGCGCCCAGCACGCGACGCATGCGCATCAGCGCCCAGGCCAGATTGACCGCGGTCGGACGCGCGGCATTGAGCCGCAACAGCGCCGGTTCGAGCTTCTGCAATGCCGCGCTGCCGTCATCGGCATCGATTTCGCGCGCCGCCAACACCACGCCCCACCCGGCCGCAATCCCGATCGCCGGCGCGCCGCGCACCGCCAGCGAATGGATCGCCTCGGCCACCGCGTCGCTGCTCTCGCAACGCACATGCTCCACCACGAAGGGCAGCCTGCGTTGGTCGAGCAATTCCAGGGCGTCGCCGGTCCACAGCAGTGGGCGGATGTGGTCGTAGCGGGCGTAATCGATGTGGGCGCTGTCGTTCATGGCGCTATTGTAAGGCGCGCGGGCAGCCCAGTCAGTGGACCTGCCGTGCTCAGCCTGGGGTCAGCGCGCAACAATGCCTGAAGCGCAAAAGCCTGGTTGGCCGAGCGCGCGGTGTCCTCGCCGCTCGCGGGACACGCCGCAAGTACGTCCATGTAGGCTCGGTGGCGGCATCCATGCCGCCACACGGTCCCGCAAGCGGCGAGGACACCGCACCAGAGAGTTAGTCCGCTGTTGGGTGAAAGGCGGCCGTCTAGCGGGTGCTTTAGCGTTCTGTGCGGGGCATACAACTTCATGAGAGCGAGCCAATAGAAGCAGCTAAAGCATTGCTTGCAACCATGCACACCGACCGTCTTCACTGGTCCTTGCCCGCCCACCGTCGCGGGACCTTACGCGGCATGGATGCCGCGTAAGAGCCTACACGGACGTACTTGTGACGTGTCCCGCGATGGTGGGCCGGCAAGGGCCCTGCAGCCAAGCCGCAGATCAGCCGCCCTGTGCAGCGAAAGCCAAGATCCACCGCTCTGCAATAGACCAATACGCAGCAGGTTCGTCAGCCGCTCAGTCGACGATGAACTCGGCACGGCAGCCGTCGTTCACCCACACCCCATCGCGGCTCCAGCCCCAGGTCTGGCCTTCCACGCATTCTTTTTTGGAGATCTGCCGGCCCACGCGCACCTGGCGCTCCACCGACACCCCACAGGTGCGGCGCGAGCTCTTCTTCGATTCGCAGGTGATCATGCGCGGCACGGCCACAAAGCCGGAACCATCTTCGGCACCGACTTCGAACTCGCCATCGCAACCGCGTGACACCCAGATTTCGTTACGGCGGGTGCCCCAGGTGCGGCCCTCCTTGCACGGCCACATCGAGCGTTGACGCAACAAGCGCACTGGCGCACCGCGCAGGATCACCGGGCAGGCCACTTTGCCGCCGTTGGAATCGCAGCGCACCACGCGGCGCATCTGCGGGGAGGCTGGCACGCGTGCGGAGGCAAACTCCGCACGGCAGCCCTGCTCGACCCACACGCCGTCGCGTTCCACATCCCACTCGCTGCCGCGGATACAACTGGTTTCGGACAACTGGCGCACCAGTTGCACGCCGTGTTCGGTATCCATCGCACAGTGCGTTCGCGCCATGTCCTTGGACTCGCAACGCACCACGCCGGAGGCGCGATCCGAGGCACGCGCGTCGGCGAGCATCAGCAGCGGCAAGCACCACAAACCGCATAAGCTGACCAGCCACTTCATGCCGACACTCCTCACCCAAACACACTCTGCGCCGCGCCCCCGTGGACGTGAGGATGAGAGCATCATCGATGTGAAGAAAGCAATACGGTGCCGATGACAACTGGATGGCACTTCGTGCCTGCGATACGCCATGGAGTCGGCGGCACAGCCAGAGCAGGCTGCGCTGGCGCTAGGCGCGGGCAAACTCGAACGCCAGCACATCCGCTATCCGCGCGGTGCCACGCAAGGCCATCAACAAGCGGTCGACACCGACCGCCACACCGGCGCAATCGGGTAGCTGCGACAACACCGCGAGCAGGCGTTCATCCAATGGCAATTGCTGCACCCCGCGCGCGGCACGCACCGCGTTGTCGCGCAGGAAACGTGCACGTTGCTCCTGCGCATCGTTGAGCTCGTGATACCCGTTGGCCACCTCGTAAGCGCCCAGGTACAGCTCGAAGCGCTCGGCCACCGGCGGACTGTCGTTGCGGATGCGCGCCAATGCGCATTGGCTGGCCGGCCAGTCGTGCACCACGGTCAAGGTGTCGCTGGCAAAGCTGGGTTGGATGCAATGGGTGATCAGCAGATCCAGCCAGTCGTCGCGGGTCAGGCCGTGCGGATCGATGGCGATGTCGTGCAACGGCGCGCGTAGCGTTTCGATGGAATCGAGCAACGGGTCGATACCCAGCGTCTGCACGAAGAGGTCGCGATAGCTCAGCACCTGCACGCGCGCTTGGCGCTGGACCAACGCAAGCGCCTGCTGCACCAACGCGATGGTCTCCTGCGCCAAGGCACGATCGTCCCAGCCCACCCGGTACCACTCGAGCATGCTGAACTCGGGATTGTGGCGGCCGCCGGCTTCGCCATTGCGGAACACCCGCCCCAGCTCGTAGCAATCGCCCACGCCGGCCGCAAGCAGACGCTTGAGCGGATATTCCGGCGAGGTGCGCAGCCAACGTACCGCTGCGCCGGCATCCACATGGCCGCTGAAGCGCGTGCTGAAACTGTCGATATTCGGCTCGGTGTTGCCGGCCTCCGAGAGCACCGGCGTCTCCACTTCCAGCACGTCGCGCTCGGCGAAGAACGCGCGGATCAGCGCATTGAGCCGCGCGCGTAACTGCAACGCGGCCAGATCGATCTGCGCCGCGCTCATGGTTGCTGGCCGTGCTCGCCGAGAAACGCCAGCAGCCGCGCTTCTTCCCAGATCTCCACGCCCAGCGACTGCGCCTTGTCGAGCTTGGACCCGGCTTCTTCGCCAGCCACCAGAAACGCGGTTTTCTTGGAGACGCTGCCGGCGACTTTCGCGCCCAACGCTTCCAGGCGCTGCTTGGCGGCATCGCGCGTCAATGCGGCCAAGGTGCCGGTGATGACCACGGTCTGGCCGTCGAGCGGGCCGATCTGCAGCGCATCGGCTTCGGGCAGGCGCGAGAGCACCGTTTCCATCGCCTGTTGCGCGGCGCTGGCCAACGCCGCGTTTTCCGGCCGCTCCAGCCACTGCTGCACCGAGGCGACGACCGCCGCAGGCACGCCGGCCTGCAGCAAGGCATCGGCACCGGCGCTGCGCAACGCATCGAACGAGGCCACCGCGGCGGCCAGTTGCTGCGCACGCACCGGCGTCACCTTGGGGATATCCATGTCTTCCAGCACGCTGGCAAAACTCAGCGCGTCGCGCAGCTTGGGCGATGGCGGATGCGCATCGCCGATGCGCACGCCACGCTGCAGCAGATCGTCGATGGCCTGCTGATTGCCGGGCTGATCCAGGAAGTGCCCGAGCGAGCGCGCCACCTCGCCACCGATATCGGGCACGCGCTTGAACAGCGGCCACGGCAGGTGGCGGATCAACTCCAGATCGCCGAACCATGCCGACAACGCCTTGGCCGTACTTTCGCCGACATGCTCGATGCCCAGCGCAAACAGGAAACGTTCGAGCGTGGTGTCGCGCGATTTTTCAATCGCCTCGATCAGGTTTTCCGCCCATTTGGTGGCGATCTTCTTGCGGTTCCAGTCGAACGCCGGCAGACCTGCACGCAACAGATCGGCCTGCCAGGTCTGCGGCACCTCGCGCTCGCCGGCCGGATCCACACCGATGCTCACCATCGTCTTTTCCAGCTGCGCATATGCGCCGGTGGCCAGATGCTCGCGCGCCTCGCGCAAAAACGCGTGCGGACTCTCGGGGGTGCTGATCAGACGCAACTGCAGCAGCTGATCGACGGTGAGCAGATACAGATCGGCCACGCCCTGCACCACGCCGCTGTCGACCAGCACCTCGATGAATTTTTCGCCCAGGCCATCGACATCCATTGCGCGGCGCGAGACGAAATGCCGGAACGCTTCCTTGCGCTGCGCCGGGCAGGTCAGCTCGCCGGAGCAACGCCACACCGCCTCGCCCTCCTCGCGCACGATCTCCGAGCCGCATACCGGGCATTGCGTGGGCATCTGCCATGGCTGGGTGCCGGGCGGCCGTTGATCGGCAACCACGCCGGCCACTTCCGGAATCACATCGCCGGCACGCCGCACGATCACCGTATCGCCCACGCGCACATCCAGACGCGCGATCTGGTCGGCGTTGTGCAGCGTGGCGTTGGTGACGATCACCCCGGCCACGTGCACCGATTTCAGCCGCGCCACCGGCGTGGCCGCACCGGTACGGCCGATCTGGATCTCGATCGCCTCCACCGTGGTGGACTGCTCCTGCGCCGGGAATTTGTGCGCGATCGCCCAGCGCGGCGCGCGCGAGACAAACCCCATCTCGCGCTGCCCGGCCAGATCGTCGAGCTTGTAGACCACGCCATCGATATCGAATGGCAGCCCGTCGCGCGCGGCACCAATGCGTTGGTAATACGCCAACAGCCCGTCGCTGCCCTGCACTACCTCGACCAGGGCGCTGACCGGAAAACCCCATTCGCGCAGCTGCGCCAGGATCGCCGAATGGGTCTGCGGCAACGCACCTTCGCTCACTTCGCCCACGCCATACGCATAGAAACTCAGCGGGCGTTGCGCGGTGATGCGCGCATCCAGCTGCCGCAGCGAACCGGCGGCGCCGTTGCGCGGGTTGGCCAATACCTTGCCGCCATGCAGGCGCATCTGCGCGTTGTAGCTTTCGAATGCGGCGCGCGGCATATACACCTCGCCGCGCACTTCCAGAATTTGTGGCCACTCTTCGCCACGCAGGCGCAGCGGAATCGCCTTGACGGTGCGCAGATTGGCGCTGACATCCTCGCCGGTGGCGCCGTCGCCACGCGTGGCGCCCTGCACGAACTCGCCGTTTTCGTAGCGCAGGCTGATCGCCAGACCATCGAGCTTGGGCTCGGCAGAAAACAGCGGATGCTTGACCTCGAGCCGCTCGCTGATGCGCCGCACGAATTCGGCCACTTCTTCATCGCTGAAGGCATTGCCCAGCGACAACATCGGCAAGGCATGCCGCACTTCGGCAAAGCGCGAGGCAGCAAGATGGCCGACGCGCTGGGTTGGCGAATCGGCACTGGCCAGCTGCGGGTGCGCGGCCTCCAACGCCTCCAGTTCGCGCATCAGGCGGTCGTAGTCGACGTCGGCCATCTGCGGTTCGTCGAGCACGTGATAACGGTAGTTGGCGTCCTCGAGACGATGACGCAGGGCGTCGATACGCTGCGCGGGATCCGGGCTGACAGTCATACGATCGCTGGGCTGGCTTGAGGGGCCGTCTATTCTAACGGGCCGTGCCGATGCGCAAGAGCTGGCCCGGCCACTGCCGCGACCACGCAGCCGCCGTCGATAGCAAGCCCTACGGGTATTTCCCGATAGGCAGACAAGCACAAACCCGATAGCGTGGCGCCCTCTGCCGCCCACCCGTCTGGAGTTCACCCGTGTCGTTGCCCGTCTCGCGCCGTTCGTTTCTCAGCCTCGCCAGCGTTGGCGTGGCGGTGTCCGCACTGGGACTGGCACCCGCCGCCGAGGCAGCCCGCAAGCGCGCAGCCGCAGCGGCAACGCCCAGCGTGGCGCCGGCCGCCTGTGCGGTGTATCTCAACCTCAACGAGCATCCGCTCGGGCCGGCGCCGGCCGCGCTGGATGCCGCAACACGCTCGCTGGCGCGTTCGGGCCGCCACCTGTTCGAGATGGAGCAGGACCTGCGCAATCTGATGACCGGCGAATTGCAGCTGCCGGGCGACCATCTGGCGTTGTTTCCCGGTTCCAGGGATGCATTGAATCGTGCCGGCAGCTTGTTCACCTCGGCCCGTGCCGGGCTGGTGGTGGCCGATCCGAGCTTCGATCCGATCGTCGACAGCGCAAACGCGCGCGGCGTGCCGGTGCGCAAGGTGCCGCTGCGGGCCGATGGAGCGCACGACGTCAAGGCGATGGCCAAGGCCGACCCCACCGCCGGCCTGATCTACCTGTGCAATCCCGGCAACGCCACCGGCGCCATCACCCCGCGCGCCGAGATCGAGTGGCTGCTGGCCAACAAGCCGGCCAGTGCCGTGCTGGTGGTCGACGAAGCCTATATCCACTACAGCAACGAGCCATCGGTGGCAGACCTGGTGCGTCAGCGCCAGGACCTGATCGTGCTGCGCAGCTTCTCCAAGCTGTACGGCATGGCCGGCCTGCGCCTGGGCGCCGCGCTGGCACCGCCGGGGCTGCAGACCAAGCTCGCCAGCCTGGGCAGCAACCCGTTGCCGGTCCCGGCAATGGCCGCCGGCATCGCCAGCCTGCGCGACCCGCAACTGGTGCAGACCCGTCGCGCGGAAAATGCGCGAGTGCGCGACGACACCATCGCCTGGCTCAAGACAAAGGGCTGCACCTGCCTGCCCACGCAGGCCAACTGCTTCCTGCTCGACGTCAAGCGCGACGCCAGCGTGTTCGCCGATTCGATGCAGAAACAGGGCGTCATCGTCGGCCGCAGCTGGCCGATCTGGCCCAAGCGCGTGCGCGTAAGCGTCGGCACCGAGGCAGAGATGCTGCGTTTTCGCGAGGCGTTTGCCAAGGCCAAGCGCTGATCACTAAGCACTGAGTGGTAATCCCTTCTCCCCTCGGGAGAAGGTGCCCCGAAGGGGCGGATGAGGGTGCGAGCGAAGCCTCGTGCAGTTGGAACCACACCAGGGCTTCGCGCCGCACCCTCACCCCAACCCCTCTCCCGCAGGAGAGGGGCTTTGATTCCCTCTCCTGCCGGAGAGGGGAATCACCAGCGCGGCGATTTGGTCAGCGGTGGTGCCTGATGCTGGCGATCGTAGGCGCGCAGCTCGTCGCGGATATGCGCCACGCGTTGGCGGCCCAGCGCATTGCGGCTGTCGTCCAGCACCACACCATCGAGCAGTTCGGCCATGCGCTGCACGGTCGGCAGCATTTTTTCCCAGGCATCCAGCGCAGTCATCGGCGCCGGCAATGTGAGGAAAAACGCAATCGCCGGGGTCTGCATCTCGCGGATGTTGGCCATGTCGAAACTGCCGGGCTTGAGGATGCTGGCCATGCTGAAGATCGGCCCGCGCTCCGGGTGCCCCTCAACCAACCGGTGGAAGACATTCATGTGGCCGAACACCAACCCGGTCTTCTCGGCCGCCACCACCACGTCTTCGCCACGCAGCACCTGCCCGGCCTTGGCCGCGACGAACAGCGAGACGATCTTGTCGAAGTCCTGATTGGGACGCTTGCCGACATCGTTGCCGCCGGCCGCATCTGCATCGTCCAGATTGAGTTCGCTCTGCTCGGCGCCTTCAGTGCGCTCGAACCGGTCGCCCTCCACGCCCGGCTCGCCGGAAATCACCGGCTCGCGGCGTTCGCGCGGCTGCCCGTCGTCCTTGTCGACCCGGCGCCCTTGCGGCGATTTCTTCGGGCGACCAAACAGGAAGATGGCCGCGACCAGCAGCAGTCCAGCGATCAGGATCCCGATCCGGATCATGGCCATGTCGGACATTCAGCGTGCCTCCGCATAAGAGTGACAGGTGTCGATATTCCAACAAGCATGGCACGTCATGCCGCACCCGCCAAACGTGCGGCTTCTTCCAGGTCTACGCTGACCAGACGGCTGACGCCCGGCTCGCGCATGGTCACGCCGGAGAGCTGACGCGCGGCCTCCATCGTCGCCTTGTTGTGACTGACGAACAGGAACTGCACCTTCTCGCTCATTTCCCGCACCATGTTGGCCAGGCGGCCGACATTGGCTTCGTCCAGCGGCGCGTCGACCTCGTCGAGCAGGCAGAACGGCGCGGGATTGAGCTGGAAGATCGCAAACACCAGCGCCACCGCGGTCATCGCCTTTTCGCCACCGGACAGCAGCGAGATGCTGGACACGCGCTTGCCCGGCGGGCGCGCCATGATGGTCACGCCGGTGTCGAGCAGATCTTCGCCAGTAAGTTCCAGATAGGCATGCCCGCCGCCGAACAGCCGCGGATACAGTGCCTGCACGCCGGAATTGACGCGGTCGAAGGTGTCCTTGAAGCGGCCGCGGGTTTCGCGGTCGATCTTGCGGATCGCCTCTTCCAGGGTTTCCAGCGCGGTGTTGAGATCCAGGTTCTGCGCATCGAGATATTCCGAGCGTTGCGCCGCTTCGCCGTATTCCTGGATCGCGGCCAGATTGACCGGTTCCAGCCGCCGCATGCGCCCATCGATCTGGCCGACCGCCGCTTCCCACTCGGCCAGATTGGCCGATTCGGGCAAGCCGTTGACCACGTCTTCGAGCACGAAGCCGGCCTTGACCACCGCAGCCTCCAACTGTTCGGCGCTGAGCACCAGGGCTTGCTGATCGAGCTTGCGCTGCGAGATGCGCTCGCGCTGGCCCAGGGCCTGTTCGTCGCGCTGCTGACGGGTCTGTTCGTAGCTGCGCAGTTCGCCATCGACGCTGTCGAGCATGGTGCGTGCTTCGCTCAGTACGCGCTCGGTGCGCACACGCTCGCTCAAGGCGGCCTGATGCTCGTGCTCCAGCGTTTCCACCGGCGAATCGCCTTCGCTGAGCTGGGCGACCAGGTCTTCCAGACGCGTATCGAGCTGGCCGCGCTGGCTATCCATGCGCTCCAGCGTCTGGCTGAGCGAGGTGATTTGCGTGCGTTGCGATTCCAGCGTGAGTGCCAATGCGTGCATCGCATCGCGCACGCCACGTGCGGCATCGCGGGCCTGGTCGCGTGCATCGGTGAGCTGACGGCGTTCGTTTTCCAGAGCCGCACGGGTGCCCTGCAGATCGCCCATGAGGGTCACCGCGTCTTCGAGTTTGGCGCGCGCTTCGCGTGCCTGCTCACGACTGGTGTCCAGCGTTTCCAGCAGCTGCGACAACTCGTTTTCGATGCGTTCGATGCGCGTGCGTGCGGCATCGACCTTGCCTTGCTGACTCTGCAACTGACCTGCAAGCTCGGAAACGCTGCGATGCGCCATGTACAACTGGCGCTGCGCATCTTCGCGCTGCTGTTCGGCCGCCAGCAGCTGCTCGCGGAAGCCGCCCAGGCGCTGCTCAAGGTCGGCTTCGCGCTCCTGCAAGGTTTCGATCTGGGCGCGCAGCTCCTGAATCTCGCGCTCGCGCAACAACGCGCCCTGCTTGGCGGCGCCGGAACGCGACACGCGCACCCAGCCCTCGCCCAGCCGCTCGCCGCTGCGGGTGATGACCGAATCGCCCTCGGGCAGGCTGCGCTGCAGCATGCGTGCCGCATCCAGATCTTCGGCCGCGTGCAGGCGCGCGAGCAGGCGACGGATCGCGATCGGCCCCTGCACCTTGGCCGCCAGCGAGGTCGGTGCGAAGGTGGCGTTGTCGCTGGCGTTGGACACAAGCGCGATGCGGCCCTCGCCCAACTCGCCCAGCGCGTCGACCAGTTGCTCGGGCGCGTCCACCAGCACGCCTTCGATCAATTGCCCCAACGCACCTTCGACCGCATTTTCCCAGCCGCTTTCGACCGTGATGCGTTCGCCGACGCGCGCGGCCGAATCCAGCCCGCGCGATTTGAGCCATGCCACCGCCGCGCCCTGCTCCTGACCGAGCGCGGCCTGCTGCAGGGTTTCCAGCGACGACAGCCGGCCACGCGCGGCCTGCGCCTGCTTGCGCACCTCGGCCAGTTCGCCCTGGCTGGCCCGCTGCTGTTCCTGCAGCCCGCCGAGCGCGTGCTTGCGCGCTTCGACCTGCTCGGTCAGCCCGTCCAGCGAGGTCTTCTGGGTTTCGTGGCGCAGTTCGATCTGCTCGAACGCCTCGGCCAGCGCGTCCAGATCCAGCCCGGCGCGCTCGTTGACCAATGCTTCGCGGCGGCGGTCGGCTTCCAGCGACTGGCGATCGAGATAATCGACACGCGTGCGCTCCACTTCGCCGGCGCGCGAGGCTTCGCCGGTGTCGCGGTTATGGGTTTCCCAGCGCTGCTGCCAGTCGGCCAGGCGCGCTTCGGCTTCGCGTAGCGATTCCTGGCGGAATTCGTGATCTTCGCGCAGTTGTTCCAGTTGCGGTTCGGCCGCGTCCACCGCCTCGCGCAGCACCGCCAACCTGGCCGAGTCGCCGCTGATGTGCTGGGTCAGTTCCTGCAGCTGGCTCTGCGCCTCATCGCGCGCCTTGTGCAGGCGGTGCGAGAGTTCGCGCTGATGCTGGATCTGCTGCTCGATGCGCGCCAACGCACCACCGACCTGATACACATCGGCCTGCGCCTTGGCCACCGCTTCGGCGGCTTCCTCGCGACGCACGCGGCCGGTTTCGATGCGCGCTTCGGCATCGCGCTGTTCGGCGATCAGCTGCTGCAGGCGGGTCTCTTCCTGATTCAATTTTTCGCGCAGGCCCTGCAACCGGCCATCCAGGCCGCGGTATTCCAGCGCCTTCCACTCGGCGTCCTTGATCCGGCGCTCTTCCTGCAGGGCCTGATACTGCTCGGCCTGGCGCGCCTGGCGCTGCAGATGCGCCAGCTGCTTGGTGATTTCTTCGCGCAGATCGCCCAGGCGATCGAGATTTTCGCGGGTGTGGCGAATGCGTGTTTCGGTTTCCTTGCGGCGTTCCTTGTACTTGGAAATGCCGGCAGCCTCTTCCAGGTACACGCGCAGGTCTTCCGGGCGCGCCTCGATGATCTGGCTGATCATGCCCTGCTCGATGATCGAGTAACTGCGCGGCCCAAGACCGGTACCCAGGAACAGGTCGGTGATGTCGCGGCGGCGGCATTTGGTGCCGTTGAGGTAATACGCACTGGTGCCGTCGCGGCTGACCAGTCGCTTGACCGAGATCTCGTTGAACGAGGCGAACTCGCCGGTGATGGTGTGATCGGAGTTGTCGAAGATCAGCTCCACCGTCGCCTGCGACACCGGCTTGCGCGCCGAGGAACCGGAGAAGATCACGTCGGTCAGCGAGTCGCCGCGCAGGCGGCTGGCCGAGCTTTCGCCCATCACCCAGCGCACCGCATCGATGATGTTGGACTTGCCGCAACCATTGGGGCCGACGATGCCGGTCATGTTGGTGGGCAGATGCAACGTGGTCGGGTCGACGAACGACTTGAAGCCGGACAGTTTGATCGTGGACAGGCGCATGGGACTGGAGGTTCCGGGCACCGCGCGGACGAAGCCGGCAGGCGCTTTTTCCTGTGAAGCCAGTTCCTAAACCCTTGATCCACAAGATCAGCAGGCCGTGGAACCGGCAATGGAGCATGAGTATAACGGGCCGGCCAGCGCTGGCGGCGGCGCCATAAAGACGAAGGGCGCCTAACAAGGCGCCCTTCGGGTACAGCGTGCGGCGTGGATCAGGCGTCGGATTCGACGATGACCTTGACCGAGGTTTCCACATCGGCGTGCAGGTGCAGCACAACGTCGTACTCGCCGACGTTGCGGAATGCGCCTTCGCCCAGGATCACTTCGCTCTTTTCCAGCGGCAGGCCGGCGGCGGTGAACGCCTCGGCGATGTCGCGGGGGCCGACCGAGCCGTACAGCTTGCCTTCGGTGGACGCATGCGCACCGATGGTGACGCTGGCGCCTTCGAACTTGGTGGCGCGGCTCTGTGCATCGGCCAGAATGCTGTTGGCCTTGGCTTCGTAATCGGCACGCTTGGTTTCGAACGCTTCGACGTTGGCAGCGGTGGCCGGCACGGCCTTGCCCTGCGGCACGAGGAAATTGCGGCCGTAACCCGGCTTGACGCTGACCTTGTCGCCCAGGTTGCCCAGGTTGGTCACTTTCTGCAGAAGAATCAGATCCATGGTGGTGCTCCGTTATTCGTTAGCGCCGGCGCTTTGGCCTACGCAACGTTTGCTGTCCGAAAAGACGGGGATTCGGGAATCGGGATTTGGGAATCGCAAGAGCACGATCAACACCGCATCTCGAATGACCGGCCTCTATATTTTAATAACCCGCACATGGATGTGCGGGCTCTTGTGAGGGACTCACACAAAACCGTGCGGGCTATGTGCGGGACTCACATCAACGACTGCGATTAAACGTCGTGATTGTCCGTGTACGGAATCAGCGCCAGGAAACGCGAGCGCTTGACGGCCGTAGCCAGCTGACGCTGGTACTTGGACTTGGTACCGGTCACGCGGCTCGGCACGATCTTGCCGTTCTCGGTGAGGTACTGACGCAGGGTGTTGAGATCCTTGTAATCGATCTCCTTGACGCCCTCGGCGGTGAATTTGCAGAACTTGCGACGACGGAAGAACTTGGACATGACAGCGCTCCTTAAGCGGCTTCGGCGTTGTCGCCGTCGGTATCGGTGGCGGCAGGTGCAGCATCGCCCTCATCGTCATCGCGACGACGACGCTCGCTACGCTCGGGCTTGTCGCCCTTCTCGTCCTTGCTCTTCATGATCAGCGACTGCTCGGTGTCCGGGCCATCGCGCTTGACGACCAGGTGACGCAGCACCGCATCGTTGAAGCGGAAGCTTTCCACCAGCTCGCTCAGCACGGCCTGGTCGACTTCGATGTTGAGCAGCACGTAGTGCGCCTTCACCAGGTTCTGGATCGGGTAGGCCAGCTGACGACGGCCCCAGTCTTCCAGACGGTGGATGGTGCCGTTACCGCCCTCGATCAGCGACTTGTAGCGCTCGATCATGGCCGGGACCTGCTCGCTCTGGTCCGGATGGACCAGGAACACGACTTCGTAATGACGACTCATGTTGTATTACCTTTCGGATGTAGCCACGTGGGCCGGACAGCTCCCCGGTGACCCGCGCGCGGCGGCCGGTGGAGCAAGGGTTCCCGCCCGGAACCGGGCAGGAAGCAGGAAGCAGGAAAGTATGGCAGTTCAGGCGCTTAGCCGCAACCGGCTGTGCCGGCAGCCAAGCACACGAATGTGATGTCTGCGCGGCGACTGCTTAAGCCCCTCTCCCGCCGGGAGAGGGGTTGGGGTGAGGGTACGGGGCAAAGCCACTCGTGTCGTTCGGCCACGCAAGTCTTCGCCCGTACCCTCATCCGCCCCTTTGGGGCACCTTCTCCCGGTGGGAGAAGGAAACACTCCGGCGCCGCTTGGCTCAGGTCGCGCTCAGCGATGCTCGGCCTCGGTAGTGAAGCTCTCCCCACACCCGCACTCGGCCGTGGCATTGGGGTTGCTGAAGGTGAAGGTCTCGCTGAGGCCGTGCTTGCCGAAGTCGATGCAGGTGCCGTCCACCAGCGGCAGGCTGGTGGGGTCGACGAAGATGCGCACGCCGTCCTGCTCGAACACCGCATCGTCGGCGCGCTGGTCGCGCGCCAGGTCGGTGATGTGGCCCCAGCCGGAGCAACCGGTCTTGGTCACACCGAAGCGCAGGCCCAGCGTCCCCGGGGTCTGCTGCACGAAACGCTGCACGCGCTCCAGCGCGGCGGGGGTGAGGCTGATGGCCATGGGAGGTGCTCCGAAAACGATGGTGACAAGTATAGCGAGGCCGCAACAAGCGCGGCGGCGTCCTCAGCTGCGGCACCTCACTCAGATGGGGGCACAGCAGGCCTGCGACAAGCGCCTCGATCCGCTAGCGGTTCGGATGCTCGCGCCAGCGCGCCCGCAGCCAGTAAACTCGCAGACCATTCAAAGTCGCTACGGCGAGGACAAGTCATGACGGTGGTCAGCGTTGAACATGCGCTTGCGGGCAAGCTCCCCGAAGGCGGCGAAGTCACGGTACGGGGGTGGGTGCGCACGCTGCGCGGATCTGCCGGACTGGCCTTCATCAACGTGACCGATGGCTCGTGCTTCGCTCCGATCCAGGTGGTGGCCAACGACACCCTGCCCAATTTCGACGAGGTCAAGCGGCTGACCAGCGGCTGCTCGCTGATCGCCAAGGGCGTGCTGGTGAAGTCGCAGGGCAAGGGCCAGTCGTTCGAGATCCAGGCCAGTGGCGTGGAAATCGTCGGTTGGGTCGAGGACCCGCTGACCTACCCGATCCAGCCCAAGCCGATGTCGCCGGAGTTCCTGCGCGAAGTGGCCCATCTGCGCCCGCGCACCAATCTGTTCGGTGCGGTCACGCGTATCCGCAACTGTCTGGCGCAGGCGGTGCACCGCTTCTTCCATCAGAATGGCTTCAACTGGATCAGCACCCCGATCGTGACCACGTCCGACGCCGAAGGTGCCGGGCAGATGTTCCGCGTCTCGACCCTGGACATGGCCAACCTGCCGCGCAACGAGAAGGGCGAGGTGGATTTCAGCCGCGACTTCTTCGGCAAGGAGACCTTCCTGACCGTGTCCGGCCAGCTCAACGTGGAGGCCTACTGCCTGGCGCTGAGCAAGGTCTACACCTTCGGCCCGACCTTCCGCGCCGAAAACAGCCACACCACGCGCCATCTGGCCGAGTTCTGGATGATCGAGCCGGAAATCGCCTTCGCCGACCTGGCAGAGGATGCGCGCCTAGCCGAGCAGTTCCTGAAGTACCTGTTCCGTGCGGTGCTGGACGAGCGCAGCGACGACCTGGCCTTCCTGGCCGAGCGCGTGGACAAGAACGCAATCAGCAAGCTGGAAGCCTTCATCAATGCCCCGTTCGAGCAGATCGACTACACCGAGGCGGTGAAGCTGCTGCAGAACTCGGGCAAGAAGTTCGACTTCCCGGTCGAATGGGGCCTGGACCTGCAGACCGAACACGAGCGCTGGCTGACCGAAGAACACATCGGCCGCCCGGTGGTGGTGACCAACTATCCAGAGCACATCAAGGCCTTCTACATGCGCCTGAACGATGACGGCAAGACCGTTGCGGCGATGGACGTGCTGGCACCGGGCATCGGCGAGATCATCGGCGGCAGCCAGCGCGAAGAGCGCCTGGATGTACTGGATGCACGCATGGCGCAGTTCGGCCTGGATAAGGAGCACTACGGCTGGTACCGCGATTTCCGTCGCTACGGCTCGGTGCCGCATGCCGGCTTCGGCCTGGGGTTCGAGCGGCTGGTGGTGTACGTGTGCGGGCTGAGCAACATCCGCGACGCGATCCCCTACCCGCGCGCGCCGGGCAGTGCGGAGTTCTGAGTGAGCGCGAAGGCGGCCACCGTCACGATGTGTCGTCCGTTGGGGCCTGAGGAATACGCACTGGTGCGTGACTCCGGCTTTCGACGCTGGCCGCCGCGGTTGCCGGAGCAGCCGATTTTCTATCCGGTCACCAATCGGCGCTACGCCGAGGAAATCACCTCACGCTGGAACGTCAAGGACAGCGGCGTCGGCTATGTGGCGCAGTTCGATGTGCTTGCTGCGTTCGTCGAGCAGTACGCCATTCAAAAAGTCGGCGGCGCACATCACACCGAGTGGTGGATTCCGGCCGAAGACCTGGACAACTTCAACCAGGCGATCGTCGGCCTCATCACGATCATTGCCCGTTTCGATGCTCCGCCTGCCGAGCCCCGCACATGACCCTGTTCTTCGCGCTGTGTTTCGTCGGTGTCGCCGTTGCCGGGCTGACCGCGCTGTTGATCTTCTGGCCGCTGACCCTGGTGCACCTGCGCGACCGTCATCCGGATGCGTTGGACAGCTTCGGCGACCCGGCCTTCATCAGCCCCACAGCGTGGCGCTGGTTGTTGGCGCGCCGCTACCGCAGCTACCGCGACGGTGCACTGTCCGGTCTGGCCACACCCGCCTGGCTATCGCTGCTGACCATTTTTTTCGGCCTGGGCATGGCGGCCCTGCTCGGGCTGCTTTCCAAGGTACTGGCATGAACATCATCGACACCGACGCAGCGCACAGCTCCGACCGCCGCGACCAGTGGTGGCTGGCGACCATCGGCCGCACCCTGATCTGGGCGCGCCTGCGCATCAAGGAAGCCGGCACTGCGGAAGTGCTGGACAGCGATGGCAAGACGCTGCCCTACGACAGCGAGGACACCGCGCGTGCGGCCTTGTTCGATGCCGAATTCGTGGCACTGGACGGGCTGGACGAAGAAGACGCGCTGATGCGCGGTTTCTCGCTGCACGATATCTCGCCGCCGCTGGGCGACAGCGATGCCGACCTGCGTGCGCGCATGGTGGTGACCATGGGCGGCCGCGCCTGAGATGTACGCACCGCGCGCGTTCGCACAGACCGATCTGGCGCTGCTGGACTGGCTGCTGGCGCGCGACCCGTTCGTCACCCTGATCAGTCAGGGCGACGACGGACAACCGGCCATCTCGCACCTGCCGGTGCTGTACCGGCGCGACGACCAGCAGGTGCTCATCGAGGGCCATTGGGCTCGCCCCAATCCGCAAGCGCGCCATGCCGGCGATGCGGTGATCGTCGTGCAGGGGCCGCATGCTTACGTATCGCCGGGCTGGTACCTGGACAAGGAAGCGGCCGCGCGCGTGCCGACCTGGAATTACGCCATCGCGCATCTGCATGGGCAGTGCACCGAGGTCGCCGATGAAGCGGCGGTGGGCGATCTGATCGGCCGGATGAGTACGCACTTCGAGCAACGCGTTGGCAGCGACTGGCAGTTCGAGATGGAACGCGACAGCCATCGCCGGCAATTGCGTGGCCTGGTCGGCTTCCGCTTCGTGCCAAGCCGCATCGCGCTTACCTTCAAGCTAAGCCAGAACCATCCAGCCGGTAATGTTGCCGCGGTGGCCGATGCACTGGAGCAACAACGTTCAAGCGATGCGCAGGAAGTGGCCGCACTGATGCGCAACGCGTTGCGTGCGCGCCAGAGCTGATCGCCGTGCCATTGGGTTCGCGTTCCTGCACCACCGCTTTATGGCCCACCTCCCGCTTGTTTCCTCCCCGTCGTCATCTGGAATACTGCGCGCATGAACGAGCTCAACCATTTACTTGAAAACAACCGCGCCTGGTCCGAGCGTATCCGCCGCGAAGACCCGGAATTCTTCTCCAAACTGTCGACGCAGCAGACCCCGGAATACCTGTGGATCGGCTGCTCCGACTCGCGCGTGCCGGCCAACCAGATCATCGACATGGCACCGGGCGAAGTGTTCGTCCATCGCAATATCGCCAACGTGGTGGTGCATACCGATCTGAACTGCCTGTCGGTGATCCAGTTCGCCGTCGACGTGCTCAAGGTCAAGCACATCCTGGTGGTGGGCCATTACGGCTGCGGCGGCGTGTTCGCCAGCCTGACCCAGAAGCGCATGGGCCTGGTCGACAACTGGATCCGCCACGTCACCGATGTGGCCGACAAGCACGAAGCCTGCCTGCACGATGCCGGCGACCTGCCGGTGCAGCATGCGCGCCTGTGCGAGCTCAATGTGCTGGAACAGGTGGTCAACGTCTGCCGCACCACCATCGTGCGCGATGCGTGGGAGCGTGGGCAGGAACTGTGCGTGCATGGTTGGGTGTACAGCCTGCGCGATGGCCATGCGCACGATCTGGGCATGTCCATCGACCGCGCCGACCTGCTGCAGGAGCGCTACGACGCGGCGCTGGCGAAAATCCAGGCCGATCACGCCGAACGCTGAGTCGGCGCTGCATGCTTGATCGACCGCGGCGCCCATCGGCGTCGCGGTTGGCTATGCTGGAGGCCTTCTTCGCCGAGGAATGTCGATGCTGGTCCCGCCGATCAACCTGCATGCCTGGATCGAGCAATACCGCCACCTGCTCAAACCGCCGGTAGGCAACAAGTGCATCCAGCAGGATGGCTTCATCATCATGATCGTCGGCGGGCCCAACGCGCGCACCGACTATCACTACGACGAAGGCCCGGAGTGGTTCTTCCAGCTCGAAGGCGAGATGGTGCTGAAGGTGCAGGACGAAGGTGTGGCGCGCGACATTCCGATTCGCGCTGGCGAGATCTTCTTGTTGCCGCCGAAGGTGCCGCATTCGCCGCAACGCGCGGCCGGCTCGATCGGCCTGGTCATCGAACGCGAGCGTTTGCCCAACGAGCAGGACGGCCTGCAGTGGTATTGCCCGCAGTGCAATCACAAACTCTACGAAGCGATGTTTCCACTGCAGAACATCGAAACCGATTTTCCGCCGGTGTTCGATCGTTTCTACCGCTCGCTTGCGCTGCGCACCTGCCCCCAGTGCGGACACGTGCATCCGGCGCCCGAGCGTTATGCCGCAACTGAGGCGTAAGTGGCGCAGAGGGTGACGATGCAGAACACGCGTAGCGGGAGGCGCTCGACGGCGCTAGAACGACAGTGGCCGGTGCGCGTACCGTGCGGCGAGGCTGCAATGGCAGGCGACGCAGCGACCGCACACCGGCCAACAATACGCCTGTCTGTCATCCGCACAACTTTCATCCGCGCAGACGCGCGACGTGCATGCGGCTCGAACGCACTGCCAGCGATGCCATGCTGCGCGCACTGATCGACCTCAAACCGCGCGACGTGCCGCTGCGCGTTGCGCTGCGCAATACCGCAGCGGTGGTGCTGCCGCTGGCGGTGGGCGTGGCGACGGGTCATGTCGCTGCGGGTCTGGCGGTGTGCACCGGCGCGCTCAACACCATGTTCACCGACCAGCCCGGCCCGTATCGCGCGCGCCTGCAACGCATGTTGATGGCCGCGCTGGCCGCCGGTGCGGCCGCATTGCTGGGCATCTGGGTCGGCCACAACACCCCTGCCCTGGTGGTCGCCGGCTTGTTGCTCGGACTGGGCGGCGGGCTGCTCGTGGCGCTCGGCCCGGTGGCCGCGCGCGTGGGCCTGACCAGCATGATCCTGCTGGTGGTCAGCGCCGATATGCGCTTACCGATCGAGCAGGCAGCGGGCGTGGCCGCGCTGATCTTCGCTGGCGGCCTGCTCCAGGTCGTGCTGGCATTGGCCGCGTGGCCGCTGCAACGCTATCGCCCGGAACGCTTCGCACTGGCCGATCTGATGCGCCAGCTGGCAGGCATCGCACGCCAGCGCCCGGAAGCCAGCGCTGCGCCACCGGCAACGCAGGAAGTACTCGATGCGATGGTGATGCCGCACGGCGAACATCGCTCGCGCGCGATCGCCGTGCAGAGCTTTCGCATCATTGCCGAGCTCTGCGATCGGGTACGGTTGGAACTGCTGTCGCTGGCCGATGCCGACACCCGCCTGACCGACTCGCAGGCGCGCCCGGCCATCGAACGCGTGCTCGAACGCAGCGCCATCGTGCTGGAACAACTCGCACACGCAATGACGGTGGGCGAAGACCCGTTAGCGGCGGATTCCTCAATGACCGGCTTCGACGATCTGGTCGCGGCACTGGCGCAGTTTCAGCACGACAACGCAGATACCCGCGAACGCCGGCTGGTGCGTGTGGCGGTGGCGCGCGCGCAAGGCTTGGGCGGCCAGTTGCGCGCTCTGATCCGCAATGCGCACTGGGCCAGCAGCCGTGGCGAGATCCAGGCGCAGTTGGCCGAAGCGCGCTTGCCGGCAGCCTTGCGGCCAGCGGCGACCTTGGCCACCCTGCGTGCAAATCTGGATCTGTCCTCGGTGGCGTTTCGGCATGCGTTGCGTTGCGGCGTGTGTCTGGCACTGGCGATCGCCTTCCAGCGTTGGCAGCAGATTCCGCACGGCTTCTGGATTCCGATGACCACCGCCATCGTGCTCAAGCCGGATTTCGGCGGCACTTTCAGCTTCGGCGCCTTGCGCGTGGCCGGCACCTTCGTCGGCTTGTTGGTGGCCACGTTACTCGCACATTTTGCGATGGATGGCGCCAGCATCCGGCTGACGTTGCTGGCGCTGTTTTGCCTGGGTTTCCGCCTGTTGACGCAGGTGAATTACGGTATCGGCGTGGCATTTCTGACCGGCATGCTGGTGCTGTTGCTGTCGTTCGAAGGCGTGGCGCCGGGCGAGGCCATCGGTGCGCGTCTGCAGGCGACGGTGGTCGGCAGCGCATGGGCCTTGATCGCCTATGCGTTGTGGCCCACGCGCGAACGCCGGCATATCCGCGCATCGCTGGCGCAATTGCTCAGCGCGTATCGCGATCATCTGCGCCATCTGTTGCTTGGCCAGATGGAGGATTTAAGCGATACCCGCGCCGCCGCACGTGTGGCACGCACCAATGCGCAGGCCTCGATCGAGCGCCTGCGCGGCGAGCCACGCAGCCGGCGCAATCTGCACGAACTCAAACTCGCCGAATCCCTGCTGGCCAACGGCAACCGGCTGATCCGCGCCACCTTGTCGCTGGAAGCGGTGCTGCGCGATGGCCACCCCTTACCCACGCTGGCGGCATTGCCCGCATTTGCGGAACAGGCCGATCAGGCGCTGACGGACCTGATCGACTGCCTGATCCACGGCGGCATCCCCGCAGCAGCCACCTTGCGCAGCGCCGAGCGCCGTTTGTCCGATGCGCTGGCCGCGCTGCCCGACGGCTCGCCCACCACCGCTGCACTGGCCGACACCGTCGACCGCATCACCGACAGCATCGGCACCTTGACCCATCTGTTGCGCCCGGCCCGACCAGCGTCAACCGGCGCCCCTGCAGAGGCACCGGCCGTGCATGACGGCGCACCCACTGCCGGCGGGTAAACTGACCTCACCGACCCGCGCTGCGAGCCTTGACGATGACCGACCCGCTGTCCCGCGCCCATGCCGATGCACTGGACGCCGCCGACCCGCTGCGCAGCCTGCGCGATGCATTTGTGTTCCCCCAGCACGGCGGCCAGGATCAGACCTATTTCGTCGGCAATTCGCTGGGCCTGCAGCCACGCGCCGCGCGCGCAATGGTGGCCGAAGTGCTCGACCAGTGGGGCGCACTCGCGGTGGAAGGCCACTTCACCGGCCCCACGCAATGGCTGACGTATCACCAATTGGTGCGTGATGGCCTGGCACGTGTGGTCGGCGCACTGCCCGGCGAAGTGGTCGCGATGAATACGCTGAGCGTCAATCTGCATCTGATGATGGCCAGCTTCTACCGCCCCACGCCCGAGCGCGGCGCGATCCTGATCGAAGCCGGCGCGTTTCCGTCCGACCGCCATGCGGTGGAATCGCAATTGCGCCTGCATGGGCTGGATCCGGCCACGCAGCTGATCGAAGTGGAAGCCGATGAGCCAAACGGTACCTTGTCGATGGCGGCGATTGCCGAAGCTATCGCATTGCATGGACCGCGTCTGGCGTTGGTGCTGTGGCCCGGCATCCAGTACCGCACCGGCCAGGCCTTCGAGCTGGGCGAGATCGCGCGTTTGGCGCGCGCGCAAGGCGCTGCGGTGGGTTTCGATCTGGCGCATGCGGTCGGCAATATACCGCTGACGCTGCACGACGATGGCGTGGATTTCGCAGTGTGGTGCCACTACAAATATCTCAACGCAGGGCCCGGCGCGGTGGGCGGTTGTTTCGTGCACGAACGCCATGCCAACAGCGACCTGCCGCGCATGGCCGGTTGGTGGGGACACGAGCAGCAAACCCGCTTCCGCATGGACCCGCAGTTCGTGCCCTCGCCTGGCGCCGAAGGCTGGCAGCTGAGCAATCCGCCGGTGCTGGCGCTGGCGCCGCTGCGTGCCTCGCTGGAATTGTTCGATCAGGCCGGCATGGCGGCGTTGCGTGCGAAATCCGAACAGCTCAGCGGCCATCTGGAACAGCTGATCCACACACGCGTGCCGCAGGTGCTGCAGATCGTCACCCCAGCCGAACCATCGCAGCGTGGCTGCCAGCTGTCGCTGCGGGTGGCCGGCGGGCGCGCGCAGGGGCGCTCGCTGTTCGAGTCTCTGCAGTCGGTCGGCGTGCTTGGCGACTGGCGCGAGCCGGACGTGATCCGCATCGCACCGGTGCCACTGTACAACCGCTTCTGCGATCTGCACCAGTTCGTCGAGCACGTGGAAACCTGGGCCGCCGCCTGAGCACGTACGGCACAGACTGTGCCATCGAACAGATGCGCGCGTGAGCCGGAACCGGCACACGCGCACGTACACTCCAAGCCCGCACCTGACTGACCGGCTTGCGCTGTTGCCAGCCGCTTCACTTTCTCCCTCTCCGCCGGCACCCGTGTCCGGCCGCTGCCGGATACCGCATTGAGCGCAGTCTCTCCTCGTTCCCTGACACTGATCGGCGCCGGCCTGGCCGGTTGCCTCCTCGCTATCCTGCTGTCGCGTCGCGGCTGGCAGGTCACCGTCTACGAGCGCCGCGGCGATCCGCGCATCAAGGGCTACGAGTCGGGTCGCTCGATCAACCTGGCGCTGGCCGAACGCGGCCGCCATGCGCTGCGCCAGGCGGGCGCCGAAGACGCAGTGATGGACAAGGCGGTGATGATGCGCGGGCGCATGGTGCATCCATTGATTGGCGAACCGCAGCTGCAACGCTACGGACGCGACGACAGCGAAGTGATCTGGTCGATCCACCGCGCTGCATTGAACGTCGCATTGCTGGATCTGGCCGAACAGGCCGGTGCACGTGTGCATTTTTATCGGCGCCTGCACACGGTGGATTTCGATGCCGGCTACGCGCGCTTCATCGACGACCGCGACGACCAACCGCACGAAATCCATTTCCGGAGCCTGATCGGCAGCGATGGCGCCGGCTCGGCGCTGCGCGCGGCGATGCAGCGAAAATCGCCACTGGGCGAGCGCATCGAATTTCTGGATCACTCGTACAAGGAGCTGGAAATTCCGCCGTCCCCAGGCGGCGGTTTCCGCATCGAACGCAACGCGCTGCACATCTGGCCACGCGGGCGCTACATGTGCATCGCGCTGCCCAACGATGGCGGCACCTTCACCGTCACGCTGTTTCTGCCCAACACGGGCGAGCCGAGCTTTGCCACCACGCGTACCGGCGACGAAGCGCTGGCCTTGTTCGCGCGCGACTTCCCGGATGCCTTGCCGCTGATTCCGCAGCTCAAGGAGCATTGGGAAGAACATCCGCCCGGGCTGCTCGGCACCTTGACGCTGGACCGCTGGCATCTGGACGGCCGCGCATTGCTGATCGGCGACGCCGCGCATGCGATGGTGCCGTTCCACGGCCAGGGCATGAATTGCGCCTTCGAAGACTGCGTGGCCTTGGCAGAGCAGCTGAACGCGCACGACGATCTTGAAGCCGCGTTTGCCGCGTTCGAAGCGGCGCGCCGCGACGATGCAGCGGCGATCCAGCAGATGGCGCTGGAAAACTACCTGGAAATGCGCGACCGCGTCGGCGATGCCGCGTTCCTGCTGCAACGCGCGCTGGAACAGGAACTGCAGACACGCTGGCCCACCCGTTTCGTACCGCATTACACGATGGTGACCTTCCTGCGCACGCGCTATTCGATCGCCCTGGCGCGCAGCGAGATCCAGCGCGAGATCCTTGTCGAAGCCACGCGCGGGCACACCGATCTGTCGCGCATCGACTGGGTCGCGCTGGAAGCGGTGGTGCATGCGCGTCTTGAGCCATTGGAAGGCGCGCACTGATTTTTGCGGCGTGATCTCACCCACATGCTATGTGTCAGCGAGCCGGCGTGCGGATGAGAGATACTAGCCAGCACTGGCGTCGCCCTCCGCAGCGCGCCGCGGATCTGGATTTGATACGGCATGCCTGACAGCTTTCTCTTCTACGACCTGGAAACCTTCGGCCAGGATCCGCGCCGCACGCGCATCGCGCAGTTCGCCGCCGTGCGCACCGATGCGCAGCTGCGCGTGATCGAAGAACCGATCAGTTTCTACGTGCAGCCGGCCGACGATCTGCTGCCCTCCCCGTACGCGACCATGGTCACCGGCATCACCCCGCAGCACGCGCTGCGCGAAGGCGTGAGCGAGGCCGAGGCGTTTGCGCGCATTTCCGAACAGATGAGCCGGCCGCAGACCTGCACGCTGGGCTACAACTCGATCCGCTTCGACGACGAGTTCGTGCGCTGCGGTCTGTTCCGCAATTTCTACGATCCCTACGAGCGCGAGTGGCGCGGCGGCAATTCGCGTTGGGATCTGCTCGATGTGTTGCGGCTGGTGCATGCCCTGCGCCCGGACGGCATCGTCTGGCCGCAGCGCGAAGACGGCGCCACCTCGTTCAAGCTCGAACACCTGGCCGATGCCAACGCGGTGCGCGAAGGCGATGCGCACGAGGCGCTCTCGGACGTGTACGCCACCATCGGCATGGCACGCAGATTCCAGCAACATCAACCGAAGTTGTGGGAGTACGCGCTGCGTCTGCGCGACAAGCGCTTTGCGGCAACCTTGCTGGATGTCATCGCCATGCAGCCGGTGCTGCATATCTCGCAGCGCTATCCAGCCTCGCGCATGTGCGCCGCCGCAGTGCTGCCGCTGACGCGCCATCCGCGCATCGACAGCCGCGTGATCGTGTTCGATCTGGATGGCGATCCGGAAGTATTGTTGCGCCTGAGCCCGGATGAGATCGCCGACCGGTTGTATATCCGCGCCGCCGACCTGCCCGAAGGCGAGCAGCGCATTCCGCTCAAAGAAGTGCATCTGAACAAGTCGCCGGCGCTGGTGGCCTGGCAACATTTGCGGGAAGCGGATTTCCAGCGCCTGGGCATCGACCACGACGCGGTGTTGGCCAAAGCCGCGCGCCTGCGCGAACTCGGCCCCGAGCTCGCCGAAAAAGTGCGCCAGGTGTACGGCAACGAGCGCGCAGCGGCGCCAGCGGTCAACGACGCCGATGCCTCGCTCTACGACGGCTTCCTGGCCGAGGGCGACAGACGCCTGCTGGCGCAGGTGCGTGCCAGCGCGCCGGCCGAACTGGGTGCGCTGGAATCGCGCTTTCGCGACCCGCGCCTGATCGAGTTGCTGTTCCGCTACCGCGCGCGCAACTGGCCGCAGACGCTGTCGTTCGACGAGCAGGAACGCTGGAACGTGTACCGCCGCCAGCGCCTGCTAGAAGACCGTGGCCTGGGCGAAGTCACGCTCGATCAGTTCCATGCGCAGATTGCGGATTTACGGCTTGCTCACCCCGACGATGCTACCAAGCAAGCCCTACTCGACCAGCTCGCCGCCTGGGGTTTGGACCTCCAACGCACGCTATGACCACCTATTTTTCCGACGCCAGCTTCAAGTTTCTGCGCGCCCTGGCCCGCCACAACGACAAGACCTGGTTCAACGACCATCGGCATCAGTACGAGGCGCACGTGCGCCAGCCGTTTTTGCAGCTCATCACCGACCTGCAGCCGGCATTGGCCGAGGTCAGCGAACACTATCGCGCCGATCCCAAGACCCAGGGCGGTTCGCTGTTTCGCATCTACCGCGATGCACGGTTTTCCAACGACAAATCGCCGTACAAGAACTGGCAAGGCGCGCGCCTGTTTCATGAGCGCCGCCGCCAGGTGCCGGCGCCCTCGTTCTACCTGCATCTGCAGCCGGGCGAGAGCTTTGTCGGTGCGGGGTTGTGGCACCCGGAGCCGGATACCCAGCGCAAACTGCGCCAGTTCATTTTCGACAATCCGGCCAACTGGAAGGCCGCTGCGTACGAACCCAAACTGCGCCGCAAGTTCGCGCTGGACGACAGCGAGAAACTGGTGCGCGCACCGCGCGGCTTTCCCAACGATTTCGAGTTCATCGACGATCTCAAGCATCGCAACTGGGCCTATCTGCGGCACCTGGACGACACCATCATGACCGGCCCGCGCCTGCGTCAGACCATCGAAGCGGATCTGGTGGTGCTGGCGCCGTTTGTCGATTATCTGTGCGCCGCACTGGATCTGGAATTTTGATGCAGCGCGCGGCGCAGACAGCGATCGCGACTGCACCGGCAAGCGGGGTGCGGCGGCGTTTTTTCCATAGGTGTTTGCATGTAGCGATGTCTTCCCCGCCACCATCGGCAATGGAATGCGTGCCATGAAAAAGCGTTGGTTGCTGTTACCTGTGCTGGCTGTGCTGCTACTCGTCAGTTACGTGGTGGCCGGCCCGTACCTGGCCATTCGCGGCATCAGCGAGGCGGTCGCCAATCGCGATGCCGGGCAACTGGAACGCCACGTGGATTTCCCCAGCGTGCGGGTCAACCTCAAGGCGCAGCTGGACGATTATCTGATCCGCCAGGCCGGCAGCAGCGTGCAATCGAGCCTGCTCGGCGGGTTCGCCCTGCAGCTTGCCAGCGGCATCAGCGGCGCCGGCGTGGACACACTGGTGACGCCGCTGGGCATCGGTGCATTGCTGCAAGGCCACAGCGTGTGGAATCGCGTCACTGGCGAGACCGTCAGCCCGGATACCTATGCGGCGCCAGCGCCGGCGCGTCCGCTGCAAGGTGCCGAGCAACGCTTCGAATCCACCCGCCGCTTCACCGCCACCACACGCACCGCGACCGGGGCACCGGTGGTCTTCGTGCTGACCCGACAAGGCTTGCGTTGGCGGCTGACCGATATCCAGTTGCCGCTGGCAGATGCAGGCAATCCACTCACGCCGTAACGATGCGGTTGCGAGCGATCTTGAAGTTTCCGACATCGCTGGCTGACGACGATCGTAAGACCACCCAGCTAGAGCGGCTTACGCATACCGCCAGGCCCGTTCCATCCACGCCGCCTGCAGCCGCAGCATTGCCGGCCGCAGCTGCCGGCGCGCCGACCACGGCAACGCCGCCAATGCTTGCTCCGCAGTGCCCGGCGTGCGTTTGCCATTCCAGGCGTACAGCACCTGATTGCGCAGATCCGGCTCGGGCAACAGCAGCACCCGCCCATCGAAGACATCGCGCAGCTTGGCCAGATGCCCGGCAAGCGGCACCTGGAACAGGTTCAACGCCAGCACACCGCTGGGTGTCAGCGCAGCGCGGCAATCGGCGTAGAACTCGGGTGTGCACAGCGCGGGCGGAATGCCGTCGGCATCGTAGGCATCCAGCAGCAACAGGTCGTAGCGCCCTGCGCGCGTGGTGATCCACTGCGCACCATCGCCATGCGTGACCTCAAGCCGGG
The DNA here is from genome assembly GCA_905142475.1 of Xanthomonas hydrangeae. Lineage (GTDB taxonomy): Bacteria > Pseudomonadota > Gammaproteobacteria > Xanthomonadales > Xanthomonadaceae > Xanthomonas > Xanthomonas hydrangeae. The sequence continues at coordinate 3,357,722 of LR990730.1, forward strand.
CATCGTCGCGCGGCACGGCAAACGCATCGCGCAACGCCAGCACCTGCGCATCGGCGTCCACCGCCTCGATGCGCGTGCTGCGCAGATAACGATGGCAGAACTTGGCCTGCGCGCCGCCGCCGAATCCGACAATGCCGATGCGCTCGGGACGCGGCTGCAGCCATAACGCAGCCAGCATGCCGCGCGTGTACGGCAGCATCAGCCGAGACGGCGCCCAGCGCGACATGCGGGTCTGCACGGTGTCGTCGGCGAAATACAGCTCCAACTGACGCCAGCTGGAGCGCAGCGCGGCGCGTGCAGACGGCTTCGGTGCGTCGCTCACCTGCTCGGCGGATCGTTGGCCACGCCATGCGGCACATGACCGGCCGCCACATGCTGATGCTGGCGCGCACTGTCGATGTTGTGCTGCGAATCGTCGAAGAAGATATCCGCGCCAAACGCCTCCAGGAACGGCCCCTTGTGGCGCCCGCCCAGGAACAGGGCCTCGTCCAGACGCACGCCCCACTCGCGCAGGGTGCGGATCACCCGCTCGTGCGCCGGTGCCGAGCGCGCGGTAACCAGCGCGGTGCGGATCGGCGAGGCCTCGCCGGGCGGAAATGCCGCCTGCAGCGTGTGCAGCGCAGACAGAAAATTGCGGAACGGCCCGACCGACAGCGGCTCGCGCGCGCGTTCGCGTTCGTGACGTCCAAACGCCTCCACGCCCTGCTCGCGCGAGATGCGTTCGCTCTCGTCACCGAAGATCACCGCATCGCCGTCGAAGGCGATACGCAGCTGCGTCGGCAAGCGGCTCTCGTCGTTGTCCACGATTGCCGCTGCGGCCTCGGCGCGTTCGCCCGGCGCGCGCGGCATGATGGTCGCCGCCGCAATGCCATGGGTGAGTGCACGCCGCACCGATTCCGGATTGGCCGACAGAAACAGATCGGTGCCGAACGGCTTCACGTACGGCCAGGTCGGCTGCCCGGAGGTGAAGGTCGCCCGCACGATGCCCAGGTTGTAGTGCTGGATCGAATTGAAGATGCGCAAGCCGGTATCGGCGGAATTGCGTGAGAGCAGGATCACTTCCACCCGCGGCGCGTCTTCGGGCACATCGTGGTTGAGCGCCAGCAGCTTGCGCACCACCGGGAATGCCACGCCCGGCTCCAGGATGTCGTCCTCGTGCTCGCGCTGGAACGCCGAATACGCCTCCACACCATCGGCCTCGAACAGCGCGTGGCCTTCTTCGAGGTCAAACAGCGCGCGCGAGGTGACCGCGACGGTCAGGAGCCTGGGGGAGTTGTCAGTCATTGTGGGGCCGGGATTTGGGATTCGGGATTCGGGATTTGGAGATTGGTTTGGAGCAGGAACCGGAGGTGGGAGTTGATCGCCCATCCGCACAGCATCGTAGCGCGTGCGACCGATTCCAAAGACGACGTGCCGCGCTGCTGCCGTTGCCAGACCCGAATCCCCAGTCCCCGCCCCTCACACCGCAAACTGCTCGCTGAAAATGCGCTCTTCCAGATTGTGTTCGGGATCGAACAGCAGCGTCACCTGGCGCTGGGTGGATTCGCGGATGGTCACTTCCACCACGTCGCGGATCTCGTGCGAATCGGCGGTGACGCTGACCGGACGCTTGTACGGGTCCAGCACGCGGAAGCACACTTCGGTATCGGCCTTGAGGATGGCGCCGCGCCAGCGGCGCGGGCGATACGGCGCGATCGGCGTGAGCGCCAGCGTGTGCGATCCCAGCGGCAGGATCGGCCCATGCGCGGAATAGTTGTACGCGGTGCTGCCGGCCGGCGTGGCGACCATCACGCCATCGCCGATCAGCTCGGCGATGCGGGTCTGGCCATTGAGATCCACGCTCAGATGCGCGGCCTGGCGGGTTTGTCGCAATAGCGAGACCTCGTTGTAGGCCAGCGACACCGTGCTGGCACCAGACTCGGTCTGCACCTGCATTTCCAGCGGGCGCAGATGCGCCGGCTCGGCACGCTGCAGACGCGCGAGCAGGTCGTCTTCGTCGTCGCGGTACTGGTTCATCAAGAACCCGACCGAGCCCAGCTTCATGCCGAACACCGGCTTGCTGGCAGCGCCGTGCCGATGCAGGGTCTGCAGCATGAAACCGTCCCCGCCCAGGGCGCAAACGATGTCGGCGGTGTCCAGCGGATGATCGCCGTAGCGCTGCACAAGACGCGCGCGCGCGGTCACCGCCGGCTCGGCGTGACTGGCGAGAAAGGCGATGCGGGGTGGTGCGGTCATCGTTGACTCCAAAGCATGCGAATCAGCATACCGCAGCGCTGTGCCGGGCTTGTTGTGGCCAGGCTCTACCCTCGCATGCCCGGCCGCGATTGCGCCTGCGCGATCAAGCGCGACTGACAAGCTGGCACGGCGGCCGGCCGAGCGCAGGCACGACCGAGAGCGCAACGCGCACACCGGGCCGCCAAACGGGACCCGGCGGACCCTACGCCGTCAACCGCCACGCCCGATGGATCCGCGCATGCCGTTCGAAATCCGGGTCGATGGTGCGCGGGCTGATTTCCTCGCACTGCGCGAATTCGGCCACCAGTTCCTCGTCCAGCTTGAAGCGGCGGAAGTTGTTGGAGAAATACAGCACCCCGCCCGGCGCCAAACGCGCCACTGCCGCACGCAACAGCCGCACGTGCTCGCGCTGGATGTCGAAGTCTTCCGCGCGTGCGGAGTTGGAGAAGGTCGGCGGGTCGCAGAAGATCACGTCGAAATGCGCGCGCTCGGCTTCCAGCCAGGCCAGCGCATCGGCCTGCACCAGCTTGTGCTTGCTGCCGGCCTGGCCGTTCAAGGCTAGGTTGTCGGCGCACCACTGCAGATAGGTACCGGACAGATCCACGCTGGTGGTGGCGGTCGCGCCGGCCACCGCCGCTTGCACGCTCGCCACGCCGGTGTAGCAGAACAGATTGAGAAAACGCCGCCCCTTGGATTGCGTGGCCATGGTGCCGCGCAAAGGGCGATGGTCCAGAAACAGCCCGGTATCCAGATAATCGAACAGATTCACCCGCAGCAGCGCGCCGTGCTCGCGCACGTTGACGAACTCGTTGCGCTGCTCGAAGCGCCCGTACTTGCTGCCACCCTTGCCACGCTCGCGCGATTTGAGCGCAACACGCTCGCCTGGCACCTCGAACACCTCGCGTGCCGCGGCCAGCAGTTCGCCCAGACGGCGGCGCACATCGGCTTCGGGAATCGTTGCCGGCGCGGCGTATTCCTGCACATGCAGGAAGATGCGGCGATCGCCATCGGCCTGCTGATACACGTCGATGGCAGCAGAATATTCCGGCAGATCGGCGTCGTAGACGCGGAAGCATTCGATGCCTTCGCGCGCGCGCCATTTCTTGAACTTCTGCAGATTCTTGCGCAAACGGTTTGCGACCATCTGCGCGCCTTCGCTGAGCGCAGTCGGTGCGGCCAGCGGGGTGCGCCGCGGCACCGCGATCGGGTCGCAGACGATCAACGCGCACTCGATCGCGCCGTTGAACAGCTGGTATTTCTTGCCCGCACGCAGGCCGGTGGCATACGCCAGCTCGGCGTTGCCGCACAACAGGCTGGCCCGCCATTGCGGCACGGCGCGCTGCAAGGTATCGCCCAGGCGGCGATACAGCGCCGCATCGGCCGCCAGGCGTTCGTCGTAAGGCGGATTGCACACCACCACGCCGGTGGCCTGCGGCGGGGCCTGCAGATCGCCCACCTCGCGCACGCCGAACCAGATCGCCTCGGCCACACCGGCCACTTGCGCATTCTCTTTCGCGGCGCGGATCGCATGCGGGTCCATGTCGCTACCGTGGATCACCTGCCTGAGCGCGGCGCGGCCGCGGCTGTCGCGCTCGCGCGCTTCACTCACCAGCTGTTGCCAGCCCTCGCGGTCGAAGCCGCGCCAGCGGCTGGGGATATCGCTGCCATAGCGTTGCAGGCCGGGTGCGACATCGGCGGCCATCAGCGCGCCTTCGATCAACAAGGTGCCGCTGCCGCACATCGGATCCAGCAGGCCGCCGCCCTCGGCGTAGGCGCGCGGCCAACCGGCGCGCAGCAGCACCGCCGCGGCCAGGTTTTCCTTCAACGGCGCTTCGTTCTGCGCCATGCGCCAGCCGCGCCGATGCAGCGGGCCGCCACCCAGATCCACCGAAATGGTGGCGCGGCCCTTGCGCAGCGACAGGTTCAGACGCAGATCCGGGCTCTCCATATCCACCGACGGGCGCTCCAGGCCCTGCCGGCGCATGGTGTCGACCACCGCGTCCTTGATGCGCTGCGCCGCATAGCGGGCATGCGTGATCGCAGTGCCGGAGACATGCGCATCCACCGACAGCGTATGGCCGACAGACAGATGCTCGTCCCATGGCAACTCGGAAACGCCGGCATACAGCGCGTCCTCGTCCGGGCAATCGAACTCGTTCAACGGCCACAGCACACGGCTGGCCAGGCGCGACCATAGGACGGCGCGCTGCGCGTCGCGCATGTCGCCTTCGACGTTGACGCCGGAGATGGTGGCAGTGGCCTTGCTGGCGCCGAGCGACAGCAGCTCGTCGGCAAGCAGGTATTCCAGGCCCTTGGCACAGGATGCGAAGAATTTCACGTAGGCAGGTATCGATGGAGACGCCGGCCGTGGAGGCGAGCGTGAGAGCAGGACGCTGGGCCGGCGCCGTGGAGGGCAATGCCGTGGCCGCTGCGGGCGGGGCGCAAATGGTCGGCCATCGGCGCCGGCTTTACCAGCCCGGCGGCCGGATTGCCCGCTGCGCGGTTCACCACGGCGCCAGCCGCCACTGCGGCTGCGCAGTCTCCAGGCGCTGCTGCAGGCCCAGCCGCTGCAGGAAGGCGGCATCGTGCGAAGCGACGATCAGCGCACCGTTATAGCCGCGCAGCAGCGTTTCGACCGCCTCCACCGAGGCCAGATCCAGGTGGTTGGTCGGCTCGTCCAGCAACAGCAGTTGCGCCGGCTGCGCCCGGTACAGCACGCAGGCCAGCGCCGCCTTGAGCCGCTGGCCGCCGCTGAGCTGCCCGGTGGGCAGGTCGGCACGCGTCTGGTCCAGCCCCAGCAACGCCAACCGCAGCCGTTGTGCGTGCGCTGGTGCGCCCGGGTTGGCAGCGTACAGTTGCGCAGCGGCCGAGCGTGCCGGGTCCAGCAGCCCCAGGTCCTGATCCAGATACGCCACCGGCACATGCACCTGGCAGCGTCCGGCGCTTGGCTGCAGGCGCGCGGCCAGCAGCTGCAATAACGACGACTTGCCGCTGCCATTGGGGCCGACCAGACCGATGCGCGCCGGCCCCTGCAACAACAGATCCACCCGACGCCCGCCGAGCCGCTCGTCGGCCAGTTCCACCTGCTCCAGCGTGGCCAACCGTCGCGACGCGCCGGCTGGCGATGCCGGCGCCAACACGGCGATCGCGGCATCCGCTTCCACCTGCGCTGCGGCCTGCACCACCGCCTCGCTCAGCCGTGCCTGTTCGGCCTGACGTCGCTGCTGCAGCCGCCCTGCACTGTTTTCGCTGCGTTGCTTCTGCCCGCCGAGCAGGATCGCCGCTTGATTGGCCTGCCCGGCAGCACGCGCGCCGCGTGCCTGGCGTTGTTGCTGACGCTGCTGCTGCTCACGCAGCGCCTGCTCGCCGCGTATGCGTGCGTGTTTGCGCTCGGCCAGCAGATCGCTGGCCGCCTGCCGTTCCAGCGCGCGTTGCCGGGCGTAGAACGCGTAATTGCCGCCATAACTGCGCAACCCTTGCGGCGACAGTTCCAGGATGCGCTGCATCGCCTCGAGCAAGCTGCGGTCATGGCTGATCACCACCAGGCCACCGCTCCACGCCTGCAGCTGATCCATCAGTCGCTGGCGTTGCGGGCCATCCAGATGATTGCTGGGCTCATCCAGAATCAACAGGTCCGGCTGGGTCAGAAACGCACCGGCCAACGCCACGCGCATCGCTTCGCCGCCGCTGAGTTGCGCTGCCAGTGCATATGGATCGCGCCCGCCCAGACCTTGCCGTTCGAGTTCTGCGTCGAAGTGTTCGTGTGCCGTCCAGCGCTCGCCGACCAGTTCGAAATCGTCCGGCGCAACGCTACCGGCAGCGATCCTGTCCAGCGCATCCAGCAGCGGCGCAATCCCGGCCAATTCGGCAATGCGCTGCCCCGGCGCAACGCTCACCCGCTGCGGCAGGTAATGCACACTGCCGTTGCGCACGCAGCGCCCGGCGCTGGGCAGCAACTCGCCGGCCAGCAGGCGCCCTAGTACGCTCTTGCCCACACCATTGCGCCCGACCAGGCCGGTGGCGCGTTGGTCGATGTGGATACTCAAATCGGAAAATAGCGGGCTGCCATCGGGCAGCGCATACGCAACGCTTTGCAGCGTCAGCGACGGACAGGTCATCAGCGTCTCCATTGCATGCCAGCACACGCACCGATCCAACCGGATCAGCAGCGGGTCAGGCCGTCATCACGACGGCGGCATCAATGGCGCATCGGACCAATCTCAGACAGTGGACAACGCAGCAGAGTGTAGGTCAGCGCGCCCTGCAAACGGAACCCCAGGCAGCACGCGATGTTGCCGACTCATCGACCCAATGGCTTCTGCGCGATCACCGTCGGAAATATGCTGGCGGCGTCGTCGATAAACCGGATATCGGTAAACCCGGCGCTTTCCAGCTGCAGACGGGTGTGTGCATGGGTCCGGAACGAGGCCCAGCGCGCTTGTACGATCTCGGCGAATATCTGGTTCTGCAGGGTCAGCGCCTCCGCGTCGATGTTCTCCAACTTCCACGGCGACTCGGCACAGATGCTTGGCGGCGGAGTCAGAAAACTTGCGACCAGCACGCCACCTGGTGTCAGTCGTTCGAAAAAGGCGCGATACAGCGCGATCACGCGCCCGTCGTCCGGCTCGTAGATATTCAGACCATTGCTCGTCAGCACATCCACCTCATCGCCAGGGCCGGATGTCCATGCGTCCTCAAGACGCAGCGAAAGCTGCCCCTCCAGCCCATGCTGCCGTGCGAGTTGGAGCGCCCCTTCCAAGGCCTGCGGATCCAGATCGATGCCGATCAGGCGCACGTCCGGGCACTCCCTGTAGTCCAGCATCAACAGCTCCCCCATCCATCCACAGGGCACCGATGCCAGCGTCATGCCTGGCCGCAGCAGCCGCTGCAGCTGCTGCCTGAAGATGCCGAACCGTTCGCGGGTAGCCAGCGCCGCAGGCGCCTTCTCGAAGATATGGCGTTCCATCGCCGACATCGAATCGTACGGCTGTGCATCAGGGCGATACGTCACCATCTGATGGGTCCAATAGGCATTCAGCCCACGATTTCTGAGCAGAAACCGACCGAACTCGATCGACCAGAGCGCATCGACCAGACCGATCAAACGTTGAACCACCGCATCGGATCGATCGCCGGTCTGACGCAGACGCGATTTGATCGATGCCAACACTGCGGCATCGTCCTGGTGATCGCTACCGTGGGAGATCAGTCGGCCCGCGTGCGCGGCCTGACCCAGGTCTTCATCATCGCGTTGCATCTTCCACCTCGACAGGAGAGCGCCATTGCAGCTCTTGCAATGCTGCGATCACTGCCGGCGTCCTGGCGTCTCGATGGCGATGGAAGATGCCGCCGAGCGAACTGCAGTGGCGCAGATCTCGGTAAAGCGGCGATAGAGGCTCGACTCAACCCAGCCCGAAGGCCGGGTGATAAGCCACATCGGCCAGCGGCAGCAACCGATCGCCGAAAGCCAGCGCCTGCAGCTCGGACACCGGGACGTCGGGCAATACCAGGCCCGGCTCCACCGCAAACCCCAGACGCTTGAAAAACGCCGGTTCGCCCAGCGCCAGACAACCGGCCGCACCGCGCTCGCGCAAGTTCGCCAGTGCAGATTGCACCAGGCGTGTGCCCAGGCCCTGGCGCTGATGCCCCGGCCCGATCGCCAGCGGACCCAGCGCGTACCAGCCCGGCGAATCGTCAGACAGCAGCACCGGCGACACTGCCAGATGCCCAACCACGTAACCGTCATGATCGGCCACCAACGACAACGCCAGCGCGCCGTCGTTGCGCAACGCGGCAATCACGTGTTGCTCGTCATGGCGGCTGTGGTCGGAGCGCATGAACGCGACCATCGTCAGCAGTTCGATCGCCGCGGCATCGCCGTCGCTCGCTTCGCGGATCAACACATCTATCGGCAACTCCGCACGCAGCACGCAATCAGGCACGGACGCATCACAGGCTCTGCAATAGTTCGGCGAATGCGCGCGCCGAGGTGTCCACATGCGCCGCCAGCCGGTGTTCGTCGTCGACCAGCAACAAGCGCGCACTGCGCGCCTGCGCCCAGGCGATCACATCGGCCGCAGGAATCAACTCATCGCGCCAGGCATGCACGATCGAAATCGGCACGTCCGCCGCATCCAGTGCCGGCAACGGGCCCATCCTGGTCGGCGGTACCATCAAAAACAGCCCGCGCGTCGGAACCTGCAACGACGCCTGGGCGGCGATATACGAGCCCAGGCTGGAACCGACCAACACCAGCGGCCCCTTGTCGGCCGCTGCACGTGCGATCTCCAGCAGGCGTTGCAGCCGGCCCTGCACATCGCCGAGCGTGCTCACCTCGCGGCGCGCGTCCAGATCGGTGTAGTCCGGGCGCTCGTGGGTCCAGCCCAACTGCTCGGCGACGTCGGCCAGTGCGGTGACTTTCAGCGCGTCGGGGCCACTTTCGAAGCCGTGCGACAGGATGCAATGACCGCGGCTCATAGCGCCTGCACCGGATCGCCGATGCGCAGCACGCCGCCACGCAGGATGCGCGCGCACAGCCCGCCATGCCCGCGCATCGCGTTGTAGCCGCCCGCGCCCAGCGCATCTTCCATGCGCGAGCACGGGTCGCAGGGATCGGTGCCTTCCAGCTCGACCTCGCCGATACGGAAGCGCCGCCCTTTCAAGGCGATCAGCGGGATACCGGACACCACCAGATTGCGTCGCAACGTGGCGGGCGCGATTGTCGGGTGACCGGCCAGGGCGGCGATCACCGGCAGATGCTCGGCCTGGATCAAGGTCAGCCCACGCTTGCCGCTGCCGCCTTTGTAGCGGTCGCCCACCAGACCAATACCGGTGGTGGCCTGCGCCGCATCCACCTCCAGCATGGCCACATCGCGCGCCGGGCGCACGCCGATCCAGGTCACCTGACCGGTCTGCGGCAGCGTTGCCATCAATTTGCCCAAAGGGCTGTCGGGATTCAAAGCCATCGTCGAATGCTAGCATCCGCTTCATGTCCGATGCCGTCCTGCCGTCTCCGACGATCACCTACGCGCCGTTGTCCTACGAATCCCGGCTGGCGCGACGCGCGCTCACCCAGATCGACATGGTGGTCATCCACTGCACCGAATTGCCCGACATGGCGATGGCACGCGAATACGGCGAGCGCGTGCTCTACGACAGCGGTACCGGCAACAGCGGCCATTACTACATCGACCGCAACGGCAGCATCCAGCAGTACGTGGCGCTCGAACGCGTGGCGCATCACGTGCGCGGCCACAACCCGCATACGTTGGGCATCGAACTGGTCAATAGCGGCCGCTATCCGCATTGGCTGGACTCGCGTCATCAGGTCATGACCGAGCCCTATCCCAACGCCCAGATCGTCGCGCTGATCACCCTGCTGCAATGGCTGCAACAGCAGCTGCCATCGATCAGCCGCATCGCCGGTCATCAGGCACTGGACACCACCCAGGAAGCGGCCAGCGACGATCCGTCGCGCAAGATCCAGCGCAAGCTCGACCCCGGACCCATGTTTCCATGGCCGCGCATCGAAGCGGCCGTGACGTGGTCGCACACACCGCGCTAGACGCTGCGCTCAGCGCTCCGGCACGCGGTAGGTTTTCTCGCCTGCATTCACTGCGACATCCAGCCGATTTTCCGGTGGAGCGATCGGGCAGACCACGTGCGGCGTCAACGCGCAGGGCGGATTTTCGGCCAGATTGAAGTCCAGCACGATGCGGCCGTCGCGCGGCGCGGCGGTGTAGAGATAACGCGCACCGCCATAACTTTCCTTGCCGCTGGTGCGATCGGCGAACAGGAAAAACAGGCCCTCCCCGCCCTCCTGCGCCAGCGCCTGCAGGCGGTACTCGTGGCCATGGCGCGAAAACACCGCCTCGCCCGGTATATCGACCGTGAGCGGGGTGCCGATCGAGGTCAACAAGGTGGTCGTGCGTGGCGTGGAATAGGCCTCCCAGCGCGCCTGGAGGCGCCACCGCGGATCGGTTGGGAAATAGTCCAGCCCATCGACTTGGGTCAGCGTCGGCGCAGCCGGATCGCGAAAACGCCAGCCGAACAAACTGCCGGTCTGCACCAGATAGAACTGCCGGCCCTCCACGTCCAGGCGATCGCCGCGCTGCCCTGCACGCTCTGGTTCCAGGCTGACGCGATCGATGCGCTGCCCGTTCAAGGTCACCGGCGCACCGGCGGCCGCTTCAAAGTGCACACGGCCATCGGTGTCCAGGGTCAGCTGACCCAACCGCGCGGGACCGGCCGGCAACACGATGTCACTCTGCGGATCGCTGCCCACCTGGTACTGGCCAGCGCGCACGCGACCGGAGCCGGTGTAGCTCAACCAACCGTCAGGGGCCCGCAACCGCGTCAAACGCTGTGCACGCGCACGTTCAAGCGCAACCTGATACACCGCCTGCTCATCGCTTTGTCCACGACCGGCCAGACGCGCATCGTTGACGCCAGTGGTCGACCCCGCCGAGCACGCAGCCATCGACCACGCCGCGACGCAGAGTGCGCCGATCTGTAACTGCAACCGCATGAGTCACCCAACACTGCGAGAAACTGCGCTCCGCGCAGCGAACCTGCGTCCCCACAGGTCACCGTTCCTGTCGCTATTGTGCCTGCAATCGGTCAGGCAGTGGTCGCGACCGGACGTGCCGGGTCCTGCACCCAGCCGCTCCACGAGCCGGCGTAGACACGCGCGCCAGACAGGCCGGCCACTTCCAATGCCAGCAGCAAATGGCAGGCAGTCACGCCCGATCCGCACATCACCACCGCGTGCTCGGGTGGAGTTGCACCCAGCAGCGCAGACAGCTCCGCACGTAATTCGTCTGCCGGCTTGAAACGGCCATCGCGCAGGCTCACACCCAATGGGCGACTCACCGCACCAGGCACATGCCCGGCCACCGGATCGACCGGCTCCACCTCGCCGCGAAAACGCTCGCCGGCACGCGCATCCAGCAGCCATCCCGGCGCCTGCTCCAGACGCGCCAGGAGTTGCTCGGCCTCGACCACCGCGTCGCTGTCGAAACTGCCTGGATACGCCGCGCCATTGTGCAATGCAGGCGGCTCGGCACTTTCCGGCAATCCGGCAGCGCGCCACGCGGCCAATCCGCCATCCAGCACCGCCACGCGACGATGCCCCAGCAACCGCAGCATCCACCACGCACGCGCGGCGGCCATGCTGCCGTCGGCAGCGTCGTAGACCACGACCTGACTGTCCGGATCGATGCCCCATTCGCCCAGTCGCTTGGCGAAGGCCGCGCTGTGCGGCAGCGGATGGCGCCCCTGACCAGGCCGCGACAGATCGGCCAGATCATCGTTGAGATCCGCGTAATACGCGCCTGGCAGATGTCCCTGCGCATACGCGTTGCGCGCTGCATCCGGGTCCGGCGCAGTCGGCGGCGCGGCGCGGGCGTCCAGCAGCCGTAGCTGTGGATGGTGCAACGCGGCCGCCAAGGCGGCGCTATCGACCAGCGTGGTCCAGTCGGGATTGGCACTCATGCAACCTGCTCCAGGCGACGACGAAGATTGAGAAGAATGGCAGCGGTGGCGCCCCAGATACGCTGGCCCGGCCAATCGTACTCGAGCACACGGCGTGGCCGGCCGCGGAACTCCAGCTCCACGCTGCGCAGATTGTCCGGGTCCATCAGGTACGCCAACGGCACTTCGAACACATCAGCCACTTCGTCCGGCTGCGGCACCGCCACGAATGCCGGGTCGATCACCGCAACCACCGGCGTCACGCGAAACCCGCTCACGGTCAAAAACGGATCCAGATAACCCAATGCATGCACTTGATCCGCGCCGAGCGCGATCTCTTCGCAACTCTCGCGCAGCGCCGCAGCCGCCGCATCGGCATCGGAGGGCTCGATCCGCCCACCGGGAAAACTGACCTGCCCGGCGTGATGGCGCAGGCTGTCGGTGCGGCGCGTCAGCAGCACCATGCTGCCATGTTCGCGTGGAATCAGACCGCACAACACCGCCGCTTCGGCAGAGGCGCCGCCTTCGGTCAGATCGATCAATTCGGCATGGTTCCAACCCGGCCCATCGGGCGCGGTGTCCAGCGGATACAACGCACGCCGCAACTGCGCGCATTCGGGCAGCCGCGCCGCCAATGCGCGCGCAGGCAGAACCGTCTGCAGATATGTCCGGCGTTCGGCGTCGCTCATGCTCATCCAGCGTGCAATTTCATCCAGGCTGCGCAGGCAGCCGACACAGTGCGACTGCGCGTCCAACGAACATACACCGATACATGGGCTGGGCAGACTGCCGTCGTTCGAATCCTTGTCGGTCATCGCTCGCTCCTGCCGCCCCGCACCGTCAAGACCTCCAACCGACTTTTGCGCTCGCGCATGTCCGGTGGACCCAAACGACAACGCCGGCCTGGTGGCCGGCGCTGTCACAGCAACATCAAACGCAATTACTTGACGCTGACCAGCTTGATCTCGAACTGCACGGCCACGTTCGGCGGGAACGGCGTACGCGGGTCGGCACCGTAGGCCTTCTCCGGCGGCAAGGTCACTTCCCACTTCGAGCCAGCCGGCATCTGCAGCAGCGTATCGCGCATGGCCTGCATCTCGACTTCGCTGACCTTGATGGCCGGAATCTGCTGCGCCGGACGTGCCTTCTCGCGATCGCCGAAGGGGAACGGACCGGCCACTTCCAGCTGCACGGTGCTGGCCTGGGTCGGCTTGGCGCCCTTGCCGGCTTCGATCACTCGGTACTGCACGCCGCTCGGCAGCGTCTGCACGCCAGCGGTGCCCTTGTTCTTGGCCAGGAACTGGTCGCTCTTGGTCTTGTTGGCAGCAGCAGCCTTGTCGTACTCGGCCTTGGCCTGCTGGGCACGGCCCTGCTCACGCTTCTGGAACGCCTCGACGGCCGGCTTCAGCTGATCGGCAGTGATCGACGGCTGCTTCTTGGCATAGGCGTCTTGCAGACCCTTCACCACCGCATTGATGTCAAGCTGCTCGCCGCGACCGGTGAGCTCGGCAAGGTTGTTGCCGTAGTCATAGCCGAAGTAGTAGCTCAACTTGCCTTTCTCGGACGTTGTGTCCTGGGCCAGTGCATTGCCCGTCAGGGCCAGGGCCGCCACAGCGACCGCGATAGAACGCAACTTCATCAAACAATTCTCCAGGGTGGTGGCACAGGACGGGTCTGCCGCCTGAGATGACGCGCTAGGATAGCGGCCGCGATACCGAACCGCTACTTATCACGAAAGCTATGACCAGCAAGGCTTTCGGAAGTTCCGTATTTACTAATTTTTTACGTTCGTAAGGATTTCCATGTCCAATCACGTCATTCTGATCGCCGACCACGCCAGTGTACGGACGATCAGGGTCAATCGACCGGACAAACTGAACGCCTTGAACCAGGACACGATGCGGGCGCTGGATCAGGCGTTCCAGGATGCCGCCAGCGCGGATGACGTGCGCGTGGTGGTTCTCACCGGCGCGGGCCCGAAAGCTTTCGTGGCCGGCGCGGATATCGCCGAAATGCGCGATCTGTCTGCAATGCAGGGGCGCGAATTCTCGCTGCTCGGCCAGCAGCTGATGCGCCGGATCGAGCGCATGCCCAAACCGGTGATCGCGATGATCAATGGTTTTGCGCTGGGCGGCGGACTGGAGCTGGCCATGGCCTGCCATCTACGCATTGCCGCAGCCACCGCGCGCCTGGGGCAGCCGGAAATCAATCTCGGCCTGATCCCCGGTTTCGGCGGCACCCAGCGGCTGTTGCGCCTGACCGGTCGTGCCGCTGCGCTCGAACTGTGTCTGCTTGGCCAGCCGATCGATGCAACGCGCGCATTGCAGCTGGGCCTGCTCAACCGCGTGGTCGAGCCGGAGGCGCTGCAGGAAGAAACACTCGCCTTGGCGCAGCGCCTGGCCGCGGCTGCACCGCTCGCACTGCGCGGCATTCTGGATGCGGTGGTGTTCGGCGGCGAATGCGCGATCGAAGAAGGCTTACAGCTGGAAACCGCACAATTTGCGCTGTTGTTCGCCAGCGACGACATGCGCGAAGGCACCCGCGCCTTTCTCGAAAAACGCCCCGCACATTTTCTCAATCGCTGATCGATTCGCCATGACGTCCGACCCCATACCGGTATCACGTCCGCTGCCGCTGCAACTATTCGACTGCGTGCAAGCGGACGATCTCGACGGCGCGCTGGCGCTCGGCCTGATGGAGTACCTGCCCGATCCACGCGACGACCTGCTGGACCCGGCCTGCCCGCAGCTACGCGCGGGATTGCTCGCCGCACAACAGCGCCTGCGTGATGCCTGGGCCGCACGCGAACGCTACCGCGCACGCAGCGCGCGCCTGCAGCGCCGCGCTGCCGAACGCGATGCTCGCCGCACGCCCGCACCGGCACCCAGCCAACCCGTCGCTGCCGCATTGCCGCCGTTGGCCGCCGCCATCCTGGCGCGCGCCAAGGCCAAGGCCGCAGGTGGAACACAGCCATGAACGCGATCCGCCCCGCCCTGCCGGCACGTCGCGGCAGCATCATGCGCAAGCCCGAAGTGCAGGAAATGTTCGAACGCCTGCGCGAACTCAACCCGCACCCGACCACCGAGCTGGAATACACCACCCCGTTCGAGTTGCTGATCGCCGTGCTGCTTTCGGCGCAAGCCACCGATGTCGGCGTCAACAAGGCCACCCGCAAGCTGTACCCGGTCGCCAATACGCCGCGCGACATTCTCGATCTCGGCGAAGAAGGCCTGAAGCGCTACATCGCCACCATCGGCCTGTTCAACGCCAAGGCAAAGAACGTCATCGCCACCTGTCGTATTTTGCTCGAGCAATACGCTGGAGAAGTCCCGCATGATCGCGCGGCGCTGGAAGCATTGCCCGGTGTCGGCCGCAAGACCGCCAACGTGGTGCTCAACACCGCATTCGGCGAGCCCACCATGGCGGTGGACACGCATATCTTCCGCGTGGCCAATCGCACCGGACTTGCGCCGGGCAAGGACGTGCGCGTGGTCGAAGACAAACTGGTGAAGGTCATTCCTGCGGAGTTTCTGCACGACGCGCATCACTGGCTCATCCTGCATGGCCGCTACGTCTGCAAGGCACGCAAACCGGATTGCCCGGGCTGCGTGATCCACGACCTGTGCCGCTATCGTGACAAGACCGTGGCTCCGACCGAACGGCCGCCATCTCCGCGAGGCTGACGCGGTCTACCTCAACGTGGCTGAGACAATCCATCAGGGCCACCAGAGACTGCGCAGCGCCCAGCCGCGCTAGGCCCATCGTCTCGGCAAAGCCAACCAGGGCATTTGCGAATCTCCAATCGCAAATCCCGAATCCCCGCCTCCCGAATCCCGGCCAAAAAAAATCGCGACCGGATGATGCGTCTTACGGCGCCATGCATCATCCGGTCACGACAGGGGTCACCCAGCGCGAACGCCGGGCGGTTTGCAGCAGGTTTACGCCGCCTTGGCTTGCTCCACGCGCTGTTCGACCAGCACGCTTTCCACCGTTGGCTGACCTTCCACGCGTCGATCAAGCTCGTTCCAGTCCACCACCAACTCGCAGCCGCGCGAGGCCGCATTCCGGCTCCAGTCGCGCAGCAACTCGATGCAGGCGTGGTCGACATGGTGCAGCTTGGCAACGTCCAGATGCAGTGCGGTATTGGGCGGCACGCTTTCCAGCGTACGCGCCATCGCCGGCACCTTCAGGAACGTTGCCGAACCCTGCAGGGTCAGATGCATCTCGTCCTTCTTGTGCTCGTGCTCACGCACGTCCACCTTCAGGCGCGAAGAATGCAGGGCCAGACGGAACAACGACAGACCGAAGCCGATCAACACACCGGTCAGCAGGTCGGTGGCCACGATCGCGAAGGTGGTGGCCAGATAGATCGCCGCGGTGCCACGACCATAGGTCGCCAGCTCCTTGACCTGACCGATCTTGATCATCTTCACACCCGTGTAGACCAGGATGCCGGCCAGACAGGCCACCGGCGTCATCCGCAACAGCCACGGCAGCAGCATCGCGAACACCAGCAACCAGCTGCCATGCAGCACCGTGGACATGCGCGTGGCCGCACCGGCCTGCACGTTGGCCGCACTGCGCACGATCACGCCGGTCATCGGCAATGCGCCGAGGAAACCGCACAACATATTGCCCACGCCCTGCGCCGCCAGTTCACGGTCGTAGTTGGTGCGTGCGCCCTGATGCATGCGATCCACCGCTGCCGCCGACAGCAAGGTTTCTGCGCTGGCGATGAAGGCAAACGTCACCGCAGACACCAGCAAGGTCGCGTTGAACACGCCGAAGATGTCCGAGATGCTGGGGATGCTGATCGCAGAGAACAGGTTGGTCGGCACGTCTACCTTGGCAACGTTCAAACCCTGCAACTGCACCGCCGCAGTGACCGCCACCACCGCGATCAACGCGCCTGGCAAGAACCGCAGACGCTGCGGACGCAGCTTGTCCCACGCCAGGATGATGCCGATGGTGGCCAGACCCACGAACAACGCGGTGCGGCCGGTGCCTTCGCTGATCGCCTGCCACACCACGGCCGGCAGTGCAGCGAAGTTTTCCAGACCGCGCGCCTTGGGTGCGGCATCCATCAACACATGCGCCTGCGAGGCCACGATCAGGATGCCGATACCGGACAACATGCCGGCCACCACGGCCGGCGATGTCATGCGGAACCACACGCCTGCACGGCACAGACCGGCGACCAACTGAATCGCACCGGCCAACAGGATCACCGGCCCGAGCGCGGCGATGCCGTGCTCCCTGACCAGCTCGAACACCAACACAGCCAGGCCGGCGGCAGGCCCACTCACCTGCAACGGAGAACCCGCCACGAAGCCAACGACCAGACCACCGATGATGCCGGTGATCAGACCTGCGGCCGGCGGCATGCCGGATGCGATCGCAATGCCCATACACAACGGGAGCGCGACGAGGAAGACAACGACAGACGCCAATAAATCACGCCCGAACAGTCCCTGACGGAAATATCCGCCGATACCTGATGTGTTCATGATGTGCTCCGTCAGGCCAGTTCAGCGCGCACGACTTGCTGCAGTCGCGGACGTGGGGTGGCTTCGGGGGTGTTTTCCGCCAACAACGGACGGAAGCCACCCTTCTCGGCATCGAAGGCGCGGATCTCGCCATGGGCGATGTCGTAGATCCAGCCGTGGATACGCAAGGTGCCAGCAGCCAGACGTGCGGCAACCACCGGCTGCGTCCGCAGATGGTCCAGCTGCGAGACCACGTTCTCCTCGGTCATGCAGTCCAGCGCGTCCTGACTATGCGGATCGTGGCCATGATGGGCGGTGACATGGCGCGCCGAGTCGGTGTGCTTGAGCCACGCGGCCACGGACGGCACATCTTCCAGCGATTCCGGCTTGAGCACCGCCTTCATGGCGCCGCAATCGGTATGGCCGCAGATCACGATATGGCGCACACCCAGCACGGCGATGGCGTACTCGATCGCAGCGACAACGCCGCTGACGTGTTGCGAGTAAGGCGGCACGACGTTGCCGATGTTGCGATAGACGAACAATTCGCCGGGCTGGGCGGAGAAAATCAGCTCCGGCATGACGCGCGAATCGGCGCACGTAATAAACAACGTGTGCGGACTCTGGCCACCGGCCAATTCCTGAAAGCGCGCACTCTGGCGCGGATACACTTCCTTACGGAAATGACGAAAACCATCTAGCAAGCTTTGCATGGGAGATACCTCTAGGCAACGGATGGCAATCCACGGCGCAAACCGCGAAGTGCAAAGACGAACAAATCAAAATGAGTCCGGTGCGCAGCACCGGTTGACGCGACAAACGAAGGATCAGGCGCGCAGTGCGTTAGGAGGACGCAGTTGCGGGATCAGGTCGCGTTTTTGAGATGCCGGCGCGTAGTGCGCGTACCAGGAGGGAAAATAGCGTGCGACCACCGGCCATGCTTGGGAGAGCAAGGGGATGTCGTCTGCAGAATGGGTATCGACCTGGGTCTGTGCGTCCCCGTCGTCCTGCAGATCTTCGGCTGCGTCACGTTCTTCGCCAGCATCCACCATCACCGCCAAGCCGTCGCCCACAAGCGCATCGTGGATGCGATCGTGCGCATTGGCTGCCGACCACGCGGTGAGCGCGAGTAGGCAAACCAACAGCAATTGGAGGAATCGAGGAAACATGGCCTCGAAACTAACAATTTAGAACGCGCCTGCGCAAGTGGTGCGACGCACAAAGCGCTTGATTGGCCGGCATTTCACGGCATCGATTCAGGTCGCCATAAGCTTGAGCCCGCCAGGAGCATGTAAAGAAGCGCTATCGCAATTGTCATAAACCGGCCGTCGTTCAGACTTATGACACACACTGACAAAGTTAAAACATGCGTAAATCTTTGTCTTCATTGACAAAAATCAAATTGCGATGCGATACAAAGTTGTCACATTAACGCAACTTTCACGCCCTAGCCTGCGCTCACTTTCTCGTCAGGTCGCAAGGCACCCATGAAATTTTCTCCTACCCTGCTCGGCTCGGCCTTGTTGCTGGCGCTGGCCGCGCCCGCTGCGCATGCCGAAATCGCCATCGATGTGATCGACGGCTCCGAAGTCTCGCTGGAAGGCCTGGTCCAGGCCGATGGCAACTGGTTTCACAACGATGTGCAGGACCTCAACGGACCGATCGGCGCCAATGGCGACAATTCCGAATTCAGCATCCGTCGCGCCGAGCTGGTGCTCAAGGGCAAGGGCCCGGGCAATTTCGAGTGGGTGGCCGGGTATGACCCGAGCGTGCTGAAGGAAGTCACCATCCGCGGCACCACCATCCGCAGCACCGGGCGCTTCCTCGACAACAACATCAAGTACAAGTTCGCCGGCAACGCCAACAACTACCTGCAGATCGGTCAGTTCAAGCAGCCCAACAGCCTGGAAGAACTCTCCAGCACCAAGAACAACGATTTCGTCTCCAAGGCAGCGGTGACCAATACCTACGGCATCTCGCGCCGGCTGGGCGTGGCCTACGGCATGGGCGACAACAACTGGAGCATCACCGCCAGTGCGTTCGGTCGCGAACTGACCCGCAATCAGGCGCATGGCAGCGGCTACGGCGCGCGCGGCACCTGGGCGCCGATCAACGAAAGCGGCAACGTGCTGCACGTCGGCCTCAGCTATCTGGGTTACGACACCGACGACGACACCCTGCGCCTGCGCGCGCGTCCGGACGCCGACCTGACCACCATCCGCCTGATCGACAGCGGCGCCATCACCAACGTGGACAGCGTGGGTGTGGCCGGTGCCGAGGCCATGTGGATCACCGGCCCGTTCAAGCTGCAGAGCGAATTCTTCCAGGAAAACGCCAAGCGCATCGGCAACAACGCCAACGATTACAAGAGCGATGGCTGGTACGTCAGCGGCGTCTGGAACATCACCGGCGAGACCTGGGGCTACAAGGCCGGCGTGCCGACCACCCCGCTGCCGAACGCGCCGGCCTCCGGTCTGTGGCAGCTGGCGGTGCGCTACGACACGCTGGACCTCAACGACGGCCACCTGGTCTCCAACGGCAGCACCCCGTTCGTGGACGGCGTGCTGGGCGGCAAGATGGATGTGTGGACGATCGGTGCCAACTGGTACTGGCGCTCCAACTTCAAGTTCGCGCTGGACTACGCGAAGGTGGAGAGCACCCGATACAGCAGCGCCACGCGTGGCCTGGTCGACGACAACCCGTCGATCATCGAGGCACGTGCGCAGTTCTATTGGTAAGTGAGCAACAGCTCGGCCGCCGCAGCGTTCTCGGCTGAGCGCGCGGCGGCGGCAACCGCCTTCGCCAGACCCGGCAAAGCGCCTTGGCGCAACGCCGTCATTGTCATGTCATCTCTCCGACATCGCGCGGTCATGCCCCTGCCCTGCAATGGCATGCACGCGGGACGTCCTTATCCCTTCGCTACAGGAGCTGTTCCGTGATCCACTCTTTGAAGACCCGTCTGGCCGTGGGCGTGCTTGCCGCCTCGCTGGCGCTGTGCGCCCAGGCCGCCGATGTCACCGGCGCCGGTGCGTCGTTTATTTACCCGGTGATGTCCAAGTGGTCGGCCGACTACAACGCCGCCACCAAGAAGCAGGTCAACTATCAATCGATCGGTTCGGGCGGCGGCATTGCCCAGATCAAGGCGGCCAGTGTGGATTTCGGCTCGTCCGATGCGCCGCTCAAGCCGGAAGAACTGGCGGCGGCCGGTCTGGCGCAGTTCCCGTCGGTGATCGGCGGCGTGGTGCCGGTGGTCAACGTGGCGGGCATCGCACCCGGTGCGCTCAAGCTGGATGGCAAGACCCTGGGCGACATCTTCATTGGCAAGGTCAGCACCTGGAACGATCCGGCCATCGCCGCGCTCAATCCGGGCGTGAAGCTGCCCGAGGGCAAGATCACCGTGGTGCATCGCTCGGATGGTTCGGGCACCAGCTTCAACTTCACCAACTACCTGTCCAAGGTCAACCCGGACTGGAAGAGCAAGGTCGGTGAAGGCACGGCGGTGCAGTGGCCGACCGGCATCGGCGGCAAGGGCAACGAGGGCGTGGCCGCCTACGTCAAGCAGATCAAGGGCGGCATCGGCTATGTCGAGCTGTCGTATGCGCTGCAGAACAAGATGGCCTACACCGCGATGAAGAACGCCGCCGGCAAGTTCGTGCAGCCGTCGGATGAGACCTTCGCCGCCGCTGCCAACAGCGCCGACTGGGCCAATAGCAAGGACTTCTATCTGGTGATGACCAACGCCGCCGGCGACAACGCCTGGCCGATCACCGCCACCAACTTCATCCTGGTTCAGAAAAAGCCCAAGAGCCCGGAAGGCCTCAAGAACACGCTGGACTTCTTCCGTTGGGTCTACAGCAAGGGCGATGCGCAGGCCAAGCAGCTGGACTACGTGCCGCTGCCGGACAGCCTGGTGACCCAGATCGAAGGCTACTGGGCCAAGAACCTGCCCAAGTAACGCCACGCACAGCAACAGGAACGACGCCGTCTCTCTCCCCGGCGTCGGCACCGGGACGCGGCCCCACCGGGGTCGCGTCTTTTTTGTGATGCCTTCGCCAAAAGGCACTGTCATGCACGTGTAACAAAAACATCATTTCATAGCGTGGTCTGCCGGGTCCCCCGGCCAATCCAGCCTCGGAGCTTCCATGAAACTGCAGTCGGCCAGCCTGACCGCCCTGTCTCTCACCATCGCCCTCGCCCTGGCCGCGTGTTCGCCCGGCGGCAAGGATGCGCAGTCCGGCGACACCGCCAAGGACGCTCCCGGCGCAGGCGCCACCGCCGGGGACAGCAAGATCGCTGAAATCTCCGGCGCCGGTGCCTCCTTCATCTACCCGCTGGTGTCCAAGTGGTCGGCCGATTACAACGCCGCCACCGGCAACAAGGTCAATTACCAGTCGATCGGCTCCGGCGGCGGTATTGCGCAGATCAAGGCCGGCACGGTGGACTTCGGTTCGACCGACAAACCGCTGGACAGCGCCGAGCTTGCCCAGGCCGGCCTGGGCCAGTTCCCGTCGGCGATCGGCGGCGTGGTGCCGGTGATCAATCTGGAAGGCATCGCACCGGGCAAGCTGCGTCTGACCGGCGCGCTGCTGGGCGACATCTTCCTGGGCAAGGTCACGATGTGGAACGACGCGGCGATTGTCGCGGCCAACCCGGGCGTGACCCTGCCGGCGACCAAGATCAACCTGGTGCATCGCTCCGATGGTTCGGGCACCACGTTCAACTTCTCCAACTACCTGTCCAAGGTCAGCCCGGAGTGGAAGAGCAAGGTCGGCGAAGGCACCTCCGTGCAATGGCCGGGTGGCGTCGGCGGCAAGGGCAATGAAGGTGTTGCCTCGTACGTACAGCAGATCAAGGGTTCGATCGGTTACGTCGAACTGGCCTATGCCCTGCAGAACAAGATGCCCTACGCCTCGCTGCAGAATGCAGCCGGTCAGTGGGTGGAGCCGAATGCGGAAAGCTTCGCCGCCGCGGCCGCCAGCGCCGACTGGGCCAATGCCAAGGACTTCAATCTGGTGATCACCAATGCACCGGGCGAGAAGGCCTGGCCGATCACCGCCACCAACTTCATGCTGATGCACAAGCAGCCCAAGGATGCGGTGCGCAGCAAGGCGACGCTGGAGTTCTTCAAGTGGGCGCTGGAAAACGGCCAGACCCAGGCCAGCGAACTGCATTACGTGCCGCTGCCGCCGGAACTGGTGAAGCAGATCCAGGCCTACTGGGCCAGCGAGTTCAAGTGATGCCCTGCACCCGCTGTCGTGGCGGGTTGCGCTGCGGTGAGGTGCCTGCGGGCGCCTCGCCGTTCCTGTTGTCTCACGCTCCCGCGATTGCGCGGGTGACGAGTCCAATCGAATGAATGCCACCGCCATTCCCGAAGCGATGACCGCACCACGCGGCCGCGATCTGCGCGATGCGCGTGCCGATCGCCTGTTCAAGCTTGCGTTGGCCGCCACGGTCGTTTTCGTCCTGTTGGCGCTCGGCAGCGCCGCGCTGTCGATGCTGTGGGGCGGACGCCATGCCTTGCAGATGCAGGGCCTGAGCTTTTTCTATTCCGCCGACTGGAATCCGGTGGAAAACAAATACGGTGCGCTGGCGCCGATCTACGGCACCCTGGTCACCGCGTTGATCGCGATGGTGATTGCTGTGCCGGTGAGTTTCGGTATCGCGTTCTTTCTCACCGAAGTGGCGCCGCGCTGGTTGCGCGGGCCGGTGGGCACGGCAATCGAATTGCTGGCCGGCATTCCGTCGATCATCTACGGCATGTGGGGCCTGTTCGTGCTGGTGCCGGTGATGACCGAGCACGTGACGCCCTGGCTCAACGATCACCTCGGCACGCTGCCGTTGATCGGCCCGTTGTTTCAGGGCCCGCCGCTGGGGATCGGGTTGCTGACTGCAGGCTTCGTGCTGGCGATCATGGTGATTCCGTTTATTTCCTCGGTGATGCGCGAAGTGTTTCTGACCGTGCCGACGCGCTTGAAGGAATCGGCCTACGCGCTGGGCTCGACCAAGTGGGAAGTCAGCTGGGACATCGTGCTGCCGTACACCCGCTCTGCGGTGATTGGTGGCGTGTTCCTGGGCCTGGGCCGGGCGCTGGGCGAAACCATGGCAGTGGCGTTTGTGGTCGGCAACACGGTGCGGCTGTCGCCGTCGCTGCTGGAGCCTGGCACCACCATCGCTGCCTTGATCGCCAATGACTTCGGCGAGGCCACCGAAACGTATCGCTCGGCATTGTTGCTGCTCGGCTTCGTCTTGTTCATCGTGACCTTCATCGTGCTGGCGATTGCGCGCTTCATGCTGATGCAGCTGTCGCGTCGGGAGGGCAACTGATGTCCTCGGTCTCGCAATCCCTGTACAACCGCCGCCGCGTGATCAATGTGGTGGCGCTGCTGCTGTCGTGCGTCACTGCATTGTTCGGGCTGTTCTTCCTGGCCTGGATCCTGTGGACCTTGCTGTCCAAGGGCGTGCCGGGCATCGACCTCAATTTGTTTACCAAGATGACACCGCCGCCGATGCAGGAAGGCGGTTTGCTCAATGCCTTCTTCGGCAGTGCGGTGATGTGCGGCCTGGCGCTGGCGATCGGCACCCCGCTCGGCATTGCCGCCGGTACCTGGCTGGCCGAATACGGCAACACGCGCAAGACCGGTTTGGTGGTGCGTTTCGTCAACGACATCCTGTTGTCGGCGCCGTCGATCGTGCTGGGCCTGTTCGTCTACACGCTGTACGTGATGCAGACCGGCGGGCGCTTCTCGGCGTTTGCCGGTGCGTTGTCGCTGGCCTTCATCGTGCTGCCGGTGGTGGTGCGGACCACCGACGAAATGTTGCGTCTGGTGCCGGCGCAAATGCGCGAAGCGGCGTTGTCGCTCGGCATCCCGCAGTGGAAGGTCACCGTGCAGGTGCTGTATCGCGCCGCCTCGGCCGGCATTCTCACCGGCATCCTGCTGGCGCTGGCGCGCATCAGCGGCGAGACCGCGCCACTACTGTTCACCGCCTTCGGCAATCAATACTGGAACAGCAACATCTTTCAGCCGATGGCCAGCGTGCCGGTGATCATGAATCAGTTCGCCGGCAGCCCCTACGAGACCTGGCAGACCCTGGCCTGGTCCGGCGCACTGGTACTGACCGCGTTCGTGTTGTTGGTGAGCCTGGGCGCACGCGCGCTGCTATTGCGCAACAAGATTTCCAATGACTGACCTTTCCTTCCGGACACCCGACATGAACGATCTCCAAAACGCCAAGCCGATGCATCGCATCGCTGTTCCGGCCGCCAAGGGGGCGCCGACGGCGCAGGCGCCGGTGAAGGTGGCCGCACGCAATCTGGATTTCTATTACGACAAGTACCACGCGCTCAAGAGCATCAACATCGAGATTCCGGAAAAGCGCGTCACCGCGCTGATCGGGCCTTCGGGTTGCGGCAAGTCGACCTTGCTGCGCATCTTCAATCGCATCTATGCGCTGTATCCGAAGATGGAAGCGCGCGGCGAAGTGCTGCTGGACGGTGAAAACATCCTGTCGCCGAAGTATCCGATGAACCGGCTGCGCAGCAAGGTCGGCATGGTGTTTCAGAAGCCGGTGCCGTTTCCGATGACGATCTTCGAAAACGTCGCCTACGGCATTCGCCACCACGAAAAACTGTCCAAGGCCGACATGCAGAACCGTGTCGAACAGGCGCTGCGTCAAGGTGCGCTGTGGGACGAGGTCAAGGACAAGCTGGGGCAAAGCGCCCTGGGTCTGTCCGGAGGCCAGCAGCAGCGCCTGTGCATCGCACGTGCGGTGGCGCTGCGGCCGGATGTGTTGCTGCTGGACGAACCGACCTCGGCGCTGGATCCGATTTCCACCAGCCGCATCGAGCAGCTGGTGGAAGAACTCAAGCGCGAATACACCATCGTGATCGTGACCCACAACATGCAGCAGGCCGCGCGCGTGTCCGACTACACCGCTTTCATGTATCTGGGCGACCTGATCGAACACGACCGCACCGAGACGATTTTCTCCCAGCCGTCCAAGCAGCAGACCGAGGATTACATCACCGGTCGTTTCGGCTGATGTAGGGCCAGACATCGCAACGCTGCATTGACGCAGCTCCGTCGCACCGCCCGGCACGACATCCGCATCACGTGCGATGTCGCCAAGGTGACGGCGGACATCCACCACTGCCACGAATCGAGATCACGATGAACCAGCACCTCAACGACCATATCGTCAAAAGCTACGACGAGGAGCAGCACCGTCTTGTCGCCGAGATCGTGCGCATGGGCGACACGGCGGTGGCGCAGCTGGAAGCCGCGCTGGATGTGGTGGAGCGTCGCGACGACAACGCCGCACATCGCATCGTGGTCAACGACGAAGCGATCGATGCGCTGGAGCATGCGATCAGCCACGACGTGATGCGCCTGGCGTTGCGCGGTCCGATGGCGCGCGATCTGCGCGAGATCCTGGCCGGCCTGCGTATTCCTGCCGATATCGAACGCATCGGCGATTACGCGGCCAACGTCGCCAAGCGCTCGATCGCGCTCAACTCCGCGCCGCCGCTGCCACAGACCGTGGGCCTGCGTGCGCTGGGCCAGATGGCCGCGCATGCCGTGCGCGAAGCCGTGCAGGCCTATCGCAATAAGGATGCCGATGCGGCGATTCGCGTACGCGATGAAGATGCACGCCTGGATGCGCAGTACACCGCGCTGTTTCGCGAATTGCTGACCTACATGATGGAGGACCCGCGCAACATTACTCCCTGCACGCATCTGCTGTTCATGGCCAAGAATCTGGAACGCATCGGCGACCACGCGACCAACATCGCCGAGAACGTGTGGTTCCTGGTGCATGGCGAGCAGCCGCTGCCGCCGCGAGTGAAGCGCGACGACACCACCCGCGTCATTTGATTCAAGACGCGTGCCGGCAACAGCCACCGACACGCTGGAACTAGCCGAAACTCCTTATTTCATTACGTATTCAGCTAATCAAGCCTAGGGTGAAATCACACAGGCTTTTCCTGTGACGCAGGAGTACGCAGATGAAACGCATCATTGGATCTCTCATGGCTTTGTCGCTGCTGACCTCCGCTGCAGCGTTCGCTGCGCCTCAGCAACACGATGACCGCGATCATGATCGCGACCACACTGCGCAGCGTCACGATGATCGCGGCAACGACCGCCGCGACGACCATCGTGATGACAGGCACGAAGACAAGCGCGACGATCGCCGCAGCACCCATAACGACGATCACCGCAACGACCGCCGCGGCCCGCCTTACCGGCGTGGCGAGCGCCTGGCGCCGGACCATCGCGGCAATCGCGTCGCCGATTACCACAAGCATCATCTGAACAAGCCGCCGCGCGGGCACGAATGGCGCCAGGTGGACAACACCTACGTGCTGATTGCCGTGGCCACCGGCCTGATCGCAAGCGTGGTCGCCGGTCACTAAGGCGAACCGTCAGATGCGTCGTCAAACTGGCCCGATCCGCAGCAACGCGGGTCGGGCTTTTGTTTGCCGGAGCGCTGCGCGCGCAGGGCATGTGCGGCCGGTACCTGGCCACGATCGAGCACGGCGCGCGACCTGCTAGGCTATGCCGATGAACGAACCGGTCGACCTGCAGCCCGCCTCCTCCTTTTTGCCCATGTCGCGGCGCTTTCGCGGCTATCTGCCCGTGGTGGTGGATGTGGAAACCGGTGGATTCGACTGGAACAAACACGCGCTGCTGGAAATCGCCTGCGTGCCGATCGAAATGGATGCCGAGGGTCGTTTCTTCCCGGGTGAAACCGCCAGCGCACATCTGGTGCCGGCGCCCGGCCTGGAGATCGACCCGAAGTCGCTGGAAATCACCGGCATCGTGCTCGACCACCCGTTCCGCTTCGCCAAGCAGGAGAAAGACGCGCTGGATCATGTGTTCGCACCGGTGCGTGCGGCAGTGAAGAAATACGGCTGCCAGCGCGCGATCCTGGTGGGTCATAACGCGCATTTCGATCTGAACTTCCTCAACGCGGCGGTCGCGCGCGTGGGTCACAAACGCAACCCGTTCCATCCGTTCAGCGTGTTCGACACCGTGACCCTGGCCGGTGTGGCGTACGGGCAGACCGTGCTGGCGCGCGCGGCACAGGCCGCGGGCCTGGACTGGAACGCCGCAGATGCGCATAGCGCGGTGTACGACACCGAGCAGACTGCGCGGTTGTTTTGCAAGATTGCCAATGCCTGGCCGGGGCCTGGTTGAGCTGGGATTGGGGATTGGGGATTCGCAAAAGCATGTGGCCCTCTGCTTGAAAAATTTGCATTTGGCGGCGCCATTGCGTGCGGCCGTACCCTCATCCGCCCCTGCGGGGCACCTTCTCCCGTAGGAGAAGGGGAGCGCTAGTTAGCTCGCTTTTGCGAATCCCTAATCCCTAATCCCTAATCCCTAATCCCTAATCCCGGTCCTAGCCCACGCAGATCCGGTCGCGCCCTGCACTCTTGGCTTCGTACAAGGCATGGTCGGCGCGTTGCATCAGCGATGAGCCGGTGTCGTCATCGCGCAGCTCGGCCATGCCGGCACTAAAGGTCACTTGCAGGCCGTCCACGCCGCCCCAGTCTTGACGCGCATGGAACAGCGCGCGGATACGCAGGCATAGCGCCTGCGCCTCTTCTAGCGAAGTGTCGGCGAGCAGCAGGGCGAATTCTTCGCCGCCCAGCCGGGCCGGCAGATCCGAGGCACGTGCAGCGGCAATCAGCAGCACACCCACTTCGTGCAGCACCGCATCGCCACTGGCATGCGAGTAATGGTCGTTGATGCGCTTGAAGTGATCGATATCCAGAATCGCCAATACCAGCGAGCGCCCACTGCGGCGTGCGCGACTGATGTCGCGCGCCAGCGCTTCGTCGAAGTGGCGACGATTGGGGAGCCCGGTCAGCGCGTCTTCGTGCGCCTGGCGCTCGAACACGTCGGACTTGATGCGTAGCCGCTTCAGCAGCTCGCTCTTTTCCTGGTTGGCCTGCAGCAGGCGCTGCGCCTGCAATTGCAGATCTTCGGTGCGTTTGCGCACCAGTTCGGCCAGGCGCGCGTTGTGGGTCTTGTAGCGATGCAGCAGCAACCGGTACAACAAGGCGAGCGCAAGCAGCGCAGCCAGCACTGCCGCAAAACGCACGTCGTGGCGTTGCCACCACAGCGGCAAGACCTCGAACGCCCACATCGCCTCGTTCGGACTCCACGCACCGCCAGGGTGCCGGGCCGCCACATGCAAACGATAGCGGCCGGGCGGCAAGCCGATGAATTCCACGCTGCGCTGCCGGCCACGTTCGGTCCAGTCGCTGTCCAGGCCTTCCAGCCGGGTGCGGTATTCGATCCGCTCCGGCAATAGAAAGCTCATGCCGACGTAGGACACGTTCAAGCGATGCCCGCCGGGCAGCTTCGCCTGCTGCCGCCAGGCCAGCGGGCGGCCATCCTGCTGCACGCTCTCGATCAATGCAGGCGGCGCGCGGCGCTCGCGAAAGCGCTGCAACCGCGATGGATCGACCGTACTGATGCCGCCTGCAGTGACCACCCACACCGAGCCGTCGGCGCGCGCGATCATGCTCGGGCTGGAACTGCCATTGGCCTGCGCGTTGCCCATGCCATCGATCTCGCCATAACGCTCGATGGCGAGCTGGCCGCGTCCATCGGCAACCGCGTCGAGCGTGCCGAGTTCGGTGCGCAGGACGCCGCGATTGCTGCTGATCCACGCGTTGCCGAGGCGGTCCTTGACCAGCTGGAACACCGTATCCACCGGCATGCCCTGCTCCAGGCCCACGCGTGCGAGCGCGCCCTGGCGCACGCGATACAGGCCGCGGTCGGTCGAGATCCAGACAGCGTTGCCGATGCTCTGAAAACCGAACACGCTGCGGGCCCCGCCAAGTCGCTCCAATCCCAACTGCTGCAGCTTGCCGTCACGCAGCACCGCAGCGCCATCGACCGACCCGATCCACAGCGCACCATCGATGCGCGCCAGCGCGGTCACCACACCATCGGGCAGGCCGTCGATCGTCAACGCCGCTCGCTTGCCGTCCACCAACTTCACCACGCCGCGCTGCGTGGCCAGCCACACCACTGCCTGGTCGACGGCGTGGTCGTCGATCACGATGGCGCGGATATGCCCGCTGGGAATGCCCTCGGCCTCGCCGTAGTGCCGCAGCACGCGCCCGTCGCGCAAGACGAAGACGCCATCGGCATAGGTGCCCACCCACAGGTCGCCGTGCCGGTCCAGCGCCAGACTCAGCACCGAGAGCCGTCGACCGGACGGGGTGGCGACCGGCACCGGCACGATGCTCCTGTCCGGCAGCATGCGATCCAGGCCTGCGGTGCTGGCGATCCACAGACTGCCGTCGCGGTCTTCCAGCACCGCGCGGGCGTAGTCGCCACTCAGCCCGTCGCGCTGGCTATAGCTACTGAACAAGGTTTCGCGCAGCCGGAACAGGCCACCATTGGCACCGACCCAGATGCTGCCTTCGGCATCCTCGCGCAGGCTGACGATACGCCCGCTGGGCAGGCTGCGGCCGGCCGGCAGATGCTCCACACCGTGGCTACCGATGCGCAGCAGCCCCTGATTTTCGCTGCCCAGCCACAGGTCGCCATGGCGATCCTGCAACATTGCGGTGAAGTGTCCCTGCCCCGGCACGCGATGCATCAGCTCGGCGCGCCCGCCCTGCAGGCGATACAACTGCTCGCCCGCGACGACCCACAGCGTGCCGTCCGGGGCGCGGTACGGCCATGCCAGGCCGGGCGACAGGCCGAACGCCGCAGGCGCGCGATGCATGTGTCCATCCAGTTCGCGGTAGATCAACCCGTCGAGCGTGCCGATCAGCAACCGTCCCTGGTCGTCAAACAGCATGCGCGGAAAGCTGCTCTGCAGCGGCACGCCATCGCGCGGCGGGAAATACTCAAAGCGCCCATCCGGCCACAGGCAACCAAGCCCGTGCCCTTCGAACAACAACCACATGCGACCTTGCGCATCCATGGTCATGGCATGGATCAGCGCTTGCGGCCACTGCCCTCGTCGCTCCCAGCGCCGCCATTGCCCATCGGCGCTGTGACGTACCAGATTGCCGCGTGCATCGCTCAGCCAGAGTGCGCCGTCGCGATCGACATACAACGCGCCGACGCCGTTATCGGGCAAGCCGGGGCGCGTGCTGCGATCGATCACGCTGAATTCCAGCCCGTTGTAGCGCACCAGGCCTTCCCAGGTGGCGAACCACAGATAGCCGTCGTGAGTCTGGGCGATATCGCGCAGCGAGTTGTGCGGCAATCCGTTACGCGAACTCCAGCTGTCGATCGCGTAGTCGCGCAATTGCGCCGTTGCAGCGGGTGCGGCAGCCGCGGCGAACGCGCACAACGTCAACAGCAACCAGGCACCGGCACTGAGCCAGCGCTGCCACTGTCCATCTCCTCGTGCCGGCGCCCTGACGGCGCACTTGATCTGGCCTGTACGACAGGCGCCCACCCCATGATTCATCGGACACAACACGCCGTTTGCTGACGATATGGTAGGCAATAACGCATGCGCGCGTCGGTAATCGATACGCGTGTTGTCGAAAGTGCTGATGCACAAGCGTTGCGTCTGCGATCGGCAACACCTCGCAATCGACATCTGCGCAATCGTGCGCGCAACTGCACGATTGTTACGGGTACATGCGACGCGTGCGTGTTGAACGGGACGGCTTCGGTCTGGCGATCAATCCGCGCGTATGTCTCTAGGCGCGAATGCGATTACGCGCCCAGGCGCTGACGCACGGCTTCGAACAAGGTCACCCCAGCGGCGACCGAGACGTTGAGGCTTTCGATATCGCCCGGCATCGGAATCTTGACCAGGCCATCGCAATGCTCGCGCGTGAGCCGGCGCAGGCCATCGGCCTCGCCACCGAGCACCAGCCCGACATTGCCGCGCAGGTCCACGCTGTACAACGACGCCTCGGCTTCACCGGCCAGGCCGTACAGCCACACGCCCTGCTTCTGCAGATCGCGCAGGCACCGCGCCAGATTGGTCACCGCGACCACCGGAATCCGGTCGGCCGCACCGGCCGAGGTCTTGCGTACGGTGGCATTGACGGTGGCCGACTTGTCCTTGGGAATCACCACCGCAGTGACGCTGGCGGCGGCAGCGCTGCGCAGGCAGGCGCCGAGATTGTGCGGGTCCTGCACGCCATCCAGGATCAGCAACAGCGCACGTCCTTCGGCTGCCGTCACCAAGGCCTCGAGCTCGTTTTCTGCCCACAGCCGCGCCGCTGCGTACCGCGCGACCACGCCCTGGTGGCGGACCTGCCCACCCACACCATCGAGCGCCTGGGTGTTGACGCGACGCACCTCGATACCCTTGCGGCGCGCCTGCTCTTCGATCTCGGTCAGGCGCGGGTTCTTGCTACCGGCCTCGATCAACACCTCGCGCACGTTGTCGGCGTCGTTCTCGACCGACGAGGCAACGGCGTTGACGCCGACGATCCACTGATTCTGCTTGCTCATTGCGCGGGCATACGAAGAGATAAAGGGGAATGGTAGGGCCTGCGGCCTGCCACGTCACGGCCGGGGCGCGGATGGTGGTGCCAACGAGATGCTCGCGATGTGGCGAATCGCGATGAGCGAAGATCACACTCGCATCATGGTGATGCTGCCGACACCTACGCACGCTGGCCGTCGCGAACCGGTGCGAGGTGTGCTCATGCCTGCTGGCGCGAACTCACACCGGCCACTGCCCGGTATCGTGATCCGGATGCTGCCTTGACACGAGGTCGGCCAGAAACGCCAATGCAGCCGCATCGTCCTCGGTGGTGCGCGCCGGCAGATCACCCAACGCATCGACGAAGGGCAGCTTGCGCTCCACACCGTACTGGATCACCGGTGGCAACCGTTCGGGCGTATCGAACGCACCGGCGGCGATGGCGATACCATCCGGCGCCTCATAGGTCAGCGGCGTGCCGCATTCGGCACAGAATCCACGCGACACCAGCGAGGAAGAAGCGAAGCGTTTCGGCTCGCCACGCGTCCAGCTGAACTCGGTGCCGCGCACGGAAACCAACGGCGCGTAGTAGGCACCGAAGGCTTTCTGACACATGCGGCAATGGCAGATCGAAGCGTCCGACAACCTGCCGCGCACGCGAAAACGCACCGCGCCGCATTGGCAGCCACCGCTGTACTCGAGTGCTGCGTCCATCGTTGCCTCAGCGCTGTTGAACACGGATGACCGGAAACCGTTGCGAGCTTGTGACTCGCAAGGACCTGTAGCGTCATATCTTGCGATCCGCACGTATCGCGAGCCGCCGCCAGGCAGCGACTCGCGATGGTGTCGTCGCGCTTAGTACTGCTTTTTCTTGCGCTTGGCCGGCTTCTCGCGCTGCGGCAACGGCGCTTCGGGCGCTGCGCCATCTTCGGCCAGACGGAAGTCGATCTTGCGCTCTTCCATGCTCGCCTTGAGCACCAGCACTCGCACCGGGTCGCCCAGGCGGAAGGCGCGACCGCGGCGTTCGCCACTGAGCGTCTTGCGGATCGGGTCGAACTGGTAATAGTCCTGCGGCAACTGGGTGACATGCACCAGGCCATTGACCTTGGATTCGTTCAACTCGACGAACAGGCCGAAGCCGGTCACACCGCTGATCACGCCATCGAACTGGCCGCCGACATGCTTTTCCATCCACGCGGCGCGATAGCGCTCGTCGACCTCGCGCTCGGCTTCGTCGGCACGCCGTCCGCGCTCGGAGCACTGCAGCGACAATGCCGACATCTGGCGTGGGGTATAGATATATTTTTCCGGGCTGGCTCCGGTCAAGGCATGCTTGATCGCGCGATGCACCAGCAGATCCGGGTAACGCCGGATCGGCGAGGTGAAGTGCGCATACGCTTCCAACGCCAGACCGAAGTGACCGTTGTTGTCAGGCGAGTACACCGCCAGGCTCTGGCTGCGCAGCAGCACCGATTCCAGCAACGCGGCGTCGGGGCGCGCGCGCACCTTCTTCAGCAACTTGGTGTAGTCGCCGGGGCGTACCTTGCTCCATGCCGGCAGGCTCAGCTGGAATTCCTTGAGGAACTCCAGCAGGTCTTCGAACTTGCTCTCCGGCGGCCGCTCGTGCACGCGGTACGGCGCCGGCACGTGCATGCTCAGCAGATAGCGCGCGGCCTCGACGTTGGCGGCAATCATGCATTCTTCGATCAGCTTGTGCGCGTCGTTGCGCACCAGCATGCCGGCCTGGGTGACTTCACCGGTGTTGTCGAGCACGAAGCGCACTTCGGAGGTCTCGAACTCGATCGCGCCGCGATGCGTGCGCGCCTTGGACAGCACGTTGTACAGCTGATGCAGACGCTGCACCTGCGGCAGCAACGGGCCGATGAAGGCCTTGGTGTCGGCATCGTCTTCGCCAACCGCCTTCCAGACCTGGTTGTAGGTCAGACGCGCGTGCGAGTTCATCACCGCTTCGTAGAAGCGCGAGCCGGTGACTTCGCCATCGCGGCCCACCTGCATGTCGCAGACGAAGCACATGCGGTCGACCTTGGGCATCAGCGAGCAGATGCCGTTGGACAGCGTCTCCGGCAGCATCGGCACCACGAAACCCGGGAAGTACACCGAGGTGGCGCGCTTTTGCGCTTCGTCGTCCAGCGGCGTGCCCGGACGCACATAGTTGGAGACGTCGGCGATCGCCACCACCAGACGGAAGCCGTCGGCGTTGGGTTCGCAATACACCGCGTCGTCGAAATCCTTGGCGTCTTCGCCATCGATGGTGACCAGCGGCATCTGCCGCAGGTCCACACGCCCGCCGATCATCTGCGGCTCGACCACCAGCGGCACCGCGGCCGCTTCGTCGAGCACTTCCTGCGAGAACTCGTGCGGCAGCTCGTGGCCGTGGATGGCCATTTCCACTACCAGCGACGGGGTCAGCTTGTCGCCGAGCACCGCAATGATCTTGCCGATCGCCGGACGACGCGCGTCCGGTGGCGCGATCAGCTCGCACACCACCAACTGCCCTTCGCGCGCTTCGCCGATGCCGTCCGGTGCGATCTGCACATTGCGTTGCACGCGCTTGTCGTCGGGGTCGACGTAGGCCACGCCGTGCTCGTAGAAGAAACGCCCGAGCATGCGCGACATGCGGCGTTCGAGCACGCGTGCGATCGCGCCTTCGCGACGGCCGCGGCGGTCGATACCGGTGACGTTGGCCAGCGCACGATCGCCGTGCATCACCTTGCGCATTTCGTACGGCGGCAGGAACAGGTCGTCGCCACCTTCGTCCGGCTTGAGGAAGCCGAAGCCTTCCGGATTGGCGATCACCACGCCGGCGATCAGGCTGGTCTGCTGCACCGGCGCGTAGCCGCCACGGCGGTTCTGTACCAGCTGCGCCTCGCGCACCATCGCGGACAGGCGCTTGCCCAACGCGTCGATGCGGTCGCTCAGATGCAGTTGTTCGGCGATTTCTTCGGCGGTCTGCGGGCCGTCGCAGGCTTCGAGCAGCTGCAGGATGGCCTCGCGGCTGGCGATCGGCTCGGCATAGCGCAGTGCTTCGCGATCGGCGTGCGGATCGTTGAACTCAGCGGCGGCAGCCGGAGAAGCAGTCACAGCTGCAGGCTGGACGGCCTGAAGGCGTTCCGGAGGCGGCGCAGGCGGGCCGCTCTTGCGCGGATGCGGTGCGCGCGGAGCCGGCGGCTCAGGCAGGGGCGGCGCTACTTGCAGCTCCGGCGAGGCTTGCGCGGCTTTATCGGCAGCGCGCTTGTTTGCGGACTTGGTCGAGGCGCCAGCAGCGGCGCGAACCAGGAAGTCAGGCATCCACCCCGGCAACTTCTGTTTTTCGGCGGTGGTGGGCTCGCCAGTGTTGGCGGAATTGCGGCGACTCGGCCGATCGGAATCTGGGGTGTTTTTCTTGGTCATTGCCATCATATTACCCCGTGCGGCCCTGATGTGGGCTGAAAGCCGGCCCGTCCAGGCGTAGATCGCCGCGTTCACCCGTTGACAAGCCCACCAGGAGCCTGCAAAATTCGCGGCTCACCTTGCCCAGGTGGCGGAATTGGTAGACGCACTAGCTTCAGGTGCTAGCGGGGGCAACTTCGTGGAGGTTCGAGTCCTCTTCTGGGCACCAGTTTAAAAAGACCTCCGAGCGATCGGGGGTCTTCTGGTTTCTGAGGTCTGAAAATTCTTGAGTGCTGCTACACGGCTGGACCGACAGCAGCCTCATTCGAAGCTGCTGCTGACATTATCGTTACGGCAAGGCCGTAATGCCCGCCTCGCGCAAGGCCTTCGCCCAGATCGCATAACCGGCCTCACTGGGGTGCGTGCCGTCGGGCATCAGCGCCTCGGGCAAGGTCCCGTCGGGCTGCAGCAGCTGCTTGCCGATATCGACCAGACGCACTGACGGATCCTTGGCATAGCGCGCAGCCAGCAAGCGGTTGGTCTCGGCGATCGGTGCGCGTTGCGCATCGCCCGCATGGCGGCCGCGCGGCATGATCGCCATCAGGATCAGCTTGCTGTTGGGCAAGCGGCCACGCACTTCGTTCACCACCGCCTCCACGCCCAGGGCGGCCTCGGCCGGCGTGCTCGCGCGCGATTGCGCGGTACCGGTGAGGTTATTGGTGCCGAGATGCAGCACTACCCATTGCGGATCCAGACCGTCGAGCTCGCCCTGGCGAATCCGCCACAGCACGTTCTGGGTGCGGTCCCAGCCGAAGCCCAGATTCAGCACCGGCCGCGTGCCGTACAACCACTGCCACGATTGCGCGCCACTCACGCGCGTGGCCTGCGGTGGGCCAGCCCAGAAATGCGTGATCGAATCGCCGATCATCACCACGTCCGGCTTCAATGTGGGTGCTGCGGCGAGCGCCGCATGGTGGCGGGCGTACCAGTCGTACGAGTCCTGCTCCAGCCAGTCGACCGGAATCAGCGAGGTCGCAAACTCGCGGCCGAGCTCGGCGACCGGCTTGACCGGCGGCTCGCCCAGCAATCGGGCCAGGGTCGGCTCGATCGCTTCGGCGAGCATGCGCTGGCCTTGGGTGTCCGGATGCAAGGCGCCGGCTGGCGGCCGGAAGCGCGTGTCGTAAAACGACTCGGTGCGCAGCTTGCCGTCGCGCAGAAAGATCGACCCCACGTCCAGATAGGTCACCCGTGGGTTATCGCCGTAACGCACTGCCAGCCCTCGATTGACCTGCGCATCGCGGCGCGATTTTTCGCTGGAAATATCGCTGGGCAGCACGCTCACCAACAGGATGTGCGTGCGCGGCAGCTTCTGTTCGATCGCCGCGACCACCGCATCGATGCCCAGCTGGGTCTGCTCGGCGGTCTGGCCGAGATGGCCGGTGTTGTTGGTGCCGATCAGCACCAGGGCAACCTTGGGTTGCAGACCGTCGACCTCGCCATTGGCAAGCCGCCACAACACGTTCTCGGTGCCGTCGCCGCTGAAGCCCAGATTGAGCGCGCCGCGGCTGCCGTAGAAGGTCTGCCAGATCGGCTGGAATTCTTCGTCCGGCGCCTTCGATTTTTCGTAGTTCTGGGTGATCGAATCGCCGATCAACAGCAGCGGCGTGTCGGCGTGCTGCTTGACCTGCTCCAGCACCTGCGCGTGTCGTTGCGCCCACCAGGCTTCCTGCAAGCGGTCGGTGGGTACGATCGAGGGCGGCGGCGTTTGTGCACTTGCCACGCCGCAGACCAGCAACAGTCCCCAGCACACCAGCACGGGCGCAATGGCAGACGGCGAAAGGCGGGGAAACACAGCGTGCAAAGACCGGAGCATGCGCGCACCAGAGGCTGGAGAAGCAGCGATTGTGATCCGCGCGCGCCGCACCCGACAAGCGCGGACGCAGCTATCGGCTCTGTAGCGCTGTGAAGTACTTGCCGTGCGCCGTCGCCAGGCCACTGACACGGCGGACCTGCGATGCCAGGCCGCTCACGCTTGCGTAGGAGCGCGCTTGCGCGCGATGAAGCGTTATCGATAGTGCCTCATCGCGCGCAAGCGCTCCTACCCGGCGGTGCGAAGCAACCGCCTACACCAACACGTTGCCGGATCGACCGCTGCGCACCTTGGGTCGGTGGCGTTGCCGCATCCAGCGGCCGCGCTGGAGTGCGGCCGGCTTCAGCGCAGGCCGGTCTCGGCGCGCGCAATCACTAGCCTTTGGATTTCCGAGGTGCCTTCGTAGATCTCGGTGATCTTGGCATCGCGGAAGTAACGCTCCAGCGGCATTTCCTTGGAATAGCCCATGCCGCCATGGATCTGCACCGCCTGATGGGTGATCCACATCGCCGCTTCCGAGGCGGTGAGTTTGGCCACGGCCGCTTCGGTGCCGAACTTCTGGCCCTGCCCCTTCAACCAGGCCGCGCGCAGCGTCAGCAGCAGCGCTGCATCCAGCTTGCACTTCATGTCGGCGATCTTGGCCTGAGTCATCTGGAAGGTGCCGATGGCCGCGCCAAACGCCTTGCGCTCTTTCACGTAAGCCAGCGTGGCCTCGTACGCAGCACGCGCAATACCAACTGCCTGCGAGGCGATGCCGATGCGTCCGGCGTCGAGTACGCTCATCGCGGTCTTGAAGCCCTCGCCCTCCACGCCCAGCACCTCGTCAGGCTGCGCGATGTAATCGGCAAACTCGATCTCGCAGGTGGCCGAAGCACGGATGCCGAGCTTGGGCTCGATCTTGCCGCGGTGGAAACCGGCCCGGTCGGCGTCGACCATGAAGGCGGTGATGCCGCGCGAGCCCTTGTCCGGCTCGGTCACCGCAAACAGCACGATGTACTTGGCGACCGGGCCGGAGGTGATCCAGCTCTTCTTGCCGTTGATCACGAAGCTGCCATCGGCCTGCTTCACCGCGCGGCAGCGCATCGCCGAGGCATCCGAACCGGACTGCGGCTCGGTCAGTGCGAATGCGCCGATCTGCGCGCCTTCGGCGATCGCGCGCACGTACAGCTGCTTCTGCGCCTCGCTGCCATTCTTCAAAATACCGGTGCAGAACAGCGAATTATTGACCGACACGATGGTGGAGTGCGCGCCGTCGGCGGCAGCAATTTCGATCATCGCCAGCGCGTAGCTGATCGGGTCCATGCCGGCGCCACCGTACTCGGCCGGCACTTCGATGCCCATCAGGCCGTTTTCGCCGAGCAGGCGGATGTTGTCCAGCGGGAACTCGCCGCTGCGGTCGAACTGCTCGGCGCTGGGGGCGATCTTGTCCTGGGCGATGCGGCGCGCCACATCCTGGATCATCAATTGTTCTTCGGTAAAGCTGAAATCCACGTCGCACCCCTCCAGGTCTAGGCTGAGCGCCCATTGTAGCCACAACCATTCGCATGCGTATGTAGTTGACCCCACACCCTGCCGGGCCGAAAATATCTCCATATCGCGATATAGAGATATTCATGGATCTGGAAGACTGGTCGGCGCGCCTGAAGGTATTTGCCGACGCCACCCGCGTCCGCCTGCTGACCTTGCTGGAGCAGGAAGAACTCACAGTGGCCGAGCTGTCGGCCATCACCCGTCTGGCCCAGCCGCGCGTGTCCACGCACCTGGCCAAGCTCAAGGAAGCCGGGCTGGTGCGCGACCGCCGCGCCGGCGTGTCGGCCTATTACCGTTTCGACGAAGTGTCGCTGGACCCCGCGCAGCGCGCCCTGTGGCTGGCGCTGAGCACCGGCAGCGACGACCCGCTGCTGCGCCAGGACGCCGAGCGCGTGGCCGCCGTGCTGGCCAACCGCGCCGCCGACCAGAACTGGGCCGATTCGGTGGCCGGCGATATGGAGCGGCATTACTCGCCCGGGCGCACCTGGGAAGCGCTGGCGCGCACCGCGCTGCCCTTGCTGGAAACCGGCGACGTGCTCGACATCGCCTCCGGCGACGGCGTGCTGGCCGAGCTGGTGGCCCCGCACGCCACCCGCTACATCTGCATCGACACCAGCGCGCGCGTGGTCGCCGCCGCCAGCGAGCGCCTGCGCAAGCTGCGCAATGTGGAAGTACGCGAAGGCGACATGCATGCATTGCCATTCCCCGATGCCAGCTTCGACCTGGTGGTGCTGATGCATGCGCTCACCTACGCGGCCAAGCCGGCGCAGGCGGTGGCCGAATCCGCGCGCGTGCTGCGCCCCGGTGGCCGCTTGCTGTTGTGCAGCCTGGCCAAACACGAACATCGCGCGGCGGTGCATGCCTACGGCCACGTCAACCTCGGCTTTGCGTCCAAGGAATTGCGCAAGTTCGCCGAGAAAGCCGGGCTGGACGTGTCCAGCCTGGAGACGGTGACGCGCGAGAAGCGCCCGCCGCATTTCGAAGTGATTTCGTTGATTGCGATGAAGCCGGGAGTGGTGAGTCGGGATTCGGGATTGGATGAAAGCAAGAGCATTGACTCGCGGAGAACTGGATCATGACGCCTATGCCAATCCCGAATCCCCAATCCCCACTCTCGTTCTCACTGCCCTGGCTGCATCCCGAGCGCGCTGAAAAACTCAGCGCCGCATTGCGCGAGCGCATCCTCATCATCGACGGCGCGATGGGCACCATGATCCAGCGCCACGACCTGCAGGAACAGGACTATCGCGGCACGCGCTTTGCCGACGGCTACGACAGCGCACAGGTGCATGTGCACGGGCCGGGCTGCGATCACGCGCACGCGCCGCAAGGCCACGACCTGAAAGGCAACAACGACCTGTTGCTGCTGTCCAGCCCCGAGATCATCGCCAGTATCCATCGCGCCTATCTGGATGCCGGTGCCGATCTGCTGGAAACCAATACCTTCAACGCAACTTCGGTGAGCCAGGCGGACTATCACCTGGAACACCTGGTGTACGAATTGAACAAGGCTGGCGCGCAGGTCGCGCGCACGTGCTGCGACGAGGTCGAAGCGCTGACCCCGCACAAGCCGCGCTTCGTGATCGGCGTGCTCGGCCCCACCAGCCGCACCGCATCGATCAGCCCGGACGTGAATGACCCCGGATATCGCAACACCAGTTTCGATGCGCTACGCGAGACCTATCGCGAGGCCATCGACGGCCTGATCGACGGCGGTGCCGACACGCTGATGGTGGAAACCATCTTCGACACGCTCAACGCCAAGGCCGCGCTGTATGCGATCGAAGAAGTGTTCGAAGCACGCGGCGGGCGCTTGCCGGTGATGATCTCCGGCACCATCACCGACGCCTCAGGTCGCACGTTGTCCGGCCAAACGGCAGAGGCGTTCTATGCCTCGGTCGCGCACGGGCGGCCGCTGTCGGTGGGCTTGAACTGTGCGCTTGGCGCCAAGGATCTGCGCCCGCATGTGGAAACGCTGTCGCAGATCGCCGACGCCTACGTCAGCGCGCATCCCAATGCCGGTCTGCCGAATGCCTTCGGCGAGTACGACGAAAGCCCGGAAGAAATGGCCGCAACCCTGCGCGAATTTGCGCAAGCCGGCCTGCTCAATCTGGTCGGCGGTTGCTGCGGCACCTCGCCGGATCACATCCGCGCGATTGCCGAAGCGGTGGCCGATCTGCCGCCGCGGCAATTGCCTGGTGCGCAGGAACTGGTAGCGTGATGCAGAGCGCTGACGCTTATCCGTCCTTCGGGCCCCTTCTTCCGCATGCGGGGGAAGCAGGCGTGCAGCGCCGGATGAGTGCGGACCACTGCGTCCCGCCACTTCCTTTTCCGATCCGGGCTAGCAACGCGGCCGCCCTTCTTCAGAGCATCGCATGAGTACTCCCCGCCATACCCGCCTGTCCGGTCTCGAACCGCTGGTCATCACCCCGGATCTGCTGTTCGTCAACGTGGGCGAGCGCACCAACGTCACCGGCAGCGCGCAGTTCCGCAAGCTGATCAAGGAAGAACGCTACGAAGAAGCGGTGGAGGTGGCACGCCAGCAGGTCGCCAGCGGTGCGCAGATCCTCGACGTCAACATGGACGAGGGCCTGATCGATTCCGAAAAGGCGATGACGCGCTTTCTCAACCTGATCATGTCCGAACCGGACATCGCACGCATTCCGGTGATGGTGGATTCGTCCAAGTGGAGCGTGATCGAAGCCGGCTTGAAGTGCCTGCAGGGCAAGAGCGTGGTCAACTCGATCTCGCTCAAGGAAGGCGAAGCGCAATTCATCGAACAGGCGCGCAAGGTCCTGCGCTATGGCGCCGCCGCAGTGGTGATGGCCTTCGATGAAGTGGGCCAGGCCGACACCTGCGCACGCAAGGTCGAGATCTGCATGCGCGCCTACAAGGTGCTGACCGAACAGGTCGGTTTTCCGCCGGAAGACATCATCTTCGACCCGAATATCTTTGCCGTCGCCACCGGTATCGAGGAGCACGACAACTACGCGGTGGACTTCATCGAAGCCACCCGGCAGATCAAGCGCACGCTGCCGCATTGCCATGTTTCCGGCGGCGTTTCCAATGTGTCGTTCTCGTTCCGCGGCAACGAGATGGTGCGCCAGGCGATCCATTCGGTGTTCCTGTTCCATGCGATCAAGGCCGGCATGGACATGGGCATCGTCAACGCCGGCGGGATGCCGATCTACGACGAGCTGGACCCGGAGCTGCGCGAGCGCGTGGAGGACGTGATCCTCAACCGCCGCAAGGACGGCACCGAACGCTTGCTGGAAATTGCAGAGCGCTACAAGGGCAGCAAGGGCGCTGCCAAGGTCGAAGACCTGGCATGGCGCGAGAAGCCGGTGCGCGCACGCCTGGCGCATGCGCTGGTGCATGGCATCAATGCGTTCGTGGAGACCGATACCGAAGAAGCACGGCAACAGTCCACACGCCCGCTGGATGTGATCGAAGGCCCGCTGATGGACGGCATGAACGTGGTCGGCGACCTGTTCGGCGCCGGCAAGATGTTCCTGCCGCAGGTGGTCAAATCCGCGCGTGTGATGAAAAAAGCGGTGGCGTATCTGCTGCCCTTCATCGAAGCGGAAAAGCTGCGCACCGGCGATGTCGGCAAGTCCAACGGCAAGATCATCATGGCCACGGTCAAGGGCGATGTGCACGACATCGGCAAGAACATCGTCGGGGTGGTGTTGGCGTGCAACAACTTCGACGTGGTGGATCTGGGCGTGATGGTCTCGGCGCAGGTGATCCTGGACCGGGCGCGTGCGGAGAATGCGGATCTGATCGGGCTATCCGGCTTGATCACGCCGTCGCTGGAAGAAATGTCGCATGTTGCGCGCGAGATGCAGCGACAGGGATTCGAGATTCCATTGTTGATCGGTGGCGCCACCACCTCGCGCGCGCACACTGCACTGAAGATCGACCCGCATTACAAAGCGCCCACCGTGTGGGTGAAGGACGCCTCGCGTGCAGTGGGCGTTGCGCAGTCGCTGATCTCGCGCGATCTGCGCCAGGCCT
Source organism: Xanthomonas hydrangeae (assembly GCA_905142475.1). GTDB lineage: Bacteria > Pseudomonadota > Gammaproteobacteria > Xanthomonadales > Xanthomonadaceae > Xanthomonas > Xanthomonas hydrangeae. The sequence continues at coordinate 3,400,145 of LR990730.1, forward strand.
TCGTGGCCGCCAACGATGCCGACTACGCGGAGATCCGCACCCGCCACAGAAATCGCGGCGATGCAAAACGCCTGGTCTCGCTGGAAAAGGCACGCGCGCAGCATTTCGATGGCGATTGGGACAACTATGTGCCGCCTACCCCGCGTCAGCCGGGCGTGCATGTGTTCGACGACTATCCGCTGCAGGAGTTGATCGAGCTGATCGACTGGACCCCGTTCTTCCAGGCCTGGGAACTGGCCGGCAAGTTCCCGGCAATTCTCAGCGATGAAGTGGTCGGTCCGCAGGCCAACGAGTTGTATCGCGATGCGCGCAAGATGCTGCGCACGATCGTCGCCGAGAAGTGGCTGACCGCGAAGGCCGTGTTCGGGCTGTGGCCGGCCAATAGTGTGGGCGATGATGTGGAAGTGGTTCTGACGGACCACCGGGATTCGGCGATCGGGATTGGGGATTCGCAGCAGCCCGGCCAATCCCACATCCCCGATTCCCAATCCCGGCAGCTACTGCACTTCCTGCGCCAGCAGGTCGACAAACCCGCCGACCGCCCCGACTTCTGTCTGGCCGATTTCATCGCACCCAAGAGCAGCGGCAAGCAGGACTGGATCGGTGCGTTCGCGGTGACTGCCGGCATTGGTATCGACCCGCATGTGGCGCGTTTCGAAGCGGCGCACGACGACTACAACGCGATCCTGCTCAAGGCCTTGGCCGACCGTCTGGCCGAAGCGCTCGCCGAGCGTTTGCATCAGCGTGTGCGTACCGAGTTCTGGGGGTACATCGAAGACGAGGGCTTGGACAACGAGGCACTGATCGCCGAGCGCTATCGCGGCATCCGTCCCGCACCTGGCTACCCTGCATGCCCGGAACACAGTGAAAAACGCACCTTGTTCGATCTGCTCGACGCCGAGCGCAACACCACGATGACGCTGACCGAAAGTTTCGCGATGCTGCCTACTGCAGCGGTGTCGGGCTATTACTTCAGCCATCCCAAGAGCCAGTATTTCGTGGTCGGGCGAGTGGGCAAGGAACAGGTTGCCGATTACGCCAAGCGCAAAGGCATCACACTGGCGCTGGCCGAACGCTGGTTGGCATCGAATCTGGATTACGACCCGGAGTGATGGCAGCTGATCTGCCGCCTGGTTGCAGGGCCCTTGCCCGCCCACCATCGCAGGACACGCCGCAAGGCAGAGCGGCTGATCTGTGGCTTGGCTGCGGGGTCCTTGCCCGCCCACCATCGCGGGACACGCCGCAAGTACGTCCATGTAGGCTCTTACGCGGCATCCATGCCGCGTAAGGTCCCGCGACGGTGGGCGGGCAAGGACTAGTCGAGATGGTCGGTGAGCATGCCTTTCAACAAAGCGACCAGCAATCTTTCTGGTGCGGTGCCCTCGCCGATTGCGGGACCGTGTGGCGGCATGGATGCCGCCACCGAGCCTCCACGGATGGATTTACGGCGTGTCCCGCGAGCGGTGAGGGCACCGCGCCCTCGACCGACCAGGCTTCTGAACTCAACGTCTGACTGCATCCAAACGAAGACTCCGAGTCGATATCTCGGCGTCTTGAAGTGATTGAACGGTCGGCACACCTCACCGAACGTGTCGCATCACGCAGCAGGCCGCAACACGTTCAAGACTTCGTAGCACGCACCCATGGTGTGGTAATCGGTCTTGCCGGCGGGGCTCTTCTCGTCGCTGTACTTGCGATTGTCCGCGTCCAGAATGCGATACCAGGCGCCATAGCGATGGTCGATCATATGCTTCCAGGAATAGTCCCAGAGCTTGTCGTAGCACTGCCAGTAACGCGCTTCGCCGCTGCGCTGCGCCAGCAAGGCCGCGGCCGCCAGCGACTCGGCCTGCACCCAGAAATACTTGTCGTCGTCGCAGACCTTGCCATCGGGGTCGAAGCCGTAATACAGCCCGCCACGCTGGGCATCCCATGAGCGCTCTACGGCCACATCGAACAGATGTTGCGCCGTCGGCAACAACCAATCGGTCGGCGCGTAGCGATCCAGCAGCATCAACAGCTTGGCCCATTCGGTCTGGTGGCCCGGCTGGAAACCCCACGGGCGGAACAGGTGCTTGGGATTGTCGCGGTTGTAGTCCCAGTCGATGTTCCACTGCAGATCGTAGTGTTCCCACACCAGGCCGTCGGCCTTGGCCGCCTGGCGCCGGGTCATGGTGTCGGCCAGCGACAAGGCGCGGTCCAGATAACGCTGCTCACCACTGGCTTCGTACGCGGCGATCATCGCCTCGCACATATGCATGTTGGCATTCTGGCCGCGGTAGCTGGTGAAGTTGAACTGCGCGTCGGCTTCGTCACGATACAGCCCGAATTCCGGCTCCCAGAAATGTTTTTCCAGCAGCTGCCAGGTTTCGTCCATCCATGCGCGCGCCTCTTCGATGCCGGCCTTCAGGCCGCACGAATACGCCAGCAGCACGAAGGCCACGCCGTAGCAGTGATTCATGTCGTCTTCGACCACGCCATCGCGCAAGGTCCATGCGTAGCCGCCGGTGGCCGGATTGCGATGTACGTTGCGCAGATAATCCAGGCCGTGACGTACCGCCTGCAGATACTGCGCATCGCCGAATTCGCGGTAGGCCATCGCATAGTTGAAGACAAAGCGCGTACTGCTGACCAGATGCCGATGCCCGGCGTCGTAGATCGCACCATCGTCGCGGAAATAATGGAAAAACCCGCCCGCCGGATCGATCGCGCGCGGATGGTAGAAGGCCATGGTGTCGGCGATATGCTGACGCAGCACATCGGCCGAGCGGAAATCGGGTGCGGGGGTCGCAGGCAAACGGCTCATGATTGTTCCTGGATCAGGGAATGGACTTCATCGACGCTCGGCATCGCGGCGAACGCGCCTTTGCGCGTCACCGCCAGCGCACCGACCGCCGCAGCGAAGCGGATCACCTCGGTGATCGCAGCGGCATCGCCACACAACTGCTCCAGCGTGGCCGCGCGTGCAGCCAGCTGAAACAACAACCCACCGACGAATGCATCGCCAGCTGCGGTGCTGTCGCGCACCTGCACACGGAACGCCGGCACCTGGCCGGAATCGGTGCGCGTCTGCCAATGCACCGGCCCGCCGCCATCGGTGATCAGCAACCAGCTGGCCTGGCCCTGCCACAGCTTCTGGGTGACCGTGCTGGCATCCCCATCGAGCGTGCCGGCCAGGTAATCGAGTTCTTCGCGCGAGAGCTTGACCACATCGGCCAGCGCCAACGCCTCCCACAGCAACGCTGCCGGGTCCACATCCTGCGGCCACAGCATCGGGCGCAGATTGAGATCCAGGCTGACGATGGCGCCATCGGCGCGCGCGCGGCGCATGCCATCGAGCGTGCACTGCGCGATCGCAGGCTCGGTCATGCTGTTGGAGCACACATGCAGCACGGCGGCCTGCGTGAAACCGTCGGCAGCAAAGTGCTCGGGACGGAACAACAGATCCGCCGCAGGCGGGCGATAGAAACTGAAACTGCGCTCGCCGGCTTCATCCAATGCAACGAAGGCCAGCGCAGTCTTGGCCTGATCGGTCCGCACGATGCCATCGGTGGCAACGCCGGCCTGCTGCAGACTCTGCAGCAGAAAATCGCCGAACATGTCGCGCCCCAGCATGCCGACGAAATGCGCTGCACCGCCCAGCCGCGCCACCGCCACCGCGACATTGGCCGGCGCACCGCCTGCGTATTGCGCAAACGTGCGCGCCTCGTCGGGTCCGGCCGGCGGCAACGCCAGCATGTCGATCAAGGCCTCGCCGAAACACACCACCCGATTCTTGACAGCACTCATGCGCGCGCCTCCGCCAGTGCACCACGCAGACGCGAGCCCCAGATGCCGTAGAACACGATGTACAGGTAGCACAGCAGCGGCAGCACGAACGACTCGTGCAAGCCGATGCTGTCGGCCAGCAAACCCTGCAGATACGGCACGATGGCGCCGCCGACAATGGCCATGATCAACAGGCTCGATGCGCGGCCGGTCAGCGGACCAAGGCGCTCGATGCCCAGCGTAAAGATGGTCGGGAACATGATCGAATTGAACAGGCCGATCGCGACCAGCGCGTACACCGCCAGCATGCCGCCGCTGGCCATGGTCAGGCCCAGCAGCAATGCATTGATCGCAGCGAACACCGACAACAGCACGCGCGGCGACAGCTTGGCCAGCAAGGCCGAACCGATGAAGCGACCAATCATCGCCAGCGTCCAGTACGCCGACACGTAGTTGGTCGCCTCACGCTCGGTGAAACCACCGATCTGCGGCAACGAGAAGTAGTTGACCATCAAGCTCCCGATCGCCACTTCCGCGCCGACGTAAAAAAAGATCGCCAGCACACCGAAGCGCACATGTGGGTGACGCAAGGCATCCAGCAGCGAATGCTTGCTTTCGTCTTTCTGCGCGCCCGCATCGGTCAGGGCCGGCAGACGGAACAGAAACACGAAGATCGCCAACAGAAACAGCACGATGCCCAGACCGATGTACGGCCCCTGCACGGCCTGCGCCTCCTGCACGCGATAGGCCAGTTGCTCGGCCTCGGGCAGCAGCTTGAGCTGATCGCCGCTCTTGACGGTGTTGGACAGAATCAGCCAGCCACCGAACAGCGGCGCGATTGCGGTGCCCAACGAATTGAGCGCCTGCGCCAGCGTCAACCGGCTGGACGCACTGCGCTCCGGACCCAGCAACGCGACATACGGGTTTGCCGCCACCTGCAAGATGGTGATGCCGGTGGCAAGCACAAACAGCGCGCCGAGAAATGCGCCATAGACACGTAATTCCGCCGCAGGCCAGAAGCCCAACGCACCGACCGCAGCAACCGCCAGACCGGCAACGATGCCCTGCTTGTAGCCAAGCCTGGCCACCAGCCAACCGGCCGGCAACGACATCAGGAAATACGCACCGAAGAAGGTGAACTGCACCAGCATCGCCTGCGCGAAGTTGAGTTCGAACACCGCTTTGAGATGCGGAATCAGAATGTCGTTGAGGCAGGTGAGAAAGCCCCACATGAAAAAGATCGTGGTGACGACCGACAACGCGACGCCGTTGTTGACCGGCGCCTTGTTGCCGCTTGGCACAGTGGATTGGGTGGAAAGGGAAACCATAGGAATTGCCTGGTCAGCGGCCTGAGGCCTTGGTGGGGGAGTGCGCGGGGGGATCGCTTGGGGGATGACGCGTAAACATCGATGGCGAGCAAGCGCTGCTTGCGCGGAGTTTCAATTCGACTGCGGCAGTCAAGCGCTGCGACACGCGCTCCGGGCTGCCGATACGCTGCAGCACCAACTGCGCGGCTTGCCTGCCGCGCGCACGCGGATCTGCGGCCAACGTAGTCAATGCCGGTGTAAACAAGGCAGCTTCGGCGATATCGTCGAAGCCGGTCACTGCGAAATCGCGGCCCGGCACGATGCCGTGCATCGCCAGTGCGGCCATCAAGCCCAGCGCAACGCTGTCGTTGTAGCAAACCGCAGCGGTTGCAGCGTGGTCGGCGCTATCGAGCATGCGCGCGCCGCACAGCGCAGCGTCCTGACGATTCGGTGCGGATTCGACGTAGTGCACGGTAAAGCCAGCATTCGTCATCGCGCGGGTGTAGCCAGCGCGACGCTGGCGGCAGGAACTGGATTCTGCATGGCCACCGAAAAACACGATGCGCCGATGGCCCTGCGCGATCAGATGCTCGCAGGCCAGAAACGCCCCCTGTTCGTTATCCAGGGCCAGCAGATCCCACTGCGCGCCCTCCACTTCGCGGTTGAACAACACCACGTTGTGCTGGCGCCCCAGCACCTGGGTCAGTGCCTGGGCCTGGCTGCCTTCGGCCGGCGACAGGATGATGCCGGCAGGCGTGTGCTCCATCAGCGAGGTCAGCACCGCCTGCTGGCGCTGCGTGGATTCGCCGGTGCTGCCGAGCAGGGTGACGTAGCCGGCCGCACCCAAGGCCTCATCCACACCTGCAGCGAACTCGGCGAAGAACGGATTGGACAGATCGTTGATGACCAACGCGATGCTGGACGAAGTGCGGCAGCGCAGATTGGCGGCTGCACGGTTGTAGACGTAGTTCTGCCGATCCAGCTCGGCCTCCACGCGCGCGCGCGTGGTCGCATGCACCAGCGGGCTGCCGCGCAACACCAAGGACACCGTTGCGCGCGATACGCCGATGGCATTGGCGATATCGCGCAGCGTCACTGCACCGCGTCGAATGCGGCGCGCATCGCCGTCATCCGGGGCTGCCGGCATTGGCTTGGCACGCGTCACGTAGCCGGCCTTGCAGTGGAAGAAATGCGCATGCGTCTGACGTTGATTGGATCGATCCAATTAGGCCTTTTCCGGCCAGTCAATGCATGCGGCAGTGCAGCATACTCAGTTCGCACGGGCTGGACTGGCGATCGCGGTGTTACTTGAGCCGCAAGCCCTGCGCCCGGCTCCCGCGTCGATTCGAAGGGCACGGCTTGGCCGTCGCCCCACAAGACTCAATCACTGAAACGCGATCGACAAGCCGATCCCGCCCTGCCAATCCGGGCTCTCCGAGGTCAGCCCGCGCAGCACCGACACATCCAGTTGCATCGCATGCGGCAGCTGCCAGGCGCCGCCGGCGCCGGCCACGCGCGAATGCTCGCTGCCGGTGTCGAAGCCAGCTTCCACATAGCTGCTGAAACGCCCGCCGGAAAAGAACGTGTAGTTGGGCGAGAAGGTCCAGGTGTGGCCGTCGTTGTCGCGCGCATAGTTGACGTACAGCGCCAGCGCGCGCTCCTGCGCCAGATCCCACGACGCAGTCACGCCCAGTTCGCGTGCGTAGCCATCGCTGAAATCAGGACTGCCGGTCGGCACGCTGTAGCTGGCGAGCGCGGCCCAATGAAAGCTGTCCGAACGCGACGGCAGTGCCACCTTCAAGCCGAGATGGCTATCGCCACCGCCATGCACGCGCGCGCCACCGCCGTGCTGCCAGTTGTAACTGTCGCTGCCCAGCTGCAGCTCCACGTTCTGCAACAGCCCCAGACGCAGCAACGTATCGGCGGTGTACTGCGTGGTCCGCTGCCCATCGGCGCGGTCGGTGCTGGCATCCGGCAAGCCCTGTTCCCAGGCAAACGCACCCGGCTGCAGCGTTTCGGCAGCGAACGGAATCCCGGGGCGATCGAATGCCGGCGCCTCGTCCGCCTGCGCGGCCGCCTGCTGACTAAGCGCACAGAGCGCAAGCACCAATTCAACCGCCACAGCGTTGCGACGCCCACGCATGCACGCAACACGGCGCACGGCTGAGCGCACTGATGCATCGGCGCAGGACGGCAGGGAATTCGAGAACATGGACATACGCGACACCATCGGCAGGAAGTGAGCTGCGACGCCGCGGACACCGTGCCCGCATACGTCGACCAACAACGCCGCGCATGGTGCCGCGCGCGCCGTGACCAGCCTGTGTATCGCCAGCCGCGCGTTTGCTGCACCGCTCAACTCGCACGCGCGCGCAAGCAACGATCCAGCTGCGCAACGCCAAATGCATGCGCCAAAACACATGGGCACCCATCAGGTGCCCATGTAACAACAAAACCATGTCGTGCAGTGTTACCAGACCAGGTCGTCGGGCACCTGATACTGGGGGTCCGCATACGGGTCCTCGCTTGCCGGTGCATTCGGATCCACCTTCAATGCGACCGAAGGGGCAAAGACCGCTTCGGCTTCGGCCAGCAACTCGGCGGTGACCAGCAGATAACGCCCGTTGAGCTGCAACACGCCGAGCTCGCCGGCGTTGAGCGCCTTGAGCTGATCGGCGGTCACGTAGATGCGCTTGATCTTGCCGCCATACGGAAAATGCCGGGCGATATCGGCATCGGCATGATTCAGGCCCTTGTGCTTGAGCAGCGCTTCGAGCTTGGCCTTGGCTTCGCGACGCAGGCGTGCTTCTTCCTGCTTCAGTCGCTCGGCTTCGATCCGTTCGTCCTTCTCGCGCTGCGCACGGATCGCATAGGCCTTGGCCAGGTCGATGTCTTCGCGCGTGCGTGCCGGTTTGGGGCCGCGACGCTCTGCATTGGAATGTTGCGGACGTGGCAAAGCTGCAGGCTTGCCATCGTTGCGACGATCAGGCCTGCCGTTGCTTGTGCGCTCATGCTTGCCATCGGTCGCAGCGGCATGCGGCCGCTGCGGTCCCCTGCCCTGGCCACCCGGCCTGTTGCCGCCGGGCGCGGGCTTGCCACCATTGCCATGCTGACGCGCGGCAGGCCGTGCGTCGGGTTTGCGTTCGGGCTTGGGGGCGGACTTGAAGCCCAACCCAAGCAACTGGTCACGTAAGGTATCGCTCATGGCGGTGGCAATCTGCAATCAATAGTGCGGAGGCGGCGGTTCGTCCGCTGCATCGGCAAACAACGTGGAGCGCACCTTGCCCAGATCCTCGAGCAGGTGGCGGATCAGCTCGGCATTGCGGGCGCCCGTCAAACGGGCGTCCGCAAGTGCTTCACTCAGTTCATTGAGCGCGTGTTCCTGAAAGGACAGACGCGTTTCCAGTTCAACCAACCGCGCGTCCAGTTCCTGGTCGCGCGGCGAGAGTTGCTCATGCATGCAACGAACGGCCTCGTCCGATGGCGTAGTAAGCCAGGCCGGCAGCTTCGATCTCCTGCGGGTCGTAAAGGTTGCGGCCGTCGAACACCACGTCGTCCTTCAGGGCCTGTTTGATCTTGCCGAAATCCGGGCTGCGGAACTGCTTCCACTCGGTGACCACGACCAGCGCATCGGCGCCTTCCAGGGCCGCGAAGGCTTCGTCGCAGAAGGTCAGATCGTCGCGTTCACCGAAGATGCGCTTGGCTTCGTGGGTGGCTTCCGGATCGTAGGCACGCACGGTGGCGCCCGCTTCCCACAACTGCGCCAGCAGGCGACGGCTGGAGGCCGCACGCATGTCGTCGGTATTCGGCTTGAACGCCAGGCCCCACACCGCGAAGGTCTTGCCGGCAAGGCTGCCGCCAGCGTCGCCGCCGTAGTGACGCTGCACCAGTTCGAACAAATGACCCTTCTGCGCGTTGTTGACGCTTTCCACCGCGTTGAGCAGGGTCGGCTGCATGCCATACTGCTCGGCGGTCTTGGCCAGTGCCTGCACATCCTTGGGGAAGCACGAGCCACCGTAACCGGCACCGGGATAGATGAAGTGCCAGCCGATGCGCGGATCCGAACCGATACCGTTACGCACGTGCTCGACGTCCGCACCGACACGCTCGGCAATGTTGGCGATCTCGTTCATGAAACTGATCTTGGTCGCCAGCATCGCGTTGGCCGCGTACTTGGTCAGCTCGGCCGAACGCACGTCCATTTCGACGATGCGGTCGCGGTTGCGGTTGAACGGCGCATACAGACGACGCATGCGCGCGATCGCTGCCGGCTTGGTGGCACCGATCACGATGCGATCCGGACGCATGCAGTCGGCAACCGCGTCGCCTTCCTTCAGGAATTCCGGATTGGAGACGACGTCGAACTCATGCTCCACGCCACGCGCAGCCAGTTCTTCCTGGATCGCCACACGCACCTTGTCGGCGGTACCGACCGGCACCGTGGACTTGTTGACGACCACCGACGGGCCATCGATATGACGACCGACGGTACGCGCAACTGCCAGCACGTACTGCAGGTCGGCACTGCCATCTTCATCCGGCGGCGTGCCCACGGCGATGAAGGTGATTTCGCCGTGCGCAATCGCCTCGGCAGCGTCGCTGGTGAAGCGCAACCGGCCAGAGGCGTGGTTGGCTTTCACCATCGGCTCCAGGCCGGGTTCATAGATGGGGATCACCCCTCGATTGAGACCATCAACTTTCGCCTGGTCGATATCCACGCAGATAACGTGATGACCTACTTCGGCCAGACAGGTACCGGTGACTAGACCAACATAGCCGGTACCAAAGATCGCAACTCGCATGGGGGGGGATACTCCTGTGGGGGATCAGGGAAGGATACCCATCAGTTCGACATCGAACGTCAACGTTGCGTCTGGTCCGATCGGCCCCCCCTGCGTGCCGTTCGGGCCATAGGCCAAGTTGGATGGAATCCAGAAACGATATTTCGAACCGACCGGCATCAACGCAACGCCTTCGGTCCAACCTGCAATGACTTGATTCAGACCGAACTCGGCCGGCTGGCCGCGCTGGTAGGAACTGTCGAACACCTGCCCGTTGAGCAGCTTGCCTTCGTAGTTCACGCGCACTGTGTTGGTGGGCATCGGACGCTCGCCGCTACCCTGGCGCAACACCGTGTACTGCAAGCCCGAGGCCGTGGTGATCACGCCTTTTTCGGTCTTGTTCTTGGCCAGGAACGCATTGCCTTCTTCGCGATTCTTGGCACCGGCAGCGCCCTGCTTGGCAGAGGCGAAGGCCTGCATCGTCGCTGCGGCTTCCTGCTGGGTCAGACGCGTGGTGCCCTTGGCGAACACGGTGCGCACGGCCTCGATCAGGATCGACAGATCGATCTCGTCCTTGATGCCCGCCAACGACGGGCCCACGGCGCGATCGCCCAGCATCAGGCCGACGTTTTCCTTGGACGGCGCTGCAGGCGCGCTACCCGGCGCCATGCCCGGAACCTGCTGGCCGTTACGCGCCGCCAGCGCGGTGCGCAATGCGGTGTCGGTGGCCTGGGTCTGCTCGTCGGACAACAGCGGCTTGCCGCCCTTGAATGCATTTTCGATGGCGCGTTGCAGTGCGCTTACATCGATGTCCTGGGCAATCGGCTCGAACGAGCGCGCCACATCCATACCGATGGCGTAGCTGACGTTGTCGCGGGTGCTCTTCTCAGACGATGCATTCACAACTGGCTTCTCCTTGGTGGCCGCTGCGGCCGGTTGCTGCGACATCGCCGGCATCGATGCCGACAGTGCCACCATCAGTAGCGACGCCGCCGCGCCGCGCTTTCCCATCTTCATTCGATGCACTTCCCGAAAGTGAAAAGACACGCCGACGCCGGCGCTGAATGCGCATTGTCGCATGCGCGCGCGGCGTTGCGAGAGCCGCGCTCAGCGCGACGGCGCCTTGAGCTCGCGTTCGATGGCCGCCAGCACGCTCGGATCGTCCGGTTTGATCTTGCTGGGGAACTGCGCCACCACGTGTCCATCGCGACCGATCAAATACTTATGGAAGTTCCAACCGGGCGCTACGCCCGTAGCCTGCGTCAAGCGCTGATACAACGGCGTGGCCTGCGCACCCAGCACATGCACCTTCTCAAACATCGGGAACTTGACGCCATAGGTCAATGTGCAGAATTCCTGGATCTGCTTCTCAGATCCCGGTTCCTGCCCCTGGAAATCGTTGGACGGGAAGCCCAGCACCGAAAAGCCGCGACTGCCGAAGCGCTGGTTCAGCGCCTCCAGCCCTTCGTATTGCGGCGTATAGCCGCACTTGCTGGCGGTGTTGACCACCATCAGGACCTTGCCGCCGTAGGTACGGTTCAGGTTGATCGGCGCCTTGCCGGCCAGCGGCCGGTAGTCCAGATCCAGCACCGGCGCACCGGCAGCCAGTGCCGACGCGGAAAAAAAGCCAGCAAAAACAACGATCAGCAACCGGTTGAGCAACATGCGCGATCCCCTTGAATAGGTTTCGGCTCCTCGCAGATGCGGGGTGCCATCAGTTGGGTATGACAGGCAGTTGACTGCCTGCGTGTCGGTGTTATAGTTGAATACAACACCAGTCATCCAACGCAGGGGAAAGCATGAACAGCACACGCTTCACGCGACCAGCTCCATTGCTGCTGTTCGGCAGCGCCCTGTTCGTCATTGGTTGCCTGGGAGCCGCTTCCAGTCAGGTCACGGAGTCCGGCGCCGATTATGGCGTGTCGGAGGCGGTTACGGAAAACGCGACAACTCCCCCCGAGGCGCGCACCCGGCCCAGCCGGCATCTGCGCGCATCGCTGTCGATGCCCTATTTCTCCTTCGCGCAGGTCCTGCGTCCACGGAGCTGACCATGAACGACATCCAATGGAGCGACGGCGCTCCCATCTATCGCCAACTCAAGGAACGGGTGATTGCCATGATGCTCGATGGAATCCTCAAGCCTGGCGACGCCCTGCCCTCGGTGCGGCAAGTGGCGGCCGATTACCAACTCAACCCCATCACCGTCTCGCGCGCCTATCAAGAGCTGGCCGACGAGAACCTGGTGGAGAAACGCCGCGGCCTGGGCATGTTCATGACCCCGGAAGCCGCACAGAAATTGCGCGGCAGCGAACGCGAGCGTTTCCTGAATGAAGAATGGCCCGCGGTGCTGGAACGCATCCAGCGCCTGGGACTGTCCATCGACGATCTGTTGCCACAGGGAAAAACACCATGACCGCCGTCTCTTCCGACCATGTGGTCGACGCACGTGGCCTGCGCAAGGCCTACAAGCATCGGCTCGCGCTGGATAACACCAGCTTCACCATCGCTGCCGGGCGCATCGTGGGATTGATCGGCCCCAACGGCGCCGGCAAGACCACCGCGCTCAAGGCAGTGCTGGGGCTGACCGATTTCGACGGCGAGTTGCGCGTGCTCGGCATGGATCCGCGCACCCAGCGCAACGCCCTGATGAACGAGGTCTGCTTCATCGCCGACGTGGCGGTGCTGCCGCGCTGGCTGCGGGTTGGCGAGGCGATCGATTTCGTTGCCGGCGTGCATCCGCGCTTCGATCGCGCCAAGTGCGAGCGCTTTCTGGCCAATACGCAGCTCAACCGCAAATCGCGGGTGCGCGAATTGTCCAAGGGCATGATCGTGCAGCTGCATCTGGCGCTGGTGATGGCCATCGACGCGCGCATCCTGGTGCTGGACGAGCCCACGCTGGGCCTGGACATCCTGTATCGCAAGCAGTTCTACCAGCGCCTGCTGGAAGACTATTTCGATGAGCAAAAAACCATCATCGTCACCACCCACCAGGTCGAAGAGATCGAACACATCCTCACCGATGTGATGTTCATCCGCGACGGCCGCATCGTGCTGACCGCCGACATGGAGAACGTGGCCGAGCGCTACACCGAAGTGCTGGTCAATGCCGAGCATCTCGAGGCTGCCAGAGCCATGAAACCGATCGACGAGCGCAGCCTGCCGTTCGGCAAGACCGTGATGCTGTTCGATGGCGTGCCGAAAGAGCAGCTCGCCCGCTTTGGCGAAACCCGCAATCCCGGCCTTGCCGACCTGTTCGTTGCGGTCATGAAGGGGACCTACGCATGAATGCACTCACCCACCAAGCATCTCCCGCCCGTACGTTCGGCTGGCTGCTGAAACGCGAATACTGGGAACACCGTGGCGGCTTCGTCTGGGCGCAGATCATCACTGGCGGCATCGCGGTGTTCTTCGCACTGCTGGGCGCGGTGATCGGGGCGATCAGTGCACGCCGCAACATGATCGGCGACAGCATGACGATGTCGGACATGGCCGAGTACACCCGCACCCTCGGCCAGGTCGGCGATGGCCTGCTGCTCGCCGGCATCGGGATTGCCTCGGTGGTGCTGGCGTTCGTGGTGTTCTTCTATGCGCTGGGCAGCCTGTACGACGACCGCCGCGACCGCAGCGTGCTGTTCTGGAAATCGCTGCCCGTATCCGATGTGCAGACGGTGCTGTCCAAGGCCGCCTGGGCGCTGTTGCTGGCGCCGCTGATCGCCATCGCGATCGGCGTACTGGTCGGCCTGGCGCTGTGGTTGATCGCCATCGGCGGCGCGTTGATCGCCGGGGTGCCCAATCCGTGGGGATTGGCCACCCACTCGCATCCGTTCTCGTTGTTATGGCTGATGCTGCAGACCGTGCCGATGAGCTTGCTGTGGTCGCTGCCGACCGTGGGCTGGCTGATGTTCTGCTCGGCCTGGGCTACCAGCAAGCCGTTCCTGTGGGCGGTGCTGTTTCCGCTGCTGGCCTGCGTGATGCTGAGCATCCTTTCGGCAATGCCGGGCGTATCGCTGCCGATCGGCTGGATCTGGTACATCGTCGGCTACCGCGGCCTGCTCAGCGCCCTGCCCGGCACCTGGTCGCCGCTTGCAGTCAGCGGCAACCTCGATAGCAGCGCGATGCAGAACCCCAGCGATCTGCTGCAGTGGGTGCTGCAGCACACCGATAGCAGGCTGGTCTACGGCAACCCCGACATCTGGATCGGCGCTGCCATCGGCGTGGTGCTGATCGCCGCCTCCATCTATCTGCGCCGTCGGCGCTCCGAAGCCTGAGTAAAGGACACCCCATGCGTTCGCACCTGCATCTGGGTCTGGCCATCTTGTTCGCGTTGCCCGGCGCTGCGTTTGCCCAGGAGCAATGCAAATTCTCCGAGCCGCGCAACCTGGAGCTGAAACTGAGCGGAGTGAAGTCGGTGTTGTTCGAGGTCGCCTCCAACGATCTGCATCTGGATGCCTCGCCGGGCAGTAGCGGGCGTCTGAGCGGCCGCGCCTGTGCTGCACGCGCCGATCTGCTCAACGGCCTGACCGTCACCCAGAAGCGCGTCGGCGACAAGTTGGTGGTGACGCTGGACGACGACCGCAGCATGCGCATCTCTGTCGGCGACAGTTACGCGTACCTGGATCTGCGCGGCAGCGTGCCCGACACGCTGCTGGTGCAATTCGACGTGGGTTCCGGCGATGCGGAGATCTCCGGTGCGGCAGCGGTCAGTGCCGACGTCGGGTCCGGCGACATGGCGATTCGTCGCACCAAGGGCCGCGTCACCGCCAAGGTCGGCTCCGGCGACATCGAGCTGGAAGACTTGGGCGCGTTGCGTGTCTTGGCAGTGGGCTCGGGCGACCTCAAGGCCACGCACGTGCGTGGCGCAGCAGAGGTCGGCAAGGTGGGCTCGGGCGACGTCAAACTGCGCGGCGTTGCCGGCAACGTCAAGCTCGGCACGATCGGCTCCGGCGATGTCGACATCGACGATGTGCAAGGCGATGTGGGCGTGGACGCGGTCAACTCCGGCGCATTGAGCGTGCGCAAGGTGCGCGGCAACGTCAGCGTGGCGCGCAAGGGCAGCGGCGATATCGACGTCAGCGATGTCACCGGCAGCACGCGCGTGCCAACCGACAACTGATCACTCATTGAGGATTTGAGGGGAAACTATTGATGAAACTGTTGATGACCGCAGTATTGGCGAGCGCGTTATTGGTCGGTTGCGGCAAGTCCGAACCCAAGGTCATTGTGTCGGGCCAGGCCAGCGGGAGTGGCGTGACCTTCAATGGCAAGAGTGTGACGCTCAAGCGCGATGGTCTGCCTGCGGCCACCATCGCAGTGGATGGCGCGCTCAGCATCGATGGCAAGCCGGTGGCCTTGAACGATGCGCAGCAGCAGGCCATGCGTGGCTTCTACACGCAAATCCAGGGCGTGGCCGAAAAAGGCATCGACATCGGCACCCAAGGTGCAGCCTTCGGCGCGCATGCGGCGGGCGAAGCGCTCAAGGGCGTGCTCAGCGGCAATACCGAGCAGATTGGCGACAAGATCGAAGCCCAGGCGGAAACCTTCAAGCACAAGGCCATGCAGATCTGCGATCAGCTGGCCAAGCTGCGCGCCGCGCAGGACGCCGCTGCGCAACTGGTGCCGGCGTTTGCGCCCTACTCCACCCTCACGCAACACGACGTCGACGACTGCCGCACGTAAGTGCGGCCGTGACAACCGCTGCGTCGTCGTTGGCAGGCGCAGCGGCTTTCCGAATTGGATGGAGCGCATACCCATGCCGATTCCTGCACGCGAGTTGAGCGCCACCTTGGCCTGCGACATTTTGTCGGCCATGCCATGCGGCCCAGGCCCGGATCGCCTGACCGGGGCGGGATTACACTAGTGCGCTCCACTCAACCCATCGACCCCATGAACAAGTTCGTGATGCTCTGCATGGCGCTGCTGCTGTGCACCCTGGCCGCATGTGGCGACCAGTCGTCCCGTCGCGCCGAACGCGGCAAGCCGCGCGTTGCGATCACCACCCAATCGGTAATGATCCGCCGCCCACCGGCCGCCAATGCGGAAATCACCCCGGACGGCACACTCAAGATCGACGACATTGCGCTGCCGCAGAAAGAGCCGACGCGCGCCAAGCTGCAGCTGTTGTTCGGGCATCTGCAGATGCTGCGTCAGCAGGCGGTCAACGAGGCCGGCGCGGACCCGGAATACAAGTCGATCAAGCTGACGGTCACGCCGGACATCCAGAAGATCAGCGGCGAATTACTCAATGAAATCCCGTCGCTGCAGCCGTATCGCGAGAGCTTCGGCAACGTGCAGGCCGAGCGGCACTGAGTAGCGAAGCTGCGCGAAGACCGCAGATTCGCAAGAACCTTGCGTAGGAGCGCACTTGTGCGCGACGGGGCCTTATCGATAACGCCCCATCGCGCACAAGTGCGCTCCTACACACACGCTGCAGTGATCAGCCACCGCTTCCACTGCTGCCGGCCTGGATGCCGCCCAGCGTCAGCGCGGCCGGATCCAGCAAACGCCGCAGATCCGCTTCGCTGAGCCCGCTGTCTTCCATGGCCACATCCAGCACCGGGCGCTGCTCCTTGTAGGCACGCTTGGCGATCGCGGCGGCCTTCTCGTAGCCGATGATCGGATTGAGCGCAGTGACCAGGATCGGATTGCGATCCAGCGCCTCGCGCACGCGTTCCTGACGCACTTTCAGCCCGGCGATTGCGGTATCGGCCAGCAGACGCGACACATTGCCCAGCAGGGTGATCGAATCCAGCAGGTTGTAGGCGATCAGCGGCAGGGTCACATTCAGCTGGAAGTTGCCAGTCTGCCCGGCCACGGTAATCGCGGTGTGGTGGCCAATGACCTGCGCGCACGCCATCACGGTGGCTTCGGGAATCACCGGGTTGACCTTGCCCGGCATGATCGAGCTCCCCGGCTGCAGCGCAGGCAATTCGATCTCGCCCAGCCCCGCCAATGGGCCGGCATTCATCCAGCGCAAATCATTGGCGATCTTGATCAAGGCCACCGCCAGCGCATTGAGCTGACCGGACAGTTCCACCGCATCGTCCTGCGCGGCCAGGCCCTCGAACTTGTTGTCGGCACTCTCGAACTTGAATTTGCTCAGGCTCGACAAGGCCTTGGCCACCTTGCCGCCGAGACGCGGATCGGCATTGATGCCGGTGCCGATCGCAGTACCGCCGAGCGGCAGGCGCCGCAAACGCTTGAGCGCGTCGTCGATGCGATCCTGCGCCGAACTCAACTGCGCCGACCATGCGCCGAACTCCTGGCCGAAGGTCAGCGGCATCGCATCCATCAGATGCGTGCGCCCGGTCTTGACCACCTTGCTCAGACCCTTGGCGCGTTTGTCGATGGTCTTGCGCAGATGCTTGAGCGCGGGCTGCAAGTGCTCCTGCACCGCAAGCAATGCAGACACGCGGATGGCAGTCGGGATCACGTCGTTGGAACTCTGCCCCAGATTGACGTGATCGTTGGGATGCACCGCGTCCTTGCCGGCGCGCGTGGCCAACGTGGCGATCACCTCGTTGGCATTCATGTTGGAAGAGGTGCCCGAGCCGGTCTGATAGACATCGATCGGAAATTGCGCGTCATGCGTGCCCTCGGCCACCTGCAAGGCGGCGTCCTGCACCGTCTTGGCAATCGACTTGGGCAGCAATCCCAGCTCGGCATTGACACCGGCGGCGGCGGCCTTGATCAGGCCCAGCGCGCGGATGAAACCACGCGGCATCGGCTGACCCGATACCGGAAAATTCTGCACGGCACGCTGGGTCTGCGCGCCCCACAAGGCATCGGCGGGCACCTGCAATTGCCCCATGCTGTCGTGTTCGGTCCTGAAACGTTCGCTCATCTGCACTCTCCGCACATCGTTGGATTTGTGGTCAAGGAAGGCTGGCAGCGGGCGTACCCGGGCTGGCGAGGCTGCCTACGATACTCGCTCGCAGCGTTGCGGCCATGTCGTCGCAAGCCGTGGGCTAGACTGCCCATTGATCAATACGAGGTACCACGCCGCCATGGGCGACGACCCTGACTGTAGAAGCGCAGCACCTGCGCCTTTCTCTTTTGCATACCGCAGCATTGCGCAAGCGCAGCAACTAACACCTCGACCTATCGTCGATGCACAGCCCGCAGGCGTACGCCATGCTCGGTAATGTGCTGCTGCTGTTGGTGGCATTGTTGCTGGTGCTGTTGAATGGCTTCTTCGTTGCCGCCGAATTCGCGCTGGTCAAACTGCGTCACACCCAGGCGGTGGGCCTGGCGCAGAACAACGGTTGGCGCGGGCGTCTGCTGTTGGGGGTGCATGCGCATCTGGATGCGTATCTGTCGGCCTGCCAACTCGGTATTACCCTGGCCTCGCTCGGCTTGGGCTGGGTTGGCGAACCTGCGTTTGCGCATCTGCTGCAGCCGCTGTTCGACCTGCTCGGCCTGTCGCCGGAAGCGGCGCAATTCACTGCACTGGCCATTGCCTTCAGCCTGATTTCGTTCCTGCACATCGTGCTGGGCGAACTGGCGCCCAAGACCATGGCCATTCGCCGTCCGGAGCTGATGTCGCTGTGGACCGCCGCGCCGCTCTACGTCTTTTACTGGGCCATGTATCCGGCGATCTGGGTGCTCAATACCAGCGCCAATCGGCTGCTGCGCGTACTCGGCTGGGGGGAGGTGGAACATCAGTCGCATCGCTATTCGCGCGAGGAACTGATGCTCATCGTCGGCCGCCAGGACCCCAACGCGGCCACGCCCGATCACGGCCTGGCCTTGATGAGTCATGCGCTGGAACTGCCCGACCTGGTCGCCGGCGACCTGATGCGCCCGCGCGAGCACATGCGCAGCCTGCGCGAAGGCATGACGCTGGAATCGGTGCTGGCCGAGTTCAGCGAGACGCGCTACAGCCGCTACCCGTGGTTCGATGCCGAGGGCGAGCAGGTCTTGGGCATCCTGCATACCAAGGACCTGCTGGTGGCGATGGCGCGCGGCCAGGATCTGGACGATCTGCGCCCACTGCTGCGCCCGGCCACCCTGCTGACCCTGGAAACCCCGATCCCCAGCGCACTGGAGCAATTCCGCACCGGCACCACCCATCTGGCGCTGTGCGTAGAGGACCAGGGCCGCATCCTGGGCTTCTTCACCCTGGAAGACCTGCTGGAAGTGATGGTCGGCGAGATCGAGGACGAGCATCGCCACGTGGTGCGCGATGCGCCGATCCGTAGCCAGGACGGCTCGCTGCTGGTGGCCGGCAGCACCTCGATCTTCCGCCTGGAACGCCTGCTCGGCCGGGATCTGAGCGCGCCGGACCACGTCAATTCGGTCGGCGGCCTGATCGTGCACAGGCTGCAGCGGCTGCCGGAAGAAGGCGAAACCCTGCAGCTGGACGGCCACGCGCTGACCGTGCGGCGGATGGACGGGCACCGGATCCAGGCGGTCACCGTCCGCCCGATCGGCGAAGCGAGCACCGGGGCGGCGTAGAATACCCACCCCCGCCAGCCTCCCAGTGCCCTGCCCATGTCGGATTCCGCCCTGCTCGCCCTGTCCCCGCTCGACGGCCGTTACGCCTCCAAGGTGGATGCGCTGCGCCCGATCTTTTCCGAATACGGCCTGATCAAGGCGCGGGTCAAGGTCGAGATCGAATGGCTGCTGGCACTGGCCGCCGAGCCGGGCATCGCCGAGCTGGCGCCGTTCTCGGCCAATGCCGCGCAGACCCTGCGCCGCCTGGCCGACGACTTCAGCGTGAGCGATGCCGCACGCGTCAAGCAGATCGAGCGCACCACCAACCATGACGTCAAGGCGGTGGAGTACTTCATCAAGGAACAGCTCAAGGACGATGCCGAGCTGGGCCCGGCGCTGGAATTCGTGCATTTCGCCTGCACCAGCGAGGACATCAACAACCTCAGCTACGGCCTGATGCTGGAGCAGGCGCGCCGCGAGGTGCTGCTGCCGACGCTGGACGGCATCACCGCCACGCTGCGCAACCTCGCCCATGCCCAGGCCGGCCAGCCGATGCTCTCGCGCACGCATGGCCAGACCGCCTCGCCCACCACGCTGGGCAAGGAAATCGCCAACGTGGTCGCGCGCCTGGAGCGTCAGCGCAAGCAGATCGCCGCGGTGGAACTGACCGGCAAGATCAATGGCGCGGTGGGCAACTACAACGCGCACCTGGTGTCGTACCCGGAGCTGGACTGGGCCGCCTTCGCGCAGCGCTTCGTCGAAAGCCTGGGCCTGGTGTTCAACCCCTATACCACGCAGATCGAGCCGCACGACAACGTGGCCGAAATCGGCGATGCCAGCCGTCGCGTCAACACCATCCTGATCGATCTGTCGCGCGACATCTGGGGCTACATCTCGCTGGGCTACTTCAAGCAGAAACTCAAGGAAGGCGAAGTCGGCTCCTCGACCATGCCGCACAAGGTCAACCCGATCGACTTCGAAAATGCCGAAGGCAATTTCGGCATTGCCAATGCGCTGTTCGAGCATTTTTCCGCCAAGCTGCCGATCAGCCGCTGGCAGCGCGATCTCACCGACTCCACCGTGCTGCGCGCGCTCGGCACCGCGTTCGGCCACACCCAGGTCGCGCTGGATTCGCTGGCCAAGGGCCTGGGCAAGCTGACCGTCAATCCCGAGCGCCTGGATGCCGATCTGGACGCCGCCTGGGAAGTGCTGGCCGAGGCCGTGCAGACCGTGATGCGTCGCCACGGCCTGCCCAACCCTTACGAGCAGCTCAAGGCACTTACCCGCGGCCAGGGCATCACCGCCGCCTCGATGCAGGCGTTTGTGGAAAGCCTGCAGTTGCCGGAAGAAGACAAGCAGCGTTTGCGCGCATTGACACCCGGCGCCTACACAGGTCTTGCCGAACAGCTGGCGCGCGCCATCTGACCTGACTGCCGCACCCGATCTGGCCGCATTGCGGCGACCCGCATCATTGCGTCGTATCCAGCTGTCAGGAGTATTGCCATGGCATTGCGCTCGCTGCTGTATGTGTCCCTGCTCGCGTTGGTGGCCTGCGGAAAGCAAGCCGCTCCCGAGTCCGCTGCTGCCGCGCCGCAAGCGCCGGCCACCACGTCGATCGCACCGGTTCCATCGGTGCCTTCCGTGCCATCGGTCCCGAGCATGGACGGTGCCACCCAGGTCGCCAGCACGGGCGAGCGGCCGACACTGATGCTCACCTCGACCAGCGGCACGGTCAGCTGCGACGGGCATAACGTCGACCTGACCGGACAGAACGCCAATCTGACCTTCAAGGGCGATTGCGTCACGATCGCGGTGCTGGGTGCGCATGCGATCGTCCAGATCGAGCGCGCCGAAGCGCTGCGCATCGTTGGCGAGGCTGCCCAGGTCACCCTGGCCAGCGATGCCAAGACCGTCGAGCTATTCGGCCGCAAATCCACACTCAAGGCCGGACGCATCGGCACGCTGCGGATGCCTGGCGACGACAATCAGGTGCAGGCGCAGGCGATCGCTGCAGCCACGCTGCACGGCCGTGGCAACCGCATCACCCAGCAGTCCGGCACTGCGGTCGTCAACGATTACGGTAGCGATAACCAGCTCTCCACCCGCTAAGAGAGGCTAACAAGACGACGCTCACCGCCGTGCCAGGCGCCGCCGGTGCTCGAACTCACCAAGCACCAAGCGTACGCATCGATTGCCCAGCCCTGCCCACACCCACCTGGCAACGGCTCATTCCGCTTTGTTAGCCACCCTAAGCCGTCGACGCCCGCAAACATCTGGCGCGACCAGCGCATCCCCGGCCATGCCTGCGTGGTCGGGACGTGCACTGAACCCTTACTGCGACGCTCGCCGGCAAGGCATCGCGCAGCGGGCTGGGCGACAATAGGCCACTTCGCCGGCCGTACAGCGCCGGCTTTTCCCAGTCGGACCCGTCACACCATGAAAAAGACCCCCGCAAAAAAGACCGTCACCAAGAAGGGCGCGCCGCTACCTTTCGAGATCCATGCCAGCCGCGACCAGCCGCTGGGCATGCCGGTCGAGCGCTTCCTTCGCCACTACTGGCACAAGCACCCGCTGTTGATCCGTAACGCGTTCCCGGACTTCAAGTCGCCGCTGCAGCCCGAAGATCTGGCCGGCCTGGCCTGCGAAGACGGCGTGCTGGCGCGACTGATCAGCCACGACCGCGCCACCGACGACTGGAAGGTGCGCACCGGCCCGTTCCAGGAAACCGACTTCCCCGGCCTGCCCGACCACGACTGGACCTTGCTGGTGCAGGACGTGGACAAGTGGGACGCCGACGTACGCGCCTTGCTGGAGCAGTTCCGCTTCCTGCCGCGCTGGCGTATCGACGACATCATGATCAGCTTCGCCGCCACCGGCGGCTCCGTCGGCGCGCATGTCGACCATTACGACGTGTTCCTGCTGCAGGGCCAGGGCCACCGCCGCTGGCAGATCGACGCGCGTGCGCAGCAGGGCCGCAAGGCCGCGCCGCTGGCGTTCCGCGACGATGTCGAGCTCAAGCTGCTCAGCACCTTCAAGCCCACCCACGACTGGGTGCTGGGCCCGGGCGACATGCTGTACCTGCCGCCGCTGGTGCCGCACCACGGCGTGGCCGAAGACGCCTGCCTGACCTTCTCCATCGGCACCCGCGCGCCGTCCTCGGCCGAGCTGATCGGCGACTATCTGGACACCTTGATCGCCGACGCCGACGAGGCCGTGCGCTATCACGACGAAGACCTCAAAGTGCCCGCCGATCCGTACGAGATCGATGTCACCGCGATGAACCGCGTGGTCGAAGCGCTCAACGCGCTGCGCATGAACGACCCGGATCGGCTGGGCGACTGGTTCGGCCGCTTCATGACCACCTACCGCGCCTCCGGCGACGTGGTGCCGGCACCCGAACCGATCCCCCGCGAGGCGGTCGAGCAGGCGCTGGAAGAAGGCGTACTGCTGCACCGTCACCCCTGGTCGCGGCTGGCCTGGCGGCGTGCCAAGCGTGGCGCCACGCTGTTCTGCAGCGGGCTGGAATTTGCGTTGTCGGCCAAGGACGCCGCGCGCCTGGCTGCCGCCGAAGAAATCGACGGCGCGCTGTATGCGCAGTTGTCGGTGCGCGGCCGCGAGGTGGTGCTGGAACTGCTGGCGCAGGGCCATTATCAGCGCGCCCACGAGGAGAACGACGACGACTTCGAGGACATCGAAGACGATCAGGCACACGCACTGAGCCTGTCGGCCGACCACGACGATGCCGAGACCGACACGCAGGATGCGGACGAGGAGATCGACGCCGAGGCCGACGTCGAGCAGGTCGCAGACGCCGCAGACGGCCCGGCCGAAGCCGGTGACGCCGGGCAAGGCGAAGACACCGCTCAGAGCGACGACAGCGACGACGACGAGGCATCGGACGCTGGCGACGACGCTGGCGACACCGACGCGTCGCCCAAGCGCGCATGAACCACCACGCCAGGCCGCAGACCGTTTCGCTGGATCCGGCGCTCGACGCCGCGGCCCTGCGTGCGCTGCGCCTGGCGTGCACCACCGGCACCGCTGGCACCACCAGCGATGCCGAATGGGACGCACTGGATCCCCTCAGCCTGCAATTGGCCATGCGCACCGACGACGGCCAGCTGATCGCTGCGGTGCGGCTCACACCCGACCGACGCATCGACCGGCTCGGCGTGCTCCCCGACTGGCGCCGCCGTGGCATTGCCGACCAATTGCTTACAGCCGCAGTCGACACCGCCCGCCAACGCGGCTGGCCCGGCCTGCGCGCACGCGTCAACCCACCTGCCGAGGCGGTGTTCGCACGCCTCGGCTTTCTGCCCGAAGCCTCCTGCGAATGTCGTCCTGATCGCGCCTTCGATACGGAGGGCGAAGCAGGTACTGCCCTGCACCGCCGCCTCGACGGCCCGATGGCAGTC
Organism: Xanthomonas hydrangeae; assembly: GCA_905142475.1. Taxonomy (GTDB): domain Bacteria; phylum Pseudomonadota; class Gammaproteobacteria; order Xanthomonadales; family Xanthomonadaceae; genus Xanthomonas; species Xanthomonas hydrangeae. Next base: position 3,423,845 of record LR990730.1, read on the forward strand.
GAGAATCTGAGCGCAGCCCTGGCTGCCACCACCGGCCTGCTGTGCGCGGCGCGCCGTCAGGTGCTGATCTACACGCGCGCACTGGATCCGCCGCTGTTCGACAACGTTGCGGCACTCGATGCGCTGCGTCGCTTCGCCACCGCCCGGCATGACAAGCGCGTGCATGTCCTGGTGCAGGACACCGCAAGCGCCAACGCCAGTGGCAGCGCGATGTTGCGGCTGGCCCAGCGCCTGCCCAGCGTGTTTCGCTTCCGTGCGGTCAGCGATCCGGTCGATGGCAGCTACGCGTCGGCCTATGTCGTGGGCGATGACGCCTACTACTTTCGTCCAACAGGCCACCGCTTCGACGACGGCGAAACCTGGCTGTCGGGCGCCGCGCGCAGTCGTCAGCTGGAGCGCGAATTCGCGCAGATATGGGAGCGCAGCGCGCTTTGGAGCGAACCGCGCGCGCTCGGCATCTGACGCCGCAGCGCCCTTCGCACGTAGGTGCGAGGCCGGTCGACCTACCCGTCCGGTCAGCTCGCAGACGCCCTGTCATTAGCGCAAGGGGGTATAATTTTTCGAGATTTGATACCGACCGATAGGGCATCTTGCCCTGCCGCTTCCGCACAATCATCCCTCACAGCAGACCCGACTTACCATCGTGGATAATCTCCTAAAGCAGTTCGCACAGTCATCGCAGCTCGCCGGCGGCAACGCCGCCTATATCGAGGATCTGTACGAGCAGTACCTCGTCGCCCCGGACAGTGTCGACCCGAAGTGGAAGAGCTATTTCGATGGCTTCAAGGGTCGTGATGCCGGTGATGTGCCGCACTCGGCGGCCATTGCCCACATCCTCGCCGCCTCCAAACAGGCCGCCAATGCCGGAACCGGCGCAGGCGCCAGTGACGAGCGCGAGCGCAACGTCGGCCGCCTGATCACCGCCTATCGTGCACGTGGTCACCTCGGCGCGCAGCTCGATCCGCTCGGCCTGACTCCGCCGGTCAACCCGCCCGACCTGGACCTGCCGTTCCACAGCCTGTCGCAGGCGGATCTGGACAGCGAATTCAGCACCGGCGGCGTCGGTGGCCAGCCGCGCATGAAGCTGAAGGATCTGCTGACCCGCCTGAAGGCGACCTACGCCAGCACCATCGGCGCAGAGTTCATGCACATCCAGGAATTCGACCAGCGCCAGTGGATCTACAAGCGCCTGGAAGATGCCGGCGGCAAGATCGCCGGCGACGCGGCCAGCCGCAAGCGCACGCTGGAGCGGCTCACCGCCGCCGAAGGCCTGGAGCGCTACCTGCACACCAAGTACGTCGGCCAGAAGCGCTTCTCTCTGGAAGGCGGCGACGCGCTCATCCCGATGATGGACGAGATCATTCGCCAGTCCGGCAACGATCAGGTCAAGGACATCGTGATCGGCATGGCCCACCGCGGCCGCCTCAACGTGCTGGTCAATACGCTGGGCAAGAACCCGCGCAAGCTGTTCGACGAGTTCGAAGGCAAGTTCGAGCACGCCCACGACGACCGCGCCCACACCGGCGACGTCAAGTACCACATGGGCTTCTCGGCCGATATCGCGGTCGGTGGCGACAAGCAGGTGCATCTGGCACTGGCATTCAATCCCTCGCACCTTGAAATCGTCGACCCGGTCGTGGTCGGCAGCGTGCGTTCGCGCCAGGAACGTTTCGGCGATGCCGAGCGCAAGACCGTGCTGCCGATCCTGATCCACGGCGATGCCGCATTTGCCGGCCAGGGCGTGGTGATGGAGCTGTTCCAGATGTCGCAGGCGCGCGGTTTCGCCGTCGGTGGCACCGTGCACATCGTGGTCAACAACCAGATCGGTTTCACCACCAGCGCCCGCGACGATGCGCGCTCCACGCTGTACTGCACGGACGTGGCCAAGATGATCGGCGCGCCGGTCTTCCACGTGAACGGCGACGACCCGGACGCGGTGATGTTCGTGTCCAAGCTGGCCTACGAATTCCGCCAGCAGTTCAAGAAGGACGTGGTCATCGACCTGGTCTGCTACCGCCGTTGGGGCCATAACGAGGCCGACGAACCGGCAGCGACCCAGCCGGTGATGTATCAGACCATCCGCAAGCACAAGACCACCCGCGAGCTGTATGCCGCCAAGCTGGAAAGCGAGGGCGTGCTGAGCGCCGACGAGGCCAAGGCGCTGGTCGACGGCTACCGCAACAAGCTCGATTCGGGCGAATACACCACAGAGCTGGCGACGCGCAAGCCGGACGAATTCGCCATCGACTGGTCCAAGTATCTGGTCGGCACCGCGGCCGATCCGGTCGACACCCGCGTCAAGCGCGAGCAGCTGGACCGTCTGGCCAAGCTGATCACCACGATCCCGGAAGGTGTCGAGCTGCATGCGCGCGTGGCCAAGATCTACGACGACCGCGTCAAGATGGCCGCCGGCGAGCAGGCCGGCGACTGGGGCTTTGCCGAGAACCTGGCCTACGCCACCTTGCTGGCCGAAGGCCACAAGCTGCGCCTGGTCGGCCAGGACGCCGGTCGCGGCACCTTCTTCCACCGTCACGCGATCCTGCATGACCAGAAGACCGACAGCTACCACCTGCCGCTGCGCCAGCTGGTGCAGAATCCCGAAGACGCCACCATCATCGACTCGCTGCTCAGCGAAGAAGCGGTGATGGGCTTCGAATACGGCTACTCCACCACCGACCCGAATGCGCTGTGCATCTGGGAAGCGCAGTTCGGCGACTTCGCCAACGGCGCGCAGGTGGTGATCGACCAGTTCATCGCCGCCGGTGAAGCCAAGTGGGGCCGCATCGCGGGCCTGTCGCTGTTCCTGCCGCACGGCTACGAAGGCCAGGGCCCGGAGCATAGCTCCGCACGCCTGGAGCGCTTCCTGCAGCTGTGCGCGCTGGAGAACATGCTGGTCTGCGTGCCGACCACGCCGGCGCAGTGCTTCCACATGATCCGCCGCCAGATGCGCATGACCACCCGCAAGCCGCTGGTGGTAATGACGCCCAAGTCGCTGCTGCGCCACAAGCTGGCGGTATCGAGCCTGGAAGAACTGGCCGAGGGGCAGTTCCAGCACCTGATTCCCGACGCCAAGGCCGATGCCGGCAAGGTCAAGCGCGTGGTGCTGTGCTCGGGCAAGGTCTATTACGACCTGCTCGAAGACCAGACCAAGCGTGGCCAGGACGATGTCGCCATCCTGCGCGTGGAGCAGCTGTATCCGTTCCCGCGTGCGCAGCTGGCCGCCGAGCTCAAGGCCTATGCCAACGCCACCGACGTGGTGTGGTGCCAGGAAGAACCGCAGAACCAGGGTGCGTGGTACCAGATCCGCCATCACCTGAACTTCTGCCTGGCCAGTGGCCAGAGCCTGCATTACGCCGGCCGTGCCCGTTCGCCCTCGCCTGCCGCGGGCCATATGGCCGACCACATCGTCGAACAGCAGAAGCTGGTCGCCGATGCGCTCCTCAATCCGTTCAACGACCAAGTCGCTGAATAACTCCTCTTCCCCAAAGAACGAAAACCCTAGGACGCTCCCCGAATGGCCACCGAAGTCAAAGTTCCGGTACTGCCCGAATCCGTTTCCGACGCCACCATCGCCAGCTGGCACAAGAAGGCCGGTGAAGCGGTCAAGCGCGACGAGAATCTGGTCGACCTGGAAACCGACAAGGTCGTGTTGGAAGTTCCTTCGCCGGTCGACGGCGTGCTGAAGGAAATCAAGTTCGAAGCCGGCAGCACCGTCACCAGCAACCAGATCCTGGCGATCATCGAAGAAGGCGCCGTGGCTGCGGTCGCACCGGCCGACGAGAAGAAGGCCGAAGCACCGGCGCCGGCCGCTGCTGCCCCGGCCGCCGCGCCGGCCCCGGCTGCTGCCGCTGCGCCTGCTGCTGCCTCCAAGTCCGCTGCCGATGCGCTGCCACCGGGTGCGCGTTTTTCCGCGATCACCCAGGGCGTGGATCCGGCCCAGGTCGAAGGCACCGGCCGTCGTGGCGCGGTGACCAAGGAAGACATCGTCAACTTCGCCAAGGCCGGCGGCGTGGGCAAGGCGTCCGGCGCCCGTCCGGAAGAGCGCGTGCCGATGACCCGCGTGCGCAAGACCATCGCCAAGCGCCTGATGGAGTCCAAGAACTCCACCGCGATGCTGACCACCTTCAACGAGGTCAACCTCGCCAAGGTCTCGGCCGCGCGCAAGGAACTGCAGGACGAGTTCCAGAAGGCGCACGGCATCAAGCTCGGTTTCATGAGCTTCTTCGTCAAGGCCGCCGCCAACGCGCTGCAACGCTTCCCGCTGGTCAACGCCTCGATCGACGGCGACGACATCATCTATCACGGCTACAGCGACATCTCGATCGCGGTGTCGACCGAGAAGGGCCTGGTTACGCCGGTGCTGCGTAACGTCGAGCGCCAGTCGTTCGCCGATGTCGAACAAGGCATTGCCGACTACGCCGCCAAGGCGCGCGCCGGCAAGCTGGGCCTGGACGATCTGCAGGGCGGCACGTTCACCATCACCAACGGCGGCACCTTCGGCTCGCTGCTGTCCACCCCGATCATCAACCCGCCGCAGAGCGCCATCCTGGGCATGCACGCGATCAAGGAACGTCCGATCGCAGAGAACGGCCAGGTCGTGATCGCGCCGATGATGTATCTGGCGCTGTCCTACGACCACCGCATCATCGACGGCAAGGATTCGGTGCAGTTCCTGGTGGACATCAAGAACCAGCTGGAAAACCCGGGCCGGATGTTGTTCGGTCTGTAAGAGCCGGGAATCGGGAATGGAGAGTCGGGAATGGGACAAGCGCCCATCGACCGCTCCATTCCCGCCTGGACCTGGATGGGGCGCGACAGGCGCGTGCGCTGTTGCGATTCCCCATTCCCTATTCCCCATTCCCGTGAGCAAATGAAATGAGCGAACAATTCGACGTCGTCGTCATCGGTGCCGGTCCGGCCGGTTATCACGCCGCCATCCGCGCGGCCCAGCTGGGCATGAAGGTCGCCTGCATCGACGCGGCACTCGGCAAGGACGGCAAGCCCGCCCTGGGCGGGACTTGCCTGCGCGTGGGCTGCATTCCGTCAAAGGCGCTGCTGGATTCCTCGCGCCAGTTCTGGAACATGGGTCACCTGTTCGGCGACCACGGCATCAGCTTCAACGACGCCAAGATGGACGTGCCCACCATGATCGGCCGCAAGGACAAGATCGTGAAGCAGTTCACCGGCGGCATCGCGATGCTGTTCAAGGCGAACAAGATCACCCCGTACTACGGCTTCGGCCAGCTGCTGCCGGGCAACATCGTCAAGGTCGCCCAGCACGAAGGCGGCGAGATCGAGCTCAAGGGCACCAACGTGATCCTGGCGCCGGGCTCGGAGTCGATCGAGCTGCCGTTCGCCAAGTTCGAAGGCGACACCATCGTCGACAACGTCGGCGGCCTGGATTTCACCGCCGTTCCCAAGCGTCTGGCAGTGATCGGCGCCGGCGTGATCGGCCTGGAGCTGGGCAGCGTGTGGAAGCGCCTGGGCGCCGAGGTCACCATCCTCGAGGCACTGCCGGATTTCCTGGCGCTGGCCGATGCCGAAGTGGCCAAGACCGCGCTGAAGGAATTCAAGAAGCAGGGTCTGGACATCAAGCTCGGTGCCAAGGTCAGCAAGACCGAGATCACCGGCAGCGGCGATGCCAAGCAGGTGGTGGTCAGCTACACCGACGCCGCCGGCGAGCAGACCCTGACCGTGGACAAGTTGCTGGTGGCCGTGGGCCGCAAGGCCGCGACCAAGAACCTGCTGGCCGAGGGCACCGGCGTCAAGCTCAACGAGCGTGGCCAGATCGAAGTGGACGGGCATTGCCACACCGGCGTCGATGGCGTGTGGGCGATCGGCGACTGCGTGCGCGGCCCGATGCTGGCGCACAAGGGCTTCGAGGAAGGCATCGCGGTCGCCGAGCTGATCGCCGGCCTGCCGGGCCACGTCAACTTCGACACCATCCCGTGGGTCATCTACACCGAGCCGGAGATTGCCTGGGTCGGCAAGACCGAGCAGCAGTTGAAGGCCGAGGGCGTCGCCTACAAGGCCGGTAGCTTCCCGTTCGCGGCGATCGGCCGTGCGGTGGCCATGGGCGAGCCGGCCGGCTTCGTCAAGGTCATCGCCGATGCCGAAACCGACCGCGTGCTGGGCATGCATCTGGTGGGCGTGGGCGTCTCCGAACTGGTGCACGAAGGCGTGCTGACGATGGAATTCAACGGCTCGGCCGACGATCTGGCGCGCATCTGCCACGCGCACCCGACGCTGTCCGAAGCGATCCACGACGCCGCGATGGCGGTGAGCAAGCGCGCGATCCACAAGGCGAACTGACCGGGATTGGTGGATTCGGGATTGGGGATTCGCAAGTGCGACTCCCGGTCCCGGCCCCTCTCCGGCAATGACATGGCGCCGGGTGAAAACCCGGCGTTATGTTTTTCAAGCCAGGCAAGAGCTCAAACAAATCGGCGCGGCCCCTGCCGACGGCATCACCTGCAATCAGCGCAGCGCTGCCTCGCTTTTACCAATCCCCAATCCCAACTCCCAAATCCCATGAAAAGCATCTGCGTCTACTGCGGTTCCAATGCCGGCAACAAACCCGCCTACGCCGAGCGCGCCACTGCGCTGGGTCAGCGCATCGCCGAGCAGGGCTTGCGCCTGGTCTATGGCGGCGGCAACGTCGGCTTGATGGGCACCGTGGCAAATGCGGTGCTGGCGGCGGGCGGCGAAGTCACCGGGGTGATTCCGCAGCAGCTGGCCGATTGGGAAGTGGCTCACCGCGGGCTGACCACGCTGGAAATCGTCGGCTCCATGCATGAGCGCAAGATGCGCATGTTCGAGCTGTCGGATGCTTTCGTCGCCCTGCCCGGCGGCTTCGGCACCATGGAAGAGATCTTCGAGATGCTGACCTGGCGCCAGCTTGGCATCGGCAACAAGCCCTGCGCGTTTCTGGATATCGAGAGCTTTTACGCACCGCTGATCGGCATGATCGATCGCATGGTCGAAGAGCGCTTCCTGCATCCGGACCAGCGCACCGACCTGTGGTACGGCAACGATCTGGCGCAGATGCTGGAGTGGATGCAGCACTACACGCCGGCGCAGGCATCCAAGTGGATCGACGAGAAGCGCCGCTCCACACTGGTGTAATCGACTGCTGTCCTTGACCGATGTGATCGGGCTGCACGAGGTGCGTCGTGCAGCCGCATGTGCGCGCAAGCTGCCAGCTTGCAACCGTAGTCACACTGGCCGCAGCGATAGGCATCACCGGCTCGCATAGAATGGCGACGATGCTCGATACCCTCGCCGCTGACGCGCACCACAGCCTGGACATCAAGCACAGTCGCTTTCTGGCCAACGCTGCTGCATTGGACGCTCCCGCGCATGCGCTGGAGATCGTGCAGCGCGTGTCTGTTGCAGATGCCACCCACAACTGCTGGGCATACCGGTTTGGGCAGGAGTACCGCTCCAGCGACGACGGCGAGCCCAGCGGCACTGCCGGGCGGCCGATCCTGGCCGCCATCGATGGCCAGGGCTTTGATCGCGTGGTGGTGGTGGTCACGCGTTGGTACGGCGGTATCAAGCTGGGCGCCGGCGGGCTGGTACGTGCCTACGGTGGCGCAGCGGCCGAATGCCTGCGGCTGGCGACACGGCAGCCATTGATCGCGTTGTCGCTGCTCGACCTGCAGTGCCAGTTCGACGACCTGGGCCTGGTGCATGCCGCACTGAGCGCGTTCCATGCCGACAAGCTGGATGAACATTTCGACGCCAATGGCGCCGCGCTACGCGTGCAATTGCCTGCCGATCAACTGGCTGGCTTGAAAACCCGCCTGTGCGACGCCACTCGCAACCGTGTCCACCTCTCAACACCGGAAGCCGCATGAACCAGCCAGCCGCCAGGCCCAACCCATTGCGGAAGCTCGGCAGCCTGCGCACCTTGTGGCCGTTCGTACAACGCCAGCGCGGCTTGTTCGCCGCCTGGCTGATCGCGCTGGCAGTGTCTTCGGCCGCCACGCTGAGCCTGCCGGCAGCGGTCAAGCAGATGATCGACCACGGTTTCTCCGGCGGTTCTCAGATCAATCAGGCCTTCGCGCTGTTGTTTGCGGTGGCGGTGGTGCTGGCACTGGCCACGGCCGCGCGCTTTTACTTCGTCGCGTTGCTGGGCGAAAAAGTCGTCGCCGATCTACGCGGCCGGTTGTATGCGCATCTGATCGGGCTGGACGCCGGCTTTCATGATCGCAGCCGCAGCGGCGAGCTGGTCTCGCGCCTGTCGGCCGACAGCGAGCTGCTGCGTGGAGTGATCGGCACCACCATGTCGGTGGCGTTGCGCAGCTCGGTGACGGTGATCGGCAGCATGGTGATGCTGTTCGTCACCAGCCCGCGGCTGGCCGGGTTCACGCTGATCGGCATCCCGCTGGCAGTGCTGCCGATCGTGCTGGGCGCACGCCGCCTGCAGAAGATCTCGCGCGCGAGCCAGGACCGTGTGGCCGACGCCAACACGCTGGCCGCCGAAACGCTGGGCGCGGTGCGCACCGTGCAGGCGCATACGCGCGAAGGCTACGAAAGCCACCGTTTCAGCCAGGCCTTGCTGGCGGCGATCGAAACCGCGCGGCTGCGCATCCGCACCCAGGCCACCGTCACTGCGGTGGCGATCATGCTGATTTTCGGGGCGATCGTCGGGGTGCTGTGGCTGGGTGCGCACGATGTGATCGGCGGGCGCATGACGCCCGGCACGCTGGGGCAATTCGTGTTGTACGCGTTGATCGGCGGTGGTTCGGTCGGCGCATTGGCCGAGGTCTGGAACGAGTTGCAGCGCGCGGCCGGCGGCATGGGCCGCGTTGGCGAATTGCTCGACGAACAACCGGCCATCGTCGCACCGGCCACGCCGCAGCCATTGCCGCAGCCGCTGCGCGGTGCGATCCATTTCGATCAGGTGGTGTTTCATTATCCGCAGCGCCCCGATGCGCCTGCCCTGGATCACTTCGATCTGCATGTCCTTCCGGGCGAAACCGTGGCGCTGGTCGGGCCCTCCGGCGCCGGCAAGAGCACGGTGCTGTCGATGTTGCTGCGTTTCCACGACCCTGTCAGCGGCAAGCTGCGCATCGACGATGTGGATCTGCGCGACACCGACCCGGTGCTGCTGCGCGAACGCATTGCCTTGGTGCCGCAGCAACCCACGCTGTTTGCCGCCAGCGCCGCCGACAACATCCGTTATGGGCGCCTGGAAGCGAGCGATGCGCAAGTGGAGGCCGCTGCCGTTGCCGCCGAAGCCGATGTCTTCATCCGCGCCCTGCCCCAGGGCTATGCCAGCGAACTCGGCGAACGCGGCGCACGCCTGTCCGGCGGCCAGCAGCAGCGTGTGGCGATCGCGCGTGCATTGCTCAAGGACGCGCCGATCCTGCTGCTGGACGAGGCCACCAGCGCGCTGGACGCGCAAAGCGAGCGTGCCGTGCAGCAGGCGCTGGACCGGCTGATGGAAGGCCGCACAACGCTGGTCATCGCCCATCGCCTGGCCACCGTACTCAAGGCCGACCGCATCGTGGTGATGGATGCCGGCCGCATCGTCGCGCAGGGCACGCATGCGCAATTGATTGCCGAAGGCGGCCTGTATGCAGAGCTGGCACGCCTGCAGTTCATCGATCAATGACGCCGCGATGACAGCGGTTGTCTGGGTGACATGACTGCCCGTCCGCTCACCGGTGCGTTGCCGGTGGTGCGATCCGAGTACTCCCGCAGTCACGCTGTGACGGTAACGAAGTGACGCATGCCCCGCCCTAGAACCACCATTCGCCAACTCAGTTACTTCGTCGCGCTCGCCGATACCGGAAGTTTCACCCGCGCCGCCGAGCAGATGGGCGTGTCGCAACCCTCGCTGTCCCAGCAGATCCGCGCCTTCGAAACCATCATCGGTGCAGCGCTGTTCGAGCGCGGCGTGCCGGCCATCCTGACGCCGCTGGGACGCGACCTGCTCGACCGCGCGCGCAGCATCCTGTTGGACGTGGCCGATCTGGAAGACGTGCGCGCCACCTCGGCCGACACCTTGATCGGCACCATTCGGCTGGGCGTGTCGCCGACGCTGGGCGCCTACCTGATGCCGAGCCTGGTCGCGCGCCTGCACCGCGAACACCCGGCGCTGCGCGTGCATGTGCGCGAGGGCTTGCCGACGGTGCTCGCCGCAGGCCTGGCCAGCGGCGTGCACGATCTGATCCTGGCGCAATTGCCGGTGGCTGGACGCGGCCTGCATAGCGAACGGCTGTTCCGCGAACCGCTGCATGTGACCATGGCCGCCGATCACCCATTGCGTGCCAAGACCTTCATTACCCCAGCCGATCTGCGCGGCGCCAATTTGTTGACCTTGATGCCCGAATACCGTCTGGCCGAGCAGGTCGCGGCGATCGCCATGGACGTCGGCGCCAATGTCTTGCGCGATTACGAAGGCACCAGTCTGGATGCGATCCGGCAAATGGCCGGCATGGGCATGGGTCTTGCACTCTTGCCAGACCTGTATGTCCGCCAGGAAATCCGCGAGGGCGACGATGTCGTCGTTCGGCCGATCAAGGGCGGACGCTACTATAGGGAGATCGGGCTGTTGTGGCGGCAAGGCGCAGGACGCGCGCCGGCCTTTGGTCTGATCGCCAATCTCCTGCGTGCGGTAGCCGCATAGGAAAATCCTATGCGTCGAATAAGCGCTGCGGCCTTGTTCGCCAGCTGCAACTCGTCAATGCTTCATTGAACTCATCAACGGAAATCGAATGGCGGGCAAGCAGATCGGATGGCGGGAAGCGGGAGCCTGGCTGGCGGAGATCGTCGGGCCGGACATGCCGTATGTGCGTCTGGCCATGGTGTATGGCGTGGCGATCAGCCTGCTGTCGCTGGCCACACCGATCTCAGTGCAGTTGCTGATCAACAGCGTGGCCAACACCGCGCTGCCCGCGCCGCTGTGGACGCTGTCGAGCCTGCTGCTGGGGCTGTTGCTGCTGGTGGCCGGCCTGAGCGCGATGCGGGTGTGGGTCATGGCGCTGTTCGAGCGCCGCCTGTTTGCGCGCGTGGTCTCGGAGATCACGGTCCGCGCGGTACATGCGCAAAATCCGTTCTTCGCCGATCAGAACCGCGGCGACATGTTCAATCGCTACTTCGATTTGGTGGTGGTGCAAAAAGCCGTGCCGAGCCTGGCGATCGGCGCCTTCACCATCGTGCTGCAATCGGCGGTCGGGCTGATACTTACCAGCTTCTATCACCCGTTTTTTCTCGGTTTCAACGCGTTGTTGCTGCTGGTCATCTTCGGCATCTGGATGATCTGGTCGCGCGGTTCGATCCGCACTGCGGTCGATCTGAGCCATGCCAAGCACGAGGCCGCACGCTGGCTGGAAAGTGTCGGCGGCTCCAACGGCTTCTATAAATCCAGCCGCCATCTCAATTTCGCGATGGACCGCTCCGAAGCCGTCACTGCAGCTTATGTCGACCGGCACCGGCGCCATTTCCGCTACAGCTTCACGCAGACGGTGGCGTTTTTGCTGGTCTACGCGGTGGCCAGCGCAGCCTTGCTGGCGCTGGGCGGCAACCTGATCCTGCGCGGCGAGCTGTCGATCGGCCAGCTGGTCGCCGCCGAACTGATCCTCAGTGCGGTCTTCTACGGCATCTCGCAACTCGGTGGTTATCTGGACGCGTTTTACGACCTGGTGGCGAGCTCGGAAGAGCTGTCGCTGCTGTTTGCGATCCCGCAGGAACGCGCCGTCGTTGCGCGTGGCAAAACGCCTGGCAACAGCGCGGTGCGCCTGGATGGCGTGGTGATCGACGGCGCACGTTTCGATTTTTCGCTGGCCGCTGGCGAGCAGCTGGTGACGATCGCCGATGGCGGTGCGGAGCGGCTGCTGGCGATGATCCTCAAGCGCCACGTGGTGCCCGATCGCGGGCTGGTGATGGTGGGCGGCGCAGACATGGCCACCTTCGACATGTATCTGCTGCGCTCGGAAGTGACGGTGCTCGACCGGCCGACCATTGTCGAGGTCACCATCCGCGAATATCTGGCGCTGGCGTCTGCCGATGTGACTTCGGAGGCGATGCTGGAAGCGATCGATGCGGTTGGGTTACGCGGCCGCATCGCCGCACTCCCGCAAGGTCTCGATACGCGCCTGGCCGCATCGGGCTACCCGTTGTGGATCGGCGAAGTGATGGCGCTGAAGCTGGCCAATGCGCTGCTGGTACGCCCGCGCGTGCTGATGCTGGCGCAGGTGTACGATCTGATTCCCGCCGATCGGCTGACCGATGTATTGCGTCGCCTGAAAGATGCCGGCACCACGGTGCTGCTGTGCACCGGCAGGCCGGAAGACATCACCCTGGATGGCTGGTTCCACCTGCAGCCCGAGCGGCAGCAGCGCTTTGCCACGCGCGCCGAATTGATCGCAGCGACGCAGGAGGCGAACGATGCAGCACGCTCCTGATCGCAACACGCACTTCCCCACCCTGGCGGCGATGCGCCCACCCAGCATCGCCAAGGCGCTGGCGTGGATGCTGCTGATCGGCATTGCCATTGCCAGCGCGATCCTGGCGCTGGCGCCGTGGGTGCAGACCGCCAGCGGCAAGGGCCAGGTGGTGGCGCTGGATCCGGGCGACCGCCAGCAACAGGTCACCGCCTTCGTGCCCGGCCGGGTCGAGCGTTGGTATGTGCACGACGGCCAGCATGTCTCGCGCGGCGATCCGATCGCGCGCGTCGGCGATCTGGATCCGGACCTGCTCACCCGCCTGGCCAGCGAACGTGCGCAGGTGCAGGCCGAGATCGCCGCGATCCAGCAATCGCGTGCGGTTGCCAGCATCGACGTGGCACGTAGCAGGCAATTGCTTGCCGAAGGGCTGGTCGGCCGCCGCGACTTCGAGCTGACCCAGATCAAGGTCGCCGAGGCCGACGCCAAGCTGGCCGAATCGCGCGCCAAGCTGACCCGTATCGACATCCAGTTGAACCGCCAGTCCGCACAGCTGGTGCGCGCACCGCGCGACGGCCGCGTGCAGCAGCTCAACGCCGCCAGCGGCAGCGCGATGGTCTCGCCCGGCACGGTGCTGGCGGTGATCGCGCCGGAGCGGGTGGAGCGCGCGGTCGAGTTGTACATCGACGGCCGCGACGTGCCGCTGATCCGCCCCGGCCGCCCGGTGCGGCTGGAGTTCGAAGGCTGGCCGGCGATCCAGTTCAGCGGCTGGCCGTCGGTGGCGCATGGCATGTTCGACGGCCGCGTGCGCGCGATCGACCCCAACGCCGCGTCCGATGGCCTGTTCCGCATCCTGGTCGAACCGCAGCCGGGCAAGCCGGCCTGGCCGGCACGCGAGTTCGCCCGCCAGGGCGGCAAGGTGCGCGGCTGGGTGCAGGGCGAAACGGTGAAGGTCGGCTACGAATTGTGGCGCCAGCTCAACAACTTCCCGCTGGAATTCGGCCGGCGCCCGGCAGCGGCGACGCAGGATGAGGGCAAAGCCAAACCGGCAGCGTCCAAGGCCGAAGACGACGAGACCGGCAAAAAATGATCCGCCGTCTTGTCTTCTTGCTGATCGCGCTCGCGCCGGGCGCGGCGGTGGCCCAAACCACTGCGCTGACCCTGGACGAAGTGCTGCAGTCCTCGGCTCGCTCCGCGCCGCAGATTGTCGAATCGCTGGCCAAGGTCCGTCAGGCCGAAGGCAAGGGCATGTCGGCCGATGGCGCGTTCGATACCGTGTTCGATATCGACGGCCGTTCGCGCGAGGCCGGCTATTACGACGGCAGCGCGATCGAAAGCACGGTCAAGCGGCCGTTCGATAACAACGGCGGTTATTACTACGGTGGTTACCGCTCCTCGCGTGGTTCGTTCCCGGTCTACGAAGACAAGTCCTATACCGACCGCGGCGGCGAAGTAAAAGTGGGCGCGCTGTATGCGCTGTTGCGCGACCGCGTGGTCGACGAGCGTCGCACCAAACGCAGCGTTGCCAGCGCCGACATCGATGTCGCCCAGTACGAAGCCGAAATGGTGGCCATTGGCGTGCAGCGACGCGCGGTGGATGCTTACCAGAGCTGGGTCGCGGCCGGCCTGAAACTGCGCGCGTATAACGACCTGCTGCAACTGGCCGAGCAACGCCGCAACGCGATTTCGCGGCAGGTGACGCTGGGCGCGCGGCCGACCATCCTGCTGACCGAAAACGACCAGAACCTGGTACGCCGACGTGCGCTGGTGGTGCGTTCGGAGCAGGACTTCGCCAACGCGGCCAATGCCTTGTCGCTGTATCTGCGCGACGACACCGGCATGCCGCTGGTCGTCTCCAGCGAGCGCCTGCCGGCCGATACCTCGGCACTGGAAGGCCTGGCCGGCGCCAGCAAGATCACCGCACCGGTAGAGCGCCCTGATTACCGCGCCGTGTTGACCCGCATCGACCAGGCCACCGCGCGGCTGATGCTGGCGCAGAACGATCTCAAACCCCGCCTGGATGTGAGCCTGGAAGTCAGCAAGGATCTGGGAGAACCCGGCGTCGGCGGCCCGAACCGCTCGCCCACCGATGCCATCATCGGCTTCCGTTTCAGCGTGCCGCTGGAAAACCGTGCCGCCAAGGGCCGCGTTGCCGAAGCGCGCGCCGAGATCGAAGCGCTGGATCAACGCAGCCGTTACCTGCGCGACCAGATCTCGGTGGAAGTCGAGTCGGTGGTCATCTCGCTCAACGCCGCCGAGCGCCTGGCCAAGATCGCCGACGAAGAACGCAGCCTGGCCGACCGTCTCGCTGCGGCCGAGCGGCGCCGCTTCGAGCTGGGGTCGGGCGACTTCTTCCTGGTCAATCAGCGCGAAGAAACCGCCAACGATGCCCGTGTGCGCCTGATCGATGCACAGGCGCGGATTGCCTCGGCCCGCGCTGAGCTGGCAGCGGCCACGGCTGATCGGGATGCGTTGCAGCTGAGTCGTTGAGCCGGCGTCGTTCGAACTTTTCCGCATCGCGCAATGACGCCCGGGTAACACGTGCCTGCGCATGCTCGCCTCCACCGGCCCGGCGCCGGTCGTGCGGTCCCTGGCGGTTCGCACTGCGACCTTGGAATCTTTCGGAGGTGCGTATGTCTTTTCGGCAATTTCCCGCAGTCGGTGCAGATGGCGAGTCTTACGTCATCATCGAATTCCGCGACGAGCTCGAATCCCCCGACGCGCAGCAAGCCCGCACGACCGCGCACACTGCGCCACGTTACGAACTCCCCGATGGCCGCCACCTGCAACGGCAAGGCCAGCGCTTCGTCACCCAGGGTGGCGAGTTGCGGCTTTCGACGTCCTGAGATGGAGCTGGTCATTTTTTGACCACACATGCCGCAGCCGTTGCAGCGCAATGGCTGCGCGCAGTTATCCACATGCTTGTGCAGATTTCATCCACACCCTGTGTGGATGAAACCAAGCGACAATCATCCAGGCGACAATCACTCGCGACGTCGACTCCTCGCCTACGACTGCAGTCAAACCACACATGATTGCTGCTCTCATCCCGGCAGCCCGACACCAACATCGACATCGACCAACCGCACGCCGACCCTACCGTTACCCAACGCGATCGGAACGCTCCAGCACCCGCCCGATCCCGCTGCGGTCGATCTCGCTGGCAGCTTGCGTCAACGCAACGCGGTCGCTGTTCGGCTCGAACCCAATCCGGAAATGCAGCTCGCCCACCGGCGTGCGCGAGGAATGGATCGACGACAGATTCACCCCATGCTGCTCGAACACATGCAGCAGCGCGCGCAGCGAGCCGGGTTGATCCTCCGGCAGATACACGCTCAGCGTCAGCGGCTCGGTGAGATCGGCCAACAGGTAACCCACGCGCTCGTAGGTGTAGTTGCCGGCCGCAAGCGACTCGCGTTGCAATGCCTGTGCATTGTCGTGCAGAAATCGACTGCGAAACTGCGCACGCGCCGCGTCGTCGCCTTGTGCGACCAGGGCGCGCAATGCCTGTAGTTGCAGCAGCAGCCGATCGAGCATCTCGCCCACGTAAGGGTTACCGAACTGGATGTCTTCGTAGATCGACGGATTGAGCGAAAGAATGCGCGCGATCACCGCGGTATCCAGCTCGAACGAGGCCGAGCGATACGGCATCAACGCGCGCAATTCGCCCAGCAGCGGCGCGTAATCGCGCAAGGTGCCGGCCTGCGCCAGATGGGTGGCATGCACCATCGCCTGCACCAGGGCCATCACGCGGTCGTGGTGCTCGGGCGTGGCGTACACGCACTCGGCCTGCAGCGCGCTGTAGAGCGTCTGCACCCATGCCGACCACCGCTGCAGACGCGCCTCACAGACCACCATCACCCGCCCCTTCAAGGTCGGCGACTTGGGCGGTGCGGTCATCGGATGCAAACCGACGACCTCGGCCTGCGAAATGAGCATCGCAGCGACCGGTTCCTGCTTGATCGAGGTGACATCCATCCACAACTGCGACGCCGCGCGCGGGCCGGCAAGTTCGACATAGCGCTCGATCAATGCGGCGGTGTGGCGAATCGGCGCAGAAAAAATCAGCACATCGGCACGCTGCGCCAGGCTCGCCTCGTCCATGCCGCCGGCCTCGGCCGGATCGAAGCCGATCACCTCCAGCCGCATGCGCACGCGCAGAAACTGCGCCAGCCAGCGACCGTAAGCGCCGGCGATCCCGACGATGCCGACCACCGGCTGCGCGATCATGCCAAGCGCTCGACGGCAAAGCGCGGGGCACCCGCCAGCGCGGCCGGGGCGGCGGCCAACACATCGAACTCCTCAAAGCCTGCAGCCAGTGTGGCTTCCAGCGCGCTATGCACGCCACTGAGCGCATGCCCCACCGCCTGCTCGAACGGCACATCGCGCAGCAGGAAACCGATCAGCAACGCCATCAACACATCGCCGGTACCGGCGACATCCACCGGCAAATGCGGCGTGGCCCAGCGATACACCGCCGCATTGCTGACCGCCAGCGTCACCAGCTCGCCGGTCGCGCCGGCCACGCTGTGCGCAAGCACCCACTGCGGACCACGCGCCAGCAATGCGCGCGCGGCAACGACGGCATCGTCCTGTTCCAGACTCGGCAAACCGGTCAACCGCCCAAGCTCGAAGGCATTCGGCGTCACCAGCCAGGCATGCGGTAACAGCCGCTCGGCGAACACGCGTTCCAATCCGGGTTCGACATACGGGCCGGTGTGCGTGTCGCCGATCACCGGATCCAGGCAGTAACGCAGCTGCGGCGCCTGCGGCAAGGTCTGCTCCAGCCAGTCGGCAAAGACTTCGCCATTGGCCAGACTGCCGAAATAGCCCGATACCAGAATGCGCGCGCGTTGCGGCAGCAAACGTTCGCTCGCACCCAGCAACAGATCTGCCAGCCAATCGGCCGGCAGAATACGCCCGCGTAAGGTGGCGTAAAACGGCGCATTGCTCAGCAGCGTGGTGGGCACTTCCGCCACCCGCAAGCCCAGCGCACGCAAGGGCGGTACCGCCGCGCTGTTGCCGGCATGCCCATAGACCAGTTGCGATTGCACCGAGATCACATCGATCGGCGAAGGACCCTCCGGGCGCTGACGCTGGCCGTGGACCAGATGACTGTCGGGGGCATTGTTCATCGCAGCATTTTACGCCAGCGCCACGGCGCGCCCGCATTCGATCGATGCAACCGCCGCCCGCTCGCCGTTAAGCGCACCGCCGCTAGGCCGGTCTTCGCCAGACCGGTCCGTGCGCTGGCAGCAGCTGATATCGCCTCCGATCTGCGGGGCTCCTGCCGCAGGAACGCAAATGCCGGCCCCCAGGGCCGGCATTCGTCTGGGGAACCTCGCTCAATCGTGCAACCTTCCGGACATTCGGGAGCGTTCGTCGGCTCCCGCAAATCTCGAATCGCCAAGATGGCGCACCACCCCGGCCACACCGCCCTTGCGATTCCCCAATCCCGATTCCCGATTCCCGGCCTCAGGACGTCATCCGATCCCAGAAGCCCTTGACGCCATCGATGAACGTGGCCGACTTGGGCGAATGCTTGCGTGCGTCCTCACCGGTGAAGGTGGACTCGAACTGCTGCAGCAACTCGCGCTGATCGGCAGTCAGATTGACCGGCGTTTCGACCACCACGCGGCAGTACAGATCGCCTTCGGTGCGGCTGCGCACCGAACGCACGCCCTTGCCGCGCAGACGGAACAGCTTGCCGGTCTGGGTCTCGGCCGGAATGCGGATTTCCGCCTCCCCACCCAGCGTCGCCACACGCACGGTATCGCCGAGCGCGGCCTGCGAAATGCGGATCGGCACCTCGCAATGCAGGTCGTCGCCATCGCGCTGGAAGATCGCATGCTCGCGCACGCGCACTTCCACATACAGATCGCCCGGCGGCGTGCCGGCGGGGCCGGCTTCGCCCTCGCCTGCCAGACGGATGCGGTCGCCGGTATCCACACCGGCCGGCACCTTGATCGACAGCACCTTGTCTTCTTCCACACGGCCGGCGCCGTGGCAGACCTTGCACGGATTCTGGATCAGCGTGCCGCGCCCATCGCAATGCGGGCAGCTCTGCTGCATCGCAAAGATGCCGCGCTGGATGCGCACCTGGCCACGTCCGTGACAGGTCCCGCACACCTCCACCTTGCCGTCTTCCGACCCGCTGCCGTGGCAGGGATCGCATTCGACCAGGGTCGGAATCTCGATGCGTCGCTCGATGCCGGCGACGGCTTCTTCCAGATCCAGTTCCAGCACGTAACCGACGTCGGCGCCACGTCGCGCAGCGCGCGGACCGGCGGCGCCACCGCCGAAAATATTGCCGAAGATATCGCCAAAGATATCTCCCATGTCCGGGCCACCCGGCCCACCGCCACCACCGCCCATGCCGTGCTCAAACGCAGCGTGGCCATGCGCATCGTAGGCGCGGCGCTTGTTGCCGTCCGACAACACTTCATAGGCTTCCTTGCACTCCTTGAACATCGCCTCGGCAGCAGCGTCGCCCGGATTGCGGTCCGGATGGTGCTTCATCGCACAGCGCCGATACGCCTTCTTCAGCTCCTCGTCGCTGGCGCCACGGGCAACGCCCAGCACTTCGTAGTAATCGCGTTTGCTCATAAGCCGGTATTGGGGATTCGTGATTTGAGATTCGTTGAAACGCAAAAGCGGACAGCATGCGCTGGTCCGCCTTGGCGACGCGACGCGTAAAGGATATCGGGATGGGGATCGGCACCTTTAGCGGCTGCCAATCCCCACTCCCGACTCCCAAATCACGGCTTACTTCTTGTCGTCCTTGACCTCGGTGAACTCGGCGTCCACCACGTCATCAGCCGCCTTGGACGCCTGGGCATTGCCGCTGGCTGCATCGGCGTTGCCACCCTGCTCTGCCGCGGCGGCTGCCGCGTACAGCGACTGGCCGGCTTCTTCCAGGGTCTTGCTGCGCGCTTCGATCTGCGCCTTGTCGTCGCCCTTCATGGCCTTTTCCAGATCCGACAGCGCCGCTTCCACCTTGCCGATCACATCGCCGCCGACCTTGCTGCCATGCTCGGTGATCGCGGTGCGGGTGGCATGGATCAGGCCATCGGCCTGATTGCGGGTCTGCACCAGCTCCTGGAACTTCTTGTCTTCTTCGCGGTTGGCTTCCGCGTCGGCGACCATGCGCTGGATCTCTTCGTCCGACAGGCCCGAACCGGCCTTGATCTCGACCTTCTGTTCCTTGTTGGTCTTCTTGTCCTTGGCCGACACGTGCAGGATGCCGTTGGCGTCGATGTCGAAGGACACCTCCACCTGCGGCATGCCGCGCGGCGCCGGCTCGATGCCGGACAGGTCGAACTTGGCCAGCGACTTGTTGAAGCGGGCCTGCTCGCGCTCACCCTGCAGCACGTGCACGGTCACGGCCGACTGATTGTCTTCGGCGGTGGAGAAGGTCTGCGAGGCCTTGGTCGGGATGGTGGTGTTCTTTTCGATGATCTTGGTGAACACCCCGCCCATGGTTTCGATACCCAGCGACAGCGGGGTCACGTCCAGCAGCAGCACGTCCTTGACGTCGCCGGCCAGCACGCCGCCCTGGATCGCGGCGCCCACGGCCACGGCTTCGTCCGGGTTGACGTCCTTGCGCGGTTCCTTGCCGAAGAAATCGGCAACCGCCTGCTGCACCTTCGGCATGCGGGTCTGACCGCCGACCAGGATCACTTCGTTGATGTCGCTGGCACGCAGGCCGGCATCGTTCAACGCGGTGCGGCACGGCTCGATCGACTTCTTGACCAGGTCTTCCACCAGCGCTTCGAGCTTGGCACGGGTCAACTTGATGTTGAGGTGCTTCGGGCCCGAGGCATCGGCAGTGACGTACGGCAGGTTCACTTCGGTCTGCTGGCTGGTCGACAGCTCGATCTTGGCGCGCTCTGCGGCGTCCTTCAGGCGCTGCAGCGCCAACGGATCCTTACGCAGATCGATGCCCTGATCCTTGTTGAATTCGTCGACCAGATATTCGATGACGCGGTTGTCGAAGTCTTCGCCACCGAGGAAGGTGTCGCCATTGGTGGCCAGCACTTCGAACTGCTTCTCGCCATCGACTTCGGCGATTTCGATGATCGACACGTCGAAGGTGCCGCCGCCCAGGTCGTAAACCGCAATCTTGCGGTCGCCGCCGTTCTTGTCCAGGCCATAGGCCAGGGCTGCGGCGGTCGGCTCGTTGATGATGCGCTTGACGTCCAGACCGGCGATGCGGCCGGCGTCCTTGGTGGCCTGACGCTGGCTGTCGTTGAAGTAAGCCGGCACCGTGATCACGGCCTCGGTGACCTTCTCGCCCAGGAAATCCTCAGCGGTCTTCTTCATCTTTTCCAGCACGCGTGCAGAGATTTCCTGCGGCGCCATACGCTTGGCATCGCTGGTCTGCACCCAGGCATCGCCATTGTCGTGGGCGAGGATGCCGTACGGCACGTGCGAGATGTCCTTCTGCACTTCGGCGTCGGTGAACTTGCGGCCGATCAGGCGCTTCACCGCGTAGAACGTGTTCTTCGGGTTGGTGACCGCCTGGCGCTTGGCCGAGGCACCGACCAGCACTTCGCCGTCCTTGGTGTAGGCGACGATCGAAGGCGTGGTGCGATCGCCCTCGGAATTTTCGATGACGCGGGCCTTGCCGCCGTCCATGATCGACACGCACGAGTTCGTGGTGCCGAGGTCAATACCAATGATCTTGCCCATGGATACGCTCCTGATGATTCTGTAGCTGTTTCCGGCGACGCCGGGTCTGGCTGAGATGTGGGGGTGGTGCGCAGGTGTTCAAGCCACCTGTACGAATCTGCGTTCCGCGTCCGCGCCGGCCAGTTCAGCCGGCAGCAGCCTTCAGTCGTGCTTGGCCACGACCACCAGGGCCGGGCGCAGCAGGCGATCGTTGAGCAGATAGCCTTTCTGGAACACCTGCACCACGTGGCCCGGTGCGATGCCCTCGGCCTCGCCCTGGCTGATCGCCTGGTGCTGGTCCGGGTTGAACGGCTGGCCGACCGGGTCGAGCAGGGTCAGGCCGTTGTCGGCAGCGACCTTCAGCAACTGCTTGTAGGTCATGTCCAGACCGTCGCGCAGCGGGCTGGGCTGGCTGCCGGCGGCGGTCAACCCAGCATCCAGGCTGTCGAACACCGGCAGCAGCTCGCCCAGCAGCTTCTCGTTAGCGAACTTGCGTGCATTGTCGACATCGCGGGCGATGCGCTTGCGCTGATTTTCCAGATCGGCGCGCTCGCGCAGGGCGTCGGCCTTGACCAGCGCGATCTCGCTGCGCAGCGATTCGATCTCGGCCTTGAGCGGGTCGGTCTCGGGTGGGTTCTGGGACAGGTCTTCGGAGTCGAATTCGGAGTGGTCTTGGTTCATGTGCACAGTTCCCGGGCCGGCGGAACGCCCGCCCCAACGTCACCCCGTATGTGGGCGCCTGCGCGCGTTTCAAGCAAAACGATCGCCCCGATCGACTCCGGTTATCGCGCTGCGGGCGGTTCCATGGCCGCGCCCAGCACCTGGGCGGCGGTCTGCACCAGCGGAATCAGGCGGTCGTAGGCCATGCGTTTGGGCCCGATCACCCCCAGTACCCCCAGCACCTGACCGTTCGCGGCGTACGGCGCAGTGACCAGCGAGACGTCTTCCAGCGACACCATGCCGGTTTCTTCGCCGATGAAGATACGCACGCCCGGCGCCTGGATGGTGCGTTCGAGCAATTGCAGGATCTCGCGCTTGCTGGCGAAAGCCTCGAACAGCTCGCGCAGGCGATCCAGGTCCGACAGGTCCTGCACACCCATCAGACGGGTCTGCCCAGCCATCACCATGTCGTCGGCCTCGGCCGGCACCAGCGCCTCGCTGGCCAGGTCCACGCTGTGCGCCAACAGCTGTTCCATCTCGTTCTTGGCCACGCGCAGCTCGCGCAGCAGCGAGACGCGGATATCCGATAGCGCGCGCCCGGCAAACTGCGCATTGAGGTAATTGGCCACCCGCTCCAGCTCGGCCGGCTCGTAGGCGCGGCGCGGCTCGATCACCCGGTTCTGCACCTCGTTATCGGCAAACACCAGGATCGCCAGCACCCGCCGCGCATCCAGCGGCACGAAATCGATATGCCGGAAGGCGAACTGCTCGCGCCGCGGCGCGCTGACCACGCCGACGAAGTGGCTCATCGCCGACAGCATCTGCGAGGCGCTGCCCAGCAACGACTGGGTGCCGTTGCCGCTGGCAAGCTCGGCGCGCAGGCGGCGCACTTCTTCCTCGCCCGGCGGCTGCATCTGCACCAGGCTATCGACGAACACGCGGTAGCCGTGCGCGGTGGGAATGCGCCCGGCCGAAGTGTGCGGAGAGCTGAGCAGCCCCACGTCCTCCAGGTCGGCCAGGATATTGCGGATGGTGGCCGGGCTGACATCCAGCCCCGCATGCCGGGCCAGCGTCTTGGAGCCCACCGGCTCGCCATCGCGGATATAACGGGCAATCAGCGTGCGTAGCAGCTGGCGTGCGCGGGGGTCGAGCGTTGGGGACTGTGACGCGCGCATGGGATCATCCGGTGAGACTGGGCATAGATAATCTCTGGCCCCGTGATTGGCAAGGGTCTCATTCCCTCGCCGCCCCTCCCACCCTAAGCTTGCCCAAAGCGTCCACACTCGATCCCATGCTCAGACACCTCTCCATCAAGGATTTCGCCGTCGTCCGCGCCACCGAACTGGAATTCGGGCCGGGCATGACCGTGGTCTCCGGCGAAACCGGCGCCGGCAAGTCGCTGATGGTGGACGCGCTGGGCTTTCTGTCCGGCCTGCGCGCCGACAGCGGGGTGGTCCGCCACGGCGCCGACCGCGCCGAGCTGTCGGCCGAATTCCAGCTGCCAAGCGAGCACCCCGGCCTGACCTGGCTGGCCGACAACGAGCTGGACGACGATGCGCAATGCCAACTGCGCCGCATCATCCGCGCCGATGGCGGCTCGCGCGCCTGGATCAACGGCCGCCCGGTCACCTCTTCGCAATTGTCCGAGCTGGCGTCACGGCTGGTGGAAATCCACGGCCAGCACGAGCACCAGGCCCTGATGGCCCGCCACAGCCAGCTCACCCTGCTCGACGCCTACGCACGCAACAGCGCGCAGCGCGAACAGGTGCGCCAGGCCAGCCGGCAGTGGCAGGCGCTGCTGGACGAGCGCGATGCGCTCTCGGCGCAGGGCGATGTCTCCGACCGTATCGGCTTCCTCGAACACCAGTTGGGCGAACTCGAACGCGAAGACCTGGACCCGGCCGCAATTGCCGCGCTGGACGTCAATCATCGTCGTCAGGCGCATGCCACCGCGCTGATCGACGCCTGCGAAAGCATCGTCCAGCAGCTCAACGGCGACGATGGCGCATCGGCGCTGGGCCTGCTGCAGGGCAGCCGCCACGACCTGGCCCGCGTCGCCGAACACGAGCCGCGCCTGGGCGAAGTGGACGCACTGCTGGACAGTGCCGCAATCCAGATCGACGAAGCGCTGGCCCTGCTCGACCGCGTACGCGACGACCTGGATGCCGACCCGGCCCAGTTCGAGGCGATGGAACGCCGGCTCGGCCGCCTGCACGATCTGGCGCGCAAGCATCGCGTCACCCCGGACGAACTGGCTGCGCACCGCGATCGCATGAGCCAGGAAGTGGAAAGCCTGCGCGGCGCAGACGAACGCCTGCAGCAGTTGGACAAGCACATCGCCACCGCAACCGACGTCTGGCGCAACGCCGCCTCCGCCCTCAGCGCTAGCCGCACCAGCGCGGCAGACTCCTTGTCGGCCGCCACCACCACGCTGATCGGCGAGCTGGGCATGGGCGGTGGGCAGTTCCTGATCCAGCTGCAGCCGCAGGACACATTGCGCCCGGATCCCAACGGCGCCGAGCGGGTGGAATTCCTGGTCGCCGCCAATGCCGGGCAGCCACCGCGCGCATTGCGCAAGGTCGCCTCCGGCGGCGAGCTGTCGCGGATTTCGCTGGCCATCGAGGTGGCCGCACTCGGGCTGGACAGCGTGCCGACCATGGTCTTCGACGAGGTCGATTCCGGCATCGGCGGCGCGGTGGCCGATATCGTCGGGCAGAAGCTGCGCGCCCTGGGCGAAGAGCGCCAGGTGCTGTGCGTCACCCATTTGCCGCAGGTCGCAGCCAAGGGGCACGCGCATTACCGGGTCAGCAAGGCGCCGGTGGACGGCATGACCCAGAGCGCGGTCGAACTGCTCGGCCCGCAGGCCCGCCAGGAAGAACTGGCGCGCATGCTGGGCGGGGTGGAAGTGAGCAAAGAGGCTCGCGCGGCCGCACGCAAGCTGCTGCAGAGCGCGTAATCGGCTCGATTGCCGGGCGACACGCTCGGCGTTGTCGAGGCGGCTAGCGTCTGCAAACGTACAAGGCGGCCGAAGCCGCCTTGTCGTTGCCGCCGTGCTGCACGCCGCGTTTAGCGCACGCGCTTCTTGCGCACGTACAGCACCAGCGAGTGCTCTTCCAGCTCGTAGCCATGCTGGGCGGCGATCTGACGCTGCAAGGCCTCGATCTCTTCGCTTTCGAACTCGATCACATGGCCGGTATCCACGTCCACCATATGGTCGTGATGGCCGCCGCGATCCAGCTCATAGACGGCCTGGCCGCCTTCGAAATTGTGCTTCAGCACCAGGCCGGCAGCCTCGAACTGGGTCAGCACCCGATACACCGTGGCCAGACCGATTTCGTCGCCGTGGTCGAGTAGCTGGCGGTAGATGTCTTCTGCGCTGAGGTGATGGTGATTGCTCTTTTGTTCGAGCAATTCCAGTATCCGCATACGCGGATGGGTCACCTTGAGCCCGACTTTGCGCAGGTCGTGGGTTTCCATACGTTCTCCGTTCATTGGCGATTTAGCGCCAGCTGCCTTCAAACGGGTCGCGGCGACCGGGGGGAGTGTATCATCGGCGTGATTTCCTCAGCACTTAATCCCCGATGCGCAATCTCCTGCTGGTCGCCGCCGTTGCTCTTTCCACCGCTGGCTGCGGCATCATCTACAAGCAGCCGATCTACCAGGGCAATCTGATCAAACAGAATGCCGTGGAGCAACTCCAGGTCGGCCAGAGCAAGCAGCAGGTCAGCGCGTTGCTGGGCACCCCCTCGATCCCGGACCCATTCCACTCGCAGCGCTGGGACTACACGTCTACCCAACGCGTGGACCGTCTGGCGCGCACAGAGATCAAGAACTTCACCGTATTTTTCGAAAACGAGCAGGTCGTGCGCTGGGAAGGCGATTATTTCCCGTCCCAGGACGAGCAGCTGGCCAAGTCGGCGCCCAAGCAGTTCGGCCGCAATCTGGCGCGCGACAAGAAGAAGCAGCGCGGCCGTTGATGCGGCTGCTCGGCGATTTTGCGATCGTCCGAGTGTTGGCAGGACCAGAGAACGCATCCCTTTAAACGGATGCGTTTTTTAGTTTTGGCTGGTCGGAAACCGGCTCCGGGCGGCAGTTCCGGCCAGGCGATGACCGCGATGGAGGAGGACGTATTGGATCAAGGACTGCAACGCGAGCCCTGACACCGATACAGCGCGTTTTCTGTCGGGTGCGTCGTGTTCACAGGCGCTTGTCCGAACCAACGGCTACGTTCGGCGTTGCAGGAAAGTTACCGGAAGAGTTCGCTGTGCCGCACCATGCACGTGCGTCGCAGCGCTGGCAAACGACTAGGCGTTGGGACCGGCTTTTTTGCTGGGTCCGGCACGGCGGCGACGCGCCTCTTTCGGATCCAGCAGCAGCGGCCTGAGCAATTCGACCCGGTCGCCATCGCGCAGCGCCTGATCCGGTCGCGCAATTACCCCATGAATCGCCTGTGCTGCGATCGGCTGATCCACCGCCAGACCAGAGGCGGCAATCGCCTCGGCTACCGTGGCGCCGTCAGCCAGATCCAGTTGCATCGAGCTGTAGCGATCCGGCCATGCCAGCACCACTTCGACCTGCATGGCTTACACGTCGCCACGATCGGCGACCCGCACGAAATCGTTGACCATGCGATCGGCCAGCCCCTGAAAGCCCAGCGCCAGCGCCGGACCCAGCAGCCGCGAGCTGGTCTCCACTTCCATCGTCAAACTGACCTTGCAGGCGTTTTCGCCGAGCGACTGAAATTCCCACAGCCCTTCCAGACGCTTGAACGGGCCGTCGCGCAGATGCATGACGATGCGTTCCGGACGCTCAAGCAGATTTTCGGTGGTGAACCAGGTGCGGAACGACCCCAGTCCCAGATCCAGGCGCGCCACGATATGCGCCTGGTCCTGTTCAAGCACCTGCGCAGCATAGCACCAGCCGAAACGGCGCGGATAGGCGGCAACATCATTGACCAGGTCGAACATGCGGGTGGCGCTGTGTTCGACCAGGGCGCTGCGACGGATGGTAGGCATTCGCTAACTTGTGAAAGACAGAAGATCGTTTGATGACGCCGAATCGGCGACAATGGCGGCATGAGCAAGAAACCAGCCAAGGATAAAGCAAACGGCGCGACGGCCACGAAAACCATCGCGTTGAACAAGCGTGCGCGCCACGAGTACCACCTGGAAGAGCGCTACGAAGCCGGCCTGGCGCTGCAGGGTTGGGAAGTCAAGGCGATCCGCGCCGGCCGCGCCAACATCATCGACGGCTACGCCTACGTGCGTTCAGGCGAGATCTTCCTGATCGGCGCGCAGATCACACCGCTGATCCAGGCCTCCAGTCACACCGTGCCGGTGGAACGCCGCGACCGCAAGCTGCTGCTGCATCGTCGGGAAATCGACAAGGTGCTGAGCAGCGTCGAACGCGACGGCTACACCCTGGTGCCCACTGCGCTGTACTGGAGCAACAACAAGGTCAAGCTGGAAATCGCACTGGCCAAGGGCAAGCAGAACCACGACAAGCGCGACGCCGCCAAGGACCGCGACTGGCAGCGCGACAAGCAGCGTGTGATGCGGCGGCATAACCGCGATGCGTGAGTGGCGGGGATTGGGGATTCGGCATTAGGGATTCGTAACGGCGAAGCCGCCCGTGGCCGACGTCTGCCTGTTGCTCGGTCACGGCACTGGCGATAGAAAACACGGCGGGTAAAGCCGGCGCTTTTGCGAATCCCCAATCCCCACTCCCGAATCACGTCTTCCCAAGCATCCGCATCAGATTCGGCACCCCCCTGCCCTGCACATAGCGATCGCGTTGCAGGTCGGTGCTGGTGTCCAGCATCAGCTGTTTGACCCGATCCGGGAAGCCGATGAACTCGCGACGGGCGGAAAGGAATCCGGCCAGCACCCCGGAGACGTGCGGTGCGGCCATGCTGGTGCCGCTCATCTCCACCATCAGGCTGGCCGCATCGTTCGGGTCGAAGTCGTAATAGGCCGACAGGATCTTTTCGCCTGGTGCGACCACATCGGGCTTGCCGCGACCATCGGCGGTCGGCCCGCGCGAGGAAAAATACGACACGCCGTAATTGTGCGGGCTGCTCTTGTGCACCGAGCCGACCACGATGGCGTCTTCCAGATTCCCCGGGTCGCTGATCGACAGATCCATGTTGGCCGGATACGCATCGCCATCGTTACGCATCAGCCAGGCCATACCCTCGTTGCCGGCGGCGACGACAACCAGTACGCCTTGCCGCCATAGCCGGCGCAACTCGTTGCACAAGGGCGTAAAACCACAGCCGTAACTCTCCGGGTCGAAGTAGCCGCCCAGGCTCAGATTGACCCCGTGGATGACCAACTCGCCTGCGCGCTCGTTGATCGCAGCCACTTGCTGTACCGCCTTGATCATCCACGAATCGCGGCCATTTCCCGCATCGTCCAGCACCTTGAATCCATACAGCTGCGTGTCCGGCGCCATGCCGGCGAACTCCTGTGGTTTACCGGGATTGCCCTCCACGTCCGCGATCACCGCGCTAGATTGGCCGGCGATGATGCCGGCGATATGGGTGCCGTGCCCATGCCGATCGAGTCTGGCGAACGCATCGCCATCTGCGCGCGTCAATCGTTTAGGCGCGCCACGCCGCGTGCAATCCCATTGCGCCACCACACTGTCACGCTCGCCCTTCACGAAGAAATGCGGATGACTGGCCGCGATGCCGGTATCCAGCACCGCCCAGCCGATCTGCTGACCGCGCGCGCGATACGCGGTGCGCGCAGCATCGGCATGCAAGACGTTGCCGGAGACGTTGATCAGCGCGCGCTTGCCGGCATCGCGCCACACGCGCCGGAATCCGAGTGCACGGTAGCGATCCTGCAGCGATTCGATCTCGAACCGCGTCAACCGCGCCGAGACGAAACGCTGCAAGCCGTCTTCCAGTTCGATCGCCTCATCCAATGCGTCGCCGCTCAAGCCAGTGCTGCGTGCAGCGGTCTCGCGCAGCTGCGCCAGCAGCAGCGCACGCGTAGCGGCCGGGTCGTTGCCGAGCAGGCGACGATCCAGTTCGATCAGCACTTCGTGCCGATGCTCGGACCCATGCGCTTCCAGCTGCTCGCTGAGATCCTTGATCAACACCGCATTGGACACCGGCTGATCGAAGCCCACGCCGACGGCCTCACGCACCGCCGCACGCACCTGCGGAATCGACAGATAGCCCGAGCCCGAATGCGGGTTGTGCTGCCAATCCGGATTCAAGCGCGCGTCCGAGAGGTTTTCGAAACGTCCCTTGGCATTGGCGATGTCGTCGGTGAGATCCGGATCCAGCGCGATCGGGTCGCGTGTCTCGGCTACGTTGATCCAGCGCCGCACGCACTCGGGAAACGGCAGCTTGCGCGTGCCGGTCCAGCGTTTGAACATGCTGCGCACTTGCGGCAAGCCCAGCGGCGAGCCCAGGGTCAGGAACAAGCTGACCTCGCACTCGGCGGCTTGCAGCTGGCGCAGCACATCGAAGGCGATCATCGAGCCCTGGCTGTGCGCGACCACCACGAACGGCCCGCCGCCCGAACGCAGGCGCTGCGCGAGGCTTTCGCGCATCAACGCCGCACGCCCGGGCACGAAGAACAGATCGTGTACGTCCTGCAGCAGCGCGGCAGAGATCAAGCGCAGCAGCACGCGGTTGATCGCATCGATCGGGCCTTTTGCCTGCACGTCACCAACGGCAGGCGTGGCGGACGCCGTGTCCAGCTCGTCCAGCAATCGATGCAGATCGCTGCGTTCCTGCTCGCTCTGCGCCAATGCATCGGCCAGCAGATGCAGATCCTGCTCGCCCGGGACCAACCCAAGCGTACTCAAGGCGCGCTGCACACTCTGATTGAGCGCAGGGCCGACATCGCGCGCATCGCAACTGCCGGGCTCGGCGACCGGATACCGCTCGCGATTGACCCAGTACGCCAGGCGCGTGCGCTCGCCCATCGGCCGCCCGAACAAGGCCTTGTCCCATTGGCAGCGCAACACCTCGGCCGGCGGCTTGTTGCCGATGCCATGGATGTAGATCACCGTGCGCGCCTTGTCCTGCACGCGGCTCTTCGCCGTGGTCTGAGGCTGCGCGCTGCGCGCTGCACGTTTGCGCGCGGGTTGATCGGCAGTGGCCGCTGGTTTGCGGGGCGCTGCACGCGCCGGCCGTGGACGTGGGGGCTTGCTGGTCGCCATCGCTTCGCTCCTTCGTTTACAGATTGTTCCGTTCGGTACGGGACTGAAGCCACTGTAAGCGCTGCGTATCTCACCACTTGTGACAGGGCGCGCCGATCCCTACACTGGGCACGTCAGCGTTTTGATGCTTTCCCCGGGGGTGCACTGGTTTCGACGGGGGTCGCGAAGTCGCTTGGCGCATGCCGAGGGGGCAGCTTTCCTCGTTAATCCAGCAGCAAACTTTTAGTTGCCAACGATGACAACTACGGTTCGGACCACGCTATCGCCGCTTAACTGGCTTTAGTTTTAGTTCTACAGCCGCCTAAGGCGAACCCCCGAACCTACTTGTGCCCGTGCTCGTAGATGTAGGGTCATTATCACGGAACCGTCGGTAGTGGCTGCCTGTCAGCTACCGGTTAGATAAAGCAGGCTGGTTTCCAGGTGCGCTTTGCCAACCGTGCTGCCTGGAAATGAGATCTAACGGAGGGCTAAGCATGTAGTGCTGGGGATGGAGTGCTTCCGGACGGCGGTTCGATTCCGCCCACCTCCACCAAACAACGGTCCTAAGACGACCGACCAAGGCCGGGGCTCTCGATGCAGAGGGTTCCCGGCCTTTTTCATGTGCGCTGCAAAGTGGTCGGATCGACGGCCCATCCGATGAAGCGCCACGCCCTGCGCTGCGCATTGCGTCAGATTGTGACGTGACCCGCCTGTTCGGTGGCCAGGGTCGGCGCGACCGCGATCTGTGGCGAGCTCGCCTCTGCGGGCAAGGCATCGCCGCGCAATCGGTGGAAAAGCTGCAGTAATTCGGTGGCTTCTTGCTGCAGCAGGACCAGGGCGCTCTTGTTGGGCTCTTCCATCTCACGCTCCTCTGGAGACACTCTCCAGCATCTTGATGCAGTAGGAGCAAACCTCGTGCCAGCGTCGTGGCTGCAGGCAGACGTGTGCTGTATTCGCACCACACAGAATCCGGGACATCAGCGCAGGAGCTGTGGGGCCGAGCACCAGCACAATCGATGGACAGCAGCATTCAACGAGTGACCAAGACGTGTTGGCGGCGCCAACGTGCCAGGCGATATCGACACACCGTTCTCGGCACGCGCCTCATTGTCACTAGCGGAATTCTGAACGAACGGCCAAACGAGGTGAAGCATAGGCACACGCCTTGCATCGACCTCTACCAGACAAACGGTGTTGGGGAACACGGTGTTGACCAAAAAAGCAAAACGCCATGCTGCCGGGGCTCTACTGCTCGGCGGGGTGATCTTCGTGCTGATCGGTGTGGGCGGTTATTTCACCACGCAGCGTTCGCTCTCCGACGCCGGCTGGGTGACGCATACGCAGGAAGTGATCGCCGCCATCGATGAAATCCAGGCCGGCATGCTGTCGGCGGAGTCGTCTGTGCGTGGCTATGTGCTGACCGATGACGAGGCATTTCTGGGCGTGTATGCCGATGCGATCGGGCGCTTGCCCGAACGCATCGTGCGCCTGGAAGCGCTGGTGCAGGACAACGCGGCGCAGGAGCACAATGTCGTGCTGCTGCGGCGATTGATGGACATGCGCCTGGTGCAGATCAACGACCTGTTGCACAGCTACCGCGCAAGCGGCCTGGATGGCGCACGTGCTTCGATTGCGCGCGGGGTGTTTCAGACCTCCTCCACGCTGCGTCGCCAGGTGCAGACCATGACCGAGCTGGAACGCCGCCAGTTGGTGACGCGTACCGAGACCAACCAGACCAGCGCGCAGTGGGTGCTGCGCGTCACAGTGATCGGCATCATCAGCGGACTGTTGGTGATGTTGCTTGCCTACCGCCTGCTGTCGCGCGAACTGGAACGACGCGTGCGTGCCGAGGACGAGGCCAGCAGCACCAGCGAGCGACTGGTGGAGTCGTTCGCCGCACTCGAACGCACTTCCGCCGGGCTGGAGGCGCTGTCGCGCTATTCGGGGCTGCTGCAGAACTGTCGCGATGCCGAAGAAGCGCTGGAAATCACCGCGCGCACGATTGCGCCGTTGATCCCCGGTGCCTCTGGCGCGGTCTACCTGCTGCGCGCCTCACGCGATCGCGCCGAGCCGGTGGTCGCCTGGGGCGCGATGGCCGACGACGACAGTGCCGGCATTGCGCCGCACGACTGTTGGGCGCTACGTCGCGATCGCACGCATGTGGTGGAGGACATCAGTCAGGGCATGGTCTGCCAACATGCCGGCGCCAATCTTCCGGCGCATGCGAGCACGGTCTGCATTCCGTTATCGGCGCAGGGCACGCAATTGGGCATGCTGGCGTTGCGCAGCGAGGATCCGCGCGAACTGACCTCGTTGACCGTGGCCGAAGCGGCCGCAGAACAACTGTCGCTGGCGCTGCACAACCTGCGTTTGCGCGAGACGCTGCGTCAGCAATCCATCCGCGACCCGCTGACCGGCCTGTACAACCGCCGCTATCTGGAAGAGGCGCTCAACCACGAACTGGCACGCTGCACGCGTCGGGCGCTGCCGTTGTCGGTATTGATGCTGGACGTGGACCATTTCAAACAGTTCAACGATCTGCATGGGCACAGTGGTGGCGATCGCGTGCTGGCGGCGATTGGCGAATTCCTGCTGACGCAGATGCGCGGCGAAGACATCTGCTGCCGCTATGGTGGCGAAGAATTGACCATCATCCTGCCGGAAGTGGATCTCCCCACCGCCAGCAGGATGGCCGAGAAGTTGCGCGTGGGCATCGAGGCCTTGCAGGTCATGGCCGACGGGGTATCGCTACCCAAGATCACCGCATCGTTTGGTGCAGCCAGCTTCCCCGAGCATGCGGGCAATGCAATGCAACTGCTGCGGCGTGCGGACGAGGCGCTCTACCGGGCCAAACAGGCTGGGCGCAATCAGGTGGTGAGCGCGAGCGCTTCGACTGCCGCAGTGTAATCGTCGATCAGCTGCGACAAGGCGCACCGTCGCCAGAAATGCGATCCGCAGATGCCGCCTCGCGGTCGGGTCGCGCCTACCTGATTGCCGCACCCTCGCATTGCCAAACATGCAGAGCAAAACTCAAACGCAGCCCTGCCCGTCTTTGTCGGTTGGAATCAGGCCGGCGCCGGCAAGCATTGCATCGACGCGGGTCCGCACATAGGCGGCCTCTTCGGGCTCGACGCTGCTCAGCAGGGCTTCGGCGCGTGCCTGGAAATCGAGATAGTCGAAATCCGCATCTTCATCGGCCGACAGCTGCGGCAATGCATCCTGCAACGCATCCAGGCGCGTCTCGAGTTCTTCGCGGGTAGGCATGGCAGACTCCAATGGCAAAGCGGATACGGTTGCGGCAAGGCCGTCAACAAGGTGCGAAGTCCTGCCCTGCAATGCTTCATCTTCCTACCCGATGCAGCGGCACTGCACGCTCAATTTCCACGGTGCGCAGCCGATAATGATGCCGACTCCTATAGAACCTTCCCTGTGATCCTCCACCTGCGGCGGGATTTCCGCCTCGGCATCGTGAAGATGCTCGGGCCAATCACTGCGCTGTTGCTCTGCCTCTATGCGGTGTACCTGGCCATCACCGGTCAGGCGCTGGCCTGCCTGATCACCGCATCGCTCGGTGTGCTTGCGATATGGCGTGGCTGGAAGATGCGCGATGCCGAACGCACCCGTGCCGGCGGGGTGTGGCTGGCATCGATCAATGTCGGCGGCTGTCTGGTGGCGTGCTGGACCGGCGGCGATGGCGCACTGCCCTGGCTGTTTCCGGTGCTGGCGACCAACTATTTTCTATGCGGGCCGCAACGTGCAGTGCTGCTCAGCCTGCCGTTGCTCGCGGCATTGTTGTTGCTACCCGGTTTGATCGTCAGCCCCGGTCAAGGCGTGTCGACGATCGTGGTGACCTTAGTGACGCTGACGGTGGGCTATGCGTTTTCGCTACGCATGCAGGACGACCGCGTGCATCTGGAAGAACTGGCCTCGCTGGATGCGCTCACTGGCTTGCCCAACCGACGCATGCTCGAACGTGCGCTCACCCATCAGATCGATCAGCGGCAACCGCATGATCGGCTCAACAGCCTGATCATCCTGGACCTGGATCATTTCAAGGAGGTCAACGATCTGTACGGGCATGCTGCAGGCGATGCGGCGCTATCGGATCTGGCCACCATCCTGCGCTACGAGGTACGCGATCCGCATCAGGTGTTCCGCTTCGGCGGCGAAGAATTCGTGGTGTTGCTGCGCGCCGGCTCGCTGCAGGAACTGGAAGCGGCGACCGAGCGCCTGCGCAAGGTCATTCGCAACGGCCTGCGCGGCCCGGGTGGACGTATCACGGTGTCGCTGGGTGCGGCCCGTCACGATGGCGAGACGCACTGGCAGGACTGGTTTTCACGCGCCGATGCGGCGCTGTATCTGGCCAAGAACGGCGGCCGCGATAGCGTGCGGGTTGCCGACTGACCCAGCGGTTGCGGGGCGACACCTTGGCCGCCCCGCATGCCCGCTTCAACGATTGACCACAGCCACCGGTACCGCAGGTGCTTCACCCTGCTTCCAGCCGCCCAGCGCTTTGTAGACACCGACCACACCAACATTCACTGCCGCTTCGGCCTGTGCCAACGCATCGTCTGCGGCCAGTTGGGTGCGTTGTGCATCCAGCAGCGTGAGGAAGTCTTCCGAGCCCTCGCGGTAGCGGATCTGCGCCAACTGTTCGGCACGCCGTGCGGCATTGGCCTGCTCCACCACGATCGCCAGGCGCGCCTGCTGGCGGCCGTAGCCGATCAGTGCGTTCTCGGTGTCTTCCAGCGCCAGCAACACGGCCTGCTGGTATTGCGCCAACGCGCCTTCGGCCTGCGCCTTGCTGGCACGCAGGCGCGCACGCACGGTGCCGAAGTCGAACGCTGCCCAGCTGATCGACGGGGTGATCGACCAGGCCTTGCCACTGCCCTCGGTCAGCCTGGCCGCATCGCCGGACAGAAAACCGACAAAGCCGCTCACGCTGATGCGCGGGAACAGGTCAGCAGTCGCAACGCCCACCTGCGCGGTGGCTGCCGCCAGGCGTCGTTCGGCACTGCGCACGTCCGGTCGCTGACGCAGCAGCCCGGCGGTGTCGCCCAACGGTAACGCACGTGCGAACGCGGGCGTGGTGCGCGGTACCAGGGTGGCATCCAGCGCGTCCGGCGCCTGGCCGAGCAACACGGCCAGACGGTGGCGGTATTGCGCCTCGGCGGTTTCCAGCAACGGAATATCCGCCTCGATCGCCTTCAGCCGCGCCAGGCTGCTCTGCACATCCAGCTCGCTGCCGGCGCCCAGGTCCCAACGCGTCTGCGTCAGTTTCTGGGTGTCGTGCAGGTTGGTCAGCGTGCGCTTGGAGACATCCAGCTGCTTCTGCGTGCCACGCAACTCGAAATAGTTGCGGGCCACTTCGGCTGCGACCGTGACCTGCACGTCGAGCAAACCGGCTTGCTCGGCTTCCAGATCGGCACGTGCCGCTTCCGACGCACGCCGCTGGCGACCGAACAGATCCAGCTCCCAGGCCGCATCCAGACCCAGGGTGGTCTGTTCGGTGAGGAAACGCTGATTGCCGGCGATCACCTGCTGCTGTTCGCGCCGGTCGAAGGTGCCTTGCGCGGTGATATGCGGTGCCTGGTCCAGACGACGTTCGACGAACACCGCACGCGCCTGCTTGACGCGCGACACGGCGATGCGCAGATCGTGGTTGGCGAACAAGCCATCGCGCACCAGCTGTTCCAGCACCGGGTCGTCGAACTGCGACCACCAGTTGCCGACCGGCGATGCGGTGCTGAAGGCCGCATCCTGCGCGCCCTGCAGCGTTACCGCGGCGGGCGGGTCGGGCCGGTAATCCGGGCCGACCGCACAACCGCTGAGCACCAGCGCGGCCAGTGCCACGCTCAAGAATGTCCTTACCATGGCAACACGTCTCCCAAGTACGTAAAGCTGCCGGTGGCGCCGTGTGCGTCGAGCAGCGCCATCTGCACGCTGCTGTGCGCGCCCTGCTCCACTTCGATCTCACCGTTACCAGCGTTCATATCGGTTTTGACGTAGCCCGGATGCACGCTGTTGACCTTGATGGCGGTGTCGCGCAACTCATGGGCCAGATGCACCGTCCAGCTGTTGACCGCGCTCTTGGAGGCGTCGTAGGCGGGAATCTTGAAGTCGTAGATCGGCGAGCCGGGCTGGGTATGCAGGGTCAGCGAGCCGAGCATGCTGGACACATTGACGATGCGCCCGGCCAGCGAACGACGCAGCAGCGGCAGGAACGCCTTGGTGACGCTGACGACCGCGAACAGGTTGGTGTCGAAGGTCCGCTTCCACACGTCCAGGCTCTGCTGCGACGGGGTGCGCTGCATGTCCTCGATCATGATGCCGGCGTTGTTGATCAGGATGTCCAGGTGACCGTGACGCTGTTCCACCGTACCCACTGCGGCGGCGATGCTGATGTCGTCGTTGACGTCGAGCTGGATGGCTTCCACCGGCAGGCCCTCGGCCTGCAGCTTGAGTGCGGCAGCGACCGCGTCATCGCGCTTGCGGCCGGCCAGCAGCGTGTGCACGCCGGCCTGGGCCAATTGCCGAACGGTTTCCAGACCGATACCGCGGGTGGCACCGGTGACCAGTGCAATTTTGCTGTTGCTCATTTCAAAATCCTCCGAATGTAAGGAATGCACCGCGGCGCTTACGCCTTGACGGGTTCATGCGAGACGGCAGCCGGCGCGGCGGGTTGTTCGCCACGGGTCACCCACTTGCGCAGGGCCACGTAGAACACCGGGGTCAGGAACAGGCCGAACAAGGTCACACCCAGCATGCCGGCGAACACGGTGATACCGGTGACCGAGCGCACTTCGGCGCCGGCGCCATGGCCGAACACCAGCGGCACGGTGCCGGCGATGAAGGCGATAGAGGTCATCACGATCGGGCGCAGACGCAGGCGGCAGGCTTCCAGCGCGGCTTCGACGATGCCCTTGCCGTGCATCTCGAGTTCGCGGGCGAACTCCACGATCAGGATCGCGTTCTTGCACGCCAGGCCCATCAGCACCACCAGGCCCACCTGCACGAACACGTTGTTGTCGCCGCCGGTGAGCCACACGCCGAACAAGGCAGACAGCAAGGTCATCGGCACGATCAGGATCACCGCCAGCGGCAGCGTCCAGCTCTCGTACAACGCGGCCAGCACCAGGAACGCCAGCAACACCGCCATCGGGAACACGATCAATGCCGAGTTGCCCTGCGTGGACTGCTGATAGCTCAGGTCGGTCCACTCGATGTTCATGCCGTTGGGCAACACCTTCGGCGCCATCCCGGTCAGCGTCTGCATCGCTTCGGTGGAGGAGAGCACGCGCGGGTCCGCTTCGCCGATCAGATCGGCGGCCGGGTAGCCGTTGTAGCGGATCACCGGATCCGGGCCGTAGGTCTGACCCAGCGTGACCATGCTGCCGATCGGCACCATCTGCCCGCGATCGTTGCGGGTGCGCAGGTTGGCGATGTCTTCGACGCTGTCGCGGAACTGTCCATCGGCCTGGGCGATCACCTGATAGGTGCGACCGAAGCGATTGAAGTCGTTGATGTAGGCCGAACCCAGATAGGTCTGCAGGGTGTCGAACAGATTGGTCAGCGGCACGCCCTGCGCCTTGGCCTTGTCGCGATCGACCTTGGCATCGAGCTGCGGCACGTTGGCCTGATACGTGCCGATCGGGAACTGCATGCCCGGCGTCTGCGAGATCGCACCGGACATCGCATTGACCGCACTCTGCAACTGGCCATAGCCCAGACCGGCACGGTCCTGGATGTACAGCGAGTAGCCCGAGCCCTGCCCAAGTCCCAGAATCGGCGGCGGCATGAAGGCGAACGCGAAGCCCTGCTGGATCTGGCTGATGCGTGCATTGAGCTCGGCATTGATCTGCACGGCGCTGCGGCTGCGCTGGCTGAACGGCTTGAGCGTAATGAAGACCGTGCCGGTGTTGGGCGTGTTGGTGAACTGCAGCGGATTCAGACCCGGGAATGCAATCGTGTGATCCACACCTTCGGTCTGCATCGCGATCTGGCTGATCTGACGGATCACCTCGTTGGTGCGTTCCAGCGAGGCGCCTTCCGGCAACTTGGTACCGGCAATCAGGTACAGCTTGTCCTGGGTCGGAATGAAGCCGCCCGGCACCACCTTGAACATGAAACCGGTGGCCACCAGCAGCAGCACATACACCATGAACACCGCACCACGCTTGCCCAATGCACGCGACACCGCGCCCTGGTACTTGTTGGAGCTGGTATTGAAGAAGCGATTGAACGGACGGAACAACCAGCCGAACAAACGATCGATCAAGCGCGACGGACCATCCTTCGGTGCGTCGTGCGCCTTGAGCAACATCGCCGCCAGCGCCGGCGACAAGGTCAGCGAATTGATCGCCGAAATCACCGTGGAGATCGCGATGGTCACCGCGAACTGCTTGTAGAACTGGCCGGTCACGCCCGACAGGAACGCCATCGGCACGAACACCGCGCACAGCACCAGCGCAATGGCGATGATCGGCCCAGACACTTCGCGCATCGCCTGATGCGCAGCAGCCAACGGGCTCAGGCCTTCTTCGATGTTGCGTTCGACGTTTTCCACCACCACGATCGCGTCGTCGACCACGATGCCGATCGCCAGCACCAGGCCGAACAGGCTCAGCGTGTTGATCGAAAAACCCAGCAGGTATAGCGCGGCAAACGTACCAACCACCGACACCGGCACCGCCAGCAACGGAATGATCGAGGCGCGCCAGGTCTGCAGGAACAGGATCACCACCAGCACCACCAGCAGCACCGCTTCCAGCAGCGTGTGCACCACCGCGCTGATCGAGTCGCGCACGAACACGGTCGGGTCGTACGCAGCCGACCACGCCATGTCCTGCGGGAACTGCTTTTCCAGCTCGGCCATCTTGGCGCGCACCGCATCGGACAATTCGATCGCGTTGGCACCGGGCGACTGGAACACGCCCATGCCCACCGCGTTCTGGTTGTCCAGCTGCGAGCGCAAGGTGTAGTTGCCGGCGCCCAGCTCCAGACGCGCCACATCCGACAGGCGCACGATCTCGCCGCTGTTGCCGCTGCGGATCACGATGTTGCCGAACTCTTCTTCGGTGGTCAGGCGACCCTGCGCATTGATCGACAGCAGGAAATCGCTCTTGTTGGGCATCGGCTCGGCACCGAGCTGGCCGGCGGAGACCTGCACGTTCTGCTCGCGGATGGCCGCGACCACATCGCTGGCGGTGAGCCCGCGCGCGGCGACCTTGTCCGGGTCGAGCCAGATGCGCATGGCGTAGTCGCCGGCACCGAAGATCTGGATCTGGCCCACGCCCGGCAGGCGCGACAGCTCGTCCTTGACCTTCAAGGTAGCGTAGTTGCTCAGGTACAACGAGTTGTACTTGCCCTTGGGCGAGGTCAGATGCACGACCATGGTCAGCGTCGGCGACTGCTTCTGCGTGGTCACGCCCTGGCGCCGCACGTCCTCGGGCAGACGCGCCTGCGCCTGACTGACGCGGTTCTGCACCTGCACCTGCGCCTGGTCCGGATCGGTACCCGGCTTGAAGGTCACGGTGACCACCAGCACGCCATCGGAGCCGGCGACCGACTTCATGTACATCATGTCTTCCACGCCGTTGATGGCTTCCTCAAGCGGCGTGGCGACGGTCTCGGCGATGACCTTGGGATTGGCGCCCGGATACACCGCACGCACCTGCACGCTCGGCGGCACCACTTCCGGGTACTCGCTGATGGGCAGTAGCGGCATGGCGATCAGGCCGGCAGCGAAGATGATGATCGACAGCACCGCGGCAAAGATCGGCCGGTCGATGAAAAAACGGGAAAAGTCCATTGGGGTGGTCCTGAAAGAGGTTGCCGCCAGGTGGCGGCGCGGCACAGCGGCCCCGAACCGGCCTTTTAAAAAGACCGGTGCTCATGGGTGCGATGCAGCGATGAATCAGTTCGACGCGGTGCGCTTGTCCGACGCGGGGACCATTGCCACGGTCTTGGCATCGACGGGCATGCCGGGCATGAAGATCTTCTGCACGCCGTCGACCACCACGCGGTCGCCAACGGCCAGGCCCTTGCGCACGATGCGCAGACCATCGGCATTGCGGCCGAGCTCCACATCGCGCCGCTGCGCCTTGCCGTCCTTCTCCACCACGTAGACGTACTTGCGGTCCTGGTCGGTCAGCACGGCTTTTTCGTCGACCAGCATGGCCTTGAACTGGCCACTGCCCAGCAGTTGCACGTGGGCATACAGGCCCGGCGTGAACTGCCGCTGCGCGTTGTCCAGCACCGCGCGCACGCGGATGGTGCCGGTGCTGCGGGTGACCTGGTTATCCAGGAAATCCACGCGTCCGGCATGCGGGAACCCCTGCTCGCCGACCAGGCCGATCCGCACCGGCAACTCGCCGCCACGCGCGTCCGGACGCTCGCCATCGCGGGTCATCTGCGAATAGCGCAGGAAGGTGCCTTCGTCGGCATCGAAGTAGACGAACATCTTGTCCAGCGACACCAACGTGGTCAGCACGCTGGCACTGTCGCTGGCCGTGACCAGGTTGCCGGCAGTGACCATCGCACGCCCGGCGCGGCCGTCGATCGGTGCGCGAACGCGGGTCCAGTCCAGGTTGAGCTTGGCGGTATCCACCGCGGCCTGCGCGGCCAGCACCTCGGCATCGGCCTGGTCGCCAGCGGCGCGGCGCTGCTCCCAGGTTTCGGTGGAAATGGCCTGCTGCTCGGACAACTTGCGCGCACGTGCCGCTTCGCTGCGAGCCAGGTTGGCCTGCGTGCGGGCACGCACCAGCGCCGCATTGGCACGCGCGAATTCGGCGCGGTAGCTGCGGTCATCGATGCTGAAGAGCACATCGCCCTTCTTCACTTCGGCGCCTTCGACATAGTTGACCTTGTCGATATAGCCGGACACGCGCGGGCGCAGCTCGACGCTTTCCACCGGCTCGATGCGGCCGCTGAACTCGTCCCACTGGCTGATTTCCTTGGTCAGCACCGGGGCGACGCTGACGCTGGGCGGCGGCGGTGCACCGGTTTCGGCGGCCTTGCTGCCGCAACCGGCCAACACGACCGCCAGTACGGCGCCCGTCAATACGGTACGCAAGGGAAAACGGAACGGGGTGGCGTTCGGGGTCATGGGGAAATCTCTCGGGTGGGGATGGGGAAATGCAGACCGGCCAGCCGGTCCGCCGATGGAGCGGCGTGCAAGCGACGACTGACGGTCACGACAGCTTGTCCGGGCTGGCCAGGCCCGGCGATCAACGACACAGCGGCGCGACCGACATCCACGGCGCGGATCCACTCCGGACATGCATCCTTGGCACGGCCCGGCGTACACACCGGTTGCTCGATCGACAGCAGGTGGACACGCACGCCCAGCGGCCTGGCTTCTTCGTGCAACACCTGCGCGAGCATGCGAGTGGCCGCAGCGGCGATGGAAATATCGCCATGCGCGGCCCAGGCGCGCAGCGGGCTGCCGAGCAACAGATAGCGGCCACCGCCATCGGTCTCGCTGAGCAGCGGCAACAGATGGCGGGCAGCAGCCAGATGCGGCAGCACGTCGCGCTCCAGGCGGCGACGCAACGTGGTGACCGGGCGGTCCAGCAAGCGGCCTGCCTTAAGCGGGCTGCCAAGGCTGGCGATCACTGCGGCCAGCGGACGTGGCCGCTGCGCCAGTTCGGTCGCCAGCGCCTGCGCGGAGGTGTCGTCGGCCACCGAGCCTTGCAGGGTGTCCAACAGGGGAGAGTTGCCGTGCTCCGCGCGTAGCGCATCGAGCTTGGCAGCATCGCGTCCAATCACGAGCACCCGCATGCCGGCGTCGAGCAGCGCGGCGACAATACCGGCGCCTACATTGCCCGCGCCACCGATGACAGCCGTCTCGGATTGGACCATCCCGGTCATGGGACTTTCACTCCCGACATCGGGACAATTCCGCGCTGCATCCAGTGCGCCGGCAGTCCAGTCCGTTTGGCCGGCGCACCGCCGGCCTGACGCTTCGGTGACGCTGCAAACGTACGCGAAACACTGGCGCGCGGGCTTTTCGCCGACGAAATCACTGGATCGAAGGCACCTTCAATCGCGTCGCGTGAGGTGGAGGACAAACCGAAAACGTCGCACAACCACATGGCCGTGCTCCTGCATGGAGGGGATGACGTACAAGTTAGGCCTCAAAGCAGGACTTGATTAGTCCTGATTTAGGGGAATAATCGTCCCGTAAGCGGTCCAATCCTCCTGACCCCCTGGAAGGCACCCCATGATCCACAATCTCAACGACACCCTGATCTTCGTCAAGGTGGTCGAGCAAGGTAGTTTCATCGCCGCCGCCAACGCGCTCGGTCTGCCCAAGACCACCGTCAGTCGCAAGGTGCAGGAACTCGAAACCCGGCTCGGCGCGCGCCTGCTGCATCGGACCACGCGCCGGATCGGCCTGACCGAGGCCGGCTCGGTCTATCACGAACATTGCCAACGCATCGCCCGCGAACTGGAAGAGGCCGAAAGCGCGGTCGGGCAATTGCAGTCAGGCCCGCGCGGCTGGTTGCGCTTTACCGTGCCCTACTCGCTGGGTATTACCTGGATCGCACCGTTGCTGGGCGAATTCCATGCGCAATATCCGGAGATCCAGCTGGACATGCACCTGGGCAACGAGAAGCTGGACCTGATCGGCGGCGAAGCCGATCTGGCGCTGCGTGTCGGTGCGCTGCCGGATTCGAATCTGGTCGCACGCAAACTCGGCAGCCTGCGCACGCAGGTCTTCGCCAGCCCGTCCTATATCGAACGCTATGGCGAGCCGCTGCATCCGGACGAGCTGCAATTCCATCGCACGCTGGCACTGCGCAAGAACCGCAACGTGCACAACAACCGCTTTTTCTGGTCGCTCAGCGATGGCAGCGACGTGCGCGACTTCCCGGTCAATCCGCTGATGGTGGCCAACGATCCGGCCGCGCTCAACGGTGCAGTACTCTGCGGCGAAGGCCTGCTATTGACTGGCGATGTAATGGCCAAACCGTTCGTGCAATCTGGCCTGGTACGCCGCGTGCTCGCTGGTTGGACAGGCCCGGAGGTCGACTTCAACGCAGTGTTTGCCGGCGGCCGTCTGGTCTCGCCGAAAGTGCGCGCCTTCGTGGACTTTCTGGTCACCCGGATGAACTTCGACGCCGACTACATGATGGCACAGTGCCCGGCGCGTCTGGCAGCGCAGAAAGCAGATAACGATGCGAAGGTGGAAGTGGTCACAGAGGCGAAATTGCGCGCCGAAGGCAAGCGCATCCTGGAAAACGTCACCGCGTAATACCGAATCAAGCAGCCGCCCAACGGAGTAACCCTTCTCCCTCCGGGAGAAGGTGCCCGAAGGGCGGATGAGGGTACGGTTGCACGTTTGGATGCAATCAACATTTAGGTCAACGGCCTAGCTACAGGTCAAAAGCCTAGTCAGTCGAGGGCGCGGTGCCCTCACCGCTCGCGGGACACGCCGCAAGTACGTCCGTGTAGGCTCGGTGGCGGCATCCATGCCGCCACACGGTCCCGCAATCGGTGAGGACACCGCACCAGAGAGTTAGTCGGTTGCTTTCTTAAAAGCTTGTTGGTGCTCGGCTTGCGTTGGAAAGCTGACCGAACTCACCGTTATCCGAACGATATGCATCGTGCATTGCTTGCACCATGCACACCGACACTCTCGACCGGCCCTTGCAGCAAACCCGCAGATCAGCCGCTCTGCAAATGATCTATCCGCACTGTCCAGTCACTACAAGACAATCGAGATGTCGATTCGTAGCGTCGTTTAGATGCAATCAAATTCCAAGTCACAAGCCGAGTCGGTTGAGGGCGCGGCACCCTCGCCAGACAGTTGGCAAGTTGCTTTATTGAAAACATGCACACCGACCATCTCGACCGGTCCTTGCCCGCCCACCGTC
This sequence comes from Xanthomonas hydrangeae, assembly GCA_905142475.1. GTDB lineage: Bacteria > Pseudomonadota > Gammaproteobacteria > Xanthomonadales > Xanthomonadaceae > Xanthomonas > Xanthomonas hydrangeae. Next base: position 3,467,610 of record LR990730.1, read on the forward strand.
GCGGGACCTTACGCGGCATGGATGCCGCGTAAGAGCCTACAGGGACGTACTTGCGGCGTGTCCCGCGACGGTGGGCGGGCAAGGGCCCTGCAGCCAAGTCTCAGATCAGCCGCACTTAACCAACAAAATCCGTAGCGCAAAAAAACAGGCCGCTTTCGCGACCTGTTTCTTTTGACATAGCGGTTTCGTCAATCGACTCGCCACGATCCACTGCGTCAAACTCAACGCATACCCGTGTTGTTACCAGTGCCCTCGGAGCGCAGCGGAATCAAACGGATTTCCACGCGACGGTTCTGTGCGCGACCGGCATCGGTGTTGTTGTCGGCGATCGGGTAACGCTTGCCGGCACCCATCGTTTCCATGCGCTCGCGCTGCACGCCTTGCGCGGTCAGATATTGCGCAACTGCGCCGGCGCGTTCTTCGGACAGACGCTGGTTCACTGCATCGCTGCCGACGCTGTCGGTATGACCGACCACTTCCACCATGGTCTGGTTGTACTCACGCAACGTAGACGCCACACCATTGAGCGCGCTGTAGAACTGCGGCTTCAACGCCGACTTGCCGAAGTCGAAGGTGATGCCATCCGGCAGGTTCAAGGTGATGTTGTCGCCCTGGCGCTGCACTTCGATACCGGTGTTGGCGGTGCGCTCGCGCAGTGCGCGCTCCTGACGATCCTGGTACTGACCCACGGCCGCACCACTCAACGCGCCGATACCGGCGCCGACCATCGCGTGCTGACGGCGCTCGGTGGCGCTGTCGCCGGTGAGCAACCCTGCAGCGACACCAATGGCGGTGCCGATCAGCGCATTGCGGCCGGTGCGGTTCTGCTGTTGGGTCTGATCGCCGTATTGGTCGCGCTGCACATACGAGCCGCCGGTGGCGCAGGCGGACAGCGCAATGGCGCCGGCCAGGGCGACGGCCAGACTCTTGGTAGCTGCTGGGGACATGGTGTTCTCCTGTGGCCGGACCATCCGGCACTCAATCGTGTCGGCGAGGATAAACAGACCAACGCGACTGGCACATGATGAAAGCGGCCGCAGATTGCCTGCGACAGGTACTGCATTCAGGAAAACGTTTCCGGTTATCCCCGCGTCTTCGCATACGCCGCCAACGCCGCGTCGCGACCTTCGGCCAATCCGATAATTGGCGTGCGCGGGTACTCCGGCGCAAATCGCGCCAACGACAACGCAGACAACCATGGTGCGAAGCGCTCCTTCACCGCAAGCTTGCCGAGCTCCGGCACCCAGCGCGTGATGTAAGCCGCCTGCGGATCGAATTTCTCCGCCTGCGTCACCGGATTGAACACGCGAAAATACGGCGCCGCATCGGCGCCGGTACCGGCCACCCACTGCCAGCCCAAGGTGTTGTTGGCCAGGTCCGCATCCACCAGCGTGTCCCAGAACCAGCGCGCCCCTTCGATCCAGTGGATGCGCAAATGCTTGCACAACAGACTCGCCACGATCATGCGCACACGGTTGTGCATCCAGCCGGTGTGCCAGAGCTGACGCATGCCGGCATCGACGATCGGAATGCCGGTACGGCCGCGCTGCCAGGCCTGCAATGCGACCGGGTCGACCTTGGCCCAATCGAAGCCTTCGAAGCGCGGATTGAGATTCTGGTTGGTGGTCTCCGGGAAGTGATGCAGCAGGTGATAGGCAAAATCGCGCCAGCCCAACTGGCGGACGTAACCATCGATCTCTGCGCTGTTGCGCGCAGTGCGGTTGGCTTCCAGCGTGCTGACGATCCGCCATGGCGCGATCTCGCCGAAATGCAGATGCGGTGACAGCTGCGAGGTGCCGACCCGATCGGGCCGATCGCGGTTTTCGCGATAGCCCGACAGCGCGCCGTCGATGAAAATTTCCAGCATCTCGTGCGCACCAGCCTCACCAGGTTGCCAGTGCTCCCAGAAACCCTGATCCCACTCCAGTTTCGGCACTAATTCCAGCGTCTCAAGCGCGGCGCCTTTCAACGTCGCAGGCAGCGCCGGCAGGCTGCGTGGCGCAGCCACTGCAGCGGGCAACTGCAGTTGCGTGAGTGCGTTGCGCCAGTACGGAGTGAAGACCTTGTACGGGCCGCCCTGCTGGGTCGACAACTGCCACGGCTCCATCAACAGCGCGGCATTGCAGCTCTGCACTTCGATGCCGTGCTCACGCAAGCTGCGCTTGATCTGCGCATCGCGCGGCTGGGTGGCCGGTTCGTACTTGCGGTTCCAATACACCGCAACCGCACCGGTCTGGGCGATCACCTCATCCAGCACCTGGGCGCTGTCGCCCGCGCGAATCACCAGGCCGCTACCGAGCGCGCGCAACGCTGCATCCAGTGCCGCCAGCGAGCGATGCCGCCAACTGCGCGAAGCGGCACCAGGCGTCCACTGGCCTTCCTCGTGCGGTGCATCGATATACAGCGGAATCGGGGCATGCCCGGCATCCAGCGCAGCGCGCAAGGCCGGGTTGTCCTGAAGGCGCAGATCGCGACGGAACCAGACGATGGCGTAGGACATACGAACTCGGCAGCGACGATAAGGCTGCGCAGCATAAGCCAGCAGGTGCAACGATGGCGCGATGCAGAGGGAACACCCCTCGCCCGGCTGAGAGCAGCCAACAAACCCTCTCGAACGCTGTAGCGCGATGGCGGTAACGTGTTGGCCACGCTCGCCTTCGTTGACGAGTGAAGTGATGTCGGGAATGGCAGCCACATCGATCGGATCGAAAGGAGCCGATCAGACCGCACCGCATCGACCGGCCGCATGCACTGCTGGCAACCATGCACACCGACCGTCTCCACTGGTCCTTGCCCGCCCACCGTCGCGGGACCTTACGCGGCATGGATGCCGCGTAAGAGCTTACAAGGACGTACTTGCAGCGTGTCCCGCGATGGTGGGCGGGCAAGGGCCCTGCAGCCAAGCCACAGATCAACCGCCCCACACCTGATCTATCCCTGCTGTCTGACTACTCAAGACAACCGAGTTATCGAGTCATCGTGTCGTGTGAATGCAGTCAAAAGCTGAGTCGGTCGAGGGCGCGATGGCCTCACCGCTCGCGGGACACGCCGTGAACCCGTCCCTGAAGTGACCCCCAAAAGCTGGACAGTTGGGCGATCAGGCGACCAGCTTGCTCTGCTCCCGGTACTTTACCGGACTCAGGCCCTTCAATTTGAGCTTGATCCGGTCTTCGTTGTAGTACCTGATGTACTCCACCAGCCCGGCTTCCAGACTTTCGACGCTGTCAAAGCTGTTTAGATAAAAGAATTCGGACTTCAGCGTCCCGAAGAAGCTCTCCATGGCCGCATTGTCCAAGCAGTTGCCGCGTCGGGACATGCTTTGTTTCAGAGAGTGCTTTTCGAGTTGATGCCGGTAGTTCTCGTGCTGGTAGTGCCATCCCTGGTCAGAGTGGATCATCGGCCGAGCGTCGGGCGAAAGTTTTTTGATTGCCTGATCCAGCATCTGGCCCACCAGGTCGAATACCGGTCGGCGTTTCATCTGATAGGCCACGATTTCGCCGTTGTACAGATCCATGATCGGTGAAAGATAGAGCTTCATGCCCTGCACCTTGAACTCGGTGACATCGGTCACCCACTTCTGGTTGGGCATCTGAGCTTCAAACTGGCGGCTCAGTTCGTTGGCTACGATGACATTGGCTGCGCCCTTGAATGCGCGATAGCGCTTGATGCGCACCCGCGATCGCAGCCCCAGTCCGGCCATCAGGCGCTGCACCCGCTTGTGGTTGATCCTCTCACCCTGATTGGCTAGTTCCAGTGCGATGCGGCGGTAGCCATAGCGCCCTTGGTTTTCATCGTAAATCGCGCGGATGCGCTCACACAGGTCGATCTCACCTTCATCGGGACGGGCCAGGGCACGAATCTGGTAATAGAACGTGCTGCGCGATAGCTCGGCCGCCTTGAGCAAAAGCGGCAGTGCGTAGGTCTGCCTCAATCCGTGGACGGCTTGCGCTTTGCGCGCTGCGCCGCCTGCTCTTCCTGGATCAAGGCATCGAGTTTTTTTAAGTAGGCCGTCTCCGCACGCAGGTAGGCCACTTCCTTGAGCAGCTCATCGCGGCTCATGTCCTCGGCGGGCTTGGACGAGCGTTTTTTTTTCATCGGCTTCTGGGGCGGCGATAACGCTTGGGCGGCGCCGTCAGCATACAGCCGTTGCCAATGCGCTACCGCACCGGCGCTGCCTATCTGGAAGTAGGTCGTGGCCTCGCGCGCAGACATCCCCTCTTGGCGCATCTTTTCAAGAACTTCCAGCTTGAACGCAAGATCATAGGAGCGGGCCTTGCGGTGAAACCCGCGCCAACCGTGCAACTGATAGGTCGCTGCCCAACGCCTGACCGTGGAGAACTCCAGACCATGACGGCGAGCCACCGCCTTGACCGAGATGGAGGTCTTGCAGGCCTCCTTGGCGACCTGAAGTTTGAAGCGAGCGTCATATCTGTGCATGAAATCCTCGGAGTTGGACGGAGTGTCCAACTTCCGGGGGTCACTTCACCCTGGGGGCTCGGTGGCGGCATCCATGCCGCCACACGGTCCCGCAAGCGGTAAGGCCATCGCGCCTGCCAACATTGTCGTGGACTGACGGGAACCACAAAGCCGGCCGCACCCGCCTTACAGTGAACGTGGTCGGTTCTGTCAGCGACACTAAACGCAGACCCGCTTACTCGAAACTGCCCACCGAATCGTGCGCCAGATTGTCGAAACGGGTGTATTCGCCGAAGAATTTGAGCTTGCACGAGCCGGTAGGACCACCGCGGTGCTTGCCGATGATGATCTCGGCCAGGCCCTTGTCCGGCGAGTTTTCCTTGTTGTAGTAATCGTCGCGGTAGATGAAGACGATCATGTCGGCGTCCTGCTCGATCGCGCCGGATTCGCGCAAGTCGGCCATCACCGGGCGCTTGTCGGTACGCGTTTCCAGCGAGCGATTGAGCTGCGACAGCGCGATCACCGGCACGTTGAGTTCCTTGGCCAGTCCCTTCAGACCACGCGAAATCTCCGAGATTTCGGTCGCGCGGTTTTCGCTGTTGCCAGGCACCGACATCAACTGCAGGTAGTCGATGACGATCAGGCCCAGATCGTGCTCGCGCTTGAGCCGGCGGCACTTGGAGCGCAGCACTTCCGGCGACACGCCTGGCGTGTCGTCGATGAAGATCTTGGTTTCCTTCAACATCTTGATCGCACCGGTCACGCGCGCCCAATCCTCGTCTTCCAGCGCACCGGTACGCAGGCGCTGCGCGTTGATGCGGCCATTGGACGAGATCAAGCGCATCGCCAGCTGCGAGGCGGACATTTCCATCGAAAACACCGCAACGCCTTTCTTGGATTTGATCGCAGCGTATTCGGCGATGTTCAGCGCCAGCGTGGTCTTGCCCATCGCAGGACGTGCGGCCAGGATGATCAGATCGGTCGGCTGCAGGCCGGCGGTCATCGCATCGAAATCGGTGTAGCCGGTCGGCAGGCCGGTGATGTTGCCGCCGTTTTCGAAACGGTTACGCAGCTCTTCGAAGGCATCTTTCAACGCGCCCGGCATCGCCACGAAGTCGGTGCGCCCGCGCGCGCCGGCCTCGGCGATCTTGAACACCGCTTTTTCCGCCGATGCCAGCAGCTCCACACTCTCGCGGCCTTCCGGCTGGAAGCCATCGTTGACGATGGTGGTGCCGACTTCGATCAACTGCCGCAGCACCGCCTTGTCGCGCACGATTTCGGCATAGGCGGCGATGTTCGCCGCCGACGGCGTGGTGCTGGCCAGCTCGATCAGATACGCGCCATCGGCCACCTGCTCCAGCTTGCCTTGCGACTCGAACCATTCGCCCAGCGTCACCGCATCGAACGGGTGGTCCTTCTCGTTCAACTCGCGAATCGCGCGGTAGATCAGCCGGTGGTCGCGGCGGTAGAAATCGTTGTCGGTGAGCTGGTCGTTGACCCGGTCGAACGCCTCCGGCGCCAGCATCAACCCGCCAAGCACAGCCTGCTCGGCCTCGACCGAATGCGGCGGCACGCGCAGCTGGTCCAGCCGTGGCTCGGGACGATCGTAATCGTCGTCGTCGCGATCGCGATTGCGTTTGGAACGGAAACCAGGACGAGCGGACATGGACAAACAGACCTGACGCTAGGGGGATGAGGGCAGGAAGCATAGTCATCGACGGCGTCGACGACCATGCACAACTCTGTGGATAACCGGTGCACAGCCAGTGCATCGGATGCTATGCGCCGCCTGTCGCAGCCGCCGCGACCCCTGCCCCACCTGCGTTTGCGCCGCATGACCAGTCCGCCTGGCGCAGTGCGTCAGGCGGACCACATCAGCTGCAACTCAGCGCTGGCGCTGTTCGATCAGGCCCAGGAAGGCGTCGACAAACCCCTGCAGGAACTTGCGGCTGTCGGCGTTGGCAATCTGATCGTCGTCGCCGAACAGGCCTTCCTTGTACTGCAGGAACACTTCCGGCTGACCAAGCACATGCATGTTCAGATAGGACAACACATTGCGCAGATGCTGCTGCGCCGTGGCAGTGCCGATCGCACCGACCGAGATGCCGACCACCGCCGCCGGCTTGCCGGAAAACGCGCTGTCGCCATACGGACGCGAGCCGGTGTCGATGGCATTCTTGAGCACGCCCGGAATCGAGCGGTTGTACTCGGGGGTCACGAACAACACCGCATCGGCCGCGCGCACTTGCTGCTTGAAACGCGTGCCCTCAGCCGGGAAATCCGCATCGTTGTCCTGGTTGTACAGCGGGATATCGCCGATCTCCAGATACTCGAACACCGCCTTGTCGCCGGCCAGATGCTCCAGCGCGCGCGCCAACTGGCGGTTGTAGGACGCTGCGCGCAGGCTGCCGACCAGGACGGCGATGGTGATCTTGCTCATGGGAAACGCTCCATTGGGGGAATCAGCGCCCGACTCTAGTCAGCCTGGCGCTCAGACCCGGTGAAGCGCGGCTGCCTCAGCGGCCGATCGCGGCGCGTTGGCTGCGCCAGTGCGCCTGCCAGGCCTGGAACATCAGCACCGTCCACAGATGCGTATGCCATTTGCGCTCGCCGCCGTTGAAGTCGCGCCACAGCCCGGCCACGGTGTCGGCAGCGAACACGCCGTCGCGCTCCAGGGTGGCATGCGCCAGCAGATCGTCGGCCCAGCCATGCAGATCGCCGCGTAGCCAGGCGCTGACCGGCGCGCCAAAGCCGCGCTTGCCGCGGTAGACCATCGGGTCGGGCAGATAGCGGCACAGCACGCGCTTGAGCAGATACTTGCTGACCCCGTCGCGGTACTTCAGCGACAGCGGCAGCGACCAGGCGAACTCGGCCACACGCCAGTCCAGCAGCGGCGCGCGCGCTTCCAGCCCCACCGCCATGGTGGTGCGGTCCACCTTGCACAGCAGATCATCAGGCAGATACGCGGCAAAGTCGGCCAGCATCATCGCGTCGGCCGGCGTGCCGGAGCCGTGCAGCGGGTCGGCCAGGCTGTAGAAACTGTCGGGCTCGGTCGCGCCCAGCACCACCGCGGCCGGATCGCGCCAGCGCGAAATGCGGTTGCGGTAGATGTCGCCGATGCCGCGTGCGCCGGCCTCGGCCACCAGCGCGGCCAGGCCGCCGGTGCGCGAGGACTCGCCGTTGCGGCGTGCCGCCAGCGCCATCAGCCGCCGCAGCGGCCCCGGCACCAGCCCATGCATGCGCCAGTTGCGCAGCGCACGCTGGTAGCGGCCGTAGCCGAAGAACAACTCGTCGCCACCATCGCCGGACAGCGCCACCGTCACCCCGCCACGCGCCAGCCGTGCGACCAGCGCGGTTGGCACCTGCGAGGCATCGGCGAAGGGCTCGTCGAACATGTCCGGCAGGGTCGGCACCACTGCCAGCGCGTCGGCGCCGCTGACATACAGCTCGGTGTGGTCGGTGTGCAGATGCGTGGCCACTTCGCGCGCCAGCGGCGCTTCGTCGTGATGCGAGCCTTCGAAGCCAATGCTGAAGGTGTGCACCGGCTGGGCGCTCTGCGCCTGCATCATCGCAGTGACGATCGACGAATCGGTGCCGCCGGACAGGAACACGCCCACCGGCACGTCGGCCACCATGCGCAGCGCCACCGCATCGCGCAGCACCGCATCGAGCTGTTCCTCGGCCTGCGCATCGCTGCCGGTGAACGGTGCCGCCAGCGCGCGCTGCATCGCCTCGCGCGCGTTCCAGAACGGCTGCTGCGCCTGGTCCGGCCGATGCGCCGCCGCGCCGGCCGCCACCATCTGCGCATCCAGCCGCAGCACCCGCCCGGGCATCAACTTGAAGGTGCGCTCGTGGATGCAGGCCGGCGCCGGGATGTAGCCCAGCCGCAGCAGCAAGGTCAGCGCATTGCGATCGACGCCGTTATCGAACTCCGGGTGCTGCCACAGCGCCTTGAGTTCGGAACCGAACACCAGGGTGTCGCCGGCCCAGCCGTAATACAGCGGCTTCTTGCCGACGCGGTCGCGGGCAAGAGACAGGCAGTTGTCGCGCTCATCCCACAACGCCAGCGCGAACATGCCGTTGCAGCGGGTCAGGGTGTCGTCCAGCCCCCACTCCACCACCGCCGCCAACAGCACTTCGGTGTCGGAATGACCACGGAAGCGGTGCCCGAGCGCGGACAAGGCCGCGCGCAGCTGCGCGAAGTTGTAGATCTCGCCGTTGTAGGCCAGCACATAACGGCCATCGGCCGAGCGCATCGGCTGATGGCCCAGCGGCGACAGATCCAGAATGCTCAAACGTTGATGCGCCAGCGCCACGCCGGCCTGCGCATCGCACCAGGTGCCGGCATCGTCGGGGCCGCGATGACGCAAGGCGGCGCCCATCGGCCGCACCAGCGCATCGAGTTGTTCGCCATGCATGCGTGGCGAGGCCAGCAGCAGTCCAACCAATCCGCACATCGTCAGTGCTCCTGCCGGCAGCGCATGCCGCTCATGCCGTCACCGTGCCGGGTGCAGGCGCCGGCATTGCGATAAAACCGGGTACCGCCTGCACGCGCTGCAGCCAGGCACCGATCGCCGGCCAGCGCTCCAGATCGAAGCCGCCATCCTCGGCGCAATGGGTGTAGGCAAACAGCGCGATATCGGCGATGCCGTAATCGTTGCCGGTAAACCAGCGGTGCTGCTGCAGATGCTGTTCCATCACGGCCAGCGCCTGTTCGCCGCGGGCGCGCAGCTGCGGCAGTTCGGCGCGGCGCGCGGCATCGCGCGGCGTCCACAGGCTGATGAACCGCGCCACCGCCACATATGGCTCATGGCTGTATTGCTCGAAGAACATCCAGCTCAACGCCTGCGCCCGCTGCCACGCATCGGTGGGCAGGTACGGCGTGCCTTCGGCCAGCCAGAACAGGATTGCGTTGGATTCGGTCAGCACGCGGCCGTCGTCGCGTTCCACCATCGGCACCTTGCCGTTGGGATTTTTGGCCAGATACGCCGACGTGCGGGTTTGCCCCGCGGCACTGTCCACCTCGACCCAGTGATAGCGGCTACCCAGTTGCTCCAGCAACAGGCGCACCTTGTAGCAATTGCCGGAACTGGACATGCCATGGACGGTCAACGGGGGACGCATGGTCGACATCAAGCTGGCTCCGCGGCAGCAACGAGGGGCTGGCAGTGTCACAGCCCGGCGCATCTTTGCAAAGCCCTGCAGGATTGCGCGGCACAGCCGCACAAAGGTTACCTGGACCGATGCGTCTACTGGCTGGCGTGCCAGCGCTGACGATTACGCAACGCAGACCATGCCGACACGTCCGCAGTGTGACCAGGGCATCCGATTGCCGCATGCCGAAGCCGCAGACGGCTCGGCACACCGCCGCCGACACAATGGGATGCAAGCGCAGCGTGTCAGTACATCGCGACCAAGGCCACCGGCACACCCAGCACCGCAATCAGCACGCCCAGCGCCGACAGCGTCAATGCCACTGCGCCGAATGCGCGTGCACGCCCGCAGCCAGCCGCACCCGCCACCGCCTGCACCGCGCACACCGACCACCACAGCACGCCCAGCATCAGCAACAGCGCGCACATCGCCAGCTGCGCCAAGCCGGCCGCATCGCTTGCGCCTGTATGCAGCAACGCAATATTGCCGGCGAGTGCGACCAACGCCGCCAGCAGGCAGACCAGCCACGGCAAGGCGCAGCCCAGCACGGCCGGCAACAACCGCCCGATCCTCGCCACGCACCCCATCCAGCGCAGCACCTGCCTGAGCAACACGCAGCTCAGCACAGCGACCACCACCGCCGCCACGACACCCAGCGCCTTGGCCCACCACGGCAAGGCATGCAGCCATACCCATGCCGACAACAGCGTGACCAGCGCAAATACGCTCCAGGCGCTCCAGCGCAAACCAGCCTGCTGCTGCATGCGCTGCGCGGTGGCGTATGGATCGAACACCATCCCGCCCAGGCCACCGCTGCGCCACCACACCAGGCACCCCAGCAGCAACACGATCAACACCAGCAGCCCCGCCGCCGGATAGCTCAGCGCACTCCAGTCGGCCTCGGGCCTGCGCCGCTGCGGCTTTAAATCGTGATTGAAGTACAGCAGGTCGCGCGCACGCTCCATGTCGGCTGCTGCGCGCGCCACGCCATCGGCGGGAATGCGGTCGGTGAACCGCTGCCACTCGCCCACGATCACGATGCGCCCAGCGTGCATGGAGACCGTGTGCGAGAACCGGAACCACGGGTTGGCGACGATCTGTTCTTCCGGTTTCACCCGTACCACCGGATCGGTCTGCACCCGTACGGTCTGCCGCGCCCGTTGCGGCCCTCCCAGCGCCAATGGCCGCTTGCGCGCCTGTTTCGGCAAGGCATCCATCCACTCGCCGAGCTGAAACAGCGGGAAGCCGACCTCGTCGCCCTCCTCTGCCGGCCACTCCAGGCGATAGGTTTCGTGCGTGCGTACATCGAGCGCATCGGTATCGTCGATGCTGGGCACGTCGACCTGGGTCAGCGCGGTGTAGTACTTCTGCATGAACTCCAGATAGTGCTCACCAACCGTTTCTGCGCCATGGTCTTCGAAGCTGGCAGACACGCGATCGCCGCGGCCTTGGCGATAACGCGTGTCCACGGTAAAGCTCGCCACGCGTTGCGGTTTGCGCAGTGAGATCGCCACCTCCTCGTTCACTTCGATCTGCGGCAGCGTCGGCATCGGCGATGGCACTGCGACCAATCCGCTCTGCCCGGCCAGCACCGGCAAGCCGCGCACGAACGGCAACGGCCGGCGCTGGGCCAGCGCGCCGTCTTCGCGATCGCGCGTGGCATCTACCCAAACCTCGCCCTGCGGCAGATGCGCGCGCACCACCACATGATCGAACGCGTAAGGACTGGGCAGCCGTGCATCCAGGCCATGACCCTGGTCGCTGTTGACCAGCACCGGTTCGGCGCGAATGCCGGCCAGTTGCAGCAGCGCGATCAACAGCGTCGCCTTGTCCTTGCAGTCGCCATAGCGATTGCGCAGCGTCACTTCCGGTGCGTGGGGGGCATGCGAGTTCTCGCCCATGTCCAGGCCGACGTAGCGGATCTCGCCCTGCACGAACGCCACCGCACGCAACAACGCGCCCTGCGGGTCGTCGCTGCGCAGTTGCAGACTGCGCACCATGCTGGCGGCAACCTGCGCATCCTTGAACGCACGCGGATACAGTTGTGCCGCCCATGCCGCCACCGCCTCCCAATTGCCGGCGGTGGAAAGTTCGATCAAGCCATAGGCATCGACATCGTCCGGCGCGTCTTTTTCTTCCTGCACGGCGGCGATGTTGCGTGCGGCGATCTCCAGCGTGCTCACCTCGCCGGCGCGGCTGACGTTGCGGCTGAAGCCCGGCGCGCTCACCCGCCACTGCAACGGCATCGCTGTGGGAAACCGCACGCGTACGCGACGCTCACCGAGCGCCACGCCATAGCGTGCCTCCAACACATCGTAATAGCCCTTGCCGAACACCGGATTGCTGCCGATGGTGGTCACGGCATAGTCGACGCGGTCGCCGACGCGCAGGTCCGGCAAGGTGATCGACAGCGTCAGCGCGCCATCGATCAACCCCTCTTCCAGTCCGCTCTCGCGACGCAACCTGGCGTAGTGCGCCCGGCTGCGCATGTCGATGCGCCTGCCGTCGCGCCAGACATCCAGACTATTGAGTTCCAGGCGCTGGTATTGCGGTTGGTAATCGATGGAAATCTGCCCGGCTTCGTCCAGGCTTTTTGCACGCTGCACGCTATAGCTGAGGCGGCGATACGCCTGCGGTGCGGCGCCGGTCAGATCGATCTGATCGGACACCAGCTCATAGCGCATGCCGTTCGCGCCAGGCACGTTGCCGGGCACCGTGTCGGCCACCACCCAGGCCGGCGGCGGCGCCATGCTTGGCGCCTCGTTGGCCTGCAACGGTGCGACGATCGCGATCGCTGCGACCACCACACACAGCACCCAGAACACGCCCCGCAGGCGCCGCACCACATCCTTGCTGATCAACATCCACTCCTTGTCAGAACGCATTGAGTCCAGTCAGTGCACGCCCCACCACCAACTGATGCACGGTCTCGGTGCCCTCGTAGGTGATCACCGATTCCAGGTTCAGCGCATGCCGGATCGCCACATGCTCGGTGGTGATGCCGGCCGCGCCCAGCAGATCACGGCACTCGCGTGCCACGTCCAGCGCCATGCGGCAATTATTCCATTTTGCCAGCGAGATCTGTTCCGGCCGCAGCGTACCGGCTTCTTTCAGGCGCCCCAGCTGCAGCGCCAGCAATTGCGCGGTGGAAATGCGCCGGGCCATGTCGGCCAGCTTGATCTGCGCGCTTTGCGTAGCCGCCAGCGGCCGGCCGAACAGGATGCGCTGCCCGCTATAAGCCAATGCTTCGCGCAGACAGGCCACCGCCGCACCGATCGCGCCCCAGGCAATGCTGTAGCGCGCCTGGTTGAGGCAGCCCAACGGCGCCTTCAAACCGGCCGCGTTCGGCAGCCGCATCTGCTCCGGCACATAGACGTTGTCCAGAAACAAACCCGAGGTCACCGACGCGCGCAGGCTCATCTTGTGCGCGATGTCCTGTGCACTGAAGCCGGCGCTGCCGGTCTCCACCAGAAAGCCGCATACGCCATCGTCGGTATGCGCCCAGATGATCGCAAGGCCAGCGATGCTGCCGTTGGTGATCCACATCTTGGACCCGTTCAAGCGCCAGCCATCGCCATCGCGCACCGCGCGCGTGGTCATCGCCGCCGGGTCCGAGCCACCCTGCGCCTCGCTCAATCCGAAGCAGCCGATCAAGCGACCGGCAGCCATCTCCGGCAACCAGCGCTGACGTTGTGCGTCGCTGCCATAGGCGTGGATGGGATACATGCACAGCGACGATTGCACGCTGACGAAACTGCGCAGGCCGCTGTCGCCGCGCTCCAGTTCCTGGCAGATCAGCCCGTAGGCCACCGCGCCCAGGCCTGCGCCACCATCACGCACCGGCAGGCTGGCGCCCAGCAATCCCAGTTCTGCCAGCTCCGGCACCCATTCGCTGGGGAAGCGCCCCGCATCGAAGGCATCGCCGATCGCTGGCAACACCCGCGTGTCGGTGAAGCGGGCCACCGCGTCCTGCACCGCGCGTTCCTCGTCGGTCAGCAGCGCGCGTACATCGAACAGATCATCAGGACGCACCGGCATGCTGGCTTCCACCACAGGAGAAGCCGCGATTATCTGCCAGTTGCCAACCGAACATTGCGCCGGCTTGTTCAGCGCGCCCGCTTGCATACGCTGGTCGCAGGCAGTACCTGAAAACGAAAAGAGCCGGCAATGCCGGCTCTTTTCTTGCTATCGCAGCGATCCTGAGCGGATGACTGCCAGCGATTTACTGACGCGTGCTGCCCGTATCCACACGAACGCCCTTGTCACTGGCCGTCGAAGCGGTCTGGGTCACCAACTGACCGTCGACCACCGGCAGACGATCGCTGGCCGGCTTGTCGTTCATGCGCACGGTCTTCTCGAAACCGTCGTAGCGATAGGTCACGTCGTAGGCCACCACGTTGTCGGCATCGCCCAGCGAGATGCGCTCGCCCGGCTTGCTGTCCATGCGCATGGTGCCGGTGGTGCCATCGGCGTTGCGATAGGTCACGTCATAGCCGACCACACGCGAGGATTGCGAATTGGCGTTTTCGGTATGGCACTGGCGCTCGGTGCGGTCCACCACGCGGCCGCCGACATGGTTGCGGTCCACACGATTGCCGACCATGCCGCCACCGACTGCACCGGCCACCGTGGCCAGCTTGCGGCCATTGCCGCCGCCGACCTGGTTACCGAGCAGGCCACCGATCACCGCGCCAGCGACGGTGCCGCCCACATTGCCATCGCGCTCGGGCAGGCGTTCCTGCACCACCACGTCGCGGCAGACTTCGCGCGGCGAGGAGCTGGTGGTGGTTTCGCGGATGGCGGCGCTGTTGACGACCTGCGCGTACTGCGGCTCGCGCTCGGTGATCGGTGCAACCTTGACCACGTCGGCGTATTCCAGACCGCGCGGTGCCGGCTCGCCGTTGGCGACGAAATCGCCGGACGACGGGCGGTTGTTCATGAAGGCGGCCGTGGCCACGCCTCCGACCAGCAACGCACCAGCAGCGACCAGTATAGTTGTCGTATTGCTCTTCATGATCCAGCTCCGTGCGGACACGCCGCGTTGTTGACGGCGTGATTCCAGCACGTGAACCCTGAACAAAAACGCCCTCGCTCATGAATGCCGTGGTTAAGTTCAGCTAGCGGTTACTTCATGCACTTCTAACAGCCGGAGCCTTCGCATGCGAAATCCCCTGACCTCGCGCGCCCTGGAGTGGGCCAGCAAGTTGCGCTACCCCACCTTGTTCAAGCTGGCGGCCGCGCTGTTTCTGGTCGATTTGGTGATCCCGGACCCGATCCCGTTTCTGGACGAACTGTTGTTCGGGCTGACCACGCTGCTGCTGGCCAACTGGAAGACGCGCAAGACGCCGCTGCCCGCGCCGGTCCGCCGCGATTGATGCAGCTGGTCGACAGCCACTGCCATCTGGATGCCGGCGAGTTCGACCACGACCGCGCTGCCGTGATCGCACGCGCGCAGGCGGCCGGTGTCGTGCAGCAAGTGATCCCGGCGATCACCGCCGCCAGCTGGCCGGACCTGCGCGCCGTCTGCACCCAGGCGCCAGGGTTGTATCCCGCCTACGGGTTGCACCCGATCTTTCTGGATCAACATCGCCTCGACCATCTGGAGCTGCTGGCCGAGTGGATCGAGCGCGAGCGGCCCTGCGCCATCGGCGAGTGCGGGCTGGATTTCTATCTCGACGGCCTGGACGCGCAGTCACAGCGCGATTACTTCGACGGACAACTGCAGCTGGCCAAGCGTTTCGACCTGCCGCTGATCGTGCATGCGCGGCGCGCCACCGAGGAGGTCATCGCCCGTATCAAGGCGGTGGGTGGCCTGCGCGGGGTGGTGCACAGCTTTGCCGGCAGCCCCGAACAGGCACGGCAATTGTGGAAGCTGGATTTCATGATCGGCCTGGGCGGCCCGGTGACCTACCCGCGCGCCAACCGCCTGCGCGGGCTGGCCGCAACGATGCCGCTGGACTTTCTGCTGCTCGAAACCGATGCACCGGATCAGCCCGATGCCACCATCCGTGGCCAACGCAACGAGCCGGCTCATCTGCGCACGGTGCTGGACTGCATCGCGCAGCTACGCGGCGAGGCGCCCCAGCACATCGCCGCGCAGACCACCGCCAATGCGCGGCGGTTGTTCGGATTGCCTGACTCGGCACTGCCAGGCTGATGCCGGGGCACTGCCGAAGCGCGGCATGCTCCGACGTTATGAGCTTGCAACAACCTCGGCGGTCGGCAACACAGCGGTCGCAACCACCTTCGGCTTGAGCAACATCTCCAGCGCCTTGCCCACCGCGACAAACGCAAACGTGCCGGTGATATGTGTGGCTGCGCCCAGCCCGGCCCCGCAATCCAGCTTGAGCGTGGCCTCGGCATCCAGCTGCGGACGGATGCCGCACACGCTGCCGTCGGCCTGCGGATACTTGACGTTCTCCAGCGAATACACCGCCGGCACACCGAAATAACGCTGTGGATTCTTGGGGAAGTTGAACTCGCTGCGCAGCTTCTTGCGGATCAGCGCCAGCATCGCGTCGTGCTCGGTGCGCGAGACATCGCGTACGCGCACCAGGGTTGGGTCGGTGCGCCCGCCAGCGGCGCCCACGGTGAGCAGCGGCAGCTTGCGCCGGCGGCACCAGGCGATGGTTTCCACCTTGACCCGGAAGCTGTCGCAGGCATCGATCACCAGATCGAAGCCGTCGCCGAGCAGCTGTTCGATCGTGCCGGCGGTGAGGAACGCCTCCACCGCATCGGCCTGGATCTGCGGATTGATCGCCACACAGCGCTCGGCCATCGCGCGCGCCTTGTTGCGTCCATATTGGCCTGCCAAGGCCGGCAATTGCCGATTGGTGTTGGACACGCACAGGTCATCGGCATCGATCAGGCGGATGTGCCCGACGCCGGTGCGGGCCAGCGCCTCCACCACCCACGAACCGACGCCGCCCATCCCGACCACCGCCACGCGGCAGGCCGCCAGCCGCTCCACCGTGCCGACTCCGTACAGCCGGTCGATACCGGCAAAGCGTTCACGCCATTGTGCTTTCATCGGCCTATTTTACGCGCCCTGCTCGATACGCGCTTACTTGCCCCGCGCCTTCGCCAGCGCCCTCAGTGGAGCCACCATGTCCGCCACGCCTCCTGAACAATCACGTGCGTCCCGTTACGCGTTCATGCTTGTACTGGGCCTGTTGATCGGACTGGTCTGCAGCGTGATGGTGGCGCGTGCGCTGCAGGCCAGACGCGATCCGGTGCCCGATAGCGTGATGCAGGTGATGGCCTACCAACTGCGCGCACTGCAACCTGGCGCAGGTGCGAACTGCAAGCCGGCACAACAGCAGGCGCGACTGCAATCGCTCCGCTTGCTGGCAGACGAGCTGGAACCGGCGTTTCCCGACATCGGCGAAGACCGCCGCTTTGGCGAGCATGCACACGCGCTGCGTGCCGCACTGGATCAGGCGCAGCGCTCCCCGCTGCGCGATTGCGCCGCGATTGCAGCGGTCAAAGCACGGCTGTCCGACGCCTGCGACGCCTGCCACCGTGACTTTCGATGAGGGACGCGCTCGGGTTTCGTTAAGCCTGGAGCGATCCAGTTGGCAGACCGTTCACCTGCCCCATCACAGGATGACGTCGCCGCGGCCCTGACCGCTTTTCGAACCACCCCGGAGAGACCCCATGAAGACCCGACTGCTCGTCATTGGCTTGGCTGCAACTGCGACCCTGGTTGGCTGCGCCACTTCGCAACCTCAATACGGCAGCTATCGCGGCGACCGCGGCTACGACCAGGGCTATTCGCAGCAACAGGCACGCTGCGTGGATTGCGGCATCGTGACCCGCATCGATGAAGTCGGCCCGACCCGCAGCGCGCCTACCGGCACCGGCGCAGTGCTCGGCGGCATCGTCGGCGCAGTGGCCGGCCGCCAGATCTCCAAGGAGACCGGCGGCAGTAAGGGCAACAAGAACGTCTCGGCCGTGGCCGGTGCCGCTGCCGGCGCGCTGGCGGGCAACGCGATCCAGAACAACGTCACCAGCGACAGCTTCGATGTGCAGGTGCGCATGGACGATGGGCGCGTCATCGTGGTGAACCAGCGCGACCTGGCCGGCGTGCGCGAAAACGCCTACGTGCGTGTGGTCAACGGCAAGGTTGTGCTGCGCTGATCGGCTTACCCGCTGAGTGACATGACAGAAAGGCCCGGCAACGGGCCTTTCTGCTGTTTGGATGGTGGCTCCAAGTGCTGCGCTGCACTCAGACCACCTGTACCGCGTCGGCCTGCAGTCCTTTCTGCCCTTGCACGACGGTGAAGCTGACCTTCTGACCTTCCTTGAGACTCTTGAAACCCTGGATCTGGATCGCGCGGAAATGGACGAACACGTCCTCGCCGTTTTCGCGACTGATGAATCCAAAACCCTTGGCATCGTTGAACCACTTCACGACACCATTCTCGCGTTCGATGTTGGACATCTCGACTGACTCCCTACGACACTGTGGTGGACTGGCGGTGGTCGCTGTGATTGCAAGGAGGAGCCGAGGTACAAGGATGTAGCGGATCAGACGATCTACCGCATCAGGCCACGATTCACGGTGACCGTTGCAAACAGCAGCGCTGGCAACTTAACCCGCACAAAACGATTTTTCAAGAACCCCTTGCGCATTTTTGTCAAGCCTGAAACAGGACATTTCTAAACCATATGGATACCACCGTCGTTTATTACATCCTGGCTAGCGTGCTGGTGTTGATCGGCCTGGCCGGGGTCATTCTGCCGGCGCTACCGGGCCTGCCATTGGTGTTCGTGGGGTTGCTGGTGGCCGCCTGGGCCGATGGCTTCGCCCATGTCGGCTGGGTCGCGCTGGTGATCCTGGGCCTGATCACCGCGCTGTCGTTCGCGATCGACTTCCTTGCCACCGTGTACGGCGCAAAGCGTGTCGGCGCCAGCAAGATGGCGGTATGGGGATCGGTGATCGGTTCGATCATTGGCATCTTCTTCATGCCGATCGGCTTGTTTGTCGGCCCGTTTGCCGGGGCGTGGATCGGCGAATACTGGCAGACCCGCAAATCCGACCAGGCCACCAAGGTCGGCATCGGCACCTGGATCGGCATCATGCTGGGCACCGCGAGCAAGCTGGCGCTCGGCCTGTGCATGCTTGGCATGTTCGCGATCGCCTGGTTTTTCTAGTCGTTCCAGCGCTCCCCGACACTGGTGATGCGAGACAACTGTCTCGAGGCTGGCGCCGCAACTCACGTGCCAGGCTGTCGAGGCGCCGCGAGCGCGGACCTCTGGTCGAATGTTATGCCGCCGTGTACACACCGCGTATGCAGGCGCGACCGTTAAGCTACAACCCTCTGCGCCTGCCTGGCGCCTTCATTCGGCCAGACTGCCCATGTCAAAGCACCGCACCCGTCCCTTGATGCTGATTGCGCTGGCGGCCGCGCCACTGGCGCACGCGCAGGAAATCGCCGCAACCCCCGCCTCGCCGCAGGCCTGCACCTCCGTCACCTCGGATGCGGCGCGGCTGGCGTGCTACGACCAGGCGCTGGGCTACACGCCGCAGCTGACCGCAGAAGCCGACGCCGCCGCGCAACTGGCCAAGCAGAAAGAGGCCAAGCCACAGGACGAACGCGCCATCAGCCGCGTCGGCGATTTCTTCCGCGCCGATGGACAGGACCAACCCAAGGCCGAGGCGGTCGCCAATGCCGGCCGTGGCTCGTTGCTGGATCGCCGCTGGGAGCTGGCCAAGGATTCCAAGCTGGGCACGTTCCAGCTGCGCGGCTACAAGCCGGTGTATCTGTTGCCGGCGTTCTGGACCAGCGACTCCAACCGCACCCCGCAGTCGCCCAACCCGGCCAACTCGGTGTCCACCCCGCAGCAACTGGACAGCGCCGAGCTGAAGTTCCAGCTCAGCTTCAAGACCAAGGTGGTCGAGGATCTGTTCGGCGACAACGGCGATATCTGGATGGGCTACACCCAGAGCTCGCGTTGGCAGGCCTACAACACCGATGCATCGCGCCCGTTCCGCGAGACCAACTACGAGCCGGAGGCGATGTTGGTGTTCCGCAACAACTACAGCCTGTTCGGCTGGAAGGGCCGCATGAGCGGCATCAGCATCAACCACATGTCCAATGGCCGCGAGGACCCGCTGTCGCGCTCCTGGAACCGGGTGATCCTCAACATTGGTCTGGATCGCGAGAACTGGGCGCTGACGCTGCGCCCGTGGTTCCGCATCAAGGAAGATCGCGCCGATGACAATAATCCCGATATCGAGGATTACATGGGCCGCGGCGACGCGACCCTGGTCTACAACAAGGACGGCCACGAGTTCGCATTGATCGCACGGCATTCGCTGCGTGGCGGCGACCGCTCGCACGGCTCGGTGCAGCTGGACTACGGCTTCCCGATCACCAACCTGCTGCGCGGCCATGTGCAGGTGTTCGACGGCTACGGCGAAAGCCTGATCGACTACAACCACAAGGCGACCTACATCGGCCTGGGTGTGTCGTTGCTGGAGTGGTTCTAACCGCGTGCCGTTTCACTGGCCGGCGCATTGCCGGCCAGTCCTAGCGCCGAGGTTTGATCGGAGCTGGTGTGCCCGTTGCCAAACACTTGCGGCCGAGCACGCGTACTGGGAGCACGGATGCACGCACTCCGTGCACGGCCAACCAGGCCGCCCCGTCGACAGGACGTCCCATGGCCCGCCCGCACCGCTCCTTCTTCGCCCATGCCTCTGCGCTGCTGGGCGTGCTCAGCCTGATGGGTGTGGTGTGTTTCCACTTTCCCGATCTGTTGACCAGCCGCGAGTTCCGCGCCGCCTATAACGAGCAGTTCGCGCGCCACCTTTTGCTAGTTGGATTGGTCGCCGCGTTCTTGCTGGGTACCTTCGCCATCCTGCGCGACCGCAACAAGCGCATTGCGATGGTTGGTGTGGGCAGCGCAACGTTGGCGGTGTTGTTCGGAGGCACCAACGTGCAGTTCGATACGATCGGGCGCACGCCCTATTCGCTTGGCCTGGACTGGTTTGTCATTTCGCTGTTTTTCTCGGCGCTGGTGTTCGTGCCGCTGGAACGCTATCTGGGCAAGCGCCGCGTTTCGCCGTTACGTCCGGGCTGGCGCACCGATATCGGCTACTTCTTCATGAGCCATGTGCTGGTGCAATTCATCCTGATCCTGGTCACCGCCTCCACGTCGAGTATCGCCGGGCTGGCCGCGTTTCCATCGCTGAAAGCGGCAATCCAGTCCCTGCCGGTATGGGGACAGTTTCTGATCGCAGTCTTCGTCGCCGACATGGCGCAGGCATCGCTGCATCGGGCGTATCACAACATTCCGTGGCTGTGGCGATTCCATGCGGTGCATCACTCCAGCCGCGAGATGGACTGGCTGGCCGGATCGCGCATCCATTTTGTGGAAATCGTGCTGACCCGCAGTGCGGTGCTGCTGCCGCTGTTGATTCTCGGTTTTTCGACCCCGGCGGTGAATGCGTATGTGATTCTGGTCGGTCTGCAGGCGGTGCTCGCACATTCCAACCTCGGCCTGCGTTTTGGCTGGCTGGAATATGTGCTGGTATTGCCGCGTTATCACCACTGGCATCATGCGCGCCAGCAGGACTATATCGACGTCAACTACGCCATCCATCTGCCCTTGGTGGACATGTTGATGGGCACGTTCAAACTGCCGCCGAGTCACGACGCGTGGCCGCAGGAATATGGCGTCATGAAACTGGAAACGGTGCCCAAGGGGCTGATGCGCCAGCACCTGATGCCATTCCGTCGGCGCAAGACGTTCGACGATTATGTGGACTAAAACTCGAGATACGGTTTGCGTTGGAGTGTTTGCCCAGCGCGGATAATCATGTGCAGAACGACTGATCTGCGGCCAGGCTGCAGGGCCCTTGCCCGCCCACCATCGCGGGACACGCCGCAAGTACGTCCCTGTAGGCTCTTACGCGACGGGGGGCGGGCAAGGACCAGTGGAGATGGTCGGTGGGCTTGGTTGCGATCAGTGGATGCAGCGCGGCTGTCCGATGAGCTGCGGTTTGATCAGCGCCTGTCGATTTGATCGATGTCGCGACCATTCCAGACATCACTCCATTCGGTCAACGAACGCGACACGTTGCCGCCATCGAGACAGTGTGCGGGAGGTTGTGTCAGAGCTGACGACCGCACCGCATCGCATACATGAAAACAGCGCAGGAGATCATCCTGCGCTGTCATTGCCCGAACCACTGCAATAACCATCAGACGTCGAAGAAATCCACCTTGCCGTCTTTCAGGGTGTAATACGCACCGACCACGCGAACATTGCCGGCGCGCAGCGGTTCCAGCAGTGCCGGCTCGGAAGCGGCACGCAGGCGGTCGACGGTGCGCTTGACGTTGGCCTTGACCGAGGCGGCCAGCAGGTCAGCGCCGCCCTTGCTCTTGGCAGTCAGCACGGCGGGGACGATCGGCTCGATCATCGAGCCGATCGCGCCGGGGAAGAACGCGCCCTGCTCCACCACCGACACCGCGGCGGCAACCGCGCCGCAACTCTCGTGGCCCATCACTACCACCAGCGGCACGCCGAGCTGGCTGACCGCATATTCGATCGAACCCAATGCAGTGGTATCGACGGTGTTGCCGGCGTTGCGAACGATGAACATCTCGCCAAGGCCGCGACCGAACAGCAGTTCCGGCGGCACGCGCGAATCCGAGCACGACACCAGGATCACGAACGGAGTCTGGCCCAGCGCCAGTTCCAGCCGGCGCTTGCCGTCGGAGATCACCTTCTTGGGACGGTTTTCGACAAACGCAGCGTTGCCGTCACGCAGGGTCTGCAACGCCTGCTCGGCGTTTAGATCGGTTTTCTTCGACGGCGCGGCGCGCACAGCGAACGGCAGTGACGCGGCGGCGGCCGCGACCGGCGCGCAACAGGCGCATTGCAGCAATTTTCGACGGGATGCGGAATGCGACATGGACGAGCCCCTGCTCTCTGGTTGGTGTCGCGATCGTACTACACGGCAAGCGCGGCGAAACGCTTTGAAACGCGCTGATGGACGCCGCACAATGCCCGCCGCGGCTGGAGATTCAGGTCCAGTCCGTTAGACCCTCGCGGCGATAGGTTTCCTGAAACGCCGGCCGGGCTTTCATTCGCTGCGCATGCGCGTGCAGCGCCAGCCAGGTATCGCTGGACCGGGGCATGTTGCGCGACCAGCGCATCATCATGGTCAGCATGAAATCGGCTGCCGACAGCGTCTGGCCGAGCAGATACGGACCACTGGCTTGCAGGTGCGCATCGACCTGGGTCCAGGCCGCTTCGAGTTTTTGCCGTGCCTGCGCCTGCGCCGCATCGCTGTGCGCGGCACCGGCCGGCTCGCTCGGGTAGAACCAGGCGCGATACGCCGGCTGCAAGGTGTTGGCGCAGAAGAACATCCACCTGTAGTAGTCCGCACGCGCAGGCGTGCCGACTGGCGGTGCCAACCCGGCCTGCGGATACAGGTCGGCCAGATGCAGCACGATTGCTGCAGCTTCGGTCAACACCTGGCCGTCCAGCACCAGCGTCGGCACCACACCGGCCGGATTGAGTGCCAGGTATTCAGGCGATTTGTGCTCGGCGCGATCGAAATCCAGCGGATGCAGCACGTGCGGCACATCCAGTTCGACCAGCAGCCAATGCACGACCAGGGCTGCGGTGCTGGGGGAGTGATAAAGCGTTGTGGTCATACGGATTCCTGAAGTCAGTTGGTGCAGGCGCGCAGGCAGGCGAGCTTGCGTGGTTCACAGCGATTGTCGTCACTCTGCTGGCTACAATCGAAGACCTGCGCGAGGCAGTTGGCCCGCTGTGCCGGATTCTGCACGTCATCGCAGCGTTTTCCGCGCGGCGCCACCGAGGCGCTGCAACTGCTCTCGCTGGGCCGATCGGCGCGGCATTGCCTGGCACTGTGGTTGCACTGCGCGGCGCAACGGTCCGACACTGCGGGCCCGCTGAATCGTGTGGAGGGCTCGCTTGGCCTGAGTGGCTTTTTTTCTTCAAACGACACCGGCGCGGCTGGTCTCGGTGCGTAGTTGCCGGAAGGAAACAGCACCGTCGGTGCTGTCTTGTGCTGCGCTGCCACACCCTGGCTGAGGCAGGCCAACAACGCGATGCAGATGAGTCGGAGCATTCCTGTTCTCCTGTGACCGTCAGTACGCCGAGCATAACGGGTCGTCGCTAGGCGTTGCCTGGCCGCGTGGTCGATCCGGCAGGCCGTCTTCATCCCGATAGACAGACACCGCCTGATGATGGGGACCTACGCGTATTAACTCGTTTGCGGGACGCGGCGACGCCGTGCAGTTGCGTCGCCGCTCCTGGCCAAGCTTATTCCACCACCACCGGAATCTTGCCGATGCGCGACTGCCACAAACGCGGCCCGGTCTTGTGCACCGACTCGCCGGTGGAATCCACCGCCACGGTCACCGGCATGTCCTTGACCTCGAACTCGTAGATCGCCTCCATGCCCAGATCTTCGAACGCCAGCACGCGTGCGGCCTTGATCGCCTTGGACACCAGGTAGGCCGAACCGCCGACTGCCATCAGATAGACGGCCTTGTTGTCGCGGATCGCATCGATCGCCGCATCGCCGCGCTCGGACTTGCCGACCATGCCGAGCAGGCCGGTTTGTTCCAGCATCTGGCGGGTGAACTTGTCCATGCGGGTAGCAGTGGTCGGGCCGGCCGGGCCGACCACTTCATCGCGCACCGGGTCGACCGGGCCGACGTAGTAGATGAAGCGGTTGGTGAAGTCGACCGGCAAGGTTTCGCCCTTGTTGAGCATGTCGATCATGCGCTTGTGCGCAGCGTCGCGGCCGGTCAAAAGCTTGCCGTTGAGCAGCACCACTTCGCCCGGCTTGAAGCTGGCCACCTCTTCGCGGGTGATGGTGTCCAGATTCACCCGGCGCGCGTTGGTCGGGTTGTAGGTGAGCTTGGGCCAGTCTTCCAGCGACGGCGGCTCCAGCATCACCGGGCCACTGCCGTCCAGGGTGAAGTGCGCGTGGCGGGTGGCGGCGCAGTTGGGAATCAGCGCCACCGGCAGGTTGGCGGCGTGGGTCGGGTAATCCTTGACCTTGATGTCCAGCACCGTGGTCAGGCCGCCCAGGCCTTGCGCGCCGATGCCGAGCGCGTTGACCTTTTCGTACAGCTCCAGCCGCAGTTCCTCGGCGCGATTGGAGGCGCCACGCGCCTGCAGATCGACGATGTCGATCGGCTCCATCAACGCTTCCTTGGCCAGCAGCATGGCCTTTTCGGCGGTGCCGCCGATGCCGATGCCGAGCATGCCCGGCGGGCACCAGCCGGCGCCCATGGTCGGCACGGTCTTGAGCACCCAGTCGACGATGGAGTCGGACGGGTTGAGCATGGCGAACTTGCTCTTGGCCTCCGAGCCGCCCCCCTTGGCCGCGACGATCACCTCGACATGGTGGCCGGGCACGATCTTGGTGTTGACCACCGCAGGCGTGTTGTCCTTGGTGTTCTGCCGTTTGCCGGCCGGGTCGGCCAGCACGCTGGCGCGCAGCTTGTTGTCGGGGTGGTTGTAGGCGCGGCGCACGCCTTCGTTGACCATGTCTTCCACGCCCATGGTGGCGTCGTCCCAGCGCACCTGCATGCCGATCTCGAGGAATACGGTGACGATGCCGGTGTCCTGGCAGATCGGGCGATGGCCTTCGGCGCACATGCGCGAGTTGATCAGGATCTGCGCGATGGCGTCCTTGGCGGCCGGCGATTCTTCGCGCTCGTAAGCTGCGGACAGATTCCTGATGTAGTCGACCGGGTGGTAGTAGCTGATGTACTGCAACGCGTCGGCGACGGACTGGATGAGGTCTTCCTGCTTGATCGAGGTCACGGCTGGCTCTACGGCTGGCGGGGGCAATCCGGCCATTTTAGTCGAAACTTCCGGCGCGTCCGGGCGTTGCGTCAATCGAGGCGATTGATCGGGCCACCGATCGCGCGGGGCCGGCCCGCGACACTGGCGCGCTGGCGGACGCCGACCGCGTTGCCTTGCAGGCGTGCAGTCAGCGCCGCAGCAGCGATCGCGCGCCAAGGCCGCAGTGCGCACTGGTGCGCCTCCAACACCCCGCGCCCACGCAAGGCGCTGCACACTGATGCGATGTCAGCCTCCCGTTCCGGCGCCTCTGCGCCCGCCGCTCCCCGTACCGGCCCCACCCTGCGCGAGCGCCTGGATGCGCTGCGCAACCTGCCCCCGTTCCTGCGCCAGATCTGGCAGACCAGCCGCTGGCTGAGCGCCAGCAGCATCGGCCTGCGCGTGCTGCGCGCGTTGATGCCGGTGGCTTCGTTGTATATCGGCAAACTGATCATCGACGAGGCGATCCATCTGGTCGGCCAACCGCCGGCCTTCGACTCGCTGGCCCAGGCACTGGGCAGCGGACGCCTGAACCGGCTGCTGGAATTGCTGGCGCTGGAACTGGCGCTGGCGATCGGTTCGGATCTGCTCGGCCGGCTGGTCGGCTACGCCGATGCGCTGCTGTCGGAGTTGTTCAACAACGCCGCCAGCGTACGCCTGATGGAACACGCCGCGCAGCTGGATCTGGAGGATTTCGAAGACCCCGACCGGCAGGACAAGCTGGATCGTGCGCGGCGCCAGACCATGAACCGCATGAACCTGATGAGCCAGCTGTTCGGCCAGGTGCAGGACGCCATTACCGTGGTCAGCTTGGCGGTGGGCCTGGTGGTGTATGCGCCATGGTTGATCCTGCTGCTGGCGATCGCGCTGATCCCGGCCTTCATCGGCGAGGCGCATTTCAATGCGTTGGGCTATTCGCTCAACTTCCAGTGGACGCCGGAGCGGCGCCAGCTCGACTACCTGCGCCAGGTCGGCGCGAGCGTCGAGACGGCCAAGGAAGTCAAGATCCTCAACCTGCACCGCTTTTTGATCGCGCGCTATCGCCGGCTGGCCGACAAGTTCTTCCAGGCCAACCGCGCATTGGCGCGCAAGCGTGCGTTGTGGGGCGCGTTGCTGGCTGCGCTGGGCACCTTGGGCTACTACATGGCATATGGCTACATCGCCTGGCGCACCGTGCGCGGCGATTTCAGCATCGGCGACCTGACCTTTCTGGCCGGCAGCTTCCTGCGCCTGCGCCAGTTGCTGGAAGGCCTGTTGATCGGGTTCTCGCAGGTCGCCGGCCAGGCCTTGTATCTGGACGATCTGTATTCGTTCTTCAACATCGTGCCGGAAATCCGCTCGCGCCCGAACGCGCTGCCGGTGCCGCGACCGATCCGCCAGGGCTTCGTGTTCGAGGATGTGGGCTTCCGCTATCCGGACGCCGAACAGTGGACGGTGCGGCATCTGGATTTCGAACTGAGGGCTGGCGAAGTGCTGGCCCTGGTCGGCGAAAACGGCGCCGGCAAGACCACCCTGGTCAAGCTGCTGGCGCGGCTGTACGACCCCGACGAAGGCCGCATTTTGCTCGATGGCCACGACCTGCGCGACTACGATCTGGACGATCTGCGCGCCAACCTGGGCGTGATCTTTCAGGACTTCGTGCGCTATCACCTGAGCGTGGGCGAGAACATCGGCGTGGGCCAGGTCGATGCGATGGGCGATGCGCCGCGCATCCGCGCCGCTGCGCAGCGTGCGATGGCCGGCGAGCTGATCGACAGCCTGCCCGATGGCTACGATCAATTGATCGGCCGACGCTTCAAGAACAGCGTGGACCTGTCCGGCGGGCAATGGCAGAAGATCGCCATCGCACGCGCCTACATGCGCGATGCGCAGCTGATGATCCTGGACGAACCCACCGCCGCACTGGATGCACGCAGCGAGTTCGAGGTGTTCCAGCGCTTCAAGGAATTGTCGGACAACCGCACCGCGGTGCTGATCTCGCACCGCTTCTCCAGCGTGCGCATGGCCGACCGCATCCTGGTGCTGGCCGCTGGCCGCATCGAGGCCAACGGCACGCATGCGGAGTTGATGGCGCAGGGTGGCCGGTATGCGGAGTTGTTCGAGCTGCAGGCGGCGGGGTATCGGTGAGCCGGGAATGGGGAATGGGGAAAGGGGAATCGGTAGAAGCGGCTTCCCGGCGGCTGATGGGACTGAGCTTCCTGATCCGAAAGTGGTCCTGATCTTTCCGCACTGCACCCCATTCCCGATTCCCGATTCTCCATTCCTTGCTAAATGAGAGTTCATCTCATTTGGCCGGCTTGAGGTAGAATTCGCAGGTACTCTTCCCACGACACTAACCGGCATGTCTTCCGCTTTCGGCGCCCAAACGGTGCTCGAGGTCCGTCACTGGACCGACGCCTACTTCAGCTTCACCACGACCCGCGATGCCGGTTTCCGTTTCGAGAACGGCCAGTTCGTGATGATCGGCCTGGAAACCGAGACGCGCCCGTTGCTACGTGCGTACTCGATCGCCAGCGCCAACTGGGAAGAGCATCTGGAGTTCTTCAGCATCAAGGTGCCGGACGGCCCGCTCACCTCGCGGCTGCAGCACATCAAACCGGGCGATCAGGTGCTGGTCGGCAAGAAGCCCACCGGCACGCTGCTGATCAGCGATCTGCACCCGGGCCGCAATCTCTATCTGCTGGGCACCGGCACCGGCCTGGCGCCGTGGTTGTCGGTGATCAAGGATCCGGAAACCTACGAGCGTTTCGACAAGGTGATCCTGACCCAGGGCGTGCGCTTCGTGCAGGATCTGGCCTACCGCGACTATTTCGAGCGCGAGCTGCCGCAGCACGAGTTCCTCGGCGACCTGCTGCGCGAGAAGTTGCTGTACTACCCGGCGGTGACGCGCGAAGCGTTCGCCAATCGGGGGCGTTTGACCGAGCTGATGGAAGATGGCCGCATGCAGCAGACGCTGGGCTTGCCGCCGCTGGATCCGGCCAACGACCGCTTCATGATCTGCGGCAGTCCGCAGATGCTGGCCGACCTGCGCAACGTGCTGGATGCGCGCGGCTTCGAAACCTCGCCACGCATCGGCACGCCGGGGCATTATGTCTTCGAGCGCGCGTTCGTCGAGAAGTGATGCGGCGCGCGGAGTAGCCGCCACCGCACCGTCGTAGGAGCGCACCCGGGCGCGATGAAGCAGGCCCGGTACGCCTCTTACATGGCATGACGCCTCACATCATCGGTAACGCTTCATCGCGCCCGGGTGCGCTCCTACGATCCAGGCGCGTTCAGAAGTTAGGCGTGCGTTTGCGATATCACGCGTCCAGCGCGCGCTCGATATCCGCTGCCAACGCTTCCGGCTTGGTGGTCGGTGCGTAACGCTCCAGCACCGTGCCATCGCGGCCGATCAGGAACTTGGTGAAGTTCCACTTGATCGCTTCAGATCCCAGGACGCCGCGCTGTTCGTGCTTGAGGTGCTGCCACAGCGGGTGCGCGCCGCTGCCGTTGACCTCGACCTTCTCGGCCAGCGGAAAATCCACCGCATAATCGAGCGAGCAGAACTGGCGGATCTGCGCGGCATCGCCCGGCTCCTGATGGCCGAACTGATCGCACGGGAATCCGATCACCACCAAGCCACGGTCGCGATAGCGCTGCCACAGCGCCTGCAATCCGGCGTATTGCGGCGTAAAACCGCATTTCGATGCGACATTGACCACCAGCACCACCTTGCCGGCGTAATCGCGCATCGACTGGGGACGACCTTCCAGGTCGGTGAATTCGAACGTGGCGATGTCGCTCATGGCTGCCCTGATATATGCAAGGAGCGCAGCGTAACGCAGCAGCGCGCATTACGGCATTGATCGCAGATCGCGTAAGCCGGATAACAAGGAGGGTTTTCAACGGATCCGTTGCCGCAGCCACCAAGCCCTTCCCGCCGGTCCCGACCGTTGCCGGCCGCTGACACGGCGCGCTACCGGCCAGCATCCGTCAGGCGGACGGATCGAGACCTCGCTACCCGCCGAGCAGCCGGCATGCAGCCGAGTGGAAACATGCCGCAGCGCGTACCGGCAGCGCCCGTACGGCGGCTGTGCGCTCATGGTGCCATCGTTCCGGAGCCCGCAAGGCGAGCACCGCATTGCCCGCCTGATGGCGTGGCAATGCGCCTGCAGCCATGCCTTTTGTCACACGCCTGTCCGGCCCGGCTGGGGTAGCCTCGGCCGTTCGCACTCTGGAGCCACTCTCTTGACCACCCGTCTCGCCTTTGCCCTGGCCGCTTCCCTGGGACTTGCCATGCCGTCCTACAGCATCGCCGCGCCCGCCACCACGCAGGCCGCCACCCAAGCCAATCCCTTCTTCGCCGACAGCACGCTGCCGCTGCATTACCCGCAGTTCGACAAGATCACCGACAGCGATTTTGCTCCCGCCTTCGACGCCGGCATGACCGAGCAGTTGAAGGAAGTGGAGAAGATCGCCAACCAGAAGGCCAAGCCGAGCTTCGACAACACCATCATTGCGCTGGAAAAAAGCGGCGCCACGCTCGATCGCGCCACTACGGTGTTCTTCAATCTGGTCGGCGCCGACACCAATGATGCGCGCAAGAAACTGCAGGCCGATTATTCGGCGAAATTCGCCGCGCACCGCGACGCGATCTCGCTCAACGGCAAGCTGTTTGCACGCATCCAGACCTTGTACGACCAACGCAGCAAACTGGGCCTGGACGCGCAAGGCCTGCGCCTGGTCGAGAAGTACCACAGCGATTTCGTGCGCGATGGCGCCAAGCTGTCCGATGCCGACAAGACCACGCTCAAGGCGATGAATGCCGAGCTGGCCAACCTGGGCACCACCTTCAGTCAGAACGTGCTGGCCGAAGTGAATGCCGCCGCAGTCGTCGTCGATGACGTCAAGCAGCTCGATGGCCTGTCAGACGAGCAGATCGCCTCCGCCGCCGAAGCCGCCAAGGCGCGCAAGCTCGACGGCAAGTACGTGATTGCGCTGCTCAACACCACTGGCCAGCCGCCGCTGACCCAGCTGAAGAATCGCGAGCTGCGCAAGAAGATCTACGACGCCTCGGTGTCGCGTGGCAGCCACGGCGGCCAGTACGACAACACCGCGCTGGTCGCACGCATCATGAAGCTGCGCGCAGACAAGGCCAAGCTGCTCGGCTTCCCCACCTACGCCGCCTACTCGCTGGAAAACCAGACCGCCAAGACACCGGAAGCGGTCAACGCGATGCTGGGCAAGCTGGCGCCGGCGGCAGTGGCCAATGCCAAGCGCGAAGCGGCCGATCTGCAGGCGATGATCGACAAGGAACAAAAAGCCGCGCGCAAGCCGAGCTTCAAGCTCGAAGCCTGGGACTGGGCCTACTACAGCGAGAAGGTGCGCCAGGCCAAGTACAACTTCGACGAGTCCCAGCTCAAGCCATATTTCGAGCTGAAGAACGTGCTGGAAAACGGCGTGTTCTATGCGGCCAACCAGGAATACGGCCTGACCTTCAAGCAGCGCACCGACCTGCCCACCTATCGCGACGACATCACCGTCTACGACGTGTTCGATGCAGACGGCAAGCAGCTGGCGATCTTCATCGCCGACATGTACGCACGCGAATCCAAGCGCGGTGGCGCATGGATGAACTCCTACGTCTCGCAGTCGGACCTGACCGGTTTCAAGCCGGTGGTGGCCAATCACCTCAACATTCCCAAGCCGCCGGCCGGCCAGCCCACGTTGCTGACCTGGGACGAAGTGACCACCATGTTCCATGAGTTCGGGCATGCGCTGCACGGCATGTTCTCGGACGTCAAATACCCGTATTTTTCCGGCACCAGCGTACCGCGCGACTTCGTCGAGTTCCCCTCGCAGGTCAACGAAATGTGGGCCGATGAGCCATCCATCCTGAAGAACTACGCCAAGCATTACCAGAACGGCACGCCGATGCCGCAGGCGCTGCTGGACAAGGTGATTGCTGCCTCCAAGTTCAACCAGGGCTTTGCCACCACCGAGTATCTGGGTGCGGCCATGCTGGATCAAAACTGGCATCAGCTCAGCGCCAGCCAGGTGCCCGACGCTGCCGGCGTCATGGCCTTCGAAGCCAAGGCCCTGCAGCAGGACGGCATTGCCTATGCGCCGGTGCCGCCGCGCTACAAGACCCCGTATTTCAGCCACATCATGGGCGGTTACGCGGCCGGCTATTACGCCTACATCTGGTCCGAAGTACTGGATGCCAACACCCAGCAGTGGTTCAAGCAACATGGCGGGCTGAGCCGCGCCAATGGCGATCGGTTCCGCCAGACCTTACTGTCGCGCGGCGGCAGCGTCGATGCGATGGAGCTGTTCCAGAACTTTGCCGGGCATGCGCCGCAGATCGAGCCGCTGCTCGAGAAGCGCGGCCTGAGCGCGCAAGGTGGCGATGGCGCCACACCGGAAGCGCCGCAGTCCAAGCCGTAATCGCAACGCGGTGAAGTGAAGACGCCGCCCGGAGCGATCCGGGCGGCGTTTTTGATGGTCGCGATCAGACCTGCTGCAGTCCGCGCAAACGCCGCGCTCAGAGCTCGACCGAATCCACGCCGTCGAGCAATTTCCTCAACAGCTTTTCCAGCCGCACCTGCTCGGCATCGCTGATGCTGGACGTCTCTTCGTTGAGCAGCGTGCAGGCATCGGGAAGCAGACTGTTGATCAAGGCCAGGCCTGCCGGCTGCAACGTCAGCACGATCTTGCGCCGATCGTCGGGGCTGCTGCCACGCGCGATCAAGCCCTTTTCGCAGAGCTGATCGGTGAGCCGGGTGATGTTGGCCGGCTTCTCGCTGGCCGCTTCGGCCACTTCGGTAGGCGTGATCGCCTGCTCCGGCGTGCCGTAGAGCATCATCAGAATTTCGTATTCCGGTGGGCTGATGCCATAAGGCTTCAGCCGCACACAGCCCTGCGTATGCAGCCGCTTGTAGAGATGCTTGATCAACCTCACCAGGACAGCCGGCTCCCGTGGGAACGCCGGGTAACGCACGCAGGTGTGGTCCACGCGACTTGCGGTTGGATCGAAACTACTCATATCACCCGTTTGATTACATTACTGAATGGCCAAGCCATTCAATCACATCATCTGCGGGGTGACATCTCAGCGAGCGAAGAGATGTACATATTCCGGCGCGACCCAGGCCAACAATGTGGAGGCAGCGACATCGGCGGTCTGCGTGCCATCCGAATACGGCCCTACCTGATACGGCGGAAACACGAACCGTAGCGCAGTGATCTGCCCTGCCGGGTTCAGCACCGGCACGAACTGCGCAAAGTTGTCGACCTGTGCTGCGGTGCCTTCGGCAATCATGCGATCGGCCGAGGCCACCTGTTCGGCCTGCTCCTCGACTGGTACGCGATCGGCTTCCACGCGCTGGGCGGCGGCGTTATGCAACTGTGATGCGACCTCGCGTGCGATCTTTTCCCAGCCCGCCGGGTCGGGAATCAGCGCCTGCGCCGTCAATTGCTTGCGCTCCTTGACCAACCAGACGAAACGCGCCACCAGCGGCTCGCCATGCGCGCCGCCGGTATAGCGGCTGCCATCGGCAGACACCACAATCAGATCGGCAGTCTGCAGCACGGTCTCGAACGCCAGCGACAGCTCATAGGGTGCGGCTGGTTTGTCGTTACCAAGACCAGAGACGGCTTCCATCAATTCGGCGCGCGCGTCCTGCGAATAGCTGCGGATCAGCGCGGCCAGTTCCGGGTACGCATCCAGCCCACGTGGATAACTGATGCCGACCATATAGGCAGGCGCATGCTCGATCACATCTTCCAATGGGCCGCTCTGGACGACAACGGGCTCCGGAGCCGGCATCGCTTGTGCTGTTGCGTCCGCTGCCGACTCCGTCGTTTCTGCCGTTGTAGGTGCGCGCTGTGTACACCCCGCCAGCAGAGCCAGCATCAGCCCCCCCCGCATTCCATTCACTGCAGACAACCGCCCCATCCCACCGCCCCTAATCGAATACACGCTGCAAAGACACGCTGCTTAACGATCAGGCCAGCAGATCCTGAAACTGTTGATGCCGACGTACATACGCCTCGGCGTAACTGCACTCGGGTACGACCTTCCACCCCGCCTGCCGTGCGTAATGCAAAGCGGCCTCGACCAACACGGCAGCGATGCCGCGCCCACCGATCGCCTCCGGCACATGCGTATGGGTGATGGTCATGCGCTCGCCCTCAAGACGATAGGCCAGCTCGGCGCGTTGTCCATCGGTGTCTACGCTGAAGCGGTGCTGGGTCGGATCGTGTTCTGCCTGCACTGTCGCGGCCTCCATCGTGGTCTGCGTCTGGCAGTGAATGTGGCGATGAGTGTGACCACCGCGGCGCCGCGCCTGCGTGAAAATGAATCGATGCTGTGACACGTAGCGCAGCGCGTCGAAGGCGCACTTAAGTTCGTTCGCGTAGCGCCGATAGCTGAGCCGAAGGCATTCGCTGCGCATGGCCGGCTGGCACGGGTTGCCGGCCATCCGCCGAAGCTTTCGCCTTACCTACGAGGAGTCACCGCATGAACAACGATTCGGCAGGACACAGCACAGACAGCGATAGCTCGTTGCTGGAGGGTTTGTTCCAGTTCGCCATCAACGGCGATACCCACAACCCGGACTTCGCGCAGCTCAACGATACGGTGTACGAGCGCTTGCAGCAGGCCTACGGCAGCACTGCCGGTGCCGACCAGGAACGCAACGCGGCCTGAGCCACGCGCGGCGTTACCCGCCAGGGCCAATCGCATCGATGGCCCTGGCCGGTTGCCTCAGGCAACCCCGCCATCAACATTTCCGATCACCGCCGCGTCGCCTGACGGCCACGCTGTCCTTCGGCAAACCTTGCTAGACCGACGCGCTTATCCGAAGCGCGGATTGGACAGCTGCTCCAGAAACACCTGCCACACCCGCGGCTCCATGATCAGCATGAACATCACACCGAAGGCCGCACCGGCCAGATGCGCGCTATGGTTGATGCGATCGCCGCCACGGCGGTCCATCCACAGGCTGTAGCCCACGTAGAACACCGCATAGATGATCGCCGGCGCCGGAATGAACAGCACCAGGATGATCGTCCACGGCTGGAGCAGGATGAAGGCGAACAACACCGCCGACACCGCGCCGGAGGCGCCCAGGCTGAGGTAATTGGGGTTCTTCTGATTCTTCAGATAGCTGGGCAGGATCGACACCACCAGCGCGCTCAGATAGAACAACGGATAGGTCAGCACGCTGCCGCTCAGCCGCGTCATCACGTCTTCGATGTACCGGCCGAAGAAGAACAGCGTGATCATGTTGAAGACCAGATGGCCCAGGTCGGCATGGATGAAGCCGTAGGTCACCAGGCGGTCGTATTGCTTTTGCTTGTCCAGCGCCGGCGGCCACAGCACCAGCCGGTCGGCCAGCTTGCGGTTGTTGAACGCCATCCACGAGACGATGCCGGTGATGGCGATCAGGATCAGGGTAATCATGCGGACCTCAGGCAGAACGGTAATTGTCGACCATGCGATACCGGCGTGCGTACAGGCCGAAGGCCAGTGCCGCCAGAAACGCGAAGGCCGCGAAGAAGAACATCAAAAATGCCGCCTCGCTGAGCCCAGTATCGGCGATATGCGCGGTCACCGTCTCGTTGCGCACCGCTACGTTCGACAGCAGCACCCATAGATTGCCCACCGTGGTGGTCAGGTACCAGAAGCTCATCACCACGCCCTTCATCGACGGCGGCGCCTGGCTGTAGGCGAATTCGATCCCGGTGGCCGACACCAGCACCTCGCCGAAGGTCAGCAGTGCATAGGGCAGGATCTGCCAGGCGATATGCATCGGCTCGCCGCCATCCATGCCGATCTGGATGGCACCGACCGCGATCCAGGCCAGGCCGCTGAAGGCGATGCCGCAGGTCATGCGCCGCAGCGCGGTCGGCTCCCAGCCGCCACGGCGCAGCAGCGGATACAGCACCAGGTTGTTGAACGGGATCAGCAGCATCACCAGCAGCGGATTGAGCGCCTGCATCTGCGAGGCGGTGAACCAGGCTGGCATCGTCATCTCGCGTCCCTGCAGCACCCAGGTCGAGGCTTTTTGATCGAACAACGAAAAGAACGGCGTCACCAGCGCGAAGATCACCAGCACCCGCAGCAGCGCACGCACGCCCTCGACCGCCGTATCGGGATGGATGCCGCGTGCACGCTCCAGCTGCCACCAGGTGCCGCCACCGATGCCCGCCAGCAGCAGCACCAGCGCCATGCACAGGCAGATGACGATGCCGAGCTGCGCGACCAGCCCAAAACAGGCCAGCGCCAGCAGTACCGACACGACTGCCAGCATCAGGCCGGGACGGCCCTGCCCCGGCGCATGCGCCAGCAAGGCGGTGCGCATCACCGCGCCGAAGCCATTCGGATCCTTCGGCGGCAGCGGCACCCGCACATAGCGCCTGCGGCCCAGCCAGAACACCAGCGTGGCCACGAACATCAGGATGCCGGGAATGCCGAACGCCCATGCCGGACCCAGATGTTTCAGCGCCAGCGGAATCAACAACGAAGCGAACAACGAGCCGAAGTTGATGATCCAGTAGAAGGCGTCGAAGACCACCTTGGCCCGGTGCTTGTTGGACTGGTCGAACTGGTCGCCCATGAACGAGGCCACCAGCGGCTTGATGCCGCCCGCGCCCAACGCGATCAAGCCCAGCCCGACGAAAAATCCGTTGCGGCTGCCTTCGAACAGCGCCAGGCACGCATGGCCGGCGCAGTACACCAGGCTGAACCACACAATGGTGTTGTATTTACCGAAGAAGCGATCGGCCAGCCAACCGCCTAGCAGCGGAAAGAAAAACACCCCGATCATGAAACTGTGCAGGATGTGCTTGGCCTCGGCCTCACGGCCGGGCCCGCCGACTTCCTGCAACAACAGCGAGGTGATCAGGAACTGCACCAGGATGTTGCGCATCCCGTAGAAGCTGAAACGCTCGCAGGCCTCATTGCCGATGATGAAAGGAATCTGGCGCGGCAGCCGCGCCCCGGCAGTGGAGCCCGGCAAGGTGGTAGTGGTCAAAGGCAGTCCGGTCGAGCAGAAAACACACGCTATCGTACCGGCGGGCGGTAGCGCGCCGCCATCGCGACCATTGGATAAGGCCCTGGATGCGCCGCTGCATGCATCGACGACGCTGCGCCTGGCAGGCGTTGATTCCGGACCCGGCGGACTGCTTGTTACCGTTGCGGTGCACCTCGCAGGTGGTTCGGCCCAGCGTGCTGTTAACCGCCGTGGATACACCACAGCACGCCGATCATGCGCACGTCATGACGCAGTGCAGATTGGCCTGCTGCGCCGGCTCGGCTACATTGCAAACGTTTTCCTGGAACACTGGATCGCTGGATGCCCCGCTTCACCCGCCTGGCCCTGAGCCTGTTGCTGTTGACCACCGCCCCCGCCGCCCTAGCTGCCGAACCGCTGACCACCCAGGCCGAGCGCAGCGGCTTTGCGCAAACCGGACGCTACGATGAAGTCATCGCGCTCTGCGATGCCTTCGCGCAGCGCTACCCGCAGGCGGTGCGCTGCATCGAGTTCGGCACCACCCCGGAAGGACGGCCGATGAAGGCGCTGATCGTCTCCACCAGCGGCGCGCTGGATGCGGCCAGTGCCGCGCAGCGCAAGTTGCCGGTGGTGCTGGTACAAGGCGGCATCCATGCCGGCGAAATCGACGGCAAAGATGCGGGCTTTCTGGCCCTGCGCGAGTTGCTGGACGGCAAGGCCGGCAAAGGCGTGCTCGACAAACTGGTGTGGGTGTTCGTGCCGGTGTTCAACGTCGACGGCCACGAGCGCTTCGGCGCCTGGAACCGCCCCAATCAACGCGGCCCCGAACAGATGGGCTGGCGCACCACCGCGCAGAACCTCAATCTCAATCGCGACTACCTCAAGGCCGACGCACCCGAAATGCAGGCGATGCTGCGGCTGGTGCAGCAGTGGGATCCGCTGATGTACGTGGATCTGCATGTCACCGATGGCGCCAAGTTCGAACACGATGTCTCGGTGCAGGTGGAACCGGTGCATGCAGGCGATGCCACGCTGCAACGCGACGGCACGCGCTGGCGCGATGCGGTGATTGCCGATCTGGCCAAACAGGGCTCGCTGCCGCTGCCGTATTACCCCTCGTTCGTGCACGAAGACGACCCGACCTCCGGCTTTGCCGACGACGTGTCGCCGCCGCGTTTTTCGCATGGCTATTTCCTGCTGCGCAACCGCTTCGGCATGCTGGTGGAAACGCATTCGTGGAAGACCTACCCGGTGCGTGTGCGCGTCACCCGCAACGCCATCGTCTCGGTGCTGCAGCAGACCGCGCGCAACGGTGCGAAGTGGCGCGCCGATGCGCTGGCGGCCGATCAGCGTGCCACCAAACTGGCTGGCGAAAGGGAGCCATTGAGCTTCGCTGCCGGCCCGGCCGCACGCACCGTTGCCTTCCGCGGCTATGCCTACACGCGCACGCCCTCGCCGATTTCCGGCGCGTTGATGACGCGCTACGACGAGACCAGACCACAGATCTGGAAGGTGCCGTTACGCGATCAGATCACCCCCGAGGTGGTGATCGATGCGCCACGCGGCGGCTATCTGGTGCATGCCGCGCAGGCCGCGCTGGTGGCGGAAAAACTGCGCCTGCACGGCATCGCCTTCGACACCATCGCCACTGCTGGCGAGTATCCGGTGCAGAGCTTCCGTGCCGACAAGGCAACGTTTGCCGCGCGCTCCAACGAAGGTCATCAAAACCTGGAAATCGCCGGCCAATGGCGCGATGAAACCCGCAGCGTGCCGGCCGGTTCGCTGTTCGTCCCGATCGCCCAGGCCAGGTCGCGTCTGGTGATGGCGATGCTGGAACCGCAGGCGCCGGATTCGCTGCTGCAATGGGGTGTGTTCAACACCGCATTCGAGCGCAAGGAATACATGGAAGACTACGTCGCCGAGGATGTCGCCCGCGACATGCTCGAGCGCGACCCGGCAGTGAAGGCGCAATTCGAGCAGCGTCTGGCCAGCGATGCCGCTTTCGCCGCCGACCCGAAGGCAAGGCTGGAATTCTTCGCCCGCCTGCATTCCTCCTGGGACGAGCGCTACCGCTTGTATCCGGTGTTGCGCACGGCACAGACGCAGTTCTGATGCCGCGCCCGATTGCGGCAACCCCCTGATTCGGCGCGCACGCGCGCCATTCGAACCTGGGCACTGCGGTGCCCTCCCCTGATTGCAACCGCACCACAAGGACCGCCCCGTGTCACACCTCGATATGAAAACGTTTACATGCGCCGCACCGCACCGTCTCGCGCTCGCCATTGCACTCGGCCTGAGCGTCGCGTTTGCCGCCCCGCTTGGCGCACAACCCGCCGCTGCAGCGCAGCCGTGGATGGATACCGCGTTGACTGCGGACCAGCGCGCCGACCGCCTGCTGGCGCAGATGAGCGAAGACGAAAAATTCCAGATGCTGCGCAGCTATTTCGGCCTGGGCACCGACAAGATTCCCAAGCCCGAAGGCGCGCTGGGCTCGGCCGGCTACGTGCCCGGCATCCCGCGCCTGGGCATTCCGGCGCAGCAGCTGGCCGACGCCGGCGTCGGCGTGACCAATCCCGGTGGCATCCGCAAGGGCGACTTCGCCACTGCGATGCCGTCCGGCCCCTCGACCGCCTCCAGCTGGAATCCGCAACTGGCCTACGCCGGCGGCAAGACCATGGGCCGCGAATCCTGGCAGCAGGGCTTCAATGTGCTGCTGGCCGGCAGCGTCAACCTGCAGCGCGACCCGCGCAACGGACGCAATTTCGAATATGCCGGCGAAGACCCGCTGCTGGCCGGCACCATGGTCGGCGAATCGATTCGCGGCGTGCAGAGCGAACATGTGCTGTCGACGATGAAGCACTTCGCGCTCAACGATATGGAAACGCGGCGCAACTTCCATAGCGCGCAGATCGGCGAGCAGGCGATGCACGAATCGGACCTGCTGGCGTTCGAGA
Organism: Xanthomonas hydrangeae; assembly: GCA_905142475.1. Lineage (GTDB taxonomy): Bacteria > Pseudomonadota > Gammaproteobacteria > Xanthomonadales > Xanthomonadaceae > Xanthomonas > Xanthomonas hydrangeae. The sequence continues at coordinate 3,506,971 of LR990730.1, forward strand.
TCGCGTTGAAGATCGGCGACCCGGCCTCGGTGATGTGCTCCTACAACAAGATCAACGGTATCTACGGCTGCGAGCACGATTACCTGCTCAACCAGGTGCTCAAGCAGGAATGGAACTACCCCGGCTATGTGATGTCCGATTGGGGCGGCGTGCACAGCGGCTCCAAGGCGGCCCTGGCCGGTCTGGACCAGCAATCGGCCGGCGAAGTATTCGATGCGGCGGTGTTCTTCGATGCCCCGCTGCGCATGGCGGTGTCGGCCGGCGTGGTGCCACGCGCGCGCTTCGACGATATGGTCAAGCGCGTGCTGCGCAGCCTGTTCGCGCATGGCGCGTTCGATCACCCAACCCAGCGCCAGCCGATCGACGGCAAGGCCGGGCTGCTGGCCGCGCAACATGTCGCCGAAGAAGGCAGCGTGCTGCTGCGTAACGAGCAGGCGACCCTGCCGTTGTCCAAGGACGTGCGCCGCATCGCGGTGATCGGTGGTTACGCCGACAAGGGCGTGATGTCCGGCGGCGGCTCCTCGCGGGTGGACTACACCATCAACGGCGGCAATGCGGTGCCCGGCCTCACCCCGACCACCTGGCCCGGCCCGGTGATCATCCATCCGTCCTCGCCGTTGCAGGCATTGCGCGCCGCATTGCCGGACGTGCAGATCGATTATGTCGACGGCAAGGACCGCGCTGCCGCCGCGCGCGTGGCCAAGGCGGCCGATGTGGCGATCGTGTTCGCCACCCAATGGGCCGCCGAATCGGTGGATCTGCCGGACATGCAATTGCCCGACAACCAGGACGCCTTGATCGATGCGGTGGCCAAGGCCAACCCCAGGACCACCGTGGTGCTGGAAACCAACGGCCCGGTGCGCATGCCCTGGGCCGAGCGCGTGCCGGCGGTGTTGCAGGCGTGGTATCCGGGCATCGGCGGCGGCGAGGCGATCGCCAACCTGCTGACCGGCAAGGTCAATCCTTCCGGCCATCTGCCGGTGACCTGGCCGGTGGACGAGTCGCAGCTGCCGCGCCCTTCGATTCCGGGCCTGGGCTTCAAGCCGGCCAAGCCGGGTGAAGACAGCATCGACTACGCCATCGAAGGCGCCAATGTCGGCTACAAGTGGTTCGCCGCGCGCAAGTTGACCCCGCGTTATCCGTTTGGCCATGGCCTGTCGTACACCCAGTTCCGCATGGGCGGGCTGCGCGTCGAGGCCAACGGCAGCCAGCTCACGGCGAACTTCGAAGTGGAAAACATCGGCCCGCGCGAAGGCGCCGCCGTGCCGCAGCTCTACCTCACCCTGCCCGACGGCCACGCCACCCCGCTGCGCCTGATCGGCTGGCAGAAGCTCACGCTCAAGCCAGGCGAAAAGCGCAGCGTGCAGGTGATCGCCGAACCCAAGACGCTGGCCGACTTCGATGCCAAGGCACGCCACTGGAACATCGCGGCCGGCACCTACCGCGTGCAGTTGGCGCGTTCGGCAAGCGAACCGGTGCAGAGTGCGGAGGTCACGTTGCAGGCCGCGCAGCTGCCGTAAGCCTATGTGGCAGCGGGCGTGCAATGCGCGCGTCCGCCGCGCCGTATTTTTCAAGTTGCCGGCAGGCGCCAGCCACCACGAAGAATTTGTGCGAGATGCGTTGACAGCTTCGTGCGCAACTTGCACAATTCGCCCCCTGAGTCGCCCAGGTGGCGGAATTGGTAGACGCACTAGCTTCAGGTGCTAGCGGGGGCAACTTCGTGGAGGTTCGAGTCCTCTCCTGGGCACCACGACTCACGGTAGATCGTAAAAAACCCCGCTCAGGCGGGGTTTTTTGCGTTTGGTCCATGCGATTGGACGATGGTCTGTCGGCATTGCTGAGTATGCCGATCGGCAGCGCTGCAGGAATGCGCCACCAGTGACTTTCGACATGCGAACACGTATCACAGAGCGGGGCCATGCTGCCTACCGGTGCGCGTCCATCTTGCAAAGAATGCAGATCATTGTTTTCCAGGCAGGGCGGGCATGTTCTTGATGCTCTGCCTGATGCCTCTTGAACGGGCGAGATCTCCGTTTGCCTCATACGCCTAGGCAAGACTGCTCAGCGCATTGCTGAACGCAGGAAACAGCAGCACATTCAATGCAAACACGCGAATCGCCACATCTGCGCCGAGATTGGCCAGAACGGCACAGCCCGTCGTGTTGACCACACACCTCGAATTGATTGATAGGGATGCTGTTGTCGGCACGCAGTACATCGACAAACACCTGCATTTGGTTGTCAGCAGACGACTGCAGCGCGAAGGCGATAAGCTTCTCCGAAACAGCTTTTGCTGATTGCTTTGAGAAGCGCTAAGCACACCGACCATCTTGACTGGTCCTTGCCCGCTCACCGTCGCGGGACCTTACGCGGCATGGATGCCGCGTAAGAGCCTACACGGACGTACTTGCGGCGTGTCCCGCGATGGTGGGCGGGCAAGGGCCCTGCAGCCAAGTCGCAGATCATCCGCTCTGCAGTAGACCAGCGCGAAGTCGTTTCTTAGCAGCTTTAGCTACGCCGCCTTGTCACCCGCGCTCAATGCCCGCCAGCCGCCGCTGCGCCGCCCGCGCCCGCACCGAACGGCGGCTTGGCCAGCCACAGGAAGAAGATGATCGCCAGGAAGGTCCAGCCGAGCAGGTAGAAGATGTCGTTGAAGCCCATCTGCGAGGCCTGGTGATTGATCATGTTGTTCAGCGATGCCGCGCCGCGTTGCAGGTCGCCCTGCCCCATCGCGGTCACCTGCTCCTGCATGCCCGGCGTGTACACCGAGATGTGTTCGGTGATGTGCGCGTGGTGCACCTGGGTGCGACGTGCCCACAGATAGGTGGTCAACGATGCGGCGAAGCTGCCGCCCAACGTACGCAGGAAGGTGGCCAGGCCCGAGCCTGCCGCGATCTCGCGCCCGTCCAGATCCGAGAGCAGGATCTGCAGCACCGGCATGAAGAACAAGGCCACGCCCACGCCCATCACCAACTGCACGGTCGCCACATGGCCGAAATCCACCTGCAGGTCGAAGTTGGAGCGCAGGAAGCTGGTGAACGACAGGAAGATGAAGGCAACGGTGGCGAGCATGCGCAGGTCGAAACGCAGCGCGTACTTGCCCACGAACGGCGTCATCAACACCGGCAGGATGCCGATCGGCGCGGTGGCAAGGCCAGCCCAGATCGCGGTGTAGCCCATGTCGCGTTGCAGCCATTGCGGGATCAGCAGGCTCACGCTGAAAAATGCCGCATAGGCCACCACCATCGCCAGGGTGCCGGCGCGAAAGTTGCGATGCCGGAACAGCTTGAGATCGACGATGGGGTCCTTGTCGGTGAGCTCCCAGATCACGAACACCACCAGCGCCACCGCGGCGACGCAGGCCAGCACCACGATCTTGTCGGAAGAGAACCAATCCTCGTCGTTACCCAGATCCAGCACCAGCTGCAGCGCGCCGACACCGACCACCAACAGGATCAGACCGATGTAATCCATGCGCGGCTTTTCAAGTTGCTCGGGGCGATGGCGCAACTGCGAACCTACAATGCTGCTGGCGATGATGCCCAGCGGCACGTTGATCAGAAAGATCCATTCCCAGCTGTAGTTGTCGGTGATCCAGCCGCCCAGAATCGGCCCGGCGATCGGCGCCACCACGGTGATCATCGCCAGCAGGGCGAGCGCCTGCCCGCGTTTTTCGCGCGGGTAGATCGACACCAGCAGGCTCTGGGTGATCGGGTACATCGGCCCGGCAACAAACCCCTGCAGCGCGCGCGACACCACCAGCATGCCCATGCTCTGGGCGAGGCCGCACAGCAACGAAGCAATGGTGAAGGCCAGCGTCGACCACACGAACAGCTTGGTCTCGCCGAAGCGGCGGCTCAGCCAACCGGTCAGCGGCAAGGCGATCGCGGTGCTGACCGCGAACGAGGTGATGACCCAGGTCGCCTGCTGCGAACTGGCACCGAGATTGCCGGCGATGGTCGGCAACGACACGTTGGCGATGGTGGTGTCCAGCACCTGCATGAACGAGGCCATCGCCAGGCCCACGGTGCACAGCGCCACGCTCGCGGGACGAAAGCCGGCGGCGGGCGCAGGCGCCGAGGGGCCGCCGGGCGCGGTGGGAGCTTGCGAAGACATGCTGGCTTAGCCCGCCTTGGAAACAGCCTGCGCGGGCAGGTTGTCCTGGATGATGCGTTGGATATCCGCGTCGGCGGCCTGCAACTGCTGCGCATACACGTCGGTGGAGAACACCGCGCCGTTGGCGAACCTGGTCGGCAACACGCTGCCCTGCTGATCGTGCAGATTGACCTCGACCTTCATCGACAAGCCAATGCGCAAGGGATTGTCGGCCAGTTGCTTGGCATCCACCGCGATGCGCACCGGCACGCGTTGCACGATCTTGATCCAGTTGCCGCTGGCGTTTTGCGCCGGCAACAGCGAGAACGCGCTGCCGGTGCCCAGGCCCAGGCTTTCGATGCGGCCGGTGTAGTTCACGCCGCCGCCGTACAGATCCGAATGCAGTTCCACCGGCTGGCCCAGACGCATGTGCTTGAGCTGGGTTTCCTTGAAATTGGCTTCCACCCACACCTGCTCCAGCGGCACCACCGCCATCAGCACGCTACCGGGCTGCACACGCTGGCCGAGCTGCGCCGAACGACGCGCCACGTAACCGGACACCGGCGCAATCACACCGGTGCGCGCATGGTTGAGATAGGCCTGACGCAGCTGCGCGGCGGCCGTCTGCACGTCTGGCTGATTCGCCACCGCACTGTCATCCACCAATGCGCGATTACGCTCGAAGCTCTCGCGCGAACCGCTCACCGCCGCTTCGGCAGCAGCGAGTTCTTCGCGGGCATGCGCCAGTTCTTCGTTGGAAATCGCGCCACTGGCAGCAAGATCCTTACGCCGTGCGAAGTCGGCGCGTGCACTGCGCAACGTGACCTCGCGCGAAGACAATTCGGCCTGCGCGCCTTCCACGCTGCGGTACAGACCGCGTACCTGACGCACGGTCTTGGCCAGGTTGGCTTCGGCCTGCTGCAGTGCGACTGCGGTATCGGCCGGGTCCAACTGCACCAGCAACTGGCCGCGCTCCACGCGCATGCCGTCTTCGGCGCCGATGCTGACAACGGTGCCGCCCACCATCGGGGTGATCTGTACCTGGTTGCCCTGCACGTATGCGTCGTCGGTGTCTTCGTGCCAGCGGCCGACCAGGAAATACCACACCACAAGACCGATGATCGCCAGGATCACCACAATGGCCACGATGCGCAGCGCCGCACGGCGCTTGCTGGGCGCGGCCGGCGCAGGTTGGGAAGAAGTTGCAGTCGTCTGGCTCATCGTCGCTGTCTCAGGAATTCGGTTGTGCGGAAGTGGTCGCGGCGTGTGCGGTATCGCGCGCAGGTTCCGGCGTGAATCCGCCGCCCAAAGCGCGCTGCAACCTCACCGAGGCCAACAGTTGTTGCGATTGCAGGCTGGCCATGCGCTGGCGTGCGGTGAGCAATTGCTCCTGCACGCTGAGCACTTCCAGATAGCTGCCGATGCCGGCGCGGTAGCGCTGCTGTGCGAGATCGAAGGCGGCAGTGACGGTCTGCACCGCTTCGTCCTGCGAGCGTGCACGCTGCTCCAGCGAACGCACCGCGTTGACCTGGTCGGCCACCTCGCGCAGCGCATCGAGCACCTTCTGGTTGTAATCGGCCACCGCCAGGTCGTACTGCGCATCGCTGCCGGCCAGATTGGCGCGCAGCTTGCCGCCGTCGAAGATCGGCAGGCTCAATGCCGGAGCGACCACGCCGAACAGCGACGCACTTTCCAGCAACTGGCCGACATCGCGATTCACCAGCCCACCGAGCGCGGTGATGTTGAAGCTGGGATAGAAACGCGTCTTGGCGACCGCAATGTCTTTATCGGCCGCCTCCACGCGCCAGCGCGCGGCGACCACATCGGGGCGCCGGCCCAACAATTCGGCGGGCAATGCGCTCGGCAATTGCAGCGCGCCTGCGCTGCTCAAGGTGGGACGGGCGATATCCAGACCGCGGTCCGGGCCCTGCCCGACCAACGCGGCCAGCGCCGTGCGCGCTTCGTCGATCTGCTGCTGCGCCGATTGCAGTTGCTGTTGCGCCGCCGGCACACGTGCCTGCGATTGACGCACCTGCAGTTCGCTGTCGATGCCGGCGCCGCGACGTTGCCGGGTGAGGTCCAGGGTCTTCTGCGCGCGCGTCAGCTCGTCGTTGGCCACATCGTGCAGACGCCACGCGTAATCGAGCTGGGCATAGGCTTCGGCGATCGCCGCCGACAGGTTCAGGCGAGCCGCCTGCGCATCCACATCGGACGCATGCGCCTGGTCCACTGCCGCTTCCCAGGCGGCGCGCTTGCCGCCCCACAGGTCCACGCCGTAGCGGAAATCCAGCACGACCTGTCCGTTGCCGCCGAACTTGCCGCCGCGTTCGTCGCCCACCACCGATTCGGGCAACTGCACGCCGGCATAGCCACCGGACACCGACAGGCTCGGGCCGCGATCGGCCTGCGCGGTGCCGATGCGGGCCTGCGCCTGACGCAGGCGTGCATCCGCCGCCGCCAGGCTGGGGCTGTGCTGCAGGCCTTCGGCAATCAACGCGTTCAATTGCGGATCGCCCAAGGCGCGCCACCAATGGCTGGCCGGCCACGCCGCCGGGCTCAGGGTGGTTTGGGCCAGGGTGCGCTCGGCATGTAGCGTGCCCGGTTTCAGCACGGCGCCTTGCGGGGCCAGACCACGACTGCTCGCGCAGGCGGCCAATGCCAGCGTCAAGGCGGTGAGCACAAGCGGCCGCGCAAAGCGCGTTGAGCGCAGGCGCAACATCTGGATCGAGGAACTAGCAGCGTTCATGAGTTGAGTGCATCGCGGACACGGATGAGAAGAGAGGTGAGTTGTTCGCGCTCGGGCGCGGCCAGATCGCGCAGGCCGTGCTCGATGGCGCGTTCGCCGCGCAGCTTCAGGCGCTCCCACAAGGCCACGCCCTGTTCGGTCATGACGATCTGCAGCGCGCGCCGGTCCTGCGCATGCGGCTCGCGCCGCACCGCATCGAGCGCTTCGAGCTTGTCGAGCAGGCGGGTGACCGCGCTCGGAGTCTGGTCCAGCGCCAGCGCCAGTTCGTTGGCCGTGCACGGCGAGCGCACCGCCAGAATCTTCAGACCGACGTAGTGGCTGAAGCCGAAGTCGGGCAGTTCGCCCTTCATCTCGGCATCGAGCTGGCGCATCAGCGCGTCGCGCACCTGGCGCAGCAACAAGCCGAACGACGGCGAAGTGGAGGAGAGATCGTTCATGGCCGGCCATTTTCTTCCGAAATATATATTTGTCAATGCAAATATGTCGAAAGGGATTAAACCGCCTGCAAGGATCGCCACGATACGCGCGGGTCTGGCTGGCCTGGTAATACAATTGCGCCAATGACTATCGAAAACCCGCCAACGACGGTCGATGCCTTGCCACCGGGCGTGCGCGCCAGCTTCGAATGGGCCGATGGTCCGGAAGTGATCGCCTTCCTGGCCGATCTGCATGCGGTATGGGCACCGGAGACCGCCCCGCACGCGCATGTGCGCGGCCAGCTGATGTATGTGGAGCACGGCGTACTGACCGTGCATACCGAACACGGCACCCTCTCATTGCCGCCGGGCTGCGCCGGCTGGATGCCGCCCGGCCAGCAGCACACCGTGGAGCTGGCCGGACCGATGCGCGGCTGGGGCGTGGTGGTGCGGCCGGATGCCTGCGCCGCCCTGCCCGCCCAGGGCGGCGTGATCCGCCTGACCGGGCTCGCCCGCGAAGTCATCATGCGCGCGGCCGGCTGGCCGCTGGACCAGCCGCTGGATGCCGCCCGGCAACGGCTGGCCGCCGTGCTGCTGGACGAACTGTGCCAGGCGCAGATCGACCACCTGCACCTGCCGATGCCGGCCGACCGCCGGCTGCTGCGTATCGCCCGTCAGTTGCTCGACACTCCCGCCGACCCGCGCCCGCTGGATGCCTGGGCCGATTGGGGTGGGCTGTCGCCGCGCAGTCTGAGCCGGCACTTCCGCAGCGAGACCGGGCTGAGTTTCGCGCAGTGGCGGCAGCAGGCCAGGCTCGCCGAAGGCCTGCGGCGCTTGAGTCAGGGCAGCGCGGTGGCACAGGTCGCCGACCAGCTCGGCTACAGCAGCCCCAGCGCTTTCGTCAGCGTGTTCCACCGCCATTTTGGCGCCCCGCCCACGCGTTATCTGGCCGGTGGCCACGCGCGTGGCTTGGCATCCCCCGCCGCATCCGGATAATCGGCGCTCTTCGAGCGCGCGCCACGGCGCGGGCTCCTCTTTCGTAGGACCTGGCTTTACATGACCGATCTGACCCGCCCCACCTTCCACGGCTTCGAGCAGCTGCCGCTGCGCGAGTACGCCGAACGCGCCTATCTCGACTATTCGATGTACGTGGTGCTCGACCGCGCCCTGCCGTTCCTGGGTGACGGCCTGAAGCCGGTGCAGCGGCGCATCATCTTCGCGATGAGCGAGCTGGGCCTGAATGCCGCGGCCAAGCCGAAGAAATCCGCGCGCACCGTGGGCGATGTGATCGGTAAGTACCATCCGCACGGCGACAGCGCCTGCTACGAAGCGCTGGTGCTGATGGCGCAGCCGTTCTCCTACCGTTACCCGCTGATCGAAGGCCAGGGCAACTTCGGCTCCACCGACGACCCCAAGTCGTTCGCGGCGATGCGTTACACCGAATCCAAGCTGACCCCGATCGCCGAAGTGCTGCTGGGCGAAATCAGCCAGGGCACCACCGATTGGGCCGCCAACTTCGACGGCACCCTGGAAGAGCCGACCTGGTTGCCGGCACGCCTGCCGCATCTGCTGCTCAACGGCACCACCGGTATTGCCGTCGGCATGGCCACCGACGTGCCGCCGCATAACCTCAACGAGATCGTCAGCGCGCTGCTGCGCCTGCTCGACAACCCCGATGCCACGGTCGCCGAGCTGTGCGAACACGTGCTCGGCCCTGACTACCCGACCACCGCCGAAATCATCACCCCGGTGGCCGACCTGCGCGCCATCTACGAGACCGGCCACGGCAGCGTGCGCGCACGTGCCACCTACAAGAAAGAACACGCCAACATCGTCATCGACGCGCTGCCGTACCAGGTCTCGCCGTCCAAGGTGATCGAGCAGATCGCCCAGCAGATGCGCGCCAAGAAGCTGCCGTGGCTGGAAGACATCCGCGACGAGTCCGACCACACCAGCCCGGTGCGGGTGGTGCTGGTGCCGCGCTCCAACCGTGTCGACGCCGAACAGTTGATGGGCCACCTGTTCGTCACCACCGATCTTGAGCGCAGTTACCGCGTCAACCTCAACGTGATCGGCCTGGACGGCCGCCCGCAGGTGAAGAACCTGCGCCAGTTGCTGAGCGAGTGGCTGACCTTCCGCAGCGACACCGTCACCCGCCGCCTCAACCATCGCCTGCAGAAGGTCGAGCGCCGCCTGCACCTGTTGGAAGGTTTGTTGATCGCCTTCCTCAATCTGGATGAAGTGATCCGTATCGTCCGCAGCGAGGACGAGCCCAAGCCGGTCCTGATCGCCCGCTTCGCGCTCAGCGAAGAGCAGGCCGAATACATCCTGGAAACCAAGCTGCGCCAGCTGGCGCGCCTGGAAGAAATGAAGATCCGCGGCGAGCAGGAAGCACTGGCCAAGGAACGCGCACAGATCCTGGCCATCCTGGAAAGCAAGACCAAGCTGAAGAAGCTGATCAAGGACGAACTGACCGCCGACGCCAAGAAGTTCGGCGACGCGCGTCGCTCGCCGCTGGTGCAGCGTGGCGCCGCCCAGGCGATCGATGAAACCGAGATGGTCGCCAGCGAACCGATGACCGTGGTGCTGTCGGAAAAGGGCTGGGTACGCGCGGCCAAGGGCCACGAGGTCGATCCGGCCGGCATGTCGTATCGCGAAGGCGACAGCCTGCTGGCGGCGGTGCGCAGCCGCAGCACCCATCAAGTGGCGTTCCTGGATTCGGAAGGCCGCGCCTACTCCACTGCAGTGCACACCCTGCCCTCGGCGCGCGGCAATGGCGAACCGTTGACCGGACGTTTCTCTCCGGCCTCAGGCGCATCGTTCCAGGTCATGGCCAGCGCCGATAATGCCACTCGCTTCGTGCTGGCCTCCTCGCACGGCTATGGCTTCGTCACCCGCTTCGAGAACCTCACCGGCCGCAACAAGGCTGGCAAGGCGATGCTCAATCTGACCACCGGCGCGCAGGTGCTCACGCCGGCACAGGTGACCAACCCGCAGACCGACCGGATCGTCGCAGTCACCAGCGCCGGCAATCTGCTTGCGGTGACAGCCAGCGATGTGCCCGAGCTGGACAAGGGCAAAGGCAACAAGATCATCGAGATCCCCAAGGCCAAGCTCGGCACCGAGCGCGTGGTGGCGGTGGTGGCGGTGGCGCCGGGCAACACGCTGCTGGTACGCAGCGGCGCACGCACCATGAGCCTGTCGTTCAAGGATCTGGATACGTATGTGGGCGCGCGTGCGAGTCGCGGGGCATTGTTGCCGAGAGGGTGGCAAAAGGTGGACGGGCTGGAAGTTCAGTAACGGCTGTTCACCTATGCGACGCGCGGCGGCGCGTTCGACACTGTCAGCGCCTTGGTTGACTGAGGCGCGGCAGAAAGTGGACGGGCTGGAAGTGCAGTAGGGATGATTCACTCATCCGGCGCGCGGCGGCGCGTTCGACACTGTCAGCGCCTTGGTTTGACTGAGGCGCGGCAGAAAGTGGACGGGCTGGAAGTGCAGTAAGGAGGATTCACTCATCCGGCGCGCGGCGGCGTGTTTGACACTGTCGTCGCGCCCTCGATTAGTTCGGCTTGGAACATCCAAACGAGGCTGAAGCTCAAGCTCTGCGCCGTCTTGAGCGGTCATCGAACGGTGCGGATGCGTCGGTTGTAGAGCGGATGATCTGCGGCTTGGCTGCAGGGCCCTTGCCGGCCCACCATCGCGGGACACGCTGCAAGTACGTCCCTGTAAGCTCTTACGCGGCATCCATGCCGCGTAAGGTCCCGCGACGGTGGGCCGGCAAGGACCAGTCGAGATGGTCGGTGTGCATGGTGCAAGCAGTGAACGTCGCGCGGCTGTGCGATGCACTGCGGTCTGATCGGCTCCTTTCGAGCTGCAATGTCACTTCTGTTTCCGCCGTCACGTCACTGGTCAACGCAAGACAACAAGACGCCATCATGGATACAGACTTCTGGTTGCAGCGTTGGCAGGATGGTCAGACCGGCTTCCATCAGGGCGAGGTGATGCCGCTGCTGCAAAAGCATTGGCCGGCGTTGCAGTTGCCGAAGGCTGCCCGCGTGCTGGTGCCGTTGTGCGGCAAGACACTGGATATGCATTGGTTCGCCGCGCAGGGCCATCGCGTGCTCGGCGTGGAAGTATCGCCGTTGGCCGTCACGCAGTTCTTCGATGACGCAGGCCTGCAACCGCGGCGACACCGCAGTAGCGCCGGCGAACACTTTGTTGCCGGCCCGATCGAAATCATCTGCGGCGATGCCTTTGCACTGGACGCAAGCGTGCTGGCCGATTGCAGCGCTGTCTATGACCGCGCTGCATTGATCGCCCTGCCTGCGGCGCTACGTCGGCGCTATCTGGAGACCGTCTATGCGCGCCTGCCTACCGGCTGCTGCGGCCTGCTGATCACGTTGGACTATCCGCAAGCCGAAAAAGCCGGCCCACCCTTCTCGGTGGATGCTGCCGAGGTGCACGCATTGTTCGACGCGCAGTGGCAGGTGCAGGCGTTGGAACACCGCGACATCCTGGATCAGGAGCCGCGCTTCCGTGCCGATGGCGTTACCGCACTGTCGACCGGGGTGTATTGCCTGCAACGCGAGTGACGATCGCGTTCGAACGCGTTGTCGCGCCCGATCGCTGCCTCCGCATCAGTCGGCCGCTGCATGCGTCGCACAATGCGCGAGTCGCAAGTCAATCGAGACCACGTGGCGTTGCACCACGCGGTGGTTCTGTACACGCGCGCAATGCGCCAAGCAGTACACCGCAGCAGACGGTCGGTAGATGACGCAGGCCGCGCAGCAATCGCAATGCACAGCGCGGCACCTGCCGACTGCGAACCTGTGCTGCGCCAGCTCTTCGGCTGCGCAGCGCCCAGTCGTCCGACTCAGCCGGCCACGTGACCCTTGTCGATCTTCGAGGTCTGGTACAACTCCAGGCCGATGCGCTTGATCAGGCCGAGCTGCTGCTCCAGCCACCAGGCGTGGTCTTCTTCGGTGTCCTGCAGCTGCTTGAGCAGCATGTCGCGGCTGACGTAATCGCCGTGCTCCTCGCACAGCTTCATGCCGGCAGCGAGCGCAGCGCGCACTTCGTATTCCACCACCAGATCGCGCTCGAGCATCTCCACCACGGTCTTGCCGGGCGCAAACTCCGACGGCCGCATGTCCGGGTCGCCTTCCAGGAACAGGATGCGCCGCAGCAGCGCGTCGGCGTGCTCGGTCTCTTCCTGCATCTCGTGATTGATGCGCTCGTACAGCGCCATCAGGCCCTGATCTTCGTAACGGCGCGAATGCAGGAAATACTGGTCGCGTGCCGCCAGCTCGCCGCGCAGCAGCTGCTTGAGGTAATCGACGACTTCGGGATGGCCTTTCATGATGTGCTCCAGCGACGCAATGCGCGCATGGTGCCCTAAGCCGCCGGGCAATGATCTAATCGGAATCACTTTCAGTTGCGTTGCCACCAGACCCGCCACCGTCATGACGGCGCGCCACACTTTGACCGAGCTCTAGGAGTCGACAATGCGCAAATGGCTGGGCCGGCTGCTGCTGGCAATCGTGGTGTTGGTCGTGGCGGCCGTGTTGGCCGTGTCTCTGTTGATGCTTGGCAGCCTGCCGCAGCTGGACGGCAATAACGCACTGCACGGCCTGGCGGCACCGGTCAGCGTGCAGCGCGACCGATTGGGCGTGGTCACCATCGATGCGGCCAGCCAGGTCGATGCCATGCGCGCGCTCGGCTATGTGCACGCGCAGGAGCGCTATTTCGAGATGGATCTGATGCGCCGCGCGCCGGCCGGCGAACTCTCCGAGCTGTTTGGCGCTGCGGCGCTGGACCTGGACAAACGCAATCGCGTGCATCGGTTGCGCGCACGCGTGCATGCCAGCCTGGACATTGCTGCAGGCAGCCAGCGCGCTGCATTGCAGGCCTATACCGACGGCGTGAATGCGGGGCTGGCGGCCTTGCGCGTGCGTCCGTGGCCGTACCTGCTGCTGCGACAGACACCGCGCGCCTGGACGCTGGACGATTCCATCCTCACCGGCATGGCGATGTACGCCGACCTGCAGGACAACGACAACCAGACCGAACTGGCCATCGCACGCATCCGCGCGGTGGTGCCGCCCGCACTGGCGGCGCTGCTCGATCATCAGGGCTCCAGCTGGGATGCACCGCTGTTCGGGCAGGCACGGGGCGATGCGGTGCTTCCGGATGCGGCAACGCTGGATCTGCGGCGTTGGCCGCATCCAGCCGCTGCACCACGCGCCGAACAACCGACCCCGGGCAGCAACAACTTCGCCGTAGACGGCAGCCTCACCCGCGATGGTCGGGCCATCGTCGCCGACGACATGCACCTGGGCCTGCGTGCGCCCAACATCTGGTTCCGCGCGCGCTTGCGGTATCCGGATACCAGCGCGCCCGAGGGCAAGGTGGATGTCACCGGCTTCACCCTGCCCGGCCTGCCGGCGGTGGTGGTCGGCAGCAATGGGCACGTGGCCTGGGCGTTCACCAACAGCTATATCGATACAGCGGATTTCGCGCGGATTGCGCCAGCCACGCCCGGTCATCCGCAAGCGCTCACCACGCATGTCGAAACGATTCGTGTGGCAGGCGCTGCACCGGTGAGTTTTCCTGTCCGCGAGGCGGTCTGGGGCCCGATCCTGCACGAGAATGCCGACGGCAGTTTGCTTGCACTGCGCTGGGCCGCGCAGCTTCCTGGTGCAATCCGCCTGGATTTCGCGCAGATGAGCAGTGCGGTGGATCTGCAAGCGGCCTTTGCGGTGGCGGATCGCTCGGGCATTCCTGCGCAAAATCTCGTACTGGCCGATCGCAGCGGGCGCATCGCCTGGCGGCTGATCGGCGCGCGCCCGGCACGCAATGCGGGGTGCAGCCCGAGCGGTATTGCCGAACCTGCAACCTCGGCGCAGGAGTCGAACGAGGCGTTGCCTGCGGCTGCCGGCGCGGTCGCTTCCGAACCTGCGCCGACCGGCTGCGTGCCATGGCCCGTGCGCAGCGACGATGCACCTGCCTTGATCGACCCACCTGCGCACCGGCTCTGGACTGCCAACAGCCGCATCGTCGATGCGCAACAGCTGGCGACACTCGGCAATGCCGGTTATGACCTGGGCGCGCGCGCCCAGCAGATCCGCGACGATCTGTTCGCCAAACAGCGTTTCAACGAACTGGATCTGCTCGCCATCCAGCTCGACGATCGCGCCGTGCTGCTCACGCGTTGGTGGCAGTTGTTGCGCAGCGTGGTCGAACGCAGCAAGGACCCGGCGCTGCAACAGATCGAAGTCGCCACGCGGCAGTGGGACGGGCATGCGTCCACCGGCTCGGTGAGCTATCGCATCGTGCGCGGTTTTCGCAGCATGACCATCGATGCGGTGGAAGCCGGACTGCTGGCACCGGCAAACGCTGCGCTTGGCGATGACTTCCTGCCGCCGCGTCGCGCGCAGTTGGAAGGCATTGTCTGGCCGATGCTGCAGCAGCGCCCTGCACATTTGTTGCCGCCCACGTACACCAGTTGGGATCAGCTGCTTGCCGATGCTGCACGCAGTGCGCAGAAGGATTTAGCTACGCAGGACGGCCCCTTGAGCGAGCGCACCTGGGGCGAGCGCAATACCGCCGCGATCTGCCACCCGATCGCGCGCGCCTTGCCTGCCCTCGCCAAGCGCTGGCTGTGCATGCCGCCCGATCAACTGCCCGGCGATCGCGACATGCCGCGCGTGCAAGGCCCGGCCTTCGGCGCCTCCGAACGCATGGTGGTCTCGCCCGGCCACGAACGCGACGGCATCGTGCATATGCCAGGCGGCCAGAGCGGACATCCGCTGTCGCCGTTCTGGGGCGCAGGGCATGACGATTGGGTGCATGGCCGGCCGACCCCGTTTTTGCCGACTGCTACGCGTTACACGCTGCGATTGCAGCCGAATTAGGCGTGGTCGTGCTGTCTGGTCTGTCGACACGGGTTTCGACGGTGGATACGGGTTTCGACGAAAGCAAAACGCTTGGGTGAGCTGCGTTAGCCCCTCTCCTGCGGGAGAGGCGTTGGGGTGAGGGTACGGGCGCATGCCATGCAGGCGATGGCATGCGATGCGGCTCATCCTGCAGTAGCTTCAAGCGGCTTTATGCATGACAGACGGCACGCGGCTGTGCTCGTACCCTCATCCGCCCTTCGGGCACCTTCTCCCGGTGGGAGAAGGGATGCTCTGCGCGTCTGCGTGTTTTAATTTCTGCGTTCTACAAATCTGCACGTCCGCAAATCTCCACCTGCACCTCTCAACACCTACACCCGGCCACCTCTAGCGGTCCACGCAGCGAAGCGAGCACATCATGCTAAGATGCATTTGATAACCATTCCCATTAGTGACCGATGCGCCCCACGCTCCTTGTCACCGCGCTTACCGCTGCGCTCGCCCTCCCCTCGCCGGCCGCTTTTGCTCAGCAGACCAGCACCTCGCCTGCCGTCACCGACCTCGATGGCGTCAATGTCGTGGGCCGTGCGCAGACGCTCTACAAATCCGAAGACGCAGCCGTGGCCACGCGCACCGATACGCCGCTGGCGCTCGTACCGCAGTCGGTGCAGGTGCTGCCGCGCGAATTGATCGACGACCAGGCCGCGCGGCAGATCACCGATCTGTATCGCAGCATCAGCGGCATCAGTTTCTTCAGCTATGCCGGTGTCACCCTGCGCGGATTCCGCCAGGAAAACGTGTTGTACGACGGATTGCGCGGCGACCCGTATGCCGGCTTTTCGGTACCGCAGCTGTTCAATATCGAACGCGTGGAAGTGCTCAAGGGCCCGGCCGGTGCGTTGTACGGCGGCGGCGAACCCGGTGGCGTCATCAATTACGTCACCCGCAAACCCGGCCATCAGGCCGCGCGCCGGGTGGAGCTGCAGGTGGGCAATCAATCCTTCGGTGCGGCCTCGTTCGAAGCCACCGGCCCGGCACGCGACGATGGGCGCATCCGCTACCGTATCGGTGCCTATGCCGATGGCGAGGATGGCTTTCGCCGCAACACCGACAGCCAGAGCCAGATCGGCGATGCGTCGGTGGCGTTCGACATCGGCCAGACCGGCGAGCTCACTTTGCAGTACACCGACATCACCCAGAACCTGGGCGGCAATCGCCTGCGTGGCGTGCCGGTGGACGACGACGGCAACTTCCTCACCGACCGTCGCTGGAACCACAACGAGCCCACCGATTTCCTCGACATGCGCGCCAAGGTGGCGTTCGCGCAGTATCGCTTCGCGCCGTCGGATGCGTGGGACGTGGACATGGCGCTGCGCTGGTTCAAGAACGACGAGCATCAGATCTATCACGAGCCGATGGGCCTGATCGACCGCGATGGCGACGGCACCGCCGAATGGATGACGCGGCAGTTGCGCAACCAGTTCCGCGACAACGATGCGATCTCCAGCAACGTCAACGCGATCTTCCGCACCAGCATCGGCGCGATCGAACACAAGCTGCTGATGGGCGCGGATTACTACCGGCTGGATGCGGATTTCCGCGCACAAACCGCAAATACCGCCGACACCGGCCGCACACGCGGCCCGGTGCCGGGCATCGATCTGCTCAACCCGGTGTACGGACGCAGCGGCTTTTACGACTACGGGCTGGACAGCCTGCCCTGGCGCGCCACCAGCACCCGCAGCCAGCGCTACGGCGCCTATCTGCAGGACGAACTCACACTGACGCCACGCTGGTACGCGATGGCCGGGCTGCGCTGGGACGGCTTCAAGGACGACAACCTGCTGGACGGCTCGCGCGTCACCGGCAACGATCTCAGTTGGCGCGTGGGCAGCACCTTCGTGTTGCGCGATGGCGTCAATGCCTACGCAAGTTATGCCAGCGGTTTTCTGCCGCAGGATGCGGCAAATCAGGACAGCAGCGTCGGCGGACCGTTCGATCCGGAGCGCAGCACGCAATGGGAAGTCGGTCTGAAAACCGCACTCAACGATGGCGGGCTCACGCTCAATACTGCGCTTTACCGCATCGAACGCAACAATATCGTGCAGGCCAACGGCAGCATCGTCGATGGCGTGAATCAACTCGCCGCCCTCGGCCTGGTCCGCAGCGAAGGCCTGGAAGTGGATCTGCTGGCCGACCTCACCGAACGTTGGGTGCTCAATCTGACCTACGCCTACAACGATGCACGCGTGCTCGATGCAGGCACCAACGGCATCACCAATGCCTCCGGCGACCGCTTCGCCAATGCACCGCGCAACACCTTCGGCCTGTGGACGCGCTACGACCTGCCGGCCTGGAAATCGGCAATCGCCTTTGGTGCCGATTACGTGGGCGAGCGGGTCAGCCTGGAAGGCCAGCGCGTCAAACCGTATGCGATCTTCGACATCAGTTGGCAAACGCAGTGGGATGCGTGGAAGCTGCAGGTCAACGTCAAGAACCTGTTCGACAAGGTCTATGCGGTGAGCGGTTTCACCGAACGCACCGGGCATTTTCCGGGCGAACCGCGTCGCATCTATGCGCAGCTGGCTTACAGTTTTTAAGCGCGGCAACCGCGCACGCGCTCAGCTCTTGATCGCTGCGCTCAACTGTGACGTTCGTCGGCCACTGCGGCGTGCCGCACACGCCGTTGCGGCCTCGACCACTGCGACGCAATGAACCTGCGCAGAATCGCGCATGCCGGAATCAGCCAGACCTTAACGTCCGGTGGGACACACTAGAGGCCGTCGCGATGTGGAATTCATCTCCACACCATCGCTCCCCTCCCCCCACTGACCGGAATCCGCATGCCTCAGCTTGCCCGCTCCGTTTCCGCCCTGTTGCCATTGTTCATTGCCACTGCCTGCTCGGCCGCGCCACCCGCAAAATCCGGCCCACCGGACGCGCCCGTCGCCGCGTGCACCGCCAAAGTGCGCCCCGGCCAGGATCTGCAAAAAGCCATCGACAAGCTTCCGCAAAGCGATACGCCTGCGGTGTTGTGCCTGGAAAAAGGCGAATTTCCGCTCAACGGCCTGGTCTCGATCCACCGCGGCAATCTCACCTTGCGCGGCAAGGGCCCGACCACCGTGCTGCGCATGGCCGATGGCGTGCAGCAGCCGGCGCTGGTGGTCGGCGATTACGAAAATCAGCAGCCGATCGGTGTGATCCGCAACGTCAGCATCGAAGACATGCAGATCGTCGCCAGCACCGGCGACAAGGAATTCATGCCCGAGCGCCCCTACCTGAGCAATAGCGCGGTGGTGGTGCGTTCCGGCCAGGGTATCCGGCTTGCCGGCCTGCAGGTCAACAAGTGCCGCAGCGCCTGCCTGTTGAGCGAGTACGACACGCGCGAGATCACCATCGAAAACAACGACGTCTCCGGTGCGATCTGGGATGGCGTGTCGTTCAACCGCACCGCCAAGGTCACGATGGTCAACAACTACATCCACGACAACGTGGCGGCAGGTCTGACCACCGAGCACCTGGAAGACAGCGAAATCCGCAACAACCGCTTCGAGCGCAATGGCAGCCAGGGCATCTATCTGTCGGATGCGCGGCGCAACCGCTTCAGCAACAATCAGTTCGAAGGCAACAAGGTCGCCGGCATCTTTCTGGCCTGCGCCATTCGCTACCGCACACCGGAAATCCTGTGCTGGGACAACAGCATGAGCCAGGACAACGTGTTCGAGAACAACCGCTTTGCCAGCAATCCGTTCACCTACACCATCGGCGTGGACCGCGCCGCCAACTGCACTGCGGGCGACTTCAAGCCGAACCTGTGGCGCAACAACCAGGCCGATGTGGCCGGTGTGGATATCGAGCCGCAGCGCTACGGCTATTGCGTACGCCACGAGTGATCGCAACAGCGGCCGGCAGTGCGCGAGTACCTGTCGGCCGCTGCAATTGCAACAAACTTACGAAGCCAACGCCTGTTCGTGCACGCCGGCAATCGCACGGCCGGACGGGTCGGCCATCGCAGCAAAACTCGCATCCCAGGCAATGGCGGTCGGCGACGAACACGCGATCGACTTGCCGCCAGGCACTGTCTCCGCAGCCGCCTGGCTGGGGAAGAACTGCGCAAACAGCGTGCGATAGAAATACGCCTCCTTGGTCTGCGGCGGGTTGACCGGATAGCGCTTGTCGGCCGCGGCCAACTCGCGATCGCTCACATGCGCGGCGGCATGCGCCTTGAGTCCATCGATCCAGCCATAGCCCACGCCATCGCTGAACTGCTCTTTCTGTCGCCACAGAATCGACTCGGGCAAATAGCCGGCGAACGCTTCGCGCAACACGCCCTTTTCCATGCGCATGGCGCCGCTGCTGGTCTTGTCGATCATCTTGAAACTGGCATCCATGCGCATGGCCACGTCCAGGAACTCGCGATCCAGGAACGGCACGCGCGGCTCCACACCCCAGGCCATCATCGACTTGTTGGCGCGCAGGCAATCGAAGTTATTGAGCGCGTCGAGCTTGCGCACCAGTTCCTCGTGGAATTCGCGCGCGTTCGGTGCCTTGTGGAAATACAGATAGCCGCCGAAGATTTCGTCGCTGCCTTCGCCGGAGAGCACCATCTTGACGCCCATCGCCTTGATCCGCCGCGCCAGCAGAAACATCGGCGTGGAGGCGCGAATGGTGGTGACGTCGTAGGTCTCGATGTGGCGGATGACTTCCGGCAGCGCATCCAGACCTTCTTCGAAGGTGTATTCGAAGCCGTGATGCACCGTACCCAGCGCGGTGGCAGCGACTTCGGCGGCGGCCAGATCCGGCGAGCCTTTCAAGCCGATCGCGAACGAATGCAGGCGCGGCCACCAGGCTTCGGTGGTGTCGTTCTCTTCGATGCGATGACGTGCGTAGCGCGCGGCGACTGCGGCGACCAACGACGAATCCAGACCGCCAGACAGCAATACGCCGTACGGCACGTCGGTCATCAACTGGCGATGCACTGCACGCTCGAACGCCTCGCGCAATTCCTGCAACTGCACCTGCACGCCCTCCACTTCGGCGTATTCGCGCCAAGCGCGCTCGTAGTAGCGGCTCAATGCACCGGTGGCGCTGTCGTACCAATGGCCGGGCGGGAACTGCGCGGCATCGGCGCAATCGTCGACCAGCGATTTCAGTTCGGAGGCCACCCGCAAACGCCCCTCGCGATCATGGCCCCAGTACAGCGGCACCACCCCGATCGGGTCGCGCGCGATGATCACCCGCCCGGCCGCCTTGTCCCATAACGCGAACGCAAAGATGCCGTTGAGGCGGTTGAGGTAGGAGGCCGGCGCATCCTCGCGATACAGCGCGTTGATCACCTCGCAATCGGAGCCGGTCTGGAAGGCGTACGGCTGCACCAGCTCCTGCTTGAGCTCGCGATGGTTGTAGATCTCACCGTTCACGGCGAGGGCGAGCTGCCCATCTTCCGACAGCAACGGCTGCGAACCACCGGCCGGGTCGACGATGGCCAGCCGTTCATGCACCAGGATCGCGCCGGTATCGACATACACGCCGCTCCAGTCGGGACCGCGATGGCGCTGCCGTTGCGAACATTCCAGTGCCTGCCGGCGCAATGCCTGCAGATCGTCACCGGGTTGCAGGCCGAAAATACCGAAGATGGAACACATGGAAACACTCCTGAAAAAACTGCGGGGGTTGGCGGCCGGTGGAAGAGCGTGCTGCACGAGAATGACACCCATAAAAAAACCCGCATCGGCCGATGCGGGTTTTCTGATTCCTGGGCGTTTGCTGTACTTCGCCTAGTCGCAGATCCGCATCGGCCGCGCACGATTATTCGCGCGCAGATTGTTGCGGTTGGCGTTATTGAGGTTGGCGAGGCGAAGGACCATGCAGCCGACGCTAACGGTTCGTTTTCGATGGCGCAACTGTTTCAGCGGCAACGACGGCGGCAGACGGGACATCATTCGACCAGTAGCCGCTCGATCAATGTGCGATAGAGCGTCGGCAAGGCGTCCAGATCGGCCACGCGCACATGCTCATCGACCTGGTGGATGCTGGCGTTGACCGGGCCGACCTCGATGCATTGCGCACCCAGCGGCGCGATGAAACGCGCATCCGAGGTACCGCCGCCAGTGCTCTCTTCCGGCGCTGCGCCGGCAAACTGGCCCAGCACCCCGCGCGCGACGCTGCGCAAGCGCCCTTCGGGGGTGTAGAACGGCTCGCCGCTGCGATGCCAGCGCAACGAATACTCCAGCGTGTGGCGATCCAGCACTGCGGCGATCTCCGCTTCCAGTCGCGGCGCATCCCAATGCGGGGTGTAGCGCAGATTGAAGGCCACCTGCAGCTCGCCCGGGATCACGTTGTTGGCGCCGGTGCCGGCATGGATGTTGGAGATCTGCAGGCTGGTCGGCGGAAAACTTTCGAAGCCCTCGTCCCAGCGTCGTGCGACCAACTCGGCCAATGCAGGTGCTGCCAGATGGATCGGATTGCGCGCCTTGTGCGGATACGCCACATGCCCCTGCACGCCTTTCACCGTCAGCGTGCCGGACAGGCTGCCGCGGCGGCCGACGCGCAGCAGGTCGCCCAATCGCTCGGTGGACGACGGCTCGCCGGTGATGCACCAATCGATCGCCTGCCCACGTTGGCGGAACAGCTCGGCCACCCGCCGCACGCCATCGATGGCATCGCCTTCTTCGTCGGAGGTCAGCAGCAGCGCCAGCGTGCCGGTGTGCTGCGGATGCGCGGCAACGAACTGTTCGGCGGCGACCACGAATGCGGCCACTCCACTCTTCATGTCGGCGGCGCCGCGCCCGTACAGCACACCATCGCGAATCTGCGGGTCGAACGGATCGCTGGTCCACGCCTCGCGCGGCCCCGGCGGCACCACATCGGTGTGGCCGAGCAGCACCAGCACCGGCGCACCGCTGCCGTGCGTGGCCCATAGATTGTCCACCTCGCCCAGGCGCAGGTGTTCGAGAGCAAATCCGGCGCGCGCCAGACGCTGCGCGATCAGCTCCTGGCAGCCGGCATCGTCGGGCGTCACCGACGGGCGGGAAATCAGTTCACAGGTGAGGTCAACAATGTCGGACATGATCGGGAATCACTGGAGAAGTGGGGAGCTGCGTCAGCACCGGCTCACGCAACGCCAAAGCGCTGCTTGAAACCGTTGTCCGAAAATCCCTGGCTGAGCTGGCCGTCATCGGTGATGACCACCGGCCGGCGGATCAGTTGCGGATATTCGCGCAGCAGCAGTTTCCATTCGGCGGCGCTGGCGGCGGCCTTGCGGTTGTCCGGCAGTTGCCGCCAGGTGGTCGACGACTTGTTGATCAGCACATCGAATCCGCCGGCCTGGTCGGCCCACGCCACCAGCGTCTCCGGCTCGGGCTTGTGATCGCGGTAATCGACGAAGGTGTAGGCGACATCGAAGCGGTCCAGCCACTTGGTGGCTTTTTTGCAGGTGTCGCAGTTTTTGAGTCCGTATAGCGTGGTCATGTCATGCAGTTCCTGTGGTTGCGCGGCGCGCATCGGCGCGCGCCATCAGGTCGGTGGCAAGCAGTTCGGGCGACCGGCCGCGGGCAGGCAGGAAGATCACCGGTGCGTCACCGGCCTGCACCCGCAGTGCCAGGCGCAGCGGAGGAATCAGCCAGGCCGGCTCGACCGCGCGCAGGTCACGCAGGTCGATGCGCTGCCGCCGTCCCTGGTGCTCGATCAACAAGGCATCGCCGGCGTCGTACACCTGCGCCCAATGCGCCGGTTGCCGCAGCCAACGCAGGGCCATCGCCACCACCAGCGCCGGCACGATCCAATGCCACGGCCCGCCGGTTGTGACCCTGGGATCGCGGGTCAGCACACCGACCGTGTAAAGCACGCCCCAGCCCAGCCAGAATGCCGGGATGCCCCACCTCACCCAGCGCGATGCGGCCCTGGAGAGGATGTCCTGGTGCACGTTCGGTTGCGTGCTCAATCGGCAAGGCCACGCAGCAGCTCATTGACGCTGGTCTTGCTGCGCGTCTTGGCATCCACCTGCTTGACGATCACCGCGCAATACAGCGAGTGCGAACCGTCCTTGGACGGCAGCTGCCCGGACACCACCACGCTATACGGCGGCACGTAGCCATATGAGATTTCGCCGGTGGCACGGTTGTAGATGCGCGTGCTCTGGCCGATGAACACGCCCATGCCGATCACGCTGTGATGGCCCACCACCACGCCTTCCACCACTTCCGAACGCGCGCCGATGAAGCAATGATCTTCGATGATGGTCGGGCTGGCCTGCAGCGGTTCCAGCACGCCGCCGATGCCGGCGCCGCCGGACAGATGGCAGTGCTTGCCGATCTGCGCACACGAACCCACCGTGGCCCAGGTGTCGACCATGCTGCCTTCGCCGACGTACGCGCCGATATTGGTGAAGCTCGGCATCAGCACCACGTCCTTGCCGAAATAGCTGCCGCGACGCGCCACCGCGCCCGGCACCACACGCACACCGGCCTTGCGGAATTCGGCCTCGTTGAAGCCGGCAAAACGCGATTCCACCTTGTCCCAGAACGGCGCCGGCTGCGCCTCGATCACCGCCATCTCGTTGACACGGAAATACAGCAGCACGGCCTTCTTCAACCACTCGTTGACGGTCCAGCCGCCCTGCCCGTCCGGCTCGGCGACGCGGAACTCGCCGCTCTCCAATCCGTCGATGACGCGGGTGACGATGGCGCGGGTGGAGCCGTCGATTTCGTCGATGGTCAAGCTGGCACGGCGCTCGAATGCGCTCTCGATACCGACTTTGAGTTCGTCAGTGCCCACCTGCGCGGCAACGCTGTGCACGGCCTTTTCGGCGATCGGCAGTTTCTTCGCAGCGGCAGCCTTTTGGGCCGCCGGCGCAGACACCACGCTGGTCGGCTGCTTGGCCACGCGCGGTGCGCTGACGGCGACTTTCTTTGCAATGCTCTTCTTGGCAGCAGCCTTGGTGTCGGCAGCTGCGACAGCGGTGGCCTTGCGCGCAACAGGCAGCTTGCCTGGCTTGCCTGGCTTGCTGACCGGCTTGCTGACCGGCTTGCTGACCGGCTTGCCGACCGACTTGTTGTCACTCGGCTTGCCGCTCGCCTTGCTGCTCTTTGCGGTCGCGCGCGCAGGCGCTGCGCTGGTCGTGGTCGCGCTCTGCTTGCGCGCAGTCTTCTTGGTAGCCATGGGGTCTCCGGAGGTGCTAGGTGGGATCGAGACAGGCGCACAGCGCATCGCGCAGCGCCTGCCGGGCGGATTCGGACAAGGGGCGGTCGTGCTCGTCGGTAATCTGGAACTGGTCTTCGGCGCGCTCGCCAAACGTGGCAATGCGCGCGTCGTGCACGCGCAGGTGTTGCAGGCGCAGCACGTTGGCCACGTCGGCCAGCAAGCCGGGGCGATCGGGTGCGACCAGGCTGATGCGGGTGCGGCGGCCGCCAGCGCTTTCGCTGAATTCCACGCGCGGCGCAAAGCGGAAATGGCGCAGCTGTCGCGGCACCGCACGCCGCGAAGGACGCACTTTCTGCAGGTCGCCGGCCAGCACCTGGCGCAAGGCCGCAGCCAGACGCTGCGGGTCGCCATCGGCAGAGCTGTCCTGCGGCAGCACTTCGAACACGTCGAAGATGGCATCGTTGGGTGCATCCAGCACGCGTGCGCGATGGATGCCATACCCCTTGCGATCCAGCGTGGCGACGATCGCCGAGAACAACCCGTCACGGTCGCGCGAGTACACGAACACTTCCAGTGCGTCGTTGTCCGGCACTGCGCGACGCGCCTTGACCGTGGTCTGGCCGATCTGCACTTCGATCAGCGAAACCGCCTGCCAGGCCAGTTGCTCGGGACGGAAACGCAGGAAATTCTCGTCCGGCATGCCGGCGAACTGCCGGTCGATGGTGGCATCGTCGTGGCCTTGCGCCTGCATCAGCGCGCGCGCGGACTCGCGCGCTTCGCGCAGGCGTTCTTCGCGCGGCGGCGGGTGTTCCAGACCTTCGCGCAAGGCACGGCGCGCAGCGAAATACAGATCGGCCAGCAGCCGGTCCTTCCAGGCATTCCACAACTTGGGGCTGGTGCCGGCGATGTCGGCGCAGGTCAGCAGATACAGATAGTCCAGCCGTTCGCGCGTGCCCACCAGTGTGGCGAAACGATGGATCACCTCCGGGTCGGAGATGTCCTGCTTCTGCGCGGTCACCGACATGCGCAGATGCTGCTCGACCAACCAGGCCACCAAGGCGGTGTCGCCTCCGCTGAGCCGATGCGCCTGGCAGAACGCACGCGCATCCACCGCACCCAGCTCGGAATGATCGCCGCCACGGCCCTTGGCAATATCGTGAAACAGGCCGGCCAGCAGCAGCAATTCCGGCTTGCGCAAGCGCGGCCAGACTTCATGCGTGATCGAAAAACGTTCGTCGGCGCGACCGGCCGCAAACAACGCGATATTCCGCAGCACCATCAGCGTGTGCTGGTCCACCGTGTAGACATGGAACAGGTCGAACTGCATGCGCCCGGACACGCTGGCGAATGCCGGAATCCACTGGCCCAACACGCCCAGGCGCGCCATGCGATTGAGCGTTTCCACCGCACGCGGGCCGCGCAGCAGCGCCATGAAACGGTCGCGCGCGGTCGCATCGGCAACCTCGTAGGCCGGCAACTCGCGCAGCACCTCGGCCAGCGCACGCGCGGTCAGCGAATGCAGGCCGCGCACCTCGCGATGCACCGCCCACTGCGCGAACAAGGCAAACACCTGCAGCACATCGCCGGCCGGCCAATCATCCGCATCGGCCGCCAGATAGCCGCGGCGCAGACTGAAGCCGCCACCGATCGGTTCCGGTACCGCTTCGCCATCGAATTGTTCTTCGAAGCGCTGCAACAAGCGGTCGCTGATGCGGCGGATCAATGCAGCGCTGCGATAGAAGCGCTGCATCATCTTTTCCACGCCCAGGCTTTCCGGGTCGTCGGCAAACCCCAGCCGCTGCGCCAGGGTCTTTTGATAGTCGAAACGCAGGCGTTCTTCCGGCCGGTTGGCCACGATATGCAAACCAAACCGCAACCGCGCCAGTTCTTCGCGCTCGCGCCGCAGCGCTGCAGCCTCGTCGAAGCCGACATGGCCGAGCCCGACCAGCGCTTCCAGATCCTTGACGCCGAAGGCGCGCAGCGCCATCCAGCCCAGCGTCTGCAGATCGCGCAAGCCGCCAGGGCCGTCCTTGATGTCCGGTTCCAGATTGTCGGCGGTGTCGCCAAAGCGCTGATGCCGCGCCAGCAGTTCTTCGCGCTTGGCCTGGAAAAATTCGCGCGCCGGCCAGACCCGTTGCGGGGCGATCGCTGCAGCCAGTGCCGCGCGTGCCTCGCTCCCTGCAACCAGCGGGCGCGATTCGATCAATGCGGTCAGCACGGTCTGGTCGGCTGCAGCGGCAGTGCACTGCGCGGCGGAGCGCACCGCATGACTGATCGGCAGGCCCACATCCCACAGCAACGCGAACAAGCGCGCCAGGGCCTGCTCGTGCTGTTGCTGCACCGCGCTGTCGCCCAGCACCAGCACATCCACGTCCGAACGCGGAAACAGTTCGCCGCGCCCGTAACCGCCGACCGCATGCAGCGACAACCCGGCATCGGCCGGGATGCAGCGCGTCCAGGCATTGCGCATCAATTGGTCGACCGCGCGTGCGCGCAAGGCCACCAGGCGTTCGATCGGTTCACCCTGGTCGAAGCGCTTGCACAACCGCATGTCCGCATGCACCAGCAGCGGACGGGCCTGCGCGGCCCACTCGGCATCGCCGGCGACACCCGGGTCGGGTCGATCCGCCGGCGTGGCCGTCATACCGGGGCGGGCGCGTTCGGCGACAGCGTCAGCACATCCACGCCGTCTTCGGTCACCGCGACCATGTGTTCCCACTGCGCGGACAACTTGCGGTCCTTGGTGACCACGGTCCAGCCATCGGGCAGCGTCTTATGGTGGTAGGTGCCTTCGTTGATCATCGGCTCGATGGTGAAGGTCATGCCGGGCTTGAGCACCAGGCCTTCGCCGGGGCGGCCGTAATGCATCACCTGCGGCTCGTCGTGATAGACCTTGCCGATGCCGTGGCCGCAGTAATCGCGCACCACGCTGAAGCGCTCGGCTTCGGCGAACTTCTGGATCGCATGGCCCAGATCGCCCAGCGTCGCACCCGGCTTGACCGCACGGATGCCGCGCCACATCGCTTCGTAGGTGGTATCGACCAGGCGCTTGGCCATCACCGACGGCGTGCCGACGTAATACATGCGGCTGGTATCGCCGTGCCAGCCGTCCTTGATGACGGTGACATCGATGTTGACGATGTCGCCTTCCTTCAGGACCTTGGCCGCGCTCGGGATGCCGTGACAGATCACGTTATTGACCGAGGTGCATACGCTCTTGGGGAAGCCGCGATAACCGACATTGGCAGGAATGGTGCCCTGCACGTTGACGATGTGGTCGTGGCAGATGCGGTCCAGCTCGGCAGTGGTCACGCCCGGTTGCACGTACGGGGCCACGATGTCGAGCACCTCGGCGGCCAGACGGCCGGCGACGCGCATCAGTTCGATTTCTTCTTTGGTTTTTAGATTGACGCTCATGGTCCGGATTATCGCCGATTCGGGCTGAATCTGAACGACCCGCGCAGCCGATTTTTGCAAAACACGCCGTTATGGCGGAAGCGGACGGTGCAGCAGAAAACTGGCGTCACCGCGCATTCATGTGTGACATAGTTCAGAAAGCGTCATAGTCTCCATTAACGGAGTCATCCGCAAGACATCCCAATTTTGCGAAAAGAACCAGATTAAACAGCTAGATAGCGCGTGAATTCGGCGTTATCGTTTGGCACAGCTGATGCATTGGAGGAAGGGCGACACGTCGTCGCGTCACCAATGACCAGACCGGTCAAGGAAATGTCCATGCGTACTGTCCGTCCTGTCCTGCTGTCCCTCGGCCTGCTCTCGACCATTGGCGTTGCCACCGCAGCAGATACCACCACATTCAACGTCAAGATCGCCGTCACCAAGGCCTGCACCATCACGGCGGCGTCTGCGACGGACGTCGACTTCGGCTCGGTGTTGTCCACCTCGACCGCCAATGCCGACGCCAACGGCAGCGTGACCGCACAGTGCACCGCGCTGACCCCGTACAACATCGCCTTGAGCGCGGGCAGCAATGCCGGCACCGCCAACGACGTCACTACCCGCCGCATGAAGAACACCGATGCGCTGGTCACCACCAACAACTTCATCGCCTACCAGCTGTACCAGGATCTGGGCCGCAGCACGGTATGGGGCAGCACCACCGGCACCAATACGCTGAGCCGCACCGCCACCGGCATCAACCAGGTCTATCCGGTCTACGGCCGCGTGACCAACCCGTCGGCCAACAATCCCGCGACCGGTACCTACCAAGACACCATCACCGCCACGATCGTCTACTGAGCGCGCGCATGCCATTGCACCACCGCCTGTCGTACCGGATGCCGGCCTGGCTGGTCGCGGCCGGATTGAGCCTTACGCTGGCGCTTGGCAGCGCAGTGCCGCTGCAGCCGGCCCATGCGGCCAGCCTGCAGCTGGCGCCGACCTCGCTGACGCTGAGCGCCCAGCAGTCCGCCGACGGGCTCTGGTTGAGCAACAGCGGCAGCGCGCCGGTGCAGGTGCAGACCCGCGCCTATCGCTGGACCCAGCGTGACGGCAAGGACCAGCTCGACCCGACCCAGGAACTGCTGATCAGCCCGCCGATGCGCACGCTGGCCGCCGGCGAGCGCCAGCTGATTCGGGTGATTCGCGCCGGGCCCGCGCCGACCAGCGAGGAAGCCTGCTACCGTATCATCGTCGACGAATTGCCCAACGCCGATGCGGATCGCAAGGGCATGCAGTTCGTGTTGCGCTACTCGGTGCCGATCTTCCTGCTGCCGCCGGGCAAGACCGAATCCACCCCGACCTTGAGCACGCAGGTGATTGCCGGCAGCGACGGCAATGCGCAGATCCAGATCAGCAACACCGGCAATGGGCACGCCCAGGTCGCCGACCTGCAGCATCGGGTCGATGGCACGACCAAGACGGCATTGAACGGGCTGGTGGGTTATGTCCTGCCCGGCCAGACCATGCGCTGGTCGCTGGGGGCACCGCTGGCCCAGTTCGGCCGCGGCACCATCATCGCAAGGATCAATGGTGAGGCGGACGAACGTACCTTGTTGGCCGCGCCGGCAGCGCCGTGATGCGGGCCGGCTGGCGATGACGCTGCTTGCGACCGCCACCTGCCTGGCACATGCCGCCTCTGGCGATCTGGCCGACATGGCGCCGTTGCCCGATCAGGCGCCGCAGAACGTGGCGGCCCTGCCGCAGACGCTGTACCTGGATGTCAGCCTCAACCAGGCCGAGCGCGGCCTGGCGCCGTTCGAACTGGTGGACGGCCACCTGCGCGGCTCCGTCGACACGCTGCGCAAGCTGGGCTTCCTCCTGGCCGACCGCCCTGCCAGCGAGCTGGTCGATCTGGATCGCCTGCCCGATGTGGAGGTGTGCTACGACGCTGCGCTGCAACGGCTTGCGTTGCAGGTGCCGCTGGCGCAGCTGTCGCTCTCCACCACGGTACTCAAGGCCGAACAGGTCTCACCGCCCAGCGCCACTGCCTCGCCGGGCATGCTGCTCAATTACGACTTCTATGCCACGCGCAATGCCGGGGCCAGCAGCGTGTCGCTGGCCACCGAAGTGCGCGGCTTCGGCATCGGCCGCGGCATGGTCGACACCACCGCGGTGTTCCTGGCCTACGACCGCCCGCAGGACCAGCGCTGGCGCAGCGAAGCGGTGCGTCTGGACAGCGCCTGGCAGATGGATTTCCCCGACAGCGCCACCAGCCTGACGGTCGGCGACTTCTACAGCGGCTTTGTCGACTGGAGCCGCTCGATCCGCCTGGGCGGGATACAGATCGGCCGCAATTACGCCTTGCAGCCGTACCGCGTGCTCACCCCCACACCAAGCTTCCTGGGCGAGGCGGTGGTGCCGTCGACGGTGGAGCTCTACGTCGACGGGCTGCGCCAGTACAGCGGCCAGGTGCCGGCCGGCCCGTTCCAGCTGGCCGCGCAACCCGGCATCAGCGGCACCGGGCAGGCGCAGATCGTGGTGACCGATGCGTTCGGCCAGGTGCGCCGGTTGGACTTCGCGTTCTATGGCACGCCGCAACTGCTGGCGCGCGGCATTTCCGAATGGTCGGCCGGCATCGGCCATCTGCGCCAGGACTACGGCGTGCGCTCGTTTTCCTACGAGTCGCGCACGGTCGCCAGCGCCACGCTGCGCAAGGGCCTGCGCGATGACTTCACCATCGAAGCGCATACCGAGGCCGGCGGCGGCGTGGTCAACGCCGGTGCCGGCGGCGTGTGGCTGCTCGGCGCAGGCGGCGTGGTCAACGCGGCCTACGCGCATAGCCGGATGGATGCGCTGCGCGGCGGGCAGTACGTGCTGGGGTATGCCTGGAACAACCGTCGTTTCAACTTCACCGCCGGCACCCAGCGCACCCACGGCGACTATCGCGACCTGGGCGCGCTGCAGGGCGCGTTGCCGGCGCGCATCAGCGACCGCGCGGTGTTCGGCGTCAACGTCAATCCGATCGGCTCGCTCGGCACCAGCTACGTGCGGCTGAGCTATCCGCAAGGCGACACCTCGCGCTATGCCAGCGTGTTCTGGTCGCGCAGTTTCGGGCGCAAATGGGCCGCCAATCTGTCCGGCAATCAGAACCTGGACGTGCGCAGCGATCGCAGCCTGTATCTGTCGCTATCGACCACCTTCGGCGAGCTGCGTCAGGCCAGCGCCTCGATGCAGCGCAACGGCAACCGCACCGGATTTGTGGCCGATGTCAGCCAGCCGTTGCCGGGCGACGGCGACCTGGGCGGCATCGGCTGGCGCCTGCAGGGGCGTGCCGGCGACGATGCCAGCGGCGGCCTGGCCGAACTTGGCTGGTTGAACCGGGTCGGCCGCTACAACCTCGGCGCGGCCAATCAGGATGGCGACAACTTCGGCTATGCCAGCGCCAGCGGCAGCCTGGTGTGGATGAACGGGCGCGGCTTTGCAGCGCGCGATATCCAGGACGCCTTTGCGGTGGTGTCCACCGACGGCCAGGCCGGCATTCCGGTGCGGCTGGAAAATCGCCTGATCGGCGTCACCGATGCGCGCGGCACGCTGCTGGTCACCCCGCTGCAATCGTGGCAGCGCAACCAGTTGTCGATCGACACCTTGAACCTGCCGGCAGACCTGCGCGTGGACCGCGTCGATACCGCAGTGACGCCGCGCCAGCAATCCGGCGTCGCGGTGCGCTTCGGCATCACCCGCGTGCGCGCGGCGATCATCGTATTGCACGACGCACAAGGCGCCCCGCTGCCGGTGGGCAGCGTGGTGCAGCGCGAGGGCGATGCCGAACGCGTGGTGGTGGGCTACGACGGCGAAACCTATCTGGACAATCTGCAGAGCGACAATCGCCTGCTGGTCGACTTGCCGCAGGGCCGCTGCAGCGCGCAGTTCACCTATCCGGCCAACCCGAGCGGCATTCCGCGGGTGGGACCACTGCAATGCGTCACCGAGCAGAAAACGCCATGAACCTGCACGGCCTCTGGCGCCTGATGGTTGCACTGGCTATCGCGATGTTATGGCTGGCACCAAGCCAGCGCGCGCAGGCCGACACCACGTGTACCGTCACGCTGGGCACGCCGTTGGCGTTCGGCAATGTGGCAGCCAATGGCACCACCGATGCAGTGGCAACGCTCAACGTCTCCTGCGCAACCGCCGCGCTCAGCGTCCTGGGCTACGCACAAGTGAGCCTCTGCCTGGACCTGGGGCCGGGCAGCGCCAGCAGCGGGCTGTATGCGCCACGCCGCATGCTCAACTCCACCAGCGACAGCCTGGACTTCCAGATCTACAGCGACGCAACACGCACCCAGATCTGGGGCGCCACCGGATCCACAACGCCCTCGCCGCGCACCTTGACGCTGTCCTACGGCGTCCCGGTGATCACCGGTGGCTCGCAGACGGCCACCATCACGCTGTATGGGCGCATTCCGGCCAACCAGATCCTGTCGGTCGGCAACCACACCAGCAGTTTCGGCGGCGCCGACACCGTGCTGCGCTACGCCTACAACGAGAGCATCATCGGCGTCCCATCGCTTCCGGGCAGTTGCATGGCCGGCGGCAGCGGCGCCAAGACCGCCAGCAACGCCTTCCCGTTCACCGCCTCGGCCAACGTGTCGGCACGCTGCAATACCTACGTCACCACCGACCTGGATTTCGGCAGCATTGCCGGCACCATCAGTACCGCCATCGACCGCAGCTCCACCATCAGCCTGACCTGCACCAACCGCACCGCCTGGAACATCGGTCTGGGCGACGGCATCAACGCCACGGGCAGTCTCCGACGCATGCGGCATTCCAGCAGCGCCAATTACATCGCCTATGAGCTCTACAGAGACGTCGGCCGCGGCAGCCGTTGGGGGACCAGCATCGGCGTCGATACGCTCAGCGGCACCGGCAACGGCGTGGCCCAGACGGTGACCGTTTACGGCCGCGCGCCCGCACCGCAACTCCCCATCGCAGGCGACTACAACGACACGGTGACCGTCTCCATCACTTATTGACAGTTAATCAAGTTCGCATCCGGAGCGTCGCTATTTGTTACGTCTCCAATGCAAACGATTGCCTTCATGATGCCGGTCACCCTCCTGAAGCGCCTGATGCTGCTTGCTCTGTTCTGCAGCGCGTCTGTGGCCAATGCTGCGGCCAGCCGCGGCCCGGAAAATTCCACCCTGCACATCGGCCTGCGCCTGCTCAGCGGTTGCGAGCTGCGCACCACGCCGCCGCGTGCCAGTTGTTCCAGGGGCACGCCGATGGCGATCGCCCGGCCGGCCCCGGCCGCCGAAACACCGGCCATCGCCAGCACCGGCCAGGACGCCAGCGCATTGGCAGGCCCGGCGCCGGCCACCGCCGCACGCATCACCACGATCGCGTTCTGACCATGGCCACGCGACGCTCCCTTCAGTGCTGGATCGCAGTTGCGCTGGCCTGCGTCGCAATCGACGGCGCCGCCGTCGCTGCCGAGATCGCCATCGCACCGACCACTGCGCATATCCCGGCCGACGGCGATCAGGCCACGGTCTGGCTCTACAACCAGGCCGCGCTGCCATGGCGCGCCGAAGCCAAGCTCTACCGCTGGCGGCAGGATGGCGAGCGCGAAGTGCTCGAGCCCGCCACAGGCGCCACGGTCAGCCCGAATCATTTCGAGATCCCGTCGCAAGGGCGCCAGCTGTTGCGGGTGATCCGGCTCGGCCCCAGCCCGGTGCAGACCGAAGACAGCTATCGACTGGTGGTGACCCAACACGCCACCGGCGACGAAACCGAGTTGCTGCGTTACTCCACCCCGGTATTCGCCCTGCCCAGCCAGCCCGCCGCGCCAAATCCGGTGCTGCGGACCACCCTGTCCGGCCACGGCGGCGGACGCGCACTGAGCGTGCACAATGCCGGGCTCAGCCATGCACGGTTGGCCGATCTGGCCTACATCGATGCCGGCGGCACCCGCCGCAGCATCCGCGATGATCTGGCCGGTTATGTGTTGCCAGGCCAAACCCGCCACTGGGCACTGCCGGCCAACCTGCCCACCGGCAGCGGCCGCTTCGTGGCGCGCATCAACAGCGACATCGAGACCACGCTGACGCTTGAGCCGTGAATCGGGAAAAGGGAATCGGGACCGTGTAGGGTGACTGACGAAACCGCTCAGTTGTTTGGATCGAACTGAGCTGATCAGGCCGCACCGCATCTGACCGCCGCGCCGCATTCACTGCTCGCAACCATGCACACCAGCCATCTCCACTGGTCCTTGCCCGCCCACCGTCGCGGGACCTTACGCGGCATGGATGCCGCGTAAGAGCCTACATGGACGTACTTGCGGCGTGTCCCGCGATGGTGGGCGGGCAAGGGCCCCGCAGCCAATCAACAGACCAGCTGCTCTGCCCCCGAAGCATCCACACCTCCAATGAACCTCTCAAAGCGCCCAAGCTGTTGAGCTTCAGCGCAGCTGGACGTCCCCAATCCGACCAATTGCGCAGACGCGCCCTGCCGGCTATACTCCGCCGGCTGTTTTGCGTCTTTACGCATTGCGTCGTCCACGTCGGACGTCACCGACGAATTCACACCTGCCGCCGCCATCCGTGCCGGGGTGCCCCGCGAGGGGTTCGACACGGAGGCGACAGGGAAGCCCAACCCCGGAATCATGTGCGTTTTGATGCGAGTCCCTCGCAACAGCCCGCACATCCATGTGCGGACTTTTCAACAACAGCCGCGCACGGCGATTCCGCTACCAGGAGTTATTTCAATGCCCCAAGTCACCATGCGTCAGATGCTGGAAGCCGGCGTCCATTTCGGTCACCAGACCCGTTATTGGAACCCCAAGATGGCGCCGTACATCTTCGGCGCGCGCGGCAAGATCCACATCATCAACCTCGAGAAGACCGTTCCGCTCTTCAACGACGCGATGAACTTCCTCTCCTCGATCGCGCAGAAGCGCGGCACCATCCTGTTCCTGGGCACCAAGCGCAGCGCGCGCGAGTCCATCAAGGAAGAAGCCGAGCGTTGCAACATGCCGTTCATGACCCAGCGCTGGTTGGGCGGCACGCTGACCAACTTCCGCACCGTCAAGCAGTCGGTTGCGCGCCTGAAGGAACTGGAAGCGGCCGAGACCGATGGCACCTTCGAGAAGCTGGTCAAGCACGAAGTGCTGGGCCTGCGTCGCGAGCGCGAGAAGCTGGACGCCTCGCTGGGCGGCATCAAGGAAATGAACCGCCTGCCCGACGCGATCTTCGTGATCGACATCGGCCATGAAGACATCGCCATCAAGGAAGCCAAGAAGCTCGGCATCCCGGTGATCGCGGTGGTCGATACCAACTACGACCCGGCCCTGGTCGACTACGCCATCCCGGGTAACGACGACGCCATCCGTGCCGTGCAGCTGTATGCACGCGCCGCTGCCGACGCCGTGCTGGAAGGCAAGGCTGCTGCTCCGAACTCCGCCTCCGTGCGCGAAGAAGAGTTCTCGGCCGAATCCGCCGACGAAGGCAAGGGTCGTCGCGCCCCGGCCAAGAAAGCCGAGAAGACCGAAAAGAAGGCTGACGCTCCGGCCGATGCCGCAGCTCCGGCTGCTCCTGCTGCCGAGTAATCGGCCTGCAATGCGGCCGCACCATGCTGTGCGGCCGCAGCCCCGACGGGACCATGGCGTCCCGTCGCCCGGGCCACTGAAGACATCTACGGGGGCGGCCAGCACATTGCGCCGTCTCCTCATTGGCGGAACATCTCCGCCGCATGCATTCGTCCAAACGAGGTAATTCCATGGAAATCACTGCTTCCCTGGTCAAGGAACTGCGCGAGCGCACTGGCGCCGGCATGATGGAGTGCAAGAAGGCACTCGTCGAAAACGCCGGTGACATCGACGCCGCCGCCGAATGGCTGCGCAAGTCGGGTCTGGCCAAGGCCGACAAGAAGGCCGACCGTGTTGCCGCCGAAGGCCGCATCGCGACCGCCCAGGCCGGCGGCAAGGCCGTGCTGGTCGAAATCAATTCCGAAACCGACTTCGTCGCCAAGGATGAGAACTTCCTGGCCTTCACCGAGACCGTGGCCACCGCTGCGTTGAACTCGGACGCAGCCGATGCCGAAGCACTGAAGAGCGTCAAGCTCGACAGCGGCGAGACCATCGAAGAGCGCCGCGCTGCGGTCATCGCCAAGGTCGGCGAGAACCTGCAGGTGCGCCGCCTGGTGCGCATCGACAGCGCCAACAACGTCGCAGCCTACGTGCACGGCGGCCGCATCGGCGTGCTGGTCGAGCTGAAGGGTGGTGACATCGAGCTGGCACGCGGCATCGCCATGCACATCGCCGCGATGAACCCGCCGCACGTCAAGGCCGCCGACGTTCCGGCCGAGTTCGTTGCCAAGGAAAAGGAAATCGAACTGGCCAAGATGTCCGAGAAGGACAAGTCCAAGCCGGCCGAGATCCTGGAAAAGATCATCAGCGGCAAGATCAGCAAGATCATCAACGAAGTGACGCTGTACGGGCAGCCCTACGTGCTGAACACCGATCAGACCGTCGAGCAGGCCGTCAAGGCGGCCGGTGCAGAGGTGATCGGCTTCCAGCGCCTGGCCGTTGGCGAAGGCATCGAGAAGGTGGTGGAAGACTACGCCGCCGAAGTGATGAAGCAGGCCGGCCTGGCCTGATCTTCGCCACACGCAAAAAAAGCCGCGGCATGCCGCGGCTTTTTTTTGCCTGAACCCTGATGCGCATCCGCACTGACGCTCAAAGCTGAAGCGCACGCATACACCGCACCGACAACCGACCTCGACTCTACAGATGTTGTGACGGTGGCCGCTAAATCTGAATGCCGACAAGGCTCTCAGCGTCCAGAACGCGCACATCGCAGCGCAGCGATGGCAAGGCTTGGCGTGCCCCACTCAACGAACGCAGCTGTATGCTTGCGCTCACTGTCGGCGATGAATCATGCAACCAGACCTCCAAGCCGCCCTGCACTACTGCCGCAATCTGCCATCGCCGCCCGGCGTCGCGCTGCGCATCATTGAACTTGCGCAAGACCCCGATGTGGACATGACCGCGACGACCAATGTCATCGGCATGGACATGGCGTTGAGCGCACGCATGCTGCGCGTTGCCAATTCGCCGCTGTACGCCAGCCGCCGCCGCATCGACAACCTCGGCCAGGCGCTGACCATGCTCGGCCTCAACGCCACCTTGAGCCTGGCACTTGGGTTTTCGATGGTGCACGGCGTGCGCAGCACCTTCACCGCGCATCCGCTGCACGATCGTATCTGGCGGCGTGCCGGCTTGTGCGCACTGGCCAGCCGCATCCTCGGGCAGGCCTACGGCATCCGCAAACCCGAAGAATTGATGCTGGCCGGCCTGCTGCAGGACATCGGCAAGCTGGCCCTGCTGCAAGGCGCACCCGCGCTGTATGCGCCGCTGCTGGAACAGGCACCGGACAACACCGCGTTGCTGGAAGCCGAGCGCGAACACCTGGGCGCAACCCATGCCGAGGTCGGCGCCTGGCTTGCGCATCAATGGCAATTGCCGCCATATCTGCAGAACGCGATCGCGCAAAGCGAACAGGAGCCAGCCAGCCTGGAACCGTTTATGGCCTGTGTCGCGCTGTCCGGGCGGCTGGCCGATATCTGGCTGTCGGCCAGCGCAGTCACCGCCACCGAACACGCGCAACAGCAGGCCCAGCAGGTGCTGGAACTGGACGCCGAACGCTTCGAAAAAGTGATCGAGCGCATCGCCGAATCGCTGCCCGAACTGGAAGCCCTGTTCGACATCCGCGTGCCGCAGCCCGAGCACATCCAGATGATCTTCGAGCAGGCCCGCGAGTTGGCGATGCTGCGCAGCCTGCGCGAGTTGCAGGATGTGGCCGAAGCGCGCCGGCATGCCGACGAATCGGAAAACCGCATGCGTCATCTGGCCGAACAGGCCAGCCGCGACGCACTCACCGGCGTGTTCAATCGGCACCAGCTCGGCACTGCGCTCGAGCACGAATTCGAGCTTGCATCGCGCCAGAGCTGGCCGCTGTCGATCGCCTTCATCGACCTGGACGACTTCAAGCGCGTCAACGATTCGCATGGGCATCTGATCGGCGACGAGGTGCTGCGCAATTTTGCGCAGACACTGCAGCGGATGGTGCGCACCAGCGACCTGGTCGCACGCTATGGCGGCGAAGAATTTCTGGTGATCCTGCCCAACACCACAGCCGAAGCGGCGTTGATGGTGATCGAGCGCATCCTGGTCGAAACCGCACGCACGCCGATGGCGCAATTGCAGAGCGGCCCGCTGCACATCACCTTCTCCGCAGGGCTGGCCACGCATGGCGGCGGCGGCCGCCAGTTCGAAAGCATCGAGCATTTATTGCAGGCTGCCGACAGCACGCTGTATCGCTCCAAGCATCGCGGCCGCAACCGTGTCACCGCCTACGATGCGACCGATGTACCAGCCCCGCAGCCGCCGCGCGCGCACTGAGCAACGCATCACGTCACGCCCCGACAAGCGAATTTTTACCACGCCCGGTGACAGGCTTCCGCTAGACTTGCCGGCGTTTGCCGATCCCCCCACACCGAGGTTTCCCCCATGTCTGCACTCCCCTATCGCCGCATTCTTCTCAAACTTTCCGGGGAGGCGCTGATGGGAGACGGGGATTACGGCATCGACCCCAAAGTCATCAACCGCCTCGCCCATGAGGTGATCGAAGCGCAGCAGGCCGGCGCGCAGGTCGCGCTGGTGATCGGCGGCGGCAACATCTTCCGCGGCGCCGGTCTGGCCGCCAGCGGCATGGACCGCGTCACCGGCGACCACATGGGCATGCTGGCCACCGTGATCAACGCACTGGCGATGCAGGACGCGCTGGAGAAGCTCGGCGCCAAGGTGCGCGTGATGAGCGCGATCAAGATCAACGACGTGTGCGAAGACTTCATCCGCCGGCGCGCGATCCGTCATCTGGAAAAGGGCCGCATCGCCATCTTCGCCGCCGGCACCGGCAACCCGTTCTTCACCACCGACTCGGGTGCGGCGCTGCGCGCGATCGAGATCGGCGCCGACCTGCTGCTCAAGGCAACCAAGGTCGACGGCGTCTACGACAAGGATCCGAAGAAGCACACCGATGCGGTGCGTTACGACACCCTGACCTACGACCAGGTCATCCTGCAGGGCCTGGAAGTGATGGACACCGCCGCCTTCGCCCTGGCACGCGACAGCGACCTGCCGCTGCGCATCTTCGGCATGAGCGAGCCCGGCGTGCTGCTGCGCATCCTGCACGGCGAGCAGATCGGCACCTTGGTTCAGGGCCGCAGCTGAGGCTGGGATGGGGGAACCGGGATTCGGGATTCGCAAAGGCGCGCTGCCGGGGAATGCGCTGACACCCGACCGATAGCGCCGCCGGGCTG
The DNA here is from genome assembly GCA_905142475.1 of Xanthomonas hydrangeae. GTDB lineage: Bacteria > Pseudomonadota > Gammaproteobacteria > Xanthomonadales > Xanthomonadaceae > Xanthomonas > Xanthomonas hydrangeae. The sequence continues at coordinate 3,546,042 of LR990730.1, forward strand.
AAGCGGCGCCGCAAGTGAACCGGCTGCGCAGGACCCTGCCAGCCGGCAAGTCTCAAAACGCAGTCCCGGCTATAATCCCCGGATTCAGCTCCACACGGATTCCGGCGATGCTCAACCAGATCAAACAAGACGCGCTCACGCGCATGACCAAGAGCATCGATGCTCTGCGCCATTCCCTGACCACCGTGCGTACCGGCCGCGCCTCTCCGGCGCTGCTGGACAACATCAAGGTCAAGGCATACGGCACCGACACCCCGTTGAATCAGGTTGCCAGCATCAGCGTCTCCGAAGGCCGCTCGCTGGTCATCAGCCTGTTCGACAAGGGCATGATCAAGGACGTGGAAAAAGCGATCTATGCCTCGGATCTGGGCCTGACCCCGACCGTGGTCGGCACCGTGATCCGTCTGAACCTGCCGCCGCTGACCGAGGAGCGCCGCAAGGAGCTCAGCAAGTCCGTGCATGGCGAAGGCGAAGACAGCAAGGTGGCCATCCGCAACATCCGTCGCGATGCCAACCAGCAGGTCAAGGATCTGCTCAAGGACAAGGCAGTCACCGAAGACGAGGCGCGCAGTGCCGAAGACGATATCCAGAAGCTCACCGACAAGGCCATCAAGGACGTGGATGAGGTCGTCAAGAGCAAGGAACAGGAACTGATGACGGTCTGATCGTGGCATCGCCTGCCATGCATCCAGAACCCTCCGCTGCCGCCGTGCCGCGCCACATCGCCATCATCATGGATGGCAATGGGCGTTGGGCGCAGCGTCGGCGTCGTCCGCGCATGATCGGCCATCGCGCAGGCGCGCGCGCGGTCAATCGCACCATCGATTTCTGCCTGGAAAAAGGCGTCTGCGCGCTGACCCTGTTCGCGTTTTCCAGTGAAAACTGGGGCCGCCCGCAGGAGGAAGTCGATGCCTTGATGAAGCTGTTCCTGCATGCGCTCGATCGCGAGGTCGACGAACTGCAGCGGCGTGGCGTGCAAGTGCGCTTCATCGGCGACCGCAGCCGCTTTGCCGCGCCGCTGCGCGAGCGCATGGCCGGCGCCGAACGCATCACCGCCGCCAACTCGCGGTTGGTGCTGAGCATCGCTGCCAGCTACGGCGGCCGCCAGGACATCGCGCTGGCCGCACGTGCACTGGCCGAAGAGGTGGCTGCCGGCCGCCTGCAGCCGCAGCAGATCGACGAAGCCCTGCTGGCCAGCCGGATCGCATTGGCCGACCTGCCGGCGCCGGATCTGTTCATCCGCACCGGTGGCGACACCCGCATCAGCAATTTCCTGTTGTGGCAGCTGGCCTACACCGAACTGTGGTTCACCGAAACCCTGTGGCCGGAGTTCGATGCCGCGGTGCTGCAGCAGGCACTGGACGACTATGCCGGGCGCGAACGTCGCTTCGGCCTGACCAGCGCCCAGATTGCCGACAAGGCGACAGAGGCCTCCTCCGCATGACCAGGACCCGCGTGATTGCCGCGTTGATCATGGCGCCGCTCGCCATCTGCGCGATCGTGCTGCTGCCGACCCAATGGCTGGCAGCGCTGGCGGCGATCCTGTTCCTGACCGGCCTGTGGGAGTGGCTCAAGCTGTCCGGCATCGACGACAGCCTGCCGCGCACCGTGCTGCTGATGCTCAATCTGCTGCTAATGGTGCTGATGGTGTGGGCGTCGGCCGGCTCCATGGTGCTGTTCCAGATTGCCGCGTTGGTGGGCGTGGCCTGGTGGCTGCTGGCCTTGCTCTGGCTGCGCTTTTTCACCTTTGGCGCCGACCACGGCAACGGCCAGGCGCGTGCGCTCAAACTGGCCGCCGGCACGCTGGCGGTGCTGCCGGCCTGGGCCGCGCTGGTGCTGCTGCATGCCAATCCGGACAAGGGCAATCTGTGGTTGCTGACCGCGCTGACCATGGTGTGGGCGGCCGATTCGGGCGCGTATTTCGCCGGTCGCGCGTTCGGCAGGCACAAGCTGGCGCCGCGCGTCAGCCCGAACAAGACCATCGAAGGCCTGCTCGGCGGCATGCTTGCCGGCATCGTGGTCGCCTGCACATTCGGCTGGCTGGCCGGTCTGACCCTGGCACATGTGCCACAGCTGATGCTGGTCTCTGCCATTGCGGTGCTGGCCTCGGTGCTGGGCGACCTGTTCGAGAGCCTGCTCAAGCGCCACGCCGGCGCCAAGGATTCGGGCGCGGTGATTCCGGGCCACGGCGGCGTGCTGGATCGCATCGATGGCGTGCTCGCCGCCCTGCCGGTGTTCGCACTCGGCAAGGAAATTCTCGGATTCTAGGCATGGCTGGCTCCTCTCTCCGTCAGGTCGCCGTGTTCGGCGCCACCGGCTCGATCGGTGCGTCGGCATTGGACGTGATCGCCCGTCACCCCGAGCGGCTGCGCGCCAGCGTGCTGTCGGCCGGTAACAAGGTCGAGGCATTGCTGGCGCTATGCGCCGCGCATCGGCCCGCGCATGCGGTGATTGCCGACCACTCCCTGTACCCGGCGCTGCGCGATGGCTTGCGTGCGGCAGGCCTGGCCACGCAGGCACATGCCGGTAGCGAAGCACTGGATGCACTGGCCGGCAGCGATGCCTGCGACACCGTGGTGGCCGCCATCGTGGGCGCCGCCGGCCTGCCTTCGACCCTGGCTGCCGCGCGCGCCGGCAAGCGCCTGCTGCTGGCCAACAAGGAATCGCTGGTGCTGGCCGGCGAGCTGCTGACCCGCACCGCGGCGGCGGCGGGCGCGGAGATCATCCCGATCGACAGCGAACACAGCGCCATCTTCCAGTGCCTGCGCTCCTGCGACGCCAGCCGTGGCGTGCGGCGGGTGATCCTGACCGCCTCCGGCGGCCCGTTCCGTGGCTGGGAGCGCGCCGCACTTGGCGCGGTCACCCCCGCGCAAGCGGTCGCGCATCCCAAATGGTCGATGGGCCCGAAGATTTCGGTGGATTCGGCCACGCTGATGAACAAGGGCCTGGAAGTGATCGAAGCGCACCATCTGTTCGGCCTGCCCGGCGCGCAGATCGATGTGCTGGTGCACCCGCAAAGCCTGGTGCATTCGCTGGTCGAATTCGTCGACGGCTCCACCCTGGCCCAGCTTGGCCTGCCGGACATGCGCACCACCCTGGCGGTCGGCCTGGCATGGCCGGAGCGGGTGGAATCGGGCGTTGCCGGGCTGGACCTGCTGACCCAGGGGCGACTGGATTTCGAAGCGCCGGACACCGCCGCATTTCCGTGTCTGCGGCTGGCCTGGGAGGCACTGGAGGCCGGCGGAACCGCGCCAGCGATCCTGAATGCGGCCAACGAAGTGGCTGTTTCAGCCTTTCTTCAGGGCAAAGTGGGTTTCCTAGCGATCCCAGCGTTGGTCGAACACACACTGACAACGCTCCCACGGCACAATGCCGACACCCTCGACACCCTTCTTTCTGCCGATACCCAAGCACGGCAGATCACTGAACGCGCCCTCGCCCATCATTCCTTTCATGCCTGATCGATCCACGCAGCCGAGTTGCATCCATGGGTGATTTCATCGGTTCGGTCTGGTGGATGATCGTCAGCCTGGGCGTGTTGGTGACGTTTCACGAATTCGGGCACTTCTGGGTTGCGCGCCGCTGCGGCGTCAAGGTGCTGCGGTTTTCGGTGGGTTTCGGCAAGCCGTTGTGGATGCGCCGCGACCGCCACGGTACCGAGTTCGCGATCACCGCGATTCCGCTGGGCGGCTACGTCAAGATGCTCGACGAGCGCGAAGGCGAGGTGCATCCGGCCGAGCAGGATCAGGCCTTCAATCGCAAGACGGTGTGGCAACGCATCGCCATTGTCGCCGCCGGTCCGATCGCCAACCTGTTGTTGTGCATGGCAATGCTGTGGGCGATGTTCGTGGTCGGCAAGCAGGATTATTCGGCCACCGTCGGCCGTGCCGATGGCCTGGCCGCCGAAGCCGGATTGACGCCTGGCGAGCGCATCGTGCGGATCGACGACCGCAACGTGAGCAGCTGGAGCGATGCCAGCATGCAGCTCACCACCGCAGCGATGGACAGGCGCGATATCCGCGTGCTGAGCGCCGCCGAGGGCGCCGGCAACAGCGAGCACACCCTGCGCCTGTCGCAGCTGCCGGCCGGTTTCGACGAGCGCCGCGTGGCCGCGCTGGCCGGCATCGGCTGGCAATTCATGCTGCAGCCGCCGGTGGTGGGTCAGGTGGTCGCCGGCTCTGCGGCCGAGGGCGTGCTCAAGCCAGGCGACCGCATCGTGGCCATCGATGGCCAGCCGATCCGCTCGGCCGACGAGATTCCTGCCCAGCTGCAGACGCTGGGCGCGCTGGGCGCGCAGGGCGGGAACGGCATGATCGAGGTCGCACGCGGCGAAGACCGGCTGGCGCTGGAAATTGCCCCGCGCAAGTCCCCGCAAGGACAGTGGATGCTGGGCGTAGGGTTTGCCCCCGCACCTGCCCCGGCCTACGACAGCCGCCAGCAGTACGGCCTGTTCGCCGCCGTCCCTGCCGCCATCCGCGAAACCGGCAAGATGACCGCCGATTCGCTGGGCATGATGAAGCGCATGCTGACCGGCCAGGCCTCGGTGAAAAACATCTCCGGCCCGGTCACCATTGCGCGCGCCGCCAATGCCTCGGCCGAACGCGGGCTCGACTGGTTCCTGTATTTCCTGGGATTGCTGTCGCTCAGCCTGGCGATCATCAACCTGATGCCCATCCCGATCTTGGACGGTGGGCATCTGCTGTATTACCTTATCGAGTTGATCAAGGGCAGCCCGATCAGCGAACGGTCCATGATTGCCGGGCAATATGTCGGCCTGGCGCTCCTGGCAGGGCTGATGGGACTGGCGTTCTACAACGACATCCTCGGCCTGCTTCCACGATGAAACCGCTCCACCCTTTCCGCCTGTTGTCGTCGTCATACGTCGGCATCCAGCAACACCCGAAATCGACTCCAACCGGATGTGACATGACGCGTCTTCCCACTCGCCGCCTGCTTGCCCTCGCTCTTGCCGCCGGCCTCAGCCTGCCAGCCCTCGCCCTGGCGGCCGAGCCGTTCGTTGCCAGCGACATCCGCGTCGACGGCCTGCAGCGCATTGCCTCCGGCACCGTGTTCACCTATCTGCCGGTGAATCGCGGCGACACCGTGGACGATGGCAAGGTTGCCGACTCGATCCGTGCGCTGTACCGCACCGGCTTCTTCGAAGACGTGCAGCTGGATCGCCAGGGCAACATCCTGGTGATCACGGTCAAGGAGCGCCCGGCGATCAACAAGCTCACCGTGACCGGCAACAAGGACATCAAGTCCGAGGAACTGCTCAAGGGCCTGGGTGACATCGGCCTGACCGAGGGCGGCACCTTCGACCGCCTGAGCCTGGACCGCGTGACCCAGGAGCTGACCCGCCAGTACAACAACCGCGGCAAGTACAACGTGGAGATCACCCCGACGGTGAGCCCGCTGGATCGCAACCGCGTGGACGTGGCCATCGCGATCAAGGAAGGCAAGGCGGCCAAGATCCGCCACGTCAACCTGATCGGCACCGAGAAGTTCGCCAACGAGGACATCCTGGAAAACTGGGAATCCAAGGAGCACAACTGGGCCTCGTGGTATCGCCGCGACGACCAGTACTCCAAGGAAAAGATGTCCGGCGACCTGGAGAAGCTCAACTCCTGGTACCTGGACCGCGGCTACGTGGACTTCAGCATCGACTCCACCCAGGTGTCGATCAGCCCCGACAAGCGCGACATGTTCGTCAGCGCCGGCGTCACCGAGGGCGAGCAGTACAAGATTTCCGAGATCAAGGTCACCGGCGACACCGTGTTGCCGCAGGCCGACATCGAGCGCCTGGTCATTCCCAAGGCCGGCGACATCTTTTCGCGCGCGTTGCTGGAATACACCTCCGATGCGATCACCAACACGCTGAGCAACGTCGGTTACGCGTTTGCCAAGGTCAACCCGATTCCGACGCCGAACCGCGAGGACCGCACCGTTGCGGTGAACCTGCAGGTGGTGCCGGGCCCGCGCGTGACCGTGCGCCGCATCCTGTACAAGGGCAACAGCCGCACCTCCGACGAAGTGTTGCGCCGCGAGATGCGCCAGTTCGAAAACACCTGGTACTCGCAGGCGGCGATCGACCGTTCCAAGATCCGTCTGCAGCGCCTGGGCTATTTCGAGAGCGTGGACGTGGAAACGCCGGCTGTGCCGGGTAGCAACGACCAGGTCGACGTCGTCTACAACGTCAAGGAAACCACCTCCGGCAGCTTCGTGTTCGGCCTGGGTTACTCGCAGAGCTTCGGCGTGACCACCTCGGTGCAGTTGTCGCAGAACAACTTCCTGGGCGGCGGTAACCGCGTGGCGGTGGAAGCTTCGCGCAGCACCTTCCAGCAGCGTTACGCGTTCTCCTACACCAACCCGTTCTTTACCGACGACGGCGTGTCGCTGGGCTACAACCTGTCCTGGCGCGCACTCGACTACTCGGACTTCAACACCGCGCAGTTCAACAGCAAGAATGGTTCGGCGCAGGTGGTGTTCGGCGTGCCGATCACCGAGAACGACACCGTCTCGGCAATGGTCGGCATCGACAGCAATCAGATCACCACCTTCCCGGGCACGACGCCGCGGGCGATCATCGATTACATCGATGCGGTCGGTACACGCACCTTCCATGCCTGGCGCACCGAGCTGGGCTGGGCACGCGACACCCGCAACGACTTCTTCATGCCAACCCGCGGCATGTACCAGCGCGTCGGCCTGGAAACCACCCTGCCCGGCTCCACGGTCGAGTACTACAAGCTCAATTACCAGATCTCCAACTACTGGCCGATCATTCCGGCGATCGTGTTGAACACGCGCTTCGAACTGGGCTATGGCGACAGCTACGGCAACGACAGCACGCGTGTGGTGACCGATGGCAATGGCGTGTCACGCACCATCACCGCCACCGGCCTGCCGTTCTACGAGAACTTCTACGCCGGCGGCACCAATTCGGTGCGCGGCTTCGAAGACAACACCCTGGGCCCGCGTTCGGAAGCCATCAACGGCTTCAATCGCGGCCAGCCGCTGGGTGGCTCGTTCAAGACCGTGGGCTCGGTGGAAATGTATTTCCCGAAGCTGTTCGACAGCCCGTCGGCGCGCGTGTCGGCATTCTTCGACTTCGGTAACGTGTACAGCGGCGTGGACAACTTCAAGGCCAACGAACTGCGCGCGTCCACCGGCGTGGCGTTGCTGTGGCGCGCCCCGGTCGGCCCCATCTCGATCAGCTATGCGTTCCCGTTGAAGAAGGAAGACAACGACGAAATCGAACGTCTGCAGTTCACCTTCGGCGGCCAGTTCTAAGAGCTGCAGGCAAAACAATGGCGGCCCGAACTTCGGGCCGCCATTGTTTGTTTGAACTGCTTCCTGTCTGAAACCCGGACTTAGAAGTAGGTGTTCCAGACGTTGCCCAGGCAGGTGGCGGTGGCGCCCCAGTCGGACGAGTCCACGCACTGGACCTGCTGGTCCCAGAAGCCCTGAGCGTTGGCGCGCTGTTCTGCGAAGTCGTCGGCCGAGGCACTGGCAACCGCGCCCAGCAGGATCACGCTTCCGAAAATGGAGAGGACAGTTTTCATATGCTTTTCCTGGGTTCGCCGCACAGTTGCGGCCCAGCCAGAGATACGCCCGACTGTTTGGCAAACGTTTGGCAACGTTTTTTTTCCGTAAAACCAGCCACTTACTGTTTACGCGAGGTTCACCCTGATGCGCTTGACCGCCAGTGCGATTGCCGAACAATTTGGGTTGACCGTCGTTGGCGACGGCACCACCGAAGTCACCGGTGTCGCCACCCTGGCGCATGCCGGCGCGGGGCAGCTGAGCTTCCTGTCCAACCCACGCTATCGGCCGCAGCTGGCTGATACCCAGGCAGCCATCGTTGTCCTGCGTGCCGACGATGCGCAAGCCGCGCGCGGCACTGCGTTGGTCGCCAAGGATCCCTATACCGCGTTCGCCAAGATCGCCGCCTTGTTCGATGTGGCGCCGGTGCGCGAACCGGGCATCCATCCCTTGGCGGTGATCGACCCCACCGCACAGGTCTCGCCGAGCGCGCATGTCGGCCCGTTCGTCAGCATCGGCGCGCGCAGCCGCGTGGGCGATGGCTGCGTGATCGGCACCGGCAGCATCATCGGCGAAGACTGCGTGGTGGACGATGGCAGCGAACTGATCGCCCGCGTCACCCTGGTGACCCGCGTGCGCCTGGGCAGGCGGGTGCGCATTCACCCCGGCGCGGTGATCGGCGCCGACGGTTTCGGCCTGGCGATGGATGCCGGCCACTGGATCAAGGTGCCGCAACTGGGCGGTGTGGCGATCGGCGACGATTGCGAGATCGGCGCCAACACCTGCATCGACCGCGGCGCGCTGGAAGACACCGTGCTGGAAGAAGACGTGCGCGTGGATAACCTGGTACAGATTGCGCACAACTGCCATATCGGTGCGCATAGCGCGATCGCCGGCTGCACCGGCATTGCCGGCAGCGCCAAGATCGGCCGTTACTGTCTGCTCGGCGGCCACGTCGGCGTGGTCGGGCATCTGGAGATCTGCGACAAGGTCGTGATCACCGGCAAATCGGTGGTGCGCAATTCCATCCATGCGCCGGGCGAGTATTCGTCCGGCACCCCTCTCACCGACAATCGCACGTGGCGCAAGAATGCCGCGCGCTTCAAACAACTCGATGTGCTGGCAAGGCGCATTCTGGCTGTGGGCAAGGAGAAAGAATGAGTCACCCCACGTATGAGCTGCCGATCGACGTCAGTCAGATCCAGACGCTGCTCCCGCACCGCTACCCGTTTCTGCTGGTCGACCGGGTCCTCGAACTCGATCTGGAAACCAAGTGGATCGTGGCGCAGAAGAACGTCACCATCAACGAACCGTTCTTCCAGGGCCACTTCCCGAACCGTCCGGTGATGCCGGGCGTGCTGATCATCGAGGCACTGGCGCAGGTCGGTGGCGTGATGACCCAACTCGGCTTGGGCCGCGATGCGCTGTCGCAATTGTTCTACATGGTCAAGGTCGACAACGCCCGCTTCAACAAGCAGGTGATCCCGGGCGATGTGTTGATCATGGAGGTGAAGATGAAGCGCCTGATCCGTAACGTGGGATGCTTCTACGGCGAGGCCAAGGTCGATGGCGAAGTGGTGGCCAGTGCCGAGGTGATGTGCGCCGGCGCCAGGTAATAACCCGCTTTCGGAGTAAGACACGATGCGTGATTCGACACCTTTGATTCATCCCACGGCGGTCATCGATCCCTCGGCAACGCTGGCAGACGACGTCCGTGTCGGCGCGTTTTCGCTGATCGGCGCCGATGTGGAGATCGGCGCGGGCACCGAGGTCGGGCCGCATTGCTCGATCCATGGCCCGACCCGGATCGGCCGCAATAACCGCTTCATCGGCCACGCGGCGATCGGCGGCGAGCCGCAGGACAAGAAGTACGCCGGCGAGCGCACCGAACTGGTGATCGGGCACGGCAATGTGATCCGCGAATTCGTCACCATCAATCGCGGTACCGGCGGCGGTGGCGGCATCACCGTGGTCGGCGACGACAACTGGATGCTGGCCTACACGCACGTGGCGCACGACTGCCATGTGGGCAACCACTGCGTGTTTTCCAACAACACCACGCTGGCCGGCCACGTGACCGTGGGCGACTACGTGATCATCAGCGGCTTTGCCGGCGCGCATCAGTTCTGCCGGATCGGCGCGCACGCCTTCCTGGGCATGGGCGCGCTGACCAATGGCGACGTACCGCCGTTCACCATGGTCGGCAGCGAATCGCTGGGCCGCCCACGCGGCATCAACAGCGAAGGGCTCAAGCGCCGCGGCTTCGATGCCGAGCGCATCACCGCGATCAAGCGCGCCTACCGCACGCTGTACGTCGCCGGCCTGCCGCTGAGCGAGGCCAAACTGCAGCTGGCCGAACAGGCCAAGAGCAGCGAGGACGTGCGCGGGTTGCTCGAGTTCATCGAGGCGGCGGAAAGGCCGTTGTTGCGATGACGGGAATCGGGAATCGGGAGTCGGGAATCGATGCAGGCGCGCACGACGACGCGTCTGTCGTCGGCCACCCGACGGCACTGCCGATTCCCCATTCCCCACTCCCGATTCCCAGCGCGCGCGAGCGCGCTCCGCGCATCGCGCTGATTGCCGGCGAAGCTTCCGGCGACATCCTGGGTGCCGGGTTGATCGATGAATTGCGCCGCCGTTATCCGACTGCCGAATTCGTCGGCATCGGTGGCGATGCGATGCGTGGCGCCGGCTGCCAGACCTGGTTCGATGCCAGCGAGCTGGCGGTGATGGGCCTGACCGAAGTGCTGCAGCATCTGCCGCGGCTGTTGAAGCTGCGCCGCGCCTTCCGCGAGCGCGTGCTGGCCTGGAAGCCGGATGTGTTCATCGGCATCGACGCGCCCGACTTCAATCTTTCGGTCGAGCGCTGGCTCAAGCAGCGTGGCGTGCGCACCGTGCATTACGTCAGTCCCTCGGTGTGGGCATGGCGCGAGAAGCGCGCGGAAAAGATCGGTGCCAGCGCCGACCTGGTGCTGTGCCTGTTTCCGATGGAGCCGCCGATCTACGCCCGGCACGGCATCGATGCGCGGTTTGTCGGCCACCCGATGGCCGACGATATCGCCTACCAGGCCGATCGCGCGGCCGCGCGCGCCAAGTTGGGCCTGTCTGCCTCCAGCACCGTGCTGGCGGTGTTGCCAGGTAGCCGGCATGGCGAAATCAGCAAGCTCGGCGATACGTTTTTCCAGGCCGCCTGGCTGGTGTCCGAACATCTGCCCAACCTGCATGTGCTGGTACCGGCAGCCAACCCTGGCTGCAAGCAATTGCTGGCCGAACAGCTGTCGCACTCGTCGCTGCCGGTGCTGCGTTCGCACCTGCTCGACGGCCAGGCGCGCACCGCGATGCTGGCTGCCGACGTGGTGTTGCTGGCCTCCGGCACCGCCACGCTGGAGGCGATGCTGGTCAAGCGCCCGATGGTGGTCGGCTACAAGGTCGCCCCGCTCACTTACCGCATCGTCAAGACGCTGGGCCTGCTCAAGGTCAACCGCTATGCGCTGCCCAACATCCTTGCCAACGACGATCTGGCGCCCGAGCTGATGCAGGACGAGTGCACCCCGGAGCGCCTGTGCGTGGCCCTGCTGGACTGGTTCAAGCACCCGGAGAAAGTCGCCGCGCTGCAGCCGCGGTATCTGGCCCTGCACGCGGAGCTGCGCCGCGACGCATCGGCACGCGCGGCCGATGCGGTGGCTGGGCTGCTGATGCAGCCGGAATCGGGAATCGGGAATCGGGAATCGGCAGGAGCCGGGTCGTGAAGCGCTTAACTTCCCACGGTGCCGTTCTCGTTCCGACGGCGCAGGACGCGCTCTTTCACGATTCCCTAGTCCCGATTCCCGATTCGCGTTTGATTGCCGGTGTCGACGAAGCGGGCCGCGGCCCGCTTGCCGGGCCGGTGGCGGTGGCGGCGGTGGTGTTCGACCCGAGCAAGCCGCGCATCAACGGGCTGGACGATTCCAAGCAGCTGAGCGCGCAGCGGCGCGAGCAGTTGTACGCGCGCATCGTCGAGCGGGCGCTGGCCTGGTCGGTGGTCTTGATCGACAGCGAAGAGATCGACCGCATCAACATCTACCAGGCGACCATGCTGGGCATGCGCCGCGCGGTGGAAGGGGTGGCGCATGTGGCCGGATTCGCGCGTATCGACGGCAACCGCGTGCCCAAAGGGCTGCCCTGCCCGGCCGAGGCCTTGATCGGTGGCGATGCGCTCGACCGCGCCATCATGGCCGCCTCGATCGTGGCCAAGGTCACCCGCGACCGTTTGATGCATGAGTTGCACGCGCAGCATCCGGAATACCGCTTCGACCAGCACAAGGGCTACGCCACGCCGGTGCATCTGGCCGCGCTGCAGACCCACGGGCCCTGCCCGCAGCATCGCCGCAGTTTCGCACCGGTGCGGCGTGCGCTGGGGATCGAGACCGCCGCCCCGTCGAACTGGGACGTGCCCTGCGTGGCCCCTGCCGATGGCCTGCTGCTGGCCGACTGACCGAGCGCAGTCCAGGGGATCCAGGAGACCTGGCCCGATATCGGTGCCATCCATCCGCGCGCATGCGGGCCGGTTGGGCACTGGCTTCGAACAGCGCGCGTTGCACTCGCGCAGCCCCGCACGCCCCCCGATCCGCGCAATCGCCATCGCTGCCCTCCATGCAGCTAGCCAAACCCTGAATCGGCTGCACCGGCCAGCCCCCGTGGCGTCTGGCCGCAGCCCTGCGCCGGTGCTGTCAAGCCTTGTTCGACCCGACCGCGCTCGCTACCCTGACCACGCATTATTCCGGTCTCGCATGTCCACTTCCCGCTTCGTCCATCTGCACGTCCACACCGAGTTCTCGCTGGCGGATTCCACCATCCGCGTGCCCGAGAAACCGGATCAGGCTGACCCGAAAAAGGCCAAGCAGGCCAACCTGCTGAGCCGCGCGGTCGAGCTCGACATGCCGGCGCTGGCAGTCACCGACCTCAACAACCTGTTCGCGCTGGTCAAGTTCTACAAGGCCGCCGAAGGCGTCGGCATCAAGCCGATCGCCGGCGCCGACGTGATGATCGCCACCCCGGACATGACGCCCTGGCGCATGACCCTGCTGTGCCGCGACCGCGAAGGCTACCTGAGCCTGTCTCGGCTGCTCACCCGCGCCTGGATGGAAGGCCACCGCCCCGAAGGCGGCGTGGCCATCCACCCCGAATGGCTGCAGAGCGGCCACGCCAACCTGTTCGCCCTGGCCGGCCGCGACAGCCTGGCCGGCCGCCTGTTTTCAGAGGGCCGCGCCGACCTGGCCGAGCAGCAACTGGCCGACTGGCAACGCGTGTTCGGCGATGGCCTGCATCTGGAGCTCACCCGCACCGGGCGCGAGGGCGAAGAACGCTTCAACCAGTTCGCGCTGCATGCGGCCGGCGTGCGCGGCCTGCCGGTGGTGGCCAGCAACGATGTGCGCTTCCTGTACGCCAGCGACTTCAATGCGCACGAGGCGCGGGTGTGCATTTCCTCCGGCCGCGTGCTCGACGATCCCAAACGCCCGCGCGAGTACAGCGACCAGCAGTACCTGAAGTCCGGCGACGAAATGGCCGCGCTGTTCGCCGATGTGCCCGACGCGATCGACAACACGCTGGCGCTGGCGCAGCGCTGCAACATCGAGATGCGCCTGGGTACCTACTTCCTGCCCGCCTACCCGGTGCCGGAAGACGAGACGCTGGACAGCTGGATCCGCAGCCAGTCGCGCGATGGCCTGGCCGCGCGCCTGGAAAAGAATCCGATCGCGCCCGGCAAGACCCGCCAGGACTATGTCGACCGGCTGGAATTCGAGCTGGACACCATCATCAAGATGGGCTTCCCCGGCTACTTCCTGATCGTGGCCGACTTCATCCAGTGGGGCAAGAACCAGGGCATTCCGATCGGCCCGGGCCGCGGTTCCGGTGCCGGCTCGCTGGTGGCGTGGGCACTGCAGATCACCGACCTGGATCCGCTGCCGTACAACCTGCTGTTCGAGCGCTTCCTCAACCCCGAACGCGTGTCGATGCCCGACTTCGACATCGACTTTTGCATGGATCGCCGCGACGAGGTGATCGACTACGTGGCGCGCAAGTACGGGCGCGAACGGGTCAGCCAGATCATCACCTACGGCACCATGGCGGCCAAGGCGGTGGTGCGCGACGCCGGGCGCGTGCTCGGCTTCAGCTATGGTCTGGTCGACAGCGTCGCCAAGCTGATCCCCAACATCCTGGGCATCACGCTCAAGGATGCGATGGGCGAAGGCAAGGACTCGGAGATGGCCTCGCCGGACCTGATCCAGCGCTATCAGGTCGAGGACGACGTGCGCGACCTGATGGATCTGGCCCGTCAGCTCGAGGACCTCACCCGCAACGCCGGCAAGCACGCCGGCGGCGTGGTGATCGCGCCCGAGCCGCTCTCCGAGTTCTGCCCGCTGTTCGCCGAACACGACCAGGATGGACGCGGCAAGAACCAGGTCACCCAATTCGACAAGGACGACGTCGAAGCGGTCGGCCTGGTCAAGTTCGACTTCCTCGGCCTGCGCACGCTGACCATCATCGACTGGGCGGTCAAGGCGATCAACGTGCGCCACGCACGCGCCGGCATCGACCCGGTCGACATCAGCGCCATTCCGCTCGACGATGCCCCCACCTACAAGGGCGTGTTCGCCTCGGGCAATACCGGCGCGGTGTTCCAGTTCGAATCGTCGGGCATGCGCCGCCTGCTCAAGGACGCGCGCCCGGACCGTTTCGAAGACCTGATCGCGCTGGTGTCGCTGTACCGCCCCGGCCCGATGGACCTGATCCCGGACTTCAACGCGCGTAAGCACGGCCAGCAGGAGATCATCTACCCGGATCCGCGTACCGAAGTCATCCTCAAGGACACCTACGGCATCATGGTGTACCAGGAGCAGGTGATGCAGATGGCGCAGATCGTCGGCGATTATTCGCTGGGCGGCGCCGACCTGCTGCGCCGCGCGATGGGCAAGAAGGTGCCGGCCGAAATGGCCAAGCACCGCGAGATCTTTCGCGAAGGCGCGGCCAAGGGCGGGGTGAGCGCGGCCAAGGCCGACGAAATCTTCGACCTGATGGAGAAGTTCGCCGGCTACGGCTTCAACAAGTCGCACGCCGCCGCCTACGCGCTGGTCAGCTACCAGACCGCATGGCTGAAACGGCATTACCCGGCCGAATTCATGGCCGCGACGCTGTCCTCGGACATGGACAACACCGACAAGGTGGTGGGCTTTCTCGACGAGGTGCGCAATCTCGGCCTGACCGTCAAGCCGCCGCGCGTCAACGAGTCGGCCTACATGTTCGAGGCCGCCAGCCCGGACACCATCCAGTACGGCCTGGGCGCGATCAAGGGCGTCGGCCAGGGCGCCTGCGAGGCGATCGTCGAAGAACGTCAGCGCGGCGGCCCCTACACCACCCTGCTGGATTTCTGCACGCGCGTAGGCACCGCCAAGCTCAACCGGCGCACGCTGGAAGCGATGATCAACGCCGGCGCGATGGACGGGCTGGGCAAGAACCGCGCCTCGCTGATGCTGCAGCTGCCGGAAGTGGTCAAGGCCACCGAGCAGTTGGCGCGCGAACGCGCCTCGGGCCAGAACTCGCTGTTCGGCGGGCCGGACCCGAGCGCGCCGGCGCTGCGTCTGGACCTGCCCGAAAGCAAGGAATGGCCGCTGGGCCAGTTGCTCACCGGCGAGCGCGAAACACTGGGCTTCTATCTCAGCGGTCACCCGTTCGACCCGCACCGCGACGAAGTGCGCGAGCTGGTTGGCTGCGACCTGGGCGCGCTGGAGAAGATCCTCGCCTCGCAACAACGCGGCGGCGGCGGTGGTGGTGGCGATGGCGAAAAGCGCGCCTGGCGCCCGGAAGTCAGCGCGATCCTGGCCGGCCAGGTGATCGGTGTGCGGCGCAAGGGCGACAGCCAGGTGTTCGTGCAGCTCGAAGACGGCCGTGGCCGGGTCGAATGCAGCGCGTTCTCCGATGCGATGGCCGAGTTCGGGCATCTGCTCACCCGCGACCGCATCCTGATCGTCAAGGGCGGCCTGCGCGAAGACGAATTCAACGGCGGCTACAGCCTGCGCATCCGCCAATGCTGGGATTACGAACAGATCTGCGCCGACCACGCACAGCGCCTGTCGCTGCGCCTGGACCTGCGCGAGAAACAAGCCTGGAAGCGTATCGACGCGCTGCTGGCCAAGCACCGCCCCGGCAAGACCCCCCTGCGCCTGGACCTGCTGCTGCGCGCCCCGACCGGCGGCGTGGCCGGCATGCTCGACCTAAACGGCAGCCACTCGGTGCGGATCGACCAGCAGCTGATGGACAGCCTGCGCGCCGACCCCGCGGTGCGGACCTTGAAGATCAAGTACAGCCCTCCGTGGGCTTGAGGGGCGGGGATTGGGCATTCGGGATTCGGGATTGGCAACAGCAACCCGAACGCAGCAGCGCCGCTTTTGCCAATCCCGAATCCCGACTCCCGAATCCCCGCCACCGAACGGCCCCGTACGGGCCGAAGGCAGCGCTTCAGCTACACTCCCCGCCTTACGTCGACGACACCACTGCATGAATCCTAACTACCTCGACTTCGAGCAACCCATCGCCGATCTGGAAGCAAAGATCCAGGAACTGCGCAAGGCCAGCACCGGTCCTGCAGTCAACGTGGACACCGAGGTGCGTGCGCTGCGCGACAAGCTGCGCGTGCGTACCGCACAGATCTTCCGCGACCTGTCGGCCTGGCAGGTCTCGCAGCTGGCGCGCCACCCGCAGCGCCCGTACACGCTGGACTACATCAACACCATCTGCGACGAATTCCAGGAACTGGCCGGCGACCGTGCCTATGCCGACGACAAGGCGATCGTCGGTGGCCTGGGCCGCATCGACGGCCGCGCGGTGGTGATCATCGGCCACCAGAAGGGCCGCGACACCAAGAGCAAGGTCGCCCGCAATTTCGGCATGCCGCGCCCGGAGGGCTACCGCAAGGCGCTGCGCCTGATGAAGCTGGCCGAGCGTTTCCGCCTGCCGCTGCTGACCTTTATCGACACCCCGGGCGCCTACCCGGGCATCGGCGCCGAGGAGCGCGGCCAGTCCGAAGCGATCGCGCGCAACCTGCTGGAGATGGCCGAGCTGAAGATCCCGGTGATCTGCACCGTGATCGGCGAAGGCGGCTCCGGCGGCGCGCTGGCGATCGGCGTGGGCGACCGCACCTTGATGCTGGAATACGGCACCTATTCGGTGATTTCGCCAGAAGGCTGCGCCTCGATCCTGTGGAAGGACGCGGCCAAGGCCAAGGACGCTGCCGAGCAGCTCGGCCTCACCGCCAAGCGCCTGAAGGGCCTGGGCCTGGTCGACAAGGTGATCCGCGAACCCACCGGTGGCGCGCACCGCAATCCCGAGCAGATGGGCAAGCGCCTGAAAGCGGTGCTGCTCAACGAGCTGGACGCGCTGGAAAAGATCCCGGTCGACGCCCTGCTGCAGCAGCGTTACGAGCGCCTGCGCAGCTACGGCGCTTACGAAGGCAATTGATCGGCGACGGACTCACGATGGCGCAGAGCGCGCCATCGCACCGCCAGGCACGCATGAAAAGGATGTCCGCACAATGAGCCCACTGCTGCTTTTATCGCTGGTGTTACAGGCCGCCTGCTGCGTGCACGTGGTCCGCAGCGGCCGCCCGCTGTACTGGATCTTCATCCTGCTGGTGCTGCCTTTTCTGGCCACGCTGGTCTACATCGTGGTGGCGGTGATTCCGGATCTGCGCAACGACCCGACCGCGCGCCGCGGTTTGCGCAAGGTGCGTCAGCGCATCGATCCGCAACGCGAACAACGCGACGCCTCGCGGCAACTGGATGTGGCCGACACTCCGGAAAACCGCCGTCGGCTCGCGCAGACGCTGCTGGAACAAGGCGACTACACGCGTGCGGCAGAGCTCTACCAGGGCGCGCTGCGTGGCATCTACCGCGACGATCCAGACTTGATGCTGGGCCTGGCCAAGGCGCAGTACGGGCTGGGCCAGGCGGCGGAAACACGCAAGACCCTGGACGCATTGATCGCCGCCAATCCCAACTACCGTTCGCACGACGGGCATCTGCTGTATGCACGCGCCGTCGAAGACAGCGGCAGCATCGACGAGGCGCTGCACGAGTACGAGACGCTCGCGCAAGGCTATCCGGACGAAGAAGCACGCGTGCGCTATGCGCAATTGCTGCTGCGCGCTGCGCGCCAGCAGGAGGCCAAGGCCATCTTCGAGCAGGTGCTACGCCACGCGGCCGCCTCGCCCAAGCATTACCAGCGCGAACAACGCGCCTGGATCGACATCGCACGCAAAGGTCTGAGCGAGCTGGGCGTCGACGCGTAATTGCTAGCTGACCCAATCACCCTGCGTCGGCCAGCGCCTCGGCACACGCCGTCTGTTCGTCGACAGCGCTCAAAACGGCTTGGCGAGCACCAGCCAGATCACGCCGACCAACAAGAACACCGGCACTTCGTTGAACAACCGCAGTGCGCGGCCGCTGGGCACGGTGCGGCCCTGGTCCACGCCCTTCAACCAGCGCCCGGACACGATGTAGTGCGCCAGAATCAGCGCCACTGCAAAGAGTTTCGCGTGCATCCAGCCACCAGCCACCATCGTCGGGAAGTCAGGAATCACCCGATAGCCTTGCCACAGCACCGCGCCCAGCACCAGCGCCAGACCCAGCATGCTGTGGCCGAACCTATAGAGGCGACGCCCCATCAGCACCAGGCGTGCGCGCACCGCGCTGTCGTTACCGGCTTCGGCGATATTGACCAGAATGCGTGGCAGGTAGAACACCGCGGCCATCCAGGCGATGACAAACAACAGGTGAAAGGTCTTGATCCACAGATACAGGGTCATGTGCTGGCTTCGCTGGCTGGCGTAGGATGGCCCGCATTTTCACCTATCCGCTCGCGCGAAAGCACATCCGTCCATGCATCAAGCCGACGACAAACAGTACGACGCCCACTATTTCAGCCGCTGGTATCGCGATGCGGGCCTAGCCGACCCGGCGCGCCTGCGACGCAAGGTCGCACTCGCGGTGAGCCAGGCCGAGTACTACCTGGAGCGCCCGATCCGCAGCGTGCTGGACATCGGCTGTGGCGAGGCCGCGTGGCGCGCACCGTTGCTGGCGCTGCGGCCAAAGCTCAGTTATCTGGGTTTCGACAGCAGCGCCTATGCGGTGCAGCGCTACGGGCGTAGCCGGCAGATCCACCCTGCCCGCTTCGGCGATTTCGCCTGGCTGCGCCCGTGCGCACCGGTGGATCTGCTGATCTGCTCGGACGTGCTGCATTACGTGCCGACGCGTGAGTTCAACCAGGGCCTGCCCGGACTGGCCGAGATGTGCGCAGGCGTGGCGTTTCTGGAGACGTTTGCGCAGGAGGATGCCTTCGAAGGCGATCACGATGGTTTTCAGCCGCGGCCGGCGCGCTGGTATCGGCGCCGCTTCGCCAGCGCGGGCTTTGCGGCGCTGGGGTCGCATTGCTGGTTGTCGCCGCAGTTGGGTGGGGAGGCGTCGGCGTTGGAGCGCGGTTGAGCAGTCCGTTGGCTGCTTGAATGACTTACCGCGTGTGGCTTTGCCCCCGTACCCTCACCCCAACCCCTCTCCCGCAGGAGAGGGGCTTCGATAGTCCTACTACTAACGCGATCTTCGTTAGCGCTAGGCCGTTCGGAAGATCACGAATGGCGGCAGATGAAGCTGCTTACGCTTGCCATATCTCCCATGACAACCTCTACCGTCCGCAGCCCCATTAAGGTGCAAATGCGCCAAAGCGGGTATGCTGCGTGGCAGCAAAGCCGCACGGATGGGTGGAATGCTTTATCAACTGCACGAGCTAACCCGCAATCTGCTAGCCCCCTGGGTGCATCAGGCCCAGGCGAACGCCAAGATGTTCTCCGACCCCGACAGTCTGTGGGCCTCGCTCCCGGGCGCCGAACGCATGGCGGCCAGCAATGAGCTGTTCCACCGCCTCGGCAAGGAATACGAAAAGCCCGCCTGGGCGCTCGACGATGTCGAGGTCGATGGCCACTCGCTGCCCATCATCGAACGCGAAGTCCTGAGCAAGCCGTTCTGCCGCCTGCTGCGCTTCAAGCGTTTCAGCGACCATGTCGAGCTGATCGGCACGATGAAGCAGCAGCCTGCCGTGCTGGTGGTGGCGCCGTTGTCCGGCCACCACGCCACCCTGCTGCGCGATACCGTGCGTACCCTGCTGCGCAACCACAAGGTCTACGTGACCGACTGGGTCGACGCGCGCATGGTGCCGCTGGAAGCCGGCGCGTTCCGGCTCGAGGACTACATCAGCTACATCCAGGAATTCATCCGCCACATCGGCGCCGACCGCCTGCATGTGGTGAGCGTGTGCCAGCCCACCGTGCCGGTGCTCGCGGCGGTATCGCTGATGGCCACCAACGACGAGCCCACGCCGCGCTCGCTGGTGATGATGGGCGGGCCGATCGACGCACGCCGCAGCCCCACCCAGGTCAACAACCTGGCCACCGACAACGGCATCGAGTGGTTCCAGAACAACCTGATCCACACCGTGCCGTTCCCCTATCCGGGGCATGGCCGCCAGGTGTATCCGGGCTTCCTGCAGCACGCCGGTTTCCTGTCGATGAATCCCAACCGGCACGTGATGTCGCATTGGGATTTCTACACCGATCTGGTCAAGGGCGACCTGCAGGATGCGCAGGCGCACCGGCAGTTCTACGACGAATACAACGCCGTGCTCGACATGCCGGCCGAGTATTACCTGGACACGATTCGCGTTGTGTTCCAGGACTTCTTGCTGCCGCAGGGCAAGTGGAAAGTGGACGGTCAGCTGGTGAAGCCATCGGCGATCCGCAACACTGCGCTGCTCAGCATCGAGGGCGAACTGGACGATATCGCCGGCCTCGGTCAGACCGAAGCGGTTCACGATCTGTGCACCGGCATCGATGCTGCGCATCGCCGTCATCTGGTGGTGGAAGGCGCCGGCCATTACGGCATCTTCAGCGGCCGTCGCTGGCGCGAAGTGGTGTATCCGCAGGTGCGCGAATTCATCGGCCGCTACGACGCAGACCCGGTCGGCAGCCGCGATCCGGCCACCGTCACCCCGATCCGCAAGCGCGGCAAACGCGCTTGATCAGGTGAAAAAAAGCGCCTTGATCGATCTCGATCGAGGCGCTTTTTTTATGGGCAGATTCTTGGCTCATGCGAAGACAGAGTACTGCGTGGTCGCGCGGTCGCGTGCGCGGTGCCCTAGCCGCCCGCGGGACACGCCGCAAGTACGTCCATGTAGCCTCGGTGGCGGCATCCATGCCGCCACACGGTCCCGCAATCGGCGAGGACACCGCACCAGAAAGTGAGCCGGTTACTTTGCTGAAAGCCTGCCTGTTGATCTCTTTGCGTTGCGAAGCTGATCGGACGCGCAGTTATCCAGACAGCGCATGTCATGCCTTGCTTGCAACCATGCATACCGACCATCTTGATTGGCCCTTGCCCGCTCACCGTCGCGGGACCTGATGTAGTCACAAGCTAGTTAGTCGAGTGCGCGGTGCCCTCGCCGCTCGCGGGACACGCCGCAAGTACGTCCGTGTAGGCTCGGTGGCGGCATCCATGCCGCCACACGGTCCCGCAATCGGCGAGGGCACCGCACCAGAAAGATTGCTGGTCGCTTTGTTGAAAGCCATGCACACCGACCATCTCGACTGGTCCTTGCCCGCCCACCGTCGCGGGACCTTACGCGGCATGGATGCCGCGTAAGAGCCTACATGGACGTACTTGCGGCGTGTCCCGCGATGGTGGGCGGGCAAGGGCCCTCCAGCAAACCCACAGGTCACCGCTCTGCAACTGATCTATCTGCACTGTCCAATCACTTCCACGACAACCGGCATTCAAAGTCGTAGCGTCTTTCAGGTTATGCACTCCAGACCACGCGGTACTGCAGCGATCGCACCCGCGTGTCGCACAACTCCCAATCACGCAATGCACTCAACTTTCGCCACTTTTGACCAGCAAGTGCTTGGCGAACATCCCATGCAGCTTGCCGAAGGCGCGTGCCAGATGCAGCGTGACGAACAGCAGCAGCACGCCGACGACGAACAACGGCAGCGCCAGCAAGGGGCTGGTGACATCCACGCCATCCCAGGTCAGCACCGCCGTGTTGTCGAACAACAGCGCCAACGGTGAAGCGGCCAACCCCAGCGACAGCGACAACAATGTGGTGAACACGCTGAAGTAAATGATGCCCAGCGGCAGCATCAGCAGGAAGTACAGCATCGTGCTCCAGGTGCGCGCATCGGTGAACATCGCACCGATGCGTTGCAGCCAACTGCCCTGCAGCCCGGGATGCGCAGGGCGACGCGGCATGCGCACGCCGAGCAGCGTCTCCACCACGCGGCCTTCCACCAGCGACAGCACACGCACCGACCCGAAAAACAGCACCAGCAGCGGCACACCGATGATCAGGATCAACAGGCCCGCCGACAGACTCGCGCCGGTCACCACCCAGGTGAAATAGAACACGCCGGTGACCAGAGACAGCAGCATGTAGAACAATGCGCCGTACGTGCGCGGGTCGGCCGCGACGCCGAAGAACCTGCCCACCCAGGAACTGCGTTTGGGCGGCAGCGGCGGACGCAGTGCGCGCGTCACCGTCACTTCGGTCTCGCGATAGATCTCGGCCACTTCATCCGGCGCGCCGTAGCTACCGGCCACCGCCGCGATCACTTCCGCCTCGCTCTTGTCAGCGTGCTCGGCCAGTTCAGCGCGCAGGTATTCCTCGGCGTCGTAGAGTGCGTCCTGAATCATCGCCGGGTCCGCGCCGGCCAGGGCCTGGCGCAACTGGGTCAGGTAATCGGGAATGGTGGTCGGCAACGGACGTGTCTGCGCAATGGTCGTCATGGGTGAGTCCCCTCCAGCACTGAATCAACGGAATCGCGGGTGGCGCGCCAGGCGGCGGTCCAGTCGCGCAGGCAATCGCGCCCGGTTTGGGTGATGCGGTAGTAGCGCCGCGGCGGACCGGACGCAGAGGGCTCGACATGGCTCTGCAGCAGCCCTGCCGCTTCCAGATTGCGCAGCACCGGATACAGCGCACTCTGCTTGCCGCTCAGCACGCCATCCAATCGCTCCAGGCGCTTGGCGATCAGGTAGCCATACAGCGGCTCGTCGGCCTGCGCCAGCACTGCCAGCAATGCCAACGACACGGTGCCGGCGCTCAGTTCTTTCTGAAATTTTCGTAGGTAGGCATCCGGCTCGCTCATCGCCATCTCCGCTAGGTCGAAGACGATACTAGTAAGAAGTTAGGTATAGCGAATGTGCTGTTAGTCATGGAGCCGGGTTATGTCATTCGGGATTCGGGATTCGGGATTCGCAAAGGCATGCCGGCCGAGAATTTCGGTGTATCGACTCAAGCGAACTGAAGAAGAAGTGGCACACCAATCCCCACACCCGCTGCTGCGAATCCCCAATCCCCAATGACAAATTCCGGCTCATGTACTTAGAACCATTGGGTTACTGCCTTTACGGCATGGCTCCACTACAGTCCTTGGTCACTGAGCCGATACACCGTGCTCAGGCGACTCACTTTTAGATAGGGCGACACGATGCGACTTGCGCGTTTGGCACGACCGGCCATGGCTGACACTTCCTTTGGTACCACCCGGCGCCTCTGCCTTGCGATCGGGTTGTCGCTGCCTGGCGTGAGCGTTGCACAGGCGCAGACAGCGCCGGTCAATGCCGAGCAGACCCAGCCGGACACCACCAAATCGCAAGCGCCTGCCGCAGCACCTGCTGTCCCTGCTGCGCCCGCTGCATCCAAGGGTTACCCGCTCGAAGCGCAGGGTTGGGGTGCCAAACAGGGCGGCAACATGTGGCAGGTGCGCTGGGTCGAAGACTGGTCGTATCTGAAAGATCCGTCCAAGCGCAAGAGCCCGTTCGATCCGCTCAAGTACATCCCGCTCAGCGAATCCGGCGATGTCTACGTGTCGCTCAGCAACGAGCTGCGCGTACGCAGCAACACCATCACCAATCCCGGCCTGATTCCGGGCAGCCATTCGCAGCAGCAGTATCTGTTACGTGCATTCTTCGGCGCCGACTTCCATGTCGGCGAGCACTTCCGTCTGTATACGGAACTGGCGCACGGCAGTCTGGATGGGCGCAACGAAGGCGCCAAGACCGGTACCCAGGAAAACAATGCGATCCTGCAGCAGGTGTTCTTTGACGTGAAGGGCGACATCGGCGGCGCCGACACCGGTCTGCGTGTGGGCCGTCAGGTGTTCGTCGACGGCCCGACCACATTGATGGCGCTGCGCGACAACACCGATATCTTTGTGACCTTCAACGGTGTGCGCGCCTGGGCGATCGGCGAAAAGACCCGTGTGGACGTGTTCGATTTCAACTTCAATCTGGATGGCACCGAAGGATTGGGCGACGATCGCATCGACCGCTCGCGGCATTTCCGCGGCGTGGTTGGCGGGTATCGCCTGCCGACCGCCAAGCCGATGTATCTGGAGCCGTTCTTCTACCAGTTCCGCAACGACAATCAGCTGTGGGGCCGGCAGACCGCCGAAGAAAACCGCAATTACTACGGTCTGCGTCTGTGGGGCAATGTGGGCAAGCTGCGCACTGATTCGTTCGTGACCGTGCAGCGCGGCAGCTTCGGCGGACGCGACCTGCGCGCGTACATGGCGAGCACCTCCAATGCCTGGACGTTGAGCGATAGCGGCTGGAAGCCGCGCGTGGGGTTTCATAGCGAAATCGCCTCCGGTGGCGGCGGTACCTCCGGCACCGGCACCTTGCGCAACAACAATTTTCTCTACGGCAACACGATCTACTTCAGCTGGGCGACGTTCTTCGGCCCGGTCAACCTGGTCACCGCCGCGCCGACGCTGATCTTCTCGCCCACGCCCAAGCTCACCGTGAACCTGGAGTGGGAAACCTTGTGGCGCCAGACCACCAGCGATGCGATCTACAACAACCAGGCGCGCGCCTATGCACGCACGCAGAGCACCGGCGAGCGCCGCATCGGCACCATGCCGCGCATCAACGCGACCTGGAACATCGACCCGAACTGGTCGGTGACCTTCCGCGCCGAACACCTGATCGCCGGCCCTGCGCTGACCAAGGCCGGTTACGGCGATTCGACCTTCGTGATGGGGTGGTTGAATTTCCGGTTCTGAGCAAGCGGTATGCTCCGATCGTTGTTCTGCACTGATCTGCGCACTAGGATCGGACGCGATGAATGTGTTGGTTGCATAGCGGCTGATCTGTGGCTTGGCTGCGGCTTGGCTGCGGCTTGGCTGCAGGGCCCTTGCCCGCCCACCATCGCGGGACACGCCGCAAGTACATCCGTGTAGGCTCTTACGCGGCATCCATGCCGCGTAAGGTCCCGCGACGGTGGGCGGGCAAGGACCAGTGGAGATGGTCGGTGTGCAGGTTTTCAACAAAACAGCCGACTCACTTTCTGGTGCGGTGTCCTCACCGCTTGCGGGACCGTGTGGCGGCATGGATGCCGCCACCGAGCCTACATGGACGTACTTGCGGCGTGTCCCGCGAGCGGTGAGGGCACCGCGCGCTCGACTAACCAGGCTTTTGACCTACGCATTTGACTGCACCTACGACGACGCACCGAATCGAAAGATTGATTGGCTTTGAGTAGTTGGACAGTGCGGGGAGATCGCTTGTAGAGCCGACGATCTTCGGCTTGGCGGCAGGGCCCTTGCCCGCCTACCGTCGCGGGACACGCCGCAAGTACGTCCGTGTAGGCTCTTACGCGGCATCCATGCCGCGTAAGGTCCCGCGACGGTAGGCGGGCAAGGACCAGTCAAGATGGTCGGTCTGCATGGTGCAAGCAATGCATGACGTTCGTTGCTTAGATAACGGCGTGTAAGATCATCTTCTCAATGCAGTCAGCGCAATGGGCAGGCTTTCAACAAAGCAACCTATAAACTTTCTGGTGCGGTGTCCTCACCGCTTGCGGGACCGTGTGGCGGCATGGATGCCGCCACCGAGCCTACATGGACGTACTTGCGGCGTGTCCCGCGAGCGGTGAGGGCACCGCGCGCTCGACCGACTCGGTTTTTGACTGCATCTAAACGCCACTAACTCCGTTTGATCGATATTGCCGCCGGCTCAGGCGGCCGCTTGCTGCCGGCCAGCGGCCACTGATCTTCCACCACATTCTCCTCGGGCCTGGCGTATTGACGCAGCTGCACGCTCCGGCCATCGGCACCGGGCTGGAGTGGTCGCGCTTGTCCGCGCAGCGCTGGCGGCAAGCCGGCAAGGCGCTGCTCAAGTATCTGCGCATCGCTGGAATGATCCCGTAACCACAGCACTGCCGACAGCGCGCGCAATGCAGCCGCGGTGTCCTGGAGCTTGTGCTGATAATGCGCATAGTCAGGGCGTGCCACACCCGCCAACAGACACCCAACCGCATTGGCAATACACCCCATCGACATAGTGTCCGGTACTGGAATCATTGCCTGCGGCACCGCTCGATCCTGCGCCAGCAAGGTCCGCACCGGCGCGCTACACGCCCAGGTGTAGGTCGGCGCCATCAGCGCACGGGTACGCTCGTGGTCGAGCAGACGCAGCGAAAACCGCTCGTCCCAGGACAGGTCGGTTGCCGGGTCCTTGCGAACCTCTGTCTCGAGCATCGACAGCACCATCTGCGATTCACCGCGCAATGCGTTGCACAGCGAGACCTCATCGACCGCAAGCGGCGCGAATGCAGCGAGGCATTGCGCGGGCAATGGATGCTGCGCCGGCAGCTCGGCCAGCATTTCAGCAAACAGATGCGCATTGGTACGCAGCATCGCCGCGCCAACCATCGGCATGATGAGGTTGTCGCCGCTGCGCAGCAGTACCCGCGCAACCCGTGCATCGGCGCAGACGCCCGCCAGCGCCTGCTCGGTGCGTCCTTGGACGAAGTCCAGCGCGTTGCCGGTCATCGACAGCTTGAACTGCGGCAGTATCGGTAGCGGGGCGGTGGCGCTGGGCGGGAACGGGCTGCGGTAATCTGCATAGCCGGCAAGATCGCGCAACTTGATCAACTGCGGCCTCTGTGCGGCTAGCGCGTCGGCATAGGCTTGCGGCCGTTGACGGATTCGATCCAGGCACCCGTCGTAGCGCGTACACAGTTCCGGGGCCGACGCAGGCCAATCCGGCCGGCGTGGATAGCGTGTGGCGGCGCTTTGCAACGGCATGCCGGCAGGCAGGCGTTCGAACCGCTGCACATCCTGCGCAAGCAGCGCCTCGCGCTGTGCATCCGGCACCGCGTACGGCAACGACCATAGCGCGACAAACATGTTGCGCCCACGCAGCGGCAGCGGCGGTTGACGCAGTTGCGCCAACGCCTGGCGTTGTGCCTCAGGAATCGGCCAGCGCGCGGAGATCGCGTACAGGGCAACCAGTAGGGCAACCAGAATGCAGAGCCCCAGCAGGGCCGACTTGAGGAATCTGGCGAGCATGCGTTTGCAACCTTCCGTGGATGAACTGCGCCATCTTAGAGCGGCCGACACCGGCTCACGAGTGCCATAACGCATATGCGCACTTGCCGTCTCCCGGGCGAACAGGCACCGCCTCAGGTCTGCACCGGACCGGGCCGAGTGCCTACAATGCGCGGATGTCCGAATCCCCCACTCCGCATCCCCGCCCTTCCCTGCAACGGGTCTTCCTGACCGGCTTGCTCACCCTGCTGCCGGTCTGGTTGACCTGGGTGGTGGTGAAGTTCGTGTTCTCACTGTTGTCGGGCATCAGTAGCCCGTGGGTGGTGCCGCTGTCCGAACGCATCGCCGCCTCGTTCCCCGATTATCTGGGCTGGATCAAGGCGCTGTGGGTGCAGAACACCATCGCGCTGATCGCCACCGTGGGCGTGATCCTGTTCGTCGGCATCCTGAGCCGGCGCGTGATCGGCCAGCGTCTGCTGCGCTGGTTCGAGGCGATCATGCGGCGCATCCCGCTGGCGAGCGTGGTGTACGACAGCGCGCGCAAATTGCTCGACATCCTGCAGACCCAGCCCGGCAGCACCCAGCGCGTGGTGCTGATCGACTTCCCGCACCGGGACATGAAGTCGGTCGGTCTGGTCACGCGGGTGATCAAGGAACAGGGCACCGGCCGCGAGCTGGCAGCGGTGTACGTGCCGACCACACCCAACCCGACCTCCGGCT
Source organism: Xanthomonas hydrangeae (assembly GCA_905142475.1). Classification (GTDB taxonomy): domain Bacteria; phylum Pseudomonadota; class Gammaproteobacteria; order Xanthomonadales; family Xanthomonadaceae; genus Xanthomonas; species Xanthomonas hydrangeae. Next base: position 3,573,712 of record LR990730.1, read on the forward strand.
ATCTGGAGATCGTGCCGGTGGAGCTGCTCACGCCCACCGACTGGAGCGTGGACCAGGCGATGAGCTTCATCATCTCCGGCGGCGCAGTGGCGCCCGAATCGGTTCCCTTTACCCGTACCGCGGATCGCTAAAGCCATGACACAGGTGCGCACCCTCGACGATCGTGCGGTTCGCCTGTTCATTGCGCTCGCCGCATTCTTCTGCGTCAACGCGGCATTGGCCGAGCTCATCGGGGTCAAGATCTTCGCGCTGGAGGACACCCTCGGCATCGCGCCGTTGAACTGGAACCTGTTCGGCCAGACCGGCTCGCTCAGCTTCACCGCCGGCACCTTGCTGTGGCCAGTGGTGTTCATCATGACCGACACCATCAACGAGTTCTTCGGCAGCCGCGGGGTGCGTTTCATCTCGTGGGTGGCGGTGGCGCTGATCGGCTACGGCTTCGTGTTCGCGTTCGCCGCCATCGCATTGGCGCCGGCGGCTTGGTGGGTCACGGCGGCGCAGAGCCAGGGCGTGCCCGACTACCAGGCCGCCTTTGCAGCGGTGTTCGGCCAGGGGCTGTGGACGATCGGCGGCTCGCTGGTGGCCTTCCTGTTCGGCCAGTTGATCGATGTGTCGGTGTTCCATCGCATCCGCCGCGCCACCGGCGAAAAGCACGTGTGGCTGCGCGCCACCGGCTCCACGGCGGTGTCGCAGTTGGTGGACAGCTTCGTGGTGATCTACATCGCCTTCGTGCTCGGCCCGCAGCATTGGTCTACCGACCAGTTCCTGGCGGTGAGCACGCTCAACTACGTCTACAAAATGGGCTTTGCGATCGCATTGATCCCGCTGCTGTATCTGGCGCGCCGCGCCATCGGCGCATACCTGGGCGCCGAGCGCGCCGAGCAACTGCGCGAAGAAGCCGCCGCCGGCTGACAACGCAAAAACCTGCCGGCCGCAGCGCTGCCAGGCGAGGACCGGCGCCCGTGGCGGTGGCTTCCACTCGGCCTCATCGATCATGCATGTCGCCGGGCTGACGATCGCTCGCTGCGTTTACCGATCATGCAACGCCCGCAGCGACCGCCCATCGAAATTTTGTTCAATCCGTCGCCGCGCTCGCTGGCCATGCTGTTGCGCCCCGCTATGGATTCCGTGCCATGGACCATCTTGTCGCAATGGCCAGCTTCGCGCTGGTGTGCTCGATTTCGCCCGGGCCGGTCAACCTGGTGGCGCTGAGCACCGGCGCCAGCGCCGGCGCGCGTGCCGGGCACGGCCATGTGATCGGCGCCACCGTCGGCTTCGTCGCGCTGCTGTTGCTGGTGGGCATGGGACTGCAGCAGGTGCTGCTGCGCTGGCCGCTGCTCGGCCGTGCATTGCATCTGGCCGGGGTGGCGTTTCTGCTCTACATGGCCTGGCGCCTGCTGCGCGACGATGGCGTCATCCAGACCGCCGGGGCGCGCCCGGCGGCCTCGTTCTGGACCGGTGCGGCGATGCAATGGCTCAACCCCAAGGCCTGGTTGGCGGCGACCTCCGGCGTTGCCCTGTATGCGACGGCAGGCACCACGCAACTGGCGGGTTTTGCGGCGTTGTATGCGCTGATCTGCTATCCCTCGCTGGGGTGCTGGTTGCTGGCCGGCGCCGTGCTGCGGCGGCATGTGCAGGTGCCAAGGCAGCTGCGGCGGTTGAACCGGGTGCTGGCCGCGCTGCTGGTGCTGAGCGCGGTCTATCTGTTGCTGGAATGGGGCACGGCATTGCGGTAACGCCCTGGCGTCACCGCCCAGGCACGTTTGAAGCTGCGCTGCAGATGCGCCTGGTCGGCGTAGCCATGCGCGTAGGCGACCTCGGCAATGTCACCTCCGCGCCGCAAGGCCTCGCGCGCGCGCTGGAAACGGCAATCCAGCAGATACGCATGCGGAGTCAGCCCGTGCGCTTGACGGAAGCCGCGAATCAAGCGCGGTGCCGGCATCCCGGCCAGCGTGCACAGCTCGCGTAGCGAAACCGCACGCGCATGGTGGGTCTGCAGATACTCGGCCACCCGCTGCATCGGCCCGGTATCGACCGCGAGCGCACGACTGATCGGCTCCACATGCAGATGCAGCCGCGCCACGAACGCGATCAACGCACTCTCGCGTGCCAGCGCATCGGCGTTGCCATCGGTCAATACGGCATGCATGCGCTCGAAGGCGGTATAGGCTGCCGGGGTCTGGCACAGCGGCGCTGCCAACATGTGCACATCCGCATTGGCGGCCAGGCCGAGTGCGCGTTGTTGTTCGCGCAGCCACGCCACGTCCAGATACAGCATGCGGAACGACCAGTCCTGCTGCTGATCCGGATTGCAGGCATGCACATCGCCAGGGTTGATCAGGGTCAGCGACCGCGCGCCCACCTGCGCTTGCATGCGTCCATTGCGATAGCGCGCCAGCCCGCGATCGATCGCGCCCACCGACCATTGCTCATGCGTATGCGCGGCATAACACAGGCTGCGGCTGTTGATCACCTGGCGCAGTTCGACGAAGGGCAACGCCGGATCGCGCCAGAAGCCCTGCCCACCCTGCACGGGCAGCTGCGTCCCGCATGTCGATTCATTCCTTGGCATATGCGCAAGCCTATCGCACTGCAACATGCCTGCGTGCTGCAGGCGTGCGCAGCGGGCTTCATGAATTCCAGGCGCGCCCCGTGTGCCGCATGGGTGGCCGGAACGGTGCGGATCGGGCAAGCTCCCCGCTCGCTTGTTCCCGGAGCCGGTAATGCCCCTCAGCTTTTCCCGCCTGCTGTCCCTGGCCCTGGCCGCCGTGCTGAGCCTGTCAGTGGCAGCGCCCGCCGATGCGGCCAAGAAGAAAACCGGCAAGGCACAGACCACGCAAACCCGCGCCAAGGCGAGCAAGGGCAAGAAGACCGCCAAGCCGGCGGCCAAGACCACCAAGGCCACCAAGGGTGGCAAAGCCGCCAAGCCCAGGCCGCGTGCCGTGGCCGCACCGGTGGTGCTGACCAAGGCGCAGCAGCTCAATTTGCTCTACGACCAGTACTGGGATGCCTCGCTCAAGCTCAACCCGCTGCAGGCCACCTTCCAGGGCGAGACCCGCTACAACGACCAGTTGCCCAACTTCCTGTCGCCGGCGTTCCGGCAGCAGTCGCATGACTTCACCGTGCTGTGGCTGGGCAAGGCCGAGGCGCTGGGGCCGGACGGGCTGAGCGGGCAGGACCTGCTGAGCTACCAGATCTTCGTGCGCGATGCGCGCAGCGCACTGGCGGCCGAGCAGTTCCCCAGCTGGATGCTGCCGATCAACCAGTTCTACAACATCGCCAGCATCGCGGTGGTGCTGGGCTCGGGCACCGGTGCGCAGCCGTTCAAGACGGTCAAGGACTACGACAACTGGTCGCGGCGCGCGGTGGGCATCCCGGAGCTGTTCGACCAGGCCATCACCAACATGCGCGCCGGCATGCAGGCCGGCGTGGTGCAGCCGAAGGTATTGATGCAGAAGGTGCTGCCGCAGCTGGACGCGATCATCGCGCGCAATGCCGAAGACAGCCTGTTCTGGGGCCCGGTGCGCAACCTGCCGGCAGACATGCCCGAGGCCGACAAGCAGCGCATCACCGCCGAGTACAAGCGGCTGATCGAAGTGCGGATCATGCCGGCGTATCGGGCACTGCGCGGCTTCATCGCCACCGAGTACCTGCCGGCCTGCCGCGACACCGACGGCCTGACCGCGCTGCCCAATGGCGCGGCCTGGTACGCCTACGACGTGCGCCAGAGCACCACCTCCGAGCTGACCCCGGAGCAGATCCATCAGGTCGGGCTGGACGAGGTGGCGCGCCTGCAGGGCGAGATCGCCGCGCTGGCCAAGCAGGTCAAGTTCCGCGGCAACCTGCCCAAGTTCTACAAGTTCATGCAGACCGACAGGCGCTTCGCGTTCCGTAGCGACACCGAATTGCTGGGTTATTACCGTGGGCTGCAGGGCCGCGTACAGCTGGCGGTGCCGCGCCTGTTCAATGTCCAGGGCATGCCTGCGCTGGAAGTGCGTGTGGTGGAAGCGCAGCGCGCGCAAGCGGCCGCCAGTGGCTCGTACATGCGCCCCAACGGCGACGGCAGCACGCCGGGCATCTTCTACGTCAACACCTCCGACCTGCCCTCGCGCAAGACCTGGGAGGCCGAGAGCCTGTATCTGCACGAGGCCATTCCCGGCCACCATTTCCAGCTCGGGCTGCAGCAGCAGCTGACCGATCTGCCCAAGTTCCGCCGCCTGGGCGGCGAGACGGCGTATATCGAAGGCTGGGGCCTGTACGCCGAGTCGCTGGGGCGCGAGCTGGGGCTGTATCAGGATCCGTACAACACCTACGGCTATCTGCAGAACGCGCTATGGCGCTCGATTCGTCTGGTGGCCGACACCGGCCTGCACAGCAAGGGCTGGAGCCGCACCCAGGCGATCGATTACATGCTGGACAACTCGGGCATGAGCCGCACCGATGCCGAAGCCGAGGTGGACCGCTACATGGCCATCCCCGGCCAGGCGCTGGCCTACAAGGTCGGCGAGATGAAGATCGCGCAGCTGCGCGAACAGGCGCAGCGCGAATTGGGCCCACGCTTCGACGTGCGCGCCTTCCACACCGAAGTGCTCAAGGACGGCTCGGTGCCGCTGGAGATCCTGCAGGACAAGATCCAGCGCTGGATCGCCACGCAAAAAGGCTGAGGCCGCTCAGTCCGCCGCGCGCGCAGCCGCCAACGCGGCGATGTCGCGCGGCGTGGTGCGACAGCAACCGCCGATCAACCGCGCGCCGGCCGCCAGCCACTGCGCGTGCTGGTCGGCCAAGCTGCATGCCGTCGTGCTGCCTGCGTGCCAGCGCTTGTCGCCGGCATCGTAGTGCTCGCCCGAATTGGGATACACCACCAGCGGCAGCGCTGTCAGTGCAGAGAGGGTCTGCAATGCGGCGGTGACGTGTTCCAGCGCGATGCAGTTGATGCCCACTGCGATCACCTGCTTGCAGACATCCAGCGCCGGGATGACCTGTGCCAACGGCGTGCCATCGCTCAGATGTGCAGCATCGCGCAAGGTGAAGGAAAACCATGCATGCAGCTGTGGAAATTCTTCCAGCAGCAGGCGCAGCGCGATGATCTCGTTGGCCGACGGCAGCGTCTCGCAAGCCAGCACATCCACGCCCGCCTCGGCCAGCGCGGCGATGCGCGGGCGATGAAAGTCCATCAGTTGCGCCAGCGGCAGAGCGTAGTCGCCGCGGTATTCCGAACCATCTGCCAGATACGCGCCGTATGGCCCGACCGAACCGGCCACCCATAGCGGCGCGTCCTGTGGATGGGCAAGCAGATGATCGGTGCGCGCCTGCGCGGCCAAGGCCACGCTGCGTGCGATCAGCGCTTGCGACTGCGCCAGGTCCAGCCCGCGCGCGGCAAAGCCCAACGGCGTGGCCTGGTAGCTGGCGGTGATGGCGCACTGCGCACCGGCGGCGAAGTAGTCGCGATGCACCTGATAGATCAGCTCCGGCTGCTCCATCAGCACGCGCGCCGACCACAGCGCATCGTTGAGATCGCAGCCGCGTTGTTCCAGTTCGGTAGCGAGCGCGCCATCGAGCAGCACATAGCCGTCGTGCTGCAGGGCCTGGCTGAAAGGTGCGTCGGCACGCGGCCGGCGGGGAAGATTCGTCATGCGTGCTGTCTCCGGATCGCAAGCCATTGCGTGAGTGCATAGGCGCCGTAGCACAGCGCCACAAACGGGATGCCGCACCACAGCGCGATGCGTTGCTGCGGATCGAATGCCAGCCCGATACAGGCCAGCAGACACAGCGAAAACCCCAGGATCGGCGTCCACGGATACCACGGCGCGCGATACGCCAGGCTTTCCAGCGCGATGCCGTCGCGCAGCAGCTGGCGGCGAAAGAAATAGTGGGAGGCGCAGATGCTCAGCCACACCACCACGACCGCAAAGCCTGACACCGCCGAGATCGCCACGAACACCGTGTCGGCCGCGTACACGCCGGTGAGCAGCGCCAACAGCCCACCGAGCATGCTCAACGCCAATGCCGGCAACGGGATGCCGCGCCGGGTCAGGCGCGCCAGCTGCGCCGGCAGCGTGCCTTCGTTGGCCAGCGACCACAGCATGCGCGCGGCTGCGTACAGGCCGGAATTGGCCGCCGACAGGATCGCGGTGAGGATCACTGCATTCAAGATGTCGGCCGCATACGGAATGCCCAGCAATTCAAACGCGCGCACGAATGGGCTGGTCTCCACTGCTGCCTGCTCGGCCGGTAACAGTGCGGCCAGCACCAGCACGGTGCCGACGAACAACACCACCAACCGGACCAGCGTGGTGCGGATCGCCAGCGGAATCGCGCGCGCCGGCTGCGCAGTTTCGCCGGCGGCAACGCCGATCAATTCGGTGCCGGAAAAGGTGAAATTCACCGCCACCATCGTCATCAGAATCGGCAAGGTGCCCTGCGCAAACCAGCCATCGGCGCGCAGGTGGCGCAGCCCCGGCGCGGACGAGCCATCGGCTAACGGCAACACGCCGATCACTGCCGCACCGCCGAGCACGATGAACACCAAAATGGTGATCACCTTGATCAAGGAAAACCAGAACTCGCCTTCGGCAAACCAACGCGCGGACACCGTGTTCAAGCTGAAGATCAGTGCGCAGAACAACAGACACCACGGCCATGCCGGGCTGTGCGGAAACCAGTACTGCATGCAGAACGCAGCAGCGGTCAGGCTCGATCCCAACGCCACCGTCCAGGTCAGCCAATACAACCACGCCACCACGTAGCCGGTGGCCGGCCCGAGATAGCGCGCGGCATACACGTGAAAGGCACCGGTCTGCGGCATCGCAACCGCCAGCTCGCCCAGGCATTGCATCACCAGATACACCACCAATGCGCCGATCAGATACGCGATCACCGTGCCCAACGCACCGGTGCTGGCGATGATGTAACCGGTGTTGAAGAACAACCCGGTGCCGATCACACCGCCCAGCGACAGCATCACCAGATGGCGCACCTGCATGCTGCGCTGGAACTGCGGTGCGGCGTTGGAGGGGGGTTCGGGCATCGGCAGGACGGGGCGGTGGCACAGCATCCTGCCATGCGCGCGCAGGCGAGCACAGCCACGCGTTGGCCAGCCGTGACGCGGCACCAACAATCCGCGATGCCGTGCGGTGCGTCTTGCCTCGATGCGCGCAAGCGCGCGTCGCGCTCGACATGGTCTGGTCTGGCCTGGTCTGCACGACACGCTCCGGGCACCCGGGCGGTATCCTCGCCACTGCTCATCCGGACTGCTGACATGCCACACGACTTGCACACACGCACCTACGCGCAGACGCAGCGCTGGAGTGCATCCTCGCTGCCTGCACGTATCGCAGATGCCATCAATGTCGCTATCGCCGTCGCTGCATGTGGTGCAGCCGTCCTGGCAGCTGGCGACGCGGGGCAGTGCCAGCTGCCCCATCGCGTGCGAGGCGCAGCATGATGCTCGCCGGCATCCACCACGTGGCGATCATCGCCGGCGACTATGCGCGCTCCAAGCAGTTCTATTGCGACGTCCTGGGTCTGCGCGTGCTCGCTGAGCATTACCGCCAGCCGCGCGATTCCTGGAAGCTGGATCTGGCGCTGCCCGACGGCGGCCAGATCGAGCTGTTTTCGTTTCCCGACGCACCGCTGCGCCCCAGCCGCCCGGAAGCGCGCGGGCTGCGTCATCTTGCCTTGCGGGTCGAAGCGCTGGACGCGGCCGTCGCGCATCTCAACGCGCACGGCGTGGTCACCGAAGACATCCGCATCGACGAATACACCGGCCGCCGCTTCACCTTCTTCGCCGATCCGGACGACTTGCCGCTGGAGCTCTACGAAGTCGGTTGAGCGCAGCAGACCCCGCAGGTTCGGTCACATCTGCCACGGAGGCACGTCGAAGCGTCAGAGCGATCAACAAACCTGCTGCGCGGCCGCCAGGCGGGCGCTCGGTATGTTTTGTTGGCCGCTGGTAGTCGATGGTCGCTGTGACTTTCGGCGGATGCGGCGATGCGGTAACACCATGAAGATCGAACCACACCAGGACACAGGGAGCGTACATGCTGCAGATCCGTGCATTGTCCAAGACCTACGCCAATGGCGTGCATGCGCTGCAAGGCGTCACCCTCGACATTCCTCGCGGCATGTTCGGATTGCTTGGACCTAACGGCGCGGGCAAGTCGTCGTTGATGCGTACGCTGGCCACGCTGCAGGAGCCCGATTCGGGTAGCGTGACGCTGACCAGCGCCGACGGAAGCAGCATCGACGTGCTCACCGACAAGGACGCCTTACGCCGCCGGCTGGGCTATCTGCCGCAGGATTTCGGCGTGTACCCGAAGGTCAGCGCGCTGGACATGCTCGATCACTTCGCCGTGCTCAAGGGGCTCACCGATCGCGGCCAACGCAAGGAGGTGGTCGAGCGGCTGTTGCAGCAGGTCAATCTGTGGGATGCGCGCAAGCGCAAGCTCGGCACCTATTCCGGTGGCATGCGCCAACGCTTCGGCATTGCGCAGGCGCTGCTGGGCAATCCACAGCTGGTCATCGTCGACGAGCCAACCGCCGGGCTGGATCCGGAAGAGCGCAATCGTTTTCTCAATCTGCTGGCCGAAATCGGCGAGAACGTGGTGGTGATCCTGTCCACCCATATCGTCGAAGACGTCACCGACCTGTGCCCGACAATGGCCATCATGAACAAGGGCCAGGTATTGCTGACCGGGCGGCCCGCCGATGCGATCGACATGCTGCAGCAGCAGGTCTGGCGCAAACAGGTCGCCAAGCAGGCGCTGCCCGATTACGAAGCACGCTTCACCGTGCTGTCCACGCGCCTGATTGCCGGGCACCCGGTGATCCACGTGTTCAGTGCCGACTGCCCGGAACCGGGTTTCGAACAGGTCGCTCCCGATCTCGAGGATGTCTATTTCCAGCGCCTGCGCAAGCAAGCGCTGGCTGCCTGACGGAGCGCTGCGATGATCCTGGCGTTCCTGCGCTTCGAGCTGCGCGAACAACTGCGCTCGCCCTTCCTGTGGCTGCTGGCTGCGCTGTACGCGCTGCTGGCGTTTGCCGCACTGTCCAGCGACGCGGTGCAGATCGGTGGCGGCATCGGCAACGTGCTGCGCAATGCGCCGACCGTGATCGCCACGCTGCTGGGACTTTTCAGCCTGCTGGGCCTGCTGGTGATCACCCTGTTCGTCTGCAATGCCTTGCTGCGCGACTTCGACCTGGGCACGGCCGAGCTGGTGTTTTCCACATCGGTGCGGCGGCGCGACTATCTGCTCGGCCGTATCGGCGCGGCGCTGATCGCCGGCATGGTGATGTACGTGGTGATCGCGCTGGGCATGTTCGCGGCGCAATTCATGCCCTGGATCGATCAGGCACGGCTCGGCCCGGTCGCAGTGCTGCCCTATCTGTGGTCGTTGCTGGTGCTGGTGCTGCCCAATCTGCTGTTCACCACCGCGCTGCTGTCGGTGCTGGCGGTGACCACGCGCAGCATCCTGTGGGTCTATATCGGCGTGATCGTGTTCTTCGTGCTGTATGGCGTGAGCCGTGCGCTGATGGCCGACCTGGACAATGTGTGGATCGCCACGCTGTCCGACCCGCTCGGCATCCGCGCGTTGTCGCAGACGCTGCGCTACTGGTCGGTGGACCAGCGCAATCATCAGTTGCCGCCACTGACCGGCTATCTGCTCGCCAATCGCGCGGTGTGGTTGGGCATGAGCGGTGTGCTGTTCGCCGCCACCTTCGCGCTGTTCCGCACCGAGCGCAGCGGCACGCGTCGGCGCCGTGGCGCTGGCGCGATTGCACCTGCCGATACGGCGCCCACCAGCACACGCGTCACCACCACGCGCCTGACGGTCACACCGAGCTTCGGCGCGGCCACCGCCTGGAAGCAGCTGCTGCGGCAGATCCGCTTCGACACGTTGGGCGTGCTGCGCAGTGCGCCGTTCGTGGTGCTGCTGATGCTGGGCCTGGCCAACTTTATTCCGACCGCCTTGTTCAATTCGCGCAATTACGGCACCGCCGTGCTGCCGGTGACCTCGTTGATGCTGGAGGCGCTGCAGAACAGCTACAGCTTTCTGCTGATCATCGTGGTGCTGTTCTATGCCGGCGAGCTGGTGTGGAAAGAGCGCAGCAACCGCATCGACGGCATCACCGACGCGATGCCGGTCCCGGATTGGGTGCCGTTGCTCGGCAAATTCGTCGCTTTGCTGGCGGTGATCGCCAGCTTCCAGCTCGCCGGTGCGCTGACCTCGATCGCGCTGCAGCTGGGCCGTGGCTACACCAGCATCGAACCGCTGCTGTATCTCAAGACCCTGGCACTGGGCTCGGTGCTGTACGTGCTGATGGGCGGCATGGCCTTGGCGCTGCAGGTGCTGAGCAACAACAAGTTCGCCGGCTATGCGCTGCTGATGCTGGTGTTGATCGGGCAGTCGGTGCTGTCGATGCTCGACTACACCCAGAACCTCTACACCTTCGGTGGCTGGCCCAACGCACCGTATTCGGACATGAACGGCTACGGGCACTTCCTGCCAGGGCAATTGTGGTTCCAGGGCTATTGGGGCGTGTTCCTGCTGGCCTTGCTGTTGCTGTCCTCGGCATTCTGGCCACGCGGCGTGGGCCACGGGTTGCGACAGCGTGTGCGGCTGGCGTTGCGGCGCCTGCGCAGCCCGACCGGTGCGGCATTGGCGGCCACCCTGCTCGGCTTCGCGGCGGTCGGCGGCTGGCTGTACTGGAACACCAACGTCTACAACAGCTTCCTGTCGCCGGAACAGCAGCTGGACCTGCAGGCGCGCTACGAGCGCGATTACCGCAAGTACAAGGATCTGCCGCAGCCGCGCATCGTCGCGATCGACAACCATGTCGACCTGCATCCGGAAACCCAGTCGGTCGTCATCGATGCCACCTGGACGGTGCGCAACACCCACCCCACGCCGATCAGCGAGGTGCACATCGGCATGCAAGGCCGCACTGGCGACCGCAGCCTGGTGAAGGTGGATCTAGGCGGGCAGACCCTGACCACGCACGACATCCCGGCCGGCTATCGCATCTATCGACTACAGCGGCCGCTGCAACCCGGCCAAGAGCGCGTGTTCCGTTTCCGTGTGGACCAGCATCCACATGGGCTCACCGCCGAACAGGCGCAAACCGAACTGGTCGCCAACGGCAGCTTTTTCAACACCACCTTGCTGCCCTGGTTCGGCTACAACACGCAGACCGAGATCACCGACCGCAACGACCGCCGCAAGCGCGGCCTGGGCGAACCCACGCGCATGCCCAAGCTCGAAGACCAGGCCGCGCGCGCCAACACCTACGTCACCGACGATGCCGACTGGCTCGATTTTGCCAGCACCGTCTGCACCGCGCCGGATCAGATCGCCCTGGCGCCGGGCTATCTGCAACAGGAATTCCAACGCGATGGCAGGCGCTGCTTCCGCTACGTGATGGACCGCCCGATGCTCAACTTCTACGCCTACCTGTCGGCACGCTGGCAAGTGCGCAAGGCGCGCTACAAGAACATCCCGATCGAGATCTATTACGACCCCAAGCACCCGTACAACGTGCAGCGCATGATCGAGGGCGTGCAGAAATCGCTGGCCTATTACGAAGCCAACTTCAGCCCGTATCAGCACCATCAGGTGCGCATCATCGAGTTCCCCGGCTACGCGCGATTTGCGCAGTCGTTCGCCAACACCATTCCCTACTCCGAATCGATCGGCTTCATTGCCGATCTGCGCGACAAGAACGATATCGACTACGTGTTCTATGTCACCGCGCATGAAGTGGCGCATCAATGGTGGGCGCATCAGGTGATCGGCGCGAACGTGCAAGGCGCCACCATGCTGTCGGAATCGCTGGCGCAGTATTCGGCGTTGATGGTGATGGAACGCGAGTACGGACGCGCCCACATGCGCCGCTTTCTCAAGTACGAACTGGACCGCTATCTGGAAGGCCGTGGCGGCGAAACCATCGAGGAATTGCCGTTGTACCGCGTGGAAAATCAGCAATACATCCACTACCGCAAGGGCTCGCTGGCGTTTTACCGGCTGCGCGAAGAGATCGGTGAGCAGGCGCTCAACCGCGCGTTGCAGCGCTTCCTGGCCGCCAAGGCTTTCGAACAACCGCCTTACACCACCTCGGCCGAGCTGCTGCAGACAATTCGGGCCGAGGCACGCCCGGACCAGCAGGGGCTGATCACCGACCTGTTCGAAAAGATCACCTTCTACGACAACCGCGTGGTGAGCGCGCAGGCACGCAAACGCCCCGATGGGCGCTATGCGGTCACCGTGCAGACGCATGCGGCCAAGTTGCAGGCCGACGGCAAGGGCAAGGAGCACGCGGTGCCGTTGGACGACTGGATTGAAGTGGCGATCTACGGGAAGGCCGCTGGCAAGAACGCGCAGGCACCGGTGCTGTATCTGCAGCGTCAGCACATCACCAGCGCCGCGCCGAGTTTCACGCTCACGGTCGACAGCCTGCCTGCCGAAGCCGGCTTCGACCCCGACAACAAACTGATCGACCGCGTGCCGGCGGACAACCGCAAGCAGGTGACGCTGCAATAGCCGAATGAACGCATGCCGCAGCGCGTCTTTCCGCCACCATACTCCACGGTATACATTGCGATCAGGCCGCCGACGGCGGCCACAGCAATCCCTGGGAGGGGACACATGCGCAAGACCTTCAAGACCCTGATGCTGGCCCTGCCGCTGGCTGCGGCCTCGCTGCTGGCCCAGGCCGCCGATTCGCCGGTGGGCCGCTGGAAGACCATCGACGACGAGACCGGCAAGCCCAAGTCGGTGGTGCAGATCGAACAAACCGGCAACGGCACGCTGAGCGGCAAGGTGGTGGACATCCTGCAATCGGACAAGGGCCCGAACCCGCTCTGCGACAAATGCGATGGCGCCCAGAAAGGCAAGCCGATCAAGGGCATGACCATCCTGTGGGGCCTCAAGCCCGACGGCACTGCGGTGTGGAGCGGCGGCTCGGTGCTCGACCCGGCCAAGGGCAAGACCTACAAGGCCAAGGTCACCCTGACCGACGGCGGCAAGAAGCTGCAGATGCGCGGCTATGTGGGTATCGAGGCGTTGGGTCGCACTCAGACCTGGATCCGTGAATAGCTGGATTGGGGATTGGGGATTCGCAAGAGCGGGCGTCCTTCGGGGCGCCTTTTTTGTGCGTCGGCGCTTTTTTGGGGGCTTGTTCTATTGGGCGGGATCATCGGCTACTGGTGCCGTAGCGATGGCTGACGCCGCGCGTCTGGACAGGCAGGCGGCCTGATCCTGCTTTGACGAATCCCCAATCTCCCAGCCCCAATCCCGGCTCACGACTAATGCGATAATCGCCCGTCCCCCGCATCACACCTGCCATGACCCGCACCGCACTCGTCACCACCGCCCTGCCCTACGCCAACGGGCCGCTGCATCTTGGCCATCTGGTCGGCTATATCCAGGCCGACATCTGGGTGCGCGCGCGCCGCCTGCGCGGCGACAAGACCTGGTTCGTCTGCGCCGACGACACCCATGGCACGCCGATCATGCTTGCCGCCGAAAAGGCCGGGGTGACCCCGGAAGCCTTCATCGCCAGCATCCAGGCCAGCCATGAGCGCGATTTCGCCGCGTTCGGAGTGACCTTCGATCATTACGATTCGACCAATTCGCCGGTCAATCGCGAGCTCACCGAAGCCTTCTACACCAGGCTCGAGGCCGCCGGTCACATCAGCCGTCGCTCGGTGGCACAGTTCTACGACCCGGCCAAGGGCATGTTCCTGCCGGATCGCTACATCAAGGGCATCTGCCCCAACTGCGGCAGCGCCGATCAGTACGGCGACAACTGCGAGGTCTGCGGCGCCACCTATGCGCCGACCGAGCTGAAGGAGCCCAAGTCGGTGATCTCCGGCGCCACCCCGGAGCTGCGCGATTCGGAGCATTTCTTCTTCGAAGTGGGCCATTTCGACGGTTTCTTGCGTGAGTGGCTGGCTGGCGATGTGGCGCTGCCCGGTGTCAAGGCCAAACTCAAGGAATGGCTGGACACCGAAGGCGGCCTGCGCGCCTGGGACATCTCGCGCGATGCGCCGTACTTCGGCTTCCAGATTCCCGGCCAGCCGGGCAAATATTTCTACGTGTGGCTGGACGCGCCGATCGGCTACCTGTGCAGCTTCAAGACCCTGTGCGCGCAGATGGGCGAGGAGTTCGAAGCGCATCTGGTCGCCGGCACGCAGACCGAGCTGCATCACTTCATCGGCAAGGACATCGTCAATTTCCACGGCCTGTTCTGGCCGGCCGTGCTGCACGGCACCGGCCATCGCGCGCCGACCCGGCTGCACGTCAACGGCTATCTCACCGTGGACGGCGCCAAGATGTCCAAGTCGCGCGGCACCTTCGTGATGGCACGGACCTTCCTGGACGTGGGCCTGGAACCGGAGGCGCTGCGCTACTACTTCGCGGCCAAGTCCTCCGGCGGCGTGGATGATCTGGATCTGAACCTGGGCGATTTCATCGCGCGGGTGAATGCGGATCTGGTCGGCAAGTTCGTCAACCTGGCCAGCCGCTGCGCCGGTTTCATCGGCAAGCGCTTCGACGGCAAGCTGGCCGACGCGCTGCCCGATCCGGCGCAGTACGACCGCTTCGTCGCCGCGTTGGGGCCGATCCGCGAGGCCTACGAGCGCAACGATGCGGCCAGCGCGATCCGCCAGACCATGGCGTTGGCAGACGAGGCCAACAAGTACATCGACGACACCAAGCCATGGGTGATCGCCAAGCAGGAAGGTGCCGATGCGCAACTGCAATCGGTGTGCACGCAGGGTTTGAACCTGTTCCGCATTCTGGTCGCCGCACTCAAGCCGATCCTGCCGCGCACCTGCGCCGAGGCCGAGGCTTTCCTGTCGGCACCGATGACCAGCTGGGACGACGTCGCACGCCCGCTGACCGCACACGTGATCCAGCCCTACACCGCCCTGTTCACCCGTATCGACCCCAAACTGATCGACGCCATGACCGACGCTTCAAAAGACACACTAGCCGCATCTGCAGCAGCACCCGCCGCAACCACCGCCAAACCCGCGCCGTCCAAGGCCGAGGCAAAGCCGGCAGCGCCTGCGAATCCCCAATCCCCAATCCCCACTCCCAGCCTCATCGGCATCGACGATTTCGCCAAGCTCGATCTGCGCATCGGCAAGGTGCTGGTGTGCGAGTTCGTGGAAGGCTCGGACAAGCTGCTGCGCTTCGAACTGGACGCCGGCGAGCTGGGCAAGCGCCAGATCTTCTCGGGCATCCGCGCCAGCTACGGCGAACCGGAAACGCTGGTCGGCCGCAGCGTGGTGTTCATCGCCAACCTGGCGCCGCGCAAGATGCGCTTTGGCATCAGCGAAGGCATGATTTTGTCGGCCGGCTTCGATGGCGGCGCTTTGGCGTTGCTGGATGCAGATGGTGGCGCGCAGCCGGGGATGCCGGTTCGGTGAAGCGGGATTCGGGATTCGGGATTCGTAAAAGCCAGACCTGATCGTTGAGTTGGACCTGACACGAGTGCTTCGCCCGTACCCTCATCCGCCCCTGCGGGGCACCTTCTCCCGGTGGGAGAAGGAAAAACACTGCGCCTTCAACCAATCTCTAATCGCAAATCCCCAATCCCGCCTCCCATTTCCACTCCCAGCCCCATGCAACTCGCCCTGTTCGACTTCGATCACACCATCACTGCCTGCGACACCTATGCGCGCTTCCTGCGCAAGGTGGCAACGCCGGCGCAGCTGGCGGCGGCGAAGTGGCAGCTGGGTCCGTGGGTGTTGGGCTATCGGGTCGGGTTGATCTCCGCGCAGGCCTTGCGCGCACGCGTCACGCGCCTGGTCTTCAGCACTCGTTCGCTGGAAGAAATGACCATGCACGGGGCGGCGTATGCACGCAACGATCTGCCCGGCATGTTGCGCACGAACATGATGCAGCGCATCGACTGGCACCAGGCGCAGGGGCATGAAGTCGTGCTGGTGTCCGGTTCGCTGGACCTATATCTGCAACCGTGGTGTGCGCAGCATGACCTGTCGTTGATCTGCAATCGGCTGGAACACCACGCCGGCGTGCTGAGCGGACGCTACGCCGATGCCGATTGCGGCCCGCACAAGGCCACGCAGATCCGCCTGCGCTACGACCTGTCGCAGTACGAGTGCGTGCATGCCTATGGCGATAGCCGCGAAGACACGCCGATGCTGGCACTGGCGCAGCAGCGCTGGTATCGCGGCAATCTGTTGCACTGACATGCCCATTGCAACGCCCGCCCCCACACCTGATCTGGTCGAACGCCTCGACCGCCTGCTGCCGCAGACCCAATGCGGCCAGTGCGGTTACGACGGCTGTCGCCCATATGCGCAAGCGATGGCCGATGGGCACGCCGACGTCGATCATTGCCCGCCCGGTGGCGACGCAGGTGCCCGCGCGCTGGCGCACGCACTGCAGGTTCCTGCACGCCCGTACGACCGCACCCGTGGCATCCACACTCCGCCGCAAGTGGCGTGGATCGTGGAGGCCGACTGCATCGGCTGCACCAAATGCATCCAGGCCTGCCCGGTGGATGCCATCGTCGGCGGCGCCAAACACATGCACACGGTGATCGCGCCGCTGTGCACCGGCTGCGAGCTCTGCCTGCCAGCCTGCCCGGTGGATTGCATCGAGCTGCGCACAATCGGCTAGACGGCTCGCAAAAGGCCTTCAATTCCTACCTTCCGTCAGGAACGTCCTGACGCATCCGGCGCATCCGTGCTGCGGACGCGCTCGTATTGGTGTGTACTCCCATCGAGGAATCCGCCGATGCGCCCATTCGCCGCCCTTGCCACGTTAGCCGCACGCTGCCGGCCGATCCCGCCGTTGTTGTTGCTGGTGCTGGGCTGTTCGCCGCTCAGCGCCGCAGCCGTCACCCGTGTGGACGGCGATGCCTTCGACGGCGACAGCGGCGCGCTGCGTTACCGCGAGTCGCACTGGCTGCTCGACGACGGCGGCCGGGTGGTGCTGTACCGCTGCACGGACGGGCGCCCGTTCGCGCGCAAACTGGTCGATGGCGGCGGCCCCTCGCCCAACTTCAGCCTGCTCGATGGACGCGACGGCTACCGCGAAGGCGTGCGCCAACGCGATGGCGTGCGCGAGATGTTCCAGCAGGAACCCGGCAAGGCCGAACGCCGCGCCGCGCTGCCCGCCAGCGAAGGCGCGCGCGTGATCGATGCCGGTTTCGATGCCTATCTGCGCACCCAATGGGACGCACTCGCCAGCGCACCGCAGCGCGTCGACTTCGTGCTGCCGAGTCTGCAGCGCCAGCTGGCCTTCAAGGTCGAACGGATCGGCGACAGCGCCGGCCAGCGTCGCTATCGGCTCAGCCTGGATGCCTGGTACGGCGCAGCGGTGCCGTCACTGGAGGTGCGTTACTCGATCGCCGACAAGCGTCTGCTCGAATTCCGCGGCGTCGGTAACCTGCGCGACGAGCGCGGCCGCTATCCGCACGTGCGCATCGTTTTCCCGGACACCGCTGCGCGTGCCGCCAGTGCGGACGAGTTGCGCCAGGCACGCGAGCAGCCGCTGGCCAAGCGCTGCAGCGCCCCGTGAACCAGACACGCGCCATCTTCACGTTCGACCACGCGCCGTTGCGTAAAACGGCCCGGGCACCCATTCCCCACGCAGGAACATCCTCATGGCCAAGGTCTATCTCTGGATCAACGCAGTGCTCTACGTCGTCCTGGCGATCTGGTGCACGCTCTCGCCGGCCAAGACCGCAAACGCAGTCGGTTACACCCAGCTCTCGCCGGCCGGGCAGTCGGAATACCTGGTCATCTACGGCGGCCTGCAGTTGGGCATGGCGTTTTTGTTCGGTTACTTCGCCTGGATCGATCAACCGCGCACCGGGCTGCTGGTGGCACTCGCCTTCTACGTCCCGATCGTGCTGTTCCGCACTGTCGCGCTCTCGCGGCTGTGGCCGGTCTCTGCACCGACGGTTGCGCTGGCAGGCGTGGAAATCCTGTTGCTGCTCGCCGCTGTGCTGCTGTGGTTCCGGCACAAGTGAAAGACACGCTGTAGCCAGTCCGGTAGGATCGGCGCCACCTTACTCAACGCCCGACCGCATGAGTGCCATTCCTGGCCACGACGACGATGAAACCGGACGCCTGCTCACCGCAACTGCGGGCGGCGACCGGCATGCTTTCGAAGCGCTGTATCGGCAGACCTCGGCCAAGCTGTTCGGGGTGTGCTTGCGCATGATTCCGCAACGCGCCGAAGCCGAAGAAGTGCTGCAGGACGTGTTCACGCTGATCTGGCACAAGGCCGGGCAGTTCGATCCGGCGCGTGCACGCGGGCTGACGTGGCTGGCGATGATTGCGCGCAACAAGGCGATCGACCATCTGCGCGCCAACGCACCGCAGCGCCGCAACGTGAACCTGGACGATGCCGGCGACCTGCGTGCCAGCGATGCCTCACCGCTGGAGCGCACCGAGCGCGCCAGCACGCGCCACCGCATCGACCACTGTCTGGCCGAACTCGAACCGCCACGCAGCGAATTGATCCGCACCGCGTTCTTCGATGGCATCACCTACGAAGAACTGGCGGCGCGCACCGACACGCCGATCGGCACGGTCAAGAGCTGGATCCGCCGTGGCCTGGCCAAACTCAAGGCATGTCTGGAACGATGAGCACGCCATTCCCCATCGACCAGGAACCGCCGCGCGACGTGCTTGCCGGCGAATACGTGCTGGGCCTGCTGAGCGCCGACGAGCGCCTGGCGGCCGAACAACGCATCGCCACCGACAGCCAGTTCGACCAGGCGGTTCTGCAATGGCAGCAGCATCTGATGCCGCTGCTGGACGAAATCGCGGCGGTGACCCCGTCCGATCAACTCTGGACGCGCATCCGCCAGACGTTGGGCTTTGACACGCCATTGCGCGCAGTACCCGCAGCACCGATCACCACCACCACAACGCCGGCAGCACCGCTGTGGAACAGCGTGCGCTTCTGGCGCTGGGCCAGTGCCGGTGGCCTGGCCACTGCTGCGGTGTGCGTGCTGGCCTTGTTGAACGTGAACACGCCGCCCGCACCGGTGCAGCCGCCAGCCACTGGCCCGGTGGTACAGGCACCGCCGGTCACGACTCCAGCAACCCCGGCCACCCCGCCTGCCACCGGCATCGCGATGACTGCCACGCTGGCGACCGAAGACGGCCGGCCGGGCTACGTGGCCTTGATGGATGCCGACAAGCACACCATCACGGTGACGCCGCTGGATCGCACCGCCACCGCCGACAAGGTGCCCGAACTGTGGTTGATCACCGCAGACGGCAAGCCGCATTCGATGGGCACGTTCGATGATCAACGCGCACGCCGCGCGCAGATCCCCGATCAGCTGATGCCCATGCTCAGCAACGAGGCTCTGTTGGCCGTCACCCTGGAACCACTGGGCGGTGCGCCAGGTGGCATCCCCACCGGTACCGTGGTGGCCAAGGGCGGCATCAGCACGCTGGCAATGGCGCCCTGACCCGGCGGTGAGCTTGCCTGCGAGGCTCTCGCAGGCAAGCGCGTTTCACGAACGACCTCATGCACGCCAGCGATACGGCGCGGGGTCAATTGTGTGCGCGATTGCGCGAATTATCGGTGTCATCAGACGAACCTTACACACGCATGCGACGATCATGCGCGCTGGTGCATCTGTTTGCCGGCAGCGTTCGTAAAGGGTCACGACCAACGACGGAGAACCACGCGTGCCGAGTACCGGAGTCGACCCCAACGCTGCAACGCCTCAGCCAACCAGCCCACATCCCCGTGGCTGGTTGGCAATGCGTATCGGCAGCCTGCGCCGCTGGGTGGATTCGCAGACCGACGAACCGCTGGACGAAGCGCGCGCAGACCGCATCGACTGGTTGCGTGCCATCCCCTTCATCGTCCTGCACCTGGCCTGCCTGTCGGTGGTCTGGGTGGGCGCTTCCCGGTTTGCGGTGGGCATGGCGGTGGCGTTGTATGCGCTGCGCATGTTCGCGCTGACCGGTTTCTATCATCGCTATTTCTCGCACCGCGCCTTCAAGACCTCGCGCGTGCTGCAGTTCGTGTTCGCCGCGATCGGCGCTACCTGTGTGCAGCGCGGGCCGCTGTGGTGGGCCGCGCATCATCGCAATCATCATCGGCATACCGACACCGGCCGCGACCCGCATTCGCCGGCGCAACACGGCTTCTGGTGGAGCCATACCGGCTGGTTCCTGACCCCGCGCAATTTCCGCACCGATTGGGAAGTCATTCCGGATCTGCGCCGCTTTGCCGAGCTGCGCTTCCTGGACCGCTTCGACATCGTGATGCCGGTGGTGCTGGCGCTGGGCTTGTACCTGCTCGGCGACTGGCTGGCCACCGCCGCGCCCGCGCTGAACACCAATGGCGCGCAGTTGCTGGTATGGGGCTTTGTGATCTCCACGGTGGCCTTGTTCCATGCCACCTTCACCATCAACTCGCTGGCGCATCGCTTCGGCAGCCGGCGCTTCGATACCCGCGACGACAGCCGCAACAACTGGCTGCTGGCGCTGCTCACCTTTGGCGAAGGCTGGCACAACAATCACCACTTCTTCCCCGGCTCGGCGCGCCAAGGCCTGCGCTGGTGGGAGTACGACATGACCTGGTACGGCCTCACGGCGATGTCATGGGTGGGCCTGGTATGGGACCTCAAGCCGATGCCGAAACTGCTCACGCAGCGCGCCGAGCGGGTGCGCCGATGAGCGAGGGCAGGATTGCCGTGGTCGGCAGTGGCATCGCCGGCCTGGGCGCGGCGTGGCTGTTGTCGCGGCGCTATGAAGTCACTCTATTCGAGGCCGCCGATTATCTCGGCGGGCATACCCACACGCACGACATCCAGCTGGAAGGCCAGCGCTACGCGGTGGACAGCGGCTTCATCGTGTTCAACCCGCAGCACTATCCGTTGCTCACGCGCATGTTCGCCGAGCTCGACGTGGCCGCGCAGCCGACCACGATGAGCTTCTCCGTGCACGATGCGCGCAGCGGGCTCGAATACAACGCCGGCAGCCTGGGGGGGTTGTTCTGCCAACGCCGCAATCTGCTCAGCCCGCGCTTCTGGGGCATGTTGTCCGACCTGCGCCGCTTCTATCGTCAGGCACCGGCGGTGCTGCACAGCGACGAGCAGTTCAGCACGCTGGGCGGGTATCTGCAGCGGCATGGTTACTCGGATGCATTTCGCGACCAGCATCTGGTGCCGATGGCCTCGGCGCTGTGGTCCTCGCCCTCGCAACGCATCCTCGAATTTCCGATGGGCCAGCTGATCGGCTTCATGGCCAATCACCACATGCTGCAACTCAGCGGGCGGCCGCAGTGGCAGGTGGTGCGTGGCGGCTCCAACAGCTATGTGCGCGCGCTGCGTCGGCGCTGGCAGGTGCTGGAGCGGCTGTCCACCCCGGTGCATGCGATCCGGCGCGTCAACAACGGGGTGGTGCTCAGCTCGCTGCGCGGCGAAGAACATTTCAACGACGTGGTCCTGGCTTGTCACGCCGACGATGCCTTGGCATTGCTCAGCGACTCCACACCGGCCGAGCAACAGATCCTGGGCGGCATCACCTACCAGAACAACGACACCGTGCTGCATACAGATGCGCGCGTGTTGCCGCGCGATCGCCGCGCCTGGGCGGCATGGAACGCGCATGTGCCGGCCGACCCGCAGGCGCCGTGCACGGTGAGTTACTGGATGAACGCGCTGCAATCGATCGATGCGCCGCAGCCATTCATCGTCAGTCTCAATCGCGACCACGACATCGACCCGGACAAGGTGTTGCGGCGCATGCGCTATCGCCACCCGGTGCAGAACGCGGCAGCACTCGCTGCACAGACGCGCAAGGCCGACATCCAAGGCGTGCAGCACACCTGGTTTGCCGGTGCGGCATGGGGCTTCGGCTTCCACGAAGACGGCCTGCGCAGCGGTGTGGATGTGGCGCACGGCCTGGGAGTGCCGTGGTGATGCAGCTGCTGCGCGAAGCCGGCACCGATGCGGTGCCGTTGCCCCCGACCGAGGGCAGCGGCGCCGGCAGCATGGCCGCGCCGTTGCGCAGCGCGATCTATACCGGATGGGTGCGGCACCGTCGGTTTGCGCCAAAACCGCTGGATTTTCGCTACAAGCTGTTTTTGATGTATCTGGATCTGTCCGAACTGGATCGGGTGTTTGCGCAGCGTTGGCTGTGGTCGGTGGGGCGCGCCAACCTGGCGCAGTTCCGTCGCAGCGACTATCTCGGCGACCCAACTATTCCACTGGATGAAGCGGTGCGCGATTGCGTGCAGACCCACACCGGCGAGCGCCCCGACGGCGCGATCCGCCTGCTCACGCATCTGCGCTACTTCGGCCACGTCTTCAACCCGGTCAGCTTCTACTACTGCTTCGATCGTCACGACGGCCTGCGCTGGATCGTTGCCGAGATCACCAACACGCCCTGGCAGCAGCGCCACACCTACGTGCTGCCGGTGGCGCAGGCGCGCACCCATCGCAACGTGCATGCCTGGCGCTTCGACAAGCGCTTCCACGTCTCGCCCTTCATGGGCATGCAGCACCAGTACGACTGGCGTTTCAGTGTGCCGGATGCGCAATTGCGCGTGCACATGGACGTGCTGGATGCGCCCGATGCCGACGCGGCAAGCAACGACAGCGGCGCGCGCCGTTTCGACGCCACCCTGGTGCTGCAGCGCCAGCCGCTGACCGCGCGCACCCTGGCGCGCACGCTGCTGGCCTACCCCTTGATGACCGTGCAGGTGGTGGCCGCCATCCACTGGCAGGCCTTGCGCCTGTGGCTGCGCGGCAACCCTGTGCACGACACCCCCCATCCGCCTGTGCGAGAACGCCGATGAACGCCACGTCCCTGCCCGACACCACTGCCCCGCGCGCGGCTTCCTGGACGGATCGCCTGTTGCGCAAACGCCTGCTGGCAACGCTCGGCGACCTGCGCGATGGGCAATTGCAGCTGCACGAGGCCGATGGCATCACCACCCTCGGCAATGCCGGCGGCGCGGATGCCTTGCAACTGCAATTGCGCGTCACCGATCCGGGCTTCTATCGGCAGGCCGCGCTCAATGGCAGCGTCGGTGCCGGCGAGTCGTACATGGATGGGCAATGGCAGTGCGACGACCTGGTCGGCCTGATGCGCCTGCTGTTGCGCAATCGCGACCGACTGGATGCGATGGAGACCGGCACCGCACGTCTGGGTGGATGGGCGATGCGCAGCCTGCACAGCTTTGCGCGCAATACCCGCAGCGGCAGCCGGCGCAATATCGCCGCGCATTACGACCTGGGCAACCCGTTATTCAGTCTGTTTCTCGATGAAAACCTGATGTATTCCTCGGCGATCTTCGTCGATGGCGAAGAGGCGCAAGGCGAAGCGGCACTGGAGCGCGCCGCCACGCGCAAGCTCGAACGCATCTGCCAGAAACTGCGGCTCGGCCCGCAGCACCATGTGGTGGAAATCGGCACCGGCTGGGGTGGCTTTGCCCTGCATGCCGCACGCGAGCACGGCTGCCGCGTCACCACCACCACCATCTCGCGCGAACAGTTCGATCTGGCAACCCAACGCATCGCTGCAGCCGGTTTGAGCGATCGTGTGACGGTGTTGCTGCGCGACTATCGCGACCTGGACGGGCACTATGATCGGGTGGTGTCGATCGAGATGATCGAGGCGATCGGCCATCAGTATCTGGATACCTATTTCGCCAAGGTCGGCAGCTTGCTTGCCGACGATGGCGAGGCGCTGATCCAGGCCATCACCATCGAAGACCATCGCTATGCGCAGGCATTGCACTCGGTGGACTTCATCAAGCGGCATATCTTTCCCGGCAGCTTCATTCCCTCGGTGGCGGCGATGACCGGTGCCATCGCGCGCGCCAGCGATCTGCGCCTGTTCAATCTCGAAGACATCGGGCCTAGCTATGCGTTGACGCTGCGCGCCTGGCGGCAGCGCTTCATGGCGCAGCTGCCGCAGGTGCGCGCGCTGGGATACGACGAGCGCTTCATTCGCATGTGGGAGTTCTATCTGGCCTATTGCGAAGCCGGTTTTCTGGAGCGTTCGATCGGCGATGTGCATCTGTGGCTGAGCAAGCCGGGCGCGCGTCCGCCGCAGTTCGTGCCTGGCCTGCCTGCCGACGCATGAAGCAGCTCGGCAACTATCTCGGCTTGCAGGTGCTATGGGTGGTGGCGGTCAGCGCCGCCGCGCAGGCGCGCATCTGGCCGACACTGCTGGTGTTGGCGGTATTTGCGCTGTATCAGCTGTGGCCATCGCGGCGCGCGCCGGGCGATCTGCAATTGTTGATCGCCGCGTTGTCGCTGGGCTTGCTGCTCGACACCACGCTGGCTGCAGGCGGTTGGGTGCATTACGCCGCACCGTGGCCGGGCACGCCGTTGGCACCGCCGTGGATTCTGGCGTTGTGGCTGGGCTTTGCGCTCACCCTCAATCATTCGCTGGCAGCGGTGATGCAACGGCCGTGGCTGGCGGTGTTGCTGGGCGCCATCTTCGGGCCGTTCTCGTATTGGTTGGCGCAGCGCAGCTGGCATGCGGTGGAATTTCAACCACCTCAGCTGCACGCAGTGGTTGCGGTCGGCATCGGCTGGGGCGTGGCCTGCGGCGTGTTGTCGCTGTATGCACGCCGCCTGGCGCGACCATCGCCTGAGCACATCACTGGAGAACTGCAATGACTGTCTGGCCACTGCTGCATGTAGGCGTGTTTGCGAGCGTGGTGATGGTGATCGGCTGGCTGTGGCAGCGCCGCAGCGGCAATGCCGGCCCGGTGGATGTGCTGTGGGCCGCGTGCCTGGCCGTCGCTGCACCGTATTGCGCGTGGATGTCCGATGGCGCGCTGCTGCCGCGCGTGCTGGTGGCCGTGCTCGGCGGCGTGTGGGGTGCGCGCCTGGCGCTGCATCTGGGCGTGCGCGTGTTCGGCGACCCGCACGAGGATGGCCGCTACCGCGCACTGCGCGAACACTGGAATGGCGACCAGCGTAAATTCCTGGGCTTTTTCCTGGCGCAAGCGGTGGTGGTGGTGCTGTTTTCGGTGCCGTTTCTTGCCGCTGCCAGCAACCTGAATCCGGCCTGGAGCGTGTGGAGTACATTGGCACTTGCCGTGTGGTTGATCGCGGTCGGCGGCGAAGCGCTGGCGGACCGGCAACTGTCTGCGCACAAGGCCAACCCGGCCAATCGCGGCGTCACCTGCCGCAGTGGGCTGTGGCGGTATTCGCGCCATCCCAATTATTTCTTCGAGTTCGTGCATTGGTTTGCCTATCTGGCGCTGGCTGTCGGTGCCGGGCCGTGGCCCCTCGCGCTGTGCGCGCTCGGGCCGGTGGTGATGTTCGTGTTTCTGTATCGCTTCACCGGCATTCCCTACACCGAGCAGCAGGCGCTGCGCTCGCGTGGTGAGGACTATGCGCAGTACCAACGCAGCACCAGCGCATTTTTTCCGTTTCCCCCTTCGTCCTGAGTCGCCTGGAGAGTCGTATGTCCACCGTTACCATCCCGCCCTCCTCGCTGCCCGAAGAATCCTTCGCCACCCGGCTTGCCGAATCCGGCCTGCTGCCCGATGCCGCGCTGCGCTACGGCATCCGCCGATTGTGCGCGCAGCGTTTGCGCGATGAGCGCGGCGACGGCGCCGATGCCAGCGGCGAACGTCAACGCGCGTTTATCGACAGCCTGCGTGCCAGCGCGATCGCGATCGAAACCGATGCCGCCAATCGCCAGCACTACGAGTTGCCGCCGCAGTTCTTCACCCTGTGCCTGGGGCGCCGGCTCAAATACAGCAGCTGCTATTGGGACGCGACCACGCCGGATCTGGATGCCGCCGAAGAACGCATGCTGGCGCTGTACGGCGAGCGTGCCGAGCTGGCCGACGGCCAGCGCATTCTGGAACTGGGCTGCGGCTGGGGCTCGCTGACCCTGTGGATGGCCGAACGCTATCCCGGCGCCACCATCACCGCGGTGTCCAACTCACGCCCGCAGCGCGCGCATATTCTGGAACAGTGTCGCGTACGCGGCTTGAGCAACGTGCAGGTGATCACTGCCGACGTCAATGCGCTGGCGCTGCCGCCGGGCAATTTCGATCGTGTGGTGTCGGTGGAAATGTTCGAGCACATGCGCAATTACCGCGAGCTGCTGGCGCGCGTCGGCAGCTGGCTGGCGCCGGGCGGCAAGCTGTTCGTGCATGTCTTCTGCCATCGCGATCTGGCCTACCCGTTCGAAGTGGCCGGCGAAGACAACTGGATGGGGCGGCACTTTTTCACCGGCGGGCTGATGCCGGCCACCGATACCTTGCTGCATTTCCAGCAGGACGTGGTGATCGAACAGCGTTGGGTGCTGTCGGGCGAGCATTACGAAAAAACCGCCAATGCCTGGCTGGAGAATCAGGACCGCCACCGCGAGCAGATCATGCCACTGCTGAAGCAGACCTACGGCGAGGATGCGCAGCGCTGGTGGCAGCGCTGGCGGATGTTCTGGCTGGCCTGCGCGGAGCTGTTCGGTTACGACCAGGGCCTCGAATGGGGCGTAGCGCACTATCGCTTCGTCAAGCGTTGAGCGAAGCAAGGCTGATCGACGCAGGAGCGCGCGTCAAAACGACATCGCGGCCAGCAGATGGCCGCGATGTGTCGGCTTCAACTCGGCTCTTCAACAACGCTGGCACGCAGATCAGTGCGTTAGCTGGCAGTGCCAGCTCGCCACGCAACCAGGTTCTCGTAACTGGCTGCTGAGGCGGCTGCAGTGTCTTGCAGATCGCATGGCTGCAGCGCGCGATCGACCGGCGATCCGCGCGCCGCCAGGCGATCAGCCCGCCGCAGCGGTGATCACGATTTCCACCTTCCACTCAGGCCGCGCCAGTTTGGCTTCGACAGTGGCACGCGCGGGCGTGAAGCCATGCGGCACCCACTCGTCCCAGGCCTTGTTCATGCCATCGAAATCGGCGATGTCGGCCAGGAAGATTTCCGCACGCAGGATCTTGGTCTTGTCGCTGGCCGCCTGCGCCAGCAATTTGTCGATTTCGCCCAGCACCTGGCGGGTCTGCCCGGTGATGTCTTCGCTGGTGTCCTCGGCAATCTGGCCGGCCAGATAGCACACGCCGCCATGCACGGCCATTTCGGACATCCGCGGACCTGTATCGAATCGCTGCACCATTTCAGACTTCCTACGGTTGGTTGACCCGGGCATTGTCCCGCGAATGCGGCAAACATGCAGCCTGCGCACGTACGTCGCACGCCAGCCACCGCCCAACCAGCACCATCCAGGACACGATCGCCACGATGGCGCTCTTCTGGCTGATGCCCGGCGGCGCGCTGGTGACGCTGACGTGGAACAACAACAGCGCAAATGCCGCCAAGCCCAGACCGAATGCCGGCACGAAGTGCTGCCGCCACCCACGATCACGACGGAAATACCAGGATTGCAGCAATATCGCTGCAATTACGCACAGAAATGCGGTATTCGCCGACAACAGATGCACCATCGTCGCCGCGTCGGGTGCGAGCACCGGCATCCAGCTGTCGCCGATCGCCACCGCGCTCAGGCCTACTGCCGCCATGCAGAACAAGCCCACCACCGTGCGACTGCATGCGACCGGTGCCAGCGCCGCGTACAGGCCAAGCGCCAGCCACGCCATGGCTGCGGCCAGCAGGCAATAGGCGGTGCGCAGCAGCAAGCCGTAAGCGCCGTGCAGGTAGGCACTCAGTTGTGCATCGATCCAGTCCAGATCGCCGCGCAGCCATTGCAGCAAGACCACCAGAGCGATGAAGGCCACGCCCGTCCCTGCGGTGATCGCACCGGCGTAACCGCTCCAGCGTGGCGGACATGGCTGCCGGGTTTGCGCAGCAGCGTGGTGATCGCATGCATTCCCCATCAACAGCCTGTCTCCCCTGCAACTGTCATCTGATCCATCCGGCTCCCCGACGGCATGTACGCGTGGCTTTGCCCTATGATGCGCGCGGCCGCCATGCGCGGACAAATATCGGCATAGCCGGACCTTAGCGTTCACTTCATTTCTGCATTGACGCGATCACGCTGCACGCACTTCAATCGACCGGCCCATGCAGACCCTCCGCGCGCGGCACATTCCGTGCATGCACCCTCTTTCCCTCAAGCAGATCCCGTTGCCCTCATGACGGATACCCCCGTGTCTTCCGAAACGCCCGCCAGCGGTTGGCGTCGCGCCCTGCCGGTGATCATCAGCCTGGCGATCCTGGCGATGGCGCTGCACGCGCTGTCCTCTCAGTTCACCGACCACGGCTATCGGCAGATCCGCCAGGCGTTCCGTGAACTGGGGGTCGGCCAGATCGCGCTCACCCTGCTGCTGGGCTTGAGCAGTTACGCCTGCCTGGTGGGCTTTGACTGGGTGGGGCTCAAGCGCACCGGAAAGCGCTTGCATCCGGCGCGGGTGGGCATCACCGCGTTCATGGCGCATGCGGTCGGGCAGACATTGGGCTTTGCTGCACTGACCGGCGGCGCGGTGCGCCTGCGCGGTTATGGCAGCGTGGGGCTGACCCTGGCCGAGATCGGCCAGGTGGTGCTGATGAGCACGCTTGGCTTCATCTTCGGCGCCTGGGTGCTGCTCGGCCTGGCCTTGATGCTGGAACCGGAAGCGGCCGCACGCGCCCTGCCGATCGCCGCAGAAGGCATCCGCATCGCCGGTGTCGCCTTGCTGGTCGGCTATGTGGCGATGCTGGTCTTGGTCGGCAGACAGGGCCGCGAATTCGGCATCCGCAGCCATCGCTTCTGGCTGCCCGATCGCACCACGGTGCTCGGCGTGACCGCGCTGAGCGTGGTCGAACTGGGCCTGGCTGCAGCCGCGTTCTACGTGCTGCTGCCGCCGGATCCGGGCACCGGCTACTTCGGTTTCATCGGCATCTGGCTGGTGGCGGTGGTCGCCGGCCTGATCTCCACCGTGCCCGCCGGCCTGGGCGTGTTCGAGTGGAGCCTGCTCAAGCTGCTGCCGCATGTCACCCCCGCCGCGGTGCTGGCCGCGGCGCTGGCCTACCGGGTCACCTACTACATCGTGCCGTTGCTGATTTCGGTGGCAATGGCGGCAGCTTCCGGCCTGGGTGCGCCAGTGCGCGCCAGTGCGAGCACCGCACGCACGGTGTGGAGGGCGTTTCGCCCGTGGCTGCCACAGATTCTGGCATTGGCGGTGTTTGCGGTGGGTGCGGCGCTGATGATCGACGGCACCTTGCCCACCCCGCGCGCGCGTCAGGAAGTGGCGCCGCTGCCGCTGATCGAAACCTCGCATCTGCTGGTCAGCCTGGGCGGCATGTTGTTGCTGCTGATCGGCCAGGGCCTGCAACGCCGCAGCCATGCGGCCTGGGCGCTGGCGCTGGGCGTGTGCGTGCTGTTGCCGCCGCTGTCGCTGCTGCGCGGCAGCCATATTTCGGTGTCGCTGTCGGCCGCATTGGCGGCGGTTGCGCTGTGGGCGGCACGCCGCGAGTTCTATCGCCAGGGCGCGCTGCTGGACGAGGCCTGGTCGTGGCGCTGGCTGAGCAATCTGGGCCTGGTGCTGGTGGCCACGTTCTGGCTGCTGTTCTTCGTCTACAGCCATGTCGAATACAGCAACGACCTGTGGTGGCAGTTCGCCACCTCGGCCAATGCGCCGCGTGCGTTGCGCGCCGCGCTGATCCTGTGCGTGGGCGTGATCGTGTTCGGCATGGCGCGCCTGCTGCGTGGCGGGCGTCGTCCGATGCCGGCCGCCGATGCGCAGACGCTGCAGACGCTGGCACCGATCCTTGCCATCAGCACCGACACCCAGGCCTGCCTGGCGTTGACCGGCGACAAGGCGTTTCTGCTCGATGAGCAGGGGCGTGGGTTTGTGATGATGCAGCGCTACGGCGGCTCGCTGATCTCGATGGGCGATCCGGTCGGCCCGCCGGAGGTTGCGCGCGCCTTGATCTGGCGTTTCCGCGAAGAGGCCGACCATATGGGTCTGCGCCCGGTGTTCTACCAGGTCGGCGAAAAATACTGGCAGACCTATCTCGACATGGGGCTGACCCTGGTCAAGCTGGGCGAAGAGGCGATCGTGCCGCTGGAAGGCTTCACCCTGGAAGGCCGCGACCGCGCCGACCTGCGCCAGGCCTGGAACCGCGGCAAGCGCGGCGGCCTGACCTTCCGCATGCTGCAGCCCGAGCAAGTGGAGGCGGTGCTGCCGCAGCTGGCCGAGGTGTCCGAGCAGTGGCTGGAAGAAAAAGCCGGCGAAGAGAAAGGCTTTTCGTTGGGCAGCTTCGATGCGGAGTACCTGCGCCGGTTCCCGGTAGCGGTGGCCGAGGCGGAAGGACAGATCGTGGCCTTCGCCAACGTGTGGTGGGCGCCGGCCGGCGGCGAGCTGTCGGTGGATCTGATGCGCCACAGTGCGCAGGCGCCCAAGGGCACCATGGACTTCCTGTTTATCGAGCTGTTCCTGTGGGGCCAGGCCAATGGCTACACGCGCTTCTCGCTGGGCATGGCGCCACTGTCGGGCATGGCCGAGCATCGCCTGGCCGGCCGCTGGAACCGCTTCGCCAGCCTGGTCGCGCGGCACGGCGAACGCTTCTACGGGTTCAGCGGCCTGCGCCGCTTCAAGTCGAAGTTCGCGCCGACCTGGCGCCCGCGCTATCTGGTCGCGCCGGGCGGCATGCACTTGCCGGCAGCGTTGCTGGATGTGACCCGCTTGATCTCGGTGGATCCTGGCCGGCAGGAATAAGGTCGCGTGATGCCTGCGCTTTTGTGCGAAATGCTTCGGTTTACTGAGGGGCGCTTGCACGCGTACCGGCATGGGACACGCCGCAAGTACGTCCGTGTAGGCTCTTACGCGGCATCCATGCCGCGTAAGGTC
Source organism: Xanthomonas hydrangeae (assembly GCA_905142475.1). Classification (GTDB taxonomy): domain Bacteria; phylum Pseudomonadota; class Gammaproteobacteria; order Xanthomonadales; family Xanthomonadaceae; genus Xanthomonas; species Xanthomonas hydrangeae. The sequence goes on from LR990730.1 coordinate 3,604,491, forward strand.
CCATGCCGGCACGCGCGCAAGCACCTTCAGTCGTTTCGGTCGCTGAAGGAACAGCGTTGCCTGGTTGATTGATCATGCCTTGAAGCGTGGCCTTCGCTGGCGAAGTCATGACAAAGCGATAGACAAAAGGCTGCGTCGACTATCGACAACGGAATCTGCAGGCATTACGCCTACACGAAGTCATTGCTTGCCGATCAGCAATCGCGAAAAGTGGCAGCGCGGTGCCGCATCCGGGGGCGGGACCATGTGGCGGCATGGATGCCGCCACTGAGCCTCCACGGACGGATTCACGGCGTGTCCCGACACCGGATGCGGCACCGCGCTCAAGCCGACCCCGCAGACGATGCCTACCAGTCTTATGCGAATGCTTCGGTTTGCTGCGGGCGCTTGCACGCGTACCGGCATGGGACACGCCGCAAGTACGTCCGTGTAGGCCCTTACGCGGCATCCATGCCGCGTAAGGTCCCATGCCGGCACGCGCGCAAGCACCTTCGGATATTGTCGGCGGCTGACGGAAAAGCTGCCGCTCGGTCGTTGCTGGTGGCTGATGCAAAAGTTGCGACTGGTTTGCTGACTTTGTGTTGGCTTGTCGAGCGATCAGCTCAAAAGATGCCACGCTCGCTTACGGCTTCGACAGCCCGTGCAACTGCTCCATGATCACCTTGGCCAGGGTGGCGTAATCGCCCTTGAAGTGATGATCGCCCGGCAGCGCAACCCGCTTGGCCGCCTGCGCCGGCAGGCTCGGGCAAAGCGCGTCCTCATCGTCCTGGCCGTAGATGCACACCGTGGTGCCGGCCGGCAGGCGCTGCACTTCCGGGGCGATCGGCAGGCCGTCGTCGTCCGAACCCAGCCAGTTGCTGACATGGAACTCGTAGTCGGCCAGCTTGCCCACCGACAGCAGCGCCGTCATGCGGACGTTCTGCCTGGTCTGCGCCGGTAGCTTGTTGATCGCTGCGGGCAGCACGTCCGCACCTTGCGAAAAGCCGATCAGCACCAGCCGCTGACGCTGCCAACGCTGCGCATAGAAGCGCGCGATGCGGTCCAGATCGGTCGCGAAGCCTTGCGGCGTGCGTTCTGTCCAGAAGTAACGCAGCGAATCCAGGCCGACCACCGGAATGCCCTGCGCGGCCAGCGCATCGGCCACTTCTTCGTCCAGACCCGCCCAGCCACCATCACCGGAGACGAAAATCACAAAGGTGTCGTCGTCGCTGTCGCCGTCGGGTTTGGCCGGCACTTCCACCACTGGCAGATCGGCTAGCCCGCCCGGCGGCGGCGGCAGGGCCACGCCCTTCTGCTCGCCCAACGAGCGGGCGGCGGCGCGCAGGCCCGGCAAGATATCGCCCTGCGGCGAACGCGTGAACGTACGCGCCTGCGGCACCTGCTTGAGGAAGCTATCTTCGGTCGAGGCCGGGCAACGCTTGTCCTGGCTGCCGGCCAGCACCCACGGGATCTGCAGCGGCACCGGGAGCAGCGCATTGCTGCCCGGACGCACGCCCGGCTGGCAGATCGTCTGGTCGGAGACCGCCGCCGGGCACAGCCCATCGGTGAACACGCCGGCCAGCACATGCGGCTTGGCTTGCGCCCCGATCGCGTAAGCCAGTGCAGCTCCATCGCCGTCGCCGACCAGCAATGGCAGACGGTAGGTGGGGATGTGATAGAAGGCCTGCAGATAGCGGGAAAAGTTCTCCACATCGCCCACCGAGAACGCGCAGGTACCGCCGGCCTTGCGCAGCACCGCGTACAGATGCGCGGTGTCCACCATCGCCACCATCGCGCCATCGGCACGCAAGCTTTCTGCCTGCGCCTGGCGCCTGGCGGCATTGCCGGCACCGCTCAGCCAGATCACCACACGCTGCGGCTCGCCCTTGGGCATCAGCACCGGCACCTGTTCGAAACGGCCATGGCTCACCGGTTGCGGTGCCTGTGCGGCGACCGCGCCCGATAGCGCCAACACCGCCGCACCGCAGAGCGCGCTCCACATCTCAAGTCGTCGCATGTCGCACCATCGGAAAAAGTGGTTCAAAGATAATCGTTCCAGGCTGCAGCGCGAAGCGCGACGCTTCGCTTACGGCGCACCCGCTTGCTGACGCGCTTCCCAGGCTGCCAGTGCCTGCCGGTAGCGCGCCAGTTCCTCGGCGTACAGATCATGCACGCACAACGGGCAACCGCTTTCGCAGCATTCGTTGGGCGCAGGCGGCTCGGGGGGGTGCGGGCGTGGATCGGTGGCGGAAACGGCGCTGTCGTGCATGCGTCATTGTAGCGTGCACTGTCGCTGCGCCTGGATGAAGCGCTCGGATCAGCGGCCGCACGATCAGCGACCCAGCCGCCGGCGCAGATTGGCCCGCGCGGCTGCATCGCAGCGCGCATGGAAGTCATCGCTCAAAAAGATGCGCGGACGCTTGAGCAGGCCGGCCAGAAAACGCCGGCGGTTGAGCCGGAACAGCACGCTTGGCACATGTCCGCGGTATTCGGCGGCTATGGCACGGTCGTACGCATCGAACACCGCTGCCGGCGCGGCCAGAATCGCCATATCGCAATCCAGAAACAACGCCGCTTCGGCGTCCACGTCCTGCGGCTGCAGCTGCCCGTGACATGCAGTCAGCAGAATCAGGCTCTGCACACGCTGCAGATCCACCTGCGCCTGCGGCCACCAGCGCGGAATGCATTGCGCCGCCCAGTTGGCAGATTCCGCCTCGTTGTCGCTGCGTCCTGGCTGATACACCGCATCGTGAAACAACACCGCCAGCCAGACCTCGGCCGGCTGCTGCCAGCCCGGCCCGGCGGCGACCTCGGCGTAATGCTGCAGCAGCGCGCGCACATGGCCGAAGTGATGGTAGGCACGCGGTGGCGTGGCATAGGCCTGTTCGAGCGCGGCCAGGTGCTCGGCCTGCAATGGCAGTGGTGCGGTGGCGTCCATGCACGCAGGCTACCGCGTGCGCGCCCGGCTGCACATCAGCGCAGCGACCAGCGGCCTTCGATCTGGTAACGCGACTGGCCGAGAAAGCTGCGCACCAGCGCGAACTCGCGCACCGTCCAGACGAGCGTATCGCAGCGCCGTTGCGGCAACGCCTGATTGCAATACAGCAGCGTCATGTGCGGGGTGTACTGCGCATCGCCGGCAATGCCCACATGCGCCAGTTGCCGACCCAGTGCACCTTGCAACTCATACAACCCGCGCACTTGCTCTTCGCCGCGCAATACGCACGGCAACTGCGAACGCCGTCCGCCGAAGGTGCCAACCCGATCGAACGCCACGTCGAATGCATCCAGCGCCACGCGCTCGGCCGCCTGACTGGCGCGGCTCACCAACGACGGCGGCAAACCGCCTGCGTAATCGCCCAGATGATGCAAGGTCACATGCAGCCGCTCGCACGCAAGCGGCTTGCCATCGACCTGACCGCTACCGAGCAACCCTTCGGCGATGGTTGCCGCACGCTCGGCAGTGCGCGCATCGGCCATCACCGCAAAAAACAGACGCTCGGTGGTCTTCTCTTCCCCCAGGCCCAGCGACAACTGCGCCTCGGCCGATGACAGGTACAGGAACTGCTGTTTCATGGGGTGAGTCCACGACCGCGCATGCGGGCCTGCCGGAGGAAGGGCGGCGGATACTAGCAGACAGGGCGGGCGTCCGACACACACAAAAACATGGCTGGCCACGTGGAACGCGCACGGTTGCGTGGAACAGAACACGTGCGCCCTATCTGCATGTGCGCCTGCATCCGCCACACAAAAAGAAACGGGCAGCTTGCGCTGCCCGTTTCCGCCTTTATCGGTTTACTCCGCGAGCTGCATCACCTGGATGCGCTGCGGTCACGCACGCAACTTACGCAGCGCTTTTCATCGCGTGCTTGCGGTTACGCATCACGTCATGACATGCACGCACTTCCGGCAGCAGGCGCAGAGCGGCATCGCGTGCAGCGGCCGGAGTATCCTGGTCGGCGATGGTTTCATCGAACGCCTTCAACAGACGGTCTTCGGACTCTTCCAGCTCGGCCACGTAGCCATATTTGGTGTCGCCCAGCGTTGCACGGACCTTGCCGTAGAACTGCTGCATGCTGCCGACCATGGTGCCGCTGGTCTTCGGCTCGCCGCCGGCGGCTGCGACAACACTGCTCAGATTGCTGACGATGTCGGACTTGACGCCAGCGATACGGCGAAACAGCGTCGCAAGTTCTGCATCATCGACCTTGGCTGCGGCTTCATCGTAGAAGTCCTTGCCGTCGCGGGAAATGGCGATGAGGTCGTTGAGGCTATGCTCGGTCTTGCTCTGAATGCTCATGTGTCGCTCCTTGTTGCGGTGGGCCAGCGCTGCGTCTAGCAGATGCGGTCGCGCCAGCTTTGGGATGAGGCAATCGATGCGTTGATTGCGCTGCAGTGGTGTTGTGTACGGCCCCATAGTGGCGTTGCGCGCATAATCCGCATGTGAGTTATGTGGGCCGCTTCCTCACGCGGTCATGCAGGCAATGAATAGCGATTCATCGATGCCAACGCAAAGTCAAAACTCACTTGGGTTGCCGGCTTGCCCACATGTTGTCGACCAGATTGGGATACGGCCGCCCGGCTTCTTCCGCACGTTGTTTCGCCGCAGCTTTTTGTGCATCGCTCAGCGGTGTAGAGGCCGATTTACGCTTGGGATTGGGGCGCTTCCACGGCGGTGGAGTGAACTCGGTCATGGCACTGCTCGGTCCGCTTGTGTTCGAGCCTGCAGTCTCGGTGCGATGCCGTGAGTTGGCTGTGGATACGCTGTGCCTTTGTGCGAGCTACCGAACGCGGCAATGCGGATCAGCTCGCCGCCAATACACGTTGCCGACGCTCCTGCCACACCGCCAGCGCGTATACCAACAAACCGCCCAGCGCGGTTGCCGCGCCCACATACCCGGTGGACGTCCAGCCCCAGCCTGCGGTGATCGCCATGCCACCCAGCCACGGGCCCAAGGCATTGGCGGTATTGAACGCCGCATGGTTGGATGCTGCCGCCAGGGTCTGCGCTTCGGCTGCCACATCCATCAAACGCGTCTGCAGTGCGGGGGCCAATGCGCCCATGGTGCCTACGGCCACGATGGAGACGAACACCCACAGGCCCGATTGCGCGGCCAACGGAAACGTCAGCATCACCACCACCGACCACACCAACAGCATCGGCACCGCGCGGAACTGCATGCGATCGAACAGCCAGCCGCCCAGGATGCTGCCGAGCACGCCGCCGACACCGAACGCCACCATGGCCAGGGGAATCCGCGCCGGCTCCACGCCGGTGACGGCAGTCAAGGTCGGCGCCAGATAACTGAAGACGCAGAACATGCCGGAAAAACCCACTGCACCGATCGCCAATGCCAGCCATACCTGCGGCTGATTGAACGCGCGCAGCTCGCGCAACGGCTGTTGACGTGGCTCGTCCGGCGCGGGCGGCAAGCGTGACGCCACTGCGGCAACCGTGCACAGCGCAAGCACCGACACCGCCGCGTACGCCCAACGCCAGCTCACGATCTGGCCCAGCCAGGTCGCCAGCGGGTTGCCCACCAGCAAGGCGATGCTCAGGCCCATCAACACCCGGCCCACCGCGGTGGCGCGTTGATGGGGCGGGCTGATCGATGCGGCCACCAGCGAGGCCACGCCGAAGTACGCACCATGCGGCAAACCCGCAATGAAACGGCACAGCAACATCGTGTGATAGCTAGGCGCCAACGCACTGGCCAGGTTGCCCAACGCGTAGAACACCATCAACAGCAGCAACAAGGTGCGCCGTGGCCAGCGCGCGCCAACAATCGCCAGCAACGGTGCCCCGACCACCACACCCAACGCATAGGCACTGATGATGTGGCCGACCTGCGGCTCGCTGATCTGCAGCCCCTGCGCGATCTGTGTCATCAACCCCATGGTCGAGAATTCGCTGATGCCGATCGCAAAGCCGCCCATTGCCAGCGCAACCAGGATCAGCACGTAATCGCGCCGCGACACGGGCGGCGGTGAGAGAGCGATATCGGACATGCCCGACTCCAGAATGACGGGGCGGCTTATTATTGTGCAATGCAGCATCGAGCGAAAGGACGCCGCTTGCGGCGATTCAGCGCCAGGCCCGGCGCGTCACGGTTCGGTGCCTTTTATGACGATGAAAGACGCTGTGTCCTATCGGCGTCGCTCGAATCCACTTGGGTCCGCCACCATCGCTAGGGGGCACTCGCGATCGGCGCGGTGTCGCGCCTGGCGCGTGATCCACACCCAATTGGTTGCTGATGTCCAAATCCACTGAATCCCCATTGTTCTCCCCGGTGCGCCTGGGCGCGCTGGATCTTGCCAACCGCGTGATCATGGCGCCGTTGACGCGCAACCGCGCCGCTGCCGGGCAGGTGCCCTCCCCGCTTGCCGCCGAGTACTACGGCCAGCGCGCCAGTGCCGGATTGATCGTGGCCGAAGGCACCCAGATCAGCCCGCTCGGTCAGGGCTATCTCGACACGCCCGGCATCCACACTAAAGAACAGGTCGAAGGCTGGCGTGCGGTCACTGATGAAGTGCATCGCCGCGGCGGCAAGATCGTGCTGCAGCTGTGGCATGTCGGCCGCGTCTCGCATACCAGCGTGCTGCCGCCGGGCGAATCGCCGGTCGCGCCCAGCGCCATCCGCGCCGAGGGCAAGACCTTCACCAAGAACGGCTTTGAAGATGTGTCCGAGCCGCGCGCACTGGCGCTGGATGAAATCCCCGCCCTGATCGAGGACTACCGCATCGCCGCGCGCAACGCCATCGATGCCGGCTTCGATGGCGTGGAAGTGCATGCAGCCAACGGCTACCTGCTCGACCAGTTTCTGCGTGACGGCTCCAACCAGCGCACCGACGCCTACGGCGGCGATATCGAAAACCGGACCCGTCTGCTGACCGAGGTGGTGCAGGCGATTGCCGACGAGATCGGCGCCGAGCGCACCGGTGTGCGCCTGTCGCCGGTCACGCCGGTGTACGGCATGCACGACTCCGATCCGCAGCCCTTGTTCGAGCGTGCGGTCGAACGTCTCAACCTGATCGGCGGGCTGGCCTTCGTGCACGTGATCGAAGGCGCAACCGGCGGTCCGCGCGACAACGTGGCCTTCGACTACGCCGCGCTGCGCGCGAAGTTCGACGGTGCCTGGATCGCCAACAACAGCTACGACAAGGCGCTGTCCGAAAAGGCCATCGACAGCGGCTATGCCGATGCGATCGCCTACGGCCGCCCCTTCATCGCCAACCCGGATCTGGTGCGTCGCCTGCGCGAAAACGCCCCGCTGGCCGACTTCGACCAGGCCACCATGTACGGCGGCGGTGCCGAAGGCTATACCGACTACCCCGCATTGCCGAACTAGGCCCGGCTGGCACACCGGCTGCGCTCAGCATCAAGCGCGCGCAGTCGATGCTTCAGATCTGCCTGTACATGCGCACTGCGGCTCTGAGCACATCGCCCACCGACTCCTCAGATGAGCGCAGCGCGGACCTCTGCCCGATTGCCATCGCGATTGGGCGACCGTCTTGCGTCTGCAAATCAATCGTTGACCCAGCGCGCAAGGCCGAACGCTTATGCGTTGGTTGCGCAACAGGCTCGTTGAATACCCAACCGCAGACACAGCGCGCGCCTCGCAACGCCGGCACCTTCGCATCGCGCGCCGACACCAGTAGCAACCACATGACGCGCACACCCTGCCCCGCTAGGATCGTGCCGATACTGCTTTCTGGAATGCCGATGCGGCCCCTGCTCACTTCCGTTCTTTTGTGCACGCTGCTGATCTGCGGGCACGCGCTTGCCGTGCCGTTCTGGGGCGCGCGCCAATCCAGCCCTGCCGAAACCGCGCCTGCACAGCTCAAACCGGGCGAATGGATCTGGGGCGGCGTCAGCAAGGGCTGGGGGCCGATGGCGGTGATCGTCAGCCTCACCGAGCAACGCGCCTATGCGTATCGCAACGGCATCCTGATCGGTGTCTCCACCATCAGCTCCGGCAAGCCCGGGCACGAGACGCCTACCGGTGTGTTCACCATCCTGCAGAAGGACAAGGACCACCGCTCCAACATCTACAACGCCGCGCCGATGCCGTATCAACAACGACTGACCTGGGACGGCGTGGCCCTGCATGCCGGCGGCTTGCCCGGTTATCCGGAATCGCATGGCTGCGTGCATCTGCCATCGGAATTCGCGCGGCTGCTGTTCGACAACTCGAACATGGGCATGGTGGTGGTGGTCGCGCAGGCGGGCGTGGATGCCGACGCAGTGGTGCATCCACGCGCACTCAGCCCGATCGACCCGACCACCGGCGCGCAGCGCGCATTGCTGCCGCTGCCCAACGGCCAGGCGTTTGCATGGCAACCGGAGCTGGCCCCCACCGGCCCGATCTCGATGCTGGTCAGCAGCAGCGACCAGCAACTGGTGGTGTATCGCAATGGCGTGGAAATCGGACGTGCGCAAGTCGCGCTGCACGCGCAACCGGGCGCCGCGCCGCTGGGCACGCAGGCCTTCATCGTCGGCCAGGGTTTTCTGCCCGGCGAACTGCCCGGCCTGCCAGGTCAGCGCATGCCCAACTGGATGCGCATCGGCATCCCCGGCAGCAGCGCTGCGGCAGGACAGGCGCTGGACGCCGACACCATCGCGCGGCTGCAGGTTCCGCCGGCATTTCTGGCTGGATTGCTGCCGTTGCTGACGCCTGGCGTGGTGTTGGTGGCCACCGATCAACGCATTCTTCCCGAGACCACCGGCGGCAAGTTGCAGGTGCTGAATTCCGATCCGCCCGAGGCGCCTTGAGCGCAAGCTGCGCAGCGTTATCGCAGCAGCAAGGTGCAAGGTGCGCGTGAGGTTGCGCGCGCACATGGTCGCTGGCGATGCCCAGCGCAGGCCGCCCGCACGATTTTGTCGAACGCTCGACGCGTCGCACGTTGCGATTGTCAGCGCAGCCTGCTTGGCAGATGATGCAGCCATACCTCATTGCCAAGGATGTGCGTGATGCGTGTACTCACTGCGGTTCTGCTCGGCAGCACGCTTTTCAGTTGCGCGTTATCCACTGCATCGGCCGAGCCGCTGCGCCCGGCCGCACCAAGCGCCGAGTGTCTGGATGCACGCCAGCTGGCCGAGCTGCATCAAGCCGATGCTCGCACGCTGGCCGTGGCCGAACACGGCGGACGACTGTTCCGCCTCACCCTGGCGCAGGATTGCCCGCAACTTGCCGCGCAAGCGGATGCGAGCCTGTTGGCGGCGCACGGTTGGGTCTGCAATGGTGCGCAAGCGTACGTGAGCACCGCTCAGCAACGCTGCGCGATCAGCCAGGTCGCCACGCTCAGTGCGCGCGAGTACGCCAGCGCAGCCAGGCAACGCGACCACAGCGGCGTGCCGACCCTGGAAGGCGTCAGCGTGCGCGAATCGCGTCGGCGTAACTTCGCCGGCTCATCCAGCTATTGCTTCAATCCCAGCATGCTGCGTTCGTGGTCGGAAGATGGCCAAGGTTTGGTGGTGGAAGTCTCGCCACGTCATCCCGGCACGCACCGCCACTACCGTGTGGAACTGATGGACAGCTGCCGCGAACTCAGCGGCGCGCCGCCGATCCGCTTCGTGTCCGGCATGGGCTTGAATGCCATCTGCGGCAATCCCGGCGACAAGGTCGACGTGCTCGACGAGATGGCGCTTGCCGGCGCGGCTGCCGGATCCGGCCAGCAGGGCGACCTGAGCGCCACGCGCGGTGGCCTGGCCACGCGGATGCGCCAGAGCTGCACGGTTGCAGCGGTGTATCCGCGCGATTGAAAGTGGCGCTTGGTAGGAGCGCGCTTGCGCGCGATGAAGCGTTATCGACAACGCCTCATCGCGCGCAAGCGCGCTCCTACACACGCGGTACGCGGCGTTGCCATCGCCGCAATCGCCTCACGCCTTGCGCAGAAAACAGGTCTTCAACACCAGGCCCTTGATCTTTTCCGAATTGCCTTCGATGTGCTCGGCATCGTCCTCGACCAGGCGGATATTACGGATCAGCGTGCCCTGCTTGAGCGGAATCGACGAGCCCTTGACCTTCAGATCCTTGATCACGCTGACCGTGTCGCCGGCCTGCAGCACATTGCCGTTGCTGTCGCGTACCACCGTCGCGGTCGCGACGGAGTCGCCCGCACTCCATTCGAAGCCGCAGTCTGCGCAAATCGACAAGGCGCCGTCGACATAGGTGTTGTCCAGGCCACATTGCGGACAGGCGGGAACGGTGGACATGCGATTCCTAAGCTCAAAACGGGCGTGGATTGTAGCGCCCCGGCCGCGCGATCACGTCTCCGGCACGGCGGTGGCGCGATAGTGCGGCGCTTGTCGAATGCCTTGCAGGTCGCGCGTGTCCAATCAATCGGTCTCCAATACGCCCAGCGGCGCGCCTGAATCTGCAGAACATCGGGCTGCCGAGCCTGAGTCCACCGGACCTGGCGCGGCAAAGGCCAATGCCGCAAAGAAGACCGGCTCGCACCTGGTCGTCTACGTGGCCCTGGCCGGCAATCTGGCCATCGCAATCGCCAAGTTCATCGCCGCCGGCATTTCCGGCAGCTCGGCGATGCTCAGCGAAGGCGTGCATTCGCTGGTGGACACCATCAACGAAGTGCTGCTGCTGTACGGCCTGCGGCGCGCAGCGCAGGCGCCGACGCCCACCCATCCGTTCGGCTACGGACGCGAGCTGTATTTCTGGAGCTTCATCGTCGCGCTACTGGTGTTTGCGATGGGCGCAGGCGTGTCGCTGTACGAAGGCATCGTGCATCTGCGCAATCCCGAGCCGGCCAAAAGCCATCTGATCGCCTACATCGTGCTTGGCGTGTCGATCGTGTTCGAAGGCATTTCCTGGGTGGTGGCCTTTCGCGAGTTCCGCGCCAAGAAGGGCCGCATGGGCTATTTCCAGGCATTTCGGCAGAGCAAGGACCCCAGCACGTTCACCGTGTTGCTCGAAGACAGCGCCGCCTTGATCGGCTTGTTCATGGCCTTGCTTGGCCTTGCCGGCGCGCAGCTATTCGACATGCCCGAGCTCGACGGCATCGCCTCGATCGGCATCGCTGGCGTCCTCGCAGTCACCGCGTTCCTGCTGGCACGCGAAACCAAGGGCTTGCTGATCGGCGAGCCCGCACATGCGCACGTCACCGAATCGCTGCTGCGCATTGCCGCCAGCGACCCGGACGTGCGCGCCGCCAACGGCGTATTGACCATGCAGATGGGTCCGAATCAAGTGGTGGCTGCGTTGAGTGCCGAGTTCGAAGACAGCCGCACCACGCCGCAGATCGAAGCCTGCGTCGGGCGCATCGAGGCCGCCGCCAAACGCCAGCACCCCGAGCTCACCGCACTGTTCATCAAGCCGCAAACGCCTGAAACCTGGCATGCACGGCGTACCGAGATCGAACGCGGCGCACAACCCGACTAGCGCACGGCGCGTGCGTTGGGGTGCACGTTGAAACATGCGAAACACCTGCTGACGTGCGATGCAAAACATCCGCCGCGTCGCAGTTCCAGTGCAGCCAGACAGTCGACCCATGACCGTCGGCTGCAGGCATGGTCCAACCTGACACCACCACACCAAGCTGATCCTCGCCCTAACCGCCGGATCGGCTGCGGTTGCATGATCGAAGGCGATTGCCTACGGTGGGCGTGCAGCATCTCTTCGCATCGTGAATCAGCTGATGCATTCCACTCGATCACCGTCATGGAGGTTTCCAATGGAAATCAGCCAGGGTCGCGTTGCGACCATTCACTACACTCTTTCCGACGACACCGGCCAGGTGCTGGACCGCTCCACGCCGGACACGCCGCTGAGCTATCTGCACGGCGCCGGCAATATCGTGCAGGGCCTGGAGCAGGCGCTGGATGGCAAGCGTCTGGGCGAAACGCTCACCGCCGATGTGGCGCCCGAACAGGGCTATGGCCCACGCCATGCGCAGTTGATCCAGCAGGTGCCGCGCGATGCCTTTCCCACCGATATCGAAGTGGTGCCGGGCGTGCAGTTCGAGGCCCGCACCCAGCAGGGACCGGTGCTGGTGACGGTCACCGACGTCGGCCCGGAGCATGTCACCGTCGACGGCAACCACCCGTTGGCTGGGAAGTCCCTGCATTTCGCGGTCGAAGTCATCGAAGTGCGCGAGGCCACCACCGAAGAACTGAACGAAGGTCACGTCGCCAACCTTGCGGCATGAGCCATCGCGCCGTGCGCCTGCGGGTGCACGGCGCTTCGGCTGCTGCGACCTGCGCGCGGTCCTTTGCCCACGACGCGAACGGCAGAAGTAGTAAAGTGCGCGGCCCGCTCATAGGCCCGCCTGCATGAAACTCGGCATCGACTTCGGTACCAGCAATTCCGCCGCTGCGGCGATCGTCGATGGCCAGGTGGTGCCGGTGCGGTTCGGGCAGGACCTGCAGTTCCGCACCACGGTGTATTTCCCCGAGACCATGCGCGACCCGGACGATTTCAGCCTCACCCCGGCGCTGGAATACGAGGTGGAACGGCTGATCGACTCGGGTCGCCGCGATGCGCTTGCCGCCGGCCGCACGCCCGCCAACGACAGCCTGCGCCGCGATGCGATCCGCATCGTGCGCCGCCAATGGATGGAAGAACAGGTACGCGAGCCGCGCAGCTCTGCCGCCCTGCTGCAGAACGCGGTCTATGGCGACGAGGCGCTGGATGCGTATTTCCTCGAAGGCGAAGGCAGCCTGGTGCAGAGCCCCAAGTCGATGCTCGGCTACAACCTGCACCCGCGTGCCCGCCAGACCATCACCGGCATCGCCACGCATGTGCTGGAACACATTCGGCTCACCGCCTCGCGCCAGTTCGACATCAACATCCGCAGCGCCACGCTGGGTCGCCCGGTGCAGTTCCGCAGCTCGATCGGCGAGGCCGGCAATGCACAGGCACTGGAGATCCTGCAGACCGCCGCAATCGCGGCGGGCTTCGATACAGTGGATTTCCTCGAAGAACCCGCAGCCGCCGCCATGCACTACCACGTCAGCCACGACACCCGGCACGACACCGTGGTGGTGGACATCGGCGGCGGTACCACCGATATCGCGCATGCCAGCGTCGGCGGCAGCGACGCGCCGCAGGTGCACCGCGCCTGGGGCATCGCACGTGGCGGTACCGATATCGATCTTGCGCTGAGCCTGGCTGCCTACATGCCGCTGTTCGGCCGCGGCATCACCCGCGTGCCTACGCACCATTACGTGGAAGCGGCGATGGTGCAGGACATGACGCGCCAGCGCGAATTCCGCCTGCACAAGTACCAGGACGTGCCCGCCCCGTTCGACAAGCGTCTGCAGGCGCTGCAGGACACCGGCAACACCGCGCGCCTGTATCGCGGCGTGGAAGCCTGCAAGATCGCGCTCAGCGAGCGCGACCAGCATCAGGCGGCGCTGGACTTCATCGAGCGCGGGCTGGGCGTGGACGTGCAGGCCAGCGCACTGGTGGCGTCCGCTTCCAACTATCTGGGCGAACTGGAAGGCCTGCTCGCGCAGGTGCGTGCCGACCTGGCTGCACCGCCGGCCACGCTGTTCCTCACGGGCGGCATGTCGCGCGCAGGCTATATCCGTGACACGGTCGCGGCCGCCTTCCCGGAATCGCGCCTGGTGCAAGGCGATCCATCCTTCGGTGTGGTCCAGGGCCTGGCCTGGGCTGCCGCGCGGTAAGCGGCAGCTGGATGATCGGTTAGCTGTGCACAGCACGCGTTAACGCAATCGGGCGCAACTTCCCATATAATGCACGGTTGCTGCCGGACGCCCCGCCGTCTTGTCTGCAAGGCACGCTCGCCGTGCCGCCGCGATTGCGCACCGAACGCGATCGCACCTCTCGACATCGCTTCTGCGCGCGCCACCCTAGCCGCACGCGATGTCCTTGCACTTCCCCGCTACAGGAGGCCACATGGCACGTCCCGCGACCAAGCAGAAATCCCAGCCCAGCATCGCTCGCAGCGAAGGCAAGTCGCAGCCGCTCAGTCGTGAGCGTATCGCTGCCGACATCGCCGCGTTCCGCAAGACCGGCGGCAGGATTGAAGTGCTCACCACCAACTTCGGCCCAGCTCGCAACGATGGCGACAAGATCGCCTAAGCGTTGCCCCGAAGTGTTTGCTCAACGTGCCACCGCAAGGTGGCACGCTTGTTTCAGGAATCAGAATCCAGCCATCAGTTGCTGTAATCGATGCGCACCGAGCCGGAGTGCGATTCCAGTTTGACGTCGCCATTGCCCGCCCCCAGCCTGGTTTTCAGGCTCTTGCCCGGACCGTACTCCGGCCGCTCCACCTGCCCGGCCACCGAGCGGATGTCGCCACTGAACACCTCCACCTGCAGCGCTGCCGAGACATTGCGCGGCACGCCGAGGGTGATCGAACCGCTGACACTCTCCGCCGCGATACTGCCGCCGGGCGCCAGCCCGGTCACCGTCAGCGCCGCCCCCCCGGACACGCTCTCGGCGCGCAGCTGCGACACCTGCCCCGCGCCAACCCGGATCTGGCCGGAGACGGACTCGACCGAGAGCACCCCGCTGGCGCCCGAGGGCGCATCGATCTGCCCGCTCACCGTGCCCAGCGTCAGCCGCCCACTGGCCACCGAGCTACGCAGCGAGCCGCTGACAGTTTCCAGTTGCGCCTCCTTGGCGCGTCCACCGGCGACCACATTGCCGCTGACCGACTTGAGCTGCAACCGCGCCAGATCGACCTGATCGACATCGACCGAGGCACTCACCGCCTCCACGTCCAGCAACGCCGCACGCGGGATCCGCAACTCCAGTTGAGCGCCCTTGCTGTTGCGGCCGTTGCGCGGGTAGATCACCTCGAGCTGCAGCAAGTCCGGGCTTGCGTCGACATCCAGCCGCTGCCCCTCGCCCAAGCTGCCGGTCAGCGCCACCTCGTCCCGATCCCAGCCGCGCACGCGAATCTGCCCGGCAATGTTTTGCACCTCCACGCGCCCGCCGCGCGCCAGCGGATGGGTCTGCTTCAGCGCGGTCTGCGCCGCTGCCGGCGCGGCGCAGACCGCAGCCAGCAGCAACAGGGAAAGATGGGCGTAACGCATGGGCATGCTCCTCAGCTGGGGAAAGACGCCTCGCCCTGTGCGGCGAGACGGGTCAATTGCAGCCGCTTCGCATAGGTGCGCTGCAGCTGCGACAACAAAAATGCAGAGCGCGGGCTCTGCGCGATCGCGGCGTGGATGGCCTGTACGCTCTGATCGAGCTCGTCCAACGCAGGACGCAGATCAGCCGGCACCTGCTGCACGGGGAACGCAGCAATCGCCTGCCGGTACTGCCCGGCCATCGCCTGTGCCTGCGCCACCAGCACGGGCTGCACGGGCGGGCGCGCCTGCCGATCGAGCCCGGGCACGATGACCACCAACGCCAGCGCAGCGGCGAGCGCCACACCCAGTGCAGGCCAGGCCCAGGCGCGATGGCGGCGCGGCGTCAATGCGACCACATTGGAGTGCGCCGTCAATGCGGGCGCAATGCGCTCCCACACCTGCGCCGGTGGCTGGCGGTGTTGCGGCAATGCCCGCAAACGCGCGCACAACGCAGCGTCGTCGGTCTCGCGTGGATCGTGTGAATCATGATGATCGTGGTTCATACGGTTTCTCCCAGCCGCGCACGCAGCAAACCGCGCGCGCGATGTAGTTGCGCCTTGGAACTGCCGACCGCCATATGCAGTTGGTCGGCAATTTCCTGATGTTTCCAGCCCTCGATGTCGTGCAGTACCAGCACCGCGCGTGCACGCGGCGGCAATGTCTCCAGCGCGCGCTCCAGATCCATCCGGGTCGATTGGCAATGCGCTGCGCCGGGAATCCCCGCGAGAATCTCGCCGTCGGCATTGTCCACCATGTGATCGCTCGCAGCCGAGCGCGCACGCAACTCCATCAAGGCGGTGTTGACCGCCAGGCGATGCAGCCAGGTGCCCAGCGCACTCTGAAAACGGAATTGCGGCAAGGCCTTCCATGCCGCGATGAAGGTTTCCTGCAACACATCGTCGGCACGCGCCGCATTGCCGCCGCACAGTCGCCAGACCACCGCATACAACCGTGGCGAGTGGCGACGATAGATGGTCTCGTAGGCAGCGCGATCTCCGCGCGCAGCAGCACGCGCCAGGCCGGCGTCGTCGCGGTCGGCGGGGCTGTCGCACTCTGAGGCATCGATGGGCATGGCGGTGTCGAGCATATCCAGTTCGATGCAGCAGACAGCGCAAAGGTTTAAACCCGGCAAACTCTTTTTGTTCGAGCGCGGCGTAAACCTTTTCGCCTGCCGGCGCATCCAATCCTTTCGATAGCGCACTCCTGCGCTGCATCGCTTGCCGGGGCACGGTCATCGGCCGCTCCAAGCGCAGGCATTCTGATCGGAAGCCCACATGCCGCATGTTCTCGGATTGCTCCTGAGCCTGTGCTCCACCCACTGCCCGGCCCCGCTGCCGATGGATGCGCTGCAGCTCACGCTGACCCCGGCGCGCCTGGAGTTGTGCCTGCTGCGTTTACCGCTCAAGCAGGTGTCTTGCGTCGCGATGAGCACACCATGGGAATGGACGCTGGTGCGTCACCTGGAACAACGCTGGCAGCGCTTGGTCGCGCTCTCCGCACCCAGTGCGCGTGTTGCACGCTAGCCCAGCTGCAACTGCATGCTGTCTTCCCCGAGCGCCCCGTTACAATGGGCATCCGCCCAACCTGCATGATGTGATGTCCGCGCCCGATGCGTTGCCCACCATGATCCGTAGCCTGCTGCCGCACTGGAATCCGCAGTGGCTGGCTGTCGCAGTGCCAACGGCGCAGATCGTGTTGATCGTCGCCGTTGCCGCGCTGGTACGGCTGCTGCTGCGGCAACTGCTGCTGCGCTTGTGCACGCGCTACAGCCTGCCGGCAGAAATGATGATCGGTATCCGGCGCGTGGGCAGCTTCGTCATTTCGGTCACCGCCGTGCTGACGGTGCTGAACGTGCTTGGCGTCTCCAGCGGCACCTTGTGGACCGCGTTCACCGGGTTCGCAGCGGTCGGTGCGGTGGCGTTCTTCGCGGCATGGAGCGTGCTGTCCAATATCTTCTGCACGTTTCTAATCATCACCACGCGCCCATTCCGCCTGCACGACCATATCGAATTGCTCGAAGGCGGCGACAAGCCGGGCCTGAAAGGCCGCGTGATCGACATCAACGTGATTTACACGACACTGGAAGAAACCGGCGATCACGCCGGCAGCGTGCTGCAGGTCCCCAACAGCCTGTTCTTCCAGCGCACCACCCGTCGCTGGCGCGAGACCAGCCACTTCAACGCCAGCTGAGAAGCCTGCCACGGCCTTCAACGCAGCTGACTGTCCTTGCTGCCACGACGGTTGTAGCCGCCTTGCGCCGCCTGCTCAAGGTCGTGCGCTTCCTGGCAATTCACGCACAGGTGCACGCCCGGCACTGCCTTGCGGCGCGCTTCGGGAATCGCTGCATCGCACTCTTCGCAATGCGTCAGGCTCGGGCCCTGATGCAGCTGGCTCCGCGCGCGCTTGATCGCATCCTCGACGGTTGCATCGATCTGGTCCTGCACCGCCCCATCACCCGCCCATCCGGTCGCCATGATCGCCTCGGCTTGTTGGCTCAGAAGTGGAATATGGGCATGCCCGCAGGCAAATCCAAGCCGGACGTGCACAGTGCGCTCAAATCGGGTGTTCTAGCATCGGGGTATTCGCACTCTTCGAGGAATCTGCAATGGAACAACCTGTCCACCCGTTCTCCGAATTATTTGCCCAGTTGGGTCTGCCATCGGACGAAGTCAGCATTCGCGACTTTATCGATGAACACTCTCCATTGCCGGGCGATGTGCGTCTGGAAGAGGCGCCCTTCTGGACTCCGGCACAGGCACAGTTGCTGCGTGAAGAACGCCTCGACGATGCCGACTGGATCGTGACCATCGATCAACTCAATATTGCCTTGCACACCACCGCCGAAGACACCGGCGTCTGATCTGCGCAAGCGCGCATCGAAGGCAATGCGGTAGAACTCGCCTGCGGTCTTTACTTTTGCCGGCCGAATACCTGCTCCGGCCGATTCGATTGATCAGATTGCAGTAACAAAAAAGAGCGGCCGGTGGCCGCTCTTTTGCATTCCGGGTAACGCGGCTGGCGTGCGAAGCGCGCGCCGACGCCAGGCACGCGCACGTCAGGTCACCTTCTTGGCGATCGTCACACCCAGCACGAACAGCACGATGGCGATGATGATGCCGGCCCAGAACAGGAACTTGGCAATGCCCATCGCAGCGCCCGCCATGCCGCCAAACCCGAGCGCACCGGCGATCAGTCCGATGATGGCGAAAATAATGGCCCACTTGATCATGTTGTTGTCTCCTCATCCGGCACGGTGCCGTGTTTTTAGTCGTGTGCCTGCGGCAATACACCGCAAAACATGCGCTGCACGCTACGCATCCAGGTGTGCCGCATTCGTGAATACGCCTGACACACACCGCCACATTCGCGCGCAGATTCGCCACCGGCACCTGCATCGGCGATCATGTGCACTTCGCAGCACTCGATCGGCATGGACACTCTCCGCTATCTCACCGGTTACCCGCCCGCCGTCCTGGATCAGGTGCGCGAGCTGATCGCGCAGGACAAACTCGCAACGGTGCTGGCGCGGCGCTACCCGGACCGCCATGAGATCCGCACCGACCGCCATCTGTACGAGTACGTCAAAGCGATGAAGGAACGCTACATGCGCTCATCGCCCACCTTGCACAAGGCGATGTACGACAACCATCTGCAGGTGGTGAAGCATGCGCTGGGCACGCACACCGCCATCTCGCGCGTGCACGGCAGCCGGCTCAAGGCCAGCCGCGAAATCCGCATCGCCTCGTTGTTCCGCGATGCTCCAGAGCCATTTCTGCAGATGATCGTGGCCCATGAGCTGGCGCATCTGAAGGAGGCCGATCACAACAAGGCCTTCTACCAGCTGTGCAACCACATGACGCGCGACTACCACCAACTGGAGTTCGATCTGCGCCTGTATCTGACCCAGCTGGCGCTGTCGGCGAACCGCTGATCGCGCATCGCCCGGGCAGGGCTTAGGATGCCGCGATGGAACAGACGCATGCACTCGCCGCCCTGACGCAGGCTGCCAACGGGCAACAGCCCGCCGCAATGAATGCCTTGGCACAGGCGCTGGTGCGCGCCGGGCAGACCGAGCAGGCCTTGGTCTGGTACGCGCGCAGCGCGGCCGCCGGCGATCCCACGGCACTGATCGAAGCCGGGCGCATGCGGGCCTACGGTGTCGGTTGCGATGTGGACATTGCCCAGGCGCTGGCGCACTGGCAGCAGGCCGAGCGCCAGGACTCCGCAGCGGCGCGTTATCTGCTGGCAACGCTCGCAGTCACCGACACTGCGTTGGCGCTGGCGCCGCAGGCATACGCGCAACTGCACGCAGCAGCCTCGGCGGACTACCCACTCGCACTCCGCGCACTGGCCATCCAGCATGGCCGCATCGATGACCCGCAACAGCAACGCCGCTGCGTTGCCCTGCTGGAGCGCGCCGCCGCAGGCGGCGATGCGCTGGCGGCCGCACTGCTGGCAGAGCGCCTGCTGCGTGGCGAAGGCGTCCCGCCGCAGCCTGAGGCCGCGGCGCAGCTGTTGCGGCAATTGCAACCGTTGGGCATCGCCGCACTGCCCGATGTGCGGATCTCGCCACCCGATCCCGGTGGCGACCCCGTTGGCGACGGGGACCACATCAGTTTCGCGCCCCAAAGAAACGTGACGACGCGGCGCCACGACGCGCCCATGATCGAGGAAGTCTCCGCTGTGCTGTCTGCCGACGAATGCCGCCTGCTGATGCTGCTGGCACGGCCGCAACTGCGTGCCTCGCAGGTGGTGGATCCCAACGATGCGAGCACGCACCGAGCGCCGATCCGCACCAGCCGCGGCGCCACGCTGGATCCGATCCTCGAAGACTTCGCTGCGCGTGCAGCGCAGGCGCGCGTGGCCGCCTGCGCGCAGCTGCCGTTGACCCACGCCGAGGCGCTGTCGGTGCTGTGTTACGCGCCGGGCGAGCACTACCGCGCCCATCGCGACTATCTTCCGCCAGGCACGATCGCAGCGGACCGCCCGGCCGCCGGAAATCGCCTGCGCACTGCCTGCGTCTATCTCAACGACGTCGGCGCAGGCGGCGAAACCGACTTCCCGGTCGCGGGCGTGCGTGTGCGGCCGCGTGCCGGATCGGTAGTGTGCTTCGACAACCTGCAGGCCGATGGCCGTCCCGATCCCGATTCGTTGCACGCCGGCCTGCCGGTCACCACGGGCAGCAAATGGCTGGGAACGTTGTGGTTTCGCCAGCAGCGCTATCGGCATTGGTGAACAGATTCATACACAAGCCCCTACCGACGTGGTTTAAAATGTTGCAGCGCGACGTGATCGGACAGGGTCTGCAGACGTCGCGTTTTTTGTTTCCCATTGCACGGGTCCAGACCCGGCCTCAGGGAAGGCACATCACGCAGCCCCGCGGAGCCTTCGATGCTTTTCGAAACCCTCGATACCACCGGCCACGAGCAGGTGATTTTCTGTCACAACCGCGACGCCGGCCTCAAGGCGATCATCGCGTTGCACAGCACCCGCCTCGGGCCGGCACTGGGCGGTGTGCGCATGCGTCCGTACCCCACTAGCGAAGCGGCACTCGACGACGCACTGCGGCTCAGCCGCACCATGACCTACAAGAACGCACTGGCCGGACTGAATGTCGGCGGCGGCAAGGCGGTGATCATCGGCGACCCCAAGACCGACAAGAGCGAGGCGCTGTTCCGCGCGTTCGGCCGTTTTGTCGACACCCTGGGCGGGCGCTACATCACCTCCGAGGACGTGGGCACCGACGTCAACGACATGGAAAAGATCTACCTGGAGAGCGAGTACGTCACCGGTGTGCATCAGGTGCATCGCGGCTCCGGCGACCCGGCGCCATTCACCGCCTACGGCGCGCTGCAGGCGCTGATGGCCTCGCTCAATCGCAGGCTCGGCCATGAAGAAGTCGGCAAGTCCAGCATCGCGATCCAGGGCCTGGGCCATATCGGCATGGAGCTGGTCAAGCTGCTCAAAGAACGCGGCGCCAAACTCTACGTGACCGATCTGAACCCGGCGCTGGTGGACCGCGCAGTGGCCGAATATGGCGCCGAAGCCGTGCGTGTGGACGAGATCTACGAAGTGCCGGCCGATGTGTTCGCGCCGTGCGCGCTGGAAGGCGCGATCAACGAACAGACCCTGCCACGGCTCAAGGCCAAGATCATTTGCGGCACCGCCAACAACCAGCTCGCCAGCGCCGCCATCGGGCAAGAGTTGCACAAGCGCGGCATCCTGTACGCACCCGATTACGTGGTCAATGCCGGCGGCGTGATGAATGTGTCGCTGGAGATCGACGGCTACAACCGCGAACGCGCGATGCGGCTGATCCGCAGCATCTATCACAATCTGGAAAAGGTGTTCGATCTATCCACGCAGCTGGGCGTGCCGCCGCAGCAGGCGGCCGACCAGATCGCCGAAACGCGTATCGAGGCCATCAGCAAGCTCAAATTGCCGCTGGGCCGCACCGCAACGCGTTTTTTGCACAAGCTGCGCGGCGAGTGACCCGCACTCCCAGGCAGCAGTGCCTAGGCGTGCAGGACGCCGATCAGAAATCGGCGCTGTAACGCAGGCTCAGCGCGCGATCGTCGCCACGCTCGCCCACCCGCTGGTCGTAGCCGAAACGCAGCTGGCTCTGGTTGCCGAACGGCGCCGAGGCCGCGATGCCGAACAGGCCACCCGAGCGCGCCGGCTGCATGCCGCGCAACGGCGCCCACGCATCCACACCGATGAAGCTGGCATCCAGCATCAAGCCGTCACTGTTCAATGCCTGCTGCCATTCGGCATAACCGCCCAACTGGATGCCGCGCCAGCGATACGCCGAACGCACACCGGCCAGCACCTGGGTGCGTGAGGAGGTGCTGGCATCGGCACGCAAGCCGAAGCCGTCGCCGCCGCTTTCGCGAAAACCTTCGCTACGCAGCCGCACGTAATCCAGACCCATGTACGGCGTCAGCGATGCGCGTGCACCGCCCCAGCGATAGCCGGTTTCCAGGTTGCCGCTGAGGTAACTGCCGCTGTAGTCGCTGAAGGCGCTGCTGCGCTCTTCGCCGAACTGCAGGCTGCGCTCGATCTGCCGATCGACATTGCCGAAACCCAGCTGACCCAGCGTGTACGCCGAGCCCAGCGTGGTGCCCCAGTACAGCTGTCCTTGCACCTGACGATCGCGCCCACGTGCACCATCCAGATCGCCCAGGCTGTTGGAGCGCGTTTCGCCGAAGGCAAAACCCGCGACCGCGCCGGAGGCCAGGCGCAGATCATTGCCCATCATCCAGCCGGAGGTGGCGAATCCGGACGTGGTCACCCCACCCTCGCCCGGCCCGCCGAGCGCACGTTGCCAGACGCCGAGCATGCGCGGCTGCTGCGACAAGCCATCGAAATGCGTGGCCAACGCACGCCGGCCCAGATCGATGGTGTCGAAGGTCATCGCTGCGGAAGCCGCATGCGCACGACCGGACAGACTTCGCAACGAATCGGCCGCCGCCTTGGCGGTTGGCGATTGCTGCAAGGCCGCTGCGGCGCGAATGAAGCCGTTGCTGATCGCGCCGCTGCCTTGCAGTTGTTGCGCATCCACCTGCTGGAATGCTTGCTCGACACGGATTGCCGAATCCATCGATGCAGTGCCGATGACACCCAGCGTTGCTGCAACGGCAGTGACATCCATGCGCCGCAACGTCAGGTACGCGTTATTGCTGTCGTAAGTCAGATTGGCATCGAGGAAGGTCACTGCCGGCCCGCTGCTGAGCGAATCGAACGTGCCTTCTAGCGCGTCGGTGGCTTGCAGCAAGGTATAGGTGTTGTTGTCGATCACGTAATCGCGCCGACCGAGGAGCTGCAGATCGCCCGCAATCGTCGCGATCCCCGCAACGTTTAAACGATCGCCGACGTTCAAGGCCAGACGGCCGTTGCTGGCCTGGGTGTAATTGCCGGTGATAGAAAGCGTTGCGCTGTTGACCTGCAGTGTGCCGGCGTTATTCACCATTTCACCGACCCTGCCGGCACCAATCAGCCTCGCGCCATTGGCGATGCCAACGCGCGCACTCTGCAGACTGGCCGTCTGCAAGGTGCCACCGAGCACCTGCGTGTCGCCATCGAACGTATTGGCTTGGCTACTCAATACCAAGGTGCCGGTCCCGCGCTTAGTCAGGCCACCTGTGCCACTGATATCGTTGGCCCAGGTGGAACGCAAGGCGTCGACGGTGACATCTACCGTGCCCCAATCGAAACGTGCCGGCCCCAGCACTGCCTTGCCGATATTGAGCAGGCCGTGGCCAAATACCGGATCGACGCCGGGCGTGCCCAGATCGGTGGCGGTTCCTAGCAAGGTCTGGCGCACCAGATCATTGTTGAAATACGGAAATGCCTCCCACACCAGCGCGGCCGCGCCAGACACCAGCGGCGCGGCAAACGAGGTGCCGCTGCCGTAGAAGTAACGGATGTTGCTGGCGGTAGCATCGGGGTCGAGGAACATCGACGTGCCCGGCGCAGCCAAGCAATAGTTCATCGCCCCACCGCACCAATTGGAATACGACGCCAGCTGCGTTGGATTGGCGGTGTCCAACGCAGCGACGACCAACCAGCCGCGCTCTAGATCGGCGGCCGGCAGCGTTCCATTCGGGCCCAACTGACTGGGCAGCGCCGCAGTATCGGAGGGTTCCGGTCTGGATTCATTCCCCGATGCAAACACCACCAGCCCATCGTTGCCGATGATGAAAGGCCGGTATTCCTGCGCAATCTGATTGGTCACCGCCGGGTCGTTCCAATACAGCCCGCCCCACGAATTATTCATGATGCGCACGCCTGCGCTGATCAGATCGGCATGCACCGGGCCCAGTCCAAGCGGGCCATCGACCTCGTTGCCTTCGCCGCTACCGTCATCGTCCGGCGCTTCATCGCTGATGATGCGTGCGGACACCAGGCCTGCGCCGCTGGCGATGCCGCCCGGCCACTGCCCCACTGCTCGCCCGGCCGCCAGTTGCGCCACCACGGTGCCATGCCCCACCACATCGCCCGCAGCGACATTGTTGGTGCGCGGATCGACGTAGATGAAGCTGTCGCTGACCCGGCCCTGCAAGGCCGGATGATTGGTATTGATGCCGGTATCGATCACGCCGATGCGATACCCCGCACCGGTGAACCCCAACGCCTGCGCAGCGCGCGCATTGGTCAGCGTCAGATGCGCATCGAATGCGGGTTCCGGTGTCGTCGGCGGTGCCACCACCGGCGGTGGCGGAGGCGGCGGTGAGGTTGGCGGCGGTGGCGGCGGTGGCGAGGTGGGCGGCGGTGCAGTCGGTGTGGTCGGACGAATGCCGCCACCACCTCCGCCGCCGCCACACGCGGTCAACGCCACAGCCAACGCCGAGGCCAGGACGGTCCTGGCGACGTCTATCTTCTTCATCTGAGTTGTTCTCCCCGAACCCATTCCATGGATAGGGCCCAATCCGGACCCGAACGACGTCTTTATAACGCATCGTCACGCCACTGTCGCAGCAAACTGCGTAGCGTATGTCGCGGCTGGCGCGAACGGAGCATGAGGCAGATAATCGTTTCACTTTAAACGGTATCTCTCTATGTCCGACATCGTCATCGTTGCTGCCAAACGCACTGCCATCGGCTCGTTCCTTGGCCAATTCAATGGCGTGCCGGCGCCCAAGCTCGCTGCCGCCGCGATCGAGGGTGCGCTGGCGCAATCAGGGATCGCACCAGCCGACATTTCAGAAGTCATCGTCGGCTGCGTGCTGCCGGCCAACCTCGGCCAGGCGCCTGCACGTCAGGCCGCGATTGCGGCAGGCATTCCCACCTCCACCGGCGCCACCACCATCAACAAGGTGTGCGGCTCGGGCATGAAGGCGATCATGTTCGGACACGATCTGATCAAGGCCGGCTCGGCCAGCATCGTGGTCGCCGGCGGCATGGAGTCGATGAGCAACGCGCCGCATCTGCTGCCCAACTCGCGCACCGGCAACCGCTACGGCAACTTCCAGGCAGTCGACCACATGGCCTGGGATGGTCTGACCAATGCTTACGACGGCCAGGCGATGGGCGTGTTCAGCGAAGCCACTGCGGAGAAGTTCGATTTCAGCCGCGCCGATCAGGATGCCTTCGCGATCGCCTCGGTCGAGCGTGCGCAGGCTGCGCAGCGCAGCGGCGCGTTCGTCGATGAAATCGTTCCGGTCACCGTGGCAACACGCAAGGGCGAGGTCGTCGTGGACAGCGACGAGCAGCCCGGCAAATCCGATGTGGCCAAGATTCCGACCCTGAAGCCGGCCTTCAAGAAGGACGGCACCGTCACCGCCGCCAGTTCGTCGAGCATTTCCGACGGGGCGGCAATCACCATCCTGATGCGCGCAGACGATGCGCAACGTCGTGGCATCGCGCCGTTGGCGCGCATCGTGGGGCATGTCACCCACTCGCAGGAACCTGAGTGGTTCACCACCGCGCCGGTGGCCGCGATCCAGACCCTGGTCGGCAAGATCGGCTGGCAGCTGGACCAGGTGGATCTCTTCGAAATCAACGAAGCGTTCGCGGTGGTGCCCATGGTGCCGATCAAGGAACTGGGCATCGCGCACGACAAGGTCAACGTGCACGGCGGCGCCTGCGCACTCGGCCATCCGATCGGCGCATCCGGTGCGCGCTTGGTGGTGACATTGGTGAACGCGTTGCGCACGCGCGGCGGCAAGCGCGGAATCGCGACGCTGTGCATCGGCGGCGGCGAAGCGACTGCCATCGCTATCGAATTGATTTGATTGTTTTTAACGGCGATTTTGCAAAACTGAATGCGCGCACGCTTGACACTAGTCTTGTGGCCGTCATCATGTCGGGGGCGCGCAATAGCGCGTTGCCTAATCTAACGACGAGGATTGAAACAATGACCATTAACAAGCTGCTGATCGCAATGGCTCTGGGCCTGGCCCTGACCGCTTGCTCGAAGCCGGAACAGGCTCAGGACGCTGCTGCTTCGGCTAACGAAGCCGCTGCCGACGCTCAGACCGCTGCTGACCAGGCTTCTGCCTCGGGCTCGCAGTCGGCTGACGCCGCTCAGGCTGCTGCCAACACCGCTGCTGCTTCGGCTGACACCGCTGCTGACGCTGCCCAGGCTGCTTCCGGCGCCGCGACCGACGCTGCTGCTGATCAGGCTGCCGACGCTGCCAAGACGGCTGAAAACACCGCCGAAGCTGCTAAGGACACCGCCGAAGAAGCCAAGAAGTAATCACTTCTTAGCTCCAAGCGAGTTCGGAGAAAGCCGCTGGGTTCCAGCGGCTTTTTCTTTGCCTGCGATTTGTTCGGCGGATGGCACAGCGGCCGCATGCCCGCCCGGCGGCTGAATGGCCAGTGCGGCATTGACGCGCACTGCATTGGCTCCTGCATAAGCTTCGCCTTCCAACACCGGAACAGGAACAGGACCCACCCATGAAGACGATCCGCATGCTGTCGTTGAGCGCCATTGCCGCCCTTACGCTCGCCGCCTGCCAAGGCCCTGATGCAGAGCAGGCGCGCCGCGATGCCGCATCCGCCGCCAAGCACGCTGCTGCTGCCACCGAGCAGGCCGCCGATCGCGCTGCCGTGCAGGCCAAGGCTGCCACTGCCGACGCGCGCGTGGCCGCTCGCGAACTGGCGGCCGATGCCAGCCGCGCAACCGCCAATGCCGCCGACGCCACCGCAGACAAGACCCGCGAGATGGCCAACAAGGCCGAGCAGAACGCCGACAAGCACGACGCAGAGCATCCGGAACACTAAGAGCGACAGTCACAACGACTGCGCTCACCGCTAGGCGGGCACGGTCGGTGCGCGGAAAGCGCTATGTATCACGTACACGCCGGCTCTTCTGCGCCGTTCGTACCACCAAGGACCGCTCGCCGCGCTTGTCAGCCACTCCGGAACATCGCGTGACCCCGTTGGCACTTTGCGCACGCGCCGGCTTTATCGAGCCGGCGCGTGCGTTTGTCGGCGGCAGAAAGCGCATGTTGTCGAGCACGGCAGGCTAGCATCGGCGCATGCCCTCTTCTTTTACCTCGCGCCGCAGCAATCAGCTTGCACTGGCTTTTTCTGCACTGATTTTCATCGCCATCGGCATCGGCATCTTCGTCGGTGCGCGCCGCTCGCTGGCCGATGCCGCGTGGGTGGCACATACGCATGAAGTCATCGGCCGGATCGACGAGATCCAGGCGCGCATGCTGGATGCCGAATCGGCGCAGCGCGGCTTTTTGCTCACCGGTAACGATGGATATTTGCTCGACTATCAGACCAGCGTCGAGCGCCTGCCGATTCTGCTCGGCAACCTGCGAAGGCTGATTACCGACAACACCACCCAGGAACAGCATCTGGACCGCTTGCAGCAGTTGGTGGAGACGCGCCTGCAACAGATCCAGCATACGCTCGACCTCTATACGCAAAGTGGCCTGGAACCGGCGCGCGCAAGCATTCGACAGAACGCTTTCCGCACCACCAGCGCGATCCGCGAGCAATCGCTGAGCATGGTGCAGCGCGAACAGGAACTGTTGGTGCAGCGCGCCGACAGCAGCCGTCAAAGTGCAACCTTGCTGCTGGTGCTGGCGCTGGCCGGCATTCCATTCGGGCTGGTCGTCGTCGGCACCGTCTACGGGTTGTTGATGCGCGAACTGAGCAATCGCGCACAGGCCGAGCGGCTGGCAGCGCAGGCCAATCGCGAGCTGGGCGAGAGTGTCGACGCGTTGCAACGCAGTACCGCCGATCTCAATCTGCTCAGCCGTTATACCGGCCTGCTGCAGAGTTGCATCAGCGCCGAAGAGGCGTTGGTGGTGACCAGCCGCACCCTGGCCAGCCTGCTGCCCGGCGTGGCCGGGAGCGTGTATCTGCTGCGCGCGTCGCAGGATCGCGCCGAAGCGATCAGCCACTGGGGCGAGCCGCTGCTGCAAAGCGCGCCGCATCTGCTGCTGGAAGAGTGCTGGGCGCTGCGCCGTGGTCAGCCGCACATCATCGAAGATCTGCACCGGGATGCGCTGTGTGCGCATATCGCCGTGCCCGACACCACCGCGCCGATCACTACCGCCTGCCTGCCGATGTCGGCGCAAGGCACCCAGCTCGGCTTTCTGTTTCTGTCCTCGCCCGGCCCTGGCCCGATGCCGCGCCTGGAAATTGCCGAGGCTGCCGCCGAGCAGTTGTCGTTGGCGCTGAGCAACCTGCGTCTGCGCGAATCGCTGCGGCGGCAATCCATTCGCGATGCGCTGACCGGACTGTACAACCGCCGCTATCTGGAAGAATCGCTCAGCCACGAGCTGGCGCGCTGCGCACGCCGCGACCTGCCGCTGTCGGTGCTGATGCTGGATGTGGACCACTTCAAACAGTTCAACGACAGCCAGGGCCATGCCGGCGGCGATCTGCTGCTGGCAGCGGTGGGCGAGCTGCTGCTGACCCGCCTGCGCGCCGAAGATGTGGCCTGCCGCTACGGCGGCGAAGAATTCACCGTGATCCTGCCCGAGACCGATGGCGTCGAAGCCATGCGCGTGGCCGAGCAGATCCGTGGCTTTATCGCCGCATTGGCGGTCAGCGATGGGCAGCGCTCGTTGCCGCGCGTGACCGCCTCGATCGGCGTGGCCAGCTTCCCGGTCGATGGCGAATTGGGATCGAGCCTGATCCAGAAAGCCGATGCGGCGCTGTATATCGCCAAACACCGCGGACGTAACCGGGTCGAGCAGCACGGCGCCACGGCCCCACTGGATTGAGCACGCACGCTGTCGATGTTGGATTGCGCAATTCGTCACACAAAAGATCCATCGACGCGGCGATAGTCGGCCTTGACCCCCAAGCGAGGCAATCCGATGTCGATGTGGCGCGATCAAGGTCCCAACAAGAAAGACGGCGTTCCGGCCGCACCCGAAGTTCCCCCCGCCGCCGATGGGCGGTTGTTCACCGCCGAGGCCAGCCCCGCTCCGCCGGTGCCTGCCACCGCCCCGTCCAGTGTTGCGCCGGTGACGCCGGCAGCGAGCACCGCGGCCCCGCAGCGCCAGAGTGAGGCAAAAGAATCGCTGATCGCCGCCGACATCAGCATCGAAGGCAAGATCGAAGGCGCCGGTCACGTGCGTCTGGCCGGCCGCTTCAAGGGCGACGTCAACGTCAAGGGCGATCTCACCATCGAACGCGGCGCCAAGCTCAACGGCGGCGTGCGCGCCAACAAGGTGATCATCGCCGGCGAACTGGAGGGCAATATCGAATCGGCCGCGCAAGTGGAATTGCAGACCTCCGGCGTGCTGGTTGGCGACGTCAAGGCCGGTAGCCTCACCGTGGCGTCGGGCGCCCGCATGCGCGGCCAGGCCGATTTCGGCTGGGGCGAAGACACCGGCAAGCCGGTTGGCACGAACAAGGCAATCGCGAGCGGAGACAGCGACGCCACATGAGTGCACCCCGCCCGGGCACGCCCGGTGCCACGCGCAGCTGCCCGCATTGCAAGGCGACGATTCTGGAAAGCGCCAGCGTCTGCCCTGCATGCAAGCATCACCTGCGCTTCGACTCGGCAGCGGTGCAACATGCGCAGCCCGCCCCGATCGTGCCGCTCAAGGTCGAAGGCACCATCCGTCATCCTGCCGATGGCGATCCATGGGAATACACCGTGGTGGTATCGGTGCGTAACGGCAAGGGCGAAGAGATTCGCCGCCAGGTCGTGGATGTCGGCGCAATGCAGGGCGGCGAAGAGCGTGGATTTACGCTGGCCGTGGAAGCGACTGCGGTGCGCTCACCCGGGCGGCGTACCCGGCATTAGCGCTTAGGGCGGCAAGCGCCAGACGAACGACGTGCATGAGATCAGACGTGCCGGAGATCAGGATCGAAGCGGGATCAACGCGGACGATGCCGATCACTCCTCCGCGTCCACCCGAACCTCGCCGTGCAAGCACGTGTCGAGGCGTTACGCCGATGCATGCCATTCCCATTCTCAGGATCTGCACATCGGCTTGGCCAGAGTTGCCGCATGCGCAACGGCAACGACAAACCTGGCGATCTGGTGGTGCTTGGGCCCGAGGGTCTGTATTGCCCGCAGGGCGACTTCCACATCGATCCCTGGCGGCCGGTGCCGCGTGCGGTGATCACCCACGGGCATGGCGACCACGCGCGCAGCGGCATGGGCGAATACCACTGCACGCATGAGAGCCTGCCGATCCTGCAATGGCGCCTCGGCGAGCAGGTCTATCACACGCATGCCGATGGTGAAGCGTTTCGCCTGGGACGCGCGCAGGTGTCGCTGCATCCGGCCGGCCACGTGCTCGGCTCGGCGCAGGTGCGCATCGAAGTCGATGGCGAGGTCTGGGTCGCCTCGGGCGATTACAAACGCCAGCACGATCCCACCTGCAAGCCGTTCGAAGTGGTGCCGTGCGACACCTTCATCACCGAAGCGACCTTCGGGCTGCCGGTGTATCGCTGGCCGGACACCTCCGATGTCGCGGCCGATACCGTCGCCTGGCGCCACGAATGCGCCGAGCGCGGCGAAGCGGCCATCCTCTATTGCTATGCATTGGGCAAGGCGCAACGGGTGTTGGCGGAGCTGCGCGCCTGGGATACGCAACCGGCGTTGTTGCATGGCGCGATCGCGGTGGGCGTGGAGGTGTATCGCCAGGCCGGCATCGCGATGCTGGACACCCAACCGGTCAGCGAACACGCGCGCGGCGCCGACTATGCCGGGCAATTGGTGCTGGCGCCGCCCTCGGCGGCCGGCAGCGCCTGGATCCGTCGCTTCCGGCATGCACAACAGGGCTTTGCATCGGGCTGGATGCGCATTCGCGGCAATCGCCGTCGACGCAATTACGACCGCGGTTTTGTGGTGTCCGATCATGCCGACTGGCCGGACCTGTTGCGCACGATCGAAGAGACCGGCGCGCGGCGCGTGATCGCCACCCACGGCAACACCGATGCCTTGATCCAGCATCTGCTG
The DNA here is from genome assembly GCA_905142475.1 of Xanthomonas hydrangeae. Taxonomy (GTDB): domain Bacteria; phylum Pseudomonadota; class Gammaproteobacteria; order Xanthomonadales; family Xanthomonadaceae; genus Xanthomonas; species Xanthomonas hydrangeae. Next base: position 3,635,414 of record LR990730.1, read on the forward strand.
GAACGCGGCGTGGCAGCCGAAGCCTTCCGCACCGATTTCGGAGCCGAGGAATGAACCCGCTGCCCGCATGCCGTTATGTTCGCGCACGTCCTCGCATTCGCCTGAGCGGTGCGCTTGCGTTTCGTCGGCACGCCCTGGCGTTTCGCATTCATCGCGCTACGCCTGCCGCCATTGTGGGACCACCGCAGCCGCAGCGTCGCACGCGCAGCTTGAGTGCGTTTACGCAACGCGCAATGAAACTGCGTGCCGCAGACAAATGCGCAATGACGCAGGCGCTGCCGTGAAGCGATTTGCCGCGTTGTACCGCACCCTGGATCGCAGTACCGGCACGCTCGACAAGCGTGCCGCGTTGGTGCGTTATTTTGGTAGCGCGCCGCCGCTTGATGCGGCGTGGGCGTTGTATTTACTGGCCGGCGGCAAGGTGGCCAGCACACGCATGCGCATCGCCAGCAGCGGCGAGTTGCGCGAATGGATCACCGAAACCGCCGGTATTGCCGATTGGTTGGTTGCAGATAGCTACGACCACGTCGGCGATCTGGCCGAAACGCTGGCCTTGCTGCTGGATGATCCGGACTCCGAAGCGGCGGATCTACCGCTTGCAGAATGGATCGAACAACGGCTGCTGCCGATCGCCAATCAAGACGTGGATGTGCGCAAGGCCTGCATTGTGCAGGCGTGGCGCAGCCTGGCCTTCGACGAGCGCCTGGTGTTCAACAAGCTGCTGACCGGCGCGCTGCGCGTCGGTGTGTCGCAACGACTGGTGCAACAGGCGTTGGCCGAGATGTCCGGGATAGAAATTGCACGTATTGCGCAGCGCATGCTCGGCAGCTGGCGGCCGCATCCGACCTATCTGGCCAACCTGCTGACCGCCGAAGAATTGCCCGGCGATCGGCAGCAGCCCTACCCGTTCTTTCTCGCCTCGCCGCTGGAAGCCGAGGTCGACACGCTGGGCGCGGTCGATGCCTGGCTGCTGGAATGGAAGTGGGACGGCATTCGGCTGCAGCTGATTCGACGCGCTGGCGAAGCGGCGTTGTGGTCGCGCGGCGAAGAACGTCTGGATGGTCGTTTTCCGGAAATCGAACAGGCCGCGATGCAGTTGCCAGAGGGCACCGTCATCGATGGCGAGCTGTTGGCCTGGCAAGCGGAGCAGCCGTTGCCGATGCCGTTCACCGCCTTGCAGACGCGCATCCAGCGGCTCAAGCCCGGGCCAAAGACGTTGGCGGCAGCGCCAGCACGTGTGGTCGCCTACGATCTGCTCGAGCTGGATGGCGAGGATTTCCGCGAACGTCCATTGCAGGAGCGTCGCGCACTGCTGGAAGGCGTGCTGGCCAAGCTCGCCGATCCACGCATCGTCGCCTCGCCATTGGTGCAGGTGAGCGATTGGCAGGCCGCCGCGCAGGTGCGCCTGGATGCACGCGAGCGCGGCGTGGAAGGGCTGATGCTCAAGCGCGCCAATTCGATGTATCAATCCGGTCGCCGACGCGGCGACTGGTGGAAGTGGAAGATCGACCCGCTCACCATCGATGCGGTGCTGCTGTATGCGCAAGCCGGTCATGGCCGGCGCAGCACGCTGTACACCGACTACACCTTCGGGCTGTGGCACGAGGGCCAGCTGGTGCCGATCGCCAAGGCGTATTCGGGTCTGGACGACAAGGAAATTCTGCAACTGGATCGCTGGATCCGCGCCAATACCACCGAGCGCTTCGGCCCGGTGCGCGCGGTCACCGCGCATCATGTGTTCGAGCTGGGGTTCGAAGCGGTCAATCGCAGCGCGCGGCACAAGTCCGGCATTGCGGTGCGTTTTCCACGGATTTTGCGCTGGCGCCAGGACAAGCCGATGGCCGAGGCCGATCACCTGAGCAGCTTGCAGGCGCTGGCACGGTGAGCGACGCGCAGCAGACACGCGGCACGCCGTTGCAGCAATGGCGTGCCTGGTTCGCGCAGCGCGGCTGGACGCCGTTGCCGTTTCAACGCGATGTGTGGAAGCGCTATCTCGATGGCGAATCCGGCTTGCTGCATACGCCAACCGGCAGCGGCAAGACGCTGGCGGCCTTCGGAGGGCCGCTGCTGGAAGCGTTGGCTGCACGCGGGCGCCGCACGCCGATCAGATCTGTCACGACGACTGCGCGCCGTCAGCAGCAACGCACACTGCAAGTACTGTGGATCACCCCGTTGCGCGCACTCGCCGCAGATACCGCACGCGCTCTACGCGAGCCGGTGGAGGCGTTGGGGCTGGATTGGCAGGTGGGCTTGCGTACCGGCGATGCCAGCGCGCGCGACAAGCGGCTGGCGCGCAGCGGCAAGCTCGATGTACTGGTCACCACGCCGGAATCGTTGGCGTTGTTGCTGTCGTACCCGGATACCGCGCCGCAGTTGTCGGCGCTACGCTGCGTGATCGTCGACGAATGGCATGAGCTGCTCGGCAACAAGCGCGGCGTGCTGCTGCAACTGTGCTTGGCGCGTTTGCGCGGCTGGGCGCCGGCACTGCGCCTCTGGGGCCTGTCGGCGACGCTGGGCAACTTATCTCAAGCACGCGATGTGCTGTTGCCGCATCGCCCGGAGGCTGCGCTGGTCTCGGGCGTCAAACCACGCGCGATGACGTTGGAGACGCTGTTGCCGGAGAGCGGCGAACGCTTTCCCTGGGCCGGGCATCTCGGCCTGGCGCAGCTGGCGCGCGTGCTGCAGAAGATCATGCAGCAGCGCACTAGCCTGGTGTTTACCAACACGCGCGCGCAAGCCGAGTTGTGGCATCAGGCCTTGAGCGCGGTGTGGCCGGACGATCCGGCCACGCTCGCGTTGCATCACGGCTCGCTGGACCCGTCCTTGCGCGCAGCGGCCGAACTCGGCCTGCGCGACGGCAGCCTGCGCTGCGTGGTGGCAACCTCCAGCCTGGATCTGGGCGTGGATTTTCCGGCGGTGGATCAGGTGCTGCAGGTCGGCAGCCCGAAAGGCATTGCACGTTTGCTGCAGCGTGCGGGCCGCGCGCGTCATCGCCCGGGCGAATCCGGACACGTGGTATGCGTGCCCTCGCATGCGCTGGAACTGGTGGAATACGCCGCTGCGCGCCGCGCGATCATGCATGGCCATATCGAAGCACGCCCACCGCCACGCCTGTCGCTGGATGTATTGGCGCAGCACTGCGTCACGCTCGCACTCGGCGGCGGTTTCCACGCCGATGCAGTGTTTGAAGAAGTGCGCGGCACCGATGCATTTGCGGCGCTGGATAAAGCCACCTGGCAAGCGGTGCTCGACTTCATCGTGCAAGGCGGCAGCGCGCTGGCGCATTACCCGGATTTCCATAAAGTCGTGCGCGACGAAGAGGGCGTGTATCGCGTCATCGATCGGCGCGTCGCGCTACGGCATCGCTTGTCCATCGGCACCATCACCAGCGATGGCAGCGTGCGCGTGCAGTTCCTGCGCGGCGGCCGCCTGGGTGCAGTGGAAGAACAATTCGTCGGCCGTCTGCGCCGTGGCGATCGTTTTCAATTCGCCGGCCGTTTGCTGGAGCTGGTGCGGCTGGAAGACATGACCGCTTATGTGCGCGTGGCCAAGAGCGGCAGTGGCGTGGTGCCGAAATGGATGGGCGGGCGCATGCCGTTGTCGTCGGCCTTGGGGCGCGAGGTCGAGGCGGTGTTTGCCGACCCGGGTGATGCGCCGGAAATGCAGGCGCTTACGCCGTTACTGCGCCTGCAGTCATCGCTGTCCTCGTTGCCCGGCCCGGACCATCTGCTGGTGGAAAGCATCAAGGCGCGCGATGGACGGCATGTCTTCGTGTATCCGTTCGCCGGGCGTCAGGTCAATGAAGGGCTGGCTGCATTGCTTGCCGCACGCTGGGGTCGGCGGCAGCGCAACACCTTCAGTTTTGCCGCCAACGATTATGGCTTTGTGCTGTCGCCCGCGCAGGATGTGGAACTCGATGCGAACGTGCTGCAGAGCTTGCTGTCGCCAGCCGGGTTGCTCGACGATCTGCGCGACAGCCTCAATCTGGGCGAGTTGGCACGCCGGCAATTCCGCGAGATCGCACGCGTTGCCGGGTTGCTGTCGCCATCGCTGCCCGGCCGCGCGCCACGTAGCCTGCGCCAGGTGCAGGCGTCCAGCGGTTTGCTCTACGACGTCCTGCAGCGCTTCGATCCCGACCATCTACTGCTCGCTCAGGCCGAACGCGAAGTGTTCGAAGGCCAGCTCGAACTGGCGCGGCTTGCCCATGCACTGGAAGATTGCGCCCGCCGCGAACTACGTTTGTGCAAACCGCGCAGTCTGACTCCCTTGTCATTCCCGCTATGGGCCGAACGCGTGCGCGGCCAACTGAGTACCGAAGACTGGAAGGCCCGCGTGCTGCGCGCTGCCGAACAACTGGAGCGTAAACATGGGCGATAGCGTGCAACTGCAGCTGGCCGGGGAAACAGTGGAATTGCTTGGTGAGCGTGCGCTGTACCGGCCGGCGCAACGCGCCTTGTTGATCGCCGACCTGCATCTGGGCAAGGCCGATGTGTTCCGCCGCGCCGGCATCGGGATGCCGGCCGGCGGCACTGCGCACGATCTGGATCGGCTGGATGCGTTGCTGGAACAACGCGCCGTGGAGGCGTTGTGGATCCTCGGCGATCTGCTGCACGGGCCTGCCCCGCGCGCGGCCTGGCATCGCCGCTGGAGCGCATGGCGCGAGCGTCATTGCGCGTTGCGCGTGATCGCCATCCGCGGCAACCACGACCGCGCCCTGGCCGGTGCGGATCTGCATATCGAAGCGGCCGGCGAGCAGGTCGAAGACGGCCCGTTCGTGCTGCGCCACGATCCCTTGCCGCATCCTACCGGGCACGTGCTGTGCGGGCATCTGCATCCGCTGGCCGCACTGCCCGGCATGTCGCGCCGCTGGCCGGCGTTCTGGTTGCGCGAGCGCGTCACCATCCTGCCGGCGTTCTCGCATTTCACCGCCGGCATCGTGCCAACGCTGATCGAAGGCGAGCGCCTGGTCGCCTGTGTGGAAGGCGATGCGGTGGCGTTGCCGGTACGCTAGCGACACAACAGTGCGGCTGCGATCACACCAGCACGCATCAGATAGATCACGCGTGTGGCCCGCAACAACCCACACGCGCTACATCACGGTTTTAACGCCATCGTCCTCAGCACGTGTTTGCAGCCGCGGTTGCGACACTGGTTGCGACAACGCCTCCACAAACTCCGGCGCCAACGCCAGCTTGCCGAACCAACCCTGCTGGGTACCGCTGAGCACGCGCAGCATATGTCCGCGCCCGCCAGGCACGCGGCCCATCGGGCGCATCAGCAGGTCGCGTCCGTGCGCCCATAGGTCGCGCTCGGACTGGAACAGCGGCGTCAACCAACGGCTCCAGCGGTGGTAGATCGCCACATGCGCCTGGCGTTCGCGCTGATAGTGCTGCAAGGCCGCATCCAGATCAGTCCCAACCCGCAACGCATCGCGCATCGCCAACGCGTCCAGCAGCGCCATGTTGACGCCCTGTCCCAGTTGCGGGCTCATCGCATGCGCCGCATCGCCGGCCAGCACGAAACGGCCGCGATGCCAGCGCGTCACCACCGCGTCGCGGTAACTGGCACGCGCCAGTGCGCCATGCACTTGCACGGTTTCCAGGCGGGCGTGTGCATCCGGCCACATCTGCGCCACTTCATCGCGCCATGCCGTGATGCCACGCTGCTCCCACGCGGCAAAATCGCTGCACGGCAGGCTCCAGAAAAAACTCAGCCGCGGCGTGTCGTCGCCGGGCCGCGTGCCCACCGGCAGCAGGCCGATCATCTTGCGTGCGCCGATATACCGCTGCCGCAGCTCATCGACGAACGGCCAATCCTCGCGCGGCAACAGACACCACAGCGCGCCCCACGGATAGACCCGATCCAGCCGCGTGCCCTGCGCCTGCGCGCGTAGCGTGGAGGCCGAGCCATCGGCGGCGACGATCAGATCGTACGGACCATGCCAGTGCCCGCGCTGATCCTGCACACGCACGCCGTCGTGATCGATCGCGGTGATCTGCGTATCCACATGCAGCTGCGCCTGCTCCGGCCAGGCGTCGCGCAACAGCGCGAACAAGGCGCCGCGCTGCATGCCCAAGCCCATCAGCCGCGGATCCAGATCGCGATACTGCATGTCCATCACCGCGCGTCCGCATGGCGTTTCACCATACAGCCGCCGCACCGGCGCGCCATGCGCAAGCGCCTGCGGCAGCAATCCCATCTTCCACAACACCTGCAGGCCGCTGGGCTGCAGCAGAAATCCTGCGCCCACCGGCCCGGGCGCGGCGGCGCGCTCGAACACATCCAGTCGATGCCCATCGGCGCCCAGCAGCACGGCCAGTGCCTGCCCCGCCGTGCCATAGCCCACTACCGCAATCCGTAATGCTCGTTGCATCGTCCCTGCTCTTTCTGCTCTTCACCGATCCCGCATCGACCGGTGCAAAAAAAACCCCGCCGTGGCGGGGTTCTTCAACCGCACAGTCGAGTCAGGTTACTCGACCGGCGTGATGTTCGAAGCCTGGGCACCCTTGGGGCCCTGGGTCACGTCATAACTGACGCGCTGGCCTTCCTGCAGGCTGCGAAAGCCCTTGGAGTTGATCGCGGAGAAGTGCGCGAAGACATCGGCGCTGCCGTCCTCCGGTGAGATGAAGCCAAATCCCTTGGCGTCGTTGAACCACTTGACGGTACCGTTCGGCATGGTGATGCGAGACCTTTGCAATAATTAATGGGTGGTGTACGGCGATGCGTACGCGCCGAGTATGCAAAGCTTATGCCCCGATGACAATCACCCGCGTGCAAGTTCGCCAATCAGCTCCGGCAATCCGGACGAGGCCGCATCCACGTTGCTCAACACCTCGGCCATGGTGATTTCCTGCGCGTCGCCGCAACCGGCCGCCCAGTTCGCAACGATCGCCAAACACGCATATTCCAGGCCTTTTTCGCGTGCAAGCCCCGCTTCGGGCATGCCGGTCATGCCGACCAGATCGCAGCCGTCGCGACGCATGCGGGCGATCTCTGCAATCGTTTCCAGCCGTGGTCCCTGCGTGGATCCATAACATCCATCGGCAACCAGCGTGACACCCGTCACTTTGGCCGCGGCAATGACCTTGCTGCGAAACATCGGCGAATACGGATGACCGAAATCCACGTGCTGCACCTCGCTTCCCGGCTCTTCGCAGAAGGTGGACACGCGGCCCCAGGTGTAATCGATCAACTGATCCGGGCACGCCAGCACGCGCGGGCCGAACCGCTCGGTGATGCCGCCCACGGTGTTGAGTGCCAGCACGCGCGAAGCGCCGATTTGCTGCAGCGCAGCGATGTTTGCGCGGTAATTCACCTTGTGCGGCGGCAGCGAATGGCCTTCACCATGCCGCGCCAGAAACGCCACGCGGTGACCCAGCAACATGCCGACGCGAATCGGCCCGGAGGGTGCGCCGTACGGTGTTTCGATCTGGTGCGTCTGCACCTCGTCCAGCTGCGCGAGCTTGTAGACACCAGTGCCGCCGATGACGGCCAATGCGATGGAATTGGGGGACACAACCGACCTCTGCTACGAAGACATGACGGTGCGCGCACGCGGGCGCGCCGGGCTGCCCGCAGCGATGCGGGCACACTGCGGGAGTTACTGCTTCATCGCATAGATGGCGGGAATGCCGCGCAGCTGCTCATTGACGTCCATGCCGAAGCCGAACACGTAGCGGTCGGCCACTTCCACGCCGACATAATCGGCAGCGACGCCGGGCACGCAGCGGTCGTGACGCTTGACGGTCAGCACCGCCACACGCACGTCGGTAGCGCCCTGCTCCAGGCACCACTGGCGCACGCCCTGCAGCGTGTAACCCTCATCGAGAATATCGTCGACCAGAATCACCCGGCGGCCGAACAGCGCGGTGGCCGGGCGGTGCTTCCAGACCAGCTCGCCGCCGGTGAGTTCGCCGCGATAGCGGGTGGCATGCAGGTAATCGAACTGCAGGTCCTGGCCGCGTGCGCCCAGCTCCAGCGCCAGCTGGCCGGAGAACGGCAACGCGCCATGCATGATGGTTAGATAGACCGGCACTTCGCCGGCATAGTCGCGCGCGATCGCATCGGCAATGCTGCCGACGGCGGCGTCGATGGCGGGGCGGTCGACCAGCAGATCGGCTTGGGCCAGGGCCTGGGAAATGGTGAGCGTGGACATCAGGCAAGTGTTCCGAAAGGGGCGGAAGGAGAAGTGGTGAATGAGGCGTCGGAGCCGGCGAGCAGGCCATCCCAGCCCAGTGCGCCGCGGCCGATCAGGCCGATCAATGCTGCGGTGTTGAGGCTGCGGCCTTGCACGGCCTGCAGCGATGGCTCGACCAGTTCCGGGTGGCAGACCAGCACCACGTCGCAGCCGGCATCCAGATGCGCGTGCACCCGGCCCGCCACGCCGTCGGCGCTGAACGAGGCGGCCATGCCGATGTCGTCGGAGAACACCACGCCGCGGAAACCCAGTTGCCCGCGCAGGATCTGCTCGATCCAGCGCTGCGAATAACCGGCCGGTTCCGGAGCGACCTGCGGGTAGACCACGTGCGCCATCATCACCGCGTCGGCACCGGCCTCGATCCCAGCCACGAACGGCACCAGGTCTTCGGCCTGCAGGACCTCCAGCGGTCGCGGGTCGCTGGCATGGTCGACATGGGTGTCTTCCAGCACCGTGCCATGGCCGGGGAAATGCTTGAGCGTGGCCGCCATGCCGGCGCCGTGCAGCGCCTGCACATAGGCGCGGGTGAAGCTGGCCACGATCTGCGGGTCGTCGCTGAAGGCGCGATCGCCGATGGCGCGGTTGCCACGACCCAGATCCACCACCGGCGCAAAGCTCAGGTCCACGCCGCTGGCGCGTACTTCGCTGGCCATCAGCTGCGCATGCGCGCGCGCGGCGGCAAGGGCGGCCTCGGGGTCCTGCGCATACTGCGCGCCGAAGCTCTGCAGCGGCGCAAGGGCGCTGTAACCGTCGCGAAACCGCTGCACGCGCCCGCCTTCCTGGTCGACGCAGATCAGCACCGGGCGCGGTGCCGCGGCGCGGATGGAGGCGGACAGCTCGGCCACTTGCGTGCGCGAGGCGAAGTTGCGTTTGAACAGCACCACGCCGGCGACCGCGTCGTGCTGCAGCCAGTCGCGCTCCTGTGCACTGAGTTCGGTACCGGCAACGCCGATCAGAAGCATGTTGGGGGACTCCCGGGCCAGGCGCCACGTTGGCGCAGCGCGGCATTGTCGCAGATGCGCGTTGCAGCGTCAGATCGCGCATTCAGGCAGGTGCCGGACCGGTACGTCCACGCGCCTGGTTACCCGGGCGATGTTCTGCACTCACCGACGTCGGCTTGCTGGTTTCGCCCAAGGCGCGCAGCGGCCCTGCCCCTGCGGACTGAGCCGTGTCCAGGCCGCTCCGGACGTCATTAAAGCCGCCCTGATCCAGCGCACGTCACAGCACGTCAGAGCACCTCAAGATTCGCCCGCCAATGGGCTGCCTGCGCCTGCACCTGGGCCAGCACCTCCGGCGCCATGTCGTCGAGCTGCCGGTACGGCATCGCCAGCCGCTCGTTGGCGTGCAGCAGCGTGCGCTGCCGCGCCAGGAAATCCCAGTACAGCGCGTTGTAAGGGCAGGCCTGCGCACCAATCCGCGCCTTGCGCTGGTACTTGCAGACGCCGCAGTAATCGCTCATGCGGTCGATATAGGCCGCGCCGCTGATATACGGCTTGCTGCCGAGCAGGCCGCCGTCGGCAAACTGGCTCATGCCGACCGTATTGGGCAACTCCACCCACTCGAAGGCGTCGATGTAGACGCCCAGGTACCAGCGATGCAGCGCCTGCGGCTCCAGCCCTGCCAGCAGCGCGAAATTGCCGATCACCATCAGCCGCTGGATATGGTGCGCATGCGCGTTGGCCAGCGAATTGCCGATGGCATCGGCCAGGCAGCGCATGCCGATCTGCCCGTCCCAGAACCAGTGCGGTAGCGGCGCATACTGCGCCAGCTGATTGGACTGGGCATAGCCCGGCATCTGCGACCAGTACACCCCGCGCACATATTCGCGCCAGCCGAGAATCTGCCGGATGAAACCTTCCACCGATGCCAGCGGCGCATGTCCGTCATGCAAGGCCGCCTCCGCGCGCGCGATCACCTCGCGCGGATGCAGCAGCTTGACGTTGAGCGCGAACGACAACAGCGAATGGAACAAGCGCGGGCTGCGCGTGCTCATCGCATCTTCGTAGCGGCCGAAGTGCGGCAATGCGTGCGTAATGAACGCCTCCAGGTGCTGCAGCGCCTCGTCACGGTCCAGCGGCCATGGCAAGGCGTCGGCGTTCGGTGCGCCGAAGCTGCGCACGCCGGCCGCTTCGATGCAGCGCCACAGCCCGCGATGATCGTGCGCTGCGCGCCAGTCCTGCGGCGCCGGCGGGTCGCCCGGCCACGGCGCGCGGTTGTCGTGATCGAAATTCCAGCGGCCGCCTTCCGGCTCGCCGGCTGCATCGAGCAGGATCCGATGGCGACGGCGCATCTTTCGATAGAACACTTCCATGCGCCATTGGCTGCCGGCGCGAAAACACGTGGCGACCTCATCGCGTTCGGTCAGAAAATGCTCGCTATCGACCATGCGTGTGGTGAAGGACTGGCGTGCGCACCATTGCTGCAATACTTCATCCAGCCGCCATTCGTCCGGCGCCTGATAGTCCAGATGGGCAGCGTAGTAATGCGCCATCAATGCGCCCAGATTCGCAGGAATCGACTGCCGATTGCTGGGGTTGTCGATGGCCACGTAACGCACACGATGACCGGCCTGCCGCAAGCGCGCAGCGAACGCGCGCATCGCCGCGAAGATCGCCAGAATCTTCTGCGCGTGATGCAGCACGTAGTCGGTTTCTTCGCGCACCTCCATCAGCACATAGACCACGCCCGCATCGGTCGCATCGAACCAGCTGTGCTGCGGATTGAGCTGATCACCCAAAATCAGGCGCAGCGTGTGTGCGGATGCCTGTGGGTTGAGGTCGGCTGCGCGTGCCACGGCATTAATCGCGATCGCTGCGCACGGCATTGCTGGCGCGCACACGCTCCGCCAGTGCCGCGCCGCTTTGCCAGGCGCCTTCCACCTTGCCGCCGGCCAACCAGTCGCCACACAGGCCGATGCGCAATTGCGCATCCCAAGCACAGCCGATCTGCAAGGGCGGATCGGTGCTGGCCACTGTCCAGCGAGACGCAGCGCAGGACTGCGGCAATGGCAACCCAAGCGCGGCCAGTGTTGGCAACACACTGGCAATCACCGCCTCGGGCCTCGCGTCGAAATGCGCCTGGCTCCAATCGGCATTTGCGTGCAGCAACCAGGTTTCGCTGCCGGTTCGTCCAGGCTTGCTGGCGTTGCGCGCCACCCAGCGCAACGGGCCGGCGTTGACGAACAAGGCGTCGTAACCAGGGTCGAGCGGCGTGTCGAAATGCAGCACCAGCGCCCAGGCCGGCTGCATGTTTGCGCCAGCGGCAATCGTCGCGAGCGTGGGCGCGCTATTGGCCAGTAATGCGGCTGCTGCCGGCGCCGGCACTGCCAGCACTACAGTGTCGAAGGCGTGTTTTGTCTCGTCTCCCGACACAGCCAGCCGCCATGTGTCGCCGTTGCGCTGCAGAGAGTGCACGGCGCTGCTCAATCGAACCTCCAGGCCCGCCGCGAGCGCGCGCGCCGGTGCGTCCATGGCCGGCACACCGACAAAACGCGCCACAACGCTCTGCGAGGGACGAAATTCGCCATCCCAGCTCGCGACGCGCGCAGGCCAGGCCGCCGCGACGCCGGTCGCAATCCACTCGTCCACCACGGCTGCAAACGCCCGATCGCGTGCGGTGAAATACTGCGCGCCGTGGTCGCACTGCCAGCCATCGCCTGCGCAACTGCGCATGCGACCGCCGGGTGCATCGCCCTGCTCGAACAGCGTTACCGTCCATCCCGCCGCCTGCAGCCGTTGCGCGCAGGCAAGCCCTGCCAATCCGGCGCCAATCACCGCAACCGTCTTCGGGCGGGCGGGCTGTGTCATCTCGTCAGCTGTTGGGAGTTGCAAGATGCCGCCGGCAGTTCACACCGCACAGCCGTCCGGCCCGCAGGCATCGGGACCGCCGATCGGCGCCGATTCGGCCGCCAGCTGCAACAGTGCTTGCGCAAAACTCTCCGGCGGCTGTGCGCCCTGGATCAGGCTGCGTCCATCGATCACGAAACTGGGCACCGCACGGATTCCCAGCGCAGTGGCCTGCGCCAATTGCGCCTCCACCGCAACGATGCCTTCGTCGGAGTCCAACAGTGCGCGCACGCGTGCTTCGTCGAGACCGCCAGCGGCGCCAGCACGCACCAGCGTTTCGGTCGCGCCCAGGTTGCGGCCTTCGGCAAAATGCGCATGGAACAGCGCTTCGATCACGGCCTCGACATCGCCCTCATGGCTCGCCAGCCAGATCAGCCGATGCGCGCGCAATGTACTGACCTGCACCTGCCCACGCCCGAAATCGAACGGCAAACCTTCGGCCCGTGCAGTGGCCTGCGTCTGCGCCAGCATCTGATCCACGCGCGCAGCACCGCCGAACTTTTGCGCCAGCGCAGCACGCAACGGCGTCGGTTCCAGACCGGCGTCGGGGTCCAGTTGAAACGCGTGGTAATGGACGTCCAGCGCAGGTGCCTGCGCACCAAGCGAGGCTACCGCCTGCTCGAAACGGCGCTTGCCGATCCAGCACCAGGGACAGACCACGTCAGACCAGATATCGATGCGCATGGGCGGGGATTGGAGAGTCGTCATTGGGGATTGGCAGAGCATAAGCCCAATTCCAAGGCAGGGATTGGGAAGTCGCAACGCATCAGCCCAGGCCGACGCATGACCCTAGCTTTTACGAATCCCGACTACCCAATCCCGAATCCCGGTTCTCCAGCCACTGCGTGAACGGATGCGAGGCCAGCGCCAGATTGTAATAGCGCACATCGTCGGTGACTTCCGCACCGATCCACGCGGGCCTGGCAAACGCCTCGTCGGCGCTATCGAGTTCGATCTCGGCCACCACCAGCCCGGCGTTGTCGCCGAGAAACTCATCCACTTCCCACACATGGCCCTGGTACTCGACCAGATACCGGCGCTTGTCGATCAAACCGCCGACACACAGCGCCAGCAGCGCACGCGCATCGACCACCGGAATCGGGTAGTCGAACTCCTGCCGCGTATGCCCCACCTGCCGCGATTTCAAATTGAGAAATGCGCTCTCGCCCTGGATGCGCACGCGCACCGACGCGTTCTGCGCGCCACTGCGCATCGCTGCCTGGTCGTTGATATAGCCCTGCGCCATCGGGATCACCGCATGCGCGGCGCTACGCCAACCGTCGCCGGTCACGAGAAATTTGCGTTCGATTTCAATGGGCATGGGATTTGGGGGAATTAGAGATTCGGAATTGGGGATTGGGGATTGGTCACAGCGGCTAACTGGCGGGCGTCGGGAATGCGCTCCTGCGAATCCCCAATGCCCAATCCCCAATCACCGCCGCTCAAACACCGCGATGCTTTCCACGTGCGCCGTATGCGGAAACATGTCCATCGCGCCGGCGGCCTTGAGCGTGAAGCCCTGCTCGTTGACCAGGTAGCCGGCGTCGCGTGCCAGCGAGCCGGGGTGGCAGCTCACATAGACGATGCGCTCGAACTTTTTCAACGGCAGCTGCTGCAGCACTTCCAACGCGCCCGAACGTGGCGGGTCCAGCAGCAGCTTGTCGAAGCCCTGCCGCATCCACGCGGTGTGGCGCTGATCCTGGGTCAGGTCGGCCGCATAGAACTGCGCGTTGTCCAGACCATTGCGCTGCGCATTCTCGCGCGCACGCGCCACCAGCCCGGCATCGCCTTCCACGCCGACCACTTCGCGCACGCCGCGCGCCAGCGGCAGGGTGAAATTGCCCAGACCGCAGAACAGATCCAGCACGCGGTCGTCGGGCTTGGCATCGAGCAATGCCAGTGCATGCGCAATCATTTTCTGGTTGAGCGAGGCGTTGACCTGGATGAAGTCCAGCGGCCGGAACGCCAGCTCCACGTTCCACTGCGGCAGACCGAACGACAACGGCACCTGTTGCGGCCACAGCGGATGCACGCTCTCCACGCCGCCCGGCTGCAGGAAGATCGCAAACGCGTGGGCCTGCGCAAATTCCGTCAGCGCCTGCAGATCGCGCTCGCTGAGCGGCTGCATGTGGCGGATGGTCAGCACCACCGCCTCGTCGCCGGCAATGAATTCGATCTGCGGGATGTCGCGCTTGCCATCCAGGCCTTCGACCAGCGCGGCCAGCTGCGGAATCCTCTCGCCGATCTGCGGGATCACCGTGTAGCAGACCGACAGATCGGCCACGAAGCGCGGATCGAGTTCGCGGAAACCGACCAGCGTCTTGTCCTTCTTCTCCACCCGCCGCACCGAGAAGCGCCCCTTGCGGCGGTAGCCCCAGTTGTCGCCCACCAACGCCGGCAGGATCGCCTGCGGGGTGACGTGGCCGATGCGCTCCAGGTTATCCATCAGCACGCGCTGTTTGGCCACGATCTGCTGCGACTCGTCCAGGTGCTGCAGCACGCAGCCGGCACAGACGCCGAAGTGCGGGCAGCGCGGGGTCACCCGTTGCGGCGATGCCTCCAGCACCTCCACCGTCTTGGCTTCATCGAAATGCCGGCTACGCGCGGTGGGTTCGGCACGCACCACCTCACCGGGCAAAGCACCGCTGATGAAGGTGACCTTGCCGCCTTCGCCCTCGCGGCGCGCAACACCGCGGCCGTCGTGACTGAGGTCGATGATGGAGGTCTGGAACGGGGTACGGTCGAAACGGTTTCTGGTTCTGGCCACGTGGCGACGAGCTGCGGGCAAAAAGGGTGCGTATTGTCGCAGATGCGATCGATGGAGGCCGCTTGAAGCAATGGGACAATTGTCGCGCGCCGCAAACACAGGCAAACTCCGGCTGCACGCGGCGGTCACGACGCGGCATCGCTGACAAGGAGGCAGCATGAATATGGCGACACGTCAGGAACCCCACCCACGACTCTTGCTGGTGGAAGACGACCCGATCAGCCGCGGGTTTCTCCAGGCCGTCCTGGAAGACCTCCCCGCCCGGGTGGATTGCGCCGATTCACTGTCTTCGGCGCTCGACCGCGCCCGCGAACATCGTCACGACCTTTGGTTGATCGACGTCAATCTTCCCGATGGCACCGGTAGCGAGCTGCTGCGCGCACTGCGTCTGTTGCATCCCGACGTCCCCGCACTCGCCCACACCGCCGACGGCACCATGACCATGCAACGCAGCCTGCAGTCCGATGGATTTCTGGAAATGCTGGTCAAGCCGCTGAGCTCCGAACGTCTGCTGCAGGCGGTGCGTCGCGGACTGGCGCGCGGCCGTTACAGCGTGGCGCCGGTCGGCGTGGTCGACATCGCCGCCAGCGATTGGGACGAAGCGGCCGCACTCAGCGCGCTCAACGGCCAGCAGCACCATCTGAACGCGCTGCGCGAATTGTTCCTGGCCGAGTTGCCGGGCACGCGCGACGCGGTGGATTCGGCCCTGCAGATCAGCGACGAGCCGGCACTGCGCAACCATCTGCACCGGCTGCAGGCCAGTTGCGGCTTTGTCGGCGCAGCGCGACTTGCCGGCGCGGTCCGTTTACTGCGCGGGGACCCGCAATCGAGCACGGCGCGGACGCAGTTTCATGCGGCGGTGGCGGCGTTGTTGCACTGAACTGAGCGCCTGTCGCTGCGTGACGCGGCGCTCAGGCTCGGACTCGGCATTGAGAGAATGCGTATACGGAGCTCGGTTGAATGACGCGCCTAGCCGTGTAGCGCGCGATCCTTGCTGATCAGCGCCGGCGCGCCAGATCCTCGAGCATTTCCCAGGACTTCAGACCGCGTCCGCCCAGGTGATGCAGCAGCACGCCACGCATGCTGCGACGCAATCCCGGCATATCGTCGGCCGCAGGCATGACGTCTTCGCCCAGCGCCAACAGCGCCGCGCCGGTCACCGTCTCGCGCCGGTCCTGCGCCAACCGCTCGCTCAATACGCGCAATGCGCCTTCCTGCGGATCGAGGCGGTAACGTGCCGCCGGGTCGATCGGTTGGCCGTCGTTGTCGTGTTGCAGATCGAAGGCAAACCCGAGCCCATCGAGCACATCGCGCTCGAACCGGCGCAAGCCCCAGGCCAACGGCAGGTTGGAGGCCAGATGCGCCCGCGCCCGCGCATAGCAATCGAACAGCTCGGGCACCGGGTCGTTGCGTGGGGCCAGCCGCAGCAGCAACTCACTGATGTAGAAACCGGCCAACATGGTTTCGCCGGCCAGGCGCGGCGCAGTGTCCAAGGCCTCGGCCTGGCGGAGTTGCGCAAGCTCGCCGCGCTGCATCGCCGTGAACTGGATCAGTTGCAAGGGCTGCAATGCGGCGCGCAAGGCCTGTTTGCGCGGCGCGTGCACACCACGCGCCAGCAATCCCACCCGCCCCTGCTGCTCGGTGAGCACTTCCACCAGCAGACTGGTCTCGCGCCAGGGGCGCACATGCAGGACGAAACCGCGTTCGTTGTCGATCAGCATGTCGGCAGGCGTGACCGGGTCCCGGTCTTACTCGTATCCGAACGCCTTCAATGCCGCTTCGTCGTCCGACCAGCCTTCGCGCACGCGCACCCAGGTTTCCAGGAAGACCTTGGCGCCGAACAGCCGCTCCATCTGCAGGCGCGCCTTGCCGCCGATTTCCTTCAGGCGGGTGCCACCCTTGCCGATCACGATCGCCTTCTGGCCTTCGCGCTCGACCCAGATCACCGCGCCAATGCGCAGCAATGCGCCGTCTTCGGCAAAGCGCTCGATTTCCACGGTGGTGGCATACGGCAGTTCTTCGCCGAGCTGGCGCATCAACTGCTCGCGCACCAGTTCGCCAGCCAGAAAGCGCTGGCTGCGATCGGTGATCTCGTCCTCGCCGAACATCGCCTCGGCTTCGGGAACCAGCTTGAGCAGATCGCCGACCAGCGCTTCCAGGCCCTTGCGCTTGAGCGCCGACACCGGATGCACTGCGGCGAATGTGCGGCCTTCGCTGACCTGGGCCAGAAACGGGAACAGCGCGGTCTTGTCCTTGAGCCGGTCGACCTTGTTGACCACCAGCACCACCGGCACCTTGGAATCGCTCAGGACATTGAAGGCCAAGGTGTCTTCTTCGTCCCAACGGCCGGCCTCGATCACCAGCACTGCGGCATCCACGCCTTCCAGCGAGCCGCGCGCGGCGCGATTCATCACCCGGTTCATGGCGCGCTTCTGCTCGCGATGCAATCCGGGCGTATCCACCAATGCCAGCTGCCCCTCGGGGAAGGTGGCAATGCCAAGCAAGCGATGCCGCGTGGTCTGCGGCCGGTTGGACACGATGCTGACCTTTGCGCCGACCAGCGCATTGGTCAGGGTGGACTTGCCGACATTGGGACGGCCGATCACGGCAACGCTGCCGCTACGGTGGGGGGAAAAGGTTTCGCTCACGTGTTCGAATCCAGTTGTGCGATGACGAGGGTGGCCGCCTGTTGCTCGGCGAGGCGACGCGAGGTGCCCTGGCCTTCGGCGCGGGCGACGGGCTGTTCCAGAATGCAGGCGACATGGAACTGCTTGGCATGTTCGTCGCCGCTTTCACTGATCAGCGCGTAATTGGGCAGCGGGAGCTGCCGCGCCTGCAGCCATTCCTGCAGCCGGGTCTTGGGGTCTTTTTCCGCCTTGCCCACCGGCAGCGCGGCCAGCGACGGCTCGAACCAGGGCAGCACCACCTCACGGCAACGCTCGAAGCCACAGTCCAGATAGATCGCCGCGACGATCGCTTCGACCGCATCGGCAAGGATCGAATCGCGCCGGTGGCCACCGGATTTCAGCTCACCCGGACCGAGCGTCAGCCGCTCGCCCAGATTCAGGGTGCGGCCGATGACGGCCAGCGCCCCTTCGCGCACGAGTTCGGCGCGCGCACGGGTCAATGCGCCTTCGTCGGCCTTGGGCCAGCGCTGATACAGCGCCTCGGCGATCAGCAGATTGACGATGCCGTCGCCGAGGAATTCCAGTCGTTCGTTATGCGGGGTCCCGGCGCTGCGATGCCGCAGCGCCTGGGCGAGCAGACCCGGATCGGCAAACGCGTGCCCGATCGGATCGCCACGCTGGAAGGTTCTATTGCCCACCACGTCCAGTCATGTCCTGCGATGTATCGAATTTGCCCACCACATCGAGATTGCCGATCATTTCGCGACGCACTTCGTAGTTGACCTTCATGCGCCAGCCGCCTTCGATGCGCTCGAACTTGACGTTCGCAGGTTTGACGCTCTCAGACGCATTGATATCGAGGCGCTTAAAGAACATCTCTTGCAACTTGGACGGATCCATATCCGCACTGCCGATTTCATTCGCCAAGCCCTTCATCGACGTACGTACCGCGTAGTACTCCTGATACATCGGAAACAGCTTCATTCCCAAGTACAGGCCAAACCCCACCACCGCCAGCACCACCACGAACGACGTCAACGTCATACCGCTCTGCTTGCGCTTCATTGTGCTTCCCCTGGCACGCCGTGCGTGCATTTACTGGATTCCGGTCCCGATCCGCGACGGATCGAAACTCCCCTTGCAGAACCACCCTTCGCAATTGAGCCAGATCAAAAACGCCTTGCCGCGCAGATTGGCCTCCGGCAGGAAGTGCGTCTGGGTCCAGAAGCGGCTGTCTTCGCTGTTGTCGCGATTATCCCCCATCACGAAATAGCTGGCGGCCGGCACGGTCCAGTCGCCCTGCCCGGCCGGCATGTTGCGATCGACCCATTCCAGCACGGTGTGCGTGCGGCCCGGCAGGTCCTCGACCAGCAACGTGGTGCCGGTCATCTCGGCGCCCTTGCCCTTGCCGATGTACTCGCCCTTGACCGTGTAGCGCATCGGCTTGTCGTTGATGTACAGCGTATCGCCGTGGAAACCGATCTTGTCGCCGGGCAGGCCGACCACGCGCTTGATCCAGTTCTGGTCGGGCGCATGCGGCGGCTTGAACACCACCACGTCGCCACGCTTGGGCTCGCCGGTCGGGATGAACTTGGTATTGGTGATCGGCAGACGGAAGCCGTAAGCGAACTTGTTGACCAGGATGAAGTCGCCGATCAGCAGATTTGGCATCATCGAACTGGACGGAATCTTGTACGGCTCGGCCACGAAGCTGCGCAGGATCAGCACCACCGCCAGCACCGGAAAGAACGCGCGCGAGTAATCGATGATCGCCGGCTCGCTGTCCAGCAGCCCGGCACGTGCGGCGCGGCGCTTGGCCAGAAACAACTTGTCCAGCAGCCAGATGAAGCCGGTGCCCAGCGTCAGTACGACCAGGGCGATTTCAAACCATTTCATTGATGTTCCTTTCGGAAAGGGAATCGAGAATCGAGAATGGGGAGTCGGAACAGCAGGAGCGCTTGCGTCCTTACGATTCCCGATTCCCGATTTACCATTCCCGGCTACTTATCCATCTGCAAGACAGCCAGGAAGGCCTCCTGCGGAATCTCCACGCGGCCGACCTGCTTCATGCGCTTCTTGCCTTCTTTCTGCTTTTCCAGCAGCTTTTTCTTGCGCGAAACGTCGCCACCATAGCACTTGGCCAACACGTTCTTGCGCATCGCCTTGACCGTGGAGCGCGAGATGATCTGCGCGCCGACAGCGGCTTGAATTGCCACGTCGAACATCTGTCGCGGGATCAATTCCTTCATCTTCTCGCACAGCTCGCGGCCACGCCGATCGGCGTAGCTGCGGTGCACGATGATGCTCAGCGCGTCGACCTTGTCGCCGTTGATCAGGGTATCCACGCGCACGAACGGGCCGGCATCGAAACGCAGGAAGTGATAATCCAGCGAGGCGTAACCGCGCGAGACCGACTTGAGCCTGTCGAAGAAATCCAGCACCACTTCGGCCATCGGCAACTCGTAGCTGATCTGCACCTGGCTGCCCAGGTAATTGATGCCGATCTGGCTGCCGCGTTTTTCTTCGCACAAGGTGATGATGTTGCCGACGTAATCGGGCGGGGTGAGGATGTTGGCGCGAATGATCGGCTCGCGGATCTCTTCCACATGGTTCAACGGCGGCAGCTTGGACGGATTGTCCATCGGGATCACGCTGCCGTCGGTCTTGAGCACTTCATAGACCACGGTCGGCGCGGTCGAAATCAGATTGAGGTTGTACTCGCGCTCCAGACGCTCCTGCACGATTTCCATGTGCAGCATGCCCAGAAAACCGCAGCGGAAGCCGAAGCCCATCGCCTCGGAACTTTCCGGCTCGAAACGCAGCGCCGCATCGTTCAGACGCAGCTTGTCCAGCGCTTCGCGCAGGTCCGGATAATCCTCGGCATCGACCGGGAACAGGCCGGCGAACACGCGCGGCTGCATTTCCTGGAAACCGGGCAGCGCATGCGGTGCCGGGTCGGCCGCCAGGGTCAAGGTATCGCCGACGGGGGCGCCATGCACGTCCTTGATCGAGGCGTTGATCCAGCCCACTTCGCCGGCGCCCAACGCGGGCAATTCCTTGCGCTTGGGGGTGAACACACCGACCTTGTCGACCAGGTGCGTGCGGCCGGTGGACATCACCAGGATCTTGCTGCCCGGCTTGATCTCGCCCTGCATCACGCGCACCAGCGACACCACGCCCAGGTAGTTGTCGAACCAGGAGTCGATGATCAGCGCCTGCAGCTTGTCGGTATCGCGCGGTTTGGGCGGCGGAATGCGCTGCACGATCGCTTCCAGCACCAGATCGACGTTGAAGCCGGTCTTGGCACTGACCGCCACCGCGTCTTCGGCATCGATGCCGATTACCGCTTCGATCTCGGCCTTGGCGCGCTCGATGTCGGCGGTGGGCAGGTCGATCTTGTTGAGCACCGGCACCACTTCCAGGCCCTGCTCCACCGCGGTGTAGCAATTGGCGACCGATTGCGCTTCCACGCCCTGGGCTGCATCCACCACCAGCAGCGCGCCTTCGCAGGCCGCCAGCGAGCGGCTGACTTCATACGAGAAGTCGACATGCCCGGGGGTGTCGATGAAGTTCAGCTGGTAGACCTGCCCGTCCTTGGCCGTGTACGGCAAGGACACCGACTGCGCCTTGATCGTGATGCCACGCTCGCGCTCGATCGGGTTGGAGTCGAGCACCTGGGCTTCCATCTCGCGCGCCTGAAGGCCGCCGCACAGCTGGATGATCCGGTCGGCCAGGGTGGATTTCCCGTGGTCGACGTGGGCGATGATGGAGAAGTTGCGGATATTCCGCATTGAATCTGAGGACATTGAGGTGGGCGCCGGCGGAGCCGTCGTCAGGGTAACGCAGCATTATCGCACGCTACGGCCCCGCAGGGCCGAGAATCGGGAATAAAGGAGTGGGGAATCGGAAAAGCCAGGCGAGCTATCGCCTCGCGGAGCCGCTCTTGCCATTCCCGATTCCCGATTCTCCATTCCCTCCGTCAGCCGCCAGCCTTCAAAGCGACATAGCTGGTGGCCTTGCCATCGGTGACCAGCAGCATGACCACATCGCCCTTCTTGACACTGGCCAGCGCGCGGTTGATGTCGGCGACGCTGCCGACCTTGGTGCGGCCGACACGCGCGATGATCAAGCCCGGCGACAGCGGCGGCTGGGTGCTGCGCGCTGCCGCGCCAGTGACCGAGGCGATGCGCACGCCCTCGCCGGCTTCCAGGCCCAGGCGGCTGCGCTCGATAGCAGTGAGATCGGCGACCTGCAGGCCGAGCAGCTCCACACTGGCCGGGGCGCTGGGCTTGGTATCGTCGGCCGCTGTCCGCGGCGCGGCGTTGCCGGCGGGGTTGTCCAGCGTCGTCAGGGTGACCGCCACCTTGCGCGGCTTGCCATCGCGCAACACGTCCAGGTTGACCTTGGTGCCTGGCGCCATCAGGCCGATCATCGGCGGTAGATCGCTGGCGACATCGATCGGCTTGCCGTTGACGGCGCGGATCACGTCACCCACCTCGATTCCGGCCTTGGCGGCGGGGCTGCCGGGCGGAATGTCGTTGACCAGCGCGCCACGCGTATCCGGCAGGCCCAGGCCCTGCGCCTTGAGCGAGTCGATCGGGCCGACCGCCACACCCAGCATGCCGCGACTCACATGGCCGGTGGATTTGATCTGTTCGGCGGCACTGAAAGCCAGATCGATCGGGATCGCAAAACTGATACCCATGTAGCCGCCCGAGGCGGAGAAGATCTGCGAGTTGATGCCGACCACTTCGCCACGCGTGTTGAGCAGCGGGCCACCGGAGTTGCCCTGATTGATCGCCACGTCGGTCTGGATGAAGGGCACGTAGCGCTGATCCGCATACGGGTTGCTACGACCGGTAGCACTGACGATACCGGCGGTGACCGAGTGATCCAGCCCGAACGGCGAGCCGATCGCGACCACCCACTGGCCCGGCTTGAGCGAATTGGAATCGCCCAGGCGCACCGTCGGCAGCCCCTTGGCCTCGATCTTGAGCAGCGCCACGTCGAACTGCTCGTCGCTGCCGACCACCTTGGCCTTGAACTCGCGGCGGTCGGTCAGCTTGACGGTGACCTCGCTGGCGCCATCGACCACGTGGTGATTGGTCAGCACATAGCCGTCGGCCGAGATGATGAAGCCCGAGCCCATCGACTTGCCGGCGATGCCGCCATCGTCATCGCCCTGCCCTGGGCCACCCGGCCCCTGGCGCGGCCCGCCCGGCATCTGGAAATCCGGCCCGAAGAAGCGGCGGAAGAATTCCGGCATCTGCTCGTCGCCGGGCATCGCGCCGCCATCCTGCCCACCCGGCCCACCGCGCCGCTGGCGCGCCATGGCGTCCTTGCGGGTAATGGTGGTTTCGATATTGACCACGCCCGGGCCGACCTGCTCGACCAGATTGGTGAAGTCCGGCAAGCCGGCCACCAGCTGCGGCGCCGGGGTGGCGCTGCGGTTGGCGGCAATCGGTGCGGCGTCCTTGGCGGCGGGCGCGGGCTGCTGCGCGCAAGCGGCCAACGGCAGGGTCATGGCGATCAGGCCGAACATCTGGGTGCGAATGCGATGGTTCATCAGGTTGCCTCCGATGGCAGGGCGACAGGAGCCAAGGCCCCTGCCAATGCAGGGGTCCGGCACGATAACGGAAGGGGAAGCGCCGAACGGATGAAGATCGGCGGCGGCATCAATCCTGCAGCGGCTGCACCGGCAGCGGCCGGTTCGGCGCAGGGCTGGCGACACCCTGCGGCGCGGGCTCGAACGGATAGAACGCCGTGCCTTGGCCGCCTTGGCGGAAACTGGCATTGAGCGGACTTTCGCCGGCGCCGGACAGCGCCGCGCGCGGCCATGGGCGTGCCTGCAGGGTGGTATCCGGATGCGTGAACGGATTCGATGGCACCGCCGCACCAGCCGTGGCCGTCGTCGAAGCGGGAGCAGCGGACGCCACCATGCGGGTTGGCGCCTGCTGCTGACGCGCGGCGACGCTGCGGGCGGCCTGCTGGTTGCGTGTGGCCGCGCCACGGCGCGTGGACGCCAGCGCGGCGGCCGGCACCGCTGCGGCCAGCGCGACAACCTCATCGGGGGCCGCCGGGCCGGGCTCGGCCGGACCCTTCGGCGCCACGGGCGTCGTCGGAGCCTGCGCGGTGGCGGGCAGCTGCGCCACGGTGGCGAACACCGGGACCTGCGTGGCAGGCGGTGCGGTCTCGGGCAGACGCTCGCGCGCCATGAACAAGGCAATCGCCGCGACCGATGCCGCAATCGCCGCACCACCACCCCAGCGCCAGCGCGTGGCCGGACGCGTGGCTGGCTGCGCCTGCGGCACCGGCTCATCGGCGATGGCGCTGCGCACGCGTGCGGCAAAATCCAGCGGTGCCGGTGCGCTCGCCGCACCACGCAGCACATCGCCGCATAGCTGCCAGCGTTCGTGGCAGCCGGCCAGTTCATCGTCGTGGGCCAGACGGCGCAACAAAAAGCGCGACTCGTCGGCGCTCAATTCGCCATCCACCAGCGCAGACAGCTGCTGGCGGTAGTGACGCTCGAACTTGTCGGTGGTGGACATGGCAGGGTTATGGCTCATACGCGGTGTCGCTCACGGGTGGCGCTTTCGGTCTCCAGCAGAGGCCGCAGCTCGATGTCGATGGCCTCGCGCGCCCGGAAGATGCGCGAGCGCACCGTTCCGATCGGGCAATCCATCTTTCGCGCGATTTCGTCGTAGCTCAGCCCGTCCACCTCGCGCAGGGTGATGGCCGACCGAAGTTCTTCCGGCAGGGCTTGGACCGCACGCATCACCGTTTGTTCCAGCTCCTGTCGCATCAATTCGCGCTCCGGGGTATCGGTGTCGCGCAAGCGGGTGGCACCATCGAACTGTTCGGCATCGCTGATCTCGATATCGTCGGTGGGCGGACGGCGGTTGTGCGCAACCAGATGGTTCTTGGCTGTGTTGACGGCAATGCGGTGCAACCAGGTATAGAACTGCGAGTCGCCGCGGAAACTGTTGATCGCGCGGTAGGCGCGCACAAACGTATCCTGGGCCACGTCCTGACACTCGCTCCAGTCGGCGATGTAGCGCCCGATCAACGCAACGATGCGGTGCTGGTATTTGCGCACCAGCACATCGAACGCTGCGCTCTCGCCGCGCTGCACGCGCCGGACCAGTTCCAGGTCCAGCTCCTGAGGTGTATCGACTTCGGCCATGTCGGGCCGCACTCCTGTCAGCCCACCGAAGTCGGGCAATGAGACAACCATTGAAGGGAAAAGTTCATACCGATCCGTACGATCGTCACGCACCAGGCTAGCTGCACCGATGCGCCACTGGCGAGGCCTCGCACCAGGCGCGCGTCGCCCTGCCGACAGGTATGGGTATTTGACGTGAAGGAAACAACCTCTGGATGATAACGATCTTTCCTTATATCTCCGGACGGCCAGACGCATGCTTCCAGGTTTCGACGGGCTCCGATTCAGCCATTGGCAGGCCGACCTGCGCGAGGACGGCGTGGTCGTGCTCAGCCTTGATCGCCAGGGCGCACCGGTCAACGCGTTTTCGCAGGAGGTGCTGCTCGAACTGGGCGCGCTGATCGAACGCCTGGCACTGGAGCCGCCCAAGGGCGTGGTGCTGCGCTCGGGCAAGGCCAACGGCTTCATCGCTGGCGCCGACCTCAAGGAATTCCAGGAATTCGACCGCAAGGGCACGGTCAACGACGCGATCCAGCGCGGCCAGAGTGTGTTTCAGAAGCTGGCCGAACTGCCCTGCCCCACGGTGGCGGCGATCCACGGCTTCTGCATGGGTGGCGGTACCGAGATCGCGCTGGCGTGCCGTTATCGGGTGGCATCAGACGATGGCAGCACGCGCATCGGCCTGCCGGAAACCAAGCTCGGCATCTTTCCCGGCTGGGGCGGCAGCGCCCGCTTGCCGCGCCTGATCGGTGCGCCGGCGGCGATGGATCTGATGCTGACCGGCCGCACCGTGTCGGCCAAGGCAGCGCGCGCGATGGGCCTGGTCGACAAGGTCGCCGCGCCTGCGGTGCTGGTCGATGTCGCCGCCGCACTGGCGCTCACCGGCAGCAAACGCCCGTTCAAACAACGCGCCACTGCGTGGGCCACCAACACCTTGCTCGCGCGCAAGCTGCTGGCGCCACAGATGCGCAAACAGGTCGCACGCAAGGCGCGCAAGGAGCATTACCCGGCGCCGTATGCGTTGATCAACGTGTGGGAACGCGCCGGTGGCAGCGGCATCCAGGCGCGCCTGGCCGCCGAACGCAAGGCGGTGGTGAAACTCGCCAGTACACCGACCGCACGCAACCTGATCCGCATCTTCTTCCTCACCGAGCGCTTGAAAGCGTTGGGCGGCAAGGACGCTGGCGCTGCGGTGTTGGTCCCTATCCGCCATGTGCATGTGATCGGTGCCGGCGTGATGGGCGGCGATATCGCGGCCTGGGCCGCCTACAAGGGCTTCGAGGTCACGCTGCAGGATCGCGAGCAGCGCTTCATCGACACCGCGCTGACGCGCGGCGGCGAATTGTTCGACAAGCGTGTGAAAGACGAGGCCAAGCGGCCGGCAGTGGCGGCGCGCCTGCGTGGCGATCTGGCGGGTGCGGGCGTGGCGCAGGCGGACCTGGTGATCGAAGCGATCATCGAGAACCCGCAGGCCAAGCGCGATCTTTACCAGTCCATCGAGCCGCAACTCAAGCCGGATGCGTTGCTGACCACCAACACCTCGTCGATTCCGCTGACCGAGTTGCGTGGACACATCCAGCGTCCGGCGCAATTCGCCGGCCTGCACTACTTCAATCCAGTGTCGATGATGCCGCTGGTGGAAATCGTGCAGCACGACGGTCTGGATCCGGCCAACGTCGCGCGCCTGGCCGCGTTCTGCAAGGCGCTGGACAAGTTCCCGGTGCCGGTTGCGGGCACACCCGGTTTCCTGGTCAATCGGGTGCTGTTCCCGTATCTGCTCGAGGCGGCCACCGCGTATGCCGAAGGCGTGCCGGGCCCGGTGCTGGACAAGACCGCAGTGAAGTTCGGCATGCCGATGGGGCCGATCGAACTGATCGACACGGTGGGGCTGGATGTCGCCGCCGGCGTGGGCGCGGAGCTCGCCCCCTTCCTGCACCTGCCGATTCCTGCAGCATTGGCCACCGTGGAGCCGGGCAAGCGCGGCAAGAAGGACGGCCAGGGCTTGTACAAGTGGGAGAACGGCCGCGCGGTCAAACCGGAGGTCGCCAGCGGCTACGCGGTGCCGGCAGACCTGGAAGATCGCCTGATCCTGCCGCTGCTCAACGAAGCGGTCGCCTGCCTGCACGACGGCGTGGTGGCCGATGCGGACCTGCTCGATGCCGGCGTCATCTTCGGCACCGGCTTTGCCCCGTTCCGCGGCGGCCCGATCCAGCACATCCGCAGCGTCGGCGCCGGCGCGCTGCTGGACCGTTTGCAGGCACTGCATGCGCGTTACGGCGATCGTTTTGCGCCGCGCCCAGGTTGGGATTCGCCGTTGTTGCGTGAAGCGGTGATGTGACACGCTGACTTCAGCTGCCACTTCGAGCAAACGCGCAGCCGAGCCGCTAGCGGCGATCACATGGCATGAGGTCGTGGAGTAGCGCGTCATCGGCGGCGCATGTGGCAAGCGACAAAAAAGAACGGCGAGCTAAGGCTCGCCGTTCTTTTTTACGCAGTCACGAAGCGACTCAGAACCGCAGGCCCACACTGGTGAAGAAGTAGCGGCCGGCTTGGTCGTAACCACCGAGCGAGTTGCCGTTGTAGGTCAGGCTGCCACCCACCAACGGCGGTTCCTTGTCGGCGATGTTGTTGACGCCCAGCGTCCAGGTGACGTAATCGCCCAACTGCATCGAACCGGAAAGGTCGAAGTAGTTGTAGGCAGAGACCTTGTTGTCCTGATTGACCAGGCGCACGTCGGTGGTCCCCGGCGTGCCGTCGGTATTCTGGTAGTCCAGCTCACCGATATAGCGCCAGCGCAGACTGACGGTGTAGCGATCGAAGTTGTAGCGCGTGCTCAGCACATGCCGCCACTCGGCACTGTTGCACGCCACGTTGACCACGCCCGCGCAGTCGTAGGTCACTTCCTGCACGCCCGGAACCGGCTCGTATTCCTGCTTGAGGGCATAGCTACCCATCATCGAGGCTGTCAGGCGGCCCGGGCCGACACTCCATGCATACGACGCAGTCAGATCGATACCCTGGAAGTGCAATGAGCCGAAATTGTCCTGGGAATTGAAGATCAGACCGGAGATGTCCGCATCGCTGCCGCGGAACAGATCGCCTGTCGTGGCATTGCGGCGGACGCGGCTGCAGATATCCGCATTGCCGGTCACACCGCAGGCGGTCAGGATGTTGGATGAACCGATCGAACGGATCGCATCGTCGATCTTGATGTCGTAGTAGTCCACGCTCAGATCGAGCCCCTTGATCGGGCTGGCAGCAAAACCGACCGTCCAGGTGTTGGCCGTTTCCGGCTGCAGTGACGCATTACCGCCGCCGATTTCGTTGTACTGACCTGCAGGGTTTGCCGCCACACGGCCGTATTGCGCGGCCGTCACACCGGTGTTGGCGCACTGGGCCTGGGTAAATGTCGGATTGGCGCCGGCGCAGGGGTCGCTCCCGCTCCACAAATTGATTGTATTTTCGTTGTACAGCTCGGTCACGTTCGGAGCGCGGATCGCACGGTTCCAGCCTGCACGCAGGTGGTATTTGCCATCGACAAACGTCGCACCCAGACCGACCTTGTAAGTGCTGACGCCACCGGAGATGTCGTAGTCCGAGTAACGATAGCCAAGCTGCATGTCGAGGTTGTCCAGGCTGCCTGCCTTGGCCAACAACGGTACCGCACCTTCCAGAAACAGCTCCTTGACGCTGATGTCGCCGGACACATTGGATGTAGGGCCACCCAGACCGGTGAAGTTGCCGGTCTGCATATTGCTGTCGGCCACCCGCTTGAAGGTCTCGGTACGGGTTTCCACACCACCGACCACGCTGATCGGGTTATCGCCGGCCCACGGCAGGCTATAGCCAAAGTTGCCGGTCACGTAGGCGTTGAACACGCGCATCGAGGTTTCGTAATTGACGATACCCACGCCCTGCAGGGCTTCTGCCTCGGCTGCGGTGACGCTATCGTTCCACACGCTGTACGGCACGCAACCGTCGAACGAGCCCGGCTGGCAGCCCAGCAGTGCATCGCGTACGCGGGTGGTCACGAAGTCGTTGATGTTCTCGGACTTGGTGGTACTGCGGTTATAGGTAAACGATGCGTCGTAGGACCAGTTGTCGTTGATATCGCCCTGCGCACCGCTGGTGATGCTGAAACTGTTGCTGTCCGAATTGGTGATACGCGGGCCGCCTTCGACGTTGCGCTTGGCGACATACACAGTGAATTCGTCGTCGGTGATGCCGACATCGTTACACAGGCTGCCAAGTACCGATGTGCCGCAATTGACATTGAGATCGGTAAAGAACGCACCCGACGGCGCAATCTGCGTCGAACTCTTGCGATTGACGAACAAGGTTTCGAGGTAGGGCTTGAAGTGCTCGTTCACTTCGTATTTGAAGCTGCTGCCGGCGGTATAGCGCGTATCCGGGCGCTGGTAGTAATTCACCGGCGCAAAGTTGTAGAGATTCGGAGATGCAACCTGCGACCAGGTGCCGCTTGCGGAAGGCTGCACGTAGAACGCACCCGCAGAAGGCGCGACCACATAGAAGTTGGCCGGATCTGCAGTGGCAGAGCCGCCGCAAGCAGTTCCGCGATTGCTCAATGCACACGCAGAGTAATCGCGCTGCCCCTGCAGCAACGGATCGTTTTCGCGCCAGGTTGCCCATGCGGTGGCGTGACCCGATTCGCCGAAGCTGCCGCCGATGGCAAGGTCTACATTGCGTGAGATGCCGTCGAAACCGGAGTTGCCGGTCGGATAATCGTATCCCGCATCGTCCATCAAGCCGCGCATCAGCTTGTTGCCATTGTCGTGCTGATAGGCGTTGTAGCCCATGTCGACACTGACACCTTCGAACTCGTCGTCCAGCACGAAGTTGACCACACCGGCGACGGCATCCGACCCGTACACCGCAGAAGCGCCGCCGGTCAGGATGTCCACACGGCGTACCAATGACGCGGGAATGATGCTGATATCCGGGCTTTCGCCGATGCCCTTGGGAATGCGCCGGCCATTGACCAGGGTCAACGTGCGCTGCGCGCCGAGGCCGCGCAGATCGACCGTTGCATAGCCGTCCGACCCATTGTTGGCGAAGTTATCGAAGGTCGCAGCGAGTTGCGGATACTGATTGATCAGATCTTCGACCTTGGTCGAACCGGAGTATTGGAATTCTTCCTTGTTGATTTCTGCCACCGGACTGGAGGCGGTCATTGTCTGGCTCTTGATACGCGTGCCGGTGACATTGACCGTGTCCAGGCTTTTGGCATCCAACGACGGCTGCTCCTGTGCCATGACGGTTCCCGACAAGGCCAGCGCAGCAGCGCCAACCGTGAGCGATACCCTGATGGCATCGCGCAACTTGGTGGTCTTCAATCTCATCTTTCTCTCCGAAAGTCCGAACGGGGGAAAGCAGCGCAATGCGTCGGCATCTGAAGTGATGCGAGCGCGGATCGACTGCGACATCGTTGGTGAACGCATTCAAACTGCGCAGCCACATTGGCAAACGGCCGGGCGAAGAGCGCTCCGAAAAACGTTGCCAACCCGATGTTAAGACGATGTTGACGAAAGTTAAAGCGCCATTCAGAAATGCTCTGAATAGGTGCGTTGAAGCCCCAAAAGAGTGCGCCCGTCACGGAAAAACTGCCTCGCTGCACTCCTGCGACCTGTAGAGGCTGGTCTTCGTAATCGTGGTTATATCTATTCCATACAAGCTAAAGCTCGCTTCCGCGTGCCAGTTGGGCTTGTTGGTGGTTGATGGCGAATCCCTAGAAACTGAAACTCAAGACACGCTCACACCCGCCGCTTGAAGCCGCTTCATTAACGGAGCGAGCTCGTTCAAATGCCGCCGAGAACTGTGCACCGACCGTTGATGGACCTCGCCACGCACCTGCGCAGCGCTGGCAGTGACAAACGCCACGTTCTTCAATTCGGACGTATTTTCATTCGATGAAAGTCCACACCACGTCAGCACCCGCGTGATCTGATGCTCGGTATCGCGCACCAGATCTTCGTAATGCACATCGAGAATTTTCTCGGGCAGCACCGAGTGCCAGTGGCGCATGGTCTGCTGGTACGCGAGGTAATAGTCGCCAAGCTCATCGAGCGCGTATGAAAACGGATAGGCGTTGTAGAACAGGGTCTTGTATATCGCATAGCACGTGTCCAGCGGATCGCGCACCAGATGGATGATGCGCGCCCGCGGCAGCGCGGTCGCAATCATGCCGCAGTAAAGGTAATTGACCGGCATTTTGTCGATGAGTACCGGATGACCATGCACTACTTCACGAGCGCCGCGCAGATACTCTTTGCCGACTGCTGCGAAATCGATCTTCAGCGACGCCTGCGCCGCTGTCAGGCCGGGATTGCTCGCCATCACGCCAGAGGTGGCGCTTCCAAGAACTGCTCCGAAATCCATCAATTCGCCTGCAGAGCGCGCGCCGCCGCGTTGTATGAGCAGTCGTTCCAACAAGGTGGTGCCTGACCGTGGCAGGCCGACGATGAAGATCACGCCCTCACCGTCGTGACCCGGCCGCAACGTGCGTAGGGCATCCGCAGCATAGGCTTGGCGCACCGCAGCGATATGCGCACACTCGGCGGTCACGTCGTACTGCAAGGTCTTGCGCTTGCATGCCGCTGCTGCGGTCAATGTTTCGAAGGATTGTGCATGTTGCCCAAGATCTTCCAGTTCCTTGGCCAAGGCGTACAGGCCTGCGGCCCTGGCAGATGGCTCCGATAGCGTGGTTGCCAGCCGGTGGCGCAGGTCGTCCAGATGGTTGCGCTGCCCGGTCTGACGCCGGAGCGTTGCGCGCAGGTACAGCGCATCGCCAGCAGTTGGGGCAAGTTGCAACAGCCGCTCCACGGTGACTTCAGCGGCATCGAATTCGCCACCGAAGAACTGCATGGTCGCCAGGTCGTACAGCAAGGATGGCCGGTCCCCCAGCAGCGTCAGCGCTTGCTGATAGGCGTCACGGGCTGCAGCCACGTCCTGGCAGCCACTGTACAGCGCGCCGATCCGCCACCACGCGTTGCCATCCGCTGCTGCCAGCGCCTGCGCTTGACGCGCGACCAACGTCGCCTCACGGCGACGGCGCAGCTGTATCAGCAGGCTGGCATATTTGATCAATAAGGGAAGTGGCGACGATGCCACCGCTGCAGCGCTGGCGATGCACTCGGCTGCAGCATATGGATCACCGTTGGCCAACCGGGCTTCGCTTGCGAATTCGAGCAGGTGAGCGTTGTCAGGCTGGTCCGCGCAGGCGCGATCGGCCAGAGCAATTGCGTCGGCATAACGGCCTTGACGCAGCAATTGATATCCGTCGCGCAAGAGTACGCGCAGCTGTGTCTCAGTCAATCCATTCTCCCTGTTTGGTGCACTGTGGCCGGTCATCTGGCTAGTCGATACGACGCGCGCGCAGCGCCACGCCGGCAGCGGTCACCAGCATGTAGCTGCCCATTGCCGCCTTGCGAAGCACTATCACATCACCTTCGGCCAAATGGCCGCGGCTGCTTGCTTCTGTCAGTGCCCAGCGCTGGTGCGTATCAAGAGACACCGTGCGGGTGCCGTCTGCCTGATAGGTCACTGCAAGCACTGTTGCGCTCAGTTGCGCAGGCGACGACCGTCTCGCAGCAGCAGCAGATACTTCATCTGCGTTATGGCCAAACTCACGCACGCCCCTGCTGGCTTCTGCGGCCCGTACGGCCTGCGCTGGCGGGAAGCTGGCGTCGTAGCAGGCCAGCCGCGGCAATGGCTCAAGTACCGACGCGCATCGATGCGTTGGAGTCTCCTGAGCCACCACACCCCATGTGCAGCACATGATTGCCAGCCCACACAGTCTCCGCTTGTGCATTTGCGCATCTTCAATCGTCGGTTGCGCCTGAGCATACAAGGCAACCGGACGGCGGTGGAGAGACAGGCCGGCGCTGTTTTGCCTGGCATCGATTGAACAGGCTGCAAGCGCCATCTAAGCTGCGGGTCTGAACTGACGCACTGCCTCCCAGGATTACGCCTTGAACATGTCTTTGCAGCAGGCCGCACAACTACTGCAGCAGGGCCAGTTGCAGCAGGCGATCGTGGCGTATCAGCGCGTGCTGCAGACGCAGCCGCGCTCGGCCGACGCCTGGTACAACCTGGGGTACTTGTTGCGCCGGACCGGCAATGCGTCCGGTGCGCTGGACGCTTATGCGCAGGCATTGATCTGTGGCGCGACATCCCCCGAGCAGATCCACCTCAATCGCGCCGCTCTTTATAGCGACCATCTCCATCAGGAGGCGGCGGCGCTGCGCGAACTCGACCTGGCGCTGCGCTGCCGGCCCGACTACGCTCCGGCGCTGCTCAATCTGGGCAATCTGCACGAAGAACTGGGCGCACGCGACCAGGCGATTGCGGCCTATTGCCGACTTGTCGCTCTTGTCGCTCTTGTCGATAGCGACGCCGCTACGCACGCGCTGCAGCTGCAAGCCACTGCACGCCTGCTGCATCTGGATCCGCCTATCCACGCCGAGGACATGCGCCTGCTCACACTCGGGCAGGCAGTCTCGGCACCCGACCAGGATCCGGAGCTTGCCGCCAGCCTGCTGCATGCGCTGGCCCACGCCTACGACCGTCTCGGTCTGCACGCGCGCGCATTCGACGCAGCAAGCGCCGGCAATCGTCATGCTCATGCACAGGCAAGGCGCTACGACCCGCTTCGGACACAACAGCATTTCGACCACATCGCGAAGGTATTTGCCGCAGCCGATGGCGCGACCGCCCCGCTGCCGCAGGTTGCTGAGCACGACACGGTGTCTGCGCTGTTTATCTGCGGCATGTTCCGCTCCGGCTCCACCTTGGTCGAACAGGCCTTATCGCGCCATCCCTGCATTGCGGCGGGCGGTGAACTGGATGCGCTGCCACGACTGGTGGCACAGTCGCTGTCGCCGTTTCCGCAGGCTGCACATGCGCTATCCGCTCAAACCCTGGCCCAGTTGGCGACCAGCTACCGGCAACGCGTGGCAGCGGCTGTTCCCGAACAGGCGCACCTGCGCTATGTCACCGACAAGCGACCGGATAATTTCCAGTTGATCGGTTTGATCAAGCAGCTGTTTCCCGCCGCAAGAATCGTGCACACGCGTCGTCATCCACTCGACAACGGGCTGTCGATCTTCATGCAGCAGCTCAATCCGCATGGGTTTGGCTATGCAGGTCGACTGGAGGATATCGGCCATTTCTACGCGGCATATCAACGCTTGATGGAGCATTGGCTATCGCTGTATCCGGACAGCATCCATAGCTTCGACTATGACGCCTTCGTCGCCGCGCCGGAACCGACCTTGCGCGCCTTGCTGGACTTTCTGCAGTTGCCCTGGGAACCGGACTGCCTGAATTTTCACCTCGCAGCCGGGGCCGTGAGAACCGCCAGCTACTGGCAGGTGCGTCGCCCCTTGCATGCCGATGCATCGGGACGCTGGCGGCACTACGCTGCGCAGCTTGCTCCTCTGCGCACCGCACTCGCCCAGGCCGGCGTGACGCTTGCGGATTGAGCCTGGCTGCGGCAGCAGCGCGTCATCCAGCACGGTGACGTGCGATGGCGGTCTCCATGGCATTGACCATGCCGCGCTCTTCCTGGGTCAGCAGCGGATTCCAGATATCGAAGATCAGCACCACGCGCACCTGCGCACTGTCGTTGCGCGCCTCATGTTCGAGCGAGTCGTCGAACACCAGTACCTTGCCGACCTCCCAGCGCCGCCAGTCATAACCCACGCGAAAACTGCAACCCTCCGGCACGATCAACGGAAGATGCGCCACCAGACGCGCATTGGTTTCGCCATGATGCGGCGGAATGACGGTCTGCGGCGCCAGCACCGAAAACATCGCGTTGGGACACACGCCATCGATCTGCGCGGCGTCGACCGATGACAATGCGGCTGCAGTGGCGGGACACCGCACTAGATGCTCCTGCACCGGCTTGCCATGGGCCCAGAGCGGATAGGAACTCCACGCCGGCGAATGATTGAGCTCTTTCCATTGATTGACCGGCTGGTCAGGTGCGTAGGCGATATAAGGGGCGAATCCGCGTTGATCGTCGTGCATGACCGCATGCAACTCCTGTGCGATCGCGTCGGTCTGGGCCTGCACTGCATCGATCCACGGGAAGGCATCCGTTGCGTGAAACGGCAAGGCCGGCAATCGAGGCACATGCAGGCGGTTGGATTGGGAATGGAAGGGACGACTGCGCCCGCAGGCGATCGCTGCGGCCTCGTCCCAGCGCCCCTCTAGCGCTGCATCCACCGCTGCCCTGGGGCTCGCAAGCAAGGTCTGCAACTGCGTTTCCAGTTCCAGCGTGTCCTGTTCCACCGCTTGCCTGGCAAGGGCTAGCTTGCGGCGCAACACCGCCGGCCATTGCGGTTCTGGCGGCGCGACTTTCAAAGCGTCGCGATAGACCACGGCGGCCGCACGTGGGCGACCGCGCGCTTGCAGAAACGCCGCCTTGGCCAGCAGGCCGGGCAGGAAGTAGGCATCCAGCGCCAAGGCGCTACTGATGGCCTGCCACTCGCCATCCACGTCGCCCTGCGCCTGCTTCACCACCGCAATGGTCAGCACGATCATCGGGTCGCCTGGGCTGCTTGCGCGTGCACCGCTCAGATACTCCAACGCTGCCGTTGTGTCGCCCCGTTGGTAGGCGTGCACGCCCAGGCTATACAAGGCTTGCGGATGCGCAGGCGCCAGTTGACGCACCTGTGCCCATAACTGCTCGGCCTGTTGCCACTGCCCCGCCGATGCCGCGGCACCTGCCTCGGCGATCAGCGCGGCGATCTGTTCGTTTGTCTGTTCGATCTGTAACGCCATGACACCCGCAGCCAGTCAGTCTTCCCCGGCTCGATCATACGGCTTGAGCGGCATCGCAACAGGCAGGCTGCTACGTAGCACGCTGCCTGTGCGCGACCTGCACACGCTGCTGTGCGCGACGACCTGCCAGCGGCGCCGCTTCAGGATGCTTATGCCCTGCAACAAAACATCAATGCGAGTGGCCGCTGTGAGAGTGCGCGTGCCCCTGGTGATCGTGCTCCGCAGCGCCTTTCGACACGCTTGGCGTCCCGCACGGCTCGGTGCCGCAGTCCCCGCTTTCCACCTGCAGCGTGACGTGGGTGATCTCGAAGCGCTCGTGCAGGAGTTGGCCGAGCGCCTCGCGCAGGCGGTCGCGGTCGGTGGTTTCGCTGACCACCACGTGTGCGGTGAGTGCGGGCGTGCTGGAGGCCAGTGCCCAGACGTGCAGGTCGTGGACGTCTTCGACGCCCGGATAACTGCTTAGCGCCTGCTGCACCTGGGGCAGGTCGATGCCTTTGGGCACGCCTTCCAGCAATACGTTGATCGCTTCGCGCAACAGCACCCAGGTGCGCGGCAGCACCCACAGGCCGATCAGCACGGCCAGCACCGGGTCGATCCACTGCCAGCCGGTCCAGCGGATCAGCAGCGCGCCGATGATCACCGCCACCGAGCCGAGCATGTCGCTCCAGACTTCCAGATAGGCACCCTTGACGTTGAGACTCTCGCCGCTGCCGGCGTGCAGCAGCTTCATCGCGATCAAGTTGATCACCAGGCCGAAGCCGGCGATCAACAGCATGCCGCTGGAGGAAATATCCTGCGGCGCGCGAAAGCGTTGCACGGCTTCCCACAGGATGTAAGCGCCGACCGCGAACAACAGCGCGCCATTGGCCAGCGCGCCGAGCGCCTCCAGACGCACATAGCCATAGGTGCGACGCGCGTCGGCAGGGCGTCGGCTCAGGCGCACCGCGACCAGCGCGATCATCAAACCCACGGTGTCGGTGGCCATATGCGCGGCGTCCGACAGCAGCGCCAGGCTATTGGTGATGAACGCGCCGATGACCTCTGCCAACAGGAAGGTGGCAGTGAGTGCGAGCGCCCACCACAACGGTTTCTCGTGGCGGATATCGCTAGGTGCGTGGTTGTGGTCGTGTCCCATGGATGCGGTGGCCTCGTGCAATGCGCGCACCTTAGGCGCACGCGATGGCGGAGACTATTACACCCGGGCGTGATGACATCACATCACGTGGGCGCGGTGATGCATGGTATTACGCAGGCGGGTAGCAACTTGGAGCGGCCAACAAAAGCTCTCGAACGCCGCAGCGATGGCGGCAACATGCTGGCCGCACTCGCCTTCGCTGGCGAGTTGAGTGATGTCGGTAGTGGCAGTGACATTGCTCGGATCGAAAGGAGCCGATCGGACCGCACATCATCGGACGGCCGCACTGCATGCCCTGCTTGCCCTGCTTGCAACCATGCACACCGACACTCTCGACTGGTCCTTGCCCGCCCACCGTCGCAGGACCTTACGCGGCATGGATGCCGCGTAAGAGCCTACAGGGACGTACTTGCGGCGTGTCCTGCGATGGTGGGCGGGCAAGGGCCCCGCAGCCAATCCACAGATCAGCCGCTCTGCCTTCCGGCGTGTCCCGCGATGGTGGGTCGGCAAGGGCCCCGCAGCCAATCCACAGATCAGCCGCTCTGCCTTGCGGCGTGTCCCGCGATGGTGGGCAGGCAAGGGCCCCGCAGCCAATCCACAGATCAGCCGCTCTGCCTTGCGGCGTGTCCCGCGATGGTGGGCAGGCAAGGGCCTCGCAGCCAATCCACAGATCAGCCGCTCTGCCTTGCGGCGTGTCCCGCGACGCTGGGCGGGCAAGGGCCTCGCAGCCAAGCCGCCAATCATCCGCTCTGCACCCGACGCATACCCGTTCGATCACCTATCAAAACGGATGCGAGTTACAACGCCGGCGACGCCCACCTGGCGGTGGGAATAGTAGCTTTGTTAGCCGCTCTCAAACCTTGGCCAGCAGCTTGATCACGCTGGAAAAATCCAGCGCACCGTTACCGGCCTGGCTGTTCATCGCGTACAGATTGCGCGCCAGCTCGCCGAGCGGGATCGACACGCCCGCCTGCACTGCGGACTCGGTGACCAGCCCCAGATCCTTGAGCATCAGATCGTTGCCGAAACCGCCGCTGTAACCGCGCGAGGCCGGTGCATTGGGCAGTACGCCCGGCCAGGGATTGCAGACTTCGGTGGCCCAGCTGCGCCCGGTGCTGACCGCCATCATCTGCGACAGCACCGCCGGATCCAGCCCCTGCGCGACGCCCAGCGCCAGCGCCTCGCCCGTGGCTGCCATGATCACGCCCAGCGCCATGTTGTTGCACAGTTTGGCAACCTGACCGGCGCCGCTGTCGCCAACGTGGAAGATATTCTTGCCCATGGCCTGCAGCACTGGGCGGGCGCGCTCAAGCGTCTCGGCTGCACCGCCGACGATGAAGGTCAGCGTGCCGGCCGCCGCGCCAGCGGTACCGCCAGACACCGGCGCGTCCAGCATCGCCAAGCCACGCGCCTGCGCTGCGGCGGCGACCTTGCGCGCGGTGATCGGCGCGATGGTGCTGCAGTCGATCACCAAGGCATTTTCGGGAATCTGCGCCAGAATGCCTGCCTCGCCGAAGTACAGGCCTTCGACATGGCGGCTCGCCGGCAGCATCGAGATCACGATCTCGGCATCGGCCAAGGTGTCGTGCGCCGAGCTGGCGGCGTGCGCACCGGCAGCGGCGGCTGTGTCCAGTGCGGCGGGCACAAGATCGAAGACGCGCAACTGGTGCCCGGCCTTGATCAGGTTGGCAGCCATCGGCCCGCCCATATTGCCCAGGCCGATAAAGGCGATCTTGCTCATGGTGTCGGTTTCCAGGTTAGAACGATCATCAATCGTCAGTGCGGTCATGGACGGACGGCTGGATCGCAAGGCGGCCATCGCAAACTTCAGGCTTGCCGGTGCCAATGCGAAGCTTGCGATTCCTCCACCGCGTCCGCGTTGCGCTAGCCATCAACCGCATTTGCCAGCCACTCAGCGTTCACCGACTTCACGTACGGCAAGATCGGCAAGCGGGTGCTCTGCGGCGCGCCAGGGTGATTGGAAAAATGCAGCAGCCCACTGCGCATCCGCTTCTTCCAGCGAGGCCGGTTGCCATTGCGGCTGGCGGTCCTTGTCGATCAGCAGCGCGCGGATGCCTTCGACAAAGTCGCCATGTGCGGCGACACGCAACGCCGCTACGTATTCGGTGCGGAAGGTGTCGGCCAGGGTGCTTGTAGCCGGATGACGTTGCAGCTCCCAGGCCAGTCGCGCGGAACTGGGCGCGCCAGCTGCGAGCGTTGCGCGCGCCGCCTGCAACCAGGCGTCTTCGCTTTGTAGTGCCAGGATCGTAGCGACCACCTCTTCCAGCGTGTCGCCCGCCACCAGTTGCTCGATCAAGGCCGCATGCACTTGCAAGGGACCGGGCTCCAGAGCTTGCGCAATGCCGTGCAAAAACGCGCTGAGTTGGCCGCGGTCGTCCTGCACATTGCCCGTCCAGGCGTGCGCGCTCAAAGCATCCAGCACGGCGGCATATTGCGCGTGTTCCAGCCGCACATCCGCCAGCCCCGCGTAGATCGCGTCGCTGGCATCCAACGGAGCGCCGGTCAATGCCAGGAACAATCCTGCGCCGTGCGGCACGCGGCGCAACAACCAGCTGCCACCGACATCGGGAAACAAGCCGACGCTGATCTCCGGCATCGCCAGACGCGAACGCTCGGTGACCACGCGATGGCTGGCGCCGGACATCAGGCCGATGCCGCCGCCCATGACGATACCGTGGCCCCAACACAGCAGCGGCTTGGGATAGGTATGGATGCGATGGTCGAGCCGATACTCTTCTTCGAAGAACGCAGCGGCGTGCGCATTGCCTTGCGGTTGCGCGATGCGCTCCTGCGCGTCCGGCACCGCATCGCGATGCGCACGCATGCTCTGGTACAGACCATGCAGATCGCCGCCCGCGCAGAACGCTTTCTCGCCGGCACCACGCAACACCACACAGGCGATCTGCGTATCGTCGGCCCAGACGCGCAGCTGCGCGTCCAGCAGGCGCGTCATCTGCAACGACAAGCCGTTGAGCGTCCTGGGCGAATTCAAGGTGGCGATGCCGATGCGATGCCCGTCGGCGCAATCGCGTTGTTCGAACAACACAGGGGCTTGTTCGGGTGGGCTCACATCCAGCATCAGCCATTGCTCCACTGCGGCGCGCGCTTCTCGAGAAAGGCCGCCACTCCCTCGGCCTGATCGGCCTGCTCGAACAGGTCGACGAAGGCTTCGCGCTCTGCCACCAGCGCGGCGGCATGCGTGCCGTGGCGGGTGGACTGCACCAGGCGCTTGCACGCCGCAACGCTGGCCGGACTCTGCTTGCCGGCGCGCTGTGCCCAGGCAATGGCCAGCGCGCGCGACTCGCCCGTGCCCACCACCTCTTCCACCAGGCCGATGCGGTGCGCGGTGGCGGCATCCAGACGCTCGCCGAGCAGGATCATGCGCTTGGCCCAGCCCTCGCCGACCAGGCGCGGCAGGTTCTGGGTGCCGCCGGCGCACGGCAACAAGCCGACGCTGGCTTCCGGCAAGGCAAGTTGTGCGTGTTGTTCGGCAATGCGCAGGTCGCAGGCCAGCGCGCACTCCAGGCCACCGCCCATCGCATAGCCGTTGATGGCGGCGATCGACACGCCGCGAAACGCGCTCAAGGCCTCGAAGGCTTCGCCGAAGCGACGCGCGGCCTCGCGTGCAGCGGCCTTGTCGCCATCGGCAAACTGCTTGAGGTCGGCACCGGCGCTGAAGAACTTTTCGCCCTCGCCGGTGATCACCAACGCATACACGCTGCGGTCGGCATCCAATGCATGCACCAGGTCGCACAAGGCAGCCAGACTCTGCACAGTCCATGTGTTGGCCGGCGGGTTGCTCAACGTGACGATAGCTACATGCGCGTCGCGCTCGACCTGCAGGCCGGTATGCGTGCGTCCTTCCCAATCGCTCATCGCAGTTCCTCCTCGCCGTTGAGCAGGTGCCGCGCAATGATCATGCGCATCACTTCGTTGGTGCCTTCCAGGATGCGATGCACACGGCTGTCGCGCAGCAGGCGTTCGATCGGGTACTCGCGGATATAGCCGTAACCGCCATGGATCTGCAGCGCGTCGTCGCAGATCGCAAAGCCGGCGTCGGTGGCGAAGCGCTTGGCCATCGCGCACCACACGGTGGCATCGTGGCTGCCGGCATCGAGCTTGCGTGCG
The DNA here is from genome assembly GCA_905142475.1 of Xanthomonas hydrangeae. Classification (GTDB taxonomy): domain Bacteria; phylum Pseudomonadota; class Gammaproteobacteria; order Xanthomonadales; family Xanthomonadaceae; genus Xanthomonas; species Xanthomonas hydrangeae. Next base: position 3,676,102 of record LR990730.1, read on the forward strand.
GCGGTGTGCACCATCTGCCGCGCGGCCACCAGTTGGGTGGCCATGTCGGCCAGCTTGAATTGCAGCGCCTGGAAATCGGCCAACTTTTTGCCGAACTGGCGGCGCTCGCCCATATAGCGACGCGCCGCATCCAGTGCGCCCTGCGCCGCGCCCAGCGAACACGCCGCGATGTTGATGCGGCCGCCATCCAGCGCCTTCATCGCCATCTTGAAGCCCTCGCCTTCCTCGCCGAGCAGATTGCCGGCCGGGATGCGTACTTCGGTAAAGGTCACCCCGCGCGTGGGCTGGCTGTTCCAGCCCATCTTTTCTTCCTTGCGGCCGTAGCTGATGCCAGGCGCATCGGCAGGCACCACGAAGGCGCTGATGCCGCGCGCGCCATCGTCGCCGGTGCGTGCCATCACCACCAGCACATCGGTGGCGCCGGCGCCGGAAATGAAGGCCTTGCTGCCGTTGAGCACATACGCGTCGCCATCGCGCTGGGCGCGTGTCTTGAGCGAGGCCGCGTCCGAGCCGGCACCCGGCTCGGTCAGGCAATACGAGCCCAGCTTGGCACCGCTGGTCATCGCCTCGCCCCACTGCGCGCGCACCGTGTCGTTGCCGTAACTGGCGATCAACCAGGTGGCCATGTTGTGGATGCTGATGAAGGCCGAGGTGGACGGGTCGACCGTAGCCAGTTCCTCGAACACCACTGCCGCATCGAGCCGGCGCATGCCCAGGCCGCCCACGCCTTCGTCGGTGTACAGGCCGCAGAAACCGAGTTCGGCGGCCTTGGCAATCGCCTCGCGCGGGAAGTGGCTCTCTGCGTCCCATTGCGCGGCATACGGTGCGAGTTCCTTGTCGGCGAAGTCGCGCGCGGCAGCGCGGAACGCTTCCTGCTCGTCGTTCAAATCGGCCGTATTGGCGTGTAGCTGGATGGCTGCATTCATGGCGATCGGATCACTTGAGAGAGATGGTGGTGTTGACGCCATGGCCCAGCGTCTGGTCGTCGAACCAGCGCGCGGTGACGGTCTTGGTCTGGGTGTAGAACATCACCACCTGCTTGCCGTACGGGCCCAGGTCGCCGAGCTTGGAGGCGCGCGAGCCGGTGAACGAAAACAGCGGTACCGGCACCGGGATCGGCACGTTGATGCCGACCTGACCCACATCGATGTCTTCCTGGAAACGGCGCGCAGCAGCACCGGACTGGGTGAACAACGCGGTGCCGTTGCCGTTTGGATTGGCGTTGACCAGCGCGATCGCGTCGTCCAGCGTGTCTGCGCCCAGGATCACCAGCACGGGCCCGAAGATTTCTTCGTCATAGATGCGCATGCCAGGCGTGACGCCGGAGAAGATCGTCGGGCCGACGAAATTGCCTTGTTCGAACCCCGGTACGGTCGGCGCGCGACCATCCAGTTCCAGCGTTGCGCCCTGCTCCACGCCGGAGGCGATCAGCGCTTCCACACGCTCGCGTGCGGCGCAGGAAATCAGCGGGCCCACGTCGGTGCCCTGCGCATTGCCCGCACCCAGCTTCAAGCTCCTGGCCTTGGCAACCAGCGCCGGAATCCATTGCTGCGCCTCGCCCACCAGCACCAGCGTGGATGCCGCCATGCAACGCTGGCCGGCGGCACCAAAGGCGGCACCAACCATCGCGTTGAGGGTCTGTTCCTGATTGGCGTCCGGCAGCACCACGGCATGATTCTTGGCGCCCATCATGCATTGCACGCGCTTGCCGGCCAGCGATGCGCGGCGATAGACGTGCGTGCCCACCTTGGTGGAGCCGACGAACGACAGCGCCTTGATCTCGGGGTGGTCGCACAGCGCGTTGACCACCTCTTCGCCACCGTGCACCACGTTGAGCACGCCATTGGGAATGCCGGCGTCCAGCGCAAGCTCCACCAGCCGCATGGTCACCATCGGGTCCTGCTCGGAGGGCTTGAGCACGAAGGTGTTGCCGGTGGCGATCGCCATCGGAAACATCCACAGCGGAATCATCGCCGGGAAATTGAACGGGGTGATGCCGGCGCACACGCCCAGCGGCTGCAGCAGGCTGTAGGTGTCCACGCCGTTGGCGACGTTGTTGGCCAGCTCGCCCAGTTGCAGATTGCCGATCGCTGCGGCGTGTTCCACCACCTCCAGCCCGCGGAACACATCGCCTTCGGCATCGGCCAGGGTCTTGCCCTGCTCGGCACTCAGCAACGCGGCCAGCTCGGGCATGTGCTCGCGGATCAGCTGCTGGTACTTGAGGAAGACGCGCGCGCGGGTGCCGATGGGCGTCTTGCGCCAGCTGACAAAGGCACGGCTGGCGGCCGCCACTGCGGCGTCGACTTCGGCCGTGGTGGCGAACGGCACCTGCGCCAGCAGCGACTGGTCGGCAGGGTTGACCACGTCCTGCCAGTGCGAACTGTCGGACACCACAAATTCGCCATCGATCAACAGGGACACGCGGGGGACGGATTCGCTCATTGCAAGTTCGCTCGCAGAAGGGTCGATGCAGATACTTCGCATTGTTCGCACCCCTTGCCGGCATTCCCAGCCGCCAATTGCTTAATCGCGCTAAGCTGGCGGCACAATTTTGCGAATCTTGCGAATGCCACACACGCAGCCACCTCTGCGCCATCAGCTCGGCCTGCGCCTGCAGCGGCTGCGCCAGCGCCATGGCCTGACCCAGGCCGAACTGGCGCGCCGGCTGGCGTTGTCGCCGAGCTATCTCAACCAGATCGAGCGCAACCAGCGCCCGTTGACGCTGGCGATCCAGCAGCGGCTCAAGGCCACCCTGGGCGACCTTGAAGGCCTGCTGGACCTGGACGACCCCGCCGCGCTGGTTGAACCCTTGGATGAATCTCTGCGCAGCCTGGGCCACAGCCTGTCGGCCGCCGAGCTGCGCGTGCTCACCGGCAATCTGCCGCAGGTGGCGCAGGCACTGTTGGATCTGCACCGCGCCCATCGGCATCTGCTCGAGCGCAATGCCGCACTGGAACTGCAGATCGGTGCCGACCACGCCGCACTGCCGTCGCTGTCGCCCGGCGAGCAGGTACGCGATTACTTCAATCGCGCACACAACTACCTGCCCGAACTGGATGAGCGCGCAGAGGCGCTGTATGCCGAACTCGGGCTGACCCCGGACAACCTTGCGCTGCGGCTGCGCCAACGCCTGGCCGATCGCCACGGCTTGTTGGTGCAGGACGCCACCGACCTGCTCAGCGACAAGCGCAGCGTGGATGCGCAGGCACGCGTGCTGTGGCTGCCTGCGCATCTGCGCCCCGGCCAACAGGCCTTCCAGATGGCGGCGCAGTTGGCGTTGCTGGAGTGTGCGCCGCTGCTGGAGGCACGCATCGCCGATGCCGGATTCGAAGATGCCGAGCGCATCGCGTTGTCGCGCATTGGTTTGTCGAACTATTTCGCCGGCGCCCTGGTGATGCCGTATGGCGAATTTCTGCACAGCGCGCAGACCTGCCGCTACGACATCGAATGGCTGGCCGATCGTTTCGATGTGGGCTTCGAGGCGGTCTGCCACCGCCTCAGCACCTTGCAGCGACGCGGTGCGGCCGGGTTGCCGATCTTCTTCATGCGGGTGGACCGCGCCGGCAATGTGTCCAAGCGTCACTCGGCCACCGACTTCCACTTCTCGCATGTCGGCGGCGCCTGCCCGCTGTGGATCGTCTACGAAGCCTTCAATCAGCCCGACCGCATCCTGACCCAGATCGCGCGCATGCCCGATGGCCGGCGCCATTTCTGGCTTGCGCGCCAAGTCAGCAGTGGCGCGCCCGGTTACGGCCGCCCGCGCAAGACCTTTGCATTGGCGATGGGCTGCGACCTGCGCCATGCCGATCAACTGGTGTATGCGCGCGGCTGGGACCTGGATGCGGTGGACGATGCGGTGCCGATCGGCCCCGGTTGCCTGACCTGCGAGCGCAGCGACTGCGTGCAGCGTGCCTTCCCGGCATTGCCGCGGTTACCTGCCAGCGCGCGCTAGGCCACCGACGTCCGCAGGGTCCGACGCAACCTTCCGCTTCCAGGAGCGCCACCCATGCCGCAACTGTGACGGAGCAGACGCTACCGCTGCACTGCAGCATTCCAACGCGAGATAGCTCACGCAAAATGCTTCATTGGAATGGAATGGCTTGCGCTTCTACCCTGAAGCGGACACATGCAGGACAGGGGGACGCCAAGGCGATCGACGATCGTGACAGCGTCACGCAAACGCACACTCAGCTCCAAAAACGCAGCACCGCACCAATCGCCATGCCCGCGTCAGGACGCGCCGACTGCGCCCCTGCGCAACGGCCGCACCGGCGGCCACCATCTCCATTCGGTAACTTTGTCCTGGGAGGGATCAAACGATGCCCGTTCACCACACCGGCCACTCGGCCAGCCGGCGCCTGCGCCGCACCCCTGCGCGCGACGTCCTCTGCACCACCATCGCCTTCGTTCTGGCCAGCGCGTTCAGTGCGCACGCACAGGACAGCACGCCTGCGCCTGCCGCACCGCCGGCCAGCGACAGCAGCGCCGCCGCTGCGCCGCCACCGGTCACGCTCGACAACATCACCGTGATCGGCCAGCGCGCCAGCCTGAATCAGGCGGTGCAGGCCAAGCAGATGTCCGATCACGTCATGGAAGTGATCTCGGCCGACAACATGGGCCAGATGCCCAATGTCACCGTGGCCGAAGCGCTGGTGCGCCTGCCCGGCGTCAACGGCACCCGCGACCGCGGCAACGAGAGCCTGGCCACCGTGCGCGGCCTTGGCCCGCGCATGACCATGGGCACCGTCAACGGGCGCGAAATCGCCTCCTCCGAGCCCAATCGCGCGGTGCGTTGGGAAGTGTTCCCCACCGAGATCGTCTCCACCGTCAAGGTCTACAAGACCCAGTCGGCGGATCTGGTGGCCGGTGGCCTTGCCGCAACGGTGGACATCTCCACCATCAGCCCGCTGGACTACACCGGCCCGGGCTTTGTCGGCACCGCCGGCCCGGTGTTCTACGACCACGCCAAGGACGTGGACGGCTACACCCCGTGGGGCAACCGCTTCGGCGCCAGCTGGGTACACAAGATCAACGACAACCTGGCGGTTGCGCTCGGCGCCACCTATCAGAAGCAGAAGAACTCCAACTCCTCGATCGGCAGCTGGGGCTATACCGATGCCACCACCTCGCACGATGTGGATGGCGACGGCACCGTGGACCCGACGCCGTTCGGCGCGGCCGACCAGCTCAAGCTGACCGACCAGACCCGCACCGGTGCGATGGGCACCGTGCAATGGCGCTCGGGCAACTTCGAGTTGAAGTTCGACGGCCTGTATTCGCGGATCGAAATCGACGAAGACCAGTTGCAGAACTGGTTCAACGGCCTGGCTTTCAGCACGTTTTCCACCGGTGCCAACCCGTACACCACGCCGGGTTCGTCCTACACCATCGTCGATGGCGATGTGGTCGCCGGTACGCTGGCCAACTCGAACCTGCAGGTCGACCATGTGGTCAGCCACTACAACGAGGTCAAGACGCTCACCGCCGGCGGCCTCAACGCCAAGTGGAGCGGCGATGTGTGGACGCTGGGCAGCGACCTGTCGTTCTCGCAGGCCAAGCGCGACAACACCTGGCAGGCGGTGCGCTTCGGCAGCAACCCGGACACCGTCTCGTTCGATTTCCGCCGCAGCGTCACCCCTACCATCAGCACCAGCTCGGATACGCCCGAGTGGGGCATCGCCGGCCAGACCGAGCCGCAGGGGCTGCGCGACAAGATCGTCGCGCTGGCACTCAACGCCAGCCGCTCGATCGATGCCGCTGCATTCACCTCGCTGGAATTTGGCGCACGCGCCGCGCGTCGCGAGAAGCAGAACCGCCGCTTCATCAGCAACCAGTCCGGCTACGACCAACCGATTTCGGCGTATCAGGGCCTGATCTATCCGGTCACCATGCCGGACTTGAACGTGCCCACGCTGACCGGCGGCAACATGGACGCCATTGCCGAGATCGGCTTCGGCGGTTTCGATCCGGCCACGCTCGACGAGCAGCTGCTCGACCACTGGAACGTCAAGGAAGACGTGCGCGAAGCCTTCGCCAAAGCGGTGTTCAGCTCGCAGCTGTTCGGCACCGATGTCACCGGCAATATCGGCGTACGCCTGGTCAACACCAAGACCACCAGCGACGGCTTCGATTCGGTCGGCACCACCGTGCAGGCCAGCACCGACAGCAAGGAATACACCGACGTGTTGCCCAGCGCCACCGTCAACTTCCTGATCGACGATCAGCGCATCCTGCGTTTTGCGGTGGCCAAGGTCATCGCGCGCCCGCCGCTGGACGAACTGCGCACCGGCCGCCGCCTGGACGACCCCAATGTCACCGTCGGCCAGCTCACCGGCAGCGGCGGCAACCCGCAGCTGGATCCGTTCAAGGCCACCCAGGTCGATGTGTCCTACGAGTGGTACTTCCACAAGGAAGCGCTGGCGGCGATTGCGGTCTACCGCAAGGAAGTGGATTCCAGCATCGGCTACCGCACCGACCGCGAAGTGATCAACGGCCTGGATTACCTGGTCAGCGCGCCGTTCAATGGCGGCGGCGGGCATATCAACGGGGTGGAGCTCACCTTCCAGACGCCGTTCTACTTCATCCCGCACATGGAAAACTTCGGCGTCTATTCCAACTTCTCGCTGGTGGATTCCAACCTCAAGGAATTCTCGCCGGTCGACAACCCGTTGCCGCTGAGCGGTCTGGCGCGCAAGACCGGCACCTTCGATCTTTGGTACAGCAATGGCAGCTTCGAAGCGCGTGTGGGTTACAAGTACCACAGCCCCTACACCGTGGTGTACGGCTGGAATGCGGCGCGTCTTGCCCGTCTGCAGAGCGAAGGCACGGTGGACTTAAGCCTGAACTGGCAGTACAGCAAGCAGCTCAGCTTCCGCTTCCAGGCCGGCAATCTCACCAACGAGCCGCTGCGCGCCTACACCGACAACAAGCCCAACCGTCTGGCCAATCAGGACGACGGTGGCTACCAGGTGTTCGGCCGTCGGTATGCGCTGGAAGCCAGCTACAAGTTCTAAGCGCAGCTGACACAACTGCTGCGCGACCGCGACACCGGTGCGGCCGGTGCGTGGAATCGGATCGGTTATCGACGTTCCGATTCCGCGCATCGGCCGCACGACAGCACCGCCGCGTGCGGCTTGCTGTCACCCGCTCCACGTTTTTCTGTCGAGGAATTGCATGCGCTCTATACGCCGTCTCTGGACGCCCGCGCTACCGGCGCTGGCCATCTCCACCTTCGCACACGCCGCCCCGGCCCCCGCCACGTTGTATCTCGGTGCGGACCTGTCCTACGTCAACGAGATGGAAGAATGCGGTGTGCAATACCGCGAGAACGGCGTGGTCAAAGACCCGTTCGAACTCTTCCACGCGCACGGTGCCAATCTGGTGCGTGTGCGGCTGTGGAACGACGCACGCTGGACCCGCTACAGCGACTTGTCCGACGTCAAAAAGACCATCGCGCGCGCACGCGCGCAAGGCATGCAGGTCTTGCTGGACCTGCACTACTCCGACGATTGGGCCGATGGCGAAAAACAGCTGATTCCCAAGGCCTGGGCCAGCATCACCGATACCGATGAGCTGGCGCGCACGTTGTATGGCTTCACCTACGACACGCTGAGCGCGCTCGACCGCGCCGGCCTGATGCCGGAACTGGTGCAGGTGGGCAACGAAAGCAATTCCGACCTGATGGACAGCATTCCCTGGGACAAGAAGCGCCCCATCGACTGGCAACGCAACGCCAAATTGTTCAATGCCGGCATCAAGGCAGTGCGCGATATCAGCGCACGCTCCACGATCAAGCCACGGGTGATGCTGCATATCGCCCAGCCGGAAAATGTGGAACCGTGGTTTGCCGCCGCCACCAAGGCCGGCGTCACCGACTACGATCTGATCGGCATCAGCTACTACCGCAAATGGTCGACTCAATCGATGGCCGAGCTGGGCAAGACCATCAAGCGCCTGCGCGGCCGCTACGACGCCGATGTGGTGGTGGTGGAAACTGCCTACCCGTGGACGCTGGAGTCCGGCGACACCTCGCACAATCTGCTCGGCCAAGACTCGCTGATTGCCGGCTACCCAGCCACGCCTCAAGGCCAGTCCAAGTACATGATCGATCTCACCCAGTTGGTGATCGACACCGGCGGCGCCGGCGTGGTGTATTGGGAACCGGCATGGACCAGCAGCAGCTGCAAGACGCGCTGGGGCACCGGCTCGTCGTGGGAAAACGCCAGCTTCTTCGATTTCAGGCATGACAACGAGGTGTTGCCGGCGATCGATTTCATGCGCCACCCGTATACGGGCATGCCTGCATCGCGCAAACCGGCAACAGGCAACCGTGCTTGGACCAAACAAGACCGAGCTGCCGACGCCAGCAAGAGGACGCAGCCATGACCGGCATCAATCGCCGCGAGCTGCTGCGCGGCATGTTGGCAAGCGGAGTGAGCGCCGCTCTCCCCGTCGGCGCAGCCGGCGCGTTAGTGCCCGCCATCGCCGGTGCAGCGCCAGCCGTAGATAAGAACGCCATGCCGCTTGGCGCGCTTGGCGATGCAACGCTGACACCACGCGAACGCCTGCTATTCGACTTCGGCTGGCGCTTTCATCTCGGCCACGCCAGCGACCCATCGCGCGACTTCGAGTTCGGCACCTTCCAGCGCACCTTCGCCAAGGCTGGCAAGGACACCGCGACCGCCGCGCAGCTGGCCTTCGACGACAGTGGCTGGGAACTGCTGGATCTGCCGCACGATTGGGCCGTCACCCTGCCCTTCCGCCAAGAGCCGATCTCGGCCACGCTCACCGAAGAAGACCCGGCCGCCGCGCACGGCTACAAACCGCTGGGCACGAGCTTTCCGGAACATAGCGTGGGTTGGTATCGGCGCACGCTGCAGATTCCCGCAGGCGATCTGGGCAAGCGCATCAGTCTGGTGTTCGACGGCGTGTTCCGCGATTGCATCGTGTTCTGCAACGGCCACATCGTCGGGCGCAATGCCAGCGGCTATTGCGGCTTCGAGGTCGACCTGAGCGAAGTGCTCGACTACGGCAAGCCCAACCTCATCGCCGTGCGCGTGGATGCCACGCTGGGCGAAGGCTGGTTCTACGAAGGTGCCGGCATCTATCGGCATCTGTGGTTGCAAAAAACCGACCCGCTGCATCTGCCGCAAGACGGCGTGTTCGTGCGCAGCACCGTGCAAGGCGACAACGCCACAGCGCAGGTATCCACCGAGGTGCGTAACGACGGCACTGCCCCGCGACACTGCGCCGTGCAAGCACGTGTCACTGCACCGGATGGCCGAGTCGTCGCACAAGCGGTCAGTGCAGCGGTCACGGTTGCACCGGGCCAGGTGCAGGTTGTCGAACAAACCGTGCCGCTCGGCCAGGCCGCGCTATGGTCGATCGACACCCCGCAGCTCTACAGCCTCACCACCAGCGTGCACAGCGACGGCAAGGCGGTCGATGCGCTGGTCACGCCGTTCGGCGTGCGCACGGCCGTCTTCGATGCACAACGCGGTTTCCTGTTGAACGGCGCACCACTCAAGCTGCACGGCACCAACAATCACCAGGACCACGCCGGCGTCGGCACCGCCATCCCCGACAGCCTGCACGAATGGCGCCTGCGCCAGCTCAAGTCGATGGGCTGCAACGCGTACCGCAGCTCGCACAATCCGGCCACGCCCGAACTGCTCGCGCTGTGCGACCGGCTGGGCATGTTCGTGATCGAGGAAACCCGGCGCATGTCCACCGACCCCGAGGCGATGGGCGAACTGGAGACGATGGTGCGGCGCGGGCGCAATCATCCCAGCGTGATCCTGTGGTCGCTCGGCAACGAAGAGCCGCAGCAGGTCACCGAGCGCGGCGCGCGCATCGTCAGCCGCATGCAGCAACGCGTGCGCCAGCTCGATCCCACCCGCCCCACTACGTTCGCCATGGACAAGGGCTTTGGCGATGGCGTCGGCCAGGTGGTCGATGTGGTCGGTTTCAACTACCGCACCAGCCAGATGGACGGCTTCCACGCGCAATACCCAAATATTCCGATCTACGGCAGCGAAACCGGCAGTACCGTGTCGGTGCGCGGCAACTACCAGCGCGACGACGCACGCGGCTATACCCGCGCCTACGACCTGGACCACCCGTGGTGGGCGAGCACTGCCGAAGCCTGGTGGAGCTACGTCGCACAACGTCCGTACATCGCTGGCGGCTTTATCTGGACCGGCTTCGATTACCGCGGCGAACCCACGCCCTACAACCGTTGGCCGAATGTCGCTTCGCAGTTCGGCGTGCTCGACAGCTGCGGTTTCCCCAAGGACAACTACTGGTACTACCGCGCGCAATGGACCAGCGAACCGGTGCTGCATCTGTTTCCGCACTGGAACTGGGACGGCCTGCTGCAGCCCGACGACAAGGGACGCGTCGCCGTCTGGTGCCACAGCAATCTCGAAGCGGTGGAACTGCTGGTCAACGGCGTCAGCCAGGGCCTGCAGCAGGTGCCAGCCTACGGGCATGTGGAATGGCGCGTCGCGTATGCGCCAGGCGTGATCGAAGCGCGCGGCTATCGCGGCAGCAAGCTGGTGCTCACCGAACGCCGCGAGACGGTCAGCAAGCCGGCTGCGATCCGCTTGAGTTGCGATCGCAAGGCACTGCGCGCCGATGCCGAAGACGTGGCGGTGGTCAAGGTGGAAATCGTTGACGCACAGGGCCGCGTCGTTCCCACCGCCGATACGCTGGTGCAGTTCGCATTGCGCGGCCCGGCGCGGTTGATCGGCGTGGGCAACGGCGACCCTGCCAGCCATGAGGACGACAAGGCGCCGCAACGCAAGGCCTTCAATGGACTGTGTGCGGCCCTGCTGCAGAGCACGCGCAGCGCCGGCTGCATCGTCTTGCAGGCCACCGCACCCGGCCTTGCCGCTGCCACCCTGCGCCTGGATGCCGACAAGGCCAAACCGCGCGCATCGGTGGCCTGACGCAGGCCGTAGCAGCGGCTGCAGCGATCATCAGGAACCATGTCAGCACCAACTGACCGCAGGACTGGGAGCCATGACCGGCTCCCGGCACACTCAGGCGCCTGCGCCCGCGTGCGCAAGCGACAGGCAGTGGCGACACCCGCCCGGCCCATCGCCGCTAGGTCGCGCGACTGGACCACTGGCGGGCGGGTTCACGCATCCGTGCTCCCTGCATCCGGCGCACGCGGAAAGTAGCGGCTGAGCTTTTCTTCCCACGCCTGGAACTGCTCAAGCGTGTAGGCATCCATCGGCCGCGGATCGGCGGCGACCGCCTTTTTCTGCGCCACATACGCGATGCGCTGGGACGACAGCTCGTCCCACGCCTTGCGCAGCATCACCGGATCCGGATGCGAAACCATCATCGCTTCCAGCAACGTGGCCTGGGCCACGCGGGCGGCCAGCAGATCGCTGAGCGCCTCTGTCACCGCCTGCATCCACTCGTGCTGTTTCTGTTCCATAGCCAACCAAGTCGCTTGCGTCATGCGCCGCGCACCATAGCGCGTCACCCGGAACGGCGATGTGCAAGCACGGTTCAAGAGTCAGCTCACCTCGTGATGCGCAGACGCGATGTCTCTCTCCATCGCTCCGCCTGATCCATCTCAAGCCCGCGAAATTGCCTCGCCGCAGCGATGCGCTTCCGCGCGGCGCATCGCCACGCGAAAGCGCAAGTCCTTATCGCAAGCGCGAGAACGCGCCGATCCCCGCAATCGCCAGCCGCTCGGCGGGCACCGCCGTCTCCGCGAACGACAACCGCAGGTAGCGGATCTGGCGGACCTCGGGGAAATTCAGACGCTGGGTCGAGAGCGCATAGGCGATATTGGACAACTCGCCGGCGCCGGCCGGCTGCCAGTGCTTGCCATCTTCGCTGGTTTCGGCGCGATAACCCTTCGGTGGCGCCGCACCGTTCATCACCGTGCGCGAGGGCGTCAGGCTGAAACCGGCCACCTGACGCAGCGCACCGAGGTCGATGGTCGCCTGTGCGGGATGGCCCGGCGTGGGCGCGGGCGTGATCCAGATCGTGCTGGCATCGTCGTCGAGCAACGTGTCCGCCCCTGGCGCGCTGGCCTCGACGATGCGCCAGCCAGCGGAGGACAACACATCCGGCGCGTTCGCCGTCGGCCGCGCGACCGGCACTGGCGCAACGGCACGGAATAGCGCGAATTCGCTGATCGCCGGGCACACCGGCGCCTCAAGCACGACCAGGCGCACCCGGCGTGCGGCAACCGGGCGATCCAGCCGCACGATGCGCTGTGCACCGATGCATTGCGCTTCGGCGAGCCGCCGCCATTGCCCATCGACCTCGGCTTCGACCGCGAAGCGGGTGACGCGCACACCCAGCGGCAGATATTCGCGCAGCCGGATCAAATCGAAACTGTGCGCCGCCGACAGCTCCAGCGTCAGCGTCGGTGTGGTGACACCATCAGGCGTAGACCAGTAGCTGTCCGGCTGGCGGTCGAGCACGCGCGCCGGCTCGAACCCGGGGCCGCGCGACGCGCTGGCGCTGGCCTTGGCGCCCTTGGCCAGATCGATGGCGAAGCTGGAGCGGATCGCGTCGCCGAAACTCTGCAGCACCGCCACGTCGTGGTCGGCGATGCGGCCGCGTCGGTCGGGCGGCAGATTGAGGTTCATGTTGGTGCCGCGCGCGACGGAGGTGTCGAAATAGCGCACCAGGTTCTCCGGGCTACGCACCTTGCCGTCTTCATCGGTGTGGTAGAACCAGCCCGGGCGGATCGACGTGTTGGTTTCGGCCGGCCACCATAGCGCCCCCCCGCGCACGCCGGAATTGCCGTTTTCCTGGGTATACGGGGCATTGGGCATGGTCGGCCAGGATGGATCGCCGGCAATACCGTCCTCGTTGCCGCCCCAGCGGATATCGGCGCCGAGCGGGTCGAACGTGCAGGCCATCGGTTGGTGCTGATGCACAAGCTCGATCATCCGTGGCCAGTTGTAGTACGCGGGCGCATCGATCTTGCGCGATTCGCGCGCTCCACCGTAGTAGCCGTCGCCGCCATTGGCGCCGTCAAACCAGAACTCGAACAGGTCGCCGTAGCCCGTGCAGAGTTCGACGATCTGCTTGCGGAAATAGTCGAGATAGCGGGGGCGGCCATACTCGGCATGGTTGCGATCCCAGGGCGAGAGGTAGATGCCGAACGCCAGGCCGGCGCGTCGACACGCCGCTGCCATCTCCCCGACGATGTCACCCTTGCCGTTCTTGTAGGGCGAGTTGCGAATGCAATGCTCGGTCAAGCGCGTCGGCCAAAGACAGAACCCATCGTGGTGCTTGGCCGTGAAAATAAGCCCTTTCAGATTGCCGGCCTTGGCAGCAGCGACGATTTGGTCGGCTGAAAAATCGCTGGGATCGAATTTGCGCGGATCCTCGTCGCCGTAGCCCCATTCCTTGTCGGTGAAGGTGTTCATCGCAAAATGCACGAACGCGTATTGCTCCCACCGATGCCAACGCAACTGGCGCGCGCTGGGCAGCGCACCCCACGGCGCCGGGCCGCTGGCGCGTGGCGTTTGCGCGATGCGCGCTGCCGATGCACTGAAGCTGGCAGTAGCGGCGACCACACCCGTGGCAAGAAAAGTACGACGATCGATCATTAGCGCCTCCTACTTTGCACAAGCTTCGATCTTAGCTTTTCCCAAGGCGAAAGAGTCCCAAAGCAACAGGCGGTTTGTGCAATGCGCCGCACACACGCGGGCTCTTGCGCGGCGAGCGCCGAACAGCGTGCGAAGCAAGCCGAGCATGCGTCGTTTGACGGCTGATTGCCACGCCGCACGCTGCCTTGTCGGTGCTCGCATGACTGTGCATCTTCCGTACACGAAGTGAGTTCCGCAAACAGAACGAACAATGGCTGGCCGACAACAATCAACAAAGACCGCACGACAGCGTCGGCGGGCTAACACATGCCAAGTTTTGTCATCCACATTGACCGTAGACGTCTCATTTTGGCTGGCACTGACTTGCGGGAAGTCCACAGGCCGTGGCGTAGCAGCACGTGCTCGGGCTGACCGAGCCACACTCTCAGGTATCAGGACGCCCAGCCGACAGCCCTACGCTCCAGCGACGATGTTGCGGATTGATCTGCTACAGCGGCGGCATGCGTAGAGAGATCCAGCAATGGAAGCAAAGCTCAGTCGGTCCAGCATCGACAGGTTGAGCTCGCCCTCGCCTCTCGCGAGCACACGACCTCAGTCGACATGGCGACGCGCTTTGACTGGACCGAGCGCATGAAGGTTCATCACCCATCCAAACGCTATCGCCCCATCTTCGTCGACCGTCTGAATAAAGCGCCACTTGCCAGCGGCCCGAAGAAGTTGAACCTCTTCGCCATAAAGGAGAGTCCGCATCGCTGGCTCTTCAAGCTCGGGGGACGTCGTCCTGGCTGCCATCCAGGATTCGGTAGGGCTTTCGCTCTTCGTCTGAAGGTGCCGGCCCGATGGCCAATCGCCCACTGGGAACCATGGCCGGCACCCTTTCGACCGACAGCGCAAGGATTTGCCGGTGGGTGAGCTTAAACTTGAGCCCGCGCCGACTTGAGGCGGCCCCTGATTCCGTCGCAAGATCCTGTGCCATTCCAACGCTTCGTCCGTTTCGTCTCAGTATCGATTGATCTCGTTTGGAGGGTCGTCGCAACAGCGTCGCAACAAAATTCACCGCTACCCGCCGTTACCGACCTTGATTGACCGCCACATCCCGGAAGAACATTTCTTGCAAAGCACTGACACAAAAGAAAAAACCAAGAACACGAGTGGGGCTGTAGAGCACACACCCCTCATGAAGCAATTCTTTGCCGCCAAGTCGGAATACCCCGACCTGCTGCTGTTCTTCCGCATGGGCGATTTCTACGAGCTGTTCTACGACGATGCGCGCAAGGCCGCGCGGCTGCTCGACATCACCCTGACCCAGCGCGGCAGTTCCGGTGGTGCGCCGATTCCGATGGCCGGCGTGCCGGTGCATGCCTACGAGGGCTATCTGGCGCGCTTGGTGGCGTTGGGCGAGTCGGTGGCGATCTGCGAACAGATCGGCGACCCGGCGCTGGCCAAGGGCCTGGTCGAGCGCAAGGTGGTGCGCATCGTCACGCCCGGCACGGTCACCGACGAGGCGCTGCTGGACGAGCGCCGCGATACGCTGTTGATGGCGATCGCGCGCAGCAAGCAAGGCTACGGTCTGGCCTGGGCCGATCTGGCAGGCGGGCGTTTTCTGGTCAACGAAGTGGACAGCGTCGATGCGCTGGAAGCGGAAATCGCGCGCCTGGAACCGGCCGAGCTGCTGGTGCCCGACGAAGACAATTGGCCGGAGTTTCTGCGTGGACGCGTCGGCGTGCGGCGCCGGCCACCGTGGTTGTTCGATGCCGATAGCGGCCGTCGTCAGCTGCTGGCGTTCTTCAAGTTGCACGACCTGTCCGGCTTCGGCATCGACGATAAACCGTGTGCCACTGCGGCGGCCGGCGCACTGCTCGGCTATGTCGAAGAAACCCAGAAACAGCGCTTGCCGCATCTGACCTCCATCGCGATGGAAGTGGCCAGCGAGGCGATCTCGATGAACGCGGCCACGCGCCGGCATCTGGAACTGGACACGCGCGTCGATGGCGACACCCGCAAC
The DNA here is from genome assembly GCA_905142475.1 of Xanthomonas hydrangeae. Lineage (GTDB taxonomy): Bacteria > Pseudomonadota > Gammaproteobacteria > Xanthomonadales > Xanthomonadaceae > Xanthomonas > Xanthomonas hydrangeae. The sequence goes on from LR990730.1 coordinate 3,691,696, forward strand.
ACCTTGCTCGGTGTTCTGGACAGCACGGTCACGCCGATGGGCGGGCGCCTGCTGCGCCGTTGGCTGCACCGTCCGCTGCGCCTGCGCGAGGTGCTGGTGCAGCGCCACCACGCGGTCGGCAGCCTGATCGACACCGGCGCCGATGCCGACGTGCGCGAGGCCTTCCGCGCGCTTGGGGATCTGGAGCGCATTCTCACGCGCGTGGCATTGCGCTCGGCGCGCCCGCGCGATTTTTCCACCCTGCGCGATGGCCTGGCGCTGCTGCCGAAGGTCCGCACCATCCTCGCGCCACTGGATTCGCCGCGCCTGCAGACGCTGTACGCAGAACTCGGCGAACACGATGCCACCGCGCATCTGCTGATCAGCGCAGTGGCCGAACAACCGCCGCTCAAACTCAGCGACGGTGGCGTCATCGCCACCGGTTACGACGCCGATCTGGACGAGCTGCGCCGCCTGTCCACCAACGCCGATCAATTCCTGATCGACCTGGAACAACGCGAACGCGCCAGCAGCGGCATCGCCACGCTCAAGGTCGGCTACAACCGCGTGCACGGCTACTACATCGAGATCAGCAAGGGGCAGGCCGAAAAGGCCCCGCTGCACTACAGCCGCCGGCAGACGCTGACCAATGCCGAGCGCTACATCACCGAGGAACTCAAGAGCTTCGAGGACAAGGTGCTGTCGGCGCGCGAGCGTTCGTTGTCGCGCGAAAAACTGCTGTACGAAGGCCTGTTGGACGCACTCGCCCACGAGCTGGAAGGCCTCAAGCGCTGCGCAGGCGCACTGAGCGAACTCGACGTGCTGGCCGGGTTCGCCGAACGCGCGCAGGCACTGGACTGGTCGCAGCCGGAGCTGGACAGCGCGCCGTGCCTGCGTATCGAACGCGGGCGCCACCCGGTGGTGGAAGCGGTGCGCGACCAACCGTTCGAACCCAACGATCTGGACCTGCACACCGAGCGCCGCATGCTGGTCATCACCGGCCCGAACATGGGCGGTAAGTCGACCTACATGCGCCAGAACGCGTTGATCGTGTTGCTGGCGCATATCGGCAGCTATGTGCCGGCCAGCCGCGCGGTGATCGGGCCGATCGACCGCATCCTCACCCGCATCGGCGCGGGCGACGATCTGGCCCGCGGGCAATCCACCTTCATGGTGGAAATGGCCGAAACCAGCTACATCCTGCATCACGCCACGCCGCAATCGCTGGTGCTGATGGACGAGATCGGCCGCGGCACTTCCACCTACGATGGCCTCGCATTGGCCGACGCTGTCGCACGCCATCTGGCCCACACCAATCGCTGCTACACGCTGTTTGCAACGCATTACTTCGAGCTCACCGCACTGGCCGACGAGTCGCATGCCGGCGGTGCCAGCGGCATCGCCAACGTGCATCTGGACGCGGTCGAACACGGCGAGCGCCTGGTGTTCATGCACGCAGTCAAGGACGGCCCGGCCAATCGCAGTTTCGGCCTGCAGGTCGCTGCGCTCGCCGGCTTGCCCAAGGCTGCGGTCACCCAGGCGCGTCACCGTCTGGCCGAACTGGAACAACGCGGCGGCGAAAGCCATGTCGCGCAGATGGCCCCGGCCGCATTGGATGCGCCGCAGCAGTTCGGCCTGTTCACTGCGCCCTCCTCTGCCGCGCAGGAAGCACTGCAGGCATTGGACCCGGACGAACTCACGCCCAAGCAGGCGTTGGAGGCGCTGTATCGGCTGAAGGCGTTGCTGTGAGTGCGGGGAATCGGGAATCGGGATTCGTAACAGCGCAGATGTTCGCGGCGCTTGCGGATCCGTTGCGGCGGCAGGCTTGGGTGGTGGTTTGAATGCGGTTTTTGCATGGATTGGGGATTCGTCACGGCATGGCTGCATGACTGAGGCTTGCGGCCCTGCCAATCCATTGCAGCTGCAGGTTTGCAGGGTTGCTTGAATGCTGCCCTGCGATGGTGCCGGCTTGCGCTGCATCGCGCTCTGCGCGGTGACGCGCACCGCGCGGTTTGCTCTGCTGCCGCGACAGGCGCACCCTGCCTCGACGTTTTGTCCAACCGGAGAGCACACCGATGACCACGTCCGCCTCGTTGACCGACCAACTGGCCGCGCAACTGCAGGGCCCGCAGTTGCAGCAACTCGCCAGCCGGCTCGGCATCGCGCCCGAGCAGGCGCAATCGGCGGTGCAGACCGCCCTGCCACTGTTGATGGGCGCACTGGGCCGCAACAGCCAGCAGCCCGGCGGCACCGATGCCTTGTTGGGCGCCCTGCAGCGCGACCACGCCGGCAGCCCGGACCTCGGCAGCCTGCTTGGCGCGCTGCTGGGAGGCTCGGCCAATGGTGCACAAGGCAATGGCGCCGGCATCGTGAGTCATCTGTTCGGCGACAAGGCACCGCAGGCGGCTGCAGGCCTGGGCAAGGCCACCGGGCTGGAAACCAGCAAGGCCAGCCAACTGCTGCAACTGTTGGCGCCCATCGTGATGGCGTATCTGGCCAAGCGCTTCCTCAGTGGCACGACCACGGCCAGCAGTCAACTCGGCCCGGCCTTGGCGCAGGAACGCCAGCAAGTCGGCAGCAATAGCGGCGTCAGCGGCCTGCTGAGCAGCGTGCTGGATCAGGATGGCGACGGGAAGCTGGGCCTGGGCGATGTCATGAAACTCGGCGGCAGCCTGTTCGGCAAGCGCTGACCGATCGCTGCCGTGCCGCCTGGGCGTCTCCTCCCTAACCATAGCGACACCCTATCGATATGGTTGAATAATTCGAATTCCCCAACCAATCGATGCTCCTTATCGTGTGCACACGCCGCCACGATGAGTCCGCCTGATGCGCACCGCTGCCAGTCACATTCCGGATACCGACCCGTACCGGCCCCTGCGGGCAGGCGCTAGCATCGGCACACGCGGCGACGATGCTCGATGACCCCACGGCCGCATGTGCGCCTTCGATCGATGACCACAGCTGACGCATTGCCCACCACTTCGACTCCACCAGCACGTGTCCGCAGTTTCGGCACACAGCTCCCCAAGTGCTCACGCACACAGGTATTGCCATGACAACCGAAGCAAAGTGCCCGTTCAATCACGCCGTCGTCGGTACCGGAACCACCAACCGCGATTGGTGGCCCAAGCAGCTGCGTGTGGACCTGCTCAGCCAGCATTCGAGCAAGTCCAACCCGCTGGGCCAGACCTTCAATTACGCCGAGGCGTTCAAGCGCATCGATCTTGCCGCGCTCAAGCAGGAACTGCGCGCGCTGATGACCGATTCGCAGGATTGGTGGCCGGCCGACTTCGGCCATTACGGCCCGCTGTTCGTGCGCATGGCCTGGCATAGCGCCGGCACCTACCGCATCGGCGACGGGCGTGGCGGCGGCGGTCGCGGCCAGCAGCGCTTCGCACCGCTCAACAGCTGGCCGGACAACGTCAGCCTGGACAAGGCGCGCCGGCTGCTGTGGCCGATCAAGCAGAAGTACGGCCAGGCGATCTCCTGGGCCGACCTGATGATCCTTACCGGCAACGTCGCACTGGAAAGCATGGGCTTTACGACCTTCGGTTTTGCCGGCGGCCGCGAAGACACCTGGGAGCCGGATCAGGATCTGTACTGGGGCCGCGAAACCAAGTGGCTGGGCGGCGACGAGCGCTACGCGCGCGGCTCGCCGGGCGTGGACGAAGCGCACGGCGTGCTGGTGAAGGACGACGACAGCGAAGTGCCGCACACCCGCGATCTGGAAAACCCGCTGGCCGCCGTGCAGATGGGCCTGATCTACGTCAATCCGGAAGGCCCGGACGGCAAGCCCGACCCGGTCGCCGCCGCGCGCGACATCCGCGACACCTTCGCGCGCATGGCGATGAACGACGAAGAGACCGTGGCGCTGATCGCCGGCGGCCATACCTTCGGCAAGACCCACGGTGCCGGCCCGGCCGACAACGTGGCCGCCGAGCCGGAAGCCAGCGACCTGGAAAGCCAGGGCCTTGGCTGGCACAACAGCTACGGCACCGGCAAGGGCGCAGACACCATCACCAGTGGCCTGGAAGTCACCTGGACCACTACCCCGGCGCAGTGGAGCAACGACTTCTTCGACCACCTGTTCAAGTTCGAGTGGGAGCTGAGCAAGAGCCCGGCCGGTGCGCACCAGTGGGTGGCCAAGAATGCCGACGCCATCATTCCCGATGCGCACGATGCCTCCAGGAAGCATCGGCCGACGATGCTGACCACCGATCTGGCGCTGCGCTTCGACCCGGCCTACGAAGCGATCTCGCGTCGCTTCCACGAACACCCCGACCAGTTCGCCGATGCGTTTGCCCGCGCCTGGTTCAAGCTCACCCACCGCGACATGGGCCCGCGTTCGCGTTACCTGGGGACCGAGGTGCCGAGCGAAGAACTGCTGTGGCAGGACCCGGTACCGGCCGTCGACCACCCGCTGGTCGATGCGCAGGACGCCGCTGCTCTCAAGCAGACCATTCTGGGCTCCGGCCTGAGCGTGGCGCAGCTGGTCTCCACCGCGTGGGCATCGGCATCGACCTTCCGCGGCTCGGACAAGCGCGGCGGCGCCAACGGCGCACGCATCCGGCTGGCACCGCAGAAGGACTGGCAGGCCAACCAGCCCGAGCAGCTGACGCAGGTGTTGGGCACGCTGGAGCGCATCCAGGCCGAGTTCAACGGCGCGCATGCCGGCGGCAAACAGATCTCACTGGCCGACCTGATCGTGCTGGCCGGTAACGCGGCTGTCGAACATGCGGCGCACGCCGCCGGCCACAGCGTCACCGTGCCGTTCACCCCCGGCCGCACCGACGCATCGCAGGAGCAGACCGACGTTGAATCGTTTGCCGTGCTGGAGCCCGTGGCCGATGGCTTCCGCAACTTCGCCAAGCGCAGCTACGCGGTGCCTTCCGAAGCGCTGCTGATCGACAAGGCGCAGCTGCTCACTTTGACCGCACCCGAGTTGACCGTGCTGGTCGGCGGCCTGCGCGTGCTCGGCGCCAACGTCGGCGACTCGAAGAATGGCGTGTTCACCACCCGCCCCGGCGTGCTGAGCAACGACTTCTTCGCCAACCTGCTCGACATGCGCACCGAGTGGAAAGCCACCTCCGAAGCGAAGGAGCTCTACGAAGGCCGCGACCGCAGCACCGGCGAACATCGGTGGACCGGCACGCGTGTGGACTTGGTGTTCGGCTCCAATTCCATCCTGCGTGCGGTGGCCGAGGTCTATGCCAGCGCCGATGCACAGGAAAAGTTCGTGCACGACTTCGTCGCTGCCTGGACCAAGGTGATGCAGCTGGATCGTTTCGATCTGGCGTGAGTCGCAAGGCGCACGCCCTCGTGCGTGCGCCTGCAGCTCTCTGTTGAACTACACGCAAGAGATCGACTTGGCACTGAAGACGTCAGTGGAGTGGCTGGTCTGCGGTTTGGCTGCAAGGCCCTTGCCCGCCCACCGTCGCGGGACACGCCGCAAGTACGTCCTTGTAGGCTCTTACGCGGCATCCATGCCGCGTAAGGTCCCGCGACGGTGAGCAGGCAAGGACCCGTCGAGATGGTCGGTGTGCATGGTTAAGAGCAGAGCATGATGCGCTGGGCGGATTACTGTGCGGCTTGCACCACCTACCTGGCGCCAAACGTGGCCAACATCGCCACCACGCGACCGCCGGCCAGGTCTTGTGAGCCGTTCTCAAGCTTCTGATCGATGGTCATGCACCTGGATGCATCGCACACCGCAACAGAAAACGGCGCTTCCCACCTCAATGGGGAAGCGCCGTTCTTTCTTGAGTGAACGACACGACGTAGGCACAGGCGCTTCTGTTTCCACCATCCAATTCGCAGCGGGCAACAACGCAGTGCTACAACGCGTCGATATCGCCCAGCGCGTTGATCAGGCGGCGGGCGCGCTTGTCCGGCTTGCCCTCGGGTGCGCGATAGCCGGTGCGTTCGGCGGCACGCTGCAGCCGCCATTGCGCACGCGCCTCGCGCGAGGCATCGCTTTCCAGGTACAGCGTCTGTGCGATCGGTGCCGGGCCGCGCACATCGCTCAGCGCGGCGACGGTGATCTCGAAGATTTCACCGCCACGGTCGATACGCAGTTGCTCGCCGCTGCGCAGTGTGCGCGACGGCTTGGGCCGCTGGCCGGCGACATCCACCTTGCCGTTGTCCACCGCCGTCTTGGCCAGGCTGCGGGTCTTGAAGAAGCGTGCTGCCCACAGCCACACATCCAGCCTGACCGTCGTCGCTTGTTCCACCAATTGAGTCATCGCGCTGTACTTGCCATTGGGTCCATGGGCTGCATGCCGGTGCGGTCATCGCGCTGCATCGGCGCGGTGCAACCGGCTGCATCGAGCGAGAAATATCTGGGCAACCGCGCCGGAACTCAAGCGCTACCGCCAGCCAGACCCAGCCTGCCTGCCGCACGCTGGCTGACCAATACAGGCAGAGCTGCATAGCCCGTGTGCTGCCCCGTGACATCGGCATGGCGAGCTCGCTTTTCCACGGCTGTTGAGATTCGCCAGGCGACCGCACGCGGCACACACGCCAGTGCTAGTGTTCGCAGCTTCCGCACCACGGCGCGTCTGCAATGCCCAAATCCGCTGTCCTGACCGAAGGCCCGATCGGCAAGAATCTGCTGCTGTTCGCACTGCCGATCCTGGCGGGCAATATCGCCCAGTCGCTCAACGGCTCGATCAATGCGATCTGGGTCGGCCGCTACCTCGGCGAGGCGGCACTGACTGCCGCAGCCAACGCCAACAGCATCATGTTCTTCCTGATCGGCTCGGTGTTCGGCATCGGCATGGCCTCGACCATCCTGATCGGCCAGGCGATGGGCGCGCGCGACATCGCGCAGGCACGCAAGGCCATGGGCACCAGCGCCAGTTTCTTCGGCGGCCTGTCGGCAGCGATTGCGGTCTTCGGCTGGTTTCTGGCGCCGCATCTATTGACCGCGATGGGCACACCACCGGCGTCGCAGACATTGGCCGAGGAGTACCTGCGCGTCATCTTCCTGGCGATGCCGCTGATCTATGTATTCGCGTTTTTGTCGGCGGCACTGCGCGGCACCGGCGATGCGCGCACACCGTTCCGCTTTTTGCTGGTGTCGGTGGTGCTGGACATCGTGTTCAATCCATTGCTGATCTTCGGTCTCGGCCCGTTTCCGGCACTCGGCATTGCCGGTGCGGCCTGGGCCACACTGCTGGCGCAGGTGGTCGCACTCGGCGGGTTGCTGCTGTATTTACGCAAAAAACGCCACGTCCTGTGGTTGGGGCGCGGCGATCTGCAGCTGTTTCGGATCTCGCCGACGATCCTGCGCGCGCTCATCGTCAAAGGCGTGCCGATGGGCCTGCAGATGGTGCTGATCTCGCTGTCCATGATCGCGATGATGACGCTGGTCAACGGCTTCGGCACCGACACTGCAGCCGCTTACGGCGCAGCGCTGCAGCTATGGACGTATGTGCAGATGCCGGCGATGGCGCTGGGCGCTGCCTGCTCCACGATGGCGGCGCAGAATGTGGGCGCGGGATTGTGGAATCGCGTGGATGCGACCGCACGCACCGGCATCGTCGCCAACTTTTTGATGACCGGCATTCTGATCGTGCTGCTGATCCTGTTCGATCACTGGACGCTCGCGCTGTTCCTGCCGACCGACAGCCCGACGCTGGAAGTGGCGCGGCATCTCAATCACATCGGCATCTGGTCGTTCCTGCTGTTCGGCGTGAGCTTCGTCATTTCCGGCGTGGTGCGCGCGACCGGCGCGGTGATCCCGCCACTGCTGATCCTGGCATTCGGTCTGTGGGGCGTGCGCGTGCCGCTGGCGAACGCCTTGATCCCGCATCTGGGAGCCGACGGCATCTGGTGGAGCCTTCCGATCAGTTCGGTCTGCTCGATGCTGCTGTCGCTGGCGTATTACCGCTGGGGCGGCTGGCGCAAGGCGCGCATGTTGACCACGCCTGCGGATCCGGCGGAGCTAGCGGCCGCTGCGGAGGTTCCGGCACACCCGGCTTCGCCGGTCGCCGATACGGCACCGTTGACGGAATTGCCGAGGCCTCGCCAGCGCTGATGTCGACTGGCTTTACCGAGAACACACGCTCGCGCGCCCACACGTTCCCGCGAACGTTGTGGGATCACCACCTGCCGAATCCCGATTCCCGTAACGCAAACGGCCGCCCGAGGGCGGCCGTTTGGCAGTGGCAGAAACAACCTGCCAGTGTGACTTACTGAGCCTTGGCAGCAGCCTGGCGAGCAGCCTTGGCCTGCGCAGCGGCGGCCAGATCTTCCTTGATGCGGGCAGCCTTGCCTTCCAGACCACGCAGGTAGTACAGCTTGCCGGCACGGACCTTACCGCGGCGCTTCACTTCGACCGAATCGATGATGGCGCTGTGGGTCTGGAACACGCGCTCGACGCCGAAGCCGTGCGAGATCTTGCGCACGGTGAACGCGGAGTTCAGGCCGGCATTCTTGGTACCGATCACCACGCCCTCATAGGCCTGCACGCGCTCGCGGTTGCCTTCCTTCACCTTGACGTTCACCACAACGGTGTCGCCCTGGTTGAATTCCGGCAGCTGGCGCTGAATCTGGGCGGCTTCGAAGTCAGCCAGGATGGTCTTGTTGAGTTTGCTCATGATGGGCACCGCGTGTCTGGTGATATTGGACCGGCAGTCGCCGCACGGCGATTGCTCGAGGTTCGTAGGAGGGCCAGACGCAAGGCTGGCCAGCAAGCCGCATATTGTACCCCAATCAATGCTGCAAGAGCTAGGGGTGAGCCCTTATTTCTCGTCGCCGGGTTTATCGTCGCCTGCGGCGAGTTCGCGACGAAATTCCTCCAGCAGACGGCGATCGTTCTTGTCCAACCCGGCCTCGTCGAGCAGATCGGGACGACGCAACCAGGTCCGGCCCAGCGACTGCTGCCGGCGCCAGCGCGCGATCGCAGCGTGATTGCCCGAGCGCAGCACCTCCGGCACATCGCCCCAGTCATGGGTCGAGGGATGGCTATAGTGCGGGCAATCCAGCAGACCCTGCGGACCTTCGAAACTGTCCTGGGCCGCAGATTCGGCGTCGTTCAACACGCCCTCCTGCAACCGCGTCACCACATCCACCAGCACCGCTGCGCCAAGCTCGCCACCGGACAACACGTAGTCGCCGATGGAGATTTCCATATCCACCGCCTGCGCCAGAAACCGCTCGTCCACGCCTTCGTAGCGCCCGCACACCAACACCATGCGTGGCAACTGCGCCAGCTCGCGGGCAAGCGGCTGGGTCAGCGGCCGCCCCTGCGGGCTGAGGTAGATCACCGGTGCGGGGCGCGTGTCTGCGGCTTGCACCGCAGCCAGACAGGCCCGCAACGGCTCGATCAACATCACCATGCCGGGCCCGCCACCGAACGGACGGTCGTCCACCCGGCGGTAGTTGCCCTGCGCATGCTCGCGCGGATTCCAGCCCTGCAGTTCCAGCAAGCCACGCTCCTGCGCCCGCCCGACCACGCCGAACGCCGCGCATTGCGCGATGAACTCGGGGAACAGGCTGATGACGTCGATGCGCACTGGCGGGGAGTCGGGAATCGGGATCGGGGAATGGGTAAAGCAAGAGCAGAGCAACGCGATGCGCCATTCCGATCAGAAATCCGGGTCCCAGTCCACCACGATCAGGTTGGCCTCGAAGTCGACCGACTTGACGAAATCCGGCAGCACGAATGGCACCAGCCGTTCGCGATCGCCGCGCACCACCATCACGTCATTGGAGCCGGTAGAGAACAGATGCGACACCGTGCCGAGCTTGACGCCCTCGACGGTTTCCACCTGCAGCTCTTCCAGATCCACCCAATAATATTCATCGGGCTTGGGTGGCGGCAGTACGCTGCGCGAGACGTAAATCTCGATCCCGTGCATGGCTTCGACGGTGTCGCGATCGGAAACATTGGGGAATGTTGCGACCAGATGCTTGCCCTGATCGCGCCCGCGCGCTCCGTTCAGTGTCGACTCCTCACCCGAAGGCGTACGCAGAATCCACGGTTGGTACCGGAAGATTGCGCTACGCGGCTCGGTCCAGGACTCGATCTTGAGTTCGCCCTTGACACCGAAAGCGCCGGCAACCCTGCCCAGCAGGATACGGCGCTCGGTCTGTTTCATCTGCGTCAGCTAGGCCGAGCGATGCGCTCGGCCCTCCCAAATCAGGCCGCAGCGGCCTGAGGCTTGGATGCTTCACGATACAGGTTACGCACCTTGTCGGTCAGCTGTGCGCCCTGGCCGACCCAATGGTCGACGCGCGCGATATCCAGCACGACGCGCGGTTCTGCGCCCTGTGCAACCGGGTTGTAGTAACCCAGACGCTCGATGTTGCGGCCGTCGCGCGCGCTGCGCACGTCGGTCACGATGATGTGGTAGAACGGACGCTTCTTGGCGCCGCCGCGGGTCAGTCGAATCTTGACCATGGTGTCGTTTTCCTAAAGTTGCCCAGTCGCCAGAGTGGCGCGGTAAGCCGGCGATTATAGCGGGCACCGGCGGCGAAGCCAAGTCACCCGGTGACCGCCCCACGCCAAGCCTCAGATCGCTTGCCACGCATGGGTTTGCAGGGCCTGCTCCAGCAGCGGCAGCTGGGCTGCATGTGGGCCCCAGCGGGCCGGCCCCATCGCCACGATCGCCTGCTGCCCGCGCGCATTGCAGGCGAAGGCGCCATCGAAACGATCCAGTTCGTCCAGTTGCACCGGCCGCCGAATCTGGGTGATCCCCAGCGTTTCCAGCCCGGTCTGCAGCAATTGCTGACGCGTTCCCAGCAAGGCCGGGCCCTGCGGCCAGACCACGCCGCCGCGCTCCCACAAACCCAGATTCCAGAACGCACCTTCCAGCACCCTGCCCTGCGGATCCTGCAACACGACATCGTCGTGGTCGGCCTGCATCGCCAGGCGGCGCAGATGCAGCAGCGGAAACGTGCCGACATGCTTGAGTTCCGGCCGCTCGCGTACGTAATCGGTCACCTGCACGCGCAGCCCGGTCTCGGGCATGTCCGCTGGCGGCGACACCGCAACCAGCACGTCCAGCGCGACCTCGCGCAAGGGATCCCGAAAGTCGTAATCCTGCGCGAACACGGTGACGCGCAGGCTGGCATCGGCCATTGCCGAGGCTTCCAGCGCGACGTGCATTTGCAGACGCACTGCCTCCTGCGCCAGCTCCATGCCGAACAGCGCGCGACTGCCCTGCTGCAGACGCTGCAGATGCAGGTCCAGCCCGAGCGCGGCACTGCTGCGCACCTGTAGCGTGGTGAAGTGGCCGTAGTTGATCAGCGCGGCAGCCCCGAGCTGCGCCGCGCTGGCGGGTAGGCCATTGCAGAAGATCACCGACATAACAGCGCCTGCGCGTTCGCCCACCACTGCGTGACCACCTGCGCGGCGGGCTGCGCGGGCGCCATCCAGGCCGATTGCCCGGCCCAGGCCTGCATGGCATCCAGGCGGTTGTCGCGCGCTGCGGCCTGGCGCATCGGCGCGGTCAGCGCGCGCTGCACCGGATACGGCGCGGGCGGCGGCGCATCTGCAGCACTGGCGGCGCGCAGATACGGCGTGACCAGCGCACGACCCAGCCGGCCGGAGAATGCGCGGGTCGGCTGGGTCTGTTCCGGTTCGGCCTGCATCAGTGCGTCGGCCCAGGCGCTCGGCAGCGCAGCCTCGGGCGTACGCAGCAGGCCGGTACCGATCTGCACCGCGCTCGCGCCCAGGGTCAGCGCCGCGGCAATGCCGCGTGCGCTGGCGATGCCGCCTGCGGCGATCACCGGGATGTGCAGGTGATCGACCAGTCGCGGTAACAAGGCGAACAATCCGGTCGTCTGGCGCTCGGCCTGGCTGGCATCGAATGCGCCGCGATGGCCACCGGCTTCGGCCCCTTGTGCGACCACCGCATCGGCGCCTGCGGTCTGTGCCGCAAGCGCTTCGTCCAGTGTGGTGGCGCAGGCGAACCACGCGATGCCGGCAGCCTTCAAACGCGCAACCTGGTCGGGCCGAAACAGCCCCATGATCGATGAGGCAACCGCAGGACGTGCGGCGAGCAAGGCCTCGAACTGTGCATCGAAGTCGGCTGGCGTTGCGTCGGCAGCGGCTGCAGAAACTGGCGGCCCCCACTGCGATAGAAATTCCCGCACGCACGCTTCCGCATCTGCGTTGCGTACCGGTGCAGGATCGGGAATCCATAGATTGATCTGCGCAGGCCCGGGGCTCGCGTCACGAAACGCCATCATCCATGCCACGATCTCCTGCGGCTGCGACAACACCGCACCCATCGCGCCCATGCCACCGGCTTCGGCAACCGCCGTCGACAACGGCACCGGGCAGGCGCCGGCCATGGGGCTGAGCAGAATGGGAACGTCCAAGCCAAAACGCCGGCAAAAACGCGCGACGTTTGCGTACGGGCCATCCGACGCAAGCGACGGCGTCACCGACACCTCAGTGATCGCCTTGGAGAAGCTGCACGATTCTGGGCCATTGCATCTGTCGAGCCAGATCCAATGCCGTCCTGCCCGATGGCGTGCGCAGCGACGCATCCGCGCCGTGCTTCAGCAACAATGACACCGGCTGATAGTTGCCCGCCAAGGCATCGCGCTGCAGGAGCGTCCAACCGGCGTCGTCGCGGAAATGCACCATGTCCGGCTGCTCGCGCAGGCCTTCGTCGAACTTCGCGCCCATGTTCTCGCTCATCGGATGCTCGCGCTCGGAAGGAGCCTGCTCCGTTGCAACGACCTGAGCCGGCTTGCTACCGAACATCTTGCCGAACAAGCCGCTTTTGCGCTCCGGCACAGGTGCAGGCACCAGGCGCACTACGCCCGGCTCACCGAAGTCCAGGCCCCACGCAGCGTCGTGCTCGGCGCGTTCGCCCTGCGACATCGTGCGACGCATCGCTGCAATGGTATGGCCGCCGTAGACCTGGCCATCGACCACGTACATCCAGTCTTCCAGGTCGGTGATCGGTGCAGACACGGCGTCACCGGCAGTGAGTCCTGCGATCCATTCCGGATCGTTGAGCAGGCTGCCGGAGACCTGCTCGCCATCGAACTGCACGTCGGAGATCCACATATGCTCGTGCGAAGGCGCATCAATCGCGGAAGCATCGGTGGCGAAAGGCAGTTTCACTGCCGCCATCTCCAGGCCCGGCACGATGCGGCGATATTCCCAGGACAGTTCCCGCCAGAAAAACTTGAAGGTGTCGCGCGCCGCGGCGTAGGCCGCCTGCAGTGCAGCGTCTTCATCGTTTGCGAAATACATGCGGTTATCGGTCATGGTTACCTCGACTAAGAGCCGCGGACAAAACTACTTCACGCCAGTCTACTGCAGGCCGGCTGATCTGCGGCCTGGCTGCGGGACCCTTGCCCGCCCACCATCGCGGGACACGCTGCAAGGCAAAGCGGCTGATCTGTGGCCTGGCTGCGGGGCCCTTGCCCGCCCACCATCGCGGGACACGCCGCAAGGCAGAGCGGCTGATCTGTGGCCTGGCTGCGGGGCCCTTGCCCGCCCACCATCGCGGGACACGCCGCAAGGCAGAGCGGCTGATCTGTGGCCTGGCTGCAGGGCCCTTGCCCGCCCACCATCGCGGGACACGCTGCAAGTACGTCCTTGTAAGCTCTTACGCGGCATCCATGCCGCGTAAGGTCCCGCGACGGTGGGCGGGCAAGGACCAGTCGAGATGGTCGATGTGCATGGCTTTCAACAAAGCGACCAGCAACCTTTCTGGTGCGGCGCCCTCGCCGCTTGCGGGACCGTGTGGCGGCATGGATGCCGCCACCGAGCCTACATGGATGTACTTGCGGCGTGTCCCGCGAGCGGTGAGGGCACCGCGCCCTCTCGACCCACGCAGCGTTTGATCTGGACCTCTGACTGCATACACGCAATCGCAGCTGCATCTACGCGATGCCCTACATTGCCAGCGCAGGGCCAGTGCGGCGCCGCGCTGGCCGCGTCAGCGCATCACTGAACTCAGCGGAACGGCATGCCGCCGCGGCCGCCCATGGCGCCCATCATGCCCTTCATGTTGCGCATCAGGCCCTTCATGCCGCCGCCGGCCAGCTTGCCCATCATCTTTTCCATCTGCTGGTACTGCTTCATCAGCTTGTTGACGTCGGCTGGCTGCATGCCGGAGCCGCGGGCAATACGGGCGCGGCGCGAGCCGTTGAGCAGGGCCGGGTTGCGACGCTCCTTCTTGGTCATCGAATTGATGATCGCGATCATGCGCGGCACTTCCTTGCCGGTGACCTGCTGCTTGACGTTATCCGGGATCTGGCCCATGCCCGGCAGCTTGTCCATCAGCCCATGGATGCCGCCCATGTTCTGCATCTGCTCGAGCTGTTCCTTCATGTCGTTGAGGTCGAACTTCTTGCCCTTGGCGACCTTGGCGGCGAGCTTGGCGGCCTTTTCCTGGTCGACGCTGTGCTCGACCTGCTCCACCAGCGAAAGCACGTCGCCCATGTCCAGGATGCGGCTGGCGACGCGGTCGGGATGGAACACGTCCAGGCCGTCGGTCTTTTCGCCGGTGCCGACGAACTTGATCGGCTTGCCGGTGATGTAGCGCACGCTCAGCGCGGCACCGCCACGGGCGTCGCCATCGGTCTTGGTCAGCACCACGCCGGTCAGCGGCAGCGCTTCGCCGAAGGCCTTGGCGGTGTTGGCGGCGTCCTGGCCGGTCATCGCATCGACCACGAACAGGGTTTCGGTGGGGTTGACCGCAGCGTGCAGCGCCTTGATCTCGTCCATCATCGCCGCATCGATCGCCAGGCGACCGGCGGTATCGACCAGCAGCACGTCGACGAACGACTTGCGCGCATCGCTGATGGCGGCGCGCACGATGTCCACCGGCTTCTGCGAGGCGTCGGAGGCGAAGAACAGCACGCCGACCTGTTCGGCCAGGGTCTTGAGCTGCTCGATCGCGGCCGGGCGATAGACGTCGGCCGAGACCACCATGACCTTTTTCTTGCGCTTTTCCTTCAGGTGCTTGGCGAGCTTGCCGACCGTGGTGGTCTTGCCCGCACCCTGCAGGCCGGCCATCAGGATGATCGCCGGCGCCGGCACGTTGAGGTTGAGGTCGGTGGCCGCCGCGCCCATCACCGCAGTCAGTTCGTCGCGGACGATCTTGATCAGCGCCTGGCCCGGGGTCAGCGACTTGAGCACTTCCTGACCGACCGCGCGCACCTTGATGCGCTCGATCAGCGCCTGCACCACCGGCAGCGCCACGTCGGCTTCGAGCAATGCGATGCGGACTTCACGGGTGGCTTCGCGGATGTTCTCCTCGGTCAGGCGGCCGCGACCGCGCAGGCGCTCCATGGTGCCGGAGAGACGTTGGGTAAGGGACTCGAACATGCGCAAAGGACCGCGTGAGGGGAAACGGGCGTCGATTATAGCGGCACAGGCCAATCGGCCGCCCTGCCCGACCGGGCATGCCCGCTCTTCCGATTCCCGATTCCGGCGCCAGCCCCCAGTGTGCGAAACTTCCACGATGACAATCGTTCTCATCGCGTTCGCCTTGTATCTGTTGGCCACTGCGCTACTCACCCGCTCGGTGCTGCGCGATGGCAACCAGGCGCCTGCACGCTGGCTGATCCCGGCGCTGGCGGCAGTGGCGCTGCATGCCGGGTACCACGTGCTGGTGGCACTGCGCACCGCCGGCGGGCCGGACATGCACTTCTTCGCGGCACTCTCGCTGTGCGGGCTGGGCATGGCCGCGCTGACGGCGGTGTTCGGCGGGCGCGGGCGCATGGCGGCGGTGGGCGTGGTGGTGTTCCCGCTGTCGGCGATTCTGCTGGCCTGCTATCACGCTTACGGTCACGAACCGAGCTCGGACCTGGGCTGGCGGCTGGAGCTGCACGCGTGGATGGCGTTGCTGGCCTACGCCACGCTGGGGATCGCTGCGCTGCTGGCGATCATGCTGTGGCTGCAGGAACGCGCGCTGCGCCGACGCGACTTCCACACCTGGCTGCGCGCGTTGCCGCCGTTGACCGAACTGGAGACGCTGCTGTTCCGCACGATCACGGTGGGCTTCGTGCTGCTGAGTCTGACCTTGCTGACCGGCCTGCTGTTCGTGCAGGACTTTCTGGCGCAGCGGCTGTTGCACAAGACCGTGCTCAGCATCCTGTCGTGGATCGTGTTCGGGGCGCTGCTGATCGGCCGCTGGCGCAATGGCTGGCGCGGCACCAAGGCGGTGCACTGGACGCTGACCGCAATGGTGCTGCTGGTGCTGTCGTTCTTCGGCAGCAAGTTCGTGATCGAGCTGGTGCTGGGACCGCGCTGATCTCAGGTATCCAGCGCAGCACTCACCGTGGCCCACGGCTGATCCGGGCCAGCGCTGGCGAAGTGATAGGCGATGCGGCGACGGTAGATCTCGCCGGGTCGCAGGATTGTCGACGGGAAGTTGGGGTGATTGGGCGCATCCGGGTAATCCTGCGGCTCCAGACACACGCCGCGGCCCAGGCCGGGATGATGTGCGTCCAGATGCTGGCCTTCGTAGAGTTGCACCGCCGGTGCATCGCTGGTGATGCGTAGCGCCACGCCACTGTGCGGCGAGTACAGCTCTGCAACGCAATCGGCGTCGGCTGCCAATACCAGGCATTGGTCGTAGCCTTTGCCGAGCATCACTTGTGGATGCGATGGATCGGTGTTGTCGGACAACGCGGCAGCAATGCGGAAATCGAACGGCGTGCCGGCGATCGAAGCGATCTCTCCAGTGGGAATCGATTCGGCATCCACCGGGAGATAGCGATCGGCCGGCACGCGCAGCACCTGCCGCGCGGCACTGTGATGCGGGTCGCCGGACAGGTTGAAATATGGGTGATGGGTGAGATTCAACGGGGTGGCGGCATCGCACTGCGCTTCGAAGTCCAGCTGCAGCTCGAGCCCCTCCAGTTGCAGCCGCGCACGCACCTGCAGATTACCGGGATAGCCTTCTTCGCCATCGGGCGAGTCGTAGCCGAGCAGCACCTGATCCGGCGCCTGCTCCAGCACGCGCCACACACGCCGCCCGAAGCCACGCAATCCGCCATGCAACTGGTTGCGCCCTTCGTTGGCCGCCAGCGTGTGAGTGACGCCATCGAATGTGTAACGCGCCCCGGCGATGCGATTGCCGAAGCGACCGACCAGAATATTGAGGCTATCGCCGTCGGCCGCGTAAGCGGGCAGATCCGGCAAGGCCAACAGCAGCGGCACGACGCCCTGCGCGGTGGTCAACCGCAGCGCATGCAGGATGCCGCCATAGGTGAGCACTTCCGCCTCCAGCCCAGCCTCGCTGCGCAGCGTAAGCGCATGGACCTCAACACCGTCTGGCAACTGCCCGAATACGCGCTGCATGGATCATCCCGCCGATACTGGAAGCTGGCGAGCATAGCGGGAGAGCGCAGTCGCCGACCATGCCGATGCGCGCATCTTGACGCTAGCACTCGCTTTCCAGAGCAACTAACACCGAATGGGCGTGCAGACCGGGCTCGCCGGTGGACGAGCAGCCGCGTCTGCTACTGCAGATCTAGCCAAGTGCCACGGGTGCAGCGCCGCACTGGCAAAACAACGGTCTGACCGTTCTGGTCGACACGGGATTGCCGGTACCGTAGCCGACCACTACACCAGCTGCCACGCCACCGCCGCTTAGCTGAGCGCGCTGCAGGGCTGGATCGATCTGCACGCAGCGGAGCCGTGAATCTGTCGATCAAGTTGCGCTGCACGAACGCGTGGTCGTGACCGCGAAGGATGGCGGCGGCTACGACATCGCCCATGGATGTTTGCAAAGCTGCGGCAAGCCAAGTACTTCAAGGTCGGCGCCGGTCCCAAGGCAGTGAGCGCGTGGCGATTCAGGTGTCATCTTCCCCTGTGTCCGTTCTTGTCGCCATCATTCGGCGCAGCCTCCTGTTGCTAAGAGTCAGCCCCTCTACACGGCCCTTACCATTGCTGACGAAAGTGATGGTTCCACGGCTGCTCGAGAACCGGTTGCCGCCCACCGGATCGAGGGAGATGTCATATCCACGGGGCCAGGAAAGCCGCAATCGCCCATCCACGAACGCAACGGTGTACGTCATGTCGGTCTCTTCGCTGTAATAGGTGCCGGTCAGTGCCACCAAGTCGGACTGAGCAGGCAGGGGCTCTGTGATCTTCACGAACTCCCGCGTGGTCGGCCAAAAGTCGCGCACCACCAATCGGAAATCGCCAACCCGGCTTGAGGGTCGGTGAAAGATCCACTCGTGCGGTTGGTCGCTAGGGCGGAAGACATCGCTGCCTATCGGAACTAGACCAGAGGCTCCGGCCGGCCTCAATGCATTGTCCTTCCAGTCGAGTCGTATCAGTTCATCGGTCTGCGGGCTCCAATAGGTCCCGGCCAAGGCGGACTGCGTCTCGGGAGCCATCCGTACAGCAGGGGCGAGGCGTGCAGGCAGATTCAAAGGCGCAAGGTAGATATCGGCTATTGCGCGGGTAATGCTTGCCGGTTCGGTCGTCGCGCCATTGCAGAGCGCGACGATCGCCAGGCGCTGATCGGGGAAAAGCAAGGCATCCGACCGAAAACCCACGTCCGCGCCGTCATGGCTGATGAGATTCAGGCCACGGTACTCGTCAAGCCGCAGTCCACCGCCATAGTTGATCCTGGTCCCGTCGCGGAGCGTGCCTGACTCCTTCATTTTTGCAATCAAGGTCTGGCCGCCGACCTGACCGTCGATCAGATTCCGTTCCCACTTCAATAAGTCGCCGACTGTTGTGAGCAGGCCGGTCGAACCGTAGTGGGTGATCGTAAGCGGGGCGAAGTCCCAGGTTGCGCTTCCATTCGGAACATAGCTCAGCGCCCTGTTTGCAACGACCTCGGTATAGCGGTCGCTGAAATGCGTGTCGCTCATGCCGAGCGGGACGAATATCTCGTCCTGTGCGAACTGGCGGAGCGTCTTGCCGGAAACGCGTTGGACAACGACGCCAAGAAGCGTATACGGAGCGTTGCTGTAAACCACCTCGGCGCCGGGTTCAAAGTTGAGGCCATGCTGGTGGGTCAGCGCCCAGATGACATCGGACTCCGTGTAGATGTCCGAGTCGCGCCATCCGGCCAGGTTGAGCAGTTGCCCCTGTTCTCTGAGGCCATTGGTGTGATGGATCAGGTCGCTGATGGTGATCGCGTCTGCGTAGCCAGCGAATTCCGGGATGTATTTTCGGATGCTGTCGTCGTAGGAAAGCTTTCCCCTTTCCTCCAGCAGGCCGATGGAGAAGGCTGTGAACTGCTTGGAAATCGACGCGGCATGGAAGACGGTTCCAGGGGTGATTGGCGTGGCGCTGGAGAGGTCTGCAGTCCCAAAGCCCTTGGCGTAGTCGAGGACCTCGTTCACCGAGATACCGACAGCGCACCCAGGCGTTTCTCCCGCCTTCCATTTTGAGAGGATGGCGTCCACCTGGTGGTGGCGACTGGCCACAACCGAGTCGATCCGCTCGGCTCGCGCGATCTGGGCAGATGCAGCCACTGCAAGAAATGCCGTAGCGATAGCAGCGTGCAAATGCATGGCATTGCTCCTGAAGCTGGCTTGGATCGAACGAAATCGGAGTCGATGCCTCCCGTGCATTACACTACATAAATAATCAAGCGCATTGTTGTGCGTTTTGTTACCCCATATTCGCATTGGATTAGACGCATCAGGAAGGGAGCTTACAAAAGCCCCTCTGATGGCGCTTCTTCAGCGATGCGCCGACGCAGTTGGACCTTGAATCTGTGCATGGCGGGGCTCCTGCGAGCTGCGGCGATGCAGCCATTGGCGCAGACATCGGCCCTTGCACGTAATACGCTGGCGCCATGCCTGCCGATCTGGCAGTGCGTGAACGACTCGACCAACCCGCACAGGAGCGCCAAGCCGATGCAGTGGATTTCCCTCGCGTTGCAAATCCCGCGCAGGCGGATGTTGCAATCAATCGTCGCCGCTGCATTGATAACGAACGCACTTGCCGCATCGGCTGCCGAGGTCAAGGTGAGCGGTACGCTGCGGGCGGACCAGCCCGGTGCGCAGGTGTCGCGTCAGCTGTTCGGCCAGTTCGCCGAGCATCTGGGTACCGGCATCTATGGCGGGGTGTGGGTCGGCGAGGACTCGGCGATTCCCAACACGCGTGGCTATCGCAACGATGTGGTGGCCGCGTTGAAGGCGATCGCAGTGCCGAACATTCGCTGGCCCGGCGGCTGTTTTGCCGACGAATACCATTGGCGCGACGGCGTCGGGGCGCCGGCCAAGCGCCCGATCAGCATCAATACGCACTGGGGCGGCGTGGAAGAGTCGAACCGTTTCGGTACGCACGAGTTCATGGACTTTACCGAGCTGCTTGGGACCCAGGCGTATATCGCCGGCAACGTGGGCAATGCGGCGCCGGACGAGATTGCGCAGTGGGCCGAATACATGACCGCACCCACGCGCTCGAGCCTGGCCCAGGAGCGCCGTGCCAACGGCCGCGATGCGCCGTGGCAGGTGCCCTACTTCGGCGTGGGCAACGAGCTGTGGGGCTGCGGCGGCACTATGCGCGTGGAATATGCGGCCGACGTGTATCGGCGCTACCAGACCTTCGTCAAGGCGCCGGCCAATCAGAAGATCCTCAAGATCGCGCCCGGCCCCAACAACGACGATTATCACTGGACCGAAGTGATGATGCGCGAGGCCGGTACGCTGATGGACGGCCTGAGCCTGCACTACTACACCGTGCCTGGTGGCTGGCCACCGCGCGCATCGTCTACCAATTTCGATGAAGCCGCCTGGATCGATACGCTGTCGCGCACGCTGGTGATGGACGAGCTGATCACCAAACACAGCGCGATCATGGACCGCTACGATCCGGACAAGAAAGTGGCGCTGGTCGTGGACGAATGGGGCACATGGTACGCCGGCCTGCCCGATGCGAACCCGGGCTTTCTGCATCAGCAAAACAGCCTGCGCGATGCGCTGGTGGCGTCGTTGAATATCGATATCTTCAGCGCGCATGCCGAGCGCGTGCGCATGGCCAATATCGCGCAGATGGTCAACGTGCTGCAGGCGATGATCCTCACCGACGGCGACAAGATGGTGCTGACGCCCACCTACCACGTATTCGCGCTGTACAAGCCGTACCAGGACGCCACCTACCTGCCTCTGCAATTGCAGACGCCCGAGTACCGTCACGGCGATGTCCACGTGCCGGCCGTGCACGGCTCGGCGGTCAAGGCCAAGGATGGGCATGTGTATGTCGCGCTGACCAATCTGGATGCGAACTCGGCGGCGAACGTGAGCGTGCAGGTAGAAGGTCTGTCGCCGAGCAGCGTGGAGGGACAGATACTCACTGCGCCGACGATCACCGCGCACAACACTTTTGCCCAACCACATGCGGTGGAGCTGAAAGCGTTCAAGGGCGCGCGGGTGCAGGACACAGCGCTGCGGGTTGCGCTGCCAGCGCGATCAATTGTGATGCTGAAGCTGAAATAGCTCAATCCGCTATCGCGTCAAGAATCCGGATGCCCGGCTTGTTTTAGCGGATCCGACTACAACCTTCCAATCATTCTCTTCCGACAAAAAGTAAGGGGCACCCAAGGCGCCCCTTACTAAACGGTCAACTCCCGATCAAATCTTAGTTGGGTTGTAGTTCCCACTTCTGATTGGCGTTACCAAGGCACTGCCACATCTGAACTCGTGCGCCATTAGTTCCACCGCCCGCAGAATCGTCAAGACACTTGCTGTTGAACTCGCTACGAATTTCACCGCGGATTCTCCAAGCTTGACCTGAACTTCCATCGCATGTGGCCATCACGACGGAGGATCCACTGACGTTTGGATTCCCGCTTACAGTCAAGCAGGCTCCGCCAAATCCGCGAATAGACCCATTCTTACCGAGAGTCCATGTCTGGTTCTTGCTCAAGGAACAATCCCAGATCTGCACCGGGGTCCCGGGCGTGATACCGGATGCAGCTACATCCAGGCAGCGGCCTGTCGAAACCTGAATCTGACCGGTTGTTGGCGAATACTTCCAGATCTGATTTGCGCCACTCAAGTTATCATACAACTGCAAACGCGCACCATTTGTAGAAGATGCACCGACCACATCAAGCACCTTGCCGCCGGTTGCAATAATGGCCGAGCCATTGAAAAACCAGGCCTGATTACGAGTATTCAAGGAATCAAACAGCTGCAAACCGGCGCCATCAGCATTGCTCACACCCGCAATGTCGAGAACCCTGTTGGCAACCGCAGTCCGAAGTGAACTACTACCACGCTGCAAGGACCATTTCTGCTGGGAAAATCCATTACACCCCCAAACCTGAATTGCGGTCCCGTTCTGGCTGGAGCCACCCGTAATATCCAGACACTTGCCCGATGGGCCGGAAATCTGGCCAGGCGAACTCAGGTCGTCAAATGGAACCGTCGGGGCGCGATACTGAATCGCCCTGGGCACAGTGATGACAAAGGAACTCTTGTTATCCGCTTCAAGCATCACACCGCAAGGCTGGCCAAAGCAACCGTAAACAGATGGAGCAGAATATATATTAACCTCGCGCTGACCGCCAACTCCATAAGCCATGAGCGTATGAAAGCTGCCAACGTCACTACGATATCCATAATTAAAACTGGAATCTTGACTGTTCTCACGCGTATGGCCAGATCCCAACAGATGACCTAACTCATGCCCCAACGTGGTGGAAGTGCAGTAAAAATTACCGTCTACACCATCGGACACTTCAGCATAGGCGTAACGCGAATCTGTCGTACCGTTTCGCCAAGCGATTCCGCAGCTGTCCTGAGCGACATTAAAACGCCTAACCAGAGCAACCATATCGGCACCGAGATTTTCACGCGCCTGACGAATCGGGCGAAATGCATCGTTATAGCTGGTGACCCATGTCAACTCGTCCAGCACCTGATTATTGAGATTGTTGTCGGTGTAAGCAACCTCCATGATTCCCACCAGGCGATAGCGGGCATTGATTGCCGCATTGACGAATGCCTGATTCGCCTGCTCCACCATATTCGTCAACACTGTTTCGACTGCCGAATCCCCACCGCGATAATCTTTGTAGCCTGTCGTATAACCCAGCAGAAGATCAATCGAGTTGGTTGCCGTGGTTCCTGCAGTGGCATTGACCTGCTCAAGATTGTTGTAACCCTGGATGATTCCGGTGGATTTCGCCTGGGGTTGCAACGTAGCCACAGAAGCCGCGAGCAGTTCGCGAGCGTCGCCTTTCCGGCTCGGTGTAGCAGCCTGCGCCGCAGACACGGAGGCCGCCATCACATAGGGACGACCATCCACGGTCGATATTTGATAGGTGCTGCCACCTACCGATCCGAGAGAACCAAACACCGCATTCTTACCGAATGTTATGACGGATTCCTCACCGACCTGCGCACCGGGAAGGCGCCCGACCCAGGTCCAGTTACCATTCTTGCCCTGCGTATGACGGACGTATTCCATCTTCAGCTGGGTGCCGTCCGGAGCTACGATACTCATGGTGCCTTCGAGCACGGCACGCAGCGCATAAGACTCGCTCAGCCGCGCAGGATAAAGGTCAAAAGGCCCTTCTTTCTGAGTAGCCTTTCGACTTTCATAACTCAGAAGGGTTCCATTATCGGGACCATCGAAATAGTTTTTATCGATGACATGCATACCGGTTGCCACCATAAGTGGTTGACCGCTGGTGGCGCCTTGCCGGGCAGCAACCGACATCTTATCTTTGCCATCATGCTGCAACGTTACCGAATGATTATTCCAGAATAAAAATCCGCCACCTGCAGATGCGATCAACGCAATAACTAACGCGCTCTTCTTTAACATCAAAAATCCCCTGATTGCCTTGCAAGTTGCTTGGCCGATCCGTCAAACACTATAAGGCCCTACATATAGGCGCCCGTTCCATCGGGTCATTCCGTCCCCGTGCGGCACTTCCTTGTCTACGAGCTCTTCCATTGTACGCATACTGTTCACAGGGCGCTGCCAGGCAAGCGAGTCAGGCCCCTATTAGCAGCGCCTCATCTGTTATCGGCCACGGCCCAGATTGCTTGAGACATTTTTTTCAGCCTCGCCAATACTTCAGTACGGATGCATATCAAGTACAGATTCATCAAATCAGCGAGTCGCTCAGCGAGCTTTGGCAGCGGCGCTCCATCTCATGGAATCCCCCAATGGACGATTCATCGTTCAAGAGATAGCTGGGTAGCCTTTTGGAATACCAACTTGGATGGCGACCTGCCAAGCCTTCCATCCCGCTGAACTAGGTGACGTAGAGCCAAGTGTTTGCGTCGATAGCCAATGCACTATCATCTGGACACTTTGTTAACCCCTACATCGCATTGCACCGTACAGGAGCTGCGTTACCTTCTCCGCATACGTACGAGCAACCACACAGCGATGAGCACTCAATTTGGCGCGGATAACAACGTTGGCTCGGCGAAACGCCATTGTACTGGCAGGCGTTCGAGCACGTGCTGCATGAAGGCGCGCACCTTCGGGGTGAAGTCACGGCGATCGGCAACGCAGAGGTAGATGCGCAGCGGCTCCGGTAATGCCTGGGCGGTGCTGCCGAGATCGGAGACAAACAGCGGCTGCAGCTGACCGCGCTGCAGATACGGCTGCACGACATACGCGGCCAGTCGTGCAATGCCGCCGCCGGCAGCGGCCATGGTGGCGAGCGCATCGATATCGTCGCTGACCATCGCCTTGCCCAGCTCCGGCTGGAAGCGCACACCATTGCGGACGAAGTTCCAAGGCAGACAACGCCCATCGACCGGGTAACGCAGCAACAGGCAGTGGTGATACTTCAATTCGTCCGGGGTCTGCGGCGTACCGCAACGGGCCAGGTACTGCGGTGCCGCGCAGACCACCAGCGGCACTTGCGCGATGCAGCGCGCCACCAGGCCGTCTTCCAGCTGCGCTTCGATGCGCAGGCTGACGTCAACGCTTTCCTGCGCGTGCTGCACGGCGCGGTCGGTGCACAGCAGCTCGATCTCCAGTTGCGGATAGCGCTGGCGCAGCGCAGGCAACATCGGAGCGAGCACATGGCGCGCAAATGCGGCGGTACTGGCCACGCGCAAGCGCCCGGCCGGGGCCTGCTGCGGACCGGCGACCGATTGCCGTGCGCGTTCCAGGTCGCGCTCCAGCTGCCGCACCTGTTCGAAGTACAGCGTGCCTCGCTCGGTCAGTGCCAGGCTGCGCGTGGTCCGGTGCAGCAGGCGCACGCCCAGATGCTGCTCCAGCCGCGCGATGTTCTGACTGACCGCAGCCGCGCTGACGCCCAGCAACTTGGCACCACCGGCAATGCTGCCGGCATCGACGGTGCTGACAAAACTACGGATGGACTGAAGAATGTTCATTGTTGAGGCAAGTATTACCAAACGATTCGTAAGTTTTTCTTACGTAAGCCACAAGGCTACCCGATCTACCCCGGCCGCGGTGGCATCTCTACAGTTCCCTTCCAGCCGCGCTTGTGCGGCAGTCGAGGTCATCCCCCATGTCGTCATCTCCACCCTCCTCCCCGTTGGTGCGACCGCGCTGGAAACTCGGTGTGCGCGCCACCCCGTTCGTCTTCGCGTTCTATATGGCGGCGATCATGGCCTTGCTGATGTGCCTGGTCATCACCGGCGCCAACACCGGGCTGGCACCCGGCTATCCGTGGCGCGTGCTGGACGCCTATCGCATTGCGATGCCCACCGCGTTCTGTTGCGTGCTGGTGGTGCGGCCATTGGTGATACGACTGGTGGCGTGGACGGTGCACGCGGCGCATTGAGGCGTGCGCGCGCATCGCGCCGATCGCAAACAGGTGCTGCCGCGCAACACGACACAGACCGCGTTTGCGACCGCCGTCATACCAATGATGGATTATTCCGTAATGAACACCACGGAACTGAAATACGATCGAAAATTGCTTTGACACTGAAGTAGCCGCTACGCAGCGTCGCTTCTCCACGGACCTGAGTCCGCCTTGTGGGGAAGTACGCAATGAACATGTTACGCAGTGTCGCTGTGCAGTTCGCCGTCGTATTGGGCGTTGCTCTGGCCCCAAGTGCGCACGCGCAAACCCTGGTCTGGGAAGACAACTTCAACGGGCCGGGCATCGACGGCAACAAATGGACCTACGACGTCGGTAACGGCTGCCAGATCGGTTTATGCGGCTGGGGCAATGGCGAGATGCAGTACTACACCAGCCGTGCCGAAAATGCGCGTATCGATAATGGCCGGCTGGTGATCGAGGCGCGGCGCGAGGCATTTCAGGGCATGCCGTTTACCTCGGCACGGCTCAAGACCGAAGGCCGCATGCACTTCAAGTACGGCACGCTGGAAGCGCGCATCAAGACGCCGGTGGTCGGCAACGGGCTGTGGCCAGCGTACTGGATGCTGGGCACGATCGGCGTGTGGCCCGGCCGCGGCGAAATCGACCTGATGGAAGCCGGCATGGCTGCGGCGGTCGCTGCCGGCACTGCCAACCGCCGCATCGGTGCGGCCGTGCACTGGGACTACAACGGTTCGCAAGCCGACTACGACACCAGCTATACCAGCCCGGTAAATCTGCACAACGACTTCCATGTGTATCGGTTGACCTGGGACCCGCAGTTCATCCGCGTGTCGATCGACGGCCAGCAGTACTTCGAATTTGCGATCTCCAACATCGAAGGCGCCTCATTGCACGAATTCCACCAGCAGCACTATCTGCTGCTCAATCTTGCGGTGGGCGGCACCTATACCGGCATTACCTCGCCTGCTGCGGTGACGGCGCCGCTGCCGGGCAAGATGGAGATCGATTACATCCGGTTGTATCAAAACCCCGGCGCACAACTGTATGTCGGCGCGCAACATGCCGCGCCTGCGGGGCGCTTCGGTGTCTTCACCGAGCAAAGCGATACCAGTGCGCGGCTGACGTTCGGCCAGGATGCCGAGCTGTACTTATGGAACAACCTCACCCCGATTGCGCAAGCCCCATTCGAAGGCCGCAACGTAATGGCGTACCGCGCCAATGCCGGTGTCTGGTACGGCCTGGGCATCCAGACCGACTATCGCAATATGGCCGCGTATGCGGGCGGCGCACTGAAACTGCACGTTAAAACCACGACGCCTTCGACCTTCAAGATCGGCATCAACAGCAGTTTCGGCGACAGCTGGGTGGACTTCGCCGCGGGCGGCAATCAGTATGGATTGGTGCGCGATGGCGCCTGGCATGAAGTCAGTATCCCCTTTAGCGCGTTCTACGATCTGGATCTGCAAGCGGTCAAACAGATGTTCATGCTGGTGGCCGATCCACCGTCCGCGCCGGTGGAGATCGCCATCGACAAGGTGTACTACCAGAGCCGTTGAATCCGCAACGCAACGGGACGCGAGCAGCCAACGTTCAAGCGTTGGCTGCAACGCCTTTGAGCATGTCGATCAGCTGACGCAGGCGGTAGGGCTTGGGCAGAAAATCCACCTGCGGCGGCAGTGGCGGCAACTGCGCCTTGGCAAACCCGGACGCCAGGATGATGCGTGCCTGCGGCAGCAGCTGCGTCACCTGCTCGCTCAGCTCGATGCCCGACATGCCGTTGGGCATGCGGATATCGCTGAACACCACATCGTAAGGGCCGCTCTCGCGCAGCATGCGCAATGCACTGTGACCATCGTCGGCGGTGTCGACGGTGATGCCGGCATCGCGCAGTGCTTCGCCGATCAGTTCGCGCAACTCTTCTTGGTCCTCAACCATCAGCAAGCGCAGGGATTCAGTCATGCTCGGCGTCCTCGATGGCCGGGAGAAACAAGGTCACGGCGGTGCCGTGTCCGGGTGCGGTGTCAAGCTCGACAAAACCACCGGATTGGGACGCGAAGCCGAACACCTGGCTCAAGCCCAGGCCGGCATTCTTGCCCGCATCCTTGGTGGTGAAAAACGCCTCGCCAGCGCGCTGCGCTACATCCGCTCGCATGCCGCTGCCATTATCGCGCACCGCAACGCTGACGTAAGTGCGCTGTGCAGCGTGCGGGTGGGACGGTGCGGCACGCCGCTGTACGGCAGTGGCAAGCACGATCGTACCGCCATCGGGCATGGCATCGCAGCTATTGAAGACCAGGTTGAGCAATGCGGCCTCCAATTGACCTGGGTCCATACGCACATCCGGCAGTGTCTGGGCCAATTCAAGCGAGAGGCCAAGGCCGGCCGGGCACGCACGCTGCAGCAGTTCCAACGCGCCGGTCACGATTGCATTGACTGCATGGCGTTGCGGAGGCGATTGCTGCCCGCGTGCGAAGGCGAGCACGTGGCGGGTCAGCAAGGTGCCCCGCTCCACTGCCGTCTGCGCAGCACCCAGCAAGGTGCGCAGACGCGCATCCTCGCCCGCACGCCGCGAGATCAGATCCAGGCTGGTCGCCATCACGGTCAGCAGATTGTTGAAGTCATGCGCCATGCCCCGCGTCAACCGGCCCAGCGCCTGGCTGCGTTGCGTCTGCGCCAGCACCTGCTGCGATTGCTGCGCTGCATGGCGTTCGCTGATATCGCAGGTCACCACGGCAAAACCGATCAGCACGTCGAGTTCCAATACCGGCTCGATCACCATGCGGGCAAGGAATTGGCTGCCATCCTTGCGCAAGCGCCAGCCTTCGGCAGTAGCGCGACCATCGCGCCTGGCGATCTCAAGCAGGTGTGCCAGCTCGCCGCGCGGCGCATCTTCACGCGCATGAAAACGCGAAAAATGTGTCCCCATGACCTCGGCGGCGGCGGAGCCGTGAATGCGCTCGCAGGCTGTGTTCCAGCTACGCACGTGGCCGCCCGTATCGAGCGTGTAGATCGCGCAATCGCACATGCTCTCAAGCAACAGCTGGCACTGCCGGCTGTTGTGAGAAAGCGGCCCGACGGTGTCGGTGGCCGTTTCCGCATCCATCACGCGATGTTTCCCCCTGGAAAGCGCGCGACCATAGTGACGGATACGTGAAGGCCATGTGCAAGCCAACCCGGCCGGAAAGCGTCAAATTTCCGGCGATTTACGCGTGAAAGTTATCGGCTAACATGACCGCCCTCCCACTTAGGTCCGCGCGCCTCATGCAGAACATCTCGACCACACGCGACCGCTGGGTGTGGGTCATCGCGGGGGCCTTGATGGCTGCGACGCTCGCTGTGGAATTGGTCACACCGCTTGGCTATGCGGTGTGGCTGACCTACTTCGTCGCGGTTGGGGTGACGGTGTTTCAAAACCGCACGCAGGTTCCATTGATTGTGGGCGCACTGTCATGCGTGTTGTTGGCAGTGGGTTTCAATCTGGCGCCGTCCAGCACCAATTCCAGTTTTTCCTCGATCAACCGCAGCATCGGTGGCGTGTCGTTCCTGGCGATGGCGCTGGTGGTGACGCAGGCGATCCGCGCGCGGCGTCAGGCCGAATTCGCGCTGTGGCTGCAGCAGGCAGAGAACACGGTCGAAGCGAGTTTGCGCGGTGACCAAAGCCCGGAAGCATTGGCCGATGCTGCCGTTAGCGCACTGTGCGACACGCTGGATGCGCAGGTGGGCGCGCTGTATCGCATCGAAGGCGAGCGCCTGCGTTTGACCGGTGGCACCGCGCTTCCGGCCGACATGCCCAGGACACTGCCGACCAACACCGGGCAACTGGGCGACGCCTTGCAGCGTCGCGCGGTGCGCCGCGTGCGCGGCGTGGACGCAGGACATCTGCAGATCGCCTCCAGCCTGGGCAAGAGCAGTTGCCAGGAACTGCTGCTGACACCTGTCACTGCCGATGGCCGTGTGATCGGCATCGTCGAACTTGGCCGCGTGACCGACCCGCGCACTGCCGGTTCGCGCGAGCAGGAACTGCTGGCACGCTGCGGCGAGAACATCGGCCTGGCCTTGCGCACCGCGTTGCTGCGCGCGCAGCTGGTGACCTTGCTGGAAGAAACCCAGCGCCAGAGCGAAGAACTGCAGACCCAGCAGGAAGAGCTGCGCGTGACCAACGAAGAGTTGGAAGAGCAAAGCCGCAGCCTGCAGCAATCGCAAAGCGATCTGGAACAGCAGCAGGCCGAGCTGGAACAGACCAACGTGCAGCTGGAAGAACGCACCCAGGCACTGGAAGCGCAGAAGCAGGCCTTGCTGGTTGCGCAGAACCAGCTGGTGCGCAACAGCAACGAGCTCTCCACCGCCTCGCGTTACAAGTCCGAATTTCTGGCCAATATGTCGCACGAATTGCGCACCCCGCTCAACAGCGCGCTGATCCTGGCCAAGCTGCTGGCCGACAACAGGGACGGCACGCTCAGCACCGAGCAGGTGAAGTATGCGCAGGCGATTCTCTCTTCCAACAACGATCTGCTGGCGCTGATCAACGACATTCTGGATTTGTCCAAGATCGAAGCCGGGCATGTGGAACTGGCCGACGAAACCATCGCGACCAGCTCGGTGCTGCAGCGCCTGCGCGAAACCTTCGAGCCACTGGCGCGGCAAAAAGGTCTTGCGTTGCAGATCACGGCCGACGCCGATGCACCGACGCAACTGGTCATGGATAGTCAGCGTCTGCAGCAGATTCTCAAGAACCTGCTGGCCAATGCGATCAAGTTCACCGAGCACGGCAGCGTCAGTCTGTCGATCCAGGCGCAGGCACCGGGCCGTGTGCTGTTCAAGGTCCAGGACACCGGCATCGGCATTGCGCGCGAACAGACCGAGATCATCTTCGAAGCGTTCCGTCAGGCCGATGGCAGCACGCGCCGTCGCTATGGCGGCACCGGCCTGGGGCTGTCGATCTCGCGCGATCTGGCGCAGCGCATGGGCGGCAGCATCCGTGTATACAGCGAGCAGGGACGCGGCAGTTGCTTCACGCTGGAATTGCCGACCGATGGCGCGCCGGCCGAGGGTGTGACTGTTGCGGAAAGGCATGCGCCGCCGGCGTCGATTAACACCGCGCAAGCAGCGCAGCACACCAGCGGCATGGCGATGGCATCTCGTCTTGGTGAGCAGGCAGTGGTTGCGTCCAGCGCCTTGCCGCTGCCGATTCCTGCAGCGAGTGCAGCGCAGCTCCAGCGCGCCGACGACGATCGCGATCAACGCAGCCGTCCGGGCCGGCTGATCCTGACGGTGGAAGACGACACGCGTTTTGCGCAAGCCCTGGTCGATCTGGCGCATGAGCTGGACTTCGATTGCGTGGTGGCGCCCAGCGCCGAAGAAGCGCTGCAGCTGGCGGCGGAACTGCGCCCCAGCGGCATTCTGCTCGACATCGGCCTGCCGGATGCCTCCGGGCTCAGCGTGCTGGAGCGGCTCAAGCGCGATCCGGCGACGCGGCACATCCCGGTGCATGTGGTCTCGGCCATGGAGCGCAGCCAGATTGCGCTGGAACTCGGTGCGGTGGGCTATCTGATCAAGCCGGCCACGCGCGAGCTGCTGGCCGGCGCAATCCGCCAGCTGGAAGACACCAATGCACGCGCCGTGCGCCGCTTGTTGATCGTCGAAGACGACAGCGCGCTGCGTGCGAACCTGGAACTGCTGCTGGCGCGCGATCAACTGGAAATCGTCGCGGTGGGCAGCATTGCCGAAGCCATGCAGCAACTGGCCGGTTCCACCTTCGATTGCATGGTCACCGATCTGGCGCTGCCCGACGGCAGTGGCTACGACCTGCTCGAACGCATGGCCGGCAACGATGCGGTCGCGTTCCCGCCGGTGATCGTCTACACCGGGCGCGCACTCACACGCGACGAAGAACAACGTCTGCGCCGTTATTCCAAGAGCATCATCATCAAGGGCGTGCGCTCGCCGGAGCGCCTGCTCGACGAAGTGACGCTGTTCCTGCATAGCGTGGAAGCCTCGTTGCCCAGCGACCAGCAACGCCTGCTGCGTGAAGCGCGCCGCCGCGATGCGGTGCTGGATGGCGCCACCGTGCTGTTGGCCGAAGACGATGTGCGCAATATCTTTGCGCTCTCCAGCGTGCTCGAACCGCTGGGTGTGACGTTGCAGATCGCACGCAATGGCCGCGAGGCGCTGGAACATCTGGCCAGGCACGAGGTGGACCTGGTGCTGATGGACATCATGATGCCGGAGATGGATGGCCTCACTGCGATGCGCCAGATCCGTGCCAATCGTCAGTGGCAGGATCTGCCGATCATTGCGCTGACCGCCAAGGCCATGGCCGACGATCGCGACCGCTGTCTTGAGGCCGGTGCCAACGACTACATCGCCAAGCCCATCGACGTGGACAAGCTGGTGTCGCTGTGCCGGGTGTGGTGCTCGCGGCAATGAATGCAGTGGAGCTGTTCGATCTGGAGCTGCGGGTGCTGCTGGAAGCGGTGTACCAGCGCTATCACTACGACTTCCGCGATTACGCGGTGTCCTCGTTGCGTCGACGCATGCGCCACGCCATGGGCCGCTTCGATTGCGCACGCGTGGCCGATCTGCAGCATCGCCTGCTGCACGAGCCGGAGACGTTTGCGCAGGCGATGCAGTTCTTTACCGTGCAGGTGTCGGAGATGTTCCGCGACCCGGCGTATTTTCGTGTGCTGCGCGAGCATGCGGTGCCGGTATTGCGCACCTATCCCTCGATCAAGCTATGGGTGGCCGGTTGCAGCACCGGTGAAGAAGTCTGGTCGCTGGCGATCCTGCTGCACGAAGAAGGCCTGCTGGAAAAAGCGGTGATCTACGCCACCGACATCAATCCAGAAGCGCTGGGCATGGCCGAAGCCGGCGCCTTCGGTATCGACCGCATTGCGCAATTCAGCCGCAATTATCTGGAGGCTGGCGGCCGCGGGTCCTTGTCCGATTACTACACCACCGCCTACGACGGTGCGGTGTTCGACCGCCGCCTCAAGCGCCACATCGTGTTTGCCGACCACAGCCTGGCCACCGACACGGTGTTCTCCGAAGTGCATCTGGTGTCGTGCCGCAACGTGTTGATCTACTTCAACCGCATCCTGCAGGATCGCGCGGTGGGTCTGTTCCATGACGCGCTGGTGCACCGTGGTTTTCTGGGGCTGGGCAGCAAGGAATCGCTGCAGTTCGGCGCGCATGCGCAGGCCTTTGAAACCGTGGCCCGCGAGCAACGTCTGTTTCGGAAGGCGGCATGAGCGGCGCGCATGCGTGGCAGCACTTCGAGGCGATCGTGGTCGGTGCATCGGCCGGCGGTGTGATGGCGTTGCAGGCGTTGTTGTCCAGCCTGCCTGCGGAGTTGCCGATGCCGGTGTTGGTGGTGCTGCATCTGCCACGCGACCGCACCAGCCATCTTGCCGAATTGATGGATGCACGCTGCGCCTTGCCGGTGCGCGAGGCAGAGGACAAGCAACCGCTGCTCGCCGGCACTGTGACCATCGCCCCGCCCGACTATCATCTGCTGGTGGAAAACTGCGACAGCCTGGCGTTGTCGATGGATGCGCCGGTGCTGTTCTCGCGCCCGGCGATCGACCCCTTGTTCGAATCGGCCGCCGATGTCTTCGGGCCGCGCCTGCTGGCGATCCTGCTCACCGGCGCCAGCAGCGATGGCAGCGCTGGCGTGGCGGCGGTACGCGCGGTCGGCGGCACCGCCTGGATCCAGCTGCCCGACGACGCGGCGTCTCCCTTGATGCCCGCCTCCGCCATCGCCCACGCCGGTGCCGATGCGGTGCTCACCTTGCAGGCGATCTGCAGCCGACTGGAGGCTTTTCACCGATGAATCTCACCGCGACCGGTCTGGCTGCAGACAGCGCCAACAACGAACCGGCCAAGCTACTGATCGTGGACGACGTGCCGCAGAATCTGGTGGCGATGGAAGCGCTGCTGCAGCGCGACGGCATCCAGGTACTATGCGCAGCCTCCGGTGCGCAGGCGCTGGAGCTGTTGCTCGAACACGATGTGGCACTGGCGCTGCTGGATGTGCACATGCCGGAAATGGACGGCTTTTCGCTGGCCGAACTGATGCGCGGCTCGCAGCGCACCCGGCATGTGCCGATCATTTTCCTGACCGCCTCGCCGAACGACCCGATGCGTGCGTTCCAGGGCTACGAAACCGGCGCAGTGGATTTTTTGCACAAGCCCATCGAGCCGCACGTGATCCTGAGCAAGGTCAACGTGTTCATCGAGTTGTATCAGCAGCGGCGCCTGCTCAAGGCGCGCAATGCCTCGCTGGAACGCGCGCTCACCCTCAATGAAACCATGATGGCGGTGCTGACCCACGACCTGCGCACGCCGCTGTCGGTGATTTTGCTGTGTGCCGACAAGCTGAGCCTGGATGTGGCCGCCGACGGCCCGGCTGCACGCACGCTGGAACATCTGGAAAACAGCGCGCATCGCATGGCACGCATGGTCGAGCAGCTACTGGATTTCTCGCGTCTGCGCACCGACGGGCTGTCGATGCAGTTCGGCCCCTGCAATCTTGGCGAGGTGGCCCATAGCGTGGTGAACGAGGTGGCGCAAGCCAACCCGCATACGCCGATCGACCTGCGTAGCGAAGGCGATCTGCACGGCGACGGCGACGGCGATCGGCTGGCACAGGTGGTCTCCAATCTGGTCGGCAACGCAGTGCTGCATGGCGCGCGCCAGCCGGTGCGCGTGCACCTGGACGGACGCCAGCGCGACACACTGCGTTTATCGGTGCGCAACGCCGGCCACATCCCCGACAGTCTGATGCCGCGTCTGTTCGAGCCATTCAAGGCCAGCTTCCACGCAAGCCAGGGCTTGGGCCTGGGTTTGTTTATCGCAGATCAGTTCGTCAAGGCGCATGGCGGCACGCTGCAGGCACGCAACGAAGACGGCGATGTGGTGTTCGAAGCGACGTTGCGGCGGCACAATCTGGCAGCGTAAGCACGGCGAGCAGGACACTGCGCCGTCGCGCAGGCTCAACAAGACTCTGTTCCGCCGTCTGGCGAACCCATCAAACGCGCATCACCCAGTGCGATTGAATTGTCGATTCTAATGACGATTCGTCGTTCTTATCAGGCGCGCGCCGTGCGCCGTATCTGCGGAGGTGGTGAATGTCGTATGTAGATGGTTTTGCGCTTGCCGTACCCACTGCCAACAAGGCTGCATTTCTGGAGCATGCCCGGATGGGCGATTCAGTGATCATCGAATACGGTGCGCTGCGCGTGGTGGAGTGCTGGGGCGAGGAAGTCCCGCACGGAGAACAGACCGACTTCCATCGCGCGGTCGAGGCCGCCGACGATGAAACCGTGGTGTTTTCCTGGATCGAATGGCCCGACAAGGCCACCCGCGATGCCGGCATGAAAAAAATGATGGCCGACCCGCGCATGGACCCGGCAGTCAACCCGATGCCGTTCGATGGCAAGCGCTTGATCTATGGCGGCTTCGTACCGGTGCTGACGTTGGGGCAGACAGGCTGAGCACTGCAGCGTGCGGCAGCGCACACACGCCTGCCGCTCGCTGCAACAGGCAGCGCAATGAGGTTGTTTTCAGCCGTCTCCAGCACAGCGTCTTCAGCCACCGCCATTACACTGGCCGCCTGCAGCTGCGCTCGCCGCCATTGGCGGGCGGGCGCAACGTTTTGATGACGTTGCCCGTTTACTGGAGACCACCACATGACCGACACACCACTCCTGGTGGCGTGCCCAAGCTGCGCAGCGATGAATCGGGTTGCACACTCACGCCTGCGCGATAAACCTAAGTGCGGCAGCTGCCACAAGCCGCTATTTCTGGGGGCGCCGGTGGCCCTATCCACTGCCGATTTCGACAAGCATGCGATACGCAGCGAGCTACCGTTGGTGGTGGATTTCTGGGCGCCGTGGTGCGGGCCGTGCCTGAGCATGGCGCCGCAATTCGCCGCAGCCGCTGCATTGCTGGAACCGCAGGTCCGTCTGGCAAAGGTGGATACCGACCTGCATCCGGCGCTGGGCACGCGCTTTGGCATCCGCAGCATTCCTACCTTGCTGGTCATCCGTGGCGGCAGCGAGCTGGGCCGTCATTCCGGTGCGGTGAGCAGCACGCAGATCGTCAGTTGGGTGCAATCGGTGTTGCGCAGCCGTTGACACAAAAACCCGCTGCGTACTGCACGCAGCGGGCTAGGTTGTCGCACTAGGCATCACTGCGACACGCATGTCGCAGTGATGCGGTGATGCTGTCAGTCGATCAGCAACTCACTGCCAGTTGACGTTGACCGACACGCCCACGATGCGCGGCTCGTTGTAGACCGCAGCCATGTAGTTCTCGATCACGCCCTTGACGTTCTTTTCGTTGGTGATGTTGCGCGCAAACGCCGCCACTTCCCATGCACCGTAGCCGCCGGTGTAACCCAGCTTGAGGCCGCCCTCGAAATTGCCGTCGGCGCGGAACTCGGTGGAGTCGTACAGCACGAAGCTGGTTTCGCCCTGCTTGTTCCAGTCGGTGGAGACGAAGAACGCGCCATCGTTACCCACCGGAATGTCGTAACGCGCGGCCAGGTTGAGGTTGTACTTGGGCGCGTTGGGCAGCGGGTTGCCGTCGATCTGCGCAAAGGTGTTGGCGCCGACGCGGATGGTCGGGTCGTTGACCGTGCACACCACCACGCCGTTGAGCGCGCAGGCCTGCGCAAACACGCGCTTGTCCTGGATTTCGCTATGCAGCAGGCTCAGGCCGGCGGTCAGCGACAGATTGGAGATCGGGCGCCAGTCCAGGTCCGCTTCCAGACCGTAGGCCTTGGCCTTGTCGGCATTGAACAGCACGCCGTTGCCGTCCGAATCGTTGCCGTTGAGCTGGATGTCATCGACGGTGTAGGTGAAGCCGCTGACATTCAGGCGCAGCCGGTTGTCGAACAGGCTGCTCTTGATGCCGGCCTCCCACGACAGGATGGTTTCCGAATCGGCGGTGGTGAAATCCGAATTGAACACCGCGCTGCGGCCCTGGATGGTCGGGCCGCGGAAGCCGCGCGCCACGCGTGCGTAGACGCTCAGGTCGGGGTTGATTTCGTACATCGCGCTGAGGTCCCAGCTGGGCTGCGTGTCGGACATGCGCACGTCGCGACGGCCACGGTATGTCACCGCACCAGCTGCGGTGTCGGCGGTCTTGAGCAGACGGGTTTCCTTGGTGTCCCTGGTCTGGCGGATGCCGGCGGTCAGGGTGAGCGCGTCGGTGGCCTTGTAACTGAGCTGACCGAAGCCGGCCCAGGAGGTGTTGGTGTTGCGCAGCCGCACCCAGTTGTTGGGGTTGCGCGCGGCGGTCTGCAGGAAATATGCACGCTGATAGAAATCGGTGGTGTCGCGGCCATCGAAGTAGAACGCGCCCACCTGCCATTGCAGTGCGTCGTCGCCTTCGCTGGCCAGACGCAGTTCCTGGGTGTACTGATCCAGGTCGCGGATCTGCCCCATCGACTGGCCGAAGCCGTTCGGCACGCCATTGACCGGGTAGTTGGCCGCTGCGCCGCCATCGGTGTCGCCACGGCTGTAGCCGGAGGTGGTTTCGTAAGCGGTGATGGAGGTCAGCGACACGCCGCCGAAGTCGTAGATCGCCTTGATCGAGCCGCCGTCGGTCTGATACGCCTGCGGGTTGTCGTGCGCCTCGTCGTAGGCCACGCGATCACGCGGCACGTCGACCTTGTCGCTGCCGCGCGTCACTGCGTTGCGCAGGAACAACGTGGAGGTGCCGTCGTAGTCGCGCGTATGCACCGAGCCCAGCAGCGAGAACGCATCGTTGGGCTTGAGCAGTACCTGCAGGCGCGCATTACGATCGTTGTAGCCGCCCATCGCATCCTTGCGCGGCGTGCGCGTGCCATCGGCGCTGCTGCCGGCGAAGGTGTTGTCCACCCAATCGTCGCGGTGCTGATACAAGGCCGAGACGCGAAACGACAGCACGTCGTTGATCGGCCCACCGAAGCCGCCGTCCAGCGACACCGTGTTGTAGCTGCCGTAGCTGGCATCGACGCGGCCGGTATAGGTATCGCCGGGCTTGACCGTGTCGAACTTGACGATGCCGGCAGTGGTGTTGCGGCCGAACAGGGTGCCCTGCGGGCCGCGCAGCACTTCGACCTGGTCCACGTCGTACACCGGGTTGGATTTGAGTACCACGTGTTCCAGCACCACATCGTCCTGGATGATGGACACCGGCTGCGAAGCGCCGAGATAGAAATCGATATTGCCCAGACCACGGATATAGAAGCGCGGGAAGATGCGCCCGGTGGTGGTCTCGGCATAGAAGCCCGGCACGCGGCCGGACAGTGCCAGCAAGGTGTCGTCGCCGCCTGCGGTGAACTCGCGCATCGCCGCGCCCTGCACCACACCCACCGACACCGGCACCTCCTGCAGGTTCTGCTCGCGGTGCTCTGCGGTGACGGTGACCGTATCCAGCGCGGTCGGGCTGCCCTCGCCCTGGGTCGTCGGCGTTTGCTGCGCAGATGCGGCGGCGGCCATCGAAGCAAGCAACAGGCCGGCACAGGCGCGCGCCAGCGGCGTGCGCTGCAAGGCGGCGCAACGGCGTGCAGAAGCGTGTGTGGCGGCGGACGTCAGGGACGCGGAGACAAACGAGTACAACGACATGCGAGGTGATCCTTGGGTAGGTAGCGCGAGGTGACGTCCGTCGGCACAGGCATGCCGGACGAGGGCGCAAGATGGCGCCGCGCGCACGATATGTCAGCAATGTTGCAGCTCTATGGCAAGCGTGCCGCCGCGCGCATGCCGCCAGGTCTATACCCATGCCATTGCACGCGGGTGGCATGACGAAACGGCATGCCCGCACTGGCCGTGTGCTGACAGCAGGCGGTTTTTTTGTGCCACCTTTGGCCCTTATGCCCACGCGCGCTAAGCGCGGGAAAATAAACAAGTCGCGCTAGGCGCGAGGAAATAAACACTCCGCGCTGAGCGCGGGCACGCACACCACCGGCGTTATGCGCGGGCGGCAAGCACACTGCTGTCGAGCATCTGCCCAACCATGTTGAGCAGATCGTTGAGGCTGAAAGGCTTGGGCAGCAAGGCCATGCCTTCGGCCAGAAATTCCTGCCGCGTGGCTGCGTTTTCGGCGTAGCCGGTGATGAACAGGATCGGCAAGCCGGGCCGCAGCGCGCGTGCCACATCGGCCATGTCGCGCCCGTTCATGCCGGGCAGGCCCACATCCGACACCACCAGATCGATTTCCACCCCGGCACGCAATTGTTCCAGCGCGCCATTGGCATTTTCGGCTTCGGTCACGTGGTAGCCGGCATCGCTGAGCACCTCGCTCACCATCATGCGCACCACATCGGTGTCGTCCACCAGCAGGATGCGCTCGTGACGGTGACGCGGCGATCTGGGCGCCGGTGCCGGCGCCACCTCGCTTGCCGTGAGCCCGCGCGGCAACAGCAAGGCCACCGTGGTACCACGGCCCACGGTGCTGGTAATGCGCGCGGTGCCGCCGGATTGACGCGCAAACCCATAGGTCATCGACAAGCCCAGGCCGGTGCCCTCGCCGATGGGTTTGGTGGTGAAAAACGGCTCGAACACCTGATTGAGAATGGCCGGCTCGATCCCGCTGCCGTTATCGATCACATTCACCGCCACGTAATCGCCATCGTCCAGTTCCGGATCGTTGCGCGCGGTGTAGGCGGCGCTTTGAATGCGGATGGTGCCCTTGCCCTTCAATGCATCGCGTGCATTGATCACCAGGTTGAGCACCACGTTCTCGAGCTGGTTGGCATCGGCCACCGCAACCAGCGGCGTCTGCGCCAGATCCAGTTCCAGCACGATGTTCTCGCCGATCGAACGGTGCAGCATGTCTTCCAGCGAGCGCACGCGTGCGTTGATGTCGAACGCCTGCGCATCCAGCGATTGCTTGCGTGCAAACGCGAGCATGCGCTGGGTCAGCGCGGCCGCGCGATGCGCAGAGCCGGTGGCAATTTCCGCCAGCCGCGGCACGCGCTCGATGCGGTTGGATTCCACCGCCAGCTGGATCATGTCCAGCCCGGAAATGATGCTGGTCAGCAGGTTGTTGAAGTCGTGCGCGATGCCGCCGGTGAGATTTCCCAGCGCTTCCATCTTCTGCGCCTGCAGCAGCTGGATTTCGGTGCGCTGGCGCTCGGCGATCTGGTGCGCCAACTCGGTGGTGGCGGTGTCCAGTTCCTGGCGTTGTTCGCGCTCTCGCAGACGCTGTTCGGTCACGTCCTCGACCAGCAACAAGCCCAGATCCGGCTCGCGATACGGCGACACCCGCCACTCGGTTTCGCACAACTTGCCATCGCGGATGATCGACAGCGTGCCGCTCCAGCGCGCACGGTGCGTCAGCGCGGTGGTCAGGGCATGCACGGTTGTCGCCTGGTCCAGCCCCGCCGCCTGGATCGCATCGCCGGGCGTGGCGCTGCCGATCAGGCGCTGGAAGGCGGCATTGGCTTCGTGCGTGTGCAGCCTGGAATCGACCACGGCGATCGGCGCGCTGATGTGCTCGAAGATCTCGCGGAAGCGGGCCTCGCTGATACGCAATGCATCTTCGGCATTGCGGGCGCGCAACAGCGTGCGCAGCGTGGCGACCAGCACGCTGGGGTCGACCGGATGGATCAGGTACGCGTCGGCACCGGCATCCAGCCCGGTGGCCATGTCGCCGGTGGCGATCGATGCGGCCGACACATGCACCACCGGCAGCAGCGCGGTGCGCGGGGCGGCACGCAAGCTGCGCACGATGTCGAAGCCGCTCATGTCCGGCAGGTTGACGTCCAGCACCACTGCGGCAAAGGCGTGCGTGGCCAGCTTGGCCAGGCCATCGGTGCCGGTGCCGGCCTCTTCGACCACGAACTGATGATGCTCGAGCACGCGCCGCACCGAATAACGCGTCACCGCGTTGTCGTCGACCACCAAAATGCGATGACTACTGGGCAAGTGCGTTCTCCGCCGCCAGCGTCACCGGCAGCACCACGAAAAATTCGGAACCTTCGCCGACCACGCTATTGATCCCCACCCTGCCACCGAGCAGCTCGGCGAAGCGCTTGCAGATCGCCAGCCCCAGGCCGGTGCCGGTCAGGCGTTTTTGCAGCGGCGAATCCACCTGCACGAAATCCTCGAACAAGGCCTCGTGCAGCTCGGCCGGAATGCCGATGCCGGTATCCTGCACGCCGAAGCGCACATGGGTGTCGCCTTCCAGCTGCGCGAACACGCGCACGTGGCCTTGTGGGGTGAACTTGAGCGCGTTGGAGATGAAGTTGCGCAAGATCTGCGCCAGCTTCTTGTCGTCGGTGTAGAGCATCGGCAGCGCCGGCGGATCTTCGAAGATCAATGTGGTGCTGCCGGCATCGGTGAGCGGGCGGAACATGCCGCGCAACGCCGAGAACAGATCCATCAGGTCGAACCAGCCCGGCGAGATGGTGATGCGGCCGGCTTCGATCTTGGCCAGATCCAGCAGGTCGTCGACCATCTCGGTGAGCTCGCGCGCCGAGGCGCTGACAAAGCGCACTTGCTTGGATTGCTCGGCGTTGAGCGGCCCGTCCATGCCGTCTTCCAGCAGCCGGGTGATGCTCAGGATCGAACTGAGCGGCGTGCGGAACTCATGGCTCATGTACGACAGAAAGCGGCTCTTGAGCTCGGACACATCGCGCAGCTGTTCGGCCTGCTGATCGAGCTCGGCATACAGCGCCAGCACGCCCTGGTTGGTTTCTTCCAACTCTTCGCGCAAGGCCTGGTTCTGCTGCCGCAGCGCATCGAGTTCGGCCAGCGGATCGGCTGCCGATGCGGCATCGGATGACTTCATTGCATGGCTCCCAAACGCATGACGAACACGCAGGCATCGTCGCGGCCGCGCGCGTAATCGCGCAACAGCACCGCCGCAACGATACGCGGGTGGCGTGACAATAGCGCCGGGTGATCGCGCAGATTCCAGCGCGTTTGCAGGCCGTCGCTATGCATGACCAGCAGCTTGCCGGTGGCATTCGGAAAATCGAACGGCTGCGCCTTGCGAAACTGCACCCCGACGATGCCCGGATGCGACGGCATGCCGCGCACCCCATCGCCATCGCACAGCGAGGCGACGATATTGCCGACGCCGGCAAAGCGCACCTGGCCGGTGCGGCTGTCGAACTGCATCACCGCCGCCGCACCGCCGCGGGTGCCGGACATGCCGGCATGCAGGCGTGCGATGCGCTCGCCGGGCTCGCCACTGGCCGCAGCCAGCGCACGCGTGCCGGCATCGGCGGCGTCAGCGGCGCCAGGCCCGTGGCCCAGGCCGTCGATTAAAGTAACAGTGACCTGTCGCTCGCCAACCGCCAGCTGCCAGGCGTCGCCGCACACCTCTTCGTGATGCAGCGGCACGCGCACCGCGCCATACGGCAGATCCAGTTCGGCGCGTGGTTGCGCGAACAGCCGCGCCATCACGATCGCCCCCTTGGCATCGGAGTACGCGTCCAGCACCTGCGCCTTGCGCTTGATCGCGCCCAGCCCGGTGCCCGGTGTGCCGGCGGTGGAATAGCCATCGCGCAGACCATCTTCCAGTATAAAACCCGGGCCTTCGTCGATGGCGCAGATTTCCACGCCCATGCCCTCGCGCGCAGCCACGCCCGACAACTGAAAGCAGCCGCCACGCCCATGCTTGAGCATGTTGGTGGCAAGCTCGGTGGCGACCAGCGCAACGCGACCGCAGGCGGCCTCGTCGAACCTCAGCGTCTGCGCGAGTGCCGTCGATTCACGCCGCGCCTGCCCGACCTGGCTGGCTTCGTCGACGCGAAACAGGCGGGTCACGTCACCGGTAACCGTCACTTCCATGTGGTGATGGTGATGCGCGTGCCCTTGCCCGGCGTGGTGTCCAGCACAAAGTCGTCCACCAGCCGCCGGCTGCCGGACAGACCCAGACCAAGCCCGCCGCCGGAAGTCCAGCCGTCTGTGAGCGCCAGATCCAGATCGGGAATACCGGGGCCTTCATCGCGGAAGGTCAGCCGCACGCCCTTGCGGATGCCGTTTTCCACCAGCGCCCAGTCCATATCGCCGCCACCGCCGTAGATCACGGTGTTGCGCGCCAGTTCGCTGGCCGCAGTGACCAGCTTGGTCTGGTCGACCAGACGCAGGCCGCACTGCACCACCAGCTTGCGCACCGTCTGCCGGGCCAGCACCACATCCTGTTCGGTGCGTACCGATTGCGAACCGGTGGTCATGAGTCGCGATCGGGTTGCTGCAACAGGCGCATGCCGCGTTCGACATTGAGCGCGGTGCGCACCGACGGCAGGGTCAGGCCCAGTTCGACCAAGGTGATCGCCACCGCCGGCTGCATGCCGACCACCACGGTCTTGGCATCCATCACTGCGGCCAGCCCGGAGATGGTGCTGATCATGCGGCCGATGAAGGAGTCGACGATGTCCAGTGCGGAAATGTCGATCAGCACGCCGCGCGCGGAGGTGGCGCTGATCTTTTCCGACAGGTCTTCCTGTAGCGTCATCGCCAGTTGGTCGTGCATGTCCACCTGGATGGTGACCAGCAGCAGGTCGCCCATCCGCAGGATCGGGATACGCTCCATGTCAGCTCGCCTTGCTCACGGTCACGCCGGTGCGCTTGAGCGCCAGCGCCAATGCGTCGGCCAGGTTGGCCTTGGTGACGATGCCCTGCAGATCCAGCCCCAGATGCACGATGGTCTGCGCAATCTGCGGGCGTACGCCGCTGATGATGGCATCGGCGCCCATCAGGCGAATCGCGGTGACGGTCTTGAGCAGGTGCTGCGCAACCAAGGTGTCCACGGTGGGCACGCCGGTGATGTCGATGATGGCGATCTCCGAGCCGGTATCGACGATGCGTTGCAGCAGCGATTCCATCACCACCTGGGTGCGTTGCGAATCCAGCGTGCCGATCATCGGCAGCGCCAGCACGCCGTCCCACAACTTCACCACCGGGGTGGAGAGTTCCAGCATCTCTTCCTGCTGCCGCACGATGATGTCTTCGCGGGTCTTCTGGAACGCCTTGACGGTGTACAGGCCCAGACGATCCAGCAATTCGGACAGCGCCCACAACTGCAG
Organism: Xanthomonas hydrangeae; assembly: GCA_905142475.1. Lineage (GTDB taxonomy): Bacteria > Pseudomonadota > Gammaproteobacteria > Xanthomonadales > Xanthomonadaceae > Xanthomonas > Xanthomonas hydrangeae. Next base: position 3,735,382 of record LR990730.1, read on the forward strand.
GCCCAACTCCTCCGGCGCACTGGCGTACTCGCGCTGCACCAGCTCGAACAGCACGCGCTTGAGCGAAAAAATGAAGTTGGCGGTTTCCTGCGAATCGAAGCCGCGCGTGGCACGGTCGCGCGAGAGCGTCTCCAAAAAGCGGCGCACCTCGCTCCATTCGGCGCTGTCCAGGCTGCTGCCGCCGTCTTTCAACGAGGCCACCAGCAAGCGCAGGAATTCCGCGCCCTGGGTTTCGATTTCCTGCCGCGAAATACGCACGTCGTTACCGAAGCTGGAACTCAGCCACGCGGTCAACAACGTTGTTTCCTGCCCACGAATCGCATCGATCGAGCGCTGCTGCAATGCCACCATGAGATCACCCGCCCAGTAATAAGAGAAGAAAGGCCGGGCATGCGGGCTGGACTGCGCCCGTGGTTGGCGCGGCGCCCCCACGCCGAAGCGCAGCAGAATAAAACAATTCAGATTCGGCAACCAACGACGAACCTGTAGCAGTCATCAGACACTACACCCTGCAGTTTGACATTGCAGCGCACATGGCGAACGTGCGCCCGGCCACGCCTGCGCAGATGCAGGCGGTGGATGCAGGCGGTGATGGTCTGAGTGCCGCCGCCCGATGGCGGACGCCGCCGCCAGGCGTGCTGGGGAGTTTGATCGAAGCGAGGTGACTTGCAGGAAGCCATCGCACTGACGCGCAACTTCAAGCAAAGCGGCCTGGATCTGCTCAACGTCAGCATGGGCTTCAGCACTCCGACTGCGCAGATTCCGTGGGGCCCGGCGTTGCTTGCGCCGTTCGCCGAACGCGTCAGCCGCGAGGCACAATTGCCGGTTGCCTCGTCGTGGAATATCGACGACCCGCTGGAAGCCGACCACGTCATCGCCGCCGGGCAGATGGAGTTGGTGATGATCGGCCGCGCGCACCTGGCCAATCCACATTGGCCGTATCACGCCGCGTTGGCGCTGGGCGAAGAACGCCCGTCGTGGGTGCTACCGCCGTCGTACGCGCATTGGCTGAAGCGCTACGGCAGGCGCAGCTGATCGGACACGTGCGACATGCCCGGATGCGGCACCGCGCGCAAGCACCACCGGATATTGCCGGTAGCGGGAAAAAAAGCGGCGACTGGTTAAATAACCCTTCTTCGGATCGTGAGCTTCATGATCGTGAGCTTCAATGGCGAAACGATGGATTGATGCCAAACACATCGACTGCGGAAATCGACTTTGCAATCCGCAGGCACTATGCCTGACTAAAGCCCTTGCTTGCCGATCAGCAACCGCGAAGAGTGAGAGCGCGGTGTCGCATCCGGGGGCGGGACCGTGTGGCGGCATGGATGCCGCCACCGAGCCTACATGGACGTACTTGCGGCGTGTCCCGACACCGGATGCGGCACCGCGCATCGACTAGCCCCGCACACGACCTACAATCCGTAACGCTCCACTGCGTCCAGATGCGGCCTTGGATCCTGATCGCAGGCCTCGGCCAAACGCAGCCAGCACATCGTGTGCGGCCACTGCGCGGTGGCGGCCAGCAAGGCCCGATGCAATTCCAGCGGCGCCGCCGCTTCCGGCAGCGCCACGGTGAACAACACGCCGGGCAGGCCCGTGCTTGCATCTTCCGGGTCGAACGCATCCGGATGTTCCGGATCGATCACGTGATACTCGTCGCGACTGTGCACCCACAGCTTCCAGCCGCGGGCCTCGATCTCTTCGCGCAAGGCCTCGATCGCCGGCTCGCCGGGATGCACGCCATCCACCAGCCAGCTGCTGCCGTAACCGCCTGCCTGCAACACATGCACCTGCGCGTAGGTCGGCACGAAACGCTCGCGCTCGGCCTCGTCTTCCGGTGGCGGATACAGCAACTCGGCATCGAACACCACCCACTCGCCGACATGCTGACGCCGATGCGCAGGCGCGTTTTCGAGGATGCGCGCGGTCACCGGGCCGCTGCGGCGCGCGTAATACTCGGCCGCCTCGCCGTCGTCCACACAACGCACGATCACCCAGCCCCAGTTCTCTTCGACCACACCGCTGGTGCTGCTCAGCTCCATGCCGATCGCCAGCGCCGAGGCACGTACTGCCTCCCACTGCTGAGCGGCACTGGCCGCGGTCATGTGATCCCAATGCGCAGAGCGCGGCTCTTCCATCAGCTCGGTCAGTTGCCGGTAGACCTCGGCCGCTTCGGCAAACCGCCCGGTGTTGAGATACATGCGCCCCAGCAAACCGCGTGCGCCATGCGAGCTCGGCGACAGGTCCAGCAACGCGGTACAGGCCTGTTCCAGCGCCGGCCAATCGGCCAGCCGCTGGGCAAGCTGTGCTTCGCACCACAGTGCCGCCACCGGCACCAGCGGGCGATACAGCTGCGCCAGCCGACGCATGCCGGCGTCGTCGCCACGGCCCAGCAGCAGATTCATCAGCCGGAAGGTCGGGCTGGTCTCGCGGTCGGCATGCCGCTGCACGAATGCCCACAGCAGCGTAATCGCCTCATCGTCGGCCGCACACGCGCTCAATGCCGACGCGGTGGTGTCCACCAGCTCGGCATCGTCGGGGCGCTCGGCCACTGCCTGCAGCAACCATTGCGCCTCGCGCTCGGGGTTGCGCACCACGTCTTCGGCCTGCGCCTCCAGCCATTCCAGCAACTGCGCGGCAGGCACCGGCGGCGCCTCGCCCGCCGGTGCGGTCTCGATGCGCATGGCCAAACGGTCCAGCAATTGCGTGGCGCCACGGTCCTGCCGCAACTTGGGCACATGCGCACGCGCAAGCGCCAGATGCCGGCGCGCGGTCCACACCGCACCACGCTGCAACGCCAGCTCGATCGCCATCTCGGCCGCGTCGATCAGGATGCGATGCGCACCGACCTGCACGTAATGATCCAGCATCACCTGCAAGCGGCTGCCCAGATCCCAGGTATTGCGCTCCGGCGTGCGCGACACCAGCACCACCACCGCACGCAACCAGTGCATGCGATAGCGCGGCGCAACCTCACGCCACGGCAGAAATGCCTCCAGTGCTTCATCGTCGCGATGCAACAGCGCCAATGCGCGCGCCTTTTGCAAACGCCGCGGCTGGCTGCAGTTGGCCCACTCTGCACCTTCGCGTGCGGCCTCGCGTTCGCGCTGTTCGATCAGCGCCAGCGCTTCTTCTGCACGGCCGAGCGAGAGCAGGATCGAGATGCGCATGTCCGGCACGCCGTCGTAGATCTGCCCGCCATGCGCAACAATGGTCTGCGACTGCTCTTCCAGATAGTGCAGTGCCGCCTCGCCGCGCCCATCGTCGAGCAAGGCGTCGGCTTTTTCGCAGCTCAGACACTGGTAGCACGACCAGCTCGGGTCGATGCGGCCCAGCGTTTCTTCGCACACTTCGATGCGCTCTTCCACCCAGCCCGGCCCGTCGATATTGGCGTAGCACGCGGCCAGATCCTGGGTCACGCACACCGATTGCGGGCACTCCACCGCATCGGCGCGATGCGCGCGCTCGAACAGCGTCACCGCATCGCTCAGCGCACGCTCGCCTTCGCACAGATTGCCGACCCGGTTGCGCATTTCCCAGTGCCCGACGAACACCTCCAGCCACGGATTGGCCAGCGTCTTGCCCAGCGCACGCGCCTCGGGCAAGAGCGCTTCGGCGCGCTCGATCTGCAGGTCGCAGATATGGTCGGTCAGGCGCGTCAGCAGTTGCGCGTTCTGCGGCTGACCGGCTTCGCCCAGATCGTCCTGCAGCTTTTCAACCCAGTTCCAAATTTCCATCCTGTTGCTCCTTCGATGCGGCGCTCAGCGGGCCAGCAGTTGGGTCACGGCCTCGGCAAGATCGCCGAAAGCCCGGTTCAAATCCGATCCGCCCGACGCACCGACGCCCGGCTGCGGCTGGCTGCGCCCCTGCGTCGACACGATCACCTTCAGTGAGCGCAGCAACCGCGCCGCCACCGCCGCCTGCGGATTGCCGGCGCGCTGCGCCGCCAGCAATGCCTGCAACGCCGGGTTGTCGAGGTTGAGATACAGCCGCTGGGTCTGGCGTGCTTCGATCCCCGCGGTGAACTGCCGCGCCAGCCGCAGCGCAGCAGTGGACACGCGCTTGTCGTTTTCGTCCTGCTCCAGACGGCGTTTGAGTTCGGCCTCACGGTCGGGCACCACCACCAACGGCAATGCTTCGGGGCTGAAACGCGCTGGCACCAAGGCTTCGCCATCGCCCAGATGCTGTTCCAGCCAGGCCAGTTCGTCGGCCGGCAAGCTGTCGTCCAGTTGGAACAACTGCCGGTTGCCCTGCTCGGTGCCCAGCTCCACCAGCCGCACGCCCTTGGCCTGCGCCCAGCGACGCAGGAACGGCACCACCGCATAGCGATTTCCGTAGGCCACCGGCACGCCCATCGCGCGGAACAGCATCTCTTCGAAACCGCTGTCGCTATCCAGGATCACATGCACTGCGCCACGCGCCGGCAACTGCTGCGCCGGCAGATCGCCTTGCGAGGTCGGCACCCGCACGTGTTCCATCAGCAACTCGAACAGGCGCTCGTCGCACAAGGCCGCGCCCAGCAAGGCCTCGTTGTGGCGCAGCAGGATGCGTCGCCAGGCTTCCGGCTGCTGACGTGCGACGTCGGCCAAGCCCTGTACCAGCGCTTCGGACAGCGCGTGCTGCACCGCCGTGTAGGTGGAGTCGCGCTGCAGATCCTCGCGGCTGGCAGTGGGCGTCAGCCGATTGGATTCGATCACCCCGCCGATGAAGCCCGCCCACGGCGGCAGCAGCTCGCGTGCGTTGTCGTCCAGCAGCATGCCGCGCAGGAACACCGACAGATTGCGGTTGTCGCTGGTGCCGTAGGTCGCCCCGTCCTGTACCCATAGCAAGCCAACCGCATCGCTGCCCTCCTCGGTGCGCACCGGCATGCAGCACAGCGGTTCGAAGTTGCGCTCGAAGCGCGCGGCAAACTCGCGTTGCCGCCGCCAGGCCTGCACCGGATGCAAGGGCACCGCATCGTGCATGCGCCACGGCGGAGGTTCGGGGTTGATCGCCTGCGCATCGCCACCGATCCAGATCGGCTCGCGCAACAGCGCGCAGTAGCGCGACAGGATCTCGCGCAGCCGCCCTTCCTGGGCCAGCGACAGATAGTCCTCATGCAGTTCCAGCACCACTTCGGTGCCGACCTGCGCACGCGCCGGGATAGGGCTGACCGTGTATTGCTCGGCATTGCTGGAGATGTAGCAATGCCCCAACGTTGGTGTCTGGTACGAGGTGGTACGCACGGTGACCCGGCGCGCCAGCACGAAGGCCGACAAGAACCCCAGGCCGAACATGCCGATCAGGCCGCTGTCTTCATGCCCGCCCTGACGCAGCCCACGGGTGTAGCCCACGCCCACGGTGGCCAGATAGTCGTGAATTTCCTGCTGGGTCAGCCCGGCGCCGGTGTCGATGATGCGCACGATGCCCAGGGCAGCATCGGCATGCACGTCGATGCGCGATTCGCCTTGCCAGTCGGGTTGTTCCAGGCGACGGCGCAGGATCGAGTCGTGCGCGTTCTGCACCAGCTCGCGCAACGCGACTACCGGTGTGGAATAGAGGTGCTTGCTGAGGACGGACATCAGTCCGTTGAGATCGACGCCTGCACGGCGGATCTGAGAGGCGTCCGTCGCCTCGGAGGGGTGATCTTGCATGATCGTTTGTCGTTTCCTTGGCGGCCACGCCCATCCTCGGACGCGCCTTCCTGGGTGGCAATGCGAGCCGGAAAGCATAGCCGCAAGCCACGCCGCACGCACGCACGTCTCAATTCGGATCCCTCCACCGCACTGCGACCGGACATCGCTGCTGCATCACCCACCGGAAACGAAGCGCCACGGCCTGCATGACTGCACGGCCGTGGCGCCAGACACATTATCGCTGCAAGGTTTCCATCGGTGCCTCATTGAAGTGCTGGCGGTAGCCCTTGGCCAGCGCCGAGCGGCTGCCCACGCCCCAACGGCTTGCCGCCTGCAGCACACTGCCGCAGCCGCCTTCGGCCAGCAGTTCGTCACGGATGCTCTGCATCCGGTAACGGCGCAGCACCTGGGTCGGCGACAGCCCGGTGGCGGACTTGAACGCCTGCTGCAACGCACGCCCGGTCACCCCGATCTGCGCAGCCACTTCATTGATCGACAGATCCGAGCGATGCGCGTTGGTGATCATGTAGGTGTAGGCACGCCGGTACTTGGCCGGCAGACGCGCCGAGATGTCGTCGCTGACATGCGCCGGTGTGCCGCTTTCCAGCAAGCGCGGTGCCTGCACCTCGCTGCGCAGGCACTGCACCGCGCCCAACGCGTAGCGGTTGTACAGCAGCAGCGCCTGCTCGGTCTTGCCCAACGCCTGGCTGATCTTGGCCTGGCAATACTCGAACTCCAGATTCCAGCGCGGCGCATGGTGCCGGCCGGCACCGGCCAACGCACGCTCGGCCAGATCCGCACGCCCCACCGCCAACGCAGCCAGCGCCAGTTCCACCTGCGCGTCCTGGCGGGCGCACGGCGGGCAACCGGTGGCCGCAGCCGGCAACGCATCGATCTGCGCATCGAAGCCGAAGGTATCGCCACCGGCAATCCGCAGCAGGTTGCGCACATGCCGCATGCGCTGGGCGAGCACCGGCATGCTCTCGGCCAGGTCGGCGATGCAGGCGCGCAGCTCGTTGGGCTCGAAGGCATGCGCCGCATCTTCCTGGCGCAGCGTGGCCTGCCAGAACACGTGGTCGCTCATGCGATCGGAGCGACGGATGCGCAGCTGCGCAATCATGTCCAGGCGCAGCGCGGTGGCGATCCGCAGCCAATCGCTCGCACCGGTCTCCAGTTCCGAAAGCACCTCGTTGGCGCGCTCCAGCGTCTGCAGCGCGAGTGTGCTCTGGCCCAGATGGAAGTGCGTCAACGCTTTACCCAACAGGCTCTCGCCGCACAGGCAGGACGGCGTCTCGCGGTCCATCGCCAGCTGTGCAAAACAGTTCAACGCGGCGCTCAGCCGGCGCTGGCTCAGCATCAACCAGGCGGTGTTGCGGCATGACAACAGCCGCAGCTGCCGTTGATGCCCACGCATCGCCTTCAACGCATGGCGATAGGCGTCTTCGGCTTCTTCCTGATACTCCAGGATCAGCAGCGCGTCACCACTGGCGCCGAGCAGGCTGACTTCATCGTCGCCGCCATCCGAGGCGGCCTGCCCGTCGCGGCGTTGTTGAAGGTGTTGCAGACCCTGCGGCCAGGCACCAACCAGCATCCTGCTTGTATAGGTAGGAAGACGGTCTGCGTACGACAACGCAGAGATCGCTGCGAGGTAGGTGGAAAGGATCATGCCAGGCTCTCTCTTTAGGGGGATGAGCAAAAAAACAACCAATTTCGCCGGTCTTTTGGCGCAATCGATTGTATGCAGCGGATCCAATGGAATTTCTCACTTTAGGGCACTAAGAAAATCAAAAATCCTCACTCTGTGTCGAACCATGCCAGTCGCGCAGCGTGCAGAGCATGTGGGCATTTTTTGCACTCCAGGTCCGATGTCGTGCACAGGACATCGCACGACATGCGATTGCGTATTGAAGACATCGACTCCTGCAGCGAGACCCCGCCGATGCCGGAACGTCTCGGAACACCTCGCTTCCACGCGCAGCTCGCGTTGTCGAAGCATGTCGTGGCAATGACTGCATGTCGGTTGCTTGTGGTAACAGACGCAGTCGCCGCGAATAGAAAGTTCGGCGATCCGCCGCGTCGATAAGCCGCCGACATATTCCACAAGCGCTATAACAGCGAATAAATTGCAATACCTTGGTCTATACCTGACCAATTTGTCTGAATGTCTGCGGCGCGGGCGATTTTCTGGCGCTTCCGTAGCGCCGTCCGCCGCGGCAATGTCGGAATTTTGTTATTTCCGGCCTATCCATGCCTAAATGTAAGAGCTCTGTTACGCGTATCTGAGCGCACGTTAAAGCCAACCCACGCAAAGCCGAAGAAAAGTACGCAGCAGTGAAACTTTCCGCCTCGCCAATGGTACATACCATTCGTCTGATCTCGGTCAGACCCTCCTAGGCAGCCGAAAGGTTTTGGCGATGTACTTATCTATACACGTGGGTTTTGTATTGGCGCCGGCTGCACGCAACAGGCACCCGACATACGACTGGTACGCATGCCGACATGGGAAGGCTGGCTGATGTACGCCAACGCTTCCGGCAAGCAAGGATCGGCTTTCCTGTTGACGCAGGATGCGCGTCTGGCCTCGCAGGTCAACGCGAGCCTCGCACCGCTCGCGCCGAGTTTTGCGGTCTTTTCCGACGAACTCGAACTTCTGCGCTCACTGCGACATTCCCCTTGCGAGCTGCTGGTGTTCGATGCGACCTGCGTTGCCTCCGACGATAGTTCGCTGCTGGCCTGGCAGCGCTGCCATAGCGGCCATCCAACGCCATTGATCGTGCTGGGGCGCTTCGATTGCCCCAACGACATCCTGGCCTGGTATCGCGCCGGTGCGCAGGACGTGCTGGCGCTGCCGTTCAATTCGCATGAGTTGCATGTCCGCGCAGCATTGGCGATCTCGCCGGTGGCGCAGGCATGCCCGGAAACGCAGCAACTCAGCGTCGGGCCCTACCAGTTGATCCGCGACGAAAACACGGTGTATCTGCACGGCAAGCCGATCGTGCTCACCGCACGCGAGTTTTCGATTGCCTGGTTGCTGTTCTCCAGCCCCGGTGTGTGCTTCCGCCGCTGCCAGTTGGCCAAGGCGGTATGGGGAAGCCACACCGAGTTCACCGACCGCACCATGGAGCAGCACATCTACAAGCTGCGCAAGAAGTTGCAGCTGTGCAATCACAGTGGCGCGGTGCGCATCAGAACCGTGTATTCGCATGGCTACAAGCTGGAACTTGCACTGCATGACACAGACGCAGTGACTCCGGGCAAGCTCACACCCCAGAACGCGGCAAGCCACGCTGCGGCGTGCTGATCCAGACGCGTCTTGGCGTGGTGCGTGCCGACGCAAGGCTTGTTTCAGGCTAATAAAATTGCACATACGACAACGGCGCAGGGACTCCCCTGCGCCGTTGTTCGATCGATCTGTGCGTCCGGTTACTGCTTGGGGCTTTCACCGTATTCGTTCGGGCCCGGGGTGCCGTCCATGCACATGAAGACCAGCAAGACGATCGCACCCACGTAAGGCACCAGGCTGATCAGATAGAACCAGCCGGACTTGCCCTGGTCATGCAGGCGACGCACGGTCACTGCGATGCCCGGCACCATCATTGCCAGGCCGACGATCATGATGATGGCAGACACCACCCACGCCAGCGGGCCGGGGCCGTTGTCGCCGCCTCCTATCGCGGCCGCGATGCCGAAAATGCCGCCCAGTACCAGCAGAACAATCATCTGCAGCAAGAAGAACATCCAGTATTCCTTGCGACGCGAGCGACCGCTAAAGTCGGCGTAGCGCTTGAGCGGCAACAACATCCATTCCATTGTGATTCTCCAGGTAAGAGCAGTCAGCGGTGTCTGTGATCCGGTACACGGTGCAACGGGCCGCGCATGGTGCCATAGCCGCACTCTTTCTGAAAACGTTTTCTCGACGATCAAATATAAATACAGCCGTCCATCCGACAGACGGTTTGCAGTGCTCGGTCGTAGCGGAGAGGCGCGGTCAACGCACCAATCCGACCGGCTGAGGTTCTGCATCCGGCACGTCGCCGCCGCAGCTCGTTACGCGCACTGAGGGTTGCCAGGTTTTCAACAATGACTCTGGCTGAGCGTGCGCTCATGAGAGGCGATCGTCAGGACGTCCGATGCTCATTGACGGCCGGCGACGGTCGGGACGAGCGCAACATGCGGCTGCCTGACGTGGTCGAGGCGATGCTGCCGCCACGTTCGACACTGCTCGGCGCAGCGCCCGCCCCGCTCTGCATGGACCTCAGTCAGCCGCCGCTTCCAAGGCCTGGCTCAGCCGCTCCACCGCAATGATCTCCATGCCCTTGATGCTGGTGGTCTTCGGTGCATTGGCCTTGGGCACGATCGCGCGCTTGAAACCATGGGTGGCGGCTTCTTTCAGGCGGTCCTCGCCGTTGGGCACCGGGCGGATCTCGCCGGACAACCCCACCTCGCCGAAGGCGATCGTCTTCTCGGCCAATGGCCGGTCGCGCAACGAGGACAACACTGCAAGCAACACCGGCAGATCGGCCGCAGTTTCCTGCACGCGGATGCCGCCGACCACGTTGACGAAGACGTCCTGATCGCCCACCACGATGCCGCCATGGCGATGCAGCACCGCCAGCAGCATCGCCAGCCGGTTCTGTTCCAACCCCACCGCGACCCGACGCGGATTGGACAACGGCGAGGCATCCACCAGCGCCTGCACTTCCACCATCAGCGGCCGGGTGCCTTCGCGGGTGACCATCACGCAACTGCCGGGCTGCTGGGTGCTGCCGCCGGACAGGAAGATCGCCGACGGGTTGGAGACCTCCTTGAGGCCCTTCTCGCCCATCGCGAATACGCCCAGCTCGTTGACCGCACCGAAGCGATTCTTGAAGGCGCGCAGCAAGCGAAACCGGCTGCCGCTTTCGCCTTCGAAGTACAGCACCGCATCGACCATATGCTCCAGCACGCGCGGCCCGGCGATGCCGCCTTCCTTGGTCACATGGCCGACCAGGAAGACGGCGGTGCCGGTTTCCTTGGCATAGCGCACCAGCCGCGCCGCGCTCTCGCGCACCTGGCTCACCGAGCCCGGCGCTGCGGTCAGCGATTCGGTCCACAAGGTCTGTACCGAGTCGGCCACGATCAGCTTCGGCCGCGCCACGCTGGCGTGCTGCAGGATGTTTTCGATGCCGGTTTCGGCCAGCGCATTCAGGCCCTCCAGCGGCAGATCCAGGCGCACCGCACGTCCTGCGACCTGGGCCAGCGATTCTTCGCCGGTGACGTACAGCACCGGCAGCGTACTGGCCATGCTGGCCAATGCCTGCAGCAACAACGTCGACTTGCCGATGCCGGGGTCGCCACCGATCAACACCACCGCGCCTTCGACCAGACCGCCGCCCAGCACCCGATCGAACTCGCCGATGCCGGTGGACACGCGCGCCTGTTCGGATTGGCGCACGTCCTTGAGCGCGGTGATCTTGGGCGCCTCGGTCTTGCCCGACCAACCGGTGCGGCGCGAAGCCGCCGGCGATGCCTTGCCACCGGGGGTTGCGCTTTCGAGCACGATTTCGCTGAGCGTATTCCACACCCCGCACTCGGTGCATTGCCCCTGCCACTTGTTGTATTCGGCGCCACACTCGCCGCAGACATAGGCTATTTTTGCCTTCGCCATCGTCAGTTAGCCAATCGTTTCTGGAGCGACAGCATAGTCGCCGCCGGTCTCAGGATGCGCGACGCTGGCGCTTGGTGCCGGGATTCGGGATTCGGGATTCGGGATTCGGGATTCGGGATTCGGGAATCGGGAATCGGGAATCGGGAATCGGGAATCGTCTAGGCTGACGCGCTGCGGGATTGCGTGCAGCTGGAAACTTCAACGATGGCGCTCTATGCGGGAGGCAGCGGCGACGTCGGCCACTTTGGCTCGCGCGATGTCTTTCTGTCGATCAGTCGGCATCGGCAGCGACGAAGATCGATCTCCGAAGCTGCATGATCGATCGCAACCGACCATGCAGCTCCGGATCCTTCCATTGCCCGCTCGAACAGCTCCGAGCGGGCAGCGCCCATCAACGCGCCTTGTACAACTCGCTCAAGCGATCCGGCTTGCCGGCGATGCGCTCCAGATGCGGATACAGCAAGCCGCCGTGGTAATCGATGCGCACGGTGTCGTAGCGGTCCAGACGCTTGACCAGCAATTCGATCGGCGCGGAGCTGCCCTTGGCGGCTTTGATCGCGTCCTTGATCACCTCGGCACTGAACGCGCTACCGTTGACAGCAACGATCGTGTTGCCGGCGATCAGGCCGGCATTGAAGGCCGGGCCATCCCACAGCACATCGCTGATATCGCCCGAGGCTTTCAAAGACAGGCCAAGCGAATAGGTCAGGCTGGCGTCCTTGTCGTCGCTCTCATCCGCCTTGGTGGCCAGGTTCGGCTCCTCGTTGTAGACCAGCTTCCAACCATTGGCTTCGATGCCGCCGTTCAACGACCCGTGCCCGTCCATGCGGTTGCGCAACAGGCTCGCCCAGTCGTAGGCGGCCACGCCGTTGAGCGTGGTCACGATGTCGTCGAAGGTGTACGGATTGACGTCCCAATCGCTGTTCCTCATGCCGAAGAACGCCTTGCCGAAGTCGTCGATGGAGCGCTTGTTGTTGGTCAGCGCGCGCAGCTTGCTGTCCACTTCCAGCCACATCATCTGGCCGCCGGAATAATAGTCCTCGCTCATCTGGTAGCTGCGGTACGCCTTGGGCCGGCGCATCGACATGGTCGGATCGTTGGTGGTGTCCTGCACGGTGCGCCAGGCCATGCCGGGGCGCCCACGCTCGTACTGGGCTGCCACGCCAGCGAGCATCTCGCGCGCCTGATCCTGCGTCCACAGGCCCGAACGTGCGGCCATCACTTCGCCCCAGAACTGGGTCTGGCCCTCGTACAGCCACAGCAGGCTGTCGCCCATCGGCACGTTGAAATTGGGCGTGGCCAGATCCGCGCCACGGCGATACTTGCCGTTCCAGGAATGGTTGAATTCGTGCGCGAGCAGGTCGCGCCCGGTCCAGCTCTTGTCCCACTCGGTGAAGTAGGTCGGCACACCGCTGTTTTCGCTGGAGCGATGGTGTTCCAGCCCGATGCCACCCAGCTTCTTGGTCAGCGCCAACAGGAATTCGTAATGATCGAAATGGCGCGCGCCGTAGAGCTTGTCCATCTGCTGCACCAGCGCTGCATGCGCCTTGATCTGCTCGGGCTTGGCCTCCAGCGACTTGGCTTCGTCGGCAAAGACGTTGAGGTAGACCGGCTGCTTGCCGCCGCTCAGTTCCACGCGCTTGTAGTACTTGCCGGCGAACATCGGCGAGTCGACCAGGTCGTCGAAGTCGATCGGCTTGAAGGTCACCGTGTCGCCGACCCGGCTCTGGGTTTCCAGCGCGGTCGCGTAGTCCCAGCCCTTGGGCAAGGTCACACTGGCCTGTGTCTTGATGTTGCGTGCGAAGACACCGGCCGGATACAGCGCGGTGGTATTCCACTGCAGGTTGAGCATTTCCGGGGTCATCATCACCCGGCCCTGGTTGCTGGCCTGCGGCGAGAGGAACTTGAACTCGGCCACCAGCTCGGTAGCGCCCTGCGGCACATCGATCTTGAAGGCATATACGTCGAACTGATCGCGCGTCCACGGCACCACCTTGCCATCGACCTTGATCACCAGACCGGCCAGCTTGTCGATCGGCCCGGTCGGTGAGTGATTGCCGGGGATCCACTGCGGATACAGCAGCGTCATCGGGCCGGGCTTTGCCGGCATGGTGGTCCTGACCTTGAAGATGCGGTGCGCCAGATCGGTGGCATCGACATCGATCTTCAAGCTGCCTTCGAACGGCACGTCCTGCGGCGCAGCGGTTTGCGCGGCGGCGGGCAACGACAGCGCTGCCAGCAGCGACACGGACAACAGGGTGGGCATCTTCATCGCAACTCCGCAGGTGACCTGGAACAGGCAAGCCCACGATGCTAAGCGCCCACCACGGCTTCCCCGTATGCCATTGGTCATGCCGCAGGCAAATTCATGCGCAAAAAAAAAAGCCGCCAATCGCTGGCGGCTTTCTTCATAACAGCATGACGCGATCCGGCGCGGCGCCGTCTCAATGCATCATGTTGACGTTCATGTTGTGCAGCACCCACAGCGAACCGACGATCACGATGCCGATGATCAGCAGCGAGAACAGGCCCACCTGCACGTTGGAACGCTGCTCGGGCGAGCGATCCATGTGCAGGAAGTACACCATGTGCACCAGCATCTGCACCGCGGCCATCAGCGAGATCACGATGACGGTGACGCCCTTGGAGAACGCCCCGCTCATCACCATCGCAAACGGGATGACGGTGAGGATCACGGCCATCACAAAGCCGATCAGGTAGGACTTCAGGCCGCCGGCATGTGCGTCGGCGGCGGTTTCATGCGCGTGGTGATTGGCCATTACAGCGCTCCCAGCAGATAGACGACGGTGAACACACCGATCCAGATGATGTCCAGGAAATGCCAGAACAGGCTCAGGCAGGCCAGACGCGTGCTGTTGCGCGGAGTCAGGCCGTTCTTGGAGATCTGGATCACCAGCACCGCCATCCACAACAGACCCGAGGCCACGTGCAGACCGTGCGTGCCCACCAGGGTGAAGAAGGCGGACAGGAACGCGCTGCGGCCCGGGCCCGCACCTTCATGGATCAGGTGGTTGAACTCCCACACTTCCATGCACAGAAAGCCGATGCCCAGCAGCGCAGTGACGCCCAGCCAGGCATACAGCCCGGTCATGCTGCGCTTGTGCGCGGAAATCATCGCAACGCCGAAGCTCAGGCTGCTGAACAACAGCAGGAAGGTTTCCACCAGCACGAACTTCAGGTCGAACAACTCCTTGGCCGTCGGCCCGTCCACCGTGGCGCCGGAGAGCACCGCATAGGTGGCGAACAGACCGGCGAACAGCAGGCAGTCGCTCATCAGGTAGACCCAGAACCCGAAGACGGTGTTGCCACCGGCGTCGTGGTGCTCGTGGTCGTCGTGGCCGCCCGCGTGGGCGGCGTGGTCAAGCGTGGTCGAGGAAGACATGGTCATACCACCTTCGCGGCCTGCGCCGCATGTTGCTGTTCGAGCAGGGCAAAGCGCGCGTTTTCGATGCGCTCCACTTCGTCGGCCGGCACCCAGTAATCGATGTCGTCATCGAAGGTACGTGCGATGAAGCTGCCGATCATGCCGACCAGGCCAATGATCGCCAGCCACCAGATGTGCCAGATCAACCCGAAGCCCATCAGCACGCTGAAGGCGCCGATATACACGCCTGCACCGGTGTTGCGCGGCATGTGGATCGCTTCGTACTTGGACGGACGCACCCAGCCCTTGCCGTTCTGCTTGTCGGCCCAGAACTGATCGCGGTCGTCGATGTGCGGCAGCACGGCGAAGTTGTAGAACGGCGGCGGCGAGGAGGTGGCCCACTCCAGCGTGCGGCCATCCCACGGATCGCCGGTGTAGTCCATGTGCTCCTTGCGCTTCCACACGCTGTAACCGATCTGCACCAGGTTCAGGAAGATACCCATGCCAATGATCGCAGCACCCACCGCGGCGACATACAGCCACGGCGCCCACTCGGGGTGGTTGTAGGTGTTCATGCGACGGGTCATGCCCATGAAGCCGAGCACGTACAGCGGCATGAAGGCCACGAAGAAGCCGATGATCCAGCACCAGAACGAAGCCTTGCCGATCTTCTCGTTGAGCTTGAAGCCGAACGCCTTCGGGAACCAGTAGGTCAGGCCGGCCAGGTAGCCGAACACCACGCCGCCGATGATCACGTTATGGAAGTGCGCGATCAGGAACAGGCTGTTGTGCAGTACGAAGTCCACGGCCGGAATCGCCAGCATCACGCCGGTCATGCCGCCGATGGTGAAGGTGATGATGAAGCCAATCGTCCACAGCACCGGCGAGGTCATGTGCACACGACCGCGGAACATGGTGAACAGCCAGTTGAAGATCTTCACGCCGGTCGGGATCGAGATGATCATCGTCGTGATGCCGAAGAAGGCATTGACGTTGGCACCCGAGCCCATGGTGAAGAAGTGGTGCAACCACACCACGAACGACAGCACGCCGATGCACGAGGTGGCGTAGACCATCGAGGTGTAGCCGAACAACCGCTTGCGGCTGTAGGTCGCGATCAACTCGGAGAAGATGCCGAACGCCGGCAGGATCAGGATATAGACTTCCGGGTGGCCCCAGATCCAGATCAGGTTGACGTACATCATGGCGTTGCCGCCACCGTCGTTGGTGAAGAAGTGCGTGCCCAGGTAACGGTCGGCACCCAGCAACGCCAGCGCCACGGTCAGGATCGGGAACGCGGCGATGATCAGGATGTTGGTGATCAACGCGGTCCAGGTGAAGATCGGCATGCGCATCAGGGTCATGCCCGGCGCGCGCATCCGCATGATCGTCACGAAGAAGTTGATGCCGGTCAGCAACGTGCCCAGGCCTGACACCTGCAACGCCCAGATGTAGTAGTCGACACCGACCCCCGGACTGTATTCCAGCCCCGACAACGGCGGATACGCCAGCCAGCCGGTCTGCGCGAATTCGCCGACACCCAGCGAGATGTTGATCAGCGCCGCACCGGCCACAAACAGCCAGAAGCTCAGCGAGTTCAGGAACGGGAACGCCACGTCGCGTGCGCCGATCTGCAGCGGCACGATCAGGTTCAACAGGCCCGTCATGAACGGCATGGCCATGAAGAAAATCATGATCACGCCGTGCGCGGTAAAGATCTGGTCGTAGTGATGCGGCGGCAGCACGCCTTCGCCGCCGTTACCCGCCAACGCCTGCTGGGCACGCATCATCGCCGCATCGGCGAAGCCGCGCAGCAGCATGACCAGCGCCACGATGATGTACATCACACCGATGCGCTTGTGATCCACCGAGGTGAACCACTCGTTCCACAGGTAGCCCCACAGCTTGTACTTGGTGATGGCGCCCGCGATGAGCAGGCCGAGCAGGCCGGCGCCACCGAGAGCGACCATGATGATCGGCTCGTGGTACGGAACCGCCTCGAGCGTAAGTTTGCCTAGCATCACTTGTCTCCAGAAGTGCACATGGCAACCGGCTCTGCAGCCGATGCCTGATGGTCGCCGTGGCCTTCGCCATGGCCTTGCGGACCGTGACCCGGACCATTCATGTATTTGTCGACTAGCGAGCGGAACATGCCGTCCTGCACCGACGAGTAATAGGTGACCGGATACTGTTCTTTATCGTTGCGATTGGCGGCCAGCACCTGGTACTCAATGGCAGTCAGCGCCTTCGGCGATGCCTTGACCTTGGCCACCCACGCATCGAAGCCGGCCTGATCGACGGCGTGCGCCTTGAAGCTCATTTTCGAGAAACCGTGACCGCTGTAGTTGGTCGACAGGCCGAAGTATTCGCCCGGCTCGTTGGCCACCAGATGCAGCTTGGTTTCCATGCCGGCCATCGCGTAGATCATCGTGCCCAGGTGCGGGATGAAGAACGAGTTCATCACCGTGTCGGAGGTGATCTTGAAGTTCAGCGGCGTGTGCACCGGGAAGGCGATTTCGTTGACCGTGGCGATGTTCTGGTCGGGGTAGATGAACATCCACTTCCAGTCCAGCGAGACCGCCTCGATGGTGATCGGCTTGACGTCCGAATCCAGCGGCCGGTACGGATCCAGCGCATGCGACGAGCGCCAGGTCAGCACCGCCAGCACCAGGATGATCACACACGGGATCGACCACACCACCACTTCGATCGCGGTGGAGTGCGACCAATCCGGCTCGTAGCGCGCCTTCGTGTTGGACGCGCGATATTTCCACGCGAACGCAATCGTCATCACGATCACCGGGATGACCACGATCAGCATCAGCACCACCGAAGTGATCAGCAGCTGCTTCTCGTCGTGGCCGATCTGGCCTTTCGGATTGAGAATGGCCGAGTTGCAGCCTGCCAACAGCAGGAACGGCAACATCAGGCCTGGACGAAGTACACGCCCGAGATGTTTCAACGGAATCATCGGTCGATCCAAGTGCGAAGGAACGCCAGCCTCATGCGTCGCATCCCCTTTCGGGACATGTCCGGCAGCGCTCTTCCTGAAGAAAGATGACCGCGCAGACCGAAGACACGGGTTAGCTCCCTAATTTTAAACTTTGCTGCACCTGCACGAAACCCATCGGCCATGATCTGCCGCAATTAATGCGCGCAAACGTATGCGACATGTTGTCGCAGCGCTGCGCAGGGCAAAAGCGATGCGATTGCGGACCTGCACAATCAGGCCTGCGTGATGTGCCGCGTCTATGGCTGCGCGTGCGCTGAGGTGTACGTGCATCCGCCCAAAACGCAACTGGGCCGACCAATGGCCGACCCAGTATTGAAGCGATGGTGCCGGAAATAGGAATCGAACCTACGACCTACGCATTACGAATGCGCCGCTCTACCAACTGAGCTATTCCGGCGAGCCGTGAATTGTAGGAGCGGAGCCAGTCCCCGGTCAATCGCCGCTGGTGGAGCAGGCCGGGCGTTGCGGCGTCATGCGCCAGGTTGCGACTGGAGAAGGTCAGTCAGCTGACAACTGCAAGGCGCCCGGCACGCGCCAAACCGAATCCCTACTCGCCAAGCCCATTTACAAGCGCCTACCTTCAGCTAACCAAACGCAACCGCAGTTCCTTGGGTAGCGCGAAGACCATCGATTCCGGCTCGCCCTCCAGCTCGGAGACGCCCTCGGCGCCCAGTTCGCGCAGCCGCGCCAGCACCCCATCCACCAGCACCTGCGGTGCGGAAGCGCCGGCGGTCAGGCCGATGTGCTTCCTGCCGACGATCCAGGCCGGATCGATCTCGCTGGCGTTGTCGATCAGGTAGGACTCGACTCCGTCGCGCCGCGCCAGCTCGCTGAGGCGATTGGAATTGGAACTGTTGGGCGAACCGACCACCAGCACCAGATCGCATTGGCGCGCGAGATCGCGCACCGCGTCCTGGCGGTTCTGGGTGGCGTAACAGATATCGTCGTGGCGCGGCCCCTGCATCGCCGGGAAGCGCGCACGCAGGGCCTCGATGATGCCCATGGTGTCGTCCACCGACAGCGTGGTCTGGGTGGTGTAGGCAAGGTTTTCGGGCTGGCGGATCTGCAGCGTGGCCACCTGCTCGATGTCTTCGACCAGATAGATCGTGCCCGGGCCGCGCTCACGGCTCCACTGCCCCATCGTGCCTTCCACTTCCGGATGCCCGGCATGGCCGATCAGCACCACATCGCGGCCGGCCCGGCAATGCCGCGCCACCTCGAAGTGCACCTTGGTCACCAGCGGACAGGTCGCGTCGAACACCTTGAGCCCGCGGCGCTCGGCCTCCAGGCGCACCGCCTGCGAGACGCCGTGTGCACTGAAGATCACCGTGGCGTTGTCGGGCACCTCGTCGAGTTCTTCGACGAACACCGCGCCGCGCTGCTTGAGGTCGTCGACCACGAAACGGTTGTGCACCACTTCATGGCGCACATAGATCGGCGCGCCCAGCGTCTCGATCGCACGCTTGACGATCTCGATCGCACGGTCGACACCGGCACAGAAACCACGGGGATTGGCGAGCAGGACTTCCATGGCGGGCATTCTACGGGAATGGGGAATGGAGGATGGCATCGGGCGGCGCCGGTGCAACGCGACTTCAGCGTCGATTCCCGATTCCCGACTCCCGACTCCTGGACTTGTCGAACAGACCGAATACCGCGATCCCGATGGCGCCGCCCACGATCGCCGAGTCGGCGATATTGAACGACGGCCAGGTGTGGCTGCCGATGTACCACTGGATGAAATCGACCACGTGGCCATGCATCAGACGGTCGATCACGTTGCCGATCGCCCCGCCGATCACCAGCGCATACGGCAGCGCGCTACGCCACTGCCCGCGCGCGGTGCGCGACAGCCAGAACGCCAGCAGCCCGCTGATGCCCACCGCCAGCGCGGTGAAGAACCACAGCTGCCAGCCGCCGGCATCGCTCAGAAAGCTGAAGGCCGCCCCGGTGTTGTAGGTGCGGTACCAGTTCCAGAAGCCGTCGATCACCGGCACGGCGGTGTACTCGGGCAGGCTGGACAGCACCCAGGCCTTGCTCCATTGGTCCAGCCCGACCACGAGCGCAGACAACAGCAACCAGATCAGGGCGGAGGGTTTGGGGCGTTGACTCATGTCGAGAGGTCGCAATTGGTTGTGATTTCTCCGACGCCGGAGAAGATGCCTGGATGGCGTTGGAGATGGCGAAAACTAAACAACGATGACCAAAGCTGGATGACAGGCAAGCGAGGATGGCATGGACGCTTCAGCCAGCTGCCTGCCCCGCGTTGCCGCAAGCGCGAGCTTCAGCAAGCGCCACAACGCATCTGGCGTAGCGGTCAGCGCCGCGTAAGCGTGTGGCGCAGTAGCCTGCAAATAACGCAGCGGCCCGTTCCAGCGCAGCACGTTCTACGAAAGACATCGGCAATGCGTCGCGGAATTTCCCGCGACGCATTGCCGTCGATGCCCCGCATCAGAACCAGCGACGCGCCTCG
This sequence comes from Xanthomonas hydrangeae, assembly GCA_905142475.1. Classification (GTDB taxonomy): domain Bacteria; phylum Pseudomonadota; class Gammaproteobacteria; order Xanthomonadales; family Xanthomonadaceae; genus Xanthomonas; species Xanthomonas hydrangeae. The sequence continues at coordinate 3,755,518 of LR990730.1, forward strand.
CCTGGGCCTTCGAGATTGCTCACGCAGCGGCTGCACAGTTCCGGGTGACGCGGATCGCTGCCCACGCTGGCCTGGTGGTGCCAACAGCGCACGCACTTGGCTTTGCTGGTCGGCTGCGCACTGACGAAGATGTCGTCGGTGCTGGCCGCAGTGACGGTGACATCGCCACTGATGAACAAAAAGCGCAACTCCTCGGCCAGCGGCTGCCAGCGCGCGGCGGTCTGCGCATCGGCGGCCACGGTGATCTCCGCTTCCAGCGCCGCACCGATCGCGCCATTGGCACGCATCGGCTCCAGCACCTTGGCCACCTGCTCGCGCAAGGCCAGCAATTTGTCGAAGTCCGCACTGGTCAACGCGGCATCGGCCGGCAGCGGCGCCAGCCCCTCGTACCAGGTGGCGAACAGCACGTTGTCGGTGTGCTTGCCCGGCAGATAGCCCCATAGTTCTTCGGCGGTGAAGCTCAGCACCGGCGCGATCCAGCGCACGAACGCCTCGGCCACGTGATACATCGCGCTCTGCGCCGAACGGCGGCCGCGCGCGTCTTCGGCCATCGTGTACAGGCGGTCCTTGGTCACGTCCAGATACAGCGAGCCCAGGTCCACGCTGCAGAAATTCAACAGCGCCTGCACGATCTCGGCGAAGTCGTAGCGCGCATACGCGGCGACGATCTTCTCCTGCAGCTCGTGCGCGCGATGCACGATCCAGCGGTCCAGCAGCACCATCTCGTCCAGCGCCACCAGATGCTGCAGCGGATCGAAGCCATGCAGGTTGCCGAGCAGAAAACGCGCGGTGTTGCGCAGGCGGCGATAGGCATCGGCGTTGCGCTTGAGGATCTCCTGCGACAGCGACATCTCGTTACTGTAATCGGCCGAGGCGATCCACAGGCGCAGGATGTCCGCGCCCAGGGTCTTCATGATGTCCTGCGGCTCGATGCCGTTGCCCAGCGACTTGGACATCTTGCGGCCGTGTTCGTCCACGGTGAAGCCGTGGGTCAGGCACTGCTTGTACGGCGCCGCCTTGTCCATTGCCACGCCGGTCAACAGCGAGGACTGGAACCAGCCGCGATGCTGATCGGAACCTTCCAGATACAGGTCCGCCGGCTTGGGCAGGCCGCGGTCCACCAGCACTGTTTCGTGGGTCACGCCGGAGTCGAACCACACGTCCAGGATGTCGGTGATCTTGTCGTAATCGGCCGCCTCATCGCCCAGCAGTTCGGCCGCATCCAGCGTGTACCACACGTCCACGCCGCCCAGTTCCACGCGGTCGGCGACCTGGCGCAGCAACTCGGTGCTGCGCGGATGCGGCTCGCCGGTTTCGCGATGCACGAACAAGGCGATCGGCACGCCCCAGGTACGCTGGCGCGAGATGGTCCAGTCCGGACGCCCGTCGACCATGCCGGCGATGCGCGCCTGGCCCCAGGACGGATACCAATGCACGTTTTCGATCGCCTTCAGCGCATCGGCGCGCAGGTTGGCCTGCTCCATCGAGATGAACCACTGCGGCGTGGCGCGGAACGCGATCGGCGTCTTGTGGCGCCAGCAATGCGGATAGCTGTGCTCCATCTTGCTGGCGGCCAGCAACACGCCGGTATCGCGCAGCGCCTCGATGATGATGTCGTTGGCCTTCCAGATGTGCAGCCCGGCCAGCACGGTCTCGCCCAGCGGCGGCGTCGACGGCAGGTACACGCCACGCCCGTCCACCGGGTTGATCTGCGCAGCGCCGTAACGCTCCAGCAGGCCGTACTGCCTGGAGACCTGATAGTCCTCCTGACCATGCCCCGGTGCGGTGTGCACCGCGCCGGTACCATCCTCGGCCGACACGTGATCGCCCAGCAATAGCGGGATCTCGCGCTCGGCATAGAACGGGTGGTTCAGCAGCATCTGCTCCAGCGCCGCGCCCTTGGCATGGCCGTGCACCACCACCGTCTCCACGCCGTAACGCAGCAGTGCCTTGCCGGCCAACGCCTCGGCGATCACCAACCAACGCGGCTGGCCGCGATCGGCCGGGCCTTCGACCAGCACGTAATCCAGTTCCGCACCCAGGCTCACCGCCAGCGAAGCCGGCAGCGTCCACGGGGTGGTGGTCCAGATCGGCACTGCCACGCCCACGCCGGCCGGCAGGCTCGCGCCGAAGGCGGCAGCGACTGCCGCCGGATCGCGCGCCGGGCAAGCGACATCCACCGTCGGCGAGACCTTATCGGCGTATTCGATCTCGGCCTCGGCCAAGGCCGAGCCGCAATCGAAGCACCAATGCACCGGCTTGACGCCGCGGGTCAGATGGCCGTTGTCGACCACCTTGGCCAGTGCGCGGATTTCATTGGCTTCGAAGCGGAAATCCAGCGTCTTGTAAGGGTTGTCCCAGTCGCCGATCACGCCCAGACGCTTGAAATCGCGCCGCTGCAGATCGATCTGCTCGGTCGCGTATTCGCGGCACTTCTGGCGGAACTGCGCCGCATCCAGCTTCACGCCGACCTTGCCGTACTTCTTTTCGATCGCGATTTCGATCGGCAGGCCGTGGCAGTCCCAGCCCGGGATGTACGGCGCATCGAAGCCAGCCAGATACTTCGACTTGACGATGATGTCCTTGAGGATCTTGTTGACCGCGTGACCCAGATGGATCTGGCCATTGGCATACGGCGGGCCGTCGTGCAGCACGAACAGCGGGCGCCCGGCCGCATTGGCGCGCAGTTGTGCGTACAGCCCCTCGCGCTCCCAGCGTTCCAGCATCGCCGGCTCGCGCTTGGGCAGGTCGCCGCGCATCGGAAATTCCGTCGCGGGCAGATGGAGCGTGGCTTTGTAGTCGTGGGTCACAGGTCTCTACCGTTGCGCTGGATTTTTAATAAGTCCGCACATGGATGTGCGGGCTGTTGCAAGGGACTCGCGTCATAGTCGGGCTCTTGCGAGGGACTCGCATCATAGGTCTGCTGTTGCGAGGAACTCGCATGTTTTGCCGAATTTGCGTGCTTCTCCAACACCGCACGCGCCTGCTCGGCATCGCGATGCATCTGCACGGTCAATGCCTCCAGGCCATCGAACTTTTCTTCGTCGCGCAGCTTGGCGACGAATTCGACTTCGATGTGGCGGCCGTACAAATCGCCCTGAAAATCGAACAGATGCGCTTCCAGCAGCGGTTCCACACCGGCCACCGTCGGTCGCGTGCCAAAGCTCGAGACCGACGGCCACGGTTGATCGGCGACACCATGCACCCAGGTCGCGTAGATACCCGACAGCGCCGGCGTGCGCGGAAAGCGCAAGTTGGCAGTGGGGTAACCCAGCGTGCGGCCGAGTTGCTTGCCGCGCACCACCCGTCCACCGATGGCATACGGCCGGCCGAGTAGTTCACCTGCATGCGCAAACTCACCCGTGCCCAGCAGCTCGCGAATGCGTGTGGCAGAAATGCGCTCGCCGCGCAGGTGCACCGGGGCAATCTCGCCGGCCACGAACCCGTACTGCTCACCGAGCGCGCGCAGCAGTCCGATATCGCCGCCACGCCGATGGCCGAAGCGGAACTCAGGGCCGATCCACACCTCTTTGGCGCACAACCGGCCAACCAATGCCAGCCGTACGAAATCCTCGGCGCTCATTGCCGCCAAGCGGCCGTCGAAACGGATCATGCCCACGCTGTCGGCGCCCAGGCCGTAAAGCCCTTCGATCTTGGCACGGGCCAGTGTCAACCGCGGCGGCGGCGCTGCCGGGGCGAAGAATTCACGCGGCAGCGGCTCGAAGCTCACCGCCACTGCCGGCACGCCCAACGCGCGCGTGCGTTCGACCGCGTGCTGCACCAATGCCCGATGCCCCAGATGCAGGCCATCGAAGGCGCCGATGCAGACCACGCTTCCGTGCGGGAACAGCGTCCCGCCCTCGACGTCTCTAAACAGCCTGCTCATTCCTCGATCCAAACAGATGCCGGCCTGCGGGCCGACCCTCACTGATACATAACCTGCAAGTATAGCCGTGCCTGTCAATCCGCATGGGCGAGCACCCAGCAGGGGGAGCGCTTGGCTGGTCGCAACGCGCATTCCAGCTGCCCGAAGCCAGAACTCCGCACAGCACAGGCGGCTTCGCAGTGCGCGTGGCCGGTCCGCCAGGCTGCCTACCCTTCGCGCAGATGCCGCGGCCGTAGCCCCAATGCCAGCTGCGCCACCAGATAGGTGGCCCCACCGCTGCCGACCAGCACGGCCAGCCAGCCGATGCGATCCCACTTTTCCATCATGGTGAACGAGGGCAGCCACCACAGCAGGCCCAACAGCACCGCCACCATCGCCGCACAGGCCAAAAGCAGGCGCAGCGCATAGCCGCCCCAGCCCGGCCGCCGCTGGTACACGCCGGACTTGCCCAGCCAGTACCACAGCAAGCCCAGATTGAGATAACTCGACAACGCACTGGCAATGCCCAGCGCCAGATGCAGGCCCGGCTGCTTGCCCAGTGCCTGCATCACGCCCTGCGCCTTGAGCTCGGGCGGCACCATGATCTGGTAGACCACCGCCAGCAGCGCGAAGTTGAACACCATGTTGGCGATCAGCGCCGCCACCCCCGCGCGCACTGGCGTGCGGGTGTCCTGGCGGGCGTAGAACGCCGGCAGCACCACCTTGAGCATGGCGTAGGCCGGCAGGCCGAAGCTCAGGCCGTAGACCGACATCGCGGTCATGCGCGTATCGAAGGCGGTGAACTGGCGGTACTGGAACAAGGTGGCCACCAGCGGCTCGGCCAGCAGCAGCAACCCGAGCATCGCCGGCATCGCGATCAGCAGCGTGGTACGAAACCCCCAGTCCAGCGCCCCGGAAAACGCGCTGCGGTCGGTCTTGACGTGATGGCGCGCCAGCGCCGGCAGGATCACCGTGCCCAGCGCCACGCCGAAAACACCCAACGGCAGTTCCAGGAACCGGTCGGCCAGCGACAGCCACGATTGCGAGCCATCGGCCAACCGCGCGGCGATCACGGTGTCAAGCATCAGGTTGATCTGCGCCACCGACGAACCGAACAGGGTCGGGATCATCAAGGTCAGCACCTTGCGCACGTCCGGGTGGGTCCAGCCCCAACGCGGCAATGTCAGCAGATCGATACCCTTCAAGGCCGGCAGCTGAAACAGCAACTGCAGCGCACCGGCCACCAGCACCGCCCAGCCCAGCGCCAGGATCGGCACCTCCAATCGCGGCGCCAGCCACAAGGCGCCCGCGATCATGCACAGATTGAGGATCACCGGCGTCAGCGCCGGAATCGCAAATCGCTGGAAACTGTTGAGCGCTCCGCCCGCCAGCGCGGTCAACGACACGAACAACAGAAACGGAAAGGTCAGCCGCAACAGGTCGACCAGCAGGCCGTACTTGTCCGGATCGGTCGCCGCGCCATCGGAAAAGATAGACGCAAGTTGCGGCGTGAAGATCAGCCCCAGCGCGGTGATCACCAGCAACATGCCGCCCAGCGTGCCGGACACCCGCGACATCAGCTCGCGCAGGTCGGCATGCGGCCGGGTTTCCTTGACCTCGGTGAACACCGGGACGAACGCAGTGGCGAACGAGCCTTCGGCGAACAGGCGGCGCAGGAAATTGGGAATGCGAAACGCCACCCAGAACGCATCGGTGACTGCGTTGGCCCCGAAGGTGGTGGAGATCGCCTGATCGCGGATCAGCCCCAATACCCGCGACACCATGGTCATACTGCTGAACGAGAGCAGGCCTCTCAACATGCCGGGCTTGCTCACGCAGCCTCCCTCTTGACATCTGACTTGACGTACATAACTAGGTCCATCATACTTTCGCGCTTGCTTTTTCCACCATACCGATTTTTCAGGAACCCACCACCGTGGCCAATATCAAGTCCGCCAAGAAGCGCGCCAAGCAGACCGTCGTGCGCAATGAGCGCAACACGGGCCAGCGTTCGATGCTGCGCACCGCCGTCAAGAAGGTGATCAAGGCCCTTGACGCCAACGATGCTGCAGGCGCCGAAGCTGCTTTCGCCGTTGCTCAGCCCATCCTCGACCGTTTCAGCGCCCGTGGCCTGATTCACAAGAACAAGGCTGCGCGTCACAAGAGCCGTCTGACCGCTCGCATCAAGGCCATCAAGGCCGCGTAAGCGATCGGTTTCGGCACCACCGGAAGCCTGGCTTTCGGTGGAACAGAAAAACCCGGCCTTGGCCGGGTTTTTTGTTTGGCTGCGATACCACTCAGCCGGCATTGCGCGCCTCGAGCTCGTCCTCACGCTGACGGTCGAAGAACGCCATGATGTCCTTCATGATCGGGAAGGTGCCATCGCGACCCAACGCCGAGACCAGATACCACGGCGAGGTCCAGCCAAGTTCGGCCACGATCGCCTCTGCGGCCGTACGCGCCTCGTCCTCGAACATCAGGTCGGCCTTGTTGAGCACCAGCCAACGCGGCTTGGCCAGCAACTCCGGATCGTGCCGCTCCAGCTCACGCTCGAGGGTGCGCACCTGATCGGCCGGCGACACACCGTCCACGCCACCTTCCATCGGCGAGATGTCCACCAGGTGCAGCAGCAAACGCGTGCGCTGCAGATGGCGCAGGAACTGCGTGCCCAGGCCGGCGCCATCGGCCGCGCCTTCGATCAGGCCCGGCACGTCGGCGATGACGAAGCTGCGATACGCTTCGACACTGACCACGCCCAGATTCGGATACAAGGTGGTGAACGGGTAATCGGCCACCTTCGGCGTTGCCGAAGACACCGCTCGGATCAACGTGCTCTTGCCCGCATTGGGGAAGCCCAGCAGGCCGACGTCGGCCAGCAGCTTCAACTCCAGCTTGAGCAAACGCTCCTCGCCCTCTTCACCGGTGGTGGACTGGCGCGGCGCACGGTTGATCGAGCTCTTGAAATGCATGTTGCCCAGGCCGCCCTTGCCGCCCTTGGCCACCAGCAGACGATCGCCGTTCTGGGTCAGGTCGCCGATGATTTCATCGGTCTGCACGTTCATCACCACGGTGCCGACCGGCACCTCGATGATGCGGTCTTCGCCGCCCTTGCCGTAGGCCTGACGGCCCATGCCATTCTCGCCGCGCTGCGCCTTGAAGGTGCGCTCATGCCGGAAGTCGACCAGCGTGTTGACGTTCTCGTCGGCCACGATCCACACGCTGCCGCCGCTGCCGCCATCACCACCATCCGGCCCACCGAGCGGGATGAACTTCTCGCGGCGAAAGCCGACACAGCCATTGCCGCCATTGCCGGCACTGACCAGGATTTCTGCTTCGTCGACTAACTTCATGAGCTTGCAACCGGGAATTGGGAATAGGGAATGGGGAGTCGGCCAAAGAAAATGGCCTACCCCCTGCCAGCGAGCGCACTCACCGGCAAGACAGCAAAGAGCGAGAAGAAACCAGGAGCCGGCTTTTCCGATTCCCGATTCCCGATTCCCCACTCCCGGCCGTTAAACGAAAAACCCCGCAAAAGCGGGGCTTTCCGTCTCGTCCGTCAGGCATCGATACCTGGCGGACTGGCCTGCATGGAGCGGGCGATTACGCCTCGGCAACCACGCTGACGGTACGACGCTTCTTCGCACCCTTGACCGAGAACTCCACCTTGCCGTTCACCAGGGCGAACAGGGTGTGGTCACGGCCGAGGCCAACGCCGCTACCCGGGTGGAACTGGGTGCCGCGCTGACGCACGATGATGTTGCCGGCATCGATGGCCTGGCCACCGAAGATCTTCACACCCAGGTACTTCGGGTTGGAATCGCGACCGTTGCGCGAGGAACCTACGCCTTTTTTATGTGCCATGACTGGTTCTCCTTACTTCTTATCGCCACCGGCGATGCCGGTGATCTCGATTTCGGTGTAGTACTGACGGTGTCCCTGACGCTTCATGTGGTGCTTGCGGCGACGGAACTTGATGATGCGCACCTTGTCGGCGCGACCATGGGCCACAACCTTTGCGGTGACCGAAGCGCCCTTCAGCGCATCGCCCAGCTTGATGCCATCGCTATCGCCCAACATCAGGACGGTGTCGAACTTGATCTCGTCGCCAGCTTCGACTTCGAGCTTTTCCACGCGGAGCGTTTCGCCCTGCGCGACGCGGTATTGCTTACCGCCGGTTACCAGAACTGCGTACATGACCAGGTTTTCCTCTGTAGTTATTATGGTCGCACTGACGTGCCCTAGGGCAGACAGGAGCGGGATTGTACGGGCCTATCGGGTTTTGGGTCAACCCGCAAGCCGGGCGCCGGCCGGTTTCCGATCGACGGCACGTCGACCTGCCGCAGGCGACATCGATCCGGCTCCATGCAACGCATCATCCGGCCGCCACAGCGCTCCGGTCAGACTGGAATTTGGGGCAATTGCCCTCACCTAGGTCGGCGGGTAGGCTGATCGACTGCCACTCATTCCTGCTGAGCACGCTCGCACCACCGCCGGTTCGCCGGCCCGACATCGGATCCCCCATGGCGATGGATTTCATCCGCATCCGCGGCGCGCGGACGCACAACCTCAAGAACATCGACCTCGACCTGCCTCGCGACAAATTGATCGTGATCACCGGCCTGTCCGGCTCGGGCAAGTCGTCGTTGGCGTTCGACACCATCTATGCGGAGGGCCAGCGCCGCTACGTCGAGTCGCTGTCGGCGTATGCGCGCCAGTTCCTCAGCGTGATGGAAAAGCCGGACCTGGACCACATCGAAGGGTTGTCCCCGGCGATTTCGATCGAACAGAAATCGACCTCGCACAACCCGCGCTCCACGGTCGGCACGATCACCGAGATCTACGACTACCTGCGCCTGCTGTACGCGCGTGTCGGTCAGCCGCGTTGCCCGGACCATGGCTTCCCACTGGAAGCGCAGACCGTCAGTCAGATGGTCGACCACATGCTCAACCAGGACCAGGAGCAGCGCTACATGCTGCTGGCGCCGGTGATCCGCGAGCGCAAGGGCGAGCATGCGCAGGTATTCGAGCAACTGCGCGCGCAGGGCTTCGTGCGCGTGCGTGTGGATGGCGAGCTGTACGAGATCGACGCGGTGCCGCCGTTGGCGCTGCGCCAGAAGCACACCATCGAGGCGGTGATCGACCGCTTCCGGCCGCGCGAGGACATCAAGCAACGGCTGGCGGAAAGCTTCGAGACTGCACTCAAGCTCGGCGAAGGCATGGTCGCGGTGCAGTCGCTGGACGACCCGGCCGCAGCACCGCACCTGTTCTCGTCCAAGTACAGCTGCCCGGTCTGCGATTACTCGCTGCCGGAGCTGGAACCACGGCTGTTTTCGTTCAACGCACCGGTGGGCGCCTGCCCGAGCTGCGATGGCCTGGGCGTGGCCGAGTTCTTCGACCCGGATCGCGTGGTGGTGCATCCGGAGCTGTCACTGTCGGCCGGCGCGGTGCGCGGCTGGGATCGGCGCAATGCCTATTATTTCCAGCTGATCGCCTCGCTCGCCAAGCACTACAAGTTCGACGTGGATGCGGTGTGGAATTCGTTGCCGGCCAAGGTGCGCCAGGCGGTGCTGTTCGGCAGCGGCGATGAGGTGATCAGCTTCACCTACTTCACCGATGCGGGCGGGCGCACCACGCGCAAGCACCGTTTCGAAGGCATCCTGCCGAACCTGGAACGGCGCTACCGCGAAACCGAATCGCCGGCCGTGCGCGAGGAGCTGACTAAGTACGTCAGCCAGCAGCCCTGCCCGGCCTGCAACGGCACGCGCCTGAACCGCGCCGCGCGCAATGTGTTCGTGGCCGACCGCCCGCTGCCCGACCTGGTGGTGCTGCCGGTCAACGAGGCGCTGAGCTTTTTCCGCGGTTTGTCGTTGCCGGGTTGGCGCGGCGAGATCGCCAGCAAGATCGTCAAGGAGATCGGCGAGCGGCTGGGCTTCCTGGTCGATGTGGGCCTGGATTACCTGACCCTGGAGCGCAAGGCCGACACCTTGTCCGGTGGCGAGGCGCAACGCATTCGTCTGGCCAGCCAGATCGGCGCCGGCCTGGTCGGCGTGATGTACGTGCTGGACGAGCCCTCGATCGGCCTGCATCAGCGCGACAACGAACGCCTGCTCGGCACGCTGACGCGGCTGCGCGATCTGGGCAATACGGTGATCGTGGTCGAGCATGACGAAGACGCGATCCGCCTGGCCGATTATGTGCTGGATATCGGCCCCGGCGCCGGCGTGCACGGCGGCGAAATCTGCGCGCAAGGCACGTTGCAGGACATCCTGGATGCGCCCGGCTCGCTGACCGGCCAGTACCTGTCCGGCAAGCGCCGCATCGAGATCCCCAAGCAGCGCCACAAGCCCAATCCGAAGATGATGCTGCATCTGCGTGGGGCCACCGGCAACAACCTGAAGAATGTCGATCTGGACATTCCGGCCGGCCTGCTGACCTGCATCACCGGCGTGTCCGGCTCGGGCAAGTCCACGCTGATCAACGACACGCTGTTTTCGCTGGCGGCCAACGAGATCAACGGTGCCTCGCATCCGGTGGCCGCGCATCGCGAGGTCGAGAACCTGGATCTGTTCGACAAGGTCGTGGATATCGACCAGTCGCCGATCGGGCGCACCCCGCGCTCCAATCCGGCCACCTATACCGGCATGTTCACGCCGTTGCGCGAGCTGTTCGCGCAGGTGCCGGAAGCGCGCGCGCGCGGGTATTCGCCGGGCCGTTTCAGTTTCAACGTGCGTGGCGGCCGCTGCGAAGCCTGCCAGGGCGATGGCCTGATCAAGGTGGAGATGCACTTCCTGCCCGACGTCTATGTGCCTTGCGATGTCTGCCACGGCAAGCGCTACAACCGCGAGACGCTGGAGATCCGCTACAAGGGCTACAACATCAGCGACGTACTGCAGATGACCGTGGAAGACGCGCTGCACCTGTTCGAGCCGGTGCCGTCGATCGCGCGCAAGCTGGAAACGCTGGTGGATGTCGGCCTGAGCTACATCAAGCTGGGGCAGAGCGCGACCACGCTGTCCGGCGGTGAAGCGCAGCGCGTGAAATTGTCGAAGGAGCTGTCGCGTCGCGATACCGGACGCACCTTGTACATCCTCGACGAGCCGACCACCGGCCTGCACTTCCACGACATCGAAGCGCTGCTCGGCGTGCTGCACAAGCTGCGCGACGAGGGCAATACCGTGGTGGTGATCGAACACAATCTGGACGTGATCAAGACCGCCGACTGGATCGTCGATCTGGGCCCGGAAGGCGGCCACCGTGGCGGCAGCATCCTGGTCTCCGGCACGCCGGAAGAGGTGGCTGCGCACAAGGCGTCCTACACCGGACAGTTCTTGGCCAAGATGCTGCCGTCGGTGAAGGCGCGCGAGACGCGGCCGGCGGCGATGGCCAACAAGCCCGATGCGCGCCCGCCGCGCAAGGTCAAACCGGAGAAGGTGGCGAAAGTCGCCAAGTCCGCCACCAAGAAAACCGCGAAGAAGAAGGCAAGCTGATGAGCGAAGAGCACAAGGTGTTGGCACGCATTCCGATCAGCGTGCGCTGGCGCGACATGGACAGCATGGGCCATGTCAACAACGCCAAATACATTTCCTATCTGGAAGAAGCGCGCGTGCGCTGGATGCTGGGCGTTGAAGGCGTGTCGATGACCGATCGCATCGCGCCGGTGGTCGCGGCCACCAACGTCAACTACAAGCGCCCGCTGGTGTGGCCGAACGACATCCTGGTGGAACTGTTCGTCGAGCGCCTGGGCAGCAGCAGCATCACCATCGGCCATCGCATCCTCGACCAGAAGGACGAGGGCGTGCTGTACTCGGATGGCAACGTGGTGGTGGTGTGGATCGATACGCAGACCGGCAAAAGCGCGTCGTTGCCGGATGCGGTGCGCGCTGCAAGTAGCTGAGTTTCATCAGCGCACGCTGTTTTCTCGGTGTCGATCATTGGCGGCGGCTCTTTCGGGAGCCGCCGTTTTCGTTATTTAGCGACGTGATGATTGCTATTGCGTTATGTAGCAAGCATCGTTGTCGAGACAGGGAAACGCAGCTGATGCGGCAGGATGCTTTCCACGTCAGGCATTGCGCCCGATCGGCAGCGTTGCGCAAGTGGACTCGCCAGCACCGCAGCATCCGTGCTGCCATCGCGGCTCTGCAATGCGCTGCGCCCGATCAGGAACGCGGCGCGCGCTTGCGCGCTTCCAGCGTGGCCTTGATCTCGCGGCCATCCTGCAAGGTAAAGGTCACCGGCACCTGCGCGCCCTCCTGCAGCGGCGCGCTCGCCTCCATCAGCATCAGATGCAGGCCGCCCGGCGCCAGCGCTACCGACTTGCCGGCCGGCAGCGGCAACTCGGGCACCGCACGCATACGACTGACGCCGTTGGTTTGCGTGGTCTCGTGAATGGAGACATCGGCGAACACGCTGCTCTTGGCCGCGGTGACCTTCAGCGGCTGCGCGCAGCCGTTATGGAACTGCCCGAACCCCGCCGCCATGCCCATGCCACCGGGCGGTGGAATGCGGACCCAGCCATCCTTGAATTCGGGCAGGCACTGCGCCGAGACGCCTGCACTTGCCAACACCGCCAACGCACCGAGCAGCACGCGTGCATACATGCGCTGCCTGCTTCGACTGCCGTCTATCATGACCCGACCTCCAGGAGCCCCGAATGAGCATCCAGATCTTAGACCATGGCCGTCTTCGCGAAATCCGTCTGGCCCGCCCGCCGGTCAATGCACTGGACAGCGCGCTGTGCCAGGCCTTGAGCGTTGCAGTGCAGCAGGCCGGCGATGAGACCGATGGCATCGTGCTGTCGGGCAGCGAGCGGATCTTTTCCGGTGGCATGGATGTGCCGCACCTGCTGGCGCACGGCACCGACCGCGCTGCATTGCTGGCCAGCTGGACGGCCTTCTTCGACGCTGCGCAAGCGCTGGCCAATAGCCGCGTGCCGGTGGTGGCGGCCATCGGCGGGCATGCGCCGGCCGGCGGCTGCGTGTTGGCGCTGTGCTGCGATTACCGGGTGATGGCGCGCAGTGCCGACACCGCCAAACCCTATGCGATCGGCCTGAACGAAGTGCAGGTGGGGCTGGCCGCGCCCGAAGGCATCCAGCGCCTGTTGCGCCGCGTGGTCGGTGCGCACCGCGCCGAGCGCCTGCTGATCTCCGGCCAGCTGCTGCCGGCCGAACAGGCGGTCACGATCGGCCTGGTCGACGAGCTGGCCGATGGCGAGCTGGTCACCGCGCGCGCGGTTGCCTGGCTGCAGGATCTGCAGCGACTGCCGCCCAGCCCATGCTGACCACGCGCGCCATCGCCCGCGCCGATCTGCGCGCCGCGCTGGCACCCGAGCTGATCCAGCTGGAGCGTTTCATCGACGGCTGGTACGCACCGGATGCGCAGGCTGCGCTGCATGGCCTGGTCGCGCGCCTGCAAAAGGCCTGAGCACGCGCCTTGCGCATGGTGGCGACGGGGCGGCCGGTATAATCGCGGTCCGTCGCACGCCCAGGCCAGCCCTTTGTCCGCCACTGCCGAACCCGTCGTCTCCGAACTGATCAACCTGCTGTCGCTGGAGCGCCTGGAAGACAACCTGTTTCGCGGCCAAAGCCGCGATATCGGCACCAAGTACGTGTTCGGTGGGCAGGTGCTGGGGCAGGCGCTGGCCGCCGCGCAGGCCACGGTGGAAAACGGCCGCCAGGCGCACTCGTTGCATGCCTACTTTCTGCGCGCCGGGGATATCGATCACCCGATCGTCTACGACGTCGATCGCACCCGCGATGGCGGAAGTTTCTCGGTACGACGGGTCACCGCGATCCAGCATGGCAAGGTGATCTTTTTCTGCGCAGCGTCGTTTCAGGAACACGAAGACGGCGCCGAGCATCAGTCGGTGATGCCGGTGGTGCCGCCGCCGGAAGACATCGAACCCACCGCGCCGCTGGCACCGGAAGTGCTGGCGAAACTGCCGGCCAAGGTGCAGCGCTGGCTCTCGCGTGGCGGCCCGTTCGAGTTCCGCCATGTCTTTCCGCGCGACGAACTCAGACCACCCAAGCGCCCGCCATTCCAGCAGATGTGGCTGCGCCTGAGCGACCCGGTCGGCGACGATGTCGGCCTGCATCGCGCCTTGCTGGCGTATGCCTCGGATTTTCAGCTGCTGGGCACCTCGACGTTTCCGCACGGCATCAGTTATTACACGCCGAACGTGCAGATGGCCTCGCTCGATCATGCGCTGTGGTTCCATCGCCCGTTCCGTACCGACGACTGGCTGCTGTACTCGCTCGACAGCCCTACCGCGCAGGGCTCGCGCGGCCTGGCGCGTGGGCAGTTTTTCACCCGCGATGGCGTGCTGGTCGCCAGCACCACGCAGGAAGGCTTGATCCGCGTGGTGCCCGATGGCAGCGCAATTGCCGTGCCGGCGAAGGACTAGCCGTGCCCGTGCTTGAACAACAACTCTCGCTGAGCGCAGACAGGCCTGCTGCAGCTTTTTTCGGTTGTGGACCGACGTCCACGCCGCTCTTTCATGTCTCGAACACGCGCACCTGCGGCGCGATGCGTTCGGCAACCGCTGGCACACTTTAAGCATGCGCAAGATCTTCAGCAGTCAACGTATCGAAACCGCCGAAGGCGTCGCCAACCTGTTGCGCGATGCCGGCATCGATGTGCGCATGAGCAATGGTCGCTCCTACGAAAGCAAGCGCACCGGCCAGTTCAGCTATCTCGAACACAGCAACGCACAGACCTATCCCACCGTGTGGATCGTGCATGCCGACGACCAGCCACGCGCGCGCGAGTTGCTGCGCGACGCGCGCCTGCTCGACACCACCCGCCGCGACCTGCCGAACGTGGAATACACCTTTCGCGAAGGCGAAAACGGCTCAAGTTCCAGCGCGCGCAGCTGGGCCTGGCGTATCCGTCTGGTGCTGCTGCTGGTGATCGGCGCTGTTGCAATGGTCGTGGTGCTGCGCCATCGCAGCGCGCCTGCGCCGGTGGCTCAACCGGCATCGCAGCAAGCGGCGCCTGCCAACGCGACACCACCGGCGACAGAGGACGAAGAAGTGCGCGTGCGGATCCAGCCGGCGCGCTGAGCGCGGCTGACGTCAGCACCTGCATCAACCGGCATTGCATCGGTCACATCTGCCGCTCCCATGCGTCATGCTGGGACCAGGACATGGATTGCGCCGATGCACACCGACACGCTGGACCTGATGTTGCAACGCGAACTGCCGCATGCTGCAGCCGGCTGCCAGCAGGCCTATGGCCGCATCGTGCGCGCCTGCCAGAACACGGTGACCGCCATCGCGCTGGCGATCACCCGCGATATCGCCGCCAGCGAAGACATCGCCCAGGAGGCCTTTCTGCGCGCCTGGCAGCGGCTGGCACAACTCAGCCAACCGGCCAGCTTCCTGCCATGGCTGCGCCAGATCACCCGCAACCTGGCGCGCGACTGGCTGCGCGCCAACCGGCATCGCGCGCTCAGTGGCGAAGCAGCCGACCTCGCCATCGCGATGGCAGCCGACCCCGCACCCTCGCCCGCCGAGCACCTGCTGCAGGCGGAAGAGGAAATTGCCGCGCTCGACATCATTTCCGCACTGCCCGAAGAAAGCCGCGAGACGCTGCTGCTGTATTACCGCGAAGGCCAGAGTTCGCAGCAAGTGGCATCGCTGCTCGGCCTCAGCGATGCCGCCGTGCGCAAGCGCCTGTCGCGGGCACGTGCAAGCGTGCGCGAGGAGCTGCTGCGCCGGTTCGGCGCGTTCGCACGTGGCAGCGCACCCAGTGTGGCCTTTGCCACTGCGGTGACCTCGGCAACGATGTTGGCAACCCCGGGAACCGCGAGCGCGGCCATCGTGTTGGGCGGCATCGGTGGCGCGGGCAAGCTGGGCATGGGTGGTTTGACCGGCTCTGCCGTTGGCGGTGGCGGCGCAGCCGGTGCGTTGAGCGTCTGGTTCGGCATGCCGGCGCTGTTTGCTGCAGGCAGCGTGCTGGTTGCAGCACTGGGAACTTACTGGTCGGGCTGGTATCTGCTGCGCTTTGCCGAGACAGCTCGCGAAACCGCGGGTATCCACCGCTTCATGCTCACAAGCACCCTGACGTCGGTGATCGTGTGCGGCAGCACGTTGCTACTGAATCGACTCAGCAACGAACCCTGGTCGGCCTTGCTGGTGCTGTGCGCAGGCATGGTCGTGCTCAACTATCAAACGCTGCGCGTGCTACCCCGGGTGATGCGCCCCATGCTGGAACGCGATGCGCAACGGCGCGGCACCACGCAGGCACCATTGCTTTACCGCTGCATGTTCAGTCCAAGCGCAATGCTCGTGAGCACGCTGGCGGTCCTGCTGCCGATCCTGCATCACTCCATCAAGTCGGGGATGCCATGACGCACTTGAAAGCAGGATCGGCCTGCGCGCGGTCGAGCGAGAAAGGCAGCGATCCAGCATCCTCGCATCACGCTTGCAACCGGCATGCGCCATGTTTTCACGAAACACGCAGCTGCGCTCTACGTAAGGCCTCCCGCTTGCGCGGGAGGTATCGCAACCAATAGCCCCTGCCGATACACCCACCGCCTGCAGCAAAGGATGAAAAACAGCGTGGCTGAGCCGCATTTTTTGACTGTATCCCAATGAATTTCATTGCAACTGCTTCTCTGCAAGTATTCCAGCGGCTGTGCGACTGCAACAGTGCAGTTTCGGCACACGGCGCTTGAAAAAGACCAGGAGAGCAATGCAGTGAAAAAGATCGTGACCGCAGGCCTGATGCTGCTGAGCAGCGCTGGCGCGCACGCGGAAGGACTGACAACCTCGCCCGACGGCCAGACGCTGACCGTGAGCTTTGGAGAACCCACCGTCAAACAGGTGCTCCACTATCGCAAGATGTACGAGAAAAAGCCGTTTCCCGATGCGGAAATTTATTACTACGGCAACGGCATGTACAAGATCATTTCGCAGGGCGAGAACCACTATGGCGTCTACGTCCTGCAAGGCAGTTTCGACGACGAGACCTGCACGGTGAAGTTCATCTCACTCCCCTCTCCAGACTGGGGCAACAAGACCGCCTTCCACCAACTGACCTTCATCCGCGGCGGCAAGGAAAACGTCTTCATTCAAAACGCCATCGTCGAGACGGGTGAGTCCATTGCGCAGCAGAACGGAACCTACACGCAGGAAAAGAACACCCTTGCCAATCCTGTCCACAAGCAGTGGCACAGCAGATGACAACCTGCGCTGGCGCCACGGTGATGCCGAGCGCCCGAATCGGAACTGTTCTTGCCGCAGGAGAGTGTTCCATCGCCGCCGGGACCTGACGGCAGGCCGCGGTGCTGCACCGGCCGGAACACACCGGCACATCGCGCTCTCGGTACCCGTGCGACCTGCCATCACGGCATGAGCTCGCCTTTTCCAGCAACCGCCGAGGTGACCGCAGCGCATCCGGCAGCCCAATGAAAAAAAAGCCTCCCTTGCGGGAGGCCATGGGTCGATCGGCGCCTTGTTGCATCATCCGTGTGACTGATGTCCTTACCGCTAAAGTTGAGGCGGCACGTGTTCAGCCACGTGCCGCGTCAACACGTGCTCAGTTGCCCCCAGCGGGCTTGGCCGGCATCGGACGCTTGCCGTGATCACCACGCTCGCCATGCTCGCCCGGACCACGCGGACCGTGCTCGCCACGCTGCTTGGAGGCCGCGTCGAACTCGGCCTTGCTCAACTTGCCGTCCTTGTCGGTATCGGCCTTGGCAAACCACGCATCGCGATGCTGCTGCATGCGCAACTCACGGTCGGCACGATCGACAAAGCCGTCCTTGTTGACGTCCATCTCATCGAAACGCGCGGCGAACTTCGGGTCGGCCTTGGCTTCTTCGCGGCTGATGCGGCCGTCCTTGTCGGTATCGAACTTGCTCAGCCATTCGCCGCGCCCGTCGCGTCCATCACGACCCGGGCCCCGATGATGCGGACGCTCATCGCGCGACAGCTTGCCGTCCTTGTTGGTGTCCAACGTATCGAACTGCGCAGCCAGCTTCGGATCGGCCGCCGCTTCGCTGCGGTCGATCACGCCATCGCCGTTCTTGTCGAGCTTGGCAGGACGCGGCGCATCGCCAGCGGCAGGCGGAGCGGCGAACACCGCGCCGGTGGACAGGGCGGCCAGCACGGCCAATGCGAGAAACGGTTTGCGAGACGTCATGGGAAACTCCTGGGATGTGAGAACCACACGCGGCACCTGCATGGGCCGCATCGCGTGGGTGGCGCATCCGGATCCACCGTGCGCTGCCACCAACACCCACATCAACGAGCGATCGGCGCGCGCGTTGACGCGGCCACCGGCCGTATTCATCCGGCGGACAGTCGCCGCTGTTGCGACACGCAGGCGCTATCCTGCGTACATGGCCATCCACGCCGACACCCACGACGACCTGCGCCTGTTCCAGACCGGCGAGCATGCCTGCGGCTACTGGCCGGATCGGCGTGCCCGCGACCTGGTACTGGACCCGCACGATCCGCGTCTGGGCGCGATCTATCCGCAGGCATTGGCGTGGGGATTTCGGCGCTCCGGCGATCTGGTCTACCGGCCGCATTGCGAACGTTGCCGCGCCTGCGTGTCGGTGCGCATTGCCGTGGATGCGTTCCGGCACGATCGCAGTCAGCGCCGTTGCCTGGCGCGCAACCAGGACCTGGTGGTGCGCGTGGTCGCCGCAGAACGCACCGACGAACAACTTGCGTTGTATCGGCAGTACCTCAAGCACCGCCATCCCGGCGGCGGCATGGACGAACATGGCGCCACCGAATTCAACCAGTTCCTGATCGGCGGCTGGTCGCATGGGCGCTTTCTTGAGATACGCGAACCGGCGGTGGCGCACGCGCCGGGGCGATTGCTCGCCGTTGCGGTCACCGATGTCACCGAGCACGCGTTGTCGGCGGTCTATACGTTCTACGCGCCGGATGCCGCCACGCGCAGTCTGGGCACCTTCGCGATCCTGCAGCAGATCCAATGGGCGCAACGCGAGCGGCGCGCGCATGTGTATCTGGGCTACTGGATCGACGGCCACGCGAAGATGAATTACAAGCGCCACTTCAGCGCGCTGGAAGCTTACGACGGCCGTCAATGGCGCGGGCTCCCCGCCCCTGCACCGGCAGGTTGAACCACCGGACGACGACATCGGCCTGTCGTCTCCCGCATGCGAGAATGTTGCGATGATCAAACCCATCCTGCTGCTTGCGCTGACCATGCTCTGCGCTGCTTGCGCGCATCGCGCGCCCTCCTCCGATACCGCGCCGGGCGCTTCCGCTGCCGCACCCGAACCTGCCCACTTGCGCATCGCGACCTACAACACCTCGCTGTATTCCGACGAGGCCGGCGGCCTGGTGCGCGAACTGCAGGGCGACAGCGCGCATGCGCGCAAGATCGCCGCGGTGCTGCAGCGGGTGCGCCCGGATCTGGTGCTGCTCAACGAGTTCGATTTCGACCCTGAGCATCGCGCCGCCGATCTGTTTCAGCAGCGCTATCTGCAGGTCGCCCAGCCGGGCGGCGGCGAAGCGCTGCGCTATCCGTATCGCTACCTGGCGCCAGTGAATACCGGTGTGCCGAGTGGACTGGATCTGGACAACAACGGCACTGTCGGTGGCGATGGCCGCTCGCGTGGCAACGATGCCTGGGGGTATGGGCTGCACCCTGGCCAGTACGGCATGCTGGTGCTGTCGCGCTATCCGATCGATGCGCAGGCGGTGCGCAGTTTCCAGCTGCTGAAATGGAGCGCGTTGCCGGGTGCGTTGCGCCCGACCGATCCATCCAGCAAGAAATCGTTTTACCGCGATGCGATCTGGGCGCAACTGCGGCTGTCGTCCAAATCGCATTGGGACGTGCCGGTGCGCACGCCGCTGGGCGTGGTGCACGCGCTGGTGTCGCATCCCACACCGCCGGTGTTCGACGGTGCCGAGAAGCGCAACGCCGCCCGCAATCACGACGAACTGCGGCTATGGCGCGAGTATCTGGATAACCCAAAAGACGCCGCATGGCTGTGCGACGACCAGGGCCGCTGCGGTGGTCTGGCGGCCGACGCACGCTTTGTGATCCTCGGCGATCTCAATAACGACCCGGTCGATGGCGCCGGCCGCCATGATGCGATCCGCACACTGATCACGCATCCGCGCGTGCTGCAGTATCCCACCCCGCACAGCGACGGCGGCCCGGAAAAAACCGCCGAATACGCCGCGCTAGGTATCGCGCATAGCGGCGACCCGCAGCAGGTCACCGGCGACTTCGGCCCGCAGGCCGGCACGATGCGTCTGGACTACGTGCTGCCATCGCGCCAGTTCACCCTGATCGGCAGCGGCATCTTCTGGCCCGCGAGCAGCACGCCGGAAGCGGCGATTGCCGATGGCAGCGACCATCATGCGGTGTGGGTGGATGTGGCTGAGAAGCCGTGATTGGGGATTCGGGATTCGGGATTCGAAGCATCTGGCTCTGAGCTGACTCAGGCTTCTCCTGCCGACGATCCGTTGAACAGCGGCAGCTGCGGCAGGAGCACGGGGGTGCTCGTGCCGCAGTATGTTGAAGACGTGCCGGGATGCGGTCGGCGGTCGTCAATGCCGGGCTAGCGCGGTCGGTGACGAGAGCGCACAGCCAAGTCACAAGAGCATTGCGCCATGGCAGTACGCGGTTCTTTGCCGCCGCTGCTCCCCTGCCCCGACACGCATTGCGCCTGCCTCAGGCGTCCAGCCGGATCGCCAACGCCTCAGCCGCCACACGCGCCTTCTCACGCGCGGCATCGATGCTGTCGGCACGCGCCAGCGTGACACCGACACGGCGATGACCATCTACGCGTGGCTTGCCGAACAAACGGAGTGCGGTATCCGGGTCGCGCAGTGCATCGGCAACGTTATCGAAGACCGGCACGCCATGACCGTGTGCGAGCAGTGCACACGATGCCGATGGCCCGCTCTGACGAATCACGCCACCGTTGTCGGCACCGACCGGCAGCCCGAGAATGGCGCGCGCGTGCAGCGCGAATTCGCTCAACTCCTGCGACACCAGCGTGACCAGGCCGGTGTCGTGCGGGCGCGGCGAGACTTCGCTGAACCACACATCGTCGCCCTTGACGAACAGCTCCACACCGAACAACCCCCAGCCGCCAAGGTCATCGGTGATCGCCTGCGCGATCTGCTGCGAGCGCTGCAGCGCGGCCGGCGACATCGGCTGCGGCTGCCAACTTTCGCGGTAGTCGCCATCCTTCTGCCAATGCCCGATCGGATCGCAGAACGAAGTACCGCCGGCATGCCGCACGGTCAACAAGGTGATCTCGTAATCGAAGTCGATGAAGCCTTCGACGATGCAGCGGCCGGCACCGGCACGCCCGCCGGTTTGCGCGTAGTCCCACGCCGCATCGATGTCCGCTTCGCTGCGCAAGGTGCTCTGGCCCTTGCCCGAGGACGACATCACCGGCTTGACCACGCACGGCAGGCCGACCGCGGCGATGGCGTCGCGATACTCGGCAGCCGTGTCGACGAAACGATACGGCGAGGTCGGCAGGCCCAGGGTTTCGGCCGCCAGACGACGGATGCCTTCGCGGTCCATGGTCAGACGTGCGGCGCGCGCGGTGGGAATCACTTTCTGGCCCTGTTCGCGCTCCAACGCGACCAACGTTTCGGTATGGATGGCCTCGATCTCCGGCACGATCAGATGCGGCTGCTCTTTGGCGATCAGCGCGCGCAGTGCCTGCGGGTCGAGCATGTCCAGCACGTGCGAACGATGCGCCACCTGCATCGCCGGCGCATTGGCGTAACGGTCGGCAGCGATCACTTCAACCCCGAAGCGCTGCAATTCGATCGCCACTTCCTTGCCCAGCTCGCCCGAGCCCAGCAACAGCACGCGGGTGGCGGAAGGCGACAACGGCGTGCCGAGAGTAGTCATGAGCGCGGTCCAGATCGGAAGGGGGCCGCCATTCTAACGGGCCGCTATCACGACCGACGACCGAAGGCCTTGCATCGACCGATATCACTTTGATATCTTTTTCTCACTTCCCAAGGACACCTCACTCATGAAAGAGAAGCCAATCAGCTCACTGCCGGGCATCCCCGTCGTTCTCGTCGCGGCTGCAGCATTCGCCGCCGCTGTCTGGATGCTGCTCACCGGCGACGCCAAGCCCGCAGCACTGATCACCACCGGTGTGGTCGGGGCGGCTGGCATCTTCTTCCTGGCCGGCTTGTACACCCTGGAACCGAACCAGGCGGCGGTGTTGAGCCTGTTCGGCAAGTACGTCGGCACGGTCAAGGACCCGGGCCTGCGCTGGAACAGCCCCTTCTACGCAAAGCGCCGGGTCAGCCAGCGCGTACGCAATTTCGAAAGCGGCCGGCTCAAGGTCAACGAACTGGATGGCAGCCCGATCGAGATCGCCGCCGTGATCGTGTGGCAGGTGCTGGACGCCTCCGAAGCGGTCTACAACGTCGACGACTACGAAAGCTTCGTGCATATCCAGTCCGAAGCGGCGCTGCGCGCGATGGCCACCAGCTACCCCTACGACCAGCACGAAGACGATCAGATTTCGCTGCGCAGCCACCCGGCCGAGATCAGCGAACAGCTCAAGCGCCATCTGGACGAACGCCTGACCCAGGCCGGCGTGGACGTGATCGAAGCGCGCATCAGCCACCTCGCCTATGCACCGGAAATCGCCCAGGCCATGCTGCAGCGGCAGCAGGCCAATGCGGTGATCGCCGCACGCACGCGCATCGTCGCCGGTGCGGTGGGCATGGTCGAAATGGCGCTGTCCGAACTGCAGAAAAATGGTGTGGTGCAGCTGGACGAAGAGCGCAAGGCGCACATGGTCAGCAACCTGCTCACGGTGTTGTGTTCTGATCGTGGCACCCAACCGGTGGTCAACGCCGGCTCGCTGTATTGAGGTGATGCGATGAATGTCATGGTGCCGTTGGTAGTCGCGCTCTCCGGTCTACCCGCGCTGGCAATTGCCGCCTCCATTGGCGCGGACGACGACGACCGCGCGCGTGGGCTGGGCCTGCGCTGGGCGCTGATCGGCCTGGTGATCCTGATCGGTGCCGCATGCCTGTACTGGGCCGGCGACAACCGCGCCGGCATCTACGCGGTGGTGATCGGCATGCTCGTCGGCGTGAACGTGTTGATCGTCTCGATGGTGATGCACCTGCGCCGCCACAGCGGCCGCGGGGAGCGCGAGTGAACGAAAAGAAGGCCTATCCGCTGCGCATCAACGCCGACGTCCTGGCTGCCGTGCAGCGCTGGTCAGACGACGAACTGCGCAGTCTCAATGCACAGATCGAATACGTGTTGCGCGATGCGCTGCGCAAGGCCGGCCGGCTGCCGAAGCCGCGCGACGACAAGGAACCGCAAGCATGAGCAAACGCTGGAACTATCTGACCATCGAGTTGAAGCCGTCGTTTATCGGCACGATCAAGAGCGAGGACATCCAGGCCGAACTGGTCAAGCAGGGCAACCTCGGCTGGGAGCTGGTCAACATCCTCACGCATATGCCGCTTGGCACAGCGGTGCTGGTGTTCAAGAAGGAACTCTGACATCGGCGCGCCAGCGCGCCTCGGCGGCTGGCGCGCAGTGGTCTCTCGTCCGCCCTGTTGATGACGCACTTGCACAGCGGTGGTCGCCGAGCTCTCGCAGCCACGGCTACCCGCCGCTGTACCAGGATTTGCCTTCGCTGGCCGCGCCGGCCACTTCGGCCTACCCTGTGCCGATGCCGATACGTCCCGTGCCGACCCTGCTGCTCAATACCCGCTCTATCGAACTGGTGCCAGCCGCCCTTCTGCAGGCGCGCAGCAATGCCGACGCGCGCGTGCTGGCGCAGGCCGACTGGCTGCTGAGGCGCAAGCGCGATGGGCGCTATCTGGCAGCGCAACTGGCGCAAGGGCTGATGCCGCTGGTGCCGCGGCTGGCATGCGAGCCTGGCCTGGATGAGGTGCTGGATCGGCTGGATGCCGACACGCCTCGCCTGCCGCCACGCGCCACTGCGCTCCCGATCGACGGCCTGCAACGTCGTCTGGCGCAGCTGGGCATCGCTCACGACGATTACGTCAGCCAGACCGGCCTGACGCTGATCGCCGAACCGTCCGTGCTGCAGCATGCCGGACGCGACCGCTTCGGTCGGCCGCTCTGGCTCAGCCACGGCGCGGCCCGCGCCTGGCACCACATGCGCATCGATGCGGCACGCACGGGCATCCTGCTCGATGCGATCTCGGGCTATCGCAGTCACGACTATCAACTGGGCATTTTCGAACGCAAGTTCGCGCGCGGCCTCACGCTTGCCCAGATTCTGGCCGTCAACGCAGCGCCAGGCTTCAGCGAACACCACAGCGGCGATGCACTGGATATCGGCACGCCAGGCGAGCCGCCGGCCGAAGACGCCTTCGAAGCGACGCCGGTATTTGCGTGGTTGCGTACGCATGCCGCGCAGTTCGGTTTTCGCCTGAGTTATCCGCGCGGCAACCCGCATGGCATCGTCTACGAGCCGTGGCACTGGCGTTGGTCGGCGACGTAAGCCGGCCGCGCGTCATGCCTCACGCGACGCAGCGCGACACGGCCGCCCAGCTTGTCTGCCGCCCTTGCGCGCGAGCTACTCCTGCGAGCGCGGCGTCGGCACCTTGGTCGCCACGCTGAAGTCGGCGATTTTCCACAGATAGAACGCGGCGTAGCTGCGATACGGGCCCCAGCGTTCGCCGCGTGCGGCCAGTTCCTTCGGTATGGGCATCAGCTCCTGCTTGTCCACGCGTTGGGCACCTTTACGCACGCCAAGGTCGTCGATCGGCAGCAGGTCCGGGCGACCCAGACGAAACATCAGCATCATTTCCACCGTCCAGCGGCCGATGCCACGCACCGGTATCAGCGCCTGGACAATCGCTTCGTCGTCCATGAACGCGAGCTTGCGTAACGAGGGAATCTCGCCCTCCAGTTCGCGCCGCGCCAGATCGCGCAATGCCAGCGCCTTGTTGCCGGACACGCCGCAGGCGCGCAATGCCGCATCGTCGATACGAGCGAGCGTATCTGCATGCAACCGCTGCGCACCGATCGCCACTTCCACCCGCGCCACGATCGTGGAGGCCGCCTTGCCGCTGAGTTGCTGGAACAGGATCGCGCGCGCCAATGCATCCACCGGATCGAACGGCTTGCGCCAACCCGGCTGTGGCGCGATCGGGCCAATGCGCTTCATCCACGCACCCAGCGCGCGGTCGCGCCGGGTCAAGTGCGCGAACGCAGCTTCCACGTCGAATCTGCGGGCATGGCGCGGCATGCTCAGCGCCTCAACGCGCCGACCGCCAGCACCACCCAGCCCAGCATCAGGCTGACCCCGCCAACCGGCGCCAGGCTGGTGGGCCACTGCAGCAGCGCGCCACCGACCAGGCTACCGGCAAACAGCAGTGTGCCGATCAACAGCAGATACAGACCGATCCGACCCAGCGCGCGCGTTTCGGTGGTGCCGAGCACGGCCAGAACGGCGCCATGCCCGAATGCGTACAGCGACGCCAGTTGCAGCCGCGATTGCAGCACTGCATCGGCCACGCCATGCGAGGCATAGGCCGACAACCCCACCGCGATGGCGGCCAGCAACGCGCCGCAGAACGCCAGCAGCGAGGGATGTTTCTTACGACGTTCGAGCAGGGACATGAGGGCAGGCTCCATTGCAGCGCCGTGGCGCAAAAAAAAACGCGCCGCAAGGTTGCGGCGCGTTTTCGTCTGGATCAACTCATCGTGGTGAAACGATTACTTGATGGCCCAGTAAACATCGTAGACACCTTCCGGCGTAAACGACTTGTCCACGCCTGCCTTCCACGACTCGTACGGACGCTCGGTCACGTCGTTGCCGTTGGTGGCAGACCAGGCACGCAGCGAGCTACGCACTGCATCCAGACCGGCCATGTGGCCTGCGTAGGTTGCATAGGCGGAGCGATGCGCCTTGGTGCGCTCGTACTTCACCGGTGCTTCGGTCGGGATATTGACCTTCAGCTCTTCGCCAGTGGCGGCGACCGGCGTTGCATCGACCGGAGCAGCGGCAGCGGCGTCGTCCTTCTTGGCAGCGTCCTTGGCCGCATCCGGCTTGGGAGCCGCACCGGCACGCTTGCGCACCGGCTGCACGACGTCGAAGGCGTACTTGTCGGAGGCGAAGTCGGTGGTGACGATGCGCACCGGACCCGCAGCCTCAAGGCCGTTGGAATCCATCACACGCTTGATCCACTCCTGGTTGTCCTTGATCGACTTCTTGATCGTCTCGTTGTCACGATCGATGTTGCCTGCGGTGACGACCAACAGGTCCTCGGCCGGCACATCGACGATCTTGAGATCGCTCAACACCGGCTTGCCATCCAGCTCGGCGCGGTAGTCGAAATTGGGAACGGTGGCCAGTGCGGTCGCCAGGCGCGACAGACCCAGTTTCAGGTCGTCGCCCACGTGGCGGCTGACATACAAGCCGGCATACCGACCGAACAGGTTCCAGCCGTACTTGACGCTGTAGTCCTGGGTGATCTTGACGTTCTTGTTGTTCTTGCCGGTCGGCACCAGGGTGAAATTGGTGACCTTGTCATAGCCCTTGGTGGGATCGTCGATCGAAATCTCAACACGCTCGTTCTTGACGCTGTTGGTGATCTCCCAGCTGCCCTTGCCGATGTAACCTTCGGTGGAGCTGTACTCGATACGTGCACCCTTGCCCTCTTCAGGGCCGGCCAGCTTCAGCTGGAGCTTGGGGTCACGCAGCACGAGCGGGTTCCAATCCTTGAAACGACGGAAGCTGTTCACGGTGTCGTAAACAATCGTCATTCTGCGGTTGGTCTCAACACTCTCGGACATCTGTCGCTCCGAGGGCAACACCAGGCCCACTACGACAAACAGGCCAGCCACGATCCCCAAGGCGATCAGGAACTCGATAATACGGGTCATTCAGGAGGTCTCCGGGGCCGATCCCACGGCCGGGTTGAGTGAAGCGAAGCCGCCATCCTAGCAGGCTTCGAGAAAGATGTTCAGTTGTGCGACGGGTAGCGCGGTCTTGCGGTGTCATCCAGCGCAAGACACGCCGTTGCACAGCGACGCAATCCTAATCCAGGCAGGGGTTTGGACGGATTGCGCGCCGCTATCATGCACATCGCGCGATGCCTGTGTGTGATGCAGCGATGGCATGGCGCATTCGCCCTGCTCCTCAGCCTGTTGCCATGCAGATGCGCAGCAACGCGCCACAGCGAATCGCACCGCAGAATCAGGCACGCCCGCAGGGTGAACGCGCCGCCGCGCGCCGTGCCCCTCAGCGCCGACGGGGATTGGGCGCCGCGGGGCGATGCCGTCAGACCAACTGCAGCTCGAAGGCCTTCAATACCGCGCGGGTGCGATCACGCACGCCGAGCTTGGACAGAATATTGGACACGTGATTCTTGATGGTGCCCTCGGCCACGCCCAGCGAATTGGCGATCTCCTTGTTGGAGAAGCCGCTGGCCATCAGCCGCAGGATCTCGGTCTCGCGGTCGGTCAGCGGGTCGGGCCGGTCCAGGCTGACGAACTCGTTGCGCATGTGTTCCAGGCCCGACAGCAGGCGCTGGGTCACCGCCGGCTGCACCAGCGAGCCGCCGCCGGCCACGGTGCGGATCGCGCCGACCAGTTGTTCCAGCGAGACATCCTTGAGCAGATAGCCCTTGGCGCCGGCCTTGAGCCCGGCCAGTACCAGTTGGTCGTCGTCGAAGGTGGTCAGGATGATCGTCGGCGGCAGCGTGCCGTTGCGCGAGAGCATCTGCAGCGCCTCCAGCCCGGACATCACCGGCATGCGCATGTCCATCAGCACCACATCGGGCTGAATCTGCGGAATCTGCTCGACCGCCTGCTTGCCATCGGAGGCCTCGGCGACCACTTCGATGCCGTTGTCCAGCGCCAGCAGCGAGCGGATGCCCTGGCGTACCAGGGTTTGGTCGTCGACCAGGCACACACGGATCATCTAGAACACTCCTTGAGTCACGGCCGCAGGCATCAGTGCCGGCGCGCCTGGAACGGAGATGCGCAGGCCGAAGCCGTCACCCCGCCGGGTTTGAATCTCGAGCTGACCACCATACTGGTTCAGGCGTTCGCGCATGCCGCGCAATCCGTTGCCGGGCGCCACGGTGTCGGCGCCATGGCCGTCGTCGCGCGCATCGATCAGCACAGTGTCGGCATCGCGGCGCACCTGGATCCACAGGTTGCGCGCACCGGCATGGCGCACCGCATTGGTGATGATTTCCTGGGTACAGCGCAGCAGCACGTGGGCGCGCTCGGGGTCGTCCAGGGTCAGCGGCTGGGCGATGTCCAGATGGATGTCCAGCGAGGGCACCTGGGTCACCAGCGGGCGCAAGGCCGCTTCCAGATCGATGGCGCCGCTGTCGCGCAGGTGGCTGACCGCCTCGCGCACGTCGGTGAGCAGCAGCTTGGCCAGCGTATGCGCCTGGCGCACGTGTTCCTGGGCCTGGCCCTCGGTGATGTGGCCGGCCACCTCCAGGTTCAGGCTCAGCGCGGTGAGGTGGTGGCCGAGCAGGTCGTGCAGCTCGCGCGAGATGCGGGTGCGCTCGTTGATGCGGGCGCTTTCGGCCAGCAGCGCGCGGGTGGCGCGCAGTTCGGCATTGAGCCGGCGCTGTTCTTCACGGGCATCGGTCTGCTGGCGCGCGACCAGGCTGGTCACGAAGATGAACATCGAAAAGCCGCCGTACAACAGCGACTGCATCAGCGCGGCGAACAGGGTGAAGTCCGGGCGCAGGTAGTAGAACACCGGCAGCACCGCCAGCTGGCTGAGCACCAGCCAGGCCACCCCGATGCGCAGCGGCAGCAACCAGGGGATCACCCCGGCCGCCACCATCATCAGGATGCTGCCCAGCCCGGTTCCGCTCAGATAGCTGACCGCCAGCGCGAAGATGGTGAGCAGCAGCAGAATCAGCCGGTCGTACCAGTGCGCGTGGCCGCCGCTGTTCAGGCCGCGGGTCAGCCAGAAGTAGCTGGCACCGAAGCCGACGAAGAACGTCGACATCAGCAGGCCCTCGGCCACGCTGCGGTGGTCGCCCTCTTCAGCGGCCGGCCAGTAGGTGTACACCAACGGCATGGCGATCATCGCCCAGGTGAACAGGCCGGCGAAGCGCAGGACGCGCGTATGACTGAGGTATCCCAACATGTACGCATCTTAGGCGTAACGCGCGGCCCTGCCCTCTTGCCGGAAGTCATGCATCGGCACGTTGGCGACAAGTCGCACTCCGACATCGGCGCGCCGCTGCCGCCTCCTTGTCCGCCTGCCCAGCGGAGCGCGCATGCCGGGTCGCCGCTTCAGGCCACGCATGTAATAATCCGACGCAGATCCGATTTCGGGTCGAGAGCGTTACCCCACGGAGTCCCAATGTCGATCGTTATCCGCGACGTGCGCGAGCACGAGCTCGATTCCGTCCTGGCCCTGAACAACAATGCCGGACTGGCAATCCTGCCGCTGGATCCAAACAAGCTGCAGCGCTTCTACGAGCAGGCCGAATATTTTCGCGTCGCCGAGCGCGACGGCAACCTGGCCGGCTTTCTGGTCGGGTTCGGTAGCGGCAGTGCGCATGACAGCAGCAATTTCGCCTGGTTCCGGGACCGTCATCCGGAATTTTTCTACATCGACCGCATCGTGGTCGCCAGCCGCCGTCGCGGTGGTGGCGTCGGGCGTGCGTTCTATGCCGATGTGCAGAGCTACACCGAGTTGCGCTACCCGCAACTGGCCTGCGAGGTGTTCCTGGACCATGGCGCCGATGCGGCGTTGTTGTTCCATGGCAGCTTCGGCTTCCGCGAGGTCGGCCAGAACACCATGGCCGATGTGGAAGTGCGCGCCAGCATGCTGATGAAAGACATGTGCAGCTATCCCTGGGTCAAGGAGACCTATGGCGGCAAGTTGCCCGAGCAGTTGCCGTGGGTCGGCCGGCCGCGTCATGCCGCTGCCACCGACAACGCATCGACGGGGAGCTGAGGCGTGGCGAGCGTGAATGTGGATTTTGAACAAGCCGGCGAACTGAAGATCGGCCAGGTGGGCATCGCCAATCTGCGCGTGCGCACGCTGGATGTGCCGCGCCTGCTGCGCGAGATGCAGGAACGAGTGACCCGCGCACCCAAGTTGTTCGGACGTGCGGCGGTGATCCTGGATTTCGGTGGGCTGTCGCAATTGCCCGACGTGACCACCGCCAAGGCGCTGCTGGATGGTCTGCGTGCGGCCGGCGTGCTGCCGGTTGCATTGGCCTACGGCACCAGCGAGATCGACCTGCTGTCGCAACAGCTGGGCGTTCCATTGCTGGCCAAGTTCCGTGCGCAATACGAACCCACTGCGGTGAGCCCACCGCCTCCGCCGCCGCCACCTGCACGCGCCGAACCCGCCGCGCCTGTCGTGCGCCCGGCACCTGGCCGCATGCAACGCAACGCGGTGCGTTCGGGCCAGCAGCTGTATGCGGAGAACTGCGACCTGACCGTACTCAGTACGGTAGGTGCCGGCGCCGAGGTGATCGCCGACGGCAGCATCCATATCTACGGTACCCTGCGTGGCCGCGCGTTGGCCGGTGCGCAAGGCAATCCCGACGCGCGCATCTTCTGCCGCGATTTCCACGCCGAACTGGTCGCCATCGCAGGCCACTACAAGGTGCTGGACGATGTCCCCATGGAACTGCGTGGCAAGGCCGTCCAGGTCTGGCTGGAGCAGGATCAGATCAAGATCGCTGCGCTGGACTGACGCAGCCCAACCACTGAAATATTTCGGAGAAATCCTTTGGCTGAAATCATCGTAGTCACCTCCGGCAAGGGCGGCGTCGGCAAGACCACCACCAGCGCGAGCCTGGCCTGCGGGCTGGCAAAGCGCGGCAAGAAGGTCGCCGTCATCGACTTCGACGTCGGTCTGCGCAACCTGGACCTGATCATGGGCTGCGAGCGGCGCGTGGTGTACGACTTCGTCAACGTCGTGCATGGCGAGGCCACGCTCAAGCAGTCGCTGATCAAGGACAAGCGCTTCGACAACCTGTACGTGCTGGCTGCCTCGCAGACCCGCGACAAGGATGCGCTGACCCAGGAAGGCGTGGAGAAGGTGCTCAAGGATCTGGTTGCCGACGGCTTCGAGTACATCGTCTGTGATTCGCCGGCCGGCATCGAAAAAGGCGCGTTCCTGGCGATGTATTTTGCCGACCGCGCGGTGGTGGTGGTCAACCCGGAAGTGTCTTCGGTGCGCGACTCCGACCGCATCATCGGCCTGCTCGATTCCAAGACCCGCAAGGCCGAGGAAGGCAAGACCGTTCCTGCGTTCCTGCTGCTGACCCGCTACAGCCCGGGCCGCGTGGAAGGAGGCGAAATGCTCAGCATCACCGACGTGGAGGAAGTGCTCGGCCTCAAGGCCATCGGCATCATTCCCGAATCCGGCGATGTGCTCAACGCTTCCAACAAGGGCGAGCCGGTGATCCTGGATGCCGAGTCGCCGGCCGGCATGGCGTACGACGACGCGGTCGCCCGCATCATGGGCGAAGACCGCCCGATGCGATTCACATCCGTGGAGAAGAAAGGCTTCTTCAGCAAGCTGTTCGGAGGGTAAGCATGGGCCTGCTCGATTTTCTCAAGAGCAAGAAGAACACCGCCGAGACGGCCAAAAACCGCCTGCAGATCATCATTGCGCAGGAGCGCAACCATCGCGGAGGTCCGGACTACCTGCCGCTGCTGCAGCGCGAATTGCTGGAAGTGATCAAGAAGTACGTCAACATCGACGCCGATGCGGTGCGGGTTGATCTGGTCAAGGACGGCGAACACGACGTGCTGGATATTTCGGTCGCGTTGCCGGAAGACGGCGACAAGTAAGAATGGCCGGCGGAACGACTGCGATCACCGCCAGGCTGCTCGCAACGTTGTGTTAGCCACTCCACATCCTCTGGACGGCACCGTGTTTGCACGGTGCCGTTTTAACGTGTGACCCGACCGCGAGCTCTCCCGCGTGACCATCGACTCTTCTTTCGCATTCGACTCCGAATCCGAATCTGCCACTGTAATGTGCGTGGCCGATATCGGCCTGGACGCACCCGCCGCGCTGCTCGCACGTTATGGCCTGCGCCTGCATCGCGTGGATGTGGGCGCGCCGATCCCGGGCAGTTTCTGGGGCGAGCCGGAGGCCGGCATCATCGGTTGCGATGTCTACGTGCGCGACGACACGCCGGTGCATTCGCTGCTGCATGAGGCCGGGCATCTGATCGTGTTGCCGGCAGACAAGCGTGCCGCCGTGCATACCGATGCCACCGACTCGGTGGATGAAGAAGACGCGACCTGTTATCTGCAGATCCTGCTGGCCGATCAGTTGCCCGGCGTGGGCAGCGCGCGCCTGATGACCGACATGGATACCTGGGGCTATACGTACCGGCTGGGATCCACGCGTGCATGGTTCGAGCAGGATGCGGAAAACGCGCGTCGCTGGTTGAGCGAGCGCGGGTTGTTGCCGGCTTAAGTGCTGCGCGGTCTTGTAAAACTGCGGATTCGCGATTCACGCTACTGACGTAGTCGGCGATGCAGCGTGGTTCGTCCTGCAGTTTTTTTCTCGATCGAGCGGCACTCAGCAGCACGCGCACGGCCGCCGATGCGATGAGCGCTACGCGTACAACACGCATTGCGACTATTTATCCCGGCAGCCCGGTCGCAATCGTCGAGCCGGACAGATCCAGCGTCGCCACCGTGCCCTGCCCTGCGCTGGAATCCAGATGCAGATGCCAGCCCAGGTGCTCGCATAGGCGCCCGATCAACTCCAGCCCGATGCCGTTGCCCTGCCGCGCGTTGCCGCGTGCCAGCCGCGCATAGATGGCACTGATTTCTTCCGGCGTCATGCCATGGCCCGGGTCGGCGATGCGCACCACGCCCGGTGGAGAGAGCGAAACGCGGATGATGCCGCGATCGCTGTTCTCGATCGCGTTGCGCAGCAGGTTGCCGATGGCGGTCTGCACGATGGCCACCGGCGCGGTCAGGCTGCACGGCGGCAATGGGTCGATGAGCACCTGCAGATCCTTGTCGGCGCACAGATGCGCGTGGTCGGCGACGATCTCCGGCAATAGCTGATCCAGGCGCAGCGTGTCGCTGCCGCAGCTCAGCCGTCCGGGGTCCTTGGCCAGCACCAGCAACAAGGTGATGAGCTGTTCCACCGCACCGCTGGTGTGCGCGATGCGCTCGAGCTGATGACGCACCGCAGGCGGTGTACCGGGCTGTTCCAGCGCCAGTTCGGCGGCATTGCCGATCACCGCGATCGGGGTGCGCAACTCATGGCTGGTGCTGTCGATGAAGGCGCGTTCGCGTTCGACGAACTGGCCGTTGCGTTCGAGATAATCGTTGAGCGCATCGGCGATGACGTACAGCTCGGCACTGCCCTGCGGGCCCACGGCGATACGTTGTGCGCGTCGCTCCGGGCGCAGCGCGCCGATATCGCGCGCCAGCTCGACCAACGGCCGCACCAGCCGCGCCATCGCATAGGTGCCCATCACCAAGGTGACGCTGATCAGCGCGATGCCCGCGGCGAGCATCCAGCGGGTGAGAAATTTTTCCAGCGCTTCGAAATCGGTGATGTCCAGCACCAGCGCCAGGCGACCGGCCTGCGCGGTGTCGCGCACCATCACCGCACTCTGGCGGCCGGCGATTTCCAGCTCGTCGTGCAGGCCGGGATGCAGCGTACGCAGCACCGGCGGCAACGCCGCACTGTCGTCGACGCGGTACAGCCGCAAGGTGTCCGAATCCTGCCAGCGGTAACCCGGATCCTGCGCGCTGCGGTCCAGAATGCTGTCCAGTTCGGAGTTGAGCAGCGAGCGCCACACGCCGTGTTCGGCGCGCTCGTGCAGATACTGCGCGGTGCCGAACACCGCCAGCGTCATCAACAACGTGTAGCCGAACAACCACACCAGAACGCGGCGGCCCAACGGTCGCTGCTTAGCCATCGATGGATTCGCCTGTGGCAAGCGCGCTGGTGCCATCCAGCACGGCCAGCCGGTAGCCGAGCCGCGGCAAGGTGTGGATCAACTTCTGCGCAAACGGGCCGTCCACGCTGCGGCGCAATTCGTAGATATGCGAGCGCAGCATGTCGCCATCGGGCGGGTCGTCGGCCCACAACGATTGCTCCAGCCGCTGCCGGGTAACGGCGGCGGGGCTGGCCTGCATCAGCACTTCCAGCAACTTGCGGCAGGCCGGATACAGATGCAGCACCTGGCCGGCGCGGGTGGCTTCCAGCGTGGACAGGTCCAGGCGCAGGTCGGCCACCTGCAGCAGCTTGCCGCGACGGCGGCCGTGTGCGCGCGCCAGCAAGGCTTCGATGCGCACTTCCAGTTCGGGCAGCGCGAAGGGCTTGGTCAGGTAGTCGTCGGCTCCGGCGCGGAACCCGGCGATCTTGTCGGGCAACTCGTCGCGCGCGGTAAGCATGATCACCGGCAACTCGGACTGGTGCTGCTCGCGCAGGCGGCGCAGCACTTCCGGGCCGTCCATGCGCGGCATCATCCAGTCCAGCACCAGCACGTCGTAATGCTGGGTGGTGGCCAGGTGCAGGCCGGTGATGCCGTCCGGCGCGGCGTCCAGGGTGTGCCCCCGCGCTTCGAAATACTCGAACAGATTGGCAACCATGTTGCGGTTGTCTTCGATGACCAGTAGCCGCATGAGCAGGTTTCCAGGGCGGCCCGGCAGGGACGATTTGCGCATCCTAACCGAGCCTGACCAAACGCAGCCGTTACCGGTGCTTCCGACAGAATTCCGACCTGCTTGCCGGATAGTGTTCCGCCACTTTCATCAGAGCGTGTACGTGTCGCCTGCCATCCCTGCCGCTGTGTCCCGTCCACGCATGCTGCTGGTTGCGCTGGCGCTGATCGTTGTCAGCCTGCTGGCCGGCCTTGGCTTACGTCAGCCCAATCCGCCGGACGAGCCCCGCTTTGTGCTGGCCGCGCGCGGCATGGTCGAGACCGGTCAGTGGCTGCTGCCGCATCGCGGTAGCGAGCTGTATGCCGAAAAGCCACCGGTGTTCATGTGGTTGCAGGCTGCCAGTTATCAGCTGGTGCCGCACTGGCCCGTCGCGTTCCTGCTGCCTTCGCTGCTGGCGGCACTGGCCACGCTGTGGCTGACCTGGGACCTGACGCGGCGGTTATGGAATCGGCGCGTGGCGCGTCATGCGGTGCTGGCCTTGTTTGCGGTGCTGCAGTTCGGCCTGATGGCCAAGCGTGCGCAGATCGACATGGTGCTGGTGGCGCTGACCACGCTGTCGTTGTGGGGGATGCTGCGGCATCTGCTGCGCGGGCCGGACTGGCGCGCGTGGACGCTGGGAGTGTTCGCGGCCGGCGTGGGAACGGTGACCAAGGGCGTGGGCTTTTTGCCACTGCTGCTGTTGCTGCCGTGGATGGCGCTGCCGCGCAGGCACTGGAGTGCGCTGCCGGCGCGTACGCAGGCAGGGCGCAGCTGGTTGTTGGTGCTGCCGGCGTTTCTGGCCGGCACTGCGGTGTGGCTGGGGCCGCTTTGCATCGCGCTACTGCAAAGCAACGACCCGGTGCTGCATGCGTACGCGCATGAGTTGTTGTTCAAGCAGACCGGCACCCGTTACGCACACGCGTGGCATCACGTGAAGCCGGTCTGGTACTACCTGCAGGTGATCGCCACACTGTGGTTGCCCGGCTGCCTGTTGTTGCCCTGGTTGCTGCCGGCCTGGTGGCGACGACTACGGCGCGGCGATCCGCGCTATGTGCTGCTGCTTGCCTGGAGCGTGTTGGTGCTGGCGTTCTTCAGCGCCAGCCCGGGCAAGCGTGAGGTGTATATCTTTCCGATGCTGCCGGCGTTGTGTATTGCCACCGCACCGCTATTGGCCGGGCTGCTGCGCAAACGCGGTATCCGCGTGTTGCTGACCGGCTATGTGCTGCTGCTTGCGGTGGCCGCACTGGCATTGGGTGTCGGGATCGCACTGCATCTGCATTGGGCGGAAAACACCGCGCTCAAGCGCGGAATGGATCTGGCCTCGATGCAGCCGGTGGGTGTCTGGTTGATCGCCCTGGGCGTGGTCGGCCTGGCAGCGATCGCATGGTCGCGCGGCAAACGCGCCGGCGCTGCGGTGGTGGTGGTGACCGCAGCGCTGTGGATCGTATACGGGCTGGGTTTGATGCCGGCATTGGATCCCTATAGCTCGGCCGCGCGATTGATGCAGCGTGTCGGTCAACGCATCGGCCCGGATGCCGAGCTCGGCATGCTGGCCTGGTGTGAGCAGAACATGCTGCAGGCGGATCGGGCAGTGACCGACTTCGGCTTCAAGGCATCTTGGCAGCAGCAATGGGACAAGGCCGGTCCGTGGCTTGCACATGCGCCGGAGAAACGTTGGTTATTCGTGCTCAAGCAGGCTGTACCGGCATGTATCGCTCCGGCGCAGCGCATCGATATCGGCGAATCCAATCGCAATCAATGGCAACTGGTGCCGGGCACCGCGTGGCACGCCGGTTGCATCACCACTGCGTCCGACACCGAACAAACCGGTAGCGATGGCGATACAGACTGAATGCTCGGTGTCGATTAACGGCTGGGCAACTCCGGTCCGACCGCTCTCCGACATCCGGGTTTCGAAGATGCCGGGCAATGACACAGACCGACATGCCGATGAGCACGCTTCCCGTCCTTGCGCCAGTTCTGGTGCGCATCGCCCCCGATATGCGGGCGCGTTTTTTTGTTCGCCATCTATGGATGCCGCTGACGGGTGTGCTGTTGCTCAGCGCATTGTTGATGGGCGCCGGCGGCGACCAGTGGATAGCCGATGTGCTGTATCGCCTGGAAGGCGGGCAATGGCTGCTCAAGGAGCATTGGTTTACCAGCGGCGTTGTGCATCGCGCAGGCAAATGGTTGAGCACAACTGCCGGAGTTTGCGTGTTACTGCTGGCTGTGGCCGCTTGGTTCACTCCACGCAGGCGTGCACTGCGCTGGCCACTGACGTATCTCGCTGCATCGATCGCACTGTCGACCTCGCTGGTGTCGCTACTTAAATCATGGACAGCGATGGATTGCCCCTGGGACCTGAGCCGTTATGGCGGTACGCAGGCAATGATCGGTTTATTTGAGTCGCGCCATGGCATTGCTGCGTCCGGGTGTTTTCCCGCCGGCCATGCAAGCGCCGGTTATGCGTGGGTGGCGCTGTATTTCTGTGCGCTGTCTCTACGACCTGCATGGCGCTTTACAGGTTTGTTCGCAGGTCTAGCAGCAGGTCTCATTTTCGGGATTGCACAACAACTGCGCGGCGCGCATTTTCTCTCGCACGACCTATGGTCGTTGGCGGTGTGTTGGGTCAGCGCACTGGCACTTTACTGCGTGATGCTGGCTCGGCCGCATCACAAGCGTGGTTTGATGTTGCAATCGGGGGATGCAGCATGAGTACCTGGCTACCGGAGCCGCAAGGGCAAGCGCGCCCGCGTGCGCTGACCTGGAGTACCCGGCCAACCGTATCGACCGAGACACTGGTCCTGCTGTCGAGCCTGTTTTTCGCCCTGGTGTGCAACCAGTTGTTCTGGCGCACGGCGATGGCGACGCATCCAGGCAGTATTGGTTTTGCCATCTCGTTGATGGCGTTATTGCTGGCCGTTCATGCCTTGCTGTTGGGCTTGCTGGTCTGGCGCTGGAATGCGAAACCGCTACTGACGGTGCTGCTGTTCACCACCGCGCTGGCTGCGCATTACATGGACAGCTACAACGTCTATGTGGATGCGGACATGCTGCGCAACGTGCTGCATACCGACCACAAGGAGTCGCGCGAACTGCTCACCCCTGGCTTGATCCTGCCGCTGGTGTGCTACTTCCTGATCCCGACAACGCTGTTATGGCGCACCCGTTTGCGCGCACGCAGCATCGGCAAGTCGCTGGCGATTCGCGCCGGCTTTTTGCTGCTAGTGGCAGTGGTGGGCGCGGCGGGCACCATGCTGTCGTTCCAGGATATTTCCGCGTTGATGCGCAATCACCGCGAGGTGCGTTACCTGGCCACGCCGATCAATTACATCGTGGCGTTGCGACAGAACCTCAAATCCGATTCGCCGATCAAGCACGCGCCCAAGCAACCGATCGAACACGATGCAATGACCACGCCACGTGCTGCCGGAAGCCGCCCACGTTTGTTGCTGGTGGTCCTGGGCGAAACCGCGCGTGCGCAGAACTGGGGCCTTAATGGTTACGCACGCCAGACCACGCCGGAGCTGGCGCAGGCCGGGGTGATCAACTTCCCGGACATGCATTCGTGCGGCACCAGCACCGAAGTCTCGGTGCCCTGCATGTTCTCGCCGTTTGGTCGGCGCGATTACAACGAAGACATGATCCGCGGCCATCAGTCGCTGCTGCATGTACTCGATCACGCCGGCATTTCCACGCTGTGGCGCGACAACCAGTCGGGCTGCAAGGGCGTGTGCGATGGCCTGGAGCTTCAGAAGCTGGACGATGCCACCACACCGGGATTATGTGCCGACGGCCGCTGCATGGACGAGATTCTCCTCAGCGACCTGGCCGCACAGGTGCGCGCCAAGCCCGGCGATCGCGTCGTGGTGCTGCATCAACTGGGCAGCCATGGACCGAGTTACTTCGAACGCTACCCGGCGCATTTCGAACGCTTCAAACCTGTGTGTAAAACCGCCGATCTGGGCAGCTGCAGCCGCCAGGACATCGTCAATGCCTACGACAATTCCATCGGCTATACCGACCATTTTCTCAATCAGGCCATCCACACCCTGCGCGGGTTGCAGGACTACGACACCGCGATGATCTACGTCTCCGATCACGGCGAATCACTCGGCGAAAAAGGCCTGTATCTGCATGGCGTGCCGTATGCGATTGCGCCCGAGGAGCAGACCCACGTGCCGATGGTGATGTGGTTCTCGCCGGAATTCGCGCGTGATCGCGGCCTGGATGAAACCTGCCTGCGTCACCGCGCCGGTCAGTACACCGATCACGATGCCTTGTTCCCCTCGATCCTGGGTCTGATGCAGGTCAGGACCAGTGTCTACGCACGCGAGCGCGATCTG
Source organism: Xanthomonas hydrangeae (assembly GCA_905142475.1). Lineage (GTDB taxonomy): Bacteria > Pseudomonadota > Gammaproteobacteria > Xanthomonadales > Xanthomonadaceae > Xanthomonas > Xanthomonas hydrangeae. Next base: position 3,794,332 of record LR990730.1, read on the forward strand.
TTTGCACAATGCGCAGGATGAACGCAGTTTTGATATTTCCAAGCCGGAACCGGTGAGAAGATCACGCCTGCCGCGTTGGTTCGCGTACGGATGAACGAGTCCAGAGCCCAAAGCAATTAGTCGAGGGCGCGGTGCCCTCGCCGCTCGCGGGACACGCCGCAAGTACGTCCATGTAGGCTCGGTGGCGGCATCCATGCCGCCACACGGTCCCGCAATCGGCGAGGGCACCGCACCAAGAAGTTCGTAGGTCGCTTCGTTGAAAGCCTGCCTATTGTTTGTTCGCGTTGCGACACTGATCGGACGCGACGTCATTCGCGCCGTCATCCAAAAAAAGCGCGTCATGCACTGCTTGCAACCATGCACACCGACCATCTCCACTGGTCCTTGCCCGCCCACCGTCGCGGGACCTTAGGCGGCATGGATGCCGCGTAAGAGCCTACATGGACGTACTTGCGGCGTGTCCCGCGACGGTGGGCGGGCAAGGGCCCTGCATCAAACCCGCAGATCTTCGCTCCACAAGTGACCGATCCAAATTGTCCAAACACTCCGAGACAACCAATATCTCACTGTCTTAGTAATCGATAAGTAGCTGACAAAACGTCGCGAGCAATGAACAGGCAAGCGTGGACGACGCGCTCAGAGTCGCAAGGCCAGCGTGATACATCCCGCACCGAACACAGGCCGCGCCCGTCTGGCAGTGAACCAGTAGTTTTGTTGGCTGCTCCACTAGCCACACATGGATTGGTAGCTATCTGCGTCGCATGCGTGGCGACACCGCTTGCCCTGAGTCCCGGCGCGCTCTAGCCTTCGTCGGACTTCACCGCAAGGACCATCCGTGAATCCTCGTTTGCTTCTGCTGGCATTGACTGTCGCTGCCGGCACCCTGTCGTTGTCGGCCTGCCGCCAGGATGCGGCCCCGCCGGCCAAACCCGCCGCCACCAAGGCCGCGCCTGCCGAAAGCGCCGACCAGTTCGTTGCGCGCATCAGCGCCGAATACAAAGCCGCGTATCCGGAACTCACCGCAGCGCAGTGGCTGTCGTCGACCTACATCAATGGCGACTCGCAGTTGCTGGCGGCCAAGGCCAACGAACGCCAGCTGGCGCAGCTGGATCGCTGGATCGAACAAGCCAAGCAATACGCCGGCCTGCCGATGTCGGCCGACAGCGCGCGCGCGTTGCAATTACTGACATTGATGAGCGCCCTGCCCGCCCCACACGACCCGACCAAGCTGGCCGAACTGACCCAGATCGCCGCCAAGATGGAAGGCGACTACGGCGCCGCGCATTACTGCACCGGCGAGGGCGAACAGCGCCGCTGCCGCCAGCTGGGCGAGCTGGAACAGGTGTTGGCACGCAGCCGCGACTACAACGAACAACTCGACGCCTGGCAGGGTTGGCATGCCGCCGCGCAACCCATGCGCAAGGACTATCAACGCTTTGTCGAGCTCGCTAATGAAGGCGCGCGCGGCTTGGGCTTTGCCGATGTGGGTGTGCTGTGGCGCAGCGGTTACGACATGCCACCAGCGCAACTGGCCAGCGAAACCGACCGCCTGTGGGAACAGGTCAAACCGCTGTACGCGCAACTGCAGTGCTATGCGCGCGGCAAGCTCGATACGCAATACGGCAAGGACAAAGGCGAACTGGCCGGCGGCATGTTGCCCGCGCATCTGATGGGCAACATGTGGCAGCAGGACTGGAGTAACCTGTGGGATCTGCTGCAACCGTATCCGGGCGCCGGCGATCTGGACATCACCGCTGCGCTGGAAAAACAATACCAAGGCAATCTGAGCGCGGTGCTGGCACGCAATGTGGCCAATACCGGCGAAGGCGGTAGCGGTGCACGCTTCCAGGCCGAACGCGAAGCGCAACTGCGCACCGCAAAACAGATGACCGAACGCGCGCAGGAGTTCTACACCTCGCTCGGCATGCCCAAGCTTCCCGACACCTACTGGCAACGCTCGCAGTTCATCAAACCGCTGGATCGCGACGTGGTCTGTCACGCCAGCGCGTGGGACATGAACATGGGCGGCGAGGCGAACCGGAACATCGGCGCGGACGTGCGTACCAAGATGTGCATCAACCCGACCGAAGAAGACTTCACCACCATCTATCACGAGCTCGGCCACATCTATTACGACCTGGCCTATAACCCGCTACCGCCGCTGTTCCAGAATGGCGCCAACGATGGTTTTCACGAAGCGATCGGCGACACCATCGTGCTGGCGATGACGCCCACGTATCTGCAATCGATCGGCATGGTGGGCGAACAGCAAACCGGCCGCGAGGCACTGATCAATTCGCAGATGCGCATGGCGCTGAGCAAGGTCGCCTTCCTGCCGTTCGGCTTGATGATCGACCGCTGGCGCTGGGGCGTGTTCGACGGCTCGATCACGCCCGAGCATTACAACCAGGCCTGGTGGGAACTCAAGGCCAAGTACCAGGGCGTCGCGCCGGCAGGCGCGCGCGGCGAAGAGTTCTTCGATGCCGGCGCCAAGTACCATGTGCCAGGCAATACGCCGTACACCCGTTATTTTCTCGCGCACATCCTGCAGTTCCAGTTCTACAAGGGCCTGTGCGAAGCCGCCGGCCATCAAGGTCCCCTGTACGAATGCAGCTTTTACGGCAACAAGGACGCCGGGCAGAAATTCTGGTCGATGCTGCAGCGTGGCTCCAGCCAACCGTGGCAGACCACGCTGAAGGAACTCACCGGCAACGACCGCCTGGATGCCGGCCCGATGCTGGAGTATTTCGCACCGATGAACGCGTGGTTGAAGCAGCAGAATCAGGGGCAGCTGTGTGGCTGGCAGGCGACTGCGCCTGCTGCACCCGCCAACGCGCCTGCGCCTGCTGCAACGCGCTGACGCCCCATCTACCCAGCGCCCTGCGGTAGCCAGACACTGGCCGCCGCATAACATTCATTTGATAAACGTACAAAACGCCGGCGATATACTGCGCGCCCGCTGCACAGGCGCAGCATGCAGGATGCATCCAATGAACAACGCCTCCACCGGCCCGGACCAGCAGAACCTGGACCCCAACAAGCAGTTCATCGACGACGCGAACGATCGCGCGTTCGACCCGATCTACAGCAGCAAGAACAGCGAATACTCGGCAGAACTGGGCAGCAGCACAGTTGCGTTGAACTCGACAGAGCAGTCGGTCAAGTATTCGCAGACCAGCGAGCAGAGCAACGGCAGTAAAACCCAGTCGTTGGGCGAGAACAGCCTGGGCACCAGCGCCTCGCTGGGCCTGGGCAAACTCAGCGATGCCGAGGCCAAGACCACCACCTTCAACCTCGAGGCCGACGCGCACACCGGCCAGCAGCAAAGCCTGCAGACCAAGCTCGGCGACGGCAAGTTGAACATCGAAGCCAGCGTCAGTGCCGGGCAGCGCATGCGCTATTCACTGACGCTGCCCGGCGTCGACCAGCCTGCAGAGGCTGCCACCCGCATCAATCCGCTGCAGCCGGAGAGCCTGCCGATCGGCGCGCGCGCGGTGATGGACACGCAGACCTACACCCAGCGCGACGCCTCGGCGAGTCTGCAACACCTCAGCATGCAGAGCGAGATCACCGAAGCCAGCGGCCGCAGCTACCTGATCGAGCGCGTGGACGAGCGCCACGTGCGTGTGGTGACCGGGCCCAACGCAGCCATCGAGGCAGTGAACGCGGTTGGCGTCAAGGTGGGACCGGCGCAGGCCCTGCTTGGGCGTGCCGACGCGCTGGGCCAGTCGCAGGTGCACAGCGCGCAGTTCGACCTGGCCGATCCACGCGCGATGGCCGCCATGGGCGACTTCGTGCGCGAGGGCAAGATTGCACCGGGCGTGCCCGGTGTCGATGAACAACAGACGGTGGAGCGGATCAGTTTCAGCTCGCAGCAGCGTCTGCAGCTGGAATTGGGCCCGCTCAGTGCCGATCTGGCCGGCAACCGCAACGAAGGCAGCCAGGTGCGCATCAGCACACCGGGCCAGGACGGCTACACCATCGTGCAGCAGCTGCAATACGGTGGCAACGTGCCGCTGACGATCGTGCGCCAGTACGACGGCAACGAGACCGAACGCGTGCAGGAACGCAGCTACCGCTTCGAGATCGACGGCGATGTCGCCGCGCCCGGGCTGATGCAGCGCCTGGCCGGCCGCAACGAGGCCAGCGAGGAAAAGGCGATCGCGCAAAATCTCAACAGCGCGCTGAGCGGCGAGATGGTGGGCACCGGTGCGATCAAGCCGGGGCAGAAGACCACGCTGGCGTTCAGCGAGGTGCAGATGCAGGCGCTGATGGAGCAGACCCGGGCCAGCGTCGAGGCCAGCAAGATCGGCGGCAGCTCGCTGAGTTCGCTGGTCGGCGACCGCAACGCCCCGCCGCAGTCGCCCGAACGCTTCGCGATCGCAATGGCCCGCAACGTGGGTGGCGAGCCTTATGCGTTCGTCGAGCGGCTGCAGCGCATTGCCGACGGCGCCGATGGAAAATACGACGGCCAGTTGCAGCGCATCGACACCGAAGCGCTGCCGCGCCAAGCGGATGCGACAACCGCGGCTTCGGATCCGCGTCACCCGGCCAATCCGGACCATACGCTGCTGAAGCAATGCACCGCAGCGGTAGAGCAACTGGAGACCGCGCGCGGCCGCGTGCCCGATGCGGACAGCGAGCGCCTGGCAATGGGAGCCCTCGTCACCGCGCGTGAGCATGGGCTGCAGCGCGTGGACCACGTGCTGCTCGGCCATGATCCGGCCCGGGGCTTCGTCGTCGAGGGAGCGCTCGATTCGCCCGCGCACCTGCGCGCAAGCTTCGATGCCCAGGCCGCGCAGCAAACGCCGCTGGAAAGCAGCATGCAACGCTTGCAGGCCGTACAGGCCGAGCAAGACCGCCACGCCACCGTACGCGAGCAGGCGCCGCAGCAGGAGCCAGCACCGCACGCGCCTTCGCGCTGACACCTGCGGTTATTCCCGAAGACCATCCGGCAGCGCCAGCTGGGCTGCCGGATGCGGCGACAACGAGAGCGACCGCTCCGGCCTGACGTAGCTCGGTGCTGCCTCAGGCGTTGCATCGGTGGCCCTGGCCACCGGTACAACTGCACCTCACTAGGCGACTATCAGGCGACCGTCCTTGCCTGCATCGATGAGCGCACCGGCGCGGGCCCATCGCGGACCCATCCCCGCACACCCAGTGCGTACGCCTTCAGTGCGTACGCGTGGGCGCCAGCTTCTGCGAAAACTCGATCCGGAATGCCTCGAAATCCCTGCCGTCGGCGGCCGCCTCGGCATGCGCTGCGTCCTTGAGCGCATCCGAATAGGTCAGCCGCACCGGCGTGCCCTGGCGTTCGTGCAGTTCGGCCGCGCGCATGATCAGGGCCAGGACCTGCGCGGCGCTGGTGCTTTCGCCGGCGATGCGGCCGTCCATGCCAAGCACCCATTCGCCGTCGCGGCGGACGATGCCGGCAAGCAGCGTGCGTTGCTGGTCGCGCAGTTCGGCATGCGCTTCGATCGGCGATTCGGCAGTGACCTTGGCGGCGGCCTGGTTGCGCTGGCGCTCGGCGGCGCGCTTGCGGGCGTCGCGGCGCAGCTTGGAATCGGTGGACATGCGGGCTCCTGTGAGGTCAGAGGTGGTCGGCCGGCTCCAGAGGCACTGCCTCTGCGGCCTGGCGGCGGCGAAGACGGCGGCCGCTGCGGCGCTCCCAGCGCCAGAATAGCCAGCCCAGCAAGAAAAAACCGGTCATGCCGATCGCCAGATGCCGCGGGTGTTCACTCAGCAGCGGCGACAGCACCCCGGCCACCAGCGTATTGGTCATCAGCTGGGTGAAGGCCTGCAGCGAAGAGGCCAGACCGCGCTGATGCGGGTACATGTCCAGCACCGCCAGCGCCAGGATCGGGAAGATCAAGGCCATGCCCAAGCCGGCCAGGAAGATCGGCAGCACCGCCCACGGCAGGCCGATCTGCGCCACCGACAAGGTGTAGCCAAGATTGGCCAGCGCCGCCACGCCGCAGCAGATGAAGCCGATACGGATCTGCCGCACCGGGTCCATGCTGCCGGCCATGCGCCCGGACAGGAACGAGCCCAGCGTCATGCCGCCGATGGTGGGGATGAACAACCAGGCGAAATCGCCCTCGCCCATGTGCAGGTGGCGCATGATCAACACCGGCGCCGAGGCGATGTACAGAAAAATGCCGGCGAAGTTGAACGCACCGGCTGCGGCCAGACGCTGGAACCGTGGGTTGAAGCCGATCCGCACGTAGTCGTGCATCAGGCGGCGCAGCTGCAGCGGCCTGCGCGCTTCCAGCGGATGGGTCTCCGGCAGCCAGGTCATCGTCGCAACCAGCAGCACCAGCCCGAATACCACCAGAAACCAGAAGATCAGCGGCCAGCCGGCGCCGCTGAGCAGGATCCAGCCACCGATGATCGGCGCGATCGCCGGCGCAATGCCGAAGATCATCGACACCTGGCTCATCAGCCGTTGCGCATCCGCACCGTGGAACAGATCGCGGATCACTGCCCGGCCGACGATCATGCCCACACCGGCCGACAGCCCCTGCAACGCGCGGAACGCCAGCAGCGTGGGCAGATCCTGCGACAGCGCACAGCCCACCGAGCCGGCGATGAACAGCACCAGCCCGCCCAGGATCACCCGCTTGCGGCCCCAGGCATCGGACAGCGGCCCGTGCGCAATGCTCATCACCCCGTAGGCGAGCAGATAGACGCTGATGGTTTGCTGGATCGCCACCTCGTCCACCGCCAGGCTACGGCTGAGCCGCGAAAACGCCGGAAAGATGGTGTCGATGGAAAACGGGCCGAACATCGCCAACCCGGCGAGCAGCAGCGCCATGCGACGGGTGGAAGGCGTGGTGGGGGGCATGCAGGAGTCCGAAACGTGGTGCATCGAAGGACGCACACCAGCATCCGCGAGTCGCGGCGCCGGGATGAGCACAAGGGCGTCGATGATAGGCGGTCGCCGTTGCAAGGTTAAGCAGGCCCGAGTGCATGGGCCTGCCTGCCTACGCTCCGGCAGGTGCGCCCGCCGCTGCGCACGCAGGCTATAATCGGCCGGCAACACGGTGGGAGAAGCGGCACTGCCGCTGCCGAAGGCGCAACAGCCCGTAATCGCTCAGGCCCGATACCATCCGCAGTACAACTCTGGAGAGACCGGCCGATGCCGGCGCCGAAGGGGCACGGAACGCAGGCAGGCCCAGCGCCACGCCGCGTTTTTAAACTCTCAGGCAAAAGGACAGAGGGGCGCGAGGAAGACTCTCGCTGCGACAGGAGGTGATGCGCTGTGCGCGTCACACCGGTTGTGGTGCTTGTCGACCATTCGTCTGCCCCTGCCCCGGATGCCCGCCATGTCCCAGACCACGTCTTCCCTGCGCGACCTCGAACACCACAGCGCGTTCGTCGAACGCCATATCGGCCCCAACGACGCAGAAATCGCACAGATGCTGGGCGTGGTCGGCCACGCCTCGCTGGATGCGCTGACCGACGCCATCGTGCCCGGCAACATCAAGTCGCCTGCAGCGCTGGCGCTGCCCGAGGCGATCACCGAAGAAGAAGCGCTGGCCAAGATCCGCGCCATCGCCAGCAAGAACCAGGTGCAGCGCACCTTTATCGGCCAGGGCTATTACGGCACCCACACGCCCAAGGTGATCCTGCGCAACATCCTGGAGAACCCGGCCTGGTACACCGCCTACACGCCGTACCAGGCGGAGATCTCGCAGGGCCGCATGGAAGCGTTGATCAACTTCCAGACCCTGTGCGCAGATCTGACCGGCATGCAGATCGCCAATGCCTCGCTGCTGGACGAAGCCACCGCCGCGGCCGAAGCGATGACGCTGGCCAAGCGTTCGGCCAAGTCGAAGTCCGACACCTTCTTCGTGCACGACGCGGTGCATCCGCAAACGCTGGAACTGCTGCGCACCCGCGCCGAGCCGCTGGGCATCGTGCTGCGCGTGGGCACGCCGGAAGAAGCGCTGCAGGCCGAGTGCTTCGGCGTGTTGCTGCAGTACCCGGACAGCTTCGGGCATATCTGCGATCACGCCGCGCTGGCCGATGCGGTGCACGCGCAAGGCGGGCTGGTCGCGGTGGCGACCGATCTGCTGGCGCTGACCCTGATCGCCGCGCCCGGCGAATGGGGCGCCGATATCGTGGTCGGCAACTCGCAGCGCTTCGGCGTGCCGTTCGGCTTCGGTGGCCCGCATGCCGCGTTCATGGCCTGCCGCGATGCCTACAAGCGCTCGATGCCGGGCCGGCTGATCGGCGTGTCGATCGATGCCGCCGGCAATCCTGCCTACCGTTTGACGCTGCAGACGCGCGAACAACATATCCGCCGCGAGAAGGCCACCTCCAACATCTGCACTGCACAGGTGCTGCTGGCGGTGATGGCCTCGATGTACGCGGTCTACCACGGCCCCGAGGGCCTGACCCGCATCGCACGGCGCACCCATCGCCTTGCCGCGATCCTGGCCACCGCCCTGCGCGGTGCCGGCGTCAATGTGGGCGAGCATTTCTTCGACACCCTGCACGTCAAGGCGATCGATGCCGAGGCCATCCACGCCAAGGCCCGTGCGGCCGGCATCAATCTGCGCGCGATCGATAGCGAAGCGGTCGGCATCAGCCTGGATGAAACCAGCACGCGCGCCGACGTGGTCGCACTGGCCGCGTTGTTCGGCGCGCAGGCAGATGTGGACGCGCTCGATGCCGCCACCGACGACGCGTTGCCGCAAGGCCTGCTGCGCAGCAGCGCGTTCCTGACCCACCCGGTGTTCAACACCCACCACAGCGAGCACGAACTGCTGCGCTACATGCGCTCGCTGGCCGACAAGGACCTGGCGATGGATCGCACCATGATCCCGCTGGGCAGCTGCACGATGAAGCTCAACGCCACCGCCGAAATGATCCCGGTGACCTGGCCGGAATTCGGCGCGATCCATCCGCTGGCGCCGGCCGAGCAATCGGCCGGCTACGCGCAGCTGATCGAGGAGCTGGAAGCGATGCTGGTCGAATGTACCGGCTACGATGCGGTCAGCCTGCAGCCCAACTCCGGTGCACAGGGCGAGTACGCCGGCCTGCTGGCGATCCGCGCCTATCACCGCTCTCGCGGTGAGGCCCACCGTGATATCTGCCTGATTCCCGAATCCGCCCACGGCACCAATCCGGCCTCGGCGCAGATGTGCGGCATGACCGTGGTGGTCACCAAATGCGATGCCAACGGCAATGTCGATGTGGAAGACATCCGCGCCAAGGCGGAAAAATATTCCGGGCGTCTGGCCGCGTTGATGATCACCTACCCGTCCACCCACGGCGTGTTCGAAGAGGACGTGGTGGCGATCTGCGAAGCCGTGCATGCCCACGGCGGCCAGGTCTACACCGACGGCGCAAACATGAATGCCCTGGTCGGCGTGGCCAAGCCCGGCAAGTGGGGTTCGGACGTGTCGCATCTGAACCTGCACAAGACCTTCTGCATTCCGCATGGCGGCGGCGGTCCCGGCGTGGGTCCGTGTGCGGTGAAGTCGCACCTTGCCCCATTCCTGCCGCGCACGCTGGGAGGCGAAGGCGATGTCGGCATGGTGAGCGCCTCCAGTTATGGGTCTGCCTCCATCCTGCCGATCAGCTGGATGTACGTGACCATGATGGGCAGCGCCGGCCTGCGCAAGGCGACCCAGGTGGCGTTGCTCAATGCCAACTACATCGCCAAGCGCTTGGCGCCGCACTACAAGACGCTGTACACGGGCCGTAATGGATTGGTAGCGCACGAGTGCATCCTGGACATCCGCCCGCTGGAGAAGACCAGTGGCATCGGCGCCGAAGACATCGCCAAGCGTCTGATCGACTTCGGCTTCCACGCCCCGACGTTGAGCTTCCCGGTCGCCGGCACCTTGATGGTGGAACCGACCGAAAGCGAATCGCAGCACGAACTGGACCGCTTCATCGACGCCATGATCCAGATCCGCGAAGAGATCCGCGCCATCGAAGACGGCCGCCTGGACCGCGAGGACAACCCGCTCAAGCACGCACCGCATACCGCCACGCAGGTGTCGGCCAGCGAGTGGACCCACGCCTACCCGCGCGAACTGGCCGCCTTCCCGCTGCCCAGCCTCAAACAGCAGAAGTACTGGCCGCCGGTGGCGCGCGTGGACAACGTCTACGGCGACAAGAACGTGATGTGCGCCTGCATCCCGGTGGATGCGTACAAGGACGACGTGGAGGCGTAAGCGCTGCCCTTTCGCGTTTACGTGTGGCATTGAAACCCAGCCCAGGGAATCCCGGGCTGGGTTTTTCGTTTTTGGCGGCAGCGGCTGCAGTGAAGTGTTCTGGAGACATCACGCGTTCGAGGCAAGCGCCTGCGCCGTACTCGGCCACAGCTCGGGTTGGGAACATCACATGACGCTAAAACACACTGTCCCGGTCGCCTCGATAGGTGATTGAAAGGCGTGGAGGCGTCAGTTGCAGAGCGGATGATCTGCGGCCTGGCTGCAGGGCCCTTGCCCGCCCACCGTCGCGGGACACGCCGCAAGTACGTCCATGTAGGCTCTTCTGCGGCATCCATGCCGCATAAGGTCCCGCGACGGTGGGCGGGCAAGGACCTGTCGGAATGGTCGGAATGGGCGGTGTGCATGAGTGCAAGCACTGCACGACGTGCACTGCTCGGATAACGGCGCGTCCGATCAGAGTTCTTCGATCCGACCAATGTCACTGCCATTGCTGACATCACTCCACTCGTCAGGCAGCCTCCTCGTTTTCCTTCCCTACACGTGCACTCGCGATGATGTGCGTCTGAGACAGGACACAACAGACAGTGATCAAGCTCGACAGACGCGCATTGAGACGCAGGCTGGCCTGCCTGCTGCTTGCAGGCCTGGCATTGACCGCTTGCGCGCCCCGCCGCCCTGGCGAGGTGCCGGCGCTGGTGCATGCGGCCGATGCACGCGCTGATGTAGTGCAGACCGATGCCGGTGCGCTACGCGGTGTGCGTAGTGCGCAAGGGCGGGTGTTTCTGGGCGTGCCCTTCGCCGCGCCGCCGGTGGGTGCGTTGCGCTTCCGCGCGCCGCAAGCTGCGCCAGCCTGGAAGGGAGTCCGCGATGCCACGCAGGCCGGGCAGGCGTGCCTGCCGCGTCATCGCTTCGGGCAGAAGCAGGTGTCCGAAGATTGCCTCACCCTCAACGTCTACGCGCCACCTGGGCCGGCACCGGCGCATCCGCACGCGGTGATGGTGTGGATCTACGGCGGCGCGCTGGAGTTGGGCAGCAATGTCGACTACGACCTGAGTGCGTTGGCAGCCCGGCAGAACGTCATCGTGGTGGCGCCCAATTATCGGCTGGGGGTGTTTGGTTTTTATGCGCATCCCGCGCTGGGTGGTCAAGACGAAGGTGCGTACGCGTTGCTCGATCAACAGGCGGCGTTGCACTGGGTGCAGCGCAATATCGCCGCCTTCGGTGGCGATGCGCACAACGTCACCGTGTTCGGCGAATCGGCCGGCGCATGGAGCATCTGTTATCAGCTCGCTTCACCCGGCGCGGCGGGCCTGTTTCAACGTGCGATCCTGCAAAGCGGCAGTTGTCTTGCGAGCGATTCCAGCGTGCCGCGCAGCGAGGCCGAACGTGGTGGCATGCGCATGGCGCAGACGCTTGGCTGCGCGCGTGCAAGCGAGGTTGCCGCGTGTCTGCGCGCGCTCCCTGCAAACGCATTGGCCGATGCAAAACCGCAGCGACGTGGCTTGACCGGCAGCGATGCGTGGGCACCGATGTCTGGTGGCGCCGTCTTGCCATTGCCGCCTGCCGAGGCGATCGCCAATGGGCAGTACGCGCGGGTGCCGGTGCTGATCGGCAACAATCGCGACGAAGGGCGCCTGTTCGCGCAACTGCTGTCCTATTTCGGCGCACTCACGTTGCGCAGCGGCTATGCGGCGCGCGTGCAACGCATGCATACCGATCCGACAGCGATCATGACGCAGTACGCAGATGTCGCTGCGCAATCGCGCTGGCACGCCTATGCCGACATCGTCACCGATGGTGGCTTCGCCTGCCCCACGCGTCGGCTAGGCCGGGCGTTGCGCGATCACGCAGCGGTCTATGCATACGAGTTCGACGACCCGCAGGCGCCGTACGGTTTGTTGCGCTTGCCGTTTTCGCAGCCACTGGGCGCCTATCACGCGTCCGAACTGGTGTATCTGTTCCAGCGCCCGTGGGTGCTCAGTGGCGAGCCGCGGTTCAGCCCGGCGCAGCAGGCGCTTGCCGATACCTTCCAGGATTACTGGGGCGCGTTTGCGCGCACCGGCGATCCGAATGGTGGCGGCCGGCCGCCGTGGCCGCGCTTCGATGGCGACACGCCGTTGACGTTGTCGCCGGGCAGGATCGGGGCAACGTTCGACTTCGCGCAACGTCATCGCTGTACGTTCTGGGATGCGCAAGCGCACGCCGCGTCCACATCCGTGCAGCCACCGTTGCATTAGAACGGCCCGCATAGATGGCGAATGGCCGTCACACCCAATCCAGCGTTATAGGAGTCACACATGTCCGAATCCACCTTGCAGCACTGCCCCGAGGTGCGCCTGCGCAATGGGCGCAACGTGCCCGCGCTCGGCCTGGGCTCGTGGAATCTGGGCCAGGGTCGACATGCGCCGCAGCAGGAGATCGATGCGCTGCAGACCGGCCAACAGCTGGGCATGCGCTTGATCGATACCGCCGAGATGTATGGCAATGGACGCTCCGAGCAACTGATCGGCCAGGCCATCGGCAGCGCGCAGCCGCCGTATCTGGTGTCGAAGGTATTGCCAAGCAACGCCAGCGCGCGCGGCATTGCGCGTGCCTGCGAAGCCAGCCTGCAACGGCTGGGCGTTCGCACGCTGGATCTGTACCTGCTGCATTGGCGTGGCGGCAGCGATCTGCGCGAAGTGGTCGATGCGTTCGAAGCCTTGCGCGATGCGGGCAAGATCCGCGACTGGGGCGTGTCGAATTTCGATGTCGAGGATATGCAGGAGCTGTGGGACATCGAGGGCGGACAACATTGCCTGGTCAATCAGGTGCTGTATCACGCCGCCAGCCGCGGTATCGAATTCGATCTGCTGCCGTGGTGTGCACAGCACGAGGTCACGGTGATGGCGTATTCGCCGTTGGGAAGCCGCGCATTGCTGGATCACCCGGTGCTGCACGCCATCGGCGAGCGACGTGGCGTGGCCGCAACTGCGGTGGCGTTGGCGTGGGCGATTCGCAGTGGCAAGGTCATCGCCATTCCCGAATCGGGAACACCCGCACACGTGCGTGCCAACGCAGCGGCGTGCACATTGCAACTGGATGCCCGGGATCTTGCCGAACTGGACCATGCATTTCCACCGCCAACGCACAAACAGCCGCTGGATCTGCTGTAGCCAACTCACAACAGTCGGGCTCGTTAGATGTGAGTGCATTGCATCGGCACGTTGCGTGACACACGCACCATCTCGCTGCGATGCATCGCAAACTTCTGGCTGCATGTGAGCATTCGTTCGCATGCAGACACGTGCAATTAACAGCGCCGCTCCCAAGCTCGTTGATCAGCCCGCATCCCAAGCGACTAACAAACTACTGCGCAGCCGTCAGGCAGGCGTGGCTGGTGCTCCGAATCGGCATGTACCACCGTACACTCCGGTTCTTCGCGCCGTCCGCACCGCCTGACGACTGCTCGCTACCTGTTGTTGGCCGTTCTAGCCCGCCAGAGTGGAGTCCCATGCCCAAGTCCCCCAGCAAGCCCGCGCAAGTTCCTTCCATTGCTACCGTCAGCGCAACATCTGAAACATTGCGCGGTACGGGCGATGAGTTGCATCAGAAAGCCGGCGGCACGCATCCGCAACTGACCACCAACCAGGGCATCCCGGTTGGCGACAACCAGAACTCGCTGCGCGCAACGCCGCGCGGCCCGACGTTGCTGGAAGACTTCATTCTGCGCGAGAAGATCACCCACTTCGACCACGAGCGCATTCCCGAGCGCATCGTGCATGCGCGCGGTAGCGCGGCGCACGGCTATTTCGAGCTGACCAAGTCGTTGCGCCAGTACACCACGGCCAAGATCTTCACCGAGGTCGGCGAAAAGACACCGTTGTTCACGCGTTTTTCCACCGTCGCCGGCGGCGCCGGCTCGGTGGACACGCCGCGCGACGTGCGCGGGTTTGCGGTCAAGTTCTACACCAAGGAAGGCAACTGGGATCTGGTGGGCAACAACATCCCGGTGTTCTTCATCCAGGATTCGATGAAGTTCCCGGACCTGATCCATGCGGTGAAGATGGAGCCGGATCGCGGTTTTCCGCAGGCCGCCAGCGCGCACGACACGTTCTGGGATTTCATCTCGCTCACGCCCGAATCGATGCACATGATCATGTGGGCGATGAGCGACCGCACCATCCCGCGCTCGCTGCGCATGATCGAAGGCTTCGGCATCCACAGCTTCCGTTTCCTCAATGAAAACGGCGACAGCACCTTCGTCAAATTCCATTGGCGTCCCAAGCTCGGCCTGCAGTCCACGATCTGGGATGAGGCGGTCAAGATCGCCGGTGCCGATCAGGATTTCCACCGTCGCGATCTGTTCGAATCGATTCAAAGCGGCGATTTCCCCGAGTGGGAACTGGGCGTGCAGTTGTTCACCGAGGCCGAAGCGGAGGCATTCCCGTTCGATCATCTGGATTCGACCAAGGTCATTCCCGAAGAACTGGTGCCGCTGCAAATCGTGGGCCGCATGGTGCTGGACCGCTGGCCGGACAACTTCTTCGCCGAGACCGAGCAGGTCGCTTACTGCCCGGCCAACATCGTGCCAGGCATCGACTTCAGCAACGACCCGTTGCTGCAGGGCCGCCTGTTCTCGTATCTGGATACGCAGTTGAGCCGTCTGGGTGGACCCAACTTCCATCAGATTCCGGTCAACGCGCCCAAGTGCCCGTTCGCCAACAATCAGCGCGATGGTCATATGCAGATGGGTGTGCCGAAGGGGCGTGTCGCGTACGAGCCCAGCTCGCTGCAAGCCGATGCACCGCGTGAGGCGTTGCGCGGATTCCCGAGCCATGCGACACCGGCCGAAGACGGCGCCAAGGGCCGCGTGCGTGCGGAAAGTTTTGCCGATCATTACAGCCAGGCGCGCATGTTCTTCCGCAGCCAGACCGCACCGGAGCAGGCGCATATGGCATCGGCGCTGGTGTTCGAATTATCCAAGGTGGAAACCGCGCATGTGCGCGAAGCCATCGTGGGCCATCTGCGTCACATCGACCCAGCGCTGGCGCAGCGTGTGGCCGATGGCATGGGCATGACCACGTTACCGCCGGCACCACCTGCTGCGGTTGCGCCAACCGACATGCCGTTGTCGCCGGCCTTGCAGCTGATCGGCAAGATGAAGGACACCTTGCAGGGCCGTACCGTGGGCATCCTCATTCACGATGGCTCGGATGCCGCTGCGATCAAGGCGGTGCGCAAGGCTGCCGAAGCTGCGGGTGCCACAGTGAAAATCGTCGCGCCGAAAGTGGGCGGCGCCAAGCTCAGCGACGGCAAGCAACTGGTGGCCGATGGTCAGTTGGCAGGCACGCCGTCGGTGGTGTTCGATGCGGTAGCGGTGCTGTTGTCATCGGAAGCGGCCAAGCTGCTGACGCGCGAATCGGCTGCACTGGATTTCGTCAGCAACGCGTGGGCGCATCTGAAGGCAATCGCCTACGACGATGGCGCGCAGTTGCTGCTCAAGGCCGGCAATGTCGGCAAGGACGCAGGCGTGATTGCAGCTGCAGATACCAAGGCATTCATCACTGCCGCCAAGACCCGCCAGTGGGCACGTGAGCCGAAGGTGCGCATGTTGGCGTAACCGCACCAGCGCATCGAAAGCTGCCTTGGGCGCGAGCGACGTTCTATGTCGTTTCGCGCCCATTGCATTTCATCCGCCGCCTACTAAAGTTCTGCTTTGGTGAGGAACCGCGCACACGGCTCACTTAGCTTCTGAGCGCATTTAGATGCCGCTATGACTCGAAATCTTGCTCGTCTCGGAATGACTGGTTGGATAGCGGGGAAAGATCAGTTGCAGAGCGGATGATCTGCGGCTTGGCTGCAGGGCCCTTGCCCGCCCACCGTCGCGGGACACGCCGCAAGTACGTCCGTGTAGGCTCTTACGCGGCATCCATGCCGCGTAAGGTCCCGCGACGGTGGGCGGGCAAGGACCAGTTGAGCTGGTCGGTTTGCATGGTGCAAGCAATGCCTGACGTGCGTCGTTTGGGTAACGGCGCGTCCGATCAGCTTCCAAGACGAGCGGAGAAAATAGGTAGGCTTTCAACAAGGCAACCTACAAACTTTCTGGTGCGGTGTCCTCGCCGATTGCGGGACCGTGTGGCGGCATGGATGCCGCCACCGAGCCTACACGGACGTACTTGCGGCGTGTCCCGCGAGCGGTGAGGGCACCGCGCACTCGACTAACTAAGCTGTTGACTCAATGCTCTGCTGCAGTGAGGGCACCACACACCCAACTAACTCCGCTGCTGCGAATTCGTCTTAATTAGGCCGCCCTAAGAAGTTCCGGCAGGAAACTGCGCAGCGTTAGCCAGCGCGCGGTACTCGCGTGGCGTCATGCCGACCGCCAGCTTGAATTGCCGCGCAAAGGCGCTTTGATCGCTGAAACCGCAGGCATGCCCGATTTCGGTGAGGCTCTTGTTTCCGTGCAGCAGATGCATCGCCATCTGCAGGCGTAGTTTGGCCAGCACCTGTTGCGGGGTGAGCTGGAATACCTTGCGAAACGAGCGTTGCAGTTTGGACATCGAAAACCCGGTGATCTCCACCAGCGCCTGCATACGGACGTTCTGTGCGTAGTTGGCGTTGAGATAGGCAAGCGCAAGCCGCAATTTTTCGTACTGCGATTCGTGCCCGTCCTGCGGCCCCAGATCGCGCGAGATGCCGATGATGCCCTGTACCTTGCCGTCGACCAGCAGCGGACGCTTGCAGGTCAGGCACCAACCCGGTTCGCGGTTGGCGAACAGATGCAGCTCCAGCAGGTTGTCGATCACTTCCCCGGCCAGCACCTGCTCGTCCTGATTGGCGTAGTTGGCGCCCAGGCCGCTGGGATAGACCTCGGCAACGCGCTTGCCGATCAACTCCTTGCGCGACTTCAGCCCCAGCCGCCGCAGCATGGTCTGGTTGACGTGGGTGTAGCGGCCCTCGCGATCCTTGACGAAGAACAGCACGTCCGGCACGGCATCGAACAGCGCTTCCAGATCGGCAGGATCGATGCTCTTCATGCAGGCGGATTCATGCAGGCCAATGGACTCGGGATCAGGAAAGACGCGACTGTGCCACGCGCACCATCAGTGCACAGCGCAAAACACGCAGCGCCATGATACGCCGCGCACCTGGGCACTACGGGACCACGCTCAGCGTGGCGTGTCGGCCACGTTTGCCGCGGCCGGTGCGGCCTTGGCGTCCACGGCCGACGCCGTGGGATTGCCGATGCGATTCAACGGCACCTGCCGCGCTTGCCAGCTGCTCACCACGGCCGCGCCGGCCTGTGAACCGACCTGCACGCGCAGCTGCGCACTCCCGCCGGGCGCAACGAATTCGACAACGCAATCGCCTGCGGCCATGCAGCTGTCGGCGGCCAGCGGGTCCACCGGCTGCCAGCCCTGCTCCATCACCGTCTGCGCGAACGCGCGGTAGCCCATGCCGGACTTCAGCGTGGCCGGTAACGGCACGCTCGGGTCGCTGGCTACAGTATCGCCACCGACGGCGGCAGCACCACTCGCAGGCGCAGGCGCACGCACAGCCGCAGGCCGCGATGCGGCATGCAAGACAGGACTACAGAGTAGGACGAGTGCCAACAACGAGGGGCGGAATAACGTGCGCATGCAAGCGGTCCTTGCGATCCTGGCAGGGAACTGAAGAAGTTAAAGAATCGCTATTTTGACATGACTTGGATGCGCTGCGGCAGCCGTGGCCTGCCCGCAGTTAACCGGCCTTCGGCCCCGGATGGGCTGCCGACCCGGGCCAAGCAGCCCATTGACCCGACGGGGCTTCATCGACATGGCCGATCCGCAGCTTGGGAAAGGCCGGCTGCACATGCGAATGGCTGCAGACATTGCCGCTGCAGGATCGATCGCCGCCCGGCCACAGGAGCCAGGCAGTGATTGCCCGGCACCCCGCACCAAGCGGCGTGCCGGGTGAAGCATCACTGGCCGATATGCTGCTTCAGCCAGCTGTTGACGGTGTCGTGCCACAGCACGCTGTTGTCCGGCTTGAGCACCCAGTGGTTCTCGTCCGGGAAATACAGGAACTTGGAGTCGATGCCCTTGCGCTGCAGTGCGGTGAACGCGGCCAGGCCCTGCTCCACCGGGATGCGGAAATCCTGCTGGCCGTGGATGACCAGCATCGGCACCTTCCACTTGTCCACGTGCAGCACCGGGTTGAACTTCTCGTAGCCGGCCGGGTTCTGCCACGGCGTGCCGCCGTTTTCCCATTCGCTGAACCACAGTTCCTCGGTGGCATAGCCCATGGTGCGGTTGTCGAACACGCCGTCGTGATCGACCAGGCACTTCCATGGCTGATTCCAGTTGCCGGCCATCCAATAGACCATGTAGCCGCCGTAGCTGGCACCCAGCGCGCATGCCTTGTCGCCGTTGAGGAAGCCGTACTGCTTCTGCGCGGCGGCCCAGCCCTTCTGCAGGTCTTCCAGCGGGCGGTCGCCCCAATGCTGGCTGATCGCATCGGTGAAGTCCTGGCCGTAACCGGTGGAGCCGTGGAAGTCGATCATCACCACCGCGTAGCCCTGCCCGGCATAGGTCTGCGGATTCCAGCGGTTGCTCCAGCCGTTGCCGAAGCTGCCCTGCGGCCCGCCGTGGATCAGGAACGCCACCGGGTAGGTCTTGCCTTCCTGGTAGTTGTACGGCTTGACCACGTAGCCGTGCACGGTGTCGTTGTTCCAGCCCTTGAACTGGAACTGTTCGTAGTCGCCGAACTGCACGTCCGGCAGCAGCTCGCCGGCGCTCTGGGTGATCGCACGCAGGCCCTGGCCTTGCACATCGCTGACAAATACCTGGTCGCCGCTCTTCAACGAATTGCGTGTAAACGCCAACGTGTTGCCGGCCAGCGTCGGCGCATGCACGCTGCCCTCGCCCACCAGCTTGGTCGCCTCGCCGCTGGCGATGTCGATCTTGAACAAGGGGTGCTCGCCCAGGTCGTCGGCGCTGGTGTAGATGCTTGCGCCGTCATCGCTCAACACGATCTCGCCGGCCGAGCGGTCCCATTTGGGCGCGATCTCGCGCGTCTTGCCGCTGGCCACGTCCATCGCCATCAGGCCGAAGCGGTCGGCCTCGAAACCGGGGCGCTTCATCGCGCGGTAGTACAGCGTCCTGCCATCGCTGCTGAACACCGGGCCGGCATCCCAGGCCGGGTTGGACGCGGTCAGATTGACCGGTGCGGACTTGCCGTTGGCATCCAGGCGATACAGGTCGAAGTTGGTCTGCCAGGGCTCATCGTTGCCGGTGGGCTTGCTGGCGGCCTTTGCATTCTTGGCCACTTCAGGGCCATGCGGCTGCGGCACGCGCACGCTGGCCACCACGCTGCCGCCATCGGGCGACCAGGTGTAATCGTCATTGCCGCCGAACGGCTTGGACGGCGCATCGCCGGCCAGCGTGGCGCTGATGGCCGAGGCACCGATCACCGCCTTGGCGCCGGCAGCAGGCAGGTCTGCGACAAACAGCGTGTTGCGGCGGCCGTCGTTCCAGGTGTCCCAATGCCGCACGAACAACTGGTCGTACACCACGCCGCTGGCCTTGGCGTTCTTGACGCTGGCGAGCCTGGTCTTGGTGCAGCCCAGATCCGAGCCGCAGTCCTGGAACACGCCGGCACTGAAGGCAATGCGCTTGCCATCGGGCGAGAGCTTGTAGCTGTCCACGTCCACCGCAAACGCGGTGAGTTGCTGCGGGGTGCCGCCGGTCAGCGGTTGCGCGTACAGCTGCTGGGTGCCGGATCTGCTGCTGAGGAAATACACCGTCTTGCCATCCGGCGACAGCGCCGGGCTGTTGACGTTCCAGCCTTCCGGAGTCAGCCGCCTGGGCGGCGCTGCATCGCGGGTACGCAGATTGCGCATCCACAGGCCGGTGGCCGGTTTGCCGTTGCTGCTCTTGGCCTGCCGCTTGGCGAACACCAGCACGCTGCCATCGGGGCTGAGCGTGGGTGTGGACACACGGTCCAACGCCACCATGTCGCGCACATCGAAACCGCGCGCGGCGGCAAGACTTGGCAAGGCAGCCAGCAAACACAGGGGCAATACGGCGTGACGCAGCTTCATCGAGAGTTCCCGCAACGGCAAAACGTCGATGGTAGGCGTTGCTGCAGCGCACGCGCAAAGGCAGGAGGTCATGCGCGCGCAGGTGCCGCACGTTGCTGCGCCAGGAAGCGGCCCGATGCGCGCCGTGCGCATTGGAGGTTTGGCAACGGCGCCCTACGCTGCAGCGCAGGTGGCGCTCAGAACGTGAGCTTGGCCTGCAGCACAACCACCAGTGCGTTGTGCGTGCGGGTATAGGCGTAGGTTCCGGGGTTGACGATGTATTGCACGTCCGGGCGCAGCATCAGCCACGGCGTGAGCTGCGCGCTATAGGCGAGCTCGTAGAGCTCTTCGGCAGCGCTCAGGCCGACCAGTGGCGAATCGGCCGCCACGCCGGCATTGATCGACTCTGCGCGGCGTGCATCGAGCAGCCGATGATTGATCCGGCCGGCCACATAGCCCAGTGCGATGCGGTCCTGCGTGCGTGCGCCAATGCCCTGGTACACCCCGCCGACCGAATACCAGCGTGTCATCAGCGCACTGTCGTGGTCGCTGGCCATGTACTGGGCGAATCCGGTCAGGCCGATGCTGGGATCCGCTCCCGGGGTAAACAGTTTCTGTTCGACCAGCAGATAGGCGCCGTCGCGGCCGGTGCTGCGGCTGGTATCCAGCCCACGCCTGGGTACCGACGAGGAGTCGTAGTAGCCGCCGAACTTGTACACGCCCGGGTAGCGCGTGGCGGCCGGCTTCCAGGTGAATTCGAGCGGGAAGATCGCACCGGTGGTGCCGCTGGCGAACGGCTCGAACGCGTAGGTGTCGCGGGCACCGAAGCCCAGATTCGGGTTGACCTGAAACCAGCCGGCATGCAGGTTGAGCTGCGGGGTCAGCTGCTGCGCGCCTTCGATGCCCCAGCGCGCGGCCGGGTAGTTGTACCAGCCACTGTTGGCCGAAAACGCCAGCGGATGCGCGCAGAACGCGGCATTGACGAAGTTCACCAGCAGCGTGTGCGAGGCGAACTGGTTGCCCATCGCATAGAAGCCCAGTTTCAGATACGTCCTGCTTTGGTTGAAGCTGCGGTCGTAGCTGAACTCGCTCAGGCGGGTGTACTGGCCTCCGTACACTTCCTGGATGGGGAAACGATTGCCGACCAGGTCGGTGGAGGCGCTGCGGCCGCGGCGGTCGTTGATGGTGAAGTGCAGGCTGCCACCGCCCCAGCCGGCGAGTCTGGCCATGTCCAGATCCACGCCCACCCGCAGTTGCTGCGCATAGCGCGCACTGTTTTTTTCGTAGCCGCCGTCCACCACGCCGAACGTCTCGGACACGTAGTCGCCGCGAACGCTCACTCCGTGCTCGGCCCAGGCGGACCGACGCCCGCCCCAGTCGCCGGTCAGCGTGGTGTCGCCCGCGGCGACTGCGGTGGCCGGCAGTGCCAGCAGCAAGGCGTAGCCCAGCGCACTGCGGCGCGGGAAAAAAGACAGACGATGCATCGTGGTTCTCTGATCGGGGCAGCGTGCACAGCCATCGGTGGCGATGCATGGCGGTGAGGCCAAAGCGCCGCTGCGGTAACGGGACCGTTGGCCGGATGCGCCAGGCACCCTGCCGTCGGGTTGCGCCAAGCGCGGCTGACACACCAGTGCGCAGCCCGTCAGGCGGGCGCGCGAAGTGTTGGCCGCTCCAGGACCACGCCGACGCAGCTGCCGGCGTGGTCCTGCGTGGGCGGTGGGTCAGTGCGCGTCAGGCAAGGTGTAGGCGATGACGTTATCGCCACGATCGGGCGACTGCCGCGCACCGCCGGCACTGATCACCACGTACTGTTTACCGGTCTTGTGCGAGACGTAGGTCATCGGCCCGCCCTGACTGCCGACCGGCAGGCGGCCCTTCCAGAGCTCCTTGCCGGAGCCGCTGTCGAACGCGCGCAGGTAGTAGTCCTGGGTGCCGGCGATGAACACGAGCCCGCCCTGGGTGGACAGCGTGCCGCCCAGCGTCGGCATGCCGATCGGGATCGGCAGATGCATCTTGATGCCGAACGGGCCGGTGTCCTGCACCGTCCCCACCGGCACCTGCCAGGCGATGCTGCGCGTCTTGAGGTCGATCGCGCTGAGCGTGCCGTACGGCGGCGCCTGGCATGGAATGCCCAGCGCCGACAGGAAGCGGTTCTTGTTGACCGCATACGGCGTGCCCTTCAGCGGCACGGCGCCCATGCCGGTATTGACTGCCTCGCCACCACCGGCCGCCTCGGCCTTGCGGGTGTCGGCAGGAATCATCTGCACCCACAAGCCCAGGCGCATGTCGTTGGCGAAGATGACGTCATGCACCGGGTCGGTCGACAGGCCGCCCCAGTTCATGCCGCCCAGCGAGCCGGGAAAGCTCAGCGAGACATCGGTGCCCGGCGCGGTGTACAGGCCTTCATACCGCATCTGCTTGAACGCGATGCGGCACAGCATCTGGTCGATCGCGGTGGCACCCCACATGTCCGATTCGGTCAGGTGCCGGGTGCCGATCTGCGGCATGCCGACCGACAGCGGCTGGGTCGGCGCGTACTGCTCGTGCGCAATATCCGAGCCCTTCACCGGCACTTCCCTGACCTCGGTCAGCGGCTTGCCGGTGGCGCGATCGAGCACGTAGATCTGCCCGGCTTTGGTGCCGATGACCACGGCCGGGGTGTGGCTGCCGTCCTGGTTGGGGAAGTCGATCAGGCTGGGCTGCATCGGCAGGTCGAAGTCCCACAGATCGTTGTGCACGGTCTGGTAGACCCACTTCTCCGCACCGGTGGTGGCATCCAGCGCCAGCACCGAGGCGCCGTAACGGTGATCGAGCGCGGTGCGCTCGGCGCCGTACAGATCGGTCGACGGCCCGCCCAGCGGCAGGAACACGGTGTTCATCGCCGCGTCGTAGGACATCGGTGCCCACACGTTCGGCGTGCTGCGCACATAGCTGCTGCCGGCGGCCGGCGCCTGGCGATCATGCGGATTGCCAGGGTCGAAGGCCCAGCGCTGCGCGCCGGTGACCACATCGAAGCCGCGCACCACGCCACCGGGCATGTCGGTCTGTACGTTGTCGGCCACGCGCCCGCCCACCACCACGGTGGTGCCGGCCACCAGTGGCGGCGAGGTCAGTTGGTAGAACGGATCAGGCGCAGCGCCCAGGCCGGCCTTGAGATCGATCTGGCCGTTGCTGCCGAAGCCCTGGCAGAACGCGCCGGTGTCCGCATCCACCGCGATCAGGCGACCATCGATGGTGTTGGTGAACAGGCGGCGACGGCAGTTGGCATCCTGCGCCACTGTCACTGCGGCGATCGGCGAGGGATTGGCCACGCTCGGCGCCGGCAACGCCGCATCGGCGTCGAAGTAGCCCAGGCCACGGCAGCGCTGCCACACCGACGAAGTCGCATTGATCTCGCGCCGCCACAGCTGCTTGCCGGTGCTGGCGTCGAGCGCAATCAGATTGTTGTGCGGTGTGCACAGGAACACGGTCTCGCCCACCTGCAGCGGGGTCAACTGGTCCTCGGCACCGTTGCCGTCGCTGTTGGCGATCTCGCCGGTGTGGTAGGTCCAGGCGACTTGCAGCTGGCCGACGTTGCTGCGGTTGATCTGGTCGAGCGCAGCGAAGCGGCTGCCGCCATCGGTATTGCCGTAGGCGGACCAGTTCCGTTGCGCGCTTGCCGGCTGCACCGCCGTGATGCCGGGCCCCGCGTTGCCTGCCACCGGCGGATGCGGCACGAACATGCCGCCGATACCGGCCAGTACCGCCAGCGCCAGCACCGTCGCCACGCCATAGGCTGTGCGCCCGGTCTGCAATGCCCGGCTGCGCCGCAGCGCCGGCCAGGCCAGCGCCACCAGCACGGAGAACACCGCAGGCAGCATCAGCCGCGAGAGCAGCGGCCAGAAATCCAGCCCCGCATCCCACAGCGCCCACACCAGCGTCAGCGCGAAGGCGGCGCCGTACAACAGCGCACCGGCCGGCCGACGCAGCACGATCAAGACACCGGCCACGGCGGTCGCCAGGCCCATCAGCAGGAAGTACCAGCTGCCGCCCAGGCTGGCCAACCTTGCGCCACCCAGCAGAAAGATCAGCCCCACCAGCGCGACCAGCATGCCCAGCACCAGCAGCAATGCCCGGCCCGGGACCGGCAACTTCGATTTCGTTTCCACGTTGCAACACCTCGATCAGGAGATTCCGCCCTGCACTGCGCCCGGCATTCCGATCTGGATGCTGCAAGGTGCCCGCACGACGGCCAGTAGAGGCAGCATGACTGCCCACTTTCTGTCACCCCCCTCCCCGGCCCACGTACCGCTGGTGGGACCGGCACCGGCATGCCCGGCAGACTGACGACACAGTGTCGCACCGCACCGGGTATTTATTACATATCTGAAGCGATTACCTACAGAACACTGCAGTCCGCACAGGCGCGGACCGCAGTGGCTTTTGTGTGCGCAACGCGCGATGCGCGCATCAGAAGCGGTGCGACATGCCCACATACACCTGCGCGTCCGGGGTGCGGTCGTTGAGGCCAAAGTTGGCACCCACATCCAGCTGCAGCAGCGGGTTGATCAGATACGCAGCGGCGATGTCGGCCGAATACTGTTCGATGGTTTCGGCGGGGTCGCGGTTGATCGAGGACCACACTTCCACCGCCATCGACAACTTGGAGGTAAGCGGATGCGCCAGGTTGATCGCATTGACGATGGCGACATGGTTGCCGCTGCCATCGCTGTCGGCCAGCCAATCAACCTCTGGCCCCAGGGTCAGCGAGAAGCTATTGGGCAGCACGAAATTGATCGGCAATGCGACGCCGCCTTCCCACTCGTCGTTGCCCAGGCCGGTACGCGCGGTCGGTGCCTTGACGAACGGCAGCAACGCCACGCTGGCGGTGTCGCTCTCGTAGAAACGCGCCTTCATCCGCAGAAAGATATCGCCGCCGCCGCTCAGGCTGCTGCGCGCACCGGTGGCGCGATCGGTGGTCTTGAGCTGCAACTGCGGCGCCCAGTTGAGCTGCAGATCGATGCGGTCGCTGACGCCGTACTTGAGCGTGGGATTGGTGAAATAGGAGGTTTCGATGCGCGTGCCGGGCTGGCTGTCGCGGGTATAGCTGCCGATGTCGGTTTCCAGCTGCCAGGCGCCGGTGGGCACGGTGCAGGTGGAATTGGCCTTGGTCGGGCGATCGGTACACAGCGCCGCCTCAGCGGCGTCTTGTGCCTGTGCCTGCAGCGCCAGGCTGCCCAGCACGCCGGCCAGTGCGATGGCCAACAACGGTGCGCGTGGTGCGCGGGTGGAGCGCTTGGAGATAGCAGTCAGCATTGCAGTGGTTCCATGGCAAGACGCTGGACAGATCGTGTGAACGGTCAGCGTTAGTGAGGGGGAAATGCACGTGGAGGTAGAACGACTGCATGGCCGCCGAACGGACGACGTCCTGCCAATCGATATTATAGGCGTCTGCAGGCCCGTAGGGGCCAACCATGACAAAAGCGACCGCAACCGCAAGCCGATGTTGCACAGCGTGATGTGAGTTGCACTTTCACTGACATCCATCGCAGCGTTACGCGGTGCGAGAACCTGCGTCGCGGGGGTGTCATCGGGACCGATCGAGGCATGCAGTAGCCGTGGCGCACCATCCGTGCGGGAGACGGCACGATACGGAGCAGCGGCATAAAGTCGCTATGCATGGCGCCTGTGTAGCGCGTAAAGCCAACGCAAAGACGACGGAAGACCGAAGCGGCGCATCTCGCTGCGCGTGCAGCGCCGCGGCACTGGATCGCAACGCCACAACGAAAAACGGACACGCATCGGCGATGCGTGTCCGTCGGGATGAGGCGTGCGAGCGCATGCCTCAATGCTGCATCACGCTCAGGCTGTCTGTTCGCCGCGCTTGCCGACGCGATACAGCAGCCAGCCGACCAGGGCGAGGATCGCCAGGCCGAACCATTGGTTGAGCTGCAGGCTGGCCGGCAACGCCAGCACATCGGCGCGGCTGGACAGCACGATTGGCACCGCGATGGCGATCCCCATCAACGCCTCGCCGGTGATCAGCCCGGCGGCGAACAGCACGCCCGGGCGGTGCACGCGATCGCGGCCGTCTTCGTCGTCAGCGCGGATCTTGTGGAAGCGTTCCACCAGGTGAGCGATCAGGCCACCGATGAAGATCGGCACCATCAGTTCCAACGGCAGATAGATACCGATTGCCGCGGCCAGCACCGGCACGCGGAAGCGCCTGCCGGTCTTCTTCAGCCATTCGTCCAGCGCGATGATCGCCGCGCCCACGCCGGTACCGATGGCGATCATCGCCCACGGCAGCTCGCCGCCGAACAAGCCCTTGGCGACCGAGGCCATCAGCGTGGCCTGCGGTGCAGCGAGCGAGTTGGGATGCTGCGGGGTGGCCGGGCCGATGCCGTAGGCCTGCGCCAACAGGTTCAGCACCGGCGCCATGATCAGCGCGCAGGAGAACGCACCGATGCCCAGCATCAGCTGCTGCTTCCATGGCGTGGCGCCGACCAGATAGCCAGTCTTTAGATCCTGCAGATTGTCGCCGCCCACCGCCGCCGCGCAGCACACCACCGCACCGATCATGATCGCCGCCACCGCGCCCAGCGGCGCGCCGCCGATGCCCACTGGCACCAGCCCGCTCTTGCCGAGCAGCAGCACCAGCACCGCCGAGGCGAACAGGATGGTGGAGATGGTGATCCCCGAGACCGGGTTGTTGGACGAGCCGATCAAGCCGGCCAGATAGCCGGACACCGACACGAACAGGAAGCCGGCCACGATCATGATGATGGTCATCGGGATCGACACGTGCCATTGCTGCACGATGGCCTGATACAGGCCCAGCAGCGGCAAGGTGCACAGCACCAACGCCACCAGCATCCACTTCATCGGCAGGTCGCGCTCGGTCTCGGCGACCACACCGCCACCGCTCTTGCGTGCAGCGGCAAAGCCGCTCTTGACGCCGGACAGCAGCGACTTGCGCAGCGAGAACAGGGTCCACACGCCGCCGATCAGCATCGCGCCGACACCGAGATAACGGATCTTCGCGCCCCAGATGGCGAATGCCGCGTCGGCCGCCGGTGCATCGACCAGGCTCTGCGCCAAGGCCGGATCCGAACCCATGAAGAACTGCTGATACAGCGGGATGGCGATATGCCAGGACAGGATGGCGCCGGACAACACCACGATGCCGACATTCAAGCCGACGATGTAGCCCACGCCCAGCAGCGCCGGCGACAGGTTGGTGCCCAGATAGCCGACCAGCCGGCTGCTGCCCAGGTAGGTGGCCTGCGCCCAGGTGTCCGGGATCACCCGCAGGCCGCTGGCCGCACCCAGCTTGACCAGCGCGCCGATCGCGCCGGAGATGGCCAGGATCTTCAGGCCCGGGCCGGGGTTTGCGCCGGCCTTGAGCACCTCGGCTGCGGCCTTGCCTTCGGGGAACGGCAGCGGGTCTTCGACGATCATCGAGCGCCGCAGCGGCACCGAGAACAGCACCCCGAGCAAGCCGCCCATGCCGGCGATGCCGAGCACCCACCAGTATTTGAAGTCCGGCCAGTAGCCCATGATCACCAGCGCGGGGATGGTGAAGATCACGCCCGCTGCGATCGACGACCCCGCCGAGGCGCCGGTCTGGACGATGTTATTTTCCAGGATGGTGCCGCCGCCGAGCAGGCGCAGCACACCCATCGAGACGACCGCAGCCGGAATGGCGGTGGCGATGGTCAGGCCGGCGAACAGGCCCAGATAGGCATTGGCGGCCGAAAGCACCACCGCTAACACGATGGACAGCACGACGGCACGAAAGGTGAGCTGGCGCGGTTGCGCGTCATGGCTCATGGGCAGTTCCCCTGTGGCAAAAAATCCGGACCACGCTAGCGCCTGTGCGCGGTTCCGTCCAGCTGCGTCGCGGCGTGACAGTGTGCCTGTTATGGCGGGTGGAGTACGCGGGACGTTGCGCCAGGAGAGTCAGCAGCGCGCTGCACGATCGAATCGACCGCAGCACGCGCCTGGCTTCAAGACGCGTACGGCAGTGACCGGTGATTGCTTGCAAAAACGACCGGGTCTTGATCAGGCGAACGCGGCTGGCGATCGGCGGCGCATGGATCACTCGGGTACTGGCGCGCTTGTGTTGCGTCGCGCGCCGGTCTGATCGCAGTGCGCCTTACCGGATCAATGCAACTGCTCGCTCAACGCAGCGCTTCGGCAAACGCCAGGTAGGCCTCAATCACCTCCGGCAGCTCGGCGAACAACGCGTCCAGATCCACCGTGTCCATCAATGGCCCGCGCGCCGATTCCAGTGCCGCCGGGATGTCACCGTCGTGCGCGCGCAGTGCGTCTGACACATGCACGGCCTGGGCAAGCAGCAGCGGCATCAACGCGCCTTCCGGTGCGGCGGCCGGGCGGACCTGATAAGCGATGGCTTGCTGGATCACCGCAGGCAACTGCCAGCGACGCACCAGTTCGGCGCCCACTTCCGGGTAACCGAAGCCCAGCTGCAGGGTTTCTTCGGCGGCATGCCCGGCAGAGGAGCTTTCGTGATTGATGCGGCTGGCGTACTCCGGCGCGCCGGACTGGATCAGCAGCTCGCCGATGTTGTGCATCATGCCGCAGGTAAATGCGGTTTCCGGATCGAGCCCATGCTGGCGCGCCAGCACGCGGCAGATGCCGGCCACGCCGAAGCTGTGCCGCCAGAACGCGTTCAAATCGAAACCGGGGCCGGCATGAAACGCACCGGTCATCGACGAGGCCAGCACCAGCGTGCGCAGCGTGTTGAAGCCCAGCCGCATGGCTGCGTCTTCGACGCTGGTGGAATCGCGCAGGCCATGGAAGCGCGCCGAATTGGCCAGCCGCAACACCTTGGCGGCGATCACCGGATCGCGCTCGATGGTGTGCGCCAACACATCGATGTTGGTGTTTGGATCATCGAACTGACGAATCAGGTCCTGCGCCACCTTGGGTACCGTGGGCAAGGTATGCAACTGGTCAAACAAAACCTCCAACTTCATGATCGCCTCGTGGGTGAAAAAACAAGCCGGCGCGGCCGCGCGAGCCTGCATGGTGTAGCACAGACCGGTTGACCGTCGGTGACCACTACCCCGCCTTATTCACCTGCGCTTGCGGGTCTCGCACACCGTAAGGGTGCTTCGCCAAGTGGCTTGCAGCGGCCACGGCGGACAACCAGGCCGACAAGATACAAAAGGCGCGCTTGTGCTGCTGCAGTTAGTCAGCCTTGGCACCACCCAGCGACTTGGCCAGAAACGCCAGCAACTGCGTATAAAACGCACGCCGATGCGGCTCGGTGTAAAAACCGTGGCCTTCGGTGTCGTAGTACAAGGTTTCCACTGGTGTGCCGGACTTGCGCAATGCTGCCTCCATGCGTTTGCTGTGCTGGATTGGCGCGCGCTCGTCTTCGCCACCAGCCGCCAGGAATACCGGAACCTTGATCTGCTTGGCCAGATAGACCGGCGAGCGTGCGGCCAGGGTTGCCGGATCGCCCAGCCATTGCTTCAGATAGTTCTCGCCTGAACCGCGCTTCTGGATGTCGCCGCTGGTGAACATCATCGGCAAATCGTAGACGCCGACATAGCCGGCCGCGCAGGCATACAGCTCCGGTTCCTTGGCTGCACCCATCAGTGCTGCATACGCCCCATAACTTGCACCAAAGATGCAGATCTTGCGCGCATCCGCATAGCCCTGCGTCACCGCCCAGCGCGTGGCGTCGGTGACGTCGTCCTGCATGGTACCGCCCCACTGGCGCGCACCGGCGTGCTGGAAATCGCGCCCGTAATTGCCGGAGCCGCGGAAATTGATCTGCAGCACCGCGTACCCTGCTTGCGCCAGCAACTGCGCATCGTCATCGAACTGCCAGCTATCGAAAATCTCGAACGGGCCGCCATGTGGCATTACCACCATCGGCAGGTTCTTGCCCGCGCCGGTGCGTGGCAGCGTGAGATAGCCATGCAACGGCACACCATCGCGCGCCTGCAATGCGATGGGCTGCACGATCGCGGTGCGCTCGGGATCGAACCAGTCGCGCCGGCTGATCACATGCTCGGCCTTTTTCGCTTGCGTATCGAACACATAGAAATCGCCGGGATTGCTGCCCGAGTAGGCCTGCAGCATGACGTAGCGGCCGTCTTTGGCACTGGAAGTGACACGCACGGCATTGCCGGCAAAAGCGGCCTCCAGGCTGTGATACATCCGTGCCTCGGCGCCCTGCTCGTCGAAAAAACGGCTACGCGGGCGGTCAGCCATGAAAATGGCGCCGACCGGAATCGTGGTGCCGTTGCGGTAGATGATTTCCAGTGGGTCGGCTACTGCATCACGCAGCACCTGCTCGCGGCGATCGGCCAGGATGTCCCAGGCGACGATTGCATCGGGGCCGTCGGCAGTTTGCACGCGCAGGTAGGCAATGCGCTCGTCCTGCGAAAAACCCAGCGGAGTTTCGATGCGGCCGCTGACATGTTCGTCGTTGATCAGCGCCCACTCGGTTCCGCCACCAACGCGGTAATACAGTTTGCTGACATTGTCCGAGCCCGCCCCCTGCGCAAAACGCACCTCGCCATGGTGGTCGGTAGTGAAGCTGGCGCGCTGAACCGGCGCAAGGGCCAGCGGAAGACGCCGGCCGGTCGTGACGTCGAGCTTTTCTGCGCGCGTGTACGGGTCCTGCCCTGACATCGGCCAGATGCCAACGACTACGTTGCGATCGTCGTCGGGCAAGGTATCGGTGAGGAATGCGGCAACCGCTTCGGTCTTCTTGCCTTTGATGTTGGTGCCAAGCCCGGCGCCTCGGGCACGGTAGCCCACCAGCAACTCCACACCGGTGCCATCGGCATTGATGGCATACAGCTCGCCGGTCGGCAGCGGGTTGTCGAGCAGACCGTACTTCTGTGCGATGGAGATCAACACGCGCGTATCGCTGACCCAGGCGAAGTCGCTCACATAGGTGTTTTTTTCCAGCATGAAAGTGGCGCCCATGCTGTTGTCCGAACGCCGCATGATCGCCAGCGCAGTCTTGTCTTCCATGGGCACGGTGGCGGCGAAATACGCACCGCTGGGCGACAGCTTGATATCGGCGAATTTATCTTTTTTGATGTAGGCGCCGACATCCACCTGCGCTGCGGCAGTGCCGGCACCCATCAGCAGCCCCAAGGCCGCAGGAACGATCCATTTCCGCACGTGATACTCCATGTCATATGCAAACTGAGCGCAAAAGCTAACATCAATCGCCGAGATGGCAAATATTCAATGAAAATCGCGCGAGGGCAGCTGCATCTCGCCGAGCAGGTCGCTGAGATCGTGCAGATCGCCGGCGATCAGGTGCTCCACGCCGTCCACGCGTTCCCAGCGACCGCGCACCGCCAGCAGGCGCGATTCCAGCAGTGCGCGGCGGCGGCGTAGTGCCAGGTGCGACCAGACGATGACGTTGATCATGCCGTGTTCGTCTTCCAGGGTGACGAAGATCGTGCCCTTGGCAGTGGCCGGGCGCTGGCGCTGGGTGACCAGGCCGGCGACATGCACACCGCTGCCATGACGGCGGCCTTGTAGTTCACGCAGGCCGAGGATGTGCCGCTGCGCTATCTGCGGGCGCAATAGCGCCATCGGGTGCTGGCGCAGACTCAGGCCGACCGAGCGGTAATCGGCCAGGATGTCTTCGCCTGCGCGCGGCGCCTCGAATTCCACCGGGCGCTCTTCGGGGCTACCAGGCAGCAGCGGCCGACGCGCTTCCACGCCGGCCATGGCCCAACGCGCGGCGTTGCGATTGCCCACCATGCCTTGCAAGGCGCCGGCCTCGGCCAGGGCAAGGCGCGCTTTTTCGTCGAGTGCGGCGCGCAGGCACAGATCGCCGATATCGGCGAAGCCGCGTTGCGCGCGTGCGGCGACAATGCGCGTTGCCACCACTTCCGATAATCCGGCGACCTGGCGCATGCCCAGACGGATCGCCGGTTGTTCGCCAGGGTCTTCGTCGCTCCACCATGGCCGGCCACCGACCAGCGTGTTGTCCCAGACGCTATGCAGCACATCCACCGGCAACACCTCCACGCGCGCGCGCTCGGGACTGCCGCGGCGCGCGTCCTGCACGATCTGGCTGGCCGAATAGAAGCCCATCGGCTGCGCATTGAGCAAGCCGCAGGCGAAGGCTGCAGGTTCGTGGCGTTTGAGCCAGCAGCTGGCGTAGACGAGCTTGGCGAACGAGGCGGCGTGGCTTTGCGGGAAGCCGTAGGAACCGAAGCCCTTGATCTGTTCGAAGATCTGGTCGATGAAGGTGGAGGCGTAGCCTTTCTTTTCCATCAGCGCGCGAATGCGCACGCGATGCGATTCCATGTCGCCGCCACGACGCCAGGCCGCCATTGAGCGACGTAATCGATCGGCATCCTCGGGTTCGTAGCCAGCATGGATCACGAGTTCCATCACCTGTTCCTGGAACAGCGGAATGCCCAGGGTCGGCCCAAGAATCTTTTCCACGCCTTCGGATGGGTAACTGATCAGGCTCTTGTCTTTGCGACGCTGCAGATACGGATGCACCATGTCGCCCTGGATGGGACCTGGCCGCACGATCGCCACTTCGATCACCAGATCATAGAACTCTGCAGGTTTGAGCCGCGGCAGCATCGCCATCTGCGCGCGCGATTCGATCTGGAACACGCCCACCGTATCGGCGCGCTGGATCATCTTGTAGGTGGCATCATCCTCGTCCGGCAGCGTGGCCAATGCGAAATCGCGACCGCGCTGCCCGCGCACCAGATCCAGCGTCTTGCGAATGCAGGTGAGCATGCCCAGCGCCAGACAGTCGACCTTGAGCAACCGCATCGTTTCCAGGTCGTCCTTGTCCCACTGGATGATGGTGCGATCGGCCATTGCCGCGTTTTCCACCGGCACCAGCATCGACAACGGTTCGTCGGAGATGACGAAGCCGCCGACATGCTGCGATAGATGGCGCGGGTGATCGCGCAGCTGTTCGGTCACTGCAAGAATCTTGTTGATGAGTGGATTGGCCAAATCGAATCCCGCCTCTTCGATGCGCTGTTCCATCGGCGTTTCGCCATTGCCCCAGCCATAGCAATTGGCCAGCAGCGCAATCTGGTCCGGCGGCAGACCGAAGGCCTTGGCCACGTCGCGCACGGCGCTTTTGCCGCGATAGCAGATGACCGTGGCCGCCAGCGCGGCACGTTCACGACCGTACTTGTTATAGACGTATTGCAGCACTTCCTCGCGCCGTTCGTGTTCGAAATCGACGTCGATATCAGGCGGCTCGTTGCGTGCCTTGGACAAGAATCGCGAGATCAGCAGACGTGTCTTGAGTGGGTCCACAGAGGTGATACCCAGCGCGTAGCACACTGCCGAATTGGCCGACGACCCCCGGCCCTGACAAAGGATGTTTCTTGAACGCGCGAAATGCACCACATCGCGCACGGTGAGAAAGAAGGCCTCGTATTTCAGTTCGGCGATCAGCGCCAATTCTTTCTCGATGTCGTCGCGTATTTTCTCTGGCGTTCCATCCAGCCACCGCTCACGCATGCCTGTTTCGGTGAGCTGCCGCAGATAACTCGCCGGCGTATGTCCTTCCGGCACCAGTTCGCGCGGATAGGTGTATTCAAGCTTGGAAATATCGAAGGTACAGCGCTGGGCCAGGTCGACCGTGGCCTGCAACAGCGCATCCGGATAGATGTTGCCCAGGGCCCGGCGCGTGCGCAGATGGCGCTCGCCGTTGCGGAACAGGTGCGCGCCGCACTCGGCCAACGGCAAGCTGTGGCGGATGGCGGTCAAGGTGTCCTGCACGATACGCTCGCGGTGCTGCGCCATATGCACATCGCCGCTGGCCAGTGCGGTCATGCCCAGCTGCTGCGCCAGCAACTGCAAGGCAAGCAACCGCGCGGCATCGTCCTGTTCGCGATGCAGTTCCACCGCCAGGAATGCACGCTCGGCGAAGACCTGTTGCAACCAGGCACCCTGCTCGGCCCGCGGCTGCGCGCCGGGCATCCACACCGCGAACACGCCGGGTGCGACATCGCGAAACTGCGCTTCCACCTCGGCACGCCCCAACCGATATGTGCCCTTGCTTGCTGCACGGCGTGCGGTGGTGATCAGCGCGCACAGTTGCGGATAGCCATGCGCGTTTTCCACCAGCAGCACAAAGCGGGTGCCATCGACCAGGGTGAATTCGCTGCCGACGATCAGGCGCACGCCGGTGGCGCGCGAGGCTTCCAGGCCGCGCACGATGCCGGCCAGCGAGCATTCGTCGGTAATCGCCAGTGCGCTGTAACCGCAGTGCTGCGCGCGCATGAACAATTGCTCGGCACTGGAAGCGCCACGCAGGAACGAGAAATCCGACAGGCAATGCAGTTCGGCATACGCAGGCAGGCCATCTGCCACCGCCGCATGGCTGATGTCGTCATTGGCCGCGCGCAATCGCGCTGCCACATTCCACGCACGCGGCATGCGCCCGCCGGGCGTATCGCGGTCAACACCGTCGACGGCGTCGTCCCAGCTCATGGGCGCACATCTTCAATCTCGCGCTGCCACCACAGCGTCTTTCCGGTGAGCCGCAGATCGCCTCGTTGCAGGTGCTCTTTCACTGCGTGGCATCGGATGCTTGCGGCACCGCTGCGGTGACCAGCCCGACAAGCAGTGCTCGGTTGCCGCAGGGGCATGGGGCGGATCATGCGAACCACCCATGCAACATCCAGCCATCCACACGGCCGGGTGCGGCGAATGCCCAACCACGTCGGCCGCGCGCAGTTTCTACGACGTAATAGTCGCGACGTGCTTCGTCGTCGTCCCACCAGCCGCTTTCCAATCGCTCCGGGCCGGAGACGATGCGTAACTGCGCATCGTGCAAGGGCACCGGCTGTGGCAACAACCAGGTGGGGCGTGGCGGGCGCGGTGGTGCATCGGTTTCGCGCACCGCATCGCCGATGGCGCGCCGCCATGCGCGTTCCGGGCGCGGGTCGTCGGCAGGCAGCACGCGATACACCGCCTCATCGCCGAGCCGCGCACGCAGGCGCTCGCGCAGCTGCGGCCACTCCACCGATTGCTGCGCACGCTGATCGAACAGATCGCGCATGGCCGGCACGAACGGCGGCAGTTGCCGCGCCAGCAAGCGCATCGCCACCACCGGCCGCGGGATCTCCACCCGCTCCAGCCGGTTGCGTGCAAGCTCGAACAACAGCGTGGGCGCACGCTCCGGCGTCAGCAGGCCGATCTCGACATCGGTGGCGCCTTGTTCGTGCTCCAGTCGCAGCAAGAACCGTTGCACGCCACCATCGCGGATGGACAGATACGTGCACAGATCGCCGATCAAGCGCCGCAGCGGGAACAGCAGCGCCGGATGCATTTCCACCTCGTAGCCCAGTTCCACACGCTGGTCGAAATGATCTGGCGGTGCGTAACACTCCAAGGGGTCGTCGACCTGGCCGTAGAGGCGGTCCAGGTGATCGAGCAGTCCTGCACCGAAACGCCGACGCAGCCCATCGCGCGGCAACGCGCGCACCGCCGCCAGCGTGCGCACGCCCATGTGCTGCAGGCGCTCACCCACATCGTCAGGCAAGGCGGCGCGGCGTACCGGCACCTTGTCGAGCGTGCTGTGCAAGGCCGGCAACTGCGTCACGACCATGCCATCGCGCAAGCCGGCCAGCACGCGTGCCGCACGCGGTGTGGGCGCCAGTGCAAGCCGGTGCTGGAAGCCCAGCGCCTGCAGTTCATCGCGCAGGCGGCGCTCGAAACGTGGCCACGGACCGAACAGCCGAAAACTGGCGCCGGCCTCCAGCACGATGGCGCGCGACCATTGCTGGCTCACCAACGAACTGTGCCGATACGCCCACGCTGCGAGAAACCGCTGCGTGCGCGCCTCAGCCTGCGCCTCGTAATCGATGGTGCGCACATTGGCCATCAGCGCATGCGCCGCCGACAGCCGCATGCCGGCTTTCAGACCGGCGTCGGACGCCGCTGCGTTGACCGAATGCAGGCTGCGCAACTGCGCCGGTCCTTCCACCAGCACCAACGGCGCGTGCGACTCTTCCAGACGTCGAAGGACGGCGTCCAGCGCCAGCTGCGGCAGCAGTATGCAGGCCCACAACATGCGCGCGCCTCAATGCGCCAGCCGCAACGGCTGCGAGGGGACCTGCCCGCCGCGGCACTTGCGCACCTGCCAGGCATCGCGCTCCGGCAGAAATTCCAGCCGCAGCGCGGCCGGCGATGCATTGACCGCATGCTTGCGGTCGCGCAGCGCGAACGCGCAGCAGTTGCCGCTGTCGGCGGCGACCTGCAGCCGCCGCAACGCGCGCGCATCGCCGGTCTGCGGCCAGCCCAGTACCGCCGCGCAGGCACCGCTGCGCAGGCATTGTTCGAACGCCCACAAGGCGTCGCGCGGCTCGGCCTGCACCACTTCCAGATGTTCCAGCACCACCCCGCCCGCCTGCCAGGCCGGTGCGTAGGGAATGAACGGCGGTGCCACGAGCACTACGCGGCTGCTGGCGCCGGTCATGCGCGCCAGCGCAGGCAACAACAATGCGATCTCGCCTACGCCGTGCGCGGGCAACAGCAATTCGGTCAGTGCCCGCCGCGGCCAGCCACCATCGGGCAGCAGCGCATCCAGTGCGGCATGTCCGGTGGATTCGCCTCCATGGGCAATGGCCGTGCCGTGACCCGCACGCCAGACCGTGCGCGCGGCCAGCAGGGCGTCCAGCGGCAGTGCGACTGCCGCGTTGCCGTCCTGCCTGATGCGCGCGGGCTCCTGGCTCATCTCAACCCTGCCGGATCAGACCGCAGTACAGCCCTTCGATCGCGAAGTCGGCATCGGCCGCCACCACGATCGGCGCATGCGCGCGGTTGCGTGGCAACAGGCGGATGCGCTCGTCGCCGCGCTCCAGTCGCTTGATGGTGATCTCGCCATCCACACGTGCCACCACGATCTGCCCATCGCGCGCATCGTTGCTGCGATGCACACCGACCAGATCGCCGTCCAGAATGCCGTCGTCGATCATCGAGTCGCCTTGCACCTGCAACAGATAATCCGGGCGCAGCGAGAACAGCGCACGGTCCAGCCACAGCTGACGATCCAGCCCGATATCCGCCCCGATCGGCACACCGGCCGCCACTCGCCCCAGCACCGGCAAGGCCAGCACCGCATCGCGCGCCGGATCAGGCCTCATCCGGCCTGGCACGCGGATGCCGCGCTTTTGATTGGGCAGCAGCTCGACCAACCCGGCCTCGGCCAGTGCCTGCACGTGCTTTTGCGCGGCATTGCGCGAGGCGAAGCCGAATGCCTGCGCAATCTCGGCCAGGCTGGGCGACACCCCTGCGCGGGCCTGTTCCTGCAGGAAGGTCAGGACCGCCGCACGTTTGGGAGAGAGAGGTTCCATAGGGTAAAACGGCCAGCTAGGACTAGGTGTACATTTGTACACCCCTCGGTCGCAGCAGGCGAGATTGGCCAACTCAGCTTGCTGAGCCGATTCAGCGGGCGAGCTTGCGACAGACCAGGCATCGAGTTATAACTTACGTAATAACAATGAGCGCCGCCATGAAACTCAAGATCACCTCCATCGGCAATTCCGCCGGCATCATCCTGCCCAAGGAACTGCTGGCCCGCCTGCGCCTGGGCAAGGGCGACGAACTGTATGCGCTGGAAACGCCCGACGGCATCAAGCTGACCGCGTTCGACCCGACCCTGGCCGCGCAGATGGAGGTGGCCGAGCAGGTGATGCGCAACCGCCGCACGTTGCTGCACAAGCTGGCGCAATAAGGCTCGACCATGATCATCTGGATCGAACGGCCACTTGTCCTGGCCATCCATGATCGCCAATTGGCCGAACATGGCGGCGGAAGCGGCGTGCGCGACGACGCCCTGCTCGACTCGGCGCTTGCCAGGCCAAAACAACTGCTGTCCTACGGCGAGCCACCTCCAGATCTGGCTGCGCTGGCGGCCAGTCTTGCCTATGGATTGGCCCGCAATCATCCGTTTGTCGACGGTAATAAGCGCACCGCAGCTGTCGCTTGCGAAACCTTCATCGTGCTCAACGGCGCGACGTTGGTGGCCAATGACCTGGAGCTCTACGGTTTCTACATCAGCCTGGCGGATGGCTCACTCGATGAGACACCATGCGCCGCGTGGCTGCGCACGCATCTGCAATTGCGAAATCAGGCTCGAGTGCACGAATCGGCGGCAACGTACGGGTAATTCGTTCGGGTAATTCGTTCGTGAGAAGCATTCTACGCAATGGCCATCCATGGCCAAACATCACTGCCATAAAGCTTTTACCGAAAACGACGCGCAAGCTGCGCGGCGGTCAGCGAGCTTGCGCGCTCAGTCCTTCGCATACACCACACCCAACTTGTCGATCTCGTCGCCGGCGCGGCCGGTGAAACCGGCGATATGCCAGCCGCTCGGCGCGGTCAGCGTGTAGGTCTCGCTGCTCGGTGTGCCCACCTGCACGCTGCGGCCTTTGTTGGTGCGCAGGCTCAGTGAGAACACGCGGGTGCGGTCGTTGTACTTGCCCACGCTGAAGGTGGCCGAGGACAGCGTTTCGTTGGCACCCAGCGACAACGTCGTCGCCTGCCCACCACTGCCGCCGTGCGCGAGCAGCTTGCCGCTGTCCAGGATCACACCCAGGCCATCCAGGCGCGCGCCGCCGCGCAGGGTCACACCGCTGAGCGGGCGCCCGCCGGCATTACCGGCCAGATCGTTGAACGGAATGCCATGCGGGCCACCGAACTGGTCGCTGGTGCGCAGTCGATCGCCCACTGCCCAATCGAACTGCGCATGCAGCGGGTAGTGGTCGGACAAGGGCTTGCCTGCGCCGTCGTAGAAGCCGCCATCATCGAGCTGATAGCGGTTGGCCGCCAGGGTCAGCTGCGGCGCATCGCGGTACAGGATCTTGTCGACCACCTCGCAACCGTTGGTGGGTGGCGTGCCGCATAGCAGCGGTGCGGCGCCGGCCGCCGGTGCCGTGCCCTTGATCAATTCCAGCCACGGATCGGTCAAGCCGTTGGAGGCGATCAGCTCGCGGATGTTGTCGTCGCTGCGGGTGTAGCGCGTGTTGGAATCCATCATCACCAACACCGCGTTACCGGCCGACCAGGTCTGGATGAACTGCGCCAGCTGGCCGATGTTGGCGCGGCGTGCGGACAGATCGCCCGCTTCGACACCGGCATTGGGATGCGCGTTGTAGACGTCCAGCAACACGCCATCGGCCAGGCGTACGCGCATGTAACTGAAACCCTTCGGGGTCAGGCAGTCGGTGCCGTTGCACTGATTCCACTTGACCCGGGTGAAGTCGCTGAAGGGATAGTTGCTGAGCGTATTGAGCCCGTCGCCGAACGCGGCACCGCCGCTGGTGGCGGTGCGGTACGGATGCGCATCGCCCGCGTACAGCGTGGCATGGTAGTTGAAGTCTTCCTGCACGTTGACCAGCCCGTAAGGCGCCAGTT
This sequence comes from Xanthomonas hydrangeae, assembly GCA_905142475.1. Taxonomy (GTDB): domain Bacteria; phylum Pseudomonadota; class Gammaproteobacteria; order Xanthomonadales; family Xanthomonadaceae; genus Xanthomonas; species Xanthomonas hydrangeae. Next base: position 3,833,962 of record LR990730.1, read on the forward strand.
TTGGTGCCAGCAGTGCGGTGTTGGTGGCCGGCGTTCCGCTGGACAGCTCTTCAGGCAGGCCGGCGACGTTGTAGGTCAGCACATCGAGCACACCGACGTTTGTTTGCGCCTGCGCGATGCTGGCGCAGGCAAGACCGAGAGTGATTCCGAGACTGACGAGAGTACGTAGATGATGGAGCATGATTCGCCTCTTGCAGTGAAAGAAACAGCGGCTGGCACGGTGGCCAGAGAAACGGTGCCAGATGCGCCGATGCAACCGCACGCGTCGGCCGTGGCCGGCGCACGCAGCGTCATTCGCTCAGGTAATGCGGGTCGATCGCGGCATCGATCAACGTGGCCAGGGTCGGCAATGGGCAGTCGTACTCCGGGGTGGCGCTGCTGCAGCCGGGAATGAACACCGGCGATGACGGCGGCGGCGCCTGTGGCGTCAGCACGCGACGTTCGCGCAGTTGCGCCAGGGTCTGCGCGGTGTAACGCAAGCGGATCACGCGCTGCCCATCGGCACGGCGCCAACGTTCGAACACCAGCGCGCCACCGGGCACGGTCTGGTCGGGCTGGTAACCGGGCAACTGCCAATGCAGATCGAACATGCCGGCCAGCAAGGTCAGCGTGCCGTCGTGACCTGACAGCACCACCAGTCTTGCATCGCCGCCGATTGGCGTGGAGTGCGGTGTATTGCTGTTGTCGCTGGCATTGCGGTTGCGGTTGCGGTTGCGGTTGCTGTTGCTGTTGCTGAGAGTATCGGTGCCAGCGTCGCTAGTGCTGCCTTGCTGCAACGTCGCCAGCAACCGCGCCGCCAGCGGCGAACTGGCCATGCGCGCCACCGTCGGCGCACGCAAGCGCAGCCCGAACTCGGCTTGGTGCGGTGCGAACGCGCGCAGCAGGCTGGCTTCATTCACGCCTTGCCACCCCAACCCGGCAAAATCCTGGCCATCGGCCCAGCCCATCAGCAGGCTTTCGCTGATACCCGATGCCGCCGGTGCCGGGCCTTCGACACCGGCGATTCCATCATCGGCATCGCCCATGCGTGCGGGTACCGCATCCAGGCGTTGCTTGCCGGCTCCGGCCTGGGTTGGACACGGCCGCTGCGCGCATTGCAGCAGCAGTTGCTGCAGGCTGTCGATCGCATCGTGTTGCGCTGCATTCCAGGCGACTACATCGCCGCCGACGCGGCCGGCGATGGCCGCGCGCATCGATGCAGCGGCAGCCGGCTGCCGCAATGCCGGGGCACCGTCGAACAGTGGATCGGACGCGTCAGCGGCAACGTGGTGCACCGTGTTCGTGCAGCCCGGCGTGAGCGTGCCTGCCAGCGCGCGTGCCGAGGCGATGGTGCGCTGGGTGCGATTGGCCCAGTAGTAGACGTTGGCGCAGCCATCGCCATCGAACACACCGAGTGGCGCGTAATGCGCGCGGTAATAGCTACCGAACAACGCTTCCAGACGCGCACCGTTGGCGGTCAGGTGCCCGGCCGGCACAGCGAAGCGTGGCCAGGGACGTGCGGAATAGCGGCCCAGCTGCTCCGGGCTGGACATCGCCGCACGCACGCCGTGGCGTTTGAGGATCACGACTTTTTCAAGCGTCTCCGGCGCCGCAGCAGCGGCATGCGCCACTTCCAACGCAGCCGGACCGGCAACGAACAGCACAAAGAAACACATACAGATACGAGGCAGTAATGACATGAGTGGTCTCAAAACGTGGTGCACCCACTGCATTGCGCGAGATCTCGCGCAATGCAGCTGGCAACAGCGCCAACGCGGGCGATGCATGCCTTGCATGCGGCGCCCTGCAGTAGGCGCCGAGTAGCGGCAGTGGCTGCCGCCGACAACCGTGGAACGGCGATCAACGCAACTGCGCAGCTGTCAGGCGGGCGTGGCCGATGCAGGAGCGGCATGCACCGCTCCCACGCTCGGACCACAAGCGCACCGTCCGCAACCAGCTGACGACTGCTCCTCAGCCAGTCCCGGCCATCCTCAAAAACGCGCGCGCATCCCCACCGACCAGGTGCGGCCATAGTCGGTATAGCCGCCGAACAGGTGATCGCCAACGAACTGGCGCTGCACCTCGCCGGTGAGATTGATCGCATTGACGAACACCGACAGCGTGTCGTTGACCTTGTAAGCGACGTTCGCATCCAGGCTGCCGAACTGGTCGCTGTTGAGCGTGGCCACATTGGCGGTGCCCACCGCATTGAGGATGTCGTCGCTCCAGCTGTAGCTGACGCGCGCCATCAACGGCCCCTTCTCGTAAAACAGCACGGCGTTGTAGGTGTTCTTGGCAACGCCTTCCAGGCTGTCGGTGAAGCTGCTGGTGCCGTCGTGATAGGTGGCCTTGCTGTCGGTCCAGGTGTAGTTGAGCTGCATGCCCAGGCCATCCAGCGGCGACGGCAGGCCGGTGAAGACCTGCTGATACGCCACTTCCGCGCCCTGCACCATCGCCTTGCTGCCGTTGGTCTTGGACGACAGCAGATAGGTCTGGCCTTCGTAGACCAGGTTGGACATCTGGGTCTGGATAAAGCTGGAAATATCCTTGTAGAACAACCCGCCGGTCAGGGCCGAGGTGCCGTCGATGTAGCACTCGAAGGTCAGGTCGTACTGCCATGCCTCGAATGGCTGCAAGGCAGGATTGCCGCCACTGGCGGTGAAGCGCTCGCCGCTGGAATTGAAGGTGAGCTTGGACGACAGGTCGGTGAGATCCGGGCGCGTGATCACCTTGGCAGCGGAGGTGCGCAGCACCATGTCCTCGCGCACGTCCCAGGCGGCATTGAACGAGGGCAGCACATTGGTGTAGCTGCGCTCGAAGTGCACCGGTTGCGCGCTGCCGTTGACGTCGGCATGACCATCGGTGGCCTGTTCGGTGCGCACCACGCGCGCACCGAGATTGCCACGCAGCTCGCGGCCGGCCAGTTCGGTGCCGAAGTTGGTCATTGCGTAGGCCGAGGCGATCTTTTCCTGCACCTCATAGGAGTTCTGCAGGTCGGCGCTGTTGGGCGTATTGCTCAGATCGGCGCTGGTCGGCCAATTGCCCCAGAACGTGGATTCGATCGGCGCCAGCCATTGCCGCGGCAGGGTGCCGTTGGCGTCCGACAGCATGTCGCCCACCGGCAATGTGGTGAAGTTGCTGCCCGGGAAACGCACGCCGGCGATGCTGTTGAGCAACAGATCCGCGCGGTCGTAGGTGCGCGAGCGCTGGCGATACTTGGCGCCCACCTTGAAATCGCGGAAGAAGCTGCCGTCGAGTGCGCGCCTGGCGTCGAACTGCAGTGCGTCTTCCTTGTCGCGTGCGTCAATCTCGCGCCATTCCAGCCGTCGCCCTGCCACGGTGGCCGGGTTGGTCGGATCGAAGCCGTTGGTGAAGTTCCAATCGGGCACGTTGTCGCCGTCGGCCTGCGGCATGTCCACACGCATCGACAGGTTGGTGCCGCTGCGCAGGCGCGTGCGCCGGATCGGATCCGAATCGTAGCTGTGCGCCTGCGAGTGGAATGCCACCGCGCCCAGCGTCCAGCGGTCGCCGCTCCACGTGCTGGACAGGCGCGCACTGCGATTGTCGTCGGTGATGCCGGAGGTCTCGCGCGAGATCTGCACCTGGCCGTTGCGGTAATCGAAACCGGTAATGCCGCCGTTTTTCACGCGAAGATTGCTCAGCTTGGCCAGGCTGTCGAAACCCACGCCCATGCTGTATTCGTCGTAATGCACGGTCTGCTTTGCATAGAGCAGATCCAAGTTGGTTTCCCATTGCGCGCTCGGCTTCCACTGCAGCGATGCGGCCACGCCGGTGCGTTCGCGTTCTTCCAGCTCCAGCGTCGGGCGCAGACCGGTGGGCACGTAATTGGCGCCGGGCACACCCGGCACGCCGTTGCGGTAATAGTCCCAGCTCACCTCGTTGACGCGGTCCTGGCGCAGCGTGCGTTGCGCATACGCGCCAGAGATCAACATACCGAAAGTGCCGTCGGCATTGACCCAATTGAACAGCCCGGAGGCACGCGGATCGTTGGCCTGGGTGCGCTGGGCCTGGCTCGATTCCAGCGACACGTTGGTGAGCGTCTTGCCCAATTCCAACGGGCGGAAGGTGCGCACGTTGACGATGCCGCCGATGGCGCCTTCGTCCAGGTCGGCGGTGGGGCTCTTGATCACATCCAGCCCGGAGACCAGTTCGGCCGGCAATGTGTCGTAACGGAACTGCCGCCCGGTCTGACCGGAGGTGCGCACATTCTCGTTGACCGCCATGGTCTGGCCGTTGAGCGTGGTGACCTGGAAGTTCGGGCCCAGGCCGCGCACGCGCACGTACACGCCTTCGCCGCGGTCGCGCACGATCGACACGCCGGGCACGCGCTGCAGCGCTTCGGCCACGTTCTGCGCCGGCAGCTTGCCGATGTCTTCAGCGGCGATCACATCCACCACGCTATCGGCGTAGCGCTTCTGCCGCAGTGCGGCGCTGAGGCTGCCGGCGTAACTGCCGAGCACCTGGATGCTGTCCAGCTCCTGCACCGGTGCGTCTGCGCGCGGCACTGGCGCCGTTGCGGTCGTTGCCACTGCCGCGGTTGCAGGAACCGCCTGCGGCATGCCGGGTGCTGGCTCGGTGGTTTCGATCGTCACCGTGGTCGCATTGAGATAGCGGTAACGCAGGCCGGTACCATCGAGCAATTGCCGCAACGCCTGCTCAGGTGCAATGCCGGCAGCGGTGGCGCGGGTCTGCGGGTTGCCGGCCACGCCGGCGGCATAGACAAACTGCAGCCCGGTCTGACGCGAGAGCGCATTGAGCGCGCGTGCCAGTGGCTGGGCAGGAATCGCATCGACCGCGATGGTGGCTGGAGCCGCCTGGGCGCCGGCAGTGCCGGCATGCAAAGCAAGAGCGATCGAAAGAAACAACGTACGGCGCATCGGGGAATCCAGTAGGGGAGGAAGCAATGCGCAGCACCTCACGCGAGGCGGGAATGCTGCGTTGTACCCGGACTACGAGGATCGACAGCGACGATCGGGCACCGGTTTTTGATGAATTTTCTGTGACACGTGCGGGAGGTGCGAGCGCTGGGCGCGCGCAGGCGATGCACGCATCGATACGTCACTTAGCGGCTATCGCGTAAGCGTGTCCTGCGCAGGCCGGCTGCGCACACGCAGGATTCCCGGCGCACTGACCACGCGCAGGTTCGGCTGGCCATCAAGGAAGGCGCGCAGCGAGGCGATATCGTCGCCGCGCAGATTGCCGGTGAGCCGCAACGCACCGGCGGCAGCGTCGTCGATCAACAAGCGTGTGCGATTGAGCCGATTGAAGTCTTCGGCCACCGTGGCTAGCGGTGCGTCGCGGAACACGATGCGCCGCTGCCGCCAGGCATGCATCGTGGCCACCTCTTCGCTGGCGAGTTCGACCCGGCCAGTCGCAGCGTCGATACGCGCGCTCTGCCCTGCCCCCAGATTGGCGAGCATCGGTTGCCCTGCGCGCGGTTCGTGCCACACGTGTACACGGCCCTCGGCCACCTCGATGCGTGCCTGACGCTGATACAAGGCAATGTCGAAGGTGGTGCCGATATCCTCCACCCGCAGATGGCCTGCGTGCACCTGCAACGGGCGCCGGTCCGGTGCGACCACGAAGCTGGCCTGGCCGCGCAACAGTTGCAGGCGACGGCTCCACGGCGTCATGGTCGCGCGCACGCTGCTTTGCGCATTCAGATGCACCACGCTGCGATCGGCCAACTGCACGCTGCGCTGCTCGCCGTGCACGGTGGCGTAGGTTTGCGTGCGCGGCCAGGCCCAGCCAGTCAGCACTGCCACCCCGCAGAGTGCTGCGGCAAGTCCCATGCTCCAGCGGCGCACGCGCGCACTGCGTTGAGCTTCGGAGCGGCGCGGCTGGGCCGCATGTTGCGACGTCAATCGTGGCGGCAACGGTAGCGCGATCACGTTCCGCGCCACTGCATCAGCGCTCTTGCGCCGGTCGGCGTCGAGCAGAGCATTCACGTCCAACTCCATGCCGCGCAACGCATCGCCCAGTTCGCCAGCCACACGCAGCACGGCCATGTATTCGCGCACATGCAGCGGCGATGCCGTCAGCCATTGCAGAAAGCCGGCCTGTTGCGCCGCATCCAGCGCCTGCATGCGTTGCAGCGCATGCCATTGCGCGGCCTCAGCGACAGCGCTGCGGTTTGGCACTGCAGACTTGCTCACCAGCTTTCTCCGCTGTCGGCCACTGCCCGTCTGCACGCCGACAACCCGCGCACCACGTGTTTCTTGACCATATGCGCAGACACCCCCATGCGCTCGGCGATCTGCTTGTAGCTCAGCCCATCGCGGTACTGCATCACCAGGACCGCACAGGTGCGCTCCGGCAATGTCGCCAGCAAGGCCTGCAAGCGTTGCTGCCGCTGCTGCCGGTGCGCGGCGTCTTCCACATCGTCGCCTGCGGCCAACACCTGCGAAAACTGCTCCATCTCTTCGATGCGCAGCGGCGCCTGTTTACGTCGCACGGCCTGCTCGCGCGCCAAGTTCAGCGCCACCGTATACAGATAGGCCTCGGGATTGGCGATCGCCTCACCCTGATCCTGATGCGCACGCAACAGTCGCAGATAGGTCTCCTGCACCAGATCCTCGGCATCTTCTTTGGCACCACGGCGCACGAAGAAGCCACGCAACACCGATCCATGCTGGGTGAACACCTGCGTCCACGCGCGGGCGGCGTTGGCTTTCATGCGTGGGCGCTCCCCTTGCGCTGGGCCGGCTAGCCTGGCCAATGCAGGTGACACCACGATGACGCGCGGCTGCATGGCGTGCGCCCGCGCATGCAGCGTCGTGCCGCGCCGCTCCAACACGCGTGTCATCCACACAAGCGACGTCATGCGCAGCAAGCGCGTCCCGCTGCACGCCCGAGCATGTTTCGACATCGCGCACGTGTGAAAGATGCATCACCCACCTACACCACACCTTGACCAGGCAGGCATCAAGGTAAGCGTCCTCCTCTCAGCCATCGCCACGGGGTCCGCATGAATGCCACTCCCGCCACTGCCACTCATCTGGCGCCGGCCACCGCCACTCCCGCTGCGCCGACCTACCCAGTCAACCTGCGCATCAATGGTCAGCCTTACCAATTGCAACTCGAAGCCTGGGTCAGCCTGCTCGATCTATTGCGCGACCGGCTCGATCTCACCGGCACCAAAAAAGGCTGCGACCACGGCCAGTGCGGCGCGTGCACCGTGCTGGTGGATGGTCGCCGCATCAATAGCTGCCTGACGCTTGCGGTCATGCAGGACGGGGCCGACATCACCACGGTCGAGGGCCTGGCCGATGGCGAACGACTGCATCCGCTGCAGCGCGCATTCATCGAAAACGATGCCTTCCAGTGCGGCTATTGCACGCCTGGGCAATTGTGTTCGGCTGTCGGCCTGATCAACGAAGGCAAGGCGCACGACCGCGATCAGGTGCGCGAACTGATGAGCGGCAATCTGTGCCGCTGCGGTGCCTATCCGCAGATCACCGATGCGGTGATGGAAGTGCTGGGCAAACCCGGCGACAGCAGCGAGAGCGCCACCACACCGTGGACGCCAGGAACGGTGCCGGCATGATTCCGCTTACCTACACACGCCCGGACAACGTCGATGCGGCGCTCACTGCGCTTGCAGTGCGCGGCAACGACCCACAGCCGGTGCCTGCCGAAGCCCCCGTGCGTCTGATCGCCGGCGGCACCAATCTTACCGATCTGATGAAGCTGCAAGTGATGCGGCCCAGCCGCCTGGTCGATATCAACCGGCTGCCGCTGGACAGCATCAGCACGCTGCCCGATGGCGGACTGCGCTTGGGCACGCTTGCGCGCAATGCCGACACCGCTTATCACCCGGAGGTGGAAACACGCTACCCCTTGCTGAGCGCCGCAATTCTGGCCGGTGCCTCGCCGCAGATCCGCAACATGGCAAGCAATGGCGGCAACCTGTTGCAACGCACGCGCTGCGTGTACTTCTACGACCATGCCACGCCGTGCAACAAGCGCGAGCCAGGCACGGGATGCTCGGCCATCGGCGGGCTGACCAAGTATCACGCCATCCTGGGCGCCAGTGCGCACTGCATCGCCACGCATCCCTCGGATATGTGCACGGCATTGGCGGCGCTGGATGCAGTCGTGCATGTGCAAGGCCCCAATGGCGAACGCGATATTCCCTTTGCGCAGTTCCATCGTTTGCCGGGCGATCATCCGGAGCTGGACAGCACCCTGGCGCCGGACGAGCTGATCGTGCATATCGATCTGCCCGATGCGCAGCGCTTCGCCGCGCATAGTGCCTATCTGAAAATTCGCGAGCGCCTGTCGTATGCGTTCGCGCTGGTCTCGGTGGCCGCAGCGCTGGAGTTGGCAGAAGACGGCAGCATCCGCGAGGTGCGCGTTGCACTGGGCGGCGTGGCGCACAAGCCCTGGCGCAATCCTGAGGCCGAGGCGCAGCTGGTGGGCAAGCCGGCCACGGCAGAGAGTTTCGGCAGCCTGGCCGATGCGTTGCTGCAAGGGGCGCAATCGCAGGGCGAAAACGCCTTCAAACTGCCGCTGGCCCGCCGCGCGATCGTGCGTGCCCTGGACGTCGCCCGCGAGGGCACCATCGACAACCGCGGGCGAACCAGCGCGCTGGAGGAATCGCCATGAACGCACGTAACACCGATATATCCAACAGCGACCTGACCCCACCGGTTGCCGACAGCGGCACCGGCTATCGCCCCACCGGCACCGGCGTCACCCGCATCGACGGGCGCGCCAAGGTCACCGGCCAGGCGCGCTATGCCGCCGAATGGCCGGTGCCGGATCTGGCCTATGGCGTGGTGGTCAACAGCAGCATCGCCAAGGGCGAGATCGTCGCCTTCCATCTCGCCGCCGCGCGTGCAGTGCCCGGCGTGCTGGAGATCGTCACCCATGAAAACCGCCCGCACATGCGCGGCATGGACCTGTTCTACAAGGACATGACCGCACCGGCCGGCTCGCCGTTCCGCCCCTTGTACGACAACAAGATCCTGTACAGCGGCCAGCCGATCGCGTTGGTGGTTGCCGACACCTTCGAAGCGGCGCGCCACGCCGCGCATCTGGTGGAAGTGGAGCTGCTGCAGGACCCGCACGAAACCAACCTGATGACCAATCTGGACCGTGCGCACAAGCCCAAGGCCATGAAGGCCGGTTTCTCGCCGCCGCCCAAGGACAAGGGCGAGCCGGAGACCGCCTTCGCCAATGCCGCCGTCCAGGTCCAGGCAGACTATTACAGCGGCGTGGAGCACCATAATCCGATGGAGTTGTTTGCCTCCACCGTGATCCGCGAGGACGATGGCCACTTCACCATCTACGACAAGACCCAGGGCTCGCAGAACAGCCGTTGGTACGTCTCGCATGTGTTCGGTTTGAGCAAGCGCAAGGTCACCGTGCGCAATCCCTACGTGGGCGGTGCCTTCGGTTCGGGGCTGCGCCCGCAGTATCAGTTGCCGCTTGCGGTGATGGCCTCGATCCTGCTGGACCGTTCGGTGCGCGTGGTGCTGACGCGGCAACAGATGTTCACCTTCGGCCATCGCCCGGAGACATTGCAGCGGCTCAAGCTCGGCGCCGACCGCGATGGCCGCCTGCGGGCGATCTGGCACGAGGCCATCGCCGAGACCTCGCGCATCGAGGACTACGTCGAGGTGGTGGTCAACTGGAGCGGGCAGCTGTATGCCTGCGACAACGTGCATCTGGGCTACAACCTGGTGAGCCTGGACCAGTTCAGCCCGATGGACATGCGTGCTCCCGGCGCCGCACACGGCGTGCATGCGCTGGAAGTGGCGATGGACGAGCTGTCCTACGAGCTCGGCATGGATCCGCTGGCGCTGCGCCTGAAGAACTATGCCGAGGTCAACCCGGCCGACGACAAGCCCTACTCCACCAAGGCGCTGCGCGCGTGCTACCAGCAAGGTGCCGAACGCTTCGGCTGGGCGCAGCGTCCACTGCAGCCGCGCGCACGCAAGGAAGGCAACGAGTGGGTCGGCTGGGGCATGGCCACCGGGCAATGGGATGCGATGCAGATGTTTGCGCGCGCGCACGCGGTGCTGCACGCCGATGGCCGGCTGGTGGTGAGCAGCGCGGCCAGTGATATCGGCACCGGCACCTATACGGTGATGGCGATGATCGCCGCCGAAGCGTTGGGCCTGCCGTTGGAGCAGGTCACTTTTCAGCTTGGCGATTCCACGCTGCCGGTCGCACCGATCGAGGGCGGCTCTTCGCATGTCACCACCATCGGGTCAGCGGTGGATGGCGTCTGCGGAAAACTGCGCGCTCGGCTGCTGCGGCTCGCTCAGGCAGTGCCCGATTCGCTGTTTTCCAAGGCCAAACTGGACGAAGTGGTCTTTGCCGACGGCACACTCGCATTGCGCGCCGATCCCAGCACCGCCATTGCATTGCCTGCGCTATTGCGTGCCGCACAACTTGAACAGATCGAAGACAAGTTCCTGCTGCTGCCCAACGTGTTCAAGCAGCGCAAATACACTCGCGCCACCCATGGTGCGGTGTTTGTGGAAGTGCGCGTGGACGAAGAACTGGGCACGGTGCGGGTAACCCGCGTGGTCAGCGCGATCGCGGCCGGGCGCATTCTCAACCCGCTCACCGTGCGCAGCCAGATCGTCGGCGGCGTGGTCTGGGGGATCGGCCAGGCATTGCACGAACACACCCAGTCCGATCACCGCTTCGGCCGTTTCATGAATCACGATTTTGCGATGTACCACGTCTCGGCCAATGCCGATATCCACGACATCGATGTGATCTTCGCCGACGAGGACGATCGCGTCGTCAGCAGCCTGGGCGCAAAAGGCGTTGGCGAGATCGGTTTGGTCGGTGTGTCGGCGGCGATCTGCAATGCGATCTTCCATGCCACCGGCAAGCGCATCCGCAGCACACCGATGACGCCGGACAAGGTAATGGCCGACTGACGCCACCGGCTCCCGCGCCCGGATCTCGAACAGGTGCCGCAACGGGGTGTGCAGATCTTGCGTGCCACGTGACGCGGCCCACGCGCCAGCGAAAAGCCGCTGTTCTTCTTGCACTGCATCACAGCTTTTCGCGCTTGATCCGTTAGCGTCGTTGTCGGGCTGACGGGGACGGCAGGCATGGGGGTTGATACTACACGGCGCAGGTTGTTGTTCGGCGCCAGTGCGTTTGCGTTACTGGCGCAGGTACCAGTGGGATTCGCCTTGCCACGCCGCGCGGCCAAGGCGTCTGCATTGATCGACGCGCTGATTGCGCGTATGAGCGTGGAAGAGAAAGCCGGTCAGCTGACGCTGTCCGGTTCGGCGCAGCAGACCGATGCCGCAGCGGCGGCCAATCCGATCAACGCCGTGCCCACGGCCGAAGGCCAGCTTGCAGCGGCGCGCGCCGGGCGGGTGACCGGCATCTTCAATGGTTCCAATGTGCTGTGGCATCAGCAATTACAGCAGGCCGCGCTGCAGAGCCGGTTGCAGATTCCACTGTTGTTTGCCGCCGATGTGATCCATGGCTTCACCACGGTATTCCCGGTGCCGCTGGCCGAGGCCGCCAGCTTCGAACCGGCGCTGGCGCAACGCACGGCACGTGCGGCCGCACTGGAAGCCAGCGCGGTCGGTATCGACTGGACGTTTGCGCCGATGGTGGATATCGCGCGCGATGCGCGTTGGGGGCGGTGTGTGGAAGGCAGCGGCGAAGATGTGCTGCTCGGCCGGCGGTTTGCGCAGGCACGCGTGCGCGGGTTTCAGGGCGATGGTCTGGATCACGCCGATGCGCTGGCGGCCTGCCCCAAGCACTTTGCCGCCTACGGTGCCGCCGAGGCCGGTCTGGACTACAACACCGTGGACATCTCCGAGCGCAGTTTGCGCGAGATCTACTTCCCGCCGTTCCAGGCCGCGTTCGATGCCGGTGCGGTGACCACCATGGCAGCCTTCAACGAGATCGCCGGCGTTCCGGCCACTGCCAATCGCTGGTTGCTGAGCGAGGTGCTGCGCGGCGAGTGGGACTACCGTGGCCTGGTGGTGTCCGACTACACCGGCGATCTGGAACTGATCGGGCACGGCTTTGCCAGCGATGCGCGCGAGGCGACCAAGTTGGCGTTTCTGGCCGGTGTGGACATCAGCATGCAGAGTGGGCTGTATCTGCAGCATCTGCCGGAGCTGGTGGCCGCTGGCGAGGTCACGATGGCGCAGCTGGATGCCTCGGTGCGACGCGTGCTGCAGTTCAAGGCCGAACTCGGGCTGTTCGACAATCCGTTCTTGCGCATCGTGCCCTCACGTGCGCAGGCGCGGCAGCGGCGTCCGGAAACGCTGGCGCTAGCACGCGAGGCGGCGCGCAAATCCATCGTGCTGCTGAAGAACGATGGCGAGTTGCTGCCGCTCAAACGTCAGGGACAACGCATCGCGCTGATCGGCCCGATGGCACGCAACTGGGTGGATAGTGCCGGGCCGTGGACCTTGTTCGGCGGCGACGACAGCGGCAACGACCTGGCCACCGCACTGCGCGCGCGGCTGAGCAATCCCGATGCGCTAAACGTGGTGGAAGGCTGCGATTTCGAACACGGCCTGCCCGGCGGCGTGCAGGCGGCCGTCACTGCGGCAGCGGCTGCGGATGTGGCGGTGTTGGCGATCGGCGAGCCGATGCGTTACTCCGGCGAAGCGCAGTCGCGCAGCGAGATCGTCATTCCCTCCGTACAGCAATCGCTGCTGGCGGCGGTGGCGGCCACCGGCACGCCGGTGGTGGTGGTGCTCAGCAACGGCCGTGCACTGGTGCTCGATGGCCCGGTGCTCCAGGCGCCGGCGATCTTGGTCAGCTGGTTTCTGGGCTCGCAATCAGGCGCTGCATTGACCGATATCCTGTTCGGCGAGCACGGCCCGTCCGGACGCTTGCCGGTGAGTTTTCCGCATACATCCGGGCAGGTGCCCTATAGCTACGCGCACAAGCCCAGCGGCCGCGCCGACCCACGCCCGGATGCCTTGCAGCCGTTCAAGACCCGCTACCGCACCGCGCCCAATGCCGCGTTGTTTCCGTTCGGACATGGGCTGACCTATGGCCGCATCGAATACGGCGAGCTGCGCCTGAGCGATGCACGGATGGCGCCGACCGGCAGCCTGCGCATCAGCGCGCGCATCCACAACCGCGGCACCCGCGATGCCGAGGAAGTGGCGCAGCTCTACATCCGCGACCGCAGCGCCAGCGTCACCCGCCCGGTGCGCGAGTTGAAGGACTTCCGCAAGCTGGCGGTGCCGGCAGGCGGCAGTGTGGTGGTGGGCTTCGAGTTGCGCCGTGTAGACCTGCTGTTCATCGGCCAGGGGCTGGCACCGATGGTCGAACCCGGCATGTTCGACGTGTGGGTGGCACCCTCTGCCGAAGCGACGGGCATGACTGCGAGCTTTGAGCTGCTGGCATAAGTGCGCCGCATTCGATCAGCCTGGCGGGCCGGATAACCTCCCCGCGACATGAAGGTCCTCCGCTTCCAGTGTTACCTCACACCCGCGATATCGCCGCGCGTCAGGTGGGAGGTCAACGCGCGTCTGACGGACATGTAGCAAAGGAGATGCTCCCTGTCAGCAGGGTAAGCGGCCAAAAAGCTCCATGCGTTGTCACGAGAAGACAACGTTGCGCTTCATCTCGTCAATGTCGACTGACACTGCACGATACTGGCACTGCACGATACCGGTCAGTTGTTCACCCCTCTTCTGAGGTAATTTCGCTGCCGGCGACGTGCTGTTGCGGGGCATCTTCACCGGACAAATCTTTCAACGTGGTCATCATTACAGTACGTGCGCTGATGCCCCGATCACGCGCATGCGCCACTGCCTGTAGCACGGCACGTTGCTGCTCGTCGATGTTGCGCAGCGCTAGGACATCGTCAGCCAGCCGGGCGCACAGGCTCTCTTTCAACGACACAATCTCTACGATGCGGTCACTGGTCGCATCCACCTTCTTCCTGGCGACGTTCATCTGCTGAACTGCATCGTGAAGCGCCTTGATGGCCCCTGCCTTGCCCTCCGCATCGACCGCCTTTGCGGCGTCCATCCCCTCAGCATGCCTGTCCAATGCCTGCAGCGCTTCGCGTCTAACCTCTACCAGGCGTTCGGCACCTTCAAAATCCCTACGCTCTAAGTCAGAGACCCGACGCAGGTCATCAAGACGCGGCAGCAAGTCATCAAGCCTTTCGTCAACATCCCGGAGTTCTTGGTCCTGCACCTCATATACTTCTGCGGTCCGACGCAACAGAACGTCGACTGCAGACACCAGCGTGTGATCGCACTCAGCAGCGCGCTGTAGAAATTCCAAGGCATGCTGAACCGCCGCAATGTCCCTGTTCTCGCCGTGGCTGGCATCAATGTGGGTGAGGAAGTCGTCGTAGGCCTTGTCCGGCGCATCGATTACTTGATGCACCGCGTCGCGATCGGCCTGCAGCAAAGAAAGCCTCTGACGCGGGCCAGACGGCGTGACAGACGCCTCGATCACGCCATCGTCTACCGGTGCAAGTCTGGCCAGCAACCGATTGATGCGCTCGCCTACTTTCGCTTGTTGACTGCTTACTGCCTCCACCAAGGCGTCGTGCGCCAGATATTGCACTTCGGTTCGTTGGATCTGCTCCTCAAAGCGTGTCAGTTCGCGCGTCACGGCGCGCAGGTGCGGGCCGACCGGCAATACGCCCTTCTTGAGATGGTGTTCGAATTCAAGGTCGCGCACCTCCTTCAGCCCAGGCCGTTCGCCGCGCGGAGAAGCCGGACCGGCTGCCGGAATATCGGCCTTCTGCCGTTGCCCGAGCGCCTGCACGCCAATCGTCTGCAAGGGGTCCAGCGCATTGCGCAATGCACGCACGCCTGCTTCGAGCACTTCAGCGCCCTCGATACGATCGTACAGCCCATAACGGAACTGGATCTCTGCTTCGAACAGTTGGTGAGACGCCACTGCCGTCGCTGCCATATTCAGGAGGGGCAAGCCGACGCGACTGGTTACCGGGTTTTCGTCAGTATTGTGCACGGCGATAGCCGCCAAACGGTAGAGACCCGGTGACCGCTGTGCGGCAATGAGCACATCACGCCACGCCATTGCACCTGCGGGCGCCGGCAATCCCAGCGCGGCTGCGGCCTGCGCGTGCTGTTTGGCCTCCAGCGCATCGTTGATCGACATCATTGCCTGGGGCCGCATCTCGAACACGAAGCGGACCTGATTCACGTTGGGAACGTCCTTGAACCGTTGCAATACCTCGCCCAACCCGGGAATCTTGCGACGCATCTCCGCAACGTCGCGCATCTTCTCGCCCAGCGCGTAATGGCCAATGGCATGGCTGACCACCGCGTCGAGCGATTCGCGCCCGAACATGTTGATCTCCACACGTGCGCCAGGAATGATGCGCGCACGCTGCTGGATGGCAGCAGCGTCTTCTTGCCGCAACTGTTGCAGCATGTCGAGTACGGCCGCGCGCTCAGAGGGCGAGCCGCCTTTCCATAGTGACGACGTCTCCGCGAGGGTGGCTTGTTCAGCACGCGCACGTTGTTGCGCCAGCGCCGAACCCTCCAGCGCGGCGCCAGCTTCGATCGTACGCGCTTGCGCACCCTGGATACGTTCGATCGCTTTCAGCAATACGTCCCGTCGATCGCCAGGCGTAGTCGGATATTTCATTCCGTCCAGTTCGGCCATGCTCTCAGGAAATACCTCTCCAAGCCGTTTCCGTACCGCGTCCCATGCCTGCGGGCTAACCGGCTGGGCGGCTTGCGTATCGAGCGTGCGCTTGTAACTTGCTGTCCCCAACAAAGGCCAGGTACGCGTATCATCCAATGCCGCATTGGTGGGCAGTTGCACGTCGCTGGAGGCCACTCGCACCCCGGCCAACTGCAGATTGCCGGCACCGGTAACCGCATTGACCAGCCGTGCAAAATTTCGGCCAAGCACCGACGTCAATGCGCCAGAGAGATTGATGCCGCCACTAACCTCGGCAGTGATACCGATGCGGCCCTGGAACTCGAGTCCGATGATGTCTCGCCACGCATGGTCCAGATGCAGCTCCATCTGGCTCCATTGCACACCGGCCTGCGCCGTCATGCCGCACGGCAAGGAGGCCGAGACTGCGCTACGCGGGTTGCCGGTGCCGGCTGCGCCTGGCACGGCGCTGGGTGCGGCGGGCTGTCTTGGACCGTAAGGATGCAGCACCGCGAGCGGCTGTAAGGTCAGGTTGACGTTGAGCGATCCATTGGCATTGGTTTCGAACAGATCCAGGCCGATCGCGCCCTCGTCCACGCCTGCGCGCAGTAGCTTGGTGGTGTCGTCATCATGACGATCAAACAACAGCCTGGCGAACTCAGGAATCGTCGATGGCGAGAGAATGACCGCTGCGCCCACGCCATGTTGGTAGGTACCGCCTGCGCTGAGATTTGCCGCCCCGCCCCACGTCGCCGACAAGGTCCGTGCAGAATCCGCATCGTAGACATGTGCGCCGGTTCCTGGGCCAGGCCGCAGATCGATGCGTATACCTGCCGTCCCTGACGCGGCTGCTTTGGCATGCCGCACGAAGAAGGCAACCAGTCCCGCATCGCCGTCCTTCGAGTCGCCGATGCGTTCGACGCCCAGCGCGTGGATGGCCTCGCCACCCATGCCGACGCTGACCGGATTGATATCCATCCATTGCGTAGAACCTAGCGAGCCGCGCAGCTCGGCAGAGCGCACTCTGCTCGTGAAGAACGTGCTGCGATTGAACAGGTCCTGCAACACATCGATCATGCGCGCAGCCATTTCGTCCGGGGCCGCGCCTGGCGACAGGCCGATGCTCTTGAGCAATTGCAGCTGACGCGCGCTTCCCGGGGTGGCGACTTCCTCGCGGAAGGTGGTCACTACATCGTCGAAGGCCTCCAGTTCCTGCCATGACGACAGACCCAGTTTCGCCAGGGCTCGCAGCCCGGATTGCCGCTGCCTTGCGTCGGCCGCTTCCAACGCCGCCACATCATCGACATCCAGCAACGCGTTGTACTCCATCAGACCTGCGAGCAGGCATGCACTGCGCAGGTCATGCGGATCACCCGACGCATCGGTGGAGCGACCATTCCGGATCGGCAATCTGACCCCGGCAGCCTTGAGGCGATGACTGACCTCGCGCAATTCGGCCAGTTGTGCTTGCTCCATAACGGTCAACGCTTGCGGATGCAACGACGCACCGCCGGCCATCGCGGCAATGCAACGATCAAAGTGCGGCAACATGTCATCGCTGTCCTGCACCGTCGTGCGCATCACGGCCGAACGCGCCCGCCGCCAGAGCTCGGCGGCGCGATAACTCGCGGTTGAACTCGCGCGCTGGGTGCCCCCTCCGTCCGCCATCGAGAAATCGGCAGCAAGCATGCCCTCACGGAAGCCGATCTTGCGCAGATCGCGCAGCAAGTCAGCCAACGCTGTTTTACGCAGCGTCGTCAGCCGTTCGTACTGGCTCTGCGACAGCGCGGTAGGCTGGTGCGGACCTGCGGCACCGGCAATACGCACCTCTGCCAGTACCGGCAAGTTGTCGAACATCTCAAGCGCCAAAGACAGGACCTGCTCTGCCTCGGTACGGAAGCGGGCGAGCCGCTGTTGCTGCGTGGTAGGCGCGTATCCAACGCCAGTCCACCCGGCCACGGCACGCACAGTGCCACCGGCAACGTCAGTGAGCACCTTTACGAGCGCAGCGGCCTGCGCGCGACCGCTCTGTGCGAGCACCCGTGCATTCGAGCGCAGGCTCAGTGGATCGGTGGAGGTGGTCCCCAGCAACGTGGTGCTGACCGCCGCATCGTGGTCCGGTGTCTTGAGACGGCTTGCCTGCTGCCGATTGACCCATGCATTGGAGCCCGACTGGGTGCCGGAAACGGCCACGTCATCAGGCGACGCATGCGCAGCCACGCGTGCAGGCAAGCGGACCCCGTCGGCATCGGTCATCGCTGGCAGTACCGTGTGCCACTGCGCGCCGAGCCGTAACTGCAGCTGTCCGGTACGCGTGGCTCGCAGCGCACTCGGGAGTGGCGAGGTCTGCGGCAACGTGACCGGAAAAGCCTCCCACCGGTCATGGTCGTCCGAAAGACGGTGCACGTGTGCAGATCCATCGCCGGGTTGGCTCAAGGCGTACAAGGCATCATCCAATCCCAACGCGATCGCGACAACGCCTTCCAGCGCGGGCAAGTCCCCGCTGTTTCGATCCGCATCGACCTTGATCAATTGCCCCGAGACGGTCATCACCACAGCGCTGCGATCTGCATGCACCGCCGCCTGCGCGATGTCTTCATCGAAGCGGGCGATCGGCAGGCAACGCACCTCCACCACGTCTGGCACCACGGCGAGCGGCCCACCCGAGGGTGTGCTAGGCGCCGCATGCGCAGCCAGCCAGGTGGTGCGCCCGGGAAGCTTGAGCTCGACCAATCGGGGCGGTGCGGCCAGCAGTGCGAACACCGGACGACGATCGACAAAACCGTGTGGGCCGGTATGCAAAGAGACAACATCGGTCAGCGGCGCGCCGCCAGGAAGCATCAGCCGCTCCCATGGCTGGTTCGGCGCAGGCGAGTAATGCAGTACGCCGTCCAGATGTCCCAGTTGCGCGTGCCCATCGAGCACCACCCGCGACTGCATCGCCTCATCCGCAGGCATTTGCAGCCCCTCTCTGCGCATGAGCAACAACGGACGATCCAGCATGAACGCCGGCTGGAACTTCGCTTGCCCTGCCGGCCGCTGCAGCGAGATGCGACTGCCGTCGCGGTGTTCGAGCAGAAGATGCACGCTGTGATCGTTCGACAACCCCATGGAGGTCACCGCCCAGCCCTGCTCGCTGCCCATCGGGCGAGGCAACGTCAATCGCTCCGCGACAATTGGCCCGCTCCCGTGCATGTCGGCTTCATACACACGTCCCGCGTCATCAAGCACCAAGGCAGCGGCATGCGCCAGCGGCAACACATCCACAGGCATCGCAGGTGTCGACTCGAAGGCCGGGCCGCCAGCTACCGGACGCGTCAGCTCCACGACCCGGCCGGGCTGATCGTCATCGCAGCGGCGCAGTACGCCAGCATGGAGCATGCATGGTCTGCCGTCCGCATCGAACCGCAGCACGGCGCCTTCGGGCGTCGGGCCCAACGCGATGCACATCTGCTCGTTGCCTGCACGCCAGCACAGCTCGCCTGCACGGACGTACACACCGCCATCGGCCTGCCGACCAAGCATGCAGAGATGGGCAATCGCATCACATGCCGGTGGCAGCGGTACGGCTGCCCAGTGTCCGGACGCCTCGACACGGTGCAACTGGTTGGCACGCAGGGCGAAACATTGCCCGTCGGCAGCCTGCCAGATGCCGGTCAGCTGGCCGATCGGCGGATCGGCGAGCTGACTGGCGACCCGGTCGGCCGTCGGCGTAGTACCGGAGCGGCGCTCGACCGCCGGATGCACGGTAAGAGCTGCGATCAGCAAGCCGGGGATGGTGGTAAAGAAGGCCTCGTTGCGTGGCATGCGCGAGTCGTCACGATCCGGCATGTAGCGCAACAGACGTCCGCCACCACCCAGATCGGATTCACTGTGAACGACGGGCCGACGGGCCAGACACTCGTCCATCAAGCTCATGACATCGCCGTCTGCGGTAGCCGCGCCCTCCAGGTGCATACGAGCCCGCCGTACACCATGCGATGGAACCTTCTGCACATGGAGCGCAGCATTGGCGGTCTTACTGGATGCCGCGCGCCGCGCCCGCGCAGGCAAGGCGTCCAGGATGTCGGCCGCAGTCTCGGTCTCGGGCGCAGGCCCACTCTGCGGTGAAGCCGTCGCTGGTTCTGCAGGCTCCGGCGTTGGCGTTTGTCGCGACTGACTCGAACGTGTGATCGAATACGGTGACGTCATTTGAATAGCCCAAAGATCTGGATAGTAGGCATCGGCATCTACTGACAGCGATCTTGCATTCTCTGCAACGGCCACGCGCGGCTATGCAGCAGGCGTGCGATTCCACGACGCCAGAAAATGCACGGGTTCGATCGCTGGCTGGAAATGCATCCGAACCGCTGCGATACCGGGGATGCACAAGGCATCCGACCGTTGAGGTGAAGCAGTGCTTACGTCACCAGCTGCGCAAGCCAAGGCACAGTCACGCGGCCCGGCCCGGCCCGGCGAGACCATAGCGCGCGGTGTGTGCACGCGCACTGCTGGCCGAAACATGAGTATCGTGATCAATACAGACCGACACCGGTACCGGTGCCTTTTCTACTATGTAGCGCATGCCCGTCTCCCTCCCAGAAGAGTTAACACATCGCGCAGGTGCATAGTGTCCTAAGCACCCTAGATACCCAGCTCGGGTAAGTCTCTATTACCTTAGTTCGATTATTATGGTGCGCAAATGCACATGCGAAACACTGCGCGAATTGGCGAACCTTCTTGCCACTTAGACAGCGCGTTGTCGTCCAACTGCGACATCTATCATCAAACAGATCAGCGCCGGAGAAAGGGACCAGTCCGGCTGCCGCGATGCTGCGCGACCACATCAGGCGTGCCAGCTACAACAACATTGCCGCCCGCACCACCCGCGCCCGGCCCCATGTCCAGCACCCAATCGCTGCTGGCGGCCACGCGCATATCGTGTTCGACCACGATCACCGTATTGCCCGCCGCCACCAGCCCTTGCAGCTGGCGCATCAAGGTGTCCACGTCGGCCGGATGCAGGCCGGTGGTCGGCTCGTCCAGCACATAGACGGTGTCGCGCCGCTGCGCGCGTTGCAGTTCGGTGGCCAGCTTGATGCGCTGCGCCTCGCCACCGGAGAGTTCGGTGGCCGGCTGGCCGAGCCGCAGATAGCCAAGCCCTACTTCGCGCAACACCTGCAACGGACGCAGCACGCTGGCGTCTTCGGCAAAGAATGTGGCGGCCTGGTCCACCGTCATTTCCAATACCTGCGCGATGCTGTGGCCACGCAGTTCGATCTCCAGGGTCTTGGCGTTGTAGCGCGCGCCATGGCAGGTGGGGCACGGTGCGTAGACGCTGGGCATGAACAGCAATTCCACGTGCACCGAGCCCTCGCCTTCGCAGGTGGCGCAGCGGCCCTTGGCGACATTGAACGAAAACTGCCCCGGGTCGTAACGGCGGCGACGCGCGGCCGGCGTGGCGGCGAATAGCTTGCGTACCGGATCGAGTAAACCTGTGTAAGTGGCGAGATTCGAACGCGGTGTGCGGCCGATCGGCTTCTGGTCCACGCGCACCAGCCGACGCACCTGATCGAGTCCACCGACGATCGCACCACCCAGCGGCACCTGCGTGCCACGCTCCAGCGGATCCAGCGCCTCGTCTTCCTCTGCCTGCGTTTGCCCAAGATGGGCGCCCAGCAATTCCACCAGCGCCTGGCTCACCAACGACGACTTGCCCGAGCCGGACACCCCGGTGACCGTGGTGAACACGCCCAGCGGCAGATCCACATCCAGCGTACGCACATTGTTACGACTGATGCCGCGCAGCTGCAGCCACCCGGTGGCTGCGCGTGCATGGCTGTGCACCTGCGGCGGCGTGCCGAACAGATAGCGCCGCGTGGATGAAGCGTGCACCTGTTCCAATCCCGCAGGCGGGCCGCTGTAGAGCACCTGCCCGCCATGCACGCCGGCAGCCGGACCCACATCCACGATCCAGTCCGCATGGCGGATCACATCCACCTCGTGTTCCACCACGAACACCGAATTGCCTGCGGCCTTGAGCTGATCCAGCGCGCCCAGCAATGCCTGCGCATCGGCCGGATGCAAGCCGGCCGAGGGTTCGTCCATCACATACACCACGCCGAACAATTGCGAGCGGATCTGCGTGGCGAGCCGCAGCCGTTGCAGCTCGCCCGGCGACAGCGTGGGTGTGCTGCGCTCCAGGCTGAGATAGCCCAGGCCCAGTGCCTGCACCACGGCGATCCGCGCGCGTAGATCGGCAGCGATGCGTTGCGCGGCGATCGCTTGCTCAGGATGCGTGTCGGCCTGCGTGCGTGTGTTATTGCGCTTGCCGGCATCGCCCTCCGCAGCCGGGCGCAGCAACTGCGCCACTTCATCCAATGGCCGCCGCGACAACTCGCCGATATCCAGCCCGGCGAAGGTCACCGACAACGCCTCGCGCCGTAGCCGCTTGCCATCGCACTGCGGGCACTGCGTGCTGATCAGATACTGTGCCACGCGCTTTTTCATCTGCGCGCTTTGGGTGGTGGCAAAGGTGTGCAACACATAGCGCCGCGCACTGGTGAAGGTGCCCATGTAACTGGGTTCTTCCTTGCGGCGCAGCGCGCGCTTGGCCTCGTCCAGGCTGTAGCCGGCATACACCGGCACCACCGGTTGTTCGTCGGTGTAGAGAATCCAGTCGCGGGTTTTCTTCGGCAGCGTGTGCCACGGCACGTCGACGTCGTGGCCGAGCGTGGTGAGGATGTCGCGCTGGTTCTGCCCGTGCCAGGCACCGGGCCAGGCGGCCACTGCGCGATCGCGGATGCTCAGTGTGCGATCCAGCACCATGGTCGCCTCGGTGGCGTCGTAGATGCGCCCCAGGCCATGACAGGTGGGGCATGCACCGACGGGGGTATTGGGCGAAAATCCGTCCGCATAGATGATCTCCCGCCCCGGCGGGTAGTTACCCGCACGCGAATACAGCATGCGCAAGGAATTGGAGATGGTGGTGACGCTGCCCACCGACGAGCGCGCACTCGGTGCACCGCGCGCCTGCTGCAAGGCCACTGCCGGCGGCAGGCCTTCGATGGAATCCACTTCCGGTACGCCGACCTGGTCGATCAGGCGCCGCGCATACGGCGAAATCGAATCCAGATAGCGGCGTTGCGCCTCGGCAAAAATGGTGCCGAACGCCAGCGACGACTTGCCCGAGCCGGACACCCCGGTGAACACCACCAGCGCATCGCGCGGGATGTCCACGTCCACGTTCTTGAGGTTGTGCTCGCGCGCACCGCGCACACGCACCAGGCCAGAGGACGACGAGATTGCGTTGGACATGACCACCAGACCGACGTTCGACAACGCACTAGCCTAGCGCGGCGCGCATGCAGCCGATGTCGTCGTCGCATCGTTTAGGTGCAGTCGAGTGCTGTAGGTCAGCAGCCTGGTCGGTCGAGTGCGCGGTGCCCTCGCCGCTCGCGGGACACGCCGCAAGTACGTCCATGTAGGCTCGGTGGCGGCATCCATGCCGCCACACGGTCCCGCAATCGGCGAGGACACCGCACCAGAAAGTTGGTCGGTAGTATTGTGAAAAGCAGGCAATCTCACGGGTGCATTGATTTACTGGTGCGAGCTGCAACTACTGGTGCGAGCTGTAACTACACGAGAGCCAGCGCATTAGACGCACGTCCTACATTGCTTGCACCATGCACACCGATCATCCCGACTGGTCCTTGCCCGCCCACCGTCGCGGGACCTTACGCGGCATGGATGCCGCGTAAGAGCCTACACGGACGTACTTGCGGCGTGTCCCGCGATGGTGGGCGGGCAAGGGCCCTGCAGCAAACCCGCAGATCAGCCGCGAACCAACGTGCCGACGACGCTACAAGGACGTACTTGCGGCGTGTCCCGCGACGGTGGGCGGGCAAGGGCCCTGCAGCAAACCCGCAGATCAGCCGCGAACCAACGTGCCGATGACGCTACAAGGACGTATTTGCGGCGTGTCCCGCGACGGTGGGCGGGCAAGGGCCCTGCAGCAAACCCGCCAATCAGCCGCTCTACAACGCGATCACCCCAACGCATGCGCCGGCACCGGCTGCTCGCCGGTATCGGCCAATGCCTGCATGCGCGCCACCACGCCACTGAACAGCCGTGCGGTAGCTGCATCGCGCGTGCGGAAGATGGCTTCCAGCTCACCGTAGTACCACAGCGTGCCCTCGCGCCCGGCAGTGAACACGTTGAAGATGTCTTGGCCCACGGCGGGGTTTTCCAGATCCTGCACGATGGTGCGCGCGTTATAGAGTTTGTCGCAACCGGACACCAGCAGCGCGCGCTCCGGGGTCTTGCGCAGATGCTCCAGGTAGGCCAACTTGCGCTCGCGCCAATCGCGTTTGCGTGCACGCTCGGTGTTGTCCACTTCGGCCTTGTCTTCGGCAGTGGCATCGGTACACGCCATCACGATGTCGGCCACGGTATCGCCGAACTGCGCGCGGATCGAGGCCTCATGGCCGCCGCCGCAGTCTTCCACCACATCGTGCAACAGGCCGGCAATGGCCTGCTCCTCATCGCCGCCGCATTCCAGCACCAGCGTGGACACGCCCAGCAAATGGCTCAGATATGGAATTTGCGTGCCCTTGCGCAGCTGCCCGGCATGGGCGATGCGCGCGTAATCCACAGCCAGGGCGTAACGTTCGGTGAGAGCGGTCATGGGGCGTCCGATGCGAGCGATGGCGCATTATCGCCGAGCGTGCCCAGACGCAGGGTGAGGACGCCGCGATGATGTGTGCAGGCTCAATGACACGCTGTTGCAGTCGATAACGTTAGAGTTTCCCCACGCCGCACGATTGCTCAGCCATGCCGCCCCTTCCCGTTTGCAATGCCTGCCGCGATGGCCTGGACTTCCCCACCGCCATCACCATGGCGTTCCAGCCCATCGTCGATGTGTCCACCCGCACGGTCTATGCCGGCGAAGCGCTGGTGCGCGGCGTCAACGGCGAATCGGCCGGCAGCATCCTGGCCGCGGTGGATGAGCGTAACCGCTACGCCTTCGATCAGGCCTGCCGCATCAAGGCGATCGAATGCGCCGCGCAGATCGCACTGCCGGCGTTGCTCTCGATCAACTTCATGCCCAATGCGGTCTACAACCCCGAGCACTGCCTGCGCGCCACGCTCTCGGCCACCGCGCAGTACGGCTGGCCGCTGGACGCCATCATTTTCGAAGTCAGCGAACAGGAACACCTGGCCGAGCCGGCGCATCTGCTCGAGATCATGCGCACCTATCAGGCGCGCGGCCTGAAGACCGCCATCGACGACTTCGGCGCCGGTTATTCCGGCCTCGGCCTGCTCGCCGACTTCCAGCCCGACCTGCTCAAGCTGGACATCGCGCTGGTACGCGGCATCGACGCCGACCGCAGCCGCCAGGCGATCGTGCGCCACACCACCCGCCTGTGCGAAGAACTCGGCATCGCGGTGATCGCCGAAGGCATCGAACACCCCGACGAATACCGCGCCCTGCGCGACATGGGCATCCACCTGCAGCAAGGCTATCTGTTCGCCCGCCCAACGATCGGCAAACTACCGCAGGTGCACTGGCCAGAGTGAGCGCACGCGTGCGCGAACTGCCGCCCTCAGCAAACGCGCAATCGCCCGACACAAAATCCGCACCCGACCAAATCAAACAGCACGCAAGCCGCTTTGCCGAATCCCGATTCCCCAATCCCGATTCCCAGCGGCGCCCCAGCTCCCATCCACACCCCGCCAAACAACCGCGCCGCCTCACACATACCGCGGAATCGGCCCCAGCTGCGGCGTCTGATCCGGCAACTCCACGTCCACCTCGTCCACATAGCACCAGCCCCACCCTTCGGGCGGGTCGTAGCCTTCGATGATGGGGTGGCGTGTGGCGTGGTAATGCGCAGTGGCGTGTTTGTGCGGCGAATCATCGCAGCAGCCCACATGGCCGCAACTGCGGCACAGGCGCAGATGCACCCAGGTGCTGTCGATGGCCAGGCAGTCTTCGCAGCCACGTGCGCTCGGCGTGACCTCGGCAATCTGCCCGGTGTGCGTGCATTGGTCACTCATGATGTGGCGGACTCCTGGGTGGCAGTGGCAAGTTCGGACTCGGGCACCGGGTTGGCCTGGTGCGCAAGGTACTGGTGAATCTGCGCCACCACTGCAGCGCCCTCGCCCACTGCGGCCGCCACACGCTTGACCGAGCCGGCGCGCACATCGCCGATGGCGAACACGCCAGGGCGATTGGTTTCCAGCGGCAGGCACGCCGGCACGCCATCGCCGCGCGTGGTGCCGGTAATGACGAATCCGCGCGCATCGGTCTCCACGCACTGCTGCAACCAACCGGTGTTGGGGTCGGCACCGACGAACAAGAAAAGATGCCGCAGCTCCACGTGCGTGGTCTGCCCATCCGCGCGCGTGCGCAACACAGCCGCCTGCAGACCGCGCTCGGGGTCGCCTTCCAGTGCGGACACTTCGGTGCCGGTATGCAGTTGCACATTCGGCAGCGCCGCGATGCGTTCGATCAGGTATTGCGACATCGACGATTCCAGGCCTTCGCCTCGAAGGATCAGGTGCAGTTGCTTCACCCGCGGGGCCAGAAACGCCACCGCCTGGCCGGCCGAATTGCCACCGCCCACCAGCGCCACCACCCCGCCCTCGCACAGCCGCGCTTCCACCGGCGAGGCCCAGTACGACACCCCGTGGCCTTCGAAACGGTCCAGCCCTTCGATCTCGGGGCGCCGGTAACGCGCACCCGAGGCGATCACCACGGTGCTGGCCAGCAGCTGCTTGCCATCGGCGAGATCCAGCTTCAGCGCGCCGTCTTCGCGCCCGCATTCCAGCGTGCCGGCCTCGATCGGGATCGCCAGTTCGGCGCCGAACTTCAGTGCCTGGTTATAGGCGCGCCCGGCCAGGGCCTGGCCGGAAATCCCGGTCGGAAAACCCAGATAATTTTCGATGCGTGCCGATGCACCCGCCTGCCCGCCGATGGCACGCTGGTCCAGCACCATCACCGACAAGCCTTCGGAGGCGGCATACACCGCGGTGGCCAGGCCGGCCGGCCCGGCGCCGACAATCGCCACGTCGTAGCGCTTGTCCGGGTCGATCTCCGGGGTCATGCACAGGCAATGCGCGGCTTCGGTATCGCTGGGCTGGCGCAACACGCGCCCGCTGGGGCACACCATCACCGGCAAGTCGTGCTCCTGGATGCCCAACCGCTCGACCAACGCGCGGCCTTCCTCATCGGAGACATCCATCACCGTGTTGGGGTAGCCATTGCGGGTCAAAAAGCCCTGCAGACGGGTCAGATGCGGGTCGTCCGGCTCGCCGATCAACACCGACCCCGAGGCATCGCCTTCGATCAAACCCACGCGGCGCAGGATCAACGCGCGCATCACCACCTCGCCCACTTCCGCCGAGCTGATCAATAAGGCGCGCAAATGTGCGGTGTCGAAGGGCAATGCCAGGCAACCTTCCGGCCCGGCGCGTCCGCCGGCCAGCGACGCGCGCCCGGCCAGTTGGCTCACCTCACCGGTGAACTGGCCGGGCGTATGCAAGGTGATGGGCTTTTCGTTGCCCAACCCGTCGCGGCGCACCACCTCGATGGCGCCTTGCAGCACCACCCACACCGGCGCATGCGCATCGCCGACCTCGAACACGGCCTCGCCCGCATCGAAACGCTGCGCCGGCCCGCTGGCAAAACGCCGCGTGATCGCCAATTGGCCCGAGTCCAGCTCGGGAAACATCTGATGGTGGCGGGTATCGGCCAGGGACATGGGATGGCGACGCTGAGGGGGACTGCATGCAAGCATGGCCAGCCGTGAGGGCGATGGCAATCACCCGAATGCGCAAGACCGGCGATGACACGCGGCACACGCGCACACGAACAAAAGTTGCTGCTGTGCAAGGACATGCGCAGCGTTTGCGGAGGAACCGGGCCAGTGGCGCGCTACCGAACTCAACGCAGCAATCAACCGCAACCGTGCGCACTATGGCTGCGCCGGCTCCCAATGTGGGCCGTGCTGCCCGGCGGCCATGCGCTCGGCCGGGCGCACACGAAACACCACACTGATGCGCTCGCCGACCGCACGGGCCGTCTTGGGAATGCCGTGTTCGTGGGTGACTTGCGAGGCATGGCTCATTGCCAGCAGGCTCCCGGACGCCAGGTCCACACCGATCGCACGCGTGCTGCCGTTTTTTACCCGCAACTGCATCCGGCGTGGCGCGCCCAATGAGATCAATGCGATCGGGTGCGGCGCCAGCAGCGTCTGTAGTTTGTCGTGATGCATTGCCACGCTGTCGCGGCCATCGCGATACAGATTCAGGCCCACTGCGTTGTACGGCGCGGGCAGCACGGCCTGCACTGCCGCGAGCAGCGCGTGCAATGGCAACCCCGGCGGCAGCGGTGCATCCAGCCGATACGAGGCAAGCATGCGCGGCACCGCGACGATGCGGTCGTACATCTCGCGGTGTTGGCTGCGCCAGTCGGTTGCCTCACGCAATGCAGCGAAGCATTCCTGCGCCAGCGAAGGCGTCAGCAGCTGCGGCCAATAGCGCACGCCGCCTTCGGCATCGTGCAGCACCTGCAAAGGCATGGAAGGAGCGTCGAACAGATCCATCTGCGTGATATGCGGGCGGTCTGCGCGATTTCAGCAGCACGGCCTTGAGTTTTTCTTTGGCAAACGCGTTACGTGCACACCAGCGAGCTCAACAATGCAGGCGCACGATGCCACGCGATCAAGCCCGACAGCTGTGCTACGGTCCGGCGCTGCATCCGCCTGGAACCTTCCGCATGCAGCATCGGTCGATCGCCTTGTCTCCTCTGCGCTGGCTGGCGCTGTTTACCGCCCTCGCCACGTCTGCCGGCATCGCTGCGCCACGCGTTGCAGACGCCGGCTTCCAGGCGGTGGACCCGTTTATCGGCACCGGTGGCGAAGGCCACACCTATCCCGGCGCCACGGTGCCGTTCGGCATGGTGCAGCTGAGCCCGGATACGCAGATCAAACCGCGCAAGGAGGCCTATGGCTGGGCCGCCGGGTACCGGCACAGCGACAGCACGATTGTCGGTTTCTCGCATACGCATTTTTCCGGCTCCGGGCATTCGGACCTGGGCGATGTCTTGCTGATGCCGCAAACCGGCGAGGTCAAACTCGAACGCGGCGATATCGCCACACCCGGCAGCGGCTACACCGCGCAGTTCGACCATGCCAGCGAGCAGGCGCAGCCCGGGTATTACGCGGTGACATTGAAAGACCGCAACATCCGCGCCGAACTCACCGCCAGTGCGCGCGTCGGCGTGCATCGCTACACCTTCCCCAAAGGCAAGCCGGCGCACGTACTGGTGGACCTGCGCACCAGCCTGTACGACTACCCCGGCAAGGTGCAGTGGTCGCGGCTGCGCGTACGCAGCGATGGCACCGTCACCGGCTTTCGCGAAACGCGAGGTTGGGCGCCTGGGCGCCAGCTGTACTTCGCCATGCGCTTTTCGCGCCCGCTCACCGCCACGCAGCTGCACGACACCGAGCAGGACATCCCGTACAAGGGCTTTCCGCCGCCGGGCGAGAAGAATCCCGCCCAGCGCGCACAGATCGAAGGCCGGCAACTGGTCGGCGTGTTCGATGTTGCCAACGACGGCACACCGCTGGTGGTCAAGGTCGCGCTGTCGCCGGTCAGCGAGGCCGGTGCCATCGCCAATCTCGATGCGGAGGTGCCCGGTTTCGATTTCGACCGCGTGCGCGCCGATGCGCGCGTGCAATGGACGCAGGCGCTGTCGGCGATCGATGCGCAGGGCACGCCGCAACAACGCACCCAGCTCTACACCGCGCTGTATCACACCCTGCTCGGGCCCACGTTGTTCATGGACAGCGATGGCCAGTACCGCGGGCCGGACAATGCCGTGCATCAGGCCAAGGGCTGGACCAACTACTCCACCTTTTCGCTGTGGGACACCTACCGCGCCCTGCATCCGCTGCTCACCCTGGTGCAGCCGCCGCAACGCAGCAGCGATGTGGTCAATTCCCTGCTCGCCTCGCGCCGCGAAAGCGCTTACGGCATCCTCCCCGTTTGGGCGTTCCACGGCCTGGAAACCTGGTGCATGATCGGCTACCACGCCGTGCCGGTGATCGCCGACGCCTACATGAAAGGCATCGGCGGCTTCGATGCCAACGAAGCGTTGGAGGCCATGGTCGCCAGCGCCAACTACGGCCCCTACGACGGTATCGCGCAATACCGCGAACTGGGCTATGTGCCCATCGACGAAGAAGGCGAGGCTGCGTCCAAGACGCTGGAATACGCCTTCGACGACTGGACCATCGCGCGCATGGCCGACAAGCTCGGCAAGCCCGCCATCGCCGCAGAATTCAGCAAGCGCGCCGGCAACTGGAAGCACGCCTTCGATCCCGCTACTGGCTACATGCGCGCGCGTACGCGTGCTGGAAGTTTCCGCGAGCCGTTCGATCCATCCGCCAGCGGTTACGGCAGCGACTACACCGAAGGCAATGCCTGGCAATACTCCTGGTACGTGCCGCAGGACGTCGCCGGGCTGGCGGCCGCGCATGGCGGCGACGACAAACTGCTGGCACGTCTGGATGCGGTGTTCGATGCCAAGGTCGACCCCAAGGTGTTCGAGCATATGGAAGACATCACCGGCCTGATCGGCTGGTACGCGCACGGCAACGAGCCCAGCCACCATGTCGCCTATCTGTACGCCTACGCCGGGCAACCCTGGCGCACCCAGGCGCGGCTGACCCAGATCATGGACACGCACTATCACGCCGGCCCGGAGGGCCTGGCCGGCAACGACGACCTCGGCCAGATGTCGGCCTGGTATGTGTTCACTACGCTGGGCTTTTATCCGGTCGCGCCAGGCAGCAACCAATACATCATCGGCCGCCCGTTCCTGCCGCGCGCCACGCTCAACCTGCCCAATGGCAAGCGTTTCAGCGTGATCGCCGATGGCCTGAGCAAAGCGCGCAGCTACATCGGCAGTGTCACCCTCAACGGCCAGCCGCTGACCCGCGCCTACCTCACCCACGAGCAGATTCAGGCCGGCGGCGAGCTGCGCTTTCGCATGCAGGCCACGCCGAATACGCAATGGGCCACCGATCCCGCGCAGCGGCCGTATTCGATGTCCACCCAGACGCACTGAGTCAGTAGTGGATGCCCATGCGCAACCCGCAGGCATCCCGCTCCACCACCGCCGGCAAGCTGCCGGCGGCGCCTGCGGCAATGCGCTGCGCACTCCAGCAGGCCACCAAGGCATCCAGCACATCGTCCGGCTTGGCCAGCGCACGCGGCACGCGCTCCAGCAATGCGGCGACTTGCCTTACGCCGTAGCACTGGCCCAGCAAGGCGGCTCGCTGTTGGTGGCCCGCACTGCTCTTCTTTCCCGCCGTCAGGCCCTGCCCGCCAGCGAGCACGGCGAACGACACTTCCGGGTGCACCTCGAATACGCGCTCCGCCCATACCGGATCGGCGCGCAAGGCACTGTCCCAGTCACGAATCTTCGACAGCAGCGCAAACGACTGCACGCCAAAGCCACGCTGCCCGTCGTGGTCCAGCACCCGATGCAGCGCAGAGGCTTCCACCTGCGTGCTTGCATGCAACATCCCGCGCAGCGGCGCGGCAAAGATGCTGCATGCGCGTCTGCCGCCCACAAAGCGCCGCGCCTGCGCATCCGCAGCACGGGGCGCGTGCTCGCTCAAGCCAATCGGAATATCCACGCCGAGCACATCGATGTGGCGCAGTGCGCTCGCCAAGGCGTCAACTGTCGGATAACAGGCAAATTGCAGCCCATCGTCTGCCTCCCACACCGCCAACCAACCGCTGCCGGCGCCATCGATCCCTACACACTGCATTGCGGTCCTCCCGGTCGCGGCCTGCGTGTACGGCGCAGTAGCACCGCACGCGCGCCATCTGCGTGGCGCGTTCACATCATGCACAACATTCGTTCACCCGCACGCATCGCCGTGGTTTCCAGACTGCTCTGCATCGGGCCGCAGCACGCTGCGGCCCTGCCATCCCCCAATGCAGGAGCCAGTGCATGTCCAGCACCAAGAACCAGTACGAAATGCAGAACCCGCTCACCCAGTTTCCGCAGCCCAAGTTCCCCGAGCAAACCCAGGAAGCGCCAGGCACCATCCATGCATTGCAGCCCAAGGCCGACCACGGCGAGCAGAGCTACCGGGGCTTCGGCCGCCTGAAGGGCCGCAAGGCGCTGATCACCGGCGCCGATTCGGGCATCGGCCGCGCCACCGCGATTGCCTACGCACGCGAAGGCGCCGACATCGTGCTCAATTATCTGCCGGAAGAAGAACAGGACGCTGCGGAGGTGGTGAAGTTGATCGAGGCCGAAGGCCGCAAGGCGATCAGCATCCCCGGTGATCTCCAGGATGAGGCTTTCTGCAACCAGTTGGTCGCACGCGCGGTCAAGGAGCTCGGCGGGCTGGATCTGCTGGTCAATATCGCCGGCAAGCAGACCGCGATGAAAGACATCGCCGACATCACCACCGAGCAGTTCGACGCCACCTACAAGACCAACGTGTACGCGATGTTCTGGCTGTGCAAGGCGGCCATCCCGCACCTGCCGCCGGGCGCATCCATCATCAACACCGGCTCGATCCAGTCCTACCAGCCCTCGCCGACGCTGCTGGACTACGCGTCCACCAAGGCGGCCATCGTCAACTTCACCAAGGGCCTGGCTCAGCAGGTCGCCGAGAAGGGCATCCGCGTCAACGCCGTCGCCCCCGGCCCGGTGTGGACCCCGCTGCAACCCAGCGGTGGCCAGCCGCCGGAAAAGATTCCCGAGTTCGGCTCGGAAACCCCGCTCAAGCGTGCCGGCCAGCCGGTGGAAATGGCGCCGCTGTACGTGATCCTGGCCTCGCAGGAATCCAGCTATGTCACCGGCGAAGTGTTTGGTGCCACCGGTGGCTTGTTGCTGTCCTGAGTTAGCTTAAAGCGCACTTCCAACGTCACGCCACCAGAACCCCGCTGATCGCTGCATGCGCAGTGGCCGGCGGGGTTTTCTTCAATGGCGCTTTTGGTAGTGGCGGCAGTCTCGAATGCTGATGCATCAGCACCACCGAACCGCAAGGTAGTTCGACCAACTAAGCAAAGACGGCTTCGATCATGCGAAGCTCCCCTTCTCCCACCGGGAGAAGGTGCCCGAAGGGCGGATGAGGGTACGCAATCTCCCACCAACACCCAGCCCACGGTCCGCGCTTACTGCATCACCACAGTCTGGATCGCATGCGCCGGAATCTCCAACTCACTCGACGCCTCGCCCACATACAGGTTGTAGCGGATCGCCACATCGCTGGCATTCATCACCACCGTCGCCAGGCTGCCATCGGCATTGAGAAACGAAGTAGTCGCCAGATTGCTGCGGCTACTGGCCGCACTCACCCGCCGCGCGCCAGGGCGGATGAACTTGGAAAAATGGCCGATATACCAATAGCTCGGCGTATAGATCACCTCCCCGGTGCGCGTGTCGGCATGCACCGGCGCAAAGCAGTAGTTGCCCACGTGATTGGGCCCGCCATGTTCGTCGAGCAGAATGTTCCAGTCGGTCCAGCCCACCGCCCCATGATTCAGATCGTTGATGATCGCGGTGCCATAGCGCTCGCCATTGGGCCAGGACTGCAGCTTTGCCGGGTCGAACTTCTCCACCGCCGCTTCGGTCAGCAGCAGGTGCTTGTCCGGATACGCCTGCGCCACCGCTGCAACGTTCTCCACCATCGGCGCGAACCCGGCCCAGGTCTCGTACCAGTGGAAGCCCATGCCCCACGCGTATTTGGCCGCTTCCGGATCGTCCAAGATCACATGCGCGCGGTGCAGCATCATGTCGCGGTTGTGGTCCCACACGATGATCTTGCGATCGCCGTAGCCCGCCTTGGCCATGCTGGGCCCGAGATGGTGCTTGAGGAAATCGCGTTCTTCTTCGGCGGAGAACACCATCGACTCCCAGGTCTGCACCGCCATCGGCTCGTTTTGCAAGCTGATGCCCCAGATCGGGATACCCGCCTTTTCCTAGGCCGCGATGAAGCGCGTGTAGTAGGTGGCCCAGGCCTGCGCATAGGCGGGCAGCAACTTGCCGCCCTTGAGCATGTTCTTGCTGTCTTTCATGAAGGCTGGCGCGCTCCATGGGCTGGCGAAGGTGGTCAGCGTGCCGCCAGCCGCTGCGATAGCCTGGCGTAGCATCGGGATGCGATAGCGCTGATCGTGCTTGACCGAGAAACTCTTCAGCGCCGTATCGCCTTCCTTGATGTAGGTGTAGCTGCCGCTGCTGAAATCCGAGCTGTGGATGGTGGTGCGCGCCAGCGTGTAGCCGATGCCTTTTTGCGGATCGTAGTACGCCGTGAGCAGCTCGCGTTGCGCACGTTTGGGCAGTTTGGCGAAGGTCTCCGCGCTGGAATCGGTGATCGCCCCGCCGATGCCCAGCACCTCCTGAAATCGGTGTTGCGGATTGACGAAGATGGAGTTCTCTTTCTCGGTCAGGGCATGCCCGGTCTTGAGCGGCTCGACGGCGCTGACGCGCATCTGCTGCGTTGCGCCCTGGGCGCTGGTGTAGACGCGTAGTGCACCGGTTTGCGGTGCAGATGAAGCATCAACCTGTCCTGCTGCAACCCCTGTGTTCTTCGATGCAGGCGTGGATGCACGTGCAGACGATGCCGTTTGTGTCGGCATCGGTGTCGGCATCGGTGTCGGTGTTTGTGCAGATGCCAACACTGCCCCAGTCGCAGCGCCCCAAATCCCCAACAGCCCCACCATCGACCACGCAATCGTTCGCTTCACCGTGCACCCTCCCAGGTTGGTGGGGCCAGCCTAACCGAGCAACGCGCCGCAACATGCGTGGACAGACGAGCACAAGCGCGGATTGCCTTACCCGTGGAAGAGTGCCCGAGAACCCACGATGGTATGTCCGCTGAGGGTAGAGCCAAGTTAGTTCAATCAACGGCACAGCCCTACCCTTCTCCCCCCGGGAGAAGCTGGCCCGAAGGGCCGGATGAGGGTACGTCTGCTAAGAGTGCAACCCGCCCCCTGCAATCAAGGCAACAACGTACCCCCTTCTGGAAACACAAATCCGCGACTCCAGCAAAGGGACCCTCACCCCAACCCCTCTCCCGCTGGAGAGGGGCTTTTGGTCTGCGCGCGGCATCAACGCAACGAGCTTCGATCACGCGCGCGCCAACCGATCCAAAATCCCAGGCACTTCCGCCCCAAGCTCGCGCGCCAGAAACCCCACCGTCCCAATCCGCTTGGCCAACTGCCTGCCCGCCGCCGCATGCACCAACACGCCCCATAACGCAGCCGTCAACGCCTCGCAGCCGCGCGCGGCAAACCCGGCAATCAATCCCGCCAAGACATCGCCAGACCCGGACGTGCCCAGCCCGGACGCACCACCGCGATGCATCCACAACACACCCTCCGGCCCGGCAATAAAACTGTCCGCACCTTTGACGATCACCACGCTGCGCAGCTTCTTCGCAAACGCCAGCGCGTACTCGCCCGGTGCCGCTTCCACCGCCGCCTTGTCGTCGTCGGCCAGGGTCGCCATCTCACCCGCATGCGGCGTCAGCACAATCAGCACAAATGGCCGCCCGATCGGCGCCCGCAAACCACGCGACAAGGCACCGGCATCCAGGACCAACGTGCACACCGCCTGCTCGGCAGCGCGCTTGACCATCGCAACAGTCGTGGCCGACGACGCCATCCCCGGCCCGATCACCGCCGCATCGCAGGCCGCCATCGCCGCATCCAGCGCGCGATGCCCGCGCACGATCTCGCCCTGCCCGTTCTGCGCCAACCCCAGCACCAGCGCCTCCGGCACCGCCAAGGCCATGCCCGGCGCCACGCTGGCAGCGGTGGCGATCTGCAACTTGCCCGCACCGGTACGCAGCGCCGCTTCGCCAGCCAGCAACACCGCGCCCGGCACACGCATCGAGCCACCCACGATCAACACGCGGCCGCGCTGCTCCTTGTCGCCGCCCGGTGCCGGCAACGGCATCGACCGCAAGGCGGCGGCGGTGAGCATGCGAACGCGCGGGCCAGCCATCAGCGCGCGCCGGCCGGGCGATCGGACTCGGTGGTCACCGGCGCATCGGCCAGCTCGGGCGAGACGAAGTTGGTGCGCACCAGTTTCAACGCCTGCCCATCGTTTGCCGCCACGTACTCGGTGACGCCGCAGTTGGGCACCTCCCCTTCGCGATCGATGCCCAGAATCGTGGCTTCGTCCATACGTTCGGCCAGATAGCGAAAACAATTGACGATCACCTGATGCCCCACGATCAGCACGCGCGCACCCACATGATTTCGCTGCAGATCGCCAACCACCGCACGCAGCCGGAAGATCACATCGCACCAACTCTCCCCACCAGGCGGGCGGAAATAAAACTTGCCCACCAGCTTGCGTTGCTCGGCCAGCTCCGGGAAGTTCGTGATGATGCCGGCGGTGGTATAGCGGTCGAGCACGCCGAACTCCTTCTCGCGCAGACGCTCGTCGATGCTCAGCATATCGTCGCCGTGTCCGAGCGCGCGCACCACCGCCGCGGCGGTCTGCCGGGCACGCACATAGGGCGAACACAGCACTACAGTGGGCCGCTCATGCGCAGGCAAACCCGACATCCACATACCCAGCGCATACGCCTGCCGCTCGCCCAATGCCGACAGCGGCACGTCTGCATCGCGATGTTCCAGATCGATCAATGCATGGCCGTGCGCCTCGGCCACATCGCGCGCCACGTTGCCCGAACTCTGCCCGTGCCGCGCCACCCACAACCGCTCGGGCCACTGTGTCGACACGCCGGCCACCGCACTTTTCTCACTCACATCCATCTCCTGCATCAATCAGCCTCACGTGTCGCACAGCACCCGTGAACACCTGGTCGATCACGCCTTGCCTGCAGCAATTTCAACAGCGCGCAAATACAGCACGCAGTGCACAGTTACAAGCGAGCACAACGGAGCAGTGACGCCGCGCCGCTATACTGCAGCCCCCCGCCAATCTGCTGCCCATGTCCAACGTCCTGCTGTTGCGCACGGCGAAAGAGCGCGAAGAATTGCTGCTGGAAGAGGTGCTGGACGCTACCGAGCAATGCATCGACGCCATCGGCCTGAGCGCCACCAGCTTCGAGCTGATCGCCGAGCGCGCCAGGGTCAGCTGCGGCAGCCTGCTGCAACGTTTCGCAGACAAGGACGCGCTGGTGCGCGCCTTGCTGGAGCGCAACTACATGCGCGCCATCCGCCAGATGTGGCTGGTGGAACACCCGGCCAACGTGCACGTGGTGGATTTCATCGCCGGCCTGCTCGAGGAATGGCTGCTGCAGGAAATCAACATCAAGCGCACCCGCATCGACCTGGAACTGCACCTGGCCACCCTGCGCGACCCGGTGCTGGCCGCCTTCATGCGCCGGCAGAGCGCCTCGCTGATCGAACACCTCAGCGCCCTGCTCAAGCGCCTGCTGCGCGGCCACGCAGACCCGGCCAGCAGCGAACAGGAATTCCAGGCCCGCGTCTTCGCCGTCGCCGCCATGTGCGGCGGCCTGCACAGCGTGATGACCAGCGGCATGGAACTCAACCGCATGCATCTGCAGTTGATCCTGCGCGAGAGTTTGTCGGGGATTTTGCAGTCTGCGCCGGTGTAGCTCGGAAAACCGGGCAGGTCAGGCGTGGCCCACCGTGCCACCGCAACCAGCCACGCATAGGATCACCCTTCAACTGTCGGA
This sequence comes from Xanthomonas hydrangeae, assembly GCA_905142475.1. Classification (GTDB taxonomy): domain Bacteria; phylum Pseudomonadota; class Gammaproteobacteria; order Xanthomonadales; family Xanthomonadaceae; genus Xanthomonas; species Xanthomonas hydrangeae. Next base: position 3,871,260 of record LR990730.1, read on the forward strand.
CGATGCGGACGCCTCCGCGGACGCGCGGGCTCTTGCGGCCAAGAGCAGCTGGGTGACCAACGCGCAGGCATCGTCGCCAACGCCGCGAGCGGCGCGCCAGAGCTCTGGGGGCAATTGGGAACGGTCTGCAGTTGCCAGGTTCTGAAGATCTGCTGCTAGCGCCGCAGCCTCTTCTTCGTTCATCTCACCCTCGAGACCGGTTGCCTCGCCGTTGTTCACCATGGCGATGGCCGCATCCAGACATGCCTCGGTGACGCCCAACTCCTTCGCCCTGTCGGCCTTGCTGACGTTCGTCTGCGGCTGCGCTTGCAGGTAGCGGTTTGCCAGATACTGCACCGCAGACAGCGTGCCCATCACCACGGCGTAGGCCAAGGCCGGCACGAGCGTGACACCCGCATTCTTTTTCCAGGACAATTCCCCTCTTGCATACGCATGTGCCGCCGCAGCGGGCGCATGCACCGCGTCCAGAACCGCGGCTTCGGCAGGCCCGGCAACGGCGGAAGCGGCAAACCGCGCTGCGTGCAGGCCGGTGTTCGCGATCTGCACGCCAATGGGAACGGATCGGGCGCTGACCCGCGCCGCACGCACAGGCGCACGCGGCAGGTCTTGCTTCAGTTGCGTGTTGGCCTGCGGGTCGCCGCGTTGAGACGGGCTACCCACCTCGCGCGGCGCCTGCACATCGTGTGGATCGTGCCTTGCCGCTCCAAGGCCCGCAGAAGTCACTGGGATGGGACTCATGCCTCAACTCCTTCTATCAGATCAACCAAAATGGCTGGTTCACAGTCTGCTATGCACGCTTCATTGCGCTTGGCGCAAGGCCGAAAAAATAGACGACCTGGCGACGTGCATGCAGCAGAACGCTCAGCCACCAGACGATGTAGAAGCTTCTGAAAGCGCGCGGCTTCGTGCAGCCGCGAGTAAGTTGCTGACCAATGTCCCGGCATCGCGGGCGCCACTGGCAGCGCGCCAGAGGTCTGGGGGCAGTCGCGAGCGGTCTGCTGTCGCTAGGTGCATAAGATCCATGGCCAGTGCAATCCGCTCCCCTTCGTTCATTTCAGGGCCGGGGGTCTCTGCATCAGGCACGGTAACCATATTGATGGCCGCATCCAGACATGCTTCAGTTGTTCCTAACTCGGCCACCCTGGCTGCCTTTGTGACAGATGCGCGACCTTGTGCTTGCAGATACCAAGCCATCAGACGTTCAACTGAATATGCCGCACCGAACGCACTCAACGACGCCAGAACAGGGACACAGGCGGCTATTGCATAGCTTTTCAAGTATGGATCATCTGTCGCGTAACCACGAGCTGCCGCTAAAGGCGCCGGTAATGCGTTCAAGCCGGTAGGAATGGCGGAGGCAGCCGCCAGTATCGTGCCAACGTGCGCCGCCTGCCTTCCAACGTTTGCAATCTGTATGCCGATGGGCACGTGCGGCGCTCTAAGGCGCGCCGCACGCGCGGGTGGCCGTGGCCTCAGGTTTTCCGTCAATTGCGTGTTCTCATGGGGTTGTGTTTGCTGGGAGGAGCCCATTCCACGCTCGGCTGGCATGTCGTGTTGATCGTGTCTTGCCCCCCTACGTGTTGCCGATGTCAGATTCACAGGGCGCATGCTTCACCTTTCCACTCGGTTGACCAAGACACGAATGTTCCACTCGGATGTCATTGCACACAGCGAATAACCGAAACACTGGAGCGTCGGGCGAAACGCGCATATTCGCGCCTTGTAGAGTTGCAAGATGTCGGCGTAGAGATCACGCAATTGCATGGCTCTTCCGCCCCTGGTCTGAAGAATGAGCGTCTGATAATGTCGTAGAAGGCAGAGCTCCGCCCTACGGCGGCTGCATCGTGACAAGCAATGTTTGTGCAGATTGCAGCGCGCCTTCAACATGGTGATGGTCACGCTTTCACAATCAAAGCAGTGCAACAAGCACCTGCGCTTCGTGTCGTTGCAACGTCCTTCGCTGATCGATATCCGAGGGAATGGAGCCGCATCCATCCTGGTCGTCCCATTGGCGAGCATCTACGCGAGGACGGCAGATGGACTCCATCAGGCACCGCCCCACACTGCATGTGCCTGCAGGCGCTCCGGCGGCGTCCGGGCAGACGGGTCAGCACGCTGGACCCGTGTCGGCAGATCGACAGCTGCCCTGCGCGCAGGCCCAGGAGGGGGTGCTGCAGACATTGCAGAAAAAAAGGCCCCAAGGCGCTGCCGTCCTCAAACGCTCACTCAGCGCTACTCCACTGACGGCAGTACAGCGCCGAATGCTCGCCGAACTCGGAGCCGAAGGCAGTACGTGCCTGACACCTGACGAAGCGGCGGTGCTGCGGGAGCTCAGCTTCCACACACCAGCGACACCGCGTGAAACGGTGCTGTTTAGCGACCCGAACAAGGACCCCGACGATGTGGTCGCCTACACCATCGGCAAGCAACTACAGGTAGCAGGCTTCATACGCCTCACCGACGTTGCGGTGACCTTGGGCGATGCCAGCGTGCGCGAGGAGCGCGCCCGGCTCGCCAAGGGCGTATTCAACCGCCTGCAATTACCCGATGTGCGTGTCTCACGCGGGCAGGATTACCCGATGAGGGCGAAACAGATCCAGGACCATGCCAAATTCCTGACGGAAGGCGACGCATTGCGCACGGAATCGGCCGACATTTGCGACAACAGCCTGCAAGCGCTGCACGAGCGTCTGATGCAGGCACCGCAGGGGCTGAACATGGTGGTAATTGCCGGCATGACCGACGCCCATGCGCTGGTCGATGCGCATCCGGATCTTGTGCGCGAGCGCGTCAGGAGCATCACCATCATGGGGGGCGTCGAGCCGGACAGGAACGCTGACGGCCGTGTGCAACCCGACGCACGCGCCTACAACAATGCGACAGATCTGGATGCAGCCCGTGGACTGTATCGCACGGCACAGCAACTGCACATCCCGTTGCGCATCGTCACCAAGGAAGCTGCCTACAAGGCAGCAGTGTCGCCCTCGTTCTACGAAGGCCTGACGAAGAGTCGGCATTCGGTGGGCAGGTATCTCCAAGACGTGCAGAAAAACGCCTTGAACGGCTTGTGGGACGGTATTCAGGCGGGGCTGCTTCCGGGCCTGGATCAGGCGTGGTTCTTTCGTACCTTCACCGCAGACGCATTACCGCAGGCAAACAGCTCCCAGGACGGCGCAAACCAAGCCATGGCCTTCGACCAAGTCTGGCCGAAGGTCACCAAACTCAACTTGTACGACCCACTGACACTGCTGGCCTCGGTTCCCGGCGCGGCGAGCATGCTGTTCACGCCAAGGCAGATACAGGCCGACGGACTCAGTATTGTGGAGCAAGTGGGCGAACAGGAAGTCAAGCATCCAGAAAAAGCGAAGCTGTTGATGTCTGCCTTGGCAAAAGTGGCGCTTTCTTCTGAAAAATGAAGGGTAAATCATTGCAGTAACACGTTGAGTCCGCGTTAGGAAAAATGGCCGAAAGCCGCACCGGCGTGCCCTTGGCGGTGTGCGTCACCGCCGCCAATCGGCACGACTTAGTCGTGTTCGACAAGCTGCTCGACGCCTTGCAGCCAATTGGTGGCAAACCAGGGCGCCCGCGACGTTGGCCAGACAAATTGCACGCCGACAAGGCTTACGACATCGACCGCTGTCGCGCCTTCCTCAAGCAGCGCGGCATCATTGCGCGGATCGCACGCAAGGGAATCGAGCGCAACGACCGGTTGGGCCGTCATCGCTGGGTCGTCGAGCGCACCCATGCCTGGTTCGCAGGCATGGGCAAATTGCGCATCCGCTTCGAACGCCGCATCGATCTCCACTTGGCGTTGCTCTCGCTTGCTTGCTCCATCATCTGTTGACGGCTTCTTCCTGGGCTTCGTTAATCGCCCTTAAAATAGAGATAAAGTCTCGCAAAATCCAGTTCGACTAAACGTTCTTTATTGCGAAGAGTTCTTCGCATTGCGATGAGCATGGTTCCCGTGCGGGCATCATATTGTGCTGCGGCTGGGGAGCCACGAAAATCTAGTTTTCTACCACTTCAACAACCAAAACGCCGTCACTCACATTGCGTGGTGCATGCCCACGCGGCTGCCCTGTGCGACTCACTCCTTAAGCGAACTAGAAACCAATGAAAACATTATGCTCGATTTACACTTGCCTCCTTGTACTGATGGGGTGCTCCACCATGTCCCTTGCACAGGCTGAAACCCATGGCAAAGGCTTCAAGCAGTCTTTGATGGTCCAGCCAGTCACCCCCATCTTTGGCACCACGAGCACCGGTGCCGGCGACCTACCCGCCAGTGTTGATCTGCGCGGCTTTGCCATTGAACCCGGTGACCAGGGGCGAGTCAATTCCTGCGCATCCTGGTCCACGGCTCACACATTGGGCGGCTGGTACGCTAACGCAGGGAAGCAGCCTGTCAAACGATTTTCCCCCATGTATCTTTATAGCCAAGTAAATGATGGTGTCGATGAAGGCAGCACCATTGAAGCGAACCTGGATACAGCGCTTTCACAAGGAATCGACACGGAGCAACATTATTCCTGGGGCAACTACAACTGGAAGAACAAACCAACCGCAGCCGACCATGCCAGTGCGGCAAACCATCGAACGCCGTACAAGAAATACACTGTGATTTATTCGGGTAGCGGGAACGGAAAGGCCCCACTGATCGAACAGATCAAACGAGCGCTAGCTGCATCAACACCGGTGGTGATCGGCTTCCACACCAGACAAGGCTTTGACGACCTAGGCGCCAACGAAGTAGACAACGACACTACCAGCCCTATCAATGGTGGGCACGCCGTCGTAGCACTTGGCTATAATCAAAGCGGGTTGATTATCGAGAACAGTTGGGGCGAGAACTGGGGCTCTCGGGGCTTTGGCACGCTGTCTTGGGAAGTAGTTGGCAAGGATGTCATTGTAGCGGTAGTAACTCATTGAAAGCCGCTTAAGGAAACATGGTGAGGGCCGCGTCCGCCGCAAGTGCGGGCGCGGCCAACATCCGAACGAAGGGTACCGCCTCTATGCATCTGACTCCACTGCCAGCGTCAAGCACTTGGAAATTCAATGCTCAGCACTACAAACTAAAAGCCGTTAACAAAAGCCCTTGAATATTGTTTCGCCAGCGGCAAAATTGCGGACACTCACCTACGGTAGCTGAATTCGGCACGATTGATGGCCCTAGACCATATTTAGGGAATCTCTGAACAATGCGCCGCGTTGCGGGCGAACTTGGGACTTCGCTTGCTCGCAACGGTCGCCCATGCTGAAAATCAATCACTGGCAGCTGATGAAGATTGCCTCAGGTGTTGAGGCTGCGGCGAAGTCACCAAGCGCGACTTGCGGGAGGCCTGCATTATCAATGCTAAGTATATTTTATAGAAATTTCACTAAAACAGGGGTTATTGGCCTGCTTCGCATCAGCTTATAGATTTGCGCACTTGGATAGCAGCAACGTATAGGCAAAGGTATAGGCAAAGGTATAGTGCTAGCCACATCCACTTGACATAATAACTATATAAATTATGCCAATCCAGACCAATTATAGTGGAATCTACTCACAAAGCATGTCCAATACGCCCCGCGACCAAGATCGGTTTAATGCGGAAGTGAATGTGCATCTCGATCATCTCAACTCTCGGCCCACTGGTAACCAGCTGCTGAACAAGCTGCAGCGGATTAGTAAAAAGAAAAGACACAAGGTTACTATTCATGAGATCGCCCCCCCGAAAATCCAGGTGCAGAGCCCGTTCTCTCACGGCACCAATTAGATGCTCATCCTGAGCTAAGCAGATTCAAAGATATTCGCGAGAAAGCCGGCCGTTCATATGCTCTGGAGGAGCCGGGAGGCGAAAAAAACCAGGGATCAAGTGTTGTTGTGTCATGGAGTGCCCGTCAGACGAGCATTGAACTGGACGACGATGGGGACCCAACCAACAAGGTGACCTCCAGTCCTATCGACAAAGTTTCGGTGTTGGGACACGAATTGGTCCATGCAAAGCATATGATGGCTGGAACGTGGAAAGGTTCATATGAAGATAAACGTGACCCAGACACTCCCACCGGAAAAGAAGAGTTGCGTGCCGTCGGCTTAGGAAAATATAAATATTCTCTGTCAGGCAAACCCTCGGAAAATTCTATCCGAGCCGAGCACGGGTTACCAAAGCGGGTTAGCTACCATCACAGTGGCTATAGAAGCGAGTGAATCACACGACGGCGTGACCTTGCGTCCACGCCATTTTGACGATGGCCCATTGCGTGCTACCGGCTTCTGCGAAATGTAAGAATGCGCCACTTGATGGACGATGTTCAGCGGGTCTTGGATCTCTGCGCGACCCAAAGTGCAGGACCTGTGGCTGCATTCATCTTTCGCTAACGCTCAATGGCTACATCAGTCCATCAAAGCCGCTGAAGCGCCAACTGGTCCAGGATGGTGCGCATGGCGCCGGCCGCATCAAAGATCGCGCTGCCCAGCACGGGCAAGGTGCGGCGGTCCAGCCGATCGGCGTTGCCGGCGGCGATCACATCGCCATGGGCGGCGATGGTCAGCAACAACCGATCCAACGCATCTACCTGCTCCAGTGTGATGCCGAAGGCGAACGCATCACGCGGCATGCCATCCCCTGCCCGCTTTCGCGCGCGGGCCGACGCCATCACTGGCTGGCTCATGGGGCCTCCCCGGCATCAGTACGCGCGTTGCCAGAGGCGTCGAGCTCCAGCAGCGCGGGCCACTGCACCTGGGCCAGCGCCTGCGTTACTTGCTCGGCCAGCAGCTCCAGGCAGCACGCCAGCTCGTCCATACGGATGACTGGTTGCCTCGCGTGCTCTTCGGCCCTCGAGCGCGGCTGCGCAAGGCGCGCCAAGAAGCGCATGTGGTCGCGCAGCTGCTGCAAACGGTATTGCGCGCCTTCTGGCAGGTAGTAGCCCGGGTGTGACTGCGCATCTCGTACAACGTCCGACATGGCCTGCTCCTCATTCCATGGAATCAGCCCGCCCGCCGCAAGGCGACGGACGGGAAGTCGGGAGGCTCGAAACCGCGAACAGCCGGCGGGCGTATTCCCCTTGCGGGTGTTGTATTAGCCGCCCTCCCGACGCAGAGCATTGCGTCGGTTGCACCAGCAAAGTTGCAGGCACAAAAAACCCACCGGTTTGTCGGAGGTGGGTACCGCTGTTCGGGGAGTTTCGAGGCTCCGTGCAGCAAGACTGCTACTGAAAAATTCCTACGTCAAGCATGGATAACGAACGCCGATGCGAGCTGGGAAACGCATCACTGGCCAGCGACAACGAGCTTTCCTCGTCGGAGCTCACCCGACTCGTTGCCATCAGCCCGTACTCCGCACGCTGCAGATTCAATTGAACAAGAAAGCTGCCTGTGACTTCGTCACCGCACTGTTACCCGTCGGGACAAGTCCGTTATCGCGCATCCAACCAAGCCACTTACCTAAGATGTCCGGCGCAAAGCGCTCCTTCGCCTCATGCCAGTTGCTGCGAAACTCGCTAATCAACCACTCGTCATTGGGATGAAGCCCCCCGGCAAGCGCGTCATTCCAGACAGCGTATAGCGTTGCGACAGCCTCCAGATCATCCGTCTTACGTCCCTCAAATAGCGCGATAAGACGATCCAACTCCTTCTGAGCAGCGCCGAGTGCGGAAGCCGCTGTTTCGACAGAGCGACTGATGTTCGCCCCAATGTGATAGGAGACCTTTTCCTGGCCCGATTTGAGCACCTCGACTGAGGTCGAATACAGGCCTTCTTGAGCGGCACGCTCCTCCACTCGGTAAATCGTCGTATCGAGCGGACCGGCAGCATGGCGACGATATCCATCCATCAAATCCAAGCCCAGATGGGAATCCGCCAAGAACAGCAATTTCATATGCGCCACACGCCCAAAGGTTCGCTGTGGCGCGAGCCTTGAAATCAGGTAAGCACTGAAATCGACTGCCTCGGCGCCTGACTTCTTTTCACCACTTAAAGCTTGGCCAATCAATGCATTGGCCAAGTGCTCACGTACTTGCCGGGCTTCGCTGAAGCTGCGTTTGAGCTGGTCGCAAAGCGCCATCAATTGATCGACTTTGGCGACGATGCGGTGTTGTTCGGCCAGGGGAGGAAGTGGAATCACGGACTCTTTTATTTTTCCAAGATTGAGATTTGGCTGTGCCCCACCAGCAGCGAGCATGCGAAGATCGTCATAACTCTTCACAAAGAAGTGCTTCACATAACGAAGATGAGACTGATCGGGGTCAAAAAGCTGAATAGCTGCGCACGCCTGATTTGTACAGGCATCAATCAGTAGCTCTGATATCTGCCCACGAGTTTTACCCTGACCATACATAGCGACAATCAAAGTGTGAGGGGGATATACCGTTAGATTTGTTTCTGCAAGAGCTAGAGAGGAAACCTTCTGCTCTGTCATACGGATGAACTCTTGCGATGTTTCCCCGCTAGTTACCCAATTAACGGATGCAGGATTGAAGTACTTCGGGTTTGTCCGTAGAGGCGTTGCCCCTGTTCCAACATGCGCAATTTCTTCTAAGCGAATCCAGACCCAACTATCCGGCAACGCAAACAGTTTTTCTGCTTCAGTAACATCCGCCAAGGGGCTCTGCTTCTTGATCTTCCCCTCTACCACCAACCGCGCCTTTTCCTCGGCAATCCGCTTCAAAAACTCACTAGCCGGTTCATCGTTAGGATCTTGCTGCACCAGTTTACCCATCATCGCCAGTTGCAGCAGGGTTTGCTTGAGGGCGTCGATGCTGGATTCGGTGGTGAACAGGGTGTCGAAGTGTTCGGCCAGGCGCTGCCAGCTTCGCGCAAAATCCTCGGCATCGCGGGCCTGGGTCAGGCTGTCCAGCAGCGCCTGCACCAGTTGGGCGTGGGCGCTGTCGGCATCGGCCTGCCGGGCTTCCAGCCGGTCGCACAGGGCCATCAGCTCATCGACTTTGGCGACGATGCGATGTTGTTCGGCGAGTGGGGGTAACGGCAACAGCATCAGCGAAACATCGCTCAATCGGAAGCTATTTTTTATTCCTCGCTTAGGTGCTTCGTATTGCTCATAAGCCCAAGGAGAGCGCAGCACTTCTGGAAGAAAGCGTCCGCGGACAGCTCCAAAAGAACGAATAAGACATACATGCTGATTGATATATGCCTCACCAAACTCGGCTGGAATTAACCCCAACAGGCCGACCTCCCCGGTAATGGAGAGCAATAAGTCTCCAGCCTGTAACTTTGTTCTACTTCCCTCACCATCCTCGGGAGGCGAAACACGTTGAATATTATCGAGGCGCAACTCATAGCTACCGCGTGACAGATTTCCCATGCGAACGAAAATTGCGCCGTCATCGGAGTAGTGTTGAGCCCAGTCACGCGATCCACTTGTGATAAGCGAGGAAAGTTCACCTAAACGCGTCCACCCCCATCCATCCGGCAAATCGAAGGGCTTTTCCTCTTCGCCAATATCCGCCAGCGCCTTTTGCTTCTTAGGCGCTTTTTCCTCGGCGATGCGCTTCAGCAACTCACTGGCCGGCTCATCATTCGGATCCTGTGGCACCAGCTTGCCGCGCACCGCCAGCTCCAGAATCAGCTCACGCAGCTTCTTGATCCCATTGGGCGCGCCTGTCAGCAGCGGCAGATTGCGGGTAAGCAGCGTCGTCATACCCGGCGCTCCAGCGCTTCGGCCAGCACCGCCTTGAGCTGGTCACGCAACCCGTCAATCTCGCCTTGCAGGGCGGCATAGCCGCGCAGCAGCTCGTCCGGGTCGTGGCTGATCTGCTCGCCCACATGCGGGTTCTTGCTGTCGAGGTTCCAGTTGCGGCTTTGCAGTTCGTCGGAGCTGACCTTCCAGGCGAATTCGTTTTCCTGCCGTGCGGCAAAGCCATTGGCCTCGCTGCCCCACCAGGCTTCCTCAACTGCGAACTCCTCGATGCGCATGGGCTTGGTCTTGGAGTAGCTCTTGTAGCCAGCCGGGTACTGGTGCTCGTAGAACCACACGTCCCTGGTGGGCGTGCCCTTGGTGAAGAACAGCAGGTTGGTCTTGATGCCGGTGTAGGGGTTGAACACGCCATTGGGCAGGCGAACGATGGTGTGCAGGTTGCACTCGGTCAGCAGCTTTTCCTTGATACGGCCCTTGATGCCTTCGCCAAAGAGGAAGCCATCGGGCAGCACCACGGCGGCGCGGCCACCGTCCTTGAGCAGGTGCATAATCAGCACCAGGAACAGGTCGGCGGTTTCGCGGGTACGGAAGGCGGCGGGGAAGTTGCTTTCGATGCCGTCTTCTTCCATGCCGCCGAACGGCGGGTTGGCGACAATGCAGTCGACCCGCTCGCTCGGCCCCCAGCTGATCAGCGGGCGCGCCAGGGTGTTGTCGTGCTTGATCTGGCTGGGCACCTCGATGCCGTGCAGCACCATGTTGGTGGTGGCCAGCAGGTGCGGCAGCGGCTTCTTTTCCACGCCGAAGATGCTGGCCTGCAAGATGGCCTCGTCCTCGGCAGTTTGCACATAGCGCAGGCGCTTGTGCTCGATGGCGCAGGTAAGGAAGCCGCCGGTGCCACAGGCCGGGTCCATCACCTTTTCATGCAGCTTGGGGTCGACCATGCGCACCATGAATTCTGTAACCGGGCGCGGCGTATAGAACTCGCCTGCGTTACCGGCGCTCTGCAGGTCGCGCAGCAGTTGCTCGTACATATCGCCGAAGGCATGGCGCTCCTGCGCCTTGTTGAAGTCCACGCCGCTCTGGATCTTGTTGAGTACCTGGCGGATCAGCTGCCCGGACTTCATGTAGTTGTAGGCGTCCTGGAACACATCCCGCACGACAAAGCCCAGCGGCTTGCTGTGGCGAGGTGTCAAGTCGCGCAGTTTAGGAAACAGCTCAAGATCGATGAAGTCTTTGAGATCCCCACCGGTCATCCCTTCCGGATCGGCCGCCCAGTTGCGCCAACGCAGGCGCCGCGGCAACGCGAACGGTAGTCCTCGTGGATGAGCTCCCATTCCTGCTCACGGTCATCAAGGATCTTGAGGAACAACATCCATACCAGCTGGCCGATGCGCTGGGCGTCTCCGTCGACGCCGGAATCCTTGCGCATGATGTCCTGGATGGATTTGATGGTGCTGCTGATCGACATCGTGTTACCTGTTGAATGATGCAAGTGCGTCCAGCCGCGTGAAGATCAACTCCTCGCGCTGGCGGTTGTTGTTGGAAGTGGCCTGAACGGCATAGTTGAAGTCGCGGTGGCGCAGGAGTTCGGCGATCCCCTACGCGATATCCAACTGCAATGCTGTGGACGCCTGCGCGACCTCATCGCACAGGCTGGCGCGGCCATCCACGACATTGAGGATGTCCTCGACATCCCGGCTGGCCAATGGATCACGGTTGCCGCGCCCCCGGTACGCCTCCAGCTTGGTGCCCAGAAAGTAGGCTGGAGCGACCACGCGGATGGTCACACCTATCGGCAGTGCGTAATCGTACGCCTCACGCAGCGCATCGGCGTACCACCGATTGCTGAAGCCGAGGACGGCAGCGTCATCAGGCATGAAATCGACGATCAGGTCGCTGGCATGCTGATCGCGCAGGCGGGTGCGGCAGACGACGTCGTCGTTGGGCGAGGTGCGGAAGCCCTTACCAGCCAGCACCTGCTGCAGACGGTACCAACTGCCCAAGCCCATGACGTGCACGATCAAGTCGACGTCTTCGGTAAAGCGAACAGCTTCCCGGCTTACCGCGTCTGTCATCAGCAGACCGGTGGTGCAGCCGCCGACGAAGGCGACTTCCGGCAGCAGATCCGGCCCAAGCGCTTCGGCCACGCGTGCCAGCATGTGCTGCTGGATATCCCAGTTTCCAGGCGTGCCCATTACGGCACCTCCCGCAGGTATTGGGTCAGCACACTGCCGGCAAGCGCCGACTCACGCTCACGCCCCAGCCGGATCGCGTCCACCAGCGCCAGCATGGCGTACAGATCCGCATCGCGACGTACGGCACGCGGCACGCTTTTGTATAGCGGCTCCACGCGCTGGCCCTGCTCGCTGCCGTAGCCGTCCTCCCAGACGTAGATGTGTTCGCCTGCGGACAACAGGCGATCGACCAGCACCGGCGCAGCGTGTGCAGTGGGAATGCCGCGGACGATCGGGCCCGGGCGCGCCGGGAACACATACTTCAGCCCGTTCATCACAAAGCCCAGCAGGGCGCGTGTGTTGGCGCGCGGGATGCCACTACCGCGCTCGGGCAGGACCAACCCCACGTCGCTGCAACGCCGGAGCGCCTGACTGACTTCCGATTTGCTGATGCCGGTGGATTCCTCAAGGCCGCGCACGGAGAACGCATCTTCGGCCAAGCTGGTCGCCCCCCCATCCTCCTGCACCGCCGACACGGCCCAGCCACGCCAGTCATCGGGAATGCCGAGCGCTGCTTTCTCACCGACCACAGGGACCAATTGCTGGCGCTCGAGGCTGACCAGCTTCAGCAAGAGCAGGATGTCTTGACTTTTCATGAGTAACGGAAAGCATCCGTCCCCCGTCCTGAAACAAAGGACAAGGATACTATGGAAAGCAGGTCAGGCAACGTCCGCACTGCTGTATAGCTGGCTTTCCAGGTCCAGGATGGCCCGCTGGTAATTCGTCTTGCCGCCAAAAGCCGCCACAAGTTCGACCGGTGCTCCAAGAGTACGAAACGGGTCGAGCTGCAGGATCCTGATGTCCTCGATATGCTCCACCCCAGTGTCGGCGTACTTGTCCAACAAGCCTTCGAGTACCTGCCGCGCCTTGCCCTGATACCTGGCGAAATAATTGCGCTTGCGCACACCCTCCGCCCGCTCCCTGCGCGACAGCGGCGGTTGATCAAAGGCCACGTGACAGATTAGGTCGAACGGATCGAGCGACTGGCCGAGTTTCTTCTCGACTTCGCCGGCCAGCTCTTCCCATAACACGCCCTGTGTGGCCAGCTCATCGATGATGGCCCTCTTCTGCTGGGCATCGCTCCAGCGCCGCAAGAAGTCATCAAGCGATGCGAACTGGCGCAGGACGCGCTCACGGGTGTAATCGCGCAGCGACTCGGTGATGAGCTTGCCATCGGATCCGTAATACAGGACGCGCTCGGCCACGACCGATACCGGCAGTTTGTCGATGACGTATTTGATGCGCTTCGGCCCATCTTCACCTCCGGTGGTGACGTCATCACCGCCATCTGGAGGATCGCCGATCCCACCGCCGTCGCCACCCTCGCCGCCCCCGATCTCAGGCGGTACCGGACTGTCATTGGGCGAGGGGTTGTAGATCACCTCCGGGTCTCCATCGAATGATGGATCAGCGAACAGTTCGGTCGCCTTCTTGAAATCCATGATGGTGAACCAGTACTTGCCGTAGTCCTCATTGATGCGCGTCCCGCGACCGATGATCTGCTTGAACTCGGTCATCGACCGGATGTGCTGGTCCAGCACGATGAGCTTGCAGGTTTGCGCGTCAACGCCGGTCGTCATCAGCTTGCTGGTGGTCGCGATGACGGGGTAGCGCATTTCCGGATTGATGAAATTGTCGAGCTCGGCTTTTCCTTCGTTGTCATCGCCGGTGATGCGCATGACGTACTTGCGATTTTCCGCGACACGCTGCGGATTGAGATTCACCAAGGCCTGGCGCATACGCTCGGCATGATCGATGTCGTCACAGAAAACAATGGTCTTCTGGAATAGACCGGTGGCAGTGAGGAATTCGGTGACTTTCTGCGCGACCAGATACGTCCGCGCTTCGACCACAAGCTGGCGATCCATATCCCGCAGGTTGTAGATGCGATCTTCGATCAACTCGCCGTTTTTGTCGCGCATCCCTTTGGGTGGCCGCCAGCCCTGCAGATCGACATCGAAGTCGATGCGAACCACTCTGTACGGTGCCAGGAAGCCGTCTTCGATGCCCTGCTTCAGCGTGTAGCTGTAGACGGGCTCTCCAAAGTAAGTACTGCTGGAGACTTCCTTGGTCTCCTTTGGCGTTGCGGTCAGGCCGATATGCGTGGCACCAGAGAAATACTCCAGGATCTCCCGCCACGCAGAATCCTCAGCCGCGCTGCCACGATGGCATTCATCGATGACGACAAGGTCAAAAAATTCCCGAGAGAACTGCTTGTAGATGTTCTTGACATCCTCTACGCCGGTCACCGCCTGGTACAGCGACAGGTAGATCTCGTAAGACGTATCAATCTGGCGCTTGGTAATCTTGGTCATTGCCGTGCCGAACGGCTTGAAATCGTTGTTTTTTGTCTGATCGACCAAGATGTTGCGATCAGCCAGGAACAGGATGCGCTTCTTCTGGCGCGACTTCCAAAGCCGCCAGATGATCTGGAAAGCGGTATAGGTTTTGCCGGTTCCGGTGGCCATCACCAGCAGGATGCGGTTTTGACCGTTGGCCACAGCTTCGATCGTTCGATTGATCGCATTGATCTGGTAGTAGCGCGGCGAGCGACTGGTGCCATCATCGTAGTACGGGGACTCGACCACCTGCCGCGCGTCCTCACCAAGCCCCTTCCAGAGGCAATAGCGACGCCACAGTTCCTCTGGCGAGGGAAACTGATCCAACGTCAATTCGGATTCGACCTTGTCGCCGGTTGCGGTTCTATCGTGGAAAAGGAATCCGTCGCCGTTGCTTGAGAACACAAACGGAACATCCAGCGCATCTGCATATCCCAGCGCCTGTTGCATGCCGGAACCAACGGCATGCTTGTTGTCCTTTGCCTCGATCACGGCCAAAGGAAGATTGGCACGGTGGTACAGCACGACGTCGGCACGACGTGCCAACCCCCGGCTGTGCAGCTTGCCGCGAACGACGACACGCCCCTTGGTAAAAGCGACCTCTTCGCGCACTTGGAGATCCAGATCCCAGCCCGCAGCGACAATCGAGGGAATGATGAATTTCGTGCAGATATCGCGCTCGGTTAACGACGACTTGTCCATTCAATCCCCTGTGTCTCCATCTTCCCGCAATTGGCGACGCGCCCAGGCACAGACGCCACTTATCGATTGACTCGCCGCCTAATGATAGTCGTCTTCACGCTGATGCCTAACTGCCAAAACGGTGACGACCTGATCGCTTTCAACCTCAAACAGCAGCACGTAGCCGCTGGCACCGAAGCCGATCACCAGCTCGCGCAAGAACGGGTCTGCCACCCCCGCTTTGCGACAGCTCAACGGGGCCAGTTCAAGCACGGTGACGCCATCGCGGACGGCCTGCAGCGCGCGCTCGGCTACGGTGAAGTCGCCTTCGGCAGGCTGTAGCAGCCAGTCGTAAAGACGCGCGAGATCGTCGCGCGCTTCTTGAGTGAAGCGGACGGAAAATCCCACGTTGGCTTAGCCCTTGCGCGCCTTGTCCAGTTGGGACTGCAGCCCGGCCAGCACATCGTTCGCGTCGATGTACCGGTTGGATGCCTTGGCGCTGTCACGCGAAGCCAGCCCACGCGCAATGAAGGCTTCCTGCTGCTGCCGCTGCTGCACCTGGGCACGCACGGAGTGCTCGACGAAGCTGGAAAGTGTCTCGCCCTCCTGCAACACAGCTTCGGCCGCTTCGCGCAGCGCCGGGTCTACCCGGAGCGATGGAAGAGATGCGGATTTCATGGCAAGCCTCGTGCGTTGCAAGTGCAACGCATCATCGCAAGCGAGCGCCGGCGCTTCAATGTTTTCTTTGCAAACCTAAGACAATGTCACTGCACGTATGCGACCAGTTGTGCTCGATGGCCTTGGCGCTATACCAGCGGCGGGTTTAGGGCGGGCAGCTTGTCCGGCCTGGCCAGCTGGTGGTACCAGAGCAATTGTGCAAGCACCTCTTGCACTAATGATTCGTCCGGCCGGCCCGAGACAGACGTTCGCTCATCCAGTCGCCCGTAGATTTTTTTGCATTTTTTAGATCAACGACGCAGGCGTCACCGGCACAGCCGGAGGCCCCAACACAAATCGCGCCCGTTCTTGCCGCAGCATTTGATAAGGCGAGATAAAGCGCACACCAAGTCCTACACAGACATTGGGAATCTTGATCTTCCTTGTCGAATTGGCTGGCACTTCATGTGTCACCACGGTGTGGCCTGCAGCCAACGCGAATGCCACCAGCCAGTAGTCGGCAACCTGCAGAAATGTATTGACCGCCACAGGTTCATATTGCTGGCCAGCGACCCATGCGCTGACCTGTACAGCTGCGGCCAACACCGCAGTGTCTGGCGGGAGGAAGAAAGCATCCCCACGTGCCTGTGCCCATCCGGCCAGATCATCCTCGCCGGTTTGTAGCTCTTCCCCAACTTGGCGGATGCTAAAAACACTTCCAGCCACATGTTTCATTATCAGCCAGTCCCAGAACGCTGGGCAGAAATCAAACCCGTATTGCAGGTTCTTGGCTTGGATGAACACATTTGCATCCAGCAGATAGGCCATCAGGTTGGCAGTCCAAGCGAGCGACCAAGCTCGTTGAATGTTCCGGTCTTGGCAATTCCCAGCATCTGGAAGGCATCGCGATACAGGGTGCGCCCTTCGAGCGTACTCGCCACCAGCGAACGGGCAAACCGCTTCCCCACACGTGCAGTCGTCGTGCGATAAAAATCGCCACCACCACTGTTTGCAGCCTGGATAGCGGCCAACCTCGCCTGCTCGGCACGGAATGCCTGCCAGAAAGCATCGCGCCCGAGGCGGCCTGCATCCAGCATCCGACGCAGCACGACCAGCGTGCTGACCTTGAACTCACGCGCTAGCCTTCGCAGCGCATCGTCCAGCACCTCATCCTCGCGCAATGCTGCGATGAACATAGGCAACGGCACCAGCAGCTCAGCTGCGACCTTATTGCACCAATCTTCGATGCCAGTGCCAGGCTGCGCACGGCCTGCGGCCTCAACGCCAGAGTCGCTCAGCGCCGACTGCCCCAGCCAAAGATGCGCCAGCTCATGAGCCAACGTGAACATCTGCGCCGACTTGCTGTCGGCCCCGTTGATGAAGACCAGCGGCGCCAGCACATCAGCCAAGGCAAATCCGCGGAACTCCTCGGGATCCAAAGCGCGGGTGTTGTTGCTGCCCACCACGCCGCTGATCATGACCAACACACCAAGCGCATCGGCTTGAACGACGAACAGCCGCAATGCCTCCGTCCAACTCAGGCACTCACGTCGTGCCTGCACGCTGAAACCCAGCACTTGTCGCAGTTGTTCGGCAGCCCGATCTGGAGAAATGGAAATATCCAAGCTACCGACAAATGGCAATGGGCGCTGGCCGGTCACCAGCGCTTCATCGCGATACCACGCCTGCCTGGCTTGGCAGGCATATAGCGTGTCCAGCAGATCAGCGCTGGGCCGCGCAATGGCACGATCCCCGATGGTCCGGAAGTCGGGAATTGGCAGGGGCTCCTCAGGCGGCCTTGGCAGGAAGAAATATCCAACCGGGGCATGCGTTGCGCGTGCGTAGCTTTCAAGCTGGCGCAATGTTGGCTGCACATCGCCGGCCTCCCATTCCGGTAGCTTCGGAAAACGCCCTTCCAGCTCCACCGCATCCAATCCCGCGCGTTCGCGCGCCCAGCGAAGCAATTCAGGTTGGACGGCAACTCGGATCATGCGGGGAGTTTACCC
The DNA here is from genome assembly GCA_905142475.1 of Xanthomonas hydrangeae. Lineage (GTDB taxonomy): Bacteria > Pseudomonadota > Gammaproteobacteria > Xanthomonadales > Xanthomonadaceae > Xanthomonas > Xanthomonas hydrangeae. The sequence goes on from LR990730.1 coordinate 3,888,815, forward strand.
AAGACGCACACAAGGCTCTACGCGCTAGCCAGCAAAGCCGTCAAGACGTAATTCGGTCAAGGTGCCCACACCGTTCTGCACCGTCTGTCGTTCAATCACGTCCAAGGAACGGCCGGTCGCATCCTTCCAGTCATCCCAGCCGTTGGACGAACGCCCCAGCAGCAATCCGGATGCAGCACTGGGAGAACGAAACAAATAGTCGCTTTCGAATCGGATCTGCGCTCCTTGAATGGACAGCACTCCCTGCTGCAGCAGCTCCTGACGCGTGGCGAGCATGCGATCGGGAACCGAGGCAACAGTCTCCAGACGGCCGGTAGAGCCTTTCAAGACCACCATTCCCTCGGTTGTGTACTCGCCCAGGCCTTCGGTCTCCGGGCCGCGACAGTAATAACGCAGCTTCTGAGCGGCGGCAGTTGGTTGCAGCTTTCGCAACGGCTCGAAAATCGGGTAACCCAATGTTGCCAACAGCACCCGCAACGTCTGGTGGATTTCGCGGCAATCCGCTTCCATTGGCGCTGGCGTATGCGGCCTGCCACCGCCGGTCCCGTTGTGCAATTGGTAGCGCCCGGCCTCCTGGGCTTGCTGGATGGAGCACCATTCAAGATAGATCGCGTGTGTATTTGTCAGGCTCTGGGTCAGTGAAACTGCCACCACCGCACGGTTCCAGAAGTCCTTCTTGGCGTTGTGTTCCGACAAACGCTGCCGAAGCAGGCCGCTCTGTCCGATATAGGCCTGGTCGCGACCATTGGCCTCGTCCTCGCCAAACAGAAAATACACACCCACCTGCTCAGACTCCGGCATCGCTAAAAAGTCAGCCATGAGGCTACGTGGTACCTCAATCATCCGCACAATGCGCGTAGTGATCTCGGCAACACGCACACCCTGTGGATCCCCGGAAGGCAGAAAGATCTGGATGGTCTGCGGATGGCTGCTCATGCGGCGATATTCTCCATTTGGGCACGTACGTTGATCTTGTCGGTGTAGATCACTTCGCCGCGATACCCCTGTACGCGCAGCGCTTGCTGAAATCGTTTGGCGAACGCATCCGGATGCGGCTTGCGATGAAAGAGTTGATTGAGCAACGCTGCGAACATCAGCCATCTTCCTTGTCATGGTGTCGACCTCGGGTACCGCAGACACGCCACAGTTCCAACGATGGCGGCGGTGCCCAGCATGACACAGAAAAAAGCCCCGCTTACGCAGGGCTTTTCGTTACTCCACGCACGTGCCTGCGATCAGGCGAACGGATACTGCAGCACCATCGTGTGGTCACGATCCGGGCCGGTGGAAACGATGCTGATCGGGCAGCCGGCCAGTTCTTCCAGCGCGCGCAGGTAGGCGCGCGCGGCCACCGGCAGCTTGTCCCATTCGGTGATGCCGTGGGTGTTCTCGGTCCAGCCCGGGAACTCCAGGTACACCGGGGTGCACTCTTCCCAGCCCTGCGCGTCCAGCGGTGCGTACTCGGTGCGCTTGCCGCGGTATTCGTAGGCGATGCAGACCTTGAGCTTCTCCATGCCGTCGAGCACGTCGAGCTTGGTGATGCACAGGCCGGAGATGCCGTTGATGGCCACCGCACGCTTGAGCGCGACGATGTCCATCCAGCCGCAGCGACGCGGCCGGCCGGTGGAGGCGCCGTACTCGGCACCGCGGTCGCGGATGCCCTGGCCCACTTCGTCGTCCAGCTCGGTCGGGAACGGGCCGCCACCCACGCGCGTGGCGTAGGCCTTGGCGATGCCGAGCACGTAGTCGATGGCGTCGGCACCCACACCGGTACCGGCCAGTGCGCCGCCCACGGTGGTGTTGGAGCTGGTGACGTACGGGTAGGTGCCGTGGTCGATATCCAGCAACGCGCCCTGCGCGCCTTCGAACAGCACGCGCTTACCCTGCTTGCGCAGGTCGTGCAGGATGCCGGCCACGTCCGACTTCATCGGCTGCACGTAGTCGCCGAAGGCCAGCGCTTCGTCGAAGGTCTTCTGGAAGTCCACCGCTTCCACGCCCAGGTACTTGGTCAGCACGAAGTTGTGGTAGTCCAGCGCGGTGCGCAGCAGCTCTTCCAGCTGCGGCGGGTAGTGCAGGTCGGCGATGCGGATACCGCGGCGGGCCACCTTGTCTTCGTATGCCGGGCCGATGCCGCGGCCGGTGGTGCCGATGGCCTTGCCGCCGGCGGCCTTCTCGCGCGCCTGATCCAGGGCGATGTGGTACGGCATGATTAGCGGCGCGGCCGGGGAGATCTTCAGGCGCGAGCGCACTTCCACGCCGGCGCCTTCCAGCTCGCTGATCTCCTTGATCAGCGCGGCCGGGGAGATCACCACGCCATTGCCGATCAGGCACAGCGCGTCGTCGCGCAGGATGCCGGACGGAATCAGGTGCAAGACGGTCTTCTTGCCATTGATGACGAGCGTGTGACCGGCGTTGTGGCCACCCTGGAAGCGGACGACCGCACCGATCTCTTCGGTGAGCAGATCGACGATCTTGCCTTTGCCTTCATCGCCCCACTGGGCACCGAGCACGACAACTGACTGACCCATGACGGGTGAACTCCTGAGTTTTGCTGCGGCCATCGGGGCCGCGGGATGGGACCGGTTCACGGCTGGCGGCGCCGCCTGGCGCGCGGCTCCATCGGGGAGCCTTGCAGCGGCGCGTGAAGCCCTGACACGGAAAAAGCCGAACGAGATGCCCTGTGTGAGCGTGCCCGGCCGGCTTTTGTGCATTATCCGGGTTTCCGGTGACATGCACTACCCCCGGCGAACGGCAGATCGGGCGCTGGTCAGATTGCCGCTGGCCGTCGGTTGCGCAGTGCTCCGGGCGCTGCCAGTCCCTAGCCCGGGGAGTATCCCCACGGCGACAATCCCAAATGCCCATCATGGGTCGTAGGAGCGCACCCGGGCGCGACAGGCATTCACGGTAAAGCCAGTCGCGCCCCGGTGCGCTCCTACGCTGCCCGTTGCAGTCGGAATGGACACCCACTCAGTGACGCACGATCCACAGCGCGATCGCGCTCAGCACCAGGGTCACACCGCCGATGGCACGCAGTTGGGCCGTGGGCAGGCTGAACAGCTGCTCGACCATCCGCTTCCAGGCGGCGGGCGCTGCGAACAGCAGCAGGCCTTCGATGACGGCGATCAGGCATAACGCGGACAGGAACTCGTGCATCAGCAACACCAGGACAACGTGGGAGCTGCAGTGTGCCCGGTTCGGCAGTCCGACACGCCGCACCGTAGGAGCGCACCTGGGCGCGATGGGCATTGCCGGTAAAGCAGTCGCGCCCGGGTGCGCTCCTACGTGGCAGGGTGGCGTGCCTCGCTAGATCTGCAGACCGTCCGACGCACGATCATTCGATCCACGAAGGCACCGGATCGACACCCGGACACACCACACCTCGTAGGAGCGCACCTGGGCGCGACAGGCATTGCCGGTAAAGCAGTCGCGCCCGGGTGCGCTCCTACGAGGATGCCGGGGTTTGGTCACCTCTCAAAGCCAGATTGCGTCCCAGAACGGGTAATCATCCATGCGGCTGACCAGCCCGGCCCGGAGGGGATTGGCGATGAGGTAACGCGCGGCTGCGTGCAGGTCCTCGTCCTTGCGCAACGCGTGGTCGTGGTAGCTGCGGCTCCAGACCGGTGCGTGATGCTGGCGCTGATCGTTCACCGCGCGCGCTGCACACGCTTTCATGCGTGAGACCGCGTTGGCCAACCCGGTGGTGCTTCCAAGCTGCAACAACCAATGCACATGATCCGGCATCAACACCCAGGCCAGCAGCTTGGCGTCGGAAGGCGTTGCCGCGGTGAACGCGCGGCAGGCCGCTGCGGCCAGCAGAACATCTGCGAACACAGGACGACGCTGCCATGTCGTGGTGGTCAGCAGGTAAGCGCTGTTGGGCGAAGAATGCCTGCCGCGGCGCAGTGCGCGATGCCCAGGAGAGTCGATGTTGGCCATGGCGCGATGCTGACGGCCTTGGACCACGCGGGATATCGGCGGTTGCCGCGTTCTGCGCTAGGGATGCATGTGGCGGCTGACTGTCAAAGGCAATCAGCGGGGTCGACCGGCAAGGCCCGTCGCGCCCGGGTGCGCTCCTACGGGGCTTAGTGTGGCCAACCCGACGGGAGAGGCGCTCCAGGCAGCTGCGGATTCCGGACATACCCACCACCATCGCAGTTCACGAAACGCCATCGGCCCGATCCATCGGCCACACGCGCCACGCGTAGGAGCGCACCTGGGCGCGACGGGCATTCCCGGTAAAGCAGTCGCGCCCGGGTGCGCTCCTACGGTGAGGCGCGCGTCTGTCTGCACTGCAGTGAGAGGCACATACGACAACGCCCGCGTTAGGCGGGCGTTGTCGTTTCAAGGCATAGCGATCAGCTAGTGATCAACGATCGCTCTTGAGGTACTGCAGGAACGGGTCGTTCTTGTCCAGCACCACCACGCCGTTGCCGTCGGTCATGGAGCCGCGGTAGGCCTCCAGGCTGCGGTAGAACGCGTAGAACGACGGATCCTTGGAGCCGGCCTGGCCGTAGATGCGGGCGGCGTCGGCGTCGCCTTCGCCGCGCAGCTTCTGCGCATCGCGCTCGGCGTCGGCCACGATCACGGTGGACTCGCGGTCGGCCTGGGCGCGGATGGTCAGGGCCTGTTCTTCGCCTTCGGCGCGCAGCTTGCTGGCTTCCTGCTTGCGCTGGGCGCGCATGCGCTCGTAGACGTCGGTGATCACCTGGCTGTCGGTCGGCAGGTCGATCTGCTTGATGCGCAGGTCGGTGATCTGCATGCCCAAGCCCTTGATGGCACCGTTGATGCCCTTGAGCTGGTTGGCGATCAATTCGCTGCGGTCGCCGGAGACCAGCTGCTGCAAGGTGCGCGAGTTGATCTGGTTGCGCAGCGAGTCGGTGATGATCGGAGCCAGGCGCGAATTGGCCACCGACTCCTCACCACCGGTGGCGCGGTAAAACGCCCGCACATCGGAGATGTAGCCGATGGCGAAGAAGTCCACGCTCACGTCTTTCTGCTCGGCGGTGAAGTAGCGCGCCGGGGCGGTGTCCAGCACCTGAAAGCGGCGATCGAACACGCGTACCGACTCCACCACCGGGAGCTTGAAGTGCAGGCCTGGCTTGAGGTCGGCACGCACTACACGGCCCAGGTTGAGCACCATCGCGGTCTGGTCTTCGCGGACCACGAATACCGAGCCCATCAGGGCCAGCAGCACGGCGACGATCAGGCCGATGACTAGCGAATTTTTCATTGTTCGGTTCCCTCACGGCCGGTCGGGCGCGGGCCGCGCTCCGGATTGCGGATGCCCTCGCTGCTGCCGCTGCTTTGCGGCGGGTTCAACAGCACATCCTGCGGCACCATCGACGGCAGGCCGCTGTTGCCCGCAGTGCCGCTGTTGTTGGCGGGCTTGTTGGCATCGGCCGGCAGCGGCACGTAGATCACCTGGCGGCCATCGCTGCCGATCACCTTGCGGTTCTCCGACAGCACCTTCTGCACGGTTTCCAGCCACAGGCGCTTGCGCGTGACCTCGGGGGCGTTGGCGTACTGCTCCTGCAACAAGGTGAAGCGATCGGCGTCGCCCTCGGCCTTGGAGACGGTTGCCTGCTTGTAGCCTTCGGCGCCGGTCCGGGTGCGCGCACCCTGGCCGCGTGCCTCGGGCACCACCTTGGCGGCGTAGGCCTGGGCTTCGTTGATCAGGCGCTCGCGCACCTGCTGGGCGCCGTTGACCTCGTCGAAGGCCGGCTTCACTTCTTCCGGCGGACGCGCGTCCGGCAGGGTCACACCGGTGACGGACAGACCCGTGTTGTAGGCATCCAGTGCCGCCTGCAGGCGGTCCTTGGAGGCGATGGCCAGCGGGCCGCGATTGTTGAGCACGGTATTGAGGTCGGAACGACCCACCTGCTCACGCACGGCGCTTTGCGCGGCCTGCTCCAGCACCAGGTCGGCATTGCGCGAACCGAACAGGTACTTGCGCGGGTCGCTGATCTGGTACTGCACGTTGAGCGAGACGTTGACGATGTTCTCGTCGCGGGTCAGCACCGGCACCTGGTTGCTGAAGGTCTTGATCTCGGTGGCGTTGACCTTGCGCACCGACTCGACCGGCCAGGGCAGCTTGAAGTTGGGGCCGGGCTGCAGGATGCGCGAGAACTGGCCGAAGCGCAGCACCACGCCGCGCTGCTGCTCGCCGATGAGCTGGAAGCTGGAGAACAGCACCATCAGCACCACCGCGACCAGAATCCAGCGCCCCACGCCGCCATCGAACAGCTCCTTCAACGGGGCGGGCAGATTGCCCCAGCCACCACCGTTGCCACCACCGCGCGGGCCCCAGGACCTGCGACGGTTGGGGTCCGGGCCGTCTCCGCCCTTGTTGCCGGGTGTGTTCCAGGCCATGCACGCTCCATGATCGAGGGGCTGCGCGGGCCAGTCCCGCAGTGCCGCCGTGTTGTGTGATTCGATGATTCTACTAGATGGGGCAGACCCACCGTTTTGAAAGGCCCCACTTGGTGCATCGGCGGTTTAGCCGATGGGGTGAATTAAGCCGGTGGCGGGGGTGGCGGGCGGCCCGGGGCACGGTGTCGGCGCGATTTGGGGGCGAGCGTCGGAGCGTGCGCGCTGGAGTTGGCAGAGGGTGACCAAGCTTCAGTACTGCACCGATGTCCGAACGGCAACAGCAGCACAGCTGGCTTTGGCATCGACGCGAGGTGGCGCGTGGTTACCGCGATGACACGTTAGCGTGTCGTCGCGTGGAACGAAGACGCCAACTTCGCTCGCATCGCGCCAACGCACTTACGCAGTCGGCGGTTCGTCTTTCTGGTTGAACACACGCTCCATCACTTCCAGCAATTCGTCTTCGGAGAACGGCTTGGTGATGTAGGCGCGGGCGCCCTGGCGCATGCCCCACATGCGGTCGGTGTCCTGGTCCTTGGTGGTCACCAGAATCACCGGAATGTGCTGGGTGGTCGGTTCGCGTTTGAGCGTGCGCGTGGCCTGAAATCCATTGAGGTTGGGCATGACCACATCCATCAACACCAGATCCGGCAGCGAGGACTTGGCCGCTTCCACGCCGGCAGCGCCATCGGTTGCGGTGATGGTTTCGTGCCCCAGCTTCTCGACGATGCGCTGAATCCCCAGCAGCTGCGACGGCGAGTCGTCGACGATCAGAATGCGAGCCATGTGTTTCCCCTAGTGTGCGCGGCGAGTGTAGTGCGCCGGCCGCGCTTTCGGTAGCTGGGCCCAGGACAGGCGCTGGATGCTTGGTGAGGCTGTTGCGATGTGCGATTTGGCGGCACGTTGTTTTTTGTCGCGGGCCGCTGCTGGCGTACTACGTCAGATAGGGCACAGTTGGATTCAACAACCTCGCAGATGGACGTTGGTTGATGCTTCGCTGTCTTGCCGTAGCCTCACCCCAACCCCTCTCCCGGCGGGAGAGGGGCTTTGATCCCTTCTCCCGCCGGGAGAAGGTGGCGCGCAGCGCCGGATGAGGGTGCGGCTGGGAGTCGATGGAGCAGATCGACATTGGCTGATGTATCGCTTGCCTACCAAACCCTCGCCCCAACCCCGCTCCGCGACCCGGCCCGCGCTAGCAGCGCGAATGCTCCAAGGTATGTATGCACGCCACTGGCGCGCCAGCAGTGCCTTATCGCCCCGGAAGAAGAGGGGTTCAATCCCGCTTGCGCTTTTTGGTCCAACTCACACCGTCTCGCCGAACGCCTTGGCCAGATTGCGGTACGCCTTCTTCTGCGCATCGTCGGTGGGCGCCGGTGCAAGAATCTCCAGCTCCACGATCTGGTCGCCCGGGGTGGTGCCCGGCAAGCCGCGGCCACGCAGGCGCAACTTGCGACCGGCGTCCGAATCGGCCGGCACCTTCAACTCCACCGACCCGCCCAGGGTCGGCACGCTGATGGTGGTGCCCAGCGCGGCCTGCCAGGGCGTGACCTGCAACGTGTACAGGATGTTGCGCCCGTCCACCTCGAACTGCGGGTGCGCGGCGTATTCGATCTCCAGCAGCAGATTGCCGCCGCCATTGCCCTGCCCGCTCAGCCGGATCACCTGGCCGGGCTGGACGCCCTTGGGCACGCGCACGTCCAGTTGCTTGCCGTTGATGGTGATGCGCACGCTGTCGCCTGCATAGACCGCTTCCAGCGGCACCGCCAGCTTGGCGCGGGTGTCGCCACGCGTTTGCGGGCCGGGGCCTGCACCGGGCCCGGCACCCGGGCCACGCGGACGGCCTCCGCGCTGGCCGGCGAACAGGCTTTCGAAGAAATCGCTGAAGCCGCCGCCGGCGCCGCCGTTGCCGAACACTTCCTCGTACTCGTAGCCCTGCCCGCCGTTGTAGTTGGGCGGGGCCTGGAACTCGTCGCCCGGGCGGAAACCCTGCGCCTTGAGCTGGTCGTAGGCCTTGCGCTTTTGCGGGTCGCGCAGCGCCTCGTAGGCTTCGTTGATCGCCTTGAACTTGTCTTCCGCGCCGGCTTCCTTGCTGACGTCGGGGTGGTACTTGCGTGCGAGTCGGCGGTAGGCCGTCTTGATCTCCGCATCGCCCGCGCTCGGCTCGACGCCCAGCGTTGCGTAGTAATCCTTGAATTCCATCTAATCACCTCTGGAAAAAAACGGCCCGCAGCCAAGGCCACGAGCCAGTCATATCGCAGCCGGGCGGGCAACCGCACCTATTCTACGGTGCGGCCGCCGCCGGGGAGCGAAGCCGATGACTTCGCTCCAGGTTCGCCGCCTTACTGCACCGTGCCGCCGCTGGCGTCCTGGCCGTTGCCGACCTGGATACGGCGCGGGGTGGCCGCCGGGCGCTTGGGGATGCGGATTTCCAGCACACCGTTGTGCCCGGTCGCGGTGATGCCGTCGGGGTCGGCACTGTCGGGCAGCGCGAAGCGGCGGTGGAAGCTGCCATAGCGGCGCTCGATGCGCGAGAATCGCTCGGTCTCGGTGCTGGACTCGCCCTTGCGCTCGCCCTTGATCGACAGGATGCCCTTGTCCATCTGCACCTCGATCTGGGCGGGGTCGATGCCCGGCAGGTCGGCATACAGCACGAAATGGTTGGCCTCTTCCTTGATGTCCACGCGCGGCACCCACTGCGCGGTCACCACCGCCGATTCGTCGGTGTCGCCGTTCTGCTCGAAGAAACGGTCGAACACGTGCTTGATCTCGTTTTGCAGCGCATGGGTGGGCCACTGTGGATAACGAACGATGTTCATTGCGAGCCTCCAAAAGGTTGGGTGAGGGGCCGGCTGCCGCGGCGTGCGCCGTTGCGCCGGCCATGTGCGTCAGATAGGCGTGCCGCTGTGGATTTCAAGCGCGTTGACGCGCTTTTCCCTCGCCCCTTTCTAGACTTCGTTCAGCCGCAGGAGCCCCGCCCCATGACCATCCACGTTGGTGACCGCATTCCCGAAGTCGTGCTCAAGCGCCTGCGCGAGGGCATCGAGGCGGTGGACACCCACAGCCTGTTCGCCGGCCGCAAGGTGCTGCTGTTCGCGGTGCCGGGCGCCTTTACCCCGACCTGCTCGGCCAAGCACCTGCCGGGCTATGTGGAGCACTTCGACGCATTCCGCAAACGCGGCATTGAGGTGCTGTGCACCGCGGTCAACGACCCGTTCGTGATGCAGGCCTGGGGCCGCAGCCAGTTGATCCCCGACGGCCTGCACCTGCTGCCCGACGGCAACGCCGAACTGGCCCGCGCGCTTGGGCTGGAGATCGACGCCAGCGGCTCGGGCATGGGCCTGCGCTCGCGCCGCTACGCACTGTATGCCGACGACGCCGTGGTCAAGGCCTTGTTCGTCGAAGAACCCGGCGAATTCAAGGTGTCTGCCGCCGATTACGTACTGCAGCACCTGCCCGATTGATGCATTGATTCCCCCCAACCACTCAGAAGGAAACCGGCCAGCCATGTCTAACCAGCCAGCCAAGCAACTCCCCGACGGCATCACTGATACCGCCACCTTGCGCAGCCGCGCACGCCAGAGCATCGAAGACGGTGCCATCACCGAGAGCTACCACGCCGACCGCGAGGCGGTGATCGAGCTGCTCAACACCGCACTGGCCACCGAATACGTGTGCACCCTGCGGTATTACCGCCACTACTTCATGGCCAAGGGCATGCTTGCCGACGCGGTCAAGGGCGAGTTCCTGGAGCATGCGCAGCAGGAACAGGCGCACGCACACAGGCTCGCCGAGCGCATCGTGCAGCTGGGCGGCGAACCGGACCTCAACCCGGACACGCTGACCAAGCGCTCGCACGCCGAATACAAGGAAGGCACCGACCTGCGCGACATGGTGCGCGAGAACCTGATTGCCGAACGCATCGCCATCGACAGCTACCGCGAGATGATCGATTTCATCGGCGACAAGGACACCACCACCAAGCGCATTCTCGAAAGCATCCTGGCTCAGGAAGAAGAGCATGCCGATGAGTTTGCCGACCTGCTCGAAGGCTGGATTGGCGAGTAAGGTGATGGTGGTTGATGCGTCAGTGCACCGCAACCTGCATTGATATCGCGTCGTAGCGTCGTTTGGGTGCGGTCAAAGGCTCAAGTCAAAAGCCTGGTTAGTCGAGGGCGCGGTGCCCTCGCCGCTTGCGGGACACGCCGTGAATCCACCCCTGGAGGCTCGGTGGCGGCATCCATGCCGCCACACGGTCCCGCAAGCGGTGAGGACACCGCACCAGAACGTTGGTCGGTTGCTTGAAACATGCACACCGACCACCTCGACCGGTCCTTGCCCGCCCACCGTCGCGGGACCTTACGCGGCATGGATGCCGCGTAAGAGCCTACATGGACGTACTTGCGGCGTGTCCCGCGACGGTGGGCGGGCAAGGGCCCTGCAGCCAAACCACAGACCAGCCGCTCTGCAACTGACAGAAACTTGGCTAGCCGAGGGTGCGATGTACTCACCAGAAAATTTGCTGGTCGCTTCATTGAAAGCCACTCACACCGACCATCACGACCGGTCCTTGCCGCCCACCGTCGCGGGACCTTACGCGGCATGGATGCCGCGTAAGAGCCTACAAGGACGTACTTGCGGCGTGTCCCGCGATGGTGGGCGGGCAAGGGCCCTGCAGCCAAACCACAGACCAGCCGCTCCTGAATCTCTGCTTCAACGCAACACCCGAAAGCGCACCTGCGTCCAGGCACCGTCACTTGCCATCGCGGTGAGCGTGTGCGTGCCGACGTCTTCAAAATCGCGTTGAAATCCCTGCCGGCCACTGGTCTGTGCAATCCAGCGGCCGTCCAGCAACCAATCGATGCGCGCGTCGCTCCCTAATGCACGTAGTTGCAAGCGCACCGGGCGCGCGGTGGCGTTGGCGCGTGCCAACGTGGCGCGATCGCTCAGGCCGTCGATGCGCAACAAGCCACCACCGGTCATGCGCCCATCGGGCAGACAGTCCGGCGCGAGCGGCGGCAATTGCGCGGCACCGCGTTCGGCCGTGCTGAGCCAGGGCGAGACCAGTGCCGGCCAACGCGCCAACGTGCGTGGCGCACGCTGATGCGCCTGGCTGCACTCTTGCGACAGCCGCTGACCGCTGCGCGCATCCACATCGAAGTGCAGCTGGCCGCTCTGCCATAACCGCGCATCGCGTTCGGCGAAGGTGGGCGGTACTGCGCCGTCGAGCGCGTACGCTTCGGCACGTCGCGCGCATTGCGCCGGTGGTGTGTGGTCGGCCGCGCCGCCGAGCGGCCAGCAGATCTCCAAGGCCTGCACAGTGGCCGGCATCGGCACCGGTGCGCTATCGCCGGCACTGCGCGGCAACGCATCGATGACTTCGAACATCAGCGGCAGCGCAGTGACTGCGCCGTACTGGCCCGGCAGCGGCGTGCCATCCGGGCGACCCACCCACACCCCGACCGTGTAACGGCGCGTGCCACCGATCGCCCACGCATCGCGGTAGCCGTAACTGGTGCCGGTTTTCCACGCCACGCCCGGGCGCGCGGCGGTGTCGAAGGTGCCGCTGCCATACCCGGGGCGCGGATTGCTTTGCAAAATCTCGCGCACGATCCAGGCCGCACCCGGCGACATCAGCCGGCGCTCGATGCGCGCATCCTCGGGCGTGTAGCGCACGTGCCCGGCAATCCCGCCGCGATTGAGCGCAGCAAATGCGCCCACCAGTTCCTGCAATTGCGCACCGGTGCCGCCCAGAATCAATGCAAGCGACGGCGTGCTGCCATGTGCAAACCGCAAACCGATCCCGGCATTGGACAGCCGCGCAGCAAACCGCGCCGGGCCGATACGATCGAGCAGATCCACCGCCGGCACGTTCAACGACAGCCGCAACGCCGTCGCTGCGCTTACCGGCCCATTGAACGCCGCATCGAAATTGCCGGGCCGATAACTGCCAAAGCTCTGCGGGGCATCCACCAACAGGCTTTCGGAATGGATCAACCCATCGTCCAGGGCCATGCCATACAGAAACGGCTTGAGGGTGGAACCGGGCGAGCGCCAGGCTTGCACCATGTCCACATGCCCCAGCCGCTTGCGATCGCCGAAGCTGGCCGACCCCACATACGCACGCGCTTCCATCGTCGCGTTGTCCACCACCAACAATGCCGCAGACGTGCGCTCGGGCAGTTGCGAAAAGTACGTCGCGACGCGCTCTTCCAAGGTGCGCTGCAATTCCACATCCAGCGTGGTGACGATGCGCGCCGCACGCGGTTGCGCGCTGTGCAGACGCTGCGCGAGCAAGGCCGCATGCAAGGGCGGTTTGAGCGAACGCGTGACCACCGGTTCGATGCGCGCATCGTCCACCTGCGCGCGCGACCACACGCCCAGTTCCACCATGCGATCGAGCACCTTGTCGCGTGCACGTTGCGCAGCTTCCGGATGGCGATCCGGGCGCAGGCGGCTTGGCGATTGCGGCAGCACCGCCAGCAACGCGGCTTCGGCCTGCGACAAGGCCTTGGCCGGTTTGCCCAGGTAGGCCCAACTGGCCGCTTCCACGCCTTCGATGGTGCCACCGTAGGGCGCGCGCTCCAGATACAACGTGAGAATCTCGCGCTTGCTCAGGTGCGCTTCCAGTTGCAGCGCGCGTAACACCTGCTTGGCCTTGCCCCACGGCGTGCGTGTATGCGGATCCAGGATGCGCGCCACCTGCATGGTCAGCGTCGAACCACCGGAGACGATGCGCCCCTGCCCGATCCATTGCCAGCCGGCCCGCAACAGGCCCCACGGATTGACGCCCGGATGGCGCCAGAACCAGCGGTCTTCGTACTTCAGCAGCGCCTGCAGATACAGCGGCGACACGCTCTGCGGGCTGGCCGGATAACGCCATACGCCATTGCGATCGGCGAACGCGCGCAACGGCGTGCCATCGCGTGCGACCACCAGCGTAGAGGTGTCGCGGGATCTTGGCAGCGGCAGCGGGAAGGCCAGGTCCAGCAGCAGCACGGCAGACAACAGCGCCACTGCGCTCCAGCGCAGCCACGTCAACCAGCGGCGGTGGCCGCGTTGAGCCACATCATCGGTGGCAGCGACGCGTTCCTGCGTCCGCTCGGTCCTTGCCTGCGCTTGCTGCTGCTCATCCATCTTGCGAAGCATGCAGGGCAAAACACATTTCGGCCACTCTTGCGCGCAGCAAACCGTGGCGTTGAGCGATCAGCTCACGTGTGCGTTGCCGCCCTGCGCGAGGACAAAGGCGTTAGCCAACGACTTCCGCAGGCGCAGTGCGACGCGGCCGTACAAACAGCCGCAACAAGCCCATCGCCAGGAATACGGCAGATAGCCGCAATGCCATGCCGAGCCAGCCACTGGCGGCCGAATCGGACACCGCAAAGACCGTCCAGGCCGCATTGAGCGAGACATGCAGCACCCAGCCGCTCCAGATCGTGTAACCGTCCTGCGCGTCCACAATGGCAAACAGCAGCGCCGATGCCGGTGATGACGAAGATCAATAACGCGTCGCCGCCTCCGCCGCCTGCCCCCAGCCAATGCACGCCGCCGAACACAACGGCCTGCACCAGCGCGGCGATCGCCGGACGCCAGGCCAGCGCGCGGCAGGCAAAGACGAAGCCGAAACCACGAAAGACGATTTCTTCGGCCAGCGGAAACAGCAGCGCCAGCCACAGCAGGCCAAGCAGATCGTCGGTGCCCACCGAGGTGGATTGCGTCCACAGCCCAAGCCAGCACGGCAGTGTGGCCAACAGCGTCAGCGCCGGTCCGCGTAAGCCGTTCCAACGCAGCCCCAGACGCGCTGCGATCCCGCCTGGCGTACCAGGACGCAGCAAGGCCGCTGCGACCAGCACGACCACCACGCTGAGCAGATTGTCGGCAATCCCGCCGCCGTAGGGCACGGGAATTTTCGGGATAGGCAAACCAACCGCCTTGGCCACGTCGCGTACCTGCAACGCGATCAGCAGCACCACTAACCAGACGACATGCGGACTGAATTTGCGCTGGCGTGTATCGAGCGGCATGCAGACATCCTTGCGTGCAAACAACGCCTGACTATAGCGGCGGCGGCAGGGTCCCCGCAGTGCCATGGGTCATGCTGTGCGGCGACAGTGCGCATCCGTCGCAAGCCTGCTGCGTGCAGCGAGGTAACGCGGCGCTCAACGCTTCTCCAGCGTCGCGCGATAGCGCAGCAAGGCTTCCGGCGCATCGGTCTGGATGATCGAGACGCCATCGCGATACAGGCGGCCCCAGACCTTGTCCGGGTCGCGCTCGGCATCGGCGTCGCCACCGTAACCGGCGATAAAGCCTTCCCACAGCGAGTTGACCATCAGCCGCACGTTGTGCGCCTTGCCCACGGCGACCAATGCCGGTAACTGCGCTGCCGACATCTTGGGCAACTCGAACGCGGCCGGATGCGCGTTACGTGTCTGCGCGGTGGCGATCGCGGCCAGGTCGGCATTGCCATGCGCGTTGATCAGGATCGGGAAGAAGTACACCTTGTCGAACGGCAGCATCGCCGCCAGCGGCGCAGTGGCGATGCCGGCTTCGGCCTTGACGATCACTTGATGCTGCATCCCGGCGCGTACGACCGCGTCGACCACCTGCACGTAGATCGCATCCTTGACGTCCAGGTTGAGCAGGATGTGGCCCTTGGACTTGGCCAGCATCTGATCGAGCGTGACCACACGTTGGTCGGTCAGCGGTGCCTGCGCGCCACCTTCGTCGCTGCGCAGCCGCAGTTTTCTCAGGTCGGCCAAGGTCAGCTCGGAGAGTTTGCCGGTGCCATCGGTGGTGCGGTCCACGGTGGCATCGTGCAGCATCACCAAGGTGCCGTCGGCGGCACGGCGCACATCGGTTTCCATCACGTCGGCGCCGATGGCGATGCAACGTTCCAGCGCGGCCAGCGAGTTTTCCGGCGCGGTGTCGTTGAAACCGTGCTCCGGTGCCGGCGCGTGGCAACCGCGATGGGCCACCACCACGATGCCGCCCTTTGGATTGGTCAGCCGGGCCTGGATCGCGGCCACACCGGTGGGCGCTGCGCTTGCAGTGGTGGCGAGCGCCACGCACAGCCTCGCTGCGAGGGCGGCAACAGAACGTAATGTCATCGAACAACTCCGCTTGAATGTGATTGACAGAATGACAACGCTTCGTCGGGCGGCGCGGCCAGTGCGTAATGCACGCTGCGGCAGCTAGTGCGCGTGCGCTGCACGACCACCGCTGCGCCGGCACTCACCTAACGACCGCTCGCGACGCGTCATTCGCCACGTCTAGAACGTCGGCGTAAAGCGCAGACCCAACCAATAGGTGGTGGGCACCGAGTAACTGTCCTTGAGCAGATTCTGTCCGGGACCGGTCACGCTGGTGATACGGCTATGGGTGAGGTTGCTGACCTGGCCGATCAGGCTGAGCTGTTTGCTGATCGCGTAGGTCGCAGTGAAGTCGAGTTGCGAGCGCGGCGACCAGTACAGATCCTGCCAATCGATATTGCTGACGATGGCACGCAAGGCCTTGCCCTGGCGATTGTAGGCCGCACGCAGCTCCAGCCCGCCGGTGTTGTAGAACAGCGTGGCATTGGCGGTGTAGTCCGGCTGGCCGACCAGGTTGTCGAGCTTGCGCTCGCGCTGGGCCACGTTGCTGCCGCTGCCGACGCTATAGGGCACATCCAGGCTGCCATCGAGCACGGCGAAGTTCGCGCTGAAGCCGACACCGCTCAGCCATGGCGCGATCGGCGCCAGGGTATTGACGATGCCGTTGAATTCCACCCCGCGGATGCGCGCCTTGGCGGCGTTGGCCGGCGTGCTGATCAGCGCGTTGGCGTAGGTGGTGCCGTCGAAGGTGAAGCTGTCGGTGCGCGAGAGCGTAAAGATCTCGTCCTGGATGCGCTTGTCGAACACGGCGGTGGAGGCGAACGCATCGAAATCGCCGGGTAAACGCCATTCCAGCGACAGATCCAGGTTATTGGACACGCGCGGCTTGATGTCCGGGTTGCCGATGGTGACGGTGACGCCTTGTGCATTCGGATTGCCGGCATCGGCGGTGTTGACGAAGCCGATCGAGGTGCGCGCTGCATACGCATCGTACGGCGGGCGACCCAGCGTGCGGCTGGCACCGGCGCGCAGGTCCAAGGCATCGGTCAGGTGGTAAGTCATGATCGCCGAGGGCAGCAGATAGTCGTAGTCCGCATTGGTCGGGTTATCGACATACACGTAGCGATTGGTGGCGGCGTCGAGCTGCCGCTGGCGGCCGACCGTATTGAGCCTGGTGCTGTCGAAATGCAGGCCGCCCTGCACGTTGAAACGCTCGCTGCGATAGCTGACCAGGCCATAGCTGCCGAAGGTTTTTTCGGTATGGGTGAAGTTGTCCTGATTGCTGAAAGCCTGCTGGTCGGTGCTGTTGAACGCGCTCAGCGGCGTTGCAGCGAGCATGCGATTGGCCTTGTCCGGATCGATGGTGAGCAGGTTCAGGCCGGCATAGCGCATCGGCGCCCTGCCAGTGCCCGCCACATCGGCCAGGCCGAACGCCGGCGCGCTGGTATTGGGCTGATACTCGACGCGGAAGATGTCGTAGGACGGTTTGTCGGTGGTGTACGACACGCCTGCCGCAAAACCAATCCCTTGATCGCTTTCGCCCTGATTGAAGCCGTAATCGAGCCGGCCGGTGAGGATGCGATCGGCCGCGGTGCGTTTGTAGTCCGGACGCCAGTACGACAGGCTGTAGTTGTCCAGGTTGTTGTAGGCCTGCGGCGATACCCCGAAGCGCTGGTCGAAGCCGGAGGTGTCGTAATTGAACGCGTAGTTGGGCGTGGCATTGATGGTCACGCCACTGCCGGTCTGGCCCACCGGCACGGGCGCGGCGCGGGTGATGCCGGTGGCGTACTTGATCATGCGGATCGGCTCGTCGTAGGTGGCATCCGACCACGCACCGCGCGCGGAAAACTGCTGCCGATCGGTGGGCCGCCAGATCGTGCCCAACTGCGCCACCTTGGTGCGCGTGGTCACGATCTGGTTGGAATAACCCACCTCGATATCGCCACCGGGATAGCTGCCGGAGGTGGCGGTCTGATTGACCACCTGGCCACGGTTGCGCGGGTCGATGAGGACCTCGTTGCGCTGCATGTTGTCCTTGAAATAGTAATAGCCGGCCGTCGCATACGCTTCCAGCGCAGCACTGGGATGCACTTCGAACTTGCCGGTGACACCGTAACGGTCGCGCTGATTCTGCACGTACCAATACTTGTCCTGCTGCGGCACCGCCCAGCCATTGCCCAGGTTGGCACCGGTCTGCAGCACGCCGTTGTTGTCGTAGAACCCGTAGTGCACCGTATCGGTGGTCATATGGGTTTCGGTGTAGCTGCTCAGCGTCTGGTAGTTGGCCGACAGCGTGAAGCCGTATTGCTGCTCGCTACCGAAGGTGCGGCTGCCGGTGGCGTTCAAGCGATACCCCGGGTCGTCCTGATCGCGCGGCTTGCCGACATCGTTGGCGTGGCCGAGCGCGGCTTCGGCGCTGAAGAACGGCTTGCCGCCATTTTCGAATGCGCTGCGCGTCTTGAGGTTGATCGCGCCGCCCGTGGCGTTGGGATCCAGATCCGGCGTAAAGGTTTTGACCACCTGCAACTCGCTGACCATCGAGGCCGGCAGCAGATCCAGCCGCACGCCGCGGGTGATCGAGCCGAGCGTGCCGTTCGGCGTGCCGGGGGACGCGATGGTCAGCCCATCGATGGTGACGTTGTTGTAGGACGGCCCCAGGCCGCGCAAGACCGGCGTGGCCGCTTCGTCGCGCGGATGCTCGTTGTCGGTGGCCGGCAACACTGACAAACCGGGCACACGGCGCAGCGCTTCGACGATGGTGCTGTCCGGCAAGGCGCGCACATCGGTGGCGCTGATGACGTCGGTGATATTGGTGGCTGCGCGCTTGCTTTCCACTGCGGCGGCATTGGCACGACGCACGCCGGTGACCTGCATGGCATCGTGGGTTTGCACACCGGTTTTGGTAGTGGCAGGTGCGTTGGCGTTGGTTACTTCGCCTTGTGCGGATGTGGGCGATGAAGGCGATGCAGCAGGATCTACGGAGTCTGTAGATGCATCCAGCGACGATGGAGAACGTTGCTTTACCGTCGCAACTTCAGCATCGGACGTGGTTGCCTCGTCAGTGTTAGCCGTAGCTGCATCTCTAGGTGTAGGTGTAGGTGCAACTACACTCGCTGATGCGCTCGCGGTCGTAGCCATCGCTGCAGAAGACGTTTGAGCTGCGGCGTCGGACGGCATGGCTGCACGCTCGTTGGCGCATGCCTGTGAAGCTGGCGAACATGCCGCAATGGCCACGGCGAGAACGGACAAGTGCAAACGGTACGAATCGGAGCGCTGCATGGAATCCCGTAAGTCGCGCAGCAAGGACGCCGCGCCTGTGAGCAAGCACGCCACCGTAGCCAGTAAAAATGACCCTTGCGTGTCGCTTGCATCGCACTGAAAAGACACTGCGCAATGATGTCTCCATATGCGAAGCAGCACTTTTGCTGGCGTAGGAGCGCGCTTGCGCGCGATGAGGCTTTCCCGGTGATGCCAATCGCGCACAAGCGCGCTCCTACGGCAGCCAGATTGCATCCCAGAATGGATAATCGCCGCCCCTTTCAACCAGTCCGGCGCGTAGCGGATTGGCGATAAGGTAGCGAGCCACGCTGCGCAGATCGTCTTCCTTGCGCAAGGCACGGTCGTGGTAGCCACGCGCCCAAACCGCCTCGCGCATCCCGGCTTGCCTGTTGACCGCACGCGTGCTTGCTGCCTTCATGCATGACACCGTTCGCGCCAGTGGCGTCACATCTCCCAACTGCACCAGCCAATGGACATGGTCCGGCATCAGCACCCAGGCAAGCGACGAGGCATCTTCCGGCAGCGCGGCGATGAACGCGCGGCATGCCGACGCGGCCAGCTGAAAATCGTCGAACACACGTCGCCGCTGGCAGGTTGTGACGGTGAGGAGATAGCAGCAATTGGCAAGCGAGCGCCGGCCACGGCGTAGCGCACGATGTCCTGGTGAAATAGAGCTGAGCATCGATGCAAGCTGGCCCACCCATGCAAACGCTTGCATCGGAGTCGGACGCTCGCGTCGGTGAGAAAACTCCCGAAACGTAGGAGCGCGCTTGCGCGCGATGGGGCATTACCGGGAAAGCCTCATCGCGCGCGAGCGCACTCCTACATTGATCTCCTACGGCTGCACCACCGTCATCGTTGCCGGCGTACTGCGTCCTACACCACGCAACTCCGGCCGATACATGTCTTCCACCAACGACGGCGGCACCGTGTACGTGCCCGGCGTGACCGCACGCACCAGGTAATACACCTGCGCCTTGCTGCCCGAGGACAGCGACAGCGCAGCCACATAGCGGTCGTCGCGGAACTCTTCGTGCTTGACGTCGGCGGCGCTGGAACGCTCGCTGATGCCGATGCCATCTACCACCACATCGGCCCACTGCTTGGCATCGCCGAGATTGAAGTTCTCGATCTCCAGGCCTGCCGGCAACAGGTCGGTGAGCAACGCGTCCGGCATGTTGCTGTTGGCGGTGATGACCACCCGCACGATCAACGCTTCGCCTTCTTTGAGCGGACGCGGCGTCCACGGTTTGCCGTCGGTGGTGTACCAGCTGCGCTCCACGCTGAGGGTGCGCGTGTCCGGCTCCGGTGCGCTGCGCGGAATGCCGGCCACTTCCAGGCCGGCATACATCGGTGCTTCGCCCTGCGGTGCGAACTGCACACCGCGCGCCAAGGCGGCGCTGTCGAAACTACGCCCGAACAAACGGGCCGGCGCAATCTCCTGCACCTCGCCGCCCACTGTCAGCGTGCCGGCCACCTGCTTGCCCTGCCCGACCATCAAGGCCTTGCCCAAGCGCGCAAGCGCCACCTGCTCCTGCGTGCTCAGCCACAGCCAGCCGGTGGCGCGACGTGCATCCAGCGCGCGACCCAACGCAACCGCACGGGTGTCGTACTCGGGTCTGGACAGGCCACGCTCGTGCAGCATCGCCATCATCAACGCATCGTCGCGGATCGCACTACCGTAATCGGCGAAGTACAGCGGACGCTCGCTGCTGTCCTTGGCGAACCCTGCCTTGATCGCCGCCTGCCCACGCTTGGTGTCGCCCTGCAACGACAACGCCGCACCCAGATGCACCAGCGACAACCCGGTCAGTGCCTTGTCGCGCTGGTTGTCGTACAGCGCGCGCAGCGTGCCCAGCGGGGCGCGGTTGACGCGTGCCAGCACATACCCCGACCAGGCCTGATTGGCGAACTTCAGGCTATCGCGGCGATCCTGCCCGTAAAACTCGTTGCCACCGGACAGCAGATCTTCGCTGAGCCGATTGAGCGCTTTCTGCAGCACGTTGTCGGGCACCGCAAACCCGGCGTCCTTGGCGTCGAGCAGGAACTCGGCGATGTACGGGGTCAGGCCCGGATTGACGTAACCGTCGTCGCCCCACATCGAAAAATGCCCGCTGGCGATCTGCATCGACGCCAGGCGACCGAACGCGCCTTCCATGCGCTCGCGGCGCGTGGCTGCATCCAGTCCCTTGGTGCCGAGCGCCTTGGCAGTGGCATCGTCGAGCAGCAGCGCCGCATAGCCCTTGCTGGTGGTCTGCTCGGCGCAGCCGTACGGATACTCCAGCGCCCCTTGCAAGGCGCTGGCGAACGGAATCGGCGGCAGCGGGCTGACCACCATGCGTGCGGTGACCGAGCCGGCCATCAGGCCGTCGGCAAAGCCGCTGTCCAGGGTGATCGGCGCCAGCGGATCGAGCACGCGCGTCTGCGTACGCAACACCTGCGGCCAGCCGGCACGCACCGGCAGGTCGTAGCTGCGGTCGGCCTTGAAGCCATTGCCGTCCACACGCACACGCACCTTGGCCACGCTATAGCCTTCGGTGGCACTCAACGGGAAGCTCAGCGTCTGCTTGGCGTCCACACCGAGCTTGACGCTGCGCGACGCCTCGGCAATGGCCAACGGGCCGACACCCTCCACGCGCACATTGAACTCGCCCGACTTGCCGGTGAAGTTCTGCACATCCAGCGTCACCGTGCTGCGGTCGCCCGGCGCCATCACGCGCGGCATGCTGGCCTCGGCCAGGATCGGTGCACGCACCACGGTTTCCATGGCGTGATTACCGTAACGCGTGTCCGAATACACCAACGCCGAGACACGCAGCGTGCCGTTGAAATCCGGCACCGGCAGCTGCACGCGCGCATTGCCCTTGGCATCGAGTGTCACGGAACCGGAAAACAGGTCCACGGTCTGCACACGCGCAGTCGGACGCTTGGCCTGCGGCAACGCTTCCAGCGCCATGTCGCCGCCGAACCTGAGCTTGCCGCTGGCGCCTTCGAAACTTTCGATCACCCGCCCATAGATGTCGTAGGAATCGGTACCCAACCGGCGCTGCGCGAAGAACTGCGCGTTGGCATCGGGCACCGGGAAGCGGGTGATGTTGAGGATGCCCACGTCCACCGCAGAGATGGTCACGTGCGCAGCCTTGCCGGCCAACTCCGGCACGCTCACCGTCACCGGCAACGCCTGCTCGGGGCGCATCTGCTTGGGCGCAGCCAAGCCCACCGCCACACGTCGTGCCTTGCGATCCATCGGCACATAGGCCACACCCACCGCACGCGCCGGGGTGATCTTGCTCGGCGCACTACCACCGCGAAATACCAGCGCGGTGACGTAGACATCGTGGCGTTCCCACGCATCGGTCACCGGGATTTCGAAGCTGCTGCCCGGCTTGACGTCGATGTCCTGCACGTACAGCAGCTTGTCGCTTTCCACCAGCAATACGCCCTTTCCGGCATGCGGCGGGGTCAGCGTGACGGTGAGCGTATCGCCGGCACGGTAGCCGGTCTTGTCAAGCGCCAGCTTGACCTTGTCCGGGCGCGCGTCCAGGCCGCGGTTTTCGTCGTTCCAGCTCCAGCCGGCACGGAACGGGTAGCGCGTGGTCAGCCCGGTGGCCGGGTCGAACACGTCCAGGCGGTACTCGCCCCACTCCACCGGGAAATCGAGCTTGGCGTTGCCGCCGGCCACATCGAGCGTGCGCGTGTCCTTGTTCTCGAAGCGGCGGGTGAAGTCGTAATCCCAATGGTCGTCGGTGTAGTTCCAGTGGTAGTCGCGCAGCTCGCGCACCAGCGTGGCTTTCAGGCCCTTGGCCGGTTGCGGCTTGCCATCGGCATCCACGCGGGTGATTTCGAAGCGCGCAGTGCCATTGGCATCGGTGCCGTCCTTGTCGTCGAACAAGGGGCGTACGCCGACCAGCGCCTTGGCCGGCCACAGCACGCGCTTGACGGTGCGGGTGACGGTGCGCCCGCCTGTCTCGTAGACGCTGCCGGACACCACCGCCGCAATCGTGCTGACCGGCTTGGCTTCGACGGGCAGCGCGATGTCCTCGCGCAGGATGCCGTCGCTGCCGAACTCGGTATCGATCACGTCCTTGGCTTCGCGCGGCACCTCCAGGGTGGGGTCGCCGAAGAACCAGCCCGGCAACGACTCCAGCGGATGCTGTTCGACGCTGACCGCGAGCTTGGCGGTGAAACGGTTGCCGTCGGCCGGCGCGCCATACAGGTATGCGGCATTGGCGACCAGCTTGAAGGGCTGGCCGGCACTCAAGGTCTTTTGCGCGGCATCCAGATCCAGCTTCATGCGCTCGGGCAGGAACTCTTCCACGCGCACGGTCATGCCCTGCACGGCGTCCTTGCTGGCCGGATCGGTGCGGAATTCCACCTGCCAGCGACCGGTCGGCGCATCGGCGGGAATCTGCTGGCTGAACTCGAAATAGCCTTGCTCGCCGGGCTGCAGCTTGGTCTCGCGGAAGGTCTTGCCGTCCGGCTGCTTGAGGCGCAGGAACACCGGCTGGGGTTTGGTCGGCTTGCCGTCGTTGTCGCGCAGGATCGCCGACACGCGCATGGTCTCGCCGGGGCGATACAGGTCGCGGCCGGCCCAGGCGAACACATCGAACCAGGCACTCTGGCGCCCGGCCACCGCAAATTCGCTCAGATCCAGCGCCGGCTGGTTGAACGGCAGCACCGAGATATCGGTCTTGCTGCGCGCCGTCAGCACATGGCCGGCATCGAGCGTGTAGTTGAGCAACGCATTGCCGTTACCGTCGGTGGCGCCCTTGAGGAACAGTTCGCCCTTGGCATCGAGGATGCGCACTTCCACGTTCTTGATCGGCTCACCGCTCTGCAGTGAGGCGGTGTGCACGAACAGCTTGTCCTTGTACGCACGCGTGTGCAGGCCGATGTCGCTGACGGTGAAGAACGCGGTATCGAAACCATTATCGAAACTCCCGGCGCGCTTCATCACCGCGAAGTACAGGCCCGGCTCCTGCAGTTCCTTGATGTCCTGCGTGGGCAGGTAGGTCAGCACGCGCTCGTTCTGCTTGCCGCCAAGAATGAAACGATTGACGTAGACCGGGTCGGCCAGCTTGGACAATGGCTCCTTGTCGCTGTAGTCGCTCTCCAGCTCCCAGCTGCCGCGACGACCGCCGCGCTGAAACTGCTGAAAGAACGCCGGCAGCGATTTCTCGCGCACGCGCAGGAATTCCACGTCCACTTCCGGCACGTTGACCGACACCACCGGCAGACCGCGGCTCTCGCGCGCCGGCAGTACGCTGCCTTGCGAAGCGAACCCGGCCACAGGCTTGAGCTGCCCGGTATAGACCTTCTGCTTGAGCGGCTTGCCAAGGCGGCTGCCATCGGCAGCCAGCAGGTTGGCGTCAATCAAGACCGTGTAGTCCTTGGCCGCTTCCACGTATGGGTAGCGCAGCGTCTTGCCGTCGTCGGACAGCGACCAGCTGCTGTCGCCGTTGCCGACCTTTTCTTCGAAGCGCACCAGCGCATCGAAATCCTGCGTGCCGACCAGCGGCCGCGAGAATTCCAGCGCCAGCGACAAGCCGTCGCTGGTCTGGTCAGGATAGGCACGTGCCAGCGCAAAGCCGGTAATCGCCTGCTTGTCGGCCTTGATCGCCTCGCCGCTGGCGGTGGGCAACTGGCCGCTTTCGTTGCGCTTGCACGCGACCCCGCCGATCGCCACGGTCAGCAACACCACCCACAGCAACATGCGCCGCGTGCCCGCCCACTTCATCCCTGATTGCTGGCTGTCCATTCGTGCTACCCCATGACTGAGGACGCAAGTATAGCGATGCCGTTCATGTCACTGATGGCGGCGATGGGGCGAGGCATGGACTTGCCGATGGGCGGTGATCATGCGCCGCTGGGCGAGCGTTGCGATGGCACCGGCACGCGCGACCGGTGGGCGCAGTGATTTTGTTAGCCGCCCTTTTTAGATGCAGTCAAAAGCCTGATTGGTCGAGGGCGCGATGCCCTCACCGCTCGCGGGACACCGCACCAGAGAGTTGATGGGTTGCTTTGTTGAAAAACATGCACACCGACACTCTCGACTGGTCCTTGCCCGCTCACCGTCGCGGGACCTTACGCGGCATGGATGCCGCGTAAGAGCCTACATGGACGTACTTGCGGCGTGTCCCGCGACGCTGGGCGGGCAAGGGCCCTGCAGCCAAGTCGCAGCCCAGCGGCCCTGCAACGGACCGGTGTGAAGTCGTTCTGTTAGCCGCTCTTAGTGCAACTGCAACAACGTACGCATGTACATGTCGATCAACGCCGCCTTGTCCGCACGCAGGCAGGCCTGCACGTTCGGCATGTCGGCGCCTTCGCGGGTGTAGCCCTGTGCATCGACGTCCAGATGCAGCGGCGTGGTCGGGCACAGTTCGGGGCGCAGCAGCCAGGCCACCGGCACCGCGTCGAACAAGGTCGGCGTGGCGCTGGCCCAGGGCTGGTCGGTATTGCGCCACTGGTAGTACAGCTGAGTGAGCGCATCGGTGAGCCCGTCGCCATGTGCAAACAAGGCGATGCGCTCGGGTTCTTCCAGCGTGATCTGTGTGGCGTCCAAGGGCAGCAACACGATCGGCACGCCTGACGCGAACACGCGCTGGGCGGCTGCGACGTCGGAGAGGATGTTGTACTCCGGTGCCGGCGCACTGGCCGGACGA
The DNA here is from genome assembly GCA_905142475.1 of Xanthomonas hydrangeae. Classification (GTDB taxonomy): domain Bacteria; phylum Pseudomonadota; class Gammaproteobacteria; order Xanthomonadales; family Xanthomonadaceae; genus Xanthomonas; species Xanthomonas hydrangeae. Next base: position 3,914,208 of record LR990730.1, read on the forward strand.
TACGCCGACTTGCCATAGCCCACTCTCACCGAGCCGCCCATCGCCACGATGCGCTTGAGCTTGGCAAAGCCGCCCAGGTCGCGCTGCTGCGCCAATGCCGCGTCGGTCATCGGCCCCAACACCAGCAAGGTCACCTGACCGGGATGCAGGCGCGCCTGCTGCAGGATCATCTGCGCCGCATCCGGCAGCTTGCCCGGCAACTGTCCCTTGGCCGCCCAACGCGCCTGGCTGAAAGCGATCGTGCTGGTGGTACGCGCGCCCACCGCCAACGGAATCTCGCTGCGCCCGGCCTGCTGCAACAGGCGCTGCAACAACTGCGCACGCAACGTGGTATCGCCCCAGGCCGATGCGATGCCCAGCACGCGCAACTGCGGGCTACGCAACAACAGCCCCAACGCAAACGCATCGTCGATGTCGTCGCCGATATCGGTGGAGACCACCAGCAACTCGGTGGATGTGGGCGTTGGCGCCGCCTGCGCTGCACTCGCCGAAGGCGGCTGCGCCCACGCCACTGCCGACGCACACCACAGCCCCATCATCCACCACGCGTTACGCCATATCCGCTGCATGTATCTCCTCCTGCCGCCATAAAAAAACCGCCGGCATGTTGGCCGGCGGTTCAATCGTGCTACACCACAACGCCGATCAGAAATTGGCGCGGAACTGCGCACCCACGATGCGCGGGTCGTTGATGAAGCCGGTGAGGTTGTTGAAGTCGATCGCACCGGTCACGCGGATCTGGTTGGTGCAGTTGCGGCAGAACACCGACACCTCGTACGCACCCGCGCCCCAGTTGTAGCCGATCTTGGCGCCGCCTTCGACCAGCGGCTGGCCGGTGAACTCCTTGGAGTCGTACAGGAAGAAGTTCACTTCGCTGCGGTAGGACCAGTCCGTATAGAAGAACAGCTCGCCGTCGTCGCCCATCGGGATGCCGTAACGCAAGGTGGCGTTGGCCATCCACTTGGCAGCCTGCGGCAGATCGTTGCCGTCGATGATGGCGTTGCCGGCCGCGTTGAGCGGGTCGGTCACGGTGCAGGTGCGGCACACGCCCACCGACAGCGCCGGATCGTCGATGCGGGTCCAGTTGTAGGCGCCGCCGGCGGTGACGCGCAGGTTCTGGGTGAGCAGCGCTTCGAAGTCGAACTCGGCGCCGCGCGCCTTGGTCTTGTCGGCGTTGAGCAGGCGCACGTCGTTGGAGACGCCGCCCACTGCGGTGAGCTGCTGGTTCTTGACGCGGAAATCGTAGACGTCGAAGCTCAGGCGCGCGCGGTTGTCGAACAGATCCGACTTGATGCCGATCTCGAACGAATCCACCGTCTCCGGCTCGGCCACGGTCAGCGGCGCGGTGCCCGAGGGCACGCCGAAGCTGGCGCCACGGAAGCCGCGTGCCGCACGGGCGTACACGTTGACGTCGTCGTTGATGGCGAAGGTGGCCGCCAGATCGCCGGTGACCTTGGAGTTGTCGGTCTCGCCGCTGGACGGCTCGACCAGCGTGACGCGATCCAGCGCCAGCACGTCGAAGGTCTTCTTGTCGTAGGTGTAGCGGATGCCGGCGCGCAGGTTCAGGCGATCGGTGGCCGCATAGTTCAACGAGCCGAATGCCGCCCACGAGGTGTTGCGCTGGCGGGTCAGCTGGTAGCTGGCCAGATCGCCGCCGCTGAAGGTGTTGTAGGTGTAGTTTTCGCCTTCCACATCGTCGTGGAAGTAGTACAGGCCGGCCTGCCAGTTGAGCGGGCCTTCGTACTGCGATTCGGCGCGCAGTTCCTGGCTGTACTGGTCCAGGCTCTTGATGCCGCCGGCGGTTTCCACCGGGAACGGAATCACGCCCGGGCCGGACGGCGGTGCGAACACCGCGCCGAAGCCGCCGTCGATGTCGCCGCGGCTGTAGTACTTGCCGATGCCTTCATACGCGGTGATCGAGTGCAGCGCGATGTCGCCCAGGTCCCAGGTCAGATTGGCGCTGCCGCCGTAGGTCTGCAGTTCCTGGTTGTTGGCACCGTCGATGAAGGATTTTTCTTCGTCGAAGCCATCCACCAACTGGTTGGTGCCGGGCTGGATGACGTTGGCGCGGAACAGGCGCGCGGTGCCGTCCAGATGACGCGCATGCGCGTTGAACAGCGCGCTGAAATCGTCGCTGGCCTGGTACAGCAGCTGCAGGCGCACGGCCGAGTCGGTATAGCCTTCCAGATCGCGGCCATCGCGGTTTTCCACCCAGTCGTCGCGACGCTGGCCCAGCGTGGACAGACGCGCCGCCCAATGCTCGCCCATGGCGATGCTCAGGCCGCTTTCCAGCGTCATCGTGCCGTAGGTGCCGTAGGACAGGCTGGCGTAGCCGTCATTGGCGCCAATGGTCGGCTTGACCGAGTTGAACTTGACCACGCCGGCCGGCGTGTTGCGGCCGAACAGCGTGCCCTGCGGGCCGCGCAGCACTTCCAGGCCTTCCAGATCGAAGATCGGGAAGCCCTTCAGGAACGCGTTTTCCTGCACCACGTCGTCATAGATCAGTGACACCGGCTGCGAGGCGTAGGTGTTGAAGTCGGTGTTGCCGTAGCCGCGGATGTACACGCGCGGGAACACACGGCCGTTGGACGATTCGATATTGAGGCTGGGCGCCTTGCCGGCGAGCACGCGGATGTCCGAGCCGCTGGTGGAGATGGCATCCAGAAATTCCGGACGCAGCACCGATGCCGACACCGGCACGTCCTTGGAGTCTTCCGAACGGCGTTCGACCGTGACCTTGACCGCGTCCAGACGTACGACACCGTCGTCGCCGGGCGCCTGCTGGGCAGCGGCATGTAACGGAAGAAGGGAAGCGACGGCAACGGCGAGCGCGCTGATCTTGAGCGACCGGCTGGCGGACATGGGAAAGACTCCGGATTCTGGTGGCGGAACGGCCTGATCTGCATGCCGCGTTGCAACAGAATTAACACGATTTACACAAATTTGGCAGAGCGCGTGCGAAAAAGTTTTCGGAATTCGAAAAGGCGTTCGAATTATTGCAACACGGCCGTGCAATTTGTGCGGCGGGGCGTACCGGGTCTCAGGCCCCGGTGCCAGTACCGGGTCGCCTGGAAAGGAGGCTTGAGCCTGCCGTTCCAATCATGGGGAAAGGCGTTGACATCGCCAGTGGTAGCAGCGGCATTCCATGTCGCCTGCGCCGATCACTGTGCCTGCAGAACATCACCCGGCACCCGCACCCAACCTTCCATCAGCACCCGCGCACTGCGGCTCATCAACGCCTTGGTCACCTGCCACTGGCCATCCACCAACTGCGCTTCGGCGCCAACGCGCAACGTGCCGGACGGATGCCCGAAGCGCACTGCCGAGCGCGTCGCGCCGCCCGCTGCAAGATTGACCAAGGTGCCCGGCACAGCGGCTGCCGTACCGATGGCCACCGCCGCAGTGCCCATCATCGCGTGATGCAACTTGCCCATCGACATCGCGCGCACCAGCAGATCGAGTTCGGCCGCGTGCACCGGCTTGCCGCTGGACGCAACGTAATCGGCCGGCGGCGCAACGAACGCCACCTTCGGCGTGTGTTGCCGCGTGGCCGCATCTTCCACTTTCGCAATCAAGCCCATCCGCACCGCGCCATGCGCACGCAAGGTCTCGAACATCGTCAATGCGCGCGGGTCACCATTGATCGCCTCCTGCAACTCGGTGCCGGTGTAGCCCAGGTCGCGCGCGTTGACGAAGATGGTCGGGATGCCGGCATTGATCAGCGTCGCGGCGATCGTGCCCAGGCCCGGAATCTCCAATTGATCGATCAGCTTGCCGGTGGGAAACATCGCCCCACCCTCGCCTTCGGCATCGTCGGCAGGGTCGAGAAACTCCAGCTGCACTTCGGCCGCCGGAAAGGTCACCCCATCCAGTTCGAAGTTGCCGGTTTCCTGCACCTGGCCATCGCTCATCGGCACATGCGACACGATGGTCTTGCCGATATTTGCCTGCCAGATCCGCACCGTCGCCACACCCTTGCGCGGTACCCGCGCGGGGTCGATCAGGCCATTGGCAATCGCAAACGGCCCCACCGCCGCCGACAGATTGCCGCAGTTGCCGCTCCAGTCCACGAACGCGCTGTCGATGGCCACCTGCCCGAACAGATAGTCCACATCGTGTCCGGCGCGGGTACTGGCCGACACGATCACGCTCTTGCTGGTGCTGGAGGTCGCCCCGCCCATGCCATCGATCTGCTTGCCATATGGATCGGGGCTGCCGACCACCCGCAGCAACAACGCATCGCGCGCAGGTCCGGGCTGCTGCGCGGCGGCGGGCAGATCCTGCAGACGGAAGAACACGCCCTTGCTGGTGCCGCCACGCATGTAGGTGGCCGGGATGCGGAGTTGGGGAGATGGGTCATGGGGGGCCGGGATTGGGAATTGAGAATGGCGATTGGGTGGCAGAACCACGGCAAGGGCCATGGACGCTAGTGCGCTTGCGGTGCTGATGTCGCTTTCAACAAATCTCGATTCCCGACTCCCGATTCCCGGCTCTCAAGAAAATCCTGCGCAAAGCGTTGCAGCACGCCGCCCGCCTCGTAGATGGACACTTCCTCGGCGGTGTCCAGGCGGCAGGTGACCGGCACCTGCACCTGCTCGCCGTTGCGCCGATGGATCGACAGCGTCAGCGTGGCGCCGGGTGTGCGTTCGCCCATCACATCGAAGGTTTCGCTGCCATCGATGCCCAGCGTCTTGCGATCGGTGCCCGGCTTGAACTCCAGCGGCAACACACCCATGCCGATCAGGTTGGTGCGGTGAATCCGCTCGAAGCCTTCGGCCACGATCACTTCCACCCCGGCCAGCCGCACGCCCTTGGCGGCCCAGTCACGCGAGGACCCCTGCCCGTAATCGGCACCGGCAACGATGATCAGCGGCTGCTTGCGCGTCATGTACGTTTCGATCGCCTCCCACATGCGCAGCACCTGCCCTTCCGGTTCCAGCCGCGCCAGCGATCCTGCCTTGACCTGTCCATCGACCACGGCCATTTCGTTGACCAGCTTGGGATTGGCGAAGGTAGCGCGCTGCGCGGTGAGGTGATCGCCGCGATGGGTGGCGTAGGAATTGAAGTCTTCTTCCGGCACGCCCATCTGCGCCAGATATTCGCCGGCCGCACTGCCGGCCTGGATCGCATTCGACGGCGAGAGATGGTCGGTGGTGATGTTGTCGCCCAGCACCGCCAACGGGCGCAGGCCATGCAAACTGCGTGCACCGGCGAGCGCGCCTTCCCAGTACGGCGGACGACGGATATAGGTGCTTTGCGGCCGCCAGTCGTAGAGCGGGCTCACCTGCACGCCCTGCCCCACGCTGCGCTTGAACATCGGGTCGTAGACGCTGCGGAAGTGTTCCGGCTTGACGCTGCGCGCCACCACCGCATCGATCTCCGCATCGCTGGGCCACAGATCCTTGAGCGTCACTGCCACGCCATCGGCATCGATGCCCAGCACATCTTTTTCGATATCGAAGCGCACCGTACCGGCGATGGCATAGGCGATCACCAACGGCGGCGATGCCAGAAACGCCTGCTTGGCATACGGATGGATGCGCCCGTCGAAATTGCGGTTGCCCGACAACACCGCCGTGGCATACAGATCGCGGTCGATGATCTCTTGCTGGATCACTGGGTCCAGCGCACCGCTCATGCCATTGCAGGTGGTGCACGCGAACGCGACGATGCCAAAGCCCAGTTGTTCCAGTTCGCTCAACAAGCCGGCGTCTTCCAGATACAACTGCACCGCCTTGGAGCCCGGCGCCAGCGAACTTTTTACCCACGGTTTGCGGGTCAGTCCACGTGCATTCGCATTGCGCGCCAGCAAACCGGCGGCGATGACATTGCGTGGATTGGAGGTGTTGGTGCACGAAGTGATCGCCGCAATGATCACCGCACCATCGGGCATCTGGCCCGGCACGTCTTCCCACGTGCCGGCAATGCCGCGCTCGGCCAGCGCGCTGGTCGCCACGCGCTTGTGTGGGTTGGATGGCCCGGCCATATTGCGCACGACGCTCGACAGGTCGAACTGCAGCACGCGCTCGTACTGCGCGGTGACCAGATCATCCGCCCACAAGCCGGTATGGCGCGCGTAGGTGTCCACCAATGCAATCTGCGCGTCTTCGCGCCCGGTCAGACGCAAATAGTCCAGCGTCTGCTGGTCGATATAGAACATCGCCGCGGTGGCGCCGAACTCCGGCGTCATGTTGGAGATGGTCGCGCGGTCGCCAATGGTCAATGCGCTGGCGCCGGCACCATAGAACTCCAGATATGCACCGACCACACGCTGCTGACGCAAAAACTCGGTCAACGCCAGCACGATGTCGGTGGCGGTGATACCGGGTGCCGGCTTGCCCAGCAACTCCACTCCGATGATGTCGGGCAAGCGCATCCACGATGCGCGCCCGAGCATCACGTTTTCCGCTTCCAATCCGCCAACACCGACTGCAATGACACCCAGCGCATCCACATGCGGGGTGTGGCTGTCGGTGCCCACGCAGGTATCGGGAAACGCAACGCCATCCAACGTGTAGATCACCGGCGACATCTTCTCCAGATTGATCTGATGCATGATCCCGTTGCCCGGCGGAATCACTTCCATGTTTTCGAACGCGCGCTTGGTCCATTCGATGAAATGGAAGCGGTCGGCATTACGACGGTCTTCCACGCTGCGATTCTTGGCGAAGGCCTGCTTGTCGAAACCGGCGTATTCCACCGCCAGCGAGTGATCGACGATCAACTGTACCGGCACCACCGGATTGACCTGCGCCGGATCGCCCCCCTGCTCGGCGATCGCATCGCGCAGTCCGGCCAGGTCGACCAACGCGGTCTGCCCCAGAATGTCGTGGCACACCACGCGCGCCGGAAACCACGGAAAATCCAGATCGCGCTTGCGCTCGATCAGCTGGCGCAGGTACGCCTCCAGCATCTGCGGTTCTGCACGCCGCACCAGGTTTTCGGCGTGCACGCGGGCGGTGTACGGCAGCATTGCGTAGGCGCCTGGTTGCAGCGCATCCACCGCAGCGCGTGCATCGAAGTAATCCAACGAGGTGCCCGGCAGGGGCTTGCGGTACTGGCTGTTCATGGCTGGCGATGTCGAAGCGGGCGGGGGCATTTCGGGATTCGGGATTCGGGATTCGGGATTCGGGATTCGGGATTCGGGATTCGGGATTCGGATTAGAGTCTCAGACGCCTTTAGGGTTTCTCCATCTCTCATCGCGCTTGCGAGAGCTCGATCGCCTTCATTGAACGAAGGCGATCGAGGTGCACCACTCCAACGGCGAGCGCGTTCTCAGGAACGCTGATCCAACGGTACGAACACCTGATCTTCCGGCCCGGTGTAATTGGCCGAGGGACGAATGATCTTGCCGTCCACGCGTTGCTCGATGATGTGCGCACTCCACCCTGCAGTGCGCGCCAGCACGAACAACGGCGTAAACATCGCCGTCGGCACGCCCATCATGTGGTAGCTCACCGCGCTGAACCAATCCAGGTTCGGGAACATTTTCTTGATGTCCCACATCACCGTCTCCAGGCGCTCGGCAATGTCGTACATCTTGCGGCTGCCCTGCTCGTCGGACAGCTCCCGCGCCACCTCCTTGATCACCTTGTTGCGCGGGTCGGACACGGTGTAGACCGGATGCCCGAAGCCGATCACCACTTCCTTGCGCTCCACGCGCGCCTTGATGTCGGCCTCGGCTTCATCCGGGGTGTCGTAGCGCTTCTGCACTTCGAAGGCCACTTCGTTGGCGCCACCGTGCTTGGAGCCGCGCAACGCACCGATGCCGCCGGCGATGGCGCTGTACATATCGCTACCGGTACCGGCAATCACGCGGCTCGCGAACGTGGACGCGTTGAACTCATGCTCGGCGTACAGGATCAGGCTGGTGTGCATCGCACGCACCCAGGACTCCTTCGGCGCAAAGCCGTGCAACAGATGCAGAAAATGCCCGCCGATGGAATCGTCGTCGGTCTCCACCTCGATGCGCTTGCCGTTGTGGCTGTAGTGATACCAGTACAGCAACATCGAGCCCAACGATGCCATCAGCTTGTCGGCGATGTCGCGCGCACCGGGATGGTTGTGGTCGTCCTTCTCCGGCTGCAGGCAGCCCAATACCGAGACACCGGTGCGCATCACATCCATCGGATGCGCCGAAGGCGGTAGCTGTTCCAGCGCAGTCTTCACCGCAGCCGGCACGCCGCGCAGCGAGCGCAATTTGGCCTTGTAGCCGCGCAGTTCGCCGCTGTTGGGCAACTTGCCATGCACCAGCAGATACGCGATTTCCTCGAACTCGCTGGTGGTTGCCAGATCAAGAATGTCGTACCCGCGGTAATGCAGATCGTTGCCGCTGCGGCCCACCGTACACAACGCGGTGTTGCCGGCAGCAGTACCGGACAATGCGACGGATTTTTTTGGCTTGAAACCGGGGTTGACGGTGTCGTTCATGCGATGAGCTCCCAAACTATGTCGTGTTGCGGTGTCACGGATGAGGTGGCGAAACGTGCGCGCAGCAGAGCGCGATCATGCGCCTTTGCGCGCAAACAGCGCATCCAGACGCTGCTCGAAGCCGTGGTAGCCGATGCGTTCGTACAGCTCTTCGCGTGTCTGCATGCTTTCGAGCACGGCCTGTTGATGCCCGTCGCGACGAATCGCGGTGTAGACCGCCTCGGCCGCCTTGTTGGCCGCACGGAATGCGGACAACGGAAACAGCTGGATCGCCACACCGGCCTGCGCAAGTTGGTCGCGGGTAAACAGTGGCGTCTTGCCGAATTCGGTGATGTTGGCCAGCACCGGCACACGCACCGCATCGACGAAGCGCTTGTAGGTGTCCAGGTCGTACGCGGCCTCGGCGAAGATACCGTCGGCACCGGCTTCCACGCAGGCGATGGCGCGTTCGATCGCCGCATCCACGCCTTCCATCTGGATCGCATCGGTGCGTGCAATCAAAAAGAACGCCGCATCGGTCTTGGCATCGGCGGCCGCCTTGACCCGATCCACCATCTCGCCCTGGCTGACGATCTCCTTGCCCGGCCGATGTCCGCAACGCTTGGCGCCTACCTGATCTTCGATATGGCAACCGGCCGCGCCCGCCTTGATCAGCGATTTGATGGTGCGCTCGATGTTGAACGCACTCGGCCCGAAGCCGGTGTCCACATCCACCAGCAGCGGCAGTTCGCAGACATCGGTGATGCGGCGCACGTCGATCAGCACGTCTTCCAGCGTATTGATACCCAGGTCCGGCAACCCCAACGAGCCGGCCGCCACACCGCCGCCCGACAGATAGATCGCCTGGTAGCCGGCGCGCTGGGCCAGCAGCGCATGGTTGGCATTGATCGCGCCGATCACCTGCAGCGGCGATTCGGCAGCCAGCGCGGCGCGGAAGCGCGTGCCGGCGGAAGCGGGGGGCGAAAGCGTCATGGCGGTTCCTGGATTGGGATGTGGTGATGAGCGCAAGTGGCATGCCAACTGTAACTCTTTGATTTTACTGCCGAGACTGTGTCAATTTGTTGCAAATCCGTAACGTGTGGAGCAGCATGAAACGCCATTGAAACGCGACTGCATGATGCGCACGCCCTCCATCCCCGAGCCTTCCGACGTCTCAACACCTGTGGTCTGGACCGTCAGCGTTTCACGTCTGACCGGCCTGCTGGCCGATGTCATCCCCGAGTTCGACCAGCGCGCGCGCATCGAGCAGATCAACCTCGGCTTTGCCGAAGCAGTGGAGGTCATTGGCCAGCGTCTGCGCCGCGAGCGCTGCGATGTGCTGGTCGCCGGCGGCTCCAATGCCGCCTATCTGCGCAGCCGGCTTGCGCTGCCGCTGGCGCCGATCCAGGCCACCGGGTTCGATCTGATGGAAGCGCTGGCGCGCGCACGGCGTATCGCGCCACGCATCGGCGTGGTCACCCACGCCACCGATGTGCCCTCGTTCCGCGTCTTCCAGCAGAGCTTCGACCTCGACATAGAACACCGCCGTTTCGTCACCGCCGAAGACGCCCGCGACTGCATCGCCGACCTGCGCGCCAGCGGCATCCAGGTCATCGTCGGCACCGGCATGGCGATCGATTTCGCCGAACAGGCCGGCCTACCCGGTGTGCTGCTGTATTCCGCAGATTCGGTACGCCTGGCGCTCGAACAGGCCATCGCCTTGGGCACCGCGCCCAGTAACGATCGCCCTACAGGCCGCACCGGCACACGTCGCGCTCGCCGCACCGATGCATTGCTTGGCGAAGACAACGCAATGACGCACGTGCGCGCGTTGGTGCAGCTGTACGCGCCACATCCCGGCACAGTCTTGATCAGCGGCGAAACCGGCACCGGCAAGGAACTTGTCGCGCGCCAACTGCACGCCGGCAGCCGTCGGCGCGGCCGCTTCGTTGCGATCAATTGCGGCGCCATCAGCGAATCGCTGCTGGAAGCAGAATTGTTCGGCTATAGCGACGGTGCATTCACCGGCGCACGCCGCGGCGGGCACATCGGCCTGATCGAAGCCGCACAGGACGGCACCTTGTTTCTCGACGAAATCAGCGAACTGCCGATGCCGCTGCAGACACGCTTACTGCGCGTGCTGGAAGAGCGCGAGGTGCTACGAGTTGGCGCCACGTTGCCGGTCGCTGTCGACGTGCGCGTCGTCGCCGCCAGCCTGCAACCGCTGCAGACACTGGTCGAACAAGGACGCTTCCGCCGCGATCTTTTTTATCGGCTGGCAGCGCTGCGCATCGCACTGCCGCCACTGCGCAACCGACCCGACGAGATCGCCTTGTTGCTGACGCATTACTTCCAGCAACTGGGCAGTATCCCTTCGCCACTGACACCGACAGCATTGCAGCAGCTGCAACAGCACGCGTGGCCAGGCAACGTGCGCGAACTACGCAATCTGGTCGAACGCCTGTGCATCCACTGGAAGGCACAGCCATACGACAACCTGAGCCTGGATCATCTGGAAAGCTGGGCACCAGAGCTATTCGACATGCACCTTGGCGACAGCATGCAAGCTGTCCAACTCACCGATCTTGCAACCTCACGCATGCAACTCACTGCAGCAGCAGTCAGCGCAGCGCTCGAGCGCGCAAACGGCAATCGCGCCCTCGCCGCACAAGCACTCGGCGTCTCGCGCACCACCTTGTGGCGCTGGATGCAGGCGCAGGCCTTGGCATCGCGGGCTTGAGATGCAAATGCACACTTCGGCTTCGTGTGCTCAAGACGCAGCTGCGGGCTCTGGCATCGCCTGCTCAGGACACAAGCGCGGGGCTTTGCAGCACGTCGTTGAGAACGCAAGACTCGCGGTCAGCGATCACAAACCAGCGACGCAGTCCACACGACATGGTCGCTGCTACGTTGGTGATGCGATCCCGCCGCACATGCAGTGCCGCCCACTCCAGCGCACGCCCGTTGAGCGAGCGCGTAGCGATCACTTAACCCGCGTGTACTCGCTATCGCCCGTGCTCAAATGGCCGGTCGCCTGATCGATCGCGTAATTGACGGTGCCATCCGCGCTGGACACCTGCAGCACACCCTTGTTCAAGATTGCCGGATGATTCTTTGTCTTGACGCCGCTGCCCAACAACTCCGGCGTGGTATCGCGAATGATGAAGCTCTCGCCATTGTGCTCGATGCTGAGCACGTTCTTCTGCGACTTCACGTTGACCCACTTGCCCACGTACTGCTCTCCCACATCGCGGGCACAGCCGGCCAGCAACACCATCGCAACCAGAGCACTTCCAAGCAGCGTCTTCATCGCCACTCCTTTTTCAACGCGGGGGGTAGTGCAGGATGGCGATTCATTCGCGGGCCCGCAAGAAGCAGGCACAACCGGAATAGCATGACGGTCGGCGACTTTGAACCAGTCCGGAGGCCAGCAGACTGGACAGTTGACTCTCCCACACACATACGTACAATTTCCTGTACATATCTGGATCATCTCATGGACACCATCACCTACAGCGCCGCGCGTGCCTCTCTGGCTGACACCATGGACCGTGTCGTCAATGACCATGAGCCGGTGATCATCACGCGCAGCGGTGAGCGCGCCGTGGTCATGTTGTCGCTGGAAGACTACAAGGCTATGGAAGAGACCGCCTACCTGCTGCGCAGCCCGAAGAGCGCGCAACGGCTGCTGGAATCCATTGCCCAGCTTGAGGCCGGTCGCGGCAAGGAACAGGAACTGGCTGAGTGATTCTGCAGTTTGCGGACAATGCCTGGGAGGACTACCTCTACTGGCAACAGACCGACAAGAAGATGCTCAAGCGCATCAACGAGTTGATCAAGGCCATTCAGCGCGATCCTTTCCAGGGCATCGGCAAACCCGAACCGTTGCGCCATGCGCTGGCGGGCTACTGGTCACGCCGCATCAACGACGAACACCGGATTGTCTACAAGGCCGAGAATGGCATCCTGCTGATTGCTCAGACGCGCTACCACTACGCGTAATCCTTGCCCATCCACGCTGCCGGCGACACCCGCCAAACGCAGCGTTGGACAGCCACAACGATTCGACGACATCTGTCAGGCGGCACAAATACTCAACTGAACTAGATGCTCAACACCTTGCAGGACAACAAAAAGCCGGCACTTGGCCGGCTCTTCTCTTCTCGCGCTGAAACCCATATCTGTTACTGGATTTCGATGGTGGGCGGTACAAGGTTCGAACTTGTGACCCTTGCCGTGTGAAGGCAATGCTCTACCGCTGAGCTAACCGCCCGGTGACGCGAGCCGCACATTATAGGGCAGCTGCGGCGGTCGTCAACAGGTTCATCCACGGCCGCAGCGATGCTGTCGAAAACGCTCAATTCTGATGCGTGGATGCGGCGTTCCGGCTACCTGGTAGCGACATCGTGGCGGTCGATTCCGTGCGGTTCAAACGCCCGTTCCCTTCGATGACCCGCTTGAAGACGAGGGCGATCACGCACACGCGGCTGCGTCACACCGCACTGCACACGCGTCACATCGTATGCGTCGGTTTATCCGAAGTCGTCAACCCCGCCAGCAGCGTCTCGATCTTGTTGCGTACCGCCTCACCTTCCGGGCCGTCCGGGAACTGCACGCCGATGCCGGCAGCGCGGTTGCCCTGCGCGCCGGCGGGCGTGGTCCAGATGACCTTGCCGGCGACCGGCAGGCGCTCGCTGGAGTCCGGCAGCGTCAGCAGCAGGAACACCTCGTCGCCGAGCATGTAGCGCTTGGGTGTGGGTACGAAGATGCCGCCGCCTTTCACGAACGGCATGTACGCGCTGTAGAGCGCCGGCTTGTCTTTCAACGCCAGCGACAAAATGCCTTGGCGTGCATTCATTGCACTCATCGAGTTCCCCTAGAACGTACCGGACGCTCTCCCTCGCGCCAGGACAGCAACAATTCCGTCACCGCCAGATCGGCACGGACGGTGGTGCGCAGCAGATCGCGTGTGCGATTGGCGGCGTCAAACCAGGTCGCCAGCTTGTGCAACCGCGATGGATCGGTCAAGCCGGCAGATGCCTGTGCCAGCGCCAGGTCGGCGGCGTGGCGCAGACGTTGGTCGGCCTGGCCGTCGTTGGTCCAGCGCTGCGCAACATCCACTGCGCTGGTGCGCCCGGCGGCGATCTGCTCCAGATCCTGCGCCACCGTGCGACGTACCGCCAGGCCATCTTCGCGCAACCACTGCGCGGCAAGCCCCGGATGGCCGCGTGCGGCCTCCAGCGCTTCCTGTGCAGCCCGCTCGCCAACGCCTTGCGACAGCAACCAGGCCAGCGCCTCGTGCGCGGGCGGCAGCTTGAATTCCAGACGCTGGCAGCGGCTGCGGATGGTCGCCGGCAAGCGCGCCGGCTGCGCACTGATCAGCCACAGGTAGCGACCCGGCGAGGGTTCCTCCAGTGTCTTGAGCAAGGCGTTGCAGGCAGCGCGATTGATCGCATCGGCCGGATCGACGATCACCACCTGCGCGATGCCGTACTGCGGGGTCAGCGAGAGCTTCTGCGAAATCTCGCGCACCTGCTCGATCACGATCTCGGTGCGCAGCTTGTCGCCGGTGCGGTTGGGAATGAACGAGATCAGCTGCAGGTCCGGGTGGGTCCCGGCCGCGATCAGCTGCCGGCTGCGCTGCGCCAGCGCCGGGTCCGGCGCGCTGGCCAGCACGTGCTCGGCCAGCGCCAGGGCGACCGCACGCTTGCCCAGGCCATCCGGCCCGCAGATCAGCAAGCCGTGCCCGAGGCGGCCGGCGTCCAGCGCCGCCAGGGTCTGGTCGTAGGCGCGCTGCTGCCAGGGCGAAAATGCGGCGGTCATGGCATTGGTTCCGGTTGCGGCAAGCGGCGACGCTGCAGATAGCGCGCCACTGCGGCGTTGTGCTCGGCCAGGGTAGACGAGAACGCATGCGCGCCGGTGCCATCGCCGACCGCGACAAAGTACAGCGCCTGGCCGGGCGCCGGACGTACCGCTGCCAGCAATGCTTCACGGCCCGGCATGGCGATCGGGGTCGGGGTCAGGCCGGTGCGGGTGTAGGTGTTGTATGGCGTGTCGGTGGTCAGATCGCGACGGCGGATATTGCCGTCGTAGCTGCTGCCGATGCCGTAGATCACGGTCGGGTCGGTCTGCAGCTTCATACCCAGCTGCAGGCGGCGCAGGAACACCCCGGCAATCAGCGGTCGCTCGCTGCCCAGCGCGGTCTCCTTTTCGATGATGGAGGCCAGGATCAGCGCCTGCTCCGGCGAAGTCAGCGGCAAGTTGGGAGCGCGCTGCTCCCAGGCCTGCGCCAATGCCTTGTCCATGGCCACGTGCGCGCGCCTGAGCACGTCCACATCGCTGTCGCTGCGCTGGTAGAGATAGGTTTCCGGCAGGAAGCGGCCTTCCGGATGCTGATTGGCAAAGCCCAACCGCGCCATCACAGCCGCATCGTCCAGCGCGCCGATGGATTGCTGCAACGGCGTGGCGGTAGCCAGTGCCGCGCGCAATTGGCGGAAATTCCAGCCCTCCACGATCGTGAAGCGGTACTGGATCACCCGGCCCTGGCGCATGCGTTCAAGCAGCTCGCGCGGCGAGAGAGCCGGCGCCAGCGCGTATTCGCCCACCTTGAGCTTGCCGGCCGCATCGACCTGGCGGGCGAGCAGCTGCCATTCCAGATCCGTGCCCTGCGCCACGCCGGCATCGCGCAACTTGCGCAACGTCACCTTGAGTGAATCGCCGGGCGCAATCACCACACTGGGCGCGCTCGCGCTCACCGGTGTAGCGGCGAAGTGCAGGTAGTGCCGCCACGCCACCACAGCCGCAATCGCCAGCAACGCCGCGAGCAACAGTGCCGTGCCCAGCACGGCCAGACATCCACGTTTGCCAGTCACCGCCACACGTACCTCGTCATTGCCCCAGCGCCGCGCAGGATACCGCGCGCCGGTGATGTCCCGTTGAAGCGCTCATATCTGGTCGAGTGCACGCAGCAGGCCGCGCGCCTTGGCGCGGGTTTCGTCCAGCTCGCGCTGCGGATCCGAATCCACCACGATCCCGGCCCCGGTGCGGAAATGCACCTGGTTTCCGGCCACTTCGGCGGTGCGGATCAGGATGTTCAGATCCATGTCGCCATCGCGATTGAGCCAACCGAACGCACCGGTGTAGGCGCCACGCGCGGTGCGTTCGAGCTCGGCGATGATCTGCATGCAGCGCACCTTCGGGCAACCGGTGATGGTGCCGCCGGGAAACACCGCCGCGATCACCTCGCCCGGCGTCACTCCGGCGCGCAGGCGGCCGCGCACATTGCTGACGATGTGGTGCACATGCGCGTAGCTCTCCACGCCCATCAGCTCATCCACGTCCACCGTTCCGGGCGCACAGATGCGGCCCAGGTCGTTGCGCTCCAGGTCGATCAGCATGACGTGCTCGGCGCGTTCCTTCGGATGGCCGACCAGCTCGCGGATGCGCGCGGCATCGTCGTCGCCGGCAAAGCGCGCACGGGTGCCGGCGATCGGGCGCGTCTGCACCACATCGCCCTGCACCGACACCAGTCGCTCCGGCGAGGAACTCACCACCGCGCGTCCCGCCGCCACGAATAGGCCGGCAAACGGTGCGGGGTTGGCCGCGCGCAGCCGCGCATGCAGCGCTGCCGGATCGACCGCAGCAGCGAAGACCGCATGCCAGGCGCGCGAGATATTGGCCTGAAACACGTCGCCAGCGCACAGATACTCAAGCACGCGCTCCACTGCACCGGTGAAGCGTTCGGGCGCGTCTTCTTCGACAGCCACCGGAGCGACCCAGTCCGGCAACGGCGGCAGCACGGCGCAGGCGGCGATGTCTTCAACGATGCGCACCAGCAACTCTTCGCGCCCCGGCTCGGCCAGTGCGATGCAGTGTCCATCTACCCGATCACGCAACACCGCGGCCGGCGCACGCAGGGCGAGCGCTGTCGGCAAGTGATCGTCGCGCGCGGGCAACTGCAGAATCGGCTCGACCTGCGCGGCCAGCTCGTAATCCAGCAACACCGCCCAGCCGCCACGAAACGGCCATGGACTTGTCGCATCGTGCGGCACGCGCTCGGCCTGCCAGGCTGCATCCAGCGCAGCCAGAAAGCCGCCTTCCAGCACGCGTCCGTCGCCATCGCGCGTGTGCCCATCGGCGTCGAGCCGCAGGCTTGCGCCTTCTGCAAGCAGCAAAACATCCCAGCGACCGTGCTCGGTACCGACGGCGGTGGATTCGAGCAAGGCCGGATAGCGCTGCGGCGCCAGCCGATGCAGCGCCAGCAGGTCGATGTCCGCATGCAGGGATCTGGTGAGCGTCATCGGCCTGGTTTGGCGTGGGGTGCTAGAGCGCGCCGCCCTGCTGCAACTGCAGAAGGCGAGCGACGATGGAATCGGGCTGTGAATCAGAAATCAGGCCGCGCGGACGCATCGCGCGCGGCGGCTGAAACTAGCTTGCGCGCCGTTCTCAGTAAAAAGAACGGCGCGCCAACTCAGAGGCGCTTGAACACCAGCGTACCGTTGGTGCCGCCAAAGCCGAAGCCGTTGGACATCACCGCATCCACCTGTACTTCGCGTGCCACGTTCGGCACGTAATCCAGGTCGCAGCCTTCGCTGGGCTCTTCCAGATTGATGGTCGGCGGAATGATGCCGGTATGCAGCGCCATCACCGAGAAGATCGCTTCCACGCCGCCGGCCGCGCCGAGCAGATGACCGGTCATCGACTTGGTCGAGCTGACCATGGTCTTGTAGGCGTGGTCGCCCAATGCGCGCTTCATCGCCAGCGTCTCGGCCAGATCGCCCAACGGCGTGGAGGTGCCGTGCGCGTTGAGGTAACCGATCTGCTCGGGATTGAGTTTGGCATCGCGCATCGCCGCAACCATGCTGCGCGCCGCGCCTTCGCCATCTTCGCTGGGGGCGGTCATATGGAACGCATCGGAGCTGGCGCCGAAGCCGACCAGCTCGGCATAGATGCGCGCGCCACGCGCCTTGGCGTGCTCGTACTCTTCCAGCACCAGCACGCCAGCGCCGTCGCCCAGCACGAAACCATCGCGCTGCTTGTCCCACGGACGCGAAGCGGCGGTCGGGTCGTCGTTGCGGGTGGACATCGCCTTCATTGCGCAGAAACCGCCCACCGAGCTCGGCGAGGACCCGCGCTCGGCGCCGCCTGCCAGCATCACATCGGCATCGCCGTACTGGATCATCCGCATCGCGGTGCCGATCGAATGATTGGAGGTGGCGCAGGCGGAAACAGCCGAGAACGTTGGGCCCTTCAGGCCCTTGATCAGGCTCACCTGGCCCGGCAGCATGTTGATGATGGTGCTGGGCACATAGAACGGCGAAATCTTGCGCGCGCCGCCCTCATGGAATTTGATGGTCTGCTCTTCGATACCGAGCAGCCCGCCGATGCCGGAGCCGAGAATGGCGCCAACACGTTCGGCATTGCTTTCGTCGATCTCCAGCCCGGAATCGTCCAGCGCCATGAACGAAGCGCCGACGCCGTAGTGGATGAACGAATCCATCTTCTTGACGTCCTTGGCGGACACAAAAAGCGTGGGGTCAAAATTCTTGATCTCACCGGCGATCTTGGTGGTGAACTGCGAGGCATCGATCTGCGTGATCGGGCCAATGCCTGAGCGCCCGTGGATGATTCCATCCCAGCTGGTGGCCAGATCATTGCCCAGCGGCGACACCATGCCCATGCCGGTAACGACAACACGACGACTCATTGCAGATCTCCTCACCACGCAACAAACGGTGCTTGCGGTTTGCGATTAACGCTGAAAAACACAGGGCCGCATCAGCGGCCCCATGGAATGTCTGACGCAGCAGCGGCTTGACGCACGCCGCCACCGTCAGGAACAACGCATCAGCTCTTGACGTGAGCCTTCACGTAGTCGATCGCCTGCTGGACCGAGGTGATCTTTTCAGCCTCTTCGTCCGGGATCTCGCACTCGAACTCTTCTTCCAGCGCCATCACCAGCTCGACGGTGTCCAGCGAGTCGGCACCCAGGTCATCGACGAACGATGCGCTGGTGGTGACTTCCTCTTCCTTGACGCCGAGTTGTTCGACGACGATTTTCTTGACGCGTTCTTCGATGGTGCTCATTTGGGATATCGCTCCGGATGGAGTAGTGGTGGTACGAAAAAAACGCCATCGCCGCTGCGATGGCCGCGTTGGATAGTGTAGTGGAAGCGACCGAGCGTTGCATTGCATCACAACTCCCGGCCGATCAGCCACTTAGCGCCTCCCGGCGCCGCACGCTCACGGCATGTACATGCCGCCGTTGACGTGCAGGGTCTCACCGGTGATGTAACGGGCACTCGGGCCGGCCAGGAATGCCACCGCGTTGGCGATGTCCTCCGGCTGTCCCAGGTAGCCAAGTGCGATCTGCTGCAGCAACGCGGTCCGGGCCTCGTCCGGCAGCGCCTTGGTCATGTCGGTATCGATGAAGCCGGGCGCCACCACATTCACGGTGACCCCGCGCGAGCCGATTTCCTTGGCCAGCGACTTGGAGAACGCAATGATGCCGGCCTTGGCTGCGGCGTAGTTGGTTTGCCCGGGATTGCCGGTCACACCCACCACCGAGGCGATGTTGACGATGCGGCCCTTGCGCGCCTTCATCATGCCGCGCATCACCGCCTTGGAGGTGCGGAACACGCTGGTCAGATTGGTGTCGATGATCGCCTGCCAGTCGTCTTCCTTCATCCGCATCAACAGGTTGTCGCGGGTGATTCCGGCATTGTTGACCAGAATCGAGATCGCCCCGAACTCCTTGCCGATCGCATCGATCAGGCCGTCGACCGCCGCCGCGTCGGTGACATTGAGTTCGCGCCCGTGACCGCCGTGGGCGGCCAGACGCGCGCCGATCGCGGCAGCGCCGGACACCGAAGTGGCAGTGCCGATGACGGTGGCGCCCTGGGCGGCCAGCGTGTCGGCAATGGCCGCGCCGATCCCGCGACTGGCGCCGGTGACCAGGGCGATCTCACCCTGCAGTGGCTTGCTCATGAATTCTTTTCCTCGAAGGGGGACGTCGCAACCGTGATTGCGAACGTCGAGGGAGGCCGGCATGACACCGGCATATGCGTCGGAGGATCAGTGCGTCCACGCCTCAAGCGCGCCAGCGTAATCGGCAGGCGTGGCCAGAGGACGCGCATCCAGGCGCTTGTCGATGCGCTTGATCAGCCCGCTCAGCACCTTGCCCGGGCCGCATTCGGCGATCCGGGTGACGCCCTGGGCAGCCAGCGCCTGCACGCAACCGGTCCACTGCACCGGCAGATACAGCTGCTCGGCCAGGGCCCTGCGAATCGCCTCGCTGCCGTCGTGCACGCGTGCATCCACGTTCTGCACCACCGGAATCTGCGGGGTGTGCCAGCTCAGGCCGGCCATCGCCTCGCTGAGCTGGTTGGCTGCATCGCGCATCAACGGGGTGTGCGAAGGCACGCTCACCGCCAGCTTGACCGCCTTGCGTACGCCGCGCTCGGCCAGCAAGGCCAGCGCGCGATCCACTGCGGCCGCATCGCCGCCGATGACGATCTGACCCGGCGAATTGAAGTTGGCCGGCACCACCACCTGGCTGCCCGCCGCCTCGGCACAGACCTCCAGCACCAGCGCATCTTCGGCGCCCAGCACTGCGGCCATCGCACCGACACCGGCCGGCGCGGCGGCCTGCATGAACTGGCCGCGCAGCCGTACCAGGTGCGCACCGTCGTGCAGCGACAAGGCACCGGCCGCGACCAACGCGGTGTATTCACCCAGGCTGTGGCCAGCCAGCACTGCGGGGCGTTGCCCGCGCTGCGCGCTCCACAACCGCCACACCGCCACGCCCGCGGCCAGCAAGGCCGGCTGGGTGTATTCGGTGCGGTTGAGCATCTCTTCCGGGCCGCCCTGCGACAGCGCCCATAGGTCGACGCCGGCGCCTTCGGAGGCTTCGGCGAAGGTTTCGCGAATCTGCGGATGCAGCTCGGACAGTTCGGCCAGCATCCCTAAGGACTGCGAGCCCTGGCCGGGAAACACGAAGGCGAGAGTGGATTCGGTCACGCGTTGCTGCCTACAAAAATCGAGCCGGGATGATACGTGCGAAATCGCCCCGGCGTCTGTACTGCCGCGTATGCAAGACCCGGCCGGCGCGACCGCCGGCACACTTACAGCAAGGCGTTGAGCAGGTCCATTTCGCCATCGGCGAGCCAGTCCACGCACATCACCAGCACCAGCACCACGGCCAGGGAGGTCGCCGCGTGGATGGCCAGGATGGCGCGCGCCAGCGCCCCGGCAGAGCGCCCCAGGCGACCGGTGAGCTGCGCAAACCGCTGCAATCGTCCGGTCACCACATGCGCATGCGCCGCCACGGCCGGGCCGGCCGCATCGAAAGCGCCCGTCATCAACCGCTGCAGCACCTCGCGGCGGCCGCGGTAGTACTTGGCCACGCCGTAGCCAAACACCAGCCAGTCGCGCGCCTGGGCCTGCGCCAGGTCCATCACTTCCAGCGGATCCTCTTCGAAATCGATGAAGCCGACCGCCTGCCCGTCGAAGGTCATGTTGCGCGGAAGCGGTTGGCCGAAATACGCGCCATCGCGATGGGCGTCGGCAATGGCAGCCACCGCCAGCGCAATCAGGCGGTCGCGTTCGGGCGCATCCGCCTCGCGCAGGCAGCTGGCAAAGGAGCGGCCGTTGTCGCTGAGCACCAGTGCCGCCTGCCCGCAACCGACCACACGCGGCACATTGACCGCTTGCGCCTGCAGCTCGCCGAGCCGGCGCGCTTCCAGATCGCGTGCGGCATCACCACCACGGTGCGGGGGTGGACGCAAGGCGTCCAGGCCCCAGCGGCGGGCGACGAAGTTGAGTGCTCCGAGCGAGACCGCCCGGTTGTCGCGGCGGTACTGCTTCAGCCAGACGCGCTGTCCGGCGATGACGATGGGTTCTGCCATAACGGGTCCGTCCCTGACGCTGTCGGGCATTGCCGGCGGACGCGGCGATGCCTGCGGGACTCAGTAGCGCAGCAGCGCCGAGCCCCAGGTAAATCCACCACCGAATGCTTCCAGCAGCAGCAATTGACCACGCTGCACGCGACCGGAACGAACCGCCTCGTCCAGCGCCAACGGCACCGAGGCCGAGGAGGTGTTGCCGTGGCGATCCACGGTGACCACCACCTGCTCCATCGGTAGCTCCAAGCGCTTGGCGGTGGCCTCGATGATGCGCATGTTGGCCTGATGCGGGATCAGCCAATCCAGGTCGCCCTTGCCCAGGCCATTGGCCACCAGCGTCTCGTCGACCACCGAGTCCAGTGCCTTGACCGCGTACTTGAAGACCTCGCTGCCCTTCATCAGCAACACGCCGCCGCCGTTCTTGCCTTCGCCGAAACCGACCGACACGCCGACCGGATCCCACAACAGCTCTTTCTTGCTGCCATCGGCATGCAGATGGGTGCTGAGGATGCCGGTTTCTTCGTCGGCCTTGAGCACCACTGCGCCAGCACCATCGCCGAACAGCACGCAGGTGGTGCGATCAGTCCAGTCGACGATACGGGTAAGCGTTTCTGCACCGACCACCAGCACGGTCTTGGCGTCGCCACTGCGGATGAACTTGTCGCCGACGCTGAGCGCATAGACGAAACCCGAACAGGCCGCGTTGACGTCGAATGCACCGCAACCGACATTGCCCAGCCGTGCCTGCAACAGGCAGGCAGTGGACGGGAAGATCAGGTCGGGAGTGGTGGTGCCGACCACGATCAGGTCGATCTCGTCGGCGCTGACGCCGGCCGCTTCCATCGCCTTCAGCGAGGCGAAATACGCCAGATCGCTGGTGGTCTGGTCGTCGGCAACGATATGACGCTCACGGATACCAGTGCGCGAGAAGATCCATTCATCGCTGGTGTCGACGATCTTGGACATATCGTCGTTGGTCAACACCTTTTCGGGCAAATAGCTACCCGTGCCCGCGATTCTGGAATAGATCCGCTTGCTCATGCTGTTTCCTAGTGCAAGAGCCGCGGTGACCGACGGCTCCGGAAGAATCGAGGGTCGCCCGGCCGCTGTGTGCGGCGGGCGCCACGGATCAATCTTCTTGGACGGCCGACGACTTGGTCGCGATCACCTTCTTGCCGCGGTAGTAACCGTCAGCGGTGATGTGGTGGCGCAGATGGATCTCGCCGCTGGTCGGATCGGTCGACAGCTGCTTGGCGGTCAGGGCATCGTGCGAACGACGCTGGCCGCGACGGGACGGGGTGACTCGGGATTTCTGCACAGCCATGAGATTGCTCCAACTTAAGTTCGATAACTTGTCTGTCGAGTCGAACAGGACGCTCTACGCCCGCGTCGACCTGTCTTTCCGCCCTTAACAGCGGCGGTTACTGTTTCTTCAACGCTGCCAGCGCCGCGAACGGACTGGCCTTGTCTTGCTCTTCCTGAGTCGGAACCCACTCGGCCTCGACGGCTTCGCTTCCCGGCGCCATTGGCACCACCGGTACCGACAACACCAGCTCGTCCTCGACCAGATCCACCGCCCGCAGCATGCCATCTTCAGGCACCAGCAGCGCTTCGTACTCGGCCGGCAATGCAGCTTCGTCGGCCTCGTCACGGATCAAACCAAGACGTTGTCTGATTTGCACCGGATACAGGAAACGTTGCAGGCTGCGTTGGCATGCCAACGGAAGCTCGACATCGAGACTGAGTTCGACATAAGCGACCTTCAACAGATCGTCCTGGCCGAATTCAAGCGAATAGACACATTCGCCCTCGGTATCGACAAGGCTTCCCTGCAGACGGGTCATCGCAGAGAGCGGGATGCGGCCATCGAAGCGCCTGCGCGCTGCGACCATCCGCCAAGCATCCAGCATTTCGGGTACGTTCGCGGACATAAGCCGCAGAATGTTAAAGACCCGCAGGTTCCGTGTCAAATGCGCCCATTCACACATGTCGCGCGGCGCGGCGGCTGGCAGACTCCCCTGCCCGTCTCCTCACAGCACGCCATGATGCCACGCCTGATCCTTGCCTCAACTTCCGTCTATCGGCGTGAGCTGCTCGGCCGCCTGCAACTGGATTTCAGCACCGCCCGCCCGGAGGTGGACGAGCAGGCGCAGCCCGGAGAATCCCCAGGCGCTCTGGCCAGCCGCCTTGCCGCCGAGAAAGCAGCAGCGGTAGCGGCGCACGTCCCGGATGCCTGGGTGATCGGCTCGGACCAGGTGGCCGACCTGGACGGCCAGGCCCTGGGCAAGCCGGGAACGCTGGACCAGGCGCGCGCGCAGCTGACCGCGATGTCCGGCCGCGTGGTGCGCTTCCACACCGCCGTGAGCCTGGTCGGCCCGGAGCGCAGCTTGCATGCGCGGGATCTCACCGAAGTACAGCTACGTCCGCTGACGCCTGCCGAGATCGAGCGCTACCTGGCCGCCGAGCCAGCGCTGGATTGCGCCGGCAGCTTCAAGTGCGAAGGCCTGGGCATCAGCCTGTTCGACGCCATCCGCTCGGAAGACCCCACCGCACTGGTCGGCCTGCCGCTGATCGCGCTGGCGCGGATATTGCGACAGGCGGGGTTTGAACTGCCCTGACTGAGCATGCCGCGCGTGGTGGTTACAGGCGGACGTCGCGTATGCGAAGTGCACGAGCGCAAGCCGTACGCGGCGGCTGTTTCAGCCATCAGCCGCATTAACCTTGCAGACAAGCCATTAACGTTGCAGACAAGCGACGCTTGTGGGCGCGCACGCCCCTACTCGGGTCGAGCCAGCTGACAGAACTGATACGGGTAGTGCGCCTGCCCCACGTACGAGGAAAGCGTGCGGCAGCGCGTGGGATCCAGCGTCAGCCCGTATGCGGCCAGGCGCTGCTGCACGGCGCCGCGCACCGCACTGTCTGCGGCCGCAATATCGATTGCCCTTGCCTTGGGCACATTGAGCACGCAGCGGCCTGGCTGCGAGGTCTCCAGCTCGGCACGCAGGCCATGCGCAACCAACCACCGCAGATGCGTGCACTGCGGCTGGACATCCCAGCCAACTTGCTTCGCCCAGCGATTCATTCGGTCGATACGCAACTGCTGCTTATCGCGCGCTGCACCCAACATGGCGTAGAGCTGCGGTCGCTCGGCGATCAACGCACGCACGCGCTGGCGGTACTGATCGGTCTCGGAGATATTGGTGGCCACGCCGATATAACGTGCCTGCTGCGGAAACAGCGGCACCCGCCACGATTGCGGCTCGTCGCCGACCAATAACACCGTGGACGCAGATGGATCGCCTAACGTCGGTTGCTGCACCTGAAAACTCTCACGTGCCCAGGCTTCGTGACCCCAATCCTTCCATCCGAGCACCGCGACCAGCGCACACAGTCCGATCAACCAGGCAGCATTGCGATTGGCGCGTGTTGCGAATGCATGCTGGCACACGATCCAGAGCACCATCGGCGCAAGCAGCTCCAACACGACCAAGTAGCGATGAATGCTGAAAATTGCCTGCCACAGCGCGTAAGCAACGCCAAAAAACACCAGCAGGACAGCGGCTGAGCGATCGAGCCCGACTGGCCGCACTGACCGGCGCAGCACAGTGCGCCCGGCAGCGACCAGCACCACCGCATACAACACCGCCCACCCTGCCTGCACCAGGCCGAGATCGCCGATGCGCTGTGGCTTAAACGTAAACAGCAGCGGCCAGACCAGCTGTTCACTGATACTGCGCGGCAACCAACGCACATCGGCGATCGACACCGGCTGCGCCAGCGGAGATTTGAACACACCGTTGAATTGCGGAAACAACGGGTTGCCAAAATATTTCCAGACCTGCAAATACCAAGGCCAGGCCACCAGCACCAACACCAGCGCCGCAACGCAGGAGAGCACACTCAGGCTCAACACGCGCGAGCGCAGACGCCCGCCATCGCACAGCACTGCAGGTGCCAGTGCCAGCGCGTAGAGCGCATTAGTGAGCTTGAGCGAGACAGCCAGACCGATCAATGCGCCAGCAATGCCCCATAGATGCAAGGCGTGCGCGCCCTGACGCGCCCGCGCTTGCGCCGAGAGCACGATCGCCAACGCCGCCAACACCGGGATCGCGCTGGCGGTATCGCCCATGGTGCCGCCAAGTTCGGACAGAAACACCGCGCTGCACATGCCGGCAACTGCAAACAGCGGCGCCCATTGGGCGCGTCGCGATTGCTCGGCCAATAGGCGCCATGCCACTGCCGCCACCGGCACGAACACCACCGCATGCAGGGCACCCAGCAGCAGCCCTGCCACCGGCCCGGGAAGCTGCAGCATCAACCAGGCATGCAGCACATCGAGCAATGGGCTGAAGTAACTCTGCATCTGCGCCGGAGCCAGATCCACGCCCAGCCGATCGTGTGCCCAGGCATCGCCGATATACAGGTGATAGTTGCGCAGATCCCAGTTGGCGTCCTGGCCCAAGCCCAGCGACAGCAGCGCACCCAACAGCACCACCACGATCGCCGCCGAGACGATCTGGTGTGACGAATGAAAGCCGAAATGGCGATCTAACCAGCACAACACCCGCTGTCGCCGGTTGACCGGAGTCGATGTCGCGATGGGTGCCATCAGTGTGCAGCTCCATGCGCGCGCGCGGCGACAAGCGTGCCGACGCCCGGCTCGGCCAGATACGCCAGATGCTTGGCTTCGACGCGTCCGCGTGTGACCGTGTCCAGGATCAGCCCGCACGCCAGCAATAGGAACCCCAGCAGCATCAGCGCCACACACAGGATCGCCGTGGGAAAGCGCGGCACCAGACCGGTCTGGAAATAGGTTTCGAACAACGGAATCGCCAGCACGATCGACAGCGTGGCGCTGAACAGAAAACCGATCGAAAAGAACAACAACGGCCGCTCGGCCTTGAACAACTTGGCAATGGTGGTGAGGATGCGCCAGCCGTCGCGCCAGGTATTCAACTTGCTTTGCGAACCTTCCGGGCGCACGCCGTAGACGGTTTCGACCTCGGCCACCGGCATGCGCAACTGCAGTGCGTGCACGGCCAGTTCGGTTTCGGTTTCGAAGCCCTGCGCATGCGCCGCGAAGGATTTGACATAGCGCCGCGAGAACACGCGATAGCCGGACAACATGTCGTCGAAACTGCGACCGAACAGCAGCCCGGCGCAACGGGTCAGCAGGACGTTGCCGAAGCGATGACCGGGCCGATAGGCGGCCTGCTGCTGGTCGCGGCGCGCGCCGACCACCATGTCCAGGCGCTCGTCGATCAACTTGCGCACCAGCAGCGGTGCGGCAGCCGCGTCGTAAGTGGCATCGCCATCGACCAGCACGTAGATATCGGCCTCCACATCGGCGAACCCACGCCGCACCACGTTGCCTTTTCCCTGCAACGCAACGCGACATACCTGCGCGCCTGCCGCCGCTGCAATCGCTGCGGTGGCGTCGCTGGAATTATTGTCCAGCACATGGATCGCTGCGCCCGGCAGGGCCGCAGCAAACGCGCCAACCACCGACGCGACCGTTGCCGCCTCGTTATGGCAAGGCACCAGCACGGCGATTCGAATCCCGGACACGGGAATGGGATGCATAACAGTCAGGGCGTCGGTCATTGCGTGATCAAGGTGCGGAAACGGTGATGGGCTGTTCCCACCAATCCTCGACGCTGCCATCGTGACCGTGCAGGCGCAGCCCCAGCCAATGCGTGCCCGGCGGCACCGCGTGGGTGTCTAGCGTGGCGGTGAAGCCGACGTTGGGGTGTTGCGGGTCGGTGGAGATCTTCCAGTACGGGCGCACATCGAGCAGCGTGCCGTAGTCGGCCTGCGCGGCCGGGCGGCCGTCGAGCAGCAGTTCTACATCCGACAAACCGACGCCGTCCTTGAATGCCCAGCCGCGCACTTGCACCTGCCCGGACACGCTTACAGCGGGCAGCGGCGTATCGATCCAGGCCATCGCCGGAGCGATGCACGGGCCGGGCTGACGTTGTGCGGGCAGTGCGAACAACAGAAAGCGTTGATAGCCATGGTCGGTCGATACCACGGTGGGCGGCGGCAACGGCCCGACCATGTCGCAGATGGCGTGGTAACGCTTCAGCAGGTCGCGATAGCGCTGATCGCTGGGCGAGAGCACCAGCAGGCGTGGTCCGGCACGCGTGCCGTCACTGAGCAATCCCCACTGCAGCAACTGCGCGCCGCGTCCGTGCTTGTCGTTCAAGTCCGCGCGCAGCACTTCCACGTTGGCATCGTGCAACTGGAAACCGAGCTCGGCGCCGACCTTGAAGTTTTCCGCCAGCACCCGCGTGCCAGGCGGCATCTGCGCAAGTTTGACCTTAACCGCGCCCGCCAGATGGTTCCATCCCGCGAAATTGCGCGGGTAGTATTTTTCGCCGGCCGCATGCGCACGAATCGACGGCACCGACACCGCCAGGTAATAGCCGTATGCGCCCAACGTGCCGAGCAAGGCGATCACCCATGCGGCGCGACGCAGCGCATGCGGCCAGCGCATCAGGATCACCGGCACCGCAACCAGCAAGGCCAGATAGCCCGGCAGCGGCCAATGGAAGCTGATCCGCTCGGCGTCGCTGAAGAAGCCGAGCACGAAGATCGCCACAGTCGAAATGCCGCCCAGCAAGCCGAAGTATCGCCATTGCGCACGCGAGCCGCCGCCGGCACGCGTGCCAGCCAGCCCGACCTTGACCATCGCCCAGGCCAGCAGCGGGGTCACCAGCACCGCCTGTATCAGCAAGAACCACAGTCCGGTGATCTGGAAGCGCCATGGATGCCGGTCGACCAACTGGAAGCGCAGCCCGGCCTCGTCATGGTCGGTATTCCAGAACAACAGCGGCAGCCAGCTCATCGCGCCCACCGTCAGCGCCATCCAGATGCGCGGGTCGCGCATGACCGCGCGCCCCTGCGGAATGCACAGCAGCGCGATGCAGCCCACCCCGATCACGCCGACAAAGCGGTAGTGGCTGAGCGCGCCGATCACCAGGCCAATGGCGAGCTCGAGCGCACTGGTGGCATCGACCTCGCGCAGCAGCCGCGCGCCGGCATCCATGCACAGCACCGCCGCCAGCGCCATCGGCACATCCGGCACCGCCAGGATGCCGAGCGTGGCCGAGAGCGGCATCAGCAGGGTCAGGCTGCCGGCCTGCCAGCCCAGCGTGGAGCCGAACCAGCGTGTGGCGATATGCGCGATCAGCCACGGCAGCAGCGCGGCGATGGCCAGAAACGGCAGACGCAATGCCAGCAGATGATGTCCGCCGACTTCCACACCCAGCCGCGCCAGCCAGGCCGTCATGCCGGGCAGATCCGAATATGCGGCGGCCAGATGCTGGCCTTCCTGCCAATAGAACGCCTCGTCCACGAACAGCGGCAGCCGCGCGGCAATCAACAGCTTGACGGCTGTCGCCAGTGTCCACAGGATCACGAAAGTGCGATGTGCGCGTTGGTCCCCTTGCATTGCCCTGTGCACTCTTCTTCCACCTACGGAATTGTGATGTCGATACCGCTGCGTTCCACGGAAATGCTAACCGATGCGCTGCGCCAATCGCTGCGGCGCGCACAAGACCAGGTCAATTCGCTATTGCTGGGCAAGGCACAGGAAGTGCGTCTGGCGTTCGTGGCGCTGCTGTCCGGCGGGCATTTGCTGATCGAGGACCTTCCCGGCCTGGGCAAGACCACCCTCGCCCACGCGATGGCCTCCAGCCTGGGGCTCGGCTTCCAGCGCGTGCAGTTCACCTCCGACCTGCTGCCGGCAGACGTGCTGGGCGTATCGGTGTACGACGCCGCCTCGCGCCAGTTTCAGTTCCATCCCGGCCCGGTGTTCACCAACGTGCTGCTGGCCGACGAAATCAACCGCGCGCCGCCACGCACGCAAAGCTCGCTGCTCGAAGCCATGGCCGAACAGCAGGTCACGCTCGACGGCGTCACCCATGCGTTGCCGGAACCCTTTTTCGTGATCGCCACGCAGAACCCGGTCGATCTGTCCGGCACCTTCCCGCTGCCGGATTCGCAACTGGACCGCTTCCTGCTGCGGCTCAGCCTGGGCTACCCCAGCGCCGATGCCGAACGCGCACTGCTCTCCGGCGTGGACCGGCGCGAATTGATCGCCCAGGCGGTGCCGCAACTCAGCGATAGCGACGTGGTCGCGCTGCGCGCGGTGGTCAGCCAGATCCATACCAGCGATGCGTTGATCGGCTATGTGCAGGCCTTGCTGCTGCGCAGCCGCCAGCACGCCGGGGTACGCGTCGGTCTGTCGCCGCGTGCCGGTATCGCGTTGCTGCGCGCGGCCAAGGCCTACGCGTTGCTGCTCGGGCGCGAGCACGTGCTGCCGGAAGACGTGCAGGCGTTGTTCGTGGCCGTGGCCGGGCATCGGCTGGTGCCAGAGGCCGAATCGTCGTCCGGGCCGGCACTGGCCAAGGCGCTGCTGCACAGCGTGCCGGTGGACTGACCAACGTGCGTGCGCACTTGCACGGCATCGGCCGCCGCCTCAGCCTGCTGGCGCGTCCGCGGGGCGCGGAGGCCTTGCCGATCGTGCTGGATCGGCGGCGCATCTACGTGCTGCCCACACGTTTCGGGCTGTTCGTCACCGCCTTGCTGCTGGCGATGCTGCTGGGTGCGTTGAACTACAACAACAACCCCGCCCTGCTGCTGGCCTTGCTGCTGGCGACCGCCGGGATTGCCAGCAGCATCATGGCGCACCTGCAATTGTCGGCGCTGCGCATTGAGGCGGTTTCGGCCGAGCCGGTGATCGCAGGCGAGCCATTACGCATGCGCGTATCACTGGCGCGTCGCGACACCCGCGTGCGTCGCGGATTGCGTCTGGACCATCTGGAAAGCAGCGGTTTCTGCTCGTTGATCGAGCAGGACATGGCCGATGTCGACCTGCTGGTGCCCACCGAGCGACGCGGCTGGCAGGACATCGAACGCATCCGCCTGTCCAGCACCCAGCCGCTGGGGCTGGTGCGCGCCTGGTCGTGGGTCTGGCCGGAAACGCCGCTGCTGGCCTATCCCAAGCCGGAAGAACAGGGGCCGGCATTGCCCGAGGGCGCCGGTTCGCCCAACCAGACCCGTCTGCACCCGCAAGGCGAGGAGCTGCACCAGTTGCGCCCATATCGCGCCGGCGATGCGCCACGCACGATTTCCTGGAAGCACTCCGCGCGCCGCGACAGCCTGCTGGTGCGCGAATACGAGCAGCCCCTGGGCATCGAAGTCACGCTGGACTGGCGCACGCTCAACGCGCTGCCCTACGAACGCCGCATTGCGCGGCTTGCCCGCTGGATCAACCTGGCCGAGCGCGACGGGCGACGCTACCGGTTGCTGCTGCCGGGCCAGCCGCCACTGGGTCCTGCACAAGGGCCCTCGCATCATCATCTGTGTCTGCGCGCCCTGGCCCTGCTTCCTCATGACTGAGCCGTCCCTCCCGATCACCCAGGCCAGCCGCGGTTGGGTGCTGGCCACCAGTTGGCTGGCGCTGGCGCCGTTGCTGTTGCAGCTGCCGGGGTTGCTCGCCGGCACCATCGCCATCGCTGCCGTGCTGGTCGGCGTGCTGAGTTGGCGCGGCACCTTGATGGCCCCGGTGCGGCTATTGCTGGTGGTCGCGATGCTGGCGGCGGTGTATTGGCAGATCGGCATGCGCTTCGGGCGCGACACCGGCTGCGCGGTGCTGGCCGCGATGCTGGCGATCAAGGCTTCCGAACTACGCACCTTGCGCGATGCCCGCAGCCTGCTCGGCTTTGCGTTGTTCGCCCCATTCGCAGCGTTTCTGCTCGACCAGGGGCCGGCGACGATGGGCCTGGCGCTGCTGGCGGTGGTCAGCGCGCTACTCAGCATGCAGCGGCTGGCCGACGAGGAGCACCGCACCGGCACGCCAGCCCTGCGCCTGCAACTGCGCAGCATCGGCAAACTGGTCGCCATCGGCGTGCCGTTGGCGCTGGCCACGTTCTGGTTGCTGCCGCGGCTGAGTTCGCCGCTGTGGGGCGTGCCCGAGCGCGCGCTGTCGCGTCCCGGCCTGTGGGACAACATGTCGCCGGGCGAATGGATCGACCTGATGGCCGACGACAGCCCGGCTTTGCGCGTGCAGTTCACCGGCAAGGCACCGCCGCCAGAGCAACGCTATTGGCGTGGGCCGGTGATGTGGGACTTCGACGGCCGCACCTGGCAGCGTGCGCGCTGGACCGGTCGCGGCCAACCTGCGGCGGTCACTGCCGGGCCGCAGACCTACCGCTACCGCCTGGACTACGAACCCACCGACCGTCGCCAACTGGTGTCGCTGGACCTGCCCACGCAAGCAGTGGCCAACGCCGAGCTGTCGCCCGACTACGAACTGTTTGCGCAGCGCCCACTAAGCGCGTTGACGCGTTGGGAGCTGCAGTCGGCACCACCGGCACGCTTCGACACCGACCTTCCAGACCAACTGCGCAAGCGTGCGCTCGCCCTGCCGCCCGGTTTCAATCCACGCACGCTCACCCTTGCAAGGCAATGGCGCGCGGAAGCCGGCAGCAACGACGATGCCGTGGTGCGGCGCGCGCTGCAGTGGATCACCCGCGAATTCGCCTACACGCTGGATACGCCGCTGCTCGGCCGCAATAGCGTCGACGAGTTCCTGTTTCAACAGAAAGCCGGTTTCTGCGAGCACTTCAGCTCTTCGTTCGTGGTGCTGATGCGCGCGGCCGGCATTCCGGCGCGGGTGGTCACCGGGTATGCCGGCGGCACCTACAACGGCTTCGGCAATTACTGGGTGGTGCGGCGCATGGATGCGCATGCCTGGACCGAAGTCTGGCTGACGGGGCGCGGCTGGGTGCGCGTGGACCCCACCGCCGCAGTGGCGCCGGAACGCATCTACGACACGCTCGAAGATCGCGTACAAACCGGTGCAGGCAACAACTTCGCCCAGCTCGGTGCCTGGGAAAGCCTTGCCCAGGTCAGCGACCTGCTGCGCCGCGGCTGGAACGACCTGGTGCTGTCCTTCGATGCCGACCGCCAGCAACGCCTGTTGCAGCCGTTCGGCATCGATCGCCTCGACACCATGCAGCTGGCCGCCATCTTCGGCATCTTCGCCGTCAGCGCACTGGCCTGGATGGGCTGGTTGCTGGCGCGCGGCGAGCGTGAGCGCGACCCGCTGCTGCGTGCCTGGCATCGCCTGGGCCGCCGCTACGACAAGCTCGGCCTGGCCCGCGAACCACACGAACCTGCCATTGCCTGGGCGCAACGTGTCGCCCGTTCACACCCGAATCCGGCATTGTTGGCACTCAGCCAACGTTTCGCTGCCGCGCGCTACGCTGGCGCTGATTCGGACAGCGCCTCACTCCTCAAAGATCTGCAGCAGCATCGCCCGCGAACCGGAGCTTCCTCATGAGTACCCGCTTTCTTCTTCCCATTGTCGCCGCGCTCGGGCTCGCCGCCTGCGCCACCGCGCCCAAGCCGCTGCAGGGTCAGTTCCCTACGGTCAGTCCGAGCGATTCCACCGCCAGCGCCCAGGTTGGCACGTCGGTGCGCTGGGGCGGCAAGATCATCCAGACCAAGCCCAGGCAGGGCCAGACCTGCTTCGAGCTGATCTCGCGTCCGCTCAACGCCAGTGGCCGTCCGGACCGCAACGCCGTGGACGCCAGCGATGGCCGCTTCCTGGCCTGCCGCTCGGGCTTCTACGATCCGGCCGTGTTCGAGCCCGGCCGCGAAGTGACCTTCATCGGCAAGATCGAAGGCTATGAAACCACCAAGATCGGCGAGTACGACTACAAGCTGCCCAAGGTCAATGCCGACGTGGTCTATCTGTGGCCGGTCGTGCGCGAAGTCGACGTGGTGCCGGCGTACCCGTATGGCCCGTGGGGCGATCCGTGGGGCCCGCGCTGGGGCGGCGGCTGGGGCTGGGGCCGCGGCTGGTGGTAATCGACCGCTAATAGTTGTCACACAAGAACGCCGTTCGCAGGGAGCGGCGTTCTTGTTTATGCGATTTGGCGACTCGCATCAGACGCGTTATGCGCTCAGGCGACGCTTGATCGAGAAATGCGTCAGGGCGTACCGAAACGCCCCAGCGGCGCGCCGGCCAGCAGATGCAGATGGATATGGAACACCGTCTGGCCCGCATGCTCGCGGCAGTTCATCACGATGCGATAGCCATCCTGCGCCAGTCCCTGTTCGCGCGCGTACGACGCCGCAGCGAGTGCGAGCTTGCCCACCAACAGCGCCTGCTCCGGCGGCACATCGTCCAGCGTGGGAATCGCATGCTGCTTGGGAATGAAGAGCACATGCACCGGCGCCTGCGGTGCGATGTCCTGAAAGCCCAGCACCTCGTCGTCTTCGTAGACGATGGGGGCGAGCTGTGGCGTGGGTGACGCAGCAGAAATCCTCGTGGCAGTCAAGGCCCCGGCAGGATGCGAGGAGACCGGGCAATAGGCGGCGGAGATGGGAAGGACGAAGTAGCGACACCCGAGGCGGCGCGACGAACGCATGCGGCGGGGCGGCTAACCGGAACCCGTCTATCGAGGCACCTCGCTGCGCGTGCCGAACGCATGCGACAAGGTGCCGCGATCGACGTATTCCAGTTCGCCGCCCAACGGCATGCCTTGCGCGAGCCGGCTCGGGCGCACCGCATGCTGCCGCGCCAGTTGCGCCAGGTAATGCGCGGTCGCCTCGCCTTCGACCGTGGCATTGGTGGCGATGATCATTTCGGTGACTTCACCGGCGGCCAGACGCTCGCCGAGCCGGTCAAGCCCCAGCTCGCGCGGGCCGATGCCATCCAGCGGCGACAAGCGCCCCTGCAGAATGAAGTACAGCCCGCGATACCCGGTGGCGTGCTCGATCGCCAGGCGATCGGCGGGCGATTCGACCACGCACAGCTGTTGCCGGTCGCGACTGGCGCTGGCACAGATCGCGCAGATCTCCGACTCGGTGAAGTCGCGGCACTGCGCGCAATGCCCGACCTTCTCCACCGCATTGGCCAACGTCGTGGCCAGTCGACGCCCACCCTCGCGCTCGCGTTCGAGCACGTGGTAGGCCATGCGTTGCGCCGATTTCTGGCCCACGCCCGGCAACACCCGGAAGGCCTCGATCAGTTGTTCGAGAAGAGAGGACATTGGGTTGGGAATCGGGAATCGGGATTGGGGAATCGCAAAAACGGAAGATAATCTCGCTCTTACGATTCCCGATTCCCCACTCCCGATTCCCCGCCTCTCAGAACGGCAACTTCATGCCCGGCGGCAACTGCATGCCGGCGGTGGCCGAGCCCATCCGGTCCTTGGATTCGGCGTCGATCTTGTTGGAGGCATCGTTGAAGGCGGCGGCGATCAGATCCTCGGCCATCTCCTGGTCGGAGAGGATGCTCGGATCGATGCGGACCTTGCGGCACTCCTTGGCGCCGGTCAGCGTCACGCTGACCATGCCGCCGCCGGCAGTGCCGGTGACTTCCAGCTTGGCCAGTTCTTCCTGGGCGCGCTGCAGGTTTTCCTGCATCTTCTGCGCCTGCTGCATCAATTGGGCAATGTTCCCACGCATGTGTCGTTACTCGTCGTAAGGGCGGATGGAATCGGGGACGACCCGCGCGCCTTGCTGCTGGATCAGCTGCTGCACATTCGGGTCGTTCATGAAGGCGGTTTCGGCCGCGCTCTGGCGCTCGCCTTTCTGGCGATTGGCGCGCTCGTGCAGGGTCTCGACATCGGCGCTGCCGGTTTCGATGACGATGCGCGGGGTGTTTCCCAACTCGGGCGCGAGCGCT
This sequence comes from Xanthomonas hydrangeae, assembly GCA_905142475.1. Taxonomy (GTDB): domain Bacteria; phylum Pseudomonadota; class Gammaproteobacteria; order Xanthomonadales; family Xanthomonadaceae; genus Xanthomonas; species Xanthomonas hydrangeae. The sequence goes on from LR990730.1 coordinate 3,949,225, forward strand.
TGCGCAAGGTTGGCGATAGAGCGTTCGGAGTTCAGATATTCAAAGCCCGGCGCCAGCGCCAGACGCAGCACACCATCGCGATGACTGACGAAGGCAGCATTGGCCGCAAGCTGGCGCGAGGGGCCGTTCAAGCCGCTGCGGGTGACCAGCTCCAGCCATTGCTCGGCGTCGGCAATCTGGCCGTCGTCGAGCAGGACCGACGGATCGGATGTTGGCGATGCTGCGGATACGGCAGTCGCGGAGGGTGTCGCCACAGCCGGCGCTGCATCCGCGGCGAGCGCCGGTGCCACAGCAGCCACCGGAGGCGCAACTGCAGCTTCGGGCGCAACCGCGACAGGTTGTGGCGCCACAACTGCTGCCGGGGCTGCCATTGCGGCTTCCGGCGCGGACACAGCGGGCGACGCGGAGACGGGCACAGATTTCGCACGCACGGGCGCATCGTCCATCGCCCAGGGCGGCGTGTCGTCGTTGCGCGCAGGGGTGGCTGACGGCGACGCATCGGAAGAGGTCGCCGGAGCAGTCAGGACGACAACCGGTGCAGGCGCTGTAGCGACCACTGCAACTACGGGAGCCGTGAGCGCCGGACGCGCCACGTCCGCCGCAACGGCAGCCGGCGTCGCTTCAATCACCTCGGTATGCTTGGCCACTGCCTGCTTCGCGACTGCAGCAGGCACCGCCGCGACCGGTGCAGCAATCTGACCGCCAGCTGCTACCGAACGCGCACCGCTACCGGCGCCAGCACCGCGTCCGTCGTCAGCGCCACCAGCCGGCACCGCCGCCGCAGGGCGGAAAGCGAGCATGCGCAGCACCGCCATCTCGAAACCGGCGCGCGGGCTCGGCGCCAGATACAGATCGCGACGCCCGTTGAGCGCCATCTGGTACCACAGCTGCACCACTTCCGGCCGCAGCTGCGCGGCATACGCGGTCGGGTCGATGCCATCGCCGACAAATGCTACCGACGGCACCAGCTGCTGCACCTGGATGCGGTGCAAGGCCTCGGCCAAGGCCTCCAGCACACCGCTCCAGTCGGGCGAAAACTCTGCCAACGCAGCGACCACCCGCAACAGGCGCGCACCATCGCCATCGGCCAGTGACTGCAACATCGCCCCGACCTGGGTGCGGTCGACCGTGCCGAGCATGGTGCGCACCACCTCCTCGCGCAACGCGCCGCCGGCATAGGCGATGGCCTGATCGAGCAGCGACAATCCATCGCGCAACGAGCCATCGGCGGCCTTGGACAGCTGCACGATCGCCGACGGATCCGATTCGATCTGCTCGGCGGCCAGGATCCGGGTCATCTGGCCCTGGATCTGATCTTCGTCCAGCCGCTTGAGATTGAACTGCAGGCAGCGCGACAGCACCGTCACCGGCAACTTCTGCGGGTCGGTGGTGGCCAGCAGGAACTTCACGTGCTCGGGCGGCTCTTCCAGCGTCTTCAGCAGCGCGTTGAACGCCGCTTTGGAGAGCATGTGCACTTCGTCGATCAGATAGACCTTGAACTTGCCACGCGAGGGCATGTACTGCGCGTTCTCGATCACCTCGCGCACATCGTCCACACCGGTGTTGGAGGCGGCGTCGATTTCCAGCAGGTCGATATAGCGGCCGGCATCGATATCCAGACAGGCCGGGCACGTGCCACACGGATCGGCGCTGGTGCCTTGCTCGCAATTGAGCGACTTGGCGAAGATGCGCGCGATGGTGGTCTTGCCCACGCCGCGGGTGCCGGTGAACAGAAACGCGTGGTGCACGCGCCCGCTGTCGAGCGCGTTACTGAGCGCGCGGACCACATGTTCCTGGCCAACGAGTTCGGCAAAACGCTTCGGGCGCCACTTGCGGGCGAGAACAAGATAAGACATCGGGCAACCAGCTTCTTCTGAACCGATATTGTGCCATGGCGCGCCAGATTGATCGTTCAGCAGTGGCCCCCGCCGTCCCCGCTGACCGAGGTCGTCCGGCAAGCGCGTTTGCTTAACCTGAGGGCCTACATCGGCAGCATGCTCCCGACCGCAGAGATCGTTCGCCTTGTTAACCGCGCCCGCGGCGGCTAGAATCCCGCTCCTGCTGCCGACCCAGTCGGACGGCAGGTACGGAGAGGTGTCCGAGTGGTTGAAGGAGCACGCCTGGAAAGTGTGTAAGCGTCTAAACCGCGCTTCGGGGGTTCGAATCCCCCTCTCTCCGCCAGATTACGCAAGCCCCTGTTTTTACAGGGGTCTTTGCAATCTGACAAGATCTTAAACGGGGCACAAATCGGGACACATCCCGATGAGAATTCCCCATCATTTGATTCGCTCCGCCTCTGGCCGATGGTCTTTCCGACAGAGAGTGCCCCTTGACCTCCAAGCCAGGCTTGGGAGAAGGGTCATCAAGCGAACGCTTCGAACCACCGAACTGCGACAAGCGCAGATCCAAGCCATCAGGCTTGCGTCGAGCTATGCTCAGGTCTTCAACGCAGTTCGGGGACTGTCGATGGACCGGATGAGCACCAAGGATGTGCATGCGCTCGTTGAGCGCTTGACCCGTGCCGAGAGTCAGAAAGATCTGACGCTTCATCGCACCCAGGCACCGGATGGGACGGTGACCGAGCAATGGCAAATCGATAATGAAGACGATGTGCGGCTCTACCGCAAGGCTCAGGGCTGGTCGGCGTCTTCTGAGGTTGCCTCGATTGGCATCCTGCCACCTGAGCTGATTGAGCAAAGAAAGCCTGCTGCCTCATCTGTTGATGAAGTGATCACGATGGAGAAAGCTCGGGACGGATGGCTGGCTACCTTGAAGGCCACCACGCTCCCGAAGACCTACACCATTAAAAAGACGGCGATTGACTTCCTCGTCAAATTTTTGGGGCCAAAGACTAAGCTTCACACGATCAAGCGTCCAGATCTGGCCAGGTGGTATCAGCACATGCGGGAGGGTGGATCATCGACGCCAACCCTTGTTAACAAGCAGTCTTACATTGGTGGCAAGGGTGGATTCTTCGATTGGGCCATGAACTCAGGCTTTTATCCCAAAGGCGACAACATTGCCTCAGGCCATGTCGCATTTCCGGCCCGTGAAAAACGGGCTCGGCGAAAACATGGCTTCAAGGCTTACGACAAGCATCAGATCCAAGCATTGTTTGATCCTAGCAACTTTGAAAAATTGTCATCGAGTGCCCGTTGGGCATCATTGATCGGCTTGTATACGGGAGCAAGAGCTTCGGAAGTTGGCCAACTTCTTTTAAATGATGTTTTCAAAGATGGCGATATCGTTTGCATCAAAATTAATGATGAAGGCGAATTTCAGAAGGTCAAAACGGATGTGAGCTTGCGCACTGTCCCGATCCATCCTGATCTGCTGGCGTTGGGATTTTGGGAGTGGACGGAAGAGCTTCGGGCAAAAGGCCACGACCGACTTTTCCCACAAGCCAAAGCCAATGCGACAAACGGTGCGGGTAACTGGATCAGCAAGGCGTTCAGTCGTCATGTTGCAGAAGTCGGGAAGAACTGGCCTAAGGCAAAACGCGGTTTCCATTCTTTGCGAAAGACCCTGATCCAAGAGCTTCAAGGTGCAGGAGTTCCATCGGAGCTTCGCGCCCAAATTGTCGGACATGAGCTTGATGATGAGCATCATGCTACTTACAGCCGTGAATTCACATCAAAGGAAAAATTGTTCGGCGCTGGTCACACTGCTCCCGGACTCACATCTGTAAAATATCAAATCGCCTTGGCAACCATCAAGGCAATACTTCACCCAACAACCAGCAAGGAACGCAAATGATGTCAATCGTCAATTTAATTGTGAAAATGTATGAAGTCGCACCAGTCTGGACATTTAGCCTTGGGGCAGGCTTAGCTTTATCGATTGGTGGGTTTGCAGTCTATTTTGTCCACAAAAACAAAGACGACACCTCCGATGACACGCCATTTCTTTATGCTGGAATTACAGGATTCATTCTATCCGCAGTCTCAGCAATCATGATCTTGTCTGCATTTAGAGATATGGCTGGACTGCCATGACGAAAAGTATAGCACCCTCGATCAAGCCCGCTATACACCCAAGAGCAATTATCGTCTCGATTCGCTGACGGCGTGATTTATTTTCTTCAGCAATTTTATTATTCATTGGCATTTTTTATACCAATCTAATTCAATGTCAAGTCTTTGGGGTCGTCTCAAAATTGATTGGCGAAGCGTTGCCACTCCGCCAATTTAATTATTTACAAAATCATAATCTCGGTGGTCTGAACCTAAGTTGCCACTGGCCGGATTCGCTAGGTTTTAAGACCTCGTTCGATGGGCCTTCCTGTGGACTGGCCGCGATTGGTAAATCAATCTTGAAGTTTTTCTCAAAGCTTTCTCTTGCTTCATTCATCGCACCCCGTGCTTTTTTAATCCGCCACTCTCTTAACTTCATCACTCGCTTTGAGACCATGTGCTTTGCCTTCTGAGTTTTCCGAGCCGCTAAGACCGACTCAGCCGTTGGCGTCTCACCCTCAAATTCCGAAAGTTTCGCCTTTGCAACGAGGTAATCACACTGGGCGCGGTAAGGGCTCACCAGCATCCTCGCATAGCGCACCATGGATTTACCCAACAGCTCCGTATCCTCGAAGAGAAATGGCTTTGTCGCGTAGTGATCCACTCTTCGGCACATCAAAGCGTCATACGCTTGGTTGAAGCAATCCTCAATTTGGATGCCCGGAAGACTATTGAGGATATCCAACGCTTGCCGAGCGTTCTCATGCTGCGCTTCCAACCACTGCTCAATCAGCTCCGCTTCTTGGTTTAAAACCTCTGCATCTTTTCCGGTCGCTCTTGCCAATCGTGTGACCTTGCTGGCTTGTCTGGTCAATGGGCTATATCGGGTATGGATACGGTTTAGAACCTGCTGACTTGGCCTTTGGCCATGAGGATACAGTTGGTCATCAAAACGACGACTCTCTTGTGGGGCAAAGCTCCCCTGCCCTTTCTCTCTTGCTCGATCACGAAGCGCTGCTTCATGACTGTGACTGGCTGGCACATTATGGACTAGACGGTTTTCCCAAGAAGACTGGCACTCTTTTAAAATTTGAGCAAAGCGTCGATCCGCTGGCGAGACCTTTTCCCCCAAGGCCACAGCTTTCTGATGGCGCTTGGCTTGGAAGAACTCTCCCCGCGAGATGCGTTTTTTCGGTGCTCTGGTGAGCGCTCTGGCCCTCTCGTAATCGCCTTGTTTGAAAGCATCTTGCGCTTGGGCCCTCAATGTTCTGTGGTCCACTCGTGCTTCAACGCCGGCCATGACCAGGTGCACATTGATGGTAGATGCGATCAGCCCCCGAAGGACCTTCATCTCCGTTGCCCCTGCCCCTTGCCTTGCATCGAACTCGGCACAAGCTCGCTCCCCTAGCCCAGAGGCATCGACCTTCCTGGCAGAGATGAGTAGATGCACATGATGATTGCGCTGGTCTCCTCTTCGACCAGGTGAGTGAACAGCCACCAGCACAGCCGCTTGATAACGGTCGACAAGAAGCTGACCAAGATCGAGGGCAAGCGCATTGCGTTGCAGGGCATCTAGACTGTTGGGTAAGGAAACTTCGACTTCCCGCGCCACGCGAGCATTTGCTCTCGTTTCTTGCTGCTCATTAATATCCCAGAAGCTTCGAACATCGAAACACCATCTCGGCGCTCCATCCGGAGCAAGCATTTGTTGTGAGACAACGCCGGATCTCTTCTGATATTTGTGCGTCGTCTTGTGAGTTGTATCCCGCAGATTGATCCCTGCACGATAAGCAGCCGCTGCGACTGACGATTGACCTTTTCCACGACTAAACGATTTGATGCTGACATGATAAATTGCCATTAATTTCCCGGTTGAGATTGGTTGATAGTGGGAATAACAAAATGGCTAAACTTTCTTTTGTCCAGATCAAACCACTTGACCCATTTTTGAGAGATAAATCACGGGGTTTGTGTCATTTCCAGGCAGAGCTTCTAGCCCTACCCGATGCGCAAGCAGCGGCTTTTCATCGCGAAAGCGATGCCCACGGTTTTTGCGGAGCAAACAACCATATGTGGGCCCTTGACCTTCTCTTTTTTAGGTATTTTCGTTGGGGAATATTAGGTGTGAATTTAAAACATATTTTGCAGGGTGCAGATGGCCAGTGCCCACGGCCGAATGAACATGAACAAAACCTGTACGAACTGGGTATAATGCGATCCCAGATGCCGCAATCAAACGGCAAACAAAGACCGCCAATCGCAACCAGAAGGCAGCTACAAAAAAATGGAATGGCTTAAATTTTTAACAGGCGAGATCGCTGCTGGCTCGCTCATTGTGTTTCTCTTGGCTGCCGCACTCACGTGTTGGCGCACGGGTTCTCTACATCCCATCAACACGCGTGTCTTGCGATTATTTATCAGCAAAGACGATATTGAAGACACGGTCATTCGCAAGAACTTGGCAGATCATTCTGCTTTGGCTGCGTTTCGAATGGCACACCAGATCCGCGTCCAAACGCTAAAAGATGCGAAAGCCCTCATCGGATTTTCGGACTTACACAATATCCCACTCAAACTCATTGGACATGCAGGCTGGGCCTTTGACCTCAAAAATCATGTTATCCACCCGAAGCGGGTTCATTCTAAGTGGTGGCTGATTTTACCCTTCATCGCTGTTGCAGTGCTTATTGTTCTCGCCGCAATACTTGGTGCAATCGCCGCCAACGACAGTTTGTTAGTGACTTTGAAAGAAACACACACCAGTATCTTTGTCTCGGAAACTGAGGCAAGAACCCAAACGCTCTTCTCCGTTAGAAGCGACACTTTGACAGTTGAACAGTGCAACACCGCCAACAAACAAGTTATCCCACCTACATTCGACCCACGAGACCTTAAAATTCTCTGCCAAGTTTGGCAGGATCCCGCTCTAAAATCGCATTTGGCAAAAGAGGTGCCTAAGCAGAGAGCTGCATCACTGGCAGGTTTTCTTTTCGCATTGTGGTGCGCCTGGCAGTTCTACACAGTATTCAGAGAGCTGCTCTCAGCGAACATGCTCAAAGCCATCCTTGACGAACGCGAGATAAGCGCAAATGCGTAGCATCACAACTTAAATTCACACAAAAATGAGGAGGTTTCGCCTCCTCATTTTTGCTTATTCGCTAAATTATTTTACTCAACAGGCCTCGGGGACGGACGTTGATATTTGGAGAATGTTTTATAAAGCGAAGCTGCACGCTCATCAGCAGCAACACTTTCAACGCTACTCAGCCCCCTCAGAGCAATGTCGGCAGATGCTTTCCCGTCTCCCAACAGATATGCCAATCGTAGATATGCGGCACTATCGATCAGATTTTTATCTTTTGTCTCGCTGGCATAGATATCCGACAGTCCATAATACGAATACAAGTTTCCAGAGGATGCTGCATTCCTCAAAATGCCAAGCCCCTCCTGGAAGTGGCCACTCGTTGCCGTCTTCTTTCCATAGATGACAGTTGCGGCCTTGTTGCCTGCCTGCGACTCTGCTTTCAGCTGATCCAAAGACAGTTTGTCCAGTCGTGCAAGTTCGGCCTCAGTCGGATAGCCGTTAGACAAAAGCCACTTTGCCTCGGCATCCGAGTTAGCCACCAGCGGGCCACTTGCCTTGCAGGCACTCCCGCCACCTTGACACAAATACTGCTTAGCATCTTGCACGCCGCTAGGCGTTGCTAACTTTGCCTTTTGCTCCGCTCCAATCGCAGCTGCGCTGTGCTCAGCGTTTGCCGTCGCAGAAGTTTCAGCCTGCGAAGACGCTGTATTGGTGTCTTCCGCTGGCTTGTCGGCTTTTCCACACGCAGCAAGCGCGCCGGAAAGCAGTGCCATGGACAAGATCATTTTTGCTTTCATAGTTCTATCCATTATAGACTGCACTGATTCTGCTGGAAGTTAGTCCACCATGCTGAGCATGCACCGTCAGCAGATGTGACTTTCCATTTTACCCCGATTGAGTTATCCAAGCTTCCTGAGCTTATCACTGCTCCTGGCACATAGCTTTCAAGATTAACTGCATAGCGCTTGGACCAATCGATGAAAAACTGCACAAAATTCATCTGGTCGTCTGCTTCAATATCAAGCGCCTTCATGATTTCGAAACAATAATACTCAGGAACGGTCAACTGGCCAGGGATCCGATACTTGCTAGACTCAATACTTTCCAACTCGCAAACTTGCTTTATATCCTCTCGAAAAATCTTGGTCGCGTCCTTAAAAGACATGCCGGGATTTGCATAATTTTCCGTCTGTTTGTTTAAAACAAAGTCCATCAGCCATGCTGCCGTAACATTGGGTGCAGCGGTCGTTCCATTGGGGCCAAATGCTCTACCTTGCGAATAGCCAATAGCCATCAGCACAGTAGATTTTCCATTAATGCTAGCCCCGGGCAATTTGTCTTGGGCGTAGGTCGCGCCAGATGGAAGCGGTATTGGGTTGGGGCACATCGCAGGCTTGGTTGCCCTCAGGTTTGCGCAAACCACTTCCGGATCCTCCCCACTACCGCCACCACCATTGTCACCGCCGCCGTCGCCCGGATCTGGATAGTAAGGTGGTGTCGGATTTTCAATCGGCGGCGGGATGTAGGGAGGCGGAACTTCGACGGGCGGCATTGTCGTGGTCCCCTCAGTATCGGAGGCTGTTGCCAATGGCGATAATACGCTGGCAACCCCTGCTAGCACCAAGGTCAGATAAATGGTTCGCCTGATTGCAGCTTTGAGCTGCTTGGGCTTGCCGTCTTGCGACTCATTCAATTTCATAACTATCCTTATTAATAGAGCGATCAATTCCGATGATCAGGATTTCAAGCTCGGCTGAGTAAAATATCCCCTGTTCCTGTTCTAATAGCGCCGGTGGGCGCTTCATAATTTTTGCAGCAAGTGCTGGACTGCATGCATTTTTGCCAGCACATAGCGTGTCTTCGGATACATATCCGTATGAAAGAAGTGACCACAACACTCTTGGATCCAAACCAGCCGCCACCAAATCGGAAATTTTCTGCAAGATCAAATTAATTTGATCCAACCACATATCTGAATTGCTGAGGTCTAGGCTTGTGGCAGTCGAAGATGCCTGCATCCAGGTTTGACCTGTTCGCTGTTTAGCAAAGCTCAGGCAATGCGCAATATAGAGCGGATAAAGATTTCGATAGCGTCCCGCCAGATTTATCAGGAGAGTGCGGGTTACCCGTCCATTAGTATCACTAAGTGGATGGATGCAGATCATCTGATACGCAATGGCTTCGAAAAAAGCACAGTTGATCGGCTGGGCGATCTTTCCTTGTAGCAAATCTTCGAGGTTTCTCAGAAGATAAGGCAGCTGATCTGCCTGCGGTAAAACAAGCCAGGCTTCTGACGGTTTCTTTCCACCGACCCATGCATTATCCGTGCGGCTCTTAACTTGGCTATTGCCCAAATTTTTTGCTAAATTCAAGGACCAATTTAAAACGCCATGCGCATCTGGAAGCCCTGCTTTAAGGGATGCATTGATGGCTGATTTCGCATAGCGACTTGCCCTCAAATCAGGAATTCCAGAGAATTTCCAGGCTCCTCTGCATACATGAACTAACCGAGAAGACAGAGCTGAAAGGTAGCCAACGCATTGAGCATCTGACTCAAACCGTTGGTAATCCCCTATTTTTTCATAGGTTCGAAGTGGCGGCTCTAACAACGCTGGCGTATAGACCGAAAACGATGCATCGAGCCAAACCGAAGCATTGGGCGCATCGCGTCGTCCTGGAAGTGGCGCAAAAGCCAAATCAAGGGGCGCTAACTCAAAATTTCCATCCATAAAATTTCGACGCACTGACGGAGCCCAAGCAACATGCCCTGACAACCATGTCAAATCAAGGCAAAAATCGAAGATGAAGTGATGCACGTCACATAAATGGCGGAAATCTGATAATTATCAGAAAACCCTTACATCGATCACGTCTTTCACCGACAAACTTTGTGCCGGTTAACGCACTCGATTGGTCTTAGAGCGAGACTTAATATCAGCCAAAAGCGCGTGCTGGTCTTTGGTGGGAAGCTGCATGAACTCCTGAATGAGTTCTGCTAGTTCCTCTGTCTCTGCGTAGAGATAAGCAAGCGAGACCCCAAGGGCGTCAGCCATCTTCTGGGCGGTCTCACTGTCGCATTCGTGCACTGCCCGCTCATATCGATTGATTCGAACGGCTGCGACATCTTCTGTTAGTCCCATGAGCACTCCTAAGGCCTTTTGGCTGAGCCGAAGTGTCTTCCTCCGCTTCTTCATACGGGCGGCGAAGACGACACGAACACTGCGGGCGTTGGGAGAAGTCATGCCCCAAGGATGAACGTAAGCTACGCTGCTCGTAAATTACGTTGCCCGTATCTTACGTTTAGCGTATCTTTACCCCGTCCGTCAACCAGCGTAGGGCGAAGTCGTGAGCACACCAGATGGTGAAATTGGCAATGAGGTCCGGAAGCGCGAGATCCAAGAACAAGCCGCAGCAGAGCTCACCCAGCCCTTGCTCAAACGAGGCTGGCGCATTGCCTATGTGGGATGGGCTGCTCCCATCCTGCCCGTCATTGGCTTCTTCTTCCTGATCGTCCTGTCCATCGTCGCCATCCTCCATGGGGTCCTGGCAACAACGAAGGGCAATACCTCTGGTGGCTTACGCCTGGTCCTGGCCGCTTGGATTGGGTCAACCGGGATTGGTCTGCTCTGGATGGGTGTCTATGCCCTCCTCTCTTCACTCTTTTAATCAAGGAATGCGCATGTCTAAGGTTCGCCTGATCACCATTGGCCTGATGGTTGCCACTTTGGCTGCTTGCTCATCTGGTCCTTCTGAGTCCAAGGCTGAGGAAGCGATGCTTGCTTATGCCAAGGCTGATACGCCCAGGGTTTCCTAGACATCTCAAGGCCATGGAAAATGGTCGATTCGGAGGTGTCTATGAGCAGCAAGCGGTATACGGATGAGTTCAAGATCGAGGCGATCCGGCAAGTGACTGATCGTGGGTTCAAGGTGGCAGAAGTGGCCGAGCGCCTGGGTGTCACCACGCACAGCCTGTACGCCTGGCTGCGCACGTTCGGCAAGCCTGGCGTGGTGCAGCGCGCCGAGGTGGACCAGAGCGCCGAGGTTCGGCGGCTGAAGGCAGAGTTGCGTCGAGTGACCGAGGAGCGCGACATCCTAAAAAAGGCCGCCGCGTACTTTGCCAAGGGGTAAAGGCAAAGTACGCCTTCATGCAAGCCCACTGCGGGGAATTCAGGGTGTGTGCGATGTGCCGGGTATTGCGGGTCAACCGGGCGGGTTATTACGCCTGGTTACGCTCGCCCGACAGTGAGCGCGCCAAGGAAGACCAACGCCTGCTGGGATTGATCAAGCACCACTGGTTGGCCAGCGGCAGTGTCTATGGGCATCGCAAGATCACTAAGGATCTGCGCGATCTGGGTGAGCGTTGCAGTCGCCATCGGGTGCATCGGCTGATGCGCACCGAGGGACTGCGTGCTCAGGTGGGCTATGGTCGCAAACCGCGCTTCCATGGAGGAATGCAGTGCAAGGCGGCGGCCAACCTGCTTGACCGACAGTTCGACGTGACGGAGCCGGACACGGCCTGGGCGAGCGATTTCACCTTCATCCGCACGCATGCAGGCTGGATGTACCTGGCTGTTGTGATCGATCTGTTTTCCCGGCAGGTCGTCGGCTGGGCGATGCGCGATCGGGCCGATACCGAGTTGGTCGTGCAGGCCCTGTTGTCTGCGGTGTGGCGGCGCAAACCCAACGCTGGTTGCTTGGTTCACTCGGACCAAGGGTCTGTCTACACCAGCGATGACTGGCGCAGTTTCCTGGCGTCCCATGGCTTGGTGTGCAGCATGAGTCGGCGTGGCAACTGCCACGACAACGCACCCGTGGAGAGCTTCTTCGGCCTGCTCAAACGCGAGCGGATCAGGCGGCGGATCTATCCCACCAAGGACGCCGCTCGCGCCGAGGTATTCGACTACATCGAGATGTTCTACAACCCCAACCGCCGCCACGGTTCAACTGGCGACCTGTCCCCTGTAGAGTTTGAACGGCGCTACGCGCAACGAGGGTCTTGAGTGTCTACGGAACCCTGGGCGTATCACGTGCCGCCCCTCCCGACGCCACGGCGGACGACCAAACCCGCCATCGAAACGATCACGCTTGGCAAGGCCCGAGACGCTTGGCTGAACAGCCTCAAGGGCAGCACCTTGCCCAAGACCTGGACCATCAAGCGGACCGCCATCGAGCTTTTGACCAGCTTCATAGGCGAGAAGACCAAGCTGCACACGGTCACCCGCTCGGACCTGGCCCGGTGGTATCAGGACATGCGGGACAAAGGCGCTTCAACGCCGACGCTCACGAATAAGCAGTCCTACATTGGTGGCAAGGGCGGCTTCTTCGAGTGGGCCCAAGCCTCCGGCCACTACCCCCGTGGCGACAATCCTGCGTCCGGGCACGTGAGCTACTCCACCCGCGAGAAGCGGGCCCGGCGCAAGTTCGGGTTCAAGGCCTACGACGCCCACCAGGTCCAGGCCCTGTTCGCACCGGCTGCTTTTGAAGCCCTGCCCCTGGCGGCACGGTGGGCATCCCTCATTGGCTTGTATACCGGCGCCCGCGCTTCGGAGGTTGGCCAACTGCTGACCGCTGACGTGGTGGAGGACGGCGGTATCCCCTGCATCCAGATTTCAGATGAGGGAGAGCATCAGAAGGTAAAGACGGACGTGAGCTTGAGGACGGTGCCGGTCCACCCCGACCTGCTCGCCCTGGGCTTCCTGGACTGGGTCCAGCAGGCGCGAGACCAGGGTCAGGAACGCTTGTTCCCGGCGGCCAAGGCCGATGCCAAGAATGGGCAAGGCAACTGGATCTCCAAAGCCTTCAGCCGACACCTGGCCGAGGTGGGCAAGAACTGGCCCACAGCCAAGCGCGGCTTCCACTCGCTGCGCAAAACCCTGATCCAAGAGTTGCAAGGCGCGGGCGTGGTGTCTGAGCTCCGCGCCCAGTTGGTCGGCCACGAGTTGGACGACGAGCACCACGTGACCTACAGCCGAGCCTTTACCGCCAAGGAGAAGCTGGACGGGCTCCGGGCTGTCTCGCCGGGCCTGTCCGTGCTTGCCTACGGCCTCAACCTTGATTCCCTATCGGCCTTGATGAATCAGACAACGTGAGTCGTTCCCTTTTGCGCTCAAGCGCCTTGATGCTCCGGCGCCATCTTCGCCGAACGCTCCCCGGATTTCCGGGGAGAACTTGCTTGCTCCGCTGATGGCTCCACCTTCTCAAGAAATGGAACCTCAAGACTTCTCGGGGCGGTTCAGCAATTGGCGGCACGACGCCATCTACGTATGCCAAACAGCTGACCAACACCGATATCACAAACCCCTGCCTCTAAGCCCGACTGCTATTCAGATTGGGGGGATGTCGCCTTTGATTCACGCATGAATTTGCAGCAAATCAATAAAGCAAGTAGCCAAGCTATTGCTGGATAAATTCCGGTCCAAACTTTATCCGCATTGTTGAGATCAAATGCCACGAGAACGACAAGGAAGCACACCATAAGGAATGCAAATGCCATCGCACTTGCCGCAAAAAAGATCCTGACGATCATCTTGATCCTCATCACTTGCAACCACATTTTGAAATGGATGAGTCTACAACTGTAGCTGAGCCGGCAACACCTCCAGCGCCTATCTCAAAGCCACGACTTTGGCCGTTCTCGAAGAAATCATAAGCACCCGACCTCCCAGGAGGGCTCAATGATCCCCCATCACCGCTGACTTGGATCATCGAAACGCCATTGTCGGAAAATACGGTGATACCAGCACTCAACATTGAAAACCGCCCATTCAAAACGAAGGGCATCATCTGCTATCAAATTACGCCCCTACTGCTGGATTTGAACAGAGCCTCCTGTAAATATCAGGATCCACGCTGTTCCACCGATTCTGTCTGCCGGAGGCCGCTCCTAAAAACACGACTTGCTGATATTTCAGCGACTTGCCGCTTACCTTCACCTCTCTGCTCTCACATCCATAACGTATGTCTACGATAGTGGCGCCTGCAAATCCAACGTTGTCCTGAACAAGCTGGTATTGACCAGCAGGTAACTGGCGGTCGAACACTTCAGAAACAGCAACACTCTGAGCAGTCTTATAGGACATCATCGTGAGACCCGAATCAATATCAGAGTAAACATCGATTTCGGTAGCATCACTAGGCATGCCACCTAACGACGCTGAAACTGAAAAATCATTCGACCTCTCCAAGCTTTCCAGATCCTTATAAATTCTTGGGGCGCCATAGGGGGCACAGCCCGAAAGAGCAAGAAGAGCGAACGATAAAAGTGTGGATCTACTCATCTCCACCCCATTCCGGCACGTTCTGAATAAGAAGCCGACAGCGCTCCGGCACAAGCCAAAATCACAAGCAAACTACCCATCAGGCTGCCGCTGAGCAGCATTGCTCAGCGGCGTTACAAGAGCTTCAATTGAAAGGGAAACTATTGGGATGCAGGCCAGCCATAAAACTTGGGTTAAACCAAAATAATCAGGGAGCTCACTTTTTCTTCAAGAGATAGTTTTCGACCGAATAAGATGCAAGAGATACGACACCTACGAACGCGACAAAGAAGAGCACCCCCAAGATAGGCCTATAAACTCTTAGCCCAAAGAAATACTCAATTGCCAAGCAAAGCAAAAGCCCGACGTAAATGGCTATCAAGACCGCAAAACCAACTATTATGGCTTTATCAGACCTCAATTTTTTCCAATTTATTTCGTGCACCACACCGTCCTCGTTTGACATTGCTGTAATCCAGCCGAAACCTGTGACCCTATGCCAGCATTGATTCCTACCGAAGCGTTTCCATCCCTTGCCAACTCTACAGAACCTTTTGCGCCAGCCCCCTCCATGGCTCCAAGCTGCAACTGCATTGATTGGCTCTTCCCCACTGAAGAGTTTCCGGTGCCACACGGCATGCCTACGAAGCTTCCTGGCCCACAACAAAATTACTGTAAGAAGCTGCCATGCCAAAGTGAGCTCTAAAATAACTTTCTTATCCAGGCTCCTGCTATTTTCGTCATTATTATCGCCATTTGCCGAGACGACTAGGAAAGAATGCCTCATGTGATTGGGGCCTGAAGCTTCTATACCTCGGTTATTTACGCGAAAGGTGAAAAGCTCCACCCCTCACGTAGCCACGCCCACCTTGATACTCAACTTCAACCACATAATCAGCCTTATTCAAGTAAATCACTCTCTTAACTGGCAGGGGGTTCGAAGCCACCCCCAACACTTCCGGACCATCTGATTTTTTATAAACCGTCACTTCGCCAACGGGAATGATCCCTATATCTGGAGCACAGCCCGTAATTGTCGCCGTCAGCAGAAGAGCCGTCAACAATGTCCGGAACCGCACAATCATGGCCTAGCCTGAAAGAGTGAATGTGACTTTTTACAGCTGGATTGATATACAGCATCACATTCAGAGCCTCCGGGAAAATAGCATTTAATTGAGATAATGGAACCCCCATATCCCGCAAGCAATTCTAAAGCGGGGAACCACAGTTGTTCGCCAAGCCATATTCCCCTTGACCTTTCGACAAGCAGCGATGTCCGCCAATTTTGATTAAATAATTTATTTTTGGAAAAAATCAGAAGCCAGGATGCATATAAGCATCAAGCTTGCCCCAGAGATTGCAAGGTAGAATCCTTTTTTATCCCAGCTTGACCTAAATGGCTTCTTCTCGGGCGCAATCAGAAATGCGCCCCATCGAATTAGACCTCCAATGCCAAGTAGCGCAGCTGCAATTAGCATTAAGGCGATCTGCAATCCAATCATCGCTCACTACACTCGCACTTCTTTTTCTGGAGGATAAACGCGCTACCGGCGGCTACGCCGAAGACCGTACCATCAAACCCACCTTGGAATTGATTCCAGCCGGTGGACTCCGCTCCATTTCCAAAATTCCACCATGTCGCTTGCGTTGCGCCGCCAATGGTGATTTTTTGGTACGCCTGATATCCCGGCCCAAATGCAATCGATCCAGCGGAAACCTTACTATAGGGCCCCCGAAAAATATCTGGATCAGGGGTGTCACTGGAGTCGACAAGCTCGACGCTTGAACCTGCCATCGATATTGGCGCCCCTATACCCCCAGATCCGGAAATCGCCATTACATAAGCCGACGCTACTCCGCCATCTGGACATGGTGAGGTGAGCTGATAGAAATCAATATTGCCGCCAAAACGGCCAGCACCACCTCCAACCCCATAACTCGTGCCTTTCCAGGTGGCCAAGCCATATTCATCAGAGTTCAATAGCGGGGATTGTAAGGCATAACCATATGTACTAAATCCGCCGTTAAGTCCAATTGGGTCAGATTGCACATAACGTCCAATTTCTGGACCGATATCGCGGTAATAGTTGTAAAAAAGTCCACTCGCCGCATCAAACCGCTGCCCCGGAAACCGCATATCCAACACCAACACCGCACCATCGCCATCCGGATCCTGATTCGGCGCAGTGTTGCCGAAGGCCTCACCCTTTAGGCTCCAGCTCCACACCGCCACGTTACGAGCCGGGTCAACCACCACACGCGGGCTGCCCAGGTGATCAGGTTCGATGTAGTGCAGCTTGTTGGCGTTGGCAAGCAGGCCGACCGGTAGATCGTCCAGCCAGATCACCTGTTGTTTGGGCGCGCCATTGGTGTCGTAGTCGCCCAGCCAGTGGCCGGCTTCATCGTAAAGCGTGTAGGTGTTGGTGGTGCCGAGGAAGCGGCGCACCTGCTCGCCTTTACCGTTGTAGCGATAATTCATCACAAGCCCGCCTGCACGCTTGACCATGCTCATGCGGCCGGATGCGTCGTAGGGGAACTCCCGCGCCTTGCCACCGATGCTAAGCGTATTGCCTGTCTTGTCGTAGGTGCGCGCCACGCCAGCTACTGCACTCAGGCGATGATTGGTCGTTGGATAGGTGTAAGCCTGTGTAACGCTGCCGACCTTGGCGCTAAGGCGATTGCCGGTGGCATCATAGCTATAGCCATCAATGACGGTTCCGGTGACACCGTCGGTGAGGGCAGTGAGGCGGCCGAGCGTGTCGTAACCCAGGCCGATCTCCGGGGTTGGATTGCCGGCTGGGGTCAGTGCGGTGAGATTGCCCACCTCATCGAACCCGAACCCGACATCCAGACCGCCAACCGCTTTGTCCTGAATGGCCTTGGGGCGGTAATCCTGGTCGTAAGCTCGGGTCAGCACGCGCCCGTTGCCGTAGGTCCAGCCGGCCACCGGGCCCATCGGCAGATATGTGACACCCTTGACCAACACCTCGCGCGAGCCGCCAGGCGCGGTATAGCCCACCTCGGCGATCTGGCCCAGCTCATTGCGGACATAGTCAACCATCGCCCCGTCCGGATAAACCATGCTCGTCAAGTTCCCGCCTGCCGTGTAGGCATAACGGACCGTCAATGCCTTGCCATTGGTCGTCTGGACCTTGCGCACCAGGTCGCCGAATCGGTTGTAGCAATACTGCGTCGTGCCGCTGCCGTCCTTCATGCTGGCCAAGCGCCCAGCTGCGAACTGCTCTCCCGCCACGCAGACGGCCGGGGCCATGTCGTAGACAAAACGGGTCTCGAGCGCTGCATCGGCATAGGTCACCGACACTGGGCGGTTTAAGGCATCGTAGGTGTAGGTGGCCTGTCGATTGGCTGCGTCCTTCCTAGACAGCACATTGCCTGCGTCGTCGTAGGTGAAGCCGGTGCTGCCCGTGTCGGGACTCTGCAGCGCCAACAGTTCACCCAGACCATTGCGCTGGTAGGTCGTCTTCAAGCCTTTCGGGTCCGTCACCGCTGACAGCTGTCCAAGCGCGTCGTATTGGAAAGCGCTCGTCGCCTTGATGCCGGCGGCGTCTTCAATACTCTGCTTTAATCGATGCAAGGCATCGTATGTGTAGGCGCTAGACCGGCCCAGGGCGTCGGTTCGCCCCTTCATCGTGCCGACCGCGTCGTAGGCAAAATCGGTCGGGTTGCCTTGCGCATCCGCCTGCGTCGTCAGGCGACCGAGTTCGTCGTAAATACGGGACACCGTGAACATCAAGGTGTTCTTGGCGTCCTTGATGTCTTCCTTAACCCGGTGCCCCGACGTGTCCAGCGTGTAGACGAAGGAGTTGCCGTAACGATCCGATACCTTGGTCAGCCGGAATGCGCTGTCGTAGGTGAAGTCAGACACGTCGCCACTCGGCAGCGCAACCTGCTTGACCAAGCCGGTGGGCCAATAGCTGTAGCGCGTAATGCGGTCATCCGTCTCCGAGCCGCTGTCCTGTCCCCGGACCATGCTTGCCGTCAGCCGACCTCGCGCATCGTAGCTGTAGTCGGTCACGACCCCACTCGGATCCTTCTGCGATAACAGACGGCCGGCGCTATCGTAACTGAGGAACTGGGTGACCTGGCCCACCGCATTGGTGATCGTCTTCAGGTCCCCGCCCTGGGCTGCGGGATAGTAGTCGTAGGTGGTGGCGTCGCTGAGATCCCTGCGCTCCCCGTCCACACGCAGCAGCACTCCCACCAGGGGGCAGATTCCTGCGGTTACGTCGGCCTGCTCGCAATAGGTGAAGGTCTGCTGGCGCTGCTTCCCGGAAACGGCATCTTGTTCAACCTGGGTCAGCACTTGGCCACGCTCATTGCGAGTCCATCGCTTGGACACAACCAGCCCCTGCGCCCCTTTAACATTGAGCTCGGTCAGTTGGTGGGTCAGCGCATCCCTCACTCTCTCGGTGCGCGCCAGCTCCGGCGTGCCATCGCCGACCGTCACCGCCGATTGATACGCCGGCGCGTATTCGTAGGAGACCTTACTGCCCGATGCGTCCGTCACGCTTTGCAGTCGACCATCGCTGAAGTAGTTGCTGGAAGTGCTGGCTGCGCCTTCGGTTACGTTGTTAATCGGGCTGAAAATGGTAGACCCATACTCGAAGCGCTTGACCGCGCCAGATGCCTGGGTGACTTCCGTGACGCCTTCGGCCACGTAGTTCAGAGTCACTCCATCGACCGCCCCGGTATCGCCATGGAGAACGCTGCTGATCACGCGTCCATAGGTGTCGTAACCAAACGATGCATAGCGCTGACCGCTCTCCCCAGTGATACCAGTTAAATAGTTGACCAGCTGAGGTTCCGCAAGTCCCTTCTCGTGATAGTGGTAAAGGCGCTTCGCACCATCGGGATACGTGGCGGCAATCAAATTACCGTCAACATCGTAGTCGTAAAGAACGATTCCGCCACCCGGAATCTCCATGCCCGTGACACGCCCGTCCGTATAGGCGAACGTCACCGCACGGCCATGGCCATCAACCAGCCGCGTAATGCGTGTGCCATCGTAGACCACGGTTACGTCACGGTCCGGCGAGGCTGGATTGCGCACCGCGAGCAGCTCGCCATCCTTGCCGAAATCGCGGTATTCGCCAGTTTCTTCGATGACCCGGTAATACGTAGTGCTGTTGCTGATGCGGCGATATAGTCGCCCCGAATTCCGGGCACGACTGGTGCCAGCAGCAACGGACGTGAAAACATCCCTGTTGCCCGCCTCGTCGAGATAGGCTGTGTTGGAACTGTCGAATCGGTCGCTGTAACTCAGCGACCAGCCTTCTCCGACTGGAATGACACTCTTGGTCTGATTGACGGAATGATAGTAGCGATTGAACGGGCGTCCTGCGAACTCGAAGTCTTTCTCTTCGCGAGACTTGTCGCCTGTCGTGGGATGGCAAGGATTGTTGGTGCTGCAGCTTTGGAACTGCTTCAAAGGCGACGTGACACAGGTGTTGTCATCGTTCTTGGGTCTACAAACAGGCTCCGTCGTGAGAGTGGCCTCTGTAAGAATTGAGTCTCGGAGGTAAGGTATGAAATTAGCTTCGCAAGTCAACTTTCGCTTTTTGTAGACATTCCAGCGCTGCGACACCGAGACAGGTGCACCCGAGTTCGACACACAATTAAAGGTCGCGGTGAAATACTTGTCTGAGCTGTAACCAACATCGCCACTTGGGAGAAGACCCAGTCCCGTCGTGTTGTAATCCGACGTTTGAACATTAGACTTAAGCGAACAAGATTTCCCGACCTTGGTCGTTAGGATGTCCAACGACTTGGCGATGAGTGCGCCTTCATCCGTGCACCAGCTTGATCCAAACTCTGGGGACGCCGTGCAGCCGGGGTTCCCGACCCCGTAGACACCCATGTTGACCCCATAGGACGGGTCAGAGACCGAGGTGGCTTTTAGTGACGGGACACGGAAGTAGGTCCAGACCTCTCCCGCTCCCCGATTCAAAAAACCTCTTGAGTAGGCCTTCAAATACTGACCGATGCCTTGGTAGTCCTTGGAGTTGCGAAGGGCATCGGCAGCCTTCTCCATGGTGTCGTAGCAGCCGAGGGACAGCGCGCAGAACGTAGCTTTAGGCGGAGTTTGGGCGTGCGCAGGACTAGCGCCTAGTAACCCATAGGCACCAAAAACAACCGGCATCAAGAGCGCCGCGCAACGCGCGCTCTTTGACAGAACTGAGGAAGCAGAAAAACGCGCCACGGCCCGATTTGACACGGCAACACTCCTTGTCAGCTGCACTTGCAGCATCAGTTAGGAATCCATTCCCACCCACCCCACGCTGGCAGCGGTGGTGATTACAACCAATCCCATGAAATGGACGGCTAGGCGTTAACGCTATCGGATTAGCGATGCGGCGACAAGCAAGGCGTTTCCAAGCAGAAAGTATCGTCTTAAATCATGGTGGCATCGTCAGCGGCAGTGGTTCGGGGCACCCCTAATGCAACGAAGTCAAACCGTTGCAGAAAGCCTGTTCGGCAGGTTTGCTTTCAGTGTTGACATGATCAGAGCTCCGCGCTTTGCCCTCTCGCTAGCGCCCGCTTGCCATGGGGGAGTTGCTGACGCCATTGTCTGTCTGCGTAAAACTTGGATCTCGCCGGCATTAGCAACCCGAACAGCCCGCATGAAGCACGTGTTGCTGTGTTGGTCGACTGCGACAACGTGCCAACCGACATCGTCGAGCACGCGTTGCTCATGGTCGCCCAGTTCGGCCGGGTTGTGCTTCGCCGCGGGTATGGCAACCACAACACCCTCGCCAACAAGTGGCAGGAAGTTCTGGTCCGCCCGACGTCCACCGAATTTCAGGCTAGCGGCGAGCATGCCAGACCCGCTACAATGGCAGACCACAAAGCAGGACACCCTCCTGGTTTGCGTGGCTGTAGGAGAGTCGGGACGTTCGAGCGGGATCAGTACCTCCCCCCTCTCTCAGCCAGTTTTATGATCTTGCAACGCGATTGCATGGATCCAGGGTCACGCCAGTGGCCCACGTCTTATGGTGGCCCCGTCGGTCCCTCGCGACGCTAGATCGAAAATCCCGCCAGGGCCGGAAGGCAGCAACGGTATCGATTGACGCGGGCGCCGAGGTCAACCGGCGGGGACACCACCCTAATCAGAGAACAGGCTGCCCATGTGGCGGTGGTTGTGTGCGCATTCGCAAAGCGGCAGCAACGCTGTCATTGCGTCTGCGCTTCCGGATGCAGCCAGCCCGCATCGCCTTCAAGGTAATGCTCGCGCTTCCAGATCGGCACGCGTGCCTTGACTTCGTCGATGATGAAGCGGCAGGCATCGAATGCGGCCCCGCGATGCGCTGCGCTGACGCCCACCCACACCGCCATGTCGCCGATGCGCAACTCGCCCACGCGGTGCACGCAGTGCGCGTTGACGATGGCAAACCGGCTCATCGCTTCGTAGAGCACGCGTTGGCCTTCGGCCTGCGCGAGTGCGGCATAGGCTTCGTAGCGCAGCCCGGCCACGCCGCGGCCTTCGTTGTGGTTGCGCACCCAACCCTCGAAACTGGCAAACGCGCCGGCATGCGGATGCTCCAGCGCAGCACGCAAGCTGTCGATCGGTAACGGCACGTCAGAAAGCGCAAAGATGGCGGTTGTCTGCTCGCTCACACTCAACCTCCCGACACCGGTGGAATAAACACGATTTCACTGCCGTCGCGCAGCTCGTCTTCCCAGCGCGCGAACGCGCCATCCACCGCGACGCGCAGCTGCGTCGGCGTCCAGCGCAGGCCATGGCGCGTATCGAGTTCGGCATAGAACGCGCGCAAATCCTGCGCATCCGAGTGCACCTGCTCGCTTGCGATGCCCGCCACTTCACGCAAGCTGGCGAAGTACAGCACCGTCACTGTCGCGCTCATCGCGTTGCTCCGATATCGCGTTTGCCGCCGCGTTTGGACACCAGCCTTGTTGGGCCGATGCTCATTGCATGCGACAGCGCCTTGCACATGTCGTAGACCGTCAATGCCGCCACGCTGGCACCGGTAAGCGCTTCCATCTCCACACCGGTGCGGTGTACGCAGCGCACCGTGCAGCTGATGTGCAGCACCTGTTCGCCCGCCCAGTCGATCTCGAAGCGGCACGCATCGATCGGCAGCGGGTGGCAGAACGGAATCAATTCGTGCGTGCGCTTGACCGCCATGGTGCCGGCGATCACTGCGGTCTCCACGATGCCGCCCTTGGCGCTGCGCAAGCCGTTGGCGCGCAACTGCGCGGCCACAGCGGCAGGAAAACGCACTCGGCTTTGGGCGGTGGCGCTGCGCGCAGTGACCGCCTTGTCCGAGACATCCACCATGGTGGGCAACCCGGCCTCGTCCAAGTGGGTCAGGCGTGCGGAACGAGATTTTGCAGGCATGGGAAACGACACGATGACAGACGCTCAGGATGCGTCATTCTCGGTGAAAGCAGCGCCTTGATGAAACAGCATCGCTCACCCGCCGATCAAAAACATCTCGACCGGCTTGCCACGGCGCGGCACCGATGACGCACGCACCTCGCTGTAGCGGTCGCTGCGCAGACTCCAGCGCTCGCGCAGATGCTCGGACAATTCGTGC
The DNA here is from genome assembly GCA_905142475.1 of Xanthomonas hydrangeae. Taxonomy (GTDB): domain Bacteria; phylum Pseudomonadota; class Gammaproteobacteria; order Xanthomonadales; family Xanthomonadaceae; genus Xanthomonas; species Xanthomonas hydrangeae. The sequence goes on from LR990730.1 coordinate 3,972,095, forward strand.
TCACCCTCGCTCAGCGCCGGCTTGAGGTCGTGACCCCGGCTAGCGAACAGGCAGGTGTACAACTGCCCATCGGCCGACACGCGGGCACGCTGGCAATCCCCGCAGAACGGCACACTGACCGAGCTGACGAAACCCACTTCGCCCGCGCCGTCGGCAAATGCATGCCGTTGCGCCACTTCGCCGGTGTAATTGGCATCCAGCGGCGCCAGTGGCCAGCGCGCGTGGATGCGCGCGTGCAGCTGCGCAGAGGTCACCACCGCATCCGCTGTCCAGCCATTGCAGCTGCCCACATCCATGAATTCGATAAAGCGCAGCACGTGGCCGGTGCCACGGAAGTGCTCCACAAGCGGCAACACCTGATCTTCGTTGACGCCGCGCTGCACCACGCAATTGATCTTCAACCGCTGGAAGCCGGCCTGCTCGGCAGCGGCAATACCGGCCAGCACCTGCGCGATCTCGCCGCGGTTGCCGCTCATGCGCCTGAACAGCTCCGGATCCAAGGCATCCATGCTCACGGTGATGCGGCGCAGCCCGGCCTGACGCAGGGCAACCACCTGACGCGCCAGCAAGGTGCCGTTGGTGGTCAGCGCCAGATCCTCGATCCCGTCGATGGCGGTCAGTCGCGCAACCAAGCTCGGCAGGTCGCGTCGCAGCAGCGGCTCGCCGCCGGTCAGACGCACCTTGGTGACGCCTACCGAGACGAATGCACGCACCAGCGTTTCCAGTTGATCGAAACTCAGGCGTTGCTGCGCGTCGAATCCGTAGTCGTCGGGCACGCGATCGGCCGGCATGCAATAACCGCAACGGAAGTTGCAGGCCTCGATAACCGACAGCCGCAAATCGCGCAGCGGCCGGCCATAGCGGTCCTGCATCGGCGCTGCGATCTGATTCGGAAGCAACAAGGCGCTCATCAGGGCACCATGGCGGCGGTTGGCTCCGCCAGCTCCAGGTAGTGTCCAGGCACCGCAACACGATGGCCGCGTGCGCGGAGCACGTCGCCGTCGGCGTCGCTGGCGTAGTGGTACAGCAGCATGCGGCTCAACAGGTCCTGCGGGTATTCCCGCTCCAGATCATCCACGCCAGTATGCGACGGGTTGCCGTGAACGCCGCAGTCATGCGCGATGAGCTCGCCGTCATCGGCATAGCGGGCCAGCATTTCCGGGATCGGCCGGGTATCGCCGCTCCAGACCAACGCGCCCTTCAGGCGCAGCCCGTACGCGGTCTCCGGCCAATGGTGGCGCACCGGGAACACCTCCAGCCGCACGCCGTCATGCCAGAACGCATCGCCGACCGGCACCAGCTGAAACGCATCCCAGAAGTTCGCACCACCCTCGGCCAGCACATTTGGGTAGTCGGCGATCCGCCGCTGCAGCAGCGGAACCACCGGCGCCGGCACGTACAGGCGGGTGCGCCCGCGCCGCTCGGAGAAATAGCTGTCCACGAACATCCGCTCCAGCCCGCCGACATGGTCCAGATGCACATGGGTGATGAAGAACGCCTGCGGCAACCGGCCGTAATGGGCCTGGTAGGCAGTCAGCCCCTCGCTGCCGCAGTCGATGGTCAGCCATGGCGCGCCGGCACGCTCGAGTGTGGCCATCGGCGAGCCAAGCGCCACCGCCGACGCATTGCCGACCCCCTGCACACGCAACGCCCAGTTCATCAGTAGCCCCGGCCCCAGGCCAGTTCGTAAGCGCGATGCAGGCGCTCGTAATCCTTGTCGACCTCTTCGCGGCTGCGCGTGCCGCGCAATTTCAACAGCGAGCGATACAGCCGCGCCAGATTGCGCTCGCGCCAGCGCGTGGCCGGAATGCGCAACACGCCACGGTCGAAATCGATCAACCAGCCGTGCCCACCGGCATCGAACAGAATGTTGTGCGCGTTGAGATCGGCGTGATCCAGGCCGGCGCGATGAAAGCGCGCTATCAACCGCCCGGTCTCTTCCCACGGCGCGCCACGCCCGGCGACCTGCGCGTGATCGGCCAGCGAGCGCACGTTTTCCAGGCGCTCCATCAACAGTGCAGCGCGATAGCCCAATCCTTCGCGCAGGTAGCAGGCCGCCAACGGGCGCGGCACCGGCAACTTGCGGCTGAGCAACTCGCGCATCAGCCGGAACTCGGCGAAGCTGCGCGTGCGCCCCGCCCCTTTCCACAGGTAGCGATCGCGACTCACCCGGGCAGCCATGCCGCCACGCAGATACTGCCGCAACACGCTACGGCCGAACGGCGCATCCACAAACCACGCCCCGCCACGCCCGCCCTCATCCACCGGCCGCGCCCTGTCGCCCCAATGCTGCGGCGAAAACAGCGTGGCATCGGCTTGCCGCAGCCGTTCGCGGTCGAACAGAATGGCGCCATAACCGCGGCCTTCGCGGTACGGCGTCAGCGCTTCAGTGGCGTCGAAAGAAACCATCTATCGAGTCTAACAACACCATGGCTTCTACGCCCGCTTCGTTATGCCTGCTGCGCCTGTCCGCCCTGGGCGACGTCACCCACGTGGTGCCGCTGGTGCGCACCTTGCAGGCGGGATTTCCGGCAAGCCAACTGCATTGGATCATCGACAAGGCCGGGCTGAAATTGCTCGACGGCCTGCCCGGCGTGCAGTTTCATGCCTACGACAAGCGCACTGGCGTGGCCGGCATGCGTGCGCTGCGTCAGTCGCTGGCGCCCCTGGGTCGCTTCGATGCTTTGCTGCAAATGCAGGTAGCCTTTCGCGCGAATGTGCTGTCGGCATTCGTGCCGGCGCGGCGGCGGATCGGCTACGACCGCAGCCGCTCCAAAGACCTGCACGGCCTGTTCGTCAACGAGCGCATCGCCGACCGCCCCGGCATCCACGTGCTTGACGCCATCGGCAGCTTTGCCGAACCGCTGGGCCTGAGCCAGAGCAAGGTGCGCTGGGATCTGCCAGTGCCGGACGATGCGCACAGCTGGGCACGCGCGCAGTGGGATAACGACGGCCGCCCGGTGCTGATGATTTCGCCCTGCTCCAGCCATGCGCGCCGCAACTGGTACGCCGACCGCCACGCGGCGCTGGCCGATCACGCCGCTGCGCAAGGCTGGCGAATCGTGCTGTGCGGTGGCCGCAGCGAACTTGAACGCAGCACCGCCGATGCCATCGTCGCGGCCGCGCACACGCCGGTGCTGGACCTGGTCGGCAAGGACACGCTCAAGCAGCTCCCCGCCCTGCTCGCCCGCGCCGATCTGGTGGTCACCCCCGATTCGGGTCCGATGCACATCGCCAACGCGATGGGCACCAAGGTGCTCGGCCTGCATGCAGCGAGCAATCCGCTGCGCAGCGGCCCGTATTCGGACGTGCGCTATTGCGTGGACCGTTACGATGCGGCCGCCCGCAAATACCTGGGCAAGCCGGCCGACCAGCTGAAATGGGGCACCAAAATCGAGTTCGACGAGGTGATGTCGCTGATCACCGTGGACGATGCGATCGCTGCGTTCGAGCGTTATCGCACCGATCATCCGCGCTGAGGAGCGGCGACGGATGGTCGCTCAAACAGGCGTTCAATCGCTTGAGCAAGCGGCGCGCACTGCGCCGTTGCTCGGCTGCCTAGGAGCAGCGCAAAACATTAGCGCTCAGACACCCTTGGCGCGATAGTCCTGATACGACTTCTCTTCCACATAGGACGACCCTAGCGCCAGGTTGATCTCTTTCTTGATGCGCGCGCGCTCGTCGTTTTCGATATAGACGCTGCGCGCCAGCTGCACGAATTCATCGTCGAAGGTCTGCGCCTGCTCCTTGAGACGGATGTCGTCTTCGATCACCCACAGCCGCTCGTTGACGGCCTTGAGCGCGGCACGCAAACGCACGATGTCGTGACCGGCGGCCGGATGCGCCATCCAGCTGATTTCCAGCGCAGACAGCTCGTTGCGCACATTGGCCAGCTTGACGGGGTCGCTCATGCGCTCGGACTTGATCTGCAGGATCGCGATCTTGTCGAGCAACTCACCAAAGGACACCGGCACCAGGATCTCGGACATGTCATGCCTCCAACGGATAGCAAAGGTGGAAGTGTAGGCATCGCACCGGCTGGCTGCGACCCATAAACAAAAGCCCCCTTGCGGGGGCTGATGCGAATCTGGCGGAGAGGGGGGGATTCGAACCCCCGAGGCGCTATAAACGCCTGCCTGATTTCGAGTCAGGTACATTCAACCGCTCTGCCACCTCTCCAGATGGTCCCCGGTGTCCCGGGGCCGTGAATCATACGGGCACAGGCGCCAAGCCACAAGCGGGCTGGGCACGCTCGACACACGGCACCATCCGGGCCCGGAGTGAACCCGCACTGCAATGCCGGCAAGCAGTCTGTTGCCGCTGGCCGGTCGGGCCGCGATGATGGTGGCGCACCTTCCCTCTGGCGACCCGGCCCCATGCTCGAATTCGGACATCTCACCCACGTCGGCCTGCGTCGCGACCTCAACGAGGACACGTACTACGGCGACAGCGAGCTGGGGTTGTGGCTGGTCGCCGATGGCATGGGCGGGCATGCCTGCGGCGAAGTGGCCAGCGCGTTGGCGCGCGAAACCATCGTGCGCGAAGTGCGCGCCGGCACCCCGCTGGCGCAGGCGGTGCGTATCGCCGACGAAGAAATCATCAAGACCTCGCGCCGCTGCAACGACACCTTGCCGATGGGCACCACCGTGGTCGCCGCCCGTGTGCTGGGCCAGCGCTTCGAAGTGGCCTGGGTCGGCGACAGCCGTGCCTATCTGTGGCGCGACGGCCGGCTGGCACAGCTGAGCCAGGACCATAGTTACGTGCAGGAACTCATCGCGCAGGGCACGCTCACCAGCGAGCAGGCACGCGCGCATCCGCATCGCAACGTGGTGACCCAGGCGTTGGGCGTGACCGACCCGGCCCACCTCAATGTCGCCACCATGCAGGGCGAACTCAAATCCGGCATGCAGCTGCTGCTATGCAGCGACGGCCTGACCGAAGAAATCGACGACGCCACCATCGCCGCAACGTTGTCGCAAGCCGATTGCAGCGCCCAGGAATGCGTCGAATGCCTGGTCGCCGCCGCACTGGATGGCGGCGGCTCGGACAACATCACCGCGATTCTGGTGCGTAGCTACTAGCCGGCAGCGGCAGTTTCTTCGACCGGCGCATCCCACAGCGCACGCCCGGCCTTCTTGCGCAACTGCGCCAGACGCGCCTCGTGCGCCTGCGACTCCGAGGCAGTCACCGCCACGCGCGGGCGCGGCAACAGCAGCGCCGGATCGAAGCTGATCATGCCGTCAGCGTCCTGAGTGCTCTGACCGGCATCGGCGCTGGCAAACCCGATTTCCTCCTGGCCAGACGTCAGCGCGATATACACATCGGCCAGGATCTGCGCATCGAGCAAGGCGCCGTGCAACTGCCGATGCGAATTATCCACGCCCAGACGTTTGCACAAGGCGTCCAGGGAATTGCGCTGCCCCGGATAACGCTCGCGCGCCATCATCAAGGTATCCACCACGGTGGCGCGCTCGACGATGCGGCCGTAGTTGTCGCCCAGCAGCGACAGTTCGTTGTCCAGAAATCCCAGATCGAACGCAGCGTTGTGGATGATCAGTTCCGCGCCGTCGATGTAGGCCAGGAACTCCTCCACCACATCGGCGAACAAGGGCTTGTCGGCCAGGAATTCCAGGGTCAACCCGGTCACTTCCTGCGCGCCGGGTTCGAAGTCGCAATCGGGCTTCAGATAGCGATGGAAGTTGTTGCCGCTGGGGCGCCGCTCCAGCAGCTCCACTGCACCGATTTCGACGACGCGATTGCCCTTGCGCCATTCCAGGCCGGTGGTTTCGGTATCGAGAATGATCTGACGCATGAATCCTCTTGCTTGTTGCTTACGATGTTGCGATGCCAGCGCGCTGAGCGATGGCTTGATCTCGGGCAAGCACGTCGACGCGCTCGTTATCCGGGTCCCCATTGTGGCCTTTCACCCAACGCCAATCGATGCTGTGACGCTGCGTGGCCGCGTGCAGCCGCTCCCACAGTTCACGATTCTTGACCGGGTCGCCGCCGGCAGTTTTCCAGCCGCGCCGCACCCAACCGGACATCCATTCGGTGATGCCCTGGCGCACGTATTGCGAGTCGGTATGCAGCACGATCTGGCATGGCTCGGTGAGCGTCTCCAGCGCCATGATCGCCGCCATCAACTCCATGCGGTTATTGGTGGAGGTGGCTTCGCCGCCGGCCAATTCCTTCTCGCGGCCGTTGTAACGCAACAGGGCCGCCCAACCGCCCGGCCCGGGATTGCCGAGGCAGGAGCCGTCGGTATGCACTTCAATTGATTTCATCAGCTTCTGTTGTTTGGAAAGTAGTCAGTCGTCAAATCGTGGCCACGGGCTGTGGCCAGCGCGAGGGCATCGCGATCGGGGTCGGGCCGATCGAAGCGGCGGCACGCTTTTCCACTTCGAGTAAATACACCGCGCGCCAGGGTGCGCGGCCAGGGCCGGAGGGGCCACTTCCGGTGCGCCAGATCGGCCCCAGGTAACGTTCCTGGTCCACGCATTGCAGCCCCGCACGTTGCGCCAGCAACCGCCAGCGATCCGGCCGCAGGGCGACCGGACCACGTCGCGCCCAGCGAAACCGGTAGGGGCTCATCGGATTGAGCGTGAACAGCCACAGCCGGCCGCCGGGCATCAGTAGCCGCTCGCATTCGGCCAAAAACTCCGCCGCGCCGCCGACCACCGCATGCTGCACCACGATCGCCTGCAGGCTCTCGGCCGGCAATGGGAACGGCATCGCGCAACGCGCATCGCCAGCGAAGCGCCCCGCGCTGCGATACAAGCGCAAACCACGCCCCTGCAACGCCTCGCGCGGCGGCAGGTCGGTGGTTGGCGTCAGCCACAACCAGGGCTGCGACGGACGCGTTTGCAGCGCCGCCAGCGCCACTTGGCGCTCCAGCTGGAGCAGACTGCGCCCCGCGCCTGTTTCAAACCAGGATGAGACGCCAGCTTGACGGGAGAAGGGCGTGGCAGGCATGGTCCCAATTCTATGCGACTGACCGCCCTGCCCGCATTCGAAGACAACTACATCTGGGCGCTGGTCGCTGTGGATGGCCGCGCTGTCATCGTCGACCCTGGTCAGGCAGAGCCGGTATTCGCTGCGGCGGAGCGCGAAGGACTCACTCCCAGCGCCGTGTTGCTCACCCACCACCATGCCGACCACATCGGCGGCGTGGCGGCATTGCAGCAGCGCTGGCCGGACCTGGAACTGTTCGGCCCTGCCGACGAACGCAGTCCCGCCGATGCCCGCCAGGTTGGACAAGGCGAGCGTTTGACTCTGCTTGGCCTGAGCTTTGAAGTGCTCGAGGTGCCGGGCCACACCCGCAGCCACATCGCCTTTGTCACCGACGAGCATCTGTTCAGCGGTGATACGCTGTTCAGCCTAGGCTGTGGGCGGATGTTCGAAGGTACCGCTCCTCAGATGTTCGACTCATTGCAGCGCCTGGCCTCTTTGCCTGGCGAAACGCTTGTGTGTTGCGGCCACGAATATACGTTGGCCAACGCGTCCTTCGCGCTGCACGTCGATCCCACCAACGCTGCCTTGCAGCGCCGTCAACAGGAAGCCCAGGCCATGCGTCAAGCAGCCCGTCCTACCCTGCCGATTTCGCTCAAGAGTGAACTGGCCACCAACCCTTTTCTCCGTACCAGCAGTCCCGAGATTCGCGCCGCAGTCGCAGCGCGCGCATCTGCCGCACTTTCCTCTGATGTAGATGTTTTCGCCGAACTTCGGCGCTGGAAAGACGAATTTCGCGCATGAGGCGCTTGCTTTTGGCAGCTTTGGCCGCCTGTGCGGCCATTGCACCGGCAGCCGCATCGCCCGTCGACGCAAGCCGCACCACACCCACAGCCAGCGCGACGACGCCGCCAGCCGCACCCAGCCTGCGCAATGGTCAGGACATCTTTTCGTCGTTTCTGGACGGGCGTGCAGATCCAGGCTGCGATAGCGAGCACAGCGACACGCGTTGGGAACAGCACTTCTCACGTGCACCGGCCCGCCTGGCCGACGATGCACAAGATGTCCTGCCGCTGTTCGGCTACGTGGTCGACGAGTTGCGCAAGGCCGACATGCCGACCGAGTTTGCGCTGATTCCTTTTGTGGAAAGCGGCTACCGCCCGGGCGCCCGCAATGGCAGCGGGCCGGCCGGCTTGTGGCAGTTCATCGCCACCACTGCGCGCAATCACCATGTGCCGGTTGGCGCGCAATACGACGGCCGCCTCTCTGCAGTGGATTCCACCACCGCTGCGGTGCGTTATCTCAAGACGCTTTACGGCATGTTCGGCGGCGATTGGCGCCTGGCGCTGATGGCCTACAACGCTGGCGAGTACCGTGTGCTGCAGGCGATGCGCACGGCCGGCATGAACGCGCAGAACGCGCGTCCGTCCGAGCTGCCCGGCATGTCCAAGGTCACCTACGAGTATGTGGAAAAGCTGCACGCGCTCGCCTGTGTGCTCGACCACGCGCAACAGCAAGGCAACCTGCTGACCTCGCTCGACCGCCCGGTTCCGGTACTGACCGAACACGCATTGCCGGATGGCACCAGCCTCAACGCCTGGGCCGGACAGCGCGCCATCGAGCCGCAACTGCTCGCCCGGCTGAATCCGGCATTGGCCAGCGCACGTGCTGCGCCAAGTGGTGTGCATGTACTTGCCCCAGTCGCAGCAGCGCAGCCAGGCTCGGCCGGTGCCGTCGTCGCATCCGCTGATGTGGGCAGGATTGCCGAGACCAACGATGCCGCGCCTACGGTGGTCGCCACGACTGCCAGGACGTCGAACGCGCAAGCGCGTACGCATACGGTGCGTAACGGCGAGTCCGCCTGGGCCATTGCGCGCCGCTACGGCGTGACTGTGGCGACGTTGCTCGCCAGCAATGGGCTGGACAAGCGTGCGGTGCTGAAGCCAGGCATGGTGCTGTCGTTCGACGACAGGCCTTAAGCCAACCTACGTATTGGTCCACTTGGTCCACTTGGTCCGCAGCGATATCGCGCCTGCCACCGTCGCTCGCATGACGTTCTAGACAGCCAGCATCAGCGTGAGCAAGGACTGCATGGCGTTGCAGTTGCTGCGCGCTTGAATGCCCGGGCGAGCTGCCGGCGACACAGCAGGCGTGTTGAAATAATCGAACGGCAGTGGCCCACCCCACTCAATCGACTGCGAACTGCGTGGCCACGCGCGCTCGTCAGGATGTGGGCAGCCTTGGAGAGCAGTCTTTCCGGCGCTCTTGAAAAATCAGATACCACATCGATGCCGAAGACATCGGCCTAATACGTCAAACGCACCTACAAGGCCTCAGCCCTCACGGCATGGCACAGATACCCCAAAGAAAAAGCCCGGTCACCCGGGCTTTCTCGTCTTCACCAGCTTAAGAAGGCAGCCTTACAGCTGCGCCTCCTCGATCTGGATCTTGTAGCGCTTGCGCATTTCCTTGACGTACGCCTGCGCCGCGTTATTCCCGTCGATCTGGCTCAACTGCTCGCGCAGCATGGTCTGCTGCTCGGCCGGCATCTGCTTCAGGTCGCCTGGCGTGGCCTTGGCGATGACGAAGACCGCAAAGCGCCCGCCGTCCAGCTCCACCTTGCCCACCGACGGCTTGCCTTCGGTCGGGCGCGGCGCGCTGAAGATGGCACGGTTTGCCGCCGGTGTCGGGATCGGCGCGGTGCGCGGCAGGCCCGGGATCGGCTGCACCTGCAGCTTCTCGCTGGCCGCCAGCGCCTGCAACGTTTCGCCCTTCTGCACACGCGCCAACAGGGCATCGGCAGCAGCAGCAGCCGCCTTCTCGGTGCGGTCGGCATGGATCGCCGCGATCACCTTGTCGCGCACCTTGTCCAACGGCAACGCCTGCTCGGCGCTGTGATTGGTCACCCGCAACACCACACTGTGACTGGGCGCAATGGTGATCGGGTCGCTCACCGTGCCGTCCTGCACCAGCGTCTCGGAGAATGCCGAACGCAGCACCGCAGGATTGGCGGCGATACCACTGGCATCGGCACGCGAGAACGGGCCCAGCGTCTGCACCGGCAGACCGACCTGCTTGGCCGCTGGCTCCAACGCGGTGGGATTCTTGTAGACCTGATCCACCAACTTGCCGCTCACATCGGCAAACGCCTTGTCGGCATCGGCCTTGAGCTGCTCGGCAGCGAGCTGATCGCGCACCTGCTCGAACGACTTGCCCTGTCCGCCCTTGACCTCGCGCAGCTGGATCACGTGGTAACCGAACTCGCTCTTGATCGGGCCGACCACATCGCCAGCCTTCATTGCGAACAACGCGTCTTCGAACGGCTTGACCATCGTGCCCTTCTCGACCCAACCCAGATCGCCACCAGCCCCCTTGGAGCCCGGATCCTGCGAGTTGGCCTTCGCCAATGCAGCGAAATCGGCGCCCGGCTGCTTGGCTTCTGCGGCGAGCTTGGCCGCCTTCGCTTCGGCAGCCTTCTGCGCGGCGGGGTCGCTGCCAGCGCTGATCAGGATGTGCGAAGTCAGACGCTGGTCCGGCTCGACAAAGCGGCCCTTTTCTTCTTCATAGCGCTTGCGCAAGGTCGCCTCGTCGGCGGCGGTCGCCGGCGGCAACTTGGCCGCATTGATCTCCACGTACTCGATCGTCACGGTCTCCGGCTGACGGAAATCCTGCGTATGCCCGTCGTACCACTGCTTGATCTGCGCATCGCTGACCGGCGCGGTATCGGCGGCCGGTGGCGGCAGCATTGCCAGCTCCACGTCGCGCGTTTCGCCCATCAGCTTGAGCAGGCGCTCGAACTCGGCCTTGGTCGCAAAGCCCGACTCGGCAATCGCCTGCGGAATCACCGACTGCTGCAAGCTGTCGCGCACCAATGCATCGAACTGCGCCGGCGTACGCGGTGGCGTGCCTTGTGCGAGTGCGGCGCGGTACTGGTCGGGGCTGAATTTGCCATCGACCTGGAACGCCTGAATGCCGGTGATGTAATCGCGCACCGTCGCATCGCCGATCACGATGCCGGCATCTTCGGCGCCCAGACGCACGACCTGCTCGTCAACCAGTTGATCGAGCACCTGCAGCTTGTTTTCGCGGGATTCGAACGTACGCGGGTCGAAATTCTCGCCCTGGCGCTGACGCTCCTGCATACGCGCCTGCTCGAAGCGTGCGCGAAAATCCTGCGTGCTGATTTCATGGTGCTGCCACAGCAGCGACACCGGCCACCAGGAAGGTGCCGATTTCCACCACGTTGGCGGCGCCTGCACCTTGGCCACGTTGTTGGCGCCAATGCCGCCGAGGTAGCTGTTGTCGATGACGAACAGGAACGGAATCATCAGCAACCCCAGAATGGCGGTAGCGATCCAGCCTGATGTCTTGTCGCGAAGTTTCTGCAGCATTGGCAAATCACGGCCTGTGGGCGAGCCGCGCAGTGTAACGCGCTTGGCGCCGAGCACCCAGCCCAATGCTCCACGCCATCGGCCGCGATGCGCTAGTAAACGCGCAACCTCGGGCAATGCTGCAAAAAAAAGCCCCCGGCGCAAGGCCGAGGGCTTTCGTATAACTGGCGGAGCGGACGGGACTCGAACCCGCGACCTCCGGCGTGACAGGCCAGCATTCTAACCAGCTGAACTACCGCTCCGCTTTAAACTTGGACTTCTTTCTCCGCATCATTCGCAATGCGAATGCTGTGGAGAAAACGAAGCCCCCAATTGCTCAGGGGCTTCGGGTGTAACTGGCGGAGCGGACGGGACTCGAACCCGCGACCTCCGGCGTGACAGGCCAGCATTCTAACCAGCTGAACTACCGCTCCGCACTTGAAACGTTTGCCTGGTGCTTAATGGTGGGTGCTGAGGGTTTCGAACCCCCGACCCTCTCCGTGTAAGGGAGACGCTCTACCGCTGAGCTAAGCACCCTAGCGAGTCGATTAGTTTACTGCATCCTTCAGGGCTTTGCCAGCCTTGAACGCAGGATTCTTCGAAGCCGCGATCTTGATGCTGTCGCCGGTCTTCGGATTGCGGCCGGTGCGCTCAGCGCGCTCGCGGACCTGGAAGGTGCCAAAGCCGACGAGGGTGACGGCTTCGCCCTTCTTCAGTGCCTTGGTGATTTCGCTCACAACCGCGTCGACAGCACGGCCAGCTTCAGCCTTGGAGATGTCAGCGGCAGCGGCAACGCCATCGATCAATTCGGTTTTATTCATTCTTGAAACTCCCTTTGCGGCAGATGCCGCGGAATCGACAATCGGCGCTCTTGCCGTTAGCGAAGAACCCGACACAAGTGGTATCGCGTGACGCATCACAATTTGCCGCGCCCACGAGTCGTGCATTTATACCAGCGCCCCCAACCGCACGCAAGCCAAAACCCAATAACGACGCGGGTTTTGGCTTGTTTTGCCTGGGTTTAGACAAGCGCTTTTAGTGCTTGACGCGGGTACCCGGAGTAGTGCGGGACTTGCCGCGTACAGCGACGCGCGAGGCGGTCTTGCGGGCCTTCTCCTTGCCCGCCTTCTTTGGTGCCAGCGGACGTTCCAGTGCAAGATCCAGCACTTCGTCGATCCACTTGACCGGCACGATCTTCAGATCGCGCGTCACGTTGGCAGGAATGTCGGCAAGATCCTTGCGATTCTCGTCGGGGATCAACACGGTGCGGATGCCGCCGCGCAAGGCAGCCAGCAACTTTTCCTTCAACCCACCGATCGCCGAAACACGACCACGCAAGGTGATCTCGCCGGTCATCGCCACATCGGCGCGGATCGGCACCTTGGTCAGCACCGACACCAGCGAGGTCACCATCGCGATACCTGCGCTAGGACCGTCCTTCGGTGTGGCGCCATCGGGCACGTGCACGTGCACGTCCTGCTTCTGCAGGAAGTCCACATCGATGCCGAGTCGCTCGGCGCGCGAACGCACCACCGACAACGCAGCCGATGCCGATTCCTTCATGACGTTGCCGAGCTGACCGGTGAGGATCAGATTGCCCTTACCCGGCACCAGTGTGGATTCGACCTGCAGCAACTCGCCGCCGACTTCGGTCCATGCCAGACCGGTGACCAGGCCGATCTCGTTCTCTTCTTCGGCGCGCCCGAAATCGAAACGGCGCACACCCAGGTACTTGTCGAGATTCTTCGAGTTCACAACGACCAGGGCCTTGGGCTTGCCCTTCTTGGCGACGAGCTTTTTCGCCGCCGGCTGCGGACCGGCAAGCGCGATTTCCTTGACCACCTTGCGGCAGATCTTGGCGACTTCACGCTCGAGGTTACGCACACCCGATTCGCGCGTGTAATAGCGCACGATGTCCTGGATCGCGTCGCTGCCGATCTCGATCTCTTCCGGCTTCAAGCCGTTGGCCTTGATCTGCTTGGGCACCAGATAGCGCATGGCGATGTTGAGCTTCTCGTCCTCGGTATAGCCGGGGATGCGGATCACTTCCATGCGGTCCAGCAACGGACCGGGGATGTTGAGCGAGTTGGAGGTGGCGACGAACATCACCTCCGACAGATCCAGATCGACTTCCAGATAGTGGTCGTTGAAGGAATTGTTCTGTTCGGGATCGAGTACTTCCAGCAACGCCGCCGACGGGTCGCCACGGAAATCCATCGACATCTTGTCGATCTCATCGAGCAGGAACAGCGGATTCTTGCTGCCCACCTTGTTGAGGTTCTGCACCAGCCGGCCCGGCATCGACCCCACATAGGTGCGGCGATGGCCACGGATCTCGGCTTCGTCGCGGATACCGCCCAGGCTCATGCGCACGAACTTGCGGTTGGTCGCCTTGGCGATCGACTGCCCGAGCGAGGTCTTGCCCACGCCGGGCGGCCCCACCAGGCACAGGATCGGCCCCTTCATCTGCTTCACGCGCGACTGCACGGCCAAGTACTCGAGGATGCGTTCCTTGACCTTGTCCAGACCGTAGTGATCGGCGTCCAGTGTGTCCTGCGCAGCCTTCAGATCCTTGCGCACCTTGGAACGCTTCTTCCACGGCACACCCAACAACCAGTCCAGATAGTTGCGCACCACGGCCGCCTCGGCGGACATCGGCGACATCTGCTTGAGCTTGTTGAGCTCGGCCTTTGCCTTGGTCTCGACCGGCTTGGGCATGCCCGCCTCGGCGATCTTGCGGGCGATTTCTTCCAGTTCGCCCGGCGCGTCGTCCAGATCGCCCAGCTCCTTCTGGATCGCCTTCATCTGTTCGTTGAGGTAGTACTCGCGCTGGCTCTTCTCCATCTGCGACTTGACGCGGCCGCGGATGCGCTTTTCCAGCTGCTGCACGTCGATCTCACCGTCCACCAGGCCGACCAGCAACTCCAGGCGCTCGCCGATTTCGGTGATCTCCAGCAGGCGCTGCTTGTCGGCAAGACGCACGCCAATATGCGCGGCAATGGTGTCGGCCAGACGGCCCGGCTCATCGATACCGGCCAGGGTCTGCAACAACTCCGGCGGCAGCTTGCGATTGGTCTTGACGTATTGCTCGAACAACGACATCAGCGATCGCGCGATCGCCTCAAGTTCGCGCGGCTCGCGCGCATCGCTGGCTTCGACTTCGATGCCCTGCCCCTGCAGCGCGCCGTCCAACTCGACGACCTTGTCGACGGTGACCCGCGACAGCCCTTCGACCAGCACCTTGATGGTGCCATCGGGCAGCTTGAGCAACTGCAACACCTGCGCCAGCGTGCCGACGGTATAGAGATCGGTTGCGGTCGGGTCGTCGGTCTCGGCCGACTTCTGCGCCACCAGCAGGATGCGCTTGTCGGCCTCCATGGCTTTTTCCAGCGCGCGCATCGACTTGTCGCGGCCGACGAACAGCGGAATCACCATGTGCGGAAACACCACCACGTCGCGCAGCGGCAACACTGGCAGATCGAGAACTTCTGGTTGGGACTGGGCCATGGGGCGCTCCGCTGGAATCGGGAAATAGGGCGTAAAAAAAGCCGATGGCCCCGTTATGGGGCCATCGGCGAGGTCTTGCAAGTAGCGGTCGGAAACCCTTTATCCGCGAGCGAGGCCGAGGCCTGGAGAGGCGGCATCGGGCCTCAGTCGCCGGACGCTGCCTTGGCCGGAGCCGGTTGCGCCTGGTAGATCAGATACGGCTCGGACTTGTGCTCGATGACCGACTCGTCCACCACCACCTTGCTGACATTTTCCTGCGACGGCAGCTCGTACATCGTATCCAGCAGCACCGATTCGACGATGGTGCGCAGACCGCGCGCGCCGGTCTTGCGCTTGAGCGCCTTCTTGGCGATCGCAGACAGGGCATCGGGGCGGAATTCCAGCTCCACACCTTCCATATCGAACAGCTTCTTGAACTGCTTGGTGATGGCGTTCTTGGGCTCGGTCAGGATCTTGATCAGCGCCGGCTCGTCCAGCTCATCGAGCGTGGCGACCACCGGCAGGCGGCCGACGAACTCGGGGATCAGGCCGAACTTGATCAGATCTTCCGGCTCGACTTCGGCCAGGATCTTGCCGACTTCCTGCTTGCGCTCGCTGCTCTTGACCTTGGCACCGAAGCCAATGCCGCCAGCATCGTTGGACCGCTGCTGAATCACCTTGTCCAAGCCGGCGAACGCGCCGCCGCAGATGAACAGGATGTTCTTGGTGTCGACCTGCAGGAATTCCTGCTGCGGATGCTTGCGCCCGCCCTGCGGCGGCACCGAGGCAACCGTGCCTTCGATCAGCTTCAGCAGCGCCTGCTGCACGCCTTCGCCAGACACGTCGCGGGTGATCGACGGGTTCTCGCTCTTGCGCGAAATCTTGTCGATTTCATCGATGTAGACGATGCCCTGCTGGGCCTTTTCGACGTCGTAGTCGCACTTCTGCAGCAGCTTCTGGATGATGTTTTCCACGTCCTCGCCGACATAGCCGGCTTCGGTCAGCGTGGTGGCATCGGCGATGGTGAACGGCACATTGAGCAGGCGCGCCAGCGTTTCGGCCAGCAGCGTCTTGCCCGAGCCGGTCGGACCGACCAGCAGGATGTTGGATTTCGCCAGCTCGACTTCGTCGTTCTTGCTGCGGCTCTCGATACGCTTGTAGTGGTTGTACACCGCCACGGCGAGTGTGCGCTTGGCGCGCAGCTGCCCGATCACGTATTGATCCAGCACCTCGAGAATCTCGCGCGGCTTGGGCAAGCTGGAACGTGCCGACTGCGCCTTCTCTTCGAGTTCCTCGCGGATGATGTCGTTGCACAGCTCAACGCACTCATCGCAGATGAATACGCTGGGACCGGCAATCAGCTTGCGGACTTCATGCTGACTCTTACCGCAGAACGAGCAGTAGAGAATCTTGTTGCTGTCGCCGGAACGACCTTGGCGGTCTTCGCTCATGCTTCTGTTACCCAGTTACCCCACCCGATGCACGGGGGTTCGATTTCGAGAATAGCACAGGGCCGAGAGGACATCCGTCCAGCCCGACCCTGCCGTTTTTCCTGCAATTTCAGGCATCTGGCGATCAGGACGGCTGGATCGACTCTTCCGGACGACGCTCCAGCACCTGATCGACCAGGCCATAGGCCTGCGCATCGACCGCGCTCTTGAAATTGTCGCGCTCGGTATCGCGCCCGATGGTTTCCAGCGACTGGCCGGTGTGCTTGGCCAGGATCTCGTTCAAGCGCGAACGCAGCGTCAGGATCTCGCGCGCATGGATGTCGATATCGGTTGCCTGACCCTGGAAGCCGCCCAGCGGCTGATGGATCATCACGCGCGAGTTCGGCAGCGCATAGCGCTTGCCGGCCGCGCCCGATGCCAGCAGCAGCGCGCCCATCGATGCGGCCTGGCCGACGCAGATGGTGCTCACGTCCGGCTTGATGTACTGCATGGTGTCGTAGATCGCCATACCGGCGGTGACCACGCCACCGGGCGAGTTGATGTAGATGCTGATGTCCTTTTCCGGGTTATCCGCTTCCAGGAACAGCAGCTGCGCCACGATCACGTTGGCCATGTGGTCGTCGATCGGACCGACCAGGAAAATCAGACGCTCCTTCAGCAGACGCGAGTAGATGTCGTACGCACGCTCGCCGCGGCTGGTCTGTTCGACCACCATCGGGACGAGGTTCAAGGCTCTAGTTACATTGTCCACGCGAGGGGAATCTCCTGTGTCTATTAGTTGAATCCCCGCACATGGATGTGCGGGCTCTTGCGAGGGACTCGCATTTTGGAGGCCCCGCATGTGGAGGTGCGGACGCCTGCGAGGAACTCGTATTTTGAATCCCCGCACACGGATGTGCGGGCTCTTGCGAGGGACTCGCGTTTATTGCCGGATCGCATCCTGGAACGACATCGGCTGCTCGGTGTGCTGGGCGCGCTCGGCGATCCAGTCGATCACCTGCTCTTCCATGACACGGCTCTGCAGTCCACCCATCAATTGGGGGTCGTTGCGGTACATCTCAATGACCTGTTCCGGTTCTTCGTAGGTCGAGGCGATCAGACGCAGCGTTTCGCTGACGCGCTTGGATTCCAGACGCAGCTCGTTACGGCGGGCCACCTCGCCCACCAGCAGACCGACCAGTACGCGCTTGGCTGCCGCGTCCATGAAACCCTGATGGGCATCGGCCGGGATCTCGCCCGGGTTGCGGCCGCTACGGCGGACCTGCTCGACCTGCTGGGCCAGCATCGAACGCGCTTCGTTCTCGACCAGACGCGGCGGCATTTCCACATGCGCATAGGCGGCGATCAGCTGCTCGCCCACTTCGCGCCGCAGACGATTCATCAGCGCGCCCTTGAGCTCGCGCTCCAGGTTGGTACGGATGTCGGCGCGGAACTGCTCGGCATCGCCACTCTTCACGCCGAAGCTCTTGATGAACTCCTTGTCCACCACCGGCAATACCGGCTCGGACACTTCGACCGCCTTGACGTGCACCTGCACGGTCTTGCCAGCGAGCTGTGGCACGCGCCACTCGGCCGGGAAGTCGATGGTCAGGGCCTTGTCTTCGCCCTTGGCCAGACCTTCCAGGCCCTTTTCGATCTGATCGAACATCACGCCCGAGCCCAGCACGCTGCTGCCGGTCTCCACGCCTTCAGCGGGCAGACGCTCGTCACCGGCCTGCGACCAGGTCTCCAGCGCCACCAAGTCACCGACCTGGGCACCACGCTCGACCGGGTTCCAGGTGCGACGCTGCAGACGCAGGTTTTCGATCATCTGGTCGATGTCGGCGTCGGTCACTTCGGCGGTATGGCGCACCACCGACAGCGTGGTCACATCGATGTCGCCGAAGTCCGGCACCACTTCAAAGGTGGCGACGAAATCGAAATCGCTCTCGCCGGCCTTGTCGATCCGCGGATTGCCTGCCAGGCGCAGCGCATGCTCGCGCACGGCCGAATCGAAGGTTTCACGCAGCAAACCATCCATTGCCTCGGCACGCACCTGCTGACCGAAACGCTGCTCGATGACCTTGGCGGGCACCTTGCCGGGGCGGAACCCCTTGATGCGCGCGGTCCGCGCGATCTCGCGCAGGCGACCACCGACGTGCGTCTCCAGACGCTCCTGCGGCAGGGTGAATGTCAGGCGGCGTTCCAGATTGCCGGTGGATTCGATCGATGCTTGCATGTTGACTCCTGCCACCGACAGCACAAGCGTCGGCACGAGATGGAAGATGCGGGTTGACGGATGGCGAGAAAGCCGCCGAGCCTTGTAGTTTCGCCGATAACGGCTGCCGCTGCCAGCAGAATGCGCACAACCGCGTCGATCGAGTCTGGACAACCGGTTTTGCGGATCATGCAGCGGCCTGAGCACTCACGGCCGCACTGCATTGGTGCGAAAGGGGGGACTCGAACCCCCACGCCTTGCGGCGTCAGAACCTAAATCTGGTGCGTCTACCAATTCCGCCACTTTCGCGATGCTGCGCTTGCCCGCGCATTGTTGCAGGGATGCCGGGAAAGAAAAAGCGTCGTGATGCCGCGGCGCACCTTCAATAGGCTTAAGCCCAATAGGCTTGAAGCCGACCCGCAGGCTTTCGCAGCCGGTCGTTCAAGCTATCGCGGACGCAGCTTTCCCGGCAAGCGAGGTGAACCGTTAAACTTTGCATCGTCGCAGCGATCGAAGCCTCGTACTTTTACTCGTACACGGTAAAGGTAGGATTTGCGAAAATTCCGTTAAATCTAGATGAGTGAGGCAGCAGTCGCGATGAGAGACCGATATCGCCAGATCGTGGCACTGTCCCGCGATTGCATCAAAGAGATCGACCTCGATGGGCGGATCACGGCAATCAACGTCAATGGACTGGCCGGACTCGGCGTCAGCCATCCCGACCAGCTCATCTCGCAGCCATGGCGCGACCTGTGGCCACCCGAGGCGGTCGACCTGGTCGATGCGGCGATCGCCGGATCGACGAACGGCCTGATCCAGGAGTTCGAGGCGGCCTGCGTGAATTTTGCCGGCGTGCGCCAGACCTGGCAGGTGGTCACCAGCCCGCTGTTCGACGCCTTTGGCAACGTCGAGGCGATTCTTGCGGTGAGCAAGAACATCTCCGACCGCAGGACACTGGAGGCGGCGTTCCACACACTGGATTCCATGCTGAAGGCCGAGCGCGAGTTTTCCACCGGCGCCTTGATGCTGGCGCGTGCGCGCGAAAATTCGCTGTCGACCGAACTGCATACCCTACGCGACCGGCAGGAGCGCATCGAAGGCGATCTGGACATTGCGCGCGCCGCACAGGGAGCGGCCGAGAAAATTTCCGAGCAGGCACAGAAAGGCGAAGCGGTCGGCCAATTGCTGGCAGGCGTCGTTCACGACTTGAACAACGTGCTGCAGGCGGCGACATCGGCCATCGACCTGGTCGTACAGCGCGCAAGGATCGATGCGCACGATGCCAGGCTGCTGAGCGTGGCGGACGCGGCGCTTCAACATGGCTCGGTCATGGCGCAGCGGCTGGTCGGATTTTCGCGCCAGTATCCGTACAGCCCGGAAGCGGTGGATCTTGCCGCATTGGCCGAACAGCTGAGCCCATTGCTGGAACAGGTGATCGGCGCCGAGTTGCAATTGCAGTTGCGCACCAGCGAAGGCGGATGCTGCGCCATGGTCGATCGCCATACGGTGGAGCGCGCGATCCTGAATCTGGTGATCAACTCCCGCGATGCCTGCAAGAGCGGGGACACCATCCGTATCGAAACCGGCGACACCGTCGTGGCGGCCGAGGACGCGAGCCTGAGCAAACCAGGTGGGCATTACGTCACCATCACCGTTGCCGATAGCGGACATGGCATGGATGCAGGTGTGCAATCGCGGTTATTCGAAGCCTATTTCACTACCAAGGACGCAGGCAAAGGTGCCGGGCTTGGCTTGACGCAGGTGTATAGCGCGGTGCGCCAGGCCGGTGGCTTTGTCGAAGTGAGTTCGGCTCCCGGCAAAGGTGCGCGCTTCTTGCTGGCGTTTCCGCGTATGCAACGAAGCCAGACGTCCGAGCTGGCTGCATCGCCCTGAGCGGCTACGCGGTTGTAGTTGTTCGCGACAAGCGTGACCTGAAGAGCCACGCAAGCAATGCGCAGGCGCCGCCGCCCCATAGCCCGCTTCGCACCAAGGCCAGGATCAGATCGCGATCCGAGCCCATGGACCAGCCGCCAACGACCGCTGTGAGCAACACGACCAACCCAGCCGAAAACAGGCCGCTCAGCGCGCCGATTACGACCTGGGCAAAGGGACTTGGCCCACGCTCGCGATACAGACGACGGCACATCAACGCGCACATCAATCCCGCACCAGCGGCAGCAATCACCGGCAACACCAGAACGTAGGACAAGCCTGCGATCAGAAAAGCAGTCTCGCTATCGAACCGCGCCCACTGCAGAAAGCCCAGCACTCCGCCTAGCGGAGGACCGACCACTGCAAAGATCGCGACCTGCTGGAGGATCGAGCGCCGCGTTGCTCTGGACACATCACGCCTCATTTGAATTTGCCAGCCTGGGCTGCAGGCCAAAGATCACCAGGCATCCGATGCACGCAGACTTCGCGCCGGCCAAGCAACAAGCTTGATCAGGCAACTGCTGAACAGACACAGCAGCAGAATTCGCTGCAAGCCAACCACTCGCGCAGTTCCTGCCCTGAGACGTCTCTTCTTGTTTCCAATGCCGGGAAAAAGAAAAGCACCTAGGTGTTTGCCTAAGTGCTTTTATTTGGTGGGCCGTCAAGGATTCGAACCTTGGACCTATTGATTAAGAGTCTACACTATTTACATTTAAAATCAAATGCTTAATTACAATAATTTTCCCGAAAGCGCGCTCTGAAGCCCTAGCGCCGCAAGGCCTTTGAAAAATTTTTCCCGATGCTTATGAAGGAAGTCAGTCCATACGATACAGAAGTACACAGGCTGGTGAGGAACCCTGAGCCCCCACCCCTGGGGAAGCTTTTTTCCGGAGGTGGGCTACCTACTTACCACTAAAGAACCGTTGACCGTATAGCGCCATGCGGCAACAAGCGAAAAGAACGATAGGCGGGTGGACCGCCCAATTTCCCCACCCCAACGGCCCTAAATCATTGAAGACCGCTGTGGGGACACGTACCTTGTGGATCAACCGACCAACTACTGCCCCCCCATGTCAACCAGCCAGCCTAAAGCGGAAGTCATTCCATTTCCCAAACAGAAGAAAGCTTCTTCGACAGAACGTATCTGGGGTAAAGCTGTCTATGCGCACGGATATGCCGGCATCCCCTCCATCCTTATCCAAGGGCAGCGTCGGCTAGGGCTAAATCCGATGCAGATGAACATCTGCATCCAGCTGCTTGACTATTGGTTTGAGCCAGGACGCAAGCCCTACCCGACCAAAAAGCAACTTGCTCAACGTATCGGCTGCTCCGAAAAAACCATTCAGAACAACATTAGAGAGCTTGAACAAGCTGGACTTGTTAGACGCGAGGCCAGGCGGACCGCTGCAGGTGACTGGAACAGCAATATCTATGATTTGGCGGGGCTTGTTGCAAAGGTGCAGGCACTGGAACCTGAGTTCGCTGAAGAAAAAAGGCTCACAGCTGCAAGAAAAGCCAAACTAGTCAAGCCAGGAGGCCTGCACGCCAAGCCGCCTACCGAATCCAGCCCCGAGCCCTAAAAAAAACCCCGGCCGCGTGCTTTGTGAGCAGAGACGGTAACGGGGTGTACGGGCGCAGATTACCCCACCGGGGTCCGAGCTTCAAGTCCTATTACATACAGGTGTTCAGGGAAGATGAGTCACGAAAACTTTGAGGCCGCACTGTCACTGGAGCGCTTTGGCAGATACCTAGCGTGGGCCAATGGGGACCGTATCAAGGCAATCGCCTTGTACACCCTCAACACACAGCTATCAGAGAGTCTCTACACGCCATTACAAACACTTGAGGTCGCTCTTAGGAACAGGGTCCACACGGTGCTAGCTGAGGCTATTGGCCAATACTGGTTTGAGGCGGAAACAGGCGTCCTTAAAGGGCCATACCAAGATCAACAAGTCGCTCAGGCCAAGGCGGAGCTCCTAACAGGTGGCAAGCATGTTAGTGCTGGCGGTGTCGTTGCCGGCTTAACGTTCAGCTTTTGGACCACTATGTTTAACAAGGACTATGAAATTCTTTGGCAGCAAATCTTGCACAGAATTGCTGACACGAACGCACCTAAAGGGCTCAAGAGGAAGAGCTTCTCCGGCCCATTGAGTTCCATACGTCAACTCCGCAATCGCATCGCCCACCATGAGCCGATTTTGGCTTGGGACCTCCATAAGAAGCACCAACAAATGCTGGAGATGATCAGTTGGCTCTCGCCACCTGCAGCAGCTTGGTGTGCTGAAAACGATAGATTTCCTAGCATCTGTCCTCCCAGCAGACTGATTTTAGGGACCGGAGGCCCGGTCAACGACGTATAGAAGGCGCGTATCCCGGCTTGAATAACAATAGCCCCACGTCGTTAGTAATCCTGCCGAATTCGACAGCCGTCTCGACCCGTGAGACTTTGCCTCGCAAGAATTCGCACTATGTTGTCCCTGCCGCCCCCCCACACCTACGCCCGCCTGCTCGGGCCAGCCTGCCTCGACCCGGCACCGCTAAGCCTGCCTGTCAGCGCACTCCGGATCCAGCTGGGGTTCCCCTCGCCCGCTGAAGACTTTCAGGACGACGAGCTCGATCTGAACCGGGTACTGATCCGGAATCCGCCGGCTACCTTTCTGTATCGGGCCGAGGGCTGGAGCATGATCTTGGCCGGCGTCTGTGACGGGGACATCCTTGTGGTGGATCGTTCAGTCAGTCCGATCAATGGCGACATGGTGCTGGCCATTTGGGACGGCAATCAGCCGGTCTGCAAGATCCTTCAGGTCGCGGTCGACCACATCGAGCTCCACAGCCGCAGCCCACACTGCGCGCCGATCGTCCTGGCGCCAGGCACAGAGGTCGAGGTGTTCGCGGTCGTGGGCGTGGTCCGCCAGGTCACGCGCGCTCATTCCCGCGCTGGCCGCTGATGTTCGCGTTGATCGATGGCAACAACTTCTACGCCAGCTGCGAGCGGGTGTTCCAGCCTGAGCTGCGCGGCAAGCCGTTGGTCGTGCTGAGCAACAACGATGGCTGCGCCATTGCTCGATCGGACGAGGCCAAGGCGCTAGGCGTGACGATGGGACAGCCCATCCACAAGGTGCCCACGCAGATCCGCCGGCAGCTGGCGTTGCGCTCCGCAAACTTCGGTCTGTACGGCGACATCGCCTCGCGCATCGGCGTGATCCTTCGCCAAGCCGCGCCGCGTGTGGAGGTGTACTCCATTGACGAGTCGTTCCTTGACCTGGCCGGGATCCGCGATCGCCAACAGCTCGCGGTCGACCTACGCGAGCGCGTCTACCAATGGACTGGCATCCCGAACTGCATCGGCATCGCGCCGACGAAGACCCTGGCCAAGCTGGCCAACCGGGTCGCCAAGGATGCGGCGCGCAAACCGGGCAGCTACCCGGCCGATCTGGCCGGCGTCTGTGACTTGGCAGCGCTCAGCGCAAGCGAGCTCTATGCCGTGCTGCGAGCCACGTCAGTTGGCGACCTCTGGGGCGTTGGTAGGCGCTTGAGCGCCAGGCTGCAGGCACGTGGTGTGTATACGGCAGCGGATCTGCGGGATGCGGCTGCAGACGACCTGCTCGCGGAGTTCGGAGTGGTGATGGCGCGCACGCAGCGCGAGCTGCAGGGTCACGCCTGCCTCGAGCTTGAAGAGGTCGAGCCAGACCGGCAGCAAATCATGGTCAGCCGATCGTTCGGGACATGGGTAAGCGACCCGCAAGATATGTCAGAGGCGCTGGCCACCTTCGCCATGCGTGCCACCGAGAAGCTGCGCGCTCGCGGATTGACGTCGAGCGCGATTGGCATCTTTGCCGAAACGGATTCGTTCAAGCCGGGCGTACCGCAGCACAACCCATCACGCACCGCCCCACTCGCCTCCGCCACCTCTGACAGCCGCATCGTGCTCACGACTGTACGCCGGCTGTTCCAGGGCTTCATGCGAGAAGGCTTCGCCTACAAAAAGGCCGGCGTGTGCCTGATGGATCTAGCCAAGCCTGAAGACCTGCAGGGCGACCTATTCACTCCGGCTCGCATCGGCGACGAGAAGCTGATGAGCGCCTTGGACGCTATCAACCGACGCTTCGGGCGGGGTACGGCCGGCCTCGGTGCAAGCGGGTGGCAGAACTCTCCATCATGGGCTTCGCGGCAAGAGCTCTTGTCGGGATGCTTCACTACCTCACTGGCAGATCTTCCGCGCGCCACGTGCTGATCGCGCGCCGGCAGGCCTGAATCAGGCGGCTCGGACTGGCTCCAATTTCTACGGCAACGTGCAGGCCTGGCCATCCGCGAGAGATGGGCGGTCGATGCGCGTGTGCTCAAGCGTATAGGCAAGTGCGGTGGCCGGAGCCCCGTTCCAGGCCCCTAATAGGCAATTTTTGGGATGACCATCGGGAGAAGGTAATTTAGGTAATCCGTCCTCATAAATGCGCAAATCCATATATTTATCATACACTTACATAACAATATCAAAAGTAATTAAAGGGTAATCTAGAGGTAACGAGATTACCTTTTAGGCAGGTAATCAAGCTCCCAATAA
Source organism: Xanthomonas hydrangeae (assembly GCA_905142475.1). GTDB lineage: Bacteria > Pseudomonadota > Gammaproteobacteria > Xanthomonadales > Xanthomonadaceae > Xanthomonas > Xanthomonas hydrangeae. The sequence continues at coordinate 3,997,040 of LR990730.1, forward strand.
ATATCCTTAAAATTCAATGACATAACTTTTTATGGGAGGACGATTACCTTAAATCACCCTAAAAGGTAATCTATGATTTCCTATTCAAATCAGTCGCTTAGGCCCTGTTTCAGGTCCCGAATTACCGATTACCTCGTTCCGATGGTCATTTGCCGAAATGCGCCCGGCGGTCAAGCCGAGGAAAGCAGCAGTACCCACTCGCAAAGCGCCCTAGGCGCGCAGGGATCTGCAGGGAAGAGAGGCCGCCTTGAATCGTACGGATCGGTAACAGCAGCGCGCCCTAGGCCCACCCTGCGGGGGTGCAGCGAAAACCGTGCACGAAGCCCGCAGGCGTGGCGGGGCGACGATTGCGCGCGCAGAGCAGAGTGACCTCAACAGAAGCTGGTCCTATCTGATATGGGGCGCGCTGTTCGCCTTGGCGGGTGAACATCTCTGCGGTTGAGCGTGCCGACGATGGCTGGAGTGGTGTAACGGCTAGGCCGTTCCCGCACTGACGCGACGACGGCCTAGCGTGGATGCTAAGTTAGGCCCTTACGCTAAAAGTCTTCAGATTGACGTCACAACGGACAAAGGGACAAACGGATGTCTAACGTACAGTTCAGCTCGATATCCTTAGCTGACATTTTTCTCGACAATGAGAATCCGAGGCACGATCCAATTGATGCCGAGCCGGACATCATTGCGAAGCTTGTTGCAGACGAAAAGGTCTTAAACCTTGCTAGCAGCATCGCTACACATGGCACAAGCCCACTGGAACGACTGGCTGTTGTAAGCCACACCACCCAGAAAAATAAGTTTATTGTTGTGGAGGGGAACCGGCGCCTGTGCGCCCTCAAACTTTTGGTGGATCCACATCGTGCGCCCAACGCTCAGACGCGGCGGGCTCTTGAAGGATATAAGGCAAGCGGAATACCTGTAGCTATAAAAATTGAAGTCGCTATATTTCCAAGCAGAGCCGCGGCCAGGTATTGGCTATCCCTGCGACATGAGGGCGAGCTGGATGGGGTTGGCACCCGAACCTGGAAGCCAGGCGAGAAAGCGAGATTTAATGCGCAAGGCTCGCCGACTAGCAACCCCAATACCCAAGCCTTAGCTCTTCTTGATTACGCTGAGCAATCTGGAATTATTAGCAGTCAGCAGAAGAAAGAAATTCCATTGACGACAGTAACACGCTATCTATCAAACCCTGTCGTCCGTTCAACGTTCGGTCTAACCAACAGTCGCGATCTCACAATCGATGTTGAGCAAACTGCATTTGATGGAGTAGTCGGTAAATTCCTGGAGGACGCGGCATCGGGAGATGCAAATTCGCGCACCAACAGCGCGGAGCGTAAGAAGTACGCACAGGAGCTTCAAAAGGCCGGGATCGCCCCCAAGGAGCGCATTTCCGCGCCAGTACTCGCGATACCAGCCTCCACGGAAAATAAGGTAAAAGAACGCAGGACTACGAGGCATCCTGGAAAAAGGCCCTACATTATCCCCTCGGAGTTCAAACTTAAAACAAAAGACAATATCCTTCGCCGAGTCTACGAAGAACTTCGGAAGCTTGATCCCGACACTTACCCTTTCGCGGGTGGATACCTTCTTCGAGCATTTGTAGAGAAAGTTGCATTTGAATTCGCCAAGCAGCGCGGCAAGGGGACGAACGGCCAGAAGCTACATCAGGTCATTCAAACGTGCTGCGATGAGCTCCGCGCTGATGGTGCGACCAATCGGCAGCTGAAGCCTCTCTCCGTTATGTCGACCAATGTCCACAGTTCGACGTCACCAGACACACTGGGCGCCTCTGTCCACTTGACCCTTATCCCTACTGGCGACAGCCTTAGAGCTCAGTGGGAAGAGCTTGAAGGAGGCCTGCAACTGATGTTGGACAGGATGAAATAATCGGTGGTCAAGTGCCACCTCTCGCTCTACAATTACTTGTCCACGCCCTAGGTTTGACCCAGTGCCCGTTACCGACTCCCCCCTTCGCTACCCAGGCGGAAAGACTCAGCTTTCCGGTTTTGTAACCGATCTGATGCGTGCAAACGATCTTTTTTACGGGACCTACGTTGAGCCGTTCGCTGGTGGAGCTGGCATTGCTTGGAAGCTTTTGCTTGAAAACTACATGTCTGAAATCATTATCAATGATATTGACCCATCCGTTTACGCGTTTTGGTCGTCAGTACTGCGCCACACCGACGACCTATGCGAACTGATAGAAAGAACAGACGTCACTATCGAAGAGTGGCAACGGCAGCGACTGATACAAAATAAGTCTAAACCCAAGGTTGTTGAGCTTGGATTTTCCACATTTTTCCTCAATCGCACCAACCGCTCTGGAATTATCAAAGCAGGGGTAATTGGTGGAATTAATCAAAATGGTAATTACTTACTAGACTGCCGCTTTAACAAGGCGGACTTGATTAAAAAAATAAGACGAATAGCACTATACAAAGATCAAGTTAAGCTACACAGGGAAGACGCAAAAACCTTTCTTGAAAAAATAAATAAGGTCTCGGGAAAAAGAAGTCTCATAAACATTGACCCCCCGTACTATAAGAGGGGCCCGGAACTATACTGCAGCTTTTACCAGCACGAAGATCATGTCGAGCTAGCTGGAGTAATAAGAAAAATTAAAACTCCATGGATGCTGACTTATGATGATTCAGCTGAAATCGCCAATCTTTACGACGGCCTGCCGATCTACAGGAAAGAGCTGAATTATTCTGCGCAGACAAAACGTATCGGGGTGGAGTTGCTGGTTCTAGACCGACGACTATCACCCCCCGCCTCTCTAAGTCATGGCGTGCGTACGGCCTGACACGCCGCAGGCCCACGTCAATAACCTTATCACCCATGAGAAAGCCGCCCAGTGGGCGGCTCGTGTGGATGCGTCAAAGGATCAGTCGTGCTTGAGCCGATTTCGCGCTACGGACGCGTACTGATCGGTCATCTCAATGCCTACCGAAGCGAAGCCCTCCAATTGAGCGGCAACCATGGTTGTGCCTGACCCGGCAAACGGATCGAGCACGCGCCCACCTGATTCGCAGATCCGCACCAGCTGCCGCATCAATTCGGTGGGCTTGCCGGTCAGATGATGCTTGTCAGCCTTGCGCACCGACTCACGGATGACACCCGGCAGCACAGGCGCTCGGCGATCCAGCGGCATGTTGCCCTTGCTACCCCACACGATGTATTCGGCTTGGTTGCGGAAGCGGCCTAGCTGCGGCCGTACGCCCTCGGTCTTGTCCCAGACGGTGATGCCGCGCCAGGTGAAGCCGGCGATCTGCAGCGCGTCGGTGGTCAGCGGCAGCTGCCGCCAGTCAGTGAACAGCAACACCGGCGCGCCATCCTTGAGCACACGCGCGCACTCGGACAACCACAGGTGCATCCACTTCAGGTGCGAGCGTTGGTCGCGCTCATCGCCAACGAAGTCGGCATGTCCGCCATCCCGGCAGTACTTGGTCGACGGCGGCCGTGCCCGGGCAGCGGCGGTCAGGCCACCACTCGCATACGGCGGATCAGTGATCAGCGCGTCGAACGAATTCGCTTCGAGCGTGGGCAGGATGGTCAGGGCGTCGCCCTGCAGAAGCTGGTTTTTCATGGTGAGAGCCTTGTTGGATTCGCTCGCGGCGATCGGAAGTGAGGCTCTCGGCCTTCAGGTGATTGAGCGTGCCGCAACGCGGGCACTTGATTTGGATTTCATCGAATGCGCCGGCCTTGCACAGCAGGCGGGCGCATTCGCCACAACGGAGGTTCTTGAGCATTGCGTGGTCTTGCAGGGGGAAAGGATCACGCGGCCGCTGGCGGCGCGTAGGGGGCGAAGGCGATGACCTCATCGCCCACCCAGTCGTTGATCTTCAACATGCGCGCCTGCAGTGGCTCCAGTTCGTTGGCGGCCCACACGGCAGCGGCCTCGCGGATCGAGCCGAAGCCGCCTGCGTTCTGCGGCACGATGCCCATGAGCTGGGGCGGGATGCGCAGCGCGGCCAGCATGTCGTCGCGGGTGATGCCCTTGATGCCGCTGAACTCGTCCTTGGCCGCCACCTCGCTGACCGGGATCAGCTTCAAGCCATCCTTGTTGCCGCCCGGCGAGTACAGGAACAGGTTGCGGAAGTTGCCCGGCCCCTTAGCGCCCTTCATGGCATTGCGCAGCGCGTCGACGTCTTCCTGGCTTTGCTGCGGGTCGGTCAGATACAGGATGAAACCGGCATGCGATCCGTTGTTGTAGTACTTGCGCCGAAACAGCGTGGCTGACTCGTTGAGCAGCGCCGACTGCATCGCCGGCATCCACTCGGGCAGGCCGTAGAGCTCCTGATCGACGTCGGCTTCGCGCAGCTGGAACACGCTGCCCGGCTCGAAAACGTGTTCGTCGTGCCAAGTTCGCACCTGGAAGTACTCGCCCTCGGTGATGCCGCGCCGCATGTATTTAGACAGCGGTGCAGCTAGCGACAGCGCACCGCCCATGCGATTGCGGCGGCGCTCAAGGTAGCCATTGCCCAGCGTGATCCAGTCCAGCGACAGCTGCTCAAACGCCTCGCGCGTCAGCAGCCGGTGCGGCTTGAAGGTGCGCGCCAGCATGTTGCGCTTGAAGATCAGCCCGGACTGCAGGAACGGATTACTACGCGTGGTCTTGGTCAGGCCATCCAGCGCCACCGGCGGCTCGTACCAACGCCCGTTCTGCCAGCACTCCAGATAGTCCAGCACGCCGCGCCCATCGAGCACCGGCGTCGGGTCGCCAAAGGTAAAGGCCTCGGCACGCGTGGGCGCTGCAGGCGCGGTGGCGGGCAGCTGGTCGGTCAACATCAAGAGATCTCCATGAAGCCGGAGTTGCGCGCGGTGCGCCCTTCCAGCGGTTCGTTCTGCAGCGCGTGGAACAGTGCCCACGCAAGGTCCGCGTGGCCGGTCTCTTCGGAGCGGCCAGCGGTGAAGGTGGATTGCCGGCCGCTGGCCGTCATCGTCTTGCGGATGGCCATCAACGACTGCGCCACATCGGTCCAGCCGGCGTCGAACTCCAGCCGCCCGTTGTGGATCACGTCGAACGCCTTGAGCACCAGGCGCGTTTTGACCTCGGGCGAGTAGCTGAAGGTGACCAGATTCGGGAAGAACTGCTTCACCAGCTGCGCCACACCGCTACCCATGCCGGTGGTGTCGATGCCGATATAGGTCACCCAGTAGCGGCGCGTGATGCGCTCGATCTCGGCGGCCTGCTTGGCAAAGTCCATGCCCCGGAACTGGATCCGCTCCAGCAGCCGGAACTTGCCACCGGGCTGCTGCGGTGGTGCCAGCACGACCAGGCCGGCAGTGTCGCCGGTCTCGGCCGGGTCGTAGCCGATCCACACCGCGCGATCGCCGTAAGGGCGCGCGGCGAACGGCTTGTAGTCCTGGCCCCACTCGACCCAGCTGTCGACCATGCACGGTTGCAGCATCGCCAGCGGGAAGATGCTGGCGCCGTCGTCGACGAACTCGCACATCAACAGGTTGGCGAACGCATCCGGGCTGTATTCCTCGCGCAGCTCGTCGAGGTCGAACAGGTCGCAGCCACGGCCTTGGGCGTCGAGGATATTGACGATCTGCCGCCAGGCGCGGTCCTGGCAGCGGCGACCGCCGGCCAGCGCGTCATGCGAGACATCGATCTGGATCCGTTGCGCGGCCGGCTTGCCCTTGTTGCGGCGCTCGCCGGTCCAGAACGTGTAGGCCTCGTGGGCCATGCTCGATGGCGTGCTGAAGTAGGTCTTGCGCCACCTCATGTGCATCGCCATGCCGCTGGCGACCTTGTTCAACTCGTTGAACCCGTAGGTCCAGAAGAACTCGTCGAAGTAGAAATTGCCGTGGTAGCCCTGCGCGGTGCGTGCGTTGGTGCCCAGGAAGAAGAGCTCGGCGCCGTTGGGGAATACGATGGTGTCGCCGCCGGAGAGCGTCTCGTCGATCGTCTCGCGCACGAACTGCTGCATGTAGCCACGGAACAGATGCGCTTGCGCCTTGGAGGCGCTGAGGAAGATCTGATTGCGCCCGGTGGTGAGCGCATCGATCAGCGCCTCGCGGGCGAAGTAGAACGTGGCACCGATCTGGCGCGACTTGAGGATGATGCGGGTGCGCTCGTTGCCGGCCCGGTACCAGTCGCGCTGGTAATCGAAGCAGCCGTCGACGAACGCCGTGGTCAGCTGTTCGATCTGTTCCTCAGTGAAGTCGTTGCGCTTGGGCTTCTTCTTCGGCGCGGCGTTGCGGTTGGCCACCGCCGGATTCAAGTCGGCTTCGTTGCCGCCGCCCTGGTAGCGCTGGATGCGCGCCTGGCGCTCCAGCTGCCGGTGCAGCAGATCAATTTCCTTGAAGTCGCCGCCGGATTTTTCCGGCTTCATGATCAGCACGACCAGGCGTGCTTCCAGCGCTCCACCGATGCGCTCGACGTTATCTGCGCGATCCCACTCGTCACGCGACTTCCAGCTGTGTACAGTCTTCTCGTTCTCGCCGATGGCCTGCGCAATTTCGGTCACGCGCCATCCCATCCAGTACAGGAACTTGGCCTGTCTGCGGGTGTCCATCGGGAGCTGGGTAGCAACGCTTTGCATGCCGACCAGGGTGCCGCCCACCTCTTAATCCCGACAGTTGAACGACGCGTAATCGCCTGATTTACACGGTGATTGCGTTGCTGCGCTGTGCGTCGCGTTTGACCATGGGTCATCGCAAACGCATCCAGCGCAGAGGACACCCATGTCGGGCAAGGTCAAGAAGTTCCGTTCCAACTGGTTCCGCGTGGCCGTCGAAGGCGCCACCACCGATGGCCGCACGATTCAGCGCAGCTGGATCGACGACATGGCCGCCACCTACAACCGCGAGACCTACAACGCCCGCATCTGGATCGAGCACATGCGCAGCCTGCTGCCGGACTCGCCGTTCCGCGCGTATGGCGATGTCACTGCGGTCAAGGCGGAAGAGGTCGAGATCGACGGCACCAAGCGTCTGGCGCTGTTCGCACAGATCGAGCCGACCGCCGACCTGATCACCATCAATAAGTCCAAGCAGAAGCTCTACACCAGCATTGAGGTGCAGGAGAAGTTCGCCAACACCGGCAAGGCCTATCTGGTCGGCCTGGCCGTGACCGATTCGCCGGCCAGCCTGGGCACTTCCATGCTCAGCTTCGCCAGCCAGAACCCCGAGGCCAATCCGCTGGCCGATCGCAAGCAGTCACCGGGCAACCTGTTCACCGTCGCCGAAGAAACCGCGCTGGAATTTAGCGAGGTCAGCGAAGGCCCCGTCGCCAACCTGCTCAGCCGGATCCGCACCGCGCTCAAGAGCGAGGACGCCACCAGCATCACCGCCGAGCAGTTCGCAGACCTCGGCCAGGGCGTCGAAGAGATCGCCGAGCACGTGCGCGGCCAGGACGAACGCTTCAACCGCCTGCAGGCCGAACACGCCGAGCAGAAGAGCAAGCACGAGCAGCTGGCAAACGACCTGGCGCAGCTGCGCGAGTCGCTGTCGCAACAGCCCGACCCCGCGCAGCCCGCACGTCCGGTGGTCACCGGCGGCGGCGCAGCCGTGCTGACCGACTGCTGATCCCACACCACACACACGCCGCAGCGCCACATCCTTCGGAGCCACCATGCAAAACGCCACCCGCCTGCAGTTCAACCAGTTCGCCGAGCAGATCGCCAAGCTCAACGGCATCACCTCCGCCTTCCACTCGTTCGCCGTCGATCCGACCGTGCAGCAGAAGTTGGAAACGCGCATGCAGGAATCCAGCGAGTTCCTGTCCAAGATCAACATCATCCCGGTGGACGAACTGTCCGGCCAGAAGGTGGGCATCGGCGTCACTGGCAGCATCGCCAGCCGCACCGACACCGGTGCCGGCAAGACCCGCACCCCGCGCAATGTCGCCGCGCTCGACAAGAACGAGTACGTCGCCAAGAAGACCGACTTCGACACCGCCATCCCGTATGCGCTGCTCGATACCTGGGCCAAGTTCCCGGACTTCCAGGCACGCCTGCGCGATGCGATCGTCAAGCGCCAGGCGCTGGATCGTCTGCAGATCGGCTTCAACGGCACGCACGCCGCTGCCGATACCGACCGCGCTGCGTTCCCGCTGCTGCAGGACGTCAACATCGGTTGGCTGCAGCAGTACCGCACCAACGCCGCCCAGCGCGTGCTGGCCAGCGGCAAGGCGGCCGGCAAGGTCGTTATCGGCGGCGCCGGCGCCGACTACGGCAACCTCGATGCGTTGGTGTATGACGTGGTGAGCAACCTGCTGGACCCGTGGCACCGCAAGGATCCGAGCCTGGTGGTGGTGCTCGGCCGCGACCTGATGCACGACAAGTACTTCCCCATGGTCAACAAGGACCAGCCGGCCAGCGAGAAGATCGCCACCGACCTGATCTTGAGCCAGCGCCGCGTCGGCGGCCTGCAGGTGGCCGAGGTGCCGTACCTGCCGGACGGCGCGTTGATGGTGACTTCGCTGGCGAACCTGTCGATCTACTACCAGACCGGCGGCCGTCGCCGTTACATCCAGGAAGTGCCCGCCCGCGATCGCATCGAGAACTACGAGTCCTCCAACGATGCGTACGTGGTCGAGGACTACGGCCTGGGCTGCGTGGTCGAGCACATCGAGATCGAGGCCTAAGCCATGGCCGACAGTCCCGCCAAGCGCCACCACAGCCGCGTGCTCGCCGAGCTGGAAGCCGCCCAACGCGCACCGCACCAGTTGATGGCCGGCGCCACGGCTTACGAGCAGCACATGGCGCAGCTGCAGAGCGATCGCCTGCGCCTGAAGCAGATCCAGTCCACTCAAGGCAAGGCTGCGCTCAAGGCGCAGCTGCTGCCGGCCTACGTGCCGTATCTGGCCGGCGTGCTGGCCGGCGGCCAGGGCGCGCAGGACGAGGTCGTCATGACGTGCATGGTGTGGCGCATTGATGCCGGTGACTATGCCGGCGCGCTGGAGCTGGGCGCCTATGTGCTCAAGCATGGCTTGCAGATGCCCGATCGCTTCTCCCGCACGGTGGGCTGCGTGCTGGCCGAGGAAGTCGCCGAGGCGGCGTTGTCAGCGCAGAAGACCGGCCAGGCGTTCGATGCGGCCGTGCTGGCCGACACCGCCACGCTGACCGCCGAGCAGGACATGCCCGATGAGGTCCGCGCCAAGTTGCACCTGGCACTCGCCCGCGCATCGCTGGCGGGTATCACCGATGAGACGCCTGCTGACCAGGCGCAACCCATCGCCGCTGCCGCTGTTGCCGACCTGCAGCGCGCCATCGCACTGCACGGCAGCTGCGGCGGCAAGAAGGATCTGGAGCGCGCCGAGCGCCTCCTGAAGAAGTTCAGCGTTGAGCCTGCCGGCACCAACGCATAACCGAGCGTCCCCGCAACCCTCGCCGGCTCGGGGCCGATCCACAGCACTCCATCGCTGCGGTGACGCCCCGACCACCGGCGATCTCTTCCGAGCCATCCATGAGCGGATTCACTGCCACCGGCACCACCAGCGCCACGCCTGATGCGATCGCCAATGCGCCGTTCTGGCCGGCGATCGCACCGGCCGATGTGCGGGCGAGCATGCGCCTGGATGGCACCGTCACCGATGCGCGTCTGCGCCAGGCCATCGTCGCCGCCATGTTGGCGGTTAACGACGAACTGCAGGCCTGGGCGCAGGCGCAACAGGCCGCCGGCTGGGCCGCGTTGGCCGAGGTGCCCAGCACCACCGTCGATGGCCTCTCGCGTCGCGTACAGCTGTACCTACGTGCCGTCGCATGTGCCACCGCCGTCGAGGTGGCAGAGCGCTACCGCAGCTTTGATGCCACCGACAGCGCCAACCAGCGCGCCGACGACCTGTCTCCCAGCATCACCGAGCTGCGCCGCGACCAGCGCTGGGCCGTGCGCGATCTGCAGAACCTGCCGCGCAGCACGGTGGAACTCATCTGATGCGCGTGCATGTGATGCGCGTGCATGCCATGCAAGGCGACACCGTCGACCTGCTGTGCTGGCGCCACCTGGGCAGCACGGCCGGCCTGGTCGAGCGCACCTACCTCCTCAATCCCGGCCTGGCCGAACTGGGCGCCGTGCTGCCGCATGGCACGCCAGTGGAGTTGCCCGAGGTAACCACCACCACAGCAGCGATGACGCCGCTTGTGCAGCTATGGGACTGACCTGATGACCGAACCCACCTCCGTATCGAGCGTCTTTCTGATCGCCACCGGTGTGGGCCTTGCCTCCGTGCTGCCTGGCATCGACGGCGATGCCCTGATCGGCGCCTTCGCCGGCGGCGCGCTGTTCGTGGTGTCCGCCGCCAAGCAGCCGCTGCTGGCGCGGCTGATCTATTTCCCGGTGAGCGTCATCGCCGGCTACCAGCTGGCGCCGGAGCTGCTGCGCTGGTTGCCGATCAAGTCCAGCGGCGTGGCCGCCTTCGCCAGCGCGGCGTGCGCGATCACCGTCACGCTGGGCCTGATCGAAAAGAGCAAGTCCTTCGACTTTTCCTTCCTACGTCGTGGAGGTCCGCCCAGTGCATAGCCTGGTCACCGTCCTGACGTTGATGGCCTCGCTCGCCATCTGCGTCCGCCTGCTTACCTACCACCGGCCGGTCGATGCGCGCCATCGACGCGGCGCGGGCTGGTGCGCGTGGCTGCTGATCGCCAGCACCGGCGGCCAGGCGCTGCACATCCTGCTGGCCGGCGCCGGCTCGCAAGTCAGTCTTTGGCACCTGGGCACGTTGATCGTGCTGGCGGTGCTCACCTACCGCGCCCAGGGCAATGTGGCGCGCATCCTGAAGGTCGATTGATGTTCACCGATACCCAGCTCGCCTCGATCATGCAGTGCTCCACGCAACGCGCACAGCGCTGGCACGGCCCACTGCTTGCCGCTGCCAACCGCTTTGGCATCACCACCAAGCGTCGCGCCGCGCATTGGCTCGGCCAGGTCGGCCACGAAAGCCTGAGCCTGTCGCGCATGGAAGAAGGCCTGACCTACACCACCAGCGCTCGACTGTTGGAGGTGTATGGCGCGCGTATCACGCCGGCTCAGGCGCCCAAGTTCCTGCGCAATCCGGTCGGCCTGGCCAACTTCGTCTACGCCGATCGCCTGGGCAACGGCGACGCCGCCAGCGGAGACGGTCACCGCTACCGGGGCCGTGGCCCGATGCAGCACACTTTCCGGGGCAACTACCGCCGTATCGGTGAGCTGATTGGACTGCCGGTGGAAGACCAGCCGGATCTGCTGCTGCAGATCGAATCCAGCGCACTGGGTGCGGCGGCGTACTGGCTCGACAACGGCCTCAACGTGTTGGCCGATGCCGGCGATGTGCTTGGCCTGGGCCGCAAGATCAACCTGGGCAACGTGCGCGCCAAGCGCTTGCCCGAAGGCCACAGCGATCGCGTCACGCGCACGCAGCGCGCCCTGCAGATCCTGGGCGTGAGCTGATGGTCACGCGCCTGATCATCCTGCTGGCGCTGATTGCGGTGCTCGTCGGTGGCTGCGTGTGGCAGGAGCGGCGCGTCAGCGCCGCGCATACGGAGCGCAAGCAAGCGCTAGACGCAAAAGCTGCCGCCATTGCCGAACGCGACAGCGCAAGAGCTTCCACAAAAACCGTTGTCGAGTACGTCGACCGCGTGCAGATCGTGCGCGAAGCCGGCGCCACCATCACCCGCGAGATCCCGATCTATGTCACCCAGAGAGCCGATGCTGCTTGCGCTATCCCTGCTGGCTTTGTGCGGATGCACGACGCCGCCGCCACGGGTGACCCTGCCAGGCCGCCCACCGGAAATCCTGATGCGCCGGCCGCCGGCATTACGCTCTCTGCCGTCGCCGACACTGTCGCCGACAACTACACCAGCTGCCACGCCACCGCCGAGCAGCTGACCTCGCTGCAGGACTGGATCGACCTGCACGCACCGGAGCCGGCGCCGTGATCAAGCCTGCCAGCCTGCGCGCGCATCTCGTGGCCGCGCTGCCGGACCTGGCGCGCGATGCCGATCGGCTGCTGGTGTTCATCGACGCCGGCAGCCTGGTCAGCACGTTCCAACGCGGACTGTCGTTCGAGTACCAATACACGCTCAATCTGATCGTGACCGACTACGCCGGCCACCCCGACAGCGTGATGCTGCCGCTGCTGGAATGGGTGCAGACCAATCAATCTGAGTTGCTGTCCAACTCGTCGCGCCGTGGCGACATCGCCTTCGAAGCCGACATCCTCGCCAACGATGCCGTGGACCTGTCGATCAAGCTGCCGCTGACCGAGCGCGTCGTCGTGACCGCGAAGACGGGTGGCGGCTACGACATGACGCATGCGCCAGAACCTGTGATCGATCCCACATGGATGAGCTGACCGCGCTGGAGCACTGGGCCGCGCCGTTGCTGGCGCGCTTGCAGCCTAGTGAAAGGCGCACGCTAGCACGCAAGATCGGAACGGAGCTGCGGCGCTCGCAGAGCCAACGTATCGGAAAGCAGCAAGCGCCAGATGGCACGCCCTACGCACCGCGAAAGCAGCAGCTGCGGCAGAAGTCCGGGCGCGTCAAACGCGCGAGGATGTTTGCCAAGCTGCGGCAAGCGAAGTACTTCAAGGTCAGCGCCAATCCTAACGCTGTGAGCGTTGGGTTTGTGGGGCGCGTGTCACGCATAGCGCGAGTGCATCAAGAGGGGCTAAACGAGCAAGTACGGCCCAGTGGACCGAAAGCACGATATGCGAAGCGCGTGTTAATAGGCCTCACAGTAGAAGACCGACTTACTATGGAATACACTATTTTAAACTACCTTTCCGGCAAACAAATTCAAAAAAAATCATCTTGCAGAGATAATTCCCGGCAAGATGATTTTTATACAAATAAATCAATAGAACACTGTGACTGAAGTATCAGTCGTCTGCGTACCATAATTACATTGCGGAGTTAGTCCGCCAGCGTCTGGCCCATTGCTATCCCATGGCGGGGATGAAACGCGAATCATATTCCGGTCATAGACAGCAATGTTGCTAAATGTTAAAAACCCGCCGTCCGGAAACTCATTACAGCTAGCAACATCGTACACCTCAAGTGCCCCCCCGAAGATCCAATTCGGGTTTCCGTAAGGTGCAGTTGTTAGCCTTACACTACGCCCGGTGGTGATATTTTTCGTATCGATATTCCACTTGTTACAAGCTACACCGGCCGCACAGGTGGAATAAGTGTCGCCTACAATTTGATCACCTGACTTCGCAGGAATATAGTCACTAGTCCACACTGTCCCGTCTTTGCAACAATTCCAGCTACTGAGGTCCCAAGTGTTGGATTCACCTCGATACCCTAATACCGGCTGCAGAATTGTATCGCCTTGCATCCCAGGAAAAAAAAAGATTGTTTGCTTTGATCGAGTTCTTGGGTTCGGCGGAACCTTCCAACTAGCGACGATTCTCCCAATCGGTGTAGAGGTGATGTAGCTTCCGTCGGCTAGATAGTCATGCGAAATGGCCGGCGGGGGGACTGACTTGATTTTTGACGGCGAAGCTCTATCACCTGTTCGAGCAAGCTTACCCTCCAACGTTAGTCCATCAGGCCTAACGCGAATACCATCACGCGTAAAGTTATCCTGATTACATATTTTCCGTTGCTCTAACGAGCCGGTGACACGTTGGATTGCTCCATCGCTCGTGATTTGATCCCCCTCATGGACATGCTGGACGCAAGCAGGAGAAAAATAACCGAAAGGTGTTACCACGTAATCGGCAGGGACTCCAATTGGTCTAGTTCCAAGGTTTCGCTCAGCAGCTGAAGCGAAGTCAGCCCCCGTAAACGAAGCAATCAAAATAAGACCCGCGGCAAACCTTCCCACGCTAAATTCAACGTGAGACCTCTTTAGAATTCCCATAAAGACCCCCTTTGAATTATGAAATAATATTACAGCCTTGCATATGCAGATCAGGATAAAATTAAAATTTTCATAGAAATAAAATTACCGACAGGCGAAAATGCAGCCAAATAAACTAGAAATATCATCACTGCAAAAGTAGAGCCCAGCACCCCATAGCTCACCGCTTTCGTCCACTTGCGGCCAGATTCTTTCAGCTCCAATAGTGTGCCGACAGCATATTTGCGAAGATTTGTTACTTGTTACGATTTTAAAAATGCTTCTGCAGATTGTAGGTCTACATTTTACACCTCGATCCTCTTGAGCTTACTAAAGGAGCGAACGATCTTAAAAGGCACAGTCCAACGCAATATTCTGATGACTTCCTTCACCGCAGTTGACCTTTCCCGTTTACCGGCTCCAGACCTCATTGAAGCGCTGGACTTTGAGACGATCTTCGCTGAGGCGCTTGCCCAATTCCGGCTTGTTATGCCGGAATTCTCTGCACTCGCCGAGTCGGATCCCGTCTTCAAGATTCTGCAGCTGTTCGCGGCACGCGAGCTGCTGATCCGCCAGCGCGCCAACGATAAGGCTCAGCAAACCATGCTGGCCTTCGCCACCGGCACCAACCTCGATCACCTGGGCGCGCTATTCGGCGTGGCGCGCCTTGTGCTCGATCCGGGCCAACCAGAGAACGGCATTGCACCGACCTACGAGTCCGACGTGGACTTCCGCCGCCGGATCCAGCTGGCGCCGGAGGGATTTAGTGTTGCCGGCCCCGAGGGCGCCTACATCTATCACGCGCTCAGCGCGTCGGCCGATGTCTTGGATGCCAGCGCCACCAGCCCCGCGCCTGGCCAAGTCCTGGTCACGGTCCAATCCCGCACTGGCGATGGCACGGCTCCCCAGGCGTTGCTGGATGAGGTCGCGGCGATCCTCACCAACGATGATGTGCGCCCGCTGACCGACGATGTTGCGGTCCAGAGCGCCCAGATCGTCCCGTATGCCATTCGTGGGCGCGTCTACACCTACGCTGGCCCGGACTCGGCAGTGGTCATGCGCGAGGCGATGCGCAGCCTGCAGGCGTATCTGGACGAAGCTCACCGCATCGGCCGGGACGTGCCCGAGTCAGCGATCAAGGCCAAGCTGTTCGCCGATGGCGTGCAGCGGGTTGAACTGGACTTGCCTGCAGCCGACATTCGGATCAGCCGCACCCAGGCTGCCTACTGCACCTCGATCGACATCGTGCACGCCGGTATCGATGAGTAACTCCTCGCTCCCGCCCAATGCCACGCCGATGGAGCGCTCCCTGGCCGCTGTCGCCTCGCGTCTGGAAGCAATCCCTCTGCCCTACCCAGATCTGTGGAATCCGGACACATGCCCGGCCGGCCATCTGCCGTGGCTGGCGTGGACGCTCTCGGTTGATGACTGGAAGGCCGACTGGAGCGATGCGGTCAAGCGCTCGCGCCTGCGCAGCGCCATGGCAATCCAGCGCCGCAAGGGCACCGCCAACAGCGTCCGCATGGTGGTCGCCTCGTTCGGAGGTGCAGTGGCCATCCGCGAGTGGTGGCAGCAGCAGCCACGCGGCCAGCCGCACACCTTCGAGCTGACGCTCACGCTCAACGGCTCCGATGGGCGAGCTGCGAGCGCTCGGTTTGTCGATGAGGTCATCGCCGAGGTCGAGCGCACCAAACCCGTTCGCTCGCACTTCGGCTTCGTGCAGGGGCTGCAAGCCACCGGCACTGTCTCGCTGGTTACCGGTATTCGCATCATCAACTACCGCCGTCTGTCGATGACGGCGCAGGGATAAACCATGGCACTACAACTGGTCCTCACCACCGCTGGTCGCGCGGCGTTGATCAACGCCGAGAAGAACGGCACCACTTCTACCAAGGTGGCCAGCATCGGTTTCACTGCGGCGGCATTCGCTGCAACGGAAGACCTGAAGGCAGTACCAGGCCAGCACCTGACGCTCTCCAGCATCTCGGGCGGCACGACGTCGTCCACCACCATCCACGTCACTGTCAGCGACACGAGCCGGGCCACCTATGAGGTGCGCGGCTTTGGGCTGTATCTGGACAACGGCACGCTGCTGGGCAGCTACTCCCAGACCGAGCTAATCATGGAAAAGGCCGCCGCCTCGGATCTGCTGATGTCGGCCGACATCCTGTTTTCGGGGGTCACCGTGTCTTCGGTGACGTTCGGCAATGCCAACTTCACCAACCCGGCTGCGACCACCGAAAAGGAAGGCATTGTCGAACTTGCCACGCGCGCAGAAGCGATTGCAGGTGTGGACCCACAACGTGCCGTCACACCAGACGCATTGAAAGCCGCGATTGATAGCCGCAGTGGGTGTGCGCGCTTTGAGGCGTCCGGCACCTTTGTTGTTCCGGCAGGAGTAACGGCGATCTACGTCAGCGGCTGTGCCGGCGGTGGCGGCGGCGGCGGCGGCGGAACGCGCGCCGAGAAGTCCAATGGGACGGGGCTCTACACCGCGACCGGCGGCGGCGGCGGAGGTGCAGGCCAGTCGATCCAGCGCGTGCGTTTTGCGGTCACGCCTGGGGTCAGCCATCCCATCGTCATCGGTGCCGGCGGATCGGCTGGGACAGGCTCAAGGACAGACGGTGCATCTGGAACCGCTGGTAGTGCGGGGGGTGCAACGGTCATTGGCAACCTCATCACCCTGGCCGGAGGCCAGGGCGGCGGCGGCGGGCTGACGGGCGCCAATCAGGTCGGCGGCGCTGCTGGCGGAGATGGCTATCCGGCGGGCGGCGACTCGGCATCTATCGCCGCGGTTTCGCCCTATGGCCCCGCCGGCACCGGTGGCTCGTGTGCGTTCGGCGGTGGCGGGCCTGGCGGTCGCAGTGCAGGCGACACCACGTCGGCCAGTCGCAAGGGCTTCGGTTTTGGCGCTGGCGGCGGTGGTGGTGGTGGTGGTGGTGTGTCCAACGGTGCCGGCGCTGGCACGTTCGGCAAGGATGGGGCCACCGGGTGCCCCGGCTTCGTTTTCATTGAGTGGTGCTGAGATGACGATTGGACGTTACGCGATGATCCAAGCCGGGACCGACGTGGTGGTCAACATCATCGTTTCCGATAGCGCCTTCACCATTGACGGTTTCGAGTTCCGCGCACTCCAAGACAAGACCGTGTGCGAGCCTGGCATGTACTTCAATCGTGGCGATGGGCTGTACTACTTCGACGCGCAGTTCACCCAGCGCGAAGTCATCGCACCTGAGCCGCCTGCGAACTTGTAGCGCCGCTGTGCTGCGTAGATCACGCAGCTACAGCACAACTGCGGTGTCATCCTGCACGCGCGCGACGACCATGACTGCATGGGCAACGCATCCTCCGCACTGAGTAACGCCATTCGCCTCGGCACCGTTGCCGAAGTGAATCTTGCCAACGCGCGATGCCGCGTGCAGGTCGGCGAGATGCTGACCGACTATCTGCCCTGGGTGGTCACCCTGGCAGGCACCACCATCATCTGGTCGGCGCCGGCAATCGGCGAACAAGTCGTGGTCCTGTCGCCGGCTGGCGACCTGGCCGATGGCGTGGTGCTACGGGGCCTGTACTCCGACCAATTCGCAGCGCCAGCCGCGTCCGATACGCTGGAGGTGCTGCGCTTTGCCGATGGCGCGCAGATCCAGTACGACACCGAGGCGCATGCCCTGCAGGCCACACTGCCCAGCGGCGGCACCGCGTCCATTACTGCCGATGGCGGCATCACGCTCAATGGCCCGCTGACCGTCAACGGCAAGACGATGCTCAATGGTGATGCCACCATCACCGGTACCGCGAAGGCGACCACCGATGTCATCGGCGGCGGGATCAGCCTCAAGAACCACAAGACCACCGGTGTGACCGCCGGCAGCGCGCTCAGCGGCGGCCCGCAGTGATCGGCGTCGATGCCGCCACCGGCCGCGTGATCGAGGGCGAGCAGCACCTGGCCCAGTCGATCGCCTGCATCCTCACCACGCCCATCGGCACGCGCGAGCAGCGCCGCGACTTCGGCTCGCTGCTGCCCGAGCTGATCGACCAGCCGTCCAACGGGGCCACCCGCACGCTGCTCTACGGCGCCACCGCCACCGCATTGATGCGCTGGGAGCCGCGCCTGCGCCTGACCCGCGTCGACCTGGTCATCGGCGATACGCCTGGCAGCTTCGTGCTGACGATCGAAGGCGAACGCACCGACGTTGCCCCCGCCAATGCGCGCTCGCGCATGACCATCCCGCTCCGCTTCCGCTCGTCCTGATCGAGGAACCTATGTCCACTGTCTACCACCACGGCGTCCGCGTCATCGAAGTCAGCGCAGGTGCGCGCGTCATCCGCACCGTTTCCACCGCCATTGTCGGCCTGGTCGCTACGGCATCCGATGCGGACGAGAAAGTCTTTCCGCTCAACAAGGCCGTGCTGGTCACCGACGTGCTGGGTGCCATCGCCAGTGCTGGCACCAAGGGCACCTTGCGCGACACCCTGCAAGGCATCGCCGACCAGACCAACCCCGTAACCGTGGTGGTGCGCGTGGCCGAGGGCGAAGACGCGGACAAAACCTCGTCCAACGTCATCGGCAAGGCTGAGTCCAGCGGCTACACCGGCCTGTATGCGCTGCTCGCAGCGCAAGCACAGCTGGGCGTGCGTCCGCGCATCCTGGGTGCGCCTGGGCTGGACACGGTGCCCGTCGCCAAGGCACTGGCGACCATCGCCAAGAAGCTGCGGGCCATGGCCTATGTGCGGCCGGTCGCCGAAACCGTGGCCGATGCCATCACCTACCGGGGGCAGTTCGGCGATCGCGAGTTGATGCTGATCTGGCCGGACTTCCTGGCCTTCGACACCGCCACCAGCACCACGACAGCGGCCTATGCCACTGCACGTGCGCTCGGCCTGCGCGCCAGGATCGACACCGAACAGGGCTGGCATAAGAGCCTGTCCAATGTGCCCGTGGCCGGCGTCACCGGCATCTCCAAGGATGTGCATTGGGATCTGCAGGATCCGGCGACCGATGCGGGTGTGCTCAACGAGGGCGACATCACCACGTTGGTCAACTTCAACGGGCAACGGTTCTGGGGGTCGCGCACATGCGCGGAGGACAACATGTTCGCCTTCGAGACGGCCACGCGTACCGCGCAGGTCCTGGCCGACACCATCGCCGAGGGCGTGGCGTTCTACGTCGACAAGCCGATGCATCCCTCGCTGGTCAAAGACATCGTCGAAGACATCAACGCCAAGTTCCGCGACCTGAAAGCGTCCGGCTACCTGATCGATGCCACCGCCTGGTTCGATGGCACGGTCAACAGTGCCACCACGCTCGCCGAAGGCGCGCTGCGCATCGACTACGACTACACGCCGGTACCGCCGCTGGAGAACCTGCAGCTGTACCAGAAGATCACCACCAGCTACCTGGCCGACTTTGCCGAACGCGTCAACGCGTAACGCACCCGCCATAGATTCCCGGAGAAACCCATGGCTTTGCCCAAGAAACTCAAAGCGCTCAACCTGTTCAACAACGGTGAGAGCTATCTCGGCCAGGTGGTCGAAGTGAAGCTGCCCACGCTGTCCCGCAAGATGGAGGAATATCGCGGCGGCGGCATGAATGGCCCGGTCGATATCGACTTCGGCCAGGAGAAGATCGAGCTCGAATGGAAGTGCGGCGGCATGATGCGTAGCGTGCTGAATCAGTACGGCGCCACCACGCACAACGCCGTGCAGCTGCGCTTTGCCGGCGCCTACCAGCGCGACGACAGCGGCGCGGTGGATGCCGTCGAATTTGTGGTGCGCGGCCGTCACAAAGAGATTGATCCCGGTACCGGCAAGTCCGGCGACGACACCGAGTTCGCGGTTAAGACCTCCGCCAGCTATTACAAGCTGATGATCAATGGCTCCACCGTGATCGAGATCGATCTGATGAACATGATTGAGATCGTCAACGGCGTGGATCTGCTCGCCCCGCATCGCCGCGCCATCGGCGCCTGACCCTTCCGGCCTGGCGCAGCCGGGCCTCTGCTGTGAGACCTTCCGATGACCCCGACCTTTTCCCCAGCCATTTCCCTCGACCAGCCGATTCTGCGCGGCGAGCAGACCATCACCGAGCTCAAGGTGCGCAAGCCCGGCGCCGGCGAACTGCGTGGCCTCAAGCTCGCGGATCTGCTGCAGCTGGATGTCACCGCGTTGGCGACCCTGTTACCGCGCATCTCTTCGCCCGCGCTGACCACCGCAGACGTCAACGCGATGGATCCGGCCGACTTGGTGGCGGTCGGCCAGGAGGCCGTGGTTTTTTTCTTGCCGAAGGCACAGAGGGAAGCGGATTTCCCGACTGCGTAGAGGATGCGATGGCCGACATCGCGGCCATCTTCCACTGGCCGCCGTCTGAAATGGACGGATGGTCGCTGCACGAACTCACGGCGTGGCGCGAGCGTGCCCGCCTACGAAGCGGAGCCGAATGATGCCCCACCCCACGAACGAGGCCGCCTAAATGGCGGCCTCCGACAATCTGCACCTGCAGGTCATCCTGGCCGCCGTCGATCGCGCCACAGGTCCGTTCCGCCGCGTGCTCAATGGCAGCCGTGGCGTTGCGTCCGCATTGCGCAATCAGCGCGACGCGTTGCGTCAACTCAACAGCCAGCACCGCGACATCGGCGCCTATCGCGAGCAGGTCGCGCTGGCACAGCGGGCCAAGGCCGCGCTCGATGCGCAGCGCCAATCGGTGCGCACGCTTGCCCAGCAGATCAAGGCCACCGGCACGCCCACCGCTGCCATGAATGCCGAGTTCGAGCGTGCCGTGCGCACCGCACGCGAACTCAAGACCGCACACGGCGCGCAGGAGGCAGGCCTGCAGCGGCTTCGTGGTCGTTTGGAGACGGCCGGGATCAGCACGCGCAAGCTGGTCACGCATGAGCGCCGCCTGCGCAGCGAAATCGAGAGCACCAACACCGCCATGCGCGCCCAGCAGCAGCGCCTGGTGGCGATCGATGCTGCCCAGCGGCGCAGCGCCCGTATCCAGAGTGCTGGCCTGCAGGCGAGTGCCTACGGTGCCGGCATGGCGTTTGCCGGCCAACGCGCACTGGGCGCCTCGGTGTTGCCGATCAGCGATGCGATGGAGTTTGAGTCGGCCATGGCCGATGTGCGCAAAGTCGTTGACTTCAAGACGCCGCAGCAGTTCCTGCAGATGGGCCGCGATGTCGAAAACCTCTCGATGCGTTTGCCGATGCTGCCGGCCGAGATTGCCAAGATCGTGGCGGCCGCCGGCCAGGCGGCCATCCCGCGCCAGGAGCTGGTGCGCTTCGCCGAGGACGCGGCCAAGATGGGCGTGGCCTTCGACAGCAGCGCCGAGGATGCCGGCCAGACCATGGCGACCTGGCGCACGGCGTTTCGCATGGGCCAGGCCGAAGTCGTCGTGCTGGCCGACAAGATCAACTACCTCGGCAACACCGGCCCGGCCAGCGTCAACAAGATCAGCGCGGTGGTGAACCGCATTGGTGCCCTTGGCGAGGTGGCCGGCCTGCAGAGCGGGCCACTGGCAGCGCTGGGCGCCACCGTCGCCGGCATGGGCATCGAGTCGGAAGTCTCGGCCACCGGCATCAAAAACATGCTACTCACCCTGGCCTCGGGCGAGTCGGCCACCAAGAGCCAGCGCGAGGCCTTCGAAAAGCTGGGCATCAAGGCCAAGACCATGGCCCAGCTCATGCAGAAGGACGCAGGCGGGGCGATCATGTCGGTGCTGCAGAAGCTGCGCGCACTGCCCAAGGCCGAGCAGGCCGCAACGATGACGCAGCTGTTCGGCCGCGAGTCGATCGGCGCCATCGCACCGCTGCTGACCAATCTGGAACTACTGCAGGGCAACTTCGCCAAGGTGGCCGATGCACAGCGCTACGGCGGCTCGATGTCGGCCGAGTACGCATCGCGGGTGGCCACCTCGGCCAACTCGCTGCAGCTGCTGAAGAACACCGCCGTGGTGGTGTCGCAATCGATCGGCCAGACGCTGCTGCCGCAGTTCAAGCAACTGACCGAGCGCACGGCTGCCGTGGTCGGCCAGGTCACGACGTGGATCCGCGCCAATCCGGTGCTAGTGGGTGCAATCGCCAAGGTCGCAATCGGCGGCGCGGCGTTGCTCACCATCCTGGGCGGGCTGCTGGTCGCCGGTGGTGTCGCCGCAATGGCGTTCTCGCAGATCTACGGCGCCGTCGCGCTGCTGTCGGGCGGTGGTGGCTTTGGTGCGCTGCTGCGTCAGGGACTGGCGTTCGGTGGCCGCGTGCTGCCGATGCTCGCCAATGGTGCCCGCCTGCTGCTGCCGCTGCTCGGCGGCGTCAGCCTGCCGGTGCTGGCGATCGGCGCGGCCGTCGCTGCGGTTGCGCTGCTGGTGTGGAAGTACTGGGGGCCGATCAAGGCCTTCGCCATCGGGGTGTGGCAAGGCATCGTCGATGTGGCCGCGCCGGTGCTGGCCGAACTGAAAGCCGCGCTGGCGCCGCTGGGGCCGGTGTGGGACACCGTCGCCGCCGCCATGGGCCAGGCCTGGACGTGGGTCAAGCAGCTGCTGACCCCATTCGAGGCCACCACCGCGCAGTTGAACGGTGCAACGCAGGCCGGTCGCGGGTTCGGGCAGATCCTGGGCGCGGTGCTGATCACCCAGCTGCAGCTGGCCGTCAAGGCGATCGGCTGGCTGGTGCAGGCCTTTGTGTTCGTGCTGCCGGTGATCAAGCAGATCCTCGGCGGCGTGTGGCAGACCGTCCAAGGCACGTGGTCGCTGATCGTGGGCGTGTTCACCGGCAACGGCGATCGCATCCGTCAAGGCCTGCTGCAGCTGTGGGCCGGCATCAACCTGCAGCTGGCCAACTGGCCGGCGCGGATGCTGCAGGCCGGCGCGGACATGATCAGCGGCCTTGTCCAGGGCATCCGCTCCAAGCTCGGCGCCGCCAGCAATGCGATCGCCAGCGTCGGCACCGGCGTGGTCGACCGCTTCAAGGGCCTGCTGGGCATCCACAGCCCCTCACGCGTGTTCGCCCAGCTGGGCGACTTCACCATGCAGGGCCTGACCGTGGGCCTGCAGCGCGGCCAGGGCGCGCCTGTGCAGGCCGTCATGGCGCTTGGCAACCGCATGCGTGCGGTGGGCGCCGGCCTGGCCCTGGCGACGGCCACAGCGCCTGCGGCGGCGATCGATAGCCGGGCGCCGCTGTCGGCCCCTGTGCGCGCCGCCAGCGCGCCTGCAGGCGGCAACAGCTACGTCATCCACGTCCATGCCGCACCGGGCATGGATGCAACCGCACTGGCGCGCGAAGTCGCCCGCCAACTTGAAGAGCGCGACCGGCGCACGGCGGCCACCCGCCGCTCCAGCCTGCGCGACGACTGAGGATCCACCCCGATGATGATGTCCTACGGCACGTTTGTGTTTGCCCTCGATAGCGCCGCGTATCTGCAGCTGCAGCGGCAGATGAGTTGGCGCCACCCCACCAGCGAGCGTGTCGGCGCGCGAGCGGCCAGCCAGTTCCTAGGTCCAGGCGATGAGACCATCGAGCTGTCGGGTCTGATCGCGCCGGACCTGACTGGCACGCGCGGATCGCTGACCACGCTGCGCAGACTCGCAGCCGCCGGCGAGCCGCTGCCGCTGGTCGATGGCACTGGCTGGGTCTATGGGCCGTATGTGCTGCTGGCTGTCAACGAGACGGCCTCGCTGTTCTTCCCGGATGGCACACCGCGCCGGGTCGAGTTTCAACTGAGCCTGCGCCGCACCGACGACGTGGCACCCGAGGCGACCGCCGCATGAGCTACCCGATTCCACAGTGGCGCGTGCTGCTCGATGGCACCGACCTCACCGACCGCATCGCACCGCGCTTGCTCGATCTCACCCTCACCGAATGCCGTGGCGGCGAAGCCGACCAGCTGGATCTGCGGATCCATGACCATGACGGCAAAATGGCGCTGCCCAAACGCGGCGTGCGTCTGGCCGTGGCGTTGGGCTGGAAAGCTACCGGCCTGGTCGATAAAGGCACCTTCGTCGTGGACGAGGTGGAGTACAGCGGCGCGCCGGACATCATCACGGTACGCGCGCGCAGCGCGGATCTGACTGCCAACATGCGCACACGGCGCGAACGCAGCTGGCATAACACCACGCTGGGTGCAGTGCTCAACACCCTGGCTGGCGAGCATGGACTGACGCCGCGTTTGGCAGAGGCGCTCGCGCGCACCAATCTGCCGCATCTCGACCAGGCCAACGAAAGCGATATGAATCTGCTCACCCGCCTGGGGCAGCGCTTTGATGCAGTGGCAACGGTGAAGGGAGGAGCGCTGATCTTTACGCCGATTGGCGCCGGGACCACAGCGACCGGCAAGCGGTTACCTACCGTCACCCTGACGCGGCGCGATGGCGACCAACACCGTTACTCCGTTGCCGACCGCGATGCCTACACCGGCGTGCGCGCGTACTGGGTAGACAAGGGCAAAGCGCGGCGTCAGTCGGTGCTGGTGGGCAAGGACGACAATGCCAAGCGCCTGCGCGAATCGTATGCCAATGAGGAAACGGCACGTCAGCATGCGCATGCGGAGTTGGAGCGGGTGAAACGGGACTTGGCTAAGTTCGATTACACCTTAGCCATAGGTCGGCCGGATTTGTCGCCGGAGCAACGTCTAAAGCTTGCTGGCTTTAAACAAGAAATCGATACGCAGCAATGGTTGATCGCTACTGCGACACACGTGCTGGGCAGTAGCGGCTTCACGACGTCTCTGACCCTAGAGGCGAACTCGAAGCGCTGACGACCTTCTAGATGTGTGATGGACAAGAAATATCGCGTCGTATACGCTCGAACCGGGGTGGATCCGAGGCCCGGCTAGCACGAGATGTTAAGCGCAAGCCGAGTTCTATCAAGGAATTTCTCACGGAGTAAGAGAATGAAATTTACAGTGGAATTGAGTGCACCCACACTTGCCATCGCAGCCAGCCTATTCATGGCTTCATACGCGAATGCAGCTCCGCAAAAGAGCGACGGAATTGCTGCAACTAGTCTGTCCGCTATAGATCGAAGTGCCATTGAAGATTCAGTGACAAAGCAGCTGCGGGCGGAAGCGAGCAAAACATCTAAGCTGCCTGGCCAGCGCACATTTGATGTCTCGGCTCACTTATCCGCGACAGAGAGCAAACTTACGATTGAGCTTGGCAAGAATGCTGTTCCTGAAACAGCTGGTGCTGAATCTGAAGATCAGTGCAGTGAGTTCGCAACCACTGCTCGCCAGTTGCTCCGTGGAGAAGTAAGCGTCTCTGAGTACGAGTGCACGTATGGCGGGAAAGATATCTACTTTTATCACCCTGAGCCTGTGGTTGTAAAAAAAAAAGTGATCTAGTTGGCCCCGCTGAAGATCCGCTACCCCTGCTTTTATTGTCTGCCGGACATGGCTTGTATATTAAACATATCGGAACAAAATCCGAATGGAGCTATCAACGCGATCCCGCCAATGGAATGCTTGAAGACACCACCACCCCAGCGTATGCCACAGCGGTAAATAGTGCTCTTACTGCCAATGGATCTCAGATAAATACTGCATTAACTCGATCTGAGTCAACTGCGATACATACGCCTTCGGGAAAGCCTTGGTGGGAAGTTTCCGCAAAGTATTACCTAATGGATTTGCTGCCAGAGCAGCAAAAGATTTGGGCATCAATACCCAATGACAAGACAAGTATAGAGCGAGAGAAAAACGAGGATATTCGTGCGCGCCCACTGTACGGAAATTACTTGAAGGCAAGTTATGGCTTACATATACATACGAACGGATCCAAGACAGCCACTGTTAGAGGCACCACGGGCTTCTATCAACTCAAACATCCTTTTACTGAAAAAAGCAAGGATCTAACTTCTAAAGTCCTTTGCTCCATGAAGGAGATCATAAATTCTGACGAAGCCTATGCACAATGGGACGTTGACACTGCTCCGCGAGGAGAAGACAAGGGAGAGAATCGAGTAGCTGAGTTCCCCTCTACAATTATTGAGGTGGGATTCCACACCAATGCAGCTGATGCCATAGCCTTGCGAAACACCAAATTTAGGACACTGGCCAGCAAGGGAATGGCGAAAGGTCTCAAGCTGTATAAAGAGGGGAAAGCTTGCACCCCCTTTAAGATTGATTCAATCCCAACCCTCTCAGGGCCGATTGGCACGCCCTTTGACTACAAAATCAATTACTCAGGTAACCCGGCCTTCCCTGTTAAAATGTATTTCGAAGTTGTTAGTTGCCAAAGCGGTTGGAGTTGCTCAGGAGGCACCCGCACTGCGACTGTAGTCGGCTCTCCACTTACTTTCCAAATAAGCTGCTCGGGCAAGACCACTGCCGGAACGTTCGTCTATAAGCGCTGGCTTGAGGACGCTGATGGAGTGAAGACAGCTCCTGTCAACCACACCTACAGCTGTGTACCGCCTAAATCAAAGACGGCATCTCCCGAAATTGCAAATGAGTCGATCGGGATAACAACCTCCTGAGTCAGCCTAGCTCGATACCGTCACAGTGACGAGGACTTTTCCTACATATCAAGTCTAGGAATTGCGCCATCCTTGGCTCGGATGTCTGGTCATCTCGCGCTGTCAGGATGATGGCAATTCGATCGCATGGAGCTTCGCGCCGACACCAGAAAGCCGCCGGACACAAGCCGGCGGCTTTTTCTTTGCGAGCTAGCAAGCTCTACAGTTCAGGCAGGTATAGCCGATAACGGCAAATTTCTCACGAGCAGCTGCCCAATCGCGATGCTGATCACTTGCTCTTTTTTTTGCGTCCACCAACAACAATCTGCATGTTGCTTTGATCCACGATGGCTGTCGTCGAAACCGCTTGGCCCACGTCACTGTTGTCGAACGACAGAACCGGGCCGGCACCTGTATTGGAAGACGAGGCATCGCTTACCAAGCCCAATGCCGCAAGCACAGCGTTGCGAGCAGCCGGGGCTGCATCTTTGAACGCAGACAGCAGGAGCCTGTCAGCAGGGTCCAACTGCGCCCGATGTCCAGACAGCACGTACATGACATCAACGCCACGGTCTAGCGCGGCCAGTAGATAAGCTCCGCCGGGCAGATTGATGTCTTTCTCGAAGTTCAGTTGCGCGTAGCGCGTGAGGCCGAGTTGCACAGCCATCTCGTCCTGCGTCAGGCCAAGTCGCTTGCGCTCTTCCTTCAGGCGTTTCCCTACGGTCATTACAGGCATTTCCTTACTTGACAATGTTGAGTTAAGTCCACAAAATTCCCAAAAGTAGACGGAACCACCACATGCCCCGGAAGAGTCAAATGCAGCAGTTCACGCCCCGCAGCCCGGAACAGGCGCGGCAGTGGCTCGAAGCAAATAGCATCACGGTCTCGGCATTCGCCAGACAGAACGGCGTGGATCGGTCGATCGTGCATGACCTGCTCCGTGGCCGTTCTCAAGGCAAATATGGCGAGTCTCACAAGGCGGCGATCGCCCTAGGCCTCAAGGCACCACCCAATAGTGCCACAGAAATCCCAACCGCTAAGAGCTCAAGGGGGTGAGCATGTTCGGTCGGAAAAAAATCGTGTTTCGCTGCGAAGCGTGCAGTGCACGTCTCATCAAGCGCACCAGCGTCCTCGCACACAAGTTCCTGCGCCATGACTCCTATGTTTGCGAGAACCCGATGTGTGGTGCGACCTATACAGGCCACTCGGAATTGACTGGGATTGCCAGCCCCAGCGGTGTGCCCACCTCACACAGCGAGCTTCCACCAACACCGGCGTATCAGCGCGCCCAAGCGCTGCAGCCCTACCGCGAATCGCTAGGCGACCGCCAGCTGGATTTGCTTCCCGTCGGCGGCGAGCAGTTCTTCCCTCACCTCTGAGGCATCCCTAATGCGAAAGACCATTGATTGGGCGGCATTGCCGCCCACGGCGAAGCTTTGCCTGGAAGTTGCGCTCATCCACGGCGGCTTGGTGAAAACCGAGCACGGCTACATCGGCCGCACTGCCGCGCCGGACACAGATCAACGCTTCGGCGCAGTTCCGGTTGCCGCGCTTATGCGCGAAGGCCTTGCCACCTCTGACGCCTCCGATGAGCGCCTTGTCGCGCTGACCGACGCCGCGGCGGCTTTGTTCCATCTCCAAAGGGTAAGCACCGAGGTCGGTTCGTGAGACACGCCAATAGCTGGTTCACCGCACAAGAGCCGCGATTCGTTGATGCGGCCAGCAATGTCCCGCAGCGCATAGCGCCGCACGCCAAGCACGAAGAAGCACGACTGCTCGCTGCTGCCGTTGACGCGCACCGCCGTGCCGGCGGCGCTTACGTCGTGATCGACAACGCCACAGCTCCGCTCGCGCCTCGGCGCTCGCTCGGCGTCTAAGGAAGTTCGATGCAAGAGGATCTGCGGCAACAGGTGCTGTCCCGGCTGGAACGGGATTACGGACTCAAGCACCGTAGCGGTACCGAGTACATGCGCGGCGGCAAGTGCCCGTCGTGCGGCAAGAAAGAGCTTTACACCAACCATCTCAAGCCTTGGGTGGTGAAGTGCGGCCGCCAATCCAAGTGCGGGCGCGAGCTGCACGTTAAGGATCTGTACGACGACCTGTTCGACGACTGGTCCAAGCGCTTCCAGCCAACGGCAGCGGCCCCCAACGCTGCGGCCGATGCGTACCTGCAGTTCTCGCGTGGCTTTGACCTGGCGCCGCTGAAAGGCCTCTACACCCAGGACAGCCACTACGATCGCAAGATCACCGCAGGCACTGCAACGGTGCGCTTTGCGCTGGTCAAGGGCGGCTGGTGGGAGCGCCTGATTGATCGTCCGCATCGCTTCGGCAAGCAGAAGGCCCGCTTTGCACCAGGCCAGAGCTATGCAGGGGTGTGGTGGGCGGCGCCTGCATCGCTGACAGCCATGCAGACGGCACGCGAGGTGTGGATCGTCGAGGGCATCTTCGATGCGATCGCGCTCCTGCAGCACGGCCTGTGTGCAGTGTCGGCCATGTCCTCCAACGCATTTCCGGAAGAATCGCTGCGCGAGCTGGCGAAGGCCCGCATGGCCGATCTTCCGGCGCTCGTGTGGGCACTGGACAACGAGCCAGGCGCCCGTGCCTACACGCACAAGCACATCAAGCGCGCAGCGGCGCTTGGCTTCGACTCGCGGGCCGCGCAGATCGTGCAGCGCGACGGCAAGAAGACCGACTGGAACGACCTGCATCTGCGCGCGATCGCGTCCGACGATCCCAAGCAATGGGACAACGACGTCAAGGAAGCCCGCTACCAGGGCGACCTGCTCATGGCCCGCACGGCGGTGGACAAAGGCCTGTTGATGTTTGAGCACGACGGCCGCAACGACTTCTGGCTGGAATATCGCTCCCGCCTGTACTGGTTCGATTTCGACACGCAGCGCTTCGACAAGCTGCGCAAGGAGAAGCTGGGCGACATCGATGCCGACGACGGCGACGAGGTTGCTGCCGAGGATCTGGGGAAGATCAAGCGCGCCGCCTGTTCTGTGCAGAAGATCGCCAACTGCTACCCGGAGGCACTGTATTTCCAGCGGCAGGAGGTCACGGACGAGAGCTGGTACTACTTCCGCGTCGACTTCCCTCACGACGAACCCAGCGTAAAAGGCACCTTTACCGGTGGCCATGTCTCCAGCGCGTCCGAATTCAAGAAGCGCCTTATCTCTCTGGCGGCCGGCGCCATGTTCACCGGTACCGGCCACCAGTTGGACCGCCTGATCGAGGAGCAGACCGAGGCCATCAAGAAGGTCGACGCCATCGACTTCGTGGGCTACAGCAAGGAACACCGCGCCTATCTGCTCGGCGATATGGCCGTACGCGACGGTGAGTTGGTGACGGCCAACGAAGAGGACTACTTCGAGTTCGACAAGCTGCGCTTGAAGACCACGCAGAAGTCCATCCGGTTGGAGATTCAACGCGACGCCGAGGCATTCCGTGTGGACTGGCTGCCGTGGCTGTGGCAGTGCTTTGGCACGCACGGCATGGTTGCCATGACGTTCTGGTTTGGCTCGTTGTTCGCCGAGCAGATCCGCGCCGGGCACAAGAGCTTTCCGTTCCTTGAAGCCACCGGTGAAGCCGGCGCCGGCAAGACCACACTGTTGACGTTCCTGTGGAAGCTGCTGGGCCGCTCGGACTACGAGGGCTTCGACCCGGCCAAGTCGTCCAAGGCCGGCCGTGCGCGCGCCATGGGCCAGGTGTCCGGCATGCCCGTCGTCCTACTGGAGGCCGACCGCAGCGAGCCTGACAAAGCGCACTCCAAGACGTTCGAGTGGGATGAACTGAAGGACTTCTTCGGCGGCGGCACCCTGGCAACCCGTGGCGTGCGCAACGGCGGCAACGAGACCTACGAGCCGCCGTTTCGTGGCACGATCGTGATCACCCAGAACGCCGCGGTGGACGCCAGCGAGGCGATCCTCACGCGCATCGTGAAGCTGCACTTCAAACGGCCGCAGGTCACCACCGAAAGCCGCATCGCGGCCGACAACCTCAACGCGCTGCAGGTCGAAGAAGTCAGCCACTTCCTTGTGCGTGCCATCCGCCAGGAACGCGCCATCCTCGATCTGTTCGCCGAGCGCGTAAAGGTCTTCGAGGCAAAGCTGCGCGCGCAGCAGGATCTGCGCCTGGAACGCGTCATCAAGAACCACGCGCAGATGCTGGCGCTATTCGACTGCCTGCGCCTGGTCATCGCCATCCCTGACGACATGGTCGAGCAGACACGGCTCGCGCTGTTGGAAATGGCCCTGGAACGGCAGAAGGCGATCAGCGCGGACCACGCGATGGTCAACGAGTTCTGGGAGGTCTACGAATACCTCGAAGCCACCGGACACGGCAAAGCTGTGGTCAACCACAGCCGCGACGCGCAGCGCATTGCGATCAACCTCAATCACTTCGCTGCGCGGGCCGCGCAGTTCAGTCAGTCCGTGCCCGATCTCAAGGTGCTGCGTGCGCTGCTTGGCGACTCGCGCCGGCACAAGTTCATCGGCGCGAACGTGGCCGTCAACAGCGCCGTCCTCAAGGACGATCTGACCGGCGTCGGCACCACCGTGAAGTGCTGGGTGTTCGCCAAATGAGCGCACTCGCACATGTGGGAAATTTTGAGAAATTTTCGTTGACATCTGCCCAGGAGCGGAGCAACCATTACTCCGTCGCCGCACAATCGGCGACCGGGCTTGGCAGCCCGATTACTCAGGCGCACCAGCGCCCATCGACCGATGCAAGGCGCTTTTTTGTTGCCCTGCATCGCGCCGGGCACGTGCTTGCCATTTTTATGGCGGGCGGTACGTGGAGGGCTTCGGCCCTGCCGGCTCCTGAGTCCGGTCTGCCAACCCGTGCCGTCCGCCACCCTGCTTGGCAGCGGGTTGGCGGACTCCAATCTACTCAGGAGTCCAGTATGTCTTACGACACCCAAGAAGCGCCCGCGTCTGCGGCGCGCCAGGTCGCACACTATTTCGGCCTGATCGCCAACACCCTCGAATGGAACCATGCCGCGTGGCTGAGCCTGATGGCGCGCCTCGAAGGCACGGGCAAGGCGATCCACGCCCTCACGCTTACCGACGTTGAAACAGTGATCGCTACCGTCGACGCGTTGTATGCGGAGGCACAGCGATGAGCGCCAACAAACAATTTCGCGTCTGCGCCGGCGTCGTGCTCAGCTTCGAAATGATGCAGGGCTACATCATGGTGATGCTGCATTCCGATGCGCTGCACGATGTCGCCCCGGTGCTGATTGCGTGCGAGTCATTCGCGGCCGCTGACGTGATGCTGGGCGGCGATCGCCAAAGCATCGTGCTTGGGCGCCTGCATGTGTGCATGCGCGCCGACAGCGCGGCCGACGTATTCGATTGGTTGCAAGGCCGGTTTCCGTCTGCGGGAGGTACGCGATGACCGCCGCCCGTCTACAGGACTTGCTGCCCAGCGATGCCGACTACGCGATCAATGAGGAAGAGCACGACCGCTTATGGCGTGCGCAGCAGGCCGCCAGTCTGCTGGCCGCAATCAATCACGACGTGGCAACCCGCGCAGGCGTGGGCCACGACGGCGTTTCCGCGATCGCCGACTACATCCGGGAAGAGTTGCTGGACATCTTGTCGAGCG
Organism: Xanthomonas hydrangeae; assembly: GCA_905142475.1. GTDB lineage: Bacteria > Pseudomonadota > Gammaproteobacteria > Xanthomonadales > Xanthomonadaceae > Xanthomonas > Xanthomonas hydrangeae. The sequence goes on from LR990730.1 coordinate 4,028,857, forward strand.
CTCGGCACCTGCGCGAACCACTCAATCCGCCTACCGGCGCTGACCTGATCTGACCTGTTCCAGCGGGTCCGGCGGGCGGTGCGTCAACACCGCCCCTGGACCTTCCATCAACGAAGCTCAAGGAGAGCCACATGCAACAGCACGCTGTCACACGCCCGCTAACTTCCAGTGCCGGACCCGGCGAGCAGGCTATCACGCCCGCCGAAACTGGCTTTGACCTCGCTGCAGGTAAGGACTGCAGCGCGATCGCCACGCTCTACGTCACGCACGACGCGGTCGTGGTGGTGGCTGCGCTGACCATGGGACAGCACAGCAGCGCCACGCAGCGGTGGGAGCGCCGCCGCGGCCCCGGCAAGGGCTGGAAGTTGATCAGCGGCCCGCGCCTGTTCACCAGCGAGGCCGACCGGATCAGCAATGCGCTGGCCGACTTCATGGACGATCTGGACTTCCCGTTTGACCTGGCCAACATGCTGCCGCGCCGGCCCACAGCTGCCGCCGAGGCTGCGATTGCCGCTGCTGCGCGGGAAGTGGCCCATGCTTAATTTGGCCCTGATCTTGATTGCGCCAGCGATCGGCGGCGCGCTGCTGTATCGGCTGTGGCTCACGCGCCCGGCGCGCATTGCACACATCGGGCTGGCCGTGGGGCAGATCCCGCAGCGCCTGCGCCGTCGCCGCGCCATGGCCGTGCGCCGGGTGGTGACCCATGGCTGAGTCGATCGTTGTTTGCGGGCCAATGGGTAGCGGCAAGACGCTCAACGCTGACGCAATCCGCCACGCCTACGAGCTCAAACGCGTGGTCGAGTTGGACGAGCGATTGCAGCGCAAAAGGGATGACTGGCAGCTGGACCAGCACGACGTGCTCATGCTGACCAATGACCGGTTGCTGGCCGAACTGACGGCGCAGCGTCTGCGCATTGAAGTGGTTGCCATCGCCGATGCGCGTGTGCGCGTCGGCGGTGCTTGGAGGTCACCACGATGACGCTCGATCGCGTGATTGCTGTGAGTCGAGCAGCGCACCACCACGGTGGCCCCGGCCCATTGTCGACGGGCGAGGCCTTGACGGCCGCGTTGGTGCTCAACCGGCACGACTGGCTTGCAGAGATGGACTACACCATCGCTCAGGCGCTTGACCGGATTGACGAGGACACCATCGCGCACCTTCGCCAGGCAGAGCGTGCGATCGGCTGTGGCGCAGAAGCCGTGGAGGAACGCCCGCGATGACCCAGCGCGAGATATCGCATGCCGAACCGCTTCCCGCCTGCAGGGCCGGTCACGCAGCACGACACATCGTCGATAGCCGGCGTCTGCAGGCCGGTGGCGGGCATGCCATCGAATGCCGATGCGGGCGCACCAAGAAGCACGCCGACTTCGACCAGGCGCTGGCCGAGTGGAAGCGTATGCACCGCATCCGCGTGCCACCCCAAGCTGCGCCTGCAGACAGCAACGTGGTGCAACTCGGCCTGCGCCTGCGTGGAGGCACCAGCCGGTGAACGACGAGGACACAGAAGCGCACCGTCGCCAATGCGAAGCGCGTCACTGGCTGCAACAGGGGTACACCGACGCCAGATCGGTCTCCCTGCTGCAGCAGCTGATCGCCGCCAAGCGCGGCGACCAGGCGGCACAGGATCTGCGCGACGAGATGCGCGAGCAGTGGAAGAGCCGCCGGCAGTGGCAGCAGGAGCAGCTGCTGTGATGGGGCGAATCCTGCATTTCGCAGACCTGCAGCGGATCTGTTCGCCGGACGGCCCACCCCCGCGCCTCGTCGCGGTCTGCCGCTGGGCAGACCGCGAGGGCATCCGCTACCGCTACGACCGCAAGGGCCGGATCTGGACAACGATTGACGCTGTGAACGCCGCGCTCGGCATCGCCGAGCCTGCGGCCAACCAAGAAAATGCCATGGAGCTGATCTGATGGGACGCGGTAGAAAAAGGAAGTTCAACCCTGCTATTCCGGCGCACATTGACCAGGCAGCGCTTCCCAAGGGCGTCTATTGGGAGGACAACCGCTGGTATCTCTTAGAAGCTCATCCCGAAGGGGGGCGTCCGCGAAAGCGGACGGTCGCCCATGCCGAGATTCGGCTCTCTGAGCTCCACGGCATCGCTGAGGCCGCGGCCGGCAATGAGGTCCGAGGCACACTGGCTTACCTCACCGAGCGCCTTGAGGAGTCCACCGAATTTGCCGAGTTGTCGAAGGACACCCAACGGGATTACCGCTGGTGCGCGGAGACCGCAACTACCTACGTGCTCAAGGACGGATCGACGCTCGGCAAGATGCAGATTGCGCGCATCAACGTGCCAGCAATGCAGCGCCTGGTCGAGACGCTGGCGGGAGGTCGGCCGGCAACCAAACTGCAGCCGGCAATCGAACCGCGGCCCAGCAAAGCCAACCACGTGCTGCGCTACCTGCGCCGCGCGTTCGGCTGGGGCATACGCATGGGCTTATGCGAGCACAACCCTGCCAAGGGTGTCCGCCAGGCAAAGGAGCGCGGCGAGCACAACATGCCCGAATCCGATGTGTTTGCCACTGTGCTGACCTTCGCGCTCGAACGCGGCAGCCTCAAGGCGCATACGCGTGGCAGCGTGCCGCCTTACCTCCACGCCGTGATGCTGCTCGCCTACAACGTGCGCCTGCGCGGTATTGAGGTCACAGACCTGACAGATGCGCACGCAGAGGCTGAGGGCATACGGAGCAGTCGCCGCAAAGGCTCACGTGACACGATCACCGCCTGGAACGACGACCTCCGCCAAGCGTGGGCATGGCTGGCGGCCTATCGGCAAAAAGCGATGAACGCGCATGGACGGCCCGTGCACATGAAAGCCGAGCGTCGCCGGCTCTTGGTGAATCAGTCAGGTACGCCCCTGAGCAAATCAGCGCTAGACAGCGCTTGGCAGCGGATGATCGCGCTCGCCATCAAGGATGGTGTCATCACAGCTGAACAGCGATTCAGCTTACACGGACTGAAGCATCGGGGCATCACCGATACAGCAGGCACCCGCGCGGACAAGCAGGAGGCCGCCGGGCACGCGACGCAACAAATGACTAACAGATATGCCCACGATGTGCCGCTTGTCCAACCCCCTTGCCGCAAACCTACCTAACCATCACTTGGTGCGATAAAGACTTTCGAGGGGTAGGGCATCAAGCCCCTTTTCACCACACATCGACTTATAAACCGCGTAGCACTGAGCAATTTTGCTCTTCACAAGTGGGGAGTCACGTTGGTCTAGAAGAGCGACAGCGTGACCATCCTCATCCTGAACGCCTATGCCGGACCGCCCAATGTCATCCCAGTCTTGCTGGTTCTCGACTTCTAATTCGGTAGCTCTTGTTCGGGTAATGCCTTTGAGAGCAACGGAGCAAGCAGCTGAAAAAAGCTTCTGATGCTCTACGAGCCCCTGGTACTCCTCTACCTGCTCACCTGTGCGAAAGTCACTCGTCATAACAAACTGCCTCCCGTGTAGTGATGTAATTTTCCCGGCAATTTTCCCGCCACAAAGAAAAACAGCCACTTCGCTTTTGCTAAGTGGCTGTTTTATTTGGTGGGCCGTCAAGGATTCGAACCTTGGACCTATTGATTAAGAGTCAACTGCTCTACCAACTGAGCTAACGGCCCTGAAACTGGTCGCACAGTGTATGTGCGTTTTTGCTTCGTTGCAACACCCCGCGATGCGTCGGGTCCAACATTTCCTGCAATCAGTGGGGTGGCTGAGGGGACTCGAACCCCCGACATCTGGAATCACAATCCAGTACTCTAACCAGCTGAGCTACAGCCACCACTGAAAACCTACTTCCTACCGCACCGCCGATGGCGCGCCCGACAGGACTCGAACCTGTAACCGCCGGCTTAGAAGGCCGGTGCTCTATCCGGTTGAGCTACGGGCGCCCGGACCGAACGTTGCATTCCCACGCCGCAAGAAGCTCGGAATGGTCGGGGTAGAGGGATTCGAACCCCCGACATCCTGCTCCCAAAGCAGGCGCGCTACCAGACTGCGCTATACCCCGGCGGGACCTTTCAATCCCGAAGGCTGGAAAGGTCGGCTATTTTGGGAACGATTGGCCTCGCTGTCAATCACTCTGCGTCAATTCGCCGATCCGGTATCCTCGCGACAACGCTCACCACCATGGCGAGCACCTACATTTCATGGAGAACACGCATGCGTAGCGGCAACCCTGCCCTTCGGGAATCCACATTCCTCGACCTTGGCTCCGGCTCGGTGGTCACCCGCGACGGCCAGGCGATGACCCTCAACGGTACCGTCAACAAGACCGGTGCGTTGTTGTTGATGGCCGTACTCACCGCCGCCTTCGCCTGGTCGCAGTCGATCGGTGCCGATGGCATGCCATTGCCTGCAGCCAAGCTGTACATGATTGCCGGCGCCATCGGCGGGCTGGTGTTCGCACTGGCGACCAGCTTCAAGCCGACCTGGGCACCGATCACCGCGCCGCTGTATGCGCTGGTGGAAGGCTTCTTTCTTGGCTCGATTTCGGCGGTGTACGAGGCGCGCTTCAACGGCATCGTGTTCCAGGCGGTGCTGCTGACCTTCGGCACGATGTTCGCGCTGCTGTTTGCCTACCGCAGTGGACTGATCAAGGCCACCGAGAACTTCAAGCTGGGCGTGGTTGCGGCCACCGGCGGCATTGCGCTGGTGTATCTGGCGACCATTGTGCTCGGCTTGTTCGGCGTGCGTATTCCGTTCATCCACGACTCGGGGCTGATCGGCATCGGCTTCAGCCTGTTCGTGGTGGTGGTGGCGGCACTGAATCTGGTGCTGGACTTCGACTTCATCGAAAGCGGTGTGGAACAGGGCGCTCCCAAGCACATGGAGTGGTACGGCGCATTCGGCCTGATGGTGACGCTGGTGTGGCTGTACATCGAGTTCCTGCGCTTGTTGTCGAAGCTGCAGTCGCGCAACTGAGTGGGGAATCGGGAATCGGGATTGGGGAATCGCAACAGCGATCCCTTCGCCTGATGGCTTGGCACTGGCTTCAAACAACCCGCTTCCAGCAAAAAGAAAGGGCGCCCAGGCGCCCTTTCTTGTTTTGCAGCTCGCTTCGATGCTTAGAGGCGGCTGGCGATCGCCTTGGCGAAGCCCATGGTGTTGCCGGTGCCGCCCAGATCGGGGGTCAGCGCGTCCTTGGCTTCCAGCGTGGCCACGATGGCTTCGCGCAGGCGCTCGGCGTTCTGCGGCTGACCGATGTGGTCCAGCATCTGCGCCGCGCCCAGCAGCAGCGCGCACGGGTTGGCCTTGCCCTGCCCTGCGATGTCAGGCGCCGAGCCGTGCACGGCCTCGAAGATCGCCGCGTCCACACCGATGTTGGCGCCCGGGGCCAGGCCCAGGCCGCCGACCAGACCGGCGCACAGGTCGGAGATGATGTCGCCGAACAGGTTGGTGGTCACGATGATGTCGAACTGTTCCGGACGCATCACCAGCTGCATGCAGGTGTTGTCGACGATCATTTCCTGGAATTCGATTTCCGGGTACTGCGTCGCCACGTCACGTGCCACCTTCAGGAACAGGCCCGAGGTCGACTTGATGATGTTGGCCTTGTGCACCGCGGTGACCTTCTTGCGGCCAGTGGCGCGGGCGAGGTCGAAGGCATAGCGCACGATGCGCTCGGAGCCCTTGCGGGTGACGCGGGCGCCGGAGAACGCGGTCTCGCCATCCTCGGATACGGTCTGGCCTTCGCTCAGGTAGGCGCCCTCGGTGTTCTCGCGCACCGTGATCAGGTCCACGCCATCGGCGAAACGCGACTTGGTATTGGGAAACGACTTGGCCGGACGCACGTTGGCGTACAGGTCGAACTTGCGACGCATGGCGACGTTGATCGAGCTGAAACCTTCGCCGACCGGCGTGGTCAGCGGGCTCTTCAGCGCCACCTTGTTCTTGGTGATCGAAGCCAGGGTGGACTCGGGCAACAGATCGCCGTGCTTTTCCAGCGCGACCAGGCCAGCGTCGGCGTACTCGTAGGTCAGGCCAGCTTGCAGCGCGTCGAGCACGAACAGCGTGGCATCCATGATCTCCGGGCCAATACCGTCGCCGCGGATGACCGTGATTGTCTGCGTCATAACGTTGGGTTTCCGAACTTGAAGGGGGGGAGCGCCAGCCGTAAAACCCGGCAGAGCGGCGCAAGGAGGTTTCACAGGCAATTATGCCCGATGCCGGTGAAGGCGCCCAAACCGACCTTGGTCTAAGAGCGGCCCGGATGACCCAAGCGGGACCTCGACAGCGAAGCGAGTAGCGGCACAGAACGGCCGTGTGTGCACTGCGGGCAGGCAGACCGGAACCCCAGCGTGCAGATCCCCGAACATACCCACCCCTAGCCTTCGGCCGGCGCCGCACAACCAAACCGCAAAAAGACAACGCCACCGGCAACGGGCGGCACTCGCGCCTACCCGCTGTTACGAATCCCGAATCACCACCCCCGACTCCCCCCCTCGGCGCATCAGTCGTGCGCGTGCTGCGCCGGGGCCTGCGCGCCGCCTTCGAGCTGGTCGAGGAAATCCACCGCCCGGCGCAGATGCGGGATGACGATGGAGCCGCCGACCACCAGGCCGACCGAGAAGGTTTCGAAGAACTCTTCGCGGGTCACGCCGGCCTCCTTGCACTGGGCGACGTGGTAGCTGATGCAGTCGTCGCAGCGCAGCACCATCGAGGCGACCAGGCCGAGCAGCTCCTTGGTTTTGACGTCCAGCGCGCCGGCCTGGTAGGTCTGGGTGTCCAGCGCGAAGAACCGGCGCACGACCTGGTTCGGCTCGGCCAGGATGCGCTGGTTCATGCGCTGGCGGAATTCGGTGAACTCGCGCAGGCGGTCGTCGCTGCCGCTGTCGGTCTCACTCATGCCTGGCCGCCTGCGGTGCCGGCCAGCAATGGTTCGAGCTTGCCGGCACGATGCATGGCCATCATGTCGTCGTAGCCGCCCACATGGACGTCGCCGACGAAGATCTGCGGCACGCTGGTGCGCTTGGCCAGCGCGACCATCTTGTTGCGCTCGGCCGGGTCCAGGTCGATACGTACCTCGGTCCAGGTCCGGCCCTTGCTCTTGAGGAAATTCTTGGCCGCCACGCAGTACGGGCAGATCGCGGAGGAGTACAGGGTGATCTGCGGGCCGGTGGCCGCATCCTGCACGTTAAGGTCTTGGCTCACGGGAAACTCCGTGGTTGGTCTGAGGTCTGACAATGGTACCGGGCGACTGGAATTTCCATGTCGTCACCGCAACACTGTGGATTAACTGTCGATTCACGCCATTGCGCCGCGCTGCCCGCATGCTCCGCGCATCACCTGGGAGTTCCACTTGCGCCTGCTACCGCTCGCCACCGCCCTCACGCTGGCCGTTGCCATGGGTGTGGCACCTGCGCAGGAAAGTCGCCTGCCCGATATCGGTTCGTCTGCCGGCGAGTTGCTGACCCCGGCGCGCCAGGCCGAATACGGCAAGATGATGCTGGCCGAGTTGCGCAACTACGACTATGTGCTCGACGACCCGCTGGTCACCGATTGGCTGCAGACCATGGGCACCCGGCTGGGCGCCAACAGCGACCAGCCGCAGCAGCCGTTTACGTTTTTCATGTTGCGCGACCGCCAGATCAATGCCTTCGCCACCCTGGGCGGCTATATCGCGGTCAATGCCGGGCTGGTGCTGACTGCCGAGCGCGAGGACGAGGTGGCCGCGGTGCTGTCGCACGAAATCGCCCATGTCACCCAGCAGCACGTGCTGCGCGGGGTGGAGCGGGCGCAGCGCGATCAGATCCCGATCCTGCTCGGCATGCTGGCCGCCGTGGTCGCCGCGCAACAGGCCGGCGGCAATTCCAAGGGCGATGCCACCATGGCCGGCATCACCAGCGCGATGGGGCTGATGCAGCAGCGCCAGATCGACTACACCCGCTCCAACGAATCCGAAGCCGACCGGCTGGGCATCCGCACGCTGGTGCGCAGCGGCTACGACGTGGATGCGATGGCCGGCTTCTTCGAGCGCATGTCGGTGGCGATGCGCGCCAACGAGGGCGGTTACAGCGCGCCGGACTTCCTGCAGACCCACCCGGTCACCGTCACCCGCATCAGCGAAGCCAAGGCGCGCGCCGAACAGATGAAGAAGAACACCGTGGTGCTGACCACCTCGGTGCCGGGCGGCACGCGCCAGGAGCGCGTGAATCCCTCCGACCCGTCGTTGTCGGAGCCATTGAGCCGCAACGGCAACACGATCCTTCCGTATGCGCTGCGGTTGCCGGTGGATGCGCTGAGCCGCAGCGGCGAACAGCAGGGCTTCGCCTGGGCCAAGGAGCGCCTGCGCGTGCTCAGCGCCGCCACGCCGGATGCGGCCATTCGCGAGTACGAGACCCTGCGCCGCAGCGCCAAGGGCGGCCTGACCGATGCGCAGCGCTACGGGCTGGCACTGGCGCGTTTGCGCAACAGCGGCGGGCGGCCGAGCGAGCCGGTGGCCGAACTGGTCAGCCTGCTGGAGGCGCATCCGGATAACTTATGGCTGACGCTGGGCCTGAGCGAGGCACAGGCGCGCGTGGGCCAGCGCGAGGTGGCCAATGCGCGTTTCGATGCGCTGCTCAAGCAATTGCCGACCAACCGTGCGGTGGCGCTGACCTATGCCGGCGCGCTCAACGAGCAGGCAACCGAGACATCCGGTCAGCGCGCGCGTCAGGTGCTGGAACCGCTGCTGTATCGCAACAGCGACGATGCGTTGTTGCAGCAAACCTACGCCCGCGCCTGCGAACTGGCTGGCGACCAGCTGCGCGCCAGCGAGGCCTATGCCGAATCCGCGTACTTGAATGGTCGCGCCGAACAGGCGCTGATCCAGCTGGAGGCGCTGAAGAAGAAAGATCTCGATTATGTGACACGTGCGCGCGTGGACGCCCGCATTGCCGCCATTACGCCCACCGTGCTGGAACTGCGCCGCCAGGGCATCCGCGACCCGGATCTGTCCACGCGTTAGCGCATGTGATGCAGTGCGGTGGCTTCGCTGTCCGGAATGACAAATCGCGTGCTCGATGCCGCAACGACGACCTGGCGCCTCGCAGCACAGCCCGCTTGTTGATGTTGCGAACGACGCAATACGCCCGCCATGTCACATTAGAGTCACAAAACCGTAGTCTACTGGCGACCATCGAAGCCAGACGGTAAGCCCCGCGTGCAGAAACGCATCCTGATCGTCGACGACGAACCCGCAATCCGCGACATGGTGGCGTTCGCGCTGCGCAAGGGCGAGTTCGAACCCATCCATGCTGGCGACGCCCGCGAGGCGCAGACCGCCATCGCCGACCGTGTGCCGGACCTGATCCTGCTGGACTGGATGCTGCCAGGCACCAGCGGGCTGGACCTGGCGCGGCGCTGGCGCAAGGAATCGCTGACCCGCGAGATTCCGATCATCATGCTGACCGCGCGCGGCGAAGAAAACGACCGTGTCGGCGGCCTGGAAGCCGGGGTCGACGATTACGTGGTCAAGCCGTTCTCGGCGCGCGAGTTGCTGGCGCGGATCCGTGCGGTGATGCGCCGCACCCGCGAGGACGACGAAGACGGCAGCGTGGCCGTGGGCCGGCTGCGCATCGATGGCGCCGCGCACCGGGTGGTCGCCGGCGACGCGCCGGTGCCGATCGGCCCGACCGAATACCGCTTGCTGCACTTTTTCATGACACATCCGGAGCGCGTGTATACGCGCACCCAGTTGCTGGATCATGTCTGGGGGGGCAGCGTATACGTGGAAGAGCGCACCATCGACGTGCACATCCGCCGCCTGCGCAAGACGCTGGAACCGTTCGGCCTGGAAAACATGGTGCAGACCGTGCGCGGCTCGGGCTACCGTTTCTCTTCGGCCGCCTGATGCCTGCCGCACAGGCCGGCCCGGCCGCTGACACCGGCCGGGTTGCATGCCTACCCGACGCTCCGTGGTAACGCCTTCCATGCCCCAACATATTCGTTCCGCCTGGTTCAAGACGCTCGGTACCCTGGCGCTGTTGCTGGGCGCCGCCGTGCTGGCCGGCGTGCTGATCGAACATGTGTGGATGGCGCTGACGCTGACCGCGCTGGGCGTGCTGGCCTGGCATTACTGGCGGCTGCGCCAGGTATTGCGGCGGCTCACTGCACGCCAGCGTGCCGAACCCGCGGCCGGCGTCGGTGCATGGAACGAACTGGATCGGCTGCTCTATCGCAGCCAGGCCGAAATGCGCGGGCGCAAGCGTCGCCTGATCGATATGCTGCGCACCTACCGCGCCGCCGCACAGGCGTTGCCCGATGCGGTGGTGGTGGTGGATCGCAACAGCCAGCGTGTGCAGTGGTTCAACAAGGCCGCCGGTGGCCTGCTTGGCCTGCATCATCCCGGCGATATGGGCGTGTCGGTGGTGGAGCGGCTGCAGCCGTTGCCGTTGGCGCATTGGCTGGCGGCCGGTCGCAATGCAGAACCCATGCTCGATGCCGCCTCGCCGGTCGATCCGGACCTACGTCTGAATCTGCGCCTGATCCCCTATTCCGACGATTACTGGCTGCTGGTGGCGCGCGATGTCAGCAAGCTACTGCGGCTGGAGCAGGTGCGCCGCGACTTCGTGGCCAATGTCTCGCACGAACTGCGCACGCCGTTGACGGTGGTGCACGGCTATCTGGACATGCTCGATCCGGAGGACTTCCCCGACTCGGGCCCGATGCTGGCGGAGATGCGCAAGCAGTCGCAGCGCATGGCGCAGCTGGTCGAAGATCTGCTGACGCTGTCGCGGCTGGAATCGCAGGAAGAACTCGGCGAGGAACACGTGGCGATGGCGCCGATGCTGTCCACACTACGCCGCGAAGCGGAAGCGCACAGCCAGGGCCGGCATACGGTGGAAGTGTTCGACGAGGCCGGCGTGGATCTGCTTGGCTCCAACAAGGAACTGCATAGCGCGTTCTCCAATCTGGTCACCAACGCAGTGCGCTATACGCCGGGCGGCGGCAAAGTGACGATCCGCTTCGTACGCGACGGCGATGGCGCAGCATTGGCGGTGCGCGACACCGGCTACGGCATTCCCGCCTCGCATCTGCCGCGCATCACCGAGCGCTTCTATCGCGTCTCCAGCAGCCGCTCGCGCGAGAGCGGCGGGACCGGGTTGGGGTTGTCGATCGTGAAGCACATCCTGGGGCTGCATCAGGCGCGGCTGGAGATCGAAAGCGAAGTCGGGCGCGGCAGCGAATTCTCGTGTCATTTTGTGGCTGCACGCGTGGTGCAGCGCGATCAGTCCCTGCCACTGTCACGCTCGGCGTGATATGTAGTGGGTGCGCGCCGCAGCGCGGTGCAATGCACCTGCGCAGCGCGCGCCAAGTCGCACCGCGCTGCATGTTGCGCGCGCTAACGACGCATTCCATTCCGTCTTGATGATCGACTCCATGGGCCACGCCAAACACTCCCACGACACTGCCTCTTCCGAAGAGATCGCCGCCGATCCGTTGCGCGAGCCGTCGCTGTATATCAACCGCGAACTGTCGCAGCTGGATTTCAATTTCCGGGTGCTCGCGCAGGCGCTGGATGAGCAGGTCCCGTTGCTGGAACGGTTGCGCTTCCTGTGCATTTCCTGCACCAACCTGGACGAATTCTTCGAAATCCGCGCGGCCACCGTCCGGCACGCGCAGGAATTCGGATTGCCTCCGGCACCCGATGGGCTGAGCCCCACCGCCATCCTCAATGCCGTGCACGATCGCGCGGCGAAGCTGGTCGAGCAGCAGTACCACGCGTGGAACGAAGTGCTACGCCCGGCGATGGAAACTGCCGGGGTGGCGGTGCTGGGCCGCTCGACGTGGAACTCGCGCCAGAAACGTTGGCTGCGCGCGTACTTCCGCAACGAGATCATGCCGGTGCTGTCGCCGCTCGGCCTGGACCCGGCGCATCCGTTCCCGAAGATTCTCAACAAGACCTTGAACATCGTGGTGGTGCTGGACGGCCAGGATGCATTCGGCCGCGCCGGCCATCTGGCCATCGTGCGGGCGCCGCGTTCGTTGCCGCGCATCATCCAGTTGCCGGCCAGTCTGTCGCCGGAGGGAACGCAGAGCTTTGTGTTTCTGTCTTCGGTGCTGTCCGAGTTTGTGGATGAGCTGTTCCCGGGCATGCAGGTTAAGGGCTCGTATCAGTTCCGTGTGACCCGCAACTCCGAGTTGGTGGTGGACGAGGAAGAAGTCGAAAACCTGGCCTTGGCCTTGCGCGACGAGTTGGTCACGCGCGGCTACCGGCCGGCGGTGCGGCTGGAGATCGCGCACGACTGCCCGTCGCCGATCATGCGTACCCTGTTGCAGAACTTCGGCCTGAACGAAAACGCGGTGTATCGCATCGTCGGGCCGGTCAATCTGAGCCGTGTCACCCAGGTCTATGACCTGGTGCAGCGCCCGGAACTCAAGTACCCGTTGTTCAATCCGCGCACCTTGCGCGACAACGACGGCATCTTCGAGATCGTCAAGAAGGGAGATGTGTTGTTGCATCATCCCTTCGATGCGTTCACTGCGGTGCTGGACGTGATTCGCCAGGCCGCAGTCGACCCGAACGTGCTGGCGATCAAGCAGACGCTGTACCGCACCGGCAAGGATTCGTTGATTGTCGATGCGCTGATCCTGGCCGCGCGTAACGGCAAGGACGTCACGGTCGTGGTGGAACTGCGTGCGCGCTTCGACGAAGAAGCCAATCTGGGCCTGGCCGACAAGCTGCAGGAAGCCGGCGTGCAGGTGGTCTACGGCGTGGTCGGCTTCAAGACGCACGCCAAGATGCTGCTGATCGTGCGCCGCGAGGGCCGCAAGCTCAAACGCTACGTCCATCTGGGCACCGGCAATTACCACAGCGGCACCGCGCGTCTGTACACCGACATCAGCCTGATCACGGCGGACGTGGAAATCGGCAACGATGTGCACATGCTGTTTCAGCAATTGTCCGGTCTTGCACCGCGCATGAAGCTGGAGCAGTTGCTGCAATCGCCGTTTACCCTGCATCCCGGGGTGCTGAAGCGGATCGAACGCGAGACCCGGCTGGCCCGCAATGGGCGCCCGGGCCGCATCATCGCCAAGATGAATGCCCTCAACGAGCCGCAGGTGGTGCGCGCGTTGTACGCGGCGTCGCAAGCCGGTGTGCAGATCGATCTGATCGTGCGCGGCGCCTGCACGCTGCGGCCAGGCGTGCCGGGCTTCTCCGACAACATCCGCGTGCGTTCGATCGTGGGGCGGTTTCTGGAGCACAGCCGCGTGTACTGGTTCGGCAACGATGGTGCGGCGGAACTGTATTGCGCCAGCGCCGACTGGCTGGAACGCAATCTGTTGCGGCGCGTGGAGACCTGCTTCCCGATCCTGGACCCGGACCTGGCCAAGCGGGTGTATCGCGAAGCGTTGCAGAACTATCTGGACGACAACGTCAACGCCTGGGAGCTGGATGCCGAAGGCGTTTATCACAAGCGCACGCCTGGCCCCGGCGAGCCGGCGCATTCGGCGCAGATGACCTTGCTCGATCGGGTCTAGGCGGCAACCGACACAACGCCATCTGCGTGTTGCGTCGGTGATTGGTGCATCGCTTCGGCCTTGGTGTGCGCAGCATCGACGCTGCCGATACCGTGCACACAGACCGCACTCCGCGCTTGGTCGCGCGGTCGACCGCTGGCTGCGGACAGCGCAAAGAACCGGCCTGTACGCGCAGTACATGTCGCAGCGAGCATCGAACGCCGCTGCCTGGCGGTGCGTGCAGTCGTTTTGATCACCGCTCTCACGGGGCCAACCATCCATCGGCTACCATGCGGCCATGCCAACACCCTCCCCCACGATACCGCCCCTGCGCGACGGCGATTACCTTGCTGCCATCGACTTGGGCTCCAACAGTTTCCACATGGTCATTGCGCGCTACCTGATGGGTCAGCTGCGCGTCGTCGATCGCCTGCGCGAGACCGTGCGCATGGCCGATGGCCTGGATGGCAAAGGTGGCCTCTCCAACGAAGCACGCCAGCGCGCGCTCGAATGCCTGGCGCGCTTTGGCCAGCGCATCCGTGAAGTGCCGTCGTTGCGCGTGCGTGCGCTGGCCACCAACACGGTGCGTCAGCTGCGTTCGCCGCAAGCGTTCCTGATGCCGGCCGAAACCGCGCTGGGGCATGCGATCGAAGTGGTCAGCGGTCGCGAGGAAGCGCGCCTGATCTATCTGGGCGTTGCGCATGCGCAGCCGCCCAAGCCCGATCAGCGCCGGCTGGTGATCGACATCGGCGGCGGCTCGACCGAGTTCATCATCGGCCGCGGTTTTCAGACGCTGGAACGCGAAAGTCTGCAGGCCGGCTGTATCGCCAGCACACGACGTTTTTTCCCCGGCGGCAAGTTGTCGAAGAAAAAATGGAAGGACGCGCTGACCGAGATCGGCGCCGAGTTCCAGCAGTTCGCCAATCAGTACAAGGCGCTGGGCTGGCATGAGGCGATCGGCTCGTCAGGTACCCACAAGGCCATCGGCGAGATTTGCGCAGCGATGAAGCTCACCAAGGGCGCGATCACCGCCGAGGCGCTGCCGGCGCTGCGCGATGAACTGCTCAAGGCCAAGCGCATCGAAGACATCCAGTTGCCCGGATTGGCTGCCGAGCGGCGCCCAATCATTGCCGGCGGCATTCTGGTGCTTGAGGCTGCATTCCAGGCCCTGGGGCTGGAGAAGCTGATGGTCAGCAAGGCGGCGATGCGCGAAGGCATCCTCTACGACATGCTCGGCCGCGGCGGCGAGAACGATCCGCGCGACAGCTCGGTGGCCTCGTTGGTGCAGCGCTACGGGATCGACGAAGTGCAGGCCCAGCGTGTGGAAGCCACCGCCTGCCGCCTGTTCGATCAGGTCTGCGAATCCTGGCAACTGGATGGCGACGATGCGCAGGTGTTGCGCCGTGCCGCGCGCCTGCACGAGCTGGGGCTGATCATCGCGCACAGCCAATATCACGTGCACGGCAGCTACATCCTGGAGCATTCGGATATCGCCGGTTTCTCGCGGCAGGAACAGCAGGTGCTGGCGTCGCTGGTGCGCACGCACCGCCGCAACGTGCCCAAAACCGCGTTCGAGGCGCTGCCGGATCGTTTGTTGCTGCCGACCCGACGCAAGGCCGCATTGTTGCGGCTGGCAGTGCTGCTGCATCGCGCGCACGAGTCCGACCCGATTCCGACCCTGGAACTCACTGCCGATGACACCCGGCTGTCATTGATCCTGTCGCAAAGCTGGATCGACTCGCGCCCGTTGCTGCGCGCCGATCTGATTGGCGAAGTCGAAAGCATGGCCGGGCTGGGGATCGCGTTCAAACCGTTTGTGACCTGAGGCCTGCGGCCTCAGGCGGGAATCGGGAATGGGGATTCGGGAATAGTCGACCACGGAGCTCTGAGAAGTTCTGACTGGTGGCGATTGCGCTAAACGAGTGCAGCACGCTGCCTTTGCGATTCCCCATTCCCCATTCCCGGCTCTACTGTCACCGCCGCGACTTATCGTCGCAACATCCATGCCATCGCTCTCCCGGAAGCTAGCCAAAACCGGAGAACGGGCATGCGCTACGCGATCGTTACCGAAACCTATCCCCCCGAAGTCAACGGTGTGGCGCTGACCGTGCACGGCCTGGAAACCGGCCTGCGCGCACGCGGACATCAGGTGGACGTGGTGCGCCCGCGTCAGAGCGGCGATACGGAACCGGCGACTGCATTGTTAGTGCGCGGCGCCTCGCTGCCGCGCTATCCGGGGCTGAAATTCGGGCTGCCGGCAACGCAGCGCCTCATCCGTCATTGGCGAATCACGCAACCGGATGCGATCTATGTGGCCACGGAAGGCCCCTTGGGCTGGTCGGCGATGCGCGCAGCGCGTCGGCTCGGCATCCCGGTCGCCACCGGCTTCCATACGCGTTTCGACGAATACCTGCCCGACTACGGCGCCGCCTGGCTGCAAGGCACCGCGTTGCGCTGGATGCGGCGCTTTCATAACCAGGCCGATGCCACCCTGGTGCCGACGCGCGAATTGCAGCAGTTCCTGCGCGAGGGCGGATTCGAGCGCGTGCAATTGCTGGCGCGCGCGGTGGACAACCAGCAGTTCGACCCAGCGCGACGCGATCACGCCCTGCGGGCCGAATGGGGGATCGAAGGCGAAGGCTTCGCTGCGATCTACGTCGGACGCATCGCCAACGAAAAGAACCTGCCACTTGCCATCCATGCCTTTCGCAAGCTGCAGCAGATTCGCCCGAAGGCACGCTTCGTGTGGGTGGGCGATGGCCCGGCCCGCGAAAAGATCGCGCACGAGAATCCCGATTTCATTTTCTGCGGCATCCAGCGCGGCGAGGCGCTGGCGCGCCACTTCGCCAGCGGCGATCTGTTTCTGTTCCCCAGCCGCAGCGAGACCTTCGGCAACGTGACCCTGGAGGCGATGGCCAGCGGTGTGGCCACGGTCGCTTTCGATTACGGCGCTGCACGCGAGTATCTGCGCAGCGGTCACAGCGGCGCGGCAGTCGAGACCGACGCGGCGTTTATCCAGGCCGCCGTCGCACTCACCGACGACGACGCGATGCGCCAGCGCATGGGCGCTTCGGCTGCACAGGCGATGCAGAAACTGCATCCGGACAATGTGGTGTCCGATTTCGAAGCCTTGTTGCTGGGCATCACTGCTGCACGGGGGCGTTATGTCGGCAACGCGGCTTGAGGTCCTACGCGGTCACGAAGCGCGCTGGTGCCGACGCGCCAATCACTGGTGCCGGCGTCACCCGGTGCGGCGCGCGTTCGCCACCATCAGCCGGCTGGGCGATGGGGTGTTCTGGTATGGCCTGATGGGCCTGTTGGTGCTGCTCGACGGCATGGACGGCGTGCGCGCATCTGCGCACATGGCGGCCACCGGCGTGCTCGCGCTGACCTTGTACAAGTCGCTCAAACGCTGGACGCGGCGGCCGCGCCCGTATGCAGCCGACGTGCGCATTCGCGCCTGGGTCGCGCCGCTGGACGAGTTCAGTTTTCCGTCCGGCCACACCTTGCACGCGGTGTCCTTCAGCATCGTGGCGCTGGCCTACTATCCGTGGCTGGCACCGTTGCTGGTGCCGTTCTCGGCGGGCGTGGCGCTGTCGCGGGTGGTGTTGGGGCTGCACTATCCAAGCGATGTGCTGGCTGCGACCGCGATCGGAGTGGTGCTGGCCAGTTTGTCGTTGTGGGGACTGCCGGTGTTGCTGGGATAATCAATCAGGCCCGGTCGGCCCGAGTGATCCGCCCAGATAAGTGACGTGCCTCAGCACTCCCTTCTCCCCTCTGGAGAAGGTGCCCCGCAGGGGCGGATGAGGGTACGTGCGAAGCCTCGCGCACTCGCCGTAGAAGATCTCTCGCGAAGGTTGATAAAAAGCCAACACGCAGCAATTGCAACTTCAGCGTGTGGCTTCGCCCCGTACCCTCACCCCTACCCCTCTCCCGCAGGGAGAGGGGATTCGCTCCGTGCCTGTCCTGCTCACGCTGCCTACCCCAGCACCCCGGTTCCCGTCCTGCGCTCCCGCCGTACAATGGCGCAATGACGACCCTGTTCATTTCCGACCTGCATCTGGATCCGGCCCGGCCGGCGATTACCGAGCTGTTTCTGGACTTCCTGCGCACGCAGGTGCCCGGCAGCGACGCGCTCTACATCCTCGGCGATCTGTTCGAAGCCTGGATCGGCGATGACACCCCGTCGACCGCCGCAGACGCGGTCGCCACTGCGCTGCATGCCGTCGCCGATAGCGGCGTACCGGTGTTCTTCATGGCGGGCAATCGCGATTTTCTGGTTGGCCAGACCTATGCACAGCGCGCCGGCTTCCGCATCCTGCCCGACCCCACCGTCATCGATCTGTACGGGCATCCGACGCTGCTGATGCACGGCGATCTGCTATGCACCGACGACACCGCCTATCAGGCGTTCCGTGCGCAGACGCGCGACCCGGTGTTTCAGGCGCAGTTCCTGGCCCAGCCGCTGGCCGCACGGGTGGCGTTCGCGCAGCAGGCGCGCGCGGCAAGCCAAGCGCGTCAATCGGAACTCAAGCAGGGCGATCAATCGCGCTTCGAAACCGTTACCGACGTCGCACCGGCAGAAGTGGAAGCGACCTTCGTGCGCTATGGCGTAGATCGCTTGATCCACGGTCATACCCATCGCCCCAACGTTCATACGCTGCAGGCCGGTGGCCAGACCTGCACGCGCATCGTGCTGGGCGACTGGTACGAACAAGGCTCGGTGTTGCGTGTGGAGGCCGATAGCATCGCGCTGGAGCAGTTGGCACTTTAGCGTGGCTTAGAGAACCCAGCGAGCACAGGCATCACTGCACGCTACGCGCATGCTCGGCGTAGTCGACAAAATCGGCATTGACCACGTCGTACCAGAGTACTGTGCCATCGGCTTGCACGCGGAAGCGGTCGCGTACCGGGCTGGTCTGCGGGTCGCCAGGGCAGTCGTTGCCATGGCGCTCGTGCACTGCGAATTCGAAGGCATCCGGGGTGGGCGCATCGCCCTGTTCGGACAGGATGCTGATGCAGTTGTCCGGATAAAAATGATCGCTCTGCAAGCGCGCTTCCAGCACATGCAGCGCGCGCGCCTCGGCATCGTTGCCGGTGGGCGCCGCCGTCGCCACAGCAGCGGGCTTGGGTTGCGAGGGAGCCGGCTCGGCGGGTTGCTGTTTGCAGCCGGCAACCGCAAGTGCGGCCAGGCACAGCACCGCATAACGCAAGGATTTGGACATGAGTGCTCCGCTCCACAAGACAAGGCCGGCAGTTGCCGACGGTGCGCCTAGTCTGCGCTACACCCGCGCGCGGGTGTAGCGGCAAAAGCCCGGCACATGGAGTGCCGGGCCGACAGCGAAACGCTCAACGTCAACCTCAGCGGAAGCCGGCAATCGTGGCCTTGGTGTTGACCAGCACGCGCTGATTGTCGGCGGTGCTGGCATTGCCCATCGGGATGCCGTTGTAGTTGATGTTCGGGTTGGACCAATAGTTCAGGCGCGGGCAACCGCTGCTGCAGTCGTAGGCCATGATGGTGCGCCAGCTGTTGCCGTAGCGATAGCCGTGACCGTAGGCATACGGCGAGGTGCTCGGGTCGTTGGTGGCGTCGTGGCGTGCGCTCTGCAGGTGCCCGATTTCATGCGCAAAGCTGTAGTAGCCGGTGGCGCAATCCCAGTACACCGATGCAAACGCGGTTGCGGCGGTCGAACCAATACCCGATGCCAGTCCGCAGTAAGTGGCGTTGTTCAACACGATCACGCCCACATCGGCGGTATACGTGTTGCGGCTGGTGTGGATGCTGTCCATGTAACCGTCGTTGGTCACGCGGAAGCGCTGCAGGTCGGTGGTGAAGTTGCCGGTTTCGCTGTAGCTGGTGGTCTCGTAACGCGCCAGCTGCAGGGTGATGCCGACGTTGCTGTTGGTGTAGCCCTGGTTGGCCTCGGCCACCGCCAGCTGCACCAGCGCCTGCATGTTGCCGCCGTACGCAGTCACCGCCTGATTGGTGGCGACCACCAGCACGCGAATGGTCGCCGGGCTGCCGGACGATGCGGCGGCGGCGGTGACGCGTCCGTCGCCGGGCATGTCGAACTTGGGCAGCAGGCTGTATTCGGCCGGATGCTCCTGCGGCATGCGCTGCTCATCCACCTGCACCAGCACGTGCCGGCCATCGGCCAGCGGACGCAGGCGATAGAGTTTGCCGACGTAGCGAATGGTGCCAGTGACGGTATCTCCGCTACGCACCAGAATGGCCGAGTTCAGCGGATCCACGCCCGACAGCGTGCGTGCACGCGTGCCAGCGCGTGGGCCCAGGTTGCCGTACCACACGCTGTCGCCGCCTTCCAGGGCATCGACCTTGGCCTGGGTGGCGGTGATGGTCTGGCCGTCCAGTTGTAGTTCCAGCAGCTTTTCCGACGCGGTGACTGCGCCGGCATCGAGCTGGACCACCTGCGCGGTGGCTGTGGATGGTGAGCTCAACACCCGTTGCAGCGAGGGTTCGGTGGTGGCGGTGGCGGCTGCACTGCGGCTCAGCGCAGGACCGGATTGATACAGCGGTTTGCCGGCAGCGGCGGCCGAACCGGCCAGACACATGGCAATCAGACCCACCGTGGTGCACATCGACTTCGACTTCATCGTCTCTCTCTCCTTAGACATGGAAGTAACGGATGTGAAGCACCGGGCCCCTGCCCCCGGGACGCCATTAAGGCCGGAGTGACAGTCCACATTGCAAGTAGTTGAAAAGGAAAATTACAGTTCTGTGATGCTTGCCGTGAATGCATGCGATTCCGGCGGCTGCGCAGAGGGAACCCGCGCACGTTTTTTCAGCCAGCCTGCTCCACCAGACTGGCCAACTCATCCTCATCGAAGCCGGCAAGCAGCCGCGCTTGGATATTGAATGGTCCATGCAGATAGCCACCGGCGTATTCGCGCAGCAGCGCCTTGAAACGCGCGCGCGGCTCGATGCCGGCCTGTGCGCAATACCAGCGATACCAGCGCGAGCCGGCCGCTACATGCGCCACTTCTTCGCGCAGGATGGTTTCCAGCACCTGCGCAGTGGCGATATCGCCGAGCGAGCGCAGCTTGACGATCATGGCCGGTGTCACGTCCAGACCACGCGCTTCCAGCACGCGTGGCACCAGGGCCATGCGTGCGAGGCCGTCATGCGCGGTTTTCTCGCACATTTCCCACAGGCCGTTATGCGCGGGGAAATCGCCGTAGTCGTGGTCGTGCGCCTGCAATCGCGCGCGCAGCAGCATGAAGTGACGCGATTCGTCGTCGGCCACCGCTACCCAATCCGCATAGAACGCATCCGGCAACCCGCGGAAGCGGTACACCGCATCCCAGGCCAGATCGATGGCGTTGAGTTCGATATGCGCGATGGCGTGGATGAAGGCGGCGCGCCCTTCCGGCGTGCCCAATCCCCGCCGTGGCACCTCGCGCGGATGCACCAGCACCGGCGTTGCAGGCCGGCCCGGCATGCAGATCGGCGCCGGTGGCGCGGCCTGCGGCGATGGCAACGACAGCGTGCCGGCGCGGAACGCGGCCGCATGTCGCTGGGTCAGCGCGACCTTCTCCAGCGGATCGGCCGCTTGCAGGCAGGCGTATGCGGCCTGCAAGAGATCCATCGTCACGTCAGCGCTCCGTCGTTCGCGGGCAGCGCAACTCCACAACGCTGCCCAACCACCATCACGCGCGGCGTTTGCGCTTGGCTTCGTCGGAGCGCAACTGCTGGATGCGCTGGAAATAACCCGGCTCGATCCCGGTGATGTACTCGCCGTTGAAGCACGAGGAATCGAACTGCTTGATGTCCGGGTTGCCTTCGCGCACCGCCACTTCCAGGTCTTCCAGATCCTGATAGATCAACCAGTCGCAGCCGAGGAATTCCTGGATCTCGTGCTCGCTGCGGCCATGCGCGATGAGTTCTTCGGCGGCCGGCATGTCGATGCCGTAGATGTTGGGGTAACGCACCGGCGGCGCGGCCGAGGCCAGATACACCTTGCGCGCACCGGCATCGCGCGCCATCTGCACGATTTGCCGGCTGGTGGTGCCGCGCACGATCGAATCGTCGACCAGCAACACCACGCGGTTGCGGAATTCCAGGTGGATCGGGTTGAGCTTGCGGCGCACCGATTTCTGCCGTTCGCCCTGCCCCGGCATGATAAAGGTGCGGCCCACATAGCGATTCTTGACGAAGCCTTCGCGGTACTTCACGCCCAGCACGTTGGACATCTCCAGCGCTACATCGCGCGAGGTGTCCGGGATCGGAATGATGGTGTCGATATCGTGATCCGGGCGCAGGCGCAGGATCTTCTCGCCCAGCTTCAGGCCCATGCGCATGCGCGCCTTGTGCACCGAGATGTTGTCGATCATCGAATCGGGACGCGCGAAGTACACGTACTCGAAGATGCACGGCGCATGGTCGGTCGGCGCGGCACAGATTTCAGAAAATAGCTCGCCGCGCGCGGTGATCACCAGCGCTTCGCCGGGACGCACATCGCGCACGCGCTGGTAGCCCAGGATGTCCAGCGCCGCCGATTCGGAGGACACGATGTATTCGGTGCCTTCGGCATGCTCGCGCTTGCCCAGCACCAGCGGACGGATGCCGTGCGGGTCGCGGAATGCCACCAGGCCCAGGCCCAGCACCACGCTCACCACCGCATAGCCGCCCTTGCAGCGGCGGTGCACACCGGCCACCGCGCGGATCGCCGCCTCGGGGGTGAGCATGCGCTGCGCGTCCAGCTCGTAGGCGAACACGTTCAGCAGCACTTCGCTGTCCGAATCGGTGTTGATGTTGCGGCGGTCGGCCTCGAACACCTGCTGGCGCAAGGCCTCGGTGTTGATCAGGTTGCCGTTGTGCGCCAGCGCGATGCCGTAGGGCGAGTTGACGTAGAACGGCTGCGCCTCGTCCATGCCTTCCGAGCCGGCGGTCGGATAGCGGCAATGCGCGATGCCGACGCGGCCTTCCAGCACCGCCATCTTCTTTTCGTCGAAGACATCGCGCACCAGGCCGTTGGCCTTTTGCACGCGCAGGCGCGTGCCATCCGCGGTGGCGATGCCTGCGGCGTCCTGCCCACGATGCTGCAGGACGGTCAGGCCGTCATAAAGCTGCCCGGCGACGTTCTGGTTGCCGACAATACCGACGATGCCACACATGGTGCGCGTTCTCCGCTGCGGCTTGCGCCGTTACTGTGAAGGTGGCCGTGCCTGGCCTTGAGACTCGACCCGAGCCGGGTCGCTTTCTCCGCCGCGAATCTGCGCCGGATCGATATTGGCCGGCATCGCCTGCGCCGGATCGCGTCCGTCGCTGGCGGCTTGACCGGGTTGCCCAAGCGCACGCGTGATGGTGTCGCTCAGACCGGACCCGGACAGCGCCTTGCCCAGATCCGTATTATTGCCTGCCGAGGGCAACTTCCCCAACTCCGTTGGCAAGTTGCCGAGTTCCATCGATGGCATGTCCACCGACGGCATCCGCCAGGCCGGCAGTTGCGCCCGCATCCAGCCCGCACCCGGCGACAGCATCGGCATCAGCACCGATTGCCGCCACGCCGGCTCGCGCGGCAACGGGGTGAAGCCCATCAGCAGCACCAGCACGCTGGCCAGAAACCCGCCGCGCACCACGCCCAGGCCGAAGCCGAGCATGCGGTCCATCCCGCCGAGCCGCACCGCATCGACGCCGGCACGGATCACCATGCCGATCACCGCTACGGTGATCAGCACGCCGACAAACACCATCGCGTAGCCGCCGAACGACTCGGTGGCCGACGGATGCTTGCCGTCGGCGATCCAGCGCGCGGCTGGGCCGCCGAACTGGAATGTGGCCCAGCCCGCCAGCAACCACGACAGCGTGCCGACCACGATCGCGACAAAGCCGCGCAGCAAGCCCAACAGGGCCGACACCAGAATGATGACGCCCAGCACCATGTCGATCATTGCCAACTTCTCCGCGCGGCGCGCGCGCCGTTGCTGCAACCTGGCTCGGTGTTCATTGCGCTCCCCTCCATGGGTGTGAGGCGATCGGGAATCTGACAGCCACGCACGACATGTCGTGCGTGGCTGTCAGGCTTGATGCGGACGGCCTGCAGCACGCGCAGTGTACGAAGGGTCGCGCCGATGCAGATGTCTGATTCCGGCAACGCCCACCCGATGGCGGCGCAGCCGTTTTACGGATGCGGACGCACCATGCCGGAAATGCCGACCTTGGCCGCCACCTGCGCACGCAACTGCTCGGCATCGCCACGGTTGGCCACCGGGCCGACACGTACGCGGTTGAGCGCGCCCTTGTCGGTGCGGACCTGTTCGACGAACGCACTGAAGCCGGCGGCGCGCACGCGGTCGCGCAGGGCATTGGCGTCTTCGGCGCGGCCGAACGCACCTAGCTGCACCGCAAAACCGACCGAACTGGCCGCAGGCGCTGCCGGCGCGGTAGGCGCAGCCACGACCGGCTTGGCAGGTTCGGGCTTGGCCGGCTCGGCTTTGGCCACCTCTGGCTTGGCCGGCACAGGCTTGGGCACTTCGGCCGGCTTGGGCGCGGCGGCCACCGGCTTGGCGGGTTCCGGCGGCAGGCTTTCGGTCCTGCTCGGCGCGGTGGTGCTGGCGGCTGCCACACTGCTGCCGGGCTTTGCGGCCGGTGCAGGCGCTGTTGCAGCTGCAGGTGCTGGCGCGGCGGCATTGGCATCCAGCGTCACCACCTGCGCGTTGACGTCGCCGCGCACCTTCACTGCCTGCAGGCGGGCCGATTCGGCCTGGGCCTGATCGGCATACGGCCCCACGCGAACGCGCCAGGCAGGGCGGCCGTTGATCTGGGTCTTTTCGCTGAAGCCCGGCAGTTGCGCCTGCTTGAGCCGCGCGATCACCGCATCGGCATCGGCACTGGTGGCATAGGCACCGAAATTCACCGCGTAGTTGCCGGCGGCCACATCAAGGGCCGATGGCGCACTGGACGGGTTGGCCAGGTCGGCCGCATCCGGGTTGTCTTGCACCGCTGCCGGCGCCTTGGCGGCACCGCGCATGCCCAGTGCACCGCCGGCAGGCGCATCGCCCGGGGTGACCAGCGGCAATTCGCGGGTTTCGAACTCGCCATTGGCAGGCGCTACGGGTGCCTCGAGCGGCACATCGGCCACGCCGCTCGAAGGCGCAGGGCCCTTGACCAGCATCGGCAGGAAGATCACGGCAAGCGCCACCAGAACGATGGCGCCAATCAATCGCTGTTTCAGAGCAGTATCCACGTAAAGAGACGAGAGGCGGCGTGGCGGGTTGCCGCGGCGATTATAAGGCCGCAGCCGGGCTACCGACCTTGGCGGCCTGAATGAAGTGCGTGCAGCGCGTCGGCGACAGTATGAAACGAGCCGAACACCAGCACGCGATCGCCTGGTTTGGCTGCTGCGAGTACCGCGCGCAGTGCGCTTGCGAGGTCACGATGGCACGGCGCCTGCGCCGCGGCGGTGCCCTGTAGGCGTTGCTGCAATGCCTCGGCCGACTGCCCACGTGCGCCGGCCAGCCCGGCCAGCACCCAGTGGTCGATCTGCGCGGCTACCGCCTCCACCACGCCGCGCACGTCCTTGTCTGCCAATGCGGCGTAGATCGCATGCATGCTGCCTGGGTGCGCTTGCGCGCCGAGTGCGTCGGCCAGCGCGCGCGCGGCCTGCGGGTTGTGGCCGACATCCAGCACCACCTGCACGCCATCGACATCGATGCCCTGCAGGCGCCCGGCCACTTGCGCGTTGGCGATGCCCTGCGCCCACGCCGCATGGGGTACCTCGACCGGCAATGCCTGCAGCGCGGCGATTGCGGCGGCGGCGTTGGCCAGTTGCACCGGCGCGTGCAGGGCCGGCATCGGTAGCTCCAGGGTCACTGCAACATCGCGCCAGCGCCAATGCTGCGTCTTGGAATGCTGTGCATCGATCGGCTCGAAGAAGTAATCGCTGCCGGCGCGGATCGCGTTGGCGCCCAACTGATAAGCGCGCCGCAACACGCTCGACGGCGGGTCGATTTCGCCCAGCACCACTGGTTTCCAGGCGCGAATGATGCCGGCCTTCTCGGTACCGATCGCCTCGCGGTCTTCGCCCAGCCAATCGGTGTGGTCGATATCCACGGTGGTGATCACCGCCACATCGGAATCGATGATGTTCACCGCATCCAGACGCCCGCCCAGACCGATTTCCAGCACCGCCAGGTCCAGCACCGAGCGCTGCAACAGCCACAACGCGGCCAGCGTGCCGTACTCGAAATAGGTCAGCGCGGTCTGGCCGCGCGCCGCTTCGACGGCTGCAAAGGCGTCGACCAGTTGTGCATCGCTGGCCTCGTCTCCATCGATGCGCACGCGCTCGTTGTAGCGCAGCAGATGCGGCGAAGTGTAGGTACCCACCTTCCAGCCGGCGGCCCGCCCGATCGCCTCGATAAAGGCCACGGTGGAGCCCTTGCCATTGGTGCCGCCGACGACGATGACGTGGGTGGCCGGCGCTGCAAGCTGCAGACGCGCAGCGACCTCGCGCACGCGCTCCAGGCCCATGGCGATGTTCTGCGGATGCTGTTGCTCGATGTAGACGAGCCAGTCGGAGAGAGAGTTGGTTGCGTTCACGGCGGGGACTGCGCAGGAAGAACTGCATTATCGCGAATTTCCAGGCCGCCACGTGCTCGGACAAAAGACGACGGCGTGCTCAGGCACAGGCGCTTGTCGTTGCCAAATCCAGTTATCCGTGTCGAGACGTCCTCGATCACGGGACGTCTTCGATCGCTGCAATCCGCATTCCCAGCACCGAGCGCTGACCGGTCAACACCACGGTCATCTGCTGATCGGGATGCCGACGATAGAGCGCCTCACTGATGCACAGATGGCTGGGAAACCGATGTTCCAGCGGCCCGCCACTCAATCTGTATTTGCACGAACGCCCACTCTGAAAGTACTCGGTCCGCATGGCATGCGTTTCTTCAAAACTGGCACCGGCCATCCGCGTATACACCCACGGTGCCCCCCTGGCCAGCACGAGCCAGCACAGGAATCCCAACAGCGGCGGCGCCAGGCAGATCGTCAGACCTGTATTGAACACGCTATTGCCAACGACCGCCTTCCATCCCCCGATACGGTAGGCCGGCACAACGATCAGCACCGTCAATCCACCTCCCAGCAGCAGCATCGGCGCGAGCCAGTTCCGACCGGACAGGAATGGTGCGGGAATGAAGTCGGAGAACGCCCCTAGCGCCAACAGGCCGGACACACTCCCCAAAACAACGTACCGAAGCGCCTTTGGCCACTTGGCGATGATCCCGGGATGACGCGCCACAGCGTGACCCACAATCCTTGCCGAGCGCAGTCTTACAACGCGCGATGCTTGGCTTCACCAAAAAACGGCGTGTGATGCGCACAGTCGTTCAGGCGCACCACTTCCAGGTGGTCGACATCCTCGCCTTCGAGCAGGTTGAGCGTGGTCGGTGCCTGGCGGAAGGTCCACAGCTTGGACAACGGCAGGCCCAGAATCTTGCACAGGATCACGCGGTTGACTGCATCGTGCGCCACCACCAGCAAGGTGTCGTCGGCGCCCAGGCCATCAGCCGCGCGTACCAGCCCGCGCCAGCTGCGGTCCAGCACCTGACGCAAGGATTCGCCGCCGGGCATCAGCACGGTGTCGGGTTCTTCGCGCCAGGCACGCAAGCGCGCCGGATCCTTGTCGTTGATCTCGCTGGCCAGCAAGCCTTCCCATTCGCCATGCGCGATTTCCTGCAGGTCCGCATCGGTCTGCAGCAAGCTCTCGCGTGCACTGCCCAGCGCCAGCTTCGCGGTGGCCTGCGCACGCGACAGCGGCGATGCCACCGCGCGGGTGATCTCCAGCGACTGCAGGCGCGCGCCAAGGGCAGCGGCCTGGCCTTCGCCGACCGGCGACAGCGGGATATCGATCTGGCCCTGATAACGGCCTTCGGCGTTCCACGGCGTCTCGCCGTGACGAGCAAGCAGGATGCGCATGCGCGAGAGATTCCTTGGGGAAGGGACCGACGTGCCTTGCGGCCAGACGGGAGCGGAATGATACCGCCCCACGCCCTCCGTGGTTTGCGCTCAGTGGCGGAATCGATGCCTGACCGAACCGTATCCGCTTGCGGCGTGCCCGGCCGCATGGCCGCCGGGCTCTTCTGCCTCACCAGCATCCACCCCGCACGGCTGAAAACGCGCGCTGCGCCAGTTCCTCAGGCGCGACCGAACGCCGGGTCGCTGCGGCTGGGCTTGCCGGTTTCCAGATGCCCGGCCAGACGCCGGCGGAATGCCCCACCCGGCTGCTCAACGACAACGTCATACCAGTGATCGCTTGCTGCCAACGCCAGCCGGATGGTTTGCCGCTGGCCTGCGGCCAGGTGCACGGCGCGCGCGGTCGGGTCTGCGTAATCCAGTGCGCGCAGTTGCAGCGTGCACGGTTGGCGCCCGGCATTGCCGAGTTCCAGCACCAGCATTTCGCCGTCCTGTCTGGCTTCTAACCACGGCGCTGCCGATTGCGTCACAGCGGCTGCAAGTTCGCCAGCGAACTCGCGCAGGAATCCATTCGGCCCATGCACGCTCAAGGCATAGGCACCGTCATGTGCAGCGCCAAGCGGTACATCGTCGAGCTGCGTGCCGGGCAGCACGGTGTAGTACCACGGGCCGCCACTTGCAGCGCTGGTATAGACGTTGAACGCGGCTGCAGCAGCGCCGCTGTTGACGAACTGCAGTTGCACACCGTCTCCATTCTGTACACGAGCATGCACCTGCAAGGCGTACGGCAGCGCGCGTGCAGGGCGTTGACCCGGCTCTTGTCGCGGCATGCTGGCCTTCGTCGGCGGCACCGGCAATGGTTTGCCACTCACCGCGGCAGTGCGTGCGCGATAGTCGCCGATCGCCGGCAACGCGCTCAACGCCGAATCGTCCGGCTTGCGGAAATCGAACACGCTGGTCAGATCGCCGCTCACCGCACGCCGCCACGGGCTGATGTTGGGCTCGGCCACGCCGAAACGGCGCTCCAGCAAGCGCAGTACCGAAGTGTGATCGAACACCTGCGAGTTGACCCAGCCGCCGCGCGTCCACGGCGAGATCACCAGCATCGGCACGCGGATGCCCAGGCCGATCGGCAGTCCCTCGTAGACTTCGCCACGCGTATCGACATTGCTGCGCCCCATGCGCGCATCCAGCGCCGGCAATGGCGCGGGCACATGATCGAAGAAGCCGTCGTTCTCGTCGTAATTGATGATCAGCGCAGTCTTCGCCCAGACCTCCGGATTGGCGGTGAGCGCATCGATCAAACGCGCCACCAGCGATTCGCCGTAGGCCGGCGGTGCTTCCGGATGTTCGCAATAGGCGGTGGGCGGAACGATCCACGACACCTGCGGCAAGCGATTGGCCTGCACATCGGCAGCGATCGCGGCGACCAGATGATCGGCCTGCGTGGTGGCGGCATTGTCCGCGGTGGAACCGGGCACGCACGCACGCGCGCGCCGATAGCGTTCGTCGCCGGGCTGCAGATCGCGATAGTGGGAAAAATACGCCAGCGAGTTGCAGCCGAAATTGTCGTATTCCTGATACACGCGCCAATCCACACCTGCGGCCTGCAGGCGCTGTGCGTAGGTGGTCCAGTCCATCGCGGCGTAGCCGGGTTTGTCGCGCGCCATGTCGGCGGTCCAGTTGCCGTCGTCGGCATTGGTCACCGCTTGCGCGCCGACATTGCCCACGCTCGGGCCGCTGGTGCCGGTAAACAGATACATGCGATTGGGATTGGTTGGCCCATGCAACGAACAGAAATAACCATCGCAAATGGTGAACGCATCGGCGAGCGCGTGGTAATACGGAATGTCATGACGCTGGAAATACCCCATCGTCAATTCGCCCTTGTACGGCACCCAGGCGTCGTACTCGGCCCAGCGCACCGGATCCTGCCCGTGGCCGGCTTTCCACGAGTGATCCAGGCTTTTGATCAACGGGGCTGACGTGTTTTGTGAATCGAAGGCGAACGGCAACAAGCGATGACCGTCCTTTGCCGGCTGGCTCCATACCGGATGCCCATCGCGCAACTGCAGCGGACGCGGATCGCCGAAACCGCGTACGCCGCGCAGCGCACCGAAGTAATGATCGAACGAGCGATTTTCCTGCATCAGGATCACCACGTGTTCGATGTCGCGCAGCGTGCCGGTACGTGAGTTGGCCGGCAGCGCGAGTGCGCGGCCGATCGAAGACGGCAAGGCGCCGGCGGCGGTCAGCGCGGCGACGCGCTTGAGGAAATCACGGCGCGAGGGGGAAGACGTCATGGATGCGAAACCTGGCAGAAATACGGGTGCATGGCCGCAGGTGGCGGCTGGACACGACACGTATATCCGGCGAGCGCGACAGTTTTAAGACAGCGACCGTCATCAATGTTTCATGAGTCGTTGACACCCTGCGTCGCGAAACGTCGGTCTTGCACCGTGCGTCCGCCCTCAGCCGTGCCCGAACAGGATTCCCCCATGACTTGCACTCGTCGTTTTCATGTCACTCCGCTGGCGCTCGCCCTGGCAGCGCTGCTTCCCGTCATGGCATCTGCGGCCGCAACGGCTGCCGATCCGGCTGCCATTGCAGACGCGCCGGTCGCCGATGCGCCGGTCACCACCGCCGGTACCGCAACCAATGCCACCCAGCTGGATGCGATCAACGTGGTCTCGCAAGGCAGCACGCGCCAGGTGCAGCGCATCAGCCGGCAGGACATCGAGCAGCTGACACCGGGCAGCAGCGCCTTCAAGGCAGTGGAAAAATTGCCGGGCGTGCAGTTCCAATCGGCCGACCCGTTCGGCACCTACGAATGGTCCACGCAGGTGACCTTGCATGGCTTCGATCAGAGCCGGCTCGGCTACACACTCGATGGCATTCCGCTAGGCAACATGAGCTACGGCGTCACCAACGGCCTGCACATTACTCGCGCGATCATTTCGGAAAACCTCGGCTCAGTGGAAATCGCGCAAGGCGCCGGCGCGCTCGGTACTGCGTCCAATACCAACCTCGGCGGCACCATGCAGTTCTACTCGGCCGACCCGCAGACCACGCCCGGTTTGCGGCTGGTGCAAACGGTGGGCAGCGATGCCACGCGGCGCACCTTCGTGCGTGGCGACACCGGCGATCGCAATGGCTTGTCGGCGTATCTGTCCTATGCCAATGCCAGCACCGACAAGTGGAAAGGCTTCGGCGACCAGCAGTCCGAGCAGGCCAACCTCAAGACCGTGTATCAATGGGGCGACGGCAACCGTCTGAGCCTGTTTGTGGATACCTCGCGGCGCAAGGAATACGACTACATGGATCTGTCGTTGACCAGCCAGCGCGCGCTGGGCTGGGACTACGATTACCTGCAGCCGGATTGGGCCACTGCGGTGCAGATGGCGCGTGCGTATCAAAACACCGGTGCCACCAGCGGCGTGGCCAACGGCTACCCGCAATCGCTGGCGGGGCTGCCCGATGATTACAGTTGGCTGGATGCCAGCTACTACGCAGGCGGTGGTCTGCGTCGCGACAACCTGGCAGGCTTGTCGGGCACGTTCGTGTTCGGCGGTGCAACCCTGGATGCCGCCGGCTACTACCACGCCAATCGCGGCGAGGGGCAGTGGGTGACGCCTTATGTCGTCACCTCGGCACAGATCCCGGTGTCGATGCGCACCACCGACTATGGCCTGGACCGTTTCGGCGGTACCAGCGCACTGAAGTGGTCGTGGGGCAATCACGATCTGGAAGCCGGCGTGTGGGCCGAGAATGCACGCACCACGCAGGGGCGCAATTACTTCGCGCTGGGCAACGAGGGCTACACCTCGTTGTACAACGTGTACGAAGCGCAGACCCCGTTCCGTCGCGACTTTTTGCAGCGCTATACCACCCAGACCCGCATGCTGTACCTGCAGGACACCGTGCGTCTGCTCGACGATCGCCTGACCCTCAACTACGGCGCAAAGGCGCTCAGCACCACCACGCGCGCACAATCGCTGGTGCCGACCACCGCGCTGGCGCAGGGACGCATCCGCGCTGAAGACAACTTCCTGCCGCAGGTTGGCGTGAACTACAAGCTCGACGAGCGCCAGGACATCTACGCCTCCTACAGCAAGAACATCGCCGCCTTCGGTTTCACCCCGTTCGGCACCTCGCAGGCCGCGTTCGACCGCAGCCGTTCGACGCTGGAGCCGGAAGAATCGCAGACCGTGCAGGTGGGTTACCGCGTGCAGGATGCGCAGTTCCAGCTGTCGGCCGATGCCTATTTCACCAAGTTCTCCAACCGCTTGTTGACCACCTCGCCGTGTAGCGCGGTGCAGACCTGCGCGGCGATCCTGAGCAATGTCGGTGCCGTACACAGCGCGGGTGCGGATCTGGCCTTGATGTGGCGTCCGATGGAGGGCCTGAGCTGGTTGAACTCGCTGTCGTGGAATCGCTCGCGCTATCAGGACGACTACCTCAACAACGGCGTGGTCGCCACCTCCGGCAAGGACGTGGTCGGCATCCCGGCGTTGATGTTCTCCTCCAGTGCCAGCTACCAACTCGGCAACCTGCGCCTGGATCTGGACGGCAAGTACGTCGACAAGCGCTACATCACTTTCCTCAACGATTCGCAGGTGCCTTCGTATTGGCTGTTCAATGCGGGCGCGCGTTACGACTTCGGTCGTGTGGGCGGCGTGGCCGATGTGGCGCTGGCGCTCAACATCACCAACCTCACCGACAAGCGCTACTTCGCCAGCACCGGCACCAACGGCTATGTCGCCTCCGATCCGGATGGCTACAACCAGACCATGGTGGTCGGCGCGCCGCGGCAATACTTCATGAGTCTGGATGTGAAGTTCTGAGTTGCCGGCGCCTTTTCCGCTCTCCCTGCGGGGCGAAAAGGCGCGGCTTGCGCGCCACTGGCGCGCGTGACTGGGAGCGCCCGCGCCGCAAGCGCGGGCAGGGGCGCGTAGCGGGGGTTTGGGTGAGGGTACGGGCGAAGCAGTCGGCGCGTCACTTCTGAAGGCGCGTAGCGACGCGTTTGTCATTGCAGCTACTGGTAAATCTCTGAGGCGCCCCTCATCCGGCGCTGCGCGCCACCTTCTCCCGATGGGAAAAGGGCTGCATCGGCCCCTACCCCGCCATGATCCGGGTCAGCCAACACCACTTACTTCCCGCACCGCCGCATGGCACCAGCCCCACCCCGCATATAATCGCCGCCTTACTTTCACTCAGCAGGTCCCGCCAGATGGCGCAGACGATGAAGGCGCTGGTCAAGCGCGAAGCGAACAAGGGCATCTGGCTGGAACAGGTTCCAGTCCCCAGCCCCGGCCCCAACGAGGTGCTGATCAAGCTGGAAAAGACCGCAATCTGCGGCACCGATCTGCACATCTACCTGTGGGACGAGTGGAGCCAGCGCACCATCACACCCGGCCTGACCATCGGCCATGAGTTCGTCGGCCGTGTGGCCGAGCTCGGTTCGGCCGTGACCGGCTACCAGGTCGGCCAGCGCGTCTCGGCCGAAGGCCACATCGTCTGCGGACACTGCCGCAACTGCCGCGGCGGCCGCCCGCACCTATGCCCCAACACGGTCGGCATCGGCGTCAACGTCAACGGCGCATTTGCCGAATACATGGTGATGCCGGCCAGCAACCTGTGGCCGATCCCCGACCAGATTCCCTCCGAGCTGGCCGCGTTCTTCGACCCCTACGGCAACGCCGCGCATTGCGCGCTGGAATTCGACGTGATCGGCGAAGACGTGCTGATCACCGGCGCCGGCCCGATCGGCATCATCGCCGCCGGTATCTGCAAGCACATCGGTGCGCGCAACGTGGTGGTCACCGACGTCAACGATTTCCGCCTCAAGCTGGCCGCCGACATGGGCGCCACCCGCGTGGTCAACGTCTCCAAGACCTCGCTCAAGGACGTCATGGCCGACCTGCACATGGAAGGCTTCGACGTGGGCCTGGAAATGAGCGGCAACCCGCGCGCCTTCAACGACATGCTCGACTGCATGTATCACGGCGGCAAGATCGCCATGCTCGGCATCATGCCGCGCGGCGCCGGCTGCGACTGGGACAAGATCATCTTCAAGGGCCTCACCGTACAGGGCATCTACGGCCGCAAGATGTACGAGACCTGGTACAAGATGACGCAACTGGTGCTCTCGGGTTTTCCACTGCACAAGGTGCTGACGCATCAATTGCCGATCGACGATTTCCAGAAGGGCTTCGACCTGATGGAAGAAGGCAAGGCCGGCAAGGTCGTGTTGAGCTGGAACTGATCGGCCACTACGCTTGAACGCAAAAGGCGCCGCGAGGCGCCTTTTGCGTGTCCGTCTTCAAAGTGCTGACAAACGCAGCGGCCAATCATCAGGTGCGAGCGGAGCGCTTCAAGAAACAGCAAGGTCGGCGAGAATGCTGACAAAGGCTCTCCGTGGGTCGAGGGCGCGGTGCCCTCACCGCACCAGAGAATGAGTCGGTTGCTTTTTAAAGCCTGCAGGTTGATCGGCTTGCGTTACGAAGATGATACGACGCGGCGTTATTGAAACAGCACCCGTCACGCCTTGCTTGCAACCATGCACACCGACCATCTCGACTGGTCCTTGCCCGCCCACCGTCGCGGGACCTTACGCGGCATGGATGCCGCGTAAGAGCCTACATGGACGTACTTGCGGCGTGTCCCGCGATGGTGGGCGGGCAAGGGCCCTGCAGCCAAGCCCCAGATCAACCGCTCTACAAGTGATCCATCCGCACGATGCAATCACCCCAAGACAAAACAACCGATATCTAGAATTCTGGCGCCGTCTAACTGTAAAGACTGAAAACTCCGAGCATCAACTCTTCCCGCCCCACAACTACACGACCAATTGGCCAGAGCCGCTCTTAGCCCATCGCCATCAAGGCCAGGTGACCGTGGCAGTCGCCACCAGATGGTTCTGCGAATTCTGCCGACCGAAGCCGAATTCGGCCGCTTCGCTGGTGTCGTAATAGCCCACGCTCAAACCCAGCGGACCGAACGCCTTGCCGACATTCACCCCGAAGTCGTTGTAGTCGTGATCCACCTGACTGAGCGCCGAGGTGTAAACGCTGTGCCCGGCGTGCGCGCCGAAAGTGAAGTCGTACGGCAACGTCCAGTTGGCATCGAGCGCGTAGTAATAGCCGTCGGTCTTCGACCCATACAGATCGTTGGTGTAGGCAACGGTCAGGCTATAAGTCTTCAAAAACGTGGTCTTGGTGATCAGTTCTGCATAGTTGGACGCACCCGCTCCCAGGTATTGGTAGCGGTTGACCATCACATCGAAATTCCAGTTCGTGCCCAGATCGGTGTTGTAGCCGACAAAGCCATCCACTTCCCAATCCGGATCGCCCGCACCGTAATCGACATTCGAGGTCCAGGTGCCGATGTATACGCCGAACGGCGTCGTGTACGTGAGTCCGGCCTGGAAGGCGGGCTCTTCATTGGTCTGCGAGATACCGCGGAACAGATAATCGCTGGTGACCGCAAAGGTGCCACTGAATGGCGAGGCTGGCGCTTCTTCATCCTGCGCATGCGCCAACGGCACGACACCTAACAACAGCAACGACAGACAACACGCGAGGGGGGACGGCTTCATGGAGCATCTCCTGGGACGATGGGCGGTCGGATGACGCGAAGCGAGCTTGCAGTGACTTTATTAGTCCAACTGTCATTGCAGCGCAACATCAACGTCGTACGCCTTTGAACCAGCACACAGGCGTTAACCACCGATGGTGCTGATCAGGATGCCCATCTCATCGACTGAATGCGCAGGATCTTGAGATTGGGGAGTAGGGATTCGTAATGCCAAAGCAAAGGCGGATCCCGCTCTTCGAATCCCGAATCCCGAATCCCAAATCCCCATTCAATGCCGGCCCCAGCCGGCGTTGAATCACACCGGAAACACCCCATAATGCCGCGCCGCCAGCCTTAGCTGCTGCCCTGGCTGAAAACTCCCCGCCGAGGCCGGCAGCTCCACTTCCACCTCGTTGCCCGCCGGCTCAAGTGTTGCGCGCAGACGTAGACGCGCCCCGCTGCGCTGCGACCAGGCCACCGTCGCCGGCCAACCGGCGTCATCGGGTACCAGATCTTCCGGTCGCACATACACCTCGACCGGGCCGGCAGCCAACGTGGCATTGGCCGCCGGCAATGCATGTCCCGCCACCTGGATCCGACCTTCCGCCAGCACACCAGGAATGCGGTTCACCGCGCCCACGAACGAATACACGAACGGCGAGGCCGGCTTGTCGTAGATCATCGCCGGGGTGTCGAGCTGCTCGATGCGGCCGCGGTTGAGGATCGCCACCCGGTCCGCCAGTTCCAGCGCTTCTTCCTGATCGTGGGTCACGAACACCGTGGTCAGACCGGTGCGTTCATGCAGCTCGCGCAGCCAGCGGCGCAGGTCGCGGCGCACCTGCGCATCCAGCGCCCCGAATGGCTCGTCCAGCAGCAGCACGCGTGGCTCGATCGCCAGCGCACGCGCCAGTGCCACACGCTGCCGCTGACCACCGGACAGCTGGGTGGGATAGCGCTGCTCCAGGCCATGCAACTGCACCAGCGCCAGCAATTCTTCCACGCGTGCGCGAATACGCGCTTCAGCCCAACGCTCGTTACCGCGCCGCACCCGCAAGCCGAAGGCGATGTTCTCGAACACGTCCATATGCTTGAACAACGCGTAGTGCTGGAACACGAAGCCGACCCGGCGCGACTGCACGCTCATGCGCGTGGCGTCTTCGTCGCCGAACAGCACCTGCCCGCCATCGGCATGCTCCAGCCCGGCCATGATGCGCAACAACGTGGTCTTGCCTGAGCCCGATGGCCCCAGCAGTGCCAGCAACTCACCCTGACGCACGTCCAACGTGATGTCGTCCAGCGCGG
Source organism: Xanthomonas hydrangeae (assembly GCA_905142475.1). Classification (GTDB taxonomy): domain Bacteria; phylum Pseudomonadota; class Gammaproteobacteria; order Xanthomonadales; family Xanthomonadaceae; genus Xanthomonas; species Xanthomonas hydrangeae. The sequence goes on from LR990730.1 coordinate 4,065,106, forward strand.
TGAACGTGTCGAACTGCTTGCGCAGGCGGTGGATGCGGATGCCCATGTTCACCTCAATGTCGGTGGTTGGCGGCGAGCGAATCGCCGTGTCGCCATTCCAGATACGTCTTCAGCGCCAGCGTCAGCAGCGCGGTCAATGCCAGCAGCGAGGCGCAGGCGAACGCGGCACTGTAGGCGTATTCGTTGTAAAGAATTTCCACATGCAACGGCAGCGTATTGGTGCGCCCGCGGATATGCCCGGACACCACCGACACCGCACCGAACTCGCCCATCGCGCGCGCCGCGCACAGCAGCACGCCGTACATCAGGCCCCAACGGATATTGGGCAGGGTCACCCGCCAGAACATCTGCCAGCCGCTCGCGCCCAGGCTCAATGCGGCCAGCTCTTCATCGCTGCCCTGCTGCTCCATCAGTGGCATCAGCTCGCGCGCGATGAACGGAAACGTGACAAAGGTCGTCGCCAGCACGATGCCCGGCAGCGCGAACACGATACGCGGCAGCTGAATCAGCATCTCGCCAAAAAACGGCAGCTGCACCTGCCAACCTTCGTCGATCAACGGCCACGCCCAACCGCTGCGCCCGAAGATCAGCACGAAGATCAAACCCGCCACCACCGGCGATACCGAAAACGGCAGATCGATCAGGCTGATCAGCAAGCGCTTGCCGGGAAAGCGATGCTTGCTCACCGCCCACGCCGCTGCCACGCCGAATACCAGATTCAGCGGCAGCACGATCGCAGTCACGATCAAGGTCAGCTTGATCGCCGACAACGCGTCCGGGTCGACCACTGCGCGCAAAAACGTTTCCCAACCACCCCGCAGCGCCTCGGCGAAGACCAGCACCAGCGGCAGCAGCAAAAACGCCAGCAGGAACAGCAGCGCGCCCAGAATCATCAGCCACTGCACCCAGCGAGGCTCGTTGGTGGCCGAGTCGGTGATGCGGCGCGCCTGTTCGGTCATTGTGCGGTTCTGCAGCATGGAGGGCAGCGACGACACAGCATCGTTCATGCAGGCCTCCGTTGATAGCGCAGCAGGCGTGCCTGCAGCGTATTGACCACCAGCAGGATCACGAACGACAGCAGCAGCATTGCCGCCGCAATCGCGGTGGCGCCGGCATAATCGAATTCTTCCAGCCGGATGGTGATCAGCAGCGGCGCGATCTCGGTGGAATTGGGCAGATTGCCGGCGATGAAGATCACCGAACCGTACTCACCCACACCACGCGCGAAGGCCAGCGCAAACCCGGTCAGGACCGCTGGCCACAGTCCCGGCAGCACCACCCGCCAGACCGTTTGCCAGCGCGATGCGCCCAGCGTAGCGGCGGCCGCTTCAAGCTCACGCTCGCTCTCGGCCAGCACCGGCTGCACCACCCGCACCACGAACGGCAGGCCGACAAACACCAGCGCCAGCACGATGCCCAACTGCGTATAGGCGACCTTGATGCCGACCGCCTCCAGCCAGCGCCCGACCCAGCCGTTGCCGCCGTACAACGCAGTCAGCGCGATACCCGCAACTGCGGTGGGCAACGCGAATGGCAGATCGATCACCGCGTCGAAGAAGCGCTTGCCCGGGAAGTTGTAGCGCACAAACACCCACGCCACCCAGGTGCCCATTAGTGCGTTGAAGGCGCCGGCCACGAACGCCGTACCGAAGCTCACCCGCAACGCCGACAACACCCGTGGCTCGCTCCACACCCGCCACAGGCCGTCCCAACCCAATCCGCTGGTTTTGATGAAGATGCCCAGCAGCGGGATCAACACAATCAATCCCAGCCAGGTCAGCGTAATTCCAAGACTCAAACCCAACCCCGGCATCACGCGTCGGCGCGATGACGGCGCTGGATGGGGTGCAACCGACATCTGCATTGCCTACTTTTTTGCCTGGATCTGATCGAACACACCACCGTCGGCGAAGTGTTCCTGCTGCGCCTTGTCCCACGACCCGAACGCTTCCTGGATGGTCACCAGCTTGATGTCCGGGAAACGCGCCAGATCGGCCGGGTCGGCAAATTCCGGGTGACGCGGGCGATAGAAATGCTTGGCTGCCAGCTTCTGCCCTTCCGGCGCGTACAGATAACGCAGGTAGGCCTCGGCCACATCGCGCGTGCCGTGTTTGTCGACGTTCTTGTCGACCAGCGCCACCGACGGCTCGGCCAGGATCGACAACTTCGGCACCACGATCTCGAACTTGTCCTTGCCCAGTTCATCGCGCGCCAGCAGCGCTTCGTTTTCCCAGGCCAGCAGCACATCGCCGATACCACGCTGCACGAAGGTCGTCGTGGCACCGCGCGCACCGGTGTCCAGCACCGGCACGTTGCGGAACAGTGCCTGCATGTAGCGCACGATGCGCTCGCGGTCGCCCTTGAAGATGCGGTCGGCATACGCCCAGGCGGCCAGGTAATTCCAGCGCGCGCCGCCGGAGGTCTTGGGATTGGGCGTCACCACCGCCACGCCGGAGCGCAGCAGGTCCGGCCAATCGTGGATGTTCTTCGGGTTGCCCTTGCGCACCAAAAACACGATCGTCGAGGTATACGGCGCGCTATTGTCGGGCAGGCGTTTTTCCCAATCGCTGTCGATCAGCTTGGCCTTCTCGGCGATTGCGTCCACGTCGTAGGCCAGCGCCAACGTGACCACATCGGCCTCGATGCCGTCGATCACCGCGCGCGCCTGCTTGCCCGAGCCGCCGTGCGAGGTTTCCACCGTCACCGTGTCCTGCGGGTGTTGCTGTTTCCAATGCGCGGCGAACGCGCTGTTGTAGTCGCGGTAGAACTCGCGGGTGGGGTCGTAGCTCACATTGAGCAGACCGATGTCGCGCGCGCCAGCCGGGCCGGCCAGGGCCAGCAAGCTGCACAACAGGATCGAAACAAGGCGGTAGCGGGGGTGGGTCACAGCAATCTCCTGGCCGGTGGGGCGCAGCTGAACAGCAAGCATGCCATGCTGCGCAGCGCTACGCGGGTGGTGAAATGACATACACGCCTGCGCTTATACCGATTTTGCATGACGTAGTGGTATGCCGCCGTGATCGTTAAAATCGTGCTTCTTCCTGCCACTGCGATCGCCATGACCAACGCTCCCGCCGCGCTGACCGCCCACTACGCCGCCGAACTGGAGGCGATCCAGGCCCAGGGCCTGTTCAAGTCCGAGCGCATCATCACCGGCCCGCAGGCGGCGCAGATCACCCTCGCCGACGGCCGCAGCGTGCTCAACTTCTGCGCCAACAACTATCTGGGCCTGGCCGACCATCCGGACATCATCCAGGCCGCCAAGGACGCGCTGGACACGCACGGCTTCGGCATGGCCTCGGTGCGCTTCATCTGCGGCACCCAGGATTTGCATAAGCAACTCGAGCGCACCATCGCCGACTTCTTCGGCACCGAGGACACCATCCTCTATGCCGCCTGTTTCGATGCCAACGGCGGCCTGTTCGAACCGTTGCTCGGCGAGCACGATGCCATCATCTCCGACGCGCTCAACCACGCCTCGATCATCGACGGCGTACGCCTGTGCAAGGCCAAGCGCTTCCGCTACGCCAACTGCGACATGGCCGACCTGGAAGCGCAGCTGCAGGCCGCCGATGCCGCCGGTTGCAAGACCAAGCTGATCACCAGCGACGGCGTATTCTCGATGGACGGCTTCATCGCCCCGCTGGACGAGATCACCGCCCTCGCCCGCAAGTACAACGCGCTGGTGCATATCGACGAATGCCATGCCACCGGCTTTCTGGGCGCTACCGGCCGCGGCTCGGCCGAGGTCAAGGGCGTGCTGGACCAGATCGATATCTTCACCGGCACGCTGGGCAAGGCGATGGGCGGCGCACTGGGCGGCTTCACCACCGCCAGGCGTGAAGTCATCGAACTGCTGCGCCAGCGCTCGCGTCCTTATCTTTTTTCCAATTCACTGCCGCCGCACGTGGTGGCCGCAGGCATCAAGGCGTTCGACATGCTGGATGCCGCCGACGAGCTGCGCACGCAGCTGGTCGAAAACACGCGTTACTTCCGCGAGCGCATGACAGCCGCTGGCTTCGACGTCAAACCTGGCGTGCATCCGATCAGCCCGGTGATGCTCTACGACGCACCGCTGGCGCAGAAATTCGCCGAGCGCCTGCTGGAAGAAGGCATCTACGCCATCGGCTTCTTCTTCCCGGTGGTGCCCAAGGGCCAGGCGCGCATCCGCACCCAGATCAGCGCCGCGCACACCCCCGCGCAGCTGGATCAGGCGATCGCTGCATTCATCAAGATCGGTCGCGAACTCGACGTCATCAAAGACTGATGCGCACGGTGCTGCGCCAACGGCTGTTGCTGGCGGCGCACACCGATGCCCAGGCGCATTTACTGGACGGCAGTTGGGAAACCCGCTGCCTGCATTGCCGTCGGCGCCTGCACCTGCGTGCCGACGGCGAGCCGCTCGGCCACACCACGCTGGAACATGTAGTGCCGCAGGCCTGGTTCGGCCGTCGCGCTGCGGCCGCGCTCTGCGCGAGGGTGGGCGACGATCCGAATGCGGCGCGCAATCTCGCCCTGGCCTGTGCCAGCTGCAATCACGCCAAGGGTCGCCGCCACGATGCCAACGGCGCCGGCGACGCACGTGCCGTTGAAGTGGTCAGCGCCTTGCTCGGCGCCCGTCTGGCGCGCTGGCGGGAGCCGCCGTCAGCGCGCTGACTTCCTCGTCGCTGAGCATCCGCCACGCGCCCTTGCCCAGCTCCCCCATCGCCAGCGGTCCGATTGCCACCCGCACCAGACGCAGCACCCCAATTTCCAGCGCCGCCAACAAGCGACGGATCTGCCGATTGCGGCCCTCGTCCAGCACGATCTCCAGCCACGCATTGCGCTCGCCTTCGCGCAGCACGCCAACGTGCTTGGCACGCAGCAGCGCACCATCGCCCTCAGGATCGGGATCGACCACACCGGCCTGCAACTGCGCCAGTTGCTCGGCACTCGGGCGGCAATCGATCTGCACGTGATAGGTCTTGTCCGGCCCGGTCGCAGGATCGGTCAGCGCCGCCGCCCAGTGCGGGTCGTTACTGAAGAGCAGTAGCCCTTCGCTGGCCTTGTCCAATCGCCCGACCGGCGCGATCCACGGCAATCCGGCACCATCGAAGCAGCGATACACCGTCTCCCTGCCCTGCTCGTCGCGCACGGTCGTGACCACGCCGCGCGGCTTGTTGAGCATCAGATAGCAGCGCGCCGGCCCGGCCAACGCCTGCCCGTCGACGGTGATGCTCGATTGCTGATCGGCGCGGATCGGATATTCGGGGTCGTGGACCACACGCGCAGCCACGCTGACCCGCCCTTCGACGATCCAGCGTGCCGCTTCGGTACGCGAACACACGCCCAATTTAGACAGCACGCGCGCCAGCCCGTGGCGCGGCGCGGTGGTCGCCGTGGCCGTAGCGGCGGCACGCGAAGTGCCAGCCGGAGCCCGCTTGCGTTGCCGGGACGTGGCCGGCGGAAGCCGCCGGGTCATGCGGTCCCGACCGTCGTGATTACTTGATTTCGACCGACTTGCCGTCGGCCGCAGGTGCGGCGGCAGCCGCCGGAGCCGGTGCAGCCGCGCCAGCAACCGGGCGCGCCTTGACCACGCGTACACCGCGCGCCTTCATCCATGCATCGAATTCTTCGGCAGTCATGCGCTTGCCGTTCTGGCTCATGTCAAAACGCCACGGCGTGTTGTCGAACGCGGTGGTGGCCTTGTAGGCAGCTGGATCGTTCGGGTTGACCGTGCCGCCCGGCGGAATCACCTTGGCCAGGTCCTGGCAGCCTTCCACGCGCAACCGCAGCAGCACACGGTCCACCGATTGCTCGCTGGTGTAGGGCTGGGCCAGCACGCCGGTGGGCATGCCCAGCTGCACGCTACGGGTGTAGAACTCGGCGGCCGCCGGCGCAATCACCGTGGCAGGCAACGGCAGCGGCTGGGACACCGTGCTGCCGGCGCAGTTCGGAGCGGCGTAAGCAGCAGGAATCAAAGCGAGACAGAGCAAACCTGCCGTGGCGGTACGCAGCATCGGGTTCTTCCAATTATGAGTTTGGTGTTGACGCGGCGAGTGTAGGCAGCGATGAACGCTGTTTCAACCGGAACCGTGCCTGGATGGCAACACAGACAGGTTTTAGTGGCATCTCGAGGCGTTTTTCTGGCCCTGCAAAGACAAAACCCGGCACAAGGCCGGGTTTTGTATGTAACAGCTAGCAGTCCAATTAGTTCTGGACGTTCAGCTCGGTACGACGGTTCTTCGCACGGCCTTCCGGATTGTCGGAACCATCCGGGTTGGCGTTCGGAGCAATCGGGCGGCTCTCGCCGTAGCCGATCGGGCCGACCAGACGCGACGCATCGACGCCGTTCTTGGTCAGGTAGTCGTACACGGTGGTCGCACGACGCTCGGACAGCTTCTGGTTGTACGCGTCGGTACCCTTCGAGTCGGTGTGACCGGCAACCTCGACCTTCAGGTCGGGGTAACGCTTCAGGATCTCGGTCGCTTCGCTCAGGATCGACTGTGCGTCCGGACGCAGGGTCGACTTGTTGAAGTCGAAGTTCACGCCCTTCAGGTCGATCGACACAGGCACCGGGCAACCGTCCGGACCGATGGTCTGGCCAGGCTGCGAAGCCGGGCACTTGTCGTCGCAGTTGTTGACGCCGTCACCGTCGTCATCCAGGTCTGCGCAGCTCGGAGCAACCGGAGCCGGAGCCGGCGGCGGAGCGGTCGACGGAGCCGGTCCCAACGGGATCACGACGCCGACCGAAGCCAGCACGTCGCCGAACCAGTCTTCCTGCGGAGCAGCAACGCTCTGGTCGTTGAAGTCAGCGCGGTAGGCCAACTCGGCACGCACGGCAACGCGCTTGTCGAAGGTGGTCTGCAGACCAACACCAGCCTTGGCGGCAAAGTTGCCGTCTTTCTGCTGGCCCGGCGAAACCGGGTTCGGGGTTGCGTCGAACTCTTCTTCCGAACGCTGGTAGCCCAGGCCGAACAGGAGGTAGGGGTTCCAGCCGCGGCCTTCAGCGATGAAGTGGCGACGCAGGTCGAACGAGATGCCGTACTGGCTCCAGTTCTGATCCTGGTTGGCATCGAAATTCGGGTTCTGATAGTTCAGCTCGCCGTCGATCGACCAGTTCGGGCTGACGAACTTGCCCAGACCCAGGGTCACGAACGGAGCATCATTGGTCAGACGATCGCTGTCCTGGAAGTTGAAGCCAGCGCTACCGGTCAGGTACCAACGGTCATCGAATTCCTGCGCGGAAGCAGCCTGGGCAAACGCCAGGCCGCCAAGCAACGCGGCAGTGAGAATTTTCTTATTCATGTATACAGCTCCGTTCTTTGGGAGATAAACCGATAGAGGCGTTGTTCTTGGTAAAGATGCTCGTCACATCCAGAGCCATCGGGGCGCAGATTAAGCCGGCTTCAGTGAAGATCGCGTTAACGGACATATAACATGTGAAAGCAACCAACAGGCCCGACGATCCCACTCAATACTACGTATACAGTTTCATGAAGAAAAGGACCGGGCGCCCAGTTAGCACAAGTGCCCCGCATGAACGGCAGCCCAATTAAGCCAGTTGAATACGCTTGCGGTCTGCCCCCCGGGGGACGGGCGGCACGACTCCGCAACCACATTGGTGAATGCGAGCCCTAGTCCGAGCAGAATTGTGGGCCTGATGGTTGCGGGCCAACGGCATCACAACGCACCCTGAACTCCCCCACACAGAGCGCCTCGATGAAAGCCATCGCCATCACTCGCCATCTTCCAATCGACGATCCCGAGTCGCTGCTTGACATGGAGCTTCCGACGCCCGCGGCGCCGTCCGGGTATGACTTATTAGTGCGTGTAGAGGCGATCTCGGTGAATCCGGTCGACACCAAGGTGCGTGCGCCCAAGCCGCAAACACTGGATGCGCCGAAAATTCTCGGCTACGACGCCGCCGGCGTGGTCGAAGCAGTAGGCCCGGAGGTCACTGCATTCGTGGTGGGCGACGAGGTCTATTACGCAGGAGATATCGGAAGGCCGGGCAGCAACGCGCAGTACCAGTTGGTCGATGCGCGCATCGCCGGCTGCAAGCCGACCTCGCTCAGCTTCGCCGAGGCGGCTGCGTTGCCGCTGACCACGCTGACCGCGTGGGAGTTGTTGTTCCAGCGCATGCCGTTCGCCTTCGACGGCGCACGCAATCGCGGCAAGCACTTATTGATCATCGGGGGTGCCGGTGGCGTGGGCTCCATTGCGATCCAGCTGGCGCGGCATGCCGGCTTCACGGTCATCGCAACGGCATCGCGGCCGGAGACGATTGAATGGGTGCGCCAGATGGGCGCGCAGCATGTGATCGATCACCACCAACCGTTGCACCCGCAATTGCAGGCGCTAGGCCTGCAGAGTGTGGATGCGGCGCTCAATCTGGCCGACACCGACCGCTACTGGCAGCAGTTGGGCGAGATCCTGGCGCCGCAGGGACACGTGGGCTTGATCGTGGAGCCGCGTGGCCCGCTGTCGATCGGCGACCCGTACAAATCCAAGTGCATCGGGATCCACTGGGAACTGATGTTCACGCGCGCCCGCTACGCCACCGAAGACATGGTCGAGCAGCACCGCATCCTCAATCGTGCCGCTAGCCTGATCGATGCGGGCGAACTGCGTACCACGCAGACCGAGACGCTGTCGCCGATCAATGCGCAGCAATTGCGCGAGGCGCATCGGCGGCTGGAAAGCGGCAGCACGATCGGCAAGTTGGTGCTGGCGGGCTGGTAATCGGCGTCACTGGTCGAGTTTGCCCGCTGCGTTTGCGCGGGCTTGCGGGTCCGGCCCTCTCCAGCAGGCTGCCGACAGCACTGGCCGCGCGCGTCAAGACTTGCCGACACGCCCGTTTGCCTGCATCGTGCGCACTCCGTACGCCAGCGTATCCATATCATGTCGCCCGCCACCGGCCTGCCTGACTCGCCCTACCCGCACCTGTTCACCCCGCTCGATCTGGGTTTCACGCAATTGCGCAATCGCGTCCTGATGGGCTCGATGCACACCGGTCTTGAAGACCGTGCGCGCGATTTCCCCAAATTGGCGGCGTATTTCGCCGAGCGCGCGGCCGGCGGCGTCGGGCTGATCGTCACCGGTGGGTTTTCGCCGAATGTGGTGGGCTGGCTCAAGCCGTTCGGCGGCAAGCTGTCGTGGCCGTGGGAAGTGCGCCCGCATCGTCAGGTCACCCGTGCGGTGCATGCACACGGCGCCAAGATCTGCCTGCAGCTGCTGCACGCCGGGCGCTACGCCTATCACCCGTTGTCAGTGGCGCCGTCCAGGCTCAAGGCGCCGATCAACCCGTTCACCCCGCGCGCGTTGTCGGCACGTGCGGTGGATCGGCAGATCGCGGCCTATGCGCGCGCAGCGCGGCTGGCGCGCGAGGCCGGTTACGACGGCGTGGAGGTGATGGGGTCCGAAGGCTATCTGATCAACGAATTCACCGCCGCGCGCACCAACCAGCGCAGCGATGCCTGGGGCGGCGATGCGACCAAGCGCATGCGCTTTGCGGTGGAGATCGTTCGGCGCATCCGCGAGGCATGCGGGCCGGACTTCATCATCATCTATCGGCTATCGCTGGTGGATCTGGTCGATGACGGCAACCAGTGGCAGGAGATCCTGGCGCAGGCGCAGGCGATCGAGGCGGCCGGCGCCACCATCATCAATTCCGGCATCGGCTGGCACGAGGCGCGCATTCCGACCATCGCCACATCGGTACCCCGCGCGGCGTTTGCAGGTGTCACCGCCAAGCTCAGGCCGCACCTGCGCATTCCGGTGGTGGCAACCAACCGCATCAACATGCCCGAAGTGGCCGAGCGCATCCTGGCAGACGGCGCAGCCGACATGGTGTCGCTGGCGCGTCCACTGTTGGCCGACCCGCAATGGGCCAACAAGGCCAGCGCCGGCCAGTCGCACACGATCAATACGTGCATCGCGTGCAACCAGGCCTGCCTGGATCATGTGTTCGACAACAAGCTGGCCAGCTGCCTGGTCAACCCACGCGCAGTGCACGAAACCGAGCTGATCTACACGCCGACCACCACGCCAAAGCGCATCGCGGTGGTCGGTGCAGGCCCTGCCGGGCTGGCCTGCGCAACGGTGGCGGCCGAGCGCGGCCACAACGTGACCTTGTTCGATGCAGGCGATGAAATCGGCGGGCAATTCAATGTCGCCAAGCGCATCCCGGGCAAGGAAGAGTTCAACGAGACGCTGCGCTATTTCGGGCACCGTATCGAAGCCACCGGCGTAGCGCTGCGGTTGCAGACACGCGTGCAGGCGGACGACCTCAAGGCCTTCGATGAGATTGTGCTGGCCACCGGCATCGAGCCGCGCAAGGTGGACTTCCCCGGTGCCGATCATCCGATGGTGGTCAATTACCTGGACGTCGTGCTGGGCCGCCATGTAGCGGCCGACAAGGTCGCCATCATCGGCGCCGGCGGGATCGGTTTCGATGTCGGCGAATTTCTGGTGCACGAAGGCGTCTCGCCATCGCTGGATCCGGCACGCTGGATGGCCGAATGGGGCGTGGACCCGAGCTTCGAAACACGCGGCGCGTTGGCCAAACCGCACCCCGAGCGCCCTGCCCGCCAGGTCTGGCTGCTGCAGCGCAGCCCCGGCAAACCCGGCGCGCGTCTGGGCAAGACCACCGGCTGGATCCACCGCGCCACGCTCAAGGCCAAGGGCGTCAAGATGCTCGGCGGCGTGGAGTATCTGGGCGTGGACGATGCAGGGCTGCGGATCCGCGTTGAAGGCACCGAGCAACTGCTCGATGTCGGCACGGTGGTGATCTGCGCCGGGCAGGAACCGCGTCGGGAGCTGCTGGCCGCGCTGCAGGCCAACGGGCAGCAACCGCATCTGATCGGCGGTGCGGATGTTGCCGCAGAACTGGATGCCAAGCGTGCGATCAATCAGGCGTGCCGGTTGGCGGCAACCTTGTAACGCGCTTGCACGCGATGTCGTGGAAGCCACAGCCGTTCTTCATTAGGACGCCAGAGCGGGTGTGTGCGTCTGCAAGAGAGCCGCATTGGTTTCACTTCGATGCTGATATCGGCGGTCTTTAAGGCAACCGCAAGTCTGCTCGGCAGACGCTTACGCAAGTGCGCGTGGGCGCCTTAGAGCGGCTGACAAAACGTAGCGAGCAGTCGTCAGGTGGGCGTGGATGGCGTGCTCGGAACCGCAGTGATACGAGTGGTACATCAGGATTCCGAGCACCTACCGCGCCCGACTGGCGGTGAGCGCAGTAGCTTTGTTAGCCGCTATTAGACAGAGACAGATCGGCGCCGGCGTCGACTCTGCCATCAATGGCGCGACACCACGGGGTACGCCACTGGTCGGAGCATGCTCGGTACATTCTTTTTTCTGTCGCGCGGCTCGGCTATAAACCCGCCATGCCATCGACCCGGACTGCATCGCCGCCGCCTACACTCCCGCCCGCAGCGTTACTGGCCTACGCCGCGGCGCATTTCGGCAAGAGCCTGCTCTGGTACACCGCCGAATTGCTGCTGATTTTTGCGTTGACCGAATACGTCGGACTGGGCGCGATTGCGGCCGGCGTCTCGGTCGCTGGCGGCCTGGTCGTGAGCGCGGTGATGGGTGTGTTCGCAGCGAAGCGCTGGAGTGCCGGCGCCAGCCTGGCATGGGCTGGGCGGTCGCAATGGCGCGGCATTGCGCTGGCAGCTGTCGCCTTGTCGTTGGTCTTTGTCACGCCGGCATTTCCGCCGGATATCCGCTTGATCAGCGTACTGCTGCTCAGCCTGCCGTTTCGCGCCGCATATGCGATCGGCGACGTGGCTCAGAACACCTTGTTGGGAATGGGGTACTGGCCTTGGCATGGCGCGCGCGGCGTCAGCGCGCTGCGTCTGATCGGGAGCGGGCTGGCCGCGTTGTTGGTCAGCGCAGCGATCGGCCTGCTACTGAAAGACGGCACGCACACCGCCGCATCGACTGCACTGATGATCGTCGCGTTGTCCGGCAGCCTTGCACTGCTATCGGCGTGGTGGTTACGGCAGACGCTGCAGCCCTACGCACACGTGATTGCAGGCGCTCCAGCGCCGCCATCTGCGCCAAGATGGCAGCGAGATCAGTTGCTGCCGTTGGCCATTATCGCAGCACTGGCGTTGGCGCTGCCGACATTTACCAAATTGGCGCCGTATCTGGCGCAGTCGCGTATGGGCTCGGCGGGATGGGGTAGCGCGGTGTTGATTGCCTATGCGCTTGGCAGCGTCTTCGTGCAGCCCTTGGCTGCCCGCTGGCCGACCGTGGCAATGCGCCGACTAGGCGTCAGCGGAGCGGCGTTGGCCGCACTTGGGCTGGTGTTCGCCATGGCGCTCTCTCGCCACACCGTGCTGGATGCCAGCCTGGCCTTCGGCATGGGTCTGGCGGCGGGCAGTGCCGGGCAATGGGTCTGGGCACGGCATGCAGAACTCGCCTCGCGCCACGGCCCAGCACAGCAGGCGCGCGGATTCGCCGCACTCACCGCCACCGCCCAACTTGCATTGGCAGCAGGCAGTGCATTGATCGGATTGCTACTTGGCGCATCCGACTATCGCTCTGGTCACAACGCGCATCTGGCGTGGGCAATGGCATTGGGTCCGATGATTTGCGGTGTGCTGTGCGTGTTGATCGCCTGGGCCGGCAGCACCTTTGTGATGTCTGGAAAACGCCGGTCTGTCGCAGCAGCGCTGCCATCGCGCCACGTGTAATCGTCTCGATAACGCAGCAAGAGCTTCAGCGATTGCGTCTGACGTTCTTCGCTGATTGCAATGATCCGCACCAGCAATCGCAGTGCATGCAGTACATGCGCAAAAATCTTCTGTGCCACGCCGAATTGAAGCGTCTCATTCGATACGCACGATGAGTTCAAAACTGCAGCGAATTAGAGCGGCTAACAAGACATCGTCGTACGCTGCTGACACTGATACGCCTGCGCGAAGCTATCAACGCAAGCCATGTGTGGACCATTGCGTTAAGCACACCCGCATGCGCATCTCGATACATCGTCAATGCGCCTGAAATCGGCGCATGGACATAGTAGCGAGTGAAGATGGCGTGTAGCGCAGAACATATTTGCTGCGGCATACGCAACTTCCGTGCATGCAGCGCAAGACCATCACACTGTGCAATTGCCAAACACTGCATGCGTATCGCGCAGATCTAAGTCTCAATATCTGCAGTCGCTACATCGATGCGACGCATCTCAATGTTGCATCGCAAAGCTCTCATCCAGCGAAGCAGTAGACACAGCAGGCAATCACGCGCGTCAACCCTGCCCATTCAGCAGGGATTATGTGATCGCCGCCTACCTTGCGCCAACTTTTTGACCCACCGCATTTGGTGGGCACCTTCGGCAGATGTGTCTTTCGCCGGAGACTTGGCGGCCCTTGGCAGGTCGCCTCCCCATGACGCCAAGCCCTTCGCACTGGTGCATCCACGTTGGATCGCCTGCGGATCGGCCCATACGGAGCAAGGAGTTCTATGAAACTGGCTTGGATACTTTGGCTGTCGCAATTATTGCCGCAGCCGGCTGCAGATTCGTTGTGTTTGAGTACCACCGTATACCTGGAAGCGCGCGACCAGACCTTGCGTGGCCAACAAGCCGTTGCAGAAGTCGCGTTGCGTCGTCTGGACAGTGGTTTGTGGGGCGATTCGATGTGTCAGGTGGTCACCGCGCGCAAGCAGTTCGCGCCGACCATCGTGTCACCGGGAACTCAGCTCAAGAATGACGATGCCTGGAACAAGGCGTTGGGTGTGGCATTGGCCGCAGAGCGCAACTGGGCGTTACCGGTAGGCCAGCGCAAGGAGATCGTGCCAGGCGCGAGCCACTTTGCCGCCAGCGCGATTGCGAGCCCCAGCTGGCGCAATGCGTATCAGGTTGCCACCATCGGCGACCACACGTTCTATCGCGTGCAGAAGCTGCGTCCACGCACTGCATCCTGACGCCTTCCACGCACGCGCGCCTGCGTTGCCGCTAAGCTTGCGCCTTCGTTCTCGCGTGGAATTCCCATGAAGCTGTACACCAAGCCCGGCGCGTGCTCGCTGGCAGATCACATCGTGTTGCGCTGGTCGGGCCTGCCGTTCGAGCTGACCGTTGTCGATGCCGCCACGATGAAATCCCCCGAGTATCTGCGTCTCAATCCAGCCGGCGCCGTCCCATTGTTGGTGGTCGACGATTGGGCGTTGAATCAGAACGCGGCCATCCTCAACTACATCGCCGACATCGCACCGCTTACCGGTCTGTCCGGCGACGGCACTGCGCGCAGCCGCGCCGAGATCAATCGCTGGATCGCCTTCGCCAATGCCGATGTGCATCCGACGTTCAAGCCGATCTTCGGCAGCACTGCCTATCTGCAGGACGACGCACTGCTTGCGCGCAGCCACGAGGACGCGCGCAGCAAGTTGCGCACCCTGTACGAACGTGCCAACACGCATCTGCAGGATCGTACCTGGCTGGCCAGCGATACCCACACCGGTGCAGATGCGTATCTGTTCGTGACCCTGTTGTGGGCGCAGAAGGCCGGCGTGGATCTGAGCGGATTGAACGCACTGGACGCGTTCTTGCAGCGCATGCTGGCCGATGCCGATGTGCAGGCCGCATTGAAGGCCGAAGGTCTGGCGTAAGCCGATCGCATCGCGCGAGTTGATCAGAGTGCGGCGGCAGCACCTACCGCACGGAGAGTCCAACATCGATGTGCGTGATTGCGGTTTGTTCGTGCCCAAAAGCAACGCATCACCTACACGACGCATAAAAAAAACGCCGGGCACTGCCCGGCGTTTTCGTTACAACCTGAAGCAAAAATCAGCCCAGCAGATGCGACACGCCGCTGCGCTCTTCTTCCAGCTCGGCCAGGGTCTTGTCGATGTACTTCTGGCTGAAGTCGTCGATCGGCAGATCCTTGACCAGGGTGTACTCGCCATTGGCGGTGATCACCGGGAAGCCGAAGATCACGCCTTCGGGAATGCCGTAGGAGCCGTCGGACGGCACACCCATGGTCACCCACTTGCCGTCGCTGCCCAGCACCCAATCACGCACGTGATCGATGGCGGCATTGGCGGCCGACGCAGCCGAGGACAGGCCGCGCGCTTCGATGATCGCCGCACCGCGCTTGCCCACGGTCGGGACGAAGGTGGACGCGTTCCATTCCTGGTCGTTGATCGCATCGCCGATGGACGCGCCATCGGAGGTGGCGAAACGGTAGTCCGGGTACATGGTCGGGCTGTGGTTGCCCCACACCACCAGCTTCTCGATACCGCCGACCGGCTTGCCGAGCTTTTGCGACAGCTGGCTTAGCGCGCGGTTGTGGTCCAGACGCAGCATGGCGGTGAAGTTCTTCGGGTTCAGATCCGGCGCCGACTTCATCGCGATGTAGGCATTGGTGTTGGCCGGGTTACCGACCACCAGCACCTTGACGTCACGCTTGGCGACCTTGTTCAGGGCCGCGCCCTGCGCGGTGAAGATCTTGGCGTTTTCCAGCAGCAGGTCCTTGCGCTCCATGCCCGGGCCGCGCGGACGCGCGCCAACCAGCAGTGCAACGTCGATGTCCTTGAACGCCACTTCGGCGTCGTCGGTGCCGACCACGCCGGCCAGCAGCGGGAATGCGCAGTCTTCCAGCTCCATGATCACGCCCTTGAGCGCGGCCTGGGCCTTTTCATTGGACAGTTCCAGCAATTGCAGGATCACCGGCTGATCCTTGCCCAGCATTTCGCCGGAGGCGATGCGGAACAGCAGGGCATAGCCGATCTGGCCGGCAGCGCCGGTCACGGCAACACGAACAGGTGCTTTCATGGGGAGTTTCCTCTGCTAAAAAACGTGGGTGGAGGTGCACGCTGGCGTGGCGCAAGGCCTGGCGGCGCGCAGTGACAAGCGAACGGCCGCACTTGGCGGCCGTTCGGGGAAAGACATCAGGCGGCGAGGATCTTGTTCCACTCCGCGACGCGGTCGGCCTTGGCGGCCAGCACGGCGTCGGTGTCGCCTTCGATCGTCACCTTGTTGATCACATCGCCCTGGGCGACCGCATCGACCACATCCAGGCCCTGGGTGACCTTGCCGAACACGGTGTGCTTGCCGTCCAGCCAGTTGGTGGCGACATGGGTGATGAAGAACTGGCTGCCGTTGGTATTGGGGCCGGCATTGGCCATGGACAGCACGCCGCGGTCGTGACCGACGCCGTTGTTGGCTTCATCTTCGAAACGATAGCCCGGGCCGCCGCGGCCGGAGCCTTCCGGGCAGCCGCCCTGGATCATGAAGTCGGCGATGACGCGGTGGAAGCTCAAGCCGTCGTAGAAGCCGCGCTGGACCAGGTTGACGAAATTGGCAACGGTCAGCGGGGCCTTGTCGGCGAACAGCTCAACCACGATCGGGCCGCGGGTGGTGTCGAAATGGGCAATCAGGGACATGGAAATCCTTGCAGGTTTCAGGGTGTATGACAGCCCATTAGAATACACCCGGGCGTGCAGCCGGCCGTGCAGGCGTACGACCATTGTCGGGGGTGCACAGCAAGCTGAATGGGCGTTTTGAACCTTCTGACGGCCGGGCGCAACGGCATGGCAACGAAACCGCTATAATGTCGGGCTTACCTTCTCAAGACTGGCGCCAGACAGGGGCCCTTTCCGCATGTCCATCGAAAAACTCCGCAATATCGCCATCGTCGCGCACGTCGACCACGGCAAGACCACCCTCGTCGACTGCCTGCTGAAGCAGTCCGGCACCCTGTCCGAACGCACCGTGTTGGCTGAGCGCGTGATGGACAGCAACGATCAGGAAAAGGAACGTGGCATCACGATCCTGGCCAAGAACACGGCCATCACCTGGAACGGCAACCGCATCAACATCGTCGACACCCCGGGACACGCCGACTTCGGTGGCGAAGTCGAGCGCGTGCTGTCGATGGTGGACTCGGTGCTGATCCTGGTCGACGCGATGGACGGCCCGATGCCGCAGACGCGCTTCGTGACCCAGAAGGCCTTTGCGATGGGCTTCAAGCCGATCGTGGTGGTCAACAAGATCGACCGTCCGGGCGCGCGCCCGGACTGGGTGATCGATCAGGTGTTCGACCTGTTCGACAAGCTCGGCGCAACCGACGAGCAACTGGATTTCCCGATCGTCTACACCTCTGCATTGAATGGCTACGCCAGCCTGGATTCGAGCGTGCGCGACGGCGACATGACCCCGCTGTACGAAGCGATCATGCAGCACGTGTCGGCACCGGACGTGGATCCGGACGGCCCGTTCCAGATGCGCATCAGCCAGCTCGATTACAACAACTTCGTCGGCGTGATCGGCATCGGCCGCATCCAGCGCGGCGTGTTGAAGAAGAACATGCCGGTCAGCGTGATCGACCGCGAAAGCAAGAAGCGTCAGGGCAAGGTGCTGCAGGTGCTGGGCTTCCTGGGCCTGGAGCGCATCGAGCAGGACACCGCCGAAGCCGGCGACATCGTGGCCATCTCCGGCGTGTCCGAGCTGACCATTTCCGACACCGTGTGCGCGCTCGACGCGCCGGAAGGCCTGCCGCCGCTCACCGTGGACGAGCCGACCATCTCGATGACCTTCCAGGTCAACAACTCGCCGTTCGCCGGCAACAAGGACCTGTCCGGCGGCAAGTTCCTGACCAGCCGCCAGCTGCGCGACCGTCTGGACCGCGAGAAGGTGCACAACGTGGCGCTGAAGGTCGAGGAAGGTTCCGACGCCGACAAGTTCCTGGTCTCCGGCCGTGGCGAACTGCATCTGTCGGTGCTGATCGAAAACATGCGTCGTGAAGGCTACGAGCTGGCCGTGTCGCGTCCGGAAGTGATCATCAAGGAGATCGACGGCAAGCAGATGGAGCCGATCGAACAGCTTGTGGTCGATATCGAAGAGCAGCACCAGGGCGGCGTGATGGAAAAGCTGGGCAGCCGCAAGGGCCAGCTGAAGAACATGGAGTCCGACGGCAAAGGCCGTGTGCGTCTGGATTACATGATCCCGGCGCGTGGTCTGATCGGCTTCCAGAACGAGTTCCGCACCCTGACCCAGGGCTCGGGCCTGCTGTTCCACGTGTTCGACCATTACGGTCCGAAGGAACAGGGCGCGATCGCCAAGCGCCAGAACGGCGTGATGATTGCCAACGCTGCAGGCGCCACCCCCGCCTATGCGCTGGGGCCGTTGGAAGAGCGTGGCCGTCTGTTCGCTGCCGAAGGCGACAACGTGTACGAAGGGCAGCTGGTCGGCATCCACTCCAAGGACAACGATCTGACCGTCAACGCGATCAAGACCAAGCCGCTGACCAACATGCGCGCCTCGGGCAAGGACGATGCGATCAAGCTGACCCCGGCGATCAAGTACACGCTGGAGCAGGCACTGGACTTCATCGAGGACGACGAGCTGGTCGAAGTCACCCCGAAGGAAATCCGTCTGCGCAAGAAGGGTCTGACCGAAAGTGATCGCAAGCGCTCCGGCCGTTCGGGCTGAGTTGCTGGTTAGCCCACGGTCGTGAGCAACAAACCCTACAGCCCGGATCCGCGTGCGCATCCGGGGCTGCATGTGATCGCCTTGCTAGAGGCGGTCAAGGGGACGCTTGCGCTGTTGGCGGCGACGGGCCTGGAAATTCTGGGCCCGCTCCCGCTGCAAAACGCGGTCAGCACCCTGATCCGCCGTTTTAGTCTGGATCCCGACCACGGCGCACTGCCGTCGTTGCTCAAGACCATCAGTCCCGACGCTGTCCATCTGGCCGCTGCCGCCATGCTGGCCTACGGCCTGCTGCATGTGGTGGAAGCCTGGGGGTTGTGGCGTGCCAAGGCATGGGCCTCGGTATTGGGCTGCCTGTCGGCGGCCATCTATCTGCCATTCGATATCTACGCCATCGTCCGCCATCCCGGCTGGACCGCCTGGGGCGTACTGGCAATCAATCTGATCGTGGTCGGCGTGCTGGCACGCGATCTGCTCAAGCGCCGGCGTCGCTGACGCACCCTGCCCGCCTGCGGGCACGTCCTACACATTGTCACCCCGACGCAGCGCCGTTAGCCTGCGAACAGTCCCCGGGGAAGACCATCAATGCGATCCACCACCTTGTCCTTTGCGCTACTGCTTGCGCTGTGCGGCTGTGCGCATGCCGATGGCCCTGCGCCGGTTGACGGCCCGACACAGGTCGATGCGAACGCGACCGCCGAGCAACTGGATCTGACCGATGCCGATATCGCCGGCCTGCAGGCGCGGATGGCTTCCGGCAAGACCAGCAGCCTGGCACTGACGCGCGCGTACCTGCAGCGCATCGCCACGCTCGATCGTGCCGGCCCCAAACTCAACTCGGTGATCGAACTCAATCCGCAGGCCGAAGCGAACGCCCGCGCATTGGACGCCGAACGCCGCGCCGGCCGCGTGCGCGGGCCCTTGCATGGCATTCCCGTCTTGCTCAAGGACAACATCGATGCTGTGCCGATGGTCAACAGCGCCGGCTCGCTGGCCCTGGCCGATTTCAAGCCCAGCCGCGATGCGTTTCTGGTGCAGCGCCTGCGCACGGCCGGCGCGGTGATCCTGGGCAAGACCAATTTGAGTGAGTGGGCCAATTTTCGCTCCACCAAGTCCAGCTCCGGTTGGAGCGCGCGTGGCGGCCTGACCCGCAATCCTTACGCGCTGGATCGCAACCCCTGCGGCTCCAGTGCCGGCACCGGCGCGGCGATCGCCGCCAGCCTGGCCACCGTCGGCATCGGCACCGAGACCGACGGCAGCATCACCTGCCCGGCCTCGGTAAATGGATTGGTCGGAGTCAAACCGACCGTGGGCCTGATCAGCCGCGACGGCATCATCCCGATCTCGGCCAGCCAGGATACCGCCGGCCCGATGACGCGCAGCGTTGCCGATGCTGCCGCGTTGCTGCAGGCGATCGCCGCACCCGATCCGCAGGATCCGGCCACACGCGATGCGCCGTCTTCGACACCGGACTATCTCGCGCACCTCAAATCCGATGGCTTGCGTGGCGCGCGACTGGGCCTGTTGTGCAACTCGCTGCGCGAAGATCCCGCCATCGCCGCAGTGCTGGATCGCGCCGTGCAAAGCCTGCGTGCAGCGGGTGCCACGGTCATCGAAACCAGTCTGGCCACCGATGGCAAGTGGGATGCCGCTGAGCAGACGGTGTTGTTGGTCGAATTCAAGGCCGGCTTGAATGCCTATCTGCGCAGCCACGCCGCACCGGTGTCGAGCCTGGAACAGCTGATCGCCTTCAATCGCACGCATGCGCAGCGCGAGATGCCCTACTTCGCGCAGGAGCTGTTCGAGCAGGCGCAGGCGGCACCTGGCCTGGAAGACCCCGCGTATCTCACTGCGCGCGCCACCGCCAAACGGCTGGCCGGGCCCGAAGGCATCGACGCCGCACTGAAGGCCCATCGCCTGGACGCGCTGATCGTACCGACCACCGGCGCCGCCTGGGTCACCGATCTGGTCAAGGGCGATACCTTTCCCGGCGCCGGTTACGGTGCCGCCGCGGTGGCCGGTTATCCCAGCCTGAGCGTGCCGATGGGGCAGACCCGGGGCCTGCCGCTCGGCCTGCTGTTCATGGGCAGCGCCTGGAGCGAGCCGCGCTTGATCGAACTGGCCTACGCCTACGAGCAACGCAGCAAGGCGCGCTTTGCGCCCAGCTATGCGCCGAGCGCACCGGCCGCTGCGTCCACGGCCGTGCTGGTGCCTGTGCCTAAACCGTAGTCGCGGGCTCGCCGTCTTCGGCACCGGGAGAGCGCACGCTTTCCTGGGCGATCGGCGCGGCTGCATGCACCGGCGGTTTTTCCTGTGCCGCGATCTCGGCGCGGATCCTGGGCAGCGCGTAAGCGTGCTCACGCGTGAGGAAGTCGATCATGCGCTCGCGCGCGATGCAGCGCAGATCGAACGCATCGCCGGAATTACGTGCACTCACCAGCAGACGCACCTGGATCGTGCTCTCGCTGGTCTCGGTCACCTGGGTCACGCACACGCGCCCATCCCAGAGCGGCTCGCTTTTGCAGATGCGCTCAAGCTCCGCGCGCACCGCCGCGATCGGGGTGCGGTAATCCAGCCACAGGAACGCGGTACCGAGCAGATCGGCGCTGCTGCGTGTCCAGTTCTGGAACGGGTGTTCGATCCACCAGGTCAACGGCACCACCATGCGCCGCTCGTCCCAGATCCGCACCACTACATACGAGCTGCCGATCTCCTCGATGCGACCCCACTCGCCTTCCACAATCACCACATCGTCCAGCCGGATCGGCTGGGTCAACGCAATCTGCAGACCGGCAATCAAGTTGCCGAAGACCGGCTTGGCCGCGATACCGGCGACCAGCCCGATGATGCCGGCCGAGGCCAGCAGCGTCTTGCCGATCTGGCGCACTTGCGGAAACGTCAGCAGCACCACCGAGATACCGAGCAGGATCACCGCACCCATCACCACCCGGCTCAGCACCCGGGTCTGGGTCTGGATACGCCGTGCGGTGAGGTTGTCGGACACCTCGATCGGGTTGCTGCGCAGAATTGCCATCTCACCGGCAGCGACCGCGCGTACCAATAACCAGGTCACGCAGCCGACGATGCCGACATGCAACAGATGCTGCACCGCTGCCAGGCCTTTGCCCGATAACGGCGTCGCTTCGGTCGCGATGCCCAGAAACAGCAACGGCAGGATGAAGGCAGCCGGCAGTGTGACCACGCGGATGATGCGTGCGCGGCGATAGTCGCGGCCCTGCATGCGGCGAAACAGCCACAGCATCAACGACCAGACGACGATGCCCGCCAGTAGCGAGGCACCAAGCGGGATTGCGTATTCGCGGATGACGTTCCAATCGGCAGTCAAACCGTTCCTCCTATGGGGGAAAGAGGGGTGGCTGCAGGATCATGCCGCAAGCGGCATGAGCATCACGTCATACGCACATTGAAATCACGCGCCCAGCGGTTGCGCCACCACCTGTTGTTGCTTGCGCACGATCGCCATCGCGATCTCGAGCGACTGCTCGTAATTCAAGCGCGGATCCACACTGGAACGGTAGGCGCGCTCCAGATCGCGCTCGGTCAACTCGCGCGCGCCGCCGGTGCACTCGGTGACGTCTTCGCCGGTCAATTCCAGATGCACGCCGCCCAGCCGCGTCCCGGCCGCCGCGTGCAGATCGAACGACAACTCCACCTCGCTGCGGATATTGTCGAAACGCCTTGTTTTGTAGCCATTTCCGGTACTTTCGGTATTGCCGTGCATCGCATCGCACACCCACAGCACCCGCCGTCCATCGCGCTTGACCGCATCCAGCAGCGGCGGCAACTTTTCGGCGATCTGGGCCGCGCCCATACGATGGATGAAGCTCAAGCGGCCGGGTTCGTCTTCCGGATTGAGCACGTCGATCAGACGCAGCAACTGGTCCGGCTGCACCGACGGCCCCACCTTGATCGCGATCGGATTGCGCACGCCACGCAAGTACTCAACATGCGCGCCATCCAGCGCAGCGGTGCGCATGCCGATCCACGGGTAATGCGTGCTCAGGTTGAACCAGCCCCACTGGCGCGGCACCTGACGGGTCAGGCCTTCCTCGTACGGCAGCAACAGCGCCTCGTGCGAGGTGTAGAAATCGATGCGATTGAGGTTGTACACCTCCGCCCCGGACAGGGTTTCCATGAAGCGCACTGCATCGCCGATCGAGGACACCATCTTCTGGTAGTCCGCCGCCAGCGGCGAATAACCCACCCAGTCCAGATTCCAGTATTCGGGATGGTGCAGGTCGGCGAAGCCGCCGTCGATCAAGGCGCGCACGAAATTCATCGTCATCGCCGAGCGCGAATGCGCGGTGATCATGCGGCGCGGGTCCGGTATGCGCGCCGCTTCGGTGAACGCTGGCGCATTGATCACATCGCCGCGATAACTCGGCAAGGTCACCCCGTCGCGGGTTTCGGTGTCGGCCGAACGCGGCTTGGCGTACTGCCCGGCAAAGCGTCCTACGCGCACTACCGGTAGGTGCAGGCCGTGCACCAGCACCAGGCTCATTTGCAGCAGAACTTTCAAGCGATTGGAGATCGTGCCCGATTCGCAATCGCTGAAATTCTCCGCGCAATCGCCACCTTGCAGAAGAAAACGCTTGCCTTCCTGGGCCTCGGCCAGCTGGCGCTTGAGCGCAAAGATTTCCCACGAGGTCACCAGCGGCGGCAGCTGCCGCAACTCGTCCAAGGTGTGCTCCAACGCAGCTGCGTCCGGGTAGGTCGGCATCTGCAGCGCCGGACGCTGGCGCCAAGTCTGCGGCGACCAGTGGTCTGCCTCGTTGACGGACGGATGAAGGGAAGCGGACATCGTGAACTCCAGAAATCTCGGCGCCGGCCATTGCCGGAACGGTTAGAACAACTTGCGCTGACCGCGCTGCTTGAACCCGGCATACAGCGCCCACAGCGCCAGCGCCACGAACCACAGCATGCTCCACATCGGCATGCTCAGGCCCAGGAAGCGCCAATCGATATTGCCGCAGTCGCCGGTGCCGGTCAGCACCGTGCGAAACACCTCGAGCGGCCCCATCGTCTCGCTCAGAAAGCTCAGCGGCGGCCCGCACGAGGACATCATGTCCTTGGGCCGGATCTGCACCCAGACATGCCGCGCCGCGATACCCATGCCCACGCCGGCAGCGACGAAACTCAGCACACCATAGAGCTTGCGCGTGCCCGCAGCGCGTGGCCCATGCAACGCACCCAGCAGGAAAAACACCGCCAGTGCCGCAAATGCGATGCGCTGGAAAATGCACAGCGGGCATGGTTCAAGCCCAAGATGCAGCTGCACGTAGATCGCATAGGCAAGCAATCCTGCGCATGCAAGAAAGCCCAGCAGAAACTGTGCCCGGAAACCCCAACGAAATGGATTCATCGTTACCGCTTGCCTAGGATCGAGTCATCGATTATCTGCCATCGCCGCCGCCATGACCACGCAAGCCTGCGTCTGCCGGCTCGGAGGGCGCCAAGCACACAGCGCGCATCTGCCTGACAGCATCAACACAACACCTGCCCGTGATCGCATCCAGCAGCAAAGCAGCACCGACCCGGCATCTGGCGACCGCGAGCTGCCGTCATTGCGTAGCCCTACGCATCCCTGCCACCAACGCAATCACGTTCGACGCACACATGAAAAAGCCCGGCGCTAGCCGGGCTTTTTCATGAATCTTTGCGAAGAGCGATCCGATTACTCGGCCACTTCCTCGGCGACGACCGGACGGTCGACCAGTTCGACATACGCCATCGGCGCATTGTCACCAGCACGGAAGCCGGCCTTCAGGATACGCAGGTAGCCGCCGGGACGGGTCGCGTAACGCGGGCCCAGCTCGACGAACAGCTTGCCCACTGCTTCCTTGTCGCGCAGGCGCGCGAACGCCAGACGACGATTGGCAACGCCATCGACCTTACCGATGGTGATCAGCGGCTCGGCGACGCGACGCAGTTCCTTGGCCTTCGGCAAGGTGGTCTTGATCAGCTCGTGCTTGAACAGCGAAGCGGCCATATTGCGGAACATGGCTTCGCGGTGCGCGCTGGTACGGTTGAACTTACGACCGGATTTCTGGTGACGCATGAGTGTGATTTCCTAGGAATATTGAGACTGCTTGAGAGACGTTGTCGCCATCCTGGCGCTGTTGAATGGACTGCGGTTGGTCCGAGCCGGCCGTCCTTTGACCGGATATCACCGCGGGCTTTGGCCCGTCGATGTGGAAAAAACAAACATGGGCGCCCGAAGACGCCCATGCCTTGACACATTAACCAAGCATGCCGTGCTGAGCGACACCGGCCGGCGGCCAGTTCTCCAGCTTCATGCCCAGTGCAAGGCCGCGCTGTGCCAGCACTTCCTTGATTTCGGTGAGCGACTTCTTGCCCAGATTCGGTGTCTTGAGCAGCTCCACTTCGGTCTTCTGGATCAGATCGCCGATGTAGTAGATGCTTTCGGCCTTCAGGCAGTTGGCCGAACGCACGGTCAGCTCGAGGTCGTCGATCGGGCGCAGCAGCACCGGATCCACGCCGCTGGCAGCCGGCTTGGCCGCACCGCGATCGCGGTGGGTGAAATCACCGAACACCGACAGCTGATCGCTGAGGATGTCGGCGGCGGTGCGCACGGCTTCCTCGGCATCGATCGTGCCGTTGGTTTCGATATCGATCACCAACTTGTCGAGGTCGGTGCGCTGTTCCACACGCGCAGCTTCCACGGCATAGGCAACGCGACGCACCGGCGAGAACGACGCATCCAGCATCAGACGACCGATGGTACGGGTCTCTTCGTCCGGACGACGACGTGCGGCAGCCGGCTGATAGCCGAAGCCACGCTCGATCTTCAGGCGCATGTTCAGCGCCGTGTCCTTGGTCAGGTGGCAGATCACATGGTCGCCGTTGACGATCTCGACGTTGTGATCGGTCCTGATGTCGGCCGCAGTGACCGTACCCGGACCCTGCTTGGACAGCGACAGCGTGGCGCTATCGCCACTGTGCATACGAATCGCCACGTCTTTCAGGTTGAGCAGGACGTCAAGCACGTCTTCCTGCAGCCCTTCGACCGTGGTGTACTCGTGCAGCACGCCATCGATCTCGACCTCGGTGATCGCAAAACCCGGGATCGACGACAACAGCACACGACGCAGGGCATTGCCCAGCGTGTGCCCGTAACCGCGCTCCAAGGGCTCGATCACGACCTTTGCGCGATTGTCGGTAAGACGTTCGATCTGCGGACCACGGGGGCGCAGAACCTGGTTGGCGGTAACCGTCATGTTGCGGGGTCTCCTGCGAACCTCCGGCGGTGCCGGAGGCTCTCCAATGTGAATTACTTCGAATACAACTCGACGATCAGCGCTTCGTTGATATCCGAAGGCAGGTCGGCACGATCCGGAACAGCCTTGAACACGCCGCTGAACTTCTTCGAATCGACTTCGACCCACGACGGCGTCATGTCGTGCTGCTCAGCCACGGTCAGGGCTTCCTGCACGCGGAGCTGCTTCTGTGCTTTTTCCGACAACGTAATCGCATCGCCAGCCTTGATCTGGTACGAAGCCAGATTCACCGACTTGCCATTGACCAGCACGCCACGGTGCGACACCAGCTGGCGCGCGGCCGGACGGGTGACGGCAAAGCCCATGCGATAGCAGACGTTGTCCAGACGGGTTTCCAACAACTGCAGCAGGTTCTCGCCGGTGTTGCCCTTCTTGGTCGAGGCCTTCTTGTAGTAGTTGCGAAACTGACGTTCCAGCAAACCGTAGATGCGCTTGACCTTCTGCTTTTCACGCAGCTGGGTAGCGTAGTCGGAGAGCTTGCCTTTGCGAGCCGCGCCGTGTTGGCCGGGCTTTTGCTCAAGCTTGCACTTGGAGTCCAGCGCACGCGCCGGGCTCTTGAGGGAAAGATCGGCGCCTTCGCGGCGGGCGAGCTTACAGGTAGGACCGATATAACGAGCCATTTCTTATCGCTCCCTTAGACGCGACGCTTCTTCGGCGGACGGCACCCGTTGTGCGGGATTGGCGTCACGTCGATGATGTTGGTGATCTTGTAGCCCACGTTGTTCAGCGAACGCACGGCCGACTCACGGCCCGGACCCGGACCCTTGATACGCACTTCCAGCGACTTCACGCCGTAATCGAGCGCAGCGCGGCCAGCCTTTTCGGCAGCAACCTGAGCAGCGAACGGGGTCGACTTACGCGAACCACGGAACCCGGCGCCGCCGGACGTAGCCCACGACAGCGCATTGCCCTGGCGATCGGTGATGGTGATGATGGTGTTGTTGAACGAAGCATGGACGTGGGCGACGCCGTCAGTGATGACGCGCTTGATCTTCTTCTTCGTTTTCTTCTCTGCTGGCTTTGCCATGATCTATCCCTTACTTCCTGATCGCCTTGCGCGGACCCTTGCGGGTGCGGGCGTTGGTACGGGTACGCTGACCACGCAGCGGGAGACCACGACGATGACGCAGACCGCGGTAGCAGCCCAGATCCATCAGTCGCTTGATCGCGATACCGATTTCACGGCGCAGGTCGCCTTCGACGACATACTTGCCGACTTCGGCGCGCAAGCGCTCGATTTCGGGTTCGGACAGATCACGAATCTTCGTGGTCGAGGTAACGCCTGCGGATTCGCAGAGCTTCTTCGAACGGGTACGGCCGATGCCGTAGATGCTTTGCAACCCGACCCAGACGTGCTTCTGGGCTGGCAGGTTGACGCCTGCAATACGCGCCATGACGCGATTCTCCAACTGAGTGATGGCCCGACGGCGCCCAAGCGCCATCCGGCAGGATGGATCAAAAGTTAACTCGGAATTGTAGCAAGGCCTCGGATTGCTTTGAAGCCCGTGGAACCAGAAAGTTCCATGGACCCGGCGTGGGGAGTGTGCCCTCGCTCCGGCGCCGGACGATGTTGATCCAGAAAACTTCTCCGAATCGCCTGTACTACTCCCGCACAGGACCACCTCGTCACACCCGCGCGCGAGACGTCGCGCGAGCCGCCCTTCTGATCGGAAGATCGTGGCCCGGGAACCAGGCCGTCTTCACGTAATGAAGTTCTAGTGTACCACTTAACCGCGCGCCAGACCGCCGCGCGAGCCGCCCTTGAGGTTGGCTTTCTTCAGCAAACTCTCATACTGGTGCGACATCAGATGCGCCTGGATCTGCGCAATGAAGTCCATCACCACCACCACCGCGATCAACAGCGAGGTGCCACCGAAGTGGAACGAGGTGCCGAGCTGCGTGCGCATGATTTCCGGCAGCAGGCAGACGATCACCAGGTACAACGAACCGGCCGCAGTCAAACGCGTCAGCACCCCGTCCACATAGTCCGCAGTGGCCTTGCCCGGACGAATACCCGGAATCAATGCACCGGACTTCTTGAGGTTATCCGCAGTTTCCTGCGAGTTGAACACAAGCGCGGTATAGAAGAATGCGAAGCCGATAATCAGCGCGGCAAACACCAGCATATGCACTGGCTCACCAGGCCCAAGCGCGTTGGCGATCTTCTGCAACCACGAACCCACACCACTGCCCGATGCTGCCTGACCTGACCACATCGACAACGTCGCCGGGAACGCCAGGATGCTGGATGCGAAGATCGGCGGAATCACGCCTGCCATGTTGAGCTTCAACGGCAGGAACGAGGTCTGATTCATGTAGGCATTGCGGCCGCCTTGGCGACGCGCGTAATTGACCGTGATACGCCGCTGACCACGTTCGACAAACACCACAAACAGCGTAAACGCCAGGATGGTGATGACGATCAGCAACAGCGAGATGAAGCTCAGATTGCCTTCGCGGAACGCTTCGACAGTCTGGATTGCGCCCGACGGAAGCCCTGCGACGATACCGGCGAAGATGATCAGCGACACACCGTTACCGATGCCGCGCTCAGTCACCTGCTCGCCAACCCACATCAAGAAGATGGTGCCGGCGGTCAGTGCAATCACTGCAGTCAGCACAAAGCCCATGCCCGGCGCGTACACCACCGGGGCGCCACCCGGCGCGGTCTGATTCTGCAGTGCCAGCGCGATACTGCCGCCCTGCACTACTGCCAGAAGCACCGCACCGATGCGCGAATACTGGGTGATCTTGCGTCGGCCGGATTCGCCTTCTTTCTGCATCGCCTTGAGCGCGGGAAAGATGTGCGTGGCCAACTGGATCACGATCGATGCCGAAATATACGGCATCACGTTCAACGCAAAAATACTGAAACGGTGCAGGGCGCCGCCCGAGAACATGTTGAACATGTCCACGATGCCGCCACCCTGCGCCTGCATCAACGAAAGCATGGCATCGGGATTCACGCCAGGCACCGGCACGTAGCAGCCGATGCGATAGACGATCAATGCCCCGAGGACGAACAACAGCCGCTGGCGAAGTTCCGTGAACTTGCCAAGCCCGCCACCGAGGTTACCAATGCCAGCCTGCGCCATCTGCCGATTACTCCTCTACGCTGCCGCCGGCAGCTTCGATTGCTGCCTTGGCGCCTGCAGTCGCAGCGACACCCTTCAGCACGAACTTCTTGCTCAGCTCGCCCTTCAGCACGATCTTCGCCTTCTTGGCGCGGCTCGGGACCAGATTGGCCGCACGCAACGCTGCAAAGTCGATCTCACCGGCTTCCAGCTTATCCAGCTGGTAGGACAACACTTCAGCGCTGTCACGCGCCATCTTGGAACGGAAACCGATCTTCGGCAGACGACGCTGCATCGGCGTCTGGCCGCCTTCGAAACCCGCCTTGATCTTGCCGCCACCCTTGCGAGCGAACGAGCCCTTGTGGCCGCGGCCACAGGTCTTGCCAAGGCCGGAGCCGATGCCGCGACCGACGCGCGTGCGCTCGGTACGGGCGCCGTCAGCGGGCTTGAGGTCATTGAGATGCATAGTCATGGGATTAGTCCTCAACCTTGACGAGGTAGTGAACCGTATTGATCAGGCCACGCACCTGCGGGCTGTCCTTGAGTTCACGCACATCGTTGATCTTATTCAGGCCCAACGCATGCACCGACAGGCGGTGACGCGACTGGGTACCACGCAGGCCGCGCACCAGGCGCACCTTCACAGTCTTGCCAGTGTCCTTAGCCATGGTTGAGCTCCTCCACCTTCTTGCCGCGCTTGGCCGCAACACGCGCCGGCGACTGCACTTCCGACAGACCCTTCAGCGTTGCACGCACCAGGTTGATCGGATTACGCGAACCAACCGCCTTGGCCAGCACGTTCTTGACACCGACCGCTTCCAACACAGCGCGCATGGCGCCGCCAGCGATGACGCCGGTACCTTCCGAAGCAGGCTGCATGTAGACGCGAGCTGCGCCATGACCGGACTTGACGGCATGCCACAAGGTGCCATTGTTCAGATCGACAGTGGCCAGGTTCTTGCGTGCCTGCTCCATCGACTTCTGGATGGCGACCGGCACTTCGCGCGCCTTGCCGTAACCGAAACCAACCTTACCGAGACCATCGCCGACCACGGTCAACGCGGTGAAGGTGAACTGGCGACCGCCCTTGACCGTCTTGCTGACGCGATTGACCGCGACCAGCTTTTCGATCATGCCATCGTCGACTTTCTCTTCGCGGTTACGGTCGCGATCACGACCCCGCGGTGCACGTTCTTCTGCCATCTTGATTCCTTGATTGATTGAGTATGTACGGCTCGGGGCCGCTTATGGTTGTGGAATGGAACTGTGTTCCCGGCACCGTTACAAAAGAACGGGACGGTCCGGCATCTCCCTGCCGGCGGTAACGCGAATGTGGCCGCTGGCCACATTCGCAGCAGTGCTTAGAACTTCAAGCCGCCTTCGCGAGCTGCGTCAGCCAGCGCCTTGATACGGCCGTGGTAGCGGTAGCCCGAGCGATCGAATGCGACCTTCTCGATACCCGCAGCCTTGGCGCGCTCGGCGATCAGCTTGCCAACCTTAACGGCCGCATCGCTGTTCTTGCCGTTCTTCAGACCTTCCTTGACGTCGGCCTGCAGCGTGTTCGCAGCAGCGATCACCTTGGAGCCGTCGGCAGTGAAGACCTGCGCATACAGATGCTGGCCGGTGCGCAGCACCGACAAGCGGGCGACGCCCAGCTCACGGATGTGCGAACGAGTGGACTTGGCGCGACGCAGACGGGCGATGTTCTTGTTGATGCTCATGATATTTATCCTACGGAAGCTGAAGGAAAACAGGTTTTTGCATTAAAAAGTCCGGCCATGGATGGCCGGGCTCCTAGCAGAGGGACCTGCCTTACGCCTTCTTGGCTTCCTTGCGAATGATGACTTCACCGGCGTACTTCACACCCTTGCCCTTGTAGGGCTCCGGCGGACGGAAACCGCGAATCTTGGCGGCGACTTCGCCGACGCGCTGCTTGTCGGCACCCTGGACCAGAATTTCGGTCTGGGTCGGGGTCGACAGCGTGATGCCTTCCGGCGCCACGAACACCAGCGGGTGCGAAAAACCGAGCGCCAGGCTCAGATCCTTGCCCTGCATGGCGGCGCGGTAACCGACGCCGACCAGCTCGAGCTTGCGCTCGAAGCCGTCGGACACACCCTTGACCATATTGGCCAGGATGGCGCGCACGGTGCCGGTGATGGCCAGCTGCGACGGATCGTTGGCCGACAGGGTTGCAACATCGCCGTCGATGGCGATTTCGACGCCAACCGGCTTCGGCAGGGTCAGGGTGCCTTTCGGGCCCTTGACGCTGACCAGCTCGGGCTGGACGTTGAGCTCAACACCCTTCGGAAGGGACACAGGCTTCTTGGCTACACGGGACATGTTCGATTCCTTCCCTTAGGCCACGAAGCACAGGACTTCACCACCAACGCCGGCTTCGCGAGCCTGCGCATCGGTCATGATGCCTTTCGACGTGGAGATGATGGCGACGCCCAGTCCACCCAGGACCTTGGGCAGCTCGGTCTTGCCGCGGTACTGGCGCAGACCCGAGCGCGAGAAACGCTTCAGGGTCTCGATGACCGGACGGCCTTCGAAATACTTCAGAACGATTTCCAGCTCCGACTTGTTGTTCTCGGTTGCTGTCACGCGCAGGTCGGTGATGTAACCCTCGTCCTTCAGGACCTGGGCGATCGCGACCTTGATCTTGGACGACGGCAATTTCACCGTCTGCTTACCAACCGCGGCCGCATTCTTGATGCGTACCAGCAGGTCGGCGATGGGATCAGTCATGCTCATATGAGTACCTTTGAGTGCACCGATATCCGCTTTCGCGAAAATCTTGTGTTTTCCTGGGGATGGGCCAGGACCCTTTACGCCATGCCACGCCTGTACAGGCAAGACAGAAGCGGAAGTATACGACAAAAGAGCCCGACTTGCGTCGGACTCCCTTGTTGAACAGAACAATCCTGTTCAAACCGGCCGCGAACGGCCGGAAAGCTGTTACCAGCTTGCCTTACGCAAGCCCGGAACGTCGCCGTTCATCGTGGCCTTGCGCAGCATGTTGCGACCCAGACCGAACTTGCGATAGACACCGCGCGGACGGCCGGAAAGTTCGCAACGGTTGCGGTGGCGGCTCGGCGACGAATCGCGCGGCAGCTTCTGCAACTTGGTCGACGCATCGATCTTCTCTTCGTAGGACGCATCCTGACTGGAGAGGATCTTCTTCAGCGCATCACGCTTGCCGGCGAATTTCTTCGCCAGCTTTGCACGCTTGATGTCGCGGTGGATCATGGAGGTCTTTGCCATTTCGGATGTCCTCTACGGTCAGTTACGGAACGGGAACTTGAACGCTGCCAGCAGCGCCTTCGCTTCCGCATCCGTTTTGGCGGTGGTGGTGATGGCGATATCCATACCGCGGATCGCATCGACAGCGTCGAAATCGATTTCCGGGAAGATGATCTGTTCCTTCACACCCATGTTGAAATTGCCACGACCGTCAAAGGAACGACCGGAAACACCACGGAAGTCGCGCACGCGCGGCAGCGAGATGTTGATCAGACGATCCAGGAACTCGTACATCTTGGCGCGACGCAACGTAGTCTTGCAGCCGATCGGCCAACCGTCACGGATCTTGAACGATGCAACCGAAACGCGCGACTTGGTGACCACCGGCTTTTGACCGGAGATCTTGGACATGTCGCCGACTGCATTTTCCAGAATCTTCTTGTTGGTTGCCGCCTCGCCCACGCCCATGTTGAGCGTGACCTTGACCAGCCTCGGCACCTGCATCGGATTGGTGTAGCCGAACTCCTTCATCAGGGCCGGCACCACGTTTTCCTTGTAAAACTTCTCGAGACGCGTATTCATGATCTCATTCCTCAGGCGTCGAGCGCCTCACCGCTGGAGCGGAACACACGCAATTTGCGTCCATCCTCCAGCACCTTGAAGCCAACGCGCTCGCCCTTGCCCGTTGCCGGGTTGACGATATTGACGTTGGAGATATGGATCGACGCTTCACGCTCGACCACGCCGCCGGCGACACCCGCCTGCGGATTCGGCTTGGTATGGCGCTTGATGATGTTGGCATTGGAAACGATCACGCGATCCCCATCCACACGCACGACTTCACCCTGCTTACCCTTGTCCTTGCCGGTGTTGATGACGACCTGGTCGCCCTTCTTGATACGGTTAGCCATGTATATGTCCTCCGCTCACAGCACTTCGGGAGCGAGCGAGACGATCTTCATGAACTTCTCGGAACGCAGCTCGCGCGTCACCGGCCCGAAGATGCGGGTCCCGATCGGCTCCTGCTTATTGTTCAACAACACAGCGGCGTTGCCATCGAAGCGAATCAGCGAACCGTCGGGACGGCGCACACCCTTGCGGGTACGCACCACGACGGCGTCGTAGACTTCGCCTTTCTTGACCTTGCCACGCGGAATGGCGTCCTTGACGGTCACCTTGATGATGTCACCAATGTGTGCGTAGCGGCGCTTCGAGCCGCCCAGCACCTTGATGCACATCACTTCCTTGGCACCCGAATTGTCGGCCACATCGAGGTAGCTCTGCATCTGGATCATGATTCAGATCTCCCTTAGCCGGCCGAACGGGTGACGATTTCAACCACCCGCCAGTTCTTGGTCTTGGACATTGGAGCAATCTCGGTCACACGCACGACGTCGCCTTCATTACAGGCATTGTCGGCGTCGTGTGCATGCAGCTTGGTCGAGCGCTTGATGTACTTGCCGTACAGAGCATGCTTGACCTGGCGCTCCACCAACACGGTGACCGTCTTGTCCATCTTGTTGCTGACGACACGGCCTTCGACCGTGCGCAGCGCTTGCTTTTCGTTGTTATCGCTCATCGCGGCCGTCCTTACTTGGTGCTGCCGAGCAGGTACTTGACGCGAGCAATCTCGCGGCGTACCCGGCGGGTATCGTGGGTCTTCGGCAGCTGGCCGGTGACCTGCTGCATACGGAGCGAGAATTGCTCCTTACGCAAATCGGTCAGGTGGGCCTTCAGTTCGTCAGCCGACTTCTCGCGGAGTTGTTTGATGTCCATCAGCGCACCGTCCGGGTCACGAAAGTGGTAGTCACCGACAGCTTCGCGGCGGCAAGGCGGAATGCCTCACGTGCGACATCTTCGGGAATACCTTCGATTTCATAGATCATGCGACCCGGCTGAATCTGCGCGACCCAGTACTCCACGTTGCCCTTACCGGAGCCCATGCGGACTTCGATCGGCTTCTTGGTGATCGGCTTGTCGGGAAACACACGAATCCACATCTTGCCGCCCTTTTTGACGTGGCGGCTGATCGTACGACGTGCTGCTTCAATCTGACGCGCGGTCAGCTGACCGTGCGCGGTTGCCTTGAGGCCGTACTCGCCGAAGCTGACGGCGTTTCCGCTCCATGCCAGGCCGTCGTTACGGCCCTTGTGCATCTTGCGATATTTGGTTCGCTTGGGTTGCAACATTGCCGTTACCTCGCTTCACGAGCCGGGCGCGAAGGACGGTCACCACGGTCGCCGCGATCGTTACGATCGTTGCGCGGGCTGTCGTCCTGCTTCTCCTGGCCAACCTGGGAGAAGTCAAAGACCTCACCCTTATAGATCCAGACCTTGATACCGATGATGCCGTACGTCGTGGACGCCTCGGCAAAACCGTAATCAATGTCGGCACGTAGCGTGTGCAGCGGCACGCGGCCTTCGCGGTACCACTCCGAACGGGCGATTTCTGCACCGTTGAGGCGGCCAGCCACGTTGACCTTGATGCCCAGGGCACCCAGGCGCATCGCGTTACCGACCGAGCGCTTCATTGCACGGCGGAACATGATACGACGCTCAAGCTGCTGCGCGATCGACTCGGCGACCAGCTGCGCATCCAGCTCCGGCTTGCGCACTTCGGTGACGTTGATGTGGGCAGGAACACCCATCATCGCGCTCACTTCCTTACGCAGCTTTTCGATGTCCTCACCACGCTTGCCGATCACCACGCCCGGACGGGCAGTGTGGATCGTCACGCGGGCGGTTTTGGCAGGGCGCTCGATCAAGATCTTGCTGATACCTGCCTGCGCGAGCTTCTTGCGCAGCATTTCACGCACTTTCAGGTCAGCTGCCAGATAACCGGCGAAGTCGGCCTTGTTTGCGTACCACTTGGAATTCCAGTCCTTGGCGATGCCAAGACGGATTCCAGTCGGATGAACTTTATGACCCATGGTCTTTTCCTTTCCGCTTACTTGGCGGCGCCAACAATCACAGTGATGTGACTGGTGCGCTTGAGGATGCGGGTACCGCGGCCTTTCGCCCGCGCCATGAAACGCTTCAGGGAGGGACCTTCATCAACCATGATGGTCTTGACCTTCAGCTCGTCGACATCCGCGCCCTGATTGTTCTCGGCATTGGCAATAGCCGACTCCACCACCTTTTTGATCAGGTGTGCAGCCTTCTTGTCCGAGAACTTCAGCAGATTGACCGCACGTTCGGCGGACAGTCCACGCACCTGATCAGCGACCAGGCGGGCCTTCTGCGGGGAGATGCGCGCGGTGCGCAGGATTGCTTTCGCTTCCATCGTCATCTCTCCTTACCTGCTCGACTTCTTGTCGCCACCGTGACCCTTGAAGGTCCGGGTGACGGCAAATTCGCCGAGCTTGTGGCCGACCATATTCTCGTTGACGAGCACCGGAATGTGGTTCTTGCCGTTATGCACGGCGATGGTGATACCTACCATTTCGGGCAGGATCATCGAACGGCGCGACCAGGTCTTGATCGGCTTCTTGCTACCCGCAGCAGACTCCACCTTCTTTGCAAGGTGGTGATCGACGAACGGGCCCTTCTTGAGTGAACGTGCCATGGTCGATTAGCCCCTACGATCGCGGACGATGAATTGCTGGGTGCGCTTGTTCTTGCGCGTCTTGTAACCCTTGGTCGGAACACCCCACGGGGTGACCGGATGCGGATTACCCTGACCAGCCTTCGCTTCACCACCACCGTGGGGGTGATCGACCGGGTTCATGGCCGCACCGCGAACGGTCGGACGAACACCGCGCCAGCGCTTGGCGCCAGCCTTGCCCAGCTTCTCGAGGTTGTGCTCGTCGTTGCCGACTTCACCGATGGTGGCGCGGCACTCGACCGGCACCTTGCGCATTTCACCCGAGCGCAGACGCAGCGTGGCATAGATGCCTTCGCGGGCGACCAGCTGGACGGCAGCACCGGCAGCACGTGCGATCTGAGCGCCCTTACCTGGCTTCAGCTCGATACCGTGAACCGTCGTACCGACCGGAATGTTGCGCAGCGGCAGCGTGTTGCCGGTCTTGATCGGTGCGTTGGCACCGGCAATGACCTGATCGCCAGCCTTCAAGCCCTTGGGGGCAATGATGTAGCGACGCTCGCCGTCGACATAGCACAGCAGGGCGATATGAGCGGTACGGTTCGGATCGTATTCGATCCGCTCCACACGCGCCGGAATGCCTTCCTTGTTGCGCTTGAAGTCGATGATGCGGTAATGCTGCTTGTGACCACCACCGACGTGACGCACGGTGATGCGGCCATGGTGATTACGACCACCGGACTTGCTCTGCGAATCGAGCAGCGCCGCGTGCGGTGCACCCTTGTGCAGATCGGGAGTAACCACACGCACGGCGGAACGACGGCCGGGAGAGGTGGGTTTGAACTTCATCAATGGCATGGGATGGACCTCAGGCCTTAGCCGTTACGTCGATGGACTGACCATCAACCAGGCGGACGTACGCCTTGCGCCAATTGCCGCGGCTACCAGCACGGTTACGGAAGGACTTGCTCTTGCCCTTGACGTTGACCACGTTGACAGCTTTGACCTTGACGTCGAACAGCTGCTCAACCGCGGCCTTTACATCGGCTTTGGTGGCTTCGTTCGAAACTTCGAAGACATACTGGTTGGAGATTTCCTGCAGGCGCGCGGTCTTTTCAGAGACTCGCGGAGCACGCAGCACGCTGAAGATTTTTTCGTTGCTGCTCATGCCAGCCACTCCTCGATCTTCTTGACCGCATCGGCGGTGATCACGACCGTATCGGCCCCGACCAGAGCGACCGGATCCAGACCCTGCACATCACGCACCTGCACATACGGCAGATTGCGAGCGGACAGGTACAGGTGCTCGGACGCTTCTTCGGTGACGATCAACGGGCGCTTGCCCACATCCAGTCCCTTCAGCTTCTCGATCAGACCCTGGGTCTTGGTTGCTTCGACGTCGAACGCTTCGACGATCATCAGGCGACCCTGGCGATTAAGCTCAGAGAAGATCGCGCAGATGGCCGCACGGTACATCTTGCGGTTGACTTTCTGTTCGAAGCTGCGCGGCTTGGCCGCGAAGGTCACGCCGCCGCCGACGAAGATCGGAGCCGTCAACGCGCCATGACGCGCACCGCCGCCCTTCTGCTTCTTCGACTTCTTGGTCGTGCCCGCAACTTCCGAACGCGTCTTCTGAGCCTTGGTACCAGCACGGCCGGCATTGCGATAAGCGACGACGACCTGGTGAACCAGATCTTCGCTGAATTCGCGACCGAACACGGCATCGGAGACCGAGACCTTGTTGCTACTACCCGTGATAACGAGTTCCATCGTCATCTCTCCTTATGCCTTGCTCGCCGGACGGACGATCACGTCGCCACCAGCTGCGCCAGGCACGGCGCCGCGGATAGCAATCAGACCACGTTCGACGTCGACCTTGACCACTTCCAGGTTCTGCGTGCTTTGCTGCACGGCGCCCATGTGGCCCGACATCTTCTTGCCCGGGAAAACACGACCCGGGGTCTGGCGCTGACCCAACGAACCCGGCGCGCGATGCGACAGCGAGTTACCGTGAGTTGCATCGCCCATACGGAAGTTGTAGCGCTTGATGGTGCCCTGGAAACCCTTACCCTTGGTGACGCCCTGGACGTCGACCTTCTGGCCGACCTCGAAGATGTCCGCCTTGATTTCGCCGCCAACGGCGAAATCGCCGAGCTGCGCATCTTCAACGCGGAATTCCCACAGGCCGCGACCCGCTTCCACCTTCGCCTTGGCGAAGTGACCAGCAGCTGGCTTGTTGACCAGTGCGGCGCGACGGGCACCAACGGTAATCTGCACTGCGCTGTAGCCGTCAGCTTCGACGGTCTTGATCTGCGCGATGCGGTTTGGAGTTGCTTCGATCAGCGTGACCGGTACCGAGCGACCGTCTTCAGTAAAGACGCGGCTCATACCGGCCTTGCGGCCTACGAAGCCCAACGAATATTTCTTCGTCATGGTCGTAGTCCTCAGGTCAGCTTGATCTGGACGTCGACGCCAGCCGCGAGTTCGAGCTTCATCAGCGCGTCCACGGTCTTGTCGTTCGGGTCGACGATATCGAGCACACGCTTGTGCGTGCGGGTTTCGTATTGGTCACGCGCATCCTTGTCGGCATGCGGGGATACGAGGATGGTGTAACGTTCGATCTTGGTCGGCAACGGGATCGGGCCACGCACTTGCGCGCCGGTCCGCTTGGCCGTTTCGACGATCTCGCTGGCCGAACGGTCGATCAATCGATGATCGAACGCCTTCAACCGAATCCGGATCTTTTGCTGTTCCGACATGACGGAAGATTCCTTCATTAAAAGAGCGACGGGCAAGGCCTCTGGGATACCTGCCCCGATATTCCTGCGTAGATGAAATCGCCGTGCGTCCTGCCAGCGAGGGCATTTCCTCCGCCCAAAAACTGAGGCAGGCCGGTAAACCGGTCTGCCCAGACGGAAAAGTATAGTGCGCAACGAGAGCACCGTCAACAACACGTGAGTTGTTGAGTGCTCCATGCAACGCGACCTTCCCGGTCTGGCGAACACGAGCGGCGTCCTGCCGTTCTTTTCGCTGTAACTCTGCGCCCTACCCAGGGACACCTAGCCGCGCATTATAGCGAGGTGTCTTTACCTGCGCAAGCGCTCTACCCTGCGAATTGCATTGCACGCGCATATTTTGCGCTTAACAAAAAAGGTCGGCTTGCGCCGACCTTTGCGTTGCTTACGTGCTGATCCGGCGACGAGGCGTCGCCGGATCGCAGGCACTTACTTGATGATCTTGGCAACCACGCCGGCGCCGACGGTACGGCCACCTTCACGAATCGCGAAGCGCAGACCTTCGTCCATCGCGACCGGGTTGATCAGGGTCACGACCATCTTCACGTTGTCGCCCGGCATCACCATCTCCACGCCTTCCGGCAACTGGCAGGCGCCAGTGATGTCGGTGGTGCGGAAGTAGAACTGCGGACGGTAGCCCTTGAAGAACGGGGTATGACGGCCACCCTCATCCTTGGCCAGCACGTAGACTTCGGCTTCGAACTCGGTGTGCGGCTTGATCGAACCCGGCTTGCACAGCACCTGGCCGCGCTCCACGTCGTCACGCTTGGTGCCGCGCAGCAGCAGACCGGCGTTGTCGCCTGCCTGACCCTGGTCCAGCAGCTTGCGGAACATTTCCACGCCGGTGACTGTGGTCTTCTGCGTGTCGCGGATACCGACGATTTCGATTTCGTCGCCGACCTTGATGATGCCGCGCTCGATACGACCAGTCACCACGGTGCCACGACCCGAGATCGAGAACACGTCTTCGACCGGCATCAGGAACGGACGGTCGACGTCGCGGGTCGGATCCGGAATGAAGGTATCCAGAGCCTCGACCAGCTTCAGGATCGCCGGCACACCGATGTCGCTCTGATCGCCATCAAGCGCCAGACGGGCCGAACCGTGAATGATCGGAGTGTCGTCGCCCGGGAAGTCGTACTTGCTCAGGAGCTCACGCACTTCCATCTCGACCAGCTCAAGCAGCTCGGCGTCGTCGACCATGTCGGCCTTGTTCAGGAACACGACGATGTGCGGCACACCGACCTGACGCGAGAGCAGAATGTGCTCACGGGTCTGCGGCATCGGGCCGTCGGCAGCCGAACACACCAGGATCGCGCCGTCCATCTGCGCTGCACCGGTGATCATGTTCTTGACGTAGTCGGCGTGGCCGGGGCAATCGACGTGCGCGTAGTGACGGTTTGCGGATTCGTACTCGACGTGCGCGGTCGAGATCGTAATACCACGCGCCTTCTCTTCCGGCGCTGCGTCGATCGCGTCGTACGCCTTGAACTCGCCACCGAAACGCTCGGCACCGATCTTGGTCAGCGCAGCGGTCAACGTGGTCTTGCCATGGTCGACGTGACCGATGGTGCCGACGTTAACGTGCAGCTTTTCGCGAAGAAATTTAGCTTTTGCCATGACTCACTACCTCTAATTAGAAAATTTTGTGCGAAGCGGCTGAGCGAACTCAGCCCTTCTTGGTGACGGCGTCGGCGATGTTGGTCGGCGCCTCTTCGTAATGGTCGAATTCCATCGAGAACGTGGCGCGGCCCTGGCTCATCGAGCGCAGCGAAGTCGCATAACCGAACATCTCACCCAGCGGAATCATCGCATTGATGATCTTGCCCGACGGGCTGTCGTCCTGACCCTGCAACACGCCACGACGACGGCTCACGTCGCCCATCACGTCACCCAGGTAATCCTCCGGGCTGACGATCTCGACCTTCATGATCGGCTCAAGCAACACCGGGCTGGCTTTGGCAAAGCCCTGCTTGAACGCCATCGACGCGGCCAGCTTGAACGCCATTTCCGAGGAGTCGACGTCATGGTACGAGCCGAACACCAGCTTGACCTTGACGCCCACCACCGGGAAGCCGGCGATCGGACCACTGGTGATCGTTTCGCGCAGGCCCTTTTCGACCGAGGGGATGAATTCCTTCGGGATGATGCCGCCGGTGATGTCGTTGATGAAGAGGAAATCGTCTTTGACGTTGTCGTTCTTGCGATCTTCTTCGGTCATCGGCGACAGCTCGATCACCACGTGACCGTACTGACCCTTACCACCGGACTGCTTGGCGTGCTTGTAGTCGGACTTGACGTCGGTCTTGCGGATCGTTTCGCGATACGCAACCTGCGGCTTGCCGACGTTGGCCTCGACATTGAACTCGCGACGCATGCGGTCGACGATGATGTCCAGGTGCAGCTCGCCCATGCCGGAGATGATGGTCTGGCCGGATTCTTCGTCGGTCTTGACGCGGAAAGAAGGATCTTCCTGCGCCAGACGACCCAGTGCCGTACCCATCTTTTCCTGGTCCGACTTGGTCTTGGGCTCCACCGCCATCGAGATCACCGGCTCCGGGAACACCATGCGCTCCAGGGTGATGATCTTGTCCTGCGCACACAACGTATCGCCGGTGGTGACGTCCTTCAGACCCACGGCCGCGGCGATGTCACCAGCGCGCACTTCCTTGATCTCTTCGCGGTTGTTGGAATGCATCTGCAGGATGCGACCCACGCGCTCTTTCTTCGACTTGACCGGGTTATAGACCTGGTCGCCGGAGTTCAGCGTGCCCGAATAGACACGGAAGAACGTCAGCGAGCCCACGAACGGGTCAGTCATGATCTTGAACGCCAACGCCGAGAACGGCGCGGTATCGGTCGCCGGACGGGTGTCTTCCTTCTCGTCTTCGTCGATGCCCTGGACCGGCGGACGGTCGGCCGGCGACGGCAACAGGTGCACGACGCCGTCGAGCATGGCCTGCACGCCCTTGTTCTTGAACGCCGAGCCACAAAACACCGGCACGATCTCGACCTTCAGGGTGCGCTCGCGCAGACCCACCAGGATCTCTTCTTCGGTCAGGTCGCCTTCGTTGAGGTACTTGTCCATCAGGTCTTCGCTGGCTTCTGCAGCCGCTTCAACCATGAACGAACGTGCCTCGGTCGCAATCTCGACCAGATCGGCCGGAATGTCACCGTATTCGAAGGTGGTGCCCTGCGAGGCAACATCCCAATGAATCGCCTTCATCTTCAGCAGGTCGACCACGCCCTCGAAACCGTCTTCAGCACCGATCGGCACCTGCATCGGCACGGCGTAGGCACCCAGACGGGCCTTCAGCTGCTCGACAACCTTGTCGAAGTTGGCACCGGTACGGTCCATCTTGTTGACGAAGGCCATGCGCGGCACGGAATACTTGTTGGCCTGGCGCCACACGGTCTCGGACTGCGGCTGTACGCCACCCACGGCGCACAGCACGAACACCGCACCGTCGAGCACGCGCAAGGAGCGCTCCACTTCGATGGTGAAGTCGACGTGCCCGGGGGTATCGATGATGTTGAGGCGATGCTGCGGCATGGACTTGTCCATACCCGACCAGAACGCGGTGGTCGCAGCGGAGGTGATGGTGATACCACGCTCCTGCTCCTGCTCCATCCAGTCCATCACTGCAGCGCCGTCATGGACTTCGCCGATCTTGTGACTGACACCGGTGTAGAACAGGATGCGCTCGGAGGTGGTGGTCTTGCCGGCATCGATGTGGGCCATGATGCCGAAGTTGCGGTAACGCTCGATAGGGGTGGTGCGGGCCACGGGGAGCCTCTCAATTTCTTGGATTTCGGATGGCCGAACGCCGCCTTTCGGCGGCCTTCGGATTTAGATGCGACGCTAATCGCGCGTCGCAAACAGCACTCAGATGGTGCTGAAGGGCCCCGTTACCAAGGCCCACGAGGTCACCAGCGGTAGTGTGCGAACGCCTTGTTCGCCTCCGCCATACGGTGCGTCTCTTCGCGCTTCTTGATCGCGCCGCCGCGGCTTTCCGAGGCGTCCAACAGTTCTGCAGCCAGCTTGCGCGGCATGGTGTTCTCGCCACGCTTGCGCGCGGAATCGATCAACCAGCGCATTGCCAGCGCCGTGCGACGGGAGGAGCGCACTTCGACGGGCACCTGATAGGTAGCACCACCGACGCGACGCGATTTAACTTCGACAGCCGGGGCCACGTTGTCCAGTGCTTTCTGCACCAGCTCGACGGCATTCGGATTCTTTTCGCCAATGACGTCCATCGCGCCATAGACAATTTTCTCAGCAACCGACTTCTTGCCACTTTGCATCACCATATTGATGAAGCGGGCAATGGTTTCGCTGCCATGCTTTGGATCAGGCAGGACGGTGCGCTGCGGAGTAGAACCTTTACGGGACATTGGAGTGTTTCCTTAGCTCTTCGGGCGCTTGGCGCCGTACTTGGAACGACCTTGACGGCGCTTTGCGACGCCGGCGGCGTCCAGCGAACCACGGACGGTGTGATAACGCACACCGGGAAGATCCTTGACGCGGCCACCGCGAATCAGGACCACGGAGTGCTCCTGCAGGTTGTGGCCTTCACCACCGATGTAGCTGATGATCTCTTCCTGATTCGTCAGGCGCACCTTGGCGACCTTACGCAGGGCCGAGTTCGGCTTCTTCGGGGTAGTGGTATAGACGCGTGTGCAGACGCCGCGGCGCTGCGGACACTTGTCCAGTGCCGGGGAGGCACTCTTGTAGGTGGTCGCTTGCCGAGGCTTGCGGACCAGCTGATTGATCGTCGTCATCAGTTGATTCTTCTGATTGAGAGGCCGAGACGGCCTTGCACGAAAACAAAGGCAGGCCGAAAAACGGCCCGCCGAGACAGGGAAGTATAGCTGGCAGGACGAAACTCCGTCAACTTCACGGAAATCTAACCCTGCTGGCCCATCCAAAGGCCGGAAAACGGAGGGCCTCCTGCCCTCCTTTTCGCTTGGCTTACGGCGGTCTTGCGACCGCCGTCGGAGCGCTTACTCCTCGTCCGCGCCAGCGTCGGCCACCGTGGCGACCGGTTCGGCCACTGCCGGCTTGCCCGACAGCGTTTCCATTTCCGAGTCGGTCAGACCCGAAGACTTGCGACGTCCGGCATGGTAGGCCAGACCGGTACCGGCCGGGATCAGACGACCCACGATCACGTTTTCCTTCAGACCGCGCAGGTTGTCGCGGGTGCCGCGCACGGCAGCCTCGGTCAACACGCGGGTGGTCTCCTGGAACGAGGCCGCCGAGATGAACGACTCGGTGGCCAACGAGGCCTTGGTGATACCCAGCAGCACCGGATCGTACTTGGCCGGCAGTTCGTTGCGCTTGACCAGGCGGGCATTTTCCTCGATGACGCGCTGGCGCTCGACCTGCTCGCCGTTGAGGAACTTGCTGGTGCCCTGGTCGGTGATCTCGACCTTGCGCAGCATCTGGCGGGTGATCACCTCGATGTGCTTGTCGTTGATCTTCACGCCCTGCAGGCGATACACGTCCTGGATTTCCTTGACCAGATACGCGGCCAGCGGCTCGACACCCAGCAGACGCAGGATGTCCTGCGGGCTCGGCTCGCCGTCCACCACGGTCTCGCCCTTGGTCACATGCTCGCCTTCGAACACGATGATCTGGCGGTACTTGGGGATCAGCTCTTCGTGTTCCGAACCATCGGTGTCCTTGATGATCAGGCGCTGCTTGCCCTTGGTGTCCTTACCGAAGCTGATGATGCCCGAACGCTCGGCCAGGATCGCCGGATCCTTCGGCTTGCGCGCTTCGAACAGGTCGGCAACGCGCGGCAGACCA
This sequence comes from Xanthomonas hydrangeae, assembly GCA_905142475.1. Taxonomy (GTDB): domain Bacteria; phylum Pseudomonadota; class Gammaproteobacteria; order Xanthomonadales; family Xanthomonadaceae; genus Xanthomonas; species Xanthomonas hydrangeae. The sequence continues at coordinate 4,109,307 of LR990730.1, forward strand.
CCGGTGATGTCGCGGGTCTTGGACGCTTCCTGCGGGATCTTGGCGACCACGTCGCCCACGCCGACGGCGGCGCCGTCCTGCAGGTTGACGATGGAGCGCGGCGGCAACAGGTACTGGGCCGGCAGATCCGTGTTCGGGATCGTCAGATCATTGCCCTTGCCATCGACGATGCGCACGATCGGACGCAGTTCCTTGGCATGTGCACCGCGACGCTTCGGGTCGGTGATTTCGCGCGAGGCCAGACCGGTCAGTTCGTCGGTCTTCTCGATGACGGTGACGCCGTCGACGAAGTCGATGAAGCGGATGAAACCGGCCACTTCCGACACGATCGGGTGGTTATGCGGATCCCAGTTGGCAACGCCCTGCCCGGCCTTGACCGCATCACCATCCTTGGCGGTGATGGTGGCGCCGTACGGCAGCTTGTAACGCTCGCGCTCGCGGCCATGGCCATCAAGCACGGACAGTTCGCCCGAACGCGAGACTGCAACCAGCGCGCCGCTGGCGTGCGCCACCGACTTGAGGTTGTTGAACTTCACCGAACCGGTGGTCTTGACGGTGATGTTGTCCACCGCCGCCGCACGCGATGCCGCACCACCGATGTGGAACGTACGCATGGTCAGCTGGGTACCCGGCTCACCGATCGACTGTGCGGCGATGACGCCGACCGCTTCACCGATGTTGACCTGGTGACCACGTGCAAGATCGCGACCGTAGCAGCGTGCGCACACGCCGAACGAGGACTCGCAGCTGATGGTCGAACGCACCTTCACCGACTGCACACTGGCCTCTTCCAGCTTGGCGACCCAGGCTTCGTCGAGCAGCGTGTTGCGGGTGACGATCGGCTCTTCGTCGTTGCCCGGCAGGTACACGTCCTCGGCCACCACACGGCCCAGCACGCGCTCCTTCAATGGCTCGACCACATCGCCGCCTTCCACGATCGGGGTCATGATCAACCCTTCGGTGGTGCCGCAGTCGACTTCGGTAATGACCACGTCCTGCGCCACGTCGACCAGACGACGGGTCAGGTAACCCGAGTTCGCGGTCTTCAGCGCGGTATCGGCCAGACCCTTACGGGCACCGTGGGTGGAGTTGAAGTACTCCTGCACGTTCAGGCCTTCGCGGAAGTTGGCCTTGATCGGCGTCTCGATGATCGAGCCGTCCGGACGCGCCATCAGGCCGCGCATACCGGCCAGCTGACGGATCTGCGCCTGGCTACCACGCGCACCGGAGTCGGCCATGATGTACAGCGAGTTCATCGACTTCTGGTCGATGGTCTCGCCCTTGGCATTTTCGACCTTCTCGGTACCGATGGTGTCCATCATCGCCTTGGCGATGCGCTCGCTGGTACGCGACCAGATGTCCACGACCTTGTTGTAGCGCTCGCCGGCTGTGACCAGGCCCGACTGGTACTGCTCCTGGATTTCCAGCACTTCGGCTTCGGCCTCGGTGAGGATGCCCTTCTTCTCGTCCGGGATCAGCATGTCGTCGATGCCGATCGACACGCCTGCACGGGTGGCGTAGGCATAGCCGGTGTACATCAGCTTGTCGGCGAACACGACGGTGTCCTTCAAGCCCAGCAGACGGTAGCTGGAGTTGATCAGACGCGAGATGTTCTTCTTGGTCATCTCGGTGTTGGCCAGCTGGAACGGCAGGCCTTCGGGCAGGATTTCGCTCAGCAGCGCACGACCGACCGTGGTGTCCACGATCGAGGTACCGCTGGTGCGCTTGCCATCGACCGCGTCCACGTCCACCTGGGTGATACGGACCTTGACCTTGGCGTGCAATTCCACCACGCGGTTGTCGTAGGCGCGCTTCACTTCGCTGGTGTTGGCGAACACCATGCCCTCGCCCTTCTTGTTCTCCAGGGCGCGGCTCATGTAGTACAGGCCCAACACCACGTCCTGCGACGGCACGATGATCGGCTCGCCGTTGGCCGGCGACAGGATGTTGTTGGTGGACATCATCAGCGCACGCGCTTCCAGCTGGGCTTCCAGCGAGAGCGGCACGTGGACGGCCATCTGGTCACCGTCGAAGTCGGCGTTGAAGGCGGTACACACCAGCGGATGCAGCTGGATGGCCTTGCCTTCGATCAACACCGGCTCGAACGCCTGGATGCCCAGACGGTGCAGGGTCGGCGCACGGTTCAACAGCACCGGATGCTCGCGGATGACTTCTTCCAGGATGTCCCAGACTTCGGCTTCTTCGCGCTCGACCAGCTTCTTGGCGGCCTTGATGGTGGTGGCCAGGCCGCGACGCTGCAGCTTGGCGAACACGAACGGCTTGAACAGCTCCAGCGCCATCTTCTTCGGCAGGCCGCACTGGTGCAGCTTGAGGTACGGACCGACGGTGATGACCGAACGACCGGAGTAGTCCACGCGCTTGCCGAGCAGGTTCTGACGGAACCGGCCCTGCTTGCCCTTGATCATGTCGGCCAGCGACTTCAGCGGACGCTTGTTGGTACCGGTGATGGCACGGCCGCGACGGCCGTTGTCCAGCAGCGCATCGACCGATTCCTGCAGCATGCGCTTTTCATTGCGCACGATGATGTCCGGCGCATTGAGCTCGAGCAGACGACGCAGACGGTTGTTGCGGTTGATCACGCGGCGGTACAGATCGTTCAGATCCGAGGTCGCGAAGCGGCCACCATCCAGCGGCACCAGCGGACGCAGGTCCGGCGGCAGCACCGGCAGCACGGTCATGACCATCCACTCCGGACGGTTGCCCGATTCCAGGAAGGCTTCAATCAGCTTGATGCGCTTGGTCAGACGCTTGAGCTTGGTTTCCGAACCGGTGCTGGCGATTTCTTCGCGCAAACGGGTCATTTCGGACTGCAGCTCGATCGTGCGCAGCAGTTCGTACACGGCCTCGGCGCCCATGGCGGCGTCGAAGTCGTCGTTGTACTCCTGGCGTGCGGTCAGGTACTGCTCTTCGGTCAGCAGCTGGCGGCGCTCGAGCGGGGTCAGACCCGGCTCGGTGACCACGTAGGCTTCGAAGTACAGCACGCGCTCGATGTCGCGCAGGGTCATGTCCAGCATCAGGCCGATGCGCGAGGGCAGCGACTTGAGGAACCAGATGTGCGCGACCGGCGAGGCCAGGTCGATGTGACCCATACGCTCACGACGCACCTTGGCCAGGGTGACTTCGGTGCCGCACTTTTCGCAGACCACGCCACGGTGCTTCATGCGCTTGTACTTGCCGCACAGGCATTCGTAGTCCTTGATCGGACCAAAGATGGCAGCGCAGAACAGGCCGTCACGCTCCGGCTTGAAGGTGCGGTAGTTGATGGTTTCGGGCTTCTTCACTTCGCCGTAGGACCACGAACGGATCAGGTCAGGCGAGGCCAGCGCGATCTTGATCGCGTCGAAATCCAGCGTCTGGCGCTGTTGATTGAAGAGGTTGAGCAGGTCTTTCATTGGATATCTCCGGGTCGGAGGAATTTCGTATCTGAGATGAAACCGAGGGCATTACGTTCCGGATCCAGGCACCGCGCTGCGGCACCTGGATCCAGCGCGATCACTCTTCCAGTTCCATGTTGATCGCCAGCGAGCGGATTTCCTTCACCAACACGTTGAAGGATTCCGGCATGCCCGCGACCATCTCGTGCTCACCATCGACGATGTTCTTGTACATCTGGTTGCGGCCCTGCACGTCGTCGGACTTCACCGTCAGCATTTCCTGCAGGGTGTAGGCCGCGCCGTAGGCTTCCAGCGCCCAGACTTCCATCTCACCGAAGCGCTGACCGCCGAACTGCGCCTTGCCGCCCAGCGGCTGCTGGGTGACGAGCGAGTACGGGCCGGTCGAGCGCGCATGCATCTTGTCGTCGACCAAGTGGTTCAACTTCAGGTAGTGCATGTAGCCAACCGTGGTCTTGCGATCGAACGCTTCGCCGGTCCGACCGTCGTACAACTGGGTCTGACCGCTCTGCGGCAGTTCGGCAAGTTCCAGCATGCGCTTGATTTCCGCTTCGCTGGCGCCGTCGAACACCGGGGTAGCCATCGGCACGCCATCTATCAGGTTCTTGCCCAGGTTGAGCAATTCCTCATCGCTGAACTGCGACAGATCCACGCGCTGTGCATTGATCGCGCTGTCGTGGTTGTAGATGTCGTCCAGGAACTTGCGCAGCTCGCTGACTGCGGCCTGGGCTTCCAGCATGCGCTGGATCTTGCGACCCAGGCCCTTGGCGGCCCAGCCCAGATGCACTTCCAGAATCTGGCCGATGTTCATACGCGACGGCACGCCGAGCGGGTTCAGCACGATGTCCACCGGCTCGCCGGTGGCCATGTACGGCATGTCCTCGACCGGCACGACGTTGGAGACCACACCCTTGTTGCCGTGGCGGCCTGCCATCTTGTCGCCCGGCTGGATGCGGCGCTTCACTGCCAGGAACACCTTGACCATCTTCAGCACGCCCGGTGCGAGGTCGTCGCCCTGGGTGATCTTGCCGCGCTTGTCGGCGAAGCGTGCTTCGAATTCCTTCTCGTGCGCCTGGATCTGCTTCTGCGCACGTTCGATGGCATCGGCGGCGTCTTCGTCCTTCATGCGCAGCTGGAACCAATCGGACTTCTTCAGCCCGTCCAGATACGCGTCGGTGACGTTGTCGCCCTTCTTCAGGTTCGGACCGCCGTTGGCGACCTTGCCCACGATCTGCGAGCGCAGACGTGCGTAGATGGCCGCTTCCAAAATACGGAACTGGTCGTCGAAGTCCTTCTTGACGCGCTTGATTTCGGACTCTTCGATCTGACGCGCACGCTTGTCCTTCTCGATACCGTCGCGGGTGAAGACCTGCACGTCGATGACGGTGCCGTCCATGCCCGGAGGCACGCGCAGCGAGCTGTCCTTCACGTCGGACGCCTTCTCACCGAAGATCGCACGCAGCAGCTTCTCTTCCGGGGTCAGCTGGCTTTCGCCCTTCGGCGTGACCTTGCCGACCATGATGTCGCCAGCGCGCACTTCCGCACCGATGTACACCACGCCGCTTTCGTCCAGACGGTTCAAGGCCTGCTCGGACACGTTCGGGATGTCGGCGGAAATTTCCTCCGGCCCCAGCTTGGTGTCGCGCGCCACGCAGGTCAGTTCCTCGATGTGGATCGTGGTGTAACGATCCTCTTCCACCACGCGCTCGGAGAGCAGGATGGAGTCTTCGAAGTTGTAGCCGTTCCACGGCATGAAGGCGATCAGCATGTTCTGGCCCAGCGCCAGCTCACCGATGTCGGTGGACGGGCCGTCGGCCAGCACGTCGCCGCGCGCGATCACGTCACCCACGTTCACCAGCGGACGCTGGTTGATGCAGGTGTTCTGGTTGGAGCGGGTGTACTTGATCAGGTTGTAGATATCCACGCCGGCATCGGTGCCGCCGCCGATTTCTGCCTCGTTGACCTTGACCACGATGCGGGCCGCGTCGATCTGCTCGATCACACCACCACGCAAGGCATTGACGGTCACGCCCGAGTCGCGCGCAACCGCACGCTCGATGCCGGTACCGACCAACGGCTTCTGCGAACGCAGCGTCGGCACGGCCTGGCGCTGCATGTTGGCGCCCATCAATGCGCGGTTGGCGTCGTCGTGCTCCAGGAACGGCACCAGCGCCGCGGCGACCGACACGGTCTGCATCGGCGAGACGTCCATGAAGTGCACTTCGGCCGGCGGCTTCAGCAGCGACTCGCCCTGGAACCGGCACGGCACGAACTGCTCGGTGAGCATGTTCTTGGCATCGGTCAGCGCGTTCGCCTGGGCGATCACGTACTCGTTTTCTTCGATCGCCGACAGATACTCGACGTCGTCGGAGACCTTGCCGTCCAGCACCTTGCGGTACGGCGTCTCGAGGAAGCCGTACTGGTTGGTGCGGGCGAACACGGCCAGCGAGTTGATCAGGCCGATATTCGGACCTTCCGGCGTTTCGATGGTGCAGACGCGGCCGTAATGGGTCGGATGCACGTCGCGCACTTCGAAGCCGGCGCGCTCGCGGGTCAGACCGCCCGGGCCCAGTGCGGAGACGCGACGCTTGTGCGTCACTTCCGACAGCGGGTTGTTCTGATCCATGAACTGCGACAGCTGCGAGGAGCCGAAGAATTCCTTGATCGCGGCAGCCACCGGCTTGGCGTTGATCAGCTCCTGCGGGGTCAGGCCTTCGGATTCGGCCATCGACAACCGCTCCTTGACCGCGCGCTCGACGCGGACCAGGCCCACCCGGAACACGTTCTCGGCCATTTCGCCGACCGAACGCACGCGACGGTTGCCCAGGTGATCGATGTCATCGACCACGCCGCGACCGTTGCGGATTTCGGTGAGCACCTTGAGCACTTCCAGGATGTCGGAGGTGTCGGTGTGCTCGGCGACCAGACGCTTGGACTCTTCGTCGTTGCGCTCGGCAAAGTATTTCTTGTCGTACAGCACCGACTCGCCCAGCACGTCCTTGCGGCCGACGCGACGGTTGAACTTCATCCGGCCGACCGTGGACAGGTCGTAGCGCTCGAAGGTGAAGAACAGATTGTGGAACAGGTTCTGCGCAGCTTCCTTGGTCGGCGGTTCGCCCGGACGCATCATGCGGTAGATCTCGACCAGCGCTTCCAGCTGGGTCTTGGTCGGATCGATGCGCAGGGTGTTGGACAGGTACGGGCCACGGTCCAGATCGTTCACCCACAGGGTGCCGACCGCATCGACACCGGCCTTGCGGAACGCAGCCAGCTGGTCTTCGGTGATTTCATCGTTGGCATTGGCCAGCAATTCGCCGGTCGAGCTATCGACCACGTCGTGCGACAGGATGCGCGTGACCAGGTAATCGTCCGGCACGGCCAGCGCGGCGACGCCGGCGGCTTCGAGCTGCTTGACGTGACGCGCGGTGATGCGCTTGCCCGCTTCCACGATGACCTTGTCGCCATCGGCCAGGTCGAAGTTCAGCGTTTCGCCACGCAGACGCTCCGGCACCAGCTCCAGCTGCACGCCTTCGTCCGGATTGATGTGGAAGGTGTTGATCTCGAAGAACTCGGCCAACATCTCTTCGTTGTTGTAGCCAAGCGCACGCAGCAGGATCGACACCGGCAGCTTGCGACGACGGTCGATACGGGTGAACAGCGCATCCTTCGGGTCGAACTCGAAGTCCAGCCACGAGCCGCGGTACGGAATGATGCGGGCGCTGTACAGCAGCTTGCCCGAGCTGTGGGTCTTGCCACGGTCGTGGTCGAAGAACACACCCGGCGAACGGTGCAGCTGCGAGACGATCACGCGCTCGGTGCCGTTGACGATGAAGGTACCGTTGTCGGTCATCAGCGGGATTTCGCCCAGATAGACCTCCTGCTCCTTCACGTACTTGATGGCCTTGGTCGACGACTCGCGGTCGTAGATCACCAGGCGCACGGTCACGCGCAGCGGCGCGCCATAGCTCATGCCACGCTGACGGCATTCACGCTCGTCGAACACCGGCTGACCCAGCTTGTAACCGACGTATTCCAACGCGGCGTTGCCGCTGTAGCTGGAAATCGGGAACACCGACTTCAGCGCTGCGTGCAGACCGAGGTCCTTACGCTTGTTCTGCTCCACGTCTTCCTGCAGGAATTCGCGGTAGGAGTCCACCTGGATCGCAAGCAGGAACGGCACTTCGAGAATCGAGCGCTGCTTACCGAAATCCTTGCGGATACGCTTTTTTTCGGTGAACGAATAAGACGTCATGAGGTCTTCCACCCTAGGTTGCGGGGGCAGCGTCGCCGCGGCCCTGAAATAACAAAATTGTCAGTTGGAAGTCGCTGGTATTGCCGGCACCAGCACGCCTTCTCTTGCTACTTCCAACTACCAACTCGGTGAAGCGGAGATTGGGATGACGAGATAGGGGATGGCGAAGATTGCCTTCGAATCCCGAATGCCGACTCTCAAATCCCGGCTTTCCATCAACGGCCAAAGGCCGGGAGCTTTACGCTCCCAGCCTTCGGTGCATCACCCTGAAACGCTGGCGATGCAAGATGCTGCTTACTTGACTTCGACGGTCGCGCCGGCTTCGGTCAGTTCCTTCTTGATCTTCTCGGCTTCTTCCTTGGTTGCGCCTTCCTTCAGGATGCCACCGGCTTCGGTCAGATCCTTGGCTTCCTTTAGGCCCAGGCCGGTCACGGCGCGGACAGCCTTAATGGCAGCAACCTTGTTGCCACCGGCGCTGACCAGCACCACGTTGAACTCGGTCTGCTCTTCAACCACGGCAGCCGGGCCAGCTGCAGCAGCAGCGACCGGAGCGGCGGCGGAGACGCCGAACTTCTCTTCGATGGCCTTGACCAGCTCCATCACTTCCATCAGGGACTTCTCGGCGATGGCGTCGACGATCTGTTCGTTGGTAAGGGACATTGTGATTACCTTTAAATGATTTTCTGGATTGGGGTTCTAGCGAACGCTAGGACATCAAGCTTCGGCAGTCTCGGCGACCGGCGCGGCGGCTTCGTCGCCACCACCCTGCTTGTCGCCCACGGCCTTGACGGCACGGGCAAACATGGCAGCCGGTTCGGACAGCACGCGGGCCAGCATGGCCAGGGCCTGGTCGCGGGTCGGCAGCGAAGCCAACACGTCGACGTGGCCAGCCGGGAACAGTTCCCCGCCGATGGACACGACCTTGGCCTGCAACTTGTCGTTGCCCTTGGCGAATTCCTTGATCAGGCGACCGGCAGCGCCGGGCTCCTCCATCGAAAACGCGTACAGCAAAGGACCGACCAGCTTGTCAGCGACGACAGCGAACTCGGTACCTTCAACGGCGCGCGCAGCCAGGGTGTTCTTGACAACTTTCAAGAACACGCCGGTTTCGCGGGCCTGCTTGCGCATCGCGGTCATCTGGAAGACCGTGATGCCAGCGTATTCGGCGGCGATCAAGGAGTGGGCCTTGGCGGCGATGTCTGCCAGCTCGGCGACTACTTCTTGCTTCTGAGACAGATTGAGAGCCATTGCACTCCTCCGTTAAAGCCGGGATTCGGGATTAGCGATTCGGGATTCGTCAGAGCTGATGAAGCCGCTTCTGCCAATCCCCAATGCCGAATCTCCAATCCCCGCTTCAAACTACTCCGCTCGCGGCTCCTGCCGGTTGCGGTCCAGGGCAGCCTCCATCCTGGAAGCCGGGAACATCGACCGATGTTCCTTTGGTGGCCTTTCTAGACCTGGAGTGGGCTCGATCCGGGATGTCCCAGACGCGCGTAAACCAGAAAGCTCCAGAAGGGCGACACCATCTACGCCGGCCGGCTCATACGAACCTGATTAAGCGACCCCGCTGCATCGACGGCGACTCCTTGCCAATGTGAGCATCCCTGCCCGTCGTCGATCTGCGCTGACCGCGCCTGCGGTCTTTGACGGCTACCGCCGGACATGCCGGCGATCGCCTTCAAAATGTCCGTTACCCCAAAGGAGGGAACGGACTCCCAGCACACGGTGACCCGGGCCGGAAAAACAATGCTGTACTCCATCGACGGGTCAGGCCCATGACAGGCCTGACCCTTCGACTTACTTCAGCGCAAGGCTGGACTGGTCGACCGTGACGCCAGGACCCATCGTCGAGCTGACCGACACCTTCTGCAGGTAGGTTCCCTTGGAGGTGGCCGGCTTGGCCTTGATCAGGTCCAGCAGCAGCGCCTGCAGGTTCGACTTCAGCGCTTCGTCATCGAAGCTGGCCTTGCCGATGGTGCAGTGGATGATGCCGGCCTTGTCGGTGCGGTAGCGCACCTGACCCGACTTGGCATTCTTGACGGCTTCGCCCGGGTTGGCAGACACGGTGCCGACCTTGGGGTTCGGCATCAGGCCGCGCGGGCCCAACAACGTGCCGAGCTTACCGACGACGCGCATTGCGTCCGGGGTGGCGATGACCACGTCGTAGCTCAGATCGCCGGCCTGCATCTTCTCGGCCAGGTCGTCCATGCCCACTGCCTCGGCGCCTGCAGCCAGGGCTTCGTCAGCCTTGGCGCCGGCCGGTGCGAACACTGCAACGCGCACGCTCTTGCCGGTACCGGCGGGCAGCACGGTGGAACCGCGCACCTGCTGGTCGGATTTCTTGGCGTCCACGCCCAGGCGCACAGCAACGTCGATCGACTCGACGAACTTGGCCTTGGTCACGGTCTTCAGGATCTTGATTGCGTCATCGAAGGCATAGGTCTTGCCCGGAACGACAGCGGCCGCAATGGCCTTAATGCGCTTGCTCTGTGCCATGTCTTAGCCCTCCACCGTCAAACCCATGCTGCGGGCAGAACCCGCAATCGTACGCACCGCTGCTTCCAGCTCGGCCGCAGTCAGATCGGCTTCCTTGGTCTTGGCGATCTCTTCCAGCTGCTTGCGCGTCACCTTGCCCACCTTGTCGGTGTTGGGACGCTTGGAGCCGGAGGTCACACCTGCGGCCTTCTTGAGCAGCACGCTGGCCGGGGTGCTCTTGGTGACGAAGGTGAAGGTACGGTCGGAATACGCGGTGATGATCACCGGCGTCGGCAAACCCGGCTCCAGCTTGGACGTCGCTGCATTGAACGCCTTGCAGAACTCCATGATGTTCAGACCGCGCTGACCCAGTGCAGGGCCGACCGGCGGCGCAGGGTTGGCCTGACCGGCCTTGACCTGCAGCTTTACATAACCAACGACTTTCTTACCCATTTCGATACTCTCCGGGTGCTAGCGCCTTGACGACAGGCTCCCCATCGGACCGGGAAATCACGTGTCCCGGCTTCACGTTTCTGGTAACACGCAGATGGCTGCCATACGGCAGCCATTGTTTCCCGGCGGTTCGCCAGGTGAGCGAGCCGCGCACTATAGCAGCAATTGTTGCGGGTGCCTAGGCAGCACCCGACTGGGTCAGCCCTTCTCGACCTGACCGAACTCGAGCTCGACCGGCGTGGAGCGACCAAAGATGAGTACGGCAACCCGCAACCGGCTCTTCTCGTAATTGACTTCCTCAACAACGCCATTGAAGTCGTTGAACGGACCATCGGTGACGCGCACCATCTGACCCGGCTCGAACAACACCTTCGGACGCGGCTTCTCGACACCATCCTGCACACGCTGCAGGATTGCATCCGCCTCTTCGTCACGAATCGGCAACGGGCGATCGGCCGTGCCACCAATGAAACCCATCACCTTGGAAGTTTCCTTCACCAGGTGCCAGCTTTCATTGTCGATACGCGGGATACCGGCTTCTTCGTGCGTCTCGATCTGCACCAGCACATAGCCGGGGAAGAACTTGCGCTCGGACCGACGCTTCTGGCCGGCGCGCATCTCGATGACTTCTTCGGTCGGCACCAGGACGTCACCGAAACGCTCTTCCATTTCGGCGCGTACGATGCGGTCGCGCAAGGCCTGCGCAACAGATTTTTCAAAGCCTGAATAGGCGTGAACGACATACCAACGCTTCACTGCTTGATTCTCCTCAACGAGCCAGGAACCACTGCGTGAGCTTCTGGATGACGAAATCGAAGCCGCCCAACAGCAAACTCAGAATGATCACAACAACAATCACGACCCAGGTGGTACGCATGGCTTCCTGGCGCGTCGGCCAGACCACCTTGCGCAACTCGAACCTGGATTCGGACATGAATTCACGGGTTTCGCGGCCTTTACCGGTCCCCAGAAACACAAACGCACCCGCCGCCAACCCAACGATCACAGCCAGCGCGCGCAATTGCGGCGTCCAGGCTCCAAACTGGGTTGCCCGTTCAGGCGCAGAAAACCAGAACCACACAAACAACCCCGCAATCACCAGGAGCGCGGAGAGGACGTATTTCACGATATCAGCGCTGGCAGCAGACGCGCTTTTGGAAGGCTCGATTTTGCTATTCATCCGGCTCTAGTTACCGATCTGACCCGAATTACTGGGCCGGAAAGAGGAGTGGCACGCCAGGAGGGACTCGAACCCCCAACCTGCGGTTTTGGAGACCGCTGCTCTGCCAATTGAGCTACTGGCGTATGTACTCGTTTACCGCAAACCCTAAGACAACGAAGGCGGACCGAGGTTCAGCCGGCCCGCCATTCGTTTGAATCCAGCCGCCGCGAGGCGGCTGGATGCAGGCACTTACTTGATGATCTTGGCAACCACGCCGGCGCCGACGGTACGGCCACCTTCACGAATCGCGAAGCGCAGACCTTCGTCCATCGCGACCGGGTTGATCAGGGTCACGACCATCTTCACGTTGTCGCCCGGCATCACCATCTCCACGCCTTCCGGCAACTGGCAGGCGCCAGTGATGTCGGTGGTGCGGAAGTAGAACTGCGGACGGTAGCCCTTGAAGAACGGGGTATGACGGCCACCCTCATCCTTGGCCAGCACGTAGACTTCGGCTTCGAACTCGGTGTGCGGCTTGATCGAACCCGGCTTGCACAGCACCTGGCCGCGCTCCACGTCGTCACGCTTGGTGCCGCGCAGCAGCAGACCGGCGTTGTCGCCTGCCTGACCCTGGTCCAGCAGCTTGCGGAACATTTCCACGCCGGTGACTGTGGTCTTCTGCGTGTCGCGGATACCGACGATTTCGATTTCGTCGCCGACCTTGATGATGCCGCGCTCGATACGACCAGTCACCACGGTGCCACGACCCGAGATCGAGAACACGTCTTCGACCGGCATCAGGAACGGACGGTCGACGTCGCGGGTCGGATCCGGAATGAAGGTATCCAGAGCCTCGACCAGCTTCAGGATCGCCGGCACACCGATGTCGCTCTGATCGCCATCAAGCGCCAGACGGGCCGAACCGTGAATGATCGGAGTGTCGTCGCCCGGGAAGTCGTACTTGCTCAGGAGCTCACGCACTTCCATCTCGACCAGCTCAAGCAGCTCGGCGTCGTCGACCATGTCGGCCTTGTTCAGGAACACGACGATGTGCGGCACACCGACCTGACGCGAGAGCAGAATGTGCTCACGGGTCTGCGGCATCGGGCCGTCGGCAGCCGAACACACCAGGATCGCGCCGTCCATCTGCGCTGCACCGGTGATCATGTTCTTGACGTAGTCGGCGTGGCCGGGGCAATCGACGTGCGCGTAGTGACGGTTTGCGGATTCGTACTCGACGTGCGCGGTCGAGATCGTGATACCACGCGCCTTCTCTTCCGGCGCTGCGTCGATCGCGTCGTACGCCTTGAACTCGCCACCGAAACGCTCGGCACCGATCTTGGTCAGCGCAGCGGTCAACGTGGTCTTGCCATGGTCGACGTGACCGATGGTGCCGACGTTAACGTGCAGCTTTTCGCGAAGAAATTTAGCTTTTGCCATGGGTGCGTGTCTCGGTAATCGTTTGGAGTTGAAGACGATTGAGTAATGGTGCTCACGAAAGGAATCGAACCTTCGACCTCCTCCTTACCAAGGAGGTGCTCTACCGACTGAGCTACGTGAGCGAGTTTTGCATTATGCCATGCATTTACGTTCAATGGAGCGGGAGACGGGAATCGAACCCGCACCATCAGCTTGGAAGGCTGAGGTTCTACCGTTGAACTACTCCCGCGCCGGGAACTGCAAGACACAACATGAACTGGTGGAGGGAGGTGGATTCGAACCACCGAAGGCGTAAGCCAGCAGATTTACAGTCTGCCCCCGTTGGCCGCTTGGGTATCCCTCCAGCTTTTACTACCGGACCGGGGCGCGATGAAGCGATTCGGTTCGGGGTGAAGCAGCCCGCTATTTTGTTGTGAGAGACAAGCAGTGTCAACAAAAATTTCGCGCTATTTGTCACGCCTGAATGTGCGCGGCCATGCGGGCCGCGCGCACCCGTTCAGACGTTGAAGCGGAAGTGCAGCACATCACCTTCCTTGACGCGATATTCCTTGCCTTCCAGCCGCAGACGACCGGCATCACGCGCGCCGGTTTCGCCACGGTACTTGATGAAATCGTCGAAACCGATCGTCTCGGCGCGGATGAAGCCCTTCTCGAAATCGGTATGGATCACCGCTGCCGCCTGCGGCGCAGTGGAGCCGGCCTTGACCGTCCACGCGCGCACTTCCTTGACGCCTGCGGTGAAGTAGGTCTGCAGGCCAAGCAGCTTGTAGGCCGCGCGAATGACGCGATTCAAGCCAGGCTCGGCCAGGCCCAGGTCGGCCAGGAAGGTGTCGCGATCTTCGTCGTCGAGCTGCGACAGTTCTTCCTCGATCGCCGCCGAGACCGGCACCACTTCGGCACCTTCGGTCGCTGCATGCGCGCGCACCGCATCCAGGTGCGGGTTGTTCTCGAAACCGTCTTCGAGCACGTTGGCGATGTACATCACCGGCTTGAGCGTGAGCAGGAACAGATCGCGCACCAGCGCCTTTTCTTCCTCGTCCAGCCCGGCGGCGCGCCCGGCCTTGCCATCGGCCAACGCGGCCTGCAACTTGGTCAGCACCGGCTTGCGTGCCGCTGCATCCTTGTCGCCACCCTTGGCACTGCGCTCGGCACGGTTGAGCGCCTTTTCCACGCTATCCAGATCGGCCAATGCCAGCTCGGTATCGATGGTTTCGATATCGGCGATCGGATCGACCTTGTTGTTCACGTGGATGACGTCGTCGTTCTCGAAGCAACGCACCACGTGGGTGATCGCGTCGACTTCGCGGATATGCGCCAGGAACTTGTTGCCCAGTCCCTCGCCGCTTGCCGCACCCGCCACCAGGCCGGCGATATCGACGAACTCGACCGCAGTCGGGATCAGCTTTTGCGGCTTGACGATCTCAGCCAGCTGGTTCAGCCGCAGATCCGGCACCGGCACGATGCCGACGTTCGGCTCGATGGTGCAGAACGGGAAATTGGCCGCAGCGATGCCGGCCTTGGTCAGCGCATTGAACAGGGTCGACTTGCCGACGTTGGGCAGGCCGACGATGCCGCATTTGATACCCATGGGTTTTCCAGTGAATGGAGAATCGGGAATCGGGAATGGCAAGAGCAGCACTGCTCCCATTCCCGATTCCCCATTCTCTATTTTTCCGTATGCAGCCGCTTCATCGCCTCGTTGAAATTACCTTCCAGTGCCAGCGGCAGGACATCGATGGCGGCATCCACTGCGGTGCCGATCGCTGCATCGTCGTCGCGCCCTGCCCGTCCCAGCACCCACGGCACCACGCGGTCCTTGTGACCGGGATGACCGATACCGACGCGCAAGCGATGAAATTTGCCGTGCCCCAGCAGGCGGATGGTATCGCGCAGACCATTCTGGCCGCCGTGGCCACCATCGAACTTGAGCCGCGCAGTGCCCGGCGCCAGATCCAGTTCGTCGTGTGCAACGAGCAGCTGTGCAGGCTCGACCTTCCAGAACCGCAACGCGGCGGTGATCGATTTACCGCTGAGATTCATGAAAGTGGCCGGCTTGAGCAGCCAGACCGGATGCCCGGCGATCTCGACCTTGGCGGTCTCGCCAAACAACTTGGCATCCAGCCCCCAGCGCGCGCCATGGCGTTCGACGAGGGCATCGACGAAACGAAACCCGGCGTTGTGCCGGGTTTGCGCGTGTTCCGGACCGGGATTCCCGAGTCCGACAATCAGGCGGAGTGCAGACATGCCAGTGACCGCAGCCGCCCCCCCGCGCAACGCGAGGGGTCGGCCAACGAATTACTTGGTCTCGGCGCCTTCGCTACCTTCTTCACCGGCAGCGTCTTCTTCTTCTATGCGCACGTGCTTGGCAGCGACCACGGCTACGTCGTGTTCCTTGCCCAGCTTCAGCTCCGGAATTTCCACGCCGGCCGGCAGCTTGATCTCGGACAGATGGATCACGTTGCCAACTTCCAGGGCGCCGAGGTCCACTTCGATGAACTCCGGCAGATCCTTCGGCAGGCAGACGACCTGAACTTCGTTCAGTTCGTGGGTCACGACCACTTCGCTGGACTTACCGGCCGGCGAGGTTGCTTCGTTGACGAAGTGCAGCGGCACAGCGGCGCTGAGCTTCTCGTTGGCGCTGACGCGCTGGAAGTCGATGTGAATGATCAGCTGCTTGAACGGATGGCGCTGCATGTCACGCAGCAGCACCTGCTGCACGTCGCCATTGAGGTTCAGGTCGAGGATCGACGAGTAGAACCACTCGTTCTGCTGGGCAAGCCAGATCTGCTCGTGGTTGAGCTGGATGCTGACCGGCTCGAGTTCGCCACCGTAAACGATGGCCGGAATGACGCCAGCGTGACGTAGGCGGCGGCTCGCACCCTTCCCCTCGTTCGCGCGGCGCTCGACCTTGATTTCATGTGTCTTTGCCATTGGATTTCACTACCTGGTTTGGAATATCGCCTCGCGGCGATGAAGCGTCTCACCCGCGACCAGGTGAGACGGATTGCAGCGACCGGAAATCCGGCCACCGAATGTGGAATCAGTCGACGTAGAGCGAACTCACCGACTCGCCGAAGGCGATACGGCGAATGGTCTCGGCCAGCAGCTCGGCCACGCTCAGCTGACGAATCTTGGCGCAGGTGCGCGCCGCTTCGTTCAACGGAATCGTGTCGGTGACCACCAGCTCGTCGAGCTGCGAATTGTTGATGTTGTCCACCGCCGGGCCGGACAGCACAGGGTGGGTGATGTAGGCCACCACCTTGAGCGCGCCGCGCTGCTTCAGCGCTGCGGCGGCTGCGCACAGGGTACCGGCGGTATCGACCAGGTCGTCGACCAGCACGCAGGTCTTGCCCTGCACGTCGCCGATGATGTTCATCACCGTGGCCACATTGGCGCGCGGACGGCGCTTGTCGATGATGGCCAGATCCGCATCGTCCAGGCGCTTGGCGACGGCGCGCGCACGCACCACACCGCCCACGTCCGGCGACACCACGATCAGGTTGTCGGTGCCGTAGGCGCGCCAGATGTCGGCCAGCAGCAGCGGCGAGGCGTAGACGTTGTCGACCGGCACGTCGAAGAAGCCCTGGATCTGGTCGGCGTGCAGATCGACCGTCAGCACGCGGTCGGCCTCCATTGCGCAGATCATCTTGGCGGCGACCTTGGCGGTGATCGGCACGCGCGAGGAGCGCATGCGGCGGTCCTGGCGCGAGTAGCCGAAATACGGGATGACTGCGGTCACCGACGCGGCGCTGGCGCGCTTGAGCGCGTCGATCAGCACCAGCAGTTCCATCAGGTTTTCGGCGCTTGGCGCGCAGGTCGGCTGGATGACGAACACTTCCTGCCGGCGCACACTCTCTTCGATTTCGACCTGCACCTCACCATCGGAAAAGCGCGTGACCAGCGCCTTGCCCATGCGAACACCAAGCTCCTTGCAGATGCTCTTGGCAAGCGGCTTGTTGGCATTGCCGGAGAACACCAGCAGATTACGTTGGTCTTGCATGAGATCTCTCGGGCGGCGGCGAAGAGCGTGCGGGCGATGATGGAGCTGGACAAAGCCGACAAATGCCGGGCTTTTCGTTGAATCCCCGCACATGGATGTGCGGGCTGTTGCAGGGGACCTGCATGTACGACTGTTGCAGAGGGATCTGCATATTGGCAGGGGCGGTAGGATTCGAACCTACGAATGCCAGGATCAAAACCTGGTGCCTTGGGCCTCTTGGCGACGCCCCTGCATCAAACCTGTCTCGCGTCCAGTGCGTCGAGTAGTGGCGAGTGCGCTGCACCTTCCACGACCCACGCCCTCAGGTTGTCCGGCAACTGCGCCAAGGCCTGCTCTGCAGCAGCGCGCGTGGCGAATTCGACGAAACAACCGCTCCCTGACCCGGTCAAACGCGGCGTCCCGATCCTGGAAAGCGCCTGGAACACTGCCTCGATGGCGGGTTCACGGCGCCGGAGGACCGGCTCGAACGCATTGTCGAGCAGAGAACCCGAAGCGAAGTCCGCTATTTTCACGGGCGCAGCATCCCGCGTCAATTCCTGTGATTGAAATAAAACGGGTGTGGGCACGTGAATGCCTGGATCGACCAGCACATAGGATGCTTTCGAGAGGCTGATCGGGGTCAGTTGTTCGCCGATGCCTTCGGCCCAGGCGTTGTGTCCGCGCACGAACACCGGCACGTCGGCGCCAAGCCGCAAGCCCAGCTCGGCCAGGGCTTCGACCGGCAAACCCAGTCCCCACAAGGCATTGAGCGCGACCAGCACGGTGGCCGCATCCGACGACCCGCCGCCGAAACCGCCGCCGGCAGGGATGCGTTTGTCGACCCGGATGTCGGCGCCGGCCTGCGCGCCAGCGCTGGATTGCAACAGGCGCGCGGCTCGGATCACCAGATCATCGTCCTCGGCCACGCCCGGCAGACTGTCGCCGATGCGCCCGATCAGGCCGTCGCTGCGCAGACGAAGATGAATGGTGTCCCCCCAGTCCAGCAGCCGGAACACGGTTTGCAGCAGGTGATAGCCATCGGCGCGACGGCCGACGATCTGCAAAAACAGATTGAGCTTGGCCGGCGCAGGCCACGCCGACCAGCCCGCTTCCAACGCTGACATCAGGGCGAGACCGTCCATTGATCGACCAGCAGGCGCACCTTTGCCTCGCCGTTGCGGGCTTCGATGCGCTGCGGCAGCTCGGGCTGACCGGCGCTGGCCGGGGCCCAGGCGAGAAATTCGATGACCCAACCGTCCTGCTGCACGGTGCGCGGGCGGGCGGCAGCATCCAGATCCACGCGCTCGGCGCCCGCATCGGCGATCCGCAGTGCGCGCACCCAATCGGGCATCTGGTTGACCGGGATGGTCCATCCGGTGGCTTCCAGCAGTACCTGCTCGGCATCCGGACCGCTGCGCGGGCCACCTTCCAGCCCTTCCAGGCGTCCGACGCCGCTGGCGGTGTCGCCAGTGAGCACCCAGCTCTGCCGGGTTACCGGCGCACTGAGCTGCACGCGATACTGCGCACCGTCCTGCTGCCAGTCGATGCGGCCACTACCACCATTGCTGCCCTTGCTGATCGCCACCCGGCCCTGGAACGACCAGGTCGGATGCGCCTGCAGCCAGGCCTGGCGTGCGGCTTCGGCCTGCCGCGCACCCTCGGAAACCTGCGCGACCACTGCGGCGCCACCGCCCTGCCCGCGCGGCACGCTGACGCAGGCCGACAGCCCGACCAGCACCAGCCCGCCCAGGGCCAGTGTTCGGATCGTCCTGCTCATAGTCCGAATTTTTCCACGGCGCGCTGCAGCGCGCGGTTGTCCGGATCCAGACGCCGCGCCTCATCGAAGTAGCGCCGCGCCTCCTCCTGCTTGCCGCTGACCCACAGCACCTCGCCAACGTGCGCGGCGATTTCCGGGTCCTTGACCAGCGCCCAGGCGCGGCGCAGCTGCACCAGGGCTTCCTTGGTGCGGCCCATGCGATACAGCACCCAGCCGTAGCTGTCGACGATGGCCGGGTTGTCCGGGTCTGCGGTGCGGGCGCGGTCGATCAGCGCCAGCGCTTCCTTGTAGCGGGTGGTGCGGTCGGCCAGGGTGTAGCCCAGCGCGTTCAGCGCCGCCACGTTTTCCGGTTCGGCCACCAGGATCTTGCGCAGGTCGGCCTCGGCACGCGCGACATCGTCGCGGCGCTCCCAGGCCAGGCCGCGGGCATACAGCAGCGCGCCGTCATCCGGATAGGCGGCCAGGCCGCGCTCGAAGGCATCCAGTTCGCCCGCTGCGTCGTCGGCGCGCTGGTGCAGCTCGGCTTCGAGCACGTAGGCGTCGCGACGCGCGTCGTCGTCGGCAGTGGCATCGCTCTGCAATGCGCGCGCTTCGGCGAGCGCCTCGGGCTTGCGGCCCAGTTCGTACAGGGCGCTGGCGGCGCGCAGGCGCGCTTCGCTCAGCTGCGCCCCCCCGGGCACGCCGCGATACCACTCCACCGCCTCGTCGTAGCGCTTGAGGAATTCGGCGATCTTGCCGAGCAGCAGGCGGCGGTCAGGGTCGGGCTTGGCGGCATTGCTCTTGAGCTCGCCGTACAGCGCCTCGAGCGCAGTGCGATCCTTTTCCTTGGCCAGCATGGAGGCACGCAGCCCGTAGGTCTGGGTGTCCTGCGGCCCGGTCGACAACACCCGTGCGGCGGCTTCGGTCTGCCCCATGGCGTCGTAGGCAAACGCCAGCGCGCCACGCAGCTCGGAATCCTTGACCGCCTGCGGCTCGACATTCTTCAGCAGTGCCAGCGCTTCGTCGTTCTTGCCTTCCTGCTGCAGCTGGGTGGCGTGCAACAAGGCCACGCGCGGCTCTTCGGGGAAGCGGCGCACCACTTCGTCGACGATGCGCTTGGCCAGCGCCGGGCGCTCCATGCGCAGGGCGAGCCGGCCGAATTCCTGCCAGGCTTCGATCTGATTGGGGATGGCGCCGGCCTTGACCAGGTCCTCGAGCACGTCGGCGGAGGCTTCCGGCTCGCGCCCGCCATTGGCCAGGGCGATCAGGGCGAAGCGCCAGCCGCGCGGGTCTGGCTCCTTGAGCAGGCCGAGCAGATCACGGCGGGCGGTACGCAGGTCGTTGCGGCGCAACGCCAGCGAGGCTTCGGTACTGCGCATGGACATCGACGAGGGTGCGCGGGAGCGCCACAGCGCCAGGGCCTCGATCGCACGCGGGTCGTCGTTGGCCAGCATCGCGATGCGGGCGGCGCGTTCGGCCAGCCCGGCGTCGCCGGCCTCGGCCTTGGCGGCATCCAGGTAGGCGCGGGCGGCATCGTCCAACTGCCCGGCCTGCAAGGCGAATTCGCCGGCGAGCACCGGCTCCAGCGAGGTGGCGCCGGCGCGACCGGGCGGTGGCGCAGGCGGTGCTTTCTTGGGTGCTGCAGTGGCACTGGTGGAGACTGCGACCAGCAAAAGAACACACAGGATGCGAATCGGTACAGGCATCGGGGGCAACCGGGCCGTAAAATGGGGCCTTGAATGGCCGCCAGCTTATCGCAAGCAACTGAACAATGACGTTGTGGGTGCTCGGACTGAATCACCAGACCGCACCTGTGGACCTGCGCGAACGCGCGGCGTTCGCAGGTGACGCGTTGCCGCGCGCGCTCGAATCCCTGCGCGCGTTGCCGCAGGTGCGCGAGGCCGCGTTGCTGTCCACCTGCAACCGCACCGAGCTGTATGCGATGTCCGACGACCCGCACAGCCTGGTGAGCTGGCTGGAGACCCATGCGCCGGGCTTGAGCGGCTACCTGTATCAGCATCAGGAGGAAGCGGCGGTGCGCCACCTGTTCCGCGTCGCCACCGGGCTGGACTCGATGGTGCTGGGCGAGCCGCAGATCCTGGGCCAGGTGAAGGACGCCTGGGCAGTGGCGCGTGCACACGGCGCACTGGGCAGCGGGCTGGACCGCCTGTTCCAGCAGACCTTCTCGGTCGCCAAGCGGGCGCGCACCGATACACGCGTCGGTGCCAATCCGGTGTCGGTGGCCTCCACTGCGGTACGACTGGCGCAGGAATCCTTCGCGCGGCTCAACGAATCCACCGTGCTGCTGATCGGCGCGGGCGAAACCATCGAGCTTGCGGCCAAGCATCTGAGCGAAGGCCGCGTGCGCCGCTTGTTGATCGCCAATCGCACGCTTGCGCATGCGCAGACGCTGGCCAGCCAGCACGGCGGTTACGCCCTGCCGCTGACCGATCTGGACCGCCATCTGGCCGAAGCCGACGTGGTGTTCTCGGCCACCGCCGCGCGCGAGCCGATCGTGACGCGGGTGCAGGTGGAACAGGCACTGCGCGCGCGCAAGCGCAAGCCGATGCTGCTGTTCGACCTGGCGGTGCCGCGCGACATCGAAGCCTCGGTGGCCGAACTCGGCGACGCCTACCTGTACACGGTGGACGACCTGGAACGCGCGGTGGAAGACAACCGCCGCGGCCGCCGTGAAGCCGCCGATCAGGCCGAAGCCATCATCGACCTGCAGGTGGCTCGCTATGTCGAGACCTTGCAGGCCAACGCGCGCCAGGCGCCGCTGAAGCGCTTGCGCGCGTTCGGCGACAGTACCCGCGACGAACTGCTGGCCAAGGCGCGCCAGCAATTGCACAACGGCAAGCCGGCCGACGAAGTACTGGAACAGCTGGCGCACGCGCTGACCAACCGGCTGCTGCATCCGCCCACTGCCGCGCTGCGCGATGCCGCGCTCAACAACGACCTGGAATTGACCAGCGCGGCCGACCGGCTGTTCCCGGAAAAACCGGGTTACCAACATCCCCCTGTAGCCACCCCGATCGTGAGGACCGATGACGCCGACCCTGCGCCGTAAGCTCGAAGCGCTGGCCGAGCGCCGCGAAGAACTGCAGCACCTGCTCTCCGACCCCGATGTGGTCAACAACAACGACAGGTTCCGCGCGCTGTCGCGCGAACTGTCGCAGCTGGAGCCGGTGGCCGTGGCCCTGGAAGACGAAGCGCGCGCCAAGGCCGACCTGAGCGCGGCCGAAGCGATGCGTAACGATCCGGAGATGCGCGAGCTGGCCGAAGAGGAGATCGCCGTCGCACAGGCGCGCCTGGAAGAACTGGATGCGCAACTGGCCTTGCTGCTGGTGCCGCGCGACCCGCGCGATGACGGCAACCTGTTCCTGGAAGTACGCGCCGGTACCGGCGGCGACGAGGCGGCGATCTTTGCCGGCGACCTGTTCCGCATGTACGCGCGCTATGCCGAGCGCCAGGGCTGGAAGGTGGAAATCGAATCCGACAGCCCCGGCGAGCACGGCGGCTACAAGGAAGTGGTGGCACGGGTGGTCGGACGCGGCGCATATTCGCGGCTGAAATTCGAATCCGGCACCCATCGTGTGCAGCGCGTGCCGGCGACCGAGTCGCAGGGCCGCATCCACACCTCGGCGGCCACGGTGGCGATCATTCCCGAAGCCGACGATGTGGAAGAGATCGTGATCAATCCGGCGGATTTGAAGGTCGATACCTTTCGCTCGTCCGGCGCAGGCGGCCAGCACGTCAACAAGACCGAATCGGCGATCCGCATCACCCACGTGCCCAGCGGCGTGGTGGTGGAATGCCAGACCGAGCGCAGCCAGCACGCCAATCGCGACAAGGCGATGAAGCGACTGAAGGCGCAATTGGTTGAAGCCGAACGCAGCAAGGCCGCGGCGGCCGAAGCGCAGACGCGCAAATTGCAGGTAGGTAGCGGCGACCGTAGCCAACGCATCCGCACCTATAGCTTCCCGCAGGGCCGCATCACCGACCACCGCGTGGAAGGCCTCACGTTGTACGACCTGCCCAACATCATCGAAGGCGATCTGGATGCCTTGATCGCACGCTTACTGCACGAACATCAGGCCGACGAACTGGCGCGGTTGAGCGACAGCCCGTGAGTGCGCAGGTCCCGCGCGAGCTGTTGCAGCTGCGCGAGGCGGTGCGACACCAGCCGGGCGATTTCATCGCCTGGCTGATGCTGGCCGACGCCGAACTCGGCATGGGCGCGATCGCTGCCGGCGAAGCCGCGGTGCAACGTGCAATTGCACTGCATCCGGGCCATCCGGAAGCAGTGGCGCGGCTTGGACGGGTGCGCTGGGCGCAGCAACGGCATGCCGAGGCGGCGGCGTTGTTGCAGCAGGCATCGGCCCTGGTGCCGCGGCATCCGGGCATTGCGTTGTGGCTTGGGCATGCATTGGAAGACGCCGGCCAGGCCGAAGCTGCGGCGGCCGCGTATACGCGTGCACATCACTTGCTGCCCGACGAGCCATATATCACTGCGCAATTGCTCAACTGGCGCCGCCGCCTGTGCGATTGGCGTGAGCTGGATGCACTGGCTGCGCAGGTGCGTGCCGCGGTGGCGCACGGCGTTGCGGCGGTGGAACCGTTCGCCTTCCTGAGCGAGGACGCCAGCGCTGCCGAACAGCTCGCGTGTGCACGAACGCGCGCGCAGACGATTGCTTCCGTCCTGCGCCCGCTACCACCGACTGCCGTGCGCCGCCGGGGCGCGTTGCGGGTCGGCTTCGTCTCCAATGGGTTTGGTGCACATCCCACCGGCTTGCTGACAGTGGCGTTATTCGAAGCGCTGCAGCGGCGTCAGCCGACCTTGCAAGTGCATCTGTTTGCGACCAGCCATGACGACCGCAGCGAGATTCGCGCGCGCCTGGCGCAAGCCACGGCCTTGCACGATGTCACCGCGCTAGGGCACCTGGCCACCGCGCACCACATTCGCGATCAAGGCATCGATCTGTTGTTCGATCTGCGCGGCTGGGGCGGCGGCGGACGCCCGGAAGTCTTTGCGTTGCGGCCAGCGCCGGTGCAGCTCAATTGGCTGGCGTACCCGGCCACGTCTGGCGCACCGTGGATGGATTACGTGCTGGGGGATGCATTTGCGCTGCCACCGTCGCTGGAGGCGCACTACAGCGAACAGGTGCTGCGTTTGGGCGGTGCGTTTCAGCCGTCAGACACCTCGCGCGTGGTCGCCGAACCGCCGTCGCGCGCCCAATGCGGCTTGCCCGAGCATGGCGTGGTGCTGTGCTGCTTCAACAATAGCTACAAGCTCAATCCACGCAGCATCACGCGCATGTTGGCGGTGTTGCACGCGGTGCCGGGCAGCGTGCTGTGGCTGTTGTCCGGGCCAGGCGAGGCCGACGCGCGCTTGCATGCGGCGGCGCAGGCGCAAGGCGTGGATGCGCAGCGGCTGGTATTCATGCCGAAGTTGCCGCATGCGCAGTATCTGTCGCGTTACCGGCATGCGGACCTGTTCCTGGATACGCATCCTTACAACGCGCATACCACTGCGTCCGATGCATTGTGGGCGGGTTGCCCGGTGTTGACGACGCCTGGGGAGACGTTTGCGGCGCGCGTGGCTGGCAGCTTGAATCATCACCTGGGGCTGGATGAGATGAATGTGGCGGACGACGCTGCGTTTGTGGCCAAGGCGGTGGCGGTGGCGGGTGATCCGGCGGCGTTATTGGCACTGCGTGCACGGGTGGATGTGCTGCGCCAGGCGTCAGGGGTGTTTGATATGGATGGGTTTGCGGATGGGTTGGGGACATTGTTGCGTGGGGTGGCGGGGCGGCATGGTTATTTGGGTGGGTAGTGCAGGCTTCTCGCTTTCAACGTAGATGGCTGTCTTCCGCCGTACCCTCACCCCAACCCCTCTCCCGACGGGAGAGGGGCTTAAGAGCGTTACTCAAAGCTTTTTGTGCTCAGAACGTTCCAAGCCACGGCAACAACGTAAGTCACAGCAATGAAGTGCCAGGGCGGCAGCGTGGCCGGGGATTGGCGGAGAGCGGCACACGGATGTGCCGCGGCGGCGAGTCAGACAGGATGTCTGACCGAGCCGAGGAGCCGATCCCCGGCCACGCTGCCGCCCCTTACCGAAGCTCGTACCGACAGGGATCAGCTAGTAACTACAGGCTTCAGCCGGTACCGACAGGCATCGTGCTTCGCCGTCCCCTCACACCCCCGCTCCGCGTTTGCGGCGCCGGCGCTCCAAGGCACGCGCGCCCATGGCGCACAAGCTGTGCCTCCGCGCCCCGGAGGCAGAGGGGCGTCGAACCTTGCGGCGCGGGCGCTCGGCGGCGCGCACACCAGTGGCGCGCAAGCTGTGCCTTCTCGCCCTGCAGGGAGAGCGGCTTATCGACTTGCCACGCACTGTCAGTTGCTAGTTGCCCGTGTCAGCGGACCCTCGAATGCAACCAAGATTGTGCGGCTTCACGCCGCGGCGCTGTACCCGCTCGTCCCGGCTCGCTAGGCTTGGAGCATGCCTTCCAATCTCGACTTCATTCCCTTGCACCTGTGCGTGCTGACGGTGTCCGACAGCCGCAGCCTGGCCGATGATCGCTCCGGCGATTATCTGGTCGAGGCCCTCACTCACGACGGTCACCTGCTGCACGAACGCGCGTTATGCCCGGACGACCGTTACCGCATGCGCGCGATCGTCTCGAACTGGATTGCCGATGCGCAGGTCAACGGCATCCTGATCACCGGCGGCACCGGCTTTACCGGCCGTGACAGCACGCCGGAGGCGATCACGCCCTTGCTGGACAAGACCATGCCCGGGTTTGGCGAATTGTTTCGCGCCATCAGCGTGGAAGAAATCGGCACCTCGTCGCTGCAGTCGCGCGCATTCGCAGGCCTGGCCAATCACAGCTTCGTGTTCTGCCTGCCCGGCTCCACCTCGGCCTGCCGCACGGCCTGGGAAAAGATCGTGCGTGCACAACTGGATGCGCGCACCAAGCCCTGCAATCTGGCGACACTGCGTCCACGTCTGGGCGAATAGCCTGCGCGCTCTCCACCGTTGTTGGAACGCGCATGTCGCACCTGAAACGCAAGGCCTACAAAAAACTGCTGGCACCGCTGCAGCTTGAACTGGTCAACATGGCGCGCTGGCTGCGGCATACCAACCAGCGCGCACTGGTGCTGGTGGAAGGCCGCGATACCGCCGGCAAGGGCGGTGTGATCCAGACCATCGCCAGCCACCTCAATCCGCGCCAATGCCGGGTGGTGGCGCTGCCGACACCCAACGATCGCGAAAGCACGCAATGGTATTTCCAGCGCTATGTGGCGCATCTGCCGGCGGCCGGCGAGTTGGTGCTGATGGATCGCAGCTGGTACAACCGCGCCGGTGTGGAACGGGTGATGGGCTACTGCACCGACGCCCAATACGAGGCGTTTCTTGAACAGGCGCCGCGCTTCGAACAACTGCTGGTCGACGACGGCATGTTGCTGTTCAAGTATTGGCTGTGCGTGGATCAGGCCGAGCAGGAACAGCGCTTCGCCGAACGCCACGAAGATCCGCTCAAGGGCTGGAAACTGTCGCCGGTGGATCTGCAGTCACGCAGCAAGTACGACGACTACACCGCTGCACGCGAGCGCATGCTCGAAGTGACGCATACGCCGGAGGCACCGTGGACGCTGGTGGAGTTCAACGACCAGAAGCTGGGCCGATTGAGCCTGATCCGCGACCTGCTGGATCGGCTCCCGGACACCGCGGTGCCCGAAGAAAAAGTGCAGCTGCCGCCGTTGGACGGCAAACCGCACAAGGAACGTTATGGCGTGCTGGAACCGATCGACGATTACGCCGGCCAGTCCTGAGAGAGTTCGTCGCTGGCAGCGGTGGTCCGCGGCAACGGATACAGGCCGGCCTGACGCTCGGCCTGCTCGGCCTGCAGCACCAACTGGCTCAGGCGCTGACTGAACAGCTGCATGAAACCGCGGTGCAGCGGACGCATCGCTTCGATGTAATCCACATCATCGGCCTGTGCCCCGAGCGGGCTGCACGAGGACAGCAAGACTTCGTCCAGGCGTAGCGCGCTGTCCGGCAGACGCACCAGTGCGGCGCGACGCAACCAGTCGCGCATGCCCTGGCGGTATTCGGCAGCCAGGATGTAGGCCACTTCGACCTGATCCAGGTCCACGTCCGGATTCCACGCCAGCACCTGGATGACCTGCGAACGCTCGTCCAGCATGCGGCTTTCAGCGACCAGACCATGCAATTGCTGTAGCAAACGCCACTGCACGCCAGCGGCCTCGCGCTGCGGCGTCGGCATGGTCTCCATGGCCAGCGCCAATCGGCGTGCGAACAACGCCGGCACATCGGCCAGCACGATCGGGCCGGCATCGGCGCCGAGCAGGAAGCGCTCGGTACGCAGCGTGGCGGTATCTGGCAGATAGCCGTCCTGCAGCGGGCGGGTGACGCCGTGATCGAGCAGGGACAGCACCACATCCAGCCAGTAGCGACGCTCCTGCTGCAGCGCGCGGTTAGCGCTGGCGTTCTGCCAGGCCGGGCGTACATCGTCCAGACGGGCGATGCAGGTCTGCGCATCCAGGTTGTCCCAGGGCGCGCGGGTGGCGTCGTTGGGATCGAAGTTTTCCACGCTGAGCATGCCGCCGCCGAACCGGTGCCAGGCCGCGCCGCGCTGGGTATCGGCCGGGTCGGGCTTGGGCGCGGAGAGCGGCGCAGCGTTGGCCGGGCGCAGCAAGGCGGCGTAGGCGTCCGTCCACGAATCGGGCAGGCGTGCAGACATGGGATAGGTCGCCGAAGACGCCTGACCCAGGCCGTCGCGCGCCAGCCGCAGGCTCCACAGCACCGCACCAATCACGATGCCGCCGAAGATCCAGGCCAGCAGCCAGCTCGTAGCCGCTTGCTCGGGTTGCAGCACGCGGGTCTGCGGTTGCAGGAACAACAACCAGCCGCTGCCCAGCAGCACGCCGAGATACAACCACGGCGCGAGCTGCGTCAGCTGACGATTGCTGCGGTGTGCAGGCAACACGTGCCTGTCATTGCGGTCTTGAGATGGAGCGGCCATACATTCCCCCTGCACGCTGTGATCGCGTTGAGAGGGTTATCGGCGAGGCCATGCAAGTCTGTTGCCCTGCTCCAACGGCGAATGCTCAGCCAGTTACAAAGTCTTCAGTCGGCGGCATCGCGCAAGGCGTGCGCGTCACGGTCACGACCTTGGCCGCTGGCGGACCCTGCCAGAGCCAGGTTTCCAGCGCGTTCAACGCGGCATCGGTACCGGCGGCGATCACTTCCACGCTGCCGTCCGCCTGATTGCGCGCATGTCCGCGCACGCCCAGTGCAACCGCACGCTCGCGGGTGGAGGCGCGGAACCATACGCCCTGCACCACGCCGGTGACGACGAAGCGCGCCGCCTGCATCAGCCGGCCTTGCCGGTGATGCCCACGGCGGTTTCGATATCGCGCGCGGTGACCGGGCCGAGGAACTGCTTGGCCACCTTGCCATCCGGGCCGATCAGATAGGTCATCGGCAAGCCGCGCGGCGTGGCGAAGTCCTGTGGCGGCTGGTAGGGGTCGAGTATGGCCACCGGATACGACACCGGGTGATCTTTCAGAAACGCCTGCATGTCGGCGCTGGTGATGTCTTCGTAGGCCAGGCCCACCACTTCGATGCTGTCGCGCATGGTGTGCAGCGCCGACAGCTCCGGCATCTCCTTCAGGCAGGGTGCGCACCAGGTGGCCCAGAAATTGACCACTACCCACTTGCCGCGATGCGCGGCCAGGTCGTAGGCCTCGCCAGTGACGGTGGGTAGCGACAACTTCGGCATCTCGGCGGTCTGCTGCACCACCGAGGTATCCGGCGCAGTTGCCGGGTCGGCGGCTGCGGCAGGTTTGTCCGGCGTCTGGGGGGCCGCTGCAGGCGCGGTGCTGGTCTCGGCAGCGGGGGCGCCCTCGCCGGTGGGCTTGCAGGCGGTCATCAACAACAGCGGCAACAGCAGCGCACAGGCGCCGCGCACAAGGCGCAGGGTCATGGAAGATCTCCGGGAAGATGGGTATAGAGGTCGCCGACCGGTTGCGCCAGCACGCTACGCAGCGGTTGACGCAATTGTTCCAGCGCAGCTGCGGCGGCCTGGCCGTAGGCATCGTCGCGACAGGGCAACGGGCGGTCTTCGATCGGCACCCGCAGTTGGCAGCTTTCGTAGAGTTCGGCCAGCGGCACCACATCCAGATCGCGCGCCAGCAACCAATGCCCGCGCTCGTCGCGGCGCAGCAGGCGGATGCGTTTGAGCTCGCACAGCAGTTCCTGCATCAGCGTGTCGGTGAGCATGGGCTCCAGCGCCAGGATGCGGTCTTCGTCGAGCCCGTTGCCGTGGATGCGCGCCTGCCGAAAACGGCCGAGCAAACGCAACAGACCATAGATCTCGAAGCCCGGTGGCAGGCGCATGGCTTCGGGCTGATAACGGAACGCGGCCATCGACGAGGCCAACGACGCGCCCAGCAACACCGACACCCAGCTCAGATAGATCCACAACAGCAGGATCGGCAGCGCCGACAACGCGCCGTAGATGCGTTGATAGGTCTGGAAATTGCCCAGATAGAAACCGAAGCCCCACTTGACGATCTCCATCAGGATCACCGCCAGCAGCGCGCCCGGCAGCGCATGCCGCAGCCGCACCGCATGCTGCGGCACCACACGGTAGATCAGCACGATGCAGACGAATTCCACCGCCATCGGCGCCAGCCGCCAGGCGAACTCGGCCAGCCACTGGCCTTCGGTGGTGCGGAACAGCGGCAGCGCGAACACGTAAGCGGCCATCGCCATCGAGGCGGCCGCCAGCATCGTGCCCAGGGTCAGCACGGTCCAATAAATCAAAAACCGCGTCACCTTGGGCCGCGCGGCAGCCACGCGCCAGATGCTGTTGAAGGTCTGCTCGATGCTGTGCAGGGTGATCAGCAACGAGGCCACCAGCGCGACCATACCGGCCACGGTGAACTTGCCCAGATCTTCCAGTGACCGATTGAGGTAGTTCTGTACCGAGCGCGCCGCACCGGGCACGAAGTTGTTGAAGATGAAATCGGTCAGCGCGTCCTTCCATTCGTTGAAGGCCGGAAACGCCGACAGCACCCCGAACACCACGATCGCCAGCGGCACCAGCGCAAACACCGTGGTGTAGGCGAGCGAGGCGGCGGCCTGGAACAGGCGGTCATCGAGAAAGCGGCGCCACAGGAAGCGGCCGAAACTGACCGTCCGCGCGCGGTCGTGCAGACGTTCTTTCCATTGGTGGAGTTTGTTCACACGCGACATCGCGCAAGGGTACCCGATGTGCCGTCATCGCGGCCTTATCGCACCTGCGGCGTGCAGCCCGACCACGCCATCGCCGATACTGCGGCAACTCACACAAGCGGTAGATGCGCGATGGCGGAGATTCTGGTGCTGTATTACAGCCGTGGCGGTTCGGTGGCGCGGCTGGCGCGGCAGATCGCGCGCGGCATCGGCGAAGTGCCCGGCATGAGCGCGCGGCTGCGCACGGTACCGCCGGTGGCGGCGGTCACCCAGACCATCGCCCCGCCGGTGCCGGACGATGGCGCACCCTATGTGGACAAGGCCGATCTGGCCGATTGCAGCGGCTTGCTGCTGGGCAGCCCGACCCGCTTCGGCAACATGGCCGCGCCGATGAAGCACTTTCTCGACAGCCTGGGCGCCGAATGGGCCAGCGGCACCCTGGCCGGCAAACCGGCAGGCGTGTTCACCTCCACCGCCTCGATGCACGGTGGCCAGGAATCGACGCTGTTGTCGATGCAGTTGCCGCTGTTGCATCACGGCTGCCTGATCGTCGGCATTCCGTTTACCGAAGCTGCGCTGAGCCATACCACCAGCGGCGGCACGCCTTATGGCGCCAGCCATGTCTCCGGCGCCGGCGGCGACCCGCAACCCAGCGACGACGAAGCCCTGCTGGCGCGTGCGCTCGGCCGCCGGGTGGCCGATATCGCGCGGCGGCTGGCCAGCTCGTGAGCCTGCGCACCCTGCATTGGTTGCTGACCGCCGCACTGCTGGCGCTGGCGGTGGTGTTCGTGGTCTGGTTTCACGACGACCGCCATCGCATCGCGGCGCTGCTGGTGTTCGCGTTGCCGCCAGCATTGATGGCCGCGCTGGCGCTGCGCAGTGCGCGCGCGCGATTCTGGGCCGGGGTGTTCGCGCTGGGCTGGTTCAGCCATGGCGTGATGGCGGCCTGGAGCCAGCCGCAAGCGCGTGGGCTGGCGTGGCTGGAATTGCTGCTGGCCCTGCTGGTGGTGGCGCTGGTCAGCGGCCCCGGCGTGGCGGCACGGTTCGGCAAGCGGCGCGCGGCGCGCTAGCCCGGCGCCCTGCAGCGCGCGCGCCGGGGTCGTATCATGGCGACCCTCGCGCGGCCTGCACTGCGCACGTTTGTAAGGACTCGCAGCAATGGAAGACCTCCTGATCGTCACCACCGGTGGCACGATCGACAAGATCTACTTCGACGACAAATCGGACTACCAGATCGGCGACCCGCAGATCGGCCAGATCCTCAAGGAACTGGGCGTGACCTTCCGCTTCTCGGTGATCCCGATCATCCGCAAGGATTCGCTGCACATCAACGCTGCCGACCGCGAGCTGGTGCGCGCCACCATCGCCGCCCAGCCGACGCGCCATGTGCTGATTACCCACGGCACCGATTCGATGGTGGAAACAGGCAAGGTGCTGCAATCGATCGCCGACAAGACCATCGTGATGACCGGCGCGCTCAACCCGGCGCGCTTTCGCGGCTCGGATGCCGAATTCAATATCGGCTGCGCAGTCGGCGCGGTGCAGTCGCTGCCGGCCGGCGTGTATATCGCCATGAACGGGCGGATCTGGAACCCGGAAAAGGTGCGCAAGAACGTCGCCGCCAACCGCTTCGAGCCGGTCTGAAGCAGTGAGCAAGGCCACTCGTGCAACCGGCGTGTTGGACGCAGCCGGTGTGGCCTATGTGCTGCATCCCTACGCGTACCAGGCCGATGCCGACGCGAAGGGATTGCAAGCGGCCAACGCGCTGGGGCTGGCGCCGCATACGGTGCTGAAAACGCTGATGGCCTGGGTCGACGACCAGGCCGTGTGCATGGTGATCCCATGCGATCGCCGGGTGTCGTTGAAGAAATTGGCCCGCGCATATGGCGGCAAGTCGGCGCGCATGATGGAGGTGGCCGATGCGCAACGTCGCACCGGTTACAAGGTCGGCGGCATCAGCCCGCTCGGGCAACAACGCCCGGCGCCTGTGCTGATCGAAGCCACCGCGCTGGATGCACCGTCGCTGTGGATCAACGCCGGGCAACGCGGTTTGCTGCTGGAATTGCCGGGCGACCAGCTGTTGCACGCACTGGCTGGGCGCGCCTGCCTGCTGTGCGAGTGAGCGCATACATCACGATGCCGCGCGCACCGGTCGGTGCGCGCGTCCGACAATGAGAACCCTGGGCCTACCGTGTGCATCGCAGTCGACCACTGCGACCACTGAGCGACGTCGCAGCGCACTTCCGCGGGCGCTGACCAGTGCTCGCGATCCAGAGGTTTCAGCATCTGCCCGGCGCGGCAACACCACCGCGCCGGGATCGCTCAATACGCCGCAGTGACGCTGACCGCAGAAAAGCCCAGCGTCGCCTTCAAGCGCACGTAATAGATGCCCGCCGCGGGCGCGACCAGCGTGCAGCTGTCGCCATTGCCCGGCAGCATGCTGCGACAGCTGTAGGCTGCATCGGTGGGCAGCGCGCCCGCACGCACGGAGAGGTCGGCATTGCCGCTGCCACCGGCAAGCGTCACTTTGAGCGAGCGCGTGCCGGCCGGCACGTTGACCTTGTAATACAACGAATCGGAGAGCGCCGCGCTCAGCCCGGTGCGTGCCACATTCCTGGTCAAGGTGGTCGAATCGATCACCGCCGTCACCGCGCCATCGGCATTCACCAGCCCTGCCCCGCAGCCCTGAGTGCAGGCGACCGGCAGTGGCCGTGCGCTGCTCTTGAGCAGGGCCTTCACCGTTGCAGGGGTAAGCGGATTCAGTGCCACCGACTGCATCAACGCCACCACGCCTGCCACATGCGGCGCCGCCATTGAGGTGCCGCTGTATACCGCGTACGCCGCGTTGCCCGGTACCGTGGTGCCGGTATTGAGCGTGGACACGATCGATTGCCCGGGCGCGGCGATATCCACGCCCTTACCGAAGTTGGAGAAGCTGGCCTTGGCGCCGGACGAGGTGGTGGCCGCCACCGCGATCACGTTCGGGCAATTGGCCGGTACGCTGGTGGAGACATCCATATTGCTGTTGCCGGCGGCCACCACTACCGCGCTGCCGCGCGTCACCGCAGCGGTGATGGCATTGCTCAACGTCGTCGAGCACGTGCCGGAGCCGCCCAGCGACAGATTGATCACCGTGGCCGGGTTCGGATTGTTCGGCACACCGTTCACCTTGCCGCCCGACGCCCACACGATCGCATCGGCGATATCGGACATGTAGCCGCCGCATCGCCCCAGCACACGCAGCGGCAGGATCTTGGCATTGAAGGCAGTGCCGACAACGCCCACCGCGTTGTTGCCCACCGCCGCCACGATGCCCGCCACATGCGTGCCATGCCAGCTGGAATTGGAGGCCGATGCGCCGGGCCCGCATTCGTTGGCCGCCGCCCAGTCGCCCTGGTCGGCGGCAGTCGCATCGCGCGCATTGCCGTCGCGCGCGATTGCAGGGTCGATAATGAAGTCGTAACCGGGCAACACGTTGGCCGCGAGGTCCGGATGGTTGGTGATGCCGGTGTCGATCACCGCCACCACGATGCCCTTGCCGGTGGAACGGTCCCAGGCCGGGCGCACGTTGAGGCTGGCGGCGGTCGCGCCCATCGCCCACTGCTGCGGTACGCCCGGGTCGTTGGGCACCAGCAACGGCCGCATCAGGATGTCTACTTCCACGCGTTTAACGGCCGGGTCGGCGGCAAGGCGCCGCATCAGGCTTTCCGAATCCACGCGGTCCAGCTTGCGGTCGGCCACCAGCAGCATCGGGCCGGTACTGAGCCGGCGCGTGGCCGACAGACCTAGCGCACGTCCGCGCGCTTCCGGTACGGCGCGCGCGATGTCGCGCCAGGGCGCAGACAGGCCGGTCGCCCGGCTGCTGCCGACGCGGTCCTTGTAGCTGACGATGAAGCGCTGATGGGTGCTGCTGGAGCTCAACCCTTGCAGATTGACCTCGCCAGCGGCGGCATGAAACGTGCATGACAATGCGCAGACGAACGCCGCGCGGCGCAGTGCGCCAACTGAGTGATACGACATGAATCCATCCCTCCCCAAAGATCTGGCAACCCGGATGGCAACGCGCTGACGCCACTGCAATGCGCCCTGCCCCATGCGTAGGAATGCATACCTCCGTGCCTCACGTGGGGTGGCTATCGGCGTGCCGCACGTGACACTGAAGCGGCCAACCTGCACTGGCGAACGCTTCGTTCAGCCATTGCCGTCGGCGCTTCCTCGCAGCCGGGCAATCGCCGATGCCCGAACGCACACTGCCCCGCCGAAGCGGGGCAGTGCAGGTTTCGAAACACCGACAGTGCAGTCGGGGCAGACCCGACGTGATGCCGGCAACAGCACCGGCATCGGCGTCGTCAGCGCAGCGTTACGGGGTCTGGCTGACCGCGCCAGCCGCGTTGACGATGCCCGCACCGCAGCCGCCCGAGCAGGCGCCCGGCAGCGGACGCGCGGTGTTCTTCAACAAGGTCTCCACCGCCGCCGGGGTCAATGGACGGGTCGCCGCCGACTGCACCAGCGCCACCACGCCGGCCACATGCGGGGCCGCCATCGAAGTGCCGTTGTAGGAGGCGTAGCTGGCGCTGCCGGGCGTGGTGGTGCCGGTGTTGAGCGTGGACAGGATCGCCGAGCCCGGGCCGGAGATGTCGATGGTGGTGCCGAAGTTGGAGAAGCTGGAACGTGCGCCGGCCGAGGTGATGGACGCCACCGAGATCACGTTGGCGCAGCTGGCCGGGGTGAAGTTGGCCACGTTGGCGTTGCTGTTGCCGGCCGCCGCCACCACGGTGGTGCCGCGCGAGACCGCACCGTTGATGGCGTTCTGGTAGGTGCTCGAACACGTGCCGTTGCCGCCCAGCGACATGTTGATCACTTCAGCCGGATTGGCATTGGCCGGAACGCCCGAGACCGTGCCGCCGGAAGCCCAGACGATCGCATCGGCGATATCGGAGGTGGTGCCGCCACACAGGCCCAGCGCACGGATCGGCACGATGCGCGCATTGAACGCGGTGCCGGCCACGCCGGTGCTGTTGTTGGTCACCGCAGCGATGGTGCCGGCCACGTGGGTGCCGTGCCAGCTGGAATTGGCGGCCGCCACACCGGTCCCGCACTGGTTGGCAGCGCGCCAGTCGCCCTGGTCGGCGGCATTGTTGTCACGGCCGTTGTTGTCGCGCGCACGCGCCGCGTCGCTGATGAAGTCGTAACCCGGCAGCACGTTCGCATTGAGGTCCGGATGGCTGGTGATGCCGGTGTCGATCACTGCGACCACCACGCCGGTACCGGTGGCGGTGTCCCAGGCCGGACGTACGTTGATGCTGGATGCGGTGGTGCCGAAGCCCCATTGCTCGGATAGACGCGTGTCGTTCGGGGTCAGCGTCGGATACATGATCTGGTCGACTTCCACGTACTCCACGCCCGGGTCGGCAGCGATCCGGCGCATCAGCGTCTCGGCTTCGGCGCGGTCCAGGCCACGGGTGGTCTTGAGCACTTCCGACCCCAGCGCGGTACGACGCACATGGTTCAGGCCCAGCGTACGGCCGGCGCGTGCCGGCACCGCACTGGCAACGGAATTGAGCGATGCGCGCATCGAGGTCGGGCTCACCGACGCACTGCTGCCATCCCGGTATTTGACGATGAAACGGTCCAGCGTGGGCTGCGAATCCAGCCCGGACAGATTCACCTGACCGGCGAACGCCGGCACGGCCAGCAGCGAGGTCAGCGCGGAAACACCCAGAACCACCAGCGCGCGCGTAGGCGCACGACGTTGCGACACATTGGACATCGATCGTTCCTTAATTATGAGAGGTGCCGCAGCTGCGGCGAGATGGCCAGACCCTCACCGCGCACTGCGGATCGGGTCGGGAACTGCACGGGCGCGTACACCCGCTGAGACGATTGGCCGATGTCCATTCCGGCCGAGCGGCAACACATCCCCTGCGCCTGCCGATATGGCAGACGTGGGCGATACATCGCTGATGGGGTAACGCGGCTACGGGGCGGCGCGCCGGCACTGCCTGAAACGGCCAGGCAGTGCCGACGCGGACCTCAGTAACTGGCGCTCAGGGTCACACCGGAGAACGTGCTGTAAGCCTTGACGCGCACGTAGTAGGTGCCCGAGGGCGCGCTGATGGTGCAGGTCTCGGCATTGCCGCTGCGGTACGGGCGGCAGGTGTAGGTGCTGTCGGTCGGCGCACTGCCGGCACGCACGTACAGGTCCGCATCGCCGCTGCCGCCGCTGATCGCCACGGTCAGCGTGCCGCTGCCGGCCGGAACCGCGATGGTGTAGTTGAGCTCCGCGCCGGTGGAAGCGCCCAGGCCGGTGACCGGGGTCCCGTTGGTCAGCGTGTTGCCGGTTCCGCCACCGCCACCACCGTTGCTGCCACTGATGGCTGCCGTCACTGCGGCATCGGCATTGACGATGCCGGCACCGCAACCGCCCGAACAGGCACCAGGCAGCGCACGTGCGGTGTTCTTCAGCAAGGTCTCCACCGCTGCCGGCGTCAACGCGGTCGGCGCAACCGACTGCACCAGCGCGACTACGCCGGCCACATGCGGCGCCGCCATCGAGGTGCCGTTATAAGAGCACTGCCCGGAGTGGTGGTACCGCTATTGAGCGTGGACAGGATCGCCTGACCCGGCCCCGACACATCGATGCCTGCACCGAAATTGGAGAAGCTGGCCTTGGCACCGGCCGAGGTCGTGGCGGCCACCGCGATCACATTGGCGCAGTTGGCCGGCAACGAGCCGGAGACGTTGGCCGAATCGTTGCCGGCCGCCACGACCACGGTGGTGCCGCGCGAGACCGCACCGTTGATCGCGTTCTGCAGGGTGGACGAACAGGCGCCGCCGCCGCCCAGCGACATGTTGATGACTTCGGCCGGATTGGCGTTGGCGGGTACGCCGCTGACCGTGCCGCCCGAGGCCCAGACGATGCCGTCGGAGATATCCGACAACGAGCCGCCGCACTTGGCCAGTACGCGTACCGGTACCACCTTGGCGTTGAAGGCCGTGCCGGCCACGCCGGTGCTGTTGTTGATCACCGCTGCGACCGTGCCGGCCACATGGGTCCCGTGCCAGCTGGAATTGGAGGCCGGAATGCCGGTGCCGCATTCGTTGGCGGCATACCAGTCGCCTTCGTCGGCCGGGTTGCTGTCGCGGCCATTGCCGTCACGCGCAGCGGTCGCGTCGCTGACGAAGTCGTAGCCAGGCAGAATGTTGGCGTTGAGGTCGGCATGGGTGGTGATGCCGGTATCGATCACCGCCACCACCACGCCGGTGCCAGTGGCCTTGTCCTAGGCCGGGCGAATGTTGAGGCCGGCGTTGGTGGTGCCGAAGCCCCACTGCTCGGACAGGCGGGCATCGTTCGGGGTCAGCGTGGCATGCAGGATCTGATCGACTTCCACGCTCTGCACGTTGGGGTCGGCGGCCAGCTGGCGCATCAGGGTTTCTGCTTCCTGACGGTCCAGCGCGCGGGTGGATTGGACCAGCTCCGGCCCCAGCGCCAGGCGGCGCACCGAGTTCAAGCCCAGTGCCTTGCCGGCCTTGGCCGGAACCGCGCGTGCAGCGTCTCGCAGCGAAGTGCTCAAGGCGGTGGGGCTGGCCAGCGCGGTGCTGCCGTCCTTGTAGGTCACGATGAATTTCTGATGCGTCTGTGCGGTGGCCAGGCCGTCTAAGTAGACCTCGCCTGCGAAGGCCGGCGTTGCCAGCAGCAGCGAGGTGAGTGCCGACACACCCAGGATGCGGAGCGCATGGTGACGCAGACGAAACGTCTCGTTGAGCATTGAATTCCCTTCCAGTCAAGAGAACCGCCGAAGCGGTGTTTCCGGAAACGTCGCCTTGGGCGAAGATCCGGAGTCCCGGATCGCCCATGTTATCGATCCGTTCAGCGAACCTATACCAACTAAACCGGACTGGACAATACGCAGTTGGTAATTTTAGAAATAAAATTACGTTTCTGTGACATTAATCACAGGTAATTCATGCTGAATTCGACCCGATTTCTGTCGAAATCCTCCCTTTTTGTTGTCTCGCAAACAAAAAAGGGCCCCCGCACTGACATGCGGGGGCCCTTTTTGACGGAATGTGTCGGCTTACGACAAACGCACCAACCACCCATGGCGGTCAGGAACACGCCCGTACTGGATATCGGTCAGTTCCTGGCGCAGCGACATGGTCACCTCGCCGGCCGGCGCGGACAGATCGCCGACCGCAAAGCCATCGCCCTTCAGCTCGCCGATCGGGGTGACCACCGCCGCAGTGCCGCAGGCAAACACCTCGGTGATGTCGCCCGACGCTACGCCCTGCTTCCACTGCTCGATGGCGACCTTGCGCTCGATCACCTGCATGCCGCGGTCGCGGGCCAGCTGCAGGATGCTGTCGCGGGTAATGCCTTCCAGGATGCTGCCGGACAATTCCGGCGTCACCAACGTGCCGTCCTTGTAGACCAGGAACACGTTCATGCCACCCAGTTCTTCGATGTATTTGCCTTCCACCGGGTCCAGGAACAGCACCTGCGAGCAGCCCTGCGCATAGGCCTTCTGCTGCGGCAGCAGCGAGGCGGCGTAGTTGCCGCCGCACTTGGCCGCACCGGTGCCGCCCTTGGCCGCACGCGCGTACTCGGTGGACAACCAGATCGACACCGGCGCCACGCCCTTGGCGAAATACGGACC
The DNA here is from genome assembly GCA_905142475.1 of Xanthomonas hydrangeae. GTDB lineage: Bacteria > Pseudomonadota > Gammaproteobacteria > Xanthomonadales > Xanthomonadaceae > Xanthomonas > Xanthomonas hydrangeae. The sequence continues at coordinate 4,148,160 of LR990730.1, forward strand.
GGCGGGACTTGCGATGACGTAGTACGAGGCCTTGTGCGCCGCACGCACGCCCAGAAACGGCTCGTCGGCGATCATGAACGGGCGGAAATACAGGCTGGTTTCCGCCGCCGAGGGGACCCAGCTTGCATCCACTGCCACCAGCTGGCGCAGCGATTCGACAAACAGGTCGACCGGCAGTTCCGGCAGCGCCAGCCGACGCGCCGAGCGCTGCAGACGTTCGCCATTGGACTGCGGACGGAAGGTCCAGATCGAGCCGTCGGCATGCCGGTAGGCCTTGATGCCTTCGAAGATCTCCTGGCCGTAATGCAGCACCGAGGCGGCCGGATCCAGCTGCAGCGGGCCATACGCGCGCACCTGCGCGTCGTGCCAGCCCAGCTCGTTGGTCCAGGAAATGGCGACCATGTGGTCGGTGAAGTGCAGCCCGAAGCCGGGCGCGGCCAGGATCACGGACAGCTCGTCGGCACTGCGCGGCGACGGGGAACGGGTGGAAGCGAAGGACACGGACACCGGAAGATTCCTGTATGGCGGGCGAAAGGACGCGGCGCCACCTCTTCGACATGGCGCCTGGCGATCAGAGCATGCCGGTCTCGAGACGGGCCGCTTCGGACATCATATGCCGGCCCCACGGCGGGTCGAAGACCAGCTCGACATCGGCCTCGGCAATGGTCGGAATCATTTCCACCTTGCTGCGCACATCGTCGACCAGGATCTCGCCCATGCCGCAACCGGGCGCGGTGAGGGTCATCTTGACGTCGACCCGGCGCTGATCGTCTTCTTCACGATGGCTGATCACCGCCTCGTAGACCAGGCCCAGATCGACGATATTGAACGGAATTTCCGGGTCGAAGCAGGTGCGCAGCTGCTGCCACACCAGCGCCTCCACCTCTTCATCGCTGGCATTGGCGGGCAATTCCAGCCCCGGCGGGGCCTCCTTGCCGATCGCATCGCCATCCTTGCCGGCAATACGGAACAGATTGCCTTCGACAAAGACGGTATAGCTGCCGCCCAGCGCCTGGGTGATATAGCCGTAACTGCCTGCGGGCAGGGTCACCGAATCGCCCTGCGGCACCATGACGGCATCGCAATCGCGTTCGAACTGGACGGGTTCGCTGCTACGGGAATACATGGGCTGGATATGGGGCCGCGCCGGATGCGCGCAAGTCGGCCATTCTAGCCGACCACGGCGATGCCGCTGCCGGTCGTGCCGCCGACGCTGCATTCCATCTGACACACAGTCATCTGCAGCCCCCGTGGCTCACACCGGCAGTGCAGCGCAAAACGCGCCACGCGCTCTATCATGTGCGCACTGTCAGGAGCTCCGATGCCGCCCACCACCGCGTCCGCCAGAACCGCCCACTGGCTCTGGCCCCCGCTCCTGCTGCTGGGATGCGTCACCGCCCTCATCGCCTGGATGCTCATCGCCCTTGCGCTTGGTCATCAGGCCGGCTGGATGGCGCTACTGGTCGCCCTGGAAGTAGCCTGGATGCTGCGCCTGGGCACGTTGCGCGCCGGCAGCGTGCGCATCGGCATTACCTTGGTGGCCACGGTCCTGGTGATCGTCGGTGCCAACTGGGGCATTGCGTCCGCACAGCTTGGCGGCTCGCTGGGATTGGACCCGTGGACCTCGGCGCAGAAGATGGGTGCCGGCCTGGCCTGGACCTTGTTGCAGCTGGCCAATAGCGGTTTCGACCTGGCCTGTTATCTCGCGGCGCTGGTGCTGGGCTGGTGGGCAGCGCGCTGAGCAGCTGAGATCAGCGGGTCTTGACCGCCGGATCGACGGCAGCGCTCGCCAGCGGCGACGCGGCCGCCGATCTCCGCCCGCGCCGTCACGGCCGGTGAAAGACAGCACACGGCTGATCGCCTCTTCGCATCGTCTGGTGCACGGCGCGCGCACGGCCGTCCATCCGCGCGGCGACAGCGCGCAGGCGTGTCAACCGAATTCACCCTCGCCCGTTGACGTTGTATCGTCTCCGCGGAAGCTACGCTGTGCTGGTGGGAACCCCTTTCGATCCGCAGCTCTCTCCACCGGCCGTCACTGCGCCCGTGTCGCTGGACGCTTTTCTGGCCGGCATCGGTCCGCGTGCGTTCCGTTTTGCCGAGGCCGGCCTGCGTCACCGCGAAGACGCGCTGGATGCGGTGCAGGACGCCATGGTGAAGCTGCTCGGTTACCGCGAGCGCCCGGCCGCCGAATGGACGCCGCTGTTCTGGAGCATCCTGCGCAGCCGCATCATCGACCTGCAGCGGCGGCGCACCTTCCGCCTGAAATTCTGGGCACCGGCCGAACGTTCCGACGACGAAGGCACCATCGACTGGGCCGACCCCGGCACCGGTCCGGTCGACGAACGGCAACACCAACAGGCCTACCAGCGCCTGGTCGAGGCCCTGCGCAGCCTGCCGGCGCGCCAGCGCGAAGCGTTCACGCTGCGCGTGCTGGAAGAGCTGGACGTGGCCACCACCGCCAAGGCGATGGGCTGCTCCGAAGGCTCGGTCAAAACCCACCTGTCGCGCGCACGCGACGCGTTGCAAAAACAGTTCGAGGATTTCCTGTGAACCGCTCCCACGATCCGGCCCGGTTCGACGCGCAGCTGCGTCAACTGCACACCGCCGCGCTCACCAGCCTGCCGCCGCAGACGCTGGCACGCCTGCGCCAGGCACGTCACGCAACTGCGCCCTCGCGCAACCGTCGCGGTTACTGGTTATTGGCGACCGCGTGTTCGGGGTTGCTGGCGATCGGCATCGGCCTGCAGTTGCGTCGGGGCGAATCGGCGCCCTCAGGCACCGCCGGGACCCAGACGATCGCCAGCACCACCGATACCGACGACATGCTGACCCAGAACCCGGACCTGTACGTCTGGCTCGGGTCCGACACCGCCTTGGCCATGGAATAAGCACGATGACCCGCACCACCCGCCTGCTATTGACCCTGCTGCTGTGCGCCGGGCCCTGCGCGTCGCTGTTGGCCCAGGCACCTCCGCCGGGCCCGCCGGGGCCGCCACCCTCCGATGGCCCCGGCCCGCGTGGTCCGGGACCGCGCGAGGCGGAGACGCCGATGCCCGAGTGGGAAAAACTGACCCAGCAGCAGCGCCAGGTGCTGATCGATGCGCTGCGCGAACGCTGGAACGAGGTGCCCGAAGAGCGCCCGCGCATGTATCGCCACGCACGCCGCTGGCTGGACATGACCCCCGAACAGCGCAAGCAGGCCAAGGCCGGCATGGACCGTTTCCGCAACATGAGTCCCGAGCAGCGCCGCGAAGCCAAGGCCTTGTTCGAACGCATGCGCACGCTCAACCAGCAAGAACGCAATGCGCTGCAGCAACGCTGGCAGAAGATGAGCCCGGCCGAACGCAGCGCCTGGCTGCGCGAGCATCCGCCGGTAGACGATTGAGCGACAGCTGACGATTGAGCGATATCGCAGGCCATCCTGCATGTCATCGTGCCGACTGATTCACGTGCCGGGCGGTCAACCGGATCAACGATGTGATCGGCTCATGAGGGAGCCAATCGCACGCATTCAGGGCATCAGCACCGCTTGCAGCAGCGGAGCCAGCACCTGTTCGGGCGCAAATGCGAGCAGCCCGGCGTGCTTGCGGTCGATCGCCAGCGAGGCATAACCGTGCACCGCGCTCCAGGCCAGCAGCGTGCGTTGCTCCAGCACGTCGGCACTCGGGGCGCTGCCGTGCCGCGCAATCCACTGCATCCGCAGCGTCTCGCGCAGGCAGGCCATCGCCGCTTCACTGGCATGCAACAGTCTGGGCAAGCTGCGCGAGCGCAGATCCAGCCCCAGCATCAGCCGGAAGTGCTGCGGAAACGCGCTGGCGAAGCGGATATAGCCCAGCCCGCACCCCAATAGCGGATCGGCCAGTTCCTGCTGGGTCGCGAGAATCTGATCGAGCATGCGCTCGTAGCCATCGGCGGCCAGTTCCGACAGCAGCCCGTCGAGCGAGCCGAAATGATGCGCCGGCGCGGCATGCGAGACACCGGCGCGGCGCGCGCACGCGCGCAAGGTCAACCCGCGCGCACCGGCCTCGCCCAACAGTTCCCACCCCGCACGCCGCAACGCGGCCGGCAGATCGCCATGGTGATACGCAGCAGGCACGGACAATTGCGACATGGGCAACTTCGTTTGCAGAGACCTCAGTGGAGCAGATCATCTTGACGTTGACAAGATGGACTGGGCAGACGCATCTACATCTTGTCGACGACAAGATTCAATACGACGTCGCCCACTCCAAGGATCCCGCCATGTCCTCGTCCATCGCCAAATTGCGTGCGCGCCTGCTGCGCGGCGTGCTGGCCAGCGCCAGTCGGCTGGCCCCCGGCCCGACCGGTCGGTTTCTGGCTCGCCGCTTCGTGACCCCGGCAGCGGCCGGCCGCCGGCAGGCCGCCGGACTCGCCGCCCAGTTGCCCGATGCGCATCGCCAGAATCTGCGCATCGATGGCGTCGACATTGCCGTTTACCGGTGGGGCGACCCGGCGCAGCAACCGTATGTACTGCTGTCGCATGGCTGGGCCAGTTACGGGCTGCGCTTTGCGGCATGGGTGCCGCAGCTGCGGGCGCTCGGCTATGCGGTGGTGGCGTTCGATCAGGCCGCGCATGGCTTGAGCGGCGGCAGGATCAGCAACATGCCGCATTTCGTGCGGATTTTGCGCGACATCGGCGGCCGCCACGGTCGTCCGGCCGCCTTGATCGGCCATTCCCTGGGCGCGGCAGCGGCGGTCTTTGCCGACGACCCCGCGTGGCGGCCGGCACGCTATGTCCTGATCGCCCCGCTGCTGGCACCGGCGCAGAGTGCGCAGCGCCAGTTCCGCGCATTCGGCATCGCGCCCGGCACGTTCGCACCGTTTGAAAACTGGTTGCATCAGCTGACCGGGAAGCGCTTCGCCGATTTCGACGCAACGCCACGCCTGCCGCACTTCGGTGACCGCCCGGCGCTGATCATTCACGACCGCCGCGACCGCGAAACCCCCTGGGAAGAAGGCGCACGTTTTGCGGCGCTCTGGCCGGGCGCGCAACTGGTCAGTACCGAAGGACTGGGCCACAACCGCATGGTCGACCACGCTTCGGTGATCGATCAGGCGTTGCAGTTCATCGGCCCGGCATCGCCCTGATCCAGACTGCAAGGGCACGCACATCGCGGGCGTGCCGGCCTGTTTGGATTGACTGAAACACCTGGCGATCAGTCGCCAGGTGGATGCGGATGGAACGCTTGGAACCGCCGCGTACGGGTGGCCTTGCCGCATCGCGTAATGGCCGCGCACACCTGGCGGCGCGCGCAGGTGCCTTGATCGCGGCTCTCAGTGCACGGTGCCGCTATGCAACGGATCCAGGCGGTCGATCACGCCCTGCATTGCACTGTCGAACGCGCCGTCGTTGATGTGCTCGCGCAGGCGGCCCAGCCGCACCATCACCGCCAGTTCTTCCGGCGAGGCGACGCAAAAACGCACGCCGCGGCGGTTGACGAACAGCAGGCGTTGCGAGATCGGACTCACCCAGGACAGCTTGCCGGCCTGCACCTTGCCGTCCTTGTCGACAAAGTCCAGCCAGGTGCCGATATCCATCGCGCGAAAACGCGTGGCGTCGGCGCTGTCGATGCTCTGCGCCACCGCTTCGGCGCCCAGCACCACATTAATGCTTTCGGCGGCCGGCGGCGGCAAGTTGACCTGCGGCAAGTCGGGCAGCGACTTTTCCAGTTCAGGGCGCGCTTCGGCAATCGCCTGCAAGGTGTCGTGCAGCGCACTGATCGCCACCACCACCGCATCGCCATGCAGGCCGATGCTGGCGAACACCCGATACAGCGCCGGCTGCCAGACCTGCAGCCACGGCTTGCCGACGATATGGCGACGCGCCTCGGCCAGTTCTTCCAGCACGCCATCAGCCAGCGCCAGCGCTTCGACGGTGCCGGGACCTTCGTCGCCGTCGCGCAGGATCGCCATGGTCAGATGATGCAGCCAGGGCTGGCGCAGGAAATCTTCCACCGCCTTGGGCAATGGCGCGCCGGCCAGCACCCGTTGCTCCAGTTCGAACAACGCGCGGCTGCGTGCCAGTTCGAGTTTCTCCTGGCCACGCTGGGTTTCGGTGGCACGACGCTCGGCGATCTCCACCCGGCGCCGGTGCTGCGACAGGAAGTCGCGAAATTCTTCTTCCAGGGTCTGAAAGATCGCCAGGTTCTCGTTGAATTCGGCGACCAGGCGGTCGACGATTTCCTCGACCTTGCCCATCAGCACGCGCTCGGCCGCGCTGTCGCCGTTATTGCCTTCGCAGGCCTCGGCCAGGGAGTTGAGCAGGCGCCGCGCGGGGTGGGTCTTCTGCACGAACATCTTGCGATCCAGCAGCGCGACCTTGACGAACGGCACTACCAACCGGCCGATCATCTCGCGCGAGCGATTTTCCAGATCGCGCTCGTCCAGCATCACATCGAACAGCATGCCGACCAGATCGATCGCATCTTCGTCCATCGGGTCGAGTTTTGCGGTGGCCGGGTCCACGCCCAGCCGCGTGGCGCTGGACAGCACTTCGTTCTTCAATCGCTGCGCCAGCGATTCGTTGTCATCGCCCATGGACGCACCCAGCGTCCCGCTCGGCGTGGCCTGCAGCAGCGACAGCACCGACATCATTTCGCGCTGGCTCAGGGGGCGTTGCTGGCCCACCGCCACCGTTGCCGCAGACGCAGCGCTGTCGCGCACGCTGCGGGTCTGCTGCAGGAGTTCGTGCAGCGCTTCGAGCAACATGCCCTGGCTACCGCCGGGATGATCGCCGTCGCCGTCCATCCCGCCTGCACTGCCGCCGCCATCGGTATGACCACGCTGGGTGGCAGCCTGCATGCGGCCGCGGCTATGCGCCCAGCGGTCCAGAAAACGGTTGGCCCAGGCCGGTGCGTAGTGGTCGTTCTGATCGTCGCCGCCCATCTCGGCCGCGCCCTGCCCCTGGCCATCGGGCCGCGCGCGCTCTTCGGGCGTCTCGCCGCGCGGCTGCACGCGGGGCGGCTGACGCTTGGGTGGCGACATTTCCGGCATGACGCCGGCCTTGAGCAGGGTGTCGTCCAGGCGCGCGTACAACTTGCCGATCGGCTCGGCCAGGTCGCGCTCGCAGAGCTTGATCAGCACCAGGCGCACTTCCGGCGCCAGGTCGCAGATGGCGAAGGCTTCGTGGATGGCCACGCCCAGGTGTTCCGGGCCGATCGGGTTGGTATCGGCCACCAGTTCCAGGCCGCCGGCGATCCAGCCAAGGCGGCGGTCCACCCGCGCCAGGACCTGTTTGAAGTCGCGCAGCAGCACGGTGGCCAGATTGCGCACTGCCAGCCGCGATTCCAGCACATGTTCGGGCACCAGGCTCAGCGGACCGGTGCCGATTTCGCCAGCCAGCACCACTTCGGCCGACAGCGGCATGCCCAGTACCAGCGCCTGCCAGCCGTCTTCCAGCTGTTGGCGGAAGCGGTCGGCCACATCGTCGCGTTTGCGACGCAGCTCGCGCATGCCATCGAGAAACAGCAACTGCGAGGTGCCCGCAGATTCGGCGCGATCGAACAGCACATCGTCGAAATGTGCGACTGCAGCGGCAAATACCTGCGCGATTGCCGGCACGAACGCGGCATGCGCCTGTTCAAGCAAGCATTGGTCACGGCCCGGGTGTCCCGACGGACTGGGCTGAAAAGTCATGCGCAAAGGCTCCCCGCCCCTGCAGGCGTGAAAATATTCAAACAAGAAAAAACGGACGCGGCCCCAAATTCCGCTATTGCATGGTAGGCGTTTCGCTCATCCATTAAATGTGATGAATCTCTCACTTTATTCGTGACCGCCCGTGGTTTGCGTGTCAAGTGAACATCGTAGCTTGCAGCGCCGCTGTGGCGCTTGCCAAGCCCTTTATACGCTGGCGAGGGTTAAGCCTTGCGCTTGGCAGGCCCGCCCACGCCGTCGGCCCTGGCCCGGTTGCACCTGCAGGTGCCCGGCCGGGCACGATGCGGCGGGCGTTGGGAAGAGCCCGTCTATAATTGCCGTTTCGCTGCCTCGATCCGGAACTATGCACGCACCGTATTCGCTCCAGGCGCTGGACGCGCGCCGTTCGGTCCCCTCCAAGCAGCTCGGCGAGCCCGGGCCGGATGAGGACACCCTGCTGCGCATGCTCACCTCGGCGGTGCGCGTGCCCGATCACGGCAAGCTGGTGCCGTTCCGCTTCCTGCGCATCAGCGGCGACGCGCGCCAGGCACTGGGCGATTTCCTGGCCGAACGCACCCAGGCCGCCGACCCGCTGGCATCGGCTGCGGCGATCGCGAAAGAACGCGGGCGCTTCGACGATGCGCCATTGGCGATCGTGGTGATCGCTTCGCTGCGCCCCGGACACAAGGTGCCCGAACAGGAACAATTGCTGACCGCCGGCTGCGTGTGCTTTGCACTGCTACAGGCGGCGCAGGCGCACGGTTTCGGCGCGCAGTGGCTGAGCGCGTGGATGGCCTACGACCCGGCGGTGACCGGCTATCTGGGCCTGGAGGAAAACGAGCGGATCGCCGGCTTCATCCACATCGGCACGCCACGCATGCAGGTTCCCGAACGCGAGCGCCCGGATCCGCGTGCGTTGCTGCGCGACTGGACGCCGTGACCTCGCACACCACCACGATCGACGGCGCGCCGCCCACCAGCGCGCGCCCGACCTCGCTGTACCTGGTCGATGCCAGCCTGTACGTGTTCCGCGCCTGGCATTCCATCCCGGACGAATTCCAGGATGCGCAGGGCTGGCCAACCAATGCGGTGCATGGCTTTGCGCGCTTTCTGCTCGACCTGCTCGAACGCGAGGACCCCGAACACATCACCATCGCCTTCGACGAAGCGCTGGACAGCTGTTTTCGCCATGCGCTGTACCCCGCCTACAAAGGCAATCGCACCCCGGCACCGGACGCGCTGCGGCGCCAGTTCGCGCATTGCAAGGCGCTGTGCGCGGCATTGGGCTTGAGCGTGCTGGCCCAGCGCGACTACGAGGCCGACGATCTGATCGGCAGCGCCTTGCACAGCGCACGTGCGCAGGGCTTGCGCGGGGTGATCGTCTCGGCCGACAAGGATCTGTCGCAGCTGTTGTTCGAACACGACGAACAATGGGATTACGCACGCAACCAACGCTGGGACATGCACGGCGTCAAGGCCCGTTATGGCGTGCATGCGCACCAGATTGCCGATTATCTGGCGCTGTGCGGCGATGCCATCGACAACATTCCCGGCGTCACCGGCATCGGCGCCAAGTCCGCCGCAATATTGCTGGCGCATTTCGGCAGCCTGGATGCCTTGCTGGAGCGCGTGGACGAACTCCCATTTTTGCGCCTGCGTGGCGCCGCGCAAATGGCGGTGCGGCTGCGCGAACAACGCGAACACGCCTTGCTGTGGCGCCAGCTCAGCACCATTGCGCTCGATGCGCCGTTGGCGCTGACCGCAACGGGTTTCACGCGTGCGCAGGCCGACGCGGACATGCTGACCGGATTGTGCGAGAGCCTGCGCTTCGGCCCGCTCACCCGGCGTCGGCTGCTGGCCGCGTGCACCGGCGCACCCGCAGCGCTTCCCACCGTTTCCCTGGAACAAGGTCTGCACCCATGAACCGACACGACACCCCGCCCACCGTGGTCTACGAAGGCAAGTACCAGCGCATGGTCGTGCGCGGCACCTGGGAATATTCCGAGCGCGTGCATGCCGGCGGCCTGGCCGCGATCATCGTGGCGGTGACGCCGGACGATGCGATGTTGTTCGTCGAACAGTTCCGCGTGCCGCTGCAGGCGCGCACCATCGAAATGCCGGCCGGCCTGGTCGGCGATGTGCATGCCGATGAATCGATCGAGCTGTCGGCGATTCGTGAACTCGAAGAAGAAACCGGCTGGACCGCCGCGCATGCCGAAGTGCTGATGATCGGCCCGACCTCGGCCGGCGCCAGCAGCGAGAAGATCGCCTTCGTGCGCGCCACCGGCCTGCGCAAGGTCGGCGAAGGCGGCGGCGATGCCAGCGAAGACATCACCGTGCACGAAATCCCGCGCGCGCAGGTCGGCGCCTGGCTGGTGCAGAAGATGGCCGAGGGTTATCAGATGGATCCCAAGTTGTGGGCCGGGCTGTACCTGGTCGATCACGCACTGGACGGCACCCCGCGTGGTTGAAGCGACGACTGAAGTCACCCCTGCCCGCTTGCTGGGCGCCGACGATCCCGCAACATTTACCGTGATCAATCCGCAGGCGGCCTCGCCATGGTTGCTGATCGCCGATCACGCCGGTCAGCGCGTGCCGGCGCGGCTGGCCAACCTGGGTTTGCCGCAGCATGCGCTGGACCGCCATATCGGCTGGGATATCGGCATTGCCGAAGTCACCCGTTTGTTGGCCGATGCGCTGGATGCGTTCGCCATTGCCCAGACCTATTCGCGGCTGGTGATCGACTGCAATCGTCCGCATGGTTCGGCCACGCTGATGCCCGAGGTCAGCGACGGCACGCCGATTCCAGGCAATCTGGCGCTGACGGCAACCGATCGGCAACAGCGCATCAATGAGATCTTCACGCCGTACCACGCGCGTATCGCTGCAGAACTCGATGCACGCCAGGCGCGCGGTCAGCCCACGTTGCTGGTCTCGATGCACAGCTTCACACCGGCGATGGCCGGCAACGCACGGCCCTGGCATGCCGGCGTGCTGTACCACCGCGACACACGGCTGGCACACCGCGTGTTGCAAGCCTTGCGCAGCGAACCGGATCTGGTGGTCGGCGACAACCAGCCCTACGCGATCAGCGACACCAGCGACTACGCGATTCCGGTCTACGGCGAAGGCCGCGGCCTGCTGCATGTGGAGCTGGAGTTGCGCCAGGATCTGATCGCCGATGCGGCTGGGCAACGTGTCTGGGCAGATCGATTGGCGCGCATCCTGCCACCATTGGCGGATGCGCTGCTGCCGCGTTAAAACCGGCAATCACTGTAGGAGCGCGCTTGCGCGCGACGAGGTTTTACCGGTAACGCCTCATCGCGCGCGAGCGCGCCCCTACAGGTCATGCGCTGATTGCGTTAAGCGTATGCCTCGGCGGCGATCGACGTCGTCGCTCAGGCAAACCCGTCGGTCGCACGCACCAGCGCATCGACGTTTTCCGGCTCGAAGCCCGAATGGCCGGACGCCGGGCTGATCTGCAGTGTCGACTTCGGCCACACCTTGTGCAGATCCCATGCGCTTTGCAGCGGGCACACCACGTCGTAGCGGCCGTGCACGATCACGCCGGGGATGTCGGCGATGCGGTGCGCGTCGCGCAGCAGCTGATCTTCGACTTCGAAGAAACCGCCATTGACGAAGTAATGGTTTTCGATGCGCGCAAACGCCAGTGCGAAGTGCGCGTCCTCATGCCCGGTGACGAAATCCTCGTCCACATGCAGGAAGCTGGTGGCACCTTCCCACACACTCCACGCCTTGGCTGCGGCCAGGCGCGTGGCTTCGTCGTCGCTGGTCAGGCGACGATGGAAGGCGGACATCAGATCGGCGCGCTCCACCGGCGGAATCGCGTTGACGTAATGCTCCCAGGCATCCGGAAACAGCCGGCTGGCACCTTGCTGATAGAACCATTCCAGCTCGAACCGACGCAGCAGGAAGATGCCGCGCAGCACCAGCTCGGTGACCTGCTGCGGGTGGGTCTGCGCGTAGGCCAGCGCCAGCGTCGAGCCCCAGCTGCCGCCGAACACCTGCCAGCGTGCGATGCCCAGGTGCTCGCGCAAGCGCTCGATATCGGCGACCAGGTCCCAGGTGGTGTTGTTCACCAGATCGGCATGCGGGGTGGAACGGCCGGCGCCACGCTGATCGAACAGCACGATGCGGTACTTGGCCGGGTCGTGGAAGCGCCGCATCTTGGTGTTGCAACCGCCGCCGGGGCCGCCGTGCAGCATCACCACCGGCTTGCCCTGCGGGTTGCCGCACTGCTCGAAATACAGGGTGTGGCGGTCGTCGACCTGGAGGGTGCCGTGGTCGTACGGCGTGATCTCGGGATAGAGCGTGCGCATGCGTCGGTCCTGCGGGAAACCGCTAGTGTATCGGCAGCCGGCGCGTACCCACGGGCAACCGACGACACGCGCAACGCGATTGGCGCACGCTTAGCCCGCAGCGTGTACCCAGCGCCCCAACGTGACCCGATCGCGCTGCTCCAGATCCTGATGCGTCGCCACCGCCTCGAAACCGCGCGTGCGCAGCAGGTCGGCCACCGCCGTGCCCTGGTCCCAGCCGTGTTCGAGCAGCAGCCATCCGCCCGGCAACAGATGCATGGGCGCATCGGCGACGATCAGCCGGATGTCGTCCAGTCCATCGGGGCCGGAGGCGAGCGCGCTGGCCGGCTCGTGGCGCAGATCGCCTTCACTCAGATGCGGATCGTGCGCTGCGATATACGGCGGGTTGCTGGCGATCAGATCGAAGCGCTGGCCCCCCAACGGTGCAAACCAGTGACCAAGCCGGCATTCGACGTTGCGTAGCTGATGGCGGTTGGCGTTTTGCTGGGCGACAGCAAGCGCTGCGGCGCTGGCATCGGTAGCGATCACCTGTGCGTGTGGCCGCTCACTGGCGATGGCCAGCGCAATCGCGCCGCTCCCGGTGCCCAGATCGGCAGCACAGCGGCCTGGCACGTTGTCGAGGCGCTCAAGGGCGAGCTCGACCAGCGCTTCGGTATCGGCGCGTGGGATCAAGGTGGCAGTCGAGACCGCCAGATCCAGCGTCCAGAATCCACGCGTACCCGTCAGATACGCGACCGGTTCGCCGGCCTGACGCCGCTGCACCAGCGCCTGGAACGCCTGCGCGACAGCATCGGCAACCGCATCGCGGCCGTGCGCAAACAACCAGGCGCGGTCGCGCCCCAGCGCATGCAGCATCAACGGTTCGGCATCGCTGCGCTCGATCCGCTCGGCTGCCTGCCGCAGCAGCTGGTCGGCAGCTAGGCCGGCTGGGTCGTCGCTCATACGGATCATTCACTCCTGCGAAACATCGGCTGACCATTATCGGAGATGGAATGGCCCCCTGCAGCGGCAGAGACAGCCTGCAAAGCCGATAGCCTAAGACTATCTATACAATCCCATTAATCGATTTGAGAAATCTATCGATCCTCCCTACCATGGCGACTGTTCCATCCCCCGCCCCCTTTCATCGATCGAGGAAACTCAATGTCTCTCATCAACACCCAGGTCCAGCCATTCAAGGCGAATGCGTACCACAACGGCAATTTCATCGAAGTCACCGAAGCCAGCCTGAAGGGCAAGTGGTCGGTGCTGATCTTCATGCCGGCCGCCTTCACCTTCAATTGCCCGACCGAAGTGGAAGACGCCGCCGACAACTATGCCGCGTTCCAGAAGGCAGGCGCCGAGGTCTACATCGTCACCACCGATACGCACTTCTCGCACAAGGTGTGGCACGAAACCTCCCCGGCCGTGGGCAAGGCGCAGTTCCCGCTGATCGGTGACCCGACCCACAAGCTGACCCGCGCGTTCGGCGTGCATATCGAAGAAGAAGGCCTGGCCCTGCGCGGCACCTTCATCATCAACCCGGAAGGCGTGATCAAGACCCTCGAGATCCACGACAACTCGATCGCCCGCGACGTCACCGAGACGCTGCGCAAGCTGACCGCTGCCCAGTTCGTCGCCAACAACCCTGGCCAGGTCTGCCCGGCCAAGTGGAAGGAAGGCGCCAAGACCCTGGCTCCGTCGCTGGACCTGGTCGGCAAGATCTAAGTCGACGTTATTCCCTTCGGCCTGTCGCCGGGCCGGAGGGACATCTCCGGCCCAGCGATGGGCCGGGGGGTGAACCGGAGCCGGTGCCGGGCTGTTCGCCAGCCATCGCCAGCACGCATTCCCGAGCATTGCGCCGGCTGCGGTTCATCCCCTCCTCCCCCGGCGCCCTGCCTCGTCGCAGCGACGCCACGCCCTCCCCTTGCCCATTCCCAGGAGTTTTCCATGTTGGATGCCAATCTCAAGACCCAGCTGACCGCCTACCTGGAACGGGTCACGCGGCCGATTCAGATCAATGCCTCGATCGACGAGAGCGCCGGCTCGCGCGACATGCTCGACCTGCTCGAAGACCTGGTGCTGCTGTCGGACAAGATCAGCCTGGACATCCACCGCGACGACAACCAGCGCAAGCCTTCGTTTGCGCTGACAACGCCCGGCCAGGACATCTCGCTGCGCTTCGCCGGCCTGCCGATGGGCCACGAGTTCACCTCGCTGGTGCTGGCACTGCTGCAGGTCGGCGGTCACCCCTCCAAGGCCACCGCCGAGCTGATCGAGCAGGTGCAGCACCTGGATGGCGACTACCAGTTCGAAACCTATTTCTCGCTGTCGTGCCAGAACTGCCCGGATGTGGTGCAGGCGCTGAATCTTGCCGCCGTGCTCAACCCGCGCATCAAGCACGTCGCCATCGACGGCTCGCTGTTCCAGGAAGAAGTCGAAACCCGCCAGATCATGTCGGTGCCCACCGTCTACTTGAACGGCGAATTGTTCGACCAGGGCCGCATGACGCTGGAGCAGATCGTCGCCAAGCTCGACACCAACGCTGCAAAGCGCGACGCGGTCAAGATTGCGGCCAAGGACGCCTTCGACGTGCTGGTGATCGGCGGTGGCCCGGCCGGTTCGGCAGCGGCGGTGTATGCCGCACGCAAGGGCATCCGCACCGGCGTGGCCGCCGAGCGTTTCGGTGGCCAGGTGCTGGACACCATGTCGATCGAAAACTTCATCTCGGTGCCGGAAACCGAAGGCCCGAAAATGGCCGCCGCGCTCGAGCAGCACGTGCGCCAGTACGATGTGGACATCATGAATCTGCAGCGTGCCGAGCAGGTGATCCCGGCCGGTGCCGATGGCCTGATCGAAATCAAGCTCGCCAATGGCGCCTCGCTCAAGAGCAAGACCGTGATCCTGTCAACGGGCGCTCGCTGGAGGCAGATGAACGTGCCGGGCGAAGACCAGTACAAGAACAAGGGCGTTGCCTATTGCCCGCATTGCGATGGCCCCTTGTTCAAGGGCAAGCGCGTGGCGGTGATCGGTGGCGGCAATTCGGGCGTTGAAGCGGCGATCGATCTGGCCGGCATCGTGGCGCATGTCACGCTGGTGGAATTCGACGACAAGCTGCGCGCCGACGAAGTGCTGCAGCGCAAGCTGCGCAGCCTGCACAACGTACGCATCATCACCAGCGCGCAGACCACCGAAGTGCTGGGCGATGGCCAGAAGGTCACCGGCCTGGTCTACAAGGACCGCACCGGCGGCGACATCCAGCATGTCGATCTGGAAGGCGTGTTCGTACAGATCGGCTTGCTGCCCAATACCGAGTTCCTCGAGGATTCGGTGGCGTTGTCGCCGCGCGGCGAGATCATCGTCGACGACCGTGGCCAGACCAATCTCCCCGGCGTGTTCGCTGCCGGCGACGCCACCACGGTGCCTTACAAGCAGATCGTGATCGCGATGGGCGAAGGTTCCAAGGCTGCACTGAGCGCGTTCGATTACCTGATCCGCTCCAGTGCACCGGTCAGCGCCGAGGTTGTGGCTGAGGCCGCATAACCGCCGCACAACACAGCGCCCGGCACCGCCGGGCGTTAAGCTCGCCAAGTGCTCACGTCGTTTCCCGTCAACGCAACAAGGGCTGCTGCACATGAATCTGCGTGACCTGAAGTATCTGGTAGCCCTGGCCGACCACAAGCATTTTGGTCGTGCTGCAACGGCGTGTTTCGTCAGTCAGCCAACCCTGTCCACCCAGATCAAGAAACTCGAAGACGAACTTGGCGTCTCGTTGGTGGAGCGCGCGCCGCGGAAGGTGATGTTGACGCCTGCCGGCCGCGAAGCAGCGGTGCGCGCACGCAGCATCGTGGCTGAAGTGGAACAGATGAAAGAGGCCGCACGACGTAGTCAGGACCCGGAAGCGGGTACCGTGCGGCTGGGCATTTTCCCCACGCTTGCACCGTATCTGTTGCCGCATGTGGTTCCGGGCATTCGCCAGCGTTTCCCACGCCTGGAACTGCTGCTGATCGAAGAAAAAAGCGACCAGCTCATCCATCAGTTGCGCGAAGGGCGTCTGGATGCCGCGCTACTCGCACTGCCAGTGCAGGACGATCAGCTGCACGCAGAATTCCTGTTCGAAGAACCCTTCGTGCTGGCGGTGCCGGAAGGCCATCCGCTGACGCGTCACGACAGCATGACGCTGGACGACTTGTCCGAGCAGCGCCTGTTGTTGCTGGAAGATGGCCATTGCCTGCGCGAACAGGCCCTGGACGTGTGCCATCTTGCCGGCGCGCTGGAAAAATCCGAATTCCAGGCCACCAGCCTGGAAACCCTGCGCCAGATGGTGGCCGCCAATGTGGGCGTCACCTTGTTGCCACTGCTGGCAGTCAAACCGCCGGTGGCACGTTCGGAAAACATCCGCCTGATCCGCTTCCGCGAAGACAAGCAGCCCAGCCGGCGTATCGCAATGGTCTGGCGCCGCAGCTCGGCGATGACCGCATTTCTGGAGCAGCTGTCGCAGTTGTTCAAGGAATTGCCTGAAAGCCTGTTCACCCTGGACCAGCCGACCAGCGGCCCCAAGGCGGTCGCTGCCTGAGGATTCGGGATTCGGGATTCGGGATTCGGGATTCGGGATTCGGGATTCGGGATTCGGGATTCGGGATTCGGGATTCGGGAAATTGTTTCACGGCTGCGGTCGCTTCGCGCGATGCTTTCTCACCTGCCAACGCATATAAGCGACGCGCGAGCGTCGTTTTTTGTTTAGCTTTTGGTTACTGCGCGAGGCATCCGAAAACACGCGGCGGCCTCTGCGTCATTGGCATGCGGCAGACTCCAACCCGGTTGCTTGCGACCACGGGCTGACGCATTGACGCGCTTGCCTGACCCTTTGGCCAATGCCGGCAACTCGCAAAACCGCGTCTGCCTCACTCAGCAAGCACGATGCCTTGCGCTACCTGGCCGCGCATTGCGATCGACCAACCGCGCCCTCATCTTGTGAATGACGCTCACCGTGTTGGCGAGTCGTCGTCAGGAGATTGCCATGCCTTCGCAACACCACAGCGGCTTGCCGCCGTCCATTCTTGTTTCCAGCCATGACCTCGCCCGTCTCGAGGCATTGCTCGATTCGCCCGCGTTCAACAAGCATCCCGCCGCCACTGCGCTGAGCGACGAACTGGGCCGCGCACGCGTCGTGCCAGCCGATCAGATTCCCGGCGATGTCGTCACCATGTACTCCCGCATCGACTGCGAAGATGAGCTGCATGGCGAACGACATACGCTCACCCTGGTGTATCCGCACGAGGCCGACGTACAGCACGGCCGCATTTCGGTGCTCGCGCCGGTTGGCAGTGCGCTGCTGGGCCTGTCGGTCGGCCAGAGCATCGACTGGCGCACGCCCGACGGACGCGACCTGCGCCTGCGTGTGACTGCCGTGCACGACCAACATGCATTGGCCGACGACTTACAACGCTGAGCGCGCTAACGTAACGCGCTGCGTCCTATCCACGACCCGTCCACGATTCGAGAGAACCCGCATGACTGCATCCCCCTCCAAGCTTGCTCAACTGCGTGAGCTGTCTGTCGTCGTTGCCGATACCGGCGACTACGACGCCATCAAGCGCCTGAAGCCGGTCGACTGCACCACCAATCCCACGCTGGTCAAGAAAGCGCTGGACCTGCCGGTCTATGCGGAGTTGATCGAGCAGGAACTGGCCTGGGGCCGCGAACACGGCGGCGAAGATCGCACGGCCACCATCAACGAAGTCGCCGACCGTCTCACCATCGGCGTGGGCACCAAGCTGTCCGAATTGGTGCCAGGGCGCGTCTCCACCGAGGTCGATGCCGACCTGGCGCACGACACCCAAGCCACCATCGCCAAGGCGCGCAAGTTCATCGCGATGTATGCCGAGCGCGGCGTGTCCAAGGACAAGATCCTGATCAAGATCGCAGCGACCTGGGAAGGCATCGAAGCCGCCCGTCAGCTGCAGCTGGAAGGCATCGACTGCAACCTCACGCTGATCTTCAACCGCTCGCAGGCGCTTGCCTGCGCAGAGGCCGGCGTGTTCCTGATCTCCCCGTTCGTTGGCCGCATCCTGGATTACTACGTCGCCCAGGGGCAGACCCCGGCCAGCATCGACGAAGATCCGGGCGTGGTGTTCGTGCGCACGGTGTACAACGAATTCAAACAGCGTGGCTCGTCCACGGTGGTGATGGGCGCTTCGTTCCGCTCCACCGCGCAGATCGAAGCGCTGGCCGGTTGCGATCGTTTGACCATCTCGCCGGAGCTGTTGGAAAAGCTCGACGCCGAACACGGCGAGTTGCCGCGCAAGCTCTCGCCTGCGCAAGCGGACAACGCACAGATCACCCCGATCGACAGCGACAGCTTCGCCACCGATCTGGCCGCCGACCCGATGGCCACCGACAAGCTGGCCAGCGGCATCGACACCTTCGCCAAGGATCTGCAGGCGCTGCGCAAGACCATCGCCGACAAGCTCGCCGGTTGATCGCAGCACTTCAGCGCATGACGACAAAGCCTGCAGCTTTCTGGCTGCGGGCGTTGTCGTTTCTGGCATTGCGTTCAGCGCCGTCTTCCACATAACGCTTACAACCGCCGCGCGCGCACTGCCTAGAATCCAGTTTCCTCAACGGGCACAGCGGACAATGGCAAACATTGCAGTGGTAATGGTCGATGGCGTGGCCGATTGGGAAATCGGCGTCGTACTGCCGGCGGCGCGCGAGTGGTTCGGCGACCAGGTTGCCATCGCCAGTATCGACGGCCAGCCGGTGCAGTCGATTGGCGGCTTGCGCATCACACCGGACTTCGCGCTTTCCGATCTGGCACCGCTGGAGGCCGATCTCTGGATCCTGCCCGGCAGCGAACGCTGGCAGGCCGGCGAGATTCCCGGATTGAGCGGCCTGTTGGTGGAACGCGTGCAACAGCAGCGCCCGATCGCTGCAATCTGCGGCGCCACCATCGCATTGGCCTATGCCGGTTTGCTCGACGACCGCGCGCATACCAGCAACGCGCTGGCCTTCCTGCAGGAACACGTGGTGCCTTATGCAGGCGCTGCACACTATCGCCACGAAAAAGTCGTCGCTGCCGACGGCGTGATCACCGCGCCCGGCACCAGCCCGGTCGGTTTCGCGCTGGCCTGCATGCGACTGCTGCATCCGGAACGCACCGATATGCTCTCGCAGCTGCGCGGCATGTTCGCCGGTGAGTTCGTCTGAGCTGGAAGATGTGAGCCGGCGGATCCGAACCGGCACAGCTGATTGGCTGCACGCATTGCATCGCTGCTCCGCCGCCGCGTCGCAGGCATATCGCCTTGCGACCGCCGCAAAAAAGATGGCCACGTTGTCTCCAACGTAGCCATTCAAGTTGCCTGGCATGCACTCCCATGCGCTGCCTGATCGTGATAACGCTGCCGGTCACTGTTGGCCATCGGCACGTCACCACAATGGATGACAGCGCTCAATCCGACCCGCCTTTCCGTCAGGCATCCAGCCCGATCGGGCAGCTCACTCCCGTTCCGCCAAGCCCGCAATAACCATTGGGATGCTTGGCGAGATATTGCTGGTGATCGTCTTCGGCGTAATAGAACGTGGGTGCCGGGAAACGGATCTCCGTAGTGATTGCGCCGTACCCGGCTGCGTCCAGTTGTTGCTGGTACGCATCGCGGCTGGCCAGCGCAGCGTCGTATTGCTGCTGTGTCGTGCAATAGATCGCCGAGCGGTACTGCGTGCCGACGTCGTTGCCTTGCTGCATGCCCTGGGTGGGGTCGTGGTTTTCCCAGAAGGTGCGCAGCAATTGCGCAAACGACACCGCCTGTGCGTCATAGACCACCAGCACCGCTTCGGTGTGGCCGGTCTGCCCGGAACACACTTCGCCGTAAGTGGCATTGGGCGTTTCACCACCGGCGTAACCCACTGCCGTGCTGTACACCCCTGGCACGTTCCAGAACTTGCGTTCTGCGCCCCAGAAGCAGCCAAGCCCGAATTGCACCTGGGCCAGGCCGGTGAACTCCCCGCGCAACGGATGGCCGTTGATCAGGTGCGTGTTGTGCAGCGGCAGCGCTTGCTCGCGTCCCGGTAGTGCTTCGCCTGGACGTGGCATGCGTTGCTTGAAGGCGCCGATTCCCAGCATGGTGCAACTCCCGCGTGTGTAAGGGTTGCCTGCTGGATGGCGCCGGCCGTAGCGGCTTTCAAGCCGCTACGGCCAATACGGCATTACTTCTTGGTCAACGAGGCAGTGGCGGTGTCCACTTCCGGCATCGCCGAGCTGTGGTGGTTGATGATCAGCCACTTGTCGTCGCGCTTTTCGTACACGAAGGTGTAGCGGGCCTGCACCTTGCTCTTCTTGCCGTCCTTGTCGGTCAGCGTGAAGGTGTAGACGCCGGCGTCCACCGCGCTGTCTTCATCGAGTACGCGCACGGTGCGGTAGTTGACGACGCCCTGCGGCTTCTTGGTCAGGAACATCTCGAAGTACTTTTCGATCTGCGCCCGCGAGGCGCGCACTTCATTGGAGACGGTCGGCAGCAGCACGCCGTCCGGTGCGTACAGATCGGCAACCTTGTGCGGGTTGCCGGTGGCCAGCGCCGCGTTCCAGGTGTCGAACAACGCCGCCACTTCGCGCTCTTCGCCATCGGCAGGCAGCTTGGCCTTGTCGGTGTAGTGCATCACGCCGCCAGCCAGCGCCGGGGTGGCAGCCAGAGCCAGAACCAGAGAGATAAAGGTGCGACGCATGGGGAATCTCCGTGTAGTTGATGGGGGTGCCTCATCGGGCAGGCTCAGTATCGAAATCGCCCGGCCTCGAAAATTCTGCCAAGTGGCATATACTCAAATATGCTGATCGGCCTAGAGGCAAGACATGGAAACCCCCACCAATGCTGGCGATTGGCGCCTCGCGCTACGGCGCGACGCCTCCGACAGCGCACGTTGGCAAGCGCTCTGGGAGACCGCTGTGGCGCTGCGGCAGGCACAGACCCCGGAGCAGGCCTGCGATGCGGTGCTGGGACGCGTGTTGTTGTTGCTGGGCCTGGAACACGGCGCGGTGCTGGCGCAACGCGGTCCGCGTGCGCAGGTGCTCGCCAGCCGCGGCCGCGCACTGCCGCCCGGCGCCAGCGCTGCCGGCGACAGCCATGAAGCGGCCTGGTTGATGCCACCGCGCCCGGCCGATATGCGCGAAGCCAAGGTCCCGATCCATGCGCTGGGCAGCACCCACGGCATGCTGTGCGTGGCCTGGAACGACAGCCGCCCCGCACCCGGCAACGACGATGTGCAGGCGCTGCAAGCGTTCGCGCTATTGCTGCCGGCAATGGTGGCCGAACCGGCCAAACCGCTCGCCACGCGCCGGCGCAAACCAGTGCAGGACGATCGCCTCAGCGCGCTGAGCAAACGCGAGAAACAGGTGCTCTCGCTGCTCCCGCGCGGGCTCACCAACGCCACGCTCGCAGCTGAACTGGGGATTTCTCCCGGCACGGTAAAAGTGCATGTGGAGCGAATCCTGCAGAAACTTGAGGTAAAAGATCGCACCCAGGCCGCGGTGTACGCGGTCCATGCCGGACTCGCGCTATGAATGCTTTGGCGGTGCGTTGGAACGATTGGCCGATCACCCGCAAGAGCCTGGCGGTGGTGACCTTGCCGCTGCTGCTGCTGGCGGTCGCACTGATGGCGATCTACAGCGTGGAACGGCAGAACATCGCCGCCGAAAACGATGTGCGGCAGACGCTGGAAGTGCTGAGCGATCTATACGAAGCGCACGCACTCTTGGCAGAAACCGCAGCCGGCGTGCGCGGTTATCGCCTGGTGCGCCGCGATGAATTCCTCACCCCGTATCGCGATGCCGAACCGCGTCTGCAACGCGTGGCAGAGCGGCTGTCGCAACGCATCACCGACCCCGGGCAAGCGCAGCGGTTTGCGCGTATCAAACCGTTATTTGCCGAAAAAATGCAGGGCTGGCGCCGTTTGCTGGCACCGGATCTGAGCCGCGAAGAAGAGATCCGCCAGCTCTGGGACGGCAAGTACAAACTCGACATCCTGCGCGCCGAATTGCGTGAATTGCGCAACTACGAAACCGCGCAGTTGCAGGTACGCACCGCCAAGGCGCAGGGGTTGCGCCAGCGCAATCTCATCATCACCTTGAGCGCGGCGATGCTCGGTGGCCTGGGTGCGGTATTTGCGGTGGCGTGGTTCGCCTCGGCGTTGTCCGGGCGCCTGCGCACGTTGGCGGCCAATGCGGATCGGCTGGGCGAAGGCTTGCCGCTGGCACCGCAGCCGCGTGCAGGCGATGAACTGGGCCAGGTCGGTCAGCGCCTGGCGCAGGCCAGCGAACTGCTCGCCGCGCGCGCGGCCGAAGCGCAACTGGCACGTCGCGAGGCGGAAACCGCCAACCGCGCAAAAACCGAATTCCTCTCGCGCAGCAGCCACGAATTGCGCACGCCGCTCAATGCGATTCTGGGCTACGCGCAGGTGCTGGAAATGGATCTGCCCGAACCTGCGCACCGACGCCATCTGCAGCACATTCTCGGTGCCGGCCGGCATCTGCTGGGACTGATCACCGAGCTGCTGGATATCGCGCGTATCGAAGCCGATCAGCTGGATCTGAGCCCGGAACCGATCTCGGTGCGTGCCGCCGTGCACGAAGCCTTGGGCCTGATCGCCCCGGACGCGGACAGGTACGGCATCGCGCTGCAACCGGCCGCCATCGACGGGCCGTGGACAGTGCGCGCCGATGCACAGCGGCTGCGTCAGGTGCTGCTCAATCTGCTGTCGAACGCGGTCAAGTTCAATCGCACCGGCGGCCAGGTGCAGGTGAGCGCGCAGTCGGATGACGAGCAGGTGCGGATCACGGTCGCCGACCAGGGCGCGGGGCTGACACCGGCGCAGATCGAACGCCTGTTCACACCGTTCGAGCGGTTGGGTGCGGAGCGTTCGGCGGTGGAAGGCACCGGCCTGGGCCTGGCGTTGAGCAAGCGCCTGATCGAGGCAATGGGCGGACGCATCGGCGTGGACAGCAGCCGCGATGGCGCGCGCTTCTGGATCGCGCTACCGCAGGGTGACCCGCAACGTGGCGAGCCGGCGCGCACCATCGCGCCGCCGAGCAGCGTCGGCAGCGGTGTGTGCCGGTTGCTGAGCATCGAAGACAACCCCTCCAACCAGGCCTTGATCCGCACCCTCAGCGAGCGTCGCCCGCAATGGCAACTGCTCGAAGCGGCCAGCCTGGCGCAGGCGCGCGAGCTGCTGCAGCACGGCCTGCCGGATCTGATCCTGCTGGATCTGCATTTGAGCGACGGCAACGGCGAAGAATTGTTGCGCGAGTTGCAAAGCCAGCCGACCACTGCGGAGGTGCCGGTGGTGGTGATCAGCGCCGATGCCACCACTGCCACGTTGGCGCGTGTGGGCAATCAGGGCGTACGCGCGTATCTGACCAAACCGCTCGATGTGGCGGAATTCTTCACTGTGATCGACGGGCTGCTGGCATGACACGCGACGAAATCCTGGGTTCCCGCATCCTCATCGTCGACGACGAGCCGGCCAATGTGCGGTTGCTCGAAGACCTGCTGCAGCGCGAAGGCTTTCAGCAGGTGATCGCCACCACCGACCCATTGCGGGTGATGGGGCTGGTGTCTGCATTCGCGCCGGACCTGATTTTGCTGGATCTGAAAATGCCCGAGCTGGACGGCTATGCACTGCTGGAACAACTGGCACGGCTGTCCGATCCCGGGCACTTTTTGCCGGTGATCGTGCTCACCGCCGACCCCAGCCGCAGCGCGCGCCACCGTGCGTTAGGCCTCGGCGCGAAGGATTTTTTGACCAAGCCCCTGGACACCTTCGAGGTCGCGCTGCGGGTCTGGAACGTGGCCGAAACCACGGTGCTGTTCAAGCGTCTGCGTGCTCTCGCCGCGCCGGATGCGGCGCCGCCGGGGTGGCGTCAGCAGAGTTAAGCTTTTTGGGGGGATGATCTGCGGCTTGGCTGTGGGGCCCTTGCACGCCCACCATCGCGGGACACGCTGCACGTACGTTCTTTTAGCGTCGGCGCGCCCTCGCCGCGCCTGATGCTGCGCCGCCGGGGGCGTCAGCAGAGTTAAGTTTTTAGAGCGGATGATCTGCGGCTTGGCTGCAGGGCCCTTGCCCGCCCACCATCGCAGGGCACGCCGCAAGTACGTTCTTGTAGCGTCTGCGCGCCCTCGCCGCGCCTGATGCTGCGCCGCCGGGGTGGCGTCAGCAGAGTTAAGTTTTTAGGGCGGATGATCTGCGGCTTGGCTGCAGGGCCCTTGCCCGCCCACCATCGCGGGACACGCCGCAAGTACGTCCTTGTAGGCTCTTACGCGGCATCCATGCCGCGTAAGGTCCCGCGATGGTGGGCGGGCAAGGACCAGTCGAGATGGTCGGTGTGCATGGTTTTCAATAAAACAGCCTGCAAACTCTCTGGCGCGGTGTCCTCACCGATTGCGGGACCGTGTGGCGGCATGGATGCCGCCACCGAGCCTACATGGACGTACTTGCGGCGTGTCCCGCAAGCGGTGAGGGCACCGCGCGCTCGACCACCTAGGCTCTTGACCTAGACATTTGACTACATCTAAGCCACACCACGACTCGAAAGAGTAGCTAACAAAACGACTGCTCGACCGCTCGCTACGTCGTGATTGTCGCCATGAACATCACACCGCCCGCGTGACCTCCCCGCACAACCCGATCTGAGCCAGCACCGCCTGCGCCTGACTCAGATGAAGGTCGGCCACGCAGACCTGCAGCACGCCGAATGCGGGTAGTTCGCCGGCGCCGCCCAATAGCGACTCGCCGAACACAAACGCGGTGATGCCAGCGTCTTCCAGCGCGTGCTTGGCCAGATGCGCGTCGATGATGTGGCTGGCGCGATACGCGATCTGCATGTCAGCCACGCCCCAGACGTTCGCGCTCGGCGCCCTGCTTCCACTCGCGCAGTGCCGGCAAGGCATCGAGTGCGGCCAGATAGTCGCCAGCGGCTTCGAACAGCGCTACGCCGTAGCTGGCAAAGCGCAGTGCGACCGGGGCGAACATCGCATCGACGATGCCGAACTCACCACACAAGAACTGCCCGGCATGGCCGTGGTCGGCGCGCAGGCTGGCCCACAACGCCTGGATGCGGGTGATGTCACGCTCGGCGGCCGCGTCCCAGTGCGCGGGGCCGGGCGCGCGGGCCAGATTCATCGGCAGTTGGGTACGCAGGGCGGCGAAGCCTGAATGCATTTCCGCGGCGGCGGCGCGCGCCTGCGCCCGCACTGCCAGGTCGGCCGGCCAGCCGCGCCCAGCGAGCCAGCGCTCGTTGACGTATTCGCAGATCGCCAGCGAATCCCAGACATGCAGGGTGTCGTCCCACAGCACCGGCACCTGCCGGGTCGGCGAATAGCCGGCGATGCGGGCCTGGAACTCGGGCGTATCCAGCCGCAGCGCGATTTCCTCGAACGGCACCTGGAAGTGCCGCAGCAGCAGCCACGGGCGCAGCGACCAGGAGGACAGGCTCTTGTCGCCGATCACCAGGCGGGGCAATGACATGCGTGGGGCACTCCGAAGGATCGGCGCAGCGTACGCGTCGGCGGCGATGACGGCCAGCCTGGTTATCGCTCGCCGATGCAACTGGTCCTGCCTGGGGTCGACCACGCGGAGACCTTGCCAGCCCGGTGCTTGCCCGCAGTTAGCGAAGGCGCGCGATCGCCGCCAACTGCCCGGCTACCGACACGCGTCCTACCCCTAACCCGGTGCCACCGCCTAAACTTGCGGTTTACCTATTGCTGATGCGCGCATGTCCGAGACCCCAGCCACCGACGCCACCGCCCCGGCGGAGAAGAAAGACTTCATCCGCCAGATCGTCCGCGAGGATCTGGCCAGCGGCAAGCACACGGTCATCCGCACCCGCTTCCCGCCCGAGCCCAACGGCTACCTGCATATCGGCCACGCCAAGGCGATCTGCCTGGATTTCGGCCTGGCGGCCGAGTTCGGCGGGCTGTGCAATCTGCGCCTGGACGACACCAATCCGGCCAAGGAAGACCCTGAGTTCGTGGTCGCCATCCAGGACGACGTGCGTTGGCTGGGCTTCGAATGGGCGCAGCTGCGCCACGCCTCCGACTATTTCGAGGTGTATTACCTGGCTGCGGAAAAACTGATCCGCGACGGCCATGCCTTCGTCTGCGATCTGTCTGCCGAACAGGTGCGCGAATACCGCGGCACGCTGACCGAGCCCGGCCGCAATTCGCCGTTCCGCGAGCGCAGCGTCGAGGAAAACCTGGAACTGTTCCGGCGCATGCGCGCCGGCGAATTCCCCGATGGCGCGCGTACGCTGCGTGCCAAAATCGACATGGCCAGCGGCAACATCAACCTGCGCGACCCGGCGCTGTACCGCATCAAGCATGTCGAGCATCAGAACACCGGTAACGCCTGGCCGATCTACCCGATGTACGACTTCGCGCATTCGCTGGGCGATGCGGTGGAAGGCATCACCCATTCGCTGTGCACGCTGGAATTCGAAGACCACCGCCCGCTGTACGACTGGTGCGTTGACAAGGTGGATCTGGCCGCGCATCCGGAGTTGCTGCAGCCGCTGCTGGACAAGGGCCTGCCACGCGAGGCGGCCAAGCCGCGCCAGATCGAGTTCTCGCGCCTGAACATCAACTACACGGTGATGAGCAAGCGCAAGCTCACCGCGCTGGTGGAAGAACAGCTGGTGGACGGCTGGGACGACCCCCGCATGTACACGCTGCAGGGCCTGCGGCGGCGCGGCTACACGCCGGCGGCGATGCGCCTGTTCGTGGATCGGGTCGGCATCAGCAAGCAGAATTCGCTGATCGATTTCTCGGTACTGGAAGGCTGCCTGCGCGAGGATCTGGATACGGCCGCGGCGCGCCGCATGGCGGTGGTCGACCCGCTCAAGCTGGTGCTGACCAATCTGCCGGAAGGCCACACCGAGACGCTGACTTTTTTCAATCACCCCAAGGACGAGAGCTTCGGCACGCGTGAGGTGCCGTTCTCGCGTGAGCTCTGGATCGAGCGCGAGGATTTTGCCGAAGTCCCGCCCAAGGGCTGGAAGCGCCTGGTGCCCGGTGGCGAGATCCGCCTGCGCGGCGCCGGCATTGCGCGCGTGGACGAGGTGATCAAGAACGCTGCTGGCGAGATCGTCGAGCTGCGCGGCTGGCTGGATCCGGAATCGCGCCCGGGCATGGAAGGCGCCAACCGCAAGATCAAGGGCACCATCCATTGGGTCAGCGCCGCGCATGCGGTGGAAGCGGAAATCCGTCTGTACGACCGTCTGTTCTCGGTCGAAAAGCCCGACGACGAATCCGAGGGCAAGACCTACCGCGACTATCTCAACCCCGAGTCCAAGCGCAGCGTGCGTGGCTATGTGGAGCCGAGCGCCGCGCACGCTGCGCCCGAGCAGTCGTTCCAGTTCGAGCGTACCGGCTACTTCGTGGCCGATCGCCGCGACCACAGCGCGGCCACGCCGGTGTTCAATCGCAGCGTGACCCTGCGCGACACCTGGGCCAAGTGAGTCAACTCCGCACCGGATGGCAGCCATCCGGTGCGGCTGCGGTAGTGACAGCCGCGGGCGGCGCGTGGCATCCGGTTAGCGGCGCACTGATGCTGCCACGCGCGTCACGCACCCTGCCCGCGTGACGCCACCTCAGAGCGTTGTCTTCTGAGCTAATGAACAATTGAACAAGCGCAATGGAGCCTGCGTACCGCACTTCATTGCATGCTGCACGGCATAAAGGAGCAGCACGATGCGTGAGCGCTTGATGGTGGGTGTCGCCTGCGGGATCGGTGCAGGCGCGTTGTGGGGATTGGTATTCCTGGCGCCGCAATTGCTGGCGGCGTTTACGCCGTTGCAACTGGCCGTGGCACGCTATCTGTCGTACGGAGCGGTGGCGGCCTTGGTGCTGGCGCCGCGCGCGCGCCAGACCGCTGTGCGGATGGGGCGTGCCGAATGGTGGGCGCTGGTGCGTCTGAGCTTGTTGGGCAATCTGATTTATTACGTGCTGCTCGGCAGCGCAGTGCAATGGGCCGGCAGTGCGGCCACCGCGCTGATCATCGGCCTGTTGCCGGTGGTGGTCACCGTGATCGGCACGCGGGCCGCCGGCGCAGTGCAATTGCGGCGCCTGGCTGCGCCGTGCCTGTTGTGCGTCATTGGCGTGGCGCTGGTAGCACTGGACACCTTGCAACACGATTCCGGCCAGCAGGCCAGCGATCGCGCCACGCGCATCGCCGGCCTGCTGTGCGCATTCGGTGCGTTGGCATCGTGGTCGGCCTATTCGATCGTCAATGCGCGCTGGCTGCGGCGACGCCCGGACCTGTCCGGCGGCGACTGGTCGCTGCTGACGGGCGTGGTCACCGGTGCACTGGCGCTGGTGCTGGCACCGGCCACGCTGATCGGCAGCGCGACGCACGCGCCGATCGAATGGGCGAGTTTTTGGGGCATTTCGCTATTGCTGGGCATCCTGGCCTCGGTGATCGGCAACGCATTGTGGAACCGGGCCAGCCGCGTGTTGCCACTGACCCTGGTCGGCCAGATGATCGTGTTCGAAACGATCTTTGCGCTGCTGTACGGCTTTGCCTGGGAAATGCGCCTGCCCACGCCGCTGGAGCTGGCCGCTATTGCCTGTTTATTGGTCGGCGTGTTGTGGTGCGCAGCGCTGCATGCGGAAGCGAAATGACGGCGACGCCTGACCCGCGCATCCGCCTAGATTGCGGGCAGTGTCGTTTAGGAAAGCCGCCATGTGCCTGCCACAACCACGTTCACACCCTCCTGCACACACGCTGCGCAGCGCGGTGGTTTCGCTGTCGATCGGTCTGGCGGCCTGCTCGCCGCAGCCACCGAGCTCAAACGCGGTGACCCCGGCCGAAGCGTTCTGCACGCTGCTTCCGGGTCCGCACGTTGACGACTTGCCCACCGATCGCCGCGATGAAAGCCTGCAGCAGCTGGACCTTGCCACGCGCTGCAACGTGGCGCTGCGCAGACACCGCTGACTGCAAGGCAGTGACAGCGGGGGATCGGCACACCCGGGCCCTGCCCAGCGCCGTCAGCCGCAACGCGTGCAGGACCTGAATCCCCCGGGTTTTCCGCAGGTGATCCAGCGCTCGCCACATTCCGCACATCCGGGGCTTACCATGGCCGCACCTGTCCTGATCGGAGCGGCCGCATGTCCCGTCTTTTGTCCCGGTGTCTGAGCTCGATGTTGTTGCTGGCCTGTCTGGTGTCGGTCGGCTGCGTGGCCGCACCGCCGGCCGATACGGCCACGCAGCCTCCAGCGACCGGCTCGGCAACCAGTCCGGCAAGCGGCAAGCCGATCACCGTGACGACCACCTGCCGCAGCGATGCCGATTGCACGGTGAAGAATGTCGGCAACTGCTGCGGCGCGTTTCCGGCCTGCCTCAACGTCAACAGTGCCACCGACCCCAAGGGCGTGCAGGCGCAGTGCCAGGCCAGCGGCATGATGAGCGTGTGCGGCTTCCGCGAGATCAGCGCCTGCCAGTGCGTGGCCGGGCAATGTGCCGCAAAAGAGGCCCAGGCCGATACACTGCGCCCCGCTCCCCCCTCTACAGAAATGGTCCACTGATGCTTTACGCGCAAGTCCACCTCACGCTGCCCGACTGGATCCACGCGCATGTCGACGACAGCCGTGCCTATCCCAGCGACGAGGACAAAGTGGCGTTGGCGATCGAGCTGTCGCGGATGAATGTGCAAGAGCGCAGCGGCGGCCCGTTCGGTGCGGTCGTGTTCGGCCCGGATCACCGCATCATCGCCGCGGCAGTGAACCGCGTGGTGCCGCAGGCCACTTCGCTGGCGCATGCCGAAAACATGGCCTACATGCTCGCCCAGCAGCGCCTGCGGACGCCGCGCCTGAACGATGCGCTCTCGCCGGTGACGCTGGCCACCTCCGCGCAGCCGTGCTGCCAGTGCTACGGCGCCACCGTGTGGGCCGGTATCGACCGGCTGCTGATCGGCGCACGCGCCGAAGACGTGATGGCACTGACCGAATTCGACGAAGGCCCGCTGCCTGCCGATTGGGTGGGCGAGCTCACCCGCCGCGGCATCGAGGTGGTGCGCGACGTGCATCGCGAGCAGGCCTGCGCCGTGCTACGCAACTATGGCGAGGGCGGCGGTGACCATTATTGATCTGCCACGCAGCGATCGCGCACGCCAGGCACTGCAATGAGCGGACTGCTGTGTTATTGCCGCCAGGGCTTCGAGCCGGAGCTGGCTGCCGAGTTGAGCGCACGCGCCGCCTTCGTCGGCATCGCCGGCTATGCGCGTACCCAGCGCAACGATGGCTATGTGCTGTTCGTCTGCGACGAAGCCGCACAACTGGCCACTAAGTTGCACTGGCGCGAGCTGATCTTCGCGCGCCAGAAGCTGGTAGTCATTGCCGAGCTGAAAGGCATCGACCCCAAGGACCGCATCACGCCGATTCTTGCCGCCCTGGAAGGGCAACAACGGTTCGGTGATCTGTGGGTGGAGCATCCGGATTCGGACGCGGGCAAGCCGCTGGCAGGACTGGCACGCAGCTTCGGCAATGCGCTGCGTCCGGCCTTGCGCAAGGCCGGCCTGCTCACCGACAAACCGCAGCCGCGCCAGGCACGCCTGCACATCTGCTTTCTCGATGGCGACCACGCCTTGCTGGCAGTGGCCGACAGCGCCGACAGCGCGCCGTGGCTTCTGGGCATTCCACGCTTGAAGCTGTTGCCGGAGGCGCCATCGCGCTCGGCGCTCAAACTCGACGAAGCACTGCTCACCCTGCTCACGCCCGAAGAACGCGAAGCGCTGGTCAAGCCAGGCATGCGCGCGGCCGATCTGGGCGCGGCGCCGGGCGGCTGGACCTGGGTGCTCACGCGCCAGCACGTGCATGTCACCAGCGTCGACAACGGCCCGTTACGCGAGCATGTCCTTGAAACGGGTCTGGTCGAGCATCTGCGCGCCGACGGGTTTCATTGGAAGCCTGCGCAGCCGCTGGACTGGATGGTCTGCGACATGGTCGAGCAACCGCGTCGCGTCGCAGAACGCATGGCCACCTGGATCCGCGAAGGCTGGTGCCGCAACACCATCTTCAACCTCAAGCTGCCGATGAAAAAGCGCTGGGACGAAACCCGCCTGTGCCTGGACCTGTTCGAGCAGCAATCCGAGAAATCGCTGATCGTGCGCGCCAAGCAGCTGTATCACGATCGCGAAGAGATCACGGTGTTGGCGATGCGGGACTGAGGGTCGGGAATCGGGAATCGGGATTGGCAAATCGTAAGAGCCGGGATTCGGGATTCGTAAAAGCGGGTGATTGGCGGCGGAATTGCTGTGGGTGCTGGCCAGTGGCAGCGTGCTGATGTGCATGACACCACTCCAGGGCGGCCATGCAGAGCACCTGAGTAGGCGCGTGGTTCGCAGCAGCGGCCGGTCCCCCGCGGTGGCACGGCATGTGCTCTACAGTCGGATTGAAAGGCCTCCTCGTACGCGAAGGCCTTTTTAGCTCTTGATGGCGGCAAGCTGGCTTGAGCCAGCCCGCTCTCTCAGATCAGGCCCTGCCCGCCGCATCGATCGACGCAGCCAGGCAAGCTCACAACACGATCCGCTTGCTGCCCTCGCGGGCCGAGCGGTAGATCGCATCGACAATGCGGATGTCGCGCAGGCCTTCTTCACCGGGCGCACGTAGCGGGGTGCCGTTGATGATCGCCAGCGCGTCTTCGTCCATCTGCAGTGCCTGCTGATGCGGCACCTTGGCGTCGAACACGCGTCCGTCGCTGGCCTTGCCGGTCACGCCCTGGTAGCTCTGGAACGGCGACAGCTCGTACCAACCGCGCTCGCACTCGGCGCGCAGCACATTCATGTTTTTGCCGAAACTGGTCTTGCACTCGGCACGTACCGCGTTGGGGAATTCCAGGGTGAAGTCCATATGCTCGTCGACCTCATCGAACAGGTCGGGACGATCGGTCCAGCGCTTGGCCGTCACCGCCAGTGGCTCGGTGCCCACCGTGTAGCGCGCGGCATTGAGCGGATACACGCCCATGTCGTACATCGCACCGCCACCGAATTGCGAACGCAACCGCCATGGACGATCGGCCTTGGTCGCATCGTGATAACCGTTGTAACCGGCCTCGGCACGCACACGCTGCATCGCGCCGAACGGCTTTTCGCCAGCCATCGCAATCAAACGACGCGTATTGGGCTCGTGCTGCATGCGGTAGCCGATCGTCAGCGCCACCTTGTTGCGCTTGCAGGCCTTGATCATCGCCTCGCATTCGCCGGCATGCATCGCCATCGGCTTTTCGCACCACACATGCTTGCCGGCCGCCGCGGCGCGCAAGGTCAGCGGCGCATGCAGATGGGTGGGCGTGACGATGTACACCACGTCGATGTCGTCGTTGTCGGCGATCCGGTCGAAGTTCTCGTAGTTGTAGACGTTGCGATCGGCGATGCCGTACTTGGCCTGCCACTGCGGAATCTTCGCGGGTGTGCCGGTGACGATGCCCACCAGCTTGCAATGTTTGGTCAGGGCCAGGCCCGGCGCGAGTTGTTCGCTGGCATAACTGCCCAGGCCGGCCAACGCCACATTCAGCGGCTTGCCAGGCTTTTTCTTCGGCAGTGCCCAGCCGGGCGCGGCGAGTAGAATGCCTGCACCGCCGAAAGCAGCGAGCAAGCGGCGACGTGTGATCGATTCCACGGACATGCAAACCTCCTTCGCAAGATGAGGGCGGCTGACACAGCCAGCGCGCGCAATCGTCATCTGACGAGGACGCACCCAAACCGGAGTGTCAGTGGGTACATGCCGCACCGCGTCCCAATCGCGCCACCCGAAGGTGGGCGCCATCGCGAAACTGGTCGCTCGTCGGCCAATGCTGCCCGGGCACCTTACTTGATCGTGCGTGATCACCGCCATGGTCGCGGCGCACGTTCTGGCACACTGCCAGCGATCCCATCCGGAGCATGCCGCATGATCGCTGTCGCACGCCGTCGTTTCCTTCCCTTGGTATTGCTGTTGTCCAGCTCGCTGGCGGTTGCAGCCGATGCGCCCTTCGTTGCACGCGACCTGATCGGCGATGGCGCCTTCACGCATAACGCCGAGGGCCCAGCAGCCGGGCCAGATGGCGCGCTCTATGCGGTGAATCTGGGCAAGGACGGAACCATCGCACGCATCGTCTTGCACGCCGATGGCAGCGCAAAAGCCGAGGTCTTTGTGACCTTGCCCGAAGGCAGCACCGGCAACGGCATCCGCTTCCGCGACGGCGCGATGTATGTGGCCGATTACACCGGTCACAAGATTCTGCGTGTGGACATGCGTACGCGCGCGGTGAGCACCTTCGCCGCGCTACCCGACGCCGATGGCCCCAACGATCTGGCACTCGCACCCGACGGCAGCTTCTATGCAAGCGACCCGAACTGGAAGGACAACAGCGGGCGCCTGTGGCAGATCAGTCGCGAGGGCGTCGTGCAATTGCTGGAAGCCGGCATGACCACGCCCAACGGGCTGGACGTCAGCCCCGACGGCAAGCATCTCTACGTCAACGAAAGCATGTCGCGCAAGGTGTGGGTGTACGACCGCGTCGACGGCGCATTGCGCAACAAACGCCTGCTGATCCAATTCCCCGACTTCGGCATGGACGGCATGCGCTGCGATGCCGACGGCAATCTCTACATCGGCCGCTACGACGCCGGGCAGATTGCAGTGGTCTCGCCACAGGGCAAGTTGCTGCGTACGGTCGCACTGAAAGGCCGTAAGGCCAGCAATGTCGCGTTCGGCGGCAAGGACGGCAAACAGGTGTTCGTCACCTTGCAGGATCGCGGCGCAATTGAAACGTTCAGATCCGATCGCCCTGGGCGCGAAACCGGACGCTGAAACTGCTGCCCGCGTCGCACCGGTTCTCAGGTCGCGCAACAGCGTCCTGGCATCCTGCAGATCACCTGTAGAGGACTCCCCCATGCAACCGATCGAACTCAAGGACGCAGCCGCCTTCGGCAACGAATTCCTGCGCCTGACCCTGCTGCAGGGATTCCAGTCGCTGACCAAGCGCGATCTGGAATTGCTGATCTTCGTGCTGCTCGAACGCGACGGCGCCATCTCGCGCAACAGCTCCAACGCGATGGTCGCGCTGCAGCTGCGGGTGACCTCGGCCAAGGTCAAGGCCTTGCGCCGCGACGGCTATGCGCGCTGGCGCTCGCTGGTGCCCGAGGAAGGCGACGCGGCGATGCAGCGCATCGTCGCCAATGTGCTCACCGAAGACAATCTGCGCTCCGGTGCCAAGCACGTCAGCGAACGCAGCCGCAAGGAAGGATTTCTGGCCGTGCGCATCGAACACCCGGATGATGCGCAGCAATTCGAGCAGGCCATTCTCGATGTCGGCGCCCTGCCGGTGTACGAGCGCAATCGCGAAGTGGTGGCGGTGCGCTTCGACACGCTGCTGAAGATCGCCGAACGCTGGGGCTATCTGCAGCCGGATCCGCAGGCCACCGTGCGTGAACTGCAAAAGCTCACGCCCACCGCTGAAGAAGTGGGAGATCTGTTGAAGAAGGACGTCGCGCACCTGCGGTGGGAGGACGTGCGGCGCGCACTCAACAGTCTCGGTGCCAAGGCCGTGGCCAGCACCGCCGAGGGCGGCTTGAAGGGATTGTTGAAGATCGTGTTTCCGTTCATTCCCGGCTGAGTAGGACGCACAGTGGCGTGTCACCCGGTGGCGTGCGATCACCGTGGCGACACGCCATGCATCATGGCTCATCGCCAACGCAGATCCTCGCAAGGGGCGCCACACGTTCTAGACTTGCGGGCTGTTCCACATCAGGGGGATCTGATGACCATCACCACCCGCATCGCCGTAACGACCATCTTGCTACTTTTAGGCAGCAACGCTTTCGCGCAACAGACGCCCACACCTGCCAGCAGCATGCCGCTGGTCGACGTTCCCAACGTCATTCGCACCCAGCCGCTGTCCAGCGGCGACGTCACCCACCAGACCCAGTTGGAGCGCCCGCGCGGCGAATCCAGCGTGATCGTGCGTTCGATTCAACCCAGCAGCGTGGTCGGCAGCTACCGCATCGACTTTCAGGCGATGGATACCGATGGCGACGGCAGCATCAGCCGCGCCGAAGCGCAGGCCAACCCCGCGCTGGCCGACGAATTCGATGCGCTGGACACGCGCCATAGCGGCCACCTGACCCGCGAACAGCTCGCCGGCTGGTTGATCCAGTAGCCAAGAGCGACCAACAAAACCTGCCAAAGGCCGTAGCGATAGCTGCAAGTGTTTGGCCACACGCGCCTTCGTTGACGCCTGGCCCGTTGTCGGACACGGAAGTGACATTCTTCGGATCGAAAGGAGCCGATCAGACCGGACCTCATCGAACGGCCGCAAAACGCACACTGCTCGCAACCAAGCCCACCGACCATCTTGATTGGTCCTTGCCCGCCCACCATCGCGGGACCTTACGCGGCATGGATGCCGCGTAAGAGCCTACACGGACGTACTTGCGGCGTGTCCCGCGATGGTGGGCGGGCAAGGACCCTGCAGCCACGCTGCAGATCGACCGCTCTACACGTGCCAACACATCGGGGCTAAGCGAGCGCGCACCACGCTTCGTTTGTCATCGCATTTGCCTAGATGGACGTACCTGCAGCGTGTCCCGCGATGGTGGGCGGGCAAGGGCCCGCAGCCAAGCTGCAGATCAGTCGCTCTACAGGTGTCAAGACACCGGCGCTACGCCATCGCGCACCGCGCTTCAGTTTGTCGTCGCATTTGGCTCTTGCGGCGCCCGCTTCAGTCGGCTAGATTGTATTTAACGGATACAATTTGGATGGATCGATGACCGCTCGCCTGGCACTTGCCGCTGACCTTGGCTACCAACTGCAACTGGCCGCATTGGCATCCAGCCATGCCGCGCGCCAGGAGCTGGCCGAGCTACAGCTCACCCCGGCGCGCGTCACCGCGTTGATCCATATCCGCGACCAGCCCGGCTGCGACCAGACCGAACTCGGTAACCGCCTGCTGGTCAATCGCGCCGCCGGTATGAAGATCGCCAACCTCCTGGCCGAGCAAGGCCTGATCGAACGTCTGGCGGGTCGCGATCGGCGCAGCAAGGGCCTGTATCTCACGCCATCGGGCGAACGCACGCTTGCCATGGCGCAGGCCTGCCTGGCCCGCGCGGTCGAGCGCACCTGCAGCGATCTGCAGGCCTCCGAGCGACAAACACTGCTGCGCCTGCTGTGCAAATTGAACGCCAGCGCCGCACTGGAACGGGCCGGCATGGCAGACACCGCGCTGACCGAAGAACTCTGATCCCCGCACCATTACGACTCCAAGGAGACGCCGCTTGAACGAGCATGACGTGGTATCGGTCCGCATCGAAAACCGCATTGCCTGGGTGAAGTTTGCACGCC
This sequence comes from Xanthomonas hydrangeae, assembly GCA_905142475.1. Classification (GTDB taxonomy): domain Bacteria; phylum Pseudomonadota; class Gammaproteobacteria; order Xanthomonadales; family Xanthomonadaceae; genus Xanthomonas; species Xanthomonas hydrangeae. The sequence goes on from LR990730.1 coordinate 4,184,488, forward strand.
CCGACAAGCGCAATGCGATGAGCCCGGCGCTCAATCGCCGCATGATGGATGTACTGGACGAGCTGGAATTCGACGACAACGTCGGCGTACTGGTGCTCGGTGGCGAAGGCACCGCCTGGTCGGCCGGCATGGATCTGAAGGAATACTTCCGCGAAACCGAAGCCCAGGGCCTGCGTGGCGTACGCCGCTCGCAGCGCGAATCCTACGGCTGGTTCCGCCGCCTGCGCTGGTACCAGAAGCCGACCATCGCCATGGTCAACGGCTGGTGCTTCGGCGGCGGTTTCGGCCCGCTGTTCGCCTGCGATCTGGCGATTGCCGCCGACGAGGCGCAGTTCGGCCTGTCGGAAATCAACTGGGGCATCCTGCCCGGCGGTGGCGTCACCAAGGTCGCGGTGGAATTGCTGTCCATGCGCGATGCGATGTGGATGACGCTGACCGGCGAAATGGTGGACGGCAAGAAAGCTGCCGAATGGCGCCTGGTCAACGAAAGCGTGCCACTGGAACGGTTGGAAACGCGTACGCGCGAAGTGGCCGAGCTGCTGCTCAAGAAAAACCCGGTCGCACTGAAATACGCAAAAGATGCGGTCCGTCGCGTCGGCACCATGACCTACGACGAAGCCGAAGATTATCTGGTGCGCATGCAGGAAGCGGCCAATTCGTTCGACAACAACGCCCGCAAGGAAGGCATCCGTCAGTTCATCGACGAGAAGAGCTACAAGCCCGGCCTGGGCGAATACGACCTCACCAAAAACAGCGCCTGAGTAACGCCTACGGCGTCTGACGCGATGCGTGCAGCACACGCATCGCTGGCGCTGCCAGTGGTTTTTCGCACCGAGGAGGCAGTATGGAAGCCTTGTCCGCAACCCTGCGCGGGATCGCCGCGCGTGGGCCGTTGGGTCTGTTCATCGATGGTCAGTGGCGCGCCAGCACCGGCGATCGCCATGTCGATGTGATCGCGCCGCACACCGAAGAGCGCCTGCTGCGTTACACCGAACCCTCGGCTGCCGATACCGATGCGGCAGTCGCTGCTGCGCGTGCCGCGTTCGACACCGGCCCCTGGCCACAATTGTCGCCGCCCGAACGTGGCGTGGTGCTCAAGCGCATTGCCGAACACCTGCGTGCACGCATGCCGGAACTGGCCGAGGCCTGGACCGGCCAGGTCGGCGCCACCATCGGCTTCAGCCGCCGCGCCTCGCAGCAAGCGCCCGGCCTGTTCGATTATTACGGCGACCTGATCGCCACCCATCCGTTCGTGGAGCCGCGTGCACGCGCCAACGGTGGCCGCGTGCACGTTGTGCAGGAACCGGTCGGCGTGGTCGCAGCGATCACGCCATGGAACGCCCCATTGGTGCTGCTCTGCTACAAGGTCGCCGCCGCATTGGCCGCCGGTTGCACGGTCGTGGCCAAACCCTCCCCGGAAACGCCGATCGATGCCTACATCCTGGCCGAATGCATCAGCGCCGCCGGTGTCCCCGATGGCGTGTTCAATCTGGTGCCGGCCGGTCGCGAGGTCGGCGAACAGCTGATCCGTCATCCGCAGGTGGACAAGGTGAGCTTTACCGGTTCCACCCAGGCGGGCCGAGCGATCGGCGTTGCCTGTGCGCAGCGGTTAGCGCGGGTCGGGCTGGAACTGGGCGGCAAATCCGCAGCGATCGTGCTCGACGATGCCGATCTGACCAAGGTGCTGCCCAGCCTGGTGCCCTACTCCATGCCGATCACCGGCCAGGTGTGCTTCGCGCTCACCCGCGTGCTGGTGCCGGCGCAGCGGCGCGAAGAGATCCTGCAGGCCTATTGCGCAGCATTGAGTGCGCTCAAGCTCGGCGACCCGTTCGCTGCCGATACCGGCATGGGTCCCTTGGCACTTGGCCGCCAGCTCGAGCGGGTGCAGTCCTACATCGCGCAAGGCAGCGCCGAGGGTGCGCGCCTGGTCATGGGTGGCGGTCGTCCGACGCACTTGCCACGCGGTTTTTTTATCGAGCCAACGGTATTTGCCGAGGTGACACCGGACATGACCATGGCACGCGAAGAGATCTTCGGCCCGGTGGTCAGCTTTATCGATTATCACGACGACGCCGACCTGATCGCCAAGGTCAATGCCAGCGACTTCGGTTTGCACGGCACGGTCTACAGCGAAGATCCCGAGCGCGCGTATCGCATCGCACGCCGCGTTCGCAGCGGCAGCCATTGCATCAATGGCATGTGGGTGGATATCGAGATGCCGTTCGGTGGCTTCAAAAACTCCGGTATCGGCCGCGAAGGTGGTATCGAAGGCCTGCACGCGTTTCTTGAAACCAGGACCATTTATCTCAGCTAGAACCTCCATCGACACAACGACGCGTCCGCCACATAAACGCTCGCTACGTTCTGTCGGCCACCTTTGTCAGCCACGTTCAACCTTCAGCTCTCAGCAGTCGCACTCACGCCAGTCACTCCCCAACTCCGCACTCCGGAAGACCGCGCCATGACCATGCCGACCGACTCGATCGCTTTCCACGCCCGTCTTGCGCCACACACGCTCGCCGCACGCGACCTGTTGCTCGGCGCGCAATGGACCTACGCCGAACTCGATGTGTTGATCGGTCGCTTCGCCGCGTTGCTGCAAGCGCGCGGCTGTGTGGATGGCGAACGCGTGGCGGTGCTGGCACGCAATTCGGTCTGGCAGGTGGCGCTGCATTTTGCCTGCGGGCGGGTCGGCGCGATCTATGTGCCGCTCAACTGGCGATTGAGTGCAGGCGAGCTGGACGCCTTGTTACAACGTGCGGAGCCGCGTCTGTTTTTAGGCGATGACGTGGCCGCCGGGCGCGCCGATGTCGTGCCGCTGATCGACTTCATCGGAGAGGCCAACGCACGCGAACCCGCCGACACCGCGCCGATTCCACCCGATCGCGTCAGCCTGATCCTGTTCACCTCCGGTACCTCGGGCCAGCCCAAGGGCGTGATGCTGAGCGAGCAGAATCTGCAGCAGGTGGCGCACAACTTCGGCGTCACCACCCGCGTGGATGCGACCAGCAGCTTTCTGTGCGAGGCGCCGATGTTCCATATCATCGGTCTGGTCACCAATGTGCGCCCGGTACTGGCCGTCGGCGGCTCGATCCAGGTGTCCAGCGGCTTCGAACCAAAACGTACCCTGGGCTGGCTGAGCGATCAATCGCTGGGAATCACGCATTACGTCGGCGTGCCGCAGATGATGCAGGCCTTCCGCAGCCAGCCCGGTTTCGATGCGGCCTCGCTGCGTCACCTGACCGCGCTGGTCAGCGGCGGCGCCCCACATGCCAGCGAGGATCTGCTCGGCTGGTTGGACGACGGCATCCCGATGGTGTGCGGTTTCGGCATGAGCGAGGCCGGCACGGTATTCGGTATGTCGGTGGACTGCGCGGTGATCCGCAACAAGCTCGGCGCGGTCGGCATTTCGACACCGGCGGTGCAAACGCGCGTGGTCGATGGCGATGGCAACGACTGCCCGGCCGGTGTCCCCGGCGAGCTGTTGCTGCGCGGGCCCAATCTCAGCCCCGGCTATTGGCGCGACCCGCAGGCAAGCGCCGAAGCGCTCGATGAGCACGGCTGGTTCCGCAGCGGCGACATCGTGCAACGCGATGCGGATGGTTTTTTCTGGGTCGTCGACCCCAAGAAAGACATGTTCATTTCCGGCGGCGAGAACGTCTATCCGGCAGAAATCGAAGCCGTGCTCGCCGAGCATCCGCAAGTGCGCGAATGCGCGGTGGTGGGCATCGCCGACGAGCAGTGGGGTGAAGTCGGTTATCTGGCAATCGTGCCCACCGATGAGGCACCGGATCTGGAACAGATCCGCGCCTATCTGGTCGAACGCCTGGCCAAGTACAAGGTGCCCAAGCACCTGCGCGTGGTCGAGACGCTGCCACGCACCGCGACCGGCAAATTGCAGAAGGCGCGTTTGAAAGAGGCATTGGCGAATGAGGCGTGACATGCGTCGGGTGCGTGCTGCGCCCAGCCATCTTCAAGCCATCAATTCAGCGGCCGGACGCGGACGACTTGGCCGCACACAACAAAACGGGCAGCCTGGGCTACCCGTTGTTCGCTTGCATCAGGCACACACGGCAGTGATCGACAGCAGGCATCAAGCCATTATCGTGACACCACCGGTCGATTACGCAGACGCGTCCAGCAGCATGTCGTCTTCGCCGATCTGCTCATCCACCCACACCGCGCCCTGCTCGGCCATCACCCCCAACTGGTGCTCCAGCTCGCGCATCAGCAAGCGCACGCCGGGTTTATGGATCGCGGCGCCATCGCGATAGATCACCCCGCCGGCCCGCGCCTGCGAGGGCTGCTGCAGCTGGAACGCGCGCAGCTCGCCACGTGCGATATCGCCGGCCACCATCATGCTCGGCATCACCGCAATGCTGTCGGTGCCGAGCAAGATCTCGCGGGTGAAACTGGCCGAGCTGGAACGCAACTGATCGCGCGTGGCCAGGCCGTGTTCGCGCATCACCTGGGCCACGTCGCGCTCCACATGCTGGCTCAACGTCGGCAACACCTGCCGGTAGGTCGCGGCTTCGGCAATGCGCACCGGGCCGTTGGCGAACAAGGGATGATCGCTGCGTGCGACCAAGGCGATCGGATCCTGGTACAGCACCTTGCGGATAAGCGCATCGTAACGGGCCAGCGGATACAGCCGACCCACGACCAGGTCGATCTCGTTGCCGGCCAGCTTGGGCAGCAACTCGTCGGTACGGCCGTGCAGCAGGCGCACCCGCAACGTTGGCTCGGCGCGGTACAACGCGGCCAGCACGGCCGGCAACAATCCGCTTGCCGCCACCGGCAACGCGCCCACCGTGATGGTGAGCGCATCGTCCTGCAACAGACCCTCGAAGGTATCTTGCGCACGCCGTAGCTGGCCAAGAACGACATGCGCGGTCTGTACCAGCACCTCGCCCATCGGATTGGGGCGCACACCGCGCGAATGGCGCTCGAACAACGGCGCGCCGACGATCTCTTCGATCTCCTGCAGGGCGCGCGTCAATGCGGGCTGGGTGACGTTCAATACGCGTGAGGCGCGCAACAGGCTTTTTTGCCGGTCCAGCGCCTCGATGACACGTAGATGCCGGACCTTGATGCGGTGTTCGAAGAACACAGAGGACATGGTCATGGGGAGGACCTTACGTTTGGGAAGTCGGGTGAAGCCGCGCTGCGGCACAGGGCCGAGGCGTGCAGATCAGCGTGCATCGGGCACACGCCGCGTCTGCATGAAGTCTTCGAAAGATTCGCCGCGCATGATGGCGTAAACCTGCAGATTGGTCATGCGCACCACGCGTGCAAATTTCTCGATCACAAAAAAATTGGCACCATACTGCACCAGGCCTAGCCAGTCTCGCGCACGGATCAGCGCTTTTTCCTGTTCGGTGAGCTCGGCTTCCTGCATCAGCGTTTCGGCATCCTGCAAAAAACGATCGCGCCAAGGGGCGCGGATCATGTGCCAGAAAAAACGATTGATGCGCAGCGCGCGGTTGCTGGTGCGCAGATCGAACACGTAGGTGCCGCCAATCTGCTCCATGCCCTGTACTTGCGGATTCATCGTCAGGTCCTCATGCCGCGTTCGCGGTGCGCGCGAGCAACTCTGCCGAGCGCAGCGCGCCGGCGGCTTCTTCGCCAGGCTCGTACAGCACCACGGTCATCGCGGTGGTGGTCATCAGGTAGTAGTTCTGATGCAGCTTGCGGATCGGCCCGTCCAGAGCACCGCGCATCGCCAGCCACATGATCTGCTCCACGCTCTCGGCGCCGCCCAGGCGCACGTAATCGGTGTGGGTCAACTCGGTCAGCGTTTGCGGCGCATGCTGGAAGCGATCCAGAAATTCCATGTCCCACTCGGTGTTGTTGAAGCCGGTGCGTTCGCCATGGATCTGGTGCGAGAGCCCGCCAGTGCCCACCACCACCACCTTGAGATCTTGCGGATAGGATTCGATCGCGCGGCGCACGGCCTGACCCAGGCGGTAGCAGCGGCGCGCGGTCGGCAGCGGGTACTGCAGCACGTTGATGGCGATCGGCACCACCGTGCCCGGCCAGTCCGGCACGTGCGGCCACAGCAGCGGCAATGGCGCCGCGCAGCCGTGGTCGATGGGCTTGTCCTGGAACACGGTCAGGTCGAATTCGTCGTTGACCAGGCATTCGGCGATATGCGCCTGCAGCTGCACATCGCCGCGGATCGGCGGCAGATTGCGCAGCCCCGCACCTTCGTCGGCGACCGGAAAGCGCTCGCCGATGCCCAGTGCGAAGGTCGGGTACAGATCGAAGAAGAAGGTCGTGCAATGGTCGTTGTAGAAGAACACCAGCACGTCGGCCTGTTGTTCGGCCAACCAGGCGGCCACCGGTGTGTAACCGTCGAACAGCGGCTTCCAGAGCGGATCCTGCTGCTTGCCCTTGTCGTAGGCCACCCCGATGGTGGGAACGTGCGAGGTCCCGATGCCGCCGATGATGCTTGCCATGTTGCACTCCTGCGACGCGGGCCGGCCGCTTCTGGGGCCAAACGCGCGTCATTGGTTGAGTCGGGATCAGCGACGCAATGGATCCCAAAGAAGGAAGGCCAACGACTCCGGACCGCCAAAACGGTATCCTTGGGATCCAAATTGCCATCAAGCGTTCTCATCCGCAAGGTTTTTATACAAGTAATTGCAAGTTTCCCCGCTCGAAGGAACGTGCGCTGCGGTACGGCGCGAGAGAATGGAGCCAATGGCGAACAACCACCGATTGCAAGCGGTCCAGCAACTACGCGAATTGATCCTGTGCGGCACCTTCGCCCCGGGCGAACGCATCACCGAAGCGGCCCTGGCCGAGCGTCTGGCCATTTCCCGCACCCCCATCCGGCAGGCATTGCCGGCGCTGTGCCAGGAAGGCCTGTTGGTACAGACGGGCAACCGCGGTTATGCGGTGCGGCGTTTCAGCCAGCAGGAGAGCCTGGACGCGCTGGCGGTGCGTGCCTTGATGGAGGGCATGGCCGCACGCGCCGTGGCCGAACAAGGCGCCTCTGCCGCCCTGCTCGCCGCCTTGCACGCCTGCCTGGACGAGGGTGACCGCATCCTGGCCAAGCGCACCCTGGATGCCAGCGACGAGCTGGCCTACGGCGACATGAACGCGCGGTTCCACCGCATGATCGTGATGGCGGCCAACAAGCCGATCCTCACCGAAACCGTGGACCGCTGCACCGTGGTGCCGTTTGTCAGTCCAGTCAACGTGGTGTTCGGCCAACGCTCGGCCACGCTGGCCTACGACGATCTGTATTACGGGCATCGGCAACATGGGGCGATCGTGTCGGCCATCGAGCAACGCGACGGCGCACGCGCCGAACTGTTGTTCCGCGAGCATGCCAACACGCAGCGGCACAGCATGGGGATGTAACTCTGCGGCTCGGTTGCGTTTTCAGCGCGGCCAAACCGCCAAGGCAGCCGAGGTCAGCACTCACGCGCATCTGCTCCCTTTCGTTGCGCAAGCTTGCAGTGCGAGTCACGTCACCCCCGCGCTCCACGTCACGTGCATGCCGGCTTTGCGCCCGCATGCACGTCGTTGGACGGCACTACAACGAATGCACGTACATCAGGTTCACGCTGTTGCCGGCGACCGAATTCTCCACGTCCAGCGGGATGTAAAGATTGAGGTTGAACAGGTTCTTTGCATCCACGCGCCATGACAGCCCGGGCCCCAGATACAGCTGCATGCGCTTGCTGTCCGCCACGCGCGCGCCATTGGTCCGGTTGTCTTTGAGCTGCTGCAGGAAATAGCCGTTCACACCCACGCGCAGTTGCTCGCTCACTTTCACCGAGCTGGCAAAGTTGACCCAGACCGCGTCGCCGGCCTGGCCATTGCGAAACCGAAAGCCCGGGATCGGCGGCACGCCACCGGCACGGTCGGTACGGAAATTGTAGAGATAGTTGATGCGCGCACTGATTTCCCAGTTGTCGGTGGGCTGCACGGTGAATGCCCAGTGCGGTGCGATCGACCAAAAGCCGGTGCCCTGGTTGATGGCAATGTCGCGATCGAACTTGCCGACCGGTGCGAACAGATCCAGCGCAAAGCGCTGAAAGAAGAACACACGCCCATCCCGCATGACCGGCGGCATCTGCAGCGCCGGACCGAACGAGATATCGCCCATGCCAAACCCATTGCTGCTCAATCGCACCGGGCTGTCGGCTGCGAACGAGGTGTCGTAGTTCACCAGCGGGATGATGGTGTTGAAACTCAGCGAACCGCGTCCCAGCGAATACGGCGTCACGTAGATCAACTGGGTCAGTAAGGCGCTGACCCCGACCTGCGGGTCGCGAAACGCAGGCGAGTTATCCCCGCGCGCATTCTTGATCGTGTTCAAGTCGTAGTAACGCAGGTATTCCAGCACCGTCCAGCCCGGCGTGGTGGAGCCGAAGCCATCCATGAAACTGGTGCCGCCCAGGTTGATGCCCTGCGGCATGGCCACTGTGTCGGGCGCTGCCTGCGCGAGGACGACCGCCGGTGCCAGCGTGCCAAGCAAGAGGGCCAGCCTGCCCGCATGCTGGCGGCGTGACCGGGACGATGAAGGACGACGACCAACAGACAAGCGTGCGCGTTCCACTAGGCGATTCTCCGATAAGGATGGGCGATTGAGGCAACGCGACAGGGGGGGAGGAGCAGTGGTGCAATGCCACCCGGGTTCGCCGGGGGCACCGTTGAACAGCGGTGGTGGGTGTCTAGTGCGCTTCCACGCGCACCAGCAATGCGCCGAGGCGTTGTTTGAACAGCCAGTGGTCGTCCTGGCGCACCAGCACATCGTCGAACGTGCCAATCAATGCCGGCGCCTGTGCGGTCCACGGCGGCGGCGCGGTGGCCTGTGGTGCGCTGTACAGCACCACGTAGCTGTGTGCATGGGCCAATGCGTCCGAGTGCACGCTGATCAGGGTATTGAGCATGAGATGGCAGGTACTGCGCGGCGCCCGTACACGGAATGCCTCGCGGATCGCCTCGCGCCCATGCACGGGCGCATCTGGTGCGCTAGGCCTTGCAAAGACGCCATCTGCGGTGAACAACGCAGCCAGCGCGTCATGTTCATGGCGATCGTTGTGCAAGGCGAACCGGCGGATCAGCTGTTCGCAAGCAACGATGATCGAAGCGTCTGGGGACACGCGGTGGCCTCACTGGCAATGGGTGATACGAGAAAAAAAGTGGCGGGCGACGCTGACGTCAGCCAACGTGCATTCGCGCGCCGATGGGTGTGACGCCGCACGGGGAGACGGTGGTCATGCAGCCAGCCAATCGCGCAGCGCGGCACTGACTGCAGCAGGCGCTTCCACCGGCGTCATATGCCCGCTGTGCTCGAACACCACCAACTGCGCGTGCGGGATCTGCCGCGCCATGTCCTGATGACGTTCCAGCGGACTCCAGCTGTCTTGCCGGCCAACGCCAAGCAGCGTCGGGCAATGCACCTGCGCCAGCACGGGCGCGGCATCGGGCCGATGCAGTAGCGCGGTCACCTGGGCGGCATAGCTCTGCGGGGTCTGCCGCATGACCATGGCGACCAGTGCCTGCATCAGTTCGGCGTCGTCGTGGCGGTCGGGGTGCAGCATCGGCGGCAACCACTGGCGGGCCAGCGCCTGCATGCCGTCACGGCGCGCAAGCTCCACGAGCGCACCGCGCTGCGCATGCTCCTGCGCATGCGCCGGATGCACGCCGGTGTCCAGCAGCGCCAGACGCTGCACGCGCTCCGGTGCCTGCCGCACGATCTCCAGCGCCACCCGGCCGCCCATCGAATGACCGGCCAGCGCAAACTGGTCAGGCGCCGCGGCCAATGCCTGTGCAGCCATCTGCTGCACGCTGTCGATGCCCGGGAAATCGAGCACGCGCACCTCGGCGATGTCCGCCAGCGCCGCACGTTGCGCGTCCCAGATGCTGGCGTCACACAGCAGCCCGCTCAGCAGGAGCAGCGGCGGGGTGAGTCGTGCGGAAACGGCGGAGGTCATGGCCCGACTGTAGCCAGCCCGGGCGCGTCCGTCGTATGGAAACTACGGCCTTCGCTATTAACGCTGGAACATATCGGCCAGCAGACCGTCAGCGCGGTGCGCTCACGCGTTGCCGGACGCGCGCTTCCACAGCAGGTCCACCAACGGCGGGAGCTTGCCCGCCGCCCCCAGCACCGCGCCACGCAGCAGGGTCAGATGCATCTCGTCGTTGGAGAACACCGTGTTGATCGCGTCGAAGCCGTACGCGGCAACGGTGTTTTCGCTGCGCCGCGTGCGTGCCCAGCGCTGCAGGCGATGTGGGGCGGCCCAGTCGACACGCTTTGCAAGCGCGTTGCGCACCTCATCGCGCAACGCCGCCACATCGCGCAGGCCCAGGTTGACGCCCTGCCCGGCCAGCGGATGCACCACGTGTGCGGCGTCGCCCAGGGTCAGCACGCGGCCACTGACGTATTGCTCCACCAACTGCCGCTGCAGCGGAAATGCCGCGCGCGCAGACACCGCGCGCACGTCGCCCAGTCGCGCGGCAAAGGCCTGGGTCAACTCGCGCGCGAAGTCGGCATCGTCGAGCGCCAATACGCGCTCGGCTTCGGCATCCGGCAAGGTCCACACGATCGAACTGCGGCCATCGGCGAACGGCAGAAATGCCAGCGGGCCGGTGGTCAAAAAGCGCTGCCATGCGGTGGATTGATGCGGCTGATCGGTCTCCACGAACGCCACCACGCCTCGCTGTGCATAGGCATGCCGCGCCACCGGCAGGCCGGTCAACTCGCGCAACGTGGATGCCGCGCCATCGGCGGCAATCGCAATCGCCGCCTCCAGCCGGCTGCCGTCATCCAGGCGCAGGCGCACGCTGCTTGCGTCCTGCTCCAGCTCGGTCACGCGCGCCGGGCAATGCACTGCGATGCCTGCGGCATGCACGGCGGCCCACAGGCGATCGACCAGCAACGCGTGTTCGACGATCCAGCCAAGTTGTTCGCGGCCCAGCGTGTCGGCATCGAAACTCAATTCGCCGCCACCGCCTGCGTCCCAGACCCGCATGCGCCGGTACGGCTGCACACGTGCGGCGCGCACGGCCTTCCACACGCCCAGGCTCTCCAGCAGCGCGGCATTGTCAGCGGCGAAGGCGTACACGCGCAGATCGGGTTGCTCTGCGCGCCACCGCGCGGGCTCACGGCCTTCGACTAAAGCGACGCTCAAGCCCGCATCGGCCAGGGCCAGCGCGCAGGCGACACCGACCACACCACCGCCGACGATCAATGCATCGCGAGTGCCGCGGCGGCTCATGCAATCCCCCGGCACAGCTGCGGCACATCGCCACGGAATCCCATTGCCCCGCCGACCAGCATCGATTGCAGCGGCGCTGCCTGCGAGGTGGCCAGCAGCCCGAGACTGCGCAACGGCCGCAGCAACGGTGCCGGATTGCCGGTGAGCCGTGCCAATCCGCTGGAAAACCCGATGGTCTGTTCGCGGTCCACGCGCCGACGCGCCAGATACTCGTTCAACAGCGCGCCGGCACCGGCATCGCTGCGATCGTGTTCGATCAATTCGGCCAGCGTCAGCGCATCGCGCAAGCCGAGGTTGAAGCCTTGCGCGCCGATCGGATGCAGCGTCTGCGCCGCATTGCCGATCAGCACCACACGTTCGGCCACCAGATTGGTGGCCAGCACCTGCACCAATGGATACGCGCTGCGCTCGCCGCTGGCGACAAAACGCCCGGCGCGCCAGCCGGCTGCGCGCTGCAGGCGGGCCAGCCAGCCTGCCTCGTCGAGCGCAGCCACTGCCTCGGCGTCGGCACGCGCCACGCAATGGATGGCACCGTAATGTCGGTCGCCGCGCGGCAGTAATGCGGTTGGCCCGTGCTCGCCGAAGCGCTCCCACGCGGTGCCATCCGGCGGCTTGGATGCGCGCACCCGCGCGACGAACAGGGTCTGGAAAAAGTCGTATGCCTCGCTGCCGATATGCAGCAGCTCGCGCACTGCGCTGTGGCTGCCGTCGGCGCCGACCACCAGCCTGGCCCGCACAAGCTGCTCGCCTTCATCGGTGGAAAGGCGCAGTGCGCGCAGGCCGTCCTGCACCGGTTCGACCCCGATGCAACGCGCCGGGCGATAACGGCGTAGATGGGTCAGTTCGTCCAGCCGTGCCTGCAAGGCCTCGCCGAAGTCGCGCGCCACCACCACCTGGCCGAAGCTGTCGCGCCCGTAGTCCGCGGCGTCCAGCTGCACCCGGCCAAAGTCGCCTGCGCGGCTGACATGGATGCGCCGGATCGGCCCCGGCGGGCTGCGCAGCTTGGTCATCACCCCAAGTACACCAAGCGCGTTGACGGTGGCGGCGGCAAAACTGAGGTTACGTTGATCGAACACCGCTGGCGGGGTGCCGGCCGGGGTGGCTTCCACCAGCCCGACATCCAGGCCGATGCGGTCCAGCGCGATCGCCAGGCTGGAGCCGACCAGGCCGCCGCCAACGATCAGAACGTCATGTAGGTGTGTCATCCCCACATGATAAGCCTTCGCCCATGGCGTGTTGGCGTGATCGGGTGGGACAGCTTGACGCGCCAGGCGCGCGTGGCGTGGCGGGTTCCACGCTACACTCCCGAGCCTGTGATCCGGCTACCTTCGCGCATGACTCCTCGCTCGCACGACACCCTGATTTTGAGCCTGCTCGCCATTGCGATGGCGGCCACGCGGATCAATCACTTCGCGCCGGTCCCGGACGCTTCATGGGCGGTGTTCTTCATTGGCGGATTCCATCTGGCTGCGCGCAGCAAACTGGCATTCCCGCTGCTGATGCTGCTGGCGGTGGCAGTGGACTGGCTGGTGATCACCAACCAGGGCCTGAGCTTCTGGCAGCATTACTGCGTGTCGCCCGCTTACTGGTGCCTGATCCCGGCGTACTTCGCGCTGTGGGCCGGTGGTGTCTGGCTGCGCCGGCATTACCACGGCGCCGACTGGAGCGCGCTGGCCAGACTGGTGCCTGCACTGCTGATCGCCGTGGCGCTATGCCAGCTGATCGCCCAGGGCAGCTTCTACTGGATCAGCGCCAGCGTGGCCGAGCCGACCGTCGCCGGCTGGTTCAAGAACTACACCGACTGGCTGGGTCCTTACCTGCGCAGCGCCACGCTCTACGTTGCGGCGGCCGCAATGATCCAGGTTGCCGCCGAGCGCCTGACCAGCGCGCACGGCCAGACCCAGGCTGGCTGAGATGGGCAACCGGCTCTCACGCATCTATACGCGCACCGGCGACGACGGCAGCACCGGCCTGGGCGACGGCAGCCGCACCGGCAAGGACGCGCTGCGCGTCACTGCCTACGGCACCGTGGACGAAGCCAGTTCGACCATCGGCGTATTGCTGGCCGCCCCGGGCGTGCCGGAGCCGATCGCCGAGCTGCTGACGACCATCCAGCACCAGATGTTCGATCTGGGCGGCGAGCTGTGCATCCCCGGGCATGCAGCGATCGACGCCGCCGATATCGAGGCGCTGGAGCGTCAGCTCGACCACTTCAACGGCACGCTTCCCCCGCTGCAGGAATTCATCCTGCCGGCAGGCGGCGAAGCGGCCGCGCGCTGCCATCTGGCCCGTACCATCGTGCGCCGGGCCGAGCGCGAGACCGTTGCGCTGTCGCGTCAGGAGGAAGTGCGCAGCGAGGCGATCGGCTATTTGAACCGCCTGTCCGACCTGCTGTTCGTACTCGCCCGCGTGCTTGCGCGTGCCGATGGCCAGCAGGAAGTGCTGTGGCGGCACGACCGCCGACGCGGCTGAGCATGCACATGGCACGGCGGACAGGCTAGATTTGCCCCATGTTGGTCTTTACCCATCCCGCCTGCCTCGGCCACGACGCCGGCCCCGAGCATCCCGAGCGCCCCGCCCGTCTGGAAGCGGTGGTCGATGCCCTGCGCGACGCCTTCCCGGATCTGGACTGGCGCGAGGCGCCGCTGGCCAAGCTCGGCGACCTGTGCCGGGTGCACGAGCGCGAACAGGTCGATGCGGTACTGGAAACAGCCTTCGAAGGCCATCACCGGCTCGATGTGGACACCGTGATGTCGCCCGGCTCGCGCGCGGCCGCCTTGCGCGCGGCAGGTGCCGGCATCGCAGCCGTGGACGCGGTCATGCACGACCTCACCCGCACCGCGTTCTGCGCGGTCCGCCCGCCCGGCCACCACGCCACCGGGCAGGTGTCAATGGGTTTTTGCCTGTTCAACAACATCGCCCTGGCCGCCGCCCACGCGCGCGACCGGCACGGGCTGGAACGCATCACCATCGTGGATTTCGACGTCCACCACGGCAACGGCACGCAGGCGATCTTCGAACGCGACCCGACCGTGCAATACCTCAGCACCCACCAGTCCGGGCTGTATCCGCATTCGGGCAGCGTCTACGAACGTGGCCTCGGCAACATCCACAACCTGCTGCTGCCACCGGGCAGCGACGGGTTGCGCTTCCGCAACGTGTGGGAAGACGAGATGCTGCCGCTGATCGACGCCTTCCGCCCGCAACTGATCCTGATCTCAGCCGGCTTCGATGCGCATCTGCGCGATCCGCTTGCCGATCTGATGCTCGACGCAGACGATTTCGCCTGGCTGACCCATGCCTTGCGCACGCTGGCCGAACGGCATGCGCGCGGCCGCGTCGTCTCCATGCTGGAGGGCGGCTACGACCTGCAAGCCTTGCGCGAGAGCAGCGTGGCGCACGTGGCCGCACTGCGTTGAACCCCAACGGCGCGTTGGTCGCGCCACCCATTGCGATGAACCTCGCCCTCCCGATGCTGGGGCTTTTCATTGCCCCCATGCGGGGTATACGGCAAGCTAGTCGCCATTTTACTGGTTGAACCCACGCGTGCGCCGAGTCCTTCGCCTGCTGCCCCTGCCTTTGAGCATTGCCATCTGCCTCCCGGCCATGGCTGCCGACAAGCCGCTGAACTGGGGATTGTGCCCTGCCGTGGACCCGCTTCCCGGCTTCGACGGCGCCCCGGCCGCCGATGCCAAGGCCGCCGAGATGCGCCAACAGCTGCCCACCGATATCGAAGGCGATCAGCTGTCCGGCACCAGCACCACCCCGCAATACCAGGGCAACGTGGCGCTCAAGCGCGGCGACCAGTTCCTGGGTGCGGACAACCTGCGCATGGACACCGAGACCGGCAATTACATCGCCGAAGGCAACGTGCGCTATCAGGACACCTCCTTCCGCATGGTCGCCGACCGCGCCGAAGGCAATCAGGACACCGACGCCCACAAGGTCAGCAACATCCAGTACCAGTTGGTGGATCGCCGCGGTAACGGCGCGGCGGAATCGGTGGACCTGCAGGGCCAGGTCGGGCAGATGCACCGCTCCACCTACACCACCTGCGATCCCTCGCAGCCGATCTGGCGCGTACGCGCGCCGGAGATCGACGTCGACAACGAAGAAGGCTTCGGTACCGCGCGCAACGCAGTGCTGCAGATCGGCAAGGTGCCGGTGCTGTACTTCCCGTGGTTCAAGTTTCCGATCGACGACCGCCGCATGACCGGCCTGCTGTTCCCGCAGTTCGGCCTGTCCGGCCGCAACGGTTTCGATTACCTGCAGCCGATCTACCTCAACCTGGCGCCGAATTACGACGCTACGCTGCTGCCACGCTATATGAGCAAGCGCGGTTTCATGTTCGGTACCGAGTTTCGCTACCTGTACGACGGCGGCCGTGGCGAGATCACCGGCAACTATCTGCCCAACGACAAGTTGCGCGACAAGGACCGTGGCAGCGTCTTCTACAGCGGCTATCACAACGTCAACAGCAATTGGCAAGCGCGCAGCAGCATCTCCTGGGTCAGCGACACGCGCTATGTGGAAGATTTCACCAGCCGCATCAATGGCATGGGATCGGCCTCCAGTCTGCAAAGCACAGTAGGCATCTACGGCACCGGCGAAACCTGGACCGCAGGCCTGATGGCCGACCGCTGGCAGCTGACCGATTACACCCTTGACGAGCAGGCGTTGCCCTACAACCGGCAACCGCGTGCGTATTTCACCTGGGAGAAGCCGTTCGGCATTTTCGAAGCTGGCGTGTATGCGGAAGCGGTGCGCTTTACCCACGACGACTCTTATTTGGTCAGGCCTCCAACCGACGGAAACACCAACGGCGATGACGGGGACGATTACGTCCGCACCAATATCCGTAACAAGGAATACGGCAGCGGCTCACGCCTGGACATCAAGCCTTACATCTCGATGCCTTTGTCAGGTGCGGCGTGGTTCCTGACGCCGACCGTGGCCTGGCGCTATACCACGTACCAGCTGGATTCGACGCTGGCCAACACGGCGCCGCTGACCGGCGATCGCTCGCCCTCACGCAGTCTACCGATCGCCTCGGTGGATGCCGGTCTGTATTTCGACCGCGAGACCTCGCTGTTCGGCACCAACTATCTCAATACGTTGGAGCCGCGCATGTATTACCTGTACGTGCCCTACCGCGACCAGGACGACCTGCCGGTCTTCGATACGCGTCCGTTTACTTTCAGCTACGGCCAATTGTTCCGCGATTCGCGCTACACCGGTGCCGACCGCCAGAATGATGCCAACCAGTTGACCTTGGCGGTGACCTCGCGCTGGCTGCGCCAGGACGATGGTCGCGAGAAGTTGTCATTGAGTGCAGGCCAGATCCTGTACTTCAACGATTCGCTGGTCACCATCAACAACAGCACCAACTCGGCGGCCGGTAGCGAGCAGACCATCGAACAGGGCAAATCCGCCTGGGTGGCCGATGCCAACTACATGATCAACGATCGCTGGTCGATGGGCGCCACCTATCAGTGGAATCCCAACTCGCGCAAGGAAGATCTGGCCAGCCTGCGCACGCGTTATTTGCTCAACAACGACGGCATCATCAACCTGGCGTATCGCTACCGCCGCAACCTGATCGACGAAAGCGATCAGCTCAAGCAGGCCGATTTCTCTTTCCTGTATCCGATCAACCCCACCTGGAGCGCGGTCGGTCGTTATTACTACTCGCTGCTGGACCGCAAGCCGCTGGAAATCATTGGTGGCGTCCAGTGGGATAGCTGCTGTCTGGCCGTGCGCGGGCTGGTGCGCCGGTTCGTGCGCAACCGCAATGGCGAGATGGACAACTCCATTCAGGTGGAGTTCGTGCTGAAGGGCTTGAGCTCGTTCGGGCAGAACACGGACCGCACTTTGCGCCGTGCTATTCTCGGCTATTACCGCGACGACCTGTACTTGGTCCCGCCCAGCAACACCACGACTAATCCGGACGATTACGATCCGAACTTGATTCCATGACCAAGCCTTTCTCTGTGTTACTTGCCTCGCTGCTGGTGATCACCAGCACGGTTTCGCCGCTGGCCTCGGCACAGCAATCCCAGCCACTGGATCGCATCGCTGCCATCGTGGACGAAGACGTGGTGCTGCAGAGCGAGCTCGATCGCGCTGTGCGCAACGTCAAGTCGCAATACGCCGGTCGCGATAATCAGCTGCCGCCGGACGATGTCCTGCAGCGTCAGGTGCTCGAGCGTCTGGTGCTGGTCAAGTTGCAGGTCGGCCGCGCCGACAGCACCGGCATTCGCGTCAGCGACGAGGAGCTCAACCGGGCGATCGCGAGCATTGCGCAACAGAACGGCACCACGGTGGATGGCTTGCGCCAGAAGCTGGCCGCCGATGGCATGGGCTATGGCGACTTCCGTGCCTCGGTGCGCGACGAAATCATCGTGCAGCGCCTGCGTCAGAGCTTTGCGCAGAGCCGCATCAGCGTGAGCGAAGGTGAAGTGGATACCGCGTTGGCGCAACAGGCCACCACCGGCAGCCAATATCACCTGGCACACATCCTGGTCGGCCTGCCGGAAGGCGCCAACGCCGACCAGATCGCCACCGGCCAGAAAAAAGTCGATGGCGTGAAGGCCTTGATCGACAAGGGCGAACTGGATTTCTCGGCGGCTGCGGTGCGTTACTCGGACAGCCCCAATGCACTGGAAGGCGGCGACCTGGGCTGGCGCAGCCTGGACGAAATTCCGAACGCGTTCGCTCAGCTGATTCGCGACATGCAGCCTGGCCAGGTGGCCGGACCGCTGCGCGGCCCGAGCGGCTTTCAGCTGCTCAAGCTGGTGGAAATGCGCGACGCCAATGCAGCTGGCGAAAAGAAGCTGGTCACCGAATACAACGCACGCCACATCCTGGTGCGCATCGGCGACAACCAGACCGAGGCGCAGGCCAAGGCCAAGATCGACACGCTGCGTGCGCGTATTACCGGTGGCGCCGACTTCCAGGCCACGGCGAAGGAGTCTTCCGAAGACACCAATAGCCGCGGTCAGGGTGGCGATCTGGGCTGGTTCCCGGCCGACGCGTTCGGCCCGGATTTCGGCAAGCAGGTCGAAGGCCTGGCAGACGGCGCGGTGTCCGAGCCGTTCCGCACTCAGGCGGGCTGGCATATCGTGCAGCGCGTCGGTAGTCGCCAGACCGATGTCAGTGCCGAGAGTCAGCGTGCGCAGATCCGTGAAACGATCGGCCGTCGCAAGCTGGAAGAAGAGTACAACCGCTACCTGCAGGAATTGCGCGGCGAAGCGTATGTGAGCTTCCGCACCGGCGACCGTGCCGATGGCGACGCCACTGCCGCTCCGGCCAAGCCGGCAGACCCTGCGACGCCTGCCGCACCGACGCCGCCGCCGGCACAGCCGACGCGCTGATTCGATGCTCCCGTCGCTCGCGCTGGTGCCAGGCGAGCCGGCCGGGATCGGGCCGGAACTGTGTGTCCGGCTCGCCCAGCGGCAGCGCTCCGATGCGCACCTGATCGCCTACGCCGATCCCGATACCCTGCACAGCGCCGCAAAGGCGCTGTGTTTGTCTGTGCGCCTGCTCGATCCGGATCAACCTGCGCGTGCACCCGGCGATCTGCCGTTGCATCCGATCCGCCAGGCCGTGGCAACCCGCTTCGGCACACCCGACCCCGCCAACGCGGCGGCGGTCATTGCCGCCCTGCGTGGCGCGGCCGGCGACTGTCTGTCCGGCAAGTTGCAGGGAATCGTCACCGGCCCGGTGCACAAGGCGGTGATCAATGCCGGCGGCATCCCTTATTCCGGCACCACCGAATTACTGGCCGAACAGGCCGGCTGCCCAGTGGTGATGATGCTGGCGAACGCGATCGTGCGGGTTGCGCTGGTGACCACGCATCTGCCGCTGCGCGCAGTGGCCGACGCGATCACTACCGATACCGTTGCACGCTGCTTGCGTATCACTGCGGCGGCATTACAGCGCGACTTCGGCCTGGAACGCCCGCGTATCGCCGTGCTCGGCCTCAATCCGCATGCTGGCGAAGATGGGCATCTGGGCCACGAGGAACTGGACATCATCATCCCGGTGCTGGAGCAACTGCGCGGCGAAGGCCTGCAGCTGATCGGCCCGCTGCCAGCCGACACCGCATTTTTGCCGCAGAAGCTCACCGGTTTCGATGCGGTGGTGGCGATGTATCACGACCAGGGCCTGCCGGTGCTCAAGTACAGCGGCTTCGAGCAGGCGGTGAATATCACGCTCGGCCTGCCCTACCCGCGCGTGGCGGTCGATCACGGTACCGCACTGGAGCTGGCCGGGCGCGGGGTTGCCGATCCGTCCAGCCTGATGGCCGCGACCGCCCTGTGCGCGCGATTGGCCGCACGCGGCTGAGCGATGCCTGATCGCATGCGCATTTGCGCGCCGATCGTCCGTTAGATTCGTCAGGCAGTCAGAAACGACACCGCTTGCATGCACTGGCTCCGTTAAACTGCGCACATGAATCATTCCTTCAGCGCTCCGGCCAAGAAGTCGCTTGGCCAGCACTTTCTTGCCGACCGGTATTACATCGACCGCATCGTGCAGGCAGTGGCTCCGCGCCCCGGCCAGCATCTGGTCGAAATCGGCCCCGGCCAGGGTGCGATCACCTTCCCGCTGCTGCGCAAGCACGGCGCGTTGACCGTGATCGAGTTCGACCGCGACCTGATCGCGCCACTGACCGACGCCGCCGCACCGATCGGCGCGTTGAGCATCATCCACCGCGATGTGTTGAGCGTGGATTTCACCGCACTGGCCAATGGCACGCCGATCCGGCTGGTCGGCAACCTGCCCTACAACATCTCCTCGCCGATCCTGTTCCATGCGCTGGACCATGCAGGCGCGGTGGCCGACATGCACTTCATGCTGCAAAAGGAAGTGGTCGACCGCATGGCCGCCGGCCCCGGCAGCAAGGTCTATGGCCGGCTGAGCGTGATGCTGCAGGCGTACTGCGAGGTCACTGCACTGTTCGTGGTGCCGCCCGGGGCGTTCCGGCCGCCGCCCAAGGTGGACTCGGCGGTGGTGCGGCTGGTGCCGCGCGACCCTGCCACGGTGCTGATCAAGGACCGCCGGCGCTTTGCCGACGTGGTGCGCGCCGGCTTCGGGCAGCGTCGCAAGACCTTGCGCAATGCCCTGTCCGAGGTCTGCGAGCCGGCGCATTTCGAGGCTGCGCAGGTGCGCCCGGATGCACGCGCCGAACAACTCGAGGTCGCGGATTTCATCCGTCTGGCCAATGTCGAGCTGGCTTGAGCGCCCCTCCCACATCGTTTTCCTTAGACTTTCCCCATGCAAGATGATCCGCGCTATCGGGTCGAGGTCGAGGTATCGCCCCGCTTCCTCGCTCATCAATCGACCCCGGAAGAAGGCCGCTATGCCTTCGCCTACAGCATCCGCATCCAGAACGCGGGCGCGCTGCCCGCGCGCCTGATCGCGCGCCATTGGCGGATCACCGATGCCAACGGACGCACCGAGCAGGTGGATGGCGAAGGCGTGGTCGGCGAGCAGCCATGGCTGCGTCCGGGTGAGGCCTTCAACTACACCTCCGGCGTGCTGCTGGAAACCGAGCAGGGACAGATGCAAGGTCACTACGACATGGTGGCCGACGATGGCACCGAATTCACCGCCCCGATCGCCGCCTTCGTGCTGAGCGTACCCAGGACGCTGCACTGATGGATGTTGCAATGATGGAGCGCACGCGATGAGCGTCTGGGCAATTGGCGACCTGCAGGGTTGCTACGACATCACCCAGCGCCTGCTGGAAAAAATCAATTTCGATCCCGCGCAGGACACGCTGTGGTTCTGCGGCGATCTGGTCAACCGCGGCGGTCAATCGCTGGAAACGCTGCGGCTGGTGCATTCGCTGCGCGCGCACAGTGTGGTGGTGCTGGGCAACCACGATCTCTCGCTGCTGGCGATCGGCGCGCGTTCGGAAGAAGAACAGCGCAAGGTCAATCCGGATCTGCTGCGCATCGTGCTGGCCGAAGATCGCGACGTGCTGCTCGACTGGCTGCGCATGCAGAAACTGGCGCATGTAGACCGCGCGTTGGGTTGGATGATGATCCATGCCGGGCTGGCGCCGAAGTGGACCACGCAACTGGCCGAGAAGCATGCGCGCGAAGTCGAGCAGCAATTGCAGGGCGGCGGCTATCGCAAACTGCTGCGCAACATGTACGGCGATCAGCCGGGCTGGTCGCCGGGCTTGAGCGGTTACGACCGCAGCCGCGCGATCATCAACCTGTTCACGCGCATGCGCTACTGCACCCCGCGCGGACGCATCGCAACCGACGACAAGGGCACGCCGGGCACGCAGGCGCAGGGTCTGTATCCGTGGTTCGAAGTTCCGGGCCGGGTGGAGCGCGATCTGAAGATCGTCTGCGGACATTGGTCCGCGCTTGGGCTGACCATCACCCAGGGCGTGCATGCCATCGATACCGGTGCGGTGTGGGGCGGCAAGCTCACCGCCCTGCAGCTCGACACCGACGACCTGCGCGTGGTGCAGGTACCGGGAATCCCGATCACGCACCCGCCGCAGGCAGCGCAGCGCGCACGACCACCGCGTCGTCGGCAACGCCAGCGTGGTGGCGGTGGCGACACCGCGAACGCGAACGCAAGTTCCACCACGGCACCCAACACGGCTCCGCCCGCCGCAGACTGAAAAGCGGGATTGGTCGGCGTGCTGGTTGCAGCATGCCGAGCGTTTGCTTTGCGGCAGCGTGTGGGCGTTATCATGGCGCTGCTATCTGACTGGAATGCCTGCGCTCTCGGCTTCGAGCATGCGTGCATGCCGAGATACGTTGCGACTGGAAGTAGCCGGCCGCTTCGATGACATGCAGGACTTCGCAAAGCCGATGTGCTGCCAACGACGCCACGCTCGGCGAACTGCGGCGGAGTTTCGATCAGGTTCGCAGCGCAACCTGCTGAGTTAATCGTTCTCCACCCACATTCGGTCTGCACTTATCTCCGCAGGCAGTTTCGTCATGCCATCGGCGTCATGAGCGACGACGGAAAGATCGATAAAACACGGCGAATGATGCGTTTTTCATAAAGTCATTCTCAAATCTGATAAGCCATCAGCGCATTTGAAAGGTAGCGTGCATTGCCATGTCTGCCAGTGTGCAGTCAGATGGGATGCCATGTTGTCGATACAGAAAACAGTGTCGACGCACTGCTCTTTACCTTGCAGCACCACTGTTGTTATCCGGACGCACGGATTTACGTGACCGCCCGATACTGCCACCACAGGACTCTTGCATGCGCACTCCGTTGAATGTCGTTGCCGTTTCCGGCGGCACCTCGCGCCCTTCGCGCAGCCTTGCGTTGGCTGAGGCAACGCTTGCAGAACTTGCGCGACGACTGCCGATCAAACCCAGCATTCTCCAACTCGGCGATATCGCCCGGCCACTGGGCGCGGCGCTGTGGCGCAGCGAATTGGATGAGACGACCGAACAGGCGTTACGCCAGATCGAATCGGCCGACCTGCTGCTGGTGGTCGCGCCGGTGTATCGCGGCTCCTATCCCGGCCTGCTCAAGCATCTGTTCGATCTGATCGACATCAACGCGCTGATCGACACACCGATCCTGCTCGCTGCCACCGGCGGCAGCGAGCGGCATGCACTGGTGATCGACCATCAACTGCGCCCGCTGTTCGCCTTCTTCCAGGCATTGACCTTGCCGATCGGCATCTACGCCACCGAGACCGATTTCCAGGAGTACCGCGTGGTCAATCCGGCCCTGCGTCAACGCATCGAACTGGCCGCCGAACGCGCCGCAGGCGTACTCGGCGCCCGCCCCGACGCGCTGCGGCGTATTGCCTGAGCAAATCCTGCATGCGCAACTGCGAGCTCTGATAGGTCAGCCGCTTACTAAGTCCCCCGCGCGTGCAATGACGGACTATTTCTGCAAAGAACTCGCCTAGAACACGTACGCATAGATGCGATGGCTCCCGCAACGAATTGGCCCGTTCTACTCCCCACTCGGATGTGCGGCTCCTGCGACGGACTCGCCCGATCTAATCCCCGCACATGGATGTGCGGGCTCCTGCGAGGGACTCGCACAAAAGAGACCAACCATGGACATGTTCTGGTTCATTCCCACTCACGGCGACAGCCGCTATCTGGGCACCAGCGCCGGCGCTCGCCAGGTCAGTGCCGAGTACGTCACCCAGGTGGCGGTTGCGGCCGACACCCTGGGCTACGACGGTGTGCTGATTCCCACAGGGCGCTCCTGCGAAGACCCGTGGGTGGTCGCGTCCAGTCTGATCAACGCCACACGCCGGCTGAAGTTTCTGGTCGCGCTGCGTCCCGGCCTGATGGCGCCAGCACTGGCCGCACGCATGGCCGCCAGTTTCGACCGGCTGTCCGGCGGGCGTCTGCTGGTGAACCTGGTCACCGGCGGCGACCGCGGCGAACTGGAAGGCGATGGCGTGTTTCTCGACCACGCCGAGCGCTATGAAGCCTCGGCAGAATTCATCCGCATCTGGCGCGAGATCATCGCCAACAGCCACGCAGGCGACAGCTACGACTTCGACGGCAAACATCTGCAGGTGAAGGCAGCCAAGCTGCTGTATCCCACCGTGCAGCAGCCGTATCCGCCGGTGTGGTTCGGCGGCTCTTCCGATGCTGCGCATGACTTGGCCGCCGAACAGGTCGATACCTATCTCACCTGGGGCGAGCCCCCGGAAGCGGTGGCGGAAAAGATCGCCTCGGTGCGCAGCAAGGCTGCCGCACTTGGGCGCTCGCTCACCTTCGGCATCCGCCTGCATGTGATTGTGCGTGAGACCGATGAACAGGCGTGGGCGGCAGCGGAGTCGCTGATCAGTCACCTCGATGATGACACCGTAGAGCGCGCCCAGAGTGCCTTCGCACGCATGGACTCGGTGGGCCAGCGGCGCATGGCCGCGCTGCACAGCAGCGGTCAGCGCCGCACCCGCGCCGATCTGGAAGTCAGCCCGAATCTATGGGCCGGCGTCGGCCTGGTGCGTGGTGGCGCCGGCACCGCGCTGGTCGGCGACCCGCAGACCGTGGCCAAGCGCGTCGAGGAATACGCCGCGCTCGGCATCGACACCTTCATCTTCTCCGGCTATCCGCATCTGGAGGAGGCCTACCGCTTCGCCGAGCTGGTGTTCCCGCTGCTGCCGCGCGCGCTCAAGCAGAAGCTGCCCGGGCAGGCCCTGAGCGGCCCCTTCGGCGAGGTCATCGCCAACACCATCGTGCCGCGCGCTGTGGCGCGCTGACTGGAGCCTTTATGAAGCGCCGCAACCTGCTGAAATTCGGAACCCTCGCCGGCGTCGCGCTCGGCGCCTCACCGCTGTTGTCGAGCACCGCCCTTGCGCAAGCCAACGGTGCGGTTCCCAAACAACTGCGCCTGGACTATGCCTATTACTCGCCGACCTCGCTGGTGCTCAAGCACTTCGGCTGGCTGGAAGACGCGCTCAAGACGCAGGGCACCGAGGTCAAATGGGTGCTGTCGGCCGGCAGCAATCGCGCGCTGGAATACCTGGGCGGCAACAGCATCGACTTCGGCAGCACCGCCGGCCTGGCCTCGCTGCTGGCGCGCGCCAACGGCAATCCGATCAAGGCCGTGTACATCTATTCGCGCCCGGAATGGATCGCGCTGGCGGTGGGCAAGAACTCGCCCATCCGGCAGCTGAGCGAACTCAAGGGCAAACGCATCGCCGCCACCAAGGGCACCGACGCCTACCTGTTCCTGCTGCGCGCGCTGCGGCAGGCCGGGTTGAGCAAGAACGCGGTGGAGATCGTCCATCTGCAGCATCCCGACGGGCGCACCGCGCTCGAACGCGGCGATGTGGACGCGTGGTCCGGCCTGGACCCGCACCTGGCCGCGAGCCAGATCGAGGCCGGCACGCGATTGATCTACCGCAACGTCGCCTTCAATTCCCGTGGTTTCTTGAATGTCAGCGAGACCTTCGCGGCCGCTTACCCCGAGCAGATTCCGCTGGTGATCCAGGCCTACGAAAAAGCACGCAAATGGGCGATCGCCCACCCCGACGAACTTGCCGCGCTGATCGCCACCGAGGCCCGGTTGTCGCTCCAGGTCGCCAGGCTACAGCTGCAGCGCACCGACCTGCGCAATCCGGTGATTGGCCCCGAAGAGCGGGCGGCGCTGCAGAGCGCGGCGCCCATCCTGCTGGAAGAAGGCCTGGTCCGGCCCGGCACCGATCTGAGCAAGGTGCTGGCCGCACTGATCGATCCCAGTTACGCCACGCGCGCACGCGTGGCGCAGGGCTGAGCGCGACGATGAACGACACCTCCTTGCGCGTTGCGCGCAGCTTACCGACCACGGCGCCGTCGCGACTGCGACTCAGATTGCCGGCCAGCAGCCTTGGCTGGCTGTTGCCATTGAGCTTCTTCGGCGCGCTCGAAATCGCCTCGGCGCTCGGCTGGACACCACGCTACCTGCTGCCGCCGCCAAGCCAGATCCTGGCCACGCTGGCAGACGAGGCCGGCCGCGGGCTGGCCAGCCATATCGGCGCCAGCGTGTTGCGGGTGCTGGCCGGCTTCGCCATCGGCGCCGGCCTGGGCTTGCTGATCGGCGTCGGGGTTGGACTGAGCCGCTGGCTGGAACAGCTGATCGACCCCAGCTTCCAGGCGCTGCGCGCGGTGCCCAGCCTGGCCTGGGTACCGTTGCTGTTGCTGTGGATGGGCATCGACGAGGCACCGAAGATCGCCCTGATCGCCATCGGTGCCTTCTTCCCGGTGTATCTGGGCGTGGTCAGCGGCCTGCGCCAGGTCGACCGCACGCTGGTGGAACTGGGCGAAAGCTACGGCCTGTCCAAACCGCGCCTGGTGCGGCGGATCCTGCTGCCGGCGGCGCTGCCATCCATCTTTACCGGGCTGCGCACCAGCCTGAGTCTGGCCTGGATGTTTCTGGTGGCCGCCGAACTGATCGCTGCCACGCGCGGGCTGGGCTATCTGCTCAGCGACGGGCGCGAAACCTCGCGGCCGGACATCGTGATCGGCGCGATCGTGCTGCTGGCCCTGCTCGGCAAGCTCAGCGACAGCGTGCTCAAGGCGATCGAATCGCGCAGCTTGCGCTGGCGCGACAACCTGCAGAACCGCAGCGTGCCTGGCCATGCAGGAAACCACACGTGAGCAGCACCGGCCTGCAGCTGCGCATCGCCAGCAAACAATTCGGCGCGCGCCCTGTACTGCGCGACATCGAGCTGCAGGTGGCACCGGGCGAGATCGTCAGCCTGATCGGTGCCAGCGGTTGCGGCAAAAGCACCCTGCTGCGCATCGTGGCCGGTCTGGAACGCAATTACGCCGGCGAGGTGCTGCTGGATGGCGCGCGCGTGCGCGGGGTCGACCGGCGCATCGGTTTCATCTTCCAGGAACCGCGACTGCTGCCGTGGCTGGACGTGGCCGCCAATGTCGCCTTTGCCGACGATTCGGATCCATCGCCAGCTGCGGCGCGGCAATCTCCACGCGTGCAGCAGTTGCTGGGCGAAGTCGGCTTGCTGGAGTATGCAACCGCTCTGCCCAAGCAACTGTCCGGCGGCCAGGCGCAACGCGTGGCGCTGGCCCGCGGGCTGTATCGACAACCGCGTGTGCTGCTGCTCGACGAGCCCTTCAGCGCGGTGGATGCGTTCACCCGCATCAAGCTGCAGGACCTGTTGCTGCGCCTGGCCGGCGAGCATGCTTTCAGCGTGTTGCTGGTCACCCATGACATCGAAGAGGCGGTCTACCTGAGCGACCGTGCGATTGTCATCGGCGGCCAGCCAGGGTCGATTGCGCATGCACTGCAGCTGGACACGCCGCGTCCGCGCGATCGTCAAACCGACGAACCGGCACTGCGTCAGGCCCGCCAGACCCTGCTCGCGGCGCTGCACGACATTCATGTGTTTTGAAGTGATGATCAGGCGCGAGAGCGGCCGTCGGCCGGGAGTGGACAAGTCGCAGACAACGTCATGCAAGCGTGGCACATGGGATTCCGAGTACCGTGCATGCCGATCTGATGAGCGCACAGTCGTTTGCTCGCCACGCCTGACGCGTCTGCCGAACTGGAATGCAGGCGCAAGACGCTGCTTGGCTGCCGCCACGATCATCAGCACCCAGCACTTGCTACTGGTCAACCCGCACTGACCGCACTGTTTCCCATCCGACAAGGCCATCGTGCATGACGAGCCTCCCACCACAACCACCCCTGCTCACTCCGCTGCAGACCGCCCAGCGCCTGGCGGCCGAATTCGCCGAGACCGCGATCGAACGCGATGCACGCGGCGGCACGCCCAAGGCCGAACGCGATGCAGTGCGAGCCAGCGGACTGCTCGCGCTGAGCATTCCCGTGCAGTACGGCGGCCTTGGCGCCAGCTGGAGCGAGGTGCTGCAGATCGTGCGCGCATTCGCCAAGGTCGACAGTTCCCTCGCGCATGTCTTCGGCTTCCATCATTTGATGCTGGCCACCGTGCGCCTGTTCGGCCAGCCAGCGCAGTGGCAGCCATGGCTGGAACAGACCGCGCGCGCGCACTGGTTCTGGGGCAACGCACTCAATCCGCTGGATACCCGCACCGTCGCCGTGCACTACGACGGCTGGCGCGAGTTCTCCGGCAAAAAGAGTTTCTGTTCCGGCGCCATCGACTCGCAGATGCTGATCGCCTCTGCATTGGACGAACGCAGCGGCAAACTGTTGATCGGCGCCATTCCCACTGCGCGCAGCGGCATCTCGCTAGGCCACGACTGGGACAACATCGGCCAACGCCAGACCGACAGCGGCAGCGCGACCTTCGAACGCGTGCGCGTGGAAGAAAGCGAGCTATTGCTCGATCCCGGCCCATTGAGCACACCATTCGCCTGTCTGCGCCCATTGATCGCGCAGTTGCTGTTCGCGCATCTATTCCTGGGGATTGCCGAGGGTGCGTTCGAAGAAGCGCGCACCTACACCCTGACCCAGGCCCGCGCCTGGCATCGCTCCGGTGTCGAACAGGCCAGCGAGGACCCCTACATCCTGGCCCATTACGGCGAGTTCTGGCTGGGCCTGGAAAGTGCCCGGCTACTCACCGGCAGCGCCGCCGAACTGCTCGATGCCGCCTGGCGCAAGGAACACGCACTGAGCAGCGACGAACGCGCGCAGGTCGCGTTGGCGGTGGCTGCCGCCAAGGTCGCCACCACCCGTGTCGGGCTGGAGGTCTGCAGCAAGCTGTTCGAAGTCACCGGCGCGCGCGCCACCCACGCCGCGCTGCGGCTGGACCGCTACTGGCGCAACCTGCGTACCCAGACGCTGCACGATCCGGTCGATTACAAGCTGCGCGAACTCGGCGAATGGGCACTGCGACAGCGACCGCCGACGCCCAGTTTCTATTCCTGAGTGTTCTATTCCTGAGTGCGCTGATGTTCGCCTGCATCCACGCACTCGTTGTGTCAGCCGCGCCTGGTTGCTTGAACGCGATGCGGCGATCCGCTCATTCAACGCACGCGCCACTGCGCACTGCAGCGATCGGTCTTTCAGCAACGCGCATGCCTCAGCGCCGGCGATAGTCCACATAATCGAACGCGAACGCATGGCGGGCATCGGCGGTGTGTCGCTCGCGCTGTACCGGTTCCCACACGGCCGGGTCGATCGGCGGAAAGTGGGTGTCGGCCTGCTCAACGATCGTGGCGACCTCGGTGACGGCCAGAACATCCGCCAGCTCCATCGTCAGCCGATACACCTCGCCACCACCGATGACGCACAACTCCTGCGCGCCGGACGCATCGGCCTGCACGATCGCCTCATCGATCGAACTCACCGCCTGCATGCCCTCGAACGGCACCTGCGCCGAACGCGTCAGCACCAGATTCAAGCGCCCCGGCAACGCACGCCCCAACGACTGCGCGGTCTTGCGCCCCATCAGGATCGGCTTGCCTAACGTCAGCGCCTTGAAGCGCTTGAGATCATCCGGCAACTTCCACGGCAATTCGTTATCGCGGCCAATGGCATTGTTGCGGTCGAAGGCGACGATCAAGGTGATTTTCATGCCTCAGCATACCGTGCAGGCAGGCTGCATCATGCGACCGCCACTCACACCGCAACCGGTGCCTTGATCGCCGGATGCGGGTCGTAACCGTCGATGGCGATGTCGTCGAAGCGGAACGCGAACAGGTCGGTCACCTCCGGATTCAAGCGCAACGTGGGCAGCGCGCGCGGTGTGCGCGTCAGTTGCTCGCGCGCCTGCTCGAAGTGATTCGAATACAGGTGCGCATCGCCCAAGGTATGCACGAAATCGCCCACGCCCAGGCCGGTGGCCTGCGCCACCATATGCGTCAGCAATGCATAGCTGGCGATATTGAACGGCACGCCGAGGAAGATGTCGCCGCTGCGCTGATAGAGCTGGCAGCTGAGCCTGCCGTTCACCACATAGAACTGGAACAGGCTATGGCACGGCATCAGCGCCATCTGTGCCAGCTCGCCCACGTTCCAGGCGCTGATCACCAGCCGACGCGAATCCGGGTTGCGCTTGATCTCGTCCACCAGCCATTGCATCTGGTCGATTTCCACGCCGTCCGGGCCGGTCCAGCGCCGCCACTGCTTGCCGTAAACCGGGCCGAGATTGCCATCGGCGTCGGCCCATTCGTCCCAGATGCGGACCTGGTTGTCCTTGAGATAGCCGATGTTGGTGTCGCCCTGCAGAAACCACAACAGCTCGTGGATGATCGAGCGCAGGTGCAGCTTCTTGGTGGTGACCAGCGGAAAGCCGTCGTTGAGGTCAAAGCGCATCTGCCAACCGAACACGCTGCGCGTGCCGGTGCCGGTGCGATCGGACTTCTCAGCGCCGTGTTCCAGCACATGCTGCAGCAGGTCCAGATACGGCTTCACTTGGCAGCTCCCGCCACGGCGGTGTCCATCACCACCGGCTGCAACACCGGCGCGCGGCGCGACATCGCCAACAACACCAGCCCGCCAATGATCAACGGCAAGCTCAGGATCTGCCCCATCGTCAGCCAATTGAAAGCCAGGTAGCCGATCGGCGCGTCGGGCACGCGTACGAATTCCACGATGAAACGGAACACGCCATACAGCAGCGCAAACATGCCGGACACCGCATAACGCGCACGCGGCTTCAACGAGAACGCCCACAACACCACGAACATCACCACGCCTTCCAGCGCGGCTTCGTAGAGCTGCGAGGGATGGCGTGCGAACTGATTCAACGCGCCGGTGGCGTACTGCGCCTGGATCTGCGCCGGCAACTGGCCGGCCAATTCCGGCGCCAGCGGGAAGATCACGCCCCAGCCGGCCT
Source organism: Xanthomonas hydrangeae (assembly GCA_905142475.1). GTDB lineage: Bacteria > Pseudomonadota > Gammaproteobacteria > Xanthomonadales > Xanthomonadaceae > Xanthomonas > Xanthomonas hydrangeae. The sequence goes on from LR990730.1 coordinate 4,214,950, forward strand.
GGGTGAACTTGCCCCACAATTCGCCGCCGACGAAATTGCCGAGCCTCCCGAAGCCCAGACCCAACGGCACCAGCGGCGCCACGAAGTCCATCACATCGAAGAAATGCAGCCGGTGCTTGCGCGCCCATAGCCCGCAGGCGATCAACACGCCCAGCAGGCCGCCGTGGAAGCTCATGCCGCCTTGCCACACCTTGAACAAAATCAGCGGGTTGGCCAGCAAGCTGTCGAACGCATAGAACAGCATGTAGCCGATGCGCCCGCCCAGCACCACACCGAGCATGCCGTAGAACAACAGGTCGGAAAATCCGTCCATGTCCACACCCGGCAGGCGACCGCGCAGGATGCGCGAGCGGCCCAACGCCCAGGCGGAGAAGAACGCGGCCAGGTACATCAACCCGTACCAGTGCACCTGCACCGGGCCAAGCGAGAAGGCGATGGGGTCGATGGCGTGCAGATAGATCATGCGGACCGCGGATCACAAAAAAGCGAGGCGTCTATTCTGACATCTCGCACGCGCTCAGCCTAAGAGCTGGGGACGATCGGGCAGCTCGTCTTCATGCTGCGCGTTCGCAGCGGCCGGGAAATGCTCGCTCAACAGCTCGGTCACCGCCTCGATCCCGGCCAGCACCGCCGCCTCGTGCTCGCCATCGCGCAGGAATTCCTGCATGCGCCGGCACACCTCCACCCACTGCGCGCCAGGCACCTGGCTGCGCAGGCCGCGGTCGGCCACCACTTCGATGGCGTGGTCGGCCAGCAGCAGATAGAGCAGCACCCCGTTATTGGCGTCGGTGTCCCAGGTGCGCAATTGCGCAAAGGCCTGCTCGGCACGCTGGCGCGCGGTGTGCCCACGCCATAGCGCGCTCAGCGGCAGGTCGGCTTCCACCGCGACCATGATCTGACCGGTGTGGGTGCGCTCGCTGGCGGCGACCGCTGCGGCAATCGCGTCCATGCAACTGGCCGGGAAACTACGCTGCGCCGAGGGCGCGAAGACATGCCTGAGCCAACGCATTACCAGCTCCCCGAGGCGCCACCGCCTCCCGATGACCGCCGCGCCAACGCTGGCGAACAACAATGAAGTGAAGAGCAGTGCGGCACCGCCGGCTGCGACGCCGGTCAGCAACGCGCGCAGCGGCCGCGGCAACGCGCCGAGAATGCCGCGCGCCACCATCGCAACAACGAAGCCGATGACCAACGCCATGATCCACCCGCCGCCACCGCCCGAGCCATTGCCCAAGCCGCCATCGGCATGCCCGCTGACCGGAGCGGGCAAGGCCTCGCCCTCGATCAAACCGGCCAGCGTCGCAGTCGCAGCGCTGATGCCGCCCGCGTAGTCGCCCTCACGGAAGCGGGGCGCGAGGTACTCCTGGATGATGCGGTTGGCGGTGATGTCGGGGATCGCGCCTTCCAGGCCGTAACCGGGCTGGATCCGCACACGGCGGTCGTCCTTGGCCACCAGCAGCAACACGCCGTCGTCCACGCCCTTGCGCCCGATCTTCCACTGGTCAAACACGCGCTGGGTGTATTGCTCGATCGCCTCCGGCTGGGTGGTCGGCACGATCAGGATCTGCAACTGCGCCCCCTTGCGCTGCTGCAAAGCCAGCGCCTGCTGCTCCAGCTGCTGGACCTGGGCGGCATCCAATGTGCCGGTGACATCGACCACTGGCGAGCGTAGCGGCGGAATGGGGGCAAGGTCCTGCGCCAGCAGCGATACCGGCAGCAGCAGTAGCGCCATCATCCACAACACCCACATGTACGTCTGCCGCATTACTAACTCCTACCTGATGAGCACTGACAGTTAATCAGCACTGACACTTAGCTTCCCTTCTCCCTGCGGGAGAAGGTGCCCCGCAGGGGTGGATGAGGGTACGGAGCGAAGCCTCGTGCAGTTTGAACGGCACAGAGGCTTCGCTCCGTACCCTCACCCCAACCCCTCTCCCGCTGGAGAGGGGCTTGATGCCCAGCTTCTGAAAGTTGGTTGAGCAAGCGGACGATAGATAGATCGACATGGCTAACCTAACAATTGCCTCGACATGCCGTGCGGCCAACCCCGCAGTATTTGATGCTGCGCAAATCGCAATTACTTACTGCGCAGGCTGCGGTTGCTGCACGGGCTGCTGCTGCGGCGCCTGTTGATTACCGAAATCAACCTGCGGCGCACGCGAGATCTGCGCTTCGTTTTCCACAGTGAAATTCGGCTTGGGCTGATACCCGAAGATCTTGGCAGTGATCACCTGCGGGAAGGAACGGATGTAGGTGTTGTATTCCTGCACCGTCTGGATATAACGACCGCGCGCCACGGTGATGCGGTTTTCGGTGCCTTCCAGCTGTACCTGCAGATCGCGGAACGACTGATCGGATTTGAGCTGCGGATAGTTCTCGCTGACCACCAGCAGGCGCGACAGCGCGCTGCCGAGTTCGCCCTGCGCTTGCTGGAAATTCTTCAGCGACGCTGCGTCGTCGGCGTTGACCTGAATCTGCCCGACACGCGAGCGCGCATTGGTCACTTCGGTCAGCACCTGGCGCTCCTGCTGGGCGTAGCCCTGCACCGTGCGCACCAGATTGGGAATCAGATCGGCGCGGCGCTGATATTGATTCAGCACTTCCGACCAACCTGCCTTGACGCCTTCTTCCTTCTGCTGGATCGCGTTGTAACCGCAACCGGACAGCGAGACGGTCAGCATCAGCAACACCAGGGCGCGAATCAGGACAGGCATGCAGGCGACTCCGTAGAAGAGAGCCGCAGCATGCCATGTGGCAAGTCAAGCCGGCATGCACATGCGCCCGCCTGGCGGGTTGTTCCACTGGGCGATCAGTTCTTGGATTAAGAACAACCTCAGTTCGAACGCATCGGTGCGCGCGCGGTCGCTAGGCGCGACAGAGGCTGGTAATTGTTAAAGAGAGTCACTACGCGCCACACGAACGCCGGGCTCTTCCGCTGACGCACTCGCACTCGCACTCTGATGCGTCGCATCGCCATGTACGTCTCCACGCTTTCGCTAAGCAATCGCCTACAAGGGCCTGGCTGCCACGGCGCGGCATGACCAGCCGCTTTCAGAACACCCGCGGCAACAGAATCAGCCCCCAACACAGCAGCACATTGATCAGCAGCAAGAACACCGCCGCCGAGCCCATATCCTTTGCGCGGCCGGCCAGCACATGGTGTTCCGGGCCGTAGCGCTCGATCACCGCCTCGATCGCCGAATTCAACAATTCGGCGGCCAGCACGATCAGCAATGGCGCAATCAGCGCGATGCGCTCCAGACCGGACTGACCGAGCCACAGCCCCAGCGGCGCCAGCACCACGGCCAGGCAGACCTCGAGCCGAAACGAAGATTCATGCAGCCATGCCGCGCGCAATCCCTGCCACGACCAGATCGCCGCCTTGAGCATGCGGCGCGGGCCGCGCGGCACGTGTCCCAGTTGATCGGCCACGCGTCAGCGCTTCCGGCCGCAAGGGCGTATCAGGGGACGGATCGAACGCATGGTGTGGTCGCTACTCGGGAAAGGCCGAATTTTGCACCGTGGCGCTGCGCACCGCCAGGGCGTGGCCACCCGTCCGAACAGCTGCCGTTGGGCCTACAAGGCAGTCGGATCCTGCCGCAAGGCGCACCATCTGCCGCATGGTCGGGCCTGGCCCGGCGAAGCGATCTGCGCGCAGTGCGATGCCACACCCTGAAAGCCAACGGGTTTGCCCTCCGCTTCCAGCCTGTCGCACCATGGCGGTCCGCTTCACTGCCGCAGGCTCTCTCCGCATGATCAAGTATCCCTTGCGCACACTGCTGTGCGCCCTTGCGTTGTTGTCCGGCCACGTCCACGCCGACACCACGCACACTGCGCCGCAAGTCCCGGCGCAGGTCTCCCATGCCGCGTGGGAAAACGACATGCAGCGCTTTGCCGACAGCGATGCGCAGCAGCCGCCACCCAAGCACGGCATCGTGTTCGTCGGCAGCTCGTCGATCCGCTTCTGGGACAGCCTGGCGCAGGATTTTCCCGGCAAGCCGGTGATCAATCGCGGCTTCGGCGGCTCGGAAGTGCGCGACAGCACCTGGTATGCGGACCGCATCGTCATCCCGTACGCGCCGCGCCAGGTGGTGCTGTATGCCGGCGACAACGATCTCAACAGCGGCCGTACGCCGGAGCAGGTGCGCGACGATGTGCTGGCGTTCGTAACGCGCATTCGGCGCGATCTACCGAAGGCGCGCATCAGCTATCTGTCGATCAAGCCCAGCCCGTCGCGCGCGCATTTGCTGCCGGCAATCGTGACTGCCAATCGCCTGATCAAGGACGCACTCGCGCCGCTGCCGCGCGTGGACTACGTGGACGTTTACACGCCAATGCTGGATGCCAGCGGCAAGCCGCGCCCGGAGTTGTTTCGCGAGGACATGCTGCACATGACTGCCGACGGTTACGCGATCTGGCGCAAAGCGGTGGCACCGGTGTTGGAGCAGAAATAAGACCAGGCAGATCGGCCAACAAAAGACGCCCTCAGGCCACCACCACCGCCACCGACGTCCCCACATCGGCCTCGCTATGCAATTCGATCCGCCAACCGAAGCGGTCGCACAGCCGGCGTACGATCGACAGCCCCAGGCCGGTGCCCTGCGGGCGTGTGGGATCGGCGCGGAAGAATGGCTCGAATGCACGTGCGCGTGCTTCTTCGCTCATGCCGATGCCGGTGTCGCGCACGATGATGCGGTCCTGGGTCACTTCAACTTCGATGCTGCCGGTGTCGGTGTAGGCACAGGCATTGCGCAGCAGGTTGCTGAGCACCACGCGCATCACCCGCGGCGGGGCGAACATCTGCAGGCTGCGGTCGCCGACCATCTGCAACGACACCGGCTTGTCGCCAAGCAGTTCACGCGCGCTGTCGACTTCTTCGCTGGCCAGTTCGGCGGCGTCGAAGGTTTCGCTTTGGGGGTCGATTTCGGCCTCGCGCGCCAAGATCAGAAACGCATCGATCACCGCTTCCATATCGTGGCCGGCCCGCTGGATACGGCGCAGGCTGCGTTGCGTGCGCGGCGACAATTCGTCGTCGGCCAGGGCCATGTCGCTGGCCACGCGGATCACCGTCAGCGGCGTGCGCAATTCATGACTGGCATCGCGGGTGAAATTGCGTTCGCGCGCAACGTGTTCGCTGACCCGTTGCCCCAGCGCATGTAACGCTGCGGCCAACTGCCGCGTTTCGCCCTGCAGTTCGGCGGGCAATCGTTCCGGCGCCAACTCATCCACATCCGGATTGCGCGGGTCCCACTGCGAAACGCGCCGTGCGAGCCAGCTGATCGGCGACACCAGGCGTTTGGAGATGCGATAGGTAAACCACGACACGCCATAGATCGACAGCAACACCACGATCGCCGGCACCACGCCGTACCACAAGGTCAGATGGGCGGCGCGCGAGCGCGAAAACACCAGATACAGGCGCCCTTCCGGACGTTGATCGACATACACCAGCGCGTCGGCAGCGGCCACTTCGCTGAAGCCTCGCGGCAACCGTTGCAACACCGGCGGTGCGCTGTCACCGAGCTTGCCGGCAGGCGAGAAATAGCCCTGGATATTGCGCGTATTCGGCGGCGGGTTGTTCGGCGCACTCTTGTGCAGGCGCCAGAAATGCACCGCCTCGTCAGCCAGTACGGTGCGCACCAGGCTGTACTTGATCACGAAGGAGATCAGATAGCCGCCAAGGACGATCGCCAGACTCGCCAGTGCGACCTGCAACAGGAAGGCGAGACGTATTTTTCGTGGGAGCCCGTGCGGCATTGCGGCATCCAGGGAGAGCGCCGGATTAGAGGCAACGCTTCCGTGAGCCCGTCGTGCAACCAGCCGGCAGCACGCGGAAGCGAGCGGCGCGTGAGCGCCTACAGGAAAAGCCGGCCGCCAGAAGGCGACCGGCCAGTGACATCAGGCCATCGGCTGGGCGATGTCGGCGATGCGATAGCCGGCGCTCTGCACGGTGTGCAGCAGGGGGCGATCGAACGGCTTGTCGATGATCTTGCGCAGGTTGTACAGATGGCTGCGCAAGGTGTCCGAATCCGGCAACCCGTTGCCCCAGATCTCGCGCTCGATTTCCTGGCGGGTGACCACACGCGGCGATTCGCGCATCAGGATGGTGAGCAACCTCAAGCCGATCGGCGAGAGCTGCAGCTCGGTGCCGGCACGGGTGGCGCGCATGCTCACCGGGTCGAGCACCAGGTCGGCGACCTTGAGCACTTCCGAACCCACCTGGCGACGCTCGCGTCGGATCAGGGCACGCAAGCGTGCTTCCAGTTCCTGAATCGCGAACGGCTTGGTCAGGTAGTCGTCGGCGCCGAAGCCCAAGCCGGTGAGCTTGTCGTCCAGCGTGTCGCGGGCAGTCAGCATCAGCACCGGGGTGGACTTGCGTGCGTCGTTGCGCAGGCGGCGGCACACTTCGATGCCGTCCAGGCGCGGCAGCATGAGATCCAGCACGACCACGTCGTAGCTGTTCTCGGCGGCCAGACGGTAACCGTCCAGTCCGTCCTGCGCATAGTCGACCTCGAAGCCACGGCCTTCCAGGTACTCGCCGATCATTTCAGAGATATTGCGATTGTCTTCGACGACCAGCACGAGGCCGGACGTTTCCTTGGTCTGACGCATGGACTTTCCTCGGTCTTCAGCTTTGTGAAACATGCCGGATCGACGGTGGAAAGGGCGTGAAGGACCGGCGACGTTCTGTGACAGGCGACGCCTAGCGGCCGAGCAGTGGACGCAGCGCCGGCCAGACCGTTTCCAGCACCTTCGGCTGAGCTGCGGCGGTCGGATGCAAGCCGTCAGCCTGCATCAGCCCCGGCTGTAACGCGACCTTTTCCAGGAAGAACGGCACCAGCGCGGTCTTGTACTGTCTGGACAGGTCGGCATAGGTCGCCTTCAGGCGTTCGCGGTAGGCAGGGCCGTAGTTCGGCGGCACATCGATACCGAGCAGCAGCACCTTTGCGCCGGCCTGCTGGCTGAGCTGGATCATCTTTTCCAGATTGCCCTTGAGCTGGGCCGGGGTCAGGCCACGCAACGCATCATTGCCGCCAAGTTCGATCACAACGACACCGGGGTGGTGCTTTTCCAGCAGGCCGGGCAGTCGCGTCAATGCGCCGGAGGTGGTCTCGCCACTGATGCTGGCATTGACGACTGCCGGTGGCGTCGCCATGTCACGCTTCAGGCGTTGGTCCAGCAGAGCGACCCAGCCGGACTGCACCGGGATGTTGTGCGCAGCGCTCAAGCTGTCGCCCACGACCAGGATCGGTGCGGTTGCCACCGGACTTTTGGCAGAGGCAATTCCCGGCGCAAGCAGGGACAGTGTCAGCAGCCACAGGACCAGCGCGCCATATCGCAGTGTTCTTTCACGCATTCGGAGATTCCTCATCGACAGTCTGGCCCCCCGCCCCAGCACCCGCACCGCCATCGACGTCCGCGAGGTCGGCAAGTCCGTCAGTGGACCGGAGGGAACACTCCACATCCTCGACAACGTGAGCTTGACGGTCAGTGAAGGCGACAGTATCGCCATTGTCGGCGCGTCGGGCTCGGGCAAGACCACCCTGCTCGGCCTGCTGGCCGGGCTGGACCTGCCCAGCCGCGGCAGCATCGCGCTCTCCGGCCAGGACCTGGGCCAGCTCGACGAAGAAGCCCGTGCCGCCTTGCGCGCGCGCGAAGTCGGCTTCGTGTTCCAGAGCTTCCATCTGCTGCCGGCACTGACCGCCGAAGAAAACATCGCACTGCCGCTGGAACTGGCCGGGCGCGAAGATCCGGCGCGGGTGCGCGAGGTGTTGAAGGCGGTGGGCCTGAGCGCACGTGCGCGCCACTACCCGCGCCAGCTATCCGGCGGCGAGCAGCAACGCGTGGCGCTGGCACGCGCATTCGTGGCCAGGCCACGCATCCTGTTCGCCGACGAGCCCACCGGCAGCCTCGATCAGACCACCGGCGCGCAGATCAGCGACCTGCTGTTCGCGCTCAATGCCACCAGCGACACCACCCTGGTGCTGGTCACCCACGACATGACGCTGGCGCAGCGCTGCCATCACATCTACCGCATCGACAGCGGCCGCCTGCACGCTCAGACCGGTCCGGCCGCATGAACGTGCTGCGACAGGCCGCGCGCGCGGTGCGGCGCGAGTTCCTGGCCGGCGATCTGCTGACCGTGTTCGCCGCGCTGGTGCTGGGCGTGGCGGTGATGACGGCGGTCGGCACGCTGGTCGACCGGGTGACGTTGGCGCTGACCTCCAGCGCGGCCGAAGTGCTCGGCGGCGATCTGGGCGTGACCGGCCGCCAGGAGATTCCATCCGACTTCGCTGCTGAAGCGCAGCGACGCGGGCTGCAGAGCACGCGCATGGTCAGCTTCCCTAGCGTGTTGTTCCATGGCGAGTCCAGCCAGATGGCCAACATCCGCGGCGTCGGCGCAGGCTACCCGCTGCGGGGTCAGTTGCTGGTCTCCAAGGACAGCGCTGGCACGGAAGGCAACATCGCCAGCGCACCGCCGCCGGGTCAGGCCTATGCCGACCCGCGTCTGCTGGAGGCGCTGGGCCTGCGGGTGGGCGAGCAGCTGGAATTCGGCGCCGGCCATCTCACCATCACCGGCGTGCTGCGTGCCGAACCGGATGCCTCCGGCGAGCTGATGCAGCTGTCGCCGCCGTTGTTGGTCAATCGCGCCGATATCGACGGTGCCGGCCTGCTCGGCCCAGGCAGCCGCGCCTCGTACCGGCTGATGTTTGCCGGTGCGCCAGAAGCCATCGCCGACTTGCGCGCCTGGCTGAAACCGCGCGCCAGCGAATACCGTCTTGTCGGCATCGAAGACACCCAGCGCGGCATGCGCGCGGCCTTCGATCGCGCCGGCCGCTTCCTGGCCTTGTCGGCGCTGCTGGCGGTGCTGTTGTCCGGCGTGGCCACCGCATTGGCGGCCAACCGGTTTGCGATGCGCCGCATCGACACCGTCGCCGTGTTGCGCTGCCTGGGCGCACGCCAGCGCGACATCCTGGCGATGCTGTCGCTGCAATTGCTGCTCACCGCGATTCCGGCCTGCCTGGTCGGGATCGGGCTGGGCATGCTGGCGCAGGAAGGCCTGGTGCAGGCGCTCGGCAGCCTGATTCCGAACCGGCTGCCGTTACCGCAGGCTACCCCTGCCCTGGCTGGTGCAGGTATCGGGTTGGTGCTGTTGCTGGGCTTCGGCCTGCCGCCGCTGCTGCGGCTGCGCAACGTGCCGCCGATGCGCGTGCTCAACCGCAGCTTCGCCGCAGTACCGCCGAGCTCGTTGCTGGTCTACGCCGCTGCGTTGGCGGCCACGCTGGCGCTGACTGTCTATGCCACCGGCAATCTGGTGCTCGCTGGCTGGGTGCTCGGCGGGCTGGCTGCGTTGGCGCTGGTGGCGATGGCCCTGGGGCTCGGGCTGCTCACGTTGTTGCGGCCGATCCAGCATCGCCTGCGTGGCTCCTGGAAGCTCGGTCTGGCCTCGCTGACGCGGCGGCGCGGGCTGAGCGTGGTGCAACTGGTCGGGCTGTCGCTGTCGCTGTGCGCGCTGTTGCTGCTGGCCGTGGTCGGCCCCGGCCTGCTCGGGCAGTGGCGCGATCGCCTGCCGGTGGATACGCCCAACTATTTCCTGATGAACATCCAGCCCGAGCAGACCGCGCCGGTGCTGCAGACGCTGCGCGGCCTGGGCGTGAACGATGCGGCCGTGGAGCCGTTCTCGACCGGGCGCCTGGTGGCGATCAACGACAAGCCGCCGGCACGCGGCGACCGTGATCCGGCCGACGATGGCGACGGCGACAACCGCCCGGTCAATTTCTCCTGGCGGCATGCATTCCCCCCCGCAAATACGTTGCTGGAAGGCAAATTCTGGGCAGCCGACAGCACGGCACCAGAGGCCTCGGTGGAGGAAGGCTGGGCGCAGCGGTATCAACTCAAACTCGGCGACCGCATCACCTTGTTGCTGGGCGAACAGCAGCGCAGTTTCACCGTCACTAGCATCCGCAAGGCCGACTGGGATTCGTTCCGGGTCAATTTCTTTTTGCTGCTCAATCAAGGTTCCGTCGGCGATGCGCCGTACAACCTGATTTCCAGCTTCCATCTGCCGCCCGGCAACGCGCCCAAGCTGGCGTCGCTGAGCCGCGACTACCCCAACATTTCGGTGCTGGATATCGACGCCATCCTCGGCCGCGTGCGCGAGGTCATCGACCAGGTGGCGCAGGCGGTGCAACTGGTCATGGGCTTCAGCCTGCTGGCAGGCGTGCTGGTGCTGCTGGCGGCCTTGCAGGCCACCGCAGGCGAGCGTCGCTATGACAGCGCGGTGCTGCGCACGCTGGGCGCGCGTCGCGGCCAGTTGCGTGGCGCGGTGCTGGTGGAGTTCGGCGCGCTCGGCCTGCTGGCGGCGACGCTGGCGGTGACCGCAGCGGCGGTGATCGGTGCGGTGGTCGGGCGCCAGGCGTTCGAAATTGCGTTGACGCCGGATTGGCCGCGTCTGCTGATCGGCGGCGCCTTCGGGCTGGCGCTGAGTCTGTTGGCCGGTTGGTCGGGCACCCGGCGCATTCTTTCGACGCCGCCGGCGTTGGCGTTGCGGGCGGAGTAAGAATGCACCACAAAGCGACTGCGCTGCCCCAGGCGGCACTCGCTGCGTCGATACCCACTCTTCGACGTAAAGACAGCTGAGCTCGAATCGGGTGGCGCCAAGTTGCGTCGCCCGTCATGCCGGGTCGCATATACCTGCAGCGCATAAGCACGTTGCCAATCGTACGTTCGCAGCGGCGGCACGACTGCCTAGAGTGGTCTGTCCGGTCGCCGGCCCAGGCGGCCTTTCGTTGCCGTCGAGGTGCCACCATCATGGCCAGCGTCACTTCCGCCGCGCGTGCGCAGACCCCGCGCGATGCGGTTTCCACAGTGCAAGCTTCCGGCGTGCAGATCCTGCCGTTCGATGCCCCGCTGGGCGCCGAAGTGATCGGCCTGGATCTGTCGCAGCCGCTTGATGCGGACACCTTTGCGCGCATCCATCAAGCGCACCTGGACCACCACGTGCTGGTGTTCCGCGACCAACGCATCAGCCCCGCGAAGCAGGTCGATTTCAGCCGGCGCTTCGGCCCGCTGCAGATCCATGTGCTGCGCAATTTCCAGTTGCGAGGGCATCCGGAAGTGCTGGTGGTGTCCAACATCAAGGAAAACGGCGAACCGATCGGTCTGGGCGATGCCGGGCATTACTGGCACTCGGACCTGTCGTACAAGGAAACGCCCAGTCTGGGCTCGCTGCTGCACGCGCAAGAGCTGCCCAGCGAGGGCGGCGACACCTTGTTCGCCAATCAGCATCTGGCCTGGCAAACCTTGCCCGATGCGCTCAAACGCACCGTGCAGGACCTGCGCGCCGAGCACAGCTATCTGGCCAAGTACGAAGAGCTGCGTGCGCGCAATCCGTGGCGTCCGGCGCTGACGGCCGAACAGATCGCCGAAGTGACACCGGTGCAGCATCCGATCGTGCGCACGCATCCGGAGACAGGCCAGAAAGCGCTGTTTGTCAGCGAACATTTCACCACTCGCATCGTCGGCTTGCCCGACGACGAAAGTGATGCGCTGCTGCAGGCTCTGTTCGAACACGGCACCCGCGAGGCATTGGTGTATCGGCATCGTTGGCAGCCGCACGACATGGTGTTCTGGGACAACCGCTCGGTGATGCATCTGGCCGCCGGCACGCCGGACCACCTGCGTCGCCGACTCAACCGCACCACCATCGAAGGCGATGCGCCGTTCTAGAAATCGTGCGCCGCCGCGTGGGTCTCATGGCTAGTAACGCGCTTTGAGATGCGCCCTTCCCTCCCCCTTTCGACTGGAGCGCCGCATGCGTTTGACCGTCACCTCTCACGCACCTTCGCAGCGCCGACTGTTGTCCCGGCGTATTGCATTGCTGCTCCTGGCTGCGTTGCCGTTGCTGTTTAGCGCGCACGCACAGGCCGAAGGAAAACTGCGCGTCGCCAAACAGTTCGGCATCGTCTATCTGCTGCTGGACGTGGCGCAGGATCAAAAGCTGATCGAACAGCAGGGCAAGGCGGCTGGCGTGGACATCGACGTGCAGTTCCTGCAGTTGTCCGGTGGCGCGGCGGTCAACGATGCCTTGCTGACCGGTTCGATCGATATCGCTGGTGCCGGCGTCGGGCCGTTGTTCACCATCTGGGACCGCACGCATGGCCGCCAGAACGTGCGCGGCGTGGCATCGCTGGGTAACTTTCCGTATTACCTGATCAGCAACAATCCGCACATCAAGTCCATTGGCGATTTCACCCCGCAGGACCGGATTGCGGTGCCGGCCACCGGCGTGTCGGTGCAGTCGCGTTTTCTACAGCACGCTTCGCAGCAACGTTGGGGCGACAAGGGCACGCATCAGCTGGATCCGCTGCAGGTCGCATTGCCACATCCGGATGCGGCCGCCGCGATCATCCGTGGTCGCACCGAGATCACCGCGCACTTCGCCAGCCCGCCGTTCCAGGAGCAGGAACTGGCGCGTAACCCGGCCGCGCATATCGTGACCAGCTCCTACGAGATCGAAGGCGGCCCCTCGTCGGCGACGGTGCTGTATGCCACCGAAAAATTCCGCCGCGACAATCCCAAGACCTATCGCGCCTTCGTCGCCGCGCTGGATCAGGCGGCACGTTTCGTCACTGCGCATCCGGAACAGGCGGCGGATATCTTTCTGCGCCGCAATGGCTCGAGCATCGACCGCGCGCTGGTGTTGCAGATCATCAAGGACCCGAAAGTGCAATTCACCGTGGTGCCGCAGAACACACTGGGGCTGGGCAAGTTCATGCAGCACAGCGGCGCGATCAAGCAGACGCCGAGCAAGCTGAGCGACTACTTCTTCGACGACCCGCTGATTGCGGGCGGGAGCTGAGCGATGCCCACGCCCTTGCTGCAAGTCGACCACGTCAGCCTGGAATACGCCTCCGCGCAGCGCGTGGTGCGTGCCACCCACCGCGTGCGTTTCGATGTGCATGAAGCCGATCGCTTCGTGCTGCTGGGCCCCTCGGGTTGCGGCAAATCCACCTTGCTCAAGGCGGTGGCCGGCTTCGTCACCCCGCGCGAGGGGCAGATCCGTCTGGATGGCAATGCGGTCACCGGGCCGGGGCCGGACCGGGTGGTGGTGTTCCAGGAATTCGATCAACTGGCGCCGTGGAAGACCGTACGCGAGAACGTGGTGTTCGGCCTGCGCGCGGCACGCAAGCTCTCGCGTGCCGAAGCGCGCGAACGTGCTGACGACAGTCTGGCGCAGGTCGGTCTGAGCGCCTTTGCCGATGCCTATCCGCACACCTTGTCGGGCGGCATGAAGCAACGCGTAGCGATCGCGCGCGCATTGGCGATGCGCCCGCGCGTGTTGCTGATGGACGAGCCCTTCGCCGCACTCGATGCATTGACGCGTTCGCGCATGCAGGAGCAGGTGCTGGAGCTGTGGGAGCAATCGCGCTTCACCTTGCTGTTCGTCACCCACTCGATCGAAGAAGCCCTGGTGGTCGGCAATCGCGTGCTGCTGTTGTCGCCGCATCCGGGCCAGGTGCGCGCCGAACTCAACGCGCATGCATTTGGCCCGCAGAGTGCCGGCAGCGTGGCGTTTCAGCAGACCGCGCAGCGTATTCATCGGCTGCTGTTCGACCTGCCCGACGACACGCTGGACGACGACAAGGTGGCACCGCTGCGCCGCCCGGCCGTGCGTCAACGCGAGGCGCTGCCATGAGCCATAGCGACGCCACCGCGCTGCCGCCGATCCCGCCGGTGCGGCCCGAGTACGAACGTGCACTACAACCGCTGGACCCCGCATTGATCGCCACCGCCGCGGCGGCGCGCTGGCAGGCGCCGCCGTGGCTGCGCAAGGCGCTGGTGCTGGTGGTGCTGGTCACCGTGTGGGAGATCGCCGCGCGCGTGGTTGGCGATGATCTGATGCTGCCCAGCGCCCTGCAGACAGCACGCGCGTTTTACGATGGACTGCTGTCGGGCGAATTGCTGCGCCGTGTGGGCGCCTCGCTGCGCGTGCTGGCGCAGGGTTACGCGCTCGGCGTGGTGCTGGCCTTCGTGCTGACCGCGCTGGCCGCCTCCACGCGCTGGGGCCGCGATGTGCTCGGCACCTTGACCGCCATGTTCAACCCCCTGCCGGCCATCGCGCTGCTGCCGCTGGCCTTGCTGTGGTTCGGCCTGGGCACCGGTAGCCTGGTGTTCGTGCTGGTGCATTCAGTGCTGTGGCCGCTCGCGCTGACCACCTATGCCGGCTTCCAGGCAGTACCGGAAACCCTGCGCATGGCCGGGCGCAATTACGGATTGCGTGGGCCGCGCTACGTGGCGCAGTTGCTGATCCCCGCCGCGCTGCCGGCGATCCTGTCCGGGCTGAAGATCGGCTGGGCCTTCGCCTGGCGCACCCTGATCGCCGCCGAGCTGGTGTTCGGCGCCACCTCCGGCCAGGGCGGTCTGGGCTGGTACATCTTCCAGAACCGCAACGAGCTGTATACCGACCGCGTGTTCGCCGGCCTGGCGATGGTGATCGTGTTGGGCCTGCTGGTGGAAGGGGTGGTGTTTCAGGCGATCGAGCGACTGACCGTGCGCCGCTGGGGCATGCAGCGCTAACGGGGTGACCGTGGGCGCGGCCAGGCCTGGCCAGGCGTTTTGCCGGGCCGTGCTGCAGGCAGGGGTTTCGTGCTGACCACCAACGGCCTGAACCCACGTGCCGGGCTCATCGGCACGGTCGCGTGCGCTTAACGGGGCTGGCTTATGCTGCCGGCCCCTTACCTGCCCGCCCGCCGTCATGCCTACCGCTCCTTTCACTGCGTATCTGTACCCGGTGCTGTTGTTGCTCGCCAGCAATGTGTTCATGACCTTCGCCTGGTACGGGCATCTGAAGTACAAGAGCACGCCGCTGATGATCGCGATCCTGGTCAGCTGGGGCATTGCGTTCTTCGAGTACTGCCTGCAGGTGCCGGGTAACCGCCTGGGCAGCGCGGTGTATTCGGCGCCGCAGCTCAAGGGCATGCAGGAAGTGATCACGCTGCTGGTGTTCGCCGGCTTCTCGACGTTCTATCTGGGCCAGTCGTTGAAGTGGAATCACTGGGCCGCGTTCGGCCTGATCCTGGTCGCGGCATTCTTGATGTTCAAGGAATAAGGCTAATGCTCCGTAGGAGCGCGCTGGCGCGCGATGAGGCGTTACCGATGAAGCCTCAATCGCGCGCCAGCGCGCTCCTACGACATCCGGGTGGCTAGTTCGCCGGTTCGACCCATTGCGCGAACACCGCATCGAGTTGCGCGTCCTTGACCCGCTGGCCCTTCTGCACGGTCTCGGCCTGCTGGAACATCGGCACGATCATCGCCATGCCGTCCGGCTTGGTCTTCAGATGCAGGCCGGGCGGCGTGTCGAGGAACTTGGCCCAGCGCGTGCGCACCTTGGCCCAGTAGACCTGGGTGCCCTTCCAGTACGCATAGGCCGGGGCGAAATCGACCTCGGTGGTCTTGCGATAATCGTTGAAGCCGAACTCGCGCGCGATCGCCTCCTGGCTGCCATCGGGCTTGCGCAGTACCTTGGTGTTGAACTGTTCGTGGGTCCAGCCGTTGGGCGTGAGCGTGTGGCGATTGATCACCGACAGCGCGTTGTAGTCGCTGCGCTTGGTGTATTCGCGGCGCGGCAACGGGCGCCAGCTCAGATCGCTGGTCCAGGTGGGATGGCCGTCGGCGTAGTCCCAGCGGCCGGTGCCGCAATAGCGCGGCGCGTCGCTGACTTCATACACGCACTGCGTCCAGGCGCCGGTGGTGACTGCCGGCGGCAGCGCATGCACCGTCCAGGTCTGCTCGGCGGTGAATTCGAAACGTTGCGGCGCTTCGTAGATCCAGTCCTGGCGCCAGTGCTTGGTCACATGCTTGCTCTTTTCGTCCACCAGCAGATGCTGCAGCACCAGCTTGCGCGGTGAATCCTCCACCACGATCACCACTTCGCTGGCGCCGCTGCGCATGGCCGAGGCACGTTCGTAACCGGGCTTGAGCAGCACGGTCTCGTCGAAGGCGAAGTCCACGGCGTATTCGCCCTGCATCGCCAGGATGCTCTGGCGATCGCGCTGGGCGTCGGCGGCGGCAATCAACGGCAGCAGGCTCAGCGTCAGTGCGATACAGCGGGGAAACAGTGGGCTCATCGGAACTCTCGTTGGTGGTCTCAGGAACGTCAGCGGCGCAAGCGCACCAGCGACGTCGTCATGTCGGATGGATCAGTATTGCTTGATGAGGTGGAGTCAGCGCGCAAGGCCGCAGCGCGTGCGCAGCAGCAATCATCCACCGCCACGCGTCCGTCGATGCCCTCCTCGCGCGCCAGGCGTGCGGCCACTTCCGCACCCAGTGCCGAGACTGTCGCCAGGCTGGCGACAAACGGTTGTTCGCGAGTGGCGGCGGTCTGCAGACGCAGCGCGCTCAATCGCCACGCCTCACCGCGCATACGGCCGGCCAGACGACGCCACAGCCGCTCGCCGACGCCCAGCTCATGGGTGTCCATCGGCAGCGGCGGCAAGCGCGAGACCAGGCGATCCCAGATCAAGAAATCGCTGTCCGGCAACAGGCAGATCCGCCAGCAGCAGTGTCCCTCGGCATCGAAGAACCAGATGCTTTCGCGCACGCCGTCGCTGTCGACCTGCCGGCATGCCGCCGCATCCACCGCGTGCTGCCAGCCATCCAGCTCGTTGCCCAGCGCGGGCCGATACAGACATAGCACCGTGCCCAGGGCCGCCAGCTGCTGCGGACGCGGCAGCGCGGCGCGGGTGGCACGTGCATGCGACAACTGCGGCAGTGGGCGGGCGCTGGGCATGGCCGCTACCAGCTCACGGCCAGGCTGACCGAGGCGGTGCGCCCGGCGCCGGTGAAGCGGTCGAGCACCGTGCTGCTGGCCAGCGTGCCGTTGGGCAGCGCGTTCCAGTCCACATAGCGGCGGTCGGCCAGATTGAAGATGCCGGCGGTGACCTTGGCGCCGGGTGCAAATTCCCAATGCCCCATCAGATCCAGCGTGGCGTAGCCGGCCGGCGTGTAATAGCTGTCCAGCTGCGGGCGGCGTTTGCGTGCAACCAAGGTGCCGATCAACTCTGCGCCCCAGCTGTCGCTGTCGAAGGCCACCCCGAAGGTGCCACGCAGCGGGTCGACCGAATTGAGCGGCGTGTCATCGGTGAGATTGTCGCCTTCCGAATAGGCGACGGCGCTGTTGAGCGACCAGCCCTGCCAACCCGCCAGCGCGCCCAGATCGACACCGGCACGTGCTTCGGCGCCCTTGATCACCACATCGTCCACGTTGCGCGACTGGAACAGCATCAGCCCATCGGCGTTGAAGCCGGCCGGCGCATACGATTCGATGAAGTTGCGGTAGTCGGTGTAGTACACGGCGACGCCCAGATACCCGATCGCGTCGTTGAAGCGCAGACCCAATTCGCCACCACGGCTGGTCTCCGATTTCAGGTCCGGATTGGCGATGGCGGTGTAGCGCGCCTGCAGATTGGTGAAGCCGATATTGACGTCGTTGTACGGCGGGGCGCGGAAGCCGTGCGCGTAGTTGGCATACGCCGACCACGCATCCGAGAAACGCCACACCGCACCGAACTTGGGCGAGACCTGGGTTTCGTCGATGGTCGCAGCGGCAACGCCGGGATTGTCTTCGCGGAAGATATCGTCCACCTGCGGTGAGAGGCGGAAATAATCCACGCGCACGCCGGGTGTCAGCGACAGCTTGCCGTCGAACAGGCGGATCTCGTCCTGCGCGTATAACCCGAGCTTGGTGGTTTCGCTGTTGGGGAAATCGCGCACCGGGAACACGTCCTGACCGACCCGGTTGGTCACCACGCCATTGGCCAGATTCACCGAATACCCGTCGCGCTTGGCGCGGGTGTCGGTCCAGGTGCCATCCAGACCGTAAGTGATGTCGTGGCTGAGCGTGCCGGTGTCGATGGACTTGTGCGCGTTGATCAGCAGCCCGTACACGCGCTGATCGAAATTGTGTTCGTTGTGGCGGCGCGTGTTGTTGCCGCGCAACTCATCGGTACGCTGCAGGCTCTCGCTATCCTGGCGATACAACTGCCACTGCAGATCGTCGGCGAGCGCCCAATCCAGTGCATCCAGCTCGTGCCGCAGCGAGACGCGCGCACGGGTCTGATGGTCGCGCCCTTCCTGCGACAGAATGCGCAGCGAGGCCATCGCGTTGCGCGGGTCGATGCCGGTCAGGGCATCGATGCTGCCGTAGTCTTCGTTGCCTTCCACGGTGAGCTTGAAGCGCTGCTGCGCGCTGGGCGCGTAGACGAGTTTGGCGAGCACGCTGCGGCCGTCGATGCGCTGCGGATTGGCTGCGGTGCGGGTGAAATCGCGGCTACGGTTGTCGCCCTGGTTCTGCGCTTCCTGACCCTGGCGATGACTCACCGCCACCATGCCGCTCCAGCGTTCGCCGCCGAATGCGCCGGTGGCACCGGCGAACAGGCCGTTCCAGTCGCCTTCGTAGCCGAACTTCAGGCCGACATAGCTGTGCTTGTCGGCGCTGAGATAATCGGATGGATCCTTGGTGACGAAGGCCACCACGCCACCCAGCGCGTCGGAGCCGTACAGGGAACTGGCCGGCCCGCGCACCACTTCGACGCGTTTGAGCGTTTCCAGATCGACGAAGTTGCGGTTGGCGTTGAGGTAGCTGCCGAAGCTGAAGGTGTCCGACACCGGGACGTTGTCGACCAGGATCGCCACACGGTTGCCGTCCAGACCGCGGATGCGGATGCCGTTGGCGCCGGTGAAGCGGCCGCTGGTGCTGGTCACCGACACGCCGGGCGTGTAACGGAACAGATCCTTGAGCTCGCGCACCAGTTGGTTGTCGAGTTGTTCGCGGTCGATCACATCCACCGTGCTCGGCACATCGACCAGCGCGCGCTGGGTACGCGTGGCAGTGACCTGCAGCCGGTTGAAGTCGTGCACCTCACGCGCGGTATCCCCGCTGCCGTCGAGTTCGGCAGCGGGGGCACACAACGGAACAGCAGGCAGCGCCAGCGACAGCGCGACCACCAGCGGATGCAGGCGGATCATCGGAAACCTTCGAGAAGAACCCCCGACAGCGCGCGCTGTGGCAGACGCCGCGAGCGGCAGCCGAGGGCAGAGAATGAAGTGGCGGGCGGCGGCGGCAACGCCCGCGGCGGACAGTTCCAATGCCTGCGTTAGCGGGCATCGGCGGGGGAGCAACTTAGAACATCGTGCGCGGCAATCAGGGCTGCGAGTGGCGAACGAGTGCGGCTGATGCGGGGCACCTGCCGACCTCGACACCGACCGCGCCCGCTTGGCGGTGCGCAGCGGGTTATCGGCGGTGTTACTTGGTCAGGATGAGCTTGTCGTTGCTGGTATGGCGCAGGCGATAGACGCGATCGCCATGCTGAATCAGCACTTCGCGACGGCCCTTGAGCAGCGCCTCGCTGCTGATGACGTCTTCTGCGGGGACAGCACGCGGGACGGCGCGGTCGCGCAGGTTGACCGGTTCGGAGCGAAGCAGCACGGGGTGAGCGGTCATGATCTGGATCTCCAGTCGGTTGGCCAGACAAATAATAACCATTCTCATTTAATGATCAAGAGCCATTCTCATTTGAGTGACTGGATCTTTAGATCAATCCACTTAATTCGATTTCATTTATCAATCGATATGCAAAGGGGGGGGGGTCGTAGGCGCAGCTCCATCGTCCGTCGTGAAAAGCCTGCCCTCTCAGATTTCCACTGGAACCGACCTGGCCCAGCTGGATCAAGAACCCACCTCTCAGCGCGTTACCGCTTCCACCCGCGCCCAGTCAGCTGCATCGACCTTGGTCAGCGTCTCCAACGCGCCGAGATTTTCTTCCAGCTGCGCCACCCGGCTGGCGCCGAGAATCACCGTGGACACATGCGGGTTGCGCAGGCACCAGGCGATGGCCAGGCGTGCGGGCGACTGGCCCAACTCGGCGGCCAGCGCGCAGAACGCGCGGGCACGTTCCAGGCGGCGGGCCTCCGGTGCACCCAGCACTTCGTCCTGCAACCAGTGATTGCCCGGCTGGCCCAGGCGGGTGTCGGCGTCCACGCCGGCGTTGTACTTACCGGTCAGCAGGCCCGAGGCCAGCGGCGACCAGATGGTGGTGCCCAGCCCGGCTTCGCATAGCGGGGCATACTCGCGCTCCAGCCGGTCGCGATGCAGCAGGTTGTACTGCGGCTGTTCCATCGACGGGGCGTGCAAATGCTCCTGCTCGGCGATGGCGATCGCGGCGCGCAACTGTTCGGCGCTCCATTCGGAGGTGCCCCAGTACAGCACCTTGCCCTGGCGGATCAGTGCGTCCATGGCGCGCACGGTTTCCTGGATCGGCGTGTCCGGATCGGGCCGGTGGCAGAAGTACAGATCCAGATACTCCACGCGCAGGCGCTTGAGTGCGGCATGGCAGGCGTCGGTGATGTGCTTGCGCGAGAGTCCGCGCTGGGTCGGGCGCGGGCTGTCCACCGCGCCGAAGAACACCTTGCTCGAGACGCAATAGCCATCGCGCGGCAGGCGCAGGTCGGCGATGACATCGCCCATCACTTCTTCGGCGCGGCCGCGTGCGTAGACCTCGGCGTTGTCGAAGAAATTGATGCCGTTGTCCCAGGCGGCGGCAATCAGGTTGCGCGCTTCGCTGCGCCCGATCTGCTTGCCGAAGGTGACCCAGGCCCCGAACGACAAGGCCGACAGCTGCAGCCCGGTGGAACCCAGACGACGGTAATGCATTGGCAGACTCCAACAACCTCCGCGGCGCCCTGCCCCGGATCGGCGTGCGCAGTGTAGGACCTGAGGTTGCTGGGGCGACAGGGCGTGGCATGTTGGTCACATGATCGACCGCGGAATCTCCAGATATTCCGCCTGCATGCGGCCAGTGCTTATGGATCAGCCGCTGCGAAAAGTGGGAGCGTGGTGTCGCGTCCGGGGGCGGGACCGTGTGGCGGCATGGATGCCGCCACCGAGCCTCCAGGGACGGATTCACGGCGTGTCCCGCTCCCGGACGCGACGCCGCGCATCGACCGCTCCCGCCCGCGACATCTGACGGCTTTTTGAGAAGGCCTCGGTCACTGCGGGGCGCTTGCGCGCGTACCGGCGTGGGACACGCCGCAAGTACGTCCATGTAGCAACTGTGTTGTTGGAGGGGGTTCTGACCGTTGTGGAAGCCTGGCACGGGAACGCCGGCCGCTGGTCAGCAGCCGGCGGATCCATCGAGAGCATGGTCACTCAGGTCGGGACGGTTTGGACGTCTGCGGCGTGAGCGTCTCGTGCTCGCGCGTTGAGGATGACGAGCATCTTGCGCATCGCCGCCACGATGGCGACCTTGCCGGGCTTTCCGCGTGCCCGCAGCGATCGATAAAACTCCCGGATCCGCGGCTCGTGCTGGATCGCAGACAGGCACGCCATGTACAGCACGTTGCGCACCTCGATCCGCCCGCCGCGGATCCGGCGCAGGCCGCGCATCTGTCCGCTGTCATGGGCGATGGGAGCCACGCCGACCAGCTTGGCAATTGTCTTCCCATCGAGGGTGCCCAGCTCCGGCAGGTAGCTGGCGATCACCGCTTGCAGGGTCGCCCCGACGCCCTTGAACGAGCGCATTGCTTCCAACTGCGGTTGCTGGCCGACCTGCTCGGCAATCTGCTGTTCCAATCGCACACAGGTCTTTTTCATCTGCGCGATATTGGCCTGCAGCACGCGGCGCAAGCGCGTGTCCGTTACCTGCTCCAACTGGTTGTGCGCGCTTGTTGTCAGCTCCACGAGTTGCTGTCGCGCACGCACAAACTCGCGCAGCCGTCGCCGCCAAGGCTCCGTGGGGTGGTAGGGACGTAGCTCCAGCGTGTGGGCCATGCAAGCCAGATTGATCGCGTCTAGACGATCTGTCTTTGCCGGCAGGCCGATGGCGGCGGCGAACGCATGGCAGCGGTGCGCATTGGCCCGCACGATCCGGTGGCCGGCGTCGAACAACGCATCCAGTACCCGCTGTTCATAGCCGCCAGAGGCCTCCAGGACAATCTGGCCAACCTCGCGCTGTGCCAGCCAGGACACTAGCTTGCGATGGCCTGCGGGGGTGTTGTGAAACTGCGCGCACGGGCCGCGGTAGACGGCCACATCCAACCGGGCCTTGCACACATCAATCCCGATGCCATTCATGGGCAAACTCCGTTAGGCTTGAAGGGTCGAGAGCTCCCCTGCCTGCCCAGCCTTACGTCTACGAGTGGCCACTCTGGCAACCGTTCGGGCGATACAGGGGAGAAACCGGCGTGGGCACCCAGCTACACGACGATCGGTAACGATCCAGGCTCTCACGGTGGCCCACGCCGGCTCTCGACGCCCAAACTGCCAGAATCCGAACAGATAAGGCTCTTACGCGGCATCCATGCCGCATAAGGTCCCACGCCGGTACGCGCGCAAGCACCTTCGGCTGTCGTCGGCGACTGATGGAAAAGCAGCGTCTGGCTGCCGGATCGAATCACGGAGCGTGGCCTTCGCTGGCGCCATCGCGCTATCCCTTCCACTACCGGTGAGTCGACTCCGCAAATCCCCCACTTTGCGCAAGCACGGCTCACCCGCTCGCTACCGCCGGCCTGTCAGCGCCCGCTGCATCTCGGTTGCGGGCTGGCGGGGAGCGTCTGAACACCGCTCGCCTTGCCCACCGTCACCCCCTGCTCTAGGCTTCTCGGTTTGCCGTCTGCGCGGGGGAATGGAATGGTCGAAGGTTTGGGAAGGATCGGCTTTGGCCTGTTCGGTCTGGCGGTGCTCATCGGCATCACCTGGCTGTTTTCGAACAACCGCCGCGCGATCGACTGGAAGCTGGTTGCCACCGGTCTGGCGCTGCAGATTTCGTTCGCCGCACTGGTGCTGCTGGTGCCGGGCGGGCGCGACGTGTTCGACTGGCTAGGCCAGGGCTTCGTGAGGGTGCTGAGCTTCGTCAATGAGGGCTCCAGCTTCATTTTCGGCAGCCTGATGGACATCAACAGCAACGGCTTCATTTTTGCGTTTCAGGTGCTGCCCACCATCATCTTCTTCTCCGCGCTGATGGGCGTGCTCTACCACCTGGGCGTGATGCAGGTGGTGGTCCGCGCGATGGCCTGGGCGATCACCAAGGTGATGCGCGTGTCGGGGGCGGAAACCACCAGCGTGTGCGCCAGCGTATTCATCGGCCAGACCGAAGCGCCGCTGACGGTGCGCCCGTACATTCCCAAGATGACCCAGTCCGAGCTGCTGACGATGATGATCGGCGGCATGGCGCATATCGCCGGTGGCGTGCTGGCAGCGTACGTCGGCATGCTCGGCGGCAGCGACCCTGCGCAGCAGGCGTTCTACGCCAAACATCTGCTCGCCGCCAGCATCATGGCCGCGCCCGCCACCCTGGTGGTGGCCAAGCTGCTGGTGCCGGAAACCGGCACCCCGCTGACCCGCGGCACGGTCAAGATGGAAGTGGAAAAGACCACCAGCAATGTCATCGATGCGGCTGCGGCCGGCGCTGGCGATGGCTTGCGGCTGGCGCTGAATATCGGCGCGATGCTGCTGGCCTTCATCGCGCTGATCGCGTTGATCAACGCACCGCTGACCTGGCTGGGCGATGTCACCGGCGCCGCCAAGGCGCTGGGCCATCCGACCAACCTGTCGACGATCTTCGGCTACGTGCTGGCGCCGATCGCCTGGGTGATCGGTACCCCGTGGGTGGACGCGACCACGGTCGGCTCGCTGATCGGCCAGAAAGTGGTGATCAACGAGTTCGTCGCCTACAGCGAACTGTCGCGGATCGTGAAGGGCGAAGTGCCGGGCGTGGGCCTGAGCGCCGAAGGCCGGCTGATTGCCACGTATGCACTGTGCGGCTTTGCCAACTTCAGCTCGATCGCGATCCAGATCGGCGGCATCGGCGGGCTGGCACCGGAACGCCGTCACGATCTGGCCAAGTTCGGGCTGCGCGCCGTGCTAGGCGGTTCGATCGCAACGTTCATGACCGCTACCATTGCCGGCGTGCTCTCGCATTTCGGTTGAGGTGGCGCGGGTTCATCGGCGTGCCGGTCTAATCGCCGCACGCCACGTTTCATTCAGTCATTCAAGTCAAGGGTATTTATGAGTTCGGTCGTCGTTGTCGGGTCCTTCAATGTCGATCACGTGTGGCGCTGTGATGTCCTGCCCGCGCCGGGTGCCACCATCGCCGGTCGCTACAGCACCGGCCCGGGGGGCAAGGGATTCAATCAGGCGGTCGCGGCCGCACGTGCCGGCGCCAAGACGCATTTTTTGTGCGCGCTGGGGGACGATGCCGGCGGTGCGCTGGCGCGCTCGCTGGCGGCGCACGATGGCTTCGCGCTGATCGCCGAGCCCAGCAATGAGCCGACCGGCACCGGCGGTATCTATGTCGATGCGCATGGCCGCAACACCATCGTGATCGGTGCCGGCGCCAACTCGGTGCTGAGCGCCGCGTTCGTCGACAACCAGCGCGCGCTGGTCGCCTCGTCCCGGGTGTTGCTGGCGCAGCTGGAATCGCCGGCGGAAACCATCGAATCGGCGTTGGCATTGGCACGTGAGTGCGGAGTACTGACGGTGCTCAACGCCGCGCCGGCCAATGCGCCGACCTCGATCGGTCTGCTCAAGCTGTCGGATGTGCTGACGCCCAACGAAACCGAATTTGCCGCCCTGCTCGGCCGCCATGTCGGCGAGCGCATCAACGCCGACGATGTGGCCGCGCTGGACGGCAACACGCTGCATTCGCTATGCCGCAAGTTGCTGCCGGGCGGCACCGTGGTGGTGACGTTGGGTTCGGTGGGCGCGTTCATTTCGCACGCCGAAGAACAGCTGCGAGGCGACACCGCCGCGCATTACCGCGTGGGTGCGGAAAGCGCGCAGACGGTGGACACCACCGGCGCCGGCGATGCCTTCAACGGTGCGCTGGTGGCCTCGCTGGCGCAGTCTCCCGGCGCCAGCTTCAACACCCACGTGCGCTTTGCCACCCGCTATGCCGCACGCTCCACCGAAATGGAAGGCGCTGCTACCTCGATGCCGCGAATGGTGCCCGAACCGGCCGTTTGATCCGCACGCTTCACGCGACGACGAAGGCGACCGCAGCGATGCGATCGCCTTTTGCGTTCGGGGCGTTGGCATGCACGCTAGAGACTGTTTTCGATTAGAGAACGGCCTGATGAGACCTGCCTGCCGACGGATGCTGCGAACCGCGCGCTCAGCCGAACTTCGGTCTTCTTCCTCGGACAGTCGTTCGGGTAAGGAGGCGAGGCGTGATGCAGTGTCGGGCGCCCGCACCCTCATCCGGCGCTGACGCGCCACCTTCTCCCGAGGGGAGAAGGATGGAAAAGCCCCTCTCCCCGCAGGCCGAGAAGGCGCTGCTTACGCGCCAGTGGCGCGTGTGCCTTGGAGCGCCCGCGCCGCGAGCGCGGGCAGCGGCGCGAAGCGGGGGTTGGGGTGAGGGTACGACGGAAGACAGTCAACTCACCGAAGAGGTGGGGATGAGAGTTCGGCCCGCCAACATCTCCGCCATAGCCGTCCTTTTCCCAGAGCGCTGACATTGCTCAACTGACTCGCATAGCAGTGGCGCAGGACCAAAGCCCGCAAGCGCTCTTACGATTCCCCAATCCCCAATCCCCATTCCCGATTCCCGATTCCCGACTCCCCATTCCCCTCCCAGCTACAATGCCGCCATGCACATCGGCCCCTACTCCATCGACCCCAAGGTGATCCTGGCCCCGATGGCCGGCGTCACCGACAAGCCGTTCCGGCTGTTGTGCAAGCGGCTGGGTGCCGGGCTGGCGGTCTCGGAGATGACCATCTCCGATCCGCGTTTCTGGGGCACGCGCAAATCGCTGCACCGCATGGACCATGCCGGCGAGCCGGATCCGGTCAGCGTGCAGATTGCCGGCACCGAGCCGCAGCAGCTGGCCGAGGCCGCGCGCTACAACGTGGACCACGGCGCGCAGCTGATCGACATCAACATGGGCTGCCCGGCCAAGAAAGTCTGCAATGCCTGGGCCGGCTCGGCGCTGATGCGCGACGAAGACCTGGTGGCGCGGATCCTGCGCGCAGTGGTGCAGGCGGTGGACGTGCCGGTCACATTGAAAATCCGCACCGGGTGGGATTGCGATCATCGCAACGGCCCCACCATCGCGCGCATTGCGCAGGATTGCGGCATCGCCGCGCTAGCCGTGCACGGGCGCACCCGCGATCAGCATTACACCGGCACTGCCGAGTACGCGACCATTGCCGACATCAAGGCCGCGTTGCAGATTCCGGTGATCGCCAATGGCGATATCGACTCGCCGCAGAAAGCTGCGCAGGTGCTGCGCGACACCGGCGTGGATGCGGTGATGATCGGCCGCGCCGCGCAGGGGCGGCCGTGGATCTTCGGCGAGGTGGCGCATTATCTGGCCACCGGCGAGCTGTTGCCGCCGCCGTCGTTGGCGTTCGTGCGCGATACCTTGCTCGGCCATCTGGAAGCGCTGCATGCGTTCTATGGGCAGCCGCAGGGCGTGCGCATCGCGCGCAAGCATCTGGGCTGGTACGCCAAGGATCACCCGCAAAGCGCCGACTTCCGCGCGGTGGTCAATCGCGCCGAAACACCAGAGGCGCAGCTGGCGCTGACCCGCGATTATTTCGATGCGTTGATCGCCGGCGTGCCGCCGGCGCTGTCGGCCGCAGCCTGAAACTGATTTTTCTAGCTTCAACTTTTTGTGAGAGCTGCACGCATGAGCGCACCTAGCGACACGCCCACCTATCTGCATGGTTTTTCGCCTACCGAACAGGCGCGCCTGCTCAAACAGGCGCGCTTGCTCGAAGCCACCTTGTTCAATCAGATCGACTACAGCGGCGCGCGGCGTCTGTTGGAAGTAGGCAGCGGCGTGGGCGCGCAAACCGAGATCCTGTTGCGCCGCTTTCCCGATCTGCACGTGACCGGCGTGGACTTGAGCGAAGCGCAATTGGGCGCGGCACGCGCGAATCTCGAGCGGCTGGCGTGGTGCCGCGAGCGCTACACCTTGCAACAGGCCGATGCGACCGACCTGCCGTTCAAGGCGCGTCAATTCGATGCGGCATTCCTGTGTTGGGTACTCGAACATGTGCCCTCGCCCGCACGCGTGCTCAACGAAGTGCGCCGCGTGCTGTTGCCGGGTTCGCCGGTGTACGTCACCGAGGTCATGAATGCCTCGTTCCTGCTGCATCCGTACTCGCCGAATCTGTGGCGCTACTGGATGGCGTTCAATGATTTTCAGCACGACCAGGGCGGCGATCCGTTCGTCGGCGCCAAGCTGGGCAACCTGCTGCTGGCCGGCGGCTTTCGCGATGTGCAGACCGAGATCAAGACGCTGCACCTGGACAACCGCGAGCCGGGCCGGCGCAAGACCATGATCGGGTTCTGGGAAGAAGTGCTGCTGTCGGCGGCCGAGCAATTGCTGCAGGCCGGCGCGGTCAACGCAGACACCGTGGACGGCATGCGCCGCGAACTGGCGCAGGTGCACAGCGACCCGAATGCGGTGTTCTTCTATTCGTTCGTGCAGGCGCGTGCCACGGTGTATTGAACGCGCGTGCTGCCTGGGCTACTTGCGTGCGCGTTTCTGACCAGACCTGCTGAGCCGACCTGGTAAGCAAACCTACTGAGAGACCGGCACAGGAGACGTGGCGGCATGTTCCAGATCGCCGGTCAGCACCGTGCCGGTCGGCTCGTGCCAGATACGGTGCCACATCTGCGCCAGCACTTCGCCGATCTGATCGCGTGCCACCGGCGCGCGGTAAGCGGCCTGAACCTGCCGCGGCGCAATCGGCTGCCATTGCCCGTCTTCGCGATGGGCCACCACGAAGTTGAAGTTGTAATCCGGCTCCAGACCCATGCGCAGATCGCTGAGCATCAACTCGTCATCGACCAGCCGCGCACGCATGAAGCCGCGATTGAACCAGCTCAGCCTGCGCACCGAATCGAACTTTGCCACTTCGCCCAGGGCCTGGGTATTGCTGGAATAGCCGCGAAAATGCATCGGGCCCTTGTCGGCCACCAGCGAGCGCTCGCCGATCACATACCCGTTGGGCGTCATCGCCACCACCCGCCACAACAAGGTATTGAGCGGCATCGGCACCGAGAAGCGCGGCGCATCCTTCAAACCGAGTGCGGCCAGCGCGCGGTCGGCTTCGCGGTCGACCAGGTGCTTGGCCAGCAGCGACCAACCCAGATACGCAGAACTCAACGCAAGCCCGATCACCAAGGCGTGCTGGGCAAGCGGCCGCGCACGTGCGAACCACGCCACCGCACAGGCCAGCAACAGCCATAGCGTGTAGCCCGGATCGATGATGAACACACTCGACCACATCGCCGGATGCGGCTGCAACGGCCACCACAGCTGGGTGCCATAGACAGTGAAGGCATCCAGCAATGGGTGCGTGATCAAGGCCAGCTGGATCGCCCAGAACCAGCGTTTGGGCGCGCTGGCCACGCGCCGGTTGCCGTAGCGACGGTACAGCCACCAGATCAGCCAGCCGACGAATGGCAGCACCAACAACGAATGGCTGGCGCTGCGATGCACGGTCATCTGCGTGACCGGGTCGCTGGTAAAGGGCAGCAGCGCCAGTGCGTCGAGATCGGGCAAGGTGCCCAGTGCCGCGCCGGCCAACAAGGCGGCACGGCGCTGTCCGGCCGGGGCGATGGCGGCAGCGACGGCGCCGCCGAGAACGATCTGGGTCAATGAATCCATCGCCCGATGCTAGCAGGCCCAACATGCATTGGCAGGCATGTTTGTACGCGTTTTCAGTCGAATGCAGGGCGATCAGTGGCGAGGCTTGGCTGGTCGCCCCGGACGGCAGCGCCTTGCTGTCACCGACTTCTGCTTAACTCCATTGCCACCTGTTCAGGCGCACAATGCAACCGACATGCGGGGCGTGTATCATCCGCAGCCATCTTTTCATCCGAATCAAGGGATATAAGCCAGATGTCCAGCTACCTGTTCACCTCCGAATCGGTCTCCGAAGGCCATCCGGACAAGATCGCCGACCAGATCTCCGACGCCGTGCTGGATGCCATCCTGGCCCAGGACAAGCGCGCCCGCGTGGCATGCGAGACGATGGTCAAGACCGGTGTTGCGATCGTTGCCGGCGAAGTGACCACCAGCGCCTGGATCGACCTGGAAGCGCTGACCCGCAAGGTGATCCTGGACATCGGCTACAACAGCTCCGACGTCGGCTTCGACGGCGAGACCTGTGGCGTGCTCAACCTGATCGGCAAGCAGTCGCCGGACATCAACCAGGGTGTGGACCGCAAGAACCCCGAGCAGCAGGGCGCCGGCGACCAGGGCCTGATGTTCGGCTATGCCACCAACGAGACCGACAGCCACATGCCGGCGGCGATCCACCTGGCGCACCGCCTGGTCGAGCAGCAGGCCAAGATCCGCAAGAAGAAGAACTCGGCGCTGTCCTGGCTGCGTCCGGACGCCAAGTCGCAGGTCACCCTGCGCTATGAAGACGGCGTTGCGACCGCGATCGACGCGGTGGTGCTGTCGACCCAGCACGATCCGGGTATCAAGCAGAAGGATCTGGTCGAGGCCGTGCGCGAGGAAATCCTCAAGCCGGTGCTGCCGGCCAAGTGGCTGCACAAGGGCACCAAGTTCCACATCAACCCGACCGGCAAGTTCGTGATCGGCGGCCCGGTGGGCGATTGCGGCCTGACCGGCCGCAAGATCATCGTCGACACCTACGGCGGCTGGGCACGTCACGGCGGCGGCGCGTTCTCGGGCAAGGATCCGTCCAAGGTCGATCGTTCGGCAGCCTATGCCGCACGCTATGTGGCCAAGAATGTCGTGGCGGCCGGTCTGGCCGACCGGTGCGAAGTGCAGGTCTCCTACGCCATCGGCGTGGCGGAGCCGACCTCGATCTCGGTCACCACCTTCGGCACCGGCAAGATCGCCGACGAGCAGATCGAAAAGCTGATCCGCAAGCATTTCGACCTGCGTCCGTTCGGCATCATCCAGATGCTCGACCTGATCCACCCGATGTACCAGCAGACCGCCTCCTACGGTCACTTCGGCCGCAAGCCGAAGGACTTCAGCTACACCGACGCAACCGGTGCGCAGCACAACGCCACCGCGTTCTCGTGGGAAAAGACCGACCGTGCCGACGCGCTGCGCGCCGACGCCAAGCTGAAGTAAGTCAGTTGCTCCTGCGGGAGTGGAACTGACGAGAAGTGCAAATGGGCCGCAGATGCGGTCCATTTGCGTTTTGGCCGAACGTGTATCGTCATCAAGGCTTGTGTGGGAAGCATCGCTTGCCGATCAGCAGTGGCAATGTTGGGAGCGTGGTGTCGCGTCCGGGGGCGGGACCGTGTGGCGGCATGAATGCCGCCACCGAGCCTCCAGGGACGGATTCACGGCGTGTCCCGACACCGGATGTGGCGCCGCGCCGCCGACCGACCCCGCACACCGATCGGTCTTGCGCACGACATCTGGCGTTTTCATGCCAATGCTTCGGTTTGCTGCGGGCGCTTGCGCGCGTACCGGCATGGGACACGCCGCAAGTACGTCCGTGTAGGCTCTTACGCGGCATCCATGCCGCGTAAGGTCCCACGCCGGCACGCGCGCAAGCACCACCGATCATTGTCGGTGGCTGAGAGAAAGCCCCTCTCCTGCGGGAGAGGGGTTGGGGTGAAGGTGCGGGGCGAAGCCTCTTTGCGTATTGGATGACACGAGGCTTCGCACGTACCCTCATCCGCCCCTGCGGGGCACCTTCTCCCGGTGGGAGAAGGAACAGCCGCTGATCACCTTTTTCGAGATAAAGATTGCTGCTGCACGGTTACAAATCGAGCTGCAGTTGTTTCTCAAGCGCCTGCATAAACTCCGGCAACGGGCACGCCATGCGTTGCTCAGCTGTGCAAACGCCAAGCGCCAGCTCCTGCTGCAACGGCGGATGCTCCAGATTGAGCGGCGCCAGCGTGCGCAGTTGATCCAGCGATTGCGCCAGATACCGCGCACGCACCACCTGCTTCCCACTCGGCTCGCGCCATAGGCCCAGCACCAACGCACCGCCCGGCGGCGGATCATCCGCGCCGTAGCCGGGCAAGTGAAAGTGCACGCCCAGCAAACTGCTCAACGCGGCGATATGCGTGTCGCTGCCGACGAACAGCGAGACCTTCGCCGCCTGCGCGTCACCGAAGCGTTGCAGCACTTCGCGCGCCAGCGGTGCGCCCGAGCGCGCGGCCATGTAGTGCGGTCGTGCGTAGATGTCGAACAGCAGCGCGTGCAGCCGCGAGACCTGCACCAGCCGCTCAGGCGTGGCGAGGCCCCAGCCGACCTGCGACTGCGGCAAGCCTTCGGCGTATTGCAGCAGCAGGACCTCGCCGGTGCCGGAGGTCAGATCGATTGGCCCACCCAAGGCCAGGCCGCGACCATTGGCAGACGGCGTCAGCGTGGATGGCATCTGCGCAAAGTCGCAGGGCGTGCGGGTGCAGCCCAGAATCTGCTGCATCGCCTGCAGTTCGGCCGCATGCCCTTGCAGCAACGCGGCAGGACCGCCGGTCTGCTTTTCGATCGAGGCGACCGCTGCAACGGCATCGAATGCAACCGCGCCGGCTTCGATCGGTCGAAACAACGGGTCGTTGCTGCCGGCCTCGCGGTGCCCGGCCACGATGCCGCAACCGGGTGCCAGCGCCTCGGCAAGCAAGGCGCCGCTGTCGATGGTGCGTTGATCGGTATTGGCCCAGATCGACACGCTGCCTGGCGCCGGGCAACCGCTGCTCGGTAACACCTTGTGCTGCGACAGCCATTGGCGCAGATAGTCGCCGCTCAACTGCACGCCGATGCGCCCATGCGCAGTGAGCAGGCTGGCCGGCGTGGACCACTGCGGCCACGGCGCGTCTGCGTAGTGCGCTGCGGCGGCTTCGCCCTGCAACGGCGCACGCACGCCATGCCGGAACACCACAACCACGCGCTCCAGTTGCTCGGTCTGAGCGGCCGGCACGACTGCAGAAGGCGCAGGCCTCTGCGGCGTGCAAGCGATCAGCAGCAGCACGCCAAATGCGAGTGCCGGCATCAGCCAGCGCGGCCGAGGCGCTGTCTTCGAGCGTTGCCTGACACCTGCGTGCAACGGCGCAGTGATCCCGCCCGACGGCAACAACGCAATCCCCAGCGCGTCGCTGCCGTCATCGCCTGCGGGCGTCTGTTCACCACCCTGCCCCGTTTTCATCGCTTGCCTGGAACACATACTTGGCGGTCATCCCGTTGGTCATGGCGGAATGTACGGTGCCAATATGCAAGGCAGACGACACCTGGCGAAACTTCCTCAAATGTCCGGGCAGCCGCCACGCGGCGATAGATGCCCGGAATCAGCCGCACGGTTGCGGTACCAAGAGCGGCATCAGTCTTGTCCAATGACGACTCGCCGCATGGTGCGCTGCCTTGCGTAGATAACCCGACACACCGGTCGTCAGGACGCACTGCACAAGGCAGCGGCACGATGACATGCAGATGGGCCGGCATCAGCCCATCGACACACGCCCGAACCGCGTGCGTAATGCGTCACCTGTCCGGGATCGCATGGTCCTGCGTCTGCATGCGAGCGATGCCGCGCAGATCGGCTCGCACTCAGGTGCGTAGAAAGATTTCCACGCGTCGATTGAGTTGTCGCCCGCCGGGGTTGTCCTGTCCATTGAGCGTATTCGGCGCTACCGGCTGCGATTCGCCGTAGCCCTTTGCGCCGGCCGACTGCGCGGCACCGCGTGTGCGTAACGCGGCCAGCACTGCATCGGCGCGGCGCTCGGACAGCGCCTGGTTATAGGCATCGCTGCCCTTGGCATCGGCATGCCCGCGCACTTGCATGTCCTTGGCGCTGACCTTGCCGAGTGCGGCGGCCAGCACGTCGAGTACGCGCGCGGCATCGGGGCGGATCTCGGCCTTATCGAAGTCGAACAGGATGCGTTCGTTCAAGGTGATCAGATAGCCGCACGGCGCACCGGGAGGTGCGAATTTCTGCAGCAGCGGAAAGCGCCCGGCAGGCGGCACCTTCGACAGCGGCGGCATGCGTACCTCGCGCGGCGGCGTGCCGACGGTGCCGGTGCCATCGCCGCGGTTCTGCACCAACCCGTCCGGGCCGTTCCAGGTCCCCGAGCCGTCGGCGTTGATGGTGATCAGGCCGCGTGGACCGTTCCAGCTGCCGCTGCCATCGCCGTGATTGTTGACCAAGCCGCTCTTGTCGCTGTTCCAGGTACCCGCGCCCTTGGCGTCCAGGCTGATCAGACCGGCCGGGCCGTTGTAGGAGCCAGCACCGTTGGCCTGCACCTGGATGATCGCATCGTCGCCGCCGGCGCCGCTGGCATTGATGGTGCCGCTGCCGTCGGCGTTGACGCTGATCAGGCCGCCGTCGAAGTTGGCGCTGCCGCTGCCGTCGGCCTTGAGGTCGAACAGGCCGCCGTCGCCGTTGCGCAGCAGATTGCCGTTTGCATCGACGCTGGTGATGCCGGCATCGTTGATCAGGGTGCCGCCATCGCCGCAACGTGCGGGCGCAACGCTGACGCCTTCGATCGGGTCGAGAATGTCCTGCAGCGAGGCTTCCAGCGCGCGTTGCGCCGGGGTCACGCCGGCGATGTCCGGCACCACGATCAACGGGATGGCCGGGAACTCGGGCACCGCCTCATCGGTGGCCGGCGGCGCATCGGATGGACGCGCTGCAGTCTGCGCTGCCGGCGGCGTTGCAGCCGCAGCGTCTGCCGCGTTCTTCTGACCTTCGTCGCGGCCGCAACCGGCCAGCAGCAAGGGCACCCAGATCACTGCCGACAGCGTCTTGCGCATCGCATCTTCCTTGTTGGAGCGTGTTCGAGAGAACCGCCTGATAGCATGAGGCTGGTAAACGATACGCTAAGAACGGCGAACAACACCGCTGCGCGTCCGCCAGGTCGAGTGCAGTGATTTTGTCAGCCACTTCTTGGTGAATGCAGTCAGAAGCCTAGTTAGTCGAGGGCGCGGTGCCCTCACCGCTCGCGGGACACGCCGTGAACCCGTCCCTGGGGGCTCGGTGGCGGCATCCATGCCGCCACACGGTCCCGCAAGCGGCGAGGACACCGCACCAGACAGGTTTCTGGTTGCTTTATTGAGGACAGGACACGGCGTCAGCCAGTCTGCTGGTTGCCTTGTTTAAAACCCTGCACATCGACCATCTCGACTGGCCCTTGCCCGCCCACCATCGCAGGACACGCCGCAAGTACGTCCATGTAGGCTCTTACGCGGCATCCATGCCGCGTAAGAGCCTGCGACGGTGGGCGGGCAAGGGCCCTGCAGCCAACTCGCAGCGTCGAGGGCACGGTGCCCTCACCGCTCGCGGGACACGCCGTGAACCCGTCCCTGGGGGCTCGGTGGCGGCATCCATGCCGCCACACGGTCCCGCAATCGGCGAGGACACCGCACCAGACAGTTATAGGTTGCCTTGTTGAAAGCCTGCCTATTTCT
The DNA here is from genome assembly GCA_905142475.1 of Xanthomonas hydrangeae. GTDB lineage: Bacteria > Pseudomonadota > Gammaproteobacteria > Xanthomonadales > Xanthomonadaceae > Xanthomonas > Xanthomonas hydrangeae. The sequence goes on from LR990730.1 coordinate 4,249,357, forward strand.
CGGCTTGTCTTGGAAGCTGATCGGGCGCGCCGTCACCTAAAAGACGCACGTCATGCATTGCTTGCACCATGCAAAACGACACTCTCGACTGGTCCTTGCCCGCCCACCGTCGCGGGACCTTACGCGGCATGGATGCCGCGTAAGAGCCTACATGGACGTACTTGCGGCGTGTCCTGCGATGGTGGGCGGGCAAGGGCCCTGCAACCAACTCGCAGTGTCAAGGGCGCGGTGCCCTCACCAGAGAGTTGGCCGGCTGTTTTATTGAACGCAACGCCATGCGCACCGACCATTCACTGACCACAACGGCATTTCGATTCTGCTTGCTTTAGAACGTTGCCGAGGATGCAGCCGGTGTCTCGCCTTGCGCGCCGTGCGCACTCGTGTTTCCCGCCTCCTCGGCCTGCAGCTGCGCATGCAGGATGCGGCGAATCTCCAGAATCGCCTGCGGGGTTTCCTGCACGCTATGCCAGGAGGTCACTACCAATTCGGACTCGGCACCCTGCAGATGCGCACTGCGATAAGGCACCAGACCATCATCGGAATCGGCCAGCGGCACCTGCGGTTTTTCGCGCCCGACGATGGTGTGGTAATGCACCTGGGGGGAGATCGGCAGGTCCATGCTGGCGCGTACGAAGGGGTCGGTGTCGCTCAGGTTGTCGATGCTGGTCGGCGGCAGCAAGCGCCGCTTGCGTCGCGGGTCGCCGCCCTGCCCGTCACGCTCGCTGTTGGCCAGGTCCTGCAGCACATCACCGAAGCGATCCAGCAAGGCGATCGGCAAACGCACCAGGCGGCCGACGAAGCGCCCCAGCCCACCTTCGGCCAATGGCGTGCCGCGATGCGGCGCGGCAATGAAGATGGCGCGGTCGACCTGCGGCAGTGGCGAAAAATGCAGCAGCGGCGACAACTTCGCGCGCACGCGTGCGCAGCGCTCGCCTTCCAGCCGGTAGTTTTCCAGCAATGAATTCCACAACGTGTCGCCGGAAGACGACACCAGCAAGCGCCCGATCACCCCGCCCATGCTGTGGCCGATCAACACCATGTCGTGCGATGCGATGGCCGTGCCGGCCGGATCGAAGTGCTGCAGGCTGCGCTCCACCAATGCCTGGATTTCCGCGCGGTTGACCGCCACCGGCGCGTTGGTCGGGTAGTACACCTGCCAGATCTGGTAGCGCTGGCGCAGCGTTTCATCGCCCATCACTTCGTTGGCGACATTGACCCAGGCTTCCGGGCTGCTGGCCAGCCCGTGCAGCATCAGCAGCACGCGTCGGTCCGGGTCGTAGGGCTGCATCAGATACAGATGCGGGCGATCGATGCCGCGCGCGCTGCCCAGCATCGAGCGCAACGACTGCGCGGCGAAACCGGATTTGGCCAGCCATAGCCCATAGGCGGCAGTGAAATTGGCCGCCAGCGGCACGCGCTGCCCATGCAGCACCACCTCGTTCTGGCGATACGGGTCGTACGGCACCACGGTGGCGATGTTGCCGCGTAGCACGGCATCCAGCGTCTCGCCTTCGAAATGCAGCAGCAGCGTGGCCGGTGCGTACGGCATCTCGCTGAAAGTAGGCAACGGCCGCTCTGGCGATGCGACTGCAGTGGCGGCTTGTTGCAAGGCCAGCCCGGCAGGATCGCCGACCACTTGCGGGTCCACCTCGGCCACCAGCTCGGCACCGAAACCATCGCGCCGATAGGTGCTGCGCAGCCCATTGAAGCGCAACGCCGAGGCGGCGAAGATCGCGCGCGGCGTGTTGCCGCCACCCGGCAGCCGATAGGCGGACATGTCGATACCCACCTGCCAGCGGCCCACGGTGGTCGGTTTGCGCTCGGTCTGGCCGGTTTGCTGCGCGCGTGCGAACAGGCTCGATCACCTGCTGCACGGCGTAGTTGTAGTAGTCGCGCACCTGCGTCTGGCGATTTTCGAACGCACGTGCACTGGGCGGGCGGGCGCTGAAAAACAGGTACGCGTACGCATGCCGCGCTGCTTCCAGCCAGGCGTCGACTGCAGCGTCGCTCATCGTTGTCGGGTCGCGCCCGCCTAATGCAATCGCATGCGCGGTCCATAGCTCGGCTTGCGTTGCCAGACGGCGCTCCTCGCCGATGCCCGCCACGCTGGTGAGTTGCTGCAGGCACGACAGTGGGTCGCTGCGGCAGGCCTTGGGTTGCAGCCCGGCCACCTGCAGGGTCTCGCTGCTGGCCTGGCTCAACTCGCCGGTGCTGAGCACATCTCCGCGCGTGCGCGCGATGTAGTCGCCGCTGCTGTGCGATTGCACCGTGACCATGGCACAGCCGCTCAGCAACAGGCTGCCCAGCACACCCGCCAACACTGCAGCGGTGCGGCGTCCACGCAGGCGCGACGTCACCGGGGTGCGCTCGTGGTGGCGGCTGGCGCCGGTGCCTGCGGCATGCCGACACGGATGCGCTCGGAGAAATCCGCCGCCTTATCGGCTGCGATCGCACGTGCGGTGAAATGCCCGCGCTGCTTCAAGGTGGCAAAATCGTAGCCGGGCAGCAGGCCCTGATGATCGTAGGCGTATGCGTCCACGTAGCCGGACAGCAGCAGGCGATGATCCAGCGGCAAGGTGGGCTGCAATTGCCGCGCCAGCGCAAACACGATCGTGGTGCAGTTGCTGGTGAGCGTGTTGTAGAACGCCGGGCCGCGATTCAAGTCGTTGGCCATGCGCACATAGCCCATGAACATGCGGCGCAGACCGGCCTTGGGAATCGCCAGCCGATACAGATACATGTCCTCGCCGCGCACGTTGGTGCGCACGCGCAGAATGTCGCGTTCGTCGGCGGCCAACAGGGTTTCTTCGAAGCTGCGGAAAAAACCGCCCAATGCAGAAAACGACTCGCCGCGTTTCTTGCGGATTTCCAGCGAGAACACCACGTGCGAGCCGTCGTCGAAGCCGAACGACACCAGCGTGTGCGCGATGGCAGGGCCCATCCAGTACGACAGCGCCAGATCGGCGCTGACCAGACGGTCCAGATCATACTGGCGGGTTTCCCAACGCGGCTGGTAGTCGGTTTCGCTCTGCCAATCGAAATTGCGCACGTTATGCAATGTAACGATGTTGCCGTGCACGTCGGGCTGCAGGCGCTGGGCAACATCGTCGGCCCAGTCGCGGTCCTGGCTGGGCTGCATCATCCACCACGACACCGCCAGCACCGCAAACGCCGCACTGAAGATGCCCACCAAGGCCCAGTTCTCGCGGCCACGGCGCAGGCCCCACAACGCCGCCAGCGCCATCGCGCACCACGAGCCCACCCAGGCCGCGCGCACGAACGCATTGCCAGTGATCGCGAAGTAGATCGCAAGTCCACCCCATAGCGCGGCCAGCACCAGCGCCACGCGCAGCGCCCAGCGACCGAGGCGGGACCGCGTGGCCGGTGTCATCGGGTGCCGCCTTCCGGCACCTGCATGCCCAGCGCGTGCATCAACAGATCGGCCGAGCGATGGGCAAGCCGTTTGCGTTCGGATTCGTCATTGCCACGCAGGCAGCTGCCCAGCATGTCGATCACCAACAGCAACTGCTCGTCGTCGACATCGGCGCGGCACAGGCCGGCGTCGCGGGCGCGATGCACGAACGGCAGGAAGATGCGCACCACACGCCGATCGGCGGTTTCCACGGCCGGGTGCGCGCGTTCGATCGAACGCCAGAAATCCACCAGCGGCGCGGATTGGGCGATGTGCTCGGCCACGTCGTGCAGCAGCACGGCCAGCCCGTCCGGGCGCTCGCCCAGATCGGCGGCGAGGCGTTCCAGCCCATCCAGGCCACGGGTCATCAGCGCCGTCATCAGCGCGAGCCGGTCGGGGAAATTGCGGTACAGCGTGGCGCGGCCAAGGCCGGCACGTTCGACCACCAGTTCCAGCGGGGCGTTGACGCCGTGTTCGCTGAACACTTCGTCGGCGGCATCGAGAATCTGCCGGCGGCGTAGCGCGGCATCGGGGCGGGGAGTGGTCATCGCGGCATTATCGGACAGATTTGTCCGGCAACGCCAGAGTCCGCTTGACCAACCCGCGCATTCTCCGACCAACGGTCGGATCATGCGATCGGATGAGGTGCTGGGATCGGGCGGTCCGCTTTGACCATCCGCTTTGACCATCCGCTTTGACCATCCGCTTCGACCGTCTCATGCGACGGTCGAAGCAGCGAACCGGATCAGCCGGTGTTCTGCACGCCTTGCGAGACGCCGTTGACGCAGGCCACCAGCGCGCGCAGCAGCTCGTCGTCCTCGCCATCGGTGGCACGCCAGCGTTGCAGCAGATCCACCTGCAACACGCTGATCGGGTCGATGTAGGGATTGCGCAGGCGGATCGACAACGCCAGCCGCGGGTCGTGCTGCAGCAGCGATTGCTGCCCCGTCAACGCCTTCACCCAGCCCTTGGTCAGCGCCAGTTCGTCGCGGATGCCCGGGAAAAAGCGCTCATGCAGGTCACCCGACAGCCGCGAAAACAGCTCGGCGATGTTGAGATCGCCCTTCGACAGCACCATCGCCACGTCGTCCAGAAAAGTGCGGAAGAACGGCCAGTCCTGCGCCATCTCGCGCAAGGTCTCTTCATGTCCCGCATCCACCGCCGCCTGCAGGCCGCTGCCCACGCCGTACCAGCCCGGGATCACCGCACGCGCCTGGCTCCACGCGAACACCCACGGAATCGCGCGCAGATTGGACAACGCCGCGTCCTGGCCGAGCCTGCGCGACGGGCGCGAGCCCAGGGTCATGCGTTCGATCACATCGATCGGCGTGGCGCGGCGGAAATACTGCATGAAATCCGGCGCGCCGACGAAGGCGCGGTACGCGACAGTGCTTTGTTCTGCGACCAGATCCATCACCGGCCGCCAGCGATCCTCGCGCGGCTCGGGCGCACGCGGGCGCAGGCTGGAGAGCAGCACCGCGCCGGTCATCTGTTCCAGCGAGCGCAATGCCAAGGCACGAATGCCGTACTTGCGATGGATCACCTCGCCCTGCTCGGTGACGCGCAGGCGGCCATCGACACTGCCGCGTGGTGCGGCATCCAGCGCGCGGCTGGTCTTGCCCCCGCCACGCGCGATCGAGCCGCCACGGCCGTGGAAAAACGTCAACCGCACGCCCAGTTCGGCAGCGGCTTCGAGCAACTCCACCTGCGCGCGCTGCAGGCCCCAGCGCGAGGCGGTGATGCCACCGTCCTTGCCGCTGTCCGAATAACCGAGCATCACCATCTGGGTGTCGCCGCGCGCGGCCAGATGCTGGCGGTAGACCGGATCGGCGAGCAGATCCTGCACGGTGCCGGTGCCGCCGCGCAGATCGTCCACGGTTTCGAACAGCGGCACGATATCCAGCGGCACGGCGCCAGCGTCGTCGGCCAGGCCGCCGCGTCGCGCCAGCGCGAGCACGGTGAGTACGTCGGCGCGGTTATGCGCCATCGAAATGATGTAGCTGCCCAACGCATCGGCGCCGTGGCGGCTGCGCGCATCGGCGAGCGCGGCGAACACCGCATCCAGCCGCGCGTTGCCTTCGTCATCCACGCGCGGCAATGCCTGTTCGCCGGCTGCATACGGACCGAGCAATGCAGCGCGCTGCTTTGCATCCTGTTCGTCCCAATTCACCTGGCCCAGTGCGTCGGCCACCGCGCGCGCATGCACGCTCGATTCCTGGCGCACATCCAGACGGGCCAGATGGAAGCCGAAGGTGCGCACGCGCCACAACAGACGGCGCACCGCGAACCAACCGGCGTGCAGGCCCTTGTTGGCCTGCAGGCTGTCCAGGATCAATTGCAGATCGTGTTCCAGCTCGGACGGGGTGGTGTAGGCACCCTCGGCATCGTCCAGCGTGGCCTGCAGGCGCGCGCGCATCAGATCGTTGAGCAGGCGATACGGCATGTCGCCATGGCGCGGGCGCGAGCGTGCGGCGTCCTCCGGCAGCAATGCGCGGTAGCGCTCCAGTTGCTCGCTCAATTCCGAACTGACTGCCACCAGCGTGGTCGACTGGCTGAGCAGGCTGGCCAGTTGCCACAGCTCGTTTCGATAGCGATCCAGCACCGCGCGTCGCTGCGCATCCAGCGTGCCGGCGATGGTGACGGCATCGACGTTGGGATTGCCGTCCATGTCGCCGCCCACCCAGGTACCGAAGCGCAGCAGCCGCGGCAGGGTCGGCACGCTGCCGTAGGTCTCTTCGATGGCGTGTTCGAGGGTTTCGTACATCACCGGCACCACGCGATACAGCACCTGGGTGAGATAGAACCCCACATGCTCGCGCTCGTCTTCCACGGTGGGACGCACCGGCGAGGAATCGGCGGTCTGCCAGGAGGCGGTCAGGGCCATGCGGAAGCGCGCCGCATCGGTGGCGCGCTCGTTGGGCGTGCGCATGCCATCGAGGTTGTCGACCAGGCTGGCGACCATCAGCTGTTCTTTTTCCAGCAGCGCGCGCCGCACCGCTTCGGTGGGGTGCGCGGTGAACACCGGCTCCACGTCGATGCGCGGCAGCCACTCGCTGAGCTCTTCCAGTGTCACGCCCTGCGCCTTGAGCCGGCGCAATGCATCGTGCAGGCCATCGGGCTGCGGCGTGTCGGTGCCGCTGCGCTGGTACTCACGGCGGCGGCGGATGCGGTGCACGCGCTCGGCGATGTTGACCACCTGAAAATAGGTGCTGAAGGCGCGCACCAACGACTCGGCTTCACGCGGCTCGCGTCCGGCCAGTTGCGCGCTCAGTGTGGACGGTGGCGCATCGCTCTCGCGCCGCGCGATGGCGGTGGTGCGGACACGTTCGATCTCATCGAGAAATTCCGCAGAGACCTGCTCGGCGAGCAGATCACCGACCAGGGCACCGAGCCGACGCACATCGTCGCGCAAGGCAAGATCGGGGGTAGCGAACACAAGACTGCTGCGGTACTCGTTCATCGGAAACGCACACCCTCTTCAAGCGCAAAGTCGTCGAAGACTAACCCAAAAGGATTAGATGATCGCGACCGGCACGACGGTTTCAACACCAACCATCGTGTGCCAGTGCCCCCTATCCGATGGCTCTCGTAGGAGCGCGCTCGCGCGCGACGGGGCTTCCCCGGTAATGCCCCATCGCGGGCAAGCCCACTCCTACGCGATGTGGCTGTCCTGGTCATGCCCCGTCGCGCCCGGGTGCACTCCTACGGGTGCCAGCGCATCATCGATCAACGTTTGCGTGTAGCGCCGCCATCCTTGTTCGGCGCTGGCTCGCCGAGATTGGTCTTCAACCACTGCTCGCTCTCGGCCAGCATCTGCAGGATCGACTGCCGCGCACGGTAGGCATGCGACTCGTTGGGCAGCAGTACCAACCGCGCGTTACCGCCCAAGCCCTTGATCGCAGCGAACATGCGCTCGCTCTGAATCGGGAAGGTGCCGGTGTTGTTGTCGTCCTGGCCGTGGATCAGCAGCAACGGGTCCTTGATCCTGTCGGCGTAGTTGAACGGCGACATCGCCTGATACACCGATTGCGCCTGCCAGTAATTGCGTTCTTCGGCCTGAAAACCGAATGGCGTGAGCGTGCGGTTGTAGGCACCGCTGCGCGCGATGCCGGCCTTGAACAACCGCGTATGCGCAAGCAGGTTGGCGGTCATGAAGGCGCCGTACGAATGCCCGCCGATGGCGATGTGTTCGCGGTCGGTGACTCCGCGCCGTACCACTTCGTCCACCGCCGCCTGCGCGTCGGCGACCAGCTGCGGCACATAGGTATCGTTGGGTTCGGCATCGCCTTCGCCGACGATCGGCATGGTCGGGTTGTTGAGCACCACATAGCCGATCGCCAGAAACGCCTGCGGGCCCCAGTAGCTGATCGCGTTGAAGCGATACGGCGAATCGGTGACCTGGCTGGCGGTGTCGGCACTCTTGAACTCACCCGGGTAGGCCCACATCAGCAGCGGCCGCTGGCCGTCGCGCTTGGGGTCGTAACCGGGCGGCAGCAACAGCGTGGCGGTAAGGTCCACGCCATCGGCGCGCTTGTAGCGGATCTGCTCCTTCTGCACGCCGCGCAACTGCGGCAAGGGATGCGCGAACTGCGTCAGTGCGCGCGGCGCAGGCGCTGCATCGCCCAGTGCCTGCACGAAGTAATTGGCAGGCTCCTCGGGCGATTCGCGGCTGAGCAGCAACTGCGTGCCCTGCGCATCCAGCAACGCCAGCGGCGCGGAATAGGTCGGTGCCTGCGAATGGAACAGGCGCGTGGCGCGTTTGCGCTGCAGATCGAAGCGATCCACGAACGGGCGATCGCCTTCCGGCGAGGCGCCCTTGCCGAGCAGGAACAGGCTGTTGCCATCGGCACCGGTCTGCAGCAGCGCGCGGCCCTTGCCATCGGCCACCGTCGCCGGCGTGCCGGGATCGTTATAGCGGTCTTGCGAGGAGCGGTCCCACAGTAGTTCGGGCGCACGCTGCGGTTGGTCCGGGGCGATGCGCCATTGTTTGGTGCGGCGGGTCTTCCACCAGCTCTCGGTGAGGATGGCCAGATCGCCCCGGCCCCATTGGATGCCATCGAAGCGGCTGCCCAACCGCGCCAGCGTCACCGGTGCACGCGCAAACGGCGCTGTCTGCATCAGCACCGCATCGCGGATCGTGCTGGCGCGTGCCGGGTCGCCGCCGTCCTGCGCCTCGGCCCAGACCAACGTGGCCGGCGCATCATGCCGCCAGCTGATGTCGCGCACGCCGGTGGGCACCGCGTCGTTGCCGGTCGGCAGACCCTCCACCAGCGGCAGCTTGGCGATCTGCCGCACCAGCTTGCCCTGCAGGTCCAGCACCTCGATGCGACGCGCGAAATTGTCCACCGGCACCACATACGAGAACGGCCGCTCGCTGCGTTCGCTCAGGAGGTAACGGCCATCCGGCGACACCGACAGGTTGAGATAGATGCCGGGCGCGGCGATCGGGCGGACCTGCCCGCTCACCGTGACGATAATCGGCTGGCCGGTGGCGTAGTACTCGAACACGCGCGCATCGGCTTCGTTGCGCAACAGGTCCTGGTAGGTCGGCAGCGAGCGCACCCCGGCGGCGGCACTGGTCTGCTGGGTCGCCGGGCCGTTTGGCACTGCGTCGCGGGCAGGCGGCGCGCCCTGCCCTGCCACCCGCTGTTGCAACAGCAGTCCGCTGCCGTCGGGCAACCAGTGCAACTCGTCGTCGACGCTGGTGTTCAAGCCAGTGACCAGGCGCCTGGCCTGCCCGGCCGCCACGTCCACCAGCCACAGTTCGTTGGCGCCGCTGGTCGCGTCCTCGCGGCGGAATGCCAGGTAGCGCTGGTCCGGCGACCAGCTCAACGTGGCCAGCGACAATGGCGTCGGCAGCCCGGCAATCTGCCGCTCGCTGCCATCGGCCACCGACAGCAGCCACAGCTTGCCGGCAAAGGCAAACCGGCTGCTGGCGAACGTCTTGGGATGGATGCGCAGGCCGGCCAGCTTGAGCTCGGGCTGGGCCACCTCGGCGATGTCCGGCAATGCCGGCAACTGCAGCATCGCGGCCAGATCGCGTTTGGGCGAGAGGTGCAGCAGCGGCGCGCGCGGTGCGTCGACCACCGCCTGCAGTGCCTTGGAGGGCAGCTGATACCCGCTGCTTGCTGCGGCAGCGGACTGGGCGACCGGTGTGCTGGCCGCAGCTGCCAGCAACGGCGCGCTCAACCCCAGCGCTCCTGCGCCCGCCCACGCCAATGCCCATGTGTGCTGCCGCCAGCCGTGCGCATTCCGTTTCGCCTGCATTGTCCCACTCCCGGTCTCGATCGACCCTGGACCATAGCAGCCGCTCGTCGGCGACTCCCCTGCCGTTGGTTGGGGGTCATGCCAATTCATGCCGGAGGGGGGTGCTGCCGATATAATCACCGCTCTCGTCGAGGGGCGCTGCGACCGGTATGGCGGACTGATCCGCCAACTGCACAAACCGTGCAGGCACACGGCCAGGCTCGACAAGCATTCACCGTTCAACGGCGCCCGGAATTGCAGACATCGATCTGCCTACCGGAGCTATTGCATGAACGCTGTCACGAAAATCGCCCCACACAACGACTACAAGGTCGCCGACCTCTCCCTGGCCGATTGGGGCCGCAAGGAGCTGGACATCGCCGAGCACGAGATGCCGGGCCTGATGTCGATCCGTCGCAAGCACGCCACCAGCAAGCCGCTCAAGGACGTGCGCATCACCGGCTCGCTGCACATGACCATCCAGACCGCCGTGCTGATCGAAACGCTCAAGGACATCGGTGCCAACGTGCGCTGGGCGTCGTGCAACATCTTCTCCACCCAGGACCATGCCGCTGCCGCGATCGCGGTCACCGGCACCCCCGTGTTCGCCTGGAAGGGCGAGACGCTGGAAGAGTATTGGGACTGCACCCTGGACGCGCTGACCTTCACCCTGCCCGACGGCACCCAGACCGGTCCGGAACTGGTGGTGGACGACGGTGGCGACGTCACCCTGCTGATCCACAAGGGCTATGAGCTCGAAAACGGTTCGACCTGGGTCGACGAGCCGGCTGCTTCGCACGAAGAAGGCGTGATCAAGGCGCTGCTCAAGCGCGTGGCCGTCGAGCGCCCGGGGTACTGGACCCGCGTGGTCAAGGACTGGAAGGGCGTCTCCGAAGAGACCACCACCGGCGTGCACCGCCTGTATCAGATCGCCGAGGCCGGCAAGCTGCTGATCCCGGCCATCAACGTCAACGATTCGGTCACCAAGAGCAAGTTCGACAACCTCTACGGCTGCCGCGAGTCGCTGGCCGACGGCCTCAAGCGCGCGATGGACGTGATGCTGGCAGGCAAGGTTGCCGTGGTCTGCGGTTACGGCGACGTCGGCAAGGGCAGCGCGGCCTCGCTGCGTGCCTACGGTGCCCGCGTGATCGTCACCGAGATCGACCCGATCTGTGCGCTGCAGGCGTCGATGGAAGGCTTCGAGGTCAACACCATCGAATCCACCCTGGGCCGCGGCGACATCTATGTCACCACCACCGGCAACAAGGACATCATCACCGTCGAGCACCTGCAGGCGATGAAGGACCAGGCCATCGTGTGCAACATCGGCCACTTCGACAACGAGATCCAGGTCGATGCGCTGAATGCACTCAAGGGCGTTGAGAAGATCAACATCAAGCCGCAGGTGGACAAGTACGTGTTCGCCAACGGCAACGCGATCTTCCTGCTGGCCGACGGTCGCCTGGTCAACCTGGGCTGCGCCACCGGCCACCCGAGCTTCGTGATGTCCAACTCGTTCGCCAACCAGACCCTGGCGCAGATCGACCTGTGGGAAAAGCGCGACAGCTACGAGAAGAAGGTCTACATCCTGCCCAAGCACCTGGATGAAGAAGTTGCGCGTCTGCACCTGGAAAAGATCGGCGTCAAGCTGACCACTTTGACCAAGGACCAGGCCGAGTATCTGGGCGTGGATGTGGCTGGCCCTTACAAGCCGGATCATTATCGCTACTGATCACCTGGGCTGATGATTGCCCGGATGTCACAGGTTGAGCAGAACGGGCGCCGAAAGGCGCCCGTTTTCGTTGCAGAATGCTGGACGGTCATGCATGGACGCGGACCCACATGGCAATCAAACTACGCTCGCAACATGCGGCGACATCAACACGCGTCGCAAGTGCAACGTTTTGAGCAATACGCCATGGAAACTCAAGAGCTCCCGCGACAGCTTTGCCGTGGGCGTGCCAGCTATTCCTGTATGCGATACTCACTCAAGGCTTGCAAATTACCCGACGTGGCGGCAAGGCTGCCCGATCACTACGTAACACCCGTCGTCGAAAGGAAACAACATGGGCGGCTTTAGCATCTGGCACTGGATCATCGTTCTCTTCTTTTTTGCAGCATCGCTGCTGCCATCAGCCTGATCGTCTGGGTCGCAAAGCGGGCGTCGCGCAAATCACCAATCGCGACGACAGGGTCAGCAGCACCAAAGACCGCTCAATCCAGACTGTTGGAACTGGACACTCTGAGGTCGCAGCAGTTGATCACGGATGCGGAATACCACCAGCGCCGCACCCACATCCTGAGCGAGATCTAAGCAGCTGCAGCGCATGAACCATGTTTCCGCTGTGCTGGATCAACATGTCCATGTCATTTGCCAAGTTGCCATGCGCCAGAAATTACTGGCGCATGGCACTTCGATACAAGACGGCATGAGTCTGAGCTTCAAGACCCCTCAAGAACTTTCCGAAATCCTCAGCCTGCTGCAATCACTGCAGATTCCCTTTGCCGACGCACCTGCAGGTTGGCCGCCCGCTGCCGTGTTCGCGTGGCTCAGAGATCAGGGACTGGTGCAAGGCGCGATCACTACCGTTGCATGGGTCGCCCCCGACATGCCCGTGCTCGGCGTCGGCTAGCGCACATCTACGCGAGGGTGACCGGCGGCTCGCCAGGCGCAATCAACGCAACGGTGCACTTGAGAATGTCGGCTGCTGCGCACACACGCCTGCGGCTAACGACTTTCCAAACTCCGCTGATTAAGGTCGCGCTGCAACGCTTGCGCCGATTCATGGCCTACGTTGGTGATTCCCTGCCGCATTCGTATTCTCAAGAGAACTTGTCATGAAAAAAAGCTTGCTCACGTTGGCGCTTTCGACGCTGGTCCTGACAGCCGCACCCGATGTCTTTGCACAGGGTGCATCCGGCGACGGATCAGGGTGGTTCGTCAACGGCGGCGTCGGCCGCACCTCGCTCAAGAGCGGGCCATACGATGGTAGCGATACCGGCTACAACGTTTCCGCCGGGTATCGCTGGAACGTGCTGTTCCCATGGCTATCGATTGGTCTGGAAGCCGGCTACAACGATCTTGGCAACATCCAGGCGAAAAATCTCTTCAACGGTGACGCGGTCGTCGAAGACCAGAGCCAGCTGCGTGGATGGACGGTAGGCGTGAATCAGCGCTTCGCACTCGGCGACAAGTGGTATGCCAGCATGCGTGGTGGGCTGTATGGCTGGAAGGGTCAAGGCCTGCGCAATGACACCGTGTCGGACCGCGCCGACCTGGACAAGCTGTCTTGGTATGCAGGCGCCGGCGTGGGCTACAACCTGGGCGAACACTTCAGCATCGGCGCCAACTACGACCATTACAACGCCAAGAAATTCGAAGTGGACCTGAGCACCGACATGGCGTCGGTGAATGCCGAATATCGGTTCTGACAGTCATCAGAATGTCGAGCTGCGGCGAGTCCGAAAACAGCACACGCAGCCCGGCTCTGCAGTCGTAAGGGCAACCCTATCTCTCGCTCAGGGAAAGGATGCGCTCGTGGCGGCGAAGCAGCACCGCGCCGCCCACAGACCTGAGTTCAAGAGCAGCGCTCCTTTGTCTGCCGCGCGAAAATCGCACGATACGACACGAGCGATCTGCCTGCTACGGCCGCCAATTCGCATTGCGTTCCCAGAACGCAACGCTGCGCCGATACGCGTCACGATCAAGCGGTGTGCCGGAGCCGCCTTCTTCCACGCCGAGTGCGTTGCGCAACATCGTGATCGGCGCCATCGGGACTTCCTCCGGCTCGGTGGTGTAGAGGCAACCGACCACGCCCCAGTCAGCGTCGATCGGCGAGCCTTCGTTCGCCAGCTGATCGCGGCTATACAAAATCGGCAAGAGATACGTGGCCACCGGCGGTTCGACACCTTCGAACCAACGCACCAGCACCGGCAATTCCTGCGTACCGCGCGCCTCGTAGCCGGAACGCAGCAGGTGACGATTGTCGCCGGTGATCGGCGCGGTGAGGCAGCGGGTCGAGGTCCAGTTGCGGTGCACGTGCAACCGACAGAACGGCGCATAGCCTTCGATCACGCGCACCGGCGCTTCGTCATTGAGCCGCTGGATGAACTGCTCGGGTGTGCAGTCCTGGATGGCGTTGCCGCGACCACCGCGCGGGAACAGGCGGGTACGGGCGAACGACGTTAGAACGATCGACATGGCAGTGTTGGAGGTGACAAAGACCGCCAGGGTAGCGTGCAGCCCTGCACGCGGCCACTCACCAGATCAGATCGTCCGGCACCTTGAACTGGCTGTAGTAGTCATCGTCGCTGTCTGTCGCTGCGGGGGCGCTGCCGCGGCCATGGTCCAGCACCACGGTGTCCGCATCGCGACTGTAGACCTTGTCGGCGGCTGCGCGTGGAATCAGCTCGAAGCCGTCGCCGTGGCGTGCGATCACCAGTGCGCCACTGGCCAACTGGCTGCGCAGCGTGGGATTGACCAGCACGCTACGGATGACGCTGCCGTCGTTGAAACGGTAGTCGATCTCGCCCTCGCGCTTGACCTTGCTGGTCTCCACGATCTGCCGGACCTGGGCCAGCACCTCCTGCCGCCGAAGTTGCACCTTGCGCTCCTCGGCCAGCGCACGATCGCGTTCGGCGCGCTCGGCCTGCAGACGCGCGGTGTCCACCTTGTCCACGTCTGCCGGCGCCACCGCAGCGCCCTTGGCGTGACGCTGCTTGAGCTGCTCGCGTGCGACCTTGTCCACCTGGGCCTTCTTGACCAGGCCAGCCTTGAGCAGTTGTTCTTGCAGTGGATTGCGCATGGGAATGGATCGGCAGGTGGGTATGGGCATAGTTTAGCGGCCTGCGCGTGGTCCTGGTGCTCGGCGCGCTTACCGGGCGCATCTGCTTCATCCGCCGGCCATGCCTGGACAGCACGCGTCATCCCCATCCCCCTGCCGGCGCGCGGGGCACGTCTCTGGCGTCGTTGAGTTACCAGGCAATCCAGGCGAATACGCCATACGCCACTGTTCTCATCGCACGACAAGGTAACCTGTAGCGCACCTGTGAACTTGAAAATACGCCGTCATGGTGCGATCCACACAGTGCCTCTGCCGCGTCATCGCGTGCGGAGGATTTTATCTCCCGAATAATTTGCGCAATTTTCTTATGTTTTCAGCAACGCTCGCACTCGTGATGCGGCAACGCAGAGGGAGCGAAATATCGCAGCACCATCAACGCGCGCTCGCGTTCAAGTCGCATTGATTGAAAAAAGAAATCTCGCGACTGCAACGAAGCCGCTTGTTCGCCGGACCTACGTGGGCAACTCCACGCATGCAGTGTGATCAGCACATCGCATGCGTCGCAGCTATCCCCCGATGAGGCGACGCCGCCTTGCTTCAGGCAGCGACGCCTCAGTCTCGATGAACCGTGCAGCAGACCGGAGCAATGCGATGCCTCTCTATTTCGTGCGCCATGGTGAGTCGCTCGCCAACGAACAGAACTATTTTGCCGGTGCGCAGAACTCACCGCTCACGCCGCTCGGCCGCCGCCAGGCACAGCAGGCAGCACGCTACGTGTGCCAACGCGCATTACGTTTCGACGAAGTGCATGTGTCCACATTGGAGCGTGCACAGGCCACGGCGGCCATCATCTTGGAGGGTGCGCAAGGCAACCCGCAGGTGCGCTTGAGCGCCGCCTTGGTGGAGCGCGATTTCGGCATTTTTGCCGGCAAGAACAAGACCTTGATCAAGAAGTCGATCGGCCACCGTCTCTACGACGCCTGCTTTCACGACGCTGATGGAGCACCACCCGATGGCGAACACTGGATGGACATGTATGCGCGTTGCAAGCACTACTACGACACCGTGCTGGCACCGCTGGATCGACAAGGCAAGCAGGTCCTGGTGGTGGCGCACAAGTACATCGTCGAAGTGTTCGCGCTGATTGCCGCCTGCCGAGTACATCGACTTCCGCCTGCCCAATTCGCGCCCGCTGTCGTGGGACGAACTCAAGCAAATGACCGCGCGCAGCTCCTCGCGCATGAATTATCTGGGCGAGCAGACCGAGATCCACCTGTTGCAATGGATGTTGCTCGCGGCAATCAGCGGCTTCGCACTGTCGTGCCTGGGCGTCAGTCTTCCGCATGTCGTCACCACCACCGCCATCGTCGCGCTGCTGGCAGCGAATGCCTTCTTCCTGTCGCTGCGTATCGAACCGGGCGCACTGCGCCTGACCCAAGGTCCGGAAAACATCGCGCTCAGCGTCATCAGCGTGGCACGTGCGCTGTGTGCCATGTTCCTGCTCACACACTTCCAGAACGAATGGATCCATGTGATCGGCTTGTTGCTGATCGTACCGCCGGCCTTGTCGGTACCGACCTTTTCGCTGGCGCGCGGTGGCGATTATTTTTTTGCGGCACGCTACACGCTGGTGCTGTCGATCCTGCTGCCTGTGCTGTTATTGGTGTTGTATGTGGACCATCGCGAAGTGCTGGGCAACGCGCATGCGCTGGAGCGCTTCTTCGTGGTGCTGCTGCTTGCCTTGGCGTTGCCCTGCTTGCTCGCACAGCGCTGGCGGCGTGCGCGCCCGATCGCGGCCGGCAAGCTCGCAACCAACTGGGGCTGGGTTGGCTCATTGACGATGGTGCCGATGGCCTTGCTGGTCTCGCTGCGCGCCGACGGAGCGGCGCTGGCCGATGCACTGCTGCACGGTGGCTGGCCGGCGTGGGCCGCACTGCTGCTGCCGTTTACGCTACTGATGGCATGCCGCGTGGGCAGCGCGCTCTATCTGCACGCGCACCAGGCGATGACCGGCAAGCGCATCAGTGCCGCCATCGCCTCGGACATCCATCTGCTGCAGACCTCGCCCAATATCTTTTTGTGGCTGAGCCTGTTGCTGCCCGGCACGTTTGCGCACGCGCCCACGCTGGTCGCCGGTACCTTGCTGGGCTTCTTTGCGTTTGCGCTGCTGGACGAGGCATGGGTGGTCAGGCGCTTCCGCGCGCAGATCGCACCTGCGATGCGCAAGCTTGCGCGTCGTTCCACTTCAGCCAATGGCGTGACCACGACCGCCACGGTCGGGCAGGACGAGGCGGTGCTGGACAGTCGCTGAGACATGTGGGCAGCAGAAGTGTCGACCCGAGGCGTTTGCTGCCGATTCGCTGGAATACGCTCGTGGAAACGCGCGGTCTCTGACGCAAAAAAACACCGGCCAATGGCCGGTGTTTGCCATGCTGCAGCACCCTGGAGAGCGCGACCGACTACCAGGCAAACGGCGCGGTAACCTTGCGTGCGGCCAACAGAAACGCGTCGGCAACGTGCACGAATGGCGCGACATCCACTTCCGACTCGCCGCTGCGCACCAGCTGCACAAAGCGCCGATACAAGCCGTCGTACTCGCCGGCCGCATCCACTGCCTGCGCCTGCCCATCGATGCTGAGCCTGGCACCGCCCTCGCTGAGCATGAGCAGGCCTGCGGTGGTTTCCACCTCGATATCCCAGCGCTGATGACCGGTTTGCAGGAAGTCGAATTCGGCCGTCACCGGCACACCCGCGGTATCGACAAAGGCGAGCTTGGCGTATAGCGGTGCCTGGCGGTTTTCCGGCGTATGCAACTCGGCCTCGCGCAGCGCGAAGGGGCGTGGCAGCAGATGCGTGACGATGGACAACGCATTGATGCCGGGATCGAACACGCCCATGCCGCCCGGCTCCAGAATCCAGTCCTGCCCCGGATGCCAATGGCGAATGTCTTCTTTCCAGGTGATGTGCGCGCGCAGGATCTGCTTGTCGGCCAGCCACGCCCGCGCAGGCTCCACAGCGGCGGCACACCGCGAATGCCAGCTGGTGAACAGGCTGCGTTGCGCACGCTGCGCCACCGCACGTAGATCATCGATTTCTGCGAGCGTGGCGGCGGGGGGTTTTTCCAGGAACACATGGCGGCCAGCGCTCAGTGCGGCCTGGGCAAGCGCATGCCGCCCGACCGGTGGCGTGCACAACGCCACTGCCTCGATCTGCGGATGCGCAGCAAACGCCTCTTCCAACGTGTGATAGGCCGGCACGCCATCGACCGTGCCGTGCCGGCTGACGGTGGCGACCAGTTGCACATCCTCGCGCGCGGCGATGGTGGGCACATGCTGGTCGCGGGCGATCTTGCCGATACCGACAAGGGCAATGCGCAATGCGTCTGGATGCTTCATCGAAACCTTCGTGCTGATGTGGAAGTGACAGCGCCGCGTCGATCGCAGGAGGCAAGCGATTGCGCGGGGCCAACGCGGCAATGGTGCAATGCAGATCCGCAGCTCTGCACGCGAGGACGCAGTGTAAGGTCAGGGTGCGGCTCGCCGCGAGACATCGCTCCTGCTTGTTTTGCTATACCTGCGAGGCGGGTGGCCGTCGCGGGGAAGGCCATTGCTGCATCGTTGTGGCGGCATCATTGCGAATGCGCAGCACGCGTCGCTGGTCGCGGCCTTTACCGGGCGGCTGCATATGTTTGGATCAGAAAGCACATCCGACGAGGCGACCTTTCTAACGGGTCGGTTGACGCAAACACCAGCAGAGACCACGATCGCCGCCGGCACGCGGATGTGCCGCCACTATTAAAGGATGACATCGATGTTGCATCACGTTTCGCTGGGCGCTGGCACGATCGAGACATCGGTGGCCTTCTACGACGCGGTGCTCGGCGCGCTCGGCTACGTGCGGGTGTGGTCCGATCTGGAGCCGGGTACGCTCGATCAAGCGGTCGGCTACGGCCGGCCCGGAGGCGGCGATAGCCTGGCGTTGAAGCAGCGCCCGGCAGCGCAATGTGCGCCGGGGGCAGGCTTCCATCTGGCATTTGCCGCAGCAAACGCCGACGCGGTAAACGCCTTTCATCTGGCCGCGCTACAGCATGGCGGCAGCTGCAACGGCGCGCCCGGCTTGCGGCCGGATTACGGCGACGATTACTACGCCGCGTTCGTCATCGACCCCGACGGGCACCACATTGAAGCGGTGGTCGACACGATGCTATGACTGCTGGTGTCTGCATGCAGTGCGGCACCGATCGCCTCGGCGCCGCACTGCACGGCAGCTGCGCAGGATCAGGGTGAGGCATGCGCCAGGAAACGGTCGAAATCGGCGATATCCAGGCTGCCCCAACCCGACGCGAAGTCCCAGCCGTTTGCGGCCACATACCCATCGCCATACAGGCCATTGGTTCCGGCCAGCACATCATGTTTGCGTTGCACATCGCCGCGCTGGCTCGCATAGCGATAGATCTGGGGGCCGATGAAGCCCAGGTTCGGATGCGATTGCAGCAGCCGCGCGACATAGCCGGCGAAGGTCGGCGTGGCAGCGCTGGTGCCCCAGACGTATCCAAGAAACTCCCGTCCTTGCGCATCGGTCAACAAGATCTCCGCGCTGCTGGAAAAAGCCCCATTGAAACTGACGTCCGGCACCGCGCGGCGTCCGGAACTCACCTGTGCTGCGATCGCGGTCTTCTGCCACTGCGGCGCGTCGGCGCCCCTGCTCAGGCCGCCTTGGCTGATCTGGCGGCCCACTCCGGCATTCCACACGCGCTCCGCTGCATAGGTGCCTGCGCTACCGGTCTTGGTCTGCAGTTCTGTGGCGCCGACCGCGATCGCATATGAGTCTGAGGCAGGAAACGCGACCTGGCGCTGGTCCTGATGACCTAGCAGGCTGTCGTAGTAAGGCGCACGCGCACGCGCGCTCAATGGTTGATAGATCCCATCGTCGCCGCTGCAGATCAGGATGTTCTGTCCCTGTTTGACCGCCTTGGACACGCTGGCATCGATTGCCTGGAAGATGGTGTCGTTCACTTCGGTTTCGGACGCATAGATCGACATACTGACCACACGCGCCAGGTTGTCGTCGGCGGCACGCGCCAGGCCATCGGTCATGCTTTTCCAGGAAAGGTCCGGGATGTTGTAGATGATCAACTGCTTCAGTCCGCCGGCACTGCCGACCAGCAGCTGCGTGTCCATGTCCCATTCGCTTTCGTTGGTCTTGCTATCTGCACTGGAGCGGAAGCCCGGCGCTGCCGGGTCGCCCACGGTCACTACCTTGACCGGCGTATGCAGGCCGTGCAGCGTTTGGAAGTGCTGCAGACGTAGCAGCGTGTTTTCCAGATTGCCGGACGCGATAATGGCACCGACGACGCTGCTGGCAGGTGCAAGCGCATTCGCGCCATAGGCGCTACCGAGCTCTTCCACGCTATGCCGCGCCACTTCCGAGGCGCTTGTGCTGCGTACAACGACCGCGCTTGTATGCAGTGCCTGATCGACAGCGACACGCGTATCGGCGGGCACCATCGAGCGGTGGGTCAATCTGGCAGCGCTGCGGTTATCCAACCCCACCACACCCTGCACGATGGGCCGCAATGCGGCAGGAAGCGCGATCGCACCCTGATTGAAGTACACCGCACGCCCATCGACGCTGGCCGTACGCAGCGTCGTCGCGAATGCCGACTGCAGCGCCGCCGCTGTGCCGCTGGCCTGCAACACGTGGCCGTCGGATACGACCTGCACATCGGTGATGCCATACCTGCGCAGGTAGTCCTTGACCTGGGCGATGTCACCGGTAGCAGACGCGGCGCTCTTGTTCAGCGTGCCACGCAGCAGCGGGTCGGCCGCATCGCGCATCAGCCATTGATCGATCGCCGCGTGCTGCGTGGCCGCATCCGTGCGCGGCTTGAGCACGAGACTGATCTGCAGAACGCGCTCCGGCGCCATCGGCGCACTGGCGCTGACCGCTGGCAACTGACCAGATGCAGGCAGCTCAGATGTCGCCGCATGCGCAGTGCCCGCGCTGCACACCATCACGGTGGATGCCAGCACTGCCACGCCCAAAGAGGTCCGCATCATTGATTCCTTCGCTGTCGAGAGTGAGTACACCTTCCGCAGATTGTTACGACCAGGTATGACCATTCACTCTGCACAATGCGAAGTTGCTCGGCGTTTAGCGAGGACGCGGAGCGCATCTCCCTGACACGCACGCGCATGCCAGGCAGGCGACCGCGCGTAGTCACATCTCCAGCACCACCTTGCCGAGGTGGCTGCCCTGCTCCAGATAGCGGTGCGCCGCAGCGGCCTCGCTCAGCGGGAAGCGCTTGTCCAGCAGCACGCGCAGCTTGCCCTGCGCGATCCACGGCCACACCACGCGCTCCACTTCCGCCGCCAGACGCGCCTTTTCGTCGGCACTGCGCGGGCGCAGCGTCGAGCCGGTGAGGATCGCCTGCTTGCGCATCAGCAGCGGAATCGGTACCTCGATGGTCGAACCGGCCTGCGAGGCGATGTAGACGATGCGCCCGCGCGGATTGAGCGCCTCCAGGGTATCGGCGAACACCGCCGCGCCCACCATGTCGAGCGACACATCCACACCGCCGTGCGCCTTGGCCACGGCGACAAAGGATTCGGCAGTGGAGTCGATCGCCACATCGGCGCCCAGTTCGCGCGCCTGTGCCGCCTTGCCCGCCGAACGTGCGGTAGCCAATACATGCGCGCCGGCGGCCTTGGCCATCTGGATCGCGGTGACGCCGATCCCGGAGGTGGCGCCATGCAGCAACAGCCACTCGCCGGCCGCGAGCCGGCCGTGCTCGAACAGGTTGGCGTAGGCGGTAAAGATGGTTTCCGGTAATGCGGCGGCGTGCACCAGATCCATGCCGGCCGGAATCGGCAGCACATGGCGCGCGTCGACCGCTGCGTACTGCGCGTAACCGCCGCCGCCCAGCAATGCACACACGCGATCGCCCACTTTCCAGCGACCGGCCGGCTCCACGATTTCACCTGCGATTTCCAGCCCAAGCGTCTCCGGCGCGCCGGGCGGCGGCGGATAGTGACCGGCACGCTGCAGCAGATCGGGACGATTGATGCCGGCGGCGTGCACGCGGATCAGCACGTGCCCCGGCGCGGGACGCGGGCGCGGTTGCTCGCTGACATACAGCGCATCCGCATCGCCCTTGCCATCGCGGATGGCGATGGCGGTCATCGTGGTGTCGCTCATGCAAGGCGCTCCGTTGAAAGTGCGTCCAGTGTAGGCATGCAGGCGTCAACGTCTGGCGCAGGTGGGCAGCGATGCTGCGCAGCGCAAGACCCCACCAATCGCCACGCGCGCCTGCACTGACGCAGACGCGCATGGCACGCATCACTCCTCGCTGGGAGCGACGCCCTGGTCGATGTACTGGCGAATCGCCTCGAACACCTTCGATGTGCCGTCGTCCTGCCCGGACGGCAGGCGCGCAGCGAAGTCGCTCAGCAACTTGTCGCCATCCACACCGGGTTGCTCGGCCAGGGCGAGCGCCAGGTCGCCGACGCTGCGCGCCAACGCGACCCAGATGCGGCCCAACGATTCGGCAATGACATCCATTTCCTCTTCTTGCATGTTGCGCTCCGATCAAGTGGCGTGGGGTCTGGAAGCTTACCGCGTACGCTAGCTAGTGATGCCCTCGCGCAAGCAGCCGCAACCATGCGGATATCACGCCTGCACCCCGATGCCCACATGATGGCTAACGCGAAAATCGGGGCGCCTGCAACCAAATATGCATTCATCGCGATGAAGCGATATTATGCCCGCACGCTCTGCCGGACCCGCCGCGATGACGCATCTCAGTTTCGAGTTCTACCCGCCCAAGACCGACGACCAGCGCGCGCAGCTGGACCGCACCGCGGCCAGGTTGAAGGGCTACGCGCCGGAGTACGTGTCGTGCACCTTCGGTGCCGGCGGCTCCACGCTCAGCTACACCTCCGAGACGGTGCGTCACCTCAAGCAGAAGCATGGCTTCGAAGCCGCCCCGCATCTGTCCTGCGTCGGCGGCAGCCGCGAGGAAATCCGCGAACTGCTCAAACTCTATCGCGCGATCGGCTGCACCCGCATCGTCGCGCTGCGCGGCGATCTGCCTTCGGGCATGGGCCATCCGGGCGACCTGCGCTATGCCTCCGACCTGATTGCCTTCATCCGCGCCGAACACGGCGATGCATTCCGCATCGAAGTCGGCGCGTATCCGGAAACCCATCCGCAGGCGACCGATGCGCTGAGCGATCTACGTTACTTCAAGGCCAAGGTGGATGCCGGCGCCGATGCGGCGATCACCCAGTACTTCTACAACGCCGATGCGTACTTTCATTTCCGCGACACGGTGCAGCGCATGGGCGTGGAGATCCCGATCATCCCCGGCATCATGCCGATCTCCAATTTCTCGCAGCTGCGGCGTTTTTCCGAGCAATGCGGTGCGGAGATTCCGCGCTGGATCGGCAAGAAGATGCAGTCCTACGGCGACGATGCCGATGCGGTGCGCGCCTTCGGTGCGGAAGTGGTGGCCACGGTGTGCGAACGCCTGATCGCCGGCGGCGCGCCGGCCCTGCACTTCTACACGCTCAACCTGGCCAAGCCGACCACGCAGGTGTTGCAACTGCTCGGGCGCTGAGTGCGGGCTTTGCGCGCGCATGCGCTGCCGGCGCGCGTTTGGCCGGCCTCGTATCACAACCACAGCACGTCGCACACCGACGCGCAGGTCCTGATGCGCACGCGTGCTGCCGAGGTTGAACGGGTGACCGGCCGGTATCGCACGCACGCCTGCGCGCACATGCATCTCGTCAGCTCACACGCCCCCGGCTACGCTGCGCCGATGCCTCGCCTCCTGCTGCCTTTGTTGCTGTTGTTCTGCCTTGGCTCCGCCACGCGTGTGCAGGCGCAGGAGATCCGCCGCTGCGTCACGCCGGATGGGCAGACCATGTTCACCGACCGCCGCTGCGAAGACGTCGGCGCCGCTTCGCGTCCGCCACCGGCCACTCGCACGCAGGGCAACACCGGCCTGTATCGCTACGGCTGCCCGCGTCGGCTGAGCGAACTGGTGTCATTGCTGCAACTGGCGGTGGACAGCCGCGACGTCAACCGGCTCTCCAGCCTCTACCTGTGGAGCGGGCAATCCGATGCCGCTGCCAACCAGGTCTTGAGCCGTCTGGAAGCGATCGTGCAACGCCCGTTGCTGGATATCGTCCCGATGTATCCGCAAAGCGAGACACCAACCTGGGGAGCCGAGGCCGGCAGCACAGCCACAGCCGCTCCATCGTTGGACGGCAGCGCTATCGACGCCCCGCTTCCCGCAACTCCAAGCCGCCCACGACCGTGGGGCCTGCGCCTGGAACAGAACCTCCCCAGCGGCACCCCCGCACGCAGCGTGCTGCGCCTGCGCCGGCAGTACAACTGCTTCTGGGTGACGTTCTAAAGCCGCTCACAAACGACTGTACTCATCGCCGGGCAGTCGCCGCCAGCGCTCGGAATCGGCATCTACCGCGCTGCGATGCCCTCCACACCTGCCTGACGACTGCTCGCAAATGGCAGCGGGATTGCATCGGTCTATCGCACGCGTGGGCTGCCATGACCGTCTCTGCTTCGAGCAGCCCTCTCAAATGACGTTGCCCGCACGTAGGCACACAGCTCGCCAAACGCTTTCAGACTAAGCAGCAAACCGACGCATGATCTCTGCAACCGCTTGCTCCGGACTCAGCACCGCGCTGTCGATCACCCAATGCGGCTCGGTCCAGGCCACATAGTCATGCGCGAGTACGGACGACCACTCCGGCGCGCGCAGTCCGGGGATTTCGCTGTGCCGCGATTCCACGCGCTGCCGATGAACGTCGCGATCGCGGCACACCACTTCGATTTCCAGCAGCCGGCTTTGTGTGCGACGCGCCACATCGCGCCACGCCTCGCGGGTGACCGGCAAGGGATTGACGCTATCGGCAACCACCACCTGGCGTTGGCGCAGATTCGCCTCTGCAATGGCGTAGGCAATCAGATAGCCGGCCGGCCCGACGTCGTCAGCGAGTGCACCGCTGTCGCGCAGCGCTTGCTCGATGCTGTCGATGCGTAGATACATCGCATTGCAGTGCGTGAGCAGCAGCTGTGCAATGGCGCTCTTGCCGACGCCCGGCAATCCGCCGAACACCACCAAGGTCGCCGACGGCGCAATCACTGCGGCCAGAGCGAGCGAATTGCCGCAATGCCTTGCGCACCATGCGAGCGTGCTTGGCGCAGGTCGTCGATCTGCATGCCGCCGAGTGCGTAGATCGGTAGCGAGACCTGCTCGCGCAGGGTTTCGAAACCGTCCCATCCCAACGGTGTCGCGCCCGGATGCGAGGTCGTCGTCTGCACCGGACCCAGTACCGCAAAATCGCAGCCGAGCCGCTGTGCGTGACGCAGATCTTCCAGTCCGTGGCACGAGGCGGCAACCAGTTGTTCGGCCGGCAGCGGGCGCTGTTGCAGTGCGGCCAATTGCTCAGATCCCAGATGCACACCGATGCCGAGTTCGCCAGCCAGCGCGATGTCGCGATTGAGCAGCAGCTGCGCGCGCGCACGACCACGCAGGCGCATCACCTGTTGCAGCAATGCCTGCCAGCGCACGGGCTCGGCCTGGCGCGCACGCAACTGGATGCGCGTAACGCCCTCTTGCAGCGCACGCTCCAGACCTTCCAGCCACAGCATCTCGTCGTCGGGTTCGGGCGTGATCAGATAGCGGTCGGGATGGCGCAACGCACCGACTACCGGCACGTCGGCCGGCGGCATCGAATAGCGGGTCAGCTTGTCTGCGGCCACCCAGGTCATCGCCTGGCCTTCGCGCCCGCGCGGGCTGCCTTTCCATGCAGTGATGTGGCGCACTTCCAGGCGTAGCCGCTTGTCCGGGTACAACTGCGGCACATCCATCAGCCACTCGCCCACCTGCGCTTCGATACCGAGCTCTTCGTTGAGTTCGCGCACCAGTGCCTGTTCGGAGGTTTCGCCGGGTTCGCGCTTGCCGCCGGGAAACTCCCACAGGCCGGGCATGTCACGGGTTTCGGTACGGCGGGTCAGCAGGATGCGGCCGCGGGGGTCGGTGATCACGCCTGCAACGACGTGGATGGATCTCAGAGAATCGGGCATGGGCACAAGAGTGCCGCGAGTGAGCGGTTCAGTGCAATCGCTTGAGGGCGGGGATTAGGGATTAGGGATTGGTCAAAGCGCAGCATATGTACTTCTGCCAGTCCCGAATCCCCAATCTCCAATCCCGGCCCTACAGCGGATGTCCGATGCGCCACAGCACTCCGCTGGGATCGTGCAAGGTGAAATCGCGTGCGCCCCATGGCCGATCTTCCGGCGCGCTGCAGGTCACCCCGAACTGCTCGCCCAGCCCGGTGTCGTGCACGTGCTGCCACCAGCTGTCGGCGTCGTCCACCCACAGGTGCAGCATCAGGTTCTCGGCCAGCTCGCGCAGATAGAAATCCTGCAACAAAAACGCGCAATGCGTGCCATGCCGGAAGCAGGTCACGTTGCCCACCTCGTCTTCCTGCACAAAGCCCAGTGCGCGATAGAAGCGCTGCGACAACGCGTAGTCGCGCGCAGGCACGAACACCTTCAGTTGCTGGCTCGACAGCTGCGCCACGACCGCACTCCCCGCAGGACGTGGAATGAGCATACGCCCCGCAGTCATACAGTCACGCAAGGCGGAGCATGTTTCTATGCGGACGGCACAGTCGGCGCCACAAGAGATGTAAAAGCGTGCGATGTATGGGCGTAAAGCGGACTTGCCGCGCTGACGCTCACCGGGGTAGAGCCCGCCAAGCGTGCCCTCCTCGCCCCTCAGCCGTGCTTTCCAAACAAACGCCACCGACTCTGCAAGCAACGCTCTTGGTGGCTAGTTCGCCAAACGCAAACGGAATCGGGGGGACAGGGCATTGCACCCAGCCTCCGACATTCAATCCCGCTGTCCAAACAATTCCCGCTTCTCAACAAGCCCCACGAATCCCCTCGTCAGTAGAGCCCCCTTGGTAAGGGGGCGCGCCAAAGGCACGGGGATCGGAGGAATACCGTGCACCCAGCGTCCGCTACGCTGACACTGGGTGTGCAGCCCGCAAAGCGGGCTGCACCACGGTCAACTCAGCTCAGCTGAGTTGACCGTGGCAGTGCTTGTACTTCTTGCCGCTACCGCACGGACACGGATCGTTACGGCCCACCTTGGGCTCGTCGCGGGTCACCTGCGACACCGGCACCGGTGCGTTGCCGGCCTGCATCTGTTCCACCTCCTCGTCGGCACCGTAACCGCCCACGTCCTGATGCTGAAACTGCGAAGCCATCAAGCGCGCTTGCGCCTGCAGACGCTCCTGCTCTTCCAGCTCGGCCACTTCCTCTTCGCTGCGGATGCGCACGCGCGCCAGCAGGTTGATCACTTCACGCTTGACGTTCTCCAGCATCTCGGAGAACAGCTCGAAGGCTTCCTTCTTGTATTCCTGCTTGGGCTGCTTCTGCGCATAGCCGCGCAGATAGATGCCCTGGCGCAGGTAATCCATCTTGGCCAGATGTTCCTTCCAGCCCTGGTCGAGCACGGTCAGCATCACGTGCTTCTCCAAGGCGCGCATGGTGTCGTTGCCCACCGCCGCTTCCTTCTCGGCAAAGTGCGCATCCACCGCCGCCTGCACCTTCGCCGCAATCTGCTCGGCGTCCAGTTCTTCCTGCGTGCGTGCCATCTCGCTCAGTGCCAGCGGCATGCCCAGCTCCGATTCCAGCGTGGCCTCCAGACCTTTCAGGTCCCACTGCTCGTCGACCGAATTGGGCGGCACGAAGCGGGCGACCAGGTCGTAGATCACATCACCACGGATACCGTCGACGTTGTCCTTGACCGATTCGGCATCCAGCAATTCGTCGCGCTGGGCGTAGATCACCTTGCGCTGATCGTTGTTGACGTCGTCGAAGTCCAGCAGGTTCTTGCGGATGTCGAAGTTGTGCGCTTCCACCTTGCGCTGCGCCTTTTCGATCTGCCGGCTGACCAGGCGATCTTCGATGACGTCGTCTTCCTTCATGCCCATCATGCGCATCGCCTTCTGGACCCAGTCCGAGGCGAAGATGCGCATCAGGTTGTCTTCCAGCGACAGATAGAAGCGCGAGGAACCCGGGTCGCCCTGACGACCGGCACGGCCGCGCAGCTGGTTGTCGATACGGCGCGACTCGTGCCGCTCGGTCCCGATGATGTGCAGGCCGCCGGCCGCCTTGACCGCGTCATGCCGACGCTGCCATTCGGTCTTGGCCTGCAGCCGCTGCTCGTCGCTGATGTCGTCGCCCATGCCGTGCAGCTCGGTTTCCAGCGAACCGCCCAGCACGATGTCGGTACCGCGACCGGCCATGTTGGTGGCGATGGTCACCGCACCCGGCTGGCCGGCGTTGGCCACGATGGTGGCTTCGCGCTCGTGTTGCTTGGCGTTGAGCACTTCATGCTTCACACCTGCATTGCGCAGATGCTCGGACAGCATCTCCGAGGTTTCGATCGAGGTGGTCCCCACCAGCACCGGCTGACCGCGCTTGGCGCAGTCTTCGATATCGGCCAGCACCGCGTTGAACTTGCCCTTGCGGTTGAGGAACACCTGGTCCGGATGGTCCTTGCGCACGGTCGGGCGGTTGGTCGGAATCACCACCACTTCCAGGCCGTAGATGCTCTGGAATTCGTAGGCTTCGGTGTCGGCCGTACCGGTCATGCCGGACAGCTTCTTGTACATGCGGAACAGGTTCTGGAAAGTGATGCTGGCCAGCGTCTGGTTCTCGCGCTGCACCGGCACGCCTTCCTTGGCCTCGACCGCCTGATGCAGGCCGTCGGACCAGCGACGCCCGGACAGCGTGCGGCCGGTGAATTCGTCGACGATCACCACTTCGCCATCGCGCACGATGTAATCCACGTCGCGCTGGTAGATCGCATGCGCACGCAGTGCGGCATTGAGGTGATGCACCACGCTCAGGTTTTGCGCGGCGTACAGGCCGTCTTCGGCATTCTCGAGAATGCCGGCCTGCATCAGCAGTTCTTCGGCGTGGCCCATGCCAGCTTCCGACAGATGTACCTGCTTGCCCTTCTCGTCGATCCAGTAATCGCCCTCGCCCTCTTCGCTTTCCTGCTTGGTCAGCTGCGGCACGATGCGGTTGACGCGGATGTACAGCTCCGGCGACTCGTCGGCCGGGCCGGAGATGATCAGCGGGGTGCGTGCTTCGTCGATCAGGATCGAGTCGACTTCGTCGACGATCGCGTAATGCAGATTGCGCTGGTAACGATCGGCGCGCGACAGCGCCATGTTGTCGCGCAGGTAGTCGAAACCGAATTCGTTGTTGGTGCCGTAGGTGATGTCGCTGCCATAGGCCTCGCGCTTGTCGCTGTGCGGCATGCCCGGATACACCACGCCCACGCTCAGGCCCAGCCAGTTGTACAACTTGCCCATCTGCGCCGCATCGCGGCGCGCCAGGTAGTCGTTGACCGTGACCACGTGCACGCCCTCGCCCTGCAGCGCGTTGAGGTACACCGGCAGCGTGGCCACCAGGGTCTTGCCTTCGCCGGTGCGCATCTCGGCGATCTTGCCCAGATGCAACACCATGCCGCCGATCAGCTGCACGTCGTAATGGCGCATGCCGAGCACGCGGCGGCTGGCCTCGCGGCAGACCGCAAAGGCTTCGGGAAGAATCTTGTCCAGGGACTCGCCGGCGGCAAGTCGCTGCTTGAACTCCGGGGTCTTGGCTTGCAGCTCGGCGTCGGAGAGCTTCTCGATCGTCGGCTCCAGCGCATTGATCTGGGTGACGAGGCGGGTGAGCTGGCGCAGCTGGCGTTCGTTACGACTGCCAAAGACACGGGTAAGCAGACTGTTGATCATTGAAGAAACCGGTTGAAAAGGAACGGTTTGACCGACGCCGGTCCCCAGGACCCGGCCGCCGTAAACGAAACAGGGCGCACTGCGCCCTGTCGATGGCAACACCCTATTGTAGCTTGGGGCGGGCCTTCACGAATCAAGCGCCGAGCGCGCCTTCGTCAACCGCGCCCTCGACGTCCTACCGGCGTGTTGGTATCGCCCAGGAACTTGCGCGGATTGACCACCCGCCCGTCCGCCCACACTTCGAAATGCACGTGTGCGCCGGTGGAACGGCCGCTGGAACCGGCCCTGGCCACCTGCTGGCCGGCGCGCACCAGATCGCCCACCTTCACCACCAGCCGCGAGTTATGCGCGTAGCGGGTCACATAGCCATTGCCGTGGTCCACTTCGACCACGTTGCCATAGCCGCCGCGCACGCCGGCGTAGCTGACCACGCCATCGGCGACCGACATCACCGGGTCGCCCACGTTGGCGTGAAAATCCACACCCTTGTGGAAGGCCGAACCACCGTCGAACGGATCGGCGCGGCCGCCGAAGCCCGAGGTGATGTAGGTGTTGCGGATCGGCATCCGCGAGGGCACCGAGTTCTGCTCGAGCTGATGATCGAACATCAACGAGGCAAGCACGTTCAATTGCTGGCCGGAGGCGGAGAACTGCTGTTCCACTTGCCCTAGCGTCTCCTTGAGCGATTCGACCGGCATGTCGCTGACCGGCTCATCGCCGCCACCGACGCCGACCGGCGCGTCGAAGTCGAACTCGCCGTCCTTCAACTTGCCCATTTCGGTCAGCCGCTCGCCCAATGCATTGAGGCGGGTGGCCTGCGCCTGCAGCTCACCCATGCGCGCGGCCAGTGCATTGACCTGCGCCTGCGAAGCGCGCTGCGCCTGGGCCAGCTCGACCTGCTGCTGCGCGACCTTGGCCTGCAGCGCGGAATTGGTCACCATGCCGGTGGCGGTGCTGGCACCGACGCCGATCAACATCCCCAAGCCCAACACCGCGCCGAGGACTACCATCGGTCGATCTGCGGCGAAGCCCTGGAACTGTCGGACCAAACGCTGGGTCCGGGTTTGCCGAGATTTGATTACAACTTTCTTCAACGCCATATGAGTGTCATGTCCAAGCCCAAGTCCAACGCACGCAACCCTTCCGCTCCACAACCGGCCATCGAGGCCGCGTTGGGTGAAAAGGCTGGCGACCCCTTGCGTCGCGCCTTGTGGCTCGATGCGCTGGACCGGCAGTTGCGCCCCCTGTTACCGCCTCATCTGGCCACCCGTTGCCGGTTGGCCAATGTCCGAGGCGAACAGCTCGTTTTTCTGGTTGATTCACCTGTCTGGCATGCCAAGTTGCGGCTTGCCGAGACCCAATTGCTGGATGCCGCCCGATCCATCGGACTGAAGGTCACCGCAGTGACCATCAAGACCATCACGACCCCGCTGCATTCCCCAATGCCGCAGAACCGTGAACGTCCACGCCCTGTCTCCGAGGCGACGCACAAAGGACTGCGCGATGCCTTGGCCTCCTTGCAGGACGTTCCACCGACCAAGCGGTGATGTCCGTGCCGCCTTTTCGAAACGGCCGCCGGTGCGTGAAAGAATTGCGAAGACCGCACACGACCCGACGCATCCTAGCGGGCATGGGCCACGCAGGAGTTAGAGAAGCCTTAAATAAACGTTAAGAACGGGCCGGAAATCTTACGGAGTTCACACTTCGAATGCCAACTAAGGCATTCCCTGACATCAGGCGTAGACGGGACTGGCGTAAGTGACCGGCGGCTGCACGCTGCCTTCGGGGAAGCTGACCCATTCCCAGGCGGCTTGATCGGCCAGCAGCGCACGCACCAGCTTGTTGTTGAGCGCGTGGCCGGATTTGAAGCCTTCGTAGGCGCCCAGGATGGCACCGCCGGCAAGATACAGATCGCCGATGGCGTCCAGAATCTTGTGCCGCACGAATTCGTTCGTGTACCGCAGGCCGTCCTCGTTGAGCACACGGAACTCGTCCAGCACGATGGCGTTGTCCATCGAACCGCCCAGGCCCAGATTGCGCTCGCGCATGTACTCAAGGTCGCGCATGAAGCCGAAGGTGCGGGCGCGCGAGATTTCCTTGACGTAAGCCGAGGTGGAGAACTCGATTTCCTGGCGCGACTGCTTGGCCGGGATCATCGGGTGATTGAATTCGATGGTGAAACCGAGCTTGTAGCCCTCGTACGGCTCGAAGCGCGCGACCTTGTCGCCCTCGCGTACTTCCACCGTGTGCTTGATGCGGATGAAGCGCTTGGCCTTGTTCTGCTCGACGATGCCTGCCGACTGCAGCAGGAACACGAACGGGCCGGACGAGCCGTCCATGATCGGCAACTCGGCCGAGGACAGTTCGACGATGACGTTGTCCACACCCAGGCCGGCCAGTGCCGACATCAGATGCTCCACGGTCTGGATCTTGGCGCCATTGCAGGTCAGACCGGTGCACAGCGTGGTCTCGGTGACCAGTTCGGCATCGGCGGGGACTTCGACGACAGGTTCCAGGTCCACACGCCGGAACACCACGCCATGATCGACAGGAGCCGGTCGTAGCGTCATATACACCTTGTCGCCGCTATGCAGGCCGACGCCGGTGGCACGAATGGTGTTTTTGAGGGTGCGTTGCTGGGTCATATGCGAAGTCTGGATGAACAATGCAGACAGGCGCTGAACCGGCTGTCCAATTGTTGAGATTATCCGAATTTTAACAAGTCGCGCGTGACGGCAACTGTAATCGACCGGTCACGCCACTGCAAAAGCTGCCGGATCAACGAGTGGATCCGGCAGAAAGAGGACATGGCATTGCAACCCCGAAGCGAACCTCGGGGCGTTGCGAGCGGCGCCACCAAGGTGGCATCGCAGTGAAGCGTCAGTCTGCCTGGCGGCGCAGGAACGCCGGGATATCCAGGTAGTCGTTGGGCAGGTCTGCGGCCGGCGCAGCCGAACCGCCGCCGTTGTTGCTGCCGCTGCCGACCGAGTCGCTGCTCGGACGACGCAGGCCAAGGCCCATGCTGCCGCCAACGGCCTTGGACACCGCATCGCCGCCGCTGGTGTCGAAATCGCCGAACTCCGGCTGGCCGGTGGTGGCGTTGCGCACCAGCTTGATCGGCGCGCGCTGGTCCGGACGCTGGGTCTGACGTGCAACCGCACGGTTCAGGCCAGTGGCGACCACGGTGACGCGCACTTCGTCCTGCATGTCCGGGTCGAGCACGGTGCCGACGACCACGGTGGCATCTTCCGACGCGAACGCCTCGATGGTGCGTCCGATCTCGTCGAACTCGGCCATGGTGAAGTCCGGGCCGGCGGTGATGTTGACCAGGATACCGTTGGCGCCGGCCAGGTTGACGTCGTCCAGCAGCGGGTTCTGGATGGCGGCTTCGGCGGCGGCCTGCGCGCGATCGTCGCCGCGTGCCGAACCGGTACCCATCATGGCCAGGCCCATTTCCGACATCACGGTGCGCACGTCGGCGAAGTCGACGTTGATCAGACCCGGACGCACGATCAGATCGGCGATGCCCTGCACGGCGCCCTGCAGCACGTCGTTGGCAGCGCGGAAGGCCTGAATCATGGTGGCGTTGCGGCCGAGCACGGTGATCAGCTTTTCGTTGGGAATGGTGATCAGCGAATCGCAATGCTGGCTCAGTTCCTCGATGCCCTTCAGCGCGACCTGCATGCGGCGACGGCCTTCGAACGGGAACGGTTTGGTGACCACGGCCACGGTCAGGATGCCCATTTCCTTGGCCAGCTGTGCCACCACCGGCGCCGCGCCGGTGCCGGTGCCGCCGCCCATGCCGGCGGTGATGAACACCATGTCCGCACCCTGCAGTGCGTCCATGATGCGCTCGCGATCTTCCAGCGCGGCCTGACGGCCGACTTCCGGATTGGCGCCTGCGCCCAGGCCCTTGGTCACGTTGGTGCCAAGCTGCAGCTGCAACTTGGCGCCGCAATTCTTGATGGCCTGCGAGTCGGTGTTGGCGGTGATGAATTCCACGCCATCGACATTGGTGTTGACCATGTGTGCAACCGCGTTACCGCCGCCGCCGCCCACGCCAACGACCTTGATGACCGCGTTGGGAGCCATTTTTTCAATCAGTTCGAAATGTGCCATGTCAGTGTCCTCTTGAGCCGGGATCGGGGAGTGGGGATTGGGATTCGCAAAAGCGAGGGTCCCTGCCCACTCCGCATCACGGCGAGTGTTGTTGTTTGAAAGTCGGGATTCGTGTGCGGGACCGTAGATGCGCTGTTGCGCTCTACGACTCACCTCACCTACTCCTCGACGCAATGCCTGCAAAAAAGCTTACCGCCTACCCGCTCGCCGCTCTCTACTTAATCCTTGCTGCCACTCTGCTTTTTTCTTTCGCTCTTACCAATCCCAAATCCCGAATTCCAAATCCCGGCTCCTCAGAATTCGCCGCGATACCAGTTCTTCAATTTCTTGAACAAACTCCCGGCACGTCCGGTCGGGATCGACGGGCGGCGCGGGTGTTCGATCTGGCTACCCATCAGCAACAGGCCCACGCCGGAAGCGTGCACCGGGTTGCCGACGACTTCGCCCAGGCCGGTGACGTGCTGGGGAATGCCCACGCGCACCGGCATCTGCAGCATTTCTTCGGCCAGCTCGACCACGCCTTCCATCTTCGACGCGCCACCGGTGAGCACCATGCCGGCGCGCACCATCTCCTCGAAACCGGAGCGGCGCAATTCGGCCTGCACCATTTCGAAAATTTCTTCGTAACGACCCTGCACGGCCTGCGCGAGCGCGTGCCGCGGCATGCGACGCGGCGGGCGATCGCCGACCGACGGCACCTGGATGCTTTCTTCGGCGGTGGCCAGCTGCGCCAGCGCGCAGGCGTAGCGCACCTTGATCTGCTCGGCTTCCGGGGTCGGCGTGCGCAGCATGTGCGCGATGTCGTTGGTGACGTGGTCGCCGGCGATCGGCAGCGAGGCGGTGTGGCAGATCGCGCCCTGCACGTAGACGGCCAGGTCGGTGGTGCCGGCACCGATATCCACCAGCACCACGCCCAGTTCACGCTCGTCGGCGGTCAATACCGCCACCGACGATGCGAGCGAGGACAGCACCAGATCGTCGACCTGCAAGCCGCACTTCTGCACGCACTTGGTGATGTTGGCCGCGGCCGACTGCGCGCACACCACCAGATGCGCGTGCACCTCCAGGCGCACGCCGGTCATGCCGACCGGATTGCGGATGCCTTCCTGCGAATCGTCCAGCACGTATTCGCGCGGAATCGCATGCAGGATGCGCTGGTCGGCAGGAATGGCCACGGCCTTGGCCGCATCCAGCACGCGCTCCAGATCGCTCCAGGTCACTTCGCCATCGCGGATCGGCACGATGCCGGGCGAGTTCTTGCACTGCACGTGGTTGCCGGAAATCGATGCGTACACCGAGCGGATTTCGCAGCCGGCCATCAGCTCGGCCTCTTCCACCGCGCGCTGGATCGACTGCACGGTGGATTCGATGTCCACCACCACGCCGCGCTTGAGGCCGCGCGATTCATGCGAACCGATGCCGATCACTTCGATCGGATTGCCGGGCGAGTACTCGCCGACCAGCGCGACGACCTTGGAGGTGCCGATGTCCAGTCCAACGATGAGGGATTTGTCGCCTTTGCGGTTCATGTCTTAAAGCCGGGAATAGGGAATAGCGAATGGGGAATGGTCAACAGCGGTGCACGGATACGAGGAGAATTGAGGACAAGTGCGTGAGGCGCAGCGGGCGACGCCGGCTTGGGTTTCTTATCCATTCCCGATTCCCCACTCTCCATTCGCCGTTCGACCGTGAAGCCGTTGGTGTAGCGCAGGTCGGCGCGGGCGATCGGGCGTTGCGGGTCGGCCAGTTGCGGCAGCACGCGGGCGAAGCGTTGCAGGCGCGCGCGCGCATCGTCGCGGCCGATCACGATCTGCACGCCGTTGCTCAAGCCCAACGACCAGCTGCCGCGCGCGTCCATTTCCAGACGCTCCACGTCCAGCCCGGTCGGCGCGAACAGCGCGCGCGACTCGTTGTAGAGCGCCACCACATCCTGGGTCTTGCTGTCCGGGCCACCGAGTTGCGGCAACTTGAAATCCTTCAACAACGGCGGGGTGCGGAACAGCCGGCCCTGCTCGGACAACATGCGGTCGGCGCCCCAGCGCGCGAACGGTTTGTGCTCGGTGACGTGCACTTCCAGCACGTCCGGCCAACGCTTGCGCACCTGCGCACTTTCCACCCACGGCAAGCGCGCGATGGCGTCCTGCGCGTTCTGCAACTTCACCGCGAAAAAGCCCGAGCGCGCATACGGCAACACCACCGCACGCAACTCTTCAGCCGGCACCCGCTTGAAATCGCCCGACACCCGCAACCGCGCCAACGGCCAACGCTCGGCGCCGACCCAACCATTGAGCACGGCCACCACCGGCAACGCGACCAGCGCCACCGCGAGCACCCACGCCAGGATGCGCAGGGTGGCGTTCATGGGCGCGCTCCGCGCGCGGGAATGGGGAATCGGGAATAGGCAATCGCAACGGCAACAGCGCAGCCGCTGTTATCGATTCCCGATTCCCGATTCCCGATTCCCGTCATCACAGCGTCTGCTCCAGCACGCGCCAGACCAGTTCTTCGAAATCGATGCCGAGCTGGCGCGCGGCCTTGGGCACCAGCGAGTGGCTGGTCATGCCCGGGGCGGTGTTCACTTCGAGCAGATACAACTGGCCGCTGCGATCGCGCATCACGTCCACGCGTCCCCAGCCACGCGCACCGGCGGCGCGGAAGGCATCGAGTGCGAGCTGGCGCAGTTGCGTTTCGGCATCGCCGTCCAGGCCCGGGCACAGGTACTGGGTGTCGTCGGCCAGGTACTTGGCGTTGTAGTCGTACCACTGGCCCTTGGGCACGATGCGGATCGACGGCAACGCCACCTCGCCGAGCACGGCCACGGTGAGTTCGTCGCCTTCGATCAGCTGCTCCATCAGCAGCGCGCCGTCGTAGCGCGCCGCCAGCACCACCGCCTCTTCGAGCTGGGCCTGGTCGAACACGCGGCTGATGCCGACGCTGGAGCCTTCGTTGGCCGGCTTGACGATGACCGGCAAGCCGATCTGCCGTGCGGCGGCCTGGATGTGATCGGCACTGGCGCCGGCAGCCAGGCGCGCATAGCGCGGCGTGGACAGGCCCAGCGACAGCCACACCTGCTTGGTGCGGATCTTGTCCATGCTCAGCGCCGAGCCGAGCACGTTGGAGCCGGTGTACGGCACCTTGAAGGCTTCCATCAGGCCTTGCACGATGCCGTCTTCGCCGCCACCGTTATGGCCGTGCAGCACATTGAAGACGCGATCGAAACGCTGCTCGACCAGGGCCTGCGCCAATGCGGGGATGCCGTCGACCGGCTGTGCGTCGACACCGCGCGCGCGCAATGCGTCGAGTACGTTGCCGCCGGAATTCAACGACACTTCGCGCTCGGACGAGGTACCGCCGAGCAGCACGGCGACGCGGCCGAACGCGGCCGGATCGCTGATGCGTGCGCTTGAGATCACCGCGCTCATGCGCTCGCTCCGGTAAAGCCATTGTTGATGATGTGCTGTGCGACATAACCGATATCGCCGGCACCCATCATCAGCAACAGATCGCCGTCCTGCAGCACGTCCGGCAACACTTCGGCCAGGCCGGAAATCTGGCCCACCACCACCGGCTCGCTGCGGCCGCGCGCACGGATCGCACGCGCCAAGGCACGCGAATCGGCGCCCGGAATCGGCACTTCGCCGGCCGGATAGACCTCGCTCAGCACCAGCGCATCGACGGTGCTCAGCACCGCGGCGAACGCGTCGAACTGATCGCGGGTACGGCTGTAGCGATGCGGCTGGAAGGCCACGACCAGACGCTTGTCGGGCCAGCCACCGCGGGCGGCAGCGAATACCGCCTCCAGCTCACGCGGATGGTGGCCGTAATCGTCGACCACGCGCACGCGCGCACCGGTGCTGGTGGTGACTTCGCCCAGGTCGTTGAAGCGACGGCCGATGCCGGCGAAGTTTTCCAGCGCACGCGCAATGGTCTCCGGCGCCACGCCCAGCTGCCAGCCGATCGCGGCAGCGGCCAGTGCGTTAAGCACGTTGTGACGGCCCGGCAAGGCCAGCGTCACCGGCGTGGTGGTGCCCTCGGGCAGCCGCAGGGTGAAGCGCATGCGCGGGCCGTCCTGCACCACGTCTTCGGCGCGCACGTCGGCGTTCTCGCTCATGCCGTAGCTCATCACGTGGCGCGGCGTCTTGCCGGCCAGCGCGGCCACTTCCGGGTCGTCGATGCACAGCAACGCCAGGCCGTAGAACGGCAGGCGCTGCAGGAACTCAGCGAATGCCGCCTGGATGCGTGCGAAATCGTTGCCGTAGTTTTCCAGGTGATCCGCATCAATGTTGGTGATCACCGCCATCAGCGGATTCAGGCGCAGGAAGCTGCCATCGCTCTCGTCAGCCTCGGCCACCAGCCACTGGCCGCCGCCGAGCTTGGCGTTGGCGCCGGCAGCCAGCAACTGCCCGCCGATGACGAAGGTCGGATCCAGCCCGCCTTCGCTCAGTACCGCCGCCGCCAGGCTGGTGGTGGTGGTCTTGCCATGCGTGCCGGCCACCGCAATGCCGCGACGGAAACGCATCAGCTCGGCCAGCATCGCCGCACGCGGCATGATCGGAATGCGCTGGCTGCGCGCTTCCATCAGCTCGGGGTTGTCTTCGCGGATCGCGCTGGACACCACCACGCAATCGGTGCCGAGCACATTGGCCGCCGAATGCCCGCGCATCACCCGCGCACCCAGCT
Source organism: Xanthomonas hydrangeae (assembly GCA_905142475.1). Classification (GTDB taxonomy): domain Bacteria; phylum Pseudomonadota; class Gammaproteobacteria; order Xanthomonadales; family Xanthomonadaceae; genus Xanthomonas; species Xanthomonas hydrangeae. The sequence goes on from LR990730.1 coordinate 4,287,447, forward strand.
TGGCCAGCCGACGCGTGGCCGCGTTATCGGAGTTGTCGGAGCCGGAGACTTCATAGCCCAGCGTCAGCATCACCTCGGCAATGCCGCTCATGCCGGTGCCGCCGATCCCGACGAAATGCACGCGCGGAAACGCACGCACCAGATCGCCGCTGTCCTGCAGGCGGCGGATCACGCGGCACCTCCGGCGGAGGTGCGAATCGGGAATCGGGAATCGGGAATCCTGTGGAGCGGAGCGCCAGCGGCGACGGATACTTGGTCGGTGCGCTTGTCTGCGTGCATCAATGTGTGTTCCTGCAAGTGTTCTGAGCTCTGCCCATTCCCCATTCCCGACTCACCATTCCCTGCCTCTTGAAGAATGATGTCGGCGATGCGTTCGGCGGCATCCGGTTTGGCCAGGGTGCGGGCGGCCTGTGCCATCGACAGGCGGCGTGCGGGGTCGGCGAGCAGGGTCTGCAAGACCTGCTGCAGACGCACTGCCAGGGTGTCGTCCTGCTTGAGCAGCACGGCGGCGTCGGCGCCGACCAGGTATTCGGCATTGCGGGTCTGGTGATCGTCGACGGCGGCGGCGAAGGGCACCAGCACGCTGCCGATACCGGCGGCGCACAGTTCGGCCAGCGTGGAGGCACCGGCGCGGCACACGACCAGATCGGCCCAGGCGTAGGCAGCGGCCATGTCGGCGATAAAGGGCTCGACACTGGCGTTGACGCCGGCCTGCGCGTACGCCGCTTCGGCTTCGGCGCGCAGCTTTTCGCCGCATTGGTGGCGCACATCGACATCCGGGTGACCGAGTGCCGCCAGCGCCGCCGGCACGGCTTGATTCAATGCGCGCGCACCCTGGCTGCCGCCGAGCACCAGCACACGCACGGGGCCACCACGACCGACCAGGCGCAAAGCGGGCGCAGGAAGCGCGGCGATTTCCGCACGCACCGGATTGCCCACCGCTTCTTCGTCAGCGAAGCTGCCAGGAAAGCCGGTCAATACGCGACGCGCGAAACGCGACAACACCTTGTTGGTCATGCCGGGTGCGCGATTTTGTTCGTGCACCAGCAACGGCACGCCGAGCAGACGAGCAGCCAGGCCGCCCGGGCCGGCCGCAAATCCGCCGAAGCTGATCACCGCGCGCGGCTGGCGCTTGCGCAGCACGAAGCCGGCGGCGCGCACCGCGCGCATCACCCGCACCGGCGCGCCGAGAAGTTTCACGATGCCCTTTCCGCGCAGGCCGGTAATGGCCAGCGTGTCGAGCTGGATATCGTGCTGCGGCACCAGGCGGGTTTCCATCGCGCCATCGGCACCGAGCCAGGTCACCGGCACGCCACGCGCGCGCAGCACCTTGGCCACGGCCAGGCCCGGGAAGATATGTCCACCGGTGCCGCCAGCAAGAATCATCACCGGTCGAATCCCCGCACATGGATGTGCGGGCTTTTGCGAGGAATTCGCATGAGCACTCATGCGATCCTCCCGAACGTCGGTTCCACACGCGGCTGCATGCGACTGGTGCCGCGCAGGATGGCCGATGCCGGCGCCACCGATGCTGCAGCAACCGGTGCGGATGCGGGTGCGGGCGCAGCGGCAGCCACGGTATCGCGCTGCGGTTTGCGCGCTGGCGCATACGCCGGCGGCACCGATTCGACCACCGGCTCGGCCGGCTCAGCCGACGGCGCGCCTGCACCCTGCGGCGACAACTTGCTGCGCAGGCGCTCGGCGCGATCCATTTCGTAGGACACGCGCAGCAGCAGGCCCATCGCCACGCAGGTCATCAGCACCGACGAGCCACCGGAGGAAATCAGCGGCAAGGTCAGGCCCTTGGTCGGCAGGATGCCCAGATTCACGCCCACCGAGACGAAGCTCTGCAGGCTGATCCACAGACCGATGCCGAAGGCGATGTAGCCGGAGAAATGACGCTTCATTTCCACGCAGCGCATGCCCAGCCAGAACGCACGGCCGACCAGTAGCGCGTACAGCGAGATCACACCGCACACGCCGACAAACCCGAGCTCTTCGGCAATCACCGAAAAGATGAAATCGGTATGCGCTTCGGGCAGGTAGTTGAGCTTTTGCACCGAGGCGCCCAGACCAACGCCGGTCCACTGGCCGCGGCCGACCGCCATCAAGGCGTTCGACAACTGATACCCGGAGCCGAGCTGATCGGCCCACGGATCCAGGAACGAGGTGATGCGGCGCAGGCGGTACGGCTCCAGGATTGCGATGAAGGCAAATACCGGCAGGCCGAACACGATCGGCATCGACATGCGCGGCAGGTTCACCCCGCCCAGCACCAGCATGCCGGCGGTGATCGCCAGCAACAGCGTGGACGAGCCGAAGTCCGGCTGCATCAGCAACAGACCCACCAATGCGATCGCCACGCCCAAGGGCTTGAGCATCGCCGGCCAGGTCGCATTGACCTCATCGCGGAAGCGCACCAGGTAGCTGGACAGCCACACGATGTAGAGCACCTTGACCGCTTCCACGGTCTGGAATTTCGACACGCCCAGATTGATCCAGCGCTTGGCGCCGTTGACGCTGCTGCCCAGGCCGGGCACGAACACCACCATCAGCAGGCCGAAGCAGGCCAGCAGCAGCACCTGGTTGTACTGCTCGATGGTCTTGAGCTCGGTACGCATCGCCCAGAACGCCAGGCCAACGCCGATGCCCAGAAACAGCAGATGGCGGGTGAGGTAATAGAACGGGTTGTCGGACAGTTCGATCGAGCTGGACGCCACCATCACCACGCCCAGCGAGGCGAGCGTGGCCGCGGCGCCGAGCAGCCACGGGTCGTAGCGGCCGCCGATGGCCTCGAGTCGAGTGGCTTGGCGCGCGTTGTCGTTCATCAGCGCACCTTCAACGTGGCAAGACCGATCAGCACCAGCACCACCGAGATGATCCAGAAGCGCACGATCACGCGCGGCTCCGGCCAGCCCTTGAGTTCGAAATGGTGATGGATCGGCGCCATGCGGAACACGCGCTTGCCGGTCAGCTTGAAACTGGCCACCTGGATGATCACCGACAGCGTTTCGATCACGAACACCCCGCCCATGATCACCAGCACCAGTTCCTGACGCACGATCACCGCGATGGTGCCGAGCACCGCGCCCAGCGACAGCGCGCCGATATCGCCCATGAACACCATGGCCGGATAGGTGTTGAACCACAGAAACCCTAACCCTGCCCCGGCAATTGCCGAGCAGATGATGATCAGCTCGCCGGCCCCGGGAATCAGCGGGATTTTCAGGTATTCGGCAAACACCACGTTGCCCGAGGCATACGCGAACACACCCAGTGCGCAGGCCACCAGCACGGTCGGCATGATCGCCAGACCATCCAGGCCGTCGGTCAGATTCACCGCGTTGGAGAAGCCGACGATCCAGAAGTAGGCAATGACCACAAAGCTAACGCCGGCCAACGGCAGCGCCACCGCCTTGAACATCGGAATGTAGAAGGTGATCGCGGCCGGCACATCGGCGGTGTAGTACAGGAACAGACCGGCAGCCAGGCCGAAGATCGACTGCAGCAGATACTTCCAGCGCGACTTCAGGCCGTTGGGGTCGCGGCGCACGATCTTGATCCAGTCGTCGTACCAGCCGATCGCACCGAAGCAGATCATCACTGCCAGCACCAGCCACACATAACGGTTGCGCAGGTCGCCCCACAACAGCACCGACAAGGTCACCGTCAGCAGGATCAGCGAGCCGCCCATGGTCGGCGTACCGGCCTTGGAAAAATGCGTCTGCGGGCCATCCTGACGGATCGGCTGACCACCCTTGAACTGGCCCAGCTTGCGGATCACCGCCGGGCCCATCCACAACGACAGGAACAACGCGGTCAGCGCCGCCAGGATGCCGCGGAAGGTCAGATAGTTGAACAGCCCGAACAGGCTCTCCAGTTGCTGTAGCCAACGGGCCAACTCAAGCAGCATGGGAGGTGTCCTCCGCCGCTGCGAGCAACGCGGCGACGATGCGGTCCATCGCACTGCCACGCGAGCCTTTCACCAACAACGTGGGCGGGACCTGCGCCGTGGTGGCGGCAGTCTGCGCCGCCGCACCGGTGTGTTCGTGCATCGAAGAAGATTCCTGCGTTTGAGTCGGCGAAACGGCGACCTGCGCCAGATCCGCCTGCAACGCCGCGACCAGCGCGGCATGGGTGGCGAACACGCGGCCGCCATCGCCGAACGCCTGCGCGGCGGCGGCACTGAGCTCGCCCAACGCGTACAGCCGCTGCAGCTTGGCCGCGCGTGCGCGACGCCCGGCAGCGGCATGCAATGCCTTGCCTTCCGGGCCGAGTTCGCGCATGTCGCCGAGCACCAGCCAACCAGCGCCCGGCGCGGCGGCCAGCGTATCGATGGCCGCATCCAGCGAACCGGGATTGGCGTTGTAGCTGTCGTCGATCAGCACCGCGCCGCTGGGCAGCGTGTGTGCGATCTGACGACCGGCCACCGGGCGCGCCTGCGCCAGGCCGGCGGCGATGATCGGCAATGCGATACCCGCGCCCAACGCCAGCCCGGCCGCAGCCAGCGCGTTGAACACGTTATGGCGGCCCGGCAACGGCAGTGCGATCTGCGCCTCGCCTTGCGACGTCACCAGCGTGAACTGCGCACCACCTTCCTGCAGCCGTAGCCCACGTGCAGTGATGTCGGCACTGGCCTGCAAGCCATAACGCAACACGCGGCGCCCGTGCACCGGCTGCGCATGCAATTGCTGCTCGAACCAGGCGCCGAAGGCATCGTCGGCATTGATCACCGCCACACCATCGGCCGGCAATGCCGCGTAGATGGCGCCCTTGGTGCGCGCGACGCCGAGCAGGCTGCCCAGACGTTCCAGATGGGCGGGTGCGATGTTGTTGACCAGGGCCACGTGCGGCTGCGCGATATCGGTGAGATAGGCGATATCGCCCGGCTTGCCGGCGCCCATTTCGTAGATCGCAAAATCCGCATCGTCCGGCGCGGCGATCACCGCCAGCGGCAGGCCGATCTCGTTATTGCGGTTGCCCGGATTGGCGTAGACGGTGGTGCCATCGACACGCCCAGCCTCTTCCAGGATCGACAGCAGCAAGGCCTTGACGCTGGTCTTGCCGTTGGAGCCGGTCAACGCGATCACGCGCGTGGCGCGGTCGCGCTGCATGCCGGCGGCGATACGCGCCAGCGCGAGTTCGGTATTTTCCACCAGCACCTGCGGCACGCTCAGCGCAGGCAGCAGGCGATCCACCAGCAACCCGCTGGCGCCCTGCGCCACTGCGTCTGCGGCAAAGTCGTGTCCGTCAAAACGCTCGCCGCGCAGCGCCACATACAGGCTGCCGTTGGCGAGCGTGCGGGTGTCGTTGCCGACCGCATCGATCATGGCGTCGTCGCCGTGCAACTCGCCGCCGGCCCAGTGGGCGATCAACGACAACGGAGTGAGCTTCATGCGCGCACTCCCAGCACGGTGCGCGGCAGCAAGGCCTGCGCCGCCACGATGGCGTCGTCGAAGGCATGCCGCACGCCGGCGACTTCCTGATACGGCTCGTGGCCCTTGCCGGCGATCAGCACGATGTCGGAGGCACCGGCCATGCCGATGGCCTGATGGATCGCCGCGGCGCGGTCGCGCTGCACGATCGCCGCATCCGGGCGCGCAAAGCCACGCAGGATGTCGGCCACGATCGCATCGCCATCTTCGCCACGTGGGTTGTCGTCGGTGACGATCGCCACGTCGGCGTTGATCTCGGCAATGGCCGCCATCTGCGGGCGCTTGCCGGTATCGCGCTCGCCGCCACAACCGAACACGCAGATCAGCCGGTCCTGCGCATGCGAGCGCAGGCTGGCCAATGCCTGTTCCAGCGCGTCGGGCGTGTGTGCATAGTCCACCACCACCAGCGGGGCGCCATGCGCGCCGCCGAGACGATTCATGCGGCCGTGGATCGGCTGCAGCTGAGCAAGCACTTCAGCAATCTGTGCCGGCGCGATATCCAACGCATACAACGCGCCGGCGACCGCGAGCAGGTTATCGACGTTGAAGCGGCCCAGCAGGGGCGAGTGCACCGGATGCACTTCGCCATGGATGTTGAGCGCGAAATTGATGCCATTGTGGTCCAGCTGCAGCGCCTGCGCCCGCACCACTGCCTGGGCTTGCGCGCGCGAACTCACACCGATCGCGCGCAGCGCCGGGTCGAGCGCGGCCAGCAGCGTGCGGCCGAAGTCATCGTCCAGATTCACCACAGCCGCTTTCAATCCAGCGCGCGTGAACAGCTTGGCCTTGGCCGCGCCGTACTGCGCCATGTCGCCGTGGTAATCGAGATGGTCGCGGGTGAGATTGGTGAACACCGCCACATCGAAATGCACTGCATCCACGCGGCCCTGATCGAGCGCGTGCGAGCTCACCTCCATCGCCACGGCCTGCGCGCCTTCATCGCGCAACTGCGCCAGCAACGCGTGCGTGGGCAATACCAGCGGGGTGGTGAAACCGGTCGGCACGGCGCTGCCGTACAGGCCGACACCCAGGGTGCCGAGGGTGCCGGTGGGCATGCCGAGCAACGTCAGCGCTTGCGCCAGCAACTGCACGGTGGAGGTCTTGCCGTTGGTGCCGGTGACGCCGACCATGCGCAGCGCCTGCGAGGGCTGGCCGTGGAACCGATCGGCCATCGCGCCCAGACGCGCGCGCAAACCAGGCACGGCGATCGCATCGGCCGGCACCGGCAGCTCGGCCGGCGCCGGCGGCTCGAACAGCACCGCCGCCGCACCATTGGCACGCGCCTGTTCGACAAAGCCCAGTCCATGCGCACCGAAACCGGCGATCGCCACGAAGGCATCGCCCGCACGCACCGCACGGCTGTCCATCACCAGGCCGGAGACCTGCACGTCGTGCGCAAGCGGCACATCCGGCAACAGCTGCGACAGCGGCATGGAGCGGCTCACTGGCGGCTCTCCTGCAACGGTGCGGGCTGGGCCGGCGCGGGTAGCGCGGCAGGTGCGAGTGCGGTGGGAATGCCGGCAGACACTTCATCCACCGGATCCGGCATCAACGCCGGGTCCAGCTCGGGCGGCTGCGGCTTGGCGATCGGCTGCCCGGTCTTGCCGGCCGCCTGCGCGGCCAGCCACGACTGGATGTCGTCCGGCGGCACGTCCATCAGCCGCAGCGCGCCTTCCATCACCTTGTGGAACACCGGTGCCGACACCAGGCCGCCGTAATACACCTTGCCCTGCGGATCGTTGATCACGATGACCGTGGCAAAGCGCGGGCGCGTGGCCGGCACCAGGCCGGCGAACAACGCGTTGTAATGCCCGCGCTCGTAACCGTTGGCGCCGTTCTTGCGCGCGGTACCGGTCTTGCCGGCCACGTGATAGCCCAGGATGGCCGCGCCCTTGGCGCCGCCCTGGGTGACCACGGTTTCCATCATGTCGATGACCTGGCGCGCCACTTCCGGCGTGACCACCTGGCGGGTTTCGTTGTGCTGGCCGCGTACGAAAGTCGGCGGGGTCAGCTTGCCGCCGTTGCCCAGCGTGGCGTAGGCCTGCGCGATCTGCAGCGGCGTCACCGACAGGCCATAGCCGTACGACATCGTGGTCTTCGATGGTCCGCTCCAGCGCGCCGGCTGCAGCACCACGCCCGACGATTCGCCGGGAAAACCGCTATGCGGCGCGCTGCCGTAACCGAAGTTGCGGATCGACTGATAGAACGTCTGATCCGGCACCTTGGCGGCAATCTTGGCCGCGCCGATGTTGGAGCTGCGGGTGATCACGCCGGTGACGTTGAGCACGCCGTTGTTGCGCGGCACATCGCGGATGGTGAAGCGCCCCACGGCCATGTAGCCGGGGTTGGTGTCGATGATGGTGTCCTTGGTCACCACGCCGGCAGTCAATGCGGTGGCCACGGTGAGCGGCTTCATCGTCGAACCCGGCTCGACCAGATCGGTGACCGCGCGGTTGCGGCGCGCCGACGGATTGATGCCGGTCACCGAATTGGGGTTGTAGGTGGGCAGGTTGACCATCGCCAACACTTCGCCGGTGGCCACGTCCATCACCACCATCGAACCGCCGGCAGCATTGTTTTCGACCAACGCGTTGCGCAGCTCCTTGTAGGCCAGGAACTGGATGCGGCGGTCGATGCTCAGCGTCAGGTCCTTGCCCGGCTGCGCCGGACGCACCAGATCCACGCTCTCCACGATCGCGCCGCGCGCATCGCGCACCACTTTCTTGGAGCCCGGCTTGCCGCGCAGCCATTCGTCGAAGGCCAGCTCCAGGCCTTCCTGGCCGCGGTCGTCGATATTGGTGAAGCCCAGCACGTGGGCCATCGCCTCGCCTTGCGGATAGAAGCGCCGGAACTCGCGCTGCGAGAACACGCCGGGAATCTTCAGATCGACAATGGCATGCGCCTTGTCCGGGTTGATCCGGCGCTGCAGGTACATGAATTCCTTGCCGGCCTTCTGCGCCAGCTTGGCGTTCAACTCGTCCAGCGGCTGGCCGAGCGCCTTGGCCAGCTCCGGGATGCGGTCCGGGTTGCGCAACAGTTCCTGCGGATTGACCCAGATCGATTCCACCGGCGTGGACACGGCCAGCGGCTCGCCGTTGCGGTCGGTGATCATGCCGCGCGAGGTGGCGATCGGCAGCTCACGCAGGTAACGCGCTTCGCCCTGGCGCTGATAGAAGTCGCGGTTGACCAGCTGCACGAACGCCGCACGACCGATCAGCGTCACCGAGCACAGGCCCAGCGCGATACCGACCAGCGTCAGGCGGCCACGCAGGTTGAAGTTGCTGCGCGCGCGGTTGCGGCCGGCTTTCATGGCGCACCTCCGTGTGCGCCACCCTGCGGGCGGCTGCGCCGTGCAAAACGGCTGTCCTGCCGTTTTGTCATGCACACTCCGTGTGCGCCACCCTGCGGGCGGCTGCGCCGTGCAAAACGGCTGTCCTGCCGTTTTGTCATGGACACTCCGTGTGCGCCACCCTGCGGGCGGCTGCGCCGTGCAAAACGGCTGTCCTGCCGTTCTGTCATGGGCGCACCACCACGATGTCGTTGGTCTCCGGGAACTTCATCCCGATGCGCGCGCGCGCGACCTGATCGACCCGGTTGCTTTCCGCCCAGGTGGCTTGCTCCAGCTGCAGCCGGCCGAATTCGATATTCAATTCATCGCGCGTGTGCTCGAGCTTGGACAACTGCACGAACAGCTTGCGATGCATGTGGCGCATGTACACCACACCGATCGCCGAGGCGATGCTGCAGGCGAGCAGCACGATGAGCAGCAGGCGGCTCATGCAGCGTCTCCGTTCGGAGACGCCGGGAATCGGGAATCGGGATTCGGGAATCGGGAAGCAGCGGCGCTGTTGCCTTTGCCCATTCCCGGTTCCCCATTCTCCATTCCCAGCTTCTCGGCCACCCGCAACACCGCACTACGCGCGCGCGGGTTGACGCTCAACTCGTCGAAGTCGGCTTTGACTGCGCCGGTCACCAGTTGCAACGTCGGAACGAACGGCTGCGCTTCTGGCAGGCGGCGATTGCTCGGCGGGGCCTTTGCGTAGCGCGCCATGAATTGTTTGACGATGCGGTCTTCCAGCGAGTGGAAGCTGATCACCGCCAGACGGCCGCCGGGCTTGAGCGCGCCCAGGGCGGCATCCAGGCCGGCTTCCAGGTCGTCCAGCTCGCGGTTGATGTAGATGCGGATCGCCTGAAAGCTGCGCGTGGCCGGATGGGTCTTGCTGTCGCCGCGCGGCATCACCGAGGCAATCAGGTCCGCCAGCTGCGCGGTGCGCAGCAGCGGCTGTTCGGCGCGGCGGGCCACGATGGCGCGCGCGATGCGACGGCTCTGGCGCTCTTCGCCATAGGTCCACAGCACGTCGGCGATGTCGCGGTCGCTGGCCTGCGCCAGCCACTCGGCCGCGCTCTGACCGGCATCCGGGTCCATGCGCATGTCGAGCGGGCCGTCCTTGCCGAAACTGAAACCTCGCCCGGCCACGTCCAGCTGCGGCGAGGACACGCCCAGATCCAGCAGGATGCCGTCGACAGTTGCCGCAGCCACCACCTGGCCCAGCCCGGCGAAGCTGCCGCGATGGATGGACACGCGCGCATCGTCACCGAACGCCTGTTCGGCCACGGCAATCGCGTCGGGGTCCTTGTCCATCACCAGCAATCGACCTCCCGGGCCAAGATGTTGCAGCACGCCACGGGCGTGTCCGCCACGTCCGAACGTGCCATCGAGATAGGTTCCGTTTTCGATCACCTGCAGGCCGTCCAGAACCTGCGTGTACAGCACCGGCACATGGGCCGCCGGCGGCTGCGACACCGGGTGACCGGGCTGCGCTTCACCGCGCATCCGGGCACCCCGGCTCACAACCTGAGATCGAGCAATTCATCGCCCAGATCCCCGTCAGACAATGTCTGCTGGATCAGTGCGCGATGTGCCTGCTCGCTCCAGAGTTCGAATTTGTCGCCCATGCCCAGCAGCACGGCCTTTTTCTCGATGCCGACCGCATTGCGGTGGCTGGCCGGGATGCTCAGACGGCCGTTGGCGTCCAGCTCCAGCATTGCGGAAGAACCCACCAGTTTCTGCTGCAGCGTGCGGACCACGCGCTGGGTATTGGGCTTGGACATCACATCGTCACGCACCCGCTCCCACTCCTTTTCCGCATACAGCCACAGGCATCCGGCTTCGAACGGGTTGTAGGTGAGTACCAGGCGGTTGCCGCTCGCACGCGTGACGAGGTCGCGGTACGCGGTTGGCACCGCCATACGCCCCTTGTCGTCCACCGTGATGGCAGTCTCGCCCTGAAACACCGAATGCAACCTCGAATACCCGCTGGGGGATCATTGAACCACGAAAAACCACAAAACACCTGGTTTTCCCTCCGTTGCCCACCTTAGCAGTGCGCCGAAGGTTGTCAACAACTTTGGAGACCGCAAATCGCCAGTCGCATCAATGAGTTGCAGCACTCTTTAGAGACTTGTTCAAAGGTTATCCACAAGTTGCTGTTTCGTCTCAGATTTTGAGATTGAACAAAAGTTCAGGGGTGTGAAGGCCATGTAAACTCAACCGTGGTCTCACTTCACACTGAGCCGACTACACATCGCGACTGCGCAAACCGGCGACAATCGGCGCCATGTGTCTGGTCGCTCTCGCCTGGAAAGCCCACCCCCGCTGGCGTTTGCTGCTGGCGGGCAACCGCGATGAATTCCACGAGCGCCCAACCGCGCCGCTGGCACGTTGGACAGCGCCGGCCGACGGCGTGCTGGCGGGCCGCGACCTGCGCTCGGGCGGCAGTTGGGTAGGGCTGGGCGATCACGGTCGCGTTGCGGTGGTGACCAACGTGCGCGACCCGCTGGCCACCGCGTCGGGACGCTCGCGCGGTCATCTGATTGCCGATTACCTGGCCGGCAGCCTGGATGCAGCCGCCTACGCCAGCGATCTGGCAGCGACCGCGCACGAGTTCCCGCCCTTCAACTTATTGCTGTGCGATGCCGGGCGTTGCGAGCACCTCAGCAACCACCCGCCACTGGCCCGCACGCTGGCGCCCGGCATCCATGGCATGTCCAACGGCCCGCTGGACGCGCAGTGGCCCAAGACCGCGGCACTGACTGATGCGTTGCACCACTGGTGCGCCACCGACAGCGACGACCTGCAACCCTTGTGGACCGCCCTGGGCAACCCTGCCATCGCACCCGACGCCGCGCTTCCCCACACCGGGGTGGACTTGGCCACCGAACGCCTGCTCTCTGCCGCCTTCATCACCGGCGCCAGCTACGGCACGCGCGCCAGCACCATCGTGGCGGTGGACCAGCAAGGCTGCGGCTTCATCCACGAACGCCGCTTTGGACCAGACGGGATCTTCCAGGGCGAAACACGGCTGGACGTCGCCCGCACGCATTGACAATGCGCATTCATGCGCATAGCGTGCGCATGAATGACGGGAGGCCAATCATGCGCCGCTACTACGACACTTCCGCGCAAAAGAAACCGCTGAACCTGACCATCAACTCGGACTTGGCCGCGCAGGCACGAGCGATGACCGGCAACCTGTCGGCAAAGGTCGAAGAACTGCTGGCCGACTACGTCACCAAAGAGCGCGACAGCCACAGCGCCAGAGCGATGGAGCTGCAGCGCGCCGCAAGCGAATGGAAGACCTTCACCGACGCGCACGGCTCCTTCGCCGACGAGTTCTCCACGCTATGACCGACCAGTTCGCTGTCTACGCAAACGTCGGCCAGAACAAGAACATCCCTTATGTCGTCGTCGTCCAGTCGAAGATCTTCGACGCCTCCCCCCGCCGCGTCGTCGTACCCCTGGTCCGAAAGTCCACCCACTCCCCGACCCCGTCCCGCTTCACCCCGGAACTCACGGTGGCCGGCCACAGCCTCATCCTGCAACCCCTGGAAATGACCTCGGTGCCGCTGGCAGTGCTCAGCAAACCTGCAGGCTCCCTGAAAGACCAGGGCCAAACCATCATCGACGCCCTGGACGAACTGCTCACCCGCTCATTCGGTTAGGCGCCAACGCCAACGCAGGCGAAGCGAATGTCAGCCGCGAGGGCAAAGCCCAAGCCAAGCAACAAAGATCGAAGCGCCCAATCGCATTAATCGCAAACAGCTGAACGCACCGGATGACTCACCGAGTGCAAGCCCCCTTGAGTCAAGGGGGCGCGGCGACAGCCGCAGGGATTTGGAATGCCCGGAGCGGGACCCGCGTTTTGTACCGCCACCGGCGGTACGAAGCGTGGGCGCCTTTTTGGGCCTACGCCCAAAAAGGCGGCGGAGCCGGCCGATAAGCCGGGTTCTGTCGTGGACAGTCATTCGTCTAGGCGCTACGTCACCGCAGCGCTCAAGCAACCTACCCGGATCCAGCGCGGGCCACGCCAATGGATCCCTATTTGGTCTTGCTCCAGGTGGGGTTTGCCGTGCCGGTCCGTTACCGGACTCGCGGTGCGCTCTTACCGCACCATTTCACCCTTACCGGCCCCTCGAAAGGAACGTAGGCGGTATCTTTCTGTTGCACTTTCCGTCGGCTTGCGCCGCCCAGGCGTTACCTGGCACCTTGCCCTATGGAGCCCGGACTTTCCTCGGCACTCTTGCGAGTGACGCGACTGTCTGGCCGACTCCGCCGGGGCGCACTATACGCTATCGCAAGACCATCCCGCCGGTCCGCGGGCGATGAGGGCATCGCGCCCTCGACCCACTCTGCTTGGGAACATCCGGCCAACGCTGAGGCCCCAGCGCTCGGTTGCCCTGATCGGTCGCTTTGAGAGGTTGATCGAACGGTGCGAATGCGTCGGTTGTGGAGCGGATGATCTGCGGCTTGGCTGCAGGGTCCTTGCCCGCCCACCATCGCAGGACACGCCGCAAGTACGTCCGTGTAGGCTCTTACGCGGCATCCATGCCGCGTAAGGTCCCGCGACGGTGGGCGGGCAAGGACCAATCAAGATGGTCGGTGTGCATGGTTGCTAGCAGTGCATGCAGCGCAGCGGTCTGATCAGCTCCCTTCGGTCCGATCAATGTCGCTGCCATTCCCGAGATCACTCCATTCGTCCACCAAGCCGAGCGGCCAACACGTTGCCACCAGCGCTATCGCGTGCGAGAAGTTTGGTTGGCCGCTCTGATGCACTACCCGCCATACAACGCCTTGCGCGGCGCACCGGTCAGCTCGGCGGCCAGCTTGGCGGCGGTGGACGGGGACAGGTGCTCGGCAAGCTTGGCGTAGACGCGGCGGCCTTCGGCCAGTTGCCCTTCGGCGGCGTCTGCGGCGCCCTGCACCATCACCACGAACTCGCCCTTGCGCTGGTTGTCGTCGGCTTCGACCCTGGCCTGTAGCTCGGCCAGGGTGCCGTCGAGCACGGTTTCGAACAGCTTGGTCAGCTCGCGGGCAATCACCGCCGCGCGCTCGTCGCCGAAGGCGCCGCGCAGGTCGGCCAGCGAGTCGACGATGCGGTGCGAGGATTCGTAGAACACCAGGGTGCGGGTCTCGCCGGCCAGGTGCGCCAGGCGTTCGCGGCGGGCAGCGCTTTTGGCGGGCAGAAATCCTTCGAAGCTGAAGCGGTCGCTGGGCAGGCCGGCCACGCTGAGCGCAGCGATGGCGGCGCAGGCGCCAGGCACCGGACTGACCCGAATCCCGGCCGCGCGCGCAGCGCGCACCAGCTTGAAACCGGGGTCGCTGACCAGGGGGGTGCCGGCGTCGCTGACGATGGCCAGCGACTCGCCCTCGCGCAGGCGCGCGACGATGCGCTCGGACATGGCTTCTTCGTTGTGGTCGTGCAGGGCCAGCAGCGGGCGGTCGATGCCGAAATGGCCGAGCAACTGGCGGGTGTGGCGGGTGTCTTCGGCGCAGATCGCGGCCACGCCACGCAGCACCTCCTGCGCACGCGGCGACAGGTCGGCCAGGTTGCCGATCGGCGTGGCGACCACATGCAGGGTTCCGGGGGACGTCATCAGCGGTATTTCCGGGGGCAAAGGGTAGAATCGTAGCGTTTTTAACGGTCCGCCCCGGCGGGCCCCGTCCAATGGATCTGAAATGAACAAGCGTGTTGCAAGGATCTCCGCCCTGTCGCTGCTGGTCATGCTGGCCGCCGGTTGCGCCACCAGCAGCGTCACCCAGACCGCTTCGCCCACGCAGAGCGCGGCGCTGGCGTTGCTGGACCAGGGCAAGCCGCGCGAAGCCGCGCAGCAGTTGGAAGCCGAAGCGGCCAGTGCCAGCGGTGCGCAGCGCAGCCGCTTGCTGGCCGCCTCGGCGTTCGGCTGGCACGACGCCGGCGATGACGCACGTGCGCGCACGTTGCTGGCGCAGGTGACCCCACGCCATCTCACTGGCGAAGACCGCGCCCGCTTCGCGCTGTTGACCGGCGAGCTGGCGGTGATCGACAAGCAGGCCGCGCAAGCGCTGCAGGCGCTGGGCGACAGCCCGCAAGGCCTGCCGCAGCCGTTGCAGACCCGCTGGCTGCTGGCACGCGCCGCCGCCCTGGAAGGCACCGGCGACCTGTTCGGCGCCGCCGCCGACCGTGCACGCGCCGATGCCAGCCTGGCCGGCACTGCGCGCAGCGAAAACCAGCACGCGATCGTGCGCCTGCTCGCCGCGCTCGACGACGCCACGCTCAAAGGCCGCACCGCCGCACTACCGGCCGGCGACCCGCTGTACAACTTCGCCGGCCGCGCCCTGATCAGCCGCGGCCTGGCACTGCCGCGTGCGTTCGATCGCGACGCGCAATGGGGCTTTGACACCAGCAAGCGCCCGCCGGCCGAGCGCGATGGCTACCGTCCGCCGATCAAGCTGGGCGTGCTGTTGCCGCTCAGCGGCAATCTGGCGACCGCCTCGGCGCCGGTGCGCGACGGCCTGCTGGCCGGTTACTACGCCGAAACCCGCCGCCGCCCGGAACTGCGCTTCTTCGATACCGCCGGCACCGCCGCCGGCGCCAATGCCGCCTATGACAAGGCCGTGAGCGCCGGTGTGGACTACGTGGTCGGCCCGTTGGGGCGCGACGAAGTCAGCGCGGTGTTCGCACGCGGCCAACTGGCGGTGCCGGTGCTGGCGCTCAACCGCCCCACCGACAACAAGGCACCGCCCAGCGGCAGCGCCGGGTTCTCGCTGGCGCCGGAAGACGACGGCATCATGGCCGCCGAATACCTGCTTTCGCGCGAGCGCCGCAACGTGCTGATCGTCGGCACCAGCGA
The DNA here is from genome assembly GCA_905142475.1 of Xanthomonas hydrangeae. Classification (GTDB taxonomy): domain Bacteria; phylum Pseudomonadota; class Gammaproteobacteria; order Xanthomonadales; family Xanthomonadaceae; genus Xanthomonas; species Xanthomonas hydrangeae. Next base: position 4,303,052 of record LR990730.1, read on the forward strand.
CGACAACGGCAAGCGCACCATCAAGGCCTTCCGCGACCGCTTCACCGAACGTGGCGGCAGCGTGGCCGGCAGCATCAGCGTGGCCGAAGTGCCGGGCGATATCGGCGCGCAGCTGCGCAATTACGGCACTGCCGATGCGGTGTTCCTGGCGATGCGCGGCAATACGGCGCGGGCGCTGGCGCCGCAGTTGGCGTTGAGCGGATTCGCCGGCAAATCGCGTGTGGGCACCTCGCAGCTGGTGGCCGGCACCGGCAAGGTCGAAGACGATTTGGCGCTGGACGGCATCGTCTACCCGAGCGAAACCTGGACCGCCCTGGGCGTGTCCGGCCTGCCGGCCTCCACCCAGGTCGCCAGCACGCTGCCCAGCGCACGCGGGCCGGGCGCACGCCTGTTCGCGTTCGGCTACGACGCCTGGAAGATCAGCGCGTATCTGGAAAAGCTGGCCACCGGCGCCGACGGCGGCCTGCGCGGCGCCACCGGCACCCTGCATCTGGATGGCTTCGGCAACGTGTTGCGTACACCGGCGTGGTCCACCTTCAACGGTGGACGCCCGGTGCCGATCGCCGACGGACGCTGACGCCATGCCGGCAGCGCGTCAGCAGCGTGGTGCGGCGGTGGAAGCGTTGGCACGCGCGCTGCTGGAGCAGGCCGGCCTGCGGCTGGTCGTGGCCAATGCCAACTACCGCGGCGGCGAACTCGATCTGGTGATGCGCGACGGGCAAGCGCTGGTGTTCGTGGAAGTGCGTTATCGGCGCGACAACCGCTTCGGCGGCGGCGCTGCATCGGTGGACCGGCGCAAGCGCCGCAAACTTGTGCTGGCCGCGCAAGTGTTCCTCGCCTATCACCCGGCACTGGCGAGCTTGCCCTGCCGCTTCGATGTGGTCGAAGCCAGCGGCGAGCCGCCGGTGCTGAACTGGATCCGCGACGCGTTCCGCGCCGACGATTGCTGACAACGACCCACGCGCGATGCCCACCATCCTCACCCACGCCGCGGTGCCGTTGGCGCTCTGGTGCGCCAGCGAACGCGGCCGCCTCTCGCCACGTTTGCTCGGTGCCGGCATCTTTGCAGCGATGTTGCCCGATGCCGATGTACTGGCGTTCGCGCTGCATGTTCCGTACGCCGATGCATTCGGCCATCGCGGCGCCAGCCACTCGTTGCTGTTCGCCGGGTTGATCGCATTGCTCGGTGGCGTTGCGCATCGCGTCTTGCGTGCTGATGCGTTGAAGGCCGCAGTTTTTTTGTTTGTCTGCACCGCATCGCATCCGGTGCTGGATGCGATGACGTCCGGCGGCCTCGGCGTTGCGTTGACCTGGCCATGGAGCGATGCGCGCTGGTTCGCGCCGTGGCGCCCGATCCGTGTATCGCCCTTCGCCAACGGTTTCTTCAATGCGCGCGGCCTCAGCGTCCTGCTCTCCGAGCTGCGCTGGGTCTGGTTGCCGCTCACCGTCGCAGTGCTGGGATGGAGATGCATCCAGCGCGCGCCACAGGATCACGTGTCATGACCGATGTGCTTCCCACTGCCCTGGCCGACTTGCTGGCCGCGCGGCTTGGCCCCGATGGCTGGTTGACCGGCGACGACGCACGGCGCCGCTACGGCGAGGACGATTCGCGCCGCTGGGCATTGCCCGCCGCCGTCGCCTTGCCGCGCGATACCGAGGACGTGGTGGCAATCGTGCAGGCGTGTCGCGCGCATGGCGTGCCGATCGTGGCGCGTGGCGCGGGCACCGGCACCACCGGTGCGGCAGTGCCGTTTGCCGGCGGCGTGGTGGTGTCGATGGCGCGCATGAACCGCATCCTTGCGCTGCGTCCGCAGGACCGCTGCGCCGTGGTGCAACCTGGCCTGCTCAATGGCGAGTTGCAGCAGGCCTTGCAGCCGCACGGCCTGTTCTGGCCGCCGGATCCGTCCAGCGCCGAGATCTGCAGCGTCGGCGGCAACCTGGCCACCAATGCCGGCGGCCCGCGCGCGGTGAAGTACGGCGCCACCCGCGACAACGTGCTCGGCCTGGTCGCAGTGACCGGCACCGGCGAGGTGATCCGTTGCGGCGGTGCGTACACGAAAAATTCCACCGGCTACGACCTGACGCATCTGCTGGTCGGCAGCGAAGGCACCCTGGCGATCATCGTCGAGGCGACCTTGAAGCTGACACCGCGCGCGATCGCACAAGCCGGTTTGCGCGCGCTGTATCGCGATGCGGCCAGCGCTGCAGCCGCGGTGTCGCGCATCATGGCCCAACCGACCACGCCGACCATGCTGGAATTCATGGATGCCAGCGCAATCGCACTGCTGCGCCGCAACGGCAGCGATGTGCCCGAGGCCGGCGCGATGTTGTTGATCGAAGCCGATGGCGATCACGACACCTTGCCTTATGCATTGCAGGCGTTGCACGACGCCGCCAATGGCGAGGGCGTGTTGGCACTGGACGTGGCCGCCGATGGCAGCGCGCGCGACAAGTTGTGGGCCGCACGACGCGCGCTGTCGCCGGCATTGCGCACCATCAAGCCAGGCAAGATCAACGAGGACGTGGTGGTACCGGTCTCGCGTATTCCCGAGCTGGTGGCCGGTGTGGAAGCGCTCGCATCGGAATTCGCATTACCCATCGTCGCCTTCGGCCACGCCGGCAACGGCAACCTGCACATCAACATCATGTACGACCCGGCCGATGCCGACGAAGACGCACGCGCACACGCAGCATTGCCGCGCCTGTTCGCGATGGTGCTGTCGCTGGAAGGCACGCTCTCCGGTGAGCACGGCATCGGCGTGGCCAAGCGCGATTTCATGACCCAGGCGTTCAGTGCACCGACACTGGCTGCGATGCGTGCGATCAAGGCCGCGCTGGATCCGGACGGGATTTTGAATCCGGGGAAAGTGTTGCCGCCGCTAGAGTGAGCGATTGCTCTTCGGCGACACCGCAGCGCACGACAACTATGCACCGCTGACGAAAATCGTGCAGCTTCGGTTTGCATGATGCACGCAGCGCACCTGCACCGGCGCTGTTATCGCGAGCTGGATCGCATCGTCCCGGCATCTGCTCCACTGCGGTGAACCGCATTGGGCAACACACGTAGCACGTGCTCGCGCGCTAACGGGCACCTCAATGGGTCAGGCTGTGCGATCAGTTCAGCGCGTCACACCAATAAAACGCAGCCCCACACCCGGTTCGGTGACGATGTAGTGCGGGTCGGCGGCATCGTCGTGCAGTTTCTGGCGTAGCTTGCCGACCAGGATGCGCAGGTAATGGGTGTCTTCTTCGTGGGTGGGGCCCCACACCTCGCGCAGCAGTTGCGGCTGGGTGACCACGCGGCCGGCGTGTTTGAGCAGCAGCGCGAGCAGGGCGTATTCCTTGCGACTCAAGGGCACCGCTTCGCCCGCCAGCGTCACTTCGCGCAGGCCCAGATGGATATGCAGGCGGCCGTCGTCGAACACGCTCTCTTCCACCGTGCTGCCGGCGCCGGCCTGGCGCAGCAGCGCGCGGATGCGCGCCATCAGTTCCTGCACGCCGAACGGTTTGGTGACGTAGTCGTTGGCGCCGGCATCGAGTGCGGCGACCTTTTCGGTTTCGCCGGCGCGCACGGTGAGCATGATCACCGGCACGTTGGACCACTGGCGGATCTCGCGCAGCACCTCGTGGCCGTCGCGGTCGGGCAGGCCGATGTCCAGCACCACCAGTTCGGCGCCCTGCCCGGCCAGCAGGGCAAGGCCTTCTTCGGCGGTGCCGGCCTGCAGCACGCGATACCCCTGTGCGCGCAGGCTGATGTCGAGAAAGCGGCGGATCTGCGGCTCGTCGTCGACGATCAGCACGCGGGCAGGCGGGATGGCAGCGGGGTCAGTCGGCATCGGGGCGAGGTGGCGCGGCGGGAACGAGCAACGGCAGCGTAATGCGGATCGTGGTGCCGTGACCATCTGCGCCGGCCAGCGCCTCCACGCTGCCGCCATGCGCGCCGATCATGCCCTGGCAGATGGTCAGGCCCAGCCCGGTACCGTGGCGGCCGCGGTCGCCACGCTCCACGCTGTAGAACATGTCGAAAATGCGCGCGCGCTCGTCCTCGGGAATGCCGGGGCCCTGGTCGCCGATATCGATCTGCAGGGCGCCGGCCTGCAGCCGCGCCTGCACGGTCACCGCCACGCCCGCTGGCGAAAATTTCGCGGCATTCTCCAGCACGTTGAAGATGGCCTGCTCCACCAGTGCCGGGTGCACCCAGATCGCCGGCAGGTCGGCGGCCAGATCCAGTTGCAGGCGCACCGCCGGCTGGTAGCGCTGCAGCCGACGCGTGGCCGAGCCGATCAACTCGTCCACGCCGATCCAGTCGCGATTCAAGGTCAGCCCGGTGTGGCCGAGCCGGGTCATGTCGAGCAGGTTCTGGATGTAGCGGTCCAGCCGCTCGCCTTCGAGCTGGATGGTGTCGAGCAGGCTGTGGCGGTCCTGCGCGTCCATCGCATCGCCGTAGCTGGCCAGGCTGCTGGCCGAGCCGATCATCGAGGCCAGCGGCGAGCGCAGGTCATGCGAAACGGACGACAGCAATGCCGAGCGCAGGCGTTCGGTTTCGCCACTGACGCGCGCGCCTTCTAGATCGGCGACCAGGCGCGTGCGCAGCGCTGCCTGGCCGATGTCTTCCACCATCGCCTCGGCCAACCGGCGTTGTTCCAGGCCGGGCCGCTGCACGCTCTGGCGGAAGCGCAGCGCGGCCACACCCAGGCTGCCGTGTTCGTGCCGCACCGGCAGGCACCACCACTGCGCGCCGGCCAGCGTATCGGTGAAGCGGCCGGCCGGCTGACCGTGGCGCTGGGTCCACTCCGCCGCGCTGCGATCGAGCGTGCCGAAGCTGGCCGGTGCATCGCTTTCGCGCTGCTCCAGACGCAGCCACGCCTCTGCATCGAGTGCCGTCGCCAGCGCGCGACGGCCGGCTTCCAGCACCTGGCCCAGATCGGCGGCGGTGCTGAGTTCGCGGGCCAGCGTCTGCAGTGCATTGGCGTGCGTATTGGCGGCGCGCAAGGCCAGCACCTGGCTGCGCAACCGCGAAGCCAGGCGACCGGCAACCAGGGCGGCGATCAAAAACAGGCACACCGTCACCACGCCCTGGCGCGCGCTGATATGCAGGGTGAAACGCGGTTCGATGAAGAAGAAGTTGTAGGCGACAAAACTCAGCAAAGCCGCGATCACCGCGGCGGCCATGCGCGTGCGCGAGGCCACCAGCACCACCGCGACGATAAACACCATCGACAGGTCGTCGATATCGGTCCAGCGCTGGATCACCCACGCCACCGCAACGGCGGCAGCGGCGGCGATTGCCGCAAACGCCAGGTCGTAACGCTGCAGCCACTGACGCGGATTGCGCCAACGCTGGCGTGCGCGTGCACGCGCATCGGCCGAGCTGACGATGACCAGTTCGTAATGCGCGCCACGCTGCAGCAATTGCTGGGTCAGCGTGCGGTTGAACATGCGTGCCAGCGGGCGTTCGCGTGTGCGTCCCAGCACCAGCGTGGACACTCCATTTTGCGCGGCGAAATCCAGCAAGGCCTCGGCGACGTTGGCGCCATGCAGCAGCGCGGTATCGCCACCCAACCGGCGTGTCAGTGCGAACGCGCGGTCGATTTCCAGCTGCCAGGCGGCATCGGCCACGGTGCGCGTCTGCACGGTGACCACCGTCCACGGCGCATCGCGTCGTTCGGACAACCGCCGCGCCACCCGCACCAGATAATCCGAGCCGCCACGCCCGTCGATGGCCACCACCACGCGGCGACGCAAGGCGGCGGTGCCCGGCAGGCCGCGCGCGGCCTGGGTGTCGCGCAGATCGCTGTCGACACGGTCGGCGGCAGTCTGCATCGCCAGCTCGCGCAAGGCGGTGAGGTTGGATGGCGAAAAAAACGCCTGCAAGGCCTGTGTCGCCTGCTCGGGCAGATATACCTTGCCCTGCTGCAGGCGCTCGATCAGTTCGCGCGGCGGCAGATCCACCAGCACGATGTCGCGCAGGCGGTCGAACACCGCATCGGGCACGGTCTCGGACACGCGCACGCCGGTGATGCGCAGCACGATGTCGTTGAGACTTTCCAGGTGCTGGATGTTGACCGTGGTGTAGACATCGATGCCGGCATCGAGCAGTTCCACGATGTCCTGCCAGCGCCGCTCATGCCGGCTGCCTGGCACATTGCGATGGGCCAGTTCGTCGATCAGGGCAAGCTTTGGCTTGCGCGCCAGCAGCGCGTCCAGATCGAATTCCTCCAGCACCCGGCCCTGGTAACTCACGCGAGCGCGCGGTAGCAGCGGCAGGCCCTCCAGCAGCGCAGCAGTTTCGCTGCGACCGTGGGTTTCGATCACGCCTGCCACCACGTCCATGCCCTGCCGCAAGCGCTCGCGTGCGCGCGACAGCATGGCGTAGGTCTTGCCCACGCCGGGCGCCGCGCCCAGAAACACCGTCAGGCGCCCACCATGTTCGCGCTGTAGTTCGCCGATCAGTGCGTTGGCTTGTTGGGTACGGGCGTCGGGCATTGGGGCCGGGATTGGAGAGTCGGGATTGGGGATTCGTGGAGCCTAACGCGACCTGATAGCTCTAGCGCTGTTGCTTTGACCCATTCTCGATTTCCGACTTACGATTCCCAGCCGCATCAAGCGCCAGATTCAGCGCCAGAACATTCACTCGCGGCTGCCCAAGCAGACCGAACTGCGGGTGTTCGGTGGCGGCCTGCACCAGGGCGGCGACGCGCTGTTCCGGCCAGCCGCGTGCGTTGGCAACGCGGCGCAGTTGCACCTGCACGGCCGCCGGACTCAGGTGCGGGTCCAGGCCGCTGCCGGATTGGGTGAGCAACTCGCTCGGCACAGCCGCTGCTGCGATGCCGTCGCGTGCAGCAACTTCTGCACGCGTTGCCGCGATGCGCGCCTGCAGGTCGGGATTGGAACGCGCCTGGTTGCTGCCGGCCGCCGCAGTCGGGTCGTACTTGGCAGCCGAAGGACGTGGCTGGAAATAACGCGCATCGGCGAACGGCTGGGCGACCAGCGCCGAGCCGACGACGCGCGCGTCCACACGCAGCAACGAGCCGTGCGCCTGCACAGGAAACAATGCGCCAGTGATGCCGGTGGCGATCAGCGAATAGCTCAAGCCCAGACCGAGCAGGATGAACAACGCGAGCATCACCGAGCCGCGCAAGACGCCGTCGTCGCGCAACGGCAGTGACGTGGATAGGTTGGTGTTTGAAGAAATCGTCATGACTCAGTTTCCTACAGCGGCGACAAGCGCCAGGTCGATCAACTTGATGGCGGCAAACGGCAGCAACACGCCGCCCACGCCGTAGATCAGCATGTTCCGGCGCAACAAGGCCGTGGCGCTGGAGGGACGAAAGCGCACGCCGCGCAAGGCCAGCGGGATCAATGCCGGGATGATCAGCGCATTGAAGATCAACGCCGCCAGCACCGCATGCCGCGGGCTGGACAACTGCATCACGTTGAGCGCCGCCATCGAGGGAATCGCCGCAGCAAACAGGGCCGGCAGGATCGCGAAATACTTGGAGACGTCATTGGCCAACGAGAAGGTGGTCAGCGCACCGCGCGTGATCAACTGCTGCTTGCCCACTTCGACCACCGCCAGCAATTTGGCCGGATCCGAATCCAGATCGACCATGTTGCCGGCCTCCTTGGCCGCCTGCGTGCCCGAGTTCATCGCCAGGCCCACATCGGCCTGGGCAAGCGCTGGTGCATCGTTGGTGCCGTCGCCGACCATTGCCACCAGCCGTCCGCCGGCTTGTTCGGCCCGGATGCGCGCCAGCTTGTCTTCCGGGCGCGCCTGGGCGATGTAATCGTCCACGCCGGCCTCGGCGGCAATCGCAGCGGCAGTGAGCGGGTTGTCGCCGGTGATCATCACCGTCTTGATGCCCATCGCACGCAGCTGCGCGAACTTTTCCTTGATGCCTTGCTTGACCACGTCGCTCAGCTCGACCACACCCAACACATGCCGGCCTTCGGCCACCACCAGCGGCGTGGCACCGCCGCGTGCCACTTCCTCGATGCGCCCGTTCAATTCCGGCGACACCGTGACGCCCATTGCCTGCACATAGGCCACGATCGAATCGCCAGCGCCCTTGCGGATGCTGCGCCCAGCGATATCGACGCCGGACATGCGCGTTTGCGCAGTGAAGGCGATGAAGTGCGCACCATCCGGCTCCACTGCCACCGCACCCTGCTGGCGCGCCAGCTTGACAATGGACTTGCCTTCCGGGGTTGGGTCCGCCAACGATGCCAGCATCGCCGCATCGCGCAGTTGCGCACGGTCGATGCCGGCCAGCGGATGAAACGCAGTGGCCTGACGATCGCCGTAGGTGATGGTGCCGGTCTTGTCGAGCAGCAACACGTCCACGTCGCCGGCCACCTCCACGGCCTTGCCGGATTTGGCCAGCACATTGGCCGACAGCGCGCGGTTCATGCCGGCGATGCCGATCGCCGGCAGCAGCCCGCCGATGGTGGTCGGAATCAGGCACACCAGCAGCGCGATCAGCAGCAGCGGATCCAGCGTGACGCCGACGAACCCGGCAATCGCCGGTAAGGACGCCACCACGATCAGGAAGGTCAGCGTCATCGCCGCCAGCAGCAAGGTGAGCGCGATTTCGTTCGGCGTCTTCTGCCGGTTGGCACCTTCCACCAGGGCAATCATGCGATCCAGAAAGCTGTGCCCCGGCTCGGCGGTGACCTTGAACACGATCTCGTCGGAGAGCACCCGCGTACCGCCGATCACGCCACTGCGATCGGTGCCGGCCTCGCGCAGCACCGGTGCCGACTCGCCGGTCACCGCCGCTTCGTTGATCGTTGCAACGCCGCGCACGATTTCGCCATCGGCCGGGACGAATTCGCCCTCGGACACCATCACGTAGTCGCCCGGTCGCAGCTCGGCCGCCGGCACACGCGTCTCGCGGCCACCGAGCGCGGTTTCCACGCGACGTGCGACCAGATCCTTGCGTGCACGGCGCAGCGATGCGGCCTGCCCACGCCCGCGCGCTTCGGCGATGGCCTCGGCGAAGTTGCCGAACAGCACGGTCACGAACAGGATCGCCGTCACCGCCCAGCCGAACCCGGCATTGCCATGCCCGCTGGCGGTGATCACCGCCGCCAGCACGGTGCCGCCCATCACCACCGCCATCACCGGGCTGCGCAGCAGATGCCGCGGCGCCAATTTGAGGAAGGCGGCACGCATCGCCGCCATCAGCACGGCAGCATCGAACAACGCTGCGTCACCGCGCTCGCGTTTTTCAGTCGTATCGATCGTAGACATTGCTCAAACTCTCAGGACGCCGCCAGGGCGAGGTGTTCAGCGATAGGACCCAGCACCAGTGCCGGCATGAACTGCAGCACGGTGAGCACCAGCACGATCGCCATCAGGGTCAGCGCAAAGGTGGGGGTTTCGACCTGCAGGCTGCCGGCCGACTCCGGCGCACGCCGCTTCACCGCCATGCGTGCGGCCACCATCAACGGCAGGATCAACGCCGGATACCGGCCCAGGACCAGCACCACCGAGCAGCTCAGGTTCCACCAATACGTCGCATCGCCCAGGCCCTCGAAACCCGACCCGTTGTTGGCGAAGGCCGAGGTGTACTCGTAGAACACCTGGCTGATGCCATGGAAACCGGGATTGGAATTTGCGGTGAAAGACGGCACTGCCAGCGCCACTGCGGTGAAGCCCAGCACCACCAGCGGCTGTAACAGAATCAAGAGCGCAAGCAATTGCACTTCGCGCGATTCGATCTTGCGGCCGAACAACTCCGGCGTGCGTCCGGTCATCAACCCGGCCAGAAATACGCTCAACAGCAGATACACCACGAACTGCTGCAAACCACAGCCGATACCGCCCCAGATCGCATTGATCAGCATGTTCACCAGCGTGACCAGGCCACTCAATGGCGCCAGCGAGTCGTGCATCGCATTGACCGAGCCGTTGGAGGTCTGTGTGGTCAACGCCGCCCACAACGCCGAGGCATCCGCGCCGATGCGCACCTCCTTGCCTTCCATCAAGGCAGGCGAGCTCGTGCTGGGCGAATGCGCTTCGGACCACAGCAACAGCGCGGTGGATGCGGCCGACATCGTCAACATGGTGCCGAACACCAAGGCGGTGAGACGTTTGCGCCCGGTCAGATAGCCGACCATGAACACCACGCTCATCGGCAACAACACGATCGCCAACGTTTCCAGAAAATTGCTCAACGGCGTAGGGTCTTCCAGCGCCACCGAACTGTTGGGGCCGTACCAGCCACCGCCGTTGGTGCCGAGCTGCTTGACCGCGACCATCGCGGCAACCGGGCCCACCGGAATGGTCTGCTTGGGCATGCTCGCACTGCTATCCAACGGTGTCGCAGTTGCCGCGCCCTGCAGCGTGGACGGCACACCTTGCCAGCCGAGCAGTACGCTCCACAGCAGGCACAGCGGCAACAAGACGCGCACGCTGGCGCGGATCACATCGGCCCAGTAGTTGCCAACGTCTGCTTCGGGCAGGGCTTCCAATCCAGAACTCGACTGCTGCCGTCCCTGGCGCGACATGACGATCTCCGGATCGTCCGGCCCGGCCATCCGTGGCGAAGTACTCGCCGGCGCGTTCGATGCCAGCGAGGCATTGGACACGCTTGCGACAGCTCGCCCGCCGAACAAGGCACGCAAGGTCGCCACTGCCAACGCCAGGCCCATCATCGGCGTCACCACCTGCAGGCCGACGATGCCGGTCATCTGCGCCAGATACGACAGCTGCGCCTGGCCCGAGTAGTGCTGCTGATTGGTGTTGGTGACGAACGACACCATGGTGTGCAGCGCGGTATCCCAGCGCATGTTGGGGATAGCGTCGGGGTTGAACGGCAGCCACGCCTGGGTCATGAACACCGCCCAGGTCAGCAGACCGACAACCAGGTTGCTGAGCAAGAACGCCACGGCATAGCCGCGCCAGGACATGCCCTGCTGCGGACGGGTACCGAGCAACGCATACAACGGCCGTTCGATCCAGCCGAACAGCGCATCGCCACGCATCGGGGCACCACGCATCACCGCCGCCAGATAGCGACCCAGGGGCCACGCCAGCACGATGGCCAGCGCATAGACAAGGAAGGTTTCAATCATCGGAACGCACTCGCATCAGAAGTCTTCGGGCCGCAGCACCACGTACAACAGGTACGCGGCGGCAACGAGCACGGCCACGCCGCACAACAGGGACAACCAGGCAGGCATGTCGGCTACTCTCCGAAACGCGCGCAACGCGGCGCGATGGATGCGATGTGCGACGGCGCATGCAGCGTGTGCATGCCAACAAGGCAAAACGCTGCCGCACCGTGCGCGCAGCGCCGATGGAGCAGACAGGTCAAGGGATGCATCGGGATCGTCCAGGGCGGAACCGCTCCGCCAACCTGCGCAGTGTCTTCCCGGCCTGCGTAAAGTCGCTATGGACTAGTCATGGCGGCGGCGTAAATTCCGCATAAATGCTGCGTGGCGATGGCATTTAATAACGCATCCACACTTTTCATTCTTCTCAAGACAGCTACGGACACTGCCTTATCCACACTTTCCAAGCTCAGCTCACCAAGCTCAGCTCAGGATGACCAGCTTTCGAATCATGGCGTTATGACGTTGTAGCAAAGCCTTGTTGGTCGAGGGCGCGGTGCCCTCGCCGCTCGCGGGACACGCCGCAAGTACGTCCATGTAGGCTCAGTGGCGGCATCCATGCCGCCACATGGTCCCGCAATCGGCGAGGACACCGCACCAGGACTTTTGTAGGTTGTTTTGTTGAAAGTTTGCCTGATGCTTGACTTGCTTGGGGTGCTGATCGGTCGAGCCGTTATCCGAACAGCGTATGTTGTGGCTTGCTTGCACCTTGCACACCGACCCTCTCGACTGGTCCTTGCCCGCCCACCGTCGCGGGACCTTACGCGGCATGGATGCCGCGTAAGAGCCTACATGGACGTACTTGCGGCGTGTCCTGCGATGGTGGGCGGGCAAGGGCCCCGCAGCCAAGCAACAGATCACCCGCTCTCCGCTCTGCAAGCGGATAAAAACGCAGGTGCGAGAGAGTGGGATGAAAACTACTCAACGCAATCACCCAATCAGATCCAAAACGGCAAAGACTTACCGCGTTACTGGCCAACGGCAGCCTTACCGCAGCGGCACGTTCAATACCGATGGAGTTGCCACCGGCGAAGTAAATGTCACTGTGCCGCCGCCATCGCTGGCATCGGTATAGCGCACGTCGCGCGTGTCGATGACCAGCACCAACCGCTGCCCGGCCGGAATCTCCGCCGCGGCCGCCTGTAACGACCAATCCAGCGTTACCGCACGACCAGGTGTGACTCCGCGCAACGAGTACGGCGCGTGTGTGATCAATTGCGCCACGCCCAGCGCATCCATGCGATACAGATACGCGAACAAACTCACCTTCGACTGACTGGGCACCACGGTCACCCGTAGCGACGGGCTACCCGCCAACCGCCGCACACCGCTTGATGGCGCGCCAACCCACACTGCAGCGCCAGCACGATTCACTAACGGAATCGAAGTAGTCACCGGCACGCCGATGCCTTGCAACAGACCACTGACCAGCACCACGCCCGAATCGGCCAATGTCGGCACATCGGTGGCGATGCGCGACTGCCAACCGCTGGCAGTGCCGCCGATCAAACCGCCGGTGGGGCTAAGCAGTCCTGCCGGTGCGGATAGCCCCAAGCGTGTGCTTCCCTGCTGCACCGACGCCCAGTCTGTGTACTCCAGCCATTGCCCAGCACGCGGCGACAACCGCACCGGCGCCTCGGCATCCACCCCGTTACGCACTTGCTTGAGATGACGATCGAACCAACGCGTGGTCGCCGTATACACCTCGTTGGGCAGCCCCAACGCGCCCGGCAGTTCTGCCGTGGCGTGATCGCCCTGGCTGAGCAGCAACTGCTTGGGCCCGCGCAGCTGGTTGAAGAACGCGATGGTCTGGTTGGGCGGAAACAAGCCGTCGTTGAAAGCATTGCCCAGCAACACCGCCGTGCCACGCGCGTTAAGTGCGGCCACATCGCTTGCCGGGCTACGCGAGGCCGCCTGCGGCAGGAAGCCTTGCACCGCGCCGTCGTAATCGCCCACCGTAACCCGTGCGCCGATCTGCGCCAGATCCGGCCCGGGTCGTCCGGTCAACGCGCCGGCACCGACCAACAGCCCCACCCCTTGCTGGCTGACAGTGCGGTTGGAATACAGCGAGGCTTCCAGATCGGCCCAACCACTGAGTGCAGCCACCGCCTTGATGCGCGGGTCGCGCTCGGCCGCCAACAGACTGATGCCGGCCCCGTACGAGATGCCCGACGCACCGATCGCGTTCGGGTTGGCCGGCGTATGCGCCAACGCCCAGTCGATCACCGCACTGACGTCCTCCACCGTGTCCGCACCGGCGATGTCGATCTGCCCGGCCGAATCCCAGAACCCGCGCGAGGTGTAGCTGACGACGACGTAGCCATCGCTGGCCAGTTGCGTCGCGCGGCCAAGGTACTCCAAGTTCGGCAACGACCAGCTGGCCGGCATCACGATCAGCGGAAACGGCCCGCTGCCTTGCCCTTGCGGCACCAGTACCAGCGCGCCCATCGGGGCGCCATCCCAGCCGGGGATGCGTTCGTAGGTCTTGCTGAAAGCGCCCGCCACTGCCGACGCCGATGCCACCAGCAACGCCAGTGCGGCAATGCTCCCGATCCAAGGCTTGTTCATGCTGCTCTCTCCCACGCAAGGCCGGGCCGGGATGGCCCAGCGGCAACTGCCATGCATCCGTGGTTCGGGGGAGAACGTCGCGAACGTACCAGACGGTACGGTATGGCTCAAGAGCCGGGAGCCGGGAGCCGGGAGCCGGGAGCCGGGAGCCGGGAGCCGGGAGCCGGGAGCCGGGATTCGGGATTCGGGATTCGGGATTCGGGATTCGGGATTCGGGATTCGGGATTCGGGAGGCGGGAGGCGGGATTCGGGAGGCGGGAGCGCAGGCGCCGCAACCGCGGACACGTGCTGAAGTGCAAGCCGGCGGGCGCCATCGTATGGCCGATCCCGACCCGTAGACTTTGGCTGCGATGCAGCACGCCCGCACAACGCCTCCTGCGCGAACCGCTCAGCCCACGAAGTGCTGATATCCGCGCTGCGGCGGCTGCCACGGCTTGCCGTCGGCGTCGTGGACCACCACGCCCGGCGTGGCGACGATCTGGCCGATACGCGTCACCGCGACTGCGGCGAAGTCCATCGCCTGCACCACCGCCTCGCGGTGTTGCACGGCGGCGGTGAAGCACAGCTCGTAGTCGTCGCCGCCACCGAGTTGCCAGCCGATGCAGTGCAGCGCGCTGATCTCGGCACTGCGCGGCATCGCCGGCAGTGCCGCCAGCGCCAGCTGCGCGCCCACGCCGCTACGCTCGCACAGATGCCCCAGATCGGCCAACAAGCCGTCGGAGATATCCACACAGGCATGCGCAAGCCCACGCAAGCGCAGCCCGGCCTGCACGCGCGGCTGCGGGCGCAGCAGGCGGCTGCGCCACCGCTCATGCAAGGGATCGGTGGCGACGGCGGTCACATCCAATTCCCCGGCTTGCCACAGCGACAACGCGGCGGCGGCCTCGCCCGGCGCACCAGTCACCCACACATCGTCGCCCACGCGCGCGCCATCGCGACGCAACGCCGCACCCGGCGGCAGGCTGCCGATCGCGGTGACCGCACACGACAACGGCCCGCGCGTGGTGTCGCCACCGACCAGTGCAATGGCATGCGTATCGGCCAGCGCAAAGAATCCATCGGCGAACGCGTCGACCCAGTCGGCATCGTCGTGCGGCAACGACAGCGACAAGGTGCACCAGCGCGGCTGCGCGCCCATCGCGGCAAGATCGGACAGATTGACCGCCAGCGTCTTCCAGCCCAGATCCTCGGCGCGCGTCTCGTGTGGAAAATGCACGCCCGCATTGAGCGTATCGGCGGTGATCGCCAGCTGCTCGCCCGGCGGCGGCTGCAGCAACGCCGCATCGTCGCCGATGCCCAACGGCACATCGGCACGCGCGGCAATGCGCGCGCGCAAGCGCGCAATCAGATCGAATTCAGGCATGGGGACGGGAATCGGGAGAAGGGAATCGGGAATCGCAAAGGCGCGTCAGGAGATGTCGGAAACGTTGCTCTTACGATTGCCCATTCCCGACTCCCCATTCCCGCGGCGCCTCAGGCGCCGCTCGCGCCCGACTCCACCTTGCGCCACTCCACCGACGCGCGATCCAGCACGCCGTTGACGTAAGTGTGGCCGTGCTCGGAGCCAAAGCGCTTGGCGGTTTCGATCGCTTCGTTGATCACCACGCGGTACGGCACGTCCTGCCGATACAGCAATTCGTAGGCGGCCAGGCGCAGCACCGCGCGCTCGATCGCGTCGACCTCTTCCACGCCGCGATCCAGATACGGGGTCAGCGCGGTGTCCAGCTCGGCACGGTTGGTCAGCACGCCTTCGACCAGGCTCTCGAAATACGCCAGATCGGCCACTTCGTGCGCCTGCTCATGCGCGAACTGGGAGATCACCTGCTTGGCGAACCCGCCGGAAATCTGCCACGCATACACCGCCTGCAAGGCACGCCGGCGTGCGCGCGAACGCAGCACCGGGTCGATGCCATCGCGACGGACGTGGCGGGCATGTCCACCGGACTTGCTCATGGCAACAACTCCATCAAATTGACCAGTTCCAATGCCGCAAGCGCGCATTCCTCGCCCTTGTTGCCATGGCTGCCGCCGGCACGCGCCTCGGCATCTTCCACGCGCTCGACCGCCAGCACGCCGTTGAGGACCGGCACGCCTGTCTGCAATTGCACGCTCATCAAGCCTTCGGCGCACAGGTCGGCCACGTGTTCGTAATGGCGGGTGTCGCCGCGGATCACGCAGCCCAGCGCGATGATCGCCGCGTGCTGCCCGGATTGCGCCAGACGATTGGCAGCGATCGGAATTTCCCAGGCGCCCGGCACGCGGACCACGTCGATGGCGTCTTCGCCGATGCCGTTGCCGGCCAGGCTCTGGCGCGCACCGGTGACCAGCGCGTCGGTGATGCGGGCATTCCAGCGGCTGGCGATGATCGCAAAGCGCGCGGTGGTGGGGCGGAGATCGCCTTCGTAGTGGGTCATGCGGGTCGGCAACTCAAGGGGGTGGGAAGTTTAACAGCTGCCGGGACCTGGCCCGGCCGACGCGTGCAGGCCAGGTCCGCCGAAGCAGACCCGGCCATGTGCCTCGGACCCAATCTGGGAAGCCGGCAGCAAAGGCTGGCGTAGCCGGCAGATGGCGCGGTCGATGCTCGAAAACAGCAGGAATCGCTCGAACAACCCGGTTTCTGCGTAATGTGCGCACCCACCTGACGGCAGCTCACTGCCTGCCGTCAGCCAATCTCAGGGCAGCGCGGCCGCCGGCACCGAACGCATGCCTTCGCCCGGGTGGCATTCCAGAAACTCCACCACCTCCAGCCCGAACCCGGCCAGGCCCACCTGACGCCGCGGCGTGCCCAACACGCGCAGTTTGCCCAGACCCAGTTCGGCCAGGATCTGCGCGCCGGCCCCGTTGCGCCGCCACTGGCTGACGTCCTTGGCGTTTGTGGCCGCTTCCGGTTGCTGACGCAGCCGCGCCAACAACGATTCGCTGTCGCGCGGCGCCGACAGCACCACCATCACGCCCTGCCCTTCGGCGGCGATCGCACGCAGCGCATCGGTGGCCGCCACGCCGAAGTCATCGCGCTGCCAGTGCAGCAGATCGGCCAGCGGGTTTTCCACCTGCACGCGCACCAAGGTCGGGGTGTGCGGATCGGCGTTGCCGCGCACCAGCGCAAAGTGCAGGTCGTGCGCGATGCGGTCGCGGTAAGTCACCAGCTTGAACGGCCCGAACTCGGTGGTGATCTCGCGTTCGTCCACACGCTCGACGGTGTGCTCGTTGGCCAGCCGGTAGGCGATCAGATCGGCGATCGAACCCATCTTCAGCCCGTGCTCGCGCGCGAACACTTCCAGCTGCGGGCGGCGCGCCATGCTGCCGTCCGGGTTGAGCACTTCCACCAGCACACCGGCCGGTTCCAGCCCGGCCAGCATCGGCAGATCGCTGGCCGCTTCGGTGTGGCCGGCGCGGGTCAGCACGCCGCCGGGCTGCGAGATCAACGGGAAGATATGCCCCGGCTGGCTCAGATCCTGCGGCTTGGCATCCGGACGCACCGCGGTGCGCACCGTGTGTGCACGGTCGTAGGCGGAGATGCCGGTGGTCACGCCCTCGGCAGCCTCGATGCTGACGGTGAAGTTGGTCTGGAATTGCGCGGTGTTGTTGCGCACCATCGGCGCCAGGCCAAGCTGCGCGCAACGCTCGCGGGTCAGCGACAGACACACCAGCCCGCGCGCGTGGGTCACCATGAAATTGATGTCCGAGGGCTTGACCAGCTCGGCAGCCATGATCAGATCGCCTTCGTTCTCGCGGTCCTCGTCATCGACGATCACCACCATGCGTCCGGCGCGCAGTTCTTCGATCAATTCCGGAACGGGTGCGAAGTTCATGCCGCACCCCGCGTGCCGAGCAGGCGTTCGACATAGCGCGCCACCAGATCGATTTCCAGATTCACCGCCGCACCGACCGCCGTCTGCGCAAATGCGGTATTGGCCACCGTATACGGAATCAACGCGACTTCAAAGCCGTCTTCGTCCACTTCGTTGACGGTGAGGCTGACGCCATCGACGCAGATCGAGCCCTTCTTGGCGACATAGCGCAACACGGCTGCCGGCGCGGCAAACCGCCAGCGCTGCGCACGCGCATCGCCATGCACCGATTGCACCTGGCCAAGACCATCGACATGCCCGCTGACCAGATGCCCACCGAGACGATCAGTTGGACGCATCGCGCGTTCCAGATTGAGCAGCGCGCCTTCCGGCAAGCTGCCCAATGTGGTCAGCGACAAGGTTTCGGTGGACGCATCGGCCTGGAAGCTGCCGGCATCGAACGCAATCACGGTCAGGCACACGCCGTTGACCGCGATGCTCTCGCCCAATTGCACCGCTTCGAACGGCAGGCTGCCGGTGGCGAAGGTGAAACGCACATCGCCGCCTTGCGGCTGACGCGCAGCCAGATGGCCGACGCCTTCGATGATTCCGGTAAACATCAGCGCGCCTCCGTTTGCAGTGACAA
Source organism: Xanthomonas hydrangeae (assembly GCA_905142475.1). Taxonomy (GTDB): domain Bacteria; phylum Pseudomonadota; class Gammaproteobacteria; order Xanthomonadales; family Xanthomonadaceae; genus Xanthomonas; species Xanthomonas hydrangeae. Next base: position 4,321,175 of record LR990730.1, read on the forward strand.
CGGAGCTAACGCAGTGCGGTGGAAAGTCGCGACGCAGCGCGACAGGTAACGCATGGACATAGTCGTTTCTCGCAAAAAATTGAGCGAAAAACGCCACAAGGCAAACAGGCGCGCGCGCAGCCGCAACGCTGCGCGTTGGCCGTCTTCTTTCATCCGGACTATACCGTCGGCCCCGGCATCGCACCGGATCTGCTGACCTTGCGCTTCAAGAGTTTCGCGTGGATTCGCGTAACTCCGCTGCGCAAGCGCTCGCGGGCTCGCACGCTTGCGCATGCCTACCGCCGGTGGGGAATCGCACCCCGCCCTGAAGACGTTCGTGAGTACCGGCGAACCGGCCAGCGCAGTCTAACAGGGCGCCTTGGCGCGATGGCTGAGCGTTGGCTAAGGCCGGCAGGACACTGCGTCATGTCAGGGAATCCCCCATAGCCAGGATTGTGAAGGATCTGTTAAATTGCGCCCCGCGACGGGAGACGTCGCTCTTTCCACCCCGCAACGGGGCGGAGACACGGACATCAATTCGGAGAGAACACCCAATGCGTAACACCCTGATTCTGGCTGCCCTGCTGGCCGCCGCACCGTTTGCCGCGTCTGCTGAAGGCCTGAGCTACAGCTACGTCGAAGGCGGCTGGAACCGTACCGAGATCGGTGTAGACGGCGATGCCGACGATCTCGACGGCGGCTACCTCCGAGGCTCTTGGCAGATTGCCGAGCCGGTGTACGTCTTTGCTGGCTACCAGCGCGCTACCGAGAATTACAGCCCGTTTCCTGGTATCACTGCAGACATCACTGTGCAGCAGGCCCACATTGGTATCGGTTACCGCCAGGAAATGACCGAGCGCGTGGATTTCACCGCCGACGTCGCCGCCCTGCGCAACAAAGGCGAAGTTGAATCGCGCGTCAACGGCCGCAGACTGGGTAACGCATCGGATTCGACCACCCTGGGCTTTGCCAACCTGGGCCTGCGTGGCAAGCCCTCGCCGCGCACCGAAGCTTGGATCAAGGCCGGCTACATCGACGGCAGCGACGTGGACGAAGGCGAGTTCGTCGGCACCCTGGGTGGCCAGGTCAACTTCACCCCGACCTGGGGCCTGGTTGCCGAAGCGCAGTTCATCGACGACGCCAACCAGTACCGGGTCGGCGTGCGCGCAAGCTTCTGATCGGCGCGTCGCAGATGCACAAGGAGGCCCCGCATGCGGGGCCTTTTTTATGCATGCGATTGAGCGCATTACGGGTACGGAAATCTATCGTCAGACGTATGAGAGCAGCAGCGGCGTTGATGCTGTAGAGCGGCTAACAATGCTTTTTGAATGCTATATCGATGGCGGTAAAGGAGCAGATCAACGTCTGGTCGGTCGAGGGCGCGGCGCCCTCGCCGCTCGCGGGACACGCCGTGAATCCGTCCCCTGGAGGCTCGGTGGCGGCATCCATGCCGCCACACGGTCCCGCAAGCGGCGAGAACACCGCACCAGAGAGTTTGCCGGCTGTTTTTATTGAAAAACATGCACACCGACCACCTCGACTGGTCCTTGCCCGCCCACTGTCGCGGGACCTTACGCGGCATGGATGCCGCGTAAGAGCCTACATGGACGTACTTGCGGCGTGTCCCGCGATGGTGGGCGGGCAAGGGCCCTGCAGCGAGGCAGCAGATCAACGCTCTCCAACTGATCCGCGCAACGTTCTTACGAAACGAGAAACTTCGCGCTGGCAAACCGAAGTCATTGCGGCAACCCGGAGCTTCTACCTCCTGCACGACACCTTGCACCCGCAAGCCAAAACCATATCAAGCGACACGTGCAAGGTGATCCGCCCCGAGACATCGAGCGCGCTATGCAGCACTCACTCGGCGGTAAGTGGCACGTAACGCAATCGTAGATCCTGACCGAGCTGGCGCACGTCGAGGAGTTGCAAGGAATGACGCTGCGCCATCGTTTCGATGCCGAGTCCGGCGAGCAGCGGTCTGGCGGTATCGCCTAGTAAAACCGGCGCCATGTAGACCAGCAGTTCGTCGACCAGGCCGGCGTGCAGCAATACACCGCTCAGCGTCGCGCCGGCTTCCACATGCACCTCGTTGATCCCGCGTTCGGCGAGCGACGCCAAAACGGCAGACATATCGAAACGGCCGGCGTGCAGCGGCATCGCAACGAACTGTGCATCGTCGAGCGACGGCGGCAGCACATCATCGCCATGCACATAGAGCGTCGGCGCATTGCCCTGACGAATGTTCTCGCACGCCAACGTGCGCAAACCGGCATCGAGCACCACGCGTAGCGGCGGCACGAAAGGCGTGTCGTCGCCCAGCCGCACGGTCATGGATGGATCGTCCGCCAGCACCGTGCCTGCGCCAGTGAGAATCGCGCCGGCACGTGCACGCCAGCGCTGCACATCGGCACGCGCATCCGCGCCGGTGATCCATTTGGACTCGCCGCTGGCCAGCGCAGTGCGACCATCCAGACTCGCGCCGAGTTTGATCCGCAGCCACGGCCGGCCACGTTCCACCCGCGACAAAAACCCCTGATTGAGCACGCGCGCCTGTGCTTGCATGACACCGCTAAGCACCTCGATCCCGGCCTCGCGCAGCAACGCGAAACCGCCGCCGTTGACCTGCGGAAACGGGTCGGCCATCGCCGCGACCACACGCGTCACCCCTGCGGCGATCAAGGCCAATGCACACGGCGGCGTGCGCCCGTAATGCGCGCACGGCTCCAAGGTCACATAGGCGGTGGCGCCGCGCGCCAGCGCCCCGGCTGCGCGCAACGCGAACACTTCCGCGTGCGCGCCACCGGCACGTTGATGGAAGCCTTCGCCCACGCATACGCCATCGCGCACGATCACACAGCCCACCATCGGGTTGGGGCGCGTGGTGTACGCACCACGCTCGGCCAAACGCAGTGCCTGCGCCATCCAGCGGTGGTCGTCGGCCGTTGCGCTCATTGCAGTGCCGTTTGCGGTTCGATAGACATCACCACGATCTGCATCGGCCCCAGCAGTAATTCCGCATGCGTCTGCCAGCCCAACCGCTGATAAAACGGCACCAGCACCGGTTGGCAATACAGGTACAACGCGCTCACGCCCAATCGCGCGGCGGCCTGCACGCAATGCGCAACCAGCGCTTCGCCGATGCCCTGCCCGCGCGCCTGTGGCTGCACGTACAGCGATGCCAGCCACGGCGACCACTGCCGAATACGCGCGTCGTCGTTCTCCAGCAGGCTCACCGAGCCAAGCCACTGCGCCTGATCGAGTGCCACCCACGTCGTCGGGATCACGCCATCGCGGGTGTGGCTGCGCAACTCGCGCAGTGCCTCATCGAAATCCCAATCCGGCAACAGACTGCCGAAGGCCTGCAGATGCGCCTGCGCGATGGCCGGCAGATGCTCCGGCGTGTCGGCCACACAGGCGATGCGTAACGCGTTCACCGCTTGCCGGGCTTGCCGGCGCGCTCCAACGCCGCTTCCAGCAGCGGCAACTGCTCGATGCCGACCGGAAGTTCGCGTTCGAGCTTTTCGATTTCCTCGCGGAAATCGGCCACGTCCTGAAAACTACGGTATACCGAAGCGAAGCGCACGTAGCCCACGTGATCGAGCTTGCGCAGCTCGACCATCACGTATTCGCCCACTCGCAGCGAGCCCACTTCGCGCTCGCCGGACATACGCAGCTGATGCACCACCGCACGCACGGCCGCCTCGATCTGTTCTTCGGACACCGGACGCTTCTGCAATGCGCGGTCGAAACTGGTGCGCAACTTGCGCGCATCGAACGCCTCGCGCCCACCGTCGCTCTTGACCACGGTGGGCAGCTTGAGTTCGATCGTCTCCAACGTGCTGAAACGCTCGCCGCACGCCTCGCACTCGCGGCGGCGACGAATCGTCGTACCGTCTTCGGACACCCGCGAATCGATCACGCGGGTGTCGTTGTGCTGGCAAAAGGGGCAGTGCATCGGAAGTCCGGGAATAGGGAGAGGGGAATAGGGAATCGGAACAGCAGAGCTATCGCAGCGTTGCTTTTACCATTCTCGTCTCCCTATTCCCCATTCCCGTCTCAGCCATACACCGGATACTTCTTGCACTGCGCAGTCACCGCGTCGCGCACCTTCGCCAGCACCGCTTCGTCGGTGGGAGCGTCGAGCACGTCGGCGATCCAGTTGGCCAGATCGATGCTGTCCTGTTCCAGATAACCACGCGTGGTGATCGCCGGGGTGCCCAGGCGCAGGCCGGAGGTGACGAACGGCGAACGCGGGTCGTTGGGCACTGCGTTCTTGTTGACGGTGATGTGGGCCTTGCCGAGCGCGGCTTCTGCGTCCTTGCCGGAGACGTCGCGGCCGATCATGTCCACCAGCATCAGATGATTTTCGGTGCCGCCGGAGACGATCTTGTAGCCGCGCGCGATCAGCGTGTTGGCCATGGCCTGGGCGTTCTTCACCACCTGCTGCTGGTAGGTCTTGAACGCAGGTTCCAGCGCTTCCTTGAACGCCACCGCCTTGGCCGCGATGACGTGCATCAGCGGGCCGCCCTGGATGCCCGGGAACACGATCGACTGCAGCTTCTTCTGCAGTTCTTCGCTGGCGCCCTTGGCCACGATGATGCCGCCGCGCGGGCCGCGCAGGGTCTTGTGGGTGGTCGAGGTGACCACGTGCGCATGCTCCATCGGGCTGGGATACACGCCGGCAGCGACCAGGCCGGCCACGTGCGCCATGTCCACGAACAGGTACGCACCGACACTGTCGGCGATGGCGCGGAAGCGCGCCCAATCGATCTTCTGCGAATACGCCGAGAAACCCGCCACGACCATCTTCGGCTTGTGCTCGGTGGCCAGGCGCTGGACCTCGTCATAGTCGATCAGGCCCTGCTCGTTGACACCGTACTGCACGGCGTTGAACAGCTTGCCGGAGACATTGACCTTGGCGCCGTGGGTCAGGTGACCGCCATGGGCCAGACTCATGCCCAGGATGGTGTCGCCGGGCTGCAGCAGCGCCAGATACACCGCCTGGTTGGCCTGCGAGCCGCTGTGCGGCTGCACGTTCGCATAGTCTGCTCCGAACACCTGCTTGATGCGCTCGATCGCCAGCTGCTCGGCGATGTCGACGAACTCGCAGCCACCGTAATAGCGTTTGCCCGGATAGCCTTCGGCGTATTTGTTGGTCAGCTGGCTGCCCTGGGCTTCCATCACCAGCGGGCTGCAATAGTTTTCGCTGGCGATCAGCTCGACGTGATCCTCCTGGCGGCCGGCTTCGTCGGCGATGGCCTTGGCCAGTTCGGGGTCGTAGGTTTCCAGTCGGACGTCGCGCGAGAACATGCAGAGCTCCGGGGCAGCTGTTGCCAGTAGGGGCGCAGATTGTAAGCCCCCGCATGGACAGGTGACCAATTGCGATGCTGGCGCGGCCCACTCGCACCATGGCGCCCGCGCCTTCAAAAGACAAAGGCGCACCGGAGTGCGCCTTTGGGTGATGGCCTGCCCGCTTGCCGGGCCGGACCAAGTCGATCGCCAACGCTTAGTTGTTGAGCACCAGATCGGCGATCACACCTGTTGCGATGGCCACCAGCAGGAAGTTGCCGGTGTTGTCGCGCTGCCAGCGATAGCCGCGCGGCGGGTAGCGCAGGTTGTAGCGGTCGTAATCGTTGACCACGTAAATCGGACCCTGATAGCGGTGACCACGCACATAGGCTGGACGGCCGTAGTAGACCGGCGCAGGTACGTAGGCATACCCGCCACGGTCGTAGTGGCGATCACGGTAGCGCGCGTCGCGATAGCCCTCACGGTAGCCATTGCCATAGTAACGGCGGTCCTGGCGCCAGTCGCGGCGGTCGGCCTGGCGGTCGTCCCGCCACTCACGACGGTCGTTGCGATGGTCGTCGCGACGATCATTACGCCAGTCACGGCCATGACCGCGGCGATCGTGGTCGCGGTCCCAGTCTCCGGCGAATGCGGCCGGTACCACGGAGCCAAGCGCCAGGATGGAGGAAAGCACAACGGTAACGATGCGTTTGCGGTTCATGACAGCTCCTGTTTGCGATGTCGCAACTGCATTAATGCGCCCGGCGCCTTAACGCATTCTTGCTGGAATCGGTTACGAAAACGCCCATTCAGGTGAGAAGTAAGCTGCCGTTTAGCTGCAACCCTGCTCCCGCGTGCCTTGGCACTTGCCCGTATAATCGGCGCAATCCCTTTTCCGCTGCCTCCGGCCTCGGCCGGCGGGCTGCCTGCGTCCACGGAGCCCCCATGTCGCAATACATTTACACCATGAACGGCGTCAGCAAGACGGTGCCGCCGAAGCGCCAGATCATCAAGGACATCTCGCTGTCGTTCTTCCCGGGCGCCAAGATCGGCCTGCTCGGCCTGAACGGCTCGGGCAAGTCGACCGTGCTGAAGATCATGGCCGGCGTGGACACCGATTTCAGCGGCGAAGCGCGCCCGCAGGCCGGCATCAAGGTCGGCTATCTGGCGCAGGAACCCGAACTCAACCCCGAGCACACCGTGCGTCAGGCGGTGGAGGAAGGCGTCGGCGAAGTGCTGCAGGCCCAGGCCGCGCTGGACAAGATCTACGAAGCCTACGCCGAGGAAGGCGCCGACTTCGACAAGCTGGCCGCCGAGCAGCAGCGCCTGGAAGCCATCCTGGCCGCCGGCGATGCGCATATGGTCGAACAGCAGCTGGAAGTGGCCGCCGACGCGCTGCGTCTGCCGCCGTGGGAAGCGCTGATCGGCCCGCTGTCCGGTGGCGAAAAGCGCCGCGTGGCGCTGTGCCGCCTGCTGCTGCAGAAGCCGGACATGCTGCTGCTCGACGAACCGACCAACCATCTGGACGCCGAATCGGTCGAATGGCTGGAACAGTTCCTGGCGCGCTACACCGGCACCGTGGTGGCGGTGACGCATGATCGCTACTTCCTGGACAACGCCGCCGAGTGGATCCTGGAACTGGACCGCGGCCGCGGCATTCCGTGGAAGGGCAACTACACCGACTGGCTGACCCAGAAGGACGAACGCCTCAAGCAGGAAGACAATCAGGAAAAGTCACGCCAGAAGGCGATCCAGAAGGAACTGGAATGGTCGCGCCAGAACGCCAAGGGCGGCCGCACCAAGGGCAAGGCGCGTCTGGCCCGCCTGGAAGAACTGCAGTCGGTGGACTACCAGCGCCGCAACGAGACCAACGAGATCTTCATTCCGCCGGGCGAGCGCCTGGGCAATGCCGTGCTCGAGTTCAAGAACGTCACCAAGAAGTTCGGCGACCGCCTGCTGATCGACAATCTGAGCTTCCTGGTGCCCGGTGGCGCGATCGTCGGCATCATCGGCCCCAACGGTGCCGGTAAGTCGACCCTGTTCAAGATGATCACCGGCATGGAGACCCCGGATTCGGGCGAGATCGTGCTCGGGCCGACCGTGAAGCTGGCCTACGTGGACCAGAGCCGCGACAAGCTGGAAGGCAACCACAACGTGTTCCAGGAAATCGCCGGCGGTCTGGACATCCTCAACATCAACGGCGTGGAGATCCAGTCGCGCGCCTACATCGGCCGCTTCAACTTCAAGGGCCAGGACCAGCAGAAGATGGTCGGCTCGCTCTCCGGCGGTGAGCGCGGTCGTCTGCACATGGCCAAGACGCTGTTGCAAGGCGGCAACGTATTGCTGCTCGACGAACCATCCAACGACCTGGACATCGAAACCCTGCGTGCGCTGGAAGATGCGTTGCTGGAATTTCCCGGCAACACCTTCGTGATTTCGCATGATCGCTGGTTCCTGGATCGCATCGCCACGCACATCATCGCCTTCGAAGGCGACTCGCACGTGGAGTTCTTCCAGGGCAACTACCGCGAGTACGAAGAAGACAAGAAGCGCCGCATGGGCGACGACGCCGGTCCCAAGCGTCTGCGCTTCAAGGCGCTGAAATAAGCAAGAGCGGTCAACAAAACGGCTGCGCTCGCCGCCAGGCGACTGCTCGCTACGGTTTGCCAGCCACTCGTAAGACAAGGGCGCCGAAAGGCGCCCTTTTTACGTGCGGAGTTCGGTGGCGTTGCGTCGACAAACCGCGCCGTCGAGGATGGAGCGCACCGTTGGCCGCTGCGTTACAGTTCGTAAGACAGCACGTCTTCGAAGCCGAAGGTGTCGAAGTTTTCGATGCGCGAGGGATACAGGCGGCCGACCAGGTGATCGTATTCGTGCTGCACAACACGCGCGTGGAAGCCTTCGGCCTCGCGCTCGATCGGACTGCCATCGGGTGCGAAGCCACGATAACGGATGAAGCGATAGCGTGGGATCACCGCGCGTAATCCGGGAATGGACAGGCAGCCTTCCCACCCGTTTTCCATCTCCTCCGACAGCGGTTCGATCTGTGCATTGGCCAATGCGGTGCGCGGCACCGCCGGCGCTTCGGGGTAACGCTCGCTGGCCTCGAACCCGAACACCATCAATTGCAGATCCACCGCGATCTGCGGTGCGGCCAGACCCACGCCACGTGCATCGTCCATGGTCTCGAACATATCGGCCACCAAGGTGCGCAGCTCGGCGCTACCCAGGTTGGTGACCGGTGGCGCCACACGCAGCAGGCGTTTGTCGCCCATGCGGATAATCTCGCGAATCATCTAGCTGCTCCCGGGAAACGTGACGGGATTTTAGAACCTGTTCGGTAGGCGTAGGTGAGGTTCGGGATTTGGGATTTGGGACTTGGGATTTGGGATCTGGGATCTGGGATCTGGGATTTGGGATCTGGGATCTGGGATCTGGGATCTGGGATTGGGGATTGGGGATTGGCGGATTCGCAACTGGGACATCGGATACCGCTGCGTTGGCGCTTCACGTTCTGATCTCAGTTGGCTGCCCGGCTCGGTTTCCTTCTACCGGCGGAGACGGGCCTCGCTCGTACCCGCATCCGCGCCTGCGGGGCACCTTCTCCCGATGGGAGAAGGAATCCGTCGCAGCCTTGGCCTGCTGGCCGGAGTGAAGGAGACAGCGTCGTCGATGCGAAGCGTTGCACGGACCAAGCCGGCTTGCTGTTCATCAGGCGCACACCAGCCGCCCAGCACGCGGCTCGCGTCAAAAATTCGACCAATTCGGGCCCAACTGGTGTTGGGAACTCCGGAAAATATCCCATGGCAAGCGACTGACTGACTGTTTCAGGTCACCGCTTCGCATTCAGGGGGCTTGCATGTCAAAAGATTGACACAAGTCACGGATTCATGATTCAGTCATGAACAGACTGAAACGGAAGGATCTCCCGAATGCCGGTGTCTGCACGGCATCCCTTTTCCCCCTGTTGGACTCAAGGAAACCCCAACGATGATGAGCTTTCGTAAGCCCGGATGGATGCTGTCCGGTGTGCTGTGCGTCGTCTGCCTGCCGGCCCTGGCCGTCGCGCAAGAGGCCGCAACCAGCAGTTCCAAGGTCGGCATCGACCCCGCCACCGGCAAGCTGCGCCCGCTGACCGACGCCGAGAGCGCGGCGCTGGATCAGCAGGCTGCGTCGTCGGCCCGCAGCAGTGCTGCACGCACCACGGTTCCGCAGACCGAAGCCGCCGCACGCGCGACCGAGCGACGCCTGCCCAACGGCACCGTGGCGCGCAAACTGCCGGCCACGCAGATGAGTTCGCTGGCCGCGACCCGTCAGGCCGATGGCCGCATCGTCATCGAACACAGCGACGACGCCGACACCCAACCCGCCCACGCCGAGCACGGAGCGCTGCCGCATGAATAAGCCCCTGTTGCTGTTGTCTCTGGCCGTGGCCGCCGCCATCGCGCCGCTGCACGCCAGCGCCGCCAACGTTACGCTGATCAATGGCGATGCCGGCACCAGCGTCGGCTTGAACGATCCCACCACCGCAGCGCCATTAGGCGGCAATCCCGGGCGCTCGGTGGGCGAACAGCGCCGCATCGCCTACCAGTACGCCATGGACCTGTGGGGTGCGGTGCTGCAGAGCAACGTCGAGATCAAGGTGTATGCCTCGTTCGCACGGCTGACCTGTACCGCCACCGGCGGCACGCTGGGTCAGGCCGGCCCGAACTGGATCGTCAACGATTTCCCCGGTTCCAAGCCCAATACGCTGTATCCGTCCGCGTTGGGCGATGCGATCGCCGGGCAGGATCTGGTGCCCGATCCGAACGATCCGGCCGATGTTTTTTCGCAATTCAACGGCGACCTGGGCAAGGAAGATTGCCTGGCCGGATCGGGCTGGTACCTGGGTCTGGACGGCAAGACGCCCGAAGGCCAGATCAACTTCCTCAACGTGGTGATGCATGAGATCGGCCACGGCCTGGGCGCAGCGGGCTTCCTCAACAAGACCACCGGTGTGCTCGGCTCGGGCACCGGCCTGACCGACGTCTACACCGCGCAGGCCTTCGACAATGTGCAGAACAAGCGTTTCGACGACCCGACCATGACCAACGCGCTGCGTGCAGAAGCGATGCGCACACCGGGTCGTACGGTGTGGGCGGGCACGCGCGTCAACCGCGAGGCGGCGTTGATCCTGGATCCGCGCACCTTGCTGCGGGTGACCGCACCGGCCAGCGCAGCCGGCAAGTACGAGGTGGGCTTTGCCAGCTTCGGGCCGCTGGCCAGTGCGGCCAATTTCCCGGCCAAGTCGGTGGTGACGGTCAACGATGGCGTGGCGGCACCGTCGGCCGGCGATGGCTGCGAGACGCCGTTCGCCAATGCGGCTGCTGTGGCCGGCAAGGTGGCGCTGATCGACCGTGGCACCTGCGCGTTCGCGATCAAGGTGAAAAATGCCCAGCTCAACGGCGCGGTGGGCGTGATCGTCGCCAACAACGCGGCAGGCGTGCAGACAATGGGCAATGCCGCGCCGCCGATCACCGACATCACCATCCCGGCGATCATGGTGTCGCAGGCCGATGGTGCGCGTCTGAAAAGCAGCACCGCAGTGGTCGCGGCGTTGTACGAAGATCCCGAGCTGTTGCAGGGCACTGACAGCGAAGGCCGTACACGCTTGTACGCGCCCAGCGTGGTGGCCGGCGGTTCGACGTTCTCGCACTTCGATACCGATCTGCAGCCGAACGCGTTGATGGAACCGTTCGACACGCCGGAAGTGCAGGCGCAGCTCAATATCGACCTGACCCCGGCGATGTTTGCCGATATCGGGTGGACCTTGAACCGCGGGCTGGCCAAGCTCGGTAGCTGCAACACGCTGGTGCCGACGCTGGAGACCGGCGGGTTGATTCCCGGCGCGAACATCTCGGCCGAAAGCAGCCTGTGCAAGACCCAGAACGCCGGCAACCGTCTCGGTTACCTGACCTGCATGGACGAGCACGCGCGCGAATTGCAGAACCAGGGCGCCATCAGCCGCGTGCAACAGGCGTCGGTGTTCGTCTGCGCCACCAAGGTGCGTCCGTAAACAGCAAGATTCACTGCATGTGATGCGAGCGGCGCCGAAAGGCGCCGTTCGTTTATCTGCATCACGCTGATTCCGGTACCGGCGGCAGCCCGAACACATCGCGCAGATAGCGCAGGTAGCCGGGATCGTCGCACATGCTCTTGCCGGGCGAATCGCTGAGCTTTGCCACCGGCTGGCCATTGCAGCGGACCATCTTGATCACGATCTGCAGCGGCGTCGGCCCCAGGTCGTTGGTGAGGCTGGTGCCCACGCCGAACGCCAGCCGGCAGCGGGTATGGAAATGCGCGTACAGCCGCATCACCTTGTCGATGTTGAGGCCATCGCTGAACACCAGCACTTTGGTCGCGGGGTCGATGCGGTGCGCCTGGAAGTGCGCGATGACCCGCTCGCCCCAGTCGAACGGGTCGCCCGAATCATGGCGCATGCCGTCGAACAACTTGCAGAAATACAGGTCGAAATCGCGCAGAAACGCATCCAGCCCGACCACGTCGGACAACGCGATACCCAGATCGCCGCGGTACTCGCGCGCCCACGATTCCAGCGCCGCCACCTGCGAATCGCGCAGCCGCGGCCCCAGCGCCTGGAAGGCCTGCAGATACTCGTGCGCCATCGTGCCCAGCGGGGTCAGGCCGTAATGCTTGGCGAAATAGACGTTGCTGGTGCCGACGAACTGTTCGCCCAGGCCGTCGCGCAGCAACGGCAGCAACTCGCCATGCCACTGCTGCGAATAGCGCCGACGGGTACCGTAGTCGGCGATCTTGCAGCCGGCCGGCATGCTGCGCAGGCTGCTCACCTTCTCGCGCAGGCGGCTGCGGCCTTGCTCGAAATCCGGCTCGGAGGTGTTGCGGAACCACACCTCGTTGATGATCGCCAGCAATGGCACTTCGAACAGGATGGTGTGCAACCACGGGCCACGGATGGTCAACTCGATCTCGCCCGGATGGGTGGTCGAGGCCGACAGCTGCAGATACTTGCGATCCAGATGAAACAGCGCCAGGAAGTCGGCAAAATCCGGCTTGATGAAGCGCAGGCTGCGCAGGTAGGCCACTTCATCCTCGCGTAGCCGCAACCGGCACAACGCATCGATCTCGCGCGAGATCTCCTCGATGAACCGCGCCAGATCCACACCGGGCGTGCGGCACTTGAAGCGATAGTCGACCTGCGCGGCCGGGTGTTGATGCAGCACCGCCTGCATCATGGTGAATTTATACAGGTCGGTGTCGAGCAGCGAGTGGATGATCATGCCGCCGGATTATGCCCGTAGCGGCGATCGCGCTGCGTGCAAGCCAATCCGATGCCCTGGGCGCCGCCACGCTGCAAGGGCAGCGCAGCGGCAGTGCGCCGGGCGATCTACTTCGACGATACCTAGGCAATGGCGCTCGGCACTGTCCCTGGACGATGCCAAGCGCATCGCTCAGCGCGCCAGCACCTGCTGCGCCGGCTTGCCCTGCACGGTGAAGTCGCTATCGCCCGGCCCGCCGGCCTTGGGGTCGGTGTACCAGCACCACAGCGCGATGCCTTCCACGCCATGCGCCTGCAGCACCTTGCGCCACTGCTGCAACACCTGCAGCTGCAACCGCGTATCGACCGCGGCGGCGCGTTGTTCGGGGCTTTCCCAGGGTGCGGCCAGGCTACCGCGTGCAGAGCGCAGGCCCAGCTCGGCCACCCACACCGGTTTGCCCACGCGTTGTCCCAACTGCTGCAGGCGCTGCGCAGCGGCGTTCATCTCTGCCGTGCGCGTGGCGGCCGCTTCGGACAGACGCGGATACAGGCTGGTGCCCACCGCATCGAACAACGCCCAGTAGCGGAAGCTCTCGGCATGCTCCATGCCGTCGGCCACGTACAACACTTTGCCGCGATAGACCTTGCGGACTTCTGCCACCAGGCCGGGCCATTGCGGCGCGTCCTGCAGCTTGCGCAATTCGGTGCCGATCACCAGCGCTTCGGCGTGTTCGTCTTCGGCCAGTCTGGCCAGCGGCAACAGCGCGTTCTGATACGCGGAAAACCAGGCCGCCTGATCGGTAGGCTCGGTATCGCCCGCCCAATGGCCCGGAATCCACACATGCACCTTGAGCGTGGTTTGCAACCCGGCGCGGTGGCTTTGGCGCAATGCGGCGCGCATGGCTTCCACACTGCTGTCGCTGCCGAGTACCGGGTCGTCGGACTGCGGATTGGCCTGCCACACAAACGCCACCAGCAGCGCCTTGCTGGCACCGGTCTTGGCCAGCGCGTCCAGCGACTGCGCCGCAGACGCGCTCTCCCACGGCGCATTGGCCGACACCTTGACGTTGGCGCCCATCCACGTCGATGCGTCCGCGTTGCATCCGGTTGCCAGCATGCACACGCCGGCCAACAACACGCTGCTTAGAACGCGTTTGAACATGCGGCAGAGGCCTCGCTGGTCAACGGTGTCGTAGGATGCGCGCACTCCGTTGCACCTAGAGTTGCCGTGCGCTTGCCCGGCTGCACGACCGTGTCCGGCGCAGCGCCGGACGAGGCGCCATCGGCAGCAACACGCGTTGCCGCAGTGGCATCAACCTTAGCCATGGCGGCATCTGCCGGCTGCACCACAGCGGCATTCGCCGCTGCAGGCGCCACTGTGCGACTCGCCGGTAGCGACACCGGCGCGGCCATCACCAGCGCCTCGCCCTGCAACAGCGACTGCGCATCGGCAGGCGCTGCACGCAGCCAGCTACCCCAGCCCTGCGGCTGCACCCACGCCGCACCGACCAGGCCGAGCAACAACAAGCCGGCCGCCTGGCTGCGCTGATCGGCACGTAGCGCGCGCAACAACAAGGCCGCCGGCACCCACAGCAGCAACAAGGCATCGAAGCCGGCCCAGCCGAAGGCGAACGACAACGCCGCCGCACAGACCACCGTGCCGGCACTGGCCACTACGCCGCGCGTGAGCGCGCCACTACGGCTGCGTGCCAGCAACGCCAGGATCGGGAAGCACACCGCCGCCGCCACGCCCCAACGCACGGCAGGCAACCAGCCTTCTGCATGCTCCGCCAAGGGCAACGGCAGTGGATGCGCACCCTGCGCGATGCTGGACAGCGTCGGCCATGGTGCGTTGAATACGGTCAGATTGACGTAGGCCCACATGCCGACCAGAAACGCGAACGGCAGGTAGCACACCAGGTAGAACGAACCCGGCGCCTTGCGCAGCATCTGCGTTGGCATCACCAGCAGCAGCCACGGCGCCACCATCGTCGACAACGCAAGGGTCTGCAGATCCAGGCACAGCAGGATGCACAACCAACCGGCGATACGCAGGTAAGTGAAGGCCTCTACCGGCGTCTGCAAGCGCCGCAGGGTGCGGCACAAGCCATAGAACGCGAGCAGACCCACCGCCTGGCTACCGCCTGCGGCGATCGGCAGCAGAAATAGCGGGTTGCAACCCACCAGCAGCGTCAGCCCGCTGGCCCAGCCGCGTCCGAACACGCCGGCCAGATCGCGCCATAGCAGCGACAGGAACAGCGCATTGGCAGCCACCGCCACGAACGGCCACACCTGGAACGGCAGGTTCCAGCTGTGCAGCCCAAGATCGATCGCCCACGACAACAGCCCGGTCGCCGGCAAGCCTGCACCCGGCGCCATCGCGGGTGCGGCCGTACCCACCGACTGCACCAACAACGGCTGGCTCAGCAGCGACAACGCCACCACGGCGACCAGAAACGCTGGTAGCCCGCTGTCGCGACGCGGTGTGACCGATTCACTCGTCGAGTGCGGCGCGACGCTCGTTTTCCGAATGCTTGCTGAGGCCATGAGTGGTCTTCTCCCAATAGAACGGATTGTGGATCAGCTGCCAGAGACCCTTGTAAGCGGCGATCGACTGCAACGCCCAATAGAACGGCACCGTCAGCGCGTAAGGCGCCAGCTTGAAGTAGTCGCGCTTGAACGCAGCCACCAGCGTGATGTAGATGAAAAACGCGTTGGCCAATAACAGATTGACCAGCGAGATGGTGGCCAGCCACGGCGGGAAGAAGCGCTCGAACGCGTTTGTTCCGGTGACCGCCCAGACCACATACAAGGCCCACAACACCGGCACGCCCAGCGCGGTAAAGAAGCCGCCGCCGATGAAGAACTGAAATCCCCAGAAGCCCTTGAAACCGGTGCTGCGATACAGATGCACCGGGTCGCGCATGTGCACCAGCCAGGTCTGCATATACCCCTTGAGCCAGCGCGAACGCTGCCGGATCCAGTTGGGAATGCTGACGTTGGCTTCTTCGAACGTGGTGGAGTTGACCACGTTGACGCGATACCCGTTCTGGATCAGCCGCACGCCCAGGTCGGCGTCTTCGGTGACGTTGTACGGATCCCATGCGCGCACCTGGCGCAACACATCCAGACGGAAGTGATTGGAGGTGCCGCCCAGCGGAATCGGGATGCGCAGATATTCCAGCGCCGGCAGGTAGAAGTCGAACCAGAGCGTGTACTCCAGCGTGAACATCCGCGTCAGCCAGTTCTCGTCGGCGTTGTAGTAGTTCAGGCGCGCCTGGATGCACACCACATCTTTTTCGGCCTTGCGGAATGCGGCCACCACACGCTTGAGCTGATCCGGCTCGGGCTTGTCTTCGGCGTCGTAGATGGTGAGCAGCTCGCCACGCGCAAAATGCAGCGCGTAATTGCAGGCCTTGGGTTTGGTCTTGGGCTGCGACGGCGGCACCCGGATGATTTCGAAGAACGCTTCCAGCCCGAGTTTCTTGGCCGCATCGATGGTGTCGAAGTCGTCCGCTTCCAGCACCAGCTTCACGTCGAGCTTGCTGATCGGATAATCCAGCTTGCGCAGCGCGTTGGCCAGAATCGGCAGGACTTCCGGCTCCTTGTACATCGGCACCAGTACGGTATAGACCGGCAGGTCGTCGTCGCGCAGCGCGGCCACTTCGTCCTCGGTGACCTTGATGTCGATGCGATGGCGCGAGCCGAACCACACCAGCAGCAGCTTCAGTCCGAACGTCGCAAGGAACCCGAGCGCCACCAGCACGTTGACCGTGATCAACGCCGGTACCGGGAACAGCACCAGCGCCGTCACCAGCACCGCAGCGATCGCCCATAGCGTGAACTTCTGTCCGCGCGTCACCACCTGGCGTGCCGAATAGGTCGGCGCATGCGCGGCGAGCAGGTTCAGTGCGTTGTCGGTGAGCTGCTCGTCGGCGTAGCGCTGCAGGCTCCAGATGATGTCGAACTTGGCAGTACCGACAAACCGCACCTCTTCGCCGTAGTGGGCGCGCGCCCAGGCAAACAACGCCGGGTCGGGATCGGCCACCGCCAGCACCAGCACGCCGTCTTCGCGCCGCCACGGCAACAGCAGACGCTGCGCGTAGCTTTCCAGATCGCCGGGGGTGAGCAGTTCCGGATCCGGCGGCTGCTGCACCAGGTCGATGAACTCAAGACCGAAGTGGGCGGCGACGATGGCGTAGAACCGCTGCGCCGGCACGCCGCGCTGGGCCAGGATCACATCGCCCAGACGCGAGTTCCAGCGTTGCTGCAAGGCCAGCGCCGAGCGCAGCTGTTCGTCGGTGATGACGCCTGCCGTGACCAGCGCGCGACCCAACAGACCGCGTTCGCGGCCGATGTCCGGTGCCCGTCCCAGCGCTTCCATTTCGCAGGTGACCGTCATTGTCATGTGTCCTTAGAACCGCCACCAGGCGGCCACGAATGGCCCGCCTGCAGCAGCGGTGTTGCGGCCCATCACCGGCTGCTGGTACCCCACCTGCCACTGGCTGCCGCCGGGCGCGGTGTATAGCGTGGACAGCTGCAGCTTGGTGAGGTCGTAGTTGGTGCCAGTGGCGACGAAGCCAACGCCGCCAGCAGAGCCTGGGACGTCAAAGTTGTTACGCCCGTTGCCCAGACCCTGAATCACGTTGAGCTCGCCGAGCAACAACCAGCTCGGGGTCAGGCTCAGACCGGTGGACGCATCCACCCTCACTTCGTCGGAGGCGGCGCTGCCGCGTAGGCGCACTGCGCCGCCCAGATCGACATAACCGTTGCGCCCGCCCAGCGTGTAACCACGCCCGCGGCTGTAACGCAGCTCCAGGCCGTAGTCGCCCAGGCCGAGCGCTGGATCTGAGTTAGCTTCGGGATTATTTGGATGGTAGGTCTTGCTGCGGCCATACGCCGGGATGCTGACCAACGCCTGCACCGAACTGCGCCAGACATCGTCCTGCGCGCTCGGCAGCGCGTAGCGCAGACCGATTTCCTGATCGGCAAGACCGCTGGTGCTGGTGCGCGTACGGCCATCTCCGCCGTAGTTGCTGAAACCGACGTCGGTGAAATAGAAATTGCCGATAAAACTGAGCTTGTCGGTCAGACCATGCTCGACGTAGACATTCAGCTGGTCCTGGCGGCTACGCCCGTTTCCATCGAATTGTTGGCCGTCACCGAATGTGGTGCGGTGATGGCTATCGTCGAACCAGCCACGGCCATCGCTATGCAGCGCCTTGACGATCACCAGCGTGTCGCCCTGCGGTTGGGTCCAGGCACCCGCCAACGCCGTGCCTGGCGACGCGGCCAGCGCACAGCCCAGCGCAAGCGCCGAGGCAGATGCCAGCGGCAAACGGCGGAGGTTGCGGGTGAGGTGCGGCGGTGAAGCAGCCGAGCCGGAGTGCGGCGAGGCGAGGCACGACTGACGTACCCGCAAGCGCGGGTCGTTCTGTAAAGACATTTGTACGATTCCTGATGGGGGACCCGGAAGGGACAGGAAGCTAGGGATTGATCACACTTCTATGCGAAACGTATCACAGTTTCGGCCTGCCGCCATCACTGATTTATCACAAATTTAACACTAGCGAACTCATCTCTTTTGCAACAAACGCGGTACCTGCGCGGCGGCATGGGTCCAGATGGCAAGCCAGACGCCGAGCCGGGTCGCAAACCCGCGTTGACCGGCCTCGAACTTGCGGAAATAGCGCCACAACCCGCGGTGCTTATGCCATTCGACGAAGAACGGCCGCGCCCGGCTGGAGACGCCGCGCACGTGCACCACCTGCAGATCGTTGGCCACCGCGACCAGCGCACCGGCCTGGCGCGCGCGCCGGCACAGGTCCAGATCTTCGGCGTGCAGGCGGTAATCACCATCCCAGCCGTCGAGTCGGTCGAACAGGCTGCGTTGCATCAGCATCAAGGCCCCGGAGATGGCGTCAACCGGCTGCAGCGCCACCGCCGGGTCGGCTGGCACCGCCAACTGGGCGGCGGCACGCGGCGCGCGCAGCATCGCGGCAAAGTCCGGATCGCGGCGGCGCACTGCGGCATCCGGCCGCCCCTGTTCGTCCACCTGCTCCACGCCCAACAGCACCGCCGCGTGCCCGGCCGCGCGCGCGCGCAGCTGCACCAGGGTGTCGCGTTCGACCATCAGGTCCGGATTGATGAAGACCAGCCAGGGCGCCTGCGAGTCGCGGGCGCCTAGATTGCAGGCGGTCGCAAAGCCGGAGTTGTCGGGATTGGCGATGAAATGCACCCGCGCATCGGCCAGCGCGTGCCGCTGCACGACCTCCAGGGTGTCGTCGCTGGACGCGTTGTCGACCACCCGGATTTCGCTGATGCCCTCGGCCGCGCGCAACCGCGACAGGCAGGCATTGATCGTGCTGCTGCTCTGATAGGTAACGACAACGGCGGCGATCTGGACAGGCGTCATCCGGCAATTATCCCGTGCCAAGCCCGCGCAGCGCCATCGCCGTCGTCGCTCCTACAAGGCCGGCATGACGGCGGCCTGCTTGAGCAGGCATACTGCGCGCCCGAAAGCCGCCAGGCGGTTTTCGGTAGCGCCGCCTGCGGCGCACCCACTACACCTGATCCATGAGATGACGGCCAGCGACCTTTCGGTGTTGCGCTGCCTTATCACTCCATGCGTCGCGACCGCCTGATGGCGCGCGCGATGCAACGACGGCCTGGCAGCGCCGTCTGTGTCGTTGCTGGCGTGCGCGCCGGGTCTGGTGCATCGGCTCCGCCCGTTTGGTCTATACCACTGACACTCCCTGTCAGCGCTCTCTTGCCGAGCGTGTGCCCATGAGCACCGAGCATCAGGTGCATGGCATGAGCCTGGAATTGGCGCTGCCGGACTGGCCAATGCTGACCGCCGACGAGATCCATCGCGTGTTGCAGCGCTTGTCCGGCCATGCCGGTGGCGAGGTGATCCGCTGGCATAGCGCGCGCCCCTTTTCCGCCGCTGCATGCGTGGACACCGCAACCGGCCCGCTGATCGTCAAGCGTCACCATTGCCGCGTACGCACGGTCGCTGCGCTGCGCGAGGAACACGTCTTCATGGCGCATCTGCGCTGGGCCGGCGCGCCGGTGGTCGAGGTGCTGCACGATGCCCAGGGCCGCACCGCATTGACGCAAGGCGATTGGGTCTACGAAGTGCAACGCGTCGGCGCCGGGACCGATCTGTACCGCGATGCGTTGTCGTGGACCGCGTTCCATAGCGACCAGCATGCGTTCGCAGCCGGTGCTGCCTTGGCACGCCTGCATTTGGCAGCACAGGGATTCGACGCGCCGCCGCGCGACACCAGCGTACTGGTCGCCAACTTCAGGGTGTTTGCGCAGGCAGACCCGATCCAGGCATTGGAACAGGCACTGTTGTCGCGTCCTGGCCTGGCCGCCGATTTTGAACAGCGGCCGTGGCGCAGCGATCTGGCCGCACATCTGCTGCCCTGGCACGCACAGGCATGGCCGTTTTTGTCGGCACCGGGGGCGATGCCGCCGCTGTGGACGCATGGCGACTGGCATGCCTCAAACCTGTTGTGGCGCACGCAGGACGGGGACACCGAGGTCGGCGCGGTGTTCGACTTTGGCCTGTGCGATCGCAGTTTTGCGTTATTCGATCTGGCCACCGCGATCGAACGCAATCTGATTCCGTGGCTGAATCTGGACAACGGGCAACGCGCGCAACCGCAGCTGGACCAACTCGACGCACTGCTGGACGGGTACGCACAGCACTGCCCGCTGGGGGCTGCGCAACTGCGCCTGCTCGCCGCCTTGCTGCCGATCGTGCATGCCGATTTCGCCTTGAGCGAGATCGAGTACTTCGCCGGCATCACCCGCTCGGCCGGCAACGCCGACATCGCCTATCACCGTTATCTGCTTGGCCACGCGGACTGGTTTGCCAGTGCCGATGGCCAGCGTCTGATCGAACACCTGCACGCGCGTGCGCGCCGTTTGCCATGAGCGTTTTTCTTCCTTCTTTTCGAGTCTTGCGCATGCCTGTGTCCCCCACCACCCTGCTCTCTCGCTGCCCGCTCGCGCTTGCACTGGCGCTGTGCATCGCCACACCGGCGTTGGCGCAACAACAACCCGACGACGCAGCGGTCGAACTGGATGCAGTGAACGTACGTGGCGAACGTGCCGATGCAAACACTGCATTGACCGGATTCGGTGCCACGCGCCTGCTGGATGCACCGGCCTCGATCGCAGTGTTCGATCGCCAGCAATTGCTCGATCGTCAGGCACGCGTGCTCAGCGAGGTCTTGCGCGCCGATGCCTCCGCTGGCGATGCGTATGCGCCGATCGGCTACTACGAAAACTTCGTGGTGCGTGGCTATTCGCTCAACGCTGCCAACAGTTACCGCATCAACGGCCTGAGCGCGGTGGGCGAACAGTCCATTGCGCTGGAGAACAAGCAGCAGGTGCAACTGCTCAAAGGTCTGGCCGGGCTGCAATCGGGTGTCAACGAACCGGCCGGGTTGATCGACTACCGCACCAAGCGGCCAGAGCACGTGCGCAGCGTGACCCTGGGTACCGACGAACAAGGCTCACGCTATGTCGCCGCCGACCTGGGCGACTGGTTCGGCGCCGAGCGCAGCCTGGGCCTGCGCGTCAATGCCGCACGCGAAGACATCAACAGTTATGTCGACCATGCCGATGGCTATCGCAATTTCCTCTCGCTGGCCGGCGACTGGAAGATCAGCCCGCAATCGCTGCTGCAACTGGATGTGGAATACCAGCATCGGCAACAGCGCTCGGTGCCCGGCTATCAGCTACTCGGTGGCACCCAGGTGCCGCGCGCTATCGATGTGCATCGTTTGCTTGGCTACCAACCGTGGTCGCGGCCGGTGGAGATGGATTCGCTCAATGCGCAGCTGCGTTACGCGTATCAATTCAACGACAACTGGCGTACCACCGCAGAAGCCTCGCGCAGCCGTTCGGTGATCAACGACTTTTCCGCGTTTGCCTGGGGTTGTTATGGCGCGGCCAGCTGCGCCGATATCGTCACGCCCAACTTTTTCAGCGCGCAGGGCGAGTACGACGTTTACGACTACCGCAGTCCCGACGACACCCGCGTGCACGATCAGGTGCGCGCCACGCTGGAAGGCCATGTGGTCACCGGCGTGCTGGAGCATCACCTGAGCATCGGCGGCGACTGGCTGCGCCGCACCATCGATCGTTTCGGCTCGGTCAACGAGTTCGTCGGCAGCGGAAGCATCGACCGCGACCCTGAGGTCTTTGCACAGACCGATGTGGCGCTGGACCCCAAGCAACGCCGCCTGGATAGCCGTCAACGCGCGCTGGTGCTGGCCGACCGCATCGGCCTGGGCACACAGTGGGAACTGGCGCTGGGCGCGCGCACGGTGCGCCTGGACGAGCGCGCCTTCGACCGCGATGGCCTGCTGGAACGGCGCACGCGCAAGGATGCGGTGCTGCCGCAGGCTGCGCTGCTGTTCAAGCCGCAGCAAAACATGTCGCTGTATGCCAGCTACGCCAAGAGCCTTGCCGCCGGTGGCACGGCGCCCTGGTTTGCCGACAACGCCGATGAAATCCTGCCGCCGACCAATGCCTACCAGCTGGAAACCGGCGCCAAGCTAGAGCTGGATGGCCTGCGCCTGGGCGCGGCGCTGTTCGATATCCGGCAGGCGTATCAGTTCACCCAACCGCAGGCCGATGGCGGCCTGCTGTTCGTGCAGCAGGGCCGCCTGCACAACCGCGGGCTGGAACTGTCTGCCGACGGGGCCGCCACCGAGCAGTTGCGCGTGTTCGCCAGCGTCGCCGCCATCCGCGCGCGCGCCGAAGACACCGACATTGCCGCCTACGAAGGCCATCAGGCGATCAATGTGCCCAAGCTGCGTGCCAGCGTGCAGGCCGACTACAGCGTGCCCGGTGTCGACGGGCTGGCGGTGCTGGCAGGCGTGCAATACAGCGGCCGCAAGTTCGCCGACCGGCTCGGCAATGCCAGCGTGCCGGCCTACACCGTGGCCAACCTGGGTGCGCGTTACGCCACTGCGCTGGGCGGGGTGGCGACCACCTGGCGTTTGAACGTGGACAACGTGTTCGACAAACGCTACTGGCGCGATTCCGGCGAATACCAGGGCGATGCCTATCTGTTTCCGGGTGCGCCGCGTACGGCGCGGCTGACGGTGCAGGTGGATTTTTGAGGCCTGCTGCCCCCATCCGCCCTTCGGGCACCTTCCCCCGCAGGCGGGGGAAGGACGTCGAAGCGAGCCAGCCGTGCTTGTGCGTGTTTCAGGCAATGGCTGAAACAGCAGGCACCAGTTGAAGGCAGGGGCTCAGCGGTGAGGGCGCTATTGCGTTTCCATCGCACGCAGATTCGGGGCATCGCGCGGCATCCACTCCCGACCGCACCACCGTTTTGCACGGGTTGCACCTCTCCCACCGCTGTCCCCTTTCCATCAGGCATTGCATGTCGTTGCTCGAATCCATCGCCGTTGTGATCAACCTGCTGGGCGTGTGGCTGACCGCGCGGCGCATCCGCTGGTGCTGGCCGGTGGGGATCGTGGCGGTGGCCTTGTACGCCTGGCTGTTCTATCAGTGGAAGCTATACTCGGACATGCTGCTGCAAGGGGTATACGTGCTGACCCAGCTTTATGGATGGTGGCACTGGCGGCGCGGCGCCGCTGCAGAAACGCGGATTCGCCCGCTGCCGATGCCGGCTGCGGAACTGTGGCTGTCGCTGTGCATCGGCGCGGCGTTCGCTGCCGCGCTCGGCGCCTACATGCATCACCGCACCGATGCCGCACTGCCCTGGCTGGACGCGGCACTGGCCAGCTTCAGCCTGGTCGCCAGTGTGTGGGCGGCGCGCAAACGCATCGCCAACTGGGTGTTATGGATCGTGCTCGACTGCATTTACGTCGGCGTGTTCGTCAGCAAGGCGCTGTATCCCACTGCCCTGCTCTACGCGGGCTTCGTGGCGTTGGCGGTCTACGGCTGGCGCAGCTGGAAAACCCAACAGACCCGGAACCTGACAACGGCACGCTGAGCCCGGTGCGGTTTGCGTGCGCGTTCTTCTTTACCATCGCGGTATGCACGATCTTCATCTCATTGCCTGGCCGATGGGCCGTATCTCCAAGTGGCGGCGCGCAGCATGACCGCCTCGCGCCAACATGCCATCACCGACATCATCGCCGCGCAGATCGCCGCCGGCGAATGGGGCCCGGACCAGCGCCTGCCGGTGGAGCGCGCGCTGGCCGAGCGCTTCGACTGCACCCGCATCACCCTGCGTGAAGCCTTGCAGCATCTCGAAGCCGAAGGCCGCATCTACCGCGAGAACCGCCGTGGCTGGTTCGTCAGCGCACCACGCGTGCGCTACGACCCCACCAGCATCGCCGGCTTCATGCAGTACGTGGCCGCGCAGGGGCGCAAACCGCGCACCGAACTGCTGAGCGCGACCCGCCAGCCAGCAGGCGCTGCGTTTGCGGCCGCGTTGCGCCTGGACACGCCCTACGAGGACGTCTTCGTGCTGCAGCGCCGGCGCTGGATCGACCGCCGCGCCGTGCTGCTGGAAACCAATGTGGTGCTGGCAGCGTGGGCGCCGGGCCTGCTCGAGCACGAGTTGGCCGGCTCGCTGTCGAGCGTGTTCAACCAAAAGCTCGGGCTGTTCCTGAGCCGCGCGCAGCTGTCGATGCATCCGGCCGGCCTGGATGCCACGCAGGCCCTGCTGCTGCAGTCCACCACCGGCACGCCGTGTTTCCGCCTGCGGCGGATCAGCTTCGCCGAAGACGGCCGCGCGGTGGAGCTGGATATCGAATCCTGGCGCCACGATGCACTGGACGTCGTGGTACGCACCGATGCGCCGACGCGGGATGCGCTTTAGCGCCGGGATTCGGGATTCGGGATTCGGGATTCGGGATTCGGGAATCGGGAATCGGGAATCGATGACGAGCATCGCGCACGCCCTTCTTCGCTGCGTCTGTCGCGCATCGTTGCGACCTCTCCGCGGCTGACAACACGCCAACGGCTGAAGTGGATGCGTCATGCACGCTCAAAGCGTGCATGACGCAGTGAGCGACAACGGCGCTGTGCCTGCCTGGCAACTGCGCAGCCGTTCCTGTCTGTCGCTCTGCAATGATTCCGTCGCTACTGCCGCGACATCGTATCGGGCAGGCTCGGCCATGCCATCGCTACGCGTCGAACAACATGCGTTGCGGGTCCGGCGGCGGCAGGTCGGCGAGCAGCTGGGCAAGTTGGTCGCGTTGCGCACGCAGCGGGTCGTGCATCAGGAAGTTGGCCAGCCGCGCGTGCCAGGCCGGCCAGCGGGTGGCCAGCGCATCCATGTCGCCATCGGCCGGACGGCCTTCGCGTGGCGAGGCGACGAAGGCGGTATCGCACAGCACATTGCGCCAGCCCAGCCCGCCCATGCGCAGGCTCAAATCCACCAGCGCGGCGTACCACGAACCATAACTGCTGGCATCCAGGCCGCCGGCCTTGCGCCGCGCACTGCCGCGCAACAGCACCGCATGGCCGACCGCCGATGGCAGCTCCGGATGCAGCGGCGGCATCGCCGCGCAGGCGGCGGCAAGCCGTTCCGGCGCATCCGGCATGGGGTTGAGTTCGCCCAGGCGCGGCCAGCTGCAGGCTTCGCCCACATTGCTCCATGGTGTCGCCGTGGCGATTGCGGCATCGCGCGCGAAACATGCGCTCAACTGGCCAAGCCAGCCGGGTAACGGACAGGCATCCACGCCCAGTACCACGACATCGGCATCGCCGCAGGCGCTGAGCATTTCATCCAGATGCGCCACCTCGCCCAGCATGCGCTGGCGACGGGTGTGGTGCGCTTGCAGCTGCGTGCGCGCCAGCCAGTGCTCGATCACCGCGCGGCCGCGCGGGCCGGCCTGCGCGTCGTCGGCCAGCCACACCCGCGTGCCGGCCGGCGTGGCGGCATCCAGTGCACCCAGACAGGCATCCAGCGCCTCGTCGTCGGTGCCGACCGGCACCAGCACGACGGGCAGTGCCGCACTCATTGCGGCTTCTGGCTGGGTTTCAGCGGCTCCATGGCCTTGAACTTCTGGCCGTATTCGTCGGTGAGATTGCGCGCTTCCTGCGGGTTGCGCACGATCGTGGGAGTGATCAAGACGATGACTTCACGGCGGTTGGTATCTCTGTTTTTCTGACCAAACAGGGCGCCGACGACCGGCAATTTGCTGAGAAACGGCACGCCAGCGCTGCTATCGGTCGTACTGTCGTCGATCAGGCCGGCCAGCATCATGGTGTCGCCGCTTTGCACCGCCGCCTCGGTTTTGACACGACGCGTATTGATATCGACATTGCAAGCAGCGCTATTGACGGTGGTTGTGGTTGCTGCCGTACACGCTGCAGGTCGTGCGCCCGGGGTGCTGATTTCCTGCACGATATCAAGGAACACCATGCCGTCCTTGGTGACGCGTGGACGCACCTTCAGGATCACACCGGTATCGATGTATTGCACCGACGAGAAACTGCTGTCGCTGCCCAGGCCAGTATTGATCGACGTGGAATTGATCGGGATGCGTGAGCCAACATTTAGCGTGGCTTCGGCATTGTTTCGCACAAAGACCGAGGGTGTCTGCAGCAGTCGCAAATTGGTGACCGTATCCAAGGCACTGATGACTGCCGCAGCATTCTTGCCGAGAAACGTCCAGCCCACGCCGCCGTTGGTAACGGTGCCTGCGATGTCTCCCCAGATGCTGCGACCCGCCGCCGAGGGAAGTCCGGCACCACCGGCCGCCGTTGCAGCGTTGACCGCGTTCTCGAAGTACCAGTTGACGCCGTACTGAAGCTCACCGGTCAAATTCACCTCAGCCACCTGCGCTTCGATATGCACCTGCATCGGCATCACGTCGAGCTTTTCGATGACGTCGCGGATGGACGTCCATGCCTGCGGAGTGGAGCGCACCAGCAAGGTGTTGGTCTCGGCCACCGCCGATACGCCGACCTTGTCGCCTTCCACTTCCAGGGTCACCGCGCCGTTGCCGTTGCTGCGCGGCGATAGCTGCAGGCTGCCGTTGCCCAGTCCACCGCTGCTGCTTCCAGTGCCGCTGCTGCCACCGAAGCTGCTGCCGGAAGAGCTGCCATCGTTGCTTTCGCCGACGCTGCCGCCAGTCATGCCGGAGCTGCCGCCCATGCTGCTGTCGCGGTTACCCAATGCGCCGCCTAGCACGCTGGTTTCAGAGCCCGGCGCCAGCGAAGCGCTGGAGTCGCCGCTGTTGCTGCGCCCACCGAACACTTCCGACAACCGATCGGCCAGGTCCTTGGCCTTGATGTACTTCAATTCGTAGGAGAACAGCCGCACGCCGCCGCCGGCGCTGTCGATGCGGTCCAGCCACTGCTGGATCTGGTCCAGATAGCGCGGCTGCGGGGTGATCACCAGCACCGCGTTGGCGTTTTCCAGCGGCATGAAACGGAACATGCCGGCGCTGGGCGTCTTGCTCTGTTCGCCGAACACCTTTTCCAGGTCCGCGCTGACCTTTTCGGCCTTGCCGGACTGGATCGGGAACACGCCGACCGACATGCCCGACAACCAGTCCACGTCGAAGATCTGCACGGTGCGCAGGTAGTTTTCCAGCTCGGCGCGGGTGCCGCCCAGGGTGATCACGTTGCGCGCCGGATCGGTGCCGACGATGGCGTTCGGGCGCGCGTACGGCTCCAGCACCTTCTTCATTTCACTGGCGGAAATGAACTTCAACGGCACCACGCGCACTTCGAAACCGCGTGCGGCCGACGGCGACGCGGTGCTGGGCGCGACGGTGCCGGCCAGCGCCTGGTCGGCCGGCACGATGTTGTAGCGGCCACCGCTGAACACCATGCGCGCATTGTTCCAGCCCAGCACCATCTCCAGCAGGTTCAAGGCCTGCGCCGGAGAAACCGGGTTGGGCGTGGCCAGGGTCACGGTGCCCTGCACGCCGGGGGCGATGACGTAGTTCTGCCCGAGCATGTCGCCCAGGATCGCCTTGACCACCGCCTGCACCGATTCGCCTTCGAAGTTGAAGGTGGCGCTGCCGCTGCTGGCCATGCCCAGGGTCGGAGCGGGGGCGCCGGCAGCGCTCTGGTTGATCATGGTGCCGCTGCCGCGCCGGATCACCGGGCTGGGCTTGGCGCTGGCGTTGCCATTGCCGTCGGCGCGTTGATCGGCAGCGGTCTGGGTGGCGCCGGCAGCGCCGACTTGCGGATCCAGGCGCGCATTGCGGCGCACGTCCGGCGGCGGAGTGGTGGCACAACCGGCCAGCAGGCCAATCAGCAGGGACACGGGAAACAGGCGCGGCGTCATGCGTTCACTCATTGGGTCTGACCGGGGGTAGAGCCGCTTTGGCGCTGCTGTTGCAGCTGGCGGCGTCGGGCTTCGATACGTTCGCGGATGGCACGCATCTGATCGTCGGAGGGGCGTGGGGCTTCCTGGGCGCCGTCGCTGCGTTGCGGCGGCACTGTCGGCGGTGCCTGCCCGCCGGGCTGCTGGGCAGGCGTAGCGGGCTGGGGTTGCGGCGGCTGCACCGCGGCGGCGTCGGGCGATGGTAACGGTGGCGTGGCGGCGCCGGGTGCGGCCGGCGCGCCGGCATTGGCGGTGGGCGGCTGCCCGCCCTGGCCGTTGAACACCTGCAGTTCCAGGGTCTGGGTGCCGCCCGGGCCTTCGATGGTTGCGCTGCGCGGCTGCAGCGCGAGCAGGCGCCAGCCCTTGACCGCATCGCCGCCGAGTTTGACCCGCACCGAATCGTGCGGGTCCAGGGTCAGCGTGGCCATCTTAAAGTTGTCCGTCAGCAGCACGCCGGTCAGCCGCACCGTCGATGCGGCGCCGCTGCCGTCGTTGCCGGACAGGAAGAACGGATGCGGCAGGCGATCTTCGGCGAAGGCCGGGTGTGCGGCGATCTCCGAATATTTCTCGAACGCACCCAGCCGCTCCGGCGCCGGTGCCGGCAGGGTGGGCAGGCGCTGCACCAGCGCCGGGTCGTCGGGCAGCAGCTCCACCCGCTTGCCCAGGCCGGCCACCGCCAGCACGCAGACCAGCAGCGCCCAGCCGACCACGGTGGCCAACAGCCAGGTGCGCAGCCCGATCAGGTCAAGGCGCATTGCTGGCCTCCGCGGCGTCGGGGGCGGCATCGGTATTCAGCGGTGCGGCGCTGGCGCCCGGGCGCAGATAGCCGGCCAGTTCGAAGGCGATATCCAGGCCGTTGCCGCTTTCGTTGGGCGAGAGCTGGTAGCGCTGCGCCATCACGTTGAGGTTGTCCACGAACAGGCGCGGGGTGCCGTTTTCCAGGCTGTACAACACCGAGGCCAGCTCCGGGGTGCCGCAGCGCAGGCGCACCTGCACCGCGACGCGGGTGAAGCGGTCCTTGCTCTCCGGCTGCAGCGGCGAGCGGTTGCTGATGGCGCAACTGCGGTTGCCCGGGCTGGCTTCCACCACCGCACGTTCCAGCCGCTGCACCAGGCCGGCGGAGGCCAGTTCGGCCGAGGTCTCCGGCAGGAAGCCGGGGCGGCTTTCCAGGGTCTGGCGCGCCTGACGCAGCCGTTTGCTCACTTCCGGCGCCTGCTGCAATTGCACGCGCACACGCAGCTCGCGCTCGCGCAGCGCTTGCAGGTCTTCCTGCACCGCGATCATCGGTTGGGTAAACCACGGGTGCACCAGCACCAGATAGGCCACGCCGATCACCAGCAGCAACAGGCCCAAAGCGATCCAGCGATCGCGCTTAACGCTGCGTGGCATCGGCCGCCTCCTTGGCATCGGGACCGGCCAGCTCGGCGGTGATGGTGAAGCGGTCCACATTACGACCGGCATCGCTCTGCAGTACGCCGGTCAGCGAGGGCGTGCGCCACAGCGGCGAGCCTTCCAGACGACGCACCAGCGAGGACGCTTCGTTGCTCAATCCGATCAACTGCAATTGCCCGCCTTCGACCGAGAATTTTTCCAGATAGGTGCCGCCGGGAAGACGCCGGCTCAGCTCGTCCCAGATTTCCACCGAGGTGGGGCGCGTGGCGCGTTGCTGCTGGAAGAAGGTGGCACCTTCGACCAGATCCAGCAATTGCTGGCGTTCGGCAGCGACCTGGCGCGCACGTGCGGCATTGGCCTGCACCTTGGCACGCAAGTCGTCGGCGGCCTGGCGGCGGTTGTCCAGCAGCAGCCAACCGGCCACTGCCAGCAGCACCAATGCGGCGGCAGTGAGCAACAGGTTCCAGCGCTGCATCGGGTCGCTGCGGCGCAGGCGACGCGTCGGCGGCAGCAGGTTCACGCCCAGCGGCAGGCCATGCGCATCGGTCACATCGATGCCCGACAACGCGCTGCTCCATGCGTCGGGCACACCGTCCGGGCCATCGATCATGCGCCGCGGCACCACCACCAGTTCGACATCGAGCTGGCCGTCTTCGCGCACATCGAGCACGCGCGCATCGAAATACACCTGGTCGGCGGTGAACGGGGTTTGCCGATCGATCTCGAAGCGCGCCACGTCCTGCAAACGCGCGGCTGCCGCCGCAGGCAGGCGCAACGGACGACGCAAGGCATGCGCGGCAGGCAACAGCCAGTGCCGCGGCAGGCCCTCCAGTGCGGTGGGCAGCAAGGCATTGACTTCCTGCGGCTGCACTGGCCACGGCAGGCTGGCGATGCTCTCGCTGCTGTGGTCGCGCTGGCGCAGCAGTTGCAGCGCATCGCCGTCGGGCTGCAACAACAGGCGTGACTGCGACAGACCCAACTGCCATTGCCAGCGCTGCGGCAACCAGGCCAGCAACGATTGCTGCCACCAACGCCAGAAGCCTCCGGCTCCCGGCATGGCGCGTACGCCGATACGACCCAAGGTATCCCGCCATGCGGTCATTGCACTGCTGCTCCCTCTTCCCAACGCAACACGGTATAGGCCGACCCAGGTAATGCGGACGCACTGATGGACACGACCGCCCGCAACACGGCCTCGCGTCCCTGACTCAGTCGCGCCCGGCTCTCGATACTATAAGTGTCCGAGCCACCGAGCGTCGCCTCGCTGCCCGGCAAACCCGGCGGCGCATCACGCTGGGCCAGCACTTGCCGCGCATCCAGGCCCATCGCGGTCAACACCGGGCCGGGCGCAAAACGCGCTTCAGGCCGCGAGCGGCCGCTGTACAGCGTGAGGTTGGGCAACAGCTTGCGATACAGCTCGCCATCCATGCCCAGCACCAGGCGCAACTCGCCCAGCGTTTCGAACGGGCCATCTTTTGCGCCGTACGGCAACCCGGCATCGGCGTAATCGCGATCTTCTGCACCGCCGCCCGGCTGGCTCAGCGAGTCGCCATCGCGCCAATCGACGATGGCGGCGGCAATGCGCGCATCGTGGCCCTGCTCGCCACCGACTGCGCGCACCAATCCCGCCAGCAATGCAGGCTCGGCCATATTCAAATCCACCTTGCCGCTTTCGTCGGTGATACGAATCTCCACCGTGGCATCGTCCATCTGCCAACGATAGCGCCGGCCGTCTGCGCGCCAGCGTGCCTGCGTATCGGTACTTTGCAAGCGAAACAATGCGTATTCCAGGCCGGAGCGCGCGTATTCCTGCGCCTGCGCGCCGTTGCGCAGCATGCTGCCCTGCAGCGCTTCCACCCGCGCGGTCAACGCGAATGCGCCGATCATCGCGGTGAGCAAGGCAATCAACCACAACACCAGCACCAGCGCGGCGCCGCGCATGCGGCTCATTGCCCCGCTCCCGGGTTGCTGGATTGCGGCAAGGCCACCACCAACGGCGGCCACGCAGCATTGCCGCTACGGATCTCGATGCGCACCAGCAGCGGCAGCCGGTCGTGCCATTCCCATTGCGGCAACCACGCGCTCAAACGGCCGCTCTGGGGATCCATTCCGCGATAACGAAAGCTCACCTGCTGCACGCCTTCGGCGAGTGTTTCCGGCGGCAGCGCGGTGCCCTCTTCGATCGACTTGCCTGATTGCAGCATGGTCAATGCGATCAACAGATTGCGCTGCTCGCCATCGCCGGCCACCGACAGGTCATGCAGATACGGCCCGCCACGGCCCAGATAATCCGGTACGTCGGCGGCAAAACGCATGCGCTGCGGCTCGCCGATGAACAACATCGGTTGCTGGCTTTGCGGGTCGATGCCCATCGCGATCGGCAACGCGGCCGCCAGCCGGCGACGCAGGAATTCTTCCACCGCGCGCACGCGCTCGCTGCGCTGGGCGATCGCTTCGCCGCGCTGACTCACCGCGCTGGCCGAGCGCAAGGTGGCGAACGCCAATGCCAGCCCACCCACCAGCAACATCGTGGCCAGCAACACTTCGATCAGCGTAAAACCCGCGCTGCGCGAACGACTCATGGCGCGCTGCCCGGCTGCGCCGCAGCGACCAGCCGCAAGGTGCGCCATTGCAGCACTTGACTGGGCTGCTCGCCCCAACGCACTACCAGGGTCAGCTGCAGCAACGTATGGGCGCCCGGTGAAACCGGCGCCTGCGGATTGCGCCGCGGTTCGTCGTACGGCCGCACATCCATCGACCAGCGAAAATGCCCGTCTTCGAAGCTGCCTTGTTGCTGCTCGGGCACCAACGGTTTGTCCATGCCCTGGGCGGCCAGCAACGATTGCGCATGCAGCGTGGCACGCGTGCTTTCGTCGGCCGCGCGTACCTGACGCGCAGCACCGGACAGCGATCCCAGCAACAGGCTCAACGCCAATGCCAGCAGCGCAAAGGCGATGATCACCTCGATCAACGTGTAACCGCGCTGGCGCTTCATGGCGCCGGCGTCCGCAATTGCCCGGAGCGCACTTCACCGGTGATCCAGCCCACGTCCACACGCCAGGTGGCGTCCTTGACGCGCAGGTCGATGCGTCCGCCGGTGGAGGCGCCATCGGGGAAGAACTGGATGGCGCCCTGATCCTGCCGCGACTGCACCTGCCGCGCACCGGTAAAACGCACCTCCAGCGACGACGGCAGATCGCCGTGATGGCCGCCGGGTGCTTCCCAACGGCGCTGCTGCGGGTCGATCAGAAAGCGCTGCGGGGTGCCGGTGGCGATCGCCTGGGTGCGCGTGTAGCGCAGCTGCGAGGCGATCGCCTTGCCGGCGGTGCGCAGGCGCATGCCATCGATCCCGCCGTTGAGTGCTGCGGCGGCCAGTACGCCGGCCATCGCGATCAAGGCGATGACCAGCAGCATTTCCAGCAACGAACTGCCACGCGTGCGTCTGCCACCAGGACCGACCACTCCATGCGGATGACGCAACGGCTGACACGCAACGCGCATGGCGAACGGCTTATTGGTACTTGATGTCCGAATCGTAACTGCTGCCGCCGGGGCGGCCGTCCTTGCCCAGGCTGATCAGATCGAACGGCTGGCCATCGCCGGGCACGCGGTATTCGATGGTGTGGCCCCACGGGTCGTTCAATTCGACCGGCTTGGCGTACGGGCCGAGCCAGCCGCTGCTGCCGCCCGGCTGGGTGACCAGGTCATCGAGCTTGCCCGGCAACTTGCCGGTGTCGAGCTGGAAATTCTCGATCTTGCCGGCCAGGGTCTGGATCTGCGATTTGGCCAGATTGGCCTTGCCGCGATCGGCACCACCGAGCACACGGCTACCGACCAGGGTGAGCACCGCACCGATCAGCACGATGACGATGATGATTTCCAGCAGGCTCATGCCGGCCTGGGCTGCACGCGATGGACTACGGGTAATGGAGCGCTTGATCATGAACGATTTCCTTGCACGTCGATGAAAGATGCTGCCGCCAGACGATGACACGGCGGGCATTGCAATGGTTCCCGCATGGGTGTCGTGCGGTCACCTGAAAGTTGTTGTGAATCTATCCAATTGCGTTAGTGAGGTCATACAGCGGTACCAGCACCGAGATGATGACAAGCCCCACCACCGAGGCCAGCACCAGCGTGATCAGCGGCACCAGGGCGGCCAGCGCGCGGTCGATGGCCTGCGCGGTTTCCAGCTCGAAGGTGTCGGCGGTCTTGAGCAGCATCGTGTCCAGCGCGCCGGACTCTTCGCCCACCTGAATCATCTGCAGGGCCAGCCGCGGAAAGCGCTTGCCGCGAGCCAGCGACATCGCCAGGCCGTGGCCGTTCTTGACGTCGTCGGCAGCGGCGTCGACATCTTCGACCAGCGCCAGATTCGACATCACATTGCGCGCGATGCCGATCGCGGCCAACAGCGGCACGCCATTGCGCAACAAGGTACCCAGCGTGCGCGTCAGCCGCGCGGTTTCCAGGCGTGCGATCAGGCTGCCGACGACTTTCTGCCGCAGCAGCCATTCGTCCAGCGCGGCACGAAACGCCGCATTGCGCCGCTTGCGATCCAGCCACAGCCCGAGCACGCCCGGCACCACGATCAACACCACCCACCAGTCGCGCACCAGCAGGCCCACGCTCAAGACGGCTTGCGTGAACCACGGCAAGGCGACATCCAGGCTTTCGTACATCTGCGCGAACTGCGGCACCACATAACCGAGCAGGAACAGCAACGCACAGCCGACCACCGCCAGCAGAATCGCCGGATAGATCAACGCATTGATCACCTTGCCCCGGAGTGCGCGGCTGCGCTCCAGATAATCGGCCAGGCGTTGCAGGGTGTCCTGCATGCTGCCGCCGGCTTCGCCGGCGCGCACCATGTTGATGTAGAGCTTGGAAAACAGCCCGTGCTGGCGCTCCAGTGCCGAAGACAGCGGCGCGCCGCCACGCACGGTGTCGCGCACATCGCCGATCACGCGGCGGCTTTTTTCGTCTTCGGGCAGATCCATCAGGATCGACAGCGCGCGATCCAGCGGCTGGCCGGCACCGATCAGCGTGGACAGCTGTTGGGTGAACTGCACCAGCGCGGCGTTGTCGAACGGCTTCTTGCGCAACAGCATGCGCAGCGACGGCGAGTCGCTTTCGCCGGTGGCCAGGCGCGTTTCCACCGGCAGATGGCCTTGCTCCTGCAGACGCAGCACCACCTCTGCATCGCTGGCCGCCTCCATCTGGCCATCGAGCATTTCGCCGTGCGCATCGAGCGCCTTGTAGCGGTACAGGGGCATCAGGCTGGAAGGCCGGGATTGGGGCGTCGGGATTGGGGATTGGCCAGGAGCGTGGCGCTGCGTCGTGTTGGCGGGAGTAGGCGCACCTGTACGCGTGCGCGACGCGTTGCCGGGACGTTGCGCTGGTTATCTTCCGATCCCGAGCATCCCATGCTCACCGCTGCTCCATTCACTCTCACGCATCCTCCGTCACGCGCAGCACTTCTTCGATGGTGGTTTCGCCGCGCAAGGCCTTGGACAGGCCGTCTTCGTACATGGTGCGCATGCCGGCCTTGCGGGCCAGTTGTTCGATCTCGCCCATGCCGGCACGGCGCATCACCGCGCGCCGCAACTCGTCGTTCATGACCAGGAATTCGACGATGGTGGTGCGGCCGAGGTAACCGGTCGGCGCGGCGGCCGAGGCGCGCGGGCGATACAGGTAGATCTCGCCGTCCGGCTGCAGCCGGCGCAGGTTGAAGCGTTCGATTTCTTCCGGCGACGCCAGATAGCGCTCGGCGTTGGCCAGGTCGAGTTTGCGCACCAGGCGCTGCGCCAGAATGCCGTTGATGGTGGAGGTGAGCAGGTAGTCTTCCACACCCATGTCGAGCAGGCGGGTGATGCCGCCGGCCGCGTTATTGGTGTGCAGCGTAGACAACACAAGATGGCCGGTGAGCGCGGACTGGATCGCGATGCGCGCGGTTTCCAGATCGCGCATTTCGCCGATCATGATGATGTCCGGATCCTGACGCACGATGCTGCGCAGCGCATTGGCGAAATCCAGCCCGATCTGCGGCTTGGCCTGGATCTGGTTGATGCCTTCGATCTGATACTCCACCGGGTCTTCGACGGTGATGATCTTCACGTCCGAGGTGTTGAGCTGGCTCAACGCGGTGTACAGCGTGGTGGTCTTGCCCGAGCCGGTCGGGCCGGTCACCAGCATGATGCCGTGCGGTTGCTCGAGCACCTTGCGGAACTGTGGCAGAAAGTCTTCGGTAAAGCCCAGCTTGTAGAAGTCGAACACCACCGTTTCGCGGTCGAGCAGACGCATCACCACGCTCTCTCCATGCGCGGTAGGCACGGTGCTGACGCGCAGATCCAGCTCCTTGCCCTGCACGCGCAGCATGATGCGGCCGTCCTGCGGCAACCGGCGTTCGGCGATGTTGAGCTTGGCCATGATCTTGACGCGGCTGATCACCGCGGCGGTGAGTTTGGCCGGCGGGCTTTCGCCTTCCACCAGCACGCCGTCCACGCGATAACGCACCTTGAGCCGGCTTTCGAACGGTTCGATATGGATGTCCGAGGCGCGCAGTTCCACCGCGTGCTGGATCACCAGATTCACCAGCCGGATCACCGGCGCTTCGGAGGCCAGATCGCGCAATGCTTCGATGTCGTCGCTGCTGTTGGCATCGCCATCGGCGGTTTCCACGATGGTGCCCATCGCGCTGCGGCCCTGGCCATACCAGCGCTCGATCAGATCGTCGATCTCCGAGCGCAGACCGACCTGCAGAAACAGCGGGAATCCGGTCGCAAGACGCACCGCATCGATCGCGTAATCGTCGTACGGATCGGCGATCCACAGATCCAGCCGGCCATCGCGTTCGCCGACCGGGCACAGATGAAATTGTTTGAGAAAACGCAGCGACAGGCCCTGCACTTCGGGCAGCATTTCCGGAGGTGTATCGCCGAGTTGGCGTGCGTCCACCAGCGGCAGGCCGAGCACGTCGGCGCAGGTCTCTGCATGATCGCGTTCGGACACCAGGCCCAGACGGCCCAGCAAGGCCAGCAGGCCCATGCCGGATTCGGTCTGCAACTGGCGCGCGCGCAGCAGATCGGTGTCCTTCAGACGACGGCGTTCAAGCAATGCTTCGACGATGCGCGTTTCCGCACTTCGATGCTCAATTGGATCGACGGCAACCGCGTTCACACTCGTCTCCACTGGTTCGGAGCCGACTGTAGCAGTTTGCCGCGACGATCAACCGCACCCATCTGAATCGCCCTGAAAAACGATGCCCCCGGTGATTGGCCGGGGGCATCGGTCACACTATTTCAACGCTTACTGTCGTGCAACGAGCGTCAGCTTCGCGTAGTCCTTCGCACCGACCAGCTTGATGTAGTAGGTGCCTGCCTTGGGTGCAGTGAAACGCACGGTTTCGCTGTTGCCCGGGCGGGTCGACTTGGCATCGTAGGAGGTAGCGGTGGGCTCGGCTTCGAAGCTCACGTATACCGACACATCGCCGGTGCCGCCGTAGGTCATGAAGCTGAGCACCGCGCCGGCCTTGGCGTCGAAGCTGTACAGCGTGGAGCTGCCGGCAGCGCCGCTCAGCCCAGCCAACGGCGCCTTGTTGGTCAGCGCAATGGCGGTCGGTGCGCAGCTCTCGGTGGCCGGGTCGCAGGGTTCCACCAGCACCGCTTCCAGCGCGGCCTTGGCATCGACGATGCCGCTGCCGATCGGGGTGCTGGCCGGCGGGGTCACCGGGAAGCGACGGCTGGTCTGCTTGAGCAGGGTTTCCACCGCAGCCGGGGTCAGCGGGCCATCGCCCAGACCGATCGACGCGCTCTGCACCAGCGCCACGACGCCGGCCACGTGCGGGGACGCCATCGAGGTGCCACCTAGGCCCATATAGGTATAGGTTCCCGAGGTGGGCGTGGTCGCACCGGTATAGCCGGCCTGCCAGATGTAGCCGCCCGGATTGCCGTCCACGCTACCGCCGCCGCCCGGACCCGACAGGTCGACCTTGCTGCCGTAGTTGGAGTAGTAGGTGATGCCGCCGGTGATGCGCGTGGCGCCCACGGTGATGGTGTTGTTGCAGCTGGCCGGCGAATGGTTGGCCGCATCTTCGCCGCTGTTGCCGGCCGCCACCACCACGGTGGTGCCGCGCGACACCGCGCCGTTGATCGCCACCTGGGTGGCCGGATCGCAGGGTTCGCCGCCACCCAGGCTCATGTTGATGACTTCGGCCGGATTGGTGTTGGCCGGCACGCCATCCACCGCACCACCGGAGGCCCACACGATGGCATCGGCGATGTCGGAGGTGTAGCCGCCGCAACGGCCGAGCACCCGCACCGGCAGGATGGTCGCCTTCGGCGCCACACCCGCCATGCCCAAACCGTTATTGGTCGCCTCGGCCACGGTGCCCGAGACATGGGTGCCGTGCCAGGAGCTTTCCTGTGCCACCGAGCCGTCGTAGCAGACGTTGTCGGCCTCTTCCCAATCGCCGTAATCCAGCGCGCCGGGCACGCGGGCATCGGTCGGGCGACGCGAGACTTCGGCATCGGTGATGAAGTCGTAGCCCTGCAGCAGGTTACCGGCAAAATCCGGATGGCCCGGCAGGATGCCGGTGTCCAGCACCGCCACCACCACGCCGGCACCCTGCGACAGATCCCACGCCGCCGGCGCGTTGATGCCGCCGTTGGGGTGGCTCAGATGCCACTGGTACTGCGCATACAGCGGGTCGTTGGGAACCAGCTGCGGGGTCACATCGGTCGCTGCGAGGGTCTTCTTGATCTCGACCGGGCGCAGCATGCGATCGATCTGCACGTCGGCCACCGACGGATCGCTCTTGAGCTCGACCACCACCTTGTCCACCTG
Source organism: Xanthomonas hydrangeae (assembly GCA_905142475.1). Taxonomy (GTDB): domain Bacteria; phylum Pseudomonadota; class Gammaproteobacteria; order Xanthomonadales; family Xanthomonadaceae; genus Xanthomonas; species Xanthomonas hydrangeae. Next base: position 4,359,241 of record LR990730.1, read on the forward strand.
TGCGGCGGTCAGCGTGCTGGAGAGCTTGATCAGGTCCGAACCGATGCCGAGCTTGCGCACATACGTCGCCTTGGCGGCGGCTGCGCTGGCGCGTGCGCCGCTGCTTGCACCGACGCGGCCGACCGCGGCCTGCACGGCGCCGAGCTTGCTGGCGCGATCGGTCGCAGCGGCGGTGTTGTCCTTGTAGCGCACGATCAGGCGGCTACTGAATGCGTCGCCAGCCAATGCTGCCTGGGTCGGTTCCTTGACCAGCAGCTGCGGGGCGGCAGCTAGGGTGCCCGACGCACCAAGGGCCATCATCAGGATGGCGCCAGCAAGCGGGTTGAAACGGAAATTCTTGTCGATCACGGTGAAATCCTCTTCGTGTGTTTCGTCAGTCAGGCTTGGAACGGCCCTCGAAACTGCTGCGCAACCGCGGACGGCTCGCTGCGTTTCGTCAGCCACTCCTGGTACGGCCATCACTCCATGCGAATCCGTTGGCCGGCCCAGCCACGGTCCTTACCCGCCCCCTCAGGCCTTGCTCTACCGCGGCAGCGCACTTCGGCGCCGCCGCGTTTCATGCAGCAGCGCGCGTTACCAGCCGAAGCCGGCACCCACGCCGATCGAGCTGTCGTCGCCGCTGAGCGCACCGCCCACCGTCACCGTGGCGCGCGGGCTGATCGCACGCTGATAGCCCACCGACAACGCCGACTCGCCGTTCTGGAAACCGACGCCGGCACCGACGCGGTTCTGCGAGGCGATACCGGCCACGCTGGCGGACATGTTCAACATCGCCGAGCTCATCGCGCCCTGACGATCCAGGCGACGGTTCTGCCGACGCAGGCGATCTTCGATATCGCCCTGGTAGCTTTCGAAACTGTCGGCCATCGCGCTGTAGCGGCTGTCGGTATAGCTGTTGGCCGCGGCAACGCCGTTGTCCAACTGGCCCTTGTTGACCGCATCGGTGGCGCGCGTACCGGCCGCCACATTGGCCACCTGGCGCTCACCGCCGACGCTGCCCACCGACACCGTGTTGGCACGATCGGCGACCGAGCCCTGGCCGAGTGCGACCGCACCCTGCGCACTGGCACGTGCGCCCTGGCCGATCGCCGTGCCCGACGCCGCACTGACCTGCGCGCCTTCGCCCATCGCCACCGCATTGGTCGCTGCCGCAGCAATCTGCGTATTGGCGCCGACTGCGGTGCTGCCATCGGCATTGACGCGTGCATTGCTACCGATGGCAGTGTCGTTGGGGCCATGCGCATACGCGCTGCCGCCGATCGCAGTACCGGTCACATGGTTGGCCACTGCCGCCGTGCCGACGGCGGTGGACGTGGCGGCCGGCGTGATGCTGCCGACCACTGCTGCGGTCGGCGTGCCCTGCACGCTTGCGCTTGCAGCTGCGACATCAGTGGCCGCGTCGATCTGCGCAGCCGCCGCAACCGCAGGCACCGATGCAGTGCGCAGCGACGCCGTGCGTGCGGCCGTGCTGGCCGTTGCGGTGCCACCACGGGCATCGAGCTCGTTGACCTTGCTGTCCAACGCGGTCAGTGCAGCACCGACGTTGTTGTAGCTGGCACCTTGAATCACATAGGTCGGCGCAACGAACACGCCTTGCGCGCCGATCGCCGCGCCACCACCGAGGAAGCTGGCCGCATTGCTGAGCGACTGGAACAACTGCCCGCCGTTGATCGCATCGGTGCTGGCAGTGGCAATCGCGCCGCTGCCCACGTTGACGATGCGACGCGTGGCCGGACCACCGCGGCCATCGCCGCTGCCGATCGACACCACATTGGCGTCATAGGTACGCGAACCGGAGCCCAAGGCCACCGAGTCGGCACCGCTGGCACCGGCGTTGGCACCGAGCGCCACCGCATTGCTGCCGCTCTGGCGCACGAAGGAGTTGTAGCCCAGCGCCACGCCGTTTTCGCCGATGGAATTGGTCTGACGGCCCATTGCGGTGCTGTTGACGCCGCTGGCGCTGCTGTCCACACCCAGCGCACTGGCACCGGTCGCCGACGCCCGGCTTCCGGAGGCGATGGCAACGCTGCGCGCGCCGCTGGCGCTGGCGCCTGCACCGACCGCACTGCTGCGATCGCCGGTTGCCGAGGCCACGCCTTGGCCGGTGGTTTGCACCATGCCGTTGGTGGTCTGCACATCGGCGGCCAGGGAATCCAGCTGGCCCTTGTTGACCGCATCGGTGGCGGCCTGGCCGTCGCTGACATTGACGATGCGGCGCGTGGCCGGACCGCCGCGGCCATTGCCGCTGCCGATCGACACCGTGTCGGCCTCATACGTGCGCGAGCCCGAGCCCAATGCCACCGAATCGGCACCGGTCGCGCCGGCATTGGCACCGAGCGCCACACCGTTGACCGCGCTTTGGCGCACGAAGGCGTTGTAGCCCACTGCCACCGCGTTTTCGCCGATGACATTGACCTGACGACCGACACCGGTGCTGTTGATGCCGGTGGCCGAGGCGTCCACACCGATGACGCTGGCACCGACCGCATCGGCACGGCTGCCGCCACCCAATGCCAGCGTGTTGTCGGCCAGTGCTGCGGCGCTTTGACCCAGTGCGGTGGCGTTGACGCCATCGGCATACGAATTCCAGCCGATGGCGGTGGTGTAGTCGGCCGTGGCCCACGCACCCGCACCGAATGCAGCAGCGCCTGTGCCGGAAGCACGCGCCGGGATGAATCCGAAGAACGTGCTGCCACCGACGGCCACGCTTTCTTCGCCGGTGGCTTCGCTGAATTCACCCACCGCCACTGCGCTGGCACCAGAAGCCAGCGCTGCCGCACCCACTGCCGTGCTGTAGTCGCTGGACGCAACCGCACCATAACCCAGTGCCGACGACAGCCTGCCGCTGGACTCGCTGTACCCGCCCAACGCAGTGCTGCCGACGTTGGAAGAAGCACTGCGGAAACCAACTGCGGTTGCCTGGTTGTCGGAGGCCACCGCTTCGCTGCCGAGCGCGGTGGTGTAGGTCGAAATCGCCTGCGCGCCGGCACCGTTTGCGGTGGCGCCAATGTCGCTGGCCAAGGCATTGCTGCCGATGGCGCTGCTGTTTTCGCCGGTCGCCTGGGCATTGTTGCCCAGCGCCGCTGCGCCGATTCCGCTGGCCAAGGCGCTCACCCCGAGCGCAGTTGCGTTGTCGGCAACCGCTTGCGCGCCTGCACCCAATGCTGTGGTGCCGGTACCGGTGGCATTGGCGCCCTCGCCTGCAGCCAATGCATTGTCGCCTTCCACGTAGGCACCGGCATCGCTGTCATCGCTGCCGCTGGCCTTGAAGTACTTGCTGGTGGATTCAGCGGTTTCGGCCACTGCGGTGAGCTGGTCCAGATTCACCGCATCGGTGCCTTGCGTACCAGCCGCCACATTGGTGATCTGACGCTCGTTGCCGGTGCTGCCCACCGACACTGCGAAATCGCGATCGGCCACAGAATCGGCGCCCAGTGCCACGCTGCTTTCGCCGGTGGATTCGGCAAAATTGCCCAGCGCGGTGCTGTTGAGGCCCGGTGCCCATGCGGCGCCGCCGAGTGCGGTGGAGAAGTCGCCGGATGCCTCGGTCGGCAACAGGCCGAGCAATGCGCCACCGACCGACACGCTGTTGTAGCCGCTGGCCACACTGCCCTGGCCGGCCGCCAGACTGTAGGTGCCCGATGCGGTTGCATCGCCACCCACCGCCACGCTGCTGGAGCCGCTGGCGGTGCTGAAATTACCCAGCGCGGTGCTGTTGAAACCGGTCGCGCTGGAATAGCCGCCCAGTGCGGTGGAGTAATTGGCGCTGGCCTCGGCGCCGAAGCCGAAGGCGGCCGCGCTGGTGCCATCGGCAATGCTTTCCGCGCCGACTGCCGTGGCCGAGTCGCCACTGGCGCTGGCGAAATAACCCAGCGCCGTGGTTTCACTGCCAGCGGCCACGCTCAACGCACCGGCCGCCAGCGATCCATCGCCAGACGCATCTGCCGCTGCACCCAACGCGGTGCTCTGTGCACCTGCTGCCGCACTCTCGCCGCCCACCGCCACCGCATAGTCGCCGCTGGCCTGGCTGTAGGCACCGTTGGACACGCTGCCAAACCCGCTGGCCGCGGCGTTGTAGCCCGATGCACTCGCAAACTGCGCAGTGGCGCTGGCGCCGCTGCCCACTGCCAATGCACCGGTACCGATCGCCTGGCTGCTGGAACCGAATGCGCTGCTGTAGTCGCCCTCGGCAGTGGCGTTGGAACCGGCAGCAGTGGCGTCTTCACCCTGCGCATCGGCCGTGCCGGCGCCGGTGCCGGTGTACAGACGCGCGGTAGTTTCTGCGGTCTCACCGACCGCGTTGAGCTGGTCCAGATTCACCGCATCGGTGCCCTCGGTACCGGCGGCGACATTGGTGATCTGACGTTCGCCACCGGCGTTGCCCACCGACACCGTGTTGGCGCGATCGGCGACCGCACCTGCACCCAGCGCCACACTGTTGTCGGCAGATGCGAAGGCGCCGTTGCCGATGCTCACGCTCTGCGCGCCCTCAGCGATGGCTTCCCACCCCAATGCGATGCTGTTATCGGCAAGGGCGTCGGATTCACCGCCAATGGAGATCGCATGGCGGCCGTAGGCGTTGGCATAGGTACCGGCTGCGAGCGATCCAGTATCGGCTGCAAATGCATTCGGGCCCAAGGCAGTGCTGTCGTCCCCGTAGGCCAGACTTTCGGTACCGATTGCCGTTGCGCCATTCCCCCACGCCACACTGGCAAAGCCCAGCGCGGTCGATGCAGTGCCGTTGCCGATGCTTTCGTAACCGATCGCGGTCGCGCCACGCCCATTGGCGATGCTGGTACCGCCGACAGCAGTACCGAAGTAACCCGAGGCATTGCTGTCGGCGCCAAGCGCGGTGGCGTAATCGTCGCCGGCGCTGCTGTTGAAACCGACTGCGGTGGCATTGGCGATGCTGGCGTTGGCGTTGTTACCGATCGCAGTGGTGCCCAGCGCAGACGCCTGACTGCTAGAACCAAGCGCAACGCTGTCATCGCCCGACGCATTGCTGGATCCGCCCAGCGCGACAGTGCGCTCACCGAAGGCACTGCTGCCAGCACCGATGGCGGTGGATGCGGTACCGCCGGCAGCGGCATTGGAACCGAACGCAGCGCTGTCCTCACCGAACGCCACGCTTGCTCCGCCGACCGCGGTGCTGGTGTCGCCAAACGCCACGCTCCCCGCACCCAGTGCGGTGGAGTCGGCACCGTTGGCGATGCTCTCGTAACCGAGCGCGGTGGCGCCGCTGCCGGTTGCCAGACTTGCGCCGCCAATCGCCGTGCCGAACTCGCCCGATGCACTGCTGTCAGCGCCGAGCGCAGTGGCGTAATCGGCCACTGCAGTGCTGTTGAAACCGAGCGCAGTTGCATTGTCGACAGCAGCGATCGCGCCGCTACCGATCGCAGTGGTGCCCTGTGCCGTTGCGGAGCTGGTCGAACCGAATGCAGCGCTGTAGCCGCCGGTTGCCGATGCATTGGAACCGGCCGCAACGCTGTCGATGCCTTCGGCAATCGCGGTGCCGTCACCCGTGGCGACGAACGTGCGCGCAGTGGTATCGGCAACCTCGGACACGGCAGTGAGCTGATCGAGATTCACCGCATCGGTGCCTTCGGTGCCGGCGGCGACGCTGGTGATCTGACGCTCATCGCCGGCCGCGCCGACCGACACGGTATTGGCGCGCGTGGCCACCGAGTTGGCACCCAAGGCGACCGAATTTGCGCCGCGTGCGGTGCTGTAATAGCCCAGCGCCGTGCTCAATTCACCGCTGGCCCAGGATTCCGGGCCGACCGCAGTGGCGCCTTCGCCAGGTGCGTAGGCGAAGTAACCCACCGCCGTGGCTTCGGTGCCGGAGGCTTCGCTGAGCGTGCCCACCGCCGTGGTGTAGGTACCCGACGCGATCGCACCGGCGCCGAGCGCGGTGGATGCTTCGCCACTGGCCTGGGTCTGTACGAAGAAACCCAGGCCCGGAATCAGATCGACCGGGCCACCGACCGCAGTGCTGCTGGTACCGCTGGCGCTGGTCTGCGTGCCCACCGCGGTGGCGTGATCGCCGGCCGCATTGGCAACCGCACCGAATGCGGAGGATTGCGCACCGGCGGCATACGCACCGACGCCGAACGACGATGCGGCAAATCCATCGGCATTGGCGCTGGCGCCGACCGCGGTTCCGCCGACGCCGGCACTGGTGGCGCCGGTCTCCACCGGCACGCCACCGTTGGTGATCAAGGGCTGGCCATCTTCGTCCACCGCAGCGCCGCCAACAGCCACGCTGCCCGGGCCGTTGGCCTGTGCGTTATGACCGAATGCCGCGCTGTTCTGCCCGGAGGCGAGCGCATTGGCGCCAACGGCGGTGGCGTTGTCGGCCACCGCATTGGCACCGGTTCCCAGCGCGGTTGTCGCCGTGCCCACCGCATTGGCGGCATCGCCGGCAGCCAGTGCGCTGTCGCCTTCGACATACGCACCGACGCTGTCTTCGCCCGGGGTTGCCTTGAAGAACGTTGCGGTGTCTTCGGCCACATCGGCCACGTCGCGCAATTGCGCCAGGTTGACCGCGTCGGTGGCGTTGACGCCGGCAGTGACGTTGGTGATGCGGCGCGTGGCCGGGCCGCCGCGGCCATTGCCGCTGCCCACTGACACCACGTCGTCTTCGTGGGTACGCGAGCCTGCGCCCAACGCCACCGAGTTGGCACCGGTCACGCCGGCATTGGCGCCGAGCGCCACGCCGTTTTCGCCGCTCTGGCGCACGAAACTGTTGTAGCCGATGGCCACCGCGTTCTCGCCGATGGCATTGGTCTGGCGCCCGATCGCGCTGCTGTTCACACCGCTGGCGCTGCTATCGGCGCCGGCTGCCACTGCGCCGGTGGCGCTTGCATGGCTGTTGCTGCCGATGGCGGTGGTCCTGGTGGCCGATGCCGCTGCACCGTCGCCGACTTCGACCGACTGCGCCATCGCGGAAAGGGGAATGGCGATCCCGGCGCTACCCAGCGCCAGAGCGATCGCGGCGACCAGGCAACGGCTCTGGCGGCGGTCGATGAATGCGGCAGTGGTCACTGCTCCCGGGCTATCACCGCTGGCCAGTTCCGATGCCACGGCCCACACGCCCAACGCTTTGTTCCAAACCTTGCGATAAATCCGATTCATCGACGCACGACTCCTGAAATTGGGACTGGTTTGTTGGCGAACACCCACCATCGAACGGCCTTCCAGCCATGCGATTCCCCTGGTGATTGGCGCCATGTGCCTAACGGCGGTGGGCGGCTTACGCCTGCACCCTGGATAGTCAAAAAGTGAACGCTACCCAACCATAGAACTGAGCGAAGTGTTAACAGCGCTCAAATCGGGCGTCAAGTTTTTGACGAAAAGCGAAGTTGAGTGTGTTTTTCATCACACTTATGTTCGCTTTTATTATTTTTTTGATAAATCTTTGGAAAACAGCGACCTAGATCATGTCTCGTAAGACATTTCTAAGCTGAATACGCATGTCCGAAGCAGACAAAAAAGCCCGCTGGCGGGTCGCCAGCAGGCTTGGTTGCGCAAAATCGGATGCAAAATGCGTCAGCGGGCAGACCAGCGCTCCCCACGCTGGCAAACCGGTGTCACGCAGGCGCGGTACCGGCCGCTTTTCAGCTGGATTGCGCCAGGGAAATGACGGAATGCAGCCGGTACGCCCTGATGTGTCAGATCACTGACGCGCCAGCAGGCTCACCCCATCGAATTCGGTGCCGTCGAGCTTGAGGATGTAGGTGCCGGCGCGCGGCGCGGTGAAGCGCACGGTCTGGCTGGTGCCGCTGCGCGTGGAGGCACCGTCGTTGTCGGTGGCGCTGGGCTCACGCCCGAACGCCACGTACAACCCTGCCTGCCCGCTGCCACCGAAGCTGATGAAACTCAGCACCGCACCAGCGCTCGCTTCGAAGGTGAATACCCCGGCATCGCCCGCCAAGTTGGAGATGCCGCTCTGGACCACGCCATTGCGCAGCGGTTGCGCATCCACCTGGCATCCCACATCGCCCGGGTTGCAATTCCGCAAGGCGCGCGCAACCGCAGCACCGGCATCCACGATACCGGTGCCGGCCGGTGTCGCTTGAGGAATCGGCACCGGGAAAGTGCGCGCAGTGCGCTTGAGCAAGGCTTCCAGCGCTGCCGGCGACAGCGGCGGCTTGCCATCGGCAATCAGTGCGCTCTGCACCAGTGCCGCAGTTCCGGCCACATGCGGCGATGCCATCGAAGTGCCTGCGAACGTGGTGCCGCCATAGGTGAACTGCCCGGAGGTGGGCGTGGTTTTGCCGGTGTAGAAGGTCTGCCAGATGAAGCTGCGGATCGGGCCATCGTCGGTGGAGAAGAACATCGAACTGCCGCCAGGTCCGGCCAGGTCGACCTGGCGGCCGAAGTTGCTGTAGTCGGTCAGCCCGCCGGTCACGCGTGTGGCGGCCACCGCGATCACATTGGCGCAATTGGCGGGATTTGACGTCGACACGTCCGAGCTTTCATTGCCCGCTGCAACCACCACGGTGGTGCCGCGCGACACCGCACCGTTGATCGCGGCCTGGGTGACCGAATCGCATGCCCCGCCGCCGCCCAAGCTCATGTTGATCACTTCGGCAGGGTCGCGGTTGTCCGGCACGCCATCAACGTGACCACCAGACGCCCAGACGATCGCGTCGGCGATATCGGAGGTGTAACCGCCGCAATGTCCGAGCACGCGCACCGGCAAGACCTTCGCTCTGTAGGCAACGCCTGCGCCGCCGATGCCGTTGTTGCTGGCTTCGGCAACCGTGCCGGCCACATGCGTGCCGTGCCAGGTGCTGTCGTCGGCCAGCGAAAACAGCCCGCACTCGCCGTCTTCGCTGATCCAGTCGCCGCGATCCAGTGCGCCGGGGCTACGCTCGGCGGTAGCGCGACGCGATACAAACGGGTCGGTGATGAAGTCGTAGCCGGTGAGCAGGTTACCGGCCAGATCGGGGTGATCCGGCAGGATGCCGGTATCCAGCACCGCCACCACCACACCTTCGCCCTGTGTCGTTGCCCAGGCCTGCGCTGCGTTGATGCCGCCCACCGGGTCGATGAGATGCCATTGGTTGGTCTGCAACAGCGGATCGTTCGGCAATGCACCGCCGGTACTTTGCAGCGGATACATGCGCCGATCGATTTGCGCGGATTCGACGGCGGGGTCGGCCACCAGTTCCTGCACAAGACGGTCGGCGTCGGCGCGACTGAGCCGGGCCGGCAATTTGACCAGCTCGCCACCGGCCGCCAGCGTACGCAGGTAGGTTGGCGCGGCCGTGGTCCCGGCACGTGCGGCCGGCGCCAGGCGGATGGAGGCGCGCGATGCGGCTGCAGTGATGGCCGTCGTTGCGGTACGGCCAACGTCGCGCGCGGTCACGCGCCCGCTGCGGTAGTTGACGATGATTCTGTCGACCGGCGCATTGAGCATGGCCTGTTGACGCTGGGCACTGGCCGCCGCCGGGTCGACGGTGGCGGCCAGTGCCGCGCCGATGCCGAATGGCAACGCGAAGACACAGCAGGCCAGCACGAGGGTGCGAGAAAAAGAGCTCTGGATCACGATGGAATTCCTTCAAGGTTAAGTGCGAAAGGCCATGACGGAGAAAGCGCGCCGCCAGGCAACAGGCGGCGGGATTGCATGCAACAGCGCGCGCGCTTGCAGCGCGTTGTTGCTGCGCGTTACCAGCCGAAGCCGGCACCCACGCCGATCGAGCTGTCGTCGCCGCTGAGCGCACCGCCCACCGTCACCGTGGCGCGCGGGCTGATCGCACGCTGATACCCCACCGACAACGCCGATTCGCCGTTCTGGAAACCGACGCCGGCACCGACGCGGTTCTGCGAGGCGATACCGGCCACGCTGGCGGACATGTTCAACATCGCCGAGCTCATCGCGCCCTGACGATCCAGGCGGCGGTTCTGCCGACGCAGGCGATCTTCGATATCGCCCTGGTAGCTTTCGAAACTGTCGGCCATCGCGCTGTAGCGGCTGTCGGTATAGCTGTTGGCCGCGGCAACGCCGTTGTCCAACTGGCCCTTGTTGACCGCATCGGTGGCGCGCGTACCGGCCGCCACATTGGCCACCTGGCGCTCACCGCCGACGCTGCCCACCGACACCGTGTTGGCACGATCGGCGACCGAGCCCTGGCCGAGTGCGACCGCACCCTGCGCACTGGCACGTGCGCCCTGGCCGATCGCCGTGCCCGACGCCGCACTGACCTGCGCGCCTTCGCCCATCGCCACCGCATTGGTCGCTGCCGCAGCAATCTGCGTATTGGCGCCGATTGCGGTGCTGCCATCGGCATTGACGCGTGCATTGCTACCGATGGCAGTGTCGTTGGGGCCATGCGCATACGCGCTGCCGCCGATCGCAGTACCGGTCACATGGTTGGCCACTGCCGCCGTGCCGACGGCGGTGGACGTGGCGGCCGGCGTGATGCTGCCGACCACTGCTGCGGTCGGCGTGCCTTGTACGCCATCGCTTGCGGCAAGCCCGCTTGCCGTTGCAGTCGCTGAAGACAGCGCGCTGCCGGTCGTCCCGTCGGCAGCCATCAGCGTCGACTGCACGCCATCGTCTGTCGCCGCATCTTCAAAACTGCTGGCGGCTGTCGGGGTTTGCGCAACTGGTGCAGCCGTCGTCGCCGTTGCTGTCGCCCGTGCGACGCGCGCAGCGGAGGAACGTGCCGCAACGCCAGTTGTCGCCGTCGCGTTACGCGCATCCAGCTCGCTGACCTTGCTGTCCAACGCCGTCAATGCCGCACCGACATTGCTGTAACTGCTGCCCTGGATCACATAGGTCGGCGCAACGAACACGCCTTGCGCACCGATCGCCGCACCGCCACCAAGGAAGCTGGCCGCGTTACTTAAGGCGCCAAACAGCTGCCCACCGTTGATCGCATCGCTGCTGCCGTTGGCGATTGCACCAGCACCCACATTCACGATGCGACGCGTGGCCGGACCACCACGGCCATTGCCGTTGCCCACCGAGACCACGTTGGCCTCGTAGGTGCGCGAGCCGGCGCCCAGGGCCACCGAATCGGCACCGCTGGCACCGGCATTGGCACCGAGTGCGACCGCGTTGCCGCCGCTTTGCCGGGTAAAGGCGTTGTAGCCCATCGCCACACTGTTGTTGCCCAATGCCGTCGATTGCACGCCCAAGGCCATTGCGGCACTGCCCGTATCGCCGATGAACACGCCCACGCTGGCATCGCGCCCGATCGCGATTGCATCGGGCGCCTCGGCCCTGGCATTGGTTCCCAATGCGATATTGTCGCCAGAGAAGATCGACGTGGTGGCACCGCTGCCGATCGCGATACTTCTGCTGGAGACGGCACGCGCGTCGTAGCCGACTGCAATCGCCTCGGCGCCCTCGGACGAGGACAGCGTTCCCAACGACACGGTGCGCGGCGCAAACGAGGCAGCGCTATGGCCGATCGCCACCGCGTCGGTATTGGTGTCGTTGGAGAAGACGTTGGCGTTGTAGCCCAGCGCGATGGCGTAATCGCCGTCGCTGCGCGCACCGGCGCCGATGGCAACGCCACCGACGCCGAGGGCGCCTGCAGGCCGCAGGGTGGAGCTGATCAGCGACATGCCACCGACAGTCACACTGCGCTCGCCGGCGGCAACCGCCAGGCTGCCCACGGCCACGCTGCTCTCGCCGATGCTGGAGGCATTGAAGCCCACCGCAGTGGTCAGATTCGCGTTGGCCAGCGCACCGAAGCCGAAGGCCGACGCTGCCGAACCGCGCGCTGTCGAGAACGCGCCCACAGCGGTGGCAACATCCTCCTGCGCCCGTGCGCTGAAGCCCGCCGCCATCGACTGCTCGCCACTGGCCGCCGCCCCCGTACCGACCGCGGTGGCGAAGGTGCGCGTAGCAATCGCCGCACTGCCCAGCGCCACTGCTCCGCGCGCCTGTGCCAGGGTGGCCTGTTCCTGCGCGCCCACGATCGAGCCCGAGGCGTCGAACACCGGCACAGAGGCAACACCGCCCACCGCCACCGCCGATGCATCGGCCGCGCTGGCGTTGTGCCCGACAGCGACCGTATCGCGCCCCAGCGCCAGACTGCCCGAGCCCAGCGCATTGGCGCCATCGCCGACCGCGTTGCTTGCGCTCCCCAACGCGATCGCATTCAGGCCGTCCACGTAGGCAGCGGTTTCATCCCCATCGGTTTTGCCAATCGCCAGCGTGCTGTCGAGACGATCGGCCACAGCACGCACGCTGTCGAGCTGGGCGAGATTGACCGCATCGTTGGCCTCGGTGCCTGCGGCAACGCTGGTGATCTGACGCGTCAGCCCTGCCTGCACATCGCCAACCGAGACCGTGTTGCTGCGGTACGCGTAGGAACGCGCGCCCAACGCCACGGCGCTGGCGGCCGAACGATTCCACGCATCGTCGACCCAGTCACCCACACGTGCGCCATAACCAATCGCCACCGCATCGGTGCCATTGGTCTGTGCATCCGCACCGATCGCGGTGTTGTTGCCGTTGAACCACGAGGTGCTGGCACGCGCGCCCAGCGCGATGCTGTTCTCGGCATAGGCCACGCTATCGTGCCCCACCGCCACCGAACCATCGCCGCTCGCCAACGAAAACCCACCCAGCGACACCGTGCCCGGCGCAAACGAACCGGCGCTGTGCCCGATCGCCACCGAATCGGTGTTGCCTGGCTGATTGGGGAAGATGTTGGAATCGTAGCCAATGGCAATCGCATAATCGGACTGGCTCTGCGCCCCTGCGCCCAGCGCGATGCCGCCTGTTCCGGTGGCGGCGGTGATCGAGCCGAAATTACTGATGCCACCGACCACCACGCTTTGCACGCCGCTGGCCAATGCGGTATCGCCAACCGCAATACTGCTGCTGCCCTGGCTGCGCGCACGGTAGCCGAAGGCCGTAGACGTATCGCCGCTGGCATGCGAACTGTAGCCGCCGGCGGTAGAGAGAAAACCACTCGCCGTGGACAAGCCGCCGACTGCGGTGGCGCCATCGTTGAAGGTCTGCGCGCGATACCCCAGTGCCGTGCTCTGGATACCGTCGGCACTGGCGCCGCTGCCCAACGCACTGGCGAGCGGATCTGCCGCGATGGCGCCACCGCCTACGGCGGTCGCACCCTCGCCGTAGGCCTGCGTCGCTTTTTCGCTTCGACCGACCACGAAGCCAAATTCGTCGTAGTCGTACACCGTCGCGACGCCGCCAATGGCAGTTGCCGATTCTCCTGCAGCCGAGGCGTTATGCCCGATCGCCGTCGCATCGCGCTCCAGTGCCAGGCTTCCGCCGCCGAGTGCGCTGGTTCCATCGCCCAGGGCATTGCTTGCGTTGCCCAGCGCCAGGGCGTCCTGCCCCTCTACGAAGGCCGGCACATCCGTCTCGGCGTTTGGTGTGGCCGAGGTCTGCACGATCGCGGCAGCGGGATCTGCGTTACCGCCCGCTGCTGCAGTCCCGGTGTCGCAATGCTGCTGACCGTCGGCCACCGTGCAGCGCGTGATCGCAGTCGCTTGAGGAGATGCGGCCTCGGCAACTCCGGCCATGCCGACGAGTACCAGCATCATCGCCGCCGCCAACCCACCGCTCGCTTGCAGATGCACCCGACTGAAAGGTGGGTTTATCAAATCGCAGACACGTCGCGCCGTTCGGCGATGAGCACACTGCTCACCACCGGCATTCAATTGGATTCGCTTCATTAACGCCTTACTCCCCATTGGCCTGGTATGTAGAAACCGACCACCGCACGACTGCGTCGCACGGTCCCCCTGAGGCTTATCGAAAACGCACTCGCTTGCCTCCTGCATCGGGAAAATCCCGCGCAAAGGAATCAGCGATAGAGACGTGAATTTGCAGCGGAAACCGTGCGAATCAGAGATTCATAACGTTGGATGAATTTATTGAAAAACCAAAAATTCAGATGAGATTAACGTCACACAAGCGACATCATCGAACACACCGACTAAATACCTAGTATTTTTTATAGTTACTTAAAGTAAACCACGTATCGACATTCGAAAAATGTAACAGTGACGCACCCGACTGCGACGCGATCACGCGCGACTGCAGCTGCACTGATCGGGAGTCATCAATAGCGAAAGGTCATGCCTCAGCTGCAACGCGCGCCGGACATGTGCAGTGCCGATGCACGGGCGCTCGATGGAATGACGGAAAACCTTTCATGCGTCTACTGCAAACAAGCCGGCTTGCATCGCTTGAAAGCGGGTCTGGTCATGCGCGGCTCGATCGGCGTTCGATGCGCTCTTCCGGACGACGCGCGTCGCGGGCAGGATCAAGCAACCCGCGAAATCCGCGTGCACATGCATGCACGCAGCAGCAGTAACGACGACGGCCGTGTGCATCGCTGCACACGGCCGTCGAATGAAGCGGTTGCTGCGGCGCTCTAACTCACGCCGCAGAGCTGCACAGCATCAACCACACCACACGCGCGCATTGCGGAACATCCGCAGCCACGGCGAGTCCTCGCCCCAGTCGGCCGGGTGCCAGCTCAGGTTTGCCGTGCGCGGGGTGCGCTCGGGGTGCGGCATCAGGATGGTGGCGCGGCCGTCGGTGCTGGTCAGACCGGTGATGCCGTCCGGCGAACCGTTCGGATTGAGCGGGTACTGCGATGCCACCGCGCCATCGCCATCGATGAAACGCAGGGCCACACGTACGGCCGCCTGATCCACCACGGTGTCGAACTCGGCGCGGCCTTCGCCATGCGCCACTGCCACCGGAATCCGCGAGCCGGCCATGCCGCGCAGGAACAGCGACGGCGACTCCACCACTTCCAGCAACGCGGTGCGCGCTTCGAACTGCTCGCTGCGATTGCGCAAAAAGCGCGGCCAATGCTCGGCACCGGGAATGATGTCCTTGAGCTGGCTGAGCATCTGGCAGCCGTTGCACACGCCCAGCGCGAAGGTATCGCTGCGCGCGAAGAATTCGGCGAATGCATCGCGCAAGGCCGAACGCTCCAGGATCGAGGTGGCCCAACCGCGGCCGGCACCCAGCACGTCGCCGTAGCTGAAACCGCCGCAGGCCGCAAAACCGGAGAACTGCGCCAGATCCACGCGGCCTTCGATCAGGTCGCTCATATGCACGTCGAACGCACGAAAACCGGCGCGCTCGAAGTTGTAGGCCATCTCGATCTGCCCGTTGACGCCTTGCTCGCGCAGGATTGCGACCTTGGGCCGCGCACCGGTCGCCACGAACGGCGCGGCCACGTCTTCGGACGGATCGAACACCAGCTTGGGGCGCAATCCCGGCGCCTTGAAGTCGCGTGCCAGCGCGCGCTCTTCATCGGCACTGTCCGGGTTGTCGCGCAGTTTCTGCATGGCGTGCGTCACCGACCACCAGGCATCGAACAATTCTTCCCAACGCCACTCGGCCAGCACCCGGCCCTGCCCGCTCACGCGGATACGCGGCGCACCGGTAGGGCGTGCAATGCGCTGCGCGCATTCGGTCAAGGCATGCCGCTCGACCAGATCGGCGAACGCGGCGCGATCCTCGCTGGCGATCTGCACCACCGCGCCCAGTTCTTCATTGAACAGGCTGCGGAACGCATCGTCGCCCCAGGCATCGAGCGTGATATCCAGACCCTGCCGCGAGGCGAACGCCATCTCGCACAGCGCCGCAAACGCACCGCCATCGCTACGGTCGTGATATGCCAGCAACAAACCGCTCTCGCGCGCCGCACGGATCAGTTCGAAGAAACTGCGCAGCCGCTGCGCATCGTCCAGATCCGGCACCTCGCCACCAAAGGCCGGCAGCGCCGCATCATCGGCATATACCTGCGCCAACACCGACCCGCCCAGGCGCTGCTTGCCGCCACCCAACCCGATCAACCACAGCTCGCTCTCTTCGTCGCTGCGCAACAACGGCGTCAGTTGCGTGCGCACATCGCCGACGGGCGCGAACGCACTGACGATCAGCGAGACAGGTGAAACGCTTTTCAGCGTTTCACCGGGAATGGGGAGTCGGGAATCGGGAATGGCAAGAGCGGAGGGCTGTGGCGTTTCACCATTCCCGATTCCCGATTCCCGATTCCCGGCAGGCCACTGCGCCTGCATCGACAGCGAGTCCTTGCCCACCGGCACGCTCAATTCGAGTGCAGGGCACAGCTCCATGCCGATCGCGCGCACCGCGTCGTACAGCAAGGCGTCTTCGCCGGCGTGACCGGCGGCGGCCATCCAGTTGGCCGACAGCTTGATGCTGTCCAGCGTCTGTACCGGGGCGGCGCACAGGTTGGTGATCGCCTCGCCCACCGCCATGCGTGCCGACGCCGCAGCGTTCAACAGCGCCAGCGGGGTGCGCTCGCCGATCGCCATCGCTTCGCCGGCAAACGTCTCGAAGCCGGCCAGGGTGATCGCGCAATCGGCCAGCGGCAGCTGCCACGGCCCGATCATCTGCTCGCGTGCGGTCAGCCCACCCACGCTGCGATCGCCGATGGTGACCAGAAAGCTCTTGGACGCCACCGTGGGATGCGCCAAGACGCGCAAACCGGCCTGCTGCAGATCCAGGCTGGCGGTTTGCAGCACCGGCCAACGCGGCGCCGGCGGATGCACCGCATCGCGATGCATCTTCGGCGCTTTGCCGAAGAGCACGTCCATCGGCAGGTCGATCGGGAGCGGGGAATCGGGAGTGGGGAATGGGGAATGGCGAGAAGCGACATCGGCAGCCGGCAGCGTGCTGTTGCCATTCCCGATTCCCGAATCCCGATTCCCGTCCCCAAACACGCCATAGCCCACCACCAGCCGCTCCTCGGCCGTCGCCACGCCGACGGCGGCAAACGGACAGCGCTCGCGCGCGCAGATCGCGGCGAATTCGTCCAGGCGCGCCGGCGGCACGCCCAGCACGTAGCGCTCCTGCGATTCGTTGCACCACAGTTCCAGCGGCGACAACGAGGGGTCGTCGCTGAGCACGCGGCCCAGGTCGATGATGCCGCCCACGCCGGAGTCGTGCAGCAACTCGGGGATGGCGTTGGACAGGCCGCCGGCGCCCACGTCGTGGAACCAGCGGATCGGGTTGTCGGTGCCCAGCGCCACGCAGCGGTCGATGACCTCCTGGCAGCGGCGCTCCATCTCCGGGTTCTCGCGCTGCACGCTGGCGAAATCCAGCGCTTCGGCGCTGTCGCCGGCCGCCACCGAACTTGCAGCGCCGCCGCCCAGGCCGATCAGCATCGCTGGCCCGCCCAGCACGATCACCGCATCGCCCGGCTGCAGGCGCAGCTTCTCGACCTGAGTGCGATCGATCGCGCCCAGGCCGCCGGCCAGCATGATCGGCTTGTCGTAGGCACGGGTCAGACCCTCACCTTCGGCCAGCTCGAAACTGCGGAAATAGCCAAGCAGATTCGGACGACCGAATTCGTTGTTGAACGCGGCGCCGCCGAGCGGGCCCTCGAGCATGATGTCCAGCGCAGGGGCCATGCGCGGGTTCAGCGCGCGCGGCGCCTCCCACGGCTGCGGCAGGGTCGGGATGCGCAAATGCGAGACCGTAAACCCGGTCAGGCCGGCCTTGGGCTTGCCGCCGCGGCCGGTGGCGCCCTCGTCGCGGATCTCACCGCCCGCACCGGTGGCGGCGCCGGGGAATGGCGCGATCGCGGTCGGGTGGTTATGCGTTTCCACCTTGATCGCAAACGCCGACGGCAACACCGCTTCGCTGCGGTACTCGCCGCTGGCCGGATCCGGGCGATAACGCGCGGCCGGCACGCCTTCCACCACCGCGGCGTTGTCGCTATAGGCCGACAAGGTGTGCTGCGGGGTCTGCTGGTGGGTGTGCTTGATCATGCGGAACAGCGAGCGTTCCTGCGGCTTGCCGTCGATGCTCCAGCTGGCGTTGAAGATCTTGTGCCGGCAATGCTCGGAGTTGGCCTGGGCGAACATCATCAGCTCGACGTCGGTCGGGTCGCGGCCGAGGGCGGCGAAGCGTTCGCGCAGGTAATCGATCTCGTCCTGCGCCAGGGCCAGGCCCAGCGTGCGGTTGGCCTGTTCGAGCGCCTCCAGCGGCACGTGCTGCAACTGGCCACGATCGGGCTCGTTGAACAGCGCCTCGGCAGCGGCGGACGAGCCAAGCAGCGACTGCGTCATCGGGTCGTGCAGCAGCCTGGCCACGGCGGCCTGGTCGGCGTCGGCGTCCGGCCAGCCGGCCAGATCGATGCGGGTACCGCGCTCCACGCGCTGGATCGGCTGCCCGGCCCCGCGCACCAGTTCGGTGGCCTTGCTCGACCACGGCGACAGCGTGCCCAGACGCGGCACCACATAGCGCGAGGAGGCGTCTTCGGCGCGCGGCGCGGGCGCCGCGTCGGCCTGCAGAATCCGCTGCAAGGTGGCCTGATCGGGCGCTTGCCCGGCCTCGACGCGGATGAAGTACACATGCCAGGCGCCAGTGATGCGCAGCGCGGGGACGAGGGTTTGCAGGCGGGTTTCGAGCCGAGCGCGGCGGAACGGCGAAAGGGCGGAAGCGCCCTCGAGGACCATCATGTCCGGGGAACCGTGTCAGAAACGGGGCTGCAGATTGTAACGGAGGTTGAGGGGCTCAGCGCCCGGCCAAGCGCGTGTCGGCCGGCGATCGGCCGACCGATCGCCGGCACAAGCGCTGCCTGGACGCGATCTGCTGCGGCAACGGCGGCGGCGCGTCCTGGCCGCAGGTCACCTGAAACCTGCGCCCCACTCGAGACCAGCCCAGCGCCCCCGAGGCGCAAGCAGACAAGGCGATCGCCAGCCGAGACCGCCGCTCGCCCACCTTGATCCTCCAAGCCAGCCGCCCGAACTGAAACGCATAAGGCCGGAATGCACCTGCATCCCGGCCTTAGGAACGATCACGCCAGCGGTCGAAGCGACCAGCGCCGACGCGGCAGCACGACGCCGCTTACAGCTGAATCAGCGGCTCCCGCCCGCCGTGGTGACGGCGCGCTTTTCCAACGCCTCACGCAACTGTGCCGGCGGCAGGTAGCCACCCAGCTGGGTGCCGTCCGGCGCGAAGATCGCCGGGGTGCCGTTGACGCCCAGGCGCTGGCCCAGCGTGTACTCCATCGACACCGGGTTCTTGCAGTCCTTCGCAGTCACCGGCTGCCCGGATTTGGCCGCCGTCAGTGCCTGCTTGCGGTCGGCGGCACACCACACCGCAATCATCTCCTTATGGTCCTGGCTGCCCAGGCCCATGCGCGGAAACGCCAGATATTCCACCGCGATCCCTTGCTTGTTGAGTTCGCCGATCTCGCTATGCAGCTTGCGGCAGTAGCCGCACTCCACGTCGGTGAAGACGGTGACGGTGTACTTGGGATTGGCCGGCGCGAACACGATACGGTCGGCCTTGGGCACGGTCTCCAACTGCTTGCGGCGATAGGCCAGCAAACCCGGGCTGGCGGCGAACTGCTTGTTCTGGATGTCGAACGGCTGCGCCTGGATCAGGTAGCGGCCGTCGTCGCTGACGTACAGCACCTGTCCGCCCACCACCACTTCGCGGAAACCGGGGAACGGCGCAGCGCCGATGTAGTCGGGCTTGAAGTCCGGGTCCAGCGCCTTGAGCGCCGTGCTGACGCGCTGATCCACACTACCGGCGGCGGCAGTGGCAGGTGCGGCGGCTGGCTTGGCGCCGGCATTGCTTGCCGCAGGCTGCGACGATTGTGCGCAGGCGGTAAGACTGATCGCGCCCAGCAGCGCGGCGATAGCAAGACGATACATTCACGCATCCAGTGCAATTGGTGCCCGGATTCTCGCACAGCGCAGATGAAGCAAGGCAACGGCCGGCTCAGTTTGTTCGTGATCTGCAGGGTGGTTCGTTGTGGGGATGAGCGCGGCCTTTGGGACGATTGCCACTTGTCCGGCTGGCCGGCAGTCCCTGCCCCGGCGCGATACCCCCCGACGAGCCCGCGCCGATACCCACCTGACGACCGGCGCTATCCGCGCGGATGATGCTTGGCGTGCAGCTTCTGCAGATGCTGGCGTGCCACCAGCGTATAGATCTGGGTGGTCGACAGCGAACTGTGGCCAAGCAGCATCTGCAGCGCACGCAGATCGGCGCCGTGATTGAGCAGATGGGTGGCGAAACTGTGGCGCAGCCCATGCGGGCTGACCGTGGCCGGATCGATCCCGGCCACCGCCGCATAACGTTTGACCAGCGCCCAGAACTGCTGGCGGCTGGACGGCTGACGCGCGGCGTCGATAAACAGCGGCACCTGCCCATCCACCGGCGCCACCGGCTTGTGGCTGGCCAGCAGCGGGCGGGCTTGGTTCAGATAACGCTCCAGCCAATGCTGGGATTCCTCGCCCAGCGGCACCAGCCGATCCTTGCTGCCCTTGCCGGTCACCCGCAGCACGCCCTGCCGCAGATTGACCCCCACCGCCGGCAGGTTGACCAGCTCGCTGACGCGCAGGCCGGCGGCATACATCAGCTCCAGCATGGCGCGATCGCGCAGGCCCAGCGGGGTGTCGATGTCGGGGGCGGCCAGCAGCGCCTCGATCTGGCTTTCGGTCAGTGCCTTGGGCAAGCTGCGCGGCAGATGGGGTGGGTCGATCAGCGCGGTCGGGTCGTCGCTGCGCAGCCCCTCGCGCAGACACAGGCCATAGAACGCCCGCAGCGTCGACAACAGCCGCGCCGTGCTGCGTGGCGAATAGCGCGCCTCGGAGCGCCAGCGTAGATAGTCGAACACCGCAGCCCGATCGACGCCCAGCAGCCCGCCGCCGGCCCCGTCGCGCCAACGCGCCAGCCCTTCCAGATCGCGCCGATAGCTGTCCAGGGTCTGCCGCGCCCCCCCGTTCTCGGCCCAGAAACGATCCAGGAAGCGCTCGATGGCGGCAGCATCGGCTGCCTGCAGGGGCGGCAGCTGTTGGGCGAGTTGGCGACGTTCGGCAGGACTGCTGGCAGACATCGCAACAGCATAGAGCCTGTCGCACAGGATCCGATGCGATGCGTTGGCGATGATTGAAGTGTTGGCAGCGCGCTCCTTGGCGCAACGAGCCGCCGTTGCCGCACGCACGCACCTTGCGCAGTCGCTTTGCCGGCCGCCGGCAACACCTTCGGACGACCGCTTGATGAAGTTCACCAGCCACTTGGTCGCTCGTATTCTTCAGCGCGGCGCTGCCGCAACGCGGCGTTGCTAGATCGCCCGTGCCGGCTATGCTCGCGGCATGACCTCGATTCCCTCGCCTCGCGCTGCACGCGCCCCTGCCTTGGTCGGCTGGCGGCTGCTGGCCATGTGTTACGACGCCTGGCCGGTGCTGGCGCTATGGATGCTGATTTCTGCCGCTTTCACCCTGGGCTTCACGCTTGCCGGGCATCCCGCACGCGAAAACATCGCCCCTTTCAGCGGCTGGCAATGGCTGTTGTGGTTGTGCTGCTGGATCGCCGCCGGCATCTACGCCACGGTGAGCTGGCGGCGCGGCGGCCAGACCCTGGGCATGCGCCCATGGCGGTTGTCGCTGATCGGCCCGCAAGCCTCCTGGCGCGCGCTGTGGATCCGCTATGCCGTCGGCACGCTCTCGCTGGCGCTGGGCGGCGCAGGATTCTGGTGGGCCTGGGTGGATCGTGATCGGCTGACCTGGCACGACCGGGCAAGCCGGACCAGGCTGCAGCGGATCGCCAGACCACAGGGCTGAGTGCCTGCGGTGGCAGCGGCAGGCAGGCAGGCAGGCAGGCAGGCATCACATCATGTCGCAAGTATCATCGGCGACGACAGCGCGGCCACGCAGCCGGCCCAGGCGACAACGAACCTCCAAGCCAACGCCCTGACCATTCAATGTGCAACAGCAGACCAAGAGCCAGACCCTGCAAGGGGCGCTGCTTTCAGCCCGGCTCGCTGCAGCGACAGCGGAAGCGTGCGCACCTCACTTTTCGTTCTCATGCGTGCTGGATGCGTCTTTCCATGCCGGGCCATGCGCCCTGAAGGTGTTTTCCAGCACGCTACCCAGCAGATACAGCGCCAAGAACATGGGCGCCGCCATCAGCACATAAGACGTCGCCCAGGGCAGCCAATCCAGCAGCAGCGTCAGGCCCAGACCGTCGGCGATCATCATCTGCAACAGCACCGGCAATTGCTTCCACACCAACCGGCTCTTGTCGTTGACCTGCGGATCGTAGGCAAAGCGCAGACAGAACACGATCAGTGCCGCATACGGCACACACATCGCCACGCCGGTCAGGCTTAGCCGCCGCATGTCACTCAGCTACTGCGCCGCCGGAACAACCATGCCGACACCCCCAGCATCACCATCGGCGGCAGTGCATAGGCGATGCGGTAATCCAGCTTGAGCGCACCGGCCATGCGGCCGAAGAACAGCTGCAGTAGCCAGAAGCCCAGCGCGAACAGGATGCCCAGGAACAGCCGCTTGCCCAGACCGCCGCTACGCAGCGAACCGAACGAGAACGGAATCGCCGCCAGGCACAGCGCCAATACGTTGAGCGGATAGAACCAGCGGCTCCAGTACTGATCTTCGTAGTCGCGCGCGTCCAGGCCATTGCGGCGGCGGTACTCGATGCTCTGTTCCAGATCGCGCGCGGACAGATTGCGCGGCTTGGCCAGCCCGGCCGCCAGCGCCACCGGGCTGAGCTGCGATTGCCACGGCAGCTCGGGGAAGGTTTCGCGCTGCACCGAGCGCTCCTGGAAGGTGTCGCGGCGTACCTGGCGCAGCGTCCAGGCGCCATTGCGATTTTCTGCCAACGCCGCATAGGTCAGCTGCTGCAGGCGGCCGCCGGCATCGAGGTGATACAGCCGCACATCGTGCAGATCCAGCGCGGTACCGCCGCCGTCGAGCAACTTCTCTTCGCCGCTCAGCGCATTGAGGAAGGTGTCGCCTTCGCGTGCCCACAGACCCGAATAGCGCGCCATTGCCATATCGCTGTTGTAGCGGGCGCTGGTCTTGAGCGTATCGGCCTGGTTCTGTGCCCACGGCCCCACGGTCTCGCCGCTGATCACCATGCCGGCGGTCAGCAACGCCATCGCCGCGACCACCGAGGCCGACATCCGCTTGCGCGACACGCCGAGCGCGCGCAAGGCGGTCAGCTCGGAGGTGGCCGCCAACTGGCCCAGACCCATCAACGCACCGATCACCGCCGCAGTGGGGAACAAGGTGTAGGCCCGCCGCGGCACCGTGTACGCCACATAAGCGAACGCATGACCAAAGGTATAGCTCCCCTGGCCAATATTCTTGGCCTCGCTGGCAAACGCGTTGACCAGATCCAGCCCCAGCAGCACGGCCCAGGTCAGCAGCACGGTGAACAACACCGCGCGCCCGACGTACCAATCGTGGACCCGTGGCATCAGCCTCATGCGCGCACCCTCGGCCGACGCACGCGGCCATCGCGTGCATACGCCCAGATCGCCACTGCCAGCAGTGGCAGCGTCAGCCACCACAGACCGAGCGCGGCCGGCGTCTTGCCGTTGGCGATCCACTGGGTGCCGACGATCATCAGGTTGGTACCCACCATGTACGCCAGGAAGGCCAGCATGATCCGGCCGTAGCGCTGCTGCCGCGGCGCACTGCGCGACAGCGGCAGGGTCAGCAGCGCGAACGCAAGCGCCAGCAGCGGCGGCGCCAGACGCTCATGCAGCTGCGCGCGCGCGGCCGGGCGTTCGTCCGACAGCAGCTGCGTGGTCCACATCACTTCCGGATCGTTGGCGTCGTGCACCTGGCTGCGGTCGGGCAGGGCCACGTCGTTGCTGGCGAACTTCATCAAGCGGTAGTCCAGGGTGTTGCCGGCGGCCGGGCCTTCGATGCGGTAACCGTCCTCCAGGCGCAGGTAGCGGTTGGCCTTGCCTTCGAAGAACATCGCACCACGCTCGGCGGTGACCACATCGATGCGGTCGTCCTTCTGGCGCTGCACGAATACCTTGCCCAGGCCCTTGCCGTCGGCCGAGATCGTGGTGAGATAGACCACCCCACCGCCGGACAGCGGGGTGAACTTGCCCGACTCCAGGCCGGCCATCAGCACGCTGCGGTTGGCGTCTTCCAGCATGGTCTCGGCGGTACGGCTCGCCCACGGGCCCAGCCACAGCGAGCACAGCCCGATCAGCACCACCACCGGCACCACCAGCATCAGGATCGGGCGCAACATGCGCCGCGGGCCGACGCCAATGGCGGTGATCACGGCCATTTCTGAATCGCGGTACAGCCTCGCCAGTGCCAGCAGCAGGCCGAGCATGAGCGCCAACGGCAGGATGATCGGCAGGTAGGCCACAAATTGCAGGCCCACCTGAGACAGCAACAAGCGAGCGGGGATGCGGCCATCGGCGATATTGCCGAGGATATCCACCAGCACACCGCCCACGCTGACGACCAGCAGCACGATCAAGGTGGCCAGGAAGCTCTGGGTGAAATCGCTAAGCAGGTATCGATCGAGCTTCGGCATGGGGTGGGCTTGTTTTAAACTCTCGGATTCGTTCGCGGCGTCGCCAGCCTAGTGAGGTTGGCGTAAACAGTCCGCGATTGTACGGATTTGCCTACGGAATCTGATCAATGGCCCTGCAATTCACCCTGAACCAAGACGCGCCGGCAAGCGCCCACGTCGACTGCATCGTGGTTGGCGTGTTCGCCGACAAGACCCTTTCGCCCGCCGCCCAGGCGCTGGACAGCGCCAGCCAGGGCCGTTTGACGGCACTGGTCGCACGCGGCGATGTGGCCTCCAAGACCGGCAGCACCAGCCTGCTGCACGATCTGCCCGGCGTGGCCGCCCCGCGCGTGCTGGTGGTCGGGCTGGGCGATGCCGGCAAGTTCGGCGTGGCGCCCTACCTCAAGGCGATCGGCGATGCGACCCGCGCGCTGAAGACCGGCCCGGTCGGCACCGCCCTGCTCACCCTGACCGAATTGCCGATCAAGGCGCGCGATACCGCGTGGAACATTCGCCAGGCGATCGTCGTCAGCGACCACGCTGCTTACCGCTACACCGCCACGCTGGGCAAGAAGAAGGTCGACGAGACCGGCCTGACCACCGTGGCGATCGCCGGCGACGACGCCCGCGCACTGGCGGTTGGCGTGGCCACCGCCGAGGGCGTGGAGTTCGCCCGCGAGCTGGGCAACCTGCCGCCGAACTACTGCACCCCGGCCTACCTGGCCGAGACCGCCGCCGCGTTCGCCGGCAAGTTTCCCGGCGCCGAAGCCGAGATTCTGGACGAAACGCAGATGGAGTCGCTCGGCATGGGCTCGCTGCTGTCGGTGGCGCGCGGCTCGGCCAACCGCCCGCACCTGATCGTGCTGAAGTGGAACGGCGGCGGCGACGCGCGTCCCTATGTGCTGGTCGGCAAGGGCATCACCTTCGACACCGGCGGCGTCAACCTCAAGACGCAGGGCGGCATCGAGGAAATGAAGTACGACATGTGCGGCGGCGCCAACGTCATCGGCACCTTCGTCGCCACGGTCAAGGCCGAGCTGCCGATCAACCTGGTGGTGGTGGTGCCGGCGGTGGAAAACGCCATCGACGGCAATGCGTATCGCCCCTCCGATGTGATCACCAGCATGTCCGGCAAGACCATCGAGGTCGGCAATACCGACGCCGAAGGCCGCCTGATCCTGTGCGATGCGCTGACCTACGCCGAGCGCTTCAACCCTGAAGCACTGGTGGACGTGGCTACGCTGACCGGCGCCTGCATGGTGGCGCTCGGCCACCAGACCGCCGGCCTGATGAGCAAGCACGACGACCTGGCCAACGAACTGCTGGCCGCCGGCGAGCACGTGTTCGACCGCGCCTGGCGCCTGCCGCTCTGGGATGAGTACCAGGGCCTGCTGGATTCCACCTTCGCCGACGTCTACAACATCGGCGGCCGCTGGGGCGGCGCGATCACTGCCGGCTGCTTCCTGTCGCGTTTCACCGAAAATCAGCGCTGGGCGCATCTGGATATCGCCGGCGTGGCCAGCGACGAAGGCAAGCGCGGCATGGCCACCGGTCGCCCGGTCGGGCTGCTGACGCAGTGGTTGCTCGACCGCGCAGCCTGATGTCGCCACGCGCTGCACTGGCCCTGATCGCTGGTTTCGTGCTGGTGGACGGGGCCGCCAGCGCGTTACCCGGCTGGTGGAACGGCGATGCCGCCGACCTGGTGCGATTTGCGCTGTTGCTGGTGCTGATCTTCGTCTGGCTGGCGGCCGACAGCCGCCAGCACGGCTATCGCCGCCCGATGTGGCTCAACATCGGCATGGTGCTGGCCTGGCTGGTGTTCATCCCCATCTATCTGTATCGCTTGCGGCCTGCCGGCCGGCGCCTGCGCGCCACAGGCGGGTTTCTGCTGGCGGTACTGGCGTCCGGCCTGCTGTTCACGCTCGGCAGCGTCGTTGCCGAATCTGTTTTCCCTTCCGTTTCGTGATCTGACCATGCCCCGTGCCGACTTTTATCTGATCGCCAAACCGCGCTTCCTCAATGAACCGCTGCGGCTGGTCTGCGAGCTGGCGCGCAAGGCCTACGACGCCAACCTCTCCACGCTGATCCTGGCGCGCGATGCCGAACAGGCCGAAGCGCTGGACGACCTGCTGTGGGCGTTTGACGACGAAGCCTATATTCCGCATCAGATCGCCGGCACCGACGAAGAGGACGAACTCACCCCGGTGCTGATCGCCGCCCCGGAGTTTGCCGCGCCCTCGCGCCCGCTGGTGATCAACCTGCGCGACGACCCGTACCTGGGCGCCTGCGACCGCGTACTGGAAGTGGTCCCCGCCGACCCCGCCGCCCGCGAACCGCTGCGCGAACGCTGGAAGCAGTACAAGGCCCTGGGCCTGGAACTGACCAAGTACGACATGTGAATCGGGAATCGGGAATCGAAAATCGGCTCCCTCCCATTAGACCGTCACCGATCAGCGCACCCGCTTTACCCATTCCCTATTCCCGACTCTCCATTCCCCGCCTTATGACCACCCTAGCCTCCAGCTACGACCCCTCTTCCTTCGAATCGCGCCTGTACGCGCAGTGGGAGGCCGCCGGTTATTTCGTGCCGTCCGGCAAGGGGGAGCCGTATACGGTGTTGCTGCCGCCGCCGAACGTGACCGGCACGCTGCACATGGGGCATGCGTTTCAGCAGACGCTGATGGATGCGCTGGTGCGCTATCACCGCATGCGCGGCTTCGATACGTTGTGGCAGGTGGGCACCGACCACGCCGGCATCGCCACCGAGATGGTGGTGTCGCGCAATCTGGCGCTGGAAGGCAACGGCGAAACGCGCGACTCGCTCGGGCGCGAGGGCTTCATCGCCAAGGTGTGGGAATGGAAGGCCGAATCCGGCGACACCATCGAGCGCCAGATGCGCCGCCTGGGCACCTCCAGCGACTGGTCGCGCAGCACCTTCACCATGGACCCGCAGCCGTCGGCCGCGGTCAACGAAGCGTTCGTGCGCTGGTACGAGCAAGGCCTGATCTATCGCGGCCAGCGCCTGGTCAACTGGGACCCGGTGCTGAAGACCGCCATCTCCGATCTGGAAGTGGAAAACGTCGAGGAAGACGGCTTCCTGTGGTCGATCCGCTATCCGCTGGCCGATGGCGTGACCTACGAGCACGTCGAGCACGATGCCGACGGCAACGAAACGCTGCGCGAAACCCGCGATTATCTGGTGGTGGCCACCACGCGTCCGGAAACCATGCTGGGCGATACCGCAGTGATGGTGCACCCGGACGATGCGCGCTACGCCACGCTGCACAACGCCCGCATCGTGCTGCCGCTGACCGGCCGGCAAGTGCCGGTGATCACCGACGATTACGTCGACCGCGCCTTCGGCACCGGCGTGGTCAAGGTCACGCCTGCGCATGATTTCAACGATTACGCGGTGGGCGTGCGGCATGACTTGCCGTTGATCAATCTGTTCACCGTCACTGCAACGATCAACGACAACGCGCCGGAGCGTTACCGCGGCCTGGATCGCTACGACGCACGCAAGCTGGTGCTGTCCGAACTGGAAGACCTGGGCGTATTGGTCGAAACCAAACCGCACAAACTGCAGGTGCCGCGCGGCGACCGTACCGGCCAGGTGATCGAGCCCTATCTCACCGACCAGTGGTTCGTGAAGATGGACGCACTGGCCAAGCGCGGGCTGGAGCTGGTCGAAAGCGGCCGGATCAAGTTCGTGCCGCCGAACTGGATCAACACCTATCGTCACTGGATGGAGAATATCCAGGATTGGTGCATCAGCCGTCAGCTGTGGTGGGGGCATCGCATCCCGGCGTGGTTCGACGAGGCAGGCAAGTGCTATGTCGGCCATGACGAAGCCGAGGTGCGCGCGAAACACGGCCTGGGTGCCGACCTCGCGCTGCATCAGGACAGCGACGTGCTGGAAACCTGGTTTTCCTCGCAACTGTGGCCGTTCTCCACGCTGGGCTGGCCGGATGCGAACGCGATGGCCGAGCGCGGTTTCGAGCGCTATCTGCCGTCGTCGGTGCTGGTCACCGGTTTCGACATCATCTTCTTCTGGGTGGCGCGCATGATCATGGCCACCGACAGCTTCACCGGCCAGGTGCCGTTCCGCGATGTCTATATCACCGGCCTGATTCGCGATGCGCAAGGCCAGAAGATGTCCAAATCCAAGGGCAACGTCCTCGATCCGCTGGACATCATCGACGGCATCAGCATCGAGGCGCTGGTTGCCAAGCGCACTACCGGCCTGATGAAGCCCAAGGATGCGCCCAAGATCGAAAAGGCCACGCGCAAGGAATTCCCGGACGGCATCATCGCCCATGGCGCCGACGCGCTGCGCTTCACCATCGCCGCACTCGCCACGCATGGCCGCGATATCAAGTTCGACCTGGGCCGCGCCGAAGGCTACAAGAACTTCTGCAACAAGCTGTGGAATGCCACGCGCTTCGTGCTGATGAACACCGAGGGCGCGCGCTTCAACGGCGTGCCGCAGCCGCGCACCGAAGCGGAGCAGTGGATCCTTGCGCGTCTGGACAAGGTCACCGCAGAAACCCACGCGCACTACGCCAACTACCGTTTCGATCTGCTCACGCAATCACTGTACGAATTCGCCTGGAATGCGTTCTGCGACTGGTTCGTGGAACTGGCCAAGCCCGCACTCAACGCCGCTGTGCAGGACAGCACGCTGGCCGCTGCAGGCAGCACGCCGGAAGCGATTGAGCACGCAGAAGATGCCGCCAGCACGCGTCACACCCTGCTCTATGTACTCGAAGCCTTGCTGCGTCTGTTGCACCCGCTCACACCGTTCGTCACCGAAGAACTCTGGCAGCAAGTCGCACCGCGCCTGGGCATCACCGCCGCGACGATCTCGTTGCAGGCGTTCCCGCAGGCCGGCGATATCGACACCCACGGCTATGCCAGCGCAGAGGCCGATGTCGAATGGCTGAAGTCGATGGTGTCGGCGCTGCGCCGCGTGCGCAGCGAGTTGAACGTGCCGCCCTCCAAGCAGGTACGCCTGCTGTTGCAGGCAGGCACGCAGGACGATCGTACCCGCGTTGCCCGCTTTGCCTCGCAGCTGTCGTTCCTGCTCAAGCTGGAAACCATCGACTGGCTGGACGCCGGTCAGCAGGCACCGCCATCGGCCGCCGCCATCGTCGGAGAGCTCACGCTGCTGGTGCCGCTGGAAGGCCTGGTCGACATGGATGCCGAACGCACGCGTCTGGACAAGGAAATCAAGCGCGTGGAAGGCGAAATCGGCAAGTGCAACGGCAAGCTCGGCAACGCCACGTTCGTGGAAAACGCACCGGCCGTGGTGGTCGAACAGGAACGCGCGCGCTTGAACGACTGGACCACGCAGTTGACCGGTCTGCGCGAGCAGCGCGCCAAGATCTAGCGAAGTCGCTCAGCCGACTGCATCGCCACCAGGCGACCGCAGTCGGTATTCGAAGAAGGCGACCGATCGGATGGTCGAGCGTGCGGTGCCCTCGCCGCTCGCAGGACACGCCGCAAGTACGTCCATGTAGGCTCGGTGGCGGCATCCCTGCTGCCACACGATCCCGCAATCGACGAGGACACCGCACCAGAGAGTTTGTCGGTAGCTGGATGAAAGCCGGTCATCTCGCGACTTGCGTTGGCTTACGGGCATAGTTCGCAGAACACGATAGCTGGCGAATTAGAGGCACGTCATGCACTGCTTGCAACCCTGCACACCGACCATCGCGACTGGTCCTTGCCCGCCCACCGTCGCGGGACCTTACGCGGCATGGATGCCGCGTAAGAGCCTACACGGACGTACTTGCGGCGTGTCCCGCGAGGGTGGGCGGGCAAGGGCCCTGCAGCCAAGCCGCAGATCAGCCGCTTTACAAGTGATCTATCCACACTGCTCAATCAGTCCAATACAACCGGGATTCCGGTCGTGACGGCGTTATAAATGCAATTGGAGCTCAGGTCGAAAGCTTGGTTAGTCGAGGGTACGGTGACCTCACCGCTCGCGGGACACGCCGTGAATCCATCCGTGGAGGCTCGGTGGCGGCATCCATGCCGCCACACGGCCCCGCAACCGGTAAGGCCACCGCACCAGAGAGTTAGTCGATAGATAACCTTCGATGGTGCAGGCGTCCGCGCCCACACCGATGTAGCTAGGCAATATCCCGCACACTCATTGCGTTGCAGACACAGCCGATGTCGCGGAACATCGAGACATCAATGAGGACATCGCGCCAACGCACAACGCCCGCATCGCCGCGGGCGTTGTGGGAGCTCATACACTGCTGCAGTCATCGCAGCAGTGCCTAGCGCAGACGCCTTACAGCTTGCCTGCACCAGCCTTTGCCTTCACGTCTGCAGCCACCTTGTTGGCAGCCAGCAGGTTATAGGTGTACGGCGGCTTCCAGCCGATGTTGCTGTTCCATGAGCAGGTCAGTGCCTTGCCATTGATCAGCGACCCCTGGTCGCGATACACGCTGCCCTTGTAATCGCCGGCGATCTTGTCGCAGCTGCTCACGCCGCTGATATCGAACGCATTGTTCTCCGAGAAGATCTTCGACTCCTTGCCCACGCCGTGCGCGTGCGAGAACGGGTACACCTTATTGCCGGTGCTGCCGACGTGGTAGTTGTTGTACAGATGCACCTGGCCGAAACGCACCCGCGGTGCGCGTGCGGAGATGTTCTCGAACAAGGTGTTGTGGATGGTCACCTTGAGCTTGCCGCTGTCGGTGCCGGAGGCGCTGTCGCTGGAGCCGATCAGGCTGTTCTTCTCATGCGACTTGAACGCCGAGTACGAGATGGTGACGAAGTTGGCACCCCTCTTGACGTCCATCGCACCATCGTGATGCTGCTTGGGGCGACCGTTGGCGGTGCCGTTCTGATCGTCGGTGCGGCGACCATCGGTGAAGGTGACATGGTCCACCCACACGTTGGTGGCCGCTTCCACGGTCAAGCCGTCGTACTCGGAATTCCAGTTGCCATTGTCGCCGTCGTCGGCATCCCACTTCGGCTCCGGATCCCACGGATTTTCGATGGTGAGATTGCGCACGATGACGTCGTTGGCCTTGATGTAGAAATAGCCCTCGCGGATTTCCGCATTGGTGCCAACGCCGATCAACGTGGTCTTGGTCGGGATGTCCAGGCGCGCACGGGTCTTCATGTCCGCAGTCTTGGTGTAGGCCTTGCCTTCGCTGATGTCGATGACACCCTTAACCTTGATGATGCGGCCGTTGCTGCCGGCCTTGGCCTTCAACGCGGCCTTCAACTGCGCTGCCGTGCTGACGGTGTAGATGTCTGCAGCTGCAGCCTTGGAGCCGCCTTTGGTGCCACCGTTCTGGGTCGCCCAGCCGGTGGTGGCCACTTCCAAGGAGGGATCCGCAGCGTGCGCTGCGGGGGACAACAACGCAGCGCCCAGAACGACGCCCACAACGGTACGACCAACGACTGTCGATGCTTTCGACATGGTGATGAATTCTCTTGAATGAGTGACGCAATGGCGCGCCGCATGAGACGACGCGCTCCCCGACGCGATCGCCCAGGCCATCAAGGCCAGTCCCCTAGCGAACGCGACTCGATCCTAATGCTTATGAAAACTAATGAAGAGTCTATTTTTGAAAATTCTTTTTCTGCGCACGCGTGCTTCGCATACATCGCACACACGCAAATGCAGCACCCGTTTTGCGGGCACTGCATGGGGTGTCGCGTTGGGAACGCTTACAGCTTTCCGGCGCCGGCCTTTGCCTTGACGTCTGCAGCGACCTTGTCGGCCGACAGCAGGCTGTAGGTGTACGGCGGGGTCCAACCGATGTTGGTATTCCACGTGCAGGTCAGCGCCTTGCCGTTGAGCAGCGAGCCCTGATCGCGATACACGCTGCCGCCGTAATCGGCCGCGATCTTGTCGCAACCGCTCACACCGCTGATGTCGAAGGCATTACGCTCGGAGAAGATCTTCGATTCCTTGCCCACACCATGCGCGTGCGAGAACTTGTAGACCGGATGGGTGGTGCTGCCAACGTGGTAGTTGTTGTACAGATGCACCTGGCCGAAGCGCACCCGCGGCGCGCGTGCGGAGATGTTTTCGAACAAGGTGTTGTGGATGGTCACCTTGAGCTTGCCGCTGTCGGTGCTGGAGGCGCTGTCGCTGGAACCGATCAGATCGTTCTTCTCGTGCGACTTGAACGCCGAGTAGGAAATCGTCACGAAGTTGGCGCCTTTCTTGACGTCCATCGCGCCATCGTGATGCTGCTTGGGGCGGCCATTGGCGGTGCCGTTCTGATCGTCGGTGCGGCGACCATCGGTGAAGGTGACATGGTCCACCCACACGTTGGTGGCGCCTTCCACCGTCAGGCCGTCGTACTCGGCATTCCAGTTGCCGGCGCTGCCATCGTCCGGATCCCAGACCGGTTCCGGATCCCACGGATTTTCGATGGTGAGATTGCGGATGATGACGTCGTTGGCCTTGACGTAGAAATAGCCTTCGCGAATTTCCGCGTTGCTGGTGATGCCGATCAGCGTGGTCTTGGTCGGCACGTCCAGACGCGCGCGCGCCTTCATATCCGAGGTCTTGGTGTAGGGCTTGCCTTCACTGACATCGATGATGCCGCTGATCTTGATGATGCGTCCGTTGCTGCCCACGCTGGCCTTCAGCGCGTTCTTCAGCTCGGCGGCATTCTTGACCGTGTAGATGTTGGCAGCGGCCGCTTTGGAGCCGCCTTTGGTCCCACCGTTCTGTGTTGCCCAACCAGTGGTTGCAACTTCCAGTGCAGGATCGGCGCAGGCAACGCCAACGACCAGCAACGACCCGACAAACAGCGACGCGGCGGCCGCCGTTGAAAATTTCGGCTTCATCTTGATGTCTCCCTCGGATAGGTTCGATGCGCCGCGCGGCGGCACACCCCTCGTCCAACAGGCGCGGAACATACTTTTCATCTATGTACTTTTCAGTTCCGCGAAACCGATACTGGGAGCATCGCAATCGCTTGTATCTAGCCGATGTATCGATGTGGATGCGCAGTCACGCAAACGGTTGCGAGACACCCAAGAGAAGACAAAACGCTGCACTCAAGACACGCAGAGACAGCGACAAGGACACTGCAGCGCAGCATGATTCGAGTCGCAATGCAGATGGACGCAGGTCCAGTACGGTGTGCCGCTGCGATCACGTGCTGCGTGTTTTCTTCGACGTCCATGCGTGTTGCGATGCGACGTATCGACAACGCAACGCGTGCACTGCGATCGGGCTTATGCGATCAGCGCAACCGAAAAAAGAAAGTGGAATATGGCGAGAATATCGCCATCGATCAGCGCGGCGCTCCACGCTGCATAGTGGACGATGCGCACGACCGGCAATCGATCAAGTGCAACAATTGTGCACATCGCAATGCCATCGATCGCAACCACGCGACAGCCTGAGTCAAAGCGACGGCGAGCGATTGATTACGGACGGCGACATCGTCGGTGGCGGCATGCGGTTAACGGCATCCGATCGCAGGCACGGCCTGTTGCTGCGATGGACACTGCGCACGCGAGCTGCAGCGCAACAGCAATGGATGCACGCAGGCATCAGCACGCATCACATCAACTGTCACCAACGCAGTCCATCGACGAATGCGGTCAGCAACTACCAATGGCGCTCAGGAGAACCCTTCGAAGAACAACTCGATCGCCATCACCAACGCATCCTCGCGCCCGGTGTTGGAGGGGTAGTAGCGTGGGCGACGTCCGATTTCGTTGAAGCCTTCGGAGTGATACAGCGCGATCGCCGAGGGGTTGGACGGGCGTACTTCCAGAAACGCACGCCGCGCGCCGCGATCGCAGGCACCCTTGATCAGTGCGCGCAGCAACACGCGGCCATGGCCTTGCGATTGGGCTTCTGGTGCGATGCAGACGTTGAGCACGTGCGCCTCGTCGGCGGCAATGCTGATCACGCCGTAGCCGATGACCTGGCCACCCTGCTCCATCACCCAGCCGGGGTAGCCGGCCTGCAGGCAGTCGCGAAAGATGTTGCGCGTCCACGGAAACGGATAGGCGCGATGCTCGATCTCCATCACCACGTCCAGATCGCTCTCGCGCATTGCGCGCAGCGCTGTGGGCAGGGGTGCGTTCAATGCGCTCACGCCGGGTCCTGACGCCGCCGTAGCGCACGCAACTGAGGCCACAGCGCGCGCTTGGCTGCCGGGTTGCCACGCAACTCGGCCAGCGGCCAGGTGGCCATCAAGGCCTGGGTATTCGGGTCGCCAGGGTTGCAGCCGGACGCGCGCAGCAACGCGATCTGCAAACGATCCGGCAGGCCGACACGACTACGCCGCGGCAGCGCGGCCGACGGCGCGGTGTTGGGCGCACGCGGGGCCTCGGCGGGTGCAGCCGGTGCGGTGCGACGTGCGACAGGCGCCGCGGAGTGCGCCACCGCTGGCGCCTGCACCGCACGCTCAACGCGCATCGGCGCAGTCGCCGGTGCACTTTCGACCACATCGGCGGGCGCAGGCAGCGCATCCGCCATGTCACGGTCCAGATACACGGTGTGCCCCAACGCCTGCAGATACGAGATCTGCAGATCGGACCACATCGGCTCGGACGCCATCTCACTCATGACAGCACGCTCATGACAGGTTGCTCATCACAGCCGGGCTCATGGCAGCTCGGGGACGCGCCGCCAGCGCCGCCACAGCCACATCACCGGACCGGACAGCGCATACAGCACACCGATCACCAGCAGCGAACGGGCCAGGTCGATCACCAGCAGCGCGATCACCACCGTGGCGATCGCCAGCGCCAGGAACGGCACGCGGTCGGCACGCGGCCCACGCGCACCGCCCTTGAAGCTCCAGAAGCGGATCCGGCTGACCATCAACAAGGCAGAGACCACCGTGATCGCCAATGCCAGATAGCGCAGCTGCTCGCCATCGAAGCCCAGGCTGTCGTCGGCAAACGCCCACACGAACGCCATCATCAAGCCGGCCGCCGCCGGACTGGCCAGGCCGATGAACCAGCGTTTGTCGACCACGCCTACTTGCGTGTTGAAGCGAGCCAGCCGCAATGCTGCGCAAGCCGCATATAGAAAGGCAGCCGACCAGCCGACCCGGCCCATCACGTTGCTGTCGTACTTCAGCGCCGACAGCGACCAGTGGTACATCACCAATGCCGGGGCCATGCCGAAGCTGACCAGATCGGCCAGCGAGTCATACTGCACGCCGAATTCGCTGCTGGTATTGGTCAGGCGCGCGACCCGGCCGTCCAGCCCATCCATCACCGCCGCCACGAACACCGCCATGGCCGCCTGGACGAATTGCCCATTGGCGGCGGCGATGATGGCGTAAAAACCGGAAAACAGCCCGGCGGTGGTGAACAGGTTCGGCAGCAGGTAAATCGTGCGCGAGCGCGGGGGCGGTCTCATTTCATCCATCCGGCAAGTGTAGGGCCTGAGGTCCATCCGGCGGTAGCGCGCCCTGCCCCTGACGCGTACGCCGGGCGGCATGACTTGCCAGCGCAGGCCGCGGATGCTGCAATCGCCGCGGGAATCATCCAGGGGAAGCCACATGCAGCTGTCGTCCGGGCTTTGCGCCCTGTTGATGCTGGTCAGCGCCGGCGCCGGCGCGACCGATCTCTATAAGTGGAAGGACGCCAAGGGCGTGACCCACTACACCGAAACCCCGCCGCCGTCCGGCCAGCGCTACGAATCGCGCCGGATCGACGCCCGCAGCGGCACTGCCGCCATCGCGGCGCCAGAAACCGCTGCACCCGAATCGGCCGATTGCCTCACCGCACGTCGCAACCTGGAGCTGCTCAGTGGCAAGGGCGAGGTGACCATGGGCGCTGGCGCCGACGGCAAGCCCGGCACCCCGCTGGACCCGGACGCCCGCACCGCGCAGCGCAACCTTGCCGAAGCGGCAGCCAAGGCCTACTGCAGGCCGGCACCAACCAGCAGCGGCCCGGCCACCTAAGAGCGGCCAACACAACAGTAGCGAGCGGTCGTCAGGTGGGTGCGGGCGCGCGCTCAGAACCGGAGTGTACGAAGCGGTACATGCCGATTCCGAGCACCGGCTACGCCCGCCTGGCGGCCGCGCAGCAGTCTTGTTAGCTGCTCCAAGTCCAAAATACGTGGCGGCGCTCTGCTGGGTGGACCCTGCGGACCGACCGCAGCCGATGCGTGGCACATGCCGATTTCAGCACCGGCCGCGCCAGAACGCCGGCCACACGTGTTTGGGTGAATGGCGCTTGGCCAGACCGGTTACGCACCGGTCTTTCCCGCCCTGCCGAGACGGCGCAGCGCCCTCGCCGATGACCGCCAGGGCGCGACACTGGCAAACTATGGGCTTTCCGCCCAAGCGAAGCCCGATGCGTCTTTCCCAGTTCCACCTGCACACCACCAAGGAAACCCCGGCCGACGCCGAGCTGGTCAGCCACCGTCTGATGCTGCGCGCGGGCATGATCCGCAAACTGGCCTCCGGGCTGTACACCTGGTCGCCGCTGGGCCTGCGCGTGCTGCGCAAGGTCGAGGCCATCGTGCGCGAAGAGATGAACCGCGCCGGGGCGGTGGAAGTGCTGTTCCCCACCATCCAGCCGCGCGAGTTGTGGGACGCCACCGGGCGTTGGGAAAAGTTCGGCGGGCAGTTGCTCAAGATCAAGGACCGCAAGGAGCAGGAGTTCTGCTACAGCCCCACTGCCGAAGAAGCTGCGGCCGAGTTCGCGCGCCAGGAGATCACCAGCTACAAGCAGCTGCCGCTGAATTTCTATCAGATCCAGACCAAGTTCCGCGATGAAATCCGCCCGCGCTTCGGGGTGATGCGTGCGCGCGAATTCCTGATGAAGGACGCTTACTCGTTTCATCTCACCGACGAGGACATGGCGCGCGAGTACGACAACATGCGCGCGGCCTATACCCGTATCTTCACCCGCCTGGGGCTGGAGTTCCGCGCCGTGCAGGCCGATTCCGGCGCCATCGGCGGCGACGCCTCGCAGGAATTCCACGTCATTGCCGCCTCCGGCGAAGACTCGCTGGCGTTCTCCACGGCTTCCGATTACGCCGCCAACGTGGAAACTGCCAGCGCCGCCCTGCCCGCCCCGCGCGCCGAGGCTGGCGAGGCGATGCGTCAGGTCGAAACGCCCACCCAGAAGACCTGCGAAGACGTCGCCCAGTTGCTGGGCATCGCGCTGCAGCGCACAGTCAAGTCGGTGGCGGTGATGACCGAGGCCGGCTTTGTGCTGGTACTGGTGCGTGGCGACCACGCGGTCAACGAGATCAAGCTGGGCAAGGTCGCCGGGCTGGCCGGTTACCGGATGGCCAATGAGGCCGAAATCCGCGACCACCTCGGCTGCGAGCCCGGCTTCCTGGGCCCGGTGAACACCGCGCGCCCGGTGCGCGTGGTGGCCGACCGCGATGTCGCGGCACTGGCCGATTTCGTGGTCGGCGCCAATGTGCCCGGCACGCATCTGGTTGGCGTCAACTGGGGCCGCGACCTGCCCGAGCCGGACACCGTGGCCGATGTGCGCAACGTCATCGAAGGCGAACGTGCGGCCGATGGCGGCGAGCTGCGGCTGGCCCGTGGCATCGAAGTGGGTCATGTGTTCCAGCTTGGCAGCCAGTACGCGCAGGCATTGCAGGCTACCGTGATCGACGAGAACGGCAAGGTCGCGGTGATGAAGATGGGCTGCTACGGCATCGGTATTTCGCGCATCGTGGCTGCGGCGATCGAACAGAACCACGACGACGCCGGCATCATCTGGCCCGCACCGATGGCGCCATGGCAGGTGGTGGTGTGCGTGATCAACCCGAAACAGGACCCGCAGGTGATTGCCGCAGCCGGCGCGCTGTTGGACGAATTGACTGCCGCAGGGATCGAAGCCGCGCTGGACGACCGCGGTTTGCGTCCGGGCGCCATGTTTGCCGATATGGAACTATTGGGCATTCCGCATCGGGTGGTGGTCTCAGAACGCGGATTGGCGGCCGGCACATTTGAATATCGCGCGCGCACCGCCGAGGCAGCGGAAAACCTGGATAAGTCCGGGTTATTCTCCCGCCTGGAACGTTGATCAAACACCCAGAACCCGCTTCAAACAGATGAACACAAGGCGCCGAATTATTTCGGCGCATTTGTCACGCGGGTTTTCTGACATTATGATGGCCAGCGCTGCCACGGACCGGCATTCTTTTCTCTCTCATTTTCCGGAGTAGTGATGTCGATCGATCTTAGCGGCCTGTCGGCCAAGCAGTTGGGTGCACTGATCAAGAATGCGAAGAAGCAGCAGACGGTGGTTGCCAAGCGCACCCCGATCGCAAAGGTCCGCACCCAGCTGACCCGCGCCGCAAAAGCGCATGGTTATTCCATTGAAGAATTGTTTGGCGCTTCTGCCAGCGCTGGTCCGGGTCGTCCGGCTGCCGCTGCCAAGCCGGGCCCGCGCGCCGGCCGCAAGCTGGGCAAGGTGCCGCCGAAGTATCGCAACCCGGCCAATCCCCAGGAAGCCTGGACCGGCCGTGGCAAGCAGCCGCGCTGGCTGGCCGAATTGACCGCCGCCGGCAAGAAAGTCGAAGACTTTCTGATCAGCAAGGTCGGCAGCAAGAAGACCCCGGCCAAGAAGACCTCGGCACGTAAAGTTGCCACCAAGCGCGCCACCAAGAAGTCCAAGGCCGCTTGATTCAAACCAATAAAAACGCCGGCATTGCCGGCGTTTTTATTGCGCGCGTTTCCTGCCCCTCATAAATTCTTGCGGGCCGGAATCAACAGATTGCCGAACAGCAATCCGGCCATCAAGGCCATCACGATATTGGTCACTGCCAATAGTGCGGCTTGTCCGACGCTGACATCCTGCTGCTGCACCAGGGTGAGAAATCCGCGCAGGCTGGTACTGCCCGGAACCAGCATGATGATGCCCGGCAAGCGGATCAATGCACCGGGTCTTTGCACCACCCGCCCGAATAGATTACCGGCGGCAGTCAATGCCATGGCCGAGGCGAATACGCCGGCCGGGCCGCCCCAGGCATGCCCCGCATAACGCGCAATGACATAACCGGACATGGCTGCAGCCATGATCCATGGATAATCGCGTCGACTGGCTTTGAACAACACTGCAAACGCATAAGCGGCCACCAGCAGCGAAGCCCATTCCACCCAACTGGCCTGCGGACGCACCGCGGCGAGCTGTGGCTGCAAGCCGACCAGCTGCGTCAGCGTCACCGCAATCACCGCACCGACGGTGAGCTTGAGCACCGTGGTCACCGCACCGGCCAGGCGCGCGGTTCCTGAGACCCAGTGCTGGCTGGCCAGCTCGTTGAAGGCATTGGTCAGCGACATGCCTGGCAGCAGCACCACCAGCGAGGCGATGATCACCGTATTGAGATTCAACGGGCCGAGCAGCGAGCCGACCACCGTCGCCACCACGCCGGCCAACAAGCCGGCCAATGCTTCGCCGGCCTCCTTTGTGGCCGGGCGTTTATCGGTGTATTGGGTCAGCAGCCCGATCGACATGCCGATCGCACCAGCGGTGGCGATATCCAGCCAGGGCAATTTCCACAGCCCGGCAACGCTGGCTGCAGCCAGCCCGAAGGCCAGCACCTGCATGGTCTTGCCACGCCGGTCGACCTCGCGGTCCAGCCGGCGCAGCGCCGTGTGCCCCTGCGCGATGCTCATGCGTCCATTGGCCACGCTGTCGGCGATGTAATCGGCCACGCCGAGTTTGTACAGATCGTTCTCGCCCGGGGCCAGCCGGATCACCCGCGTGATGTCGCTGGAGCCGATCGACTTGGTCGGGTCGCTGAAGCTCAAGATAATCCCGGTGGGATTGGACCAGGGTTCGCAGTCCAGCCCCAGCTTCTGCGACAGCCCGACCACCGCGGCCTCCAGCCGCTGCGCGGTGGTGCCGTAGGTATGCAGGCGCCCGGCGATTTCCGAAACAAAGGCGACGCGCTGGGCGTAGGTGGCGCTGGCGGACGGTTGGACGAGGGGGGAAGCAGACATGCGTAGCGGGTCGGATCGGAGAAACGCCGTCTGGCGAGGCCGCCAGTGTATGCCGCGGTGCGCGCGGCCGGCGCGCCCGTTGCACGCCCCGCCACCGCATCTGCGAAGCGTCCCCATCATTCGCTCACGCCGGCCACTGTATGCTGACGCAACGGACAGGCCGCCCATGATCAAACCGCAACCTCCACGCATCGAACAAGACTCGCAGGATCACGCACAGGTCCGCCTCGCTGGCAGCTGGGTCCTGGCGACCGCATTGCCTCAGGCGGAACTGCTGCAGGCCGTGCCCGACGGCATCCGCCGCATCGACGCGCGCGGCATCGGACAACTGGATTCGGCCGGCGTGCTGCAGTTGCTGCGCTTCGCCAGCCGCATGGGCTTGAAGGAAGACGCGATCGATTTCCGCGATGAACACCAGGCCCTGGTGTGCACCATCGAGGAACTCAACGACGAGCGCCCCAAACCCAAACGCGATTACGGCTTTGTCGCCGCGCTGGACCGTCTGGGCCGCACCACCCATGGCGTCGGCCAGGGCATTCTGGAGCTGAACAGCTTTCTGGGCGAGAACCTGGTCAAGATCGCGCGGCTGATCCACGAACCGCGCCGCTTCCGGCTGACCTCCACCGTCCACCACATGGAGCAGGTCGGCCTGGATGCGGTGCCGCTGGTGGTGCTGCTGTCGTACCTGGTGGGCGCGGTCATCGCGTTCCTGGGCTCGACCATCCTGCGCGACTTCGGCGCGGAAATTTACGTGGTGGAGCTGGTCAGCATCGCGTTCCTGCGCGAATTCGCAGTGCTGCTGACCGCCATCGTGCTGGCCGGACGCACCGCCAGCGCCTTCACCGCGCAGATCGGTGCGATGAAGTCGCGCGAGGAGGTGGACGCGATCCGCACCCTGGGCCTGGACCCGATCGACCTGCTGGTGATTCCGCGCCTGCTGGCCTTGATCTTCACCCTGCCCTTGCTGACCTTCATCGCGATGATCGCCGGCCTGGCCGGTGGCGTCACGGTGGGCGCGTTCGATCTGGATATCCCGCCACAGATGTATCTGGCACGGATGCACGACACCATCCAGCTGCGGCATTTCCTGGTCGGCCTGTCCAAGGCGCCGCTGTTTGCGCTGGTGATCGGCCTGATCGGCTGCCTGGAAGGCTTGAAGGTCAGCGGCACCGCGCAATCGGTTGGCGAGCGCACCACCTCCTCGGTGGTGCAGACGATTTCCTTGGTCATCATCCTCGACGCGATCGCCGCGCTGTGGTTCATGAAGATGGGGTGGTGATGAAGCTGGGATTCGACATTCGGGATTCGGGATTCGTGCAAAGCGCGAGCGCAGCTGGCGCCCTGACATTCGGGAGAGCGGTGCTGTGACCCATCCCGAATCCCCAATCCCCAATCCCGGCACAGAGACCGACGCCGACGACGACCAGCTGGCGATTTCCGTGCGCGGGCTGACCAACCGCTTCGGCAGCCAGGTCGTGCATGAGGAGCTGGATCTGGACGTGCGCCGCGGCGAGATCCTGGGTGTGGTCGGCGGCTCGGGCACCGGCAAGTCGGTGCTGATGCGCAGCATCCTGGGCCTGCGCGAGCCGGACGCCGGCAGCATCCAGGTGCTGGGCGCGGATGCGCGCTCGGGCCGTTTCGCCGACCGCCAGCACATCACCCGCAATACCGGCGTGCTGTTCCAGGACGGTGCGCTGTTCTCGTCGATGACCGTCGGCGAAAACGTGCAGGTGCCGCTGAAGGAGCATCACGGCGAGTTCCCGGAGCGCTGGTATTTCGAACTGGCACTACTGAAGATCAAGCTGGCCGGTTTGCCGGCCGATGCGCTGGACAAGCTGCCCTCGCAGTTGTCCGGCGGCATGCGCAAGCGCGCCGGCCTGGCGCGCGCGCTTGCGCTGGATCCGCCGCTACTGTTCCTGGACGAGCCCACCGCCGGGCTGGACCCGATCGGCGCGGCCGCCTTCGACCGTTTGATCCGCACCCTGCAGCAGGCGCTGGGCCTGACCGTGTTCCTGATTACGCATGACCTGGATACGCTGTACGCCATCTGCGACCGCATCGCGGTGCTGGCCGATCGCAAGGTGATCGCCAACGCACCGCTGGCCGAAGTGGAACAGCTCGACCATCCCTGGATCCAGGAATATTTCCACGGTCCGCGCGCCCGCGCCGCGCGCGCGGCCAAGACCGATTCCACCGAGACCGCCTGAGCATGGAAACCAAAGCCAATTACGTCCTGATCGGCGCCTTCACCATCGTGGCTGGCCTGGCCCTGCTGCTGTTCGGGCTATGGGCCGCAAAATATTCCTCCGACCGCACCTGGCAGCAATATCGCGTGGTGTTTCGCGAGGCAGTGACCGGCCTGACGATCGGCAGCCCGGTGCAATACAACGGCATCGCGGTCGGCTCGATCACCGAGCTGACGCTGGCGCCGAACGACCCGCGCCAGGTCGTGGCGCACGTGCGGGTCAACTCCACCACACCGATCAAGAGCGATACCCGCGCCAAGCTGGCCATCACCAGCCTGACCGGCCCGTCGATCATCCAGCTCTCCGGCGGCACGCCCGAAGCACCGTCGCTGACCACCATCGACAAGAGCGACGCGCCGATCATCCAGACCACGCCCTCGGCGCTGCAGAACATCACCGACACCGCCAACCGCATCGTCGAGCGCATGGACCAGATGCTCTCGGACAAGAACGTGGCCAGCATCACCGCCACCTTGCAGAACCTGGAAAAGATCAGCGGCGGCATCGCCGACCGCGACGAAGGCATGCAGGCGCTGATCGTCAGCGCGCGCGATGCCGCACGCAATCTGGATACCACCCTGACCACCACCAACGGCACCATCAAGCGGCTGGACCAGAACCTGGTGCAGCAGCTGCCGGGCATCCTGGAAAAGCTCGATGCCACCCTGGTCAAGCTGGATTCGGCCGCCGGCAACGCCGACAACATCCTTGGCGAGAACCGCGCCGCCATCAACAGCTTCGCCAACGACGGGCTGGGCCAGCTCGGGCCCACGCTGACCGAATTGCGCGGCCTGATCCGCGATCTGCGCCGGGTCAGCGACAAACTGGACAACAACCCTGCGCGCTACCTGCTCGGCCGCGACGCACCCAAGGAGTTCGAACCAAAATGACTGCCATGCGCCTGTTGCGTCCCCTGTTGTGCGTCTCGTTGCTGGCGCTGGGCGGCTGCTCGGTCCTGACCGGCGGCGACCAAAAGCCGGCCACGATCTACGCACCCACCGTGCGGATCACGCCGAATCCGTCCTGGCCGCAGGTGAGCTGGCAGCTGTCGGTGTCCAAGCCCAGCGCCGCCCGGGTGATCGACAGCCCGCGCATCAACGTGCGCCCCACCCCTGGCGAGTTGCAGGTCTATCACGGCGCCGGTTGGGCACAACCGGCCACCGATATGCTGGAAGACAGCGTGGTGCGGGCGTTCGAAGACTCCGGCAAGATCGCCGCGGTCGCCCGCATCGGCACCGGCATCCGCTCCGACTACAAGCTGGCGATCGACCTGCGCCGCTTCGAGTCCGATTACGCCGGCCAGTCGCTGCCCTCGGCCACCATCGAACTCAATGCCAAGCTGCTGCACGCCGCCGATCAGCGGGTGGTGGCCTCGCGTACCTTCCTGGTTG
Source organism: Xanthomonas hydrangeae (assembly GCA_905142475.1). Classification (GTDB taxonomy): domain Bacteria; phylum Pseudomonadota; class Gammaproteobacteria; order Xanthomonadales; family Xanthomonadaceae; genus Xanthomonas; species Xanthomonas hydrangeae. The sequence goes on from LR990730.1 coordinate 4,403,102, forward strand.
CACGCCCATCTACCGGCACCGATACCGCTGCGGTGGCGGTCGCGTTCGAGCAGGCATTGACCCAGGTCACCACCGAGCTGGTCGGTTGGACCTTAGTCACCGGTCAGCAGGACAGCCAGAACCTGCCGCGCTCGTTGTAAGCGCAAGCGACAGACTTAGAGCGGCTTAAAAAGCGTAGCGAGCAGTGGCCAGGTGGGCGCGGACGGCGCGCAGCAACCAGGAGTGTACGAATGGTACATGCCGATTCCGGGTACCGGCCGCGCCCGCCTGGTGGCTGCCTCATTAGAGCGGTTGATCTGTGGCCTGGCTGCAGGGCCCTTGCCCGCCCACCATCGCGGGACACGCTGCAAGTACGTCCATGTAAGCTCTTACGCGGCATCCATGCCGCGTAAGGTCCCGCGACGGCGGGCGGGCAAGGACCAGTGGAGATGGTCGGTGCGCATGGTTGCAAGCAAGGCATACACGCGTTGTCTGGATAACCGTGCATCCGATCAGCTTCGCAACGCAACGAGATCAACAGGCAGGCTTTCAACAAAGCAGCCGACTCACTTTCTGGTGCGGTGTCCTCGCCGATTGCGGGACCGTGTGGCGGCATGGATGCCGCCACCGAGCTTACATGGACGTACTTGCGGCGTGTCCCGCAAGCGGCGAGGGCACCGCGCCCTCGACCCACTCAGCGTTTGACATGAGCTTCTGACTGTATCCACCAAGATGCGACTAACGAAACCGCTGCGCTCCCCGCCAGCCGGGCGCTCGCTACGTTCTGTTAGCCGCTCTTATCGCCGGGACGCGCGCATCGCAATCTGGCGAAAGGTCAGATTGATGCGCTCGCCGACCGGCTTTACGGTGCGCGGCAAGGCGTGTTTGTAATGGCGCTGGGTATCGCCGCCCATCAGCAGCAGATCGCCGTGGCCCAGCTCCAGCGTCTGCTTCAGCGCCGCATCGTCGCGATGCTTGAACGTAAACCGCCGCGTCGCGCCCAGGCTCACTGAGGCGATCAGGGGCTGCGCGCCCAGCTCCGGTTCGTCGTCGCTATGCCAGCCCATCGCATCGTTGCCGCTGCGATAGCGGTTGACCAGCACGCTGTTGAACGGCTGGCCAGTCTCGACCTGCAGTCGTGTGCGCACCGGCTGCAACGCGTCCAGCCACGGAAGCGGCGCGAACTGCGTGCCCGAGTAGCGATAACTCGCCTCTGGATCGCCGATCCAGCTACTCAAGCGCGGCGAATCCACCATCCGCCCGAACATGCGGATGCGATGCACCTCCCACTGCGCCTGCATCAACAGCGCCTGCATCAGCACATCGGCCTGTGCTGCCTGCAACCAACCGCGACACCAACTGATCTCCGCTTCCGGCAATGCAACCCGAATCTTCATGCGGCAAACGCTAGCACGCGTCCGCTGAGCAGTGCCGCCCGGTACGGATGAATCGATCCGATTTGCCGCCGTCACATCGAATCCCGGAAAATGCGCGTTAGCCATCGAGCCAACGGGAGCGGAGCAATGTCGGAAGCAGGAGTCGGCGCAACTGCGTCAGAGACGGTCGAGCGCGACGTGATGGAGTACGACGTCGTCACCGTCGGCGCCGGTCCGGCCGGGCTGGCATTTGCGATCCGGCTCAAGCAGCTCGATCCGACCATCAGCGTGTGCGTGATCGAAAAATCCAGCACCATCGGCGCGCATATCCTCTCCGGTGCGGTGATCGAACCGGGTCCGCTGGATGCCCTGCTGCCCGGCTGGCGCGACAACCCGCCGCCGATCTGCGTGGCCGCCACCGACGACGAATTCTGGTTTCTCGGCAAGGACAGCGCACGCAAGTTCCCGGTGGTGCCGCCGGGCATGCGCAACCACGGCAACTTCATCGTCAGCCTGGGCGCGATGTGCGCCTGGCTAGCGCCGCAGGCCGAAGCGCTGGGCGTGGAGATCTACCCGGGCTTCGCGGCCGCCGAAACGCTGCACGACGCCAACGACCAGGTCATCGGCGTGCGCATTGGCGACATGGGCGTGGCCAAGGATGGATCGCACAAGCCCGGCTACACCGCCGGTATCGACATCCGCGCCAAGGTCACCGTGCTGGCCGAAGGCGCGCGCGGGCATCTGACCAAGCGCCTGCTCAAACGCTTCGACCTCACTGCCGACGCCGATCCGCAGGGCTATTCGATCGGCATCAAGGAGCTGTGGCAGGTACCGGAAGGCCGCGTCAGCCCAGGCAAGATCGTGCACACGCTGGGCTGGCCGGCCGACAACCGCACCTACGGCGGCAGCTTCCTGTATCACCTGGACAACAACCAGATCGCGCTCGGCTACGTCAGCGGCCTGGACTACAGCGACCCGAAGTACCAGCCGTGGGAAGCCTTCCAGCAATGGAAAAACCACGCACTGATCAAACAGTTGCTCGAAGGCGGCAGCATCCTCTCGGCCGGCGCGCGCGCCATCGTCACCGGCGGCTGGCAATCGCTGCCGAAAGTGGAAATGCCCGGTGCCTTGCTGATCGGCGACACCGCCGGCCTGCTCAACGTGCCCAAGATCAAGGGCACCCATCAGGCGATCCGCAGCGGCATGCTGGCCGCCGAACATCTGGTGCAATCGCAGCTGGCGCCGCAAGGCTTCGACGCCAAGCTGCGCGCCTCCGATGCGATGGCCGAGCTCAAGCAGGTGCGCAACATCAAGCCCGGCTTCAAGAAGGGCCTGTGGTTCGGCCTGCTCAATGCCGCCTGGGAAACCGCGCTCAAGGGCGCCTCGCCATGGACGCTGAAGAACAAGCCCGACTGGTCGGCATTGCACAAGATCGGCGAGTACGAACAACCCAAGCGCGACTACGGCACGCGCGAACTCGCACCGCGCGACCGCCTGCAGGCGGTCTACTTTGCCGCCACCGAACACGACGAAGACCAGCCCGTGCATCTGAAGGTGCTCGACACCGACATCTGCGCTACTCGCTGCGTGCAGGAGTACGACAACCCCTGCACGCGCTTCTGCCCGGCCAACGTCTACGAAATGGTCGCAGATACCAATAGCCCCTCCGGCAAGCGCTTGCAGATCAACGCCGCCAACTGCGTCCACTGCAAGACCTGCGACATCAAGGACCCCTACGAGATCATCACCTGGGTCACACCGGAGGGTGGTTCCGGGCCGAACTACCAGAATCTGTGAGCAACGACTGGCAGGCCGCGTGACTAGCAGTCTCTCCAAACTCGTGGCTGCGGCACGTCGCTCGGTAGAGCTCCATGGCGGCGGTTTCTCCGGCGCAACTGCAGTTGCGATGCGGGCGTTCAAAGTGATCCGCGCCCTCGGAATACGCGGATTTCTTGGGCGAGTGCGATTGGCCGGACGCAAGCAGCCAACGGCTTCACGCCTGTCGGACCAGGCGCCGTTCGTCGCGCCTGTGCCCTTGTCGCAGCTGCAGTTAAAAGTCGGCGTGATGGTGCACGTCTTCTATCCTGATCTGATCGACGAATTCGCACAGTCACTCCAGCACATGCCGGTCGGCTATGACCTGCTGGTCTCTGTGATGGACGAAGCCGCCGCAGATCACGCGCGCGCCCGCTTTTCCAAGCTATCGCATGTTGAGAAACTGGATGTGCGCATCGTGTCCAACCATGGCCGTGATATCGCGCCACTGGTGGTGACGTTCCGTGAGCAGATCCTGGCATTGGATGTTGTCGGCCATCTGCATACAAAAAAGTCCCTGTATACCGGCAGCGAGCAAGGCCAGTGGCGCCGCTACCTGGTCTCGTCCCTGATGGGGAGCCCGGAGCGCATCGCCTGGCAACTGGGAATGTTTCAGGCCGAGCCGCGCCTTGGCATGCTTTACCCCGAAAGTTACGAACGGGTGCCGCTATGGGCACATACCTGGCTGAGTAATTTTGAGGTTTGCCGCGCGCTGGCCCAACGTCTCGGATTCGATATCAGCGCCTCGGAGTACATCGACTTTCCTGCAGGATCGATGTTTTGGGCAAAAGTGGATGCACTACGGCCGTTGTATGCGCTGGACCTTGAGCTGAAGGACTTTCCCGAAGAGCGCGGCCAGATCGATGGCACCTTGCACCACGCAATGGAGCGCATGTTCGTCGCCATCGTGCGGCATCAGCAGTATCGCATCGGCATATTGCCGCAAGACGGCACGCTGGCGCTCAGCGCCGAAGGTGGGCGCAACTGGCAGGCTGCGTTCGAAACGCCGATCGCCACGCGATTGACACTCTCCTCTCTTCAAGCTCGACTGGTGTCATTGGACATCTTCGACACCTTGGTGGTGAGACCGTTCCTGTTTCCGGCGGGTGCTCGCGCCTATCTTGCCCACTTGGTAGCATGCAAATTCGGGGTCGAGAACTTTCTTGAACTACGCGAGCTTGCCGAGGCCAAGGCACGCCATCAACGTGGCACCGATGTCGATCTATCGAGCATCTACAACACGCTGTCTGGCCTACCTGATGCGGCAGGACTTCCAATCGGCGCCCTCCAGGCATTGGAAGTGGCACTGGAAGCCAGGCTGCTACAACCACGTCGGGCTGTGATCGCAGCAGCTACACAGTTGCAGCAACGCGGCACCCGCTTGGTTGCGCTGTCGGACATGTATCTGGATAGCACATTGCTGCAGCAGATCCTGCCGCCCGAGGCCAGCGCGCTGCCAGCGGCCTGGTATGTCTCCTGCGAGACGGGTTGGCGCAAAGATGCTGACAGTGCCTGGAAGAAGGTGCCAGACATTGAAAAAATCGACACCTCGCAGTGGCTGCATGTCGGCGACAACGAACACGGCGATATCCAGCGTCCACAGATGCACAAATTACTGACTCCAGTGCATGTTCTTCGCCCATCTGCGTTACTGGATGTGGTTCCTGCATTGCGCCCGCTTCGGCCACCGTTGGGTGCGGCAACGCGGTGGCAGGACCAGTTATGGCTTGGCTTGCTGGCTAATCGGTTCGCCGATCTTGCCGACCGGCAGCCGGAAACATTGATGCCGTTGCCGACACTCTCCCCGGCAAGTCTTGGCTACGTAGTCATCGGCCCGTTGATCTTCGATTATCTCGCTTGGCTGGTCCGCATGGCGAAGCAAACCGACATCGAAACGATTTTATTCTTGAGCCGGGAAGGTTACCTGCTGGAGCAGGCCTTTCAGCTCGTGAAGCAAACTTCCCCGGCGCTTGACCAGCTTCATGGCAAGTATCTGCTCGCATCGCGGCGGGGAACCGGAACACCCTCGCTACACGCGCCGGACGATCTCGCATTGCTGCTGGACAGTACCTACACCGGGACGCTGGGCAACCTGGTGCAGGCCCGCCTGGGAGATGCTGCGGCACATATTATGGAGCGCCGATTAGGCCAGCCTGTCATGCAACGTGATGTCTACCTGCCGGAGATGCACGCCGAACTTCTGGAGCTGATGGCTCCGGCAATCAATGAACTGCTAGCGCTTGCCGAAACTGAAAGGCAGGCGTATCTGCATTACTGGAAAGCGACCGCAGGTGACAGTGCCGCCATGGTGGCCGACATAGGTTACTCCGGCAGCATCCAGGCAAACCTCGCAAGATTGACTGGGCAGCCATTGGGTGGCGCGTATTTTGCGTTGAACGCGCGCGCCACAAAAATCACTGCGCAGAGTTGGGCCGCCGCCCGCTATTTTGATGGGCGCACCGAGGAAAGCCCGGACCACTCGACGATCCTGCGCCACGATCTGCTGCTGGAAACACTTCTCACTGCTCCCTCGCCGCAGTTTTCCCACTTCACAAACATCACCGAAGTTCCGACCGCGGCCTACGCAAGTCCAGAGCTAACGGAGAAGCAATGGGCGACGATCGCGCAGGTGCATGAAGGTGCGTTAGCGTTCATTGCAGACGTCTGTCAGGTTGCGCAGGACGAAAGCTACCTGCTGGACTTCGATCGAGCCTCGGTCCAGATACCGCTGCAGTGCGTCGGTTCCGGACGCTGGCAGGCGCCGTGGCTGGCAGAGCTGCAACTGGACGATCGCTTCACCGGACGCGGATCGGTTCGGGCCGGATGACCTGACGACCATCCGGCCTTGCCTCACGGTTGAGGCGTCAGGATTGCCACACCGGTCTTCTGGCGCAACCCATCCAGATCCACCCCATCCGCCGCCTCCACCAGCACCAGCCCGCCGTCGGTCACATCGAAGACCGCCAGGTCGGTGATGATGCGATCGACCACGCCCACGCCGGTCAACGGCAAGTCGCATTCGGGCAGGATCTTGTGGCTGCCGTCCTTGGCGACGTGTTCCATCAGCACCACCACGCGCTTGACCCCGGCCACCAGGTCCATCGCGCCGCCCATGCCCTTGACCATCTTGCCGGGCACCATCCAGTTGGCCAGATCGCCGCGCTCGGTGACCTGCATCGCACCGAGAATCGCCAGATCGATGTGCCCGCCGCGGATCATCGCAAACGAGTCGTGGCTACCGAAATAGCTGGCGCCGGTGCGCGCAGTGACGGTCTGCTTGCCTGCATTGATCAGGTCTGCGTCCACTTCGTCTTCGGTGGGAAACGGGCCGATGCCGAGCAGGCCGTTCTCCGATTGCAGCCACACATCCACGCCATCGGGAATGTGATTGGCCACCAGTGTCGGCAGGCCAATCCCCAGGTTGACGTAGGCGCCGTCGGTCAATTCGCGCGCCGCGCGTGCGGCCATCTGATCTCTGGTCCAGGCCATCACTGCTGTCCTTCGCGCACGGTGCGCTGTTCGATGCGTTTTTCCGGCGTGGCGTTGAGTACCAGGCGGTCGACATAGATGCCGGGCAAATGCACCTGGTCCGGATCGATCGCGCCCACCTCCACGATCTCCTCGACCTCGACAATGCAGACGCGACCGGCCATTGCGCAGGCGGGATTGAAATTGCGTGCAGTCTTGCGAAACACCAGGTTGCCGGCCGTATCCGCACGCCATGCCTTGACCAAGGCCACATCGGCCTGCAGCGCGGTCTCCAGCACGTAATGCTTGCCGTCGAATTCGCGGGTTTCCTTGCCCTCGGCGACGATGGTCCCGTAGCCGGTTGCGGTGTAAAACGCAGGAATTCCTGCGCCGCCCGCACGCAAGCGTTCGGCCAGCGTACCTTGCGGATTGAACTCCAACTCCAGTTCACCGGCCAGATACTGCCGCTCGAATTCCTTGTTCTCGCCCACGTAGGACGAAATCATCTTGCGGATCTGCCGGGTGGCCAATAATTGGCCAAGCCCGAATCCATCGACCCCGGCGTTGTTGGAAATCACGGTCAGCCCGCCGACTCCGCTTTCGCGCATTGCCGCGATCAGCGCTTCGGGGATTCCGCACAACCCAAAGCCGCCCACCGCCAGGGTCTGGCCGTCGGCCACCACCCCGTCCAGCGCCGCCTTGGCATCGGCGTAGCGTTTGCCGCTTGCCTTACCACGTCCACTGTTGCGCATCACCGCCCTCGCCTCGCTGATGTGAAGCGGCCATTCTAGCCGCTGACTGTTCCCTGTCCCCGTTCGCAATTCCGCCACACCCAAGACACGGCGCAGCCGCTAAACTCGGACGTCCCCCACCCCAGGAATTGCCCATGACGCTACCCGCCTTCAAGGCCTACGATATTCGCGGCCGCGTGCCGGATGAACTCAACGAGGACTTGGCTCGCCGCATCGGCGTGGCGCTGGCGGCGCAGCTGGATCAAGGGCCGGTGGTCCTGGGCCATGACGTGCGCCTGGCCAGCCCCGGCTTGCAGGAAGCGCTCTCGGCCGGCCTGCGCGCCAGCGGCCGCGAGGTGATCGATATCGGCTTGTGCGGCACCGAAGAGGTCTATTTCCAGACCGATTACCTGAAGGCGGCCGGCGGCGTGATGGTCACTGCCAGCCATAACCCGATGGACTACAACGGCATGAAGCTGGTGCGCGAGCAGGCGCGACCGATCAGCTCAGATACCGGCCTGTTCGCGATTCGCGATACTGTCGCCGCCGATACCGCCGCACCGGGTGAGCCCACTGCGAGCGAGCAGAGCCGCACCGACAAGACTGCTTACCTTGAGCATTTGCTCAGCTACGTGGACCGCAGCACGCTCAAGCCGCTCAAGCTGGTGGTCAATGCCGGCAACGGTGGCGCCGGTCTGATCGTCGATCTGCTCGCACCGCATCTGCCTTTCGAATTCCTGCGCGTCTTCCACGAACCCGATGGCAACTTTCCTAACGGCATTCCCAACCCGTTGCTGCCGGAAAACCGCGCTGCCACCGCCAAGGCGGTGCAGGAACACGGCGCCGATTTCGGTATTGCATGGGATGGTGACTTCGATCGTTGCTTCTTCTTCGACCACAACGGCCGCTTCATCGAAGGCTATTACCTGGTCGGTTTGTTGGCGCAGGCCATTTTGGCCAAGCAGCCCGGCGGCAAGGTCGTGCACGATCCGCGCCTGACCTGGAACACCGTGGAGATGGTCGAAGACGCCGGCGGCATTCCGGTGCTGTGCAAGAGCGGCCACGCCTTCATCAAGGAAAAGATGCGCAGCGAAAACGCCGTTTACGGCGGCGAAATGAGCGCGCACCATTATTTCCGCGAGTTCGCCTACGCCGACTCCGGCATGATTCCGTGGCTGTTGATTGCCGAGCTGGTGTCGCAGTCCGGTCGTTCGCTGGCAGATCTGGTCGAAGCACGCATGCAGAAGTTCCCTTGCAGCGGCGAGATCAACTTCAAGGTGGACGATGCCAAGGCCGCAGTTGCGCGCGTGATGGAGCATTACGCGTCGCTGTCACCCGCGCTGGATTACACCGATGGCATCAGCGCGGACTTCGGCCAGTGGCGTTTCAACCTGCGTAGTTCCAACACCGAACCACTGCTGCGTCTGAACGTGGAAACGCGCGGCGATGCCGCACTGCTGGAAACGCGCACGCAAGAGATTTCCAACCTGCTACGTGGTTGATTCACCCTCCCCCCACCTTGACGCACTGGAGTTTCCCCCGCTCATGAGCGACGTCCTTCCGATTATCCTGTCCGGCGGTTCCGGCACGCGCCTGTGGCCGTTGTCGCGCGAATCGTACCCGAAGCAGTTCCTGCCGCTGGTCGGCGAGCACAGCATGCTGCAGGCCACTTGGCTGCGTTCGGCTCCGGTGGCCGCGCACGCGCCCATCGTGGTGGCCAACGAAGAGCACCGCTTCATGGCGGCCGAACAGTTGCAGCAGCTTGGCGTGAAGCCGTCGGCCATCCTGCTCGAGCCCAAGGGCCGCAACACTGCTCCGGCGATTGCTGTGGCTGCACTGGAAGCCACCCGTAACGGCGGCGATCCGCTGCTGCTGGTTCTGCCGTCCGATCATGTGATTCAGAATGAAGTTGCTTTCCAGGCAGCGGTCACCTTGGCGGCCACTGCGGCCGAGCAAGGCAAGCTGGTGACTTTCGGCATCAAGCCCACCGCGCCTGAAATCGGCTACGGCTACATCAAGGCAGGCGCCGGCACCGGTGTCAGCGCTGTGGAGCGCTTCGTCGAGAAGCCTGATCTGGCAACCGCGCAAGGCTACCTGGACAGCGGCGAGTACTACTGGAACAGCGGCATGTTCCTGTTCCGCGCATCGCGCTACCTGGAAGAGCTGCGTAAGTTCCAGCCCGCGATCGCCGATGCCTGCCTGAAGGCCTGGGAAGGCGGCAAGCGCGACGCCGACTTCACTCGTCTGGACAAGGACGCGTTCGCGTCCAGCCCGTCGGATTCGATCGACTATGCGGTGATGGAAAAGACCGCAGATGCAGTCGTGGTGCCGCTGGATGCCGGCTGGAATGACGTTGGCTCATGGTCCTCGCTGCTGGACGTCTCCGAGCAGGATGGTCAGGGCAACGCGCATCACGGCGATGTGATCCAGCTCGATTGCAAGAACACCTATGCGTATGGCTCGCGCCTGATCGCCATGGTCGGTCTGGAGAATGTGGTGGTGGTGGAAACCGACGACGCAGTGCTGGTCGGCCACCGCGACCGCATCCAGGAGGTCAAGGAAGTGGTCAGCCAGATCAAATCGGCCGGCCGTTCCGAGGCGACCTGGCACCGCAAGGTCTATCGTCCGTGGGGTGCCTACGATTCGATCGACATGGGCCAGCGCTTCCAGGTCAAGCGCATCACCGTCAAGCCGGGCGCCACGCTCAGCCTGCAGATGCATCACCACCGCGCCGAGCACTGGATCGTGGTGAGTGGCACCGCCGAGGTCACCCGTGGCGAAGAAGTGCTGCTGCTGACCGAGAACCAGAGTACCTATATCCCGCTGGGCGTCACCCATCGCCTGAAGAACCCGGGCAAATTGCCGCTTGAACTGATCGAAGTGCAGTCCGGCAGCTATTTGGGCGAAGACGACATCGTGCGTTTTGAAGACACCTACGGGCGCACCTGATCGGTCGCTTGCAGGACTCTGCAACACATAAACAAACAGCCGGGGATTCCCGGCTGTTTGTTTTTGCGGCTTTCATTTCGTCGGCAGCTAGCGTGGTTGCCACCGATCTGAGCCGCGACTTCTACCGTCTGGCAGCGGCGATTTCAGCAATCACGCGCTGCAAGCCGAGCTGCCATTCCGGCAATACGACGTCGAAATCGCGCTGCAGTTTTTCGATCGACAACCGCGAATACGCCGGCCGCTTGGCAGGCGTCGGGTAGTCTGCGGTGGTAATCGGCACCACACGCGGTGCGCGCGACAACAGGCCGGCGCTGACAGCCTCCTCAAAGATGGCTTCGGCAAAGCCATGCCAGCTGGTCTGTCCTGCAGCCGTGAGGTGCCATGTGCCCGAGGTGTCGGGTTTGCGTTGGCGCAGCAACTGCGCTGTGACATCGGCAATCAGAGCGGCGGGCGTCGGGGTTCCGATCTGATCGGCCACCACGCGCAGCTCATCGCGCTCGGCGCCGACACGCAACATCGTGCGCAGGAAATTCGCACCATGCGATGCATAGACCCATGCCGTGCGCAAAATCAGATGCTGCGCACCGCAGGCGCGGATGGCGTCCTCGCCAGCGAGCTTGGTTTCGCCATACACGCCTAGTGGTGAGGTCTGCGCGTCCTCCAGATACGGTGCACTGCCTTGGCCGTCGAAGACATAGTCAGTCGAGTAGTGCACCAGTGGGACGTCATGGGCAGCACACCATGCAGCAATGACGCCAGGCGATAGCGCATTCGCCCGCATGGCGCTATCGGGATCCTGCTCGGCGCGATCTACTGCCGTATAGGCTGCAGCGTTGACCACACGCGACGGGCCAATCCGGTCCAGCAAAGCTGGCAAAGTTTCCGGTGCGTCGAAGTCCGCCGTCTCGCAAGCGCTGCCATCAGGCAACTGGCCACTGCGTGTCGTCGCCTGCACCGCGCCATCGGCCGCCAGTGCGCGCAGCAGTTCAGTGCCTACCTGCCCGTTCGCACCAAACACCAGAGTGATCACGGCGTATACACCGGCAATCGATCAACTGGCACGTCGCTCAGGAACGGCGCATTGGCATCCTTGGCGGATAGCAAAGGGTCGCTGATCGGCCAATCGACACCGATCGCCGCGTCATCCCAACGCACGCCAGCGTCGGCTTCCTTAACGTACACGTCGGTGCACAGATAACTGAAAACGGCGCGCTCGGATAACACCGCAAAACCATGCGCAAAGCCTTCCGGAATCCAGAACTGCTTCTTGTTCTCTGCGCTCAATACCACCGCAGCCCATTGACCGAAATTCGGCGAACCATGACGCACATCGACAGCGACGTCATACACCTCGCCTTCGAGCACGCTGACCAACTTACCTTGCGGGCGCGGCCACTGATAGTGCAGACCACGCAGCACGCCCTTGGCAGAGGTGGACACGTTGCTCTGCACGAATTGCGTCGGCAGGCCGTGTTGGCCAAAGCGCTCTGCATTCCATGTTTCAAAGAAATACCCGCGCTCATCGCCGAACACTGCCGGCTCGATGACAACGCAACCCGGTAGACGCGTTTCGATTACTTTCAAGGCACTACTCCTCTTACAGCCAACTCATGTAGATACTTGCCATAGTCATTCTTCAGCAACGGCGCCGCCAGACGCTCCAGCTGCTCGGCATCGATCCAGCCCTGACCAAATGCGATTTCTTCCGGGCAGCACACCTGCAGACCCTGGCGCATCTGGATGGTCTCGATGAAATTGGCCGCTTCATGCAATGACTGGTGCGTCCCGGTATCCAGCCATGCATACCCGCGCCCCAGAGGCTCCAGGTGCAGGTCGCCGGCATCGAGATAGCAGCGATTGAGATCAGTGATCTCCAACTCGCCGCGCGGCGAGGGTTTCAGGGCAGCTGCGTAGTCGCTGGCCTTGCCGTCATAGAAATACAGGCCGGTGACCGCATAGTTGGAACGGGGCTTTTCCGGCTTTTCGGCAATGTCGATGACCTTGCCTTGCTGATCGAATTCGGCGACGCCGTAGCGCTCCGGATCGTTGACCCAGTAACCGAAGACGGTTGCACCCTGCTCACGCGCATCGGCGCGGCGCAAGGTATCAGTCAGGCCATGTCCATGGAAAATATTGTCGCCCAACACCAGGCAACTCGGCTTGCCGTCGACGAAATCGCGACCGATCAGATAGGCCTGCGCCAGACCGTCGGGGCTGGGCTGCACGGCATACTGGATGTTGACGCCCCACTGGGAACCATCGCCCAGCAGCGACTGGAACAGCGCCTGCTCGTGCGGCGTGTTGATGATCAGAATATCGCGGATACCCGCGAGCATCAGCACGCTCAGCGGGTAGTAGATCATCGGCTTGTCGTACACCGGCAACAGCTGCTTGCTGACGCCCTTGGTGATCGGGTACAGGCGCGTGCCGGAGCCGCCCGCCAGAATGATGCCTTTACGTTGTGTCATCAGGTATGTCCTGTTGAGGCCCGCACACGCACGCGTGCACGGGCTCTTGCTAGGGGCTCGCGTTAGGCCGCGGCGCCGATCCGTTCAAGCCGATAACTGCCATCCAGCACGCCTTGTACCCAGGACTGGTTGGTCAGGTACCACTCCACCGTCTGCGCGATGCCTTGCTCGAAGGTGTACGCCGGCTCCCAGCCCAACTCGTTCTTCAACTTGGACGCATCGATTGCATACCGCCGGTCGTGCCCGGGGCGGTCGGTGACATAGGTGATCTGGCTTGCACGGGGCTTGCCGTCTTCGCGCGGACGATGCTGATCCAACAGTGCGCAGATCGCCTGCACGACTTCGATGTTCTGGCGCTCGGAATTGCCGCCCACGTTGTAGGTCTCGCCGACCCGGCCCTTGACCAGCACGGTGCGTATCGCCTCGCAATGATCGCTGACGAACAGCCAGTCGCGCACCTGCTTGCCGTCTCCGTACACCGGTAACGGCTCGCCGGCCAGCGCCTTGGCAATGACCAATGGAATGAGTTTTTCGGGGAAGTGGTACGGACCGTAGTTGTTCGAACAGTTGGTGGTCAGCACCGGCAGCCCGTAGGTATGGTGGAACGCGCGCACCAAGTGATCCGACGCTGCCTTGGAGGCCGAGTACGGCGAGTTCGGGGCGTAGGGCGTGGTTTCGGTGAACTTGCCGGTCTCACCCAGCGTGCCATAGACCTCGTCGGTGGACACATGCAGGAAGCGGAAGGCATCACGGCGCGTGTCCGGCAACGCTTTCCAATAGTCGCGCACTGCCTCAAGCAGGGCCAAAGTGCCGACCACGTTGGTCTGGATGAAGGCGCCAGGGCCTTCGATCGAACGATCGACATGGCTTTCGGCCGCGAAGTTCAGCACCGCGTCCGGCTGATGTTCCTGCAGCAAGCGAGTCACAAGCGCGCCGTCACCGATGTCGCCCTTGACGAAAACATGGTCGGCGTTGCCTTCCAGCGACGCCAGCGTGTTCAGATTGCCCGCATAAGTGAGCGCGTCCAGATTGACCACGCGGATCCCACGAGAGACCGCCTCCAGAACAAAATTTCCGCCGATAAATCCGGCCCCGCCGGTTACTAGCCAAGTCGCCACTGTCTACCCCTCCTGGTCGCGCACACCCGCGCTGCATTTTCAAACCACACAGGATATATGGTCCGGGCAAGACCGAGCTTAAGCATCGCCTACATCGCTGTGTCCGACTGCCGCAGCGCAGCATCCATACGCCATCGCATGGTGCGCCCTCCCCGGTTAGAATGGCGGCACTCCCGAGCCTGCCGCCGCGGCCGGGCCTTCCCGCAATAGCTGAAGGATCTCGTACACGATGAAAATCCTCGTCGCCTACAAGCGCGTGGTGGACTACAACGTCCGCATTCAGGTCAAGCCGGATGGCTCCGGCGTGGTCACCGACGGCGTCAAGCTCTCGCCGAACCCGTTCGACGAAATCGCCCTGGAAGAGGCGTTGCGCTTGCGCGATGCCGGCATCGCCACCGAGGTGGTCGTCGCCACCATGGCCCCGGCCGATGCCGCCGCGCATCTGCGCAACGGTTTGGCCATGGGCGCCAACCGGGCCATCCACGTGGTGACCGACTCCGCCATCCAGCCGCTGACCGCTGCACGTACCCTGATCAAGCTGATCGAGAAGGAACAGCCGGACCTGGTCATCCTGGGCAAGCAGGCGATTGACGACGACGCCAACCAGACCGGCCAGATGCTCGCCACGCTGTGGGGCCGCCCGCAGGCGACCTTCGCCGGCAAGCTGGTCGTGGCCGATGGCAAGGCCACCGTGACCCGCGAAGTCGACGCCGGCCTGGAAACGCTGGAAGTGGATCTGCCGGCGGTGATCACCACCGACCTGCGCCTGAACGAGCCGCGCTTCATCAAGTTGCCCGACATCATGAAGGCCAAGAGCAAGCCGCTGGAAACGCTGGCCTTTGCCGACCTGGGCGTCGATGCGCACGACAGCCTCAGCACCACCCACTACGCCGCGCCGTCCAAGCGCAGCCGTGGCGTGATGGTCAAGGACGCCGCCGAGCTGGTGGCCGCACTCAAGCAGAAGGGGTTGCTGTAATGGCCAAGGTTCTCATCGTTGCCGAACATCTCAACGGCCAGCTCAATGCGGCCACTGCCAAGACCCTCAGCGCCGCGCTGGCGGTGTCGGCCGAGTCCATCGATATCGTCGTGCTGGCGGCCGATCCGGCCGCGGTTGCGGCGCAGGCCGCGCAGCTGGCGGGTGTTGCTCGCGTGCTGACGGTGGCAAACGCCGCCAACGAACATGCCATCGCGCAGGTGCTGGGGCCGCAGATCGCCCAGCTCGCCGGCCAGGGCTACACCCATGTATTCGGCCCCTCGACCACGTTCGGCAAGGACCTGATGCCGGTGGTTGCCGCGCTGCTGGGTGTCAACCAGGTCTCCGACCTGATGGCGGTCGAAGATGCCTACACCTTCAAGCGCCCGATCTACGCAGGCAATGCGATCATCACGGTGAAAGCGCCGGCCGACCAGATCGTGGTCGCCACCGTGCGCAGCGCCTCATGGCCGGAAGCGGCAGCCGGCGGCAGTGCGACGGTCGAAGCGGTCACCGTCGATGCCGCGCTGCCCACCCATACCCGCTTCGTCGGCCTGGCCGCAGGCAGCTCCGACCGCCCGGACCTGCAGAGCGCCAAGCGTGTGGTCTCCGGCGGCCGCGGCGTCGGCTCGGCCGAGAACTTCCAGCACATCTACAGCCTGGCCGACAAACTCGGCGCCGCTGTGGGCGCCTCGCGCGCCGCCGTGGACGCCGGCTACGTACCGAACGAGCTGCAGGTCGGCCAGACCGGCAAGATCATCGCGCCCGAGCTGTACGTGGCGATCGGCATCAGCGGGGCGATCCAGCATCTGACCGGCATCAAGGACGCCGGCACGATCGTGGCGATCAACAAGGACCCGGAATCGCCGATCTTCGAGATTGCCGACATCGGGTTGGTGGGGGATTTGTTCGCCCTGCTGCCGGAGCTGGAGGCTGCGCTGGGCTGAGGCCCTTCTGCTGCAATGGATTCACCTTTGCCTCCCAGCATCGACGGTGCCGCAAGATTGCGGCACCGTCTGGATTATCTGGCCGCCTTCGTGTTGCTGCTGTGCGCGGGGTACGTCGCCGTATTGGTCTGGGTGGACCACGGGAACGGGACGTTTTCGCGGCTGAGCGAGGTCTGGCAGTTGATGTCGCTCGCAATCGTGCCCGTCTCCATCACGTACCTGTTCCGGTACTGGCGGTGGCACTGGCTCCTACGCCGCAAGGGGCATCACGTACCGGTGTTACCCGGCCTGGCTGGCTATCTGGCGGGCTTTGCCCTGACCGCAACGCCCGGCAAGGCCGGCGAACTGATGCGGATTCGCTATTTCGCGCGCATGGGCATCCCGGCCGAGCGCACGCTGGGCGTCTTCGTCTTCGAGCGCGCGTCCGATCTGCTGGTCATCCTGTCCTTGTCGTTGCTGGCTGCGTCGGTGTTCCCCACCCTGGGCGCCCTGGTGGCCGTGGTGCTGGGATTTGTCTGTGTGCTGTTCGGCGCGGCGGCGTGGCCTGCGCTACTCAATCAGTTTGCTCGTTTGGCCGAGCGCCTTCCCGGCCGCTGGCTGCGCGGCCTGACACGCTTTGGGCTTGCCGCAGCGTTGGAGCTACGTAGCTGCCTGGATCTGCGCGCGTTCGGACAAAGCATGCTTGCCGGATCCATCGCCTGGGGACTGACATCTGCGGTCTTCGTAAGCCTTTGCATTGGAATGGGCTTGCAGCTGAACCCTGTTGTCGCGCTCGGTATTTACCCGCTCGCGATGCTGATTGGCGCACTGTCGTTCGTCCCCGGTGGCGTTGGCACGACCGAACTGGCCATCGTGTTGATGCTCAATCGGCTCGGGATCTCCACGCAGGACGCAATTGCAGTCGCCGTCGCAGCCCGCCTGGTCACGCTCTGGTACGCCATTCTCGTCGGCGCGTTGGCCATGTTGATAGCAGAATTTGCCTCGCGAGAAGAAGCAGGTTGATCGACTAGGTATAATCGCGGCCCCGCAATGGATCGCCAGGCCCTCGATGTCAGCCCCTACCAGCAGCTCCACTCGTCCAGTTGTTTCGGGACGCGCCTTGTGCGTGGATCTGGATGGCACGCTTTTGAACTCTGACATCCTCTACGAGTCGGTGCTAGCTCTGCTGGCGCGAAATCCGCTGTACGTGTTCTTGCTGCCCCTGTGGCTGTTGCGCGGCAAGGCTGCGCTGAAGCGCGAACTTGCCTCCCGCGTCTCCCTGCCTGCAGAGACCTTGCCTTACAACCAACAAGTGCTGGAGCTGCTGCGTACCACGGCGCAACGCCCACGCGTGCTTTGCACGGCCTCGGATGCACTGCTGGTGAAGCCTATCGCAGACCACCTGGGCCTGTTCGAACAAGTGATCGCCAGTGATGGCAAACGTAATCTGTCTGGTCGCAACAAGGCCGATGTGCTGGTCGACACATTTGGGCAGGGGAATTTCGATTACGCCGGCAACGGCAGCGTGGATCTGCACGTATGGGAAAAGGCTGGCGGCGCCTGGGTCGTCAACAACGGGACTGCACTCGCCAAAGCCGCCGCAGAGCGGACGCACGTGCATGCGCATTGGCCTGCTCCGCCGCGTGCCCGAGCATGGCTGAAAGCGTTGCGACTGCATCAATGGTTGAAGAATCTGCTGGTGTTCGTTCCACTCCTTACCGCTCACCGCTTCCTGGACCTGGACTCGGTAATGCAAGCCACGATTGCGCTTGTGGCGTTCGGGCTATGCGCATCTGGCGTCTACGTGCTCAACGATTTACTTGACCTGACGCCGGACCGTCAACATCCGCGCAAGCGCAAGCGGCCGTTTGCGGCAGGTCGACTTCCCCTTCTGCAGGGTCTGCTCGTCGCTCCTGCGCTGACCATCGCCGGACTGCTGCTTTCTTTAGCCTGCAGCGTCGAATTCACGTTGGTGTTGCTGGCCTACTACGTCATGACACTGGCGTATTCGCTGCGTCTGAAGCGTGTCGTGATGATCGACGTAGTACTGCTCGCAGCGCTTTACACCGTGCGCATCATCGGTGGGGCCGTGGCGATCGGCGTCGAATTGTCGTTCTGGCTGCTGGCCTTTTCGATGTTCATGTTCCTGTCTTTGGCCCTACTCAAGCGTTACACCGAACTGCACGCCATGTTGAGCAGCGGCAAGACCAAGGCCAGTGGGCGTGCCTATTCGGTCGAGGACCTTTCGCTGCTGCAATCGATGGGCGCTGCTGCCGGCTACATCGCAGTCATGGTGATGGCGTTGTACATCAACAGCCCCGAGAGTGTGGAGCTTTACCGCAACCCCAAGTTGCTGTGGTTGGTTTGTCCAGTGCTGCTGTATTGGGTGAGCCGAGTCTGGATCATTGCCCACCGCGGAGACATGCACGACGATCCGATCGTGTTTGCCGCCACAGACCGTGTAAGCCAGATCGTTGTCGTGCTGTGCGGGCTGTTCGCTCTGAGCGCCATCTGATGACAGCGGGGCAATCCTGGGGACGCTATCCCAAGGCACATCAGACGCTGATACCGGTCAACGATCGCGCCACACGCTTGCCGGCATTCGATGGCCAAGCCCTGCCCCGCGGCAACGGACGTAGTTATGGCGACAGTTGCCTTAATCCGGATGGGACCTTGCTGTGCGCACGCGGGCTCGATCGCTTCATCGCCTTTGATCCGAGCAATGGCGTACTGCGTTGCGAAGCGGGCGTCACCCTGGCGGAAATCATCGAACTGGTCTTGCCACAGGGCTGGTTTTTGCCTGTGACGCCGGGCACTCGCTATGTCACGGTGGCTGGCGCAATCGCCAATGACGTGCATGGCAAGAACCACCATCGCACTGGTACCTTCGGTCACCACGTGCGCGCATTCGAGCTGCTGCGCAGCGATGGCGAGCGGCGGCTCTGCACTCGAGCCGACAACGATCACTGGTTCGCAGCCACGGTGGGAGGCCTGGGCCTGACCGGCCTGATCACCTGGGCAGAGATTCAACTACGACGCGTCGGCAGCCCAACCCTGGAGGCGGAGAACGTCCGTTTCGGCTCGCTCGACGAATTCTTTGCCTTATCTGCCGCGTCTGCAGAAAGCCACGAATACAGCGTTGCCTGGATCGATTGCCTGGCAAGCGGACGTTCGCGGGGACGTGGACACTTCACGCGTGCCGATCACTGCAGCGGACTTGCGCAGGAACGACCGAAATCACCAGACGCGGGACTATCCATGCCGATCACGCCGCCGATTTCGTTGGTGAACAAATTATCCCTGCGGCCTTTCAACGCGCTGTACTACTGGCGCCAGCCTGTACCACGCAAACGCCTTGTCAGTCATCTGCTGCCGTTCTTCTATCCGCTGGACGGCATCCGCGACTGGAACCGCATGTACGGGCCTTCCGGCTTCCTGCAATACCAGTGTGTGCTGCCGCCAGCAACCTCGCGAGACGGGGTCGATGCCCTGCTAGCCGAAATTGCCCGCAGCGGTAGCGGCTCGTTCCTTGCGGTGCTGAAGGAGTTCGGCAGCACGCCCTCACTCGGCATGCTGTCATTTCCCAGACCAGGCACTACGCTGGCACTGGATTTTCCCAATAGTGGCCCTGACGTGTTCCGCCTGCTCGAGCGACTCGACCGCATCGTCGACGAAGCAGGCGGCGCTCTGTACCCTGCCAAAGATGCACGTATGGCCGCGCATTCGTTCCAGCGCGCCTACGGCCTCTGGCGCGAATTCAGCAGCTATCTTGATCCACGTTTTTCTTCCGGCTTCTGGCGCCGGGTCACGGAGTAAACATGCAACGCGTCCTCATCATCGGTGCCACCTCGGCCATCGCCGAAGCAACGGCCCGACGCTACGCCGCGCGCGGCGCGGCGATCCATCTGCTCGGCCGACAGGTAACCCGCCTGGAGACGATCGCGGCAGACCTCGCAACACGCGGCGCCAAGAGCAGCGTCGGCGTGCTGGATGTCAACGACAGCGCACATCACGGCGATATCCTGGATGCTGCCTGGGCCGCATTGGGTGGCGTCGATGTGGTGTTGATTGCGCATGGCACGCTGCCGGATCAAGCTGCGTGCAACGCATCGTTAGAACTGTCGCTTCGCGAATTCGCAACCAACGGCACCTCCACTATCGCGCTATGCGCGGCGATCGTGCCGCGGCTGGTCTCGGGCGCAACGCTTGCGGTGATTTCTTCGGTGGCAGGAGACCGTGGTCGCGCCAGCAACTACCTATATGGCTGCGCAAAAGCGGCTGTGACTGCATATCTGAGTGGGCTCGGCCAGCGCCTGCGTCCGGAAGGCATCAACGTACTCACGATCAAGCCGGGCTTCGTCGACACCCCAATGACCGCAGCTTTCAAGAAGGGCGCCCTGTGGGCAAAGCCGGATCAGATCGCCAAGGGAATCGTCAGTGCGGTGGACAAGCGTCGTGCTGTGGCCTACTTACCAGCTTTTTGGTGGGCCATCATGCTGGTGATCAAAAACATACCCGAATTCGTTTTTCGCAGGATCAAGCTCTGACATGACCGACAAACACGCCAAAATTGTCATCACAGGTGCCGCAGGGCTGGTCGGCCAAAATCTGATCGTCGAGCTCGAACAACAGGGCTACACCCAACTGGTGGCGATCGACAAGCACGCGCACAACCTGCAGATTCTGCGGGTGCTGCATCCTGCCGTGCGCGTCGTGCATGCGGACCTGGCTGAACCGGGCGAATGGGCCCGCGAGTTCGAAGGTGCGGCCTGCGTCGCCCAATTGCATGCACAGATCACCGGCAAAACCACCGAGCTTTTCACCCGCAACAACCTGGTTGCCACTTCGCATGTGCTTGACGCCTGCAAAGCGGCCAACGTGCCCTTCGTGGTCCACATCAGCTCATCGGTGGTGAATTCGATCGCTGTGGATGATTACACCAACACCAAGCGCTCCCAGGAGGAAATGGTGGTGAGCAGCGGCTTGCGTCATTGCGTGTTGCGGCCAACGCTGATGTTTGGCTGGTTCGATCCAAAGCATCTGGGCTGGCTGTCGCGCTTCATGGCCAAGACGCCCGTCTTTCCGATCCCTGGCGATGGCAAGTTCATGCGCCAGCCGCTATACGAACGTGACTTCTGCCGCTGCATCGCCAAATGCATCGAACACGAACCCAACGGCGAGGTCTACGATATCGTTGGCGACACACGCGTGGATTACGTTGACATCATCAAGACGATCAAGCGGGTCAAACGCCTGCATACCGTGATCGTGCACATTCCAATCGGTTTCTTCGGATTCCTGCTGCGGGTCTACTCGCTGTTCAGCGCGAAGCCGCCGTTCACCGCCGACCAGCTCAAGGCACTCAGTGCAGGCGACGATTTCAAAGGTGTGAATACTGAAGCAGTGTTCGGCGTGCGGCAGACACCGTTTGAAGACGCCATACGCGAAAGCTACACCGACTCGCGCTACAGCCATATCGTCTTGCAGCGGTAATCCGACCGACTATGCAACGGGATTCACATTAGCCGGGAGATCCATACGAGCCGAGCGAGCGTGACCTTGCCTTTGCAGGATCCGAATCATGGTGAAGCCTCTATACAGCCGAAGTAGTCAATGCGTGTCGACTTTTCCTGCACAGTGACACATGCGGCTGAGCTCCTCTGAGGGACTATCGCTTGTGCTGAAATAAGGGAAAATCAGAGAGAAATATCTGGCGGATACGCGACATGCACGGATGATCTTGAATGCAGGGTCCGCGAGGCGGTTCATGGCTTCTCACCCATCAACCACCAGCGGGCAGATTTGCTTCATGGACTCGCTTGCTGCTACCACGCCTATGTTTACCTGAGCAAGAGAGCCCAGCGAACTAAGCGGAATACGCAGCAGACTCCGGTTTAGAATTACTTCACTGATTCTTCCGAACTAGACCCGGTGCTGCCTTTAAAAAAGTATCGCCACCTGTTCACAGGAGTCGATCTCGATTGCCTGAGCACCGCTCAGGGCACCCCTACACTTTCTCGAAGAGTTTTCAATGCTTCGCATCTTTCGCAAATGGAATGCTATTGCTGTCCTCAGCATTGCCTTGGTGGCATGTGGGCAGCCCCCCACTTCAAGGGTAGTGAAAGAGGGCGGATGCTCACCCAGCCACTCAAGCTATCTCAAACAAGCTCCTGAAGTTGACGGACGCATCACTTATTGCGAGCAAGGCGACGCCTCTATCGGCGAGCTCACGACCACTTCATATCCGAAGGGCACGCAAAGCATAGACGTAATGTTGGCCGGTTATCCCGAAACTGATGGCATTCAGATTCTCGCGGTCGCCACCGATGGCAGCGTCACCATCCCTTTGAAGGTCGCCAATATCGGGGACAGCTGGAAAAAAATCACGTTAGACGTGCCAGCCGACCTGCATTCACACGCCTTTTCCCTGAAACTTGTGGACAAAGCAACCGGCACATTTGGCTGGGCGGGCTTGGGCAACGCTCCTCCAACCGACATTGCCTCCGGGATACTTACTCACTTACTACCATTAGCCCTAGCGATTTTGACGGCGCATCTATGGCTCGTGTTCGCAGGCTGCGCTCTTCCAGCAAATTGGAACCCGACAGAGCGCTCACTCTGCGCAATATTGACACTAGGCACTGCTTGCTGCTGCGTCATTGGCAGTTACGTCGCATCTCCAACCTTCGGCACGATCATTGCCTACGTCGCTTTTGCCATGCCAATGCTCGCGCTGCGGCCACTGATGAAAGACAGGCATGCATTCACTGTTCAATTGCATACTTTGAACCGACTGCTGCTGCCATCGCTCCTGTTGACAGGCCTGATCATCTGGATCGGGCTATATCCGTTCTCCTGGGATGGTCAGGATTGGCAAACCCCGGCCAATCGCTGGCGCAGTCTCCCGATGGATTCCTGGCTGCCGCTCATCTTCGCCGACATGATCTCCGAGGGACGCCTGGACGTGCCCATGATCGGAGACTGGCTGAGCAGCGATCGGCCACCGTTGCAGTCCGGCTTGTATTTGGTGTTTGTGCACTCCTGGCTACCGAAGGGAGGGCTGACCTACCAAGCCCTCTCGACTTGGGCGCAATCGTTGCTTTTTGTTCCATTGCTCGCCCTGGTCAGTGACTTGCCGCGGCGCTCGCAACGGGTTGCAGTGCTATTTTCAATCGCGCTCTCCCCTCTGGTGCTGCTGAATGGCTTGTTCGTCTGGCCCAAATTGCTAGCGGCGACATTCTGCGCAATCTTTCACATCGCTTTGTTCGGATATTCCGGTGTAGCAAGGCATACACGCTGGTGGATGGGGGGAGTCGCAGCGGCATTGGCAATGCTGTCGCATGGCGGAGCACTATTTGCGTTAGTGGGTTCCACAGGAGCCGTACTAGTACTTAGACGTAGAGAGGCATTGCCCCTGCTACTGAGAACCGGTGCCCTTTCTGTCGTGCTTTATGCGCCCTGGATTGTCTACCAACACTTCATCGATCCACCCGGAGACCGACTACTGAAATGGCATTTCGCTGGATATATTCCAGTAACGCAGGAATCGTTCTTCAGCATCTTACGCTCCGCGTATGCTGACCTCACCTTCAGTCAATGGATTGCAGGTCGCGTCTCGAATTTGAACAGCATACTGCACGGAAGCTTTTCCTTCTTCGGCGACGCGCTCATGTTGCTCGAGAATCGCACTCCTACGAGAATTGCAACCATCGTCGAGAACAGCTTTTTTTATGGTGCATATTCGATGTGGTTTGCGTCGCCATTATTGCTCCTGCCTTGCCTGGCATATGCGTTCGCCACACGTACCCAATCACGCATTAGCCGGTTTCCCTCAGACCTTGCGATGTCTGCCGCATTGTCCTTCCTGTTTTGGATAGCAGCGATATACGAACCTGGACAGACCGTAATCCATCAAGGTGCCTACTTCAGCTTCGTTGGCAGCATGCTGCTCGTGTTGCTCGTCTTGGCGCGCTACTTTCCTCCTGTGCTGTATGCAGTTGCGGCACTCAATAGCGGCATAGCCGCGTTTACATACGCCTTCGACGTGTCTCACCACGGCACCTCCCTGGTCATTTATACCGTGGCCACCCTTGTATTGACCGTTGGCCTGGTAGTGGCCTGCGGCCTAGCTTCTGGTGATACCTCTGAAGACAGGAGCAAATGATGCTGACAGTAGCATTCGGTGTCCGGAACTTGCTTACATTGCAGGTAGCCAATGCGATCGCGGTGGTGCTATGTCCCCGGGCACAAAAAATGGAAATCGAGGCTAACTGGTGAGTACTGGATACGTGAAAATTGCTTGATGATGCCTTTCTCTCTTGACAAGTTCCCCATAGGATAGTCTTCATCTCGTCAGCATAGGAGATTGCCGGATGCGGCAGCAGCCACGATGGCGCGCTAAACTTGCTCTCTCAACACCCTACGCCATTCACCCGTGACCGGCGCCCGCGAATCTCTAATGAAGCAAATGACATGACCTCAAAAAAGAATTATGCAATCGTCGGCGCTGGCCCCATGGGATTGATGGCGGCTGTACGCCTGCTTGATGCCGGACATCAGGTGGATATCTACGAGCGCGACGACCGCATTGGCGGCATGTCGGCCACCTTCGATTTTGACGGTCTACCGATTGAGCGTTATTACCACTTCATCTGCAAGACCGACGATCCTCTGTTCGCACTGCTTGAGCGGTATGGGATATCCGACAAATTGCATTGGACGGATACCAAGATGGGCTATTTTTACAATGGCAATCTTTACAAGTGGGGGACACCATTCGCATTGCTTGGCTTCCCCCACCTTGGCCCGATCAGCAAGCTGCGTTACGCGCTGCATGTGATGTACACGAAAAATATTCAGGATTGGAGCAAACTCGATAAGGTCAATGCGACTTCATGGATCCGCAAATGGATAGGCGATAAAGCGTATGACGTTATGTGGAAGGATGCATTCGGACTGAAGTTCTTCGAGTACAAGGACAACCTCTCCGCCAGTTGGATTGGCACGCGTATTAAGCGGATCGCATTGTCAAGGCGGAGTTTGATGCATGAAAGCCTGGGCTATCTGCAGGGTGGTTCCGCAGTACTACTAGACAAGATGGCAAAGGACATCGTCGCCCGTGGTGGCCGCATCCTGCTCTCGCAGGGCATTGATGAAGTCACCAGCGATAACGGCAGTGTCACTGGCGTGCGTACGAATGCGGAATTTCGTAGTTACGATGCGGTGGTCTCCACTGCACCTATTCAGTACGTTCCGGCCATGGTGCCTGGCCTGCCTCCCGCATTCAGCGCGCAGATCCGCGCAGTTGAAAATATTCCCGTCGCGTGCGTGATTCTCAAGTTGAAACATCCCGTCAGCGAAAATTTCTGGATGAACATTAGCGACCCAGGCATTGCCATCCCTGGCGTGATTGAATACAGCAACCTCAATCCGACAGCCCCAGCGGGGCAGAAGGTGTTGTACGCACCGTTCTATATGCCAAAGACTCATCCCAAGTGGGGCATGAGCAACTCAGCGCTAATTGATGAAGTACTTGGGTACTTACCCAAGATCAATCCCGCATTCCGTTCCGACTGGGTACTAGCCAGCCACTGCCACCGCTATGAGTTCGCGCAGACAATTTGTCCTCCCGGATTTCAGGAGCAACTACCGTCGATGCGCACCCCACTGAAGGGGTTCTTTATGGCGGACACTGCTTACTACTATCCGGAGGATCGCTCGATCTCTGAAAGCCTCC
This sequence comes from Xanthomonas hydrangeae, assembly GCA_905142475.1. Classification (GTDB taxonomy): domain Bacteria; phylum Pseudomonadota; class Gammaproteobacteria; order Xanthomonadales; family Xanthomonadaceae; genus Xanthomonas; species Xanthomonas hydrangeae. Next base: position 4,428,641 of record LR990730.1, read on the forward strand.
AGGCCGCTGATCGCTTGGCGGAAGAAGTTCTTCGCACATGATTTCTGTCAAATTCCTTAAATTCCTATTGGCAGGCGGTACAGCCGCTGCTGCCAACTTTGGCTCACGTATTTTGCTTGGTCACGTCATGGCGTATGTGCCATCGATCGTAGTTGCCTATCTGATCGGAATGATCACTGCTTTTGTACTAAATCGCCTTTTCGTCTTTGAAACCGCAAGTACCACGTTGGCGCATCAGGCGACATGGTTCACGTTGATAAATATTGCAGCGGTATTGCAGACAATCATTTGCAGCCTGGCCTTCGCACGCTGGATATTTCCTGCAACAGGAATGGGCTTTCATCCTGAAACCATTGCTCACGCGATCGGCGTAGCCGTACCGGTCTTCACCAGCTATGCAGGACATAAAGCGCTAACGTTCAAAGAGAGAGCTGCATGAACCAATTCTCAACACCGACCAGCGCTACTGCGCGAGCATCGATGTCGCAATGGCTCCCAAGCCTGCTTGTTTTATTGACCGCATTGATTGCACGGTTGCTGTATGTGCATTTCTTCGCGGTCGGCATGCCCTTCTGGGACCAATGGGATGCAGAAGGTGACCTGCTGTTGAAGCCCTGGTTGAATGGGAGTTACCACTGGATAGAATTACTAGCCGCGCATAACGAGCATCGAATTCTTCCGACCAAATTGATCACGCTTGGCAGTTACATATTTACTGGCCAATGGAACAACATCTACGAAGCGCGCGCAAGCGCGGCAGTGTACGCACTCATTCCTGCACTTCTGGTCTGGCATGGCATGCGTATTGGATCAGAGTGGTATACGAAGGCAATCCTGATAGCGGTGGCACTATGCGCTGCTGTGCTGCCTTATGCATGGGAGAACTTTCTGGTCGGATTTCAGAGCCAGTTCTATTTCCTGATTTTGTTTGGCCTTGCTGCGACGGCACTGGCTGCGACAATGCACGAGAATATCATTGCCATCTCGGCGGTGTTCGTGCTTTCCATCTTAAGTGCTTTGACAATGGCATCAGGGATGCTGACCCCGGCCGTGGCCGCTGGAACCTACGTGATCGCGGCGTGTGTCCTTCCCGGGAGACGCTGGCCATCACTGATCGCTAGCGTGATTCTTCTGGCAATTGCGGCTTTCTCTTATTTGAAGATGCCGATAATTGCAGAACATCATATGCGGCATGCGCAATCGCTGGCCGAATTTCTTAATGCGACCGGGCACGTCTTTAGTTGGCCGGTCCGGGGGCTGCGTTGGCCCGCACTGGTACTCTGGGCACCGGGTGCGATTGGTGCCGCGTGGATTCTCTACCGCCGCCGAGCGACAACCGGCGACATCACGATGATCAGCTGGCTTGCATGGACTGCGACCCAGGGATTGGCGATTGCCTACGGACGCGGCCACGATCTTGATAATCTTTCGCCGCGTTATACAGAACTATTGATTCCCGGCCTGTTTGCCAACACGTGGTTTGCGATAAGCCTCTTCAAGTTGAAGGGCTCTTCAATCATTGCCAGACGTACCCTCCGCATTGCGGCATTGATGTTTGGCATCGTCATTTTTGGCGGCTGGGCTGAGCGTTCACGGATTGATTGGGAAGCAATGCGGGGTCGTTACGAAGCCAACAAAGCGCAGAGCGCAAATGTACTGCGTTACGTCGTTCGTGGTGACGAAGATGCTTTGAACGTCGGCGACTTCCAACTGCCCTATCCGAATGCGCCGCGTCTGAAGTTGCTATTGAACGACCCATATCTATTGCAGGCGCTATCCGGTAGCCAGGGGCCCCGTAACCCCGGAACATTCAGCCCTGCCAAAGGCCCGTGAATAACGAGGACCTGCACTAAATATTTTGGGCCTGGCTTCCACGAAGCCAGGCCACTGACAGAAGCGAACCGAACTAGCGGTCGATCACACTTACTTCTACATTGAGTGGGCAGCGCTCTGGGCTGCTTCCTCCATAGAGGATCGACGCCTGATAGGTACCAGGACGTACTGAAGCCAATGAGACTTCGACGTTGTAACCAGAATCGACCAACTTGGGGCTATTCAGTGCAGCAGCCACGTCTGGTCGCTTGCCTCCGCTGTTTAGCGCAGATGCATAGATGAGCGAACCTGATTGCATTACCAGGAGCGCATCTACAGGCAGTTGTTCATCGGCGGTTGCCATCCAGCCGGCAAACAAAGCTGCCTCACCTGCTTTAATGTGGGCCTGTGCCGCAGGTTTACCATCGATCGCATCCAGTGCACATCTGCCTGCCACTGGTATCCCAGCGAGTGCTCCATCGAACGCAGCCATCTTTGGTAAATCGCGATCCGCGATGCCATAACCAGGCACAGGCGGCGGTTCGCTGCCACAACCTACCAAAGCCCATGCAGCAACCACAGCCATCCATCCTAGCTTGCACGCATTCATCGTAAATATCCTGGCTTTACCGACGCTCATCCCTGCAACATAGTCGTAGGCGCATCGTCCATGTAGCGAGGCGGATAGGACAGTGTGAAAGGTGCTGACGTAAGCGACAAATTGACGTTGTAGTAAGGATCCTGTCGCAACGCCTCTCCCCAGCGCTCCTTCATGAAACTCTCTTCTCGTTTGAAGCGCGCAATCTTGCTAGGTGTTGTTTCGTAGCCACGTGAAGCGGACTCATGGTGATAGAGCTCGGCAAATGGTGTCCACAGGTTACGATAGCCCTGCTGCCTCACACGCAAACAGAAATCCACGTCATTAAATGCAACTTCGAGTCTTTCATCAAGCCCATTAACCTGCTCGAATACCGACTTGCGCACGATCGCGCAAGCAGCAGTCACGGCACTAAGCGACTGCGCCAGACCACCCCGATGTTTGTCACCTGGCCACCCGCGCTCCATCCCAACATAGCAGTGACCAGCTACACCACCGATTCCCAGGATCACCCCGGCGTGCTGTATGCGATCGTTCGGGTAGTACAACATCGCGCCGACAACACCGATCTCTGGCCGTAACGCATGCCCAACCATCTCGTGAAGCCAGCTGCCGCTGATCACTTCGATGTCGTTGTTCAACAGACCAAGCACGCTACCGCGGGCGTGTTGCGCACCAAAATTATTGATGGCCGAGTAGTTGAAAGGCTGAGGATAGTGGACCACGCGTACGCGAGGATCCGACTGCACGTTGGCAAAATATTCTTTCGATTCCTGTTCTTGAGAGTCATTATCGATGACGATCACCTCAAAGTTAGCGTAATCGGTCTTCTCGATAATCGAGTCAATGCACTGCTTCAACAGATCGATTCGATCGCGGGTAGGAATCAGCAAGCTGACCAGAGGCGTAGGTTCTGGTAGGGGGTACTCAATCCTGAAGTACCCGCTGTATCCTGGCATTTCATGGACGCGAGCATCACCATCGATACGTTGCAGATGCTCTTCGATCGCCCTCATTGCTGCAAGGTGCGCGTAGGACTTCTCCCCCGGAGCCATTGCGGTGGAGCCTTCGATCATGCGCCAGTGGTAGAGCACCTTGGGTACGTGACCGATCTGAGTATTGCTGAGATGTTGGGTGACACGCAACGTCAAATCCCAATCCTGGGCGCCCTCAAATCCCTTTCGGAACCCACCGGTACTGTTGACTAGGCTCGTCTCATAAATAGTCAGGTGGCATACGCAATTCTGCGACAGGAAAAGATCTGGATTCCAGTCAGATTTGAAATAAGGGTCGGAGCGCTTGCCTTCAACGTCGATCTTATCCTCATCAGTGAAAAGCATCCGCCACTGGGGGTTCTTTTGAAACGCGCCGACACATTCAAGCAAAGCAAACGGATGCAATTCGTCATCATGATCCAGCAACGCACTGTAATGGCCTGTCGCTAGCGACAAAGCGCTATTGGATGCTTCCGAAATGTGGCCGTTGACCTGTCTAAAAACGTACTTGATACGTTCATCGCTACGTGCATATTCCTCAATGACTTCGCGTACGCGCGAGTCGGTCGATGCATCGTCGGCGATGCACAACTCCCAATCAGGATAGTGTTGCTTCTGCACGCTCTCAATGCAAAGACGAAGCCACTTCTCTGGAGTGTTGTAGGTTGGTAACAACAAAGAAACCAAAGGACGCGATAAAAGCGACGCTAATTGAGCATCTGCTGCCTGTATACGCGACTCGTCGAGAGTGTCGTAAAACTCTTGCCAGACTTCATAATCCGAATACAAGGTTGCCGAAAACCTCGTCGAATAATCAAGGTAGAGTCGATCCGCCATCCGAGGTAGGCCGCCGGCAAGCAGGTTAAAAACGAGCTTTGTGCAGATTCGCAACTTATGAGCCACGTCTGGCTGAGCCTGCCAAACCGCTGACAGCAATCGCGACAATGCTTCTTTACGCCCAAGCTTGCGCATCTTGAGAGGCGAAGATTCAAACTCGGTAGGCACGACAGAAGGATCGAAGCGAAGCCCCTTCACAGGAGCAACCATCCGCAGCACCAAGCTAGCGTGTTCCGTCGCACCAGAGTCCACCGCTAAGGGCAGGTTGACTCGCTCGTACTCATGGCTACCGCTTCCATAATCCGGATAGACCACCGGGGCACAGATTTTACCTCTACTGACGGAGAAGTCACCTTCGAGCAGGTACCAGCCGCCGGCAAGGGTCTCGCCCTCGCCCCAATGACAATCGAAAGCCGGATCGCTACCGAAAGCACGCCAACGGCGACCGCCGACGAAGGTGGCATTACCTGCCAGGGCAACGACCTGCTGCTTGGGCTGCAGCTCAAGTTTGAATTCTGAATGCATCTACGTTCCGTGCGATGGTCGGGGCGCTGTGCGCTAACGAAATAATTATGCCTGACGAATGACGTCAGGCGCATGGCGCTCTGGATCGACTACACCGGCAGCACCGATCAAACTCAAATTTGGACTGTAAGCGGGGTCAGAATCCAGCACTGCAAACCAGCGTTCCAACATGGTCTTTACCTCGCTCGCAAAACGCGCCTGCTTGACCGGATCGTCTTCAATGCCACGACTTGCTGACTCGTGGTGGATGAGCGAAGCGTGCGGCGTCCAGACATTCCGGTACCCTGCCCTCTGCACACGCAGACAGAAATCGACATCGTTGAATGCAACAGCAATCGTCTCGTCAAGACCGGACACCGCGAGGTAGAGATCACGGCGTATGGCAAGGCAAGCCGCAGTGACCGCCGAGTACTGTTGTAGCAGAAGTGCCTGGCCATAGGGACCTGCAAAGTCCGCTGATGCATGGGCAAGTGCATGCGCTGCGACCCCACCGACGCCCAACACCACACCGGCATGCTGCAATGTCATGTCAGGGTAAAACAGTTTTGCACCCACCGCTCCGACATCCGGGCGCATTGCCAGTCCAACCATCTCCTCCAGCCATGAACCATCTACCACTTCGATATCGTTGTTTAACAACAGAACAATATCGCCATCGCATTGGCTTACTGCATGGTTATTAATGGCCGAATAGTTGAACGGCTGATTATACGCCAGGACGCGAACTCTCGGGTCTTCCACAATTGCGCCAAAGTAAGCGATAGACTCTGCAAGCTCGGAGCCGTTATCGACGACTGTGACCCGATAGTTCTCGTACAGTGTCATGCTCAAAAGGCTGTCGATACAAACCGAAAGCAAATCAACACGGTCGCGGGTGGGAATGATGATATCCACCATTGGCCTGCCAGGCGACGAATGCGACGCTCGTAGTCGATCTGGCATGATCTGCACAACTTCCGCACCGACACGCTCGGCAAAGCGCAAATTCAGAAGCCGTGCGTGATCCACCGCAACGCCTTGCGCACCAAACGGTGAGGAGATAGCACCTGGCTTCCCGCAATGATGCATCAACACATGCGGCACATGGACAACTCTACTTAATTCAGCGTCACCCACTGCATTGATGCAAGCGTTAAGCCAGGGCAGCGCCGGGTCCAGATCGCAGAACGGGCCAAAGGCATTGCGCCGAATCGCGACCGAGTGCCCTAGATAGTCTTGCTCGAGAAACCTGACTGGGTCCCAGGCAGGCTTAAAAAAAGGCTGACTGCGAACACCATGAGGGTCTATCAGATCTTCATCGTAATAAAACGCCAATGCGTTTGGACACTTGGCAAATGCGGCAGCCAATATCCCGGTCGCACAATTGTGAAGACGGTCGTTGGCACTGAGCAAACATAGAAAAGTGCCTCGAGCCTGCCCGATTCGTTCCCGCAGATTGTTGGGAGCAACAATTACGCGGACGCGCTGGTCATCATAGAGCTCAACAGCTCGACTCAGCGAATCCACCTGATGGCTGCTGAGCAGCAATTCGAAGTCTGCAAAACGCTGCGCGAACAGGGAGGCTACGCACGCTTCGAATTCTAAAGGCTCATCAGGCAGCAAAAACGAAAAAAGGGGCTGTGCTTCTGATGACGCGCGCACTGGCAGCGCCTGATCCAACATCTCATTTATCTGGCGATCGGCACGAATCGTCCAGGTGGCATAAAGATGCCGATCAGCCAGATTCACCGACGCATAGTGCGGTATCAGATGAAGAAGTGCTTCGGCATGACCGGCGATATTGAGATGGTGCCGGACCGTGTCTGTGATTGCCAGCATCTTCGACGGTGTTGCATCGTTCAGTGCAGAAAGGCATGCCAATTGCATCAGCCAGAGCGCTTCTTTCTCGCTTACCGCTGTCGCATGGACCTCGCTAAGCACAAAACGCGCCCTACCCTCACACGGATCAAAACGAAGCGCATGAACTGGCTCTGGAAAATGCACCAGGGCGTCCAACTGACCGCTCGCAATCAACACACCGACATCGATACGCGTCTGCTCCGAGATGCCTTGGCCATAATCCGGATAGAAACACGGTGCGCGCAGGCGACCCTCAATCTCGCGAAATGATGCACGCAAACGATACCACCCTGACTGGATGGGAAGATTCGAGGGCATAATGCGGAACTGCGGATCGCCATCGACGGCTTCCCACAGGTCGGGCTCACCTGCGGAAGCAATATTGGCAATGGGTACGCAACGCCACACTGAAACCGACGCAGGCGGCATGATGTCTGCCATCTGGCTTACCAACGTTTCCACCATGGACGCCGCGAGAGCTCTGTTAACAGCGACGCCTGCGCCTGCTCAAGCGAGACGACTTTTTCTTTAAGCTCTCGCAAAGGATCGTTGGCCAACAAAGCATCAAGAGCCGAACGAAGCCGCTCAGAATTTTCAGCCTGCTGCGCGCTCCAGTAAGCAACTGCCTCATTCAACCGGCCATCCGTGGCGACGAGACGATCATGGAGTGCCTCCTGTCCTAGAGTGAGTTGAGCAGTCCGGGCGTCGATGCGCTCCAATGCGGGAACGGAGCGCGATTGAGCTTCCCCGAGTGCTTGATGCAACGACTCGATCAGCAGATGCATGTTGACTCCGTGCTTCGCACCGAGATTCAACATATGCTGGATTGTGGAAAGACGCTCATCTGCGTCTGCTGCCACTGCGGGCATCGCTGCAGGCGCTGACAGCAAATGCGTCGCCAGCAGGTCCTCAAGGGTTTGGACCTGATTTTTGCCGGTAACAGCCATCTGGAATTCAAACTCGCGCTGCATACAGGCGTCAAACGCATTTTCAGAGCAATGCAGGCCAAGTCGCTCCAGCACTGTCAGGATAAAAGCACGTAATGACAAACCTTGCACATCGTGCGATACAGCAACCGATGCTCCCGCAAACCCAAACATCAGACTACGTATCAATAACCAACCAAGCGTCGGCGCGTTGACGCTCCACTCGCGATCAATGTACACCACACCATCATTGCGGGTGCGAATGAGATTAGACGGAGTTGCATCTATATAATCGTCCGGAAGGACAGCGTCAAACGAATCGAACGCGACCGACTGACCTTCGTCACGCAGCACTTTGGCCAAATCGACAAGATAGCCGCTCACGACTTCTACAAATGAATTCAGCTCCCACCCTGCAAGAGCTAGCACCGCCCTCATATCATTCGCTACCAGCTCGCCATGGTAGTAAGCCGACTCTGGCTGCACCTGCAGACGCACCGATGCCCCAGACCCAGCCTCCCGAACGGGATGCAAAGCCGAAGACCTTACAACCACTTGGCCATCTCCACGCTCGATGAAGAGCGTTTCCCGCGCAAAATGACGTTGCCGCTGGGTACTATAGTGAAACGCCAAAACATCCTGACTGCTCACTGGCGCCGGCTCTGCCGTAGCTTCGATCAAGAAAGAATTCGCAAGATCCACCGCCAACCGGTTTTCTGCAACTACCGGCCACGCTCGTTGCAAATTGAAGGATGTCGGTGTCAGCTGAGGGTCTCGCCGTACCGCCTGCGCGATCAAGCTACCCGCATCGAATTGCGAGGCGTTACATGTTGCACCACGCTCAGTAAGTACCGAGGCAGGCATCTTATAGTCGGGGACCGGCACCATAAAATGTCGTGAAGAATATCCAGCTTCTGCAAGCAGGCCTTCGATTTCGTGACGACCAAAGGTGCGCGCACCGCCTTCAGTATAACGGTCCTCCACGCCAACCATAGGCTGCCCAAGATGATCTTCCGGCACACCAGCAAGATATTTGAGACCCAGCTTGTTCTCGATCGCGATCACCAACCGCCCGCCGGGCGCAAGCATCTGCCGCACTGATCGCAGCATACTCAGTGCGGCCGCTTGCTCATCGGTAAAAACGCTGGCGTATTCCAGAACACCTATCAAAGTGATGACATCAAACTTTATGGGAGTGCGAAAATCCTGGAATCTTTCCGCCATCACATCCACATTTGCCAGATCGCGGGTCCTTAGGCGCGCGATGCCAGCACGCCGCACCGACCCCTCGAGGGCGAGAACCTGTGCGCCAGTTTCACCGAGATAGCGGGTAATTGCACCGCAGCCCGCGCCGATTTCCAGTACGCGCGTATTTGATTGCAGGACCTGTGCAAAAGGACGAAGGACATTTGCGCGCTCTGTGGACAAGTGATAGCGACTTGGCCAGTCGACACATGCCTCCGCTAGCTCCGGAGAAAATATACTGACATCTGAGGCGCCCCGAATGATCGCTTCCAGGCCGGTTTCCGATTCATCGCCATCGCTGTATGCGATGCTGGCGTAAGCGCTCCGCGCCCAGACGCCCGTTGCGTCAGACAGCACATATCCCGCTGTGCGAAGCAGTTCATTCATACTCATCGAATTACCTTATTTTTTCCGCAGCGGCATCGTCGACAAAGGTCTCGCCAAGGTCGCTTTCGGCTGACTGCACCACTTGCATTTCCAGCCCCAAATCGGACATGCCAAAGAAATCCGACTTCATGACCTTGAAGTGGATACTGTCGTACCGACGATCGTGCGGGACCACCGCATCACTTTCATCTCGACTCGCAATTCCTAATGAGACGAAATAGTCCCCTTCGGCCAGAACGCAACGAAAGCTAGCCGTTACATCAAGCACAGACCCTGCAGTAATGACTGCGGCCAGGCCCTGTAGAGGCTTGTATTCGGAATTGGTTCCATACACTGACACGCCTTCTGCAGTCTTGACGGTGATGCCGAGAATTGGCCTCACCACCTGCTGCACGAAGTAAATCCTTATTGCCAGACGCAGCTCGGTACCGGATTCCAGAATCGCAGGATAGACCGCCTGAGGTGAGCGCAATTCAAAATCGAGGATCCTGGCGGCGCAATCGCCCCATCGAAACTCGTGTGGATTGTAGTTTGGCCTTGTATTGTAGCGATCGACCAGATCATTCTGCTTGGTTCCTGCGAACGCCGAGGCCTCTGCAAATCCATCCTGGGCGACAGAATCGCCGGCTTCCTGCGCTTCGCCAGTACCGAACAGCAAGTTGTAATAGCTGTTTACTACGTGCTTCGGCTTGCCGCTTTGCAGCTTGCGCCCACCTTCAAGCAGCATTGCAAAATCGCAATGTTGGACAATCTGATCGGCCGAGTGACTGACCAGAAGGATGGAAGCCCCATCGTCTTTGAGCTGCTGCAACCGAGCGAAGCATTTGGCTTGAAACTTTGCATCACCAACGGAAAGCGCTTCATCAACGATAAGCAGCTGCGGCTGCACCTGGGCCTGCACCGCGAAAGCCAGACGCACAACCATGCCGCTTGAATAATTGCGAATAGGCTGGTCGATGAACTGCCCGATATCAGCGAAAGCAAGGATACTGTCCAGCCTCGCATCGACTTCGGCCTTGGTCAGGCCAAGAATCGCGGCATTGAGATAGACATTCTCACGTCCGGTGAATTCAGGATTAAAGCCACTACCCAATTCGAGCAGTGCAGCGACACGTCCTTCGACATGAATACTGCCTTCGGTCGGAGCCAACGTACCGGCAAGCATTTGTAAAAATGTCGACTTGCCTGAACCGTTACGGCCGATGATACCAACGGTTTGTCCCTTGTGGACGGCAAGGTCGACGCCACGCAGCGCCCAGAATTCTTGGTAATAACGACGACTTCCTCCGACAAGACCCTGCAGGAGCCGATGCGATGGCCTTTCGTAGACATGGTAGCACTTGCCAACGTTGCGCGCGTCGATCACCAGATCACGCGGCATATCGCCGGAGATAATGTCAGAGGACATCAGCGAACCCCCGACGGGTTTTCTGGAACACCGCGTAGCCTAAATAGGCAAAGACAAGCGCACCAAGCAGGTAGGTCGCCAATCCCTGCCAATCCGGCATGCGCCCCCAAAAGCCCACCGCCCTGGCTTCGTCAATAATGAAGGTCAGCGGATTGAGGTGAAAGATCAGCTGATACTTTTGCGGCAATGTATCCACAGGAATGATTGCGGAAGACAAAAACAGCACAGCAGTTGCCAGCACACCCGTCACCTGGTTGATATCGCGCAAATACACACTAAGCGATGACAATAACCAGCCGACTCCGAGCATACCGATCGCCAAGGGTAAAAATACCAGCGGCAGCAGCAGCATTGTGGGATGCAACTCGCCTCGCAGCAGGAAATTCAATAACGCAAACACGAGCGCATTGGTGAAGGCATGGAATAGCGCCGACAACATCACAGTCCACGGCAAGATATCCAGGGGAAATACGATGCGCTTAACCAAATTCGGATTTCCGACGATCATCATTGGCGAACGACTGAGACATTCGGCAAAGAAGCCATGAACGATCAGGCCCATGAACAGTAGCATCGCGAAGTCGGCGATATTGTCACTGGTGCCTGGCCAACGTGACTTCAGCACATAGCCGAATGCGATGGTATAGATCAGCAGCATCAAGAACGGACTGATCAGCGACCATAGCAGTCCAAAACTTGCGCCCTTGTAGCGACCTAGAACATCGCGTCGAGTCAGCTCCAGAGTGAGGGTGCGGTGACGCACCCAGGCCTGAAAAGGCCCAAGTGGTGAGAATGCCGGGAATTTAGTAGCACTGTCGTACATGATTACCTACGCAACGCAGCGTCAAGGTCATTTTGCAAATCCCCCAAATCCTCAACCCCCACGCTCAGCCGCACCAGCGCATCGCTGATCCCAAGCTGTTCGCGGCGGGCCACGGGGATGGAGGCATGCGTCATAACCGCAGGATGATTCACCAGACTCTCCACGCCACCGAGCGATTCGGCCAGGGTGAAGAGTTCAGTGCGTTCGCAAAACCGCCTGGCCGCGTCGAAGCCGCCCTTGAGGACGATCGAGACGATGCCGCCGAAACCGGTCATCTGCGTCTTGGCCAGCGCGTGCTGCGGGTGCGAGGCCAGGCCGGGATAGATCACTTTTGCAATCGCGGGATGGGTTTCCAGCCATTGCGCCAGCGCCAGAGCGTTCTCGCAATGCGCGCGCATGCGCAGCGGCAGGGTCTTGAGGCCGCGCAGGGCGAGGAAGCTGTCGAACGGCCCTTGCACGCCGCCGATGGAGTTCTGCAGGAACGCCAGTTGCTCGGCCAGCTCGGTGTTGTCGCCGACCACCGCGATGCCGCCGACCATGTCCGAGTGGCCGTTGAGGTACTTGGTGGCCGAGTGCACGACGATGTCGGCGCCCAGGCTGAGCGGGCGCTGCAGGATCGGCGAGGCGAAGGTATTGTCGACCACGATCAGCAGGCCGTGCTTGCGCGCGATGGCAGCAATGGCGGCAATGTCGACCAGCTTGAGCATCGGGTTGGTCGGGGTTTCGATCCACACCATCTTGGTGTCGGGGCGGATCGCAGCTTCGAAGGCGGCCGGGTCGGTCAGGTCGACGAAGCTGAAGTCCAGGCCGGCGGTGCGGCGGCGCACGCGCTCGAACAGGCGGAAGGTGCCGCCATACAGGTCGTCCATCGCCACCACGTGGCTGCCGGCATCCAGCAATTCCGTCACCGTGGAGGTGGCGGCCATGCCGGAGGCGAACGCGAACGCGCGCGCGCCGCCTTCCAGCGACGCGACGCAGCGCTCATAGGCAAAGCGCGTGGGGTTGTGGGTGCGCGAGTATTCGAAGCCCTGATGCTCGCCGGGGCTGGACTGCGCATACGTGGACGTCGCATAGATCGGCGGCATCACCGCGCCGGTGCTGGGATCCGGCGACTGCCCTCCATGGATCGCCAGCGTGGCAAGCGAAAATTCGCGCGCGCCATCGTGGCTGGTTGCGGTGCGGTTGGACATGGAGGTTCCCGGAAAAAGTGGCGAATTGTAACAAGCAGGTCTGAACGGCCAATGCCGCGCGTCTCATTGACACGCGCGGGCTTGCGCGATCACTGCACGCGGCGGCGCAGGTAGTTGAGCAGGTCGATACGGGTGATCAGGCCCAGGAACTGGTTGCCGTCCATGACGATGGCGACCTGGCCGCGGTCGAACACCGGCAGCAGCGCTTCGATCGGGGAGGCGACATCCAGGCGATCGAGCTTGCTGACCATGGCGGTGGAAATCGGGTCGCGGAAGCGCGCCTCGTCGCCGTACACATGCAGCAGCACGTCGCTTTCGTCGACGATGCCGACCAGCTCGCCGTCATCGATCACCGGCAGTTGCGAGACGTCATACAGCTTCATGCGCTGATAGGCGGTGGTCAGCAGGTCTTTCGGGCCCACCACCACGGTGTCGCGCTTGTTGTAAGGGCGCAGGATCAGGTCGCGCAGATCGCCGTGCTGCGGGCGCTCCAGAAAACCGTTGTCCAGCATCCAGTAGTCGTTGTACATCTTGGACAGGTACTTGTTGCCGGTATCGCAGACGAATACCAGCACGCGCTTTGGCGTGGTCTGCTCGCGGCAGTACTTCAGCGCGGCGGCCAGCAAGGTGCCGGTGGACGAGCCGCCGAGGATGCCCTCCTTGGCCAGCAATTCGCGCGCAGTGTGAAAGCTTTCCGCGTCGGTGATCGAATAGGCCTTCTTGACCCGCGAGAAATCGGAAATATCCGGCAGAAAGTCCTCGCCGATGCCTTCGACCAGCCAGCTGCCGGATTTCTCGCTGACCGTGCCCTCTTCGATGTACTGGGTCAGGATCGAACCCACCGGGTCGGCCAGCACCAGCTCGGTGTGCGGCGAAGCAGTGGAAAACGCGCGCGACAGGCCGGTCATGGTGCCGGAGCTGCCGCAGCCGAACACGATCGCGTCCAGATTGCCGTCCATCTGCGCCAGGATTTCCGGGCCGGTGCCGAATTCGTGCGCGGCAGGGTTGTCCGGGTTGCCGAACTGGTTGATGAAGTAGGCGCCGGGCGTCTCGGCGGCGATCTTGGCGGCCAGGTCCTGGTAATACTCGGGATGGCCCTTGGCCACGTCGGAACGCGTCAGCACCACCTGGGCACCCATGGCCTTGAGGTTGAAGATCTTCTCGCGGCTCATCTTGTCCGGCACCACCAGGATCAACTTGTAGCCCTTCTGTTGCGCCACCAGCGCCAGGCCCAGGCCGGTGTTGCCGGCCGTGCCTTCGACCAGCGTGGCGCCAGGGGTCAGATCACCGCGCTGTTCGGCTGCTTCGATCATCGACAGGCCGATACGGTCCTTGATCGATCCCCCGGGGTTGGCCGCCTCCAGCTTGAAGAACAGCTCGCAGACGCCGGTGTCCAGGTGCTGTGCCTTGACGATCGGCGTGTTGCCGATCAGTTCGAGTACGGAGGAGTGGATCGCCATCGGGATATCGTCGCTGCGCCGCGTGGGCTAGGCCGCCCATTATCCGACGAACGGCTGGGGAATGCTCATTCAGACTGGAAACGATCGCGCCCGCCTATGAACGAGCGAGCTCAGCCGCTGCTCCAACGGCCGCACACATAAAGACGCGGACGATGGCGAGCCGACGAGGAGGCTGCCACCGCCCGCGGCGGTGAACTTGTTCTGGATGTGGGGAAGGATCAGTGCGTGAGCTGGTCGTACATCCGGGTGAGCTTTTCTTTGGCCTGCAATTTCTCGCGTTTCATCTGGCCCAAGGTCACGTCGTCGATCGGGAGCACCCCGAGTTCGGCATCCATGCATTTCTTGTTCAAGAGCTTGTGGCGTTGGTACAGCTGCTTGAACTCGGGATCGGACTTGACCAATGCGTCGATTTCGGTCTGCGGTTGCCCTTCGAACATGGCGTTACCTCCTTCACTTAAAACAAGAACGCCCCGGCCAGGGACGGCACGGGGCGCAGCTTGGGGATGGAAGACTCGCGGATCACAATGGCAAGCGCACTGGCGGAACCAACAACCTTCCCACCGAATTGCGTTGTTGCGTGCCCTTGCGTCACTGGCCCGGCCCTCCGTACTTCCAGGCAGCGGAGTGCTGCCCGGGAGTACGACCCTACGCCGGTCGCGAAGGGGGTTCAAGGCCAGAACGGCTGCTTTTGCCGTTCCCTGTGTCAATCAGTGACCGCGGTTCAACCGGGCGTCATGCCCGGGTTAAAAGACCTTAACTTCCAACCACTTGCATTACGGCGAGACAACCACCTCGGCAGCGCGCGTCTTGCTGGCGGCAGCCTTGGTCCCGCTGACCTGCAAGCGTGCACTGGCCACTCCGGCGGCGACCAGCGCATCGCGCACCGCTTCGGCCCGCTGCTTGGCCGTGGCTGCATCGCTGTCGAAACCGACGATGCTCACCCGACCCTTCTTGCCGATGTTCAGATATTCGGCCAGGGCCTTGGCCTGCCCTGCAGCATCGCCAGACAGCGCGGTCTTGCCGCCGAACGCGCCGCTGCCCAACGAAAACACTTCACCGCGGGGTTCGAACCTGGCGGACGGCAACTTGGCCCCGGACACCAGTTCGGCTTCTTCGTGCGCCAGTTGCACGGCCTTTTGCTGGGCCGCATTGAGCTTGGCGGTCTGCTTGCCGGCCACGCTGGTCAGCGCCAGCTCGGCGTCCTGGCGGGCCAGGGTCTCCTGCTCGGCCGCCTGCCGCATGCGCTCAGCCTCTTCGGCCTGGATCTGCGCCTGCACGCGCAGACGCTCGGCCTCCTGCCGGGCGCGTGAAGCATCACGGCGGCTGGCTTCGATCAGCAGATCGTTGCGAGTGCCTTCCAGCCGGTCCAGCTCGCGCCGTGCCAGTGCGGTGCGGGCGGTGCGTTCGGCGATTTCGACCCGGCGGTCGGCCAGAAACACCAGCTCGTCGCGGTCGCGCCGCTTGGCTTCGGCCAGCGCCGCCACGCTCTGCTGCGCCTGCAGCCGCTCGAAGCGGGCCAGTTCATTGGTCTGCGGGTCGTTCTGCAGCGCGGCCAGGCGCCGGTTGAGCGCGTCGGCCTGCGGGTCGTCCTTGGCGGCCATTGCCAGCGACGGCAGTGTGGCCAGGCTCATTACACCGATATAGAGAAGAGGACGCAGTTTCATCGGCCACCCTCCCCGGTGTTGAGGCTGTTCTGCAACTGCGCCACTTCCTTGCGGCGCTGTTCCAGCTGGGCGGTGACCACCGCTTCTTCGCTGCGTGCCTTGGCCAGATCGGCATCGGCAGCAGCGCGCAAGGCGATCTGCGGCACCTGCTTGCGCTGGCGCTTGTCCAGTTGCGCCTGCTGGGCCTGCATCAATTCCTGTCGGGCCAGATTGACCAGATCGGGGGCGTATTGGTCGGCATCGGCCTGGGTGGCGCGTTGCACGGCCTGTTCGGCGGCGGTGAGCTCCGGTGCCACCTGGGCGGCGGCGGGAGAGGAAAGAACCATGAAACAGGCGATGCCATACAGGGATCGCCGCAAGTATGCGAAGCTAGCCGTCATTAGGGGAGCCGTAGCGAGAAGTCTCGAGCACGGCCATTGTCGGAAGCCTGCGGCGGACTTGCAACGAGACGCTGCTGTTTGTTGGGGAACCATTGCGCATGGATATCGGCTACTTCCTGAAGCTGATGACCGAAAAGAATGCCTCGGACATGTTTTTGACCACCGGCGCGCCGGTGTACATCAAGATCGAAGGCAAGCTCTACCCGCTCGGCAATACGGGGTTGCCGCCGGGGATGGTCAAGAAAATCGCCTACTCGTTGATGGACGAGGGCCAGGTGCCGCAGTTCGAGCGCGACCTGGAACTCAACATGGCCATCTCGCTGCCCGACGCCGGACGCTTCCGTGTAAACGTGTTCAAGCAGCGCGGCGAAGCAGGCATGGTGATCCGCGCCATCCGCAGCCGGATCCCGAGCATCGAAGAGCTCAACCTGCCGCAGGTGCTCAAGGACGTCATCATGACGCCGCGCGGCCTGGTGCTGCTGGTCGGCTCCACCGGCTCGGGCAAGTCGACCTCGCTGGCCTCGATGATCGACCATCGCAACAGCACCACCACCGGGCACATCCTCACCATCGAGGACCCGATCGAATACCTGCACAAGCACAAGATGTCGATCGTGAACCAGCGCGAAGTCGGCCTGGACACCCACACCTTCCAGAGCGCGCTGAAGAACGCGATGCGCGAGGCGCCGGACGTGATCCTGATCGGCGAAATCCTGGATGCCGAGACCATGGAGGCGGCGATTGCGTTTGCCGAAACCGGTCACCTGTGTCTGGCGACGCTGCATTCCAACAATGCCGATCAGACCATCGAGCGCATTCTCAATTTCTTCCCGGAAAGCGCGCACAAGAACGTGCTGATGAATCTGGCGCTGAACTTGCGTGCGGTGGTGTCGCAACGCCTGGTCAAGGGCCAGGACGGACGCCGCCGCCCCGCCACCGAAGTCTTGCTCAACACCCCGATGATTCGCGACCTGCTGCGACGCGGCAAGGTGCACGAGGTCAAGGCGGCGATGGAAGAATCGCTGGAAGAAGGCATGCAGACCTTCGACCAATGCCTGTTCCGCATGGTCAAATCCGGCGAAATCGAGCAGGAGGAAGCGCTGCGCGCCGCCGACTCGCGCGATGGCCTGGCGCTGAAGTTCCGCCTGTCCGAAGGCGGCTCCGGCGAACACGACCCGTATGCGGATTACGAAACGGCCGCAGCGCCCAAGATCAGCCACGGGTTTGTTTAGAGCGACCAACAAAATTTAGCGTGCGGCCGCCTGGCGGTGAGCGCAGTGGTTTTGTTGGTCGCATCTTGTTGGATGCAGTCAAAAGTCCAGAGCAAAAAGCCTAGTCGGTCGCGGGCGTGGCGCCCTCACCGCTCGCGGGAGCGGCATGGATGCCGCGTAAGAGCCTACATGGACGTACTCGCGGCGTGTCCCGCGAGGGTGGGCGGGCAAGGGCCCTGCAGCCAAGCCGCAGATCAGCACCCTGCAGTAGACCGGCGTGAGCATCAGCGGCCGCACGCGCGTCGATCGCTCTGCGCGGCCCCCATTGCGGGAGGCTGCCCGAAGGGCAGATACGGCCGGCAACTCCCCGCGTCTACACTGCCGCGTCAGGCTGCGTTTCCGGCCGCGCCGCATCGAACGCCGGCAGTGCCAGGCAGGCCTGTTCGATGCGTTGCAGGGTTGGATACGCCGTCAGATCGACGGCGAAACGGCGCGCGTTGTAGAGCTGCGGAATCAGCACGCAATCGGCCAGACCAGGCGTGTCGCCGTGGCAGAACGTGCCGGTGTGCAGGTCATTGCCCAACTCCGCTTCCAGTGCCGCAAAGCCGCGCTGCATCCAGTGCTGCGTCCACGCCTGGCGTTGTGCGGCAGCCAGCTGCCACTCGCGTTCGAAAAACTGGGTGACGCGCAGATTGTTGAGCGGATGCACATCGCAGGCGATGACCTGCGCCAATGCACGCACGCGGGCGCGCTCGGCCGGCGCGGCGGGGAGCAACCGCGCACTGTCCGGGAACGCATCTTCCAGATATTCCAGGATCGCCAGCGACTGCGGAATCACCACCGCGCCATGCCGCAACGTGGGCACCAGTTCCTGCGGATTGAGCTGCGCATACGCCGGCGCGTGCTGCTCGCCGCCATCGCGCACCAGGTGCACCGGATGCGCGATGCAGGCCAGCGCCTTCAACTGCAGGCCAATGCGCACGCGATACGCGGCGCTGGAGCGCCAGTACGAAAACAATTCCAGTGGCGCGCTCATGCCCTGCCCTGCGTGCAGTCGTTCGTAGCGACCTTCGCAGACGCCTTTGCCGGTGTCATGGCAGCGGCTGACGTTCGATGCGCTGTTCGATCGCCCCGAAGATGCTGGCGCCATCGGCATCGAACATTTCGATCCGCACCACATCACCGAAGGACATGAACGGCGTGCTCGGCTTGCCGTCGCGCAAGGTTTCCACCACGCGCTGTTCGGCAAAACACGAGGCGCCCAGCGTGGTCTCCTGGTTGGCGATGGTGCCGGAGCCGACGATGGTGCCGGCCGAAAGCGGCCGCGTCCTGGCGGCGTGGGCGATCAATTGAGCGAAGTCGAACTGCATGTCGTTGCCGGCCTCAGGCGCACCGAACCAGGTGCCGTTGACGTGGGTGACCAGCGGCAGATGCACCTTGTTGTCGCGCCATGCGTCGTCCAGTTCATCCACGGTGACGAACACCGGCGACAGCGCCGAGCGCGGCTTGGATTGCACGAAACCGAAGCCCTTGGCGAGCTCGGCCGGGATCAGATTGCGCAGCGACACGTCGTTGACCAGGCCAACCAGCTGGATGTGCGCGGCGGCCTGCTCGGGCGAGGCGCCCATCGGTACATCGTCGGTGATCACCACCAGTTCGGCTTCCAGATCGATGCCGTGGTCTTCGCTGATCACCTTGATGGCGTCGCGCGGGCCGTAGAACCCTGCGCTGGTGGCCTGGTACATCAGCGGGTCGGTGTAGAAGCTCTCCGGCACCTCGGCATTGCGCGCACGACGCACACGCTCCACATGCGGCAGGTAGGCGCTGCCGTCGACGAACTCGTAGGCGCGCGGCAGCGGTGCGGCCAGCGCCTGCAGATCCAGGTCGAACACGCCATCGGCGCTGCCCTCGTTGAGCGAGGCCGACAAGGCATTCAGGCGCGGCGCGACATTGCTCCAGTCTTCCAGCGCGCGCTGCAGCGTGGGCGCGATACCGGTGGCACGCACCGCCGTGCGCAGGTCGCGCGAGACCACGATCAGGCTGCCGTCGCGGCCGCCTTCCTTCAGGGAACCTAGCTTCATGACCATCCTGTGCTGTGGCTGATCGGCCGATTGTACGGCCTGCCGCAACACTGGTTGCAATTGAAACAACTGACCCGTAGCCCAACCGATGAACTCGCCTTTTGTGCAGCGCGCCAAACGCGCGTACACTTGCCCGGTCTGCATGCGGCCGTCCGTTTCCCTTAGGGACAGCCGGCGAGGCCAGGATCGATCGATCCGCTCGCCCGCCCCACCCGACGCCTTTCGTGGTGCCGACAAACCCATCGCTCTTTGATTGGGTTGTTCCACCATCTCGCAGCGCGGTTCACGGGAACGCTCCGAGCCTCACTTTTTTGCATCTGCAATGCGTCTGCGCTCCGGGCTCTGCCTGGTGGCGGCGCTTTACTTGGAGCTTCCTGATGTCTTTTGAATCCCTGGGCCTGGCGCCCTTCCTGCTGCGCGCGTTGGCCGAGCAGGGCTATGAAACCCCCACTGCGATCCAGCAGCAGGCGATCCCGCTGGTGCTGGCAGGTCACGACCTGCTGGCCGGCGCGCAGACCGGTACCGGCAAGACTGCCGCCTTCGGCCTGCCGCTGCTGCAGCACCTGGGCACCACGCCGCAGCCGGTCAACGGCCCGCGCAAGCCGCGCGCGCTGATCCTGACCCCCACCCGCGAGCTGGCCACCCAGGTGCACGACAGCCTGCGCGGCTACAGCAAGTACCTGCGCATTCCCAGCGCGGTGATCTACGGCGGCGTGGGCATGGGCAACCAGCTCGATACCCTGCGTCGTGGCGTGGACCTGCTGATCGCCTGCCCGGGCCGGCTGATCGACCATATCGAGCGTCGCAGCGTGGACCTGTCCGGCATCGAAGTGCTGATCCTGGACGAAGCCGATCGCATGCTCGACATGGGCTTCTTGCCATCGATCAAGCGCATCCTGACCAAGCTGCCGCGCCAGGACCGTCAGACCCTGCTGTTCTCGGCCACGTTCGAAGAGAACATCAAGCAGCTGGCGCTGGAGTTCATGCGCAACCCGATGCAGATCCAGGTCACCCCGAGCAACACCGTGGCCGAGAGCATCACCCACCGCGTGCACCCGGTCGATGGCGCGCGCAAGCGCGACCTGCTGCTGCATCTGCTGGCGCAGGACAGCCGCGAGCAGACCCTGGTCTTTGCGCGCACCAAGCACGGCAGCGACAAGCTGGCACTGTTCCTGGAGAAGTCCGGCATCAAGACCGCGGCGATCCACGGCAACAAGAGCCAGGGCCAGCGCATGCGTGCGCTGAGCGACTTCAAGGCCGGCCGCGTGACCGTGCTGGTGGCCACCGATATCGCCGCGCGCGGCATCGACATCAACGAGCTGCCGAAGGTCATCAACTACGACCTGCCGATGGTGGCCGAGGATTACGTGCACCGCATCGGTCGCACCGGCCGTAACGGCTCCACCGGCGAGGCGATCTCGCTGGTGGCGCAGGACGAGGCCAAGCTGCTGCGTCAGATCGTGCGCATGCTGGGCCGCGACGTGGAAATCCGCGACGTGCCGGGCTACGAGCCGCAGACCCCGATCCGTTGGGGCAACAGCGCCCCGGGCCGCGCCGAGCAGCCGGGTGGCGATCGCGCTCCGCGCAAGAGCCACGCCCGTCGTCCGCATGGCGATGCACCGCGTCAGGCGCATGCGCATGCCGGCCCGAAGAAGCCCGGTGGCCAGCGCAGCAGCGGTCCGCGTCAGGCCGGTGTTGCTGCCGGTGCCGGCGCAGGCCGTCGCGATGGTGGCCGTGGCGGTCAGCGTCCGAGCGGCACGCGCTGAATCCTGTGCGCCGGTGTGACCGGTGCTTAGGCATGCGGTGAACTGAAAGAAAAAGCCGCCCTTCGGGGCGGCTTTTTTGTGGGCGCAAGCTGGGCAATGTAGACATGTCGCTACAGGCGCATGCAAATCGTGTGCGACACAGCTTGCTTCCACACGGACGACACGTGCCAGCCACGCGCGCGCTGATCAGCCTTCGATCAATGCCGTATTGCGATCGATCGCCTCGCGATACCGATCCAGCACTGCGGCGGTCTGCACGATGTATTTGCTCAGATCGTCCCAACGCCGGTCTTCCAGCGCTTCGCGAATGCCCGGCAAGGTCTTGACCTCGTAACCGGTGGCCAGGCCCGGTGCGTAGATCAGGTTGCGGTACCACGGCCGGCCCGGCAAACCGCCTTCGGCGAGCAGGGTCTGGTCGATGCGCTGCAGCGAGGCATTGAGCTTGCCGCGCACGCCTGCATCCAGGCTGCCGCCACGCGATGCCAGCGCTCCGTCGTAGCGCTTGGCACTGGCCTGCAATCGCGCGATGGCCTGGTCCAGCGCGGCGAAGTCGATCTGCGGCACCGCGGCTTTCGGCTCGGGGGCGCGTTGCGGGCGATTGGGATTGTCGACTGCCGCGTAGGCGCCGGCCTGCAACAACTCGGCCTGGGTACGTGCGGCAGTGCGATCGCTGTCGGCCTGCTGCTTGAGCTCCTGCGCGTAACCGGCCACCGCATCGGCAAAGTCGCCGAAACGCTGCGGCAACACCGGTGCATTTGCCACGCGCAACACGGTGCGGCCTACGGTCTGCGACAACAGCGGCAGATAGCTGAAATCCGGATCGATATAGCGCGCGAAATAATCGTAGGAGTCGTACAGCGAGTGATAGACGCCGCTGCCGCCGCCCTGCCCGCCATAGTCCAGATCCAGCGTCGCCAGCCCAAGATGCTGCAGGAACGGGCTGTAGTCGCTGCCCGAGCCCAGCGCCTTGAGCGGCACATCGCCACCGGCCGCGACCTGCTTGGCGATGTCTTTTTGCGCCGGCTTGGCGGTCGGCGCCAGCGCGTCGATGCGCGCACGTGCACGTTGCCGTTCGAGCACGCTCACGCCACTGTCGGGGTCGCGCAGATCCGCCGCCACCCCGTTGACCAGGCGTTGCAGCGCATGGCTGCCGCCGGCATTGAGAAAGCCGCGCCCATTGCCGTCGGTGTTGACGTACAGCACCGCCTTGCGGCGCAATTCGTCGGCGTGCTGTTCGGCCCATTCGGTGGAGCCCAGCAAGCCGGCTTCTTCGCCGTCCCAGCTGGCATAGACGAGCGTGCGCTTGGGGCGCTGTCCCTGCCTGGCCAGCTCGCCGATTGCCTTGGCTTCGGCCAGCAATGCGGTGGTGCCCGACAAAGGATCGGCCGCACCGAACACCCAGCCGTCGCGGTGATTGCCGCGCACCACCCACTGGTCCGGATACTCGCTGCCATGCAGGGTGGCGATGACGTTGTAGATGGTCTGGCTACCCCAGTCCGCGTCGACCTTGAGGTGCACGCGCGCGGTGTCGCCGCCGCCGATGCGGTAGGTGATCGGCAGCGCGCCGCGCCAGTCTTCCGGCGCCACCGGCCCGCCCAGGGCGGCCAGCAAGGGCTGCGCGTCGCCCCAGCTGATCGGCAAGGTGGGAATCTTCAACACGCTGCCGGCCTGGTCGATCTTCAGGCGTTTGGCGCCTTTGCTGGCACCGACGCCCGGGGTGAGCGGGTCGCCGGGATAGATCGCGAAATTGGCGACCGAGCCGCGCTGTACGCTCCACTGGTTACGCGCCGGGCCATCCGGATAGGCCTGATCCTGAAAATAACCGTCGTCGCGCGGATCCGAATAGATGATTGCGCCGATCGCACCATGCTCCTGTGCCAGCCGCGGCTTGAGCCCGCGCCAACCCTTGCCGTAGCGCGCAATGACGATCTTGCCGCGCACGTCCACGCCGTTGCGAGCGAGCACTTCGTAGTCTTCGGCGATGCCGTAATTGACGTAGACCAGATCGCCGGTGACATCGCCATTGCCGCCGTAGATCACGTACGGCGGCAGTACGTTGTCGGTTTGGGTGGAGGTGCTGTCGCCAGGCAGCGGCGGCTCCTTCAGACGCGCGACATAGGGTTTGGGACCGAGCAGTTCCAGCTGCGAGGTCTTGGGCGAAGGCCACAACACGTCGAAGGTTTCGATGCGCGCATCCCACCCGTAGCCGTGCAGGCGCCTTTGCAGATCGCGGGCGTTCTCCAGGTTATGCGGCGAGCCAACGTGATTGGGTGCCGACGACCATTGCTTCAACCAGCCGCGATAATCGGCGTCCTGCAAGCCGCTATCGAAACGTGCTTCCAGCGCGCGTTGCGCCTGTGCGGCAGCGGCGTCGTAACCCGGTAGCGCGGCGGGTGGTGCGGCAGGTTGCGCGACCAGGGGAGGCGCGACAAAGGCCAGCGCGAGTAGCCAGGCGTGCTGCGAAGAGGTCATCGTGATTCCTTGAAAGTGTCCAGGGCCAATGGCGATTGCAGTCGTTCAGAGCGGTGGCAGGCAGAGCCACCATTGCACGGCTGCGGTCGCGAACCTAGCTGCTGCAGTGTGCAGGAGTCCGCTTGCGCGCGATGGGGCATGACCGGCACTCCCACGTCGCGCACCAGGGCCGTGCGTATGCCGATCAGAATCGGTAATCCAGGCCCACGGTGAAATAGCGCCCACGCAGGTCGTACTGGGTGAAGTCGTAAGGCGCGCGAATGCCCGGGAACGAGGCATCGACCGGCGGCTGCTTGTCGGCCAGGTTCTCGATCTTGGCGTAGAGCGTGAGCTTGTCGATGCCGGTGTAGCCCAGATACAGATCGAACTGGTTGTAGTCGCCCACACGCGATTGCACGGCATTGGCCGCCGCGCTGGCCTTCTGGTCGTAGCCGCCGGTGTAGTACCAGGTCAGCGCCGCACTCACCGTGCCCAGATTCCAGTCCAGCGTGGTGGTCGCCTTGTTGCGCGGCAACGACGGGCCGAGATTGCTGCCGGCGTAATCCTGCAACGGGCCACCGACCACGGTGGGGCGGCGGTAATCGCGCACGTGGGTGTAGGCGGTATTGAGGCCAAAGTTGCCGGCCGCTCCGGTGCGCCAGCGCTGGCGTAATTCGACATCGAGGCCGGAGGTCGTCAGCTCGCTGAGGTTTTGATAGCGGTTGTACACCGCCACCAGCGTGCCGCGTTCGTTGCGGATGACATCGGCCGGGTCGTTGTTCTGCACGATGGTGGCGTTGTTGCCGGTGCCGACCAGATTTTCCAGTTCGATCTTGTACCAGTCCACGCTCAGGCTGGTGTCGGCCCACGGCGACAGCACCACGCCAAGGTTATAGCTGCGCGTGCGCTCCGGATTGAGCTCGGTATTGCCGACGGTAAAGAAGGTCGGGTTCTGGCGCGAGCCCGGCACGTCCGGATCGAACGGATCGACCACCGAACCGTAGGAGATATTGGTGCTGGCTGCATTCTCCGACAGCGAAGGTGCGCGAAAGCCGCGCGAGGCGGCCGCGCGTACCAGCACGGCATCCAGCGGTTGCCAGCGCAAACTGGCCTTGGGCGAAAACGCATTGCCGAAATCGCTGTAATGATCGCCGCGCCCTGCCAGTTGCAGTTCCAGAGCTTGCAGCAGCGGCAGGTTGACTTCGGCATACAGCGCCGACACCTTGCGCTCACCATCCACCGCGGCAATCGCCGGGCGGATCTGCAGGCCTTGATCGATCTGTAGCGGATTACGCGAGACCAATTCTTCCTGACGCCACTCGGCACCGGCGGCGAATCCGACGCTACCGGCCGGCAGCTCGAACAGATTGCCGGACACTTTGGCGTCGACGCCGCGCAGTGTCGATTGCGCCGGGCGCAAGGTGCTTAGGTTGATGCCGTCGATCACCGATTGCGGCGTGGCGGACGGGTTGAGCAGGTTGTAGCTGCCGTCGGCCAGCGACTGCGCCAGGGTGAAGCGATTGGCAAAACCACCGGACACGGTTTCGTGCTCGGTGCTGCGTGCGGCGAACGCAGCCGCCTCCCAATCCCAGCGTTCGGTCTTGCCGCGCACGCCACCGAGAAAACGATAGGACTGCGAGCGGTTGGTTTTGACCGTCTGGCCCAGGTCGAAGAAGGTGTATTCGATCGGTACCGCGGTGCCGTACGGGTTGTACGGGCTGGAGGCCGGCAACAGGTTGGATACCGGCTCGGCCAGGCCGGTGCTGGCGTTCAAGGCAAAGCGGCCGCCTTCCAGGGTGAAGTACGGGCTGGAGCCGAAGATCGACACGCCCTTGACCTCGCTGTAGAGCGCCTCGCCAAACGCTTCGACATTGTCGCTGAGCCGGAAGGTGGCGTTGGTATAGGCCTGATAGCGCTTGGTCGAGGGGATCAGCGTGGTGAACGGGGCCTGGTTGAAGCCGCAGGTGTCGCCGGCCAGACCGTCGATCGGCGCGCTGGCGGTGAGCACCGTGCCGGTGGGGCAATTGCCTTGCGCATCCAGCATCGGTACCGAGCGGCCGCCGACCAGATAGCGCGCGCCCTTGGCCGACCAGCCGTTCCAGCGCCCGCCCGGCAGATCGGTATAGATGCCAGAGCGGGTCAGTTCGCGCTGGTCCTGATCCAGCCGGTCGCGGTTGTAGGCATCGAAACTGAAAAGGATGTTGTAGCCGTCGCGGTCCAGATCGCCGATGCCGCCGATGAACTTGGCACGCTGTGTGTCCATGCCGCCCTGATCGGAGGTGCCGCCGCTGATGCCGAGCTCGGCGCCCTGGAAATCCTGCCGGGTGATGATGTTGACCACGCCAGCCACCGCATCGGAGCCGTACACGGCAGAGGCGCCGTCCTTGAGCACTTCGATGCGTTCCACCGCCACCAGCGGCAACGCGTTGAGGTTGACGAAGGTGTCGCCCAGGCCATTGGCAGGAAAGCCGTAATTGGCCAGCCGGCGTCCGTTGAGCAGCACCAGCGTGTTCTTCTGCGACAGCCCGCGCAGGCCGATGCCCGCCGAGCCGGACGCCCAGCCGTTGTTGGTGGTTTCGTTGGTGGCGTTGCCGGTGTTGGCCGAGATCGAGCGCAGCGCGTCGGCCACGGTGACCTTGCCGGACTGCTCCAGCTGCTGGCGGTCGATCACCTGCACCGGATTCGGGCCTTCGCTGTCGGTACGCTTGATGTTGGAACCGGTGACGCTGACGGTGGCCAGGGTCTTGCCCGTGTCGGGTGTCGCGTCGTCGGCATGAGCAAGGGGAATCAGCGCCGAGAGGACGGCAAGAGACAGCAGGTAAGGCGTAGGGCGCTTCACGCACGGCATCCATGAATAGGGGTTTTGCAGTGGGCCATGCGGGGTCGATTAACAAAAATTACATAACTGCATAGGGTTATGACGCGCTGTGACACACACGGGCGGCTCGACGCGGTAGTACGCGCGCTGGAGGTCGTGCTGCATGCGGCGACTCAGTGCGACGAGGCCAACCGGTCTTGCTGGTGTCTTTGCAAGGCCGCAGAGGCGCTGTCTCGGCGCGATTGGCACCGCCCGAGAGGCACGGGCGCATCTACAATGGCGCGCATGGATATCTTCAAAGTCTTTACGCTCGAAGCCGCGCATCGGCTTCCCAACGTGCCGCCCGGCCACAAGTGCGCCCGGCTGCACGGGCATTCGTTCCGGGTCGAGCTGCATGTCAGCGGCGAGCCCGGTGCCGAGACCGGCTGGATCATGGATTTCGGCGACATCAAGGCCGCCTTCCAACCGATCTACGATCGCCTGGACCACCACTACCTCAACGACATCGAGGGGCTGGAAAACCCGACCAGCGAGCGGCTGGCGATCTGGATCTGGAACCAGCTCAAGCCGGCGCTGCCGCAGTTGAGCGAGATCGTGGTGCACGAAACCTGCACGTCCGGCTGCCGTTATCGCGGCTGATCGCCTGGCGCAATCGTGTGACGCAAGGACGCCTGCTGGGCGGCTTTACCGTTTCTGCGGCCCGGATAACTTGTTGATCCCAAAAGCCTTTTGAAGCCGTTTTGGAAATTTTCAGCAAACGTGTTGCATCGCAGCAATATCCACGTATGCTGCAACGCAGCAAACGGTCACAGCATTCCCCAAGGGGTTCGCAATGTCGGCGCAGTTCGAAAACGGCTTTACCAGTCAGTTCGCCTCTGTCGCAGCACGTGCCAACCAGTTGGCATTGGACACGCTGGAGCAGAACGTCAACGCAACCACCACGTTTTTCGGTGAGTTTGCGCAGGCACGCGACCTGGGTGCCTACCAGACGCTCTGGCCGAAAGGCCTGCAACTGGCCCGCGACAACCTGGAACGCCTGGCTTCGGCCAATCAGGAAGTGGTCGGGATGGGATTGAAGATGTCCAGCGAGCTTGGACAGTTTGCAAAGCAGAAGTTCGACACCGGCAGCGAACAGGCCGGCGCAACAGGCAAGAACCGGCGCAAGTAACGGCCACCAACATTCAGCGTCTTTGCATGGGTCCCTCCCCCCATGCAATCCGGCCCGACAGATCCCTCCCTCTGTCGGGCTTTTTTATTGCTTTCTGTGCGGGCGTCTTCGATGCAGCGCCGCATACGGGCCGCCGCAGTGAGCGTACCGGAGCCGGGCGCACGGGAACGACGGCGCAACGTCCGCTTGCCGGAAGCCCAGGTCGCGAGGTGAAGCACGCCCTGATCTCAGCGGCGGCGTGCGCGGGCCGCAGCCCAGGCCGATGAAGAGCCTGTCCGCAGCAGCGAAACGCGCGATGACTACCCCTGTCAGGCCGGCAGCTGCAGCCCTTGCGCCTGGCGGGCGGCGTCGGCACCGGGCGCCCAACGGATCCGGCCCCAGTACGGCATCGCCAGGCGCTGGTGCAGCATGCCGATGTTCTCCTCGATGCGCTCCATCTGCGGGTCGATCTCGTTGGCGATCCAGCCGATGCAGTCCAGCCCGTCGGCGGCGATCGCCGCAGCGGTCAGGCGCGCGTGATTGATGCAGCCCAGCCGGACGCCGACCACCAGCACGACCGGGAGCGTGAGCGCGCGGACCAGATCGGCCTGGTCCAGATCGGCGCTCAGCGGCGCGGCCCAGCCGCCGACACCTTCGACCACCACCACCTCGGCCTGCGCGCGCAATTGCGCGAAGGCGCGGGCGATCGGCTCCAGCGACAGGCTCACGCCGACATCGGCCGCAGCCAGCTCCGGCGCCAGTGGGGCCGGCAAGGCATAGGGATTGAGGGTGGCGTAGTCGGGTTGCGGGTCGCTGGCGGCCTGCAGTGCCAGGGCGTCCTCGTTGCGCCAGCCGTGCGCGGTTTGCTCGCAGCCGCTGGCGACGGGCTTCATGCCCACGGCGGTATGCCCGCGTGCGCGCAATGCGTGCAGCAACGCGGTGCTGCCCATGGTCTTGCCGATGCCGGTGTCGGTGCCGGTGACATAGAACGCCGAAAGCTGCATGCGTTTGGTTCCTGCGGCCACGCCGCGGTTGCAGTGAGGGCGCGCAGCATAGCGTGCGGATCCGAACGGAACGCTGAGTCGCAACGACCCTGCGGATGGCCGCTGCTAGACTTCGGTCATGTTCGCAACTTCTTCGCTGACCGGCAGCAAGCCGGAACAATACGCCCAGCTCACCGCCCAGGCCCAGGCACTGGTGCATGGCGAGCCGGATCGGATCGCCAACGCCGCCAACCTGGCTGCGCTGATCTTCAACGCGTTGCCGTCGCTCAACTGGGCCGGCTTCTATTTTTACGACGGCCGCGAGCTGGTGGTGGGGCCGTTTCAGGGCTTGCCGGCCTGCGTGCGCATCCCGCTGGACAAGGGCGTGTGCGGCGCGGCCGCCAGCACCCGGCAGAGCCAGCGCATTGCCGATGTGGATGCCTTCCCAGGGCATATCGCCTGCGATTCGGCCTCGCGCTCGGAGCTGGTGATCCCGCTGGTCAAGGGCGATGCGCTGATCGGCGTGCTGGATCTGGACAGCCCGGAGCTGGATCGCTTCGATGCCGACGATCAGCGCGGCCTGGAAGCCATTGCGCAGGTCTTTGTCGGCGCGCTGACATGACCACCGAACGGCTGCGCAATATCGGCCCGAAGAGTGCAGCGTGGCTGCGTCAGGTCGGCCTGCGCACGCAGGAGGATCTGCAGGCGGTGGGCGCGGTGGGCGCGTTCGTCAAGGTGCGCCGCGCCGGCTTCAAGCCCAGCCTCAATCTGCTGTATTCGCTGGAGGGCGCGTTGACCGACTGCCATTGGCAGGAGGTGCCCGAAGCGCGTCGGCATGCCTTGCTGGCCGAGTACGAAGCGGCCAGCGCGTTGCTGCCGGTGCGTGGACGCGCGGTGGGTGGGCCGGTGGAAACCGTGCATTACGCGCGCGCCGATAACGACGCTACGCATGGCGACATGCATGAGGCTGCCGATGACGATGCGGTAACAGACCAGACGCACGACGATTGAGCGTCTGTGCCGCGTTGCAGTAGCTGTGTGCACGTGGCGATGGTGATGCGAGCGGCAGCGGCGTGATTGTTGATTTCTCGAGCGATCGATCTTCGATCGATTATTCGATGGCGTCATCAACGCGTCGCTGCATCCCGTAACGTTGGCGCACGCGATGCACCCAGCGTCTGACCATGGCTAAGGCCAAGTAGCGGCTGGTATTCGGTGGTGAGGCCGGGTAACGACGACAACAGCGTGACGAGATTCTGTGCAACGTGTGGGTCTGCACGCGGCCGCCCGGGGCGATCTGGTGCTGCATCTTGTCCCGGTGGCCTGCCCTCACCCGCCATCAGCGTCAAACGACGCTTCGATGGCTGCATGTCTGCAGAAGCTGCTTGTGCCTGATCCACCACGCGCCGCGCCTGCTGGACGATAAACCCATCGCCCCACCACAGCGATGGATCGACCGCGACGTAGTGTTGAAACAGCTGCGGCTGTGTCAACAACACCTGCAGCACGAACAGCCCGCCATACGAATGGCCCCATAGCGTTTGCCGCTGACGATCCACCGACACGCGCGCTTCCACCTGCGGGCGAATGCGTGTGGCGATCAGTTGCGCGAATGCGGCCGCGCCGCCGGTCCTGCGCTGCGGATTCAGCGGATCGGTTTCCACACGGCCATCGGTAAAACGCGCAGGCGTGTAATCCAGACTGCGCCCCACCGCATCGATGCGCAGCGCACTGTCGTCGGCGATGAACACCAGCACCGGTGCAGTGCCGTGCGTGGACAGGCTGTCGAGCAGGCGCTCATCCAGTTCCATCAATGCCGCATTGCCATCCAGCAGATACACCACCGGATATCCCGCAGCGGGCGGCGCTGCCTTGGGTGTGGCAATTCGTACGCGGTAACGGCGTTGGGCATCGGCCGAGTCCAGACGCAATTCGCTGAAGACATAGGAGGCGCTGGGACGATCGGCGACGGTGCTGCCGAGCGTGCGGGTCAGATCCGGCTGTGCGAACAGCGGCGTCATGCCGACGATCCACATCAGCACACCGGCGCACGCAAGCCGCCAACGATGATGTCGCATTACTGCACGCTCCCTTCATGCGCCATTTAGAAGCCGAAACTCAAGCTCGCCCAATACGCGCGCCCCGGCTCGTTGTAGGTGGCCGCACCCGCCGCACCGCCGGTGTTGTTGGTGCCTTCGCGGAACAGGCGCGTGTCGAACAGGTTGTCCACGCCCATTCCCACACTGATCTTGCGGGTGATGCGGTAACGCGCACTGATGCCCCACAGATCGTAGGGGTCGCGCGCGTCGGGGGCGATGGCGCCGCCGCTGGTGCTCGATTGGGTAGCCGATTCCTGCTTGCCGTAGAAGGTGCCGGTGAGCAGCAGCGACAAGGCCTGGGTCGGTTGCCAATCCAGCGTGGTGTTGACCGTGTATTCGGGGATCACCGACAGCGGCTGATCGGTGGCGGTGTTCTTGTTCTCGATCATGTAGGTCACGTTGGTATTCCACTTCAGCACGCGGCCCTGCTCGCCCAGCAGCGGCAACGTGAGATTGCCTTCCACGCCCTGCACGATCGCTTCCGATGCGTTGGTCCACTGGAACACCTGCCCACGCCTGTCGACAGTGACGCCAACCGGCACCATGCCGGCAACGATCTTGTCGTCATAGGCGTTGTGGAAATAGGTCAGCGAGGCATGGTGACCGCTCTGCGGTGCCCACTCGATGCCGATCTCCTTGTTGATGCTGGTCTCCGGATCGAGGTTGTCGTTGCCCTGGATATAGCAGCCCGAGCCGAGATTGGGGAACAGCACTGGGCAGCCATTGCCGCGCGTGTAATACAGATAATTGGCGTTGGACTGGTACAGGTTTGGCGCCTTGAACGCGCGCGCGATGCCGCCCTTGAGCAGCCAGTCGTCGGTGAGTTTGTACTGCACGTTGAGGCTGGGGCTGAGGTTGTTGCCGAACTGGCTGTGGTGATCCAGTCGCAGGCCCGGCGTGAGCGTCAGCCGCTCGGTGGCATAGATGTTGTCTTCCAGATACACCGCGCTGAGCGTGGCCTCGCTGCGCGGGCTGCGTGCGCCTGCGGCAAGGCCGGGGAAGCCACCGCCGGCGGTGACGGCCTGCGACATCGAATAGGCATCGCTGAGGCGGCTCTGGCGGCGCTCGAAGCCCAGCGTCAGCACCTGCTCGGCCCAGGCCTGCAGCGGCATGTTGAATTCGCCATCGATGTTGAGGTTATCGAGCGTGGCGGTGGAGTTGAGCAGACCGGCGGCGATGGAGCCTTCCGGCCCGCCGGCCAGGCCTTCGTTGAGACGGGTGTTGTCGGTGCCTTCATAGGCAGCGGTGAGGCGCGAGGTGCCCAGCGCCCAGGTGCCGCGATGGGTCAGCGATGCGGTACGGCGGATCATGGTATTGGTTTCGCTGCCGAACAAGGCGCCCAGATCCGCGCCGGCCAGACCGTCGGCGCTGACCGCGCGATCGCCTGCGTACAGATTGCCCTGGCGGCTGAAACCGGCATCGAGTTCGATGACCTGGCCTTCCATCGGATCCCAACGCAGCAAGCCGTTGATGTCCTTGTTGCGCACGCCCTCGCGCCCTGCCGGCGGCACTGCGGCAGCGTTGCTAGCGAAGCGGCGATTGAGATCCAGCGAATCCGGATCGGTTTTGTTGAGGTTGCCGTAGAGACGGAACGAGAAGGTATCGGACAGCGGGCCGCTGAGCTGGAATCCCGCGCGCTGGCCGCCACCTTCGGCACTGTGCTGCGGCACAAGACCGAACACCGTCATCGAGCCGGTCAGATCGCCGGTGGGCTTCCTGGTGATGATGTTGACCACACCACCGGAGGCACCCGAGCCATAGCGTGCCGCAGCCGGGCCACGCAGCACTTCGATGCGCTCCACCGCTTCGGCCGGCACCCAGTTGGTGTCGCCACGCGTATTGCGCTCGCCGCTGCGGCCCATGCGTACCGCATCGCGCGATCCCATCGGCTTGCCATCGACCAGAATCAGCGTGTTTTCCGGGCCCATACCGCGCAGATCGATCTGGCGGTTGTTGCCGTACTGGCCAGAAGCACTGTTGCCGGTGAGATTGACGCCCGGCATGGTGCGCAGCAGCTGTGAGAGATCGTTGACCGGCGGGCGCCGCTCGATGTCTTCGGCCGTGATCACCGACGAACCCAATGCTTGCCGGGCGATCTGTGCGGCAGTGACGTGCACGGTGTCCAGCGATTGCGGATCGGCTGCGGCGTCTTCAGCAGATGCGCTGCAAATGCAGCTGCTACAACCGAGCGCAATGGCCAGCACCAGCTGACGGTGGGACAGCACGGGATGGCGTGCAGGCACAGACATCCATGACCGGCGTGATGCGGACATTCTCAAACCTCTCGACAGGAGATAGACCTCTGGCGACGGCTTGAGGTGACACGGTGGGGGTGATGCGTGCATCGTGCACTGGGTACGTGCAAGGCGCTACAACGCAGTCAAGATTGTCCGCACATTCTACACAGATGCGATTCATTCTCAAATCGCAGATCTGCGGCGACGCTGCTGCGCGCTACTTCAACGCAAGCAGTTCGCGCATGTCATCGACAATGGCCACCGCGCCGGATGTCTGTACATCAAAGCCGCGCAGATAGCCGTAACGCACCATCGCCAACGGCATTGCAGCGGCAGTTGCGGCGGCTGCATCGGTGGCCGAATCGCCCACCATCAGGCACTGCTGCGGGGTGTGCCGGAACTGCCTGGCCAGGTGCAGCAGCGGCGCCGGGTCGGGCTTGCGCTGCGGTAGCGAATCGCCGCCGAGCAGCGCGCTGAAATGCACCGCGATGCCCAGATGCTCCAACAGCGGCGCGATAAAGCGCGACGGCTTGTTGGTACACAACGCCAGCGTGACGCCGGCCTCGCGCAAGCCTGCAAGTGCCTCGGCAACGCCGGGATACACCTGTGGGTTGTGCAGCAGGCAGGCTTCGTAGTGACGCATCATCACCGGCATTTCGGTATCGGCATCGTGCGTGCCGCCGGCTTCGCGCAACGCGGTGGCGAGCAGCACGTGCACGCCTTCGCCGATCCAGCTGCGGATCGTCGCTTCGCTGAACTGCTGCAGCCCAAGCTCCTGCAAGGTGGCGTTGAGTGCTTCGGCGATATTCGGTGCGCTGTCCACCAGCGTGCCATCCAGGTCGAAAATCACCAGTGGATACGGATACATGCAGACTGCCTTGTGTGGGGGGAGCGAGGCGCAGTGTACGAAGTACAGGATTCACAGTGTGTCACTGTGGCGCGATGGGGAGTGTGGATGCATGCGTCGATGCAGTCATTGATGCATGCAGCACGCCAACGCCGCAGCACTGCAGGCACCGCGCATCGCACTCACTGCGCCTGCGGCACATCGCCGAACAACTCGCCCTGCACAGCACCCTCTTCCGCATCGCTGAAACCACTCAGTCCTACACCGACCAGGCGATAGCGCGTGTCGGCGGGCAACTCCACGCGCCGGGTCAGCGCCAATGCAATCTCTGCCAGTGCCTCCAGCGAGGCCGGTGGCTGCTCCGGCGTGTACGAGCGGGTCAGAATGCGAAAGTTCGAGGTCTTCAATTTCAGCACCACGGTGCGCCCGATACGCTCGGTGCGCCGCGTGGCGAGCCAGGTTTTTTCGGCCAGGCGCAGGATATGCGGATCCAGCGCCTCCAGCGCGATATCTTCGCTGAAGGTGTCTTCCGAGGAGACCGATTGCACCTCCTGATCCGGTTCGACCGGGCGCTCGTCGATGCCACGCGCGCGGCGATACAGGCTCTGCCCGAAGCTGCCGAAATGCGCCTGCAATTCCTCCAGCGGTCGCAGTCGCAAATCCGCCACGGTGACGATGCCCAACGCCGCCAGCTTGCCATCCATCACCTTGCCCACACCAGGAATGCGGTTGACCGGCAGCGGCAGCAGGAACGCATCCACACGACTGGGCGCGATGACGAACTGTCCATCGGGCTTGCGCCAGTCCGAAGCGATCTTGGCCAGGAATTTGTTCGGCGCGATGCCCGCCGATGCAGTGAGCTGGGTTTCCTCGCGGATCTGGTTGCGGATCAGTTGCGCGATTTCGGTGGCCAGTTGCATGCCGGTCTTGGCTTGCGTGACATCCAGATAGGCTTCGTCCAGCGATAGCGGCTCGACCAGATCGGTATGCCGATGGAAGATCTCGCGCACCTGCCGCGACACCGCCTTGTAGCGCGCAAAATCCGGCGGCACGAACACCGCATCCGGACATAGACGTTCGGCACGCATCGCCGGCATGGCCGAACGAATACCGAAGGTACGCGCCTCGTAGGAGGCTGCGCACACCACCGAGCGCGCACCGCGCCACGCCACCACCACCGGCTTGCCGCGCAGCGATGGATCGTCACGTTGCTCCACGGACGCGTAGAACGCATCCATGTCCACATGCACGATCTTGCGCATCAAGCTGGCGTCTCTCCAAGTGCTGAATACACATGATAAATCAGCCGCGTCTCACGCCTTGATCCAGCCTGCACAGACCGCTTGCCGCACTGCGCAACCGGTTGAACACAGCACGCATGCGTACGGATAAAACGTTTGATTGAACCGCGCGCCCTCATGCACGCTTGCCGGCTTCGCCTTATCGCTTCTTGCAGGAAACGTTCGTCATGACTCGTCAAAGTGCGTACTCGCGTGACCAATTGCTGGCCAGCGCGCGTGGGGAATTGTTCGGCCCCGACAGTGCCCGCCTGCCCAACGACCCGATGCTGATGTTCGACCGCATCACCGAGATCAACGATACCGGCGGCGCACACGGCAAGGGTGTGATCCGCGCAGAACTCGATGTCCGCCCGGACCTGTGGTTCTTCGGCTGCCACTTCATCGGCGACCCGGTGATGCCCGGCTGCCTGGGCCTGGATGCGATGTGGCAGCTGACCGGCTTCTTCCTCACCTGGATCGGCGCGCCGGGTCGCGGCCGCGCGCTGGGTTGCGGAGAGGTCAAATTCACCGGCCAGGTGCTGCCAAGCGCCACACTGGTAACGTACGAAATCGATATCAGCCGCGTGATCAACCGCAAGCTGGTGATGGCGCAGACCGATGCGCGCATGCTGGTGGACGGGCGCGAGATCTACACTGCCAAAGACCTGCGCGTAGGCATGTTCACTTCAACGGAGAATTTCTGATGCGCCGTGTCGTCGTCACCGGAATGGGCATCAATTCGTGTCTGGGCAATGATCTGGACACCGTCTCCACTGCACTGCGCGAGAGCCGCTCTGGCATCACCGCATTGCCCGATCACGCCGAAGCAGGCCTGCGCAGCCAGGTGGGCGGCGCGGTGGCGCTGGATCTGGACAGCCTGATCGACCGCAAGCTCAAGCGCTTCATGGGCGATGCCTCGGCGTACGCGTATCTGGCGATGCGCGATGCGATCGCCGATGCCGGGCTGGATGCCGAACAGGTCAGCGCACTGCGTACCGGCGTGATTGCCGGCTCCGGTGGCGGATCCAGCCAATGGCAGGTGGAAACCGCCGATCTGCTGCGCAACCGTGGCGTGCGCAAGGTCGGCCCGTACATGGTGCCGCGCACGATGTGTTCCGCAGTGTCTGCATCGTTGGCCACCGCGTTCAAGATTCGCGGCCTGAGCTACTCGCTGTCTGCCGCGTGTGCGACCTCGGCGCATTGCATCGGCGCGGCTGCGGATCTGATCCGGCATGGCGCGCAGGATGTAATGTTCGCCGGCGGCGGCGAAGAATTGCACTGGACCATGAGCGTGATGTTCGATGCGATGGGCGCGTTGTCGACCGGCTTCAACGATCGCCCTGCGGTCGCCTCGCGCCCGTACGATGCGCAGCGCGATGGCTTCGTCATCGGTAGCGGCGGCGGCATGCTGGTGCTGGAAGACTACGACCACGCCATCGCACGCGGCGCACGCATCCATGCCGAACTGCTCGGTTATGGCGTGACCTCCGATGGCGCGGACATGGTCGCGCCCACCGGCGAAGGCGCGGTGCGCTGCATGCACATGGCCATGCAAGGCCTCAGCCAGCCGATCGATTATCTCAACACCCACGGCACCTCTACCCCACTGGGCGATGTCACCGAACTGGGCGCGGTGCGCGAGGTGTTCGGCGACAACGTGCCACCGCTGTCCTCGACCAAGGCGCTGTCCGGCCATTCGTTGGGCGCGGCCAGCGTGCACGAGGCGATCTACAGCCTGCTGATGCTGCGCGATGGTTTCATGGCCGGCTCGGCGCATATCGACGAGCTCGACCCGCGCGCGGAAGGCTTCCCGATCCTGCGACAGACCCAGGAGGCCACATTGAACACCGTGATGTCCAATAGCTTCGGTTTTGGCGGTACCAATGGCGCATTGGTGTTCGGCCGGGTGTGACGATTGATGGCGTGGCGGATGCCGAACAGGATCGCGTGACCTGTTCGGCATCGGCATTCGAGCGCAGCGAACGGTGTGCCGCTACTGATTGACGCTTGTCGCGCAGCATGGCCTCCGATGGGTGGCCGCCAGCTTGCCCTGCCCGTGGCGGCCACCAGTTCGACGTGGTTTGATCACAAGCGACCGGCACATCGATCGTGTCCCTACCTACAAACTGCACTCGTCACATGATCGCGTTCTCTTTGGTAACCTGCGAACACCATGCCAGTATCTTGATCGACGCGCTCGGGCTGGCCGGTGGCGCATAGCGTAGGGAGGTAGCGAAGATGGCTGACACGCGCTCTCCGGTGAGATCGGAATTCGCGGCG
Organism: Xanthomonas hydrangeae; assembly: GCA_905142475.1. Lineage (GTDB taxonomy): Bacteria > Pseudomonadota > Gammaproteobacteria > Xanthomonadales > Xanthomonadaceae > Xanthomonas > Xanthomonas hydrangeae. The sequence goes on from LR990730.1 coordinate 4,465,930, forward strand.
CTTGAGCATGCCGACTGGGATAGCTTGTTTCATGGCCCATCGGTGGTTTACCTGCTGGCGCATGCGCGGCGGGAGGCGTTTTACATCGACGTGGCAGGTGGTCTGGGCGCAATCAGCGACACCCGCCGGCGCATCATCGCGCAGCAGGAAGCCAGCTTGCCCAGGGAGCGCGTGATGCCGCTGCTGCTGGTGTGGTTCGAGGCCTGCACCGATCTGGCAGCTGCCAAGGCCCGCGCCACGCAACTTCGCGCCTGGCCGCATGCCTGGCGGCGGCAGTTGGTGGAGACGCTCAACCCTGCCTGGATCGACCTGGATGCCTATGCCCTGGGATTTCCTGGCGCACTGGCACAGGTGGGCGAACGCCATGCACAGTGCCGCGACTTGCAGAATCCTGAGGATGTAGAAGGCACCTGAGCGAGCGGGTGCCTGGTCCTTCAGCACGATGGGACCCGCTCGAACTCAAGGACACACGATGTCCGATGCAGTGTTTCCGCCAGCCTTTTGCGCGCGCCGATGCACCGCATCCGGATGCGGTGCGCCGCGGAGCTGACGACGCTTTGGCGACACAGCGTAAACGCTTGCGATCAGCCCGCCATGCCGTTATGCCGCAGCAATGCATCGATGCTCGGCGCACGTCCACGAAAGGCGCGGAAGTTGTCGGCCGCGCTGCGGCTGCCGCCACGCGACAGCACTTCATGCCGGAAACGTGCTCCAGTGTCGGCGACCTGTTCGGGCGCTTCTTCGAAGGCGGCGTAGGCGTCTGCGCTGAGCACTTCGGCCCATTTGTAGCTGTAGTATCCAGCCGCGTAGCCACCGGCGAAGATATGGCTGAACTGGTGCGGGAAGCGATTCCATGCCGGCGGGCGATTGACCGCCACTTCGTCGCGCACGCGCTCGATCAGGTGCAGCACGCTGTCCTGCACCGGGTCGAAGCTGCTGTGCAGCTGCATGTCGAACAACGCAAATTCCAGTTGCCGCACGGTGAACATGCCGCTCTGGAAATTGCGTGCGGCCAACAGCCGATCGAACAGATTGCGTGGCAGCGGTTCGCCGGTGCGCACATGCGCGGTCATCGCCTGCACGCGCTCCCATTCCCAGCAGAAGTTCTCCATGAACTGACTCGGCAGTTCCACCGCGTCCCATTCCACGCCGTTGATGCCGGCCACACCCAGCTCGCCGATACGCGTGAGCAACTGGTGCAGGCCGTGGCCCATTTCATGGAACAGCGTGGTGACTTCGCCATGCCGGAACGTGGCCGGCGTATCGCCACTGCTGCGGCCGAAGTTGCACACCAGATACACCAGCGGCGTCTGCACGCCGTTGGCGGTGTCGCGGCGGTTGCGGCAATCGTCCATCCACGCGCCGCCACGCTTGCCTTCGCGCGCGTACAGGTCCAGATAGAACTGGCCGACCAGCTCGCCCTGCGCATCTTCCAGGCGATAGAAGCGCACATCCGCATGCCAGACCGGCGCGCGATCGGGCTTGACGGTCAGGCCATACAGGCTGTGGATCACATCGAACAGACCGGCCAGCACCTTGGGCTCGGTGAAGTACTGCTTCACCTCCTGCTCGGAGAAGCTGTAGCGCGCCTGCTTGAGTTTTTCGGAGGCGTAGGCCAGATCCCAGGCCTGCAGTTCGTCCAGGCCAAGTTCGTCGCGGGCAAAGGCTTCGAGCTCGGCACGGTCGCGTTGCGCATACGGCTTGGCGCGCACCGCAAGATCGCGCAGGAAGCCCATCACTTCATCCGGGCTTTGCGCCATTTTGGTGGCGACCGAATACTCCGCGTAACTGGCAAACCCGAGCAGCTGCGCCAGTTCGGCGCGCAGGGCCAGGATACGATCGATATTGGCGCTGTTGTCCAGCGCGGCATCGCCGAACTCGGAGGCGCGCTCGGCGTTGGCGCGATACAGCCGCGCGCGCAGCTCGCGATTGTCCGCATCGGTCTGCACCGGCAGATAGCACGGCATCTGCAAGGTCAGCTTCCAGCCCGGCACGCCGTCTTTTTCCGCGGCCGCGCGTGCAGCGGCGACCACCTCGGCCGGCAAACCAGACAGCTCGGTTGCGTCCTCGCTCACGTACGACCATGCATCGGTGGCATCGAGCACGTTCTGCGAAAACTTGGCGGCCAGTGCGGACAGTTCTTCCTGGACCTGCGCAAACCGCGCCTTGGATGCATCATCCAGCTCGGCACCGCCGAGGCGGAAATCGCGCAGCGCGTTTTCCAGCACCTTGCGCCGCGCGGCGTCGTAGTGCGCCGCTTCCGGCGCTTCGGCCAGCGCCTTGTACTGCGCATACAGCGCTAGGTTCTGTGCCAGCGCACTGCCGAAGCGGCTGAGTTTGGGCAGATTGCTGTTGTAGGCCTCGCGCAGTTCCGGCGTGTTGACCACCGCCTGCAGATGGCCGACCTGGCCCCAGGCACGCCACAGCCGCTCGGTGGCATCGTCCAGCGGCACCACGAAGCTGTCCCAGCTGACCGGGCTGACCTGCTCGGCCGCTTTCACCGCGGCCTCGGCCTCGGCCAGCAGTTGATCGATTGCCGGGCCCACGTGTTCGGGGCGGATCGCATCGAAGGACGGCAGTCCGGACAGGTCGAGCAGCGGGTTGGTCATGGGGCGCTCCGGCGGTGGACTGGATCAGGAATCAGGGCGAGGGACTGGCAGACGTTGCCAGACGCAGCGGTTTTGCCAGCAAGTCATCGGATATGGCGATCATTCCAGCGCCGCACAAGGCAGCGCAGGCAGGTCGCCGCCGTTGACGGCGATGGCAATGGCCGCATCGCTGTCGGTGACGTCGATGTCGCGCGCCACGTACCAGGCCGGGTCGTAATAGCTGTGCGCATAGCGCTCGCCGGCATCGCACAGGATGGTAACGATGGAGCCGCTGCGGCCGGCCTGGCGCATGCGCTGGGCGGCCTGCAGCACGCCGATGAAGTTGGTGCCGGTGGAGCCGCCGACGCGGCGGCCAAGCGTGGCGCTGACATGGCGCATGGCGGCCAGGCTCAGGGCGTCGGGCACCTTGATCATCACGTCCACGCAGCTGGCGATGAAGCTGGACTCCACCCTCGGGCGGCCGATGCCTTCGATGCGCGAGCCGCCGGTGATGGCCAGCTCCTTGGGGCACTGCCCGTCCACCGCGCGGCAATAGCCGTCGAAGAACACCGACACTTCCGGGTCGGCGCAGAGGATGCGGGTGGCGTGGCGCCGGTAGCGCACATAGCGGCCGAGCGTGGCGCTGGTGCCGCCGGTGCCGGGGCTGCAGACGATCCAGTCGGGAATCGGATGCGGCTCCTCGGCCAGCTGCTTGAAGATCGATTCGGCGATGTTGTTGTTGGCACGCCAGTCGGTGGCGCGCTCGGCGTAGGTGAACTGGTCCATGAAATGGCCGCCGGTCTCGCGCGCGAGCTGGTGCGAGGCGCTGTCCAGATCGCAGGCACGCTCGACCAGATGGCAGCGGCCGCCCTGGAATTGAATCGCGGCGATCTTTTCCGGCGAGGTCGAAGCCGGCATCACCGCGATGAAGGGCACCCCCAGCAGCCGCGCGAAATAGGCCTCGGAGATGGCGGTCGAGCCACTGGAGGCCTCGATCACCGGCCGCCCGGCCCGCAGCCAGCCGTTGGTCAGCGCGTACAGGAACAGCGAGCGCGCCAGCCGGTGCTTGAGGCTGCCGGTCGGGTGGCTGGACTCGTCCTTGAAATACAGGTCGATGCCCGGAAAGCCCGGCAGGTCCATCGGAATCAGATGGGTGTCGGCCGAACGGTTGAAATCGGCCTCGATCTTCTGGATGGCGGCGGCCACCCACTGGCGCTGCGACATGGCAGGACTGTGCGGCGAAGGAAGCGCCAATTCTACCGCTGCCGGGCGTGCGGCCACGGCGGCCGGGTCATCGGGCGGACAGCTGGGAGCCGATGCTATGCTCGTCGCACCCGACTGCCCGCCCTGACTGCCCGTGCTGCGTTGCCTGCTCCGCCTGCTACTGTGCCTGTGCCTGGTTGCCAATACGGCCACCGGCTCGTGGGCGTCGGTGGGCATGGCGATGCCGGAGATGGCCTCGGCCGGGACGGTTGCGACCGCGTCGATGGCGCACGCGCCCATGTCGGCCGCGATGCCGTGCCATGCCGACATGCCGCCGCCCGCTGCGGCGCATCCCCCCGATAAAGCCCAGCACGCGCACGCGGCCGACTGCTGCAAGCTGGGCAGCTGCGACTGCCTGCAGCACTGCAGCCTCGCCTTGCTGACCCCGCCTGCGGTGCCCGCAGGCTTGCCTGGCCGCGCCACCCTGCCTGCCACCCTGGCCGAAGGGCGCGGCAGCCCGGTGCCCGAGCAACCGGTTCGACCTCCCATCGCCTGAGCGCTGACGGCTGCGCCGTCATCGGGCCCGCGCGCTTGCTGCGCGGGGTTTCTAAGCGATGTGATGCGTCCGCCTTCGGTGGTGGGGCGCAGTGGAGATGTCATGTCTTTCGATCCGAATTCTTTCGATCCCCCTTCCTGTGGCGGCCTGAGTCGACGCCGCTTCGTGCAAGGCCTTACCCTGGGCGGCGTTGCCGCCGCCGGCGGCCTGTGGCGCAGCGATGCGCGTGCGTCCAACCCGGTGAGCACGCCGGTCCTGCGCGGCAGCAGCCAGACGCTGCAGATCGGCCGCATGCCGGTCAACCTCACCGGGCGCCGCCGCCCCGCCATCACCGTCAACCAGAGCCTGCCGGCCCCCACGCTGCGCTGGCGCGAAGGCGACACGGTCAGCGTGCGCGTGCGCAACGCGCTGGCCGACCAACCCACCTCGGTGCACTGGCACGGCCTGTTGCTGCCGGCCAACATGGATGGCGTGCCGGGGATGAGTTTCGACGGCATCGCGCCGGGCCAGGAGTACCACTACCGCTTTGCGCTGCGCCAGTCCGGCACCTACTGGTATCACAGCCATTCGATGTTTCAGGAACAGGCCGGCCTGTACGGCGCGATCGTCATCGATCCGCTGACACCGCCGCCGTATCGGCACGATCGCGAGCATGTGGTGCTGCTCTCGGACTGGACCGACCTGGACCCGGCCGCGCTGTTCCGGCGGCTCAAACAGATGCCCAGCCACGACAATTACGCGCAGCGCACGGTGGGCGATTTCCTGCGCGATGCGCGCGACGACGGCCTGCGCGCAACGCTGGCCGACCGCGGCATGTGGGGGCGCATGCGCATGACCCCGACCGACCTGTCCGACGTCAACGCCAACACCTACACCTACCTGCTCAACGGCGTCGCCCCGGCCGGCAACTGGACCGGCCTGTTCAGGCCAGGCGAAAAGGTACTGCTGCGTTTCATCAACGGCTCGTCGATGACCTACTTCGACATCCGCATCCCCGGCCTGCGCATGACCGTGGTGGCCGCCGACGGCCAGTACGTGCATCCGGTCAGCGTGGACGAGCTGCGCATTGCGGCGGCCGAGACCTTCGACGTGCTTGTCGAGCCCATCGGCCAGGACGCGTTTACCGTGTTCGCGCAGGACATGGGCCGCACCGGATTCGCCTGCGGCACGCTGGCGGTGCGGCATGGGCTGCAGGCACCGATTCCCGCGCTGGACCCACGCGCAATCCTCACCATGCAGGACATGGGGCACGGCGATGGCATGGCGCATGCAGGTCACGCCATGCACGGCGCCGACACGCCGCACAGCGACCCGCATGCGGCACACGCGATGGCCATGCCGATGCCAGCCGCACAGATGCACGGGCATGCAAGCGGCGATGCGCAGCGCAAGACACCGCACCACCCTGCCAGCGAAGACGGCAACCCGCTGATCGACATGCGCAGCAATGCCACTTCACCGCGCCTGGACGATCCCGGGGTTGGCCTGCGCGACAACGGCCGCCGGGTGCTGCGCTACGCCGACCTGCACAGCCTGTTCGAGGATCCGGATGGACGCGAGCCCGGGCGCGAGATCGAACTGCATCTGACCGGGCATATGGAAAAATTTGCCTGGTCGTTCGACGGCATCGCCTTCGCCTCGGCAGAGCCCTTGCGGCTGCAGTACGGCGAGCGGCTGCGCATCGTGCTGGTCAACGACACCATGATGCAGCACCCCATTCACCTGCACGGCATGTGGAGCGACCTGGAAGATGCCAACGGCCATTTCCAGGTACGCAAGCACACCATCGACATGCCGCCAGGCACCCGCCGCACATACCGCGTGCGTGCCGATGCGCTGGGCCGCTGGGCCTACCATTGCCATCTGCTCTACCACATGGAAGCGGGCATGATGCGCGAAGTGCGGGTGGAGGCATGAGCGCGCTTCGTACGCAAGACGTGGTGCTGCTCGCACTGCTGCTGAGCGCATCGGCTACTGCACAGGAGCATGTGCCTGAGGCGATGGATTCATCCGCGCATGCCGATGGCACGCATGCAATGCAGATGGCCGACCACGCAACGGCTGCCCAGCCGCAGACGTCCACCGCGACAGAGGCATCGCCGCCATCTGCGCAGGAGAGCGCAGATGCGATGCAGATGGATCACGCGCATCTGCAGCACACCGGCACCGCGTCGCCATCGGCAGACGCTGCCGACAGCACACCTGCGCAACGCCCGGTGCAAGCCGACGTTTCGGCATCGCCGACATCGATGCATCACGCAGGCATGCAGCACGCCGACGTCAAGCATGCAGCACACCAGGCCTCTACGAATCCACAACCGGGTCACCGCCAGCAGCCCCAGGCAGACATGGACCATGGGGCAATGGACCATGCGTCGATGGGGCACGCGTCGATGCAACATGGGCCAGGTCAGCATGGGCCGATGGATCACACCAACATGCAGCATGCGCTGCACATGGAAGCGGCAACCCAAACGCCGGCATCGCCCACCACCAGCGCACTGCCGCGCGAGCCTATTCCCGAGCCCACTGCCGAAGAGATCGCTGCGGCATTTGCACCTCTGCAGCACCATGCGATGCACGCGGCAGGCATCAATCACTACGTGTTGCTCGATCGACTGGAAGCGTCCAATACCAACCGCGGCAGTGGTCAGGACTGGGAAGCACGCGCCTGGATCGGCGGCGATATCGACCGGCTCTGGTTGCGCAGCGAAGGCGAGCGGCATGACGGGCGCACGCAGGATGCATCGTTGGAAGCGTTCTACGGTCACGCCATCTCGCCATGGTGGGACCTGCTGGTCGGCGCACGTCAGGACATCGGCGCGGGCGCGCATCGCAGCTGGGCCGCGTTCGGCGTGCAGGGACTGGCGCCCTACAAGTTCGAGACCGAAGCCACGCTCTACATCGGCAGCGGCGGCCGTGCCGCACTGCGACTGGAAGGCGAGTACGAGGTGCTGCTGACCAACCGACTGATCCTGCAACCACGCGTGGAAGTCAGTATCGCCCTGACCGACGATGACCGGCGCGACATCGACAACGGAGTGGAGCAGGCCGAATTCGGCCTACGGCTGCGCTACGAAATCACCCGCCGTTTCGCACCCTATATCGGCTGGGTACACAGCCGCAGCTTCGGTGACACCGCCAGACGCACCGCGATCGAAGACGAACCAACGCGCGACAGCCGCTTCGTTGCCGGCGTGCGCATCTGGTTCTGAGACAGCCGCTGTGCGCATGGGCCCGACCGTTCGGAGTCGGAGTCGGGCCCATGCCACTACCTTGAGCCGTGCAGGTCATGCTCTCTGCCGCGATCAACCAGAACGCGGCGCGGTCGGATCACCGGCTGACGCAATGCAGACATACCGACAACCATTGCCTCGCTACTATCGGCGTCCAACGCAGCCAGACCTGCTCCCCCATTCCATCGAGGAGACCGCAATGCCTTTGACCGACCTGCAACACGTTCCCGGCGCCAGCGCCGCGCCTGACGACACCAGCGGCTTCGTGTTCAACCACACCATGCTGCGCGTCAAGGATGCCCAGCGTTCGCTGGATTTCTACACCCGTGTGCTCGGCTTCCGCCTGCTGGATGCGCGCGATTTTGCCGATGCAAAGTTCAGTCTGTACTTTCTGGCATTACTGCCGGAAAACACTGCAATCCCCGAAGAAGATACCGAACGTCGCCTGTGGATGGCCGGCATCCCCGGCGTACTGGAACTCACCCACAACCACGGCACCGAAACCCAGGACGGCCCGGTCTACCACGACGGCAACAGCGAGCCGCGCGGCTTCGGCCACATCTGCATCTCGGTACCGGACATCCACGCCGCCTGCGCGCGTTTCGACGCTCTCAATGTGCCGTACCAGAAGCGCCTGGAAGATGGCCGCATGAAGCACCTGGCCTTCATCAAGGACCCGGACGGCTATTGGGTAGAGATCATTTCCAATACGCCGCTGGCCTAACGCAGAACAAAAAATGCCCGGGATTCCCGGGCATTTTTTATGCGTGCGAGCTATGGGCAGTTGTTACAAAACGGCGCGTTCGAACAATGTGCGTCAGCGAAGAACACTACCAGTACCTTTGAACGAACCCGATGCGCCCGGAGGCAGCCGCCATCCAGTACAGCGCACTGCGTCAGTTGGAGGCGGCAACAGCCTCTCTGTCCGGAAACCATTGCGGCAACTGCTCGGCAAATCTTGCGGCACATTCCTCGCTGTAGGCCTGCGCGGCCTCCTTGACCAGTGCGTAGTCGTTGGCTTCCCACTCCTCCAGCGAGGCGGTACGCGGTGTCGGTGCACAGTCCAGATTGACCGGGCTGGCCTTGCGCTTCAGAAGGCCCGAGCGCTCACCGCCGATCGTCACTGCATAGCGCAGCTCGTAGGGCGACGTGGTATCGGCCAGGCTCTGGTAGACGAGCAGCCAGTCGGACATCAGCACCTGCAACGGGAACGGGTCCACCGGCAGTGCTGCCGGATGCCCGGTGAAGTAGCTCTTCAGACGCGCATTCACCGCATCGCGCTGCAATTGATATCCGGGATTCCCCACGGCCTGCATCTTCTCGCCTTTCAGCTGCCCCTTACCAAAGGACGACACTGCGATGCCGCGCGCGAACAGGCTGGTGGCGATCTGCAAACCCACCACCGCCCCGGTGTGTCCCCGCCGCACCACGCGCAACATTTCGTCGCCATTGGGTAGGCCGTTGGAACCAACACGCATGCTGGCATGCAACGGAAGCTGCAACGCCCAATCCGCCGACGATGCAATGACGGCATCACCTTGCGTTTGTGAAACGGACTGCTCTTCCGTTGCAGCGACCAACACCGTGCCGGCAGCCGCAGCGGCGGCATGGGCCGTCGCTGTCGAAAAATCGCCAGTGACAAATGCAGGTACCACTGCCACCGCCTCTGCCCCACGCGTGGCCGTACAGAACGCGCTGGAAGCACGCATCTGTACTTCATGAAATTCGATGCCGTTGATCTGATGTACGACCGCATCCTGGCCGTACTGTGCCACCAGTTTGGTAACGATGGCCTCCTGCTCGACCGGCTGCTGGCCGCAGACCTTGGCCGCAGCGATGCGCGACCAGGCGAACTGCAGCGCAGGATCCCACCCCATCGCGTCTTCGCCCACAAACCCGTGGTCGTAGTGGTAGGCATAGATGGCCGGGTCGATTTCTTGCAAGGTCATCCCGCCCACACCCGCATAACCGGGCGGAACATCGCCAGCCATCGCAACGCCGCTCAGTGCCGAAATCGCCACCGCAATCAATGCTTTCATAGAGTCCTTCCACTGGAAATGGCGTCGCATTGCGTGTCCCCCACGCAATGCGACAAGACACTGTCAGACCGCGCGGACAGCGGCCGATAGCACAGTGCCTGGTCAATCGAACAACGATCCGCAGTCGGCTTGAACGCTCAGTTGCGAACATAGTGTGGGCGCATCACGCGCACTTGGCAGTCGGGGCGGTCCCCACATCTGTAGGGACCGCCCCGGAAGTGGCGCTTATCTATGCATGCAACAGTCCGCCAGTACTGCGCTGCCACTCGCGCGGCGGGCGCAGTGCGGCAAGCGTGTGGACCAACTCGCGATAGTTGTCGGCCAGTTGCGCGAACAGGCCGGCATCGCTGCAACGCGTGTCGGCCACATCGGAATAGGCGCCGCGTCCCAGGTCGATGAAGTAGTCCACGCTGAGCCGGCGACGTTGCGCCACGCCGGGAAACAGCCCGGCAATCAGCAGACAGCCATCGCCCACATCGCGCAGCAGATCGGCACGCAGACTGCCCATCTGTTCCTGCGCATGCAACCACGCCAATGCCTGCGTGCGCGAAAGCAGATGCGTATCGCGCTGGAAACGCAGCAACACGAACACCAGATAATGCTCCCGCGATTCGTCCAGCGGCCGCGCGATGCGCTGCCCTGCCTCACGTACCAACGCCTGCCACAACTCGGCCGGCGCGCCCTGTTTGAAAGACTCGTGCATACGTCCTCCTGCGTGGTGGGACCCTCGCCAAGACAGAAGCATATTCCGGGCCAAACGGTTGGCAGTGCCGGGCGTCGAGCGCTAATGCGACCCGTGCCGACGAGCGCAGATGGCGGCATGGTGCGTGGCCACATGCCGGCGGCATCGAGGCCGCATGTCCATCGCAACGGCCGGGTGGATCCGAGACACTTCGCTGTGTCGATGCCTCGGCATGTTGACGAAAGCGCGCAACAGCACGACCTGTCCGAAAAAGTGACCTGGCTCGCGCAGCGAGACATCGGCATCAAGCGAACCCGACTGTGTGATCCATGTTCGCATTCAAACGCGTGCGCTTCTCTAGGATGGCCGCTGCCCGGCGCGCCCGATGTCGCTGGATATCCAGGTTCTGCTGTCGCGAAAGCGCGATGCACATGCATGACGCCCCGCCCTTGCCGTGCTGCATCGGCGGTCGCCGGCAGGATTCCCACCGCCGGCTGCGCCCTTGCAGCGAGCGCAGCTTTCGATCAACCGCGCTTATTCCACCGTCACCGACTTGGCCAGGTTACGCGGCTTGTCCACATCGGTGCCGCGTGCAAGCGCGGTGTGATACGCCAGCAGCTGCACCGGGATGGTGTGGATCACCGGCGACAGCACGCCGGCGTGGCGCGGGGTGCGGATCACATGCACGCCTTCGGACTCGCTGAAGTGGCTGTCCTGGTCGGCGAACACGAACAGCTCGCCGCCGCGTGCGCGCACTTCCTGCATGTTGGATTTGACCTTCTCCAGCAGGCGGTCATTGGGCGCGATCACCACCACCGGCATCGCCGCATCCACCAACGCCAGCGGGCCGTGCTTCAACTCGCCGGCCGGATACGCTTCGGCGTGGATATAGGAAATTTCCTTGAGCTTGAGCGCGCCTTCCAGCGCGATCGGGTAATGCAGGCCGCGGCCGAGAAACAGCGCGTTCTCCTTGGCCGAAAAGCGCTCGGCCCAGGCCATGATCTGCGGCTCAAGATTCAAGGCGTGCTGCACGCTGCCGGGCAGAAAGCGCAGCTGCTCCAGATAGTCCGCTTCTTCTGCTTCGCCGATGCGTCCCTGCAATTTGCCCAGCACCATGGTGAGCTGGAACAACACCGCCAGCTGCGTGGTGAACGCCTTGGTCGAGGCCACCCCGATCTCGGCGCCGGCACGCGTGTAACAGACCAGTTCGCTGGCGCGCGGGATGGCGCTTTCTGGCACGTTGCAGATCGACAGCGTGTGCAGATGCCCCAGCGATTTGGCGTATTTCAGCGCCTCCATCGTGTCCAGTGTTTCGCCGGATTGGGAGATGGTGACGATCAGATGTTTCGGGTTGGCATAGGCGGCGCGATAGCGGTACTCGCTGGCGATCTCCACGCTGCACGGCAGCCCGGCGATCGCCTCGATCCAGTAGCGCGCGGTCATGCCGGCGTAGTAACTGGTGCCGCAGGCCAGGATCTGCACGCCTTCGATGTCGCGCAACACCGCTTCGGCATTCGGGCCGAACAGGGAAGCAGGGAAGCCTTTGGCATCGATCGCCGCTTCGATGGTGTCGGCCAGCGCACGCGGCTGCTCGTGGATTTCCTTCTGCATGAAATGGCGGAACGGGCCCAGTTCCAGCGATGCCAGCGATACATCCGACAGGTGCAGCGGGCGTTGGACCGGCGCGTCGTTGCCATCGAAGACACGCACGCCATCGCGGCGCAATTCGGCGGTGTCGCCCTCTTCCAGGAAGATCACCTGGCGAGTGGCCTGCACGATGGCCGAGACATCGGAGGCGACGAAGTTCTCGCCGTCGCCCACGCCGATCAGCAACGGGCAGCCCATACGCGCACACACGAAGCGCTCCGGCTCGGCCTGGCTCATCACCGCCAGCGCATAGGCACCGGTGAGTTCCTTGACCGTGCGCTGCAGCGCGATCAGCAGATCGCCGACGCTGCCCAGATGGTGATGGATCAGATGCGCGATGACTTCGGTATCGGTCTGCGACTCGAAGGTGTAGCCGAGCGCGCGCAGCTTCTCGCGCTGCTCTTCATGATTTTCGATGATGCCGTTGTGCACCAGCGCCACGCCGGCACTGATGTGCGGGTGCGCGTTGGCCTCGGTGACGCCGCCATGGGTGGCCCAGCGCGTGTGGCCGATGCCCAGCGTCGCACCGAACTGCTCGGCCTGCGCTGCCTGCGCCATCTCCACCACGCGCCCGGTACGACGCACGCGGCGCAGCTGCGCGCCATCGAGTACCGCAATGCCGGAGGAATCGTAGCCACGGTACTCAAGACGCTTGAGTCCTTCGATCAGGACCGGGACCACATCGCGCCCGGCGATCGCTCCGACAATGCCGCACATAGGACAACCCTTGAAGACGAAGCCGCGCATTTTAGCGTGTCCGATCTTGTCCGCTGCATGACCGTGCCCGGACAGCGTGTCCGCGTTGGTGTCCGCGGACACTGCGGACACCTGCCACCCGAGCACAAAGACCTTTACTTTCAGCAACTTGGCAATTGGCACAGGTCCTGCTTCATCGCAGTGACGCCAACGAGCCAGCCGATCATGATTCGCGATACCTCTACCCAGGACCAGGTTCTCCGTACATCCGCCCAGCGCGCGCCGTGGCGCCGTTGGCTATGGCCTGGCATCGCTGCGGTCGCCGTGTTGGCCGGTATTGGTTGGGCGGTCACTGCGTGGAGCGCCGGCAGCCGCTCGTTCGATGCCAGCCGGGTGCGGATCGCCACCGTCAGCCAGGGCGACCTGGTGCGCGACATCGCCGCAGACGGCCGCGTCATCGCCGCCAACAGCCCGGTGCTGTACGCCATCTCGGCCGGCACGGTGACGCTGAGCGTGGTGGCCGGCGACGTGGTCAAGCAGGGCCAGGAGCTGGCGCGCATCGACAGCCCGGAGCTGCGCAGCAAGCTGGCGCAGGAGCAGGCCACGCTGGCCGGGCTGGAAGCCGAATCCAGCCGTGCCGGGCTGGATGCCACGCTGGCCCGGGCCAACGCCAGCAAGCTCACCGACCAGGCCAAGATCGACAAGCAGGCCGCCGCACGCGACCTGGAGCGCTATCAGCGCGGCTACGATGGCGGCGCCGTGCCGCAGGTCGAACTGGCCAAGGCGCAGGACACCTTGAAGAAGACCGATATCGACCTGCAGCACGCGCAGCGCGATGCCTCGCTGAAGAGCCAGGGTGCGGATCTGGATTCGCGCAACAAGCGCCTGCTCGCCGACCGTCAACGCGCGGTGGTGGCCGAGGTGCAGCGCCAGGTCGATGCACTCACGTTATTGTCGCCGTTCGATGGCCAGGTCGGCCAGGTGCAGGCGGTGCAGCACACCCAGGTCGTGGCGAATGCGCCGATCCTGGGCGTGGTGGATCTGTCCAAGTTCGAAGTCGAGATCAAGGTGCCGGAGAGCTTCGCGCGCGATCTGGCGATCGGTATGCCGGCCCAGCTCACCAGCGGCAGTGGCGAGCCGTTTCCGGGCGCCATCTCGGCGGTGTCTCCGGAAGTGGTCAACGGCGAAGTCACCGCGCGCATCCGCTTTGCCGACAAGCAGCCGCCGGGCCTGCGCCAGAGCCAGCGCATGAGCGCACGCGTGGTGATGGACACCCGCCGCAACGTCCTCAAGGTCGAGCGCGGCCCGTTCGTCGAACAATCCGGCGGCAGCTACGCCTACGTGATGGATGGCAACACCGCAGTGCGCCGCCCGGTGCGCATGGGCGTCAGCAGCCTGGGCGAAGTGCAGGTGCTTTCAGGGTTGCAGGTGGGCGACCGCGTCGTGGTGTCCGGTGCAGATAACTTCGGCGATGCGCCGCGCGTCACCGTTCACTGACAGCGGCAACCAATACCCCTGCGCAGCAGTCCGCAGCCACCTGACGACTGCTTGCCACGTTTTCTTAGCCACTCTAAATCTCTTTCGCACACATCTCCTACGCAAAGGACTCGGCAATGCTCAAGATGCAATCGGTCTCCAAGGTCTTCCGCACCGAACAGGTGGAAACGCATGCGCTGCGCTCGCTGGACCTGCATGTGCGCGAAGGCGAGTTCGTCGCCGTCACCGGCCCTTCCGGCTCGGGCAAGACCACCTTCCTCAACCTGGCCGGGCTGCTGGAAACCTTCACCAGCGGGCAGTATCTGCTCGATGGCGAAGACGTCAGCCATCTGTCCGACGATGCACGTTCGCGCCTGCGCAATCAGAAGATCGGCTTCATCTTCCAGGGCTTCAATCTGATCCCCGACCTCAACCTGTTCGACAACGTCGATGTGCCGCTGCGCTATCGCGGCATGGCGGCGGCCGAGCGCAAGCAGCGCATCGAAGAGGCCTTGACCAAGGTCGGCCTGGGCTCGCGCCTGAAGCACTACCCCACCGAGCTATCCGGCGGCCAGCAGCAGCGTGCCGCCATCGCCCGCGCACTGGCCGGCAGCCCGCGCCTGCTGCTGGCCGACGAACCCACCGGCAATCTCGACTCGCAGATGGCACGCGGGGTGATGGAGTTGCTGGAAGAGATCAACAGCCAGGGCACCACCATCGTGATGGTCACCCACGACCCGGAACTGGCCGCACGCGCGCAGCGCAATGTACATATCGTCGACGGCCAGGCCACCGACCTGGAACGCAATCCCAGCCTGATGCGTGCGCCCGTGACAGCGCCCACCCTGGCCGACTAAAGGAAGACTTTCATGTTCGGCTATTACTTCACTCTGGCGGTGCGCAGCTTCCGCCGCAACAAGATACTCACCGCGCTGATGGTGCTGGCGATTGCACTCGGCATCGGCGCCAGCATGACCACCTTGACGGTGTTCTATGTTCTGTCTGGCGATCCGTTGCCCGGCCGAAGCCAAACAATTTTCATCCCGCAATTGGATGCCCGCTCACGTGATCACCGTGGTACGGAAGCACTTGAGCAACTGACCCGCTTCGATGCCGAGGCCCTGTTACGCGAGAAACGCGCCGATCGCCAGGCGATGATGAGTGGCGGCAATGTCGCTGTGGAGCCAGACAACGCTTCCCTGCGCCCGTTCTCGCTTGACGCACGCTATACGTCAACCGACTTTTTCCCGATGTTCGACACCCCTTTTCTCTATGGGGGCGCTTGGTCAACGAGCGATGACAGCAACCGTGCGCGCGTGGCGGTTCTGTCCGAAGCGCTGAACAAAAAACTCTTCAGTGGCGAAAACAGCGTGGGACGCACCGTGCGTGTGGATCACAAGGACTTACGCATCGTCGGTGTTCTGCGCGACTGGCGTCTCACGCCGAAATTTTATGACCTCAACAACGGTAGCTACGCCAAACTGGAGCAGATCTTCATCCCTTTCAGCACGGCGATCGAACAGAAGTTCGCCACGAGCGGCTCGCGTTCCTGCTGGGGGGCGGGAGGTAGCGCAAGTGGGGACGACATCAATGAGCCCTGTGTCTGGATCCAGTACTGGGTACAGCTGGAAACGCCGCAGAAGGCTGCAGCGTATCTGCAATATCTGGAGAACTATTCGGAGCTGCAACGGCGAGCAGGACGCTTTGAGCGACCTACCAATGTGCAGTTGCGTAGTCTGATGGAATGGGTGGACTTCAAGAAAGTGGTACCGAGCGATGTCCGCCTGCAGACCTGGCTGGCATTCGGCTTCCTGTTGGTCTGCCTTGTCAACACCGTGGGCCTGATGCTGGCCAAGTTCATGCGGCGCAGTGGAGAAATCGGGGTACGCAGGGCTCTGGGTGCCACCAAGCGCAGCATTTTCGCACAGGCATTGGTGGAGGCAGGAGCGATCGGATTGACCGGCGGGATTCTCGGTCTCGGCCTGGCCGGTCTTGGACTCTGGGGAATGCGACAACAGCCGACCAGCTACGCAGATCTTGCCCACCTGGATCCGGCCATGTTGCTCACCACATTCCTACTGGCCTTGCTGGCGAGCGTACTGGCGGGAATGCTGCCGGCGTGGCGTGCCTGTCAGGTCGCTCCTGCCATCCAACTCAAGTCTCAGTGATGCCTTCGGCCGAGCGCGTTTCACGCCTCCGGCCGCAGCCAGCAACCATCAAGGAAACCTTTCATGGAAATCCGCCCCATCCTGTCCACGCTGCGGCGCCATAAGACGGCCGCCGCGCTGATCGTCCTAGAGGTTGCGCTCAGCTGCGCCATCGTTTCGAATGCGCTCTTCCTCATCGGTAACCGATTGGAGCGCATACAACGTCCCAGTGGTTTGGCCGAAAATGAGATCGTCAGCATCAGTATCGCCGGCATCGGGCTCGACGAGAACGCAAATGCACTGACCGAAACGGACCTGGCTGCGCTACGCAGGATCCCCGGCGTCAAGTTCGCCTCCTCTGTCAGCCAGGTCCCTTTTGGCGATAGCTTATGGGTCACAGGCCTCAAATTGACCGCTGATCAACGGGTCTCGACCCTCGACGTCAACTCTTACAATGGCGATGCTCAGACGCTCGATACGCTAGGCTTGAAATTGGTGCAGGGACGACGTTTCACCGAAGGTGAATTCAGCTGGAATGATGATGACAAGGCCAAGGTTCCCAGCGTCATTCTTAGCAAGAGCGCAGCAGAAAAGTTGTTTCCAGGGCAATCGGCTTTAGGCAAATCCATCTACACCGGAGACACGCCGAGCAAGATCGTCGGCATCGTGGAGCACTTCGCACGTGTCAACGACTTCGGCGGTGATGCCGTCTATGACGACTCGATGCTGTCTCCCATCAAGATCTCCTATAAGGACGGGCATCGCTACCTGCTACGGACGGATCCAGAACGACGGCAGGAGGTCCTGCGTCAAGCGGTTGCAATTCTGGAGAAGAACAGTACAAGCCGCATCATCCAGGAGCAGAAGACGCTGGAAGACGTGCGTCGCGACTACTATCGCCAGGATCGCGCTATGTCCTGGCTACTGGTCACAATGAGTATTGCCCTGCTGATCGTCACCGCGCTGGGCATCGTTGGCTTGGCTAGTTTCTGGGTGCAGCAACGCACCAAGCAGATCGGCATCCGCCGCGCACTGGGTGCGACACGAGGCCAGATCCTGCGTTACTTTCAGATCGAAAACTTCCTGCTCGCCTCGATCGGCATCGTGCTCGGCATGTTGATGGCCTACTCGATCAACCTCTGGCTGATGGCGCGCTACGAGCTGCCACGCTTGCCTGTCATGTACTTGCCGATCGGCGCATTGTTGTTGTGGGTGCTGGGCCAGCTGGCCGTGTTCTGGCCTGCACGTCGCGCCGCGATGGTGCCGCCAGCGGTGGCCACGCGTAGCGCGTGAGGGGATGACGGTGCGTCAGCGGTCGCTATGTCGACCCGCTGGCGCGCAGAACGCAGCAATGTTGCGCAGATCCTGCCAGATGGCATCACGCAGCGTGACATGGACAGCGGTCGCCTATGCACCGCTGATTCCGCCACCACCGCCCCCTCTACCCAAGGCGTCTGCGTCACAGGCTCCTGCCTCGCCCTGAGGTCCGACATGGCGCCAGGACATGCGCTTGAGGTCGGCATCGACGTATCTGTGTTGCCAACTTCGTTGCACTGATCAGACGATCACTGCATTGCCGGAATCAGCCCCGCCTGGCTGAGGTCTGCCAGGCACACGCACTCCGTTGCTCGCACAGTTCCGCCACGCACCGAATCCTGTTCTGATAGCCCTTCCTGCCAGCCCCCATCATCGAGCAACGCGATGCCGCAGATTTTGATCATCGACGACAACACCGCCGTGGCCACCGCGCTGGAGGTGCTGTTTTCGTTGCACGACATCGACGCGCGGCATGCGCATTCGCCGCAGGCCGGGTTAGCACTGCTGGATGAGCAAGGGTTCGATCTGGTGATCCAGGACATGAACTTCACCGCAGACACCACCTCCGGCGAAGAGGGCGAAGCGCTGTTCGCGCAGATCCGTCAGCGCCACCCCGATCTACCGGTGATTCTGCTCACCGCCTGGACTCATCTGGGCAGCGCGGTGGGCCTGGTCAAGGCCGGTGCGGCCGACTATATCGCCAAGCCCTGGGACGACACCAAGCTGCTGACCACGGTCAACAACCTGCTGGAACTCTCCGAAGCACGCCGCGAACTGGAACGCCGTCGCGAACGCGAGCGGCGCGGTCGCGAGCAGCTGACCCAACGTTACGATCTACGCGGCGCGGTGTTCGCCGACCCGGCCAGCGAACGCGCGATCGCGCTCGCCTGCCAGGTCGCACGCTCGGACCTGCCGGTGCTGATCACAGGCCCCAACGGCAGCGGCAAGGAGAAGATCGCCGAGATCATTCAGGCCAACTCGCCGGCAAAGAACGGCCCGTTCATCGCGCTCAACTGTGGCGCACTACCCGGTGAATTGATCGAAGCAGAATTGTTCGGTGCCGAGGCTGGTGCCTACACCGGTGCGAACAAGGCGCACGAAGGCAAGTTCGAAGCGGCCGATGGCGGCACGCTGTTTCTCGACGAAATCGGCAACCTGCCATTGGCAGGTCAGATGAAGTTGTTGCGCGTGCTGGAAACCGGCCGCTACGAGCGCCTGGGCTCCAATCGCGAACGCCACGCCAAGGTGCGCGTGATCAGCGCCACCAATGCCGATCTGCAAACGATGATCCGCGAGGGCAGCTTCCGCGAGGATCTGTACTACCGCCTCAACACGGTGGAAATCGCGTTGCCGGCCCTGGCCGAACGCCCCGGCGATATCGGCCCGTTGGCCGAGCACTTCCTGGCCGGCGAAAAACCCTTGTCCACCCAGGCGCGTGATGCCTTGCAGCGGCACGCCTGGCCCGGCAACGTGCGCGAGCTGCGCAACGTGCTGCAACGTGCGTCCCTGCTCGCGCAAGGTGCGCGCATCGAGGCCAGCGATCTGAACCTGCCACGCGCGGCCGCAGCGCGCCCGGCCGCGCCGACCGCCGGCGAGCCGGATCGCGCCCGGATCGAGCAGGCACTGGCGCGCGCGCAAGGCGTCATCGCCCAGGCCGCTGCCGAGCTGGGGCTGAGCCGGCAGGCGCTGTACCGGCGCATGGACCGCTACGGCATCAGCCAGGAGTAAGCCTGAGCATGTGGCAGCCACGTTCCTTCACCTTCTCGCTGTTCCTGCGCTTGCTGCCGGTGCTGGTGCTGGCCGCCGCCCTGCCTTGGTTCACCGCGTACTGGCTGGATCGCGGCTGGGAAGTGGCGGTGATCTCCGCCATCGTGTTGCTGGCGACGATGTGGTGGAGCCTGCAACGCGCCACAGCGCCGATGCGCTCGCTGTTCCGCGCACTGGCCGGCACCACCAGCAGCTACCGCGATGGCGAATACAACTTCGGCGTGTACTGGCGCGGCACCGACGAGCTGGCGCAACTGGTGCAGGCGCACGCAGAGCTGGGCGAGGTGCTGCGCGCGCAACGGCGCAATCTGGTGCAGCGCGAATTGATGCTCGACACCATGTTGCAGAACACCCCGGTGGCGATGCTGCTGGTGGTGGCCGGCGGCGATGCTGTGCGCCGTATTGGTTTCTCCAACAATGCTGCGCGCAAGCTGCTGCATGACGGCCGCAAACTCGAAGGCCAGCATCTGGACGACGTGCTCGGCCGCATGCCGAACGAACTGCGCGAAGCATTGGCACGTGGCGGCGATTGTCTGTTCGCAGTACGCGAAGACGGCGATGACGAAGACGACGAGCAGATCTATCACCTCTCCCGCCGCAGTTTTCATCTCAATGGACGCGGCCACGAGCTGTTGCTGATCCGCACCTTGACCAACGAGTTGCGCCGCCAGGAAGTGCAGACCTGGAAGAAGGTCATCCGCGTGATCAGCCATGAATTGAACAACTCGCTCGCACCGATCGCATCGTTGGCGCATTCCGGCGCCGAGTTGCTGCGTCGCGAGCGCACCGACCGGCTCGGCATCGTGTTCGAAACCATCGAAGAGCGCGCACGCCATCTGGAAGGCTTCATCCGCGGCTATGCACGCTTTGCCAAGTTGCCGCAGCCGCAGCTGCAGACCATCGAATGGGCGCTGTTTCTGGAGCGCTTGCGGCAGCAGATTCCATTTCAGCTGCAAGGCGCGCTGAGCGATGTCTCCAGCCGTATCGATGCGGCGCAGATCGAACAGGCATTGCTCAACCTGCTCAAGAACGCGCACGAAGCCTGCAGCGAAGCGCAGCCGCCCAACAGCGATGTCGCCGTACGCGTCACCCGGGTGCCGCAGTGGCTACGCATCGAGGTGCTGGACCGCGGCAACGGCATGAACGAGGCCGTGCTGCATAACGCGCTGATGCCGTTCTACTCGACCAAGCGCAACGGCACCGGGCTCGGGCTTGCGCTCACCCGCGAGATCACCGAAGCCCACGGCGGACGCATCTCGCTGCACAATCGCGAACACGGCGGATTATGCGTCACCTTGTTGCTGCCGTCTGCGGTGGCCGGTTAGTTCGCTGCAAGCTGTAGCGAGCAACCGTTTGATGACGGCTTCACTCGCCACGAAGCGTGCCACGCTCTTCGATTCGCGGCTTCTTCAACGCACCACAGGCATCGTCTGCACCCGTCGTTCGCGTGGCGTCGATCGCGCCGTAATAGCCGGCACCCACCGTGTTGTCGAAGAACTGCCCACCTTGCGAGGGACACTCGCCTTCAGGCTTGATCCAGTCCGAAAACGCCGCGTACTTGCCGGCCCGGACGAAGCGGTTGGCACCGACATACGTGTTGTCCGAAGCATCGCGGGTGCGTACCGCATCGCCGTTGACGTCGGTAAAGGTATTGCCTTCGATGCGGTTACCGGAGGAGTGACGCGCCAGATACAGCGCATGGATGAAGCCCGAGGTCTTGGTGTCGTTTTCGATCGACACGAAGCGATTGCGTTCGATACGGTTGTCGCGCGAATTCTGCAAGCGGATCGCCGCGAACGAATACGCAGCCTCGCTGCTGCTGCCATGGATGCCGCCGATCCGCTCGAAGGTCATATTGCGGATCACGTTGCCGCTGTTGCCGTCCTGGCTGCGTTTGCTGCTGCCCAGATCCATTGCCATCCAGTAATTGCTGACTTTCAAACCGGCGAAGGTCAGCCGCGTGGCGGCATTGGCGCCGCCCTTCAGCGTGAACCAGGTAGCACCACCGCGTCCATCGAACCACGGTGGCGTGGCGGCATCGGATGCTGCGATGAAGCGAATGGACGCGCCGTTGGTGAATGTCCATTGCACCGACTGCCGCAAATACGTGCCCGCGGCAATCACCACATCCACCGCGCCGGTGGGGCGCCGTTCGAGCAAGCGCTGTTGGGCTGCACTCAAACTACGCAACGCCGTCGAGGCACTGGTGCCCGCTGCGGTGTCGTTGCCATCCGGCGCCAGATACAGCCGAAAGGTCTGTGCAGATACCGCGCCTGGTAGCAGCGCTGCCAAGAACACCATCAACAGCAGTGCGTCGCGTCGCGTTTGCATCGGGCACCTCGTAATCGTTGGCGACGTGCGTAGTCTGCCAGTATCGTCACTGCACGGCGCAGGTGCAGCATGCGGTGCAGTACGACCAAGCCGCATGCAGCCACCGCTATTTCTTGGTCGGACGCTCCCAGCCTTCGATCACGGTCTGACGCGCACGCGCCACGCTGAGCTGGCCGGCAGGCGCATCGCGGGTGATCACCGAGCCCGCGCCAATGTTGGCCATGGCACCGATGGCGACCGGTGCCACCAACGCACTGTTGGAGCCGACAAAGGCGCCATCGCCGATGGTGGTCTGCGACTTGTTGACGCCGTCGTAGTTGCAGGTGATGGTGCCGGCGCCGATGTTGACCTTGCTGCCGATCACCGCATCGCCCAGATAGGTCAGATGGTTGGCCTTGCTGCCCACGCCCATCGTGACCTTTTTGGTCTCGACAAAGTTGCCGATATGCACGCCGTCGGCCAATACGGTGCCAGGCCGCAGCCGCGCGAACGGGCCGATCATCGCTGCGCCCTCGGTCACCACGCCTTCCAGATCGCAGTGCGCGCGCACCTGCGTACCGGCGCCGAGCGTGACATCGCGCAGCCGTACGAACGGGCCGATCACCACGCCATCGCCCAGCGTCACCTCGCCTTCCAGAATCACGTCGATATCCAGTTGCACGTCATTGCCCACTGTCACCGTGCCGCGTTGCTCCACGCGCGCCGGGTCGGCCATGCGCACGCCGCGCAGGCACAGCGCACGTGCCGCACGTGTCTGCCAGGCGCGCTCCAGTAGCGCGAGTTGCCACAGGTCGTTGGCACCTTCCACATCCTGCGGATCACTCACATGCACCATGTCGGCCGGGGTGAAATCGGCCGCGGCGCTGGCAAACACATCGGTGAGGTAGAACTCGCCCTGCGCATTCTGGTTCGACAAACCACTCAGCCAACGACGCAGCGCCGTGGATTCGGCGGTGAGGATGCCGGTGTTGATGGTGCGGAGGCGGCGCTGCTCGTCGTTGGCATCCTTCTGCTCGACGATCGCGGCGACCTTGCCTTCGGCATCGCGCAGGATGCGGCCGTAACCGGTGGGATTGGGCACATCGGCCACCAGCACCGCCATGCGCCCGGGTGCGTGCAGCAGTTGCAGCAAGTCGTTGGACTGGATCAGCGGCACATCGCCGTACAACACCAGCACCGTGGCTGCGTCCGGAATCGCATGCATCGCCTGCTGCACCGCATGCCCGGTGCCCAGTTGCTGACGTTGCTCGGCCCAGTGCAGATCGCTTTGCACAGCGAACGCCGCCTGCACCTGCTCACCACCGTGCCCGTGCACCACATGGATCGCGGCTGGCTGCAACTGCCGCGCAGTGGCGATCACGTGCGCCAGCATCGGCTGGCCGGCAAGCGGCTGCAGCACCTTGGGCAGGGACGAGCGCATGCGCTTGCCCTCTCCCGCGGCCAGGATCACGACGTGCAGGGGCAAAGTCATCGAAGCGTTCCAAAACGTGAGATGGACAAATTCTAGTCGCTGTCTCGGCAGCGCGTCGTTACCGCATCGCCGTCTTTTGGTGATTACGATTTTTAAGCGCCGCTGCCGTTAGCATGAGCGCCCTCTCACGATCACCCGGCCCGCATGAGTCTGTTCCGCCAAGGCAGCCAGTTCATCCTGATTGGCGCCCTGCAATTGGCTGTGGATTGCGGCATCTTCATTGCCGCCACGGCGGCGGGCATGCCGACAGTGCCTGCCAATCTGCTCGGGCGCATCAGCGGTGCAGTGCTCGGCTTCTGGCTCAACGGCCGCTACACCTTCGCCCGGGAAGGCGGTGCACGTCTGGGCTGGCAGCGCTTCCGGCGCTTTGCGGTGATGTGGCTGGTGCTCACACTCATCAGCACCTGGCTGCTGTCGGCGACGGTGGATCTGCTCGGCCTGCGTCAGGCCTGGCTGGCCAAACCGCTGGTGGAAGGCGGGTTGGCGATCGTGTCGTTCTTTCTTGGCCGGCATGTGGTGTATCGCTGAGCGATGCACGCATGCGCGCGGGGCGCGCAAGGATGCTGCCGTCTCGCCGCGCCAGGCGGGTCAATCGACGTTGGTGTGCGCGGAAAGCCCGCCCAGGAGTGGCCGCACTCATCTATCGCCAATGGATGGAGCGCGCCTTTCCGAGGGGACGAACGGCAGTGACATCCTCGCGCGCGCACTAGGTTGGCGATCCAGCAAGGCGATGCCTCGCCAAGCGACAAGCACGCATGGTCGGCGTATTCGTCAGCCAGCCTCGTGGCATCGAACGGGCAAGTGCACACCCCACCCATCAAGCCAGATCAGTGGCAGAAATCGCCCAAACCACGCACCAGTGCGGCGCGATGCAGCGCATCCAGTTGCCATTGCGCCGCGTAATGCGCTGCTGCGCGCGCGGTGCTGGCCGGGCACTCGGGTGCTGCGCGCAAGGGTGCAACGTCGGCCAATGCATCGAGCAATTCGCCTTGCAGCCGATCCAGGCGCACACGCAACGTCGCCAGATCCGGACGTGCGGTGTCAGGCGCGCGTCCGCGTTCGCGCCAGTGATTCAACAGTGCGTACTGCACTGCCTTGTTGGCCTCGATCTGCGCAGCAAAGAAACGCGCCGCATCGTCGGCATCCAGCCCGTGCGCAGCGGCCTGATCGCGCACACTCTGCAGTACCGCCGCCTCGCGGGCCTGATCCAGCACCGGCTTGCCGCTGTCCCACTTGCTCAGCGCCACCGCATCGCCGATCGCATTGCGCTGCACGATGCGATCCAGCAACGGATCCAGCGGCGGCTGGCTACGCGCCGGCAGTGCGCAGCCCAGCAGTGCGACGGCCAGAAGGCCGGTCAGCGCGTAACTGCGAAAGCCATCGATCGTGCGGGTCATTGGGTGTTCCTCAACGTGCATGGGTGAGAGGCCGCGCCGCTGCAGCAGGCGGCATCGCGCAAGGCACGCAGTGTGCCTGCTCCCCCGGTGCAGGTGGACCGCGCCACGCAGGCGCATCCCCAAAAACGAAAACGCCGACACGATGGTCGGCGATTCCGTCGCCACACCTGCGTGTGGCCATACATCTGTCATCACGCTGGCACGCGCCGCGAGGGCGCACGCCATCGTGCGCTTAGTGCTTCAGCGTACGACGCAAGCGCTCCAGCGCCTGCAACTGCACGGTCGCCTCGGCCAACCGACGCTGCGCTTCCGCCACATCCACCGCGTCGCCACGGTTGGCCAGCAGACGTTCGGCCTCTTCCTTGACCTTGCGTACCGCAGCTTCATCGATGTCCTGGGCACGCACCGCGGTGTCGACCAGCACGGTCACCACCTGCGGCTGCACTTCCAGGATGCCGCCGGAAATGGCGAAGTCCAGCTGCTCGCCGCTGGCGGTGGTGACCACCACCTTGCCCGGCTTCAGCCGCGTGATCAGCGGCGCGTGCTTGGGCGCAATGCCCAGCTCGCCCAGTTCGCCGGTGGCCACGACCAGCGTCGCCTCACCGTGGAAGATTTCCTTCTCGGCGCTGACGATGTCGCAACGGATAGTGCTCATGGTGCCTCACTGTAGTGAGGCGGGGAATCGGGAGTCGGGAATCGGGAATGGGAAGAGCGGTTGGCTGCGCACTCTTCGTGATTCCCGTCTTTCCAACTCGCCGACAACCCGCCTTTACGATTCCCGATTCCCGATTCCCGATTCCCGATTCCCGATTCCAGCCGCATAGCGGCTGGGATCCATCAGGCCTTGGCGCTCATCTTGTTGGCTTTCTCGACCGCTTCTTCGATGCTGCCGACCATATAGAACGCCTGCTCCGGCAGGTGGTCGTATTCGCCGTCGCAGATCGCCTTGAAGCCGCGGATGGTGTCCTTCAGCGAGACGTACTTGCCCGGCGAGCCGGTGAACACTTCGGCCACGTGGAAGGGCTGGCTGAAGAAGCGCTCGATCTTGCGTGCACGCGACACCGACTGCTTGTCTTCTTCGCTCAGCTCGTCCATGCCCAGGATCGCGATGATGTCCTTCAGTTCCTTGTACTTCTGCAAGGTCTGCTGGACGCGCTGGGCGGTGTCGTAGTGCTCGTGACCGATCACCAGCGGGTCCATCTGGCGGCTGGTGGAATCCAGCGGATCCACGGCCGGGTAGATGCCCAGCGAGGCGATGTTACGGCTCAGCGTGACGGTGGAATCCAGGTGGGCGAAGGTGGTCGCCGGCGACGGGTCGGTCAGGTCGTCCGCAGGCACGTACACGGCCTGGATCGAGGTGATCGAACCGCTCTTGGTCGAGGTGATGCGTTCCTGCAACACGCCCATTTCCTCGGCCAGGGTCGGCTGGTAACCCACTGCCGACGGCATGCGGCCGAGCAGCGCGGACACTTCGGTACCGGCCAACGTGTAGCGGTAGATGTTGTCCACGAACAGCAGCACGTCCTTGCCCTTGCCGTTCTCGTCCTTCTCGTCGCGGAAGTACTCGGCCATGGTCAGGCCGGTCAGGGCTACGCGCAGACGGTTGCCCGGCGGCTCGTTCATCTGGCCGTACACCATCGCAACCTTGTCCAGCACGTTGGAGTCTTTCATCTCGTGGTAGAAGTCGTTGCCCTCGCGGGTACGCTCGCCCACGCCGGCAAACACGGACAGACCCGAGTGCGCCTTGGCGATGTTGTTGATCAGTTCCATCATGTTGACGGTCTTGCCGACGCCGGCGCCGCCGAACAGGCCGACCTTGCCGCCCTTGGCGAACGGGCACATCAGGTCGATGACCTTGATACCGGTTTCCAGCAACTCGGTGCTGGAGGACTGGTCTTCGTACGACGGCGCAGCGCGATGGATTTCCCAATGGTCCGATGCCTGCACGTCGCCGGCTTCGTCGATCGGGCGACCCAGCACATCCATGATGCGGCCCAGCGTCCCGGCACCGACCGGCACCGAAATGGCGCGCTCGGTGTTGGTGGCCAGCAGGTTGCGCTTCAGGCCGTCGGTGGAGCCGAGCGCAATCGTGCGCACCACGCCATCGCCGAGCTGCTGCTGCACTTCCAGGGTGATTTCGGTGCCTTCGACCTTCAACGCGTGATAGACCTTCGGCACTTCATGGCGCTGGAATTCGACGTCGACGACCGCGCCGATGATCTGAACGATCTTGCCCTGACTCATTTGGATAACTCCACTAATGTCTGTTCGATTCTTGTGTCGGGAATAGGGAAACGGGAGTCGGGAATGGGAAGATCAAGTGCTGCTGCTTCGACCATTCCCGATTCTCCATTCCCTATTCCCGGCTATACGGCGGCCGCGCCGCTGACGATTTCCGAAATTTCCTGGGTGATCGCCGCCTGACGCGCCTTGTTGTAGACCAGTTGCAAGGTGCCGATCATCTTGTTGGCGTTGTCGCTGGCGGCCTTCATCGCCACCATGCGCGCGGCATGTTCGGAGGCCACGTTTTCCAGCACGGCCTGGTACACCAGCGACTCGATGTAACGCGTCATCACGTGCTCCAGCACGCTGGCGGCATCGGGTTCGTACAGGTAATCCCAATCGTGATGGGCCACCTTGTGCTCGGCGGCCGGCAGCGGCAGCAGCTGATCGAAGCTGGCCTTCTGCGTCATCGTGTTCACGAAGCGGTTGTAGACCAGATACACCCGATCGACCTTGCCTTCGGTGAAGGCATCCAGCATCACCTTGATCACACCGATCAACTGCTCGATGTGCGGGCTGTCGCCCAGATGGGTGACGCTGCCGACCATGTTGACCTTGATGCGACGGAAGAACGCCGAGGCCTTCTGACCGATGGTCACCACGTCGA
Source organism: Xanthomonas hydrangeae (assembly GCA_905142475.1). GTDB lineage: Bacteria > Pseudomonadota > Gammaproteobacteria > Xanthomonadales > Xanthomonadaceae > Xanthomonas > Xanthomonas hydrangeae. The sequence continues at coordinate 4,493,373 of LR990730.1, forward strand.
TCTCGGCGCCCTTGTCCTGCCACGGGCGCACTTCGCCCAGCATCTTGCGGAACAGGTTGTTGTTCAGACCGCCGGCCAGGCCGCGGTCGGAAGAGATCACGATGTAGCCGACCCGCTTGACCTGCTCACGCTCGACCAGAAACGGATGCTGGTAGTCGGTGCTGGCCTGCGCCAGATGTCCGATCACCTGCTTCATCGCCTGCGCGTACGGACGCGAGGTCTTCATGCGGTCCTGCGCCTTGCGGATCTTGGAGGCCGAGACCATTTCGAGCGCGCGCGTCACCTTGCGGGTGTTCTGCACGCTCTTGATCTTGGTTTTGATTTCGCGTCCGCCTGCCATACTCGCTCGCTTCGCTCGCTTAGTGGGAATGGGGAATCGTGAGTCGGGAATTGGCACAGCCAACCCGCTTTGACGATTCCCTATTCTCTATTCCCGATTCCCGCAGCTGGATTTACCAGCTGCCCGTGGTCTTGAACTCTTCGATGCCCTTCTTGAAGCCGGCTTCGATATCGTTGTCCCAACCGCCGGTGCTGTTGATCTTGGAGACCAGCTCACCCTGGGTGTTGGCGAAGTGCGCGTGCAGGCCTTCTTCAAACGCCAGCAGCTTGTTGACCGGCACTTCGTCGAGGTAGCCCTCGTTGACGGCGTAGATCGACAGCGCCTGGTTGGCGATGGACATCGGCGCGTACTGCTTCTGCTTCATCAGCTCGGTGACGCGCTGGCCGCGCTCGAGCTGCTTGCGGGTGGCTTCGTCCAGATCCGAGGCGAACTGCGCGAACGCCGCCAGCTCGCGGTACTGCGCCAGCGAGATACGGATGCCGCCGGACAGCTTCTTGATGATCTTGGTCTGGGCCGCACCACCGACGCGCGACACCGAGATACCGGCGTTCACGGCCGGGCGGATACCGGCGTTGAACAGGTCGGTTTCCAGGAAGATCTGGCCGTCGGTGATCGAGATCACGTTGGTCGGCACGAACGCGGAGACGTCACCGGCCTGAGTTTCGATGATCGGCAGCGCGGTCAGCGAACCGGTCTTGCCAGTCACCGCACCGTTGGTGAACTTCTCCACGTATTCCTCGGACACGCGCGCAGCGCGCTCGAGCAGACGGCTATGCAGATAGAACACGTCGCCCGGATAGGCTTCGCGACCCGGCGGGCGCTTGAGCAGCAGCGAGATCTGGCGGTAGGCCACGGCCTGCTTGGACAGATCGTCGTACACGATCAGCGCATCTTCACCGCGGTCCATGAAGTACTCGCCCATGGTGCAGCCGGCATACGGGCTGATGTACTGCATCGCGGCCGATTCGGACGCAGTCGCAGCCACCACCACGGTGTGTGCCAGCGCGCCGTTCTCTTCGAGCTTGCGCACGATGTTGGCAACGGTCGAGGCCTTCTGGCCGATCGCCACGTACACGCACTTGATGCCGGTGCCCTTCTGGTTGATCACCGCATCGATCGCCAGCGCGGTCTTGCCGGTCTGGCGGTCGCCGATGACCAGCTCGCGCTGGCCGCGGCCGATCGGGATCATCGCATCGACCGACTTGTAACCGGTCTGCACCGGCTGGTCGACCGACTTGCGCCAGATCACGCCGGGCGCAACACGCTCCACCGGTGCGGTCTGGGTGGCGCCCAGCGGGCCCTTGCCGTCGATCGGCTCGCCCAGCGCGTTGACCACGCGACCGAGCAGCTCCGGACCCACCGGCACTTCCAGGATGCGGCCGGTGGTCTTGGCCACGTCGCCTTCGCGCAGGTTCTCGTAATCGCCCAGCACCACGGCGCCGACCGAATCGCGCTCCAGGTTCAGCGCAAGCGCGAAAGTGTTGTTGGGCAGTTCGATCATTTCGCCCTGCATCACGTCGGCCAGGCCGAAGATGCGCACGATGCCATCGGACACGCTGGTCACGGAGCCTTCGTTGCGCGACTCCGCGGACAGCTTGACCGTCTCGATGCGGGTCTTGATCAGGTCGCTGATTTCGGAGGGGTTGAGCGTGGTTGCCATCGTTCAGTCCTAGGTGCCGGCCGCGAGGGCCATGCGTTTATGTGAATTCAGTGGGCGAGCGAGCTTTGCAGACGCGCGAGCTTGCCCTTCAGCGAGCCGTCGATGACCACGTCGCCGGTGTCGATCACCGCGCCGCCGATCAACGAAGCATCCACCGCGGTGGTAATGTCCACCTCGCGGCCAAAACGCTTCTTCAGCGCAGCAGCGATCGTGTCCAGCTCGGTCGCGGTCATTTCGGTTGCCGAGGTCACTGTCGCCTTGACGACATGTTCGGCCTCGGCGCGCAGCTGTTCGTACAAGCCTGCGATTTCCGGCAGCACCGACAAACGCTGCGCATCGGCCAGCAGGCCAAGAAAACGCAGATAGTCTTCGCTCGCCGTTGGCGGCGCCAGCAACGTCACCGCCTGTTCCTGGCGCAAGGCCGGGTTGAGCAGCAATGCAGCCACGCGCGGGTCGCCGGCCACCTGCGCCGAGAACGCCAGCGCATCGGACCAGAGTGCGAAGGTACCGCCCTCACGCGCGATCGCAAACGCGGCACGGCCGTAGGGACGGGCAAGTGTGAGGGCCTGGCTCATCGATTAAATCTCCGCCGCCAGCTCGTCGAGCAGCGCCTTGTGGGCGTTGGCATCGATTTCGCGCTTGAGCAGCTTCTCGGCACCGCTGACCGCCAGCACCGAGATCTGCTTGCGCAGTTCTTCGCGGGCACGGGTGGCAGATGCGTCGATTTCGGTCTGCGCCAGATCCTTCTGACGGTTGGCTTCGGCAATTGCCTCGTGCTTGGCCGCTTCGATGATCTGGTTGGCGCGCGCATGGGCCTGATCGATGATCTCGTTGGCCTTGGTGCGTGCGTCCTTCAGTGCTTCGTTGACCTTTTCCTGCGCCTGCGCCAGATCCTTCTGACTACGATCGGCCGCAGCCAGACCTTCAGCGATCTTTTGCTGACGCTCTTCGATCGCCTGCAGCAGCGGCGGCCAGATTTTGGTCGCGACGATCCAGATCAGACCGGCGAAGGCCAGCGCCTGGGCAAAGATGGTAAGGGTGATGTCCATGGGTCGCTCAATCGCTCTTTAGGGGTGAAAGCGCTGCCGCATGGCGACGCTTTCCGACCTTCATCCGCGGAGACAACCGCACGCGGTTGCCTCCACATCCTGCTACCGCTGGATCAGCCAGCAGCCTGCGACAGACGCTCGATGAACACCTGGGCCAGCGGGTTGGCGAAGGCGAACAGCAGGCCGACAGCGACGCTGATGATGAACGCGGCGTCGATCAGGCCGGCGGTGATGAACATGCGGACCTGCAGCACCGGGATCAGTTCCGGCTGGCGCGCGGCAGATTCCAGGAACTTGCCAGCCATGATGGCCAGACCGAGGCCGGCACCCAGCGCGGCCAGGCCGATCATGATGCCGACGGCGAGGACGGTGGAGCTCTGGACTTGAGCGAGGTTGGTCAGGACGGCGAGGTACATGGTGATCTCCGAACGAAAGTTTCTAAGGGTGATGGATGAATCGGGATGAAGCAGATGAAGGGTGCAGCAAACTCAGTGACTGTCTTCGGCAAGGCTCAGATACACGATCGACAGCATCATGAAAATGAAGGCCTGCAGCGGAATCACCAACAGGTGGAACAGCATCCAGCCGAGGCCGAATACGCCGCCAGCAACCATGCCGGCGATGCCCGCACCGCCCAGCACCCAGATCAGCAGGAAGACGATCTCGCCGCCGAACATGTTGCCGAACAGTCGCATCGCCAGCGAAATCGGCTTGCTCAGCCACTCGACGATGTTCAAAAGCAGGTTGAACGGCATCATCCACTTGCCGAACGGCGCCGTCAGGAATTCCTTGGTCATCCCGCCCACGCCCTTGGAGCGCAGCGAGAAGAAGATCATCAGGAAGAACACGCTGATCGACATGCCCAAGGTGGCATTGACGTCGGCGGTCGGCACCGGCTTCCAGGCGTGGATGCCGGCCCAGCCCAGCGGGATGGCGATGAAGTCGGCCGGGATCATCTTGATGAGATTCATCAACAGGATCCAGAAGAAGATCGTGATCGCGATCGGGGTCACCAGCTTGCTGGTGCCGTGGTAGGTGTCCTTGGCCTGCCGGTCGACGAACTCCAGGCAGATTTCCACAAACGCCTGCCACTTGCCGGGCACGCCGGCGGTGGCATTGCGGGTCGCGGTCCAGAAGCCGACGACCATCACCAGGCCCATCAACACGGCCATGACCAGGGTGTCGACGTGAATGGTCCAAAACGTACCGCCACCCTCGCGAACCGGATAGATCAGGTTCTGCAAGTGATGCTGGATATAGGAGGTAGGTGTTGCTGCCTCGCCCGCCATGTGTCCGGAGCCCTTTAAGTTCGAATCAACGCCTGGCCAGAGCCAGAACCTGAAAAATCAGCCCGATGGCGATACCCGCCAACAAAGCCAGAGGAGGCAGCCGCCACAGGCCGAAGCCAAGCGCCAGCGCCACGAAAACCAATACCCACTTCAACACCATCGCCAGGATCAACCGGACCATGGCAATACCTGCCGCCTGGATCCCGCCCCCTAGCGCGGTCCGTGCTGCGACCCAGCCGCCCAGCACCGTCGCAAACCCGGTCAACGCCAGACCGGCAGCGTAACGGGGACCGACCAACAGCAACCCCAGACTGGTTATAGCTACAGCGGCAAGCGGATATACCGCAGCGCGCAGCATCAACCGCCGACCCGCGTCAACGGAGTTCAGCACTACGGTTACCTTGCGTGTGAATGAGTGGGAAGCGCAGATGCGCCTCGTCGAGCCGCGAAAGTATAGCAATGGGACAAATTGCGAGACAACCGGCAGAAGTCACTAGCTGCTGCGGCGCACCATACAGGTGCCGCGGCAACGGGTGGGAACTTTGCCACAAACAGACGGTCATAACCTACGAGGCCTGCACATCCTCGTCGAAAGGTACTGCCGCAGGCCGCGTCTAGGAGCCCCGGGTGACCGGGGCTCCTGCTTTTTACGCATTTTGTCGCACCCTGCGACCTTCCCATCGGCGGTCCAATCGATGCGTTCCTGGCGCGATACCAGCCGCATCGTTTCGTTATTGGCGCCTCGATTGCGCGGCGCACGACTAAAGTCGAACTGCCCGCGGCACCGGACCGTTTTGTCCGATTGCTATTTCGGCCTTCACATTGAATCGACAGCTCGTTCACTTGTGAACGACACCGTTTTATCGATAGTGCGCGCCACAGGTCGGTTGCCTGCCTCTCTTGGAACTATGGAGCTCCCCATGAAACACCTTCTCGCACTGGTCATCCCGTGCGTCCTGGCTGCCGCTTACGCCGCGCCTGCCCATGCCGAAGACACCGATGATCGCTTCCAGATTCGTCTCGGTGCGATGAACGTCGACAACGACAACACCATCCGTGGCAACACGCTGGTGGCAGGCAACAACGTGTCGGTCAATGAAGATTTCAAGCTCGGCGGCAAGGAATGGGAGCCGCGCATCGATGGCGTGTTCCGCATCAGCACCCGTCAGCGCCTGATCTTCGATTACTTCAAGTACGACAAGGATCGCCGCGAGACCCTGACCCAGGATCTGAGCGGCGGCGGCGTCACCGTGCCGACCGGCAGCTTCATCAAGGGTGAGCTGAAGTATCAGGTCGCCACCCTGGTGTACGACTACTCGGTCATCGATTCGCCGGAATTCAGCCTGGGCCTGCAGCTCGGTGCCGAATACGCCAAGGTCGAAGCCAACGCCTATGCCGATCTGGGCAGCGTGTTCAGCGACGACGTGCTGAACGAGAAGGCCGACGGCGTGGCGCCGGTGGTCGGTATCCGCTTCACCGCACGTCCGAGCGAGCATTGGCTGTTCAACGTGCAGGGTCAGTACCTCAACACCAGCTGGGGCAACTTCGACGATTACGACGGCGATCTGAGCCGCGCCAACGCGATTGCCGAATACCGTTTCACCAAGAACTTCGGCCTGTTCGCCGGCTACGACTGGTTCAAGCTCGATGTCGACCAGCGCGGCAGCGATGGCCTGATCGGTTTGAAGCAGGAGTTCAAGGGTCCGGTTGCAGGCGTGACGCTCGCGTTCTGATCTGCACGCAGCGCGCATCAAGCAGCGTTACACCAAAGGCCCGCGCTTCGCGGGCCTTTTCGGTTTTTGCCACGTGCCGAATGCACCGCTATGGCCTTGGGTAGAGCTGCGCGGCGACGCACACATCATCGGCCAACGGCATCTCACCTACGCTGGCACGCCGCGCATCCACCTGATCCGGATCCTCGACAGCGCAGACCATCAACAGGCGCCCAGCATTCCGTAGCGCATGCAGTGCCTCTCCGTAGGAGCGGCCGAATCCTGCAGCCGCTCCCGGCAGCATGCAGAAACGACAACGCCCCGCGCAAGGCGGGGCGTCGTTGGCAGTGCACGCTACGCGCGTGATTTACTTCTTTTTCGGGATATACAGGTCGGTGATGGTGCCGTCGTAGACCTCGGCGGCCATGCCGACCGATTCGCTCAGGGTCGGATGCGCGTGGATGGTGTGGCCGATGTCTTCGGCTTCGGCGCCCATCTCGATCGCAAGGCCGATCTCGGCCAGCAGGTCACCGGCATGCACGCCGACGATGGCGCCACCGATCACGCGATGGGTCTCTTCGTCGAAGATCAGCTTGGTGAAGCCTTCGGTGCGGCCGATGCCGATCGCGCGGCCACTGGCGGCCCACGGGAACTTGGCCACGCCGACCTTCAGGCCCTTGGCCTTGGCTTCGGTCTCGGTCACGCCGACCCAGGCGATTTCCGGGTTGGTGTAGGCAACCGACGGAATCACTCGCGCCACCCATTCCTTCTTCTCGCCGGCAGCCACTTCCGCGGCCAGCTTGCCTTCGTGGGTGGCCTTGTGCGCCAGCATCGGGTTACCGACGACGTCGCCGATGGCGAAGATATGCGGCACGTTGGTGCGCATCTGCCGATCGGCCGGGATGAAGCCGCGCTCGGTGACGGTGACGCCGGCCTTGTCGGCGCCGATCTTCTTGCCGTTGGGCGTGCGGCCCACAGCGACCAGCACGCGATCGTAGGCGGTCGCTTGCAGACCCGGCTCTTCGCCTTCGGTCGCGGCTTCAAATGACACCGTGATGCCGCTGGCGTCGGCCTTGACGTCGGTGGCCTTGGTCTTGAGATGGACTTCCACGCCCTGCTTCTTCAGGCGGTCGGCCAGCGGCTTGACCAGGTCCTTGTCGGCGCCGGGCATCAGCTGGTCCATGAACTCAACCACGGTGACCTTGCTGCCCAGTGCGCTGTACACCGTGGCCATTTCCAGGCCGATGATGCCGCCGCCGACCACCAGCAGGGTCTTGGGAATGTCGTGCAGCTCCAGCGCGTCGGTGGAGTCCATCACGCGCTTGTCGTCCCAGGGGAAGTTCGGCAGCTTCACCGCTTGCGAGCCAGCCGCGATGATGCAGTGCTCGAAGCGCAGCAGCTGGGTCTTGCCGTCGTCGCCGACGATCTCCAGCTCGTTGGGCGACACGAACGATGCCACGCCGGTGACGGTACGCACCTTGCGCTGCTTGGCCATGCTGGCCAGACCGCCGGTGAGCTTGCCGACCACCTTTTCCTTGTACTCGCGCAGCTTGTCCAGGGTGATCTTGGGCTGGCCGAAGTCCACGCCGAAATCGCCGGCGTGCGCCACTTCATCGATCACCGCGGCGGCATGCAGCAGCGCCTTGGACGGGATGCAGCCCACGTTGAGGCAGACCCCGCCGAGACTAGCGTAGCGCTCGATCAGCACGGTGTCCAGGCCCAGGTCGGCGGCGCGGAACGCGGCGGTGTAGCCGCCGGGGCCGGCGCCGAGCACCACCATCTTGCATTCGATATCGGCCGGCTTGCCGCTGGCCAGCGCCGGCTTGGACGGCGCCGGTTCGGCCGGGGCGCGATGCGAGGGTGTCACCGGCGGCTTGCTGCCCGGCGCAGCGGCCGGTGCTGCAGCAGCCGGCTTGGTGTCGGCCTTGGCGGGCGCAGCGGGTGCGGCGGCCTCGCCTTCGGTTTCCAGCAGCAGCACGACCGCCCCTTCGGACAGGTTGTCGCCGACCTTGATCTTGAGCTCCTTGACGACACCGGCGGCCGAGGACGGCACTTCCAGCGTGGCCTTGTCCGACTCCAGCGTTACCAGGCCCTGATCCTTGACCACGCTGTCGCCGACGGCGACCAGCACTTCGATGACGGGGACATCGCTGTAATCGCCGATGTCGGGAACCTTGATTTCAATGACCGCCATTTGCTTCTCCTGTGGCTCAACCGGCCGTGCCGGCAAGCGTCTGCTGGAGTTCATCCAGCGACGATTCGATTTGGGTCCAGCGCTTGTCGCGCTTCTTTTCCTTGCCTTCGCTGGCTTCGATCAGCAACGCGGCCTGCTGCACCAGCAACTCGCCGGCGCCGCAGCCCGGACGCGCGCCGCTGTAGCGCACGCCATCGACCTGGAACGACAGCACCTCGCCCTCGCTCACCGGCGCGGTGCGTCCGGTGGGTGCGAGCTGGGTCAGTGCGGCGGTCCAGTTGCTGACCAGGCGCTTTGCCAACGCTGCCGGAATCGGAATTTCCACCGTTTCCGGGGTCTGCTCGGTACGGAACTGCACGCTGCCGCGATCGCTCTGGCTGACCCAGCTGTAGACGCGCTCGTCAGCGCGGCTGTGGCGCAGGGTCCAGTCGGCGCCGTCCTTGCCCGGCAGCAGCGAGACGCCGCTTTCCACGCCGCGGGTGGGCAGCGTCAGCAACGACAGGCTTGGCTTGCCGCCAGCATCGAGCAGCGTGGTGACCGCGGTGCCATAGTTGCCCACCGCCGGCGGCCAGCCGCGCCCGAGCGTGCTCTCGCACTCGCGTGCCGCCGCAGCCGTGCACGGCAACACGCCCAGCAGGGCGAGCGTCAGCAGCGCCGCTTTCACAGCAGGACGCGTCGCATGTCGGCCAGCACCTGGCTGAGGTAGGTGGTGAAGCGTGCGGCCAGCGCGCCGTCGATGACGCGGTGGTCGTAGCTCAACGACAGCGGCAGCATCAGCTTGGGTGCGAACTCCTTGCCGTTCCACACCGGCTGCATCGCCGACTTGGACACGCCCAGGATCGCCACTTCCGGTGCATTGATGATCGGCGTGAACGCCGTACCACCGATGCCGCCGAGCGAGCTGATCGAGAAGCAGCCGCCGCTCATGTCGGCCGGACCCAGCTTGCCGTCGCGCGCCTTCTTGGCCAGCTCGCCGCTTTCCTGCGCGATCTGCAGCACACCCTTCTTGTCGACGTCGCGGATCACCGGCACGACCAGGCCGTTCGGCGTATCGGCGGCAAAGCCGATGTTGATGTACTTCTTCAGCGTGAGGTTTTCGCCGGCCGCATCGAGCGAGGCGTTGAACTCGGGGAAATTCTTCAACGCCGCAGCGCTGGCCTTGACCAGGAAGGCGAGCATGGTCAGCTTGATGCCGGCCTTCTCGTTTTCCTTGTTGAGGGCCACGCGTAGCGCTTCCAGGTCGGTGATGTCGGCCGATTCGAACTGGGTGACGTGCGGAATCATGGCCCAGTTGCGTGCCAGGTTGGCACCGGAAATCTTCTTGATGCGCGACAGCGGCTGGGTCTCGGTCTCGCCGAACTTGCTGAAGTCCACTTTCGGCCAAGCCAGCAGGTTCAGGCCGTTGCCGCCACCGGCCGGCGCTGCACCTGCCGCGGCAGCCGCGCCGCCGCGGAGCGCGGCCTTGACGAAGCGCTGCACGTCCTCGCGGGTGATGCGGCCGCCCTTTTCGCTGCCCTTGAGCTGGTTCAGATCCACGCCGAGCTCGCGCGCGAACACGCGCACCACCGGGCTGGCATAGGCCACCTTGGACGGCAGCACGCTGTCGGCGTCGAAGGTCACCGGCGGGCTGGACGGGTTGCCGGCCGATGGCTGGCCGCCCTGTGCAGGCTGCGACGCCTCGCTGGAGCGCGCGCCCTGTACCTGCGCGATCTCGCGCTGGGCCAGCTTGTCCGGTACCGCAGACACGGCGACCGGCTCGACCTTGCCCGCCGTTTCGGCGGTATCGGTGGCGGGCTTGGCCGGGGACTGCGCCGCACCGGCACCGCCATCGCTGGCAGCGATGATGGCGACCACATTGCCCTGCGAGAGCGTGTCGCCGACCTTGACCTTGAGTTCCTTGACCACGCCGGCGGCCGAGGACGGCACTTCCATCGTGGCCTTGTCCGACTCCAGCGTGACCAGGCTCTGGTCCTTGGCGACGGTATCGCCGACCGCGACCAGCACTTCGATCACCGGGATGTCGGTGTAGTCGCCGATGTCGGGCACAAGCGCCTCGATCAGGCCGCCTTCCGAAGATGCGGCAGGCGCCGCCGGCTCGGCCTTGGCGGCCGGCGCCGGGGCGGCGGCGGGCGCGGCCTTGGCCGGAGCAGCGGGCGCAGCCGCCGGAGCGGGGGCGGCCGCGGTTTCGGCACCGGCATCGGCCACTTCGATCAGCGCCACCAGCGCGCCCTGCGACAGCGAATCACCGACCTTGACCTTGATCTCCTTGACCACGCCGGACACCGACGAGGGCACTTCCATGGTGGCCTTGTCCGATTCCAGCGTGACCAGGCTCTGGTCCTTGCTGACCGTATCGCCGACCGACACCAGCACCTCGATTACCGGGACATCGCTGTAGTCACCGATATCGGGGACAAGTGCTTCCTTGATTTCGGCCATACGGGGAACTCCGGCAACAGAATGGGGAAACCCCTATTGTGGCCGGCTGCGGGCCTCAGCGCCAACCATTGCCGTGGAAAAAGTCGCACGCCGGGTGGGATGCAGCGTTTGCGCACGCACGCGCTGGATCATTTCGAGGCGCGTCGATCGACCCGCAACAGTTGCAGTGGCTCGCCCGAGGGCAAACGATACGCCAGCGCATTGTCCAGGCCATCGAGCGCTTCCACCCGCTCGCACAATTGCTGCGCGCGCGGCCGCAACGCACGCGCCTGCGGCTCGATCAGGCGCTCGATGCGCGCTTCCACGCCGTCCAGCGACCGCAGCTGCACATCGTTACCGGTCAATGCCGACTGCACCGCACCGGCGACGACATCGCCGATCAGTTGCGGCAGCAGCTCGGCCACCATGGCGCCGATGTCGTCATCGATGTCGATCGTGGTGAGCTGGCTCTTGCTGAAGCTCTGCTTCAAACGCGTATCGATCTTCTCGCGCACGTTCGCCATCTGGGTGCGCGTGGTCTCCGGGGTGCGGCTGAAACCGGCCGCCACTTCGCCCAGCGCGGTGACGGCGATATCGGCCGCTTCGCGCCCGACCTGCTGCGCCAGCGGTACCACCTCGCGGGTCTGGCGCTCGAACTGGATCAACCGGGCGCGATCGTCCGCGCTCAGCGCCACCCAGCGGTCGTCGACGAACAAAGCGCCCTGGCGCAGTACCAGGCGCTGCGGCGTGCCCGATTCGCGGATCAGGATCAGGCTGCGCGGGTTGAGCGTGAGATCGTAGTCGCTGCTGACTTCGCAGTGCAGGTCTTTGGCCGCTGCCGCGTCCACGACACCGAACATGCCTGCTAGCAGCCCCAGCGACATCATCAATCCGTGCTTGCTCGTCATCGCGCCGCTCCTTTTGTGCATTGAGTTCAGCATGCCCGCGCGTGCCGGACATGTGCCTGTGCCGGAGGCTGGCATGACTTATGGCCGATAGCGGTGCCGCAGCCGGTCAAATCGGCGCTGCAGTTGGTATGCGCGTTGGTTCAAGCCGTTAAAACGCGCGCACATCGCTCGACCGGCACCATGCACCTCGCTCGTGTCTCGATCATGGGCATGTCTTCGATCACCACGTCGATGCATGCCTGGCCAACGTCGCTAGTCCAGGGCATCGCGCAACGGCTGCCAGGCGTCGCACAAACGTTGCAACGACCACGCTGCGTTGGCCGGGCTGGTGGACGGCAACGCCCAGACCGGCACTGCCTGCAACTGCGTTGGCAACAGCGGTTGCACGTGCCGACGCCACGCCTGCGCCGCAGCAGCACCATTGCAGGCCACCGCGCGCAGCTGCGGCAGCGTCGCCAGGCGCGCCGCCAACGGATTGACCACGATGCTGCTGGCGACGATGGCCGTATCCAGGCTGCCGCGCCGTTCGCATTGGCCGATCACATCCCACAAGCCGACGCCGCAGTGCGCCAACGCCTCCAGACGTTCGGCATACGCAACGCTTGCATCGATACTCAGCAAAACCTGCATCAAGGGCCAGAACCGATTGCGTGGGTGCGCGTAGTACATCGCCGCGTCCAGCGAGGCGTTGCCGGGCATCGAACCGAGCACCAAGACACGGCAATCGTCAGGAATGTGCGCTGGCAAGCCTTGCAACACGTCGTTTTTCGTCACGGCGATCGCACCTGGGTGAATGTCTTTTTCAGCTTGCATGTCGCAACCACGGCCTTCTTCGGAAAGTTGCTGAACAAACGAAATTTTAGCGAGCTGCGGGTGGGCGTGGATTCAGATTTTCAGGAATAGCTTTGGCGCGGCCCACTCCACGGGCCCAACAAGAACACGAGGAGACCCCCAATGCGTTCCATTTCCATCCTGAGCCTGGCTGCTGTATCCGCACTTGCGTTTGCGCCGTCCGCTTTTGCACAAGACACCACCTACACCGGTGACACCTCCTCGGCTTCCACCAGCGCCGATAGCGCCTCTGGCAAGCATTGGGCAGTGGTCGGCGGTGTGGCCCTGATCAAGCCGAAGAACGACCCAGCCCCGGGCCTGGACGTCGATGGCGGCCCGGCGCCGACGCTGAGCGCCAGCTACTACATCAACGACAACTGGGCCGTTGAACTGTGGGGCGCAGCCGACAAGTTCAACCACCGCGTCAACGCCGATGGCGTGGGCAAGGTCGGTACCGTCGAGCAGCAGCCGATCGCCATCAGCGGCCAGTACCACTTCGGCCAGGCCGATAACGTGTTCCGTCCGTTCGTGGGCGTGGGCTACTACGAGTCGAACTTCAGCAACGAGAAGATCGACGCGGCCTCGGCCAGCGGCCAGCACGTGGGCCTGGACACCGCCAAGGGTGTCATCGGCACCGTCGGCGTGGACATGAACATCAACTCCACCTGGTTCGCACGTGCCGACGCCCGCTACATGCGTTCGCGTCCGGAACTGCGCGTGGGCGGCCAGGGCACCGGCAGCGAGCTGGAACTGGATCCGTGGACCGTCGGCTTCGGCGTCGGCGCGCGCTTCTAAGCACACCGATTGACTAAGCACCTCACCAAACAGGCCCGCAAGGGCCTGTTTTTTTGATCAAACCTCAGTTCGAAGGGAATTTTACGTTTAGGATTTCGTTGCGGGGGGGTAGATCGCGTAGAAATCAGCGCGACTTCTTCAATTAAATATGGAGATACCATGAGAATAAGATGCCATGCGGCAGCGATATTTCTTCTTGCACTCGTTTCCTTTGGAGCTCAGGCTCAGACAACCGTCCCTACCACAGGACTTGGAACCTGCATTGACTTTATAACTTCCCAATCAACGACACTTACTGGACAGATAAACAGCAGCACCACTTTCAAGATCGCTTACGGCTCGGCCAGCTATACGGACATGCAAATAAAGTTGTATATATCCGAAATTATAGCTGCGCGAGTCAAGATATGCCGGGCATGTATTTTACAGTCTCAGCCCTAGCCCATGAATTTGGCCATGTGAAATTCAATTATTTGTTTGCCAAAACGACTCGTCAAGCATATATAGATGAAGCATGCAAGATGGAAGGACTTGCCGTAACAAATAACATAGTTGCAAGGAATGAAATATGGAGTTCCACTCAAAATAGCATAGACATTAAGCTTGCAGCATCAAATCCCGATCAGCTTTTTGGGGTTTACTATGCTGGAGGACCTAATGTCGCATCAAACGTTGGAAAATCTTTCTGCGCGAACAACGCAACCTCAACTACAGGACAGAACTATAACGTATATTATGGAGAGCAGTATGACAAACTTCCTTAACAGATCATCATATTCCCGCCTTACAATAACGCTGCTTGCTGCTCTGATTGCACCTTCATTATATGCAACTAAGATTTCAACAGCGACAGCAGCGACAGCAGCGACAGCAGCGGATGCTGCTCGTACGTTTGAACTAGCCGAAGAAATTTCGAGAAATCTCAAAAAATCACCCTCTGAATTTATTAATTCATGGCCTGGAGCCAGAATTTCGACGCCGAGTCTGAAAAACGAAGGAACGTATAAAGTTAGCGGAGGAATATTAAAAATAGGCGATCATCTGACTGCCAAGGACTCTTCCATATCAATATCAGCCGATAAAAAAAATATCGAATCAGTCTTACTCAGTCTGGAAGGTTCCTGCGTCTCTCGCCAGGACTTTAAGAGCCAATACCCAAATTATCTGATTTCAAATATTCCGAGAGGACAGAGTAGCTCAGAAACATTAACTTTAGCCGTTGTTAAAAACCAGGAGAAGATGGAGTTCTCGTTCCCGGAAACCTCTCCAGATTGCCTAAGTGCCATTCGCATAGCACCAGCAGACGCGCAGATGCTCAAAGCTGCGGAAGCATTTAATTAATTAGGCATACTTGAAATTGTTACTGCCAGCACCGAGAGGGCTGGCAGTAACAGTGGTTACACCTTAGTACTACTCATCCTGACCGGATAAATGGTACCTAGTAATATACAATCTGAGCACTTCTTGAAAGTCGAGGTTTGTAGAAACGCCAGTTATTTCGGAATTGTGCGTTGGTAAGGCTTCAATTTAAGGATCACCGCCAGTAAACGCTGCCACGCAGGCGCGCACTGCGCCAACGCCACCACAGCAACGTGGCATACGCGAGCGCATATCCAAGCAATACGCCGGCCGCACCCAGTAGGCTGGCATGACTGAGCCAGCCTTCCGTGGGCCAGGCCACGCCCTGCCAGGCGCTGCGCCAGCCCTGCACCATGCCGGCGATGACGCGCACCACCACCAACGCCGTCACTGCGAGCATCAGCCACAGATTGGGCCGGTAAAACAGGCCCTGCTGGGTGCGCTCAAAGCGGGTCAACCGCAACGCCAGCAGACCCAAGGCCAGCCCGCAGGCCCAGCCGAATGCGGCGTGTCTGATCGTGCCGGGCCAGAACGCCGCAGCAACCAGCGCGAAAATCACGAACAACACGTTGGAGAGCGCAGCCGAGGCCAGATTGATCATCAACAACCATCCACGGGCCTGTCGCCGCGCAGTACCGACACGGAAGCGCTGCACCAGCGACAACGGAAACAGCACCGCGAATACCGCCAGAGCGATGATCACGGCCAGCGGAATAGCGAGGAGAAGTGGCATCAGATGCTCAGTTGCGGCGAACAGTGGTTGGCAAAACGTCGCGGGCGCACGTCAGTCGGACGTGGACGGCGCGCTCAGAATCGCAGTGCACGCGAGATGTGTGCTGCGACGGGTACCGATCGCACCCGTCTGGCCACTGCGCAGCCGTGTGGATGACCGCTCTTAAAACGCCGGCAACACCGCGCCTTTGTACTTCTGCTCGATGAAGGTCTTCACTTCCGGGCTGGTCAAGGCCTTGGCCAGCTTCTGCACGCGCGCATCGTCCTTGTTGTCCGGGCGCGCCACCAGGAAGTTCACGTACGGCGAGTCCTTGCTTTCGATCGCCAGCGCGTCGCGGGTCGGGTTGAGGCCGGCGTCGAGTGCGTAGTTGGTGTTGATCAGCGCCAGATCGACCTGGTCGAGCACGCGCGGCAGCATCGCCGAATCGAGCTCGCGGAATTTCAGCTGCTTGGGGTTCTCGACGATATCGCGCTGGCTGGACAAGGCGTTGCTGGGATCCTTGAGTTTGATCACGCCGGCCTTGTCGAGCAGGATCAGCGCGCGGCTGTTGTTGCTCGGGTCGTTGGGAATCACCACATCCGCACCGGTGGGCAGCTCGGCCAGCGTCTTGAACCGGCGCGAATACGCGCCGAACGGTTCGATATGCACGCCGACCACGGTCACCAGCTGGCTCTTGCGATCGCGGTTGTAGGCATCCAGATACGGCTCGGTCTGGAAGTAATTGACGTCGATCTGCTTCTGCACGACCTGGTCGTTGGGCTGTACGTAGTCGTTGAACACGCGCACGTCCAGCTTGACGCCCTGCTTGGCCAGCAGCGGTTCGACCACTTCCAGGATCTCGGCATGCGGCACTGCCGTGGCGGCCACGGTCAGCGTGTCGCCGCCGCTACTGCCACCGTTACCGCCGCAGGAGGCCAACGCCAGCGTGGCCGCAGCCAGGAGGGAACGAAACGCGAATGTGCTCATGTAGGGGGTCCGTGGGAGGAGGAATGCGGCGCTGCCGCAGGAACTAAACCTAGCAGACCGCGGGTGCGGCAGGCGGCAATACTGGAACGGCGCCCTCCGCGCCGCACCAGCACCCAGCCGCATGCGACCTCAGCGCCGGCTGTAACGCGCCACCAGCCGGTCGCCCAGCATCTGCAGCAGCTGCACCAGCACCAGCAAGGCGATCACGGTGACCAGCGCCACATCCGAATGCGAGCGCAGGTAGCCTTCGCGATACGCCACATCGCCAAGGCCGCCGGAGCCGATCGCACCGCCCATCGCAGTGAAACCGATCAGCGCGATGGTGGTCACGGTGGCACCGGCAATCAGCCCCGGGCGCGCTTCGGGCAGCAACACACGCAATACCAGTTGCCACGTGGTCGCGCCCATCGCCTGGCTGGCTTCGATAATGCCGCGGTCCACCTCGCGCAAGGCGGTTTCCACCAGCCGCGCGTAGAACGGTGCCGCGCCGACCACCAACGGCAGGATCGCGCCGCGCACGCCCAGCGAGGTGCCCATCAGCATCAGCGTGAGCGGAATCATCGCAATCATCAGGATGATGAAAGGCACCGAGCGCAGCAGATTGATCAGCGCCGCGAGTGCGCCGTACAGCACCGGGCGGCGGCGTAATTGGGGGGCGCCGCACAGGAACAGCGCAACGCCCAGCGGCAGGCCGATCAACAACGTCAGCGGCAGCGCGCCGGCCAGCATCAGCAAGGTGTCGAGCGTGGCCTGGCCGATATCGCCCCACTTGCCGGCATCGAGATTGCGGAAGAACCCATCGGCAGCGGCGAGCAACAGAGTCATACGCGCAGATCCTCCACTTGCACACCGGCTGCGACGAAGCCGGCACGTGCCGCGTTATGGTCGCCGCCGGTCAAGGCGACGATGAGCTGGCCGTACGGGGTGTCCTTGATGCGGTCCACGCGCCCGGACAGGATGTTGTAGTCAACGCCGGTCTCGCGCGCGATGCGGCCAAGCACCGGTTCGTAGGTGCCGTTGCCCAGGAAGGTCAGTCGCACGATGCGCCCGCCCACCGCAGCGAAGTCGCGATGCAGCTCGGCTTCGTCCACGTGCTCGGCTTCGGAGACGAAGCGCCGGGTGGTGGCGTGCTGCGGATGCAGGAACACCTCGGTCACCGGGCCGGTTTCGACCAGTTTGCCGGCGTCCAGCACTGCCACGCGGTCGCAGACGCGGCGGATCACGTCCATCTCATGGGTGATCAACACGATGGTCAGGCCCAGCTCGCGGTTGATCTGCGCCAGCAGTTGCAGCACCGAGGCGGTGGTCTGCGGATCCAGCGCGCTGGTGGCCTCGTCGCACAGCAGGATCTGCGGGCGGGTGGCCAGCGCGCGCGCAATACCGACGCGCTGCTTCTGCCCACCGGACAACTGCGCCGGATACTTGTTGGCGTGCTGCTCCAGCCCCACCCGCGCCAGCAGCTCGGCCACACGCGCATCGACCTCGGCGCGCGGGGTGCCGGCCAGTTCCAGCGGAAACGCCACATTGCCGGCCACGGTGCGCGATGACAGCAGATTGAAGTGCTGGAAGATCATGCCGATACGGCGGCGCAGCGTGCGCAGACCCAGGCTGTCCAGCGCGGTGACGTCCTCGTCGCCGATCAGCAGGCGCCCGCCGCTGGGTTCTTCCAGCCGGTTGATCAGCCGGATCAACGTGGATTTGCCGGCGCCGGAATGGCCGATGATGCCGAACACCTCGCCGGGGCCGATGCGCAGATCGAGGGGATGCAGCGCCACGATCTGGCGACCGTCAACGGAATAAGACTTGTGCAGGCGCTGAAACTGGATCACCGCGCGTGGCCGATTGGGGGGTCGTGAAGCCTACCAGTCAATGTTTGCGGACGATATTCCATTAGGTTCTAACGGCTGTGATTCGGGATTCGGGATTGGGGATTCGCAAGAGCTAAGGGCAAGGCGCTTCGGTTTTTGCGAATCCCCAATCCCCAATCCCAATCCCGAATCCCCACTTACAGCCTATCCAACAGCGGCGCGCGATCCGCCTGACGAATCCGCTCCCGGCGCAGCAAATACAGCCCGCTGGCGAGCATGATGCCGGCGCCGGTCCAGGTCCAGTTGTCTGGCAGGGTCTGCCACAGCAGCCAATCCCAGCCGATCACCCAGACCAGGCCGGTGTATTCCAGCGGCGCGATCATCGAGGCCTCGCCGCGCAGGAAGGCCTGGGTCAGCGCGATCTGCCCCAGCGCCCCGGCCAGGCCCATGCCGGCGATCAGCCAGGCATGCTCGCCCCGCATCAGCACCCAGCCGGGGATGGCCAGCACACCTGCGCCGATCGCCATGAACAGCAGAAACCACACCACCATCGCCTGCGGGGTGTCGGTGCGGGTCAGCAAGCTCACGGTGACGGCCGCGATGGCGTAGGCAGTGGCCGCCAGCAGCACCATCAGGCCGGGCAGCGAGATCAGCCCGTCCACCCCCGGGCGCAGCACCACGATCACCCCGACCCAGACCAATGCCAATGGCGGTCCAGCGTCGCGGCCCCACATGCTCACCCAGCAACGGCACCGATAGCGCCGCCACCAGCAACGGGGCGACAAAATACAGCGTCTAGGCGGTGGACAGCGGCATGCGCTTCAGGCCGTAGACGAAGCAACCGATCATCACCATGCCCAGCACCCCGCGCAGCAGATGCAGCCCCCAGCGCACCGGCACGATCGAACGCGGCCCGGCGGTGGCGAACACCCACATCAGCACGAACGGCAGCGAGGCGGCGCCACGCAACAAGGTGACCTGCAGCGGCAGGTAATGCGCAGACAACAGCTTCATGCCCGCATCCATCAGCGAGAAGCAGGCCACGGCGGCCACCATCCAGGCGATGGCGGGAAGCGGAGAACGGGTGTTGGGCATGGCGCATTATCGCTGCGCCTGCACACCGACCGCCGACCCCCGTCTCGACAGTACGCACGACGCGATGCCCTAGAATGGCGGCTGTTTTCAGATAGCAGGAGCTTTGCATGCCTTCCTTCGACGTGATCTCCGAAGTTGACAAGCACGAACTGACCAATGCGGTGGATCAGGCCAATCGCGAGCTGGATACGCGCTTCGATTTCAAGGGCGTGGAGGCCAGGTTCGAGCTGGAAGACGACAAGGTGATCAACCAGTCCGCACCCAGCGATTTCCAGGTCAAGCAGATGACCGACATCCTGCGCGCACGCCTGCTGGCACGCGGTATCGACGTGCGTTGCCTGGAGTTCGGCGATATGGAAACCAATCTGGCCGGTGCGCGCCAGAAGGTCACCGTCAAGCAGGGCATCGAGCAGAAGCAGGCCAAGCAGTTGGTGGCCAAATTGAAGGAAGCCAAGCTCAAGGTGGAAGCGCAGATCAATGGCGACAAGCTGCGCGTGAGCGGCAAGAAGCGCGACGATCTGCAAGATGCGATGGCGCTGCTGAAGAAGGCCGATTTCGAGCTGCCGCTGCAGTTCGATAATTTCCGCGACTGAGCTAACCATCGACAGCACTGACCTCAAGCCTGGCAACGCCGCACGCTGCCACTGGCAACATGCGGCGCAGACACGCACGCCGCTGGCGCTGCTGTACCTGCACGGCTTCACCGCCAGCCCGGGCGAGGCCGGCGCACTGCCCGAACAGATGGCCGATGCGTTGGGCGCCAACCTGTACGTGCATCGTTGGCCTGGCCATGGATGCAGCGCAGCCGATGCGATGCAAGGACTCACGCCTGCCACGCTGCAGGCCTCGGCACTGCAAGCATGGGCGCAGGCGCAGCGGATGGGCGAGCGCGTGGCGATCGTCGGCTCGTCCATGGGCGGCACGCTGGGTTTATGGCTTGCGGCGCAACAGCCCGACGCGGTGGCTGCGGTCGTCGCATGGTCGCCCGGCATCCGGCCTGCCGACCCTGCACTGCTCGATCAGGTCTGCGCGGCGCAGGCGCCATTGACCGATCCACGCCCACGCAACGCCGAATCCTTGGCATTCTGGTCGAACATCATCCACCCGGATGGATTCCGCGCGCTGCGCAGTCTGTTCGCGAGCGTAGCCGCCGACCCTCCGTGGTCGCGCGTGCGCTGCCCGGTGTTTGTTGGCTACTACCGCGCAGCCAACGGCGAGGAAGATCCAACCGCCTCGGTGCCGGCAATGCTGGACATGTTCGATGCGCTCGGCACCGCGGCAAGCCGCAAACAGGCGATGGCCTTCGACACCGGCGCGCATGCGATCGGCTCGCCGCACAAGACGCCGCTCGCCGATGCGGTTGCACAGGCATCGATCGCGTTTGTGCGTGCGCATGTGGCAGCTCCTGCGCAACCCGAAACTCGATAGGGCAGCGGCGCCAAGGCGGAACTGCACGTTGCAGTGGCAGTGCGCACCGCCATCGCTCGCGCCTGCCTGACCGGGGCGCCGGAACAATCGCGCGCGGGCCGCGAAAACACCGATCGCATACACTGGCGCTCCATCACGCCGCCGCCACGATGACGTCCACGCCTTCCACGCTTGACCCGTTGACCGCCACCCGCCAGTGGATCGAGCGCGCGGTGATCGGTTTGAACCTGTGCCCGTTCGCCAAGGCGGTGTACGTCAAGGAGCAGGTGCGCCTGGTCCTCAGCGACGCCAGCACGCCCGAAGCGCTGCTCGAACAACTGGCCGAAGAACTGGTGTTGCTGCGCGACACCCCGGCCGAGCAGATCGACACCACCTTGATCGTGCACCCGGACGTGCTCACCGATTTCCTGGACTACAACGACTTCCTCGACAACGCCGATGCGGCCGTGGAAGCGCTGGATCTGGACGGCGTGTTGCAGGTGGCCAGCTTCCATCCGGACTATCAGTTCGCAGGCGCGGCGGTGGACGATGTGGCCAACTTCACCAACCGCTCGCCCTTCCCCACCTTGCACCTGCTGCGCGAAGACAGCGTGGAGCGTGCGGTGGCCGCCTTCCCCGACCCGGACGTGATCGTCGAGCGCAATATCGAGACGCTGGAACGCCTGGGCCAGGATGGCTGGGAACGTCTGTTGAACGCATCGACGCACTGATCAGCCGAGACACGGCGCGCGCGCAAGCGCCGCCGATGCAGCGACAGATCGCACGCGCGTCTTGCTGCGACCACCACAACGCACGCGTTACAGTGCCGACGACCTCACTGATGTAATGCTCCGATGCCCTTGATTCCGGCTGTTTCCGCATGGAACCCGTCCCCGCTGCAGGACCGCGTGGTGGTGATCACCGGTGGCGCGCAAGGCATCGGCCGCGGCATTGCGCAGGCAGTGCTGGGCGCAGGCGGCAGCGTGGTGATCGGCGATCTGGATGCGGGCGCCGGCAAGGCCTGTCTGCAGGAATGGGCACTGCCGCAACGCAGCGCCTTCGTGCGTTGCGATGCCGCGCGCGAACCCCAGGCAACGCGCTTGATCGCCACCGCACTCAAACGCTTCGGTCGCCTCGATGGCCTGGTCAACAACGCGGGCGTGGCCGATCCGCATGTCGCGCCCTTGCCGCAACTGGAGTGGGACGAATGGAATCGCCGGTTGGCGAGCCTGCATGGCGCATTTTTGTGCAGCAAGCAGGCCTTGCCTGCACTGGCGCAAGCCCAGGGCGGCGGCGCGATCGTCAACATCGCCTCCACCCGCGCCTGGCAGTCGGAGCCGCATAGCGAAGCCTATGCCGCCGCCAAGGGCGGCCTGGTGGCCTTCACGCATGCATTGGCGCTGAGCGAAGGCCCCCAGGTGCGCGTCAACAGCATCAGCCCGGGCTGGATCAGCACCGATGCCTGGCGTGCACCGCAGCGCAGGCGCACGCCCAAACTGTCGCGTCGCGACCATGCCCAGCACCCGGCCGGCCGGGTGGGCACGCCGGAAGACATCGCACAGCTGGCGGTGTATCTGCTGTCGCCGCAGCTGTCCGGCTTTGTGACCGGGCAGGACTTCGTCGTCGATGGCGGCATGTCGCGCAAGATGCAGTACGTCTAAAGTCTGTCGCAGGTTAGCTACTTGGAGCGGGGCGACAAAACGACGTGCACCGCCAGGCGGGCGCGGCCGTCTTCCTGGTTCCCATCAGCACACGAACACGTTGGCGGGTACGGTGTTCTCACTGCTTGCGGGACCTGTGGGGCATGGATCATGCCTGCTCGCTGCGGCCGAACAACACCTCAAGATCGGGCGCTTCCAGCGTGCGCCATTGCCCGGACGGCAGACCGTCCAGCGACAGCCCGCCAATGCGGCTGCGGTGCAGCGCCACCACATGATTGCCGGCGGCGGCAAACATGCGCCGCACCTGGTGGTAGCGGCCCTCGTGCAAGGTCAGGCGCGCTTCTCGAGGGCCGAGCACATCCAGTTCGGCCGGCAGCAATGGTTTGGTTTCGCCTTCCAGCAGCAACGTGCCGCTGGAAAACAGCGCGGCTTCGTCGCCACGCAAGTCTTCGGCCAGAGTGACGTCGTAGACCTTGTCCAATGCGGACTTGGGCGAAATGATCCGGTGCAGCAACGCGCCGTCGTCGGTCATCAGCAGCATGCCGCTGGTGTCGCGATCCAGCCGCCCCACCGGCGCAAGCACCGGCGCACGCGAACGGAAGCGCAGCGGCAGCAGCTCATAGATCAGCCGGCCGGTGTCCTTGGTCGAGCAGGTGTAGCCGCTGGGTTTGTGCAGCAACAGGCTGAAACCCGGCGGCGGATCCAGCGGTTCGCCATCGATGCGGATCGCGTCGTGCTCCACCTGGTCGTCGGCATACAGCACCTCGCCCTGGACATCGGTGACCGCGCCCTGGCGAAACAGCTGGGTCACCTGCTTGCGGCTGCCATAACCGAGATTGGCGATGTGCTTGACCAGCTTCATGCGCGCGCTCCACGGCCGCGGATGGCCGAGATCAGCTTGAAACCGTGGCGTTCGGCAGCCACGCGTACCTGCCCGAAGCTTTCGTTGAGCACGTATTCGTAAGGCAGATGCCGGTTGGCGACCAGCAACAACTGCCCACCCGGGCGCAGCGCCTGCGCGGCCACCGAGATGAAGCGCTGCCCGATATCCGGGCGATCGGCACGCGAGGGCGTGTGGAACGGCGGATTGCTGACGATGAAGTCGTACTGCCCCACCAGGCCGGCGGTGACGTCGTGCCAGTGGTACTGCAGCTGCGCCGGATGCGCGATGCCCTGCAGATTGCGCTGCGCCAGGGTGAGTGCGCGCGCCTCGGCCTCGTACAGATCCAGCGCGGTGACCTTGGGGCAACGCGCCAGCACTTCGGCCGACAGATAGCCAAAGCCCGCACCCAGATCGGCGCCGTGCCCGGCCAAGGTGGTCGGCAGATGCTCGACCAACAGCGCAGAGGCAGGATCGATGCGGTCCCAGGCGAACACGCCCGGGCGGCTGACGAAGCGCCCGTCCAGAATGGTGCGCGGCGCATCCAGCGCGGCCCAGCGCGCCTGCAGCTGCACATCGGTGTCGGCGGGCAACGGGGCGCTCCAGTAGGTGCGGCAATGGTGCTTGGTCAGGCTGCCGGCCAGACCGGTGAGCTGACGCAGATCGGCCTCGCCCGAGCGCGCGCCCTCGTTGTTGGACTGGCAGGCCACCACGCGGCCACCCGGCGCGGTCAGCGCCACGGCGCGCGCAAACAGTGCACGCGCTTCCTCGCGCTGACGCGGCGGCAGCACCAGCACCAGAGCGTAGCGGATGCTGTCGGCTTCGATCTCGCTCTCTTCGCGCACGTTCCAGCCGCTGCGCTCCAGCGCCTCGGCGAACGGCCGAAAGCTCTGCTCGCAGGTCAGCGTATCGGCAGCGGCATGCTCACTCAGCGCAAAGCCATCCCGCGCGCGCAGGAACAACACCGGGCCGTTGGGCCACGGCAGCACGCCCTGGGCGAAGGGCAGGAACAGGGTTTGAAGCGGGGCGTCGTGCGGGCCAGCCATCGGATCATCGGGTCGGGAACAGGCGGCCATTGTAAGGGACCGCTGCCGGCTACCCGGCGCCGCCGCTTGATCAAGCCTGGTGGTCGAGGGCGCGGTGCCCTCACCGCCCGCGGGACACGCCGTGAACCCGTCCCTGAAGTGACCCCCGGAAGTTGGACACTCCGTCCAACTCCGAGGATTTCATGCACAGATATGACGCTCGCTTCAAACTTCAGGTCGCCAAGGAGGCCTGCAAGACCTCCATCTCGGTCAAGGCGGTGGCTCGCCGTCATGGTCTGGAGTTCTCCACGGTCAGGCGTTGGGCAGCGACCTATCAGTTGCACGGTTGGCGCGGGTTTCACCGCAAGGCCCGCTCCTATGATCTTGCGTTCAAGCTGGAAGTTCTTGAAAAGATGCGCCAAGAGGGGATGTCTGCGCGCGAGGCCACGACCTACTTCCAGATAGGCAGCGCCGGTGCGGTAGCGCATTGGCAACGGCTGTATGCTGACGGCGCCGCCCAAGCGTTATCGCCGCCCCAGAAGCCGATGAAAAAAAAACGCTCGTCCAAGCCCGCCGAGGACATGAGCCGCGATGAGCTGCTCAAGGAAGTGGCCTACCTGCGTGCGGAGACGGCCTACTTAAAAAAACTCGATGCCTTGATCCAGGAAGAGCAGGCGGCGCAGCGCGCAAAGCGCAAGCCGTCCACGGATTGAGGCAGACCTACGCACTGCCGCTTTTGCTCAAGGCGGCCGAGCTATCGCGCAGCACGTTCTATTACCAGATTCGTGCCCTGGCCCGTCCCGATGAAGGTGAGATCGACCTGTGTGAGCGCATCCGCGCGATTTACGATGAAAACCAAGGGCGCTATGGCTACCGCCGCATCGCACTGGAACTAGCCAATCAGGGTGAGAGGATCAACCACAAGCGGGTGCAGCGCCTGATGGCCGGACTGGGGCTGCGATCGCGGGTGCGCATCAAGCGCTATCGCGCATTCAAGGGCGCAGCCAATGTCATCGTAGCCAACGAACTGAGCCGCCAGTTTGAAGCTCAGATGCCCAACCAGAAGTGGGTGACCGATGTCACCGAGTTCAAGGTGCAGGGCATGAAGCTCTATCTTTCACCGATCATGGATCTGTACAACGGCGAAATCGTGGCCTATCAGATGAAACGCCGACCGGTATTCGACCTGGTGGGCCAGATGCTGGATCAGGCAATCAAAAAACTTTCGCCCGACGCTCGGCCGATGATCCACTCTGACCAGGGATGGCACTACCAGCACGAGAACTACCGGCATCAACTCGAAAAGCACTCTCTGAAACAAAGCATGTCCCGACGCGGCAACTGCTTGGACAATGCGGCCATGGAGAGCTTCTTCGGGACGCTGAAGTCCGAATTCTTTTATCTAAACAGCTTTGACAGCGTCGAAAGTCTGGAAGCCGGGCTGGTGGAGTACATCAGGTACTACAACGAAGACCGGATCAAGCTCAAATTGAAGGGCCTGAGTCCGGTAAAGTACCGGGAGCAGAGCAAGCTGGTCGCCTGATCGCCCAACTGTCCAGCTTTTGGGGGTCACTTCACCCTGGGGGCTCGGTGGCGGCATCCATGCCGCCACACGGTCCCGCAAGCGGTGAGGACACCGCACCAGAAAGTGAGTCGGCTGTTTTGTTGAAAACCTGCACACCGAACAACTCGAGTGGTCCTTGCCCGCCCACCGTCTCGGGACCTTACGCGGCATGGATGCCGCGTAAGAGCCTACATGGACGTACTTGCGGCGTGTCCCGCGATGGTGGGCGGGCAAGGGCCTTGCAGCAAACCCGCAGATCAGCCGCCCCGCAATCGACTCGCCGGCTTTGCTTAAGACCACACACCGACCATCCCAACTGGTCCTTGCCCGCTCACCGTCGCGCGACCTTACGCGGCATGGATGCCGCATAAGAGCTTACAAGGATGTACTTGCGGCGTGTCCCGCGATGGTGGGCGGGCAAGGGCCCTGCAGCAAAACCGCAGATCAGCCGCTCTGCAGGAAATGACAAATCCTCCGCTTGCAATCGACCAGAGTGAAGTAGTTCTGTCAGCCACTCCAAGACGATTCCAATTGCGTGACCTGGCAACGGCATACCTTCCAATGTCTATACGGACTATTGATGCGCACGCAACATCTGCACGCCTAGGCTGAAAGCATGCCCACACCGGAGAGACGCGATGCGAGCCTTGTTCGTAGGTGGAGTTGTCGACAACAGCGAAATGGATCTGGACGACACCCCACCACCGATGCATTACCCCGAAAACACCGGCGCCGGCAGGCCGCGTTATCGCCTGCATCAGGTGGGCGAACGCGACGATGGCAGCTTGGCCTATGCGGTCTATGGCGCACCGGAAATGGCCGACGATGACATCAGCCGGATCACCGAGGAGCGTGGCTACGCGCGTCGCTTCAGTGCGTCTCCGGAGGCGCCGCGCTAATTGCGCTCAAGCGACCTGATTGTGTTTGAGTCTGATTGTGTTGAGTGAGAACGCGCATGAAAAAAACCGGGCCTGGGCCCGGTTTTCTTTTTGAACGCCTGGATCAGCGCATTGGGATCAGCGTGCCTTCGGAGTCACCCGCCAGATCACATTGCCCACATCGTCTGCCACCAGCAGCGCGCCGCTATTGTCAGGCGCCACACCGACCGGACGGCCCTGTGCATTGCCTTCAGCGTCAAGAAAGCCGTCCAGCACGGTGATCGGCGTGCCGTTGGGCTTGCCGTCGACAAACGGCACGAACAGCACCTTGTAGCCGCTGGGCGGATCGCGATTCCATGAGCCATGCTGGCCGATGAAAGCGCCCTGACGGAAGCGCTCGGGGAGCAACGTACCGCTGGCAAAGCTCAGACCGAGCGAGGCGGTATGCGGCCCGAGTGCGTAATCGGGCTTGATCGCCTTGGCCACCAGTTCGGCATTCTGCGGCTTGACCCGCTCGTCCACGTGCTGGCCGTAATAGCTGTAAGGCCAGCCGTAAAAGCCGCCATCGCGCACCGAGGTCAGATAATCAGGCACCAGATCGCTGCCGATTTCATCGCGCTCGTTCACCACCACCCACAACGATTTGCTCTGCGGCTCCCACGCGGTGCCGACCGGATTGCGCAGCCCGCTGGCGAACACGCGGCTGCTGCCGGTGGTCGGGTCTATCTCCAGAATCGCAGCGCGGTTGAGCTCGGCTTCCATGCCGTTTTCGGCCACATTGCTGTTGGAGCCCACGCCTACATACAGCTTGCTGCCATCGGCGCTGGCCAGCAGCGACTTGGTCCAATGATGATTCAGACCGCCAGGCAGATTGGCCACGAAGGTCGGCTTGGCGGTGATATGCGTATCGCCGGCCTTGTACGGAAAGCTCACCAGCGCATCGGCATTGGCGACATAGAAACGATCGCCGACCAAGGCCATGCCGAACGGCGAAAACAGGCCGCTGACAAACTGCGTGCGCACCTCGGCCACACCGTCGCCATCAGCGTCGCGCAGCAGCGTGATGCGATTGGCGCTGGGCACCACGGCCCCAGCCTTGCTCATCATCGCGCCCTGCACTTTCTTGCGGATCCCGCCACCGCCTTCGGCATCGTCCGGCTTGGGCGGTTCTGCAGTTTCGGCCACCAGCACATCGCCGTTCGGCAGCACATAGACCCAACGCGGGTGGTCGAGATCGCGTGCGAACGCGGCGACCTGCAGATCGTCGGCAGCGATCGGCTTGGCGTTCTCGGTCCAGCGTTTGACCGGCGCCACCTTGACGGTGGGGATCAGGCGTTTGACCGGCTCGGGCAATTGCGGGTTGGGTCCGGTTCCCTGTTCGATGGCAAGCGTGGCGGTATCGCCGCAGGCGGCGAGAACGGCGACAGTCAGTAACGACAGCGGCCAACGAGCGAGCTTCAACGAGGGTGCATTCATTGCGGGGGCAATCCTGAACAGTTGCGACAGTCGGCCATCATGCCGTCAACACCACGTCGAGAAGTAAACACATCGTCAATGCAGGCGTGTCAGGGCCTAGGTTGCGGAGCGGCGCCCACTGGTAGCGGGTGCACCGCCACGATGCGATCCATCCAGATCCACTGCGGTTCCTGCGCCGCGTCCAGATGATCCAGGCGCAACTGGCCGTTGATGCCTTCGCGCTGCTGAGCGTCCAGATAGGTCTGGATGGTCGGGCGTACGGCAACCGTGCCGCTGATGATGCTGCCATCGTCCAGTTCGATCTGCACACGCTCCTGACCACCGAGCAGCGACACCCAGTGTTCGAGCGTTGCGATCTGTACCTGTTCCGAATAAACGTGCGGGGCGTATTTGGACATCGTGGCATCTCCGAAGAAGGAGTTGCCACGCTAGGCCACTGGCTGTGAAAGACGCAAAAACCGCGTCTTGCGCATGCAATCGCCTGGCTACGCATGATCGCGCGACATGGATGCCGCGCGTGGGTCACTCCACCGATTCGCGCGCCGCGCGCACGGCGGTGACGAGTTGCGCAACGCTGTACGGCTTGGCCAGATGCTCCTGAAAACCGGAGTCCAGCGCGCGCTTGCGATCGTCGTCGCGCGCCAGTGCGGTCACTGCCACCGCAGGCAATGCACTGGCATCCAGCCCCAGGTTTTCGCGCACGGTGCGGATCAGTCCGTAGCCATCCATGCCCGGCATGCCGATGTCGGTGAGCATCAGATCGAAGCGTGCGTAACCGCGATGATCGATCAGGGCCAGTGCATCGGTGGCGCTGCCGGCAGTGACCACTTCGGCGCCCTGCTCTTCCAGCAGGCGGCGCAGGTAATCGAGCATGTCCGGCTGATCTTCCACTGCCAGCAGGCGCAGACCATTGAGCGCGCGAGCTTCGATGATCTGCTCGGACATCAGCCGCCGGCGCAGCTCGCGACGCGGCCGTTTGGCCTGATCGGGAATATGCTCGGGCAGGCGCACGGTAAACGTGGCGCCCTTGCCGCGCCCGCCACTGGTGGCGCCCACCTGGCCGCCATGCATTTCCACCAATTGCTGCACGATCGCCAGGCCCAGGCCCAGACCGCCGTGCTGGCGCGTGGTGGTGCCGTCTGCCTGGCGGAAACGCCCGAACAGATGCGGCAGGAATTCGGCGGCGATGCCGTCGCCGGAGTCGCGTACCGACACCAGCAGATGGCCGTCGTCGCGCTCGATGGTGACGTCGATGCGGCCATGCGCCGGCGTGAACTTGATCGCGTTGGAGAGCAGATTCCACAACACTTGCTGCAGCCGCGTGGCATCGCCGAGTACCAGGCACGGGGTGTCCGGCACGTGCACTTCCAGGATCTGGTCCTTGCCTTCGGCAGCCAGCTCCTGGGTAGTCAGGGCTTCGCGCACCTGCTCGGCCAGATCCAGCGATTCGACCTCCAGCTGCACCTTGCCCAGCAGCATGCTGCTGAGATCGAGCATGTCCGAGATCAACCGCTTTTGCGCGCGTGCGCTACTGGCGATCACCGACAGGCCCTTGTAGGTGGGTTGGCCTTCTTCGACCCGCTGCAGCAGCAGTTCGCTCCAGCCCAGAATCGTGGTCAATGGCGTGCGCAATTCGTGCGACAGCGTGGCCAGGAACTCGTCCTTGAACCGCGCCATGCTCTCGGCCTCGTTGCGCGCAGTGCGCTCGGACTCGAGCAATTGTTCGCGCGCCAATTCGATTTCGCGCTGTTCGGTGACATCCGGACTGCTGCCGGCAAGACCGATGAAGCGACCATCGGCCGAATACCGCGGCGTGGCGGCCATTTCGATCCAGCGCCACTGGCCATCGTGGCGGCGCGCACGTACCAGCGCATGCAACGCGCGCTGTTCTTCCAGGGAAGCGGCCAGTTCGAACTGGAAGATCGACAGATCGTCCGGATGCAGCAATTCGCTCCACGCCGAGACCGTGCCGCTGGAAATATCGATACCGAAAAATTCGCCGTAAGCGCTGTTGACGAAACGCACCACGCCTTGTGCGTCCAGCACCCAGACCGGCATCGGCAAGCCATCGGCCAGTGCGCTGAAGCGCGCCTCGCTCTCGGCCAGCTCGCGCTCG
This sequence comes from Xanthomonas hydrangeae, assembly GCA_905142475.1. Taxonomy (GTDB): domain Bacteria; phylum Pseudomonadota; class Gammaproteobacteria; order Xanthomonadales; family Xanthomonadaceae; genus Xanthomonas; species Xanthomonas hydrangeae. Next base: position 4,523,537 of record LR990730.1, read on the forward strand.
ACGCGTTTGCGTTCGGTGATGTCCATGAACAGCACCGCCACCCGCGCCTGCTCCGGTTGCCCGACCCGGAACGCGTCCACCGAATACCAGCGCCGCAACGCCTTGGCCTGCATTTCGAAATGGATACGGTTGCCGGTGCGGGCAACGTGCCCGTAGCGGTCGAACCACTCCTGCTCATGCTCGGCGAGCATGCCGCGCACGGAAACGTTCACCACGTTGGTCAGACCGGTGTAGCGCTCGAACGCGCCATTGGTCGAGCGAATCACGTAATCGACCGCTTTGTCGCCATCGAACACCATGTCGATGACGCAGAACCCCGCGTCCACGTTATGGAAGATCTCGTGGTACATCGCAGGATCCAGAAACGGCTCGGCGATGGCGGCAGGCAAGCCGGCGGCCAACTCAGGGCTGGGACTGGAGGTGCTCAAATCGGGGTCCACGGGTGATGCCGATGCGGATGACGGGCAGATGAAAACACGCCCGATGTCGTCAGCGGGTGCACGGGCAACTGACCGGATTCACGATTCACCCACAATCCCGAATCGCCTCACCACAGCAAGGCCGCAGACAGCGCGATAGCGGCGGCCAGCACCACGATGCCGGCAATCACGCCGCGCAGGACCCATTGGCCTTCGCGCCGCAGCTGCTCATCCATCCAGCGCTGGGCTTCTTCGCGCCAGGCGGTCGAGCGCGCATGGTCGGCATCCAGCAACAACAAGCGCACGCGCGATAGCCCGAGCTCGGCGCATTCGCTGCGACAGCGCAGGCTGAAACCGTCCACGCCGGAAGCGACCTGGGCGTCGAGCGGCAGTTGCAATTCGAGTTCAGGCCTGGACATAACGGGGACGCTCCTGATCCAGCTCGTGTTCCAGCGCCATGCGCGCCAGTTGGGTGTAATTGGCACGCGGGCCCTGGCCGCGACCGGTCAGCATTCCCTGGTAATCCAGATCCTGCCAGACCCGCCCGGTCCACTCGACGCAATCCTCGGCGATGACCAGCATCAACGAGTAGCGATAGTCGAGCCCATTGGCCGAGGTGTAGGCATAGACCGGCGGGAACTGCACCGCCACATCACCCTGCCGCGCCAACGCCGCCAGATGCTCACGCAGTGCATCCCGTGGGTCGGCACCCGGCTCCAGACGCATCCCGCGGGTTGCCAGATCCAGATCCACATCGCTTTGCAACGCGACGAACGCGGCGGCACCGGTGGACGGGTTGTGGCCGTGCTGCTTTGCCCAGTCGATGAACTGCAGGCGCACGTCCGACGGCATGTGTGCCGGCGCCGAGGAAGCTGACTTTGTGCGGAAAGAGTGGGTGTCCATGCTGGCGATCATCCGGTCCGCACCGTGAAGCGCGGGCGCAGGCGCAGTGAACCCGCCGTCATGGCGGCGCGGTCGCGGATTAACCGCGCGCAACACCGATGCATGCCCGGTTGCTGCCGCGTTGCGGGCGATCCAGCGCACCCCCACACTGCTGGAACACCCGGTACGCCATGTACCTTCCGCTTGGAGACTTTCCATGAAACGTTCCAGCCTTTACGGCGCCAGCCTGTTGCTGGCAGGACTGCTCGCGGCGACCGGTGTGCAGGCCCGCGTGCGTAATGTCACCGACCCTCAAGCGCCACGCGCGCTGAGCAGCGAAGGAAACGTGGATGTGCGCTGGACCGACCCGGCGCAGTTTGCCGAGATGCGCTTCAGCGGCAACCGCTGGGAGGCGCAGCGCGGCGATTGGGTGACCCAACTGGCGACCCATTTCCAGCAAAGTGCCGCCCGCCGGCTTCCCGACGGCCAGCACCTGAGCGTGACCATCACCGACATCCGCCGCGCCGGCCAGTACGAGCCCTGGCACGGCCCGCGCATGCAGGACGTACGCATCGTCAAGGACATCTACCCGCCGCGCCTGAGCTTCAGCTACACGCTGACCGGCGCCGATGGTCAGGTGATCGATCAGGGCGAGCGCAAACTGGTGGATTCGGCATTTCTGATGAGCGGCCCGCGCCTGACCGACAGCGACCCGTTGCGCTTCGAGAAAGCCATGATCGACGACTGGGTGCGCAAGCAGTTCCGCAGCGATCGAAGCACGGCCGGGGTGTGATTGGTTGGTGCTGACGGCGCCGGAAAAGCAATTCGGCCTTGAATGACAACGGCGCGTGGCAACGCGCCGTTTTTGTTTGTCGGCGCGCCAAAGCCCTCTCCCGTCGTGGCGGAAAGGCACTGCTTGCGCGCCACTGGCGCGCGTGCCCTGGAGCGCCCGCGCTGCTAGCGCGGGCCGGGGCGCGGAGCGGGGGTTGAGTGAGGGTACGGGGCGAAGCCTATGTGTGGTTCCAGGTGCATGTGGCTTCGCTCGTACCCTCATCCGCCCCTTCGGGGCACCTTCTCCCGATGGGAGAAGGGACACACCTCACCGCGTGACTTCCTCGCCCGCTGCCGCCTCGCCCACTGCCGCCTCACCCACATACGTCCGCGGCACGCGCTTGAGTCCACACAGCAGCTGATACGCGCTGACATTGCACTGCGTGGCCAACGGGGCGACGCGCGGTGCGTCGCCCCACAGCTGCACCGTCGCGCCAATCTCCGCCTGCGGATGCTCGGTGAGATCCACAGTGAGCATGTCCATCGAGACGCGACCGATCAACGGGCAGACCTGCCCATTCACCAGCACCGGCGTGCCGTTGGGCGCGAACTGCGGATAGCCGTCGGCATACCCCATCGCCACCACGCCCACGCGCGTGGGCCGCTGCGCAACGAAGCGGGCGCCGTAGCCCACCGGCTCGCCGGCCGGCAGCTCGCGCACGCTGATGATGCGCGAGCGCAGCGTCATCACCGGGCGCAGTTGCGCAGCGCTCTCGGTCTCCTGCGGGAACGGATTTGCGCCATACAGCATCAGCCCGGGGCGCGACCAATCGTTGCGCAGCGCCGGCCAGCCGAGCAGGCCGGGCGAATTGCGCAGACTGGTTTCCGCGCGCATGCCGCCGGCGGTGAGCGCGAAGGCCACCGCCTGTTCGTCGGTGCGGCTGCAGTCCAGTTCGTCGGCGCGCGCCAGGTGGGTCATCAGCACCAGCGAGGCAATCTGCGGCAGCCCGCGCAAGCGCAACCACGCGGCGCGAAAATCTTCCGGCGACAGGCCGAGCCGATGCATGCCGCTGTCCAGCTTCAACCACACCCGTAACGGGCGCGGGCTCTGGAAGTCGGCCAGCGCGCGCACCTGCTGCGTGGTGGCTGCCACCGTCCACAGATCATGCTCGGCGATCAGGCGCAGTTCGTCGTGTTCGAAAAAACCTTCCAGCAGCAAAATCGGCGCACGGATGCCGGCCTGGCGCAGCTCCAGGGCCTCTTCGATACAGGCCACCGCAAAGCCGTCGGCTTCCGGCTCCAATGCCTGCGCGCAGCGCACCGCGCCGTGCCCGTAAGCATCGGCCTTGACCACCGCCAGGGCCTTGTTGCCGCCCAGGCGCTTGGCTAGGCGGTAGTTGTGACGCAATGCATCCAGATCGATCAACGCTTGCGCAGGACGCACTACGCGGCCTCCTGCTGCGCGCGGGCGCTGCGTGGCGAGAGGTAACGGAACACATCCAGACCTTCGGTATCGATGTCGGGGCTGCGGCCCTGCATCAGGTCGGCCAGATAGCGGCCAGAGCCGCAAGCCATGGTCCAGCCCAGGGTGCCGTGGCCGGTGTTGAGGAACAGGTTGGAATACGGCGTGGCACCGACCACCGGGGTGCCATCGGGCGTGGCCGGGCGCAGGCCGGTCCAGAACTCGGCCCTGGCCAGATCGCCGCCGCCCGGGAACAGGTCGTTGACCACCATTTCCAGGGTGGCGCGGCGGCGCGGATTCAACGACAGATCGAACCCGGCCACCTCGGCCATGCCGCCGACGCGGATGCGCTCGTCGAAGCGGGTGATGGCGATCTTGTAGCTCTCGTCCAGCACCGTGGAGGTCGGCGCGCGCTGCGCGTCGACAATCGGGATGGTCAGCGAATAGCCCTTGAGCGGATACACCGGCAGATGCATGCCGAGCGAGAGCAGCAGGTCGGCCGAATAGCTGCCCAGCGCCAGCACGTAGCGGTCGGCGGTTTCGAGACGGCCATCGATCTGCACGCCGGTGACGGTGCGGCCGTCGTGCTGCAGATGCTCGATCTGCTGCCCGTAGCGGAATTGCACACCGGATTGCGCGGCCAGCGCAGCCAGGCGCTGGGTGAACAGCCGACAGTCGCCGGTCTGGTCTTCGGGCAGGCGCAGTGCACCGGCCATCTGCGCACCGCCGCCGGCCAGCCCGGGTTCGAACTGGGCGATCTGCGCCGGGGTCAGCAGTTCGTACGGCACGCCGTACTGGGCCAGCACTTCGATGTCCTGCGCGGCGGCGTCCAGCTGTTGCTGTGTGCGGAACAACTGGGTGGTGCCGAGCTGGCGGCCTTCGAATTCCAGCCCGGTGCTGGCGCGCAATGCATTGAGGCAATCGCGGCTGTAGTCGGACATGCGCACCATGCGCGCCTTGTTCACCGCATAGCGCTCGGCGGTGCAGTTGCGCAGCATCTGGGTCAGCCAGGCCAGCTGACGCAGATCGCGGGTGGGCCGGATCGACAACGGCGCGTGCTGGGCGAACAACCACTTCATCGCCTTGCCCGGCACGCCGGGGGCGGCCCAGGGCGAGGTGTAGCCGAACGACAGCTGGCCCGCGTTGCCGTAGCTGGTTTCCAGCGCGGAGGCTGGCTGGCGGTCCACCACGGTGACCTCGCAGCCGGACTGCGCCAGATACCAGGCGGTGGTGGTGCCGATGACGCCGCTACCGAGAATGAGCACCCGCATGTCGTTCTCCTGGAAAGGGTATTCCCCCACAACCAAGCGCCGAGGGAGACAGTTAGACGCAGTATATTGCGAGCCAGGCAGTTCCATTTCGGGAATCTGCGCACCTTTGCAGTGAAATTTCCTGCCAAATCTGTAGGGAAACAGACCTCATGGCCACCCGTGTGCGCGAGCTGGACAAGATCGACCGCAAGATTCTGCGCATCCTCCAGCAGGAAGGGCGGATTTCCTTTACCGACCTGGGCGAACGGGTGGGCTTGTCGACCACGCCCTGCACCGAGCGTGTGCGCCGGCTGGAGCGCGATGGCGCCATCACCGGCTACTACGCGCGGCTGGACCCGCACCTGCTCAAGGCCAGCCTGCTGGTATTCGTGGAGATCAGCCTGGCCTACAAATCCGGCGACATCTTCGAGGAGTTCCGCCGCGCCGCGCTCAAGCTGCCCAACGTGCTGGAATGCCATCTGGTCTCGGGCGATTTCGATTATCTGCTCAAGGCGCGCATCAGCGAGATGGCGTCCTATCGCAAACTGCTCGGCAGCACCTTGTTGACCTTGCCGCATGTCCGCGAGTCCAAGAGCTACATCGTGATGGAAGAGGTCAAGGAGACGTTGGCGTTGCCGATCGCGGATTGAGGCGGGGATTGGGGATTGGGGATTCGTGGTGGGTCACAACGCCGATGCCGGATCTCAGCGCACCACGCGCATGCCGTCGCCGGCCGGAACCGCGTCGTAATAGCGCCCGGTCTTGGTGTCCAGCACCCGGTTGGCGCCGGCCGGCTGCATGCCTTGCAGCAAGCGGCCATTACGGTCGTAGACCATCGGCGCGCTGGCCGGCAGCACCTGGCTACCGGCCGGGGCCACCGGCGTCTGTGCCGGGCCACGGGTGGGAATGCTGGGCGCGACCGGGCGCTGGCCAAGCTGCGAGGGCACCGGACTGGTGCCTGGCGCTGGTTGCGCTGCGCGCGGCGCCGTCAGCGTGGGCTGCGCGGACGTCGGCGTGGTGATCGGCTGCAAGGTGTTGGACGAGCGCGTGGTAGTGGCCGATTGCGCCAGCGCCGCGCCGGCAATCGCCAGCAGGCCGCACAGCAGCAGGCCGCGCGTTGAAGAATGGATCGCCATGACGGTCACCGTGATTGTTTCGGGGAGTATTGCCTGGGTGGGGGCGCCGGTGCGCTGCAGCAATGCACGGGATCGGCTGTGGGATGAACGCGTTCGCGAGATGAGTGCAGCGCGAAAAAGTCCCTTCTCCCCTCGGCAGGAGGTGGCGCGCAGCGCCGGATGAGGGTGCGAGCGAAGCCTCGCGTTCTCACCTACCCGATGTGGCTTCGCCCCGTACCCTCACCCCAACCCCCGCTCCGCGCCCCGGCCTGCGCCAGCGGCGCAGGCGCACCAAGGCACGCGCGCCAGTGGCGCGCAAGCTGTGCCGTGCCGCCCCGGCGGGAGAGGGGCTTCGTCTCCGCAAGCTTGAACCATGCCGCCAACGCCCACATCACGGTTGCAGACGCGGCACCCTGCCAGCGCGCGCATGCGAGAGCCTTCATGAGCCAGTTCGATCTGACACCGCCCTCCCCCGCCCAACGCGATGCCCTGATCGCCGGGCTCAGCGACGAGGAGCAGCGCGTGCTGCTGCAGCACGGCACCGAGGCGCCGTTCTGCGGGGTGTTCCTGGACAACAAGCTGGAGGGCGTCTACACCTGCCGCCTGTGCGGATTGCCGCTGTTTCGCTCCAGCGCCAAGTTCGAATCCGGCACCGGCTGGCCGAGCTTCTTCGCCCCCTACGACGCCGCCCATGTGCGCGAAATCCGCGACATCAGCTACGGCATGATCCGCACCGAGATCGTCTGCGCGCGCTGCGACAGCCACCTGGGCCACGTGTTCCCCGACGGTCCGCCGCCGACCGGCGAGCGGCATTGCCTGAATTCGGTCTCGCTGGGCTTCACCGAAGATGGCCAGGCACTGCCGAACCCGCTGCAACGCGACGGTGCCGAGGCGCAACCGGCCTGACCTGGAGGATACCCAGACACTCGCCGCTCTGCGGCGGGGCATCTGGGATGTGGTGCAGACGCTGAAGTTTGCTGCCGAGCGCAACCTGCGCATCAAGTCCGCCGATGCTGGCGCCACCGCCACCGCGCTCTTTGCACGAGGGCGGTGCGACATCTCTAGCGACTTAACGCGACAGTCAACGCAGTACAGCGCTTCACCTGCGACCCTCAACTGACCCGCCCGCATCCCACTCAATGCAGAGGCCGCTTGCTGCACTGCGCTGTCTCGACGCACACAGCAGTCGATGCAGATCGCAAGCTCAACCAGGCAGACTTTTCATCACGAGCCCCACTGCGGTGAACGCCTTGCCGCAGTAAGCGCGATGCCGCTGATCGCCATACGTGAAGCCGTCATCGCACCACCCGATCGTTCAGTTACAGCGCACACCTTCACGCCGTGCACTTCAAGAATCCGCCGCGCGCGCCGAAACAACAGCAACTCTGTTTGCTTTTGGCTGCGCCATGCTCATCATCATCGGCTTCATCGTCGTCATCGTCAGTGTCCTGGGCGGCTATGTGCTGTCGCACGGAAAGCTGGGCGCGTTGTGGCAGCCGTACGAGCTGTTGATCATCGGCGGCGCGGCGCTGGGCGCGTTCCTGGTCAGCACGCCGGGCAAGATCGTCAAGGAAACCTTCAGCAGCGTGCTGGGCGTGTTCAAGGGCCCGCAGTACAAGTCCGAGGACTACAAGGACACCCTGAGCCTGGTCTACGAACTGTTGAACAAGGCCCGCCGCGACGGCTTCATGGCCCTGGAAGATCACGTCGAAAAACCGCAGGACAGCACCATCTTCGGCAACTATCCCAAGGTGGTGGCCGACCATCACCTGCTGGACTTCATCACCGACTGCCTGCGCCTGATGATCGGCAGCAACATCGAGCCGCACGAGCTGGAGCCGCTGCTCGAGCTGGAACTGGAAAAGCACCACCACGAGGCGATGGCGCCCTCGCATGCCTTGAGCAAGGTCTCCGACGGCCTGCCGGGCTTCGGCATCGTGGCCGCCGTGCTCGGCATCGTGATCACCATGGGCTCGATCGGTGGCCCGATCGAGGAGATCGGCCACCACGTCGGTGCCGCCCTGGTGGGTACCTTCCTCGGCATCCTGCTGGCATATGGCTTCGTGGCGCCGTTGTCGGCGGCGATGGAAGCGCGTGCCGATCAGGACGGGCGCATCTACGAAGCGGTCAAGACCGCGCTGCTGGCCTGCCTGCGCGGCTACAACCCGAAGATTGCGCTGGAATTCGCGCGCAAGACGCTGCCCTCCAACGTGCGTCCGAGCTTTGCGGATTTCGAAACGCACCTGAAGACGATCAAGTAGGACCGCGGTCATGGCCGAGGGCAAATCCACCGTCGTCATCCGACGGGTCAAGAAGGTGCAGGGCGGCGGCCATCATGGCGGCGCCTGGAAAGTGGCGTTTGCCGACTTCGTGACCGCGATGATGGCCTTCTTCCTGGTGCTGTGGCTGATGGCCGCCACCACCAAGGAGCAGCGCGCGGCGATCTCGGAATATTTCCGCAATCCCAGCCCGTTGTCGGGCAAATCGCCGGCGCCATCGCCGGGCATGAACGGGCCCGGCGGCGCCAGCACCTCGATGATCAAGCTCGGCGGCACCGCCGACATGGCCAAGGGGCAGAAGGACGAGATGGGCCGCAAGCGCGAAAACGCTGCCGACACCAGCGAAGACAGCCGCGCCAAGGACAAGAAGCGCCTGGAAGCGCTGATGCAGGACCTGAAGGAAGCCATCGACAAGAGCCAGGCGCTGGAGCCGTTCAAGGACCAGCTGCTGCTCGACCTCACGCCCGATGGCCTGCGCATCCAGATCGTGGACAAGCAGAACCGCCCGATGTTCGACATCGGCCGCGATCAGCTCAAGCCGTACACGGTGGACATCCTGCGCGAGCTGTCCAGCTTCATCAATCAGGTGCCCAACCACATCAGCATCACCGGCCACACCGACACCACCGCCTACAGCAGCGATGCCGGTTACACCAACTGGGAACTCAGTGCCGACCGCGCCAATGCCGCGCGCCGTGCGCTGGTGGGCGGCGGCATGGCCGATGCCAAGGTCACCCGTGTGGTGGGCTTGTCCTCCTCGGTGCTGTTCGACAAGACCAACCCGCAGAACCCGATCAACCGCCGCATCAGCATCGTGGTGATGACCCAGGACGCCGAGCAGACCGCGTTGGCCGGCGCCGGCCAGGGCGTGGCGCTGGGTAAATCCACCCACGATGCCGACACGCATGTGCCGGATCTGAGTGCGGCGGCGGCGACCGGGACTGCTTCTGTAGGCACGCCGGCTGCGGTGCCGGCTGCAGGACCTGCTGCGGGCGCACTGGCAGGTGCGGGTCCGGCGGCAGCTGCGTCGACCGCAACCAACAAGCCGGCTGCGGCAGCGACCACGGCCACTGCCGAAAAAACGCCGGCTGCACCGCGCATCTCCACACGCACCCAGGTCGCCTCGGCTGCCGCGCTGGCCAAGGCTGCCGAGGCCGCTGTGGCTGCGGCGCCGCGCACTGCGGTCAGCACTGCGCCCGAGCAGCGCTGACCGCGTTGCGCAACACCTGGCAGCAGGTGTCAGGTAGCTGAAGACGGCACGCTGTCTTGCATGCAGCTGCTGACCAGGATCCGCGCCGCGCGCGCTGCAAGCGAGACGCCCCCAGAGGTGCTAAGCGGCGCCCCTCTACCCAGTAGTTGTCAGGTGGCTGCGGGCGGCGTGTCGTCTTACATACCGATTCTGACAAGCCTGCGCGCCGCCTGACGGTGAGCGCACTCGCTGTGTCAGCCACTTCAGGCTGCCCCCAGAGCCCGGCATTGGCTGCCTTCATCACGCGACGGGATCGATCGATGCATCGGCCCGGAAGGCCGCCCTTTACGGGCCCGGCGGCGTCAAGCGAGCCGGGTCACGCACAAGCGCCTAGAATGGCCGGCCATTCCCAGCGTCGAGAACACCGTGTCCCGCAATTCAAAGGCCAAGCGCGACAAGCGCAAGAAGCAGCTTCCCAAGCGTCCGATCGTCCGTCTGGGCCAGGCGCCCCAGGTCACCAACCACGCCGTGCTGCAGGATGCCGATGGTCGCGTAGTCGCTGCGATCGGTCTGCAGGGTGGCAGCGAGTGGATGCTGTCGATCGGCGGCCAGACCATGGGCAGCGCCGACAACCCGGTCCCGATGCTGGCCATGCTCAAGCACCTGGCCAACCTGCAGGAAGCCGAAGGCAAGACCATCTCGCTGGAATATTCGACCCAGCTGCAGCAGATGATCGACGACCTGGCCGCCGAAGACGGCAAGACCGCCGAGGAATATCTGACCACGCTGGTGGCCGAATTCCAGAACGCCGATGCCGATGAAGACGGCGATGACGCTGCAGAAGACGCGGCCGCCGACGCCGGCACCGACGCCGTTGCGGAAGATGCGGCTGGCGACGACGCTGCCAGCGACGACGACAGCACGGCAGACGCAGACGCCAGCGATGCCGCAACCGACGACGCCAACGGCGAGACGGCCGGCAAGAAGCCGAAGAAATCCAAGAAGGCCTGACCCGGCCGATGGCCGTCTACATCGACGATGCGGTGCATCTGTGGCGCGAGCAGCGCTGGGCGCACCTGCTCGGCGATACGCTGGACGAGCTGCATGCGATGGCGGCGCGGCTGGGCATTCCCCGCCGCGCCTTCCAGAACAAACTCAGCGGCGCGCACTACGACGTGCCGGCACCGTTACGCATCGAGGCGATCGCGCTCGGTGCCATCGCCATCTCCCGTCATACCGATCGCGTACTGCTCAAGGCGCTGATCGCCAATGCACGTGCGCAGGCACGCGGCCAGGCGCCTTGAGGCGGGGATTGGGGATTGGGGATTGGTAACGGCGGTGGCTGCAGCCTGATCGGCGGCGTGCTTGCGTTGGCCCGCCTGACGCTATCCCGGGGATGCCTGTCGCGCGTAGGTACGCTCCTACGTGGCAGGTGTTCAGGCCTGGAGGCCTTTTTGCATTTTCAGACGGCATGCCTGCGTAGGAGCGCGCTTGCGCGCGACAGGCTTTCCCGGTAACGCCCGATCGCGCGCCAGCGCGCTCCTACATGGCAGTCGGTCGGCCGTGGACAATGCCTGCTCGCCAGACCCTGCCGGCCACGCCACGCCTCGCCTCCTGTCGCGACAGCGCGCACAACCCCGGCCCGACCTGCCCCCACACACCCAAAGACCACTTTTGCGGCTCTCCAATCCCGAATCCCGATTCCCAGCCCTCAGAACGCCTCGTTACCCAACCGCACTTCCACGTCCAGCAGCGAGGCCAGTGCCATCATCGCTTCGTCGTCGCGGCTGAGGGCGATCCAGCCGGCGTAGGCGTCGCCGCCGGTGTTCCAGTTCCACAGCGAATAGCCGTGTTCGCGCAGGCGATCGAAGGCCACCGCCATCAGATCGGGCACGCTCAGGCCGTTGGCGAACTCTTCGTCGTCCAGGTCGCCGCCCCAGGCGATGCGCAGGTTCCAGCGCGCGCTGAGTTCGTCGATGGCGGCAATGAACGAGTCGGTGTCCTTCCAGTCGACGAAAAAGCCCGAGCGCCAGTCGATCGCGTCCTTCAACGCCCACAGCCAGGCATCGTCGCCTTCGTCTTCGTCCAGGTCGGCCTGCGCCTCGCGCCAGGCATCGAACTGGGCAAGCGCAGTGTCTTCGTCGCCGGGATTGATCAGCAGCAGCAGATTCCAGACCCGCCCCGGATGATCGTCGACATCGTCTTCGTCGCTTTCGGGCTGCAGGCCTTCGTCGTCTTCGTAATCGGCACTGTTGTCGGGCATGGCGGTCTCGTTCAAGGTTTGCAGGCGTGAAGTGTGAGGCCTGGCGCCGCGCAAGCAAACCGACCGGCGCGTGCGGATTCATCGGAAGGGGCTGGTCTTCGCGGCGCAGGACCGTATCCTGTGCGGCCGAAGACGGCCATCCCGGCCGCCATGACGCCTTTCCCATGAGCGATACCCCTCCCGATCATCTGGCCATCGATGCGCGCAGCCCGTTCCACGATGCCGATGCACTCAACCGCGGCATCGGCGTGCGTTTCAACGGTGTCGAACGCGACAACGTGGAGGAGTATTCGGTCAGCGAAGGCTGGATCAAGGTGCAGGTCGGCAAGGCGCGCGACCGTCGCGGCAACCCGATGACGATGAAGATCAAGGGTGAGGTGGTGGCCTACTTCCTGGACACCAAGAGCGATGCCGAGCCTGCTGACGAGTAAGAGCGGCTGACCAAACTACTTCACGTTGTTCGCTTGCAGAGCTGCTGAGCTGCGACTTGGCTGCAGGGCCCTTGCCCGCCCACCGTCGCGGGGCACGCTGCAAGTACGTTCGTGTCGCAGCGATGACTGCCGCATCAGCAGCTGATCTGCGACTTGGCTGCAGGGTCCTTGCCCGCCCACCATCGCGGGACGCGCTGCAAGTACGTTCGTGTCGCAGCGATGACTGCCGCATCAGCAGCTGATCTGCGACTTGGCTGCAGGGTCCTTGCCCGCCCACCATCGCGGGACACGCTGCAAGTACGTTCGTGTCGCAGCGATGACTGCCGCATCAGCAGCTGATCTGCGACTTGGCTGCAGGGTCCTTGCCCGCCCACCATCGCGGGACACGCTGCAAGTACGTTCGTGTCGCAGCGATGACTGCCGCATCAGCAGCTGAATCTGCGACTTGGCTGCAGGGTCCTTGCCCGCCCACCGTCGCGGGACACGCTGCAAGTACGTTCGTGTCGCAGCGATGACTGCCGCATCAGCAGCTGATCTGCGACTTGGCTGCAGGGCCCTTGCCCGCCCACCATCGCGGGACGCGCTGCAAGTACGTTCGTGTCGCAGCGATGACTGCCGCATCAGCAGCTGATCTGCGACTTGGCTGCAGGGCCCTTGCCCACCCACCGTCGCGGGACACGCTGCAAGTACGTTCGTGTAGCAGCGATGACTGCCGCATCAGCGGCTGATCTGCGACTTGGCTGCAGGGTCCTTGCCCGCCCACCATCGCGGGACACGCCGCAAGTACGTCCTTGTAGGCTCTTACGCGGCATCCATGCCGCGTAAGGTCCCGCGACGGTGGGCGGGCAAGGACCAGTGGAGATGGTCGGTATGCATGTTTTCAACAAAGCAGCCGACTAACTTTCTGGTGCGGTGTCCTCACCGATTGCGGGACCGTGTGGCGGCATGGATGCCGCCACCGAGCCTACATGGACGTACTTGCGGCGTGTCCCGCGAGCGGTGAGGGCACCGCGCCCTCGACCCACTCAGCGTTTGATCTGGACTTCCGACGCGTTTGACCTGGACGTCCGACGGCATCCACCAGTATGCGGCCGACAAGACCACTGCATTCAACCCTCAGGCCTTGAGTCGGTAACCGCTGCGGAAGATCGCCGCGACCACGCCCAGGCATACGATCAGGAACAGGAAGGTCATGCCGGTGCTCACCGCGATGTGCACGTCGGCCTTGCCGTAGAAACTCCAGCGGAAGCCGCTGATCAGATACACCACCGGATTGAACAAGGTGACCTTCTGCCACAGCGGCGGCAGCATGTTGATCGAGTAGAAACTGCCGCCCAGGAAGGTCAGCGGCGTGACCACCATCAGCGGGATCACCTGCAGTTTTTCGAAGCCGTCGGCCCAGATACCGATGATGAAACCGAACAGGCTGAAGGTCAGTGCGGTGAGCACCAGAAAGCCCAGCATCCACACCGGGTGGGCGATCTCATAGGGCACGAACAGCCGCGCGGTGAGCAGGATCAGCAAGCCCAGCAGCACCGACTTGGTCGCCGCCGCACCGACATAGCCGATCACGATCTCCCACCACGCCACCGGCGCCGACAACACCTCGTAGATGGTGCCGGCCCAGCGCGGCATGTAGATGCCGAACGAAGCGTTGGAAATGCTCTCGTTGAGCAGCGACAGCATCACCAGGCCGGGAATGATGAAGGCGCCGTAGCTGACGCCGTCGATATCGCCCATGCGCGAGCCGATCGCCGCGCCGAACACCACAAAATACAGCGAGGTCGACAACACCGGCGAGGCGATCGACTGGGTGAGCGTGCGGAACGCGCGCGCCATTTCGAAGCGGTAGATCGCAGCGATCGCATACCGGTTCATGCGCGCATCTCCTGCTGGCGTGCGCCGTGCACCAGATTGACGAAGATCTCCTCCAGCGAACTCTCGCTGGAATGCAGGTCCTTGAAATCGATGCCCTGCTCGTTGAGCCGGCGCAGCAGCCCGCCGATGCCGGTCTGCTCTGCCTGGGTGTCGAAGGTGTAGATCAGGCTGTTGCCGTCGGCCGACAGTTCCAGCGGCAGATCGGCCAGCGCGGCCGGGATGGAGTGCAATGGCGCCTGCAGGCTGAGCGTGAGCTGTTTCTTGCCGAGCTTGCGCATCAGCGTGTGCTTGTCTTCCACCAGCACCAGCTCGCCGCGATTGATCACCCCGACCCGGTCGGCCATGTCTTCGGCTTCTTCGATGTAATGGGTGGTCAGGATCACCGTGGTGCCCTGCTCGCGCAGCCGCCGTACCATCTGCCACATGTCGTGGCGCAGTTCCACGTCCACACCAGCGGTGGGTTCGTCCAAAAAGAGAATGCGCGGCTCGTGCGCCAGCGCCTTGGCGATCAGCACGCGCCGCTTCATGCCGCCGGACAGCGTGGAAATCTTGTTGTTGCGCTTGTCCCACAGCGAGAGCTCGCGCAGCACCGTTTCCAGGTAGTGCGGATTGGCCGGCTTGCCGAACAGCCCGCGACTGAAACGCACGGTGGCCCACACGCTTTCGAACGCATCGGTGGCCAGTTCCTGCGGCACCAGGCCGATGCTGGCACGCGCGGCGCGGTAGTCGCGCACGATATCGTGGCCATCGGCCAGCACGGTGCCGGTGCTCGGATTGATCAGCCCGCAGATGATGCTGATCAGCGTGGTCTTGCCGGCGCCGTTGGGACCGAGCAGCGCGAAGATCTCGCCACGCTGGATTTCAAGATCCACGTGCTTGAGCGCCTGAAAACCGCCAGCGTAGGTCTTGCTCAATCCCTGGATGGAAACGATTGGCGTCATGTCTTCTGCACGGAAACGATCAGCGCCACAGGGTAGGCGGTGCGCCGTGACGATGGGAGGGGGATAGATGGGATGGTGTCTCCCGACGCACGCCAGAAGCGTCAGCGAACTCAGCTGCGCACGCACGCTGCGTCCGTGTGTTGGCGCATCTCATGTAGGAGCGCGCTTGCGCGCGATGGGGCGTTTGCGGGAAAGCCCCATCGCGCGCAAGCGCGCTCCTACCCAACCCAGGCGGCACAACCGCTGTGGCTCTTGCGATTCCCCAATCCCGATTCCCGCGCGCTCAAGCGCGCTTGCGCGACTCGATCAGATCCAGATTGCGCACCAGCCGGCGCGACAGGTCGTCGGAAATCTCGCGGCGCCTGGCCAGCTTGAACAGTTCGTTGCGCTCGGCCACCAGCGCGGCATGACGGAACTGGCGCAGCGCCTGTTCGTAGGCACCGGCCTCTTCCGGGTCGGTCTCGGCCATGTCCACCGCGCCGAGCTTGCGTTGATAGCGCTGGCTGACCTGATTGGCCGCCGCGTTGTAGCGCTCGGCATGCTTGCTGCCGTCCACCAGCCGCTGGCGCAGTTTTTCCACCGCTTCCAGCGCGGCCTGCGAGGCGGCCTTCACCGCCAGATCTTCCTTGAGCTGCTCGTCTTCTTCTTCGGGCAGCTCCAGTCCGCGCAACAGCGGCGGCAACGCCACGCTGGCGACCAGCAACGAGACCAGGATCACCGAGGCGGCCAGGAAAATCGCCAGCTGGCGGGCCGGAAACGGCGAGCCGTCTTCCAGCATCAACGGCAACGTGAGCACGCCGGCCAGGGTGATCGCACCACGCACGCCGGCCAGCGAGACCGCCACCACGATGCGCCACGGCGGGCTGACATGCTGTTCGCCGCGCCACTGCGCCTTGAAGATGTTCCAGCGCAGCGACAGGAACACCCATACGAAGCGCAACGCCATCAGGCTGGCGCTGATGGTGGCCACATATACCGCCAGCCACCATGGATTGAGGTGCCCCGCCTCCTGCACGCTGCGCACCGCCCCGTCCAGGATGCCCGGCAACTGCTCGCCCAGCAGCACGAAGATGATGCCGTTGAAGGTGAACTGCACCGTGTCCCACACCGCCGAGCGCTGCAGCCGCATGTTGCCTGGCGCGTTGCCGGCCATTTCTACATAGCTCATGGTGACACCGGCGGCCACCGCGGCCAGGATGCCCGAGGCGTGGAAGGCTTCGGCCAGCAGATACGCCGCGAACGGGGTGAGCAGGTTGACCAGGATCGCCGAACCGGGCTCCTCGCCGAAGTGCCGCCAGATCCAGGCCTGGATGCGGCTCAGGCCGAAGGTGGTCGCCACGCCCAATGCCAGCCCGGCCAGCGCCACCCACAGGAAGGTCAGCGAGGCGGTGGCGATCGAGAAGCTGCCGGTCAGCACCGCGGCCACTGCGAACTGGAAGCACACCAGACCGGAGGCATCGTTGAGCAACGACTCGCCTTCCAGGATGTGCATCAGCCGCTTGGGGATCGGCACCTTGGAGGCGATCGAGGACACCGCCACCGGGTCGGTCGGCGAGATGATCGCGGCCAGCGCGAAGGCCACCGCCAGCGGCATCGCCGGGATCAACCAATGGATCAGCAGGCCCGCGCCGACCACGGTGAATACCACCAGGCCCAGCGCCAGTTCCAGGATGGCCGCCTTGTCGCGGAACAGGCCTTGTTTGGGAATGCGCCAGCCATCCAGGAACAGCAGCGGCGGCAGGAACAACAGGAAGAACAACTCCGGTTCCAGTTCATGCCCGGCATCGAACACACCGGAGACCACCGCGCCGAGCGCGATCTGGACCAACGGCAAGGGCAACGAGAACGGCAGGATGCGGATCAGATAACCGCTGGCCGCGACCGCCAGCAACATGGCGAGGACGACATCGATCGAATGCATGAAAAACCCGGAAGAAGAAACGGTGCGCGGACGGCATCGCATCGTGCAACGCACAACCAACGCGCCGGAGGAAACATACCGGTTTGCAGGCGGCGATGAAACCACCGCGCTGCCTGGGCGTGGGCGCGGTCCTGCACGGTGACCGCCACGAGGGTGTTGTTCTGCAGCTCTGTGGCGGGTGTCCGTGGATCAGACACGGTGGGATACGCTGGCGGATGGACAAGCCGAGGCGAGGATGAAAGCAGCCGGCAACGTGATCGCTCGCCACGTCACGCATGCCGGCTGCATGCCTATGCAGATTGGCTGGACGGGATCAGCTGTGGTGAACGCGCTTGTTCGCGTGCGGCTTCGATGGCCCAGTGCCCTCGACCGGGACCAGGAAGGTCGCTTGATGCAGTTTCAGCTTGGAATCGTAGTGACTCACCGTCACCTTGACCGCCTTGACCTTCTTCTTGAAGGCGTACGGCCACTGCGCGCCGACCATCTGCTGCCCGGGCTTCTGACCGTCAGCGTCTCCGACGAGTTTGATGCGCACGGGGTAATTGCCTGCGCCGCCGTTGTCCGCATCGTTGGCATCGAATACGTCGATATGCGCTTTTGAAAACGCCAGCGTCGACGGGCCGCCGTCCTTGTAGTTGGCGCTGTCGTCGAATCCGATATTTTTATAGCTATAGGTCAGCAGGATCACCTGCGTAGGAACCCAGGAGCCACCGCCGTAATTGGGAATTTTCACCTTGGCCACGCGTGCGGAATCCACCGTGAATTCCCACTCGCCCGGGACGATCCATTTCTGACCTGGCCGATAGATGTCACTCGCGGGGACAGCAGCGGTCGCTGACGGCGCATGCGTTGGCGTTGGCGTGACGGCTGCTGCCTGTGCAGTGCCGGATAACACCAGCGCGCCCGCCGCCAACCATGCCGGCAGTACCAATCGATTGAATTCACTCTTTTGGGATTTCATGTTCTACAGCCTCTGAGCACTGATCATCACGCAAGGGCATGAATGGTAATTGCACTGTCCGGCGCCGCTTCTGCCAATCGCGAACATTCGTGCAGCATTAGGGTGGTCGTGCGACGGCGACGACCCGATGGGTTTGGTAACGGCTGATCGCGCGGCCCCTGCATCGCAGGTTCGCCATAGAGTGTTTAAACCGTCAGTCGGCATACGTGGCCAGCGCGGATCGAACAGACTCAACCGCAGCCCACCGATCTGCAATCGCCACGATGGATATGCGATGGCCTTACAGCACAGAATCTCCATGTAAAAAACGCGTGATGCATCCGCGCCGCATCCGGCCGCGTATCCAGCTATACGATTGCCATCCAGGTGATCGCTTACCCAAAGGATCGATGCCTCATGAAGACCTCATTCCAGTCGCTTGCCATTGCCACCGCCATTGCCCTGACCAGCGCGATGGCTCCCGCCTACGCGGCGTCCAACCCGATGGTGGGCGGTGCGCCGATGCTGGTGACCAAGGACGTCGTCGACAACGCGGTCAACTCCAAGGATCACACCACCCTGGTCGCCGCCGTCAAGGCCGCCGGCCTGGTCGAGACGTTGAAGGGCCCGGGCCCGTTCACCGTGTTTGCCCCGACCAACGCCGCATTTGCCGCATTGCCGGCCGGCACTGTCGACACCCTGTTGAAGCCCGAATCCAAGCCCACCTTGACCAAGGTGCTGACCTATCACGTGGTGCCGGGCAAGGTTGACGCCGCTTCGCTGATCGCCAAGATCAAGGCCGGCGGCGGCAGCGCCACGCTGACCACCGTGCAGGGCGAGCCGCTGACCGCAAAGCTCAACGGCAAGAAAGTCACCATCACCGACGTCAAGGGCAACACCGCCAACGTCACCATCGCCGATGTAGTGCAAAGCAATGGCGTGATCCACGTGGTCGACAAGGTGTTGATGCCGTAATTGCATCCGGCTGCATGGCACGTCGTTGTCATTGCATGCGCAGGTAGTCCATCGGCGGAATGCAGGGGGGATTCCGCCGATGGGGCGCAAACGTCACGTGCGCTGGCGCTATCGAGACATTTTGAACGCGCGCGGCATCGATGCACTCGGTGCATCCACGCATACTTCGACGTGGACAAACGCTTTTTGCAGGCCGATCCGCGTGTACCTGGAACCACGTTTCAGGTCTCGCCACCCAACCGCGAAGCGGCGGTGATGGAGTCACTGGTTGCTCAGTGGCTCCACTTGGTGTCCTGGTTCTCCGACACCGTACGCGTGCCATTGCACGCGTATTTTTTTTATGGCGCAGTCTAGCTGCCCGCCGACATCGGTACGTCCAGCAGCTGGCGCAGATCTTCCACAAACCCGCGATAGCCTTCCTCGCGTGCGGCCGTCGATGGCTGGCGCAACACCCATGACGGATGCACGGTAGGCAGCACCGGCGTGCCATCGTCCAGGCGCTGCCATTGGCCGCGTTCGCGCATCAAGCGAAAGCCGCTGCCCAACACTGCCTGTGCGGCGGTTGCGCCCAGACACACGATCTGCGCCGGACGCAGTTGTGCGCGCTCGGCATGCAACCAACCGCTGCACGCCTGCACATGCGCACGCTCCGGGTTGCGATGCAGACGCCGTTTGCCGCGTTGCTCGAAGCGGAAATGCTTGACCGCATTGGTCACGTAGACCGTGGCGCGATCGATGCCGATCTCGCCCAGCGCCATGTTGAACAGGCGCCCGGCCGGCCCGACGAACGGACGCCCGCTCAGATCCTCTTCGTCGCCGGGCTGCTCGCCGATCACCATCACCGATGCATCGTTCGGCCCTTCGCCGAACACCGTCTGCGTTGCCGGTTGCCACAACGCGCAACGCCGGCAATCGCGCGCGGCCACGCGCAACTGCGCCAGGCTTTGCGTGGCCACTTCCGGCGCCGGCGCCACCGGCACTCGCCGCCGCACCGGTTCGGGCGCACGCTCGGCCATCTCGCGCACGCGCACACCCGCCTCGCGGATCAGCTCCGGCAACAAGCTCGCCTCGGGCAGGTTCTTCCAGTATTTCTGCGGCATCTCCTGCCGCATCATGGTGGGATTGAGCCGCGCCGGATTGAAGATATGCGCGTAATAGGTGCGCCACAGCGTCTCCTGCGCATCGTCGGCCGGCACCTGCGTACGCACCGCACCCTCGCCGAACGTCAATGCCTCGCCGTCCCACCGCACACTGCGATACGGAGTCAGAATCGCCCAGCGCATTCCGGCGAAACGGCGCGCGAAAAACGGCGCCACCCGATCCACGATCCAGTGTTCGGGCTCGAACCACGCCACAAAGTCTTCTTCTTCGCCGGGCAAGCGCCGAAAGCGCACGAACGCCTTCATCTTGTGCGTATCGCGTTGCACCGCCTTCTGCCACTGCGCCACCCGGTGCACATCGACATCGGTCGCCCGCTCCAGCAACGCCCGCTCGCCGGACGCCACCCGCCACAACAACCGATACAACACCGCATAGCGCTGCGGGTCGCGATGACATAGCACCGAGCCCGCCATCTGCAAAAACTCTGCCGAGACTCGCGGCGCGGCAAGCACCGCCGGCAGGTCCAGCAGCCCCTGCCCCATCAACAAGCCACCCTGTGCCCCGCCATTCCACGCAATGGAGTCAGGCTCCACCTGCGCACACCATCCCGCCCGCGCCAGCGCACGCCATGCATCAAGACTCCAACCTGGCTCAACTTCAGCGCTGAACATCGCTTACACCTGACCTCAAGATTTCCGATCTCGCCATCGCTCTACTGGCGGCACTCTCGTTGCGATTTTTTCGCGGGCTTTTGCGGCTATTGCTGCTACTGATACTGGTTGCTGGTTGCTGGTCGCTGGTCGCTGGTCGCTTGTCGCTTGTCGCTTGTTGCCGTTGATTTTGCTGCACCAAGTCGCCTTAGAGCGAGCCGAGCACCGCAGCCATGCGTGGCCGAAGAGGCGCCCTGTCTGAGCGCAGCGAGTTTGGGCGCCGTGCCGCGGATGGCGAGGAGCACAGGGCACCGGTGCGGCTGTATCGCACCGGATCGCGTCAGGCGACAGCGGTTTTGGTTACTTTTGCCAAGACAAAAGTGACTCGCGCCGACAGGCGTGGAGGCTCTTGGAGCAGGGATTCGGTGGTAGGAATTGGAGATTCGTAGAAGCAAAAGGACTTTCCACTGCTGCGTGCGGCCGTACCCTCATCCGCCCTTCGGGCACCTTCTCCCGACGGGAGAAGGGAAAGGCGTCAATCGAACAAACTTGCCTGTCGCGGTGCCGGCGCCAACTGCCCGCGTAACCGCACCGGATCATCCAAGCGCTGGCGCGGATGATGATCCAGCACACTCACAAACGGCAGCAGCTTCTTCATCGGCACACGCAACCGCGCCAGATCTCCCACCCGCAAGCGCGCATGCCTGCGCGACAACAGCAAGCGCTCCACATTGCGCGTGCCCAGGCCCGGTACCCGTAGCAGCATCTCGCGCGGCGCCGCGTTCAAATCCACCGGAAAGCGCTCCGGATTGCGCAGCGCCCACGCCAGCTTCGGGTCCACGTCCAGATCGAGCATACCGCTGGATTGCGCCGGCGCGATTTCTTCCACGCTGAAGTCGTAGAAGCGCAGCAACCAGTCGGCCTGATACAGCCGATGCTCGCGCTGCAACGGCGGTGCCTGCAGCGGCAACTTGGAGGAGGCATCCGGAATCGGACTGAACGCCGAGTAATACACCCGGCGCATCCGGTAGTTGCCGTAGAGATTGTGGCTGGTGTCCAGAATGCTGCGGTCGTTGGCATCGTCGGCGCCGACGATCATCTGCGTGCTCTGCCCGGCCGGTGCGAAGCGCGGCGGCTTGGCGCGGCGCACTTTTTCGGCCTTGCGCTCGAGCTGATTCTCTTCGATGCGCCAACGCAGTTCGCCCATCGCCGCGCGAATGCCACCGACGCTTTTTTCCGGCGCCAGCAAGGTCAGGCCCTGCTCGGTCGGCAACTCCACGTTGATGCTCAGGCGATCGGCGTAGCGACCGGCCGCCGCCAGCAATTCCGGCGTCGCATCGGGGATGGTCTTGAGATGGATGTAACCGGCGAAGTGATGCACCTCGCGCAGCTGCCGCGCCACTTCCACCAGCTGCTCCATGGTGTAGTCGGAGTTGCGGATGATGCCGCTGGACAGGAACAGGCCTTCGATGTAATTGCGCTTGTAGAAATCCAGCGTCAGCGTGACCACTTCTTCCGGCGTGAAGCGCGCGCGGCGCACGTTGCTGGACACCCGATTGACGCAGTACGCGCAGTCGAACACGCAGAAGTTGGTGAGCAGGATCTTCAACAGCGACACGCAGCGGCCGTCGGGCGTGTACGAGTGGCAGATCCCCATGCCCTCGGTGCTGCCGATCCCGCCGGTGCCGAGCGAATTGCGCTTGTTCGCGCCGCTGGAGGCGCAGGAGGCGTCGTATTTGGCGGCGTCGGCGAGGACGGCGAGCTTGTCGAGGATTTTCACCCAAGCAGCATGCAGCGATGGCGTCTCAGCCTGTGAGACTGCCCGCACGCATCGTGAATGCTTCAGAGCGCTGTGGTGCGGGCGTCATGCCTTGGCGTTGTGCGGCTGGCTGGCTACCGTCCGTCGCGATACGTAATGGCGGTGGTGCCCAGTCCGCCGCCATACGTCATTGCTGCGGGGCGGCGCGCCGTCTGAGCCATGCGTGATGCCTATGGTGCCAGCGTGTCACCTGCACATGCCTTATGGCAAAGGTATCGGCATGCTGCCGGCACCTCACGTGTCGGCCACAACGCCGGCGTGCTGCAAGCATGGTGGACTCATGCGGCAACCGGGTCCGCCAGCGCGCGATCCCCATCGAAACGGTAGATATCCATGGCCAGAAGGCCGGCATCGATACCGGCATCGATGCGCTGCGCGCCGAGCCGGTCGCCGCCGGCCGCGCCCATCGCCACATACAGCGGCAGCAGATGCTCGTCGGTGGGATGCGCGCGCACGGCCTGCGGTGCCTGGCGGCGATAGTCCAATAGCGCGGCGACGTCGTTGTCGACCAGCTTACGTTCGGTCCATTCGATGAAGGGCCGCACGTACGGCGCCTCGCGCTCGGCGCTGTAGCCCTGGCGCGCGTCGTGCAGGTTGTGGGTGATGCTGCCCGAGCCGATCACCAGCACACCTTCATCGCGCAACGGTGCCAGCGCGCGGCCCACCGCGAATTGGTGAGCCGGGCCGAGCTCGGGCTGGATCGATACCGACACCACCGGAATCTCGGCGGCCGGATATAGCAGGCGCAGCGGCACCCACACGCCATGATCGAAGCCGCGCTGCGGGTCCAGGTGCGGATGCAGGCCGGCTTGCTCCAGCCGGCGCAGGATCTGCTGCGCCAGTACCGGCTCGCCGGGCGCGGGATACTCCAGCTCGTACAGCGGCGCAGGAAATCCGCCGAAGTCGTGGATGGTGGCCGGCCGCGCCGCGCCACTGACCAGCGGGCGACGGCCCAGCCAATGCGCGGACGCAACCACAATCGCGCGTGGCCGCGGCAAGGTCTGCGCAAGCTCGGCCAGGCGCTCGCCGACCTGCCCCGGCTGCAGCGCAGTCATCGGCGATCCATGCGAGATGTACAGGGAAGGCAAGCGGGTCATGGACGACTCCTCGTAAAGAAAAACAGACCGCCTCAGCGCGCCGGCTTCAACGCCAGGGCGCCATCGCCGAGCAGCGATTGCACGATCAACAACACCGCCCACAGCGCCGGGTATTCCCAGCCGCCGCCCGGATTGGAAAAGCCGAAGCCATTGGCGCCATGCACGCTGACGATGGTGCCCAGCAGCAGCGGCACGCCCAACAGCGCCACCCAGCGCGCGTAGATGCCCAACAGCAAGGACAGGCCCAGGCCGAGTTCCAGCGCGATGGTGAGGTAGCCCAGCGCGCCGGGCAGGCCCAGCGACTGGAAATAGGCCGCCGTGCCGGCCGGGGTGAACACCAGCAGCTTGGTCAGGCCATGCACCAGGAACAGCGCGCCCAGGCTGATGCGCAACAAGGCCGTGCCGTAAGCGGCGGTACGCGGGGATGCAAGAGAAGTGGACATTCGACAGACTCCGGTGAGGACCTGCACACTCTATTACTTACAAATTTCTGATAAATAGTTTTTATTCGGATAATTTATTGCGATCAAAGCAATAATCGGATCCACCATGGATACCCTCGACGCAATGCGCGTGTTCACCGCAGTGGCCGAACGCAGCGGCTTCAGCGCTGCGGCCGATGGGCTGGACCGCTCCACCGCCAGCGTCACCCGCCAGGTCGCCGCGCTCGAGCAGCGGCTGGGCACCCGCCTGCTCAACCGCACCACCCGGCGGGTCAGCCTGACCAGCGCCGGCACCGCGTATTACCAGCGCTGCCTGCAGCTGCTGGCCGATCTGGACGACCTGGAGGCGACCGTGGGCGCCCAGGCGCTGGAGCCGGCCGGGGTGCTGCGCGTCAACGCGCCGGTGAGCTACGGGATCGAGCGGCTGGCCGCGTTGCTGCCAGGCTTTCGCGCGCGCTACCCGCAGGTGGAGCTCGACCTGTCGCTGTCCGACCGCCTGGTCGATATGGTGGAAGAAGGCTTCGATGTGGCCATCCGCATCACCCGCCAGCCGGCGCCGACGCTGATCGCCCGCCAGCTGGGCAAGGTGCGGCTGCTCACGTGTGCGGCGCCGGCCTACCTGGCACGCGCGGGCACGCCCAGGCATCCGTCCGACCTGGCCGGCCACGAATGCCTGCTCTATCACTACTCGCCCAATGGCAACGAGGTGCGCTTCCATGGTCCCGATGGCGATACCACTGTGCGCATCCACGGCGGGCTGCGTGCCAACAACGGGCATGTGTTGAGCGCGGCAGCGGTGGCCGGCCAGGGCATTGCGATGCAGCCGGATTTTCTGGCCGACGACCACCTCGCCGCCGGGCGCCTGGTGCGCATTCTTCCCGAGTACGCGCTGGCCGACATCGGCATCTTCGCGGTCTATACCAGCCGCAGCCATCTGGCGCCGAAGGTGCGCAGCTTCATCGACTACCTGGTCGAGACGATGGGCGAGTGCGCACCTGGTCTGGCGGCCCCGGCAACAGTTCGTCCCGGCAGTGGTCATTAACCTGTCGGCCCACGTGTGCGCACAATCCCGATCCCCTCGGTTCAAGGATTGCCCATGAGCAAGATCGCCATCGTGTATTTCAGCGGCTACGGCCACACCGTCAAACTGGCCGAAGCCGTGCATGCCGGCGCCGCCAGCGTCGGCGAGGCCACGCTGTATCGCATCGACCAGGACGGCAACCTGCCCGACGACGCCTGGGAGGCGATCGGTGCGGCCGATGCCATCATCTACGGCAGCCCCACCTACATGGGCGGGCCGGCGTGGCAGTTCAAGAAGTTTGCCGACACCAGTTCCAAACCGTGGTTTGCGCAGGCGTGGAAGGACAAGATTGCGGCCGGCTTCACCAACTCGGCCTCGGTCAACGGCGACAAGTACGCCACCATCCAGTACTTCTGGACGTTGTCGCAGCAGCACGGCCAGGTCTGGATCGGCACCGGCTTGATGCCGGCCAACACCAAGGCACACGGCCCGCAGGACATCAACTGGACCGCCGGTTGGGCCGGCGCGCTGGCGATCTCGCCCTCCGATGCCTCGCCGGAAGAAGCGCCGCGCAGCGGCGATCTGGAAACCGCCAAGCTGCTCGGCAAGCGCATTGCCGAATTCGCCGGCAAGCTCAAGGGCTGACGCGGCAGGCAGTTGCGTCCGCGTAAAGGACCCGTGCATGGCGGCAGGCTTCGGTCTGCCGGGATGCGCGGGCTTTTTGCGTAGTGGCGCAATCGGTGCGGGTGCCATGCCGCAGCGGCCTGCAACGACCGCAACCGCACCGCCTCACCGGTCGAGCCACATCGCCCTAACGCCACCCGCGCCATGCTTGGCCCCGCCCTTTTGACCGCACGGAGTTCCCCCACCATGCAAACCCGCACGCTTGGCCGTTCCGGCCCCACCGTCTCTGCACTCGGCCTCGGCTGCATGGGCATGAGCGCGTTCTACGGCAATCGCAGCGACGAGGCCGGCTCGATCAAGGTGATCCATCGCGCGCTCGATCACGGCATCAGCCTGCTCGACACCGCCGACATGTATGGCCCGCACACCAACGAGATCCTGGTCGGCAAGGCGATCGCATCGCGCCGGCATGAAGTGTTCCTGGCCACCAAGTTCGGCATCAAGCTCGATGCCAACGACCCGTCGGTGCGCGGTATCGATGGCAGCCCGGCGTACGTGCAGTCGGCCTGCGAAGCCAGCCTGCGCCGCCTGGGGGTGGAGCATATCGACCTGTATTACCAACACCGCGTGGATCCCAACGTGCCGATCGAAGACACCGTGGGTGCGATGGCGCGTCTGGTCGAGCAGGGCAAGGTGCGTTTCCTCGGGCTCTCCGAAGCGGCCGCAGACACCATTGTGCGCGCGCATGCAGTGCATCCGATCACTGCCGTACAGACCGAATACTCGCTGTGGTCGCGCGAGCCGGAAGACAACGGCGTGTTCGCTGCGGTGCGTGAGTTGGGGATCGGGTTCGTGCCGTATTCGCCGCTGGGGCGCGGTTTTCTCACCGGCGCGTTCTCCTCGCCGGACGATTTCGACGCCGACGATTACCGACGCCACTCGCCGCGTTTCCAGGGCGACAACTTCACTCGCAACCTGCAGCTGGTCGAACAGGTCAAGGCGATCGCTGCCGACAAGGGCATTACGCCGGGGCAGCTGGCGCTGGCCTGGGTACTGGCGCAAGGCCAGGATCTGGTGCCGATCCCGGGTACCAAGCGTCTGGCCTATCTGGAAGAAAACATCGGCGCGCTCGATGTGGCGCTGATGCCGGACGAGCTGGCACGCATCGATGCGATTTTCCCGGCACAGGCCGCGGCCGGCACGCGCTACCCGGAAGCGATGATGGCCACCGTCAACCGCTGAGCCGGCCTCCGCGTCCTGCCTGCGGCCGCATCCGCTGTGGCGGCCGCAGGCGCTCACGCCATTGCATCGGCGTGGCTCGCACACTTGGCGCACCCTCACCTGAGCCGCGCGCCAGATGCTGTCTTTCGTAATCCCCGCCCACGACGAAGCCGCGCTGATCGGCGACACGCTGCAGTGCCTGCATGGCTGCGCGCAGACCATGCAGCTGGACTACGAGGTCATCGTGGTGGCCGATGCCTGCGAGGACGACACCGCCGCCATCGCGCGTGCGCATGCTGCACAGGTGCTGGAGGTGCAACTGCGCCATATCGCCGCCACCCGCAATGCCGGCGCGCAGTTGGCACGCGGCGAGCAGTTGTTGTTTCTGGATGCCGACACCCTGATCAACCCGCAGGTGGTCGGCGCGGCATTGGCGGCGCTGGAGGCAGGTGCCGTGGGCGGTGGCGCGCAGGTGCATCTGCAGGGCAGGCGCGTGTGGTCCGAGCGCACCGCACAGGCGATCTTCGGCTGGTTGTTTCGTGTCAGCGGCATCGCGCCCGGCTGCTTTCTCTTCTGCACGCGCGCGGCGTTCGTCAGCGCAGGTGGCTTCGATACGCGTTACTACGCCGGTGAGGACGTGGCATTGAGCCGCGCGCTGGCACGCTGCGGCCGGTTCGTGATCCTGCGCCAGACCGTGCATACCTCCGACCGCAAGCTGCGCAGCTTTTCCAAGCGCGAACACCTCGGCTTGCTGCTGCGTTTCCTCTGGCGCGGGCGGCGCATGCTGCAAACCCGCGACGCGCTCGGCTTCTGGTACCAGCGCCGGCGCTGAACCGGGCGTGTCCACCCATGCGGGCATATGTCCGTCGTCGTCCGCAAGCCGGGACGTGGCGCTGGCAGCCACTTACACTGCGCCGTCTGTTCTGGTTTCGAGCTGTGCCGCATGGCCCCTTTGCACCGCCCTGTCCTGATCGCTGCGCTGTCCGCGGTGCTGCTGATCACTGCCGCGTGTCATCGCGATGGCAGCACGCCCACGTCCTCTGCCACCACCAAGCCGGCACCCAGCACGCCGAAGTTGGGCGATTTCGGTTTCGATGTGGCAGGCATGGATCGCGGCGTGGCGCCGGGCAACGACTTCTTCGGGTATGCCAGCGGCAACTGGGTCAAGACCACGCAGATTCCCGACGACCGCTCCAGTTACAACAGCTTCGTCGGCATTGCCATCGAGACCGAGCGGCACAGCCGCGACATCATCGAAGGCGCGGCCGCCAACGACCGCGTCACTGGCGAAGACAAGCAGATCGGCGATTACTACGCGGCCTACATGGACGAAGCCGGCATCGAGGCCAAGGGCGTGCGCCCGGTGCAACCGGCACTGGATGCGATCGCGCAACTGGACGACAAGCAGGCGCTGGCGCGTACGTTGGGCGGCCAATTGCGCGCCGATGTGGACCTGCTCAATTCCACCAATTTCTACACCGACCGGCTGTTCGGGCTGTGGATCACCCAGGACCTGCATCACCCCGGGCGTTATGTGCCGTATCTGGTGCAGGGCGGCCTGGGCATGCCCGACCGCAGCTTCTATCTGGATGGCGGGCGCATGCCGCAACTGCGCGACGCCTACCGCGCGTACATCGTCAAGCTGTTGCACCTGGCCGGCATCAGCGATGCACCGGCCCGCGCAGAACGCATCCTGGCGCTGGAAGCCGCGATGGCGCATGTGCATGCCACCGCCGAACAGACCAACAACGTGCCGGCCGGCGCCAATGCCTGGAAACAGGCCGATTTCGCACGTCACGCACCGGGTCTGGACTGGACGCTGTTCTTCGAGGCAGCGGGCTTGAAATCGCAGCAGGACTTCATTGTCTGGCAGCCGCAGGCGGTGGCCGGGTTGTCGGCGCTGGTGCAGTCGCAGCCGCTGCAGACCTGGAAGGACTATCTGAGTTTTCGTGAGCTGGATCGCGCCTCGCCGTATCTGTCCAAGGCCTTCGCCGATGCACGCTTCGCGTTCTACGGCACCACGCTGGAGGGCACCCCGCAACAACGCCAGCGCTGGAAGCGCGCCATCGATGCGACCAATGCGGCGTTGGGCGAGGCGGTCGGCAAGCGCTACGTACAGAAATACGTGAGCGCGCAGACCAAGGCGCGCACCGAAGAGATGGTCAGGCACATCGTCACCGCCTTCGGCCAGCGCATCGATGCGTTGGCGTGGATGAGCCCGGAGACCAAGCAGCACGCCAAGGCCAAGATCGCCGGGTTGACGGTGGCAGTGGGATATCCGGATACCTGGCGCGACTACAGCGGCCTGGATGTGCGCCGCGACGATGCATTGGGCAATGCAGAGCGCGCCAAACTGTTCGAGTACCGCCGCAACCTGGCCAAACTGGGCAAGGCCGTGGACCACCGCGAGTGGTACATGCTGCCGCAGGAAGTCAACGCACTGAATGTGCCGCTGGAAAACCGCCTGCTGTTTCCGGCTGCACTCCTGCAGCCGCCGTTCTTCGACCCGGCCGCCGACGATGCGGTGAACTACGGCGCGATTGGCGCGGTGATCGGCCATGAGATCAGCCACAGCTTCGACAACATGGGCGCGCTGTTCGACGAGCATGGCGAGCTGCACAACTGGTGGACGCCGCAGGATCTGAAAAAATTCGCGACCGCCAGCGATGCGCTTGCCGCGCAATTCAGCGCCTACCGGCCATTCGACGACCTGGCGGTCAACGGCAAGCTGACGCTGGGCGAGAACATCGCCGATGTTGCCGGTCTGGCCACTGCATACGATGCGTATCAACTGTCGTTGCAGGGTAAGCAGCCGCAAACCATCGATGGCTTCAGCCCGGATCAGCGCTTTTTCCTGGGCTTTGCGCAGGCCTGGCGCAGCAAGTACCGCGATGCAGCGCTACGCAACGCGGTGCTCACCGACGTGCACGCGCCTGGACGCTTCCGCGCACAGACGGTGCGCAATCTCGATGCCTGGTATCCGGCGTTCGATGTGAAGCAGGGCGAGCAGTTGTATCTGGCGCCTGAGCAGCGGGTTAGGATCTGGTAACAGGGGCGGCGAGGTCAAGCTTCAATCCATACCCCCTGAACATGGCTTGCGCAGTAAACTGGGCGGACGGGGCGTCTTGATTCGGCCGAGCGTACCTGACGGGCGACTTGCTGGAAGTACGCATTAAGCGGGAAGACGGGGGCCGACTCCTGATATCGGTATTGAAAGCAGACGTGATAGACGCGCACTTCGAGAGAGATGACGTTGCCGGGGGGATTGCCGGCCATACGCTTTTCGCCACCTGCCTGGCGGGCTTCGCGGCCTTTCTAGCATTGTCCACACTAGTGTTGATGGTCTGCCATGGAATGGCCATGACCTTCTCAACTGCATGCTTCGGAGTAGGGTTGACTGCAGCACTTACGGTCACGGCAATGACGGTCCAGATCTGTCGTCAGGTCAAGCGCTTGCGGAACAATGCGCAGCGCTGGCACCTTGCCGCGGCGTTGACCTTGGCGATGCTGTCGGGAGTGATGGCCATGTCCATCAATCGCCCTGATGTCGACGACTCGATTTATGTCCCAAAATCCTTGTTCTATCTGGAACATCCGGATGCACCGATCAATTCACAGGTGACTTGGTTGGCTGCAGTGGAGCAACGGCCAGTCTCAGGCGTCTTTCCTTACTACGAATTATCACAGGCTGCGCTTGCGCACTTGATCGGGCGTCCGTATCTGGACCTTTACCATGTGTTGTTCCCTGGCATCGTCGGCTTTCTGATGTATTCCGCTGCGCTCGTATTGCTCGGCCACTTCGAAAACCGTCCAGGCACAGTGCTGATATGCAGCCTTTTCTATCTGCTATTGATTTTGCTGCTGGGGGAAACACACCGTAGTTACGGGAATCTGAGCATTGCGCGCGCCTTCCACGGCAAATATATGTTCCTGTCCGTAGGTGCACCTAGCTGGATCTATTTTTCTCTTCGCTATCTGAGACAGCCCAGCTGGTCACAATGGTTGATACTGGCCGCGATCGGCGTGGCCATGGCTGCAGCAACACCGACGGCGATGATCTTTCTTCCATTTCTGGCATTGACCATCGCTTTCGCGAATCACATGCAGCTTTCCACACGGTTACCCAAGGCCAAGGATCTGGTGCTGGGACTACGCTATGGAACTACGCTGATTCCAGTAGTTTTCATGGCGCTTAGCTTTCGCCTCTATGCCGTGGACAACATTTCTGCAGGCAGCCAGATCAACGCGGGGTTCCCAACGTCATTCGCTGACCAGCTTGGCTTGATTGTCAATCCAGACTATCCACTTACACCCTGGCTATTTACAGTGTCCTTGCTGGTGATGCTGGGATTCTCACCGTATCGTCGATTTTTTGCTGCCTGGGTACTGGCGCTAGGCGCCATGTTGCTCAATCCCTGGATTTCCGATGTCGTCATTCAACATCTCACCACGGAAAATATCTACTGGCGCCTATTCTATCTGTTGCCATTCCCTTTGATGCCTGTACTGGCCTTGGGTCTATTGGCAAACGCTGGCCGCTTCGGTGTCGCATTGACACTACTACTAGTGTCGATCACTGGATTCTTTGCGGTCTGGGGGCCCACCTCAGTGCTCAGGCCCGAGAACGGCACAACACTGTCAGCACCCGGCTACAAGATCGGCGAAGCTGACCGCGCGAGCTCGGAACAGGCAATCCGATGTGGGCATGCAGGCACAATGCTCGCGCCGACCCAAATCGCAAGCAACATGCTGCTGTTATCTGCGAGGTTTCCACAGTACGTGATGCGCGACGATTATCTTGGCCTGATGTTAGAAAGCACTACCAGCCAGATCTCATTGGAGCAGCGGAAGGCAGCAAGCGCCTACCTGTATCTGGACGATGAATCGACGATGGCGTCATTTGCATTCCGGACTTTGATCAGCTCATCCCTTGCACCAGAACATATCCTCACCAAGGAGAGCGCCATCAACTTCAAGACGATATCCACCCAATTGACCGAAGCTGGTTATGTGGATCGGTGCGGCATCTCTGGCGGCTATCGCTTGTTCAGCCGCATGCGGGGCAATGCGCGATGACCAAAAAAGTCGCAATACTGCAATCGAACTACATCCCCTGGAAGGGTTATTTCGACCTCATTGGCGCAGTAGACGAATTCATCCTCTACGACGACATGCAATACACCAGACGGGATTGGCGCAACAGAAATCAGATAAAAACACCGCAAGGCGTTCAGTGGCTAACGGTTCCGGTCCTGTCGAAGGGCAAGTATCACCAGACAATTGCAGAAACCGAGCTCGATGGTAACGAATGGGCTACGCTACATTGGCGAGCACTTTCCCAGAATTACCGTCGCGCGCCTTATTTTGACCAGGTCGCGACCTGGCTGGAACCGCTCTATTTTTCCTCTTACACCCACCTATCGCAGATGAATCGATGTTTCATCGAAGCAATCTGCCGCCAGCTGAATATCGCCACCCAGATCAGCAGCTCAACTGACCGCCTGATGGTGGAGGGAAAAACCGAAAGATTGGCCGACCTTTGCGCACAGGCAGGGGCCACCGAGTATATTTCTGGACCAGCAGCCAAGAATTACATCGATGAAACCGTCTTTCGTGAATTTGGCATCGCATTGACTTGGTTCGATTATGCGGGGTACCCGCCATACCCACAGCTATGGGGGGAGTTCACTCATGGCGTCAGCGTGCTCGATTTACTCTTCAACTGTGGTCCGAACGCGCACAATTACATGAGATACGCACGCCCATGAAGCTGTCGATCGTTGCGACGCTATACCAGTCGGCGCCTTATTTGAAAGAATTTCACTCCCGCGCAACTGCAGCGGCGCGACGTTTGGCTGGCGACGATTACGAAATCCTGCTGGTCAACGATGGCTCCCCTGACGAGAGCCTTGAGCTTGCCATAGCGATTGCGGAAACGGACCCGATGCTTGCAGTCATCGACCTATCCCGCAATTTTGGTCACCACAAGGCGATGATGACCGGGCTTGCGCATGCCAGTGGCGAACTTGTCTTCCTACTCGACAGCGATCTTGAGGAGGAGCCGGAATGGCTGCAGCAGTTTTTTGAAAAGATGCAGCACGATGACTGCGATGTCGTGTATGGCGCTCAGCAAAGGCGCAAGGGCGGCATATTCGAGAAATGGAGTGGCGAGTGGTTCTACCGGGCGTTCAAACTTCTGACAGGCATGATGCTCCCGGAAAATGTGGTAACTGCAAGGCTGATGCAAAAGCGCTATGTGGCTGCACTTGTGGAACACCGTGAACGCGAGGTTTTTATGGCCGGGCTCTGGCATATTACCGGATTCGACCAGCGCGCCTGCGTTGTGAAGAAGCACAGCACCAGCGAAACCACATACACTTTGCGCCGGAAGCTGTCGCTGCTGATAAATTCAGTAACATCCTTCAGCAATGTACCTTTGGTGAGCATTTTTTACACCGGCGTAGCAATTTGCTGCGTTTCTGTCGCCTACATCGGCTATCTGCTCATTCACTGGGCGTTCCTGGCACGCCCACTTAGTGGCTGGACATCGGTAATGGCCTCAATCTGGTTGCTGGGGGGCATGATCATCTCTTTCATAGGCATCATCGGCATTTACCTCTCAAAGATTTTCTCCGAAACCAAGCAGCGTCCCTATACGATCGTGAGGCAGATACATGCAAAGCGAAAAAGCTGAACTTCTTGCCGAAGTTGCAGGGTATTACAGTGAAAAACTTGCTCAACATGGAGAGACCGCCAAGGGTGTCGATTGGAATAGTGAAGCAAGCCAATCGCTGAGATTCGCGCAATTGAGCAAGATCGGCGAGGGGACTGAAGAATATTCGTTGAACGACCTCGGCTGCGGCTATGGTGCACTGTATGGATTTTTACGTGACCAAGGCCGCATCGACTATGCCGGCTTCGACGTCTCTGCAAGCATGGTCGATGCGGCGCAGAAGCGCTATCAAGGTGATCCGCAAGCGCGTTTCGTCGTGGCCGGCGAACCGGACCGTATCGGCGACTATGGTGTCGCAAGCGGCATCTTCAACGTTCGACTCGATCAGTCTGAAGAGCGCTGGCAAGCGCATGTTGAGAACACGTTAGACGTAATGGATCGCACCAGCCGCCTTGGCTTTTCGTTCAATTGCCTCACCAGTTATTCCGACCGAGATCGCATGCGTCCAAATCTTTACTATGCAGATCCATGCCATTACTTCGATCTATGCAAGCGACGCTATTCGCGCGATGTAGCGCTACTGCATGACTATGGACTTTACGAATTTACGATCATCGTAAGGAAGCAACAATGAGCAAGCAATCTTTAGTAATATTTGGATCGGGCGACATTGCGCAACTGGCCCATTACTATTTTAGCCGCGACTCCGACTATGAAGTTGTGGCTTTCACTGTAGATGCCGCGTATGTACAGGGGGATTCATTCTGCGATCTTCCAGTCATCGCCTTCGAACGGTTGGCAGAGCACTATCCTCCCGAGAACCACATGGTCTTTGTGGCGCTAAGCTATTCGAAACTGAATTCCATCCGCAAAGAAAAGTATCTTTCGGCAAAGCAGGCGGGATATCGACTGGCAAGCTACATCAGTACCCGTGCCACGCTACTGAACGACGGCATGATAGGCGAGAATTGCTTTATTCTTGAAGACAACACCATCCAACCGTT
The DNA here is from genome assembly GCA_905142475.1 of Xanthomonas hydrangeae. Taxonomy (GTDB): domain Bacteria; phylum Pseudomonadota; class Gammaproteobacteria; order Xanthomonadales; family Xanthomonadaceae; genus Xanthomonas; species Xanthomonas hydrangeae. The sequence continues at coordinate 4,557,906 of LR990730.1, forward strand.
CGTGCAAATCGGCAACAATGTCACCTTGTGGAGCGGCAACCACATTGGTCACCATTCCATCATCCGAGATCATTGCTTCCTTGCCTCGCATGTAGTCGTTTCCGGCGGCGTGACGATCGACGAACAATGCTTCATCGGAGTCAACGCAACACTGCGTGATCACATCCATATTGGTAGCAGGACAGTCGTTGGTGCAGGTGTGCTGCTTTTGGGCGATGCTGCTGCTGAAGGCCTCTATATTGGCAGCGCAACAGAGCGCTCCCCTGTCCCCAGCAGCCGACTCAAGAAGATATGAGTCAGCAAAGCCAAAGGAGTACGGGCCTAAACGGACTGTGGTCAACGATACATCAGCGGAGCAACCATTGATGGCTCGCCCGCTGGATTATCTTTATATCGTTGCCACCATCGTCTTCACAGTGTATGGGCAACTCATCTTGAAGTGGCGCATCGGAAAATTGGGCGCACTGCCGCCCGAAGCGCTGGCGAAGCTCAAGTTTCTGGTGATGCTGCTGTTCGATCCGGCGATCTTTTCCGGCTTCGCCGCTGCGTTTCTGGCATCGCTTGCGTGGATGGCGGCAATGACCCGCTTCGAGCTCAGCCATGCATATCCCTTTATGAGCATGAACTTTGTCATCGTGGTGTTGCTGAGCGGCTGGCTCCTATCCGAGCCGTTGACCTGGCAACGACTCATAGGTGTCGGCCTGATCGTGGCAGGCACTGTGGTCGCTGCACGTGGCTGATTCATCGCTCGCAAAGCGCTTGCAGACGCGTTTGACGCAAGCGAGCACGCTTGCATTTAGCGGCCTCCTGGTCTTTTTGCTATGCCTATGCTGGCCGCCGCGCTGGGAAACTAACGATGACGTGGGCATGTCCATGCTTGCGCACGGTTACGGCATCGCGGCAAGTGGCAGTCCGAATATCGTCTTCTCCAATGTGATCTGGGGCTACCTGGTGCGCGCGCTACCTAGCGTCGCGGGCGTCGATGGTTATTCGATCGCTACCCTGGGCGTTCTGATATTGGTCGGCGCAGTCATTTTGCACGGACTCACGCGTCTTGGCAGTCATTGGCTGACGGCAACGGCTGCAGTAATGCTGTTGTTGGTGCGGCCAGTATTGTTTCCGCAGTTTACCGTCAATGCAGGCCTGCTTGCCGTCGCGGGGTTGGTTTGTCTGGCCGTCCATGCGCGTCAACGCAGCCCCCTTGCTCTCTGGTGTGGCGTGGTGCTGTTGTTTTTCAGCTATCTGATTCGTAGCCAGGAGCTGATGTTGGTATTGGCGGTTGCGTCTCCGCTACTGGGTTGGCTCATCCCGCAATCTTCGCGCCTTCGCCCAAGATCGTTGCGCTGGAACGGAGGCCTGACCCGAATCGACGCCCACTGGGTTGCGTTGGGTACGCTTGCATTGTTGATGCTGATCGCTGGGTGGCTGGATTGGCATGCGTATCAAGCAGCCGATTGGCAGGCTTTTCGTGAGCTCAATTTGAGCCGCGCCCCATACACAGATTTTGGCGCGGCGCAGTCGTTACTACAGCGGCCGGAGCTACTTGCCCGGTATGGTTATTCGAGCAATGACCTCACCCTGATCTCGCGATGGTTCTTTGTCGATCCGGCACTGGCAAATCCCGACGCGCTGACGGCCATGCTTGCCGACGCCGGGTTTGTCCTGGTCCGCGAGAGCGGCCTGCAATCTGGCTGGAAAGGCGTGCAGACTCTGCTGCACCCGGTATTGTTGCCGCTCCTTATTCCGGCAGTGGCGTTGGCGTTACTCAGGCCAAACATGCGCGTCGGGCTTGCCTGGCTAGTCTGCATCGGCGCGATGTTCGCTCTAGGGTTTGTTGGCCGCCCCGGCGTCATCCGCGTCTATGTGCCAGTGCTCTCGCTGTTGTTGATCGCTCCGCTGCTGGCTCAGTCGACCTCGCGCAGAAGCTCCCACATCATCACTGCATTGCTTCTTACGGCGGCCGGATTCGCCGCCGTCAATGCAGTGACCGCCTCACAAGCAACGCGCATGCAAGACATGCTGATGCGTCAGAACCTGCGTGCGCTACCGCATGGATCGGTTGCCAGCTGGGGAAGCACTTTCCCGCTAGAGGCGGCCTATCCGGTGCTGGGCCGGACTGCCGGAAATCATCATTACAGGCTTTATTCGCTGGGCGCCTTCACGCTTGTTCCCAATTCTGTCGCTGCCAGCCAGACGCGTGCAGGACGTGGTTTGGTAGCCCGATTCAAACAACCGGACGGACTCACCTTGTTCGGCAACGACCAGCTGTTCGATTTATTGGATGTCTATTGCCGTGAACGCTTGCATGGGACACCGATGATCTTGCAGAACTGGCAATCAGCCAATCTCCACGTAACCAGGCGACGCTGCGTCCAACAGTGAGCCGAGTACATCGCTCATCCCGATCACAACCCATGTCTTCAACCTACGGATTCGCCGCATGACGACCGACACCATTCCTTTCAACTGGCCGCATATGACGGGGAAGGAGCTGTACTACATCGCAGAATCGCACTTCAATGGTCGGCTTGCCGGAGATGGTCCTTTCACCCGGCGCTGCCATGGATGGCTGGAAGCGCGCACCGGATACCGTGCGCTTTTGACGCACTCCTGCACCGCCGCACTGGAGATCGCTGCCTTGCTGCTGGATATCCAGCCGGGCGACGAAATCATCATGCCGTCTTACACGTTTGTCTCAACCGCCAATGCATTCGCGCTACGAGGCGGTGTGGCGGTGTTTGTGGACATTCGCGAAGACACCTTGAATCTGGACGAGACGCTGGTGGAACAAGCGATCACCTCGCGTACGCGCGCCATCGTACCGGTCCATTACGCGGGCGTCGCATGTGCGATGGATCGCATCCTCGACATTGCCGAACGACATGGGCTGCACGTCGTTGAGGATGCTGCGCAAGGCGTCATGGCGAGCTACAAAGGACACCCCTTAGGTGCACTTGGCCATATAGGCGCATACAGCTTTCATGAGACCAAGAACGTGATCTGCGGCGAAGGGGGAGCACTACTAGTGCGTGATGCGGTGCTTGCGCAGCGAGCCGAGGTCATTCGCGAGAAAGGCACAGACCGTAGCCGTTTCTTCCGTGGCGAGGTCGATAAATATACCTGGCAGGAGGTGGGATCCTCGTTTCTGCCGGGTGAACTCACGGCAGCATTTCTTTGGGCGCAACTGGAAGAAGCAGAACGCATTACGAAGGGAAGGTTGGAAACGTGGCAGCGTTATCATCAAGCCCTGCAACCACTCGAGCAGACCGGCGCATTAAGGCGCCCGATAGTGCCGGACGACTGCCAGCATAATGCACATATGTATTACGTGCTTCTGGATGATGAAAGCGAACGTCAGCGGGTTCTGGAAACGCTCAAGGCACAGGGTATTGGTTGTGTGTTTCACTATGTCCCGCTGCACACGTCTCCAGCAGGTCGACGCCATGGGCACGCGGCAGGCGATCTGCCGGTGACGGAGCGCCAGGCGGAACGTCTGCTGAGGCTTCCGCTATGGACAGGCCTCAGCGAGACACAACAGGATCGCGTCATCGAGGCCTCGCAGCGCGCGCTGGCCTAAGCCGCATTCCCGGCGCATCTTGCGTCCTGCGCCGGTTCCGCGACACCGTTGATCGTCAATGCAATATCACAAGACGCCCCAGCCAGAGAAGTTCGCTTCATGCCAGAACGTTGGAAAAAACTAGGCTTGGTCTTCAACGCACAAGGGCAGCGCCCTTGGCTAGTTACGCATGCTGCGGTACCGATTGCAGAACGCATCGAAGCCGATCTCTATCGCATCTATTTCAGTAGCCGTGATCAACACAATCGTAGTGTAACCAGCTGGATAGTGGTCGACATCCGTCGGCCGCAGGAGGTGCTCGAAATCGCCTCGGAGCCGGTTCTGCTTCCCGGGCAATTGGGAGAATTCGACGACAGCGGTGCCATGGCGACATGGCTGGCTGAACAGGGAGAGCGTCGCTTCCTGTATTACATCGGCTGGAACCTGGGCGTGACTGTGCCGTTCCGCAATGCGATCGGTTTGGCGATGTCTCAAGCCGACGAAAAACACTTTACTCGCTACCGCCCAGGTCCGATTGTCGATCGTTCGGCAGACGAGCCGCATTTCTGCGCAAGCTGCTGTGTGATTCCAGATACGGATCTCTGGCGAATGTGGTATCTGTCCTGCACCGGATGGGAGCTGCGTGATGGAAAGCCGGTGCATCGTTACCACATCAAGTACGCCGAATCGAAAGACGGGATCCACTGGAACCGCGACGGCAAAGTTGCCATCGATTTCATTGATACGCAGGAATATGCCATCTCTCGTCCATCTGTCATACGAGATACCGATCGTTGGCGCATGTGGTACTCGTACCGTGGACAGGCGTACCGGATCGGCTATGCGGAATCCGCTGATGGAGTGCACTGGCAACGGCTTGACGCACGCGCGGGCATTTCGCCCTCGGAGAGCGGCTGGGACTCGGAGATGATCGAGTACCCTTTCGTTTTCGACCACGATGGCCAGCGCTATATGCTTTATAACGGGAATGATTACGGCCGCAGCGGATTTGGGCTTGCGCTCCTCGCACGCGATTAGCGTTCTGTTATCGCAACGAGGAGATACACATCACGCAACTTGCATCACCCAGCGGATTTAGGACCAATGCATCCACGTAGGTGTGACCATTGTCATGACGCCAGTGCTCCGGGTAGAAACTACAGCTCCTCTGCGTGGTTCGTGTCCATGCAAGGGCCGCCCGCCGACTGTTAGCGACGCTTGACGGCTCATTTTTCTTGCATGAGTTCGGTGTCGACAGGCCACTGCAACAACATCGCCGGCGGCAACTGCATCCGCCGACACGCACGCGCAGACAACCCGTCGCGGCGTAACGCAGTGCGAAACAGCGGCGACAGGCTGCGCAACAGACGCGCCGAGGCACGCGCCTGCGTGCGTTGCATCGTGGTGCGGCCAAGCATGTCGCCGGCCCAGCCCGGCAGCAAGGCAGTGCCGGCGCCGAGAAACACCCCGCGCGATAAACCTGCCGCAGGCACCGGCAGCTGGATACTGGTGAGAATGTCGAGTACCTCGCGCGAGCGTGCGTCCATGCGCAGCTGCCCTCGCATGCCGGCAAAATACGCATCCACCTGCGCCTGGCTGGCTGGCACGTCGGTGGCGCCCAGCGCCTCGGCCACACGTCGCGCCTCGTCGTAATAGCGGTCGGCGATGGCAACCGGCACGTCGCGGCAATAGCGCCGGCAGCCCTGCAAAAAGCCGTAGGCCTCGGTGACATGCACCCAGGTCAGCAGTTGTGGATCGTTGGCCTCGTACGCCACGCCGTCGGCGGTATGGCCGCGGATATGCGCATGAATCTTGCGCACGCGGGCGATCAACTGCGCGGCTTCCGCACGCGGTGCGTAGGTGGTGCCGGCAACGAAATTGGTGGTTCTGCGCAGCCGCCCGATCAGGTCGGCGCGGAAGTTGGAATGGTCGTAGACCCCGGCCAGCGCGCGCGGGTGCAGCAGTTGCAGCATCAACGCGCACAGCCCGCCGGACAGCATGCCGGGGAACTCCGAATGCACGCGCCAGGTGACGCTGTCGGGCCCGAAGATGCCGGGGTCGCCCAGCGGCTGGTCGTATTCGATGCTGCTCTGGCCGCGCGGAAACGCGCCCAGCACCCAGCGGCGGATCTGTTCGGCGGCAGGGGCGGTGAGGGTACGCAGGACGGCAGACATGCGGCGATGATACGCAGCCGTCTGCAACGCCATGTCGTGGTTGCGCTGCCTTCACGCTCACGGCGGCACTGCGGCGGGCTGGTCCGTGCGGGCTGGCCGGCTGCTGCAGCACGCGTCTCCACGCGCGCGCAGGTGTGCAGTGCAGCAAGAAACGCGCCGCAGCATGGCCGCCCTGTGGATCAGGACGCAGCAAACCGCCTGAATACTGCGATTTGTGCGCGAGTGCGCAGGAATGCAGGGCGATTGGTTCGCATCGGGCATTGCCATGCACGGCGAAAGTGCTAGAACTAAGGCCGTCTGACAAAACGCCGCATGGTCCTGTGGTGTTGGGTCGGTCGCTCCAGCGCATCTGGCAACCGCCAGTGCAGCAAGTCGTTCGTACCAGCCATCCGTCGGGAGCTTGTCATGATCGCTTTGTTCCAGGGTTTGGGCCTGCTATTGCAGGACAACGCACTCCATCGCCTCCCCTTCGACGAGCAGGTCGCCAAGTGGCGCGAGAAGACCGACCAGCAGCTCGACGAGGAGCTCGCCCTGCTCACTGTGGCGAAGAAACAGTGGGTGATCGCCTCGATCATCGGCTGGCAGGCCATCTCGCTGGTGCTGCTGGGGGTGATCACGCACCAGTTGTGGCAGAACGACTACCACCTGACCTTCAGCCGGGTGGTGATCATCTTCACTTCGTGGGCGTCGATCCTGTTCGTCATGTGGTACATCGCCGATCTGTTCGATCACAGCGCCGGTTTCGAACGCTGGTTGCGCGCCTTCAATAGCCGCGCGCGGCTGACACCGGACGCCGATTCGGTCGAGTGCGTCGCCGATGCGCTGGACATGACCCGCAGCTACCCGGAAGTGTTGCGCTACAAGCAGGACGTGACCTCCAGGCGCGAGCTGCGCCACGAGGACATCGTCAACATGCGCGAGATGGGCCGGCTGCGCCGCTACACCGAATTGCTGCGCGATCTGGACCGTTTCGACGGTGCGCCGCGGCTGGTGGCCAACGCATAGAAACCTGCAGAAACGACCCGCGTGGCGTAAGCAGTCTTTCCAGCCATTGCGTCACCGCACGACAATGGCCTGCGCCATGAAGCAAAACAAAAACGGCCGGTGCAGCTGCACCGGCCGTTTCCATGTGGATGGCCTCTGTTTCAAAAGCTGGTCGACACCTGCAGCGACCAACACCACGTAGCGCGGGTTGCCAAACCGGTGCAAACGTCGCGCAACGACTGCAGCGCGCGAGCGATGCAGGCCTTGGCAAGCAACGGCTGCGCCTACCGAGGGTAAGCGCAGCGTCTGATGCCGTTCTTACGCTTCCGCAACCGCTCGCTCGACCGACGGCGTGCGCCAACCGCTGCGCACGCCCCAGATGTAGAACACCACGCCCACCGCCGCCACCACCGCCAGATCGGTGCCGTAGCTCAGATAGCCGTGACCGCCGAAGTCGCTGCTGCCGGCCCAGGACAGCAGCGCGATCATCGGCAGGTAGCAGATCATCCAGGCGGCGCCCTTGAGGTTGCGGCCCAGATCCGGCCAGCCCTGCTTGGCCTGGTAGTAGCAGTACACCGGCAACGCCACGACCATCAGCAGGATGATCTCGCCGGTCAGCGGCCAACGCGCCCAGTACAGCAGCTCGGTGGCCATCACGAAGGCCACACCGGCCAGCACCGGCAAGGCGGCGATACGCAGCGGGCGGTGCAGCTCGGGCGCGTGACGGCGCAGCGCCATCGCGCTGATCGGGCCGGTGAGGTAGGAAATGATGGTCGCCACCGAGATCACCGCCGCCAGCGTGCCCCAGCCGCGGAAGAAGAACAGGAACACGAACGACACCGCCAGGTTGAAGAACATCGCCATGCGCGGCACACCCCACACCGGGTGCAGCTTGCCCAGCACCGCCGGCATGGTGCCGTTCTTTTCCATGCCGTAGACCATGCGCGCGGTGGTGGCGGTGTAGGTGATGCCGGTGCCGCTGGGGCTGACGAAGGCATCGATGTACAGCAGCATCGCCAGCCAGTGCAGGTTGACGATGATGGCCAGCTCGGCGAACGGCGAGCGGAAGTCGATGCCGTGCCAGCCGGCCTTGGCCAGCAACTCCGGCGGTACCGCGCCGATGTAGGCCACCTGCAGGATCACGTAGACCACCGTGGCCAGCGCGATCGAGCCCAGCACCGCGAACGGAATGCTGCGGCCCGGGTTGCGCGCCTCGCCGGCCAGGTTCACCGGGCTCTGGAAGCCGTTGAAGCTGAAGACGATGCCGGCCGTGGCCACGGCGGTGAGCACCGCCGCCAGGTCGATCACGTGTTCGTCGCCGTGGATGCCCACGCTGAAGTTTTCGCTATGGAAGCCACTGGCGATCAAGGCCACGCCGGTCGCTGCCGGCACCACCAGTTTGAACACGGTGATCAAGGTGTTGGAGCGCGCGAACAGCTTGACGCTCCAGAAATTGAGGAAGAAATACACCAGCACCAGCACCGCCGAGATCAGCAGGCCGGGCACCGACAACTCCCCTGCTCCACCGGGCGCCTGCACGTACAGGCCTTGCGCCCACGCCCAGGGCCAGGAGGCCATGTACTGCACCGAGGCCTCGGCTTCGACAGGGATCACCGAGACGATCGCGATCCAGTTGGCCCAGCCGGCGATGAAGCCCACCAGCGAGCCGTGCGAGTAATGGCTGTAGCGCACCATGCCGCCGGACTCGGGGAACATCGCGCCCAGTTCCGCGTAGGACAGCGCAATGGTGGTGATGATCGCCGCACCCAGGATCCAGGCCCAGATCGCGCCGGGGCCGGCCAGGCCGGCGGCGCGCCAGGCGCCAAACAACCAGCCGGAGCCGATGATCGAGCCCAGGCCGGTGAGCATGAGGGCGAAGGGGCCAACGTCGCGGCGTAGCGATTGTTCGGACATGAAGAGCCTGGCTGTGAGGACGCCGTGAACCGGCAACAAGCCTGTAATGATCGCAGAAGCGGCCGCTCGTCGTCAGTGCGTATTCAGGCTTGTGTCCGACGACCGCCTAGCCGTGGCAATCGGCGCTGGGTGCCTTGGCGTCCACGCAGGTATGCGCCTCGCGCGGGATGCCACGCAGTGCGCGCACCTGCCCTGGCGCCAACGCAAAGCTGTCCAGGGTGGTACGTGCGCAGGCCGGTATGGCTGCCGCAGCGCCAGCCGTGCGCGCGGCGCAGTGTTCTTCATAGACCAGGTAATGGCAGTGGCCGCTGCTGCTGGCCAGGCAATGCACGTTGGTTTCGGTGGCGGTGGCCAGGGTCTTGCTGAAGATCACGTCCTGGCCATTGCTGGTGGCGCGGGTGATGGAGGTGGTGCCGTTACGGTCGTGGCAGCCGGCCAAGGCAAGCAGGCAATACACAAGGGACGCAATCAGGCGCATTGAGGCAATCCTTTCAGTCGATGCGATTGGGGGAACTACATGCCACGGAACAGGGTCATGAACGGCTGGCTGACGGTGAGCGTTTCGCTGCGCCCGCGCAGGGCCAGCCGGCCCTTGCCGGTGTCGTCGCGCACCACCGAGGCGACCGCCTTCATGTTGACGATGGTGGAACGGTGGATCTGCTTGAACACCTGCGGGTCCAGCACGTCGAGCAACTCGCGCAGCGGCGTGCGCAGGATCGCTTCGCCGGCGGCGGTCATCACCGTGGTGTATTTCTGATCGGCCTGGAAGTACGCCACCTCGTCCAGCGCGATCAGGCGTGTCTCGCGGCCGCTGCTGGCGGTGAGCCAGGCCAGCGGCGGTTGCGTGCTGGGCGCAGCCGGGCGCGCGGACAGGCGTTGCAATAGGGCCTCCAGCACGCTGCCATCCGGCTGGCCGGCGGCGGCACGCTGTTGCACGCGCTGCCAGGTGGCCTGCAGGCGCTCGCGGCCGATCGGCTTGAGCAGGTAATCCACCGCGCCGTGTTCGAACGCATCGATGGCGTACTGATCGTAGGCGGTGACGAACACCACCTGGGTGTGCGGGCTGCTCTCGCGCATCGCACGTGCCACTTCGATGCCGGTGAGCCCGGGCATGCGGATATCCAGAAACACCACATCGGGTTGTTGCGCGGCGATGGTTTCCAGCGCGCTGGCGCCGTCCTCGCATTCGCCCACGATCTGCAGTTGCGGGCACACCTGCGCCAGCAACTGCAGCAACGATTGCCGCAGCAATGCCTCGTCTTCGGCGATCACCGCACGTAACGCACTCATGCCTGCACCTGCGTGGTGTGTGTGTGCGCGTTGGGCAACGGCGGCGGCATGCTCATCGCTGCGATATGCGCGGGCAGCGGCAAGGTGATCGTGGCGGCTACCCCGCTGGGGAAATTGGACACGATGGCAAAGCTCGCCTTGCCGGCGTAGATCAGCTGCAGCCGCTCGCGCAGGTTCTTCAAACCGATGCCGGTGCCCTGGCTGTGCGTGTTGAATCCCTGGCCATCGTCGGCCACGGTGAGCGTGGCATGGTCGTCGATGCGACGCGCCAGGATCCACACCGTGCCGCCGCCGGGCTTGGGTTCCAGCCCGTGCTTGATCGCGTTTTCCACCAGCGTCTGCAGCATCATCGAGGGCAGCTGCAGCGCGCGCAGCTCGTACGGCACTTCCACTTGCAAGGCCAAGCGCGTGCCCATGCGGATGCGCAGGATTTCCAGATAGGCCTGGGTACGTTCGAGTTCTTCGCCCAAGCTGGAGATGGCACCGTCGGCACTGGGCAACGAGCTGCGCAGGTAGTGGATCAGATGCCCGATCATGATCTCGGCGCGCGGCGGGTCGGTGCGGGCCAGCACCTGCGCGCTGGCCAGCGTGTTGTAGAGAAAGTGCGGCTCGACCTGGGCATGCAGCAGATTCAGCCGTGCCACGGCCAGCTCCTTCTCCATTACCGATTGCTCGGCTGCGGCCTGCTCGTCGCGGCGCTGCTCGCCAACCCGGCGTACCACCGCGCGATTGATCGCCTCGGCGTTCTCGAAATTGCTGCCCTCGTCCACTGCGAACAAATCGACCCAGGCGCCGGCATCGGGCTCGCACAACACGGTGACGCTGCTGGTGCCCTGCCCCGGAGTGATCGTCACCAGCACCTGATTGCGCTTGATCGCAAAGCGCGCGAACAGGTTCCAGCGCGAGGGCTGACGTCCTTCATAGGGATCGATACGGCGCACCTTGGCGCGGATCAGCAGGCTGCCCGGTGCGCATTCGATGTCCTGCACGCGCGGCAGTGCGCGTACGGCCTCTTCGACGACGGCAAAGCTGGCCTGCACGTCCAGCGGCACTTCGATCTGGCGTCGCTGGCGGGTCGACAAGGTGTCGTGATCCAGCCGCCCTGCGATCAGCCGCACCCGTCGCACATGCGTGATCGCACTCATCAAGGCCAGCGTCAGCAGCACCACGCAGATCAGCCCGAAGAACGCGCCGGTGGAACCGAACAGCTGCGCCCACATGATCCCGGCCACCAGCAACGCCGCAGCCCAGGCGAACACGATACGTACGATCAGAAAGACGCTGGCAGACACGGGGACGACTCGTTGGGTTGGGACGCGGTGAGCATAGCCGGCAAGCGCGCAGCCGAAAGCCCCAAGCGACGAATGGCCGCCAGCGGCGCCTCAATTGCCTGGATCGCGGTACGAAACCCGGCCTGCCCGGCAGTGGCAGGCGTGCAGGTGCGCGGTATGCTCGGCGTCTGCGGCGCTGCGCCCTGTGTCTTGAAGATGCCGGCTACCGTGCATAAAGAGGCCTGGCGTGTGCAGATGCCGCACCGGGCATGTTGCTTCCATGCGCAAGCCGCGTTGCCTTCTATCGCCTTGCCATCCACCACACACTTGGAGTCGCATGCACCGTCGTCATTTTTTGCAGAGCGCCGGCCTTGCGCTTGCGGCCGCTTCCACCAATAGCTGGGCCGCGACCGGCCCTGCCAGTGCAGCACCTTCTTCGCCGCTGCCGGCTACGGCGCCAGGCGCGCTGCCGAACCAGTTCGCCGCATCGCCGCCGCTGGCGCCGATCCACGCCTCGGTCGATCGCATCATTGCCATCAACGGCTGCACGCGGCCGTTCCGTGCGCAGGGGCCGCGGATCGAGGCCGAGCGCATCGGTCGCAAGACGGTGGTGCACAACTACGGGCATGGCGGCAGCGGATGGTCGTTGTCGTGGGGTGCGGCCGAACACGCGCTGCGGCTGGTGCGTGCGGCCGATGCCGATGCGCGCGAGCTGGCGGTGATCGGCTGCGGCGCGATCGGACTGACCACCGCGCTGGTAGCACAACGCGCCGGCCTGCGCGTGCGCATCTATGCACGCGAACGCCTGCCGGATGTGCGTTCGTTCTACGCAACGGGCGTGTGGTCGCCGGACTCGCGCGTGTGCACCAGCGAGCACGCCACGGCCGACTTCAAGACGCGTTGGGAAGAGATGGCGCGCCTGTCGTTTCGCCGCTACCAGACCTTGCTCGGCCTGCCGGGCGAGCCGATCGAATGGCGCGATGGTTACGCGTTATCGGATGTGCCGTTCGACCAGCCGATTCCATCGGCCGAAGCACACGAACCTGACTACCCGCCGCTGGAGCGCGAATTGATCCATGACCTCGGCCCGCGCTCGCAGCCGGTCGCTCCCGGCAGCCATCCGTTCCCGGTGCCGTTCGTGCGCCGCTATAGCCAGCTGACCTTCAACCTCAGCGCCTATGCGCGATTGTTGATGGACGACTTCCTGCAGGCCGGTGGCGAGCTGTACATGCGCAGCTTCGAGCACCCGCGCCAGTTCGGCGATCTGCGCGAGAAGATCCTGGTCAATGCCACCGGCTACGGTGCGCGTGCGTTGCTTGGCGACGACAGCGTCGTCCCGGTGCGTGGGCAGACCGCGCGCCTGATTCCGTAACCGGACGTGACCTACGGGCTGGTCTGGCGTGGCCACAATCTCAATGTGGTGCCACGCCGCGATGGGCTGCTGGTGCAAGCGCAAGGCGCGAACGATTTCAACAACGCCGATGCCACGCCGGATCACGCAGCCTCTGCGGCGGCGGTGCGCGAATTGGCGCGTCTGTTCCCTTCGGCCTGAGCTGTTGCGCGAGTGCCAGAACTCACGCGACGCTGAGTGAAGCCTGCAATGCGCGGGCCAGTGCGGCATCGCCGCTGACCAGTTCATCCCAACGCGATACCACACCGTTGCGCTTGCCCTTTTCGACCAGCTTCAAGCCCTAAGGATCGATGATCAAGGTATGGGCCGACGCGCCGATGTGCAGCTCTCGGCGTAGCGGTTTAGAGCGGCGAACAAAACTAATGCGCAGCCGTCAGGCGGACGCGGCCGGTGCTCGGAATCCTCATGTAGCACTCGTAGACTCCGGTTCCTGCGCGCCGTCCGCACCCGCCTGACGGCTGCTCGCTACGTTTTTTTAGCCGCTCTTGTCCAATGGCGTCATGCCGACGTCTCGCGCGGTGGTGGGCCACCGTTGTAGCGCATCGCGGTGTCTGCACGGCGCTGTTTTTGCAGCCTCCCTGTACGGGCCACTGCACAGGCCGCCATCGCATCAGGATCACCGCATCCACTGATCCCGCTAACACGTCGGTGACTAGCTTAGCGACCCATGCGAGACAGCTTGAAATCCGATCACCGCGACCTTGCAGCACTGGCGTACGTCACGTCCGTGCATGCGATGCCGACGTGACCGAGCCGCTGTCTCGCAGGCAGTTGAAGGCATGACACGCACACGATGCACCGCACTGTTCACCCACCTATCCACTCGAAGGAGCCGCCCATGGCAATCAAGACAATTGAAGAGCTTTTCATCCACGAACTGTCGGACATCTACAGCGCAGAAAAACAGCTGACAAAATCGCTGCCGCGCCTGGCACGTGCGGCGACCGAGCCCAAGCTGGTCGAGGCATTCAAGGTGCATCTGGAAGAAACCCAGGGCCAGATCGAGCGAATCGACCAGATCGTCGAACTGCTCGGCATCAAACTCAAGCGCATCAAGTGTGCGGCGATGGAAGGCCTGGTCGAAGAAGGCCGTGAAGTGATCGAAGAGATCGAAGCCGGCCCGGTGCGCGATGCGGCACTGATCGGTGGCGCACAGAAAGTGGAGCATTACGAGATCGCCTCGTACGGCACCATCGCGGCCATCGCCAAGCAGCTCGGTTACTCCGATGCGATCACGTTGCTGCTTGCAACCCTGGAAGAAGAAAAAGCCACCGATGAAAAGCTGACCCTGCTTGCCGAGCAAGGTGGCAACCAAAAAGCATCCAAGACCAGTAAAGCGGCCTGATGCATCGCGCAGTGCGGCAGTGCGGCACTGCCGCGCTGCGTCTGCCCGCGTCTGCGGGCATCACCCCCGAAAGCCAGAGCCCCGCGTTTTCTGTCCGTTTACCGAGTGGCAGTCATCCCGGGCGCCAGCCATGGAGCACGACCCATGTTTATACATAACAAGCGGTTGATGTACACCGTCCGCGTTACCGAACCGAATCCGGATCTGGCCACGTTGATGCTCGAGCAGTTTGGCGGACCGCAGGGCGAACTCGCCGCTGCGATGCAGTACTTCACCCAGGCACTGGGCGAGGACGATCCGGGCCGCAAGGATTTGCTGTTCGATATCGCCACCGAAGAACTGAGCCACCTGGAGATCATCGGCTCGATCATCGCCATGCTCAACAAGGGGCCGAAGGCGGTGTTGTCCGAAGGCATGGAAGAGGCCATGGAGATGCGCTCCATGACCCAGAACAGCACCAGCCACACCCAGCAGATCTTGTACGGTGGTGGCCCGGCGCTGGTCAATTCCAGTGGTGTGCCGTGGACGTCGGCGTATGTGGACTCGATCGGTTGCCCGACCTCCGACCTGCGTTCCAACATCGCCGCCGAAGCACGCGCCAAGCTGGTGTACGAGCGTCTGATCACCGTCACCGACGATCCGGGCATCGTGGATGCGCTGCGCTTTTTGATGACACGCGAGGTGGCGCATCAGAAGTCGTTCGAGAAAGCGCTGTACTCGATCGAGCCGAACTTCCCCCCGGGCAAGCTGCCGGGTGACCCGCGCTTCACCGACACCTACTACAACATGTCGCAGGGCGAAGGCGACATGGTGGGTCCGTGGAATGCCGGCGAGCAATGGGACGTGGTTGCAGACCGCGAACTGCAGACTGCAGTCGATGGCGGTGATGGCTCGGCTACGGTTGGGTTGGACGCGACCCAGACCGACGCATTGGACGCGATGTCGTTGCGCCTGCTCTCCAATCCGGAGCTCGACCGCGTGACCGGTGCAGACCTGGGCGCAGGTCCGGGTGCCGGCTCCACCACCGGCGACATCCAGCGCTGAACCTGCTGGGTGCCAGCGCACCCAGCATTGGCCCGGGTCGTTCGCGACCCGGGCTTTTTAGTGCGACGACAAATCAAGCAATGACGACATAAGCTGCACCACGCCAGAAGTGCGTAGGCTGCTCGAAAACATGCACACCGACCATCTCGACTGGTCCTTGCCCGCGCACCGTCGCGGGACCTTACGCGGCATGGATGCCGCGTAAGAGCCTACACGGACGTACTTGCGGCGTGTCCCGCGATGGTGGGCGGGCAAGGGCCCTGCAGCAAACCCGCAGATCAACCGCTCTGCCCCCGACACATCCACACCGTTCAATCACCTCTCAAGGCCACCAAGACCGGAGCTTCAGCCTGAGTCGGATGTTCCAAGCCGAACCGGTCGAAGGCTTGATGCCCTAGCCGCGCGCGATGCATGCGAAATGCATGACGTATGACCATGCCGCCTTCCGTAGCTGAAACAACATCGCACGACCAGAACGACGAGGGGCCCCCAGGGGCCCCTTTATGTTTGCTGCCTGACATTCCCCCACTTAAACGCGCGCGATCTGCGCCAAGTGTTCCTCGCTGGTCCAGTCAGGCCGTACGCCGGCTGCAGTCGTATAGCGACCCAGCTGCCAAGGCGTGAGATGCAGCATGGCCACTTTGCCGCCGACATGCAGCCATTGTTTGACATCGCCATCGATGCAGAGCGGACGGTGCGTGGGCATGCTGGCCGACGAGGCCACCAGCAAGGAAAACCCCATTTGCAGGCGGCCACCGATATCCATCACGTTGCGCAGGCCCGCTGCGTACACCTCGCCATTGTCCTGACTCAACCAGGTGGCGGCAGTACTGCCATCTGCAGAGGCCGTGCAGACGAATCCGCATAGCGGAATCGCACAGCGCTGGGTTTCCCAGATCGCCAGGTCCACGCCACCCAACCAGCTCGGCTCCTGCATGTGGATCGAGCGCTGCTGTCCGGGAGCGCGTCGACCAAAGGTGGCACGCTCTTCGCGTTTGCCGCCCCGATCGGCGATCAGAATGTCCGCATCGGCGCCCACGCCGACCTCGACCCATGCGTTGCTTGCCACGCGGGCGGACAACTGAAGAATGCGCGTAATCATGACGACTCCACTGTGTGCGTCTCAAAGACTCGGGGGGTCGATACGCACAATGCGCGCCAAGTTTATGGCCGACGTGGACACCGGTGCTGCAAGGATCTGGTTGAATTCAACTGCACACTCTTTTTCGCGACGATCCAACAGGTCGCAAGATGTGCACTGGTGCGCAATTTTTTCCGTGACGGGTGCGTTTGCATGCAGGGTTGCATGTAGACATCCACTCACGCGTGCTTACTTTCCCAGAAGTTGAAGAGATCGCTCTTTGAAGTGCTTGCTTACGCGCGTTATTAACGCGGGGTGCGCGCACGATGCGTGCGTCGTCAGGCCGCATTTTAGTTCCGGAGTTTTTATGTCCAACACAACGCTGCACGGCCGCCGCATCCTTGTGGTCGAGGACGATTATTTGCTCGCCGAATCGCTCAACGACTTGCTGATCGAAGCCGGTGTCCGCGTGGTCGGACCGGTGGGCAATGTCTCCGACGCGCTTTCGCTGGTGACCTCGGGCGAGGAGATAGACGGTGCGTTGCTCGACGTCAATGTGCGAGGCCAGCCGGTGTTTCCGGTGGCCGATGCATTGCTGGAGCGCGGGGTACCGTTCTCGTTCTGTTCCGGCTATGACCGCTACACGCTGCCGGCGCGCTTTGCGCATCTGTCGTACTGCATGAAGCCGTACAACCCGCGCGCGATCACCACGCTGCTGAGCGAGCAGGTTCAACCGGCCGAGCATTATTGATCGATCCGCTGATCGGATCTCACCGACAGACCGTCACCGATCGGAAGTGTCGGCCTGGGTGTCCTTCATCTGCTGCCGGGCGCGCTCTTCTTCGCCGAGCTGATTGAGCAGCTCCACCGCTGACTGGTGCGCGCTGCGCAAGGTCTCCAGTGGCTTGGAGGCCTCGTTGCGCAACGCATGCAGCGCAAAACCCATCACGTTGAGGCGATTACGCAGTTGGTGCAGCAGCTCACGCCGCTGTCCATCGGATGCATCGGCCACTACGCCTCCTTGTCGCTGAGCCGGTTGTGCAAGGTACGCACACTGATGCCCAACTCGCGTGCGGCGGCCTTCTTGTTGAAGCGGGTGCGTGCCAATGCTGCTTCGATCATCGCATCTTCGGCCTGGCGCATGGTCCAGCCTGCGGGAATCAACAATCCGTCCTCGTCGGCCTGCGGCACGGTCTGCTCCACATCCGGCGCACTCAACAGGTCGCCATCGGAGCGTAGATACAGATAGCGGATGAACGAACGCAGCTCGCGCACGTTGCCCGGCCACGTGTGGTACGCCAGATAGCGCAGCAGTGACTTGGTCGGCAACTTGCGCGTGCCGTATTTGACATTGAGTTCGTCGATCACACGCAAGCCCAACAACCGTGCATCGCCACGCCGCTCGCGCAGCGGCGGCACCTGGATCGGATATTCGTTGAGCCGGTAGAACAGATCCTCGCGCAGCACCGCATGCTCGCGCTGCACATGCTGGTGGGTGGCAGCGACGACGCGCGCATCGAGCGGGATCTCTTCGTTGCCGCCCACGCGCATGAAGCTGCGCGATTCGATCGCCCGCAGCAGATACACCTGCAGACGCTTGGGCATTTCGCCGATTTCATCCAGAAACAGCGTACCGTCGGCAGCCTGCTCCAGAAATCCGGCATGGCGGCGATCGGCGCCGGTGAAGCTGCCGCGCTCGTGACCGAACAGCTGACTTGCCAGCAGTTCTTCCGGGATTGCGCCGCAGTTGACCGGCACAAAGCGGCCGCGACGACCGGAGACACGATGGATAGCGCGCGCGACCAGATCCTTGCCGGTACCGGTCTCGCCGGTCACCAGCACATTCAAGTCGGTTGGCGCCACGCGCACGATGTCCTTGCGCAACAGCACGATGCTGTCGCTGTTGCCGACGATGCCCAGGTTGCCCTGCTGCGCTTCACGCAGACCGCCGAGCACACGCTCCAGGCGTTCCGGCGCGAATGGCTTGGTCAGGAACTCGCTGACCCCGAACTGCTGCGCGCGGCCCTGGGTCTCATAGGCGTAATCGCCCGACACCACCACGATCTGTGGCGTGTGATCCGGGTCGAGCCGTTCGATGAGATCGAAGCCGCTGCCGTCGGGCAGGCCAACGTCCACGACCAACAGGTCGGGGAAATTGCTGTCCAGCCAACGGCTGGCTTCGCCAAGGGTGTGCATGCCCTTGGCCCGGAAGCCGCTATCGGTGGCTAACTCCACCACCTGATCGCAGAACTCCACGTCGTCGTCGATGATGGCGCAGGAAAGACGGTCCATGGGCGCTTCTGTCCGCAAAGTGCTGATACATGTTCAGTTGAGAATTGTGACGACGACGCGAAAAAGCGTCGCTCACCACGTCGAGTGGCACACCGGTGTCATCACCATCAGGGATGAGCGTAGCTCTTTCCCCAATGTCGAGCCCGCCGTGCCGATTCTGACCGAAGTACGCACGGCAAATCCTGGTTACGCCAGTGCCAAGCGTCACGGTTGGGCTCGGTCGCCGCAGCGGGAGTGCCAAAACGCCACGAAGTGCAAGGTTTTGCGACGGCTGCCACGCCAGTCCGAGGCGGATGCCATCATCGATGAGCCACTGGATCAGCTCGCTTGCGCTGTTACATCGCAATCTAGGCGTCAGCTGGTGCTGACCTGGGCCAGCGCCGGTCGAGGCGTTGGGCAAACCGTTCCAGCAGGACCGGTCGGGTTCGATGTGCTACCCACAGCCTACGCACTGATTGTGGAGAGCATGTGTACAGATCGCTCGTAATTCTGCTTTGTGCGGCTGTTGAAACCGGAAGCGCCCGCAACTGCGGGCGCCTTCATCGGTATCGCATCGCGGATGGGCTCAGCGTTTTTCCGACCCATCCGGGCGTTCGTAGTCGTGCTCCAGATCCGCCTTGTTGACGTCGCGGTCTTCGTCGGGCATGTCGTGCACTTTTCGTTCGGCATTCTCGTTGCGCTGCTCTTGCGGCGTGAACGGCTTGCTCTGATCATCGTCCGGACCCCACGGCTTCTTCGGTTCGCTAGCCATCGCGGTTCTCCTGCCTGATTGTCGTGCCAGCACGCTAGGCTGGCGGGCATTGCAAGCTGGTGAACAAACCTGCGTCACCGTGTGAAGTGATTGCGCAGATGGCCCCGCCGAGCGCGCCAAGTACGCGTGATCCGAACATGCTCAGCCACCGGTCTGCGAATGCGGTGCCGCCACCGGTTTGGACTGCGGCGAGTCCTTCTGCCGTAGCCAGATGGTCAACACCACCAGCGCAAATACCGCCAGGAATTCGCTCTGCCAGTTCTGCATCGATTCGAACCAGAACCCGGCGTCGGTGAAATGGTCGAGGATGCTGATCGGCGGCAACCCTTTTTGTGTGCGCTCCAGCAACGCAAGCCGCCAGCTGCCAAGCAGATGCAGGACAAAACTCATCAGGAACAGCGCGCCAAATGCCAGCGCCAACGAGTGCTCATACACGCGCAGCCACAGCCCACCGGCACGCACCGGCCACGGCGTCTGGCCCGGCTTGATCTCGGCGTTTTCTTCAGCAGGATCGAGCGGACGCGATTCGGCCGAGCCCACCTGGCGCAGCTTGACGGTCAGCAGCACATACATGCCCATCTGCAGGAACTCGCTCTCCCAGTTTTCGAACAGGGCCGAGACGAAATGCGGGCTGTGCAGATACGCGGCCAGCAGCAGCGTAGGCTGGCCCTGCTCTGTCAGCTCCGCGTTGTAGGCATGCAGGCCGGCATAGATCTGGCAACCGATGAAGAGCAGCGTCAGCGCAAGCAGACACAACGACAACCCATTACGACGAAAGACCATGCGTAACTCCGGACGATGCGCGCAGTATCCAGCGTGATCGGCAAAAGCGCATGAAGCCTGCGCGCCGCAAGGTCGGCTGGCGTGCTTGCTGACAACGTGAACGCGCCAAGCGCAACACACATGCCGGCGACATCGTCTAGCCCGGACGTTTACGTCTGCATGACCACACTGATAGTCACTTCGTAGTGATCCACACCGTCAGGAGATCCCCATGCCCGTTCCCAATTACCCACGCCCGCCTTTCAAGCCGCAGCAGCAGGGCTTCCCCGGCCGGACCGAGAAGATGGATCCACGCCCGGACCATGGCGAAGACAGCTATGTCGGTCATGGGCAACTGACAGGCAAGCGCGCGCTGATCACCGGTGGCGACAGTGGCATTGGCGCTGCCGTGGCGATTGCCTATGCACGCGAAGGCGCCGACGTGGCCATCGCGTATCTGCCCGATGAGCAGGAAGACGCGGCCAGGATCGGTGCGCTGATCGAAAAGGCCGGCGTCAAGGCGCTACTGGTCGGTTGCAATATCAGCGACCCGCACCAGGCTGCAGCATTGATCGAACAGGTCAACAGCGCCTTCGGCGGACTGGACATTCTGGTCAACAACGCCGGCTACCAGAAGTATTTCGAGAATTTCGAAGACATTACGCTGGACGAATGGCGCAAGACCTTCGACACCAATGTGCATGCGGTGTTTCATCTGGTGCAGCTGTCGGTGCCGTTGATGAAGGATGGTGGCTCCATCATCAATACCGCCTCGGTGCAGTCCAAGAAACCCACGCCGAATATTCTTCCCTATGCCGCCACCAAGGGCGCGTTGGCCAACCTCACCATTGGCCTGGCCGGCGTGCTGGCCGACAAGCACATCCGCGTCAATGCGGTGCTGCCCGGCCCGATCTGGACACCGTTCATTCCGGCAGGCATGGACGAAGACTCGGTGGAAAACTTCGGCAGCCAAACCCCGATGGGACGGCCCGGCCAGCCGGTCGAGCTGGCGTCGGCCTACGTGATGCTGGCGGCCGACACTGCCAGTTACACCTCAGGCACGTTGCTGACCATTGCCGGTGGCGCCGTCACGCTGTAGCCCGCGCCACGTTGTCGCCAAACCCGCGTTGCTCTCGCAGCAACGCGGGTTTTTTGTGTGCAGCAGCGTGCTGCATGTGCATTCTAGATTCGATCAAAGGCTTGGTTGGCCGAGCGCGCGGTGCCCTTGCCGCTCACGGGACACGCCGTGAATCCGTCCGTGGAGGCTCAGTGGCGGCATCCATGCCGCCACATGGTCCCGCGAGCGGCAAGGACACCGCACCAGCAAGTTTACAGGTTGCTTTGTTGAAAGCTGTCTGTTGACAGCCTTGCGTTGCGAAGCTGATCGAATGCGCCTCTGTTATCCGAACAACGCACGTAATGCACTGCTTGCAACCACGCACACCGACCATCTTCGATGGTGCTTGCCCGCCCACCATCGCGGGACCTTACGCGGCATGGATGCCGCGTAAGAGCCTTATCTGTTCGGATTCTGGCAGTTTGGGCGTCGAGAGCCGGCGTGGGCCACCGTGAGAGCCTGGATCGTTACCGATCGTCGTGTAGCTGGGTGCCCACGCCGGTTTCTCCCCTGTATCGCCCGAACGGTTGCCAGAGTGGCCACTCGTAGACGTAAGGCTGGGCAGGCAGGGGAGCTCTCGACCCTTCAAGCCTAACGGAGTTTGCCCATGAATGGCATCGGGATTGATGTGTGCAAGGCCCGGTTGGATGTGGCCGTCTACCGCGGCCCGTGCGCGCAGTTTCACAACACCCCCGCAGGCCATCGCAAGCTAGTGTCCTGGCTGGCACAGCGCGAGGTTGGCCAGATTGTCCTGGAGGCCTCTGGCGGCTATGAACAGCGGGTACTGGATGCGTTGTTCGACGCCGGCCACCGGATCGTGCGGGCCAATGCGCACCGCTGCCATGCGTTCGCCGCCGCCATCGGCCTGCCGGCAAAGACAGATCGTCTAGACGCGATCAATCTGGCTTGCATGGCCCACACGCTGGAGCTACGTCCCTACCACCCCACGGAGCCTTGGCGGCGACGGCTGCGCGAGTTTGTGCGTGCGCGACAGCAACTCGTGGAGCTGACAACAAGCGCGCACAACCAGTTGGAGCAGGTAACGGACACGCGCTTGCGCCGCGTGCTGCAGGCCAATATCGCGCAGATGAAAAAGACCTGTGTGCGATTGGAACAGCAGATTGCCGAGCAGGTCGGCCAGCAACCGCAGTTGGAAGCAATGCGCTCGTTCAAGGGCGTCGGGGCGACCCTGCAAGCGGTGATCGCCAGCTACCTGCCGGAGCTGGGCACCCTCGATGGGAAGACAATTGCCAAGCTGGTCGGCGTGGCTCCCATCGCCCATGACAGCGGACAGATGCGCGGCCTGCGCCGGATCCGCGGCGGGCGGATCGAGGTGCGCAACGTGCTGTACATGGCGTGCCTGTCTGCGATCCAGCACGAGCCGCGGATCCGGGAGTTTTATCGATCGCTGCGGGCACGCGGAAAGCCCGGCAAGGTCGCCATCGTGGCGGCGATGCGCAAGATGCTCGTCATCCTCAACGCGCGAGCACGAGACGCTCACGCCGCAGACGTCCAAACCGTCCCGACCTGAGTGACCATGCTCTCGATGGATCCGCCGGCTGCTGACCAGCGGCCGGCGTTCCCGTGCCAGGCTTCCACAACGGTCAGAACCCCCTCCAACAACACAGTTGCTACACGGACGTACTTGCGGCGTGTCCTGCGATGGTGGGCGGGCAAGGACCCTGCAGCAAACTCACAGCATCAAGAGCGCAGCGAGGACATCGCACCAGACAGGTCGCTGGCTGCTTTGTTAAAAACATGCGTAGCGATCAACTCGACTGGCCCTTGCCTGCCCACCGTCGCGGGACCTTACGCGGCATGGATGCCGCGTAAGAGCCTACACGGACGTACTTGCGCCGTGTCCTGCGATGGTGGGCGGGCAAGGGCCCTGCAGCCAAACCGCAGATCGGCCGCTCTTCACTGAAGACCCAACTCCTGAGCTCAGCAATGAATCGCCGGGAAATGATTTTTCCAGCCACTCCTGGCACCCAGTGTGCGCGATTAAAAAACACACAGCGCCGGTGAGTAACTAGTCAACGCCTCACTCGCGTGGCACACACCTACCCCTGCGCCTGTTCTCACGTTCTGCCACATACCGTAGATCGTGTTGGACCGTGATGCATCCAGCCTCTGCTCGCCCAGACCTGGCTGCCGCCCAATGCGTGGCTGCTCATCAGCACGCTGCCGGCGCGCTGACATCACCCAACACGCAGGCAAACGTGCGCGGTGATGATCCGCGTCCTGGGTAAGCCGGCGCCTCAGCGCCCTCCACAAGGCAGGCAATCAATGAGAATTTTGGTCACCGGCGGCACCGGCTATATCGGCTCACATACCTGCGTGGAACTGGCACGACGTGGGCACGACGTGTGCATTGTCGATAATTTGAGCAATTCATCCGAGCGCGTGCTCGACCATCTGCAGTATCTGATGGGAGCTCGACCGGAGTTTCATCGCATGGATGTGCGCGCACCAGAGCTCGCTGAGTTGCTGAGCAGCAAGTGCATCGATGCCGTGCTGCATTTTGCCGCACTCAAGGCCGTTGGCGAATCGGTGCGCGAGCCGCTGCTGTATTTCAACAACAACGTGACCGGCACGCTGGCGCTGTTGCGTGCGATGCGCACCGCCGAAGTGTCCAACCTGGTATTCAGCTCCTCGGCCACCGTGTATGGCGATGAAAACATCAGCCCGATCGAGGAAAGCGCACCGTTGAAGGCGATCAATCCCTACGGCCGCACCAAGCTGATGATGGAAGAAATGATCGGTGATCTGAGCATCGCATGGCCCGAATTCAATGCTGCGCTGCTGCGTTACTTCAACCCGGTGGGCGCGCATCCCAGCGGGTATCTGGGCGAAGATCCGCGCGGCGTGCCGAACAATCTGATGCCCTATATCGCGCAGGTGGCCGTCGGCCGCCGCGCTGCACTGCAGGTGTTCGGCGATGATTACCCCACCGCCGACGGCACCGGCGTGCGCGACTATCTGCACGTGATGGATCTGGCTCGCGCGCATGTGGATGCCATCGACTACCTGCAGCGCGAACGCAAGGGACTGGTGGTGAACCTGGGCAGTGGACGCGGCCACAGCGTGCGCGAGGTGGCTGCCGCATTCGAGCGTGCCAGTGGCTGCCGCATTCCGTTGAGCATTGCACCGCGCCGCGATGGCGATGTGGCGGTGTATTACGCAAACGCCACGCTGGCCAATCGGCTCTTGGGCTGGAAGGCCGAATACGACCTGGACCGCATGTGTCGCGATACCTGGCGTTGGCAGCAACTGCATCCGGACGGCTATGCGACCTCGCGCCTGACCAGACCGCGCACCCCGACCACCGTGCCCGAGCGCGAGCTTGCGCGCGAGCTGGTCCTACCGTCACGTCGCTTGTTGCCTACGACAGAGGGACGCCGCCGCAACGAGTCCGCTCGCACCCTGCTGGCTGCAGACCGTCTCGCGCGCGCGTGACGCGCGCTGATTCCTTTCCTTTTAGATTGAGGGCATTCCATGAGCTGGGCTGGTCAGTTTCACTACGACATCGGCAACACCCGCCGCGCCGTCGCATCCGACAACACCCAGCAATTCGACCCATCGCGACCCACGCTGTTGTGCTTGTCGCATCTGCGCTGGAGTTTTGTGTATCAGCGCCCACAGCATCTGATGTCGCGCTTTGCACATGATTTCAATATGCTGTTCTGGGAGGAGCCCATCGCCTGCGACGAACCCGAGCCGTGGCTGCAGGTGCGTGGCGAAGCGGGCGGCCTGCATGTGCTGGTGCCACGCCTGCCGACCGGTTGCGAAGGCGAGGCGGCCGTGCAGATCCAACGCCAGTTGCTGGATGGCTATCTGGCCGAACTCGGTGTGGACGATCTGGTGCTGTGGTACTACACGCCGATGAGCCAGAGCTTCAGCGCGCATCTGCACCCGCGCATGATCGTGTACGACTGCATGGACGAGCTGTCGGCATTTCGCGGTGCGCCGCCCGAACTGGTACAGCGCGAACGCGAACTGCTGCAGCGCGCCGATGTGGTTTTCACCGGTGGCTACAGCATCTGGGAAGCAAAACGCGCGCTGCACGCAAACGCACATGCCTTTCCCAGCAGTGTGGAGGTGGCGCATTTCGCTGCGGCACGCGCGCCCCAGCAGGAGCCTGCCGATCAAGCCGACATCGCGCATCCGCGCCTGGGTTTTTATGGCGTGATCGACGAACGCTTCGACGTGGAGCTATTGCGCAGCATCGCCGCGCAACGCCCGAATTGGCAGTGGGTGATGATCGGCCCGGTGGTCAAGATCGACCCGGCCGAGTTGCCGCAAGCCGACAATATCCATTACCTGGGTGGCAAGAGCTACGACCAATTGCCCGGCTATCTATCCGGATGGGAGGTGGCGTTGATGCCGTTTGCGATGAATGCCTCCACCCGCTTCATCAGCCCGACCAAGACGCCCGAATATCTGGCCGGCGGCTGCCCGGTGGTCTCCACGCCGATCCACGATGTGGTGCGCACCTATGGCGACACCGGCGTGGTGCGCATTGCCGACACGCCCGATGCATTCGTTGCCGCGTGCGAAGCCGCGCTACGCGACGGCGCCGACCGCGAGCAGCTGCTGGAAACCGCTGACCAGGTGCTGGGCGATATGTCCTGGGACCACACCTATGGCTTGATGAAGGAGAAACTCACGTGGAAGCAATGACATCTTCGGGCAGCGTTCCGCTGGCAAGCACGCGCACCCTCGGCGGTACCCGGCGCGGATTCGATTACCTGATCATCGGTGCGGGATTTGCCGGCAGCGTACTGGCCGAGCGCCTGGCCGCAGGCCTGGGCAAGCGCGTACTGGTGGTGGACCGCCGCCCGCATATCGGCGGTAACGCCTATGACTTCCACGATGATGCCGGTGTGCTGATCCATCGCTACGGCCCGCACATCTTCCACACCAATGCGCAGCGCATCGTGGATTATCTGTCCAACTTCACCCAGTGGCGGCCGTACGCGCATCGTGTGCTGGCGCAGGTAGGCGAGCAGCAGGTGCCGATCCCGATCAACATGACCACCTTGAACCGGCTCTACGGTTTGCAGCTGGCAACCGAACAAGACGCCGCTGCATTTCTGGCCAGCCGCGCCGAACCGGTGGCCGATATCCAGACCAGCGAAGACGTGGTGATCAACCAGGTGGGCCGTGAATTGTACGAGACCTTCTTCCGCGGCTACACGCGCAAGCAATGGGGTCTGGATCCATCGCAGCTCGACAAGTCGGTGACCTCGCGCGTGCCCACCCGCACCAATGACGACGACCGTTACTTCACCGACACCTTCCAGCAGATGCCGCTGCACGGCTACACCCGCATGTTCGAACGCATGCTCGATCACCCCAACATCAAGGTGATGCTCAATACCGACTACCGCGAGATCCGCGACGAGCTGGACTACGACCAACTGGTCTACAGCGGGCCGGTGGACGAATACTTCGACTATTGCTACGGCAAGCTGCCGTATCGCTCGCTCAAGTTCGAACACAGCACCGTGGATCAGGAACACTTTCAGGCGGTGGCCACGGTCAACTACCCGGCCGAAGGTGTGGCCTACACACGCATCACCGAGTACAAGCATCTGACCGGCCAGCAACATCCCAAGACCAGCCTCACCCACGAGTACCCATCGGCCGACGGCGACCCGTATTATCCGATTCCACGTGCGGAGAATGCCGCGCTGTACCGGCGCTACGAGCGTCTGGCGGCCGAGACACCCAATGTCACCTTCCTTGGGCGGCTGGGCACCTACAAGTACTACAACATGGATCAAGTGGTCGGCCAGGCATTGACCTTGTTCAAGCGCATCGAAGAGGCAGAACACCAGCGTCACGCCGAACCGGCTGTCTGATCGGCAACACCCCGGCCCACCGCGCTCGCGCTGCGGGGCAGTCATCGATGGTCGGTTGCCAGCGTGCAATCGATCGTGCAGCAGGATGTCAAATGCATACCCCCACAGTGTTCGACAGTTTTTTCATGGCGGGGTTCGAGTGTTCGACCCATCGCCGCCGCGATGGCCGCCGGCTGGATCTGATCGCCGGCACCAAGCACGACCGCTGGGCCGCCAACGATTACCGCGCCGTCTCGGCGCACGGCTTGCGTACTGTGCGCGACGGCGTGCGCTGGCACCTGATCGAACAACGCCCCGGCCATTACGATTGGTCCAGCTTTCTGCCGATGCTGCATGCGGCCAATGCTGCCGGCACCCAGGTGATCTGGGATCTGTGCCATTACGGCTGGCCGGACGATGTGGATATCTGGGCGCCGCACTTTGTCGATCGCTTTGCGCGCTTTGCCGCTGCGGCGGCGCAATGCGTCAAGAACGAAACCGACGCGGTGCCATTCTATGCGCCGGTCAACGAGATCTCGTTCTGGGCCTGGAACGGCGGCGACCACTCAGGCATGTATCCAAAGGCACGCGGACGCGGCTTCGAGCTCAAGCATCAGCTGGTACGCGCCACCATCGCCGCGATCGATGCGATACGCCAGGTGGAACCGCGCGCGCGCTTCGTGCAGGTGGACCCGACCATCCATGTGATCCCCTCCAACGACCGCCCCGGCCCGCGCCGCGAAGCCGAACGCCTGCGGCTGGCCCAGTTCGAAGCCTGGGACATGATCTGCGGCAAGCAATGGCCCGGATTGGGCGGCACACCTCAGCATCTGGACATCATCGGCCTCAACTACTACGCAGACAATCAGTGGTATCTGGGCGGCACACCGATCCTGCGCAGCTCAACGGATTACCGCCCGTTTTCGGCCATCATCGACGAGTTCTGGCAGCGCTATCGGCGCCCGATGTTCATCTCCGAAACCGGCACCGAAGCCGACAAACGCGGCCCCTGGCTTGACCATGTCGGCAGCGAAGTGGCACTGGCGATGCAGCAAGGCGTGCCGATGGAAGGCATCTGCCTCTACCCGGTGCTGGACTATCCGGGCTGGGACAACTACCGCCATTGCCCCACCGGCCTGTTCGGTTATGCCGATGAGCAGGGCGAACGCCCGTTGCATGCCGGGCTGGCCAGACAGCTGCGTCGCGAACACGAACGCTTTGGCCTGCAAGCGCCGCAGCTTGCACTGGCCGACATCGACACGTGACAACGCCCACTGCCCAGCCGGAATTATTGCCGGACACGCCGGCACGCTTTCTGTGGCATTACGTTCGCCAACGGCCCTGGCATTTCAGTGGGTTGTTGTTGTTGATCATCGGCGCCGCCGGCTGCGCGGTGTCGGTGCAGTACGGCATGAAGGTGTTGGTCGATGCGATGGCCACCGATCAACGCAACCAGGCCAATGTGTGGTTGCCGCTGGGCGTGTTCATCGGCCTGATTGCGGTGGAAAACCTGCTGTGGCGCCTGGGCGGCTGGTTGGGCTGCAGCACCGTTGTTGCCAGCGTGGTGGATATCCGGGTGGATCTGTTCCGCCATCTCACAGGACACCCGATGCGCTATTTCAGCGAGCATTTCGCCGGTGCGCTGGGCAATCGCATCACCGCGCTCGGCAGTGCGGCCGGGCAGATCTACGGCGGGCTGGCGTGGAAGATCGTGCCGCCGATCGTGGATTTCATCGGTGCCATCGTGTTGTTGCTGACGGTGGACTGGCGCATGGCCGCCACCCTGGTCGGCTTCATCGGCATTGTGGCGGCCATCATCACCAGCTTCGGCATCCGCGGCCGCGCCAAGCATCAGCGCTTTGCCGCGCAGGCCGCACGCGTGGGCGGCGAGTTGGTGGATGCGGTGTCGAATGTATGGACGATCAAGGCATTTGCCGCGCGCGATCGCGAAAGCGCACGGCTGGCAGAACAGATCGGCTATGAAGCGGTCGCGCACCGGCGCAGCTGGATGTATGTGGAAAAGGCCCGGGTCATCCATGACATCTGTCTGTCGTTGATGGCCGGCGGCATGTTGATCTGGGCGATCGGCATGTGGCGTGCCGGGGCGGTGAGCGCAGGCGATGTGGTGCTGGTCAGCGCGCTGACGTTTCGCATCCTGCATGGCTCGCGCGACCTGGCGCTGACGCTGGTGGATACCACGCAGCAACTCGGCGCGATCGCCGATACCTTGCAGATCATCCTGCAGCCGCATGCATTGGTGGATGCGGCTGCGCCATTGACGCTGGCCGAAGGCGATGTGCGCTTCGAACATGTGCACTTTGCCTATCCCGATCGCCCGGCGGTGCTGCACGACTTGAATCTGCATATTCCATCAGGCCAGAAGGTCGGCATCGTCGGTCCATCCGGCGCCGGCAAATCGACCTTGATTGCATTGATCCAGCGGCTGGACGATGTGGAATCCGGGCGCGTGCTGATCGACGGCCAGGACATCCGCAGTGTCAGCCAGGACAGCCTGCGCGAAAAGATCGCAGTGGTGCCGCAGGAAACCGCGCTGTTCAACCGCAGCATTGCCGACAATATTCGCTACGGGCGGCCGGACGGCAGCGATGCAGATGTGCAGGACGCCGCGCGGCATGCCTTCTGCGATGGATTCATCCGGCAACTGCCGCAAGGCTACGACACCCAGGTTGGCGAGCGCGGGGTGATGTTGTCCGGTGGTCAGCGGCAGCGGCTGGGCATCGCGAGTGCGTTTCTCAAGGACGCACCGATCCTGATCCTGGACGAAGCCACCTCGGCACTGGACAGCGAATCGGAGGCGGAAATTCAGGCCGCGCTGGATCATCTGATGCGCGACCGCACCGTGCTGGCGGTAGCCCATCGCCTGTCCACGGTGATCGGCTTCGATCGCATCGTGGTGCTGCAGGAAGGCCGCGTGGTCGAAGACGGCAATCCTGCACAGCTGCGCGGGCATGGCGGCGTCTTCGACGGGTTGTGGCAGCGGCAGGCGGCCGGATTCGAGCAGGCAGCGCCTGACGAGAGGTAAGCATGATGCGGCCTGCGTGCGGTGCCGCATCCGGTGTCGGGACACGCCGTGAATCCGTCCGTGGAGGCTCAGTGGCGGCATCCATGCCGCCACATGGTCCCGCCCCCGGATACGACACCGCGCTTCCACCTTTCGCGACTGCGGATCGGCAGGCAGTACCGTTGCTCTTTCTGCAGCACCGACACCCTCCGAAGGTGCTTGCACGCGTGCCGGCGTGGGACCTTACGCGGCATGGATGCCGCGTAAGAGCCTACATGGACGTACTTGCGGCGTGTCCCGCGCCGGTGCGCGTGCAAGCGCCCGCAGCAGACCGAAGCCTTCGCGCAGAACCGGCAGGCGTCGTGCGCGGCGATAGTCAATTCGCGAGGTTGCATCCACCCTTTACGGCTGCTGATAGGCAAGCAACACCTTCGCTTTATTCTGCAGCCACCGACAAAACCTGAAAGGTGCTTGCACGCGTGCCGGCGTGGGATCTTACGCGGCATGGATGCCGCGTAAGAGCCTACACGGACGTGCTTGCGGCGTGTCCCACGCCGGTACGCGTGCAAGCGCCTGCAGCAGACCGAAGCCTTCGCACAAAACCGGCAGGCATCGTGCAATCCGATAGTCGATGCGTAGTGCCACATCCAGTGTCGGAACACGCCATGCATCCACCCAAGACTGCTACGTACCGGCATCCATGACACCGCAGAGCCAATCAAGCGATGATGACATCGCACTTTCCAAGCTGCTCATCTTCGAACGGGTACCAAAAAAACAACTGCGCCCATTTGACGATGAGCGCAGTCGTTTTGTTGGCCGCTAGCATTCATTTTGTTGGCCGCTACAAGAGCGACCAGCAATCGATCAATGCGCTTGGGTCGACTTGGTGCGCAGCGCCTTGGCATGCTCGAGATGCTGGGCAATGGTTTCGCGGGCACGCTGCAGTTCCTTGCCCAGATCGCTCGACCCCGGCTCGCTGCTCAATTGCGTATCCAGCAGTGCCAGCGCCTGCTCGTGGCTGGTCACGCTGGCCTGCAGGTACTGCGTTTCGAATTCCTTGCCGTTCAACCCGTCCAGGCGCTTGCGGGTACCGTCCGCGCGTGCGGACGCGGCCTGCGCCAGGGTGCCATTGCGGTCCGGCGCAAAACGGCTGAGGTCGGTCAACGCGGCGCTGTGGGCTTCATCCATCTTGCGCGCGAACTGCAGCGATTCGCCGCCGATGCCCTTCACCACAGCCAGTTGCGCCAGCGTGCGCTCCTGCTCGTTGAAGAAGACCAGTGCACCCAATGCCTGCTTGCGGTCGGTGGAAATGTTGGCATCGGTGCGTAGTGGGTCGCCATGCGGTGGCGTTGCACTCTTGGCGGCAGGTCCGGTCAACGTGGTCTGTTGAATGTCGCGGTCGCGGTCGCTGCCGGTGTCGCTGGTCGCATCGGTCGATTGGCCCTGACGACGCTGCCACGCCTTGTATGCCACATAGCCCACGGCACCGGCGGTTACCATCTTGAAAATTCCCATTACTGCCTCCTGAGTGATCGTTGCTTGGCGATCATTGATTGTCGGGTTCGCATCGCGATGTGTGGTAATGACTGCAAGCGATTTGACGAGTGATCCCAGGGTGCGAGTGCGAGGGTTATCCAGACGTGACTTGCGCATCAACGCGGCGTCGCCAATGGGACGCGTCCACACCATGCGCACGCTGCGTGCTGATGGGCTTAACGATGCTGCACGAACACTGCATGGGTTGCCGCGCATCGACGGCCTTTTCGGGAGATCTCAATGCTTGCCCTCAACTATCACGGATCACGCGACGTACGGGTTGAAACCGTGCCGGATCCGGTTCTTGTAGAACGCGACGATCTGATCCTGCGCGTCACCGCAACGGCCATCTGCGGCTCGGACCTGCATCTGTATCGCGGCAAGATTCCCGATCTGCGCCATGGCGACATTCTCGGCCATGAATTCATGGGCATCGTCGAAGACGTTGGCCCCGATGTCACTGCAGTCAAACCCGGCGACCGCGTGGTGATTCCGTTCGTGGTCGCCTGCGGGCGCTGCTTCCATTGCGTGCTGCAGGAATTTTCCGCGTGCGAAACCACCAACACCGGCAAGGGCGCGGCATTGAATCACAAGGACATGCGCCCACCGGCGGCCTTGTTCGGCTTCAGTCATCTCTACGGTGGTCTGTCGGGCGGGCAGGCCGAATACGTGCGCGTGCCCAAGGCCAATGTCGGACCGTTGGTGGTGCCCGATGTCCTGCATGACGAGCAGGTGTTGTTCCTGTCCGACATCTTGCCCACCGGTTATCAAGCCGTGGTCGACGCCGGCGTCAAACAAGGCTCCACCGTGGCCATCTTCGGCGCCGGCCCGGTCGGTCTGATGGCCGCAGCGTGCTGCCGCATGCTGGGCGCCGAACGTATCTTCATGGTCGACCGCCACGCGTATCGGCTCGACTTCGCTTCCAAGGCGTATGGCGTCATCCCGATCAACTTCGACGAGATCGACGACCCGGCCGATGTGATCGTCTCGCAGACCGATGGCCGCGGCGTGGATGCCAGCATCGAAGCGGTGGGCTTCGAGGCCGAAGGCAGCGCGGTGGAAACCGCACTGACCACCTTGAAACTGGAAGGCAGCAGCGGTGTGGCGATCCGTCAATGCATCGCGGCAACGCGTCGTTGCGGCGTGGTCAGCGTGCCGGGCGTGTATGCCGGCTTCATCCACGCTTTCCTGTTCGGCGATGCCTTCGACAAGGGACTCACCTTCAAGATGGGCCAGACCCATGTGCAAAAACATATGCCGCAGTTGCTGGAACATATCGGCAACGGCGACCTCAAGCCGAGCGCGATCATTTCGCATCGCATGCCGTTGGCCGATGCAGCGCGCGGCTACGACTTGTTCGACAACAAGCAGGACGATTGCCGCAAGGTCGTGCTGACGCCGTAACCGCTGGCGAACAGGCAAACACAAGCGGCGCAATCGATGAGTGCGCCGCTTTTCTATCGCACTCGTTTGGGATGCGGATCAATCCAGCGGTTTGGCCGGTACGAACGGCGACACCGGATCGCTGGCCGGAAAGGTCTCTTCCAGCGCATCGTCCTGCAGCGCATCCTGCTTTTCTTTCTCGCTGCGCTGGTCGTCGTGATCGCTGCTGTGGTCGGGTGTGGATGACATTTGATTGGAGGTGCTCATCGGGCGTTTCCTGGCTACATGGATGCGGACTGCGCCACGCTACGGCGCCACCTCGATGACACAGGTGAAAGCGGTCTTCGCATCGAGGCGACAAAGGCAACGCGTTACACAAGCCGGACGCGCGCGCCTTCATTCGCGTGCGCAGCGGCGTAACCGCCAAGCCATGCAAAGCCAATCCCGGGGTGCGGTTCACACCCCGGCACGCCCAGGGTGTATGGTGCAGAGGCGGCCGGAGTCCGGTGTCGCCTTCACTCTATCTGGCCTTCTCCATCAAGAATCTCTGCGAACGCTGCGACGCCGTCTGTTGCCGGCTCACTGTCATGGTCGACTCAACCGACCGCATTCCAAACCATCTGACCACCGTGACGCCGCAAGGCTGGCACGTGATGGCGCGTGACGAGGAAGGCTGGTGCGTGGCCATCGATGCCGCGCGGATGTGTTGCTCGATCTACGACACACGGCCGGCTATCTGCCGCCGTTTCGTCATGTCCGGCCCGTATTGCCGCGACGTGCGTGCCACCTACGACGATCAGCGCCGCCGGGGCATTCCCTTGACGCTCTACAACGCATGAGGATTTGCGATGAATAATTCCCGCCGCCAGTCGATGACCGTGAGCAATCAGCCAGGCAAGCCGCGCTTGTCCGAACAGCGCCTGGCTGCTGATCTGGAAGCGTTTCAGCAGTCCGGTGGCGCGATCGAGCGTCTGGGCGACACGCCGCTGCGTCGTGACAAGAAGCGCGGCGAGTCCGACGCTGCACCGGCTGCAGCCGTCGCCGCAAAGCCGGCCGTCAAGACAACCGCCAGGTCTGAAGAAGCGACAGAGACAACCGAAACCACCGACGCCGAATAAGCCACGCATCGCAGTGGCAGCGCACCCGCGCTGTGGCTTTCGCTGCTGGATGTTGACGATGGATGTTGATGCGCGCTGCAGCCGGCTAAGAGACAGCGCCAGCCATCGTCGGCTTCGACAAGGGCCTGCGCCTGGCAGGCAAACCGGCGTCGCCGGCAGGCGGCGCAATCGGCAGTTACAGCAACTGCGCGTGCTTGATCACGCCGAGCCCCTGCGCCAGGGACGCCATTTCGTTGGCCAGCGCGATCACGTCGCCGCCGGCTTGCGCGGCACTGGTCATGATGCGTTGATACGCGTCCCAGAAGTCCGGTCCATTGCCATAGGCATCGTGGAACCCTTGCAACTCCAGGACCATGAGATCGGACACTTGCATGTCGGAGCGATCCATTGCGGTCACCTCGTTGGGGAGTCGTCCCCGGCCCGCAGCCTACACGCGTTCACCTTACAAAACAGGGTCTAGCGTGCGTCAGCGTATTTGAAACTGAATTGGTTAGAGAGCACGCGCATACCGGCGTGAGTGGCTCGATCTGGCGTGCTGCAACGCGCTGCTGCGTGTAATGACGCGCTTACCAACGCGCACCTTGAATTGCGCTGCAACCAACGCTAGTGGATGCATAGGGTGCACAACCCGATGCAGCGCACGCCTCAGGCTTCGCTATGCACGGCCATCACGCTGCATCCTGCAAGCCCTGCTGCAGGCATTCCAGCAAGCGGCTCAGCTTGGGCAACAACTGGCGCGCGCGCATCCACACCAGATGCAGCGGCAGGCCTTCGGTATCGCACTGCGGCAGCACTGCGACCAGGCTGCCGCGCTGCAGATGGTGATCGATCAACCAGGTCGGCAGTTGCGCGATGCCCAGCCCGGCCACCACCGCATCCACCTGCGCTTCTGCATTGCCGAACACCACCCGCGCGTCCATCACGCGTTGTTCCACCGGTCCTGCGCCATGCCGCAGCAACCACGGGCTACTGCTGCCATCGGCCTTGCCGTACAGCACCGCGTCGTGTGCCAGCAATGCAGCGATGCTGTCGGGCGTGCCACGGTGCGCCAGATACTGCGGCGCGGCGCAGAACACGCGTTTTTCATGGCCCAGATAGCGGTGACCCAGACTGCTGGGCCACTGATCCGGCCCACCGATGCGCACTGCGATGTCGATGCCTTCTTCGGCCATGTCGACGAAGCGATCGGTGAACGAAATGCTTGGCTGCAGGCCGGGATAGCGCTGGAAGAACGGCAGCAACACCGGCAGCACCTTGCGCCGGCCGAAGCTCACCGGCAGGTCCAGCCGCAGCCGGCCGGTAGGCGCCTGGCCTTCGGCGCGCAGTACGTGCTCGGCCTCTTCCAGCTCGTCGAGCACCTTGACGCAGACCCGGTAGAACGCCGCACCGGCATCGGTCAGCGCCAGCCGCCGGGTGGTGCGCGCGAACAGGCGCACGCCCAGGCGTGCTTC
Organism: Xanthomonas hydrangeae; assembly: GCA_905142475.1. GTDB lineage: Bacteria > Pseudomonadota > Gammaproteobacteria > Xanthomonadales > Xanthomonadaceae > Xanthomonas > Xanthomonas hydrangeae. The sequence goes on from LR990730.1 coordinate 4,593,254, forward strand.
CAGGCGGGCGATGGCCTTGCCCACTGCCGAGCTGGTCAGACTGAGCCGCTCGGCGGCGGCGGTGAAGCTGCCGGCATCGGCGGCGCTGACGAAGATGTCGATGCCTTTGACGCGTTCGGAGGGATGCATGACGGCACATTGCAGAACTGAAGTCCGCAATGTACGGAAAATACTCCCGATATACGACTTGAATTCTTTCCTATCATGGCCAGCCCACACTGCGGCGCATGCCATGTCTGCTGTCCGTTCCACCACGTCCATCGCGTCTGACACCACTGCGCCGGCCACCGCGCGCAGCGGGCTGGCGATCTTCATCCTGGCGTTTGCCGCGTTCGTGATCGTCACCACCGAATACCTGATCGTCGGGCTGCTGCCCGGCCTTGCGCGCGATATGGAAATTTCCATTTCCGCCGCCGGCCAGCTGGTGACGCTGTTCGCCTTCACCGTGATGCTGTTCGGCCCGCCGCTGACCGCATGGCTGTCGCACGTGGATCGCAGGCGCCTGTTTATCGCGATCCTGCTGGTGTTTGCGGTCTCCAACGCGGTGGCCGCGCTGGCACCCAACATCTGGGTGCTGGCCTTGGCGCGCTTTATCCCGGCGCTGGCATTGCCGGTGTTCTGGGGCACCGCCAGCGAGACCGCCGGGCAACTGGCCGGGCCGCAGCACGCCGGGCGCGCGGTATCGCGGGTGTATCTGGGCATTTCGGCGGCGTTGTTGTTCGGCATTCCGCTGGGCACGGTGGCGGCCAACGGCATCGGCTGGCGCGGCGCGTTCTGGATTCTGGCCGCCTTGTCGCTGGCGATGGCCGCTGCGCTGGCGGTATGGATGCCGACGGTGGCCCGCAGCGCACGGGTGAATCTGCGCCAGCAGGCCGGCATCTTCACCGAGCGCTTTTTCCTGGCCAATGTGGCGCTGTCGGTTGTGGTGTTCACCGCCATGTTCACCGCCTACACCTATCTGGCCGACCTGCTGGAACGCAGCGTGGGCGTGCCGGCGGCGAACGTGGGCTGGTGGCTGATGGGCTTCGGCGCGATCGGTCTGATCGGCAATTGGCTCGGCGGCCGGGTGGTGGATCGCTCGCCGCTGCGTGCCACGGCGGTGTTCCTGCTGCTGCTCGCGCTGGGCATGGCGTTGTGCGTGCCGCTGGCCAAGACCGGGGTGCTGCTCCCTCTGACCCTGGCGGTCTGGGGCATTGCCTACACCGCGCTGTTTCCGATCAGCCAGGTGCGGGTGATGAATGCGGTGACCCATTCGCAGGCGCTGGCCGGCACCACCAATGTGTCGGCGGCCAATGCAGGCATCGGCGTCGGCGCGATCATCGGCGGGCTGGTGATTCCGGCCTGGGGCCTGGGCAGCATCGGTTATGTGGCCGCTGCGGTGGCGCTGCTGGGCGTGGTGCTGATTCCGTTGGTGCATCGCGCCCGGCGTTGAGAGAGGGTGCTGCGGGCCGGGCGCATCCGGTCCGCAGCTGTGGTTTCGCTCGATGCGCATGGCCACGAAAGCGTGCCGAGCCGAATACCGCCGCAGACGGCCCTGTCGTTGGGCGCTGCGCGCCCGGTTTGACGCAACACTGCGCGGCGAAGTCCCTCGCGCTCCCTCACACCAGGCCGGCTGAATGCCGCCAGCTGCGTGCCTTCCGGCAGGCACGCAACTGCTGCGCAAAGCGCCGAATGGCGCACATTCCCGTGTAAAATGTGCGGTCTTTGACCGGAAGAATGGCGAAAGTTTCTCCACGGGCGCCCCTCTCGGGCCCGGCGTTCATTCGCCTGCTCGCGCGCCTCAGCGACGTCCACGTTGCCCAGTCCAACCACGCCCTCGCCGACCGGCTGAGCCAGTGGATCGACTGGACGCGCGCGGTGGCGGTGTCCAAGGCGCTGGATGGCAAGCTGCCCGAGACCGGCGATCTCCCCGAGCCGCGTCCTGCCGATGCCCAGGCCTGCGCACGCGTGCGTGCCGGGTTGGCGACCAGCAGCGTGGCCGATCTGGATGCGCTGATCGTGCGTTTGCGTAGCGATGCGCGCACCGCCGCCGATCTCGATGCCCCTGCCCCAGTGCCCGACTACGCACCCTTCCGGCAGCATTACCTCGCCATGCAACGCACGATGCGCACCGCCACCGGCGATCTGCGTGGCCGTCTGCGCGACCTGCTGGCGCTGACGTCCGGCGAAATGGCGCGGCTGGCCGAAGTGGATGCGGCAATGGAACTCACCCTGAGCCCGCGCGAGCAGAGCTTGTTGAACACCGTGCCGAGCCTGCTCGGTGCGCACTTCGAGCGTCTGCGCGATGCGGCGCAAACACCGCATTCGTCAAGCGATAGCGATACCACGCCACGCGCGGTCTCCGATGGCTGGCTGGATGTATTTCGCAAAGACATGCAGAGCGTGTTGCTCGCCGAACTGGATGTTCGTTTTCACCCGATCGAAGGCCTGCTTGCAGCGCTTCGTACCCGCTAACTGGGACCTCATGTTCAGAACTCTCGTCCACCTGTGTGTGTTTCTCGTCGGCCTGTTGGCGGTTTGCTGGGTCGGCATCGGTTATCTCGGCTCCAATCCGCTGGGCGCCTGCATCGCAGCGGTGATTGGCGCCTGTTATGTGGCCGGCGCACTGGAGCTGTACCGCTATCGCCAGGCCAGCGCGACGCTGGACGATGCCGTCGCCGCATTGACCACCGCACCATCTGCATTGAGCGAATGGCTGGAGCGCCTGCATCCGAGCCTGCGCAATGCGGTACGCCTGCGCATCAAGGGCGAACGCGTGGCCTTGTCCGCACCGGTGCTGACGCCGTATCTGGTCGGCCTGCTGGTGTTGCTGGGCATGCTCGGCACCTTGCTCGGCATGATGGCCACGCTCAAGGGCACCGGCTTCGCATTGCAAAGCGCCACCGACCTGCAGGCCATTCGGGGCTCGCTGGCGGCACCGGTGGAAGGCCTGGCGTTCGCGTTCGGCACCTCCATTGCCGGCGTTGCGACCTCGGCGATGTTGGGGCTGTTGTCGGCATTGTGCCGGCGCGAGCGACTGCAGGTTGTGCAGCGGCTGGACCTGAAGATCGCATCCGAACTGCACCCGCATTCGGACGCGCATCAGCGTGGCGAAGTATTCAAGCTGCAGCAGCAACAAAGCGCCTTGATGCCGACGCTGATCGATCGCCTGCAAACGCTGATGAGCACCATCGAACAGCAAAGCATCGCCGCCGATGAACGCCTGGCCGCACAGCAGGCCGAGTTCCACGCTAGAAGCGAAGCGGCGTATGCGCGCCTGGCCGCGGCGATGGAGCAATCGCTGCAGGCTGGCGTGGCAGAGAGCGCACGCGCGGTAGGCGCGGCCTTGCAGCCGGCAATGGAAGCCACCATGGCCAGCATCGCGCGCGACACCGCCGCGCTGCAGGAGCGCATTACGCATGCCGTACAGCAGCAGCTGGATGGCATCACCAGCGGCTTCCAGCACGGCGCCAGCGCAGCGGCCGAGCACTGGACCACGGCCCTGGCCGCACAGGAACGCGCCCAGCACGCGCTCAATGCGCAGCTGCAGACCACGCTGGAGCAGATCGCCCAGCAGACCACCGCATTGCAGGATGGCGTGAGCACGGCCGTGCAGCAGCAATTGCACGGCATCAACGCAGGCTTCCAGGCCGGTGCGCAGAGCGCAGCCGAGCAGTGGCGAACCGCATTGGCCGCACAGGAGCGTGCGCAGCAAGCGCTCACCGAGCAGTTGCGGCACACGCTGGAACAGATCGATCAGCGCAGCATCGCTGTGCAGGACGGCGTGACGCAGGCGGTGCAGCAGCAGTTGAGCGCACTCAATGACGGGTTTGAACGCAGCAACGCCGCCACTGCGGACAACTGGGCGTCTGTGCTGGCCGAGCAGCAACGCGCAAGCGCAGCGTTGAGCACGCAGTTGCACGCCACGCTTGAGCAACTTGCGCAGCAGACCACCGCACTGCAGGACGGCGTGCAGCAGGCCGTGCAGCAACAACTCGATGGCCTGAGCAGCGGCCTGGAAACCAGCACCGCCGCTGCGGCCGCCACGTGGACCGCGGCAGTGGCCGAACAGCAACGTTCGAATCACGCGCTCACGCAGGAATTGCAGACCACGCTCACGCAGTTCGCCAGCACCTTCGACGCACGTTCCAGCGCCCTGGTCGATGCAGTATCCAAGCGCATGGATCAGTCCAGCAACGAGACGGCCAGCGCATGGACCGACGCACTGGCACAGCAACAAGACGCCAGCGCGGCATTGGCAAGCCAGCACCAGAACGCACTCGCTGCCGCCACCGCCAGCTTCGATGCGCATGCCGCTGCCCTGGTCGGCACCTTGCAGCAATCGCATACCGAGCTGCAGGCCGCGCTGGAAGCCCGCGACACCCAGCGCCTGGCGCTGTGGAGCGAGCGTTTTACCGCGATGAGCGCGGACCTGAGCACGCAGTGGGAACGCACCGGCGAGCGCGTGACCCAGCAACAACAGGCGATCTGCGACACCCTGGCCAGCACCGCCAGCGAGCTGTCCACGCAGGCGCAGGCGCAGGCCAGCGCCACCATCACCGAAGTGTCGCGCCTGATGCAGATCGCCTCCGAAGCACCCAAGGCCGCCGCCGACGTGGTGGCCGAACTGCGCCAGAACCTGTCCGAGAGCATGGTGCGCGACACCGCCATGCTGGAAGAACGCAGCAAGCTGCTCGCCACGCTGGACACCTTGCTCAACGCGGTCAATCACGCCTCCACCGAACAACGCGCAGCGGTGGATGCGCTGGTCACCACCTCGGCCGATCTGCTGCAACGCGTGGGCACCCAGCTCACCGAACAGATCGGCAGCGAGACCGGCAAGCTCGGCGCAGTGGCTGCGCATGTCAGCGGCAGCGCGGTGGAAGTGGCCAGCCTGGGCGAAGCCTTCGGCATGGCGGTGCAGTTGTTCAGCGGCTCCACCAGTGAGCTCAACGAGCGCCTGCAACACGTGGCCAGCGCACTGGATGCCTCGCTCGCCCGCAGCGACGACCAACTGGCGTATTACGTGGCGCAGGCGCGCGAAGTGGTCGACCTCAGCATGCTGTCGCAGAAGCAGATCATCGAAGAACTGCGTCAGCTCGATCGCGGTCGCAGCGATGCCGGCGATACAGGCAATACCGATGCCGGCCAGGCCACAACCGCATGAGCGACGAGATCGACATCGACGGCGAATCGGGCACACCGATCTGGGCCGCCTTCGGCGACCTGATGTCGGTGCTGCTGGGCGCGTTCGTGCTGATCCTGGTCGGGGTGATCGGCGTGCAATTGCAGCTCTCCAGCCGCCTGGACGAAGAGGTCAAGCAACGTCAGGTCGAAGCGCAACGCCGCAAGACGCTGGAGCAGGCCCTGGCCGCACCGCTGGCGGCCGGCCGCGTAACCCTGGTCGATGGCCGCATCGGCATCCGCGGCAATGTGTTGTTCGCCTTCAATTCCGATCAACTGCAGCCGGAAGGCCGCGAGGTGCTGAAGACGCTGGCTGCGCCGTTGACCGAATACCTGGCGGCGCGCGAAGAGATCCTGATGGTCAGCGGCTTTACCGACGACCGCCCGGTGCTGGGCGGCAATCGCCGCTACGCCGACAACTGGGAACTGTCCGCGCAGCGCGCGCTCACCGTGACCCGTGCATTGATCGCCGAAGGCGTGCCGGCGTCGTCGGTGTTCGCTGCGGCCTTCGGCTCGCAACAGCCGGTGGATTCCAATGCCGATGAAACGCGCCGCGCCAGGAACCGGCGTGTGGAGATTGCACCGATTGCGCGTCCTTCCACCTCGCGCGCTCCCGCCACGTCACAGCCAACGCCGGCCGCAACCACGCGATGAGCACGCAGGCGACCTCCGCAAGCGCACGTCTGCAGCATTGGCGCAGCCAGGGTGCCGACCGGCTGGATCCGGTGCGTTTCCATCTGATGGAAACACTGGCAGCACGTGCCGGCACGCAGGCCGATGCGGTGCGCGAAGTGCTGGAAGAAAAGCTGGGCAACTTGATCGATGCGTATGCAGCGGCAGTCAAGACAGCAGCGCGCCGTCGTGCAATTACCGATACCGCGCAGCCGTTGCAACGCAGCGCGCTGGGCGCGTTAGCCGACCAGATGGCAGGCCATGCGGCGTTGATGGAGGTGGACAGCAGAAAGACCGCCACACTCGATGCCACGCTGTTTCCCGAGCTGCCGGCGCTGGAGGATTTCCGCCGCACCTGGACCACCGTACGCACCGCCAGCCAGGTGCGGCAGTCGCTGCAGGAGGCACCCAAGGACGCCGGCCCGCTCAATTCCAGCGTGCTGGTGCATCGCTGCATCACCCTGATGCGCGAATGCTCGCCCGGCTATCTGCAGCACTTCCTCGGCTATGTCGACGCGCTGTCGTGGCTGGAGCAACTGCACAGCGGCGGCGCGTTGGCCAGCGATGACGCCGCACCCGCCGCGCCTGGCAAGAAGCGCAGCAAGCGTCCGCCCATGCGTCGCAGCTAAGAGCGACTAACAAGACGACTGACGACCGCTCGCTACGTTTTGTTAGCCGCTCCAAGAGCAACCGATCGAACCCACGGTCCGTCTCAGAACCGCAAACGCACACCCACCGTCCAGCTGCGCGGCGCGCCGGGATACACCCATTGCTCGCTGTACGAGAACGCGGCGTAGCGGCGGTCGGTGACGTTTTCGACCTTGGCATACAAGCGCAGCCGCTCGCTCAGATCGTAATGGCCGACCAGGCGCCACACGGTGTAGGCCGGCAGCACGAAATCGGTATTGCTATCCACCGACCCCAGCCGCTCTCCGGTGTGCGAGACGCCCACGCCCAGCGCCGCACTGCGCTTGCCGGTCAGCGGCTGCTCGTAGTTGACGAAGGCGTTGCCACTGAAGCGCGGCACATTCGGAAAGCGTCGTCCCTCGGCCAGGCCGGTACCGGCGGCGGCCTCGCTGCTGCGCGTCACCTGCGAATCGGTGTAGGCCAGGCCCACCGACGCGGCCAGGCGCGGGGTCAGCCGCCCGAGCAGATCCAGCTCCACGCCCTGGCTGCGCATCTCGCCCACCGGCAGCGAAAAACTGGTGTCGGCCGGATCCAGGCTCAGCACGTTCTTCTTGTCGATGCGGAATGCGGCCAACGTGGCTTCCAGGCCATCGCCCGGCTGCACGTATTTCAATCCGGTTTCCAGCGAACGGCTTTTCTCCGGCGCAAAACTCTGCCCGTCCGCGCCCACGCCGCTGTTGGGGCGAAAGCCCGCCGCCGCGCTCGCATACAGCGACAACGCATCGTCGACATGGAAGATCACGCCCGCACGCGGGCTGACCACGCCATCGGAGGCGCGCTGCGTGGTGCCGCGCAGTTGGTTGTCGAGATCCTGCTGATAGTGGTCGTAGCGCAGACCGAGCAGGGCCTTCCAGTGTGCGCCAAGATCGATCTGATCCTGTGCATACACGCCCCACACCTGTTGCCGCTCCTCGGTGTCGGTGATCGTGGCAAGCCGCCCCGGCTGGGCCACACCGTACTGCGGTGCGAGCACATCAATGCTGTACGGCGTGACCGCCGAGCGTGCACGCTGCTGAAAACGGCTGTCGTCGAAGCGATTGCCGTCGACACCGAACAACACGTTGTGGGTGACGCTGCCCGCCTGCAAGGTGCCGAGCAGTTCGGCACGCCCGGCGATATCGCGGCCCTGGTAATCGCGGTAGCGACGCTCGCGGCGCAACGTGCGGTCGTCGGCCTGCAGCGTCCACGGCTCGGTGGAAAAACCGCGCATGCCGCTGTCGCGATACGTCGCCCCGCCCTGCAGCGACCAGGTCTGATTCAAGCCGTGCACCACAAACAGCTGGTGCCCGGTGGAATGCAGATCGATATCGCCATCGCGCGGCTCGCCCAGAAAACGCGACGCCGGCAGCCGATTGGCATCGCCATCGATGGCGGTGACGCCACGATCGAACGGCGCATGGATGCGCACGAATTCCAGTTCATACGACACCGTGGTATCGGGCGTGGGCATCCATAACAACGACGGCGCCAGCAAGGCGTTATCGCTATCGACGGTGTCGCGGAAGCTGTGCTGATCCTTGTACATCGCATTCAGGCGATAGGCCAGGTTCTCGCCCAGCGGGCCGGTGCTGTCGACCGCAGCGCGATAACTGTCGAAGCGCCCTGCGGACAGATCCACACTGTGCTGCGGCTGGAACAAGGGCTTTTTGGTGACGATATTGACCGCCCCACCCGGCTCGCCACGCCCGTACAACGCCGAGGCCGGGCCCTTGATCACTTCGATGCTTTGCGTGTTGGCCGCATCCCGCAGGCCGTTGTAACCGCGGCTGGCATTGAAGCCGTTGACCATGTAATCCGAACTGAAATTCGGGTCGCCGGTGAAGCCGCGCATCGAGTAGCTATCCCACAGACCGCCCAGGTTATTGGCCTTGGTGATGCCGCTGGCCATCTCCAGCGCACCGGCCAGGTCGTTGACACCGGCATCCTCCAGCAAGGTCTGATCGAGCACGCGCGCACTGATCGGCAGATCGCGCAGCGGTGCATCGGTCTTGGTGGCGCCGGTAACGCTCAATGCGCGGTACGGCGTGTACTGGCTGCGCACCTGCACCGCATCCAGATCGCGCGCCTGCGGCTCGGCGGCGTCAGCGTCGACGCAGGCAATGACGCATGCGCAGGCCAGCATGCTGAGCAACGGCACGGTGTGTGGCATGCGTTGGCGAGACGAGAACACGGACATCGGGCAGGACTCCTGAAGCACCCAGGCATGCAATGCCCGGGTCGCAAGTGAAAGAACCAAAGGTGATGGGTGAAACGCAACTGCCGCTATGACGCGGGATCGGCCCTTGCATCGAAACGCGGCGCACGCCCGAAGTCCTCGCGCGTAAATGGCCGGTCGCGAAACAGATAGCCGTAGTAGAACGTCCGCAACGCCCGGTGATAGGCGCAAATGCGATCCTGATAGGCCAATTGCGCACGCAGATCGGTATCCGCCAGGCGCGTCAACGCGGCCTGCAATGCAACCGGCGGCAATACGCTGGCCACACGCTGCGCCAGCGCTTCGCGTCGTTGCAGGCCTTGCCGATACGCCGCGACCTGCGGCGCCACCTGCTGATCGCCGTTTTCGTGGAAGGCGAAATACCACTTGTAATGGAACGCGCTGGTCAACGGCGCAGAATCTGCCCACTGCGGGTTCTGCGCGTAGAAGGCCCGCATGGTGTCCTGGCGCGGAATATCCCAGGCGTGGTTGACCGCCTCGCGCTGCAGCCGCGCGATCTCGCTGCCTTGGTTGACCGGCACTGCCTGATTGATCGCCACATGCGCCAGCGCCGGCGCCACCAGCGCCAGCACCACCCAGCAGGTCGCCAGGGCGGTGGCATGCGCGGCGGGGCGCCAATGGATGCGCCCGACCAGCACCGACAGCAGCACCCAGAACAGCAGATAGGCACAGGCCAGTGCGAGCACTGCGAGTTGTTGCAGCAGCGGCACCGCATTGACGCTTGCAGCGATGACAAACGGCACGCTCAGGCAGGCCAGCACGGCGGCTGCACGCACCACTACGCGTCGCACCAGCAACGCCGTGCCCGCACCCGGCAGCGCGGCCAGCATGCGTGCGCGCCCGGCCTCGCGTTCGCCCGAGCGCAGATCGAACAGCAACGCGATCACGAACAACGGCAGCAAAAACACCAGCACGAAGGCGTAGTCGAAGCGCCCGGCCAATGCCAACTCCGGGTTGTAGCTGTCGCCATCGTGGATCTGCGCTTCCAGCCCCAGCGCGCGAACACGCAGGATGTACGGCGAGACATCGCGCATGCCCACCGCAGCGAATGCCAGTGGCGAAGGCACATCCCAGGTCGGGTGGAAGCTGTAGTAAGCCGCGCTGCCAGCGTCGTTGGTGCGCGCCACATAGTCCTCCACTGCAGCGATGTCTTCCTGCTGCAGCGCTGCGATGCCTGCGATGTTGTCGCGCTGCGCAGCGATGACGTGCTGGCCGGAGATCAGGCTGCACACCGTCAACAGGGCAAGCAACAGCAATCCGGCCACCGCGGCACGTGCGCGCAGCAACAGCAGCAGCTCGTACTTCCACAGCACCATCAGCGCACCACTCCCACACGCCGCCCCGCTGCGATCAGCACGCACAGCGCAGCCAGCAGCCAGGCACCGACCAGGCCAAGCGTAATGCCTGCGGCACGCAGCACCTCCGTTGTGGCAGGCGGCTGGAAGGCGAACACCGGAATCTCATGCCAATGCGCGGAGGAGATGCGCTTGCGTTGGTCGGCGCCGGCATCCTGGGCGGTATCGTCGGCCATGCTCACGGCGTCGGCCTGCAGTTGATTGAGCTGCTGCACCAGCGTGTAACGGTAACGCTCGGCCTGGATAAGAAAGCGCTCATGTGCGCGCAGATCGGTTTCCGCCAGTGTCATCGAGAGTTCGCGCAGGGCAACCGTCGGGCTCAGCAGGGCGAACGTGCGCACCAGCAGATTCTGTTCCTGCTGGATGACCGAATCGCGTGCGGCATACCGTTCGAACAGGCTGGAGGTGAGCCGCTCGCCTTCCAGCGCCAGCAGGCCCTTGTAGTTCACCGGCAGGTCTTCCACGCGCTGTACGCCGTAGCGGGTCAGGGTCTGCTGCTTGAACTGCGCAAAGTGCGGGTCGTCGGGATTGTGGCTGTCGCCGAGCGTGCGCAGATCGCGCTGGATCGCCACGTCGGTTTCCAGCCGCGTAGGCAATCGATACGCGGCACTGGCCACATCCGGTGCCACACGCGGCACCAGCAATGCCAGCCACACCCACACCGCCAGCGACACCAGCAACGCATCGCGGCCGCGCCGGCACAGCATCGACACCGACAGCACCAGCGCGCACCACACCAGCAGATAGACCGCATACGCCAGCACCAGCAGTGCGACCCGCAGCGCCTGGCCCGGCAACAATGCGATGGGCACCAGCCCGACCAAGGCCGGCAACAGGCAGGCAGCGGCCACCGCGGCGAGCGCGAGATATTTGCCGCCGAACAATTGCCGGCGCGTCGCGCCCTGCAACAACAACGCACGCAAGGTGCCGGTTTCCTGCTCGCGCGCCACCGCCCCATAGCCCAGAAACACCAGCATCAGCGGTGCCAAGACCTGCAGCACAAAGGCAGGCGTCAATTGACCGAAACGCACCAGCAACGAGCTCTGACGCACATCGCCGAAGTTGGCGGTGTTCTGGCGATGGCCCTCCAGAAACATGCTGTTGCCGGTAAACGCATCCACGCCCGCATCGAACGCGGCCAATGCCGGCAGCGGGCGGTAGATGAAGTGACCGTAATGCACCACCCGATGCGGATGGCGGTCCGGCTGCGCTTCGAAGGCCTGCTGCGCGGCCAGTTGCTGGCGCGCGCGGAACTCGGCAACCTCGCGCTGATGATGCGCAGCGGTCAACGCCGCCACCAGCGTGAGCAGCATCAGCAACACCACACCGATCGCAGCGGAACGGTTGCGCGCCATGAAGCGCAGCTCTTCGCGCGCGACCAACAGCACAGGACTCATGCGGTAACGCTCATGCGGCCTGATCCTGCTCACGCGCGAAGCGTGCGTGCAAGGTGCGCACATCGAAGCCGCTGTCGCCGGCGCCGATTTCTTCGGCAATACGTCCGTTTTCCAGAAACCCGATCCGGTCGGCCACATCCACCGCGCCGAGCAGGTCGTGGGTGACCATCAGCACCGCACCGCCGCGCTCGCGCACGCCGCTGACCAGGCGGTTGAAGTCGGCGATGGCGCGCGGATCCAGGCCGGAGGTGGGCTCGTCCAGCAGCAGCACCGGCACCTGGCGCAAGGTGGCGACCGCGATCGCCACTTTCTGGCGCATGCCTTTGGAAAACCCCGCCAGCCGCTGGCTCCAGGCCTCGCCTTGCAGACCGGCAGCGGCGAACGCCTGATTGATCTCGGCCTGGCTGCGGCGTTGGCCGGCCAGCGCAAGCAGATAGTCGGCATTTTCGATTGCGCTCAGATGCTCGTAGAGCGCGACGTTTTCCGGCAGATAGGCCAGCCGCGCACGCGCAGCGCCGGGGTTGGCGACCGGGTCGATGCCCTCCACCAGCAAGCTGCCGGAGCTGGGTTTGACGAAACCGAGCAGGGTGGAAAGCGTGGAGGATTTACCGGCGCCGTTGCCGCCCAATAAGGCGTAGACACTGCCTGGCGCGACCTGCAGATTCAGCCCCTGCAACACCGCGCGGCCGCGGTAGGCCACGTGGAGGTTACTGACGGAAATCGCGGGGGTCGGTATAGCGCTGAAGGGCATGATAAGGAAGCTTGCCTGCTGAAATGATATGTTATCACATTAAACGTGGGCAGCCTTGCAGTACCTCCGTATTTCCCCTTCGATCGAGACCCCTACGCCGCACATGACCTCCGATACGCATCCCTCTTTCCTGCACGGCTCACCCGCCCCTCCACGCAATCAGCACGCGCCCGCCAAGGCTGCCACCGCCCACGCAGCCCGCACTTCCCGGCACGCCTGCGCCAGCTTGCTCGCAGCAACGTTGTTCACCGCCGCACAGGTCAACGCGCAGTCCATCGACACCAGCGCGCCGCTGCCGCCGGTGCGCGCCTGGCATGGGGCCAGCGAAGCATTGATCATCAAGCCGGGCGATCCGTGGAGCACGCCGGTGGAGCGCAACGATTTCGCCAGCACGCCCAGCTATGACGAAACGCGCGCGTGGCTGGAACGTCTGGTCGCCGCCTCGCCGCTGCTGTCGCTGGAGGTGTTCGGCAAGAGCAGCGAGGGCCGCGACTTGCTGCTGGTGCGCGCGCACAAGGGCGCACCCGGCAAGCCGGTGGTGCTGGCGCAGGCGGCCATCCATGCCGGCGAGATCGACGGCAAGGATGCTGGCTTGATGTTGCTGCGCGATATCGCCCAACGCGGCAAGGACCACCTGCTCGACCAGGTGGATTTCGTATTCGTGCCGATCTTCAATGTGGATGGTCACGAGCAACGCGGCCCGTTGATTGGCGCGGCATTGCGCGGCCCGCAACAGATGGGCTGGAACACCACCACACGCGGCATCAACCTCAACCGCGATTACCTCAACCTGGAAGCGCCGGAAACGCGCGCGATGGTCGCCTTATTGCACACGCTGGATCCGGCGCTCTACATCGACCTGCATGTCAGCGGCGGGCTGGATCATCAGTACGACATCACCTTTACCTTCGCCGGTTGGGGCACCTACGCACGCTCGCACGCGACCGCCGAGTGGTTGCAGCAGCGCTTCACGCCGGCAATGAACACCGCGCTGCGCAGCCAGGGTCACGAGCCGGCCATCTACCCGAGCCTGATCGACGAAGACGAGCCGCGCTCGGGCCTGCGTTACGCACCGGAAGGCCCGCGCTATTCCACCGGGTATGGCGACTTCGCCGGCATCCCCACCGTGCTGGTGGAGAACCATCGCTTGAAGTCGTACCGGCAGCGCGTGCTCGGCGACTATGTCTTGCTGGAAGAAGCGCTGCGCGTGGTCGGCCGCGATGCAGAAAAAATCGTTGCAGCCAAGCGCGCCGATCGCGCCGCACGCCCGCAGGAATTGATGGTTGCCTGGGAACGCCTGCAACAGCCGATCGCCCACGTGCCGTTCAAGGGGGTGACCTACACCCGCGCGCTGTCGCCAGTGTCCGGCCGGCAGGAGCTGCGTTGGGAAGGCCGCGACGAAACCTGGACCATGCCGGTGATCGGCTATCGCCAGACCCAGGCGGTGCGCTACCCGCTCGCCTGGTGGATTCCGCCCGGCAACGACGATGTGGTCGAACTGCTCAAGGCACACGGCATTGCATTCGAACGCTTGCAGCAACCGCGCCAGATCAACGTGCAGCAAATCCGCGTTGTGAAGGAGGCCGGCACCCAGACGCCGCACACCGACCGCATGCACGAAACCTTCGCCGCCGGCAGCATCCGCGTGCCTGCCGATCAACCGATGCGCATGCTGGCCGCCGCGTTGCTGGAGCCGCAGAGCAGCGATTCGCTGCTGGCCAGCGGACGTTTTCGCAATGCCGGCAGCCCCGACAGCGGCCTGTACGGCACCGAGCTGGTGGACTTCACCGAGCGCGTGTTGCACAACGATGCGGCCCTGCGCGCCGCGTTCGAACGCAAGCTCGCCGACGATGCCGCATTCCGCGCCGATGGCGATGCACGCCTGCAATGGATCTACGCACGCTCGCCGTATGCGGCGATCAACGGCTGGCGTTATCCGGTGCGGCGTCAGCTGGCAGAATGATTCATCGGCATTGCCGATTCCACCATGTGGGATCGGCAATGCCGTGCGCAGTTCTGTCGCATCACTCCGGTTACCGCAGTGCAGGCGCCCCCACCGGTGCATGCTCGGCCATCAACGCAATCACCCACTCGATAAACACCCGCAGCTTGGCGCTGACATGCCGGTTGGGCGGGAACGCGATCGACAGTGGCATCGGCTCCAGTGACCAGTCGTCGAACAGTTGCACCAGCTCGCCACTGGCGACATGCGCCCTGGCCATGTACACCGGCAACCACAGCACGCCCATGCCGGCCAGGCCTGCGGCCAGATAGGCGTTGCCATCGTCGGACGCCACCACGTAACGCCCCTGCAGATTCACCGCTTCATTGCCGCGCTGCATGACATAGGGCACGGTCTTGTTGTTGCTCCAACGCATGAAACCGACACAGCGATGCTGGGTGTTTTCCAGCTCCTGCGGGTGCGCCGGCGTGCCCAGCCGCTGCAGATACGAAGGCGCCGCATACACACCCGCCTGCAGGTCGCCCACACGGCGCGCAATCAACGATTGATCGGTGATGATGCCGCCGCGCACCACGCAATCCACGTTCTCGCCGATCAGATCCACGCGACGATCGCTCACGCCCATATCCAGCTGGATATCCGGATAGCGCGCATGAAATGTCGGCAGCGCCGGCATCAGGATCAGGCGCGCCAACGGACTGGGCACATCCACGCGCAAGCGCCCGCGCGGCAGCGCCGATGCATCGGACAGGCTGGTCTCCGCATCGTCCATGTCTGCCAGCAGCCGCAGCACACGCTCGTAGTACGCCGCGCCATCGGCGGTGACATGCACCCGGCGCGTGGTGCGGTTGAGCAAGGTCACGCGCAGGCGTGCCTCCAGCTGCTGCACCAACTGGGTCACGCTGGCCCGGCTCATGTGCAAGGTCTCGGCTGCCTTGGTAAAGCTGCCGGTCTCAACCACACGCGCAAACGCCTGCATCGCGTCGAACCGATCCATCGCCGCTCCCAACCCAAAGATTGTTTGGATTCTACAAATAGTGTTGGCCGGGGTTGCCGATTTATCGCAGCCGCGCAAGCGCCTACCGTGGCTGTCTGTTCCGAACCGACGCTGGATGGAGATCCCCATGGCAACACGTGACGTTGTTTTTCCTCAAGGGCGCCACGCCCTGTATGAGCGCCATCGCTATTCCCCGGCGGTGCGCGCCGAGGGCTTGTTGTTCGTCGCCGGCCAGGTCGGCAGCCGCGAAGACGGCTCGCCGGAACCGGAGCTGGCCGCAGAGATCGCCCGCGCTTTTCACCGTTCTGCCCGCGCGTCGCCATGGCGCTGCGTCCATCACACACAGCCGAGATTTCAATGAAATTGACCGTCAAGCTTCTCAGTGGCGCCATTGCCCTGGTTTCGTCGAGCTGCGCCTATGCGCAGCAGGACGCGATGTTTTCCTTCAGCGGCTTCGGCACGCTGGGCGTGGTGCATTCGACCGAAGATCAGGCCGACTTCACGCCCGACATCCAGACCGAAGAAGGCGCAGGCGCCAGTCACTCCACCTCGGCCCGTCCGGACTCGCGCATCGCCGGCCAGGTCAATGCCAACTTCACCGAGAAGTTCACCGGCGTATTGCAGGTGACCAGTGAGTACGCCGAGCGCGGCGATTACGATCCCAAGGTCACGCTGGCGCATGTGAAGTATCAGTTCGGCCCGCAGTTCGCCGCCCGCCTGGGCCGCATCACTGCGCCGCTGTACATGCTCTCCGAATACCAGCGCGTCGGCTACGCCACCCCGTGGGTGCGTCCGCCATACGAGGTCTACAACTACCTGCTGCCGATGGACGGCGTCGAAGGCGTGTACACCATCAATGCGGGCGAGAGCGTGGTCAGCGTGCAGGGCTTTTACGGCCGCATCAATTCCAAGAAGGCCGATGTGTACGCCATGCGCGGCCTGGCGCTGGGCCTGGAATCGGGTGCGTCGACGTTCCGCGCCGCCTACATCGTGGGCACCACCGATTTCGACACCCCGCAGCTGGACCGCCTGTTCTCGGCCTATCAGCGCATCAATCCTGCGCTGGCCGATCGCCTCACCACCTACGGCGTGGACGGCAGCTTTGCCAGCGTTGGCTACGCCTACGATCCGGGCAGCTGGTTCCTGCGCAGCGAAGTGATTCGCGCCGATTACTCGCCTTCGCTCAACGGCAAGACCACCTCCGGCTATCTCAGTGTGGGCGGGCGTTTCGGCACGCTGACGCCGTCGATCACCTATGCCAACGTCGATCGCAAGGGTCCGAGCATCGCGCCGGGTCAGGATCCGGTCGGGGTGATGACGCGCGCCCTGGCGCAGGCCGAAAGCGGCCGTCACAGCTTCACCGCCGCGCTGCGTTGGGACGCGCGTGAGAGCGTTGCGTTCAAGCTGCAGGCCAGCCACATCAACAACAACGCGGGCTCGTTCGGGTCGTTGAACAACATCCAGCCGGGCTTCCGTCCGGGCGGCAGCTACAACCTGCTGTCGGCCTCCGTCGACTTCGTGTTCTAAGAGAGCCCCCATGACCATTTCCAAGTGTTTTGCAGTCTCCCTGCTTGCTGCGTTGTCGCTGACCGCCTTCTGTGCCAATGCCGATGTGGTGGTGGTGATGTCCGCCAAGGGCGGCCCGGACAGCCTGAGCGCTGCGCAGGTGTCGCAGATCTTCCTGGCCAAGTCCAACAGCCTGCCCGGCGGCGGCGCGGCCGTGCCGATCGACCAGGAAGAAGGCGTCGCCACCCGCGATGAGTTCTACAAGAAAGTGGCCTCGCGCGATTCGGCGCAGCTGAAGTCGTATTGGTCGCAGCTGATGTTCACCGGCAAGGCGCAGCGTCCCAAGCGTGTCAGCGGCGATGACGCCGTCAAGAAGGCCGTTGCGGCCACACCGGGCGCCATCGGTTACATCAGTGCCAGTGCAGTGGACGCCAGCGTCAAGGTCGTCCTGAAGCCGTGATCCGCCACCTGCTCGAGACTCAAGTCATGAGACGCATTCTGTCGCTACCGTTGTTCTGGAAAATCCTGATGCCGGCAGCGGTGGCGATCCTCTGCCTATCGAGCTATGTGGCCTTCAGTACGCTGGTGTTTCACCGCAACAACGACCGCCTGGAAGCGGTGCGCGACGTGCATTTCCCCATGCTCGATGCGATGACGCGCAACGTGGCGGCGCTGGACAAGCTCATCAACGGGCTCAATGGCGCCGCCGCTGCGGGCGATGCCGACATGTTGGCGGCCACCAAGCCGGTGGCCGACGAGATCCACAGCTCGTACGTAAAATTGCAAAAGGCCGACCCGGCCAATGCAAAAGAGCTGGCACGCCTGGGCAAGGAGTTCGATCAGTACTACAGCCTGGCGCATGGCGTGGCTGCGGCGTTCGTGGAGCAGCGCGAACCCGATGCGCAGCAGATGAGCGCGATGGCGCCGGCATTGGACACCTATCGCACCACCCTGACCGCCATGCAGAAGCGCGCCGATGCACGCTTCCGCGGCACCGTGCAGGAAGCGCTGGACAGCTCGGTCACCGCAAGCATGGGCGGCCTGATCCTGGGCCTGGTCGGCGCGGTGGTGTGCATTGGTTTTGGCTGGATCGTGGCGCGCGCCATCACCCAGCCGCTCAATCGTGCCATCGGCATCGCACATGCAGTGTCGTCGGGCAAGCTGGAGAACACCATTTCGATCGACCGCAACGACGAAGTCGGCCAACTGCTGCAGGCGATGGACAGCATGCAGCGTCAGCTGCGTCGCGTGATCCAGGCGCAGACGGAGATGGGCGACAAGCACGAGGCCGGCATGGTCAGTCACCGTATCGCCGAGCAGGAATTTCCCGGCGAATTCGGCAGCATGGTGCGCGCCAGCAACACGCTGGTATCCAGCCATCTCGCAGTGACCATGCAGATCGTTGCGTTGACCGAACGCTATGCCGCGGGCGATCTGTCGCAGCAGCTGGCCCCGTTGCCGGGCGAAAAAGCGGTGATCAGCCAATCGATCAACGATGTGCGGGCCAGCCTGTTGTCCATCAACGGCGAGATCAAGCGCTTGGCCGCGGCCGCGGCGGCGGGCGACTTCAGCGCACGTGGCGACGAGACCGCGTTCGAACATGATTTCCGCCAGATCGTGGTGGATCTCAATCACTTGATGAGCACCTCGGACAGGAGTCTTGGCGAGGTGTCGCAGGTGTTGCAGGCCATTGCCAGCGGCGATCTGACCACACGCATGCACGGCACCTCTTCCGGCGTCTTTGCGCGCATGCGCGACGATGCCAACACCACGGTGGACCGCCTGACCGATATCGTCGGGCGCATCCAGCATTCGTCCTCGGAGATCGATACCGCTGCCGGCGAAATTGCCGCCGGCAATCAGGATCTGTCGCGGCGTACCGAGTCGCAGGCCGCCAACCTGGAAGAAACCGCTGCCTCGATGGAAGAGCTCACCGCCACCGTCAGGCAGAACGCCGAACACGCCCGTCAAGCCAACGCGCTTGCACGCAGCGCTGCCGGGGTGGCCTCGCAAGGTGGCGAGGTGGTCAGCCAGGTGGTCGGCACCATGTCGGGTATCGAAACCTCGTCCAAGAAGATCGCCGAGATCATCAGCGTCATCGACGGCATCGCGTTCCAGACCAACATCCTGGCCTTGAACGCGGCGGTGGAAGCGGCACGTGCCGGCGAGCAGGGCCGCGGTTTTGCCGTGGTGGCAAGCGAGGTGCGCACCTTGGCACAGCGCTCATCCGGGGCCGCCAAGGAGATCAAGGGGCTCATCGATGCCTCGGTGGGCAAGGTTGCCGAAGGCTCGGCACTGGTGCGCAAGGCCGGCACCACAATGACCGAGATCGTTGCCAGCGTGAATCGCGTCACCGACATCATGGGCGAGATCACCGCAGCTTCCAGCGAGCAATCGGCCGGCATCGAGCAGGTCAACCAGACCGTCATCCAGATGGACGAGACCACGCAGCAAAATGCGGCATTGGTGGAAGAAGCCATGGCTGCGGCACGGGCGATGGAGAAGCAATCGAGCACGCTCACGCAGTTGGTATCGCAGTTCCAACTGGCGCCTGCCACCGAACAGCAGCTGGTACGACACGTCGCATAGCGGGTCGCTCGCTCGATCGACCCGAACGCCTCGCCACACGCTCGACACCCCTCTCTGCACGCACTGCAGACGAGGGGTTTTTCGTTTTGGGATCATGCGAATGCGAAGCTGAGGCGATGCGGTGATCCGGCGATGTTGCCCGGCGAGCCGCCCCCCTTCCCATCGAGGAGTGCCCCTACGTTGCCGACAGGGCCGGCCGAAGCTGGCGTACTTCCTGACCTTCACGTCAGTGGTCCTCCGACGTTACCCACAGCGCATTGCTGATTGCGCGCCGCTGCAAAAGCGTGGTTCAGACGCGCATCTGCCCGCTCCGGGCATAACCAATCGCTTATCGCCTGCGCGCCGTATGCACGAAAAAGACTGATAACCATCACACTTTTATCGAAAAAGTGGTGCGAGTGCACATTCCTCACGCCTACGTCACCAACAAGAAACATTTGCGTGCGATAGCTGTCGCGCTCGCTAGAGATCGAGCCAGCCTGTTCCCCCCTTCCAGCGCACGTTCCGCTGAACGTCGATCTGCTCACAGCAGGCGGCGGTGGCCTCGTGCGTCCGAATGATTCCAAGGAGATTCACTCCCATGCGCTTCAGGACCTTCTTCGCCGTTCTGCTTCTCACCGCCTTCAGTGCCACCGCAAATGCACAGGTCGTCACCCTCAACAAGGGTGGCTACACGCTGCGCTACGACTGCACCAACCACACCGCGCTGCGCTACGAATACGTCCTGCAGGCCGATACCGGCTCGGCGGCGCGTCCGTCCAGCTTCAATCTGGATACCGAACTGCCCAGCGGCTGTGCCGGCCAGACCTCCACTGCCTCCTACGCCAGCGTGCGCACCGGCTACGATCGCGGCCACCTGGTGACCTCCAACCACATGGACTACAACGCGACCTACATCCGTCGCGCCAACCTGATGTCCAACATCGTGCCGCAGGTAGCCAGCTTCAATCAGGGCATCTGGGTGCGTGCCGAAAATGTGGCCGAGTGTTACCGCGACATTGCCAGCGTGCAGGTCTACGGCGGGGTGATCTACAGCGACACCACCAACGATTACTTCCTGACCAGCCATGGCATCCGCACCCCGGACTTCTTCTGGAAGACGATCATCACCGCCAACCCGGGCGGCGGCACGCGCGCGATCAGCTGGCTGATTCCCAACAGCGCTACGCTCGGTTCGCTCGATAGCTACATCGTCAGCATCGACGAACTGGAAGACCTGTACGGCGCCAGCGCCATCGGCATCACCGCCCCGGCCGCCGTCAAGGCCATGCTGCCTGCCACCACCTGGCCGCAGCCGAGCAATTGCGACCTGAGCTGATAACTAGTTAGCCACGCGATGTAGAGAAGCCCGGGCACGCCCGGGCTTTTTGATTGGCTTCACACCGTCGCCATGCACGACGAAAGATCAGTTAAAAGATCGGCTCGTAGCGTAGTGAGTTGCAGGCAACCGTTACTCCACAAACTCAAACCGCGGGCGTTCAACTCCCTCCACTTCGACCTGCTCGACGAACATCGCATAGGGCCGCACCCACATACCGATGTCGCTGTCCAACGGGCGGTAGAGCACCAGCGGCTCAAGCGTTTCGCTACTGCGCACGACACCCAGCACCTCGTAACGGCCACCCTTGAAGTGGCGGTACTGTCCGAGCGCAATGGAAGGCAGTGGTGGCAAATGATCCATGGACGTCAACGTGATCGAGGGCCGTCCAGTCTAAGCAGCCAGCGCGACCACAGCCAGAAGATGCCGCAAGGCGCGCGGCATCTTCGTGACCTCAGCAACGCACCAGTGCTCACGTTTAATCAGAGCGGCTACTGCTCATCCTCTTCGTCTTTGTCGTCATCGTCCAGATCCACCTCAGCATCCACTTCGTCTTCGATGGCATCGTCGTCATCGATCTCGCTGTCCTGCGCCGGCCCGTCCTGGATCGCTGCATGGTCCTTGCCGGGTGCCTTGACGCCGTTAGGCGGTGTGGTCGGGTCGTCTACGCCGTTTTCGTAACTGCTCATGATCAGCTCCAGCGGCAAAAGACCGCAAAGCCACCCTCCTCCCGGCCATGTGACGCGCACGTGTGTCCCGCGCACCGGCCGGACCGCTCGTCGCAGCCACGTCATCCGGTGACGCATGAGGCTGTCTCGCCGGCACTGCATCCGGCCCGCGCTTCCGTCCGTAGCTACCAGCACGCCTACAAAGGAAACACCATGCCGAGCCTGATCCACGATCTGCACGACCTGCTCGCATCCTGGAAGGCCGAGGCGCAAACGTTCGACGCCTGCGACATGCCGGCCTCTGCGCTCGCCTTCCGGGAGTGCCACCGCCGCCTCAGCGCGCTGCTCGGCGAGCATGCGTCTGCTACAACTGCGCTGGGCGCCGCCACCGCCGCGCATGAGCGACAGACCTCAGTGACCCACCCGCAAGCGCGCGCCAGCGCGCCGGTGGGTTCCTAAGCGCTCGATCAGCGTGTCGCTGGCCTGATTCAAGCCGACGATGTCGACTGTGGCGCCGTGCGCGCGCAGCTTGAGCACCACCCGATCCAGCGCTGCCACCGCGCTGATATCCCAGAAGTGCGCGTGGGTGAGATCGATCAGCACCTTGGGCGGCGTGCGCAGCACATCGAAGCTGGCGGCGAACTGCCCGGCCGAGGCGAAGAACACCTGGCCGCGCACGGCATGGACCCGCACACCGTCGTCGCGATCGATCTCCTGCACCTGCAACATGCGCCCGACCTTGCGCGCGAAGAACAGCGCCGACAGCAGTACCCCCGCAAACACGCCTTTGGCCAGGTCGTGCGTCCAGACCGTGACCACGACGGTGCCGAGCATCACCACCGAAGAGCTTTTGGGATGCGTGCGCAGATCGCGCAACGACCCCCAGCTGAAAGTGCCGATGCTGACCATGATCATCACCGCCACCAGCGCCGCCATCGGAATCTGCCGCACCCAGGGCGCGCCATACACCACCATCAGCAACAGCACCACGCCGGCCACCATGCACGACAGGCGCCCACGCCCGCCGGAGCGTACGTTGATCACCGATTGCCCGATCATCGCGCAACCGGCCATGCCGCCGAAGCAGCCGGCAAGCATGTTCGCCACCCCTTGGCCGGCGCATTCGCGGTTGCGTTGCGAGGGCGTATCGGTCATGTCTTCGACGATCTGCGCGGTCATCAACGACTCCAGCAATCCCACCACCGCCAGCGTCGTCGACACCGGCAGCAGGATGCGCACCGTCTCCCAGCGCAGCGGCACATCCGGCAGCAGAAACATCGGCAAACTGTCGGGCAGATGGCCCATATCGCCCACGCTGCGGATGTCGATCTGCCAGTACGCACATGCCACGGTGAGTACCACGATGGCAACCAGCGGCGAGGGAATCGCCGTGCTAAGGCGCGGAAGCAGATAGATGATGGCCAAGGCCGCTGCACACACCGCATAGACCGGCCATGGCATGCCGATCAGCTCCGGCAACTGCGCAAGAAAGATCAGGATCGCCAACGCATTGACGAAGCCGGTGATCACCGAGCGCGACACAAAGCGCATCAATGCGCCAAGCCGAAACGCCGCCGCGATCAGCCGCAGCGCACCCGCCAGGACGGTAGCCGCCAACAGATACTGCACCCCGTGATCCTTGACCAACTCCACCATCAACAGCGCCATCGCGCCGGTCGCTGCGGAAATCATGCCAGGGCGGCCACCGGCGATGGAGGTCACCACCGCAATACAGAACGCAGCGTAGAGCCCCACCTTGGGGTCGACACCGGCAATGATCGAAAACGCGATGGCTTCGGGAATCAGCGCAAGCGCGACCACGATGCCGGCGAGCACATCGCCACGCACACTGCCGAACCATTGCTGGCGCAACGAGAAAAATCTGGACATTGAAACGACTCCGCGCACCGGCAAACACACGGCGCGAAGACATGAACGTCGAACACCTGGACCTTCGCAGAGACTGCGAGCGCGTGATGCGTCAGGTCAGGGTGGCGTCATGGTGTCGGAGGAGGTCGCTGTAGACGAACGTCGATGCTAACGCGTTGAAGCACTGCAGAACAAGACGGGCCGCGCAGCCCGCATACCGAGTTGCTACAGTCGACTCAACACTCGACAACGGATGCCCGATGTTCCAGCTGTTGCTTGTGCTGTTAGTGATCGAAGGCGTTCTGCAGATCGCCTGGAACCGGCCGTATTTCAGACGGGGACTGCCCGTGTTCCAACGGCGGATTCCGGTGACCAGCACCCAGCTGGCCTGTTTTTCATTAGCGCAGGTCGAAAACGCGGTTGAACCGACACGTTGGCCAGACCTCAGATTCCATCCCCTGTCCGAGCATGCCTACGCATTTCGCGAGACGTTTCTGGTGTTCGTCGGTCCTGTCTACCCGCTGGTGATGCGAGGGCACATCGCGATCGACCGCCGGCGACGTGAAATCGTCATTACCGGCTTCTGCAACTGGACCATTCTGTACATCGTCATCGTCATTCTTGTTCCAGCGCTGGCGATCAGACCGGGCGTGGTTTTGATGTTTCTGGGACTTCTCGCACTGGTCTATCTGTTGCAACGCCGCAGGTTTGGCAGTGTGGAAACGGCGGTACAGATGTTGCTGAGCACCAACACGACCCTACGCATTACGCGACCGCGCAGTCCGCGGAGCTAAAACTTCTCGCGGACATGGAAATCACCCAGCACCAAGTCGGTTTCGCCTTCATGCTGCCGAATCAGCATTCATGAGATCAGGTCATGGATGCAACCAATTTGTCACATAGGCGCACTCACGCGGGAAGCTCCCCCGGCCGCCAAAGACAAACCATCCATGCCCCACGCAAACCCCTGTTTTCCGCAACTCCCGATCAGCAGGAACGATCGATGAGCGCCGCACAGCGCATCGATGCGCTCACCGGAATTCGCGGACTGGCCGCTTTGCTGGTGGTCTATTCGCATCTCGCGGAAGACGGCTTCTTCTCGCGTAGCCATCTGTATCCGGGCGAAGTGGGCGTCATGGTGTTCTTCACCCTGAGCGGATTCCTGATGGCCTTTCTCTACGGCCACAAGCAATTCGACTACTCTTCCGTGGTGCGCTACGGCATCTCGCGTTTCTCGCGGATCGCTCCGGCCTATCTGTTTGTGGTGATCGGCTCCTATCTGATCTACAACCTGATCGACCCATCGTTCGTCTACGCGATCACCCATCAGAATCTGCTGCGTCACCTGCTGTTCTCCGGCAACGTGTCGGCGCTGTGGAGCATTCCGCCAGAAGTGCAGTTCTACGCGGTCTTCGTGGGCCTGTGGTTCGCACTGTGGAAATTCAGAAACCAGGGAAACGCCTCCGTGCTTGCAATCGTGCTGACCGCGATTTTTCTGCTGATCTCCTACCGCGACCAACTGCCCGGCACCTTTGTCGGCTCCAAGATGCAATATTTCTTCTCCGGCGTGCTGTTCGGGTTGTTCCGCAATCAAGCCTGGTCCGACAAGGGCATGCGCACGCTTGCGTTGCTGCAAGGCCTGACGCTGATCGTTATCGGCCTGGTCATCGCACGCATCCTGCCGGTGGAATTCGGCAGCAAGCGCGAGTTTTACAACTATCTGGAAGGCGCGTTGTTCTCTGGCATCTTCGTGTTCATGTTCTCCTTCGATACACCGCTGGGCAAGCTGCTGTTCGGCCACCGGCCCATCATGATGTGTGGCGAGTTCAGCTTTTCGATGTATCTGTTGAACATTCCGGTGATCTA
The DNA here is from genome assembly GCA_905142475.1 of Xanthomonas hydrangeae. GTDB lineage: Bacteria > Pseudomonadota > Gammaproteobacteria > Xanthomonadales > Xanthomonadaceae > Xanthomonas > Xanthomonas hydrangeae. The sequence continues at coordinate 4,618,270 of LR990730.1, forward strand.
TGTCGCCATGAAATTACTGGGCGACCATGCGCATACCCCGGCCATGGCCGCGCTGATCACCTTGGTGGTTTTCCTGCTGGCATGGCTGATGTATCGCATCATCGAGCTGCCCGGTAACACGCTGTTGCGGCGCATTGGAACCAGGCTTTTCGAATCGCGCCCGTTAGTGGCTCCTGCGCGTCCCGAAGCGACCGATACCATCAGATAGCCTACCGCTTTGTTTGAAATAGCCGTGCGTTGGGAGCGTCGTGGCCGAGGCTCTTCCCGACGTTCCCGCATCGCGTACTCGCAACCATGGATGCATCAGGCGACGGCGGAACGCTCATCCGCTGCGGTGCCCTGGAAGCGATCCCGGTAGTCGCCCGGAGCTACGCCCAAGACGCGCAGGAAGGTACGACGCAGTGTCTGTTCGTCCGATAAACCGGTCAGCGCCGCAATGCGCTTGATCGGCGCGTTTCCGGATTCCAGCAGGCGGCGCGCCGCTTCCACGCGTAGCGTTTCCACCGCCTTGGCTGGGGTGACACCGGATGTGCTGCGGTAGACGCGTGCGAACGTGCGCGGCGACATCTTCATGCGGCCGGCAAGCGTTTCCACCCGCAGATCCTCATGCAGGTTGGCGGCCATCCACCCGTGCAGTTCCGCAAAATCGCCGCCCGCGCTGGTTTGCGCCGACAACGGTGCGCTGAACTGCGACTGCCCGCCCGAGCGCTTGACGAAGACCACCAGCTGACGTGCCACATCGATCGCAAGCCGGTGGCCATGATCATCCTCGATCAACGCAAGCGTCAGGTCGATGCCGGCCGTGACGCCGGCCGATGACCACACATGTCCATCGCGCACGAAGATCTTGTCGGCATCCACACTTACGCCGGGGTGCAGGCTGGAGAGCCGGTCCGCCCAGCCCCAATGCGTGGCTGCACGCCGGCCATCCAGGTGCCCTGCGGCGGCAAGCAAAAACGCACCGGTGCAGATCGAGCAGAGCCTGCGAACGTTTACGCCGCGCGTGGCCACCCACTCAACCAATCCAGGCGAGACGGCGTAAACCGCACCGCGGCAACCACCTGGCGCCATCAGCGTATCGATGGCGACATCGTCCAGCGAGGCAATCGCCACCGACATCACCTGCAGACCGGAGCTGGTCGTCACCAGGCCGCCGCTCTCGGACGCGACGGTGATCCGGTAGCGCGAACTGCCCCCAGCCAGGGGCGCGCATTGATTTGCGGTATGCAGTGCCTGCACTGGCCCGGTCAGGTCCAGAATATTCATGTCGTCGTGCGCAAGCAGCACAACGTGACGCGAAGGAGATGAGTCGGACATGGAGGCCTTGCGCGTTCAGCGCGGGTAGTCGGGATATTCAAATGCCAGCGCAACGCCCTTGGCAGTTGCTCGACCATAGCGTTGCATGATGCCATCGAGCGCATCATTCAAAGCCGGCACCGGCATCGGGTCGGCCGGGGCGACGAGTGGGATCGTGCTGCCCGGCTCGCGCTGTCGGTCGGGCACGATGACAAGTCCATGCCGCGTGACAAAGGATGCGCCAGTGGTAGAGACGACGGACGCGCGGCTTCTCCCCGTGGTGGAGTACGCATCCACGGTCAGCGCAAGTGTCGCCTCATCCATCCCGGGTGCGCCCAGCACATCGATCTGCTCGCCACTGTGCAGCCATCGGTTGGTATACAGCACCTTCGCCAGCGGCCACGCGGTTGTGCCAAGGCGAGGACGGAATGCATCACTGTCGTGCTGCGGCGACCAATCCTTTGCACCGAGCGCCGATGCCAGTTCCTGCGCCTTCGCCTGCCCGCTGGTGGCCTCCACCAACGCGATCGATGCCGGGATCGCGGCGCTCACGCCTGCGGTAGAGATCCACGTTCCATCCGCGACATAACGCCGATTCGGCGCCCAGCGGATCGCAGGAAACGTCTCGGCGCGGCTGGCACTGGTCGACCAATGCGCCGTGGCGCGGCGACCATCGAATACGCCCATCTGCGCGGCGATGAGTGCACCGTTGCAGATGGTGACGATGGTCGCGCCCTGCGCGGATTGCTGTTTCAACCATGCAAGCAGTCGCGGTTCGGCAGCCTGAGCGGCCACGATGACGTAGTCGGCGCCTTCGGGCTGTGCGGCGTCGAACTGGGCCACGGTTGTGTCTGTCGCGATCTTGAAGCCGGGGCCGCCAAGGTCGGTGAAAGTTGCCAGCGGCCCCTCATCGAGGGTGACGGCGACGACGTCCATGGTGCCGGCACGCGAGAGAATGGCGAACGGCACCAGAAAGTCGCTGACTTCCACACCGGCATTGTTTCCCACCACCGCAATCATCGGGCGGGCGCGCGCCGTGCGAGCACGGTAGGGCGGCAGCGTCGCCTGTGCCGTTGCAGCGATATCCGGGGCACCGCGCGCCGGCAGTGCAGACCGCGCCGCCGGCTCGGCACACCCGGCAAGGATCATGCACGCAGCCCAGGCAGCGCGACGGATAACGCGGTGAAACGTAAGGGGGGCCATGGCGATGCCGCAGAGGAGATGTCCGCTGATTCTTCCGCCACAATCTGCTGTCGGCAATGTCGTTGACCCGTCATTTACTGCCACGGCTAACAGGCTAATGACCGACGACTGGCGCGCGTGTGCCCGCAGCGAATCCATAGCTTCGGGCGCGCCATGCAATGCAAAATCCAACCGCCAGCAACAAGGCCATGGCCGCCGGAAAGGTCTGCGCGCCCCATTGCTCCAGCAGCACGCCGCCCACCACACCACCACCGGCGATGACACTGTTCCAGGCAACGACATTGAGCGACAGCGCAACATCAGCCCCTTCTCCTGCGCTATCGGCAAGTGCAGTCTGCAGAAGCGTCGCAGCTCCACCGAACGTCAGACCCCACACCGCCACACACCCGTAAACGACAGGCTGCATGTCCTGCAGTAGCGCCAGCACCACAGAGAGTGCGAAGAACGTCGCCAGCGAGATCAATACGGTGCGACGCAGGTGATGCTCCACCAGCTTTGCCGCCACGCCGATACCAACCAGTGCGGCTGCGCCGAAGACCAACAGCAGCACGTCCACGCGATGGCCCAACCCCGCGTGTGCGGCAAACGGCGCCACATAGGTGTAGAGGATGTTGTGGGCCAACATCCACGCCATCACGGTGGCGAGCACGGGACGCACGCCAGGAGTGCCAAGCACCTTGCGCAGCGGCACACGCTGCGCTGCCGATTGGCCGGGATAATCGGGCACCTTCACCAGCACCCAGACGATCAAAACGACTGTCAGAACCGACATCGCGGCAAACGCACTCCGCCAGCCCAGCATGCCGCCCATCCAGGTACCCAGCGGCACGCCCAGGGAGAGCGCAATCGGTGTGCCCACCATCGCAATCGCCATGGCCCTGCCTTGCTGTTCCGGCTGCACCATGCGCCGGGCGTAACCGGCCAGCAGGCTCCAGGCCAGGCCTGCGGCGGCGCCAGCAAACAAACGCGCCACCAAGGTCAGGCTGTAGTTGGTTGAGAGTGCAGTGATGGAGTTGAACACCAGGAAGCCGACAATGGTGAGCAGCAGCACGTTACGTCGCCTCCACTGCTGGGTCGCAATGGTCAGCGGGATTGCAGCCATCACCGAACCCAACGCATAAGCGGTCACCGTCTGCCCAGCCAGGGCGGGAGTAATGCCAAGGCCTGCGGACATATGCGGCAACAATCCTGCAGGAAGGGTTTCGGTCACGATGCAGATGAAACCGGTGATCGCCAGCGCCAACAGGGCGGCGATGGGTAACGGCGCGGGGATTGCACTGGCCGTTGATGTGTTTGGAGAGGTCACATGCTGTCCTTGGTTGAGATAAGTTTCGGGCCAGATCACACCTATATATATCGATCGGTACATATATAAGCCAAAAAAAAAAAGAAACAGGCCATCTACCGAACAGCCTGCCCGTGCCTGCTATCGAAAGCAAAATATATGTATCGTTCGGTATGTATATTACGAAGCGACCACATTGTCAACGACATATGTATCGACTAGTCTGTATGTAGGTATCGGAGAGTGCAATGGCACAGATGGGAAGGCCACGCAGCTTCGACCGCGACACCGCGGTCGAGCAAGCACTTCACCTGTTCTGGGAACAGGGCTACGAATCCACCTCGTTGAGCCAACTCAAGGCGGCGATTGGCGGCGGCATCACCGCGCCCAGCTTCTATGCCGCGTTCTTCTCCAAGGAAGCGCTCTTCAAGGAATGCATGGACCGCTACCTGGCGACCTATGCAAAGGTGACCCATTGCTTGTGGGACACCTCGCTTGGTCCGAAGCAGGCGGTAGAACTTGCGCTGCGTCGCTCAGCCAAGATGCAATGCGAGCGCGGCCACCCCAAGGGCTGCATGGTGACGTTAGGAGTGATGAGCGCACCATCACCGGAACTCTCTGCGCTCTGCACCCCGCTGACGCGCTCGCGTGCCCGCACACGCGCCGGCATCCGCGCCTGCGTGGAACGCGCCATCGTCAACGGAGAACTCGGGCCGGATGCCGACCCCGCTGCACTCACATGCGTGTTCGACAGCTTCCTGCTTGGGCTATCCACACTCGCCAGGGACGGCATGAGTTTCAAGGCGATGGACGCTGCCATTACGCAGCTCATGGGGTTCTGGGACGCCCAGACCCGCTAGGCAGGCCGCACTTCAAGCCGTGCGCCGCAGAACGCCGGGATGGCGTTCGCTGCGGGATGACGGAGCTAGATTCATTTGAGAGCCCGCTTGCCTCGCTGCGCCTGGCTCTCAGGGTCGACTTCGCAGTGAATGACTCAAGCCGCCGGACCTGGTTACAGGTATCGATGGTAGCGGCAGCGCGCATTGCGCGACTCTTTAATCAAAAGTGCCGATAGCGGAAAGCCGCACCAACTCGTCCACCACGTAGCGCACCTTCGGGCGCAAGTGGCGCGTGCGCGGCCAGAGCGCGAAAATTTCGATGCAATAGGCCGTGCACTCTTCCAGAACGAGCTGCAGCCTGCCCGACCGGACGTGCGGGCGCACCAGCGAGATCGGCATCTGGCAGATGCCCAGACCCGCGATCGCAGCGTCGATGACAGCGTCCCCGTCATTCAACTGGTGCGTTCCTTGGGGCACAAAATCGCCGGCGGTCACCTTGTCGCCAAACCTCCAGCCAACAGGCTGGCCATTGCGGAAGCCGACGATGCTGCGATGCGCCTGCAGCTCCTTGATCGTGCGAGGAGCCCCGTGTGCAGCGAGATACGCAGGCGATGCACATAACACCAGCCGCTGCCGTCCCAGTTTGCGCGCAACCAGGCCACCGGAGTTCTCCAATCCGCCAAACCGGATCGTCAGGTCGATGCCTTCCTGGGCCGGGTCGATCAGATGGTCGTTGAAAGAGAGCGTGTAATGGAGATCGGGATGCGCTGCGCCGATGCGAAGCAGGATCGGCAACATGACGTGGCGGCCGAAAGACGACGGCATGTCCACACGCAGCCGGCCGGCAGGCAGTGACGACTGAGAGGCCAGGCTGGCTTCTGCGCTGGCGATCTCTTCCAACGCAGCAGCGCATGTCGCGAAATAGGATTCACCATCAGCAGTGAGCGCGATGCGCCGCGTGGTGCGGTGGAACAGACGCACGCGCAGCCGCGCCTCCAGGCGGGCGATCGCCTTCCCCACCGCCGAGCGCGAGATCCCCAGGGAGTCGGCCGCCTCGGTAAACGTCCTGGAACGTGCAGCGGTGACGAAGGTGACAAGTCCATTGAGTGTCTCGACAGGGATCATCGGTAGACCTTTGGGGAATTCATGTCCCGAATGTTGGGACTTTTAGCACCTTTATGTGCATCGAGGTCAACCTTACCTTCTTTAGCCTGTCCCCATCAAATAGCCCTCCCCATGACATCAAAGATCTTCCAACCCTTCGATCTCGGCGACATCCAGCTGAGCAACCGCATCGTCATGGCACCGATGACCCGCGCCCGCAATCCGGGATGCGTGGCGAATGCATTGACGGCAACCTATTACGCCCAACGCGCAAGCGCAGGCCTGATTGTCAGCGAGGGCACGCCCGTCTCGCAGCAAGGCCAGGGCTATATCGATGTGCCCGGCATCTGGTCGCAGGAGCAGGTTGCCGGCTGGAAGGTGGTGACCGATGCAGTGCATGCCCGGCAGGGCAAGATCTTCGCCCAGCTGTGGCATGTGGGCCGCATGTCGCACACCTCGCTGCAGCCCGATGGCGCCGATCCGGTGAGCGCGAGCACGCGCCCGGTTGCACCCGGCTCCAAGAGCTTTGCATTCATCTACCGCGAAGACGGAACGCGGGGGACCGCTGAGCCCAGCCCGGCGCGTGCGCTCGAGACCGAAGAGGTGCCAGGCATCGTCAGGGATTTCGAGCAGGCAGCCCAGCGTGCGATCGACGCAGGCTTCGACGGCATCGAGATCCATGCGGCCAATAGCTACCTCTTCGAGCAGTTCCTCAACCCGATCACCAATGAACGTGTCGACGCCTACGGTGGCTCGCTGCAGAATCGGGCACGGCTGATTCTCGAGACCGTGGATGCAGTGGCAGCGCGCATCGGCGCCCACAAGGTGGGAATCCGCCTTGCACCGAACAACCGCCAATTCGACATGCCCGCGTACGCGGAGAGCGAGGCCAGCTACCTGTACCTGGCCGAAGAACTGGCCAAGCGAGCGCCTGCGTATGTGCATCTAAACGACAACCACGCAAACGGCTCTCCCGACATGAACGAAACGTTCCTCGCAGCGTTCAAGCGCACCTACGGCGGCACCGTGATCCTTGCGGGCAAATTGAACCTGGAATGGGCCACTCGGCTGATCGACCAAGGGATGATCGACCTGGCCGCGTTCGGACAGCCCTTCATTGCAAACCCGGACCTGGTGGCACGCCTGCAGACAGGTGTCCCGCTCGCCACTCCGGATCGCGACACTTACTACGGCGGTGGTGCAGAGGGTTACATCGACTATCCAATCGCAACCTGACGCACAAGCATCCACCTCCTCGATGCATCCGTCGGCGGCTGCCGCTGCGCTCTGCGAGTTCGCCTCCATGGGGATATCGCAGCACGCATCGGCATGATGCCGGGCCAGGCTCCACCGCGCGTAGAGGTACCGATTGACAAGTCGTCCCTTAGCTGGAGATACACGTGGTCGCCGTTGACTCGCCATCGACCTGCGCGAGCGCGTCCACAAACAGTGGACAATGCGGGCGACAAACACTGCGGGGCACGTGACACCGGCAACGCTAGGCAGCTATGACCATGCGCTGCCGATGATAAAACTGCCAAAGCGCGGCTAATTTTCCAACAATTTTTCCAAGGCAACGAAAAAGGCACTTCGACTCGCGTCAAGTGCCTTTTTTATTGGTGGCCCACCATCAACCGTAAAATTTACTTAAACTATTGAATTTGAAGTATTTTATATCCTACTATCATCTTAGATACCGCCAAAGTTACCGCCTTGATCTCTCGGTATTGTCTATTCCTGCAGATTGGCTGTGCAGACATCTTGTGGCTTGTGTCACCGTCGGCAGCAGGTGAGGTCTGAACGCTATATCTGAGTACTTCCGGCTGAGGCTGGAGGTGTTAAGGCACTCCACATCGCTGCCTGTTGCTCCTCATAAGCAGTGTCAAGACGAATACGCTCTGAGAGCTTTTCCTCGAGCCACGCCACCGTACTGCTCTCTGGATCAATCATTGGATCAAGCCCTACGTGCTTGCGCAGATCCATAGAAGCAGCAGCTGCGTGTAGGCCAAGCTCTGCGTATTTCCGCTGACGGTCGGCGAAGTACCGATCATCATCTAAGTTGTCCGCCATGAATTCGAGATATCGCTGGATGTTTTCTAGTTTGCGCGGAACAGAGTGCACCTGATCAAGTAGCGCCCCAGGAAGAGCCATCCAAACAACTTCAATATCCGCATAGTCGAGCGAAGGCGAAGCGACTTGAATGGCTAGCCGTCCATCTAGGCCGACCTGTCCTCGATACGTGCCGTCGTCACCCGCGACATCGGCGCAAGCCGCAGTGAACCGCTCCAAGATTCCTGAAATTGTGACCGCCAGATAGAGCGAGTCAGCGGAGCGCTGTTGCTCACGAACTGAGCGCTCTCTACTAGCGACGAGATGTGCGCCTATCCATACTCCCCCCAAGGAGCCTGCGAGCGTGCCCACCAGCTGCAGGACAGGTCCCCATCCCGGAGTTGTGGAGGTGGCAACTTGGGCAGCTGTGCTGGCAGCTGCCAGCAAATTCGCGTGGACCATAGCGATGGCATGTCTTCTGATTTGATAGCAGATAGAAGCCCGCCGGACTTCGTTGCGTCAAGTCCCAGAATAGGCATTTCACCACAGACCAGATCCCGGCGCGCGCAATCGTCGCCCCGCCACGCCTGCGCGCTTCGTATGGTGCTTTCGCTGCACCACCTGCATGCACGCAGACGCAACCGCAGCAACGCTATGGGTGGCACGCCAGGGGTGACGATATGCCTGCGGATCCCCGCACCAGCTAGCCGTGCGGAACGCTAGACCCAGCCAGCAAATGGATGCCAGATAGGTAGCAGCCTGGCAGCCCCGAAAACCGCCGTCCAAGCACGTCCGATAAGAAAAACCCTCTCTACTTGCTGGGTTTGAGCAACGCTATGAATAGAGGATCAGTATCACCATTGCGGTAACGCATGCTCTAACCCAACCAGACGGGCTGAGCTGTGGTGAGATCCCCAGCTGCCTTGTGCTGTGGCCATCTCCAACGGCCGGCACCTTCCCGTCGCTTGAGCCGTATCTCTGACATGCAGCGTTGGCGGGTAACACAGGTAACTCCTGTAACCGGCAGACCGAATTCCTTCGATATCAAAGAGCTACGCTCGCGACCCGCACCCCAGCCGCCTGGTAACAGGCCGTAACGTGGGTAACGGGGCGCCAGGGGTGGAGGTCTCCCTAGCGCATGCTCGGCCACCTGCCTTACAGACATGCCGCCCATTGCCATAGAATCCCAGAAACCAAAGGAATCAGCCGCGATCTGCGGCGCACCCGTCCACGATGGAAATCACCATGAACGATGAGGCAGCAATCCCCGTCACTGTCGCGACCGACGCCCACCTGGGAGAATTTTTTGTCCTCCGGCCAACCTTCCGGGGCAATGGTCAAAGCGCTGGCTTGAAGATTGCCAACGAAGAACTGCTTCTGCCCCCTGGCATGAACACCATGGATCCACCCAATGGTGATCCAAACCAGTATCCGGTGAGGCCGCACCTAGTGCAGTTGCCGGGACAGCAAGAGATGCCGCGTGATTTCGAGAAGCTGGCGGGCATCTGGATCGTTTCGGAAGCATTGAAGCGGGTGTTCGACGCCGTCGACCCGGAAGGCTTCGCCTTTGCGGCTTGCGACTTCACCCTTGCCGACGGCACGCAGGGTCCTCAGTACTACCTCTGCAGCGTGACGCGTTGGCTTGATGCGATTGACGAGAGTGAATCGCGGGTCCAGATCGAGATCGAACACGATTACGAGACCGGGCAAGATCTTAACTTCTACAGCGTATCCGGCGGTGCAAGCCTTGTATTCAAGCGCGAGGTCGTTGGTAACGCCCACATCTTCCGTCAGTCACGCCTAGGAACTGAGGCCATTTGTGACCGCGTTCTGTTCGATGCCTTGAGCGCAGCCCAACTTAGTGGCCCGTCGCTGCGAGACGCCGCAGACCTCTGACGCGTCAAACCCTCGATACGGATTTCTGAGCGGGAGTTGCACCGATGGCTGATACACCGGCTTTCCAAGGGCACCATGTCATTGAGCAAGCGGCTTTCAGTGAAAGCCGCTTGCTGCAGTCGCTTTCCAGAAGCGGCCTGTTCGAGCTGCATGGCCCACGCAACATCCTCAATCTTCCTGCGGACCAAGCACTGGCCGCGAGGATGGGTTTGTCACCTCACCCCGGTGGACCGCTTGGGGCGTACTCAGAGGAACTTGCGAATCGGCTTGAAAGATTGGAACTGTCCCCCGACGGGCAAGCAACGCTGCGCGGCGATCAAGCCGCAGCACAGCGCATCGCGGCTAGAGTCAACGGCCTGACCGACACACTCAAGGTGGGCTTGATCAATGGCGACCTTGTAAGCAACACGCCGCAGGGCATGACCCCTCAGCAGGCGAACGCAAAGATCCGGGCTTTCCATGGCGATCTTGCGGCTTACCAACAAAGTCATGCTGGGCAGATTACCGATGTGGGAAAGATGGCCGCAGCAGAGGCGCGCTGGGCCGGCGTGACGCGGTCCGAAGGCAATGTCCAACTTGCGTTGGACGCGATCGATCAGCCGGGAACATCCACCCTCAGTGATAGATGGGGCGGCCGGCAATCACTGGGCGAGGCAGTTGCTGAAGCGAACCAAGCCGGGCGCCTGCCAATCACACAGCCAATGGAGGCGCGTCTGCGCCTCACCTTTCCTCAAGAAATGCCACCGATCCTGGCACGGCCACCGACTGCGCCCCGGATGCCCGGCGTCCCAGGCGAAGGCGGCATCGTCGCCGGTGAAGGGCTTGTTGCTGCAGAAGCGGCTGGAGCGCGCGGGCTTTCTGGTGCTCGTGTCGCGGGTGCGGCCGGCGTAGCGCTGATGGCCTACGACTTCGCCGTGACCGGCCACCGCGTTGTCCAGCTAAGTACGCAGGGCAACGATACCGGCGCCGAGTCGGCAGCCACGCACTTCGTTGGTCGCAATGCAGGCGGCATCGCAGGCGGCTTCCTGCTCGGTGCAGGCTACGGTGCCGTCACAGGATCGTGGACGGGGCCTGGCGCGCTGGCTACGGGCTTGGTTGGTGGCGTGGCGGGCGCCTACCTTGGCGAACGTTGGGCCGAGAGGCAGGACATCAGCCGGATATATACACAGCCAGACCGCAGTGGCAACGAGTGGACACGCAACCCAGAGGATCCACAGGGTACGTGGACGCGCACAGTGAGCGCACCAATGCCAAACGGCGGTTTTCAGGAAACGCGGCTGGTTGCTGCTGGCCGCCTTGCCGATGAGCTGAATTACCGCGCGGCTAACGACTCGTATTCACTCGGGCTGGCAAATCCACCGAAGCCGCAGGATCCATATCGCCTGGACGCCAAAGCCGAAACGCATCCGCCACGCGAACCGTTTGAAACGGGCCGCGACTACGTGCGCGATGCGCAGACGGGCGGGTGGCAGCTTGAAATCAGGGAAAACATTGACGGCAAGATACCAATCACGCGTAACGCGCCGGTCAGTGCGGAGCGTGCGAGTGGCTTGGAGCAGCAGTCGCAGACAATCATCGCGCAGAACGCGGCCAATACGCCGGAAGCAACTGCGGCCCGCTACCAGATCGCCTACAACCAGTTCGGCTGGAATGAGTTCACCAATCGCGAACCGGTGCCGCAAGCCATTACGAACGCGCGTACGCAACCGCAGCCCTTACAGGCTTCTGACGGTAACTCCTATACCCGCGACGCCAGCGGCGAATGGACCACTCCCGGCACGATTTATGGCATCAATGCGGCCACCGGCAACACGCGCGAGGAATTGAACCGCACGTGGCAGAGCCAACAGGCCGGGCTTCAAGACATGGCGTCCATGGCGGAGGTCGCCCGCACCAATCCCACGCCGACGCAGAGCGACTTGCACAGCCAGGTGGCTGGGATGTACGCCCGCGCTGGCATTACGCGCACTGACGCCCAGATCGATGCAGCCACGGCGGCAGTTGCACAAGACCATGCGCGCGACACAGGCAAGCAGATGCCCTTCTTCCTGCAGCTGCAGAAAGATGGCTCGATCGCCACGGTGGTTGGCCAGAACGACGACCGCATGGAGATCAGGGCGACCACGACGGCAGCAGAGATCTCGCAGGCAGAACGGCAGCAGGCTATGCCTGCCAATGTCCCCCAGCCCAATCCCCCTGCGCAGGCGCCTCAGACGCAGCAGCCTGCAGCACTGACCCCGCACCCCCCATCACCCAGCGCGCCGTCGCCGCAGACAGCGCCAGGACGGTCGTCTGCGCTGGACGACGATCACGTGCAAGGTCGTGCAGCGCCCACGAGCACGACCACTGCACAGGTCAGCGCGCCGGGAATGCAGATAGGTGCGCGTTCTGTTGAATCGCAAGATCCTCGTGAAGACGAGCAGCCATCTGTGAATCATCAGAGCGCCGCCGGTCCGAAGCCACAAGATGCTGCATTGGTGGAGCAGTTACGCTCTTCCATCGCAAGGCTCGATGAAAGCGCCAACAAACCGTGGGATGAGCGCAGCGATCGCTTAGTTGCGAGCGCCTACAAAATAGCCGTGGAGGCGGGATTCAGGCCCGGCGACAAGGTGGACGTGGCACTGAACGTCCCGACCGACAAGCTTCCGGGCGGGGTGACGATGTTCGTGATGCGCTCAGGCCCGGGCGCGTCCCCGGATCCGTATGCCAACCGGGCGCATATGCCAACCAGCGAGGCGCTAGCGGCAGCTCCAGAACAACAATACCTAGCCGCGAGTCAGACCCGTGATACCCAGGAACAGGTGCGGATGCAGGAGCTTGCACAAGCGCGTGATCACAATCCCGAAGATCAGAGCAGGAGTGGCCCAAGGATTTCTTGATCGACTCCAGCAGCTTGAAACATCTCACAATGGCTGCTTCATGCAGATAAACACAAAGGTGTTCATCGAACACTAACCACGACTAGAGGATTACTGAAATGACAAAAGATCAGCAGGAAGAGTTTTCGTTTCTACACCAGTTCTTCGATTCCATTAAGCGGCAAGCCGAAACTAATCAACCCGGCGTTAGAGAAATTATTCCCGACATCTCTCAGACCTTTGCCAACGACCTACCTAACTTGCGGGATCGACTATCCCATGTGCTAGAAAGAGCGAATCCTGATTCTGCGTCAGCGGCTGTTATCCAGTCCGCCACGAAAGATGGATGGCGCAAGCCATCGGCTCTGGGCGCATGGGATCCTGCCTTGAAAGATGCCGGACTGCGCCTCGGCGTTCCAGCTTGGGCATGGTTAAGTAATTAATTGCATTCCACTAGATGGGCGGCAGCAGCGCCAAACGGTTCTTCGCTCTATGCCCCTTCGCACGTGATAGGAACTTTGGATCAATCTGCGCGATGTGGTCCAAATGCCCTTGAAGACTGCGGATCTGTGGCGTGACGTCATCACCAGCTGTTGCCGATCCAATAGCTTCATGCAACAGCTTTACTTTCTTGTGCTGACCTGCAGGCGCAGATATTTTGCCTCGGCGTATCAGCACGCCGGTGATCAACTTCTCTTTATCTGCGTTGATGACGCGTGACTTCCGAAGGTTCATTGCAAGTCTTGCGCGCGCGATAAGACGCTGTGCCCAATGCAAATCCGATTCACAAGCACCTGGCATTGTCACCACAATGTCGTCTACATAGACCGTCATTACGCCCCCACGGCTTACGACGCGCTCGTTGAGCGAGTCAAGCATATCTTTATGGCAATAGAATGCTAAAACTTCGCTATGAACGCCACCGGTAGGCAAATGCCGCCGTTCGAAGCAGCACAGACCGGCAAGAATCGCAGCGATATCCCGCGCGCAATGCATCTTCCGGAAAAAAAATTTCCAGACGTGGTGCACACTTGTGGAGGGGTAAAACTTGGAAATATCCAACTTCAGTGACGCATGCGGCGCAATGTGTTGCGCCGCATTTGAAATGAAAGACCTATCCCTTACACCAGAGTGCCTATAATCAGGTGAGGCGACACGCCTCAGAAGGGTTGCAATGCGTGCGTGGATCTTTCTAAGAGCTGGTCGCGCCTGTTGAACCGCACGACCGTTCTGGTTCCAGACGGTGTAACCGCCGCGCAGATTAGCCAATTCATCCAGCTCATCCTGAGTAATCTGCAAAGCTTTAGCAAGCTGACCAAGCCCCTTTAACCCATACAGACCACAGTCATGAAGCGCGTATTGCTTCTTTGGCTTTTCCAACCGAGGCTGACGCCGTCTTTTGGACTTCCTTATCGTCTTCGTCATCGCTCATCACCCAAGCAAAGAAATCGAGAAGCCTCTCAGCATGGTCACGAGTCTTCCCATCTTGTTCCCCACTCTGCCTTTCCTTGAACAACAGAAATGTCGAAGCAGGCACATGAAAAATTTTTGAATATTCCTCTAACAGCTCTACTGAAACAGATTTCTTTCCGTGCTCGATCTCACTCAGATATGAGCTCGAAATTCCGAGCTTCTTCGCGAGATCCCCCTGCTTCATGCGATGAAACTCCCGCGTGAGTCGCAAGGCCCTATCGATCATAAATTTCTCCAGAAAATTAGAAAGAGAAGGTGTGCATCACATCATTTCAGCGATCAGCTTCCGAATTTCAACAAAAAGTCGAAATCCAAGCACAGCCCAACGGAAAACGTATTTACTCCGAAGAAGCTTTTTAACTGCACTGATAGAGCGGCGATGCCAGGTGTGCTGTCGGGTACTAATTTTCATTATCTGCTCCAGTTACGCGTCGGGAGAATTCCCGAAGCGCCCTCGCTAACCGAGAGCCGGGGTCAGACAACGCACCTCACCTTCCTTCCAACGTGACGACGAGCCCCTCGCTCGTCGTCACCTATCCGGTCACGCCGCGCGTCGCTCATCGTCCCTCCGTTCCGTCGACGAGCCGGAAGACCGAATCGCCGCTGGGCTGGAGCGGTTAGAGGCAATTGCCTCCACAGGCCTTGCGGCCCAACTGTTTGCGAGGGTATCTAAGCGACCCCTACCAGCACCTTGGAGAGAATCTTCGCACAAGCGAATTATTTTCGCAAATAGCGATAAAATTTATCGTTAAGCGACATTCAGCATCGAGCGGCGTAAGGGGCTTCTTGCTAGTGCCATATCTACGCCATCCAGTTCCAACTTCTGGGCACCGATTGCCTCGCCCACTAGCTCACCTACCGCGTCGCAGCGTGCGTTGATTTGTTGCCCGATACGATGAAGGAAATCGGCAAGTAATTGCTCGTCACTAGGCTGCATCCGCACCATGGTGGAAGACGATACTGCACACCGGTGCAGCTCGTATGCGACGGCCATCGTGTCGCCGGCCTTTGCCATTAGTGTGTCAAACGCCTCGCGTGAAGCAACTTCCAACACTTCGTCGCGTAGGCCAATACCCCTCGCGGCAAGCTCCGCTACCTCCAGTTCCATGCCGTCCATTTGTGCGCGGATCTCTTGATGCATGGCTGCGTATTCCTCCACCAACGTTAGCGCCGAGCGCTCAGCAGCACGCAGCTTCTGGACCTCGCGTGTCAATGTGCCATCGGCGTCGCGCAGCAGCCCGCGCCATAGTTGCTGCACAGTATCGGCTTCAACCTGGGCCGCGTCTCCTGCCCGAGACATCGTAGTCGCGCGGTCGGCCATCACTTTCTTGCGTGCGAGTGCTTCGCTCAGCGCCTGCGCTGCTGCTTCATAGCGCGCCCGCACATCACAGGGCGTGGAAGGCTTGGTGGCAGCTTCGTTGGCCTCACTGGAAATATCTCGCGTTGTTGCTGTATTCGTGTTCACTTGGTCATGCTCCAGTTGGTAGGGCCACCACGCACTTTGGCGGCCCCCAGGGTGATGACACGCACTACATGCAGCTCACAACGAGCCGTCATGCACCTTGCGCGAGTCGAAGATGTAGAGGCGCACCGCACCCATGCCGGGCACGCGGACGACCTGTGAGGGTTTGCCATCGGCTGCAGGCTTGATCCAGCCCGCAGCAATCAGCTCACGCGCGGCTTGGCGCGCGTCATGGCCGGCGCACAATTCGCGGCGAAAAGCTTCGGGCAACACCATGTACTCGGTGACGCCCACCTCATCGAAGCGACGGAAACCAGCGCGCTCTCGCACGGGAAGACCGTCCGCTGCGCGGAATCGCTCAAGGCGGCTTTCGCCGTGAGCTTCGAAGAACGCGCGGATGCGCGACATCAACGCGTCAGTGTCAGCACTGCCGGAGCCGCCACGGCGCTGCAGCCAGGCTTGGAAGCAAGTCGCCACGCCTTTAGTTGCTTCGCCCTTCTGCCAGCCCGTCAGCTGGTGCCGGCAGGTACTGGCTAGCTCGCCGGCAAAGGCGACGATGGCGAATCGCTCTGCCACGCGGCGCACCTCGCCCGACGCGTTGTCCGGCACGTGCGTTGCCAGGAAGCGGTCTGTTGCCTCGCGCAGCCGCGCGGTGAGCTTTGGACTTTCCAGCCGCGTCAGGTATTCCATCCACAGCGGCCACGCCGAGCCGTAGGAGCGCGCCGCCGCGTCCTTGAGTAGGGCCGATAGCGCAGCGCCGTCGCCGGCGTCGTGGAGCCGCTCAAAGACGCCGTGGCCGGCCTCGGCCTCTGCCGGCACGTCCGCCAGGCGCACGGCCTGCCCTGCCCTGGCTTGCTTGCCAGCCTCGGCCATGTGTTGGGCCAAGCCCACCTCGCCTGCCGACAGGATCATGATGCGCCAGCGCGCAGCTGCGCGTGCGTCGCCCGCGCGATTCGCGCGGCTCTTGCCGTTCCCGTTGGCAAGCAAGTACGCCGCATCGCCGGCCTGCTTCGGATCGATCTGTGCCAGCTCGTCCAAGATCAGCGTCGCATCGTTGTGCAGCACCGCCACGCCTTCCAGCCCGTTGGCGGTGCTGCGCCACTCGCGGGCGTACTCTGACGGCCCTACGACGCTGGCGGCCACGCGTAGCGCGGTGGTCTTGCCGCTGCTACTGCCGCCGACGATGTGGAAGCCGCCACCCGTGGCGCCAGTGAAGCGCAGTAGCGGGCCGGCAAACATCGTCGCCACCGCCAGCACCAGCCGCGAGTTACCGGCGCAGCGTGCTGCCACTTCCCGTTTCCAATCGTCCAGCGAGCCAACCGCCGCGTAGTGATGCTGCAAGCCACCGCTGTGCTGGTAGACCAGCAACTCCTCGCCGGCACCGTAGCTCTCACCACTGGGCAGCACATAGCTGCTGTTATGCCAGCCCGGCACGGCCACATTGCGGGCACGTGCGTCGATGCGCTCTTGGATGATGTAGGCAAGCAGTCGCTGCATCGTGCTGCGGTGCGCGGACATCTCCACACCACCGGCTGCCAACTGGCGGACGAACTCCCGTGGGTCGCCCACCAGCATTTCTGCCGGCGCGGCCCACTGGTGGCGATGACCATCGGCGTCGGTCCAGCTCAGCAGCCGGCCCCACTCCTCACTTTGGCTATTGCGGGTCTTGGCCTCGACTTTGAGCGGCGAGCAGATGAATTGCGGTTCTGCCTGCTCGCCGTCCTCGTTGACGCCGACGTAGAACACGCCGGCATCGCTCAGGCGATAGTGCGGCTTGGCTCCGGCAGCGCTATCGGCGCATGCCTTGCTGGTCCCACTGCCCTTGCGCACGGCCGCCTCGATCGAGCTGCGCACAGCCTTTTTGCCCACCGTTTTGGCAGCATCGTTGAAGTCTACGGATTTGATGGTGTTGCTCATGCACGAGGCTCCATTGCCACGTCGGCGCATCGCGCCTTGGGTTGAAGGGTCACAAAAGTGAGGCGCTTAGGAGTGATCGGGTGAGCGCGGTGGCAGTGCTACGACGCCGCCAACCGCGTGCGCTGCGCGCTGGGCATTGGCTAGGCCCGGATTAATGCCGCGGCACAACGCAGTCGCCGCGTCGTCGTCCGCGCACAGCACAATCAAGGCGTCGGGAAATTTGCTGCGTAGCTCCCGGGCCACCGGTTCGAGGTTGCCGGCGTCGAAGGCCACGGCAGTTGGATAGCCCGTCGCCTCATAGATGCTGGCAGCGGTGGCATAGCCTTCGGCAATGCAAACCACCTCCGAGACCTCTCGCCCGATGGCGTAATACAGGCCACGCTTCCGACCGCCTGCGAGGAAGCGCTTGCTTCCATCGGCCGCGATGGTCTGCATGCTCCATAGGTGCCCTTCGGCGTCGCGCATGGGCACCAACAGATGCCCATGCGATTGCCGTAGCCCGTGGGATGACACGCCCTTGGCGACCAGATAGGCATGCGTCGCGCTGGCAGCATCCGCCTGCCGCCATTGCGCCAATGCCACCTCGCGTGCCGCTGCGTGGCGCCGCGCACATTCGGCCTGCTGTTGCCGCTGCACGCGGCGCGCTTTCTCGCGGATCTCCGCCAATTCCGCAGCCGATAGCGAACCACCCTCGCTGTCACGCCATTGCGCGCTCGCGCCGGTCTTCCAGTTGCCATAGGCGCCGGCCAGCGGCGGACCAGCATGCAGGACGTACCAGCCACTGCGCTGACCACTGCCATCGCCTTCGGCACGTACGCGCCGGAGACGACCATCGGCAACAACAGACGCCACCAACAAGCCTGCCGATTGCATGGCAACCACGAAACCGTCAGCACGACGCATCGTCAGCCACCAACTCGGTGCTATGTGTGGCGTCGTTCATGACCGCAGCCAGATCTTCATGGATGTAGAGCGTGCTGGCGGCCATCGACTCGAACGACAGCGCCATGCGTTCGGCCATGCCATCGCCCATGCCGCTCAACATCAACGCCGTCCAGCGGGCACGCCTGAGCCGGTTGTAGCTGTCCTCACTCATCCAATAGCCGAACGGCAATTCGGGTGCAGTGCACGCGCATGGTGCCGCTGCATCGCTGGCCGCTCGCTCGGCCTGGATGTCCTCCAATTGCAAAGCCATGCAGTCCTCGAACTGCTTCTGTGATTGGGCGGGGGTGAACAGCGACAGGCGGCACTGCACGCGCTTAAAAACGCGGGCCAGCTCTGTGCACTCATGTTCCAGAGGCTCGAAAAAGCGCGTGCGCAACCGATCTTCAAGCGGATGGCCCTGCAGCACTTCATCGAGCTCTGCGCGTGCGGTTGCCAGGTGCTTTTCGGCCTTGCAACGCAGGCGATCGATGCGGTGTGCTAAGCGCAAGATCTTCTCCGTGCGCTCGGCGTCAAGCACCGCATCTAGAATCGTGGCGCTCACTTGGCCGTCGCCCATGTTGGGTACGCCCGACAGTCCAACGGTCTCGTGCGTCATGGGGTGACCTCCACGCTGCCGACCATCATCAAAAGCTCGCCCAGCGACAG
Source organism: Xanthomonas hydrangeae (assembly GCA_905142475.1). Lineage (GTDB taxonomy): Bacteria > Pseudomonadota > Gammaproteobacteria > Xanthomonadales > Xanthomonadaceae > Xanthomonas > Xanthomonas hydrangeae. Next base: position 4,637,242 of record LR990730.1, read on the forward strand.
GTCTTCCATGGAACCGGCGCGACGCTCAAGTGCCTCGACCAGCTGGAACAGCGCCGTCATTGGCATTTCGTAGATGCGCAGCAGCTGACGGGTCGCACTGAACAAGTCGTGCATCACCGCATCGTCGTTACCGACCAGGGCATCGAGGTGCGAACCGATCATCGCGTAACCTCCTGCGCGGCGGCGGCAATGGCCTGCTGGATCTCGGCCAGCGTCAGAGCGTCGGGCTGCTTTCCGGTGGCTTGCAGGCACGCATCGAGCGCTAGCCAACGGGTGTGATCCCAATCGAGGGTGTCGGCGATCTCGCCAAAATGATGGGCAATGCGGACGCTGAAACGCGTAGGCGCAACTAGGGTGTCGTGAGACATGGCTGATTCCTCATGTAGGTCGGAATCCGCCGCCCCGCTGCAAAACGGGGTGACGGACGGTACGCGGTTTGCAGACCGGCATGAGGACCGGCAGGCCTTGCGGCCTCCGCGCACCGCCCGCCATAGAACTGGCAAGCAGTCGCCCGCGACGACACAGCGGGCGATAAAAAAGCGCCGTGCATCGATCGATGGGCGCTGGTGCGCCTCATGTGTCGGGCTGCAAAACCCGGTCGCCGATTGTGCGGCGACGTGGGAATGCTGCTCGCTCTGACCGGGGCTTGTCAACTCCAACATCAAGATACCTTTACCGCCGCGTGCTGCTCTGCCAGCTTGGCTTTGAACGCTGCTTTTTCGGCGGCACTACTGACGGGCAGAAAAATGTCGTCGCTCGGGCAAGCGCTTGGGGAAATGGTGCGCACGATTTCGGTGTAGGCGGTGAAGGTGTGCCCGCACAGCGCGTTGCGACACTGAAGCATCGATTCACGGAGCAGCTTGTTATGCGACACGCTCGTCCGAACGATGGCGGCAGCGTCACAGTGCGGGCAGCGAAGGAAAGCGCGGGCGCGAGTGGTCATGGGCGCCTCAGCAATCGGTCAAGATGGTGGGAGTGCCGCGCGTCAACACGATCTCGCCAATCCGACCAGGCCGGTGATGGGTGAAGTGCAAGCCAAGGTTCGGCTGCGCGATTGCCGTGCGCAGGTGTTCGGCAAGAAACTCGGCTTCGGCGCGCGTCAACGTGAAGCGCTTGCCGGAGATGGTCAGGTGGATGTCGTCAGTCATGACTGTGCTCGCGGATGGGTGGCGGGAATCTGGGCTGCAATCCAGGCATCAACGTCTGACTCAAGCCAGACCGTGACACGGGGAGAGAGCGGGATGGATTTGGGGAACCGGCCGCGATCCATGAGCCAGTAAAGGTGGGATCGAGAGATGCCGGTGCGGCTGAGCACTTCGGGCTTACGCAAGAAGCGTTCGCCGCGGCCGGCATCGGGGCGTGGTGCGTTGGCCGGCGTGCCCGGCGGGGCGGCGGGTGTTGTGCGGGAAGCAAGCATTGTGTGAGGTGGCGCTTTGACCTGCTGGTCAACGACTGCCATGTGTTTTGGGCTTGCCAAGAGACTAGAAGCCGGCGCGGCGGAGTTCACGCGACTGGCTGTGTAAAAAACTTTTTTACAAACTCTGTTGGACGCGGCCGGAATCTGACGGACAACGGGCAGGCGTTGCCGCCCCGCGTTGACTATGCGAGCAAAGGCACTGACGTGGAGGAGTGGCGGTATGGCTGGCGAACACCAGCAACCAACTGGCAGCGCACGGCGACGCCCGCGCCTGCTGAGGTCCGCACGGGCCTAGCGAAGAAGGAATTCGGCTCCAGAGAAGAGGCTCGCCGGAGACACATCTCGGCTGAACTCGCCAACCTGCGTCGCGCGAGGCGCGGCCGACGTAAGCGTCCGGGGGGGTCCCGCATCGTCCCAAGGCGAAGCGCTCGCTACACGAGTTACAGGGCGTTACTCAGCAATCGAACACCCGCAGCCATCATCTAAGATGCTGGAATTATTGACTTATTTCCGTAGCGTTACGCGCGTTACAGCTGTTACCCCGAGAAATGGCATGTTCGGAAATAAAGTGGGCAAACAGCGGCTAGATGGATGCCCTGAGACTGTCCAAGTAGTCCGCCCAGGCTTGCATCATCTTCCGGCGCTCGACCAGATGAGCAGTGCGGTTGTAGGCGCGTCCGTTGGGATCTCGAACGGCATGCGCAAGCTGGTGCTCAATGTAGTCGGGACGAAAGCCCAGAACCTCGTCCAAGACTGTGCGTGCCATTGCTCGGAAGCCATGACCCGTCATCGTGTCCGAGTCGTAGCCCAGCCGCCGCAGCGCCGCATTGATGGTGTTCTCGCTCATCGGCCGCCCTCTCCCACGCACGCTAGGGAAAACGAACTCACCACGCCCCGTCAGCGGCTGTAGGTCGCGCAAGATCGCAACCGCTTGCAAGGACAATGGAACCACGTGGGACTGAGCGGTCTTGCTCGCAATGAATCGCCATTCGCTCGAATCAAGATCAATGTTCTCCCAGCGTGCTCGCCTCAGTTCCCCTGGGCGTACAAATACGAGCGGGGCCAGTTGCAGTGCTCCCATCACCACTGGTGAACCACGATAGCCGTGGATTGCTCGCAGGAGTTCACCCACTAGGGCTGGCTCAGTCACGCTTGCGAAGTGGCGACCTATCGGAGGAGTCAACGCACCTCTAAGGTCAGAAGCTGGGTCTCGTTCGGCCCTACCAGTGGCAATGGCGTAGCGGAATACCTGCCCGGCCAGCATCCGGGCGCGGTGAGCGGTTTCCACCGCCCCGCGTGACTCAATCTTTCGTAGCGCTTCTAACAAGTCACGAGCAGATATTTCAGCTATGGGGCGGCTGCCAATGTATGGACCAAGATCTTTTTGAAGGAGGCGACGTTCACGCACGACTGAGCCTGCAGAAAGCTTGTTAGCTCGCATAGCCAAATGCTCTGTAGCAACCGCTTCGAATGTATTGGCCGATCGCTCGAACGTTGCGGATTTCTCAGCCTTGCGCTGCTCGCCAGGATCAATGCCTTCGGCCAATAACTTGCGCGCCGCCGCATGCCGCTCACGTGCCGTAGCCAAGCTGACATCCGGGTATGTCCCAAGCGATAGCGTGTTCCGCTTGCTCGTCACCGGTCGCCGATAGTCCCAACGCCACCACTTGGCACCGTCAGGGCGTAGAAGCAGATACAGGCCACCTCCATCGCGAAGCTTCTGCACGGCTGCGGTGGGTTTTGCCTTGCGGATAGCAGTGTCGGTCAACGGCATGATGGCGGTAAGTGGGTACAGAGCGCGATAGCTTACCGCCAAAGCTACCGCCAGCAGATTTGGGATTGGAGCAGATTGCATAGGACGCTAGAGGACACAAAAAAGGCCGAAATCCCTTGTATTTCTAGGAATTTCAGCTTCTATAGGACGCTATAGGATATGCAATTGGTGGGCCCACCAGGATTCGAACCTGGAACCAAAGGATTATGAGTCACCGTGTTTTTATATATAAATCAATAACTTATAAATATTATTTTTCCCGACCAATAATCAACTGACACTGGGACGCCAAGGTCCCCGACGTCATTTTTCCCGGCGCACATTGAACGTAACATCTGCAGACCGGTGCGGCGCCATCAAGACCACCCAAAGTCCTATCTTCTCTGAACCTAAGTAGGGTGCGCCTAACGGCGCTGTCCAAAAAGCTCTATGAGAACCGACCTAAGCCATTGAACTCCATCATCACGCCTACTCCTTTCATGCCAGTGAACGCGGATGTCAAACGTCGGTGCTTTGATGGGGAAAGCGGCGACACGGCTTGATGAGGTCCGGGTTAGGACTGATGCTGCTATTTCTGGAACGGTCAACAAGTAGTTGCTACTTCCCAGCACTTCCTCTATCGCCGAGTAATGCGGGACGCTCAAGCCGATGCGCCTATTGATCCCTCTTGCCCTCAGCAGCCCTTCTAGAAGGTCGTGACCACTACTCGCAGAATCGATCACAAGGTGCTCTGCTGCCGAGAAGGTAGCGAGATCAAGTTTCGTTTTCGCCAGTGGATGCTTATCACGCATGACAGTCACATACTTCTCCGCCAGTAAAGTCCGTGCGTGTACCCGTCCCCGAATCATCGGTAGGGATCCGATGGCCAGCTCTACGTCACCAGCCCCGAGCGCTGACTCGATCGTCTCCCAGCCAAAGTTTCGCACGGTCAAGCGCACACCTGGTGCGACTTCTCTGATATGAGAGATTAGCCTCGGGAGGAAGACAAGCTGACCGATGTCCGACATGTGGATCTTGAAAACCCGATCAGATCGAGTTGCATCAAAGCCGAACGGTTGTGAGAGGGCAAGGCGTAGGTCATCCGACAACGGCTGAACCTTGTCCCGCAACGCCAAGGCGGCCTCAGTTGGCCTGATCCCGTAGCGTGATCTTACAAACAATTCGTCTCCCACAGCGGCGCGCCATCGCTGGATCATCTGGGATATCGATGATTGACTGATGCCTAGCTGCACTGCTACTCGGGTCAGGTTGCGTGCCTCGCAAATCATGCAGAAAACTTTGAGCTCTGCCAAGCTCCAGTTATAAGTGGAATCAATATTGGAATCTGCATATCGCCCGCCTACAAATTTCTGGCAAGACTATCCTAGCTGCGTCGCCGCCACTAGGAGTAGATAGGAATAGGCCGGACCAAACACTTGTTCGCAAGATCGCTGCGCCAGAAGCGCCAGCAGCACTGGGCAGTTATTCTCAGGGATGCAGGACCGGTGATCTGGTTTTTACATCTGGCCAAATAGGCCTCGATCCGCTGACGTTAAAGCTTGTAGAAGGTGGTATTGAGGCACAAATTCGTCAAACTTTTGCAAATATAAAGGCCATTTGCGAGGCCGCCGGTGCCTCACTGCAGTCGATTGTTAAGCTGACCGTTTTCTTAGTTCATAAGGAAGATTGGGGACACGTCAATCGCATCATGAATGAATTATTTGGCGATTCCTTTCCCTCCCGCACAGCGGTGGGAGTCGTATGGCTTCCTTTGGATGCAATTGTAGAGATTGAAGCAGTAGCTGCGACTAAGAGCTCTGATGCAGGGTAAATTTTCTTGAATCAATAAATCACCTCTTTTTAAATTAGCGAGCACTATTAAATGACCTCAGCAATTGTTATAGAGAATTTCGGCAATCCTGACGTGCTCCAAATCAAGGAGGTATGGGTTCCTGCACCAGGCCCTCATGAGGTGGTCATCCAACATCACAGCATCGGCGTGAATTTTCATGATGCTTATGTGCGTTCCGGCTCGTACAAAACTCTTACTCTGCCGGGCGTTCCTGGAATCGAAGCCGCAGGCACGATACAAGCGATTGGATCGCAAGTCACAAAATTTAAGCCTGGTGATCGCGTAGCCTATATCACCAAGGCTTACGGAGCCTACGCAGAAAAGCGAACGATCAATGCTGACAGCTTAGTACATATCCCAGACACGATAACTTATGACGTCGCTGCATCCACCTTGCTCAAAGGTCTTACCGCGCACACTCTGATCAGCGAAACGTATCAAATAAAGAGTGGCGACTGGGTGCTAATTCATGCAGCTGCGGGCGGGGTCGGCCTGCTCTTATGTCAATGGGCCAGGCACCTAGGAGCTCGCGTCATTGGAACCGTGAGCACTCAGATCAAAGCTGATGCTGCCTACGATGCAGGCTGCGAATTCGTAATTCAAACCAAGGAGCATGATTTTTCCAAAGAGGTTGAGATCATTACTGGCGGCAGAGGCGTGCAGGTTGTTTATGACTCAGTCGGTAAAGATACGTTCTTTGGCTCACTCGATTCCCTTGCTCCTTGTGGCCATCTTGCCAGCTACGGACAGGCATCGGGACCGGTTGAGGCATTTGAAATTTCATTGCTCTTTCCAAAGTCTCTTTCAATTTCGCGCCCTAATATATTTCAGCACCTACGCGACCCTGAAAAACTTAGAGCGTCAGCAGAGCAATTATTTGCAGCATTGTCTTCCGACAGAATAAGTGCGGGAGTGAGCCATAGCTTCTTGCTTCGCGATGCAAATCAGGCACACGTCGCGCTTGAATCTAGGCAACGTCTAGGCTCCTTGATTCTAAAGCCCTGACGCTTCTTGCCTGAAGTTGTCGAGCTCAGCAACAACGATGGCTGCGCCATTGCTCGATCGGACGAGGCCAAGGCGCTAGGCGTGACGATGGGACAGCCCATCCACAAGGTGCCCACGCAGATCCGCCGGCGGCTGGCGTTGCGCTCCGCAAACTTCGGTCTGTACGGCGACATCGCCTCGCGCATCGGCGTGATCCTTCGCCAAGCCGCACCGCGTGTGGAGGTGTACTCCATTGACGAGTCGTTCCTTGACCTGGCCGGGATCCGCGATCGCCGGCAGCTCGCGGTCGACCTACGCAAGCGCGTTCACCAATGGACTGGCATCCCGAATTGCATCGGCATCGCGCCGACGAAGACCCTGGCCAAGTTGGCCAACCGGGTCGCCAAGGATGCGGCGCGCAAACCGGGCAGCTACCCGGCCGATCTGGCCGGCGTCTGTGACTTGGCAGCGCTCAGTGCAAGCGAGCTCGATGCCGTGCTGCGGGCCACGTCAGTTGGCGACCTCTGGGGCGTTGGTAGGCGCTGGAGCGCCAGGCTGCAGGCACGCGGTGTGTATACGGCAGCGGATCTGCGGGATGCAGCTGCAGACGACCTGCTCGCGGAGTTCGGAGTGGTGATGGCGCGCACGCAGCGCGAGCTGCAGGGTCACGCCTGCCTCGAGCTTGAGGAGGTCGAGCCAGACCGGCAGCAAATCATGGTCAGCCGATCGTTCGGGACATGGGTAAGCGACCCGCAAGATATGTCAGAGGCGCTGGCCACCTTCGCCATGCGTGCCACCGAGAAGCTGCGCGCTCGCGGATTGACGTCGAGCGCGATTGGCATCTTTGCCGAAACGGATTCGTTCAAGCAGGGCGTGCCGCAGCACAACCCATCATACGAAAAGCCAACCAACTGGACACTCATCGGCGACGGAACTGGACACCGCCGCCAAATGAATTGGATGCGAGCGCCAGAAGCGCTGGACAGCGCCGCCAGGACTCACTTCTCGGACTTGGCGGCTTTGGTCTTTCGCATGGATTCACCCTTGAGCGCTAGTTTGTGGCTGCTGTGAATCAGTCGATCCATGATGGCATCTGCCAAAGCAGGGTCATGGATAAACGCATGCCAGTCCTGCACTGGCATCTGGCCAGCCACAATCGTGGCGCCAGAGCCGACACGGTCATCGAGTAATTCCAGTAGATCTGCACGTCCGCGGCTGCTCAGCGGCGTCAGGCCGAAGTCATCCAAGATCAGTAGGCCGGTCCTGGCGAGTTGATTGCGAAGCTTGGCCAGTGAGCCGTCCGCATGCCCGACCTCCATGTCTTCCAACAGGCGGCCTACGCGCCGGTAGCCTACCGTGATCCCTTGGCGTGCGGCTTGTACGGCCAGTGCACATGCTAGCCAGGTCTTTCCAGTACCTGTCTGTCCAGTGACCAACACGTTTTGGCGGTGCTCAATCCAGCCGCAGGTCAGCAAATCCGCGATCACCGATCGATCCAACCCGCGCCCAACACGATAGTCAATAGCCTCCGGTTCGGCGTAGACCTTGAGCTTGGCATTGCGAATCAGGCGCGTGAAGCGCTTGTTGTCGCGCTGACTCACCTCGGCGTCAACCAGATGACCAAGGCGCTGATCGAAGCCGAGTGCTCCGTAGCTGGATTGGGCGAGCTGATGTTCAACGCCAGCTACCATGCCGGTCAATTTGAGCGTTCGTAGCTGATCAATCGTATGTTCCAAAGACATGATGTTCTCCCTGAATTATGAGTAGTAGTTAGCACCGCGCACATTTTCGTGCGCCTGTGGAGCGTCATCGTTGCTTGCACTGTCATCGCAAGATGCGCTGCGATCCAGATGGCGCACCAGGATCGACTTCACCGAGCTGACACTGTTGGCTTGGATGCGTACTGCCCGGTCACAGGCCGCCTGCAGCCTTTCGATCCCGTGTTCACGCGCAAGGCGTCGCAGCCCTCGACAGGCTTGCAGGGTCAGTGCCGGTCGGCGATGAGTCGCGCTATGTCGTTGCACGAACTTATACAGGGCGCCTCCCTGCTGACGCGCCCATGTCATCAGTACATCCGGCGTGTCTTGTGCGTAAGCGCGATGAGCCGGGGGCTGGTGCTCCGGTGACGTGCTACATCCACCCACCTCGCCGCTGCGCGGATGCATGGCCACCCGCTTGTCGCGGTGGAAGACTGACACGGCCTCCCGGGTGACCTTCAAGTTGACCTTTGCGCCAACCAATGTGTGAGGAACCGAGTAAAAGTGGCCCTGCCAAGGGACGTGGTAATCCTGTCCCACAGGGACCTTAAGCTTCCACTCTGCGTACTCGTAGGGCATCTGCGGACACGGACGCAGCGCGGGGCCGTCCAGTTCCTCGAACAGTTGCTGACGGCTTTTTCCGCCAGACCCACGCATCGGACGAAGGTTCATGTGGTCCACCAGCTCGGCAATGGCGCGATTCAGTTCCTCCAGCGAGAAGAACACCCGATTGCGCAGCCGCGCCAGGATCCAACGCTGGGCCAGTTGCACCCCAATCTCTACCGGCGCCTTGTCCTTGGGTTTGCGCGGACGTGCCGGCAGCACCATGGTGTCGTAGTGCGCAGCGAACTCGGCGTAGGTCATGTTCAGCAGTGCCCCGTCCTGCCCGGAAACGGAGGTCACCGCCGCCTTGAGGTTATCTGGCACCAGATAGGTGGGCACGCCCGCAAAGAACTCCAGCGCCTTTGCATTGCAAGCGATCCAGTCAACCGATTTCTGGCTTGCGACGGCATAGACGAAGGTCTTGCGGCTGGCACCCATGACTGCCACGAAGAGCTCCACCGGGCTTGTTGCGCCGGTCATCTGATCAGTGATCGAAGGGCGCACCCCGGAGAAGTCCAGAAACAGCTGTTGTCCCGGTACACGCACCTGACGCATGACCAGTCCTCGCTTACGCGCATAGCGGCGGTAGCGGCGTCGGAACTCGGTCTCTGACATCGCCTCAGATTCCAGGCCGAGGGCATATTCCTCATGCAATAGTGTGATCGTCATGCCGCGCCGCTGCAGCTCGGCGTGCACATACGACCAATCCGGTTCAACGAGCAGCTTCTTCGGACTACTTTTGCCCGGATTCAATCGGCGCGCCAGCGCGACCTCGTCCATGTTCTCGATGTCATCCCACGATTGCGAGAGGGCTCGCAGGCGTTTGCGATAGCGGCCGACCGTGGTCGGCGAGCGATTCAACTTTTGACCAACCTGCCGATCGGTCAAGTCAGTGCGCAACAGACACCGGCACAGGTCTTTCAACGGATTCATGGCACTCCTTGCACCGCCTTCGTTCCAGGCACCAGCATCTGGGCCAGAACAGCGGCAACAGTCCCCCGCGCCAGCGCGTAAGGGCTGACAAACAGGGATTGACGAAGGGAGGGCGGATGCCGAGAATGCAGCGAACAGGTTCTAGCTACACCCTCAAAGCCCCCAAGCGTTGACGCGCTTGGGGGCTTTTGCATATCCCACGTGTTGATTGGGGCTGGGAGTCGTCAGGTCATGCTGGCCCCCTGTCTTCCATATACGCAGTCACGGCGTGTTTCCGTTTGGGTGCGATGCCCTGATTGCTTGGTCGCGCAAGCCTGCCAGCCAGTGCGCAATGTCTTTGGCAAGCGCGTATTTGCCGCGGCGATTAGGGATGGGGAACACCGGCACCGGCAGCGAGTCACGGGACAGAGCCTGCCGGAACGCATCCAGCGAGGTGTATCCCAGTGCTTGGCGCAGATCATCTTGGCCGATCACCGGGCCATAGTGGTGCAACAGATCCTGCTCCAGGACTTTGGCCAACGCGCCGATGTGTTCGTCACGCTCTGTCATGCCGCTAGCGTAACGATTGCACCGAGAGTCGCCCAGAAGGAAACTAAGGGCCTCCGCGTTACTCTAAATTGCACCGCGATGAGTCGGATAAGCCGTTGATACAGATCAAGGACTACAAACCTGGCCGGGTAAAAGCGGTAGTTCGCTTAGCCGAATCGAACGGAAACCGTTCCGTTGAGAAGGCCTTGAACGTGCTGAAGGTTGGCTTATGGTTCGAGGGGCTCCGGGCGCGTATGGGCCGTCCGACGGCCTACCGCCTGGGTCAGGTTTTGCAGCCCGGCACCTACCTCAAGGGCGAGCACCATCACAATTTGTGGGCCAAGTACGCGCTGGGTAAGCATGTCCCCGGCGCCGAGACTCTCCGCACCACAGAAGCAGCCATGGCAGGCTCCAGTGAAATCCTCATGGCAGCAGCTTGGGACGCGCTGGACATTTCCCGCCCTGTTGGGGCGAATGCCGACCTACTGCTAAAGCGGTTGGGGCCCGCGATCCAGATGGCGATCTTCGATCAGCAGGCGTTGGAGCGTGGACGCTATGTGCGGCGTAAAGCAACGCGTCAAGTGACTCGACGCCTGGAGGGACAAGCCGGCCTGGATAGCCTAGCCGCGCTCGTCGTATTGCTTCGACAAGCGCATGAAGCAGGAAATCAAAGGCGGGCTTTCGAACTCGGGCGTTCGCTGCACGCCAGCCTGTTCCTGGCCACGATTGAGGGTCCGCTGTGGGAGATCGCAGAGGAGCTGTTCGCCTACTTCATCTGCTTCATTTTTCCGTTGGCAGCAGACAAGGAGCTTGCGTTTGATCTGCATCCAAGGATCATGCAGAGGCAGGCTTTCTGCTTCTCACGCGTCGTACTGCAGCTAGAGGACGCTGGATGGGACGGCTATCTCCCGGGCGGTCATACCCGGCAGCTGCGCCGGTTGCTGACGATTGATTTTGGTTTCGATCTGTTCTTTGGGCTCGGACCACGCTTTCGGCTGACTCAGCCGGTCGAACAATCCAGCGAGAACGCCAGGCGATGGGTCGCAGAGCAAGACATTGCATGGGAGTGGGGACTGAAGACGCTTCTCACCGGCAGGCGCGAGCGACTGATGCCGGATGAGGTGAGAGATCGAATTGCCGCTTCGGGCGCCTGAACTTCCTTCGCTTTGACATGAACACTCCTCACGGCCTCAATCGGCCTTCTCGTAAGCGCCCGTGGAATCGGGTGTTGAACCCCTCTGCTCCAAGGCTTCGCAGCGAAGCGCTCGATTGCATCGAGATGTAATGCAAGCCGATCGAGGGTCGGCAGGAATTCGTGGAAAAAAGCAAAAAGTGATCTAACTTGCTGTCAGAAAAGGAATTCCTGCCAAGCTTCTATAGAGGCTCGAGAATCCCGCGCGTCAACGCTTCGTCGTCCCAGCTATGACTTCGGTGAGCCAGCGCGAATCGGAAAGCTTTTCGCCAAACTTACTCCTACAGTCACTGCAGGAGATCAACATGGGTCTATGCGTTTCAAAGCCGAGCGTGTCAGGCTCACCTGAGCATTATGCAACCCACGCCACAGAGCAGGTCACGCCATCCGAGTCGTCGTCGCCATCGCGCAGGGAGTCGCCTTCTTCTTCGATCAGTGCGCTGCGCGATGCTTCGCCTCCCCCACGGCGTCGCTCCGCTTGTCCTGAACCGCAGGGCTCACCCAGTTGGCAATGGGCAGGATGGTCCGGCCATGAAGGTTCTAGCGGTTGGTCAGAATACCAGGGCAACTTGCATGACTCAGCCCATGAGTGGCAGGGCGTATTCTCAACCGATAGAAAGCAACTCGGCGCCTATCTTCTTGCACGCTATCTCGATGGTCGAGAAGTGAGCGAGTCACACGCACAATCACTTGCAGAGGCAAGTGAAACGCTGAAGGATACACGTGACACGCTCTCTTTCGGTCGTGGCAACGTTGATGCGGATCTAGAGCTAACGCAAGGCGAAAGTGGACAGCGTGTCGCCGCCAGCCGTGTCGTAAGTCAACGTTTGAAGGAAAGCGGCGCCACACTCGGGACCTCCCATACGGTGGCAATGGCCGAATTGGTGAAAGCAGGCTTATGCTCCGAACACGGCGATGTTGCTGTCCATCGCCATATCCCCAAGTTGAAAACCGGTGAGCAGATCCACAAGATCGCAGCCCCTCGCTCCGACCACGGATGGGCTGAACTACGCAGACCAGGCTCACCCAAGGAGAACGCTATCGTCATTGATCCCTGGGCGGAAGGCGGCCCCATCCTTGCGGAGGATGGAAGCTATACCCACCCTCACATTAGCGATGATGCGCGCGTGTCCAGATATGCCTACGGACCTGCTCTGGGACGGCGCGCATTGGCCAGCTTGGAAAAGAGCAGGGCACAGCTGAGCAATATTGCCGCCAGTGTTGAGCGCGCCCGTTCTGAACTGTCTGATAATGGCTACTGGCCGGAATCCGAGCGCATTTGGTCACCGGAGCCGGTTATTGAGAGCGGGTTCGCACAACGTGTTCAAGCGCAGTGCGCGGATAGTAAAAATGCTGAAAGAAATTGGAGCGCCGCGATGAGAATAGCCACGCAATTAGGGTCTCCTAAAGAGACTCTAGAGAAAAATGCTCGGTCGCTTCTGGAGCTCGCATCCAATCTAAGGCAAGTCCCGCAGAACGCCAGGCGGCCCAACGTTTGACAATGACCAGACTAGGTGCTTGATCCCAGGTTTTGATGGTGCATTATTTTCCCTTGAATGGAAAGAGGCACCATGGGCCATGGCTGAGGGTCGGCAGCGATTCGCATAAAAAACCTTTTTTGACAGCGGGTTAGCTCACTTTTGGCCGTTTTTTTACACCAATCCCTGCCGACCCTCTTCAAGCTCTCGGGGTCGCCGAACTGCTCCATCTTGCTGGCCTTACCAGCGTTCGCGTCGCGCCCCTTCTCGCGCTCTTCGCGAAGGGCCATACGTGATCGGCATCGCACTGATAAAGGCCATTGCTGTCCCCCTGCAGGCGCTACAGCTGACCAGAAGTGCTGTGCGAGTTGCATCTTCTTTGCCTGGTTGTGCACACCTTTGCCAATTCACAACCGTCCAGCCTAAATGACGCCGCCGTCCAGTTTGACTGATAGCTTCGTCCAGTTGATTTGGTGCCAGCGTCCACTTGCTTGGCTGTATGTACGGCCATTGCGCGAGTGCTCAAGCGTGGGCGCAAGGAGGTAGCTGGAGCGCCCTGACAGGCCCCTAATGGAAAATTTTTGGGATGACCATCGGAACAAGGTAATTTAGGTAATCCGCGCTAAGAAACGCAACAATCCCCATATTTATCAATAACTTATTCAACAATATCAAAGGTAATTAAAGGGTAACTGGGAGGTAATGGGATTACCTTTTGGGGAGGTAATCAAGCCCCCAAAAAATACTCTTAAAATTCAACAACATAACTTTTTTATAGGAAGCTGATTACCCTAAATCACCTCAAAAGGTAATCTTGAATTTCCCAGTTGCATCAATCGCTTAGACCCTGTTTCAGGTCACCGATTACCGATTACCTAGTTCCGATGGTCATTTGCCGAGATGCGCCGGGAGGTCTAGCCACGGAACGCAGCCGCGCTCCCCCGCAAAAGCCCCAGGGCGCGCAGGGATCCGCAGGGAAGAGCGGCCCCCTTGAACCGCGCGGATCGGCAGCAGCAGCGCGGCCTAGTGCCACCCTGCGGGGGTGCAGCGAAAACCATGCATGAAGACCGCAGGCGTGGCGGGGCGACGATTGCGCGCGCCAGGGGTAGCACCATTCGCAGACGTCGGAGTTTTCCTACTGCGCCCGATGTGGAAGGCAGGCACCATGAGGTCTAGGTCGGAGCGCCGTTACGCCAGGGCGTCGTTGGACGGCCGCATCGAGCTTTGGCGTGGCTGCACACGGTTGTTCCAGGGTCCTAACTGACCGCGCTCCAAGAGGTACACGATGGATGAGACAATCGAGCCCATGAATATGAACGAAGCCAGAGAAGTCGCAGGGAGCAGGCCCCAGAGAGGCGAGTTCTACACCCTCAGTCCTGACATGCGTGGAAGCCAAGGCCATAGCGTAGTGTTCGAGAACAAAGCGGACTTCCCTCTGCCCAGGCATTTAAGCGTTGAGCAATCGAGCAGCGGAATTAAAGGCTTTAGAGATATACCCCGCTTGCGCCAGGCTCAGCCGGATCGAATGGTCAATGATCTTGACTCAAGCTTTCGTGGTTACTGGCTGGTATCCGATCCATTGAAAAAGCTTTTCGAGTCAATTGACCCAGAGGCGTTTTCTTTTGCGAAATGCGACTTCACTCTTTATGACGGATCGCAAGCCGCGCCACATTATTTCTGCGAGGTCATTAGGGAAATTGATGCGCTCGACGAACAAGCGTCAACTGTCAAAATCCTGACCGAAGGCTACCCTAAAGGCAAGCACTATAGTTTAGCTGGGGGAGCCAGCCTCACCTTTAGAAAAGAAATTCTGGGTTCAGCACATGTCTTCCGGACACCCTATAACAGTGGGCTTGTCATCTGTGATCGCTTGTTTAGAGATGCACTGATCGATCATGGATTTGGAAAGGGACGCAATTCGCGCGGCATCTGGCTGAGCGACGCCGCAGACTGTTAAGTCAATCGACTTTATAAGCACCTTAAGGATCGAGGGACATACCTGCCAACAGTGTCATCCTGCAAAGCCACCACGTTATTGAGCAGAGCCTTATACAACGACACCCCCTATTGGTGGAGTTGGTCGATCATGGACTGATTGACGAGCACGCTTCGTCAAACCGCCTTTATTTGCCGGTGGACGGAAAGCTAGCTGACGCCATTGAAACTTCGCCGCACCGAGGAAGAACACGCAGCTCATATACACAGGGCATCGTTGAAACGCTAAACAGTATTTCCGACACAGGCGATGGCTTAGCTGCACTCGATGGCGATCCGCTCGCATTACAGAAAGTCGCCACTCAGGTCACCGAACTGCAAGACACCCTCAAGGTTGCTTTAATCAACGGAGATGTCTTCACGACCACGCCCGATCGACTAACCAAGGTCGAGGCCAACGCGCAGAACTTGAGAACGTTTTCCGATCTCAATCAGTACAGAGCAGAGCATGCGGGCCAGTTAAAAGCCTTGCGCTCGATGGGTGAGGTGGAATCCGAATGGGCCGCTATTACGCACTCTGAGCACCGGATTGCGGCGGTGATCGGCGCGGCGAGCAACACTTCGTCCAACCTTGTCGCAGCACCTGGTGAACCAGCCATTCGAGAGATAGCCGGCAGAGAGGAATTCCGCCTGGCGATCGCACACGCCGAGGACGCCGGGCGTGTGACGTTATCCGAGTCCAATGCGGCATTGGTCAAGCAGGTGCTGGATGACACGCCGACAGGTATCGGCGGCGCTGCTCGCAGCATTCGCCCAGTAGCGGGCGCCGCATCGCCGCCATATACACCGCTGTCGCAACGCGGCTTCGCTACTGCAGAGCTGCTCGCCGGCGACTTGTCGGCAGGCCAGGCACTGCGCAGCGCCGGCCTGCTTACCACCGCCGCCGATACCGTCGTCACCGGTCAGCGCGCCACCCGCTTCCTCGGCCAGGACAACCCGCTCGCCGCGCAATCGGAGCTGGCCCATTTCGCCGGCCGCAATGTCGGTGGCTGGGCAGGCGGCACCGCTGCTGCTTATGCGCTGGGTAGCTCGGGCGCGGGGCCGATGGTGCTGATCGCGGCCGATGCCTACTTCATGACCAAGGCCGGCGAAAAGGCCGCCGAGTTGCTCGACAACCGCACCATCTACCAGCAGACCGATCGCGACGGGACGCACTGGTCGTTCGATGGCCGCGCCTGGGCACGCGAGGGCATGGTCGACACCACTCGCGACGGGGTGAACAACCCGACCTCCACGCCAATCGTCGCCAGTTATGAGAAGGCCCGCGAGCTCAACTACCAGGCCACCAATACCGCCGCAGCGTTGGCCCTCAAAGATGCGCCGGCGCCCGCTGATCCGTATCGCCAGCCTGCCAACGCCACAGACCGGCCAAGCCTGAGCACTGCCGACTGGCGGCGTGACGCGTCGGACGGCCAGTGGCACCGCCAGGTGAAGACCGAGATTTCCGGCGCCAACGATCGCGGCAGCTACGTACAGGAAACAGCCTTGCCGCCTCGCGCGGCTGAACTGGACGCGCAGGCGCAGGAGGTCATCGCGCGCAACATCGCCAACAGTCCGGGCGCGATCGCCGCGCGCTATGAGCTGGCACATCACCGCAGCGGCTGGGCCGCCGATGGGCTGCCGATGTCGCCAGCAGTGCTGCAGGCGTTGCCCGACCCGGATGCGTTGACCGCCTCGAACGGCCAGCACTACTACCGCGACGTCGAGGGCCGGTGGATCAGCAACGGTGACCCGCCCGATGGCAACCGCTTGCTGGAACTGGAGACCATGCGCGCGATGCTGCAGCCGGCGCTTGCCGAGCAGACCCAGGCGATCGCAGCCATCCAGCAATCGCCGCAGGAGCTGCAGGGCGAGCAGACGCTGTATCGCTACCGCATCGTGGGAACGGAGTTGCAGCCGCAATGGCGCGAAGCGATCGAACTGGCGACCCAGCGCACCCGTGAGGCAGAGGGACTCGCTGGCGATGGCGCAATGCAGTTGCAGCGCGGGCCGAGCGGGCAGTTTGGCGCCGATAGCCCAATTGCCCATCTCCAACGGGGTGCCGATGGTGTTGAGCGCATTGCGGCAGTCACCAGCACCGAGGACATCCGCCAGGCACTGCAGGAGGCACAGGTGCGGCAGAACTCAGCCCTGCCGATACAGCAGATGGCCTCGGCGCTTCGTTCATCGGACGGATCCGCAGATGCGGACACGTCGTCTTCCGCCCCCTCCAACCAGCATGCGCTCGACGTGCAGGCGCGGGGCCAGGCGGCCAGCGCCGCGCAGGAGCGTCAAGAGCGACAGCAGGAGGACCGGCAAGCGCAAGACCAGCAGCTTGCGCAGGCACGCGCGCACACGCTGCAGGAGCAAACCTCGCACGAAGACCGAGCGCAGGATGCTCAGTCGCTGCAGGCGCATGCATTGCAGGAGTTTCGCCGACAAGAATCACAACAGCTGGAGCAACAAGAACGCCAGACACAGGCTGCCCTGCAACGAGAACAAGTCCAGCAGCAGGCACACGAGACCGAGCAGCGCGAACAAGCGCAGCAGCAGGCCCAGGAGGCGCAGCAGCGCGAGCAGGAAACACGCCAGCCCCAGGACGCCCAGCAGAGCCAGCAGGAACGCCTGCAGGCGCAGACGGTGCAACCTCCCGAGCAACAGCCGCTGCACGCCCAAGCGGTTCCACAACGCGAGCAGGAGCCGGCACAGGAAGCCGTCTCGCGCGAGCCGTCGTCGCTCCATGCGCAAGACACATCGCCGCACCAGCCCGAGCAGCGGTCTACCGCGGATGACGTCGCCCAACGGCCCCAGGAGCAGCTGGCAGAGCCTGCGCAAGCACATGCATCCGACGTAGCGCAGCAGCGGACGCAAAGCCAACAAGCGCAGGAAGAGCGCCCGCAGGAAGTCCAGCAGCAGACAGCGCAGAGCGCGGCGATCGCGCAGACAGCACCGGCAGATCAGCAGCAGGTTTCGGACCTGCACAGCGGCCAACGATCGATTAGGGCGCAAGGCTCGGATGCGCACCAAGATGCACCGACGCAACAGCCCGAGCAGCCGGCGGACGCGCACATGGCCCAGGCAGCGACCTCGCCTTCCGCTCCATCGCTCGCCACCCCGGTGGCCGCAGAACAGCGCGACGATCAACAGGTGCGCACGCCACAGGCTCAAACACCGGAAGCAGCAGATCCCCCTGCAGCGTCGCCAATGTCCGCACACCTCGCGCAAGCGACAGGGCCATCGCTGGAAATGCCGACCGCTGGCCGCTCCGCCGATGCACCCGAGGACGCGGCCGGTGCGCGCGAGCCGCTTTCCGCGTCCCTGGCAGATGAACACGACCGTCCTGCCGCTGTGCCCGCCAATCCGAACTCATGGGAGGAAATAGCGCGCTCCATGCGTGAGCTGCGCATCCAACTTGAACAGGATCTCGAAACAGAAAACCGCGTCGCAGAAGCGCGGCAGGCGCGCGTGGACCGTGGCGAAAGGCCGTTTACCGAGCTGGAATTGCGTGATGGGTACGACCCGGACGGCCCCTCTGCGATGAGACAACCGGCGCTCATGCCGACACGCACTGCGCCGCAAGGTGAAACGGTTACCGCTGTTGCGCAAACGTCTGACGAGCAGGACGATCAGCCAACGCCTACGCGCAAGAACATCACGGGCGATCCCGATGTGGATGACCTGCTGTACGCCCTCGATTCCAAGAACGATCTTGCGATTGAACAGGCATTGAGCCGGGTCGCCAACAGCGCGCATAGCAATGCCCTCGCACAGCAGGGCCACGAACATCTTGAAGCCAAGGCACAGCAGGAAGCGCAGGAGCAAGTGACCACACGCCAGGCGCTGGGCATGGACGTCTCGGCAGAGCTACAGACCAGCCGTGGCCCGGTGATGGTGATGACCCTGCCGCAGTTCGCCAATACTCCCGCATCGCAAGGTGGAGGCCCGCCCGGTGATGGAGGTGGCGACGGCGGTGGCGGTGGCGGTGGCGGATAGCCAGAACACGTGCAGCGAGTCGAATTATCAAGAGACCACTATGGACATGCAGAACACCTCCGCGCGGCCCGATGCCAACGGATCGGAACGCGCAATGAAAGAATCGATCCAAGCCATGGCCGCCGTGATCGGGGCGCTGCAGCGGCGAGAACAGGCCCTGGAAGATCTGGTGCGGCAGCAGCTGCAGCTTTTGCAGAGCGCGGTCAACAGCGCCGATCAGCGCGTCAATCGCGTGGTCGAAAACGCGCTACCTCGGCTAACGCAATTGAGCAATCAGGCGCTGACACACGCGCTGGAACCGGCGGCCGAGCGATTCAACAAGAAGATGGTCAACGCGGAGCAGACGTTGCAGCAGGCCTCTCAGCGCTATGCACAAGCACAGCACTCAATGGAAGCAACGGCCAAGCAACGCATGTGGATCGCATCCATTGCCCTGCTGGTTTCGGGCGTTCTGAGTGTGATCGTCGCAGGCTATGCGCTTTACAGCACGAAAGCGGCCATCGCGGAAGCTGCCCATCGCCGTGCAGAAATCGCTTTTTTGGATCGTCTCGCACACGCCAACCTCGTTGCCTGTGGCAAAGACCGGCTATGCGCCGAGATCGATAAGAAAGGACCGCGCTATGGTGATGGCGGCCAATATCGCGTGGTCGCTCTGCGCCAATCGACCTCACAGTAATATCGCCCCCGCCTTCCCGAATCTGTGATGAACTTTATTAGCCCGATAGAGTCGCCAGCCTCGGACAATCAAGACCTTTATTGCAAGAGAATATAAATGGAAAAAGAGACATCATCAGCGCGCCCTTTTATACCTTCGGAGTTCAAAAAGGCTCGCTACCACTGCAATATTTGCCGTGGGGATACACAATACCAGATTTTGACGCAAGTTAATTCAGAAACATCTTGGTCGGATGGCCGAAATAGTGCTGACTGGTCCTCTCGACTGAAGACTTTAATGTGTCTGGGATGCGAGTCTCTTAGTTTTGTGAGGGAAACGACCTCATCAGAAGAATGGGATGAAGACAACCAAGGCAACCTCGTGCACCCGTTAACTGTTGAACGGTATCCGGAGCGCACCGAGCGACTGAGTATGAGCAACAGTCACTTACTGCCGTCAAAGCTCGGTGATATCTACGAAGAAACGCTGGGGGCTTACAACCGGAATTTAACCCTGCTCGGTGCGATTGGGATACGAGGAATTATTGAAACAATTTGCCGGAACAGAAGCGCCAAAGGTGACAATCTATTTGGAAAAATTGAATCACTAATTCCGATGGGACTACTCACACCGGAACATGCCAAAATCTTACACAAACTGCGCAGCCTCGGAAATACAGCTGCGCACGAGGCAGAACCTCCTTCGCAAAAAAACCTCGGCCTTGCACTCGATGTATGTGAGCACCTACTACAAGGCGTTTACGTGATACCTGAACAAGCAAAAGCCGCATTTGGAATGGAACCCGATAAAGGCTCCTCACCGGCCACCGCAGCCGATGAGTGAGATGGTAGAAGGGCTGCGCGAGGCAGCCCCTCCAATCAAGTCAAGCGCTGTCGAGTCACAGCAGCATAATGCTGAGTCATCTCGATCCCGGTGCATTGAAATCCTTCAAGATCAGCGGCCACCAGAGTTGTACCGCTGCCAGCAAACGGATCAAGAATCCGACCACCCGCCTCGCAGATACGCACCAGCTGCCGCATCAATTCGGTGGGTTTGCCGGTTAGGTGATGCTTGTCGGCTTTACGCACCGACTCACGGATGACACCCGGCAACACCGGCGCGCGGCGGTCCAGCGGCATGTTGCCCTTGCTGCCCCACACGATGTATTCGGCCTGGTTGCGGAAGCGGCCCAACTGTGGCCGCACGCCTTCGGTCTTGTCCCAGACGGTGATGCCGCGCCATGTGAAGCCGGCGATCTGTAGCGCGTCGGTGGTCAGCGGCAGCTGACGCCAGTCGGTGAACAGCAGCACCGGCGCGCCGTCCTTGAGTACACGCGCGCACTCGGACAGCCACAGGTGCATCCACCTCAGGTGCGAGCGTTGGTCGCGTTCGTCGCCAACGAAGTCAGCATGCAGTTGCGCGCCGCCGCCCTGAACATACTTTGCCGAGGGCGGCTTGGCCCGTGCCGCAGCAGTGAGGCCGCCGCTGGCATACGGCGGGTCAGTGATCAGCGCGTCGAACGAATTCGCGTCGAGCGTGGGCAGGATGGTCAGGGCGTCGCCCTGCAGGAGCTGGTTTTTCATGGTGAGAGCCTTCTTGGATTCGCTCGCGGCGATCGGAGGTGAGGCTCTCGGCCTTCAGGTGATTGAGCGTGCCACAGCGCGGGCACTTGATCTGGATTTCATCGAAGGCACCGGCCTTGCACAGCAGGCGGGCGCATTCGCCACAACGGAGGTTCTTGAGCATTGCGTGATCTTGCGGTGGGAAAGGATTACGCGGCCGCTGGCGGCGCGTAGGGGGTGAAGGCGATGACCTCATCGCCCACCCAGTCGTTGATCTTCAACATGCGCGCCTGCAGCGGTTCCAGCTCGTTGGCGGCCCAGACGGCAGCGGCCTCACGGATCGAGCCAAAGCCGCCAGCGTTCTGCGGCACGATGCCCATGAGCTGCGGCGGGATGCGCAACGCGGCCAGCATGTCGTCGCGGGTGATGCCCTTGATGCCGCTGAACTCATCCTTGGCCGCCACTTCGCTGACCGGGATCAGCTTCAGCCCGTCCTTGTTGCCGCCCGGCGAGTACAGGAACAGGTTGCGGAAGTTGCCCGGCCCCTTGGCGCCCTTCATGGCGTTGCGCAGCGCGTCGACGTCTTCCTGGCTCTGCTGCGGGTCGGTCAGGTACAGGATGAAACCGGCGTGCGAGCCGTTGTTGTAGTACTTGCGCCGGAACAGCGTGGCCGATTCGTTGAGCAGCGCGGACTGCATGGCCGGCATCCACTCGGGCAATCCGTAGAGCTCCTGATCGACATCGGCTTCGCGCAGCTGGAACACGCTGCCCGGCTCGAACACGTGTTCGTCGTGCCAGGTGCGCACCTGGAAGTACTCGCCCTCCGCAACACCACGCCGCATGTACTTGGACAGCGGCGCAGCTAGCGAAAGCGCACCGCCCATGCGATTACGGCGGCGCTCAAGGTAGCCATTGCCCAGCGTGATCCAGTCCAGCGACAGCTGCTCGAAGGCCTCGCGCGTCAGCAGCCGATGCGGCTTGAAGGTGCGCGCCAGCATGTTGCGCTTGAAGATCAGCCCAGACTGCAGGAACGGATTGCTGCGGGTGGTCTTGGACAGGCCATCCAGCGCCACCGGCGGCTCGTACCAGCGCCCGTTCTGCCAGCACTCCAGATAGTCCAGCACGCCGCGCCCATCGAGCACCGGCGTCGGGTCGCCAAAGGTGAAGGCCTCGGCACGCGTGGGCACTGCAGGCGCGGTGGCGGGCAGCTGGTCGGTCAACATCAAGAGATCTCCATGAAGCCGGAGTTGCGCGCGGTGCGCCCTTCCAGCGGTTCGTTCTGCAGGGCATGGAACAGTGCCCACGCCAGGTCCGCGTGGCCGGTCTCTTCCGAGCGGCCAGCGGTGAAGGTGGACTGGCGGCCGCTGGCCGTCATCGTCTTGCGGATGGCCATCAACGACTGCGCCACGTCGGTCCAGCCGGCATCAAACTCCAGCCGCCCGTTGTGGATCACGTCGAACGCCTTGAGCACCAGGCGCGTTTTGACTTCGGGCGAGTAGCTGAAGGTGACCAGATTCGGGAAGAACTGCTTCACCAGCTGCGCCACGCCGCTGCCCATGCCGGTGGTGTCGATGCCGATGTAGGTCACCCAGTACCGGCGCGTGATGCGCTCGATCTCGGCCGCCTGCTTGGCAAAGTCCATGCCCCGGAACTGGATCCGCTCCAGCAGCCGGAACTTGCCGCCGGGCTGCTGCGGTGGTGCCAGCACGACCAGGCCGGCGGTGTCGCCCGTCTCGGCCGGGTCGTAGCCGATCCACACCGCGCGATCGCCGTAGGGGCGCGCCGCAAACGGTTTGTAGTCCTGGCCCCATTCGACCCAGCTGTCGACCATGCACGGCTGCAGCATCGCCAGCGGGAAGATGCTGGCGCCGTCGTCGACGAAGTCGCACATCAACAGGTTGGCGAACGCGTCCGGGCTGTATTCCTCGCGCAGCTCGTCGATGTCAAACAGGTCGCAGCCACGGCGCTGGGCGTCGAGGATGTTGACGATCTGCCGCCAGGCGCGGTCCTGGCAGCGGCGCCCGCCAGCCAGCGCATCGTGCGAGACATCGATCTGGATCCGCTGCGCGGCCGGCTTGCCCTTGTTGCGGCGCTCTCCGGTCCAGAACGTGTAGGCCTCGTGCGCCATGCTCGACGGCGTGCTGAAGTAGGTCTTGCGCCACTTCATGTGCATCGCCATGCCGCTGGCAACCTTGTTCAACTCGTTGAACCCGTAGGTCCAGAAGAACTCGTCGAAGTAGAAATTGCCGTGGTAGCCCTGCGCCGTGCGCGCATTGGTGCCCAGGAAGAAGAGCTCGGCGCCGTTGGGAAACACGATGGTGTCGCCGCCGGAGAGCGTCTCGTCGATCGTCTCGCGCACGAACTGCTGCATGTAGCCGCGAAACAGATGCGCCTGCGCCTTGGACGCACTGAGGAAAATCTGATTGCGCCCGGTGGTGAGCGCATCGATCAGCGCCTCGCGAGCGAAGTAGTATGTAGCACCGATCTGGCGCGACTTGAGGATTATGCGGGTGCGCTCGTTGCTGGCCCTGTACCAGTCGCGCTGGTAGTCGAAGCAGCCGTCGATGAACGCAGTGGTGAGTTGCTCGACCTGTTCGTCGGTGAAGTCGTTGCGCTTGGGTTTCTTCTTCGGCGCGGCGTTGCGATTCGCCACAGCCGGATTTAAATCGGCTTCGTTGCCGCCGCCCTGGTAGCGTTGGATGCGCGCTTGGCGCTCCAGCTGCCGGTGCAGCAGATCGATTTCCTTGAAGTCGCCGCCGGACTTCTCCGGCTTCATGATCAGCACGACCAGGCGCGCTTCCAGTGCACCACCGATGCGCTCGACGTTGTCTGCGCGATCCCACTCGTCACGGGACTTCCAGCTGTGTACAGTCTTCTCGTTCTCGCCGATGGCCTGCGCAATTTCGGTCACGCGCCATCCCATCCAGTACAGGAACTTGGCCTGTCTGCGGGTGTCCATCGGGAGCTGGGTGGCAACGCTTTGCATGCCGACCAGGGTGCGGCTCACCTCTTAATCCCGACAGTTGAACGACGCGTAATCGCCTTGTTTACATGGTGGTTTCGTTGCTGCGCTGTGCGTCGCGTTTGACCATGGGTCATCGCAAACGCATCCAGCGCAGAGGACACCCATGTCGGGCAAGACCAAGAAGTTCCGTTCCAACTGGTTCCGCGTGGCCGTCGAAGGCGCCACCACCGATGGCCGCACGATTCAGCGCAGCTGGATCGACGACATGGCCGCCACCTACAACCGCGAGACCTACAACGCCCGCATCTGGATCGAGCACATGCGCAGCCTGCTGCCGGACTCGCCGTTCCGTGCGTATGGCGATGTCACTGCGGTCAAGGCGGAAGAGGTGGAGATCGATGGCAGCAAGCGCCTGGCGTTGTTCGCCCAGATCGAGCCGACCGCCGACCTGATCACCATCAACAAGTCCAAGCAAAAGCTCTACACCAGCATCGAGGTGCAGGAGAAGTTCGCCAACACCGGCAAGGCGTATCTGGTCGGCCTGGCCGTGACCGATTCGCCGGCCAGCCTGGGCACGTCGATGCTCAGCTTTGCCAGCCAGAACCCCGAGGCCAACCCGTTGGCCGATCGCAAGCAGTCACCGGGCAACCTGTTCACCGTCGCCGAAGAAACCGCGCTGGAATTTAGCGAGGTCAGCGAAGGCCCCGTCGCCAACCTGCTCAGCCGGATCCGCACCGCCCTCAAGAGCGAGGACGCCACCGGTATCACCGCCGCGCAGTTCGCAGACCTCGGCCAGGGCGTCGAAGAGATCGCCGAGCACGTGCGCGGCCAGGACGAACGCTTCAACCGCCTGCAGGCCGAACACGCCGAGCAGAAGAGCAAACACGAGCAGCTGGCAAACGACCTGGCGCAGCTGCGCGAGTCGCTGTCGCAACAGCCCGACCCCGCACAGCCCGCACGCCCGGTGGTCACCGGCAGCGGCGCGGCCGTGCTGACCGACTGCTGATCCCACACCACACACACGCCGCAGCGCCACATCCTTCGGAGCCACCATGCAAAACGCCACCCGCCTGCAGTTCAACCAGTTCGCCGATCAGATCGCCAAGCTCAATGGCATCACCTCCGCCTTCCATTCCTTCGCTGTCGATCCGACCGTGCAGCAGAAGCTGGAGACGCGCATGCAGGAATCCAGCGAGTTCCTGTCCAAGATCAACATCATCCCGGTCGACGAACTGTCCGGCCAGAAGGTGGGCATCGGCGTCACTGGTAGCATCGCCAGCCGCACCGACACCGGTGCCGGCAAGACCCGCACCCCGCGCAACGTCGCCGCACTCGACAAGAACGAGTACGTCGCCAAGAAGACCGACTTCGATACCGCGATTCCGTATGCGCTGCTCGATACCTGGGCCAAGTTCCCGGACTTCCAGGCACGGCTGCGCGATGCCATCGTCAAGCGTCAGGCGCTGGACCGTCTGCAGATCGGCTTCAACGGCACGCATGCCGCCGCTGACACCGACCGCGCCGCGTTCCCGCTGCTGGAAGACGTCAACATCGGTTGGCTGCAGCAGTACCGCACCAACGCCGCCCAGCGCGTGCTGGCGAGCGGCAAGACGGCCGGCAAGATGGTCATCGGCGCCGGCGATGGCGCGGACTATCGCAACCTCGACGCGCTGGTGTTCGATGTGGTGAGCAACCTGCTGGATCCGTGGCACCGCAAAGACCCGAGCCTGGTTGTGGTGCTGGGCCGCGACCTGATGCACGACAAGTATTTTCCGATGGTCAACAAGGACCAGGCGGCCAGCGAGAAGATCGCCACTGACCTGATCTTGAGCCAGCGCCGCGTCGGCGGCCTGCAGGTGGCCGAGGTGCCGTACCTGCCGGACGGCGCGTTGATGGTCACTTCGCTTGCGAACCTGTCGATCTACTACCAGACCGGCGGCCGTCGTCGTTATATCCAGGAAGTGCCCGCACGCGATCGCATCGAAAACTACGAGTCCTCCAACGATGCCTACGTGGTCGAGGACTACGGCCTGGGCTGCGTGGTCGAGCACATCGAGATCGAGGCCTAAGCCATGGCCGACAGTCCCGCCAAGCGTCACCACAGCCGCGTGCTCGCCGAACTGGAAGCGGCCCAGCGCGCCCCGCACCAGCTGATGGCTGGTGCAACAGCTTACGAGCAGCACATGGCGCAGCTGCAGAGCGATCGCCTGCGGCTGAAACAGATCCAGTCCACCCAGGGCAAGGCCGCACTCAAGGTGCAGCTGCTGCCGACCTACGTGCCGTATCTGGCCGGCGTCTTAGCCGGCGGCCAGGGCGCGCAGGACGAGATCGTCATGACGTGCATGGTGTGGCGCATTGATGCCGGCGACTATGCCGGCGCGCTCGAGCTGGGCGCCTATGTGCTCAAGCACGGCTTGCAGATGCCCGATCGCTTCTCTCGCACGGTGGGCTGCGTGCTGGCCGAGGAAGTCGCCGAGGCGGCGTTGTCGGCGCAGAAGACCGGCCAGGCGTTCGATGCGGCCGTGCTGGCCGACACCGCCACGCTGACCGCCGAGCAGGACATGCCCGATGAGGTCCGCGCCAAGTTGCACCTGGCACTCGCCCGCGCATCGCTGGCGGGTATCACCGATGAGACGCCTGCTGACCAGGCGCAACCCATCGCCGCTGCCGCTGTTGCCGACCTGCAGCGCGCCATCGCACTGCACGGCAGCTGCGGCGGCAAGAAGGATCTGGAGCGCGCCGAGCGGCTCCTGAAGAAGTTCAGCGTTGAGCCTGCGGGCACCAACGCATAACCGAGCGTCCCCGCAACCCTCGCCGGCTCGGGGCCGATCCACAGTAACTTTTCGCTGTGGTGACGCCCCGACCACCGGCGATCTCTTCCGAGCCATCCATGAGCGGATTCACTGCCACCGGCACCACCAGCGCCGCGCCTGATGCGATCGCCAATGCGCCGTTCTGGCCGGCGATCGCACCGGGTGCCGTGCGCGCGAGCATGCGCCTGGATGGCACCGTGACCGATGCGCGTCTACGCCACGCCATCGTCGCCGCCATGTTGGCGGTCAACGATGAGCTGCAGACCTGGGCGCAGACGCAACAGGCGGCTGGCCACGCGGCGTTGAGCGATGTGCCCAGCACCACCGTCGATGGCGTCTCGCGGCGCGTGCAGCTGTACCTGCGCGCCGTGGCATGTGCCACCGCCGTCGAGGTGGCCGAGCGTTACCGCAGCTTCGACGCCACCGACAGCGCCAACCAGCGCGCAGACGACTTGTCACCCAGCATCACCGAGTTGCGCCGCGACCAGCGCTGGGCGGTGCGCGATCTGCAGAACCTGCCGCGCAGCACGGTGGAGCTCATCTGATGCGCGTGCATGCCATGCAAGGCGACACCGTCGACCTGCTGTGCTGGCGCCACCTGGGCAGCACGGCCGGCCTGGTCGAGCGCACCTACCTCCTCAATCCCGGCCTGGCCGAACTGGGCGCCGTGCTGCCGCATGGCACGCCAGTGGAGTTGCCCGAGGTAACCACCACCACAGCAGCGATGACGCCGCTTGTGCAGCTATGGGACTGATCTGATGACCGAACCCACCTCCGTATCGAGCGTCTTTCTGATCGCCACCGGTGTGGGCCTTGCCTCCGTGCTGCCTGGCATCGACGGCGATGCGCTGATCGGCGCCTTCGCCGGCGGCGCGCTGTTCGTGGTGTCCGCCGCCAAGCAACCGCTGCTGGCGCGGCTGATCTATTTCCCGGTGAGCGTGATCGCCGGCTACCAGCTGGCGCCGGAAATCCTGCGTTGGTTACCGATCAAGTCCAGCGGCGTGGCCGCCTTCGCCAGCGCGGCGTGCGCGATCACGGTCACGCTGGGCCTGATCGAAAAGAGCAAGTCGTTCGACTTTTCCTTCCTACGTCGTGGAGGTCCGCCCAGTGCATAGCCTGGTCACCGTCCTGACGTTGATGGCCTCGCTCGCCATCTGCGTCCGCCTGCTTACCTACCACCGCCCGGTCGATGCGCGCCATCGACGCGGCGCCGGCTGGTGCGCGTGGTTGCTGATCGCCAGCACCGGCGGCCAGGCACTGCACATCCTGCTGGCCGGCGCCGGCTCACAAGTCAGTCTTTGGCACCTGGGCACGTTGATCGTGCTGGCGGTGCTCACCTACCGCGCCCAGGGCAACGTGGCGCGCTTCCTGAAGGTCGATTGATGTTCACCGATACCCAGCTCGCCTCGATCATGCAGTGCTCCGCGCAACGCGCACAGCGCTGGCACGGCCCACTGCTCGCCGCCGCCAACCGCTTTGGCATCACCACCAAGCGCCGCGCCGCGCATTGGCTCGGCCAGGTCGGCCACGAAAGCCTGAGCCTGTCGCGCATGGAAGAAGGGCTGACCTACACCACCAGCGCACGGCTGTTGGAAGTGTTCGGCGCACGCATCACGCCGGCACAGGCACCCAAGTTCCTGCGCAATCCGGTCGGCCTGGCCAACTTCGTCTACGCCGACCGCCTGGGCAACGGCAACGAAGCCAGCGGCGATGGCTATCGCCACCGGGGCCGTGGTCCGATGCAACACACATTCCGGGGCAACTACCGCCGTATCGGTGTGCTGATCGGCTTGCCGGTCGAAGAGCAGCCCGACCTGCTATTGCAGATCGAGCCAAGCGCACTGGGTGCGGCGGCGTACTGGCACGACAACGGCCTCAACGCGCTGGCCGATACGGGGGACGTGCTGGGCCTGGGCCGCAAGATCAACCTGGGCAACGTGCGTGCCAAGCGCTTGCCCGAAGGCCACAGCGATCGCGTCACGCGCACCAAGCGCGCCCTGCAGATCCTGGGCGTGAGCTGATGGTCACGCGCCTGATCATCCTGCTGGCGCTGATTGCGGTGCTCGTCGGTGGCTGCGTGTGGCAGGAGCGGCGCGTCAGCGCCGCGCACACGGAGCGCAAGCAAGCGCTAGACGCAAAAGCTGCCGCCATTGCCGAACGCGACAGCGCAAGAGCTTCCACAAAAACCGTTGTCGAGTACGTCGACCGAGTGCAGATCGTGCGCGAAGCCGGCGCCACCATCACCCGCGAGATCCCGATCTATGTCACCCAGAAAGCCGATGCTGCTTGCGCTATCCCTGCTGGCTTTGTGCGGCTGCACGACGCCGCCGCCACGGGCAACCCTGCCGGGCCGCCCACCGGAGATCCTGATGCGCCGGCCGCCGGCATTACGCTCTCTGGCATTGCCGGTACCGTCGCCGACAACTACACCAGTTGCCACGCCACCGCCGCGCAGCTGAGCGCGCTGCAGGACTGGATCGACCTGCACGTGCCGGAGCCGGAGCCGTGATCAAGCCCGCCAGCCTGCGCGCGCATCTGGTTGCGGCCTTGCCGGACCTGGCGCGCGATGCCGATCGGCTGCTGGTGTTCATCGACGCCGGCAGCCTGGTCAGCACGTTCCAGCGCGGGCTGTCGTTCGAGTACCAGTACACGCTTAACCTGATCCTGACCGACTATGCCGGCCATCCCGACAGCGTGATGCTGCCGCTGCTGGAATGGGTGCAGGTCAATCAATCTGAGTTGCTGTCCAACTCGTCGCGCCGTGGCGACATCGCCTTCGAAGCCGACATCCTCGCCAACGATGCTGTGGATCTGTCGATCAAGTTGCCGCTGACCGAACGCGTCGTCGTGACGGCGAAGGACGGTGGCGGCTACGACATCACCCATGCACCCGAGCCGCAGATCGATCCCACATGGATGAGCTGACCGCGCTGGAGAACTGGGCCGCGCCGCTTCTGGCCCGCCTGCAGCCGGGCGAACGCCGCACGCTGGCCCGCAAGATCGGAATGGAACTGCGACGCTCGCAGAGCCAGCGCATCGGCCGGCAGCAGGCACCGGACGGCACGCCGTATGCGCCGCGCAAGCAGCCGCTGCGTGACAAGTCCGGCAGGGTCAAACGCAAGAAGATGTTCACCAAACTGCGGCAAACCAAGTTTCTCAAGGTCAGCGCTAGCCCCAACGAGGTGAGCGTGGGATTCATAGGCCGTGTCTCGCGTATTGCGCGTGTCCATCAAGAGGGACAGGAGGGCCGTGTACGACCAGGTGGCCCCAGAGCATTATATGCAAAAAGAGTAATACTAGGTTTAACCACAGAAGAAAGGAACGCAATCTGTAACTCGCTAGGTCTGCACTTGGCAGGAATGTCGTGATCGCGCGGCGTCGAAAGTAAAATATCTGTTGACATTTCGCGAAAAAAATGCAATCAGTGCATTAAATAAAATCTCATTTACATTTCATTAATGTAATGCATCAGGAGGCTTGGTGAAAAAAACATATGTCTTTGCTGCTGCGGGACTGATTACAGCTGCGCTGATTATTTTTTTATTTATGAAACCCTCGCAATTGGCGGATGCATCGCGCGGTTCACTAAGTGAAACTGAAACACGCAGGGTTAAAGAAGATTCGATTCCCGGAAGGGATAGTAGTCACGCCAAACAGCGGGTGTCGGACTGGGCGTCAAAGGCGTCAGATGAGATCTATCGAAATTTCCACGACACTAAAAGCCGCGCGGAGACAGGTGATGCTGCTGCACAACGACAGCTGGCAGAGATTTACGAACGGTGTGCCCTGTACAGCCTGTCGCCTCAAAAATTTGCTGGCACTTTAGATTCTTTTTCTGAACTTAAGAAGGAAAATTCCGGCCGATATAAGCAGATAAAAGACCGTACCTCGCACTACTGTGGCCAGGTTGATGGAGGAGAAGCAATACCCTTGGATGCAATTAAGCTTTGGTATGCTGAGGCTGCGAAGCGTGGAGACTTGATTGCTCAACTAAAGGTTGCCTCTCAAACGTCAAGTACTTCAGATGAATATCGAGCCTTGATTGCGAAAGCAATAAGAAGCAAGGATCCCGAGGCAATTTTCTCGGTCGATGACGTTTTATCCAACCCCTCTGCTTCGATTGAGCTTGGTTCATATGCCCCCACAGGTTCAGGCAACTACTCAGAATACGCTTGGGCTTTGGCGGGCTGTCGAATGGGTGCGGATTGTGGACCGGGGTCTTATCGGCTAGATATGGCATGCATAAGTTATGGTGTTTGCAACTCATCCTCTTACGAGGATCTTGTAAGAAAGAACCTTGTCCCACCCGGGCAATTGAAGGCGCTTGATAAAGAGATTGAAAGAATCCGATCATTGATTGATGCAGAAAAATAAAAGGGATTTATATGGACATGCAGAGAGAGAAATTTTTTAAAAGCTGTCGATCATTTATTGCATTAATGATTTTGATTCTGCCCCTTGCGGCTGGAGCGGTTACCATTCGCGCAGGCGATTCCCCATATAACAATGTTCCAGCGGCTCAAGGTGTCACCGTCCTGGACATGTCGGAACTTCGGGTAGCGGCAATGTTCGGGCTTTGGGGCGCTTACAGGACAGTGCACGGATTCACGGCTTTGCCCCGAGGCTCAACTTTCACTGTGATTTATGCTGACGGATCCAGTGAAAATGCCACGGTCGCATGCGTGGGCTCAACCGTTTGCGTTATCCCAGTGCCCGGCACGCAAAAACGTGATGACGGCACATTAATTAGAGGCGGCGGGGGTGGAAATAATGGCGGCACAAGCCCTGGCACCCCTCCTCCTACGCCACCCGGTGGCGGTGTCGTGATCGTTGGACCACCCACGCACGAGCCGTAAAGCCTTTCAAACCCCACGCTGATCGGAGCTTCCAAACTCATTGAGCCGCACTCTAAAAGTGCGGCTTTTTTTGCAGTTTAGTACGGCACCAGCGGGTGCCTGTTCTCAGATTTTTTGTAAAAATCTTCTTTACGCTGCATGCGAACGCTTTAGCTAGAACTGTAGGAGGATCCTTGAGCGCTACTCCGAGCGCATAGCTGATGGCCTCCTTTACCGCTGTTGACTTATCTAAGCTCAAGGCTCCAGACCTGATTGAGGCGCTGGACTTCGAGACGATCTTCGCCGAGGCGCTTGTCCAGTTTCGTCGCCTGATGCCGGAATTTTCGGCGCTCACAGAAGCCGATCCTGTCTACAAGATCCTGCAGCTGTTTGCGGCTCGCGAGCTGCTGATTCGCCACCGCGCAAATGACAAGGCGCAGCAAACCATGCTGGCTTTTGCGGTCGGCACCAACCTTGACCACTTGGGCGCACTGTTCGGCGTAGCGCGTCTGGTACTCGATCCTGGACAACTAGAAACCGGCGTTGCACCGACATACGAGTCGGACGTGGACTTCCGCCGCCGCATCCAGCTGGCGCCGGAGGGATTCAGCGTGGCCGGCCCCGAGGGCGCCTACATCTATCACGCGCTCAGCGCGGCGGCAGATGTCATGGACGCCAGCGCCACCAGCCCCGCGCCTGGCCAAGTCCTGGTCACGGTCCAATCGCGCACCGGCGATGGCACTGCTCCCCAGGCGTTGCTGGATGAGGTCGCGGCGATCCTCACCAACGATGATGTGCGCCCGCTGACCGACGATGTTGCGGTCCAGAGCGCCCAGATCGTCCCGTATGCCATTCGTGGGCGCGTCTACACCTACGCTGGCCCAGACTCGGCAGTGGTCATGCGCGAGGCGATGCGCAGCCTGCAGGCGTATCTGGACGAAGCTCACCGCATCGGCCGGGACGTGCCCGAGTCAGCGATCAAGGCCAAGCTGTTCGCTGATGGCGTGCAGCGTGTTGAGCTGGACTCGCCTGCAGCCGACATCCGGATCAGCCGCACCCAGGCTGCGTACTGCACCTCGATCGACATCGTGCACGCCGGCATCGATGAGTAACTCCTCGCTCCCGCCCAATGCCACGCCGATGGAGCGCGCACTGGCCGCTGTCACAGCGCGCCTGGAAGCAATCCCATTGCCGTACCCGGACCTCTGGAACCCGGACACATGCCCGGCGGGCCATCTGCCGTGGCTGGCGTGGACGCTATCGGTGGATGACTGGAAGGCCGACTGGAGCGATGCGGTCAAGCGCTCGCGCCTGCGTAGCGCCATGGCAATCCAGCGTCGCAAGGGCACCGCCAACAGCGTCCGCATGGTGGTCGCCTCGTTCGGAGGTGCAGTGGCCATCCGCGAGTGGTGGCAGCAGCAGCCACGCGGCCAGCCGCACACCTTCGAGCTGACGCTCACGCTCAACGGCTCCGATGGGCGGGCTGCGAGCGCTCGGTTTGTCGATGAGGTCATCGCCGAGGTTGAGCGCACCAAGCCCGTTCGCTCTCACTTCGGCTTCGTGCAGGGGCTGCAAGCCACCGGCAACGTCTCGCTGGTCAGCGGTATTCGCATCATCAACTACCGCCGTCTGTCGATGACGGCGCAGGGGTAAACCATGGCACTGCAATTGGTCCTCACCACCGCTGGTCGCGCGGCGCTGATCAACGCCGAGAAGAATGGCACCACCTCTACCAAGGTGGCCAGCATCGGCTTCACTGCGGCGGCATTCGCTGCAACGGAAGACCTGAAGAGCGTCCCAGGTGAGCACCTGGTGCTCTCCAGCATCTCGGGTGGCACCACGTCGTCCACCACCATCCACGTCACCGTCAACGACACCAGCCGGGCGACCTACGAGGTACGCGGGTTTGGACTGTATCTGGAAAATGGCACGCTGCTGGGTAGCTACTCCCAGCCCGATCTGATCATGGAGAAGGCCGCCGCTTCGGACCTGCTGATGTCGGCCGACATTCTGTTTTCGGGGGTCACCGTGTCTTCGGTGACGTTCGGCAATGCCAACTTCACCAACCCGGCTGCGACCACCGAAAAGGAAGGCATTGTCGAACTTGCCACGCGCGCAGAAGCGATTGCAGGTGTGGACCCACAACGTGCCGTCACACCAGACGCATTGAAAGCCGCGATTGATAGCCGCAGTGGTTGTGCGCGCTTTGAGGCATCCGGCACCTTTGTTGTTCCGGCAGGAGTAACGGCGATCTACGTCAGCGGCTGTGCCGGCGGTGGCGGCGGCGGCGGCGGCGGAACGCGCGCCGAGAAGTCCAATGGGACGGGGCTCTACACCGCGACCGGCGGCGGCGGCGGAGGTGCAGGCCAGTCGATCCAGCGCGTGCGTTTTGCGGTCACGCCTGGGGTCAGCCATCCCATCGTCATCGGTGCCGGCGGATCGGCTGGGACAGGCTCAAGGACAGACGGTGCATCTGGAACCGCTGGTAGTGCGGGGGGTGCAACGGTCATTGGCAACCTCATCACCCTGGCCGGAGGCCAGGGCGGCGGCGGCGGGCTGACGGGCGCCAATCAGGTCGGCGGCGCTGCTGGCGGAGATGGCTATCCGGCGGGCGGCGACTCGGCATCTATCGCCGCGGTTTCGCCCTATGGCCCCGCCGGCACCGGTGGCTCGTGTGCGTTCGGCGGTGGCGGGCCTGGCGGTCGCAGTGCAGGCGACACCACGTCGGCCAGTCGCAAGGGCTTCGGTTTTGGCGGTGGTGGTGGTGGTGTGTCCAACGGTGCCGGCGCTGGCACGTTCGGCAAGGATGGGGCCATCGGGTGCCCCGGCTTCGTTTTCATTGAGTGGTGCTGAGATGACGATTGGACGTTACGCGATGATCCAAACCGGGACCGACGTGGTGGTCAATATCATCGTTTCCGATAGCGGCTTCACCATTGACGGTTTCGAGTTCCGCGCACTCCAAGACAAGACCGTGTGCGAGCCTGGCATGTACTTCAATCGCCGCGACGGTCTGTACTACTTTGACGCGCAGTTTACTCAGCGCGAAGTCATCGCACCTGAGCCGCCTGCGAACTTGTAGCGCCACTGTGCTGCGTAGATCACGCAGCTACAGCACAACTGCGGTGTCATCCTGCACGCGCGCGACGACCATGACTGCATGGGCAACGCATCCTCCGCACTGAGTAACGCCATTCGCCTCGGCACCATCGCCGAGGTGAATCTCGCCACCGCGCGATGCCGCGTGCAGGTCGGCGAGATGCAGACCGACTATCTGCCTTGGCTAGTCACGCTGGCCGGCACCACCATCATCTGGTCGGCGCCGGCGATCGGTGAACAAGTCGTGGTGCTGTCGCCGGCTGGCGACCTGGCCGATGGTGTGGTGCTACGGGGCCTATATTCCGACCAATTCGCAGCGCCAGCCGCGTCCGATACGCTGGAGGTGCTGCGCTTTGCCGATGGCGCGCAGATCCAGTACGACACCGAGGCGCATGCCCTGCAGGCCACACTGCCCAGCGGCGGCACCGCGTCCATTACTGCCGATGGCGGCATCACGCTCAATGGCCCGCTGACCGTCAACGGCAAGACGATGCTCAATGGTGATGCCACCATCACCGGTACCGCGAAGGCGACCACCGATGTCATCGGCGGCGGGATCAGCCTCAAGAACCACAAGACCACCGGTGTGACCGCCGGCAGCGCGCTCAGCGGCGGCCCGCAGTGATCGGCGTCGATGCCGCCACCGGCCGCGTGATCGAGGGCGAGCAGCACTTGGCCCAGTCGATCGCCTGCATCCTCACCACGCCCATCGGCACGCGCGAGCAGCGCCGCGACTTCGGCTCGCTGCTGCCCGAGCTGATCGACCAGCCGTCCAACGGGGCCACCCGCACGCTGCTCTACGGCGCCACCGCCACCGCATTGATGCGCTGGGAGCCGCGCCTGCGCCTGACCCGCGTCGACCTGGTCATCGGCGATACGCCTGGCAGCTTCGTGCTGACGATCGAAGGCGAACGCACCGACGTTGCCCCCGCCAATGCGCGCTCGCGCATGACCATCCCGCTCCGCTTCCGCTCGTCCTGATCGAGGAACCTATGTCCACTGTCTACCACCACGGCGTCCGCGTCATCGAAGTCAGCGCAGGTGCGCGCGTCATCCGCACCGTTTCCACCGCCATTGTCGGCCTTGTCGCTACGGCATCCGATGCGGACGAGAAAGTCTTTCCGCTCAACAAGGCCGTGCTGGTCACCGACGTGCTGGGTGCCATCGCCAGTGCTGGCACCAAGGGCACCTTGCGCGACACCCTGCAAGGCATCGCCGACCAGACCAACCCCGTAACCGTGGTGGTGCGCGTGGCCGAGGGCGAAGACGCGGACAAAACCTCGTCCAACGTCATCGGCAAGGCTGAGTCCAGCGGCTACACCGGCCTGTATGCGCTGCTCGCAGCGCAAGCACAGCTGGGCGTGCGTCCGCGCATCCTGGGTGCGCCTGGGCTGGACACGGTGCCCGTCGCCAAGGCACTGGCGACCATCGCCAAGAAGCTGCGGGCCATGGCCTATGTGCGGCCGGTCGCCGAAACCGTGGCCGATGCCATCACCTACCGGGGGCAGTTCGGCGATCGCGAGCTGATGCTGATCTGGCCGGACTTCCTGGCCTTCGACACCGTCACCAGCACCACGACAGCGGCCTATGCCACTGCACGTGCGCTCGGCCTGCGCGCCAGGATCGACACCGAACAGGGCTGGCACAAGAGTCTGTCCAATGTGCCCGTGGCCGGCGTCACCGGCATTTCCAAGGACGTCCACTGGGATCTGCAGGATCCGGCCACCGATGCGGGTGTGCTCAACGAGGGCGACATCACCACGTTGGTCAACTTCAACGGGCAACGGTTCTGGGGGTCGCGCACGTGCGCGGAGGACAACATGTTCGCGTTCGAGACGGCCACGCGTACCGCCCAGGTCCTGGCCGACACCATCGCCGAGGGCGTGGCGTTCTACGTCGACAAGCCGATGCATCCCTCGCTGGTCAAAGACATCGTCGAAGACATCAACGCCAAGTTCCGCGACCTGAAAGCGTCCGGCTACCTGATCGATGCCACCGCCTGGTTCGATGGCACGGTCAACAGTGCCACCACGCTCGCCGATGGCGCGCTGCGCATCGACTACGACTACACGCCGGTACCGCCGCTGGAGAACCTGCAGCTGTACCAGAAGATCACCACCAGCTACCTGGCCGACTTTGCCGAACGCGTCAACGCGTAACGCACCCGCCATAGATTCCCGGAGAAACCCATGGCTTTGCCCAAGAAACTCAAAGCGCTCAACCTGTTCAACAACGGTGAGAGCTATCTCGGCCAGGTGGTCGAAGTGAAGCTGCCCACGCTGTCCCGCAAGATGGAGGAATATCGCGGCGGCGGCATGAATGGCCCGGTCGATATCGACTTCGGCCAGGAGAAGATCGAGCTCGAATGGAAGTGCGGCGGCATGATGCGCAGCGTGCTGAATCAGTACGGCGCCACCACGCACAACGCCGTGCAGCTGCGCTTTGCCGGCGCCTACCAACGCGACGACAGCGGTGCGGTGGATGCCGTCGAATTTGTGGTGCGCGGCCGTCACAAAGAGATTGATCCCGGTACCGGCAAGTCCGGCGACGACACCGAGTTCGCGGTCAAGACCTCCGCCAGCTATTACAAGCTGATGATCAATGGCTCCACCGTGATCGAGATCGATCTGATGAACATGATTGAGATCGTCAACGGCGTGGATCTGCTCGCCCCGCATCGCCGCGCCATCGGCGCCTGACCCTTTCGGCCTGGCGCCGCCAGGCCTCAGCCCTGAGACCTTCCGATGACCCCGACCTTTTCCCCAGCCATTCCCCTCGACCAGCCGATCGTGCGCGGCGAGCAGACCATCGCCGACCTCAAGGTGCGCAAGCCCGGCGCCGGCGAACTGCGCGGCCTCAAGCTGACTGACGTGCTGCAGCTGGATGTCACCGCGCTGGCAACACTGCTGCCGCGCATTTCCTTGCCCACGCTGACCACCGCCGACGTTAATGCGATGGATCCGGCCGACCTGCTGGCGGTAGGCCAGGAGGTGCAGGTTTTTTTCTTGCCGAAGGCACAGAGGGAAACGGACTTCCAGACTGCGTAGAAGATGCGATGGCCGACATCGCGGCCATCTTCCACTGGCCGCCGTCTGAAATGGACGGCTGGTCGCTGCACGAACTCACGGCGTGGCGCGAGCGTGCCCGCCTGCGAAGCGGAGCCGAATGATGCCCCACCCAACGAACGAGGCCGCCTAAATGGCGGCCTCTGACAATCTGCGCCTGCAGGTCATCCTGGCCGCCGTCGATCGCGCCACCGGCCCATTCCGGCGCGTGTTGAGCGGTAGCCGCGGCGTTGCCACCGCACTGCGCAATCAGCGCGACGCGCTGCGTCAACTCAACAGCCAGCACCGCGACATCGGCGCCTATCGCGAACAGGTGGCGCTGGCGCAGCGTGCCAAGGCCGCGCTCGATGCGCAGCGGCAATCGGTGCGCACGCTTGCCCAACAGATCAAGGCCACCGGCACGCCCACCGCTGCCATGAATGCCGAGTTCGACCGCGCCGTGCGCACCGCACGCGAACTCAAGACCGCACACGGCGCGCAGGAGGCCGGCCTGCAGCGGCTGCGCGGCCGGCTGGAGACGGCCGGGATCAGCACGCGCGAGCTGGTCACGCATGAGCGCCGCCTGCGCAGCGAGATCGACAGCACCAACACCGCCATGCGCGCCCAGCAGCAGCGCCTGGCGGCCATCGACGCTGCGCAACGGCGCAGCGCCCGGATCCAGAGCGCTGGCCTGCAGGCGAGCGCCTACGGCGCCGGCATGGCCTTTGCCGGCCAGCGCGCACTAGGCGCCTCGGTGCTGCCGATCAGCGATGCGATGGAGTTCGAGTCGGCCATGGCGGACGTGCGCAAGGTCGTGGACTTCAAGACGCCGCAGCAGTTCTTGCAGATGGGCCGCGATGTCGAAAACCTCTCCATGCGCCTGCCGATGCTTCCGGCCGAGATTGCCAAGATCGTGGCGGCCGCCGGCCAGGCCGCCATCCCGCGCCAGGAGCTGGTCCGCTTCGCCGAGGACGCGGCCAAGATGGGCGTGGCCTTCGACAGCAGCGCCGAGGACGCCGGCCAGACCATGGCGACCTGGCGCACGGCGTTTCGCATGGGCCAGGCCGAGGTCGTCGTGCTGGCCGACAAGATCAACTACCTCGGCAATACCGGCCCGGCCAGCGTCAACAAGATCAGCGCGGTGGTAAATCGCATTGGTGCCTTGGGCGAAGTGGCCGGCCTGCAGAGCGGGCCACTGGCCGCGCTGGGCGCCACGGTTGCCGGTATGGGCATCGAGTCGGAAGTCTCGGCCACCGGCATCAAGAACATGCTGCTTACGCTGGCGTCGGGCGAGTCGGCCACCAAGAGCCAGCGCGGGGCCTTCGACAAGCTGGGCATCAAGGCCAAGACCATGGCCCAGCTCATGCAGAAAGACGCAGGCGGCGCGATTATGTCGGTGCTGCAGAAGCTGCGCGCATTGCCCAAGGCTGAGCAGGCCGCAACCATGACGCAGCTGTTCGGGCGCGAGTCGATTGGTGCGATCGCACCGCTGCTGACCAATCTGGAGCTGCTGCAGGGCAACTTCGCCAAGGTAGCCGATGCGCAGCGCTACGGCGGCTCGATGTCGGCCGAGTACGCCTCGCGGGTGGCCACATCGTCCAACTCGCTGCAACTGCTGAAGAACACCGCTGTGGTGGTGTCGCAATCGATCGGCCAAACCCTGCTGCCACAGTTCAAGCAACTGACCGAGCGCACGGCTGCTGTGGTCGGCCAGGTCACGACGTGGATCCGCGCCAATCCGGTGCTGGTGGGTGCGATCGCCAAGACGGCGATTGCCGGCGCCGCGCTGGTCACGATCCTGGGCGGTCTGCTGGTGGCCGGCGGCGTGGCCGCGATGGCGTTCTCGCAGATCCACGGCGCCGTCGCGCTGCTGTCGGGCGGTGGCGGCTTCGGTGCGCTGCTGCGGCAGGGGCTGGCGTTCGGCGGCCGCGTGATGCCCATGCTCGCCAATGGCGCGCGCCTGCTGCTGCCGCTGCTCAGCGGCGTCAGCCTGCCGGTGCTGGCGATCGGTGCGGCCGTCGCGGCGGTGGCGCTGCTGGTGTGGAAGTACTGGGGGCCGATCAAGGCCTTCGCCATCGGCGTCTGGCAAGGCATCGTCGATGTCGCTGCGCCGGTGCTGGCCGAGCTGCAGGCGGCACTCGCGCCACTGGCGCCGGTGTGGGACACCGTGGCCGCTGCGATGGGCCAGGCCTGGGCGTGGGTCAAGCAGCTGCTGACGCCGTTCGAGGCCACCACCGCGCAGTTGCACGGTGCAACGCAGGCCGGTCGCGGCTTCGGGCAGATCATTGGCGCGGTGCTCGTCACCCAGCTGCAGCTGGCGGTCAAGGCGATCGGCTGGCTGGTGCAGGCGTTTGTGTTCGTGCTGCCGGTGATCAAGCAGATCCTTGGCGGCGTGTGGCAGACCGTCCAAGGCACGTGGTCGCTGATCGTCGGCGTGTTCACCGGCAACGGCGATCGCATCCGCCAAGGGCTGCTGCAGCTGTGGGCCGGCATCAACGTGCAGTTGGCCAACTGGCCGGCCCGGATGCTGCAGGCCGGCGCGGACATGATCAGCGGCCTTGTCCAGGGCATCCGCTCCAAGCTCGGCGCCGCCAGCAATGCGATCGCCAGCGTCGGCACCGGTGTGGTCG
The DNA here is from genome assembly GCA_905142475.1 of Xanthomonas hydrangeae. Classification (GTDB taxonomy): domain Bacteria; phylum Pseudomonadota; class Gammaproteobacteria; order Xanthomonadales; family Xanthomonadaceae; genus Xanthomonas; species Xanthomonas hydrangeae. The sequence goes on from LR990730.1 coordinate 4,677,309, forward strand.
ATCGCTTCAAGGGTTTGCTAGGCATCCACAGCCCCTCGCGCGTGTTCGCCCAGTTGGGCGACTTCACCATGCAGGGCCTCACTGTGGGCCTGCAGCGCGGCCAGGGCGCGCCTGTGCAAGCCGTCACGGCGCTTGGCAACCGGATGCGTGCCGTGGGCGCCGGCCTGGCCCTGGCAACGGCCACAGCGCCTGTGGCGGCGATCGACAGCCGGGCGCCGCTGTCGGCGCCTGCGCGCGCCGCCAGCGCGCCTGCAGGCAGCAACAGCTACGTCATCCACGTCCATGCCGCACCGGGTATGGATACCACCGCACTGGCGCGCGAAGTCGCCCGCCAGATCGAAGAGCGCGAACGGCGCACGGCGGCCACCCGCCGCTCCAGCCTGCGCGACGACTGAGGATCCACCCCGATGATGATGTCCTACGGCACGTTTGTATTTGCCCTCGATAGCGCCGCCTATCTGCAGCTGCAGCGCCAGATGAGCTGGCGCCACCCCACCAGCGAGCGCGTCGGTGCGCGAGCGGCCAGCCAGTTCCTGGGCCCAGGCGATGAGACCATCGAGCTATCAGGGCTGATCGCGCCGGATCTGACCGGCACGCGTGGATCGCTGACCACGCTGCGCAGACTCGCAGCCGCTGGCGAGCCGCTGCCGCTGGTCGATGGCACGGGCTGGGTGTATGGGCCGTACGTGTTGCTGGCGGTCAACGAGACGGCCTCGCTGTTCTTCCCGGATGGCACGCCACGCCGGGTCGAGTTCCAACTGAGCCTGCGCCGCACCGACGACGTTGCGCCCGAGACAACTGCCGCATGAGCTACCCGATTCCACAGTGGCGCGTGCTGCTCGATGGCACCGACCTCACCGAGCGCATCGCACCGCGCCTGCTCGATCTCACCCTCACCGAATGCCGTGGCGGCGAAGCCGACCAGTTGGATCTGCGGATCCACGACCACGACGGCAAGATGGCGTTGCCCAAACGCGGGGTGCGTCTGGCCGTGGCGTTGGGCTGGAAAGCTACCGGCCTGGTCGACAAAGGCACATTCGTCGTGGACGAGGTGGAGTACAGCGGTTCGCCGGACATCATCACGGTACGTGCGCGTAGTGCGGATCTGACTGCCGACATGCGCACACGGCGCGAACGCAGCTGGCACAACACCACGCTGGGTGCAGTGCTCAAAACGTTGGCCGGCGAGCATGGACTGACACCGCGCGTGGCCGAGGCGCTGGCACGCACCAAGCTGCCCCATCTCGACCAGGCCAACGAGAGCGACATGAATCTGCTCACCCGCCTGGGGCAGCGCTTCGATGCAGTGGCAACGGTGAAGGGAGGTGCGTTGGTGTTTGCGCCGATCGGCGCCGGCACCACGGCGACCGGCAAGCCGTTGCCCACCGTCACCCTGACGCGGCGCGACGGCGACCAACACCGCTACTCCGTGGCCGACCGCGATGCTTACACCGGTGTGCGCGCGTATTGGACGGACAAGGGCAAGGCGCGGCGGCAGTCGGTGCTGGTCGGCACGGACGACAACGCAAAGCGCCTGCGCGAGTCATATGCCGATGAGGCCACGGCACGCCAGCATGCGCATGCGGAGCTGGAGCGGGTGAAGCGCGGCGTGGCGAAGTTCGATTACACGCTGGCGATCGGCCAGGCGGATCTATTCCCAGAGCAGAGGCTGACGGCGAGCGGCTTTAAAAAGGAAATTGATGAGCAACGCTGGCTGATTGCCAAAGTAACGCACGTCATCGACGGATCAACCGGCTTTTCAAGCTCTCTTCAACTGGAATCCAGTTCATAGATTTACGACAAGATCAGCGATGCCGACTTGAGATGGCAAGCGAGCTGTGATATTCAAAACCTACAGGGGGCTGCACAAGGAGATGCATGTATGAAGATTGGAGTTCTGAGCCTGGCTTTGACAGCAGCTATGCTTGCTTCCGCTGGAATAAGTCCAGCAGATGCCAAGGAAGCGAAAGTCACAACTGTTTTGACTACGCAAAAGGTCTACGGTCCCACCGCACCTGAAGTAGGTGTAATACGCGACTGGATCAGCAAGCGCTCGCCGGAGTATCAGCCGCTCCTGAAGGGCGGAACTATCACGGTGAAGCGCTCAGGGCCGGTGAATGCGCGGTCGATGGCGACAGCAGCTGACGGCCCCGGCGGCCCACCCGTTCCGCTTCCTGCGTCGGGCATCCCGGGTGAGACCATCGAAGTTACGCAGACATATCCAAATGGCGGCTACGAAACTTGGATATATGTCTGGGGTCTTCAGGACATTCCTTCGGGCCTGGGTGAGTGGCAATTGCAATCCTACAAGTTTGACAGGGGCAAGGGAGAGATCCCTGACAACATCCCGGAACCCTGAGTCCAATAGCTGAGAAGTTCATCCGGATGTCAGGCCACCTCGCATCGTCAGGAAGACGATGGTTCGATCGCACGGAGCTAAGCGCCGACACCTTGAAAGCCGCCGGAATCGCTCCGGTGGCTTTTTTATGCGCGCGATTGAATTGGAACTCTAGCTACTCAAAGTCCGCCAGCCGCTGCCGATAACGCTCTCTTTTGCGAGGACCAGCTGTCCTATCTGGACGTTGATCAAGACTTCTTTTTTTTACGGCCGCCCATGTTGATCTGCATACATCTCTGGTCTATTGCGCCCGTCGTGTTAAGCATTTGAGCTACGTTGCTGTTGTCGTTTAACGTCACCACAGGCGCAATTTTTTCAGCTCCCACGCGTACCGATCCAAGATCGGACAGCATCGCAGTGCGCACCTCATGTGATGCAGCGCGGAACGCAGCCACCAATGCAGCCTCGGACGGGTCCAATTCCACCCGCTGTTCCAGAAGCACATACATGATATCTACGCCGCGAGCATGCGCGGCCAATAGGTAGGCTCCACCTGGCATGTTCTGGTCCTTCTCGAAGTAGAGCTGTGCCCACTTCGATATGCCACAAGCGTCGGCCATCTCCTGCTGCGTAAGGCGCAGACGCTTCCGTTCTTCCTTAAGGCGTTTCCCTACAGTCACTAAGGTATTTCCTCATATTGACAAAGTTGGTGTTAACACCAACAATTTCCAAAACCACAGGCGACCGCCACCGATGCCCCGCAAAGAGCAAACTCAGCAGCAATTCCATCCTCGAACCAAAGCAGAGGCGCGGGAATGGTTGGTGTCCAACGGCATTACGGTCTCTGGATTCGCCCGGCAACTTGGGGTGAATCGCACTGTTGTCGACGACCTGCTCCGAGGCCGCTCGCAGGGCAAGTACGGCGACGCACACACGGCTGCAATTGCTCTCGGCCTCAAAGCACCGCCGAATTATGCCGCAAAAGTCCAAACATCCAAGCGCTCTAGGGGGTGAGCATGTTCGGTCGAAGGAAAATCGTCTTCAGCTGCGAGGCTTGTAGCGCAAGGCTCATCAAGCGCACCAGCGTCCTCGCACACAAGTTCCTACGGCACGACTCTTATGTGTGCGAGAACCCGATGTGTGGTGCGACCTACACAGGCCATTCTGAGTTGACCGGTATTGCCAGCCCGAGCGGTGTGCCCACCTCACACAGCGAGCTTCCACCAACACCGGCGCTACAGCGCGCCCAGGCTTTGCAGGCGTACCGCGAGTCGCTAGGCGACCGTCAGCTGGATCTGCTTCCCATAGGCGGCGAGCAGTTCTTCCCTCACCTCTGAGGCACCCGTAATGCGAAAGACCATTGATTGGGCGGCATTGCCGCCCACGGCGAAGCTTTGCCTGGAAGTTGCACTCATCCACGGCGGCCTGGTGAAGACCGAACACGGTTACATCGGCCGCACTGCCGCGCCGGACACAGATCAGCGCTTCGGCGCAGTTCCGGTTGCCGCACTCATGCGCGAAGGCCTGGCCACCTCTGACGCTTTCGACGAGCGCCTGGTGGCGATGACCGATGCCGCCTCCGCGTTGTTCCATCTCCACCCCAAAAACACCGAGGTCGGCTCGTGAGGCATTCCAACAGCTGGTTCACCGCACAGGAGCCGCGATTCGTTGATGCGGCCAGCAATGTCCCGCAGCGCATAGCGCCGCACGCCAAGCACGAAGAAGCACGACTGCTCGCTGCCGCCGTTGACGCACACCGCCGTTCGGGCGGCGCTTACGTCGTGATCGACAACGCCCCCTGTCCGCACGCGCCTCGGCGCGAGCTCGGCGTCTAAGGAAGTTCGATGCAAGAGGATCTGCGGCAACAGGTGCTGTCCCGGCTGGAACGGGATTACGGACTCAAGCACCGTAGTGGTACCGAGTACATGCGCGGCGGCAAGTGCCCGTCGTGCAGCAAGAAAGAGCTCTACACCAACCATCTCAAACCATGGGTAGTGAAGTGCGGCCGCCAATCCAAGTGCGGGCGCGAGCTTCATGTCAAGGATCTATACGACGACCTGTTCGACGACTGGTCCAAGCGCTTCCAGCCAACGCCTGCGGCTCCCAATGCTGCGGCCGACGCCTACCTGCAGTTCTCGCGTGGTTTCGACCTGGCGCCGCTGAAAGGTCTCTACAGCCAGGATAGCCACTACGATCGCAAGATCACCGCCGGCACCGCGACTGTGCGCTTTGCGCTGGTCAAGGGCGGCTGGTGGGAGCGCCTGATCGATCGCCCGCATCGCTTCGGCAAACAGAAGGCGCGCTTTGCGCCAGGCCAGAGCTATGCGGGTGTGTGGTGGGCGGCGCCTGCCGCGCTGACAGCCATGCAGACGGTGCGCGAGCTGTGGATCGTAGAAGGCATCTTTGATGCGATCGCGCTCCTGCAGCATGGCGTGTGCGCGGTATCGGCCATGTCTTCCAACGCATTTCCGGAAGAATCACTGCGCGAGCTCGCCAAGGCACGCATGGCCGATCTTCCGACGCTCGTGTGGGCACTGGACAACGAGCCAGGCGCCCGTGCGTACACGCACAAGCACATCAAGCGTGCAGCAGCGTTGGGCTTCGACTCGCGGGCAGCACAGATCGTCCAGCGCGATAGCAAGAAGACCGACTGGAACGACCTGCACCTGCGCGCTATCGCGTCGGATGATCCCAAGCAATGGGACAACGACGTCAAAGAAGCCCGCTACCAGGGCGATCTGCTCGTGGCCCGCTCGGCGGTAGACAAAGGTCTGCTGATGTTCGAGCACGACGGCCGTAACGACTTCTGGCTGGAGTACCGCTCCCGCCTGTATTGGTTCGATTTCGACACTCAGCGCTTCGACAAGCTGCGCAAGGAGAAGCTGGGCGACATTGATGCCGACGACGGTGACTAGGTTGCAGCCGAGGATCTGAAGAAGATCAAGCGCGCCGCCTGTTCCGTGCAGAAGATCGCTAACTGCTACCCCGAGGCGCTGTATTTCCAGCGCCAGGAAGTCACGGATGAGAGTTGGTACTACTTCCGCGTCGATTTTCCGCACGATGGCCCCAGCGTAAAGGGCACCTTTACCGGTGGTCATGTCGCCAGCGCGTCCGAGTTCAAGAAGCGCCTCATCTCCCTGGCGGCCGGCGCCATGTTCACCGGTACCGGCCACCAGTTGGACCGCCTGATCGAGGAGCAGACCGAGGCGATCAAGACGGTCGACGCCATCGACTTCGTGGGCTACAGCAAGGAGCACCGCGCCTACCTGCTCGGCGATATGGCCGTGCGCGATGGCGAGCTGGTGACGGCCAACGAGGAGGACTACTTCGAGTTCGACAAGCTGCGTCTGAAGACCACGCAAAAGTCCATCCGCTTGGAGATCCAGCGCGACGCCGAGGCGTTCCGCGTGGATTGGCTGCCGTGGCTGTGGCAGTGCTTCGGCACGCACGGCATGGTCGCCATGACGTTCTGGTTTGGCTCGTTGTTTGCCGAGCAGATCCGCGCCGGGCACAAGAGCTTTCCGTTCCTAGAAGCCACCGGTGAAGCCGGCGCCGGAAAGACCACACTGCTGACGTTCCTGTGGAAGCTGCTGGGCCGCTCGGACTACGAGGGCTTCGACCCGGCCAAGTCGTCCAAGGCCGGCCGCGCACGCGCTATGGGCCAGGTGTCCGGCATGCCCGTCGTCCTGTTGGAGGCCGATCGCAGCGAGCCAGACAAAGCGCATTCCAAGACGTTCGAGTGGGATGAGCTGAAAGACTTCTTCGGTGGCGGCACCCTGGCAACGCGCGGCGTGCGCAATGGCGGCAACGAGACCTACGAGCCGCCGTTTCGCGGCACGATTGTGATCACCCAGAACGCCGCAGTGGACGCCAGCGAGGCGATCCTCACGCGCATCGTGAAGCTGCACTTCAAACGCCCGCAGGTCACCACCGAAAGCCGCATCGCGGCCGACAACCTCAACGCGCTGCAGGTCGAAGAAGTCAGCCACTTCCTTGTGCGTGCCATTCGCCAAGAGCGCGCAATCCTCGATCTATTCGCTGAGCGGGCGAAGGTTTTTGAAGCCAAGCTTCGCGCTCAGCAAGATCTACGCCTTGAACGCGTCATCAAGAACCATGCGCAGATGCTGGCGCTGTTTGACTGTCTGCGCCTGGTTGTCGCTCTCCCTGACGACATGGTCGAGCAGACGCGGCTAGCGTTGTTGGACATGGCGCTGGAACGACAGAAGGCGATCAGCGCCGACCACGCGATGGTCAACGAATTTTGGGAAGTCTACGAATACCTCGAAGCCACCGGCCACGGCAAACCTGTGGTCAACCACAGCCGCGACGCGCAGCGCATTGCGATCAACCTCAATCACTTCGCTGCGCGGGCTGCTCAGTTCAGTCAGTCAGTGCCCGATCTCAAGGTGCTGCGTGCGCTGCTTGGCGACTCGCGCCGGCACAAGTTCATCGGCGCGAACGTAGCCGTCAACAGCGCCGTCCTCAAGGACGATCTGACCGGCGTCGGCACCACCGTGAAGTGCTGGGTGTTCGCCAAATGAGCGCACTCGCACATGTGGGAAATTTTGAAAAATTTTCGTTGACATCTGCCCAGGAGCGGAGCAACCATTACCGCGTCGCCGCAAAATCGGCGACCGGGTTTGACAGCCTGAATCAACGGCGCACCAGCGCCCATCGACCGATGCACGGCGCTTTTTTTTCGCTCGCTGTGCAGTCGCGGGCGTTTGCCAGCCAGTTCTATGGCGGGCGGTGTGCGGAGGCCTTCGGGCCTGCCGGTTCCGTTGACCGGTCTGTCAACCGTGCACCGTCCGCCACCTCGTTTGACAGCGTCGTGGCGGACTCCAACTACAACGGAGCCTGCACCATGACCTACGACGCTCAAGAAGCGCCGGCCAATGCCGCGCGTCAGATCGCCCATTACTTCGGCCTGATTGCCGACACCCTCGATTGGAACCACACCGCCTGGCTCGCCCTGCAGGCGAAGCTGCAGGCCATGGGCAAAGCGCCCGAAGCACTGACGCTGGCCGATGTCGAGGCCGCCATTTCCAGCACCAATGCCGACCTGGTAGAGGTGCGCCAGTGAGCCGCCGCGACCTGCATAAAGCGCTGCGCGTCGCCCCCGGCGTCTACCTGCTCCTGCAGATCCGGGCGACCGACGTCCTGGCCGAACTGTACGCCGACAGCCTGCATGACCGCCCACCGGTCATGTTCGCCTGCAGCGCGATCGAAAAGGCTTCCGAGTTGTTCCTGGTCGATGACGGCACTGGCCTGGCCATTGGCTCGTTGCACGTTGTGATGCCGGAAGCCGAGGCTGCCGCGCTGCAGGAATGGGTAATAGATCGCTTGCCCGCGTTGGAGGTGGCTTGATGGACGCTGGTCACCCGAACGTACAGCTGCCGACGGACGCCGATTTCTCGATCAACGAAGAGGAGCAATACCGCCTCTGGCGCGCGTACCACGCGGCCGCGTTGCTCGCGGCGCTGACCAATGATGTCGCGATCGACGCAGGCATCAATCACGACGGGCCGGCAGCAGTGGCCGAGTACATCCGCCAGGAACTCCTTGATGTGCTCAACGGCGCGCAGCGTCTGCGTGAGCCTGACCCCAGCATCCCGCCATCCGGCGCCGACCTGATCTAACCCCCGCAACAGCGGGCCGGCGGGCGGTGCTGTAACACCGCCCCAAGGCCCTCCACCAACGCAACTCAGGAGAGTCGATATGCAACAGCACACTGGAACACGTCCAGCCACGGCAGCACGTCCGTTGGTTTTGAGCACCGGACCTAGCGCGGAGGCTAGCACGCCGGCCGTCGTCGCCTACGATCGCGGCATCGGCGACTGCTCGGCGACCATCACCATGCACGTCACGCATGGTGCGGTTGTGGTCACTGCCACCCTGGACATGGGACCACTCCGCCAGGAGCGTCAGTCCTGGGAGCGGCGTCGCGGCACAGGCACCGGCTGGAAACTCATCGACGGCCCCCGCCTGTGGACAACGGCGGAAGACCGGATCAGCACAGAGTTGGCCGAGTTCATGGACGGCCTAGACTTCCCCTTCGACCTGGCCAACATGCTGCCGCGCCGACCGACTGCCGCTGCCGCCGCTGCTGTGGCCCAGGCCGCGCAGGAGGTGGCGCATGGTTGAGTTGCTCGCTTTGGCGATGATCCTGGCGCCAGCCGCCGGCGGCGCGCTGGTCTACAAGCTGTGGGCCTCGCGCCGTCCACGCCTCACGCAGACCGGCCTGGCTGTTGGACAGGTGCCGCAGCGCCTGCGTCGCCGCACCCGCATGGCTGTGCGGCGGGAGGCTGCTCATGGTTGAGTCCGTCATCCTTCTAGGCCCGCAGGGCAGCTGCAAATCGCTCAACGCCGAGGTGCTGTGTCAGCAACTCGGCCTGCAGGAGGTCATCGAACTGGACGATTTGTTGTTCACGTTCCGAGCTGATCGGCTGGAACCTTTCGGGCAGCTGATCCTGACCTGCAACGAACAGCAGGCGCAAACGTGGTCGGTACGCTGGGGCTTGCGTCTCATGCGTGTCGCAGAAGCACGCGCCCAGCTCGGCGCTGCATGGAGGACGCAGCCATGAACTTGGAGCGCACGATCGAAATTGCCCGCGCTGCCGCGCGTGTGGGAGAGCCTGGCACCTTGTCCACCGGAGAGGCGCTCACCGCCGCTCTGGTGCTCAATCGCCATGACTGGCTAGCCGAAATGGGCTACACCATCGCTCAGGCGTTGGACCGGATCGACTCCGACACCGCGCAACATCTTCGGGACGCCGAGCGCGTGCTGCGCCTGGAGGTACCGTGACGCAACGTCAGGTCGACCACGACAGTCCTCTGCCGCCCTGCACGAACGGCCACCTCGCTCGCCACATGCTCGACGCCCGCCGCCCCGAGGCGGGCGGCGGGCATTTCATCGAGTGCGTGTGTGGGCGAACGCAGAAGCATTCCAGCTACGAGCTGGCCATGATCGAATGGCGCCGAGCGCATCGGATTCGCGCACCACGCCAGCCACGTCCCTGTGCGCCTAACGTCGTGCAGCTCGGTCTGCGCTTCACTGGCACGCGCCAGCGATGATCGAGGGCGCGAATATGGAAGGGTTTCGCAGGGCTTGCGAGGCGCGCCACCGGCTTCGGCAGGGCTACGTGGATGCAGCCAAGGTGCGAGAGCTCCGGCTCCACATCGCGGCCCAGCGCGGCTACGCCGCGGCTGACATGCTCGTGGAGGAAATGCGCGAGCAATGGCGGCACAGGCGGGAGTGGACCAAGGAGCAAGATGCATGAGCGGAGGTGTACTGACATTTGAGGATCTGCGGCGCCTATGCGCGCCAGTTGGCCCCTCCCCTCGTGCAGCTACCGTAGTGCGTTGGGCCAACGATCAGGGCATCCGTTACAAGTACGACGGTCGAGGTGGGATCTGGACAACGCTAGATGCGCTCAATGCCGCCCTTGGATTGCAGCACGACAACGACACCGAGATGGATACAGAACAGGAGCTGATGTAATGGCACGAGGCCGCAAGCGCAAATTCAATCCACTCATACCGGCACACATTGACCAGGCCGCGCTCCCGCGCGGCCTATATCGGGAGGATGGCCGGTGGTACGTCGTCGAGCCGCACCCAGAAGGCGGGGCCACACGAAAGCAAACCGTGGCTTACGCTGGAGCTCGTCTATCGGAATTGCATGGAATCGTTGAGGAACGTGCAGGTAGGGGCACGCGCGGCACGTTGCGCTATCTCTTCGATCGCTTTCACGAGTCGTTGGAGTTCAAGGAACTGGCAACCGACACGCAAGATGACTACCGGCGTTATGCCGACTCCATTGCCAACTATCTCCGCAAAGACGGATCGAAGTTGGGCTCAGTGCAGGTTGATCGCATCACCACGCCTGTGGTCCAGCGACTCGTGGAAGTCTTCGCAATGGGGCGACCAGCCAACCGTTACCAACCCGCGCTTCCAGCGACGCCTAGTAAGGCAAATCACCTTCACCGCTATTTACGTCGCACACTCGCGTGGGGCGTGCGCGTCGGCCTATGCAGATCGAATCCAGCCATCGGCGTGAGGCAAGCACGCGAAGCAAAGAAACACCGGATGCCAACGCCGGCCGCGTTCGACAAGGTGCTGACCTTCGCAAGAGAGCGCGGCTCCCTTCCGCCGCATACAAAGGGCAGCTGCCCGAGCTATCTCGCGCCAGTCATGGTGCTCGCATATAGCGCGCGCCTACGCGGCATTGAGGTGTGCACGCTCGACGACACACATAAGCAGCCAACAGGCATCCATGCTCAACGGCGCAAGGGATCACGCGACACGCTTACAGAGTGGGATCCAAAGATGATCGAAGCGTGGGATTTCCTCGTAACACGACGAACTGCCATATGGACCAAAAACGGTCGGAATTTTGCAGTCCCGATCAAGGCTGAGGATCGGCGCCTACTCGTTGAACAGACCGGTAATCCGATGGCTAAATCATCGCTGGATAGTGCCTGGCAACGATTCATCACTCTCGCAATGAAAGAAGGGATCATTTCGAAGCAGGAGCGCTTTTCGTTGCATGGCCTAAAGCATCGCGGCATTACCGACACAGTGGGTAACCGGGGCGACAAACAAGATGCTGCAGGGCACGTGACACCAGCAACGACAGGCCGTTATGACCATGCGCTGCCGGTGGTAAAACCGCCAAAGCGCAGCTAATTTTCCCGGCAATTTTCCCGGCCGCTTCAATTCAGGGCGCTTGGCAGGAGCTAAGCCCTTGATTTTATGGTGGGCCCAGAAGGATTCGAACCTTCAACCAAAGGATTATGAGTCCTCTGCTCTAACCGTTGAGCTATAGGCCCGGCAGGGTGGGTGGCGAGATGCGGGGCATGTCGGACCGTCCAGCTGAGGCGAAAGTTTACCCGTCCGCGCGCGTCGCTGTCTGCTGACATCCGGCGTCGATGAGGAGAAGCGCCTGCACCCACCTGCGCTTGCGCATGCCGGCACAAAAAAGCCCGGCGTGAGCCGGGCTTTTGAATCTGGACGCGGTCAGCGTGCGCTGCGCACCATCAGCGGTGCAAGGTCCGGAGCCACACGTACCCGAGCAATCAGCCTAGGCAGTCCGGAATCCCGAATCCCCACTCCCGGCCTCTACGCCATCTCAAGCTGCGCGTCGACCAGCTCCCGGCCCGCACGGAATCCCTGCGCGATGGCGTCCTGGTAGGTCTCCCAGCCCGCTTCCCGGCCGCCGATGCGTGGCTGGCGTTTGCCGCCTAGTGCATACACGTCGACCCACAGCGTCCACCGGGCACCCGGGGATGCCTGCGCAGCGCGTACGCGGATCTCGTGATCGCGGTATATGGTGGTCTCGAAGCGGCTTTGCCTACTCATCGGACGGTCTCGTTTCCATTCGGGCACCAACGTAGAAGTGCCGGCTGGAACATCAGGTGAGATTGAAGGAAACAGCCACTTAATAGTGCGTCGCGGTCCGGTTTCGTCATCGGAACGTGAAGCTGCGCGGCCTGGCCTGCGCTGTTCCCGGCAGCGCATGCGGCAAGCGTCGCCCTATCGGGCCCACAACGCAACAGCCCCGCATGTGCGGGGCTGTTGTGTGATCAGCTGAGCATGGCGACCGACAAATCAGTCGATGTCCAGGAACGAGCGCAACTGCTCCGAACGGCTCGGGTGACGCAGCTTGCGCAACGCCTTGGCCTCTATCTGACGAATCCGCTCGCGGGTGACGTCGAACTGCTTGCCGACTTCTTCCAGCGTGTGATCGGTATTCATGTCGATACCGAAGCGCATCCGCAGCACCTTGGCTTCGCGCGGGGTCAGGCCGGCCAACACATCACGCACCGTCTCGGAGAGATTGATGTTGGTGGTGTTGTCGATCGGGGACTCCACATTGGTGTCCTCGATGAAGTCGCCCAGATGCGAATCCTCGTCGTCGCCGATCGGGGTTTCCATCGAGATCGGCTCCTTGGCGATCTTCATCACCTTGCGGATCTTGTCCTCGGGCATGTCCATTTCCTTGGCCAGTTCCTCCGGCGTGGCCTCGCGGCCGAACTGCTGGAGCATCTGACGGGAAATGCGGTTCAACTTGTTGATCGTTTCGATCATGTGCACCGGGATACGGATGGTGCGCGCCTGATCGGCGATCGAACGGGTGATGGCCTGACGGATCCACCACGTTGCATACGTGGAGAACTTGTAACCGCGACGGTATTCGAACTTGTCCACGGCCTTCATCAGGCCGATGTTGCCTTCCTGGATCAGGTCGAGGAACTGCAGGCCGCGGTTGGTGTACTTCTTGGCGATGGAGATGACCAGACGCAGGTTGGCCTCGACCATTTCCTTCTTGGCCTTGCGCGCCTTGGCTTCGCCATAGGCCATCGCGCGGCTGATTTCCTTGATCTCGCCCAGGGTCAGGTAGTTGGCCTTCTCCATCTCGATCGAGCCCTGCTGCTCGGAGACGATCTGGTCCTTGACGTCGCGCAGCGCCGAGGACCACTTCTGCTTGCGCTTGAGCGCGTCTTCCACCCATTCCAGGTTGGTCTGGTTGCCTTCCCAGGAGCGGATGAAGTCCTTGCGCGGCATGCGTGCCACGGTGGTGGCCAGGTGCAGCACCTTGCGCTCGTGATCCTTGATGCCGTTGACCACGCCACGCAGCTGGGTGACCAGCGCATCGGTCAGCGGCAGCGGCAGCTTGAGCGTGGTGAAGATGGCGGCCATGTCTTCGCGCGCCTTGACCACCAGCTTGTGCTCGGCGCCGTTCTTGGCATAGATCTTCTTGAACTTGGCGTATTCGTTGGCCAGGTTCTCCATGCGCGTGGCCACTTCCACCGGGTCCGGACCGGTCGGGCCGGCCTCTTCTTCGGCAGCGTCGTCGTCGCCATCTTCGGCATCGTCGTCGTCGGCAGCATCGTCTTCGGAGACGGCAACCGGGCCGGCGGCCGCCAGCGCCGCAGCGGCGGCATCGGCTTCTTCGATCAGGTCGTTGAAGCCGACCACGATCTCGGCCAGACGCTTCTTGCCTTCCTTGTGCGCTTCGTAATCGGCCAGCAGCATTTCGGTCGACAGCGGGAACACGCCCAATGCTGCCTGGACCTGGCTCAGACCTTCTTCGATGCGCTTGGCGATGGCGATTTCGCCTTCGCGTGTCAGCAGCTCGACCGTGCCCATTTCGCGCATGTACATGCGCACCGGGTCGGTGGTACGGCCACCTTCGGTGTCGAGCGCGGTCAGCGCGGCGGCAGCTTCTTCGGCTGCGGTATCGTCAACCTCGCGGTTGCCGGTGTTGCCATCGTTGAGCAACAGGGTTTCGGCATCGGGCGCAACTTCATGGACATCGATGCCCATGCCGTTGATCATGCTGATGATGTCTTCGATCTGCTCCGGGTCGACCAGGTCGTCGGGCAGATGGTCATTGACTTCGGCGTAGGTCAGATAGCCCTGTTCCAGGCCCTTGCTGATCAGTAGCTTGATGTCGGATTGCTGGGCAGGACGTTCGTTGGCCATGGATGCTCGCGCCACCGGCTTTGAGATTGGAAAGAGGACCTAGCATTATACCAGCGTGAAGCCCCGTCTGCCGGATTCAAGACGAGACCGCTGGTGTAGCGCTGGCTAGGGCCTGAGAAGGAAGGTCACCGGGCCGTCGTTGACCAGGTCGACAACCATATGGGCACCAAAGCGCCCGGTTTCCACCCCGCCGCGATGTGTTTCGCGGCAGATCGCCACCAATTGATTGAACGCCCGTTCAGCCTCCGGCGGCGGTGCGGCCGTGCTGAAGCCTGGTCGTGTGCCCGAGCTGGTGTCGGCAACCAGGGTGAACTGGCTGACCAGCAGCAGCCCGCCCGCGGTATCGGTGAGTGAGCGGTTCATCTTGCCGGCGTCGTCGGCGAAGACGCGGTAGCCGAGCAGGCGTTCGGCCAGGCGCCGGCTCTGCGCATCGCTGTCGCCGGGCTCGACCCCGACCAGGGCCAACAGCCCGGGACCGATCTGACCGACGCGCTCCGCATCGACAGTGACAGAGGCACGGGTGACGCGTTGGATCAGTGCAAGCATGGGCATTGTGGTTGAGCAAACTGTGTCGCGCAGCATGCCCAGCACTGCCCGTACTGTCACGCGCGGGCCTTGGGCGGCCGCGCTGTTTAGAATTACGTCGATGAAACCTGATGCTCGCGCTCGCCTGCTCTACGCCACCGCCGCCACCGTGGGCCGCCTGCCGTGGCCGCTGCTCAAACGTGTGGCCGATACGCTGGCCTGGAGCTGGCGCAAACTCGATGCGCGCGAGAGCCGCGTGGCACGCCGCAACCTGGAGTTGGCGTACCCGGAACTGGACGCCGGCCAGCGCGCGCAGCTGCATGCGCAGGTGCTGCGTTCGACCGCGCGGCAGACACTGGAAGTGCTGCGCACCTGGACCCGCCCGCCGGCCGAGAACCTGGCACGCCTGCAACGCAATGGCCAGGAGCTCTACGACGCAGCGCTGGCCTCCGGACGCGGGGTGATCGTGGCAGCACCGCACTTCGGCAACTGGGAACTGCTCAACCAGTGGCTGTCCGAACGCGGGCCGATCGCGATCGTGTATCGCCCGCCGGAGTCGGACACGGTGGACGGCTTCCTGCAACTGGCCCGCGGCGGCGACAACGTGCGCCAGGTGCGTGCCGAAGGCCCGGCGGTGCGGCAGTTGTTCAAGGTGCTCAAGGACGGCGGCGCGGTCGGCATCCTGCCCGACCAGCAACCGAAGATGGGCGATGGCGTCTTTGCGCCGTTCTTCGGCATTCCGGCCTTGACCATGACCCTGGTCAACCGGCTTGCCGAACGTACCGGCGCGATCGTGCTGTACGGCTGGTGCGAACGCGCCGGTGGCGATCTGCAGTTCGCGCTGCATGTGCAGCCGTCCGACCCGGCGGTGGCCGATGCAGACCCGGTGCGCGCGGCCAGCGCGCTCAACGCAGGCATCGAACAGATCGCCCGGCGCGACCCGGCGCAATACCAATGGACCTACAAGCGCTACACGCTGCGCCCGCCAGGCAGCGGCGAGGCCAATCCGTATGCGACGGAGCGGCATCCGCACTAGCTTGGCCAGCAAACCGACGGCACGGCCACGTTTTGCTAGCCGCTCCTGGCTACAGATCCCGTGCAACGCTGCGTTGACACGCAGCGCATTCCGATCGCCTACATCGCAGACAGGCACTGGGTGACGCCGCGCCGCAGTGGCTCGCTACATCGCCCGACCGCTCAGCCCGGCGCAAACAAGGGTGCGAACAGAGCGCGGCACGCCGTGTCGGCGCCAGGCACCACCATTCAATCGTCGTGTGGATCGGCCGGCGTGGCCAGAATGCGCTGATAGAACGCCAGATCCAGCCAACGCCCGAACTTGAAGCCTGCCTCGCGCACCGTGCCGGCGTGGGTGAAGCCGAATTGTTCGTGCAAGGCGATGCTGGCCTGATTGCTGGCATCGATGCCGCCGACCAGTACATGCACGCCACGCTCCTGCGCCGCGGCGATCAAGGCCTGCAGCAGCGTGCGCCCCAGCCCCTTGCCGCGATGGTCGCGGTGCACGTAGATCGAATGCTCCACGCTGTACTTGAACGCCGGCCAGGCGCGGAACGTGCCGTAGCTGGCAAACCCCATCAACGTGCCGCCGGCGTCTTCCACACCGATCACCGGAAAGCCGCCCGCCCGCTTGGTCGCAAACCAGCCGACCATGCTCTCCGGCGGCCGTGGCTTGTAGTCGTACAGCGCGGTCGAGTTGGCGATGGCATCGTTGAAGATGTCCAGGATGGCGCTGGCGTGGCGGGCTTCGCTGCAGTCGATAAGAGACATGGGGTCCTGGGCGGGCAGAGGGTCTTGGGATTAAAAAGCATTGCCGGGCGATGAACAACGCAACCGGCAGGCAACCAAACCATGCCTGCCGTGCAACTCAATCTGCGGACGCTGGATGCAGCGTTCCACCGCGCCGTGGCGACCGGGCGTTGCGAACCACGCGACAATGGCGTCACGCGACCACGCGGTGGCTGCGGCGGCGTCCGCCTTGAAGCGGCCGTGGCAATCCCCATCTGGAGTCGTGCATGAGCAGCCCCGTCCCCTCCCCCAGCGCACACGCCTTCGGTGATCCGGCGGCGATCCGCTGTGAGCGCGCCGCCTCCGAGCTGCGGTCCGGCCGCCCGGTGCTGCTGACGGCTGCTAACGGGCAGGCGCGCGCGGTACTGGCGTTGGACAGCAGCACCGCGCAGTCGTATGCGGCCTTCGCGCGTGCAGCGCAGGGGCGTCACTATCTGTTCGTCACCCCGACCCGCGCCCAGGTGCTGGGCTTGAGCGCGCCGCAGGGCGCGCGCGTGGCGCTGATCGAACACAGCTACGACCAGCTCGCAGCGTTGGCGTACTTGCGCGACACGCCAGTGCCAGCGCAGTGGACCGCAGGCGATGCAATGGACGCAGGCGCGGTGGAGATCGCGCGTCTGGGACTATTGCTGCCGGCGATGCTGGCGGTAGACCTGCGCGACGCGGACGACCAGGCCGCCTTCGCCGGCTGCCAGTCGCTGGCACTGGACGACCTGGGCACCGGCTGCGCCAAATCCGCCGCCGCCGGCTATGAGCTGGTCACGCGCACGCCGGTGCCGTTGCGCGACCTGGGCATGAGCGAATTCGTGGTGTTTCGAGGCGGGGTGGCGCAGCGCGACCAGGTGGCGATCGTGGTCGGCCAGCCCGACCTCTCGGCTGCGGTGCCGGTGCGCGTGCATTCCTCGTGCCTGACCGGCGATCTGTTCGGCTCGCTCAAATGCGATTGCGGCGATCAGCTGCGGCACGGCCTGGCCAAGCTGAAAGACCTCGGCGGCGGCGTGCTGCTGTATCTGGACCAGGAAGGCCGCGGCACCGGCATCGCTGCCAAGATGCGCGCTTACGGCTATCAGCATGCCGGGCTGGACACCATCGATGCCGATGCGCAGCTGGGCTTCGGCCCGGACGAGCGTCGCTACGGCAGCGCGGTGGCAATGCTGCACGGCCTGGGCATTGGCCGGGTCCGGCTGTTGACCAACAATCCCGCCAAGGCCGAACGCCTGCGCGCGGCCGGCATCAGCGTCGAAGACCGCATCCCGATCACCGGCGACATCACCCCCGAAAACGAGCAATACCTGCGCACCAAGGCCGTCCGTGCCGGCCACGCGCTGGATGTGGATGCGCTGATTCTGGCCGCTCAGTAAGCGCGGCCTGCGCCGGATGCGCCCGCCCTCGGCGCCCGGCTATGCTTGCGCACCGCTTCTGCAGGCCAGCCTAGTGCACGACGCTCCACCGCCGCACCCCGATGTCATCGTCCCAGCCGCTCCAGCAGAAAGTCCCGCCGTGGACCACACGCAGTGGCAGGCGCTACCGCAGCGTGGCGCCTATGTGGCCGGGGTGAACGGCGCACTGGGCGGCGGATTCGCCGGGCTGATTGCCGGTGGCGTGACGGCCACCGCGCTGCACGCCTGGGGCTACTGGCCGGTGGTGCTGGGCGTGACGTTGGTGGCCGCTGCACTGGGTGCCTGGTTTGCGGTCAAACGCCATCGGCTCACCCATTGGAAGCTCGACCAGCATGGCCTGGCGCTGCAACGCGGCCACCTGTGGCAGAGCGACACGCGGATTCCGATCTCGCGCGTGCAGCATGTGGATCTGCGCCGCGGCCCGATCGAGCGCGCCACGCGCCTGACCACGCTGGTGGTGCACACCGCCGGCAGCCGACTCAATGCAGTGGCGCTGTCCGGCCTGGATCAGGACGATGCCGAGCGGCTGCGTGACCGCCTCGCGCGCCAGCTCGATCACGACGACGACGCGCTGTGAGCGCGATCGAACATCCCGGCGACGCCGAACAGCGCCTGCATCCGCTGTCGTGGATGTTCGTGCTGCTGCAGCAGATCCGCCAGTTCCTGATTCCGCTGGCCGCGCTCGTGTTGTTCGGCAGCCGCGACGGCAGCCGCGATTTTGCCGACCACATCGCCACCGGCGTGGTGATCGCGGTGCTGGTGGCGATTTCGGTGCTGCGCTACTTCACCTACCGCTACCGCATCGGCACCGACGGCGTGGCCATCCGCAGCGGCCTGCTGGAACGAAGCAGGCGCGACATCCCGTTCGCACGTATCCACAACGTGGTGGTGCATCAATCGCTGCTGCACCGGCTGGCCGGCGTGGCCGAAGTGCGGCTGGAATCAGCCGGTGGCCACAAACCCGAAGCGGAAATGCGCGTGCTGCGGCTGGATCAGGCACTGGCGCTGGAAGACCTGATCCGTCGCCGTGCGCAGCACACCGATGCCGCCGCGCCGCAGGTCGACAACAACAGCAACACGCTGCTGCGCCTGCCGATGGGCGAAGTGATCCGGCTGGGGCTGATTTCCAATCGCGGCATGGTGGTGGTGGCAGCCAGTTTCGGTGTGATTTACCAGATGATTCCGCGCCGCACGGTGTCCAACTTCGTCGAACACAATGGCGAGCTGGCGTATCGCTATGTCAGCCAGATCCATCCGGGCACGGCATTCACCGCCGCGTTGGTGGCAATCGGCTTTTTGGCGGTGTTACTCGCTATGCGCGCACTCTCTGTGGCCTTGGCGGTGGCGCAATACCACGGCTTTCATCTCAGTGAATCCGAGCGCCGTCTCACCGTGGAGCGCGGCCTGCTGACGCGCGTCCGCAGCAGCGTGGCGTTGCGGCGGATCCAGTCGTGGACGCTGTACGAAAGCCGCCTGCATCGCCTGTTCGGCCGGCGCCAGTTGCGCGTGGACACTGCCGTGGCAGGCACTGGCGATAACGTAGGCAGCGCGTTGAAGGAACTGGCGCCAATCGCCGACCCGCAGCGCTGCAATGCCTTGTTGCAGCGCCTGCTGCCCGGTGCTGCCTGGCCGCCTGCGCAGTGGCAGTCGATCGCCACGCATTGCTGGTGGCGGCTGAGTCTGCCCACACTGCTGTTGCTGCTGCCGCTGATGGCCGGTCTGGCCTGGCAGTTCGGCAGTCAGGCGGCGTGGGTGTTGCTGTGGTTGCCCTGGAGTGCGTTCAAGGCGTATCGCCAGGTGCAGCGCATGGGCTATGCGCTGGATGCGCGGTATGTGGCGGTGCGCGGTGGCTGGTGGAAGCGTTGGTGGCGGCTGGCCGAACTGGACAAGCTGCAGGCGCTGCAACTGCAACGCTCGCCGCTGGATCGGTTGTCCGGCACCGCCACGCTCTGGCTGGACACCGCCGGCGCCAGCGCAACCGGCCCGGCGTTACGCCTGCGCTTTGTGCCGTTGGCGCAGGCGCAGCAGCTGCAGGCACAACTCGGTGCGGCGTTGACGCGGCGCAAGCTGCGCTGGTGATTGGTGATTGGTGATTGGTGATTGGTGATTGGTGATTGGTGATTGGTGATTGGTGATTGGTGATTGGTGATTGGGGATTGGGGATTGGGGATTGGGATTGGCAGTTTGGATCAGCGTCGCTGATTGGCATTGGCATCGCGCACCACCAGCAATCAACGTTGCGCCGGCCCCCAGTACCCGAGTTCGCGCCGAATCTGCAGCCCGCGCCATAGCGCACCCAACGGCTTGCGTCGCACCGGGCCGAGCTTGCCAGCGATGAAGTCCTCGGTCGCGGCAATCACCCGCGCCGACGATTGCCCATCGCGATATGGATGGATCGCGTCGGCATAACTGGCCAGCGCGCTACGCAGCGTCGCATCCGGCGCCAGTGCGCGCGCCAGTTGCTGCGGCAACTGCTCTGCTTGCTGAAAGTCGAGCATATGCGGCTGCGGCACGCGGTTGCGAAAGGTCACCACCGGTTTGTGCTGCACCACGAATTCGGACACGATCGATGAGGTGTCCGACACCAGCACATCGGCCGCACGCTGCGCGGCCATGACCTCTTCGGGTTCGACGAAGCGGGCATTCGGCCCGGCCAGCGCGCGATAGCGATCGAACAGTTCTGGCGCGCACTTGGGATGCAAGGTCAGCAGCCAGTAGTGCGTACCGCGCGCGATATCGGCGGCGATCTCAGCATAGAGCGCAGGCGCAGCGCTCAAGCGCTCGGTAAACGTGGAGCCGAACAGGATCACAGGCCGCCCGTTGGCTGGCGCGCGCAACGCGGCGCTGCGTCCGCCATCGTCGCGGAACACCGGGTCGAGCTTCGGCCAGCCGGTTTCGACCACTGCAAAATGCCCTTCGCGCGTGGCCAATGCACGAAACGGTGCCGTGGTGGCAGGGCCTTGCGTGCAATACAGATCGAACAGACCGCGCACGCGGAAATGGCCGCGATTGTCTTCGCGCTTTTGCACGTTGAAGCCATGGAAGAGCTGCACCTTGGCGCCGGAGATAAACGGCGGCACCCAGTTGGCCGCGCTGAACACCGCACGCGGACGCAACGCCAGCGCCTCGCGCAGGCCGACCTCGCGCACGCCCGGCAAGGCCAGCCCGCGCGCACCGCCCTCGAACCACGCCGACACGGCGTCCCCGCGGGCCTGTAATGCCTGCGCCAATGGCGCCAGAATAGGCAACGCGTAACGCTCCGTTGCGAACAGCAGGTATTCGGCCATCACATGTCCTCTTTGACCGCACCCGACGAACGGCCGCGCATCAGCGCCTGCATTATCGCGTTCAACGAGGCCGATCGCCTACGCGACTGTCTGAGCTCGCTGGCGTTCTGCGACGAGATCGTGGTGGTGGACTCCGGCTCCACCGACGCGACCGTGGCGCTGGCCACCGCGCTTGGCGCACGCGTGTTGCAACGCGACTTCGACGGCTATCGCAGCCAGAAAGCGTATTGCGTCGAACAGTCCAGCCACGACTGGGTGCTGTGCCTGGATGCCGACGAACGCATCAGCGATGCCTTGCGCAGCTCGATCACCGCCGCGCGCGATGCGGGCTTCACCGAGGCGGCCGGCTATCGCTTCGCACGGCTGTCGGATTACTTCGGCCGCTTTCTGCGCCATGGCAATGCCTATCCGGATCGCGTGCTGCGCCTGTTCGATCGCCGGCGTGGCGGCTGGCGCGGCAAGCGCGAGATCCACGAAGCGGCGAGTGTGGATGGAACCGTCGTCACCTTGCCCGGCGATCTGATCCATTACCCGTATCGCTCACTGGCGCAGCAGCTGGCCAAGACCCAGCGCTATGCGCAGATGATGGCCGAGCACGAGTACGCACGCGGCAAACGCGCGACCTGGAGCAAGCTGGTGCTGGCGCCGGCCTGGCGTTTCTGGCGCGGCTATCTGCTGCGTGGCGGTTTTCGCGATGGCTGGCACGGGCTGATCTACGCCTATGTGCGTGCCAACTACGTGCGCCAGAAGACCATCATGTTGTGGCTGCTACAGCACAACCAACCGGTGCAGGACCCGCCGCGCGCGGACGATCAACGCAGCGACTGAGATGCAGCCTGCTGCGCCTGACGCGCTGCCAGGCCAGCCAGCACACCGACCATCGCCGTGTAGAAACTCGCCGAGACCTGATGCGCGAACATCGATTGGGTCAATCCACATAGCGCGTAGCTGATCACGATCATCACACCGGCCGCTGCCGGCCCGCGGAACTGGCGCTGCCCGCTGCGCCGATGCAGTCGCACGAAGATCCACAGCGGCACGCCATACACCGCAAACAACAGCAACAGGCCCGGAACGCCCTGCGTGGCGCCCCATTCGGCAAGATCGTTATGCGCGTGACCCAGATGACAACGCAGCAACCAGGTATCGCCGGCACACACCGGCAGCTCGCGCATCGCATCGTCGAAACGCCCGACGCCCACGCCGGTGAGCGGATGCGCGCGCAAGGTATCCCAGGCCACATGCAGCCGCTCGATACGGGCGCCGGCAGACGAATCGCTGTCGCCGACCTCGTAGCGTTGCAAATCTCGCTGCAATTCACCCAGACGCATTTGATCGGTCAAGGCCGGCACGCTGACGATCACGCCCACCGCCAGCACGCCGCTCCCGATGAAAGCCAGCAAACGCATGCGCGGGCTATGCCAGGCCGCGCCCCAGATCAGCACACCCAGGGTCACCAGCAACGACAGGTACACACCACGGCTGCCACTGAGCACGATGACCACCACCGCAGCGATGGCCGCGCCGACCAGCCAGCGCACGTTGCCGACCGGGCGACAGAACACCGCCACCACCAGCAGCATCAGCGTGATATCGGCGAACACAATCGCGTTGGTAAAGCCTTCCGCGCGGTCGGCACCGTTCATCACCTGCAACAAGGCGATCAACATGGCTGCGAACACGCCGGCCAGTGCACCGCGCCACAACCAGACCTGGCGCGGTTGCAGCGCGTAGGCCCACAACGCAGCCCACGGCAGCACCAGAAAGCGCGAGCGGTTATCGACGTCGCGCAGCCCATGTTCGAACAGGGCGATCGACAGCAGCGACATCGCAATGACCGCCGCCGTCAGCCAGCCCAGCGCACGTAGCGACCCATCACGCGTGACGATGCCCGCACGCAGGTTGCGCCAACCCACCAGCGAACCGAGCAGCAGGCACACGCCGAACGGCAGCAGGCCGCTCGGCATGCTGACCACCAGCGTGGTCATCAGGAACACGCCCAGTTCGGCGATGCGCACGCCTGCCCGCGATGCGATGGGGGCAGTCTGCGACAGCGAAGCGGGTTGAGTGGGCAAGGAATTCATCGAGCATCAGTGGCGAAAGGGAGGCTAAAGCGGGCAACACGCAGCGGCAATGCCGGCCAAGCTAACGATGCCCCGCATGAATCGTCGCTAGACAGCGGCCAGCGGCGGCATTGACGCAGCGCAAGTCACGCCCGGGAGGTGTGCTCGGCGCCCTCATTCGGTCTCCAGGTTGCCCTGCTCCTGTGCTTCCACCGCGCGCTCGTTGGAGCTCGCCACGCAACTGCCCTGCACCGCATCGGCCGGCACCAGCCACCAGCGACGACGGTTGGCCACCCCCACCAATTGGCTGCGACTGCGATCCACGCAGGCCAGCAACGCCGTCTCCTGTACCAACAGCCAGCGTTGCGCAGGCTGCTCTGCCTGCCAGGTCACCCCGCGTTGCAGCTGTTGTTCCCACGGCACCTTGAAGCCGAAGGTCTGCGCGGGGCGGTCGGCCATCAGCAGGTTCTGCTCTTTCCAGGCCACCAGCCCGAGCTGCGCCCCCCCGATCCGGCGCCCGGCTTCGCGCATCACCGCGCCCGACGAGCTGGAGTCGTTGAAGATGGGGTAGCAGACCAGCCCGAACGCCACCCACCACGCACCCAGCAGCGAGGCGACCGCAAGCGCGGAGCCGCGCACCCGCAGCAACAGCAGGCTGGCCACGCCCCACCCCCCCACCGCCAGCAACAGCCAGCCGAGCGGGTCGGTCGCCTCGCTGCCGACCCCGCGGCTGTCCATGATCTTCTGCTCGAAGCCCGGATGCCCGATCAGCATCGCCACCCCGCCAACGCTGAAGACCAGCGTCAGCAGCAGCGCGAATCCGAACAACATGCGTTGCACCCCGGCCCGGCGCAACAGCCCCGCCGCCAACGGCGCCAGCGCCAGGCAGAACATCGGCAGCGCCGGCAGGATGTAGACATCGCGCTTGCCGCTGGGAATGGTGAAGAACACCAGCACCAACAGCCACCATGCCAGCGGCAGCAGATAGCGCGGATCGCGGCGCTTGAGCCGGCGCCGCCAGGCCGGGATCGCCCATGGCAGCAGCAGGATGGTCGGCAGCCACATCGTGGCCATGCCCTTCAAGTGGTACCAGACCGGTTGTGCGTGGTCCCAGGAACTGGCGTAGCGCTTGGCGGTCTGGCGCAGCAGGATGTCGTTGAGATACACGCGGTATTCGGGCTGGCCAGCGGTCAGCGCGGTCACCATCATCGGCACGAACCACAGCAGGATCGCGACAAAGAAAAACAGCGGCCCCAGCCAGAAGCGCCGATCGCGCACATGCACGCGTACGCCTGGCCAACCGCGCGCCGACGCAATGCCGGCCGGGATCAGCATCAGCAAGGCGATCACGCCAACGCCCTTGGTGATCACGCCCAGCCCGGCGGCGAACCAGCCCAGCGTCCACCAGCGCCAGGCCGGGCCCATCAACAGATGGCGCAACAGCCCGTAGTTGGCCAGGGTGATCCAGAACACCACCAGCGGGTCGATCTGCGCCTTCTTGGCCTGGAAGGTGAAGTGCAACGTGAACAGCAGCATCCAGGCCGCATACAGGCCGACGCGCCGGGTCCACAGCCGCCGCCCCAGGTCGTACACGCAGGCCAGCGTGCCCAGGGCTGCCAGCAGCGACGGCAGCAGGAACGCCACCCGCCAATTGCCCAGCAGCGTGTAGAACAGCGCCTGCAGCCACATCAGCATCGGCGGCTTGTCCGAGTACAGCTCGTTGCCGCGGTGCGGGAACAGCCAGTCGCCGCTCAGCACCATCTGTTTGGCGACCAGCGCAAAACGCGGCTCGTCCGCCGGCCAGGGGTCACGCAATCCCAGGCCGGCACCGATCACCAATACAGCGGTGATGGCCAGCAGCCAGAAATCGGTGGAAGCACGGGTCTTGAGCATGGCCGGCGGCAGTGGGAAGCAGGAGGGAGCGCCGACTCGGCGCGCGATCAGGAGGTTTTTAGCAAAAGCGCGTAGAAAAATCCGTCGCAGTGCTGCTCGCCTGGAAACCGCTGGCGCCCGGCACCCGCTGCATGCCCAAACTGCGCACCCAGCGGCTGCGCCTGTGCATCGGCGCTACGTTGCAAAAACGCCTCCACCTGGGCCTGGTTCTCACGCGCCAGCAAGGAACAGGTGGTGTAAAGCAACTGCCCGCCCGGACGCAGCGTGCGCCAGGTCGCATCGAGCAGGCGCGCCTGCAAGGCGCACACCGCATCGATATCGTCGGCACGGCGATGCAGCAGCACATCCGGCTGACGGCGCACCACGCCGGTGGCCGAACACGGCGCATCCAGCAGCACCGCATCGAACGGCTGCCCGTCCCACCACGCGGCGGGGTCGGCGGCGTCGGCCGCATGCAGCGCCACCTGCGCGCCCGGCACGGTGCGCTGCAGGGTCTGCTGCACGCGTTCCAGCCGGCGCGCATCCACATCCAGCGCGGTGAGCTGCAGGCCGGGATGGCGTTCCAGCAGATGCGCAGCCTTGCCACCGGGCGCGGCGCAGGCATCGAGCACGCGCGCCGATGGAGCCAACGGCAGCGCATCGGCCACCTGCTGCGCAGCGCCGTCCTGCACCGAGACCTCGCCTTCGGCAAAGCCCGGCAATTGACTCACCGGTAGCGCACTGTGCAAGCGCACCGCATCCGGCAACATCGCATCAATTTCGGCAGCGATGCCCAGTTCGGCCAGGCGCGCGACATACGCGGCCGGATCGGTGCGCCCGCGATGCACCCGCAGCCACATCGGCGCCATCAGCGCGCTTGCAACGAAGATATCTTCAGCGTGATCGCCCCAATCGGCGCGCAGCTGCTTGCGCAACCAGGACGGCCAACCGGCATCGGCAGACACCGCCGGGAAACCCTCGCGCTGCGCACGCCGCAGGATCGCGTTGACCATGCCGGCCTGACGCGGCCGGCCCAGCGCGCGACACGCATCCACGGTGGCCGACAATGCCGCATGCGCGGGCAGTTGCAGCACGTCGAGCTGGGCGAAGCCGGCCATCAGCAGCGCTTTCAGTTCGGCATCGCGCGGCGGCAACGGGCGCTCCAGCCACTGCCGCAGCGCTACGTCGTAGGCCGCGCGGCGGCGCAGCACCGCAAAACAGATCGCCTCCACCAGCGCGCGGTCGCGTGGATCGCTCAGGCCGGGCAAGCTCGCGGCCAGCTCGGCCTTGAGCGAGCGGCCCTGGTCGAACACCGCCGTCAGCACCCGCGCTGCGGCCAGACGCGAGGCAACGCCGGCAGTGGCAGCTTCCGTCGACATCAGGTCAGCGCCGGCAGATCGCGGCGCGCGTTGAGGTAGTCGGCGGCGGTGATCGCCTTGCCGCCCTCGCGCTGCAAGACGCGTACCCGCAACGCACCCGCACCGCAGGCGATATCGATGCCCTGCTTGCTGGCAGCGAGCAGGGTGCCCGGCGCCTGCCGATGTGCCAGGTCCAGCGCCACTGCGCCATGCAGGCGCACACGCTCACCGGCCAGCATCGCCTCGGCCACCGGCCAGGGGTTGAACGCACGCACGCGCCGCGCCAGTTCCTGCGCCGGCTGCGCCCAGTCCAGCCGCGCCTGCGCCTTGTCCAGCTTGTGCGCGTAGGTCACGCCCTCGGCCGGCTGCGGTTGCGCCACCGGGCGAACGCCGGCACGCAGCAACCCCAGTCCATCGGACAGCACCTGCGCACCCAGCGCGGCGAGGCGGTCATGCAGCTGCCCGCCGGTTTCCTGCTCGCCGATCTCCACACGTTGCGACAGCAGCACAGGGCCGGTATCCAGACCGGCTTCCATCTGCATCAGGCACACGCCGGTTTCGGTATCGCCTGCCTCGATGGCACGCTGGATCGGCGCGGCGCCACGCCAGCGCGGCAGCAACGAGGCATGCACGTTCCAGCAGCCATAGGTCGGCGCGGCCAGCACTGCCTTGGGCAGGATCAAGCCGTAAGCCACCACTACCATTAGGTCGGCATCGAGCGCGCGCAGCGTCGCCAGTGCCTCGGGCGAGCGCAGCGTCTGCGGCTGAAACACCGGGATGCCGCGCGCGATCGCTTGCAGCTTGACCGGCGAGGCGGTCAGCCCACGGCCGCGGCCGGCAGGCCGATCCGGCTGGGTATAGACCGCCACCACTTCATGTCGCTGCGCGGCCGCGCGCAAGGAGGCGACGGCAAAATCCGGCGTACCGGCGAATATGATTTTCATGGGGCTGGGATTCGGAAGTGGAGATTGGGGATTCGTAAAAAAGGATCGGGCGACCGGGCCGAGAACCGGCGCTTCCAATCCCCAATCCCGACTCCCCAATCCCGGCCGTCAGGCAACGTGTTTGCGCTGCTTGGCCAGTTTCTTGCGCACCATCTCGCGCTTGAGCGGCGACAGATAATCGACAAACAACTTGCCGTCCAGGTGATCCATCTCATGCTGGATGCACACCGCCAGCAGGCCGTCGGTGCTCAGTTCCTGCGCCTGCCCGTGGCGATCGACATAGCGCACCGTGATCGCATCGGCACGGCTGACATCGGCATAGATGCCCGGCACCGACAGGCAGCCTTCCTGATACAGCTGCTCGCCCTGTTTGCTGACGATTTGCGGGTTGATGAACACCTGCGGCAGGTTCTTCTCGTCGCTGACGTCGATCACCATGAAACGCTTGTGCACATCCACCTGACTGGCGGCCAGGCCGATGCCGGGCGCCTCGTACATGGTCTGGAACATGTCGTCGAGCAAGCGTTGAAATGCCGGGCTGGTGACCTCGGCAGCATCGACCGGCACGGCCTTGGTGCGCAGCCGCGGGTCGGGAAATTCGAGAATAGGGAGCAAAGCCATGGGGTTACCCGTGCTGGGAACACCGGCGCGGCGCCGGCAAGACGCTCCTATTCTAGCGCACTGCTTGCGTAGCTCCGGGGTTTCTGGACTATAGTGCGCGGACCTGTTGGGGAATCAGGCAAGAAGGCACTCATGTTGAACCGACTTCGTACGGTCGTCGCTGCGGCGATGCTGACCGTCGCGACCTACGCTGCCGCGCAAGCGGTGGGCGAACATCCAGAAACTTACGTGGTCCGCAAGGGGGATACCCTTTGGGACATCGCTGGGCGTTTTCTGCAAAAGCCGTGGCTGTGGCCGGAAATCTGGCAGGCCAATCCGCAAATTCAGAATCCGCACCTGATCTACCCGGGCGATGTGATCAGCCTGGCCTACCTGGATCGCGTCGCCAAGGGCACTGTGCAGCCCGGCCCGCGTCAGGAAGCGCCGATCAATGCGATTCCGCTGTCGGACGTCGAGCCGTTTCTCAAGAACCTGCGCGTCACCGACGACTTCGACGGCCTGCCGTATGTCGTGGGTCTGGAGGGCGGTCGTTCGCGTGCCACCACTGGCCAGCTGGCGTATGTGGTCGGCCTGGACGACGCGCAGCCGGGGCAGCGTTTTGCAGTGGTGCGCCCAACCGTGAAGTTCAGCCTGCCCAAGCCCAACGATGATCTGGATATGGCCGGCAATAGCGTCGCCGGCTCCGGCAACATCTGGAAGAACTACATCGCGCCGAGCAGTCGCCGCGAGTTCCTGGGTTATGAACTGGCGCAGGTCAACGTCGGCACCATTACCCGCAGCGCGGCAGGCGGCAATTCCAAGGCGGCGACCTTGCTGTTGCAGGACAGCGGCCGCGAAGTGCGGGCGGGCGATCGCATCATCGCGGTCGAGGCGCAGCCGTACGATCTGCAGTTCATTCCGCATCCGCCCTCGGAACAGGCCACGCAGACCGAGTTGCGCGTGCTGGCCATCTCCGATGCCTTCATCGTCGGCGGTACCCGCGACGTGATCGCCATCTCCGGTGGCGCGCGCGAGGGCATCAACAACGGCACCGTGTTCTCGATCTGGCGCAAGGGCCGCACGGTCAGCGACCGCGTCAAGCACTCGCGTTTTTCGCGGACCGATGACGATTTCAGCGGTCCGGCCGGTTCCACCGTCGGCCTGCCCGACGAATACGTCTCGCACGCGATGGTGTTCCGCACCTTCGACAAGGTCAGCTATGCGTTGGTGATGGAAAGCGTCAAGCCGACCGGCCTGGGCTACATCGTCAAGCATCCAGACGCACAGTAAGCGGGACAAAATCCGACGTTTTAACGCGACGGCGCCCGAGGGCGCCGTCGTCGTTTGCGGCCTACGCTGACTGCATGGCCCTGATTGCTCCAGACCTGCGTGCGTTGTTGATCCTGCTGCTGGCCGGCGGCCGCAGCCCGCCGCGCCGTACGCTGCTGACGACGTTCGCCTCGCCGGCCGAGATCCTTGCTGCCGGCTCCGATGCATGGCGCGCTGCCGGCTGCGACGCGCTGCAATCGGCGCTGCTGCGCGTCCCCGACGCGCAGGCGCTGGACGCTGCGCTGCACTGGTGCGCGCAGCCCGGGCATCACCTCATCGGCTGGCAGGATCCGGACTATCCCGCCCTGTTGCGGCATCTGGTCAATCCGCCGCTGGCCTTGTTCGTGGACGGCGACCCCAATGCGTTGTGGCATCCAGCGGTAGCGGTGGTCGGCAGCCGCGCGGCCACGGCCGGAGGGAGGGAGCACACCCGCGCGTTTGCTTCCAGCCTGGCGGGCGCCGGGCTGGGCATCGTCAGCGGCATGGCGGCAGGCGTGGATGCGATCGCCCACGAGGCGGCGCTGGCCCGCGCCGACGGCATCACCGTGGCGGTGGTCGGCACCGGCACCGATGTGGCCTATCCCGCTCATCATCAGTCGCTACGCGATCGCATCGCCGCGCGTGGTGCGGTCGTCAGCGAGTATCTACCCGGTACAGCGGCGGCCGCGGGGCACTTCCCGGCCCGCAACCGGATCATCGCCGGGCTGGCATTGGGCACGCTGGTGGTCGAAGCGGCCATGCGCTCGGGCGCGCTGATCACCGCGCGGCTGGCAGCCGAGGCCGGGCGTGAAGTGTTCGCCCTGCCCGGCTCGCTGCACAATCCGCTCGCGCGCGGCTGCCATCACCTGATCCGTCAGGGTGCCACCCTGGCCCAGGAGCCGGCCCAGATCATCGACGGGCTGCGCCTGCTCTCGGGCGAGTTGGCCGATGCCTTGCGCCAGCGCCTGACCGCCCCCACTGATCAGGCCAGGACGGCGCCCAAGGCCTCTACCGCGCGCCCGGATCCGGACTACCAGCGCTTGTGGCAGGCACTTGGCCACGACCCAACCCCTATGGATGCATTGGTCGAACGCACCGGATTGACGGCCGCCACGCTGTCCTCCATGCTGCTCATCATGGAACTGGAGGGAGACGTGGTCACCGAGCACGGTCGCTATACCCGCAATCCCTAGTTTCTTCACCTCCACAGCGTCGCGCGACGCAGGCCGAGGGGCAATGAAAGAGAGCATTCTTGATGTACTGCTGTACCTGTTCGAACATTATTTCAGCGAAGATGCGGACCTGGTCCGTGACCGTGACTCGCTTCAGAATGGCCTGATCCAGGCTGGCTTCAGCCCTGCAGAAATCAGTAAAGCCTTCGATTGGCTGGACGCGCTCTCCGAGCAGCGGCCCAGCGTTGCGCGCCCGCACGTCGACGGGCCGGTGCGTATCTACCACGGCCCGGAGCTGGACAAGCTCGATGTGGATTGCCGTGGGTTTCTGATGTTCCTGGAACAACACCGCATTCTCGATGCCGATCAGCGCGAGTTGGTGCTGGACCGCGCCATGGCGCTGGACCAGGACGAGCTTGATCTGGACGACCTCAAGTGGGTGGTGCTGATGGTGCTGTTCAACCAGCCGGGCGCCGAAGCGGCCTATGCCTGGATGGAAACGCAGATGTTCCTCGACGAGCCTGAACCCGTACACTGAGGGTCGAAGCCGCGATGGAAGCGCGTGCGTGGGGACGGGAATGAGCAGTTGGTATTACGCCGAGGGCAACTGCCATCGGCGTGGCCCGGTGGCCGGCGAGGCCTTGCTGGGCCTGTATCGTGATCGCGCAATTGCCTTGGATACCCTGGTCTGGCGCGAAGGCCTGGCCCAATGGGTGCCATTGTCTGCCTGCGCCGAAGAGCTCGGGCCGCCGATTTCCACCGAGTTGAGCGCTGCAGCGCAGCCGCCGCCACTGCCATCGGCGGCGGCACACATGTCGCCTGCCCACGTGTCTGTAATGCCAGCGCATCGCCTGCCGAACCACGGGCCGGGATGGTCGCTGGCGGTGGTCCTGTGCGCAGTGGTGGGGATGTTTGTCCTGGTGGCAGTGATCGGCATTTTGGCTGCAATCGCGCTGCCGGCTTATCAGGACTATGTGGGACGCACCAAGGTCGCCAAGGCGGTGGCCGCGTTAGCGCCATTAAAGCCGCAGATCGCCGAATTTCTTGCGCAGGAAGGCCGTTGTCCGGTCAATGGCGACAGCGGGTTCCAGGCGCCCGAGCATTATGCAAACGACGTGCTGACCAGCGTGCGGGTCGGCCGTTTCGACACCACCCAGTGCGGCATCGAAGCGGTGATGCACGCACCGAAATCGGCCAAGCTCGACGGCAAGGCGTTGTGGCTGGATTTCGACGCTGATGCCAGCAGTTGGCAGTGCAGTTCCGAGATCGACGACAACCAACTTCCGCCGGACTGCCGCGGTTAGAGCGTGTTCTCTCAAAGCGCATGACACGCTCTAGCCAATTGTTTCATCCAAGGGGACATCAATGACGCAGTGGTATTACGCCGACGCCCAGCGCGAACGCCAGGGGCCGATCGACACCGACACGCTGGTTGCACGCCTGTCGCAAGGCATCATCGACCGCTCCAGCCTGGTCTGGCGCGAAGGTCTGCCGCAGTGGGTGGCGCTGCGCGAGGTCGCGGCCGAACTGGGCGTCGACACAGCAGTGCCGGCGACCCCCGAGCCGACCGGATATACGTCGGTGGACGTTCCGGGCAGTGAACCGCAGGCGACGGTTTACCCGACCAGCGCCCCGGTGGATAACGCGCCCGCCGCAGTGGCGCCGTTTGCCGGCTCCGCTGCGGACGCTTCGCTCGCGCAGACCGAATCCGGCCTTGCCGATCACCCTGCAGCAGTCGATCAGCAGCAGATTCCGCCAAGCGAGCACGCTGCACCGGCAGATCCGGTAGCGTGGTCCACCACGCCGGCAGAGGCAGCGACACCCCCGGCGGCCTCAAGCCCGACCCTGACCAAGACCTCGGACGCGCCTGCGACGCCCGCCGATGCCTCGTCGCAGACACCCGCTGGCGTGCCAATTCCCAGCGCCTGGGACTCCGTAGCCGCCGCCGCACCCACAGCAAGCGTTGCTTTGCAGGATGCCCCGGTTGTCTACGCCGGCCTGTGGCGGCGCGTGGCGGCCAGCATTCTGGACAGCTTCGTGACCACCTTCGCGGTGTATCTGATCGTGATCCCGTTGGTGTTCGTCGTGGCGCTGGCAACCACCCGCGGCGATTCCGGTTCGGCCCTGGACGACGGCAGCGCGCTCGGCATCGCGATCATGGTGGTGTCGTATGGCATCGGTCTGGCCATCCCGACGCTGTATTTCGCCTGGATGCAGTCCAGCCGGCACCAGGCCAGCCTGGGCAAGCTCGCCTGCGGCATCAAGCTGGTGCGCGCCGACAGCAACGGCGGCCGGGTCGGTTTTTGGCGCAACGTGCTGCGCTATCTGGCCTACATGCTGATCAGCGTGCTCACCCTGGGCATCGGCGCGATCGTGGCGGCGTTCATGGCCGGCATGACCCAGCGCAAGCAGGCCCCCCACGACAAAGTGTGCGAGACCCTGGTGGTGGATCGCTGGTCCTTCACCGATCATCCGGAGCGGCAATCCACGGGGCTGGACACAGTCACGATTGTGGTGCTGGCCATTTATGCGGTGATAGTAGTGATTGGCGTGATCTTCGCCGCAATCATGATTGCAGCCATCGGAATGAGCCAGAACTGAGGGTTCGTGGCCGAAGCCGCTTGACACGGCGGCGTCTGCCGTGATCTTTCTAAATAAGAGAACTGAACGCCCGGGCTACCATCCCGGGCGTTGACGTGTGGGAAACAGGCGGTCTGCTTCCCTCCACCGGCCAATTAGGCCACGCTACCTGCCCCCCGGGCCCTGCCCAAAGAATTAACCACCATGCCCAAGCACCTGCTCATCGTCGAATCGCCCGCCAAGGCCAAGACGATCAATAAATACCTCGGCAAGGACTTCACCGTCCTGGCCTCGTATGGGCACGTGCGCGACCTTGTCCCCAAGGAAGGCGCGGTCGATCCGGACAACGGATTCGCGATGCGCTACGACCTGATCGAAAAGAACGAAAAGCATGTCGAAGCCATTGCGCGCGCCGCCAAGACCGCAGACGACATCTTTCTGGCGACCGACCCGGACCGCGAGGGTGAGGCGATCAGCTGGCACATCGCCGAGATCCTGAAAGAGCGCGGCCTGCTCAAGGACAAGCCGATGCAGCGGGTGGTGTTCACCGAGATCACCCCGCGTGCGATCAAGGAAGCGATGCTCAAGCCGCGCGCGATCGCCGCCGACCTGGTCGATGCGCAGCAGGCACGTCGCGCGCTCGACTATCTGGTCGGCTTCAACCTGTCGCCGGTGTTGTGGCGCAAGGTGCAGCGCGGCCTGTCGGCCGGCCGCGTGCAGTCGCCGGCGCTGCGCATGATCGTCGAGCGCGAAGAAGAGATCGAAGCCTTCATCGCGCGCGAATACTGGTCCATCGATGCGCACTGCCGGCATCCGTCGCAGCCGTTCAATGCGCGTCTGATCAAGCTGGACGGGCAGAAATTCGAGCAGTTCACCGTCACCGACGGCGATACCGCTGAAGCCGCGCGTCTGCGCATCCAGAAGGCCGCGCAAGGCGTGCTGCATGTCACCGACGTGGCCAGCAAGGAGCGCAAGCGTCGCCCCGCCCCGCCGTTCACCACCTCCACGTTGCAGCAGGAAGCCTCGCGCAAGCTCGGCTTCACCACCCGCAAGACCATGCAGGTGGCGCAGAAGTTGTACGAAGGTGTGGCGCTTGGCGACGAAGGCTCGGTCGGCCTGATCAGCTACATGCGTACCGACTCGGTGAATCTGTCGCAGGACGCGTTGGCGGAAATCCGCGACGTGATCGCGCGCGACTTCGGCACCGCCTCGTTGCCGGATCAACCCAATACCTACACCACCAAATCCAAGAATGCGCAGGAAGCGCATGAAGCGATCCGTCCGACCTCGGCGCTGCATACCCCGGCGCAGGTCGCGCGCTTTCTGTCCGACGACGAGCGCCGCTTGTACGAATTGATCTGGAAACGCGCAGTCGCCTGCCAGATGATTCCGGCCACGCTCAATACCGTCAGCGTCGATCTGTCGGCCGGCAGCGAACACGTGTTCCGCGCCAGCGGCACCACCGTGGTGGTCGCAGGCTTTTTGGCCGTGTACGAAGAAGGCAAGGACACCAAGAGCAGCGAAGACGAGGACGAGGGCCGCAAGCTGCCTCCGATGAAGGCCGGCGACAACATTCCGCTGGACCGCATCGTCACCGATCAGCATTTCACCCAGCCGCCGCCGCGCTTCACCGAAGCGGCGCTGGTCAAGGCGCTGGAGGAGTACGGCATCGGCCGGCCGTCCACCTACGCCTCGATCATCCAGACCCTGCAGTTCCGCAAGTACGTGGACATGGAAGGCCGCAGCTTCCGTCCCACCGACGTGGGCCGCGCGGTGTCCAAGTTCCTGTCCGGGCATTTCACCCGCTATGTGGATTACGACTTCACCGCCAAACTCGAAGACGATCTGGATGCGGTCTCGCGTGGCGAAGCGGAATGGATTCCGTTGATGGAGAAGTTTTGGGGCCCGTTCAAGGAACTGGTCGAGGACAAGAAGGATTCGCTGGACAAGACCGACGCCGGCAGCGTGCGCGTGCTCGGCGCCGACCCGGTCAGCGGCAAGGAAGTCAGCGCGCGCATCGGCCGCTTCGGCCCGATGGTGCAGATCGGCACGGTCGAAGACGAAGAAAAGCCCACCTTCGCCTCGTTGCGCCCGGGCCAGAGCATCTTTTCGATCTCCATCGAAGACGCGCTGGAACTGTTCAAGATGCCGCGCGCGCTGGGCCAGGACAAGGAACAGGACGTCAGCGTCGGCATCGGCCGGTTCGGGCCGTTTGCGCGCCGTGGCAGCGTCTATGCCTCGCTGAAGAAAGAAGACGACCCGTACACCATCGATCTGGAACGCGCGGTGTTCCTGATCGAAGAGAAGGAAGAGATCGCGCGCAATCGGGTGATCAAGGAATTCGACGGCAGCGACATCCAGGTGCTCAACGGTCGCTTCGGCCCGTACATCAGCGACGGCAAGCTCAACGGCAAGATCCCCAAGGATCGCGAGCCGGCGTCGCTGAGCTTCGAAGAAGTGCAACAGTTGCTGACCGACACCGGCAAGCCGGTGCGCAAGGGCTTCGGTGCGAAGAAGGCCACGCTGAAGAAGAATACGGTCAAGGATTCATCGCCGAAGAAGACCGCAGTCAAGAAGACCGCCACCAAGACTGCCGCGACCAAGACCGCTGCCAAGAAGGCCCCGGCCAAGAAAGCCGCCGCCAAGAAGGCCGCCAAGCGGGTGGTCAAGAAAGTGGCGAGCAAGGCGGCAGGCTGAGTCGCACGATGCAATCGGTACCCAGCCCCGCGCTCAGTGTGGATAACGCCGTCGCTGCCCTGAACCGGGGCGGCGTGATCGCCTATCCCACCGAAGCGGTGTGGGGACTGGGTTGCGACCCGCGCCAGGAAGCGGCCGTGCTGCGGCTGCTGGCGATCAAGCGGCGCCCTGTCGACAAGGGCGTGATCGTGGTGGCCGCCAGCGTGGATGTCCTGCACGAGTGGGTGGACTTCGACGCGCTGGAGGCTGCGCGCAAGCAGGAGGTACTGGCCAGCTGGCCGGGCCCGCACACGTGGATCCTGCCCGTCACCGCACAGGTGCCGCGCTGGGTCACTGGCGCACATGACGGGCTGGCAGTGCGCATCAGCGCGCATCCGGTCGTCGCCGCGCTCTGCGCAGCCTGGGGGGCTCCGTTGGTGTCCACCAGCGCCAACCTGGCCGGGGAGCCACCCGCACGCAGCCGGCAGGCGCTGGACCCGGCGCTGCTGGCCAGCATCGATGGCGTGGTGGATGGCGAAGTGGGCGCGTTGGCGCAGCCGACCCAGATCCGCGATGCGCGCAGCGGGCAGATCCTGCGCGACTGAGTAGATCCAGGCCAGATGGCACGTGCGGCGGGGCGCGAAGCCCTATGCGGTTGCCGCGTCGCTGATCCGCCGGCCTGCATGACCCAAACCAGTTCAGCCGCTCCCCCTTTGACACAGCCGGACAGACGCGCACACTGCGGTCATGCGTACCGTCCTGACCCTTCTGTTGCTGGCCACCGCGCTGCCTGCGTCGGCGGCCAGTACCGCCAGCAAACCCGATCCGAATGTACGGATCTACCGCTGCGTCAGCAGCACCGGCACCGTGGCGCTGCAGGACGCGCCGTGCAGCAGCGGGCGCCAGCAGGTGCTGGACCTGCAACGCCCGCAAGATCCGCCGCCGCGATCGGAACGCGCTGTCGTCGCCCCTGCCACCGTCGCAACGCAGCCGCCACGCGAGGTGCGCATCATCACCGTGCAGCCGCCACAGCCGATGTATGAGTGCACCACTGAAGACGGCAACCGCTACACAAGCGACAGCCCGGAAGGCAATCCGCGCTGGGTGCCGACCTGGGGCCCCGCCTATGTGGGCAACGGCATTGCCCCGCCGGTCAACGGCGGCGGCATCCAGCGTCCGCCGATCTCGGTGAGCCCGCGCCCGGCGGCATCGGTGCAAGGTGGCTCCGGACGGGGTGGAAGCCTGCGCGGAAGCGCAAGCTTCGGAGGCGGCGGCTATCAGGGCGGTTACAACGGCGGCGGCTACGGCGGCGGCACGGTGATCGTGCCCTATGGCAATGTGCAGATCCGCGACGAATGCCACGCCCTGCCGGAGCAGGAAGTCTGCGGGCGGCTGGCCGATCGCCGCTGGGAGCTGATCCGTCGCTACAACAGCGCCTTGCAGAGCGAGCGCGAGGACCTCAGCCGCGAACAACGCGGCATCGACGCACGCCTGCAGCGCGATTGCGGCGGCGCATGAGGCGCTGGCTACTGTTGTTGTTGATGGGATGGATGTCGGTCGCCAGCGCCCAGGACGTGACCATTTACCGCTGCACCGATCCGACCGGCTCGCTCACGGTGCAAAACATGCCGTGCCCGAAAGGCGTACAGCAGCAAAAGAAAGTGATGACTGCGCCGGCCGCCGTACCGTTTGCGCCCGGCGGATCGAGCGCAGCATCGCCTACGCGCACAGCGCCCTCTGCACAACCGCGCGCCACCCCGAAAACCGAGGCGCCCGCTGCTGCACCCGTTGCGGCACCAGCACCGGTTGCGCCGACGTCACC
Source organism: Xanthomonas hydrangeae (assembly GCA_905142475.1). GTDB lineage: Bacteria > Pseudomonadota > Gammaproteobacteria > Xanthomonadales > Xanthomonadaceae > Xanthomonas > Xanthomonas hydrangeae. Next base: position 4,714,544 of record LR990730.1, read on the forward strand.
TGCCACGCCCTCGACCTCCACACTGCCACCGCCGCCGTTGTTCGAATGCACCGCGCACGACAACGGACGCTATTTCACCGAAGACCGCGAACCGGCCACACGCTGCCTGCCGATGCAGACCACCAACCTGGCGGGCGGGCCGGCCACCGGCGGCGGCAGCGCCTGCGAGGTGGTCACCGATCGCTGCGCGCCTGTTCCGGATCAGAGCCTGTGCGAGGCCTGGCGCAAACGCGCCGAGCAGGCCGAGGCAAGCTGGCGTTTCTCCGACGAGGCGCAATCGGCCGAACGCAAGCAGCGCTTGGATCAAATGCGCCGCGTGCTGGACGAAAGCCGCTGCGCGAATCCGTCCGCAACGCCTTGATGCTGCAACCAGCGGTCCAGCGCAGGTCAGTCAGTTCGACGGCGCTGCGTTTGCTGGGCCGATGTTTTAAAGCCACTGGCAACCTACAGCGATCACCAGATGGCATGTGCGGTGCACCGACCAGCAGCGCAAGCGAGCAACCTCGCGGCCCCCTGACTCGCGCGCAGGCGGGTTAAAACCCGTAACGCAGGAATCCGCCATCCACCGCGATGCATTCGCCAGTGATGTAACTGGCTGCCGGCAGACATAGAAAACCGACCGCCGCGGCGATTTCCTCCGGTTCGCCGATGCGGCGCATCGGGGTGCGTTCGATCACCTGCTCGTAGTAATCCGGATCCGACAGCGGCCCGGATGTGCGACGGGTGCGGATGTACCACGGCGCCACCGCATTGACGCGGATGCCGTCCTCGGCCCATTCCACCGCCAGATTGCGCGTCATCTGCTGCAACGCGGCCTTGGTCATGCCGTACGGCGCGCCGCTGCGCACATGGGTGATGCCGGAGACGCTGCCGACGTTGACGATCGCCGAAGCCGCGTGGCGGGTCAGCAACGGGTGCGCATAACGCGACAATTCGAAAGCGGAGAACACGTTGGTTTCGAAGATGCAGCGCCACTGGTCTTCGGTGTAGTCGATCGCCGCGCGGGTGATGTTGCCGCCGGCATTGTTGATCAGCAGGTGCAGGCCATCGGCGTGGTCTTCCACCCAATCGAGAATGGCGCGACGTTCTTCATCGTCGGCCACATCGGCGGCCAGGCCATGCAATTCGCGCTCTGGGAATTCTTCGGCGAGTTCGTCGCGCGCCTGCGCCAAGGCATCGGCATCGCGCGCCACCATCAGCAGATCCGCGCCGAAGCCGAGCAGTTCGCGTGCGATGGCAAAGCCAATGCCGGCGCTGGCACCGGTGATGAGCGCGGTCTGTCCATCCAGCCGCCAACGATGGGTTGTCACGTGGGTGATCCTCTTTCAAGACGCAGGAAACGGCCGCTGCAGCGTGATTGACGCCTGCGTGCGGCCCGAGCGTTAGGATACCGCCACCCCAAGCGAGGTCACGACGATGAAACTGCATTGGATTCCTGCAGCCAGCCTGGCGTTGTTGCTTGGTGCCTGTCAGCGACCGCAACCTGCGCCCACCGATCAAAAGCCCGAGCCGCAGGCCACCGCCTTGCGCGAGCACATCCAGGAACCGTTGAACAAGGCGCACGCGGTGCAGGCGGCGACCGATCAGGCAGCAGACGATCAACGCAAGGCGATCGACGCAGCCACACAGTAGAAACGACAACGCCGGCACAAGGCCGGCGTTGTCGATGCATCACCTTGAAAACGTGCTGCGTCAGAAACCGCAGAAGCAATACGCCAGCGATTTGACCGGCGTGCCACCGGCCTTGCTGTCATGCACGGCGTCTTCGACGAAGCGCAACTGGGTATCCACTTCCGGCAGCGAGCGCGCCAGCATGGCGCGTGCCATGGCCGAATCGCCCAGCATCCAGGCGCCCATGCGACTGCCGGCAAAGCCGCTCATGAACTGCGAGAACGGCGTGGCCGGCTTCTCGACATAGCGCACGCGGAACTTGCCCTTGCTCAACTTTGCCCGATCGGCTGCGTCGGCCACCGCTTCGGACATGCCGCCGAACGCGTCCACCAGGCCGTGCTGCTTGGCCTGCGCCCCGCTCCACACGCGGCCGCGTGCGACCTTGTCGATGGCCTCCACCGATTGGTGACGCGCCTGCGCCACCTTGCCGGTGAAGTCGGCATAGCCCTTGTTGATCACCGCCTGGATGACCTGGCCGGCGGCCGGGTCCAGCGGACGGGTGATGTCGAAGGCACCGGCAAAGCGCGTGGTGCCCACGCCATCGGTATGCACGCCGATCTTGTCCAGCGCACGGGTCAGGTTCGGCACCATGCCGAAGATGCCGATCGAGCCGCTGATGGTCGACGGGTCAGCATAGATGCGATCGGCATTCATGCTGATCCAGTAACCGCCCGAGGCGGCCAGATCGCCCATCGACACCACCACCGGCTTGCCGGCCTGCTTGAGCGCGACCACTTCGCGACGGATTTGCTCGGAGGCGAACACTTCGCCACCGGGCGAATCCACGCGCAGCACCACCGCCTTGACCTCTTCATCGTCGCGCGCCTGACGCAGCAGCGCGGCAGTCGATTCGCCACCGATGCGGCCGGCCGGCTGCTCGCCACCGCTGATCTCGCCAGCGGCCACCACCACGGCCACCTGCGGGCGGCTGTCCATCGAACGCCGCGCCTGCAACTGGGTGAGATAGCTGGCGAAATCGATGTTGCGGAAGCCGGCATCGGCATCGCTGTCGGCCACGCCCCGCTTGGTCAGCAAGGCATCGACCTCTTCGCGGGTCTTGAGACCGTCGACCAGCTTCTGCTGCAGCGCGAACTTGGCCAGGTCGCCACCGGCGGCGGTCACGCCTTCGGGCAGCGTATCGATGCCGGCGGTCAGCTGCGCCGGGCTCAGCTTGCGCGCGGTACCGACGTCGGCCAGGTAGCGCTGCCACACGTCGTTCATCCAGAACAGATCGGCCTCCTTGGCGTCGGCCGAGGCCGCGTCGAGGATGTACGGCTCGGCAGCGGACTTGTACTCGCCTACGCGGAACAGATGCACATCCACGCCCAGCTTGTCCTGCAGGCCTTCGCGGAAATACTGGCGATAGCGGCCAAGGCCTTCCAGCAGCACGCTGCCCATCGGGTCGAGATAGACCTCGTTGGCCTGCGCGGCCAGCAGGTACTGGCCCTGGCTCATGCTTTCGCTGAAGGCCACGATCTGCTTGCCGGAGGCGCGCAGCTTCTGCAAGGCCGCGGCGACTTCGCGCTGCGAGGCGAAACCGGCCGGCTGGAACTTGTCCAGGTTCAACAGCACCCGTTCGATCTTGCGATCCTTGCCGGCCGCCTCGATCACCCGCACCAGGTCGCGCAGCTGCACCTCTTCGGCGCTCTTGTCGCCGACTGCCTTGGCCAGCGAACGGCTCACCGGGTCGGCGCTGAACTGCTCGACCAGGGTGCCTTCGGGATTGATCACCAGCGTGGTGCGCTCGGCCAGCGGCTTGGTGCCGTCGCCACGCGCGATCGCCACCACAAACAGCAGCAGCATCAGGAACAGGAAACCGAAAAACGCCAGGTTGAAGATCAGGCGCCGGGTGAAATTCATCACATCCCACAGGCCGACGAAGAAACTGGCGATGGGATTGCGACGCACGGGGTGGTTCATGGAAAACTCCGTCGAAAAGACGCTGCATGCAAGTAATGCTGCCCAGCATACCGGCTGCGCAGCACGCGCGGCATGCGCTGAAAGTCAGGGGGCCGCGCCGGCAGTCAGCCGCCGGCTGGTCTGCCGGAAGCGCAGCCCCATCAGGATCGACGCCACGGTCAGGCCCAGGATCAGCCCGATCCACATGCCCTGCGGTCCCCAGCCAAGGCCCAGGCCCAGCCCGGCGCCGATCGGCATGCCCACACCCCAATACGAAAACATCGCCAGGAACATCGGCACGCGGGTGTCCTTGAGCCCTCGCAGCGCGCCGCTGGAGAGCACCTGGATGCCGTCGGGAAACTGGAACGTGGCCGCATACAACAGCAGCACCGAGGCCAGCGCCGCCACCGCCACATCGTCGGTATAGACGCTCACGATGGCGTCGTGGCCCAGCAACAACACGCTGGCCGACAACGCCTGGGTGCCCAGCACGATGGCGTAGCCGGCCCAGGCCGCACGCCGCATGCCGAGCGGATCGCCGCGCCCCACCGCATGCCCGACCCGCACGGTGGTGGCCTCGGCCACGCCCATCGGGATCATGAAACACAGCTGCGCGACGTTGATCGCAATCTGGTGCGCGGCCGCTTCGGTGGAGCCGAGCCGGCCGATCAACAAGGCGGTGACGATAAACAAGCCGCCCTCCATCAAGACGGTGATGCCGATCGGCAGGCCGGTGCGCAGCAGATCGCCGATGGCGCGCCAGCGCGGCCCTTCGAGGTGATTGAACAACTGCAGATGCGCAAAGCGGCGCGAGCGCCACAGATACAGCGCAAACGCCAGTGCCTGCACCCACATGGTGATCGCCGAGGCCATGCCCAGGCCTTGCGCACCGTGCTCGGCAAAACCGAATTTGCCGTAGGTCAGCGCATAACCCAGCGGCGCCAGCACCAGCAAGCCACCGAAGCCCAGCAGCATGGTCGGCAGCGTCCAGTGCATGCCTTCGCTGAGGTAGCGCATGCAGAAGTAGAACGTCAGCGCCGGCCCGCCCCAGCGCACCGCATGCAGGAAGTCGGTCGCGCCCGGCACGATGTCCGGCGCAATCCCGAAGGTCGGCAGCAGCGGCGGCACCGCGCTCAGGAAGGCGAACATCACAGCGCCCAGCCCCAGCGACAGCCACAGGGCCTGGCGGAACAACGGGCCGATGTCGCGCTCGCGACCGGCACCGACCAGTTGCGACACCGAGGCGGTCAACGAGATCAGCGTGCCGATCGGCACCAGCATCGGCAGCCACAACAACGAAGTGCCGATAGTGACCGCCGCCAACGTCGCGGTGCCGTGGTGGCCGGCGATGACGTTGTCGACGAAACCGATCAGGCCGGTGGAGACGTGGCCGAGCACCAGCGGCAGCGCAAGCAGCCCGGTGGTGCGCACTTCCGCAGCGAAGCCTGGCCTCGCGGACGTGGGTGCAGGAGAAACAGACATGACAAACCGATCGCTGCGCGGACTACGGCCGTGCCGGGAGGCGCTGGCACCGGGTCGCGCGGGGCCGACATCTTACCCGCACTGTGCGACGTGGGTCAGTCAGCCTCCCATGCGCCAGCGGCGCGCGGACACGCGACGGTGCGTTGAGGGTTTCGACAGCAACGGTTTCGACATCAGCGCGCCAGTTGCCGCTTCAACCATGCATTACGCGTTGCAGGCGCTTCAGCCAGCAAGGCATCACGCAAGACATCGCGCTCCTGCGGCGGGGTGCGTTGCGCCAACAGCGCCAACTGCTCCAGCTGCGCGGCATCCAGGCTGCGCAGCACGTTCAAGAGTGCGTCGCGCTGCCCTGGCGGCACGTAGCCGATCAACGGCTGCAACGGGGAATAGAACGCGCCCAGCTGCGAACCCAGCCGCCAGCCATCGCGATGCAGGCGATCCATGACGGTGAACTGCGTGCGCAGCGCGCGTTGCTGGTCTTCGGGCAAGGCATGCAGACGCTCGCGTGCCTGCCGCAGTACCACCCGGTCGGTGGCGGTGAGTCCTTTCCACGCGGCATAGCGGGCGCGCAACTCGGCCTGTTGGGCAGGCGTCAATGCGTCCCAGCGCGCGCGTTGCTGTGCGGCGCTCGGGGTCGCGGACGTTGGAGTCGCGGGTGTCGCGGCGACCGGCGTTGAGCCACCTGACGGCGCGGCAGCGCTGCCTTCTTCCAAGGGCGCCGGCAGGGCTTGCGCACCGGCCACCCCGACAGCAGCGCACAACAGCAGGCCGCACCACTTAATTCTCGTCATCGACGGTCTCCATCGGGGCGGCAGGCGGCTCGGCGGCGGTGGCATGCGCGCCGGATTCGTCGGCTGGCACCGGATGGCCGGCCGCATACCAGGCGTAGAAATCGGCCGCGCGCGCCAGTTCCAGATCCGGGTCGGCCAGCATCGCCTGGTCGCGCGGGTCCATGCCGGGGGTTGCCGCTGCGTCCGGCAGGTCGGCGGCGGGAAGTTCTTCCACCAGCACCGGTGCGGCATCGGTGACATGCAGCACGCCGGCCGGCGCCTGCGAGACCGGCTCGGGTGGCAGTGCGGGCCGGCGATGGGTCCACCACCAGCCCAGCACCGCGAGCAGCAGTGCCAATGCCAGCACCGCCAGCACGATGCCGGCGTGGCGGCGCGAGATCCGCGGCCAATGCCACTGACGGGCGGGGCGCACACGTGGCGCCGCCGGACGACGCGGCTCGGCAGCGGCGACCACGGGCGCTGCCGCCGCCGGTTGCAGCGGCATGCCGGCCAGGGCCGAATCGCGGAGTTGCCCCAGTCGACTCACCTGGGCCGGGGTGAGCTCGCGCAACTCCTGCTGCGCCGCCTCGGCCAGCACCCGCCACGCCTGCGCATCCGGATTGCCGGCCGCATCGCGCGGGCAGGCGCGGGCCAGCGACTGCCGGTACGCGGCCACGTCGATGCCCTGCACCTCGCTGGCGGGCTCTTCTTCCAGCCCGGCCACGATACGCAGCAGCAGCGCCAGCCGGTCGGCGGTCTGCATCCGCCCCAGCGCGGTGAACGGGGGCAGCCAGGTGCCCGGCATGGGCTCGCGCCGCAGCGGCGGGGCGGTCGCCAGCAGGCTCCAGAAGCGCATCGGCCAGCCGGCCATCGGGCGCCCTGCCGCCTGGCTGCTGAAGGCACGTAACGCCGCCGCCAGGGCCCGCTCGGCCGCCGCCACATCGCCGCATTGCAATTGCGCGAGCACCAGACCCCGGCGTTCGACACCGCGCAGGAAGGCTGACAGCGCGGCAGGGGTGACAGGGGCGTCGGGGACTACGGTCATGGGAACTCCAGCATCGGCCGGCATGATACCGACGCAACTGGCCCCCGCCGATGGCTTGACAGATCGAGCCGGCCTTGCTCCGCCCTTACACGGGCCGCGACCGCCACCCGTGCGGGTTGTGCACAGCGGCAGACATGCCGATACGTGCGCATCTGTCAACTGTTGGTTTTTCCTTGTTGCAATCATGTTTCACGCCTAAGTAATTGATATTGAATGACTTATGCGCGGTGGCTAAAAAATGTCCAAGAGGTTGCAGAGGCTAGTGAATCCGCCTTCACGGCGTGGAGCACGAGACTAATTCACAGGTTTATCCACAGGCAGTGTGGATAAACCGGTTTCCTTAACCCTCACATAGGTTTACGTCGTATTTATCACTTGCGTCACAGAAACGCGCCGTAAGCCAAGGTGCCGATTTGGGGCGATCTGATACCCGACTGCCGGCCTCTGGACAGGGTCGGTAGACTGGCCGGATGTCTTCGACCGTCGCCACCCTGCGTGTCGCCTTGCCGGTGCCGCTGCCCCAGTTGTTCGACTATCTGCCCCCGGCCGATGCCCCGCTGACCGATCCGGCGCGGGTCGGCTGCCGGGTGCGGGTGCCGTTCGGGCCGCGCGAACTGGTCGGAGTGGTAGTGGACATCGGGCAATTGGCCTCGGCCGAGGGGCTACGCCCCGCCTTGGCCTGGTGCGACGATGCCCCGCTGCTGGTCGACGAACTGGCCCGCTCGCTGCAGTGGCTGGCGCGCTACACCCACGCCCCGCTTGGCGAAGCCCAGGCCAGCGCCCTGCCCGGCCCGTTGCGGCGTGGCGAGCCGCTGGCCGACACCCATGCCTGGGCCTGGCAGCTGACCGAGGCCGGGCGCACCGGCGCCACCGGTTTGCGCACGGGTAGCCGGCCGGCGCTGCTGGCGGCCCTGCTGCTGGCCGGTGCGGTGGGTGAAGAACAGCTCGACCCGTTGCTGCCGGAATGGCGGCAGGCCGCGCGCAGCCTGGCCAAGCGCGACTATGTCGAGCGCGTGGCGGTGCCCGCCGACGCCATCCCGCCGCGCCCCGGCACTGGCCCGCAGCTCAACGACGAGCAACAGGCAGCCGCCTCTGCCGTCCGCGCGCACACCGGCTTTGCCACCTATCTGCTCGATGGCGTCACCGGCAGCGGCAAGACCGAGGTCTATCTGCAGGCGATCGCCGATTGCCTTGCCGCCGGACGCCAGGCGCTGGTGCTGGTGCCGGAAATCGGCCTGACCCCGCAAACGCTGGGCCGCTTCCGCGCCCGCCTGGGCGTGCCGGTGCACGCGCTGCACTCCGGCCTGTTCGATGGGGAACGCGCCCGCGTGTGGGCGGCCGCCTGGCGTGGCGAGGCAAAACTGATCGTCGGCACCCGCTCGGCGATCTTCATTCCGCTGCCCAAGGCCGGCCTGATTGTGGTCGATGAAGAACACGACGGCAGCTACAAGCAGCAGGACGGCATCCGCTACCACGCCCGCGATTTCGCGCTGGTGCGCGGCAAGGCGCTGGATGTGCCGGTGATTCTGGGTAGCGCAACGCCATCGCTGGAAAGCCTGCACAACGCCTATTCCGGCCGCTACCAGCATCTGCGCCTGTCGCGTCGGGCCGGCGAGGCGCGTCCGCCACGCGTGCGCGTGCTCGACGTGCGCAAGCGCCCGCTCAAGGACGGCCTGTCGCCGGAGGTGCTTGCCGGTATCGGCGCCACCCTGGCGCGCGGCGAGCAGGTGCTGGTGTTCAAGAACCGCCGCGGCTACGCGCCGGTGCTGCTGTGTCACGACTGCGGCTGGACCGCCGCCTGCCAACGCTGCAGCACGCCGCTGCACCAGACCCCGATGACCGTGCACGCCGGCGGCCGACGCCTGCAATGCCATCACTGCGGCGCGCGCCAATCCGCACCGCTGGCCTGCCCGGCCTGCGCCAGTCTGGCGCTGCAGCCGCAAGGCATCGGCACCGAGCGGCTGGAAGAACGCCTGACCGAGGCGTTCCCGGAGTTTCCGGTGGTGCGTATCGATCGCAGCACCACCCAGCGCCGCGATGCCCTGGAAACCCAACTCGCCCGGCTCGGTACCGAAGCCGGCATCCTGGTCGGCACCCAGATCCTGGCCAAGGGCCACGACCTGCCACGGCTGACCATGGTGGTGGTGGTCGGCATCGACGAAGGCCTGTTTTCGGCCGATTTCCGCGCCGCAGAGAAACTCTCCCAGCAGCTGATCCAGGTGGCAGGACGCGCCGGGCGTGCCGACCGCCCCGGCGAGGTCTGGTTACAGACCCACCACCCGGAACATCCCTTGCTGCAGACCCTGGTCAACGGCGGCTACCACGCCTTTGCCGATGCCGAACTGCAGCAGCGCGAGGCCGCTGGATTTCCACCCTTCGCGCATCTGGCGCTGTTCCGCGCCGAGGCCAAGGATGTGGCGGCCGCCAATCAGTTTTTGATGGCAGTGCGTGGATTGACCACGTCAGACACCACGACGCAATCGCCCGCGTTTGCCGCAGTGGAATGCTACGGCCCGATGCCCGCACCGATGCCGCGCCGCGCCGGTTTCCAGCGAACCCAGTTGTTGTTGTCCGCGCAACAGCGTTCGGCCCTGCATCGTCTGCTGGACGCGCAGTTGCCTGCGATCTATGCGCTACCGCAGGCGCGTCGCGTGCGCTGGTCGCTGGATGTGGATCCGATCGATCTGTATTAGTGCAGGGCATGTCGAACACGCGGCTGCAGCCAGACTCACGTTTTGCGCGCTGTGCCCAGGTCCTTGATCGCGCATGGCGTGATCTTTTGTAGGAGCGCACCTGGGCGCGATGCGGCATTACCGGCACTGCCATCGCGCACGGGTGCGCTCCTACAGAAAACGCGAGCTATTTGGCCGTGCGATGTACGAGGCCCACGTATTTACAGCAACGTGTCGTGTCGTGTCGGCAGCGCGTGCGGTGCCTGCCATGGACCATGCTGGCATGAGCGGAAACGCGAAACTCAGGTCAGCGCCGTCATCACGCCACGCTGGTACGCAGGCCGCGCGCGCAAGCGCTGGTACCACGCCTGCAGATGCGGCAAATCGGGCCGGTCGATCGGCATCTCGAACCAGGCGTAGATAAAGCTGCCGAGCGGAATGTCGCCCATCGCGAACTGTTCGCCGGACAGATACGGCTGTTGCGCCAATGCCGCATCGGCGCGTGCAAGCAGTTCGCCTGAGCGCATCAAAGCAGCGGCGATGCGTGCGTGATCGCGCTCGGCCTCGGGGGTGCGCAGCACGCCCCAGAACAGATCGCGAAACACACCGGCAAATGTCGAGGTGGTCCAGTCCATCCAGCGATCGCCCAGCGCGCGTTCGGCCGGCGATTGCGGATACAGGGCCGGCGCATAACACGCGGCCAGATAACGCACGATCGCGTTGGATTCCCACAGCACCAACTGGCCATCCTGCAGCGTCGGCACCACCCCGTTCGGATTCAACGCGCGATACGCGGCCGTGTCGTTACCACCGAAAGCGCCACCCACTTCGATCGATGTGTAGGGCACTGCGGCTTCTTCGGCGCACCACAACACCTTGCGCACATTGCTGGAATTGCGGCGCCCCCATAACGTGATCGTTGGTGCCTGCGCGGTGGGCTGCGTTGCAGCAGGTGCCATGGTCATTTCCCTGCCGCCGGCTTGGACGTCGCGCGCGCCGCAGGCTTCGCAGCGGAGGCTTGCGCTGACCCAGCAGCAGCGGACTGCGCAGCCTTCGCTCGCCCGCCCTTGGGTGCATCGCGTAGCCACAGCGCCTGCTCGTCCTGCTTGATCTCGAACAAGCCGATCGCGCGCACCAGATCGCTGAGCTTGCGGTAGCCGTAGTTGCGCGGATCGAACGAGGCCTGGTTGGCCACCTGCTTGCCCACCGCACTCAGCAGCGCCCAGCCATCGTCTTCGCGTGCGCTGTCGATCGCATTGCGCAGCATCTGCACCAGCCGCGTATCGCTCCGCAATGCAGTGGCGTCCTTGCGCCCGGCAGCGGTGTCGCTGGCTGCGGCGGCCTGTTCGCCCAGCGCTTCGACATAGGTGAACTTGGAGCAGGCATTGACGAACGGCGCCGGAGTTTTCTTCTCGCCGAAGCCGTACACCTTCATGCCATCGGTGAGCAGACGCATCACCAGCGGGGTGAAATCCGCATCGCTGGAGACGATGGCAAACCCGTCCAGATTGCGCGCGTACAACAGGTCCATCGCATCGATCACCATCGCCATGTCAGAGGCGTTCTTGCCCGAGCTGTAGGCGAATTGCTGGATCGGTCGAATCGCATAATCGTGCAGCGCCGCTTCCCAGTTTTTCAGGTGCGGGCTCTTCCAGTTGCCGTAGGCGCGGCGCACATTGGCCACACCGTAGCGCGCCACTTCGGCCAGCACCACGTCGATCTTGCCGGCCGGCGCGTTGTCGGCGTCGATCAGCAAGGCGATGCGTTTGTCGGGGTTGTCGATCATGCTCATTGCTCCGAGGAATCGGCAGAGTCGGTTTCGGTATTTTCAGCAGTTGTGCCCGGCAACGCGTATTCGCTGCCATCGCGCATGGTGAGCATCCCGTTGGTCAGCGTCTCGCTTTCTGCCCCGGCGCTGACCCAGGTGGCATGCACCCGCCCCGCGCCACGATCGCCTTCCACATTGAAGACAAAATCATCGCCGCCCGGCGCAAGACCGGTGCGATACAGATCCACCCGCATCGTGTGGATCTGGCCGATCCGCTCCTGCACCACCGCATCGTCCTGCAGCGCGGTGCGCGCCTGATCGGCGAACAGCGACCAGCCGGTGACGATCAACCAGCCGAGCGCCCCGAGCACCAGCATGCCGAACAGCATCGCGCAGCGTGCAAGGCCGATCAGGCCGATCGCGACCCCGCTGAGCCGCTTTCGAACGGGACGCACTGCCGGCGCGGACGGCGCTGCGGCAGACGTGGAGGAGGAAAACGGCGATTGCGGCGGAGGTGACAACGGCGGCAAGGGCGGTGGCGGCAACGACATGCGGGAACCGGATCGACGGGATGCGACATGATGCCGCAGGCAGGCCGGATTCAGGCGTCATGTTCAGTGCAAATGCGGCATGCTGATGAGCCCGCGTCGCATTCCATCGGACATTACGATGACTTCTTCCCCCTCCCAAGCTCCACTGCATCTGGTCGTGGTTGGTGGCGGTTTCGCCGGCTTATGGGCGACCCGCGCGCTCGACGACCCCGGCATCCGCATCACCCTGATCGACCGCCAGAACCATCACCTGTTCCAGCCGTTGCTGTACCAGGTGGCCACCGCCGGCCTGTCGGCACCGGATATCGCTGCGCCGCTGCGGCACATCCTGCGCGAACAACGCAATGTGGAAGTGTTGCTCGGCGATGTTGCCGAAATTGCGCCGGCCCGGCGCGAAGTGGTGCTCGCCGATGGCAACACGCTCGGCTACGACATGCTGCTGCTGGCCACCGGCGCCACCCATGCCTACTTCGGCAACGACCAATGGGCCGAGCATGCGCCCGGCCTGAAGACGCTGTACGACGCGCTGGTGCTGCGACGCAAATTGCTGCTGGCCTTCGAACGCGGCGAAGCCGAATCCGACCCGGCCGCACGCGCGGCCTGGCTCAGCTTTGCGGTGGTCGGCGGGGGCCCCACCGGCGTCGAATTGGCCGGCACGCTGGCTGAAATCGCCCGCCACACGCTCAAGGACGAATTCCGCCATATCGATCCACAGCAGGCACGCGTGCGCCTGGTCGAAGCCGGCCCGCGCGTGCTGCCTTCGTTCCCGGAAGATCTCACCGACAAGGCGCGCAAGCAGCTCGAGCGTCTGGGCGTGGAAGTACACACCGGTACGCCGGTGACGCATATCGACGCGCTCGGCTATCAGCTCGGCGACACCTTTGTACCGGCACGCACCGTGGTCTGGGCCGCCGGCGTGGCCGCCTCGCCGCTGGCGCGCACCCTGGGCGTGCCGCTGGATCGCGCCGGCCGCGTGCTGGTGCAGCCGGACCTGAGCGTGCCCGGCCACCCGGAGATCTTCGTCGGTGGCGATCTGGCCTCGCTGCAGCAGGACGGCCGCCCGGTCCCCGGCGTGGCGCCCGCCGCAAAGCAGATGGGCAAGCACATCGCCAAGGCGATCCGCGCCCGTCAGCGCGGTCAGGCTGCGGCCGCGTTCCGTTATCAGGACTTCGGCAACCTGGCCACCATCGGCCGCATGGCCGCCATCGTGCATGTGGGCAAGCTCAAGCTCTCCGGCATCGTGGCCTGGTGGTTCTGGCTGGCGGCGCATGTGTACTTCCTGATCGGCTTCCGCAACCGCTTCGTGGTGCTGGTGAACTGGGCGATGGCGTACTGGAGCTACCAGCGCGCCGCACGCATCATCTTCGGTGGCGCCACCGACGACCCGCCGCCCAACAGCAAAGACGGATGACAGTGCGACGGGCGGTGCGCGATGCTGTGCCGCCCGTTCCCACTGCGGCGCCGTGACCACTCTCCTGTTCCTGCTGGATCTGCTCGGCACCTTCGTGTTCGCTCTCAGCGGCGCCACCGTGGCGGTGCGCAATCGCCTGGATCTGTTCGGCGTGCTGGTGCTGTCGTGCGCGGCCGCAGTCTCCGGCGGCATCGTGCGCGATGTGTTGATCGGCGCCACCCCGCCGGCTGCGTTGGTGCATCCGCAGTATCTGCTCATCGCCTGCCTGGCCGGGGTGGCCGGTTTCCGCTGGCATGCCGCGGTGGAACGGCTGCGCAACCCGGTGCAACTGTTCGACGCAGCCGGGCTGGCCTTGTTTGCGGTCTACGGCACCAGCAAGGCGCTGGACTACCAGCTCAGTCCGCTCAGCGCGACCTTGCTCGGCATGCTCAGCGGCATCGGCGGCGGCATCGCGCGCGACCTGCTGGTCGCACGCACGCCGGTGGTGTTGCAGGCGGAGCTCTATGCAGTGGCCGCACTCGCAGGCGGCGGCCTGGTCGCGATCGGGCATGTGCTCGACGTGCCGCAAGCCTGGTCGCTGGCAACAGGTGCGGGCATGTGTTTTGGCCTGCGTTTCATGGCGATCCGTTATGGCTGGCACCTGCCAGTGGCGCGCCTGCCGGAGTAGCTGTCGGCCAAAGCGACAATGCCGGGCGCATCATCCGGACGGTTCGTCAGCTTCTCGAAGGACATGAAAAGTGCACACCTGCAACGCAAACGGCCCGGAAAACCGGGCCGTTTTTGCAACCTGACGCGCGTGATCGAACCGATCAGGCGACGAACAGTGCCTTCATCTTCTTCAGCGCGTTCGCCTCGATCTGGCGAATCCGCTCGGCCGACACGCCGTACTCGTCTGCCAGCTCCTGCAACGTCACCTTGGAATCGGAATCCAGCCAGCGACGCTTGACGATGTCGCGCGAACGCGTATCCAGACCGGACAGCCCTTCGCGCAACAGCTGCAGCTGGTTGTCTTCGCTATCGTGACGCTCGTAGGCCTGCGACGGATCTTCCTCATTGGCGACCAGGTAGCTCACCGGCGACGGCGGGCCATGATCGTCGTCCTCATCGGACGAAGCATCGAAGCCGATATCGCGACCGGACAGACGCGACTCCATCTCCATCACTTCGCGCTCGGAGACGTTCAGGTCCTTGGCGACCGCAGTCACTTCGGAGGCATTGAGCCAGCCCAGGCGGGTCTTGGACTTGCGCAGGTTGAAAAACAGCTTGCGCTGCGCCTTGGTCGTGGCGACCTTGACGATGCGCCAGTTCTTCAGGATGAACTCGTGCATTTCGGCACGGATCCAGTGCACTGCGAAGCTGACCAGGCGCACACCCATTTCCGGATCGAAGCGCTTGACCGCCTTCATCAGGCCGATGTTGCCTTCCTGGATCAGGTCGCCCAGCGGCAGGCCGTAGCCGTTGTAGCCGCGGGCCACGTGGACCACGAAGCGCAGGTGGGAATGGACCAGTTCGCGCGCGGCGTCCAGATCCAGCTCGTCGCGGAAACGACGGGCGAGATTCTGTTCCTCATCGACCGACAGCACCGGGATCTGGTGCACGGCACCGATGTAGGCGTCCAGCGAACCGAGCGCACTGGGAATCGGGAGATTGTTTGCCACGAGGGCAGTCGAGGTAGTCTGGTTCATAGGCACCATCTTAGCAGTCGAACTATTGGACTGCCGGGTACAGTAAGAGTTCCCAGCGTTCCATTTATAGGACGTTCGGGCTTTTGACCATACCGGCGTTCCAGCGGCCAACTCCACGAATCGATGAGTAAGTTATCACCGCCACGCTGCGAAGACCGTGACAAAACCAATGCGAAATGCGGTGCCGCCCGATCCGTTCAGCCGCTGGCGGGCGTGGTGTCGAGCGCGTTACGCGGTGGTAGCGACCAGTCGATCGGGCCGAGCCCGCGCCGCTGCAGATGGTCGTTGGTCTTGGAGAAGTGCTGGCAGCCCAGAAAGCCGCGGTGCGCCGACAACGGCGAGGGATGCGGGGCCTTGAACACCCGATGGCGCGCCTGGTCGATGACCTTGCCCTTGGACTGCGCATAACTGCCCCAGAGCAGGAACACCAGGCCTTCGCGTTCGCGGTTGAGCGTTTCCACGACATGATCGGTGAAGCCTTCCCAGCCCTTGTTCTGGTGCGCGCCGGCACGCCCCTGCTCCACCGTCAGCACCGCATTGAGCAACAGCACGCCCTGACGCGCCCACGGCATCAGATAGCCGTGGTCCGGCCGTGCGATGCCCAGGTCGTCCTGGATCTCCTTGTAGATGTTGAGCAGTGACGGCGGCACCGGCACGCCGGGCAGCACCGAAAAGCACAGCCCATGCGCCTGGCCTTCGCCGTGATACGGGTCCTGGCCCAGGATCACCACCTTGACCTGCTCGAACGGGGTGGCATCGAAAGCGGCAAAGATCTGCGGGCCCGGCGGAAACACCCGCGCACCGGCCGCCTTGCGCTGACGCAGGAAGGCGGACAGCTCCTGCATCTCCGGGCGCAATAACCAATCACCCACGCGCGCCTTCCACGACGGTTCCAGCTGGATACGTGCTTCTACTTCGGCCACATCTAACATTTCGGTCATAGCGTGACAGCCTGATCCTCAAGCCGTGCCAGGCGGAGCTGGAACAACACCTTGGTCACCAGCAGCCGCTCTTCAATGGGTTTTTGCACCAGATCGTTGGCGCCGGCGCGCAGCAGTTCGGACTGGTTGCGCGGATTGGTGTCGCCGGTCATCACCAGCACCGGCAGACGACGCTTGCCGTAGGCGAAATCGATGCGGATGCGCTCGACCACGTCGCGGCCGTTGAGCTCGCCCTTCAGGGTCACATCGGTCAGCACCACGTCGATGCGGCGCTCGGTGCGGCCCAGCGATTCGGCGGTGAGCAGCGCGAAGGCGTCTTCGGCGGTGAGCACATGGACGACCTTCAGGCTCTGCCGCTCGAGCATGCGCTTGGTCGCCTCCGCCACCACGCGGCTGTCTTCGATGTACAGCACGGTCGCGCCGACGATCGGCTCGGGCTGCACGTAGCCGCGGATGAAGGTCGCCAGGGCTTCATGGCCCAGCGCCTTGTCGAAATAATCGGTGACGTATTCGGTGAAACGGCGCTCCACCAGATGCTGCTGCGCATCGCCGGAGACCACGATCACCGGCACGTAGGCCTGGCCGGCCGCTTCGCGCACGCTGCGCGCCAGGGTCAGGCCATCGCCGTCGGGCAGCGACAGCGAGGTGGTGACCAGATCCACCGTGCCGGCCTCCAGCGCCTCACGCGCCTCGGCAATGCTGGAGCAGCCGATCACCTGCACATTCGGCAGGTCGCGGGTCAGCACATCGGCAATCAGCTTGCGCACCAGTTTCGAGCCATCGACCACCATCACGCGCGGCGCGTCGCTGATCAGGTGTTTGAGATCTGGTGGATGCATGGCAGGCCTCAGGTCTCGGTGGGACGGGTCTGGCGAAGGAAATGGCCGGTCACCAGCCAGGCGCCCAGCCAGCCCAGGACCAGGGTGCCGACCAGCACCATCGCAGAATGCAGCAGATCGAGCCCGTGCAGGGTAAAAGAACTGCCATAGCTGTCGGCCAATGTCGCCAACGGTGCCTGCAAGGCCAGCCCGGAGGCGGCGATCAGCGCGAGCGCAACCGCGCCGGCACCCAGCCCGTACCACGCACCCAGATACAGAAACGGGCGCCGGATGAAGCCATCGCTGGCGCCCAGCAACTGCAGCACGCCGATTTCCTCGCGCCGCGACTGGATGTCCAGCCGCACGGTGTTGCCGACCACCAGTACCGCGCCGACGCCGAGCAGTGCCGAGAGCACCTGCACCAGACGCTCGCCAAAGCGCAGCCAGCCATCCAGGCGTTTGCGCCACAGCGCGTCGTGCTGCACCTGGTCGGTCTGCGGCAAGGCCTGCAACGCGCCAGCCAGTTGCGCATCGTCGGCCGCATCGGTCGGGGTGACGATCAACAGCGTAGGGAGCGGGTTGTCGCCGAGCGCATCGATCGCCTCATTGAGCTTGGCGCTTTCACGCAGCTCGGTCAGTCCCTGTGCGGGCGTACGCAGGGTGACCTGGGCGACGTCGGGGCGCGCACGCAGCTCGCCAGCCAGGGCCTGCGCGGCATCGGCGCCGATATCGACCTTCAGGAACAGATTGATCTCGCGCGATTGCTGCACGCTGCCGGCCAGCAGCTTGACGTTGTCCAAGGCGATCGACAGCCCCAGCGGCAAGGCCAGCGCCAGCGCCATCACCACGATGGTCAGCAAGGTGGCCCACGGCTTGCGCATCGCCCGGCCCAGGCTGAAGGCGATGCTGTGCAGATGGTGGTCGATCCACACGCCGAACCGCGAGGGTGCGGCGGCTTCGGTATTGGCGGGCTTGCTCATTCGGCCAGATCCTGCGGCGAGATGTCGTCCACCAGCCGGCCGTGATCCAGGATCAGCACGCGCTTGCGCATCTGCTTGAGCAAGGCCAGGTCGTGGCTGACCACCAGCACACTGGTGCCGCGCGCCGGCAACTCGGCGAACAACTGCATGATTTCGGCGGCCAGCGCCGGGTCGAGATTGCCGGTGGGCTCATCGGCCACCAGCAGGCGCGGTTCGCCGACGATGGCACGGGCGATGCCCACGCGCTGCTGCTCGCCGGCCGACAACTGCGACGGCAAGGCCTTCTCGCGATGGGCCAACCCAATCCGCTCCAGCGCCGAACGCACGCGCTTGCCGATCTCGGCGCGGCGGGTGCCACGCAGGATCAATGGCAATGCCACGTTCTCGGCGATGCTGCGGTCGGTGAGCAGGCGATGGTCCTGATAGACCGCCCCCACCTGGCGACGATGCAGCGGGATGTGCCGGCCGCGCACCTTGAGCAGGTTGCGCTCACCCAGCAGCACCGCGCCCTGGCTCGGGCGCTCGCTGAGGTGGATCAATTTGAGCAAGGTACTTTTGCCGGCGCCGGAGTGGCCGGTCACGAACAGCATCTCGCCATCGGCCACTTCGAAGCTGACATCGGTCAGCGCCTGGTGGCCACCGGCGTAGTGCTTGCTGACGTTGTCGAAACGCAGAACGGTCATCCAGCGATTATGCCGGAGCGCCAACGCTTGCGTCGCATCGCCGACGGCCGGCGATGCGATTGCAGCGGCAACAGATCAGTTGCCGGAGACCAGCGAACGCAATCTGCGGCCGATACGACTCAGCAGCGACGGGCTACCCGACGGCTTGGTCGCACTGCGCACCGGCTTTGCGACCACCTGGGTCGGCTTGCGCGGTGCGGCCGGCGCGGCAACCGGTGTGGACGCCACTGCGGGCTCCGCACCTTCGACCGGACGACCGTTGCGGCGGCGGCGACGCTTGCGCGGTGCGCGCTCGGCATCGGCCACGCCGGTGGATGGCGCTTGCGCAGCCGCTGCTGCGACCACGGGCGTTTCCGAGGCTGCGGCAACGGTTGCGGTCTCGGCGGCAACGTCGCCTTCGACTCGCGGCTTGCGGCGCGGACGCGGCTTGCTATCGGCACTGCCGCCGTCACGGCGACCGCCACCACTGCTGCTGCCGCGCGAGGCGCCACCCGGGCCGCTGCGGCCACCGCCACGACGCTGCTCTTCGGCGGCACGCTGTTCGCGCGCCTCGCGGAAGATCGTGCCCACGCTGTCGCCGGCGTCGGCGTCGACCTCTTCGCCTTCCACCGGCACGCGTGCGGCACGCGGCAACGGGATCAGCAGTTCGGAGGTCACCGGCTCGACCGGGATCTTCTGCGCGATGTAGGCCTCGATGTCCGGCAGGCTCATCGCATAGCGCTCGCAGGCGAAGCTGATCGCATCGCCTTCTTCGCCCAGCCGCGCGGTACGGCCGATGCGGTGCACGTAGTCTTCCGCATCGAACGGCAGGTCGTAGTTGTAAACGTACTTGACGCCGTCGATGTGCAGGCCGCGCGCGGCCACATCGGTGGCGACCAGGATCTCGAGCTGGCCCTTCTGGAAGCGGTTGAGCAGCGACTCGCGCTTCTTTTGCGGCACATCGCCGGACAACACGCCGACCCGGTAGCCATGCCGCTCCAGCGTGCGCGCGACGCGCTCGACGAAGGCCTTGGTGTTGACGAACACCATGGTGCGCGCGCCTTCGCTACGCGACAGCAAGCCCAGCAGCAGCGTCTGCTTCTCTTCGTCGGAGGGGAAATAGATGCGCTGACGTACGCGTGCGGCAGTGATGGTCTCGGTTTCGACCACGAGCTTTTCCGGCTCGTTCATGTGCTCGTAGGCGAGCTCGAGCACGCGATGGCTGAGCGTGGCCGAGAACAGCAGCGTCTGCCGGGTGCCGCGCTCGGGCATGCGCCGCAGCAGGAAGCGGATGTCCTTGATGAAGCCCAGATCGAACATGCGATCGGCTTCGTCCAGCACACAGATCTCGCAGGCGTGCAGCGAGACCACCTTGTGCTGCTTGACGTAGTCGATCAGCCGGCCCGGGGTGGCGATGATCACGTCCACGCCCTGCTGCAACAGCTCGCGCTGCTTGTCGTAGTCCACCCCGCCGTAGACCAGCGCAAAGCGCAGGCCCAGGTCGGCGCCGAACTTGACAGCATCCTTGTGGATCTGGATCGCCAGCTCGCGGGTCGGGGCCAGGATCAGCGCGCGCGGGCCTTCCGGCTTGCGGTCGGCCAGCGCCGGGCGGTTCAGCAGGCGGTTCACCACCGTCACCAGGAACGCCAGCGTCTTGCCGGTGCCGGTCTGGGCCTGGCCTGCGACATCGCCGCCCGGCAGCGCGACCGGCAGGGTCAGTGCCTGGATCGGGGTACAGCGGGTGAACCCGGCGCTCTCCAGCCCGGCGATCAGCGCCGGATGCAGGTCGAACGTGGAAAAAGTCAAATCGGTCAGCGGTTTGTCGCTCATTATTCCGTCTTCGTGAGGCGCCCTGGGCAGCCCGGGCGCGGCTTGCATCGATGCCGACAGCGTCGCAAACTGCGGCTGTTGTGGCGGACAGCGCGGCTTCAGGACTGACACTTGATTCAGTCGCGCAATGCCCCAGTTTAACGCAATGTAGCGGCCTGCCCGTTCGGGCGGGCCGTTTTGGTTTCCAGGAGACCCAACGTGAGCGACAAGGTTCAACATGTCGGCGATGCCGACTTCGAGGCAGCTGTACTGCAATCCGGCGAACCGGTGCTGGTGGATTTCTGGGCCGAATGGTGTGGCCCGTGCAAGATGATCGCCCCGGTACTGGACGATCTGGCCGATACATACCAGGGCAGACTGAAGGTTGCCAAGGTCAATGTGGACCAGAACCGCGCCCTGGCCATCAAGTACCACGTGCGGTCGATCCCGATGCTGCTGCTGTTCAAGGACGGGCAGGTGCAGGCAACCCAGATCGGGGCGGTTGGCAAGGGCCAACTCACCCAGATGATCGACAAGACCCTGGGCGGCGCGGCCGCCTGAGCGAGCGGGCGTCCCAGCGATGGGCGCCCCGATGTTTCGCCAGCAGTTAAACCCTGCCCCGGCAGACGCTTGCGCGGTTGAGCGCAGCGGTGATAGTGTCAGTCGATCCGGAGCACGTTCGTGCGCCGCCGTACCCCTCTAGAACGTCTCTCTAGACTCCCATCACCATAGTTCGCCCCCCAGCCGGGCGCTCGCACTCTTAGCGAGGAATCAAGCACTTGTCCGATCATCCTTCTTCCGATACCGGGAGCGTCGACGCTCCTGTCGAGAAACGCGTGCGCAAGCCGCGCGTGAGCAAGACCGCCGTTGCCAATGACGACGGTGGCGCACAGCAGCCCAACCTGCCCTTGCCCGCCAGCCCTGTACCGGATGTTCCGCGTGCGCCGCAGGCACCGTCGCACGCTGCCGATTCGGCACCGGCGCAGACGTCCAGCGATGGCGCATATGCCGGTAACGCCCCCAGCGCCAGTCAGGGCAATCAAGGCAACCAGGGCGGCGACAACCATGGCGAATCCCGCGAGGGTGGCCAGTCGCAGCAGCAGCGCTTCAACCAGGCGCAGAACCAGCAGAACCAGAATCAGGCGCAGAGCCGGGGTCAAGGCCAGAACCAGGGTCAGGCCCAGGGCCAGCCGCAAGGTCAAGGTCAAGGTCAAGATCAAGGTCAGAGCACCGGCCAGAATCAGCAAGGTCAGGGTCAGGGGCAGAACCAGCAGGGCAATCGCCGTGACCGGTTCCGCAACCGCCGCGACCGTGGGCCGCGCGATCGGTTCGGTAATGAAACCGGTGGCGGCATGCCGTCGTCGGACGGCAGCAACGAGCCCTTCATCGCGCGTCCGCATCCGGCCGTGCCGGAGGGCTTCCCGGTGTATTCGCTGAGCGACCTCAAGCGGATGCCGGCGCAGAAGCTGCTGGATATCGCCGATCAGCTCAACATCCAGGAAGGCGTGGCGCGTGCGCGCAAGCAGGACGTGATCTTCGCCCTGCTCAAGGTGCTGACGCGCCACGGCGAAGGCGTTGCCGCCGACGGCGTGCTGGAAATCCTGCCCGACGGCTTCGGCTTCCTGCGTGCCGCAGAAGCCAGCTACCTGGCCGGCCCGGACGATACCTATATCTCGCCCAGCCAGATCCGCCGCTTCAACCTGCGCACCGGCGACCATCTGTCCGGCCGCATCCGCTTCCCGAAGGACGGCGAACGCTATTTCGCGCTGTCGATCGTCGACACCATCAACGGCGAGCCGCTGGAAGCCAGCAAGAACAAGGTGCTGTTCGAGAACCTGACCCCGCTGTTCCCGCGCCGGCGTTTCCGTCTGGAGCGTGGCGATGGGTCCACCGAGGACATCACCGGCCGCATCCTGGATCTGATGGCGCCGCAGGGTAAGGGTCAGCGTGCGCTGATCGTCTCCCCGCCCAAGGCTGGTAAGACGATGATGATGCAGCAGGTGGCAACGGCCATCACCAGCAATCATCCCGAAGTGCACATGATCGTGTTGCTGATCGACGAGCGCCCGGAAGAAGTGACCGAAATGCAGCGCACCGTGCGCGGCGAGGTCATCTCCTCGACGTTCGACGAGCCGGCTGCGCGTCACGTGCAGGTTGCCGAAATGGTGATCGAGCGGGCCAAGCGCCTGGTCGAGCACAAGAAGGACGTGGTGATCCTGCTCGACTCGATCACCCGTCTGGCACGCGCCTACAACAATGTGGTGCCCAGCTCCGGCAAGGTGCTCACCGGTGGTGTGGACGCCAACGCATTGCATCGCCCGAAGCGCTTCTTCGGTGCGGCCCGTAATGTCGAAGAAGGCGGCTCGCTGACCATCATCGCCACGGCGCTGGTCGAGACCGGCAGCAAGATGGACGAGGTGATCTACGAAGAATTCAAGGGCACCGGCAACAGCGAAGTGCATCTGAACCGTCGCATCACCGAAAAGCGCGTTTACCCGGCGATCGACATCAACCGTTCTGGTACGCGTCGCGAAGATCTGTTGATCGAGCCGGAGCTGCTGCAGAAGATCTGGATCCTGCGCAAGCTGCTGCACCCGATGGACGAAATCGCAGCGATGGAATTCCTGCTGGACAAGATGAAGACCACCAAGTCCAACGACGAGTTCTTCAGTTCGATGAAGCGCTGATTTCGTTCGGCATTCTCGATAAGAAAAAGCCCCGCATTGCGGGGCTTTTTTGTGGGTGCGCGATTGGATGCATTCACGAGCCTGGTTGGTCGAGTGCGCGGTGCCCTCACCGCTCGCGGACACGCCGTGAATCCGTCCATGGAGGCTCGGTGGCGGCATCCATGCCGCCACACGGTCCCGCAATCGGTAAGGACACCGCACCAGAAAGTTAGTCGGCTGCTTTGTTAAAAACCATGCACACCGACCATCTTGACGGGTCCTTGCCCGCCCACCGTCGCGGGACCTTACGCGGCATGGATGCCGCGTAAGAGCCTACAGGGACGTACTTGCGGCGTGTCCTGCGATGGTGGGCGGGCAAGGGCCCTGCAGCCAAGCCTCAGATACTGCGCCTCGCAGCGAATAACCAAGATCATTCGCTCTGCAAAAAAAGGCATGAAGTAGTTTGCCAGCGGCTCTGATGTTGGCGTTGCGCCTAACTTCCTTGCAGCGGTGTCACCAAGCGCACACCTACTCCGCGTGCCGAGAACAATCCACTTCCAGGTAGCGCATCCGGACTGTCGGTCGATGCTGACGCACCGCGCTGTTCGTGCCAGGGCGCAGGCTGACGTGGGCCCGGCAAATAGGATTGCCACTTTTTGGCTTGCTTTGCAGCGGTCAGATTGCCTGGCCAGGTTTCGATGTCGAAGGTGACCGGAACCCGCATGACCCAGTACGGCGCGTCGGCCTCGGCACCTTGCGTTGGCGGCACAAATGTCCAGCGCTGCGCCTTGGCGATTGCGGCATCGGCAAACGCCTTGCGCCAGCGCGGGCGTTTGGATTCCGGCGCCAGCGTGGTCAGGTTGACCTGCTCTGCAACCAGATCCTCGACCTTGCCATCGCGGCCGATCTTGAGCAGCAGATACACCACCCCTGTCGCACCTTCGCGAAACGCATGCTCAGGGTAGGCCGGTGGCGGCATGTCCTTGGCAGCGACGCTGGCTGCACCTTGCTCCTGGCTGCCGAAATGCGCGCTGCGAATCGATACCACATACGTGTTGTTATCGCCCGGCTTGGCGACCAGCAGCAGATTCATCGGTAGTTGCGCGGGCAATGCGCTTCCATCGTCTTTGACAGGGTCGAAGCGCCAGGAGGCGATCGATTGTTTGACGCGGTCGCGGACCACTGGCGGCAGGTTCGCTTCGTCGGTGAGCTTGACCGCCGTGACGGTGCCGTCCGGGGTCAGCGTCAATTCGCCCGCGACATTCATGCTGGCCTCCATCTGCGCCTGCACCTGCGCGGCACTGGGACGTGCCTGCACGCCGTTGATACTCGCCATTGCCAACAAAATCCCCAGGCCCAAGCGTTGCTTCCACTGCATGACCACGCTCCATCGTGATTGAACGCGTGTTGTACCAGCCCTGGTGCATACGCGTAAATCGTCAGGCCAGTTTTCGCGATTCCGCATAGGGCGGCGTGTCCGGGTAATCGTCTTCGCGCAGTCGCGCTTGCAGATCGCGCCACCATTGCGGCTCGAACAGTTCCGGATGCGTGTGCTTGACCGCTTCCAGTTGCGACGCCGGCAAGCCCATAAACAGCGCAAAACGCTCGGGAAACACATCGCGCGGGCCGACATGAAACCAGGGCTCGGCGGACATTTGTTCTTCGTAACTGGTGGGCGTGGGCCAATCGCGGAACGTGCATTCGGTGATCAGGCACAGCTCGTCGTAGTCGTAAAACACCGCACGCTGATGGCGGGTGATGCCGAAGTTTTTTAGCAGCATGTCGCCGGGGAAAATATTATTGCGCGCCATGTCCTTGATCGCCTGCCCGTAGTCCAGCGCAGCGGCATGCGCGGCCTCGGGCAGTTGTTCGCGCAGGTACAGATTGAGCGGGCGCAGCCGGCGCTGCACGTAGCACAGCGCGATCAACACATCGGCGCCATCTTCGCTCAGGCTCATCGCACAGCTGGTCTGCAGTTCTTCCAGCAACGCCGGCGAAAAACGCGCCTTGGGAAAGCGCAGAAAGCGGTACGGCTGCGCGTCGAGCAGGCGGCCGATGCGGTCGAGCTGGAACACCAGTTCGTATTTGCCTTCAACCTGCGCGCGGCTCATGGTTTTTGGATACGCAAAGCGGTCGCGAATCAGCTTGAACACCAGCGGATAACTGGGCAGCGTAAACACCACCATGACCATGCCCGGCGTGCCATCGGCATGCACCAGCTGCTCGGCAGGATGCGCCTGAAAATGGCTGAAAAACGTGCGATAGCGTTCGGTCTTGCCCTGCTTGGCACGCCCCAGCATCGTGTACAACTCGTCGATGGGCTTGTGCGTCAGCAGGCTGCGCAGGAACACCACTGCATCACCGACGGTGGCTAGATCGGCCTGGAAATAACTGCGCGAGTTACTGAACAATTGCGCGACATCACTGCGCCGGGTCAGCACCGCTTCGGCACGCAGGCCGGCACCATCGTTGACCAGTGCGATCACGCAGGGAGAAAAGCGATGTTCGCCGAACACGCGCCCGATCAGATAGGCGCGCCGTTCGCGGTAGAACACGGTCTCCAGCAGTTCCACACTACGCACAGGATGCTCGCCCCAGTGCGCAAGATCGTCCTGCAGCCGCACTGCAATTGCCGCCGCGCAACGGGTGCGGTGCAGGTACGCCACATCGAACGAATAATCGCCCAGCACGCGCACCAGCATGTCGGTCAGCCGGCCGGGCGAGACCGCGTAGGTATGCCGCGCAACCGGCAACGTGATCGCATCGGTCGGCTCGATATCCAGCGCGATGAATTCGATCTCCGCATCCACACCATGGGTGCCGAAGTAACGCCGGGTCAGGGTGTTGTAGAAGGTCTTGTACAGCTCCTGATCGATCAACCCGGTCAGCAGCGCGGCGTAATGCTCGCGTGCGCGCATCCACAACGCGCGGTCGTGCGCCTGCCCCAGCAACACCGCACGCAGCCGCAGCATGCATTCGCTGATGTACTGGTCGTAGAGCGCAATACGCGCCACCGCATCCTCGCGCGCGCCGTTCCAGTCGCGTGTCTCGAAGCGCTGTTTGGCGCGTGCTGTGATCTGCGCAAAGCGCGCGTGGTAATCCTCGAACGCTTCATACACGGCGCGGCCGATCGCCAGCGCGCGACGCTCGGACTGCGGCGGTAACGGAACAGGGCTCATGGTGGCAGTGTACTCAGCACTTGCGACGGCGCGCAGCCAGTGCGCGCGATCGAGCACGTAATAAGCGGGCAAACACCTGCATCACGCGTCAACCTGCCGCAGCACGCGGTGCGCGCGCCGGCCCTGCTGATCCTGGCAAGGCAGTGCACGTCGCCAAGAACTCTCGCCAGCCAAGGCCACACCGGGCAACACCCAGCCGCAGGCAATGCACTGCAAAGCGGCAGCAAGGCCGGATGCATGACGGTTGCGCTGTCTCCATTGCGCTGAAACGACAAGGCCCGCCTCTGAACGAGGCGGGCCCTGGATGTCGCACTTGCTGAGTGCACCGATACGCGATGCGCTGGATCAGGCCTTCAGCGTCGCCAATACGTCGTTGAAGGTCTTGCTCGGGCGCATCGCTTCGCTGACCTTGGCCAGGTCCGGGTGGTAGTAGCCGCCGATATCCACCGGCTTGCCCTGCGCGCCGTTGAGCTCGGCCACGATGGCGGCTTCGTTCTCGGTCAGGGCCTTGGCCAGCGGCGCGAACTTGGCCTGCAGGGCGGCGTCGTCGGTCTGTGCGGCCAGGGCTTGCGCCCAGTACATCGCCAGATAGAAGTGGCTGCCGCGGTTGTCCAGTTCACCGACCTTGCGCGCCGGCGACTTGTTGTTGTCCAGGAACTGGCCATTGGCCACATCCAGCGCCTTGGCCAGCACCGTGGCCGACGGGTTGTCGTAGCGGTTGCCCAGATGCTCCAGCGAGGCGGCCAGGGCCAGGAACTCGCCCAGCGAATCCCAGCGCAGGCTGTTCTGTTCGACGAACTGCTGCACGTGCTTGGGCGCCGAGCCACCGGCGCCGGTTTCGAACAGGCCGCCACCTGCCATCAGCGGCACGATCGACAGCATCTTGGCGCTGGTGCCCAGCTCCAGGATCGGGAACAGGTCGGTGAGGTAATCGCGCAGCACGTTGCCGGTGACCGAGATGGTGTCCTGGCCCTTGCGGATGCGCTCCAGCGAGAAGGTGGTCGCTTCCACCGGCGGCAGGATGCGGATATCCAGCCCGCTGGTGTCGTGATCCTTCAGATAGGTTTCGACCTTGGCGATGACCTGCGCGTCGTGCGCGCGCGCCTTGTCCAGCCAGAACACGGCCGGGGTATCGCTCAGACGTGCGCGCTCGACCGCCAGCTTCACCCAGTCCTGGATCGGTGCGTCCTTGACCTGGCACATGCGCCACAAATCGCCGGCTTCCACCGCGTGTTCGAAAACGGTGGTGCCGGTGTCGTCGGTGACCTTGACGGTGCCGGCGGCGGCAAGCTGGAAGGTCTTGTCGTGCGAGCCGTATTCTTCGGCTTTCTGCGCCATCAGGCCGACGTTGGGCACCGAGCCCATGGTGGACGGATCGAATGCGCCATGCGCCTTGCAATTGTCGATCACCGCCTGGTAGACATCGGCGTAGCAGCGATCCGGGATCACCGCCTTGGTGTCCTGCAGCTTGCCTTCGGCATTCCACATCTGACCCGAATCGCGAATCATCGCCGGCATCGATGCATCGACGATCACATCACTGGGCACATGCAGGTTGGTGATGCCCTTGTCGGAATTGACCATCGCCAGGGCCGGACGCTGCGCGTATTCGGCCTGGATATCGGCCTTGATCTGCGCCTGCTGCACTTCCGGCAGCGTGGCGATACGTGCGTACAGATCGCCGATTCCGTTGTTGGGATCGAAGCCGACCGATGCAAGCGCATCGGCATGCTTGCTCAGCGTGTCCTTGTAGAACTCGCCGACCACCACACCGAACAGCACCGGGTCGGAGACCTTCATCATGGTGGCTTTCAGATGCACCGAGAACAACACGTCCTTGGCCTTGGCATCGGCGATCTGCGCATCGATGAAGCTGGCCAGCGCACGCTTGCTCAACACTGCGGCATCGACGATTTCGCCGGCTTTTACCGCCACTTTTTCCTTCAGCACAGTGGTGCTGCCATCGTTGCCGACGAATTCGATCTTCAGCGTGCCCGCCGCTGCCACCGTGGTGGACTGCTCGCTGCCGAAGAAGTCGCCCTCGTCCATGTGCACCACGTGCGACCTGGAGTCGCTGCTCCACTTGCCCATGCGGTGCGGATGCTTGCGTGCGTAATTCTTCACCGACAGCGGTGCGCGGCGGTCGGAGTTGCCTTCGCGCAGCACCGGGTTGACCGCGCTGCCCTTGACCTTGTCGTAGCGCGCCTTGATGTCTTTTTCGGCATCGTCCTTGGGCGTGTCCGGATACGCCGGCAGCGCATAACCCTGGCCCTGCAGTTCGGCGATCGCGGCCTTGAGCTGCGGCACCGAGGCGCTGATGTTGGGCAGCTTGATGATGTTGGCTTCCGGCGTGGTGGCCAGCGCGCCAAGCTCACCGAGGTCGTCGGCGATCTTCTGCGCGTCGCTCAGGTGCTCGGGGAACAGCGACAGAATGCGGCCGGCCAGCGAGATATCGCGGGTTTCGACCACGATGCCGGCGGTATCGGTGTAGGCATCGATGATCGGCAGCAGCGACTGCGTGGCCAGATACGGTGCTTCGTCGGTGAGCGTGTAGAGGATCTTCGGTGTCTTCGACATAAGGTGCGATGGCTCGTGTGGTCGGAAGGAGCGCCGGCGTTCATGGCAGTGGCGTTGGCGTGCGCGACGGGGGTCGCTGCTGGCACGCCGATCGGCCAGCGCGTGGAACGCGGCGATGGATCAGCACGGCATTGTCGCGTCTGAGCCGCGCCCGGGTAAAGCGACCACAGGCGGATGCTCCATCCCGTGACCCGGCCAATCGACATGGATGCAGCTGTAACGAATGTGTCGCGTCACACGGTGGCGCAGCAAAAAGGGCGCGATCGTGTGATTGCGCCCTAATGGCTTACCGCTTGATGGCTTGTTGGAAGAACAGCGACGACGCGCTCGCCCTGTTGGCGAAATGTCGGCGGGCCAGCGTGTTACCGCCCTGCTCCGCCAACATGCGCGCCTACCTACAGCATGCCTGCACGCGCTCCTTCTTACTTGACCGTGATGGTCTGCGGATTACCCGCCGGCTTGCCATCCACCATCACCTGCGCGGTGTAGGTGCCAGCCGGCCAGCCATCGGGCTTGCTGAAGCTGAGGTTGGTGGTTTCTGCGCCGGTGGTGGTCAAGGTGGCGTTCTGCTCACCAGCGACCTGGCCGTCCTGGTAGGTGAGCTTGGCCGAAACCGCCACGTTGCTTGCGCTGCCATCGGTTTTCACCGAGACGATGATGGTGTCTTTGCTGCCGATATTGGCCGACGGGGTCACCGTCTTGTCTGCGGCAGCAGTGGTGCCGACCGCAACGCTGGACACCGTCACTGCCGCACCGGTTGCGGAAGCACTGTCGGTACTGGCAGCACCGGTAGCAGTGCTCTGACCAGCTTGATCGCTTGCGGGCGGCGTGCCCGCCGGGCCGGGCATCGCTTCGGTGGCGGCACCGGAGGTCGGATCCTTCGACACGCTGGCATCTTCTTCTTTCTTGCAACCCGATAGTGCGAGCACGCCGACAAGAGCAATGGCGAGCGTGCTTGAAACGGATTTGGTACGCATGGATGAATCTCCGGCTAAACGAATGGGGTTTCTTGAGGAAAGCATTGAGTGAAACGGATCACCAAGCCAGCGCCTGGCCAAACCAGGCGCGCATTTATGCCTTCGGCGGCAAGTGCAATACCTGTCCCGGAAAAATCTTGTCCGGATCCTTGAGCGTCTCGCGATTGGCCTCGAAAATGCGCGGCCACAGATTGCCGTCGCCATAATGGCGTTTGGCAATACTGGAAAGGCTGTCGCCCGCCTGCACGGTCACCGTCTCTTCGACGATCTGCGCCGTGCTGTGCACGCTGCTGCGGACGTTGGAAAAATCCGGCGCTGGCGTGACATCGGCGGTGCTGTCGACCGAGGAGGTTACGTTGGAAAAATCTGCTTTCTTGTCGACACTCATTGCGGCCATCCTGCGTGCATCACGATGACTGCAGGGTGCGCGGAGCGCCGTTAAGCGTGGATCGCGCCGCCGTGAAGCTGGCGCGATCCTCCAACACGGCCGACTACTGGCGCAGATCGCGGAAAATCGACAGCGGTGTCGGCACGCTGGGTGAACTGCGCAACGGGTTGATGTCCAGCCCGCCCCGACGGGTATAACGCGCCTCCACCACCAACCACTCGGGCGCGCAGCGGATCAGCACGTCATGGAAAATGCGCTCCACGCATTGCTCATGAAACTCTGCGTGGTCGCGGAAACTCACCAGATAGCGCAGCAGGCCTTCGCGGTCGATCGGCGCGCCGCGATAGCGCAGCGTGACGCTGGCCCAATCCGGCTGACCGGTGACCGGGCAATTGGATTTGAGCAAGGCCGAGGTCAGCACTTCTTCCACGATTGGTTGTGCGTGCGAGGTTAGATAGGCGGCATTGGGCGGGCCGTAGTCGTCGATGCTGACATCCAGCGCGTCGATCGATTCGCCCTCGCCCACCGCATCGATCGGCGGCAGACCGAATTCCACCGCCACATCGGCACCGGCGCGCGTGGACAGGTCGGAGGCGATGCGCGTGCGCACCGCTTCGGCACTGTTGAAGCGGGTGGCGTTGAGGGAGTTGAGATACAGCTTGAGCGACTTGGATTCGATCAACGACGGCGAATCGCTGGGCACATGCAAAGTCGCCGTGGCCACGCACGGCTTGCCCTGTGCATCGAGCCAGCTGAGTTCATAGGCGTGCCAGCGATCGCGGCCGATGAACGGCAGCGCGCCGGTCAGGCCGATCGCCTCGCGCCCGGCCGCGCGCGGAATCGGAAACAACAGCGACGGATCGTAACCGCTGGGGTAAGCGACCTCACGCCCGAGGGAGGAATCTTCAGGGGTATTCATGCCGCCATTTTAGGGCGAGCGGGCTGGCCGTGAGGTGTATGGCGACCGCCGGAGCGACCGCCTGGCAAACAGAAGCAGCGGGCTTCACACAGCCCGCCGCCCAAATCACCGCCAATGGCCAGCGGGAATCGTGCACTTGCACACGAATCCCTAATCCCGAATCACGAATCCCGGTTTCAGCCAGCCTCACCCTGATGCAGATAATCCAGCGACACCTGCAACAGCGCGCGCAAACCCACATCCAGCGACGACTCGTCGAGCAGGAACTGCGGCGAATGGTTGCTGGGCGCGGTCGCCGGGTCGATGCCCTTGGCGGTGGAGCCGACGAAGAAGAACATCGACGGCACCTGCTGCGCATAGAACGAGAAGTCTTCCGCGCCCATCTGCAGCGGCGGTTCGTAGACATTGTCGGCGCCCACCACGGCCTGCAGGCTGGGCAGCATCCTGGCGGTCAGCGCCGGGTCGTTGACCGTGGCCGGGTTGCCGGGCTGGTCCGGCACCTGTGCCTCGACGGTGGCCCCGTGGGCGGCGGCGGTGTGTTCGGCCACAGTCTTGAGGTCGGCGAAGATCTGCTGGCGCATGGCTTCGTCGAAGGTGCGGATGGTGCCGACCATGTCCACGTCGTCGGGGATGATGTTGTAGCGGATGCCGCCCTTGATCGCGCCGAAGCTCAGCACCGCCGGCTGCTTGGACAGGTTGGCGCGGCGGCTGATCACGGTCTGCGCAGCGCCGATCATGTCGGCGCTGGCCACGATCGGGTCGATGCCGTTCCACGGCGCCGAGCCATGCGTCTGGCGGCCGATCATCTTGATCGCGAACCGATCCGAGGCCGCCATCAGCGGGCCGCTACGCACCGCGATCTTGCCGGCCTGCACGCTGGAGAACACATGCAGGCCGAACACCGCCTGCGGCTTGAAGTCGGCAAACAGCCCTTCCTTGAGCATCAGCGAGGCGCCGCCCTCTTCGTTGCCGGGTGCGCCTTCTTCGGAGGGCTGAAAGATCAGCATCACTTCGCCCGGAAGCTGGTCGCGCATGCCGACCAGCGCCTCGGCCACGCCGAGCAGGATCGCGGTATGCGCGTCGTGGCCGCAGGCGTGCATCACCCCGACCTGCTCGCCGCGGTACTCGGCAGTGGCTTTGGACGCGAACGGCAGCCCCGTCTGCTCTTTGACCGGCAGAGCGTCCATGTCTGCACGCAGGGCGATCTTGGGACCCGGCTTGCCGCCCTTGATGATGGCCACCACGCCGTGATGGGCGATGCCGGTGCGCGGCTTGAGGCCGAGCTTGCGCAGCTGCGCGGCCACCGTGGCGGCGGTGCGCTCCTCGCGGTTGGACAGTTCGGGGTGCTGATGGAAGTCGCGGCGCCACTGCACCAGCTTGGTCTGCAACGGCGCGGCGGCGGCCTGCACTTCGGGCCGGGGCGCAGCCTGGGCGGCGGCGAGCGTGGGCAGGGCGAGCAACAGCGCGCTGGTCAGCAGGCGGGAGTGGCGCATCGAGAATCCTCTAAAGATGGTTGCTTAATGTAGTGCACCCGCGCAGCTGGCGGGCTGCGGTGGTGCCCGATTCAGCCCGCCGGTCAACCGTGGCGACCGTGGTGCGTTGCCGCTGTACTGCATCTGTGAACGTCGTGGCCGTTTCGCTTGGCGAGCCGTTACTTCAGTAACGCTCAATTGCTTGGGCGCAACGATATGCTTCGCACAGCTGCCCCACGGTCGCATCAGCGCCCGGCCCGCCCTCAGGAGTTGTCGCAATGTCGCGTTTTTGGAAGATCACACTGCTGGTCGTAGCGGTGCTTGTCGTGGTGTTCGTTGCAATGCGCATGTTCGGTGGGGGCAATCACGGCAAGCGCGCGGGCGCGCCGGACGGCAGCGGCACCGAAGACCACGGCCCGGTGCCGGTCACGGTGGTGGCCGCCACCACCCAGGACGTGCCGGTCTACGCCAGCGCATTGGGCACGGTCACCGCGCTCAACACGGTCACGGTCAGCCCGCAGGTTGGCGGCCAGCTGATGAGCCTGAATTTCCAGGAGGGCCAGGAAGTGAAGAAGGGCCAGCTGCTGGCGCAGATCGACCCGCGCAGCCTGCAGGCCAGCTATGACCAGTCGCTGGCGGCCAAGCGCCAGAATCAGGCGCTGCTGGCCACCGCGCGGGTCAACTACCAGCGCTCCAACGATCCGGCCTACAAGCAGTACGTCTCGCGCACCGATCTGGACACCCAGCGCAACCAGGTGGCGCAGTACGAGGCGGCGGTGTCGGCCAACGATGCGCAGATGCGCGCGGCTCAGGTGCAGTTGCAGTTCACCCGCATCCTGGCGCCGATCGACGGCATTGCCGGCATCCGCGGTGTGGACGTGGGCAATATCGTCAGCAACACCTCGACCATCGTCACCCTGACCCAGATCCGCCCGATCTACGTGTCCTTCAACCTGCCCGAGCGCGAGCTGCAGGCGGTGCGCAGCGGTCAGGCGGCCGCACCGTTGGGCGTGGCGGCGCTGGATCGCGGCGATGCGCACATCATCAGCGGCGACGGCAAGCTGGACGTCATCGACAACCGCATCGCCGCCGACAGCGGCACCTTCGGCGCACGCGCGATCTTCGACAACGCCGACAACGCCCTGTGGCCGGGCCAGTTCGTCAACGTGCGCCTGCAGCTGCGCACCATCTCCGGCGGCACCGTGGTGCCGACCCAGGCGGTGCAGCGCGGCCCGGACGGCGATTACGTGTACGTGGTGGGCAGCGACAACACCGCGCAGATGCGCACCGTGGTGCAGGGCGTGGAGGTGGACGACAGCCACGTGCAGATCACCAAGGGGCTCAAGCAGGGCGAGCGGGTGGTGACCGAAGGCCAGTTCCGCTTGAAGCCGGGCAGCAAGGTCAGCGCGCTCAAGCCGGGCGAAACACCGCCCGAGCCCACCGAGGCCGAACTCAAGGCCGTGCAGGACAAGCAGGAACGCGGCGGCGCCGGCGGCCGACGCGGCGGCGGCGGCCCGCGCTAACTCGCGACCACCGGCGACGGGATTTCCGTCGCCGGTGCGCGTCGGCGCATTGCGCGCCGGCACCGATTGACGTCTTCAGCAAGGATTCCCCCCGTGGGCTTTTCGACCATCTTCATCCGCCGTCCCATCGCCACCTCGTTGCTGATGGCGGGCATCCTGCTGCTGGGCATCCTGGGCTACCGGCAACTGCCGGTCTCCGCACTGCCGGAAATCGACGCCCCCAGCCTGGTCGTCTCCACCCAGTACCCCGGCGCCAATGCGACCACCATGGCCTCGCTGGTGACCACACCGCTGGAGCGCCAGCTCGGGCAGATCTCCGGGCTGCAGATGATGACCTCCGATTCGTCGGCAGGCCTGTCCACGATCATTCTGCAGTTCTCGATGGACCGCGACATCGACATCGCCGCGCAGGATGTGCAGGCGGCGATCCGTCAGGCCACCCTGCCCTCGTCGCTGCCGTACCAGCCGGTCTACAACCGGGTCAATCCGGCCGACGCGGCGATCCTGACCCTCAAGCTCACCTCCGACTCGCTGCCGCTGCGCGAGGTCAACCGCTATGCCGATGCGATCCTGGCCCAGCGCCTGTCGCAGGTGCCGGGCGTGGGGCTGGTATCGATCGCCGGCAATGTGCGCCCGGCCGTGCGTATCCAGGTCAATCCGGCGCAGCTGTCGAACATGGGCCTGACCATGGAGTCGCTGCGCAGCGCGCTGACCCAGACCAATGTCAGCGCGCCCAAGGGCTCGCTCAACGGCAAGACCCAGTCCTACAGCATCGGCACCAACGACCAGCTCACCGATGCGGCGCAATACCGCGAGACCATCATCAGCTACAGCAATGGCCGCCCGGTGCGGCTGGCCGATGTGGCCAACGTGGTCGACGGTGTGGAAAACGACCAGCTCGCCGCCTGGGCCGATGGCAAGCCGGCGGTGCTGCTGGAAATCCGCCGCCAGCCCGGTGCCAACATCGTGCAGACGGTGGAGCAGATCCGCAGCATCCTGCCGCAGCTGCAGTCGGTATTGCCGGCCGATGTGCATCTGGAAGTGTTCGCCGACCGCACCGAAACCATCCGCGCCTCCGTGCATGAAGTGAAGTTCACCCTGGTGTTGACCATCTTCCTGGTGGTGGCGGTGATCTTCGTGTTCCTGCGCCGGCTGTGGGCCACCATCATTCCCTCGGTGGCGGTGCCGCTGTCGCTGGCCGGCACCTTCGGGGTGATGGCGTTTGCCGGCATGTCGCTGGACAACCTGTCGCTGATGGCGCTGGTGGTGGCGACCGGTTTCGTGGTCGACGATGCGATCGTGATGATCGAAAACATCGTGCGCTACATCGAACAAGGCAAGAGCGGGCCGGAAGCGGCGGAAGAAGGCGCCAAGCAGATCGGCTTCACCGTGTTGTCGCTGACCGTGTCGCTGGTGGCGGTGTTCCTGCCGCTGCTGCTGATGCCGGGTGTCACCGGGCGCCTGTTCCATGAGTTTGCGTGGGTGCTGTCGATTGCGGTGACGATCTCGATGCTGGTGTCGCTGACGCTGACGCCGATGATGTGTGCCTACCTGCTCAAGCCCGATGCCTTGCCCGAGGGGGAGGACGCGCACGAGCGCGCCGCTGCCGCCGGCAAGACCAACTTGTGGACGCGCACGGTGGGCACCTACGAGCGCAGCCTGGACTGGGTCCTGGCGCATCAGCCGCTGACTTTGGCAGTGGCGATCGGTGCGGTGGCGCTGACCGTGGTGCTGTACATCGCCATTCCTAAAGGCCTGCTGCCGGAGCAGGACACCGGCTTGATCACCGGCGTGGTGCAGGCCGATCAGAACGTGGCCTTCCCGCAGATGCAGCAGCGCACCCAGGCGGTGGCCGCGGCGCTACAGAAAGACCCGGCAGTGACCGGTGTGGCAGCCTTCATCGGCGCCGGCTCGATGAACCCGACCATCAACCAGGGCCAGCTCTCGATCGTGCTGAAGACGCGCGGCGACCGCGACAGCCTGGATGAGGTGCTGCCGCGCCTGCAAAAAGCGGTGTCCGGCATTCCGGGCGTGGCGCTGTTCCTCAAGCCGGTGCAGGACGTCACCCTCGACACCCGCGTAGCCGCCACCGAGTATCAGTACTCGATGTCGGATGTGGACAGCGCCGAGCTGGCCACCTGGGCCGCACGCATGACCGAGGCGATGCGCAAGCTGCCCGAGCTGGCGGATGTGGACAACAACCTGGCCAACCAGGGACGCGCGCTGGAACTGACCATCGACCGCGACAAGGCCAGCATGCTCGGCGTGCCGATGCAGACCATCGACGACACGCTGTACGACGCCTTCGGCCAACGCCAGATCTCCACCATCTTCACCGAGCTCAATCAGTACCGCGTGGTGCTGGAAGTGGCGCCGGAATTCCGCAGCAGCACCGCATTGATGAATCAGCTGGCGGTGGCCAGCAACGGCAGCGGCGCGTTGACCGGCACCAATGCGACCAGCTTCGGTCAGGTGAGCTCGTCCAACTCGTCCACCGCCACCGGTGTGGGCGCGCAGAACACCGGCATCGTGGTCGGCGCCGGCAGCATCATCCCGCTGGCTGCATTGGCCGAGGCCAAGGTCACCAACACGCCGTTGGTGGTGAGCCACCAACAACAGCTGCCGGCGGTCACGGTCTCGTTCAATCTGGCGCCGGGCCATTCGCTGTCGCAGGCGGTGGAGGCGATCGAACAGGCGCGCGAAGACCTCAGGATTCCGACCCAGGTACATGCCGAGTTCGTCGGCAAGGCGGCCGAATTCACCGGCAGCCAGACCGATATCGTGTGGCTGCTGCTGGCCTCGATCGTGGTGATCTACATCGTGCTGGGCGTGCTCTACGAGAGCTACATCCACCCGCTGACGATCATCTCCACGCTGCCGCCGGCCGGTGTCGGCGCGCTGCTGGCGTTGATGATGTGCGGACTGAGCCTGTCGGTGGACGGCATCGTCGGCATCGTGCTGCTGATCGGCATCGTCAAGAAGAACGCGATCATGATGATCGACTTCGCCATCGACGCCCGCCGCGAAGGCGCCAACGCGCACGAAGCGATCCGGCGCGCTTGCCTGCTGCGCTTCCGCCCGATCATGATGACCACCGCCGCCGCGATGCTGGGCGCATTGCCGCTGGCGCTGGGCACCGGCATCGGCTCGGAGCTGCGGCGTCCGCTGGGCATCGCCATCGTTGGCGGCCTGTTGCTCTCGCAGCTGGTGACGCTGTACACCACGCCGGTGATCTATCTGTACATGGAACGCGCCGGCGAGCGCGTGCGCGATTGGCGTGCGCGCCGTGCCGCACGCCGTGACGGCGCGAACCCGGCCTCCACGTCGGAGCGCCCGGCATGACCACTGGTGCAGCGAAGGCTGATCGGATTTCCGGCCTGCGGCGGCGCATGCCCGCACGCGCATTCGGGCGTGGCTTTGGCCCTGCTTGCCGACTCCCGACTCCCGATTCCCGAATCCCGGCGCCACAGCCATGAACATCTCCGCCCCCTTCATCAAGCGCCCGATCGGCACCTCGTTGCTGGCGATCGGTTTGTTCGTGATCGGATTGATGTGCTATCTGCGGCTGGGCGTGGCGGCATTGCCGAACATCCAGATTCCGGTGATCTTCGTGCACGCCACGCAGTCCGGCGCCGATGCCAGCACCATGGCCTCCACCGTCACTGCGCCGCTGGAACGGCATCTGGGCCAGCTGCCCGGTATCGACCGCATGCGCTCCTCCAGTTCGGAGAGCAGCAGCCTGGTGGTGCTGGTGTTCCAGAGCAATCGCAACATCGATTCGGCCGCGCAGGACGTGCAGACCGCCATCAACTCCTCGCAATCGGACCTGCCCTCCGGGCTCGGCACGCCGATCTATTCGAAAGCCAATCCGAACGACGACCCGGTCATCGCCATCGCGCTGACCTCGGACACCCAATCGGCCGATGAGCTCTACAACGTTGCCGACTCGCTGCTGGCTCAACGGCTGCGCCAGATCACCGGCATCAGTTCGGTCGATATTGCCGGCGCCTCCACACCGGCGGTACGCGTGGATGTGGATCTGCGCGCGCTCAACGCGCTGGGGCTGACCCCGGACGATCTGCGCAACGCGGTACGCGCGGCCAACGTCACCTCACCGACCGGATTCCTGTCCGACGGCAACACCACCATGGCGATCGTGGCCAACGATTCGGTGGCCAAGGCCGCCGACTTCGCACAGCTGGCGATCTCCACCCAGTCCAACGGGCGCATCGTGCGGCTGGGCGATGTGGCCACCGTCTACGACGGCCAGCAGGATGCCTATCAAGCGGCCTGGTTCGACGGCAAACCCGCCGTGGTGATGTACGCCTTCACCCGCGCCGGCGCCAACATCGTCGAAACCGTGGACCAGGTGAAGGCACAGATTCCCGGGCTGCGCGCCTACCTGCAGCCCGGCACCAAACTCACGCCCTACTTCGACCGCACCCCCACCATCCGCGCCTCGCTGCACGAGGTGCAGGCCACGCTGATGATCAGCCTGGTGATGGTGATCCTGACCATGGCGCTGTTCCTGCGCCGCCTGGCGCCGACGTTGATCGCGGCGGTCACCGTGCCGCTGTCGCTGGCCGGCTCGGCGCTGGTGATGTACATGCTGGGCTTCACCTTGAACAACCTCAGCCTGCTGGCGCTGGTGATCGCCATTGGCTTTGTGGTCGACGATGCGATCGTGGTGATCGAAAACATCATGCGGCATCTGGACGAAGGCATGCCGCGCCTGGATGCCGCACTGGCCGGGGCGCGCGAGATCGGTTTCACCATCGTCTCGATCACCGCCTCGCTGGTGGCGGTGTTCATTCCGATGCTGTTTGCCAGCGGCATGGTCGGTGCGTTCTTCCGTGAGTTCACCGTGACCCTGGTGGCGGCGATCGTGGTGTCGATGCTGGTGTCGCTGACCTTGACGCCAGCGTTGTGCAGCCGCTTCCTGTCCGCACATACCGAACCGGAAAAACCTGGCCGTTTCGGCGCCTGGCTGGACCGCATGCACGAGCGCATGCTGGCGGTGTACACGGTGGCGCTGGATTTCTCGCTGCGGCACGCCTTGCTGTTGTCGCTGACGCCCTTGCTGTTGATTGCTGCCACCATTTTTCTAGGCGGTGCGGTCAAGAAGGGCTCCTTCCCCGCGCAGGACACCGGCCTGATCTGGGGCCGCGCCAATTCCAGCGCCACGGTGTCGTTCGCCGACATGGTCAGCCGCCAGCGCCGCATCACCGACATGCTGATGGCCGACCCGGCGGTGAAGACCGTCGGCGCGCGACTGGGTTCCGGCCGCCAGGGCTCCAGCGCCTCGTTCAATATCGAATTGAAAAAACGCGATGAAGGCCGCCGCGACACCACCGCGCAGGTGGTCGCACGGCTCAGCGCCAAAGCCGACCGCTACCCGGATCTGGATCTGCGCCTGCGCGCCATCCAGGACCTTCCCAGCGATGGCGGCGGCGGCACCAGCCAGGGCGCGCAATACCGCGTGTCGCTGCAGGGCAACGATCTGGCGCAGCTGCAGGAATGGCTGCCCAAGCTGCAGGCCGCGTTGAAGAAGAATCCGCGCCTGCGCGATGTCGGCACCGACGTGGACACCTCGGGCCTGCGCCAGAACATCGTGATCGACCGTGCCAAGGCTGCGCGGCTGGGCATCTCGGTCGGTGCGATCGATGGGGCGCTATATGGCGCGTTCGGCCAGCGCTCCATTTCCACCATCTATTCGGATCTCAACCAGTACAGCGTGGTGGTCAATGCGTTGCCCTCGCAGACGGCCACGCCCAAGGCGCTGGATCAGGTGTTCGTGCCCAACCGTGCCGGCCTGATGGTGCCGATCACGTCGGTCGCCACGCAGGTACCGGGCCTGGCGCCGCCGCAGATCATCCATGAAAACCAGTACACCACGATGGATCTGAGCTACAACCTGGCACCGGGCGTGAGCACCGGCGAGGCGGACCTGATCATCAAGTCCACCGTGGAAGGCTTGCGCATGCCCGACGGCATCCGCCTCAGCGGCGACGACAGCTTCAACGTGCAGCTCAGCCCCAATTCGATGGGCGTACTGCTGCTGGCTGCGGTGCTCACCGTCTACATCGTGCTGGGCATGCTGTACGAGAGCCTGATCCACCCGGTGACCATTCTGTCCACGCTGCCGGCCGCCGGCGTGGGCGCGCTGCTGGCGTTGTTCCTCACCAACACCGAGTTGTCGGTGATCTCGATGATCGCGCTGGTGCTGCTGATCGGCATCGTCAAGAAGAACGCGATCATGATGATCGACTTCGCGCTGGTGGCGCAGCGCGTGCACGGCATGGATGCGCGCGCGGCTGCGCGCGAGGCCTCGATCGTGCGCTTCCGCCCGATCATGATGACCACCATGGTGGCGATCCTGGCCGCGGTGCCGCTGGCCGTTGGCCTGGGCGAAGGTTCGGAACTGCGCCGCCCGCTGGGCATCGCGATGATCGGCGGGCTGATCTTCTCGCAGAGCCTGACCTTGCTCAGCACCCCGGCGCTGTATGTGATCTTTTCCTGCCTGAGCGAGCGCTGGAAGGCGCGTCGCGCGCGTGCGCGCGCACGCCGTGCAGAACGCGCGGCAGCACGGCGCCCAGCAGCCTCGGCGCACTGAGCCGTAGCTGACAAAAGACCGTAGAGAAGTGATTGAACGGTGTGGATGCGTCGCGGTTGTGGAGCGGATGATCTGCAGCTTGGCTGCAGGGGCCCTTGCCCGCCCACCATCGCAGGACACGCTGCAAGTACGTCCTTGTAAGCTCTTACGCGGCATCCATGCCGCGTAAGATCCTGCGACGGTAGGCGGGCAAGGACCAGGCGAGAGTGTCGGTGTGCAGGGTTTTAAACAAAGCTACCGATGAACTCTCTGGTGCGATGCGCTCGCCGATTGCGCGACCGTGTGGCGGCATGGATGCCGCCACCTAGCCTCCATGGATGGATTCACGGCGTGTCCCGCAAGCGGTGAGCGCATCGCGCCCTCGACGCACTCGGGTTCGGAACATCCAAGCAATGCTGAAGCTCAAGATCCCGGTCGCCTTGAGATGTAATCGAACGGTGTGGATTGGTTGGTTGCAGAGCGGATGATTTGCGGGTTGGCTGCAGGGCCCTTGCCCGCCCACCATCGCGGGACACGCTGCAAGTACGTCCCTGTAAGCTCTTACGCGGCATCCATGCCGCGTAAGGTCCCGCGACGGTGGGCGGGCAAGGACCAGGCGAGATGGTCGGTGTGCGTGGTTGCGCGCAATGCGTGTTGCGCGGCCGTCCGATGAGGGTACGGCTGATCAGCTACTTTCGATCCGACCAACGTCGCTGCCATTCCCGATACCACTTCATGCGTCCACACAGGGCGTGTGGTCGACACGCTGCCGCCATCGATACAGCGTTTGAGAGGTTGTTTTAGTTGCTGTTGGTGGTGCCTGCAGCTGACGATACCGCTTACGACACCTGAGGCTGCGGAATACGGCAACCTTAGACTGTCGCCTGGTTGCTGCCTTACACCACCAACGCCTGCAGAGACTCCCGCTCCAGCTGCGCGTACAGCGCAAATTCGTCGTGCACCTGAGCGCCCAATGCCTGCTCGAAACTGCGCTTGCTCGAATGTGCGGCGTAAGCGCGTTGTTCGGCGCCGCCGAGATTCGACTGGAAGATACCCGCCGCACTCACCGGCAGAAAATCTTCATAGATGATCGGATCGGCGCTGACCAGGCCAAGCGCGATCGCAGTTTCTGCTGGCATCGCGGCCACCTGTGCGGGATCGGCGCGGCCTGCCTCGGTGAACGCATAACGGAAATAGCCCAGGCCTTCCTGACGCAGCAGCGCTTCGTCATCCGGAAACGCCACAAACGCGGTCTGCAGGCGCGTGGCGTAATCGGTGCCGGTGCTGCCGGCCCCATCGCTGTCGCGTGCCTGCGCCAGCAACGCGTCGTACAGCGCGCGGCCCTTCGGCGTGAGCGCAAGCCCGCGCTGCTCGATCTCGCCAAAGCGCGCGGTGTGCATGCCATGTTCGGCCAGCCCGCTGTCGCCGACAAAGCGCACCGGCTCTTCCAGGGCCTTGAAGCTGGTCTGCCGCAGCAGGATCGGAATGCGCCGCTGCGGCGGGCCTTCGATCACCGCCTTGGCATCGATGCCGGCACGCTGCATCTGCGCCTGCGCCGCATCGATATCCAGCGTACGCGGGGTGAGATGGTTGATGTGCGGGCCGTGGAAGCTCACCACGTCGGCAATCAACTTGTGCGCCTCGCTCAGCGCGCGATAGGTCGGCAGCGACACGGTGGCATCGCCATGCCAGCGGAAGGTTTCCAGCGCTTGCGCCACGAATTCCTGCGCCTGCGCCGCCTCCAGCCCGCCGTGACGCTCATGCTGCTCGATCAAGTCCAGCGCGCCGGCGGTGAAGATCTGCCGCTGCTGCAGGATCTGCTCGGCCTGCGCACGCAGCGCGGCATCTTCGATCAACTCCAGCC
The DNA here is from genome assembly GCA_905142475.1 of Xanthomonas hydrangeae. Lineage (GTDB taxonomy): Bacteria > Pseudomonadota > Gammaproteobacteria > Xanthomonadales > Xanthomonadaceae > Xanthomonas > Xanthomonas hydrangeae. The sequence goes on from LR990730.1 coordinate 4,756,865, forward strand.
GCAGCAACGAGGTGAAAACACGGAACGGATTGGCCGACAGCGCCGCATCGTCGATCGGGCGGAACGCGGTGGAATGCACCGGCACGCCGGCCACCGACAGGTCGTAATAGCCCACCGGATGCATGCCCATCACCGCAAACAGCCGGCGCAAGGTGGCTAGCTCCTGCGCAGTGCCGACCCGGATCGCGCCGTGGCGTTCCAGATCCAGCCGCGCGCGCTCGTCGTTGCGCTGCAGGCGCGCGGCCAGGGCGGGATCGGCGCTCAGGGTGTCGGCGTTGACCTGCGCCACCAGCGTCATCAGCTCGCCGTACAACGGCACCTCGGCGCGATACATGTCAGACATCGCCTGGGCGAACAGGCTGCGGATGTGATCGGGAGAGACAAACACGGTATCGCGCATGGGCTGGTCTTGGCGGGGCCGGCCAACGCCAGCGTTACCGCATTCTCGCCGACCCTGCCCTGCGGCGACCAGCTGCACGGCAGCATGCAGGCGAGTGCGTTGGCGTGCAGACAGTCGCGCGGCATGAAGACTGCGCAAGCATTGCCGCGCCAGAGCCGATAATGCCTTTCAGCATCAGAGGCGGTAGTCGTTAGCGATGCGGAGCCGGCGCTGCGTGGTGCCGGCTCGGCTGGCCGGCTAAGGCAAGCCGCGCGACGCACGCTCCATGCCACTAAACCCCGTGCCACTGACGGCCAACCCCTCAGGGAAGCCGGGAGGGAATCACACGGTCTAAAGTCCGGCCTGCGCCGCCGCCTCGTCCGCTTCGCTGGCCTGGCGCGCGGCCTCCAGCCGTTGCGCATGGTCGCCAAGTTGTCTACGCAGCAGCGCATCCAGCGTGATCGGCCGCTCCCAGCGGTCGTAGCTGGCGACGATGGCATGTCGCAGCGCACGCATGTGCGCGCTGTCCGGGCTGGCCGACAGCCGCGTGACCACGCCTTGCCAGCCATCGTGATGGTCGCGGCTGTACGCACGCACCGCGTCGCGACAGGACAACTGCAGCGTCTGCGCCCAGAAACAGGCGAAATAGATATCGCCCGCATGCCAGCCATGCACCTGCAGCAACGCCTGCACGTAACCGCGGGGGGTGCCGGTGTAGCGCGCCACTTCGGCAATAAAGCTGTCCGGATAGCGCTGCGCATAGCTGCCCATGTCGGCCAGATGCTGGTCCACCCACGCATCGCCAGTGCCGGGGATCACCGCCGGCGCCACCGGCTCTGCCGCAGCACCGGACGCCGGCGTTGCCGCAGGCAAGGTCTGCGCTGCCGCCAATATCGGCAACAGCAACGCCATCAGCAATGGCAGAGATCGCAACAGGGCAGTGGGCAGTAAACGCATGTGCCGATGATGCCGCATGCCCGCGCCGGTGTCAGGCCGATCGCAGCGCTGCGCCATGTCACGCGTGGCCAACAGTCGTCAGGCAAGCAGTGTGGCGCGCCCAGACTTCAGAACAGGCACGTGGTGCAGGTCGCACCGCGCGTCGACAATGCACCTGCGCCGGTTGGCGCAGGAGTGATCTGCGCTCAGCGCAGATCGTAAAAACCGATGTGATGCACTTCGCGGCAACCGGTCAGGTCGCAAGACCCAACATAGCCCGGACCGATGTAACGCTGCCGCGCATCGCGGTTGTGCGGGCTGCTGTAGGGGTCAGGGCCGTACAGCCCGTTGCCGTAGTAAATCTGCCCGTAGGGACGGTTACGCGATGTACCCAGCCGCAGTCCGGCGCCGTATCCCGGATACCCGGTGCCATCGCCGACGTATCCACCGTAGCGATCGTAGCGATCGTAGCGATCGTCCGAATACCGGTCGGCCGCGAATGCAGCATTGCCATCGCGCCCATTCGGCCGGGTCTGCAGGGTCGCGATACTCTGGCCGTGGGCATCCACATAGCCTTGCTCACGGTCGAAGCGCACCGTGCGGAAATACACCAACTCCCCACCCTCCCGACGCGTGCGCAGGCGGACATGGTCGCCGCCATCGTCGTAGTACGGCTGGCCGTCGCGGAAGATCACTTCGCTGGGGTTGATGACTTCTTCTTCGAGCTCGGCAGCTGCCAGCGGCAGCGTATCCACTAGCAGACCCAACAACACGGCCAGGCTGGTGCGATAGGTAAACGACAACATGTGCATTGGTGATCCCCGAGGTCGGCCATGCCTGTGCCCGGCCGGAAACGTCCTGTTGCTAGGGCACCTCAGCGTGCCCGCCTGTTGCATCTGCAGTGATTTTGTTCGCCGCCTTTAGCTTAGCGCGTGCTGCCGGGCCAATGCATCCAGCGCCTGCACCGCCGCAGGCCAGCCGGCCGCATCGGGCACTTCGTGCATCCGTGGCTCGTCGGCGGCCACGCCGTGCTCCTGCTCGTGCGCCCAGGTCACCGCGTAAGGGGTGTAGATACCCCAGCCACCGATGGCCAGCACCGGCTCCACATCCGAACGCAACGAATTGCCGATCATCACAAAGCGCTGCGCCGGCAGCTCGAACTCGCCCAGCACGCGCGCATAGGTCTTGGGGTCTTTTTCGGAGACCACTTCGACGCGCGGAAACAGATCGGCCAGACCGGATTGTTCGATCTTCTGCTCCTGATGGAACAGGTCACCCTTGGTGATCAGCACCACCGCATAGTCGGCGGCAATCGCGCTGACTGCCTCGCGCACGCCGGCAATCACCTCCACCGGGTGCTGCAGCGTGGCGCGGCCGATCTCGACGATGCGCTGGATGTCGCGCGCGGCAATGCGCGCCTGCGTCAGCTCGATCGCGGTTTCGATCATCGACAACGTCATGCCCTTGGCGCCGTAACCGAACACCTTGAGATTGCGCCGCTCCACCGCCAGCAGATGCTGCTGCATGCGGCTGTCGCCCAGGTCCAGATAATCGGCCAGAATCGCTTCGAAATCCGCTTCGGCGCTGCGGTAATAGTCCTCGCTCTTCCAGAGGGTATCGTCGCCATCGAAGCCGACCAGTTGGATCGCCTGGCCGTCGCGCTGTGCAAAAGAGGTCATCGCACAAGTCTAGCAGCGCACTGGAGCGTTGCTATGCTCAGTCGCCTGCGGCATCGCCCGGGCCGGGCTGGTAGCTGACGAACTCGTCGCGCGACAAACGCCCATCGCCATTGCTGTCGAAGCCGGCGAAGTTCTCGCGCAGCACCGGGTCCGCACCGGCTTCGGCCATCGTCAGCGACCCGTCGGCATCGCTGTCCAGGCTGCGAAAGCTGTGTGGCACCAGAGCGCCTGCTTGCGGTGCGAGCGACGCCTCTGCGCCGCCTTTGGCAGTGGATGACCTGGGCACATCGGCAGGTAGCAATGGCGTGCTGGCGGGCGTTGGTGGATCGATTGGCAAGGGCGACATCGCCGGTGCAGCGGTATTGGATGCCGTCGGCGATGGCAATGGCGCCACGGTGGGCAGCTCCGGTGGCGCGGCGAGCGCCAGCAGTGGACTCGACAAGCCGACCAACAAGACGATGCGCAACTGAAACATGAAAGAAGACCGGGCAGAAGGCCACACCACCGTAGCGAGGCAGACGTAAAGAAAACGGGAGCGACCCTGGCAGATCGCTCCCGCATGTCCATCCTGTTACTCGCTCATACCGGGCATCCAGAAGCGATGCCACGGATCAAACGACAACTGCTGATCAAACACCTGCTACTGCGAAAGCTGCCTCCTGATGCTTGGAAAATGTCAGCAAACAAACTTGCGGCCTGCTGTCTTAATTGCCTTGCGACCCACTCGCAGCGCCGCCCTGCTGTTTGACGACAAACGCCTTGTACTCGTCCGGGGTCAATTGCCCGTCCTTGTCGGAATCCGCATCATTGAAGATCTGCGCAAGCCCGGCGTTGACCTGAGCCTCCTGTGTACTGATGGCTCCGCTGCTGTCGGTGTCGACACTCGCCCAGGTCTGACCACCGCCGGAGGACTGCGCAGGTTGTGCCGCAGTGGTGGCAGAACTTCCCGACTGGGCCGATGTCGCGGCGGCGTCCTGTTGCGTACTCTGCGCCATGGCCGGTAGCGCCAAAGCGGCAGCAAGGGCGGCGGTGGCAGCGAGCAGCGAGGTGCGGTTGCGATTCTTCATTTGGGTGGTCTCCTTGGCTTGGGAATGCACGGTATCGCCGCGCATGGCATCACCCTACCCGGCGCGAATGAATACAAAACCCACCCTAAATTTGCGCAAAACATCCTCTTAACCACAGCGCGGATATTTGTGGTTAGCCATCTGTTAGGTCTCGATGAGCCAAACAGAAGTGGCTCATTCAATACATGAAAATATGCGAACTCCGGCACATTTTTTCGGGCGATGTCAGGCGTTCGGCGGCGCGTCGTCCCAGCTTCCGGAACTGAACAGTTTCCAACCGAGTACCACGCCGGCAATCGCGCCGAACACCTCCAGCACCACACGCGACCCCAGCTCGTTGGGATCGTGGATCCTGGCCAACGCGATGCGCGCATACAACGGCGACTCCAGCCGCACGATGCTGGTGTAGACGAGATTCCAGATGTCGTAACCGGCGCCGATCGCAACCGCGAGCAGGCAGGCGATCCCCAGCGTGTGCCCATGGGTGAACTGCAGGCGCCGCCCGCTGTACTCCACTGCCGCAAACACCAGCACACCCAGCACCAACGCGATCAAACCAGCCTCCAGCGAACCGAGCAGGCCGAAGTGCAGAGACAAATTCATCGTGACGATCCGGGCAGCAGGCGCATCAGTCTAGCGGCTGCGGGCGACCGATCCCTGCCAGACCCGCAGGAACGACCGGTCACGCGAATGGGGATTGGCTGGGCAAACCGATTGCTCGATCCCGCGACGCGCCACGCTCATGCATCGTCCTGCCCGCGCGCGCTCACCTGCGCCTCGCCCTCGTCGTCCCACTGCACGCTCACCGAGATCGGCTTGCAGCAGACCTGGCAATCTTCGATGTAATGCTGATCGCCGCCGGTCAGGTCCAGCGTCAGCGTGATCCACTCCCCGCAATACGGGCAGGCGATATCGACATAACGTTCCGGGTCGGACATGACAGTTCCTTGAAGTGGCAATACACGCTACGCGGCAATCAGGCCACGCACAGCGCGCGGATGGCGGGCAGCACGCGCAGTGTACGAGCGGCGTTTACCGATGCCGAGCGCCCACTACCACCGGCGACAGCGCAGCGGCTTCGTGCCCGATCAGTTGACCGGAACGTCGTACGCAGTGTCGGGCGTAGGCTCGGGACGCAGAGTGAAGTGCCACCACTCCATCGGATAGTTGGCAAAGCCCTGCGCCGCCATCGCACGCAGCAAGCGCTGACGATTCGCCCGCTGCGCGGCGCCGATATCGGGTGTATCGGTGTGCGCACGCGCATCGAAGAAATCGAAATCGGTGCCCATATCGACCGCAAGACACTGGCCTGATCGGCAATCCAGCAAGCCCAGATCCAGCGTCGCACCGCGGCTATGGCCGGAGGTCTCGGCGATGTAATCGCCCAGCAGCGCGCGCTTGTCCACGCGCGGGTAGTACTGCGCCTTGCTCGACTGCTCCTGCAGATCCGCAGCCCACGCCACGAACGCCTGCACCGCCCGCACCGGTCGATAGCAATCGAACACCTGCAGCCGATATCCCTGCGCCTTGAGCGTACGCGCCACCCGCGCCAGCGCCTCCGCCGCCGGACGCAGCAGATAGCAGGTCGGCGCCGCATACCCCGGCACCACGCGCCCGGTGAAGTTGTTGCTGCCCGCATAGCGCATGTCCACCGCGATCTCCGGCGCAAGGCTGCGCACATCGATCAGGCCGGCTTGTGCTGGCGTGGTTGCTGGCGAAATCGCGGGAGTGGCCGCTACATTGAACGCTGCGCATAGAACAGCTGATGCGAGCGACCATCGCCAGGCACGCATCGAGGTGCAGACAGTCTGCGATGTGTCGTTTGCGCTGAAGCATGAGTGTGGCATGCGCCAAGCATAGGACATCGGCCCGCTGGGCGGGATACGCGGAGATCGTCAGAAAGACACGCTTGCCGGATCGCATGAGCTGCCATGCGGATCCGACCAGGTAGGACTGGTTGTTGTTGGACTTTTGGCTTGCGAATCAGAAAACAGAGATCAGGGAACGACATACATCAAAGCAACGCCGACACCCGGCGCAGCACCAGCCCGGTGCATCACCGGACTGGTGACTGCTGTCTCAACAGGTCACAACGTCATCCGCATCAGCTTGCTCAGCGCGCCGGACCCGTCTGTGTCTGCGCGGTCTGCGTGCGCTGCTGCGCGTCCTGACTTTGCCGCTGGGTCTCCGCTGTGAGCTGTTGCTGGCTCTGCTCCAGCGGCACCGCTGCGGCCTGCTGCTTGTCCACGTAGGCACGATTCACATCGAGCGGATTGTTGGGGTTCCGCTCCACTGCAATCAAGCCCTTGCCATTGGTACTCGGCACCAACTCATCGATACGCGACATACCACTCACCTTGGCTTCGAATGCCACTTGGCCGGCGGCGCGTTGCATCTCATCGCGATTCTGGAAACCGCCGTTCGGCCCTTGTTTTTCCAGCTGCTTGACGGCCTGATCGAATAGCGGGTTATCGCGGCGCAGCTGCTCAACTCCCTCTTGCCGTTGCAGGTTCTTGTCGATAGATGCAAGTGTTTCCGGGCCAGCCTTGCCATCCACGCCTTTCAAACGATTTTCCTGCTGGAACTTCTCTACCGCAGCCTCGGTTTTGGAACCATATGTGCCGATGGCATCCTTCGCATCCAGATATCCCAGCTTGGAGAGCTTTTCCTGCAACTCCTTCACTTGAGCGCCCTGCTCATTGCGCTTCAGGACCCCATCACCCTTATCTACACTATGACCGCCGTGCTTTTCCAGCTGAGAATGGTCATGTGCTGCAGGCTGTTGGCTTGCCTTGGTAACCGTCTTATCCGGGTCTGCCAATTTGATCAGATCCGCTTTCTCGTTCTCAGCGCGATCCTTCAGGGAATCCAGCGTTTTTTGCTTCTCGACACGAGGAAAAAGCCCCCTGACGTGCTCGGCCTTGTAATCCTGCACTGCACTAACGATGTCCTTGTCGGAAAGCTTGGAGAGCTCGTAATCCTTACCGAACTTCTCTTCCAGCCCCTTCAAAAAAACGCCAGATCCGCCGGGCTTTTTATCGCTCCCCGGACCGTACTGCACAGCAGTGCTCCACAGCGCATCCTGCACAGCCGGACCACGGCCGGACAGATCCACGCCTTTGTCGCTCAGTCGGTCCACCAGTTTGTCGTAATGCGTCCGCTTGATGTAGTCGTGTTGCTCCTGCGGAAAAGAAGCATCGGTCTTAGCCAGCTCCTTCCACTTGGCACTGAAATCGGCAGAGCCAGGAGTCAAACCCGCAAAATCGTCGGTGTATTTACTGTTCTTCACGAAGGCCGCAACGGTACCTCCAACGATGACATTGCCTTCCTTTGTCTTGACCTGGGACGTCATCTGATAAGAGCCGTAAGAAACACCGCCCGGATCATCGATACCGGACGACACTGTACTTGCGCCTCGCCCGCCGGTTTCGTAATGCTTAGAGGTTTGACCCAACTCCCAGTCCTTGTTGCTCATCGCACATCTCCTTATCTAAGAATCAAATTACAGTTGTCACGAGAAACGCGGAATTCAAAGCGATTCCAGCTCGGCTGCTCGACTCGCCGTCATGTCGAGACGGCATTCGGCAGCATCTACGCGCCCCGCCTGCCCGCTATCAGGATCGTAGTAACACTTTTCATCGCGGTCAGCGATCCACTGCCGCTGCTGATCGCGCAGCTTGCTCTGCTCTGTGCCATCCAGCTTCGCAATCAGTGCCTTGTAGACCGTATTCAGGCGGGCATCCTGGTATTCGTGTTCAGCAGAGATGCAATCCAGCATTGCCGGGGTTGCACCTGCGGCGTTAGTAATGCATTCGTCATAGGAAGGTCGCAGCACGGGTGAATCTCCTTTTGGTTTTGATGGCCCAGGCGCAGCCTGCGCCTGGGTAGCTTGCGGACTGGAAGGCCGTGCATCAGCGGCAAGTGCCACATCGTCGGTTGGTGACGCGGAAGCCGGCGCACTGGATCCGTTCGGTGGAGCAGAGGCGGTTGATCGAGCTGGCGTGGAAGATTCGCCATTACATGCAGCCAGCCCGCATAGCGCAAGCAGACATGAAAGATGAAGGGCTTTAACGGTGACCATTGATGGAATTCATCCTTTTGGCTTGCGCGGATCGGGGCGGGAGTTCTAGACAATCACTGAATCAGTGTCCATTATATTTCCAGTTACGGTCATACCCCTTCAAGAACAGGCTCAATAGGAAGGAGACCTTAAACAACATTTTCAGCGACCCAGCAGCGGCATGTATGCCTGCTTCGCCGCGTCATAGGTGTAGGTGACTGCGTCATTCGCGCCGAGGGTGCCGACCTTGCCGGGGCCGGCGATGGCGGTGCCGTGCATGGCCACGCGCAGGATCGGCATCGCCCCGCTCTTGGGAGTTTCGAAGCTCAGCGTACCGGTGCTGGTTGCGCACTTCATGCTGCCCTCGTCGTCGCAAGCGGCACTATTGTCTTCGCCGGTGGCCAGCGTGCCCAGATAGACCCAGCCTTTGTAGTCGCCCAGATCGTTCTTGTTCGGGTCGAAAGTGAACATGGCAAAGCCTGAACTGGTAACGCCGTCGTTGAAGCCCGTGGTCGGTACCGCAAGCAGCAGATGGCCGTCGTTGGTCTCGGTGCTCTGTGACTTCCGCTTTTGATCCAGCGTGTCGGCCTTCTCGTTGCCGCCGAAATCGCCTGCCCAGAGTTGGGCCTGAAACAGCGTCCAGGTCGGCTTGCCGTCTGCACTGTCGAGCACATAGGTCGCCTGACTGATGCTGACGCCGACCGCAGGATCTGGAACGTCCTCTTCCTCGGATTTTCCGTACTTCTCAGGGCTCGCGTTGGCAAAGCCGGTGTAATAGTGCTTGCCACCGAGGTCGAAGCGATGGCCGTACCAGAAGCTGGCCACGGCACCGTTATCGATGGCGTAGGACGCCGATCCGTCACCCTTTTGGCCGTAAATATCCTCAAGCACGCGACCGGGTGCCGGCACCTCGACCGCAGGGGTGTCGGCCTTGCCAGCGCCTGCAGGCGTGGCGGCTGTTGCAGGTTGCGCGGGAACCGTTTGCATGTCGGCTGGTGTACTGCCGGGCGTCTTGTCCGAGCAACCACCGGTCAACAGCAGCATTGCCGCCCACAGCACTGTTTGTCCTGGCTTCATCACCCTGCGTCCTTCAAAGGTTTTGGCGCGCCGATCCTATCAAGAACCTGTCGGAATCCGGTGCATGCGATGCTGGTCAGCGCACATCTTCTGAGCGTCCAAGCCATGTCTGCGCGCTAGCAGGCGCGCGGTGTTCCTGAAGAACAAGACCACTCGCCGCAGCGGCGATCACCGAACGCCCATGCCACGCAGCAGGGTAATGGGACGGGCTGCTACGGCACATCCGGCTCCGTTATCGTCGGTGGTATATGCGGCCGCGTCAGCATCGGTTGCGTCAACGCATACAAAATCCGCAGGTCCTCAGCATCCAATGTGCGTGCATCGTTGCCGCGATAGTGATGGTGAAAGGCGCGCAGCGTCGCGGCGGGATCCTCGACGCTGTAGCCGAGCAGGGCGAGCGCTTGCCACGGGTCGAAACTCGCTGGTGCAGCCGGGGCATCGGCCGCTGGCCAGCGGCCGAATCCGGCGTCGGCCAGGCGTTTCCAGGGAAACAGGGGGCCGGGGTCGTTCTTGCGCGTCGGCGCGACGTCTTCATGGCCGACGATCTGCGTGCGCGGGATGCGCAAGCGCGTGCACAGGTCGTCCAGCAATATCAGCAGGCTGTCGATCTGCGCGGGCGCGAACGGCTCACTGCCGTCGTTGTCCAGCTCGATGCCGATCGAAGCGGAATTGATGTCGGTGATGGTGCCCCAACGCCCGGCACCGCCGTGCCAGGCGCGCTGGTCGTCGCTGACCAACTGATAGCGCTGCCCATCGTCGCCGATCAGATAATGCGCACTGACCCGGCCACCGCTGTTACGCCCGCGCAGCGTACTCAGACTTTGCTGCACCGAGTGCTGGTCGGTGAAGTGCAGCACGATCAGGATCGGCCGGCGCGTGTCGTAATTGGGCGACGGCACCCACTGGGCCAGCGGATTGCGCTGCGGCGCATGCGCGCAAGCACCCAACGACAGCACGACCAGGCAACACGCGGCGCGTAGCCAGAGCGATGGCGACAGGGTGGTAGTAGGCGACATCGGACTCTCCGGGTGACTGGCGAAACGACAGGGGGATGCGCCGTGCCTGCGCCTGGATGGACACCGCATGCGATGCCCCCATTATCTGCCGAGCGTCATGAAGTTGCAGCGGCCGCGAGCGGCTCTGCAAGCAGGCGACCACGCCCAACACGCGCCTACCATCTTTGGCGATGACTACGCAGTTGATGACGCTCAGCATCCAGAACACCCAGATGCCACCCATGTGTTAACAATGCCCGCGTTCCGGGCGCTGCATCCGGTCTGGTCGTGGCGAGGTCGCCAACTGTGCGCTCCGCAGCCGGTCATCGGCATTGGCGGGCTTGGCGACACGAGTGCGGCCAGTAACAGTACGCCATCGAGTCAACGCCCGTGCACCACGCGGCAAGCGCCTTGGGCACCGCGGCATGCGCCACGCGTACACTGCAATCCATTGCGCTCGCCGCACGTGCAGAATGCGCGTGCAGCCTTGGTCTCTCGCGCAGAACCTCGTCACTCGCTACATCCAACAAGAGCCTTCTTCATGCCATTGTCGCGCCGCCTGTTGACGTTGTTGCTGCTGGTGATCGGCCTGCCCTGCAGTGCAGCTCCGTCAACGCATGCCGTTCCTGTGCAGCAAACAGCACCATTTGCGGTCAGCGATGCGCAGCTGACTGCCGATTACTGGATCCAGCGCAGTCGCACCGCACAAACACTGCGCATGACTTCCGCACAGATCGCCAGCTTCAATGCACGCCTGCTGCGTGACGATGTCTCCATGCACGATCTGTCACAGCTGCCCGAAGCTTTCCCTGCTGCCGATGTACGCGCACGCATCGAGAAGCTGTCGGCCACGCCAACGCGTGCGTTGTACGGCGCGGACGGACAGCCCATCGACGTAACACGCTTGGCCGCGTTGCGCCACGCACTGGCGTTGGATGCACTCCCCGCCCAGGTAACGCCACACTTCGCGCTGGTGGTGCGGCGCACCGCGCTACGCACCTTCCCAACTACGCAACGTGCGTTCACCACCACTGACGACCACGATATCGACCGCTTCCAGGAGTCGGCGCTCTACCCCGGCACGCCGGTGGCGGTGTTGCATGCCAGTGCCGATGGCGCATGGCAATTCGTGCTGGCCGCCAACTACGCCGCATGGATCGCCAGTGATCGTCTCGCAATCGGTACACGCGCCGAAGTGCTGGGCTACGCACAACGTAGCCCACGCGTGATGGTCACCGGTGCACGCGTGCAAAGCGCTTACACACCCGAACTACCTGCGATCTCAGCGCTGACGCTGGACATGGGCACCAGCGTGCCGCTGCTCAATGACTGGCCGCCGCAACAGCCGGTCAACGGGCAGTTGCCGCTGGCCGCCTATGCCGTGCAGCTGCCACTGCGCAACGAAGAAGGCCGCTTGCAGCTGGTGCCGGCGCTGATACCGCGCGGTGCCGACATGCGCATTGGTCCGCTGCCGGCCACCCATGCAGCGTTACTGCGTCAGGCATTCAAATTCCTCGGCGAGCGCTATGGCTGGGGCAACGATTACGACGCCCGCGATTGCAGCGGCTTCGTGTTGGATGTGTATCGCAGCCTCGGCATCGCCTTGCCGCGCAATACCGGCGATCAGGCACGCAGTCCGGCGTTACGTAACGTAACTTTCGATATTCGCGCGCCATTTCAGCAACGCCTGCAACAACTCGCACAACTGCAGGTCGGCGACCTGATCTACATCCCCGGCCATGTGATGCTGGTGATCGGGCATGAACATGGTGCGCCGTGGGTCATCCACGATGTGGCCGGCGCCAATTATCGCGCGGCCGATGGCAGCGTGCAGCGCGCGCACTTGAACGGCGTATCGGTCACCCCGCTGCTGCCACTGCTCGCCAGCGACGGCACGCCGTTTGTCGATCACATCACCCGCATCCAACGCATCGCACCGATTGGCTCCCCATGAAGATCACCGGCTTCCGCCTCGGCATGCTGCGCGTGCCGTTGAAAACTCCGTTCAAGACCGCGGTCCGCACCGTGCGGGCGATCGAGGATGTGGTGGTGCTGTTGCAGACCGACAGCGGCCATATCGGCTATGGCGCTGCGCCGGCCACCGCACCGATCACCGGCGATACGCATGGCTCCATCATCGCCGCGATCCAACAGTACATCGCCCCGAAGTTGATCGGCCAGGACGTGGCCGATCTCAACCGACTATGTGCGCTGGTGCAACACGCGCTGGAGCGCAATAGCAACGCCAAGGCCGCAGTGGAAATCGCGCTCTACGATCTGTGGGCGCAGGCATTGGGTACCCCGCTATATCAGGCGCTCGGTGGCGGCACGCCGCGCATCACCACCGATATCACCATCAGCGTCGATGCCATCGACACGATGGTGGCCGATGCGTTGTCCGCGCTCGCACGCGGCTATGGGTCGCTGAAGATCAAGGTCGGCAAAGACAGCGAGTCGGATGTCGAACGCATCAAGGCGATCCATGCGGCGGTCGCTGGGCGCGCATCGCTGCGCCTGGATGCCAACCAGGGTTGGACGCCCAAACAGGCGGTGCGCACGATGCGCACGCTGGAAGACGCCGGCATCGTGATGGAACTGGTGGAACAGCCGGTCAAGGCGGCCGACATCGACGGACTGGCCTTCGTCACCGCGCGCATCGACACGCCGGTGATGGCCGACGAAAGCGTGTTCTCGCCGATCCAGGCGATCGAGCTCATCCAGCGCCGCGCCGCCGACATCGTCAACATCAAACTGATGAAGACCGGCGGGCTCTCCAACGCGATCCGTATCGCCGATATCGCAGCGTTATATGGCGTGCCGTGCATGATCGGCTGCATGATCGAATCCAGCATCAGCGTCGCGGCGGCGGTACATCTGGCCGTGGCCAAGGCCGACAGCATCACCCTGGCGGATCTGGATGCACCCGCACTCGGGCAGTTCGATCCCACCGAGGGCGGAGTGCACTTCGACGAAGCGCAACTCCATATCGACGACTCGCCGGGTCTGGGCATCCGACGCATTCGCGGACTGGAGCTGTTGTCGGATTAAAGCACCGTTGGATATTTCTGGTCGAGGGCGCGGTGCCCCTCACCGCTCGCAGGACACGCCGCAAGTACGTCCATGAAGGCTCGGTGGCGGCATCCATGCCGCCACACGGTCCCGCAAGCGGCGAGGACACCGCACCAGAGACTCTGCTGATTGCTTTGTTTAAAACCATGCACACCGACCATCTCGATTGGTCCTTGCCGGCTCACCATCGTGGGACCTTACGCGGCATGGATGCCGCGTAAGAGCCTACATGGACGTACTTGCGGCGTGTCCCGCGATGGTGGGCCGGCAAGGGCCTGCAGCCAACCCGCAGATCAATTGCTCAGCAGCCGATTCCTTCATAGAACCCAAGGCTCCCCATAACAACCGAGATGTCACAGCCTGAACAAAAGTGGCTGACAAAACATCGCAAGCCATGGGCTACCGGGTAGCGACGGCCCACCTAGAACCAGCATGTACGAGTGGCAGATGCCCACCGAGCGACGGCAGAGCCTCTTGATAGTGGCGAAGTAATCTTGTCAGCCGCTCCAAGCCCCGCCAAGCGCGCATGCGCCACACAGCTGCATTGCTGAGTAAAGTAGCGATAAGGTGTTGGTCTGTGATGCAGTGCCGAGGCAGCGCACTGTCGCCGCCAACGACCAATCGACTCAACACAGCTCACCCCTGCCAGACCCATTCCTCCGGAGCCTGCATGCGCCTTGCCACCGTGTTTCGATCCATCGTGTTGTTGGCGCTGACAAGCTGCAGCAGCCTTGCCGGCGCTGCCGGTCCAATCGACGCGTTGAATCGAGCGCGCGCATTGATCGTGGTGACCACACCGGACTGGAACAGCACGCAGGCGCGCCTGCAGACATTCACCCGTGTGGATGGCCACTGGCAACCGGCCGCACCAGGGTTTGCGGTTGCGCTGGGACGCCATGGCAGCGCCTGGGGCGATGGCCTGCATCCTGCACAGACGCAAGGCCTGCAGAAGCGCGAGGGCGACGGCCGCAGCCCGGCCGGTGTCTTCGCCATCGGCCCGGCCTTCGGTTATGCCCCGAGTATCGACAGCACGATGCCGTACCAAGCGATGACCGCCACCAACTACTGCATGGATGTACCGAGCTCGCCGCTGTACAACCGCATCGTCGATGCCGCCCAGGTCGGTGAAGCCGCAGTGGCCGGCTCGACCGAGCCGATGCGGCTGGACCTGCAACATCCCGGCGATGCACGCTACAGCGAGGGCTTCGTGATCGCGCACAACCCCAGCGCCATCCCCGGTCATGGCAGCTGCATCTTCGCCCACCTATGGCGCACGCCAGGCCAGTTCACCGCCGGTTGCACCGCCATGGCGCCGGCCGATATGCAACGCCTGCTGGCCTGGTTGAAGCCCGACGACAAACCGCTGTTCGTGCTGTTGCCGCGTGCCGAATACGCACGCTTGCAAGCGCAGTGGCAGCTGCCCAAGTTGAAGGACGCCGCACGATGAGCACACCGGTTCCTGCGCCCGATTCCACTGGGCTGGTGCGCGTCGTCAGCCGTTGGCAGATCGTCGGATTGTCGATCAACGATGTGATCGGCAGCGGCATCTATCTGCTGCCGGCGGCCACTGCCGCATTGTTGGGGCCAATGAGCCTGTGGGCGGTGATGCTGGCCGGCCTGGCGGTGGCCTTGCTGGTGTTGTGCTATGCGCAGGCGGCGAGTTATTTCGATACGCCTGGCGGTAGTTATCTGTATACGCGCGAGGCGTTCGGCCCCTTCGTCGGTTTTCAGATCGGCTGGATGATCTGGCTCACCCGCATCAGTTCGGCAGCCGCATTGAGCAACGGCCTGGCCGACGCGGTCGCGCGGTTCTGGCCGACCGTCGCCACCGAGCAGTGGGCACGTCTGCTGGTGGTGGTCGGCTCATTGGGATTGCTCACCGCCATCAATGTGATCGGAGTGAAATCGGCCGCGCGCACCGGCATCGCCCTGGTGGTCGGCAAGCTGGTGCCGCTGCTGTTGTTCGTGGCAATCGGCCTGTTCTATGTAGATTGGTCGTGGGCTTTCGCCGGCACCGCGCCGGACTTGCGCGACCTAGGCAATCTAGGCGAAGCCGCCTTGTTGTTGCTGTTCGCCTATGCGGGATTCGAAAATATTCCTGCGGCCGCTGGCGAGTACCGCAACCCACGACGCGATGTGCCGTTCGCACTGATCACCATGATCGTCACCGTCACATTGATCTACGCAGCGGTACAAGTCGTCGCACAAGGCACGCTGCCCAATCTTGCCGCCTCGGCCACGCCGTTGGCCGATGCCGCAAGCCGCTTCGGTGGCGAAGCGCTGGCGCTGATCCTCACCGTTGGCGCCACCATTTCCATCCTCGGCACCACCAGCAACACGGTGATGCTCGGGCCACGCTTTTTGTTCGCACTCGCACAAGATGGCTATGGCCCGGCATTTCTGGCGCGCGTGCATCCGCGCTTCCACACCCCCGCAGCGGCAGTGATCACCCAAGGCGTGTTGTCGCTTGGATTGGCGTTGTCCGGGTCGTTTACCCAACTGGCGCTGTTGTCGATGGTCACGCGGCTGTTTGCGTATATCGGCACGGCTGCGGCGGTCATCGTGCTGGCGCGTCGTTACCGGCAACGTACCGACACCTTGCGTCTACCGGGTGGGCCAGCCATTCCCATCGCCGCACTGCTGTTGTCGCTTGGCCTGCTGGCCAGTGCCAGCTGGCAGAATCTGGCCGCCGCCGGCATCGCCTTGCTGGTGGGCTGGGCATTTTATCTGTTCCCACGCAAGCAGGCCTGAGGGTTTCGCAACACACTCGCGCAGGGCTCACGCACACCTAACCCCGCGCGCCCAACGCTGCAGCTCTCACCTGCATGGGAGTTTGCGATGAAACTGCGCCGTGTCTACAGCACACCCGATATCGCTAGTGCGCAACGCGTCATGCAGGCCGCACGCAGCGCAGGCATCGACAACGATGCGCTGTCGCTGATTGCCCGTTCGGATATCGAGCTGGAAGACGTGCCTGACGAGCGCAAGAATGCCAAGACCGATTTTCTTCCCGCTGCCGCGCGTGGCGCCGCAACGGGCGGTGCCGCAGGCTTGGTCGCCGGTCTGGTTGCCATCGCAGTGCCTCCCATCGGCCTCACCATTGCCGGGGCCGGCGTCATGGCGCTGGCAGGCGCGCTGGTCGGCACCTGGTCGTCTGCACTGATCGGGGCCACCGTACCCGATCCGATCCGTCGCCAGTTCGAAGAGGAAATTCAGGCCGGGCGCGTCCTGGTGATCATCGATGCCGACGAGCCATCGCTGCTGCATGCCGAAACCAGCCTGGTGGCTGCGGGTGCCACGCCGCTCCCCTACGAAGCCGCTTCAGCGTCAACTTGAATGCAACCAGACGTAGGCCGACAGCGCGCTGATTGCATAAGGCGTCATTTCGACGTCGCATGCAGTAGAAAGGCGCAAATACCTCATCGCAGCACGGTGTTTTGATGCACTCCTCACCTGCCCTGGCAATGGATTTAACACCTGCCGACCTACGGTAGCTGGCACATTCACCGTGGAGACGAGCATGAACGTGCCGTATCAGATTCCAGGCCGTGCGCCGGACGAAGACCGCAGCCAGAATATATCCAACTATTGGCGCGAGCGCTTCACCGAAGAGCCGTATTACACCGAAGGTGACCGTTACGAAGACTACGAGGGTGCCTACCTGGCGGGACATGAGGCACGTATCCGCGAAAACGCGCGTGCCTATGATCAGGTAGAAGCCGAATTGCACCGCGAATGGGAAGCCAATCGCGGCACCGAAGGTTTGAGCTGGAGCAAGGCCCGTCACGCAGTCAAGCGTGCCTAGGAAAATGCGACAGACTTTGTCACCGGCGATAGCAAGTCAAAGCCCTGAAAACAACAACGCCACCGTCGAGGTGGCGTTGTTGTATCAGCGTGTGGGGCAGGCATCAGTCCAGTGGCGGCGGTGCCGCGCGCGAAATAGGCAACCGGTTGTCGATATCCATCGCATCGCGGGTGTTCTTCTGCACCGCAACCGCACCGAACAAACTCAATGCATACGCCATCGCGTAAAAACCTTTCTCGCTGAGCAACAAGGTCGCGTTGATCAAGCCAATCGCCAATAGCAGCAGTGCGATGATCAGCGAGAACCAGCAGATCGCGTAATACAGTCCCGTCACCGGAATACCGTCCGCGCGGTCACGCACACTCTTCTGCAACGACACCGATGCGAACAAGCCAAACAGCAGCAACGTAAAGTAGTAACCTTTTTCGTTGAGCATCATCTGCGCATTCCACAACCCGATCAGGTAGGCAACGCTGCCCAGCAGCAATGCGGCCCAGGATGCGGCGATAAAAGCGGGTGAAGTTTTTTGCGTGGCAGCCATGGAAACTCCTTTTCATGGTGAAGCAGGAACGTGGGACGCATACGTCTCACAGAGAAAGTGATCTACGACAAGGCGGCCTCGAAGGCGTCGTGTAAGGTACTTGAAAACCCGACGCGGGACACGTTGCGGGAGGCTGCAGCGTCACCGCGCCTTATCCCCTGGAGGACCACATGTCTGTCCGACGTCTGCTTGCACTGGCCTGCTCGGCCACGCTGTTCACCACCGGCGCCGCATTTGCAGCGCCCGCCGCCGCACCTGCAGCGGCCATTCCCAAGGCGCAGTGGCCATTCCAGGCCACCACCGTTGCCGATTTCGACGAACCCTGGGCGATGACCTTCCTGCCTGACGGCAGTTTGCTGGTCAGCGAAAAACGCGGCTCGCTGATGCGGCTTGATCCCAAGACCAAGCGCAAAAGCGCCATCACCGGCATCCCGACCGTGGCCTACGGCGGCCAGGGCGGCTTTGGCGATGTGCTCGCGCACCCGCGCTTTGCCCGCAATGGCCTGGTCTATGTGAGTTACGCCGAGCCTGGCGAAGGCGATACACGCGGCGGTGGCGTGGCGCGGGCCAAACTGACCCTGGATGCCACCGGCGGCGGCACGCTGTCGGACTTCAAGGTGATCTGGCGTCAGGACCCCAAGGTCACCGGCAATGGGCACTTCGGGCACCGCCTGGCGTTCGATCAGGCCGGCAAACTGTGGATCAGCTCCAGCGAACGGCAGAAATTCACCCCCGCGCAGGACATGAAAGCCAATCTCGGCAAGCTGATCCGGCTCAACGACGACGGCAGCGTGCCGGCCGACAATCCCTTTGTTGCCCAAGGCGGTGTCGCCGCGCAAGTGTGGTCGCTGGGCCATCGCAACATCCTGGGCATCGCATTCGACAGCAAGGGCCGCTTGTGGGAACACGAAATGGGCCCGATGGGCGGCGATGAGCTGAATCTGATCCAACGCGGCGCCAACTATGGTTACCCGATCGTCTCCAACGGCGACAACTACGACGGCACCCCGATTCCCGATCACAACACCCGCCCGGAATTCGCCGCGCCCAAGATCAGCTGGACACCGGTGATCTCGCCGGCCGGCTTTGTGATCTACAGCGGCAAGCAGTTCCCGACATGGCGCGGCAACGGCTTCATCGGCGGGTTGTCGTCGATGGCGTTGGTGCAGGTCTCGCTCGGCGATCAGCCGCGCGAGGTGGCCCGCTACGACATGGGCGCGCGTATCCGCGAAGTGGAACAAGGGCCGGATGGCGCGCTGTGGTTGCTGGAAGACGAAGCCAGTGGCAGTACCGGGCGTTTGCTCAAGCTGACACCTAAAAGCAAGGCCGCAGTCGAGAACGATGCGTAACGCCTGGATCGCTGCGCCAATGCGTGCTGCATCAAGTAGCAGCACTGAGTGATGACTCGCACCATCGCCATGCGCTCGTTGAGCGCTGGCGATGGTGACGATCAAGCAGATTGCCTACGTAGCAATTTGGCGTCAGCCATCAGTTACTGCAGCACTTTCAGGGATCGCTGCGGCGCTGCGGCACGGTGCAGATCAGCCGCTTGCATTACGTTCAACCGAAAGCGGTGACTCCAACGCACCGACTTCCTCGGAGGACACGCTTTCAGCCTTCCAGCAACTCGAAGGTCACTGCCTCGCCACTCTTGGCCGATGCGCAGACCCACACATCGAACAATCCCGGTTCGGCGCCGAATACGCCCTTGGGGTCGGTGAAGGCCAGCGCATCGCGTGCCAGGGTGAACACCACGTCCGTGCTTTCGCCGGGCTGCAACAACACCTTGCGAAAACCCTTGAGTTCGCGCACCGGGCGCACCCGGCTGGCCACGCGATCGTGCACATACAGCTGCGCCACTTCTTCGCCAGCAACGCTACCGGTATTGGTCACGCGCGTGGTGATGGTCAGCGCCTGATCCCAACCAACCTGCGCGCTGCTCAGCTGCGGCGGCGCATACGCAAACGTGGTGTAGCTCAAGCCATGGCCGAACGGGTACAACGGCTCGTTGGGCATTTCGCGCCAGCGCGCCTTGTATTCGGACAGGGTCGGCAATTCCGGACGGCCGGTGCGCAGATGGTTGTAGAAGTACGGCTGCTGCCCCGTCACCTGCGGAAAGCTGATCGGCAGCCGCGCAGACGGGTTGTAGTCGCCGAACAACACATCGGCCACGCCGGTGCCGGTCTGCGTGCCCAGATACCAGGTCACTGCAATCGCATCGGCATCGCGCACCGCACCGCTCAATGCCAGCGCGCGCCCGTTGCGCAGCAACACCACCATCGGCGTGCCGGTGGCGGCGATGGCTTCGGCCAGCGCCTGCTGTGCCGGCGGCAACACGATCTCGGTGCGCGACTGCGCCTCGCCACTGAACCGCTGCGGCTCGCCCAGCGCCAGCACCACCACATCGGCGGCCTGCGCCGCATCGATGGCGGCGGAAATCCCGCCCGGCAGCGCCTCTTCCAGGCCGCAGCCAGGCACCACGCTCAGATGTTCGCCACCGACCACCGCACGCACGCCCTGCTCCAGGGTCACATAGCGGTCCTTGTCGCCGAACAGCGTCCAGCATCCCTCGATATTCTCGCGGTCCTGCACGAACGGCCCGATCAACGCGATGTGCTGTCCGCTTTTCTTCAGCGGCAACACTGCGCCTTCGTTCTTCAACAGCACGATCGAACGCCGCGCCGCATCGCGCGACAACGCATCGTGCGCCGGCAGATGCGCGGTGTCGGCTTCGCGTGCCGGATCCAGCGAGCGATACGGATTGTCGAACAAGCCGATCGCTTCTTTGAGCTGCAACATTCGGCGCACGCTGGCATCCAGCGTGGCCATCGGGACCTCGCCGCTTTCCACCAGCGACGGCAGATGCGCGGCATAAAAGCCGCTCTGCATGCTCAGATCCAGACCGGCCAGGAACGCTTTTTTGGTCGCATCGCGCTCATCGGTGGCGTAACCGTGCGCGATCAATTCCATGTCGGCGGTGTAGTCGGAAATCACCACCCCGGGGAACTGCCATTCGCCACGCAGGATCTGCGTCAGCAACTCATGGTTGGCACTGGCCGGCACGCCGTTGATGTCGTTGAACGAGGACATCACGGTCAATGCGCCGGCATCGAAGGCGGCCTTGAACGGCGGCAGATGCACATCGCGCAAGGTTTGCGGTGCGATGTCCACGGTGTTGTATTCCATGCCCGCCGCCACCGCGCCATAGGCTGCAAAGTGCTTGGGCGTGGCCAACAGCGAATCGGCGGCTTTGAGATCGCGGCCCTGGAAACCGCACACGCGGGCGGCGGCAAACGCAGCACCCAGCAACACGTCTTCGCCGGCGCCTTCCGCGCCACGGCCCCAGCGCTGATCGCGCGCAATGTCCACCGCCGGTGCGTAGGTCCAGTGCAGGCCAGCGGCGGTCGCTTCGATCGCGGTGGCGCGCGCGGTGCGCTCTGCCAGCTCCGGCTCGAAGCTGGCCGCTTCGCCCAGCGGAATCGGGAACACCGTGCGCATGCCGTGGATCACGTCCGCCGCCAGGATCACCGGGATGCCCAGACGGCTTTCTTCCACCGCCACTTTCTGGATCTGTACGCCTAGCGCGGCGCCAACGCCGTTGAACAGCGAGCCGACCCGGCCCTGCCGGACCTGCTGCAGCACCTCGTCGGCGTTGAGCACATTGGCTTCGGGATTCACGTCCGGCGCGAACGGCCGCACCATGTCGGCGAACACACCCAACTGTCCGACCTTCTCTTCGACGGTCATCCGGGCAATCAGGGTTTCGATGCGATCAGCAGCCATGAGATCCTTGAGAAAACGTTTACATGGCCGTCAATTCTAGCCTGACGCGACCGTGAGGATGCAACTCTTCTGCCTGTTCAGGCTGATATTCAGGCCCGTTGGCAGACGTTGGACGGCGAAATGACGATCTGCCTTGCAGTTGCTCACGCACCACCGCAACCGTTCAACACCTGCCATCGGTGGGCGCCCGGAACCTCCAGACGGCCCAGCCGCCGACAAGACCGAGCGCTACTGTACGGCCAGGGAGCGGATACACCCTATAGAGAAGGTGGCACGTCAGCAGAAACGCGCGTGCGCTCGATGATCACACCCACCGCCTGCGCACCGCGCACCGCCCCCGGCTTGCTCAGCTTCAGCCGCAGCCAGTGCACCCCAAACTCGTCCAGCACGATCGCCGCGCAGCGCTCGGCCAGCGTTTCCACCAGCCCGAAGTCAGAGGCCTGCACGAACTCGATCAGCCGCTTGCTCACCGCCTTGTAGTTCAGCGTGTCGGCAATGTCGTCGCTGGCCGCCGGAATGCGGTTATCGAACCCCATCTCCAGATCGAACCGCAGCGTCTGGCGGATCCGCCGCTCCCAGTCGTAGATGCCGATCAGCGCATCGATTTCCAGGCCTTCGATAAAAACTTTGTCCATGGGGAGCCGTGATTGGGGATTGGGGATTGGGGATTGGGGATTGGGGATTGGGGATTGGCAAGAGCGAAACACATGAAGCGAAGGAACGGGCTTCTACGAATCCCCACTCCCCACTCCCGAATCCCGCGCCGCCACGAGTGGCGGCAAGCTCGCCATATCCCAGCGCGGCGTCACATGCACCGCCGCATCGGCACGCTCGCCGGCCTCCAGCCGCAGCGCGCCGGCGAAGGCGATCATCGCGCCGTTGTCGGTGCACAAGGCCGGGCGTGGGAAACACACCCGGCCGCCGCGCCGCTGCGCCGCATCCTGCAGCCGCGCGCGCAGGCGCTTGTTGGCACCCACGCCACCGGCCACCACCAGCGTGTTGCAGTCGGCCGCATCCAGCGCGCGCAGGCACTTGATGGCCAGCGTCTCCACCACCGCATCCTCGAACCCGCGCGCGATGTCCGCCCGCGTGGTGTCGGACTGGTCGCTGGCGCGCCAGGCCAGCAGCACCTGGGTCTTGAGCCCGCTGAAACTGAAATCCAGCCCCGGCCGGTCGGTCATGGGCCGGGCGAACTTGTAGCGTCCCGGCGTGCCGGTTTCGGCCAGGGCGGCGAGCTGCGGGCCGCCCGGATACGGCAGGCCCATCATCTTGGCGGTCTTGTCGAAGGCCTCGCCGGCTGCATCGTCCAGCGTCTCGCCGAGCACCTCGTAACATCCCAGCGCCTTCACCGACACCAGTTGGGTATGGCCGCCAGAGACCAGCAGCGCCACGAATGGCGGCTGCGGCGGGTCGTCTTCCATCAACGGCGCCAGCAGATGGCCTTCCATGTGATGCACACCGATCGCCGGCACCTCCAGCGCCCAGGCCAGCGCGCGCGCAACACCTGCACCTACAAGGAGTGCGCCCACCAGGCCCGGGCCTGCGGTATAGGCCACCCCATCGAGTTCGTCGATGCGCAACCCGGCCTCCCCCAGGGTCTGGCGGATCAGCGGCAGCAGCTTGCGCACGTGGTCGCGGCTGGCCAGTTCCGGCACCACTCCGCCATATTCGGCATGCAGCGCAATCTGGCTGTAGACCGCATGCGCGCGCAGCGCCGGCACGCCGGACAGCGCAGTGTCGTAGACCGCCACACCGGTCTCATCGCATGATGATTCGATCCCAAGAACTTTCACGGCAACTCGGCAGACAGGCACATGCGGCCTATTTTCGCAGCTTTTGCGCTGCGCAGATCGGCCAGGGGCGATATGCTGCGCCACCGTGTGATCACTGCCGGATCGGCCCAAACCCATGCATTCCTAGGCCTGCAGAAGCAAATCTTGCAGGGGGCTTGCAGGTCGTTGGCAAGTCGTTATAATGCGCGGCTCGCCGGGGCAACCCGGAAATTCCGTCACGCGAGTCCGCTCGCACCCGCCCGGGGCTCCCGGACGGAAATCCCATTATCTGGAGAACCCATGCCCAGCGTTAAAGTCCGCGAGAACGAGCCCTTCGAATTTGCGCTCCGCCGTTTCAAGCGCACCTGCGAAAAGGCCGGCGTGCTGGCCGAAACCCGCAAGCGCGAGTTCTATGAAAAGCCGACCCAGGAGCGTAAGCGCAAGGCTGCCGCTGCTGTGAAGCGTCAGTTGCGTCGTTCCTCGCGCGACGTCACCAAGCGCCAGCGCTTGTACTGATCGAACGCGGTTCCCTGCCGGTGGGCATGCGCTGAAGGCGCGGCTCATCGGGATCGAACCCAAGAGCCGGCACGCGCAAGCGTCGCCGGCTTTTTGTATTGGTCTTTTTCAACACGCAACCTCAGGAGTTACCGCATGCCCCTCAAGCAGCAGCTCACCGATGACATGAAAGCCGCCATGAAGTCCGGCGACAAGCACAGCCTGGGCGTGATTCGGCTGATCAATGCCGCGATCAAGCAGAAGGAAGTGGACGAGCGCATCGAGATGGACGATGCGGCCGTGATCGCCGTGCTCGACAAGATGGTCAAGCAGCGCAAGGACTCGGTCACCCAGTTCGAAGCCGCCGCGCGCGAAGACCTGGCGCAGATCGAGCGCGAGGAGATCGTGGTGATCGAGCGCTATTTGCCGGCCAAGATGGGCGAAGCCGAGATCGCCGCCGCCATCCAGGCTGCGATTACAGAAACCGGTGCCAGCAGCCCCGCCGACATCGGCAAGCTGATGGGCGCGCTCAAGCCCAAGCTGGCCGGTCAGGCCGACATGGGCCTGGTCTCGACCCTGGTCAAGAAGAGTCTGGCAGGCTGAAGTCTGCCTCCGCATTGCCCTGTGCTTGATTGCCAGGGCAATACAGATCGCCGCGCAAGCCAGGGCTATCTCGGTGCCGCATCGTGCGCACCACATCGCGCGACATCCAGCGCCCGCTTTCACCAGACCTTCGATTCGGCCCTGTTAGAACAGGTCCGCCAATGCAGGCGTGGGCGAAGCATTCCGCATACCGGTTTCGCCTACCAACACCTGCACGCATCACGGTATGCCCAAGGATTTCCCCCGCCGGTGACGAAGCTCTCAACCGAACACCTGCAGAAGCATCTGGGCCGCCTGCAACGCAGCCTGCCGATGGCACTGCTCAATCGCTTTCTCGAGATCGACGTGATGACGCAGGCTGCGTCGCTGTCGTTTTATGCCTTGCTGTCGCTGGCTCCGCTGCTGGTGTTGCTGCTGTGGCTGACCGCATCGCTGTATCCGCCTGCACAGGAAGCCTTGGTGCAGCAGATTGCGCAACTGGCCGGCGGTAGCGCAGCGGAAGTCGCCGACACGGTGATCCGCAATGCCACCGATCAACCCGGCGTGGGCTCGCTGGCCGGGCTGTGGAGCACGCTGTTGCTGTTCATCGGCGCCACCGCAGTGTTTGCGCAGTTGCAGAACGCATTGAACCTGATCTTCCGCACCGACAAGGAGCGTCTGGAAGGCGTCGTGGCATGGCTGAAGAAGCGCGTGTTCTCGTTCGGCGTGATCCTGGCGCTGGGCTTCTTGTTGATCGTGTCGATGATCGCCACCACCGCGCTGCAAGTGGTGTTCGCACGCCTGCCCTCGGTGCTGCCGGCGATCGGTTATGTCACCACCCTGGCGCTGTATTCGCTCGCCTTCGCCTTTCTGTATCGCTATCTGCCCGATCGCACCGTGAACTGGCGGCAGGCCTTTGTCGGCGGCGTCATCACCGCGTTGTTGTTTGCACTGGGGCGCTACGGCATCGGCCTGTACATCGCCAAGGCCGCACCCGGCAGCGCGTATGGCTCGATGGGCACCTTGGTGATCCTGCTGGTGTGGATGTACTACGCCTCGGTGGTGTTCTTCGTCGGCGCCCTGCTGACCGCCGTGATCGACGAGCGTGTGCGCTCGCACCGCAAGCTGCGCGAGGCTGGCGTGGATACGGACAACCTGTCGCCGGCGGTCGACGAACCAAGCGTCACGCCGCAGCCGGAAACGCCGGCACGCAGTTGATTGCGCCCGGCGCGGCCTGTGCCGTGTGTGGCAAGGCTGCACGTAGTGACGCACTGAGGACCTTCGCTCTCTAAGGGCCTTCGTTCGCTGAAGCCGGCGAGCGCCAGCGGCTGGGATATCCTAGCGGGATGGCCCGCATCCCCGACGCATTCATCGACGAACTGCTTGCACGCACCGACATCGTCGAGGTGGTGGGCGGCCGGGTGCCGCTCAAGCGTCAGGGCAAGGAATATTCGGCGCGCTGCCCGTTCCACGACGAGCGCTCGGCCTCGTTCACGGTCTCGCCGACCAAGCAGTTCTATCACTGCTTCGGCTGCGGCGCGCACGGCACCGCAATTAGTTTTCTGATGAATTACGACCGCCTCGAATTTCTCGATGCGGTCGACGAGCTGGCCAAGCGCGCCGGCATGGAGATCCCGCGCGAGACCCAGCAGCGCACGCCGCAGCAGCAGGACGACAGCCGCGAGTTGTATTCGGCATTGGAAGCGGCCACCCAGTTCTTCCAGCGCCAGCTCGAAGGCAGCGAGCGCGCCCGCGACTATCTGGACGGGCGCGGCGTGGATGCCGACAACCGCGCGCGCTTCCAGATCGGCTACGCGCCCGATGGCTACAGCGCGTTGAAGGACACCCTGGGCACCGATGCGCGGCGCATGAGCGTGCTCGAACGCGCAGGGCTGTTTTCCAAGAACGATCGCGGCCACGTCTACGACAAGTTCCGCGACCGGGTGATGTTCCCGATCTTCGACCGCCGCGGCCGTGTGATCGCCTTCGGCGGACGCATCATGGGCGCGCCGGCCGATGGCCGCGACCCCGGCCCGAAGTACCTCAATTCGCCGGAAACCGCGCTGTTCCACAAGGGCCGCGAGTTGTACGGCCTGTGGCAGGTGCGTCAGGCCAATCAGAAGATCGAGCGGCTGATCGTGGTGGAGGGCTACATGGACGTGGTCTCGCTATTCCAGTTCGGCGTCACCCAGGCGGTGGCCACGCTGGGCACGGCAACCACACCCGAACATGCCGAACTGCTGTTTCGCAACGCACCGGATGTGTATTTCTGTTTCGACGGCGACAACGCCGGCCGAAAGGCCGGTTGGCGCGCGCTGGAATCGGTGCTGCCGCGCATGAAGGACGGCCGCCAGGCGTTTTTCCTGTTCCTGCCCGATGGCGAAGACCCGGACACCATCGTGCGCAAGGAAGGCGCGCAGGCCTTCGATCAGCGATTGAAACAGGCCACGCCGCTGTCGCAATTCTTCTTCGACGAGATGTCGCGCGAGATCAATCTGCACACGCTCGATGGCAAGGCCCGGCTGGCCGAACGCGCCAAGCCGATGCTGGCGCAGATTCCCGAAGGTGCGTTCGGCGATCTGATGAAGCAGGAACTGTCGCGCCTGACCGGTGTGGGCGCCAGCACCTCCACGCAAGCGTCCACGCCACAAGGGCGGCCGCCCGCGCGCATGGGTGCGCCCACGCAAAAGCGCAGCCTGGTGCGCGCGTCGATCGCCATCTTGCTGCAGCAACCGTCGCTGGCAATGAGCCTGGAAGGCGACCATGATTTCTCCGGCCTGCGCCTGCCCGGTATCGACCTGTTGATGGAGCTGCTGGCGCTGGTGCGGCAACGCCCGGAAATCAGCACCGGTGCCCTGCTGGAACACTTTGCCGAACGCGAAGAACAGGCCGCGCTGCAGAAATTGGCCGCACAGGTCTTGCCCGGCGACGAACACAGTTGGGCGATGGAGTTGCACGACGTGGTGGCGCAACTGGACAAGCAATTGCTGCGTCAACGCCTGGATGAACTGCAGGACAAGCAGCGCGCGCAAGGACTGGACGACACCGACAAATACGAGCTGCGCGAGCTGTTCAAGGCGCTCGCTGCGTTGTAGGGCGGGTTGCCGCTATCAAGGACAAGGAAGGCCAGGTTGTTGTGCGCGCTGCCCAGGCCACCGTGCATCGTAGAATGACGCGCACCACGCGCCTGAGCGCGCACTCTCCGGGACCTCGATGAAGAAGCTGCTGGCGCGGTTGCGCATTGATCCATTCACCCTCGCGCTGCTGTGCACGGTCACGCTCGCCTCGTTTCTGCCGGTCTACGGCACGGCTGCCGCGATCATGGACGATGTCACCGATGTGGCGATCGCCGCGTTGTTCTTCCTGCACGGCGCGCGGTTGTCGCGTGAGGCAGTCAAGGCAGGCGCGCTGCATTGGCGCCTGCATCTGGTGATCCTGACCTGCACCTTCGTGCTGTTTCCGCTGCTCGGGGTGTTGTCCAAACCGCTCGCGCATCTGGCGCTGACACCGGAGCTGTATGTGGGCCTGTTGTTCTTGTGCGCGCTGCCATCCACGGTGCAATCGTCGATCGCATTCACCTCGATGGCGCGCGGCAACGTGCCGGCCGCCGTCTGTGCAGCCTCGCTTTCCAGCCTGTTGGGCGTGTTTCTCACGCCATTGTTGATGGGTCTGTTGGTCGGCAGCCAAGGCGCGATGGCGCACCCGGCCGAGGCGATCGGCAAGATCATGCTGCAGTTGCTGGTGCCGTTTCTGGCCGGGCATTTCCTGCGTCCGTGGATCGGCGGCTGGGTCGAACGACATCGCGCCGTGCTGCGTTACACCGACCAGGGCACCATCCTGCTGGTGGTCTATACCGCCTTCAGCGCGTCGGTGAACGAAGGGCTGTGGCAGAAGACGCCATTGCCGGCCCTGCTCGCCGTACTCGGTGCGGCCGCGCTATTGCTGGCCGTTGCGATGCTCTCGATCACCTTCATCGCGCGCCGCCTGCGCTTCAACCGCGCCGACGAGATCGCAATTGTCTTCTGCGGCTCCAAGAAGAGCCTGGCGACCGGCG
The DNA here is from genome assembly GCA_905142475.1 of Xanthomonas hydrangeae. Lineage (GTDB taxonomy): Bacteria > Pseudomonadota > Gammaproteobacteria > Xanthomonadales > Xanthomonadaceae > Xanthomonas > Xanthomonas hydrangeae. The sequence goes on from LR990730.1 coordinate 4,785,159, forward strand.
TGCCGATGGCCAAGGTGATGTTCGCCGGCGGCGGCCTCGGTGCGATCGTGTTGCCGATCATGCTGTACCACCAGTTGCAGCTGATCGTCTGCGCGTTCGTGGCCGCACGTTATGCACGTACCGCACCGAGCGAGCCGCAAGCCGGTGTTGGTGGTCATTGAGTCGGACAGCCACTGCAACGCGGCGCTTTGATTCATCCTATGCAGCCGCAAGCGGTGCTATGCGGCTTGCGGATACCGGCCCGATGCCCACGTGTTGAATCCACCGCCATCGTCAAGCCACTACGCTTTACGTGACACCACTTCGCATTGCATCCCGGAGTGGGTTCTAAGCAGATAGACAAGCGTCATGAGCTGTCGCATCGTTGGCATGGCGCCGCTCGCTAGAGTGCTCGATCCATCTCCTGCCGCCCCCATCGGTGATTGCCATGACGCTATCGTTCCGACGCCCTGCCCCGTCCTTGATCGCGCTGCTGGCGGTACTCGCCACGCTCACTGCCTGCAACAAGCCCGCTACGCCGTCGGCACCTGCGCAAAACGCAGCTGCGGCGACGCCCGCACCGGCGTCCAGCATCGCCTGGCGCGAGGGCGATGTCGAAGATGCGTTTGCCGAGGCCAAGGAAAGCGGCAAGCCGATCCTGCTGTACTGGGGCGCGGCCTGGTGCCCGCCGTGCAATCGCCTGAAGGCCACCTTGTTCAAGGACCCGGCCTTTATCGCCCGCACCAAGCAATTCGTGGCGGTGCATCTGGACGGCGATTCGGAAGGCGCACAGGCATGGGGCGAGCGCTTCGGCATCAAGGGCTACCCGACCATCATCGTGTTGCGCCCGGATCGCAGCGAGATCACCCGCCTGGCCGGCGACGCCGACAACGCGCGTCTGGCCGATGTACTGCGCGTGGCGGCCAAGAGCACCAGCACTGCCAAGCAACTGCTCGACACCGCATTGCAGACCCCGCAGCAACTCAGCGCGGACGACTGGGCCGTGCTCGGCAATTACGCCTGGGGCACCGACGATCGGCTCGTCAAACCCGATGAGGCTGTCGATGTACTCACGCGTCTGTCCAAATCGGCGCCACAGCCGGCCCTGCAACGCAGCTTCGCGCTGGCGGCGATTGCGTCGGCCAAGGAGCCTCCCACCCCGACTCCGGCTTCTCGCACCCTGCTGGAATCGGTACTGGCCGATCCGGCAGAAGTACGCGCCAATCTCGGCACGCTGACCTACGTCCCCGCGCGTCTGGTCGCCGCTGCCAGCAGCGATGCCGGCGAGCGCGCCACGCTGTCCGACGCGCTGAATCAGGCCTTGGACAAGGTCTACGCCGACACCGCGTTGCCGATCGCCGACCGGCTGGGCACTGCCTACGCACAGATCCAGCTGGCACGCCTGGCGCAGGGCCAGCCCACCGAAACCGAAGCGAAAGGCCCGCAACCACCACTCCCCAAAACCGTTGTCGACACCGTGCAGCAACGCGTGCAATGGGCCACCGACACCGCCAAGACCGACGAAGAGCGCCAATCCACCATCAGCACCGCCGCGGCGCTACTGAGCGAAGTAGGCGATGGCAGCGGCGCCGAGCAGTTGCTGCTGGCCGAATTGGCACGCAGCAAGACGCCGTACTACTACATGCCCGAACTGGCCGATCTGGCCGAACAACGCGGTGATAAAAAGACCGCGCTGTCCTGGCTTAAAAAAGCCTACGAGGGTGCGCAAGGACCCGCCACCCGCGTGCAGTGGGGTGTGATGTATGTGGATGGCTTGATCCGGCTTAGTCCCGACGACACTGCCGGCATCGAGGCGGCCGCCACGCAGGTGATCGGCGAGCTGGCCGGGCAACCCGACGGTTACCGTCAACGCACCCGGCAGCGCTTCGCCACGCTGGGCGCTGCACTCAAGACTTGGGGCAAGCAGCATCACCAGCAAGGCAATGCGGTGCTGACACGACTTCAGCAGAAGATGCAGACCAGCTGCGGCAGCAAGAACACCAGCGAGTGCGCCAACTGGCTGAGCTGAGCCTGCGCAACCGTGCAGGCAGTTGCGCGGCGACTTGGCGCGGCTGACAGAGCACGGTTGGCAGTTGGCCAATGAATGTTGAACGTGCTCGGGACCGGCGTGTATGGCTGATACATGCCGCGTCCGAGCACTGGCCGCACCCATCGGCGGCCGCGCAGCAGCTTTGTCAGCCCGCTCCTGGCGTCAGCTGCCTGTCGCTGCCGCTAGCGCACCCATGGCAGCAGCAAGTGATCCACCATCAGGAACGCGAACAGCGCCATCAGATACACGATGGAATACCCGAACATCTTCATCGAGAACAGCTCGTCCGGCGGGTCGAGCATGCGCCAGGCGTACCAGAGGAACACCACGTTGAGCACCACCGCGCCGCCCAGGTAGAACAGCCCGCTCATGCCCACCGCCACCGGCAGCAGGGTCACGATCGCCAGCAGCACCGTGTACACCAGGATCTGCTTGCGCGTATGCGGCACGCCATGGGTGACCGGCAGCATCGGGATCGCCGCCTTGGCGTAATCGGCACGGCGGAAGATCGCCAGCGCCCAGAAATGCGGCGGCGTCCAGATGAAGATGATCAGCACCAGCAGCGAGGCGTTGATCCAGTCGGCGCTGGTCGGCAAGCCGGTCACTGCGGCCCAGCCCAGCATCGGCGGCGTGGCGCCGGCTAGGCCGCCGATCACGATGTTCTGCGAGGTCGCACGCTTCAGGTACACGGTGTAGATCACCGCGTAACCGATCAGCGACGCGAACGTCAGCACCGCGGTGATCACATTCACCCAGACCACCAGGATGGTCATGGAGATCACGATCAACACGCCGGCAAACAGCAGCACCTGCCACGGCCGCACCTTGCCCACCACCAGCGGGCGCCACGAGGTCCGCGCCATCTGCGCGTCGATCTTGGCGTCCAGCAACTGATTGATCGCTGCCGCCGCCGACGCCGCCAGCCAGATGCCCAGAAAGCCCAACGCACCGGTGCGCACCTGCACCCACGTCGGCACATCGGGGATGGCCAGGAACATGCCCACCAGGGCGGTGAACACGATCAGTGCCACCACCTTGGGTTTGGTCAGATCCCAGTAATCGCGTGCGCTGACAGCCATGCTCACTCCGGCGCGCGCAGCCGCGCCAGCAGCGAGACCAGCACGAACAACAATGCGACCGCGCCGCCGTTATGCAGCACCGACACTTCCAGCGGCAACGCCAACTTGACGTTGAGCATGCCCAGCGTCACCTGCACCGCCACCAGTACCGCCAGCGCACCGGCCCACACCCGCATGCCCGGCGAACGCGACAGCCGCCAGGCCAGCCACCACAGATACAGCGCCGTCGCAATTGCCCACAACCGGTGCGCCATCTGGATGGCAATACGCGCTGCGCCATCGAGCACACCGCCTTCGTAATCCACCCCGATCCCGCGCCACAGCGTGAAGCCTTCGCGGAAGTCATGCGGCGGCCACCACTGACTGACGCAGCGCGGGAAATTGTCGGCCGACCAGCTACCGCCGCCACAGGCCAGCGCCGCGTAATTGGCACTGACCCAGCCGCCGAGGGCAATCTGCAGGCCCAGCACCGCCACACCCGCACGCAGCAGCCACTTGAGCCGCGAGGCATCGGCCAGCGTGATCGGCAGATGGGTCGCGCGCCAGGCCATCCACACCAGCAGCGAGAACATCAGCATGCCGCCGAGCAGATGGCCCATCACCACGATGGGTTTGAGCAGCAGCGTCACCGTCCACATGCCCAGCAGCGCCTGGAAGATCACCACCGCCAGCGTCAGCACCGCCGCACGCGCCAGGTCGATATTGCTCCAGCGTAGCGCCGCCAGCAGCAGGATGGCCTCGCCGGCAATCGCCACGCCGAACGCCAGTGCGTGCCAGCCGGACATGTACAGCGGAATCGACAAGGCCACCAGCAACGCAGCAGAAACCACCTGGGCGATGCCCATGCGGCGGCGGCGCACCGCCAGCAACGACAGCACCAGCACCTCCACCCCGAGCGCGCCGGCCAGGAAGCGGTGCACCTGCTCGCGCCAGGCCTTGTGCGATTCCAGCGGCCGGATCTTGCTGGCCACATGCGTATTGGCTTCGTCGCTGGTCTGCGGCCAGGTGACGCGGCCGTAGCAGGTCGGCCAGTCCGGGCAGCTCATGCCGGCATCGGACAGGCGCACGAACGACCCGAACAGGATCGTGCTCGCAGTGAACAACGCAGCCAGCCAGGCCATGCGATGGAAGTGGCGGAACAATGCCGGTGGCGCAAACAGATTCATCGAAACGGGCTCACATCAGTTTCAGCAGTTTGACCAGATCGGCACGCAGGCCGGCCGGGTCGAACCCCGGGGCGTACCGCAGGATCACGAAGCCATTCGGGTCGATTACATACACCGGCACGCCGGCGGCATCGTTGGCACGCGGCAGGCCCTGCCGCAGCCGCGCGTCGTCGCGCAGCACACGCAGGGCCGGCATCGGCGGCAGACCGGCCGGCGGGGCGCCGATCCACAACACCTCCACCTTGTCGGCGCGATGGCCGAGCAGCTGCCATACCTTGTCCAGTTCGGCCGCCAACATCACGCACTGCTGCGTGCAGCCGGCAGGCGGTGCGAGCGCAATCCGCCACACACGTTCTGCAGGCGTCCAGGCATACGGCTGCCCGTCCGCGCGCACCGGCACCAACCCGCGCAGGTCGGCGGGCGGCTTGATCAGTTCGCCGTGATTGCGCATCGATGCCGGCTGCCATCCGGAGAAGCGCAGCACGCCGGCCAGCAACATCGAGCCGAAGAACAGCACCGCCAGGGCAATCAGCATCCTGCGGCCGCGTTTGACCGAATGCGGCGTGGCCGATGTGGAGGAGGTCATGCCGGCGATTTTCTCATGCCGCAGGCGTCAGTGCCCGCGTTGACGGCGGCGACGCGCACGCCAGCTCAGCAGCGTCGCAGTGGCCAGCACGGCCGCGGCCAGACCGAACCATTGCACCGCATAACCCAAGTGCCGCGCGGGTGGCAGCGTGTTCGGCAGCATCTCCAGGTCGCGTGCATACCCGACCGGCAGGGCGGGATCCAGGCGCAGGACCTGCGACGAAATGTCGCGCCTGCCCAACGCGCTGCGCAGGGCGCTGGTATCCAGGCGCGTGGCCAGCCAGGTCTGCGGCGCATTGCCGGCGGCCAACGCCGGCCCGATCGCAAGTCCGGCCGACGGCGGCGCACTCAGCAAGCCCTGCAGTGTCCGGGTGCCTTGCAGCGGGGTGATCGTCGGCAAGTGCCGATTGGCCGGCAACGGCAGCCAGCCCAGATCGACCAGCAGCGTGACCGGGCTGCCTTGCGGCGCGGCAAGTTGATAGATCCGCACACCGGCGCGCCCGGCATGCAGCTGGTTGTCCAGCAGCACCTGCTGCGGCAGGAACCGCACCTCTCCGCTCACCCAGGCCAGCGCATGCGGCGTGGCCAGCGCCTGCACCAGGGTCAACGGCGTCTGCCGCACATGCGCTGCGCGTTCCAGCAAGGCCTGTTTGTCGTGCATGCGCTGCAGCTGCCACTGACCAAGCGCCACAAAACCCGCACTGACCAGCACGGCCAGACACCATCCCAACATCGCCGTGTGCTTGCGCATCATGACAAGCGACGCAAAAAGGCGTGCAATGCCGTTACCACGCCGACGACCACCGGGGCTGTTGTGAACGATTCGCTCAAGACGTTGCTGATTGTCGCCTTCCTGATCGTGATCCTGTGGAACCTGGGTGCGGGCCTGTACTACCTGCTCACCGACCGTGGCGAAACCAAGCGCACCGTCAACGCACTGACCTGGCGCATCGGTCTATCGGTCGCACTGATCGCCGTTGTGATCCTCGGCATCTACACCGGCTAGATCAAGCCGCATGGGCTCGGCCGCTGACGCGGCCGATGGGATTGGGGATTCGGCATTGGGGATTGGTAACAGCAAACGCGGATCGCTCTTGCGAATTCCCAATCCCGACTCCCCAATCCCCGCCCTCAAAGTACATACACGAACAGGAACAACGCCAGCCACACCACGTCGACGAAGTGCCAGTACCACGCGGCCGCTTCGAACGCGAAGTGGTTGTCGCGGGTGAAGTGCCCGCGCGCCACCCGCAGCCACATCACCGCCAGCATGATCGTGCCCAGCAGCACGTGCATGCCGTGGAAGCCGGTGAGCATGAAGAAGGTCGATCCGTAGATGCCCGATCCCAGCGTCAGATTGAGCTCGGTGTAGGCGTGGATGTATTCCTCGGCCTGCAGGAACAGGAACACGCAGCCCAGCAGCACGGTCAGGCCCAGCCACAGCAATAACGCCCCACGACGGCCGCCCTTGAGCGCGTGGTGCGCAATGGTCAAGGTCACGCCGGAACTGAGCAGGATCAGCGTATTGATCAGCGGCAGGCCCCAGGCGGGAATGGTCTGGAACTGCCCACCGATCGTGCCGGGGCCATTGGTCGGCCATGCAGCGGAATAGCCGTTCCACAGCAGTTCGTTGGTCATCACGCCATCGCCTTCGCCGCCCAGCCAGGGCAGCGTCAGCACACGCGTGTAGAACAGCGCGCCGAAGAAGGCGCAGAAGAACATCACCTCGGAAAAGATGAACCACACCATCCCCATGCGGAAGGAGCCGTCCACCTGGCGGTTGTAGTGCCCGGCGTTGGATTCGCGGATGACATCGCCAAACCACATGAACAAGGTCGCCAGCAACATCGCAACGCCTGCGAAGAACGTCCAACGTCCCCATGCCGCATCGTTGAGCCAGCTGGCCACGCCGATCATCATCACGAACATCGCAATCGACCCGACAAACGGCCACTTGCTCTGGCTCGGGACGAAATACGCGTCGGCATTGGGACTATGGTCGGCCATGGCGTTGCTTCCGTGTCGGTGCTGCGTGTGGATGAAGGATCAAGGCGCCGCGCGCGGTGCGCTGGATGCGCCACCGCCCTGCAACTCCGAGGTCAGGGTGTCGTTGCGATAGAACGTGTAGGACAGGGTGATCGTGGTGACTTCCGGCGGCAGTGCCGGGTCGACGATGAAACGCAGCGGCATGTCGCGCGTTTCGCCGGCCTGCAAGGTCTGCGCGGTAAAACAGAAACATTCGGTCTTGTTGAAGTATCCGGATGCCCGCGCCGGTGCGACCGATGGCACCGCACTGCCGACCACTGCCCGCGCACTGTCGTTGCGCGCGAAGTACAGCGCCTCGTTGAGTTCGCCCGGCACCACATCCATCGTCATCTGCTCGGGATGAAAGGTCCACGGCAGTTTGGAATTGACCCCGGCATCGAACTCCACCCGCACCGTGCGTTTGCCAGCCCCTGCAATCGCAGCTGCATTGCCGCGCGTACTGCCCGGCGCGCGCTCCATGCGGATGCCGAAGACTTTTTCGCACGCGATGCGATACAACGGCACCAGCGAAAAGGTCAGCACGAACACGCCCAACACCACGCCCAGCAGCTTGAACAGGCCGGCCGTCGGTGCAGGTGCGGGCGCCCGCGCGTTCACCGCCCGATGACTCCCGACGCAATGAAACTCGCATAGATCAGCAGCGCGATGATGCCGACGGTGATCGCCGTGCGGCGCACCGCACGACGCTGTTGCGCCTGCCGTTCGGCAGCGGAGAGCAGACGTGCCACAGCAGGCGGCGCGGACTCAGTGACCGATGTCTTCATGCGCAAGATCTCCAGGCTTGATCACCGGCGGCACGGTGAAGGTATGCGCCGGTGCCGGCGACGGCACCGTCCACTCCAGTCCCTTGGCGCCTTCCCAGGCACGTGCGTCGGCCTTGGCGCCGCTGCGCAGCGAGGCGAGCAGGATGCCGACCATCAGGAACGGCGTGGCGAACATGCCGAACGCGCCGATAGAGCTGATCAGGTTCCAGTCGGCAAACACCACGTTGTAATCGGGGATCCGCCGCGGCATGCCGGCCAGGCCAAGGAAATGCTGCGGGAAGAACAGCAGATTGACGAACACCATCGTCCACCAGAAATGGAACTTGGCCCAGGTCTCGTTGTACATCCGCCCGGTCCACTTCGGCCACCAGTAGTACACCGCCGCAATCAGCGCGAAGACCGCACCGGTGACCAGCACATAATGGAAATGCGCGACCACAAAATAGGTGTCGTGATACTGAAAATCCGCCGGCACGATTGCCAGCATCAGGCCCGAAAATCCACCGATGCTGAAGAGAATCACGAACGCCACCGCCCACAGCATCGGCGATTCGAACGTCAGCGAGCCCTTCCACATCGTGCTGACCCAGTTGAACACCTTCACCCCGGTCGGGATGGAGATCAGCATCGTGGCAAACATGAAGTAGATTTCGCCGCCGAGCGGCATGCCCACGGTGAACATGTGGTGCGCCCACACGATGAAGCTCAGGAACGCGATCGCCGCGATCGCATAGACCATCGCCTGATAGCCGAACAGCGGCTTGCGGCTGAAGGTCGGAATGATCTCGCTGACCACGCCGAACGCCGGCAGGATCATGATGTAGACCTCCGGATGCCCGAAGAACCAGAAGATGTGCTGGTACATCACCGGGTCGCCGCCGCCGGCCGCATTGAAGAAGCTGGTACCGAAGAACTTGTCGGTCAGCAGCATGGTCACCGCGCCGGCCAGCACCGGCATTACCGCGATCAGCAGGAAGGCGGTGATCAGCCAGGCCCAGCAGAAGATCGGCATCTTCAGCAGGTCGATGCCCGGCGCGCGCATGTTGAGCACGGTGGCGATGATGTTGATCGCACCCATGATCGAACTGACGCCGGCCACATGGATCGCGAACACGCTGAAGGCCACGTTGTAGCCGCCCTGCAGCGACAGCGGCGGGTACAGCGTCCAGCCGCCGGCCGGCGCACCGCCGGGCAGGAATAGCGTCAGCAGCAGCAAGGTAAACGCCACCGGCAACAACCAGAACGACCAGTTGTTCATGCGCGGCAACGCCATGTCCGGCGCGCCGATCTGCAACGGAATCATCCAGTTGGCCAGGCCGACGAAGGCCGGCATCACCCCGCCGAAGATCATCACCAGGGCATGCACGGTGGTCATCTGGTTGAAGAATTCCGGCTTGACGAACTGCAGCCCGGGCTGCATCAGTTCAGCGCGGATCACCACGCTCATCGCCGCGCCGATGATGAACATCACGAAGGAAAACAACAGATACAGCGTGCCGATGTCCTTGTGATTGGTCGAGAAAAACCAGCGCTCGACGAAACCGGGCTGGTGGTGTCCGTGGTGATCGACTGCGGTATGCGCCATGACGGGACGACCTCTACGAAGCGGTGCGGTTGCGGGCGATTAAAGAGCGGCGGTCGGTGCGGCCGCCGGAGCAGGTGCCGCGACTGGAGCGGCCTCGCCGGCAGGCGGTGCTGCGGGTGTGGGCGCCGGCGCCGGGGTGCCGGCCGGTGCAGGCGCTGCGCTGGCACTGCGACGGGCCGCCATCCAGCGCTGGAATTCGGCCTTGGGTAGCGCTTCCACCACGATCGGCATGAAGCCATGATCCTTGCCGCACAACTCGGCGCACTGCCCGCGATACACGCCCGGCTGCTCGATATTGGTCCATGCCTCGTTGACGATGCCGGGGATCGCGTCCTGCTTCCAGCCCAATGCCGGCACCCACCACGCATGGATGACGTCATCGGCGGTGATCACGAAGCGGATCTTGGTGCCGACCGGCAGCACCAGGCGGTTGTCCACGTCCAACAGATAATGCGGTTGCGATGCAGCGGTCGGACGCTCGCCACTCTGGCGGATGCGGTCGGATTCGCGCGCCAGCCGGCTGGTGAATTCCACGCCCTGGCCCAGATACTCGTATTTCCACATCCACTGGTAGCCGGTGACCTTGACGGTCATCTCCGACTCGCGCGTGTCGTACATCGCAATCAGCTTGGCCGTTGCCGGCCAGGCCATCGCGATCAGCACCAACACTGGAATCACCGTCCACAGCACTTCGGCCGTGGTGTTATGGCTGAATTGCGCTGCCACCGCACCCTTGGACTTGCGGAACTTGAACATCGCATAGCCCATCGCACCGAACACCAGCGCGCCGATCACCACGCACACCCACAGCGCCACCATGTGCGCCTCATAGGCCATACGCGCAGTCTGTGTGACCCCGCGGCCCATGTTGAGCTGCCATTCCTTCGGGTCGGCCGATTGCGCCCAGACGGCCGGTGCGCTCAACAGCGCCACCATCGCCAAAGCCATCTTCGAATACGTTGCCTTCCAGCTGCTGCGTTGCGTCATTGCCTAGACCCTTACGTCATCGGTGACGGCCATTGGCGGCCGCGAGCAAGCGTTTCAGCGTAGTTGCCAGTTCCACACGTTCGGCCGGCCCGAGAAAACTTCCGATCTCGATCTGCCTGCCGCTGCTTATCAGCAACACCCTGTCGTCGCGTTCCATGGATAACCGCACCCAGTGCGGATGAGCCTGAAACGCTGGTGGCGCATGCCCGGACGGAAACACCTCGACAACGGCTTCCCCCACCCGGATCGCTTCTTCGCGCTCGCCACTTCGCCACAACTGCCGTAGCGCCAGCGCCACCACACCACTGTGCAACAGGGCGAACACCGGCGCGAACGCATTGCCGGTCCACCACCCCAGGCCTGCAAACAACCACATCGTTCCCGCCAACACTGCGAACAAGTGCACGAATTGCCTGGCAGACAGTGCCCGCGGAGGCCGCAACCGCACCTGCGTCCCAACCCCTTCGGACATCAACGGCAGCACTTCGATCATTGGCAACACGCAGCGCACTGCGGGAATAGCCCGATGGTAGACCCGCGCGAACGCATGCGGCAAGCGTTTCCGGCAATCATTCAATTGCTGCAGTGCAGCTAAAAATGCGCGTAAATCAATCACTTCCCCGATGCAGGCGGCTGCAGCCAGCAACGATCGAGTCCGCTTGCACGTGCGACGGCGACATGCACAAAACGGCGGAAAAGTTGCCGCTTCCACACAAGTGCGCAGGTACTTCCGTTCTCTAGAATAAGCGCGGATCCCCAGGCATCTTTCGCATGAACGCTCAGCTCGACCCGCTTGCCTCCAACCCAGTTGCGCGCCCGCTGTTGGCGCCCGAGCTGCCTGCCGCACCCGGTGCATTACGCGCCGCCATCACCGCCGCCTGGCTCAAGGACGAAGCCGAGCACGTGCGCGAACTGCTCGACCAGGCCCGCCTGCCCGCCGCCGAACAGGCCAAGGTGCAGGCGGTCGCCGCCGACCTGGTCACCCGCGTCCGCGCACGTGCACAGGACCAGGGTGCGATCGAGGCCTTCATGCGCCAGTACGACCTGGGCAGCGAGGAAGGTGTACTGCTGATGTGCGTGGCCGAAGCGCTGTTGCGCATTCCCGACCAGGACACCGCAGACAAGCTGATCCGCGACAAGCTCGGCGATGCGGACTGGAAAAAGCACGTCGGCGGCAGCGACTCGGTGCTGGTCAATGCATCGACCTGGGGCCTGATGCTCACCGGCAAGCTGGTGCAACTCAACGACCTCACCCGCGCAGACGTGCCGGGCGCGTTCAAGCGCCTGATCGGCCGCGTTGGCGAGCCGGTGATTCGCCTGGCCGTGCGCCAGGCGATGAAGATCATGGGCCACCAGTTCGTCATGGGCCGCACCATCGGTGAAGCCCTCTCGCGCTCGCGCAAGAGCAACAACGCCGATTACCGCTATTCGTTCGACATGCTCGGCGAAGGCGCATTGACCATGAAGGATGCGCAGCGCTACTTGCAGGCATACCGCGATGCCATCCACGCGATCGGCCGCAGCGGCAGTTTCGTCGGCACCGATGTATTCGCAGCGCCCAGCATCTCGATCAAATTGTCCGCACTGTATCCGCGCTACGAACATGCCAAGCGTGCGCGCGTGATGGCCGAGCTGGTACCGGGCGTGCTCGAGCTGGCGCAACTGGCCAAGTCCTACGGCATCGGCTACACCGTCGATGCCGAAGAAGCCGACCGCCTGGAACTGTCGCTGGACATCATCGAGACCACGTTCTCCGACCCATCGCTGGATGGATGGGAAGGCTATGGCCTTGCGGTGCAGGCCTACCAGAAGCGCACGCCGTACACGATCGATTTCCTCGCCGACCTGGCACGTCGCGTCGGCCGTCGGATTCCGGTGCGTCTGGTCAAGGGCGCGTACTGGGACGCGGAGATCAAGCGCGCACAGATCGAGGGTCACCCCGGCTATCCGGTCTTTACCCGCAAGCAGAATACCGACGTGTCGTATCTGGCCTGCGCACGTCGCATGTTCGCGCACAGCGATGCGCTGTACCCGATGTTCGCCACGCACAACGCGCAGACCATCGCGGCGGTCCGCGCAATCGCAACAACCAAGAATTACGAACACCAGAAACTGCACGGCATGGGCGATGACCTGTATGCGGAAGTGATTCCGGCCGACCGGCTGGGGTTGCCCTGCCGCGTGTACGCGCCGGTCGGCTCGCACGAGGATCTGCTGCCGTACCTGGTGCGTCGCCTGCTCGAAAACGGCGCCAATTCCAGCTTCGTCAATCGCATCACCGACGAGGGCGTCGCCATCGAAGACCTGATCCGCGATCCGGTCGAAGCGGTGTCGTCGTTTAGCTCCATTCCGCATCCCAAGATTCCGCTGCCGACCGATCTGTTGCGCAGCCAGAACCAACACAGGAAAAACTCCATGGGCGCCAATCTCGCCAACGACAACGATCTGCGGCAGCTGGCCGAGCAACTCAATGCCGCGATCAAACCGTGGAAGGCTACCCCACTGGTGCCCGGCGCAGTGCTCAGCACGCCCAGCGAAGCGGTACTCAACCCCGCAGACCGACGCGAAACCGTCGGCCATTGGCAGCCGGCCGATCCGGCAACCGTGCAGAAGGCGCTGGCGTCCGCTGCCGCCGCGCAGCCCGCCTGGAACCGCACGCCCGCCGCCAGCCGCGCCACCATCCTGGAACACGCAGCCGACCTGCTCGAGGCGCGCATGCCAGAGTTCATGGCGATCTGCGTCAAGGAAGCCGGCAAGACCCTGCCCGACGCAGTGGCCGAGGTCCGCGAAGCAGTCGACTTCCTGCGCTACTACGCCGGCCAGGCACGCGCCCAGTTCGGCGCCCCCGAGCGTCTGCCCGGTCCAACTGGCGAATCCAACGAGCTGCAGTTGCACGGGCGCGGCGTGTTCGTCTGCATCAGCCCATGGAACTTCCCGCTCGCCATCTTCCTGGGTCAGGTCGCCGCCGCCCTGGCCGCCGGCAACAGCGTCATCGCCAAGCCGGCAGAGCAAACCAACCTGATCGGCTACGCGGCGGTGAAGCTGCTGCAAGAAGCGGGCATCCCCGAGGCTGTCGTGCAGTTCCTGCCAGGCGATGGCGCGACCGTTGGCGCCGCGCTGACCAACGACCCGCGCGTGGCCGGCGTCGCTTTCACCGGCTCCACGGAGACCGCACGGGTCATCAACCGCACCCTGGCTGCACGCGACGCCGCGATCGGTGTACTGATCGCCGAAACCGGCGGCCAGAACGCCTTCATCGCCGACTCCTCTTCATTGCCCGAAGCCGTCGTCAAGGATGCGATCTCCAGCGCCTTCATGTCCGCCGGCCAACGCTGCTCGGCCGCTCGCGTCTTGTTCGTGCAGGACGACATCGCCGACAAGGTCATGACCATGCTCGCCGGTGCCATGGGCGAGCTGAAGATTGGCGACCCTGCGCTACTGTCCACCGACGTTGGCCCGGTAATCGACGCAGATGCACTCAAGATCCTCGACGATCATGCAGCACGCATGGATCGCGAAGCGCGCCTGATCGGCAGCACGGCACTGAATCCAGCAACCGCGCATGGCAGCTTCTTCGCCCCGCGCGCCTATGAGCTGACCTCGCTGACGCAGCTGCAACGTGAGATCTTCGGACCAGTGCTGCATGTAATCCGCTGGAAAGCGGACCAGCTCGATATCGTTATCGACCAGATCAATGCCACAGGTTATGGACTGACGCTAGGTGTGCACTCGCGCATCGACGAGACCATCGACCGCATCACCACACGCATCGCGGTTGGTAATGTCTACGTCAACCGCAATCAGATCGGCGCGGTCGTCGGCGTACAACCCTTCGGCGGCCAGGGCCTGTCAGGCACCGGCCCGAAAGCCGGGGGTCCACATTACCTGCTGCGCTTCGCCACCGAGAAGGTCGTCACCGTCAACACGACCGCCGCCGGCGGCAATGCCTCCCTGCTGACCTTGGGCGACTGATCCTCGCCTCGATGCAGACGTCATAGTGCGGTCGATTGGACCAACAAAACCCCGCTCCCGCGGGGTTTTTTGTTGGCTTGTGCCCTGGCAATGCCTCATGCGACAGCGATAAGTGATATGGCCAAGCACACGCGTATCGGATGCAGTCTCGGTGAGCAGCATGGCGGCGAAGAATAAGCCAGTCAGCGAGTCACCTTGATCTTGATGAATTGCATGGCCCTGATAGTCCCAGGGACCCAGATGGTTGCAGGGGTTTGGCGACGGTGGAGTGCAATCAGGACCCATCTGCTGGCACTAGCCGGTGACCGGTTCTCCTCGTGCCGATTTATGAGCAGGAAGCCAGCACTATCAAGGGTACGTCCACTGGCAGACGCCCTGACTGGTCGGTTCTTTGACCATATGCCAATCGATCGATAAACAGATGTCTTTGCGATCATCTGTCTTTGCGATCATCAGGGCACGGTGGATGCCGACGCAGTGCCAAGAAGTCGGTCCCCCAGCATCAAGCGCAGATCCTGGTATCGGTGCCATGCTCAGAGTGCCCCTTGGCGGTCCGGGTTCTACGGTGACATTCAGACCTTTTCGGCTTTGCTACCGCGTCCTGCTTCAGCGCGAGCGTCAAGCGCGTGCGTGGCATCGGTGCCAGGCTCAGCACGGATCTTGAGCGGGCGGATTCGCTGGTGAGCGTGCGGCCTTGCGCTGTGTTTTCGGCGGTTGCGATGCGGATTTTGGACAAAAAGAAACCCTCAGTCCAGTTGGACTGAGGGTTTCGGGTAAAGCCCCTGGCGATGACCTACTCTCGCATGGCTTGAGCCACACTACCATCGGCGCAGCTGCGTTTCACTTCCGAGTTCGGGATGGGATCGGGTGGTTCCACAGCGCTAATTTCACCAGGGAGACGGTTGGAGCGTCGCCAGTTGGAGCTTCCTCAAACGTGTGCACATTGCTGTGCAAGCGTTTGCGTGTGGAAGCACCTACGGCGCTCGTCTCGCATAGTTAACTTGTGACGTAGCTTGCGTTTGATGATCTACCAACGTTCGTTGGGACCAAGGCAACTTGAGGTTATATGGTCAAGCCGCACGGATCATTAGTATCAGTTAGCTCAATACATTGCTGTACTTACACACCTGACCTATCAACCACATAGTCTATATGGTTCCTTTAGGGGGCTTGTGCCCCGGGAAGTCTCATCTTGAGGCGCGCTTCCCGCTTAGATGCTTTCAGCGGTTATCGCTTCCGAACATAGCTACCCGGCAATGCCACTGGCGTGACAACCGGAACACCAGAGGTTCGTCCACTCCGGTCCTCTCGTACTAGGAGCAGCCCCTCTCAAACTTCCAACGCCCATGGCAGATAGGGACCGAACTGTCTCACGACGTTCTGAACCCAGCTCGCGTACCACTTTAAATGGCGAACAGCCATACCCTTGGGACCGACTACAGCCCCAGGATGTGATGAGCCGACATCGAGGTGCCAAACACCGCCGTCGATATGAACTCTTGGGCGGTATCAGCCTGTTATCCCCGGAGTACCTTTTATCCGTTGAGCGATGGCCCTTCCATACAGAACCACCGGATCACTAAGACCTACTTTCGTACCTGCTTGATCCGTCGATCTTGCAGTCAAGCACGCTTATGCCTTTGCACACAGTGCGCGATGTCCGACCGCGCTGAGCGTACCTTCGTGCTCCTCCGTTACTCTTTAGGAGGAGACCGCCCCAGTCAAACTACCCACCATACACGGTCCCTGATCCGGATAACGGATCTAGGTTAGAACGTCAAGCACGACAGGGTGGTATTTCAAGGATGGCTCCACTGCAGCTAGCGCCACAGTTTCATAGCCTCCCACCTATCCTACACAGACGAACTCAACGTTCAGTGTAAAGCTATAGTAAAGGTTCACGGGGTCTTTCCGTCTTGCCACGGGAACGCTGCATCTTCACAGCGATTTCAATTTCACTGAGTCTCGGGTGGAGACAGCGCCGCTGTCGTTACGCCATTCGTGCAGGTCGGAACTTACCCGACAAGGAATTTCGCTACCTTAGGACCGTTATAGTTACGGCCGCCGTTTACTGGGGCTTCGATCAAGAGCTTCGCCTTGCGGCTGACCCCATCAATTAACCTTCCAGCACCGGGCAGGCGTCACACCCTATACGTCCACTTTCGTGTTTGCAGAGTGCTGTGTTTTTGATAAACAGTCGCAGCGGCCTGGTTTCTGCGACCCTCTTCAGCTATAGCTCGCATGAGCCACCAAAAAGGGTGCACCTTCTCCCGAAGTTACGGTGCCATGTTGCCTAGTTCCTTCACCCGAGTTCTCTCAAGCGCCTGAGAATTCTCATCCTACCCACCTGTGTCGGTTTACGGTACGGTCTTCGTGAGCTGAAGCTTAGGAGCTTTTCCTGGAAGCGTGGTATCAGTGACTTTGCCATAAAGGCTCGTCTCGGTGCTCGGTCTTAAAGGATCCCGGATTTGCCAAAGATCCAAACCTACCGCCTTTCCCCGGGACAACCAACGCCCGGTACACCTAACCTTCTCCGTCCCTCCATCGCACTCACGCGAGGTGCAGGAATATTAACCTGCTTCCCATCGACTACGGCTTTCGCCCTCGCCTTAGGGACCGACTAACCCTGCGTCGATTAACGTTGCGCAAGGAAACCTTGGGCTTTCGGCGTGCGGGCTTTTCACCCGCATTATCGTTACTCATGTCAGCATTCGCACTTCCGATACCTCCAGCAGACTTCTCAATCCACCTTCGCAGGCTTACGGAACGCTCCTCTACCGCGCATAAAACAAGTTTTATGCACCCCAAGCTTCGGTTCACTGCTTAGCCCCGTTAAATCTTCCGCGCAGACCGACTCGACCAGTGAGCTATTACGCTTTCTTTAAAGGGTGGCTGCTTCTAAGCCAACCTCCTGGCTGTCTATGCCTTTCCACATCGTTTTCCACTTAGCAGTGAATTTGGGACCTTAGCTGTGGGTCTGGGTTGTTTCCCTTTTCACGACGGACGTTAGCACCCGCCGTGTGTCTCCCGGATAGTACGTACTGGTATTCGGAGTTTGCAATGGTTTGGTAAGTCGCGATGACCCCCTAGCCATAACAGTGCTCTACCCCCAGTAGTATTCGTCCGAGG